>CAWIBX010000007.1:0-1406220 GCA_963834405.1 uncultured Acidimicrobiaceae bacterium | reverse complement strand
GTGTCTTTACGTGTCTTTACCGTGAAGGAAGGAGAGGGATCGTGAGGGAACCTGCGGGGATCGAAACGCCACCACCAGGAAAGTCCTCGGAAGGAACCTGGTCAAAACGCCGAGAGCCAGACATTCGCAATGTAGAGGCCGACGTCCGGCGCGGAGCCCGTCGATCGGTTGGCGGCCCAAACCGTTCCAGCGTCTCACCAGTTGCCGGAATACGGAGCACGGTGCACGCATCCAGGCGCGGGATGGTCACAGGGAACCGAGTCACTCTTAGCGATGCGCCCGCCACGGTTTTGTGGGTCGGGACGTTCGATCGGCGCCCGCCTGTCAACTTCTAACGTGGCTGCGCGTGGCTGGGCGACCCGATATCCAATACCGGCGTACGTACGAGTTCGCCGCGCTCTCCCCAGGAGCTGTGGGATGCCATGCAGGAGGTCGATCAGTTCGAAGCATGGTGGCCCGGCGGAGGAGTTTCGTCTCGAAGGGGGTGCCCTGAAGACGGGTTCGGTGCTGCATGGCGTGGTTGCTCCGCCATTGCCCTATCGGATGCGACTTCGGATCGAGCTCACCCGTACGAGCCGCCAAGCGAGATCGAGGCGGTCATCCACGGCGATCTCGAAGGGCTGGCGCGGATCGTGTTCCGTCCTAAGCGGGTCGGTACGGTGGCCGAGGTCGCCTGGACGGTCGAAATGATGCAGCGCCCGATGCGATCTGGCCCGTCGTTTCGGTCGCCCCCTCTTGCAGTGGGGTCATGACCGGTCGTCGAGATCACCGTGGCGGGTTTCGCCGGCGACTCGAGTCTGGGACCAATTAGCCGAGGCGCGAGCACGGCCAACGACGCAGCCAGAAGCACGACAGCCCACGACATCGCAAGCAGGGCCCGCTCCAGCGGAGCCACAGTTCCGCTGATCGATCGGCATCGTCTCGCCGCTCGCCAGCGTGATCTGACCCTCCACCGCTGTGCTGCGTCGGCGGATGAGCCGTGCCCGTGTGCTTAGTTGGCGCTGCGCGGCCGAAAGCGCGAAGCCGCCGCCGCAGCGATCACCGGGCTGATCGCCAGACGCCCGGTTTGGGCCACGTAGGCGACCAGTACCGGGAAGGATCCCCACGCCAAGGCGAAGCCTGCATCGTTGTGGATCACTCCGCCGAACAGTTCCAAGTTGTAGGCCACGACGAGCAGGGGCCCGAGAACCAAGAAAGGGACCAGGGCCCAACCGACACGGGATACGCCGGCGATGCCGAGGGCAACCGCTGCGGCGAGACCCACCACGGTGACGGCCACGAGCACCCCGGTCGGGATGTGGGTCCCCAGGGGACGACCGTTCAGTTCGTCGAGCGAGTGCGCTGCCAGCCCCACGGCGAAGAAGAACGCCAACAGCGTGGCCACCAGCCGCGTCACGTTCACGGTTGGCGCAAGGCAGGCACCGATGACGACGTAGGCCAAATGCCATGCCGTGTAAGGGGGATGGAGCAGGGTCCACCAATCGCGCCAGCCGCCGGCCCTGGCGGCGTAGAAGGCCGGTCGTGTTCTCTGGAGCCTCCGGCGTGTGATTCTCTGCTCGAGGCCCAGCGGCTCTGCGTCGCTGGCGTCTTGTGAAGGCTCCTCAGTCATGTCTGCGTGTCCCCCACATGACCAGGCCGCCCCCGAGGCTCATCACGCGGACGCCGACATGGTCGAACCCCGCCTTCCGCCACGCCTCCTGCGTCCACGATAAGGGATACGTCCGGTAATGCTGGGAGATGTTGGGGCCGAGGAACCGTCCACTCGGAACCATTCGCGGCCCCCGGTGATCCAGCCGCCCGACGGGAGGACGATGCGGGTGTAGAGCCACCACCAGAATCGCCAGAACCGGCTCGGTGGCAGGAGAAACTCCAGGCTGGCGACCGCACCACCGGGCTTCACGACTCGGCCAGCTCGACGAGCGTAGCCTGGGGATCGTCGACGTAGCGAAGCAGGTACGTGAAGGTCAGTGCGTCGAAGGTTCCGTCGGCAAACGGCAACTGCTCGGCTCGACCCACAACGAGGCTGATCCGTTCGCTCATTCCGGCTTCGGCTAGTTCTCTTTTCCCCGAGCAAGCATGTTCCTGGTCAGATCCACGCCGACGACATCGGACGAAGTGCGCGTTGCGAGTTGCAAGGCAACGCCAGCGGTCCCCGATGCCACGTCCAGTGTCCGGCGCGGGAGAGGTGGGAGCAATGTGATCGACCATGGCCCGTCTCCATCGCCCGTTCTGACCCATGGACAGGACCTCCGCCAATTGGTCGTATCGCTTTGGGAGGGACGAAAACAGCTGCTGCGCGAAAAGATTCCGGCCTCGGGTTTCCGTCGGCATGCGTTCCTCCATGGGTGAGAAGATCCCACTGTAGATCCGAGATGGTGGAGGAGCAGGGTGGGCATGTCCCGCTTTGACGTGCTCGTCGTCGGAGGCGGACCGGCGGGCAGTGTCGCCGCTCTTGTGCTTGCCCGGACCGGGGTGGATGTCGCCTTGGTCGACAAATCGGCTTTCCCGCGGGACAAGGCGTGTGGTGACCTGGTGGGCCCCGGGCGCTGCAGTTGCTGAGCGACCTCGAGCTGACCCTGCCATCGGGCGTGACGTCGGCGACATGCTCGTCGTTGGTCCTACCGGTCGCCGGGTTCAGCTCCCCAGTGCTGATGGCCTTACGTATCCAGGACATGGCACTGCGGTCACGCGGACGGTATTCGACGCCATGCTCCACGGCGCGGCTTTCGAAGGCGGGGCCACGCCCTTCCTGGGGCGGGCACAGGCGCCCCTGGAAGAGAGAGGGACGTTTTGTGGTTACCGGCTGAGTACTGGTGACTCGCTGTCGCCGATTTCGTGATCGGCGCCGACGGGGCCACGAGCGAGGTCGCGACGGCTATAGGTCTCGTCGATCCGACTTGGTTCTGTGGGGATTTGCTGTCCGCACGTATCTGCAACAAGCGGTGGATCTCCCGGCCATCGTCTTGTGGGAGCCGAAACCTTGGAACGCATTCCCCGGATACGGCTGGGTCTTCCCGGGAGAGCAAGGCGGCGCCAACGTCGGGCTCGGCATGGGAACACGGTCAGACCGCAAGGCCGGTGCCAATGCGGTTCGAGCCCTGCCCGAGTTCCTTGAGCATGTTCAGGCGCTCGGTCTCATCGACGGAGCGCCCCAAGCGGTATCGCAGCGCCGCCTTGGTGGCTGGCTCAAGATGGGGATCATCGGGACAACGCCAGCGATGGGGCGGGTGCTCCTGGTCGGCGATGCTGCAGGGCTCGTGAACCCAATCCAGGGGGAGGGGATCTCCCAAGCGATGAGCAGTGGACGTGCCGCCGCCGAGGCGATCCTTGGCGGACCCGGCGACGCAGCCGAAAGCTATCGATCCAGGCTTGCCCTCGAACATCTCCCGTATCATCGGATCGCCGCTGCGGTACACGCGGGACTGGTGGGACGACCCCGGGTGACGGCAGGGGTCGCTCGGCTTCTGACCATGGCGGGTCGTGGCGATGCGCTGTCGGGCGGTTGGGCTGTCTTCTGGAACGAGCTCCTCGATGGTGCACCACCCAACCGGCATCGTTCAGTCGCGAACGCGGTCACCCATGTTGGCCGAGTGATGACCGCCCGTGGTGCAACGTCGAGGTGGTTCAACGCAACATTGTGATGGAACGGAGGGGTCCCGACCGACAGTTCCGTCGTTTGCCCGGACCAGACACCGCCGCTGAAGAACGAGACGATCTCAGGTGGCAACATGATCGTCCTCGCAGAGAGATGGCCAGAGATTTCGGTTACTTGGAACCCGCCACGGTAGAGCCCATTGGACAGTGAATTGACGGGAACGACGGTGAACTGCGATGCGGCCAATCCTTCGTGCTCGCTCGAGGTGTAGTCATACGTTCCAAGGAGCCCTTCGAAGTTGGCATTCTCAATGAAGGTGCGGACGCTGCCCGGGTCGTATGCGTTGACTCCATTGGCGGCGCTGGCGAAGAGTTGAACGGCGTCGTAGCCCTGCGCATAGGGCGTGATGGGGCCGCCGAGCTGTTCCTGATGGAGGGCGCGAAGCACCCGGGCACGGAACAACGCCAGACTGACGGGAACGTGGCGTGAGACCACCAACGACTTCGGCACGATCACCTGGACGCCGTTGACGGCCGCGGTCGGAAGCACCGGAACACTCTGCGTGGAGGCGAGGACAGGCAGTGTTGAGCCGACACCTTGGCGGGCCGCGAGCAACGGGGCGAGGGTCGATCCGCTGTCGAACACCACGACTCCGCTCGGCTGCCCCGCCTCGAGGTCGGTCCAGGCCGACCGCGCGGCGGCTCGGGAATCGACGACGAAGGTGGTTGCGCTCACGGTGAGACCGGCCGAGCGGGCGTCCATTCGAAATGCGGTGGCCCCTTGGGCGGCCACCTCCGAGCTGGAGCGCACGAGGGCAACGCGGTCGAGGTGCTGCCGCTTGGCCATCGCCACCAGCAGGCTGGCCTGGTCCGCCAGCGATGATGCGATCGGGAATGTGTTGGGGAACGCACTGGGTTTGAAGGTCGCGGCGAGAACCGAGTAGCTGGCGGCGGTGGTCCCGAGCGCGCCTATGTGGTCGAGGTTGGCCGGATCTTCCGGGGCCAGAAACGGTCCGGTGAGAAACGAGACCTTTTCCTGGTTCACCAGGTCCAACAGGGCCTGATTGTCGACCGCGGGATCGGAGCGATTGTCCTTGTAGAGCAATTCCAGACACCGATGGGCCGTGAGGACGCCTCCGGTGGCGTTGACCCGATTGACGGCCAATTCGAGGCCGAGCAATTGGGCACGCCCGGCCACGCTGTCCGCCCCGCTCAGAGGAAGGGAGGCGCCCACCTCGACGACGGCCGAGGTGTCGCAGTGCCCTTCGACCGGATAGACGGTCGAGGACACACCCAGGCGGGGCGCAGTATGGCAGCCCGTCAGGACCAGGGCACCCAGGGCCAGACCAACGAGGCCGACCACGACATCGCGGGGGCGACGTCTCACGGGACGGCGACTCCGAGATAGGACTCGATCACTTGCGGATGATTGAGGACGTCCTCCGGACTCCCCGTCGTGACGACGGCGCCGACGTCGAGGGCGATGGCCCGATCGGCCAACTGGCGCAGCAGGCCCATGTCGTGCTCGATGAGGATCATCGAACAGTCGAGGCGGCGCTTGGTTTCGAGCAGGACCGGTGCCATGGCTTCGGTCTCGGCCTGCGCCAGACCGGCGGACGGCTCGTCGAGCAGGACGATGCTCGGGCCCATGGCGATCATCACCGCCAGCTCGAGAAGGCGTCGCACACCCGTCGAAAGATCCGAGGTCAGCTGATCCGAATATTGCGCCAGCCCCAGCGGCTCGAGGATCTCATCGGCGGCCTGGCGCATACGGCGCTCGGATCGGCGCACGTTCGGCAGGCACAACATGGCTGCTCCCGCCCCGGGCGAAGAGGCGTGGTGTGAGATCGCCACGATGACGGACTCGTGCACCGTGAGGCCCGGCCACAGCCGGGCGGCCTGGAAGGAGCGAGCGAGCCCGTGCTTCGCTCGGCGATAGGCCGGCCAGGACGTGATGTCGTCCTCTCCCATCGTGATCTGCCCTCCCTCGGATCGCTGCCCGCCCGAGAGCAATTCGAAGATGGTGGTCTTGCCGGCACCGTTCGGCCCGAGCAGGCCCAGGATCTCACCCCGGTAGAGGGCGAGGTCGACATTGTCGACGGCCACCACCCCGCCGAAGCGCTTGTAGAGGCCACGGGCCGACAACACGGCGTCAGGAGAGTCGAGCAGTGCGTCGGCCAGCGACACGAGGTCTGCGCTCTTCACGGTGACCACCGTGGTCGTGTCGGCCGGGGAATCCTCGGCCCCGCCCAGGAGCACCGCCCGCACGATGTCCTCGCGCTCGAGCAGGTCGGCCGTCGGGCCGGAGAAGACCACCTGACCCTTCTCCATGAAGATGGCCCGATCGCAGAGCCGGAGGGCGAGGTTGATGGACTGCTCGACCAGGATGACGGCAGTGCCGTTGTCGTGGATGCCCTTGACGATGCCCAGCAGGCTCTCGATCACCGTGGGGGCGAGCCCCAGCGACAACTCGTCGATGATCAACAGCTTCGGTTTGGCGATGAAGGCCATGGAGAGACTGAGCATCTGCTGCTCGCCTCCCGAGAGCGAGCCGGCAGGGGTGTGCAAGCGACGAGACAGTACGGGGAAGTACTCGAGCACCGTCTCGGTCGCCCGGGCCAGGTCCTGGTCGTCGGCGTCGTAAAGCCAACCGGCCACCCGCAGGCTCTCGGCCACGGTGAGCCCGGGGAAGATGCCGCGACCTCCGGGCACCTGCAGGATGCCGGCCTCGGTGATCCGGTAGCCCTCGTAGGTGGTGATGGCCTTGCCGTCGAACATGACCTCGCCGGCGGTCGGCACCACCAGGCCGGAGATGGCCCGCATGAGCGTGGATTTGCCGGCGCCGTTCGTGCCGAGCACCGCCACCATTTCGCCGTCGCCCACGTCGAGATCTACGCCGAAGAGGACCTGGACGCCGTCGTAGCCGGCATCGAGCGAGCGGACCATGAGGAGACTTCCCGTGCCGTCGGCCCGCTCCCGGCGCACGGCGGCATCCGCCAGCTCGGTGATCTTGCGCTTCGCGATGTCCTCGGCCACGAAGCGGGAAGCCGAACGAAGCAGCAACGCGCCGATGACGAAGAGCGGCACGAAGACCCAGAACGAGGCGCGGTAGCCGAAGGCGTTGGTGATGAGGGAGTTGAGGGTGGGGACGCCGCTGGGGGCACCGATCAGGAAGACACCGAAGGTCAGCCAGACGGTGGAGAGCCCGAACCCCAAGGTGAGCATGCGGGTCGGCAACGCCACCGCGAGGAGCGCGTACACGCCGGCGATCACCACGGCGGAGGCGCCGGCGAAGACGAGCTGCGCGACGTAGGCCACGGCTACATCGGGCGCCAGCGCCAGGCAGGCGGCCCCGCCGGCGGCAGCCACGGCCAGCCAGCCGATCGTACGGAGTGCCTTTCCCGGGTCGGCGGCGATGCGCCGGGGCAGGACCATCGTGCCGATGATCAGGCCGATGACCGCTCCGGGCTCGGCCAGGCCGAAGAGCAGGGCGCGGTGCGCCGCGTCCTGGTGGAAGACGTTCTCGTAGTACGCGGTGGCGTAGAACGTGAAGCCGAGCACGGTCCCCAGCAGGAACGGGAGCGAGTAGTAGATGAGCCGAAGTGATCGCGTGGTGGCGATGACCCGCGCGGCCTCGGGCACGGTCGCCGGTTCGTCCGGAGGTTCGGGGCGGTCCGGATCGCCTCGCGTGAGGCCGCCGGCAGGAACCGGGTCCGGGAGCCGGGCGGCCACCACCACGAAGACGAGGGCACCGACAGCCAGGACGAAGTACGACGCCTGCCAGCCGAAGGCGTAGGACAGGGTCCCGACCAGGAGCGGGCACAAGCTGAGGCCGAACACGAAGGCCGTCCGCTGGGCCAGTATCACGCGTGGTCGCAGGCTGACCGGGTAGTAGTCGCACACGAGTGCGTTCTGGGTCGAGGTCGAGCGCGCCGCCGCCGAGGACCACGCCGACGGCGCCGGCGTAGAGCAGGATCTGGTTGGGGTACACGCCGGCCAGCCACAGGACGGCGGCGGCGGCGGCGAAGAATCCGCCCGCCCCGACCAGGACCCTGGTCCGCGAGGTCTGGTTGGCCACCAGGGCCAAGGCGAAGTCGGGGCCGAGGCCCGTCTGCAGTTGTTGGACGGCAAGCAGGGCCAGAAGGGAAAGGCCCTGCTGGTATTGGTCCTGCATCTGGGGCAGCTGCAGGACGAAGATCAGGGCGCTCATCGGCAGGATGGCACCCAGGCCCATGACGGCGACCAGTGGGCGCGGCGAATAGTCACCGGTGAGGAGCGAGGGCCGGCGTCGAGGCGGCGAGGTGTGGGTGAGGTCAACCATGGGCACCCGTATCGAGGCCGAGGGTAAGCACGTTGGCGGGCTGGCGTTCCACCGAGCTGGGCCGCGGCGTTCCCTGGTCTTGTGGCGTGGGGGCGCCGCCGGTGTCCTGATCGGGCCGGCGCCAGATGCCGGCCGCCGTGATCCCGCGGCGGCGGGCGACCATGCGCAAGAGCTGGTCCCGGCCGCGGTTGAGGAGGCCGCCGATGCCCTCGGGCAAGAAGAGCAGGAGCAGCAGGATGCCCAACCCGTTGACGAACTGGGCGTAGCCGGCCGGGAGGTAGTACTGCGCGCCCCACACCACGGCGGCGCCCAGGATCACGCCCGGCATGGAGCCCAGGCCGCCGATGACCACCATGGAGAACATGGTGATGTTGATGTCCGCGGTGAACGACCCGCTGTTGATGCCCTGCTGCTGGACGGCGAAGAGTGAGCCTGCGAACCCGGCGATGCCCCCGGAGATGGCGAAGGCCAGCAACTTGTGACGCGTGGTGTTGACGGCGACCGCCCGCGCCGCCGGCTCGTTGTCGCGGGTGGCGATGAGATCCCGGCCCGTCCTGCTCTGGCGAAGCGAGCGCACCGCCAGGAGGACAAGGAAGAAACCGGCCAGGCAGAAGTAATAGACCTGGGAGTCGGTGTTCAAGACGCTGCCCCCGAACAACGTGGGCCGGTTGGCCTCGGTGGTGACGAACCAGGGCAGGTAGTTGGGTTGCAAGAAGTACGACGAGGCCGTGACTCCGAACGCCAGCGTGGTCACGGCCAGGAAGGGCCCGGACATGCGCAGGGCCGGCAGCCCGATGAAGAGTGATACCAGGGCGCCGACGACCACGCCGAGCGCCAACGCGGCGAAGAAGTCCCACCCGTGGCGCGAGTAGAGGACGACGGTGGTCGCGCCGCCGATGCCGGCGAGCCCGAATTGCCCGAGGGAGATCTGCCCGGTCCATCCGGTCAGCACCAGCAACGAGAGGCCGACGATGGCGTAGACCACGATGAGCGAGGCCAGATAGGTCTGGCTGCCGCTGAGCAGCAGCGGGAGCAGCGCCACCACGGCCACGAAGGCCACCTTCACGATCCGGAGGGTCCAGCGCACCTCGGGCAGGCTGGCCAGCTGGCGGGGGATGGGGCGGACCGAGGCCACGTAGCGCCAGCTCGACTGCTCGCCCTCGGTGACCCGCGAGCGGGAACGCCGTTGCAGAAGGAGGGCCACGACGATGACGATCACCAGTGAGGCGTCCACGTAGGTCGTGTTGGAGTACGTCCAGGTGGCACCCGCGTCGAACACGCCGATGGCCAGCGCCGCCACCACGGTCCGGGGCATGCTCTCCATCCGCCCGATCACGGCGGCGGCGAGAATGCGCAACAGGATCTCGTCACCTCCCGCGGTGACGGTTTGGAACCCCCCGAAACCGAGGACGGGCACCTGCAACAAAATGGCCAGGGTGGACAGGAGGGCGGCCAGCACCCAGATGATGGTGTCGAGGCGGGCCACCGAGATCCCGAGCAGAGTGGCCCGGTCGCTGTTCTCGGCGGCCGCCCGGATGCCCAGCCCGTACTTGGAGTACCGCATGAACAGGGCCAGCGCGGACGCCACGAGCACCGCGCCCACCACGGCCACAATGTCGTTGCCGCTGAAGAGCACCGGACCGACGGTGAACGACACGTGGAGGGGGGTGTTGACCGACGCGCTGTTCGCGGCGTTGGTGCACGACTGGTTGGTGGCGGGGTTGCAGAAGAGGATGGGAGCCACGGTGGCCAACCCGGTCAGGAGCTGGGCCAGCCCGATGGTGGCCACGGTCAGGATCAGCCGGGAGCTGTTGCGGAAGTGGCGGGGCAACAGGCTGGCCAGGGCGCCGAGGATGACGGCGGCGGCAAGGCCTGCCCCCGCGGCCAGCACGAAGGGAACCCCGTAGGTGACCACCAGCTCGATGGCCAACACGGCCGGCAGCACGCCGATCTGCGCCTGGGCGAAGTTGATGATGCGGTCCCCGCGGTAGATGAGGACGATGCCCACGGCCAGAATGGCGTAAATCGCTCCGTAGACGATGCCGAGGAGCACGATGCCGAGGGGCAGGCCTTTGGGTAGGATGGCGGCGAGAACGATCCACACGCCGATGGCCGCGAAGAACCAAGCCAGGGCGGCTCGGGTCGAGCGCCACAGCGAAGCGCCGCGCTGCCGCAGGCCGCGGTCCACCTGACTCCCCAAGAGCGCGCCTTGCTCAGGAATCGTCACGTTGCCTCGTCACCCACGGCGCGGAGTTCAGTTCTGACGTGGTGCGGCCGATCACTGCACGCCGTCCATGCCACCCCCAAGAAGTCGCGCCCCTGACGGGGCAAAGGTACCGTGCCCTCGCTAACGTTTCCGGGCAAACCGGATGGATGGGTGTGGGGGAAACCGCCGTACATCCATCAGACGCAAAAGGGGGGCCATGACATCGTCGGGCCAAAAGTCGATCAGCGCTTCGTCGCGGCAACTCGCGGGGCCGGGGCATCGGATGGTGCCGTGGCCACGCGTCGCCGCCGTGCTGGGGGCGGGACTGCTCACCGCTCTGGTGGTGGTCCCGGTGGCGGGCGCGTCGGGTACTGCCCCGGAGCTGAAGAGCTCGGGACCGGCCGGTGAGGGTCCCTATCCGTGGGCCTACCCGGCGACGGGCGGGATAAAGGCGGGCACCGGCACCACCAGCTCGGGTGCCAAGTGCACGCCGTCGACTCCGCAGTTCGACTCGCCGTACGCCCCGCCGTGCCTCCCGAAGTTCACCGGCAACAACGGTGGGGCCACCTACGACGGGGTGACGGCCAGCACCATCACCCTGGCCGAGCGCGAGTTTCCCAGCGCCGCCGACACCGAGGAGATAGAGGCGCAGGCCAAGGCGGCCGGGGGTGCCATCCCCCAGGTCATCGCCCAGGTGCAGCAGGTCTTCCTCAACTACTTCAACAGCGTCTATGACCTCTACGGTCGCAAGGTCGTGATCAAGCCGTACACCACCCAGGCCAGCTTCACCACCGAGGAACTGGGGCAGGGCCAGCCGCAGGCGTGCGCCGACGCCGACGCGATCGCCAACCAGATGCACGCCTTCGGGGAAACCGGCATCACGAACGGGACGTCCTACGGAGGCACCGGCCCCTTCTCCACCTGTGCCGCCCAGGACAAGTTGGTGGAGTTCGACGGTGACCCGTACTTCGACGAGGCGGCGTTCGAGGCGCTCAATCCCTACGTGTGGTCGATCACCCAGAACTGCAACACGATCACGGACTCCGAGGCCGAAGTGGTGGCCTCCATGCTGGCCGGGAAGAAGGCCGTGTACGCCGGCGACCCGACCCTGAAGGACCAGCTGCGCAAGTTCGCCGCCTTCGTCCCCAACGTGTCCCAGTACCTGAACTGCACCAAGGACTTCGTCAATCTGGTCGAGAACAAGTACCACATCAACAAGAGCGCGCTCTCGCCCAGCTTCGACTACAACCTGGACATCGCCACCTTCCAGCAGTCGGCGCAGCAGGCCATCATCCAGTTCAAGGCGGCCGGGGTGACCACGGTCATCTGCTCGGCCGACCCCTTCTCGCTCGGCCTGCTGACCAAGGCGGCGGCGGCCCAGAACTACCACCCCGAGTGGTTCATGACCGGCTCGGCCGAGACCGACCTGGACCAGGTGGCGCAGGGGCTCTACGACCTGCCCGAGATCCAGGGCCACATGTTCGGCCTGTCCGAGAGCTCGCCCTCGACCGACACGACCGGCCCGCACTCGCTGGCCGGCCAGCTCTACCAGAAGCTGACCGGGCACGCGATCCCCAAGGGCACCGACGGCAACTACGGCGCCCTGGTGGAGGTCTTCAACGACCTGCAGGCGGCCGGGCCCGACCTGACGCCGAGCAACATGGCCCGGGGGATCCATGCGATACCCACGCTCGGCGCGCCGGCCTATCAATACGGTCAGTGGACCTACAACCTGGGCCCGACGGGGACACCCGGGGGCGGCGTCCACACGGCGGCTGACGACGCCCGCTTCGTCTACTGGGACGGGACGAAGACGTCGCCGCTCAACGGCACGCAGGGGACCTTCGTGCCCGTCTTCGGCGGCAAGCGCTTCTCGCTGGGCCAGTGGCCGACCACCCTGCCCCCGCTCTTCGGGGCGGGTTGACCATGGACTTGGCGGCCGTGGCCGTACACTCACGTCGGCTCGCACGCTTTCAACGGAGAGGTTCGCTCCGCTTCTGGCGTACCACGCGTTGAGAAGCCGCAGCCGATGCACGCGGTTGTGAGGGGCCTGCCGCGGCAGGGCGCGCAGACTCCACGGAATACGCGCCGACCACCATGGCGAGGTACGCCTCCTCGAGCAGCTCACTGTTGGCCTCTGTCCGATCGACGCGCCATTGCGCGAGGACCGCATCGAGCGCGCCCAACAGGACGGCCGTGACAGAGATCGAACGTCCGCGCTGCAGCCCGTACTCCTGGGCCGCCAACGCAGCGAAGGCGTGCACCGTCCTGCGATCTCTCGACCGCTGCTCTCGATGGATGTCGCGGTTCCACCCGCCCGCGGCCCGGAGGGCGGTGAAGATCTGGCCCTTCTCAATGGTCGCCCTCATGGAGCCACGAAGGAGGGCCCGGTACATCTCCTCGACGCTGCCCGCCGAGGCCACCTCCAATGCGAGCTCCCGGTGCAGGTTCGAGGCTTCTCGCCGA
This sequence comes from uncultured Acidimicrobiaceae bacterium, assembly GCA_963834405.1. GTDB lineage: Bacteria > Actinomycetota > Acidimicrobiia > Acidimicrobiales > RAAP-2 > Bog-473. The sequence goes on along the minus strand of CAWIBX010000007.1, from coordinate 1,393,633 downwards.
TAGGCGGCAGCCAAGAGCTCGTCGCGGTTGGCGAAGTGCTTGTAGACGAGGGGCCGGCTGACCCCCGCGTGTTCGGCCACTGCCTCCATGGAGACCACCTGCACCCCGTTCGCCCTGACCAGCGCCACGGCGACGTCGAGCAGGGCATCACGGCGGGCGGAGCTCTGCAAGCGCCTTCCGGCGACGGGTTCCCGGCGGGACGAAGAACGAGACCTTGCGTTGGTGGGGCTCATGGTGTCATGGTGTCACAAGTTAGTGACAGTTTGTCACCTATGGTGAAGGGATGGTGAGCGCGGTGGACCCGGTGGAGACGACGACCTATGTGGGGGAGCGAAGCGTGCTCGACGCCGACAGCCATGTGATGGAGCTGGGTGACTTCCTCGACGACTTCGTCGATCCCGAGTTCAGGGACCGGCTGCGCGACGTGACGAACGATCGCCTCGCCGCCGTGCTCACCGATGCCGTGGCCAAGTCCGAGGCGCGGCGTTCGGATACCGAAGTGGCGAAACTGGCCGAAGAGCGTCTCCTGCAGGACAAGGGTTGGCACGCCATGGGCGCCTTCGATCCGACGGAGCGGAGCCGGGTGCTGGACCTCCTCGGTGTCGACGGTCAGCTCGTGTTCGCCACCTTCGCCACTGCGAGGTTCGTCGGCAAGGACGAGGACCGCCTGTACGTGGGGAGCTCCGCTCAGAACAAAGCCATGGTCAACTTCTGCTCCGAGGACAAGCGTTTGTTCCCGGTAGGGTTCGTGCCGTTGGTCGACCCGAGTCGGGCCATCGGCCTGGCTGTCGAAGCGATCGAGGCCGGTTGCGCCGCGGTGATGGTTCCGTCAACGGCCGCGGGCACGCGAGCACCCACCCACCCGGACCTGCACGGGTTCTGGGAGACGCTCAGCGAAGCCAACGTGCCGTTCGTGCTGCACGTCGGCGGTGGTGGGAGGCTTCTCGACCCCGCGTTTCACAACAACGCGATGCCGGTTCCCGACCACCTGGGAGGTGGCGAGAATGTCCGATCGAAGGATTTCCTCGGGATCCCCCACTCGCCCGAAGTGTTCCTGGGAGCACTGATCTACGACGGTCTCTTCGACCGTTTCCCGAAGCTCCGTGGAGGTTGCATAGAGCAAGGAGCGGGATGGGTGGTCTCGTGGATGCGCCACCTCGACTACGGGATCCGTGCTTTCCGCCGAACGGAAGAGCCGCTCCAGCGGCTGGAGTTGGCTCCCTCCGAATACGTGCGCCGGCATCTCAAATTCACACCGTTCCCGGGGGAACCGGTGGATTGGATGATGGAGCAGGCGGGCGCCGAGCTCTTCATGTTCTCGACGGACTTCCCGCACCCGGAGGGTGGCAAGGATCCGCTGCGGAAGTTCGACGAAGCGCTCGAGGGCTCCAGCGAAGGAGATCGTTCCAAGTTCTTCTACGACAACATGCACGAACTTCTCCACGGGGCGCACACCGCCTGATCCTCGAAGGGTCCCCTCCTTGCAGGGTCGCTGGAAGTCGCTGGAAGTCGCTGGAAGTCGCTGGAAGTCGCAGGAACCGAGGGTGGTGATGATGACCGAGCCGAAGACCGACGAACGGGGCGCCTTGTTCGTCACCGCGGCTTCTGAAGACCCGCGTTTCAATCAGCCCTACATAGACGTCCGGGAGTGGCGCGACGAGCCGGCAGACGCCCCCGTGTTCCCCGGTGCTATCACGACGCAACAGGGCGGCGCCGCGCCCTTCAAGGCCCGCCATCTCTATGTCCACGGAGGCTTCACCGACACCGACGCCAAGTTCTCGTTCTGCTTCCCGCCGGAAGAGGAGTACCAGGGACGCCTATTCCAGGCGACGCACCAGTTGCTCGCGGGCGAGGATGCCACGGCGCGCAATGTCGCGTTCGCCCTCGCGAGTGGGGGCTACTCGGTGCAGACGAACATGGGCGGCCGCGACAACCCTCGTTCGGCGGAGGCGGGGTCCGGTGGCCAGGCCGACACGACGATCCGGGGCTACCGGGTCAACGCGGAAGCCGCGAAGTTCTCTCGCGTGGTGGCGGCCGAGCTCTACGGCCCGCACCGCACCTACGGCTATCTCTACGGTGGGAGCGGCGGCGCGTACCAGACCGTCACCAGTGCGGAGATGACGACCGGCGTGTGGGACGGCTTCGTTCCCTACGTCATGGGCTCGCCCCAATCCATCCCCAATTGCTTCACGGTGCGGGTCAACGCCCTCAGGGTGCTGAAGGACAAGTGGCCGTCGATCATCGACGCGATAGAGCCGGGGGGCAGCGGTGACCCCTACGCCGGGCTGAACGACGAGGAGCGCGCCGCGCTCGAGGAGGCCACCCGGACGGGGTTCCCGCCGGGGGCATGGTTCAACTACGTCCCCCAGGGCGGAGGGCCGCTCGTGCTCGTCGCCGGCTACGTGCCGCTGCTGGACCCGACCTATCTCGAGGATTTCTGGAGCAAGCCCGGCTATCTCGGCACCGACCCGACGGCGTCGGTCCGCGCGGCGCGGGTTCAGCACGAGGCAACCGTCGTCGACGTGATTCCCGGCGGCAGGACGCAACTGACGCTGTCGAGCGTCCCCACGGGTGATCTCACCGCCGCTGATGTGGTCATCACCAGCGGAGCGGCCGCGGGCAAGACCGCCTCGCTCGGCCGCGTGGCCGCGGACGGCAGGGGTCACATCCGCCTCGTGTTCGAACCGGACGGCGAGACGATCGACATCACGGCCGACCCCGCAGTCGTCGACAGCATCCGGGCCGGCGACGAGGTCCGGGTCGACAACTCGAGGTTCCTGGCGCTGCAGACATACCACCGTCACCAATTCCCGCCGGCCAATCCCGACTTCGACTACCCCGACGTCTACGACTACTTCCGGAACGCCGACGGGACGCCGAAGTACCCCCGGCGGGGTGTGGACATCGGCGCGGCGGGCACCCTCGGCGCCACCGGTCAGATCCCGACCGGTCGCTTCAACGGGAAGATGATCGTGGTGGAGTGCCTGCACGACGGCGACGCGCTGCCGTGGCAGGCCGACTGGTACCGCAAGAAGGTCGAGGCCGTCGAAGGTGGGCAGGTCGACGAGAAGTACCGGCTCTGGTACGTCGACAACGCGAACCACACCGACCCGACGACTGAGATGCAGGAGACCCACGCCGTCGCCTACTCGGGCACGGTGCAGTACGCGCTACGCGAGGTGAGCGCATGGGTCGAGCAAGGCATCGGCCCGCCGCCCACCAGCGGATACCGGGTGCAGGGCGGCCAAGTGCAGGTGCCGGCGTCGGCGGCGGAACGCCGGGGCATCCAACCCGTGGTCCATCTCGAGGTCAACGGCGGCCAGCGCGCCGAAGTGGCGGTGGGCGAAGCCGTCACCTTCACCGCACGGATAGAGGTGCCGCCCGCACCGGGCAAAGTGGTGTCGGCGAAATGGGACTTCGAGGGCATGGGCACGTACCGGGACGCCGCCGTGCTCGGCGATCCGACCTCGGAGACCCTCCACCTGACCGCCACGCACGCGTTCTCCGAACCGGGCACCTACTTCCCGGCGCTACGTGTCGCCTCCCAACGTGAGGGCAATCCCGACACCCCGTTCGCCCGATCGTTGAACCTCGGCCGGGTCCGCGTAGTGGTCAGCGCATGACGAGTCGTCGCTAGTACTCGCACGCTCGGCCTCGGCCGCGGCCGCGTCAGCGCGCGAACAAGTGGTAGCCGGCAAAGACCCACACCGCCACCAGCACCACCTTTGCGAGCGTCGCGGTCGAGATGAAGCGGAGGAACTCCTCGGCCGTGGCCACCCGACCACCGCTGTGACGGGCGATCTGATCGATCGCGAGGGCCACAACCGGCACGGCCACCCAGAACGCGACACCGACGGCGGGCACTTGGGGAAGCAGAAGACCCGGCAAGAGGGGGCCAGGGTGGGCGTGTTGGCGACTGGCGGTGGCCGTCACCAAGCCGACAACGCCCGCGCCCGGCGCGTCGGGATTCGCCTCGGGCGGGGCAGCAGTGGCACGGGCCGGGGCCGATGGTGCCCGGGCGCGGGTGGCGCCGTAGCCCACGCCGATACCCAGCCAGATCAGGAGCAGCGCCGCGTTGAGGGGTCGGTATGCCTGCGACAGCGCGCTGATGGTCAAGTGGTAGTGCCTCGGCGGCGTGTCGAGCGCCAGGATGTCCCAGGCCAGCGCGATCAGGATGAGTGCGAGCCAGGGTGCAGTGCCCAGCAACGCGGCCCGGGCGCCGCCCCGTCCCGGCCTCGGCCACGGGTCGGCGGCAGGATGGAGATGCCACCCCCAGCGCAGACCCCGCCGGCCCACCCACAGGCTGACGTCGACCGCGATGACTGCGCCCAGGGAGACGAGCCAGGTGACCTCGGCGGCCAGCGTGTCGCGGTGGAACCCGGAGACCCATCCGCACCAGGCACACACGAGCACAGCGAGTACGGCGCCGACGACGATCGGGAGACGTTGCCGGCTCACGCACTCCGGTCTATCCCACCTGTCGGCCGGCACGGCTGGAATAGCGGGTGAAGCTGGCGCGTCCCGTTCCTAGGCTGGTGCCGTGCGGGCCGTCGGGGTGTGCGAGTGGGGAGGTCCGGACGCGCTCGAGGTCGTCGAGCTGCCCGATCCGGAGCCGGGCCGAGGCGAGCTTCGCATCCGGGTGCACGCGGCGGCGGTCAACCCGACCGACACCGTCCTGCGCAGCGGCGGCCGCGCCGAACGGCTGAAGGACGTACCACCGCCCCACGTGCCGGGGATGGACGCCGCCGGCGTGCTCGAGAAGGTCGGCGAAGGGGCCGAGACGGACCTGGCGGTGGGCGACCACGTCATGGCGATCGTCCTTCCGCTGGGGCCGCGTGGCGCCTACGCGGAGCAGGTCGTGGTCCCGGCCGAGTCCGTCGTGCGTACTCCCGCCGGTGCGGCCGACGTCGAGGCGGCGACGCTCCCCATGAACGGCCTCACCGCGTGCGCCGCGCTGGACGCCCTCCGTCTTGGGGCGGGCCAGGTCGTGGCCGTGACCGGTGCGGCCGGGGCCGTCGGCGGATACACGGTGCAACTCGCGAGGGCGGACGGGCTACGCGTCGTCGCCGACTCCTCGCCTGCGGACGAGGACCTGGTGCGCGCCCTCGGTGCGCACGAAGTGGTCCCGCGAGGGGAGGACTTCGCCGAGCGAGTCCGTCATCTGATGCCGGACGGGGTCGACGGGCTGGTGGACGCCGCACTCCTGGACGGCCTCGCGGTTGCCGCGCTGCGCGACGGAGGCGGCATGGTGACCTTGCGCGGCTTCGACGGGAGCGGTCCGGACGACCGGGGAGTCCGCTTCCACCCGGTCTATGTTCGCAACGTGGCGCGCGCCCACGAGTGGCTGGACGGCCTGCGCGCCCGGGCCGAGGACGGAACCGTCACGCTGCGAGTGGCGGAGGTCCTCTCCATAGAGCAGGCCCCCGCGGCGCACCGCTTGCTCGAGGCCGGCGGTGTCCGGGGCCGGCTCGTCCTGCGGTTCTGAGCGCCGTCACCACCCGCGCAGATCGACCGGCCACCGCTCCACCACCTCCTCGCCCTCCACCACGTGCAGGTGCTCGTGGTAGGCCACGGTGGGGTCGACGTGCGCCGGGATCACGCGTATGCGGTCCCCGACGCGCAGGGGCCTTGCGGGCGCGAGGACTACGTGCTCGTCGGAGCAGTACCAGACCTCGGCCCCGGCGACCGAGGGGTTGCCGTGGTCCATCCCCAGCGCCTTGAGCCCACAGTCGGCGACGACCCAATCCTTCGAGACGGAGATGACGGTGGACAGGACGGACAGCGCCTGGGCGAACGGCAGACCGAGCTTGCCGTAGGCGGTGTCCATCAGCACGTAGGACCCAGCCTGAATCTCGGTGGCCAGAGTGTTCAGGTCGTAGGTCCCGGTGCCACCGGCGGACACCACGTCCCCTCCAACGAGCTCGTGGGCCCGCGCGAGTTGCGCCATCGACTCCTCCAGCATGGTGGCGCGCCGGGCGCGTTCCTCCAGCCCGACGATGTGTCCCTCGTACCCCATCACCCCCCGCACCACGAGGCCGGCGGCCCGCGCCCGGTCGGCCAAGCGCCCGGCCTCCTCGGGCGGGCAGCCGCAGCGGGGGAGTCCCACGTTCACGTCGATGAGCACCTCGGGAACGCCCGAGCGGGCGGCGGCGTCGATCGTGTACTCGGAGTCCACGGCCAGAGTCACCCGGGCGCCCGCCCGCGTCAAGGCACCGAGCCGGCTGGCGTCGACGACCTCGTTGGCGAGCAACAGGTCGTCACCGAGCCCGGCCCGCGCCATTCCCTCCATCTCGCGGACGGTCGCACAGGTGAAGCCGGTGTTGCCGAGCGCGCCCTGGCGGGCGGCCAGCGCGGTGCACTTGTGCGCTTTGACGTGGGGCCGGAGGCGGTCGCCGGGCAGCGCCTCCGCCATGGTGCGCAGGTTGGCCTGAAGCGCCGCCGCGTCGACGACCAGGGCCGGCGTCGTCAGCTGCGAGACATTCACCGCCGGCGAGGCTAGCGAGCCGGCCGAGCGCGCTCCGGGGTGCTCCTGTACTGTCCGCGCCGTGAGCACCCCGTGGTTGGGCGACGCCTGCAGCCTGGTCGACGCGCTGCGGTCGAAGGAGCTCTCCCCCCTCGAGGCCCTGGAGGACTGCATCGCCGCCATTCAGCGGTCGCCCCTCAACGCGTTCAGCTTCACCGACTTCGAGCGCGCCCGCGAGACCGCGACCAATGCCGACCTGACGCGGCCCTTCGGGGGCGTGCCCTTCGGCGTCAAGGAGCTCGAGCGCGTCGAGGGCTGGCCCTATACCGAGGCCTCCCTCCTCTTCAAGGACCGGGTGGCCGACGAGGACGACACGTCAATAGAGCGCCTGCGCGACGCAGGTGCGGTCCTGGCCGCGCAGACCACGGCACCGGAGTTCGGTGGCATCAACTGCACGTCGACGGCGCTGCACGGCACGACGCGCAACCCCTGGAATCAGGAGCGCACGCCTGGTGGTTCGTCCGGGGGCACCGCGGCCGCGGTGGCCGGCGGCCTGTTGCCCATCGCGACGGGCAGCGACGGCGGTGGTTCCATCCGCGGGCCGGCCGCGTTCAGCGGGCTGTTCGGCTTGAAGGCGACGTACGGGCGGATCCCCAAGGGGCCCAAAGCCGGCATCGAGCCTATGACATCGGTGCTCGGGTGTCTCACGCGGTCGGTGCGCGATACGGCGCGGTACTTCGACTGCTGCAACGGCTTCGATCGCCGCGACCCGCTCAGCCTGCCCCTAGTCGGCGGATGGGAGGCCGGCCTCGGGGGCTACGACCTCTCGGGGATGTCGGCGGCGATCGTTGTCGACCTCGGCATCGCGCGGGTGCGCAGCGAGGTGGCCGACCTGGTGGCCGAGGCTGCGGCGCGCTTGGCGAGGGCGGCGAAGCTCCGCCTCGTCACGGTCAGCCCGACGCTGCCGCCGCTGCGGGGCGCCTGGGCCATGGCGAACCAGCCGTCGATGGTGGCGGATCTGGGCGACGCCTACCCCGACCGCATCGGTGAGCTCTCACCGGAGATCGCGGCCGGGCTCAAGGCGGCGCAGGAGCGTTACACGCTGGAGCGGGCGGCCCGCATTGAGCTGTGGCGCCGGCAGCTCAACGAGGCCATGGCCGAGCTCTTCGACCAGGCGGACTTCGTGTTCTGCTCGACGCATCCCGACGTGGCGTTCAAGGCGGAGGGCCCGCCGCCCTCGACGATCCCCGGCGCCGACCTCATCCACGAGATCGGCTTCACCCGCGCCATCATGAACAACGCCGCGTTGACGGCGCCGTCGAACATGAACGGCAGCCCCGCCATGACGATTCCCGTGGGTCTCCTGGAAGGACTGCCGGTCGGACTCCAGGTCCTGGCCGGCCACCACCGAGAGGAACTCTTGCTCGACCTCGCGCTGATCGCCGAACGCGAGTACCCCTGGCCGCTCGTCGCCCCGGGTTCGCCGCACACGACGCCGGCGTAGCCGCCGTTCGCTAGTCCAGCGCAGCGCGCCAGGGTGTCATGTCGAGGCCGGGGTAGCGGGCCTGCACGCCGGTGATCGTCCGTTCGGTCCAGTAGGGGTGGCCGGGCAGTGGGATGCCCAGCAGTGCCAGCTGGCGGGGTCTCGCTTGCTGCACGTACTTGGACAGCTCGGGCGAGAAACCGCGGATGGGCCAGGCCTGGTAGCCGCCCCACCCGGCCTCGCGATGCCGGAACGACACGTGGATCATGATCCGGTAGCGCGTCGGGTCGGTGTGGTCCACGGAACGGTGGTACACGTCCGGCCGGTAGGCCACGACAGATCCCGCCGGCGCCGATGCATCCGACGGGTCCTCGTACAGGGCGCTGTAGTCGATGTAGTTCAGCGTGTGCTGCTCGACGGGGATGTCCTTCGTCTTCTGCCATGAGACGAAACGGGTGGCACCGTCCTCGGTGGTCACGTCGGTCAGGTACACGAAGAACTCCACCTGCTGATAGCCCGGCTCGTGCCGTGGGACGACCAGCATGTGATTGGGGTAATCGGCATGGAAGAGCTGGTTGTAGCCGGACGACTGGTGCGCGTACTTGGCCGTGACGAGGCCCATATAGCAGGCGAGGTCGGACGTGCCCAGGAAGGCCTCGGCCAGGTCGATCACGTTGTCGTGGAGCACCAGCGCGTTGAGGCGCGAGCTGTGGAACGGGAACTCGGGCCAGGGCGAGTCCCAGGTGTGCCACTGGCCGGCCTGGGTGCCGCCGAGCTCGGTCATCTCGGCGGGGGTGGGGAAGTAGCGGTGCACCGCATCTTGCGCCGCGGCGAGCTGGTCGGGCGGGATCACCCCCGGAATGACGCACCAGCCGTCGGTGTCCCAGCACGCCTTGAGCTCGGGGCGGAGAGGCGGGGGACCCGGCTCCGCTTCGGGCGGGGGTGGGGGCGGCATGCTGCGGACGTTACCGTCGGGGCTGGCGCAGGTCCCGGTCCCTTCGGGGTAAAGGAAGAGCTGGTGAGTCTGTCAGACGAGTTCCCTGCAGGCGGTTTCGACGTCGTGACCGGTGCCTTCAGTTACTCCGGGGCCGCCATCTCCCGCGAGCTCGGTCGGGCGGGGCGGCGGGTGCGCACGCTGACCGGGCATCCGGAGCGCGGGCGGGATGCTCAGGGAGGTACCGGCGGCGTAGACGTGCGGCCGCTCGACTTCGACGATCCGCCCGGCCTCACGGCGTCACTCCGGGGGGCCGCCACCCTCTACAACACGTACTGGGTGCGCTTCCCCCGCGGGGACACCGACTACGACCGGGCCGTGGCCAACTCGCGCACGCTGTTCGACGCGGCCCGGCAGGCGGGGGTCGAACGGATCGTGCACCTGTCGATCGTGCATCCGAGCGTGGATTCGCCCTACGCCTACTTCCGGGGCAAGGCCGAAGTGGAGCAGGCGCTCTTCCAGGCGGGCGTGTCCTACGCCGTGCTCCGGCCGGCCATCCTGTTCGGGGACGACGGCGTGCTGCTCAACAACATCGCCTGGCTGCTGCGCCACCTCCCGATCTTCGGTGTCGGCGGACGCGGCGATTACCGAGTCCGCCCGGTGCACGTCGACGACCTGGCCGCGTTGGCGGTAACGGTCGGTGCGGAGGGGACCGACACCGTGGTCGACGCCGCAGGTCCGGAACGGCCGACGTTCCTGGACCTGGTCCACTGCATCCGCGAGGCGGTCGGCAGCAGGGCGCTGGTGGTGCGCGTACCCGGCATCTTCGTTCCGCCGCTGGCCTGGGCGCTGGGACTCGTGCTGCGTGACGTTCTGCTGACAGATGAGGAGTACCGGGCCATGGCGAGGGGCCTCGCTGACACGGACGGGCCGGCCACGGGTCGCACCTCGGTCAGCGAGTGGATCCGGGCGAACGGGGACGGCCTCGGTCGCCGCTACGCCAACGAGATCGAGCGGCACTTCCGGAGGGCGGACGGCCGAGACGGGTGATGCCGCTGGAGGTGGCCGCCGTGGCGGTGCCGCCGGGTCCTCGCTCCGAAGGTCTTGCTCCACAGCTATTCGAGTGCATCGAGGCTCGGCTAAGTGCTTCGCGGGCTACCGCGTACTCCCGGCTAAGTGTTTCGCCGGCCACCGCACCGTCCTATCTACGCGTTTCGCGGGCTACCGCTTAGTCCGTTTCCGATGCACCGCGAGGCACCACACGGCGAAGGTGGTGGGCGCGAGGCCGACCCTCAGCTCCAGGTGAGAAGGACCAGCGCCGTCCCCAGAGCAAGGTACAGCCCGAACGGGACCGCGGACTTGCGGTCGGCCCGGTGCGTCGCGATGAGGCTCAGCCCGACGACGGCAGCGAAGAGGTTGGCGAAGAAGAAGCCCTCGAGGAGGGCCACTGGGCTGACCCAGGCCAAGCCGAACCCGATGACGAGAGACAGCCGGACGTCGCCGAAAGCGATCCAGCGCGGGTTCATCAGGTTCATGGCGAACAAGACCGCGAAGAAAACCACCCCGCCCACCGAGGCCACGACGAGACGCTGCCACTCGTGCATGACGCCGGCGATCACGATGCCGCTGACGATCACCGCGGCGCTGACGGCATAGACGAGGGTCTTGGGCAGCAGGCGGCGGGTCAGGTCGCAGTAGGCGAGCTGAATCAGCCCGACGAGCAGGAGCAGGGGCGGCAGGGCGATGATGGACCAGCCGACCTGATGGAGCACGTAGGCGGGGACAAGGCCCGAGGCCACCACCAACGCGACTCGGTGCCACGTCGCGACGGGCTCGGTCGAGGCGACGGTCGTCGTGGTCGTCCCTGTAGTGCCGCCGGAACTAGCCGCGTCCGCGCCCGCCGCCTCGTTTCGGTCGGGCAACGAGCGTGCCACCGACGCCGCCAGCTCGCGCCGCGTGAACGGCACGAGCAGTGCGCCCGCCGCCATGCCGATGGCGGCGCCGCCGAGGAGGGTGGCCGAGGTACTCATCCGCGTCTCACGGCGAGGGTGCAATGGCGTCGCAGTCGTTCCCGAGGTCGGCGACGTCGGCGTTTCCGACGGAAACCCCCGCCGCCTGCAGGACAGGCTCGAGGAAGCCGCCCAGTGTCGACGACAACAGGTTGCCCGCGTTCGCCACGGCATACGTGGCCGCGTTCGTCACCGTTATCTGGAGCGCCGGGTTGCTCGTCGCGATCTGATGCGGGTTGGTGTTGTTCGTGATGGTGGTGGCCGTGATCGGCACGGTCAAGGAACTAAAGGCCACAACGGACGAGGATGCGCCGGTGATTTGCAGAGTCGCGAAGCTGGTGCCCGCCAGCGTCATTGTGGCTGTCGCCGTGGTCGTCGAAGCGTTGATCTGGTTGTTCTGAAACGCGTCGCCGAGGCAAGTCTCAACCTTTAGTGTCGCCACTCCGTCAGCGGCCGACAGTGGGATGTCGATGAGCCCCCCAACGGGGAGCGTGAGCTGCAGGTCGGCCGAGACCTGTGCGGTCTCCCCGCAGGTGGATGTATTGCCCGTGGGCGCCGGGCAGGGCGACGCCGCTGTGTAGGAACCGACGGGCCCGAAAGCTATCTGGGCCGGTTGTATGACATTGAGGAACAGCTTGGCCGTGGTCACGCCGGTGATGGTCAGCGCCGAGGTGACGTCGAACCCGCTTGACCCGTTCGCCAGCTCGGCCTCCGTGGTGAGCATCTGAAGGACGTTGACACCCGCCTGGAGCTCGGAGTACGTCAGGGTGCTGTTGCTATTGCAGTCCGACCCGTTGACCGAGACCAGCTGGCACAGCTTCACCGACGTCGAGCCGAAGTCAAGCGAGGCCAGCGCGGTCTCCGCGTTGCTCTGTTCAGTCGTGTTCCCGGTGCTGCAATTTCCCGCAGAAGTCTGGTTGTTCACCGCGTCGGTGAAGATGGCAAGCCACTGCGCGGCTGTCAAAGATGTCGTCATCACATCCGACGGTGTGAGCACTGCTCCGGACGCGGTGATCAACTGGTTCAAACTGACATCGGTATTTGCCAGTCCTTGATAGCCCACGGCGGTCACGCTGGCCGAGGTCCCGAGCTGACTCAGGATGTCGTTGAGCACGGCCGACTGCTGGGTGTTGATGCTGACCAGGTACGAGCCAATGGAGAAGCAGGACTGTGGCGTCCACGCTTCGCACGAGGTCGCTGGGCATGTCGAGCAACCGCCTGTCGGACAGCTGAAACACGGGCTTCCGTTGCAACCTCCGCCGCACCCGCCGGTGGTCGTGGCCCCGCAGCCGCTGCCAGAGGGGAGGCCGCTGCCGCTCTTCCCGACCAGCGAGTTGAAGCCGCCCCAGAAAGGCTGTGGGACCGCTTGCTTCGCCGTCACCGCGACCGCGTTGCACACCGGTGTTGTCGGGATGAACGGGACGGTGTCCTGGCAGCCCGTCGACGGGATCAGGTATTTCCCATTTTGATAGAGCAGCGGCGTTACGAAGAGCTGGGTGCTCGACGCGTTGTCGGTGATCACGCCGGCCAGCTCGGTATTGAGATAGCTCTGCACGCTGTTGCTGCCGGTCATGGAGTGTTCCTGGTCGGCTGCGTTGATGTACTGGATCAGGTCGGCGGCGGCGGTGTCGGCCATGGCCTGCGCGGTCCGGCTACCGACGACGGTGAACCCCACGTCCACGCCGAGTGCGCCGGCGCCGAGCACGGCGACCAGGGAAATGGCGGTCAGGATAAGGACGGCGCCCCGTTCCGTGGCGCGACGGGTCCGATGCCAGTTTCGCAGCCGGGCGATCACGAGACGGACCCGAGCTGAATGACGTTGGTGGACGAAATCGTGGACGGCGTGATGAGGCCGAGCCCGGGCAGCTCGGGGAACAACGGATTGGACGAGTAGTTGTACGTGACGGTCACGCTCAGGCACTGGATGGCGGAGTTCGAGGGGCACTTCTCCTTGGTGGCCACGCAGCTAATCGTGGCGTTCGACGAACCCAGGCCGGACGGTGGCACGTCCGGCTGGTAGCAGGTCCCCTTGTCCATCCAGCCGACGTCGTTCGCGGCCTCTTCCTCAGCGGTCGCCTGGGCGGTGGAGGACGCAACCAGGCCCGCGTGGGCGGCGTCGGCGGCAGCCTGGGTCACGGTCGCCTGCGCAGCCAGGATCAGCCCGTAGGAGATGATCCCGTAGAGCAGCGTAATGAGAAGCACGACCACGATCGCGAACTCGACCATCTCTGCTCCGCGCTCGTCGCGCCTTTCCCCCTGTCGCCGCCTCAGTGTTTGCACAAACTCCCACGTACGCGGTCCCAAGGTGGACCCCCTCCTCTATATCGGCGGCTACGCGCGAGGCTTGACCGCGGCGATACGTCCCGCGTTGGATTCTGTGGCGCGCCGCCCCGACGGTACATAGGTCATATGGACCATTTAGTGCCGCGACCAGGGGCGCTCGGTTGGAGAATGGTCAAAAGGACCTATGTACGTCGGCGGGTTGTCGTCGTACCCTCCAACGGAGCCAACCGGCCCGCGGCCTCGACGAGGGCGCCGACCACGCAGCGCAGAGGACGTGACGGGGGAATGTGGCCGTCCGTTGAGAGGGGGAAGGTTCTGTGAAGAAGCAGACGCTCATATTGGTTGTGATCGGCGTGATCCTGTTCGTCGCGGGTGGCGCCATCGCCTACGCCAGTGTCAAGAGCGCCTCGAAGCACTCGGGGAGCCAGACCGTCGTGGCCGGGACGACCACGACGGCCGTGGTGGCCAAGGAGAACATCCCCGCCGGCACGACGGGCCAGGCCATGGTCTCCCAGGGCCTCGTTGCCCTGGAGCTCGTGCCGACCAAGACGTACTCGCCCGCCGACTTGTCGTCCTTGCAGGCGCTGCAGGATGAGGTGCTGACATCGCCTGTCCAGAAGGGCAAGGCCGTCAACTCGACCGAGCTGATTGCGAGCACGTCGTCCATCTCCGTGCCGAGCGGCCTCGACGCCATGACGGTCTCCATCAGCGGCGCCGGCAACCTGGCCGGTTACCTGCAGCCTGGCGGTCACGTCGACGTCTACGCCAACATCACCAAGGTCTCCACCAACAGTGGGATCAGCAACACGCTGCCGCTGCCTTGCACCGAGCTGGCCATGGCGGACATTCAGGTGCTCGACGTCTCGCAGACGAGCCCGTCCCTGTCGGGAACGAAGGGGAGCGACGGCCGCACCATCCCGTCCGGCGAGACGCTCCTCCTGGCGCTGTCGCCGACCAACGCCCGCACGCTGCAGTTCCTTTCCCAGAACGAGACCATCTCGGTGGTCCAGACCCAGCACGACACCAACCCTCCGCCGGTCGCCCAGTGCATCGGCACCGACCAGACCACAGGTGCTCCATGATTTCTCGCAGGATCCTCGTCATCAGCCGGTCGCCGGCGCTGAGCCGGGCCATTCAAGCCTCGCTCGGCCCCGGATACCAGGTCGTCACCAGTACCAACGTCATTGACGTGGTCGAGGAGGTGCAGGAGCAGGGCCCGTTCGACGTCCTCGTCGCCGGGCCGGTGTTCGACAGCCATGCCGGCATGGCCCGGCTGGCGACGTTGCGGGCCGCGGGTGCGGTGCCGGCCGTCGTGCTGGCGCTCGGCCCCAAGCCCAAGGCCAACCTGAGCGACATCGTGCGGACGGGCGCCGTCGAGCTGGTCGAGTACCCGACCAGCAAGCGCCAGCTGTCCACGGCACTGAAGCGAGCGTTCGACATCGCCGACGTCTCGGAGTCGTCGAGCGGCCCGACGCTTCCCGTGGTGGCGGCCGACGGCGTCGTGGTCGAACGCGCGCACTTCGCCGAGGTCTTCACTGTGGCCTCCTCGAGCGGCGGCTGCGGCAAGACGTTCTACGCCACCAACCTGGCCTGTTACCTGGCGGCGCAGACCGGCCAGCGTGTCTGCCTGGTCGACCTCGACCTGCAGTTCGGCGAGGTCTCGACGGCGTTGCACCTGCGGCCGCGGTTCACGATCTCGGACCTGCTCTCGCGCGAGCCCGTCGACGACGACGACCTCGACGAGCACGTGGAGGAGTACCTCGAAGAGCACGACCTCGGGTTCTCGGTGCTGGCGGCGCCGTTCAGCCCGGCCGACGCCGACATGATCGCGCCGAAGGACGTCTACAAGGTCATGGGCGCCCTGCGCCGGCACTTCGACTACATCGTCGTCGACACGCCGGCCCAGCTGTCGGAGATCGTGCTCGCCGCATTCGACCACTCGACCCGGGTGCTCTGCATGGTCACGCTCGACCTTCCCAGCATCAGGAACATGCGGGTGTTCCTCACGACGCTCGAGAAGCTGCGCATCAACAGCGAGACGATCGGCGTCGTCCTGAACAAGGTCGAGGACGACATCGGCATTGACATCGGCGACGTCCAGGAGGTGCTCGACAACAAGATCGTCTCCGTCCTCCCGTATTCGCGTGAAGTGATGAGGTCGATCAACAAGGGCAAGCCGGCACTGGTCTCGGCGGCCAGCTCGGAGATCGGCAAGAAGCTGGCCGGGGGCATGCACCAGTTCCTCAACGGCGAGGTGACTCCCGTCCTCGGCACGAGCACGAACTCGAACGGCGACGGCCGCGGGCCCGGCGGGATCCGACGGCTGATGCGGAGGCATCGCACCACCAAGGTGCCTGAGCTCGAAAGGGCCTGATCCCCATGAACCTGAGTGAGAAGCTCGCTGCGGCCGACGGCGGCGGCGACCCGCCGCGCGGCCAGGACGAGCAGGCGCCCCGCAAGCGCACCCCCGGCGATGCCGGCCAAAAGGAGGCCTTCACGCCCACGAAAAACCCGGGCCGGCGCGCCACCGACCGGGCGAACAACTCGGACGGGTGGGCCCAGTCCAAGCAGAAGGTGCAGGCCAAGGTCCTGGCGGAGATCGCGCCGGGCGCGGCCGACTTCACGCCCGACGAGCTGCGGGCCAAGGTCCGCTCGACGGTGAACGAGATCCTCGAGCGGGAGGACATCGGGATCTCCCCCATCGAGCGGCAGCGCTTCGTCGAGGAGATGCTCGAGGACTCGCTCGGCTACGGGCCTCTCGAAATGCTCCTCGCCGACGGGACCATCACCGAGATCATGTGCAACAACTGGAACGAGATCTGGATCGAGCGAAAGGGCCGCATCGAGAAGAGCGAGATCCTGTTCAACTCGCTCCACCAGTACCGGCGCATCATCGAGCGCATGGTGGCCGCGGTCGGCCGGCGCGTCGACGAGTCCTCGCCCATGGTGGACGCCCGCCTGGCCGACGGCTCCCGTATCAACGCCATCGTCCCGCCGCTCGCCATCCGGGGCCCGGTGCTCACCATCCGGAAATTCCCCGAGCGGGCACTCGTCATGCAGGACCTCATCTCCCTCGGCTCGGTCTCCATGGACGCAGCCGTGTTCCTGGAGGCGGCCGTGCGGGGGAAGATCTCCATGATCGTCGTCGGCGGTACCGGCACCGGTAAGACGACCATGCTCAACGTGCTGTCCAACTTCATCCCCGAGGGTGAGCGCCTCATCACCATTGAGGAGTCGGCCGAGCTCCAGCTCCAGGGCGTGCACGTGGTCACGCTCGAGACCCGGCAGGCCAACGCCGAAGGGACGGGCGAGGTCCGCATCCGTGACCTGGTCCGCAACTCCCTGCGTATGCGGCCCGACCGCATCATCGTCGGTGAGTGCCGCGGGCCCGAGACGCTGGACATGCTCCAGGCCATGAACACCGGCCACGCCGGCTCCATGACCACGGTGCACGCCAACAGCCCCGCGAGCTGCTCAGCCGTCTGGAGACGATGGTCATGATGGGCGGTGTCGAGTTGCCCCAGCGCGCCATCCGGGAACAGATCACGCTCGCCGTCGGCCTCATGGTCCAGCTGCAGCGGACCGCGGAAGGGCCCCGCATCGTCTCGTCCATCACCGAGATCCAGGGCATGGAGGGCGACACCGTCCTCCTCCAGGACATCTTCCACCGGGTGGACACGGCCGAGGGGATGGGCCGCCTGGTGCCGACCGGCCTGCGCCCCAAGATCCTCGACGAGCTCGCGCTCAACGGCGTCGAGGTGGCGCCCAACCTGTTCCGCAACGACAGCGATCCGCTGTTCAACACGGACCGGTCGGAGGGGCGCCGCCACCACCGGCCCTCCCGACCGGGCCGGGTGGAGCCGCCGTCGGAGGAGATCTACGAGATGCTGGCCGCCCGCCGGCGCGACGGGAAGTGAGCACCGTGACCACCGCCGTCCTCAGCGCGCAGGCCGGGGCCTTCGCCGCCGCCGTCCTCATCGGGGGCGGGCTCGCGCTCTCCGCAGTCGCCCTCATCATGCGGGTGCGCACCAAGCAGCGCACCCTCGCCGAGATCCTCGACGACACCATGGGCCAGGCCCCGGTGCCGGTCGAGGTCGTCAGCGAGTCGCCGGAGCACGGCGAGCTGTCGGCACTCACGGTCCGCATCGCGGGCATCTTCGGGCGCATCGACACCTCGGGCGCACTCGAGCAGCGCCTCGACCGGGCGTCCATTCCCCTGCGCGCGGGAGAGTACATCGTCATCACCTCGGGCATCGCCCTCATGCTGGCGGTGATAGCGGGTGTGCTGACCGGAACCCCGATCGCGTCGGTCGTCGCTCTCGCGTTGGTCGGCTGCATCGCCTGGTACCTGCCTTCGTACCGGGCCGGCAAGAAGATCAAGAAGATCCAGGAGCAGCTGCCCGACGCCCTCGCCCTCATGGCCGCTTCCGTGGAGGGCGGCCAGACCTTCCAGCGGGCCATCGACATGTACCGTCGCGACGCCCGGCCACCGCTCTCGGCCGAGCTGGACCGGGTCATGGCCGAAGTGGCCGTCGGCTCGGACATGGTGGTGGCGCTCGAGAACATGGCCGAGCGATCCGGGGTCGAGGACCTGAAGTGGGCGGTGGAGGCGGTGCGCATTCAGCAGTCCACTGGTGGCCGTCTGGCCCCCATCCTCCACACGCTGGCCTCGTTCATGCGCACCCGCCAGGAGGTGCGCCGCGAGGTCCAGACGCTCTCGGCCGAAGGACGCATGTCGGGCTACGTGCTCTTCGCCATCCCGCTGTTCCTGGTCGGCGCGCTGGAAATGAAAGACCCGGGATACCTTCACCCGATGCTGCACGGCATCGGGCTCGTCGTGCTGCTCGGCACCGCGGGCCTCATGCTGGTCGGGTTCATGATCGTCCGCAAAATGGTCAACATCAAGGTCTGAGTTCGGGGGGGATCGGTTCACGTGAACGCGGCATACATCGTGCCGGCGGTGGGCATCACGCTCATGACGGTCGGCGTCATCGTCTTCGGCGCGGCGGCGTGGCGCACCCACAAGTCCTCGCAGCGCCTCGACTTCATCCGGTCACTGGGCACCGACGCCGAGAACTACGCCGAGGAGGTCCAGCTGCCCGACCGGGTGCAGACGCCGCTGGTACAGCGGATCTTCGCGCCCGTGACCGGTGGGCTGAAGCACAGCCTGTCGCGGCTCTACCCGTCGAGCGACATCGACCGGGTGCACGCCGACCTGCTCAGGGCCGGGCTCACGGGCTCGGTGCGGGCGGAGGAGTACGTGGCGATTCAGGTGGGCTCGGTGCTGCTTGGCATCGGGGCCGGATTCGTCGCCTTGGTAAGCGGCGTCGTCAGCGTGAAGATCGGGCTGGCCATGCTGTTCATCCTGCCGATGATCGGCGGCCTCGGCCCCAGCTACTGGCTGCGTCACCGCATCAAGAAGCGACGTGAGCGCGTCACCAACGACCTGCCCGACGTCCTCGACCTGATGACCATCTCAGTGGCGGCCGGTCTGGGCCTGGAGCAGGCCATGCAGGTCTCATGCGCCCGTTTCGAGTCGCCCGTGTCCGACGAGCTTCGTCTTACGCTGCGGGAGATGGAGCTCGGCCTGTCCCGGCACGACGCGCTCGAGAACCTGAAGCTGCGCACGGATATCGACGACCTCGTGACGTTCGCGGTCGTGCTCTCGCAGGCCGACGCGCTCGGCCTTCCGATCGGCCGCGTGCTGCAGGCACAGGCGGACGAAATGCGCGACAAGCGCCGGCAGCGCGCCCGTGAAAAGGCGGCCAAGGTGCCGGTGAAGATCCTCTTCCCGCTCGCGTTCTGCTTCCTGCCCGCAATCCTCATCGTCGTGTTGGGCCCGATCGTCGGCCCCATCAAGCACGCGTTCCACGGCGCCTGAGCCCGCCTGAACCCACCGTCTCGTCCCTTTGACAAGGGACGGACACAAGTGGGTGGCAGCAGGATTGCGGGAGGGGTGCGGTGCCCCCGAATTGGGTTGATCCCATTGGCTCAACCACACCTCCGGCGTACAATGACCTGGGAATTCCCGCCGTGAGCGGCGGGGGGAGGAGCCGCACCGGAGTGCCGTCCGGGGCGGAATTGAGGGGGAGGCAATGGCGAATACAGCCACGTCGATCCTGTGGACCAGTGCGCCGCAGCCGACGACGAACGGGCTCCAAAAGGAGCCGGAGTGGACGTTCTATTCGCAGGTATCCGTCTCGGGACCGACCGGCTTCTCAACCGAGCACCGGCGTGAATCCGTGGAGACGAGTGGGTCGCTGGCGCTGTACGACACCGACACCGACAACGACACCGTCACCGTCACCGACACCGTCACGGACGAGGATTACCGCGACCCCGACAAGGGAGCGGTAGAGGCAGAGCGACGGGACGACGACCGGCAATGGGGGCCGTGGTCACTGACCCAGCGTGAGCTCGAGGTCCTGCAGCTCCTCGCCGAGGGCGCGACCAACAGCGAAATCTCACAGCGGCTCTACATCAGCCCGAAGACAACCAAGAATCACCTGGCGGCCATCTTCCAGAAGCTCGACGTGACCAACCGCACCCACGCGCTCGTTCGTGCCGTGGTCATGGGCCTCGTCACCATCGAATAACCCCAGCACAATTGGGCTGAAAAGCCTATAGAACTGCGGCCGAACGGCCGAGACAATGACGGTGGGAAGGAACTCCAGACGGGTCGGGCTCCGCTCGGTCTCATTGGGGGGAGAGAGGGGAAAAAACAATGACTGAGCTGTTTCTGAACGCGTTCTTCGCGGTGCGTGGTTTCCACAGCACCCTGCTTGAGCGTGCGCGGACCGAGCGTGGTGCCTCCATGGTGGAGTACGCGCTGCTCGTGGGCCTCATCGCCGTTGTCGCCGTGGTTGCGGTGGCTGCGCTCGGTGGTGGCATCTCGAAGCTCTTCAGCAACGCCAACACCTGTGTTGGTGGCCTGAACAGCACGACCTGCTAGCAGACGCGGCACTTAGCCGCACCAGCTGTGCATGCTTTCCCTAAGGGAAAATTCCCCCTTCCCCAATGGGATGACGGTAGGGCTGGGCCGGCTTCGGTCGGCCCAGCCCGCTGTCCGCCTTGGGGCAATGGGGACACGGGAATGCATCACAGGAAGAACAGGCAAAAAGAGATCGCATCGCATGGCTTCGGTCCAGAGGGCGCACCGTCTTTCTGGCCCGGGTCATGAGATGTCGAACAAATGGAACAGGCTCCGCGGGGGAATCTGTTCGGGGCACAGAGGGGAGCAACAGAACGATGGTTGAGCTTTTTATCAATGCTTTCGTGGCAGTGAAGGGCATGCACGGAACGTTGCTTGAGCGGGCACGCACAGAGCGCGGCGCCTCCATGGTGGAGTACGCGCTGCTGGTGGGCCTCATCGCCGTCGTCGCGGTCGTTGCGGTCGCTGCGCTGGGTGGAGGCATCTCCAACCTGTTCAGCAACGCCAACACCTGCGTCGGTGGACTTAACTCGACGACCTGCTAGTCGTTCCGGCGGGACACCGCCGGTCACTCACTAACAGGAAGTCACGCCTCCGTCAGGAGGCGTAAGGCCCGGGGGGGGCTGGCCGGAGGGCTGGATCTCAGATCCAGCCCTCCGTCGCGTACAGGCCCGGCTCACGGCACCGGCTCGAGCACCCGGGTATGGAGAGCCGGCCGGGCAGCCCCGGCGGCGAGCCGCATCACGACGGGCACCGCGCGACCTCTTTGAGGCGGTCCTGGTCCTGCAGGAGGAGCGGAGCTGCCAGACGGTGGCCCAGGCGAGCGCCGGCGCGCCCGACCCCTGAAGCGGGATCGTCGGCGTCTTCGACACCTTCCTCGAGGCCATCTCCGGCCCGTCCCACCAGCGCCTCTGCATGGTGAAGGACCTTGACATGCTGGCCCATGTCCTGTTCGGGGCGGTGACGGGCGGGGTCCTGGCGATGGGCGTTCGGACGATCCCGCCCGGGAGCGCGAACGCTTCCGAACGGTCATGCTCGAGCTCATCCACGGCATGGTGACGATGGAGGCCTCCAAGTAGGAGGGGGCCGTCCTCCCACACCCGGGCTCCGAGCGCCTGGAGCGAGTTCATCGTCGGTTCACAAAACCGATACCGCCGTGAAATAGGGTCCGGCGACACTGGAACCACGACCGGGCCATTGCCCACGCCGGAACCGTGCGCGAAACGAGCACAAGGGGAACACAGGAGAGTTCATGAGCTACCAGGCCGAGTACATCTGGATCGACGGGACCGAGCCCAACCCGCTGCTGCGCAGCAAGACCAAGATCGTGGCAGACGGCCAGGAGCCCCCGATCTGGGGATTCGACGGGTCGAGCACCAACCAGGCCGAGGGGAGCGACTCGGACTGCGTCCTCCAGCCCGTCTTCGTGTGCCCGGATCCCCTGCGGGGCGAGAACGACAAGCTCGTGATGTGCGAGGTGCTCCTGCCCGACATGTCGCCGCACCCGACCAACACCCGGCGCGCCTGCCTCGAGGCGGCGGAGCGGTACGCGGCCATGGAGCCCTGGTTCGGCGTGGAGCAGGAGTACACCTTCTTCCAGTACGGGCGCCCGCTGGGCTGGCCCGAGGCCGGGTTCCCCGCGCCGCAGGGGCCGTACTACTGCGGCGTCGGCGGCGACAAGATGCCGGGCCGCCACATCGTCGAGGCGCACACCGCCGCCTGCCTCAAGGCCGGGCTGGGCATTGAGGGCACCAACGCCGAGGTGATGATGGGGCAGTGGGAGTTCCAGATCGGGATCCTCCCGCCGCCGCTCATCGGCGACCAGCTCTGGACGGCGCGCTGGCTCCTCTTCCGCATCGCCGAGGACTTCGACGTCTTCGCCACGCTCGAGCCCAAGCCGGTGCTCGGCGACTGGAACGGCGCCGGCGCGCACACCAACTTCTCCACCAAGGCCATGCGCGACGAGGGCGGCTGGGAGGCCATCATCGCCGCCTGCGAAGCCTTGGGGAAGCGGGTCGACGAGCACGTCGCCAACTACGGCGTTGGCATCGAGAGCCGGTTGACCGGCGCACACGAGACGGCGCACTACACCACGTTCACCTACGGCACCTCCGACCGCGGCGCGTCCATCCGCATCCCGTGGCAGACGGCGCAGAACAAGAAGGGCTACCTCGAGGACCGTCGCCCGAACGCCAACATGGACCCCTACATCGTGAGCCGCCTCCTGGTCGAGACGGTGTGCGGGGACGCCGCCGGGGACTGAGCCGCAGGCTGCGCTCCTCATGTCAGGAACATGAGAGGCTCGGCCGCCGGGTCGCACCGGAGCCACGTCGAACAGGCGGCTCGCCTGCGCTGAGGTCGAAGAGGTTACTCCGAGGTCCTATCCCCGGAACAGAGACGCTATTCCGGGGATAGGACCAAGCTTCGGACGACGGGAAATGTCCTCAGCTATCGAACCCAACCTGACGTCGACACTGATGACGGCTCACCCGCTCAGACGTAGGCTCGGTTGCGGCATGCGGAAGCGAGTGAGGAGAATCTGATGAAGACACGCGGCGCAATTATCAGGCAAGCACCTGGAAAATTCGAGGTCGTTGATCTGGATCTGGACGATCCCATAGAGGACGAGATCCAAGTTGCGATGGTCGCATCGGGCCTTTGCCACTCGGACGATCACATCGCCACGGGTGACTTGCCTGTTGGCTTCTATCCCGTCTGTGCCGGTCACGAAGGTGCTGGAGTCGTCGAGAAGGTTGGTCCGAACACACGGGGCTGGGATGTCGGCGACCACGTAGTCTTCACGTTTCTTGCCACCTGTGGCCGGTGTCGTTGGTGCGCGACTGGTCACCAGAATCTCTGCGACAACGGTGCGCTGACGCTCGGTGGTTCGCGGCCACAGGACCCAACGAGCTTCCGCCTCCATTTGGATGATGGCACAAACGTCGGACAGGCGGCTGGTATCAGCACTTTTGCCGCGCACACGACAGTACACGTGAACTCGGCCATCAAAGTCGACAAGGACCTCCCGCTCGAAAAGCTGTGTCTCCTCGGTTGTGGTGTCGGGACCGGGTGGGGATCTGCAGTCAATTCTGCTGAAGTCCGCCCAAATGACACCGTCATCATCATGGGAATCGGTGGTATCGGGATCAACGCTGTGCAGGGTGCTATTCACTCCGGGGCTGCACACGTCATTGCGGTCGACCCGGTCGACTTCAAAAGGGAGACGGCTTTGAAGCTCGGCGCCACCGACGTATTCGCGGACATCGCGGAAGCTGATGCTTTCGCCAAAAGCGTCACCAACGGCCAAGGCGCGGACAGTGCGATCGTGACCGTCGGCGTTGTCCACGGTGAACACATCGCACAAGCCTTCGATGCAATCCGAAAGGCCGGGATCGTGGTCGTGACGGGTGTCGCCCCGATGACAGAAGTCGGAATCCCCGTCTCACCAGCGATCCTGACACTGTTCCAGAAGCGGATCCAAGGTTCACTGTATGGAGCCTCCAACGCCACATACGACATCCCTCGTCAGGTTCAGATGTACCGCGACGGCAATCTGAAGCTCGATGAACTAATCACGCGGGAATACGACCTCGACGAGATCGCCCAAGGCTATGAGGACATGCACGCCGGCGTGAACATCCGCGGCATCATTCGATACTGAAACCGCGGCGAGCGAACGTTCCGAAAAGTTAGGGCAAATCTGAAGACGGTGCCCCATAACGCCGCGTCGGGTAAGGGAGCGGGACTCGGCCCGGCGGTGGCACTAGCGTCCGCGATATGGGGAGCTTTAATGACGGTCTCTTTCACATCGATTTCGACCGACATGAGGCCACCATCGACGGGAAGCATGTTGACTTAACCGCTACCGAGTACCGATTGCTTACCGCACTGGTTCTCCACCCCAGAGAGCTCCTTTCCGCGGATGAGCTAATGGAACTCGCCAAGCCAGACGATCCTGGCTGGCTCCGCCCTGGGCTGCTTGAGCTCCTCGTGCCGCGGCTTCGACAAAAACTCGGCTGGGAAGCAGACGATTCGCCACTAGAAATAGTGGACGGACCCGGCTACCGATTTCATCCACGCAGTGCGTAAAGCAAGGAGCAATCGCCTGCCCCCGACAACCGGGTTGGCAGGACGGCCTCCCTAGACTTGTTCGATGCCAACGCCGGTAGGCCCAGTCCCGCCCAATCCGGATGATCCCGACACGTGGTACTGGGGAGAGTTCGAGGATGAGCGCGATCGTCGGAAGCCTCTCTGGCAAATCGTCCTTGTACTTGTCGTTGTCTTCGGACTCGTGCTTCTTCTGATCGTCAACATCCTGTAGCCGTCGTCGGGGCCGGAAGAGAAGAGGTGCTCCAGTCCACCGGGTATGTGGCACAAGTTTTGTCTCGGATCGATATCCGCCAATCCAGCGCTGCTTCTCACGGCGCCGTGTACGCAGCACACGGTTAGACCTCCGAGCGATAGATTCGGGGCTATACCGTTGAGCAGAGAGGAGCGGACCATGCCCGACATCGCCTCGATCCACCACATTTCGTTCACCGTGACCGACCTTGATCGCAGTGTGGCGTGGTACAAGGAAGTCCTAGGTCTCGACGAGCTGATGAGGGAGGACCATCCCGACGGCAACGGCTACGCCATTGTTCTTGGCAAGCCGGACTTTTCAATGTGCGTGGGCCTGCATACCCACTCGGCCAACGCATCCGAACCGTGCAACGAGACGCGGACGGGGCTCGATCACGTGAGTTTCGGCGTCGCCCAACGTGCCGACCTCGACGCCTGGGCAGAACACTTTAAGAAGCTCAACGTGTCCCAATCGCCAATCAACGATCAGGAGGGCTACGCGGTGCTCGTATTCCGCGATCCGGACAACATCCAGCTCGAACTCATTTCGATGGGCTAACAGCCCCGAGGACTACCGACCCGCCGCGGCCGGCCACGACGCCCTCAAGCTTGTCGGACTGGCCGACGTTCGGGAAGTCTCCCTCGGACGCCATTTCGTGTGGGTCGTAGGCTGGCGCCGGTGACGACAAGGAGGGCAGGAATGGGTATATCGAAGCTTAAGGTGACGGGCATCAATCATGTGGTGCTCCACGTCGCAGACCTTGATCGTTCCCGGACGTTCTACATGGAAACACTGGGCTTCAATGACCGCGGCTCCGTTCCGGGTATGAGGGCCTCCTTCTTGCGCTGTGGCATGCAGGGCCTCGACCTCTTCGAGATGGCTGACTGTGATGTCCACGGCGGCGAGGAGATGAACCACATCGCCCTGAACGTCGACGCTGCCAATGTCGAGTTGCTCGTAGCTGGTCTTTCTGAGGCGGGGATCGACGCCTTCGAAATGACACCACGTAACTCGGTGTTCATCTCCGACCCGGACGGCCACCGGATTGAGATGCTGCCCATGAGCGCCAGCGAACGGGATCACGAGCGCGAAAGTGCACGCGCGCCAGGAGGATAGCGAACGCACTGATCTTTCCGCTCCCTTTCGGCTTCGGTGATTCGTGGCCATCCTGCATCCGCTGGCTGGGTCTTCTTCCGCCGACTGATGGAGGAGCTCGGGCCCGGCTATGTGGTGCCCCAGTACATTGCCGGTATGAGTCAGCGGTTACTGCGAATCGTTGGCAGATTCCGTCACGGTCACGCCGAGCCTGCTCAAGAAGCTGCGGTAGTCGGTTTGGACCCATTCCTCCGCTAATCGACCGGCATCGTCGTACCGGAGATGCCGATCACTTCCCATTCAAGGTGCTTGCCGGTGGGATTGACGGGGCCGATGGGAGAGTGTGTGAACACACCGCTGAAATCACCGGAGAAGGTGGTCCTGGCGGCAAGAAAGTTTCCATCGGCGATGATCTGCTCACGCACGAGACGTAGGCCGGTGAATGCAGAACGCAACGAGGCGAAATAGGCACGGAGTTCTTCGTATCCGAGGTCGCCACCGGTCCATGGAAGGTGTCGCCTTCGGCGAAATAGGCCCTGAGCTTCACATCGTCCTTGCGCGCGATTGCCTCATTTCCGATGCGAATCAGATGCTGGG
Organism: uncultured Acidimicrobiaceae bacterium; assembly: GCA_963834405.1. Lineage (GTDB taxonomy): Bacteria > Actinomycetota > Acidimicrobiia > Acidimicrobiales > RAAP-2 > Bog-473. The sequence goes on along the minus strand of CAWIBX010000007.1, from coordinate 1,367,496 downwards.
CGAAGCGGGCTGTCAGAAACGAATCCAGGCATATTCCTCCTTGACCTTGGGATCGCGCCGAACGGCCTCGTAGAAGCCCGTCCCCGAACACCGGTAGTGAGACACCCTCCGGGCATTATTCAGGGTGCGGCGGCGATAGCCGCCTGGCCGCCTATAGGAGGAAGACACATGGCCGACAGCGACGCGGTCCTTCAGAGCCTACCCAGAGTCATCACGGGCTACCTCGACGCCCGCCGCAAAGGCGATCTTGAGGCTGCGCTACGCGGTTTTGCTCTCGACGCGACTGTTATCGACGAAGGAAGGACCCATGCGGGAACGGAAGAGATTCGATCCTGGATGTCTCGGTCCGCCACCGAGTACACCTACACCGTCGAACCTGTCGCCCTCGTGAGAGCGAATCACGAACAATACGACGTGCTTCAGCATTTGGAGGGAAACTTTCCCGGAGGACAGGTTGACCTGCATTTTCGATTCACGCTCCGCCAGGGGTCAATCGAGAGGCTCGTCATCGAGCCGTAGGCAGTCAACGTTCCGCCCGGCGAACATCCCCAAACCGCCGGGACGGGGCGCTACGTCGAATCTGCAGAGCGTCGGCCAGGGTGAGCTTGCCGCGCCTTGTCCTTCACCAATGACCTTCTCACCGCCTCCGAACCCAGCCAGGACGGACCTGGCGCGGGAATTGGAGGTTGTGCAATGGCGAACTTCAAGAAGCGCCGCCTTTTCGGTCGACGGACGTGCCGTATGTGCCGGACCTGGAAGGTCGGAGGCTGCCCACCTGCCTCTCAAGGCCACATCGGTGGTCGCACTCGTTAGGGCCCTTTGGTTGCGTCTGCTCGTCAACCTAATCCCCACGATGAGCTGATGCTCCCAGACGTCGGTTCGGAGCGAGAGGTTCAGCCCGACACGCCGGATCTCAGCGGCCTCGTTTTGAATTCGACTCTCGGAGAGGGGACTGGCGGACTACTGCCGAGGGACCGGCTGGTCCGCCGGCGTGTGCGCTTCGCGCGCCAACTCGCCAGGGCGGGGCAGCGGGCCGAACTCCAACGCCGCGGTGTCGCCCTCGATGTAGCGGCCGGTGTCGCCGCCCGCGTCGGCCATCTCGTCCATGCTGATCGGCCCGTCGGGACTCCCGGCCAGGAACTGCTTGATGATCGGGTTGTCCGTCGAGAGCATGCCTTCTTTGCTCGAGAACTTCACGAGCTTGGAGCGGAACAGCACACCCATGTAGTCCGCCACCCGCTTCACGGACTCAATGTTGTGGGTGATTATGAAGAAGGTGGCGCCCGTCTCGCGCTGCGCGGTCACCACCAGTTCGTCGAGGTACGCGACGCGCACGGGGTCGAGCCCGGAGTCGGGCTCGTCGAAGAGGACGATCTCAGGCTCGGTCACCATCGCCCGTGCCAACCCGGCCCGCTTCTTCATGCCGCCGGACACCTCGCCCGGAAGCTTCTTCAGGTGGTCCATCAGACCGACCAGTTCGGCGTTGCGGTGCACCAGTTCGCGGATCTCGGCCTCGTTCTTGCGCGTGTGCTCGCGCAAAGGGAAGGCGATGTTGTCGTAGAGGTTCATGGACCCGAACAGCGCACCGTCCTGGAACAGCACGCCGAACTTCTTGCGGACCTCGTAGAGGCGCCGCTCACGCAAGCCGACGATCTGGTCGCCGTCGACCCAGATTTCGCCGCGCTCGGGCCTCAGCAGGCCCAGGATGTTCTTGAGCAGCACGGACTTCCCGGTGCCAGACGGGCCGAGGATGGCCGTGATCCGTCCCTTGGGGACGTCGAAGGTGATGTCCTCGAGGACGGTGTGCGAGCCGAAGGACTTGGTCACGCCCCGCAGCGAGATGATCGGCTCGCCGGGCGCGATCCATGGCTGCGCTGCTTCCTGCTCGAGGGTGTCCATATCAGGAGAACCTAGGCGGTGGCTCCGGCTTGCGTTGCGGAACCCCGGTGACGCTAGGAGCGGTCAGCCGCCGAGGAGGCCGTTGAGCGTGTCGCCCAGGTTGCCGACGATGTTGGGGTTCGTGGTCGTGGTGACCGTCGAGCCCGAGGACGAGCCGCTGCCGCCGCTCGCCGGCGTGTTAGTGGTGCCCCCCGTCCCGGTGACGCCGCCGAGGACGCCCGACACGGCCCCGGTCAGGCCGCTCACCGCGCCGCTCAGGCCGCTCGAGTTGCCGCCCAGGGCGCCGGTCGCTCCGTTGGTGACGCCGTTGACCGTGTTGCCGAGGCCGCCCACCGTGTTCCCCAGCCCGCCGGTGACACCGCTGACCGCGCCGCCCAGGCCGCTCGAGTTGCCGCCCAGGGCGCCGGTCGCTCCGTTGGTGACGCCGTTGACCGTGTTGCCGAGGCCGCCCACCGTGTTCCCCGACGTGCCCGAGAGGCTACCGGTCGCGCCCGAGGCGGAGCCGCCGAGCAGCGAGTTGCTCGAGGTGCCGCCGGCGCCGCTGCCACTGCCCCTCGTTCCGGTCCCATTGGATCCACCCGTACCCGTCCCCGAACCCGAGCCGGACGTTTCCCCGGTGCCGCCGTTCCCGGTCGTTGCCGCGCCCGAGGTCGGAGACGGCGTCGTGATGAGAAGCCCCGGGTTGGCCGCGGACGCGCCGGAGGACTCGGCCAACGCGCTGGAGTGGCTCGGCCCGCTCGACAGCGCGTGTGGTGTGATGAGCGCTGCCGCAACGGCCACACCGGTGACCGCCACGCCGGCGAAGGCGTTGCGCAGCCCGCCAGAGTTGCCGCTCTGCGACTGCACGCTCGCGGACCGGTGTGCCACCCGGAAGATGGTGCGCTTGAAGAGGGCGGCACCCGCCACGAGGAATCCGGCGAGCGCTTCCTTCGACTCGGACACGACGGCGAACTCGCGCTTGAGTGCCTGACGCGCGCGCCACAGCAGCGTCTCGATCGTCCCGATTTCGACGCCCTCGTGGTCCGCGATCTGCTGATAGGTCCACCCCGACCCCTCGCGCATCGCGAGCACGTGGCGGTGCCGCGTCGAAAGCCGATCGAGCGCACGGTTGACGAGCTCGCCGTCGACCGCGGCGAGGACGAGGTCCTCGGAGGTGTCGGTGCCGACGACGCCCACCGGCTGTTGGGCCGTGAGCTCCATGTCGTCCGTCGGCGTGCTGCGAGAACGCCGGCGCAGCATGTCGGTGCAGACGTTGCCGGCGATCACGGTGAGCCACGGGTAGAAGCGGCGTTCGCCGGCGAAATTAGGAAGCGCCTTCCACGCGCGTGCGAAGGCCTCCTGTGCGGCGTCCTCGGCTTCGTGCCGGTCGTTCAGCCGACGCAGGCAAAACCGGAGTAGTCGCTCGTAGTACCGCGCGTAGAGGTTCCCGAAGGCCGCGGAGTCCCCCGCCTGGCACCGCTCCACGAGCGCGCGGTCCCGCTCGAGGTCCACATCATCGCAGAGGCTTGTCAGCTCTTCCTGGCGGAGCGCCAAAGTCCCGTCCCTCCCCCTCTGGTCCTCCGTAAAGGTGCAGGTCACATTATGGCGAAAGGCGGCGGCGAGCGGTAGTCCGGATTCAACAACTTCAGTTGTTTTTCCGTTGTTTCACGCGTTCGTTGAGTGATGGGGGGTTGCGGTTGCAACAGAACACAATAGGAATTGCAGAAGTACCCCTTGGTACAAGGCGGAGTAGCCGGGGCCGCCGGTCCCCGGGGGAACCGGCCGGTTGCGGTCACGTCTTTCCTGAGAAGCGACTGAGAAACGCCGGCGCACAGGCACGGATCCCGCAAGGTTCGGTCCCAGCCGGCGTTTTCCATGCGGAACGAATTGGACGGAGGATCGGGCTTGCCGCCCGCCTTTCGCGCATGAGGAGGCCTCGGAAGGGGGGAAGACGTTGACTGAACCGGGAAACACGACAGGCGTGAACCCGGTGCCGTCCGAGAAACCCACCGAGACGCTCAGCCGCGCCGAGATGGCGCGCCGGCTGGGCACGTCCAGCGGGCGAGCGCCCGCACCGACCGGAACGTCCGCCGCCGTGCTCACGCGTCCGACCGCGCGCCTCACCGAAGACGGGAAGATCGCCACCGCGATCCGCGAGACGGGGAACATGTTCGCGACCGCGTTCGAAGCGATCCGCCAGGCGCCGCTGAAGGCCTTCCCGGTCACGGAGTTCTTCGACCAGTGCTGGTTCCTGGCCCGGGTGACCACGCTCCCGCTGATCCTCTTGTCCATCCCCTTCGGGATGGTCATCGCACTCGAGGTCGGCTCGCTGCTGCAGCAGATCGGCGCGCAGTCACAACTCGGTGCGGCCATGGTGCTCGCCGTCGTGCGCGAACAGGCTCCGGTGGCCACCGCACTGCTGATCGCCGGCGCCGGCGGCTCGGCCATGTGCGCCGACCTCGGCTCCCGCCGTATCCGCGACGAAATCAGCGCCATGGAGGTGATGGGCGTCAACCCCCTGCACCGCCTGGTGTTGCCCCGCCTGCTCGCCGCAACGCTGGTGGCCATCCTGCTCGATGCGGTGGTCAGCGTGGCCGGCATCGCCGGCGGGCTCTGGTTCGGCACGCACGCCATCCACATCACCTCGAGCAGCTTCTTCGCCACCTTCAGCGAGCTGAGCCAGCTGGCCGACCTGGGCATCGCGCTGGTGAAGGCCGGCCTCTTCGGCTTCATCGCCGCCATGGTCGCCTGTTACAAGGGCCTGTACTGCAAGAGCGGTCCGAAGGGTGTCGGTGACGCCGTCAACCAAGCGGTCGTCATCACCTTCATCCTCTCGTTCTTCGTGAACTTCCTCCTGACCGTCTTCTACTTCAACTTCATCCCGCAGAAGGGCATCTGATGGCGATCGACACCCCCGCTCGCCCCGGCCCCCCCGACACGGAAGTCGCCCGCCGCCCCGAACCCGGGATCGTCGCCGCCGGCAAGGCGGCCGGCCAGCGCGCCATCGGCGCCGGCGACGCCTTCCTCGGTGTCTTCGACGAGTTCTACAACCAGCTGAAGTTCTACTGGCGCACCCTGAGGGCGCTTCCCCGCGCGCTGCGCTACCCCAAGGAGATCTTGATCCTGATGTCCGACATCTCCCTGGGGTCGGGAGCCCTGATCGTCGGCGGCGGGATGTTCTTCGTGGTCGTTTCCATCGCCTTCTTCACCGGTACCGAGGTCGGCCTCGAGGGCTTCAACGGACTGCAGCAGATCGGGGCCGAGGCGTTCACTGGGGTCATCACGGCACTCGCCAACACCCGCGAGATCACGCCGCTGGTCGCGGGCGTCGCCCTGGCCGCCCAGGTGGGCGCGGGGTTCACCGCCCAACTCGGTGCCATGCGCATCTCCGACGAAATCGACGCGCTCGAGGTGATGGGCGTCAACAGCGTGGTGTACCTGGTGGCCACGCGGGTCTGGGCGGCGCTCGTCACCATGATCCCGCTCTACCTGGCGGCGCTGTTCGCCAGCTACCTGGCGTCCGAACTGGTCGTCACCAAGTTCTTCGGGCTCTCGACCGGCACCTACACGCACTACTTCCGCCTCTACCTGCCGCCGCTCGACATCTTCTACTCGTTCCTCAAGGCGATGGTCTTCGCCGTCCTCGTCACGTTCGTGCACTGCTACTACGGCTACAACGCCTCGGGCGGTCCGGCCGGCGTGGGCGTGGCGGCGGGCCGGGCCATCCGCCTCTCCATCATCCTCGTGGTGGTCGTGAACCTCTTCATGTCGTTGATCCTCTTCGGCGGCGTCAACGCGACAGCCAGGTTGGTCGGATGAGAAGGATCCTCCGCATCCTCGTCAGCCTGGTCGTCCTCTTCGGCCTGGTTTTCGGCACCGTCACCCTGGTGCGCCTGGCCAACGGAGACTTCGCGGGCGACTACGCCTTGAGCGGGATGTTCCCCCGGGCCGGCGAGGGGCTGCACCCCGGGTCACCCGTGGTGTTCCGCGGCGTGCAGGTCGGCCGGGTCTCGACGATCACGCTGGACCAGAACGAGGCCAAGGTGACGCTGCTGATGGAGCCGTCGTTCAAGGTGCCCGAGACGGCGACTGCGACGATCCAGCCGATCAACCTGTTCGGCGCCGAGCAGGTCGCGCTCACCACGCCTGACGGCAATTCGGAGGCCGGGCCCTACCTGACAGCGGGGTCGACCTTCGCGCACGCCACCAGCAGTGACGAGCTGGGCGACCTCTTCGCGGTCGCGACGCCGCTGCTGAACAAGATCGACACCAACAACCTCTCGACCGTGCTGGGCGAGCTCGCCCAGGCGTCCCAGGGGGAGGGGTCCAAGATCGCCGCCTCCATCGATGCGGGAACCCAGCTGGCGGGACTGCTCGACCGCACTCTCAACGCGCAGATCATCGCGCTGCAGTCGTTCGCCAAGTTCACCCAGGCGGCCGCTTCTGCCGCGCCCGCGCTGAACAACCTCGACGCCGAGATCAACGCCGGGCTCCCCGCCTTCAACGCCGAGGAGACCGACTACCAGAACCTGCTGAACACGCTCATCCCCTTCGCCGACCGGCTGGCTTCCCTGCTCTCGACCTACCACCCCGACATCGCGACCATCCTGGAGTCGGGCGACAACGTGTCGCGGGTGCTGCTGGCGCAGCAGGACACCATCGGGCAGGTCGTCAACGGGGCCTACCACTACTTCCAGAAGATCGCCGAAGGCGCCTCGGGCCTCAACAAGCTGCCCGACGGGAGCACCTACGCGTACTTCAACACCTTCATCCTCTTCAGCGACGTCAACCAGTTGGTGTGCAACCTCATCGCACCGGACGCGACGGGGATGTCGTTCCTGCAGCCTCTGCAGCAGGCGCTGACCGGCGCCACCTCCGCCTTCAACTGCACGACCGAGCTGAACGCGTTCGACGACATTCAGAACACGGGCACGCCCGGGCTCGCTACCTTCCCGCCGGCGCCGAGTTCGTCGTCGCCCTCGCCCTCGCCCACGGCGGCCTCCAGCAGCGCCGGCCAGGCGGCGGCCAACCAGGTCTACGGCATGATCGGCCAGCCCGACACGTCCCAGCCGGCCTCCGTCGGCGGCATCATCAACCAGCTCCTGGGCGGTGGGCTGTGAAGTTCTTCCGTCGGTTCCCCAAGTCGGCATTCAAGTTCGCCGTCTTCGCGCTGGTCTGCATCGTCCTGCTGGTGGGGCTGGCGGTGAAGATCGGCAACATCTCGCTGTTCAGCAACCGGCACACCGTCAACGCCCAACTGAACGACGTGACCGGACTGGCCAGCGGCGACACCGTGAACATCGCCGGGGTGCCGGTCGGCCAGGTGTCGAGCATCTCCGTGCAGCACGGGCACGCCCTCATCGGCATGAGCGTCGACAACACCGTGACGCTGCATTCGTCCACCGACGTCGGCATGCGCTGGCACAACGTCATCGGCCAGAAAGAGATAGAGCTATTCCCCGGCAACGACGGGCAGGTGCTGGCGCCCGGGGCGACCATCCCGCTGAGCCACGACGTGACCGACGCCAGCATCAACGCGTTCTTGAACTCCCTGGGCCCCGTCCTCTCGTCCATCAACGCGTCCCAGGCCAACGCGTTCGTCGAGAACGTGTCCGGCGCGCTCGAGGGTGACACGGCCGAGATCAACCAGCTCATCAACAGCGGTGCCACCGTGTCGACGACGGTCGAGGCCCTCGATACGCAGGTGGGCCAGGTCATAGGCAACCTCAACCAGGTCCTGACTGCGCTCGCCTCCCGCTCGGGTGACATCGACACGCTGGTGACCAACCTCCAGACGGTCTCGTCGGCGCTGGCGTCGAAGAACACGCTCCTCGATCAGGTGGTCGGCAACCTGTCGCTGGTCGCCACCGACCTGGCGCAGCTCATCGGCAACAACCACAACACCATCACCAGCACCATCGACAACCTGCAGGCTGTCGCGGCCGACGTCCAGAACCACCAGCAGGACCTGGCGCAGAGCCTGTCGACGCTCGGAGCGGGCCTGGCGCCCTACATCCAGATTTCACAGTGGGGCCAGTGGTTCGCGGTCCAGACCATCTACACCTGCCTGGCCAACCAGACCATCTGCCCCTACTACCAGCCCAGCAACCCGCCGGCCGGCTCTGGGCCCTTCGGCAGCCCGCCGCTGCCGGCGCCGCTCAGCGGCATCTCGACGCCGGGGCTCCCTTCACCCGAGGGGAACTCCGGGACAGGCGGCAACAGCAACAGCAGCAGCAGCGCCGGCGGCAGCTCCTCTGCCGCCTCGAGCCTCGGCCTGGACCTGCAGGCGGTGAGCGGGCTGGCCGGCTCGGGTTCCGCCACCGGCACGGGCTCCGGCTCCGGGACGACCGGCACGACGTCGGGGGCCTCGAAGTGAAGGCCTTCACCGAGCGGAACCCAAAGGTGCTCGGCCTGAGCGCGGTGATCGTGATGCTGGCGTTCATCGCCGCGATCCTGTTCCTCAACCGCAGCCTGTTCTCCTCCGGCTACACGGTGACGGCGCAGTTCCCGAATGCGGCCGGGATCAACAAGGGGACCCAGGTCATGGTGGCCGGCGTCGCCGTGGGGACGGTCAACTCGGTGCAGGTGCACGGGAACTCCGTCGATGCGCAGATGACCGTCAACAAGGGCGTGCAGCTGCCCCACGTCACGACGGCTGCGGTCGAGGTCGAGACGTTGCTCGGCGTCGTGGACGTGACCCTTACGCCGGTGAGTGGATGGGCGGACCCGCTCAGGAACGGTGCGTTCATCACGAACACGACGGTGCCCACCGAGTTCTATCAACTCCAGAACACCGCACACTCGCTGCTCTCCAAGACGGACGCCAAGGCGCTCAACTCCCTCGTCGAGTCGCTCGCGAGCATCACCAAGGGCAAGCAGACCCAGGTGGCCCAGATCATCGCCGGCCTCAACGCGCTCACCTCCACGGTGAACGCGCGGAGCGGCCAGGTCTCCCAGTTGATCGACTCCGCCAACACCCTGTCATCGACCCTGGCCGGCCGGGACCAGCAGCTGCTCTCCATCGTGAACAACCTCGACACGGTGTCGACCGGGCTGGCCCAGAACAACCAGAGCCTGTCGAACCTGATCACCAACGTCGACTCCATGGCCAGCCAGACCAACGGCCTGTTGAACCAGGACTCGCCCGCGCTCAACTCCCTGCTCTCGAGCCTGCACGCCGACCTCACGGTGGTGGGCCAGCACCAGGACGACCTCGCCGAGGGCGTAAGCTACCTGGCCGCCGCGCTCAAGGGCTTCCAGTCGATCGCCTACAGCGGGAGCAACCCGGTCAACTGGGGCAACATCTACGCCAACCCGGCCTCGCTCACCAACACCTTCGGGATCATCGGGCCCTGTGGCACCCTGGACCAGGTCCTGAACCAGGTGCTCGGGCCCGACCCGGCCTCCTGCGCGGACCAGACGGGCCCGCTGCCCGGCGAGGGCTCCAACCCCGACGCCGGCGGCACCCTCGGCTACAACAACTCCGGCTCCAGCGGGAGCTCGAGCGGGTCCTCCGCCAACGCGAAGTCCTCCACCACGACGCCGACCGCGGCGAGCGGATCGGGCGGCGCGTCCGGCGCCACGGGCCCCGATTCGGGACTGGGCGGGCTGTCGCAATTGATCAGCCCCCTTCTCGGAGGGAAGAGCTGATGGGCGCCGTCCGCGCCGTGCTCAGCTCCAAGGTGGTGCGCTGGTTGGTGGCGTCGGTCGTCGCCGCGGCCGCCGTGGTCGTGGGCCTGGAGGTCACCAAGAGCACGCCGACCTACCCGCTCAACGTCGTGTACTCCAGCGCTCCCGGCCTCTTCACGGGAGCGGCGGTGGACGTCCTCGGCGTCAAGGTCGGCACCGTCACCAACGTCCAGAACGTGGGCAACCAGGTCGACGTCACCCTCGCCGTCGACCAGGGCACGAAGATCCCGAGCACGGCCTTCGCCTCGCTGGTGCAACCGCAACTGCTGGGCTCGCCCGACGTCGATCTCAACCCGGGCTACACGGTCGGCCCCTATCTGCAACCCGACGCCACCATCGCGCCCGACCACACCGCGGTCCCGGTGTCGACCGACGAGGTGCTCAAGGAGCTGCAGCGCACCCTGAACGCGTTGAACCCCAACGCGGTGGGCAGCCTCGTCTCAAACCTGGCCACCGACCTCGACGGCCAGGGGGCGAACCTGAACAAACTGATCGCGTCGGCGGCCGGCACCGTGCAGCTGCTGGCGGACAAGGGCAATGACCTCGGGCAGCTCAACGGGACCCTCGCGCAGCTGACCGGGACGCTCGATACGGACACGTCGCACATAGAGCAGCTGGTCGAGCAGTACGACACGGTCTCGTCGACGGTGGCCCAGCACTCGGGCCAGCTCAACGACGCCATCACCCAGCTGGCCGGAGCGAGCTCGGGCCTGGTCAACCTGCTGGTGCCGAACATCCAGCCGCTCGAGTCTGACGTGGGCACCGTCACGACGGTGGGCCGTACCCTCGACCGCAACCTCTCGAACGTGGACGAGATCCTCGCCGAGGGGAACAACCTCTTCCAGGGCGCGGCGCGCGCCTACGACCCCAACTACGACTGGCTGGACCTGAACCTGGAGTTCGCGCCGGGCGTCACGGGCGCCTACATCGCCGGCCTGCTGCGCGACCGACTGGCCGGCATCTGCCGGCGCATCGCGGCCAACCACTCGCAGGGCATGCCGGCCTCGGTCCTCGCGCAGCTCAACCTGTGCGGCAACCCGTCCTCGGGCTTCTTCGACCCCCTGCTGAACGACATCCCGACCATCCTCAACCAGCTGACGAGCAACAGCGGGTCCTCCACCGTGCAAGGCGTCCTGCAGCAGGGGCTGAACCAGATCCTCAACCTGCAGCCCAAGGCGGGCGGTACCGCGTCGAACGCGCCGCCCACCCCGCCCCCGACCGCGGCCGCCAAGAACAACTCGACCACGACCACCACGACGACCGTGCCGCCCACCACGACCACGACGACGTGCGGCCTCCTGAGCCAGCTCCTCGGCTGCCCGCAGGGCTCCGGCTCGGGCTCGAACAGCACCAGCGGCAGCGGCTCGAATTCCTCGCAGAACCCGCTCTCCCCGCTGCTCTCCAACCAGGTGCAGTCGTCCACGGCGAAGGTGGCGACGGCGACGGCGACGGCGACGCCCAGCGGTGCCGGCACCGCCCCCACGCTGACGGCGCCCGCCGCCTCGCTGTTGCCGCCGCTGCCGGGCAGCACCCACGCCCAGGCCCACCGCCACGCCGCGTCCCGCGGCTTCTTCTCGTCGGTGTGGCACGACCTGACCGGGTGGCTGTGATGCGCGCCGCCCGCCCCGACCGCCGCCGCACCCTCCTTGCGGTGCCGGCCGCCGCGCTCGTCGCGGCCCTGGGCCTCGCCGGCTGCTCCATGGGTGGCGGCCCGCCGAGCCGCACGGCCACCGCGGTCTTCTCCGACGTCGGCGACCTGGCCAACGGGGCGCAGGTGCAGATGGCCGACGTGCCGGTCGGCTCGGTGACCTCCATCGCGCTTTATGGGGACAAGGCCAAGGTCACCCTCAGCTTCAACTCCGGCGTCCGCATCCCGGCCGACGTGAGCGCCGCCATCGACCGCACCACCATCCTGGGCGACCAGTACGTCGCGCTGGTCGTGCCCAAGAGCCAGACCGGCGCCGGCGCGGCCGGCGCACCCCAGCTGCCCGACGGCGCTGTCATCGGGCACACCTCGACGACCCCGGACGTGGAGCAGTTCATTGAGGCGGGCTCGCAGGTCTTCAGCGCCGTGTCGACCAGTGAGCTCGAGGACATCATCGCCGCCGGGGGCGAGGGCTTCACCGGGCAGGAGGCCTCGCTCAAGGCCTTCCTCGCCGATCTCTCCGACGTGGCGGCCGGCTACGCGCAGCACACCAGCGACATCACGCAGGCGGTCAACGGGCTCAACACGCTCACCGCGACCCTGGCCCCGAACAGCAGCGCCGCCGCGCAGGCCATCACGACGTTGTCCCAGACCGTCTCCATCCTGGCCCAGAACTCCAGCCAGTTCGAGAACCTGCTGCAGTCCCTCGACAACGTCTCGACGCAGGGACGCAGCATCCTCGAGACCTACTACCCGCAGATCGTGACGCAGCTGCAGACGCTGCAGGCGGTGAGCAACCAGCTGGCGGAGCACCAGGCCGACCTGGCGGGCCTGCTGAGCGAGATACCCGTCGCCGACAACGCACTGCCCCAGGCCGTGCGCAACGGCTACGTGCAGCTCTACGAGAACATCATCGTCTGCGGCATCCCCGGCGGCGGCGAGGTCCCGGACCAGCCCGCCTTCACCTGCCAGCCGCACTCGGCGGGGTCGACCACGGGGGCGGGCGGATGATCTCCAGGCGCCTCATCGTCAACCTCATCGTGTTTTTTCTGGTCAGCTTCACCCTCGTCGGCTACGGCGTGGTCAGCCTGCTGGGCAACCCGCTGGCCAACTCGACGACGCTGACGACCGAGCTCCCGAGCGCGTCCGGCCTCTATTCCGGCTTCGAGGTCGAGCTGAACGGCGTGCCCGTCGGCACGGTGAGCTCGACCGCGCTGACCCACTCGGGCACCAAGATCACCATGACGATCAACCCGGGCACCACGGTCCCCAACGACGTGCAGGCGTCGGTGCAGATCGCCAACGACCTCGGCGAGCAGGTGGTCGACCTGGTGCCCACGCACGGCGGGAACCCGCCGGCCCTGCAGAGCGGCGACAACGTGCCCGCCGCCAAGAACCAGGCGCCGGCCGACGTCGGCGCCGTCGTGGCCTCGGCCACCCGGCTGCTCCAGGCCATCCCGGCCAACGACCTCAACAAGCTCATCGGCGAGCTGGCCACGACGCTGCAGGGCCGCGCCGGCGACCTGCGCACCCTCATCGCGGCCGGCACCACCTTCTCCAAGGAGTTCGTCGCCTACGAGCAGCAGTTCACCGAGTTGCTGGCCAACGCACCGCCCTCGCTCGACGCCGTCACCGCGGTGGCGCCGGAGCTCAAGCAGGACCTGGCCAACACGGCCGCGCTCGTGCAGGTGCTGGTGGAGCAGAAGCAGAGCGGGCTGCACGCGCTGCTGGCCAACGGCACGTCCGCTTTCAGCGAAGTCAACTCCCTGCTGACCTCGCAGTCGGCCAACCTCGGCTGCTTCCTGCATGACACCGCCGACATCGTGTCCAACCTCGCCGGGCCGGCCAACCTGCACAACCTGTCGCAGGGCCTCGCCTACAACCAGTACTTCTTCGGCGCCGTCGACCAGATCGCGGTCGCCGGCACCGCCAAGGCGACGACGAACAACGGGTCGCCGAACCAGAGCCAGGTGTTCCTGCGCACGCGCTTGATCTTCCCGCCCGTCCTGACCGAGCAGGGGCAGGCCTACAGCACGGCCAACACCATCCCCGACACGCTGCCCGGTGCGGGCTGCGTGACCGTCTTCGGCAACGGCGTGGGGCCGGCCACCCAGCCCGGCTTCAAGACGACCGAGGGCGGCCACCTCATCGCGCCGAGCGCGCAGCAGGCCAACGTCGAGCTGAACGCCGGGCCGCGGGTGCCGGTCAGCAACACGGCCTACCGCGTGCCCGCCCCGAGCGTGGGCGCGCTGCTGCTCGCCGGCGGCCTGGTCGTGCCGGCGCTGGCGCTGGCGTGGGGCACCCGGCCGGCGCGCCGGCGGGCGCGGCGACGGGCCTGACAGATCGTTCCGGGCGCCACCGTGGCGCACCGGGGGAAAACAAAAGAAACAAAGCAACACAGGAAGGAGAACGGAGCATGACCATGACGGAGCAGACAACGGACGGCGTGAAGGTCGTCGGTGCCACCCCGGAAGAGGCCGGGGCAGAACCGACGGGGCCGCCGCCCAAAGCCAAGGCACCCCGGAGAGGCGGGCACACGTCGTCGGCGCCCAGCCGCCGCGCGTTCCGGGCCGTGAGCCTGCTGGCGGTCCTCGGCCTGCTGGGGACGCTCGTCTTCGGGATCCTCTACGCCACCAAGAGCAGCGGCGGGGTCGTGCAGGACCCGGCCGTCCTCAGCGCGTCGCGGACGTTCCTCGACGACTTCTTCAACTTCAACGCCAAGTCCGTCGACTCGGACTTCACCGCCATCACCAACATGGCCACCGGGTCCTTCTCGACGCAGGCGAAGGAGTTCTTCAACTCCAACATCCGCTCCGCGCTGGAGAAGGCGCTGGCCGAGTCGCGGGGCCAGGTGCGGTACCTCGAGGTGCAATCGGAGAACCCGGGGGCGGGGACGGCCTCCATCTACGCGGTGATCGACCAGACCTACGTCAACAACAAGATCAACACGCCCCAGGCCGACGTGGTCCGGCTCACGGCCGGCCTGCAGCGGGTCAACGGCGTCTGGAAGATCTCGGACGTGACCGTGCTGGAGGGCGCCACACCCGGCAGCGTCGGCAGCCCCTCGGGCTCGAGCGGTTCCAACGTCCCCGGCCAGTAGTGCGGTCCCTTTCGGGGGCCGTAGCATGGGGCCGGGCTGCGTGCGGGTCTGTGGTTGAAAGTCGAGGCCAGCCGCAGGCGAAACGACCCACGTAAGGCGACTTGTGGTCGCTGAGCATGGTGCGGCTTAGAGGTAAGCCCTGCCCGCTGCGTCCCCGGCTGTCGGGGGCGGGCGGAGACGAGGCGACGCGCACCGACACGGTGCCGCTGGGCCGGGTGGCGACACCCGGCCGCCGGTGCCGGGTGCGTCACCCTCGCGGCAGGCGAGTGTGGGGTCAAAGACCAGGTCAGCCGCACGCAGCCCCGGCGCAACGGTGGCGCAACTGTCGGTCCCGACGCCCCCCGGCCCGGTAGGATCGGCGCGCTATGAGCGTGTTCACCAAGGTCCTCAAGGCCGGCGAGGGCAAGAAGGTCCGGCGCCTGGCCGAGCTGGTGCCGCTCGTCAACGCGCTCGAGCCCGACATGCAGGCCCTGAGCGACGACGCGCTGCAGCACAAGACCGTCGAATTCAAGGAGCGCCTGGACCAGGGCGAGTCGCTCGACGACCTCCTGATAGAGGCCTACGCCGTCGTGCGCGAGGCGGCCTGGCGCCGGCTCGGGCAGCGCCACTTCGACGTCCAGCTCATGGGCGGCATGGCGCTGCACTTCGGCTGGATCGCCGAGATGAAGACCGGCGAGGGCAAGACCCTGGTGTCCACGCTGCCCGTCTACCTGAACGGGCTGGCGGGGCGGGGGGTCCACCTGGTGACGGTGAACGAGTATCTCGCTTCGCGCGACGCCGAGTGGATGGGCCGGGTGCACCGCTGGCTCGGGCTCAGCGTCGGCCTCGTCACCTCGGCCACCGACGACCCGGCGGCCAAGCAGGCCGCCTACAACTCCGACATCACCTACGGCACCAACAGCGAGTTCGGCTTCGACTACCTGCGCGACAACATGGCGCGCGCCCGGGAGCACATGGTGCAGCGGGGCCACGTGTTCGCCATCGTGGACGAGGTCGACTCCATCCTGGTGGACGAGGCGCGCACGCCGCTCATCATCTCGGGCCCGGCCGACGAGGCGGCCCAGCTCTACTACCAGTTCGCCTCCATCGCCCGCACTCTCACGCGCGACGAGGACTACGAGGTCGACGAGGAGAAGAAGCAGGTCGTCCCGCTGGAGTCCGGCATTGAGAAGGTGGAGCGGGCGGTCGGGGTCGACAACATCTATGACGCGGTCTCGGTCAACTACGTCCACCAGCTGACCAAGGCGCTCCAGGCCAAGGACCTCTACCAGAAGGACAAGGACTACCTGGTCGCCAACGGCGAGGTGAAGATCATTGACGAGTTCACCGGCCGCACCCTCGAGGGCCGGCGCTGGTCCGACGGCCTGCACCAGGCGGTCGAGGCCAAGGAGCGGGTGAAGATCAAGGAGGAGAACCACACCTGGGCGACGGTGACCCTCCAGAACTACTTCCGCATGTACGAGAAGCTCGCCGGCATGACCGGCACGGCCGAGACCGAGGCCGGCGAGTTCGCCTCCACCTACGCGCTCCCGGTGGTCCCCATCCCCACCAACGTGGAGATGATCCGCGCCGACGAGCCCGACCTCGTCTTCAAGACGGAGGAGGCCAAGTTCAACGCGGTGGTCGAGGACATCGTCGAGCGCAACGAGGAGGGCCAGCCCGTCCTGGTGGGCACGGCGTCGGTGGCCAAGTCGGAGCTGCTGTCGCGGTTGTTGGACAAGCGGGGCATCAAGCACAACGTGCTCAACGCGAAGCAGCACTTCCGGGAGGCCGAGATCGTGGCCCAGGCCGGGCGGCTCGGTACCGTGACGGTCGCCACCAACATGGCCGGCCGCGGCGTCGACATAATCCTCGGCGGCAACGCCGAGCTGCTGGCCCAGCACGAGGTGAAGGCCGAGGGGGCGGACGTCGACTCCGACGAGGGCAAGGCCGAGGTGAAGGCGCGGGAGTCCTCTCTCGAAGGCCGCTGCCGGGCCGAGGGCGAGGAGGTGCGGGCGCTTGGCGGGCTGTACGTCCTGGGGTCGGAGCGACACGAGAGCCGGCGCATCGACAACCAGCTGCGGGGCCGCTCGGGCCGCCAGGGCGACCCCGGCGAGTCCAGGTTCTACCTGTCCTTGGACGACGAGCTGCTGCGCCTGTTCGCCACCGGCGCCATGTCGTGGGTCATGGGCCGGACGCTGCCCGAGGACGTGCCGATTGAGTCCAAGACGGTGGCCAAGGCGATCGAGCGGGCGCAGAACACGGTCGAGGGCCGCAACGCCGAGATGCGCAAGGACGCGCTGAAGTACGACGAGGTCATGGACCAGCAGCGCAAGGTCATTTACGAGCGCCGGCTGCAGATCATGGACGGCGACGACCTGGAGGAGCACACCGAGGACCTCCTGGCCGGCGCCTGCGAGAAGGCGGTCTCCGAGTACTGCCCGAACGAATTCATCGAGGAGTGGGACCTCAAGGGCCTCATCGACTCCGTCATGCAGTACTACCCGACCAACTTCTCGGTGGACGACCTGGCGCAGGCGGCCACGACCGAGGACCTGGTCGAGGCTCTGGTCGAAGAGGCCTTGGACTACTACGAGAAGCACGCGGAGTCCATGCCGGGCGGGGCCGAGACGATGCGCCAGATAGAGCGCGACGTCTATCTCCAGATCATGGACGCCCGCTGGCGCGACCACCTGTCCGAAATGGACAACCTCAAGGACGGCATCCACCTGCGCTGGACGGTGCAGGCGGACCCACTCAACGCCTGGCAGCAAGAGGGCTACTCCATGTTCGGCCAGCTGCTGGAGGTCATCGACAACGACTACCTCCGCTACATCCTCCACGTGGAGGCGGTGGAGCCGGCGTCGGCCGAGCCCGACCTGCAGAAGGCGGCCTACACGGCGGCCGAGGACCCGGTGGCCGAGACGGGCGCCATGGCGTCCGCGTTGTTGGCCGAGACCGGCGCCAACGTGCCGTCCCAGGCCGCGGTGCTGGCACGGGACGGGGCCGGGGCCGGGGCCGGGGCTGGGCTGGCGGGGGCCGGCGGTGCGGGTGCGGGCGCGGGCGCGGCTGGTGGGAACGGCGCCGGAGGGAACGGCGCCGGTGAGGGCGGCGGCGGGCGGCGCGGCCGGACGGTGATCCGCCAGCCCAACCGGCCCGATCCCGACGCCCTGGTGCCCGTGGTCAAGGAGCAGCACGAGAAGGTGGGGCGCAACGACCCGTGTTGGTGCGGGAGCGGCAAGAAGTTCAAGTTCTGCCATGGCCGCGCCTGACGGGCCGGCCGCCCAGACCCCGGCACCCCGCGACTTCGGATCCGAGCTCCAGGCGCTGGGGGACCGGCTCGGGGAGGCCGAGCGTTACCTGGGACTGGAGAAGCTGCAGGCCCGGCGGGCCGAGTTGGAGGCCGCGGTGGCCAAGCCCGACCTTTGGGACGACCCCGACCACGCCCGGGCGGTGACCAAGGAACTGGGCCAGGTCACGGCCGACCTGGACCAGCTGGCCGGGCTGACCGCCGCCCTGGACGACGCCCGGGCGCTGATGGAGCTCACCGAGGAGTCCGAGGCCGAGGGGGCCCGCGATGCCTCGCTCGAGGCGGAGCTGGTCGAGACGGTGGACACGCTGTCATCGCGGTTGGCCGCGTTGGAGCTGCAGTCGCTGTTCTCCGGCGAGTACGACGAGTTCGATGCGGTGTGCGAGGTGCACGCGGGCGCGGGCGGGACCGATGCGCAGGACTGGACCGAGATGCTGCTGCGCATGTACCAGCGCTGGGCGGAGCGGCGCGGCTTCACCGTCGAGGTGGACGAGGCGACCGAGGGACAAGAGGCGGGCTTGCTCTCCGCGACCTTCATTGTGCACGGGCGCTTCGCGTACGGGCTGTTGGCCACCGAGCGCGGCGTGCACCGCCTGGTGCGCATGTCGCCCTTCGACTCGCAGCACCGGCGCCAGACGAGCTTCGCGTCCATGGACGTCACGCCGTTCTTGGAGGACGTGTCGGCGGAGGTGGACATAGACGAGAAGGACCTGCGCGTCGACACCTACCGCTCCTCGGGTGCGGGCGGCCAGCACGTCAACAAGACGGACTCCGCGGTGCGCCTCACCCACCTGCCGACCGGCATCGTGGTGTCGGTCCAGAACGAGCGCAGCCAGCACCAGAACAAGGCCAAGGCCCTGCAGATCCTGGGCGCCAAGTTGGCCGATCGGGCGAGGGCCGAGCGCCAGGCCGAGCTCGACGCGCTGAGCGGCGAGCGCGTGGACAACGCGTGGGGTCACCAGATCCGCTCCTACACGCTGGCTCCCTTCCAGCTGGTCAAGGACCACCGCACCGGTTACGAGACCGGCAACGTCGAGGCGGTCCTCGACGGCGACATCGACGGCTTCATGGAGGCGGAGCTCCGGCGGCAGCGGGGGGTTGTGTCGTCCTAAGCGTGCCGTGGGTCGCGGGCGGGCGTCGGCGAGGGCCGGCCGAGCAACCGCTCTGCACCGCGATCGCAACCGCGCTCGCACGTCTGTGACCAGCACCGGAGCGCCTTGCCCTGAAACCGCAAGGCGAAGTCCACTAGCATCGTCGGAGGCGTTGCACCGTGCAGTGCCATCACCTCTCTTGTTTCTCTTTATTGAATGATCCGATTCAACAACGTCTCGAAGTCGTACAAGGGTGGGTCCTGTGTCGCCCTGCGCGACATCAACATCGACATCGACAAGGGTGAGTTCGTCTTCCTGGTCGGTGCGTCCGGTTCGGGCAAGACCACGTTCATCCGGCTGCTCCTGCGCGAGGAGCTGCCCGACACGGGCCAGATCCTGGAGGCCGGGCGCAACATAGTGGAGCTGCCGAAATGGCGGGTGCCCTACCTGCGCCGCAACATCGGCTGCGTCTTCCAGGACTTCCGGCTCCTGCCCAACAAGACGGTCTTCGAAAACGTCGCCTTCGCGCTCGAGGTGATCGGTCGCCCGCGCCACGTGATCGCCAACCAGGTGCCGCAGGTACTCGACCTGGTGGGCCTGGCCAGCAAGACCGAGAACCTGCCCAACGAGCTCTCCGGCGGTGAGCAACAGCGCGTCGCCGTTGCGCGCGCGTTCGTCAACCGTCCGCTCATCCTCCTCGCCGACGAGCCGACCGGGAACCTCGACCCCCAGACGAGCCAGGGCATCATGCAGCTGCTCGACCGCATCAACCGGACCGGCACGACGGTGGTCGTGGCGACGCACGACGAGGTGCTCGTCGACAAGATGCGTCGGCGCGTCATTGAGCTCAGCAACGGCGTCATGGTGCGCGACCAGGCGCGCGGTGTATACGGCTTCGACGGCGCGGCGCAGCAGATGGCGGACGTGGCCGCCGGCGGGATGGGCTGATGGCGGTCTCGGTCGAGTACGTCGCCCGCGAGACGGCGTCGAACCTGTGGCGCAACCGGCTGATGACCATCGCGGCCATCCTGACGGTCGCCGTGTCTCTGTCCCTCGTCGGGGCCGCCCTCCTCCTGCGCCAGGGTTCGGCCAACGCCTCCGGCGCGCTGGAGCGGGGTACCCAGGTAACGGTCTGGATGGAGCCCAACGCGACCGGTCAGCAGATCGCGGCCGTCAAGACCGAACTGGCGCAGCTCAATTACCTGCAACAGCCTTGCGCCTACTGGAACAAACAGCGGAACTTCGCAGAGGCGGGCAAGCTCCTGACCTCGGACGAGCGCCAAGCCGTGACGGTGGCCGAGATGCCCACCTCGTTCTGGTGCACCCCCGTTGCACTGGCGGACGCGCAGCAGGTGGTTCGCACCTTCAATGCGTCCCCCGGGGTCAAGACGGTGACCGAGCCCCAGCAGACGATCCACAACGAGGAGACGTTCATCAACATCTCGAAGTGGGTCTGCCTCTCGATCGCCGTCGTACTGATCGTGTCCGCGGCCGTGCTCATCCTCAACACAATCCGTATGGCCATCTTCGCCCGGCGCCGAGAGGTGTCGGTGATGAAGCTGGTCGGCGCGACCAACTGGTTCATCCGGGTGCCCTTCATGTCCGAGGGGATGCTGCAGGGGTTCGTCGGCTCATTACTGGCGGCGGGCATCACCTACGGCCTCTACCTGCTGATCAACCACTGGGGGAGCGGGCGGACGACGAGCAACATCTTCACCGCCATGCACATGAGCGGGTGGCAGGTGTTCTCGACCAACGTGGTCGTGGTGATCGTGGGCATGGCGATCGGCTCACTCGGCTCGGCCATCGCCATCCGTCGTTTCCTGGACGTCTAGCCCTAGTCTTCGGGCCATGAGGGCCCGCTTCCGTCGGCCGCGTGGGCCCCGTTCGGCCCGTGCGCCCCGTGCGTCTGCCGCTTTCGTCGTCGCGCTCGCCGTCGGGGCGCTCGTCTTCGCCGGCTGCAGCTCCAACGGCACCGCGTCGTCCTCGTCGACGACGAGCTCGTCGCGGCAGACGACGACGTCGACGGGCGCGTCGACGTACGGGTCCTCCACCACCACGTCGACGGTTGCCTCGGGCGGCCCGCAGAACCTGGTGGCATCGGCGTCGGTGAAGAGCGCGTTGCAGGCGGCGTACGTGGCTCACAGCGGGCTGCCCGCCGACGAGATCGCAGGAACCGCGCCGAACTCCGTGTACTACGCGTACGACCCGTCCACCAAGACCTACTGGGCCATCGCAGCCTTCGTCCCGACGAAGAACGCCAGCGACAACACCGAGGTGGCGATGCAGGACGAGGGGTGTTGCGGTGTCTTCACCATGTCGGCAGGGGGTGCGTGGACCTACATGGCCGGGTATCTCGGCGTGCCTTGCCCCGGGCAGATCCCCGCCACGATGCAGGCGCTGTGGCGACTGGGGACGCCACCGGACTGCGCGGGCGGTACCGCGGCGTCGTCGACGACCACGACGACGAGCTGAGGGCGCTGCGCGCGGCGCCCCCTGCGGGTGCTCAGCCGGATGCGGCGGATGCGCCGGATGCGGCGGATGCGTCCGCCGGCGAGCAGACGTAGAGCCGGTAGTGGCGACCAGTCGGGGTGAACGGGGCCTCGACGCGCTGGGGCGCACAGTGCGCCATGGTCCAGACCATGTCGGGATTGCGGGTGAGCGGGTGGACCGAGACGGTCACGGCCACGACGCGCCCTTGACGGATGTAGGCCAGGTACGCGTCCAGCGAGGTACTCGGCACCTGTCCCGAGAAGCCACCGACCGGCAGGAACTCGCGGCCCGTCTGCCACACGTAAATGCCGGCCTCCGCCGACGTCTCGCGGGTGTTCACGCTCTGTGCGGGCGGGAGGGTGTCGGCGTAGGTGGCGACGGCGGGGGTCGCGGCCAAGTCGAGGTGCCAGCCCTGCTGCTCGAGCGCAGTCTGGCGGGCCGACTGGTACGGCGAGTCGAAAGGCCCGAGCTCGTGGGCCACCACGACGCCCGAGGCCCAGGCGGCTCCGAGCAGGAGGGCCGCGGCCCCGAGCAGCAGGCCCCACCGGCGTTCCCACTCGCGGTGGTCCCGCCGCAACGAACGGGCGAGCACGGCCACGCAGCCCAGGGCGGCCAGGGCTCCGGTGACCGCGATCCACGGCTTGACGGCTGCGCCGTCAGGCACGAGGTACACGGTGTAGAGCACGCCTGCGACCACCGTCGCCATCAGCGCGACGACCGCGACGGGTGAATCCTCGCGATGCTGCCAGGCCAGCGCCAGACCGAGCCCGCACAGGGCCGCCATCGGCGGGGCCAGCGCGGCGAGGTAGTAGCCGTTGAGGAACTGCGACGAGGCGAAGAAGCACCAGGTCAAGAACAGCCAGACGCCCCACAAGAGCGCGGCGGCCCGCCACGGGTCGTGACGGTCCGCACGTCGTCGCGCCACCACGATGGCGACGAGGGCGACGAGGCTGGGCAGGAACAGCCAGGCCGCGTCCCAGCCAAAGAGGCCGCTGAGGAACCGCCCCGGACCGCTGCCCACCGACACCGTCTTGACGCCCCCCGTCGACGTGGAGGCCACGGCGACCGGCGGTTTGGTGCAGCCGGGCTGTTCGAGCGTGTTGCCGGTGAGCCGATCGAGCCCGTTGTAGAGGAAGACCTGGCTGTACACCGAGTTGTTGCAGCTACCGTCGACGTAGGGGCGATCGTGCGCCGGGACGAGGGCGACGACTGACATCCAGCTGAGCGACACGATCACGACGACGAGAACGGACAGCGCGACGTGCGCGACACGCCGCGTCAGGGACGCGATCGGTGCGGCCAGCAGGTAGGCCAGGTAGAGCGCCGGCAGGACGACCCAGGCCTGCACCATCTTGGCCTGGAAGGCGAGGCCCACCCAGACGCCCGCCAGCGCGAGCGACCCGGCCCGGCCCGTGGTGTACGCGCGGGTGGTGGCGTCGGCGGCCAGCACGAGGAGCAGTACGAGCAGTGAATCCGAGATGTTGCCCCGGTTCAACAAGATGGTGACCGGCATCGCCGCCAATGCGACGGCGGCCGTCAGCCCCGCGATCGGCCCGCCGACGCGGCGTACCGCGCGGTAGAGAACGAGCACGGTCAGGGTGCCCTCGATCGCGCTCGGGAGCACGTACGCCCAGACATCCGGCCCGAAGACCCGCACCGACAGCGCCTGCAGCCAGAACGCGCCCGGGAGCTTGTCGATGGAGACCGTCCCCCAGGGGTCGAAGGCACCAAAGAAGAAGTTGTGCCAGTTCTGCGACATGCTGCGGACGGCCCCGGCGTAGAAGGTCTCGAGGACGTCATTCCGCATGCCCCAGCAGTAGGAGAGCGCGGCCAGGGCGGCCACCGCGAGCAGCGCGGGCCGGGCCCAGCGCGGTTGGTCGGGTGGCGAGCGCCAGATCTGCCAACGTGCACGCGGTTTGGCGGGCGTTCTTGCGGAGTCAGTGGGGCGGGGCTGGGTTTCGATGTCGATGTCGCTGTCGGTGTCGGGCTGCACCGTGACGCGTTCGACCAAGATCGGCCCCCCAGCCGCATCCCCCATACGGAAAACCTATACCGCCGGGGAAGCGCGTCAGGGTGCGAAGCGGTTGCGGCGCCGCGATTTGTGCGCAGAAAGGACCACGCCGGCACCGGAACGGAACGACCCCGTGGCGTGACGGACGTCGTCGAGGCCCGCGGCGTCGAGGAGGGGCATCACCTGCGCCAGCCACTCCGACAGCGGTGACTGTTTCTCGATGGCCCAGACGTGGGTCACCGCGACCAGTGCGCCCCCGGGTGCCAGCACGCGCGCCACCTCGCGCAGCGACACGTCCAGAGGACGCCACAGCTGCATGCTGTTGACCGCCAGCACCCCGCGGAAGGCGCCGTCGGGGAACGGGATCGCGTCGGCGGCCGCCTCGACCAGCGTGACCTGTCCTGCGTTGACCGCGTCGCCGTTGCGCCGGTGTGCCAGCTCGAGCATGGTCGGCGAGGGGTCGATGCCTGCGATGCACCCATCGGGAAGCCGCGCCACCAGCTCCCGGACGCCGACACCCGGTCCGAAGCCGACGCACAGCACGTCGTCTCCCGGCGCGGGGTCGAGCTCGGTGATGGCCGCGCGCTCCATGTCCCGGTTCAGCCGGGCCATGACGGCCGCCGCGACGCGGCCCGCCGTGCCCTCGAATCCCCGGTTGGCCGTCGCCGGAGCCGTCGCCGGCGCCGGCACCGTTGTTGCGGCTGCGGGTGGGGACTGCATCGATTCGTGCGTCTGCCTGCCCATCCGTCCACTGAACCACTTGAAGTACGCTTCAAGTCAATGGAGACGCTTCTCGATATCGGTGAAGTGGCCGCCCGGACCGGCCTCGCCGCTTCGGCCCTGCGCTACTACGAGCACGAGGAGATCATCACCAGCGCCGACCGCAAAGGCCTGCGCCGTCAGTACGGACCGGAGGTCCTCGACACGCTGGCGGTGGTGGCGATGTGCCGGCGGGCCGGCTTCTCCCTCTCGGAGATCAAGCTGCTGCTCGCCACCCGGGGGAACGCAGAGTGGAAGATCTTCGCAGCCCGCAAGCGGGACGAGCTCCGGGCCCAGGTCGCGCACCTCGATGCGATCGCCGCCCAGCTCGACCACGCGCTGCGGTGCCCGAGCCCGAACGTGTTCGACTGCAAGCACTTCCGGGCCCGGCTCGCCGACGCGCTCCCGTTCGACCACGGCGACGCACGCCCCGTCACCCAGCGGTGAACGGCAACGTCCCCCCGGGCCGGGCGCGGCCGGACCGCTCACACTCGCGGTTCCTGTGTAACACGCCCCGCAAGGTGTCGCTCTTCTTCATCGCGCTCGCGGTGGGCGCGCTTGTGATCGGAGGCGGCTTCTCCGAAATCAGCTCCAGCGGCGCACCGACGTCGCTCGAGACGGCGATCGTGCGCTGGATCATCATCGGGTCGCTGATCGTCTCGGTCGCCGCCTATGTCGTCGGCGGGCGGATGCTGGAGGGCCCGCGCGAGCGCGACGGCCGGGGCTAGCGCCAGACCACGTCGACCCGGAACGGCGTGAACGGGAACCCCTTCGCCTGCCCGAGCTGACAAGCGGTGCTCCACCACGGCGAGCCGGGCGTGGGCGTATGGCAGTCGGCCTCCGGTTTGCCGACCGCCGGTGACGGACAGGCGAACGGGCCGAGGCCGTTCCAGGCGGCATTGACGAGCACACAGGCCTGGCCGTTCGCGAGGCGCATGGCCCAGACGCGGTGTGCCGGTGTCCCGGCCGGGGCCGCGGGCAGTGTCCCGACGTCGAACGCGACGGCGGAGGGGTTCGCAGGATCGCCCACGCAGACCAACGGGCCACTCGACGCGTGCGGCGGGGCGAAGCAGGGGTCGTAGACGGACGATCCCGGCTGGGCGGTGCAGCGGTAGGACGACGCCCCGGCCACGCCGGGGGCCACGCACGTCCCGCTCACCGTGTGGGTGACGGTCAGGGTGGGCACGACCTTCCCGTCGGCGCCGTACGGGGCGAAGGTCTCCTCCCTGGTCCCGGTGGTCGCGCTCGCGGTGGTGGTGCTGCTCGACGTGGCGCTGCTGGTCGGCGGCGCCTTCGGGACGACGAGTTGGGACGTCGTCGTGGTCGTGCTGCCGGCGGTCGGGTTCGAACCGCCCCCGCACGACGCCAGGGCGCCTGCGCCCAGGAGGAGCCCGGCGAGGAGCGGCGCCGTGCGCCTGACCAGGGACGTCGGGGTCGGCATCGTGCGATGTTGGCACATGGCCGTGCCCGCATCGCGGCACGTCACCGCGCTCGCCCGGGGGCTTCGGGTGTCCACCCGGTGCCATGTTCCGCCGACGGTATACGCACACCTATATACACATGCCGGCGATGTACGTATATCTGTACGTACATCGCCACGAGCAGGTGTCCACCGGGCTGGAGCCGACCGACCCCGCTCACCCCTAACTCGACCCGTCCAGCAAGGTTCCGTGCAAGGTTCGCGGCAAGGCGGACCTTGCATCCTCCGTCCGCCCGCCGAGGCGCGGGCCCGACGAAAGCGAGGAGCCGCATGGCGAACACGACCACGATCACAGGGAACCTGACCCGCGAACCGGAGATCCGCTACACCCGCGAGGGCCAGGCGACAGCCCAGCTCGGCGTCGCCGTCAACCGGCGCTGGCAGGACCGCACCACCCACGAGTGGCAGGAGTCGACGTCGTACTTCGACGTGACGTGCTGGCGCGACCTGGCGGAGAACGTGGCGCTGACCCTGACCAAGGGCATGCGCGTCATCGTCACTGGCCGCCTCGAGCAGCGCAGTTGGGAAACCGAGCAGGGCGAACACCGCTCCAAGGTCGAGATCACGGCGGACGAAGTGGGTCCGAGCCTCCGCTTCGCCACCGCCGACGTGCAGAAAGTAGAGCGCCGGAGCGCCACGGCCCAACCGGACGTGGATGCCGATCTCGACGCGGCGGCCGAGCCGACACCGGTCGAGGCGTGAGTGTCGCCCTGGCTGATCGTGACGACCGGGTGGCCGGCCGTGACCGTAACGGCCGGACACGCGCTGGCCGGGACCTGGACCCGTCTCCTGGTCCCGGCCGTGGTGACGCTTGCCGCGGCCGCGGGGGCCGTGGGGTCGGTCTTGGTGTGGCGCCGCCGCAGCCGGAGTGGCGCCCAGCGACGATCGACTTCCTGAGGGAAGAGGTCGTCGAGATCTGCGCCGCCCTCGCGCTGGGCGGCACGTTGCTGCGCCGGCTCGGGCTCGGGCCCGAGGCCTACCGGCTCGAGGCGCTCTTCGGCTCCGTCGAGTCGCGGCTCGCGGCGGATCAGCTCGTGGTGGTGTCCGAGGACTCGGCCGACCCCTCGCCACTCTCGCCACTCTTGCCCTCGGGGTCGTAGGTCAGCGAGAGCGAGTTGACGCAGTAGCGGAGCCCGGTGTCGGTGGGGCCGTCGGGGAAGACGTGCCCCAGGTGCCCGCCGCACCGGGCGCAGAGGATCTCCGTCCGGCTCATGAGGAGGCTCCGGTCCGTCTTCTCAATGATCGTCCCGGCCGACTTGGCCCGGTCGAAGCTGGGCCAGCCCGAGCCGGAGTCGAACTTGGCGTCCGTGTCGAAGAGCTCGGCCCCGCAGCCGGCGCAACGGAACACGCCCTCGCCGTCGACGTGGAGCAGCTCGCCCGACCAGGCGGGCTCGGTACCGGCCCTGCGCAGGACGGCGTAGCGGTCGGCGGGGAGGATCTCCTTCCATTCCTGATCGGTCTTGGTGACCTCGTAAGTGGGGGATTCCTTCGTCTGGCTTCTGCGTGTGAACATCGGTGTCTTCACCTCTTCTTTTCCACCTATTCCAACGCCGCGGAGCTCAGAAGTGTTTCGCCTCGCTCCCGACCGCCGCGTAGACGGCCTGCACGATCCGGCGGGCCCGGGGGTCGCCCAGCACGCCCGCCGACATCTGGTTCATGACATACCCGACCGCCAGCCCGTGCTCCGGATCGGCGAACCCGTAGGAGCCGCCGGCGCCGCCGTGGCCGAACGACCCGTCGCCCCCGAAGGGGGTGACCGGGCTGGAGCGCCAGAAGCCCAGGCCGATCTCCTGCTCCAGCGGGAAGCCCGCCGACAGGAACACCTGGTCCGGCCCGAAGGTGAGGACGGTGCGGGCCTTCTCCACCTGCGCCGGCGTCAGGAGCGGCTGGGACGGGCCTCCCTCGACCGGGCCGATCAGCGCGGCGTAGAGCCGGGACAGCGAAGTCGCGTTCGTGATGCCGTTGCCCCCGGGCACCTCGGCGGCGTGCCACTCCGCCCGGTTCATCCAGTCGCGGTCGCGGAAGGCGCCGCCCAGGTTGAGCGAGCGGGCGAGCAGCGTCTTGGCGTAGTCCGACGCCGTCATTCCGCCCCCGCCACCCCCGCCACCCCCGCCACCCCCACCGCCACCACCGCCACCCCCACCGCCACCACCGCCACCACCTTCGCCACCACCACCGCCACCCCCATCCTCGCCGCCCACCGGACCGAAGTTGGCCCCGAGGATGGGTGACACCCGCGACTCGAGTGCCGCCGGCAACCCGATGTAGAACTCGATCCCCAGTGGCCCCGCCACCTCGTCTGCGAAGAACGTCCCGATGGAGCGTCCGGTGATGCGCCGCACCACCTCCCCGACGAGATACCCGTAGCTCAGCGCGTGGTACCCGTGCGCCGTCCCCGGCTCCCAGAATGGCGTCTGCGCGGCCAGCGCCTCGACGACCGGGTCCCACGCCTGCATCTCCTCGGCGCTGAGCCGCCGGTCGATCGCCGGCACCCCGGCCTGGTGCGAGAGCAGGTAGCGCACCGGGAGCGACTCCTTGCCGGCGGCGGCGAATTCGGGCCAGTAGGTGGCGACGGGCGCGTCCAGGTCGAGCTCGCCGCGCTGGGCCAGCAGGTTGGCGCACACCGCGGTGGCGCCCTTGGTCGAGGAGAACACGAGCTGCAGCGTGTCGGGCCCGTAGGCCCTTGTGCCCTCGGCGTCGAACGTGCCGCCGACAAGGTCGACGACCTTGCGGCCGCCAACGTGCACGCACAGCGCGGACCCGGTCTCCCGCCCACGCTCGAAGTTGTGGGCGAACGCGTCACGCACCGCCTCGAAGTCGGGCTCGACCAGGCCCGCTACGCTGTCGGCGGCCGCCGACGCCGTCATCGCACCAGCCCTCAGGCCGCCAGCGCCGCGCCGGCGCGGCCCATGAGGAACAGGAAGTTGTCGGTGTAGAAGCGGCGGCGCACGTCCTCGCTCCGGTCGCCCAGCGACGCCTCGAAACGCTCGAGGGGCTTGCGCCCGCCCTCGACGTGCGGGTAGTCGGATGAGAACAGGACCAGATCGGCGCCGGCCTGATCCACGATCCAGCCCACGTCCTCCGTCGGATACGGCGTGAAACGGACCTGCCGGTGCACGTACTCCGACGGCGACAGCGACAACGCCTGCAGCCGCTCCTCGTGGCGGCGGAACGCGTCGAAGGCCGATTCCATCTGGCGCAGCCACGACGGCACCCAGATCGCCCCTTGCTCAATCACCCCGATGTGCAGATCGGGGAACACCTCGAGCACGCCGTCGAAGATCATGGTCGCCAGCGTCTGCGCCGGCGGGACCGGGATGCCCATGTAGTCGACCGAGCGGAAGTTCTCCTCGCCGCCGTGGAAGTCGGGCGGGATGGGTCTGCCGTTGAGGAAGTAGTTGTGGTCGATCAGGTCCCCGGTGCCGCCGACGTGGAACACGACCGGGATGCCGGCCTCCTGCGCCTGCGCCCACACGGGGTAGAGGTCGGTGTGGCTCGGCGAGTACTGCGGTGGGCAGCCCGAGGCGAGCAGGAGGGCCGCCGCCCCTTGCGCCAAGGCGTCCCGCGCGGCGGCCTCCGCCCGTACCGGATCACACAAGGGGACGTAGAGCGACGGCAGGAGCCGGGAGTCGACCGAGCAGAACTCGAGCATGCCGCGGTTGTGCGCCCGCGCCGCGGCATAGGCCAATTCCACGTCGTCGTCCCGCTCGAAGTTGTAGAGCCGCGGGTTGTGGAAGGTGTTGAAGACGAGCTGGCTCGAGAAGCCGAGCAGGTCGAGCGCGCGCGGGCGGTCCTCCGCTATGAAGGACCCGGTGGCGGCGAAGTTCTTGCGCGCCATGATCTCGGTCTCTTCGCCGGCGCGGTACTCGTCCGACTCGTGGCGCGCCCGCAACGTGTCGAAGGCGGCGAGCAGGTCGCGCTGCTGCTCGGCGGGGTCTCCCGTCTGTCGCAGCTCGTTGCCGCCGGGGTAGCTGAGGACGGGCAGCCGGTCGCGGAAGGCCGCCTCGGCGTGGTCCCGTAGCCACGTCGGCGTCTCCATGATGTGGGCGTCGGGGTCGTGGACGACCCGGCCCTGGGAGTACGGCATGGTGCCTCCCTCTGGCAGCTCCACCTCTGCGCCCTGAGTATTCCAGGCCCGGCGCGGCCGTGGCCCCGGCCCCACCGGATCCCTGTCCGAGACCGGCCCTTCCCATCTGACGCGCCCGTCAGGTAAGGGACGGGGCCTTGGCTACGCTCCCGCCCGTGGACCTGCGTGACCGCCTCGAGGACCAGGCGTTCCGCCACGAGGTCCGGCGCTTCTTGGAGAAGCACCTGGTGGGCGAGTTCGCCGAGCTCGGCGGCCGGGGCGGGTCGGGTGACGAGTCCTACGGGTTCGAGGTGCGACTGCGCTGGGAGCGGGTGCTGGCCGAGGGCGGGTGGACCTGCCTGGGCTGGCCCGTCGAGTACGGCGGACGGGGCGCGTCCATGACCGAGCAGGTCATCTTCAACGAGGAATACGCCCGGGCGGCGGCCCCGGGCCGGGTCAACGTGATGGGCGAGGGCTTGTTGGGCCCGACGCTCATCCACTACGGGACGCCCGAACAGAAGGCGCGCTTCCTGCCGCCCATCCGGGAGGGGACCGAGCTGTGGTGCCAGGGCTACTCGGAGCCCGACGCCGGCAGCGACCTGGCCAACGTGAAGACCCGAGCCGTGCGCGACGGCGACGAGTGGGTCGTCACGGGCCAGAAGGTCTGGACGTCGCTGGCCCACCAGGCGGCCTGGTGTTTCGTCGTGTGTCGCACCGACCCGGAGTCGACCCGCCACAAGGGCCTGTCCTATCTCTTGGTGCCCATGGACCAACGGGGGATAGAGGTGCGGCCGATCATGCAGCTGACCCGGACCTCCGAGTTCAACGAGGTGTTCTTCGACGGGGCGCGCACGTCGGTGGACAACGTCGTGGGCGGCGAGGGGGACGGGTGGCGGGTCGCGCTGGCCACGCTGGCCTTCGAGCGGGGCGTCGCGCTCTTGGGGCACCAGCTGTCCTTCCGGCGCGAGCTGGACCGGCTGGTGGCCGTGGCCGCGCAGAACGGCCGGACCGCTGACCCGGTGGTGCGCCAGGCGCTGGCGCAGGCCCACATCGAGCTGACGATCATGCGCTACAACACCCTGCGTTCGCTCTCCGGCGTCGACGGCCCCGTCGCACCGCCCGAGGCGTCCATCGCAAAGCTCTACTGGGGGACCTGGCACCGCCGGCTGGGCGAGCTCTCGATGCGGATCCTCGGCCCCGCGGCCACCGTGCTCGATGGCGAGGCGTCGGCCGACAACGGCGGGTACGGCCTGAACGACTTCCAGCGCTCTTTTCTCTTCGCCCGCTCGGAGACCATTTACGGTGGGTCGAACCAGATCCAGCGCAACATCATCGGCGAGCGGGTGCTCGGTCTCCCGGCCGAGCCCAAAGGGACGGTGCCCGCGTGAGCATGGACAGAAACATGGACGTGAGCACGAGCCTCGGCGCATCGTTCGACCCGCCGCCGCCACCACCACCGCCCGGCGGCCACGGCCTGCTGGACGGTCGCATCGTGCTCGTCACGGCGGCGGCCGGGACGGGCATCGGCTCCGCGACGGCGCACCGCTGCCTGGAGGAGGGTGCGGCGGTCGTGGTCTCCGACGCGCACGAGCGACGGCTGGGGGAGACGGCCGAGCAGCTGGCGTCGGAGTTCCCAGACCGCGTGCACGCGATCCCCTGCGACGTGACCTCCGAGGCGCAGGTGGGGGCCCTGTACGACGGCGCCCTGGAGCGGTTCGGGCAGATCGACGTGGCGGTGCACAACGCGGGTCTGGGTGGCACGGCGGCGCTGGTCGACATGACCGACGAACAGTGGTCGCGCGTCATCGACGTCACCCTCACCGGCACGTTCCGCTGCACGCGGGCCGCGCTGATCCGGATGCTGCCGGTGCGCCGGGGCGTCGTCGTCAACAACGCCTCGGTGTTGGCCTGGCGGGCGCAGCCCGGCCAGGCCCACTACGCGGCGGCCAAGGCGGGGGTCATGGCGCTGACCCGGACGGCGGCGGCGGAGGCGGCGCCCTTCGGCGTGCGCGTGAACGCGGTCTCGCCCAGCCTGGCCGAGCACCCGTTCCTCAACCGGGCCATTCCCGACGAAGACCTGGCCGTGCTGCGCGAGCGCGAGCTGTACCGGCGGGGCGCCGAGACCTGGGAGGTGGCCAACGTGATCGTGTTCCTGGCCAGCGACTACTCGTCGTACATGAGCGGCGAGATCGTCTCCGTGAGCAGCCAGCACCCATGAGCGGTACCGCCCCCACCCCCACCGACACCGACACCGCCACCGCCACCGCCTCCGGCATCGGGGACGCCCCGGCCGACCGGGAGGATCCCCGGGCTGACCTCGTGTGGGGCAGCATCCCCCGTCTCGTCGAGGACGCGGCCGTCCGTCACGGCACGACCGAGGCGCTCGTCGACGGCGACGTCCGGCTCACGTACGCACAGCTGGCTCCGGAGGTCGATCGGTATGCCCGCGGCTTCGTCGTAGCGGGCGTCGCCGCCGGGGAGCGGGTGGCCCTGTGGGCCCCCAACTGCGCCGAGTGGGTGCTGGCCGCGCTGGGCGCGCTGCGCGCCGGCGCCGTGCTGGTGCCCCTCAACACCCGGTTCAAGGGCGGCGAGGCGGCGTACATCGTCCGCTCGTCGGCCGCGACCACGCTCGTGACGGTGCGCGGCTTCCTCGGCTTCGACTACCCGGCCATGCTCGAGGGAGAGGACCTCGGAGAGCTGCAGCGCATCGTCCTCCTGCGCGACCATGCTGGAGGCGGAAAGATCGCCGAATCGACCGCGCCGCGTCCCGTGATCGGACTGGCCGAGTTCCTGGCCGCCGGCGCCTCGGTGGAACCCGACGTCACCGCAGCCCGGGCCGCCGCCGTGCAGCCCGACGACGTCTCCGACCTGATCTTCACCTCGGGGACGACCGGCTATCCCAAGGGGGCCGCGACGACGCACGCGCAGTCGCTCCGCACGTTCGGCACCTGGTCGTCGATCGTCGGCCTGTCGGCGGGCGACCGCTACCTCGTGGTGAACCCGTTCTTCCACACCTTCGGCTACAAGGCGGGGATCCTGGCCTGTCTGATGGCGGGCGCGACGGTGGTGCCGGAACCGGTCTTCGACTCCGGCAAGGTGATGGAGCGGATCGCGTCCGAACGCATCACGGTGCTGCCCGGGCCGCCCACGCTGTACCAGACCCTCCTGTCCGACCCGCGCCGCGCTGAGGTCGACCTGTCCTCGTTGCGCCTCGGCGTCACCGGCGCCGCCGTCGTCCCGGTGGAGCTCGTCAAGGCGATGAGTAACGAGCTCGGGTTCTCGACCGTGCTGACCGCCTACGGCCTGACCGAGTCCTGCGGCACGGTCACCATGTGCCGCCGCAGCGACCCGCCCGAGCTCGTCGCCGCCACCTCAGGACGGGCCATCCCGGGCCTGGAGGTTCGGGCGGTCTCCCGCGACGGCGAGCCAGTGGATCCCGGCGAGCCCGGTGAGATCGTCGTGCGTGGTTACGCCGTGATGTCGGGCTACTGGAACAACGAGGAGGCCACCAAGGAGGCCATCGATCCCGAGGGCTGGCTCCACACCGGCGACATCGCCGTCATGGACGAGGCGGGCAACGTCACGATCACGGACCGGGTCAAGGATGTGTACGTCGTGGGCGGCTTCAACGTGTACCCGGCCGAAATTGAGGCGATCCTGCGCGCGCACGACGCGGTGGCCCAGGTGGCCGTGGTGGGCGTGCCCGACGAGCGCATGGGCGAGGTGGGCTGCGCCTACGTGGTGCCGGCTCAGCCGGCCCAGCCAGCCCAGGCTGCGGGCACCGCAGACCCCGCCGATCTGGGACGGGCGATCCTCAGTTGGTCCCGGGGCGCCATGGCCAACTACAAAGTGCCCCGCGGCATCGTGTTCGTCGACGCCCTGCCGGTGAACGCCAGCGGCAAGGTGCTGAAGCGGGAGCTGCGGGAGCGCCACGCCTCCGGTGCGGATCGCGTGGTGACCAACGAGAGGAGCGAGTAAGTGCGAGGCATCGTCTACACGGGGTCGGGGGTCGAGGTGACCGACGCCCTCGAGGTCCGTGACCCGGGCCCGACCGAGGTGAAGATCCGGATGCAGGCCGCGGGGGTGTGCCATTCCGACCTCTCGGTGATCGACGGGACCATCCCGTTCCCCGCCCCGGCGGTGCTGGGGCACGAGGGTGCGGGGGTGGTAGAGGCGGTCGGTGACGCCGTGCGGTCGGTCAAGCCGGGCGATCACGTGGTGATCGCCACGCTGGCCAGCTGCGGCGCCTGCCGCGCCTGCAGCACCGGGCACCCCACGTGGTGCAAGAGCTCGCTGGGCAACATCTCGACGCCGTTCACCTTCAAAGGCGAGCCCGCGTCCAACTTCGCCGCCGCGTCGGTGTTCTCCGAAACCACCATCGTGAGCGAGGTGCAGGCGGTGCGGATCCCCGAGGACATCCCGCTGTCGTCGGCCTGTCTGATCGGCTGCGGCGTGCTCACCGGCGTCGGGGCGGTCCTGAACCGCGCCAAGGCGAAGCCGGGCGACACCGCCGCCGTCTTCGGGGTCGGTGGTGTCGGCCTGAACGTGATCCAGGGGCTGCGCATCGCCGGTGCGACGCGGATCATCGCGGTGGACACCGTCGCCGCCAAGGAAGAGCTCGGACGACAGTTCGGCGCGACGCACTTCGTCGACGCCGGCGCGGGCGACGCCGCCGCGGCCGTGCGCGAGCTCACCCCGGCGGACCGGGAGTCCGCCGCCGGCGCGCTCTTCCCGCTCGGCGGCGTCACCTGGGCCTTCGACTGCGTCGGCCACCCGGCGGTGCTGCGGAGCGCCCTGGACTGCCTCGACTGGGCCGGCAACGCGGTGGCCATCGGCATCCCACCACGGGGCACCGAGGTATCGGTGGACGTCAACGCGCTGGCCTACGTCGACCGGGGTCTGCTCGGGTGCCGCTACGGGTCGTCCCGTCCCCACCACGACATTCCCCTCATGATCGACTTGTATAGGTCGGGCCAGCTCATGCTGGACGAACTGGTCTCGCTCACCCGGCCGCTCGAGAAGTTCGGTGACGTCGTCGACGAGATGCACGCGGGCCGCGTTGCGCGCGGCGTCCTCACCTTCGACTAGACACGCGGGATGCACACACTCGGCGAGAGAGTGGCGCGGCCATGAAGGGGGTCATCCTGGCCGGCGGCACCGGCTCGCGCTTGTACCCGCTGACCCGGATCACCAACAAGCACCTGTTGCCGATCTACGACCGCCCGATGATCGCCTGGGCGATAGAGGCGGTGGTCTCGGCGGGGATCGACGAGATCATGCTGGTCTCGGGCGGCACCCACGCGGGTGAATTCCTCCGCCTCCTGGGCAACGGACGCGAGTACGGCATCCACCAGCTGTCCTACGCCTATCAGGAGAAGGCCGGCGGCATCGCAGAGGCGCTCGGCCTGGCGGACCACTTCGCCGGGGGCGAACCCGTGCTCGTCATGCTGGCCGACAACGTGCTGGAGCGCTCCATAAAGCCGACGGTGGACGCCTTCTGCGCCGATCCCACCGGCGCCCGCATCCTGCTCTCGAAGGTGGACGAGCCTGCGCACCTGCGCCACCTCGGCGTCCCCGTTTTCGACGACGGCCGGGTGACCCGCATTGAGGAGAAGCCTGAGAAGCCGGCCTCCGACTACTGCGTGACCGGCATTTACTGCTACGAGCCGGGCGTCTTCGAGGTGGTACGCCATCTGGAGCCTTCGGCGCGCGGCGAGCTTGAGATCACCGACGTGAACAACCACTACGTGAAGCTCGGCCTGATGGCGCACGACATCCAGGAGGGGTTCTGGGGCGACGCCGGCGAGTCCATCGACGCCTACTACGCGGTGAACGACTTCGTGCGGGAGAACGGCGTCAACAAGGTTTAGGACGGTAGGCAGCCTTTCGTGAGCGCTCTGTTCGTCGTGGTCAACGGCCCTCCCGGAAGCGGGAAGTCGACACTGGCGGGGGGCCTTGCCGAACGGCTCGGCCTGCCCCTGATTGCCAAGGACACGATCAAAGAAGCGCTGATGTCGGTGCTCGACGTACCTGACGTCGAGGCGTCGCGACGGCTCGGCCGCGCTGCCATCGCCGCAATGTTGCGCACCGCGGCGACCTGCCGCACCGGCGCCGTCCTCGACGCCAACTTCCGTCGCGGTCTCGCCGTGCATGAACTCGGGCAGCTGCCGGGTCAGATTGTCGAAGTCTTTTGCGTGTGCCCGCGTGACGAGTGCATTGCCCGTTACCGGGCACGAGGAGCACAACGCGCCCCTGGCCACTTCGACGCGGCCCGAACCGACGACGACATCTGGAACGACGAGGTGACGCAGCCCGTGGACGGGAGCTGGCCGGTCGTCCGGGTCGGCACGGAGCGGCCCGTTCGCCTCGACGAGGTCGTCGGGTCGATCGACCGTGCCCTCGTGAGCGGCGGACCTCGGCCGCGGGGTGCGTAGGTGCTGCATCATTGGGCCGGGAACCTGGGCAGCACTTTCGGACGTTGGGAGGAACCGTGGATTCAATCGAGCGCATCGAGCGGGCCACCGCTTTCGCCGAGGAGAAGGTCAGAGGGGTGCGGGCCGAAGACATGGCCAAACCCACTCCATGCGCAGAGTTCGACGTGAAGGCATTGCTGAATCATCTGATCGGCAACCTCGGCCTGGTGGTGACCGTGGCGGGGGGCGGGAAGGGCGAGCTGCCCGAAGGCGACCAATTCGGCGACGATCCCGGGGCCGTTTATGGGGAGCTGCGCAAGGAGCTCCTCGTCGCGCTCGCAGCCGACGGCGTCTTCGAGCGCGAATGGCAGATGCCGTTCGGGAACCTGCCGGGCTCTCTTATGGCGAGCATCGCGTTCATGGAACACCTGACCCACGGGTGGGATGTCGCCACGGCCACGGGTCAGGACGCGACGATCCCCACCGACCTGGTGGCGGCCTGCATGGGTGCGGCGGTCGCCGTCGGCGACACGCTGCGTACGCCCGGCGTCTGTGGGCCGGCCGTGGAGGTGTCCGACGAGGCGTCCGCGCAGGACAAGCTCATCGCCTTCATGGGGAGGACCCCCTAGGTGGGTGGTGTCTTTCGCGTGATCGGGCACGCTGACCGCGTGGCGTTCGATTCGCGATCTTGGTCCGGATCTGGAGAATTACAACCTTGTAGTTCTCGATCTGGAGGGACCGATGACGCTCGGCGTGGCGAACAAACAGGGCGACCTGTTCGACGACGTGACCAGGTTCTGCGACGAGACGCTCGAGGCACACTCGATCTACGCGTTCTTGCACCGTGAGCGGGAGCGCCTCTTCCCCGACGAGGCCTTCGCCGACCTCTTCGAGGACTCGGGCCGGCGCTCGGTGCCGCCCTCGGTCGTGGCCGTGGCCATGGTGCTCCAGCGTCTCGAGGGGCTCTCTGACCGCGAGGCGGTCGAGCGCTACTGCTTCGACACCCGCTGGCGCTACGCGGCGGGCGTCGGCGGCTATGACACCGAAGGGTGGACGAGATTCGCCCATACCGTGCTCGTCGACATGCGCGAGCGCCTGCGCCACTCGGTCGCTCCCAACCGCATCTTCGACGTCACCCGCGACGCGGCCAAAGAGGCCGGACTCGTCGGACGCAAGCGCATATTGGACTCGACTCCGCTCTATGACGCGGTGGCCACCATGGACACGGTTACCCTCATCCGCTCGGCCATCCGGGGAGTGCTCAAGGTGGCCGATCCCGAACTGGCCGCCGAAGTGCGCGAGGTCATAAAGAGCGGTGACGACTACGCCACCTCGGCCAAGCCCCAGATCGACTGGGACGACCCCGCCGCCCGTGACGCCCTGATCGATTCGCGGGCCAAGGACGCCCATGGGGTCCTGTTGCTCCTCGAAGGAAGAGAGCTTGGTCCCGACCTCGCCCAGGCCGTCGCTCTGTTGGCCACCGTCGTCGGCCAGGACATCGAAGAGGATGCGGGGGGCACCTTTCGCATCGTGCGGGGCGTGGCGGCAGACCGGATCATCTCGACGGTCGACCCCGAGGCCCGCCATGGGCACAAGACCCAGGCCAGGGGCTTCGACGGCTACAAGGGTCACGCCGCGGTGGATCCGGACTCAGAGATCATCACCGAGACCGTCGTCACCCCGGGCAACGTGGGCGATGCCGCCGTGGCCGAAGAACTCGTCGCCGACCTCTTGGCCGACGACGAACGCAGCCCTGGGGCGCCAAGGGTTGACGAGGAGTCCGAGGACGATGGCGCGAGCGTCGATGGAGACGAACAGGCCACCGTCTATGGCGACAACGCCTATGGGACCGGGCCGTTTCAAGAGCGACTCGAAGACGAGGGCATCGAGTCGAGGTGCAAGACCCAGAAGCCGACGGCCGCAGGCAGCCTCTTCACCAAGGACCGCTTCGAGGTGAACCTCGAGGACGACACCGTCACCTGTCCCGCGGGCGCGACGGTCACGATCCGCCGTCACCGCGACGGCGGCGGCATGGCCTACTTCGGCGACGCCTGCGCTGGCTGCCCTCTGCGCGAGCAGTGCACGAGGTCGACCGCCGGGCGCACGATCAGCATCGGGGCCCACGAAGCAGCGTTGGCCCGGGCCCGCCAGCGTCAACGCGACCCGGGGTGGCAAGACGACTACCGCACGACGCGCCCCAAGGTGGAGCGAAAGCTCGCCCACCTCATGCGCCGCCGACACGGAGGCCGCCGAGCTCGGGTCCGCGGCACCGTCAAAGTCGGCGCAGACTTCAGTTTGCTGGCCGCCGCCACGAACCTGGCACGTCTGGCCGTCCTCGGCGTGCGGCGCAGTGTCGAAGGGCGCTTGCAGGTGGCCTGAGCGCCAATTGCAGCCTTTCCGGACGTCCTGGGCGCTTGTCCCGCTCGCCTGGCGGTCTGCGGGTCGCCTGCCGGCCCCGGCCACCGCACCGACACGATCCGCCGTGGGCCGCGTGGTTCTGCGGATCAGTCCGTC
Organism: uncultured Acidimicrobiaceae bacterium; assembly: GCA_963834405.1. Taxonomy (GTDB): domain Bacteria; phylum Actinomycetota; class Acidimicrobiia; order Acidimicrobiales; family RAAP-2; genus Bog-473. The sequence goes on along the minus strand of CAWIBX010000007.1, from coordinate 1,329,068 downwards.
CGGTGGATACTGACCCGTTTCACACCACCCACCTAGGGGGTGCCCTGGGAGCGGCGACGCGTTCGAAGGCCGCTCCGGCCGCCGCTAACCCGTGATCGACCTGACCCGGGGCCGGATGGAGCCGAGATAGACGCACGCAAGGATCAAGCCCACCACCCCTGTCAGGAACCAGCCCACAGCGATGATCACGATCCACATGGTCTTGTTCGACCCCGCGGCGGCGAAGGCGCCCGACGGTCTCTGTGCCGCGTCGACGATGGCCCAGATGCTGACGCCCAGGCTCGCCAGCGCAAGCAAGAAGAAAAAGAATCCGACACCGCTGCCGAAAACGTCACCGAGGAGCATGGATCCTCCCAAGCCTGGTTGTCCTGCATCAACGCTAACCGATGAACCACTTTTGTATCGCGCAGGGTCTGGTCCTGGCACCGGGCGTATCCCGTCCGGCGGGCGGCTGTGCTGGGTGGACCAAAGGAGGACACTCCATGTGCATCGGGGCGCGACTGCCGGTACCGAGTCCGTGTGAGTAGCTATAGCTACTCACTCAGGCTCATTTAACGCCGCCAAAGCTTCTCGAAACTGACGCCAATGAGAAGGCCGGGCCCAATGCACTACGACGTCCCCAGGATGAGAGACCTCCGGCGGCCACGGCCCCCGTATCAGGGCACGAGCGGCGAGTGGAGCGTCGGCGTGAGCGGCGACACACCTTGCTCGGTGTCGGGGTCGAGCTGACCCGACGTCACGATCGTCGCCGAACCGGGGCGCTCTAAGAAGCAGGGCTCGGCACGTCGGTCGTCGTTAGAAAGTGGCGCCAGAGCCCCGACACCGGACTGCTTGGCGAAGGGCTGTTGTGGCCGAGCACGCGGTCAGACGAGCAGTTCGAGCCACGTCTGATTCTGCTCGACACGGAGGGATGCGTGATCACCGGGAAGTTCGCGCCGAACGACAGCCTGGTAGTAGAGCCGGCCGCCGGGATCGTCGGTCAGTATGACCACGCCGTCGCCGGTCGACGGGCAACCGATGACGAAGTTGCTCGCATCGTCGTTCAGCCCCCACTGCCACCCGTACAGAGGCGGACCGAGCTCGATGCCCCAACCAGCGCCCCAGGCGAGCTCGTCGTCAATGTGCCAGAGCGGCTCCCAGCGCGCGTCGTGGAGCCCGAGAACGTGGGCGAGGAAGCGCCCGTAATCGGAGGCGGTGGTCAACAGAGGCCGGTAGCCGTGGAAGCCCGGTTCAGGATCGGCGAGGCGGCTTTGTTGCATGCCAAGGGGGCCGAAGACCCGGTCCTGGGCAAGCCTGACGATCGGCATGCCGGTGCGTTGTTGGAGGTGCTCTTGGAGCAGGACGAAGCCCTCGCCGGAGTAGCCCCAGCGCTGGCCGGGCGGGCGCAGGGGCTCGAGGGGTTGTCCCTCTGGCCGCCAGTTCGGAAGCCCAGTGGTGTGCGTAAGGACTTGGCGCACCGTGATGTCACCGCGGACGGGCTCGTCCAGGTCCTCGATGGACTCGAGCGCCAGATGGGCGATGATCTGCTTCACGAGCGACGCCGCGTTCATCACCGCGACATCGCCTTCGACCCGAACGAGCTGCCAGTTGTGCACAACACCGACCGACCTGCGCATACCCGTTCACGCTACGCCGACTCGCTGCGCACGAGCCGGCGAGCCAGCGCGCTCCAGGGACCGTCAGACTTCGCTGTCTAACGGTCCCGGGACTCCCTTGGCCGAGGGCCACTCGAAGACCAAGCATTCGGTTAATAGCAGTTCATCCCACTGTTCGAGGGCTCGACTGAGGGCTTCGGCGACAGGGGACGCCTCTCCAGCCTTCCAGCGCTGTAGATGTTCGCCCGCCAGCCTCTCTCCGCCGGCAAGTTCGTGTCGATGTGCGGCAATCACTGCGCGGCCTGGCTTGGTCTTGCGCCTACCGGTGCTGTTGAACGTCGCTCCCTTTGAAATCAAGTCCCAGAAACCACCTCGGTAGCCGGTAGCGGCCTCAATGACGTACTGCGCAAGATCGTGAGGGATCCCTTTCCCGGCCGCCATCACGGTTCCGGGGATTCTCGTTCGTTTCCCCCTCGTGGCGTGCCAGGCCGACTGAAACCGCCCGTGCGACTCCTTCTTGTAGAACGCCACTCGCACGTCAAAATCGTACGGGGTGGACGACCTCTAGCGACTTTCTAGCCCTCGTAACCGGGGGGCCACTGCTGCAGGGCCCACATGTTCCCGTCCGGATCGCTGAAGTAGGAGTAGAGGACCCCACCCATGTCATCGACATCGCTGAGCTCGATGCCGCGTGCTATCAGGGCGGCCCGGCTCGCAGCCATGTCCTCTACGACGAGATGTAGGCCCTTGACGATGCCCGGAGGCATATCGGTGATCGGGCCCATGCCCGTGCCAAAGACAATGGCGCAGTTCGAGCCCGGCGGGGTTAACTGAACGACCCGCATCGTGTCCGTGACCTCGGTATCGTGCAGATTCCCAAACCCGACCTGTTCGTAGAATGCCTTGGCACGATCGACGTCGGACACGGGGATTGGTACGAGTTCGAGCCGCATGTCCGGCACAGCGGATAGATCGGCCATTGATTCGACCTCCATGGCTAGTTGCTCGGGTCCGTTCTACCGGGACTCGCTGAGGTCAAAATGCTTCCCCCATGATGCCCGACTGCGGCACCCCTTCCCCGGCAGCGAGGGGGCACCGCCGGGGCGATCAGCACGAGCTGGTCACCCAGCCGGCAGCGTTCGGGGCCAGCGGACGCTAGTCGAGTAGTGCGCTCAGCTTCTTCGGGGCGATCACCCGGTAGCTCTCGGTCACGAGCTCACGGATCTCCTCCCAGTCCGTGCCTTCGGTGAGAAACACCCCGATGCGATTGCGGCTGGCGCGCGGAACGAAGAATGGATGGCCCATGGACAGCAATGCCTCGCGTTCCTCCGCGTCGGCACGCAACACGAGGAGCGGGCGGGACATGCCGTTCGGATTCTCCACCGCCACCAGCAGGCAGAACGACCTCCGGCGGATGTCGAATGAGTACGCCGTCGACCTCGTTCTGACCAGTGATTCGTCGATGCGCACCGTCACCTCGGGCAGCGCCAAGCAGACCGCACGAACCCGCTCTTCCACCTCCTCCGCTATCTCAATAGGCGTGGCTTGGCCGTCTCCCGGCCGCTTCCTCGATGGACCATGGCCGGACTCCGTCGGCTGTCGCGGCACGGCGTCTTCCGAACCATCCATCCCGACAAGTGTGGCGCAAGGGCCTCATCGGTGAACGGGCCGCGCCCGGCGTCGCCGCGGGAGCGCCGCCGGCCAGGCCTGGTCACCGCTCTGCCACGTCGGTCAAGATCATGCCGGTGGACCCCACGTTCGAGCAGATCTTCGAAGACGCCGGTTGCTCCGGCTCCGTCCACGCGCTGCACCTGGCCAGCGGGGCAGAGGTCGGGCATGACCCCGATCGGAGCCAGGTTTCGGCATCCGTGGTGAAGGTCCCGATTGCGCTCGAGTTCTACGCCCAGGCCGACGCGGGGGTGCTTGACCCCTCCCGGCCCGTGGTCGTCGACTCGTCCAATCGGACCTTCGGTGTCACGGGGGTCTCACGGTTCCAACATCCGGCGACCATTTCGCTGCGGGACCTGGCCTACCTGATGCTGACGATCAGTGACAACGCCGCCACCGACGTGGTCAAATCGGCCGTCGGGTTGGAGGCGATCAACCGCCGACTGGGTGCAATCGGCTGTCGGGATACCGTCGTCATTGACTTTCGGGCGGTGCTCGACGGGGTCGCGATCGATCTCGGCTTCAGCGACGACCCCGAATTGTTGTCCGCGCAGCGCGGAGACCTCGGTCCTGAGGCAAAGGCACGCTCAACCGACCAGGCGGAGATCGACCGCTGTCGCGCGCTCGACCCATCCAATACCAACCGCACGACCGCCCGGGACTCCACGAAACTGCTTGCGGCGGTCTGGGCGGACACCGCCGCCAGCCCCAAGGCGTGCGCCGACCTCCGCTCGGTCATGGCCGAGCAGGTAACCCGTCGGCTAGGGCGGGCCGTCCCCGTCGGGGGAACGCTCGCGGCCAAGAGCGGAGCACTTTTCGGTCGGGTCACCAACGAGATCGCCGTGATCACCGACCCGACCGGGGACGCGTATGCGATAGCGGTATTCACCCGCGCCGCTGTTCCGTTCCGGAATCAGACAGAGATCAATGCCGCCATGGCTCATGCCGCCGCGGTCGCGGTCGCGGCCCTTCGGAGCCGCGGCTAGTCGATCGTGTCCGCCGGCGCGGGCGACGGCGACGGCGTGGGCGACGGCGACGGCGACGCCGATGCCGCCCGCGACGCCACGTCCACCTGCGCCAGCGCGCGGCGCACGCTCTCGGCGATGCCGGCCCCGTCGAGCCCCAGGCTCGAGAGGATGTCGTCGGCCTTGCCCTGCGCGAGATACTGCCGCGGGATCCCCAGCACGCGGACCGCCGGCCCGGCCACCCCCAGCGACTCCGCCTGCGACGCCAGCGCGTCGGCCAGGAACGCACCGGCGCCCCCGTGGCGCATGCCGTCCTCGGCCGTCACCACCAGCGCATGCCCCGCGGCGTCGGCCAGCATGGCCGTGTCGGGCGGCGACACCAGGCGCACGTCCCAGACCGTCGCCGCCACGCCCTCGGCCGCCAGCTCGTCGGCGGCGGCCAGGCACGAACCCACCAGCTTCCCCACGCCCAGCAGGCAGACCGACCCGTCGCCCTCACGCAGCCGGCGCGCCTCCAGACTGGACCCGACGTCGTCGGGCTCCACGTGGCGCGGCGCCGTCTTGGGGAAGCGGATGGCCGAGGGCCCCGGGAGCTCGAGCGCGCAGCGCAGCATCGGCTCCAACTCCTCGGCCGAGGACGGCGCGAACACCGTCATGCCCGGGATGGACAGGGCGAGCGGCAGGTCGAGCACGCCGTGGTGGCTGGGGCCGTCGTCGCCCGTGATGCCGGCGCGGTCGAGCACGAAGACCACGGGCAGGGCGTGCAGGCCGACGTCGAGGTTGGCCTGGTCGAAGGCCCGGCTCAGGAAGGTGGAGTAGACCGCCACCACCGGCCGCAGCCCGGCCATGGCCATGCCGGCCGCCGAGGCCACCTCGTGCTGCTCGGCGATCCCCACGTCGAAGAAGCGCTCGGGGAAGCGGGCCTGGAAGGGGAGCAGCCCCGTCGGACCGGGCATGGCCGCGGTCAGCGCCACGATGCGGGGGTCCTCCTCGGCCACGGCCAGCAGCGCACGGGAGAACGCGTCGCCGTAGGTGGCGGCGCGCTGGGGCGACTCGTCCACCGCGGTCTCGGGCAGCGACCCGGGCGACGCCAGCCCGCCCGCGTCCGTCGAACCGGAACCGCCCACCGCCCGGCCCGCCGAGCTGCCGACGGTGTTCTCGGTGGCCGGGCCCGGAGGCGGGCCCGCGCTCGGCACCTTGAAGTCGTGCAGCCGCTGGATGTCGTCCTCCTCCGCCGGCGCGTACCCACGCCCCTTCTGCGTCAGCACGTGCACGACGATGGGCCCGTCCCACTCGGCCGCGTGGGCGAAGGCCTGCTCCATGTGCTCGATGTCGTGGCCGTCGATCGGCCCCGCGTAGCGCACCCCGAGGGCCTCGAAGAAGGTGTGCGGCGCCACCATCTCGCGCAGCGCGCTGGTCAGCGAGTGCACGCTGGAGTAGGCCAGCGGCCCGAGCGCCGGCAGGTCGCGCAGCCGCAACCGCAGACGCTCACGGGCGGCGGTGTAGGTGGGGTTCAGCCGCAGCGTCGTCAGCGACTGCGAGAGCTGCGACACCGTCGGCGCGTAGGAGCGGCCGTTGTCGTTGAGCACGATGACGACGCGGCGCCGCGAGTGACCGAGGTTGTTGAGCGCCTCGTAGGCCATGCCGCCGGTCAGCGCGCCGTCGCCCACCACGGCGACGACCCGCCGCTCGCCCTCTATGCCGCGGAGCCGAAACCCGTTGGCGATCCCGTGCGCGTACGACAGGGCCGTCGAGGCGTGGCTGTTCTCCACCCAGTCGTGCTCGGACTCGGCCCGGTTGGGGTAGCCCGACATGCCGCCCGCCTGGCGCAGGTTCTTGAAGCCGTAGCGGCGGCCCGTCAGCAGCTTGTGCACGTAGGCCTGGTGGCCGGTGTCCCAGAGGATGACGTCGCGGGGCGAGTCGAAGACGCGGTGCAGCGCGAGCGTGAGCTCGACGGCGCCGAGGTTCGACCCGAGGTGCCCGCCGGTCGTGGTCACCGCGTCCACAATGAACGTCCGGATCTCCTCGCACAGCTCGGCGAGCTCGTCGGCACTCAGTCCCTTGACGTCGGCGGGCGTCTCGATGCTGGGCAGGATCATGGCGATCGGTTCAGGCTACCCGAGGCCTCCCGGGGGCACCGGGCGCCGCCGGCCGAGCAGGGTGCAGGCCGAGACGGCGAACGCGGCGAGCGCCAGGACCTGGAGGCCACGGGCCGGGCCGAACGCCTGGGAGACCCAGCCGACGATGGGCGCCCCGCCGACCCAACCGATGTAGCCGGCGGCGGTGAAGGCCCCGACCGCGCTGACGACCTGGCTCGCCAGGCGGCTCACGGTGCTCATGACGAGCGGCCAGAACAGCGACGCGCCCCCGGCGCCCAGCGCGAGGCCGACGGCGGCCACCCCCGCCACCGGCGAGACCGACTCGAGCAGGATGCCCCCGCCGGCCACGAGCCCGCCCGCGATGAGCGCGCGCCGGCTGCCGAGCCGCCCCAGCGCGGTGCCGCCGGCGCCGCGCGTCGTCGCGGCCACGCTCTGGCCGAGGATGTAGGCGCCGGCACCCAGCAGCACGCCGGTCGCCAGGTGGCTGCGCAGGAACAGGACGCCCCACGTGTCGACGCCGCCCTCGGTCACCTCGGCCAGCGCGAACACGAACAGCAGCACGAGGAGGCCGTCGGCCCGCAGGCGCCGCAGCGGGTGCGAGATCCTCGGTGGTCCGGCGGATTCGGGTGAGGCCGCCGCGTCGGCGGGCCCGGGGTCGGTGGCGGCGGCCCACACTCCGAGCACCACGGCGAAGACGGCGATCCCCGGCCAGACCCAGCGCCACGACAGGCCGGCGTGGATCACGACCGCGGCCACGGCGGCGCCGGCCAGCGCGCCGGTGTTGAAGGTGGCGTGCAGCCGGACCAGCGCGGAGGGTCTGGTGACGAGGCGGTGGGAGGCCTCGGCGTTCATGGCCGTATCGATGCTGCCGCCGGCGACCTCGACGAGGACGAGCACGACGGCGAAGGCCCACTTCTCGCGTATGAGCGCGAGCACGCACAGCAGCGCGGCCCACGTGAGGAGCGCCACCCACAGCAGGCGGCGGGCGCCCACGCGGTCCGAGAGGTGCGCCGTGACCGCACTCGACGCACCCGCCACCGCGACGGCGACGGCGAGGAGGACGCCGACCTCGGCGTCGGAGAGGGCGAACGCGCGCTGGATGTCGAAGAGCATCACCGCCCAGCTCCCCCAGAACACCCCGAAGAGCACGAAGGACGAGACGACCGGTCCCGCCCCTTCGAGCGGCCGCGCCGTCCCGGCCCACGGTGACTGCGACTCCGGCGACTTCGGCGGCGACTGCGAGGGCGACGGCGGCCGCGTCCCCCCGGCCGGTGGCGAGGACGGCGGCGTCGTGCTCAGGGCGAGCCCGCTTTGGCGAGGAAGGTGGCGCGGTCGATCACGACCCGGGTCACCCGCCCGGCGCCGACCAGCCCGCCTCCGTCCCCGCCCAGGCGCGCCGCCGACACCGTGAAGGTCAGGCGGCGGCCCTCGACCTTGACCAGCGTGGCCTCGGCCATGACCACCGCGCCGACGGCGACGGGGGCCAGATGGTCGAACTGCACCCGCGTCGCCACGCTGGCCTGGAGGTCGGTCAGGTGGCCGTCGGTGGCGCGGCACGTCGCCTCCTCGCACAGCGCGATGAGGCGCGGCGTCGCCAGCACGGGGACGTCGCCGGAGCGGAAGTGCTCGGCCGTGTCCCCGGGGCCGACGGTGAGCTCGAGCTGGGCGCTCAACCCGGTGTGGGGCCCGTGCCCGGCGGCCGGTGCCGCTTCCGTCGTCGTCGCGGCCGCCGTATCGGATGGGCGTTCGGGCACGACGATTACGATACCGCCGTGACTGCGACCGCCCTCATTGAACCGGACGTGCTCGAACGGGTCCTGTCGGCCGCGCTGGTGAGCGGTGGCGACATGGCGGAGGTCTTCGCGGAGGACGCCGTGACCTCGGCCGCGACTCTCGACGACGGCCGGATCGAGGAGCTCTCCTCGGGCCGTTCCCGGGGGGCCGGCATCCGCGTCGTCGACGGCGAGACCACCGGTTTCGCCCACACCGCCGACCTCAGCGAACCCGGCCTGGTCGCCGCGGCCCGGGCGGCCGCGGCGGTGGCCCGCGAGGGCGGCGCCGGCGTGCGCACCGTGGCGCTCGGCCCCGCCACGGCCCACGGACCGGGTGACCGCACGCCGCCCGAGACGGTGGACAAGGCGCGCAAGCTCGAGCTGCTGACCCGCGCCGACGAGGTGGCGCGCGCGGCCGGCGACTCCATCGCGCAGGTCCAGGCCGGCTGCGGCGACAGCCGGCGGCGCATCGTGATCGCCAACTCGGACGGCCTGCTGGCCACTGACGACCAGATCCGCACCCGCTTCAACGTGGTCTGCGTGGCCAACGGCGACACCGGCATGCAGACCGGGTACGAGGCGGTGGCGCGCACGGAGGGCTACGAGATCTTCGAGCGCTACAACATTGACGAGCTGGCCCGCACCGCGGCGACCCGCGCGCTGTCCAAGCTCTCGGCGCGGCCGGCGCCCTCGGGCGAGGTGCCGATAGTGCTGGCGAGCGGCAGCGGCGGCATCCTCTTCCACGAGGCGTGCGGTCACGGGCTCGAGGCCGACCACATTGTGAAGGACGCGTCCGTCTACGTGGGCCAGGTCGGCCAGCAGGTGGCCAGCCCGCTCGTGACGCTGGTCGACGACGGCACCTGGCTCGGCGAGTGGGGGAACTTCGCGGTCGACGACGAGGGCAACGCGCCGGCGCGCAACGTGCTCATAGAGAACGGGGTCCTCACCGACTACATGTGGGACTGGCTGCGGGCGCGCAAGGAGGGGCGCAAGAGCTCGGGCAACGGCCGGCGGCAGAGTTACCAGCACCTGCCCATGGTGCGGATGACGAACACCTACCTCCTGGCCGGCCCCGAGGACCCCGACGAGATCGTGGCGCAGACGCCCTCGGGCGTCTACGTGAAGAAGCTGGGCGGGGGCCAGGTCAACACGGCGACGGGCGACTTCGTGTTCGGGACGACGGAGGCCTGGCTCATAGAGAACGGCCGCATCACCGAGCCGCTGCGCGACGCCAACCTCATCGGCAACGGCCCCGAGGTGCTGCGCCGGATTGACGCGGTGGCGGACGACTTCGACATGACGCCGGGCACCTGCGGCAAGGACGGGCAGAGCGTCCCGGTCGGCTGCGGGCAGGCGACGCTGCGCATCACGGGCGTCACGCTCGGCGGCACGGCGTGAGCGACGCGGGCGACGACCTCCTCGGGCTGGCCACCTCGGTGGTGGAGCGGGCGCGCGCCGGCGAGGGCATGGAGGTCTACGTCACCCGCGGCACCGACACCGAGGTCCGGGCCTACGACGGCGACGTCGAGTCCCTGACCTCGGCCGACTCGTCGGGCGTGGGCATCCGCGTGGTGGTCGAGGACGAGGGCGGGCAGGGGAGCCGCGTCGGCTTCGCCTGGGCCGGCTCGCTCGACCCGGCGGTGATCGACGCCGCGCTGGGCGACGCCCGCGACAACGCGCGCTTCGCCACGCCGGACCCCTTCGTGGTGTTGGCCACCCCCGACGGGGTGGAGCCCGTCGAGCTCGAGCTGTGGGACGACGGCGTCGCCTCGACACCGATGGAGAAGAAGGTCGCGCTGGCCGTCGAGCTCGACCGGGCGACGCGGGCGGCCGACGCCCGGGTGCGCCAGGTGCAGTCGGCCGACTACGCCGACAGCCGCGTGGAGGTCGCGCTGGCGACGACGACGGGCCTGGTGTCGTCGCGCCGGCGCACGACGGCCTTCCTCTCGGTGGACGCCATCGCCGGCGAGGGCGCGGACACCCAGACCGGCACCGGCTTCAGCGTCGGGCGCGGCCCCGGCGAGCTGGTGCCCGACGAGGCGATGGACGACGCGGTGCTGCGGGCGGTCCGCATGCTCGGCGCCACCAAGGCGCGCTCGACCCACTGCACCGTGGTGTTCGACCCGCGCGTCGCGTCGACGCTCCTCTCTGTCGTCTCCTCGGCGCTCTCGGGCGAGGCGGTCGTCAAGGGGCGCTCCTTCTTCGCCGGGCGCATCGGCGAGTCCGTCGCCTCACCCGGCGTGACGCTGGTGGACGATCCCACCGACCCGCGCGCCTACGGCGCGGCCACCCACGACGGCGAGGGGCTGGCCTGCCGCCGCAACGTGCTCATCTCGGAGGGGATGCTCCGCATGTTCGTCTATGACGCCGTCTCGGCGAAGCGGGCGGGGACCGCCTCGACGGGGTCGGCCGTGCGCGGCGGTTTCGCCGGCACGCCGGGTGCCGGGTGCCGGGCGCTGGTGCTGACCCCGGGTCAGAAGTCTTCCGAGGAGATCCTGGCCGCGGTGGGCGACGGCCTGTACGTGCAGTCGATCAGCGGCGTCCACTCGGGCGTGAACCCGGTGAGCGGCGACTTCTCGGTCGGGGCCGAGGGGCTCATGCTCGTCGGGGGCAGCCTGGGGCAGCCGGTCCGGGAGGTCACGGTCGCATCGACGCTCCAGCGCATGCTGCAGTCGATGGTCGAGATCGGATCCGACCTGCGCTGGCTCCCGGGGGTCGCGGCGGGCCAGACGCTGGCCGTGGCCGATATGGCGCTGGGCGGGGAGTAGCCGGGGAGTGACCGGGAAGTAGCCGGCGGTCAGCCCGCGGTTGAGGCCGCGGGCGAGGTGTTCTTGGAGTCCTTCTTGTCGGACCTGTCGGACTTGTCCGATTTGCCGGACGTGTCCGACTTGTCCGACTTCCCGGACGACGACCCCGAGTCCGAACCCGAACTCGAGTCAGACCCGGAGCCCGACGAGTCGCCGGCCGACTCGCTCTTCTTCGCGCCGGCGCCGTTGGAGCCGTTGCTCGCGGCGGCGCGGGAGTCCGTCTTGTAGAAGCCGCTGCCCTTGAGCACGATGCCGACGGCGCCGTAGACCTTGCGCAGCGCGCCGCCGCACTCGGGGCACTCGGTCAGTGCCTCGTCCGTGAACCGCTGCACGGCATCGAAGCTGTGGCCGCACGCGGTGCACGCGTATTCGTAGGTCGGCACTGCATCCCTCCGTGGCTCTGGGCTGGATTTGGCACTCGCTGCTTGAGACTGCCAGTCTACCTGGCGTCGGCGGATGACAGCGTCGGTCCAGGTTCACCCCAGGTCGTAGACTTCTGGCCCGTGTCCGAACGCAGCCTGGCCAACCTCGACCCGCTCGGTGGAGCACGGATGGTCGACGTCACACCCCGGGAGCCCACCCACCGCAGGGCCCTGGCCCGCTGCCGCGTGGCAATGCGGCCCGAGACGACCACCCTGGTTGCCAACAACGCCGTCAGCAAGGGCGACGTGCTGGCCGCGGCCCGGATCGCCGGCATTCAGGCGGCCAAGCGCACCGCCGACCTGATCCCAATGTGCCATCCGGTCCTGGTCGGGTCGATCGCGGTGAACTTCTCCATCGGCGACGACTACGTCGAGGTCGAGGCCCAGGTCGAGACCGTCGACCGCACGGGCGTCGAGATGGAGGCCATGACCGCCTGCACCGTGGCCGCTCTCACCGTCTACGACATGTGCAAGTCGTCCGACCGCACCATGACGATTGAGCACCTCGCGCTGTGGGAGAAGACGGGCGGGCGCTCGGGGCCCTGGCGGCGCTCCGAGGCGCATCTCGGCCTCTGAGCCTCCCGGCAACCCCCGAGAGGGCGCCGGGGAAGGCTGTCTATATTCGGTTCAGTGACGACCCGGCTCGAAGAGGCACCCGACGTCGGCAAGGGGATCGTCGGAGCGGTCACGTCGATGGTCGGCCGCATCGGAGGCCGCAACGTCGTCGCCTGCCGCGCCCTGGGCTCCATGCGGCGCGGCGCCATCACCCACGCGGACGGCGTCCGGCTGGCCGAGGCGGCCGACCAGGCCCGTGACCTCGGGATCCCGTTCGTGTTCTTCGTGGCCTCCAGCGGGGCGGACGTGCACGACGGCGTGGCCGCGCTGCACGGATGGGGGCGGGCTGCGGCCGCCATCTCGCGGTGCAGCGGGCAGGTGCCCGTCATCGCCGCTGCCACCGGCCCGGTGGTGTCGGGGCCGGCGCTCCTCCTCGGCCTCTCCGATCTGGTCGTCATGAATGCGGAGGCGGTGGCCTACGTGTCGGGTCCCCAAATGGTGGCGGAGTTCACCGGCATAGAGATCGGCCTCCGTGAGCTGGGCGGCACGGCGACCCACGCCCGCTCCAGCGGCCTCTGCGCCGTCGAGTCGGACGACGTCGAAGGCGTCGTCGCCGAGCTCCTGGAATACCTGCCGTCCAACACGGACGAGCTCGCGCCGCTCGCGCCCCTGGGCGACCCGGTCCTGCGGCAGACCCCCGAGCTGCGCACCGTGATCCCGGACCGGAAGGCGGCCACCTACGACGTCCGCGACGTCGTCCGGGCGGTTTGCGACGACGGGGAGCTGCGCGAGCTCTGGCCCCGTTGGGCCGGGCAGGTCGTCACCGCCTTCGCCCGTCTCGGCGGCATGCCCGTCGGCGTGGTGGCCAACCAGCCGCGCATCCTCGCCGGCACGCTCGACATCGCCGCCTCCCAGAAGGGAGCCCGATTCGTCCGGCTCTGCGACGCCTTCAACCTCCCGATCGTCAGCCTGGTCGACACCCCGGGGTTCCTCCCGGGCAAGGACCTCGAGTGGCGGGGGATGATCCGCCACGGGGCCGAGCTCGCCTTCGCCTATGCGCAGGCGACCGTCCCCCGTATCTGTCTCATCCTGCGCAAGGCGTTCGGCGGGGCGTACATCGTCATGGACTCCCGGGGCATCGGCAACGACGTCTGCCTGGCCTGGCCCGGGGCCGAGATCGCCGTCATGGGAGCCTCCGGCGCCGTGCAGATCCTGCACCGCCGGCTCGGTCCCGCCGAGCGGGCCGACCGTGAGTCGGCCTACGAGGAGTCCTACCTCAACCCCTGGCAGGCCGCCGAGCGGGGTCTGGTGGACCAGGTCATCGACCCAGCCGACACCCGGGTCGCCTTGTGCGGGGCGTTGCGCCAGCTGTCGACGAAACGGGAGTTGATGGTGGGGCGGAAGCACGACGCCGGCCCGCAGTAGGGGTTCGACCAGGGATTTCGTGAATTGTCATCAATTCGCAACGGAGCTGAGGTGATTTCGACTCGCTCAGCGGGAAAGGATCCGGCATGATCAGCGATGTGGTCCCCCCGCGCGACGACGCCCTCTTTGTCCTTGAGTCCTGCCACAGCACCTGGATCTTCGATACGGAGAAGATGCGGTTCCGTCGCGTTCTCAAGGGCCTCGCGCTCGATGCCCACGCCGCCACCACGGCGTGGCGCGCCTACTTCGGCTTGGAGATCGACCCCATCTCCGAGTCCTTCGTCGTCCTCCTGAACCCCGAGGGCACGCGGCTGCTGCGTTCGTGGCGCCACGTTGAGCAGTGCCCGCAGTGCGGAGGCAACCAGACCGCAGAGCTGTCGCTCGACGAATTGCGGAGCGCGTCGCTGGCCTGACCCGACGGCAGGCGGACCGGGCTCCGGTCCCCTCAAAACCGGATGACGTGCACCGCCGACAAAAGCAGCACGGTCAGTGTCGCCGCGGCGGCCACCACCACTGCCACCGTGAGCGCCCGCGACACGGGACGCCTGGGCCGGTTGGTGCGCAGCCGGTGCGCCCGGGCCTGCTCGTGCACGGATGACTCGGTCGACGCAGGGTCGTCCGTCGGCAGCACGAACTGGTGGCGCCGCCGGCCGTCGCGCTCGACGACCATGATGACGACGCCCGCGCCGCCGCCGGGGAGCTCGGAGCGCTCGACCGTCGACATCTCGACGAGGTCGGCCCAGCGGGCGCTCCAGACCGCCTCGCCGTCGGACTTGTCCACCCAGATGCCCTCGTCCAGGAAGCTCAGGGCCAACTGCGGCACCGCGACGCGCCCGTCCGGGCCCTGGGTCAGGAGGTAGACGCCGGGCACGGTCCAGGTGTCGTCCGAGTCGGGCACCGACGGCATACCAGCCGGAAACGCTACTTCCATTGCCTCCGCACGAAGTCGACATAGGCCGGGGCCATGTGGAGGGGGAGCAAGGGCGGCAGCCGCCTCTCGATGCGCAGCACGGCGGCGTCGACGCGGGGGACGGGGCGGAAGGCCCGGGCCGGGATCCGGCGTCCGACCGCGAACGTCCACCACGGCGCCCACGCCGTCGACAGCGCCGTCGACGGGGGGACCGCCGCCCGCTTGCGCGCGACTTCCCATTGCACGACGACGTCGAGGCGCTGCAACGCGGTTCCCGGGTCGCCTAGCAGCCGCCGCAGGATGTCGGTGGTGGCGCCGAAGGGCAGGGACCCGAAGACGCGGAAAGGACGGCGCGGCAGCGGCGCGTCGCGCGCGTCGGCACAGACGACGCTGACGGAACCGAGCCGGCGCCGCCGCGCCTCGTGCCGTAACGCCTCGGCCCAGGCCGGGTCCTTCTCCAGCGCGATCACGCGCAGGCCGCGGCGGGCGAGCGCGAAGGTGCAGGCGCCCCGGCCGGCGCCGATTTCGACCACCAGGTCGTCCGGGCTGAACGCAGCGTCCGCGACGAGCGCGTCGGCCAGATCAGCGCGGAGGAAGTTCTGCCCGAGACGGCGGCGTCGCTCGTCCCGTGGCGTCCGCTCGGCCGCGGACACGGACCATCACCGACATGCCCATGGGCTCCATTGTGCCCGCCTCGCGCCGCGCCCGCACGACGACGCGGAGGACCGGGTCGGCAGAAGGCGGCTCGCTCAGGCCACAGGCGGGCCGGGCAGGCGGCCCCGGCGCTGCTGGCGCTCGGCGCGCTCGATCTCGCGCTCCACGTCGGTCCAGAGCAGCGGGTCGGCGTCCTCGGTGCCGGCGGTGGCCTGACCCCTGGTCATGATCACGAAGGCCACGGTCCAGAGGACGGCGATGGTGCTGAGCTTGGCCAGGAAACCGGCCAGCTGCTGGTCGAGCAGCGGCGTCATGTCGGCGACCTTGCCCGAGTGGGTGAAGGGCGGGTAGAGGGAGTGGCGGGCGAAGATCCAGACGATCGACAGGAAGCTGGGGACGATCGACTGCACGATGAGATAGCCCCCGCGGCCGAGCGCCGACAGGCGCGGCACGCCGGGGAGCTCGGTGAGCACGGGGGCCCACAGGACGAAACCGGAGGCCAGCACGAGCAGCTCTATCAGGACCCGCGCCACGTCCGATCGTGCGGCCAGGTTCACCGCGCCGGTTGTGAGGGTGGCGACGGCGACGACGGTGACGATGAGGACCGCGGGCAGCGGCCGGACCACCACCCGCAGGACGGCGTCGATCGGTGCGGGCCGGGTAAGCCGGGCCAAGAGCGGCCGGGGCGTCCCGAGGACGAGGAGCGGGGGCACGGCAAGCGTGAGCAGCAGGCGCTGGAGCACCAGCGCCAGCAGCAGCCAGTGCGTCGCGAGGTCGCCCAGCGGCCACGTAACGGCCGCGATCAGGACGACGAGGCCGCCGAGGAAGAACACGCGCTGGCCTGTCGTGGCCTCGGACCCCTCGCGGTGGGTCGCCCAGAGATACGCCACCGCCAGCGTCGGGAACGCGAGGAGCCAGAGAAGGTGGAGGTGCCAGTCCAGGGGGTGCGCGCCGGCGATCATCCGCCGGTGGCCGCCGTAGGCTCTTGCCCGTGCCGGCGCCCGCCAAGCTCGATCGATTGGAACGCGTCACCGACCTGGTCCTCGTCCTCCTGCACACCGGGCAGCCTCTGACGCTCGACGCCATCGCCAACCAGGTTCCGGGGTACCCGGCCGAGCACGCGGCCCGGCGCCAGGCGTTCGAGCGCGACAAGCGGCTGCTGCGCGACGAGGGCATTCCCGTGCTGACGGAGCGGCTGGGCGGACACGAGCAGTACGGCTACCGGATCGACCGCGACGCGTTCTACCTTCCCGATCTGGCCCTCGAGCCCGACGAGCAGGTCGCGCTGCATCTCGCCGTCGCCGGCGTCCACCTCGGCGATCCTAGTGGTCGGGATGCGCTGTTGAAGTTGGGCGCGTCCGGCTTGGCGGACGTGCGTCCGATCGCGTCCTTGGTGCCGTCCGCCGCCCTCATCGAGCTCTTCGAAGCGGTCCGGCTCCGGGCGACGGCGACCTTCGCGTACCGCGGCGAGGAACGCCGCGTGGCACCGGTCGGGCTGCGGTTCCGCTTCGGTCACTGGTACCTGGTGGCCTGGGACGTCGACCGCGCCGCGGTGCGCACCTTCCGCGTGGACCGGATCGACGGCGACGTCGTGCGGGGCCAGGCGGGCGAGGCACAGGTGCCCGAGGGCGTGGACGTCGAGCGGGCGGTGCCGGATGAGCCCTGGCAGGCCGAGGGTGAGGGCACGGTGCAGATGCGTGTGCTCGTGGACGCGCTCGAAGGCCCGCGGCGTGGCCGACGAGGTCGGGCAGGACAAGGTCACGGCGCGCCACGCCGACGGGTCGGTCGAGGTCTCGTTCGCCGTGTCCTCGTTCACGTCCATCCGGTCGTGGGTCCTCGGGCTGCTCGACCACGCCACCGTCCTGGAGCCGCCCGCCTTCCGTGACGAGCTGGTGGCCTGGCTGCAGGCGCTGACCCGGCCGCTTCCCCCGCTCCGTCCCGGGCCGCTGGCGATGAAGGACGAGCCGGCCGAGGCGGGGGAGGCCACCGGCGCGCGGACGGCCCCGGGCAAGGAGACGAGCGACCGGCTGCGGCGGCTCCTCGCGATCGTCGGGTGGCTGGCCCACGTGGGCGAGGCGTCGATCGCGGAGGTATCGAAGCGGTTCGGCGTCGGGGAGCAGGAGCTGGTGTCCGAGCTGGAGCTGGCGGCCTGCTGCGGCACGCCGCCGTACACGCCGGACACGCTGATGGAGATAGAGGTGTCGGAGCACTCCGTGCGGGCCTTCCTCCCGGCCGAGTACGGCCGCCCGCGCCGCCTGACGCCGGCTGAGGGGTTCGCCGTCGCGGCGTCGGCGCGGCTGCTCCTGGCCGTGCCCGGCTCCGACGACGATGCGTTGCGCCGCGCGCTGGCCAAGCTCGATGCCGCGCTGGGCTCACGGGAGGCCGTCGGCGTCGAGGTCGACGCCCCGGCGCAGCTCGGGGTCATCCGAGAGGCCACCGGCGCCGGTCGGATGCTCGACATCGACTACCACTCCGGCTCCCGGGACGAGCTCACGACGCGCACGGTCGAGCCGGTGCATGTGGTCACGGTCGGTGGGCACTGGTATCTCGACGCGTTCTGTCAGCGGGCCGGCGACATGCGCCGCTTCCGGGTCGACCGCATCATGCGGGCGGAACCCCTGGACGAAGCCACGACGGCGGAGCGCCGGGCGCGGCCCTCAGAAGACCTTTTCGTCCCCGGCCCCGGTGCGGTCGAGGTGCTCCTGCAACTCGGGCCGGGCGCCGAATGGGTACCCGAGTCGGTCCCCGTGCGCGCCGTGGCCCGCGACGCGGACGGGACCGTGACCAACGTCGTGCTCGACGTCGAGGGGATGGCGTGGTTCGAGCGGCTGCTCCTCCAACTCGGCCCGTCGGCCCGCGTGGTGAGCCCGCCGGAGCTGACCGGCCTGGTGGCCGACGCGGCGTCCCGGGTGCTGGCCCGCTACGGCTGAACGGACGGTCCCGGTAGGTTCGGCGGGATGAGCCAGATGAACGACTTCAACGCCCGCGTCATCGAGGAGTTCCGGGCCAACGAGGGCGCGGTCGGGGGGCCCTTCGCCGGCGCCCCCGTCGTGCTCCTGACCACCACGGGCGCCAAGTCGGGCCGGGAGCGGGTCAACCCGCTGGTCGCGTTGCCGGGCGACGACGGGGTGCTCTACGTCTTCGCCTCCAAGGGCGGTGCGCCGAACAACCCCGACTGGTACCACAACGTGCTGGCCCACCCCGAGGTCCAGGTCGAATTCGGCTCGGATCGCTTCCGCGCCACCGCCACACCGGTGACGGGTGCCGAGCGGGACAGGATCTACGCCGAACAGGTCTCCCGGGCCCCCGCCTTCGGGGAGTACCAGGAGAAGACGGGGCGGACCATCCCGGTCGTCGCGCTGCGGCGCCAGGACTGATTCTCCAGGCCCGCGCCCCGCGCCCCGCGCCCAGCGCACCGACCGTTCACCCGCTGAGGGGGACGGTGGGCGAAAGGAGCCGGGTGCTGGGCATCCGCCGAATCGGGTCCGAGCGGGCGCTGTATTACATGTCGGATCTGGCCCGCGAACTCCCGCTTCCGTTCGCCCCGGTGCCGGGAACCTGGGCCGGCGGCGCCGCCGGGGCCATGGGGCTGGAGGGGCCGGTCGAGCCGGCGGCGTTCCAGGCCCTGCTGCAGGGCCGCCATCCCCGGACCGGCCGCCGACTCGGTTCCGGACGGGCTTCGGCGGCCGGGCTCGATCTGACCTTCAGCGCGCCCAAGTCGGTGAGCGTGCTGTTCGCCCTCGCCGGCGACGACGTGGCGCGGCGTGTCGCCGCCGCCCATGCCGACGCGGTGTCCGGGGCATTGGCCTACCTGGAGCGCCACGCGCTGGGCACCCGGAGGCGCACGGGCTCGGAGCGGGCGGTGTTGCCCACGAGCGGCGTCGTCGCGGGCCGGTTCACCCATGGGGTCAACCGCAACCACGACCCCCACCTGCACACCCACATCGTCATGGCCAACCTGGTGCACGGGAGCGACGGTCGGTGGGGTGCCAGTGACGGGCGGGGGCTGGGCGCACACGCGGGGGCGACGTCGGCGCTCTACGAGGCGCACCTGCGCCACGAGCTGTGTCGCGGGCTCGGGGTGCGCTGGACCGTGACTTCGGGCAAGGGAACCGAGATAGACGGGATCCCGCCCGCCCTCCTCGGCGAGTTCTCCTCCCGCGCAGCAGAGATCCGACGCCACCAACACGAGACGGGTGCGCGCTCGGCCCGGGGCGGACGCATCGCCTGGGCGGTCACCCGCGCCGCGAAAGAGCCGGCTCCGTCCTACGACGTCCTCGCCTCCGAATGGCGGCGGCGGGCGGACAGTGTGGACCGGGCCGAGCACATCGCCGCAGTGCTTCCGACGCGACCGGGGCCCGGGCGGACGAGCGTGGACGAGCACACATTCGCCGCGGTGCTGGAACCGCTGCCCCATCGGGGTGCGTACCGGCGGGACGTCGTACGGGCCTTTGCCTCCGCCGCACCGGACGGGGCCCCGGCGCCCTGGGTCGAGGAGCTGACCGCAGCATGGGTGCCGGCGCCGGCACCGGCGACGATTGCCGTCGGCGTCGCCGAGCCGCTGCACCGTCGTGTCGACGTCATGCCGGGCGGGCACCTGGTGGAGGCGCTCGGGCCGAGGCCACTCGACCCCCGCGTGCACGAGCTCTGGCGCGAGGCCGGGCGGGCGATAGACGCGTACCGCGAGCGCTGGGGCCTCACCCGCGCTCATGACGCGCTCGGCCTGGGCGACCCGCCGCTGCCACCGGCGGCGTTGAGCGCGCCGCGCCTGGCCGACCACGTGCGCACGAGGTGCGTGGTGGACACGGTGCGGACGCGTCTCGGACGGCACGAGCCGCCCGCCGTGGAGCTGTTCCTGGAGCGTTGAGACCGGCGCTCAGCGTTCTCGCGCAGCCGCCGCAGGGTCGACGGTACGTGTCCGGGAGTGGTGCGTGCGTTCAGCGGTGCGCTCCACGTCGGCGAGGGCGCGCCAGGGGAGCCGAGCGTGGTACGGCGTCAGCTCCACGCTGCGAATGGTCTTGTCGGGGCCGAGAACGAGCGCGTGACCCGGTGTGCCACGGGCGATGGCGTCGACGGCGAGGACAGCCTGCCGGCTCGTCCCGATCGACAATGACGGGCGGACGCGGCCCCACGAGCCGACTGATTTCGTGAGCGTCGTGTGGCGCATCTCACACTCGCCGGCGAGCGCGCTGAGGTCGCGCAACGTCGCGGTGTCGGCGATGCCCGGCAGGACGACCGTCGTCCCGAACAAAGACAGGAATCCGTCCGCCGCACGGCCCCAGCGGGCCCGGGCCTGGGAGAGGTCCTGCAGGCACGCCAGGACCACGAGGCCCTGGCCGGCCCCCTCGCTCACCATGGCCGGAAGGTCCGGAACGGGTGCGATGTTGGCGACCTCGTCGAGGGCGAGCAAGACCGGCGGGCCGGGCTGCTCGTCCCGCGCCCGGGCGTAGGCGGCATCGCGCACATCCCCGAGCAGAGCGACGACGAGCGGTGCGAACTGTCGCTGCTGCCTGCCGGTCGAGCAGATGTAGAGGGCGTTCGTCCCGTCGCAGAAGTCCCGCAGCGACAGCGGCGGTGCCGAGGTGGACGACATGGCCGGGCCCGTCCGGTAGGCGGACAGCACACCCGATGCGGTCGACCAGATGCCCGATTGCTCCCGTGAGTCCGTGGCGACGATGCCCGCCAGCAGATCGGTGGCCGGGGCGTCCTCCCCCACGGCGGTGAGGATTTCGAGGGCGGGGGCGCCGTGGTGGCGGTCGATCCAATGGAGGAGCTCGGTCATGGGCCGCTGCTCGAGGGCGGCGGCGTGCAGGAGGCTGGAAAGGAGTGCCGCGGCCCGCTCGTTCCAGTGGTGCTCGGCGCCGTGGACGGGCCCGAGACCGCTCGCCGTGACCATGGCGTCGGCCGTCTGCACGGCGGCGTCCCATCGCGACGCAGTCGTCAGAGGAGACCATCCGATCCGCTCGACGCCGCGCGGACACTCGATTTCGCCACTCGGGTCGTAGAGGAACGCCCATCCGTCGCGATGGCGCGAAGACGCGGTCGCTCGCATCACGTCCGGTTTGGTGGACGTCGAGACGATGGGACCCGCCGACAACAGGATGTTGGGGATGACCAGGGAAGATGTCTTGCCAGAGCGAGGTGGCCCCAGCACCAACGTGGAACGCTGGACACCGGCCCACGACCATCCGTGTGTGCCATTTCCAACATAGATGCTGTGATCCGCCATTTGGTGGACCTCACGCAGTGCTGCTGTGGATAACACGCACGAATTCGCCAGCTCGACACGGTGATGAGCGCTGTATTCGATGTGTTCCATGCTTGCGTTGGTGAACCGAGAATTCCATGGGACATATCGCCGAAACGGGCGACGAGTGCACGCAGGACACCTACATCTTGTGCCTGTGGAACATCAATGCACGGTGTGAAACCCTCGCAAACCAACGCGAGACACGAAGGAGAAAAGAGCGCGCGATATCAAAATGCTTGACCTGGGCATGTTCACAACAGAAGAATGTGTATACCCGAGTTGTGAAGGAGGGTGATGTGTGCTGCGACGCAGCGATCTGTGGCGCGCAAAGCGACGGTGTCGGATCGCTCGTCGGTGCGTGTCTCCCCTCGCGTCGTAGTGCACTCACACAACGTCACGGTTCGGGGAATCAGGACGGCTTGGAGTGAGGTGGAGAAGTCGATGGCATCCCCATTTGCGCGCCTGTCGTCGTATTTGACAGTGAATCCGGTGCGGCAGTGCGCACGGCGATGGGCGGTCGACCTCGGCGTGGCGCAGGCTTCACCTCTATTCAGTGACAATGCTCCTAGGGAGGTGCACCTGTGGCAGTAGCCGCAAAGAGAAGGGCCCCGGCCAGAAAGGCCGCGAAGAAGCGGGCTCCGGCAAAGAAAGCAGTCAAGCGCGCGCCGGCCAGAAAAGCCGCCAAGCGGCGTCCGGCAGCCAGGAAGGCTGCGAAGCGGGCTCCGGCGAGGAAGCGTCGTCCAGCCAAGAAGAAGGCTGCGGCGAAGCGGGCTCCGGCCAAGCGTCGGGCCGTCAAGCGTCGTCCAGCCAAGAAGAAGGCTGCGGCGAAGCGGGCTCCGGCCAAGCGTCGGGCCGTCAAGCGTCGTCCAGCCAAGAAGAAGGCTGCGGCGAAGCGGGCTCCGGCCAAGCGTCGGCGTCCGGCCAAGAAGGCTGCGGCGAAGAAGGCCCCGGCCAAGCGGCGCCCGGCCAAGCGGCGGGCCGCCAAGAAGGCTGCGCCGGCCAAGCGGGCGCGTCGGACCCGCAAGGTAGCGCGCAAGCGCTGACCCGCGCGTTCCAGGAACGGGTTGAAACCGGGGGCCTCAGGGCCCCCGGTTTCGCGTCCGGCATGCGTTTAGCGTGACGCCGCGAGTTCGACGACGTCAGCCGGCCAGTCGACGTCGTATGCGAGGTCCGGCACCCGCAGCACGCGCACGGCCAGCCCGAGCCTGGTCGCCTCGGCGCGGTGGGCCCGGAAGGACCCCGCGCCGTAGGCGAACCTGAAGCCGCACCCGGCGGGCAGCCGCAACACGTTGGTGCCGTCGTCCCGGCGGTCGGGGACGAGTGTGACCCCGGGGAACGATGCGAGGTCGCCGAGCCCGCGCGCCCGGGGCAGGTCGCCGTGGGCGACCGTCACCCACTCGACGCCGGCGTCGGCGAGCCGGCGTACTCCCGTTCCGACCGCGCCGTTCAGTCCCTGACCGGGGGTCCACATGACGGCGGCGCCGCGGCCGGACGCCCATGCCGCCACCTCCTCGTCGTCGCAGACGACGGCGACGGGGAGCGGCGCACATGCGCCGACGACGTGCTCTGCCATGGAGCGCACGAGGCTTACCCGCTCCTCGTCGCTGAGCGCGGCGCCGAGCCTCTGTTTGGCCTGCCGGAATGCCTTGACGGGGACGAGAGCGACCGCAGATCCCAAGGGGGCGTCTTCAGCGCGTGCGCCGGACCATGGCGTCGTGGTCGACACCGAGTCAGTGTACGGCCGGGACGGCGGTCGTCCCGCCGGGCCGCCGTAGTCTCTTGGCATGAGTGAGCGGGTGGCAGTGATCGGAGCCGGTTCCTGGGGGACCGCAGTGGCGACGCTGGTGGCGGGATCGAACCCGGCGTCGCTGTGGGTCCGGTCGCCCGCCCTTGCTGCGTCCATGCGCGAGACGCGCGAGAACGGGACCTACCTCCCCGGCATCTCCCTCCCCGACGGGCTGTTGGTCACTTCGTCGCTCGAAGAGGCGCTGGACGGCGCGGGCGTCGTCTTCATGGCCGTCCCCTCCCACGGCTTCCGCGCGGTGCTCTCGGACATGGTTTCGTACGCGTCCGGCATTGAGGCAGTCGTCAGCCTGGCCAAGGGCATTGAGATCGGGACCAACCTGCGGATGTCGCAGGTCGTGTCCGACGTGCTGCCCGGCGTGCCGGCGGGCGTCCTGACGGGGCCGAACCTGGCGAAGGAAGTGGCTGAGGGCCATCCGGCGGCGTGCGTGGTCGCCCTGCCCGACGACGACCTGGCGCGCCGGGTGCAGGGGCTCGTGCACACCCGTACCTTCCGCACCTACATGGGGACCGACGTCATCGGGTGCGAGATCGCCGGTGCCAGCAAGAACGTCATGGCCATCGCCGCCGGCATCGGCGACGGGCTCGGCCTCGGGGACAACACCCGCGCCGTCCTGATCACCCGGGGGCTGGCCGAGTTGGGCCGGCTCGGCGTGACCCTCGGCGGCAAGGTCCTCACGTTCGGCGGGCTGGCCGGGGTGGGGGACCTCGTGGCGACCTGCGCCAGTCCCAAAAGCCGGAAC
Source organism: uncultured Acidimicrobiaceae bacterium (assembly GCA_963834405.1). Lineage (GTDB taxonomy): Bacteria > Actinomycetota > Acidimicrobiia > Acidimicrobiales > RAAP-2 > Bog-473. Next base: position 1,305,400 of record CAWIBX010000007.1, on the reverse strand, counting down.
CGGACGGTGGGGTTCGCTCTGGGCGAGGGCCAGACGCTCGAGCAGATCGTCAGCAGCATGCACATGGTGGCCGAGGGGGTGAAGAGTGCCGGGCCGCTGGTCGGACTCGCGCACGCAAACGGGGTGGAGATGCCCATCGCGGAGCAGGTGAAGGCGATCGTCGAGGGGACCTGCTCCCCGGGTGAGGCGCTCATGAACCTGATGGGCCGGCCATCCCGTCCCGAATGGGACGAGACCTTGCTGCGGGGGCTGCCCGGGTGACCGAGCTCGACGGAGACACCGGGGCCCGAGGTGCGTGGACGGACGAGCCGCCTGATCAGGCCGCCGACGAGCGCCGGGCCGCCGCCCTGGCCCACGTGCGCGACATCCTGCTGATGCACGGTGCCACGGAGGAGGAGATCGATCAGGCCGTCGCCGATGGTGTGATCGACCTCTTCGTGGCGGACCGCATGCTGGTTCCCGCCCGCCGCCGCTACACGCGCACCGAGGTCTCCGAGGTCACCGGCGTCCCGCTCGACATGCTGGAGCGGTTCTGGCGCGCGCTCGGGTTTCCCAGTGTGGCCGACGACGACCCGGTCTTCACCGACCTGGACCTCGAAGCGGTCCGTCTGCTCCAGGGCATGCAGGCGCTCGGGGCGGCGGACACGGACACCGCGCTGCAGATGTCCCGCGTCATCGGTTCCTGCATGGCACGCATCGCGGAGGCCGAGCTGGTCCCCGGTGTCTTCGTGGGCACCGAGGTCGATCCGGTCCTCTCCGCCGAGTCGTTCGCCAGCGTGGCGGACGTGACCATCCCGGCCATGGCCAAGCTCCTGGAGTTCGTCTGGCGGCGGCAGGTGACCGCCGGAATCCAGCGCAACATGATGCTGCGCAGCCACGGCCTGGCTCCCGGCCAGAGTCCCGTCCTCGCGGTCGGCTTCGCCGACATGGTGGGCTTCACGCTGCTCAGCCAGCACCTCACCGACGACGAGCTGGCGGCCGTCGTGCGCCGGTTCGAAGATATCTCGCATGACATCGTGATCGCCGCCGGGGGCCGCATCGTCAAGATGATCGGCGACGAGGTGATGTTCGTGGTCGACGACGTGGCCGCCGCGGCGTGCATCGGCCTGGAACTGGCGGATGCTTACGCCGACGACGACCTCCTGTCCGACGTACGGGTGGGGCTGGCCCTGGGCCCCGTGCTCCTGCGGGACGGCGACTACTTCGGGCCGACGGTCAACCTCGCCCATCGCATCGTCAACATCGGGAACCCCGGGACGGTGTTGATGTCGGACGAGTTCCACAGGGAGCTCCTGGAGCGGGCACCGGATCAGTTCACCGCCGACGCCCTCCGTCCGCGGCTGCTCAAGGACCTCGGCCGGGTGCAGCTGTGGTGGCTCGGCCGGGTCGGACAAGAGGCGGACGGCACGGGCGCCGCGGCGGACCGCCGTCGCAACGACCGCTGGGAGCGTTTGGCCGAGATCCTGCGCGACCTGGAGGAGCTGCGTGACGTGGGCGAACGGCTGCTCAGCTCGAGCCGGGCGTCGTCCGGTTCGGGCTCGGACTCGGGCTCACCCGTCGCGGAGGCGGGCGGTGGCGATGCCGAACGGTCGTAGTTCGAAGGAGCCTTCGAAGGGCTCCTGGGGGTAGCCGCGCAGGTCCACGAGCCAGCCGGAGCGACCTGGGATCGACACGGTGGCGGGGTCGGCCGTCGGGTTGAACACGCGCAGCTCGAGCGTGCCGCTCGCCCGGTGCAGGGCGCTGACCTCGGCGCCGTGGACGGTGAGGGCGCTCCCGCTCGCCGGCCGCGTGCCTCCGCCCAGGCTGGAGACGGCCTCGAGGGGGAGGAGCACGTCGTCGGCCATCCCGTACGGGTCGTCGCAGTCGAGGGCGAGTGCGTAGCGGAGGGTCACACGCTTGCCGGTCATCTGCAGCCCTTCCACCGGCGTCATCGGGCCCGCCGGGAAGGGCCGGTAGGCCATGCCGAGGCGAGAGAGCATTCCGGTCGAGCGCAAGACCGTTAGTGCCAGCGTGCGGGCAACGTCGCCTGACGGTCCGGGCTCGATGTCGATGAGCTCGTATTCGCAGACGCCCTCGTGTGCCGCCGTCAGCCGTCCCGCCGTCACGAACCGGTGCGCCGGCGCCGTGGGCAGCCCGAACTCGTCGGGCCGGCCTTCCGCCGTGAGCCCCCGCGTGACGACCGCGAACGCGCTCTCGGCGTGGGACTCCGACGCCGGCTCGGGCAGGGGGAGGTGGACCCGCAGCCGGTGGTCACAGCTGGGGTTCACGAAGCTGGTCGTGACCCGGACGACCGCATCGTCGGCGCGCAGCTCCACGTCGGTGGTCACCTCGACCCGGTGGCTGCCCACCGGGGCCTGCGAGGAGCCGTCGACATGGTCGGGCCACTCGAAGGTCGACGTGATGCGCGCCCGCGCCCGCACCGGACCGCGTTCGGTCAGCGTGACCTCGACGGCGACCGGAACGTCGACGGACGAGTCCTGCCGCGGCGGTGAGTAGTTGTAGGAGTCGCCCAGGTCGCCGCCGTCGACGAGCCGGCCGTACCCTGGCACCCCGTCGAGCGCGAACGTGCCGTCGGCGGGATCTATCTCCACTCGGACCAACCCGTTGGTGAGCACGGTGGTCCCCTCGTCCGAGGCCTGCACCCGATGCGCCAGCGCCGCCGGCTCGAAGGGACTCCACCCGTACCCGGGCACCTCCGCCGTGCGCGCGGCGATCCTCCGCGTCGAGGGCTGGTCCATGGAGACCCGAACTACCGCGTCGGGGCGGGCGCCCAACCGGGTGAAGACGTCCTGTTTCGCCTCTGCGATGGGTACGTTCGGCTTCTCCTCGGTGCCGACGGACACCGTGACGTCGATGCCTTCCTCGGTCTCCTCGACCTTCACGTCGTGCACCCAGGCGTCGTCGCTGATGCGCGGGCCCTGGAGCATGCCGAGCACGGTCCGCACCGTGTCCGCATCGAGCACCATGGTGCCGGGGAGGCCGGCCCGCTCGGAGAGCACCTGCACCGTCTCGGGCGCGGGGCCGTCCGCCGGCACGACCAGCTCCACCAGGCCGGCCCGCGCCCGGGCCGACGCGTTGAGCACGTAGGGCCCCGGGTGGGCCAGCGAGCGGGTGAACGCCTTGACGGCCCGGTCGGCCAGGCCGGCCGCGATCGTGCGGGCCTCGGCGTAGCGGTGGAGGACCGCGTCGACGACGTCGTCAACGGAGCAGGCGCAGATGGAGTCGTGCGCCGAGTTGCGCACCATCTCGCGCCAGGCCAGCTGCAACAAACGGTCGGGGTACTCGGCCGGCGGCTGAAAGAGCGCGGCGAGCGGCTCCGCCCGCCGCTCGAGCTCGCGTTCGGCCACCGCGCCGGTGCGCTTGACGTCGACCCGGTTGGAGGTGACCCCCATGAGCATGTTCGAGCGGGACCCTGATCGCAGCTCGCCCCGGACGCGTTCGAGGCCCTCGCGGGTGGCGTGCGCAAGGTAGTGGCTGAGCGAGGTGACCTCGAAGTGCAGCTCCTCCTGGAGTTCGTTGGCCTCGGCCACCACGCGTCCCAGCTGGGGCTGGGGCATGAGGTGGTCCGACCCGTTCATGATCAGCACGTCGTCGATCAAGAAGCCGGCCACTTCGTCGATGTTGTCCTTCGTGCGTCGGATGAGCGCCTTGGCGTCGTCGGGGAGCGCGGCGCCGTTGCCGTACCCGACGGGCAGGTACTCGGCGCGCACGGTGGAGCCGTCCGGCGCCTCCCAGTCAAAGGCGTTCTTCGTGACCTGCGAGGGCACACCTCGCCAGACCACGGCGTCGCGGAAGCCCCCCAGCCGAAGGATCTGCGGCATCTGCGCGATGTGGCCGAACATGTCCGGGAGGTAGCCGACGTCCATCGTCCCGCCGAAGGCGGCGCCGCGCAGCAGGCCCATCTGCAGGTTGCGGATCATGGTCTCGCCCGAGGAGAGGAACTCGTCCATGAGGATGTACCAGGGGCCCATGCTCACCCGGCCGGCCGCCGCCAGCGCACGCAGCCGGTCCTCTTGGTAGGGGCGCACCTCGAGGTAGTCGTCGACGACGGCCATCTGCCCGTCGAGCATGAAGTAGGGGTAGCTGGCGTCGCTCTCGAGCAGCGGGATGAGCGTGTCGATCAGCTGCACCAGGTTCAAGCGAAAGTCCTGGTAGGACTTGTACCATTCCCGGTCCCAATGCGTGTGCGGAACGATGGCAATCCGGCGTGCGGTCATGACCGCCAGACTATGACGTTGGTTCGCCGGCGGTGAGGGCAACCGTGCCCGCCGGGCGCTGGCCCGTCCCGCCCGGCTCGTCGGCCGATCCGGCCGTTGAGACGCTCCCGGCGTGCTGGGCGCGCCGCTGGGCCGCCTCGCCGGACAGTGTGGTGCTCGTCGATGGGAGGGACGCCGCCTGGCATGCCCGCGGCGCGCAGCTGCACGAGGTCACCACTCGGGTGGCGAGGGTGCTGGCCGACAACGGCGTCGTGCCGGGCGACCGGGTGTTGTGGAGCGCGACCGCCAGTCTCGAGTCCGTCGCGGTGCTCCTCGGCATATTGCGCGCCGGAGCGGTCCTCGTCCCGGTCAACCCTGCGGCCACGCCGGCCGAGGTGGCCCATGTCGTCACCGACGCGACGCCCGCGGCCGCCGTGTTCGACGATCCGGGTCGGGCAGATTGGTCTGCCCGCGTGAAGGCACGCTCCGTGAACGAGCTCCTGGCAGGCGCCGCGAACGTCGGAACGACCCGTCCCGAACCGCCCGCGCCCGGTCCGGGCGACGACGCGCTGATCGTCTACACCTCGGGGACGACGGGTGCGCCCAAGGGCGCCGTGCATACGCACGGGTCGCTGGTCGCCGGCGTGCGCGCACTGCTCACGGCCTGGGACTGGCGCGAGGACGACCGGCTCATCCTGTCCCTGCCGCTCTTCCATGTGCACGGGCTCTGCGCCGGCCTGTTCGCCACGCTGACTGCGGGCGCCTCGGCCGCGCTGTTCGGTCGCTTCGACGAGGAGGCCGTCCTCAATGCGACCGCCGGGAGCACGCTCTTCTTCGGCGTGCCGACCATGTACCACCGCCTCGCCGCGTCGGGCCGGGCCGCGCAGCTGTCCGCCCTGCGCCTCTGCGTCTCGGGGTCGGCACCGCTGCCCGCGGAGCTGTGGGAGCGGTTAGCGGGCGAGGGCGTGGAGGTCCTGGAGCGTTACGGCATGAGCGAGACGCTGCTCACACTCTCGAACCCGCTCGTGGGGGAGCGCCGACCCGGCTCGGTCGGTGTTCCCCTGCCAGACGTGGACGCCGCCGTAGAAGGACCCGACGAGCTCGGTGTGGGCGAGCTGCTCGTGCGCGGGCCTGCGCTCTTCCGGGGCTACTGGGGGCGCGACGTGCCCGTGACCGACGACGATGGCTGGTTCGCCACGGGCGACCTGGCGTCGGTGGCGCCCGACGGTTACGTGAGCATCCGCGGCCGGCGCACGGAGCTCATCATCACGGGCGGACACAACGTGTACCCGGCCGAGGTGGAGGCGGTGCTGTCGCGCCACCCCGGTGTGACCGACGTGGCGGTGGTCGGCCTGGCCTCGGCGGAGTGGGGCGAGACGGTGGTCGCCTACGTGGTGGGGGAGGCCGATCCCGCCGAGCTGGCGGCCCTGGCGGAGGCCGAACTAGCGCCCTACAAGCGGCCGCGCGAGCTGCGCGTGGTCGGCGCCCTGCCGCGCAACGCCATGGGGAAGGTACTGCGCAACGCCCTGCGCGAGGCGCCGTGACGGGACCCCGGGTTGCCGGAGCGCTGCGGTAGCGTGACCGCATGGCCACCTTCCTGATGCTGTCCACGGTGGGGCCCGAAGGGGCGTCGACGCTGACGGAGAACCCGGACCGCCTCAAGGCCGTCAACGCCGAGGTGGAGGCGATGGGCGTGCGTGTGGTGGCCCAGTGGGCCCTGCTCGGGCCCTACGACTTCTGTACGGTCCTGGACGCGCCGGACGAGACGACGATGGCGAGGGTGGCGCTCGTCCTCGGGTCGCGGGGCACGCTCAAGACGCTGACGCTGTCGGCCATCCCGATCGACGACTACATCGATGCAGTGCTGCGGACGGGGAAGGCCTGAGGCGAGCCGTCAGTGCCACCAGAAGCCCTGGCGCGTGCGCTCGCGGCGGACATCGTCGCGCGAGAAGAGCTCTCCCAGGACGCTCCCGTCGGACAGGCGCCTGATCCGGTAGCCGTCCTCGGTCACCTCGGCCACCTCGAACCCGCGCACCCACGTCCCCTGGTACCGGTTGCGCACGTCGACCTTGGTGCCCGGCGCCAGCGGGGTCCGTGCGCTCGTCTCCGCGCTCTCCCCCCGCCGGTGCTCACGGCCCCCATCGTATTGAGGCCCCCCGCGCATCCGTGAACCCGGGGTGGCGGAGCCGATGACGGTCTGCACGCCCGACCTCAAGGAGGAGCGCCGGCTGCGCAAGGAGGGGCACGAGTGGGTGGCGGGGCTCGACGAGGTGGGCCGCGGGGCCTGGGCCGGGCCGCTGACCATCGGCGTCGCCGTCATACGCCCCCGCGTCCAGCTGCGTTCCATGCCGGCGTGGCTGCGCGACTCGAAGCAACTGAGCGAGGAGCGCCGCGAGCAGATCTTCGAGGCGGTCGGCCGCTGGTGCCACGCGTGGTCGGTCGGCCATGCCACGGCGGCCGAGTGCGACGAATGGGGGATGACCGAGGCGTGGCGCACGGCGGCCCGGCGGGCCCTGGCGGGGCTGGGGGTCGCGCCTGACGCGCTGATCATCGACGGCCCGGTCGACCTGCTGCGCAACTCCGACGAGCCCTTTCCGTGCCTCGCCCGTCCCATCGTCGACGGCGACGCCAAGTGCGCGTCGGTCGCGGCGGCCTCGGTGCTGGCCAAGGTGGTGCGCGACCGCATGATGCGTGAAGAGGCGTGCCACTACCCCGGCTACGACTTCGAGCTCAACAAGGGCTACCCCTCACCGCTCCACAAGGTCGCACTGCGCGGCTACGGACCGACCGCCATCCACCGGCGCAGCTGGGTATTCATGCAGGATCTGCCCTGGTGCGGGCAGCCGCCGCGACCCCGCCTGCCGGCCGTCTGTCCTCAGCCAACCCTGTTTTCGGATTAGCGTTCCGGGGGTCGTGGCCAACGTCCTCGAGGTAGAGAACCTCCGCACCGAGTTCCACCTGAAGAGCGCCACCGTCACCGCGGTCGACGACGTGTCCTTCTCGGTGGCGCAGGGCCAGTGCGTGGGCGTGGTGGGGGAGTCGGGTTCCGGCAAGACGACCGTCGGGCTCTCCATCATGCGGCTGTTGCCGAACGTGGGCCACGTGGTTGGGGGCAGCGTCAAGTTGCTCGGCCAGGACCTGGCGGCTCTATCCGAGAAGGAGATGAACGGGGTCCGGGGCAACCAGGTCGGGATGGTCTTCCAGGACCCGTTGACCTCGCTCAACCCGACCATGAAGATCGGGGACCAGATCGGCGAGGGCATCCGCCTCCACCGCGGGGCATCGAAGTCCGAGGCCCGGGCCCGTGCGGTCGAGGTCCTGCGGCTCGTCGAGATGCCCAACCCGCAGGAGCGGATGGACCGCTACCCCCACGAGCTGTCGGGCGGTCTGCGCCAGCGGGTCATGATCGCCATGGCGCTGTCGTGCGAGCCGAAGCTGCTCATCGCCGACGAGCCCACGACGGCGCTGGACGTCACCATTCAGGCGCAGATCCTCGACCTGCTCGACCGGCTTCGCCGTGAACTGTCCATGGCGGTCATCCTCATCACCCACGACATGGGCGTCATCGCCCAGCGAGCGGACCGAGTGCTCGTCATGTACGCCGGGCGCATCGCGGAGACGGCGACGACCGACGAGCTGTTCGTCCACATGCGCCACCCGTACTCGGAGGCCTTGCTCGCGTCGGTGGCGAAGCTCGATCAGGACCCGTCCGTGCGTCTCGTCAGCATCCCGGGCCTCCCGCCCGACCTGTCGCAGCCCATCGGCCACTGCCGCTTCGCCGCGCGCTGCCGTTACGCGCAGGACGACTGCCGGGCGACGGAGCCGCAGCTGGAGCCCGCCGCCGATAGCAGCCCGGACCACGTGGTGGCCTGCTACCACCAGGTCGACGTGGATCCCCACACGATCTCGCTGCGGCCCGAGGCCGTGGCCATGTCGGCCGACATCAGCATCAAGGTCGACGAGGTCGCGCTGGCCCGCCAACAGGCCCGGGCGCGGGTGGTGGCGGAGGCGCCGACCCTCGTCCGCTTGAACCACCTGGTCAAGGAGTTCACGATCACGTCCGGGGCCATCGTCCAGAAGAAGATAGGGACGGTCAAGGCCGTCTCCGACGTCTCGCTGTCCTTGCGCAAGGGCGAGACGTTCGGACTGGTCGGGGAGTCCGGGTGCGGCAAGACGACCATGGGACGGCTGTTGGTGGCGCTCGAGACCCCGACATCGGGGACGGTCGAGTTCGAGGGTGAGGACATCACCGGGCTCAAGGGGCAGAGCCTGCGGCACCGTCGCCGCGACCTGCAGATGATGTTCCAGGACCCGTACGCGTCGCTCGACCCGCGCATGCGGGTCGGCACCATTCTGCGCGAGCCGCTCAAGGTGCAGGGCATGGGGTCGGGCACCGAACAGCTGGTACGGGTACGCCAGATGCTCGACGAGGTGGGCCTGCCGGCGCGCTCCACCGAGCTGTATCCCCACGAGTTCTCGGGTGGCCAGCGTCAGCGCATCGGGCTGGCCCGGGCCCTGGCGCTGGAGCCCAAACTGATCGTCGCCGACGAGCCGGTCTCCGCCCTCGACGTCTCCATTCAGGCCCAGATCCTCAACCTGTTGAAGGATCTGCAGGAGCGCCACGACCTGTCCTACCTCTTCATCTCACACGACCTGGCGGTGGTGAAGTACATGGCCGACACCATCGGGGTCATGTACCTCGGCAAGCTCGTGGAGGTCGGCCCGGCCCGTGACGTCTACGCCCACGCGGCGCACCCGTACACGCAGGCGTTGATCGACACCATTCCCGTTCCCGACCCGACGGCGGGGAACGGTGCGGGGCGCCACATCCGGGGGGAGCTGCCCTCGTCCGTCAGCCCGCCCTCGGGCTGCCGCTTCCGGACGCGCTGCCCCTTCGCCCAGGAGCGCTGTGCGCAGGAGGAGCCGTTGCTGCGCCCGTTCGGAGAGGGCCACCTGGCGGCGTGCCACTTCCCGCTGCAGACCCCGACGGGTGAGGTGCCGGCCGAGCTGGTGCCGACGGGTGTGAGCTGAAGCCTTCACCCTGCCGCCGCCGGGGGTCATTCACATCCGGAACGACAAGCGGCGCCGGCTGCGGAGCCCTACCGCTGTTGCAGCCGCACCTCGAGCGCGTCCCGCAAGGCGTCTCCGATGAAGTTGAACGCGACCACGACCAAGACGATGCAGGCGCCCGCCGGGTAGATCTCCCACCAGAAGCCGTCGAGGGCGTAGCTCACGCCGTTGGAGAGCATGGAGCCCCAGTCGGTTTGCGGCGACGGCACGCCGAGCCCGACGAATCCGAGCGCGGCCAGCAACAGGATGGCGTCGGCCACGTTGAACGTGGCGTTCACGATGATGGTGCCGATGGAGTTCGGGATGATGTGCCGCCCGATGATGCGGGTGCGGCTGCCCCCCATCACCTTGACCGCCTGGACGTACTCGCGGTTTCGCAACGACAGCGCCTGCCCGCGCATGAGGCGCGCGGGGACCAGCCATGACACGAACGCGATCACGATGATGAACAGCCCCAGAGAACGGCGGAAGATGACCGCCAGCACGATCGCCAGGAAGAGAACGGGAATGGAGAGCAGTGCGTCGACGATTCGCATGAAGAAGGCGTCGGCCCACCCGCCGAAGTATCCCGATATGGCGCCGTAGAGCGCGCCGAAGACGCTCGCGATGGCTGCGGCCGTGAAGCCGACCAGCAGCGAGACCTGACCTCCGTACATGAGGCGGCCGAGGATGTCGAAGCCGCTGGCGTCAGTGCCGAGCGGATGACCGTTGCCGGGCGGCGAGTTGATCGTCGAATCGAGCAGCGCCGTCTGCGCGTTCGTCTGGTTGGTGTGGTAGAGGAGCGGCCCGACCCAGCAGAACAAGATGAAGAAGATGATGACGATGACGCCCGCCACTGCGAGCTTGTTCTCGACGAAGACCCGGTAGGTCCGCCTCAGGAGGCTGCCGTGGGAGGTGGCCTCCCCGCCGGCGGCGGGCGCCTCGGCGACGAGCTCTATCGCGACGTCGCCCGTGACGACGTCGGTGCGCTCCTGCCCGGGGCTCTCGGCGGGGTCCAGCCCTCCCCACTGGCCGGCGAAGCGCTGGCGGGCCAGCTCCTCAGGATCTTGCATAGCGGATCCTCGGGTCGACGACGGCATAGAGGATGTCGGCGATGAAGTTACCGGCGATGGTGGCGACCGTGATGACGAAGGTGATCCCGAGCAGGAGTGGGACGTCCTCCTTGTAGGCGGCCTGCACGGTCAAGTACCCCATACCCGGGTAGTTGAACACACTCTCGGTGATCACCGCGCCGCTCACAATGAGCCCGAGGGACAGGCCGACAAGCGTCACGATGGGGATGAGGGCGTTGCGCAGGGCGTGGACGAAGAGGACCCGTCGCGAGCTCGCCCCCTTGGCCTTGGCCGTTCGGATGAAGTCCTCGGTCATGGTCTCCATCATGGAAGAGCGCATGTAGCGGCTGAAGGAGGCGATGCTGATGGCGGCCAGGGTCAGCACCGGCAACACGAGCGCGCGGGTCGGTGATGATCGACCAGACGCTCGATCCCTGGGGGCCCTCAACCGAGAACCACGGGAGGTAGATGGCGAACCACAGGATCAGGAGTGTGCCCAGGAGGAACGCCGGCATGGCGTACAGGATGAAGGACAGGCCCGTGATGGCGTAGTCCTCGGGCTTGTAGCGCCGCACGACCTGGTAGATCCCGAGCGGGATGGCGATGGCGAGAGCGAACAGGATGGAGATGCCGACCAGGATGAGAGTCTTGGGCAGGTACTGGCCGATGAGTTGGGACACCGGCTGGTTGTAGGACTCCGACTTTCCCAGCTGGAAGCGCGACAGGTTCCAGATATAGCGCCCGAACTGGTCCCACAAGGGCAGATCGAGCCCGTTCTCCCGGTTGAACTGTGCGATCTGGTACGGCTGCGCCCGGGGCCCGAGCACGGCCCGGGCCTCGCCACCCGGAATGACGTGGATCAGGATGAACATCAGCAGCATCACGAAGATGATGACGATGACGGCCTGACCGAGCCGCCGAAGCAGGAAGCCGGTCACGGAACGACTTCCGACACGCTGCGTCGGGACCTCATGTCGTTCCGTGACCGGCTGTCACTGTCCTACCGTTCTGCCGTTCCCCTACTTCTCTCCTTCAGGTCAAGCCCGTCAGGACTTGACGTAGTACCAGTACTCGGGGAAGAGCAGGGAATACGGGTTCTGCGGGGCGAGACCACGCAAGTTCTTGGCGACCTCCGTCAGCTCGTAATCCGCATTGGGCTCCCAGATCACCGGCAACTGCTGGGCGATGTAGTTCTGGTACGAGTCCAGGTTGGTGTTGGTGTCTGTGGTCGCCGCGATCAGGCTGTTGGCCTTCGAGCTGTTGTAGTTGCCCGAGTTGCTCCCCGCGTTGGTGGCGAACAGCAATTCACCCGAAGGGTAGTAGTCCGGCTCGTAGCTCCAGCCGCCTCCCCACCAGCCGAACTCCAGGGTGCACGGCGACATGCACGGGGGGGCGTAGTCGCCGACCACGGTGTTGAAGGTGTTCGGGGTCAGGGCGAAGTGGATGCCGACAGACGACCAGGCTGACTGCTCAACCTGCATGACCTGCTGCTGCCACTGCGTCCCGGTGGCGTAGGCGAGGCTGAAGCTCAGTTTGGCGCCCTTGGGGATGCCGGCGCCGCATTCTCCGGAGCCCGTGCCCGCCTTCTGGCAGCTGTCGGTGCCGTTGGGTACCACCGACCAGCCGTGCGATTGCAGCAGCTGCTTCGCCTTGGACGGGTTGTACGGGTACGGGTTCGACTGCTCGAAGGAGTCGACCAGGTTGTTGTGGGGCAGCACCGGCACCGGGCCGTAGGTCGGCACGGCGTAGCCCTTCAGGAAGTTCTTGATCATTGGCGTCTGGTCCACCAAGGACTGCATGGCCTGGCGGAAGTACAGCTGCGAGTAGATCGGACCGGCGGCTCCGTTGTCGCCGGTAGAGGTCAACTTCAGGACCGCATAGTTGTACCCGAAGAGCACCCAGGGAGTGAGGTAGAAGCTGCTCGACAGGCGCGGGTTGTTCGGTCCCGGCTGGGTCGCGTTCGATGTCGCCGCGGTCACGTCCTGCTGCGGCAGGTAGCCCACGTTGAGCTTGCCGCCGACGAGTGCGTTGAACTCGGCGTCATCGGTCGTGTAGGGAAGCTCCTCGAACTTGGCGATAGTCGCCTTGTGGCCCGAGTAGGCGGTGTTCGGGACCATGACGACCTGGCCCGAGGTGCTGAACGAGCCGCCCTTGCTCGACGCGATGGTGAACGGACCGTCCACGATGCCCCAGGTCGGGTTCGTCGAGTACTGGGTGAGGTCGCCGGCCAGGTTGGTCAGGTAGTTGTAGACCTTCGTACAGGCGGCGTCGGTCGCGGCTGCGCCGTACGTTCCGGCAGAGCAGCCTCCGGAGCCGGGAGCCCCACCGGCCGCCGTGATGTCCCACGCGGTGGGCATGGGCGTGACCTGCCCGAATTCGTTGTAGGTGAACCAGTTCGGGTTGTAGGACTTGTTGAAGGTGAACGTGAGCTGCGTCGGGCTGTTCATCGTCACGTTCGTGACGTTGTCCGGGAACAGGCCAGGAACGTAGGCGAACCAATTGGACTTCTCGGCGTGCATCATGTTCATCCAGAACAGGACGTCGCTGGCGTTGACGTCCTCGCCGTTGGACCACTTGTAGGACTTCATGGTCACTTGGGCCGCCTTGTCACCGTTGATGTAGGCGGGCTCCGACGCCACTGAGAGCTGGGTGTCGAGGGTCGGGGCGTTGTTCTGCGGGCTCCCGAACACGTAGAGCGGGCGGTACATCAGGTACTGGAACTGGCTGATGTTGTTGACGGTGCTGAACTGCGACGACTCGAACGGGAAGATGTAGTTCACGGTGGTCGACGGCGGCAGCGCCCACGTGACCGTCCCGCCCGCCACCTTGGTCCCTCCCTGCGGGATGCCGGTCGCGGCCCCCGCCGTCCCCGCCGTGCCGATCAGCATCAGGCCGGCCGTGGTCAGCGCAACCGCTGCGACCGCGGCAGACCGGCAGAATTTCAGAAGCCCCGTCCGTCCCATAGCACTCCCTTGCTCATCGGCCGTCCCGGTGACGGCCGATCACCCCCTTCCGACACTCGCGGTGTCGCAAGATGCCGTAAACGTAACCTAACTGCCACATTGTTTGTAGGTCATCCGGTCAGAAATTCTGCAGGGTCGCACCGATCAGAGATTCGATTCGGTGTCCGACGCCCGTTCAGACAAGAATCGTGCGTGATGTCGGCTCAGGGCGCAGCTCCGAGAACCTTGGACCCGGCTGAGAGCCGACTGCGTGCCGGGTGACGAGTCACCGATAAATTTGGCGGTGATCCGATGGTCTATGTCCTAGCCGTCGCGGCGGCTCTCTCCAATGCGCTGACCAGCGTCTTCCAACGGATGGGCGTCGAGGACGCTCCCGAGGAGACGACCATGCGCCTGAGCTTGATGGCCCATGCCATCCGCCGGGGCGTGTGGTTGCTCGGATTCGGCTTCATGATCTGCTCGTTTCTGTTGCAGTCGTTCGCGCTCCACATCGGCCGGCTCTCCGTCGTGCAGCCGATCCTGACCATGGAACTCCTGTTCCTCATTGCCATACTTGGCATCTGGTTCCGCTTCTCCATCTCCATACGGGAGTGGGTCGGTGCCTCGGCCATCGCGTTCGGGCTGGCCGGGTTCCTCTACTTCGCGGCGCCGGGTGGCGGGACCGGCGTCCCGACGAACCTCGGCTGGATCGTGGTCGGCGGCACGGCCACCTTCTTCATGTGCGTGGCGGTCGTGGCCACGCGCTGGGGCCCGCGCTGGTGGAAGGCGGCCATGTTCGGCACGTCAGCGGCCATCGCCTACGCGTTCACGGCGGCGCTCATCAAGACGGTGAGCAACTACGCGGCCAACGACTGGGTGACCATGCTCTACCACTGGCAGACCTACGGAGTCATCGTCTTCGGCCTGCTCGGGTTGTTCCTGACCCAGAACGCGTTCCATGCCGGACCGTTGGCTGCGTCGCAGTCCACTCTCGTGCTGGTCGACCCGCTCGTGAGCATCTGCCTCGGGATCGCGCTCTACGGTGACACCCTCCGCACATCGGGTGCCTACGGTCCCCTCGAGGCTTTTTCGCTCCTGGTCATGTTCGTCGGCGCGGTGTTCCTGTCCAACTCGCCGCTCATCACCGGCATGAAGAGCGAGGGCAAGGGAGTCGAGTACGACGAGATGCTCTCGCGCCGACTGAAGCATTCCCACGACCCCGCATTGCAGGACGGCGGGCTGCCGTTCTCGTCGGCCTGAGTCTCTCGCAGCCCTACCTCTCTGTCGCGCGCTCCACGACGAGGCGGGTCATGGCCGCGAAGTGGTCCGGGTGCGAGAGGTGGGCGCCGTGATGGGCGCCTTCGATATCGAAGACGACCGCGTTGGGGACGTGTTCGCCCAGCCACTGCACGCTGCGCCGGTGGTGGGGCGCCGTCCCCTCGCCGCCCCTGCCGAACACGGCCGGCACGCTCAGCTGCTCGACGTCGAATGGTGGACCCTCACCACGGATGCCGCGCATGTCGGCCACCACGGCCGGGCTGTCGGCGCGACGCGACGCGCGTCCCTCCTCGGTGAGCCGGGTCCAGGCCCCGGGGCTCACCATCCGGCTGAAGAAGCGCTCTGCCTCTTCGCCGGGATCGTCGGCGATGGTGCGCCAGCCGTTGCCGGTGCCGTTGCCGCGGCCGGGCCCGTCGGAGCCTCCGCCGCGGCGGAACCCGAGCCACGGCATCGGCGGCTCGAAGACGCCGACTGCGTCGAACGTGCGCGGATCGGCCAGCGCCGCGCCGAGAACGACGTCGCCCCCGAGGCTGTGCCCGACCGCCACGAGGGGACCGTCCCCCGACGGCCGGGACGCCCGAGCCTCAGCCGCGATGGCGAGCAGGTCGTCGATATGCCCCCCGAGGTCCACCACGCCCCCCGCCCGCGAACCCTGGTAGCCCCGCCGGTCGTAGAGCACGATCCCGAGCTCGGGCAGCCGCCGCATCACGCGCCGGAAGCTGTCGCCGCGGTCGAGCGAGCCGTGCACGAAGATCACCGTGGCAGCGCCCGGCTCCGGCGCCGGCCGTGCCGTGAGGCTGAGTGCGGCCGGATAGCTCATGGGCAGGGCAGACGCTACCGGACCGCCTCCTTTTCCCGGGGGGTGCCGGTAGGGTGGGATCATGTCCCAGTTCGGCGGCGCCGGGGGCTCTTTTGGCCCGAACGCATGGCTGGTCGACGACATGTACGACCGCTTCCTGGCCGACCCCTCGTCGGTCAGTGAGAGCTGGCGTGAGTTCTTCGCCGACTACCGGCCCGCCCCGGTCCCGCCGCCCACGGCTCAGGCCGCCGCCCCCGCCTCCCTGAACGCCGAGGCCGCACCGGCCGTCGCCCCGGGGGCCGTCGCCGCCCCGGTTGCCGCCCCCCCGACCCCGGCCCCAGCCGCTCCAGCCGCTCCGGCGGCCACGAGGCCGGCCCAAGCGGGCACCGAGGAGGCAGTCGTTCTGCGGGGAGCCGCCTCGCGGATCGTGGCCAATATGGAGGCCAGCCTGGCGGTGCCGACGGCGACCAGCGTGCGCACGGTGCCCGCCCGCCTGCTCGAGGTCAACCGGCTCATCCTGAACAACCAGCTGGCCCGGACCACCGGGGCCAAGGTGAGCTTCACCCACATCATCGGCTACGCCGTCGTGCGGGCCCTGCATGACGTGCCCGCGCTCAACTCGGCCTTCGTCGACGACGCCGACGGCACCGGCAAGCCCGGTGTCGTGCACCACAAGCACGTCGGGCTCGGCCTCGCCGTGGACCAGGAGAAGAGCGACGGCAGCCGCACGCTGCTCGTCCCGTGCATCAAGGAGGCCGACACCCTCGACTTCCGCTCCTTCGTCCTGGCCTACGAAGAGCTGATCCGTAAGATCCACACCAACAAGATCGCCCCCGACGACTTCACGGACACCACGGTGTCGTTGACCAACCCCGGCACGCTCGGCACGTTGCAGTCGGTGCCGCGGCTCATGCCGGGCCAGGGGGCCATCATCGGGGTCGGCGCCCTGGGATACCCGCCCGGGTTCGAGGCCGCCGACCCGCGGGTCCTCGCCGAGCTGGGCCTGGGCAAGGTGGTGACGCTCACCTCGACCTACGACCACCGGATCATTCAGGGCGCGGAGTCGGGACTCTTCCTCGGGCGGGTCGCTGCGCTGCTCACCGGCGCCGACGGCTTCTACGACGACCTGTTCGAGTCGATGGGCGTGCCCTACGAGCCGGTGCGCTGGCAGACGGACTCCAACGCGGGCGTCGGCACGGACGAGGGGGAGCACGAGCGCCTCACCAAGCAGGTGCGGGTGCAGACGCTCATCAACATGTACCGGGTGCGCGGCCATCTCATCGCGCACCTGGACCCGCTCGATGCCGAGCCGCCGCACATCCACCCCGAGCTCGACCCGCTCACCTACGGGCTCACGATCTGGGACCTCCCTCGCCAGTTCATCGCCGACGGTCTCGCCGGGCGCGACGTGGCGACGCTCGACGAAATCCTTCACATCCTGCGCGATGCGTACTGCCGGACCCTTGGCATCGAGTACATGCACATTCAAGACCCCGAGCAGAAGCACTGGATCCAACAGCACGTCGAGGGACAGCCGACGACACTGAAGGTCGACGAGCAGCGCCACATCCTCGACCGCCTCAACGCCGCCGAGGTGTTCGAGCGCTTCCTGCACACGCGCTACGTGGGCCAGAAGCGGTTCGGGCTCGAGGGGGCGGAGTCGACCATCGTGCTGCTCGACGCGCTGCTCGACGCGGCGGCCGGATCCGGTGTCGCCGAGGTCGTCATGGGCATGGCGCACCGGGGCCGCCTGAACGTCCTGGCCAACATCGTGGGCAAGTCGTATCGGGAGATCTTCGAGGAGTTCGAGGGCAACCTGGACCCCGAGTCGGTGCAGGGCTCGGGGGACGTCAAGTACCACAAGGGCGCCCGCGGCGTCTTCCACGGCAGCGCCGGTGAGGAGCTGCCCATCACGCTGGCCTCGAACCCGTCCCACCTCGAGGCCGTGGACCCGGTCGTCGAGGGGATGACCCGGGCCAAGCAGGACCGGATCTCCCCGCCCACCGACGGCACGCCGGCCGCCGCGGCGGAGGGCACCTTCGGCTTCCCGTGCATGTCGGTGCTGGTCCACGGCGACGCGGCCTTCGCCGGCCAGGGCGTGGTGGCGGAGACGCTCAACCTCTCGGGCCTTTCGGGGTATCGGACGGGTGGGACCGTCCACGTGGTCATCAACAACCAGCTCGGGTTCACCACGGCTCCCACGTCGGCCCGCACGTCCGTCTACCCGACGGACGTCGCCAAAATGGTCCAAGCCCCGATCTTCCACGTCAACGGCGACGATCCTGAGGCCTGCGTGCGCGCGGCACGTCTCGCCTTCGCGTTCCGCCAGGCGTTCCACAAGGATGTCGTGATCGACCTCGTGGTCTACCGCAGATACGGGCACAACGAGGGCGACGACCCGAGCTACACGCAGCCGCTCATGTATCAGCGGATTGACGCCAAGCGCTCGGTGCGCAAGCTCTACACCGAGACGCTGGTGCGCCGGGGTGACATCACGCTCGAAGAGGCCGAGGCTGCCCTCGACGACTTCAACACCAAGCTGGCCGGCGTCCTAGAGGAGGTACGGGCCGAGCCCTCACTGGCTCCCACAGCGCTGCCCGCGCCCGACCCGGGGCGCGAGATCGTCGCACCCGAGACGGGTGTGGCTCCCGACGTCCTGCACGCGCTGTCCTCGGTGGTGCGCTCGGTACCCGACGGCTTCACTGTCCACCCCAAGCTCGAACGCCAGTTCACGCAGCGCGACGCGATGGTGGAGGACGGCCAGGTCGACTGGGCCCTGGCCGAGGCGCTGGCGATCGGATCGCTCATGTACGAGGGTGTCAACGTCCGGCTGACCGGTCAGGACACCCGGCGTGGAACCTTCAGCCAGCGCCACGCGGTCCTCGTCGACTACTCCAACGGTGAGGAGTATGTGCCGCTGTCCCACATCCGCGAAGGCCTGCGCCGCATCGGCGCGGTGGCGCTCGAGCCCAAGGGCGAAATGGGGAACTTCACGGTCCGCGACTCGTTGCTCTCGGAGTACGCCGCCCTCGGATTCGAGTACGGCTACTCGGTCGAGGCGCCTGAGGCGCTCGTGGCCTGGGAGGCGCAGTTCGGCGACTTCGTCAACGGTGCGCAGATCATCATCGACAACTTCATGGTGGCGGCAGAGAATAAGTGGGGCCAGTACTCGGGCCTTGTCCTCTTGCTCCCGCACGGCTACGAAGGCCAGGGTCCGGAACACTCCTCGGCACGGTTCGAGCGTTTCCTGTCCCTCGGCGCACGCAACAACATGCGGGTGACCGTCCCGTCGACCGCGGCCCAGTATTTCCATTTGCTTCGCTCGCAGGCCCGCATCGACCCCGAACGGCCGCTCGTCATCGTCACGCCCAAGTCGATGTTGCGGTCGCACGCGTCGCGCTCGACGTTCGCCGAGCTCGAGGCCGGTTCGTTCCAGCGCGTGCTCGACGATCCCACCGTCGAGGACCCGTCGGTTGTCCGTCACATTGTGCTGGCCAGCGGGAAGGTCGCCCACGAGGCGGTGCAGCACCGGTCCGAGCTGGCGGCCGACACGGCGGCGCAGGTGGCGATCGTCAGGATCGAGCAGCTCTACCCGTGGCCGGTCGACGCGCTGCGAGCGGTGTTCGAGCGCTACGGCGAGGCGGAAGAGGTGGTGTGGCTGCAGGAGGAGCCCGAAAACATGGGTGGCTGGGCTTTCGTACATGCCCGGCTGCATGCCTGCCTGCCCGAACGGCTGAAGCTCCGCCACGTCAGCCGCACCGAGTCCGCCAGCCCGGCGATCGGGAGTGCTGCCCTGCATCAGCTCGAGCAGGCCGACCTCTTGCGACGTGCCATTGGCTAAACCCCATTACGTCGTCGTCGACGGTTCCAACCTCGCCACCGAGGGGAGGACGTCGCCGAGCCTGGCCCAACTGAACGATGCGGTCCGGGCGTACGCCGCCGAGGACCAGGGAACGAACATCATCGTCGTCGTTGACGCGACCTTTGAACACCGAGTCTCCGAGAAGGAGCGCGACAAGGTGCGCAAGGCGATGCTCGACGGGTCGATCGTCTCCCCGCCGGCGGGCGCCATCGGCCGTGGCGATGCGTTCGTACTCCGCATCGCGGAGCGCACCGGCGCCACGGTCCTCTCGAACGACTCGTTCCAGGAGTTCCACGGCGAGCACCCCTGGTTGTTCGACGACGGGAGGCTGGTCGGAGGCAAGCCCATTCACGGCGTCGGATGGATCTTCACCCCCCGCGTCCCGATCCGTGGGGCAAAGAGCCGGGCCGCGACGGCCGAGGCCAACGCGGCCAGGGATCCGGAGTCCGCGCCGGCGAAGGCGGCCGAACTGGCCCGGGCGGCCAAGAAGGCCGCCAAGAAAGCCGCCAAGACCACTAAGAAGGCGGCCAAGAAGGCGGCACCGGTCGGCTCGTCGTGGCCGCTCGAGCCCGCCATGCCGCCGCCTGGCCGTGCCAAGGTGGACCCGGCCTTCTCGAGTGCGATCGAGGACGCGGTGGCGGAGGCACTCCAACCGGACGCGCGGCCCGAGGCAAAGCCGGCCAAGAAGCAGGCGGCCAAGAAGCAAGCGGCCAAGAAGGCCGCGCCCGAAAAGAGTGCCAAGGCGAAGAAGGACGCCGGCAGCAAAGGGCAGAAGGAGGCGGAACGAAAGCCCGAGCAGTCGCGGAGCACCCACGGCCGGTCCAAGAAGAAGCGGGCCGCTCCGCCACCCGCGGTGAACGAGCCTTTGGCCTTCATCAATTTCGTGGCGGCCTTCAACGTCGGCACCACCGTGGTGGGCGAGGTCGTCTCTTTCACCTCCCACGGCGCCATGGTTGACGTGCCGCTGCCGGGCGGTGGCGTTCTGCACTGCTACATCCCGCTCACCGCGATGGGCGACCCGCCGCCCACCAAGGCGCGGCACGTGCTCAAGAAGGGCGAGGTACGCCCCTTCGTCCTGGCTGGCCTCGATCCGCCTCGGCGCGTCGCCGAGCTCGCGATTCCGCGACCGGAGCCCCAATCAGGTCGCGGCGCGGCGAAAGCGCGTGCAGCACGCAAGAGGGGCCCAGCGAAGAAGGCGCCGGCCGCGGCGAAAGCGCAGCCCACCACGAAGAAGGCCCCGGCCAAGCAGCGTGGGCCCGAAAGAAACGCGCGGCCGGCAAAGAAAGCTCCGCCCGCCAAGAAGGGTGCTCCCGCAGCCAGGAAGCAGCCTCTCGGAAAGAAGCAGGCCACCAAGAAGAAGGCCCCGGTCACCGACAAGAAGGGCGCCCCGCCCGCCAAGAAGGCGGCCAAGGCCTCGCGTCGCTAGCCGTCGGTAATCTCGTTCTTCCATGAGCTTGCCGGAGCCGGCCGACGTCCTGCCGCATCGACCCCCGTTCCTTTTCGTGACAGCGGTGACAGCAGTGGAGCCGGGGGTCTCTGCTCGGGGCAATTGGAAACTGACCGGCGACGAGGCTTTCTTCGCAGGCCACTTCCCCGGCCGGCCCACACTGCCCGGCGTGCTCATGGTCGAATCCCTCGCCCAGCTTGGCGGCTTCGCAGTCCTGCTCGACCCGCGCTACGCCGGCAAGCTCCCCCTCTTCGGCGGCATAGAGCGGGCCCGCTTCCGCCGGCAGGTCGTACCGGCCGAGACGCTCGACCTCGAGGTGACGTTACATCGCCTGTCCGCCCGGGGCGGAAAGGGCCACGGGGTGGCATCGGTCGGTGGCCAGACCGCCTGCGAGGCCGATCTCATGTTCGTCATCGTGGACGGAGGCGTGGACTGATGCGACTTGCGACCTGGAACGTCAACTCCCTCACCCAGCGGATGCCGCGGGTCACCGAGTGGATCGAGGCCAACCATCCCGACGTGCTCTGCATGCAGGAGACCAAGCAGGCGGACGACAAGTTCCCCGAAAAGGACTTCGAGGCGCTCGGATACGAGTCGGCCCATTGCGGCGAAGGACGCTGGAACGGAGTCGCGATCGTCAGCAAGGTCGGACTCCACGACGTCACGCGTGGGTTCAACACGCCGGATGACGACGACGGGAAGCGCATCATGTCCGCCAGCTGCAACGGAACCCGGGTGTACTGCGTGTATGTCCCCAACGGAAGGGCGCTTGACAACGAGATGTACCAAGTCAAGCTGGCCTGGCTGGCGCAGCTGCGCAAGACCCTTGACGAGCAGTGCCCGGCGGGGTCGTCCGTCGCCGTCTGTGGCGACTTCAACGTGGCGCCCGACGACGGCGACGTGTGGGATCCGGCGGCGTACGTGGGCGCTACCCATGTCAGCGAGCCGGAGCGGGCCGCCCTCCGCAACATCGAGGACTGGGGCCTGGACGACGTGTTCCGGCGCTTCAACGAACCCGGCACGTTCACCTGGTGGGACTACAGGGCCGGCGATTTTCACGAAGGTCGCGGCATGCGCATCGATCTGGTGCTGGTAAGCGACGACCTGGTTGCTCGGGCGACCGGCGCCTACCGGGACCGCGATGCCCGCAAGGGGAAGAAGCCCTCGGATCACGCCCCGGTCGTCGTCGACTTCGCGGATTCCTAGCTCCTGCTAAACCTTGGGGTACGGCGGCACCCGTCAGCAGGGCGAGCGGAGGGGTATCCCAATGAGCAAGCGTTGGCACCGAGACGAACACGGCGGGGCCGGGCTCATGTTCGGCCTCCTCAGCATTCTGCTGGCGTCTGTGATCGGGGTGATCATCTTCGTCGTCACCATCTCGCCGGGTTCCACGAGCGGCCAGAATGGCTCTCTCGCCGGCTTGCCCTTCGTCGGGCCGATCCCCAGCGTCCCCGGCGGCTCTTCCGAGGCTTCGGGACTCGGGGCCGTCCCGTCTGCCGCCCAGACCTCGGCGTGCGAGGCGGACGCCAAGGGCGTCGAAATCGCCCTCGACGCCTACAACGCGACCAACGGCGCGTTCCCTACGCCGCCCTCGGCGTGGAGTGCGGCCACCTATCAAGCCGACTACGCGCCGCTGACCAGCTCGGCGAACCACGGTCCCTTCATGCACAGTGTCCCCACCACGACGCACTACGTCGTCGAGTACGACTCGGCGGGCCACGTCTGGGTGGAGCCGCCCGGCCAGTACGACGCCACGTACAACCCGGCGCACAGCCTGGACGTGGCAACCAGCTGCGCGGAAGTCGCCCACTGATCGACTGGACCGATCGGCCCCGTTGCCCGATCGCACCAGGATGGGGAAATAACAGCGGCGCGCCGTCCCGGCGCGCCTAGGAGTGGGAGGTGATGCCAAGTGGCCGAAACGGGCGACGTGGCGACGAAGGGGCGGACGGCCAGGAACGGGGGAGCAGGCGGGCTCTGGTTCCTCGGCTTCATCGGGGCCCTGGTGTATTACATCCACTACCACTCGGGCACGTTCTGGCTGGTGATCCTTGCCTTTCTCAAGTCTTTGGTGTGGCCGGCCTACGTCGTGTACCACATACTGCAGTTGCACTGAGGCGGCGACGGACCAGCGCCCTTAGCGGTCGTGCCCTCGCGCTGTATCGAGGGCGGGCTACTACTTCTCGCTCAAAGCCAGTAGTAGGTCTCTACTAAGTAGCCATATGCCCTACTGGAAACGACGGGTTTCCAGTAGGGCAACGCCAATGCGCTCGCAAAGACCCCTAGAAGGGCCAGGGAGCTAACCCAACGGCACCTCGACCAGCGACGGTCCCGGCTCGGCAAAGCCGGCCTCCAGCGCGTCGACCAGGTCCTCGGCGTTCTCCGCCCGGCGCGCCGGCACGCCCATGCCACGGGCCAGGTCGCAGAAGCTGAGATCGGGGTCGGAGAGGTCGAGCAGCCGACGCGCCTGCGGCCCGCCGGCGTCGGCGCCAACCCGGTGCAGCTCGATGTTCAGGATCGCGTAGCTCCGGTTGGCCAGCACCACCGTCGTAACGTTGAGGCCCTCGCGCGCCTGAGTCCACAGCGCCTGCAGTGTGTACATGGCGCTCCCGTCGGCCTGCAGGCACAGCACAGGCCGGTCCGGCGCGGCGACAGCCGCCCCGGTCGCCATCGGGAGGCCGAGGCCGATGGCGCCGCCGGTCAGCGTCAGCCAGTCGTGGCGCGGCGCGCCCGCCGTCGCACCCGCGACGAAGAGGCCGCCCGTGTTGCCCTCGTCGGCCACGATCGCGCCCTCGGGCAGGGTGGCGCCCACCGCCGCCGCAAGCGTCTCCGTCGACAACGTGCCGGCCGGGCGCTCGGGCCGGCTCGCCGGCGCGGGGTCCGCACCGTCCGCCGGCGCCCCCACTGCGTCCGCCAAGGACTCCAGCGCGCCCGCCGCGTCGTCACCCGGGCGCGCCAGCGTGTGCACGGTGCACCCGGCCGGCACCAAGTCGCTCACCTTGCCCGGATAGGCGAAGAAGGAGACGGGTGACTTGGCGTCGACGAGCACCAGGTGCCGGACGCCGTCGAGCTGGGCCTGCGCCATCTCCGAGAAGTAGCCGAGGCGGTCCACCGCCGGGATGCCCGCCCCTCGTTCCAGGTTGGCCGGAAAGGTCTCACCCAGCATGGACGCGCCGGTGGCCACGCACACCCGGCTCGCCGCCTCCAACGCCGGAGCCCGGAGAGCCGTCCCGCCGAGCAGCAGCGCGGCGCGTTCGCCCGAGCGGAGCGCCTTCACCACCTCGTCGACGGTGTCGGCGGGCACGCCTGCCGGTCGGCGCACCGGCCGGGGCGAGGACAGGCCGGTCGTGGACTCGGACCAGGAGGCGTCGGCGGGCAGGACGAGCGTGGCCACGCACCCGGGCGGGCCCAGCGCCGCCGCGACGGCGTCCGCCGCGTCGCCGCCGACGTCGTCGGCGCGCGCCGTGCTGCGGTACCACCCTGACACTGCCCGTGCGATGGACGCGATGTCCGACTCCAAGGGCGCGTCGTAGCGGGTGTGGTACGTGGCGTGGTCACCGACGACGTTGACGACGGGCGTGCGCGCCCGCCGTGCGTTGTGCAGGTTGGCCAGGCCGTTGCCGAGACCGGGGCCGAGATGCAGCAGCGTTGCCCCCGGCCGCCCGGCCACGCGGGCGTAGCCGTCGGCCGCCCCGGTGGCGACGCCCTCGAACAGACAGAGGACGCCCCGCATTTCGGGCACGTCGTCGAGCGCGGCAACGAAGTGCATCTCGGAGGTGCCCGGGTTGGCGAAACACACGTCGACGCCGGCGTCGACCAGCGTCGAGAGGAGGGCGCGGGCGCCGTTCACGGCGTCTCTCCCGTGCCCGCTCCCGTCCCTGTCTCCTCCTCGCCCAGTCCGAGCAGGCGTCCGGGGCCGAGGATCTCCTGCGGGTCGAAGACCCGCTTGATCGAACGCATGAGCTCCAGCGCCGTCGGATCCTCGGTCTCCAGGAAGTAGGGCATCTTCTCGGTGCCGATCCCGTGCTCGCCGGAGATGGCGCCGCCTGCCTCTATGGCGGTGTGGAAGATCTCGCGGGTGAGCGCTTTGCGTTTCTCGGGGTCGGACTGGAAGACGGCCAGGTGGACGTTGCCGTCGCCGACGTGGCCGCACCCGCTGACGAAGGAGTCGTGCGCCTGGCCCAACTCCGCCACCCGGGCCAGGTATTCGGGGATGGCCGCGCGCGGGATCACCGCGTCAATGATGTCGTCGGCCCCCGCCGCCTTCGTGACGAAGAACAGGCGCTCCCGCGCCACGATCAGCGCGGCGCCGGCCTGCGGCGGCAGCACATAGACGTCCAGCGCGCCGAGCTCGCCCAGCAGGGTGCCCAACCGCTCGACGTCCTCGTCCAGGCGGGCGGCGGAGGACTCCTCCAGCACGACGATGAGGTAGGCGAGCGCCGTCTGCTTCACCTCGTCGGGGATGCCCAGGTCCAGACCGGCCGACTTGGTGATGCTGCCCAGCACCAGCGCGTCCGCGTACTCCAGGATGGAGGGGTTGATCCCGCTCGCCACAATCCGCGGGACCGCGTGCGTCACCTCGTCCAACGTCGCGAACGGCGCCAGCACGGTCGTCGACTCCGTCGGCCGCGGCTGCACCTTGACCGTCACCTCCGTCGTCACCGCCAGCGTCCCCTCGGACCCGACGAGCAGCTGGGTCAGGTCGTAACCCGAGGACACCTTCACGAACTTGCCGCCCGTGCGCAGGACGGTCCCGTCGGCCAGCACGACCTCGAGCCCCAGTACGTGGTGCCGAGTCACGCCGTAGCGCACGGCCCGCATGCCGCCGGCGTTGGTGCCGGCGTTGCCGCCCAGCGACGCGGTCTGCTCGCCGGGTGACACCGGATAGGTGAGCCCGAGCGGCGCCAGCTCGGCGTTGAGCTGCTCGAGGGTGACGCCAGGCTCCACGACGGCGACCTGGTTCTCGGTGTCGATCTCGCGAATCGTGCGCATGCGGTCGAAGGCGAGCAGGAGGCCATCAGGGACCGGGACCGCGGCGCCCGAGAGTCCGGTGCCGCTGCCGCGTGCCACCACGGGCACACCGTGCTCGCTCGCCACCTTCAGGACCTCGGACACCTCGTCGGTCGACCCCGGGAGCACCAGCGCCAACGGGACCACCGGCGAGACCCCGAGCGTCTCGTCGTGCGTGTAGTCGGCATGCACCCCGTCGCCGGTCAGGACGTTGGGATCACCGACCGCCTTGCGCAGCCCCTCCAGAAGTTCCGACATGCGTGCGGCCATCCCCCACCTCGGGTCGATCGGGCGGGTCCGACCTTACTGCCGGCGCCTGTCCTTACTGCCGACCTTTGTCCTCCGACTCCGACTCCGACCCCGAACCCTCTTCCAGGCGGCGGCGGAGTTCGGCCACCCGGGCCGAGACCTCCGAGGCCGCGGTCGGGGCCGCCTCCTTCTCCAGCGCCGCGATGGTCTCCGCTATCGGCGCGAGCCAGCGGCTGGGTCCCCGCTCGGGCGACGGCCCGCCGGACCCGCCGCCGACGGCGCGCGCGAACCAGCTGCACCGCAGCTCCTCCTCTGAGCGGGTCAGCGCGACGTACAGCAGACGGCGCTCCTCCCCGACCGCGGGCGGCGTTTGGGCAGAGGCGATCGGCATCAGCGCGTCGTTCAGCCCCAACACCAGGACGGTGGGCCACTGCAGGCCTTTGGCGCGGTGGAAGGTGGTCAGCACGACCCGGTCCCGGTCGGCGGCGTCGCCCACCCCAACGCCACCACTCACGCCCCGCTCCTCCTCGGCGTCGGGGTCGCGGCGGTCGGGGTCGCTCCCCCGCAGGTCGCTCGCCGGTCCCAGGTCCGAGCCTGCGATCATGCACGGCACCCGCGCCGCCTCCATGGCCCGCTGCACGACCACCAGTTGCGCGTTGGTGCGGGTGAGCACTGCAATGCTCGACCAGCGTCGGCCCGGCGTACGCGACAGCTTCGCCTGTCGGGCCGCCCACACGGCCTCGTCCTCGTCCGTGGCGTGCGCCACCACCGCGGGCACGGGCCCGTCTACACGTGTTGTGCGCGGCGCCTCCAACGGCGGCTCACCGAGTCGGCCCCCCTCCTGCAGCACCGCGGTGGCCACGGAGACCACCTGGGGCGTGCAGCGGTGGTTCTCGTCCAGGCGGATGACCCGGGTGCCGCGCAGGATCTCTGACAGGCGGCCCAGCAGGGTGGGGTCGGCGCCGTTGAACCCGTACACGGACTGGTTGGGGTCGCCGACCACGAAGAGGTCGGGCTCGTCGGAGAGGAGCGCCGTAAGCAGCCGGAACTGCGCTGGGTTCACGTCCTGCATCTCGTCTACGAAGAGGTGGCGCGTGCGCCAGCGGACCTGGTCGGCGTACGCGCTGTCGCCCGCCAGGGTGTCGGCGCAGGCGACGATGAGGTCGTCGAAGTCCAGCAGCCGGCGCCGGGTCCGCTCAGTCTCGTACCGCTCGTAGGCCTCGGCCACCTGCTCGGGGTTGACGCCGCTGCGCCGCCGGTGGCGGCGCGCCTCGGTCTCGTAGTCGCCCGGTGCGACGAGCCGCGCCTTCGCCCACCCGATCTCGCCGTCCAGCGCGCGCGTGCGGCGCATGTCGCCGGTGGTGACGTCGGCGAGCAGGCGGCGCCGGTCGGGGAGGAGCTGGGGGGCGGCCCGGCCGCGCAGCTCGCGGTGCTCGCGCAGGATGCCAAGGGCCGTCCGGTGGAACGTGCCCGCCTTCACCCCCGCGACGCCCAGCGACCACAGCCGAGTGCGCAGTTCCTCCGCTGCCTTGCGGCTGAACGTCGTGACCAGGGTGCGGTCGCCCTCTATGGTGCCGTCGCGCACCCGCCGCGCCACCCGCAAGGTGAGGACCCGCGTCTTGCCGGCGCCGGCGCCGGCGACGACGCACAGCAGCGGGTCGTCCGCCTCTATCGCCTCCCGCTGCGCCACCGTGAGGCGGCTGGCCCCCGGGAGGACCTCCCAGGTCTCGCCGTCGAGGGTGGTGACCACACCCGCAGGGTACCGAAGCGTTGCTCGGAGTTCCCACGGACCCCACGGCCACCGCCGTTAGGTTTGACGCTCCGGAGCGACGGGCTGCCCGCGGAGGTGCAAAGAGCGTGGCCGAACTGGAACGGAAGTGCGAGGTCGTGGTCGGCGCGGGGTTCTCCGGGCTGGCCAACGCCGGGGCGGCCAAGTCGCTGACCCCCGTCCGCCCGCGTTTCAGGGCAGGCGGTGCGTGCGCAGCAGGCGCCGGCGCGTGTGGCGCGACCGGGCCAGGTCCACCAGCTCCTCCACCACGCGGGGGAAGGGGACGCCCTCGACCTCCCAGAGCATCGGGAACATGGAGATCGGGGTGAAGCCAGGCATGGTGTTGACCTCGTTCACCATGACCTCGTCGTCGTCCAGCAGGAAGAGGTCCACCCGCGCCAGGCCCTCGATCCGCAGCGCGCGGTAGGCCGCAGTGGCCACCCGCTGCACATGCGACAGCTGGGCGTCGGTGAGGTCGGTCGGCGCGATCGTTTCGGCCGTGCCGAGCACGTACTTGTCTTCGTAGTCGTAGAAGTCCCGGCTGGCGATGATCTCTCCGGCCCGCGTGACGCGGACGTCTTCGTTGCCCATCACCGCGAGCTCAAGCTCGCGCCCACGCACGAACTCCTCGATGATGATGTGGTCGTCGAATTCGAACGCGCCGAGCACCGCGTCCCCGAAGGCCGCCGCGTCCGACACCTTGGAGACGCCGACGGACGAGCCCAGGTTCGCCGGCTTCACGAAGAGGGGCAGCCCCAGTGCCTCCAGTGCCTCCTCCATCACCTCCGGCGACCACGCCGACCGCGCCACGAGCCGCCAGGCCGCCACGGGGAGCCCGTGGTCGTGCAGCACCGACTTCGCAATGCCCTTGTCCATGCAGATGGACGACGCCAGCACGCCGGCGCCGACGTAAGGAACCTGCAGCGCCTCGAGGTGGCCCTGGATGATGCCGTCCTCACCGAAGGGTCCGTGTAGCACCGGGAACACGACCGGTTCCGGTGGCAGCGCCTCGTGGAGGTGCGCCACCTCCGCTTCCGGCTCCTCGTCCAACAGGACGTCGGGGGAGGGAAGGCTCTCCACGTCGTGGACGTCGGCCAGCGCGCGGCCGCTGTCCACCCATCGTTTGTCGTGCGTGAGGCCGATCGCCCGGACGAGCCACCCGCCGTCGAGTGCGGCCCGGGCGATCCGGCGCGCCGAAATGCATGACACCTCGTGCTCGGCCGATGGGCCCCCGTAAATCACCACCAGCTGTCCGGGTTCGGGCATCGACCGAGGCTATACAATCGACCGTCGAGGGCCATGCGTGCGATTCCCGACTGCTGAACTCGCGGTCCAACTCGGCGGAGAGTTGGTCGGGCCCGATGTCATTGTCGACGGTGCCAGCATCGACTCCCGGACGACGGAGCCGGGTCAGATCTTTGTCCCGATCGTGGCCGAGCGCGACGGGCACGACTTCATCTCCGCCGCGCTGGACGCGGGTGCGCCGGCCTACCTGACCTCCCGGGAGCCCGTGGGCGCAACGGCCATCGTGGTCGAGGATACCGGCAGCGCGCTGCTCAACCTCGGGGTCGTGGCGCGGAGCCGGATCAGCGGGGGCGTCGTCGGCATCACGGGCTCGGTCGGGAAGACCACGACGAAAGATCTCGTCCGGCAGTGTCTGGCGAGGTCGTTCCGCACCGTGGCCAGCGCGCGCTCGTTCAACAACGAGCTCGGCTTGCCCCTCACCCTGCTCAACGCGCCCGACGATGCCCAGTGGGTCATCGTCGAGATGGGCGCGCGCGGCCTCGGTCATATCGCGCGCCTGGCGCAGGTGGCCCGGCCCGACGTCGGCATCGTGACCAGCGTCGCCATGGCGCACGTCGAATTCTTCGGTGACCTCGACGGCGTGGCCCGAGCCAAGGGCGAGCTGGTGGCCGCGCTGCCGGAGTCGGGTGTCGCAGTGCTCAACTTCGACGATCCGCGCGTGGCACGTATGTCCGAGTTCAGCCCCTGCCCGGTCCTCGGGTACGCGGTCGTGGCCGACGCGGAGGTGCGGGCCGAAGAGGTGAGGCTCGACGACGAGCTCCAGCCGTCGTTCCGGCTCGTCACACCGTGGGGCAGGGGTGAGGTGCAGCTGTCCGTGCACGGGGTGCAGCAGGTGCCCAACGCACTGGCCGCGGCTGCCGCCGCGCTGTGGTGCGGCGTGCCCTTTGAGTCGGTGGCGACGTCGCTCGAGGCGGTGCCCGCGTCGCCGCTGCGCATGGAGCTGCGGCGCCCCCCGGATGGCCCGGCCCTGCTGGTGGACTGCTACAACGCCAACCCCGCGTCGACCGAGGCTGCGCTGCGCTCGCTCGCCGCTCTCCCTGGGGCGCGCCGCGTGGCGATTCTGGGGCTCATGGCGGAGCTAGGAGCCGACACCGAGGAGCAGCACCGCGCGGCGGCGGCCCTCGCGGCCGACCTCGGCATTGAGGTGCACGGCTATCAGACGGACCTCTACGCTGCTGCCGTCGTGCCGGACGCGGCAGGCGCGGTGGCGCTTCTGCGGTCGTTGTCGCACGAGGACGCCGTCTTGTTGAAGGGGAGCCGGGTGGCGGCGCTCGAAGACGTCGTGACCGCCTACGGGGAGGCGGTGGGCGCTCAGTCCCTGGCCGCGGACGCGTTACCGGACGGCATCTCGGCGCCGGCCGGGCCCACCAGCACGCGCCGCGCCAGCTCGCCGTAGAGCGATTCCGTGCGCGTCGAGGGCGAGCTGCCGGGATCGAGCACGTCGACGCGGCGTTGGCACTCGCGCCACTCGTGGCGTAGCCGGTCGGCGTCGCCCTCAGCCGCCGCCACCTCCATGGCGGCGCGCGAGAGTGCCTCGCTGTAGGGGGCGGCCAGCCGGGCCCGCTCCAACCCCAGCCAGGCCAGAGAGAAGAGGCCGGTCTCGGCCGCACGGGTGGTGAGGCAGCACGCGGCATCGACGAGGATCGACGCGACGCGCCCTCCGTGGCCCTCCGCCTCCCACCACGAGTAGCCGGACAGCGCGTTGGCCAGCGGCTCGCCCTCCACGAGCTCGAGCGCGGCGCGGAAGTGAGCCATGGCCAGTTGCGGGTCGACACACGCCTTGCCTTCGGCGACGAACGCCGCGGCGCGGTGGACGTCCACGGTGACGAGCGGCGAGACCTGGTACAGGCCGTTGCGGGTGCCGGCGGGGAACAGCGGATCGCCGTGCTCGTCCGTCCCCATGGAGCGGCGCGCCGCGTACGCGGTGTTGAACAGCGTCTTGGCCGCCGCGTCGGCGTCCGACGACCCCAGGACGCGGGTGCGCAGGCGATCGCTCGTGATGACGTCCGGCTGGTGGAGCGCCAGGTAGGCGACCAACTCCACGGCGCGCCGGGCCCGGTTGGGCGGCAGCTCCTCGTGCAGGCCGTCGAGCCGGGGCGTCGGTGTCAGCAGCCGCACGTCGACGGGGCCGGGCGCGAGCGCCCTGCTCCCCGGCACAGGCCGTCGCGCGGTGACGACCGCCGGCGCCGGCTCGCGTCCATCGGCGTCCGCGACCCGGTGCGCCGTTCCGTCCTCCGTCCCATCCACCGATCCACCCACGGTTGCGGCGCCAACCAGCTCGTCCATCAGGCGGGCCCGGTCGCCCTGCAGGAGCTGGGGCCGGACCACCCGCCCCATCGGATGGATGGAGGCTCCGTGCC
The DNA here is from genome assembly GCA_963834405.1 of uncultured Acidimicrobiaceae bacterium. GTDB lineage: Bacteria > Actinomycetota > Acidimicrobiia > Acidimicrobiales > RAAP-2 > Bog-473. The sequence goes on along the minus strand of CAWIBX010000007.1, from coordinate 1,274,062 downwards.
GGTCCACCAGCACCGTGAGATCGCTGGCGGGCGTCGCCGCCGTCGTGACCACGGCCAGCCGCCCGACCAGCTCCCGAGAGATTCGGCCGGGGTCACCGAAGTAGAGGACGGGCCGCGGGTCCGTGTCCGGGCTGGGCTGGGCGCCCGCCGCATCGGCCGGATCCGTCGAGACGACGACCGCGTCCGCCCAGGACCACGATTCCTGGGCCACCCGTGCGGCGCGGCACAGGTCCTCCGCGCGTTCGCCGAGGACGGGCAGCACCGAACCCGCATAGAGCGCCACGAGCCAGGTCCCGTCCTCGTCGTCGCCCACCGGCACCACCAACGGGACGAAGGGCTCGAAGGGTTCGACGCCGTCGAGCCGGGCGTGCGCGACACGCCAGGCCGACCCGTTGTCGTGCACCGTGAACCCCTCGGGAACCTCGTCAGCCGGTTCGGTGAGCCAGAAGGTGACACCCTCCGGCCCGACGCAGACGGCGCGGACGCCGACCGGCGCCGGCCGGCCGTGGAGGAGGCGCCCCAAGAGCACGTTGGCGGCCTCGAAGGCGGCCAACGCAGGGACGTCCGCGAACCGGTTCACCAGGGCGGCGGTGTCGACGGCCTCGTCCGACGGGTTCCGCGGCAACGCCAACTCGCCGGTGTAGCGGTCGCAGGCCCGGTGCCGCCTGGTGCGCCGGGCCAGCGCGGCGCACGTGAGCGAGCCGAGCCCGAGTACCACCAACTCGGGCAGGTGGCTCCCGAGCCCGTCCTCTTGCCCGGCAACGGGCGGCGCCGAAGGCACCTGGGGAGGCGGACCCGGCGTGTCCCGCGCGGCGTGGGCGTGCGGCAGACGGAGCCGCCAACCGGGGCGGAGGTGATCGGGGTCGACGAAGCGCGCGCCGCCCGCCATGTCGCGCCCGAGGTTCAGCGCGGCGATCGCCGTCCAGTCCGCACCGTCGTCGAACCGGCGCTCGGCGATGTCCCACAGGGTCTCCCCGGGCCCGACCACGTGGACGGCCGTGGTGACGCGTTCCGTCAAGAGCCGGTCGGCCCGGGAGGCCACATGGGTCGCCGGGACACCGACGTGACCGCCGCTGGGGCTCGCGGCGCCGGCAGTGGTCGACAAGACGAGCGGCGCGCTGAGGCTGGTGAACGCCAGCACGCCGACGGCGATGCGCGCCGCCAGCCGGTCCAGAGGCGAGCGCGGCACAAACGGCGTGACCCCGCCGCGACGGACCTGTACGGCGACCGCCCGCAGCAGCTGCAGGCAGCAAGCGGCCCACGCCACCCAGGCCGCGGCCACCACCACGCACAACGCGTCCTTCGATAGGGGGCGCCACGCGTGCCCCAGGCCGGCGGCCAACGGGTTGCCCACGACGAAGACGAGCACGGCCGGTACGAGGGTGAAGGCGAGGACCGCGGCGAACAGCCCACCGAGGACGTCGCCGACGCGGCCGCGGCGCCGCACGCGTTCCCTACCCACCGGCGGGCCCGATCGTGATGGTGTAGCTGAGTGCGACCGCTTCGGAGGAGGGCTCGGTGACCGTCGCCATGCAGGCTCCGGTGGCGTCGGGGAGGTCGGCGGCCATGGCCGAGGTGCCCCCGACGCTCTGGCTCCCGCTCGGACACGACACGACCATGGTCAGGTAGGTGTTCCCGGACCAGACGACCGCCACCTGCATGGCGCCGGTGCCGGTGAACGCGTAGCCGTGCGACATCGATCCCGGGGGCACCATGACGCCGGTCTGTTGCGTCCGGTCGGCCGGTTCCGCGTTACCCGCACCGGCCGGCGCGGTGGTGGTCGTCGTCGACGTCGACGTCGTAGTCGTGGTCACGGACGGGGCGGGCGTCCCGGCTGACGGGAGCGTCGCGTGCGTCGAGAGCAACGGGACGGTTGTCGTGGCGCGCGCCGGCGACTGTGCGGACGCGGCCACGGTCGACGTCGTCGTCGGTGCGCCGGCAGGGGGTTGCACCGTGGAGCCGTGATGACCGGCGCCTGGATCGTTGCGCGGTGTCGTGGACGCGTCGCCGGTGGCGACGTCCGCGAGCCGGTGCCCGTGTTGTGGCGCCTCACGAGGCGCGCCTCCCGTCGCGACGAGCACGGCGATGAGCGCCAAGGACACCGCGAGAATCACCCACCAGTTGGGGCGTGAAGGAGGGACCCGACGGGCGGCTTTCGTGGTCTCGGTCGCTCCTTCAACCACGGGCCCACCATACGCACGCGCCATCCCTCCCGCACCTGTGGATTTCAGGCGCAGAGACGCCGCCGGCCGCGGTCCCGACGGGCGTAGAGCACACGGCGGTCGCGCCCGGAGATCACCGCTTGCTCGGCGATTGAGAATCCGAGCACATGCTGCGCGTAGAGGACCCGCACGTCGTCGGCACGCATGCCGTCCCGGTGGAGCTCGATCAGCAGCTGCGCCAGTGTCTCCAGGTCGGTCTCGGAGGGACGAGAGCAGGTCTCCGTGTGCTCGGGCCGGAGGGACGCGGTGTGACGGCCCTGGTCCTTGGCGCGGAAGAGCTGGCGACGGAGCCGGCAGCGGATGGCCGAGAGCAGGTCGAGCACCGCGTACGGCCGGTCCTGTCCGGACCATTCCTGCAGGACGAGCCAGGTGGTCGTCAGGACGTCGCCGAAGAACTCGGTGGCGTCGCGCCACTCGCCGCCCTTGCCCCACTGCAGCTGCTTGGCCAGCGTGACCAGGCCCGGGACCAGGGCTTGGACGAGCAGGCGGCTGATGAACGGATCGCACCCCGCCTCGCGCAGGAGGACGCGGACCAGACGCGCCGCCTCCTCGCGCTGGACCCGTCCCTTGGCGCGCCGCAGGTGTTCGACCAGGTCGAAGGGTGTCGGGCACGCCGGTGCGGCGGTCCTCGTGCCGTGGACCAGGCGGGAGAGCCCCGGGTCCTTCTCCGCCACGGCCTCGAGCGCCCGCACGGCGTGGCGCGTGCGGCCGAGGGATTCCCATTCGGCGGCGAGCTGGTCGATCAGGACGACTCGGGGTGGGGCGGCGGTGGCGGTCATGGTCGCAGGGTTGCGACGAGGCCTCCCCCAATGGCTCCCCCTGCCGACATGGAATGCACACGGACCGCGCGGCAAAGGCCGGACCAGGGCGATGTCCCAGGCCGGGGCTAGTGTGCCGCCGATGGACATCGACGAGTTCTACGCAGCCGACCCCCGCCGCCGCTCGTCAGCGGAGCTCGAGCTGGGTACCGAGTGGAAGGACGCGGACGGGGTCAACCACGAGCTGAACTACGTCGAGGACACCGGTGAGCTCTACGTGCTGCGGGAGCCGGCGCCGCACGTGAGGGGGGACCCGTTCGGTGGCCTGCACTTCACCACCCCGCCCGGCTACGACAACAAGATGACGGTGCACGTCATCGCCAAGATCCCCACGAAGGACGATGTACACAGGATCCTCAAGGGCTGGCAGGAGGCCATGACCAGCGAGGACGGGGACCAGTGGCTCGGCGACCACCTCCGGGCTGCCGGTGTGGCCGTCAGTCCGTCCGGGGACGCCGTCGCGGACGACGGTCCGGACCTGCACGCCTGAGGTGGGGACGGTTTGCTCCGGCCGGTCAGGCCGGGGGCTCGAGGTCGAGGAGCTTGGCCAGGAACTGCGTGGCCAGGTTGTTGGTGGCCATGTCCGAGTCGTGGGGCATGTCCTCGTTGTCGACGAGCAGGTCGGAGAGCCGGTACATGACGACGGCGAAGCGGAAGCCCGAGAAGACCTCGTAATAGAAGAGGTCGCGCATGGGGCGGCCCAGGAGCACGGAGTAGCGCTCGATCGTCTCCTCGTGCGAGGGGAACCCCGCCGGACGGGGCACCTCGAGGCCCAGGGAGGCCATGCCCTCCGTGAACTGGCGGTCGAAGTAGAGCCACCAGCCGAGATCGAGCTCGGGCTGGGCCAGGGAGGCCATCTCCCAGTCGAGCACCGCCCGGGCCTCGAAGTCGTCCCAGATGATGTTGCCGATGCGGCTGTCGCCCCAGCTGAGCACCACGTCGCCCGTCTCCTCCGGGCGGTGCTCGAGCAGCCACTGCCACACCGACTCGATGAGCGGCACGCGGACGCCCTTGGTCGACCAGTCGAGGAAGTCGCGGTAATAGGACAGCTGCTGCTGGAGGCCGGGCTTGCCCCGGGACGGCTGGTCCAGCCAGCCGAGCCCGAGCGCGCGCCAGTCGGTCCGATGTACCGACGCCAGCGCGTCGATGCCGCTCCACCACATGCGCTCCTGCTGCGCCGGCGTCGCCTCGATCACCCAGCCCTCCAGGGTGTAGGGGATGTTGTCGGCGGGCACGAGACCCTCGACGTGGTCCATGGTGAAGAAGGGCACGCCCAGGTATTGCGGATCCTCCTCGTACCAGCCGAGCGACGGCAGGGACACGCCGGCGCCGCCGTCGGCCAGGCCGCGCATCACGCGGTACTGGGTGGAGAACTCCGCGTCCAGGAAGAGGAGATGCTTGGTCGGCGCGACCCGCACCACCAGCCGCCGCTCCGCGCCGGGCGCGCCGCCGGCGGGGCGGGTGCGGCACAGGATCGTCTCGTTGGAGAAGCCGTTGGAGGCGGGGGCCTGGACGTCGAACACCTCGGGCGCCGACCCGTCCTCCGACTTGGTGGCGAGCCAGCGCGAAAGCGTGGCCGCCACCACCTCGGGATCGCGTTGGGTGAGGTCGGGCACGGGGCGGCAGCATAAACCCGAGGTAGCGTCGCCCGCGTGCGCATCGTCATCGACCTGAGCGAGTCACGGGTCCTGCTCACCGACCCCGACGACTTCAGCCGGTTCTCGGCCGTCGTCGAGGGCGACGGCGACCTGGCGGGCGTGGTCCACCAGTCCGGGCTCGGCCGCCTGCAGGACGGCGAGCACGTGGTGGTCGACCCGGTGGCCCTGCGCGCGCTGGCCGGGGAGGCCGCCACCGACGAGTGGGACGAGGGCCTCGCGGCGATGCTGACGTACGCCGCCGGTAAGGGCTGGGTGGAGCCCGACGGCGGTGTCCTCGCACACATCGAACACCGCGACGAGCGGGACTGAGCCTCAGGGGAGCGAACTGTCGGGGCGCACGGGGGCGCCGCTACCCTGGTGCGGCCGCCCGGGCAGGTGCGGCGGCAGGGGCGGGTGCCCCTCTGAACCGGGGAGGATGCATGCCGATTCGGGACTACGACCGCTTGTTCATCGGCGGCGACTGGGTGGCGCCCGAGGGGTCCGAGACCATCGCGGTGGTCTCGCCCGTGACCGAAGAGGTCGTGGCCCGGGTGCCCGACGGCACCGAGGCCGACATCGACAAGGCGGTCGCGGCGGCGCGGACGGCCTTCGACCACGGGCCGTGGCCGCGTATGGCGCCGGCGGAGCGCGGCGAGATCCTGCGCAAGGTCGCCGCGCAGATCACCGCCGAGATGGGCGACATGGCCGAGCTCATCACGCGGGAGATGGGCGCGCCGATCAGCTTCTCGAACCTGGGCCAGGTGATGGCGCCGACGATGATCTTCAATTACTACGCCGACCTGGCGGGCACGTTCGCCTTCGACGAGGTGCGGGCCGGCGTGCTGAACCCCGAGGTGCTGGTGACCAAGGAGCCCGTCGGGGTGGTCGGGGCGATCGCCCCATGGAACGTGCCGTTGTTCATCGCCGCCGCCAAACTGGCCCCGTCGCTGGCGGCCGGCTGCACCGTCGTCTTCAAGCCGGCGCCCGAGACGCCGCTCGACGCCTTCCGGCTGGCCGAGATCTTCACCGAGTGCGGCCTGCCCCAAGGGGTGTTGTCGGTCGTGCCGGCCGGGCGCGAGGTCTCCGAGCACCTGGTGACGCACGAGGGCGTCGACAAGATCAGCTTCACCGGCTCGGGCGTGGGCGGGAAGCGCATCGGCGGGCTGTGCGGCGAGCGCCTCAAGCGCTGCACGCTCGAGCTGGGCGGCAAGTCCGCGGCGATCATCCTCGACGACGCCGACCTGGCGACGACGATCCCGACGCTGCTGCCGAACTCGATCATGAACAACGGGCAGGCCTGCATCGCGCAGACGCGCATCCTGGCGCCGCGGGCGCGCTACGGCGAGGTCGTCGACGCCGTGGTGGCGGGTGTGGCGGCCATGACGGTGGGCGACCCGCTCGACCCGGCGACCGAGGTGGGGCCGGTGGTGGCGGAGCGGCAACGGACGCGGATAGAGGGGTATCTCGCCAGCGGACGCGAGGAGGGGGCGACGGTCGCGCTGGGCGGCGGCCGGCCGTCGGGCGCCGTCTTCGACAAGGGCTGGTACGTGGAGCCGACCGTGTTCTCCGACGTGTCCAACAAGATGAAGATCGCCCAGGAGGAGATCTTCGGGCCCGTCCTCGTCGTCATCCCCTACGACGGCGACGACAACGCCATCGAGATCGCCAACGACTCGAGCTACGGGCTCTGCGGCTCGGTGTGGACGCAGGACAACGACCGCGGCCTCGGCGTGGCCCGCCAGGTGCGCACGGGGACCTACATGCTGAACTCCTTCGCGCCGATGGACTTCGCCACCCCGTTCGGCGGCTTCAAGGAGTCGGGCGTCGGCCGTGAGTTCGGCCCCGAGGGACTCGAGACGTTCCTGGAAGTGAAGTCGATCGGCCTGCCGGCCGGCTACACGCCAGCGCTGTAGGCGAGGCCGGTCCGGAACAGGGCGGACGGATCAGGGAGTCGGAGCCGGTGGGCGGAACCGGGGCGACGGGCGGATGAGCACGGCGGCGGCGCGGCGGCGCCCCGAGGAGATGGCCGCTGAGACAGCCGCGCAGCCCGTGGCGGCGCGGGCGCCGGCGCGGGCGCGGACGATGATCGTCACCAACTGGCCCATGTGGGTCGTCGGGTTCACCCTCTTCATAGACGGGATGGACCAATACATCGTCCGGGGCAGCAGCGACCAGATCAAGACGGCCTTCGGGGTGGGGGACACCGCCATCGGCCTGCTGTTCTCGGCCTTCATCCTCGTCAACGGGATCGTGACGATGCCGGCCGGCTACCTGGCCGACCGCTGGAACCGCACCCGCGCCATGGCGGTCACCATCGTCGCCTGGTCCATCATCAGCGCGCTGGGCGGCCTCGTCCCCACGACGGCCTTCGGGCTGCTCGTCGTGATCCGGGCGTCACTCGGCTTCGGCCAGGCGGTGACCGACCCCTCGGGCAGCAGCGTCATCGCCGACTACTACGGGACGGAACGGCGCGGGCGCGCCTTCTCCATCCAGCAGTGCCTGAGCTACGTCGGTCTCGGCATGGGCCTCGCCATCGGCGGCGCCATCGGCCCGCTCTTCCACGGGCAGGGCTGGCGCGTCGCCTTCTTCGTCTCGCTCTTCCCCGGCCTGCTCGTCGCGTACCTCTGTTGGCGCCTGCCCGAGCCCAGCCGCGGCACGGCCGACCGGGCCCACGTGCTGCACAGCGACGAGATGGAACTGGCCGAGGGCCCGGGGCCGCCGCTCTTCCCGCACGGCTTCGGGCGGTTCGTCGGCGACATGGTCGACGGCCTGCGCAAGGACGTCGGCACCATTCTTCGCATCCCGACCATGCGCTACGCGCTCGTCGGCGTGTCGACCGTGGGCTTCGTCGTCACCGCGGTGGCGACCTGGATGCCGAACTTCTACCAGAACCAGTTGCACCTCTCGCAGCAGGCGTCCAACGGGACATTCGGCCTCCTGGCCATCCTGGGCGGGATCCCGGGCACCATCATCGGCGGACGCATCGCGGACCGTTGGGTGACGCGGTTCCTGGGCGCACGCGTCGTGATCCCCGCCGTGTGCATCGTGATCAGCGCGGCGCTGTTCACCATCTCCTTCATCCCGATGCCGTTCGGCTGGGTGTTCGTGGTGCAGCTGGCCGGCTTCCTCGCCGCCACCGCGTGCGTGCCGGCGTTGCGGGCCGGCCTGTCCGACGCCGCGCCCGCCCAGGTGCGGGGCGCCGGCTTCGGCGCGTTCAACCTCGCCTCGGTGGTGTTCGGGTCGGCGGCGGCGCCGCTAGTCACCTCCGCCATCGCGGGGGAGTTCGGGAACAACTACCGGACGGCTTTCCTGATCATCCTGCCCATCGCGTATCTCGGGGCCGGGTGTCTGCTGCTGGCCCGCACCCACATAGAGAAGGACGCCGCCAAGGTGTTCGAGGCCGTGGTCACGGCCATGGCCGCCCAGCAGGCCGAGGAGGCGGCCGAGGCGATCCCGCCGGGTCAGGACGGCGCCGCCGCCGGCGGTGACGACGGCGACACGTAGCCCGAGAGCGGCGCATCCTTGCCCTTCACGTCGGCGTAGGCCTGGTTCTGGCCGACCTCCACGACCGAGAACCCGGTGCGGTCGCCGTCCCCGTTGACCACGTCGGGCGCGGCGTCGTTGCCCGTGGCGGCCGTGACGATCGCCACGTGCACGGCGGTCACCTCCGCCGTGTTCAACCCGTACACCGCGACGTCGCCGGGCTGCGGGGTGTAGCCGGACCCCACGGGGTGCCAGGTGCCGTGGTCGACACCCCACACGTAGAAGCTCGCGGTGTCGCCGTTGAGGTAGCCGGGCGCGAGCTGGTAGTCGACGAGCGCGCCCGCCTGCTTCCACACCCACGCCGCGAAGTCGGCGCACCACTCTTCGGAGCGGTTGTCGTTGCCGCAGCCGTCGGTCCCGGCGTACCAGTAGGCGCTGTACTTGTTGCAGTAGGTGTCGGCGGGGTCCGTGGTGTAGCCGACCTGGCTCTGCGCGACCGAGACGATCCGGGCCCGCAGGGTGTCGGGCGAGCTCCCGCGGTGCACCGCGACGACCGCCACGACGACCACCAACGCGGCCGCGAGCAGGACGAACGTCAGGCGGCGCCGGCGGCGCACCGGGCGGCTGGGCCGAGGGAGTGGGGTGGCGAGCGGTCGGGTAGTGGTCAGTGGGACTCAGGGTAGCGACGGAGACCGGCCGCTCCGGTGCACCTCCCCGCGTCTGCGAGAATGGTTGATCCCCCGAGCACCCGGCGGTGCCGGGACGAGCGGAAGCAGGAGGGACGCACACCAATGCAGGACGACGAGAGCCCGGTCTCGCACCGTCGCCTCGCCTACCTCCCGCCGCTCGACGGAGTCCGGGCGTTCGCGGTCGTCGCCGTGATGATGTTCCACGGCGGCCTGTCTTTCATGAACGGCGGGTTCATGGGGGTTGACGTCTTCTTCGTCCTGTCCGGCTTCCTGATCACGTCCCTGCTGGTGGGCGAATGGCGCGAGTCGCTGACCATAAAGCTCGGCGCGTTCTGGGCCCGCCGGGCGCGGCGCCTCCTCCCGGCGCTCCTGCTGATGCTGCTCTTCGTGGCGTTCTTCGCCTCGGTGATCGTGCCAAAGGGCACCTACGGCGCGCTCCGGCTCGACGCGCTGTCCACGCTGCTCTACGTGAGCAATTGGCACTTCATCCTGGTCAACTCGAACTACTTCAACGAGACCGCGGCGGCCTCGCCGCTGCTCCACACCTGGTCGCTGGCGGTGGAGGAGCAGTTCTACCTGGTGTGGCCGATCGTGGTGCTCGGCGTCCTGCACTTCACCCGCAACCTGCGGGCGCTCTTCTACCTGTGTTGCGCGGCCGCCCTCGCGTCGGCGCTGTGGATGTACCACCTCTACGGCGCGTCGCTCTCCGTCAACCGCATCTACCTGGGGACCGACACCCGTTCGCAGTGCCTGTTCATCGGGTGCGCGCTGGCGGTCGGACTGGTGCTGCTGACCCAACGCGAACACGCGGGGGGCCGGCTGCGCCAGGGCGAGCTGTGGCGCCCGGCCCGCCCCGCCGGGCGCACGCTGTGCGCCGTGGCCGGGATGGTGGGCGCCGTGGTCGCCGTCGTCATCTGGGTCGGGACGAACGAGAACGACGCCTTCCCGTACAAGGGCGGGTTCTTCCTCATCGGGCTGGCCACGGCCGGGGTGATCCTCTCGGCGGTGGGCGCGCCGCGCAGCGTGGTGCCGCGGTTCCTGTCGCTGCCGCCCGTCCGCTACGTGGGGCAGATCTCCTACGGCCTCTACATCTGGCACTGGCCGCTCTTCATCTGGATCGACGACGCCCGCACGGGCCTGTCGGGCTTCCCGCTCTTCTTCGTGCGGGTGCTCGTCACCTTCGCGGTGTCGGTCGCCTCGTTCCACCTCGTCGAGCGGCCGATCCGCCGGGGCACCTTCATCCGCCAGTGGAAGGCCTGGGTGGCGGTGCCCGCCGGCGTCTTCATCACCGTCGTGGCGCTCGTGGCGGCGACCACGGGAACGAGCGCGGTCGCCAGCACCTCCCTGCCGGGCCCGGTCGGCACGACGGGAACGGGCGGCGCGACCACGACCACCACGCTGCCCGGCACGGCGCCCGGGGCGGCGCCGGTGCGCGTGCTGCTCTTCGGCGACTCGGTCGCCCTCACCCTGGGCTTCGGGCTGGGACAGCCGTCCGTCGAGAACAAGTACGACTACGTCCTCTCCGACAAGGGGATCCTCGGGTGTGGCGTGGTGGACGGCCCCGAGGTCGAGCTGCTGGGTGAACGCGACAACACCCCGGCCGCGTGCAACGGCTCGCCGATGATTCCGGGGTCGCCGCCGAACCAGCAGCCCTGGCAGCACCAATGGCAGGGCGCCCTGAACCTCGTGCACCCCAATGTGGCGGTGCTGCTGGCCGGGCGCTGGGAGGTGGTCGACCGCGAATACCAGGGCCAGTGGACCAACATCCTCCACCCGCAGTTCGCGGCGTACGTGAAATCCCAGCTGGAGCAGGCGTCGACGCTGGTGACGGCTACGGGTGCGCACATGGTGTTCCTCACCGCGCCGTGCACGGACGAGGGCGAACAGCCCGACGGCGCGCCCTGGCCCGAGGACAACCCGGCACGCGTGGACGAATACAACAAGCTGGTGCGCGAGGTGGCGGCGGCGCACCCGCTCACGGACTCGGTGGTCGACCTGAACGCGGCGGCCTGCCCGGGCGGCAAGTACACCACCACGGTCCACGGCGCCGCCATCCGGCGCAACGACGGGGTGCACTTCACGGACCAGGGCGGCGCGATCCTGGCGCCGGACCTCATGCCCGGGATCGTCGCGGCCGGGCGGGCGCAGATCGCACAGGCGGCCCCGCCGCCGGCGGCGGTGCCCGGCCCGGGTGTGCCCAGCACGACGGTGCCGCCTACCACGATCGTGCCCTAGGAAGGCCGAGGTCAGCTCCGCGGGTTGACGTTCGCCGTGTTCGGCGGGTTGGACGGGGTCTGCGGGGTCTGCGGGTTCTGCGGGTTGACGTTCACGTTGCTGTCGGCCACCGAACACTGCGCGCGCAGGGAGGGGAGGAGGTGCGTCTCGTCCATGGTGGCGCTCTCCGAGAGGTCGGTCATGAGCGCGTTCCAGCTGCCGTCGTCGGAGTTGGCATCGGCGGCGAGGGGGAGCGCCAGCCGCAGCTGCGCGGCAGCGTCCTTCTGCAACCGGGCCACCGTCGCCGGCGGCGTGCCGGGCACGGTGGAGCGCTGCCAGTCACGCAGGGAGTGCAGAACGTGCACGCAGGCCTGCTGGGCCAGCGCCTGGCCGCTGCCCTGCGAGTCGCAGGCGGCGAGCCCAGTCGCGGCGGCGGTGAGGGCCCCCAGCGCCAGCACCCGGCGCACGCGGGCACGGCCGCGCGGGCGCACCTCAGGCCAGCCACCCGTCGGCGTTCTCGAGCAGGTAGCGGCTGACGGCGAGGGCGCGGTCGAAGACGTCGCACAACAGCTCCTCGCCGCTCAGGACGCGGGCGAGGGACACCGGGTGGCGGGCGACGATGCTGAGTCGGCGCTCCGAGCCGTCGGTGGCGCTGGCGAAGGAGTCGATGGCCGACACCTCGAGCGGCAGCTCGATGCCGCCGACGCCGGCCAGGTCGATGGCGAGGCGGAGGAGGTCCGGACCGCTCGGGAGTGGCGGCAGCGCCCAGGTGAAGGTCAGGGGGAAGTGGAACTCGTCGGGCGGCTCCTCCTCCTCGGAGAGCAGGACGACGGCGTCCTCGAAGGAGAGCAGGACGCGGGGGTCGACGTCGAGGGCGAGGTGCAGATCGAGCGGGCCGCCGCACCCCTCCTCGGGGTGGAGGTCCACCTCCCAGACCTGGCGCAACGAGTAGGTCTCGACGAAGTGACGCTCGTCGTGGACGTGGAACCCGTGGTCCACGGAGTGGTCCTTGAGATCGGCCACGTAGCCGGCGACGTCTATGGCTGCCACGAGGCACTGAGCCTAGTGAGGTCCGGCGGCGGCACCGGCCGGTATGGTTCGTCACCCTATGGACGACGTCGCCCTGCTCGGCGTGCTCGACGACGCCGCCGCGGCGGTGCGCCTCGCGCTCGAGGACCTGGACGACTGGGGCCCGGCGGGCACCCGCCCGGGCCAGTACCGGCTCGACCTGGCGGCCGACGCCGCCGTGCTGCCGGTGCTGCACGGGGCGGGCATGGCCGTCCTGTCGGAGGAGTCGGGCACGAGCGGAGACGGGCCCACCGGGCTGCTGGCCGTGGTGGACCCGGTCGACGGGTCCACCAACGCGCACCGGGGGATCCCCTACTACGCGTGCAGCATCTGCGTGCTGGACGACGAGGGGCCGCGGGCGGGGCTCGTCGCGGACCTGGCCACGGGGACCCGCTACGCGGCGGTGCGCGGCGGCGGGGCCGAGCGGGACGGCGCGCGCATCCGGGCGTCGGGCTGCGGCGACCTGGGCCAGGCGATCGTGGGCATTTCGGGGTTCCCGGGACGGCAGCCGGGCTGGGCGCAGTTCCGTGCGCTGGGTGCGGCGTCCCTGGAGTGCTGTGCGGTGGCCGAGGGCGTCCTGGACGCGTACATGGTGGCGGGGCGGAGCACGCTGCACGGCTGGGACTACCTGGCCGGGCTGCTGATCTGCACCGAGGCCGGCGCGGCAGCGGGCGAGCGCGACGGCGCGGACCTGACCGTGCGCGACGCCGGCGGGAGGCGCCCGGTGGTGGCGGCGACGGCGCCCCTGGCGGAGCGCCTGCTCGGGGAGACCGGGGTATGACCGGCGCCGGCGCGTCGCCCGAAGCGGCCCTGCGGGCGCGCAAGACCTGGCGGACGGCCGAACCGGTGCACGGGATGATCTACTTCGTGCCCGAGGCCGCGGCGGCGTACGCGCGCCTGGGCGTCACGGGGCGGGCCGGCTACTTCGCGTCGCGGGCGGCGCCCATGGGGGCGGTGTCGGGCGAGGTCGTGGTCTCGACGTTCTTCAACTTCAACCCCGAGCTGGTGCACGCGGCCATTCCGCGGGCGTGGGAGGCGGCCGCACCCGCGGCACTGGTGGCAGCGCGCTTCGATGCGGCCGACGCCGCCTTCCGGCGGGTGCTGGGCGACGCGGTGGTCGGGTCCGAGGAGATGCGCCGCGCGGCGGCGCTGTTGCGGACGGCGGCAGAGGAGGCGGCGCACCGGGTCGAGGGCCGTCCGCTGGCGGCGGGGCACGCGGAGGTGGCGTGGCCCGACGCGCCGCACCTGGTCCTGTGGCACGCGCAGTCCGTGCTGCGTGAGTACCGGGGCGACGGCCACGTCGCGCTGCTGGTCACCCACGGGCTGTCGGGGCTGGAGGCGCTCGTCACCCATGGGGCGGCGGGCGACGTGCCGGCCGCGGTGCTGAAGTCGACCCGGGCGTGGTCCGACGAGGCGTGGGACGAGGCGGCGGACGCGCTGCGCGGACGGGGCTGGCTGGAACGCGGGGACGGGCTCCGCTTCACCGAGTGGGGCGCGGCCCAGCGCCGGGCCATTGAGGACGGGACCGACGTGCTGGCGGCGGCACCCTACGACGCGCTGGGCGACGAGCGGTGCACGGAGCTGCGGGCGCTCATGCGCCCGTGGAGCACCGCCTTCGCCCAGGTGTTCCGCTGAGGGTTGGCCCGGGCATAATTGCCCCCCGGCGCCGGAGCGCACGGGCGCTTAGCTCAGATGGATAGAGCAGCTGGCTTACAACCAGCAGGCCGGGGGTTCGAGTCCCTCAGCGCCCACTCTCGCAGGTCAGTGGAATAACAACTGATCTGAGTTAGAAGCAAGACGCTCGGACACCTGATAGTCATCCGTATTCTGGAAGTGCCGAAATACGGTGGATGCCGCTGTGGCGGTGTGATCCCGAAGGTGAGTCGGTTTGACCGAGGTCTTGGATCGTCGGAACAGCCATTTGTCGAACGACATCGACGATCTGCTGCGAGGTTGGGTGCTCAGCCTTCGCGCTCGCAATCGCGCGCCGAAGACCATTCGTTCCTACACGGAGACCGCCGAGCTGTTTCGTGCGTTCTTGGTGAAGGCGGGGATGCCGACCCGAGTTGATCGCATCAACCGGGAGCACGTCGAGACCTTCATGGCTGACCAACTCGCACGGTGGCGGCCGAAGACGGCACAGGTCCGATACGGCAATCTCAGGCAGTTCTTCAACTGGCTTCTTGAAGAGGGTGAGATTTTGCGTCACCCGATGGAGCGTATGAAGCCGCCCACGGTTCCGGAGGTACCCGTTCCCGTCGTTTCGGACGACTACCTGAAGGCCCTACTCAAGGCGTGCAGTGGACGAACATTCCAGGACCGTCGCGACGAGGCGTTGTTACGACTGATGATCGAGTGCGGCGTGCGACTCGAAGAGGTGACCAAGTTGGCCGTTGATGATGTCGACCGCGATCTGGGCGTGGTTGTGGTTATGGGCAAGGGTCGCAGGGTCCGCTCGGTACCCTTCGGAAACAAGACCGCTCAGTCACTGGAACGGTACTTTCGAGTACGCCAGGCCCACCGATTGGCATCTGAGCCAGGATTGTGGTTGGGGAGCCGGGGTCCCCTCACCGACAGCGGGGTGACGCAGGTTCTTCGTCGGCGTTGCAAGGAGGCGGGGCTACCTCAGCTCCATCCTCACCAGTTGCGCCACACCGCCGCGCATACCTTCCTTGCGATGGGAGGGAGCGAGGGGGAGGCCATGCGTTTGTTCGGTTGGCGGTCTCGTCAAATGCTGGACCGCTACGGAGCCAGCGCCGCCGATGAACGTGCCCGCGGTGCCTTTCGACGGCTCGCGCCGGGCGACCGACTCTGATCCAAGTGTCGGCAACCAATACGCCGCCACACTTTTCCGACCCCGTAGCTGTCGCAGCATTGGAAGCGATGAAGGCCGAAGGTGGGGGATGGAGCGTCTCCAGGTACTTTCCGAATGTCGAGATTCGATGCGCTGGTTCCGGACCGCGTGACCGCTGTGGACAACTGGTAGGTCAAATCTGGCAGACCGCTGACGGAAGCGTTTTGGTCATCCCATGCTGGCCGGAGGGTGTTGAGGTGCGGTCGGCTGCCAATCGTCGTGAGCTGACCGTGTTCTTGGATGGCTGTGGGGATTGTCGTTTGCCAGTCTTAAGGGACCACCCCGTTGCCAGAAGCATGGGACCACGTCGCGTCCACTTCTGCCGGCTGAGACGATGATCTCGGTGGATGCTGGTCGTGTCAAGTTGCGATGCGATGGCGCCCCTCTCAGATGCGCCAGGAGCGCCGCAAACCGAATGGCCGCACCAGACCACCGGGAGGTCGAACAGGGACAACGCCATGGTCACTTCGGAGGCTTCGGTGATGAAGTGGGCCCGGACGGGTCCGTCTCGAGAGTTGGCTTCTCGTGCTGGCGGTAGGACTCGCCCTCGATGACGAGCTCCCACGCCGCGCTCTTGAGCCGGTCGACCGCGGACTGAGCCAGCAACGGGTCGGCCATGGCCGCCAGCCACTCGCTCGGATCACGGTTCGAGGTCAGCACCGTGGCCTTGGAGTGGTGGCGTTCCACGCATAGCTCGTAGACGTCGGCTGTGTCGAGCATGTCGAGCGGCTGGAGGGCGAAGTCGTCGATCACCAGCAGGTCGACGCCGATGAGCTTGCGCATCTCGTGGTCGTAGCTGGCGTCGAGGCGGGCCGCCTTGAGCCTCTTGTGCAACCGGTCGTGGCGCTCGAAGTGCACGCCGATGCGGCGCCGACAGGCGATGTGACCGAGCGCGGTCGCCATGAAGGTCTTGCCGACCCCGACCGGGACAGCGACAGACTGCAACATCTTCGGCGGTTGCTGCCGTGCGAGGTGCGAGTCACCTCGACGGTGCATCCTCTTTTCGGGCGGCTCCTGCCGGCGACGGGCTTCAAGCGAATCGATGGATCCCTCTACTTGGTCGTGGGGCTTCCCGACGGGTCGCCGGGGACCATCGCCGTCTCGGCGACGGACATCTTGGAGGACGAGCCGGTGGTCGAGCCCGCCGCGGCGCTGTCGGTGGAGGGGATCCGCGAGCTGCGTGCGCTGGTCGGCTCGATGAAGCCGAGGCGGCGGTCCCCATCGAGCGCCAAGAAGCGCAAATAGGCTCGACCGACCCTGCACGCGCCAACGAACAAGGGAGGTGAGCCTCTTTGCGAAGGCTCAGATTAGCCGCGCCCGCCCAGCTGGCTCTGGATATTCCGGGGCTTTGCGTCTCGCCAGTCGAACGGTGGTGGTCTCTGCCCGAAGAGGCCCAGGAGGCCGTCGTCTGTGTCCTGGCCCGGATGATCGCCGCCGGTGTCGTCGACGAGGCCGACGAGGAGGTGGATCCAGATGACGCTCACGTCTGAGCTCGCCTCCAAGGTCACGGCGTCGCACCTCGGTCGTGATGCATACGTATATGTGCGCCAGTCGACGTTCACGCAGATGCGTGAGCACACCGAGAGCTTGGAGCGCCAGTACGAGCTGGCCTCCCGGGCGCAGACTCTGGGCTGGCCGCCTCAGCAGGTGGTCGTGGTCGACAGCGACCTCGGCCGCTCCGGCGCCGACGCGACAGCCAGGGAGGGCTTCAAGAATCTGGTGGCCGACGTCGGCCTGGGCAAGGTCGGGATCATCTTGGGCATCGAGGTCTCCCGCCTCGCCCGCAACAATGCGGATTGGTATCAGCTGCTCGACCTTTGCGCGTTGACCAACACGCTGATCGCCGACGGCGACGGCCTGTATCACCCTGGCGACTTCAACGACCGTCTGGTCCTCGGCCTCAAAGGCACCATGTCGGAGGCTGAGCTGCACCTGATCCGCCACCGGCTCACGGCCGGGCTGCTCCATAAGGCGGCCAAGGGCGAGCTGCGCCAGGGCCTGCCGGTCGGATTCGTCTATGACGAGGCTGACCGGGTGGCGCTCGACCCCGACGAGGCGGTCATTGAGTCGATCGCCGTGGTCTTCCGGCGCTTCGAGGAGCTCGGGTCCGCCCGGCAGGTGATGCTGTCGCTGCTTGAGGACAACCTGCTCATCCCGCGCCGGCCCACCGGGTCGCGCCGGATCCGGTGGGCGCCGGCGAGCTACCCGGCGATCCACGACTTCCTGACCAACCCCGCCTACGCGGGCGCGTTCGTCTTCGGCCGCCGCCGAGACGAGAAGCGCCTTGACGTCGACGGTCGGCTCGTGAAGCGCACGCGTGAGCTCCCCCGCGACGAGTGGGCGGTGCTGATCCCCGACCATCATCCGGGGTTCGTCACCTGGGAGCGCTATGAGCGCACCCAGGACGAGCTTCGGGCGAACTGGCGGGCGCCGCGCGGCCACGGCGGCGGGGCGGTGCGGGAAGGGACCGCCCTTCTGCAGGGCCGGGTGCGCTGCGGCCGCTGCGGGCGGATGATGCAGGTGGGATATTCGGGCACGACGGGCGACACACCGCGCTATCTCTGTGGCCGGAACAAGTTGCTCTATGGCGGGGAACGAGGCTGCCAGAGCCTCGGCGGCCGCAGGCTCGAGAACCGCGTCCTCGAAGAAGTCTTTGCCATGCTCGAGCCGGCCAGCCTGGCGGCAACCGCAAAAGCGCTCGCCGAGGCCGACGCCAACCACCGCCGGCATGTCGCGGTCTTCGAACTGGCCGTCGAACGCGCCCGCTTCGAGGCCGAGCGGGCGCGCCGCCAGTTCGACGCCGTCGAGCCTGAGAACCGCCTCGTCGCGAGGACCCTCGAACGGTCGCTCGAGGAGGCCCTGACAGCGCAGCGACTGGCCGAGGCGAATCTCGCCGCTCAACGGCTCCGTCAGCCGACCAGACTCACCGAGGAGGAGACGGCGTGGCTCGAGCGGGCAGGGGCTGACGTGCGCGCCGTGTTCCACGCGCCCACCACCACGTGGCGGGAGCGCAAGCAGCTGCTGCGGGCAGTCATCACCGAGGTCGTCGTGACCGTGCACGCCGAGGAGCGCCGTGCCGACGTGAGTGTCGTGTGGGAGGGAGGTGCGACCGCCGCATTCGACATCGACCTCAACAAGACCGGCAAACACTTCCGGACGACGGATGAAAGCACCGTCGATCTGGTTCGCCGTCTGTCTGAGCGCTATGACGACAAGACAATCGCCGCGGTCTTGTCGAGGCAGGGCCGGCGCACCGGCACCGGCCTTCCGTTCACCCAGACGCGGGTGAAGACCCTCCGGAACTCACGGGGCATCGCCGCGTTTCAGCCGTCGACGGTCACACCCGCCGTCGATGATGTGCCGGTGGTCTCCATCACGAAGGCCGAGCAGATCCTCGGCGTCTCGAGGGTGACGCTGTATCGCTGGATGCATGATGGTTTCATCAACGGCGAGCAGCTCACGCCTGGTGGCCCCTGGCATATCCGCATCACCGATGAGGTTCGTCGCCGCATCGTCCCGGAGGTTCCCGACGGCTGGGTGGGGCTCGATCAGGCATCGAAGGTCCTCGGCGTCGCTCGTCAAACGGTGTTGCACAAGGTCCAACGCGGTGAGCTCCAGGCCGTCCACGTCAACCAGGGACGCAGGAAAGGCCTGCGTATCAACGTGAACGCGGCAAGCCCTGGACTCTTCGACACACCCAGATGAAAGGAAGGTGCAGTGTCAACCAATTCCGACGGGACCCATGATGAAGGCATTGCGGGCCTGACCGACGAAGCGCAGCGAGACGAGCTCGGACCAGACGGCCCGGTCATAGGTGATCTTTGCGCTTTCGTCCCAGGCCTCGAGCACCATGTGCGGATCCAACTTGGCAGCCCGGGCCCGACGCCCGGCCGAGGCGGCGTCACGGCGGGACACCTCGTCGCTGAAGAGTTGCTCGAGGAACTCGACGTGGCCGAGGTTGTGACTGCGCGCCAGGGCGAGGCGCTCGGGAAGGGTGGTGAGGAGTTGACCGAGTTTGAGGCGGCGCATGAGGACCTTGAGCTCGGGCGAGACAGACGGCGTCGGCGCGCTCATCGACCCGCCTCGGTGACGCTGGCGAACTCGGACGGATCGCGGGCGAAGCGACCCTGGATCACGACGGGCTGGGGTGCCACGTCGGCATCGGCGTCTTCTCGGGCCCGTTGCAGCATGCGCGAGACGAGGTTCACGTCGAGCGCCTCGGCCTCGAGGGCGCGGCGGCAGGCCAGCTCGACGCGCTCGGGGCCCCACTTCTTGACCAGGCCCAAGAGGCGGTAGACCTGGCGCATCTTGGTCCACGGCAGCGGGGTGTCCAAGATGGCCGCCGCGTAGAGGCCGATGGAGGGGCCGTGATCGGAGGCCATGCGCCCGAGGCGCTCGATGTCCCGGGTGGCGTAGATCTCGGTGCCTGTCGGCATGTCGGCGGGGTCGGTGGACTTGCCCCCTGGGGGCTTGCGGGCATGGACCTTGACCAGCTCGCCTCTCAAGTACAGCTTGACCGTCGACGAGTCGCGCCGGGCCCGCAGCGTTCGCCCGATCAGGTGGTGCGGCACCGAGTAGATCGCCTTGTCAACTTCGACATGGAAGTCGCGATGCACCTTGGGTTCGGACCACTTCGGCGTGTCGAAGGGGGCACCGGGCCGGGGCAAGAGCAGCGGAAGTTCTTCGGTGCGGAACGCTTCGATGGGCCGGCACAAAGTGGTGCCGTGGATGCGCATGCCGGCGGTGATCGAGCACCAGGTCTCGGCCCGGGCCCGGCAGTCGGGCAAGTCGACGAACTCTTCTCCGGCGAAGAAGTTGTGCTGCACGTAGTGGACCACTCGCTCGACGCGAGGCTTGTCGGTCGGGGTCGCCACTCTGGCCGCGTCGATGACGAAGCCGCGGGACTGGGCGTACTCCATAAAGGTGTCGTTGATTCGCGGCACGGTGTTCTCGGCCGTGATGACGATCGACTTCATGTTGTCGGGGATGACGACGGGGAACACCCCGCCGAAGTAGCCCCAGGCGGCCTCGAAGCCTCTGATCACCTCCTCGGTCGTCTGGAGGAACGTCGGCCAGACGAACTGGTGACGGCTGGAAACCGCCGTGAAGATCAGCGCCTGACAGACCCGGCGCCGCTCCCCGTCGGGCACGAGGCCGAGGCGACCGAAGTCGACCTGGCACTCGCGTCCGGGCGCCGGGTCGGCGACTCGGATCGTGACGCTGCGCTTCCCCGCGCCACAGCGCTCGACGGCGAAGCGGGCCAGGGTCCGGGGCGGGACCACCACCCCACGGCGCGCCAGCAGGATGCCGATCTTGGTGACCGTGAGGTCGTCTTTGAGCCAGCCCTTGATGCGTTCTTCTTCGCCCATCAACACCCGCCAGGCCTGACCGTGGCCGTCGGGGCGATGCGGACGGACCCGCTCGAGCACCTGGCCGATCAGCTCGTCGCCGAGCTGCTCCTCACCGCCGGAGCGCTCAACGCCCAGCTCCATGGCCGCCGCGATGTAGCGCCTGACCGTCTTTCGATCAATCCCTACCCCCTGGGCGATGGGGCGCTCGCCCTCGCCGCGCAACCAGCGCCGCAGCGCCTCTTTGACCTGGACCACCGATACCTCCCGAAACGCCATGGGGCCTCCTCGCCAGCGGCTTGAGAGGCCCAGCCGAATGTCTTTTCGGCCGGCGTTGGTGGACCCTCAGGGTGGTCCCATAACTGGCAAAGAGGGTGGTCCCATGTCACTGGCAAAACCAGCGATCAACTGGTCCCATGTGACTGGCAAGCGACAGGGATCAAGTTCTCTACTCGTGTAGACACCACGGAACCTGGCTTTCCAGCCTGGTAGATGCTCGCTAGGTATTGGTCGAGAGCAGGCAAAGCGGGCATCTAAGGAGGACATTGCGCGTGTCTCCCCACGGGGCCTTGGACCCTCGCGCTGACTGATCGCAGAATCGCTATCATTGTTCTCAGCTCAGCGTTCGTGCGCTGTGCTTGCAGCCAGGCGCTTGCCGAAACGACACCCGACGGGCACGGGATCAAACTCGAAATGAGGTTTGTATCCCGTGCCCCAGCCCCTTTCCCCTTCCGAGCGGACTCTCCGCGCCCGATTGGCGGCTCATGTCAGCCACTCCCGTCACGACCCCAAGGAGCGCACCCGCGCTGCCCGTGACAAGTTCAACGAGCGGTTCCTCGATGAGGTCGACCCAGAGCGAGTGCTGCCTGAGGTGTTCAAGGTCACAGTCCCCCCTCCGACACCCGCACTAGCAGGAAGACACATGTCAGCCGTCAAGGTGACTGGAAGGGCACCCCATACCGGGAGGCAGGGATGTCATGGTGATGGTGAGCTGGGTTCCACAATCAGGGTGGTCCGGTTGCTGAGCCCAGCCAGCGAGTTGGTGAACACGCTCTTACTTGTTGCCGTTCTCGACGGTGGTATCAGGGAGGGTCGGGGTACTCCGGGCACTGGTGGGAAGTCATCCCGCTGTCGGTGGAGACGCCCACTCAGCCGACAAGCCAGTCAGTGAACGCACCTACCGCGACCTTCACAGCGGCCGTGAGCGTTCACAATGCTGTAGCCCACAGCAGATTCTGATTCCGGGCCCAAGTTCTTGGGGGCGCCTCTGGACCGCAGCAAAACCATCACCGGCGTAGTGCTACACGGCTCATCCGTACACACGTCGGGACCGACACTTGTGCCCTCGCCGAGCTGGCCCGCGTTGTTCAATCCCCAGGCGTAGAGGTGCCCGTCGGAGCCGATGGCATAGGCGTTGCCATCGTCCCCGGCGATGGCCTCAGGCGTCACCCCCGAAGGGAGCGATACGACCACCGGTGTAGTGCTGAGTTCGACGCTGGACCCGTTGCCCAGCTCGCCAAGTTCGTTGAGGCCCCAAGCGTAGAGGTGCCCGTCGGAACCGATGGCATATCCACTATCAAGACCTCCCGCGATGGCGGTTGGGGTGATGCCAGCGGGAAGTGAAATCACTACGGGGGTAGTGGAGACGTTATCGCTCGACCCGTTGGCCAGCTCGCCAAATGTGTTGAGGCCCCAGGCGTAGAGGTGCCCGTCGGAGCCAAGGGCATAGGCGGTGTTACCACCTCCAGCGATGGCCGTTGGGGTCACGCCCGAGGGGAGCGAGACCACCACCGGCGTCGTGCTGCACGTTACGAAAGAGCCGCAGATGTCAGGACCGGTGTCGGTGCCGTCGCCGAGCCCGCCATATTCGTTGTAGCCCCAAGCGTAGAGGTGCCCGTCGGAGCCGATGGCGTATCCGTTGTCGTCGCTCGCGGCGATGGCGGTTGGGGTGACGCCCGAGGGGAGCGATACGACGACCGGTGTAGTGCTGCACGGTTGCGTGGTGTCGGTGCACACCGCGGGGCCGAGACTGGTGCCGTTGCCCAGTTCGCCAAAGTCATTATCTCCCCAGGCGTAGAGGTGCCCGTCGGAACCGATGGCGTATCCGTTGTAGCCGCTCGCGGCGATCGCGGTTGGGGTGACGCCCGAGGGAAGTGAGACCACTACCGGTGTAGTGCTGTCGAAAAGGCCGCTGACACCGTCGCCAAGATCGCCAGATTCGTTGGAGCCCCAGGCGTAAAGGTGCCCGTCGGAGCCGATAGCGAATCCGCTCGTAATACCCCCGGCGATGGCTGTTGGGGTCACGCCCGAGGGGAGATGCACCAACACTGGCGTGGTGCTGCACGAGCCCCCGGTGCACGAGTCGGGACCGACACTGGTGCCGTCGCCGAGCTGGCCCGCGTTGTTGTAGCCCCAGGCAAAGAGCCTGATGAAACTTCCGGCCGCTGTCGTCGGGGCGGCACCAGCCAGCTGCGAGGATGTCGTCCCCAGGACCACAAGGGCGGCCACCGTGCAAAGCCTGGTCAACGATGTAATCGAGCGACTGACCATGGCAGGCTCCTATTAACTGCGAACGAGCGACGGCTCCAAATGGGTCCAGATGCATCGCGTGGTGCGCTTCACGCCCCTGTTTTTGTGAAACTACTCCTGTTAAATCCGGTGTCAAGCGGCTGTCACCACCAAAACGGAAATGCGTCGCACTGCACGGGGCTCAGGATGAGGCGATTCCCCGTGACGTTGCGGGGGTCCTCTGGATTCGGGCCACTCATCTCTTGGGCGCGATCTGGGCGCGTAAGGACGGTCTCGCGGTCTCTCGCGGGGAGTCCCGGCCAATCGAAGTACAACGCAAGCTGCTAAAACGCGATCCGGCTGGTCAAGAAGCTGCGTCTTCGCCGTCCGCTAGGTTGCGTTGGAGGGGTGGTTGGGGAGCCATTCTCGAACCAGGGCGGATGACACCTGCTAGCTTCGATTCTTCGCCTGGACTCCGCCAGGGCGACGAAACGGTCTGAAGGGCCGCGCGTGATCACTGTCGGGTCGCCTTGGACGGCCGTGCACCGTGACGAGAAGCATCATCGGGTGTCCGCGTCGCCACGTATCTGGCTTTGAGCCGTGCAAGGACGCGCAAGGTCAAGCGGTCGCTCACGGGAGGGTGGCTAGGAACTGGCGGTCAGCTGAGCAGGATGACGCGCTCATAGGCGCGCAGGAGCACATCGGCATCGGGCCAGCCGTCGAGGATGCGCACGATGTGCTGACGCCCCGAGCGCACCATGCGTGCCGGCGCGTGCCAGATGCGCCAACGCAGCGCCTTGGGTTCGGCGCTCGCGAGCGCACCCGACAGACACAGCAGCTGGAACCAACGCACGAGGTCCGCCGCCATGCACACTTCGGCCAACCAGGCCCGGTTCGCGTCCAAGGAGGTGAACGGCATGCGGCAGAGCCCCGAGTCCTTGAGCCGCTCGATGTGGTCCTCCACATGAGCATGGGCCCGGTGGAACACGTCGAGGGCGACGGGGCTGCCCAACTGGTCGGTGTAGAAGCCGACGTAGCGGTACTCGAGGTCGGGGAACAAGCTCTGTTGGGCTCCTTGGTGCAGTGGCTCGCGCCGGATGATGAGCCGGGTGCCCGGCGGCCACTCTGAGAGGTCCACCAGATCGGTCACCTCGCACACGGCCGCTCCCTTGCGGCGCCGGCCGTCTTGGCGCCGGGCTCGTTTCCAGTGTCGGCCCTCGCCGGCGATGGCGACGATGGCCCCGTAGACCTGGGCGTTTGTGCGGGCCGAGACCGAGAAGCCGACGTGGCGGTCGAAGCAGCCCCAGACGAAATCCTTGGTCGCACCGGCTGAGTCGGTGCGCACGACGATGCGTCGGCGGACCTCTTCTCTCAAGGAGTCGTCGCGATGTCCCGCCGCGATGACCCCGGGTAGCTGGGCGATGGAGGCGTCGAGCACAAAGAGGTGGTCCTCGGCGTCGTTGGCCCCGGCGTTGCCCGGACGAGACAGCATCGCGAGCGTCTCGCCCGTCGCGTCGGCCCAACAGCCCATGTCGTGAAAGCCGTAGCCGCCCTTGTAGTTCGGACCCGTGCCCTCTTTGTTCTCCGAGTGCACGTCGGTGAGCGTGGCGTCGATGTCGAGGACGACCGGGTCGGCGCCCTTGGTCAACTTCAGCTTCTTCCACACCATGGCTCGCACCTCGGCGAAGCCCGCTTGCACCGAGGCGAGCGTCTCGGGGGTGAGATCCTCGGTGAAGGTGCGATACAAGGTCGAATCCGAGCACACGTCGGCGAAGAGACCCTCTTCGGCCCGCAGGTACTCGATGTCAGAGCAGCACTCGCCGCCGCCCGCCAACATCACCATGGCCTGGACCAGGACCTTGCCCCGGTCGTGGAGCGGGAGGCGGGCCGAGCGCGCCGGGATCCGGGCCGAGAGCGCGTCGCTCAGACCGAGTGCGTCGGCCAAGGACCCGAGCGCGTGCAGCCCGACATGGGAGACGACTTGGTCGCCACCGGATTCCACCACGGCGCGGCGCGTGCTGGTAGCGTGCATCTCGGAAGTGCCCTCCTTGGTTGGGACTGTTGGTTGTCGCAAACCCCAGTATCCCTTGCAAGGAGGGCGTTTTCGCGTCTTTCGACGCGTCAGTTCACGTCGTCACGCGAAGAATCGAAGCTAGTTATGCCGTTTTCGCTCATCACAGACCAGCGTTTTCCCTGGTTAGCACAGCGTTCAGCCCGTTCTGGCTTACACCCAGCAGGCCGGGGGTTCGAGTCCCTCAGCGCCCACTCTCAGGCACTCACAGGCACTCACAGGCACTCACAGGCACTCACAGGCACTCACAGGCACTCAGGCATCGCCCACTCTCTCGCTCACTCTCTCGCCCACTCTCACACGCCCACTCTCTCGACACACACAAAGGAAGCCTGGGGGACGAAGAGCGGCCGGAAGCGGGACAAGGGAGAGCCGACGGCCGACGGCGACCGGAAGGGAGACCGGCGGACCGGCGGCGGGGCGATCAGTGTTGGGACGAGTTGGCCGGGCCGGCGGGCGGGGCGGCGGGCTTGCAGGCACAAACGAACAAGCATTGATCGCATTGACCCCTGCCCCATACCGGCCCCTGGGGGCACCCCTCCGCGCACAATGGCCCGCGCGTTATGGGTCACCTATCCAGGCGCAGATCGCCAGTTCGCCGTGGCCGGGCGCTCGGCTGGGACAGGAGAATTGGCGTCGTTGCGTGGGCAGTCACGCGTCAAACAGAGTTCCCCTCCGGATGAGCTATTCAGGGAGGTGAGAGTTGGTGCAGCTCACTCGCTTCGCAGAACCGAGGCGACTTGCACGCGCCCCGCTGCCCATCCGGGTGCGGCTGCTATGACGTTGGCCAAAACAAGCGCGGTCGGGATGATCAACAGAACAGCGAGCAGCGGCACCTGGACGGCTCCTGGCACGCCAACAGAGTCGGCGAAGAAGGACCACGAAAGGCGACCGGCCACGATTCCGAGGGGAATCCCCAAGGCTAGGGCAAAGGCGGTGAGGGCGGTCGCCTGCCAGGCCACCACCGCTGAGACCTGGCGCCGCAGCAGACCAAGAGTCTTCAGCAAGGCCAGGTCGCGCCGACGCCTTCTCACCCCGGTCACGAGGACGTGGGTGAGCATTGCCACGGCCAACAGCGCCAATAGCCCTCCGAGCACAATCGGGGTGTTGCGGATACGCGTGTAGTTCTCGATGTCGCTCGGCCGCTGGTCGGCCACGACGTGACAGGAACCGACCGGACACCCTGCAGCGACTACCGCTCTCTCGAGGCTGACTCCGGCTGCGGCCAGGTTCGTGCCCGCCCGGAAGCGCACGAGGGCGAAGTTGTAACAAGTGGGTCCCACGGGACATCCGGTGCTCGGATCGAGCACCGACAGATCCGAAGCCACGAGAGCGGCTCCGTTTCCGAGATCGGTGGCATCGAAGGATCCCCTGCTGAAAGCGGCAAAGACCGCTTCGCCGACGATGTGCATGTTCCGGGTTCCTCGGTTAAGCGCGACCGGGACCGTATCTCCGACCCGCAGGTGAAGTGTCTCGAGTGTCCGTGCCCCCAGCGCTATCTCCCCCGGGGCCGATGGCGCCCTTCCCTGCAGCACGGTGAGGAAGCTGCCACCAGATGAGTCGATGCCTATGGCGGGAACTTGCACGCCGGAAATGGCGAGTGTCCCGAAGGGCGCATAGTTGCCCATCGCGTAAGAGGCCACGTCGCCCTGGCTCGAAACGACGGTGCTCAGGAACTGAGCGGGTACCGAGCCGAACCCGAGGTCGAGCTGGCGGTCCCAACTCTGCCCGTACAGGCGAGGCGTGTCGACAAGGTGCAGCAGGCTTGCGCCGAAGACAAAGGCGGCCACCAAGGCCGTGACCGCGATCGTCGTGCCAGCCAGCGCGCTACGCACCGGCACGGCGGTGCGCCCCCGTCCAGGATCGAGCGCCATGCGCAGCCCGAGCGAGGCCGTGAGAGGTCCTAGTCCAGCTCCGATCGCCGGGACAAGGCTCGAACGGTTTTCCTCGCTTCCCGACGCGGCAGAGCCCAGGGGTCCGAACCTGCTGGCACCCCGCCACGCGGCTGGAACCACGAGGAGCAACGGTGCCACGAAGGCGAGCACGAAGCCGACGCCGAGGATGGCCAGGTTCACCTCTATTCCTGGGCTGGGCTCGGCGACACGAGCGGGTCCGATCGGCATTAACGGAGACGCGGCAATGGCCACGGCCACAGCGACCAGTGCGCCGAAAAGGGTCACGATCCCGACTCGCAGGAGCGACAACACGACGAGGTCACGGCGGCTCATCCCGAGCGCACTCAAAACAGGATGCTCGCTCGCATCGAGGAGGACCTGGCGTCCGATGAGCTGGGACATGACCGCCAGCGCGATCAGCCCGGCCAGGGCAGCGAAGATGGCGAGGGCAATCGCTTCGGGCTGGATCGCCCGTTCGGTCGCAGCCGCCTGCGCGTCGAGGTCTCCTACGAAGACCTGTCCTCCGGTGCTGGACGAGAACTGGGGGGAAGAAGCCAATGAGCTCGTTTGGCGCAAGAAAGCGGACCTGTTCGCCCCGGCGCGAAGAGTGACGGCGCCTCCCTCAGACCCATGTAGTCCCTTGTAAGCAGGCAGCCGGAAGAAGGCTGGGGTCAGCAGTACCCTCGGGTATCCGTTCGCGCGATTGGCTGGCACGATCTGGTCGTCGAAGGCGGCGATGCCGCTGACCCGGAACGACATAGGAAAGGCGCGAGAAACGTCCGGATTGCCGCTCTGGTCGTTGGGGATCCCGAGCAGGTGCAGGGTGCTCCCCGGTCTCAGGTGGTCACGCTCGGCGAGCTGTTCGTCGACCATGGCCACTCGGGCATCGTTGGGGTCGAACAAACGCCCCTGGAGCACCTTCACCTTGTCGCCGTACACGCCGGAGAACTGGGTGCTGCCTTCTACCTGGACATTCGTGTCAACTGTTCCTCCCGAAGCTGGCAGCCCGATTCCGTAGAGAAGCACCACAGATAGGGAACGCACTTCTGGCAACCGCGAGAGAGCGCTGTAGTAGCCGTCCAGTCCCGTGTTGTTGGGGGCGACTAGGAGGTCCGGGGCTCCATCCGACTGCAGCATGCGCGGGTATGCGGTGTCAGTGCGTCGTGCGCCGGCCGCAGCGGTCAGGACGGCTCCGCCGATGACGCCCAGAAGCAGGCCCATCGCCACCCACGCCTTCCACCTGGCGCGCGACTCGGTGCGGAGCCGAAGCCATACCCCCCGCATCAGCCGGCCTCGCATGGGGAGAGGACGCTCACAGTCTCCAGGTTCGGCCCCTCCCGACGCTGGGTCAAGGGTGATTACCTGCGGTTCCGGGTGGTGCTGGCCACACCGCCGGGAGGTTAAGGCGACCTGACTGCATGAGCGATGGCCGAGCCGACCCTCGAGCCATCTATATGCGCGGCGAAGTAGAACTGCCCAGCGCTGCGGGCGACCGACCGATTACCCGATGGGTATCGACGCCGAGGATGCGATGCGGCCTCAATGCCGCCTCGAACGACGGATTTGGCGAGCGGCAGGCGTCCCATAGCGCGCGTCGACCCGTGCTGAGGGTGAATGCCCCCGGGAGGCGGGCACATAGCCAGCAAGGAGCGGTTGACCGTTGCCCTGGCGGGGTGCGACTCGATCAGCAATGCTCTTCGACGTGGCCGTTACCCACGTCATTCTCCATCCCGATGATTGTGATGGGCTTGACGAAGACACGCGGACCGAATACTCCGAGGCGGCTGCCGAGCATACGGTCCACCTGCGGATCGCCGATCCAGGGACCCTCACCCCGAACGGCACGCTCGTAGCGGTCAACGATGGCGACTTCACTGCTTTCGCCGTTCCGTTCTATTTGGGTCCCGTGCACTGCAGCAGGCCTCATTGGGAGCACAATTTGAGGGAGCTTCTTGAGATGGACGACCCCTGCTTTCCCAATCCCTTCCGCGACGACCCCGGGTCGATCCGGTCTCTCTAACGGGAGACTGACCCCGATTCAGTATGGAACGGCCGGCTCCTCCGGCATCCGCATTTACGTGGATCATTCACTTGTGCAGTGAACGGAGCCGACATACGGAAGGAAGGAGCCAGCCGTGTCCAGTATTGCCCACCGAGGGTTCGTCCACCTGGGGATGGACGTCTCGAAGGACTCGATCGCGGTGGCGGTGCTGTCGCCCGATCGCGACACCGCCGAGGTCGACAAGATCTTCCACGACACCGACTCGGTCCGGCGCCTGGTCAAACGGCTCGGCAAGCCCAGGGAGATCTGGGCCTGCTACGAAGCGGGCCCGACCGGTTATGACCTCCAACGCCTGCTCACTTCGATGGGGGTGCGCTGCGACGTGGTGGCCCCCTCCCTCATCCCCAAGGGCCCGGGCGACCGGGTGAAGACCGACCGCCGAGACGCCAGGCGACTGGCGGGGTTACACCGGGCCGGTGAGCTCACTCCTATCGCCATCCCGACGCCCGCCCAAGAGGGAGTGCGCGATCTTTGTCGCACGCGCGGTGACATGGTCCAAGATCTCACCCGGGCCCGCAACCGGTTGAGCGGGTTGCTCCTTCGTCACAGTGTCGTGTGGCGGGGAGGGTCGCCGTGGACCGAACGCCACCGACGCTGGCTGGCCACGTTGTCCTTCGACGACCCGGCTATTGCCACGACGTACGCCCATTACCTGGCGACGGTGAAGCTGCGCGACACCGCCCTCGAGTCGGTCGAGGCCGATCTCCTGCCGTGGTGCACAAAAGGTCCCTTTGCTGACCAAGTGCAACGCTTGGCCGCCTACCGGGGCGTGACCCGAATCGGCGCGCTCTGTCTGGCCGCCGAGGTGTTCGACTGGCGTCGCTTCCCCAGGGCGAGAGGCTTCATGAGCTTCACCGGCCTCGTGCCCGGGGAGAACTCGACGGGGCTCACCCAGCGTCGGGACTCGATCACCCGGGCCGGCAACGCCCACCTGCGGGGCCAGCTCTGTGAAGCGGCCTGGGCCTACCAGCACAGCCCCAACTTGGGCGTCGGCATCAGAGAGCGCCAAGTGGGTGTGCCGCCCGAGACCGTGGCCCGTTCGTGGGCCGCGCAGGTCCGCCTGTCGCGGCGCTTCCGCCAACTCGCCGCCCACAAGAACGCGCGCTCGGTCGTGGCCGCCGCCATCGCCCGCGAGCTCGCCGGGTTCCTCTGGGCCGAGATGGTGGCCGAGGTCTGACATCGTGGTCTTCCCGTCGACCAGCGCGCGATCGGCGCCGCGTCTGATCGAACCCTCCACGACGCGCCGGAGCACCGCCGCAGCAGATCCGATCCTCGCCGGCGTTCAGCCCACCATCGCTCGTTCTGACGATGTCACGGGCGCCCCAATTCAGAGGCAACCACCTGCGAATGGCTTTACTGCGATTTCGATACGCGCACATCATCGTGGCGGTTCTCCGATCCACTGCGCTCCGGCGCGTCGTCGATGGCTCGCCCGACCACCACCGTCCTTCGCACGGGGCGACGAGTAGCAGCCTCCTCCCCGGTGTCAACACCGTTCGTCCTCACCCTTCGGGCTGCGGGCGCTCCGTATTGACGCCGGGCCCCACCGACTGCTCAAGAGCGATCGAGCGCCGCACCGCTGGTGCGTCGCGGCCAAAAACAGTGATAGGGACCTCCGCGCGGGGGGTTGACAGGCCGTTCCACATCAACGCCGGGTCTGCGCGAGCGTTGATGGAAGGCTCCTTCGTTGAGGCTCAGCGCCTTTGAGGTGTTGGTTCTGGGTAGTCGGTCGGTCAGACTGTTCGTGTGATGAAGAGCCCGGCGACGAGGTACGTGACCGTTGGTGGTGCCGAGATGGCTTACCAGATCATGGGCACAGGTCCGCCCGATCTGATCTGGGTTAGGGGCTTTGGGCACATCGACATGCAATGGGAGTCCCCGGTCTTCGCCGAGTATTTCAAGAACTTGGCCTCTATGAGCAGGCTGATCCTCTTCGACCGCCGAGGCACCGGTGCTTCAGAACCTGTTTCCGGCGATGCATTTCCGACCTGGGAAGACTTTTCAGACGATGTCCGGGTGGTACTCGATGCGACGGAATCTGAACAGGCCGTGGTCCTTGGCGAGTGTGATGGCGGGGGACTGGCGCTGTTGTTTACAGCGATGCATCCCCAACGGGTGAGTGCGCTGATCTTTGCCAACACCACAGCCCGGATGGCAAGTGCGCCGGACTACCCCATTGGGATCGCCCCGGAGGTGGCCGACACCATGGTGGAGATGCTCAGATCGGCCTGGGGCGCGCCCGAGTTCGTCCAGGGCGAGTTCCCAAGCAGAGTTCAAGATCCGGAATTCGTTGAGTGGCTGGCGCGCATGACCAGAGCCTCGGCAACGCCGAAGAGTGCGGCTGCCCAGATCCGCTACAGCTTCGAGAATTTCGACGCGCGTGAAGCGTTGCCCCTAGTTCAGGTGCCCACACTCGTCCTCCACAACCAGAATCTCTTCATTCCCATCGCCATGGGCCGCTACCTTGCCGAACGCATCGATGGTGCGAAGTTCGTCGAGTTACCTGGGGCTGATTTCTTTCTGGCAACGTCGGACGACGCGATGGCCGAGATCGCCGAGTTCTTGACTGGCTCCCGGCCCGCTCCTGAGATCGACCGGATCCTTGCCACGGTGCTCTTTACCGACATCGTTGGCTCGACCCAGCGCGCCGTAGCCGAAGGTGACCAGCGGTGGGCCGAGTTGCTTGACGCCCACCACGAGGCCGTCCGTTCGGAACTGAAGCGATATGGAGGTATTGAGGTCGACACGGCCGGTGACGGCTTCTTCGTCACCTTCGACGGCCCGGCGCGGGCAATCAGATGTGCCTGTGCCATTCGGGACAGTGTTGATTCTCTCGGGCTGCGGATCCGAGCTGGTGTCCACACCGGAGAGGTCGAACAATCAGACGAGGGGCTCCGCGGCCTTGCAGTTCACATCGGGGCGCGGGTCGGCGCCGCAGCCGGAGCGGGCGAGGTGTTTGTTTCGCGCACGGTGGCCGACCTCGTCGCCGGGTCCGGTCTCACGCTGTCAGACCGGGGGGAGTACGACCTGAAGGGCGTTCCGGGCCCATGGCGACTGTTCGCCGTCGAGGGCTGAACCGCCCGGTAATGCGCAGAGGTGTCGAAACGGGCGGCCACCCTGCACGTGCCGAAACCGGGCGGAATGTGAGGGGTGATGTCCCAGTTCGCCGGATCGGCGGCGATTCGAATTGACCGTTAGTCCCGTTCAGGCACCTGCCGCAGGTCCCCCTGCGAGCCCAGGCCGTCAGATCGAGCAATGCTGTGAACAGACTTACGAGCAGCTGTGAGCAGCTTTTGGGAAGGCGGCTCCATTGAGTCCTCAGGGGAAGGAGGTTGGCGATGGGGAATCAGTCGGGCTGGCGGCCTGATCCATCGGGGCGCAACCAAGAACGGTATTTCGACCTTGACGGTTCGGCGACTCACCTCGTCAGAAACGACGGGGTCGAATCGACCGAAGGATCCTCGCCGAGCGGTCTCTCAGTCACGGCGTCACACGGCGACATCCAACCGCTCGACCAGGGCGTGATTGCCAAACGAGAGCAGAACGTGTCGAGTGAGGCGGGTCCGATCTTGATCTCTCGGCGTCGATACCTTGGGAACGAACCAGTGGTCTTCCAAGCGCAAATAGGAGCAGAAGGCCGGGCCATTTCGGTCGCTCCGACTCCCACTATCGTCCATCAACGCCGCAGTCCTTGGCTTATCGCTGCGATGTGTGCCCTAACGGTACTCCTTGGCGCAGCCATTACCTACGCCGTTCAGGAGCACTCCGCAGCCAACCGGTGGATGAGCGAAGATCACGCCGAAGTGCTCACACATGGAGTTTTAACGACGACTCTTTATCTCACCGATCTTCAGGTGAAGTCACTTCATAACCAGGTATCGAGCCTCCACAGCCAGCTCTCAGCACTTGCAAATCAGAATGAACGGGCGCTCTACCAGAATCCGGCCCTGGCGCCTGCGCTACAGG
The DNA here is from genome assembly GCA_963834405.1 of uncultured Acidimicrobiaceae bacterium. Taxonomy (GTDB): domain Bacteria; phylum Actinomycetota; class Acidimicrobiia; order Acidimicrobiales; family RAAP-2; genus Bog-473. Next base: position 1,241,227 of record CAWIBX010000007.1, on the reverse strand, counting down.
ATGCCCAGACAGTCGCCTTCGAACTCAACAACTGTGTTAACGAAACCCAGGTCCTTCTGTCGGATATTTCGGCTGGCCTCGGAAGTCATGGACTCGTTCCGTCCACGAGCTATTCCGACGCTCTGACCGCCAACCATGTGTGTCAGTCAGCCCAGGCCGACGATGCAACATTGCAACAAGCGTTATCTGGGGGATAACGAGATGGTGTCGTGTGCTGGCGGGCCGTGATAGCGGCTGGAGACAGGATGGCATCTGGGGTGCCACCGAACGCCGCGACGATGGGACAGTTCGGCACAACCAGGGCAGGGCGCCAACATTCTGCTACCGCGCATTCTCGGACATCTCCGTCACAGCGAGATCGGCTCTGTGCGGAACGCGAATTCGAGCAACCCGGTCACAAGCGAGGACAACATAGCGCGCTTGCCGTCGAGCGACGAGATGAAAACATCTAATAGAAGGAGAGACTCGTGAGCAAGGAATGTCGGGTCGCAATTGCAGCGCTGCAGATGTCGCTGGATGGCTACATGCAGGGAGCCGACGGTGCGGTCGATTGGGTGGATGCGTGGAATGACGCGCTCGCCTTGATCCCAGACGCAGACGCGGCCGTCATCGGAGGCGGAACGTACCCTGGCTACGAACAGCTATGGGGCTCAATCGCGGCAGATCCGAAAAGCGGCACCGCGATGTTGGGGCGTGAGGCAACGCAGGGCGAAGTCGAGTATGCGCAGTGGACTCAGCGAACGCCGCACTACGTTCTATCGACCACCCTCGACGAACCGAAATGGGAGACAGCTCGCCTCATGCGTGACGTCAATGAGCTCCGGCTTCTTAAGGAGCAGCCGGGTGGCGCCATCTACGTGATCGGGGGCCCAGCGCTCGTATCGAGCCTGTTGAACGAGGGCTTGATAGACGAACTCAGGCTGATCGTTCACCCCATCATTCTGGGCGGCGGTAAAGCGCCATTTGCGGGCGCCAGGCATCGACAAACGCTCGAGCTTGTTCGGTCCGAGGCCGGTCGCTCGGGTCGGGCCCTCCTGACTTATCGAATCTGACAGCTGGGCTTCCACCGGTCTGACGGACATCCACCATCAGGGGCACAGCCCCAGAGAGGATGTCCAAAATGGAGACCATGGAGAAGAGGAGGCAGCGTCCGCGGCGCTCGTTCACTCCGGAGTTCAAGGCTGAGATCGTCGAGCTGTGTCGACGCGGCGATCGCAGCATCGGCCAGGTGGCCAGGGACTTCGATCTGACCGAGACCAACGTGCGCAGCTGGGTGAAACAAGCGGAGATCGACCAGGGCGAACGCCCGGGACTGACCACCGAGGAGCGGGCCGAGCTCAGTCGCTTGCGCCGGGAGAACCGCTCCTTGCGCGAGGACGTCGAAGTGCTCAAGCGAGCGACAGCTTTTTTCGCAAAGGAGACCCGATGAAGCTGTACCCCTTCATCGAGGCGGAAAAAGTCGCAGGCCACAGCGTCGCCAAGGCGTGTGGGCTGCTCGAGGTCTCCAAGTCCGCCTACTACGAGCGCCGCAATGGCGTCCCGTCGCAAAGAGAGGTCACCGACGCCGAGCTGCTCGAGCAGATCACGGCCATCCACAAAGAGTCCAAGGGAACCTATGGCGCCCCGCGGATCCACAAGGAGCTCCTGCATCGCCACGTGGCCTGCGGGAAGCGCAAGGTGACCAGGCTGATGCGCCAGGCCGGCCTCGAGGGCCGGTGCAAGAAGCGCTGGCGCAAGACCACCGTGGCCGACCCCGATGCCGAGTTGGCGCGCGATCTCATCCAGCGCCACTTCGGGCCGTGCACCGAACTCGACCGGCGCTACGTCGGCGACATCACCTACGTCTCGACGTGGGAGGGCTGGGCCTACCTGGCCACGGTCATCGACCTGGCCAGCCGCCGCGTTGTCGGCTGGGCCCTGGCCGATCACATGCGCACCGAGCTGGTCCAAGACGCCCTCACCATGGCGTTCGAACACCGCACACCCGAAGAAGGCGTCATCTTCCATTCGGACAGGGGCTGTCAATATACGAGCGGAGACTTCGCCGAGCTGGCCCGGGCCAACGGCGTCGTCCTCTCGGTGGGTCGCAAGGGTGAATGCTGGGACAACGCGGTCGCCGAGTCGTTCTTCGCCACCATCAAGCGCGAACTCATCGACACGCGCGCATGGCCGACGAGGACTGGACTTCGACGCGCTGTCTTCGAGTACATCGAGGGCTGGTACAACACCCGTCGGCTGCACTCGACGCTCGGCTACCTCAGTCCCGCCCAATACGAAGCTGTCCACCACAACGCCGACCTTCAAGCCGCATAATCAACACAACCAACCTGTCCGTCAAACCGGATCAAGCCCAAGCATCGGAAGGAACGATCAATCCGATCCAAGGGCAAGGTGGTGCCCCAGTACGCCGTACATGAAGGGGCGGGGCCGGATCAAGAGTCTTTTTCCGTCGATCGTTCCTGATTGACCCATCGGCGTCCTGCACGAGGGCGCGCGCCGACGAGGCGCCGGGGTCAACGTCGGGCGATGCCCGCCGAAGGCTGTGGCGTTGACGCCGGCGGCGACCGGCGCATCCTGTTCGAGGACGCCGCTATTTCGAGGTGTTGCGAGTTCCCATCACTGCTCGGGTTCTGTCACGCTCCCGTGGGCAGCCAGCCATTCATTCGTCGATCTCCGCACATGATGGGGTTCGGCCACGTCCCGACGGGCTCAATCAGAAACGACGGCCACACCGGAGTCGGTGGGCCACGGCGTACGTCGAGCTCGCGTCGGTCCGTGGCCGAGACTCAGGCGGCGGTCTCGAGGCATCGGACTTCTCCGTCGCGCAGTGCATAGAAGACGAGGGTCAAGAGCTTGCGGGCGACCGCCACCCGGGCCTTGTACTTGCCGGCGTGCTGGGCGATGCGCTTGTCGTCGGCGCGTAGCTTTTCGCTGCCCTTGGCCCGGTAGTTGCCCACGGCTTCTATGGCCGCCCAGCGCACGAGCGGTGAGCCCTGTTTGGTGTTCGCCCCGCGGCGCACGACCTCGTCGGACTCGCGGAAGTTGGGGGTGAGCCCGGCCCAGCTGCAGTGCTTCTTGGCCGAGTCGAAGCGGCTGACGTCGCCGATCTCGGCCACGAAGATCGCGCGATGACCTTGCCCACACCGGGCAGGGTCATGAGGGCCCGATAACCGGGGTCGGCCTTGAGCTCTGCGTGGATGTGCGCGTCGAGCTCGGCGATCGAGTGCTCGTAGACGCCGAGGAGGTTGCGCAGCGAGTCGAGACGCATCGTGAGATCACAGCCGCGTCGGCTGCTGCCACACCGGAGGCCCAGCCCGACCAATCACCCATGGTGATCCGATTGTGGGCCAAGTCCGGAAAGGCCTCGTTGCGAAACTCCTCTACGCAACAAGAGCGTTCGGCCAGGACGGGGAGAAGCGCGCGGCCTCGCTCCTCGACCGCATCCGCCACGGCTGCGCTGGCAGCCTCTTCGAGTCGTCGGCCGATGCGGTTTGCAAAACCGAGAAGGAACGATCGTCTGAACGCGCCGCTTCGTGCCCGCTTGCCACGATCACCCGCGCGCACCATGGCGCTCCTCACCTGAAGCAGCAGGGAGGTGTAAAGCAGCTCCACGGAAGCGAGATCTCCCGCGAATCCAAAAACGGTCGAAAACCCAAGGTCCTTGCTCCAGACGGCGCGGCACTGGGAAGCCTCGCCGATTATCGACAGCAGGGTTGCCTTTGCCTGAGCGTACGGATCGTCAATGCCGATTCGTATCGCCGACGGCTGTTCTCCGGAACTCCGTCCGGCTCCGTGAGCAGCGAGAACAGCGTGGTCGATCGCATGGCGCGTCATGAGCTCTTGGGCCTTCGCAGTGAGGGCGTCGGCCTCCTCGTCGAACTCCGTGGATTCGGCTTTGGCGAGCAGCGCACGGATCCGCTCAAGGTGGCGCTCCTCGGCCTGTCGAGTTTCCGGCCGCCACCCCAGCGCGGCGTCGAGAGCCGCTGAACGGTCCCATTGTGAAGGCGGTGGGACGAGGAGCGGTATGACAGGCACGTGGTGCAGCATCACGATCAGTTCCATGGCGGTTCGCAAAAGTGCCGCACGGCTGAGACCACGCTCCTGCGCAAAGTGTGCGAGGTGGTCGTCGGCCGGACCCCATAGGAGGACCGCTCCAATCTCGTCGAGCTGTCCCAACCACGCGGGAAGGACCCGTTGACGAGATCGATAGGTCTCGGACTGCTCGGCAACGGCGACGACTGCAAGATGCGCGTGATGCACGCTCGCATGGCGGGCCACGACCCGGTAGAGGTCGGCCGGTTGCCATCCGCGCTCCCACGCCTGGTCAATCTCGCCGCAGAGGTACGAGCAGACCAAGGCCGGGACGAGTCCCGGCGTGACACCCGCCGATTGACCGACTCCTTCCGCCCACCATTCGGTGAGCGCAGCGAGCTCGGCGCCGGCCTGATCTCCTTGGCCGACATCGAACTTTCCAAGGGCGCAGACGAACCGATCCTCGATCCTGCTGATCGTGCCAACCGACTGCGGGCACGCTTTCGGTCGCTTCGGTGGCTGCAAACCGTCGCGGATGCGACGGCGGCTACGTCGTCCCATTTCGTCCTTTCTTCGGTTCCCCAACGGCTACCACCACTGGTGCGGCGTGGGCGGCGATGCCCTGCGACCAGGTGCGATGCCGCGAGACCCCCGAGTTGGGAATGCGAGTCGAACGCCCTACCCACCGAATGGTCGGCGGTTACCGGCCTTTGGAAGATCAGCTGCGACAAGTGCCGCAGCTGTCAAGGTGGTGATGTATACTTACATCATGTTGAGAACGCAGATCTCCCTGACCGCGGAGGAGCGGCGAGCGCTCGATGCCGAAGCGGCACGAACCGGTAGGTCTGTATCCGCCCTCATCAGAGACGCGGTTGAGACGGTCTACGGCGTGCAGCGCTCCAGTGATGATGACCTCGCCGCCATGCGTCGGGCATTCGGTTCATGGGAGGACCGGGGCACGGATGGCGAGGCCTGGGTGGATCGCCTGCGTTCCGGATCGCGGCTCTCGCAACACGGCGAATGACGGCATTGGTCGACACATCCGTGTTGATCGACTATCTGCGGGGTCATCCAGGGGCTGGCGAAGTCCTCGAGGCCGAGCGCGACGCCGCTCCATTGCACGCAAGTGAGATCACCCGCTTGGAGATCCTCGCGGGCATGCGACCACAGGAGGAAGGCGGTACTCGAGCACTTCTGTCCAGCCTCGTGTGGCACCCGGTGGATGCCGAGATAGCCGAGGAGGCGGGTGCCCTCGGCCGGCAGTGGCTTGCCGGCCATCACGCGATCGATAGTGCAGACCTCGCAATCGCTGCGACCGCCATCCGCGCTGGATCCCGCCTGCTCACTCGTAATGTGCGGCATTTTCCGATGTTCACGGACCTACACCCGCCGTATTGAAGACCTCTTCGACCCTGCGGCCCTAGCTGGTCATAACACCTGGCACGGGAGCATCGAGTGATTACACCCGATGGTTATGCCATTTCGCTCTGTCGCGACCTGCGCCTCTCTTTGCTAGCACAGCGCTCAGTCCGATCTGGCTTACAACCAGCAGGCCGGGGATTCGAGTCCCTCAGCGCCAACTCGTTGTGGAAGGGAGAGGGGTCCAGGGCCGCGCACGGAACGGAAACGCCGCGCACCGGGAACGAGGCCAGCGGGAGGCCCCACCGGGGACGGGGGCCGGGGCGCGCGGGGCGGGGGCGCTCGCTCACGCCAGGCGCTGGCGCAGCAGCAGAGTTCTTAGAGACCGCTAATGCCGCTCCAAGTGCCGTCCCCGAACGGTGCTCGGGGACGCCCGAAGCCTACCGGTTATCTGACCTTGAGCCGGAGTCCTGGTGTGGCGCCGAGGTATGCGAGTCAGTGACTGGGACTAGCAAAGCATCAGGCCAAAGGCGGCTCACGGCGTCCTCCTGGCGCTATAGGAATCAATGCGACGAGGATCTGGTCACCCCGAGCCGGCAGCGAGGATTCTGGGACACACAAGAGCCAGGGGCGACGCGACTGGCTAACGCACGGCCTCCTGCCCCTGGTTCGATTTGCGAGTCCCGTCCGCGACGACTGGCTACGAGCCGCTGGCCGCGATGATCGGCCCGTTGAGGTGGGTGCCGGACATGTCGCCGTCATTGGTGGCGTCACCGAAGGTGAACACCTTGCCGAGCGCGTCGGCGATCCAGTAGCCGCCACCGCCGGAGGTGGCGAAGATGGCGGAGGCCGGGTTCAGCCCACCGGTCGCACCAGCCGGTGCGTTGCCCAGCGGCGTGGCGTCGCCGTAGGCGAAAACCTGCCCGTCGGCGTCGAGAATCCAATAGCCGTGCCCATCTGGGGTCGCGACGGCTGAGGTAATTGGAGAGGACTGGGGCCCCGGCGCGCCCAGATAGGGCGCGTCTGCGAAGGTGTAGACGCTTCCGCTCTGGGTGATCAGCCAGTAGCCGTTGCCCGACGCATCAGGCATGACCGCGACCGCAGCTCCCGAGCACCCGCCGATGCCCGGGCACGATCCTCCGAAGTGGGCGTCACCGAAGGCGAAGACTCCACCGTCAGAAGCCACCATGAAATAGCCGCCTTGATCGCGGCTGGGCACCATGCCCACGATCGGGGCGTTCAGGCTATTGGGCAGACCGGAGCCGGCTGGGTGGATGCCCCGACCAGGAATGGAGCCGTAGAACTGGGTGTCGCCGAAGCTGAAGACTCCGCCGTCGGACGCGTCGAGCCAGTAGCCCCCGCGGTCTGCCGTCGACACGATCCCGACCACGGGACGCTGGAGCGGGATCCCGCCCATTGAGCCATGGAAGCCTGCCGATCCGAAGCTGAAGATGCCGCCGTCGGAGCCCACCAGCCAGTAGCCGAACGGGGGTTCAACGATCGCCGGGGCAGAAGTCGTGGAGGTGACGGGCGGCCCCGACGGGGGATCCCCGGAGGCCCTGACCGTCTGCGTGAGGGTCGTCGGCGGGGTGACATTGGTGGTCTGGCACTCGTACCCATATGACGTACCCGCGGCCAAGGAGTTCCCGGGCACGGGCACCGGCCCCTCACAGTCGGTCGGCGACGATCCCGAATTTGGCAGCGAACTGCTCACGCTGATGTTGGTGAGCGGGTCGGTGCCGGTGTTGGTGACCACGACCCGCCACCACACTTGAGAGCCGTACACCGTGGTGGACAAGGCCGCCCAGTCGGCCCCGTTGATCGGTTGGGTCGGGTCGCAGGAGGGCCCGGAAGGCAAGATGCACACTTGCACGACCGCAGAAATGGAGTCGGTGGCCGCCGACGCAGGAGTTGGCGTGCAGGCCAGCAATGCCAACAAAGGCAACAGGAGCCCTGCGGTAAGAAAGGCTCGCAAACGAGGAGCTACCACGCCGGTCGTCTTGATCCCCCCCTCTTTCGTCGCGGACGCACGACCGAAGCTAGCAGTTTGGTGTCGGCAGCTCGAAGGGTCAGGCGTGAGCGGCTCCGATGCGCAAGGGGACGTCACCGAAGGGGTCGAGCTGGTACGCCACGGAGACCAAAAGGGGCCAAACCCGGACACGGGAGAGTCGATGGTTTTCGCCACGAGGCAACCGATGTTGGAGAGTCTGGGCCTGTGCCGGCCAAACTTCCGCAGCCCCGTCAGCCCTACGGGCGCGCAAGGTGTCGTTGGCCCGGCGACGGGTGCCGTGCTCGTCGTGTCCACAAATGATGGTGGTGACATCGCCGACGGGTACCACAGGGTCTCCTGGATCGACGAAAAAAGAGAATCGGCCTCGTCGAGACGGCTCCGAACGTCGAGTATTACCGGTAAGGACTTACGAACCGCTGGCCGCGATGATCGAGCCATTCAGGCGCGTCCCGGACATGTCACCGTCGTTCGGTGCGTCGCCGAAGGTGAACACTTTGCCTTGAGCGTCGGACACCCAGTAACCGCCACCGTCGGAGGTAGCGAAGATGGCGCTCGCCGGGTTGAGCCCACCGGTAGACCCGGGCGGGGTGTTGCCCATCGAGATGGCGTCTCCGTAGGCGAATACCTGCCCGTCGGCGTCAAGGATCCAGTACCCGTGACCAGACGGCGTGGGAACAGCCGAGGTGATAGGGGAGGACTGGAGTCCGGGCCCTCCCAGGTAGGGCGCGTCGCCGAAGGTGTAGACGTTGCCGCTCTGCGTGATGAGCCAGTAGCCGTTGCCCGAGGCATCTGGCATCACTGCGACTGCTGCTCCCGAGCACATGCCGATTCCCGGGCAGCTGCCGGCGAAGTGGGCGTCACCGAACGCGAAGACCCCGCCGTCGGAGGCCACCATGAAATAGCCGCCCTGGTCGTGACTATGCACCATGCCGACAACAGGCGCGTTGAGCGAGTTGGGTAGCCCCGAGCCCGCCGGGTGGAGGCCCAGTCCTGGAATCGAGCCGTAGAACTGGGTGTCGCCGAAGCTGAACACACCGCCATCGGACGCGTCGAGCCAGTATCCGCCCCGATTGTGCGTCGGCACGATGCCGACTACCGGGCGCTGCAGGTGTGTCGCGCCCATGGAGCCGTAGAACTGCGCCGAGCCGAAGGAGAAGATGCCGCCATCGGAACCCACCAGCCAGTAGCCGTGGCCGTAGGTGAACTGATCGGCGCTCGTTGGCTGGCTCGTTCCCCCCGGCGTGGTGACGGTGACGTCCACGACACCCGGGGGGTGCGCCGGCGAGGACGCGCTGACCGTTCCATTGGCCACATCAGCAGTGAATGGAGCCGAAACACCTCCGAAGTCCACCGAGGACACGCCGGTCACGAAGTTGCCGCCGATGGTGACGGTAGTCCCACCCGAAGTTCCCCCGCCGTTCGGGCTCACCGACGTAACTTGCGGTCGTGGCGATCCGTAGAAGACAGAGAATGAGGCCGGGGGCGTCGTGTTCAAGTCCGCCGGGTACGAAATGATCGCCCCCGATTGGTCGTCCATATAGATCGGGTTTGTGAATGCCGAAGAGAGTCCGGTTCCGCCTATCCCCAGGTTTGTGAATGTCACCGATCCATAGTCGGCGAGGGTGCTGACACTTCCGCCACTCGTTGGTGCTTCTTCGATCCATTCCGCCGAAAGTCCTGGGGTGCTGTAGGTAAACGCCCGAGAAAATGACCATGCCTGTGTCAGGTCGTCGAAAACGATGTTCCACGTATCAGGAGCGCTCTCCGACACGGCTGCGTGAATGGTGTCGCCTGGGCTTACCGGAGCTGCGCCAGAGCTAATGACTTCTGGTGCGCCGGGGAGTAGTTGCACCCACGCGTAGTACTGCGTCCCGCCCGGTCCGCTATTTTGTTCCGTTCCTGTTTGGATCAGTGATGGCGCGAAAACCCCGTCGATACCGATCCATGTGCCAGAAGCGGTGTCGATGGCCGAAGAGTGGACAGCCGGTACGACCCAGTCTCCAGCGACATCCGTAAAGGTTGCGCCGGAACCGGAGTCCAACTCGCCTGACCAGTTGCTCGACAGGTTCAGGGCGGAGTTCGTCGGAATGTCATGTGGAATATCCCCACCGACGCGATCTAGCGGATGGCTGTGTGGCTGTGACGGGCTGAGCGGTGTCAGAGCCGTCATCGGGTGTCCAAGGGTGGGGGGAGGAGATGCTCCGCTACCGAGCAGGACCGGGATGCTTCTCGATGAGGTGTTGATGTCGGCCGCTCCGCTGGCAAGAGGGCTTCCCGTCGCACCAAGCAGAATCACCGCACCAAGCAGAATCACAAGGAAAACTGCGTTGGCCGCGAGCCAACCTCTGCCGATCGGCATCGCGCACTTCACACGCACACGTCACCTCCTCCGTCCCCGAATCAGCCCAGGCAGCGTATACCGACGGATCTGATGGGTTATCGGTCGCGGTGGCATCCGCACGAGGTCGATCTTCCATATCAGGGGTGATGAGCTACCGGTGTTGCTCACCAATGCCAACACGGGAGACCCCACCGTCCCGCCAAGCATCTGGACGCACGTAGTCGTCGAGGACAAGTAGCGCTACGAACGGGGTGGTGGGCCATGGCTCCGGATCGCGGAGCACCGGGGCGAGTACAAGGCCCGAGTAGCGGTCACTCGCAAGCTGCGGACGATTGTGTTCTACGCGTTGGGCACAATTGTCGTCGTAGTCGTCGTTTGAGGAACTGTGGTCGTCGTAGGCGGTACGGTCGTCGTGGTTGTGCGTGGCGGACTTGTCGTGGTTGTTGGCGGACGTGTCGTGGTCGTCGGTGGAGATGTCGTGGTCGTCGGCGGAGGTGTTGTGGTCGTCGTGCTCAGGACCGGGATGAGCACTGGTGAGGCGCTTGCTGGTGACGCAGCCACCGGCGGTCTACTCAGCATGGCCAGCAGCGCGCTAGTAGGCACGGATGGGATTGGCGTCCGCGATGACGTGCTACCACGGCCTAACGGAGGCGACGCCGTGATGGTCTTGCCAAATACACTCGTCGTGGCCGTGGGACTACTCGTCATCGCGGTGGGCACTTTGGTGGTGCCGTTCACATGCTGGACGGAAAGCGTCGGCGGCGGGGTTTTGGACTCAGCGAAAGCCCACACCGCTCCACTTACCCCAAGCGCCGCGACTACGAGTGCAACGCCGGGATACCAGACCCCATCTCGATAGTGAGGGCGGAGTCTCACCTGTCCACTTCGCCGTGGAGTGTGCCCCTCTTGAAGCACGCCCACGGTGCGGGCTCGCCATCATTCCAGTGGAAGAGTGAGCGATTGGTAAGGAAGACCCACCTCGCAGGTCTCCCGCGACCCCTCATCTTCGCGGCGTCAATCTCTTGGCCAATCCGGTCGCCATTAGGACCTCCCCGGCCGCGAGGTGGGGCAATATGCCAGTGCCCCGAACAAAGCTCTTTCACCTATTTCCAAGCGCACCAGCCAGGTTCGTCTTACCGGAATCCGGCTGAGCATTGCGCCCGCAATGAGCATTGCCACCGAGGCGCCGTTATGCCTTTTGCTTCGCGCCGTCCTAGCTCGAACCACTAGACAACTTCCCAATAACCGTTTGCGTACCTCGGGTAACGCATTATTCGCACCGCGGTTGCCACAGAGCAACACCCAGGGGCTCCCGTTTTTAGTGCTGAGACCCTGATTTTTTGTGCAGCCGTCCCTTATGAAATGCCCAAGCCGCTGGCGACGAGAAGGTGGGACAAGGACGCTGTCACGCAACGTTCATTGCTGCCGTGATCAGAGTTATGGCGATGATGGCGATGACGATGATGACGGTGATGGTCTTCGGACCGGGGATCTCCGGAGCCACCCCAGACTGTAGACCGCGGGGTCCACCGGTCACCATGGCTCAAAACATGCCAATGCCCATCTCAAGGTTGGGGATTACACCGTCGACCTTGAGACTTCGTGGGTTGTAGACCAGCGCACCGTTCTCAAGGGCACAGAGGTGAAAGCGACCTCCATCCCGACTCCCGGTTGGTGCACGAACGACGAACGGTGCAACGTTCACACTGACCACGTACCCGGTCACCACCTACGACATCATTCTGCTTTTCGTCGCCAAGAGCAGTGGATCATGCGGGTTTTGCGCCTCCTACGCTGACTACAACTTTGAGGTGAAGCAGCCCGACAGATATACCTCGAACAATCGCATCCGGGTTCGGGAGGATGGCACCGGCGAGAAATATGAGCTGGTGTGCGGCAAAGGCCCCCTCGGTTGCTATGGCGGAATTACTACTGCCCACCCGACGGTGACGTTCAGGGGTCCTAGTTCCGGTCGGCGGGAACCTGAGTAACCTCCCCTGCCGGCGCCCCACCTTCGCCGGTGCCGGCCTAACGAGGAGCGACAACGACCGATGGAGCACCTGGATGGCGCGACGAAGATCGTCCTGCTGTACGCGGCGATCATGTTCCTCTGGGCCCTGCTCCTGGGCGAGCTCAAGTACCACCAGGTCCTGCGATCCGCGGAGCACCGGGCGCACCCGTACACCGATGTCGCCCACAGAGCCGCGCTCCTGTAGTCCTTCGCCCTGTTGCTCATCGCGGCGTTCGTGCAGTTCAGCCAGTGGAGCTCTGCCGTGAACCTGGCAGCCGCCTCGGCGATGGCGGCCTACTTCGCGGCCGCGGTCGCCGGCTACACACTGCACGGCGTCCGCCAGGACACCGTGAACCAGTTCACCAGTCCGCCTGCGGGCCTCAAGGGCTTCATGATCAGCCTGATCGTCGTGGAGATCGGCGCGTGGCTGGTGCTCGTGGCCCCGTTCGTCTGCCGCCAGTTTCGTGCACTAAGAGTGGACTCGGTATGTCCGCCGGCCCCCGCTCACTTCGAGACCGACGCGATACTGACGACCGGACCGGCGGGCCTGAGGTGCTCGGAGTAGAGCGCCGGCGAGGGCTACCTGACACGAGTGTCAGCGCATGGTTATATTCCCGCTACTGGAGGCGCCGTCGCCGGCGAGTGCACGGGACCGAACCGGGGGGATGTACATGAGGATCAAGGGTCAGGGGCCGGGCCACACCCGCGGAGCTGTTGTGGTCCGGGGCCGTCGACCGGGGCGTATACGGCGCAACGCGGTCGCCCTCGGGGTCGCGGGCGCGCTGGTGACCCTGCTGGGCCAGAGCCTGTCGGCCGGCGGGCCCGCCGGGGCCTCGAACTCCAACATCGATCCCAACGGCGTCCTGAAGTACGGGTTCGACCTCAACAACGAGTTCAGCAACGACTTCGCCCCGGCGACCGAGGAGAACGACTGCTCCTACACGGTGACCTCGAACATCTACCAGTCGATGACCACGCCCGGGAACAGCGCCATCGGCGGGGGCGTGGCCCAGAGCTGGACCATCTCCAACAGCGGCTCGACCGTCACGTTCCACATCCGCCCCGGCATCACGTTCTCCAACGGCCAGCCGGTGACGTCGGCCGACGTCGCGGCCAGTCTGAACCACACCAAGACGAGCCCCCTGCGGTCCTCGCTGTTCGACATTGCGAACATCCAGACGCCTGATCCGTCGACCGTGGTCGTCAACCTCAGCAAGCCGACCGCCGGCGACTTCCTGTGGGCCATGACCTACGTCGACGGCCAGATCTACCCGGCGAGCGTTCTCTCGAGCCAGTCGACCCAGCCGGTGGGGGCCGGGCCCTACGTCTTGAAGAGCTACCGGCAGGGCTCCTCCATCGTGCTGGCCAAGAACCCCAAGTACTGGAACTCGAAGGCCTATCCGCTCGGGGGCGTGGACTTCACCCAGGTGACGCAGGGACCCGAGGCGGCGACGGCCCTCACCTCGGGGGCGGTCGACATGATTGAGGTCGAGCCGGAGAACTACCCGCAGTTGAAGAGCGACTCCAATGTCGGGATCTCGGTGAGCAAGTCCTACGACTACATGTCCATAGAGCTGCGCCAGAACACCGGGCCGTTCGCCAACGAGAAGGTGCGGGCCGCCCTCGAGTACGCCGTGGACCGGAACGCCGTCAACAAGGTCGTCTTCGACGGCCTCGGCCAGCCCGCGTACCAGCCCGTTCCCTCGTGGTCGCCGGGCTACTCGAAGTCGCTCGGCACGTTCGACGCCTACAACCCGTCGAAGGTGAAGAGCATGCTCAAGGCGGCCGGGTACGCCAAGGGTGTGACCTTCACCCTGATCATCCCGGCCGGTGACGCCACGTACGCCCGCGCCGCCGCCCTGATCCAGCAGGAGCTGGCTGCGTCCGGATTCCACGCCAACCTGCAGCAGATCCCCGGTTCGGACATCCTCCAGGACGTCTACATCAAGAAGCAGGGCGACGCCTTGTTGAGCGAGGAGCTCTCCAACGGCGCCGACATCACCAACACCTTCGAGGCGCTCTACGAGTCCTCGGGCTTCCCGGCCAACGCCCTGGGGTCGGTGAACCAGCAGCTGACCCCGCTGATTGAGCAGGCCAACGCCTCGTTGAGCGCGAGCCTGCAGGGCCCGCTGATGCAGCAGATCGACAAGACGGTGCTGCAGCAGGGCCTCCTGGTGCCGGTGGTCTTCATGCCGTCGATCGTGGCCTACAACAAGAACAGGGTCGGAGGGAACGTGGTCGCGCCGATCGGCCAGTGCCGTTCGAACCTCGCCGGCATCTACATAAAGAAGTAGCCGCCGTGGTGCACCGCACGGGCTAGCCGTCGACGATCGTGTCCGGTGGCTCCCTTCTGACCTTCGTAGCCCGGCGGCTGCTCATCACCGTTCTGCTGCTGTTCCTCATCTCCCTGGGCGTGTACTCGCTTATCCTCATCGTCCCCGGCAACCCCGCCATCGCCCTCGCGGGAGGCACCAAGGCGACCCCGGCGGAGATCGCCAAGATCACCGCGCAGCTGCACCTGAACGAGGGCTTCTTCGCCCAGTACTGGCATTGGCTGAAGGCGGCACTGGGCGGGAACCTCGGCAACTCGTTGTTCAACAACGAGACGGTGGCGTCGGGCATCGCGGCCCGGTTCCCCGTCACGCTGAGCGTGGCGGTCGGCGGCATGATCGTCGCCATCCTGCTCGGCGTCCCCTCGGGCATCGTGTCCGGGCTCCACCAGGGCACCGCGCGCGACCGCCTGGTGACCGTCGGCTCCAGCATCGCCGTGGCCATCCCCGACTTCTGGCTGGCCATGCTCCTCGTGATCGTCTTCGCCGTGAAGCTGGGCTGGCTCCCCGCGCTCGGCTATACGCCGTTCACCCAGTCGCCGGTCGAGTGGTTCCAGGACCTGCTCCTGCCGTGGCTGGCCCTCGGCATCGGCGGTTCTGCGGTGATCGCGCGGCAAGTGCGCGGCGCGCTCATCGACACCTTGGACCAGGACTACATGCGCACGGCGGTGGCCAAGGGCCTCAAGCCCCGCGTGGTGGTCGGGAAGCACGCGCTGAAGAACGCCCTCAGCCCGGCGGTCACCGTCATCGGCATCCAATTCGGCTACCTGCTCGGCGGCACCTTGATCATCGAACAGATCTTCTCCCTGCCCGGGCTGGGCACCTACATCATTCAGGCCATCGACGACAAGGACATCCCGGAAATCCAGGGGGTGGTCCTGGTGGTGGCCGCCGCCTTCGTCCTCATCAACCTCGTCGTCGACATCGTCTACGCGTACCTGAACCCAAAGGTCCGCCTGTCGTGAGGGCGCGTCCATGAGCACGTGGAGCCCGCCGGGCGCCGGCGACCCGTTCGTCGGCCTCACCGCGATTCCCGAGACCGGAGACAGCCCCGACGAACTGCCCGAACGGCGCCCGGGATTCTGGGTCCGGTTCCTCCATCAGCGTTGGGCCATCGCGGGCCTGGTTTTTCTCCTTATCGTGATCGTCGCGGCGATCTTCGCCCCGCTGATCGCGCCCCACCCACCGGACGCCCAGGACATCAACGCCGTCAACGCCGCGCCGTCGGCTTCGCACTGGCTCGGCACGGACGACCTGGGCCGGGACATCCTGAGCCGCCTCATCTGGGGTGCGCGCATTTCGTTGCGGGCGGCGTTCGAAATCGTCGGACTCGCCGCGGTCGTGGCCATCCCGCTCGGCCTGATCGCCGGGTTCTTCCGCGGCGCGGTGGACTCGGTGATCATGCGGGCGATGGACGCGCTGTTCTCCTTCCCGCCGCTGATCCTGGCCCTGACCGTGGCGGGGTTGCTGGGAGCCGACGTCAACGACGCATCCATTGCCATCGCCATCGTGTTCGTTCCGAGTTTCGTGCGCCTGCTCCGGGGCGAGGTCATCGCAGTCAGGGAGGAGGCCTACATAGAGTCGGCGCGCAGCCTGGGCGCCACCTCGAAGCGGCTGGTGGCGCGCCACGTCGTCCCCAACGTCGCGTCGCCCATCATCATTCAGCTGGCCCTCGCCCTCGGTTTCGCCCTGCTCACCGAGGCCGGCCTGAGCTTCCTCGGCATCGGCGAACAACCGCCGATCCCGAGCTGGGGCGGCATGTTGCAAGAAGGCTTTCAGTTCATCAATTCCGCACCGTGGGCGGTCATCTTCCCCGGGCTGGCCATCATGCTGACGGTCTTGGCCTTCAACCTGGTCGCGGACGGTCTGCGGGACTCGCTGGGTCGGGAGCGGCCGGCGGGAAGCGGCCTCGTCGGCAGTGAACAGGGCGGTTGGCGCCGGCGCCTGCCGCGCCTGGGCGCGACGGCCAAGTCGGAGCCCGAGGTGGGGACGGCGGCCCCCGTGCCGGAGGCTGCGCTCCTGCAGGTCGAAGGCCTCCGCATCGAATTCCTCAACAGGCAGGGGTGGCTTCCGGTGATGGAGGACGCCGACTTCGCGGTGCAGCGGGGGAGGACACTGGGGCTGGTGGGGGAGAGCGGCTCCGGCAAGACCGTCTCTGCGCTCGCCGTGATGGGACTGCTGCCTCCCCGGGTCTCGCGGGTGGGCGGCTCCATCCGCTTCGAGCAGCGGGAGCTCACCAGGCTCGACCAGGCAGCCCTCCGCAAAATCCGCGGGAACGACATCGCCATGATCTTCCAGGAGCCGATGACGAGCCTGAACCCTGCCTTCACCGTGGGCAACCAGATCGCCGAGCAGGTGCGCACGCATCTCGGGCTCAGTCGCACCGTGGCCTGGAAGGTCGCGGTCCAGATGCTCGACCGGGTGGAGATCCCTCGGGCCGCCGTCCGCGCCCAGGACTACCCGCACGCGTTCTCGGGCGGCATGCGCCAGCGCGTCATGATCGCCATGGCGCTGTCGTGCGCTCCGAAGCTGCTGATCGCCGACGAGCCCACCACCGCGCTCGATGTGACGACGCAGGCGCAGATCGTCGAATTGCTGCACACGCTCCAACGCGAAGAGGACATGGCGATGATCTTCGTCACCCATGACCTCGGGGTGATCGCCGACGTGGCTGACGACGTCGTGGTGATGTACGCCGGCCAGATCGTCGAACACCGGACGGCCGCCGGCATCTTCACCCGTCCGCGTCACCCGTACACCGAAGCCCTCCTCCATTCGATCCCGCAGCTCACGCCGAGAGGCGCGCCGTTGCACGCCATCCCCGGCATGGTGCCGCGTCCGGACCAGTTCCCGACCGGCTGCCGCTTCGCGCCCCGCTGCTCCTACGCCCTGGACGCATGTACCAGCGCACCCGTCCCCCTACGGGCAACGGCCGGGCCGGCGGGCGACGGTCGTGGGTCCACCGCACTGGCCCGCTGTGTCCGGCAGGACGAGCTCGTCCTGTCCGGGCCGCCCGACGACCCCACGAGCGGAACGGATCCGGGCGCGGCGAGCGGGACTACAGCACTCCCGGGGGCAGAAGCGCCGGTCCTCAAGGTGACGGGACTCGTGAAGGACTTTCCTCTCCGGAGCGGGGTGCTCCGGCGGGTCAACGGGATGGTTCGTGCGGTCGACGAGGTCAGCCTGCGCATCGGAGCCGGGAGGACCCTGGGGCTGGTCGGAGAGAGCGGCTCGGGCAAGTCCACGCTGGCCCGGCTGGTCCTGCGCCTGATCGACCCGACCACCGGGACGATCGTGGTCGACGGCAAGGACATCACCTCGTTGCGGGGACCGACGCTCCGCCGGCACCGGGAGACGATGCAGCTGGTCTTCCAGGACCCCTATTCGTCGCTCGACCCCAGGCAGAGCATCGCCGACATCGTCGGCGAACCCCTGGCCATTCACACCTCCCTCAGCAGAGCCGAGCGCGAGCAGCGGGTGGTGCAGCTCCTGGCCCAGGTCGGGCTCGGGTCACACATCCTGTCGCGCCAGCCGCACGAGTTCTCCGGCGGGCAGCGCCAGCGCATCGCCATTGCACGGGCGTTGGCGTTGGAGCCCCGGCTGCTCGTGTGCGACGAACCGGTCAGCTCGCTCGACGTCTCCACGCAGTCCCAGGTGATCAACCTGCTGACGGAGCTGCAGGACGAGTTGGGCGTCGCCTATCTGTTCATTGCGCACGACCTCTCCATCGTCCGTCACATCAGCGACCGGATCGCCGTGATGTACCTGGGCCAGATCGTCGAAGAGGGTGACGCGGAGGAGGTCTACGAGCGGCCGACCCATCCCTACACGGCCGCATTGCTGTCCTCCATCCCGGTGCCCGACCCGGCCCGGCAGCACGAGCGGAAGCGGATCCTTCTGCGGGGCGAAGTCGGCGAGGCGACGGGCGGCCAACGGGGGTGCCGCTTCCGCTCCCGTTGCCCCTTTGCCATGGAGATGTGTGCCCTGCTCGAGCCGGAGCCCTATGTCACGCCCGCCGGGACCACCGTCCGCTGCCATCTGCACACTGCGGGTCCGGTGCTGGCCGGCGGTACGGTCGCCGGGCTCCGCGAACCCGTCGCGTCCGTGGAGGCCGGCAAGTGACCAACCTTTAACCTCCAAGAGGTGCCTCGCCGGCCGGTCATTACCTACCGTGGCCATTATGAGTTCGAGCAGCGTCCACCTGTGCTGTGGCGCGCGATGGAGGACGTCGACCAGTTCGAGCGCTCGTGGTCGTGGCTCGAAGAATTTAAGCTCGAGGGGGACTCGCTCGTCCGGGGCTCCGTCTTGCACGGCGTCGTCGCCCCCCCGTTGCCCTATCGCATGCGCATCCAGGTCGAGCTGACCGATTGTGAGCCTTGCGAGCGCATCGACGCGCTGGTGCACGGCGACCTGGAGGGACAGGCACAGCTCCAGATCAGCGACAACCAAGGGGGCTCCCGGGTCGAGGTCGCCTGGACCGTCGAGATGATGCAGCGCCCCATGCGTATGGCGAGCCGGGTCGCACATCCCGTCATGCAGTGGGGCCACGACGCGGTCGTGGCGTTGACAGTGGCCGGATTCCGCCGGCGGTTGGCGTCCCTGGAGCCCTAGCCTCTCTATGAAATGGGGCCGGTTGTCAAGGGGGCAATTTGGTTGGCCCTGAGGAAAGCCGGCGTCAAGGGCGGAGGGCGAAGCCCGGAGTCCCCTGAAGGGGACCCCATCGGGGGCCCTTGACGCCGTGCGAGTCAACATTGTCGTCAGCGATCATGGTCCTCGAGCCGCAGCTCGGCTGCGGCCGCTGAGTGCGTTGCTCCCGCACTTGAATCGAGCCATGGTGCTCATCTCTCTATCGCCTGCTCGAAAGCAGGATCAGGCTGGTGGGAGCGTGGGTTCGTTCCGGTGGCGCAATTCGATTGGGGGCCGTCACGCGGCCAGAGGCTAAGCGGCGCCTGCCGGAGCGAAAGGTTCGTTCTTCTGCAACATGTGCCAGATCGCCTCGGCGAGGCGGCGGGCGATGTCGACCCGGGCGATCTTCTTTCCGCGGTTGCGTCCGAGGCGGGCACTGGTGCGCTGATAACGCTCTGCGTAGGCGCGATGGCGCGCAGCGTGGGTGGCTGCCTCGATGAGCGCCCAGCGCAGGTACTTGGGGCCGTTCTTGGTCAACGACCCCCGGTGGTCGCTCTCGCCGGACTGGTAGACGCGCGGACACAGCCCGCTGTAGCCGACGAGCTTGGTCGGGGTGGCGAAACGAGTGATGTCGCCGATCTCGGCTGCGATGGTGTATCCGAGTACGTGGCCAATGCCGGGCACGGTGCAGAGCAGCGGGACGTAGCGGTGATCGGCTCCGTCCACGCTCAGCTCCTCTTCGAGCTCTTCGATCTGGAAGGTGATGGTGTCGATGAGACGCACGGCTGCCTCGATGTCACCCTTCCAAGGCTCTTCGAAGGACAAGCGGTCGAGGAGCAGCCGGCCCTCGAGGCCGAAGAGGTCCGAGACCGGGCAGGGGTGACCGAAGGCGAGCAGGCTCGCATGGATACGGTTCTTCAGCGCCGTTCGGTGCTTGACCAGGTGGAGCCGCCAGCGCGCCAGCTCGCGCTCCTGGCGCGTCTCGGGGCCGGGCAGCCAGATCGTCGGCACGAAGTCTCTGCGTGAGAGCTCGGCCAGGACCCTCGCGTCGATGCGATCTGTTTTGCAGGCCAACGGGGCAAGACCCTTGACCTTCTTCGCGTCCGCCAGCTCAACCGACCAGCCGTAGAGCTCCAAGGTGTCATGGACAAAGCGCGCTCCGTTCATCGACTCGACGACCGCGAGAACTTGCTGGTCTCCATGGTCACGAGCCACGGTGCTCACAAGGCTCCGCAGGCCGTCGCGGTCGGGAGGAGCGGTCCGCTCCTCTAGCGTCGAGCCCTCCTCGTCCAGTAGGCAGACATCGAGGCGGCGTCTTGAAAGATCCAGTCCAGCGTGCAACATGGTGTCTGGGCCTCCTTCGTGTGGTTGCTTCCGGTGAGAAGCCACGTTCCCACCGGGGGAGGCCCCCTTTCATGGCATTCGATCATTCATCCGGCCTCTGGCGTGACGACCCCTGCCTCGTTGATCGGTCCGTCGAGCGATGATGGCGTTGTGAGCGCATCGGGGCGTGAAGGAACCTGGTCGCTTGAATCTTGTGGTGTTGTCACGCCCTGCAGAATCGCTTCGGGTCGGGCGCCGGGACCCGCCTCGCTATGGGAAGGCGGCGCGTAGACGCGTAAAGGCGGTGGCGAGCTCGCTGGCCCAGGGCCAGGTCTCATCGAGGCGCATGACGAGGTCACGCCCGCGGTGGGCGAGTACGGCGGCGACGTGCAGGACGCGGTAGCGCAGGGTCTTGGGCTCAGCCTTGGCCAAGGCGCCGTCGAAACAGGTCATCTGGCTCCAGGCCAACAGTGACCCGGCGATGAGCGAGACCGCCATCCAGGCCTCGTTGGCGCAAAAGCCGTCGAAAGGCAGGTTGGCTAGTCCGCACGCCTTCCAGCCCCGCACCCGGTCTTCGACTCTGGCATGGCCCCGGTGGCGCAGTTCGAGGGCGGCGATGTCATCACCTTGCGTGTTGGTGATGAAGCAGGTGTGGCGCCACCCGGCCTGGGTGTCGAAGAGCGAGAGTTGGGCGCCCGGGTGCGGGCGCTCCCTCCGACAGATCACCCGCATGTCGGCGGGCCAACCGTCCAGTTCGATGACCTCGCTCAGTTCGATGACCTCAGCACCCTGGCGGATTCGTCCGCCGAGTTCTTTGGCGCCAACCCAGTCCTCTTCTTGGGCGAGCAAGAGGGCGTCACGCACAGAACCCCTGATGGAGAAGCCAATCGAGTAGTCGAAGTTGGCGATGCTGAGGGATTCGACGAAGCGATGCGAGGCTCCGGCCGAGTCGGCCCGGACCAAGACGGGGTGGAGGACCAGTGCGGGATCGTCGCCTTCTTCGTGGCCCAGTGCGTACGCGGGCGGCACGGAGCGGACCACCTGCTCGAGCAGTTCGAGGTGGTCGTCGGTGTTCCCCGGGGCGGCGTTGCCCGGGCGCAGCATGGCGGCCAGGGGCTCGTTGGTGTTGTCGCACCACACCGCCAAGGGGTTGAACCCGAAGCCGTGCTTGTAGGTGGGGGCGGCGTCCTCTTTCTCCGAGTGCACGTTGAGCAAGGTGGAGTCGAAGTCCCAGATCATCGGGCCGACGGGCGGCTCCGCCGCCCACACACGCGCCCGGGCCGTTGCCAACGCGAGGGGGATGGCCCGCAGCTCGAAGACCGCGGTGGCATGAACCGCTCGCCAGGCTGTGGCCACAGAAGCCACCGGACCGAAGAGATCCTCTTGTTCTTTGAGCGCAGCGATGTCAGCCAGGCAGTCCGCCCCGTCCGCGATGGCGATGGCCAGATGGGTGAGCACGACACCGGGATCGTGGGTGTGCCAGTTGATCCCGCAGTCCTCCATGGCCGCCGACATGGCCTCGGTCAACCCCGCTGCGATCGGCCAGTTCCGCTAGGAGAGCGGCACCGGCATGGGACACGAGCTTCTTCCCGTCGGGTATCACTTTGGCGCGACGGACCGAGCGACTACGGTGCACTTTCAAGGAGCTCTCCTCCTGGTCGATTGTGTTGCTGTGGTAACAACCATTCTTCCAGGAAGGAGAGCTTTTTACGCGGACGCGCGCACCACTCGTTCAGTGGTCGGACGAATTATTGAGGCTAGGTGAGGCGCGCGATGGCCACTGCCGTCGCCAGCAGCACCATGCCCCAGGAGAGCGCCCGCAGCGCTCGTTCCAGCGGCATCAGAAGGGTCGAATCGGTCACGGAGAGCCGCGTGCCGTCCCGCAAGGTGATGCTGCCCTCGACCGTCGCCGAACGCCGGCGGATGAGACGGGCGGGCGTGCTGAGCTGCCGTTGTGCCAGCGAAATGAAGAAGGCCGCAGCCGCGGCGAGGAACGGCGCCGGGGCGACCCCGTTGGTTTGCGCGACGTAGGCGACCAGCACCGGGAAGGAGCCCCAGGCGAGGGCGAACCCCGCGTCGGTGTGGATGCGGCCGCCGAACAGCTCGAGGTTGTAGCCGAGGACGAGCAGTGGGCCGATGACCAGGAACGGCACGAGGGCCCAACCGACGCGCCACACTCCGATGACGCCCAGCGCAACAGCGCCGGCCAGGCTGCCGATGGTGAGGCTCACCAGCACCGAAGTCGGGATCTGCGTACGGAGAGGCCGGCCGTGCAGTTCGTCGAGCGCGTGGGCACCGATGCCGACGGCCAGAAAGAACGCCAACAGGGTGGCGACGAGGCGCGACGTGCTGACATGGGTGGCCAGACAGGCGCCGAGCACGACATAGGAGAGGTGCCATGCCGTGTAGGGGGGGTGGAGCAGCGTCCACCAGTCGTGCCAGCCACCGGAGCGGGCGGCATAGAACGACGGACGGCGTTGGAGCTCGGGCCGAACCGGTTCGTCAGTCACGGCTGCGGGTACCCCACATGACGAGGCCACCACCCAGGCTCATGATGCGCACGCCGACGTTCTCGAATCCGGCCTGGCGCCACGAGTCCTCGATGGATGAGAGCGGATGTCTCCGATAGAAGCCCGAGATGTTGGGGCCGAGGAAGCGCCCCACCTCGAACCATTCGCGCCCGCCCGTGACCAGGCCGCCGGCCGGAAGGACGAGCCGGGTGAAGAGCCACCACAGAAGACGCCAGAACGCGTTGGGAGGAAGGTAGAAGTCGAGGCTGGCCATGACGCCACCCGGCTTCACCACGCGGGCGAGCTCGCGCAGCGTCGCGGCGGGGTCGTCGACGTAGCGCAACAGATAGGTGAACGACAGTGCGTCGAAGGTGCCATCGGCGAACGGCAGCTGCTCCGCCTTTCCGACGACGAGCTGAATACGGTCGCTTAAGCCCCGTTGGGCGACGTTGATCCGGCCTTGCGCCAGCATGGCCTCGGTCAGGTCGACGCCGACGATGGCGGCCGGCGTCCGCCCCGCCAGCGCGATCGCGACGCCGGCCGTCCCCGACGCAACGTCGAGCACCCGGCCCGGGATGCTGGGTGCGATCCGATCGACCAGGTCCTTTCGCCAGCGGCCGTTCTGTCCCATCGACAGGATCTCCGCCAACCGGTCGTAACGCTGCGGCAAAGGGGTGAACAAGGCCTGTGCAAAGCGGTTGCGTTCGCCGTCCACATACCGCAGCATGGGTCCTCCTCGAATGAGAGCAACTCACTGTAGATCGCACGGCGGCAGGGGAGCGGGGTGAGCGGACCGCGCTTCGATGTGGTCGTGGTGGGCAGTGGGCCTGCCGGAAGCGCGGCGGCGCTCGTCCTGGCGCGGGGCGGCGCGCGGGTGGCGCTGGTGGACAAGGCAGCCTTCCCACGTGACAAGGCGTGTGGTGACCTCGTGGGTCCCCGTGGCCTGCAGGTGCTCGGTGAGCTCGAAGTCCCGGTGCCGGCCGGCCACGATGTCGACGACATCCTCGTCGTCGGCCCGACCGGCCGTCGAGTACGCCTTCCGTCGGGCGAGGGCCTGACCTACCCGGGACACGGCACGGCGGTGACCCGGATGGATTTGGACCGGGTGCTCCACGACACCGCCATAGCGGAGGGGGCGACACCGCTTCGGGACCGGGCAGCACAGCCTGTGTGGAACGGTCGGCATCTCGAGGGCTTCCGATTGAGTGACGGCGGGGAGCTGCGGGCGGATTTCTTCATTGGTGCAGACGGCGCAACGAGTCACGTGGCCCGGACCACCGGGTTGGTCGACGAGCGAAAGGTTCTCTGGGGCTTTGCCCTTCGTACGTATCTTCCGGACACGGTCGATCTTCCGGCCATTCTCTTCTGGGAGCCGGCACCCTGGCGTGCCTTCCCGGGCTACGGGTGGGTCTTTCCGGGTGCAGGCGGCGGAGCGAATGTGGGCCTCGGCCTGGCGACGTTGTCCGATCGCACGGCCGCGGCGACCGCGGCGCGTCTGTTGCCGAAGTTCTTCGAGCATCTGCACCGGCTCGGGCTGATTGCGGAGCCGTCGGCGGCCAGGGCGGGCCGTCACCTCGGGGGCTGGCTCAAGATGGGGATGGTAGGCACGGTCCCCGCCGCCGGAAGAGCGTTGCTCGTCGGCGACGCCGCCGGCCTCGTCAACCCGTTGCAGGGGGAGGGGATCGCACAAGCCTTGGGGAGCGGCCGGATGGCGGCCGAGGCGATCCTCTGCGATGCCGGCCGGGCGGCGGGCCACTACCGCGCGCGTCTGGCCGCCGAGCATCTCCCGTACCACCGGATTGCCGCGGCGCTGCAGTCCGTGACGGTCGGTCGCCCGCACGCGCTCGCGGCGACGGCACGCCTCCTCCTCCGGCTCGGGCGACTGGACGCGTTCGCCGGCGGATGGTCCGTGTTCTGGAACGAGCTGCTCAACGGCGCGCCGCCCAACGGCCACGCCGCGATGGCCCGTGCCCTGACGCAGGCTGGACGTGTCGCCACCGCTCGCACGAAGACGGCACGATGGTTCGAACGCGCACTCTCCGAAGAACCCGCTGGTGCAGCAGCCGTGCCCGGCTGAGCCCTCGTCGGCGTTGTATTCCGCGTTTTACGGGCCATCCTCTGCGAAGCTCTCGTACGGTGCCGATCTTCCCGCGCGTCGCCGACGACGAGAACATGCCGGATGTCGCTCGCCTCCTGGCCCTGACCGACGGGGTCGTCGCCATTGCAATCACGCTCCTCGTTCTGCAGCTCCAGGTCCCGGCCACGCAAGTGGTCGGCAATACCCATTCGGCATCCGATCTGTGGCACGCGCTCGACGTCGACTGGGCCGAGTTGACCAGCTACCTCGTTTCCTTCGTCGTCATCGCCCAGTTCTGGCTCGTCCACCACCGCATCCTTCGGAGCATGCGCGGCCACAGCGAGGGGCTGGCATGGCGCAACTTCGCCTTTCTGCTCGCGCTGACGCTGATGCCCTTCACGTCCGACCTCCTGGGCCGGTACGGCGACAATCCGGTCGCCATCACCTTCTTCGCGGTCAACCTGGTGGCACTCAGCCTCTCGACCCAGTGGATCTTCCTGTACGCGGAAGGCCACAACCTTCTCGACGAGGAACGGCGCACGCGCTTCGACGAGACGGTGGGCCGGGTACGGGCACTGCTGACCATCGCGGTCGTCTCGCTCGCGCTCATCCTGGCCTGGACCGACACCGGCCTGGCCCGGTACGTCTGGCTCCTCTTCCTGGTGGTCCCCGTCATCGGCAGCCGCATTGCCGACCGCTGGGAGCCAGCGCAGTCGGCCGGCGTGGCGAACGGAACCCTGGCGAACGGAGCCTGACCGGCAGCAGAGCCACGTCCGGCGAAGAGCCGCCTCCCTCGCTCAGCCGGCCCGCGCCCGCGTGATGAACGCCTCGACCTTGGCCAGGTCCTTCCGGCGGCGGTCGCCGTCGCGGCTGGTCCGCGTCTCCGAGTCGACGCCGAAGGGCCTGACCGCGGCGATGGCCTCGCGCACGTTGTCGGGACCGAGCCCTCCCGCCAGGATCACCGGCACGTCGATCTCGCGGACGATGGCCGCACTGAGGGACCAGTCGTGGGTCTGCCCGGTGGCTCCGACGACACCGGTCTCGGCCTGCTTCGTGTCCAGCAGGACGTAGTCGGCGTCGCCGGCCATCCGTCCGGCGAGCGCGACCGCTCCCGGCCCGTCGACAGGGACCGTGAGCATGAGCTGGGCCGGCGCGAGCGAGCCACGGATCCCGCGCAGGGTGTCCTCCGGGATGGAGACCGCCCGGGCCAGATGCACGATGTGGGGTCGCAGCACCCCGGCGGTGGCGAGGATCCGATCGGGATCGGTCGACAACGACAGCGCCACCAGGCGCGACCCGTCAACCGCGGAAGCGATCCCGCGAGCGGTGTCCTCGTCGACGGAGTCCCACGTCGCAACGCCCTCGTCGAGGACGACACCGATGGTGTCCGGACCGAGCTGGTCTACCTGAACGGCATCCGCAATGGTGGTGAGGCCGTAGATCTGCACGAACACCGGCAGATCTTGGCATCCGTCACCCGGGCCGTCGCCTGCGCAGACCGGTCAGTGTCTTCTCCGCGGCGGCGACGTTCCTGTGTGCCTCCTTCGCCCGCTGCTGGGCGTCCGCCACCGCTGCCTTCCGACGGGTGAGATCCTTCTCGGCGGCTTCCACGGCCACCCGCGCGCCTTCGAGGTCGGCGTCGGCTCGGGCGGCATCGCGGTGCGCGCGTTCGAGGGTCCGTTCGGCCTCGCGTACGGAGGCACCGGAGCGAGGTGTCCCCCCGGCCGGCCGGACGGACGTGGCGTCGGGCACGAGCCCCAGCCCGGAGTACTGCAGCGCGGAGGTGAGGCGCCCGGCGCGCAGGGCGTCGGCCGACGCCGCGTCGGCGAAGGCGGCATCGAGCGTCGCCTCGACTTCCGCCAGGGCGGCCCCGGAGACGGCCTGGCCCTGGCGCGCCGCCAGGGAGCTCGCGTCCCGGACGAGTCGCGAGACGGTGTCGGCCCGCTCCTTCGAGACGCGGCGGATACGGTCGCCGTCGAGGCCGCGGCGGCCGTCGCGCAACTCAGCACCCAGGGCGATGAGGCGATCGATGTCCTTCGTGCGCTGACGGGTCAGGAGGTTGGCCAGCCATGCCCCCACCGTCGGTTTGCGCAGCGCCTTGAGCGAGGACGCCAACGCGCGGTCGCCGGCCCGGCGCGCCTCGGACATCCGGGCGTTCCGAGCGGCCGTGAACTCGTTCAAGGGCAACGCGTAAAGCTCGTCGGCGGCGCGCTCCGGATCCACGCGCTCAGTCTCCACCGAACCCGGAATGCTCAGGCCTGGCCGGAGAGGTCCGGCGCCCGCCTGCGGTCATAAGCCGGGTCGTCCGCGCCCCGGCTCGGCTGCCAGTACGCCCCGGGGTCGTCGCCGTCGGGCACGGCGTCGGGGACGACCCGGCGGTAGACGAGCTTCCACCGCCCGCCGATCCGCCGGAAGTAGTCCACGTAGCGGCCGTGGCCCGAGACCGGCACCGTGCCGGCGGCACCGTGGAAGACGTAGAAGGTCTCGCCCCAGGCCTCGTCGCCCTGGACGTCGAACACCGACTGGCCCAGCAGGTGGTGCATGGAGCTCATGGTTCCTGACTCCCCGATGAAGTCGGCGAACTCCCGGCCCGATCCCTTGAAGGTCCCGTGGTCGTCGTACGAGTCGTCGGCGTAGCACGCGGCGATGCGCTCGCGGTCCGCTCGGTCGACGGCGGACGACAGCACGGCCAGCAGCTCTGCGAGTTCGGCCTTGTCGATCCAGCCCTGTGCGGCAACACCGGCCGAGTCGCTCATGCCCTCCACCTCCGCGTCATTGTCGGCGTCACTGACAAAAGGGACGAATCCCGAGTGTAGGACCCGGTTCCAGCGCCCAGAAAAATTCGCATGTTCCCTCATCCGCTCAGAACGGTGGCTCCGAACCAGTCCTGCACACCACAAAGAGCATTTGCATCGTCGAGCCGCATCGAGCTCCGGAGACGGAGGAGGAGGTCGCATGGGACGACTGAATCGCCGGCAGTTCCTACAGAAGGGTTCGCTCGCCGTGGCCGCCGCGGGAGTGGCGACCGCCGTTCCCGGCGCCGTGGCCGCGCTGGACGACGCGACGCCTGCGCTCGCCCCTGACACGTCAGCGGCGGTGGAGGGCGCCGTTCCCACCATGAGCGAGCCCCTGGTGGCGCGCGTCACCAA
This sequence comes from uncultured Acidimicrobiaceae bacterium, assembly GCA_963834405.1. Lineage (GTDB taxonomy): Bacteria > Actinomycetota > Acidimicrobiia > Acidimicrobiales > RAAP-2 > Bog-473. Next base: position 1,213,458 of record CAWIBX010000007.1, on the reverse strand, counting down.
CGCGTCGACGGGGGAGATCCAGATGTTCTTCGGTACGAATTCCACCAAGGTCACCGACCCCGGGCTCGCCGCCCGTCTGCTGCGAGCCGCCCAATAGGAGACGGCCCGAACTCGGCGGAACACCACGCCCCCAACGTCAACGAAACCCGAAACCCGCAACCCGAAACCCGAAACCGCATCCCCATCGAAACGAGGTACCACCATGTCGTCCCACCGTGAAGCCCCCGAGATCTCGAAGGACCCCGTCGCCGACAGCACGGATCTCTACGCCTTCGTCAGCCCGGAGAACAACGGCACCGTCACGCTGATCGCCAACTACATCCCGCTGGAACCACCGGACGCCGGCCCGAACTTCTACGAGTTCGACGACAACGTTCTCTACTCCATCAACATCGACAACGACGGCGACGGCGTGGCCGACATCGTCTACCAGTTCCAGTTCACGACGGTCCTGCGCGACCCGAGCTTCTTCCTCTACAACGTGGGGCCGATCACGTCGCTCGGGAGCTCGAACTGGAACCGGGCGCAGACCTTCACCCTGAGCGTCTTCGATCGTTGGGGACGGTCCACGCTGCTCGGTACCAACCTCTTGTGTCCGCCCTGCAACGTCGGACCGCTCTCCACCCCCAACTACGCCACCTTGGCCGCCGCTGCCGTGAACCATGTCGGGAACGGCATCTCGGCCTTCGCCGGGCAGCGCGCGGAGGGTTTCTACGTGGACCTGGGTGCCGTGTTCGACCTGGGGAACCTGCGGCCGTTCCAGGGCGACCACGCCGGATGGGCGGGCACCGGCCTGCCCGCCATGGCCGCCGGTGTGAACTCGACGGCGGGCGTCAACGTGCACACGCTGGCCCTGCAGGTCCCGATGAACCAGCTGACCAGGAACGGGCAGGCGCCGACGGCCCAGACGGGAACCATCGGTGTGTGGACCACCGCCAGCCGTCAGCAGGTCCGCATTCTCGAGGAGGGTGACGGCGACGGCGACTTCGCCTTCATGCGCTCGAACCACGGGCGGTACGTGCAGGTGTCGAGACTGGGCAACCCGCTCTTCAACGAGGTGCTCATCCCGCTGTCGACCAAGGACTACTGGAACACGCAGCCGCCGTCAGCGGACAGGCAATTCGCGGCGTATGTGTCCTCACCCCAGCTGGCCGCGCTGTTGCCGGGGCTGTTCCCGGGCGTGTTCCCGAACCTCGCGGCGTACAGCAAGCCGCGGGCCGACCTCCTGGCCATCCTGCTGACGGGCATCCCCTCCACTGTCGTCAAGGGGTTCGCCGGCAACTTCACCGGCCCCGTGCAGGCCGACATGCTGCGCCTCAACATGACGATCCCGCCCACGCCGATAACCAGCGCGAACAACCTCGGCGTCGTGGCCGGCGACTTCGCCGGGTACCCCAACGGGAGGCGCGTCTTCGACGACGTGGTGACCATTGAGCTCCGGGCCATTGCCGGCGCGACCATTCCTCTGGTCGACACCACGTACAAGGCGGACCTCCACGCGGGAGACATCAGCATGGGGTTGACGTCGGGCCCGACCGACCTCACCGCCATGGGCACCGAGAACTACCTCCCCACGTTCCCGTACCTCGGCTTGCCGTACTCGGGCTACGCGGTGCCGGCATGAGCACGTCGACGAGCCCGGTGACGCGACAAGGACACGTTCACCCGCACCCGCACCCGCACCAGCACCCGCACACGCACCCGCACGAGCCGGAACCGGTACCGAGCGCCGCCGGCTCCGTCGTGCTCGATATCGGGCCCGGAGCCGGCGCCGCCGTCGTGCTGACGCCGCTGGCGATGTGCGGCGACGAGATAGAGATCCGGCCCGCCGGGAGTCCCTGGGACGGGACGCACATGGCGGTGCGCCGGCGCGACGGGGCGGCAACGCCACAGTTTGCCGCCATCTTCGGCTCGCTTCCGGAAGGCGGGTACGAGTTCCGCGTGCGGGGCGAGAGCACCATGGCGCCGGTGCTCGCCCTGCACGTGGACGAGGCGAGCGTCGCGCTCGCACACTGGCCCCACGGCGAGCGCGAACGCTAGGTCGCCCCGACCTTCCACCGCCGGGTCAACTGAGCCACCCACGGCGCAGCCTCCCCGGGCGTGGCCGGCGGCGCCTCGACCACGACGAGCTCGTCGAGACCCAGCGACCCCAGCTCCGCGAGGCCCGACGGCTGAACGCCGGTGACCGCGGCGGCCGTCTCGACCGACCCGTGGGCGTGCCCCGCGGCCCGGCACGCTGCGCGCAGCTCCTCCAGGCGGCCGGGCAGCTTGTCGAGCGCGACGTTGAACCCGTACCAGCCGTCGCCGTGTTCGGCCACCCGCCGCAGGGCGCGGTCGCCGTTGCCGCCGAAGATCACCGGGACCGAGCGACGGACCGGCTTGGGGTAGCAGCGCACCCGGTCGAAGGCGACGTGCGCCCCGGCGTACGAGGAGACCTCGTCGCGCCACAGGACGCGCATGGCCTCGCCGACCCTCAGCCGCCGGCGCTGCCGCCGGCGCCGCCGCCGGCGCCGCTGCCGGTGAGCGAGAGCCCGGTCAGGCCTTCCAGTTCGGCCAGCGCCTCGTCCGGGTCCGTCACCTTGATGGTGTGCATCCCCAACGCCCGGGCCGGCTTGAGGTTGACGCCGAGGTCGTCGAGAAACACCGACTCGTCCGGGCGCACCCCCACGGCATCGCAGGCCAGCTCGTAGAAGCGGGGGTCCGGCTTGCGCACGCCGAGCACCCGCGACTCGAGCACGGCGTCGAACAGCGCGTAGACGGCCGCGACCTCCTCCGACACGGCGGCCTCGGCGGAGAGGAAATTGTTGGTCAGGCACGCGGTCTTGTACCGGGGCCGGCAGGCGCGGACGGCGGCGACCATCTGCGGGCGAATCTCGCCCGACAGCATCTGGATCACCCGCAAGCCGTCGACCTCGTGACCGAGCGCCCGCGCCTCGGCCGACCACAACGCGGCGAAGGCCTCGAGGTCGACCTCGCTGCGCTCGAGCCGCGCCCAGGCGTTGTCGTCCGGGTTGGTCGCGTTCACCGTCCGGATGAAGCCGGCCGGCAGCCCGTTCGCCCTCTCGAAGCGCGCGAACGCCTCGAAGGGGCTCGACGAGATGACGCCTCCGAAGTCCCACATCACCGCCCGGATCACCACGCGATCATCCCCGAATTCGGGCCCCTCGGCTGCAACCATGGATGCTCCATGGGCCTGAGGAACCGCAGGGCACTTCACGAGACCACCCCGGCGCCGGGTCGTGCCGGCCGGGCCCGTCTGGCCGTCGCCGCCTCGTTGCTGCTGGCCATTCTGGGTACCGCCGCCTCGGCTCCTGTGCAGATCGGCGCGGCGGCACCCGGGGGATGGTACGTGGCCCCGGTGCCGGGGACCGGCGCGGACGACATCCTGCTCGGGTCGGACTGCGCCAACGCCATGCAGTGCTGGGCCGTCGGTGTGTCGATCACCGGCATCAGCGCGCCGAACTCGTTCTTCGCGCCGATCGTGGAGGCGTGGAACGGCACGGGCTGGACCCTCCAGCCGCAGCCGCCGCTCCCCGCCGGCCAGGGCGGTGGGTTCTTCGACGTGTCCTGCCTGAGCGGATCGGACTGCTGGGCCGTCGGGACGGTGATCGACGTGACGAGCGGGAACGGGAACCCGATGGGGACGCTCATCGAGCATTGGAACGGCGGGGCGTGGACCATCGTGCCGAGTCCGGACCCCACCACCCCCGGGACGACGGGCGCCATCCTGCAGAGCGTGGATTGCACGTCCTCGACGGACTGTGTCGCGGTGGGGTACTCGACCGAGGTCGGCGGGAGCGGTCTGAATGTGGGCCAGCTGATTGAGCAGTGGGACGGCGCCTCTTGGTCCATCGTGCCCGGCGGCTCCACGGGTCAGCCCTTCGACATGCTGACCGGCGTCGACTGCCTCACCGCCTCGGACTGCTGGGCGGTGGGCAACGCGGGACCCACGCCGCAGAGCCCGAACTTCCTGCCCATCTTCCCCAATGCGGTGGGTGACCAGGGCCTCATTGAGCACTGGGACGGCGCCGTGTGGTCGGTCGTCCCGAGCGTGAGCGAAAGCTCCCCGAACGGTGGCTACCTCTACGGGCTCAGCTGCACCGGCCCGTCCGACTGTTGGGCCTCGGGCTCCACCACCGACGACACCGGCCTGGCGTCGGGCCTCCTCATGGAGCACTGGGACGGCTCGTCGTGGAGCGACCAGTCTGGGTCGGTCCCCGAGCCGGCCCCGGGCGGCCCCGCCATCCTGAGCGGCATCTCGTGCGTCGGCACTGCGCAGTGCTGGGCCGTGGGGTCGCTCGGACCCTTCGGCGGCGGGGGAGGCAGCAACTTCCAGCCGCACGCCTTCGTGGAGAACTGGAACGGCTCGAGCTGGTCCATCGCTCCCAGTCCCAACGTCGCGGCCCTCAGCCTGCTCAACCACGTAACCTGCCTGCCCGCGGTCGGATGCATTGCCGAGGGGACGTCGGCCGTGGGCAGCGCGAACAACAGCAACGACCCCGGCCTCCGGGCCTTCGTCGAGCAGATGACCTTCCCGCCGGCATCGGTGCAGGGGATAGTGCTGGCGGCACGGGACGGCGGCGTCTTCAACTACGGGACGGCCCCGTTCCTCGGCTCCCTCGGCGGACAGCGCCTGAACGCGCCGGTCGTCGGCGTCGCGGCCACGCCGGACGGCGCCGGCTACTGGCTCGTCGGTTCCGACGGCGGCGTGTTCGCCTACGGCGACGCCCGCTTCTACGGGTCCCTGGGGGGCCAGCACCTGAACGCGCCGGTGGTCGGCCTGGCGGCGACACCCGATGGCCGCGGCTACTGGCTCGTGGGCTCCGACGGTGGCGTGTTCGCCTACGGAGACGCGCGCTTCGCCGGCTCCATGGTGGGCCGGCCATTGCACGCGCCCGTGGTGGGGATGGCGTCCGCGGGGAACGGCGGCTACTGGCTCGTCGCGTCGGACGGCGGCGTGTTCAGCTTCGGAGGCGCTGCCTTCGAGGAATCGGCTGGAGGCCAGAGCCTGGCGCAGCCGGTCACGGGCATGGCGGCGACGCCCGATGGCGCGGGCTACTGGCTGGTGGCCAGCGACGGCGGGGTGTTCGGGTACGGCGATGCGCCGTATCTCGGATCGGTGCCGGGCCAGGGCATCACCGGCCAGCCGCCCGTCGTGGGCATCACCCGCACGCCGACTGGCGCGGGCTATTGGCTGGTCGGGTCCAACGGCGCCGTCTACACCTACGGCGACGCGGCCTTCCTGGGTGCCTTGACCGGGCGCGCGTTGGCGGCGCCGATGACGGGCATCGCCTCTCCCTGAACACCTTCAGCGCCACGCGACGCCGCCGGCGTCAGGGCGCTCGGTCTTCCTGCCGTCAAATGATGGCGTCGCGCATCTCGTTGGCTGCCGCCGTGATGGCGACACCGTCCCCGATCTCCAGGACGGGCACGATGGTGTATTCGAGCCACGGCGTGAACGGCGCCAGGCCCTCGGTTAGGCCGTTGACGTTGTCGGTCGAGATCACGGCGTACCCGCCCTGGCCGTCCGCGCCGCGAGGAACTCGTGGAACGTCTCGTCAGCCGGCGGGGACCACTTGGCGAACAGGTCCAACAGCTTCTTGCCGTCCTCATGGTTCTGCTTCGCGGTTCCGCCCAGCCGAAAAGTCCAACTCACTAAGAACTTCGCCATGTCCGGACCTCCTTCCGCCGACCGCCCACGACCGGCTGGGGCCCAATGTAAGCCCGCACCCCGCTCGGTTCCACTGGTCTCTGGCGTGGAGCTCCTGGCACGCACCGGGTCCGTCCGGCCATCCTGGGGTGGCTCGCCGCCGCCTGGCGCCCAGCCCACCGGCCCGCGCCGGGGAGCACACACGCGCAAACAGGCAGAAGGAGGCACAGGTGTTGATCATCGAAGGCTCGCTCACCTTCCGGGAGGAGGACCGTGACCAGGTCGTCGCCGGGCTCATCGACATCACGGCGTGGAGCCGCGCCGACGCCGGGTGCGTGAACTACTGGTGGGCTGAGGACCTCGAGGCGCGCAACACGTTCCATTTCTTCGAATGCTGGGAGTCGCAGGAGACCTTCGACGCCCACATCACGGCCCCCCACGAGATCGCCTTCGGCGAGCGCTACCTCCCGCTGATCACCGCGGCCACCGCCTCCGAGTACACGGCCGCGCCTTCACCGCCAGCCGGAAACTAGGAGTTCTGGACTCGCCCGCGTCCGTCAGCTGCCACGCCGCTCCCGCGGGTCTGCGCCGCCCTCCCTTCAAAAAAAGCATAAACGGGCCTGTGCATACTTTCTGAAAAGTACCTATCCCGAGGAGAGGCCCATGCACTCGGCACTCGCCACTCGCCACTCGGCGCCCAAGCCCCCAAGCCCCCAAGCCCCCAAGCCCCCAAGCCCCCAAGCCCCCAAGCCCCAAGCCCCAAGCCCCCAAGCCCCAAGCCCCCAAGCCCCCAAGCCCCCAAGCCCCCCTCAACCCCCGAACAGCAGCGCCCCCACCTCGTCCGGCGTCCCGGGCCGGGCGATCTGGAAGCCCTGCAGGAAGTCGCACCCGAGCTCCGTTGCCTTCAACTCGCCCAACGGCGTCTCGACCCCCTCGGCCACGACGCTCAGCGACAGCGCGTGGGCCAGGTTCGTGATGGCCGCCAGCACGGTCTCGACCGACGCGTCCTGGCCCAGTCCCTGCGTGAAGGCCCGGTCGACCTTCACGCCCACGACCGGCAGCTCGCGCAGGCGGGCGATGGACGAATAGCCGGTCCCGAAGTCGTCGATCAGCACGCGTATCCCCAACGCGGCGATCCGCTCCAGCGACGACAGCGCCGCGTCCAGTCGCTCCATCACCCCGGTCTCGGTGACCTCGACGAGCAGCAGCTCGGCCGGCACGCCGTGGCGCAGCAGCGCGTCGTGCAGCTCGTCGGGGAAGTCGGGGTCGGAGAGCTGCACCACCGACAGGTTCACGGCCACCGAGGTCTTCTGCCCGTTCCGCAGCCACGCCGACGCCTGCGATAGTGCCCGGTCCAGCAGCCGGGCGCCCAGCCGTGTGATCAAACCGGTCTCCTCCGCCATTGGGATGAAGTCGCCGGGGGCGAGCAGCCCGCGGGTCGGGTGTTGCCAGCGGGCCAGCGCCTCCACCCCGGCCCACTCGCCGGTGTGCATGTCGCGGATGGGCTGGTAGCTCATGGTGAACTCGTCGCGCTCTATGCCCCGCCGCAGCTCGGATTCCAGGGTGATGCGGTCCATAGCGCGGCGGCGCAGCTGGTCGTCGAACAGGACATGCCGCGCCCTTCCCACGTCCTTCGCCGCGTACATGGCGGCGTCCGCGTCCCGCACCAGGTCGATGGCCCCCCGGGAGCCGTCGGCCAGGGCCGTGCCCACGGACACCGACAGGAAGAACTCGCCGCCGTCCATGAGGAAGGGCTCGGCGAAGACCTCCCGCACGCGGCCGGCCACGCGGTCCGCCGCCAGCTCGTTGGCGTTGTTCACCAGGATGGTGAACTCGTCGCCGCCGAAGCGGGCCAGGACGTCGCCCGGCCGCAGCACCCGGGCCAGGCGTTCGCCCGCCTGAATGAGGATGGAGTCGCCGGCGGGGTGGCCCAGGCTGTCGTTGATCCACTTGAACCCGTCGAGGTCGAGGAACATCACGGCCAGGTCGTTCGAGACGGCCAGCCGCTCGCCCAGTCGCTCCAGGAAACTGTTGCGGTTGGGCAGTCCGGTCAAGGGGTCGAGGTTCGCCGCGGCCAGCAGCGCGACCTGGCTGCGCTCGCGCTCGATCGCCAGCCCGGCCAGCCCGCCCGCCGCCTGCACCAGCTCCACCTCGCCCGCATCGGGGCGGTGCGGTTCGCTGCGATACACCGCGAACGTCCCCAGGGTCTGCCCGTTGGGGTCGAGCAGCGGGTGTGACCACACCGAGTGCAGCCCGTGGGTCGCGGCCAGCTCCACGTACGCCGCGGTCAGCGGGTCCGACAGCGCGTCGTAGACGACGACGTTCTCCTGGCTGAACGCCGCGGTGCCGCACGCGCCCACGCCCGGTGCGATCGCGAGGCCGTCGAGCGCCTCGATCACCTCGGCCGGCACCGACGGGGCCGCGGCGTGGTGGAGCATGCCCTCCGCGTGGTCCGCCAGCAGCACCGAGCACCGCGCCCCCGGATACGCCTCCTCTATCTCCCGGCACAGCCCCTCGAGCGTGTCGCCCAGCGGTTCGTTGCGTGCAATGCGCTGCAGCACCGCGGTGTGCCGGGCCAGCCGGTCGCGCGTCGACTGGTGGCGGATCTCGGCCAGGTGGCTCTCGGTCACGTCCTGTCCGAAGCCGGTGATCTGCACGAGGCGGCCCTGGTCGTTGAGCACGCCTTCGGCGCGGGAGTGCAGCCACCGCATCTCGCCGTCGGGACGCAGGATGCGGAACTCGAACTCGACGGGCTCGTGGGTCTCCGCGGCTCGGTGCATCGTGCGCTCCACGTAGTCGACGTCCTCCTCGTGGACGGCGCGCCGGTAGTCGTCGAGCGTGATGGTGCCGACGCCCGGGTCGACGCCGAAGATCCGGTACATCTCGGCCGACCACGTGAGCGTGCGCTCCTGGGCGTCCCACACCCAGGACCCGAGATGCGCCAGGCGCTCGGCGTCGCCCCAGCGGGCATCGCGCTCGTACCGTTGATGGGTGACCCGCCCTCGCTCCACTTGGTCCATGGTGCTTCGCCCTCACCCCCATGCCGCACCGCAACCGGAGACGAATTGTACGCCTCCGGCCGGCGCGTCGGCACCCCCGGTTTTTGGCGCACCGCTTGCGGTGTCCCAGGACCGGCGCGATGTTGGACCAGGAAGCCACGTCGGAAGGAGCCCACATGGCGAAATACCTGCTCAAAATTCGCTACAGCGCTGACGGGATCGGGGGCGTCATGAAGGAGGGTGGCTCCGCCCGCCGGGCGGCGGCCGACGGGCTCGCCAAGGCCGTCGGCGGCTCCATCGAGAGCTTCTACTACGCGTTCGGCGACGACGACGCCTACGCCATCTGCGACATGCCCGACAACAAGGCGGCCGCAACCGTCGCCATGACGGTGGCGGCCACGGGGAAGATCTCCATCAGCACGGTGCCGTTGCTCACCGTCGACGAGATGGACGCCATTGCCGCGGGTTCCAAGCTCTCCTACACCCCGCCTGGTTCGTAAGGCCGCCGCGCCGGTTCACCGCACCTGAGCCGCAGCGGCAACCGACCGCCGTGCCGCTGCGCCCTCTCGGCGCCAGCGCTCGGTAAATGTTGGCAACCGGCGCGACGCGCCGCGTAGCGTGGCGCCCACGTCGCGACGGTACGATCACTTGGCGAGAGGCGTAGGGCCATGAGCGAGTCCGCCTTACCCACGCTGGCGCTCATCGCGCTCGCGGCGGTGCTGGCGCCCCTCGTCGCGGAGCTCCTGCGGCGCTTCGTCGCCGTGCCCGAGCTGGTCCTTCAGATCATCTTCGGCATCATCCTCGGCCCCTACGTGCTCAATCTGGCCCACCCGAACTCGGTTGTGAGCGCGCTGTCCGACTTCGGGCTCACCTACCTCATGTTCCTCGCCGGCACCGAAATAGAGATCGAGACCATGCGGAAGGGTCATGCGCCGCGCGCGGTCGGCGCCTGGATGTTGTCGGTCCTCATCGCGCTCCTGTTCGGCGCGTTCCTCCATGCGACCGGCCTCGTCCTCGATTCGGTCGTGGTCGCCCTGTGCCTGACGACCACCGCCCTGACCACCTTGGTGCCCATGTTGCGGGACGCCGGGGTGCTGCAGTCTTCGTTTGGCCCGGTGATCCTGTCCGTGGGCGCCGTCGGCGAGTTCGGGCCTATCCTGGCCGTCGCGCTGTTGCTCACCCAGCGCGACGCGCGCATCACGGCTCTGCTGCTCGCTCTCTTCGTCGTCGTCGCGGTGATCGCGGCCCTGCTCGCGGTGCAGGTCCGGCCGCCGGGCTTCATCCTCCTCCTGCGGCGGCACCTGCACTCCACCTCGCAGCTCCCGGTTCGGATCTCGGTCCTGCTGGTGGTTCTCCTCGCCTACCTGGCGCTGAAGCTGAGCCTGGACGTGCTGCTTGGCGCGTTCGCGGCGGGTGTCGTCGTCCGTCTCTTCATCCGCGGCGAGGACACGGAGCAGGTCACCAGCAAGCTCGAGGCCATCGGGTTCGGGTTTCTCATCCCGATCTTCTTCATCGAGAGCGGCATCAACTTCGACCTCCACGCGCTGATCCACCAACCCAAGGTCCTCCTGTTGGTCCCGATGTTCGCGATCGTCTTCCTGATCACTCGAGGCGTCCCGACCTTCGTGTTCTTCCGCAACGTGCTGTCCAAGGCACAGGCGCACGCCCTGGCGGTCCTCGCGTCGACCGGGTTGCCGCTCATCGTGGTCATCACGACGATCGGCGTCGACGAGCACAAGATGAAGCCGCAGAACGCGGCCGCGCTCATCGCCGCCGGCATGCTGTCGGTGCTCATCTTCCCGATCCTCGGGCTCAGGCGGCTGCGGGCGGACCCCGAGTTCGCCGCCGCGGGCAGCCCGAGCGACCCCAGCGGCAACGAACCCGGTGGGAACGGGACCGGCGGCGACGGCACCAGCGGCATGGGCGACGCGGCCGGCGCGGCCGAAGAGGACTGATGGCGACCGTCCTCGGCCGGGTACCGGCGCGCGGAGCGCGCGTCGGGCCCACTTGCGGGAGCTACGGCTCGAGTCGCTGTGGATCTGGCCGGCCGTGGCCGCCATCGCGGCCTGGGTCGGCGGGGCGCTGGCCGCCCGGCACGTGCACAGCTTCACCCTCCACCAGGGACTGTTCCCCACGGACCTCGACGACGCCCGCACACTCCTGGCGACCATCGCCGCCGCCCTGTTGACGTTCACCGGCGTGGTCTTCTCCATCACGCTCGTGGCCCTGCAGATGGCGAGCACGCAGTACTCGCCCCGGGTGCTGCGGACGTTCATGCGCAAGCCGATCACCAAGCTCGCGCTCTCGACCTTCATCGCGACCTTCGTCTACTCCATGACCGTGCTCGCCAGCGTGGGCACGAAGCAGGTGCACTTCGTGGCCCAGGGCGCGGTCGGGGTGGCGTTCCTGCTGGTCGTCGCCTCGGTCCTCGTGTTCGTGGTGTTCGTGCACTCCACCGTGCGCTCCATGCGCGTCAGCTACGTGATCGAGTCCGTCTTCAACGAGACGATGCGGTCGCTCCAGCGCACGAACGTCGAGGCGTCGGAATACCAGGAGGCACCGGCGCCGTCGTTCGAGTCCGACCGCGCCATGGTTCTCTTCGACCATCGCGACGCGGTGCTCGACGGATTGGACGCGTACTCGCTGGTCGAATTAGCGCGGGCGTCGGGGTGCGTGCTGCGGGCGCGCGTGCCGGTCGGGACGTTCGTCACCCGTGGGTCCGAGCTCTTCGAGGTGCACGGTGGATCGCCGCCCGGCCGCGAGGCCGTCCTGGCGACGGTCGACTCTTCGGCGGTCCGGACGCTCTATCAGGATCCGAGCTACGGGGTGCGCCAACTCGTCGACATCGCCTGCCGCGCGCTGTCCGCTGCGATCAACGACCCCACGACGGCTCTGCAGGTGCTCGATCGCCTGCATGCGATCCTGGCGGCCGTGGCGCTCCGGCCCGACCCGTCGGGCATGTACCTCGACGCCACCGGGACTGTGCGCCTGGTGGTGCCGAGCCCGGGCTGGGACGACCTGGTCGACCTCGCCTTCACCGAGATCTCCCTGTTCGGGTCCGGATCGCCGCAGATCTCGCGCAAGCTCATGTCCGTCTACGACGACCTGGCCGCGTTGGTGCCGGCAGGCCGGCGGGAATCCATCACGCGCCACCGGGACTGGCTCACCGCGGAGGTCTCGCACCGGCACCGGCTACCGGTCGACCTGGTCCTCGCCCCGGACCCCCGCGGCCTCGGCTGACTCCGTCGAGCCGCCCCGGTCGCTACCGTGGAGCGTCAAGGCCGGCGGAAGGAGGGTCTGTGCTCCTCAACGGGTTCAACCACGTAGCCATCCTGACCAAGGACACGCAACGCTTCGTCGACTTCTACCGCGAGGTCTTCGAGGCGGAGGTCGACGGGTTCCAGGAGATGGGAGGCGAGGGCCGGCTGACCTTCGTCCGCGTCGGCGACACGGCGGAGATCAACCTCTTCGAGGTCAACGGCAACACCGAGTCCGAGCGCCAGACGCCCATGTTCGGCCGCGGCCGCATCGACCACATCGGGCTCATGGCCGGCTCCATGGAGTCGTTCGAGACGATCCGGCAGCGGCTCATCGACCGGGGGGCGAGCGACGAGTTCGTGACCGATTTCGGGCCCGTGCTCTCCGTGTTCTTCACCGATCCCGACGGGCTGGAAGGCGAGGTCTGCGTGGCCAACCCCGACGCCCGCCCCGGTGTGACCAATCCGCCGGGGACGCCGGCGGTGCGCTTCGTCCCGGCAGCCTGACCGCTCTCAGCCGGGGACGAAGACGCCGTGCAACGGCGTGAAGTGCCCCGCGGCCATGTCCTGGAGCATGTCGCTGACGTCGTCGAAACCGGCGGTGCGCCGTTCTATGTCGGCGAACGGGTGGGTACCGGACGCCAGCAGCTCCAGCGCGGCCCGGTAGGCGGCGACGTCGACCCCCAGCGCGCCGAGGACGCGCAGCTCCTTGTAGACCACCAGGTCGACGTTGAGGTCGGAGACCGTCGCACCCCGAGTACCGGCCACGACCACGGTGCCCCCGGGGCGGGCGAGCCGGAGCGCCTGCTCGAAGGCGTCCGGCGCCTTGGCGGTTACGTCGACCACGATGTCGGCGCCGGCTCCGGCCTCCCGCCGCAAGGCCACGACGGGATCCTCTTCGGCGACGTCGACGACCAAGTCGGCGCCGAATCGCTCCGCCACCGACAGCCGGGCCCGGTCACGTGCGCCATGCCCGGTGACCATCACGAACCCGGCGCCCGCCTCGCGCGCCGCGACCAGCGAGCACAGCCCCCGGATGCCGGGGCCGAGCACGGCCACCACGTCGCCCGGCCCGGTGCCGGGCACCGTGGCGCCCCAGCGGATGCCCGCACCGAGCGGGTTGAAAAGCGTCGCCAGCACCGGGTCCAGGCCGTCCGGGACGGGGAGGACCATGCTGTCGGGGCTCAGGTACTGGTACTGGGCGTACCCGCCCCACAGGCCGGGGTGGCGATCTGTGGGGATGAACCCGTAGGAGTCGCCGACCCCGTGGCGCTCGCAGTGCCGGTAGTTCCCCGCCTCGCACTGGGCACAGCGTCGGCAGGACTGGAAGACCTCGACCGCCACCCGGTCTCCGGCGCGCACGCCCCAGCGCTCCGCCGCTTCGTCGCCGATCGCCTCTATGACCCCGACGCTCTCGTGGCCGGGGATGAACGGGAACCCGAAGAACAGGTGGCCCGAGTACTGCTCGTGGTCGGTGCCGCACAGGCCACAGGCCTCTATGCGCAGGAGGGCGTCGTCGTCCCGGACCCCGGGGTAGTCGAACTCGCGCAGTTCGAGCGAGCGAGGAGCGTGCAGCACCATGGCGCGGACCATCGGCCTCGCCTCGCCCCTAGGTACGCCGGTCCAAGCCTGCGAAGTCCCCGGCGTCGCGCCAGTCGGCCAGCAGCTTGAAGAACGCGATGGGTCCCTGCCCGTAGGACCCGATCAGGAACCCACCGGTGGAGGGCTGGCCCTCGTTGTTGTAATAGCCCGGCGTGCAGGACTCCTGGAAGGCGCGGAGGTCGCGGGCCGACTCGGCGAGCGTCGTGAGCCACTCCGCCTCGGCGTCGGCCGTCGCCTCCACCTCCGTCCACCCGTTGTCCAGCGCCTGGCGGACGATGTGGCAGGCGTGCCGGCTGGCCTCGTCGAGCAGGTGCGGATAGTTGACCGTGAAGCCGCCCTGGGTGTGTCCGAGAACGAACATGTTGGGGAAGCCGTGGACGTGCATCCCGTGGATGGAGCGCATCCCGTCGGCCCAGTGCTCGGACAGGTTCACGCCCCGCGCGCCGCGCACCTCGTACCCGGCGCGCCGCGTGTAATCGGTGCCCACCTCGAAGCCCGTCGCGAAAATGAGGGTGTCGAGCTCGTACTCGCCCCCCGCCACCACCACTCCGGTGGGCGTGATCTCGTCGACGCCCGCGCCGTCGGTGTCGACGAGGTGGACGCTCGGGCGGTTGAACGCCTGGAGGTACTGGTCGTGGAAGCAGGGGCGCTTGCAGAACTGCCGGTACCACGGCTTGAGGGATTCCGCGGTCGCGCCATCCGCCACGATGTCGTCGACCCGGGCGCGGATCTGCTCCATCTTGTCGAAGTCGGCCAGCTCCAGCACGCTCGCGATGCTCCCGTCCGCGGGCGCGGACTCGTCGCGGTTCAGCATGCGCGTGATCAGCTTGCCGATGATGTCCGTCCACCCGTCCATCACCAGGTCCTGCTCCGCCATGCCGCCCGACGTCAGCGTCGTGAAGTTCACCATCCGCTCCTTGTGCCAGCCGGGCTGGAGCGCGGCGGCCCAGACTTCGTCGGTGGGGCGGTTGCCGCGGACGTCAATGGACGAGGGCGTGCGCTGGAAGACATAGAGGGCGGCCGCCGACTCGGCCACGTGCGGTACCACCTGGACGGCGGTCGCGCCGGTACCGATGATCCCCACCCGCTTGTCGGAGAGCTTGTGCAGGTTCCCTTTGGAGTCGCCGCCGGTGTAGTCGTAGTCCCACCGGCTGGTGTGGAAGGAATAGCCGGCGAAGGACTCTATGCCGGGGATGCCCGGCAGCTTCGGCCGGTGCAGCGGGCCGTTCCCCATGATGAGGAACTGGGCCGACATCCGGTCACCGCGGTTGGTCTCTATCGTCCAGCCGTGGCGTCCGGCGTCCCACTCAATGTTCGTGACCTCGGTCGACAGGCAGGCCCGGTCGTACAGCTCGAAGTGTTCGGCGATGCGCCGGCAGTGCTCCAGGATCTCGGGCGCGTGCACGTACTTCTCGGTCGGGACGTAGGAGGTCTCCTCGAGCAAGGGCAAGTAGATGTACGACTCGACGTCGCACTGCGCACCGGGGTAGCGGTTCCAGTACCAGGTCCCGCCGAAGTCGCCGCCCTTCTCAATGACGCGGAAGTCGTCTATTCCGGCCTGGCGGAGGCGGGCGGCGCAGATCAGGCCGGCAAAGCCGCCGCCGATCAGGGCGACGGTGACGTCGTCGGTCAGCGGGGCCCGGCCGACGGCCTCGACGTACGGATCCTCGAGATAGGCGGCGAAGCGACCGGCGATCTCTATGTACTGGTCGTTGCCGTCCGGCCGCAGGCGCTTGTCCCGCTCGAGGAGGTACTTCTCACGCAGGGCGTCCGGGTCGTACGCCGGCGCGGGCGCCGTCACGGGCCGTTCGTCGATGCTCACGCCTGGACCTCCCCACTGTGCACCGAAGTGGCAGCGTACCAACGGCCCACGCCGGCCGTCCCCCGGCTCGGACCTGCCCAGATGCTCGAAAATTGGGACTTCTGACCATTGTTTGCAACCGGGGATCACCTATAGTTCCCTGATCGGCGCGGCGAGGGCCGCGGGTGAAGGAGCGGAGGAGCGCCATGCGGAGCCACACGTCACGCCATGTCGTGCGTGCCCACCGGCGGTGGGCTGCCATCGGATCCGTGTCGGCCGGGCTCGTGGCGACGGCGTTCTCCCTGTTCGCCGTCGGCGGGTCGGCCGCGGTCTCGGCGGCCCCGGCCATCACGAACTACCCCCGGATCTCGATGGGCCACGGCGGCATTAGCAACACCTGGGCCGCCTCCAACTGGTCGGGCTACGCCGAGACCGGGACGTACACGGGGGTCAGCTCGACGTGGACCGTGCCCGCGGTCAGCGCCTCGACGTCGGCCACCTACTCGTCGGCGTGGATCGGGGTGGACGGCTTCAACAACAGCGACCTCATTCAGACCGGGACCGAGGAGGACTACTACAGCGGGGCCGCGCACTACGACGCCTGGTGGGAGATCCTGCCGGCGTCCGAGACGGAGATCTCACCGAGCGCCTACCCGGTGGCGCCAGGGGACCGGATGAGCGCCTCGATTTACGAGACGTCCGCGACCACGACGACCCATGGCGGCGGCTTCGGCCGGGGGCGTGGGGGCAGCACCGAGCACCTGTGGGACATCACCATCTCCGACACGACGAACGCCACGAAGCACTGGACGTTCACGACACAGCAGGCCTACAACGGCCCTGGCTCCTCCGCCGAGTGGATCATGGAGGCGCCGGAGGTCGGCGGAAGGATCGCCAGCCTGGCCCACTACACCATCAGCCCTCCGGCGAACACCGGTGACTTCGACAGCGCGGGGGTCCTCAAGACCATCGTGAACAGCGGGACCCCCACCTACACGGGGGCCGCGCTGAACTACACGAACGACTCCGGTGTCATGATCCAGAACAACGTGCAGGTGTCGACGCCGGGCGACCCCGACACTACCGACACGGCCAACCCCGCGGCCGCCGACGAGGCCTACAACGTGGCGTACGGCTCAGCGCTGCCCGCGACGCCGGCCGGCTAGCCCGGCCGCCCGGCGACGCCGGGACCATCAGTCGTACCGATCAGTCGTACCCGCCGGTGAACATGCTCGGGTGCGGCCGCGCCGGTGGCGTGGAGAAGAAAGGCCGCACCTGCAGCTCCATGAGCTCGTCCACCACGGCCCGGGCCTCCGGGTCGGCCACCAGATTGTGGTCCTCCCACGGGTCCTCCGCCAGGTCGAACAGCTGACACGCGGCGAGGGCGTCCTCGTCGACGACGAGCTTGTGCCGCTCCGTCTCGAAGCAGGCGAAGCCCCAGTTCTCGCTGACCGAGACCGTGCGTCCCGGCCCGGTGCCGCCGCGTACGGCCGCCAGCAGCGACCGTCCCTCGCCGTCGGCGACCGCCGGCGCACCCGCGATCTCCCGCACCGTGGCCGGGACGTCGAACTGCTCCACCAGCGCATCGACGACCCGGGGCGCGCAGCCGCCGGGCGGGCGGATGAGCAGGGGAACCCGTACCGCCTGCTGGTACATGACGCACTTCGACATGAGACCGTGGTTCCCGGCCATCTCGCCGTGGTCGCTCGTGTAGATGATCCACGTCTCGTCCAACAGGCCCTTGCGCTCGAGCGCCGCTGTCATCAACCCGACCGCGTGGTCGATGACCGAGATGTCGGCGGCGTAGGCCCGCCGCATCCCCCGGATGGCGTCGTCGCTCATGGTCGCGGTGTCCGAGAGCCACAGGAACGAGTTCAAGAGGCCGGCGTAGCGGCCCGTGCCCTCGACGTCGGGCCGTTTCGTCGACCTCGGCATGGAGACGTCGACGCCGTCGTAGCGGGCCACGGCCTCCGCCGGGGCGTCCCAGGGGTCGTGCGGTCCCGGGAACCCGACGAAGAGGAAGAAGGGTACCGAACGGTCGTACTGCTCGATCCAGCGCACCGCCTCCAAGCCGTGCCAGGTGTCGACGTAGGCGTCGAGCGGGATCGGCATGGGCGTCGCATCCCACATCGGCAGGCACTTCGTGGCGCCCTGCCCGTCCTCGTTCTCCCCCTGGTAGCTGCGGTCCGCGATGTGACGGCGGTAGGCGTCGAGCAGGCCGCGGGACGCGAGGTAGTCGGTGTATTTGTTACGTGCCTTGGGGATGAACTTGTCCCCGGTCTCGAAGACCTCGGCGAAGCCGACGGCCTCCAGACGGCCGGCGGCCTGATCGATGTGCGTGATGTCCAGCTTCTCGTCCGTGTAGAGGTGCGCTTTACCGAGCAGGGAGGTGTGGTAGCCCGCCTCGCGCAGCGCCCAGGCGTAGGTCGGGCTGTCCGCCCCTATCTCCTCCCAGTTCGTGTACACGCCGTGGTCACGCACGTAGCGCTCTGTCATGAACGACGCACGCGACGGCATGCACAACGGCCCCTGGCACGCCACGCGGGAGAATCGGACGCCCTCACCGGCCAGCGCGTCCAGCGATGGCGTGATGACGCTCGTGTCACCCGCGCACCCCATCATGTCGGCCCGGTGCTGGTCCGACATGATCAGGAGGATGTTCGGGGCCTTGCTGGTCACTCGCTCGTCTCCTCTCCTCCGCCCCGTAGCTCGGGGCGGGCGGATCATCGCATGGAACCGGCCCAATCCGCGGGGCCCGTCAGCACGTATGCCAGACGGCCCCCACTAACCTGTGGCGACCCGCCGAGACAGAGCCCACCGAGACAGAGTAGGACCAGCGAGTGAACGGACGCTTGGAGCACCCTCGATGCCCTTTGACCTGAAGAAGGTATTGGACGACTACAGAGGCCAGAACTTCACCCTCCATTCCAAGTACATCAATCCGCAGTTGAGCCGAGTTCTCGGGACCATCGAGTTCGACCGTTTCTACGTGAAGGGTGAGGGCTGCTATCTCGTCGACGAGAAGGGCCAGCGCTATCTGGACTTCCTGTCCGGGTTCGGTGTCTTTGCGCTCGGGCGGGGCCACCCCGCCATCGTCCAGGCGCTGCACGACGCGCTCGACGCCGATCTGCCCAATCTGGTGCAGATGGACTGCTCCCTGCTCCCGGGGGTCCTGGCGCAACAGCTGGTGGACCGCTCACACCCCGGGATCGAACGGGTCGTCTTCACGAATTCGGGCGCCGAGGCGATCGAGAGCGCCATCAAGTTCGCCCGGGCCGCCACGAAACGGAACCGGATCCTCTACTGCGACCATGCCTTCCATGGCCTCACGACGGGCGCCCTGGCGTTGAACGGCGGGTCGGAGTTCCGCGACGGGTTCGGTCCACTCCTGCCCGGCTGCGACATGGTCCCTTTCGGCGACGCCGGCGCCCTGGCACGCGAGCTCCGACAGGGCGACGTCGCGGCGTTGGTGATCGAACCGATTCAGGGCAAGGGCGTCAACCTGGCGCCGGATGAGTTCTGGCCCGAGGCGCAGTCGCTGTGCCGCCGCCACAAAGCGCTGCTGGTCGTCGACGAGGTGCAGGCCGGGCTCGGGCGGACCGGCACGTTCTTCTGTCACGAGCAGTTCGGCGTTACACCGGACATCATCACCGTCTCGAAGGCGTTGTCCGGCGGGTACGTGCCCGTCGGGGCGATGCTCTGCTCGGCGGCGGTGTCCGATGCCGTCTACAGCTCCATGGACCGCGCCGTCGTCCATTCCTCGACCTTCGCCAGCAACCAGCTGGCCATGGTGGCCGGTTTGGCCACGCTGCAAGCCTTTGACGACGAGGACATCCTCGACCGCGTCCAACGGACGGGCAAGGCCTTCACCAAGGCGCTCGCGCCGCTCGTCGAACGCCACGAGTTCCTCCACGAGGTGCGGGGGAGGGGCCTCATGATCGGGCTCGTCTTCGGGGAACCGACGACACCGTCGCTGCGCCGCCGCTTTCGCATCGTCGAGGCGCTCCGTCCGGCCCTGTTCTCTCAGATGATCGTGGTCCCGATGTTCCAGCGCCACCGCATCCTGACGCAGGTCGCCGCGGACAACGTCAACGTGGTCAAGCTGCTGCCCCCGCTCATCGCCGGTGACGACGAAGTAGAGCTCTTCACCGACGCGCTGGACGACGTGCTCACCAGCGCGCGCAAGGGGTCGAGCCTCGCCTTCGAGTTCGGCAAGACGATGGCCAAGGGCACGCTGCACCGGCGTCGGCTGTGAACCTCGAGTCCGGCGACCGGGTCCTCGTCACGGGGGCCACCGGGTTCATCGGGTCCGCCCTGACCCGCAACCTGCTCGGCCGCGAGCTCGAGGTCGTCGCGCTCGTCGAGCCCGGTGCGGACACGGGCAACCTCGACGGTCTCGACGTCAAGCAGGTCGTCGGCGACCTGCGTCGGCAGGCGGACGTGCAGCAGGCGATCAGCGGGTGCCGCGCCGTGTTCCACGTCGCCGCGCTCTACCGCTTCTGGGCCAAGAACCCTGCCGACTTCTACGCCGTCAACGTCGGCGGCACGCGGAACGTGCTCGCCGCGGCGGCCGAGGCCGGAGTCGAACGCCTGGTCTACACGAGCACGGTCGGGACACTGGGCCTGGAGCAGGTGTCGGGAACGTCGTCCGCGGACGAGCGCGCGTTTCCCGAGATCCACCACCTGTACGGGTCGTACAAGCGCTCCAAGTACGTCGCCGAGCACGAGGTGCTCCGCGCCGCCGCGGAGGGGCTGCCGGTGTCGCTCGCGTTGCCGACATTCCCGTTGGGGCCGGGCGATCGGGCACCCACGCCCACCGGAAAGCTGGTGCTCGACTTCCTCAACGGACGGGTACCGGGCTACGTGGACACGGTGCTCAACGTCGTCCACGTCGACGACGTCGCGCAGGGACACGTCCTCGCGTTGGAGAAGGGACGGAACGGCCGCAGTTACATCCTGGGCGGCGAGAACCTCCCGCTGGAACGCGTGCTCGGCGAGCTCGCGTCCCTCACCGGTCTGCCGCGGGCCAAGATCAAGGTCCCGCGGTCGCTGTCCCTCGTGGTGGCGGAGGTCTCGGAGCTCATAGAGGGCAGGATCCTGCGCCGGCATCCCTCCATTCCCCTCGAGGCGGCGCGGATGTCCACCTCGACCATGGCCTTCGACGACAGCCGGGCCCGGACCGAGCTGGGCTACGCCCCCCGCCCGGCGGCCGAGGCACTGGAAGCCTCGGCCCGCTGGTTCGTCGAGACCGGTGCCGTCACGGCGCGGCGCCGGAGCCGAATCCGCTGGTCCTCGACCCGCTAGAGGCAGGGCAGTCGGCGGGATGGCTACACCCCGTATGCCTGTCTGCCGATAATTGTCGTAGACGCCGTGATGTCATAGGCGTTGTCGAATTCTGGGCGTGACAAGGGCAACCCCGGTACTAAGGGGCCTGGCGAGGGGGGTTAGCCTTATGACAGGGGTCTGTGCTGTGGGTGACCAGGACTGGGACGATGGCGAACGCACCCACCGCTTGCGTTTTCGCGCGTTCGGTCTCCTTGGCGCGCTCCTCGCGATCACATCCACCATCGGACTCGCCATCGGTGCCGCGACCCCAGCAAACGCCGCCGTCATGCCGATGCGCGCGTTGCACGGGAACAACGCGCCGGTGCCCCCCGGCGCGACGCGCATTGGGCCGGCGCCCGACACGGACACCCTGCCGCTCACGGTCACACTGCAACCCCGCAACCCGGCCGCGCTGGCACTCGAGGTGCAGGCCGTGTCGAGTCCGACCTCACCCGAGTACCGCGACTTCCTGATGCCCGCCCAGTTCGCCAGTCGGTTCGGTGCGACCCCGGCGACCATCGCCGCGGTCACCTCGGCGCTCCGCAACGAAGGCCTCACTGTCGGCCCGCCGACGGCCGGTGGCCTCTCCATCCCCGTGTCGGGCACGGTGGCACAAGAGGAGGCGGCCTTCTCGACGCCGATCACGAAGTACAAGCTGTCGTCCGGCAAGACCGGCTACCACAACGACGCCGAACCGAAGGTGCCGGCCACGGTGGCCCCCCAGATCGAAGGCGTTCTCGGGCTCGACACGCTGACCCCACCCAAGCCGCAGACCACCACCATCCCCCAGGCCGCCACCGGTGTCTCACCCTCACCGTCATCCGCGGTGACCCCTTCCACGTCCTTGGGTCAACCCTCGCCCACTGGCAGCCAATGCACGGTCACCGCCAACAACAGCGTCAGCTTTGACATGAGCAACGGCGGACTCGATGCACCCGAGCTGGCCAAGGCGTATTCCTTCGGCTCGCTGTACACGGCGAATGACTACGGCGCCGGGACGACGATTGCACTGCTCGAGATGCAGGATGCCGGATACAGCTCGACCGACATCTCGACCTTCGCCGCCTGCTATGGGATCACGCTCGGCGGCAGCCAGATCACAGAGAAGAGCGTCAGTTCTGGTGCAGATGTGATCGGCGGCGCCACGATCGAGGCGGAGCTCGACATTGAGACGGCGTTGTCCCTCGCACCCCAGGCGAACATCGACGTGTACGAGGCCGGAAACAGCGACAGCATCTACAGCGTCTTCAGCAAGATCGTCAACGACGACCTTGCGAAGATCGTGAGCGCCAGCTGGACCAACGGATGCGAGGCCTACCAGCCGGCGAGCTCGCTGAGCTCCGAGAACACCCTGTTCCAGCAAGCCGCACTCGAGGGCCAGTCCGTGTTCGTCGCCTCGGGTGACCAGGGCTCGGAGGGCTGCAACATCAACGGCCAGGTCTCCGCGACGACCGGCAGCACTCCGGTGGCCCAGGCCGTCGATCCTTCGACCGGCACGCTCTACATCGCGAACCAGGGCAGCGCAACGGTGAGCGTGGACAGCGAGGGCGACGGCGGTAACAGCACCCTGGCGACCTCCGTCTCGGTGGGTTCTTCCCCCGACGCGGTCGCCCTCGACAGCACGGACAAGAGGGTGTTCGTGGCGAACAAGTCCTCGAACTCGTTGTCCGAGTTCTCGTCGAACACCTGCAACGACACCACCACCTCGGGCTGTGGCACGACCACGGACACCTCGGGCATCTCCAGCCCGCGGGCGCTCGCCATGTCCGGGACCACCCTCTACGTCGGCAACGGCAACGGAACGGTCGCCGTCTACAACGCGAGCTCGAACACGTTGGCCGGCTCGGTCACGCTCCCCTCGGGGACTGTGCCCACGGCGGTGGCCGTGGACGCGACCAACGGTTTCGTCTACGTCGCCGACGGCACGAACAACCGGGTGGCGTACTTCAGCTCGGCCAACTGCAACGCCGGGTCGACTTCCGGGTGCTCGACGACGCCGAGCACGACCACGGTCAAGACCGATCCCGTGGCCCTGGCCGTGGACGGCAGCGCCGGAAACCTCTACGTGGCTAACGGTGGCGGGACGGGCGGCATCTCGGTCATCAGCCTCAGCACCCATGCCGTGACCACGACCATCTCGACCGGCAGTCCCTCGGTCAGCGGGATCGACGGTGATGGCGTCGTCAACTCGATCGGTCTCTCACCCGACGGCAACGAGGTGCTCGCCGTACTGCACAACCTCACCTTCCCCGGTGACGTCCTGGCCACGATCAGCTCCTCGACGAACGCCATCACTGCGACCGCAGACCTCCAGACGGGCAACGACACCATGGGCCAGCTCGTCAGCGACGGTGCCAGCTCGCGTGACTACGTGTGGGTCACCGACGAGTCGGGGGGATCCGACATCCTGCAGAACCTCAGCCTTGCCGTCTCCGACCCCGCGTCGCAGCCGTACCTCACCGCCGTCGGCGGCACGTCGCTGCCCAGTGGGTCGCTCGGCCCGCCGCCGACCGAGAGCACATGGAACGACCAGCTCAATTTCGCCGAGGGCGCGGGCGGCGGCGGCATCTCGGACACGTTCGCCATGCCGTCGTACCAGCAGTCTTACGGCGGCATCGTGAGCGGCAGCAGCGGTACCCCCTGCGGCAATTCCGGAGGCTACTGCCGCGAGGTCCCGGACGTCTCGGCTGACGCCGACCCGAACACCGGCTACATCGTGTACGAGGACCAGCCCTCCCAGGGCGTGACCGGTTGGGTCCAAGTGGGCGGCACCAGTGGCGCCGCCCCGCTGTGGGCCGCCGTGACCGCCGTTGCGGCCTCCTCGAAAAACGTCACCGTCGGGTTCGGGGACGTCAACCCGGACCTGTACTACCTGGCGCAGACCTCGCCTGGTACTTATCTCAACGACGTCACGGCGGGCAACAACGACTTCAACGCGGCCAACGGCGGCTCGTACACCGCGATGACCGGGTACGACATGGCCACCGGCTTGGGCACGCCGATCACCTCCGCGCTGGCCGGCGGGCTCACGACGATCCTGGTCGCGGTCAGCGGCACGCAGACCTACGGGGGATCGCCGAGTTTCACTCCGACGCCCAATTTTTTGCCCTCGGGGATAACCCTCTCCGGCAGTCTCTCCTGCACGAAAGTCGGGTCGTCGACCTCTATCAACTCGACGCTGTCCGTCGGGTCCTACACGCTGCTCCAGTCGTCGTGCAGCGGCGTGACGCTGAGCGGCACGAACGCCTCGAACTACTCGGTCGCGTACACCAGCGCAGCGAACGACTTCACCGTCAAGGCGGCACCGGTCAACGTTGCGGTCAGCGGCTCGCAGACCTATGGCGGTTCTCCGACCTTCAACGGGACCGACACCCCGCCCTCCGGCATCACGGTGAACACCGCCGCTCTCACCTGCACCACGCTCGACGTCGCCACGACGATTGCGCCAACGGTAGCGGCGGGCACATACACCTTGATCCCAAACTCGTGCTCCAACGCGACCCTGAGCGGCACCAACTCGTCGGACTACACCGTGAACTACACCGCCGCACCGAACGACTTCACGGTCAACCAGGCCCCGCTCATGATCACCGCCTCGAGCGGGACGATGACCTATGGCGGCACCGTGCCGACGATCACCGCTTCGTACTCGCCCTTCGTGAACGGCCAGACGCATGCCAATCTCACGACCCAGCCCACGTGTACGACGATGGCCACCAGCTCGAGTCCCGTCTTGGGATCGCCCTTCGGGACGTCCTGCGGCGGAGCCGTCGATCCCAACTACGCCATCAGCTACACCGGCGGAACGGTGACCGTCTCGCCGGCACCGCTCACAATCACCGCGTCTAGTCCGTCCATGCAATACGGCAGCACGCCACCCACGATCACCCCGCAGTACTCGGGCTTCATCAGCGGCGACGGCGCGTCGAGCCTGAACCCGCAGCCCACCTGCTCGACGACCGCTACCAACACCAGCCCGGTGTCCCCGCCGACCTACCCCTCCTCGTGTTCGGGCGCCGCCGATTCGAACTACACCATCAGCTACGTGGCGGGTGCCGTGACCGTGACCAAGGCCCCGATTGACATAGCCGTCTCGGGCTTCCAGACCTACGGCTCCAGCACGCCCACGTTCAGCGGTAACGCGGGCACCCCTCCGTCGGGCGTCACGGTCAACACGGCGACCGTTACATGCACCACGGTGGGTTCGTCCACGATCATCACCTCCGCGCTTACGGTCGCCTCCGGCCCGTACACCCTCCTCGCAACGTCCTGTTCCGGCGCCGCCCTCGGTGGGGCAAACGCGTCGAACTACACCATCGTCTACACGAGTGCGAACAACGACTTCGTCGTGAACCCCGACCCCCTCACGGTCACCGCCTCGAGCGGGACGATGACCTACGGCGGCACCGTGCCCGCCATCACCGCCGGCTACTCGACCTTCGCCAATGGCCAGAACCAATCCGCGTTCACCACGCAGCCGACGTGTACGACCACGGCAACCAACTCGAGCCCGGTGTCCGGATCACCGTACGTCTCGTCCTGCGGGGGGGCCGTCGACCCCAACTACATATTCACCTACTTGCCCGGCACCGTCACGATCTCGCCGGCACCGCTCACCATCACCGCGTCTAGTCCGTCCATGCAGTACGGCAGCACGCCACCCACCATCACCCCGCAGTACTCCGGCTTCATCAGCGGCGACGGCGCGTCGAGCCTGAACCCGCAGCCCACCTGCTCGACGACCGCTACCCACACCAGCCCTGTGTCCCCGCCGACCTACCCGTCGTCGTGCTCGGGTGCCGCTGATTCGAACTACACCATCAGCTACGTGGCGGGTGCCGTGACCGTGACCAAGGCCCCGATTGACATAGCCGTCTCGGGATCGCAGACCTACGGCTCCAGCACGCCGATCTTCAGTGGCGCGGACACCCCGCCCACGGGAGTCACCGTCACCACGACGAACTTCACCTGCACCACGGTGGGGACGTCCACTCCCATCGGGCCGACCTTGACCGTCACCAGCAGCCCCTACACGCTGCTCGCTTCGTCATGTTCGGGTGCCACCCTGAGCGGCACCAACTCGTCCAACTACACGATCGTCTACACGAGTGCGAACAACGACTTCGCCGTCGGCCCCGCCCCTCTCACGGTCACCGCCTCGAGCGGGACGATGACCTACGGCGGCACCGTGTCCACCATCACCGCCGGCTACTCGACCTTCGCCAACGGCCAGAACCAAACCGCGTTCACCACGCAGCCGACCTGCACAACCACGGCAACCAACACGAGCACGGTGGCCGGATCGCCATACGCCTCCACCTGCAGCGGCGCGGTAGACCCGAACTACAACTTCACGTACGTGTCAGGTCAGGTAACGGTGACCGCGGCGACCATCGACGTGGTGGTGAGTGGGAGCCAGTCGTTTGGCGGTTCACCCACCTTCAACGGCTCGGACAGCCCTCCGTCGGGTGTGACGGTCACCACGACTGCGGTCACCTGCACGACCGTTCAGCCATCGACGACAATCAGCACGAGCCTCGCGGTCGGCTCCTACACGTTGGTCGCCACCACGTGTACCGGCGCTACGCTCAGCGGACCGAACAGCTCCAACTACGCGATTGCCTATACCAGTGCGGCCAACGACTTCACGGTCCTCGGCTCACCGATCCCGGTTTCGGTCTCGGGGTCCCAGACGTATGGCAGCAGCGCGCCGGCCTTCCTCGGTTCCGACAGCGCGCCGTCGGGTGTGACGGTCAACACAACAGGACTCACTTGCACCACCGTGGGCTCGACGACCCTGATTACGCACACCCTACCCGCCGGCAGTTACACCCTCCTGGCCGGCAGCACGTGCACCGGCGTCACGCTGAGCGGTCCCAACGCGCCGGATTACAGCGTTCAGTACACGAGCACAGTGAACGACTTCACCGTCACCCCGGCCCCCCTCACGATCACCGCTTCCAGCCCCTCAATGATGTACGGGGGCACCCCGCCTTCGATCACCGCGGTTTACTCGGGCTTCGTGAACAACGACAGCGCCAGCTCGCTCTCCACCCAGCCCACCTGCAGCACGCTCGCGACCAGTTCGAGCCCGGTTGGCGGTTACGCCTCCACTTGCAACGGAGCGGCCGACCCGAATTACGCCATCAGCTACGGCGCAGGTTCGGTGACGGTGACCCCGGCTCCCCTCCAGATAACCGCATTGAGCGTGGGTGTGGCCTACGGCAGCGCGGTTCCGACCATCACGCCCGTACCGACGGGCTTTGTCAACGGAGACACGCTCGCAAGTCTGACCACCCAGCCGACCTGTTCGACCGATTACAACGGACCGCCCAGCCCGAGTCCCGTCAGCGGTTCGCCGTACCAAGCCAACTGCAGCGGCGCCGCCGATGCCAACTACACCATCACCTACTTGAGTGGACAGGTGGGCGTCTCACCCGCGCTGCTCGACGTCACGGTGTCGGGCTCCCAGACCTACGGCTCGAGCACGCCCACCTTCGGCGGCTCGGATAGCCCACCGTCGGGAGTCACGGTCAACACGGCGGGCGTGAGCTGCACGACGGTGAACCCAACGACTTCTATCGCTCCGGCCTTGGCGGTCGCCGCGTACACGATTTCTGGCGGCTCGACCTGCAGTGGCGCGTCGCTCGGCGGCACCAACGCCCCGAACTACGAGGTCGTCTACGTCGGAGCAACCAACGGCTTCACCGTCGGCCCGGCCCCCCTCATGATCACCGCCTCGAACGGGACCATGATGTACGGCGGGACGCCACCCACGATCACGGCGGGCTACATGGGCTGGGTCAACGGCCAGAACTCCAGCGCGCTGACTACCCAGCCTACGTGTAACGCCGGGGCAACCAGCTCGAGCCCGGTAGGCGGTTACTCCTCCACCTGCAGCGGCGCCATCGACCCGAACTACACAATCGGCTATACCCCGGGTACCGTCACCGTCAGCAAGTACCCGCTCATCATCACCGCGTCGAGTGGCAATTTCGAACAGGGTGGCACGCCACCCGCGATCTCCCCGCTCTACAGCACCTTCCCGAGCGGCAAGGGTCCGTCGAGCCTGACGACCCAGCCCGCGTGCTCGACCACGGCAACCTCGTCGAGCGGCGTCGGGAGCTACTCGTCGACGTGCAGCGGCGCGTCGAGCGGTAACTACAACATCAGCTACGTCGCCGGCCAGGTGAGCGTCAGTCCAGACCCGCCGCCTCCTCCTCCGCCTCCGCCCCCGGACCCGTCGCACGGCTACTGGCTCGTCGGCTCCGACGGCGGCATCTTCACGTTCGGTTCGGCGAACTTCTACGGGTCGACCGGCAACATCCGGCTGCAGCGGCCGGTGGTCGGCATCACGCCGACGCAGAACAAGGCGGGCTACTGGCTCGTCGCCTCCGACGGCGGCATCTTCGCGTTCGGGAACGCAGGCTTCTACGGGTCCATCCCGGGCCAGGGCCTCCACCCGGCGGGTTCGGGGCTCCAACCGTCCCTCAACGCACCGATCGTCGCCATGGTGCCGTCCGCGGACGGGGGCGGCTACTTCATGGTGGCCTCGGACGGCGGCGTGTTCGCCTTCGGCGACGCGCGGTTCTCGGGCTCGTGCCCGGGCATCGGCGGCTGTTCGGGAGCCGCCGTCGCCGTCGTGCCCGACGCCAGCGGGAACGGCTACTGGCTCGTCACCCAGACCGGCCACGTGTACGCCTTCGGTGACGCTCCGGCCTACGGCGCTCCCGGCCCGCAGGCCGCGGCGGTGACCTCGGCCGTCCGTACCTCCGACGGCAACGGGTACTACATTCTCCTGGCTGACGGCACCGTCTACGCCTACGGCGACGCCGTGGGTCGCGGCAGTCCCTCCGGCGTCGGCGGCCTCGATCCGGCGTCCGCCATCTTCACCGACAGCGGTGGCGGCGGGTACTGGGTCGCCACCTCCATGGGTGCCGTGTACACCTTCGGAGATGCGCCCAACGACGGTTCCATGGCGGGTACGGCCCTCAACGGCTCCATCATCGCCGCCACCGGTTTCTGATCGGCCCGTTCGGCGGGTTCGTCGCGCCCGGAGCGATCGGGCACACTGGTCGCCGTGGCGCCCCAGTTCATCTACACAATGCGCGGCCTCAAGCGCTTCTACCCGCCCGACCGCGAGGTGTTGCGCGGGATCAACCTTTCTTTCTATCCGGGCGCCAAAATCGGCGTCATCGGTGGCAACGGGTCCGGCAAGTCCTCACTGCTCCGGATCATGGCGGGCGAGGACGACGGCTACACCGGAGACGCGCGGCTGACACCGGGATTCACCGTGGGCTACCTCCCGCAGGAGCCCCAGCTCAACGCCGCCAAGGACGTGGCGGGCAACGTGGCCGAAGGGGTGGGCGAGGCCAAAGCCCTCGTCGACCGTTACAACGAGGTCTGTGCCGCCTTCGGGTCGCCCGACGCGGACATCGACGCCCTTCTGGCCGAACAGGCCGACCTGCAGACGAAGATCGACGCCGCCGGCGCCTGGGAGCTCGACCGCACCTTCGAGATCGCCATGGACGCGCTCCGCCTGCCGCCGGGCGACGCCGACGTGTCGACCCTCTCGGGGGGCGAGCGTCGCCGGGTCGCCCTCTGCCGTCTCCTCCTGTCGAGGCCCGAGCTCCTCCTGCTGGACGAGCCCACCAACCACCTCGACGCCGAGTCCGTCGCCTGGCTGGAGCGGACGCTGCAGGAGTACCACGGCACGGTCGTGGCGGTGACGCACGACCGCTATTTCCTGGACAACGTCGCCGGGTGGATCCTCGAACTCGACCGCGGCGCCGGCATTCCTTGGGAGGGCAACTACTCCTCGTGGCTCGAACAGAAGCAGGCTCGTCTTGCGGCCGAGGAGAAGGCCGACCGCGCCCGCCAGGCTTCCCTGCAGCGTGAGCTCGATTGGATCCACATGTCGCCCCGCGCCCGGCAGAGCAAGGGCAAGGCGCGCATCACGGCGTACAACGACCTGGTCGCTGAGGCGGAATCTGCCGAGCAGCGCGCCGACAAAGTCGAACTGTCCATCCCGCCCGGGCCCCGGCTCGGCGACCGGGTGGTCGACGCCGAGGAGGTGGTGAAGGGGTTCGGCGACCGCCTTCTCATCGACGGCCTCTCGTTCATGCTGCCCCCCGGCGGCATCGTGGGCGTCATCGGGCCGAACGGCGCCGGGAAGACCACGCTGTTCCGGATGATCGTCGGGGAGGAGAAGCCCGATGCGGGGTCGCTCGAGGTCGGTCAATCGGTCGTGCTCGCCTACGTGGACCAGTCACGCGACGCGCTTTCGGCCGACGCCACGGTCTTCGACGAGATCACCAGTGGGACAGACCGGATCGTGGTGGCCAACCGCGAGCTCCACGGTCGCGCCTACGTCGCCGGCTTCGGATTCAAGGGCAGCGACCAGCAGAAGAAGGTCGGCCAGCTCTCCGGTGGCGAGCGCAACCGGGTGCTGCTCGCGAAGGTGCTCCGAAGCGGCGGCAACGTGCTCCTGCTCGATGAGCCGACCAACGACCTGGACGTCGACACGCTGCGGGCGTTGGAGGACGCTCTGCTCGCGTTCCCAGGGTGCGTGGTGGTCATCAGCCACGACCGCTGGTTCCTCGACCGGATCGCGACGCACGTCCTCGCCTTCGAGAGCGACTCCGTGACGCGGTGGTGGGAGGGCAACTTCAGTGACTACGAGGCGGACCGGCGGAAGCGCCTGGGCGTCGATGCCGACCAGCCCCACCGGATCCGTTACAAGCCGTTGGTCCGGGACTGAGCGCGGGCGACGTCAGCCGACCACCACGAGTCGGCGTCTTCCAGCGGTGCCGTGCACGGCGGGCCGTCCGCCACCCACAGCTGCGGCAGGGCCTCGGTGTCGGCCGGGACGCGGATCAGGCAGGACGACCGGGTGCCGAAACCATCGAGATGCACGCAGTTGCCGGAGTTGGGACGCTCGTCCCCCTCGGGAATCCGGTGGTCACCGAGCACGGTGCGGAACGCGGCCAGCACCTCGCCACCGTCGGTCGGCGTTCCGACGGCGTCGACGACGAGGTCGACCTTGGGCGAAGGCGCTCCGAGGGACCGGTTCTCGAGCACGTGCAGACCAGGCCTTAACGGGACGGCGGCGGGTGTCACCAGGCCTGTGAAGTCGACGAAGTAGAGCGAGCTGCGATCGCCCACCAGGATCCAGGACCCGTTGTAATCGTCCGGCCTGTACCGACCGAGAAAGGCCGCGACCGCGTCGGCCGCCGACTGGTGCCGCGCGAGCGCAAGCGGCAGCTCGCCGCGGGAGCGCTTGGACGGGTCCTTCGCGTCGCCGAGCGGCTGGTTCGTCAGGCCCGCGAACACGCCCCGGTCGTTGACGGCCAGCCAGGTGCCGCCCGAGAGTTCGTCCCGTCCGCCCACGACGCGCGGCGGTCCCGGCTCCAGGAGGGTCATGGCGGTCGACGGCCGGTCCAGCACCTCGTCGCGGTTGGCCCCCACGAGCAGCGGTGCGTCGGGGACGAGCTGGAAGGCCACGACCAGGAGACACATGCCATGCCACCCTACCGAGCGGGAAATCCCCGCAACCCCGGGTGAAGAGGGCTACCGTTCGGGCATGCGCGCCCGCACCGTCGCGGCGATGAGCGTCGCCGCAGCCCTGGGCGGGGGAGTGGCCGCCCTCGGTCCCGCCGCCCCCGGCTCGGCCAAGAACCCTCCGAACCTCTCAAAGATCCAGAGTGAGCTCAACCAGGCAAAGAGGATCACGTACTACGCCCAGTACAAGTCCGTGAACAACGGGCAGACCACGACGATCACCATCGCCCAGCAGCCCCCGAAGTCGCTCTTCATGAGCTCGGACGGCTCCCTCGTCGTGAACACGGGCAAGGCCACCTACTACTGCTCTGCCAACTCCGGCAATTCTGGGAACACCGGCAACAGCGGAAACTCTGGGAATAGCGAGAACTCCGGCAACTCCGGCAACTCCGGCAACTCCGGATCGAGCACGACGACGACCACTACGAAGCCGAAGTCCTCTGAGCAGTGCTATTCGGAGAAGGGTGCCAATCCGCTCCTCGGCCTCGAATCGCTGTTCAGCGGCGCCGCCCTCACCAGCGTCTTCGACGAGGCGAAGGTGTCGGCGGTCGCCCACGCTCTGGGCATCAAGGTCACCCAATCCTCGGGGAACTTCGGTGGCGTCTCCGCGACCTGCCTCACGGTTACGCGTAAGGGGAAGGGTGCGAAGTACTGCGTCACGCCGCAGGGGGTTCTCGCCTATGACGGCACCAGCAACTCCGAGTACTTCGAGTTAACCAAATACTCGAGCCATCCACCGTCGAGCCTGTTCAAGTTGCCGTCCGGAGCGACGACGGCGACGATTCCTTCGACCCCGTAACGGACCGGCGCGCACGCGGACGCAGCGCACTCTGCGTCCCCGTCGCCACCCCTCGCCATCCGAGGTCCACTGCGATTCCGCCATGCCAACGCGCCTCCGCCTCCGCCTTCGCAGCGCGACGCTCGGGCCGGCCCTCACCATCGTCGCGCTGAGCCCGGCGCTTCCGGGCTCTGCCCGCACCATCTCACCCACCAACCCGGAGGCGCTGACGAACCGCATCAACCGCCCCAAGAACCTGAGCTATCTCGCCACGTACATTTCGGTCAACGGGGGGCAGACGACCACTGTCTCCATCGCGCAATCGCCGCCGAAGTCCAATTTCTCGACGTCGACCGGTAGCGTCATCAACGACGGGAAGAAGACGTACTACTGATCCATGGAGGCTGGGAAGCAGCAGTGCCTCTCCGTGGCGGGGTCCAATTCGCTGCTCGGGCTCGAGGACCTGTTCAGTCCACAGCTCGCGCTCTCGGCCTTCGCGGAGGCCAGGCAAGGTCTGGGGTCGCGGCTCCTCGGCGTCAAGGTGTCGTCGTCGGGGGCCACCTACGCCGGGCAGACGTCCACCTGCGTGACCGTAACCGTAAAGGGCAAGGGCGGCGCGAAGTACTGCGTGACCAAGCAGGGCATCCTGTCCTACTCCGGGACGACCTCGACCAGCTACTTCGAACTCACGAAGTTCTCGTCGAAGCCGCCCCAGAGCCTCTTCATGCCGCCCTCGGGAGCGACCACGGTGACGCTGCCCAGCGGAGTGACGATTCCCAGCGTCCCCTCAGGCTCGTAACGGCCACCTACCTCCGTAGCCCGGTACAGCACACGGGGAAGGCCCGAGCCGAGCGTGAACCCAACAGCCACGCAACGGAAGGGGCGTTCTGCACACTCTCGTGCACTGAATGTGCAGACCAAGTCCGGTTCACTATCCTTGCGCGCATGGGAACTGAGGAACTTGACCCGATCGATCATCAGATCATCGAACTGCTGTCACAGAATGCTCGCCGCACCATGGCCGACATCGGCGAGCAGGTGTCGCTGTCGGCCTCGGCGGTGACCCGCCGCATCGAGCGACTGGAGCGCACTGGCGTCATCGCCGGCTACACGGTTGTGGTCGACCATCGCAAAGCCGGCCGTCCGATTCAGGCGTTCACCGAGGTGCGGTTCGCGGGCACCGCCGACCTGAACGAGATTCAGGAGACAGCCATGCAGCTCTCGGAGGTGCAGGCAGTTTTCACGACTGCAGGGGACCCTGACGCGTTGGTCTGGTTGCAGGTGCCCGACGTCGAGCGCCTGGGCCACGTGATAGAGCAACTGCGCCGGCGGGGCCGTGTCACCGGGACGAAGACGCTCATTGTTCTCGACACGTGGTCTCGGCACCGCGCCTTGGAAGCGGACCTCTCGAGCCACTAGTGCGTGGAGGGCGGGCGAACCTGGCACTTGCGGCCATTGCCGTCGGATTGCTCACCGCGTCCTGCACCTCGTCGCCGTCGAACCATGCGGCCACTGCGTCGACGTCGAGCACGACAACCACCACCACGCAACCGTCACCGGTCGGGTCATGGTCCAAGGCCATCAACGTCGTGCCGGGCGGCAATCTCACAACCGTGTCATGTCCGGCGCCGGGCACATGCCTGGCCGGATCGGATGCCGGACAGACCTACCGCCTGACGAACGGGACGCCGGCCTCCATCGGACCCCCGGTGCCCTCGCCGTCACCACAGGGGGTGTCCTATCTCTCGTGTGCCACGCCCACCTTCTGCGCAGCGGCGCCGAGCCTGAACCAGGTGGCCATGTTCAATGGTTCGGCCTGGCAGGCACCGGCGACGATTCCTTCCGCCATGGGCTTCACCGCCATCGACTGCACCGCGCCGAACTTCTGCATCACGATCGACGGAGAGGGGAATTCGTTCGCCTTCAACGGGTCTGGGTGGTCGGGCAACCTCGGCGCCTGGGGCTCGGCCAACCAGGTCTCGTGTGTGTCGCCAACGTTTTGTGTCGCCGCCGAGGGCGGGCCCTCGGTGTTCAACGGGTATACGTGGACGCAGCCGAACCAGGCGGACCCACAGGGCCAGCTCAACGCGGTGTCCTGCGCGAGCACCACCTTCTGCGTGCTCGTGGACAGCAGCGGCGCGGTGCTGACCTGGAACGGACAAGGCTTCTCGGCGCCAGCGTCCATTGCGACCGAGCCTCCCCTCAACGGCACCAATGCCTCCGGCCTGACCGGGGTGTCCTGCCCGACCGTCACGTTCTGCCGCGCCGTCGACTCCATCGGGCGCGTGTTTGCCTTCAACGGCACCACGTGGAGCAGCGGCACGCTCATCGACAACGGCCACGCGCTGACGGCCATCTCGTGCCCGACTACGACCTACTGCGTGGCGGTCGACCGGTCCGGGAACGCTTTCGTCTCCGGGTAGGGCTCTCCTCCCTTCGAACCCACGAACGTGGCCCGTCCCCAAGCGGAAAGCGCCGAATCGATAAACGCTTCCGTGAATACTTTTTAAAATAGGCCTCGGCAGGGACGTCCTCTTCCGATCCCATCGCTGTTCGCGGACTAATGGCTAGTTGCCCCCGCCGGCACCGCGGGCCGCCGCCTCGGGCACGTGCCAGGGCGCCAGCTCTGGCGGCCCACCCCGCCCGATGATCCAGGCCAGCAGGGCGGCAGGGTCGGTCCGGGCACCGAGCGCCGGCAGCTCCCGGGGCAGCCACACCGCCACGAGGTCCGGCGGCAGCGGGACCGGCTCCAGTCCGAGGTCACCGTGGTGGACGCCGACCTCACGCCAGCGGGCGAGGACGGCGTCACGCGACGTCTCGACGATCCCGAGGGAGGTCCGCGACGGGGCGTCCCAGGCCGCCTC
The DNA here is from genome assembly GCA_963834405.1 of uncultured Acidimicrobiaceae bacterium. Classification (GTDB taxonomy): domain Bacteria; phylum Actinomycetota; class Acidimicrobiia; order Acidimicrobiales; family RAAP-2; genus Bog-473. The sequence goes on along the minus strand of CAWIBX010000007.1, from coordinate 1,178,622 downwards.
CGGCAGCTCCGCCATGACTCGTACCACCGCCGCCGAGCTCTGCGCCACGTCCTCCACGAGGGCACCCGCCGGTCGCCCCGCCCCGGCGTCAATGTCGGTCCGCCGTTGCTCGAGCCCACCCGGGTACTGGTCTCGCAGCTCACCCTGCGCCGCTCCTTCCAGGCGCCAGACGAAGCTGTCCCCGTTGCGCGCGATGTGTGTGAGCACGTGCCCGACGCTCCAGCCCGGCAACAACGAAAGCGCGCGGACCTGCTCGTCCCGCAATCCCACCAGCGCTTCGTCCAAGGCGATCTGTGCCGCCACGCACCCCGCCACCCAGGTCTCGGGCGCCCCATCAGAGCCCGAGCCTGAGCCAGACCCCGAGCCAGACCCCAAGCCCGAGCCCGACCCCGACCCCGACCCCGAGCTCACTTCTCGGGGATGGACGACTGGGAGTCGAGCATGTCCGCCATGACGGCGCGGATGAACTCGTCGGCTTCCTCGGTCATGCCGCCGGCCACGCCGCCGTAGATCGCCCCCGAGCGCGGCGCCTCGCCTGCGTGCTCTTTGGCATACGACACCGCGTCGGCGAGGTCCGCCGCAAACGACGGGACCACCGACGCTTGCGTCTGGGGCCGGGTCACCGCCATGTGCAGCGCGTTCGGGTACTGCTGCCCGTTGAACCGCCACCCCCGTCCGCGCATGAAGTCGTTGACGTGGTAGATGTCGAACTCGTCGGAGGTGAAAGAGAACAGGAACGTCGGCTTGCCGACCAGCCGGAGCTCCGGGTGCGACAACACCGCTGCCTGCATCGCGAAAGACGTCTCGAAGATCTGCTTGGCATACTCCAGGTACCCCGAGTGGCCGAGCTGCACCATGGCAGCCCACGTCGCCGCGATGAGCCCGCCCGAGCGCGACCCTTCCATGCCGGGCGAGGTGTACTTCCCGCCGCTCCAGTCGGTCAGGTAGAAGTATTGGGCGTTGCGCAACGACTTCGACCGGAAGGTGAGCACCGAGGAACCCTTGAAGGCGTAGCCGTACTTGTGGGTGTCCGCCGACATGGAGGTCACGCCGGGCACCCGGTAGTCGAAGAGCGGGATGTCGTAGCGCAGCTCGCGCCCGAAGGGCAGGATGAACCCGCCCAGGCAGCCGTCGACGTGCAGACCCACCCCCCGCTCCAGCGCCACGTCCGACAGCGCGCCGATGGGATCGACCGTCCCGTAGCCGTAATTGCAGGCCGAGCCGATCAGGGCGATCGTCTGGTCGTCTATGTGGTCGCGCACCCACTCGACGTCGACCTCCGTCGTGACCGGGTCGATGGGCGCCCGCCGCAGTTCCACACCGAACAGGTGGCACGCCTTGTCGAACGCGGGGTGTGCCGTCTCGGGCTTGATCACGTTCGGCGAACGGACCCCCCGGGTCGCGGCCGCGTGCTCCCGGTACGCCAGGATCGCGTGCAAGATGCTCCCCGTCCCGCCCGTCGTCACCAGGCCGCACGGGTCGTCACCGGCCGCGGCCGCCGCCGAGCCGCCGTGCAGCCCCAGCGTCATGGAGATGATCTCCGCCTCGAACTTGGTGGCGCTCGGGCACATGTCTCGCTGCAAGACGTTCACGTGCGCAAAGAGCCCGAAGGCTTCGTTCATGAACCGGTAGTGGTCGTGGTCGCCGCAGTACATGGTGCCCGAGCACTTCCCGGTCTCCCAGAAGGCGTCCTCCTCCCCGGCCATGGCGTGCAGCTGCGCGAGCACCTCCTCGCGGCTCGTTCCCGCCTCCGGCAGAGTGCGGTGGACGGCGAAACGGTCGGCGTAGGGGTAGTCGCTCATTGGCCCGAGACTATTCGGGCGATTCAACGGCCCGAGGCGCCCCGTCGGCGAAGATGTCCTGGTGCGACGCCCGCCCGTCCTCCTGTCGCTGCGCGGGTACCGGCGGGAATGGGCGTCCGCCGACCTGGTCGCCGGCATCACCCTCCTCGTCATCGTCGTCCCCGAGCAGCTGGCCACGTCGCGCCTGGCGGGCATGCCCCCGATCACCGGCTTCTACGCCTTCATCGCGGGGACGCTGCTGTTCGCCCTGCTCGGCTCCAGCCCGCAGGCGTCCGTCGGCGGGGACTCCACCATCGCCCCACTCTTCGCCGCCGGCGTCGCGAGCCTGGCCGTGGTCGGCTCGCCGCGCTACGTGGACCTCGTCGAGATCCTGGCGGTGATGGTGGGTCTCATGCTCGTGCTCGTCAGCCTTCTTCGCCTGGGCTGGGTCGCCGAGTTCCTTTCGGCCCCCATCGTCACCGGCTTCCTGTCGGGTGTCGCGGTGATCATCGTGATCCATCAGCTCCCGGACCTGCTCGGGATCCCGTCGACCACCGGGTCGAACCAGCACCGCGTCGCCTACGTCTTCAACCAGCTGAACGAAGTCAACGGCTGGGCCCTCGGCATCGGCCTGGGCGTGCTCGTCGTCATGTTCGTGAGCCACCGCATCGACCGGCGTATCCCCGGCGCGCTCATCGCGCTGGTCGGCTCCATGGTGTTGGTGGTCGCCTTCGACCTCCAGGCGCACGGCGTCCCGCTCTTGGGCACCATCCACACCGGCGTCCCGCACTTCGGTCTGACCGGTATCTCGTGGTCAACCCTCGACAACCTGGCTCCGTTGGCCGCGGTTGTGGCCCTGGTGGTGCTGACCCAGACCGCGGCAACGACGCGCGGGTTCGCCGACCTCGGCGAGTACGACGTCGACGTCGGGCGCGACTTCTTCGCGGTTGGCGCCGGCAACGTCGTCTCGGGCCTCGCCGGCTCGTTCCCGGTCAATGCCAGCCCGCCCCGCACCGGCGCGGTGGCGCAGGCGGGCGGGCGCACGCAGGCGGGAGCGATCGGGGCGGCCCTCGTCGTCGCCGTCCTCATCCCTGTGGCCGGCATCCTGAAGAACGTCCCCCTTGCCACCCTCGCGGCGATCCTGATCTACGTCGCGTTGCGCCTTTTCAACGGGCACGACCTAATCGCGATCTTCCGCTTCGACCTCCTCGAGTTCGGCCTGGCAGCGGTGACGCTCCTCGCCGTCGTTCTGATCGGTGTGGAGCAGGGCATCGCCGTCGCCGTCGGCCTCGCGATCCTCGATCGCATCCGGCTGGGTGCGCGGCCTCAACTGCACGTGCTCGGCCGTATCGCCGGCACCACGAGCTGGTCGCCGCTCGAAAATCCCCAGGCGTCCGAGGTGCCGAACGTGCTGGTCGTGTTGTTCGCCACGCCCCTCTGGTTCGCCAATGCAGTCCATTTCCGTGAGGAGGTTGGGGAAGCGCTGGCCAGTGCGAGGGCAGAACGGCACGACGTGCGCGTGCTCGTACTCGACACGATCGGCATGTCGGACCTCGACTTCACGGGCGCCCGCGCTCTCGGACGCGTGGTCAAGATGTGCGAACGCGACGGCATCACCTTCGGGCTGGCCCGGGCCGGGGGCCACCTCCTTACGGCCCTTCAGCGGTCGGGCCTGGCCTCCCGCATCGGCGAGGACCACCTCTACGCGTCGGTCGACGAGGCGGTCACCGCGCTGGCGCCCGGGCACCCGGCGTCGTGACCCAGACCCGGAACCGGAGCCCCAATCCCCCTCAGGGCCCGCTGCAGGCCTGAATCGGGGTGCCGCCGTTGTCCGCCGGCGTCTGCCCCTGCTGGGGGAAGTACCACACCACCTGCTGGTAGGCGGGCGCGCCCTTGCACGTGCCGAGGCCGGAGGCGAGAACCGTCGCCGTCTCCTGCGTGCCCTGCGCCACCGACTGCCCCGGCGCGACGTAGGTGCTTGTACCGGTCCCGCTCGCCTGCGCCCCGCCCCACGACTGCCACGTGATGGCGGTCACCATGCCGGTCGGGTCGCCCCCGAGCGAGATCTCGGTCGGCCGCACCGCGCCGAACCCCACTCCGTTGGCACCGAACGCCCCGGCCGCGCCGAGCGTCGGCGTGGGGCCGCCGGCGCCCCCGCCCCCGCCCGCTGCGCCCGCGCCCGTCGTGGTCGTCGACCCCTCGCTCCCGCTGGCGCCCGTGGTGCTCGTCGACGGCACCGATACCGGGACCCGGGGTGCCGCCCCCGCCCGCGTCGTGCTGGTCGACGTCCCCGCCGCCGACCCGCCGCCGCCCGACGAACACGCCGTCGCGACCACCCCGCCCCCGAGCACGACCACGAGCACGAGCACGGGCACCAGCGCCCGTCCGAGCACCGGCACCCGACTCAACACCCGCCCCCTCACACCACCTCCAGCTCCGCCCGCACCGGCCGGTGGTCCGACCCTGAGTCCGGGAGCACGGAGCCGGACACGGCCCGCAACCGGGACCCCCGCAGCAAGATGTGGTCGATCTGGCTGTGCGGCCGCCACGCCGGCCACGACGCCCCCCGCACCGCCCGCCGCCACCCTGGCATGAAGAAGGAGACCACCGGGCTCCACGTGTTCATGTCGCCCGCCAGCACCGCATCCGGCCGGGCGGCGGACCCCCCGGACCCCACACGCAGCGCCCGCCGCAGTTCGGCCCAGTTGCGATGCGCCCCGAAGTGGATGTGCGCCATGTGCGTCCCCACGACCGACAACGCCAGCCCCTCCACCGTCAGGTCGACCACCAGCGCGGCCCGCCGGGTCCGGTCCATCGGCAGCACGCCCATCGAGACCACGCGCACATCCTCCAGAACCCAGTCCGGCCGCACCAGCACCGCCACGCCCAACGACCCCTGCTCGGCGTCGCGCCAGCGCTCCATCCCCATCACGCGGCGGGACTCGGGCCGCAGGCCGTCCATGTAGAGCGGCTTGTGGTCTTCGAACCAGATCGGCCGGGCGATCCAGGTGTCGGTCGCGTCCGGCTGGGGGCGGATACGCCGGCCCTCGCCCAGCGGGTGCGTCACCACCTGGTAGCCCAGCTGTCCCGCCGCCCGCTCCGCCTGCCCGTCACCCTCCTCGCCGGCAACGGTCCACGCCTCCTCCAGCACGATGATGTCGGCCCCGAAGGACGCAATCACCCCGAGATAGTCGTAGGGCCGTCCCCACCCATCGATCCCGCAGTGCATGTTGTAGTTGGCGACCGTCAGCACGTCGGGCGCAGACCATATGCGACAGCGCACCGCCAAAATCGCCATTGGTACGATCGACGCGGTGGCCGCCGCGGAGGAGCACCCCGCCCCCGCCGAGGCCCCCGCCAACCCCAACCCCAACCCCAACCCCAACCCCAACCCCAACTCCAACCCCCTGGCCCGCCGCCTCCGGCCGTTCACGGAAACCATCTTCGCCACCATGTCCGAGCTGGCGACGCGGACGGGCAGCGTCAACCTCGGCCAGGGCTTCCCCGACACCGACGGACCCGAGGAGCTGCGCGAGGTCGCCGTCGCCGCCATCCGGGCCGGCCACAACCAGTACCCGCCGGGCGGCGGCGTCCCCGAGCTGCGTCACGCCGTCGCCGAACATCAGCGCTCCTGGTACGGGCTCAAGCTCGATCCCGACGACGAGGTCCTCGTCACCGTCGGCGCCACCGAGGCCATCGCCGCCACGTTCCTCGCACTGTGCGAGCCCGGCGACGAGGTCGTCATGTTCGAGCCGTCCTACGACTCCTACGCCGCCTGCGCCTCCATGGCCGGCGCCGTGCCCCGCTTCGTGCGCCTCCACCCGCCCGGCTGGTCCTACGACTCCGAGGCGCTGGCGAAAGCCGTCGGCCCGCGCACCAGGTTCATCCTCCTCAACACCCCGCACAACCCGACGGGCAAGGTCTTCTCGACCGAGGAATTGGATGAGGTCGCCGCCCTGTGCCGCACCCACGACCTCCTGGCGGTGACCGACGAGGTCTACGAACACCTCGTCTTCGACGGGACCCACCTGCCGCTGGCCACCCGGCCCGGGATGCGCGAGCGCACCCTCACCATCTCCTCGGGCGGCAAGACGTTCTCCTTCACCGGCTGGAAGGTGGGCTGGGTCAGCGGCCCCGCCCCGCTCGTGGCGGCCGTGCGGGCGGCCAAGCAGTTCCTGACCTACACCAGTGCGGCGCCGCTGCAGCTGGCGATCGCGGCCGGCCTGGCCTACCCGCCCGACGCCATGCACGCCTTCGCCGCCGAGCTCGCCGCCAAGCGCGACCTGTTCTGCAACGGCCTGGAGGCGCTCGGCCACACCGTCTACCGCCCCGCCGCCACCTACTTCGCGACCACGGACGTCGCCGGCGTGGCGCCGGGCCACAGCGCCCTCGAGTACTGCCTCGCCTTGCCCGCGCGCTGCGGCGTCGTCGCGGTCCCGAGCTCGGTCTTCTACGACCCCGCCGACCCCGACGCGGGCGCCTCCCTCGTGCGGTGGGCCTTCTGCAAGCGCGACGACGTCCTGCACGATGCACTGGCCCGCTTAGCATCGTGGACACCATGAGCATCGCCATCACGTGGGTCGACGCGTTCAGCGACGTGCCCTTCGGCGGCAACCCCGCCGGTGTGTGCGTCCTGGAGGAGCCGATCGACGACGCCCGCATGCAGTCCGTCGCCTTCGAGCTCGGCATCGCCGAGACGGCCTTCCTCACCCCGACCGAGGACCCGGCCGCCTTCGGGCTGCGCTGGTTCAGCCCGGCCGTCGAGATCGACCTGTGCGGCCACGCCACCCTGGCGGCCGCCCACGCCCTGCGCGAGGCGGGGCGGGTGGACGGGGCCGCAACCCTGACCTTCCACACCCGCAGCGGGCCGCTGCGCGCCTCCTTCGACGGCGCCCTCGTCGTGCTGGACTTCCCGGCCGACCCGCCGGCGCCCTCGCCGCTGCCCGACGCGCTCAAGGGGCAGTGGCCGGCCGACGCCATCGTGGAGACCGGGCGCACCAGGTTCTTCGTCTTCGTCGTGCTGTCGTTCGCCGCTCTGGTCGGTGAGTACGAGCCCGACCTCGACGCCATCGCCGCCACCGGGGCCAACGCGCTGCTGCTGACCGCCGCCGGCGACCCGACTAACGAGGCCACCGACGCCGACTACGTGCTGCGCGTGTTCGGGCCCAACGTCGGCATCCCCGAGGACCCCGCCACCGGTTCGGCCCAGTGCGTGGCCGGCCCCTATTGGCAAAAAGCCCTCGGCCAGGACGAGCTGGTCGCACTGCAGCTGTCGCCCCGCGGCGCCACCTTCACCGTGTGCCCCGACGGCGAGCGTGTGCGCATCGCCGGCCACGCCACCACGGTGCTCAAAGGGCATCTGTGCTAACCCTGAGCCCGGTGAGCTCAACGGGCGCCGGGGTCGGCGCCGGCACGGCGGACCTCCGGACCCTCGTCGAGGGCTACGAGCCCGCCTCCCCACGTGAGGAGGAGTCCCGGCGCCGCCTCCTGGCCGAGCTGGATCGGCTCCCAGCGCCCTGCGACGAGCACGCCGACCCCACGCACGTGACGGCGTCGGGCATCGTCGTCGGCCCGCGCGGCACGGTGTTGCACCGTCACAAGCGTCTCGGCATCTGGATGCAGCCCGGCGGCCACATCGACCCAGGCGAGCCCCCCGAAGCCGCCGCCCGGCGCGAGGCCGAAGAGGAGCTCGGAATCGCCGTCGCCCACCCCGACGGCGGGCCCCGGCTCCTCCAGATCGACGTGCACGACGCGGCCCTCGGCCACGTCCATCTCGATCTGCGCTACCTCCTCGTCGGCGAGGACGCCGATCCCAAGCCGCCGCCGGGGGAGAGCCCCGACGCGCGCTGGTGCGGCTGGGACGAGGCGCTGGCGCTGGTCGACCCGGTGCTCGGAGACGGGCTCCGCCGGGCCCGGGCCGCCTACGAGGCACCGGCGGACCTCACATGACCGACACCCTCGGCCACCTCCTCGCCGTCCAGGACCTCGATATCGCGCTCACCCAGCTGCAGCACCGGCGCGACGCCCTCGCCGAGACGTCCGGCCTCACCGCGGTCGAGACCCAGGTCGCCGTCCTGCAGGCCGAGAAGCAGGACGCCGCCGCGCGGCGTGCCGTGCTGAGCGACACCCAGAAGGAGCTCGAGAAGCAGATCGGGCAGATCAGCGAGCGCCGCGGCCTCCTCGAACAGCGCATGTACGCCGCCAAGGGCACGTCGGCCCGCGACCTCCAGGCCATGAGCGAGGAGGTGCGCCACCTCACCCAGCGCCGGGCCGATCTGGAGGAGCTCGAGCTGGCGGCCATGCTGGACCAGGACCCCATCGACGCCGAGCTGTCCGCGCTCGATGAGCAGTTGGCGTCCCTGCGCACCCAGGCCGACGAGCTGCGCGCCCGGGTGGCCGACGCCGCCCGCGACATCGACGGCGAAATGGCCACCACCGCGCGCCAGCGGACGACCGAGGCGGCCCAGCTGCCCACCGCGCTGTCCGACCGCTACGAGACGCTGCGGGCGCGCCTCAAGGGCACCGGTGCGGCGCGCCTCCTCGGGAACCGCTGCGACGGCTGCCACCTCGAGCTGGCCTCGGTCGAGGTCGAGAAGATCCGCAGGCTGCCGCCCGGCGAGGTGGCGACCTGCGAGCAGTGCGGCCGCATCCTCGTCCCGGTGTGAGCCGGCGTCGCGCCACCATGCGCCCGTGTTGATCCTGGTGCGCCACGGCGAGTCGGTGGCCAACGCGCAGGGCCTCCTGCTCGGGCGCACCGACGCGGAGCTGACTCCGCTCGGCCGCACCCAGATTCTCGCCGCCCGCGCGCTGCTGCCCGACCCCGTGGCCGAGGTCCGCACCAGCCCGCTCCGCCGCGCCCGCGACACGGCCGCGCTGCTCGACCTCGGCGCCCCGGTCACCGTCGACGAGCGCTGGGTCGAGATCGACTACGGCGAGTTCGAGTGCCAGCCGCTCGGCGGCATCCCGGCCGAGGTGTGGCAGCGCTGGCAGAGCGACCGCGACTTCCGGCCCGCCGGCGGCGAGACGCTCGCCGAGGTCGACCGGCGCGTCTCGGCCGCCTGCGAGGAGCTGTTCGCCGAGGGCGGCGCGGCCCGGCGCCCCGGCGGCGACGTGGTGGTGGTGAGCCACGTGACCCCGATAAAGGCGGCCGTAGCCTGGGCCCTCGGGACCCTCGATCTCTACTGGCGCCTCCACCTGAAGACCGCCTCGGTCACCCGCATCGGGTGGAACCGCGACGCCCCCATCCTGCACGGGTTCAACGAGGTGGCGTTGGCGCCCGCGGGCGGCGGGACGCCACAATCGCCCGGTGCCTGAGGCCCCTGCGCCGGATCACGCCGCGCCCCCGCCGACCGTCGCCGCGCTGCGCCCACCGCCGGGCTCCGACGAGGACCCGGTCCACCGCCGCACCATCACCATGGAGGTGTTCCAGCGCGACGACTACTTCTGCGTACTCGGGACGCTGCACGATCAGCGCCCCTGGGCCGGGGGCAGGTACGGGCCGCGTGACCTGCACGTCATGGAGCTGGGCATCGTGGTCCACCGCCCCGACCTGCGCATCGTCGACGCGGCGGCCACCATGCACTCCTTCCCCCACGCCGAGTGCACCGCCATTGAGCCGAGCTTCCGCGACCTGATCGGCCTGTCGGTGGGGCGGGGCTACACGAACGCGGTGCAGGAGCGCTTCGGGCGCGAGCGGGGCTGCAGCCACCTGGAGTTCCTCGCCCGCGCGCTCGGGCCGGTCGTCGTGCAGTCGACGCCCTCGGCGGCCGCCTGGCGGGTCGAGAAGGGGGACGGCCAGTACCCGACGGGCGACGGCCGCCTGTCCTTCCTCACCAACACCTGCCACGTGTGGGCCGAGGACGGCCCCGGGCTGGGGAAGCTGGCGCTCGGGTGGCAGCCCGGCAAGCTCGACTAACCGGCGCCGACGCTGGCCGAGGTGCGCCGGCGCATGGGTGCCGATGGCGCGGAGGACGCCGACGGGACGGCCGCTCAGCCCGGTGGCCGCCCGTAGGTCGCGGCGCCCACGACCCGGTGGGCCGGCGCGGCGGAGTGCGGCGAACGCGGGGAGGGGTTGTGGCGAAGGATTAGGCGCCGGCGAGCACGTCGGCGCGTGCGGGCGCCACGCACAGCGCGGCGAGCGCCCGGGCCATCACCCGGTGGGCCACGCGCGCGGGCAGGCGGGACGACCGGCGCATGCGCTCCCAGGCCTCCCACGACGCCACGGTGTCCATGCCATGCAGGCGCTCGGCGCGGAGAGGCTCGGGCATCGCGTTGAGCTCGGGTGCGAAGGTGGCGACGAGGTTCTGCTGCAGGAGTTCGTCGGCCGACGTCAGCGCCAGGGCGACGTCCTGAGAGGTCACGGCGCGCCGCGCCAGCGCCCGGCGCACGGGCGACATCTCCTCGAATACGGCGGCGCGGTGGCTGACCGTGCGCTCGATGCGCTCGGACAGCGCCAGTGTGGGGGAGAGCCGCGGTATGGCGGACCAGAACCGCCGGAACTCGAGCGCGGCGACGTAGGCGTAAAGGTCATCGAGGTCCGCGAAGTGGTGGAAGACGAGCCGGAGCGACACGCCGGCCTGCTTGGCGAGGGAGCGGGCCGTCGGCTCAGGGTCGCCCTCCTGGAGCAGAGCGATCAGCCCATCGGCGACGTTGCGCCGGGTGCGTTGCCCACGGGCCCGGCGCCCGTCGGTGGTGGGCTCATCAGGCGAGGGCAGGATCTCGGCCAGGGCTTCGGGGATGGGGGGTACGGGCAGGGAGGAGTCGGTCAGCAGACTCGACCCGCCCGCTCCGCCGGTCGTCGCGGTGGAGCTGGAAATCACGGGGACACCTCTTCTCAGTCACAGTATGGAAGCCCGCAACGCCCCTTTTCTTTCGCCCCCTGCGTCAACTCGCGCCGAATCGCCCCTCACCTGGGCGCGGCAGGATCCCGACGTGGGACGGCGCGACACCGGTGCACCGCACGGCGCCCGATTCGTGAGCGCGGTGATGTTCCGTTGTGCATCGCCGACCGCCGCCCGGCTCTGTGCCGCAGCAACAACCGGCCCTGGTCGGCCTGATGCTGTCGCAGACTGCTACGCTCTGTAGCAGAGTGAGACAAAACCCGCCTCGGCGGCGGGCAGCCGGGAGGACGACCGTGACGACTGACATCCCCACCCGATTTGCGAGCGACCTCTTCGAGTCGGCCGCCACAGAGGGGCGCCGCGAGAGCCGCTCGGCCAAGCAGCAGCTGGACCACTGGGCCCGGGTGGGCCGGTCGGTCTCCATGCACCACACGGCGGCCCGGCGCCGGATCGAGGCCGCGCTGTCGGGAGAACTGCCTTTGGCCGAACTGAACGACGCCGAGCGCCTCGTCGCCAATGCCGAACTCGATGTCCGCGTGCAAGAGCGGGCGCAGGCGACCAACTTCGGTGAGCGGCTGGCGGCCGAGGGGGTCACGACGGTGGCGCTGGACGAGAACGGTGCACTGGTCGAGTATCGCCCGGACGGGACGACGAGCGTTCTCTCCGATCCCGCCACTCGGTGAGCCGGCTCGACCTCGTCGTCGGGCCCAACGGAGCGGGGAAGTCGACTTTCGTCCGCCTGGTACTCCTGCCGGCATGGCCGGGGTCGACGTTCGTCAACGCCGATGAGATCGCCGCGCAACGCTGGCCCGACGACCCCATGGCGCACGCGTACGACGCGGCGGAGATCGCGCACCGGACGCGCGAGCGCCTCCTCGACCTGGGTCGTCCGTTCGTCGCCGAGACGGTCTTCTCGCACCCGTCGAAGCTCGATCTGATCGGCCGGGCCAAGGGTGCGGGCTACTTCGTGGCCCTCCATGCCGTGCTCGTCCCCGAGGAGCTCGCGGTTGCCCGCGTGGCCTACCGGGTGGCCGCCGGCGGCCACGACGTCCCGCCCGACAAGGTCAGGGCGCGCTTCGGGCGACTGTGGTCCAACGTCGTCCCCGCAGTCGGCCTCGCCGATTCGGCCGGCTTCTGGGACAACGCCGGCCATGACGGTCCTCGGCTGGTCGCCCTCTTCAGCGACGGTGTCGTCGTCGGGACGCCCGAATGGCCGGAGTGCGCACCGACGGAGTTGGTCACGCGGTGGCCGGCCCGCTGAGCGAGTGCGGCCCGTGCCTTCAGGAGGAACGGGCCGCCACGACCCGGCCCGCCTCCAGCGTCACGGCGCCCGCGCAGCGGTCTGCCTCGGCGGCGCGGTGAGTGACGACCAGCACGCTCCGCCCCGACGCCGCCGCGTCTGCCAGCACGCCCTCGACGACGCGGTCGGCCAACGCCGTGTCGAGCGCGGTCGTCGGCTCGTCGAGCACCAGCACCGGCCCGGGCGCCAGCAGGGCGCGGGCGACGGCCAGGCGCCGCCGCTCGCCCCCGGACAACGCGACGCCGTCGTCGCCGACCGGCGTGTCCAGTCCTTCGGGCAGGGCGGCCACCCACGCATCGAGCTGGGCCGCCGCCAGGGCGGCCGCGATTTCGTCGTCGGACGCGTCGGGCCGCCCGAGCACCAGATTGGCGCGCACCGTGCCGGCGAAGAGGTGGGCCCGCTGGTCGGCCAGCGCGACCACGGCGCGGGCGTCGGCTGACGCGAGGCGCGTCACGTCGGTGCCACCAAGCGTGAGCGACCCCTCCTCGAGCGGCCAGAAGCGCAGGAGCGCGTTGACGAGGCTCGACTTGCCGGCCCCGCTCGACCCGGTCACCGCCAGCGTCGCCCCGGGCGCCAGCTCCAGGCTCACCCCGTCGAGCGCGCGGGGGAGCCCGGGGCCGTAGCGCAGGGCGGCATCGGCGAACGCAACCGCGGGCACGCCGGTCCCGACCGACTCGGGTGCCGCGGGGTCGTGCACCGGGACCGGCACCGCATCGAGCGCGAACAGGCGGTCCGCCGAGGCGCGTACGGCCAGCGCGCGGGCCACGGCGTGGGGCACGCCGGGCACGGTCTCGAACGTGGCCAGCGCGGCCAGCGGGAGAACGGCCACCATCACCTGGCCCAGCTGGTGCGTGTGCACGGCGTCCACCCCGAGCGCGAGGACGGACGTCACCGCCGCCGCCAGGCACAACTGGATGACCATGCCGTTCACCGTGGCCAGCTGGGCGTGCCGACGCTCCACCGCGTCGGCCCGCGCGGCCAGCTCCTCCACCGAGTGCAGCGCCGACGTGTCGGCGCCGAAGGCCAGTAGCTCGGGCGCCCCTTGCACCGCGTCCACGACGAGGGCGGAGAGGCCGCCCGAAAGAGCCGCCATTTCGTCGTCGCCGCTGCGCCGCCACGTGAGCAGCGCCGGGACGACCAGTGCGACGAGCAGCGGCACCCCGAGGGCCAACGCAGCCACGGGGAGGATGACGCCCACGGCCACCACGCCCACGGCGCCGGCCCCGACCGCGATGGCCACCGGGAGCAGCGTGCGCAGGTAGAGGTCCTGCAGGCTGTCGACGTCGTCGACAGCCCGGGTGAGGAGGTCGCCGCTGCGCCAGCCGGCCAACCCCGCAGGCACCCGAGGGGTGAGGCAGTCGTAGAGCCAGACCCGCCAGCGGGTGAGCGCGCGCAATGCGGCGTCGTGGCCGACGAGGCGCTCGGCGTAGCGCAGGGGCCCGCGCAGGAAGGCGAGCACCTCGACGACGGCGAGAATGCCGGCGATGGCGCCGAGCCCCGGCCGGAGCGCCGCCCGTCCCAGCACGTAGCCCGAGCCGGCCAGCAGCCCGATGGTGGCGGCGGCCGACGCCAGCCCGAGCAGCCCGGCCAGCGCGAGGCGCCCGTAGGGGGTGCCCGGCTCGGCCAGGACGCGGCGCAGCGAACCGGTGCTCACGGCGACCCCAGCGGCACCGGGACCGGTGCGTCCAGCGCGACGACGGCGTCGAAGCGCGGGAGGAGGACGGGCTCGTGCGCCGCTACGAGGACGCTGCGACCCGATAGCCACGGCTCCATCGCGGGCGCCAGCCGCGCCACCGTCGGCGGGTCGAGCGACGCGGTGGGCTCGTCGAGCAGGAGGACCGGCGCGGGGCACACCAGCGCGCGGGCCAGCGCGACGCGCTGGCGCTCACCCGCGCTCAGCGTGAGGCCGTCGTGGCCGACGACGGTGGCCAGCCCGTTGGGGAGGGTCGCCACCAGCGCATCGAGTCCGACCGCCCGCAGGACCTCGTGCAGGTCGCCGTCCGCCGCGTCCGGCGCCCCGAGCCGGAGGTTCTCGGCCAGCGTGGCGTGGAACAGGTGCGGCCGCTGGGGCAGCCAGGCGAACAGCGCGCGCCACTCCGCCACCGGGTAGTCGGCGGCGGGACGGTCACCGAAGACCATCCTGCCGGAACTCGGTTCCACGAAGCGCAGCAGCGCCGCCAACACCGTGGACTTCCCGGCACCCGACGGACCGGTCAGCGCCACCCGCGCCCCGGCCGGCATGTCGAACGAGCACCCCGCCAGCGCCGGCCGGTCGCGGTGCGCATACTCGACGCGCAGACCCGTCACCCCCAGCGTGGCCACCGGTGCCCGCCCGTGCGCGGCCCGTCCGTCCGACGACGCCGTCGGCGCACCTGTGGGAACCGGCGTCCCCAGCACGCCGAGCACCCGGGCCACCGCGGCCTGGCCCTCCGTGCTGGCGTGGAACTCGGCGCCGGCGCGGCGCAACGGGATGAAGATCTCGGGCGTTACGAGCAGCACCGCCATCGCCGTCTGCAGGCCGAGCTGTCCCCAGAGCAGGCGGAGGCCGAGCGCCATGGCGACGAAGCCGACGCCGAAGCCGGCGATCATGTCCATGGCCAGCGCGGAGAGGAAGGCGACGCGCAGCGTGCGCATGGTGGCGCTGCGCACCCCCTCGGTGGCGGCCGCCACCTCGCGCCGGCCCTGCCCCTCGCGACCGAAACTTCGCAGCGTCGGGAGCCCCTCGACGAGCTGGAGGAACCGTGCCGCCAACGAACCGAGCCGGCGCCATTGACGCTCGGAGCGCCGGGTCGCCTCGCGCCCGAAGAAGACCATGGTCACCGGCACCGCCGCGACGAGCGCGATGACGATCACGAAGGACAACCAGTCCTGCGTGGCCACCCAGACCAGCAGGACGAGCGGGATCACCGCAGCCGCTGCGGCCTGCGGCAGGTAGCGCGCCAGGTAGGCGTGCAGTGAACGCAGCCCGCGCGTGGCGGTCAAGGACAGCTCGCCTGGCCGCTCGCCCGCGAGCCAGCCCGGCCCCAACGCAAGGGCATGACGCAGCAGCTCGGCGCGGAGCCCCGTCACCACCCGCTCGGCGGTGCCGTGGGCGAAGAGGTCGCCGCCACCGGCCACCGCAGCCCGCACCAGCAGTGCGACACCGACCACGACGACGGAGCCGAGCACGGCGCTGAGCGGCGCGTGGTGGAGGAGGGAACGCTCGACGACGGTCGCGAGCGCCACCGCCTGCACCACGATGACGACCGCGGTGACGGCCCCGACGGCGAGCGCCACCGCGGCGGCGCGCCACAGGCCGGGCACACGGGCGGCGAGTTCGGGGTCGACCAGGCGGGGCGGCGCGGGGCGGGGAGCGGCGGTGCTGGTCGTGCTCACAAGGAGAAAGTCGTGCCCTTCACGCGGACGTCCCGGCCGATCAGGCCCTCGGCGAGGGCGAGACGGGCCGTGGCTGCATCTTCGCAGGTGGCAGCCGTGCGGACCCCATCGGCCAGGTCGGCCACGAGGGCGGTGCGAACCGGATCGAGCCCGTCGGCGCCGCCGTAGGTCACGGTAAAGGAGACGACGCGGGCCGCGGCCTCGACCGGGGCATCCGCCACGACCGGGGCCAGCTCTGTCGCCGCCACGGTCTCGGCGCCGAGGTCCTGCACCAGCGGCGCCGGCGACGGGGGAGAGGCCGACCACACCGCCAGCCCGGGCTTGGACAGCATCCCGGAAACTGTCGTCACCAACCCGAGCTCGGCCGGCTCGGTCCGCAACGACGCAGCCATCGTGACCATGGCCTGCAGCACGAAGTGGTTGAACGGCCCGCCGGCGAACGCCATGCCGCCCGTCAGCGTGGGCGTCCCCGACGTATCCAGATCGAGCGCCCTTTGCTGCACCCGCACCGCGACGGGGAAACACGAGTAGACCTCGGCCCGCCGCACCTCGCGCAGTGGCCGACCCAGGTGGTCCTCCGCGGCGCGGCCGAGCACGGCCATCCCCGGCCAGGCGTGCAGGTGGCGCCGCGCCGTCAGCGTCACGGCCTGCGACGAGTGCAGCGCGACGTGGGGGAAGAGGCACCTCTCCGCAGGGACGCCCGCCTCGGCCGCGCGCGCGGCCGAACAGACGAGCAGCGCGGTCGCCTGGTCGACGGTCCACTGGCCGGCGTGCCAGCGGTTGTAGGGGAAGGCGAGGGGCCGGTTGTGCGGACCAGGCTTGGCGATGTCCGCCGCGGCCATCGGCCCCGGGAACGCCGCCACCGGATTGGACTGGGCCACTACGTTGAACCGCGCCCACAACGAGGCGATGTCCTCGCGGTGCGCCGCGACCGTCATCCCCTCGGCCGCCCCGAGCGCGTTCTCAATCAGGGCGTACTGCACCACCGGCGGCAGCACCATGCCGGCCGCCCGCTCTATGTCCGCCACGAAGTCCGGCGGGCGCGTCACCATCTCGTCCGGTGGTGCCGTCTCCTCGTCGGGCTCGGCCCCGCCCGCACGGGCCCAGGCCCGGGCCTCGCCACCGACCAACGCCACCACATCGCACTCACCCGAGGCCACCGCGCGCAGCGCGTGGTTGATCGCCTCCTGCTGCGAGACGCCGATCTCGAAGCGGTAGGTGCGTGCCCCCGGCGACCCAACGCGCCGCGCCACCGTGCGCGCCGGGTCGGTCAGCGACCACGTGCCCTGCAGTACGCCGACCCGGTCGAGCGAACCCAGCAAGCCGATCGCGCCGGCGTCCTCAGCTGCCCGCTGCACCGCCCGCGTCATGAGCTCGACGGCCGGTGCGGCCTCCGCCGCCGCGCCCAGGCCGACCAGGACCGGCTGGCGCGGATCGAGGGAGCGGAAGGGTGCGGGCACGAGGAGCGATGCTACGGTCCCGCTCCATGGCGACCACGCACGCAGGCAAGTGGGAGGCCGCGCTGGCGGACTACACCAAGGAGTCGTTCGAGGCCGACGGGAAGCGGCGCGACGTGTACCGGTTTGGCGGCGGCCCGGCCGTGATCATCTGCAGCGAGGCGCCCGGCATGACGCCGGAACAGGCGGTGTTCGGGCGTCGGGTCGCGGCGGCGGGATGCACCGCCGTCATGCCGAATCTGTTCGGCGACCCGGGCCGGCCGATGACGGGCGGCTACGCCATGCGCTCCCTCGGCCCGGCGTGCATCTCGCGCGAGTTCTCCTGCTTCGCGCTGAAGCGCACGAGTCCCATCACGTCGTGGCTGCGCCAGCTGGCCAAGGCCGAACACGAACGCTGCGGCGGTCCCGGCGTCGGTGTGGTGGGCATGTGCTTCACGGGCGGCTTCGCCCTCGGCATGATGGTCGACGACTTCGTGCTGGCGCCCGTGCTCAGCCAGCCCTCCCAGCCCTTCCCGGTCACCAAGAAGCACAAGGCGGATATCGGCATCTCTGACGAGGACCTCACCAAGGTGAAGGCGCGCACCGAGGCGGGCCAGTGCGTCCTCGGCCTGCGCTTCAGCAACGACCCGTTCTGCTTTGAGGCCCGCTTCGACACGTTGGGGCGCGAGCTGGGCGACAAGTTCATCGCGGTCGAGATCGACTCGGCCCCGGGGAATCCCTACGGGCACGAGAAGAGAGCGCACTCGGTGCTGACGCACCACCTGCAGGACCAGCCGGGCACGCCGACCCGCGAGGCCCTCGACAAGACGCTGGCCTTCTTCCGGGAGAACCTGGGCGTGGGCACCGGGCCCGGTCCTCGCCCCGAGGGGATGGGGCCCTGACCGAGCACTCGCCGGAGACCGACCGGCTGCTCCATTCGCTGCGCAACCAGCGCCGGCACGTGGAGCAGATCCTCGAGGGCCTCGACGAGGAGGCGCTGCGCCGGCCCGTGCTGGCCTCCGGTTGGTGCTGCCTGGGGCTGGTCAACCACCTGGCCGTCGACGTCGAGATGTTCTGGTTCCGCCGCGTCGTCAAGGGTGAACCGGTCGACTACGAGGGCTCCGCGTGGGATGTTCCGCTCAACGAAACCCCGACGGAGGTGTTCGCCCGTTACCGGGAGCAGGCCACGCAGGCGGACAGCATCATCGCCGCCACCCCACTCGATGCACCGCTCGAGCACTGGCCCACTGATATCTGGCCTACCCGATGGCTCGACAACGACGTGCGCGCCCTCGTCCTGCACGTGATCACCGAGACGGCGTGCCACGCCGGCCATCTCGACGCCGCACGCGAGCTCATCGACGGGCACACGTACCTCTAACTTCCGGACGTCGGCCCTTGGTTGAGCACGCTCATCTTCCGGATCTCCGGCGCGCACACGCGGCCTCGAGCAGAGCGTTCCCACTCTGAAACCGAACCGCAACGAGGTACGATTCTGAGTGGAGAGCCCGGAGGAGCACGTATGTCGTCCACAACGCCGATGTCGTGGGACGAGTACCAGCATAGTTCGGAGGACATCTGGGTCGAATACATCGACGGCCACGCCGTCGTGAACCCGCGCCCGATCCGCCGCCACCAGCTCGCTGTCCACCGGTTCGCCTCGACCCTCGAGGCTGCGGCGAACGAACCTGTCTGCGTCGTCGCCGAGTGGGCGTGGAAGCCGGGAGACGACGAGTTCGTTCCCGACGTGCTGGTTACGAGTCCGACCGACGAGCAGCTCCGCTTCACGGGAACGCCGCTGCTCGTGATAGAGGTGCTCTCGACCAACCGGTCTCACGACCTCGTCACCAAGTACAGGAAGTACGCCCAGGCCGGCTTGCCGCGCTACTGGGTGGTCGACCTCGACGAAGACAAGGTCACCGCCTTCGCGTTGCGGGCCGGAGTCTACGAAGAAGTCGCCACCGTCAGCGGCACGGATGTCGCCGAGTGGGACTTCGGCACGGGAACGGTACGCATCCGCCCGGCTGAGCTGTTCGACTGAGCACGGTCACCTCGACGAGGTCGCCCCGGCCCGCCGTCCGAAGGCCCTGACTCCCCGCTGCCGGAACAAGATGAGCCGGAGATAATGTCGGGCGCGATGTGCGTGCTGGGACGACCGTCGGTCGGGGGAGGCGGCTGAGCCGATGCCGGGCATGGGCCGGGCGCTGAACACCGGCAATTCGCTGATCGTCTCGAGCTTCCACAGCGCCCTCCTCCACCAGCTGTTGATCATCCTGTTCATCGGCGCGCTGTGTGCCGTCGGGTTCAACGTCGTCCGCACGCTCCAGTTCCGGCGCCTGAAGGAGCACGGAATGCAGGTGTTCCCTTCCACCACGCGGGCCACGGTGGCGGAGCCCCTGGCGCGGAAGATCGCCCGCATCGGCTTCGGGTGCCTCTGGATCCTCGACGGGCTGCTGCAATTGCAGTCGGGCATGCCCCTCGGGCTGCCGTCCGGCGTGATCCAACCGGCGGCCGCCACCTCCCCGGACTGGGTCCAGCACATCGTCAACAGCGGCGTCACCATCTGGTCCGACCACCCGGTGGAAGCCGCCGCGGCGACGGTGTGGATCCAATTGGGCCTGGGCATCTGGCTGCTGGTCGCGCCCCGCGGCCGGTGGTCACGCCTCGGCGGACTGGCCACCGTCGGGTGGGGCCTGCTCGTCTGGATCTTCGGCGAGGCGTTCGGCGGGATCTTCGCTCCGGGCCTCACCTGGCTGTTCGGCGCCCCCGGGGCCGTCCTCTTCTATTGCGTCGCCGGCGTCCTCGTCGCGCTCCCCGAACGCGCCTTTGCGACGCCGCGCCTCGGCCGCATCGTCCTGACCGGCGGCGGAATCTTCCTCATGGGGATGGCCGTCCTGCAAGCCTGGCCCGGTCGCGGCTACTGGCAGGGACGCGGCGGCACCCTCACGGCCATGGTGCAGGCGATGGCGAAGACTCCGCAGCCCGGCTTTCTGTCGTCGTGGGTCTCCTCCTTCGGCTCGCTCGTCGGGGCCCACGGCTGGGCCGTCAACCTCTTCGTCGTCGTGGCGCTGGCCGTGACGGGCGCGCTTCTGCTGACCGGCCGGCGTCCCTTCGCGCTGGTCGGGCTCGTCGCGTTGGTGCTGCTCTGCCTGGCCGACTGGGTGCTGGTCGAGGACTTCGGCTTCCTAGGCGGTGTCGGCACCGATCCCAACTCCATGGTGCCGATGCTTCTGGTGCTCGTCTCGGGCTACGTGGCGACGGTCCGTGTGCCGGTGCCCGTCGACGCCACCGCTTTGGCGGAGCAGCAAGAGACAACGGCACCGGCCAGCGAGCCGCCCGCCGCCGCCGGTCCATGGTGGGAGCGGGCGACGCTGTCCTACGTGCTGCGTTCCGTCGCGGCCGTCGCCGCTCTGGCCGTCGTGCTCGTCGGCACCGCGCCGATGGCCGTGGCCGCGATGAACCGGAACGCGGACCCGATACTGACGGAGGCCCTCGACGGGACGCCGAATGCGATCGACACTCCGGCACCGCCGTTCGTGCTCACCGATCAGCACGGGCACACCGTCAGCCTGCAGAGCCTGGGCGGCCACGTGATCGCACTCACCTTTCTCGACCCGGTCTGCACCTCCGACTGCCCGCTCATCGCCCAGGAGTTCCGCCAGACGGACGAGAGTCTCGGGGGCCAGGCCCGTGACGTTGACTTCGTGGCGGTGGTGGCGAACCCCATATACCGCGCCACTTCGTTCACCAACGAGTTCGACCGCCAGGAGGGGCTCGCCGGGCTCCCGAACTGGTATTACCTGACCGGGTCGCTCGGCGCGCTGAGGCGGGTCTGGGACTCCTACGGCATTGAGGTCGACACCATTGCCAACGGGGCGATGGTCGCCCACAGCGACCTCGCCTTTGTGATCGATGGCCATGGGCGGGAGCGGGACGCGCTCATCGACGATCCGGGGCCCTCCCAGGTGTTCGCATCGTCCTTTTCCTCGCTTCTCCTGAGCCGCATCGACGGTGCGCTCACTCCGTGAGCGCACCGTCGTCTGAGGGGCCCGCGTCCTGGCGTCGAGTCGCGCGGTGCGCCATCGCCCTCGTGGTGCTCGCCCTGACCCTCATCGGGTGGGCGACAGCGAGTGCCGCGGCGTCGGCCCCGCTGCCCGGAGCGACAGAAAGTACCACCGGCGCCTGGGCCGTCGTTCCGATGGGCCAGCTCTCCGATCCCACGAACACCTTCTGGCAGCTCCTCAGAGGACATCCCGGCTCCTCGGAGTGGTCGGTCGACACACCGGAGGGCGTGGCGGACAACGGCGGCATCGTGGCGACAAACTCTGGCGCGGAGGTCATGGTCGGCTTCCTTCCGAGCCAGCGGCTCCGGTTCTCGCCGCTGTCCGTGAGCCAGGACGCAGGGACGACGTGGAGCCCCGCCTACCTGCCCGGAGCGCTGGCGACGCGCCCCGACGCGCTGGCCGCCGGTCCCGGCGCCGCGGGCGCGTTGGCCATCGTGGGGACCACGGTGCTCCACGCGCCTCCGACCCTCCGTTCGTGGTCGCGCCTGGTGACCCTCGCCGGCCTGCGTTCCGCCGGGGCCAGGTGCGACCCCGGCGCGCTCGACGCCGTCGCGTTCGGCCCATCCGGCGCGCCGATCGTGGCGACGTCGTGCACGCACAGCGGAAGGGTCGGGCTCTTCACCCGCTCGTCCGGGGGGTGGGTGTTGGCCCCGTTCGCTCTCTCAGGCCGCCTGCGTACCGCGACCACCTCCGTCCTCACCCTCTCCTCCGGCACGGGCCTCACGACTGCGCTGGTCTCCGCCCGCAGCGCGAGAGGGAACGACGTGTTCGCGCTCTGGCCGTCGGCCACCGGCGCATGGTCCTCCTCGTCACTGCTGCCCCTCCTCTCGGGCACCTCCGTCCGTTCCGCAGCCAGCGGCGTGGGTGGGAGCATGACGGTGCTGGTCGCTTCGAAGCGAGCCCGGGTGGTGTACCAGGTCTTCCCGGGGCGGCCCTGGGTCAGGTTCCCCTCCCCGCCGATAGGCACGGTGGCGGTCGCCTCCACCATCCCTTCTTCCTTCGTGTTCAATCCGATTGCCGTCGACGCCTTCGTCGTCGAGGGGGCAGAGCTCCGAGTCTTCGCGCTCACCCCCGCCGGCACGAAATGGGTCGTCGTGCAGACGACGCAGGTTCCCCTCGCGTACGGGTCCTCCAGTTGAGCACCCGCGCGCACCCGGTCGGGGTCGAGCTGGCGCGTGCCCCGAGCTACCGTGAAGAAATCCGCGACGTAACGGAGGAAGCCCGGTGAGCTACGTCACCGACAACTGGAGCTTCGATCCATTCGTCATCGTCGTGGCGCTCGTCGTCGTGCTGCACGAGCTCGGCTTGGCCAACCTGCGCCGCCGTTCGGATCCGAAGCGGACCAGGACGCGTCGCCTTCGTTCGTTCCTCTTCTACGGCGGTCTCGCGGTGCTGCTGATCGCGGTCACGTCGCCGATCGACTACTGGGCCGACGACTACTTCTTCGTGCACATGATCGAGCACATCCTGATCGCGTTCTACGCAACGCTCCTGATCGTGGCCGGCGCACCCTGGTTGCCGCTCCTCCACGGTCTGCCCGTGGGCATACGCCGGCGCCTGCTCCGCTGGGTGCTGCTCGGGCGGTTCTCCACTGGCCTGCGCGCGGTGGGCCGCTTCGTCTCGAACCCGTGGACCGCGCTGATCGCCTTCAACGCGGTGATGGTGATCTGGCACGTGCCCGCGCTCTTCGACGCGGCCGAGGAGAACCAGGTCATCCACATTTGGCTGATGCATGCGAGCTTCTTCCTCACCGGGGTGCTGTTCTGGTTGCAGATCGTCCCCTCGTATCCCTTCAAAATGCGTGCCTCGCCGCTCTGGCAGATCGGGGCGATCATCTCCACCAACGTCGTGATGTTCGTCCTGGCCATGACGATGTCCCTCTTCTCGCAGAGCTCCTGGTACTCGGTCTACGCCCACATCCCGGGCGTGGGGCTCTCGCCCTACGCGGACCAGCAGATCGGGGCCGCCATCCTGTGGATCTGTGGCGACTTCTGGGCGATCCCGGCCCTGGCGGTGGCGATCCGCCGGGCCATGAACAGCGAGGAGGGTTTCTCACTCGGGGTGGACCGCTTCTTCCACCACGATCCCGGCCCCCCACTCGAGGCGTTCCGGCCCCCCGCGGCCGACCGGCTGCCCCGGGGCTAACGCGGCGGGATCCTGCGCTTCCCGTCGCTGCTACGCCCCTTGCCGACGATTTCCGGCGCCCCCCCCGAAATGGTTGACGGCTGCGTGCAGCACTCCTAACGTCAGAACCAGCTGGGAGAGAGCTGACGGAAGTTCAGGCGCTTCGGGAGGGCCGCATGAGCTTGACGTGGAAGGTGACCGTGACGGTCGTTCTGTTCCTCGTCGCCGCGACCGCTGCGGTCGTCCTGATCGTGAACCTGCTCGGCACGCCGCCGACGGTCGACTACACAGCCTCCTCGCCGGGTGCCCCCGTCAACGTGACCATGCAGACCGTGGGGACCTACGGCTCGGGCAACCATCCCTCCTGGGTCTCGTACCTCGTGCGGTCGCCGCAGGGCCAGTGGGTCCATACCACCGTTTTCCAGGTTCCCGCGCACACCCGCCTCAACGTCACCATCTACCAGTACGACTCGGGCAGCCCGCTGCGGAACCAGCAGCTCGGCCAGGTCACGGGGACCGCCGGCAACGTCGCCACCTTGAACGGCAAGGCCTTCAGGGTCCTCAACTCCAACGTCGGCAACGGCGTCGCCCACACCTTCTCCATGCCCTCGTTGGGCATCAACGTTCCGCTCTACGCCAACAACTCCAACAACCCCAACCTCTGCGGCGCAGCGCCCTGCACGACCAAATCGCCGAACCACGTCATCCGGTTCTCGTTCACCACTCCGGGTGCGGGCAACTACCGCTGGCAGTGCTTCGTCCCCTGCGGGGCGGGCTTCCTGTACGGCAACGGCGGCCCGATGTCGACCCTCGGCTACATGGGCGGGTTCATGAAGGTGGTGGCATGAGCGACACCCAGGCGGCGGGCGCCGCGCCGACGTCCGCCCCGCCGGAAGGCGAGGCCGCCCCCGATCGGACACATCACTGGTGGCGCCTGATCGCCATCTGGGTGGTCCTCTCGGCCATCCTCGACCCGCTCTACTACTTCCTGGCCGGTCCCCACATACCGCCCGGGACCATGACCGATGTGGCCCAGGGCGCCCAGTTCGACTTCAACGTTCTGTTCGTCATTGCGCTGCCCGTCATGCTGGCCGTATGGATCTACATCGGGTACGCCATCGTGATGTGGCGTGCCTCGCGGGGCGGGCCCGAGCCCGTCGGCGGGCCGGACGCGCGTGGGCATCTCGGCATCCAGGTGGGCTGGATCCTCACCACGACGGTCATCGTGCTGTTCCTGTTCGGCTTCGGCACGTACGAGCTCGTGCAGCCGGGCGGTGCCGGCGGCGGTCAGGGCTCGAGTCCCATCTGGACGCCGACGTCCAAGACCATCCTTCCCATTCAGGTCATCGGTCAGCAGTGGAAGTTCACCTACCGCTATCCCACCTTCGGCGGTTTCGAGACCGACCAGCTCGTGCTCCCCAACGACACGACGATTGAGTTCAACGTCACCTCCCTCGACGTGATCCACTCCTTCTGGGCGTACCAGCTCGGGGTCAAGGCGGACGCCAACCCCGACTACAACAACGTGGCTTACGCCACCACCCAGCAATTGGGCTCGTTCATCGTGCGCTGTGCCGAGCTGTGCGGCATCTGGCACGGCGCCATGTACAACTCGGGCAACGTCGTGACCAAGCAGCAGTTCGCCGCCTGGGCGACGCTGACCTCCGTCCGCCTCCGCAAGAACACGAAGCTGCTCCCGCCCTACGCGTTGACCTACACGCCCGACGCCAACGGCGCCGACGGGGGGTACTACCCCGACAACGTCGACCCCTACTCGAAGGTGGAGACGTACGGCGCTCCCCAGCCCAAGGGCGGTGGCTGACGTGCAAGGCCGGCACGCCTTCCTCCGAGATCCCGACACGAGGGTGGACCGACATGGCCATTGACACCACCAGCGTCGACGACTTCGAGTACCCGGGCGAAGAGGAGGTCGGGGCGCCGCCCCACGTCCCGCCGTCCTGGCGCACCTCGGCCTGGCTCCGGCCCAACGTGTTGTGGGCCATGGCCGGCGGCGTGGGCGGGTATCTGATCGGCCACTGGCTCGGCAACGTCATCGCAAGTGGCTACCAGCAGACTGCGGGCGCCTCCGGACTGAACGACGTGGCCATCGTCCTCGGGCTCTCCTTCGGGGTCCTCGGCTGGATGGCCGGCATCGGCGGCCTCAACTACCCGGTGGCCAAGATGCTGGGCTTCGAGCTCGCCCCCGCCCCTCCGGAGCAGAGCTGGGTGCGCTACTTCCGCATGACCGACGACCACAAGGTGGTCGGGTGGCAGTACGCCGTCGGCGTGCTCATGTTCCTCTTCACCGGCGGCCTGCTCGCCATGCTCATCCGCACCGAGCTCCTCAGCCCGACGACCCACACCTTCGGCCCGGGCACCTACATCGCGATCGTCAGCGAGCACGGCACCATCATGATGATGATGGCCTCGTCGGCCGTGATCGGGCCGCTGGGCAACTGGCTGGTCCCGCTCATGATCGGCTCGCGGCGCATGGCCTACCCCCGTGTGGAGGCCTTCTCCTTCTGGATTTTTATGGCGGGCTACTTCGTCATCCTCAGTGCGCTGTTCTTCGGCGGCTTCCCCACCGGCTGGACCGGCTATGCGCCGCTGCAGACGCAGGCGGGCGGGGGGATGGACTCGTACCTGGTCGGGTTCGCGGTCATCGCCATCGGGATGATCCTGGCCGGGTTCAACCTGGCGGCCACCATCATCAACTACCGGGCGCCCGGCATGACGTGGTCGCGCTTGCCCATCTTTGTGTGGGCGATCCTCGCCACGACCGCACTGCTCACCTTGGCCTCGCCGACGTTGGTGGTGGCGGGGCTCTTCGGGATCTTCGACCGCACCGCCCAGACCGCCTTCTTCGTCAACGAGCACGGCGGCAGCAATTTCCTGTGGCAGAACCTCTTCTGGTTCTTCGGCCACCCGGAGGTCTACATCATGGCCCTGCCCGGCTTCGGGATCGTGATGGAGATCATGCCGGTCTTCACCCGCAAACCCCTCTTCGCCTACCGGGTGGCCGCGGCCGGCATGCTCGGCGTCACCCTCCTGTCATTCTTCGTCTGGCAGCACCACCTCTTCCAGAGCGGGATCAACCCCGACATGCGGCCGCTGTTCATGCTGACCACAGAGCTGATCTCCATCCCGACCGGCTTCCTCTTCTTGGTGACCCTGGGCACGTTATGGAAGGCGAAGATCAGATTCGACACACCGATGCTGTTCTGTCTCGGCATGTTGTTCAACTTCCTGATCGGCGGCGTCACCGGCGTGTTCCTCTCCGACGTCCCGGTGAACGTCACGGTCCACGGAAGCTTCTTCGTGCTCGCCCACTTCCACTACACCATCATGGGCGGCCTCATCTTCGCCCTGTTCGCCGGCTTCTACTACTGGTTCCCGAAGATCACGGGGAAGACGATGAACCGCAAGCTGAGCAAGTGGCACTTCTGGACGTTCTTCATCTTCTTCAACCTCACCTTCTTCCCGATGTTCCTGATCGGGCTCCTGGGACAACCCCGCCGCGTGTTCGAGTACGCCTCCAACCTGCAGACGCTGAACCAGATTTCGAGCATCAGCGCGTACTTCCTGGGCGCGTCCTTCATCTTGTTCATCATCAACTTCATCTGGTCCATCTACCTGACCCCGCACCCCGCACCGGACAATCCATGGGACTCCAAGGGCCTGGAGTGGCAGACGCCGACACCGGTGCCGTGGTTCAACTTCGAGCACATCCCGGTGATCACCAACGACCCCTACCACTACGGCGAGCCCGAGGCGGCGCCCGTGGCGGACCTGGGCAGACCCATGGCGGCGGTCGGCGCACCGGCAGGTTCGGTCACCCACGAGGAGCTCGGGACCGGTGTCGCCGACGGCGACGCCGACCCGCGTCCGCCGATTCTCTGAGGAAAGACACCACATGGCCATCGCAGACAATCAGCAGTTCGAGACCTTCCCCCAGCTCAAGGAGACGCCCGAGGAGATCGCGTACGAGTTGCGCTGCCAGGAGGGGGCGCTCTGGACGGGCGGCCGGCTCCTCATCGGGATCTGGGCCTTCGCCTTTGCCGCCCTCGGGTTCGCCTACTTCTACCTGCGGTCGGCCAACAACGAGAACCTCTGGCGTCCACGCGGTATCACGGCCCCCACGTCGGTGGGCGCGGCCATCTTCGTCGTCACCGTGGCGTGCGCTCTGCTGGTCCAGTTCGGTGACCGCCGCTTCCGCCAGAACGAGACCCTGGACTGGCAGGTGGCCGGCTGGACGGCGGTGCTGGGCGGCCTGCTCGCCGTCGGCCTGCAGATCTGGCAGCTGACCGAGCTCCCCTTCTTCCCCGGGTCGAGCGGGTACGCCTCCTGCTTCATCGCGTGGGCCGCCATGAACATCGCGCTCCTCTTGAGCGGCGTGTACTGGATCGAGACCATCCTCGCCCGCGAGATCCGCCTGCGCCGGGCCATGGCGCAGGACGGCGGCGCGCCCGACTCCACACTGCCGGTGGCCAGGCTGTTCCGGGCCAACCTCAACGGGTGCACCTACTACTGGGGCTTCATCGCGCTGGTGGCGACCCTGTTCTGGATACTCTTCTACGTGATCTGAGCCTGGAGGGTCAGCCATGAGCACCGTCGTCGCCGACATCGCATCCACCCAGGCCCTCACCTTCGCGATCCCCCTCGGCGTGTTCACGGTCGTGTGCCTCTGGGGCTTCTTCCAACGCCGGCCGACCAAGTCCCGGCAGTCAGAATGAGCACAGGGGCTGCCGCGGGGCGGCCCCGCACAAGCCCGGCCGCCTGGCGCCCCTGGTGCCTCGTGGCGGCGCTGGTCGTGGCCGTGGCCGCGTTGGTGCCGCCGGTGGCGACCGTCGCCCGGCGCGGCGAACTACGGCGAGGCCGTGCAGTTCGCGCTGTTGGCGATCGCCCTTCCCGCGCTCGTCGCCGTCGGTGCGCCGTGGCGGCGTCTCGGCCTCGCCTCGCCGGACGAGACGGCGCGCCGACCCCTCGACCACCTGGCCGACCACCGCCTGCGCCACCGCGAGCTACCGCGCGCGCTGGTCTTCGTGGCCTTGGACCTCGGCGCGGTCGTCGCCTGGCACGCGCCGGTGGCGGTCGCGGCCGTGGCCGCGCACGGCTGGCTCGCGTTCGTGGAGGCGGTCACCCTGCTCGTCTCCGGCCTCGGCCTCTGGCTCGAGTTGGTCGAGTCACCGCCCCTCGTGCCCCGCTCGGGACGGTTGCGCCGGGCCGTGCTGGGCGCCGTCTCCATGTGGGCGTTCTGGATCATGGCCTACGTGGTCGGGCTCTCCGCTCGCGGCTTCTATCCCAACTTCCACCACACCGCGGGAAGCCTGAGCGCGGCCGCCGACGAGCAGGTCGGCGCGGTCGTGCTGTGGTTCGTGGCGACGTCCGCCTTCGTGCCGGTGATCTTCTGGAACGCGCTCCGCTGGCTGCAGTCGGAGGAGGATCCCGACGCCGAGCTGTTCGTCCTGGCCCGGGAGGAGCGGCGGCGCGGCACGCCCCCGTTCCCGGCGCGCCGTCGTGGCGGCGCCGCGAGCCCCTGATCGGACAGCTCAGCCGGGTCAAGACGTTCCCGGGCCGGCCGTCACTGCCACCGCAGGGAGATCCACCGCCTGCAGGTGCGTGTCGAGGTCCCGATCGGCCGCCGCCTCCTCGGAGAGCGCCGTCCGGCGGTCGGCGGCCAACGACGCCTCGGCCTTGGCGAGGCTCCGCTGGGCGGCGGAATTGCCGCCGTCGTTCATGAGGGTCTGTACGTCCTCGACCGCCCGCAGGGCGTCCGCGGTCGTCCACAGCAAGGCGGCCGCCACCATCTGGCCCAGCTGGTTGCCGGCCGCCGTGCCCGGCACCTGGATGTTGGCCAGGTCGTAAATGCCCTCGTTCGTGAAGGAACAGGCCGACTGGTCGTCGCTGAGGAGCCCCGGCGTCGGCGCCCGGTCGGCGGCGCTCAGCTGGTGCGCGGCTTGGAGCTTCCAGATCCCCAGGGCCTGGTTGATCGCGTAGGCGCATGGGCTCAGATCCGTGTTGACCTCCGTCATGACGCTGCGCTCGGCGCTGATGTCACTGGCCCGCGAAGTGCTCGTCGGCAGGTCCGTGATCACGGTGATGACCACAATGACGAGCACGACCGCGGCGATCGCCAGCCCGCGGTGCCGCTCCCAGATCGGCTTCCGGGCCGGAATCGCCTCAGCCGCGCCAGCCGTTTCAGTCATGTCAGCCGTGCCAGCAGTGCCGGGCGTGTCGGCCGTCATTGCCCGATCAGCCGTTCCGCGTAGAGGGCGATGCCCTGGGCCCACCTGGCCTCGGTCGCCGCCGCCAGGCTGAACGTGCCCGTGGTGCTCTCGTCGGCGAAGGGCGTGGCCTGGTAGCGCAGGAACCCTCCCGGATCTATGAAGTCCATGACGTCGTTGTGCGCCTCCGTGCCGGTCTTCGCGCTCACCGAAATGGAGATGCCGTACGCCTTCCACACCGAGTTCAGCGTCGCCAGCGGCCCGGTCACCATGTGCCAGTTCGGCAGGGTGCCCAGGGCCGTCCCCGTGAGGATCGGCGACTCGGCCGAGGCGGCGAGCGCCGTCGGATCGGTGTTGACGGTGACGAACTCGACTTGCCCGGCCCGCGCGCCGAGGTCGGCGTCCGCCTCCTGCAGCTCCTTCGCCAACACGGGGCAGATGTCGTCGCACGGCGCGTTGAAGAAGGTCATCACCTCGACCCGCGGCGGCGACGCCGGCACGGACACCGGCGCCCCGTGTTGGTCGGTCAGCGTGAACGCAGGTGCCGGCCGCGGGCTC
Source organism: uncultured Acidimicrobiaceae bacterium (assembly GCA_963834405.1). Classification (GTDB taxonomy): domain Bacteria; phylum Actinomycetota; class Acidimicrobiia; order Acidimicrobiales; family RAAP-2; genus Bog-473. The sequence continues at coordinate 1,148,920 of CAWIBX010000007.1, read as the reverse complement.
GGGCTGGTCAGGCCCATGAGGCCCGGCAGGGAGGCGCTGAGCGCGCGGCGGGCGGGCGGGGGAGCGGGCGTGTCACCCGGTGCGGTGCGCACCGGGTTGGGCGGCGCGGTGGTCGTCGTCGACACCGAGGCCGAGTCGAGTCCAGTGGCCGAGAAGACGTGCTCGAGGAGCAGGCCGCCCAGGGCGAGGACCAGCGCCGCACCGAGCACCCACCACACGAAGTGCGTCGGGACTCTGGGTGCCCCCTCGGCCAGTGCGGCTGCCCGGTCGATCGGTGCATCGGGCGGCGAATCGGTGACCCCGGTCTCGCCCGGGCCGCCGCCGGTGTCGACGCCGCCGGTGTCGACGCCGCTCACGAGCGCGGCCGTTCGAGCCGCGCCACCCAGACCTCGAGCGAGCGGACCGTCTGCGGGCCCAGCGACGCACCGACGACCCGGCCCTGCGCGTCGATGTAATAGCTGACCGGAAGCGCCTGCACCTGGTACTGGGACGCGACTGTGGCCTTGTCGTCAAGGCCCACCAGGTAGGTCGCGTGGGCCTCCGCGAGCAGGCGCGTGGCCGTGGCGTCGGAGCTCTCGTTGGTGTCCACGCCGATCACGTCCACCCGGCCGGCGTTCGTCCGGGCCACCTTGGCCATCGCCGTGAGCTCGGCCCGGCAGTCGCGGCACCAAGAGGCGAAGAAGTTCACGATCGTGGGCGTGCCCTCGGCGGCGGACAGCGACACCGGCGCGCCGCCGTTCAGACCCGGCAAAGAGAAGGCCGGAGCTACCGTGCCGGGCGCGAGGGTGGCGGGCGGTGCCACGGCCAGCGCCGCGCTGCTCGGCCGTTGCGGCTGGCTCGGGCCACGGACCACCACGTACACGACGAAGCCGACCAGAGCGGCGCCCACGAGCGCGGCCGTCCACTTGAAGAAGCGGTCCGACGGGCCTCGCCGGCCCGCCTCCGGCACGGCCGTCGGCGCTTCCGACCTCTCCTGTCGGTACAGCGAGCCCCCGGTCTCCACTGACGGTCAGGCTAGCCAGGCCGTTTCGTCCCTCCGGGTCGTCCGACCAGGTCCGATCGGCTCCTCTGGCTCACCGCTGGCTCACCATTCCGCCCGCCGCTCGGACGGATCGACCTGCTCACGCTTGCGCAGCCGCTCGGCCCGGACCGCCGGGTCCTCGTGGATGAGGTGCCACCACGCCGCGACAGCGATCCCGATGAAAACGGGCCACTCGAACGTGTAGAACCAACTCAGGGCGTTGCCCCCGAGCGCCCGCGAGGCCTGCCACCAGGTGGCTGCCGCACAGCCCGCCGCCACAAACGCCAATTCGAAGTGCAGCAGCACTGCCCGAGGGGAGAACCAGCGCTGCCTCACGGTGTGCATCGTACGGCCGTCCGTCCCTGCGAGCCCGCTGAAAACGCTACTCGGGCCCTGGTCAGAGCAGAAGGAAGACGGCCCCTCAACCCGCGTTGGGGATCTCCTCGCACACCCGCTCGCCCGAGCGCACCGCGCCGTTCATGGCGCCGAACGACGTCGTCGCCGTCTCGGTGCCGGCCCAGTGCACCTGGCCCACCGGCTCCCGACTGTGTGCGGACCCCTCCGAGCTGGTCTCCATCGCATGATGAGGGGCGAGGTTGGCGTTCAGAAATCGACCGACGGCGACCGAAAGTGGTCAGACCAAAAAACGGACAAAAGGCCTATAGCTCCAAACGCCGGCAACTCCTTACCATTTTGTTGACAGCAGCGCACGCGGTTGAACCAAAGGGGGGTCTGCTGCCAAACCGGGCGACGTGCGAGCGGAGAGCTCGACGCGGCCGACCATGCTTTGAGGGGGATTCCGTTGACTGGCCTAAGTCGTTGTGCCCGGGCTCTTGCAGTGCTTGCCTTGATCCTTGCCCCCGGTGCCCTGGTGGCGCTGTCTCTAGGCAACCCCAGCGCCGCCGCCCCGGGACACCACCACGTCTCAACCACTACTCCTAAGACGAGGACCAGCACTACCACCACAGTTCCCGACACGACGACCACCACGACGCCGCCGACCACCACCACGACGACCACGACGCCGCCGACCACCACCACTACGACCACCACCGACCCGTCCTCGACGAATGGCCCACTCACGTCCGAGCACTACACGTCGAACGGCAACTTCTCCGGGTCGACGTACGAACCGGGCGCCGACGGGTTCAATCTCGCCGATGTGTCGTCTAACGCGCAGACCGAGGCGTTGCCCGCTGGCGTCATGGGACTCGAGTGGATCGGATCGTGCGCCGGCGCGAGCGCCTCGTTCGACTCGCAGATCCAGAGCTTTGTCGGCGATTCCAAAGTCTTCGGGTTCTACCTTATGGACGAGCCTGACCCGAACACATGTCCCTCGGCGGACCTCAAGGCAGAGTCCGACTTCGTGCACGCGACCGATCCAGCCTGGAAGACCTTCATCATCGAGGAGGATCTGGCCGCCAGCGACAATCCCACGTACTCACCGGGCAACTCCTACGCGCCGGCCGGCGGCTACAACCCGGCCAACAGTGACATCGACCTCTATGGGCTCGACCCCTACCCGTGCCGGTCGGAGAATCCGGCTTCGGCACCCTGCGCCTATTCCTGGCTGGGCCTCGCGGTCACCGCAGCGGAGAAGGCGGGTATTCCACTGGCGGACATCGTTCCCGTGTACGAAGCCTTCGGCGGTGGAACCTGGGTTGACGACGGGGGCGGCTCTTACCAGCTCCCCACCGCTGCCCAGGAGTCCGAAATCCTGTCGACATGGGCGACGCTGGTCCCCACTCCGGTGTTCGATTACGCGTACTCGTGGGGATCGCAAAACAGCGACCAGCCGTTGAGCGGAAGCCCGGCTCTGCAGCAAGTCTTCTTGGCCCACAACGAAGGCTGACGCCATCAGAACTGCCCGAGCGAAGGGCATGAGGGACGACGACCCGTGCTCTTTGGATCGGTCCGGCAAGGGGCAGGTCCGGCCGCGACACCGCATGTCACGGGTGTCCGCTGACGGAGATCTCGGATCATGCGACGAATCCGCACAAGGAACGTACGGACCGTTTCGACTAAGTGCCGCGCCGCCCCGCCGGCAGGGGTGCCATTGCAGGCATCATGGAGACACCTCTGCGCGATCGGGACTCGTCCGGCAAATCGGTGGGGAAGCTCCAGTCAGCCTGCCGCCAGGATCTCCTCGCACACCCGCTCGCCCGAGCGCACCGCGCCGTCCATGGCGCCGAACGACGTCGTCGCCGTCTCGGTGCCGGCCCAGTGGATACGGCCCACCGGCTCACGAAGCAACCGGCCGTACTGGGTCAGCACACCGGTGGGGAAGTGGGCGCACGAGCAGCCGCGCGTCCAGCGCTCCTCGGACCAGTTGCGCTCCATCACCTCGAGCGGCTTGGCCGCCTTCGGCCCCAGGCGCGTCGTCAGCATCTTCAGCACGACCGACCGCCGCTCGGACTCCGACCGCGCCCACAGCGCACGCGCCCGCGGCCCGGCCGAGTACGTGGCGATGACCCCCGGCCGGAAGCCCGGCTGCGTGGTGTCGAGCGTGACCTCAATCAGGTCGTCCGTCGCCACCGTCGCCCCCGACGCGCCCTCGCCGCGCCAGAACGGCTCGTCGTAGACCACCACCGTCTTCACCTCGCAACCCGCCGGGATCGCGTGGAGCAACGCCACGTGCTCCCCGGGCAGCGCCGGCTCGAAGCGGATACCGGCGGCCAGGGCGCGCGGCAAAGCCAGCACGACCCGCCGTGCCGTCACCGTCGCCCGCTCTGCGTCCACGACGACCCGGTCCCGGCTCTGGGTCACCACCACGACCGGCGACTCGCGCACCACCGTGTCGCCCAGCTCCGCGGCCATGGCGTCCGGGATCTGGCCGACGCCACCCTCGAACTGCGAGTCCTGGTAGCCGCCCGCGATGTTCATCAGCGACTCGATCCCGCCCGACGCCCGCACCAGGAAGAGCCACGCCAGCAACGAGATCTCCGACGGGTCCGCCGTCAGGCACGCCCGCACGGTGGCCTCCACCAGCTCCCGGGCCAGCTTCGTCGGCACCCGGGCCGCCGTCACCCACGACCGCACCGACTCCGCGTCCCACGCCGCCGCCTTCTTGGCCTCCCACGGGGCCTCGACCGGAAGCGTCTTGGCCATGGCGTTCATGCGGGCGATGGCGACGCCGGCGCTGGCCAGCGCGACGGGACTGATGCGCGGGATGTCGCCCCGGTAGCGCCGGACCTTGTCCCCGGTCGCCAGGACGTTGTCGCCGTCGACGAACGTCTTGAAGGTGGCGACGCCCATCTCCTTGGCCAGGCCGTGCAGGCGGTCGTGGCCCGGACCAACGAAGCAGCCGCCCATGTCGACCGGGACTCCCGACGAGGAGGTCTCCGTCCAAACCCGGCCGCCCACCCGGTCCCGGGCCTCGAGCACCACGACGGACCGCCCCGCCTGGGACAGCCGCCTCGCCGCCGTCAGCCCGGCCAGGCCGGCCCCCACCACGCAGACGTCGGCTTCCATCGGGCTTCCTGCCATCGGCATCCTCCTCGAGTCCTCGAGTCGGGAAAAATGCTAACATGCGTGCTGCCCGCATGTAAATCGGAAGAGGCACGCACCATGGCCGTCACCACATCCGACTCCGCCAGAGCCCGGGAACGCCCGACGCCTCGGCGCACGCAGGCCGACCGCTCCGCGCAGACCCGCACCGCCCTGGTCACGGCGGCGCGGGAGCTCTTCGCCGAGAAGGGGTTCGCCGCGACCAGCCGGGACGAGATCGCCGCCCGGGCCGCCGTCACCCGCGGCGCCCTCTACCACCACTTCGACTCCAAGACCGCCGTCGCGGCCGCCGTGGTGGCCGAGCTCGAGGCCGAGCTGGTCGAGCGCGTCGTCTCCGCCGCCGCCGACGGCGCCGGCGTCCGCGACCAGCTGCACCGCGGCTGCCGCGCCTACATGGACGCCTGCGCCGACCCCACCGTCGCCCGCATCCTGGTCGACGCCCCCGCCGTGCTCGGGGTCGCCGCCTGCCGGGCCCTCGATGCCGAGACCTGCCTCCCCCTTCTCGAAGACGCCTTCGCCCGGGGCGGGGACGAGGGCCTCAAGGTGCCGGGGGATCCGGAGGTGGCCGCCGCCCTTCTTCTCGGCTTCCTCAACGAGGCGGCCTTCATCATCGCCGCCACCCCCTTCAACCGGGCCCGGCGCCAGGCCGTCACCGCCACGGTCGACGCCTTCCTGACCAAGCTGTTCGGCTGAACGCTAAACGCGGACGCGCATACTTTTCGGAATACACGCCCCCATAGACACACTCTTCCGCCGACCGGGCGTTGAGCCCCCGCCACACCGGTGCCAGGATGGCGGAAGAGCAGCACGATCAGCCGACCGCACCGAGGAGAGCTCCATGTCCGACTTCGTCATGACGATCGCGGGTGAGGCCGCGCCGACCGAGAAGACCTTCGACGTCGTCAACCCCGCCACCGGCGAGCCCTTCGCCCAGGCCCCCGACTGCACCAAGGCGCAGCTCGACGCCGCCTTCGACGCCGCCGCCAAGGCCGCCCGCGACTGGAAGGCCGACGAGCAGGCCCGCCGGGACGCCCTCAACCGCGCCGCCGAGGTCCTCATGGCCTCGACCGCCGAGCTGGCCCCCACCCTCACGGCCGAGCAGGGCAAGCCGCTGAGCGACGCCGGCATCGAGGTCTTCGCCTCGGGCCTGTGGGCCCAATACTTCGCCGGCCTCGACATGCCCAACCAGGTCATCCAGGACGACGAGACCGCCTTCGTCGAGGTGGCCAGGCGCCCGCTCGGCGTCGTGGCCGCCATCACCCCGTGGAACTTCCCGCTGGTGCTCGCGTTCTGGAAGATCGCCCCGGCACTGCTGGCCGGCAACACGCTCGTCCTCAAGCCGAGCCCCTTCACCCCGCTCACCACGCTCCAAGTGGGCCAGCTCCTCAAAGACGTCTTCCCGCCCGGCGTGGTCAACATCGTGAGCGGCGGCGACGAGCTCGGCGCCTGGATGACGTCGCACCCCGTCCCGCGCAAGATCAGCTTCACCGGCTCCGTCGAGACCGGGAAGAAGGTCGCCCTCTCGGCCGCCCCCGACCTCAAGCGGGTCACCCTGGAGCTCGGCGGCAACGACCCGGCCATCGTGCTCGATGACGCCGACGCCGCCATGGTCGCCACGGCCATCTTCGCCGGCGCCTTCAACAACAACGGCCAGGTCTGCTCCGCCATCAAGCGCGTCTACGTCCCCGAGGCCCTGTACGACGACGTCGTCGAGGGCCTGGCCGCGCACGCCAAGGCCATCAAGGTGGGGGAGGGCACCGAGGAGGGCGTCAAGCTCGGCCCGATCAACAACGCGCCCCAGTACGAGCGGGTCAAGGAGCTGGTCGCCGACGCGCTCTCGAACGGCGCCACCGCCGTGACCGGCGGCAAGGCGATGGACCGCCCCGGCTACTTCTTCGAGCCGACCATCCTCGCTGGGCTGTCCGACGGCACCCGCATCGTCGACGAGGAGCAGTTCGGCCCCGCCCTGCCCGTCGTCCCGTACCGGGATCTGGGCGACGCCGTCGACCGGGCCAACGCCACCCACTTCGGCCTCTCCGGCTCGGTGTGGGGGGCCGACGCCGACCGCGCCGCCGCGGTGGCCGCGCAGCTCGAGTGCGGCACCGCTTGGGTCAACACCCACCTCGCCCTGGCGCCGCAGCAGCCCTTCGGCGGCTTCAAGTGGAGCGGCATCGGCGTGGAGAACGGCCCCTGGGGCCTCGCCGAGTTCTCCGAGTTCCAGGTCGTGCACCGCTCCAAGGCGGACAACGGACTCAACGCCAACACCGCCCTGATCCTGAGCTGACGCGGCGCGGCGGTCCGGACGACCGCCCGCCGGATCAACTCAGCTCGTCGTCGCGGTGGCCGCGCCGCGCCCGCCCAGCGCCTGCACAAGGTCCCTGACGTCGGACCGGCCCTTCCGGATGGCCGTGTCCGAGGTCTTGTCCTGCCCCCTGGCCTCGGACAGCACGTTGTGGTTGGCGTTCCACTGCGAGGGCGTGAACGCCAGCACAGTCGCGGCCAGGCCGTTGTTGGCGCTGGTCGCCGTCGCGGTCTGGGTGTTGAGGTCGTTGATCAATGGCTGCAGCACGCCCTGGTTGCCGCTGTTCACGTGCTGCTGCGCCTTCGTGCTCGCTTCCTGCAGGTTCGGGATCACGGTGTTGACGGCGCCGTCCGAGTCGCCCGCGATCACCGCGGCCGGGAGCACGAGCACGTAGACCCGGAAGTTGCTGAAGATGTCGTGGAAGTCCGCCAGCGCCTCCTGGTACGTCGTGTCACCCTGGATCTTCGTGTTCAGCTGCTGCAGCGGCGTGATGTCGGCGCCCAGGTAGGCGACGAGCGTCGCCTGGCCCGAACCGAGGCCCTTCGCCGCGTTGACCTTTTCGATGGCCGTGTTCAGCGCGCTGACGCGGTCGTTCACGTCGTCCGCCGCCTTGGCCTTGAGGCCCGACAGGGACGCCGGCGCCGCCGCGCTCTGGCCGCTGCTGCCGGGGTTCGCCGTCGACGTGGTGGCGGCGCCCGCCGTCCCCGCGGCCGCGCCGAGCGCCGTGGCGGACGCCACCGCCAGCGCGCCGATGCGGATCAGATGTGTCTGCAGGGAACCCATGAGTGCTCCTCTCGTCCTCACCGCTGCTAAGGCTTCCTGAAGGCATGCTGAGCCCGCCCCGTGAAGGTGGTGTTCGCCAAACGTGAGGGTTCTGTAAGGGAACCCGACGTTCCGGCAATTCCGGGTGCGGGAGATGCGAGGCTTAGGGGCGTGAGCACGGAGAACGGCACGGTGGTGGTCGTCGAGGACGACCCGCACATCGCGGACCTGGTCGATCTCTACCTGCGCCGCGACGGCTACCGCGTCCTGCTCGCGCCCGACGGCGAGCAGGGCCTCGCCCTCTTCGCCCAGGAGGACCCTTGGATCGTCATCCTCGACGTCGGTCTGCCCGGCGCCAAGGACGGCTTCGAGGTCTGCCGCGAGATCCGCGCCAAGAGCGCGGTCCCCGTCCTCTTCCTCACGGCTCGCGACGACGAGGTCGACCGCATCCTGGGCCTCGAGCTCGGGGCCGACGACTACCTGGTCAAGCCGTTCTCGCCCCGCGAGCTGGTGGCGCGGGTCCGGGCCATCCTGCGCCGGACGCGTGAGGCCCCACCGCCCCAGGAGGTGGTGACCGTCGAGGACCTCGAGGTCGACCTGCGCCGCCGCGAGGTGCGTCGGGCCGGCGAGGTGGTGCCGCTCACCACGAGGGAGTTCGACCTGCTCGCGTTCCTGGCCAACAACATCGGGCTCGCCCTGTCCCGCCAGCAGCTCCTCGACGGCGTCTGGGGCTCGGACTGGTACGGCGACGAGCGGACGGTCGACGTCCACGTCGCCCAGCTCCGCAAGAAGCTGGGCCCCGAGCTCCCGCTCGCCACCGTCTGGGGCGTCGGCTACCGGTTCGGCTGAGCGATGCGGCGCCGCCTCATGTTCGCCATGGTCGGCCTGGTCGCCGTGGGTCTCGTGCTCGCCGGCGCGGGCGGCCTCATCCTCACCCGCAACGCGGCGCGCAACAACGCCAAGGCGAACCTCGTCACCGAGGTGCAGTCGCTGACCTCGCAGTCGGCCGGCACGGAGCTGTTGCGGAACCTCTCCGCCGTCCGCAAGGTGCTCAAGCTCGAGGATGCGGACTTCCTGGTGATCAACCGCCTCGGCACGCTCACGACGGCGCTGCCCGACAACCTCTCCGCCGACGACGTCGACGTCGCCGCGCTCCAGGCGGGCCAGACCGTGTCCGGCCGCGCGGGCAACCTGGTCTACGCCGCCGCGCCCGTGTCGCTGTCGGAGGCGGAGCGCGAGGTAATCCTCAAGCGCAAGCACTTCGAGGGGACGCTGGCCATCCTTTTGACCCAGGACGTCGGGGGACTCGGCCCGAGTTGGGGCTACTTCATCTTCGCCGGCGGGGCGGCGCTCCTCATCGCTGCGCTCGTCGCCTGGCAAATGAGCCGGCGCATGGCGCGCCCCCTCGTCGAAGCGGTGGAGGCGACCGACCGCATCGCCGCCGGAGACCTCGAGAGCCGGGTCCCCATTCGCCGCAGTGACTACCCCGAGTTCTCGAAGCTGGCCGGGTCTATCAACGACATGGCCCAGAGCCTGGAGGACGGGCGCGCCCGTGAGCGCCACCTGCTGTTGGCGGTGTCCCACGATCTGCGCACCCCGCTGACGTCCATCCGGGGCTTCGCCGAGGCGATCAAGGACGGCGCCATCGAGGACGACGACGAGGCGGCGGACGTCATCATCGCGGAGTCGCGCCGCCTGGAGCGGCTCGTGGGGGACCTGCTCGACCTCACCAAGCTCGAGGCGCGCCAGATGTCGATCAACCTTCGTCCCACCGACGCCGCGGAGGTGGTGGGCACGACCGCCGAGGGCTTCCGCCCGGCCGCCGCCAAGAGCGGCCTGGAGATCCTCACCGACCTGCCCGACTACGGTGCCGGCGCGCCGGTGTCGGCCGACCCCGACCGCCTGGCCCAGCTCCTGGCCAACCTGCTCGAGAACGCCATCACGTTCGCCCGCACGACCGTGCGGGTGAACGTGACCGACGGGGTGGGCGCCTGCGTCGTCAGCGTGGACGACGACGGTCCCGGCATCGCGCAGGGCGACCTCGTCCACGTCTTCGAGCGCTTCTACCGGGCCGACCGCGGGCCCAACCGCCGGATGGGCTCGGGCCTCGGCCTGGCCATCGTGGCCGAGCTCGCGGCCGCCATGGGCGGGACCGTCCGGGCCGAGTCGCCGATCGCGGACCACGGGGGTTCGCGCTTCGTGCTGACGCTCCGGCGGTGGCCCCAGCCGGCGCTCCAGGCGGTGCCCGCACCCGCACCCGTCTGACGAGCCCGCGCCGCCGGCCGTGTGCCGCACACGCTGGGCGTGTACCGTTCGGGCATGTCCGACGTGCAGGACGTCATCCGGAGCGCCCCGCTCTTCGCGGAGCTTTCAAAGCGCGACGTGAAGCAGCTGGCGTCCGCCCTGCACGAGACGACGTTCTCCCCGGGCACCGTCATCGTCGAGCGCGGCAAGCCCGGCGTCGGGTTCTTCCTCATCGCCAGCGGCTCCGCCACGGTCTCGGTCGACGGCAAGCCGATCAAGACCCTGAAGGCGGGCGATCATTTCGGCGAGGTCGCGCTCATCGACGAGGGCCCCCGGATGGCCGAGGTCACGGCGGACGACGAAGTGAAGTGCTACGCCCTCTCTGCCTGGCAGTTCCGCCCCTTCGTGCGGGACCACCCGGACGTGGCCTGGGCCCTCATGCACTCCCTGGTGCAGCGCCTGGTGCGGGACGCGGAGGCGGACGACCAGGTCTGAGCCGGCGGTCGCGGTAGCCCCGGGGACGCTCTGGATCAGCGAATTGGACGCCTGAGCGGTCCACTCCGGGGCCTGGCTCTCCGATAGCTCTGCGCAAGTCCTCTCCAACCCTCTTGCGGCGGCCCAGTCCCCATTGCCTGCACGTATGCAAAGAATCCTTGTCATCTTTGCATTCCTGCATCAGACTGGGAACTGTGAGCCCAACGTCGCTCGAACTCCCGACCCTGGCCGAACGCCTGCCCAGCGCGCCCGACCCCTCGCTGGACCCGGTGCTCGATGCGGCCGTCGACTGCCTGGCCCGGCACGGCATCTCCAAGACGACGCTGAGCGACATCGCCCGCGAAATGGGGGTGGCGCCGAGCACCGTCTACCGGAAGGTCGGCTCCGTCGACAACGTCGCGCTGTTGGTCTTCGCCCGGGAGGCCCAGCGCTTCGTGGACCGCATGCCGGCGGTCATGGCCAAGGCCACGGGCCCGCAAGCGGTCACGGCGATGATGGCCGACGCCATCCACACGCTCAGAACGCACCCCGTAGCCGCCAAGGTCCTGCGCGACGAGGGGGACTGGATGGGCCGCACGGTCACCCGGCGGCTCGACGCGCTCCTCGACGAGGGCGTGGCCATGACGGCGCCGATGCTCTCGCTGGCGATGGCCGGCGGGATGATCCGGCGCCAGGACCCCGAGATGCTGGCCCACTGGCTGCTCCGGATCGCGCTGGCCGCGCTGGTGGCGCCACCGCCCGGCGATCTGCGCACATCACTTGAGGAGCTGCTCCTCCCGGTGCTCACACCCGAGCGCGGATCGACGGCTTGATGACCGCCGTCGACACGATCGACGGCTCGGGTGCCATCACCCACCTGGGACCAGAAGGAACCGTGCCCCGCGAGCTGCATGACCTGCTGACGCCGGCGACCCTCTCACTGGCGGGCGCCAACATCATCATGCAGCTGGCGCAGCTCCCGGTCGGGCGCGGCGTCGCCGAAAGCAAGGTCGACAGCGGCAACCTCTACAAGCACCCGCTCAAACGCGCGCGCACCACATTCGGGTACGTGATGATCGCGATCTTCGGCACCGACGCTGAGCGGGAGGCTCTCGGCGCCGCCGTGACGGAGGTCCACCGCCACGTGCGGTCCGCGCCAGGCGATCCGGTTCGTTACACCGCCCTGGACCCCAAATTGCAATTGTGGGTGGCGGCCTGCATCTACCGCGGCTTCGAGGACGGGTACTCCCTGCTATACGGACCGCCGCCGCCCGACCTGCAGGACGTGATGTACCGCCACGGGGCGCGCCTCGCGACGACTTTGGAGGTCCGGCCCGACATGTGGCCTGCCGACCGTGCGGCATTCGAGTGCTATTGGGTCGATGCCGTGGCGCGCATCGAGATGGACGACGTGACCCGTGCCTACCTAAACGACTTCGCCGGGCTCGGCTTCCTCCCCTGGCCGATTCCGCGCGTCTTTGGATGGTTCCATCGCGCCGTCACGGCCGGATTCCTCGAGCAACCGTTTCGAGATGAGCTCGGGCTGCCGTGGGGCCGGCGGGAACGACGGGCGTTCGCACTCAATCGGCGCGTCATGCAGGGCTTGAACACACTCACGCCCCGCCCCCTACGCACGCTGCCATTCGACCTGTACCTGCGAGACATGCGCACCCGGATAGGTATGGGACGCCCCGTTCTCTGACACGGGCGAGTTCTCGTTGGACGATCCCGGGTGAGTCACCCCGAGGGGAGCGATCGCGCCTGTCGGTTCTGTCAGAAAGACGAGCAGGCGCGTGGTGGCCACGAAGGAGCCCATGCCGGCCACGGCGCAAGCACGGCCGCAGCCACCTTCAACCTGCGTACGAGAGGCGAGTCTCGGCTGGCAGCCGGCCTCCGGCTCATCACGCTGCTCCGTGGCGGAGCATTTGTGCTCACCTTGTGTAGCACCGCCCGGACCCGGTCCGGCGAGGTGAAGGCCACCTTGGCAATCTGGGCCACGTCCATACCCTGGGCCGACCAGAGAACCATCTGCCCTCGCGCCACGTCACCACCGAGCCCCGACGACCGTCGCACGATGCGCAAGAGCCGGTTGCCCTCCTCGCTCGTGATCTCTCGGACGCGTACTCCTTCGCGCACCTGACCTCCTCGTTCGGGAAGTCCAAATTCTGCGCGATCAGAAGGTCAAAGTGGTGGACGCGACACCTCAACGTTGCCGGTCAAGGCATTAGCGGGAGGGGGTCAGGCCCCCCTCCCGGCCACCCCCCGGCGCGGCCCATCGTGGGCTGACTGTGTCGGGGCCGGCAGAGCCGCCCCTCTGGCGCGCACACTGTGCGAATGACCAGTGTGGTGAACATCAATGACGTGCTCGATGGTCATGTGGTGCTCGACATCGAGTGCGTAGACCGGCTCTACCTCAACGCCTACATCCCCAACCTCCAGGTCGGCCAGCAGGTGAAGCGCTTCTGCGAGGACCATCTGGGCCAACCAATCGCCTCGCCGGTCATCATCCAAAAGATCGGCAACCGCTTCCGCCGTGACGTCGGTCATTTCGCCGAGGAGCACGACGTCCCTATCCTGCACCTCAAGAAGCCCGATCGCACCCGCTGGGACGACCGCAAGCTCGACCATGTCCACCCCTATCTCGAGGCGGCCGAGTGTGAGCGACGCTTCGGAGTGGTGGCGATCGTGGCCGCCCAAGAGTTCCAGTGGGTCTTCAGCCCGATGAAGAAGACCAGTGGCGCCGGCGGCGTCTGGTTCGACTGGAATAAGACCGAGCGCCGGGTCGGGATGTTCTACTTCTACATCCACGACCGCGAATTCGGCCTCGGGTTCATCAAGATCTGCACCTACTTCCCCTACCCGGCCAAGGTGTGGGTCAACGGGCACGAGTGGGCCAAGCGCCAGGCCCGTCGCGGCCGACTCAACTTCAGCGAGCTGGCCAACGGGTTTGCCGCGTGCACCAAGCCCGAACGCCTCCAAGCCATCTGCGACGCGTTCGGACCCGACGACGTCCAGGCGTTCTTCGACCGCTGGATCACCGAGATCCCGAACCCCTTCAGCGAAGAGGACCGGGCGGCCGGGTATTGGTGGGAGCTCTCCATGCGCCAGGTCGAGGTGTCGAGGACTCTCGTCTTTGACGATCCGCGCCGGGCCCGGGGGTTCTTCGAGGCCCTCGTCGCCGACAACGTCTCGATCGGCCGTCCCCAAGAAGTCGCCGTCGTCTTCGCCCGTCAGGTGCGCAAGACCACCAAGGAGCCCTTCTCGACCAGGGTCTTCTGCCCGGGGACCGAGGTGAAGATGGACTTTCGCTACAAGCACAGCCGGGTCAAGCAGTACTTGAAGGAAGGGAGGGCCTATTCGCATCGAGACCGTCATCAACAAGCCATCGGACCTGGGCATTCTCGCCCGGCTCTGTCATCTGCCCGAGCTCATCGAGCGGGCTCGGCTGGTCAATCATCGGGTGCTTATGATCGAACGTGCCGGCCAGGGCTGTGCCATCGGCACTGCGCTCTTTGAGCGCATCCACCAGCCCTACAACCGAGAGGGCCAAAGAACCGGAGCCTTGCGCTTCGGGGATCCACGCGCCATGGCCCTGGCCGGCGCCCTGTGCTGTGTCGTCCATGCCGTCACCGGCTTTTCCAACAAGAGCCTTCGCGGGCTGGTGGCCGGACTCCTCGGCAACGACTACAGCGTGCACCAGATGACCTATGACCTGCGGCGTCTCAGACTGCACGGCTTGATCACACGCTTGCCGCACACCAACACCTATGTGGTGACCCCAGAAGGGATCCGCACAGCCGTCTTCTTCACCAAGGTCCATGACCGCGTGCTGCGACCATTGCTCTGCGCCGCTGACGTCCCTCCCGCATCCCCAGAGCTTCGTCGCGCCCTCGCTACCATCGATCATGCAGTGGCAGAACACGTCACCAACGCGCGACTGGGGTTGGCTGCGTGAAACTTGTCACATCGTCCCGTCTTTCGACCCCTAAGAAGATCTAGTACGAAAAGAACGTTTGACCGAACGTCTCGATCCACTCGATTGGACCGGGCGCCAGCGACCACGGCGGGCCGATGAACGTCCAGTCGACGCCGAGCTCCTCCAACTCTCCGAAGCGGTGACGGATCTGCTCGGCGTTCTTGTCGAAATTGGTGAGCCTCGGGCCTGAGAAGCTGAGGATGAGCTCGAGCTCGGAATAGCGGTCACCGGCGAAGCGCTCCAAGGTGGACAGCCGCTCGATCAGCTCCTCGGGAGTGGTCACCGGGGGCGTGCGTGCAGTCTTGGCGACGGAGGCCGGTGCGGCCATGGGCATCCAGCCGTCCGCGTATTTGGCGGCGCGCTTGAGGGCGGCGTCCGAGTTGCCGCCCATCCAGATCGGCACCCGGTGGTGACGTGGCGCCGGCAGCGCCTGGATGTTGCGCGCCGAGAAGTGCCGGCCTTCGAAATCGAAGGGCTCGCCGCTCCAGTGGAGCTGCATCACCTGGAGCGCCTCCTCGAACAGCGCGTTGCGTTCCTTGAAGTCGACGCCGAGCGCGAAGTACTCCGACTTCAGGTAGCCGGCACCAGCGCCCATGTAGAAGCGGCCCTCCGAGACCCGGTTCAGGGTTGCCGCCGCCTTGGCGAGGAGGAAGGGGTTGCGGTAGGGGACCACGGTGATGTTGGTGACCAAGGCGAGCGTCGTGGTCGCCCCCGCGGCTGCCGCCAGTGCGACAAACGGGTCGAGACTCTGATGCCCGCCCGAGGCCAGCCAAGTGGCGCTCGGCGCCGGATGCTCGGTGACGGCGATGCCGTCGAATCCGGACTTTTCGGCGGCCGCCGCGACGTCGGTGATCGCGCCAGCGTCCAACAGATCGATGTCCGAGCCGTTCGCCTCGGGGTACTGCAGGATGAAGCGCACCGTTCCTCCTCGCTCGCCTCCGGCTCGCCGGGCTGGTTCGAGGTGCACCCTACCCAGACCGCAGGTTGCATGCCCCCTTGTCGATGTGTGGCAGAAAGGCGGGGTGACCTGCCCAATTACGTGGCTCGTTGGGGTGCGCTGGAACTGGGGGTATGAAATGAGCGGCGGCAGACGAAGGAGGGTGCTCATGTCCGCGTTGCTCTCGTACCTCCGGGGTCGGATCGGACGGACCGCCGCTGCGCTCGCTGTCGCTGCCGGCACCCTCACCGTCGCCAGCATCGCCCTCACGGCGATGACCGCCGCCCCAGCCGGCGCCTCCGGGTGTGGCGTGGCGCTCGGGACGCCGCAGTTGGAGGGAGCTCTCGGCAGCCTCGTCTTCTCCGTTCCGGCCATCCCCACCGTCCCCGGTGAGGCATGCAACGCGAGGATCGCCGTCACCGGCACCATCGCCACCTCCGGGGGGACGCGGCCGGGCAACGTCGTGGGGAACGGGACGCCGGCCAGCATCACCGTGAGCTTCCTTCCCGGTGAGCCCGGGCCGGACATTCTCTGGCAGTGGTCACCGCACTGCGCCGACCCGGCGACCTTGGCGTACGACTTCTTCGCATCGAGCCCGGGGGGCGCCACGACGTCGGTGCCGATCTCGCCGGTCTCGCCCTGCAGCTCCTTCGGGAACATCACCAGCTCGACGCTGAACCCGCCGATCGTCCTCGTCCCCAACCCGGGGAGCTATGTCGCCATGGCGGGCGCAGACGGCAACCTCGGCTACTGGCTAGTCCAGCGCGGCGGTGGCGTCAGCCCGTTCGGTTCGGCCACGGACACCGGCATGCCTTTCGGCAACGTCTCCGCGGTCGGCGTCGCCAGCGCGGGCGGCGGCGGGTACTGGGTCGCCACGGCGGACGGTGGGGTGTTCGCCTATGGCGCGCCTTTCTACGGGTCCATGGGCGCCACGCCGTTGAACGCGCCGATCGTCGGCATCGCATCGACGCCGGACCACGGCGGCTACTGGCTGGCCGCGGCCGACGGCGGGGTCTACGCCTTCGGGGACGCCGCCTTCTATGGCTCGGTGCCCGGGGTGCTGCCGCCGGGAGCGTCGCTGAACCAGCCCGTGGTGGGCATCGCATCGAGCCAGGACGGACATGGCTACTGGATGGTGGCCGCGGACGGCGGCGTCTTCACCTTCGGCGACGCCCACTTCTGGGGCTCCATGGGCGGCGTGCACTTGAACAAGCCCGTCGTCGGTATGGCCGGCAACGGCCTGGGCGGGTACTGGCTCGTCGCCAGCGACGGGGGCGTGTTCTCGTTCAACGCGACGTTCTACGGGTCAACCGGGGGCATCGTGCTGAACGCACCCGTCGAGGGGATGGCGGCCACCAACGACGGGCACGGCTACTGGATGGTCACGGCCGACGGCGGGGCGTTCGCGTTCGGCGACGCACCGTTCTGGGGGTCGGCGGCGTAACCTGACGGCGCCCGGCCGGTTCCGTTCAGTGCTCTTGAGGCCCCCGCGTCGATAGGCGGAAAAGGGCGGGGCGACCCGCCCTTTGCGCGTTGCCGTTGAGTACGCTCGAACTCCGGGGTACCGGGAGCAGCCCGTCTCCGAGGCACGGCTCGACCCACGGGGAGTGGACGCGGGCACCGGGCCGGTACAGGCGCCGCCGCGCGATCGGTCGGTGTGAGCAAGGAGGATGCCCATGGCCCCGTCGTCGTTCCAGCTTCGGGGTGGGATCGGGCGGATGGTCGCCGCACTCGCCCTCGCCGGCGGCACTCTGACGGTCGCCTCCGTCGCCCTGGAGTTGCGCGCCGCACCGGCCGGCGCGACTGGGTGCGGCGTGGCCCTCGGGACGCCGCAGGTGCAGGGCACAGCGGGCAGCTTCGTCTTCATCGTCCCCGCCGTGCCGACCGTCCCCGGTGAGGCGTGCAACGCGAGGATCGCCGTCACCGGGACCATCGCAACGTCGGGGGGGACACGGCCGGGCAACGTCACTGGCAACGGGGTGCCCGCACCGGTCACGGTGAGCTTCCTGCCGGGCGCACCGGCGCCGACCATCGTGTGGGTCTTTTCGCCGCCGTGCGCCGATCCGGCGACGTTGCCGTACGACTTCACCGCGTCGAGCCCGACCGCCGGGACCGTGTCCACACCAACAACCATCCTGGGCCTAGCGCCCTGCAGCAATTTCGGGAACGTCAGCAATTCGCTGCTCCACTCGCCGTTCCTCTTCTTTCCCGATCCCGGGTCCTACGTCGGGATGGCGGGCGCCGACGGCAACCTCGGCTACTGGCTGGTGCAGCGGGACGGCCTGATCAGTCCGTTCGGGAGCGCGACGAATCTCGGCATGCCGCTCACCGACGTCGCCGTCGTCGGTGTCGCCAGCGCAGGCGGCGGCGGCTACTGGGTGGCCGGCGCGGACGGCGGCGTGTTCGCCTACGGGGCGCCCTTCTACGGGTCCCTGGGCGCCACGCCGTTGAACGCGCCCATCGTCGGCATCGCCTCGACGCCGGACCACGGCGGCTACTGGCTGGCCGCGGCGGACGGCGGCGTCTACGCCTTCGGGGACGCCGCGTTCTACGGGTCGGTCCCCGGCGTGCTGCCGCCGGGAGCGTCGCTGAACCAGCCCGTGGTGGGCATCGCAGCGAGCCAGGACGGGAAGGGCTATTGGCTGGTCGCCGCGGACGGCGGCGTCTTCACCTTGGGCGACGCCCACTTCTGGGGCTCCATGGGCGGCACCCACCTCAACAAGCCGGTCGTCGGCATGGCGGGCAACGGCCTGGGCGGGTACTGGCTCGTCGCCAGCGACGGGGGCGTCTTCTCGTTCGACGCGACCTTCGAGGGGTCGCTCGGGAGCATCGTGCTGAACGCCCCGGTCCAGGGGATGGCGGCCACCAACGACGGTCGGGGCTACTGGATGGTCACGGCGGACGGCGGGGCGTTCGCGTTCGGCGACGCGCCCTTCTGGGGGTCGGCGGCGTAGGGCGTGTCCCGGGGGTGGAGACCCCTGTTCCGGTAGCGTGCGGCGATGAGCAGGGGCCGGCTGGCCGGCAAGACGTCGATCGTCACCGGCGGGGGCGGCGGCATCGGTGGCGCGTCGGCGCGGGCGCTGGCCCGTGAGGGCGCGGCGGTATTGGTCGTGGACATCGACGAGGGGGCGGCGGCTGGCGTGGCGGACGGGATCACGGCAGCGGGCGGCGACGCGGCGGTCTGGCAGGCCGACCTGTCCGACGAGGCGCAGGTGGCGGCAGTCGTGGCGGGGGCGGCGTCACGCTTCGGCCGGCTGGACGTCCTCCACAACAACGCGGCGTTGACCGACTCGGACTTCCTCCACGGCGACACCGCGGTCACGGAGCTCTCGCTCGAGGTGTGGGAGCGGACCCTGGCCGTCAACCTCCGCAGCCAGATGCTCATGTGCAAGCACGCCGTGCCGATGATGGTCCGCGGCGGCGGTGGTTCGATCATCAACATGTCCTCCGGCGCGTCGCTCAAGGGCGACCGCACCCGGACCGCCTACGGGGTCTCCAAGGCCGGGGTGAACGCGCTCACCATGTACGTGGCCACGAGCCACGGGAAGCAGGGCATCCGGGCCAACACGATCCTGCCGGGGCTCGTCCTGACCGACGCCGTGCGCGCCCACCTGGACGAGAAGATGCTGGCCGGCCTCGGGAAGGCCACGCTGACGCCGTACGTGGGGCAGCCCGAGGACATCGCCGAGGTCGTCGTCTTCCTGGCGTCCGAGGAGTCCCGCTACATCACCGGGCAGATGCTCGCGGTGGACGGCGGGATGTCGGCCCACGTCGGGTTGGGCGGGGACGGCTGAAATCTGGCCGGAGCCGGCTGCGCTAGCCGTGGACCAGGTTGATCAGGAACTCCATGATCCCGGTGTTGCCGGTCTCGGCTGGGCCGCCGCTGGGGTTGGCGATGTTCCAGTCGGCGAAGGTGATCGGAATGGAGCCGCTGACCTCTATGAGGTCGCCCGAGCGCCGGGCGGTGAGATGGAAGGTGACCGGCCGGGTCACGCCGTGCATGGTGAGGGTGCCGGTGGCCTGCTCGCTTATCTCCACACCCTCGGCGGGGACCTTTCCCAGGCTTATCGGCCGGGTCAGGACGAACGTCGCCGTCGGGTACGTCGCTGTATCCATGATCCGGCCTTGGAACTGCTCGTCTCGAAGGGACTCGTCGCTGGTCACCTTGGTCAGGTCGACCGAGAACCGCCCGTCGGTGACCGTGGTGGTGGAGATGGTCAGGTTCCCGGTCACGGCGGTGGTCCGGCCGACCGCGGTATGGGACTGGCCGAACAGGATCTCCTGCACCCGGTAGCCGGCCTGCGAGCCGGTCGTCACGTCCCAGACGCCGTTCAGCGCCGCCGGTGTGCCGGAGGTCGTCGTTGCTCCCCTGGGGACGGTCGTGGACCCCTCCGACGACAGGCTGAGCGGGGGCGGAGCCGGGCCCTCGATGAAATGGAAGAACACGAACGGTCCCCCGACCACCACGAGGGCGACGACCACGATGGCGCCGATCAGCCAGCGCCCCCAGTGGCGGCGCATCGACCGGATCAAGCGCATCGTCTACCTCCCAAGGGGCCTCCGAGGCCGCCGACGGCCAGTGTCCCATTCGGCCTCCAGATCTCCCTGGGAACGTGCTAAGGCCACCCTGAGAACTCGAGGGATCGCGAATGAACGTCCCCGCCGCAGCGCTAGGTCGGCCCGAGGGAGTAGGCGCCCGTCTCGGGGTGGTGGTACCAGCCGCTGGCGGCCTGGGTTCCCCCGTCGACGTGGATGGTCTGGCCGGTGACGTAGCTGGAGAGGTCGCCGGCGAGGAAGATGGCGGCGCCCGCCATCTCGTCGACGTCGCCGGCCCGGCCCATGGGCACGGTGTGCCCGAACCGTTCCCGGACCGCCTCCGAGTCGGAGGTGATGTTGGCGAGGCCCTCCGTCCAGGTGATGTCCGGGGCGAGCGCGTTGACCCGGATGCCGTGGAGGGCCAGCTCCAGCGCCGCGGTCTTGGTGTAGTTGATGACGCCGGCCTTGGCGGCGGCGTAGGCGGCGTAGCCGGGCGCGGCCCGCACGCCCTCGATGGAGGTCACGCTCATGATGCTGCCGCCGATGCCGTGCTCGACTATGACGCGCGCCACCCGCTGGGTGCAGAGGATGACGTGCTTGAGGTTGGAGCGGTAGAGCGCGTCCCAGCCGTTCTCCGACGTCTCGAGGAGAGGGGAGTTGAAGACGCCGCCGGCGTTGTTCACGAGGATGCTCACCGGACCGAGCTCGGCGACGGTGCGCTCGAGCGCGGCGTCGACCTGGGCCGCGTCGCGTACGTCGGTCGGGATCCCCAGGCCGCCCACCTCCTGGGCCGCCGCCTCGGCGGTGTCGGGGTGCTGCTCCCAGATGGCGACCTTGGCGCCGAAGCGGGCGAACCCGTTGGCGATGCCGCGCCCGATGCCCGAGCCGCCCCCGGTCACGACGGCGACGCGGTCGGTGAGGAGGACGGAGGAGGGGTCGAGCGGCATGGGGTGCCAGTACAGTAGCGACGTCATAGAGAGCGAGCCCTCCGTATGGATGCGGGGGCGGACCGGGGGTGGTTGTGCCGAGGATCGAGCCCATTCCGCTGGAGGAGCTGGCGCCGGAACCGCGCCGCATCATTGAGGAGGGGGTGGCCGACGGGCTCTACGCCACGCCGATACCCCTCCAGATCTTCGCCTACAAGACGCAGCAGATCCTGATGACGAACGCCGCCCGGAAGACCATGGGCTCGGGGTCCCTGCTCGGGGGCCGGATCCTGGAGCTGCTGCGGATCCGCAGTGCCCAGCTGGGGGAGTGCCAGCCCTGCATGCAGTCGCGGAAGCACGACTCCATCACCGAGGAGGACGTGGCTTGCCTCGTGTCGCCGGGGGGATCCGAGTTGAACGAGCAGGAGCGCCTGGCCGTCGAGTTCCTCGACCTGCTGTCCGCCGACCACCACGCCATAGACGACGAGTTCTACCGGCGGCTGGGTGAGCATTTCACGTCGGCCCAGATCATTGAGCTGGGCTTCGCCTGTGCCGGCTCCATGGGGCTGCACCGCTTCATCCACACGCTCGACGTGTATGGAGATGGGCCGCCCGTGATCCCGTACAGCGCTGAGCAAGTGGACAGCGCGGTGAGCGAGACGCCGGTGAGGGAGTCGGCGTCTTCTGTGGCGTCTTCCGCTTCGACGACATCGGCATGAGCCAGACGGTCCTGGTGACCGGGGCCACGGGGCTCGCCGGCGCCAACATCTGCAAGCTGCTGGTGGAGCGGGGCGACGCCGTGCGCGCGTTGTGCCGCGAGACGGCCGACTCGGCGCCGCTGGCCGCGCTCGGGGTGGAGATCGTGCCGGGGGACGTCACCGATCCCGAGTCCGTCCTGGAGGCGGCGACGGGCGCTGATTCGGCGATCCACTGCGCGGCGTTGCTGGGCGGGGCGAGCCAGAACATGGCCGACTTCGAGGCGGTGAACGTCGGCGGCACCAAGAACGTGCTCGACGCGGCGGAGAAGGTGGATCTGGGCCGCGTCGTGGCCGTGAGCACGGGGACGTTCTTCGACACGGCCGGCGGGCTCGACCGGGAGGACGCGCCGGTCTCCAAGCACCCGAGCCAGGACCCCTACACCGTGACCAAGATGGCCGCGTTCCTCGACGCGATGGCCCGGGCGGCAGCCGGGCGCGACGTGGTGAGCGCGCACCCCGGCGCCATTTACGGTCCGTCGCCGGTGATGAGCAACGCGCTGGGCATGACGAGCTTCAACCGGGCCCTGCTGGCGGCGGTGCGGGGCCGGATGGAGCGCTACCTGACCTTCCCGGTCAGTTGGGTGTTCGCCGAGGACATCGCGCGGGGTTGCCTCCGGGCGCTGGACAAGGGCGTGGCGGGGGAGCGCTACATGCTCGACGGCCGGCCCGAGGACGTCGTCAGCACGGCGGACGCGTGCACGCGCCTGTGCCGGCTGGCCGGACTGGACCGCGTCGTGGTCGACGTCCCGCCGTCCGACGACCCCGAGCTGGTGAAGGTGTTCGGCCCGACCCTGATCGCCATCGCGGAGAAGGCGGCGCGACAGACGCCGGAGCGCAAGCGCCTCGAGGATTCCAAGACCTACAAGCGGCTCGGCTACAGCCCGATCAGCCTGGACGACGGCCTGGCCCGCACGCTGGAGTGGTTCCGCGCCATCGGGAAGGTCGACCCGACCTGACCGGGCGGCAGCGACAGTGATCCCGGGCGCCCCTCGGACAACGGTTGCACAATTTCGTCCCGGTCTCGATGCCCGCCTTTCGGACACCCCCAAAGCCTGAGTGCTCAACGAACGACTGTTCGAGCACAATTCGCACCGCCCTGGGCACATTGTGGCAACGGGTGTGCGAAACTTTTGGGGAGGGAGACCGGGTGGCTGGGGTGCGACCCGTCTTATTGGGGGAGGCAGATGGCGCTGTTTCAACCCGCAGACCCCACGGCGCGCGGCGGTGCGCCCGTGACCGTGCTGCGTCGTCCGATGCCCGGGGTCCACTCCGCTAAGAGGCACATGACGGCTCCTCGCCGATTCCCTTCGCCGACGGCGTTGGCGATCGGTGGCGTGACCTGGACACTGGTGGCCACGCCCCGAACGCGATTCGTCTCGGGTCTGGCCTCCTCCGGGCCCCTGGTCCTCCTCGTCCTCGGACTGCTCATCGCCCTGATCGTCACCTTGACCGTCGAGACGGTGCAGCGGCGTCACCGCTACGCCCAGGAACTCGTCGATGAGCGGACGGCAGACTTGAACGCCCCGCTGCGTGAGCTCAAGGACACCCAGGACGCGCTGGTCAGGAGCGAACGGTTGTCGGCGGTCGGCGAAATGGCGTCGGTCATCGGCCACGAGCTGTGGAATCCCCTGGCCGCCGTGACGAACTCGCCCTACATCGTGCGCGGCAACCTGGGCGATCAGATATCGCCGACGGCAGAGAAGTCCCTCTCCCTGGCCGAGCGCGAGACGGCGAAGGCGACGACGATGGCCGACGATTTGACGGCGTTCGTCCGCCCGCGCGAGCCGGTGAAGGCGGAAATAGAGGTGCGCGACCTCGTCCAGGAGGTGCTCACGGCTACGCCCAACCCCGACAACGTGGACGTGAACCTCGACGTCGACCCCCGTCGACATCGTCGGCGACCGCGGCCAACTCGCGGAGGTGCTGACCAACCTGGTCACCAACGCCTATCAGGCCATGCCGGACGGCGGGACGTTGCGCCTCGGAGCACATTCCAACAACGGGTCGGGTGGTGTGACCCTAGTGGTGGTGGACACCGGCGGCGGGGTGGACACGTCGGTCTTGGAGCAGGTCTTTGAGCCCTTCTTCACGACGAGGAGCAGTGGCACCGGGCTGGGCCTGGCCATCGTCCAGCGGCTCGTGCACGCCCACGGCGGCCAGGTCACGCGGGAGAACGTTCCCGACGGCGGCGCCCGTGTCACTCTTAGACTGCCCGACGTCACCGAGGAGGTGCCGGCATGAACGGGATCATGCTGGCCGACGTCCTCGTCGTCGACGACGAGGAGCCGATCCGGACCTCCGTCGCCGAAATCCTGCGCGCCGCGGGGTACTCGGTCGTCGAGGCCGAGGACGGCCAGGCGGCACTCGAACTCCTGAAGTCGGGCAGTGTGAGTGTGATCCTGGTGGACATCCGCATGCCCCGGCGGACGGGCATTGAAGTGCTTCAGGCCCTGGACTCACCGCCGCAGGTCATTCTGATGTCGGCCTTCCGCTTCGAAGGAGCGGACAAGCAGAGCGTCGGGCACAAGGTCTTCTCCCATCTCATGAAGCCGGTCGCCCCCCGGCAACTCCTGGACGAGGTTGGCGCGGCCATGGGCGGGCGCCGGTGACGATGCCCTTCTCCTTCGGCCTGCCCGATGGACCAGAGGTCGTGCTGCTCGTCGACGACGACGAGCAATCGCGCGAGAACCTGGTGGACCTCCTGGCCCTCGACGAGATCGAGACGATCACGGCTGGGCGGGTCGCGGATGCGCTCGAACTCGTCGAATCACAAAAGCCGGCCGTGGTCGTCGTCGACTACCAACTCCCCGATGGGAGCGGCATCGACCTGGCGCACCAGGTCAAGAAGATCGATCCGGACCTTCCGATCCTGTTGCTCACCGGCCACGCCACCATGGACACCGCGGTGGAGGCGGTGGGACAGCTTGACGCGTACCTGATAAAGCCGGTCGAGCCGCAACAGCTCGTGAACAGCGTGACCAACGCGCTGACGAGACGCCGGCTCCTCAACCAGAACCGCAACCTCGTCGACCGGTTGACCCAGATCAACGCGTATCAGGCCATGTACGACCCACTGACCGGCCTTCTCAATCGCGCCCTGCTCGACGACCGCCTGGAGCAGAGCTTGGCGATCAGCCACAGAGCCGGGGGGTCGGTGGCGCTGCTCTTCTTCGACATCGACCGGTTCAAAGTGGTCAACGACCTGTTCGGCCACCAGGCGGGGGACAAGGTCCTCCAAGAGGTGGCGACGCGCCTGTCCCGGTCGTGCCGGCAGTCGGACAGCGTCGCTCGCTTCGGAGGCGACGAGTTCGTGATCATCTGCTCGGACATCAGGAACTCGGCCGACGCATGCGTGCTCGCCGAGCATCTCCTCGCCACCTTCGACGAACCCATGGAGATAGACGGATTCGAGCACTCGGTCAGCGCCAGCGTCGGTATCGCCGTGACGGTGCCGGGCAGTCGCAGACAGTCGGCCGAGACGCTGCTGCGCAACGCCGATACCGCCATGTATCGCGCCAAGGACGCCGGGCGCGGCCGGTGGGAGCTCTTCGACGACGAGATGCGGGCTCAGGTCAAGGAGCGCTTCGAGGTAGAGCGGGGGCTCCCGGCCGCCTTGTCCGGTGGTGGTCTGTCGCTCGTCTACCAGGCGTTTGTCGACTCGCGGACCGAGGCCGTCGTCGGGGCCGAGGCCCTCCTGCGCTGGGACCGTCCCGGGCACGGCCAGCTGCTCCCTGAACGCTTCCTGCCGGTGGCCGAGGACTGCGGCCTCATCGCGCCGATCGGGGCGTGGGTGCTGGAGGAGTCGGTCATGGAGCTCGCCAAGTGGCACGCCGACCAGCGGCTCTCCCACGCGTTTCGCCTGTGGGTCAACGTCTCCCCCAAGCAATTGGCCGACCCCAGCTTCCCCGCCTTCGTGGTGGACGTGCTGACGCGGCACGGCATATCGCCCGAGTTCCTGGGATTCGAGATCCTCGAGGAGGCGCTGCTCGACGTGGGCGTCACCGGAGGCGTCATGAAGGCGCTGCGCGGCCTGGGGGTCTCGCTCAGCCTGGACGACTTCGGAGCCGGCTATTCGAACTTCTCCTGGCTGCAGGAACTGCCCATCACCGGCATAAAGATCGACCGGCGGTTCATCTCCACGCTCGACTCGGACGACGGCCGGGGCGCGGCCATCGTGCAGGGCATCGTCAACCTCGGTCACTCGTTGCATCTGTCCGTCGTGGGGGAGGGAGTGGAGACGGCGGGGCAAGCGCGTGCGCTCCGCGAGATCGGCTGCGAGTTCATGCAGGGCTACTTCTACGGGAGCCCGGGTGCGCCGGAGCAGCTCTGGGACGGCAGCCATCGCACGCGGCCGACGAGCCGATCGGCGGCGCCGACCGCTTCCTGACCCCGACAAGTTGGACGCCCTTGAAATCCCGGAGGGCGGAAGACCAGGTGCTGCGGGAAGAGCTCGCCAACCTGGCCAAGAAGCTGCGGTTGGCGAGCGCCGGGCACTGCGCGACGGTGTCTGGCTGTCGGTCGACGTGCTGCGGATGAGTGGAGATCGCCAATGCGGGGCATCTTCCACCCAGTGTGTTTGAGGACGGGACCGCGACGGTCGTGAACACCCGGGTTGCGCACCGATCGGACTGGACGGTGCGTCCACCGACGATGTCGTGGTGATCGGAGTGAGATGGAACACGTAGTGGCCCAGCCGGCGTCCATCGCCTGCACCGTCTCGCGCGACGGGCGCTCCGCCGTGATCACGCTGGCCGGCGAGCTCGATCTGTCCAACGTCGACGTGGTGCGCAGCCACCTCGCCGAGGCCATTGAGAGCGAAACCGAGCGCCTCGTCTTCGACCTGAGCCTGCTGCAGTTCATGGACAGCTCGGGTCTGACGCTCCTCCTCGCGGCGAAGCAGGGGGCGCCGCGCGTCGAGCTGCGCAGTCCACCAGCGGCGGTGCGCCGCTTGATTGAGATCACGGGGCTCCAAGAAGCCCTGCCGACGGTGGAGTAGGCATGGAACGAACGTTCCCTGCGGATTCAGGATCGGTCCAGGCGGTGCGGCAATTCGTGCGCAGCCAGTGTGCGACGGTGCCGGCGTCGCTGCTCGCCGACCTCGCACTGGTGGCGTCCGAGCTCGCGACGAACGTCGTGCAGTACGCGCGGACCACGTTCGCGGTGAACGTCGAGCTGCTGAGTGACGAGGTACTGCTCGAGGTGACCGATACGGGCCGGGGCAGGCCGCGCATGGCGGCGGCACCGTCGCCCGCGGCGATGCACAGCAGGGGACTGCGCATCGTTGACGCCGTGGCCGACGCGTGGGGCGTGCGGCCGGTCCGTCCGGGACCGGGCAAGACGGTCTGGGTGAGGCTCACGGCGGACCACTTGGCCGCGGCCGACAGCGCGGCACAGCCCGTGCCCTGACCGACGCGCCTCCACGCAGCCTTTGTCCTACTGGCCACTGGCCACCACTGGCCACTGGCCAAGACCGTGGAGACGGGCCAGCATGAAGTCTGAGCGACCCGCCATTGTGGCAACACGCCCCTGAGCGAGTGAGGACGACGTGCACACCCAGCGATTCTCCGGTCGAGTGGCCATCGTCACCGGTTCGACCGCCGATCCGAGCATCGGCCGGTCCTGCGCGGTCCGGCTGGCGCGTGAAGGCGCATCGGTGGTGATCAACGGCCGCGACGCGGAACGCGTGGCGTCCACCGAAGTGGCCCTGCGCGCCGAAGGGCTCGCCGTCGTCGGTGTGGCCGGATCGATGGATACACAACCGGCGGTGGAGGCGCTCGCCGACCGTGCCGTCGACGCGTTCGGGCGGATCGATCACGTCGTCAGCACCCTCGGCGGAGCCCCCCACCCACTCTCGTTCGACGCCATCAGCGAGTCGCAGCTGCTCGAGACGTTCCGCCTCAACACGTGGCCCGCCGTCGCGCTCATCCGGGCCGCGCTCGAACGGGGTCTCGCTGACGACGCCGGTTCGGTCGTCACCATCTCGAGCGGTTCGCCGCACAAGACCACGTCGCGCATGGTGTCGTATGCGGCGGCCAAGGCGGCGCTGAACGCCATGACGCGGACCATCGCCGCGGACCTGGCGGGGAGGGTCCGAGTGAACGCCGTGAGCCCCGGGCTGGTACGGACCACGGCGACGCGACCGCTGTGGGAATCCGACGGCGGTGCGTCGGCCGGCGCCAATCTCCCCGTCGGCCGTCTGACCGAGGCGGACGACATCGCGGCGGCCGTGTGCTTCCTCCTCTCCGACGAGGCACGCCAGATCACGGGGATCACCTTGGACGTCGACGGTGGCAACCACCTCGGGAGTGGCTGGACCCCGATCCGCTAGGGGCCGAGCGTCCCGGCGCCAGGTGGGGACCAGACCTCCTTCAAGGGACCGACGACCGCGGTCCCGATGCGGGTGATCTGCTCCCGGACCTCCTCGGGCGCCAGGCCGGGAAGCTGCACGCGCAGGTTCAGCGCATCGGCGCCGACCTCCGTGATCGTTGCCGCGAGGCGCTCGACCAACTCGGCCGGCTCCTCGGCGGCGATGGTCTCGTCGTCGCCGAACGTGTCGCCGCGGCCTGCATAGCTGTCGTAGACCGCACGCTGGCGCGTCACGAGCTCGGTTGACACCCGACCGAGCCACACCCGGCGGATCAGCACCGCGGAGCCGGTGCCACCCGCCTCGGCGAACGCCCGGGTCAGACGGGCCAGCCTCGCGGGCGCCGACATCCCTTCCATGAGGATTCCGGCTCGGCAGCGGGCGGCGCGCACGGCGGCGGCCATCGAGACCGCCGCGCTGAGCACCGGGACGGTGTCCCGCCGGCAGGCCAGCAGCGCCGGATCCCTTTCCAGGTCGCCCAGTCCCTCGCCGCGGAGCATCGCGACGAGCCGCGGGAGTTCCGACTTGAAGCGCGCCACGGCCTCGCTCTGGCTGACGCCCGCCACCTGGAAGTCCAGGGGAAGGGCGCCGACGGCCACCCCGAGCCCGACCCGGCCGCGATGACGAGCCTGGAGCCAGGCCACTTCCTCGGCGACCAGTGCCGTCGACCGAAGCGGCAGCAGCAGCGGCGCGGCCGCTGCCCAGCCATTGGTGTTTTCCTCCAGGACGAAGGAGGCCACCTGAAGGGGCTGGGCCAGATACCCCGCAAACCCGCCGTGGTGTTCGCTCGTCATGATGCCGTCGAAGCCGCTGCGCAGGGCGAGCCCGGCCTGGGTGCTGAGCTCCCGGACGATGGCCTCGGCGGGGAGCTCGTTGTGTGGATACAGCCGGAGGGAGACCGATCCGGCTCCGAATGGAAGAGATGACGGGTGGGGCGGGTCGCTCCGCCTCGCTGATGCCGGTGCTCCGCTTTCGCCGTTAGGCACGTTGCGATCTTAAAGACGTGACAACGTCTTAGGCGGGTGCCTAGCATGCGGCCACTCATCGCAACGGGAGGTCATCATGAGCAGGCACGAGACACGCCGTCGATCCTTGGCGGTCCCGAGGAGCGCGGGCGCGACGGTCGGCCGGACCGCCGCCGCGCTGGTCCTCGGGAGCGGGCTCCTCCTGTCGCTCTCGATTTCCCTTGCAGTGTCCGCCGGTGAGGCACCGGCCGGCGCGGCCTCCAACATCACGCCGACGATCTTCGTCGCCAACTACGACGGCGCCACACTGACGAGTTATCCGCTCACGGCGAGCGGCAACGTCGCCCCGTCGACGACCAACTCGAGCAGCATCCTCAGCGAGCCGTGGAACATCGCCTTCGACAGCGCCGGCAACCTCTGGGAGGCCAACTTCGGCGGAAGCACCGTGGCCGAGTTCAGCGCGGCCCAGATCGCCGCCCTCGGCACCAATGGGAGCCCGACGCCCGTAGCCACCATTTCGTCCACCTCGTACCTGGTCTCGGGAATCAGCCACGACAGCATCGACGGGCCGAGCACCGTGGCCTTCGATGCGGCGGGCGACCTCTGGGTGGCCAACTGGAGCGAGGACATCGTCGTCGAGTTCACTCCCGCCCAACTGGCCGCCCTCGGCACCGACGGGAGCCCGACCCCGGCGGCGACCATCGTTTCCAGCACGTTCTCGGCGCCGTCCAACCTCGTGTTCGATGCGGCCGGCGACCTCTGGGTCGAGAACCACGACAACAACACGCTGGACCGGTTCAGCGCAGCCCAGCTCTCCGCCCTGGGGACGACGCCCAACCCGACCCCGGTGGCGGTCATCGCGTCGACCACCTACAACGTGGGGGGATCGAGCCACGCCAGCCTCTCTGACCCCTACGGGCTCACCATGGACGCCGCCGGGGACCTGTGGGCCGCCAACGCGGGGGACACGGTCGTGGAATTCGGGGCGGCGCAGCTGGTGGTGTCGGGCAGCCCGACTCCGGTCGCCACGATCACCTCCAGCGCGATGGAGCTCCCTAACGGATTGGCGTTCGACTCGAGCGGCAACCTCTGGGTGACCGACTTCGACGCGAACAGCACCGGCTCCATCTTCGAGTTCTCGGCCGCTCAGTTGGCCGCTCTGGGGGCGAACCCGGCACCGACTCCGGCCGCCACGATCGTTGGTGGCAGCACCGGTCTAGGGGCTCCCATCGGGATCGCCCTCGACGAGGCACCCACCGTCACGTCGGTGAGCCCGGCGTCGGGCCCGTCGGCAGGGGGCACCACGGTGACAGTGAACGGCACGGGCTTCACGCCGGGGTCGACCGTGTCCTTCGGGACAGCCGCGGCCTCCTCGGTGACCTATCTGACCCCCTACGAGCTGACGGCCGTGTCCCCGCCAGGCTCCGGCACCGTCGACGTCACCGTCTCGACCTTCGCCGGCACGAGTGCGGTCACGCCGGCCGACCAGTTCACGTACAGCTCCTCGGGCTACTGGGAGGTGGCGTCCGACGGCGGCATCTTCTCGTTCGGTAAACCCTTCTACGGCTCGACCGGTGGCCAGCACTTGAACGCTCCCGTGGTGGGGATGGCGGCTGCACCCAACACGGCCGGGGGCTACTGGGAGGTGGCCTCGGACGGCGGGCTCTTCGCGTACCACGCACCCTTCCTCGGGTCGATGGGCGGCAAGCCCCTCAACAAGCCCGTCGTCGGCATGGCGGCGGACCCGGCGACGGGCGGCTACTGGGAGGTGGCGTCCGACGGTGGCATCTTCTCCTTCGGCGCGCCGTACTTCGGCTCCATGGGCGGCAAGCCCCTTAACGAACCCATCGTCGGCGTCGCCAGCACCCCCGACGGCGGTGGCTATTGGGAGGTCGCCTCCGACGGCGGTCTCTTTGCGTTCGGTGACGCCCAGTTCTACGGATCGATGGGCGGCAGGGCCCTCAGCAAGCCCATCGTCGGCATGGCGGCGAGCACGGCGACCGGTGGCTACTGGGAGGTGGCGTCCGACGGCGGGATCTTCGCCTTCAACGCGCCGTTCTTGGGCTCCATGGGTGGCAAGCCGCTGAATGCGCCCGTGGTGGGGATGCTGGCGGACTCCGCCACGGGTGGCTACTGGGAGGTGGCCTCCGACGGCGGCCTGTTCGCCTTCAACGCCCCGTTCCTCGGCTCCATGGGTGGCAAGCCCCTCAACAAGCCCATGGTCGGCATGGCGGGGTAACGGGCGGTGCATTCCACGCTCGTCGAACACGGGTGACGGCGAGCCGGCCAATAGGCGGATTCTCCCCGGACCCCCGTCTCCTATGGAAGGCAGAAGGCCGGGGCGGCCGCCCATCTGAGCCGGCCACCCCCGCCGTCCAGCTGAGCGGCCTACCCCGACGAGCAAGCGGCAATGTCACGCGGTTCAGCGTGTGGGATCACTCGCTAACGCCGGATCGTCAAGGTGAAGGTCTGGACGGCCGGTGACCCCACCCCATTGGTGGCGGTGATGGTGAGGGTGTAGGTACCGGTGGTTCCCATCGCGGGCGTGCCCAAGATAGTCGCCACGCCGCCCGCCTTGGCGACGAAGCTGATCCCATTGGGCAGTTTCCCGGTCTCTGTGATCGTGGCGCTCGGGTAGCCCGTGGTGGTGACCGTGAAGCTCATGGCCTTGCCGACGGTGCCGGTGGTGGTCTTCGCCGAGGTGATGGCCGGTGCCTGGTCGACGACGAGAGTGAAGCCCTGCGAGGCGGTCCCGGTCGAGTTGGCCGCCTTGACTGTGAGCGGGTAGCTCCCGCCCGTTCCCGCCGCGGGCGTGCCCGCGATGGTGGCCGTGCCGTTCGAGTTGGCGGTGAAGCTCAATCCGGTCGGCAGTTTCCCGGTCTCTGTGATCATCGTGGCGCTCGGGTAGCCCGTGGTGGTGACCGTGAAGCTCATGGCCTTGCCGACGGTGCCGGTTGTGGTCGCCGCCGAGGTGATGGCCGGTGCCTGGTCGACGACGAGAGTGAAGCCCTGCGAGGTGGTCCCGGTCGAGTTGGCCGCCTTGACGGTGAGCGGGTAGCTCCCGCCCGTTCCCGCCGCGGGCGTGCCCGCGATGGTGGCCGTGCCGTTCGAGTTGGCGGTGAAGCTCAACCCGGTCGGCAGGGCCCCGGTCTCGCTGAGGCTGGCGCTCGGGTAGCCGGTGGTGGTGACCGCGAAGCTCATGGCCTTGCCGACGGTGCCGGTGGTGGTCGCCGCCGAGGTGATGGCCGGTGCCTGGTCGACGACGAGGCTGAAGCCCTGCGCGGCGGTCCCGGTCGAGTTGGCCGCCTTCACGGTGAGCGGGTAGCTCCCGCCCGTTCCCGCCGCGGGCGTGCCCGCGATGGTGGCCGTGCCGTTCGAGTTGGCGGTGAAGCTCAACCCGGTCGGCAGGGTCCCGGTCTCGCTGAGGCTGGCGCTCGGGTAGCCGGTGGTGGTGACCGTGAAGCTCATGGCCTTGCCGACGGTGCCGGTGGTGGTCGCCGCCGAGGTGATCTGCGGGGCGGCGGTCACGACCTGGGAAACCGAGGCGGAGGACCCGGCGAAGTTCGGGTCAGCGCCGTACGTGGCCCCGATCGTCTGGGTCCCCGTTGTGGCAAAGCTCGTCGTGCAGGTGGCGCTCCCGCCCGAGACGACCAGGCCGGTGCAGGGGGCGATGGATCCACCGTTGTCGGTGAAGCTCACCGAGCCGGTCAGGGCTCCGGACCCGGAGGTCTCCGTCACCGTGGCGGTGTAGGAGACCGGGATCCCTGTCGTCACGGGAGGTGCCGGGTTCGGCGAGAGAGCCAGGCTCGTGGTGCCCGGGGTCACGGTGACCGTCTGGAGGGAGCTCGTGGCCGAGCCCTCTGCGTTGGTGGCGGTCACCGCGTAGGAGAACGACGTGATCCCGGTCGGGACGCTCCCGGTCACGGTCCCGGCGTTGGGGTCGATCGACAGCCAGGACGGCGCGCCGGCCAACGAGTACGTCGCCGCCGGGTTCGCCCCCGTGGCGGAGGCCGACGCCGAGTACGCCGCGCCGACGCTTACCGAGGACGGGCCGGTCACGGTCACCGACGTCGGGGCAGACGACGCGGCCGTCACGACCTGGGAAACCGAGGCGGAGGACCCGGCGAAGTTCGGGTCAGCGCCGTACGTGGCCCCGATCGTCTGGGTCCCCGTTGTGGCAAAGCTCGTCGTGCAGGTGGCGCTCCCGCCCGAGACGACCAGGTTGGTGCAGAAGGCGATCGCGCCACCGTTGTCCGTGAAGCTCACCGAGCCGGTCAGGGCTCCGGACCCGGAGGTCTCCGTCACCGTGGCGGTGTAGGAGACCGGGATCCCTGTCGTCACGGGATGTGCCGGGTTCGGCGAGAGAGCCAGGCTCGTGGTGCCCGGGGTCACGGTGACCGTCTGGAGGGAGCTCGTGGCCGAGCCCTGTGCGTTGGTGGCGGTCACCGCGTAGGAGAACGACGTGATCCCGGTCGGGACGCTCCCGGTGACGGTCCCGGCGTTGGGGTCGATCGACAGCCACGACGGCGCGCCGGCCAACGAGTACGTCGCCGCCGGGTTCGCCCCCGCGGCGGAGGCCGACGCCGAGTAGGCCGCGCCGACGCTTACCGAGGACGGGCCGGTCACGGTCACCGAGGCCGGGGGCGACGACGCGGCGGCTGGCGAGAACGCGGCGACGACCGTGTACGACGTCGAAGCCGAGCCCAGGGTCTCAGTGGCGGTCTGGGGCCCGGCGGCGCTGGCCAGGATGTCCTCGAGGTTCGCAGATGCGCTGCCGTTCTGGACGTCCATTTCAAACGGGACGCCCTGGCTGGAACCCGCAAGGACGCTACCCGGCTGACCCTCGGTGATGGTGGCCCCGATCAGCAGATCTCCGCTGGGCACGCTCGCGGTCGGACCCATGCTCACCGCGGCGCTCGAGCCGTTGCCCACGTCGGCCATGGCCAGCGGGTTCAGGGTGCTCACTCCGCTGAACTCGGCGATCGACTCCTGAAGGAAGGCGGGTGAGCTGGCGGTCACGGTGATCGTCAGACCATTGGGCGCGGCATTGGTGTTGGCCACGTATTCGAGCGCAATGTCACCCGTGCCGCTCGTGAAGGTCTCGGAGGGTCCCCGAGTCCACGTTCCGTTGACGTTGTCGGAGACTTGGACCTGGCCCGGTGCGGCGAACTGGCCGAACCACCCCACCAGGAGGTCCCCGGCCGCCACCGGTTGCGAGAGCGTAAGCGTCAGCGATGACTGTTGGCTGCCGGGCGACGCCGCCGTGCCTTGGACGAATACAGGAGACGACACCGGCGTCGTCACGGCGACGGTGTTGGTCGGACTCGAGCTCAGGCCCGCGCCGTCGAAGGCCTCGACGGTGTAGGAGTAATTGGTGCCGCCGGTGACGGTCGTATCGAGATACGTGGTCTGATCCGACGCCGTGGTCGCTATCTCCTGGCCGTTTCGATACACCGCGTACCCGGTGAGGTCGCCGCTGCCGGGTGACCAGTCAAGGGCGACCCGGCTCGAAGCGGCGCTGGGCGAGGCCAGGGCGCTTGGTGCACCGGGTGGACTTGTGTCGTTCGGGTACAGGAGGAAGGTGGCGACGACCGCGTACCAGTCGGCCGATGTGCCGAGGGTGGCCGTCCCCGCCTGGGCTCCGGCCGTTGCCGACACGACGTCCTGTTCGTACGAGGAGCCGCTTGCGGTCTCGGCCCGCTCGGTGTAGGTCGCCCCTTGGGTCTGGCCGGGTGTCACGCTGCCGGGCGCGGACCCGGTCATGACCGCCGAGTACACCAGCTCGCCGGACGCGACGGGCGCGGTGGTGCCGGTGTTGACCGAGACGCCGACGCCGCGGCCGGAAGCGATCTGATCGAGGGCGCCGGCAACGGCGACGCCGGAGTACTCGGCCGCCGTGCCCTGCAGATAGGCCGGCGTGGGCGCGGAGACGGTGATGGTCAGACCCGATATGGAAGGTTTGGAGTCGGCCAGGTAGTAGAGCGCGATGTCACCGGTGTCGACCTGGAAGGCCAGCGAATTGGGGGCCCGCGTCCACGCGCCGTTGACGTTGTCCGACACAGTCACCTGACCAGGGACGTTGTATTGGGCGAACCAACCAACGAGCAGGTCGCCGGCATGCACGTTCTGCGAGAGCGTCATGGTGGCAGTCGTCGACAGGGTCCCCGACGAGAAAGCTGCACCCTGTTGGAACGAGGCAGCGCCGGTGCCCCCACCCCCGCCGCCGGAGGACCCCGAGGCGGGTACGAAGGTGGCTACAACGGCGTACCAGTCCGTCGCCGTACCCAGCGTGGCCGTCCCTTCCTGGGCACCCGCGATCGCCGACACGATGTCCTGTTCGTAGGCGGAACCGCTGCTGTTGCTGGCACGCGCCGTGAAGGGCGCGCTTTGGCTCGTGCCCGGCGTGACGCTGCCAGGTGACCCGCCGGTGGTGAGTGCCGAATAGACCAGCTCTCCGGCGGGGACAGCGCTGGTCGCGCCAGTATTGACGTTCGTCCCGTTGCCGCTGTTTACGGCCGACTCGTCGAGCGGGTTGCTCACCGCGACGCCGGAGTATTCGGCCGCACTCGACTGGAGGTAGGTCGGTGCCGACGAGGTGACCGTGATGGTCAGGCCTTGAGGTGCCGCTGCCGAGTTCGGCAAGAAGAAGAGGGCGATATCACCTGAACCGTTGAACGTCTCCGACACCGAACGTGTCCAGGCCCCGTTGACGTTGTCTGACACGCTCACCTGACCGGGTGAGTTGTATTGGGCAAACCATCCGACCAGAAGGTCTCCGGCATTCACCGGCTGAGTGAACGTCAGGGTCTCCGACGCGACCGGCGAGCCGGTGCTGGCGGCCGCACCCTGGACATAGTTGATGGAGGTACTGGC
Source organism: uncultured Acidimicrobiaceae bacterium (assembly GCA_963834405.1). GTDB lineage: Bacteria > Actinomycetota > Acidimicrobiia > Acidimicrobiales > RAAP-2 > Bog-473. Next base: position 1,113,275 of record CAWIBX010000007.1, on the reverse strand, counting down.
ACTGGCTGGCCAAGCGTTCAGCCACGTGAGGGTCAGGGCGCCCAGGGCTACGACGGCGATGGCAACGCGGGCCGTGATTCGGCACCAGAGGACTGGCGTACCAAAGGGTCGCCGCGAGGTCGAGTACTGATTCGCGGGATCCCGGGAGAGGAGCCTCATGAACAGGTCTCGGCAGAACCCGCCACATACCCCGGTAGGCATCGTCCGCTGCGTGCAGATGAATTACCTCTCTGGGGCGCGCTCGATACAGGCATCAAGTCATGGTTAGTTACGGCGTCGCCAACTGCAAGCCGATCGGTCAAAAAGCGGTGTCCCGTTCGTCTAATACGAGGGACGCCCGGAAAATTGCGAGGGTGCTCGACCTTGGCATGAGGGGCAGGCGGCCTGGGCATGAGGGGTTCTGCCCGCATGCATAGGGGTCGACTGCGGCCAACTTCCAGGGTGTTTGCGCTCTTGTCTGTCACCTACCGTGTCGGTCACCTTTCCGTCGTCTGCATTGCACGCGCTCTGGGCGAGGGGCGCAAGGGACGGAGGGTGAAGGTGGGGAGGGGGTGAGGAGGAGTGGGGACGGGTGGAAACGGCACCCCTGGTCGACGACCTGGCCGATCAAGGTGACGCGAAGACATCCGGACGACCGGGAGGTGACGAAGGCAGTGGAAGGCAACGAGGTGATGCTTCGGATCGTGTGGCGACACAGATGGCTGCTCGTCATCATGTTCCTGCTGCCCATCGTGGTCGTGCTTCCTTTGCGTCTCGGCCAACCGACGAAGTACACGGCGACCGCTGATGTTCAAACGCAGGCAGCTGCGCCTTCGGGGAGCACGCAGGTGGCGTCGATTCTCAGTCAGGTGTCCGCCGCCGCAACCGACCCCGCAACGGTGCAGAAGGCGATAGCGACCGCCAAGGTCGACCGAAATGCCGTAGACGTCGCGAAACACGAGATCAGCACCTCCTCGCTCGACAGCTCGGGCATCGTGGCGGTGACTGTCAAAGATCCCGACCGTCAGGTTGCAGCCAAGCTCAGCCGAGCGCTCGCGGGTGCCATCGTCGACACACTGAATTCTCCCGGATCAGCGTCAAACCAGCAATTGCAGGCTCTGACCCGCCAAGAGGCTCAGCTCAACGCAACCCGAAAGAGCCTTTTGTCAGAGTTGAACACCGACCAAATAAGCGGTCTGGCGACGACTGCTCCTCAAGTTCAAGCCGCAATAACCGAATTGACCGGCGTCGAGACGGAGTTGGCGACGAATGAGACGGCCCAACAACAGATCCTCTCGAGCAACAACGCCAACGAAGATGCGAGTGTCCTCAGCGAACCCACCGTTGCCACGACCACGTACGCCTCCCGGGACGTGTTGGTCTATGCCGCTCTCGCAGGGCTACTCGGACTCATCATTGGATTGCTCATTGCCACGATCGACGAACTGATCCGACCGACGGTGGCGGACCCCGAGGCTGGCGCTCGGGAACTTGGTGTGGCCTTCCTCGGCAATGCGGACACCGCTGAAGGGGTGAGAAGCGACAAGGAGCTGATCGCCTTGGACGGCGACCTCGTGACCCGGATGCGCCTGGCTGCAGACCGGCTCGGTGCCCTCACCCTGGTCCTCACCGGCCCGATACCGTCATTGCAGCTGACTCAGCTGACAGAGGAAATGAACCGGCAGCTCTCAGCGGCTGACGCCTTGAGGGGTCACGAGACTCCGCCGCGGCCGAACGGAAGGACGGCAACCGCGGGGTCCACCACCCGGAATGGCCGCAAGACCAATCGATCGGCCGCCGTGAAGGCTCCCGCGCTCTCCATGGGCCCCGCTCTTTTCACGTTGAAAGTGCACGCTCTGTCGGACCTGAACCTGAAAAGCCGGCCGGAAGCTCCGTCAATCCTTGTCGCTTTGCGTCGATTCTCGCCCCGGGCGTCGCTGGACCGTGTGGCAGATCTCGGCGAGGCGACAGGCTGGCCCATTCTCGGGGTCGTTGGTGTCCGGCAGAAGCCAAGAACTCGCGGGAATTGGCATGCCCTGAGGTCGCTCGTCACTACAGGCAGGGGCGAGTCGCCACTGACGAACGAGTCGCGGCCGACGAACGAGTCGCGACCGACGAACGAGTCGCGGCCGACGAACGAGTCGCGACCGACGAACGAGTCGCCACAGGGGAACGGGTCGCCACCGAGCAAGGTGATCGCGCCCGCGCAGGCGCCGTACCACGACGTCTTCATACCCAGACAAACCGATTCACAGGGGCATACGCAGTGAGCATCCTCAAAGCCGAGAACTACACGGGCGTCGAACGTTGGGGTCCCGCTTCGCCCTGGGACAGGGACAGGATGGAGCGCGGCGGCTTGAGAACGCTGCTGATCGGAGGAGGAGCCGCCGCCCGGACAGTGGCTAAAGACCTGCGCCGATCGCCTGACTATGGGCTCCGTCTCATAGGGTGCCTCGACGACGACCCGCGCCTCCGGTTGGTTTCGGGTATTCCGTTGCTCGGAAGACTCGCCGACTTGACCAGGATCGTTCGCGAGCGCGATGTCGAAGCGATCGTCATCGCCATCCCCTCACTTCCTCCGGGCAGCCTGAGCGAGCTCGTTCGCCAGGCCACAAATACGGGGGCCCACGTGAGGTATCTGCCCTCGTTCCTGTCTGCGCTGGAGCGAGTGGCCCGGGCCGCGGACATGCGTGTCGTCGATTTCAACAGCCTGCTCGGCCGTCGGGAGCATCGTGGATCGCCGTTGGCCGCGCGGGCCGCTTTCAGGGGCAGCGTGTCCTGGTGACCGGTGCGGGCGGTTCGATCGGTCAAGAACTCTGCCGACAAATTCGCAGCTGCGGGCCGGCGTCGCTCCACATGTTGGACCACGACGAATCAAACCTTCATTCTCTGCAGCTCGAGCTCGACGGTGAGGCACTCCTCGACAGCCCCGACGTCGTCATCGCCGACATCCGCGACCGTGCTCGTATCGGTCAGGTCTTTGACGTCACCAGACCCACCGTTGTCCTTCACGCCGCCGCGCATAAGCACCTGCCTTTGCTGGAACGACATCCGTGCGAAGGCGTCAAGTCCAACGTTCAGGGGACTCAGAACTTGGTGGAGGCGGCGCTCGAGGCTGGTGCCCTCCGGTTCGTACTCATATCGACCGACAAGGCGGCAGACCCAAAGTCCATTCTCGGCGCCACGAAGCGACTCGCAGAGATGGTCCTGCAGGCGCACGCAGCAGGCAGTACCAGGATGTGTTCGGTCCGGTTCGGCAATGTCCTGGGCAGCCGGGGATCCTTTCTGACTGCGATCGCAGAGCAGCTCGAGAGGGGCGATGGGATCACGGTCACCGATCCCGAGGTCACGCGGTTCTTCATGACCGTCGAGGAGGCCGTCGGGCTCGTGCTCTCGGCGACGCCCATGGCGGAGTACGGGGAGACGTTCGTGCTCGACATGGGAGAGCCGGTCCGAATCGTCGATCTCGTGAACCGGTACGCCGAACAGCTTCATGTTCCCGAGGTGCAGCTTCGGTACACCGGACTTCGACCCGGCGAAAAGCTGCATGAATCGCTCTTTTCCGACTCGGAGGAGCGGCTGCCGACCGTTGACGCAGCCATATGGGCGACCCGCCCGGTTCGTCTTCCCGACGATTTCATTTGCCGGTTGGAAAAGCTGTATTACGCGGCGGCGAAGGGTGAGGACGAAGTGGTACGCACCCAGCTCCAGGATCTCATGCCCGAGTATTCGCCTGCGCCAACGACGGCCGAGGAGCTTCGCTCCGCCCTCTCCATCCCCTACCCGGATGAATTCTGATGCGGGCCGTGTTCCGGACTGCCGGAGAGCAGATTGAACTGGACTGCCGGCAGCGCTTTCTGGCAGGAGTCTTGAGGGAAGGGCTTGTCGGCCAACAGACACAGGCCCCGGCCGCGGGTCCCGACATTCGCGTGAAGGTGGAGGACAACGTCGAGCCGTTCGACACTCATGAATGGGACGTCCTCACGAGAAATGCCTGGCGGCGATCCGGAGCGGTGGTGGTCCGCGACGCATGTTCCTCGGGCCTCGATCTTCTCGTTGCGGCCGTTGGGCCGAGTTTGGAAATCCGTGCTCGTTGGCGCCCGCCTCCGGTAGGCCGGGCAGCCGCAGCGGTCCTGCGGTCGAGGGCGCGGCTGCTGATACGGGCAGTTCTCTTGCAGTACCCGGCGCTGTGGTGGGGTCAACAGCGCGGAAGGGCACCGTTGCACGCGTCCGTCTGCAGCATGGGGACGGATCATGGACGATCAGTTCTGCTTTCGGGGCCAGGCGGCGTGGGCAAGTCCACCATTGTCAACGCGGAGTTGGAGCGTGGAGCCGTCGCCACCAGCGACAACGTGTGCTTGAGTGACGGACACTCTGCCTGGGGCCTCCTTGAGCCGAGGCGTGTGCCCTCAAGTGAAACCGGGAGCACGCGTGGCCGTCGCATGCCGCACGATCGCAGGGAGGCTCCGTGGACGGGACGAGTGGACGAGCTTGTCCCCGGAGTCGTTCTCGTCCTCCGACGAGGTGTGGCGAAGAAGACATCGTGCGTTCCCTGTGACCCGGACGACGCAGCCAAGTCTCTGGTGGCGGGTACCTACATGGCAGGCGAACTACGCCGCTACTGGGCCTTTGCGTCCACGGTTGCTCTCGGGACCGGAATCGGCGAAGTCCATCCCAGCATCGACCAGGTCGCTCGAACCCTGACGGCCGGTCTCCCATGTTGGGAGCTCACGCTGGGCGAACGCCCGATCGCACCCCTCGACAGTTTCTTCAGCCCGACGTACGCGGACGACGGAGTGGGCCAGTGAGGCGGCGTCTCCGAGTGGCGCAGGTCGTCACGCGCTTCATGGCCGGGGCCGGGGGAGTCTCCCTGCGAGGGGCATTGGCTTTGGACCCCGACCGCTACGAGGTCGTGTTCATCATCGGAAGTGGTAACCGGCTCATTGACGAAGCACGCGAAGCGGGTTTCGAGGTGGTGATCCAAGAGCATCTGCGCAGTGAGATCTCCCTCGCACACGACCGAGCTGCCCTGGCCGATCTGAAGGCGATCTGTCGGAGCGGAGAGTTCGACGTCGTCCACACACACAGCGCCAAGGCAGGTGCGCTCGGTCGCCTCGCTGCGCGTGACGCCCAAGTTGAGCGAATCGTTCACACCTTTCACGGGTTTCCCTTTCACGCGTTTCAGTCACGCATCCGACGCCAGACATACATCCGCATTGAGCGGTCGCTCGCGCGGTTCACGGATGCGTTCTTGGCCGTCGGACCGGCCGTAGCCGCCGAAGCCATCATGAGGCGGATCGCGCCCCCGAACGTGTGCGGACCATCGGTGTGGCGGTGCGCAACGGTCGGGCGCCCGATCTCTCGGACCAGGCCGAGGCGCGGCGCCTGATGGGCATACCCCCGGGTATGCGGGTGGTGGGCACGGTCGGGCGTTTGGATTTCCAGAAGGCGCCCGATGATTTCGTCAACGCGTTGGCCGGTCTGGGCCGGAACGATGTGTACGGAGTCTGGATCGGCGACGGGCCTCTCCGGGCGAAGACGGAGAAGCTGGCGGCCCGTCGGGGCCTGAGCGGACGGATGTCGTTCCTCGGCGAACGGAGTGATGTGGCCAACCTCCTTCCCGGGCTCGATGTGTTTGCCATGGCGAGTCGCTACGAAGGATTGCCGTGCGCCATCGTCGAGGCCATGGCGGCAGCGCGTCCCGTTGTGGCGACGGCGGTCAACGCGGTGCCGAACGTCGTCATTTCTGGGGAGACGGGACTGCTGGTACCCCCGGGGCAGCCTGAACTGCTCGGCCGTGCGCTCGGATACCTCATTGAGAATCCTGCTGTCGCCGCTCGTCTCGGGCGCGCCGGCCGGGCGCACCTAGGCGACGAGTTGTCCCCCGCCGCGCTCGGAACGGTCCTCGATGAGACGTACCGGTTGGGGCCCGTCTGGGAGCGCTCGGTACGACGCGGCGAGCTGGAGGTCTTGGTTTCGTGACGTTGCAATACGAGCCGATCGCGTCCCCTACGGTCGAAATACCCTTCTGTCGCACCCAGATCACCGGCGAGGCACAAGCTGGAGCCCAACGGATCCTGGCCAGCGGCTGGGTGACCATGGGCGCGGAATCCTTGGCCTTCGAGGATGAGTTCGCCCGGTGGGTGGGGGCCCGGCACGCGGTGGCCGTGAGCTCCTGCACTGCGGCGATCGAGATGGCCCTCACTGCTCTTGATCTGCCTGCGGGATCACCGGTCTTGACGCCGACGCTCACGTTTTGCGGCGCGGTCCACGCGATAGTGCATGCGGGGCTGCGACCCGTCCTGGTCGACAGTGATGAACGCACCTTGACCGTCTCGCAGGAGGGAGTGGCCGCAGCCGCGGCCAAGAGCGGAGCGGCAGCCATGGTGATCCAACACATGGCCGGCTATCCGGTCGACGGCCTCGAACTCGGCGCTGCGGCCGGGATTCCAGCGTCCAATATCGTTGAGGACGCCGCGCACGGTCTGGGTACCAGTGTTCGAGGCCAGCGGGTAGGCAGTGATGCCCGGGCCGCGTGCTTCAGCTTCTACGCGACGAAAAACCTTCCCATCGGCGAGGGAGGTGCCATCACCACCAACGACGGTGAACTGGCTGATCGGTTTCGGCGTATGCGACTGCACGGGATGAGTGGGGACGCGTGGCGGCGGTACCAACGGGGTGCCAGTTGGCGTTACACCATCGCCGAATCCGGTATGAAGGCCAACTTCACCGATCTTCAGGCCGCCATCGGCCGTGCTCAGTTGGAGCACCTCGATCGTTGGCAGAAGCGTCGCGTTGAGATTGCTTACCACTACGACGAGCAGCTCGAGGACATCCGTGGCATCGAGCTACCGCCGAGGCCGCCTGCCGGACGGCATGCCTGGCACCTTTACATCGTGCGGATCCATCCGGAGTTCGGGATGCACCGGGATGCGGTGGTCGGCGCGCTGGCGGACCTCGGTATCGGTACGTCGGTGCACTTCATTCCGGTCCATCACCAGCCCTACTTCCGCCGGCTGCTCGGTGCAGACCAGTGCGAACACCTGCCCGTGGCCGACGCCGTATTCCCCCAGTTGCTCTCCTTGCCATTCCACCCAGGATTGTCGGATTACGAGATCGAACACGTTTGTACGGCGCTGCGCGACCTCGCGAACCGATAGCGGCCATACCTCGAAAGGAAGGTCATGGAAACCTCCGAAATGGAGATCAACATTCTTACCCGACCGGAAACGCGCCAGGTCGGCGACGGCACGTTCACGGTGTTCGACAGCGAGTCGGCCCCGGCCGATACCGGGTTGATCGGACGCCTCGGAGAGGGTACGGAGGGCACTGATCTGGCGGCTCCGCCGGTTGTCCTACCGGACTTTTGTCACAAAGAGAAGTCCGAGATGCCATCGAGCATCGCTGTCGCGACGCAGGGAGCCATCCGGCCGACGCTGACCGATGCCGCGCTCAACTGTGGGATGGCGCTTGTCTCGCTCGACGTTGAACGACCGAATGCCGCGGCTGTCACCGACTTCTACCGGCAGGTTGCCCAGCGCTTCCCGAGCCCACCCAATTGGAATAGAGACCTCACGTCAGCCGAGGTGCTCAGGGCAGCGACCGAAGGGGCCGACTTTGCCGCCGAGCGTTACGACCTCAGCGATGCGGAACTCGATCGGATTGAGGAGCGGGGTCGCATGGAGATCGAGTCGCTCGGCGGGTCACGACGTGCCAAGAAGGAGCTGCCGTGGGTCGTCAGGCAGATGGGTCGCCTCCGTTTTGGCTCCATCGGCCCGAGCACTCACTTTCTGGAGCTGCAAGAGGTTGAGGAGGTTCTCGATCCGGAAGCGGCCGAACGCCTCGGAATCAAGGCCGGCCAGGTGACGCTCCAATTCCACAACGGTGGGGGAGTGCTCACTGGTCAAATCGGCGCCCTCTACGCCAGGCGCAAGAGCGCCTCACGAATGCTCCGGACCGAGATGTCGGTGCAAAAGCCGCTCACCCACCTGGCCACCGCACGATCTCGTCGGCAGCTGGCGAGCAGACTCTCGAACTACTTTGCCGAGGGTTGTCCGTCCATTCCGATGTCCGACGACGACGGGCGGCGCGCTCTCCTCGCGACCCGGCTCTCCATGAATTACGGGTTCGCCTACCGGATGGCGACGTACGCCGCTTTGCGCAGCATCGCCAAGGCATCGTTCGGGGCGACCACCCGACTGGTCGTTGACTCTCCTCACAACTCGGTCTACGAGGAGGAAGTGGCCGGCAAGCCTGCCTTTGTCCACCGGCACAACGCCTGCCGTGCGTTTCCAGCGGAAATGATGGCGGGTCATCCGTCGTTCGCCGAGACCGGGCAGCCTCTGCTGTTGCCCGGCACCAACCGCACATCGTCGTATCTCTGCATACCCGGAGGGGGCGCCGACCGCAGTCTCTACACCGCCTGCCACGGGTCAGGCAGCATCATCTCGGAGTTCGAGATATCGGGTCGTTCGACCACGGATCCGCTCGGCCGGACCACGGCGAAATATCGGTACGACGGCGCCGCGCCGGCAGAGGTCCCGCACCTCGACGACAACGGGGTCGACGAGGCCCTCGGGATACTCACCAGTCACGGGCTCGTGCTACCGGTTGCGCGAATGAGACCCTTTGCCGTCCTGACATGAGAAATGCGCTCGGTGACTCGCCCGCCTGGTCGGTCCTCCTGCCCGACGACACCATCCGGTTGCCGGGCCGAGGACATGGAGCCAGGCGCGCCGTGGTTTCGGTGCCAAAGGGTCGGACCTGGGCGATCACCGGGGCACCCTGGAGTCACGGGCACAACACGAATTCCGATACGGACGTTGTGCGCTCGTATGTCACCTACCCGCGTCATACGCCCGTCGTGATTGCAAGCAGGGATGCGGCCGTACTCCGATACGTCGCCACGTCTGTGTTATCGGTCCCGCCGAGAGCCGGGCGCATTCCGAGCATACTGTTCACGTCCGGATTGCGGTTGTTGCGACTGTCGATCACGTGGACCTGCGCCGCGGCTCTGCGAGCCGCCGGCACCGTGCTGGTAGGACGGTCGGGATGACGGCGACGGTGATATCCCGTCGAACGCTGTCCGACGTGATCCATGACTCCCAAGGCCGAGTGGTTTGCCTGGCCATGTCAAAAGACCCAAACGCCAAGATGACGATTCTTCTCTTCCTGCCCGGGGAAGAGCAACCGAGGTACGCGGCGAAGGTGCCTACGACTTCCGTTGCCGCCGGGAAGGTGCGGCACGAAGCGATCGTGCTCGCATCGCTTGACCGAGGGAGGCTTGGTCCAATCAGCAGAACCGTCCCGGAGGTGGCGGAGCTGGTCGTGCACATGGGCTGGCCAGTGTTGGTGACCACGGCGCTGCCGGGACGAGTGATGCTTGCCTCGTACCATCAATGGCGACACACGGCGCGCCCTCAATCGGTGAGGGACGATTTCGAAGCGGCGGGCCGCTGGTTGACGGCGTTTCAGAGTGAAATGGCAACGGGGGAGGCGGATCTGGCGGGGATGACCGACGGCCTCATCGCCGAGTTGACCTACCAGTTCGGCGATGACTCGTTCACGACTGAGGACGTGGAGGTCCTCTTGGCCCTTCACGATCGTTTGGATGGGCATTCAGTAGGCCGAGGCCTGGTGCACGGCGACTTTTGGCCCGGCAATCTGTTGATGAACGACGGTGAGGTCACTGGAGTCATCGACTGGGAGAGCGCCCGCCCAGATGGCCTCCTCACTCGGGATCTGGCTCGATTTGCGATTGCGTATTCTCTCTACCTCGATCGGCATACCCGTTCGGGCCGACGGGTGCCGGGTCACGCCGGACTACGGGCCGGCGCCTGGGGCGCCGGGCTCGAATACGCGATCAACGGGAGCGGCTGGTACCCGGAATTGGTGCAGCAGTTCATGGCCGAAGGTCTGCAGCGGCTCGGCGTAGATCCCTGCTGTGCCGGCGACGTGATTCTGGCCGAGATCGCGTGCATTGCGGCCGAAGCGGATGACCCCGAATTTGGAGAGAGCCACCTGCGCCTCCTGCGACGCTTAATTGGGACGGGCGCACCGTGACCACCACGCTGACGCGTGCGCCCAATGTGGACCGGCTGCCCGATCTCACGCCGCCGTCCACTGAGGGATGGGGCACTCAACGCGGTAATGCCGAATGGGCCGCCGTGATGACGCTCGTTGCGGCCTTCATATTTCAGCCCATACTGCACCCGTCCGGGCCGGGAAACACTTCTCCCGTCGACATTCTGTTGCTGGCATCCATCGTCACCGGCGCCATATGGGCTCGGAGTGGTCACCACAAGCTCAGGGCACCCTATTTCATTCCGGTGGCGCTGATGGTGGCTGCGGGTGCAGCGTCCGGACTCGTCAGCGCATTGCCGGGGCTTGCGTTGTCAACCCTGGCAGTCGACCTACTGCTCTTTGCCTGGTGCACCGTCATCGTGAACGTGCTCAGCTCGCCTCGAGCCATGCGATACGCGATGGCCGCCTGGAGCTGGGCGGGGATCTTCTGGGCGGCTGTCGTCACCGTCGCCTGGCTCGGTCACATCACCGCCTTGGAGGGTTTGCAGGCGGCCGAGGGAAACAGGGTGCTGTTCACCTTCGGCGATCCGAACTATGCGGCCACCTACTGGCTGGTCACGATCTTCATCGTCTATGCGTCTCGTACCCCAACGGCAAGGTGGATGAGGTTCAGCGGCTACGTCTTGTTGGCATGGGCACTCGTCTTGTCCGAGTCCAATGGCGGCGTCCTGGCGCTTGCCGTCGGAGTCTTTTTCCTGCTGTTGGTCAGGGCCTATCGAAAGCGCGGGCTGATCGGGTCACTGGCCGTGGTCCTGGTCGTGGTTCTAGCCGTGAGCGCTCTCTTCACCCTTTTCCCACTCAGCAGAATGAGGCAGGACGCACTCAACAGTGGCCAGCCCCTCTTGGTGAACTCCATCGGCCGCAGCGGACAAAGTACTTCCGAGCGGAGCGAGCTGGTGACCGAGGCGCTCCAGCTCTACCGGCAGAGCGATGGCCTAATCGGCCTCGGTCCGGCGAGCACCAAGCCGCTTCTCACCACCGGGAACTACCCGTACCCAAATGAGGCTCACGACGACTTCTTGGCCATGCTCACCGAACGCGGCGTGCTCGGTCTTCTCGGCCTACTGCTGCTTGTGGGGACGGTCGCCGTGTGGGCAGCGCCTCTGGTCCGCAGACCCCTCTCCGCTGGGTTTGCGGCCGCGGTGCCACGTCCGGCCGGTCTCGTCGCCGGGCTCCTCGCCCTTGGTCTGATCTCTTACTACGAGGAGGTCTTGCATTTTCGTTACTTGTGGGCCCTGTTCGGCATCGTGGCGGTTCTGGGCAAGGACGCAAGGGCGCAGCCACGTGCTTGACCTACTGCGAGGTGTCGGACCAGATCGGAAGTTCGATGTCGGCGGTCTGGTCAACCGCACCACGGTGTCCAACCTGGGTGCGCAGGGTGGCGCGCTTGCCGCCGTATCGGTGGCCAGCCTCATGGTGGCCCGGGCCGGCGGGCCGACCGTTCTCGGGGAGTATGCCCTGCTGCGAGTCCTGCCCTGGCTGTTCGGAGTTGTGTTCTCTTGTGGACTGCCGACGGCTTCCGCGTTCTTTTTGGCGGGGGACCACCGCAAGGATAGGAGACTTCGCCCCACTCTCGTCCTGATGGCGTTGGCCGGCACCACTCTCGGCTCGCTGGCTTGGCTGGCGTGTGCCGAGTTCTTCCAGGGCGTCTTTTTCAAGGCGATGGCCGTGCGGCTGGTCGCACTCGCAGCGGTTCTCGTGACCACGCAGCTGGTGACGGTCACCGCCAAGGCTTGCTGCCAGGGGAACCGCGACATTGCCGGAGCGAACCTGGTCATCGTGGCGGAGGAGCTCTGGTTCGTCCTCGTCTACCCGTTGGTACTGGTCGCCGTGGGGAACCGAGGAATTGATTCGGTGATCATTGCTCTGATCGCGTCAGGCGCACTGGCGGGACTCACAGGCATCTGGCGCCTGGCGAGACAGGGGTTCTTCGGCGACTGGGATCTACCTTCGGCGGGGTTGGCGAAGAAGATCGGCGTCTATGGCGCTCGTGGTCAGCTCGGCAACATGCTGTGGCTGACCAACTTGCGTTTCGATTTTGTGCTTCTCGGTGCTCTTGCCGGCCCCGCCGTGCTCGGAATTTACGCGGTGGCCTCCAAGTTCGCCGAGCTTCTGAGGCTGGCCCCGACCGCCATCAATTATGTGTTGTACCCACGATTCGCCAACCTCGGATCGGAGCAAGCAACGGCCGAGGGCCGCCGACTGCTTCCGCAAGCCACTGCTTTGACCCTCCTGCTGACTCCTTTCGTGGCCATCATCGCCTACTTCGGCCCGGTCCTGCTCTACGGTTCGGCGTTCCGAGGCGCAGTCGCTCCCGCCGAGATCATCATCTTCGGATTGTCGATCGAAGGGGCGGCGGCGGTCTCCTCCGCCTATCTGCTCGGCGTGGGCCGGCCCGGGCTCAACTCCATCGGTATGGGTGTGGGCGCCACCATTACCGTGACCTTGGACCTCATCCTCATCCCCAAGTACGGAGCACTCGGGGGTGCCATCACGTCGGCCATTACCTACGCCGCGACCACCGTGACCCTCACCTTCATCGCATACCGGGTCGCGCGCAAGGCGCATCCCTCCCAATTCGGAGTCGGCGTGCTCTCGGCCGGCGCTGTTCGTCTCGACACCGCCATGAGACGAAGAGTCGATGCTCTCCTTGCGGCATTCGGGCTCCTGGTCGTATCTCCGCTGTTGCTGGTGACTGCCGCAGCGGTCAAGGTCACGAGCAGGGGTCCGGTTCTCTACAAGCAGGTCAGGGCCGGGCGGTCGGGCCATTCGTTCACCATGTTCAAGTTCCGGTCGATGCTGCATGCCGAGGACTCGGGGCCGCTCGTCACGGAACGGTCCGACCCGAGGGTCACCAAGCTCGGGGCGTTCCTCCGTGCTTCCAAACTGGACGAGCTACCCCAACTGTTCAACGTTCTCAAGGGAGACATGACGCTGATCGGTCCACGACCTGAGGTCCCACGCTTCTTGCAGTGGTACGACCCGGAAGAGCTTGGAATCCTTCGTGTCCGACCGGGACTGACGGGTCCCGGTCAGATCTTCTACACCGAGGTACAGGCCTCCGAGAAAAGACGATCGGGCGATCCGGAGCGAGACTATGTCGAGTTCCAGTTGCACCCCAAGCTGAGTGTCGATCTCGACTATCTGCACAGGCGCTGCTTCTGGGTCGACATGAGCATTTTGCTACGGACCATTGTGATGTTCTTCGGGCGGTCTGGTGGCGCGACACCGACGACTTCGGCGAAGTGCCATTGCGCGTCGTGCAGCTGGCGACGATTCGTGTCCGTGACCGATTCGAGCTCCACCTCGGTGCAGGCCCAAGTCGAACAGTCCTGAAATCGGAATTGCTTACTGAAGGTCCCGGAGGATCCGAAACGGCTCCACGGCGAGTCGTCCGACCCGGCTACCCCAAAAAGCGGCCCGCTCGCGAAGCGCACGACTCGAGCGGGGGTGTGGATACTCGCGCAGCTCGGACTGGTAACACTCCATGGCGGCAATCTTCCTGTCCAACGTCTCCGTGATATCGACAAAACAATTCGGCTGGAGCCCACTGTCGTTGACAGGCCAGGCCCACTCGGTGGACGAGGGCGTCTCGAATACGGCAAACCTGCGCAACTGAGGGCGGGCGTAAGGCCGGCATGCGGTCCAAGTCGCTCGGGCTACTAGTCCGTGGTCGGCGTTGACGTCTTCGGGAAAGTGGGTGTACACGACATGGGGCTGGATGTCGTTCAGAATAGATTCAATGATCTGGGTCAGGTCGATGAACGGCACGGTGTCAAGCCGTTGATCGGGCAGCGACTGAAGTCGTACTGATGCGAAGCCAATCGTTTCAGCCGCCCGGGTCGCATCCTTCTGCAGCGTCAACTTCATTTCGTCCGGAGCCCGACTGCTGGCCCCATCCGCCACGACGACGGCGTGCACCTCGTCCCCGTCCGTGACGTGTCGTGCCAGGGTTCCGCCTGCGCCAAGGATCTCATCGTCGGGGTGCGCACCGAGCACGACAACCCGAGTCTCGGTCATGGTCTACTTCTCCCCCGTGTGAACATCGATCGGAGAAGACTCGAGGCCGAGCGCCCATCGGGCTGTTTTTCCGTCCACGGGCTCAAACCGGTCGTGGAGTTCCATCCGGTGCTCTTCGGCCCAGGAGAACGCCGTCTGAGGCGGTGACCCCTCCAGGGACATGGAGGTCAGTAGCAGGCTCCCATTTGCGGTTGCCACACGAACGCCCTTCTCGTCGCGGGCGATCACCTCGCCGGCATGACCGAGTCGGCCCGTGTCATCGGGCTCGTCCGCCGCCCAAAACATCACCTTATGACCTGCCCAGAAAGCGAACGCGCCTGGATACGGAGTGGTCAAGGCGCGGATCCAATCATGGACCGCACGGGCCGGCCGATCCCAGGACGTAATGCCCATCGCAGGAGTGCGTTTCGGGAGTAGGTCGCCGTTCGATCGTTCCTGGGGACGGCGAGGAGCGGCCCCATTCAAGATGGCCGGAAGGTGGTCTCGAAGCATTGTCGCTCCGGCCTCAGCCACTCGGCTGTAGACCGAGGCGCACGTGTCGGTTGCCTCGATGGCGACGTGATGTTGATCGATGATGTCACCTGTATCTGTCCCGACGTTGAGGTACATCATGGTATTGCCTGTCTCACGCTCCCCACGAAGAATGGCCCAGTTCACCGGGGCGCGGCCACGGAATCGCGGCAGTAGAGATGCATGAAAGCCAATGCAGCCTCTTGGCGGGATGCCGAGCACGTCGGCGCCGAGTAACCGATTCCAGCCGACGACGACGATCACGTCCGGTGCGAGTCGCCTGATGTGCTCGACCTCTTCCACCGCGTTGATATTGACGGCCCGGCGAACCGGAATTCCGTGCGCCGCGGCGAAGGGCGCCAGATCCACATAGCCGGACGGCGCGGACCCTTGGGGGACGGGAACGGTGTAGACCTCGACTATGTCGACCGGACTGTCCACCAGAGCGGCGAGTGCAGGCTCCGCTTCGTGGACGGCGCCCACAAAGAGCAGCCGTCCAATCGATTCTCGTGCCACCGATCTCATGAGCTTTTCCGACAAAGCATGTGTCCCGCCAACTTCATCCTAGAGCTGCCGACCCAGAATAGGGACGAGGTCTACTGCATGCGATCCCTGCCCGAGGGGCGGCACGCCGATGACCTCGTCGATCAGCCGAGTCAGCGCGAAGTGATTGAGGGCCTGTCGGACGACTCTGTGTGACACGCCTGGCGCCAAAATCACAAACGGTACCTGTTCCGTCGTTTCCCCCTCGTCGAACACCACGACGATGGCCAACCGCTCGTCGCGCCAGTCTCGACCAGAGGTGAGCACCGGAACCCAAGAGTGGAGCCAGGCATCGGCCTGTGCCAAGGACCCGTTATGACCATCGTGGATGAGATTGGGGGAAATTTCGCCCACGGTCGGGAGCGAACCCGTTCGGGTGTCCCTCAGGAGCGCTCCGGCGCGTACGGTTCCAGCCGGAACATCATCTTGGCGGCAGAGCGGTGATTCGTCGGGAAAATATGCCCAAGGATTGTGATTGACGTCGTAGTTGCCGCTGTCACTCAGGTCGCATGGCGTCGGCATGGACTCTTGGTAGGTGCGGGCGGTTGCACCGTGGGCGATCGCTTGACCAAACACGGAAGGCCCCGAATATGTGCAGCCGGCGACGGGCAGGCAGTCTTGGGGATCGTTGAAGGCCGATCCTCCGAATATTGCCAGATAGTTCGGCAGGCTCGGATGGCCGATGTCACTCCACGACGTCGCCCACCCGTACCGTCGAGCAAGGCTCCAGAGGTATGGCATCTGCGACGGGAACACCTGTCCAACGCTGTGGTTCTCTTCCATGATCACCAAGATCTTGGAGACGCTGGCTTTCTGTTGGCCTAATGGGGTTGTCGGCACGGTGGAAGCACCGACTGGCCCATTCGAACCCGACCCAGTGATGACGGAGGTGAGAATGAGCCCGGCGGACGCGCTCACCAAAATCGGATTGCAGAGGCGTGCGAGCGAGTGTCTTACGTTCGTCATCCCATCAAACATGGACGCAACGTAGATAGCGGGGACCTCAACGCGGTGTCAGCAGGATGCACGACACAGGCTCGCGTCTCACCGTGTGTGGGACCGCGCAGCCACCTAGCAGACCAATCTCAGACAGCACGTCGGTTGAGGTGGCCCTTCGGCGGCCGTCGTTCACTCAGCCCTTCGGGGGCAGGTTTCAACATCTTGCGGAGGTCGCCTCGAGACTGGTTTCCAAGCTTGTGGTACACCCGTGTGAGATGCCCTTCTACCGTCTTCTCGCTCACGAACAGCTTCTCGGCGATCTGAGCATTGATCAATCCGTCTGCAGCCAATGTCGCCACCCTTCGTTCGGCGGGTGTGAGAGCGTCGGAGCCCATAAGCGCCAGGCGCCGTGGTCTCGCTCCGGCGGCGCGCAGCTCTTTGGAGGCGCGATCGATGAGAGGCTGCGCCCGGCAGCGAAAGGCCAGGTCGGCGCCTCGGCGGAGACTACGCAACGCCTCCTCCTGCCGCCCTTCGCTGGCGTGTACAGCCCCGAGATCGATAGTCGCCTTGGCGTATTCGAGTGACGCGCCCGACCGCTTGAGGACGTCTACCGCTTCTTCAAGCAGTTCGATGCGCTGGGCTGCATGTCCGACTGCAGCCGCCGTTCGGAGCGCCTCGCCCAGGCTCAGGGGTGCCAAGAAGGCTCGAGCCAGTTCGAGATTCTCGGCCGCCAGATCGCGGGCCTCGGTCTGCCGTCCCAACTGACTCAGTGACAAAGCGGCCGTACTTCGCCACGACGTGACGGCCGGATTGATTATCCCGAGCCCTTCGGCGCTCTCCTTCACTGTCAGCGCTTCCTCCAACGCTTCGTTCGGGTACCGGTCGAGCAACTTCAGCCTTGCCCGCTGCTCCAGCGGTAGGAGTTCGGCGTACCTCAGGACCGCGGAATCAGGATGTATGACGTCTAATGCTGTGGCTGCCTCCGCAGTTCTGCCCTCTTCTATGAGGCTTGCCGCGAGAACTCCGATCGCGAGTGGACGCGACCCCCAAGAAACACCTTCCGTTGCGCCAAGTGCCCGGCGACATTCGGTCTCAGCCTCGGCGAGGTTGCCTTGGAGGAAGTGGGAGAGCGCCAACACCGTTGAGAACTCCGCCACACTCGTGGCGTGATCCCTGCTCAAGGCGGCGTCCTGCATCACCTGGCCGAGACGGTCGACAAGGTCGAATCGTCCGCTTCGTGCCAAGGTGACCAAAGCGCGAGCGGACACGACCACAGATGTGCAATCTTCGGGCTGGAAGTCGCCCGGGTGGAGCGATTGCTCAGCCAAAGCCGCGACGTAATTGGCGTCGAGCCGCTCGGGATCGAGGCAATTCACGTGCGACAGGTGGGCCAAGGCCATCCGATCGTGCCGGCTGCGCTCGAGGCGCCTCTTGGCCAGCGCTGCTTCAACGGTGGTCGTGTCGATCTGCCGTGCACTCGATGGCGGCCCCCAGGTCGCCAGGACGATCTCGATCCAAATGCGGAGCTCGTCGTTGTCGTCGCCCAGTTGGCTCCCCAAGTGGCGGAGGGTCGCCACCGTGTCGGGGGGGTACACCTCCTGGGCGTACGCCTTGAGGCAACTGTACGTTGCGTCGGCCAACGCAACGGGGTCCGCTCCGAGGTCGGCGGCCTCGCGCAACAGGGCAAGAGCACCGAGACGTCCAACTGCGGCTTGGGTGGAGGCGAGGGCAAGGAGTCGACGCGACCGCAAAGAGACATCCGAAGACTCACGCAAAGATCTCGACAAGCAGTTCTCCGCGAGCTCGAATTGGCCACGCTGGCAATAGAGTTGTGCCGCCCGTTCGAGCAATTGGGCCGACCACTCGTCGTCTGAAGGTTCGGACAACAACAGGTGACGGGCTACGTCTTCGAGCGGGGCGTCGTTCTGATCGAGCAGGCGTGCGGCTTCAGCATGAACTCGTGCGCGTAGGACTGGGTCGATCTCGCTGTACACGGTCGAGCGCTCGAGCGAGTGCACAAAGGTGAGCACTCTGCCTTTACGAAGTAGGTGAGCTTCGGCCAATGAGTTGGCAATGTCGTGACCCATCGCGGCGTCGACACCGGCGAGCTCTGCAACAGTTCGGTAGTCAGAACCGTCTCCGAGCACAGCAGCCGCACGCAAGAGCGCCTGTGACTCGGGCTGGAGCCCCGCGAGGCGCGTGAGGATGGCACGAGCTACCGGCGGCGGGGAGAGAACGGACAGAACCTCTTCGGAGAAATCCCGGCGGACACCTTGTTGGCGAAGCGCGATTAGCAGCGAGTGCAGCAGGAACGGGTTTCCATCCGTAATGCGCAAACAGCTAGCCACGAACGGCGCTTCCGGCTCCACGTCCAAATGATGGCGAATCAGCACCGCCACGGAAGGTGCAGCCAGAGGCCGCAGCGAGATGACTCTGGTCGAGGGCTCCGCCACGATGTTGTCGACTGGCCCGAGCACCGTACCCGCGACCCTGCACAATGAGGTTCCGACGAAGAACAGACGATGGGGCCCGAGTCGTCGAACGAGGTGTTGGACCCACCACAACGACTCGATGTCCGACCAATGGAGGTCATCGACGGCAATGACCAGCGGTTGACGAGAAGCGACATCCGCCAGAGTCAGGTAAAGGTCTTGGATCGCGTCGAAAGCCATGGGGCGGCTATTGCCGTTTTGCTCGGACGACAGCTGCATCCACATTTTGCGGTCGTGTGGTGGCAATTCATCTTGAATTGGCTGGAGCAGCTGGCGAACCACGCCAAACGGGGCTTCTGCCTCGAGCACACCGCCCCTGGCGCGCAGAACTTCGTGCCCGGCCTCTACGGCCAACTGGCAGGCAGCGTTGAGCAGAGCCGTCTTGCCCACACCTGGTTCACCCTCGATGATTACCGCACAGGGTGGCAGGAGACCTGCGAAAGCTGCGGCGAACTCGGCCTGCCACTCGTCCCGTTCCAAGAGGCGCGTGGCTGCTGTGTTACGTCGCCGACGCTCAAACGCGCGAACTCGCTCGGCACCCGCGAATGACACCGCGGCCTGGTCCGATGGGCCAGACAATTGCCCATGAATCCGAATTGGTACTTCCGACACAACGCCCTCCGACACACCAACGCTTGACTACACGTCGGTTCTGATGAACATTCCCGTTGCAGGGTGGTCCTGCGCAACCCCAAAATTGTGCATAAGCAAAACTGCGCACATGTTGACCAGTTACCTCGTTGACCCTGCGTTGTCCTTTTGCAATCTCCTGCAATGTCCCTGCAATGTCTTTTGCAATGTCCTCGCAATACTCTTTGCCAATCTCCTTCTAAATTGGTCGCTCAAGTTTGGGGGTTGGTCCCTTAAAGTTGGGAGGTGGTCGCTCAAAGTTGGGGCGTAGGCTCGCAAAGTTGGGAGTTGGTGGTGAAAAGATCGGGGGTTGGTCTCTCAAAAATGGGGGAGGCCAGACGCCCTGGCTGTCCAAGAAATTAGACAGGTCGTCGACCACATTCACCACGTCTCGGGTCTCTACGGGAGCCCTCTATTGAGACGCCTCTAAGGTTTCTCTAAGGTTTCGGTCTCACCTTTCGCTCTTGAACGAGTTGACTATCACTCAGGGCGGTTCGAGCCACGGTCCCGCAGGCAGTCGGGCCCAGCGCGTTCGAGGTCTTCGATTAGCTCACCGAAGAAGGTGGCTACCCGAGTTCGGAAGGGTGCAACGGACATTGTCAATTGCAATGGACATTGCGCCCCAGAGAGGAATCGGCGACCGTCACTGGCCGGTCCGGACGGCCTTGCCGGGACTGGTGGCACTCCAACCGACTTGACGAGCGAGCGAAACGGCCCGGAGTTGGGAATTCACTCCCAGTTTCCGGAATATCGAGCGGATGTGCGACCGAATGGTCGCTTCGGTGACGCCAGCCAATCGGGCAATCGTGCGGACCGGTTGCCCGTCCAGAAGGTGGGACAGCACCACCTGCTCTCGTTCGGTGAGGTCCAAAAAAGGAGCTCGTCTGCGGCGTACTTCGTTGGAGTGTCGTCGGCCCAACTCGAGGAGGGCATCTCGCTCCGCGGACCGGATGGTTCTCTCGCCGCCGAGGATGCGGTTGACGAGCTCAATGAGGCTTCTGACCGACTGCTCCTTGTCCGCCAGCGCCACGGCTCCAGCTTCTACGCACCAGGCCTGACGCAACCGGTTGGTCCTGGCGATCAGCGCCACGACCGGACCGTGCTCCGCCAGCAACGGAACGACGTGTTGGATGTCATCCTGCGTCTCGAGATCGATGTTCAGGATGACGACATCCCACCTTGAAGGCAGAATGCCTTCGAGGTCACCATCGGGAGTCGGTACCGCAAGGTCAACCTGGAATCCTTCAAGGTTCAGGCAGAACGCAAGGCTCTCCGCAATCATGAGATGCCGATCAATGACGAGGATCTTCGCCCGCATAGGGCGCGGGGAGTCTGAAGGACGAACGACGTCCTCGAATTCGCGGTCGGATGCTGGACCTACCCCTGGCCTAGCCATTTGCACCGCCTCACGCCTTTCGGCGCCGGCCGAACCCCTTTCTGAGAGACCCCTCTCCGTCTGCCATCGACCTTTACAGCGAGGTCCCGGTTGGGGAAGGGTCCTTAGACCCTACGTTCGCCAAAATTCGAAAGATCGAACAAATCTGAGTTTCCGCCGATATTCCGGGTACGCGAGGCCTACCGGCCCTTCCGAAAGTGTTTCCCGCTCGAAGAGTTCGCCACCCCTACCCGGGGACCCGCGCCGAATCCACGTCCTATCCAATCGGGTTTCACAAACCATGAACAATTCCGTGACACAGCGGGTGTCATCAGCCCTCGTTGTGAGTCAAGAAGACCTGCTGAAGAGCGGGGCTACCGTTCAAGGGCTGGTCGCTCTTTTGCGATCCCCACGAGTACGCGTAGTCGAAGACCGGGGTCGGGACCACCGACCCCCATGTCGAGAGGATCTGGGACTCTTGGGCCGCGGTGGGCAGCTGGTATGAGCCTCCCCCGTCGTCCACCCACGTGCCGCCGCCGAAGGCTTGGTACACCGGAACGATGTCAGCGAGCGGAATCCCAGCTTTTTCCGCCGCGGTGACGGCCAGGCCCAGCCAGTTGTAGGCGCAGGGCGCCGATACGGGATTCTCTGATCGGCACGGATACGGGTCGAGCCCATAGAGGTCGATGTCCGTGTTGGCAGGGTTGAAGCCGCCCTGATAGGTGGGATGGTTCGAGCTCGACAGATCCTCTTCGATGATGAAGGTGTAGGTCCCCGGGTCGTTGGTGTGAATGAAGTCCGACTCGGCCTTCAGGTTCGCCGCAGCACATGACGACGGATCAGGTTCGTCCATGAGGTAGAAGCCGAAGACCTTGGGATCCCCGATGAAGCTTTGGATGGTTGACTGGAACGAAGGCGTCGCCCCCGCGCACGAACCGATCCACTCGAGTCCCTCGACGCCCGAGGGCAGCGCCTCGGTCTGAGCATTGGACGACACATCCGCGAGATTGAACCCGTCCGCGCCCGGTTCGTACGTCGATCCGGAGAAGTTCCCGTTCGCGGTGTAATGCTCGGACGTGCGTGGGCCACCGGTTGACGAGGGGACTGTGGTCGTCGATGGTCCCGAAATCGACGCCGGCGTGGCGGCCATCCCGACGATGGGCTTGTTCAGGGTCACGTTGCCCGGTGAGCCGTAGAAGCCGGCGTCGCCGTAGGTGAAGATGCCCCCGTCCGAGGCGACGAGCCAGTAGCCCTCGCCGTCGGGCGTGGCGGCCATCCCGACGATGGGCTTGTTCAGGGTCACGTTGCCCGGTGAGCCGTAGAAGCCGGCGTCGCCGTAGGTGAAGATGCCCCCGTCCGAGGCGACGAGCCAGTAGCCCTCGCCGTCGGGCGTGGCGGCCATCCCGACGATGGGCTTGTTCAGGGTCACGTTGCCCGGTGAGCCGTAGAAGCCGGCGTCGCCGTAGGTGAAGATGCCCCCGTCCGAGGCGACGAGCCAGTAGCCCTCGCCGTCGGGCGTGGCGGCCATCCCGACGATGGGCTTGTTCAGGGTCACGTTGCCCGGTGAGCCGTAGAAGCCGGCGTCGCCGTAGGTGAAGATGCCCCCGTCCGAGGCGACGAGCCAGTAGCCCTCGCCGTCGGGCGTGGCGGCCATCCCGACGATGGGCTTGTTCAGGGTCACGTTGCCCGGTGAGCCGTAGAAGCCGGCGTCGCCGTAGGTGAAGATGCCCCCGTCCGAGGCGACGAGCCAGTAGCCCTCGCCGTCGGGCGTGGCGGCCATCCCGACGATGGGCTTGTTCAGGGTCACGTTGCCCGGTGAGCCGTAGAAGCCGGCGTCGCCGTAGGTGAAGATGCCCCCGTCCGAGGCGACGAGCCAGTAGCCCGAAGCCGACCGAGACCCAATGTTGTTCGCCGCATTCGCGGGAGCCGGAGCAAGTCCGAGGACCACACACGACAACACGACCACGATCGTCAGGAAACCGACGGCCCGGAAACTGAGATTCCGGCGTGGCGCGGTCACCTTCTTCCCATCGGCAGACAGCTCCACAGAGGACCGCCCGGTGGCTGGAGTTGTGCAAACGTTGACAGTCGGTTTGGCGATCTCGCCGATGGTTTGACGGTGAGCCGGCCGATAGGATCGATTTGACCAGCGGATTCATTGCTGGTCGTCGCGCGCTGGTTGCCATGAGTGACGATCGTTTTGAGGACTTATTGAGGACCGGCCGGAGGGTTGCTCCCGAAGATGACCCTGTGCGTCGAGATGTGCTCGATGGGTGCTGCCCCCCAGCGGGTTCCATGGGCCACCCAAGGATGGAATCCGGAATCAGGCCGGCCGGGACGTGGGGGACGTCAGGCTCAATTGGCGGCTCCAAGCCGACGGCGCCCCCATCCGGCGCAATCGATGGTCAGGTTGTGAAGACGACAACCTCTGGAGGACCCGTTGCGTGTCAACTCATCGTCTGACGTGGGCCGCCAAGGCCGCCGATGCACCGGCGACCGGCAGCACGCCCCAACGACGACCTCGTGTCTTGGCCGGGACAGTCTCGGCGGCTGTCTCATCGATCTCGGTCTCGGACGGCTCGACCGGGTCTGCGACCTTGGAGGCATGGGCGGGGCTGAATGTCGCGACCAGAGGGTCGTCGGCCTTGACGTGGGCGCCGCGGACTGGTCCCGCCAGAGCGTCGTCATCGGCCAGGTGCGCCTCCCATCCCCCGCCGGCAAGCGGGTCGTCGGCCCTGACGTGGGCGCCGCGGACCTCGAGTACAAGGGGGTCTTCCTTGCGTGCGTGCGCCCCTTGAAGCGCTGTGGCGGGCTCGGCGGTCGGCAGGCTCTCGGTCGGCATCGAGGCAGGCTCGGACCCGGTAATGGGGGCAGCCACCGTGTCCTCGGTCGTCACTTGAGCGTCGTGAAGGGCCGCTGGAGCCACCGAGACCGCTGCGGCCTGGAGCAGGGCGGGGGAACGCTCGGGCGGCGACCGGCGCCGGGGCGCCATTCCCCTGGCCCGGTCCCAGTAGCTCGCCGCCGTGTCCTCCCTTGGCTCCTCGGCCTCGCGGGGACGTTGGGGGGTGTTCTCCGATCGGCGCCGAACGGCCGCGGGCGAAGCGGTGATCGGCGGCGCCGCGGCCTTGCCCAAGGCCCGGGCCCAGTAGTCGTCGCCGGTCTCGGGCTGAGGAGCCGGGAGGTGGCCGTTGGTCGAGGGGTTGGCCGTGGCCAGCGGCTCGGCGCCCGGGAGCGGCGTCTCTTTGGTGATGGGGTCGGCTGAGACCATCTGGTCGGTGGCCACGATGCGGTGCTTGCGCCGGGCCATCAGAACGAACTCCCCGCGCACTCGCCGGACTTGGTGCCCGTCACGGGCGGCACCGTCTTATTGGCAGTAGGGGCCCGCGTAGGCCAGTGGGCTTGATCCGACCGTCCTGGCCCCTCTTGGTCAACTTGTCGACCCCCTTGCCAGTGCCCTCCTGCCGAATGCTAATGAGCCGTCATTATTCTCTGCTCAGCCCGTCATCGCGTACTAGTAGGACTTGTCCCCAATCCGGTATCTAGTCGGAACCTTGCCCGTCCGGTTGAGGGGCCGCCTCTTCTCCTGAGGGTCGGGTCCCAGAGTGAGGTCAGGGATTTCACCCTCCTTCTTGTTTCCCGTGTCGCCCGCTCGAACACCGTTTTTCGTTCTCCGGAGCGCCTAACCTCAATAATTCGTCCGACCACTGAACGAGTGGTGCGCGCGTCCGCGTAAAAAGCTCTCCTTCCTGGAAGAATGGTTGTTACCACAGCAACACAATCGACCAGGAGGAGAGCTCCTTGAAAGTGCACCCGTAGTCGCTCGGTCCGTCGCGCCAAAGTGATACCCGACGGGAAGAAGCTCGTGTCCCATGCCGGTGCCGCTCTCCTAGCGGAACTGGCCGATCGCAGCGGGTTGACCGAGGCCATGTCGGCGGCCATGGAGGACTGCGGGATCAACTGGCACACCCACGATCCCGGTGTCGTGCTCACCCATCTGGCCATCGCCATCGCGGACGGGGCGGACTGCCTGGCTGACATCGCTGCGCTCAAAGAACAAGAGGATCTCTTCGGTCCGGTGGCTTCTGTGGCCACAGCCTGGCGAGCGGTTCATGCCACCGCGGTCTTCGAGCTGCGGGCCATCCCCCTCGCGTTGGCAACGGCCCGGGCGCGTGTGTGGGCGGCGGAGCCGCCCGTCGGCCCGATGATCTGGGACTTCGACTCCACCTTGCTCAACGTGCACTCGGAGAAAGAGGACGCCGCCCCCACCTACAAGCACGGCTTCGGGTTCAACCCCTTGGCGGTGTGGTGCGACAACACCAACGAGCCCCTGGCCGCCATGCTGCGCCCGGGCAACGCCGCCCCGGGGAACACCGACGACCACCTCGAACTGCTCGAGCAGGTGGTCCGCTCCGTGCCGCCCGCGTACGCACTGGGCCACGAAGAAGGCGACGATCCCGCACTGGTCCTCCACCCCGTCTTGGTCCGGGCCGACTCGGCCGGAGCCTCGCATCGCTTCGTCGAATCCCTCAGCATCGCCAACTTCGACTACTCGATTGGCTTCTCCATCAGGGGTTCTGTGCGTGACGCCCTCTTGCTCGCCCAAGAAGAGGACTGGGTTGGCGCCAAAGAACTCGGCGGACGAATCCGCCAGGGTGCTGAGGTCATCGAACTGAGCGAGGTCATCGAACTGGACGGTTGGCCCGCCGACATGCGGGTGATCTGTCGGAGGGAGCGCCCGCACCCGGGCGCCCAACTCTCGCTCTTCGACACCCAGGCCGGGTGGCGCCACACCTGCTTCATCACCAACACGCAAGGTGATGACATCGCCGCCCTCGAACTGCGCCACCGGGGCCATGCCAGAGTCGAAGACCGGGTGCGGGGCTGGAAGGCGTGCGGACTAGCCAACCTGCCTTTCGACGGCTTTTGCGCCAACGAGGCCTGGATGGCGGTCTCGCTCATCGCCGGGTCACTGTTGGCCTGGAGCCAGATGACCTGTTTCGACGGCGCCTTGGCCAAGGCTGAGCCCAAGACCCTGCGCTACCGCGTCCTGCACGTCGCCGCCGTACTCGCCCACCGCGGGCGTGACCTCGTCATGCGCCTCGATGAGACCTGGCCCTGGGCCAGCGAGCTCGCCACCGCCTTTACGCGTCTACGTGCCGCCTTCCCATAGCGAGGCGGGTCCCGGCGCCCGACCCGAAGCGATTCTGCAGGGCGTGACAACACCACAAGATTCAAGCGACCAGGTTCCTTCACGCCCCGATGCGCTCACAACGCCATCATCGCTCGACGGACCGATCAACGAGGCAGGGGTCGTCACGCCAGAGGCCGGATGAATGATCGAATGCCATGAAAGGGGGCCTCCCCCGGTGGGAACGTGGCTTCTCACCGGAAGCAACCACACGAAGGAGGCCCAGACACCATGTTGCACGCTGGACTGGATCTTTCAAGACGCCGCCTCGATGTCTGCCTACTGGACGAGGAGGGCTCGACGCTAGAGGAGCGGACCGCTCCTCCCGACCGCGACGGCCTGCGGAGCCTTGTGAGCACCGTGGCTCGTGACCATGGAGACCAGCAAGTTCTCGCGGTCGTCGAGTCGATGAACGGAGCACGCTTTATCCATGACACCTTGGAGCTCTACGGCTGGTCGGTTGAGCTGGCGGACGCGAAGAAGGTCAAGGGTCTTGCCCCGTTGGCCTGCAAAACAGATCGCATCGACGCCAGGGTCCTGGCCGAGCTCTCACGCAGAGACTTCGTGCCGACGATCTGGCTGCCCGGCCCCGAGACGCGCCAGGAGCGCGAGCTGGCGCGCTGGCGGCTCCACCTGGTCAAGCACCGAACGGCGCTGAAGAACCGTATCCATGCGAGCCTGCTCGCCTTCGGTCACCCCTGCCCGGTCTCGGACCTCTTCGGCCTCGAGGGCCGGCTGCTCCTCGACCGCTTGTCCTTCGAAGAGCCTTGGAAGGGTGACATCGAGGCAGCCGTGCGTCTCATCGACACCATCACCTTCCAGATCGAAGAGCTCGAAGAGGAGCTGAGCGCGGACGGAGCCGATCACCGCTACGTCCCGCTGCTCTGCACCGTGCCCGGCATCGGCCACGTACTCGGATACACCATCGCAGCCGAGATCGGCGACATCACTCGTTTCGCCACCCCGACCAAGCTCGTCGGCTACAGCGGGCTGTGTCCGCGCGTCTACCAGTCCGGCGAGAGCGACCACCGGGGGTCGTTGACCAAGAACGGCCCCAAGTACCTGCGCTGGGCGCTCATCGAGGCAGCCACCCACGCTGCGCGCCATCGCGCCTACGCAGAGCGTTATCAGCGCACCGGTGCCCGCCTCGGACGCAACCGCGGAAAGAAGATCGCCCGGGTCGACATCGCCCGCCGCCTCGCCGAGGCGATCTGGCACATGTTGCAGAAGAACGAACCTTTCGCTCCGGCAGGCGCCACTTAGCCTCTGGCCGCGTGACGGCCCCCAATCGAATTGCGCTACCGGAACGAACCCACGCTCCCACCAGCCTGATCCTGCTTTCGAGCAGGCGATAGAGAGATGAGCACCATGGCTCGATTCAAGTGCGGGAGCAACGCACTCAGCGGCCGCAGCCGAGCTGCGGCTCGAGGACCATGATCGCTGACGACAATGTTGACTCGCGCGGCGTCAAGGGCCCCGATGGGGTCCCCTTCAGGGGACTCCGGGCTTCGCCCTCCGCCCTTGACGCCGGCTTTCCTCAGGGCCAACCAAATTGCCCCCTTGACAACCGGCCCCATTTCATAGAGAGGCTAAGTGCTCTGGATCATAATTTCGATTACGTAACTCGGAGTGCGAGAGGGATCGCCGTTCAGGCGGCCAGCTGGTAGTCCGGCTTGTCAACGACCTTCTTCATGAGAAGGGCGAGGTCGTCGCGGGTGAATCGCCACTCGAAGGGCGCAGCCGCCTCCTCGTAGCGTCGCTCGAAGGCGGCCAGGCGGGACTCGACCTCGCCGAGATCGGCGAAGTCGTTGGGGGTGAGCACCTTGCGCTGGATCACCGAGAAGTAGATCTCCACCTGGTTGAGCCACGAGGCATGGATGGGAAGCTGGACGAGCTGCGCGTTGGGCCACCGCGTCGCCATCCGTTCGCACGCCGCGTTGCCACGATGCGACGACCCGTTGTCGACCACCCAGAATACGCGGCGGGCCGAGGCGTAGGGCTCGGTGGTCATCACCTGGTCAACGAGCCGGCCGAAGGGCTCGATGCCGGTCATGGGCTCGCAGCGCCCGAACACCTTGGCCCGGTGGACGTCCCAGGCGGCCAGATACTGCAGGCTTCCTCCTCGGCGTACTCGTGTTCGATGCGCATCGTCCGCCCTGACGCCGGACCCAGGCTCTCGTGGGTGCGGACGCGGGCCTGGATGGAGGTCTTTTCGTCGGAGGAGAGCACGAAGTCTCGTTTTCCTAGTGGCTTTCCGTTCCATTCGCGGGCGTAGAGGTGTCAGCGGCCACGTCAAAATCCCCATAGGCGGCCAACAGAACTCCCCACGGACGGACAGCGGAATTCCCCGGGTACGGCCACCGGAATTCCCCAGGAGCGGACAGCGATGTCCTCTCCATCCACCACTTGAGGGTTCCCCCTTGGCATCGATGGAAGCCGGCAAATGGCCCATCGAACCAAGGAGGAACACCCAATGTTGTCCGAGGAGAAGAGATGGAAGTACTCGAGGCCTACGACCTCACCAATTGCTATCGGAGCGCCGCCGAGCTGACCGGCGTCGACCACCACACCGTCGCCGCGTTGGTGGCCGCCCGGGCGGCCGGGACGCTCGGGGCGGCCCCGTCGCCTCGGGCGAGTGTCGCCGACACCTTTGCCGACAAGATCGATCAGTGGGTCGATCAGTCCTCGGGGAAGATCCGCGCCGACGTCGTCCACGACCGCTTGGTGGCCATGGGCTACTCGGGGTCGGAGCGCACGACCCGGCGGGTGGTGGCCCACGCCAAGGCCGCCTGGAGGCGCCAGACCCATCGCATCTACAAGCCCTGGATCACCGAGCCCGGGCACTGGCTGCAATGGGACTACGGAGACGGTCCCGTCGTCGGCGGTCTGTCCACCGTCTTGTTCTGTGCCTGGCTGGCCTGGTCCCGCTTCCGGGTGATCATCCCCTTGGCCGATCGCTCGTGGCCCTCGGTCGTGGCCGCGCTCGACCAGACCTTCCGCATCATCGGGGGTGCGCCGACCTACCTGCTCACCGATAACGAGAAGACCGTCACCGACCACCACATCGCCGGCATCCCGGTGCGCAACCGGGGCGCGGTCGATCTCAGCCGCTACTACGGGGTGACCATCGCGACCTGTGTCCCCTATGACCCCGAATCCAAGGGAGGCTCGGAACGCACGGTCGGTATCGCCAAGGCCGATCTGGTGCCGACGGACTACAACCTGCTGGCGGACTACCGCGACTTCGGCGAGCTCGTGGCGGCCTGCGCGGCGGTGGCCGACTCGTTCAATCACCGCATCCACGCCGTCACCCGGCAGGTTCCCGCCGAGGCACTCGAGGTGGAACGTGGGTTCTTGCACCGGGTCCCCGACGCCCCCTACAGCGTCGCCTTCGGCGAGTCGCGCTCGGTCGGCTGGTCGTCTGTGGTCTCGTTCCGAGGTGCGCGCTACAGCGTCCCCGACACCTTCGTCGACACCTTGGTCTGGGTCAGGGTGCACGACGGCGAGGTGGTCATCGTCGCCGGTGAGGGATCGGGCGCGACCGAAGTCGCCCGTCACCGACTCGTCGGCCCCGGTCAGGCCTCCATCGACGACACCCACTACCGGGACCGCTCCGTCGACCCGCTCGAGCGCAAGCCCAAGGCCACCAAGGCGTCGGAGGCCGCCTTCTTGGCCCTCGGTGAAGGCGCCAGGCGCTACTTGAGCGAAGCCGCCGCCTGCGGCGCCCGCAAGATCGAGACCCGGATGGCCGAAGCGGTCGCCTTGGCCTCGCTGCACGGAGCAGGCGCCGTGGATGCCGCGCTTGGCATCGCGGCCATGGCCGGGCGTTTCGGCGCCGGTGATCTCGGCTCCATCTTGGTGCACGGCGCGGGAGCGGTGGCCGGGGCCGTCGTCCCACCACCCGAGCACTCTTTGGCCCAGGGCACACAGATGTGGTCAGCCCTCGGTGCGCAGAGCGCTACTCCGAGCGACGAGGACCAAGAGGGTGAGCAATGAGGCCGGCCTCCATCGACCCGTTCGACGCCATCGAGCTCATGGAGCTACTCGAGTTCATCGCCGAGATCTGCGCCCATCGCTCCAGCACCTTGTGCACCATCTTGTGCGTCTCGAGCGGGGCCGGCTACGACGCCGACGAGATCGCGCTCGACTGTCGGCGCCTGCGCGACGCCATCGTGGTGGCGACGTCATGAGCGAACGAGTAGCGACCTCGCAGGTGGCCCTCGACGAGGTGACCGCCCTGTGTCGGCGGCTTCGCCTCAAATACGTGCGCGAGCAGCTCGAAGATGTCGTGCGCACCGCCCAGGCCCAGCGCTGGGACCCCGCAGAGATACTCCGGGTGCTGCTCACCCATGAGGCCGAGGGACGCGATCGCTCCACCATCGAGGTCAAGCGGCGCCGGGCTCATTTCCCGGCCGGCAAGACCCTCGAGAGCTGGGTGCCCTCGCGCTCGTCGATCCCTGCGGCCACCCAGCAGGGGCTGGCCACCCTCGAGTGGGTGGCGCGACACGAGAACCTGGCCATTGCCGGGCCGAGCGGCACGGGCAAGAGCCACTGGCTCGAAGCGCTCGGGCAAAAGGCCGTCGAAGACGGCTTGAGCGTGGCCTGGTTCTCCGTCGAGGATCTCGGGGCCCTGGTGCGCCGGCACCGCGTCGACGACTCGGTCTCCAAGGCCTTCGCCGCACTCTCGTCGGTGTCGCTCACCGTGGTCGACGACATCGGACTTCTGCCGGTCTCGGCCGATGCCGCCGAGGGCCTGTACCGCCTCGTCGACGCCGCGTACGAGAAGCGCTCGGTGGCCATCTCGTCGAACCTGCACCCTTCTGGACTGGACCAGCTGATGGACAAGACCATCGCCTCAGCGCTCGTGGACCGGCTTCTCCATCATGCCCACGTCATCGTCACCGAAGGAGAGTCCGTGCGCCTGGCCGACGCCACCTCGGGCAAGGGGGTGAAGCCTCTCGACGAGTGAACCCAACCCACAACGTGGCCGTCCGCGGGGAGTTCTCGTGGCCGTCCCTGGGGAATTCCAATGGCCGTCCCCGGGGACTTCTCGTGGCCGTCCGCGGGGAAAATCCATGGCCGCCTGTGGGGAAATCCTGATGGCCGTTGACAAGAGGTCGAGCACCCGGGCCGCCTTGGCCTCGAAGTTCGGGTCGCGCGGGAAGATCCACGAGCGGTGCCGCCACGGCTTGATGGCGTCTTCGGACAGCCAACGCCAAATCGTGGCACCGGAGATCTCGGCCACGATGCCTCGCTCGATCGCGGCCGCGCAGATATCGGGCACGAAGAGCCGGCTGAGCGGCGCACCGAGCCGGGCCGGTAGCTCACAGGCCAAGGACTTGACCGCGATGACCACCTCAGGGGGGAAAGACCCGGGGTCGTCCACCCCGGGGCCGCTCCTCGAGACCGGCCAGCCCATCTTCGAAGAAACGTTTTCGCCACTTCGACACGATCACCCGGTTGGTGTCGAGTCGAGTCGCGATCTCTTCGTTGTCGAGGCCGGACGCGGCCATAAGCACGATCTTGGCGCGGATGACGTCTCGATACGATGACGTATAGCGACGTGCCCGTGCCTCCAGCTCACGGCGCTGCGCTGCCGTCAGTTCCAGCACGTACGGGCTCTTTCTGGTCACCGGCTCCCCTTTCCGGGGAGCCCCTACGCTAGTGCGAGCCCCTAGTTACGTCATTGTAGTTTCGTCACCGTATTTGTGGTGGGACCTACTAAGTTTCCAACCAGTCGCGGACTTCTCGCGGACAACCGAAGGCAGCGTCACTCGTAATCCCTGTTCAAAGCTGGCTTGACGGTGAGCCGGCCGATAGGCGGGATTCTGTCCGGTCCTCCGCTGTCGCCTCCGATGGGAGGCAGAAGGCCGGGGTGGCCATCCATCTGAGCGGCCTACCTGGGGAGCGCTCCTTCTCAGGAGCCGGACGAGCAGCCCGTCTCCCACGCTTGGCCTTGCTCCGAGTGGGGTTACCGAGCCGGTGGGGTCACCCCCGTCGCTGGTGCGCTCTTACCGCACCCTTTCGCGACTGCCTGTGAGGGACCAGATCGATCGACCCGCCCAAGTCTCGTTCAAAGCCTGAACCTGGCTTGCGAGCGCCTGCTCAGATCACCATTGGAACGCGGTGCCACAAAGGGCCGGCCCTGTGACATCAGCGGACGGCGGTGCGCACAGACAGTCGCGGCGTTCGCGGCGCGGCTAAGGTCCCGAAGGCCTTGCCGCAGGGGGATAGCCAGCTATGCACAATCCGATTGACAGGATCCGCGCGAACCACAACGCCTTCCGAGCGGACATTGCTGCGATCGACGCTGCAGCCACCGCCGCCGCCCGTGGAGCGCCAGGACTCGAAGCGACGGTGGAGCGCTTTCGGCCCCTCAACGAGATCCTGACAAATTCTCCCGCGCCCTGATGATGCTCATGCCGTGGAAGGTGTTCACCCGCTCCATCGGGCTTATCCGCCAAGCGAACAGTGACGACTTCGCGGATTTGACGCGTCGCATGCCGGAACTCGTTGGATAGGGACATTCCTTCCCGACGTGGCGCTCCGAACCATCCCGCGGCGCAAACCCAGACACGATAGATCCGGTGACGACAGCTGAACGCGGTTCGACCGAACAGAGTCACGCCGTCGCTGAGTATCAAACGGGAGATGAAGGTCTGGTCGGCACCACTCGCTCGGTCAATCGGCACCGGAAACGCCATTCATGGAGGGTCATTACTCGGCGAACGTGGGCTGCCATCGCGCTCTGTCTCGTCACACAATTCGTGTTCATAGTGGTACTTAGCCTTCGCCAGTACAACTCCTTCACGCTCAGCTCCGATTTCGCCCAGTACGACCAGGCCGTCTGGCTCATCGCTCACGGTCATCTCTATCCGTGGTCCTCCACGAATTTGATTCCGTTCAACGACACGTACTTTTCGCTGATCCAGTACCCGTTTGCGCTTTTGTTCTGGCTGTGGCCACACGGCGTCCTGCTTCTCTGGCTTCAAGACGCGGCCGCCGTTGCTGCCGAGCTCGTGGCACTCGTGTGGGTGTGGGAAATCGCGGTCGAGCGACCACCGTTCTGCATTCGCAACATGGCATCGGTGGTGCTCTTTGGGGCAGCAGCCGTTCTCATCTTCAATCCTTACCTTTACGAGGCCATTCTCTTCGGCGTTCATCCGGAGGTCTTCTGTGCGATCTTCGTCGTCCTGGTCCTGAGGGATGCCTGGAAACGCCGATTCGTGCGAGCTGCCGTCTGGTCCGTATTTGTTCTATTGAGCGGTGGCGATCTGGGGGGTCTCTACCTCATCGGTGTCGGTATCACGTTGCTCCTCGCGTTACCTCGAAAATGGTGGCTCGGCGCTGCTTCTGTGGCGGTGGGCTTCTTCTGGTTCCGTTTGACTCAGGTGCTCGGGGTCAGCCGGAATTCGGTTCTCAATGGTTATGCCTATCTCGTCTCGTCCCAGAACGGTGTGTCCTTCCCGCGTCTACTCGAGGCCCTCGTTGTCCATCCGGCCCGGCCGATTCGGTTCCTGTGGGAGCGCCGACTGGTGCTTTACGAGAATCTGATTCCAACGGGCATCCTCGGCGTGGCTTCGCCGTGGTCGATTGGCACGATTTTCGTAATTCTTGTGAGTTCCGCGCTGATCTATCCCCTGATATTCGTCGAGTCTGGCTTTCAGAACTTTCCCATCTACGTCGTGGGCATCGCGGGTACGGCACTCATATGGTGCGCATTGTCACAACTCAGAGCAATATCTCGCACGATCATTTTGCTGCTCGGGCTTGCCGTTGTGGTCCAATCGGTGATTTTCGGAGTCTTGAACATTCCGTCCATGCCATCGCAGTGGATCACGGTGTCACCGGCACAAGCCCAAGTGCTGGCAGAAGGCCTTGATCGAACTCCTTCGAATGCAGAGGTCGTTGCAGACTCGGGAGTGATCGGCCGCTTCAGCCAAAGGCAATGGGTTTACAACATCTATCCCCTGCCGCTCAAGGTACCCATTAGCGAAAAGGATTTGGTATTTGTCGTGGTCGAGCCCCAGTCGAGTGGGGATGAGCCGTTGCCCAATGCGCAGGCAAACACTGTTATCGATTATTTGAAGACCGTTCTGCACGCCAAGCTGCTGGCGGATGGTCACGGTGTGGAGGTGCTCTCGTGGCATCCATCCAAGGAACTCCGTGTCGTTACTCTGCCAAGCTAAGTCGTAGCCAGTAGGAAGCGTGCCCACGTCGTCCGAGGAGTGGCGCGGATTTCCGAGGAGACCTTTGCTCCCTCCAAAAGGCCGGCGCCGCCGACGAGTTTCGTTCTAGAAAAGCGTGTCCCTTATAGATGGACAGCTGTCGTGACGGTGAGCCGGCCGATAGGCGGGATTCTGTCCGGTCCCCGCCTCCGATGGGAGGCAGAAGGCCGGGGTGGCCATCCATCTGAGCGGCCTACCTGGGGAGCGCTCCTTCTCAGGAGCCGGACGAGCAGCCCGTCTCCCACGCTTGGCCTTGCTCCGAGTGGGGTTTACCGAGCCGGCGGGGTCACCCCCGTCGCTGGTGCGCTCTTACCGCACCCTTTCACCCTTGCCTGAGCGAGCCGAGGCCCGCCATCGGCGGTTTCCTTTCTGTGGCACTGTCCTGCGAGTCGCCCCGACTGGCCGTTAGCCAGCACCCTGCTCTGCGGAGTCCCGACCTTCCTCGACACGGTCCCGCTGCGCGGCCCGTGCCGCGGCCACCTGGCCGACTCACCGTCCTCTCAATTGTGCCATCCGGGTGGGGGCCGGTGTTCCGGCCGGCGGTCCGTGCCCGGACAGCGCCTCGTTAGGGTTGCCGCCATGGCCGACGGTGCTAACCAGCTCTTCGACCCCGAGGCGCCGGCCGGGGCCGGATCCGGTCCCGGTGACGAGGCGGCAGAGGCCGGCAGTGGCCGTCCCGGAGTTCTCTCTATCGGCGGCCTCTACGACGAGATAGAGGGCGCGCTGGCTGCGTCCTTTCCCCGGACCCGCCAGCTCTGGGTGCGGGGCGAGATCCACAGCCTGTCGGACCACCGGTCGGGGCATCTCTATCTAGACCTGTGCGATCCCGAGGAGGGGAGGGGCGGCGGGGGAGCGGGTGCCCGGGGGCGCGGGGTGCCGACGCTGCGAGTCGTGTGCTGGCGCACGGACTGGGCGCCGCTGCGGCACCGGCTCAACAAGGAGGGCGTCACGCTGGCCGAGGGGATGCTGGTGGAGCTGCGGGGGCGGCTCGATGTGTATCGAGCCAAGGGCGAGCTGAGCCTGATCCTGGCCGAGGTCGATGTGACAGCGTTGCTCGGGCACCTGGCGGCACAGCGGGCGCGCCTGTTGCGGACTCTCGAGTCCGAGGGGCTGTTGCGGCGCAACGGTTCGTTAGCCGTAACGGAGCTCCCGCTGCGAGTGGGGCTGGTCGCCAGTCCCGGCACCGAGGGGTACCACGACTTCCTGGGCCAGCTGGAGGGCTCGGGATTCGCGTTCGAGATCTCGGTGGTGAAGGTGCGCGTGCAGGGTCCCGACGCACCGGCGGGGGTGGCGCGCGCGTTGCGGATGTTGTCGCGCAGCGGGTGCGACGTGATCGCGCTGGTGCGTGGCGGCGGTGCGCGGGGGGACCTGGCGGCATTCGACTCGGAGCTGGTGGCGCGCGCGGTGGCGGGGTCGGACGTGCCGGTGTGGACGGGCATCGGCCACACGGGAGACGAGACGGTGGCCGACGTCGTGGCCAACCGGGTGTGCATCACGCCGACGGAGTGCGGGCAGGCGCTCGTGCAGCGCCTGGCGGCGTGGTGGGCTTCGCGTGTGGCGGCGCCGGCGGCGCGGCTGCGGCGTCGGGTGCCGTCTTTCTTGGAGGACGCTGAGGCGCGGGACACGGCGGCGCGGCGGCACCTCGTGGCGGCGTCCCGGCACCAGCTCCGGTTCCACCGGGGTCGCCTCGCCGTCCGGGCCCAGGGGCTGGGGCGGGCGGCGCCCGCCCGGGTCGAAGGTTTGGAGGCGGGGGTGCGGGCCCGGACGTCCCGGCTGGGTCCCCTCTCGCTCGGGCACCTCGGGCGCCGGGAGGAGCGGGTCGACGGCTGGCGCCGGCTGCTGGCCGCGTACGACGTCTCGCGCCAGCTCGAGCGCGGGTACACGCTCACCCTGGGCGCCGACGGTTCGCTCATCCGGAGTGCCGGCGACGTGGCGCCGAACGCGGCGATCGTGACAAGGTTCGCCGACGGCACGGTGCGGAGCCGGGTGGAGGCCAGCGACATGAGGCAGGAGGACTAGGTGAGCGCGGGCGCGGGTGCGGATGCGGCGAAAGGGGCCGGGGGTGCTCCTGGCGATGGGGCCGGCGCGGCCGATGCGCAGCCGGTTCCCGTGGACCGGCTCAGCTACACCGAGGCCAGCCGCGAGCTCGACGCCATCGTCGACTTCTTCGAGCAGCGCGAGGTCGACGTCGACGTCCTCGTGGCCCGACTGGAGCGGGCGACGGCGCTGATCGACGAGCTCGACCGGCGCCTGCGCCAGACTCGGGCCCAGGTGGAGGAATTGGTGCCGCGGCTCGACAAGCTCGCGGCCGAGGTCGGGGGCGAGGCGGGCGCCGGTGGCGGCGGCGGTGCCGGCGGTGCCAGAGGAGGGGATGGCGATGAGTGAGGCTGCGAGTGCCGGTGGCGGCGCCGGTGCCGGTGCTGGCGTAGCGGGGGGCGGCGACCGGGTCTATTTCCGCCAGCTGCTCTCGGGCCGGGACTTCGCGCGGGGCGACATGATGGCGCGCCAGATGGTCAACTTCGTCTACCTCATCGGCGACCGCGAGACCGGTGAGGCGGTCGTCGTCGACCCGGCCTACGCCGTCCAGGACCTCTTGGACATCCTGGCCGCTGACGGCATGCGGCTGGTCGGGGTCCTCGGGACGCACTATCACCCCGACCACGTGGGCGGGCAGATGGCCGGCTGGTCCCTCGAAGGCATCAGTGCGCTCTTGGAGCGGGTGCAGGTGCCGATCCACGTGCAGAACGACGAGGTTCCCTGGGTCGAACGCACGACCGGGGTCGGCGCGGCGGACCTCGTCGGTCACGACAGCAGCGACGTATTGCGCGTGGGGGACGTGGCGGTCGAGCTGATCCACACGCCCGGTCACACGCCGGGCAGCCAGTGCTTCCTCGTCGACGGCCGGCTGGTCGCCGGCGACACCTTGTTCCTCGAGGGCTGTGGGCGGACCGACCTGCCCGGCGCGGACCCGCTCGCCATGTACGAGTCGATCCACACGCGCCTGGCGCGGGTGCCCGACGACGCCATCCTCTTCCCCGGGCATCTCTATTCACCCGAGCCGTCCCAGAGCCTGGGGGAGACCCGGCAGTGGAATTACGTGTTCCGGCCCCGCTCCGCGCAGGAGTGGATGGCCATGTTCGGAGGATGACGGAGGCAGGCGGTCTCACCGCGGACAGCACGGTGGTCGTCGTGGGCGCGTCGCTCGCCGGCTGGCGCGCCGTAGAGACGCTGCGCGCCGAAGGATTCCGCGGACAGCTGACGTTGGTCGGGGAGGAGCTGCACCTGCCCTACGACCGCCCGCCGCTTTCAAAGCAGGTGCTCGCCGGGACGTGGCCGCCCGAGAAGGCGGTGCTCGCCGACACGAAACGCACGGACGAGTTGCGGGTGCGCGAGATTTTGGGCCGGCGCGCCGTCCACCTCGATACCGACGGTCACAAGGTGGAGCTCGACGACGGCTCCGTCCTGCAGGCGGACGCCATCGTGCTCGCCACCGGTGCGGCGCCGCGCCGGTTGGCGGACACGGAAGCTTTGGGGCCACGCGACGGTCTTTTCACGTTGCGGACGCTCGACGACTCCGTCGCGCTGCGGGCGGCGGTGACCGCGGTGGAGGGGACGCGGGTCGTGGTGATCGGCGCCGGTTTCATCGGCGCCGAGGTCGCGTCGACCTGTGCCGCCATGGGATGCCGCGTCACGGTTCTGGAGATGTTGGAGATCCCTTTGTCGAACGTGCTCGGTCCGATGATCGGGGCGCATGGTGCGTCGCTGCACCGCGCGCACGGAGTGGACCTGCGAACCGGGGTCTCCGTCGTGGGGGTGCGCCAGAGTGCGAGAGCCGGCGACGGGTCGGCGGTGGCCGGGGGCGGGGGCGGGGGCCCACTGGTGGTGGAGCTGGCCGGTGGCGAGGCCGTCGGGGCGGACGTCGTCGTCGTCGGGATCGGCGTGGCCCCATCGGTGGGCTGGCTCGAGGGCTCCGGCGTGACGCTGCAGGACGGCGTCGTCTGCGACGACCGCTTGTTCGCGGCGGACGGGGTCGTGGCGGCCGGGGACCTCGCCCGCTGGGCCTGGCGGCACGACGGGGCGGAGGAGCTGATCCGCATAGAGCACTGGACGATCGCCGCGGAGGCGGGCGTCGCCGCCGCGCGCAGCTTGCTGGCCGGCCGTGCCGAGGCGGCGTCCTTCACGCCGGTTCCCTATTTCTGGTCGGACCAGTTCGGCATCCGCTTCCAAGTGTTGGGGAGCCCTGGCGGGGACGACGAGGTCGCCATCGTCGACGGGTCCCTGGAGGAGGGAAAGTTCCTCGCGCTCTTCGGGCGCGCGGGTCGGCTGCGCGGGGCGATGGCCATCGGGCGGCCTCGTCAGCTCATGGGGTTCCGGCCGCTGCTGCAGAACGGGTGCGGATGGGACGAGGCCGTGGCCCACGCCGCGGCTGAAGGTGCCGCGCCGGCGGGGCGATAGTACGAGCCGGGGTGGTCGGCGCGGGCTGGCGAACGGCGGGTGTGGAACGGGCGTGGATCCGGCACCGTCGGTGACACCAAATTTCCTGGGGTGGACCTGAGCGGCGCGCGGCTGAAATCGGGGATCAACTCGGTGAGAATTACGACCGTTCGGACAACACCCGGCGTCAAGGCGCCCACCCGCCCGGCGTAGGCGCGTCGTGGCCCGTTTTTCTGCACAAACACCCCGCCTTGGCGGGGCGCCAATTATTCGGAAAAAGGGACTTTCGGCTTTAGTAAGTTCCTGGCCACACCTGGATTTTGTGGTTACAATCCGCTCGGCAACCAATACCCCCCTATGCCGGATTCCGGCAGATTTGGCGAAAAAAAAATGAAGATGCGCCCCCCCGCACTTCGGATCGCAGTGGCGGCTGCGTCCGTTTCATTGGCCTTGTTGGCCATCCCTTTGTTCGGTAATCCAGTCAGCGCCGCCGACTCGGGCACCGCGACTCCCGCGGTGACACCAGCGGCGTTGCCGAGTTTCACCGAGTGTCCCGCTGTCGGCGACGACACCGGCTGTGGCTTCCAGATCACGCTGAACGCAAACGGCACGGCGACGGTCTCGCAAGACATGACGCAGGGTCCGTACGACGGAAACGACGACACGCTCATCGGAATCGTCAACAACACGAGCGTGCCGATCCCGAGCGTGAACCTCACGTCGTCCACCGACATCTTCGGTTTCGACGGTGACGGTATCTGCACGTTCCACTTCACGGGAGACGGCTACTGCGCTAACGCCGGCTCGCCCGGGTATCAGGGTCCGGACAACTCGTACAGCAACATCTCGGGCGACAAGAAGAGCGGCACAGTCGACTTCACCACGCCGCTGGCTCCGGGTGCGAGCACCTACTTCAGCCTCGAGAGCGACCTGTCGGGTGCGGACTTCATCATCCCGGCCGACTTCACCGTCGCCAAGACCGTGACGAACAGCGGCCCGTTCTACGCCGCCAATCCGCCAAACCCCGCGACGCCGATCGATTACCAGATCGCTGTCCACAACTTCGGCGGGACGGCGGGCAACATTTCGGTTACCGACGCGATCCCGACCAACACGACGCTCGTCGGTACCGCGATGTGCCCGACGGGGATCTCGCCCGCCACGTGCACCGTGAGCAACGTGTCCAACACGGTCACGTGGGACCTCTTCAACGTCCCGGGTGGCGCGACGGTCGACTTGACCTTCTCGGTCGATCCGAACGCGAGCAGCACGAACTACACGGTCTCGAACACCGCGCTGTGGGCCGGCCCCGGATGCAACGGCGACCCGGATGGTCCGGTGCCCGCCCCCGAGGTTGTGTCCCCCGACGTGGCCCTGACCCCCTGCCAGGCCGGCCCGGTGACCACGCCTGTGACGGCGCCGATCCCGCTGACCATCACGGCGGACGCCATCACGCTGCCGTACGGCGGCCCGGTGCCCGCAGTGGGCTTCACCACCAGTGCTGACCCTGTCACCCTGGCGACGCCGCCCACCTGCACGACGACGGTGACCACGACGGACAACGTCGGGACCTACACCGGCGCCGACACCTGCTCGGGTGCCAGTGACCCCCGCTTCCTCAACCCGATCACCTACGTCGCGGGGAACGCCACGGTCACGCCGATCACCATCAACATCACGGCGTCGAGCGGGACCATGACGTACGGCGGCACGGTGCCGACCATCACGCCGACCTTCGGGACCGGCTTCGTCAACGGGCAGGACTCCAGCGTGCTCACTACGCAGCCGACCTGCATGACCACGGCCGCCAGCACCAGCCCGGTCGGGAGCTACCCGTCGAGCTGTGAGGGCGCCGCGGCGACCAACTATGTCTTCACCTACACGCCCGGGACGGTCACGGTCACACCGGCACCGCTGACGATCACCGCCAGCAGCGCCAGCGTGACCAAGGGGGCGGCGGTGCCCACCATCACGGCCGGCTACAAGGGCTTCGTGAACGGTGACGCCGCCAGCAACCTGACGACACAGCCGACGTGCTCGACGACGTACACCACGTCGAGTGCGGTGGGGAAGTACCCATCGAGTTGCACGGGCGCGGCGGACCCGAACTACACCATCAGCTACGTCCCCGGCACCGTGACGGTAACGGCCGCTCCGGCGACCGCCCCGGCCACCACGCCGACGACGGCGGCGCCGACCACGACCACCACGGCCGCTCCGGCGACCGCGGCGAGCACGACGCCGGCCATCGCTTTCACCGGTGCGCTCCTGGACCAGGAGTGGATCGTGGGCGTGGCAGCGGTGCTGTTCGGCCTGGGCCTGCTGTTCATGGCCCGCTGGCGCCGGCGTACGCCCAAGCACGCAGCCGGGAAGTAACCGGAGGAGGCTCGGGACTCCTGAGCCATAACAGAGTGGGAGGCGATTCCCGCTCCTGAAGGAACGCCTGAGGGCCCGGGAAGGTGGCGCAAGCCACCGACCCGGGCTCTCGACGCGTGTGG
The DNA here is from genome assembly GCA_963834405.1 of uncultured Acidimicrobiaceae bacterium. Classification (GTDB taxonomy): domain Bacteria; phylum Actinomycetota; class Acidimicrobiia; order Acidimicrobiales; family RAAP-2; genus Bog-473. The sequence goes on along the minus strand of CAWIBX010000007.1, from coordinate 1,072,356 downwards.
GGTACGGGGGTCAAAGGGAGGGCTCCCTCGCAGGTCTGGCAGCGGCCCACCTGCGGTGTGTCCGACCATGCAACGCGGCCGCACTTGTTGATCGTCCCTTGACGAACGACGGCCGTGGCCGCGCGAAGAGCCGGGCCCGGCCGACGTGCGCGCAAGTGCGTCGTTTCCCTGCCGAGGAACGTGCGCGTCAACTCGAAAACACAATTCCTGTTTCGCCTGCGGCGGAAACGCGGCGGCAACGACGGCGCAACGTTCTGTTGTCGTGCGCGCGACGACGCAACCTGAGCGATGGACAGTGCAGTTGACACGCGCATGCAACTCGGCGGATGCCGGAAGATGTGACCAAAGGCCCGCCTCTGTTGTGAGGTTTTTTAGAAAGACAGGTTTACAATCCTTCGCACCAACCAACCCCCCTCACGCCGGGACACCGGCAGATTTGGCGAATCACAAATGAATATGCGTACCCTTGCGTTGCGTGCCGCAGTGGCGACTGCGGCCGTGGCGCTCGCCGTTGTCACCCTCCCCATCTTTGGCGCTCCGGCAGGAGCATCGGTGTGGGTCCCGCCTTCGAACCCGTCAACCACGGCGCCCTTCAACGAGTGCCCGGCCATCGGCCACGACACCGGCTGCGGGTTCCTGATTGTGCTGCCGAAGAGCGGGCCAGCTGAGATCCTGTCGGACAGCAAACAGGGCCCCTACGACGGCAACGACGACACGCTTGTGGGCATCCTCAACCAGACCGGCTTCGCCATCCCCAGCGTCGCCCTGAGCTCGAACACCGACATCTTCGGCTTCGACGGCGACGGACTGTGCACCTATTCGTTCGCCGGCGACACCGGCTGTCCGTTCGGTAGCACCGGGTACGAGGGCCCCGGGACCTCGTTCAGCGGGTACTCCCACACCAACGACTACAAGACCGGCAACGTGAACTTCAGCGGCGCCGGCCTCGCCGCCGGCTCCAGCACCTTCTTTAGCCTGGAGAGCGCACTCAGCGGCGCCAACTTCACCATCCCCGCCAGCTTCGTGGTGACCAAGGCGGCCAGCCCCCCGAGCGGCGTCATCGCCGGCTCCTCGACGCCGATCGTCTACACCCTGACGGCGGACAACATCGGCGGGAGCACCGGCAGCGTCACCGTCACCGACACCGTGCCGACCGGCACGACGCTTATCAGCGGCACCGACGTCTGCGGCACCATCCCCTCCGGGGCGAGCTGCTCCGTCTCCCTGAGCGGCAGCACCATCACCTGGACGGTCTCGAACGTGCCCGCGGGGGACTCGGCCACCGTCGGGTTCCAGGTGACGGCGAACGCCAGTGACCAGACCGGGACCATTTCCAACACGGCCGACTGGAGCGGGCCCGGCTGCACGGCGTCGAGCTCGAGCGCCCAGAGCGCCCCCGATGCCGTGATCACCGGCACGCCCGACGGCACGCTGGCCGCCCCGGCCGCGCCCGCCCCGTTGACGTGCCCGACGAACACCACCAATACGCCGGTGACGGCGACGATCCCCGTCGTGATCACCGCTGACGACACCACCTCCAACTACGGCACCGCGCCCACGGTGGGCTACATGATCTCGGGCGACAGCGACGGGCCCCCGGCCACCGGGCCGACCTGCGGCTCGACCGTCACCGCCACCACGGCCGTCGGCACCCATACCGGTGCCAACACGTGCTCGGGTGCGTCCGACCCGCGGTACACCATCACCTACAAGGCCGGGACGGCCACGGTCGACCCGGCCACGCTGACGGTCACCGCGTCGAGCTACTCCATGGTCTACGGGGGCCCAACGCAGGCCATCACTTCGCAGATCACCGGCTACGTGAACGGCCAGGGCTCGGGCGTCCTCACCACCGCGCCCACCTGCTCGGCCCCTGTGACCGACTCGTCGCCGGTGGGCTCCTACACGTCGAGCTGCAGCGGAGCGGCGGCGCCCAACTACACGTTCAACTACGTCAGCGGCACCGTCACCGTGACCAAGCACGCGCTGCTCATCACTGCGTCGAGCGGGACCATGACCTACGGCGGCACCGTGCCGACGATCACGCCGGGGTACTCGGGCCTGGTCAACGGCGACCTCGCGCCGTCGACGCCGCCGAACTGTTCGACGACGGCGACCAGTTCCAGCGCGGTCGGGTCCTACCCGTCGACCTGCTCGGGCGCCAGCGACCCGAACTACTCCATCAGCTACGCGCCGGGCACGGTGACGATCGGCCAGCACGCGCTGCTCATCACGGCAAGCAGTGAGACCTCGCAGTACGGCAGCACGCCGGGTGCGATCACGCCGGGATACTCGGGCCTTGTCAACGGTGACACCGCGCCGTCGACGCCGCCGACCTGTTCGACGACGGCGACCAGTTCCAGCCCGGTCGGGTCCTACCCGTCGAGCTGCTCGGGCGCCAGCGACCCGAACTACTCCATCACCTACGCGCCGGGCACGGTCGACGTGACGCAGGCGTCGCTGGTGATCACCGCCAGCAGTGAGAGCTCTGTCTACGGCAGCACGCCGGGGGCGATCACGCCGGGATACTCGGGCCTGGTCAACGGCGACACCGCGCCGTCGACGCCGCCCACCTGCGGGACGAGCGCCACCAGCTCGAGCCCGGTCGGCACCTACGACTCGACCTGTGCCGGCGCCAGCGACCCCAACTACTCCATCAGCTACGTCGACGGTTCTGTGAACGTCACCCCGGCGCCGCTGACCATCACCGCCTCGAGTGGGTCCATGACCTACGGCGGCACCGTGCCGACGATCACGCCGATGTACTCGGGCCTGGTCAACGGTGACTCCGCGCCGGCGACGCCGCCCACCTGCTCGACCACGGCCACCAGCTCCAGCCCGGCGTCTCCGCCGACCTACCCCTCGAGCTGCTCGGGCGCGGCTGACTCCAACTACACGATCAGCCACGTCGACGGCGCCGTCACCATCAACCCGGCCACGCTGACCATCACGGCCTCCAGCCCCACGGTCACCTACGGCGACACCCCACCCGCTGTCACGCCGGGCTACTCGGGCTTCGTGAACGGCGACGGGCCGGGCTCGCTGACCACCCTGCCGACCTGCTCGGCCGCGGTGCCGGCCGGGAACCCGGCCGGGGTCTACCCGACCGACTGCTCGGGCGCGGTGAGCGATCCGAACTACGTCTTCGTCTACGTGCCGGGCACTGAGACGATCACCCCAGCCCCGCTGACCGTCACCGCGTCGAGCCCCGAGGTGATCCTGGGCGGCCTCCTGCCGTCCGTGGTTCCGGGCTACACGGGCTTCGTCAACGGTGACACGCCGTCGTCGCTCACCACGGCGCCCACCTGCACGTCGACCGCGACGGCCTCGAGCCCGACCGGCAACTACAAGACCAGCTGCAGCGGCGCCGTGGACCCGAACTACGACATCACGTACGTCGACGGCAGCCTCGTCATCACCAACGGCTTCACCGTGACCAAGGCGGTCTCGCCCACGGGCGGCGTGGTGGTGGGGTCCTCGACGCCGCTCGTGTACACGCTGACCGCGACGAACGCCGGCACGGCCACGACGCAAACCGCACTGAGCGTGTATGACACCGTGCCGACTGGCACGACCCTGGTCGCAGGCTCACCGGCCTGCAAGGGCGGCCCGCCCTCGTGCACCGCGTCTCTGAGCGGCTCGACCCTCACCTGGAGCGTCGCCGCCGGGGTCGCACCGGGGACGGTCTACACCATGAGCTTCTCGGTGACGGTCAACGCGAGCGACGCCGCCGGGACCATCTCCAACACGGCCACGTGGACAGGCCCGGGGTGCACCAGCGCGCCGTGCTCGACCAACACGGCCTCCACGACGGTGACGCCCGCCCCGGCGACCGCGGCGGCATCGACGACGCCGACCACAGCGGCGCCGTCTCCGACGACGTCGCCCGCGATCGCCTTCACCGGCGCCCAGCTCGCCGAGGAATGGGTTGCCGCCGCGGCTGCGATCCTCCTCGGCGCCGGCCTGCTGGTGCTAGCACGCCGCCGCCGTCGCCCGGCCCAGGCGGGCTCAGAGGACTGAGAGGGAGGCGGTAGACGGGGGAGGGCAGGACTCCTTCTGGGCGGCCACGCGCCGCTCAGAAGGAGATCCCTGAGAGCTCCGGGATCGTGGCCTCCGCCTTGCCCCGGGCCTCCAGCCAGCGCTCCCTCAACCGGGCCCGCCTCGCCTCGTCGGCGGCCGGCTCCATCGTGCGCCGGGCCGTGAACGTGTCGGCCAGCTCGTCCGTCGAGCCGTAGGCGCCGATGGCCAGGCCGGCGAGGAGCCCCGCGCCGAGCGTCGTCGCCTCCAGGACCGGCGAGATGTCGACCGGGCGGCCGATGGCGTCGGCGAGGGCCGCCACGAAGACGGGGTTGTCGGACATGCCGCCGTCGACGCGCAGGGAGCCGATGGGGAACCCGCTGTCGGTTTCGGAGGCCTCGACCAGGTCGGCCCCGCGGTGCGCCACGCCCTCGAGGACGGCCCGCACCACGGCGGGGCGGCCGGTGCCGCGGGTGAGGCCCACCAGCGTGCCGCGGGCACCGAAGTCCCACACTGGGGTGCCGATGCCGAGCAGCGCCGGGACGAACCAGACGTCGCCCGTCTCGGCGCACTGGGCGGCCACGGCGGCCGACTCGTCGGCGGAGGCGATGATCCCGAGGTCGTCGCGCAGCCACTCGACGCAGGTCCCGGCCGAGAGCATGACCGCTTCGGTGCCCCAGGTCGCCTCGCCGTCCACGCGGAAGGCGACGATGGGGAAGGTGCCCGCCTGGCCCCGGGACGCCGTACCCGGGCCGCGGCCCGGGCCGGTGCACTGGTCGAGCATGCCGCCCGTGCCGAAGGTCGCCTTGGCCAGCCCAGGCCGGGTGCAGCCCTGGCCGACCAGGGAGGCCTGCTGGTCGCCGGCGATGCCGCAGATGGGGGGCGCGCCGGGCAGCGCGGCGGCCTCGCCGATCGCCCCGGAGGAGTCGACGACGCGCGGCAGCATGACCGCGGGGATGCGCAGCCGCCGGAGCAGCGCGCCGTCCCAGTCGAGGGTGGCGGGGTCGACCAACCCGGTGACGCCGGCGTTGGTGGCGTCGGTCACGTGCAGGGCGCCGGCGCCGGCGTCACCGCCGCCCGAGAGCGTCCAGGCGATCCAGCTGTCCACGGTGCCGAAGCAGAGCTCGCCGGCGTCGGCTCGGGCGCGCTCGGGGTCCACCTCGTCGAGGATGGCCATCGCCTTGGTCGCCGACGCGTTGGGGGCCACACGGATGCCCTCGCCCTGGAGCACCAGGCAGGTGCCGACCGTGCGCAGGTCTTGCCAGCCGATGCCCGGGGCCACCGGCTTGCCGGTGGCCCGCTCCCACACGATGCTCGAGGCGCGCTGGTTGGCGATACCCACCGCGGCGACGGGTCCGCCCGCCGCCAGCGCGTCGCGAGCGACGGCGAGCGCGGCGTCGGCCATGCGGGAGGCGTCGAATTCGACGAGCCCCGGTCCCGGCGTGTCGGGGAGCACCGGCGCGTGATGCACGTGCTCGACGGTGGCGTCGGGGCGCACGATGGCGGCCCGGACACCCGAGGTCCCGACGTCGACGACGAGGACGCTCCCGCCGCCGCCGCTCACGGCCACGGAGGCGGCCCGAAGGGCGAGGGCAGGCCCAGCTTCCCGGGGTTGAGGATGCCCTGCGGGTCGAGCGCCTGCTTCAGCGCGGTGAGCACCTCGAACCCCGCCCCGAGGGCCTCGGGCATGAACCGCGCCCGCTGCAGCCCGATGCCGTGGTGGTGGCTGATGGCCGCACCGTGCGCGATCGTCGCCTCGGTGATGGTGTCCCAGGCCTGGCGGTAGTAGCGCTCGCGCCAGGCCGTGTCGCCCTCGGGTCCGCGGCCGCCGAAGGTGAAGTACAGGCAGGCGCCGTCGGTGTAGGCGTGCGACTGGTGCGCCGACGCGGCCAGCGTGCCCTCGATGCTCGTGAGCGCGCTGACGACATCGTCGAAGAGCGCGGGGAGGACGGCCCACTCTCCCGAGACCTCGGCCGTGTCCACGACGATGCCGGCCCGCCACAGCGGTGCCAGCGCCGAGACGTCGTTGCGGTGGCCGAGCCAGCGCTCCACCAGCGCGATGTCGAGCGCGGTGGCGCCGGACGGCGCCGCGCACTCCTGGTCGACAACGGCGAGCGTGCCGGCCAGGACGTCGGGGTCGCCCTCGTCGAGGACAATGAGCACGTTAGTCTCGGGGTGCTCGAAGTTGCGCTCCGACTCGGTGCGGTCGTAGAGGCGGAGGACAGCCGGCGTGGCGCCGCGCCGGAGAATGCGGCGACAAGCGGCGAGCCCGTCGGCGAAGGTGGCGAACCCGAAGGCGCGGCGCTCCTCGTGCGCCGGGCGCGGGTGGATGCGCAGCCGCGCCGCGGTGATGATCCCGAGGGCGCCCTCGCTCCCGACGAAGAGCTGCGTGAGGTTGGGGCCGGTGGCGGCGCGGGGCCCGTGGCCCTCTGTGCGGACCACCCGGCCGTCGGCCAGCACGACCTCGAGGCCGATCACCATGTCCTCGATCTTCCCGTAGCGGGTGGAGTACTGGCCGGCCCCGCGGCAGGCCAGCCAGCCCCCGACCGTCGAGAGGTCCATGGACTGGGGCCAGTGCCCGAGGGTGTAGCCGTCGCCGGTCTTGCCCAGCGCCTCCTCCAGGTCCGGGCCGAACGTGCCGGCCCGGACATCGGCCGTGAGCGAGACCTCGTCAACCGCGATGAGGCCCTCCAGGCCGGTGAGGTCGAGCGCGACGCCGCCGTGCACGGGGACGGAGCCGCCGCACACCCCGCTGCGGCCCGCCACGGCGGTCACGGGGACGGCCGCGTCGTGGCACGCCTGCAAGACGGCGGCGACCTGGTCGGTGGAGCCGGGCCGCACGACCAGCGCGGGCCGCTGCGGGACGGCGCCCTCGGCGGCCCAGCCGATGGCGACAGGCCACCAGTCGCGGGCCGCGTCGGCCCGTACGCCGTCGTCGGCCGACACCCCGGCGCCGGTCCCGCGAGGCGGTCCGCCAGCGCGGGCGGCACGTCGACCACCGTCCCCTTGAGGCGGTCGGTGACCGCGCCGGGCGCGGCGTCGACGGGCGTGACCGGGGTGGGGGTGGTCACTGCAGCTCGAGCCCGGCGGTGAGGAGCTCCTTCTGGCAGGACTCGACGAAACGGGCCACCTGGTCGGCCGTCTCGCGCTCGTCCCAGCCCAGCTCCGGCGCCAGCAGCGCGGCGGCGGCCGGTGCGGCCGCCATGGTCGCGTGCGCCCGCTGGATGCGGGCCCGGGTCCGCCGGCTCAGCACGTCGTCGAGCGTGCAGGCCATCTCTTCGCGGGCGGCGTAGACCAGCTCGGCCCCCGTGTAGGGGAGGCCGGCGACGACCGGCTCGCGCAGCTCGGGACGCCCGTCGGCCAGCGCCACCACGGCGGACATGTCGGTCCCGTACCGGCCGAGCAGGCGCGCCTGGGGCTGGGCCAGCGCCACCGGGTCGCGGGTGCGTGTCGTCGCGCCAAGGAGCCGCAGGGACTTGGTCACGCAGCGCCGGCGCCGCGGTGATTCCCCGAGCACCCGGAGGGCCGCGTCGACCGTGTCCTGGGCCATCTTCCGGTAGGTCGTCAGCTTCCCGCCCGTCACGGTGACCACCCCCTCAGGGGACGTCGCGACAGTGTGGCGCCGCGAGAGGTCGGCCGTGCGCTCGGAGACGTGCCCGCCCTTGGCCGTTGGTGCCAGCAGCGGGCGCAGCCCGGCCCAGACACCGGTCACGTCGGCCCGGGTGAGGTGTGACGTCGTGATCGCGTTGGCCGCGTCCAGGAGGTAGTCGACGTCCTCGGGGGTGCAGGCGGGGTCGTCGAGCGGGCCCGTGTAGTCCGTGTCGGTGGTGCCGAGGTACACGAGATGGGTGCCGGGCCACGAGACGACGAAGATGGAGCGGCGGTCCTTGGGCACGGGGATCACGGCCGCGATGTCGCACGGCAGCCGCTCCGCGGGCACCGTCACGTGGACGCCTTTGGCGGGCCGGATGGAGGCGGGGTGCGCACCCTCGTCGAGGGCGCGCACGGTGTCGGCCCACACGCCGGTCGCGTTGACGACGACACGGGCGCGCACGGCGATGTCCGACGACTCGTCGCCGGGGACGGGACGCACCGTGGCGCCGGTGACGGTTCCATAAGGCCCGCCGGTCATGCGCACGACCGGGGTGTAATTGGCGACGACGGCCCCGTATTCGAAGGCCGCCGTGCGGGCCAGGCTGAGGGTGAGCCGCGCGTCGTCGGCCCGCGCGTCGAAGTAGAGGAAGCCGGCGACGAGGTGCTCGGTGTTCAGCGTGGGCAGGTGGGCCAGCGCCTCCCGCTTGTCGACCTCGCGGTGGCGTTCGCCGATGCGCCAGCCCCCGGTGAGGTCGTAGAGCCACAGCGCGCTGGAGTAGGAGCGGGCGACCGTCTTGGACACCACGTCGTCGCGGCCGAAGAGCGGGATCAGGAAGGGGAGCGGGGAGACGAGGTGGGGGGCGTTGTCGAGCAGCCGCTGGCGCTCGGCGAGGTTCTCGTAGACGAGCCGAAACTCGCGCTGTTGGAGGTAGCGGATGCCCCCGTGCACCATCTTGGAGGACTTCGAAGAGGTGCCGGAGGCGAGGTCGCCCTTCTCGACGAGGGCAGTCCGGAGACCCCGGCTAGCGGCATCGAGCGCCACGCCCGCGCCGGTGACGCCACCCCCCACCACCAGCACGTCGAACTCCTCGTCGGCGAGGCGGCGCAGCGCGTCGTCGCGGCGGAAGGGGTGCACCGGTCCAGCCTGCCACATCGGCCGCGACACCCATCCGGGCAGGCCGGCGCCGCGCGCGCGTGATCCGAGACGATGCAACGAGAGGCGCGTAGCGTGCGGGCGATGCCGGGTCCTGTGCTCTCGCCCGAGGACCGGTGGGCCGGCTACGCCCGCACCGTCGTCGAGATCGCGGGGCCGCGGAGGACACTCACCGTACGCGCGGCGCCTGCGGGCGCGGCCGGGGCGTGGCCGTGGGATACGGACGCGGCCGTCTTCGTCATGACCGCCTGGGACCCCGGCAACGCGCGTCCCTCCCCCGAGGAGAACCGCGGGCGGCAATTGTCGTTGGAGGCCGACATGCGCCGCCTCACCGACGCGCTGTGGCACGCCGTCGGTGTCGACCCGGAGACCGGCCGCCGCGAGGAGGGCATCGCGGTCGGCGGGCTGACCGAGGCGGACGCCCGACGTCTGGGCTCGGCATACGGCCAGGACGCGGTGTTCCGCTGGACGCCCGAGGCCTGGGAGATCGCGGCCTGCGACGGGGGACGCCGCGTGGTGCTCGGGTGGGTGCTGGAGTGACCGGCTGGGCCGTCGGATGGGCACTGGGAGTCCCGCTGTGGGGGCATGGCATTGAGCATTGGGCTTCGCCTACTGCTTTTCGCTCAAAGCCAGTAGTGGGCCCCTACCAACTAGCAGATGGGGCCTACTGGAAGCGGCGGGTTTCCAGTAGGGCAAGCCCAATGCAGATTGGCTTCACCGGGCACACGGTGACGGAATGCGAGAATTATCTTGGTGAGGGCGGATTGGGTGGCGGGGGCCCGGGCCACCGTCCCGCCACCTGAAATCGCTTCAGCGGCGGTTGCGGGCTGCCGATTGTCCCCCAAAGCGGTCTGACCCGCCGGCATCGGGGGATCGGGCCCGAGGGGGAGCACACGGATTTCGACGCGTCTACGCGCGCCGTTCCGGGTGTCAGAGGGGGACCACCGCCATGGAGCTGTACGACGACGCCTGGGACGACGAGGAGGCGTACACCTTCAGCATCGTGCCGCGCGAGCTGCGCCGGCGCTTCTGGTCCGAGACGGCCTGGTCTGCGTCTTCCGGCGCACAGGAGGCGGCCGGGGCGCCCGGGGAGACGGCCCCGGTGCTGTTCTCCGAGCGGGGATCGGAGCACGAGCTGCGCGCCGAGATGCGCCTGAGCCAGCTGTGGAACCGCTGCCGGGCCGACATCATGAGCTCCGCCGAGCTCCACGAGCTGTCGCGTCTCATCAGCGAGGTCGAGGGCATCCATGGCCTGCTCTGCAAGGACTGCGCCACGCTGGACCGCCCCTACATGAGTGCGAACTGGGCCCTGGGCGACACCATGCTTTGCCGCGGCCACCTGCGCTTCCGTCTGGGGCACGCGCACGTCCAAGGGGACGACGCGGCGTAAGGAGCTTCTCCTCGGCGGCGCCTGGGGGCGGTGCCGGGCAGAATGAGGCCGTGACGCTGGCCGAGCGAGTCTTCGCCACCTCATACCTCTCCGGCTCCTTCGTCCTGCGCTCCGGGCGCACGGCTGACCACTACTTCGACAAGTACCGCTTCGAGTCGGACCCCGCGCTGCTCAAGGAGATCGTCGACGCGCTCGTCCCGCACGTCCCGCCCGGGACTGAGGGCCTGGCCGGCCTGGAGCTGGGCGGCGTCCCCCTGGCCACCATGCTCTCGTCCGTCACCGGGCTGCCCGCCTTCTTCGTGCGCAAGGAACCCAAAAAGTACGGCACCGAGCGGTTGTGCGAGGGCGGCGAGGTGGCGGGCCGGCGCCTCCTCGTCATAGAGGACGTCGTGACGACCGGCGGCCAGCTGGTGCTCTCGACGCAGGACCTGCGCGCCGAGGGGGCCGTGGTGGAGGAGGCGCTCTGCGTGATCGACCGCGAGGGCGGTGGTGCCGACGTCGCCGCTGCCGAGGGGATCCGGCTCTCGGCGCTCTTCCGGATGCGCGAGCTGGAAGCCGCGGCCGGGCGCTGAGAAGGGCGGGAAACCTCGTCACCGTCGGATAGCTGGGGTGGCTGGTCCTCATTGCCAATCCGACCGTCCGTTTAGGGCGCTGCGGGAGTGGCTGCCCCGCCTGGTCGGGATGGAGCATCGGGTCGCCCTCACCCGCGAGAGCACCACCCCGGCCGTGCACTACCTGCGCTTCGGCTTCTCCGAAGCCCAGGTGGCGGAGTTCGAGAAGGCCCAACAGGTGACCCTGGTCTCGACCCACCCGGCCTACGAGGCCGAGACCGTCCTGTCGCCGGCGGTCCGGGGCGAGCTGCTGGCCGACCTCCTGGGGACAACAAAGCCACTCCCACTGGGCTGACCAGGGACAATTCTGTTGCGCAAGCCTTTACAGGCGCCCGGGTCCTAGGCCATACTCTTTGTTCGCCGAATTCGGGATCGGCGCCGGCGGCTTCGCGGCCAAAAGGGCCCCCGACCTGGGCGAATGTACATATCCGCCTTTGTGAGTTACCTGAGGAAGTGTTTCCCATGATCGCCACCACGTGGCGCAAGCAAGCCGCCTGCCGGGGTCTCGACGTCGAGATCTTCTACCCGGTCACGGAGGACGAGGCCGACGCGGCCGAGGCCAAGGCTGTCTGCGCCGAATGCCCGGTCCGCCAGGCGTGCTTGGAGCACGCGCTGGCCCACCGCGAGCGTGAGGGCGTCTGGGGCGGCACGACCGAGCGGGAGCGCCGGCGGATCGTGCGCCAGCGCCGCAAGTCCGCCTAGTCCTGTAGCGCTACCCCTTCTTGGCCGGCGCCTTGGTGGTGGTCGTCGTCGCGCCCGCCTGCGCCGTTCCCAGGGTGCAGGGGTAGGGGTTCCAGGGCTCGGGCTGGGTGTTGGTCACGACGTCGGCCGGGATGGTCGACGTGGTCGTCGTCTCGCCCGGCACCGTGGTGGTCGTCGTGGTGATGCCGGCGCCGGTGTTGCCGCTGTTGCCGGTGTTGCCGGTATTGCCGGTGCTGCCCGACACGGTCAGCTGCGAGCCCGCCACCATGAGCGTCACGTGCTGGCCGCTCAGGCTGGAGTCGGGGACCTCGGTCACCGGGCCGCTCAGCACCGAGGCCAACGTCAGCGCCGCCTGGTAGCCCGACGGGCCGTAGAGGATCTGCGACGCGTCCCCGTTCTGAATCGGCGCCGCCGCGTCGCCGATGCCGGTCACCGTGAAGCCCTTGGCGCTGAGAGCACTGGCGGTGGTGTGCGCGATGCCGCCCACGGTCGAGGCGTTCAGCACGTCGACGTCGACCAGGTTGTGCGCCTCGGCGGGCTGCGTCGTCGTGCCGGTGGTCGGCGCCGTGGGTGGCGTCCTGAGCGGCGTCACGCCGAGGTTCTTGAACCTCTCGAGCATCTCGAACGCGTACGGCTCGGCCTCCTTCAGCACGTCGGCGCCGCCCGAGGTGACGTACTCGGTGGTGGGCAACGTCTCGGTGACGAAGTGCGAGGAGGGCAACCCGTGGAATTCGGTGGCGATGTTGTAGAGGTCGCTCTTGCTCAGCGTGTCGTCGATGGTGAGGTTGCCGACGGCGGCGCCGATGAAGGAGTTGATCGTCAATGGGTTGAAGCCCACGGTCGCGAGCTTGTCCAGCAAGGCGCGGAAGAAGGCGTCCTGGCGCTGGATCCGGCTGAAGTCGGACTGCCCGTCGTACATCCATTCGCCGTCCTGCATGTAGTAGAGGTGCCGCGCCCGCACCAGCTCCAGCGCGGTGGCGCCGTCGACCACCTGGCAACCAGGCGTGGTGATCTTGAGGCCCGACAGCTGGTCCTTCACCTCGGTGGGGAAGTCCATGGTGACGCCGCCCAGCGCCTGCACCATGCCCTGGAACCCGGGGAAGTCGACCGCGGCGTAGTGGTTGACCGGCACCCCGAGGACCTGTTCGATCGTCTGGATCAGCAGGTCCGGCCCGTTGTTGTAGGCGGTGTTGATGCGGTTCATGCCCGAGACGCCGTTGATGTTGCCGGGGATGTCCACCCACAGGTCGCGCGGGACGGACAGGACCGTGACCGTCTTGGTCGCCGGGACGAAGCGCACGAGCATGGTGACGTCGCTGCGCTGGCCGCCCTGGCCGGAGGAGCTGCCGAACGCGTTCTGCTGCGTCGGGTTCGAGACGAAGGCGCGGGTGTCCGAGCCGACCAGGAGCATGGTGAAGGGCTGCCCCGGCGGCGCGTCGGCCACCAGGTGCTTGGAGTGGATCTTCTTTATCTGGTCGTAGCGGTAGTTGACGTACTCGTAGAGGCCGCCCGCGCCGAGCGCCACGACGAGGACGAGGCAGCCCGCGGTCCACAGGATGCGCCGGCGCCAGCGGTGCTGGTGCTTGCGCTCCTTCTTGGCCGCCTTGCGCCGCTGGGCCTGGAGCTCGCCCCGGGTGTAGATGTGCGGGTCCTCCGCCACCACGGCGTCAGCGGCGGAACCCGGGAACGGGGGGAGCTGTTCAGGCTCGTCGTCGGTCAAGAACCAAAAAATACCTGGCCGGGGCGTCCGGTAGCCTGCGCCCGATGCATTTCGACCTGCCCGCAGAGCTGCAGGAGCTCCAGGCGACGGTGCGGCGCCTGGCCCAGGACAAGGTGCAGCCGCGCGCCCGCGCCATCGACAAGGAGTCGGCCTACCCCCAGGACCTCTTCGAGGCCTTCCGCGACGCCGGGCTGCTCGGGCTGTGCATCCCGCCCGAGTACGGCGGCTCGGGGGCGGGCATCCTCGGCCTGGCCCTGGCCGTCGAGGAGGTGGCCAAGTACTCCAACACCGCCGCGCTCATGCTCCTGCTCACCCGGCTACCCACCGGCCCCGTCATGATCGCCGGCACCGAGGAGCAGAAGAAGCACTACCTGCCCGGCATCTGCGACGGCACGCTGCGCGCCGCCTTCGGGCTGTCCGAACCCCAGGCCGGCAGCGACGTCATGGGCATGCGGACGCGGGCGGTCCCAGAGGAGGGCGCCGCCGGGCGCGGCTGGATCCTCAACGGCACCAAGTGCTGGATGTCCGGCGTGCGCGAGGCCGACTGGTACACCGTCTTCGCCAAAACGTCCGACCCGGCCAGCCGGGCCCACAACTCGGTGACGGCCTTCATCGTGGAGCGCGCCTGGGACGGCGTCGACGTCGGACGCACCGACCACAAGATGGGCGTGCGCGGGGTCGACACGGGCGAGCTCGTCCTCACCGACGTCCACGTCCCCGCCGACAACGTCATCGGCGAGGTGGGCGGCTTCCGCCTCGCCATGCTCGGGCTCAACGCCATGCGTCCCATCGTCGCCGCCCGCGGCATCGGGCTGGCCGAGGGCGCGCTCATGTACGCCACCGAGTACGTGCAGCAGCGGGCCGCGTTCGGCAAGACCATCGCGGACTTCCAGGGGATTCAGTGGGAGATAGCCAAGTGCGCGGTCGACATAGAGGCGGCGCGCCTGCTCACCTACCGGGCCGCCGTCCTGGCCGACGAGGGCAAGTTCACCAAGGAGTACGTCCCGTACCTCTCCATGGCCAAGTACCACGCCACCGAGCTGGCCGTGCGCGCCTCGTCGCTGGCGGTGCAGCTGCTCGGGGCGGCCGGCTACATGGAGGACCACCCGACCGAGCAGTGGTACCGCGACGCCAAGCAGCTGACCATCGTGGAGGGCACCTCGCAGGTGCAGCTCGGCCTCATCGCCCGGGGCGTGCTCGACCGGGACCTCTGGTGGAATTGAGTTGAGCTGGAGCTGGCCCGACGTCCTGGCCACCCTCACGCGCCGGGAGTCGCTGACCATCGAGCAAGCGGAGGAGACGATGCGCGTTGTCTTCGCCGGCGAGGCCACCCCGGCGCAGGTCGGCTCGTTCCTGACCCTGCTCCACGCCAAGGGGGAGACCGCCGATGAGGTCACCGGGCTGGCCCGGGCCATGGTCGACGCCGCGGTCCCTTGCCCGCTGCCCGTGGAGGACGAGGCGATCGTCGTCGACCTGGTCGGCACGGGCGGCGACCGGCTGGCCAGCATCAACGTCACCACGCTGGCCGCGTTCATCACGGCCGGCGCGGGGGTGCCGGTGTGCAAGCACGGCAACCGCGCCGCGTCGTCGTCGGTCGGGACGGCCGACGTGCTCGAGGCGCTGGGCGTCGCCATTGAGGTCGGGCCGGAAGGCGTGGCGCGGTGTGTGGCCGAGGCCGGCATGGGGTTCTGCTTCGCCCAGCGCTTTCACCCGGCCATGCGGTTCGTCGGTCCGGTGCGCAAGGAGCTCGGCGTGCCGACCGTCTTCAACTTCCTCGGGCCGCTCACCAACCCGGCCCGCGTGCGCCACCAGCTGGTCGGCGTGAGCGACCCCGCCATGGCGCCGATCATGGCGAGGGTCTTCGGCGCCACGGGGAGCCGGCGCTCGTTCATCGTGCACGCCGACGACGGGCTGGACGAGCTGAGCGTGACGTCGCCGGCCGATGTGCTCGAGGGGCGGCGCGACGAAGCCGGCGCCTTCGAGGTCTCGTCCTGGCGGGTCCACCCGACAGAGCTGGACATCGTGCCGTCGACGATGGCCGACCTGAAGGGCGGCGACGCCGCCTTCAACGCGCGGGTCATCCGCAGCGTCCTCGAGGGCGAGGTGAGCCCGCGCCGCGACATCGGCGTGCTCAACGCGGCGGCCGCGCTCATGGTGGCGGGGCGCGTGGACGACCTGGCGGCGGGAATGGAGCTGGCGGCGGAGTCGCTCGACAGCGGGCGCGCGCTGGGCGTGCTCGACGCGCTCGTCGCTACGTCGCAAGCAGCGCTGCGCCGGCAGACGGACTGACCCGCCAGGCCCGCCGCGGCGCATGGGCCGCCGGGTCGAGCGCGGGCGAGCCGGGCGCGCACAGCGCGATGACGCAGCCGCCGAACCCGCCGCCGGTCATGCGGGCGCCGTACACGCCGGGTTGCGCCAGCAGGTGGTCGACGAGCTCGTCCACGGCGGGCACCGACACCTTGTAGTCGCCGGCCAGGCTGCGGTGGCCCTCGGTCATGACCGCGCCGACGCCGGCCAGGTTGCGCCGGCCCAACAGGCGCTCCACCTCGCGCACCCGCGCGCACTCGGTGACGACGTGGCGCGCCCGGCGGCGCAGCACGGGGTCGGCCAGCTCGCTCAGGTCGCCCAGGTCGCAGAGGCCGAGCGGCCGGCCCAGGATGTTGGCGGCGGTGTCGCACTCGGCCCGGCGCTGGGCGTAGGGCGACTCGGTCAGCAGCCGGGGCGCCTCGCTGTGCACGACCACGAAGGCGGCCTCCTCGAGCAGGGCGACCGGGCGGTACTCGAGCGTGGCGAAGTCGATGTGCAGGGCGTGGGCGGGGGTGGCGGCGGTGATGGCGATCGGATCGAGCAGGCCGACGTGGGAACCGGCCAGCCGCTCCGCCTCCTGGCAGCCGCGGGCCAGGGTGATGGGGTCGGCCGGATGCCCCAGCGCGAGCAGGAGGGCCACCGAGAAGGCGGCGCTCGACGAGAGCCCCGCCCCCACGGGGACGGTGCTCTTGACCGTGATGGCGCCGCCGGTGGAGGGTGGCCACTGGCGCAGGAGGCCGGCCGCCAGGAGGGCCTCGGGGGGAACCGGGGCGGTGGCCCTACCCAAAGGGATCTCGAGCGGCTGGTGCGGGAACTGGTCCGAGTCGACCCCGACCAGGAAGCTGTCGGGCCTCGGGGTGAACGTGACCTCGGTGGCCAGGTCGATGGCCATGGGCAGCGACAGGCCCTCGTTGTAGTCGGTGTGGTCACCGATGAGGGTGACGCGTCCAGGGGCGCGGGCCGTCGGCACGCCCACCAGCTTGACCGTTGCGGCCGGCCCGGGTCACGATCCTGCGATGACCGACGGAGAGCGAACGGGGCCGCTGCGGGGGATCAAGATCATCGAGCTGGCGGGGATCGGTCCCGCCCCCTTCACCTGCATGATGCTCGCCGACGCCGGCGCCCAGGTGCTGCGCCTGGAGCGGGCGCCCAAGGGCGCGGTCGAGGCGGGGGAGGCGTTCGCCGCCTCGGGGGCCGGGTCGTACTGGGATCTTTTGAACCGGTCGCGGCCGTCGGTGGGGATCGACCTCAAGCACCCGGACGCGCTCGAGCTGGTGCTGGGGTTGGTGGAGGAGGCGGACGGGTTCATAGAGGGGTTCCGCCCCGGGGTGGCGGAACGGCTGGGGCTGGGGCCCGAGGACTGCTGGGCCCGCAACCGGCGCCTGGTCTACGGGCGCATGACGGGGTGGGGCCAGGACGGTCCGATGGCGATGATGGCCGGGCACGACATCGACTACATCGCCGTCGGCGGGGCTCTGTGGCCGCTGGGGCGGGCCGACGAGCCGCCGGTGCCGCCGTTGAACCTGGTGGGCGACTTCGGGGGCGGCGGCATGCTGCTCGCCTTCGGCATGGTGGCCGCGTTGTTGGAGGCCGCCCGCTCGGGCGAGGGCCAGGTGGTCGACGCCGCCATGGTGGACGGCGCAGCGTGCCTGATGACGATGATCCACGCCTTCCGCCGGCACGGCCTCTGGAACGAGTCGCGCGGTTCGAACATGCTCGACACCGGCGCGCCCTTCTACGAGGTCTACGAGACGGGGGACGGGCAGTGGATGGCGGTCGGCGGGATCGAGGGGCAGTTCTACGCCGAGTTGATCCGTGGGTTGGGGCTGGAGGGCGACCCGAGTGTGCCGGGGCAGATGGCGCGCGACGAGTGGCCGGCCATGAAGGAGCGCTTCGCGTCGGTGTTTCGCACGAAGACGCGGGACGAGTGGTCGGCCGTGTTCGACGGGACCGACGCCTGCGTGGTGCCGGTGCTGTCGCCGTGGGAGGCGCACCAGCACCCGCACAACGTGGCGCGTTCCACTTTTGTGGAGGTCGACGGCGCGGTGCAGCCGGCGCCGGCGCCCCGCTTCTCGCGGACGCCGTCGGTGATCTCGTCGCCGCCGTCGCCGCCGGGGGCGGACACGGTGTCGGGGCTGGTCGAGTGGGGCGTGGACGAGGGCGCGATCGCCAAGCTGCGCGAGTCGGGGGCGCTCAGCTGAGCTGAGCTCGCTGGGCTCGCTGCAGGTCGCTGCCGCTTAGCCGCAGCTCCCGTACGGGTCGATGGGCGCGGTGGCCGCGCCCACCAGCACCCACGAGTTCGATGCCTCGTTCATGTAGGCGGCCGGGCAGGCGTCGGCGATCACGATGACCATCTGGCCGGGGCAGATCCCGGGCTCGTTCCAACAGGTCATCGCCTGCTTCCCCTCTGCGTTGCCCGGGCACTCCACGCTGAATCCCGGGTACGCGTACGCGGTGTCGTAGGCGACGGCCGCGGCGCAGCCGGAAGCCGTGGCCTGGCCGATGGGCGGGACGCCACTGCTGGCGGACGCGGTCGGTGCGGGCGGCGGCGGAGGCGGAGGCGGAGGCGGCGGCGGAGGCGGTGGGGGTGGTGGTGGCGGCGGCGGTTGCGTGGTTGTCGTGGTGGGCGCCGGTGGCGTCGTGGTGCTCGTCGTCGTGGTGGTCGTCGTCGTGGTGGTCGTCGTCGTGGTCGTGCTCAGCGGTGTGTGCACGGTCGTCTGGCGTAAGGGGCCGTGCACGTCGCTCGCAAAGTGTTCGGTGAGGGAGCCGTCGGCCGCCTGTGCGGCGTGGCCGGCGTGCCGGAGCGGTGCAGAAGAACTGATGGTGACCAGTTGGCTCACGACGACTGCGATGACGGCGACGTAGACGAGCGGCATGAGCGCGTGGACGCGCCCATGCCGCGGCAACGCAGCAGACATTGGATTCGCTCCCCTTCCCAAGGACGGCCTATGGCGGGGGGTGCCATACCCCCTCGGATGGGGTGCAATCCGGCTGCGTCAGAAGTTGTCGGAAAGTTGCGCGGATCGGTCGCCACACGCGGATTTGGGCACCGCGATGTGGTGGGTCACCCCCGTTGGAGCGGGCCGGGATTGCGTCGGCTCAGAGTTTGACGACGGGGCAGGTGATGGTGCGGGTGATGCCCTCGATCTGCTGGATGTCCCGGACGACCATGCGCCCGAGGTCGTCCATGGACGGCGCCTCCGCCTGGGCGATCACGTCGTAGGGACCGGTCACCGCCTCGCACGTCACCACGCCTTCGACGGCGCTGACCTGCTCGGCCACGTGCGCCGCCCGGCCGATGTCCGTCTGGATCAGGACGTACGCATGCACGGTCACGACACACCGTACATTGGCCTGGTGGCGAGGTCCTCGAGGATCGAGCAGTTCAAGGACATGGCGCGACAGGCCCAGAAGGACCTGTTCGACCAGGCCCACCCGATCGGGCGCCTGTCCCTGGTCCAGTGCGCCATGCTCGGCGGCGCCACGGTGGTCACGATCTCGCTGGCGGGTTCTTTGTTCTTCTCCATTTCACCGGACGCGGCCGACCACAAGATCCTGCTGTACCTGCTCTTCACGATCGCCCCCTTCGCCATCGTCTCGCCGCTGCTCGGGCCCTTGATCGACCGCAGCCGGGGGGCGCGTCGGCTCATGGTCGTGGCGTCGGCGATCGGGCAGGCCGTGCTGTGTCCCCTGATGGCGACGCACCTCCACAGCCTGCTGCTGTTCCCGCTGGCCTTCCTGGTGCTCGTGTGCCAGAAGCTCTATGTGGTGACGAAGGGTGCTTTGGTGCCCGAGATGGCGGCGCTGAGCGGGTCCCATCCGGAGGGTGCTGCGGGTGCTGCGGGTGCTGCGGGTGCTGCGGGTGCCGATGGGGCGGAAGGGGTTGACGGGGCCGAGACGGCGGAGCAGGCGGGGTACGCGACGCTCAACGCGCGGCTCACGCTGCTGGGGACGATCGCCGGTTTCGTCGCCTCCATCCCGGCGGTGATCCTCTACAAGATCTCGGGATCGCCGGCCGTGCTGATCTTCGCCACCCTGGTGTTCGTCGGCGCGGCGGTGGCGGGGGCGCGCTTGCCCGTGCTCTCGGGAGGCAAGGCGGACAAACTCTGGACCGACACCGAGACCCGGGTGCGTGAGTTCGGCGCACCCGGCGAGGCGCTCGCTCGCGAACAGGACCTGCTGCGGCTGCAGCCGATCGCCAATCCGGAGGTGTTGCTCGGGCTGACGGCCATGTGCATCGTGCGCGGGCTCACGGGGTTCATGACCTTCATGCTCGCGTTCGGGCTCCGCCGCATGAAGGGGGTGGGGCTCTGGTGGTACGGGTTGGTTCTGGCGGGCACCGGTGTGGGGGCGATCGTGGGTCTGGTGTTGGTCGGCCGGCTGCGCAAGCGCATGACCGAACAGCAGCTGCTCCTGTCGTCGTTGTGGCTCATCGCGGTGACGGCGGCCGGCTGTGCCGTGTGGGGGACGTTGTTCGCGCAGGTGGTGCTGGCCTTCATGGTGGGCCTGTGCGGGGCGGTGGCCCAGCCGTCCTTCGACGCGATGACCCAGCGTTACATCCCGTTGTCCGCCCAGGGCCGGGCCTTCGCGCGCTTCGGCATGCGCCAGCAGCTGGTCTGGGTGGTGGGCTCCTTGATCCCGCTGGTGGTCGTCTTCACCCTGCCCCAGGGCGACGCCACGATGGCGGTGCTGGCCGGGCTGGGCGGGCTGTCCTACGTGACGGGGCGGCGGGCCGCCCGTACGCCACATCTTGCGCGGCGGGACATGCGGGACGCGGGTGGGGGCGTGGGCGGGGTGCGCGATGCGGGGGACGTGGGGGGTGTGCGGCGGGTCCGGGATGTGCGGCGCGACGTGCGGGGTGTGCGGCGGGACGCGCGCCGGGATGTCGGCGGCGAAATGGGAGAGGCGGGGGGGCGGGCCTGAGTGTCCTGGTCACGGTCCCGGCGTCGACCGAAGGCCGACTCTCGGTAAGACCGCCTAGCCGACGGTCGCGTTGAGGGCTTGTGTGATGTCGTTGATCGCCGCCTGCTCGGACTCGCTGATTTCTTGACCATGCTCGCGGTGGGCCGCTGCGACTTTGTGCGACAGCGTGACGATGAACCGGCGATATTCTTCGACCTCTTCCGGTGCGGCCTTGGTCGCAAGCAGCGCGACCGCATCGCGTAGATGTTGCAATCCGTGCTGCTTCAGCTCTTCGGCCGAGTGATAGTGCGTGTGATCCCGTTCAGGTTTCGTTGCGACGATCTCATCGAGAAGCTCGTTGTCGCCGTGCTGTTTGCGTGCCTCGACGTAGGCCTTCGCCATGGCGATGGTCTCGCGAAACGAACCTCCTCGTTGGGCGGTCACCACGATCAGGCCAGCAGTCGGTGGCGCTTCTAGGATCAGATGCCATTCCTCAGCCGTGAAGTCAGATTTGGTGGTCATCCTCAAGTCTCCGATCTCGAGCAATCGCCCTTTCGGTCCGCTGCACGCACGGTAGCGTCCGGTGGACAGACGCGTGGCATTGGAGCACGTCACCCAACACTTTCGAGAGAGCTCGTTGTCGGCCCTTTCAGGGTTCGTTGCCCTTGTCTTCAAGCTCCGCAGCCATGGTGTCGTAGCCGGCGCTCGTCAGTATTCGGCGCAAGTCGACGAGTTGTTGCCCGTCAATGTCCTTGCCACTCGGACGCCGGAGAACCTCGGTCTCTTGGCCGAGACGGAACAGAAACATGTCGTCGTGCTGTTGTTCGATGGATCCGACAGCGTTGAGCAATGACACGACATCGTGCCATTCGACGTTGTAGTTCGTCTTTTGCTGAAAGATCTGTTGCAGGGTGTCTCGATGATGGCTGCTGAGATGCTCCGGCTCCGAGATTGACGACATCGGAATCCTCTCGTCGTGGTCAAGACCTCAATGTAGCGAGAGAACCAGATTGACGAGACCCCGAACGTCTCAGCCATTTCTCGAACGTGCAATCCGTTCACACGAAGGCGAGGGCGGGGCGAGAGGGTATCCAGAGTCCCGGGGACACCCCGAATCTCACTGGCACTCGGATCTCGAACGCGCAGAAGGGGCCCGAAGGCCCCTTCTGCGCGTTCTTCTACCTCGCCCTGACTGATCTCATGATACCCGTCGACCAAAGCCCAGCGACGACCGTTCTTACGCGGCGCCCTGGGACTGGACGTCTGCCTCGCCCTGACTAAGCGAGTGCAGCGGGTTCCATTTCCGGCCGAGGCGCCCACCCGGGGTCGGGCTGCTGGTGGCTGGTCACCACCGATACTGCAGCACGACGCCGCGGGTTCCCAAACGGCTGGAGCTGCGAACGGCGGCGGCCCGCGACGTCGGCGCGCGATGCTGGCACCCCACGGCGGCCGCCGAGCCCGTTCAAATCAAATGAGGAGTCCCACATGCCCGATACCGTGTTCCTGTCGAACCGCATCGAAGTGACCCGCCCTATCCCGGCGTCCCCCGCCGCGATCTTCGACGTCTTGCGTACCCCGGCGGGCCACGTGGCCATCGACGCTTCCGGGATGCTGCAGGACTTCACCGGCGATCCGGCGGAAAAGGTAGGCGACACGTTCGTCATCCATATGGACCGCGAGTCGCTCAACGACTACCCGCTTGGTAAGTACGACGTGACGGTGCACATCATCGTCTTCGAGCGCGACAAGGAGATCGCGTGGGATCTCGGGCCCGATATTCCGGTTGCGCACTTCTATGGCTACCGCCTGGAGAGCGGGGACGATGGGGTCACTAATGTGACGTCCTACTACGACTGGTCGAAGGTGAGCGACGACATTCAGGACCGCTTCCCGATCGTGCCCGAGTCGGCCCTGCGCGCCACGCTCGGAATCTTGGAGCGAACGGTCAGAAACGGCCTGTGATGCGCTGGGCCAAGGACACGATGATCCCTTCGGGTCCGCGCACAGACGCCATGCGCCAGATGCCCTCGTACTGACCGACGCCGCCGACCAGCTGGTAGCCGTCTGCTGCGAGCCGGTCGAGGACCCCCTGAAGGTCGTCTACTTCGAACGCCACGCTGCGCAGCCCCAGTTCGTTGGCCATGGCGCCGGGCGATCCCGGTTCGTGGCGGGGGCGGATGAAGGTCGCCAGTTCCAGCCCGGTTCCTCCGTCCGGAGGCCGCAGCATGACCATCTCCGTACGGGAGTTCGGTATCCCAACGACAGTATCCAGGAACTCGCCCTCCAGGATCGTCCGGCCCTCGATCTCGAAGCCCAGCCCCGCGAAGAAGCCGGTCACCGTGTCGAGGTCCGCGACCGTGATGCCGACATGATCGAAGCTGCGAAGAGGCGACATGGGGTGCATCCTCCTGTTCGTCCGTCAGGTCAGTCGATACCCATGTCCGGCGCGTTCTGAGACAGCGCAGTTGCCCTCGGTGAGGGTGTCCCCGTTTTCCCGAACGGTGGCAACCCATCCCGGGGTACAAGGGCACCTTCGGCACTATGGTCGGCACGATGCAGATAGGGGCCGTGACGATAGAGGGCGTCTCGGACGGGAGTCTTCCAGTGCCTGCGACGGCTCTTTTCAACAAGACCGACCAAGATTGGATCCAGCACTCCCAGTTCTTGGACGACGACGGAATGCTGCCCATCGAAATGGGTGGTTTCCTCGTGCGCAGTGGTGAAAGTCTTGCCCTCGTGGACACTGGGATAGGCCCAAATGCAGATCCGGACCGGACCGGGATGTTCATGAGGAACCTGGCCGCCTTAGGAGTCCAGCCTTCGGACGTTACAGACGTGGTATTGACCCATCTCCATTTCGACCACATCGGATGGGCCACCGACGGAGAACGCCGCCTCTTCGGCGAAGCCACGTACCGATGCCACGAGGCGGACTGGGAATTCTTCATGGGCGCCAATCCGCACGATGACAGCTTCGCTGTCTCGTGGATGGGAGGTCGAGGCTCGTCGTTTTTGCTTCCCCCGATTTTGGACCGACTTGAGACTTGGAGCGAGGACGGGACGATCCTGCCCGGCGTTGACGTGCGCAGCGCTCCTGGCCATACGCCCGGCAGCACCGTCATTGTCATTTCTTCAGGAACCGAGCGAGCCATGCTTCTCGGTGACGTCGTGCATTGTCCCGCCGAGCTCCTCAGCGACGACTGGGAGATGATCGGTGACGTCGACAAACAGCTCGCGCAGCGGTCGCGTGAAGCTCTCGCCAGAGAGCTCGAAGGCTCAGACATCCCGGCTGCTGCGTCCCACTTCCCGGGACTGAACTTTGGTCGACTCCTGACGGCTGAAGGCCGTCGACGGTGGACGTTTGGCTAGCAGCTAACGCCCATCCGGTGGTCCCGGGCCGTCGATAGTCAGCCGTTCCCAGCGGTGGTCGGGGGTGCTCACGGTCACGGATGAGCAGGCGCAGATGGTGGAAGCCATCTACAGGGATCTCTGAGCTAATGGCTAGCCCAGGCGCTTCTCGAGGGAGTCGACCTGTTCGGACAGCTCGCCGGGGAGCCGCTCGCCGAACTTGGCGTAGTACTCACGGATGAGCGGCACCTCGTTGCGCCACCCCTCGATGTCCACTCGCAGCAGCTCCTCCATGTCCTCGCGGGACACGTCGATCCCCTCTATGTCGATGGCGTCGGCCGCCGGCACGGACCCGATCGGCGTGTCGACCGCCTCGGCGCCGCCGTCCACCCGCTTGAAGATCCACTCCAGGACGCGGGAGTTCTCGCCGTAGCCGGGCCAGAGGAACTTGCCGTCGGCGTCCTTGCGGAACCAGTTGACGTAGAAGATCTTGGGCAGCCTGTCCCGCTGCGGCGCCGTGGCGCCGATGCGCAGCCAGTGGCCCCAGTAGTCGGCCATGTTGTAGCCGCAGAACGGCAGCATCGCGAAGGGGTCGCGGCGCAGGTTGCCGACGGCGCCGGTCTGGGCGGCCGTCGTCTCCGACGCCATGATGGAGCCGAGGAACACGCCGTGCTCCCAGTCGTTGGACTGGAACACCAGCGGCACCACCGAGGCGCGACGTCCGCCGAAGAGGATGGCGCTGATCGGGACGCCCCGGGGGTCCTCCCACTCCGGCGCGATCGCCGGGTCCTGGGCCGCCGGTGCGGTGAAGCGGGCGTTCGGGTGGGCCGCCGTCGTGCCCGACTCGGGCGTCCAGTCGTTGCCCTTCCAGTCGGTGAGGTGCGCCGGAGGGGTCTCGGTCATGCCCTCCCACCAGACGTCGCCGTCGTCGGTGAGGGCGGTGTTGGTGAAGATGCAGTTGCCGTCGAGCGTGAGGATGGCGTTGGGGTTGGTGGTGGTGTTCGTGCCGGGCGCCACGCCGAAGAACCCGGCCTCGGGGTTGATGGCGTAGAGGCGGCCGTCGGCGCCGAACTTCATCCAGCAGATGTCGTCGCCCACCGTCTCGACCTTCCACCCCTCGATGGTCGGGATGAGCATGGCCAGGTTGGTCTTGCCGCAGGCCGACGGGAAGGCGCCGGTGACGTAGCGGGTCTCTCCCTCGGGCGAGGTCAGCTTCAGGATCAGCATGTGCTCGGCCAGCCACCCGTCGTCGCGGGCCATGACGGACGCGATGCGCAGCGCGAAGCACTTCTTTCCGAGCAGCGCGTTGCCGCCGTACCCGGACCCGTAGGAGATGATCCGCCGGGTCTCCGGGAAGTGGACGATGTATTTGTTGTCCGCGTTGCAGGGCCAGGGCACGTCCTGCTGGCCGGGCTCGAGCTGTGCGCCGACCGAGTGCAGACAGGGAACGAACTCGCCGTCGTCGCCGATCACCTCCAGGGCCCCGGTGCCCATGCGCGTCATGATCCGCATGGAGACCGCGACGTACGCGGAGTCGGTCAGCTGCACGCCGATGTGCGCGATGTCGGAGCCCAACGGGCCCATGGAGAAGGGCACGACGTACATGGTGCGGCCCTTCATGCAGCCGGCGAAGAGGCCGTCGAGGAACTCGCGCATCTCGCCCGGCTCACGCCAGTTGTTGGTCGGGCCGGCGTCGATCTCCTTCTCCGAGCAGATGAAGGTGCGGTCCTCGACGCGGGCCACGTCGCCCGGGTCAGAGTGGGCCCAATAGCTGTTGACGCGCTTGGCGTCGGAGAGCTTGGTGAACGTGCCGGCGGCCACCAGCTGCTGGCACAAGCGGTCGTACTCGTCGGCCGATCCGTCGCACCACTCGACGCGGTCCGGAGTGGTCAGCGCCGCAACTTTCTCCACCCAGGCCAAGAGTTTCGGGTTCTTCGTGGGCGCCATGTTGGGGGGATCAGCTCCTTTAGTCCGGCCTGATTTGGTGGGGTCCAATGCTAGGCATGTGCCGTGGGACCCCCCATACCCCGGCACGGGCCACTTCTTGCTGAAGATGAGATGGTCGAGTTTATTCGCGGGCTCGTCAAAAACGGAATTGAGGCCTTCGGATTGCGAGACGACGCCGGGCTCATCCAGGTGCCCGGTGCAGGTCAGCTGGTGGTTTCGGTCGACAGCGTGGTGGCGGGCGTCCACGTCGACCTCTCAGTCTGCAGTCCCGGTGATGTCGGGTGGAAGGCGCTCATGGGCGCGCTCAGCGACCTCGCCGCCATGGGCGCTGCGCCATTGGGTGCACTCATTGCGCTCTGCGTGCCGGGAGGCGCCGGCGACGGGGAGGTCGCGCTCGGCGTCATGGCCGGCGTGGCCGAGGCGTCCGCGGCGAGCGGATGCCCGATCGTGGGCGGTGACCTGTCGTCGTCGCCGGAGCTGGTCGTCGCCGTCACGGTGTTGGGGACGGTCGAAGGGACGGATGCCGGCCCGGACGGTGGGCCCGGACCTGTCCCGCGCTCGGGAGCGGTGGCGGGTGACGCCCTGCTCGTTACCGGGCCGTGCGGGGGGTCGGCGGCGGGCTTGCGGGAGTTGCGGGCCGGCGCAGAGGGTCATGCCGCCGAGCAGGCCGCAGCGTTGGGGCTGGCCTACCGCCGTCCGGTGGCGCGCCTGCGCGAGGGCGACCTGGCCCGGCGGTGCGGGGCGCGCGCCATGATCGACGTGTCGGACGGGCTCGCGCTGGACCTCCACCGCCTGGCCGACGGGTCCGGCGTCGGGTTCCGACTCGACGAGGTGCCGGTGGCGGCGGGGGCGAACCTGGACGAGGCCCTGGGCGGGGGCGAGGACTACGAGTTGGTGCTCGCCGTGGCCGAGGCGGGCGTGGCGGGACTCCTGGAGCGCTTCGAGGCCCAGGACCTGCGAATTCCGCTGCGGATCGGGACCGCGTTGCCGGACCAGGAGCTGCGGCTCTTGGGCGACCAGGAGCTCGGGCGCCTCGGTTGGCAACACCGGTTAGGCTGACCGGTCCCATTCGGCCCTCTGGCCCTATCGGCCGTGACCTGGCGGACGGTGAGCCCCGGGCGAGGCCCGATCTTTACGGGGTCCTGGACGGGCAACCGGCCTCGTCCTCCATGGGGCGCCCGGTGGGGTGGTATCCCTCGGGGGGGCACGGCTCGGCCCTCGAGGACTACCGGGACGGCCGCTCGTGGACGAAGCGGCGCCAGTAGGTCGACGGGGCCTGGACCTCGGTCCCGATGGGCTGACCCCGTCCGGGGTCGGACGTCAACGCGTCAGAGCGTCAGAGCGTCAGAGCGTCAGAGCGTCAAAAGACGGTTCAGCCAGCCTCGGCCGCCGCGTGATCGCGGCTCCGGCGAGGCGGCTTGGCGATCTTGCCGGCGCGGATGCACGAGGTGCACACGTGGAGGCGCTTGGGCGCGCCGTCGACCATGACCCGCACCCGCTGCACGTTGGGGTTCCACCGACGCTTGGTCCGGCGGTGCGAGTGGCTGACGTTCATGCCGAACGACGGCTTCTTGCCGCAGATGTCGCACACGGATGCCATGGGAGAACCTTTCGGAGAACCTTCCTGGTGGAGGCCCGGTCGAGGCCGCGGTGCGCGCACCGGGCAGGCCTTCGAGAACAGCCCTAAAGGTTAGCATCCCCATCCATGGCCCCCCTGGCGACCCTCGGCGCGGAGGACCTCCGCGCCGTGATGGGCGGCTACCGCGACGCCCTCCGGTTGCACCAGGCCGACATCAACCGCCTGAACGTCTACCCGGTGCCCGACGGCGACACCGGGACGAACATGGCGCTCACCCTGGAGGCGGTCGTGACCGAGCTCCGGGAGGTGGTCGAGGGCTCGGGCCTGCCCGCGGTGTGTAAGGCCATCGGGCACGGCTCGCTCATGGGGGCCCGGGGCAACTCCGGCGTGATCCTGTCCCAGATCCTGCGCGGCATGAGCGAGCGCATGGGGGGCGCACCCGAGCCGGGCATCGGCCCCGAGCTGCTCGTCAGTGCCATGACCCACGCCGCCGAGCTCGCCCGGCGCGCCGTGGTGCGCCCGGTCGAGGGCACCATCCTCACCGTCGCCTCGGCCGCCGCCGAGGGTGCGGCGGGCGGGGCCGGGGGTGCGGGGCTGGTGGGGGTCATCGAGGGCGCCCGGGGCGAGGCGGCCGACGCGCTGGCCCGCACGCCCGACATGCTCCCCGTCCTGAAGCAGGCCGGCGTGGTCGACGCCGGCGGGGCCGGCTTCCTGCTCCTGCTCGATGCGTTCCTCCTCGTCCTCGACGGCCGCCCCCTCCCCGAGCCGTCGGGGGTCCCCCTACCGGACCTGTCGGCCCTGACCGGCAACGGCTCGGCTGCGGCCGGGTCCTGGGGCGTCGGCGCCCACGGCGGGAACCCGGGGCCTGACGCCGAAGGCGCGGCGCACGACGCCGTGAGCGACCTGCGCTACGAGGTCATGTACCTCCTCGCCGCGCCGGACGAGTCCATTCCAGCGTTCAAGGAGGTGTGGGCCGGCATCGGCGACTCCATCGTCGTGGTGGGCGGGGAGGGCATGTGGAACTGCCACATCCACACGAACGACATCGGCGCCGCCGTGGAGGCCGCGCTGGACGCCGGGCGCCCGCAGCGCATCCGCGTCACCGACCTCGAGGAGCAGGTGGAGGAGGAGCGCTGGGTGCGCGAGGGCGTGGGCGCACCGGACGCCGGGCCGAGCACCGAGGGGACGGGACCGCCGCCCACGACCGACGTCGTCGCGGTGGTGACCGGTGACGGCGTCGGGCGCATCTTCCGCTCCCTGGGCGTGCACCACCTCGTGGTCGGGGGGCAGACGATGAACCCCGCCACCGCCGACCTGGTCAAGGCGGTCGAGGCGGTGGCCGCGGACGAAGTCGTCATCCTGCCGAACAACAAGAACATCCGCGCCGTCGCCGAACAGGCCGACGCGCTGAGCGACAAGACGGTGCGCGTGGTGGCGACCGGCTCCATTGTGGAGGGGTTCGCGGCGCTGTTGGCCTACGACCCCGCCGCCGACGCCGAGGTGAACGTCGCCGCCATGACCGAGAGTGCCGCCCACGTCGTCCCGGCCGAGATCACCCGGGCCGTGCGCGACACCATGACCGACGCCGGCGAGGTGCGCGAGGGCGACTACATCGGCGTCTCGCGCGACGGGGTGATCGCGGTGGCCGATTCGGTCGTCATGTGCGCCCGCCTCCTGCTGAGCCGGCTGCTCGACGGGTCGCACGAGCTGGTGACGCTGATAGAGGGGGAGGGAGCCAAGGTGGCCGACACGCGGCGCATCGAGGCGTGGCTGTCCGAGGAGTACCCGGACGTCGCGCTCGAGGTGCACCAGGGCGGCCAGCCCCTCTACCCCTACCTGTTGGGGATTGAGTAGCGGCCGCACGCTCAGCGCCCTGAGCGCCATCGACGTGACGCGGCTCCACGGGGTGTCGGAGCGGCGCACGAAGATGCTGGCCGACCTCGGCATCGACACCGTCCTCGATCTGCTCACCACCTACCCGCGCCGCTACATCGACCGCACCCGCCAGGCGGACGTCTCGGACCTGGTCGTGGGCGACGAGGCGGCGGTCCTGGCGAGCGTGCAGTCGGCGCACGCGCGCCGGGCGCGCACCGGGCGGGCCGTCGTCGACGTCGTCGTGCGCGACGGCACCGGCCGTCTCAAGATCGTCTTCTTCAACCAGCCGTGGCGGGCCAAGCAGCTCGAGGCGGGTTCGGAGGCGATCTTCTTCGGCAAGGTGACCGAGTACCGGGGCAGCCGCCAGATGGCCAACCCGGTCGTCGACGTGGTCGCGGGCGTGACGCCGGGCCGCCGGACGCTCCGCATCCTGCCCGTGTACCCCGCCTCGGAGAAGGTGGGCCTGACCAGCTGGGAGATCGGCGCCTTCGTGGAGGAGGCGCTGCGGCGGGCGGGCGACTTCGCCGACCCGCTGCCCGAGGAGTGGCGGACGTCGCTCCATCTGGGGGGACGCACCGAGTCGTTCCAGGCCATCCATCTGCCCGAGTCGTTCGAGGCGCGCGACCGCGCCCGGCGCCGCCTCGTCTTCGATGAGCTGTTCCGCCTGCAGCTCGCGCTCGTGCTGCGCCGGCGCGCCTTCGAGACCGACGCCCGGGCGCTGCGCCACGACGTGTCCCCGCGCGAGGTCACCGGCGCCGTCACCGGCACGCTCGTCGCTCGATTCCTCGCCGGCCTGCCCTACGAGCTCACCCGCGCCCAGCGCCAGGCGCTCGCCGTCATCGTGGCGGACATGGCGGGGCCCTTCCCGATGCACCGCCTGCTCCAGGGCGACGTCGGCTCGGGCAAGACGGTCGTCGCCCTGGCCACGCTGCTGGCCGCCGTGCAGGGCGGGCACCAGGGCGCGCTCATGGTCCCGACCGAGGTGTTGGCCGAGCAGCACTTCGCGGCCGTGCGGGCGCTGCTCGGCGACCTCGAGGGGCCGGGTGGCATGGCGGGCGGCGAGGTGCGGGTGGAGCTGCTCACAAGCCGGGTCAAGGGCAAGGCGCGCACCGCCGTGCTCGAGGGGCTGGCGGCGGGGGACATCGGCATCGTGGTCGGCACGCACGCGCTGCTGACCGAGGAGGTGACGTTCGCATCGCTCGGCGCGGTGGTCATCGACGAGCAGCATCGCTTCGGCGTGGAGCAGCGGGCGTCGCTGCGGGCCAAGGGGTCCGAGGGCCCGGGCGACCCGGACCTGCTCGTCATGACGGCGACGCCGATCCCGCGCACGGCCGCCATGGTCATCTTCGGCGACCTCGACCTGACCACCCTCGACGAGATGCCGCCCGGCCGCGTCCCCATCACCACCGTCTGGCTGCCCGGCGACTCCGACCCCAAGCAGCCGCACGCCAACGAGAAGGAGGCCTGGGACACGGTGCGCGCCCAGGCGGCGGCGGGCCACCGCGCCTTCGTCGTGTGTCCGCTCGTCGGCGACTCCGAGCGCGTGCTGGCCAAGTCGGCCACCGAGGAGTTCGAGCGGCTGTCGGCGCCCGGCGGCGAGCTGGCCGGCCTGCGCGTCGGCCTGGTGCACGGGCAGATGCCGGCGGCCCGGCGCGAGGAGACCATGGAGCGCTTCCGGGCGGGCGACCTCCAGGTGCTGGTGGCCACCACGGTGATAGAGGTCGGCGTCGATGTGCCCGAGGCCACCGTCATGGTCGTCGAGAACGCGGACCGCTTCGGCATCGCGCAGCTCCACCAGCTGCGCGGCCGCGTCGGCCGCGGCACGGCGGCCAGCTGGTGCTACCTGCTCGGCGGCGAAGAGGGCAACGAGCGCCTCGCCGCGGTGGCCGGCTCCACCGACGGCTTCGCGCTGGCCGAGGCCGACCTCCGCTTGCGCGGCGAGGGCACCCTGCTGGGGGCCCGCCAGAAGGGGCAGAGCGACCTGCGCCTCGCGTCGCTCACCGACCCGGGCGATCTCGCCCTTCTCGACGATGCGCGTCGGGTGGCCACCGCCCTGGTCGACGACGACCCGGTACTGGCGGCGAACCCCGACCTCGCCGACGAGGTCAAGCTGCTGCTGAGCGAGGACGAGGGGGAGTACCTCTTCAAGAGTTAGGCGTCTTCAAGGTCTCCCGGAGGAGACATGACACACAACGAGGATGAAACGAGGGCGACAGGGGCAATGGAGAAGTACCGAGCGGGCCACGATGGAGAGGTCGGCGCTGCGCTCGTGGTGGTCGGTCTGAGCTCGGAGCGCGTGGCCAAGGAAGCCAAGATCCGCGATGACATGATCCGCGTGGCGGACAACGCGGGGGCGTCCATCCGTCGGCTTGCCGAGTTTCCGGCCTCGGTCGTCAGGCCGTAACGGGACATCGTTTCAGGCGCGGAGAGCCCCCGTTGACCAGCTCTTCCCGATGCGCTGATCGCTCACACGTGTCCAGACCTATCGTGATGTCGATGTCCGAGGTCAGTGATCGCTACGCACGCGTTGCCGACGGGTTCGAAACGACGCTGCGTGGGGTACCACCCGAAACGTGGTCGTCGTCCTCGCCGTGCAGTGAATGGACGGCGCGAGACGTCGCCCTGCACGTTGTCAACACGCACCGGCGGGTGCGCGCCACCTTGGGCGACGTGGCCGCCGACGAGCTCGGCCCTGACGCCGACGTCGCCACTGCCTGGAGCGCGGCCACCGAAGCGGTGGGCACCGCGCTGACGGAGCCGTCGCTGGCGTCGAAGACGGTGGGCGGGATGTTCGGCGAGCAGCCCTTCGAGTCGCTCGTCGGCCGGCTCCTGTGCACCGACACGCTCCTCCACACCTGGGACCTCGCCCGGGCGACGGGCCAGGACGACACGTTGGACGCGGACGCCGCGGAAAAGGCCTTGGCGTTCCTGACGCCGATAGACGACGCCATCCGCCGGCCGGGCGGGTTCGCCCCGAAACTCCATCCGCCCGACGGAGCCGACGCCCAAGTGAGGCTCCTGGCCTTTGCGGGCCGCGCCGTCTGAGCTACACCCCGTCCCACTCCGCGCGCAGCAACCCGTAGACCGCGACGTCGCGTCAGTCACCTCTGACGAAGCCGGATTCTCGGAGGACGCCTTCTTGCCGGAAGCCGCATTTCTGGAGCGCACGCTGCTCCGCCGTGTTGTCCGACTCGGTGAGCGCGCAGAGGCGGTGCGCCGTCGTGGTGTCGAACAGGTGGTCCGTCAGGAGCCGTTGCGCGGCCGTGCCCCAACCCCTGCCTCGATGTTCCGGGGCGAGAAGGATGCCGATCACCCAGACGCCGGTTCTCCCCATTCCTCGATACGGCCGTTCCCACATGACCCACCCGAGCGCCGCATCGTCTGCATCTGCCGCCACCACCAGGAAGTGGGGATTCCTCTCGAGGAAGGCGTCCTCCCTCCACCGCTCCCGTAGGGGGCCGATGGCGCGGAATCCGGACCACTCGAAGGGCGCCGAGAACGTCGGGTCGCTCGCGAAGCGATTGAGCAGCTCGAGGTCGGGCTCCTGAAACGGTCGGAGGTGGACGTCCGCGCCGGACACCCCCCGATACTGCCTCTGCCCTGCCCTCCTTTGCTCTGCCCTCCTCTGGTCCGGCTTCGAGCGCCCGTAGTCTGGGGCCGATGCGCGTCATCGGAGGCCGGAGCCGCGGGCGCCGGCTGGCGGCCAAGCTGCCGCGCTCCGTCCGCCCGACTTCGGACCGGGTGCGCGAGTCGATCTTCGACATCCTGGGGTCCCGGGGCGGCGTCGAGGGCCTCTCGGTGGTCGACCTGTTCTGCGGGAGCGGCGCCCTGGGCGTCGAGGCGCTGTCCCGGGGGGCCGCCTCGGTCACCTTCGTCGACCTCGACCCGGCCGCCCTCGATGCGGTGCGCCACAACCTCACGGCGGTTGGGCTGAGCGAGGAGCCGGTGACCCTGGTGCGGGCCGCGTTGCCCGGCTGGCTGCAGGGGCCGGCCGCCCCCGCCTTCGACCTCGCGCTCTGCGACCCGCCCTACGACTTCGAGGACTGGCCGGCGCTGTTGGGCGCCCTGCGGGCCGGCGTCGTCGTCACGGAATCGTCGTCGCCGATCGTGCTCCCCGAGGATTGGGTGGTCGCGAAGGAGCGGCGGTACGGCAGTACGCTCGTCACCGTGGTTCAGCGCAGCGGGTCCGCCTCATGAAGGTCGGGCTCTTCCCCGGGTCGTTCGACCCCTTCCACAACGGACACCTCGAGATCGTCGAGCGCGCCAGCCGCCTCTTCGACAAGGTCGTGGTGGCCGCGGTGCGCAACCCCCAGAAAGGCGCGCAGCTCTTCAGCCTCAAAGAGCGCCAGGCCCTGCTCGAGGACGTCACGGCGCATCTCCCCGGCGTCTCCATCGTGTCGATGTCGACCCTCACGGTCTGGGTCGCCGAAGAGGTCGGCGCGGACGCCATCATCCGGGGCCTCCGGGCGGTCTCGGACTTCGAAGCCGAGATGCAAATGGCCCAGATGAACAACCACCTCACGGGGGTCGAGACGATCTTCATCCCGACGAGCCCCGAATGGTCGTTCGTCGCCTCGAAGCTCGTGCGGGAGGTCTGGCGCTTCGGCGGCGACGTGTCGGCCTTCGTCCCCGAGCCGGTGGCCAAGGCCCTGGCGGCCAAATACGAGGAGGGAAGGGCGAAGCAGTGAGCGACCGCTTCCTCGAGGTGGATGAGGAGCAACCGATCGAGGAGATCGGGATCGAGTCCGTCCTCAACCAATTGCTCGACCTCGTCGCCGCGGCCAAGTCGATGCCGCTGTCCTCGTCCGTCATGGTGTCGCGCTGAAGAGGTGCTGTCGCTCGTCCAGGCCGCGCTGGACAGCCTCCCCGAGGAGTTGCGCCAGGCCCGCTGGTTGCTGCGCGAGCGCGAGGAGTTCATGGCGGAGCGGACACGCGAGGCCGAGGCGCTCATGGACGAGGTGCGGGCGCAGGCCGAGCACATGGTGCAGCGCACCGAGATCGTGCGCCAGGCCAACGCCGTGGCCCAGCGCATCCTCGACGACGCCAACGAGGAGGCGCGCACGCTGCGCCACCAGGCCGAGGACTTCGTCGACCAGAAGCTGGCGGGTATGGAGATCGTGTTGGACCGCCTCACGCGGACGGTGCAGGCGGGCCGGGCCAGGCTGGCGGCGCCGCTCGTCGAGGCCACGGCCGACGAGCGTGCCGCGCCGGAGGAGGACGGCTTCTTCGACCAGGACCAGTCCTGACGGACCCGAGGGCGCGGGACCAGGCGTGAAGGAATCAGGCGTGCAGGAATCAGGCGTGCAGGAGCGGGAAGGAGGAGCCGTCATGACCATCGAGCCCTTCGTCGTCCCCGTCGGCCGGTTGCGCCGGTCGCACGGCCGGACCGAGCACGTGGTGCGCCGCGGCGAGGTGGCCCTCGCCGGGCCCTTGCGCGAGGCCGGCATCGACTCGGGGCGCGGCGTGGTGCCCGCCGGCGCTGAGGCCGAGGTGGACGTGACGCTGACGCCCTTCGAAGGCGGCCTGGAGGCCGTGGGGACGGTGACGGCTCCCTGGGAGGGCATCTGCCGGCGCTGTGCCGAGCCGGTGTCGGGCGTGCTCAAGGTCAAGGTGCACGAGCGGTTCGGCGACCCCACCGGCGGGACGACCGCGGACGAGGACTTCTACCCGATCGTCGCCGACCACATCGACCTCGGCCCGCTGGTGCGCGACGCCCTGGTGCTCGAGCTGCCCATGGCCCCCTTGTGCCGCGAGGACTGCGCCGGCCTGTGCCCCCAATGTGGGGCCAACCGCAACGAGGGGCCCTGCGGCTGCGTTGCCCCGAGGGACCCCCGTTGGGCTAACCTCGACGTGCTCCGCTAGCCGTCCCGCCCGGGTCGGCGCGCCCGGAACCACCTCTCGATTCCTGGAGACCGTCCATGGCCGTCCCGAAGAAGAAGAAGTCCAAGGCCAAGGGCCGCAGCCACCAGGCCGCCGCCTGGCGGCTGGGCCGCCCGCCGCGCAGCGTGTGCCCGCACTGCCAGGCGGCCAAGACCCCGCACGTCGTCTGCCCCAGCTGCGGCTGGTACAAGGGTCGCCAAGCGATAGAGGTCGACTGACTTGAGCCGCCGGGGCGAGCGTCCGTCGCCCGAGGTGCTGGCCACCCTGCCGGTCGCCGTCGACGCCATGGGCGGCGACAAGGCGCCCGGCGAAATCGTCGAGGGCGCCCTCCGGGCCTTCGAGCAGCACGGCGTGTCCGTCGTGCTCGTGGGGCCGCCCGAGCAGGTGGGTGACACCCGGGCGCTGGACCTCGTTGCCTGCACCGAGGTCATCGCCATGGACGAGGACCCGGCCGGCGGGGTGCGGCGCAAGAAGGACTCCTCGCTCGTGCGCGCCGCGGAGCTCGTGCGCGACGGCAAGGCCTCCGCCATGGTCTCGGCCGGCAACACCGGGGCCACCATGGCCGCCGCGCTGCTGCGCATGGGGCGGCTGCCCGGGGTCGTGCGGCCCTGCATCGCTACGCCGCTGCCCCGGCTGGGCCGGACGCCGGCCGTCCTGGTCGACGCCGGCGCCAATTCCGAGTGCACCGCCGCCATGCTGGTCCAGTTCGCCCAGATGGGCGCCGCCTACGTCGCGGCCCGCTTCGGCACCGAGGCGCCCAGCGCGGGGCTGCTCTCCATCGGGGAGGAGCCGTCCAAGGGGACGCCGTTGGTGAAGGAGACGCATGCGCTCCTCGACGAGGCGGCGCAGAACGACGCTACGGGCTTCGAATTCCTCGGGAACCTGGAGGGGCGGGACCTCCTGCCCTCGCCGGCCGACGTGATCGTGACGGACGGGTTCACCGGGAACGTGACGCTCAAGACCCTCGAGGGCTCGCTGCGCTTCCTCTTCGACACCATGCTCGGGGTCTTCGGGACCGACGACGCCACCCGGGAGGCGGCCGGGGTGCTCCTGCCGCACCTGCTTCCGCTGGCGGCGCAGTTCGAGCCGGAGAACACCGGCGGCGCCATGCTGCTGGGCACCGACGGAGTCTGCGTCATCAGCCACGGGTCCTCGAACGCCACCGCCATGCTGAACGCCGTCCTGGTGGCCCACGAGTGCGCCGCCCGGGGCCTGGTGGACCAGGTGGCGGCAGCGGTGCGTCCGGCCGCGGAAACCGCCGAATCCGCCTGAGCCAAAACCGCCTGAAAGCCCAGTTCAGGGGTTATAAACGAGCGGTTCCAGGTTGTCAAGCCCTAAACTGCCGGGCGTGCCAGCCGAAACCCACACGAATCAGGGGCCGCTCGACCGGAACGGGGTGTTCGAGCTGATCCGGGACCAGCTGGCCGACATCCTCGAGACGGACCCGTCGACCATCACCGAGGGTGCCTCCTTCGTCGAGGACCTCGATGCCGACTCGCTGGCGCTGATTGAGCTCGTCGAGGCCCTGGAAGAGGAGCTGGGGGAGCGGACGGTCGGGTTCCGCATCGATGACGAGGACCTGGAGGACCTGCGCACGGTCCGTGACGCCGTTGACTACGTCTACGCCAAGCTCCAGGCAGGTTGAACCCGGGGCCGACGGGGCGGCCGACCTGGCCGAACGTCTGGGGTACCGCTTCCATGACCTGAGTCTGCTGCAGCACGCCCTCGCGCACAGGAGCTGGTGCGGCGAGCAGGAGGGCGGCGCGCCCTCCAACGAACGCCTGGAGTTCCTGGGCGACGCCGTGCTGGGCCTGGTGGTCGCCCGCTTCACCTACGACCAGTACCCCGAGTTCCCCGAGGGGAAGCTGGCCAAGGTGCGTTCGGCCGTGGTGAACGCCCGGGTGCTGGCCTCGGTGGCGCTGCGCCTCGGGATCGGCGGCGTGCTGCTCCTGGGGCGGGGCGAGGAGGGTTCGGGCGGGCGCGAGAAGGCGTCGATCCTGGCCGACGCGTTCGAAGCCGTGCTGGGTGCGGTGTACCTGGACGGGGGCTGGGCGGCGGCGGAGTCGCTGGTGCTGCGGGAGCTGGGTGAGCCGATCGCGCAGGCCGGCGAGGAGCCGGACGACTTCGACCACAAGAGCCGGCTGCAGGAGAAGGCGGTGCGCGACGGCAACGGCACGCCCCGGTACGTCGTCGTCGGCTCGGGGCCGGACCACGACCGGGCCTACGTGGCCGAGGTCTTCCTGGCCGGCGAGCTGCGGGGCACGGGGACGGGGCGGTCCAAGAAGGACGCGGAGCAGGACGCGGCCCGGAACGCCTGGGAGGGCTTCGCGGCCGAGATGCCGGCGGCCGAAGTGGCGGCCGAGATGTCGACGGCCGAGTTGGCGGCCGAAGTGAGGGCCGAGGTTTCCGAGGTGTCCGATGCCTGAGCTGCCCGAGGTCGAGACGCTGCGCCAGGACCTGGCGCGGGAGGTCGTTGGCCGCAAGATCAAGGCGGTCTCCGTCGCCAATGGCCGGTCGGTGCGCCGGCACCCCTCGGCCAAGGCCTTCCGGGCGCTGCTCGAGGGCCGGACGATCAAGTCGGTGGGGCGGTTGGGCAAGTACCTGCTGCTGACGCTCGATAGCGGCGACACCCTGGTCGTCCACCTTGGGATGAGCGGGCAGCTGCTGCGGGTCAAGTCGGTGAAGGACCCCAAGCCCAAGCACACCCACGTCGTCATCACCTTCACCCAGGGCGGCGAGCTGCGCTACGTCGACCCCCGGACGTTCGGTGAGCTCTTCGTGTCCACCCCCCCGCTGAAGACGGACGGGACGCCGCTCTCCCCGGTGTCGGGGACGGCCGGCGGGGACGGGGCGGCCATCCGCAAGGCGGTGCCCGAGCTCGCGCACCTGGGCTTCGACCCGATAGAGGACCTCATGAGCTGGGACCGCTTCGGCTACCTGCTGCACCAGCACTCCGGCGGGATCAAGGCCCTGTTGATGGACCAGAGCTTCACCGCCGGCATCGGCAACCTGTACTCCGACGAGATGCTCTACCAGGCCGGCCTGCGCTACGACCGGGCCGCCGACTCGCTGACGGCGACCGAGGTCCGGCGGCTGTACCGGGCGATCGTGGAGACGTTGGCGGACGCGATCAAGCACCGGGGTTCGTCGCTGGCCGACGAGCAGTACCGGGACCTCTTCGGTGAGATCGGGGACTTCCAGGGATCCCACCAGGTCTACGACCGGGAGGGCCAGGCCTGTCGGCGCTGCCGGAACTCCATCGTGCGGGTGAAGACCGGGGGGCGGTCGACGTTCTTCTGCGAGCACTGCCAGGTCTAGGTGTAAGGGGTGTAGGGGTCCGCTCAGGGCTCTGTAGGACGGTTACACGTCGAGAGACAGGTGTGGTCTCGCCGCTGCATTGAAGCCGGACTACTCACATTGCGGCTCAACGAGAAGCCCTGGCTTCTACTTTCCGGGCTGAACGAGAAGTCGCGTCCCGATGCACCCAAGGACCTAATTGGGGATGTCCTCGGATGCCGCCCCGGTAATGACCACCCGGCGCCCGGGCACCTTGTATGGTCGCTCGAAATGTTCCTGAAGTCGCTCAGCATGAAGGGGTTCAAGTCCTTCGCCGACCCCACCGTGCTGGAGTTCGAGCCCGGCATCACCGTGGTCGTCGGACCGAACGGCAGCGGCAAGTCCAACGTCGTCGATGCCGTGACCTGGGTCCTCGGCGCGCAGGGGCCGCGCTCTCTGCGCTCCGCCAAAATGGAGGACGTCATCTTCGCCGGGACCTCCTCCCGGCCGCCGCTGGGCCGCGCCGAGGTGTCGCTCACCATTGACAACGCGTCGGCCAAGCTGCCCATCGACCTCGCCGAGGTGACAATCACGCGGACGCTGTTCCGCTCCGGCGACAGCGAGTACGCGATCAACGGCGCGCCGTGCCGGCTGCTCGACATCCAGGAGCTGCTTGCGGACTCGGGCGTGGGACGCCAGCAGCACATGATCATCGGCCAGGGTCAGCTCGACACGGTGCTCAACGCCCGTCCCGAGGACCGGCGGGCGATCATTGAGGAGGCGGCTGGCGTCCTCAAGCACCGCCGGCGCCGCGAGCGCGCCGAGCGCCGCCTCGCCGCCACCGCCGAGAACCTCGAGCGCCTGGGCGACCTGGTCCGTGAGGTGCGGCGCCAGATCCGCCCTCTCGAGCGCCAGGCGGCGGCGGCGCGTTCCCACGACGCCGTCGCGTCGGAGCTGCTCACCGTCCGGCGCTACCTCGCTGGCGCCGAGCTGTCCGAGCTGGGAGCCCGGCGCCGGGCGGCGGCCCAGAACCTGACGGTCTGCCGCGACGAGGAGCGCGAGCTCCACGACGCGCTCGATCGTCTGGACGCAGAGGCGAGCTCCACCACCGCCGAGCTGTCGTCGCGGCGGGAAGAAGACCTGGCCAACGCGCTGGGCCGGGTCCAGGGCCTGGTCGAGCGCGCCCGCGGGCTCCAGGGCGTCCTGCGCGAGCGTGGGCGGGGCGTCGTGGCCGCGCTGGACGCCGCGGCCGACGTCGACGTCGTTTCGACCCTGGAGGCCGAGGGCGCCCGGCTGGCGACGGAGATCGCCGCCGCGGACGCCGAGACGGCGTCGGGTGAGGCTGCACCCGAGCGCGCCGAGCTGAACGCCGCGCTGGCCGCGTGGCAGGACGAAGAGGCGGCGCTGCGCGAGCGCTGGACGTCCGAGGCAGGCCTCGCCCCGGACACGGAGGCCGACACCCCCGACGAGGCGGTGACCGCGGTCCGGGCGCGCACGGAGCTGCTGGCCCGGGCGGCGCTGCGCGAACAACAGGACATCGATGCGCTCGGCGAGCGCGTCGCCAGCCTGGAGCAGCGCAACGCGGCCGCCGCGGTGCGCGCCGACCTGGCGACCAACGCGCTGGCCCAGCTCGATGCGGCCACGGCGGGCGTGCAGGACGAAATCGCCGCGCGGACGGCGGAGCTCGAGGCCGCCGTGCGGGCGTCGGAGACCGCGCAAGCGACGACGGATGCCGCAGAGGAGGCGCGTCACCGCACCGCCGCCCGCGAGGAGGCGCTGGAGCGCGCGCTGGCCGACCTGCAGGGCGCGGGCGGGCGCGAGCTCCTGCGCGAGGTCGACGGCGTCGTCGGGTCTCTCGTCGACCTGGTCGAGATCGACGCGGGCTGGGAGGCCGCGTTCGAGGCGGCCGCCGGGGCAGGCGTCGCCACCGTCGTGGTCAACGGGCGCCGCTCGGCGCAGGCGGCCCTGGCCACGCTGCGCGCGCAAGGGGTGACCGGGGCGGTGCTGGCACCGCGCGAGCGACCGCGACAGAGCACAGCCGCCGACGTCCTGCCCGCCGGCAGCAGCGCCCAGCCGGTGCGCGCCCACGTGCGGGCGCGCCACGGCGGGGACGTCGCCGAGTCGGTGCTCGACACCCTGATCGGCCGGGCCGTGCGCGTCGACGGGTGGGAGGAAGCGATCGACCTGTCGTTGGCCCGCGAAGATCTCGTCGTCGTGACGCCCGAGGGCGACCGCTTCGCCGCCACCGGCTGGCGCGTGCGCTCCGCCACGAGCGTGGTCACGGCGGCCGCCGTCGAGGAGGCGGGCCGCCGGGCGGTCGAGGCCGCCGCCGCGGCCGAACTGGCCAAGGCCGCGCTCTCCGAGAGCCGCATCGCGCTCGCACGCTGCCGCGACGCGCGCGTTGCCGCCGAACGGACCGCCGACCGCCACGCCACCTCGCGCGAGTCCGCCGAGGCCGACACCGCCCGCGCCGCCGAGGAGCAGCGAAGGCTGGGCGACGAGCTGGCCGAGGCGCGTGCCGCGGCGGCCGACGCGCAACGCCGCCTGTACGAGGTGACGGCCGAGGCCGACCGGCTCGAGGCGGCCATCCCCGCGCTGGAGGGCGCGGCCGCCGAATGGCGTGCGCTCGCGGAGCGCCGGCGCGCCCTGGCCACCCGGCGCCAGGACCTCGACCTGCGCCAGGCCGGCCTGGCCGAGCGCCGGCGCGTCCTGTCGGAACGGCACGCCGAGGTGGAGCGCCGCCTGCAGGGCCACGCCGAGGAGCGGGCCTCCGCGGCCGCACGGCGCCAACGGCTCGAGGCCGAGGGCGCGGCCCTGGCACGACTCGAAGGCGTCGTCGTCCGGGAGCAGGAGCGCCTCGACGGGATCTTCGACACCCTCCGCCGCGACTACCAGGACCAGGTCGATGCGGTGCGTGCCGGCGGCGAGAAGCTCGAACGGCTCCGCCAGGACCGCCACACCACCGAGCAGCGCCTCGATGCGGTCCGCACCCGCACGCGCACCCTCGACCTCGAGGCCAACGAGGTCGGGCTGCGCACCGAGACGCTGCACGAGCACATCCACCGCGACCTGGGGGCCGCGCCGGAGGAGCTCCTCGGTCTGCCCGCCCCCGAGGCGCCCGAGGACACGACGCTGCAGCAGCACGCCGAGGAGCTGGAGCGCAAGCTCGTCGCGCTGGGCCCCGTCAACCCGCTCGCGCTCGAGGAGCTGTCGGCGCTCGAGGAGCGCCACAAGGAGCTCGAGGCGCAGGTCGACGACGTCCGCGGCG
Organism: uncultured Acidimicrobiaceae bacterium; assembly: GCA_963834405.1. Lineage (GTDB taxonomy): Bacteria > Actinomycetota > Acidimicrobiia > Acidimicrobiales > RAAP-2 > Bog-473. The sequence goes on along the minus strand of CAWIBX010000007.1, from coordinate 1,030,787 downwards.
CACGCCGCGAGCTGCACGAGGTGGTCCGCACCCTCGATCACGAGATCATGACCTCGTTCGCCGCCGCCGCCGCCGACGTCAACGAGCACTTCTCCGCGCTGATCGCCATGCTGTTCCCGGGCGGGACGGGCCGCCTCTCACTCGTGGACCCCGACGACCTGCTCAACACCGGCGTCGAAATCGAGGTACGCCCCGCCGGCCGCAACGTGCGCCGCGTCTCGCTGCTCTCGGGCGGCGAGCGCTCCATGGCCGCGCTGGCGTTCCTCTTCGCCGTCTTCCGCAGCCGGCCCTCGCCGTTCTACATGATGGACGAGGTCGAGGCCGCCCTCGATGACGTCAACCTCACCCGCTTCCTCGCCCTCGTCCACGAGTTCCGCGACGAGGCGCAGCTGCTCATCGTGAGCCACCAGAAGCGCACGATGGAGACGGGCGACGCGCTCTACGGCGTCACGATGGCGCCCGGCGGCTCGTCCCAGGTGGTCTCGCAAAAGGTGGCGAAGGAGCCGGAGCCGGAGCTCGCATGATCCCGGCGGTGCTCTTCGCACTTGACGTCGGCTCCTACATCATCATCGCCGTCGTGGTGATCGCTTTGGGGGCGGTCGCCGGGTCGGTGTCCTTTACGCGCACCCGGCGGCGTCGCCGTGGTGTCGCACCGACCGCTCCGCCGAAGGGCGCGCCGCCGGCTCCGCCATCGCCGCCAGCGCAGCGACCCGCACCGACGACGACCCCCGCGGCCACGGTCGAGGCCGAGCCGTCGGCGCCGCCGGTCCCCGAGCCCGAGCCCGAGCCCGAAGCGGTCGCCGAGCCGCCCACCTACCGCAGCCGCTTGGGCAGCGTCCGGGGCCTCTTCAGCGGAGCCGTTTTCGCCCTACGGGCCGGCCGCATCGACCAGGCCACGTGGGACTCGCTGGAGGAGGCGCTCATCCGGGCCGACGTCGGGGTGACCACGACCGACGTGCTGCTCGATGAGCTGCGGGAGAAGGTGACCGCCAATCAGATAAAGGGCGGCGACGAACTTCTGCATGCGCTGCGTGACTCGATCCGCCACCTGCTGGACGGTGCCGGCTCCCGCGAGCTGCACTTCGACGGAAGGGACGGGGAGCCCGACGTGTGGCTGTTCGTCGGCGTGAACGGGGTGGGCAAGACGACGACCATCGGCAAGCTGGCCCGCCGCCAGACCGGTGCCGGTCGCTCGGTGCTGCTGGCGGCCGGCGACACGTTCCGGGCCGCCGCCGGCGAACAGCTCGCGCTCTGGGCCGAGCGCACCGGCACCGACATCGTCCAGGGTGCCGAGGGCTCCGACCCGAGCGCCATCGTGTTCGACGCCGTCCAACGCGCCGCGGCCCGGGGCAACGACCTCGTGCTGGCCGACACGGCGGGCCGCCTGCACACCAAGACGAACCTGGTCGAGGAGCTGAAGAAGATCCGCCGGGTGGCCGACCGTGACCCGGGCAACGTGACCGAGGTCTTCCTCGTGCTCGACGCCACCACCGGCCAGAACGGCTTGGCCCAGGCGCGGCAGTTCGCGGACGCCGTGGACGTAACCGGCATTGTGCTGACCAAGCTGGACGGCACCGCCAAGGGCGGCATCGTCATTGCCGTCCAGCGCGAGCTCTTCGTCCCGGTCAAGTTGGTGGGTCTCGGCGAAGGTCCCGACGACCTCGTCGACTTCGATCCGGACGAGTTCGTCGACGCGCTGCTCTCCGTGGACTGACCGGGGCACGCCACCGGGACGACGGCTAGCGTCCTGAACAGGCTGAAGGCCGGATCAGGGACGAAGGAGGACGCGCATGAGCTCGACCGTGTCATCCAACGAGGGCAACGGGAAGACCGTCCTCAGTGAAGGCAACGTCCGCGTCGACGCGAGCACCGATGGCATCGCGGGGACGGGAGTCGAGGAAGATCAGCGCACGCAAAGAGGCGGCCCGTTCAACCTCAACGACACCCAGAAACGGATCCTGCTGGCGGTGATCGTCGCTCACCTCATCATCGCCAAGTTGACCTGGCGCGACCTGCGGTGGCGGCCCGACGTGGCGGTGCGGGGGCCCAAGGGTCTGTGGCGCACGTGGTCGTTCCTCAACACGACCGGATCCCTGGCGTATTGGACGATCGGACGGCGCCGGGTGCGGGGCCGCTTCGGCGTCAGATGCGGGCGCGCTCCAACAGAAGCTCGAACGGGCGGCGTTCGCCCTCGATGGTGAGGGGTTCCGGGGTGGCACGCCGCCAGAGAGTGAGATAGAGATCGGCGCTCGCGCCGCGCACCGTGCAGTCGGGCGCCAGGTCGTCTTCGGCGCCCGCCGCCTTCGCCGAGACGCCCTCGGGTCCGAGTCGCATGATCCAGCCGGCGTCTTCGTCGGTGCAGCGCACCGCGATCACGGTGGGCGCCTGCGTGTCGTCCACCGGCATGCGTCCTCGTGCGGAGGCGAAGCCGACGAGCAATTCGTCGATCCCGTCGGCCGCGAACGCCGAGCCGATGGGACTGACCGTCGTCCCGGCCGCGAGCTCGGCGTCGACGCGGTGGATGCAGGTCTCGTGCGCCTCTCGCCGGGACCAGAAGGCCAACGGCGACGGTGCCGGCAGGAAGGTCCAACACTGCAGGTCGGGGCTCGCGCCCTCGAGCGCAGCAACCAGCGCCGCGTGGCCGGTCAGGAACCAATCGACGAGTTCCGCGTCTGCGGGCTTCGGCCCACGCGCCCGGGCGAAGTCGACGGCTCCCGGTTCGGTGTGGCCTTCGCGCACGTACGCGGCCGCCCAGCGGTGCACCGCACCCACGTGAACCACGAGGTCGCGGACCGTCCACTCGGGGCACGTCGGGACCTGCGCGTCGGGGCCGGCCTCTGCCGCACCTGCCGCCAGACGCGGGCCATCCACCCGCAACACGTCAATGTGGGTGCGGACGTCCATGGGCAGCACAGCGTCCGGGCTGGCCGCTGTCAGGTGGCCTTGAGGAGGTCGATCACGAAGACGAGTGTGTCATTCGGGGCGATCCCGGGCCCAGGCGACTCGTTGTGATAGCCCAAGCTGGGCGGGATGATCAGCTCGCGCCGCCCGCCGACCCTCATGCCGACCACGCCCTTGTCCCAGCCGGCGATGACCTTGCCCTGGCCCACGACGAAGCTGAAGGGCTGGCTCGTCCACGAGGACTGAATGACCTTGCCCGACGAGTAGGTCGCCAGCACGTACTGCACCGTGACCGTCGCTCCGTCGACCGCGATGGTCCCGGTGCCCTTGATGAGATCGGCGCTCTCCAGTTGGGTTGGAGGTGATCCGCTCGGCACGGTGACCGTCGGCGCGGTGCCGGCGGTGCCAGCCGGGGAGAGGTCCTGGGGTGGGATGGGCGCGACCGCGACCAGGGCGCCGCCACCGATGTGGGTGGTCCGGGTCGTCGAGCTGCCGGAGCCGGACGAACCGCCGGAGCCCCCGGTGGCATGGCCCGCACCCGTGTTCCCGGCGCTCGTCGAGGGCGAGGAGCTGCAGGCGGCGAGGCCGAGCGCCCCCGCGAGGCCCATGAGGGCGGCCAGGGACCAGCTGCGGAAGGTCGGAGACATGCGGCGCGACGCTACCGGCTCGGTGCGGTATGGACGGGGGCACCCCGACGGCACACCCGCTCAGCGCGTGACGCGGTAGGGGTCCCAGGCCGGCGGAGCCGTGCGCAGGTGGGCCTCGACGAGCGCGACGAACCGGTCGGGCGAAACGGAACTCTCGAGGTCGCTCTTCGCAGTGCCTTCCTCGCCGTCAACGGCCGTCATGGAGAGCACGGGCGTCAGCGCCGACACGTGTTCGGCGGTCCACGTGACGCCGTCCGTCTCCTCCGCGTTCAGGCTCTCGACCAAGGGCGCGAGGTCGACGCGTGGCCGCACGGCACGCGAGCGGTACTGGACCCAGCTCTCGTAGCGGTAACCGAACTCGTAGCACCGGCCGCGCCGGGTGACGAGCGCACCGCGCTCGGTGGCGTTGTACACGGCCATCGGATGCAGTCCGTGCACCCATGCGCCGCCGAAGCGGTGGCCACCCCCGGCCGGGGCTCGCTCGGGCACGGTCACGACGGCGAGGTCGAGTTCGGGCACCTCTTCGATGCTGACGGCGCCCGCGGCGATCGCCTCCTCGCTCGCCTGCAGCGTCGCGTCCTCCTCGGCCCACAGCGCGCGAAAACGGCCGGGGTTGTCGCACAGTTCGGGCAGCTTGCCGAGCAGCTCGGTATAGAGCAACGCGGTCGTGGCGTCGTAGTCGGCGGGCAGCTCGCCGAGCGGACTGCGCGCCGGGTCGGCATACGCCGACAGGATCATGGAGACGCGCGCGGCGTCGCGGGAATCGGTGACGGCGAAGTCTCCCGCCCGCGCCACCTCGACGAGGACGGCGCGGCGGGCCAGCGCCTCCTCGGGCGCGGACAGCGCGAACACGCCGACGAGGCCGTCCTGGTCGAAGTGATTGTTCGACACGGCCTCGGCCCCGGGGTGACGGTCGAACGCTTGGAGGTACAGGAACGCCATTTCCGCCGACAGGTCGGCCGCGAACTCGGCGGGTGAGCCGATTCTCGGCCAGTGCGACAAGCACAGCAGGGTGCCGTCGGTGGGCGAGCCGTCGGAGACCACGTTGGGCACGCCCGCAAGCTCCCCGTAAGGGACGTAGCGCAGACCCGGCGAGTGCTGAGGCGGGGTTGGCGAGGATTGTGGCGGGGGTTGTTTCGAGGCCGGTCCCACGGCCGGGAGCGTAGGGGTGATGGGCCGGTGGCGGCGCGGGCGGTGGGTAACCTGAGACCTCATGTTCGACGCCCTCTCCGACCGCCTGGAGCGGATCTCCACGCGCCTGCGGGGCAAGGGGCGCATCAGCGACGAGGACCTCGACGAGGCGCTCCGCGAGATCCGGACCGCCCTGCTCGAGGCCGACGTCGAGCTCGGCGTCGCCCGCCTGTTCTGCGACGGCATCCGCCTGCGGGTCAGCGCCGAGTCGCTGTCGAAGAGCCTGACCCCGGGCCAGCAGGTCGTCCGCGCCGTGCACGAGGAGCTGGTCAACGTGCTCGGCGGCGAGTCGCTGAAGCTCACCTACGCGAGCAGGCCCCCCACCGTCGTGCTGATGGCGGGCCTCCAGGGTTCTGGAAAGACCACGACTTCGGCCAAGCTCGCCCTGTGGTGGAAGCGGCAGGGCCGCAACCCCTTGCTGGTCGGCGCAGACCTGCAGCGGCCGGCCGCGGTCGAGCAGCTGCGCGTCCTCGGTGAGCAGGCGGGCGTGACGGTCTTCTCGGAGTCCACCGATCCCGTCCGCTGCGCCAAGGCCGGAGTGGAAGAGGCGCGGCGTCTCGGCAGAGACATCTGCATCATCGACACAGCCGGACGGCTCACGATCGACGCCGAGTTGATGGAGCAGATCCGGGACATCTCGGCGGCGACCGAGCCGCACTACACGTTCCTGGTCATCGACGCCATGATCGGCCAGGACGCGGTCGCCACGGCCAAGGCGTTCCACGACGCGCTCGAGCTGAGCGGCGTCATCCTCACCAAGCTCGACGGCGACGCCCGGGGTGGCGCCGCCCTGTCGGTGAAGGGTGTCGTCGGGAGGCCGATCGCGTTCGGCAGCACCGGTGAGCGCCTGGACGACTTCGACCTGTTCCACCCGGACCGGATGGCGGACCGGATATTGGGGATGGGGGACGTGCTGAGCCTGATCGAGCAGGCCGAGCGCACCATGGACGCCGACGAGGTCGCGAAGAGCGCGAGCCGTCTCATGCAGGGCCAGTTCACGCTCGACGACTTCTTGTCCCAACTGCGGCAGGTCAAGAAGATGGGGTCGCTGGGTGGCCTGATGCGGCTGATGCCGGGGATGTCGAAGGAGATGCGGCAGGCGGCCGGGCAGGTCGACGACGGCGAGGTGGCCAAGGTGGAGGCGATCGTCTGCTCCATGACGCCGTCCGAGCGCAACGACGTGACGCTGATGGACGGGTCCCGCCGGTCGCGGGTGGCGCGGGGGTCGGGGACCTCCATCCAGGATGTGAACAGCCTCCTGAAGCAGTTCAAGGAGATGCAGAAGATGATGAAGGGGATGGCCTCGGGCAAGATGCCCAACCTCCCCGGGATGCCGGATATGTCGGCCATGAGCCCCCGGGCGGCCCGCAAGCTGACCCAGCAGGCGGCTGGGGCTGCCGGTGGGGCCGGTGGGGTCGATGTTGGGGCCGGTGGCCGGGGGGGTGGGGCCGGCGAGGCCGATTTCGACATGCTCTCCCAGCTCCTGGGTGAGAGCGGCGAGCTCCCCACTTCGTTCCCGGGCCTGCCGGCGGCCGGGGCGCCGCAGCCGGTCGTGAGCGTCAACAAGGGCACCAAAAAGAAGAAGAAGGGCGGCCGGGTCACCCCGCCGAAAGACCGGTAGCCGCGCCGTCTGCCAGAATGGGCCGCCGTACTGACATTTTGAGTGGTGGTCTTCTTTAGCGGTGGCGGGCGGTGACGCTGGACAGCGAGACACCTGGAGACCCGAGAGACCACCGAGGACCGTGAAGAACGTGACGATCGTGAAGGTCGTGACGATCGTGAAGACGCTGGAGGACAGTTCGTGGCAGTGAAGCTCCGCCTCGTGCGGATGGGCAAGAAGAAGCAGCCGACCTACCGGGTCGTGGCCGCCGACAGCCGGTCGCCCCGGGACGGGCGTTTCCTCGAGATCGTGGGGACGTACGCGCCCCGGGGTGCATCGACGGCGGAGCCTGACGCGGTCGTCAACATCGACAACGCCAAGGCCGTGAAGTGGCTGGTCAACGGGGCCAAGCCGACCGAGCGCGTGGAGCGTCTGCTCAAGACGTCCGGCGCGTGGGACGAGTTCACGGTGGCGAGGGGAGCGGCGGCGAAGTGACCGATCTCTACGAAGCGGGTGACATCAACCAGATCGGCGGCGGGGGCGCGAACGACCTTGACGACGACGTCGGCGATGACGTTGATGAGGTCGATGAGGTCGATGACGTCGACGACGGTGACGACGTCGATGACGTCGACGACGGTGACGAGGGGAACGAGGGGAACCAGCGCTCGGCGGTGGACGGGGGTACGCCGCTGGCGGTGCTGACGTATCTCGCTCGGGCGTTGTCGAACGACCCGGACTCGGTGGTCATCAATACCGAGGAGCGGCGGGGTGGCGTTCGTCTCAACCTCCACGTGTCGCCCGACGACATGGGGCGGGTCATCGGCCGCCGTGGCCGCACGGCGCAGGCCATCCGCACCCTGGTCAACGTCGCCGGCGCCAAGGACGGCGTCCAGGCGACCGTGGACATCGTCGACGACTGAGCCGACCGACCCGCCCGAGCGGCCCGACTGGCCGGACCGGCCAGACCAGCCGGACCGGCCAGACCGGCCGGAACTGCTCACCGTCGGCCGGGTCAGCAAGGCCCACGGCCTGCACGGCGAGGTCGTCGTCCACCTCTGGACAGACGTGGTGGAGCGGCTGACGCCCGGGTCCGTGCTGACGTCTCCCCGCGGCCCGCTGCGCGTCGTGGCCTCCCGGCCGATGGGCGGAGAGCGGGACCGGTTTCTGGTGCTGTTCGACGGCGTGGAGGACCGGACCGGTGCGGAGCGTTTACGTGGGACGGAGCTGTCGGCCGAGCCGCTGGAGGTGCCCGGGGCGCTCTGGGTGCACGAGCTCGTGGGCGCGTCGGTGGTCGACGTGTCGTCGGGGGCAGAGCTGGGGCAGATCGTGGCGGTGGAGGCCAACCCGGCGAGCGATCTGCTGGTGCTCGAGTCCGGCACGTTGATCCCGGTGCGCTTCGTCGTCCGGCACCGTGCGGAGGACCAGGACGACGTGGTCGTGGTCGAGGTGGAGATTCCCGAGGGGTTGCTGGAGCTGTGAGGGCTACGGCGTGAGGGTCGACGTCTTCACGATCTTTCCGGACCTGATCTCGGGTTACTGCGGCGCGTCGATCCTGGGCCGGGCCGCAGAGGCTGGTGCGCTCGACGTGCGGGTGCACGACCTGAGGGCGGGGGCCGACGACCCCCGGCGCTCGGTCGACGACAGCCCGTTCGGCGGCGGGGCAGGGATGGTCCTGATGGCCGAACCGCTGTTCCGGTGCGTCGAATCGGTGCCCGACCTGCCCCGGCCGCTTTACCTGCTGACGCCGGGCGGGCGCCGCTTCGACCAGTCGCTGGCGCGAGAGATGGCGGAGCGCCCCGGTGGGTTCTCGCTCCTGTGCGGGCGCTACGAGGGGGTGGACCAGCGGGTGGCCGACCACCTGGTGGACGGGGAGCTCTCGGTCGGCGACTACGTGCTGGCCGGCGGGGAGCTCGCCGCGCTGGTGGTGATTGAGGCCGTCGCCCGCCTCCTGCCGGGCGTGTTGGGCAACGAGGACTCGGCGGTGGACGACAGTTTCTCGGGCGGTCTGCTCGAGTACCCGCAGTACACCCGGCCCGCCGAGTTCCGGGGCTGGGCGGTGCCCGAGGTCCTGCGTTCGGGGGACCACGGGGCGGTGGCGGAGTGGCGCCGGGTCCAGGCGCTGCTGCGCACAGCGGCGCGGCGACCCGACCTCCTGGAGCGCCTGGTCAGGGCGTCGGCGCTCAGTCCCAGCGACGTGCGGGCCTTGTCCGAGCACGGCTACGATGTTCCGTCCGGCCTGGAGAGGTCCTCGCCGGACGGAAGTCACGAGCCACCTCCGACCACCTGAGTCTCCAGGCCCGAGCCTGAACGAGCCTGAGCCTCCGACCTGAGCACCCGAAGGAACGCACCTGATGCACCCGACCGAGACGATCGACCGCGACAGCCTGCGCTCCGACATCCCCGATTTCCGTCCCGGCGACACCGTCAAGGTGCACGTCCGTGTCGTCGAGGGCAACCGGGAACGGGTCCAGATCTTCCAGGGCGCCGTGATGCGCCGGCAGGGGGGCGGGGTCTCCGAGACCTTCACGGTCCGCAAGGTGAGCTTCGGCGTGGGAGTGGAGCGCACCTTCCCGGTGCACTCGCCAACGATCGCGAAGATCGAGGTGACAACGCTGGGGGATGTCCGCCGGGCCAAGCTCTACTACCTGCGGGAACGGCACGGGAAGGCTGCGAAGATCAAGGAGCGGCGAGGCGTCCGGGGCGCCGGGGCCGGGGCCGGGGCTGCGGCGGCAGGGGCCATCTCGACCGAGGAGCTGGACGAAGTCGAGGATGACGAGTTGGAGGCAGACGACCTCGACATAGAGGTCGAGGAGCTGGACGACGACGAGATGGAGGCCGAGGCGGAGGACGAGGACGCGGACGAGGACGAGGACGAGGACGTGACCGTGGACGAGGCGGAGGGTGACGCGGAGGCGGAGGCTGCCGAGGAGGCTGCTGACGCCTAGGGTCGGCCCGCCGTGAGCGCTCGATGAGCGAAGAGGACCTCGAGCGGTACGAGTCCGAGATAGAGCTCGGGCTGGTTCAGGAGTATCGGGCGGTCCTCCCGGTCTTTGCCTACGTCATTGAGACCGAGCGGCGGTTCTACCTCGCCAACGAGGTCTCTTTGAACGTGCGGTCCGACACGACGCCGGCGTGTATCGAGCTGGAGCTTCGTGATGCCTGGGTGTGGGACATGTACCGCCCAGCCCGCTTCGTGCCGGAGGTGCGGGTGGTCACGTTCAAGGACGTGAACATCGAGCGGCTACCCGAGCAGGAGTTGCGGGAGCTCTAAGGCGCCGTCGATTCCCCAGGGATGGACCTCATCCCAGGCAGTCCGAGAGAGGGTGGTTGGGCCGAGGGCCGAGCGCCGAGGGGGACCCCTGTCGGGGATGCTCCAAAAAAAACTATCAACATCCCCGCTTATAGAATTTAATTTACTTCGACCTGAAAAAGTCGATGTAGGCACGGCTCGTCCTTCGGACCAGAGCCTGCCACGTGCCCGCCTGAGGTCCCGTCCCGACCTCTCCGGTCATTTTCGACCCCGTTTCCGGAGGTTTCCGGCGACCGGGGCGCGAAGGGAGAGGGCGGGACGGGATCAGGCGGCGAAGTTCTTCGGTGGCGGTGGATGTCGTCGCGGTGGTCCGGTGGTTTGTGTCGCGAGCTGTCGGTTCGAGCCGGTCGCTGGCTGCGGTGTCGCGCGCTCGTCGATGAGCAGCGCGATCTTGGTGGCGTTGTGGGCGAGAACACCCCAGCCGCACCACGTGCGCGCGCCGTCGATGCCGTCGATGCGCGTGCGATTCCATCCCCAGGAATGCTTGAGATGCGAGATGCGCCCTTCGGAGCCGGTGCGCCACTTGACGAGCTTGAGGAACCCCTTCGAGGTCTGGAGTTTGAGGCGCTCGCCGGTAGCTCGGCCCCTTCTGGGGATGACCACGATCTTCACGCCGAGGGCGTTCAGGTCTCTTTCGACATTCGCTTCGCCATAGCCGCGGTCCGCGGTGACGGTCCGTGGGACCCGGCCCACGAGCTCTGCCAGTCGTTCGATGGCTGGCGCGAGCAGCCCTGCATCGGCTGGGTTGCCGATCATGACCTCGTGGTCGAGCACGATCCCGTCGACGTTGTCGAGCACCTGGGCCTTGTAGCCGAACTCAACGGGACGTCCGAGTCGGCCCTTTCTGATGGGGCGGGCATCGGTGTCGTGCAAGGAGACGACCCTGGTGGAGCCCGCCGGCATCTCGCCGCCGAGTCGACTGCGGGTCTGGACGATAACGGTCTCGAGCACCGCGATGGTCTTCTCGAGCTCGGTGAGCAGCGCGCTGGCCCGCCCTTCTGCCGTGTCGCCGGCCCGACGCAGCGAACGTCGGGTGTTTGTGGCCATGACCTGGGCCTCTTTGAGAGAGGCCCAGGCGATCGTGACGAGCTCGCCGGTGATGGCGAGCACCTCGTCTTTGGCGTCGTCGCTGCGGCGACGCAACCAGGCGGCGATGGCGTGGCTGCGTCGGGCCACCGAACGCCTCCGGTCACGAAAGCGCGTGCGCGAGCCGTAGCCGGCGCCCTTCAGTTTGGCCACGAGCTTGGAGAGCTTCGCCACGCCCTTGCCGAGCAGCCCCGCGTCAGAGGGGTAGGCGACGTTCGCCTCGACGACGGTGGTGTCGGCTCGCACCTTGTCGAGTCGCACGACCTTGGCCGCCCCTGCCTTGGCGATCAGCGCCTCGTTCAGCTGAGCGACCACCTTGTCCCCGCAGCGGGTGGTGATCTTCATGAGCGTGGTGGCATGCGGCACGGCGTCGGTGATGCCGATCCGACAGAACCGCCGCCAGGCGAGGGAGTCGGCGACCTCGCCACAAAGGGTCTCGAAGCCCAGGCGATAACGGAAGCGCAAGAACATCATGCGCAGGTACGTCTCCATCGGGATCGAGGGCCGGCCGATCTCGGGGTCGAAGAACTCCTCGAAGGGCTCGAAGAACACCGGGTCGTCGAGCAGGACGTCGATCTCCGAAAGCCCAGGCGGGAGGCGCAGGAATTCGGGCGGGAGGATTGTCTCCCACAAGGTGCTCTGAGGGTCTACTTTGGTGCGCAGCAACGGTGGCTCCAATCTCTTCGCAAAGGTGGTTGGAGCCATCGTTGCTTCATTTGGAGCCGATCGCGAGCACCCTCAGATCATGAACGCGCTGGTCACGCGCAATTTTCAGATCGACTTTTTCAGGTCGAAGTAATTTAGGACGCCATGGGGATATAGAGAGCCGTTCTGACGCTTGCGGGTTGCGGCTCGCGGCTCCAGCTCCCAGGAGCTCCTGGGCTCGCAGGTTCTCTGCACTCCGCGGGCGAACCTCCGACCGTTCTCGCCCATGGCCGGTTCGAACCGTCGGGCGCAGCTGGGCCGGACGGGAGAAGACCGGGCGGCCGCCTGGTACCGGGCGCACGGTTACGCAGTCCTCCAGAGGAACTGGCGCTGTGCCACCGGCGAGATCGATCTGATCTGCGCCCGCGGCAAGATCCTTGTCGTCTGCGAGGTGAAGGCCCGCTCCCGCACGTCGCACGGACATCCCTTCGAAGCAGTGACGCCGGCTAAGCAGCGCCGACTGCGTGGCCTCGCTCTGGCCTACCTGCACAGCCAGACCTCTCATTGGGCGGAGGTCCGCTTCGACGTCGTCTCTGTCCTCGGCGGCACCTTGGAAGTCCTGGAAGGTGCGTTCTGAAAGCCCCCCGGCCTAGGGTCGGGTCATGGAGACCCTGATTGTCGAGCGCAAGGACGGCGTGGTCACCGTCACGATGAACCGTCCCGAGCGCAAGAACGCGGCGAACGGCGCCATGCTCCGCGAGCTGCGCACCACCTTCGAAGAGATAGAGGACAGCCCCGACGACCGCTGCATGGTGCTGACCGGTGCGGGCGGCGCGTTCTGTTCCGGGGCGGACCTGTCCGATCCGAGCGGTCCGGCCACCGACCCCACCCGCTCCGGCCTGGCACGCATGCGACGGTTGGGAGACGTCGCCCTTGCGCTCCATCACATCTCGAAGCCCACGATCGCCAAGGTGGACGGGTTCGCCGTCGGTGCTGGCCTGTCACTCGCCCTGGGTTGCGATCTCGTCGTCTGCAGCGACCGGGCCAAGCTCTCCATGATCTTCGCAAAGCGGGGACTCGCCCTCGACAACGGGGCCTCGTGGTTACTCCCTCGCCTCGTGGGCATGGCCAAGGCGAAGGAGATCGCGCTCTTCGGGGGCATGTGGAGCGGCGAAGAGGCGGCGGCCATGGGCCTCGTCAACCGGGTCCTCCCCCTGGACGAGCTCGATGGCTTCGTCGACGACTGGGCCTGCACCCTGGCGGCGGGGCCGCCCCTCGCCCTCAGTATGACGAAGACCCTGCTGCATGCATCGTCCATGGCTTCCATGGAGCAGGCGGTGGAGGACGAAGCGCGGTGCCAGGCCCTGAACTTCTCCACGAATGACACCCAGGAGGCGATGGCTGCCTTCGCCGAGAAGCGGGATCCCGTCTTCATCGGCCGCTGACCGAATTGACCGCCCGCTAATAGAGTGGGGCCGTGCTGAGCGGCGTCCAAGGCATGATCGGTGAGACGGCCCTGGTGACCAAGGCAATCGACGGCGCGCACCACCCCGGTCGAATTCGGGCCCGAGGCGAGGAGTGGCTCGCGATTCCGCTCGATCCGGACGAGGTTATCGTCGTAGGTACACGCGTCGTTGTCGCCGACGTCGAGCGAGGCCTGCTCGTCGTCTACGCCGTCGACACTTAGAAAAGAGGTACCCCATGATCGCATCGGCCGGAGAGATAGTGGGGATCGTGATCGTCGCCGCGCTGGCGGCGGTCGGCATCATCACCCTGTTCGCATCGCGGTTCATCAAGATCGTCCAGCAGGGGAGCGTGGGGGTGGTCAAGCGGCTGGGCGAGTTCAAGGCCGTCATGCAGCCCGGTATGCACGTTCTGGCGCCGTTCGTCGACCGCATGGAGAAGGTCGACGTCCGCGAGTTCCCCATGACGGGCGACCAGCAGGCGGTGATCACCAAGGACAACGTGTCGCTGCAGGTGAGCGCGACGATCTTCTGCCAGGTGATCGACGTGAAGTCGGCGCTCTTCGAGATCAACGACTTCCAGCTCGCGGTCGATCAGTTGTCGCGCACCGCGCTGCGCGCGGTGTTCGGGGAGCTCTCGCTCGACCAGGCGCTGAGCGAGCGCGAGACGATCAACAGCCGCATGCAGGACCATATGGCCGACGCCACCGCCAAGTGGGGGGTGCGGCTCAACCGGATCGAGATCCTCGACATCACGCCGCCCATGAACGTCATCCAGGCGATGTCGGAGCAGAAGGAGGCTGAGCAGCACAAGCGGGCCGCCATCTTGAAGTCCGAGGGTGAGCAGCAGTCCGCCATAAACAGCGCGGGCGGCCGCAAGCAGGCCGCCGTGCTCGAGGCCGAGGGCGCCAAACAGTCCGCCATCCTGAGGGCCGAGGCCGAAATGAAGGTCCTGGAGCTGCAGGCCGAGGGCCAGAAGAAGGCGCTCGAACTACGAGGTGCCGGTGAGGCGGCTCGGCTGACCTCCATCGACGGTGCCACCATCAACCCGCGCACGCTGGCTGTACTGCAGCTGCGCGCCCTCCAGGACATCGCGGCGTCGGACAACGCGAAGATCGTGGTGCCCTACGAAGCGACGAGTCTCATGGGCGCCGCCGAAGTGCTCTTGTCAACACTTCGGACCGAGCCGCTCGGCGGCGAGGCGAGCAAGAACGGTCCGGCACCGGCTGCGACGCCTGCCGGGCCGACGCCCAAGGAGCTTCCGCCGAACGATTGAGGACCCGCTGGGGGCGTTGGGTTAGTAGCGCCCTTCCCAAGGGCTGCGAGGCTCACTCAACTCACTCAACTCCACTCAGCTCACTCGGCTCACTCGACGCGCTCAGCACGGCCGACTCCGCCTCCTCGTGGTCGGCGGACTCGGCCTCCTTGGACGGACCGCCATCGGCGACATCTGCGGCCCCTGAGCCGGACGGCGCCACGACGACAGCCCCCGAGGCGGACCGTTCCGCCGGGCTCCCGCGCCGGCGCCGCCACCTTTGCCCTCCATCCAGTCACCGAAGTCCTGCCAGCTCGCCTTGCCGGGGTTCCGGGCCTTGGATGCTGGTCTGGCTGATCTGGAGTTTGCCCAGGAGCCTTCCGCCCTTTCGGACCTCGAACTCCACCCCCCCCCCCCAGGTTTCCGACGTTCAGCGGGTGTTCCACGAGCTTCTTCACCGAATGCGCAGCCATGGCCGCCAAGCCTAAGACCGCCGGGCCTTTTTTTGCACCGGAGTTGATGTCCGCGCCGGGCGAGCGCCCGACCGTTCTTCTCCGATGGTGGCTTCCATCGCCTCCGCCACCCTCAGCGGCGCCGCCGGCTGCGCCGTGTCAGTCGAGATTCACGTGTCGAGCGGTCTGCCGGGGTTCACCATCGTGGGCCTCCCGATGCCGCCGTTCGCGAAGCGCGGGACCGGGTGCGCGCGGCGCTCCTTTCCAGCGGACCGTCCTGGCCCATGCGCAAGGTGACCGTCAATTTGGCGCCCCCAGGGATTAAGTCTGGTAAGCAGCCAGGCGCAGGCGTTCCGGTTCCGTATCGCCAACCGCACCCTCTTCCGGGACGCCAGTGGCGGGCATCCCCGATCCGGCGGCGTTCGGGGGTACGACTCCGATATGGCCGTCTGACCCCAGCTCCTTGTCACCCGAAACGCTCGGTTGCGGGATCGTATAGGTGTGGGGGTAGGAGACGACGAGCTGTATCGAAAGCATGCAGACGACCTGACGAGGTTGGCCACAGGCCTGGTCGGTCCCTCCGATGCCCCTGACGTGGTCTCAGCGGCCGTTCTCGGCTGCGTGAGCAGCCGTCGATGGTCGGGCATCGAAGACCGAAGCGCATACCTGTTCAAAAGCGTGGTGAACGAGGCGGCCAGGTGGCACCGAGCCAACTCGCGTCGTCGGCTCCGTGAGGCAGCTGCGGCCTCCGGAGACGAGTCAGATCTGGCTGTGCCGAGGCCTGAAGTGCTTGCGGCCATCCAGGCGCTCAGCGTCCGACAACGTGCGGTGATTGTCCTGACCTATTGGGGAGATCTCACTCCTCGTGCCGCGGCAGAGACCCTCGGCATCAGTGAGGGTGCGGTCAGGCGGCATTTGGCACGGGCCCGACACCGACTAAGAGAGGTGCTTCATGACGACTGATCACTCATTGGACGAGAAGATCCGCTCCTGTGTTCTCGAGATCGTCGACTCAGCCCCGCCTGCACCGGTACTCCAACTCGACCAGCTGGGTCCGACTGCGCATCCTTGGTCGACGCCACGCCGAACTGCCGTCGTTCTTGGAGGGCTGGTCATCACTATCTCGGTCATCGTGGTGGCGTCGCTCCTGGTGGCTGGGGGCTCTTCACAGGAGGTCTCTGAGGTCCAACTGGGCCTGCGACTCACGAGTCTGGTCACCACTACTCAACCCGTCGCGGCCGGACAGGATCGCGTCGCGAGCGGAACGTTCTTCGGTCATCCCTGGCTCGTGAGCGGAATCAACACCTTCAACACGCCTGGCGGGATTCTCTGCGTGGCCTTTTCGTACCGCGGGTCAGTGCTCCAGGGCGGCGGCGCATGCCAGACAAACTCGCCCGAGATCCCCACTCCGCCGCCATGGTGGGAGCGTTCTGTCATCCTTTTGTCCCTTCGTACAGCCAGCGACGGCCAACGATTCCTCGCCGCCGTGACGAACTCGACGGTCACAAAACTGACAGTACGAGCGCCAGACGGAACTTTTGTCAGCGCCTCGGCCTTGCCGGAGCGCCTGGGCAACGCCAGCTTCTTCGTGCTCTCGCTCGGACGCGAACGAGGACCTTGCTACGGACTCTGTCTAGGTAGCGTGACGTACAGCCTCTCGACGCCTTCTGGACCGACATTGATCGACACCAGGCCATCCATGACGATCCAAGACAAAGCGGGCGAGTCGATGCCCCTTAGTGCGCCTGTGCGGGGCGAACACTGATTCCTGCACTTCAGCCTTCGGATCCTTTTAGTCATGCCCCCGATCCGGTGTGTAGGTGACAGTTCTATCCCAAGCCGCCGACCCTATAGATCGGCACTTCTCGGTCGGTGGCTTGCGGTCTCGGAGGAGACCGCAAAGTCGGATAGTTCGTCCTCCTCCAAATGTGGTCTGACTATTCGAGCCGCGATACGCGTGGCAGGATGCGGATGGAACGCAGTCAGCTCTTCTGTTCTTTGACTGCGACCAAGGGGGGTTGGCAGCAGTGCGACTAGGTAGCAAGTACGCCACCGCTAAACGAATGGTCGGTAGATCACGGATGGACCTAAGCGCACGGAGGCGCCGCGGTCTGGTAGTTCGAAATGGTCTCACGTTTCTAGCGAGCCTTGTCGTAGTTTTGGGTTCGACACTTGCCGTCGATCCAACGGGTGCCGGAGCTACAAGTCCAGCCGATCAGGGAGTCACATCGACGACCATCAGGGTCGGATTCCCGGTCATCAATTTCCCTGCGCTGGCAGTCGTCGGGGTCCATTTGAATGACGGAAATTTTCAGGACGCAATCAGCGCGCTGACTACCTACATGAATGCGCATGGGGGCATCGACGGGCGGAAGATCGTGCCCTACGTCGCCCTCGACGATCCGGCGCTCACTGCATCGAGTCTTGCGGTTTGCACTCAACTCACTGAGGACGATCACGTTTTCGTCGCCATGGCTCCGGTCTATCCGGACTGCTACCAAGGGAGCCACGACACGCCCGTCATCGCGGGCACGCTGCCTGGCACGCTGCCAGCCAATGCTGCACCTGACTTCAGCCTGACGCCACCGGACGAAGCCTACGACCCCATTCAGTTCGCCGCCTTCAAGAAAGCAGGAGTATTCAAAGGCAAGAAAGTTGGCATTTACTACGGTTCGGGTGTTGATGCTCCCGAAGCAATGTCGGTCCAGTCCGATCTCAAGAAATTGAATGTCGACGTGGTGCAGATCGCAGGGAACGATGCACCGCCAACGGATACGGTTGCTGTCGACCAGGACACGCAAACAATCGCCCTTCGCTTTAAGAGCGAAGGTGTTAACGAAGTGATTGCTGTCGGTGGCTCCGGTGCGACGGATTGGCCCCGAGCACTCGATGATCTTCAGAGTACGTACAAGCCAGCGTGGATCGCGACGAGTGTCACGTCGCTCTATTCCGACGTTGCCGCCGCCAAGGGAGGAAATCCCTACTACGACAACGTCATGACTTCAAGTCCCCTCCCTTCGACCTATCAGGAGTGGCAAGATCCTGCGATCCAAAAGTGTTACAAGATCGTTCACAAGGCGTACCCGTCCGACCCCATTTCCCCGCCCCCCAGCCCAAATACCCCTGCCGCTGCATCGGATAGCTCGAATGCCACGTATGCAGCGGTGGCGTCGGTGTGCCAAAACTTGGCAATCCTTGCCGCGATTGCAGATCAGGCTGGGAAAGATTTGACGGTCGCTAGCTTCACCAAGGCGGGTTATGGGCTCAGGAACGTCACCTTTCCCGGATCGAGTGAACCAGTGTCCTTCGGGCCCAATCGGCCGTATGCCTTAGGGAGTCCAAATCTGCTTGTGTACAGCTTCAAGCTTGGGACTCTGGTGCCCGCTCCTACGCGAAACGGGAGATAGGGCCAAGCCCGCCGGCGCTTGGCCGGAGGCCGACGTTCCGGGGAAAGGAAGATGAGGAACGGGCATCGTCCCCGAACCGGTGTTATCGAGCGGGAAGGCGTCAGGGTTTGAGCGTGGTAGGGGACATCGCCGCTGGCGACCTCTCAACCCGACTGGGAACGAGGCGGTCTTTGCCCGACCCAGCGACACGTCGAGGCGCAACCCGCTGTTCCTCAGAGCGGCACACCAAAATGGAAGTCATGGAATGGGCGCCACCGGACCCTCGCCCGGAGGCCAGACATGTCGCAGTCCGACCGTTCGAGGAACAGACTCCATAGCTTTGGAGGTGCCAAGTGACACGCTCGGCAGGGGTCTGGTAATCGGTGTGTGGGCCAGCATCAGCCTGCGCCGCAATGGCCAACTCGAGCAAATGGACCGCGGTGGGAATCCTACGATCAACCCATTCATCAATCCCGACGGGGAGAAGAACCTCTACAACTCCCGGCAGCCAGCCGACGACGTAACCAACTACCTAGAGCCGTGGTCCAAACTTCTGGAAAAAAACGGCGGCTATTCGCCTGAGGAGGCCAGGGCGGCCGCGTTGGAGGCCGATTCACCCAGCTCCGTTGAGCCTCTCCTCTGGGCGCGCAGAAGGGGCCCGAAGGCCCCTTCGCACGACTGCCTCGCAATGACTGAATTGAGGATACCAGTCGGTCGCACACAAGAAACCCCGACCGTTCTTCGGGTGCGCCCTGGGTCTGGAGACTGCCTCGCAATGACTTAAGAGCGCGCGCCAATAGGCGGGTCGCTTGAGCCGGATCCTGGCGCTTTGGGCGTCAGCGAGCTGCTACCAGGAGGCCCGATGGTGTGCGCTGGTCTCCGGCCAAGACGGCGAGCGACTCGGCCACTGAAGACCTGAAGAAGGCAGAACCTTCGGTGTCGAGTTCGATCACGGCCAGGGCGGCGAGTCTCTTCGAGATCTTCCCGGCATCTCGGAGGATGACGACTGCCCGGGCAAGAAGCAGGCGAGCGACGGTCGTGTCGACTTTCGAGACGACGTCGGACAGCGCCACGTCGAACGCCTCTTCGTCCTCGTCATGGAGCGCGGTGACGGCACGATCGATTTCGGGCGTCCAGATCTTCGGAAGAGGTACCTGAAGGGAGAGGTCGAGCTCGGGAAGGTCGACGAGTTCGCCGAAGAGATCATCAAACTCGTCCCTAGTGGTTCCGGCCAACTCACAGATCGAATCTCGGTAGACCTCGGGCGGCATGATCCGGACACCGAGGGGCTGCACCGGACCGTGACAGCAGCGCTTGGCCTTGTTGCCGCTCCCACACGGGCAGGGGGCGTTGCGTCTCACCTTGGCCATGGGCACCTCCTTTGGCGCCATCATCTCCGCCGCCTTGCGCAGGGAGGTGGATCGCCTTTGGCCAGGGAGAAAGGTCCACCGGTCGCCGTGCTGGGCCGGACATGATCCGGCTGTTAGCCCCAGCACAACGACCCAGTGAGGAACCCATGCTTGCACTCGATCCCAACGTCGTCGACGCCGTCTGGGCGTCCTTCGTCACCTACCTACCCCAACAGGGCGTTTGCACCCACCCGCTCGGCTGTCACCGACCCCGGATCTCTGAGCGGGACTGCTTCGAGGCCATCTTGTTCCGCCTCGTCACCGGGTGCAGCTGGGACGTGGCCGGGCGCCTCGGCAAGGGCAGTGAGACGACGCTGCGGCGTCGGCGCGACGAGTGGGTGGCGGCGGGCGCGTTCGCGCACCTGGTCGAAGAGGCCATCTGTGCCTTCGACAAGATGATCGGCCTGGACTTCTCCGACGTATCGATCGACGGCTCGTTGCACAAGGCCCCCGCGGGAGGCGAAGGGACCGGACCGAACCCGACCGATCGGGGCAAGACCGGGTGGAAGTGGTCACTGGCCACCGACACCAACGGCGTGCCCATCGGCTGGGTCATCGACGGCGCCAACCGCAACGACTCGATTCTGCTCGCGCCCACGCTCGACGACATCGCCCGGCGGGGCCTGCTCGGCGACGTCGAGACCATCTGGCTCGACCGTGGCTATGACTCCGAGATCAACCGCACCCGCCTGGTCGAGCGGGGGATCAACGACGCCGTCATCGCCAAGAAGCGCAAAAGGGGATCTGCCGAGGGCCCGAAAAACCAACCCATGGGCTTGCGCTGGCCGGTCGAGCGGACCAACTCGTGGCTCTCCAACTTCGGTCAACTCCGGCGCAACACCGACCGGTTCAGTGCTCACCGCTTGGCCCAATTCGCCCTCGCCGTTGCCCTGATCATCACCGTCAAGCTGGTGAAGTGGGCCAAGAGATGGGACTCCATGGCCGTGGCCTAATGGCGCGCGCTCTAAGCGAGCACACCGGGTTCGACTCCCGGCCGGGGCGTCCCACCCCGAGGGTCGGGCTGTCGGTGGCCGGTCACCACTGTTACGGCAGCCCGACCCGGCGGGTCTAACCCGCGCCCCGATCCGGTGGTAGGGGTCAGTTTGAGGGAGGCCTCGGTCTGCGCAGCGCGTTCACGAGCTTGCGCCAGCCTTTTGCAATCTGCTGCCCCTTCCAGGCTTGCGCTTCCGCCATCCCCGCCGCCGCCTCTCGGAGACGCGTTGGCGGCTCGGCTGAAGGGGCGGAATCCTCACCCTGAGACTCGTGCTCACCATCGGGAGCGGGGTCGCCCTCGGCCGGGGTCATGAGCGCCGAGAGTACCAGGAGCCTAACTATCGCTTTCCTATACGGGGACGTTCGCGAAAGTCTAGTTCCGGTGGTCTGTGATACCCAACGTGCGCCGAGACCGGCTCGACGTCGGCACGTTGCGCCCGGTCCACTCGATTACACAAAGCGACCTGCATCGCGCCTCTTTATGAGCGGGCCACAGTCCCGCTCGTCGCCTCTCGACGTTGGCAGAGGTTCTTCTACAGTCGTGGGCGAAGATGCGCTCGACGAGTGAGGAGTCGCCGGTGTTCACCCTGGATCCCAGCCTGATTGATACGTCGCTGGACAGCCGGTCAGCCACGTTCGAGAACCCCACGGGCGGCCGCGGCCGAGGTGGCCAAGCCCACGCGGGCCGCAAGGGCGCGCCTAGCCAGGCTATCGACCCCGGTGAGACGGTTGTATTGGCCGACCTGGACGGGCCGGGCACCGTCCGCCATATCTGGATGACTTTTCCACCGGCGCCTCCTGAGGTGATGCGGGCTGTGTGGCTGGAGGCGTTCTATGACGGGAGGACCGAGCCAAGCGTGTCGGTGCCCTGCTTGGACTTCTTCGGGCTACCCCATGGACGGCCCGTTCCCTACGTATCAGCACTCACCACCGCGCATGAGGGGCGAGGTTTCAATGCCTACATCCCCATGCCATTCACTGATCATCTCCGCGTCGAGCTAACCAACTCGGCTGTCGTCCCGACCGTCTTGTACTACCAGATCGACTACACACTTGAACCCCCTCATGGCAACGACGCGAGCTACCTGCATGTGGCCTTCCGGCGCGAGAACCCCACGGCCCAACGGCGCGACTTCGTGATCGCCGAGGGCCTCGACGGGCCGGGGCGCTTCCTCGGCTGCAACCTCGGCGTGCGTGTGGTCGACCCGGGCTGGTGGTACGGCGAGGGCGAGGTAAAGGTGTACCGGGACGGCGACGATGAGTTCCCCACCATTTGCGGCACGGGACTTGAAGACTACGTCGGAACGGCGTGGGGCATGGGCCCGCACGCGGCCCCGCTGGCCGGTGCTCCAATGGTCATCGGACCCAATGACACGACCGAACCACTCGCAAAATGCGACTTCGTCGGCTTCTACCGTTGGCACCTGCCCGACCCGATCATGTTCTCGTCGGACCTGCAGGTGACTATCCAGCAGATCGGCATGGCATTCTTCCTCGCCGGTCAAGAGGACGACATGCATGCCTACCTCACGTCCAACCCGCCTGCGGGCTCGGGTTGGAGCTACCAGCCCCGCCCAGGCATTGCTGGCTTCGGCATCGCCGAGCGTGTGGACGACTACTGTGCCACCTCTTACGTGTACTGCCGCCAGCCACAGGCTGTACCCCACCTGGACGTCCCAGCCGCGCTCGCCGACATCGGCCGTCGCAACTACGAACGACCCAGCTCGACCGAGACGATGATGAGGGGCATGACCGGTTAATGGAGATCGGCGATTCGGCAGTCCGGCCCGAGACCATCCCGCGTTTGCTGCTCATTGCTCTTTTTGGCACCGCCCGGCATTGCCGGATACCGAACGGCCGAAGGCCGCCAATATGCGCCACAGTCCCGGCAGTTATGGGTCAGGGCAGTCTTTATGATCGGAAGACGAAACGGCTGATTCGACAGTTCTGCTTCGACAGTTCAATCAAGCGCCACCGGTCGTAACTACACCTCGACGCTGATTTCGATTCGGGGTGGTCCGCTCACGCCCGCTCTAGCCATGGCGGCTTTCAGATCGGGATCGTCGGCGAAGGCGTGAGCTTCATCGACCGAAGAGAACCAGTGCAACCCCGTGATCTCGTTCGGATCGTCGGCATTCCGAAACACAGTGGCGTCCGGTGACCCCGTGCCTGTCACGTATCGGTTGCGCTTTGTCATATTCGATCCGCCAAGCGTCGAAATCCTTCACGGGATGCTGCACAACCATCAATACCCTTGCCATCTGATGTCCTCAATGTGTTGTCTATAAGTCGAGGTCTCCACTTCCGAGAGTAGTCTGCTACCGACGCAGGGGCGCTCCCCGTCCCGGTGATATGAGATACCCGAACCCGATCGATATCGGTTGACCTCTCGCGCAGCCTGATCCGATCAAATGATGGCTACCAGCCGGCGGATGACAACTGCAGCCACACGGCGCTCGGAAGCGCCTATTGCCATTCGACGCTCGCGACGTTGATGGCGACAGAAAGTCCCTTGAGATGGAGTTCACGGCGGTTACGAATATGGCAGTGGTCGGTGACCCACTCGATGACGGCTGCGGTCACAAGGATTTCTCCAGCGCCGGCGGCGGCACCGACACGGGCAGCTTCGTGGACTCCCTTGCCCAAGTAGTCATTGCCGAGGTCGACAGCTTCGGTGGCATGGACGCCAATGCGCACTTGCGGAGCGAAGCCATGCTCACGGCGGTGATCGGCCAGGGTGCGCTGGATCGCAATGGCGCACTCGACGGCGTCAAGGGAATCACCGAACGATACGAAGAAGCCATCTCCTTCGTGGTTGATCTCCCGACCGTTGGATCCTTGAAAACAATGACGCAGGGTACGGTCATGCCAATCCAGCAGGTTGCCCCACGCGTCGTCACCCAGGACCTCGACGAGCCTGGTCGAGTCGACAATGTCGGTGAACATCAGGGTCCGGGTAGCCCGGCTCCGCCGAGCCGATTGGAGCATCGAGCGCACACGCTCTGCCTCTCGGAGCGCGCCGACCCGTTCGAACGCACTAAGCGCTGCCTCGAGCTCCCCCGTGGCGTTGGACTCCTGGCCACCAACTCGTAGCGCTCCGGCGATGATGACCCGAGCACGAGCCGCCTCGAACGGCGCGTCGACCTCGCACCACATCCGGCATGCCTCCCGGAGCGAGGTGATCGCGGCCTCTGCGTCGCTATTGGCCAATCGGACCTGGCCGCGCGCTTCGGCGACAGAGGCGAGGGCCGCGGTGGTGTGGAACGACTCCCCCCATGACTCCAGCTCGGCCAAAGCATCGCGGGCGCGGTCGAACTGACCGGCTGCCAAGGCGATCGTCACCGCTGCGGGTAGAACCGAGCCGCGGTCCTCTCGGTGGACGCCGACCATCTGGGCCAACGCGTCGGTAATGCTGGCGAGAGCAGCGTCAGGCTTGCCTTCGTCCAACAGCAACAGCGCCAGTCCCGGCTGGGGCAGTCCGCCCAACTCCTGGGCACGTCGAAAAGCGTCTCGGGCCCCTGATCGATCACCCCTTCGCCGGCGGATCTCACCGAGCTCGGTCAGGGCCCATCCGGTCGCGATCAGGTTGGCCGGCATCAACTCTTCGATCGCATCGAGGGCGTCTCGCTCGGCGTTGTCAAACTCCCCGCGAAGACGACGGACCTCAGCGCGATGGAACCGACAAAGACCGGGAAACCCACTCAACGATTCTCGCTCGCACCATCGCAACGACGCGTCGGTCCACTCGCCGGCACGTCGCCAGTCGGCCATGTTGCGGTAGGCCCAGATCGCGCCGCAATAGACCATTCCGGTGGTGTACGGATTGCTGGCGGCACCGCTCATGGCAGCAGCCTCATCGACCAAGGCACGACCCGCGTCGACGTCGCCCCGAGCGATCAGCACATGCCCCTCGTCGTGCAGGCCGAAGGCTTCGAGATCGATGTCGCCCAGCCGGCGGCCGATCGTGCTCGCCTCGCGGGCGTGGCCCAGGGCGGACTTGGAGTCCTCGTTGGTCCACGCGGCTCGGCCGAGGGCCCACTGCAGGTAGCCGTGGGCAGAGCATTCGGGCTCGTCCTCGAGCAGGCGGGAGGCACGACCCAGCCAGCCTCCGGCCTCAGAAAGGCTGTTGCGGACGAAGTGCTCACGGCATAGCGACAATGCGGCTCCCGCCGCGAGCCCTGGTTTGCCGACGCGTTCGTAGCGAGCCTCGGCCTGCTCCAGTGCGTCGATCATGGCGCTGTACTCACATGCCCAACGTGCCGCCTCTGCCCGCAGCTCGGCATCTTCCGGCGCGAGCGGCGAGCGCCTCTCGGCCGCCGTCAGCAAATCGAACGCTCCACGCCAATCCCGACGCTCGTAAGCCGATCGAGCGTCGCTGAGCTCGTCGATGAGATCGCCCATGAGGTTCCTCCAACTAAGCCACTGACAGTACAGCGGCCTTCACCGGCCCGGGAACCCTTCTCACGCCTGAGGGGTCAGTCAGACGCTGGCACCCCGACCCGGTGTACTGAGACACCCAGAGTGGCAGACTCAAAGCTATGACGATCAAGGACTCGGAGGTGCGGAATCAGGTGCGCAGAGCCGGAGGCGTGACGCTCGATGACTGACAACTCCCACGCCCTCGATCACGTCGTCCTGGTGCTTTTCGAGAACCGATCACTCGACAACGTCCTCGGACACCTCTATGGCCCCGAGGACCGCAAATACTTCGACGGGGTCATCGGCAAGAGCCTGAGCAACCCCATTCCGGAGTGGGCCGAGCACGGCGCGGACCGCAAGGTTGTTCCCTACAGGGTCGCCACCGACATGGACTCGCCGAACCCCGACTCGGGAGAGGAGTACTTCCACACCAATACGCAGTTGTTCAACATCATCGACGACCAGAACCGATACAAGATCGGAGAGGCAGCCTCGGCGCCGTGGAATGCTCCGGCTCCGGGAGCGACTCCGACGATGGATGGGTTCGTGACCGATTACATCTCGACGTTCACCGGAGAGATCGGCCGCCAACCCACGTACGACGAGTACGCCCACATCATGACTGGTTACACCCCAGAACAGCTCCCGGTGCTCAACGGTCTCGCCCGCGACTTTGGCGTCTTCGACCATTGGTTCTGCGAGGTCCCATCGCAGACGTTTATGAACCGCTCGTTCTGGACTGCCGCCACCTCGTCGGGTGCGGTCGTGAACAGTCCGATCAGGAAATGGTTCACGAAGAACGACGCCGAGACGATTTTTGAACGGCTAGAAGCCCACGGCAAGACCTGGAAGGTCTACGTCATGGAGCCAATGCCGCTCTCATTCACGGGGCTGATCCACTTTCCCCGGTTGAAGGATCGTCTGGCCACCCATTTCGTACCCTTTGCCGAGTTCGAGAGGGATGCCGCAGCGGGCACGCTCCCGAACTTCTCGCTGATCGAGCCGAACATGATGGCCGGACACGGTGACTATCACCCGGCGATGGGGCGCTCGTTCTCGGACAAAGTGGACATCGAGGTCGACAGCCCATCGTCGGCCCTCTCGGGCGAGGCATTCTTGGCGCGGGTGTTCAACGCCTACCGGTCGGCCATCTCGGAGACCGGTGCCAACGTCTGGAACACCGCGTTGTTGATCGGCTGGGACGAGCCCGGAGGCACCTACGATCACGTTCCTCCAGGACCGGTCCCGCCACCCGACCCCTCGACACCGCCTGGCGAGTGCGGATTCACGTTCGAGCGCTCCGGGTACCGAGTACCAGCCGTCATCGTGTCGCCCTGGGTCAAGGCGGGATCGGTGTACAACGAGGAGTACAGACACACGTCCTTGATCGCCACACTTCGCAAAACTTGGGGACTCGGTGAGGCGTTCACCGGACGGGATGCTTCAGCCCGCACCTTCGATCACGTCTTTTCACTCGCCACCCCCCGTGACCCGAAGACCTGGGCAACCGTTGAGTCGCTTCCCGTGCCTGCGTGGACCATGGACCCCGAGGTGGTGGGCAAGGGACTGAGCACCCTGGGCAAGGGCATGGGCCCAGCTCTCATTGCCAGGGCCAGGGAGATGGAAGTGAAGCTCCCGGCTGAACTCAACGACCCAGGAACGGCACTGACGCCCAAATTGGTCGTCGGCTTCCTCAGGAGTGTCGCCGGTCATTTCTTCCCGCTCTTGGCGGAGGAAGGGAAAGGGTAGAGGGCCCTCGGCTCGGTCAGCGCCTTGCGTCCCCGTTGCCGGATAATGGCACCCCTATCCGGCGATCGGGCACCCCTCAGTTGTCAGACGCCGACCACCGTTCATAAGACGGTGGCCACTGGCCCCTATGGGTGTATGTGGCCACCAAGACACGGTCAATGTGGAGCTGAAAGAGCTGTTCCTCGTCGGCGCCCACGGTGGCGGGAAGGGCGGCCGCAATAATCGCCGCCTTGAGGTCAGCCACCGGCTCTGTAGGTTCAGCGCGGCCTCGAACGAAGAACTCGTCGTCAACGTCAGTGGGGCACAAGGCGTGAAGAGCGAAACGGGGATCGCGCCGGAGATCTGCTCCTTTGGGTGAATGTCGCAAGATGTAGGCCCAGAGCCCACCCTCAGCAATGATTGGGCAAAAGGGATGGAGTCTGGGACCGCCGTCGGCTCGTACGGTTGCGAGGTATCCCAGCGGCGGTCCGTACTGGTAGAGGAGCTCCCTGCCCTTGGTCGCCAGCTGAGGCGCAGCATGCTGGAAGTCAGCCCACGTTGCCATCCGGACTCCTCTCCGTCGACGAGATCGTGGTCGCCCGCACGGTAGCGGAGGGGTGTTTCGGCATCCGGGAAGAAGGCGACGAGTATGTCTCGGTCCGGGTGGTCGGGGTCATTGCCTCGACGGTCGTCTGTGCAGACGCGCAGAAGGGGCCCGAAGGCCCCTTCGCACGATGCTGCCCCTCTCTGACTAAGTGCCACCAATTTTACCAAAACTCTGGTCGCCGGACGACCGTTCCTTGTTGGCGCCCTGGGACTGGATGTCTACTCCTCCCTGACCAAGAGGGTGTACCGGGTTCGATTCCTGGCCGGGTCGCCGACCCGAGGGTCGGGCTGCTTGTGGCTGGTCACCATCAAAGAAGGCAGCCTGACCCTTTGGGTAAACACTCTCGGTCCCATGGACAGGGGACGGTATGTCCGACGCTGGAAACGGCCCGACCGTTCACTTACGTGCATGTCACCGTCGCGTCCGCCACCCTCAACGGATCCGTGGGAACACCGGTCTCGGTCGAGGTCCACGTGTCCAACGGTCTTCCGGCCTTCACCATCGTCGGACTCCCTGATGCCGCTGTGCGTGAGGCCCGAGACAGGGTCCGTGCCGCCCTGCTCTCCAGTGGTTTCGCCTGGCCGCTGCGCAGGACGGTCGTAAACCTTGCGCCTTCCGGGGTGCGCAAGGCCGGCGCAGGCCTCGATCTCCCGATCGCGGTGGGCCTGCTCGTGGCCACCGGCGAGCTCGCGCCGCATTGCACCGACGGGCTCTCGTTCTGCGGCGAGCTCGGCCTGAACGGTGCGCTCCGCCACGTGCCGGGCATGATCGCACTGGCCGATGCGGCATCCACGAGGGGTTTGGTCGTGCCGTCATGCGACGTGCACGAGGCAGCTCTTGTCCGCGGCGACGACGCCCGGGGCGTCGCCACGCTGGCGGAGCTCGTCCGGATCCTGCACGGCCACGCGGACTGGCCGGCCCGTCCACCCCGGCCCGCACCGGAAGTCTCGCGCCGCTTGCCGGACCTTTCCGATGTCAAGGGTCAGAAGGTGGGACGCCGTGCGCTCGAGGTGGCCGCGGCCGGATCGCACCACCTTCTGATGGTCGGGCCACCAGGCTCGGGCAAGACCATGCTGGCCGAGCGCCTGCCGGGGCTCCTGCCACCGCTCTCCCTCGACGAGGCGCTCGTTGTCACGCGCATCCATTCTGCGGCCGGAATGCTGGCGGACGGGGCACTGATTCAGCGCCCACCGTTCCGTTCCCCGCACCACCAATCGTTGGTCGCGTCCATGATCGGTGGCGGGAGCTGGGCGCTTCGTCCCGGCGAAGCCAGCCTTGCCACCCACGGTGTTCTCTTCCTGGACGAGTTGGGTGAATTCGCCGTCGCCGTTCTCGAAGCACTCCGACAGCCGCTCGAAGAGGGCGTCATCCGGGTGAGCCGCGCCGGTGGGACGGTCAGCTTCCCCGCCCAGTTCCTACTGGTCGCGGCGATGAACCCTTGTCCCTGCGGCGAGGGTGTCTACGAGGGCAAATGCCAGTGCACCAAGGCCGCGCGCGCCCGTTATCGCCGCCGCATCTCGGCGCCCCTTCTGGACCGTTTTGACCTGGTGGTTCCGCTCCATCGACCGAATCCCGACCAGCTTCTGTGCGGGACGCCCGGTGTGTCGTCGGCCACGGTCGCCGAACGAGTGGCGCGGGCGCGGACCCGCGCCGCGAAACGGAAATCCGCAGGGGAGGACGACGTCCCGTTCTCGCCGGACGCCTCGTCAAAGCTGCAAGAGAAGGTACGTTCCGGTGACCTCAGCGCGCGCGGTCTGCAGAAGGTCTCCCGGGTGGCCTGCACGTTGGCGGATCTCGCGGACGACGACACCGTGTCCCACCTGCATGTCGACGAGGCACTCTCGTTGCGGGCGGCCGGCCCAATCGTGGCGCTGTGAACACGGGCGCCACCGGGGCGAAGGCCCACGAAGACGAACTGCCCGAGGAGGCCTACGCGGCAGCGTTGGCATCACTGCCGGACGTAGGACCGGTGAAGCTGCGACGTTGGTTCGACAAGGAGCCGCCGTCGGCGACCTGGCGACGGCGCCAACCGGGACGCGACGCTGCGGCGGCACAGGTGTGGGAGCTGCACTCTCGGCTCGGAATCGCGGTCCTCCTGGAGGACCACCCCGATTACCCGCCCCGGTTGACCAAGTACCCGCAGCCACCGCCGATCCTGTTCTGCGTCGGCGACCCGGCGACATTGCGTGGGGCGCCGACCGTGGCCATCGTCGGTACCCGGGCCCCCACTCGTTACGGGCTCGGCGTCGCGGCACAGTTCGGGACGGAGCTCTCGGCGGCCGGCGTCAGCGTCGTGTCCGGTCTTGCGTTGGGCATCGACGGCGCGGCTCACGAGGGAGGTTGCGCGGGGGGACAGGAGGGCGCACCCCCCATCGGTGTCGTCGCCGGTGGGCTCGCCAACCCCTATCCCAGCCAACACTTCCGGTTGTGGCAACGAGTGGCCGAACGGGGGGCGGTCGTGTCCGAGTCGCCGGCAGGGGTGCGCACCGAGAAGTGGCGGTTCCCGGTCCGCAACCGCCTGCTGGCTGCGCTCAGCGACGTGGTCGTGGTCGTGGAGAGCCGCCACGGCGGAGGCTCCCGGTACACCGCGGACGCCGCCCTCGATCGAGGCATACCACTGGGCGCGGTGCCCGGCTCCATCCGGAGCGCGACATCTGAGGGAACCAACGCGCTGTTGTCCGACGGTGCCTTCCCGGTCTGTTCGGTCGCCGACATTCTGATGGCCCTCTCGAGGCAGGGGGCATCCCTCCAGGTCGTCACGTCCCTCGGGCCGCCGTCCGGAGACCCCCACCACGGGCCCGACCCGGATCAGCCCGAGCTCGGCGAGGACAAGGCCCTGTACAAGGAGTTATCGCAGGAGCCCGCGTCCATGGAGGACCTCCTCGAGCGGACCGGGCTCGAATTCGCCGAGCTGTGCGCCGGACTGCAGCGCCTCGCCCGGGCGGGCCTCGCACGGGACCTCGGCGGCTGGTGGGAGCGGACCTGACCGCCAACACGGCGCCGGCTCGCCGAGGCGGCCATACTGCGCACGGCGCCGAGATGCGCCGACATGAGGGAGGGCATCATGGACCAGAACGAGGCGGTGATCGGGCGCTTCCTGAGCGCCGTGGAGGGCGGGACGCCCTTGGGCCCGGACGTCTTGGACGACGAGGTGGTGCTCGATGCCACCGTGCCCAACTGGCGCTTCACCGTCCGCGGCTCGGACGCCGTGCGGGACGAGCTGTTGCGCTGGTACGGGGCACCGGGTCAGTTCGAGGACCTCTCCCGTACGCCCGTGCCCGGGGGTGAGCTGGTGCGCTTCACGTTGCATTGGGAGGAGGACGGCGTGCCGCACACCGTCCATCAGGCCCATGTCGTGTCCGTGCAGGAGGGCCGCGTTGCCCGGGACGAGGTGTGGTGCGGCGGGCGCTGGCCGGCCTCGCTCATCGCCGAGATGGAAGAGGCGGGTGGCTGACTCGACCGGCAACCGGCCCAGTCCCAAGCTGACCCGGCCGTCCAGGCCCACCCTCGAAGAGCTCCTCGACCGCGCCGACCGGCGCGAGTCCTGGCGACCCGACGACACGAAGTCCGGGGCGCGCTTCGAACGAGTGGTGATCGGCGACGAGCGGTTCGTCCTCAAGTACCAGGACCCACGGGACGATTGGCTGCTACGCGCCGCGGGGGACCGGGGCCTGTCCTACGTGCGCCTGTGGGAGAGCGGGCTGCTCGATCGCCTCCCCGAGGTCCTCGACCACGCCGTCGTGGCTGCTGCGTTCGACGGCACGGTCGGCATGGTCCTCTTGCGCGACGTCGGCGAGACCTTGCTCCCGCCCGACACGGCGTTCACACCCGACCAGCACGCGCGGTACATGGACCACATGGCCGCCCTGCATGTCGAGTTCTGGGGCTGGCGCGACGATGTCGGCCTGACCGCGCTGGAGAAGCGCTACCTGATGTTCTCGCCTGCCGTCGCGGCCGCCGAGGTGGCACGGGGGAACGATGCGCTCGTCCCGACCGTGATAGCCCAGGGGTGGGAGCGGTTCCCCGAGGTGTCGCCGGCCCTGGCGGCCGTCGTCATGCCGCTGCTCGACGATCCCACGCCCTTGGTGCAGGCACTCGCCCGCGTCCCGCACACGCTGGTGCACGGCGACTGGAAGGCGGCCAACCTGGGCAGCCACCCCGACGGCCGGACCGTGCTTCTCGATTTCGGCGAGGCACCCGGGGAGGCCTCCCCCCTCGCCGACCTCTCGTGGTACCTCGCGCTCAACGCCGCGCTGCTTCCCGAACACAAAACGGCCGTGCTGCAGACGTACCGCCGCGCGCTCGAGCGGCACGGGGTGGAGACGGCCGCCTGGTGGGACGAGGCGGTCGCGCTCGAGATGCTCGGGTGCATCCTGCAGTTCGGGTGGGAGAAGGCGCTCGGAGGACCCGGCGACGAGCTTTCCTGGTGGGAACACTGGGCACTCCTCGGGGCCGCCTCGCTCGGCGCCGGCCCGGCGTAGCCCTTCACACGCCGAGGCTCGACCCCGCCGCCTTCTCGAAGACCCGGTGCGGGAGCAGGCGCTTGGCTGGGATTCCGACCCGCTCGCCCAGCTTCCCCACCGACACCCGCCGACGGGCGCGCCGCGCTCGAGAGCACGCGCTCGACGACCACGGCCACGTCGTCGGGCGGCGCACCGTTGGCTTCGTCGCGCTCCATCAGCGTGATCGCCTTGTCCGCCGCAGCCGCATAGGCCTCGCCCGCACCGCCCAAACCGCCCGGACCAGCCGGCGCGCTCATCACCTTCCGCCGCGACGCGGTGAAGTCCGTCTTGATGTTCCCGGGCTCCACCAGCGTCACGCCGATGCCGAACGGCTCCACCTCGTAGGCCAGCGCCTCGGCGTAGCCCTCCAAGGCGAACTTGCTCGCGCTGTAGAACGCCTGGAACGGCAGCGCGATCACCCCGCCGATGGAGCTGATCAGCACGAGCCGGCCGCTCCCTTGGCGCCGCATCGCCGGCAGCGCACATTGCACGACGCGCACCACGCCCCAGAAGTTCGTCTCGAGCTGCGCCTTGGCCTCCTGCATCGGCGTGGTTTCCACGGGTCCCGCCACCCCCCACCCGGCCGAGGCGACGACTGCATCGAGCCGGCCGTGCTGCTCCAGGACGGCGGCGACGCCCCGGGCCACGTCGGCGTCGTCGTCCACGTCCATCCTCAGCGCCTGCCAGCCCTCCGTCGCCCCGGCCTCTTCCGCCCGCCGACTGGCGCCCACCACCGTCCAGCCGGCGCGGTGGAGGCGGTCCGCACACGCCCGGCCGATGCCGGCCGAGGCCCCGGTGATCAGTACGACCCTTGCCATGACCGCCTCTCTCGCATGTCGGCGTGATGCTACGTGGCCTCCCCCCGGCATCGCTTCCTGCCTGCTCACGGCCGTGGCGCCAGCCCGAGGGCGGGAGCGATGCCCCCTGCCCTGCCCCCCGGGCGCCCTAGATTTCGTCGCCGTGGACGTCATGGACGGGCGCCTCCTCCAAGAGGACGACACGGAGCGATTGCGGGCCGCCGCGCTCCAGGCCGAAGCCGAGGGCGCCGGCGCCGTGTTCTTGGGCCCCGGCCCCCTCGGCGATCCCTTCGTGCTGGCGGCGGGCCTGAGCAGCACGGTCACCCGGGCGCTCCTCGGCGTCCGGGTCCGGCTCTCGTCGGACGAGCGGCACCCCGCCCTGCTCGCCCGCGAGGCCACCTCCCTCGATCACATCTGCGGCGGCCGTACCGTGCTGTGCTTCCTGGCGCCCTTCACCGACGCCACCGGCGAGGCCATCGCCCTGTGCCGCAAGCTCTGGCGCGACGGCATCGCCGAGCACGGCGGGATCGAGTACGTCGTGGAGGGCGCGGTCAACCGCCCGAGACCGCCGACGGACAGGAGCCCGCTCGTCGCGTTGGACGCCACGGGGTCGATGGGGGAGGGGGGTGAGGCCGCCGTGCCTCCTTCCGGCATCACCAACGCGGCGGACCTTCTTCTGCTCCCGACAAAAGAACCCGGCCGTTGCCGCGTGGAGCGCGTGCACGTGTCATGACCGTCGGGCTCGAGCGCGGAGGGGGATCAGGGACAGGGGCCCGGGCAGGAGTACGTCGAGTGGGAGCACGACGCGCCGCACCCGTCGCGCACCCAGGCGGTCACCGGGCATCACCTGCCGGCGCTCAACGGGCTGCGCGGCGTGGCGGTGGCCGGCGTCGTCGCGTATCACTTGCAGTTGGGGTGGGCGTCGGGCGGGTATCTCGGGGTGGACCTGTTCTTCGTGCTGTCGGGCTTCCTCATCACGACGCTGCTGCTCGAGGAGTGGGTGGGCTCGGGGCGCATACGGCTCGGCGCGTTCTGGGGGCGGCGGGCCAAGCGGCTGCTGCCGGCGCTGTTCATGGTCGTGGCGGCGATCGGGCTGTATCTCATGTTCAACGCGTGGTTCGGCGGGGCGGGCGCCAACGGGCTGGTGGACCTGTCGTCGTTGCGGGGCGACGCCATCTCGACGCTGCTGTACGTCAACAACTGGCACGCCATCTTCGCAGGCCAGTCCTACTTCGCGCAGTTCTCCGCGCCGTCGCCGCTGCAGCACACGTGGTCGCTGGCGATAGAGGAGCAGTTTTATCTGGTGTGGCCGCTCGTGCTGCTGTTGCTGCTCGGGCGCGCCCGGCGCGTGGGGCGTTCGTGGCGACGGCGCGGCATCCTCGTGGCGGTG
Organism: uncultured Acidimicrobiaceae bacterium; assembly: GCA_963834405.1. Classification (GTDB taxonomy): domain Bacteria; phylum Actinomycetota; class Acidimicrobiia; order Acidimicrobiales; family RAAP-2; genus Bog-473. Next base: position 997,003 of record CAWIBX010000007.1, on the reverse strand, counting down.
GGCCTCGGCGTGTTGTCGGCGGTGCTCATGGCCGTGCTGTTCACGCCTGGCACCGACCCGACCCGCGTGTACTACGGGACCGACACGCGCCTGTTCGACCTGATGGCCGGCGCGACGCTGGCGTTCGTGGCGGCGGCGCGCCCGCAGCCCAACGCGAACGCGCGACGCACGCTGCACGTGGCCGGGCCGGTGGCCGCCGTCGTGCTCGGCTTCTTCTGGGTCACCGCCGGCACGGCGTCGGGGCTGCCCACCAACTTCATGTTCGAGGGGGGCTTCTTGATCTGCGCGGTCCTGGCCGCGGTGGTGGTGTCCGACGCCCGGCTGCTGGACCGGGGCTGGTCCGGCCGGGCGCTCTCGGTGCCCCCGCTGCACTTTTTGGGAACGATCTCGTACGGGGTCTATCTGTGGCACTGGCCGGTCATCGTCTATCTCACCGGGGCGCGCACCGGCCTCTCGCGGGGACCGCTCGACCTGGTGCGGATTGTGGTGACGCTGGCGCTGGCGACCTCCAGCTACTACGTGGTGGAGCGGCCCATCCGCCTGGCCCACCTGCACGGCTGGATGCGGCGCTGGGCCGCGCCGGCCGCCGGCGTGGCCACGGCCGTGCTGATCGTGGTGGCGACGTTCCCTGCCGTGGCCGATCCCTCGACGGTCGCGCGCACCAGCCACATCACCACGACGCAAGGCGCGACGGTTCCGGGCGCCGGCGGGTACGAGGGCCAGGAGCCCATCCGCCTGGCCACGGCGCCCACGGCGGCCGACCCGCTGCGCGTCATGCTGATAGGGGACTCGGTCATGCACGACGCGTCGTACGGCATCACCGCCGCGCTGCAGGCGACGGGTGAGGTCACAGTGGCGACCCGCACGATCGACGGCTTCGGGCTCACGACCGCGACGAACTGGCAGACGTCGTTGCCCAACCTGATCCGCCAGACCCGGGCCCAGATCATCATCGCGTCGTGGAGCTGGGACCAGGAGGGCCCCAAAACGCCCAACGCGCTCCACCAGCCGGCGCAGTACACGAGGCTGCTCCGCAGCGCCGTGTCCACGTTGCTCACCCCGGGCAACGGCGTCGAGGGCGTGATCTTCACGCAGTTCCCGCCGTCGGGGCTGATCCCCAGCCCCGATCCGGCCAGGCAGACGATCTACAACCGGTACCGGGCCGAGGGCGTGACGGCCTGGAACAACATCGCCGAGAAGATGACGACCTTCTTCCCCGGCAAGGTCATGTACCTCCCGCTCGCCGACTCCATCCTGTTGCACGGCCGCTTCGCGGCGTGGCTCCCGCCCGAGAACGACCCGAAGGCGCCGCTGACCTCATGGATCCGGGTGCGCAAGCTGGACAACGTGCACCTGTGCCCCGAGGGCGCGGCGCGCTACGGCGATGCGGTCCTCGCCGACATGACGTCGCTGTTCGATCTTGCGCCGGCTGGGACCGGATGGGCTCAGGGTGCCTGGACGACCGACCCCGACTTCAACGATCCGCCCGGCGCCTGTCCGGACGACCATCCCGCCAGCCCGTAGTCCGAGTCGTCGCGGTCCTGATCGTAGGGTTCGTCGGGGCCGAGGTCGTCGAGGCGGGGCATGCTGTCTATGCGGGGCATGCTGTCGAGGCCGAAGCCGCGTCCCCAGGTGATGGCCGGCATCAGGTCGACCCGAACGCGCCGGCACCGGCACCGGCACCGGCACCGGCACCTGCTCGCGTCCCGCCGAGGCCGAGGAAGGCGATGCTCCCGGAGAGTGCGGTGACGACGAGTGCGAGCGCAAGCGCCGGCTTCCTGACACCAACGAACGTGTGCACGAACATGTGGCTCTCTGGCCCCCCTCTGATACCCCTGGCCTCCGACCACGTCGCCGGGCGGCGTCGCCGAGACTGGTCCTGCCTGCCCCTAGCTTCGGCCTGAATTGGCAGTTGATTGAGGAATTCACGGCCCGCCAGGCACGGCCGTAAGCTGCGACTCGTGGCCAACACCCGCATCGAGAGCGACAGCATGGGTGAGATAGAGGTCCCCGCCGACCGCTATTGGGGCGCCCAGACGCAGCGTTCGCTGCACCATTTCGACATCGGCACGGAGACGATGCCCAGGCCGCTCATCCGGGCCTTCGGGATCCTCAAGGGGGCGTCTGCCTCGGTCAACCGGGAGCTCGGCAAGCTCGACGACGCCCGAGCCGAGCTGATCGAACAGGCCGCGGCCGAGGTGGCCAAGGGTGCGCTGGACGACCAGTTCCCGCTGCGCGTCTGGCAGACCGGGAGCGGGACCCAGACCAACATGAACGCGAACGAGGTGATCTCGAACCGCGCCATTGAGTTGGCGGGGGGTGTCATGGGGTCCAAGGAGCCGATCCACCCCAACGACCACGTGAACATGTCGCAGTCGTCCAACGACACCTTCCCCACGGCCATGCACATCGCCGCCGTCGAGGAGATGGTGCACCGGCTGCTGCCGTCGGTGCGGGCGCTGCGCGACGCGCTGCACGAGAAGGAGGTGGAATACGCCGACGTCGTGAAGATCGGGCGCACCCACCTGATGGACGCCGTGCCCCTGACCCTCGGCCAGGAATTCTCCGGGTACGTGGCCCAGCTGACCGCGGATATCGAGCGGATCGAGTTGACCCTCCCGGGGCTCTACGAGCTCGCCCTCGGTGGCACGGCGGTGGGCACCGGCCTCAACACGCACCCGGAGTTCGGCGAACGGGTGGCCCGGGTCATCGCGGACATGACGGACCTCCCGTTCGTCACGGCGCCGAACAAGTTCGCCGCGCTGGCCGCGCACGACGCGCTGGTGTTCACGCACGGAGCATTGAAGACGCTCGCACTGTCGCTCATGAAGATCGCCGACGACCTGCGCTGGCTCGGCTCGGGCCCCCGCAGCGGCCTGGGCGAGCTCCGGCTCCCGGAGAACGAGCCCGGCTCGTCCATCATGCCGGGGAAGGTGAACCCGACCCAGAGCGAGGCGATGATCATGGTCGGGATTCAGGTGATCGGCAACGACGTCGCGGTGACGACGGCAGGAAGCCGGGGCAACCTGGAGCTCAACGTCTGCAAGCCTGTCATTGCCTACAACGTCATGCAGTCCATCGCACTCATGACAGACGCCTGTCGCACCTTCCGCGAGTTCGCCGTGGAGGGCCTCGAGCCCGACTACGAACAGATCGAGCGCCACCTGCGCAACTCGCTCATGCTGGTCACCGCGCTCAACCCCATCATCGGCTACGACAACGCGGCCAAAGTGGCGAAGAAGGCCCACACAGAACGCAAGACGCTGCGCGAGGCGGCGCTCGAACTCGGCCTCCTCAGCGCGGAGGAGTTCGACGCGGCCGTGCGGCCCGAGGACATGACGCACCCGTGAGTTTGTCGTGAGCGAGCCCGTACTCCCAGCCGCCGACGTCGATGCGGCGCTGGCGGACCAGCACCTGAGGTGGACGCGGGAGAACGACGAGCTCGTCACCTCGGTCAAGCTGCGCGACTTTGCTGCCGCGCTCGAGTTCGTCAACGCCGTGGGAGCGGCCGCGGAGGCGGCCAACCATCACCCAGACATCGACATCCGCTGGAACACCGTGAACCTGGCCCTCACCACCCACGACTCGGGCGGCATCACCAGATTCGACCTGGGGCTGGCAGCGGAGATCGACCGGTTGCGGCCGGCGGAGGGTGCCGGCTGACGTTGCGTCAGTGTCACGCCAGGACCGCGGCGGTCCGGCCTTACGGGTCTGCCTGTTCCACCCGTCCCACTGGCTCGGCCGGCTCCAACAGCGCGGCGTGCAGCGCTCCGATCAGTCCGTCGTCAGGCCCCAGTCTCCGTAGATAGGCCTCCACCGACCCGTACTCGGCACGCAAGTAGTCGAGCAGCGCCTCCATTTGCGCCGGCTCCGCGGAGAACACCTCCGAGAGGTTCTCTATCGTCTCCCTGCTCTCGGGGTACTTCACGATGATCTTGGCGCGTAGTCGCATCATCGCCGCTCCGCTGAGCGCGTAGTCGGCCACCACCGTCTCCTCGTCCACTCCGAGCAGCGACAGGACGAGGGCGGAGAGCACCCCCGTGCGGTCCTTGCCCGCCGTGCAATGGAAGACTGCTGGCAGCGCGTCCGGTGCGGTCAGTGCCCGGAGGACGCTCAGGAACGCAGCGCCTGCGTCGCGCAGCATCTCCCTGTACTGCGAGCCCAAAAGGCCGGGCTGGCGGTTGAATTCCTCGGCGTCGGGCAGCTTCTCAATGATCGGGTAGTGGTGGAAGGTCACCGGGTGGGCGTCGGTGTCGTAACGGCCCCGTTCCAGCTCATCGACCGAGCGAAGGTCGATCACCGTGCGGATCCCGAGCGCACGCATCACCTCGAGGTCGTCCGTCGTCAGATCGCCCAGCCCGTCGGCGCGGAACAGCACGCGCCAACGGGTCTGAAAGCCGCCTTCGGCCGGATACCCGCCGAGGTCGCGGAAGTTGACCGCCCCTTCTAGGGCGATCAGCCGTTCGTTGAGCTCCCTCTCGGTCTCCGTCACCGTCAGCTCCTTCTTCTGCATCGGGCTGGCTCTACTGGAAGCCCGTCGTTTCCAGTAGGGCCCTTCTACTAGTTCGTAGGGACCTACTACTGGCTTTGGGCGAAAAGTAGTAGGCGAAGGCGAATGCACAATGCCATGCCTAACAACGGAGCTCCGACCGCCCATCACTCCCGACGCGGACCGCAGGACCGCTGGACCGCAGACTCAGGAAACCGGCATGTCCCACATGGGGAACCAGCGGGACAGGTCCGCCTCCACCGGCAGGTCGACTCCCACCATGGTCCGCACCCGCAGCTCCAGCTCGGTGTCCCGGCGCTCCTTCTCGGCGTCTATGGGCGCGAACGGGTAGAAGGTGCCCCGCTTGAACAGGTAGACGAGCCGGAAGGGCTTGGCGTCCTGAGGCGCGTCGGGCCCGGGCACGAACCCGAACACCGAGCACAGCAGCTGGGGGCCCCAGCCGTTGTCCTGCAGGGTGGAGTTGGCCATGTGGATCTTGGTGACCAGGTTCTCGAGATCCGGGTCGTCCAGCAGTAGCCAGCCGTAGTCGAAAGAGTCCACGGCCTGGCGGAAGTCACCGCCCCCACCGTCACCGCCGCTCCCGCCACCCCCGTCGTCAGCGCCTACGAGCTCGGCGATCTCCTTTTGGGCGTCCGCCGCCCCCTGCCCCGGTGGCGGCTTCCAGCAGATGCCCGCGTGCCCCGACGACACCAGGCCGCCCGCGCTCTGCAGCGTCAGCGCCGCCGTCGGCAGGGCGAACAGCGCGTCCAGGTTGGCCCGGACGGGCTTGGACCGCCCCAGGATGGTGTCGAGCAGCCCCATCCCGGGGACAGTAGACGGTTAGCCCTGGCCGGGTCCGGTCCGACCCTGCTCAGTGGGCCTGGCCGAGCTGGCGCTCCAGGGCGTCCAGCTGGGCGAGGCGAACCTCGAGCGTGGGGTGGGTCCGGAACAGGTTGCCGAAGCTGAAGCCGCCTCCGCTGCCTTGGGTGGCCCCGTTGGCCACGGCCGGCGTGAAGAAGAAGGCGTTGAAAGGCTCGGCGGCCCGAAGGTCCTTCGTCGGGATGCGCCCCATCTCGCCCGTGATTTTCACGAGCGCCGAGGCCAGCAGTGACGGACGGCCGATGAGCAACGCGCCCGACCGGTCCGCGGCCAGCTCCCGGTAGCGGGACAACGCCATGGTCAGCAGGAAGCTCACGAAGTAGACGATGATCGACACCAGCATCACGATCAGCTCGATCAGGGCCAGCTGTCCGCCGCTCTGGTTGTTCCCGCGTCCGCCCCCGCCAAAGATCTCCGAGTAGAACATCACCCGCGTGAGTAGGCCGGCGATCATGCCGAGACCGCTCGCGATCGTCATGACAGCCACGTCGCGGTGGGCGACGTGGGAGATCTCGTGCGATAGCACGGCCTCAACCTCGGGTTCGTCGAGCCGCCGCAGCAAGCCGCTCGTGCAGCACACGACCGCCGCCTTGGGGCTCCGACCGGTCGCAAAGGCGTTGGGCATGTCAGTGTTGGCGATGGCCACCTTCGGCTTGGGCATGTCGGCCAGCGCGCACAGGCGGTCGACGACGCCGTGTAGCTCGGGTGCCTGCTCGGGCGTGACCTCCTTGGCGTGCATGGCGAACATGGCGATCTTGGCGCTGAACCAGTACTGGCAGAACAACAGACCGAAGCCGATGACCAGGATCAGCACCAGGCTGTGCAGCACGGCGAACAGAATGCCGATGAACGCGCCGTAGAGGACGACGAGGAAGAACCCCGTCATGAGCATGCGGATCGTGAGCCCACGGTCCGGCTTGATGTTGCGTGAGATTGCCATCAGGCGCTCTCGCCTCCTGTCCCCCCGACGGTCTCCCCCTTGACTTCGGTTGTTTCCTTCACGTCCTTCACCTCTTCCGCATCAACTGCCCCGTCCTCCCCGGCTCCGGCTCCGGCCGCTGACGGCAACGCCGCCGCCCCGTCCGAACCAGCCCCGGTCCCGATCTCGGCCCTCAACGCCGCCAGCTCGTTGTCGACCTGGTTCGTGGACGACACCTTGTCGAGCTCCTTCTGGATGTCGTCTACCGGCTGCGTCAGATCGTTCAGCGCCCCCGACTCGAGCAATTCGTCTATCGCACCGGCACGCGCCTGCATGGAGGCGATCTTGTCCTGGGCCCGCTGCATGGTGGCACCGGCCGAGCGGGTGGAATCGGAGATCCCCGATACCGCCTCGCCCACCTTGGTCTGCGCCTCCGCCGCCGTGTAGGACGCCTTGAGCGTCTCTTTCTGGGTGCGGAACCGCTCGACCCGGGTCTGCAGCTCCTGGGAGGTCTGGACCAGCTTCTGCTCCTGGTCGGTGATCTGGTCGTGCTGCGTCTTCAGCTCGGCCAGCTGCTCACCGAGCGCCGCCCGCCGCGACAGAGCCTCACGGGCCAGGTCCTCGTTGCCCTGCTGCAGCGCCGCCTTGGCCTGGCCCTGCAGCTTGTCGGCCTGCTTCTGCAGGGCCTGCGCCTGGAGCTCTATCCGCTTGCGTGCCGTGGCCACGTCGGCCACGCCGCGGCGGACCTTCGTGAGCTGCTCCACCTGCTTCTCGTAAGAGAGGTCCAGCGTGTCGCGGGGGTCCTCCATTTTGTCCAAAGCCTTGTTCGCCTTGGAGCGGAAGATGTCCGCCAGCCGCTGAAAGAAGCCTGCCATGGATACCGAGCATAAGCCCCCGCAGGGGATCGGTGGCACCGGGAGGCCCTGCGCAGGGCCCCCGCTAAGGTCGCTGCGTGCCCGATCGTCTGTGCCTGCTCAGCGTCCACGCGCACCCCGACGACGAGGCCTCCAAGGGCGCCCCGACCGTGGCCAAGTACCACGCCGAGGGGGTCCGGACGGTGCTGGTGTGCTGCACCGGGGGTGAGGAGGGCGACATCCTGAACCCGGCCATGGACACCCCCGAGGTGCGGGCCGATATCGGCCGCATCCGGATGGCCGAGCTCAAGGCCTCCACCGACATCATCGGCTACGACGAGACCGTCCTGCTGGGCTACCGCGACTCGGGCATGCCTGACAGCGAGGCCAACAAGAACCCGGCCTCCTTCGCCCAGGCACCCCTCGATGAGGCCGTCGAGCGCCTCGTGGCCGTCATCCGCCGCGAGCGCCCCCAGGTGATCATCACGTACGGCGACGACCATCAGGGGTACCCGCATCCGGACCACATCCGGGTCCACGACATTTCGATCAGGGCGTTCGATTCCGCCGGTGACCCGGACATGTACAAGGAGGCGGGACCCGCCTACACCCCGACCAAGCTCTACTACTCGGTGTGGCCGGCGTCGCGCTTCCGCGAGATCCACGCCAAGTTTCTCGAGCTCGGTCTGAAGTCGCCCTTCGACGAGAAGTGGCTGGCGCGCATCCAGCACGAAGAGAAGTACACGACCACGATCGACATCGACGGCTTCCAGGACGTGCGGGCGGAGGCCTTGAAGGCGCACGCCACCCAGGTCGACCCCAACTCGCCCTTCTGGTTCGGGCTGCCGCCCGAAGCACTGCGGGAGATCCACCCGACGGAGAACTTCCTGTTGGCCCAGAGCCGTGTCGGGTCCACCGACGTGACGGAGGACGACCTCTTCGCCGGCCTGCGCGCGGGCTGAACGCGGACAGCCGTCAGCCTCGGGCAGTGCCGGCGCTTTACCCCAAGGGGCAGGCCGTCGCCGATCTGGTCGGTCCCGACCTGCGCGTCCTCTTCTGCGGGATCAATCCCGGAACGCTCTCCGGGGAGCTCGGCTTGCATTTCGCCCGGCCGGGGAACCGGTTCTGGAAACTGCTCTGTGCCGGTGGGTTCACCGAATCCGTTCTTTCGCCTGCCGAGCAGCACACACTGCCCGAGCTCGGTATCGGCATTACGAACCTCGTGCCCCGGGTGACGGCCGCCGCGAGCGAGCTCAGGGCCTCGGAGTTGCGTGAAGGCGCAACGGAGCTCGAGGCCAAGGTTGGGACGCTGCGGCCCCGCTGCGTCGCGGTGCTCGGGCTGCAGGCATACCGGACCGCCTTTCTTCGACCCCGAGCCACCATCGGTCCCCAGCCCGAACGCCTCGGCGGTGCCCTTCTATGGCTCCTGCCGAACCCGAGCGGCCTGCAGGCCCGTTATCAAATGCCTGAGATGAACGAGATGTACAAGACGCTCTTCGTCGCCACTGAGGTGGCCTGACTCGACACCTGCGTGTGCCGCTAGGTCGAAGATGCCTCCTGTCGGCGTCGAGCGGCTGGCGTTACAACCTCAGACAGCCGGCCCGACCGCGGCCGCCGCCGACCTCCTCGAAGACTTGGTGATCAGAAGCAACGGGCTGACGGAGCTCAGGCCGTCGGGCCCAGGAAGCTGAGGTTGATGACGCCGGCGCTCTGCAGCAGCACGAGTGTGACGGCGGTGGCCAGCACGGCCAGCAGCGACACGATCGCGACGACCTTCCAGGTCTCGAGCCTTTGTTGCCGCCGGCGCTGCCGGCGCGTGCCTGCCGGTGCCGCTGCGACTTCCTCCGGGGCAGCTGCTGGCGCAACCGATCCCTCGGCGGGTGCTGGTTCCGGTGTCGTTGCAGGTGTCGACACCGGTACAGCCGGTGCGACCGTCTTCGGTGCGGGTGCCGGTGTCGCCGCGGGCGCAGGAGTCCGACCCCGGGCAGCAGGCGTGTTTGGAGCAGGAGCAGGAGCAGGAGCAGGAGCAGGAGCTGCATGTGCGGCTGCAGCTCCTGCCGGTGCCACCTGAGCGGCCGTCGCTTCCTGCAGCGCCGCCGCGAGCTCGTCGACCGTCCAGCGGGGCACGTGCAGCGGGGTGACGGCGCCCCGGCCGCGCAGCGTGAGTAGGACGCCGCCGCGTTGGTCCTCTATCTCCCATTCCCAGATCGCGTCCCAGGACAGCTGGCGGGTCACCTGTCCGGGCCGGCGGATCTCTATCCCGCCTGGCGAGATCGCGAGGTCGAACCGGTCGCCGTTGTGGCGGCGTCCGTTGGTGGCCAGCGACACGCCCGCGATGACGGTGGCTGCGGGTGCGGCCACCGGGCTCAGCCCCCCGCCCGCGCCAACTCGCGCAGCGCGCGGTAGCCGATAAGGATGGCACCGGCCTCGTCGAGGGTCTGCCGGACCCAGTCCTCTTTGCAGATGATGTCGTAGTCGTCAACGCGGCTTTCCCAGTCGTCCGTGGCGAGGGACCGCAGTTCGGCGCTGTCGACGGCCGGGTGCACGAGGAACTCGGTCACCCCCGGCCGCAACGTCGCGAAGTCGCGCTCGAAGGTCTGACGTGAGCCCACGCCGCCCATGTAGCGGAAGTGGTCGGTGAAGACGGCGCCCTCCTCCGCCGCCACCGTCCGCGCCGGGAAGCCCATGTAGCGCTCGGTGGCGGGGCTCACCATGCGCAGCGGCAGCCCGAAGTCCAGGGCCAGGTCCAGGTAGACGTCGAAGAACTCGGGCCGGAGCTGCAGCGTGCCCATGTGTGCGTCTATGTGGCTCACGTCGAAGCCCCACAGGATCGCCCGCTCTATCTGGGCCCGGCATTCCCGACGCACCTCGTCGAGGTCGGCGTGGTCCCACACGTCCTCGACCGTCCGCGGGAACCCTCCGTCGCCGCCCAGCAGCGACGGCGCGTACGTGATGGGTCCCCACCGGTAGAGCTCGTACTCGGCATTGACCGTGAGGTGGACCCCGACGTCCTCCCCGCGGTAGCGGCTGCTCGCCTCCCGGGCCCACGGGCACGGGACCATCAGCGTGGCGCTGGTCACGGTCCCCGTCGCCAGGCACTCGTAGACGCCGACGTTGGCCGAGTGGCAGGAACCGAGGTCGTCGGCGTTGATGATGACCAGCTTCGCGTCGGCCGGGTAGCCGAGCCGCTGTGCCAGGTTCACCTCACTCATCGCCCTCCGCTCCTCACGATCCTTCGGCCCTCCCGGACACGTCGGCGTCCTGGGCACGGGCGTCCGAGGCGATCTCCTCCTGGAAGGCCTCCATTTTGTCAGCCAGGGCGGTGTCGCCGACCGCAAGGATGCGGACGGCCAGGAGCCCGGCGTTCCGGGCGTTGTTCACCGCCACGGTGGCCACGGGGACGCCCTTCGGCATCTGGACGATGGAGAGCAGGCTGTCGAGACCGTCCAGCTGGGAAAGGGCGACCGGGACCCCTATGACGGGCAGGGTGGTCACCGAGGCCAGCATGCCGGGCAGATGGGCGGCACCCCCCGCACCCGCGATGAGGACACGCAGCCCGCGGCCGGCCGCGCCGTGCCCGAAGGCGATCATGTCGTCGGGGGTGCGGTGCGCGGACACCACGCGTACCTCGTGCGGCACGGCGAAGCGCTCCAGAACCTCGACGGCGCCCTGCATCACGGGCAGGTCGGAGGAGCTGCCCATCACGACGGCGACGACCGGCTCCGCGGTCACGGACGGGCCCCTTCCAGCGACGCCGGCAGCGTCACCCCCGCCGGGACCGGTGTGCCGAGGGCGAGTGCGGCCGCCCAGGCCCGGGTGCGTACCTGGTCGGCGTCGGCCCCGCAGACGGTCACGTGCCCCAGTTTGCGTCCTGGCTTCGGCGCCTTGCCATACAGGTGCACGTGCGCCCCTTCGACGGACAACCCGCCGGCCAAGAGCGAGGCCGGGTCCTCCCCTGCGGGCCCGCCGAACACGTTGACGCTGGCGACCTGCGGATGCTGCGGGAACGTGTCGCCCAGGGGCAGGTCGAGCACGGCCCGGACGTGGTTCTCGAACTGCGACGTCACGGCGCCCTCAATGGTCCAGTGCCCCGAGTTGTGCGGCCGCGTCGCCACCTCGTTCACCAACAGGCGCCCTCCGCCGCCGGCGCCCCCGGCCCCGCCCGTCAGGAACAGCTCGACCGCCATGACGCCGACCGCGCCCGCGATGTCTGCCACCCGGCGGCCCAGCGCGGACGCGGCATCCACCGTTGCGGCGTCTAGGCGGCCCGGCACCAGCACCTCCCGGCAGACGCCGTCCACCTGCGCCGTCTCGACCGCTGGCCAGGCCAGGCACTCGCCCGACGCGCGGCGCGCCACCATCACCGCCAGCTCGGCGTCGAGCGGGACCATCTCCTCGACGACCAGGCGCCCAGGGACGGTGGAGAGCACCGCCTCCGCCTCACCCATGTCCTGCGCCGGCCACACCCCCTTCCCGTCGTACCCTCCGCGGGCGGACTTGAGGATCAGGGGCCAGCCGTGGCCCTCGGCGAACGCCACGACGGCGGCGGCGGCACCGGGTCCCGGCTCCACGATCGAATGGGCCGGGACCGGCACGCCCGCACCCGCGAGCGTGTGGCGCATGTGGGCCTTGTCGACCGCGAGCGCCAGGGCACCCACGCCCGGACGGATCACCACGCCCTCGGCCGCCAGGGCCGCCACGATCTCGAGGTCGACCTGCTCGTGGTCGAACGTCACGACGTCGCAGCGCTCGGCCAGCGCGCGCAGGTCCGCCTCGACGAAGGGAGAGCCGAGCACCACCTCGGCGGCCACGGCGCAGGCGGCGTCATCGGCATGCTCGGCGAGGACCGCCATGGACAGACCCAGGGCGCTGACAGCCTCGCCGGCCATGCGGGCCAACTGGCCGGCCCCCACGAACCCGACGTGATGCCTGCTCAGGTCGCTAGCCTCCTGGCGAACCGTCGCACGGACGGGCGGGCGCGCGACATGGGCGCGAACGCCACGGGCGAAGACGACCGGGAGACGCCCCGGAGACGGACGGCGGGCACAACGGCAGACTAGGCGAGGAGGCATCAGGGACATGGCAACGCCACTACGGATCGGGGCCTTGCTCGAGGCAGACAAGCCCTTCAAGGCGACGGTGGCGCAGCTGCAGCGCCTGGCCGACGCCGGCCTCGCCCACGCGTTCCTGTCGCAGATCTTCGACCACGACGCCCTCACGCTCCTGGCGGCAGCCGGTGCCCAGGTGCCCGGCATCGGCCTCGGGACCGGGGTCGTGCCCGTCTACCCGCGGCACCCGATGGTGCTGGCGCAGCAGGCACTGAGCGTGCAGTCAGCGACCGACAACCGTTTGCTCCTGGGCATCGGGCTGTCGCATCAAGTCGTCGTCGAGGGCATCTGGGGCTACAGCTACGAGCGGCCGGCGCGCTACATGAAGGAGTACCTGGCGTCACTGCTTCCGCTCCTGCGCGGCGAGGTCGTGCACAGCGACGGTGACGTGGTGACCACGCACGCCTTCATGCCGATCGGCATCCCGGAGGTGCAGCCGCCGCCGGTCGTGGTCGCGGCCCTGGCACCGGCCATGTTGAAGCTGGCCGGGAGCGTCGCCGACGGCACCATCACCTGGATGACCGGCGTCGACACCGTGGAGTCTCACATCGTGCCGTCCATCCGCGCCGCCGCCGAGGCTGCGGGCCGGCCCGAGCCGAGGGTGATGGTCTCGTTGCCGGTCGCCGTGACGGCGGACAGGGAGGGGGCGGCCGAGCGGATCAATGCCGCCCTCGCCATCTACCCGACCCTGCCCTCCTACAAGGCGATGCTGGACAAGGAGGGCGTGCAGAACCCCGCGGACGTGTCGTTCATCGGGGACGAGGAGGCGGTCGCGAAGTCGATCGAGCGACTGGCGGCCGGTGGTGCCACCGACTTCGTCGCCGCCAACGCCGGCAACGGCGAGGAGCAGGCCCAGACGCTCGCCCTGCTCAGCGAGCTCGCCCGGAGCTGACCAGCACGGCCCCACCTCGGCGGACCCGGCGCCCAGGGCGGACCCGGCGCCCAGGAAGACCCCGGCGGCCAGGACGCCCCCGGCGCCCCCGACGACCCGGCGCCACCGCGTTCACGAGCGGCCGCACCCCCAGGCCGAGCACGGAGCCGATGACGGCGCCGCCCGCCACGTCGGTGGGGTGGTGCGCCCGGAGGTGAATGCGGCTCGCCGCCACCGCGGTCGCGAACCCGACGTTGGCCACCGTCTGCGCGTCCGATTCGGCCAGCACGATCGCCGTGCAGAACGCCGCCAGCGTGTGGCCGCTCGGGAAGCTGCTCGATGCGGGTGCCCGCACCGCCACATCGAGGTGGTCCTCGGGCCGCTCCCGGGCGACCGCCGCCTTCACGGCGCGGTTCACGAAGAGGGAGGAGAAGCCGGCCGCGGCCAACGCGACGACGGCGCGGCGGCGCCCCGGGCCGCGGCGGCGCGCCTTGAGCAGCGCCAGGGCCACCCAGACGAAGCCGTAGTCGGCCAGGTTCGAGACGACCGCCGCGGCGCGGTCGACCCGGGCCCGGCCGCGCAGCGGCTCGAAGGCGGCGTCGATCGCCTCGTCGAGCCCGAAGAAGCCCTCCAGCCCGTCGAGGCTGCGCACGTCGGCGCGTTGCGCGCTCACGCGGCGAAGGCGGGGCAGTCGGGCTTGAAGTGGCAGAAGGCGCAGAGCGGGCCCGTGTGCGGCCGGAAGTCCTCTCTGTCGCAGGCGCGCTCTATCGCCGTCCAGATGGCCACGGCGCGCCGCCGCTGCCCCCGGATCGTCTGCTCCGTGGCCACCGTCGTGATGGCGATGGGCTCGCGCAGGTGGAGCAGCCGCACCGCGGCGGGCGCCCGGCCGACCACGCTCTCGCACAGCAGGGCGTAGGTCTGCACGCCGCCGAGGCTGCCCCGTTCGTAGCGCTCCGAGGGCGCCCGGCCCGTCTTGTAGTCCACCACCATGAGGCTGCCGTCCGGCAGCAGGTCGAGGCGGTCGATGATGCCGCGCAGGCGCATCCCGTCCACCATCGTCTCGACGCCGAGCTCGATGCCCACCGGCTGCACCGTGTCCGGGTCCTCCAGGCGGAAGTAGTTGTGCACCAGCGTCTGCGCCTCGTGCAGGAAGGTCGCCGCCTCCTCCGCCCCGAGCGCCAGCTCCACGTACTCGGGGTCGCTCTGCAGCGCGTCCCAGGCCCGCTCCAGCTCGTGCCCCGCGGCCTGCGGCGACCGGCGGCCCGCCGGGTGGTTCCAGAACAACCCTTCCAACGCGGCGTGCACGAGCGTGCCCTTGACGGCGTGGGGCGACGGCGGCTGAGGCCGGCGCTCGATCGTCGCGAACCGGAAGGCCAGCGGACACGACGTGAAGTCGGAGGCCTTCGACGGCGTGAGGGTCCGCGGGGGAGCGAGGGCCATGGCATCAGGATAGGACGGGCGCGTGACACGGCGGCCGATACACACCCATGGAGTAGAAAGAGACCTCCGTGGCTGACCTTCGACGGACGACGCAGTGGGCCGGGTTGCGAGCCGGTGACCCCGTGCAGGTCGAGGGCACGCGGCTGCGCGGGGCGTCCTGGGCGTTCGTCGCGCACGTGACCAACGGCGACACGGGCGAGGCCTGGGTCGAGGTCGTCGGCGGGCGGCCGGGGGACCGCTCCGTGCGGTCGTTCCGGCCCGACCAGCTCTACGCACCGGCGGCGCGGCCCGGGCGCGACCCCTCACTGGCCGACGCGCCCGGCTTGCCGCTGGAGTGACGCCGTGCCGCGCATCCCGATTCTGACGACCGACCGCCTCGTTCTGCGCCCGTTCGTACCGGCGGACATAGACGAGCTCGCCGTGATCCACGCGGAGGAGTCCTTCTGGTGGTACCCGCTGCGCGGCGGCATGAGCAAGGCACAGACCGAGGGGTTCCTCGAGCGCGTCATCGCCCGCTACGAGAGCGACGGCTTCGGGGTGGAGGCCGCGCTGGACCGGGAGAGCGGGGCCATGATCGGGTGGGCCGGGCTGGCGGTGCCCCACTTCCTGCCCGAGATCCTCCCCGCCGTCGAGGTGGGATGGCGCCTGGCCCGTGGCTTCTGGGGGCGCGGTCTGGCGACGGAGGCGGGTGCCGCCGCGCTGCGATGGGGGTTCACGGAGGGCGGCCTCAACCGGATCGTCAGCATCTACGAACCGGAGAACGCGGCCTCGGGCCGGGTCATGGAACGGCTCGGCTTCACGCACTGGCTGAGCACGCGGGAGGCCAACCACGGCGAGGAGGTCGACGTAAAGGAGCTGACGCGGGAGCGCTGGGAGGAATTGCAGGCGCATGGGTGACGCGGATGGGTGACGTGGCCCGCCAGACGGCGGTGAGGCTGGAGGACGACGGCCGCTACAGCGCCATGGTCCACCGCGACTGGGAGATCTGGGGCCCGTGCGGCGGCTACGTCGCCGCGATCGCGCTGCGGGCGGCCGGCGCCGAGAGCCCGTTCGCCCGTCCCGCCAGCTTCTTCTGCCACTACCTCTCGGTCGCCGAGTTCGCGCCCGTCGACCTCGTCGTGACGCCGCTGCGGTCGGGGCGCACCGTCCTGGCCCAGCGTGTGGAGATGTCGCAGGGCGGGCGGCCGGTGCTCGACGCCATGGTCTGGTCGGTGGGCGAGGTGGACGGGCTCGAGCACCAGGACGTGTCGCCGCCCGAGGTCGCGGACCCCGACGACCTGGCGCCGCCGCCCGAACCGCCGCTGCGGCCCGGCGAGGTGCGGCCCCACTACGCGTTCTGGGACAACTTCGAGCAGCGCCCGACCAACTGGGTCGCGCCCTGGCCGCCGGCGGAGCCGCTGCCGCCGGTCTGGCGGACGTGGGTGCGCTACGCCGACGGGTCGCCGGCGGCGGCCGGCGTGTCGGATCCGTGGGTCGACGCGGCCCGTGTGCTGGTGGTGCTCGACGTCGGGAGCTGGCCCGCCGGCTCGCGGCCGCACGCGTACCGGGACCATTCGTTCATCGCACCGAGCCTCGACGTGTACGCGGCGTTCCAGCATCTCGGGTCGGGCTCGGAGTGGCTCTTGCTCGACGCGCACTCGCCCGTCGCCGAGGCCGGCCTCCTCTCCTGGACCGGCCGGGTGTGGTCGCGCGACCGCCGCCTCGTGGCGAGCGGGGGAGGACAGGCGGTCTTCCGCCGCATGTAGGCCCGGGGAGCGGTGGCTCGGCGGCTCGGTTGCCGGCTATGCGCTCGTCTGGCGGCGGAGCGGCATCAACGTCTCGGGAGTCGGGTTCGCCGTGAAATCGAGCACGAGCCGGTTGAAGAGATCCGGCCTCTCCATCGGGACGCTGTGCGACGCGCCCGGCACGACGGCCAGCTGCCCGTTCCCGACCAGCCGGGAGAACTCCTGCGCGTGTTCCACGCTCACGTAGTCGTCGTCACCGACGATGACGAGGGTGGGCGCGGCGATCCGCTGCACCGCCGCCGTCCAGTCGAAGGGCTCGGCCCACATGGTGCGCATCTTCTCCCAGACCTCGGGGAAGTGGTCCGGGCCGTCGGGGGAGGCCTGGGCGTACATGGCGGTGAACATGAGCATCTCGTCGTCGTCGGGCGACAGCGCGACGAGAGCCTCCATCGCGCCCGGGACGTAGCCGGCGCTGGAGAAGCCCGATCCCGTGACCGTGAGCGTCCGCACGAGTTCGGGGTGCGCCGCCGCGATCAGCGTCCCCACCATGCCCCCGTCGCTCCATCCGAGCAGATCGACCGGCCCGAGGCCGAGGGCGACGAGAAAGGCGACGGTCTGGTCGGTCATGGCCTGATACGTGAGGGGGCCGGGCCGGTCCGGAGTGTGGCCCTGCGCCTGGCGCTCGGGCGCCACCACCCGCCGGGACGGTGACAACCCCGCGAACTGCGCAGCCCACGTGGAGTTGTCCGCCAACCCTCCGTGGAGGAGCACGATGGGCTCGCCGTCGCCCTCCGTCTCGCAGAACACGGCCAGGCCGTCGATGTCGATCGTCGCGTGCGTGCGGGGCGTGGCCATTCGGCGAGCCTACGGTGCCACGGCCGGCGTGTTGCTCTTCAGATGATTGTGCGATAATCGCAAGGCATTTGGCGATGCAGCTACGTCCTTCCGCAGAAGGAGGCGGTCCTACTTTTTCGGCAGACGTTGAGCCTTTGGCGAGATGGCGATCCTGAGATGAATCGTCAGGCGGGAGCGCGGCAGACTGACCGCCTGCAGCAGGCGTGAGGAATTCATTCGGGTCGGGAGAGGGATTCTGCACGGCGACCCGGACACCAATTTTCCGAGAAACACCAACACCATTGGGGCCATCCCCACTTGAGCGTTACGTCCGAAGGATGGCGGGAACCCCCGGCGCCAGCGTTCACCCCAAACCGAGTCCGTGGACAATCGTGCTGGCGTCCCTCGGTTGCTTCATCGGCATCTACGTGATCGCCCTGCCGGAAGTGACCAACCTCCCGATTTCCACCCAGTTCTTCCTCATCGGATCGTTCGGGGCTTCAGCGGCGCTCCTTTTGGAGCGCCCCACGTGCCGCTGGCACAGCCGAGGAGTCTGGTCATGGGTCAGCTCATCGCGGCCTTCGCGGGTGTCTCAGCGTTCAAGCTCGCCGGTGGCGACGTGGGTGTGGCCGCCGGCCTCGCGGTGGGATCCGCCACGGCAATCATGCTTCTCACGGGTTCGCTGCATCCACCGGCGGGAGCGACGGCACTCATTGCCGTTCTCGGTCCGGCGAAAGTGCATGCACTGGCTATGAGTACGTCCTGAGCCCGGTTCTGATCGGCGTCCTCATCGTGCTTGTCACCGGCTGCTCATCAACAACCTCAACCCGGATGAGAAGCGGCATTACCCACTGTCGTGGTGGTGATCACTCCGGCGCCGCCTACATTGTGAATCGGGCACGTCGGCCCCTCTTCACACAGGGACCACGCCGCCACGAGGCAAGGAGCGCTCCATGGGCCAGCTCATCGTCACCGAGTTCGTGACGCTCGACGGTGTGGCACAGGCGCCCGGAGGGCCCGACGAGGACCGCGACGGCGGCTTCGCGCACGGCGGGTGGCAGGCGCCACTGGCGGACGAGGAGTCGGGCGGGGTCATCTTTGAACAAGCGAGCAGCATGGACGCCCTGCTCCTCGGGCGGCGGACCTACGAGATCTTCGCCGGCTACTGGCCCAGCGCTCCGAAGGAGATCCCGTTCACCGGTCTGATCAACGGCGTTCCCAAGTACGTGGCCAGCCGCACGCTCGCGAGCCCTCTCGCCTGGCAGGGATCGACGCTCGTCGGCGACGACCTCGCCGAGAGCATCACGGCCCTCAAGGAGCGCCACGACGAAGTCCACGTCATCGGGAGTCTCGACCTCCTGCAGTCCCTGCTGCGCCTCGGCCTCGTCGACCGGCTGAACTTGTGGCTGTACCCCCTGCTGCTCGGCAGCGGCAAGCAGGTGTTCGCGGACGGGACCGTACCCACGGTGCTGCGGCTCACCGAATCGGTCACCTACCCGAGCGGCACGCTCCACCTCACGTATGAGACCGCGGGGGTGCCCACATACGGCGACATGGCCATCTAACCGGCCCGGCGCTCCATTTCACCCGAAGCGGCACGAAAGAGCATCTCCGTTCGCTTCAGGTCCTCACGGAGCGGCCGGCACTTGCTCTCGGCATAGGACCACATGCGCCCCGGCACGTGTGACTGGTACTGGTTGAGTAGATGCAAGCAGTGCTCAGCTTGATCCCGGATCTGTATCGCCAATCGCCTGGCACTGACGTCATCGAGGGTCGGACCATAGGACAGCTGCAGACCGCGCAGCTTGGCAACCTCGTAGGTCAGTTCCCTTCGGACCTTGCGAGTACTCGCCATCTGATCGCCCCTGTCGGATCGCATCAACGGAGGAAGCCGCCGCTGATCTGCAGCAGCCTCCGGGCTGACCCAATGTCCTCTTCAATCAAGGCTGACGGAGGCCGACCCCGCAGTCATGGGGCCAAAGACCCATACTCGTGATACCCGTGCCTGCGGGGGCAGGCTGTTGCGCGGTGGTTGGGGAAGGAGACGCAACCCTCATTGGGGACCGAAGGGTGCCGAATGTGGGATCGGTCAGGCTGGGGTGCGGCTGGTTCTTCCTTGTCCCCGCCTAACGCCGTCGCCAACCCCTCAAGGTCGGCCACGGTCACGGTAAGGGCCGAATGGCCGCTTCTTTTCAGTGGGGACGGCACCTTCTGTGCGAAGTGAACGCACACGCCGGCGTCGTGATTCGTTCCAAAGGTCAAACCGTCGTCCACGCGCGACATCCGAACCCCAACCGCCGTCCACCAGCGGTAGTTCCGAGTCACGTGGGCGCCGGTGATGTTCGAAAGCGGCGTATCGATTTTGAAGAAGCCGAAGGTTGCCACGAAGGTACCGTCATCGGTGAGTGTGACACCGTCCTTCGCCGGCCGCAGCAAGAACGGCAACAACACCGGCAGGTAGCGCCTATCGATCGCGTAGCCGAAGTGTTCGCTCACCTTCAATACGTTATGTGGTGCCGGACGCAGACAGGTACCAATGTGTGACGCTGCTACTTGAACAACTGTCCCCAATACGAGGCGATGATCAGAAGCAGTCCGCCGACGGCGATGAGCGCCCCGGCCACGATCATCCTGAAGCGGCGGCCGGCGAACCGACGGCCCGGCTCCTCCTTCAGGAGCCACGCCAACGCAATCCATACTCCAGCGATCAAGAAGAGCAGGAACGCCACTTCGGCGACGGGCACGCTTGCGCTATGCGAGAAAGCGAGAAGGAGGTTTCACACCCGTGAATTTATTCCAGCGATGCCAGCCGACCGATCATCGCGTCCAGAACACCGGGCCGCCTGGAGGCCGCGGGCAGGGGGACGGTCGTGGCGGCGCTGCCTTTCATCCCGACCATTCCGGGTACGGACATCTACACCGACGCGCTCTGGGCGGACTGACGGTCGATACGTTCGGCTCACGGCGCCGGTTCATGGGTTGACCGGGAATCCCTCTGGATGTATCTACCTCGGGATGCCTGTAAGAAAAAGTATGCGCAGGGCTGTTGATACATTTTGAAATGGTGCTCCCCTGGGGAACACCTCGGGCCAACCTTCCTCAGCCCCGGGGCAACAACCGGGGCCAACGCTCTGCGGAAACGCATGCAGCCAGGTCGACGTCGTGTCCCGGTCCTGATGCGAACAGAGGCACGTACAACGCCGAGGTCCGATGGGGTTGATGGGGCAGTGCGAAGGTGAGCGATATAGAGCAGTTCGTTGCTGGTTGAGGGCGGGTCCGGGCGCGTCCGGGTCAGGTGATGTCGCGAATGACCGCCTGCGCCTCCTCCAGGGTCGCTCCGCTCACCGCTCGGTAGCGCTTTACAGCCTCTAACGATTTGCCGGCGCGAACGAGGGCGACGACTTCCTCAGGAGGTGCCACCGCACCGAACCACACGGGATCTCTCTGGTCGGCACGACCTGGTTCGACCATGCTCGAAGCCTGTCCAGCAAACTGAGCAGCGATGTTCCTAGCCGTCTTGCTGACGGTGACCGCCACCCTCCTTGTCGCAGTGTCGCTAAAGGGCCCTTCCTTGACCGCATCAGCGAGCTCCTGGACCGCATGGGTCAGGTCTCCGACCGCTCCCTTTAGTTCTTGAATGTCCGACTCTGTGACCATCGGACTCCTTCCACTTCGTAGGACACAACCTAAGTCCATGAGGTTGTTGGTTACCTCGCTTGAGGCCTGTTCAGAGTTGCTGTCGTGCCTCTTTAAACACCCAGCGTTCCGTGACACCAACCTGGGAGGCGGATACTTGGTGGATGGCCGATCCGGACGAACTGCTGGCCGAGGCGGAGGCCACGGCATTCGAGGGATGGGACTTCTCCAAGTTGGGAGACCGGTTGGTACTGGAGCCGCCGCACTGGGACCTCGCGGAGATCGCCGCGTCCGCAGCGACAAGAGCCACAACCATGCTCGATATGGGCACAGGCGGTGGGGAGTGGCTGTCGTTGTTGAGCGATCGGGCGTCCGTCACCGTGGCGACCGAGAGCTGGCAACCCAATGTTGCGGTCGCGGCAGCCAGGTTGAGCGCCCTGGGTGTACGCGTGGTTTACACGGAGGGTGCCCCGGACAACCACCGCCAAGTGCCGGGGGACGCGGTGGGTCGGTTGCCGTTCCGCACCGAGGCGTTCGATCTGGTCACCAATCGCCACGAGAGCTTCCGGGCCGAGGAGGTAGCTCGGGTGCTGCGTCCTGACGGTGTGTTCATCACCCAACAAGCGCACTCGGGCTCCGAGCAGTTCCACCAGCTGCTCGGTAGCGAGCCACCCGAGCTTCGGGAATTCGAGCTCGACATGGCCGTGGCCCAGCTTCGGGACGCGGGTCTCAGCATCGACGAAGCCGACGAAGGGATCGCGACAACGGTCTTCGCCGACATCGGTGCCCTCGCTTGGTATCTGCGGTCAGTGCCCTGGGCTGTCCCCGGCTTTACGGTCAGCGCGTACCGACAGGCGCTCCTTCGGCTTCACAACGGTCCCATCCGGGTTGGCTCCCGCAGGTTCTGGCTGCAAGCTCACAAGTAGCGCGCTTACCCCACAGCGTTCCGGGCACCCACCTCCGCAAATCGAAGTGTCCTACGACGCGCTCCGACTGTTTAGAGCGACGATCGCGAACATCGTGAGGGCCATGGAGAAGCGGTCTTCGCGGGCAGCCGAGTGAATGGTCGACACGAAACGATCCCGGTCGTCGGCGCCGAGTTGCCCGGCATCAATGAGGTCGTCGGCGAGGCTGGACATCGAAAAGCACCCGTAGGGAGCAGGTGATTCGTCGGGATTCCAAGCAGTCCAATGTTGTGTGGCCGTCGTTTGATCCACCACTTCAAATCCGATGTCATGGATGAGATCGGCGAGCCGGCGCCCGATGTTGGACGGTCGGCCTCGCTCGATCTGCATGGCGTCGTGCACTCGCTTGGCGAGGTCGTCGTCGCCGACGTCGATGTCGAACGTCGACCAGTCGGTCTCGATGAGTGACAGAAGGCCGCCCGGTCGTAGCACGCGGGCCATCTCGGCGACTGCTGCTTTGGGATCGGTCAACCATTGCAGTGTCCGTTCGGATCGAGCGGCGTCGAAGCTGCTGTCCGGTTCTGCGAGCTCAAGGGCGTCGCCGATGGTGAATCGGACCCGGCACCTCGCCGGGCGCGCCCGCGATCGGGCACCTGCAATCATCTCCGCCGAGGCGTCGATGCCGACGATCTCTCCATCGCGTCCGAGATCGTCAGCCAGGGCGAGGCCGGCATCGCCTAGTCCGCAGCCGACGTCGAGGAGCCGCCGACCAGGGGTGAGGTTCAGCTGCTCGCGTTCCCAGGCGCGAAGTCGAAGGGTGGCTTCCCAGAGCCCGGTGGCTTCCATCGTTTCGAGGAGAACCGAGACATTCGGATCATGGTCGACCCGCTCGTAGCCGAGTGCATGCGTCTCATCCGCACCCATGCCGTAGAGGTTAGGACGCACTCCGGTGGTGGACGGTCCTGCCAGGCGCGCCGAAGGGGCTCCGGTGAGCCCCTTCGTACGACTACAACTCTGGCTTGTCCTCATCAACAAGAGCGATCCGACTCCGCGGGTGCCCCATTGGACTCGAGTCGTCTTCTTCCGACGTCGTGGGACAGGTACGAACGGGGGGAGAGTTTGGCCGAGTTGGCACCCCCATAGTTGTAAACGAATGTTGACAGACGCGTGCGATTCGTTCAGTGTTGTGACGGTGAAACCTTCGGAGTCGTTCTGGGAAGTTTGGGAGCGGATTAGGACAAGTGCAAACCCCGAACCACTGGAAGTCCTTCGAGTAGCGGCTGCATTTGGCCGCTACTTTGATGCGGCCCAGAAGGAAGCAATCTCGTTTGCGCGCTCGGCTGGGTTGTCGTGGGAGCAGATCGCCGAATCCCTCGGCCAGAGCCGACAAGCCCTGTGGCAACGTGCGAGTAGAGACGCGTCATTGCAGGCGCTGTTGGCCGCATCCGGAAAGCGACGGTGGGAGGCAGTCAAGCGTGACCCCATCTCCTGGTACGGAGAAACCAAAGCCTTTCCCGCGTAGTCTGACGACAGCGGCGGACTACTAGGTCTGGTATTGCGTCCTGATCCGGCGGCGTACTGGGGACAGTGGTTACTCCTTCGGAGCAGACCTGGGAAGACATTGCACGCTAGAAGCTGCCCCAGTCACAACTCTCGGACGCCTCGCCGGCAAATACTCCCTTCAGTCGAGCGGCGAGTGCACGGCGGGTGTGAGCAGGTCACTCAGTTGAGTGATGTCATCGAGAGTGTCGATGTTGAGGACAGCCTTTTCGATCGCGGCCTGGCGCTCGGCAGAGATGACATCTCCAGTCAGCTTGGTGTACTTGTCGCGGATTTCGGCGTTCGTGAGGTTTCGGTCGCCGGTACCGCGCGGGTGGACGACCTTGGCCGTGTGAGCGCTCCCGTCTTTTAGGGTGACGCGCACCCGCGTCGTGAGCCGTTCGTCAGCTGGCAGGACGTCATAGGCCCGTTCGTGGTGGGTCACAGTACGGTCGATCAAGTTCCAGACGTCGTCGCTGTTTATCCGGTCCTGGGTGAACTGATCTACGAGCACCTCGCCGTCGAGGAGCGCCACCGCCACGGCGTAGGCGACATTCATCTGAGCGCCGATTGTCTGGAGCGGCCGTTCCGCCTTCCACCCGCCATGAGCGTAGGCGGCTTCGCCCATGTCAATATCGATCCGCTGGATCTGACTGACGTCGACTTTAGGCCGTAGCTCGAGGGCGGCGTCGATGGCGGCGTGGAGCAATCCCATGGCCGAGTACGGCTTGACGGCGATCCTTTCGGTCTCCCAAAGGTTCCCCAGTCCCGCGTAGATCTCTTCGGGGTAGGTGCGGTGGCCCTCGCCGAAGACGGCGAGCCACCCCCCGTATGGGCGCTCGAACACCCGCTTGATGCCCACGTAGCCCACCGCTGCGAGCGCGGCGGCGGTCAGGCCGTTGCGCGAGGCGAAGCCGTGTTGCATGCGCTTGACCATCGATTCGTACATCGCAGACATCAGCCCACAGGACTGGGTCGCCGCCATTCCAAACGCGTCCTCAAAGCCAGCCGCGTCCAGCCCGTAGAGCGTCCCGGCAGCGGCAGCTGCCGAGATGGTGCCGAAGACGACACCCGAGTGCCAACCTCGAGAGAGCATGTCCAGGCCGCCGAGAGCCTGGCCGACCCGGGGGCCCGTCTCTAGCCGAGGATGGCGCCGAGAAGGAACTGCCTGCCTCAGATGCGGCCCAGGCGCGGAGCGGCGGCCAGCATGGCTGGGAGGACGAGCGAATTGCTGTGTAACGGGGCCAGCGGATGGTAGTCGTCGAGCTCGAAGCCCTGAATGAAGCTGGAGTTCAACATGGCCGCTGACGTGGCGCTGGTAGCTCGACCGTCCCAGCCAATCAGGGCTGCATCACCGGAGCGGTCGAGCGCGATCACACCCTCGACGCCTTTGCGCGATACGGGCAGCTGTGCGCCGACGAGGGCACAGGCGACGCCGTCAAGCACCAGGTGTTTGGCCCGGTCGCGAACCGAGGCGGGAACATTGTCGAGCGTTGTTTGAGCGACCCAGATGGAAAGCCGGCCGGTGGGGCCGGCCGGATCCGTGGGGAGACGGCCGGGGTTCTTCTCCTGGCTGACGGCGCCCGGTTCGTTCGTAGCGGTCGATGTCATGGCTTTCTCCTTTTGAGAGACGGAGTTGCTAGCTCCACCGTGGGGATGTCGTTGCTGTCCTTTGGATGCTCACAAACCGTGATGTCTCTACGTCACGGCTTCTCAGGTGCCTGCCAGTGAGTCGAGCCCTGGTGTTCGCTAAATCACTTCGCGGGAACCTCGGCCCACGGTGTGATGACGGCACGAGCCAGGAGGTGGCCGCCCGAATTAATCGTGAAGCCGACCAGGGCGGGCGTCGAATCGGCCCGCATGCCGATCTTCTCGATGCTCTCGATGTCGAGTGCCTGCACGACTATGACGTAGCGATGACGGGCGTCTCCGGGGGGCGGTCCCGCCCCGACAAACTGGGTCAAGCTGGCGTCGTTGGGGATGTGGAACGCACGTTCAGGGAGGCGGTCCTCAGAGGCGCCGCCGGCGCCCGTGGGCAGTTCCGTCACCGAAGGAGGGATATCGACGAGGGCCCAGTGCCAAAGCCTGAGCCACTCGGCGCATCGGGGTCGTACATCGTCACGCTGTAACTCTGTGTCTCCGATGGGGCTCCCGACCAAGAGAGGTTCGGCGACACATCTTGGCCACCGGGAACCCCGAAGATGCCAGACATCTGGGCGATAGGCAGCTCCTGGCCGTCGCCCACATCAGCGCTCGTGACATTGAAGGTCGGTACGATCGGCAAGCGCCACAATGGATCGTTCATAGTTGTCACCTCCGCTTCAGTTGACTTGGTGTGAGCCAACTGGTGGTGGGACTGTGGAGAGCCGGCCGCGGCGGTCACGGTTTCCGTTCGTGAGATCCCTCCCGTTAAACCACCATCGTTCTTCTCCCCGGCGCCTTCGCTGACGCTGCCATCGTGCTTCATACCCGTGTTTGCTTCGAGGAGAAACCGGCCGTTCGGGACTTTTAGACGCCGCCTATCCGGCAGCGAACGGGGGCACAACGCCGCGTCTCCGCAAGTGAGATCAGTCCCTCACGGAAAAGAGTCTCCAAGATCCTGGTACGCCTTTGAGCTCGTATTCGCCGCGGTCGTCGAACTCGATCCCTGACCCAGAAACCAAATCGCTTACCGTTCGAGACACAAGGATCTCGCCAGCGCCGGCGGCCGCCGCCACCCTGGCTCCGATGTGGACCGCGATACCCCCTACATCGTCGCCGCGAAGCTCAATCTCACCGCTGTGCAGCCCGGCGCGGATGTCGATCCCTTGTGGGCGCAACGCGTTCCGGATGGACTGCGCACAGCGGATCGCCCGCCCCGGCCCGTCGAATGTGGCCAGGACGCCGTCACCGGTCGACTTGACCTCCTGGCCCCGGAACCGCTCGAGCTCTGATCTGATGATCGTGTCGTGGAGGCCGAGCAGTTCCCTCCAGCGCCGATCACCTAGACGAGCAGCCAGTTCTGTAGAGCCCACCACATCGGTGAACATCACGGTGGCCAAAACTCGGTCGACCTCAGGTGTCGGAAGCTGTCCGGTCAGGAACTCTTCGATGGCATCGAGCCAAGGGCCAGTGTCGCCCACGAAGAACAGGTTGTCACCCGTGTCAATCCTGATCAGCGTTGCGTCAGCAATGCGGTCAGCAGCCAGGCGATGCGCGGCGGACATGCGCCGCCCGGTCCCAGAAACGACGAGCGTGGGAACCTGGATGGCTGACAAGGTCGGCCGAAGATCCACCAGCGCGGTGGCCTGTGCCCGCCAGGCCTGGTCCGCCGGCGCCATCGCCAGTCTGGAAGCCCGCGAGAACCAGGCGGCGAACCGCTCATCGTGCAGCAGGCTCGGGGCCATGCTGGCGACAGAAAACAGCCGGCCTTGGGCCTCCATCTCGATCTCCTCCACCGTGAGCCCCTCGGGGTTGTCGTCGCACTGGCGAAGGACGACGGGGGCATCAACGAGGACGAGTGCCGTGGTGCGTTCCGGGTGCGTGGCGGCAAACAGCAAGGCCTGCGGTGCCGCCAAAGAAATCACGGCCGCCCGCTCGGACTCCACGGCGTCCAACACCGCCACCATGTCATCCACCATGCTCTCGGACAATCGACCGTCCTCTGGGGCGATTCGGTCTGAAGCTCCGCTTCCGCGGGGGTCAAACCAGACGTGACGGCAGAAGGTCGACAAGCGGTCCAAGAAGCGGACGAGATGAGGCTCCTCCCACATCAGGTCGATCGGGAAATTGAGCGATCGGACAACGAGGACGTCAAGAGGACCGTGCCCCACGCTTTGGTAGGCGACGTGAGCCCCGTCGGCGGTCTGGGCGTAGGTCGTCTCGGAGATCTCGGTCACGAGAGGACAGTCTGACCGATGGCCCGAAGGACTGTCCTCAATGCCCCTGTGCCACAGGTCGCACAGGACGGCAGGTCATGCAGTGGCGGCGCTGACCTCCACGTCGGAATCGGACGTCATCGGCTGCTTGAACCAACGGTCGGGCGTGTCTTCGATGAATGCCACCATATTGGGCATGCCGAAGAATGCTGACTCGACCCGCGAGACGATCAGCACTTCACCCGACTGGGTGCGGACCGTATCACCCGCCTTGACGTCTTGGGCCTTGACTGTCTTCCAGGTACCAGACATTTTGCAAGAGACTCCCTCAGCTCGGTAGGACGGCTTCGAGCGCGCTGACGAGCTCATCGGCGTCGGGTGCAACCATGGGACGAAAGCGGCCGACGACCTCACCCGCCGGCGATACCAAGAACTTCTCAAAGTTCCACTGGATGTCACCCGCGTCGCCATTCGCGTCGGCCTTCGCTTCCAACTCGTTGAAGAGGGGGTGCTTTTTCTGGCCGTTGACATCGACTTTCTCCGTAACCGGGAACGTCACCCCGTAGGTTGACGAGCAGAACGTGGAGATCTCCTCCGCCGTCCCCGGCTCCTGCCCGCCGAACTGGTTGCACGGCACACCCAAGACGGTGAAGCCCCGGTCGGCATACCTGTGCTGCAACTCCTCCAGCCCGGCGTACTGCGGGGTAAGGCCGCACTTGGAGGCCACGTTGACGACCAGAACGGCCTTGCCCCGCAGGCCCCCCAGATCGAACGGCCGGCCATCGAGGGTCGCAATGAGATGTGTGTATATCGACATGAAGCAGACCCTAGCGTCGCCAACTCCCGCACCGATTCAGTACGAGTGTCTGTGTCTGAACTCGCGTTGAGGCCACGGCCAGCCCCAGCGTGGTCTCGGTTGAACGCTCTGCCAGAAGTCCGAGCCTGCCCCATAAGGTCCCTGTGGCAGCCGTCCCTGGCGGACGGGGCACTCTGTTCCCGGCCCCGGAGCACGATCGCTGCAAGCTCTTACAGTTACAACCGGAGGATCACCTTCGACCAAAGGACTGGCCATGACCCCGACTCCCGATCCCGACGACACGATCGCCGATCTGGAACAGATTGCCGGTCGCCTTGCGCTACTCGTCTCAAACCTTCAGGCGGCTAGTGGAGCACATGATGAGGAGGCGGTCCGGCTGGGAGCATCCGAGCTTTTGGCCGAAATTGAACCCCTGCAACGCGAGGGACGCGAATCTGGAAAGCCCCGGCTTCTCTGGTACTCCCACCACCCCGGAGGCGGAGCTGGCATCTGGCTGGTTGAAGCGTCGGCTACTTCCATGTTGGACGAGCTCAGCTCATCAGATCCAGATTGGGATCAGCTCGGAGCAGCCTCAAGCTACGCGGAGAGTGGGATTCTGCAACTACAGGATGCGATTAGCGGGCGGCCGACAGAAACAGAGGAACTGCGTAGTGCCTTGGCGCAGACCATCGCCCATGTTGAAGAGCGCCTGCAAGACCAAGCCCTGCCGCCCAGCACCCGCGAACAACTAGCCGAACAGCTGAGCGTCTTGAGGAATCTGGAGTTGAAATAGGGCTCCTGCATCCGGGGTCGGTCGCACCGTCGGCGCGAATGCAAAGGCTGTTGGGCCTTCTCATTCATGACTACGCGGCAGACGGCAGGTGGCAAAGGTCCGTATCGGAGCCGGGAACCTCGGAGACGTGCGCATGAACAGTGCCTAATCGCCTATAAAGGCGTATGAGCGAAGTGATTGTGCAGGGAGTGTTCTCGGTTGATCCGAGTGAACGGGATCGGTTCGTAGAGGCAAGTGTCGAGGGCATGCGTGCCTCTCGGCAGGAGGAGGGCTGCCTCGAATACGTAATGGCTGCTGACCCCTTGGACCCGGAGCGAGTCGTCCTGTCCGAACGGTGGGAATCAATGGACCACCTGCAACAGCACCTCGCCCGGCAGAGGGATGGGGCTCGAAGTGTCGACCGGCCAGCACCTGGCGACGTCGAGATCACCCTCTTCGAGGTGGCGTCGTCACGCGCTCTGCGCTGACATTGTCTACGGTCTGCCGTCGACTTTTCTGACTGGAGTGGCCTGGCTTCCGATCACGCATCCCGGCGGTCATCGTCGGGCATAGTCGGGTTCCGATGTAACCAACACAGTCCTGAGTGGTGGGTCGTTCGGTTCTTGCATCGGCGCCGCCCGCGCCGTGCCTCGGTGAAGGGGACGAAGACGTAGGCGTGGCACTGCTCGCTCATGTACTCACCTCAACCTCGGACCAGTCGAGCATTGAACCGGTCCGTGCCTCATGAACGAACCGTAGCCCCACGGAGGGTCTGACCGACATGGCCGGGTCGTTGTCTGGGTGATGCGACGATCTCCCTTGGTTCCGAGTACGCCCTCGCGTTCTCCTCCACCCACCAGCCTTCACAACATCCGTCGGGACGGCTCAGTGGTGAGGGCCGACGGGCGCGGATTGACTCTCCCCGTAGGGGAAGGTTCAAGCTTGATCGTGTGAGTGATCTCCTTTCGATCGGCGAGTTCTCGCGACGCTCCGGCCTCTCGGTCAAGCGGCTCAGGACGTACGCGGCGGAAGGCCTGCTCGTACCGGCCGCGGTGGACCCGGATTCGGGATACCGGTACTACGCGGTGGACCAGGTGCCCGAAGCCCGGATGATCGACATTCTGCGCCAGGCCGGCATACCGCTCGCCGAGATCCACGTGTTCTTGCGCCAGCCCTCACCACAGGGCCTCGACGCCTGGGCACGACAGCTGGAAACCGAGGTGGCCCAGCGCCACGAGGCACTCGAGCGTGCCCACAAGCTCATCGCGGACAGCGGCTATCTCCCCTTGACGAGAGGGGAGCCCCAACTGGAGGCAGCAATGACACTGAGGACGGCAGGCCGCACGGAGACGGGTCTCGTGCGCGAGGACAACCAGGACGCCATCGTGGCCACCGAGCGCCTTGCGGTGGTCGCGGACGGGATGGGGGGACATCCCGGCGGCGACGTCGCCGCCAACGTCGCCATCGACGTCATGCAGGCCGCCTTCACCGGAAGTTCGGCCGACGAGCTCGAAGCCGCCGTGCGGGCGGCCAACTGGGTCATCTGGGATCGCGCGGAAGCCGCTTCGGAGCTGGCGGGCATGGGTACGACGATTTGTGCGATCGGCCTGCTCCGTGACGACTCGTTCGCCCTCGTCCATGTCGGCGACAGTCGGGCCTATCTGTGGCGTGACGGGACGCTGCGCCAACTGACGAACGACCACAGCGTGACCGCCGAGCTCGTCCAGCGTGGTGAGTTGCTCGACGAAGATGTGCCCGGCCACCCCTACCACGGAGTTCTCACCCGGGCCCTCGGCGTGGCGCCCGAGGTGGAGGTCGACCGCACGCCCTTGGTCATGGAGGCAGGCGACCGGTTCGTGTTGTGCACCGATGGCCTGTTCAACGAACTTTCGACCACCGAGATCTCGAGTGTCATGGGCACCGACCAGCCCATCACCCTGCTCGCGCACGACCTGGTCGACCGCGCCATCGCCGCAGGCGGCAACGACAACGTCTCCGTGGTGATTGCCGAATTGACCGAGTAGAGCTCCGGCCGCCCCGGCCGGCTACTCGGCCGAGAAGCCGTCCATCCGGGACAGGATGCGCAGCATCACCTCGTCGGCGCCGGCGCCGATGGAGTCGAGCCGGGTGTCGCGGAAGTAGCGCGACGTCCAGTGCTCCTCCATGTAGCCGATGCCGCCATGGAACTGCACCGCGGTGTCGGCCACCTCACGCTGCAGGCGGGAGCCCAGGAGCTTGCCGATGGTGGCGTAGCGGGTGGCGTCCTCCCCCCGCAGGACGGCGTCGGCCGCCGTGCGCGCGTAGTGCTTGAGGACGTCGTGGCGCGCCGCCAGCTCGGCCAGGACGAACTGGAGGTGCTGGTTGGCCAGCAGCGGTGCGCCGAAGGCCTTGCGCTCGCGCAGGTAGGTGCGGGTGCGATCGAGCGCCAGCTCAATGGAGCCCACCTGCTTGTAGAAGGTGATGAGCCGCTCGGCCTGGAACTGGACCATCTGCTGTTGGAAGCCGCGGCCGATCTCACCGATGGTGTTCGAGACCGGCACGCGCACGTCGGTGAACGAGAGCTCGGCGGTGTCGCTCGACCACATGCCCAGTTTCTCGAGCTTGCGTGACACCTGGACACCCTCGAGGGCGGTGGGCACGACGATGAGCGACATGCCGTGGTACCCGGGGTCGTCCGACGTGCGGGCCAGGAGGCAGAGCCAGTCCGCCTGGGTGCCGTTGGTGATGTAGAGCTTGGCGCCGTTGATCACCCACTCGTCCCCGTCGCGGATCGCCCGGGTCCGGATGCCCGCGACGTCGCTCCCGGCGTCCGGCTCGGTCACCGCGATGGAGGTGACGACCTCGCCCCGGATGGCCGGCGCGAGATACTGCTCCTTGAGCTCGTGGCTGCCGTACCGGGCCAGCGCCGGCGTCGACATGGCCATCTGCACCGCCATGGCCATGGGCACGCCGCCGCAGCTGATGCGGCCCATCTCCTCCCCGGCGATCAGCGTGAAGGTGTGGTCCGCGCCCATGCCGCCGTAGGCCTCGTCGTACTCGAGGCCGAACAGGCCGACCACCGCCAGCTTGGGAAAGAGGTCGTGGGCCGGGAACGTGCGTGCCGCCTCCCACTCCTCGACGTGGGGCTCTATCTCCCGCTCGAAGAGATCCCGCAGTGTCTTGCGGAACAGCTGATGCTCGTCCGTCTCGATCACCCGCGGCACCCTACCACCGGCATTTTCGGCCTCTTCCGGCCCCTGCTGGCCGCCCCTACACTGCGCATCCATGGCTCCGTTGGTCGGCGTGCAGCACAGCGGCGTCGTCCGGACCCTCACCCTCGACTCGCCGGCGAACCGCAACGCGCTCTCGGTGCGCCTGCTCGACGAGCTCGCCGCCGCGTTGCGTGACGCGACCTCCGACCCCGGGGTGCGGGTGGTGGTGCTGACGGGTTCCGGCACCGTGTTCTGCTCCGGCGCCGACCTGTCCGAGCGCAGCGCGGGTGCCGGCGTCAGTGCGCCGAACCGCATGCCCGAGATCCTCACCGGCATCGTCGAGAGCCCGGTGCCGGTCATCGCCCGTGTCAACGGGCACGCCCGTGCCGGCGGCCTGGGCCTGATCGCCGCCGCGGACATGGCGGTGGCGCCCGAGGCGGCGTCCTTCGCCTTCACCGAGGTCCGGGTCGGCGTGGCCGCGGCGATGATCCTGGTGCCGGCGCTGCGCGTCACCGACCACCGCTTCCTGGCCCGGATGACCCTGACCGGTGAGCGCTTCAGCGCCATGGAGGCGGCGGCCGCAGGCCTGCTCTCGGCGGTCGTGGCGGACGAGGTCGCGCTCGACGTGTGGGTGGCCGAGCGCACCGGCGAAATCGGCAAGGCCGCGCCCGGTGCGGTCGGGGCGACCAAGGAGCTGTTGCGGTCGCTGCCCGCCGCCGGCTGGGCGGACGGCCTCGACAAGGCGTCGGCGCGCTCGGCCGAGCTCTTCGCCGGGCCCGAGGCGGCCGAGGGCATGGCCGCCTTCCTGGAGAAGCGCCGCCCGAGTTGGGACACGACCCCATGAGCACGCCGCTGCGCACACATCTGGCCGCGAACAGCGAGGAGTTCGTGTCGAACACCGGCGCCATGCGCGCGCTCGTCGACGAGGTGCGCGCCCTGCACGACGAGGTGCTGGCCGGCGGCGGGCCGCAATACGTCGAGCGTCACCGCGCCCGCGGCAAGATGATGGTGCGCGAACGCCTCGAGGCTCTCGTCGACCCCGGCACGCCCGTGCTCGAGCTGTGCCCGCTAGCCGGCCTCCAGACGGGCGACCCGGTCGGCGGCGGCGTCGTCACCGCCCTGGCCGAGGTGTCGCACACGCAGTGCCTCGTCATCGGCAACGACCCCACGGTGCGCGGCGGAACCACCAGCCCGACCACCATCCGCAAGCTGTTGCGCGCCATGGACGTGGCCGAGGTCAACCGGCTCCCCGTTCTGCTCCTCGTCGAGTCCGGAGGGGCGGACCTGCCCCGCCAGGCCGACGTCTTCGTCCCGGGGGGCGAGCAGTTCCGGCGCCTGACCCAGCTCTCGGCCCAGGGCATCCCCACGATCTGCCTGGTGTTCGGGTCCTCGACCGCCGGCGGCGCCTACCTGCCCGGCATGAGCGACTACACCATCATGGTCGAAGACCGCGCCCGCGTCTTCCTGGGCGGCCCCCCCTTGGTGAAGATGGCCATCGGCGAGGACGCCGACGAGGAGGAGCTGGGCGGTGCGCGCATGCACGCGCGCGTGTCGGGTCTCTGCGACTACCTCGCCCGCGACGAGGCCGACGCCCTGCGCATCGCCCGCGGTGTCGTGGCGCACCTGCACTGGCCCCGCCTGGGCCCGGCGCCCGAGGTCGCACCGGCCGACCCGCCCCTCTTGCCGGCGGAAGAGCTTCTCGGGGTCGCGCCCGTCGACGTACGGGTGCCGTTCGACGTGCGCGAGATCCTCGCCCGCGTGGTCGACGGGTCGCGCTTCGAGGAGTTCAAGGAGTCCTACGGTCCCCAGCTCGTCTGCGGTTGGGCCTCGCTCGGCGGCTACCCGATCGGCGTCGTGGCCAACAACGGCATCCTGTTCTCGCCCGAGGCGCAGAAGGGCGCACAGTTCATTCAGCTGTGCAACCGGACCGACACGCCCATCCTCTTCGTGCAGAACATCACCGGCTTCATGGTCGGGACGCGCTATGAGCAGGGCGGGATCATCAAGGACGGGGCCAAGCTGATCAACGCCGTGTCCAATTCGGCGGTGCCCCACCTCACCCTCATGGTGGGGGCGAGCTACGGCGCGGGGAACTACGCCATGGCGGGACGGGCCTACGACCCGCGCTTCGTCTTCACCTGGCCGAACCACCGCATCGCCGTCATGGGACCCAAGCAGCTGGCGGGCGTGCTCTCCATCGTGCGGCGCAACGCCGCCGAGGCGGCCGGGCGGCCCTTCGACGAGGCCGCCGACGAGGAACTGCGGCAGGCGACAGAAGCCCAGATAGAGGAGGAGTCGACGGCCCTCTACGCCACCGGGCGGCTCTGGGACGACGGGATCATCGATCCCCGCGACACACGCACGGTGCTCGCCATCGCGCTGGCGGCGGTGCACTCGGCCCCGGTGCGCGGCACGGCGGTCTTCGGGGTGGTCCGGCACTGATGGGCTCCGCCCCCGGATCGCCCCCCGTCCGCACGCTGCGGCGCGTCCTCGTGGCCAACCGCGGCGAAATCGCCCGTCGGGTGATCAAGGGCGCGCACGACTTCGGCTGCGAGGCCGTCGCCGTCTACGCGCCGGACGACGCTGCCAGCCCCTACGTGGGCGAGGCGGACACGGCGGTCCTGTTGCCCGGGGACACGCTGGCCCGGACCTACCTCGACCCGGCGGCGCTGGTCGAGGCGGCAGCCCGCGCGGGTGCCGACGCGCTGCACCCGGGGTACGGGTTCCTCTCCGAGAACCCGGCCCTCCCCGAGGCGTGCCGGGCGACCGGGATCGTCTGGGTCGGCCCGCCGCCCGAGGCCATGCGCATCATGGGCCACAAGGCGCGGGCGAAGGAGGTGGTCGCCGACGCGGGCGTGCCCATCCTCCCGAGCGTCGTGGTCGCGCCGGGGGCGTCCGCCGGGGACCTCGCCGAGGCCGCGGCCGCCGTGGGCTTCCCGTTGCTGGTCAAGGCGTCGGCCGGGGGAGGCGGACGGGGAATGCGCCTCGTGCACGACGGCGCCGGGGACGCCCTCGCCGAGGCGGTCGCGGCCGCCCAGCGCGAGGCGGCCTTCGCGTTCGGGTCGGACGAGGTGTTCCTGGAGCGGTACCTGGCAACGCCGCGCCACATCGAGGTGCAGGTGATCGGCGACGCCCACGGGACCGCGGCCCACCTCTTCGACCGTGAGTGCTCGGTGCAGCGCCGGCACCAGAAGCTCGTCGAGGAGGCCCCGGCCATCCTGGTCCCGCTCGAGACCCGGCAGCCGATGTGGGAGGCGGCCGTGGCGGCGGCGCGCGCGGTGGGCTACGAGGGCGTGGGGACGGTCGAGTACCTCGTCGACGACAGCGGCTTCTACTTCCTCGAAATGAACACCCGTCTGCAGGTCGAGCACGGCGTGACCGAATTGGTGACCGGTCTCGACCTCGTCGGGCTCCAGCTGGCCGTCGCCTCTGGGCACCCGCTGCCGTTCGCCCAGTCCGACGTCACCATCTCCGGCCACGCGGTGGAGGTGCGGCTCTGCGCCGAACGGCCCCGCGAGGACTACCGACCCACGCCCGGGACGGTGCGCCACGTGCGCTGGCCGGAGGGCGCGGGGCTGCGCACCGACCGGGCCATCGAGTCGGGCAGCGTGGTGAGCGCCGGCTACGACTCGCTCGTCGCCAAGCTGATGGCGCACGGGGCCGACCGTGCCGCCGCCATCGCAAAGCTGTCGCTGGCGCTGCGCGCCTTGGAGCTCGACGGGCTCGAGACCAATCGCGACCTGCTGCAGGCGGTCCTCGACGACGGGGCGTATCGGCGCGGCGACGCCGACATCCACTTCCTGGAGAACCGGCCCGACCTGCGCGACGCGGTCCTCGACGACGAGGTGCGCCACCGCCACGCCGCCGCCGTCGCCGGGGTGCTCCTGGAGGAGCGGGCCGCCCGCAGCCTCGTGCCGGTGCCCGCCGCCGGGTGGCGCAACGTCGGCCGGGCGCTGCACGCGGACGAGCTGACGGACGCGGCCGGCGTCCTCTCCGTGCGCCTGCCCGCGCCCGACGTCCCCGCGACCGTGCTCGTCGACGGCGAGTGGCACTCGGTGGGCACCGTGCACACTGTGCGCACCGACGCCGGTGCCGCCACCGCGGACCTGTCCACGCCGTCCGACGGGCTGCGGCGCCGCTACCGGGTGCGGCACGCCTGGGCGGGCCACTGGGCCTTCGTCAACGGGCCCGAGGGCCAGTCGACGTTCGCGCTCCGCACGGAGGACGATCCCGACGCCGGCGGCGGGGTCGCGGGAGAATGCCGGGCGCCCCTGCCCGGCGCCGTCACCAAGGTGCTCGTCGCCGTCGGCGACGCCGTGGCCGAAGGGGACGGCTTGGTCGTGCTCGAAGCCATGAAGATGGAGCACACGTTGCGGGCCGACGGTGCGGGGACGGTGAGCCGGGTCCTGACCGAGCCGGGCCAGCAGGTCGACGTGGGCGACCTCCTCGTGGAGCTCGAGCCCTCGGCATGACGCAGACTGACCGGGTGCTCCGGATCGCCAACTGCAGCGGGTTCTTCGGCGACCGTGTCTCGGCCGCACGCGAGATGGTCGAGGGCGGGCCCATCGACGTGCTGACGGGGGACTGGCTGGCCGAGCTGACCATGTACATCCTGCACAAGACCCGGTCGCGTTCCGGTGGGTACGCCCGCACGTTCCTCCGCCAGATGGAGGAGGTGCTGCCGCGGTGCGTCGAGCGCGGCATCACCGTGGTCTCCAACGCCGGCGGCCTCGACCCCGAGGGCCTGGCCGACGCGGTGCGTGAGCTGGCGGCGCGCCAGGGTGTGGACGTGCGCGTCGCCTCGGTCTCGGGCGACGACATCACCCCGCGCCTCGGCGAGCTGATGGCCCAGGGCGAGCGATTCGTCAACCTGGACACGGGGGAGGGGCTGCCCGACGGCGCGCCGGTCGTCACCGCCAACGCCTACCTGCGGGCGCGCCCCATCGCCGACGCGCTGGCGGCGGGGGCGCAGATCGTGGTGACGGGTCGGGTGACCGACGCCGCACTGGTCGTGGGGCCCGCGCTGCACGCCTTCGAATGGGGGGACGGTGACCTCGACGCCATCGCCGGCGCCGTGGTCGCCGGCCACGTCATCGAGTGCGGGGCGCAGTGTTGCGGGGGCAACTACGCCTTCTTCGAGGAGATCCCCGGGCGCGCGCGGATCGGGTTTCCCATCGCCGAGGTGCACGACGACGGCTCGTCGGTCATCACCAAGCACCCGGGCACGGGCGGTGCGGTGACGGTGGGGACCGTGACCGCACAGCTCCTCTACGAGATCGGCGCCCCGCGCTATCTCAGCCCGGACGCGGTGGCGCGGTTCGACACCATCGGCCTGGCGCAGGAGGGCGCCGACCGGGTTCGCATCGCGGGCGTGCGGGGCGAGGCCCCGCCTCCCACCCTGAAGGTGACGGCCAACCTCGATGCCGGCTGGCGCAACAGCATGACGCTGGCGCTGACCGGCGCGCAGGTCGAGGAGAAGGCCCGCTTCGCCGCCGACGCGGTGTGGGCTGGCATCCCGAGCGGCCGCGCCGCGTTCGCCGAGACCTCAGAAGACCTCTCGGGCGACCTCACCGGTGGGGGCATGGCCTACCTCCGGCTGGCCGTGCGCGGTGAGGACGAAGCCGCCGTGGGACGTGCATTCTCGGGTGCCGTCGTCGAGACCAGTCTGTCGAGCTATCCGGGGACGTTCTTCACGTCGGCACCCTCGGGTGCCCAGGGTGTCGCCCGCTACTGGCCGACGACGGTGTCGGCGGACGCAGTGGTGCCGCGGGTTCTCTGCGAGGGGCAGGAGGTGGGTTCGTCCGCGTCTGCGCCCGCCTTCGCGGCGCCGGCGCTGGGCGCGGTGGAGCGCCCCGCCGGCGACGGCCGCGGCAACGGGTCCTCCGGCGTGCCGGACGGCGGTGACGACGGCGCGGCCGGCGAGCTGATCAGCGTGCCCTTGCACGTGCTGGTCGGCGCGCGCTCGGGTGACAAGGGCGGGGACGCCAACGTCGGCGTGTGGGCCGACGAGGACGGGGTGGCGGCTTGGCTGCAGCGCTCGCTCACCACGGAGCTGTTCAGGGCGCTCCTTCCCGAGGCAGCGGGGTTCGAGGTGGACCGGCACCCGCTGCCCAACCTGCGCGCCGTCAACTTCGTGGTCCACGGCATTCTCGGCTGGGGCGTGGCGTCGAACCTCCGGCTCGACACCCAGGCCAAGGGGCTCGGTGAACTACTCCGGTCGCGTCACGTCGAGGTGCCGCGCGGCCTCGTCGCGGACGGACGGCCCGCCGAACGCTGGGCTGCGCTCCCGGCCTCGTCGTCCGCCCCGCCGGCCTCGTCCGCCTCGCCCGCGGCCCGGCGCTGAGGGACGAGGAGCGGGGGCACCGTGGACGCCGTCCGCATCGTCGCATTCGTGGTCGGGAGCATCCTCGTCGTCCTGACCGTGTGGAGCGTCTTCACGTCGCTGGTCGTCCCGCGGGCGGCTTCCTCTCGCATGCAGATGGTCGTCGGCCGCCTCATCGGGAAGGGGGCCCGATGGCTCGTGCCGAAATTGCCCGGTTACGAGACCAGGGACCGGCTCCTGAGCTTCGTCGGGCCCGGCACCATGGTGGGCCTGTTCGGGCTCTGGCTGGGTCTCCTGATCCTGGGCTTCGCGCTGATCGAGTGGTGGAACTCGGGGGTCGACTTCGCCTCGGCGATCGGGATCTCGGGCTCGTCGGTGTTCACGCTCGGGATCGCGACGGCGAACGACGCCGGCGCCCACACCATCGAGATCCTGGCGGCGGGGTTCGGCTTGCTGGTCATCGCGCTGGAGATCGCGTACCTGCCGGCGCTCTACAACGCCTTCGCCGTCCGCGAGACCGAGGTCACGCTCCTCGCCACCCGTTCCGGGACGCCGGCCTGGGGGCCCGAGATCCTCGCCCGGGCTCACTGGCTCGACACCATGAACGAGCTGCCGCCGCTGTACGCGCAGTGGGAGCGCTGGGCGGCCGCGGTATCGGAGAGCCACGCCAACTACCCCGCGCTGATGTGGTTCCGCTCACCCGGGCCGCTCCGCAGCTGGTTGCTCAGCCTGGTGGCGATGATGGACTCGGCGGCGCTCTTCCACGCGGCCAGTCCGAACATGACGCCGCGCGAGGCGCGGACCTGCCTGCAGATGGGGATCAACTGCTTGCGCACCATGGCCGGCGTGCTCAAGATCCCCTTCGACCCCGACCCCCTGCCCAACGCCGAGGTCCGTCTGCCCCGGGCGGAGTTCGACCAGGGAATCGCGCGGCTGCAAGCGGTCGGGTTCCCGATGGAACGCGACGTCGACGAGACATGGCGGCAATTCCGCGGCTGGCGCGTCAACTACGAGGGGATCGTCGATGGGCTGGCCGCGCTGATTTTTCCCCCTCCCGCTCCTTGGTTCGTTCCGAACCCCGAGCTGGGTGTCACGCAGTTCCCCGTCATCTACAACCGCACGCCGGACGAGCCGCAGGGAGCGCAGGTCTACGGCGTCAGCAAGATCTTCAAGACGCCGTCCGACCGGGAGTCGAACAGCTCGTAGGCCTCCGGGACCCGGCCTAGGTCCATGCGATGGGTGAACGTCGCGCCGAGCCCCCCGAGGCGGCCCGACTGGATCAGGGGCACCAAGGTCGACCAGGTGCCCGGAATGGGCGCGAAGACGGCCCGGACAGTCAGACTCTTGAGGAGGACAACCGCCATGGGGAACGGCAGCGCCAGCGACAGGTTCACCCCGACGATTGACACCGTGCCACCGGTCGCCGCGCACGAGATGGCGTCGACGACGGTGGCGTCGGCGCCCACCGCCTCTATCACCGATTCCGCCCCCCGCCCCCCGGTCGCCTCCATCACCTGCGCGGAGCCCGGGGCCGTGCGGGCGTCCACCGGCTCGGCCCCCAATTGCTCGGCTCGGGCCAGCCGCTCGGGGACCATGTCGACGGCGAGGATGCGCGCCGGCCCGAACAGTTGCGCGGCGCGCACCGCCATGACGCCGACCGGACCGAGGCCGACTACCACGACGGTGGAGCCGGGGCGGATGTCGGCGCGCACGGCGCCGACGTAGCCCGTCGGGAGGATGTCGGTGAGCAGTACCGCTTCCTCGTCGGCGACGTCCTCGGGGATGGGGAGGGCGAACACGTCGGCGAAGGGCACGGCCATCGCCTCGGCCTGTCCCCCCGGCAGGTCGGGGACGGTGCCGAAAGCCGCCGTCTTTCCGGCCAGGCACAGGTTGGGCTGTCCGGCGAGGCACGGGCCGCAGACGCCGCACCCGATGACACCGGACACGAGGACGCGGTCACCGGCCCGGAGCCCGCGCACGTGCGGCCCCACTTCCGCCACGGTCCCGATCGCTTCGTGCCCGAGTCGAATGCCCGACCCGGTTGGCGCGTCGTGGTAGAGGTGAAGGTCCGATCCACAGATCGCGGTGTGCTCAATGGTGACGATGGCACCCGCGGGCCCGGGCAGTTCGGGGTCGGGGACGTTCTCGACCGTGACGTGTCGTGGACCCTGCAGGACGGTGGCTCGCACAAGGGCACGCTACAGCGCGCGTCTACACTGGACCGGGCCAAAAATTGGCCGATTCTGATGTCGCAGACACTCGACCTTCCGCAGACCCTCGAGAGGGATGTCCTCGTAGACGAGGACATCGACGCGTTCTACGACTACGAGGACCTGTGGGCCGTCATCGTCTGGAACGACGATGTGACCACGTTCCAGACGGTGATCCAGGCCTTCGTGGAGATCCTCGGCCACTCGGTGGAGCGGGCGGACGAGCTCGCCTGGAAGATCCACCGCACCGGCAAGGCCGCCGTCGCCGTGCGGCCGAAGGACGAGGCCGAGGCGGCCGTGCACGCCCTGCACCAGCGCAAGATCTCGGCCACGCTCGCCCGCGCCTGAGCCGGCCCGCTGCTGCGCTCCCGCGCTCCCGCGTCAGCCCCCTGCGGATGGGGGCCAGGGGACGCCCATGTTGTTGTGGGTGGGCACGGCGCCCGCGGCCATGACGGCGTCAGCGAGAGGACGGAGCAGACCGATGAGCCCATCGGCCCTTTCGTCGCCCAGGGCAGCCGCCACGGGGGCGGAGAGGCGATCGGTCTCGTCCTCTATCGCCTGCCGCAGATCGGCGCCCGCCGCGGTCATCCGCCGCTCGCGGTCGAGGAGCCCGCGTGCCTGCAGCGCCGCGGCCGCCTCCGACCACTCGTCGTCCGACCAGCCCCGGTTCGCCCGCAAGCCGTCCTCGGGCGAGCGCCCGGTCGCCGCCTGGAGCACGAGGGCCTCGCACGGCGAGACCCCCGCCTCGACGAGCACCGACACATGGCCGTCGCCCCGGTACTCGCGCATGGCGGTGAGCGCCTGCCACAACCGCAGATGGGGTTCGTCCGGCAGGGGGAGGGCCTGGTTCGCCGCGCCCAGCGGGCGACCCGCCATGTCGCAGCCGGTGACCGCCTCGGCGGCCAGCGCGCCGGCGCGGGTGACGCCAGCTGACGCGACGAGATCATCACCCAGGACACGCCGCAACGCGCCGTCCATGGCCGTCAAGCGCGCGTCCAGGATGTCCGAGGGCGTCGCGTACCTCCACGCCTCCGGAACCGCCCGCGCCACCAGGCGCGGGTGGAAGTTGTAGAAGAGCGCGGTCACGACCGCTGCGGTCACCGCACCCAGCGGCGCGGCGCGGCAGCCGAAGTAGCTCATCCACCCGCCCTTGAGACCGAGGTCGTCGGTGGCGGTACGCCTTTCGGGTGCGTAGTAGAGGATGGCGTGGACCGGCTCGCCGAACTGCCAGAACGCGCGCGCCCGGGTCATGAGGCGATCGCCCGTCACCCGCCGTCCAGGCGGGCGGCCAGACGCGCCTTCACCGCGGGCCACTCGGCCGCCACGATGGAAAAGCGCGCCGAGGTGCGCACCGTGTCGTCGGATCCGGGCCGGTCCGCCCGCATGATCCCGTCGAGCTGGCCCCCGATGCGCTCTATCGCCGCCCGCGAGCGGGCATTACGGACGTCGGTCTGCAGCGCGAC
The DNA here is from genome assembly GCA_963834405.1 of uncultured Acidimicrobiaceae bacterium. Classification (GTDB taxonomy): domain Bacteria; phylum Actinomycetota; class Acidimicrobiia; order Acidimicrobiales; family RAAP-2; genus Bog-473. Next base: position 955,194 of record CAWIBX010000007.1, on the reverse strand, counting down.
GCGGTGGACCTCCCAGACCTCGAAGGCGTGGGTCATCATGAGGAGCTTGGCCTCGGTGTTCACCGCCGTGCGCTGTGCCGGTCCCGACAGCCAGGTGAACCCGATGTCGGTCACGTCGGGCACACCGCGGCGCTGGTGGACGGCGCCCGGCGGCCACTGCCAGAAGGAGACCTCGCAGAAGCGGGTCGACCCGACGACCCGGTCGTCGGCGTCCCCCGGACCACCCTTCTGCACGGTCGCGAACGCGACGTGGTCCCCCGACGCCACCCTGGCCAGCGCGTCGCGCACGTAGGCGGTCATGTGCTCGGCCCCGACGGGGACGTAGGCCCACTGATAGTTGGCCCGGTCCAGCCCCGCCGCCTCCACCAGGCCGGGGACGTGCGCCTCGCGCAGCGGCTCCAGACGGACGAAGCGGCCCTCGAGCGTGAACGGCTCAAGCACGGGCGGCGGGAACGGTCGCGTCCGCGGGCTGCTCGGCCCCTGGTCGCGACCCCTCACCGTCACCGTCACCGTCACCGTCGGCCCCGGCTCCGGCCTCGCCCCCAGCTCCGGCACCGCCACCACCACCCGGAGGCCCACCGGCACCCGGGACGACGAAGTCACGTTGGCGGACCAGCACCACCGCGGACACCAGACCGACGAAGGCGACGATCGCCCCGATGAGCATCAGGTGGTTCAGCGTGGTGGAGAAGCCGATCCGGTAGGCGTCGAGCAGCGCCTGGCGCCCCGCCGGTGCCCGGAGGCCGGCGGCGACCTGGCGCACCTCGCCCGCCGGCAGCGCCGCGCTGAGCTGGGCGCCCCCGTGTCGGAGCACCTCCTGCCCCGCGGCGGACTTGGAGAGGGCGGCGGTCGTGTGTTGGACGATCTGGCTCTGGAAGACGGCGCCGAGGACGGCGATGCCCGTGGCGATGCCCACCTGACGGAAGGTGTTGTTGGCACCCGAGGCCATGCCGCTGCGCTGGGGCTGGACGACCGAGACCGCCCCGGAGGCCAGTACCGGGTTCACGGTGCCGATGCCGAGCCCGCACAGGACGAAGCCCGGCAGCAGCACGGTCCAGCCGGAGTCCGCGTGTGTGGTTCCCATGAACAAGAGCCCGCCGGTCACGAGGGCCATTCCGACGCCGAGCAGGAGCCGCGATTGGACGCGCACGGTGAGCTGCCCGGCGAAGAAGGCGACGAAGAAGCTGACCAGCGTGATGGGGAGGAAACGGAGGCCGGCGCCGAGCGGGCCGTAGCCCAGGTCGTCCTGGATGTAGAGCGTCAGGTACAAGAACATGGCGAAGATGGACGCGGCCAGCGTGAAGGCCACCACCGAGATCCCGACGAAGGCGGGGATCTTGAAGAGCCCGAGGTCGAGCATCGGGTCGGGCGTACGCGCCTCGTTGACGAAGAACGCCACCATGAGGACCGCGGACGCCACCAACAGCGCGACGATGGTGGCACTGCCCCAGCCGAGGTCGTTGCCGCGGACGAGCGCGAAGACGAGGGTGAAGAGGCTGCCCGAGAACGTGACGAAGCCGACCCAGTCGATGCGACGCACACGCTGGTCCTTGGACTCGGCGATCTGGGTCAACGTGATGAAGATCGCGACGACCCCGATGGGCACGTTCACGAAGAAGATCCAGCGCCAGCCGATGCCGCTGGTGATGGCACCGCCGATCAGCGGTCCTACCGCGACGGCACCGCCGATGACGGCACCGTAGAGCCCGAACGCCGTGCCGCGGTCCCGGCCCACGAACGCGTTGGCGATGAGCGCCAGCGAGGTGGCGAACATCACGGCGCCCCCGACGCCCTGGACGGCGCGGGCGAGATTCAGCATGAGTGGCGAGGTGGAGAGTCCGCACACGAGGGAGGCCAGCGAGAAGATGGCGAGGCCGATGGCGAACACCTCCCGCCGGCCGTAGATGTCGCCCAGCACGCCCGCCGTGAGGAGGAACGCCGCCAGCGTCAGCGAATAGGCGTCGACCACCCACTGCAGGTCAGAGAAGCTCGAGTGCAGCGACCGCTGGATGTCGGGCAGCGCGACGTTCACCACCGTGATGTCCAGCAGGAGCATGAAGACCGCCGTGCAGACGGCGATCAGCGTCCACCACTTCCGCTCCAACGACGGCATTCGCGGAGTGTATAAGAGGTTCCCCACCAGCGGCGCGGCTTGCGGGAACTCCCAGCGCCGGCACGGGTGCCCGCCCGCACGCCCGTACAATGTGCCGTGATCGTCGGCTCGGGACTGACCATGGAGATCGGCGACCGCACCCTGCTCGCTGACGCCTCGTTCGTCGTCGGCGCGGGGGAGAAGGTGGGGCTCGTCGGCCGCAACGGCACGGGGAAGTCCTCGTTCATCTCCCTCCTCGTGGGCGAGCCCACGCCCCACCTGCGCCACCGGGGGAACGTCCGGGTGCTGGGGTCGTTCGGGTACCTGCCCCAGGCGCCGATCCCGCGCGGCCTCGGGCTCGAGCCGACGGGGTTCTCCCACGTCCTGTCCGCCCGCGGCCTCGACGTGCTCGACGACGCGCTCCAGACCGCCCGCGCCGCCATGAGCGACGACCCGTCCGAGGAGAACATCGAGCTGTACACGGATCTCCAGCAACAGTTCCAGGACAACGGCGGCTACGAGGCCGAGTCGGTGATGGCCCGGGTGGCCGACGGGTTGGGGCTCCGCCAGGAACTGCTCCTCGAGGACATCGAGGAGTTGTCCGGGGGTCAGCGGCGCCGGGTCGATCTCATGCGGGTCCTCTTCCAGGAGCCCGAGCTGATGATCCTCGACGAGCCGACCAACCACCTCGACCGCTCGGCCAAGCGCTGGCTCCTCGACGAGCTGGCCCGCTTCTCCGGTGCGCTGCTCGTGGTGAGCCACGACCTCAAGTTGCTGGACCACGCCATCACCAAGGTGTTGCACATCTCGAACCAGCGCCTCACCGAGTGGAAGGGCAACTACACGAAGTTCGAAGCCCTGCGGGAGGCGGACCAGACCCAGCGCGAGCGCGCCTCGGAGCTCGAGCAGCGCGAGATCAAGCGGCTCTCCACGCTGGCGGACTCCATGCGCGCCAGCACGGAGAAGCGCGCCCGCAAGGCCAAGGCGCTCGACAAGCGGGTCGAGCGTCTGGCGTCACAGCGCACCCGCGTCGACAAGCGCGAACGCGCCAGCAAGTTCAAGCTGCCCGCACCGCCCCGATCGGGGGCCACGCCGCTGGAGGTCACCAAGCTGGGCGTGCGCTACGGCAACAACGAGGTGCTCACCGACGTCACCTTCCACGCCGGCCGGGGTGATCACATCGTGGTCATCGGCCGCAACGGTGCCGGCAAGTCGTCGCTCCTGCGCTGCCTGGCCGGGGTGCAGGAGCCGTCCAACGGCGTCATCGAGCTCGGAGTCAACGTGACCGTGGGCTATTTCGCGCAGGAGCACGAGCAGATCGACCCGTCGCGCACGGCGCTGGCCAACGTCAGTGACGCCGTGCTCGAGCTGGAGCGGGACCGGCGTGCGCTCCTCGGCTCGTTCGGTCTGCCCTCGAAGGCGGCGGACCAAATGCCGGCGACGTTGTCGGGCGGGGAGAGGGCGAAGTTGGGCCTGGCGATGCTCTCGGCCGGCGAGGCCAACCTGCTGCTCCTCGACGAGCCGACCAACAACCTCGACCCGAGTTCGATCGAGGCGGTCGGCGCCATGCTGGGTTCGTGGCCCGGCACCCTCGTGGTGGTGAGCCACGAGCGCGGTTTCGTCGAGGCCCTGCGGCCGACCTTCGCGCTACGGCTGCCCGAGGAGCGCTTCACCCACTGGCGCGAGGAGTACCTCGACGACGTGGAGATGCGCTAGGCGTCAGGTGTACAGCTAGGCGCTAGGACTTCATCCAGATCTGCGTCGGCCAGAGCACGCCTTCGTCGAAGGCGACGGCCTGGCTCCCCGTGAGGGTCTTCGGGTTGGCGAAGTTCTGCACGTTCTTGTTGGCGATGACGGCCCACGTGTCACGGGCAAGCCACAGGTAGGGGATGTCCTGGGCCAGGTACTGGTTGATCTTCTGGTACTGCTTGACCCGGGCCGACGAGTTGCTCGTCTCCCGGCCCGCGAGCAGCGCCGCCTGGATGCGGGGGTCGACGTTCCGTGCCATGTTCAGCGCCAGCGGGCCCGTGGCCAGCTGGGGTGTCCACCACACGTAGTTGAGGTCCGGGTCGACCGCGCCGAACTGGCGCCACAGCGTGGTCTGGTACGTGCCGGCCAGCGCGTTGTTGATGATCGTCGCCTGGGCGATGATGTTGATGTTGACCTTCATGCCGGCCTGCTGCCAGGCCTGCTGCAGGAACTGGGCCGCCGCCAGGGTCTCGGGGTCGCTGGTCGAGTTGAGGTTGAAGCTCACCGACTTGCCCGTCTGCTGCTGGACCTTCTTTATGAGCGAGGCCGCGCCGGCGGGGTCGTAGTTGGGGTACGCGGTCTTCGTGTAGTACGGGCTCCCCGGGATGAAGAGCCCGTTCATGGGCGAGTTGACGCCCTTGTCGATGACCTTGGTGTACTGCGTCCGGTTGATGCACTTCGCCATGGCGAGGCGCACGTCGTGGTTGTTGATCGGCGCCGCCGTGGTGTTGAGCTGGATGCACTGCACGGTCGGCTGGCCCAGCACCTGGCCGCTGTTGTCGTAGTACGCGTACTTCTTGTTGCCGCGGAACAGGAGAATGCCGTCGGGGTCGTTGGTGTGGATCATGTCGACCTCGCCCGTCTGCAGCGCTTGGGCGCGGGAGCTGGCGTTGATGATCGGCTTGTAGGTAATGGAGTCGAGATACGGGTAGCCGCTGCGCCAATAGTGCGGGTTCCTGGTGGCCGTCATGTGGCTGTTGGGCACCCAGTCCGAGAAGACGAAGGGCCCGGTGCCGATCGGGTTCGCCGTGCCGCCGTTGGGAGCGGCCAGCATGGACGGCGCGGCCACGTAGCCGGTCTGCGCCTGGGCCAGGTAGTAGGGGAACGGCGCCCAGGAGTTCTTCATGGTGATGGTCACCGACATCGGCCCGCTCACCGACGCCCCCTTGATGTTCGTCGCGAAGGCGGGCCCGGTCAGGATGGAGGTCGCCTGCGCCTCGATGTTCTTGTACAGCGCCTCGCCGTTGAGCGGCGTGCCGTCGTGGAAGACGATCCCGTTCTTCAGCGTGATCGTGAAGGACGTGAAGTCCGCGTTCGAGGTGATCGATTGGGCGAGGTAGGGCTGGACCTGGCCGGTGGCGGTCACGATCGCGATCGGGTCGAAGACGGTGCGGCCGTACAGGAAGCCGCCCTCGTCCCAGCGCGCCGTCGAGGGGTTGAAGCCTTGTTCCTCGGTGTCGATCCCCATGGTCAGCGAGCCACCGCGCTTGGGCCTCGCGGTGCTGATGCCGTTCAGGCCGGGGCCGTTGGTGGTGTTCGCTCCGGCGATCCCGTCGGGGCCGAGCCCCGCCATCGCCGCGCCGGCGCCTAATGCGAGACCCCCGGCCAGAAACGCCCGACGATCGAATGCGTGCGACATCCCGAGACCCCCCAGGTCCGATTCCGGTTCCCGAAAGAACAAATGAACAAGTGAACTGTGTGTGAGCTGTCAGTCGCCTTGGCGACTGGCGGCAGGTTACAACTCCATGACCGATTGAGGGCGGCAGCCCGGGGTATGGCAACCTGGGGCCGCAACGGGGCGCCGCCGCGGGAGGGCGGGCGCACCATTCCAGAGCAGGAGGCTCGCGAGCCGCAACAGAGCCGCGGGCAGCGAGGAGAAAAGCGAATGGCCATAGCAGTCGGCGACCGGATCCCAGATGTCAAGGTCTTTACGTTCGGGGACAAGGGCCCCGAGGCGACCACCTCGGCGGAGGTGCTCGGCCACGGCACGGTCGTCCTCTTCGGGGTGCCGGGAGCGTTCACGCCGACGTGCTCGGACCACCACCTGCCGGGTTTCGTCCTGCGTGCGGACGAGCTGCACGAAAAGGGCGCGGACTCCATCGTCTGTGTCGCGGTCAACGACCCCTTCGTGATGGGCGCGTGGAGCAAGGACCAGAACGTCGGCACGTCGGTCGTGATGCTCGCCGACGGGAACGGCGAGTTGACCGAGGCCATGGGCCTGACCATGGACGGCAGTGGCTTCGGTCTCGGGTCGCGCTCGCAGCGCTTCGCGGCCATCCTGCGCGACGGCATCGTCTCCTGGCTGGCCGTCGAGCCGGGGCCGGGCCTCAAGGTGAGCTCGGCGGAAGAGGTCCTGGCCGCCCTGTAGGCCCGGCAGACCACTGGGCCTTCCGGGCTACGGGTGACCCGCCCGGGCGCCCGCTCACAGCTCACGCACCATCCCGTCGCCCGGGCGCCCGCGCGCGCTCCGGATCACACCGGCCGCCGAGGTCCACCCGGTTGCCAAATGGTTGTTTTGTCGATTGGTTGTGCGTAATTCCGGCCCGCGTAGTCCAAATGTCCCTTGTCGCGCGTGCGTCCTCCCCGCACACTCCGTTGTCGGGAAGCGGGACGAGTTTCAACTCCCGTAGGGGAGGGGACAGAAGGTGCAGGCCTCGGGTGAAGCCGGGGCTGTTGAGCGGGGATGCAGGTCTCTGCGGAGCGTGGAAGCCGCCGCCGATCCCCCGCTCGGCGCCGTCTGGGACTCGGCAAGGTGAGGGGGAACAATGCGTACGTGCGTTTGGCGACGCCGGCACCGGGTCGGTGCCGTGCTCGCGTCCGTCCTGGCCATCGCCGCCGTGACCGTCGGCCTCTTGGCCACGACTCCGGCCGGGGGATCACGGACACGGCACTTCCCTCGGCAACCCACGACGACGACCAGCACGACGAGTCCCACCGGCACCACGACGACCACGACAGCAGGCACGACGACCACCACGACGCCGACCAACGCGCCGCTCAGCACGTCGAACTGCCAGAACGCGGAGCCGTTGGGCCTGTCGGGGAACTGGACCTGCAGCTTCGATGACGAATTCAACGGCACGTCGCTCAACACCAGCGTCTGGACGCCCCAGCTCACCGCCAACAGCGGCTATGTGGCCGGCGCCGACTGCTACGTGAACAACCCCGACACGGTGTCGGTCTCGGGCGGGTACCTCAACCTCTCCATCGTCAAGGTGGCGCCGTTCACCTGCACCTCGCCGACCGGGAGCTTCACGTCCGACTACGAGGCCGGGATGGTCTCGACCTGGGACACGTTCGACCAGACCTACGGCGCCTTCGAGGTCAACGCCAAGCTGCCCGCGGCCACGGTGGCCGGCCTGCAGGAGACGTTCTGGCTCTACCCGCAGACGCTCGCCTACGGGCCGTGGCCCGACTCCGGCGAGATCGACTTCGCCGAGTTCTACAGCGAGTACCCGGGCGACGACGTCCCCTACATCCACTACGCGGACTCGGGCTCGGATCCCGATGTCACCGCGTACACCTGCACCATCGACCAGAACGCCTTCAACACCTACGAGCTCGACTGGCAGCCGGGCGTGCTCACCGTCCTCTACAACGGGAACGTCTGTCTGGTCGACCACCCGCTCACGGGCCAGGAGCCGTTCAACGACCCCTTCTTCATCGCGTTGACCCAGGCGCTCGGCCAGACCACCAACGCCCCCACCGCCAGCACGCCCACCTCGGGGACGACGCAGGTCGACTGGGTCCGGGCGTGGAAGTCGTCCTGACCCGCCGCCCGCGCCCGATTCCAGCGAGGGGACCCCGTGCTTGACATGCAACCATCCAGCTGCTTAACTGAACAAAGGCAACCAAAAAGCTGCCTAATGCAGGACCCGATGCAGTACCCAACCGAGGACCCCACCGGGGGCCCGACCCGACACCGGACGAAGCACACGGAACCCAGCGACAGCGACAACGCGACAGACATGGCGACAGCGATCCACATGGATGCGGTCTTCAAGGCACTCAGCGACCCGGGCCGACGCCGGCTCCTGGACAGGCTCAACGAGCGCAACGGGCTCACCCTCACCGAGCTCTGCGCCGGCATGGGCATGACCAGGCAGTCGGTGACCAAGCACCTGTCCGTCCTCGAGACGGCCGGCCTGGTCACGACCCTCCGCAAGGGCCGGGAGAAGCTGCACTTCCTGAACGCCGCCCCCATCAACGACATCGCCGAGCGCTGGATCCACCACTACGACCGGGCGCGGGCTGAAGCCCTCTCCGACCTCAAGAGAGCACTGGAGGCACCCACCATGGACAGCGAGACGACGTTCGTCTACACCACCTACATCAACGCCACGCCCGAACGGGTGTGGCAGGGGCTCACCGACCCTACCTTCACCAAGCAGTACTGGCGACACCCGACCGCGGGCGGCGTCGAGCTCCACACGGACTGGCAGAAGGGCTCGGCCTACGACCTGCGGTACGAGGAGACGGGCCTCCTGGTCAGCGACCCCGAGCAGGTGATCCTCGAGTCCGACCCCTTCCGCCGCCTGGCCTACACCTGGCACACCTACACGCCGGCGTGGGCCGCCGCCCACGGATTCGACGAGGCCGACCGCGCCGCCTGGGCGGCCGAGCCCCGCTCCAAGGTCGCCTTCGACATCGAGGAGACCGGTCCCGGCGTCGTCAAGCTGACCGTGATCCACGACGGCTTCCGGGCCGGCAGCCCGCAGGTCCAGGGCGTCTCGAACGGGTGGCCCGCCGTCATGGCCAGCCTGAAGACTCTGCTGGAGACCGGGTCGGCCTTGCCGAACGCCTGAGCGGCGGGCTCCCGTCTAGTCCCAATTCCAAATTTTTCCCCGACGGCTGTCGGCCCGCACCCACTCGCCTGGGTGCGGGCCCGGTCGCTGGTGACGTCCCGCTGATTCCGGCCGGTATCTGGCCGGCGTCCGGCCGATTCCGCGCTTTCCTTCGAGTTGAGCCCTTGCATTCTGGTCCGAAAGCAGTAGGATACTCAGTATGCTACTGAAGATTTCGGATTGGGCCGGGCGGTCGTGAGCGTCCGTCACGCCCTGTTGGCCCTGCTCAGCGAGGGTCCCAAGTACGGCCTGCAGCTCCGGCAGGAGTTCGAGGCCAGGACGGGCGATGTCTGGCCCCTGAACGTCGGGCAGGTGTACACCACGCTCCAGCGCCTGGAGCGCGACGGGCTGATCGAGTCCGACGACACGGCCGAGGAGGAGGGGCCCCAGAAGGGGTTCCACATCACCGAGGACGGTCAGACCGAGCTCGATGCGTGGCTGCGCACCCCGCCCGACTTCTCCTCCCCGCCCCGGGACGAGCTCGTGATCAAGGTGCTGGTCGCCATCGGCCTCCCGGGCGTGGAGGTGCGCGACGTGGTGCAGCTGCACCGTCGCTACCTGGTCGAGCTGATGCAGCAGTGGACGCACCTCAAGGAGGACGAGTCCAGGTTCGACCTCAACTTCGCCCTGGTCGTCGACGCCGAGATCTTCCGTCTCGATTCGTTGATCCGCTGGCTCGACACAGTCGACGGCCGTCTGAAGCGAGCGGCTGTGGAAGGCGATGCGCCGGCCCCACAGTCCTTCCCCCTCCCCAAGACCCGGCGCAGGGTGGGAGTCCGGCCATGAGCTATCTCGAACTCCGCGACGTCTCGAAGGTCTACGGCGAGGACGCCACGGAGGTGCACGCCCTCACGCGCATCGACCTCTCGGTCGAGTCCGGGTCCCTGGTGGCCGTCATGGGCGCCAGCGGCTCGGGCAAGAGCACCCTGTTGACCATCGCCGGCAGCCTGGAGGACCCCACGAGCGGGGACGTCTACGTGGGCGGGCGGCTGTTGTCCTCGCTGTCGCGCAACGGCAAGGCGCGCCTGCGCCGTCAGTCCATCGGCTATGTGTTCCAGGACTACAACCTGCTGGCCGGCCTCAGCGCGCTCGAGAACGTGTCCCTACCCCTCGAGCTGGACGGCGTGGCGGCCCGCAAGGCCCAGGCCGCGGCCATGGAGGCGCTCGAGGACTTCGGGCTGGCCGACCGGGCCTCGCACTACCCCGACGAGTTGTCGGGCGGCGAGCGCCAGCGGGTCGCCATCGCACGGGCCGTGGTCGGGGGGCGACAGCTGCTGCTGGCCGACGAGCCCTCCGGCGCGCTCGACTCCACCAACGCCGAGGCCGTCATGCGCCTGATCCTGGCCGCGTGCCATCGGGGCCTGGCGGCGATCGTCGTGACCCATGACGCGCAGCTCGCGTCGTGGGCCGACCGTGTCGTCTTCCTGCGCGACGGCCGCATCGTCGACCAGACGCTGCCGGCCGACAGCCCCGAAGCGTTCCTCGCCGACCTCCCGAACCGATGAGCGTCGGCGTCCTGGAACGGCCGGCCACCCAGTCGGCACCCGAGCCGAGCACCGGCGGCGTCCCGGCCCGCCGGGCCATGGTCCGTTGGGCCTGGCGCATGTTCCGGCGCGAGTGGCGTCAGCAGCTCATCATCCTGATCCTCGTCATCGCAGCCGTGGCCGCCGTCGTCGTCGGCTCGGCCGTCGCCGTCAACACGCCGCCGCCGGCCAACGCGGGGTTCGGCACGGCCGGCGATCTCGCCGTTTTCAACGTGTCGAACTCCGCGGCCAAGGGGCCGTCGCAGAGCCTGTCGAACGTCGAGGCGCAGATCGCGGCGCTCCAGCACCGCTTCGGCACGGTGCAGGTGATTGAGAACGAGACGTTCAATGTCCCGGGCAGCAACCAGACCTACCAGCTGCGGTCGCAGGATCCCCATGGCCCGTACGGCGGGCCCATGCTGCAGTTGCTGTCCGGGCACTATCCGACCGGACCGAACGAGATCGCCGTGACGCCCGGACTCGCCTCCGCGCTCAACGTGCACGTCGGCGACACCTGGCCCACCGGCGGCAAGACCGTCGTCGGCATCGTGCAGAACCCACAGAGCCTGCTCGACGAGTTCGCGCTCGTCCCGCCGGGACAGCTGACACACCCGACAGAGATCGACGTCCTCTTCGACGCGCCGGGTGTGGACCCGAGCCGCATCGGGAACAACGTCTCGACGCCGGCCACCTCGGCCAACAGCAACGCGATCAACCCCAGCACCATCGTGCTGGCGCTGGCCACGGTCGGCATGCTCCTCATCGCCCTGGTGTCGATCGGCGGCTTCACCGTGCTGGCCCAGCGCCGGCTGCGGGCCCTCGGGATGCTCCAGTCCATCGGGGCCACTGACCGCAACGTCCGGTTCGTCTTGCGGACCAACGGCTTCATCGTCGGCATCGTGGGCGCCGTCGTGGGCTTCGCGCTGGGCCTGGTGCTGTGGCTGGTCTACCGGCCGCACAACGAACAGAGCGCGCACCATCTCATCCCGATGTTCGCGCTGCCGTGGAACGTGATCGTGCCGGCCATGGTGCTCGCCGTCATCGCGACCTTCGTCGCCGCCAGCTGGCCCGCCCGGGCCATCACCCGGGTCCCGGTCGTCTCCGCCCTCGCCGGGCGGCCCGCTCCGCCGCGCCAGATCCACCGCTCGTTCATCCCCGGCGTGATCGCACTCGGCATCGGGTTTGTCTTCTTCTCCCTCAGCGGCGCGGCGGGGAACGGCGGCGGCATCATCTGGCTGATACCGGGGTTCATCGCCATGGTGACGGGGATCATCCTCGTGTCCCCGTTCTGCCTGGCTTTGCTGGCCCGCGTCGGCCGCCGCGCGCCTATCGCCGTACGCCTGCCCCTGCGCGACATGTCGCGCTACCGGGCCCGCTCCGGCTCGGCCCTGTCGGCTATCAGCCTGGGCATCATGATCGCGGTGATTATCTGCGCCGTCGCGGTCGCCCGGTACAGCAATGTCTTCGACTACGTGGGGCCGAACATGACGGCCAACGCGATGAACGTGTACAGCCCGCCGCCCGCGGGGACCCCGACCTTCAATCCTGGCAGTGGCAGCAGCACGGCACCCGCGCCGCCGAGCCTCCCGGCCCAGGAGGCGACGGTCCATGCCATCGCCGCCGCCGTCGGCGCCTCTAAGACGGTGGAATTGGACCAGCCCGCGGTGAACTTGCAGAACCCGAGCGCCTCGGGCCGGCAGTGGAACGGGCCGATCTACGTGGCGACGCCGGCGCTGCTGCGGGCCTTCGGGATCAACCCGTCGTCCATCCCGTCCAACGTCGACATCCTCAGCTCGCGGCCCGGCCTCGACGGCTCCGGCGTGCAGCTGACGTACGGAGGCAGTGGCGGCAAGGGCGGCGGTCTCCTCACCGGTCCCGGCGCGCAGGGCTCGCCCGTCGGCGGCGTCGGCGTCGGCAACACGAATTCCTGTGAGCCCGGCTCTTGCCTCGCCCAGCCGGTCATCCAAGAGGAGAGCCAGTTGCCCACGGGCACATCGGCTCCCAACACCCTGATCACCGAGAGCTTGTTGCGTCGGCTCGGCCTCGAGAGCCAGAACAGCCTGAACGGCTGGCTGCTGCAGAGCAACACCGCCATCAACTCCGCCCAGATCAGGCAGGCCAACTCCATCGCCGCGGCCGGGGACCTCAGCATCGAGTCGAAGAACGACGCCCCGAATTCGAGCGAGATCGTCAACTGGGCCACCGTGTTCGGCATCGCGCTCGCCCTCGGCGTCCTCGCCATGAGCGTCGGCCTCATCCGCAGCGAGACGGCCAGTGAGCTGCGCACGCTGACCGCGACCGGCGCCAGCTCGCGCACCCGACGCGGCCTCACGGCGGTCACCGCCGGAGGGCTGGCCTTCCTCGGCGCGCTGCTCGGCACTGTGGCCGCCTACGTCGGCCTCGTGGGATTCTTCCGCTCCAACCACCTTGAGGGTGGTGTATCGGACATCATCAATCACGTCCCGTGGAGCAATCTGTTCCTCATCGTGATCGCCATGCCGCTCGCCGCGACGGTCATCGGCTGGGTGCTGGCGGGACGGGAACCCGAGGGGATCGCCACCCGTCCGATGGAGTAGCGAACGGTGACCGTTCGCGACGATGCCGGGGCGGCTGCGGGCGAGGCGGCCGTGGCTGGCGAGGCGGGTGTGGCGCGCGCCACGCGGCCGGACGGTGCGGTGGTGCAGCGCCGGAGGATGCGCGTCCGTTTCCTGGTCCACCTCCTGCTCCTCGCGACCTTCGCGGTCTCGCTCGCCACCGTCACGGCGATCACGGAGGGTTGGCCGCACCTGGTCGTCGGATCGGTGTTCGTGGCCGTGGTGTCGGTGCACGTCGTGCAACGCCGCCACACGGTGGCGCGGCTGCTCGGGAACCTGGGCCGGGCCCGCACCTGGATCCGCCGCCGGGGCCGGCTGGCGTGGTCGGACCTGATCCTGGCCCTCCTGACCATCAACGTGTTGGTCTCCGGGATCTACGACCTGGCCACCGGCAACCAGGTCATCCTCCATCCTCGTTCCGTCGGGATCCCGTTCCGTGACATCGGCTGGCACGTGTCCGCCGCGCTCCTCCTGCTGACGTACCTCTGCGTCCACGTGGTGCGCCGCTGGGGCCGCATCCGTCGTTCCGTGATTCGCTGAGACCGTTCCGGCTCCGGCCGGGGACGCGGCCGACGGTGTGCTGCCTCAGGTCTCGGACGTGATCCCGAAGCGCTCGGTGTAGAAAGAGAGCGCCTCCCGGCGCTCGGCGGGCTCGAGGCCGAACTCGGCGAGGTCGTAGACCACCGCACCGTATTTGCCGCGCGGGTGGGCCGCCATGAACGCGGCCATGGCTTCGCGGGCGCGGTCGTCCATCGGCTGCCCCGCCAGTTCGTAGACACGCCCGACCATCTTCATGTCGTCGGCCATGAACTCGTCGAAGTGCACGTCGATGGTCTGCGCGTCGGGCAAGACGTCGTGGTCCTCCGCGCAGGCGTGGAGCATGCGGGCGAGGCGGTCCGCCCAATAGCTCCCGATACCTTTGACGTCGACGGTGTCGCGGCTGAGGCGCGCCGAGTAGGTGAGCATCGTGACCATGGACGCGGTGACCGAGACCGGGTCGCGGTGTGTGACCACGAAGGTGGCGTCGGGGAACGTCTCGTACAGCGCGGGGAACTGCTCGAGGTGCTGGGGCGACTTGAGCACCCAGCGCGTCCCGCCGCGCAGCCACTGCAGTACCTTGAGGATCTTGAGGAGGTAGGCGTAGCTGGGGCGCTGATCGCGCTCGAGGTAGCCGTCGCGCCACGTCGGCATGGGAGCCGTCGTCTCCATGAGCATGGTGGAGAAGTCGATGGCGAGGAGCTGGATCTCCTCGTGGGTGTGCTCGACGGTCATCTCGTGCATGCGGTTGAAGTAGGGCATGGCGGCGTCGAGGAACGAGAGGGCCATTGCGGTGCGCTCGAGGCGCGGGTCGGGCTGGCCGGGCGCCGGCCGCTCACGGTCGGCCAGGACGGGCTCGAGGCTCTCCCAGTAGGGGAGCGAGCGCAGGGCGGGGTCGGCCGACATGAGGTTGTGCAGGTGGGTGGTGCCGGTGCGCGGGAGGCCGCAGATGACGATGGGGGCCCCGATGCGCTCATCGAGGATCTCGGGGTGGCGGCGGACGAGGTCCTCTATCAAGAGACGGTTCTTCAGGAGGCCGAGAATGAACGTGTGCTGTTGCAGCACGCCGGCGCCGTTGAAGCCGCCCTCGTCGCGCATGGCGCGGCACAGGAGATGGAGGCGCCCGACAAAGTCGGTGGGACCGAAGTCGTCCAGTCCGGTCTCGGCCGCCGCGGCCTCCATGAGCGGCTCGGGTTCGAGGCGGAGCTGCGAGCCGGCCTCCTCCATGAAATCGAGGATGGCGCGGACGTCGTCGGTGAAGCGGGGCTCGGCGAGGTCGTCGATGTGGACCCGGGGCGGGCGGCCGCCGGCGGCTGCGGTCACACGGTCTCCACCGGGAGCACCTCGACCTGGGGCTGCTCGGGCGTCTCCGCCGGCAGGAACCAGCGGAACCAGATGCGCCCGCTGCGGTGGCCCTCAGTGGAGACCCAGTTGGGGTGCGCCGGGCGGCGGGCCGAAACCACGATGATGAACGAGCCGTCGCTCTCGTACTGCACCTGCGCCCCGTTGATGGTGACGCGCTCGTAGTCGTAGTTGTACGTGTGCAGGAGCCGGTTCCACAAGCACATGTTCCAGAAGGCGCACTCGGGGGAGCGGCCGCGGATGACGAGGGCCTCGTCGTCCGCGAGCTCGAAGGCGCCCATGGCGTAGGCGGCGTCTCCGGCCGCCCAGCCGAACGTGGCGGTGGGGACGGGGTAGGGCGGATCGATGGCGTTGGGCGTGCCCAGGGCGAGCGGGACGATGGTCGCCTGCTCGCGCACCCAGGTCGTCATGGCGCGCAGGCGGCGGGCCAGGTCGGCGTCGTCCTGGTGGTAGGTCGCGGGCGGGTCGTCGGCCTCGACGTGCCAGGTGGCGCGGCGGCCCGTCACGGGGTCGTTGAGGTAGTCGCGGGTGATGGCGGCGACGGCGTCGGGCTCGAGGTGGATGAAGGCGGTGCCCGGCTCGGGCCTTTCGGGCCGGTCGGCCTCGTCCGGGGAGAGGACGATGCGGATGGCCCCGTCGGGACCGGGCGGCACGTCGCGGCTGTTGACCGCGCCCACAATGCGCGTCGAGTAACGCCCGTCGTTCGGCCCGCCGTACACGGTCAGCGACATGTAGACCGCGTCGCCGGGGTGGAGCGTGACGCGGTAGGTGCGCGCCGGGTCGACGGGCGCGTAGCAGTAGAAGGCGTCGGCGTTGTCGCCGCCCCACTTCATGTACGGGCCGACGATCTCGACGAAGCGCGGCCGGGCGGTGTCGGCCCACAGCTGCACTTGGGCGGCCACCTGGAGGATGGAGAGGATCCACTTGTGCGCCTCGAGCAACGTGGTCTCGTCGTCGGCCAGCTGCTCGCGGAGGCGCCCGTGCGTCTCGGCCACCGTCTCGAGCAGCTCGGTGAACGCGGTCTCCGTCTCTGTCGTCATGGGCCCCCGGATCGGCGTGGCGCCGATCATAGGGAGGACCCGCGGGGCGTCGCTGTCCCGCCGGCGTCCCTCAGGCAGGCAGGGTGCGGGGCAGGCCGAAGCGGTCCAGCACGCCGACGTCGAAACGGGCGATGGCGCGCACGCGGGTCCCGGCCAGTGTGAGGACCAGGATGCCGGCGGCGCGAGCCATGCCCGTGACGGGGTCCACGAAGTAGAACGCCAGCGCCGGTTGCCCATTGGCCCGTGTGGGCACCATGCGGAACCGGTGGTGACCCGGACGGAAGACCACGGCTTCGAAGAACCGGGTCGCCAGCGCCCGGCCCTGGTACTCGAGCGGCAGCGGCGGCATGCTCAGCCAGACGTCGTCGGTCAGCGCGGCCAGGACCGTCTCCATGTCGCCCGTCTCCCAGGCGACGGTGAGCCGGTCGATGAGCTCGCGCTCCTCCGGCGAGCCGGGCGCCACCGGCGGCTCGTGGGCCAACTCCTCCGCCTGGTGCGAGGACAGGCCGCTGCGGGCCCGCTTGAGGGCGCTGGTCACCGACTCCTCGGTCGTCTCGAGCATCGTCGCGACCTCGGCGGCGCGAAAGCCCAGCACGTCGCGCAGCACAAGCACCGTCCGCTGCAGGGGCGGGAGCAATTGCAGCGCCGTGACGAACCCCAACGAGATCGCCTCGCGGGCCTCGATGCGCGCTTCGGGCCCGGGTGCCGGGTCGGCGACGTCGGCCAGCATCAGGTCGGGGTAGGGCTGAAGCCACATGACCTCGCCCAGCCGCGTCGGCTCGGGTACCTCGACCCACCCTTCGGGCAGGGGCGCGCTCACGGGAGGGCGCCGGCCGGCCGAGCGCAGCGCGTTGAGACAGCGGTTGGTCGCGATCTTGTAGAGCCAGGTGCGCACCGACGCCCGGCCCTCGAACTCGCCGAAGGCCTGCCAGGCCGCCAGCAGCGTCTCCTGGAGCGCGTCCTCGGCGTCCTGGAGCGACCCGAGCATCCGGTAGCAGTGCACCTGCAACTCGCGTCGGTAGGGGTCGACGAGCTGCGCGAAGGCAAGGTCGTCACCCGAGTGCGCCCGGGCGATCAAGTCCGTCACGGTTCCATCCTCTCATCACCTCTTCCTCCTCGGTCCCGCTCCTAGGAGTACTGACACCGGCCGGCGCAAAAAGTGGGCGCGGGACCGCCCAGTTGCGGGCGCGCCAAGTGTCGGTACTTCTGACCGGCGAACGCCGGAAGCCGCAAGGACCAGAGACGAGAGGAGCAACACCATGCCGAAGTACGTGTTCGTGTACCGGGCGCCGGACGACTACGAGCCGGTCCAGTCCGAGGCCATGGCCGCCTGGACGGAGTACGGAGAGACCCTGGGCGACCACGTGATCGATTTCGGAAATCCCGTCTTCGAGTCACGCAGCCTCGGGAAGTGCGAGGACGGCACCCATCTGGGTGGCTACTCGTTCGTGACCGCCGACGACCTCGAGTCGGCCACCGCCCTGGCCAAGGGCGCCCCCGTGCTCGGCAACGGCGGTGGCGTCGTGGTCGGCGAGATCACCGAGCTCATGTAAAGCGCCGGCGCCGTGGGTTGCGCGCGCTGTCTTGCGTGCGCGTGCGCGTGCGCCTGCGACGTGCGCGTGCGACCCCGGCGGCTCGGCTTCCCCGCGTCACACCCCACCGAAAGGATCAGCCAGATGACCACGACCCTGCACCGTCTTCCGACCGGAGGACACCGCGCGTCCGCCCCCCGCCCCACGAGCCAGGGGATGACGATCCTCCTCACGTCGGTCGCCTACTTCATGGTGACCCTGGACGCCCTCGTCGTCGTGACGGCACTGCCGTCCATCCACCGCACCCTCGGGGGCGGCATCAGCACGCTCCAGTGGACCGTGAGCGCCTACACCATTGCGTTCGGCGCGGGCATCCTGACCGCCTCGGCGCTCGGGGACCGGCTGGGACGGCGCAAGGTCTACGTCGTCGGCCTGACCCTCTTCACCGCCGCGTCCGCCGCGTGCGCGCTGGCGCCCACGGCGACCGACCTCATCGTCTTCCGGGCGGTGCAGGGCCTCGGC
Organism: uncultured Acidimicrobiaceae bacterium; assembly: GCA_963834405.1. Taxonomy (GTDB): domain Bacteria; phylum Actinomycetota; class Acidimicrobiia; order Acidimicrobiales; family RAAP-2; genus Bog-473. The sequence goes on along the minus strand of CAWIBX010000007.1, from coordinate 937,399 downwards.
GCGGCGATCGTGATGCCGCTCAGCCTCACCATCCTGACGGCGGCCTTCCCGCCCGAGAAGCGCGGCGCCGTGGTCGGCATCTGGGGCGGCATCGCCGGTCTCGCCGTCGCCTGCGGGCCCCTGATCGGCGGGGGCATCACGCAAGGCCTGAACTGGCACTGGATCTTCTGGGTCAACGTCCCGATCGGGGTCGTGGCCGCAATCGGCGCCGCGACCCGGCTGCCCGAGAGCTACGGCCCGAAGGCCCGTCTCGACGTGCCGGCGCTCCTGCTGGTCTCGTCCGGTGTCGGCGTCCTCATCTGGGGCCTGGTCGAGGGCGGCCAGGACGGGTGGGGCAGCGCGCAGAACCTCGCGGGCCTGTTCGTGGGCGGGGTGCTCCTGGCGGGCTTCGTGTGGTGGGAGAGGCGGGCGCCCGAGCCGATGATCCCGCTGCACCTCTTCGCGCGGGTGTCCTTCTCGTCGGCCGCCGGTTCGCAGTTCTTCATGGCGGCCGCCATCTTCTCGGCCGCGTTCCTCACGAGCCAGTTCTTCCAGTTCGCACTGGGCGACCCGCCCCTCGGGGCCGGGCTGCGCTTCTTGCCCTGGACGGCGACCCCGTTGATCGTCGCGCCCATCGCGGGTGCGCTGTCGGACCGGGTGGGCGCGCGCGCACTCATCGTGCCCGGCTTATTGATGCAGGCGTTCGGCTTCGCGTGGATGGTGAAGATCGCATCGACGTCGTCGGACTACACGAGCTTCGTCGTTCCTTTCATCATCGCCGGCGTCGGTATCTCCATGTCGCTGCCGAGCGTGACCGCCGGGGGTCTGAACGCGGTCCCGCCGGAGCTCCTGGGCAAGGCCGCCGGGACGCTCAACACCATGCAGCAGTTCGGCGCCGTCTTCGGGGTGGCCGTAGTCACCGCCGTCTTCAACGCCCACGGGAGCCTCGCGAGCGCGGCCTCCGTCACCAGCGGGTACCGGCCCGCCCTCGCCGTGTCGGCCGGGGCGTCGGTCCTCGGCGCGGTCGTGGCCCTGGGGATCCGGCGGGTCCGCATCACGGCCGCGCACCGCACCGGGGAGGTCGGGCGGGCGCGTGAGCGTGAGGGGTGTGTCCCGGTGCTCGAGGCGCCCTGCCCCGTCGGAGGCTGACCCGCGGGCTCACTCGTGCCTTCTCGGGTCGCCGGTCAACCGGTCATGAACATGCAACAAAAGGTTGCGTGTTCTCCGTCGAAGTGCTACCTTTGGTTGCAGATCGACGGACGAAGGCGACAGCGGACGGGAGGCCCATGGCGAACATCGAGATCGAGCGGGAGGTCGTGATCGACGCTCCGGTGGACGTGGTTTGGCGCACCATCACCGAGCCCGACCAGATCAGCCAGTGGTTCGCCGACCGGGTGGAGCTGGTCCTCGAACCGGGCGGGGACGGCGCCATGTACTGGGAGGGGGAAGAGGGCGAGGGCGGCCCGCTGGTGGTCGAGGTGGTGGAGCCGCCGACCCGCTTCTCGTTCCGGTGGAACCACCCGGCCGGCGAAAAGCCAGCGGCCGGCAACTCGTTGCTGGTCGAGTTCACGCTCGTGGCCGAAGGCGAGGAGCGGACGCGGTTGCGCGTCGTCGAGAGCGGTCTGGACCTGCTGGCGTGGCCGGAGGAGGAGAAGGAGCGCTACGCCGGGGAGCACAACGGGGGCTGGGGCACCTTCCTCGGGCGCCTGCAGACGACGCTGGCCGAGCGGCCGAGGGGATGAAGACGGCGTCGGACGACGAACTGTGGTCGGCCATCGCCGATCCGTCCCGCCGCCGGGTGCTCGACCTCCTGGTGGACGGCGGTGAGGCGAGCGCCAGCGCCCTGGCCGGGCGCGTCCCCTTCAGCCGCCAGGCCGTCTCCAAGCACCTGGTAGTGCTCGAACGGAGCGGCCTCATCGCCCGGCGCAAACAGGGGCGGGAGGTGCTCTACCGGGTGGAGGCGGATCGCCTGGACGAGGCGACGCACGCGATGGCCGAGCTGGCCCGGCGCTGGGACCGGCGGCTCGACCGGATCAAAAGGCTCAGCGAGGCGGCACACGCACGGAACAAAGAGAGAGCGAAAGAAAAAGAGAGAAACGGAGACCAGGCATGAAGACACCCCCGATCGTGTCGAACGAGGAGTGGGAGGCCGCGCGTCTGGCGCTGCTCGTGAGGGAGAAGGAAGTGACGCGGGCGCGTGACGCGTTGGCCGCCGAGCGGCGGCGGATGCCGTGGCTGGCGGTGGAGAAGGAGTACGCCTTCGAGGGGACGCAGGGCACCGCGAGCCTGCTCGATCTGTTCGAGGGCCGCCGGCAGCTGATCGTCTACCGCGCCTTCTTTGAGCCCGGCGTCCACGGGTGGCCCGACCACGCCTGCGTCGGGTGCTCCATGGTGGCGGACCAGGTGGCCCATGTCGCCCACCTGCACGCACGCGACACCACGCTGGTCTTCGCGTCACGGGCGCCGCAGCCCGATATCCGGCGCGTGAAGGCGCGCATGGGCTGGGACATGCCGTGGGTCACGATGACCGACGACTTCGACAAGGACCACGACGTGGACGAGTGGCACGGGACGAACGCCTTCATCCACGACGGCGACCAGGTCTTCCGCACCTACTTCATCAACAACCGGGGCGACGAGTCGATGGGGAGCACGTGGACCTACCTGGACATCACGGCGCTCGGGCGTCAGGAGACGTGGGAGGACTCGCCCGAGGGCTATCCGCAGACGCCGCCGTACGCGTGGTGGTTCTGGCACGACGAGCCCCGCGAGAGCCAGGCGGAGTGGCCTGCCGTGGCGGAGAGGGGGTGACGTGGCGCTGAGCGAGGGACACGTCACCCGGGACAAGCCGGCGCTCGTGTGGGAGACGGGCGTCGTCCTCGCGGTGATGCTCGGGATCGCGACGGCAGCGTGGGTGGTCGCGGTGCAGCAGATGAGGGGCATGGACATGGGCACCGCGACACAGCTGGGCTCGTTCGGGTTCTTCATCGCAGTGTGGGTGGCGATGATGGCCGCGATGATGCTGCCCGGCGCGGTTCCGGCGGCGATGCGCCGGGTCCACGACAGAGGCGGCGTCCGCGCGCTGCCGCTCTTCGTCGGTGCCTATCTGGCGGTGTGGGCGGCCGCCGGCGTGGTGGTCTTCGCGCTCTACCGGCCGCACGGCCCGGCCGTCGCCGGCGGGGTGGTGGTCGCGGCGGGGCTCTACGAGCTCACCCCGCTCAAGCGGCACTGCCGCCAGCGCTGCCGCGAAAGCCTCCGCTCCGGCGTGGGCTTCGGGGTCTACTGCGTCGGATCGAGCGCCGGTCTGATGCTGATGCTGGTGGTGCTCGGCGTGATGAGCCTGACCTGGATGGTCGTGGCGGCGGTCGTCATCGTCGGCCAGAAGCTCCTGCCGGCCCGGGCCGTCGTCGACGTGCCGCTGGCGCTGGCCGTCGTGGGCCTGGGGGTCCTCATCCTGCTGGCGCCGACGGCGCTGCCGGGGCTGACGCCGCCGGCGATGTAGGGCCCGTCCCCGACCGGGACACTTGGGGGACAATGATCCAATTCCCCACCTCGTGCGTATGGCAATGCGTAATCAAATTGCAAAAAGGGGAATATCCCCCTGGGCTCTGGGTGTACGAGGCGACCCGACCTCCCCAGGGAACGGTTTAGGAAAGAGGAAAACGAAAATGAAGACCACACGCCGCCAGCGGGGCCGCACGGCTCCGATCGCCGGGCTCGTGACGGCTGCCGTCGCAGTCGGGGCCGCGGCCGTACTTCCTGCGACCGCCGCCGACGCAGCCATCCGCAGCCAGGTGACGGTTTCGTCCCAAACGATCGGCCAACACGGGAAGGTCCTTGTCGCCAAGGGTGACGCGCTGTACGTCCTCCTCGGTGGGAAGCCCTGCAACTCGGCCTGCCTGAAGATCTGGCCCGCCCTGACAGGGAGCGCGAAGGCGGGGTCGGGCGTGCAGAAGTCGAAGCTCGGTGTCACCAGGGACTCCGCCGGTGCCAAGCAGGTCACCTACAACGGACAGCCCGTCTACTTTTTCTTTGCGGATTCGAAGGGAACCCTGAAGGGCAACATCACCGACCAATGGGGAACGTGGAAGGCCGTCGTGGTGGCCAAGCCCAAGAACGGGTCGGGATCGACCCCGACCACCTCCAACTCGGGAGCGAACGCAGGGGGCGGGGGCGTGAACTTCTGATGGCACGTTCGGGCACCCCGACTCGAAGCGAGGGACGCCGTTGACCGTCGCATCCGTCTGGTCCTCGGGGTCGGCCGGCGCGGCGGGCCGACGTCGTCTCCTCAGCAGGCTGTCGTGGCTGTCGACCCGTGTCTACCTTCCGGCTTGTCTGATCGTCGCCTTCGCCGGATTCCTGATCGGCTTCGGCTGGGCGACCAGTTGGGGCGGCGCCGACTACGTGGGATCGGTGCAACTCCTGCGGATCATCGTGCTCGGTCCGATCACCCTTGGGCTCATTGCAGTGATCATGGTCGTCGAGCGGGTGCGGCCGGCCCAGCGCCGGCCGCTCTTCGCTCGCGGCCATCGACAGGACATGCTCTACGCGATCCTGAACGTCAGCCTGGTGGTGCCGTTGATGACCGCTCTCACGCTCTCGTTCGTCGAGGTCACCCGCCGGGCCGTCCCGTGGATCGTCCTCCCTCATATGGGACTCGTCCCCCAAGGGCTCGTCATCGCCGTCATCTTCGTGCTCATGGACTGGTGCAACTGGTTCGTGCACCTGGCGAACCACCGTGTGCGCGTGCTGTGGCGATTTCACGAGTTGCATCACTCGCAGGAGGACATGAACACCCTGACGGTGTTCCGGACCCACCCGTTTCTCCATGTCTCCTATCTCCTGGCGCTGATCCCGGGGATCGTGTTGCTCGCGAACGGAGCGGTGACGACCACCATCCTCGTCGCGTACGGTGTCTACGTGGCGTTCGCCCACTCCAACACCAACCTCGACTTCGGCCCGTTGCGACGGATCTTCGTGAGCCCGAACTACCACCGCATCCACCACCGGCGGGACGCGGCGCAGGACGTCAACCTCGGCTTCGCGCTCTCCATCTGGGACCAGTTCTCACGCCGGGCGGTGTTCCCCGACGAGACGACGATCGGGATCGACACCGGTCTGGCCGGCCGTCCGCTGACGGTCGAGCAGGCCGGGCTTCGGCCGCGTCACCTGAGTGCCTTTGCCGCGCAACTGGTGGGGCCGTTCCGCCCCATGAGCCGGCCGATAGACCTTCCCTCCGTGCGCGAGGAGACGCAGACCGCAGGGGGTGCGTGACGTCGACCGCCACGGTACCGACGCGCTCATCGAGGCAACAGGACCTCGTCGGCCTGGTGTTCAGCGTCCGTCCGTCGCCGCTCCCGGCAGACCTCGGACTTCTGGCGGCACGCACCGCGTTGGCCTGGATCTTCATCTATTACGGGGCCGGCAAGCTCTTCGGCGCGTTCAACGGCCCGGGCCTCCACCGCTGGTCGCTCTACATGTCGAACGTCGCTCACCTGCACCCCGGGGGGTTCTTCGCCGTGCTGGGGGCGTTGATTGAGTTCGGCGGGGGAATCGCGATGGCCCTCGGGCTTTTGGCGCGGCTGGCCGGACTCGCCCTATTCGGCGACATGGTCATGGCGATGATCACCGTGACCTGGTCGACGGGCATCAACTCGTCGACCGACCCTCCCGGGTACCAGCTGAATCTGGCGCTCGCCGTCCTGGCCCTCGTGGTCGCCCTCCTGGGTGCCGGCCGGTTCAGCCTCGATGCCGTGGTGGACCGGACGCTGGCGCAGAAGAGGGCGGCGTCTCCGGGCGAGGCGTAGGACTGGACTGGACCCGGCCGTGGATTCGCCCGCCCGCACCGCAGCCCTCGCCCTTCCGCCCTCGTCGGGGCCGCCTCCGGTCCACGAGACGGTGCGTGCTCGTGGCGCCGGGGTCGAAGGGCACGAGGGAGACTCCGCACGGTCCCGTCTGAGCCGCACGTGGTGGCGAGACCCGCCGCCCCGTGTACAGCGGGTCGTGAGGATCTCGGCGAACCTGATCGGGGCGGCCAGCGCCGGGTACTTCGCCTACGTCACGCTGGAGGCCTACCTCCGCACGCACCGGCCCATCGGGTTCCTCTTCTTCGCCGAGCAGATGGTGGTCGTCGTCGCCTACCTGGTGCGGCGGCCGGCCCGTGCCATCACCCAGCGCCTCGGCGACTGGCTCCTCGCGTTCGGCGGGACGTTCATTCCCGCGCTTCTGCGTCCCGACGGCGCCCACCCGGCGTGGGGTCTCGAGTGGGGCTTCATCCTGCAGTTTTGCGGTGTGGTGATCTGCCTGTGGTCGTTCGTCTATCTCGGACGCTCGTTCGGCTTCGCCGCCGCCGATCGGGGACTCGTGCGGCGAGGCCCCTATCGGATCGTCCGCCATCCGATCTACGCCTCGTACGTCCTCCTCCAGTTCGGCTACGTGCTCCAGAGCATGTCGCTGCGCAACCTCGCCGTGGCACTGCTCGCGACCGCGTGCAACGTGGGGCGGATACGGGCGGAGGAGCGCGTCCTGACGGCGAACCCGGCGCACGCCGGCTACCGGACGCGAGTCCGCTGGAGGGTGATCCCCGGCGTCTAGTGAGGGCGGGGACTGCTAGCGGCCGTTGCGGTCGCGGTGGTCGCACCCGGGCCAGCAGCAGGGCCGGCGCATGCCGTCCTCCAGCTCTTCCTGGGTCCGGCGGATGCGGCGTTCCCGGGTCTTCTCCAGCTTGGCGTTCTCGACCCAGCAGATGAACTCGTTCCGGGCCAGCGGCGTGATGTCCCGCCACGCATGGAGTGCTGTCGGGTTGCCGATGAGTGCCTGGCGAAGGTCGGCTGGAAGCTTGTGCACCGCCCCACCGGGCACCCTCGGGCTGCTCACGATGAAACGGTAGCGGACCCGGATTCACCCCTGACAACATCGGCACTGTGCGCAGAGCGGCCGACCGGGAAGATGGTTCATGCGGCGCTCATGCCGCGTGCGATGTCAGTCCGACAGGATCCGCACGTGGGACGTGTTGAAGTCTTCCGTCCGATGAATCACATCATCATCGCCGAGCCGCGCAACCTCGGAGACGATCCGACGCATGCCGAGAGTCGTGGTCGGACGGCTCATACTCAGATAGCCACGGATCCGGTCCGCAAGTGCATAGAGGCTCGCCGCATCCTCTGGGTTCTCGCAAGCAGCGGCTGCCATATCGAGGGTGTTGGCGGACTCGACGAGAAGATCCATGCCAGTGTCGTTCGTCCCCATCATTGTTCAATGCGCCACACGTTGGAATGGCGGGCCGGGTAAGCAAACCATGTGACATTGGGACCCATCGGGACTCTCGATCTGTCACAGAAAGCGGAGATGCTGACTCCGCGACTGAGCGCCGCGAGAGTACACCCCGGCGACGTCAGTCGCTTCGCCGGCGTCTGGGCCAAGGACGGCCCGCCCCCGCCGCCAACCAGACTGCGTTTTGGAGCTCAGTAGGTGCAGCGAAGCTCCCTTGTTCCCTGGCGTCCGCAACCAACCCCCCTGAGCCGCTGCCCCATGGCGATTCGGCTACCCGCCAGAATGCCCGTGACTTCAGCCCGAGAAGTGCGGGAGAGTCACCCAGGATTGCCGACCCGGCTCCTGGTACACGGCCTGCTCGGCGACCCGCAGCGTGGTGGCCGTGGCCGGCGGCTCACCGGTCCCGAGATTGCGGGCGTAGACCGGGTGGGCCCCACTGGAGACCTGGACGCGCAGGCGGTGACCGGTGGCGAAGATGTGACCAACGGGCCACAAGGCCACCACCGCCGTGAACGTCCCGTCCGCGTTCCGGCGGATGGACGACGGGTCGAAGCGCTGCAGACCGTCGCACACGTTGACGGACCGGCCGTCGGGTGAAACGTCGCAGATCCGAACGAAGAAGTCGGTGTGGTCCAGGTTGGAGCCGACGTGCAGCTCCGCCTCCACCGGACCGACGAGTTCGAGGGGCTCGCCCAGCTCGTCGGAGGTGTAGACGAGGACGTCGGGGCGGGTCTCGAGAGGCCGGTTGTCCACGGTGCCGCCGGTAAGCATGCCGATGCCGCCCATCGAGGGCGTCGGGTCGGCGGGGTCGTAGCGATAGCGGTCGGGCTCCGACAGTGCTTCCGGCGGCATGGGCGCGAGCTGGCCCCCGGCCTGGAGATACCAGCGGGTCGGTTCTGAGCGAGGGGGCCAGTCGGGCAGGTCGAGCCAATGCGCCCCTTCGCCCTGCACGTGGACCTTTACCGGGGTGGGGTCGAGCAGTCCCTCCCGGTCGAGCAACCAGGTGTCGAACCAGTCCAGCGGGGCGTCGGTCATGCCGCCCTCCCCGCCCCCGCCCAGGTGTCCGCCGGCGCCGATGCGCAGATGCACGGGGGCGGGCGAGGCGCGCAGTACCGCGTAGTCCTCCACCACACCGGGCAGCGGGTAATCGTGCCAGCCGTCGACGAGCAGGGTCGGCACGGTCCATTCCGCCAAAAGGGGCCGGAAGTTGACCGGGTCCCAAAAGGCGTCCCCGTCGTCGCCGTGAGCGAGCTGGTCCCGGTAGAGCTGCAGGTCGACGCCGGTGAGCCGGTGGATCACCTCACCAAGAGGTAGGTGGTCGAAGCCCGCCTTCAGCTCGGCCATGCGCCGTTCGATGCCCTCGTGGGAGATGTCAGTGGTGGCGGTGGCGGTGGCCTGCTTGTTGAACTGGGTGGCGCCCAAGTCCCAGGGGATGATCACCTCGAGGGCCAGCGAGCGTCCCGGGTACCACGAATAGGCCCGCACAGAGGTCGACAGGGCGATGGCCATGGCCTCGAGGTGCGGCGGCTTGGTGGAGGCCAGCGCCCACTGGGTGAAGCCCATGTAGCTACCGCCGAAGGTGCCCATGCGGCCGTCGAACCACGACTGGGAAGCGATCCAGTCCGCTGTGTCGCGGCCGTCCCCAGCTTCGGCGAAGTAGCTGTGCGTGCCACCCGACCCGTCCGTGCCCCGGCACGCTTGCAGGACGTACCGGTAGCCGCGGGCGGCGAACTCCGGGCCCATTGCCGAGGCGAAGTTGACCCTGCCGTAAGGCGTGCGCTCCAAGATGGTGGGGGCGTCGTCGATGCCCACGGGGTGGTAGACGTCCGCGAGCAGCACCGTCCCATCCGACACCGTGACCTTCACGTCCCGCTCGACCTCGACTTCGTTGGTGCGTTCCCGCATCCCGACCCCTTCGCCACCGGGCCTCTGGCAGCCGGCGACAGACAGACGCTATGCCAAGTCTCGTTGGCCTGGAACCCCCATACCGTTCACCACCGGGCATGAGTCCGCAGTTCACTCAACCCGATCGGAATCAGTCTGTGGATAACTGCGAGCCGAACTCGGTGGGATCGAAGTAGTCCCGCCATGCTGTAATGACGCCGTCATGGACTTCAAAGACACCAGCTATCGGCAAGCCAGCTGTCTTCTCGCCCAGCTGCACATAGTCAATCCGCTCGGTCATCACGATGGGGCCGTCAGGCACCATGTGGATGATGTCGCCATAGACAACGCCACCAATGGCCATCATCGAGGCGAGGTTGTCGATGATGGCGTCTCGCCCGCTGACGGTTTCAGAAGGGCCGTTGCGGTACTCGGCATCCTCGCTGAAGAATCGGCCGACAGCCGCGGCGTCTCTTATAGGCCAAGCTGCGGTGAAGGTCGCCATGAAATCTCGCACGACTGCCTCGGCGCTAGGGGACTTGGTCACTACTCCAGACTTGCTCGGGTGTCGCTCGGCTGTCGAGTCGGTCACCAACCGCATTGAATGCCGGATACAGCGGCGGGCCGGAAGCACGTCCGTCGACTTGCCACGGCTACTCATGCCACCGCTCAGTCTCAGCGAGTCGACTGCTCCATTGCGTGGCCGCTGCTTCCAACCCGGAGGCCTCACAGAATGCGATGTAGCGGCGGCACTGCTCGACCATCGCAGATTGGCGGTCAGACCAGCTGACGGAGAGACCAGATCCGTCAAACAGTTCGGGGAGTTCGTCGAGAGCGTCGGGATGGTGTATTCGAACGATCCACTCTGCCCACGCAAGGTCCTCTATGGGTGATCCAAAGTGCGCCGACTCCCAGTCGAGAACTGCCGAAACGCGGGTCAAATCGAGGCTTAAGACGATGTTCTGTGGTCCGAAGTCGCCGTGGACAAGCACGGTACCCTCGCCTTCAAGGCCCGGAATCGTCGAGGGGTTGATTGCCTGAAGGTTGGCTAGCTGCCGGCCGATGAGTTGCAATACCGCAGGGGCGCGTCCCTCGGCGATCAGTTCTTGGCCGTGGCGACCGGAGACGGGGGTCAGGACCATCACCGCAATCGAAGCATCGAATTCCACGATCTCTGGCACCGGGTACTTCCCCACGAGGCTGGTCAGGCAATTGAATTCACGCTGTGCCCACGCGAGGGATTCCCGCTCCTTCGTATCGCTTCTCAATTCCGCAACCAAGGCGCTGAGTGCGGTTTGTGTAGCCATGAGGCAGTCGGGACACGTAGCGAATCGTCGCCGTTAGGGCGGTGCCTCGCAACCGGGGCTCGGGAGAAGGCGAGCGCCCCTGATAACTGGACAGTTGCTGTCCTCCTTCGGTGGGATACTCCAAACCATGCCGATGAACGCACCTCTGATCCAGAGCGAACACGAAGGCCTGCTCGCCTTCCTCGAACACCAGCGCGAAGCGGTTCGCAATGCCACATACGGATTACGCGAGGATCAAGCTCGCCTCAAGCCCACTCCGAGTGGGCTCAGCCTCGGAGGGCTTGTCAAGCATCTCAACGACGCAGAACGCGGGTGGACCGATCGCATTCTGGAAGTACCACCTGGCGACACGACGTTCGACGACTATATGGCGAGCTTTTCCCTCTTAGAAGACGAGACGCTGGCCGGCGTCCTCCGGCAGTACAACGAGACCTGCGCCCGAACCGATGCGGTGATAGGCGAAATCGACGACTGGGGGCGTCGTGTACCGCTCCCCGAAGAGCCTTGGTTTCCTGATCCCGAGGGCTGCACGGTTCGGTGGATCCTGCTCCACCTCATTGAAGAGACCGCACGCCATGCCGGCCATGCCGACATCATCCGCGAGGCTCTCGACGGAGCGTTGAGTGGTCCGCTCATGGCGGCAGCGGAGGGATGGCCGGAAAACGGGTGGATAAAACCTTGGACGCCGACCAGTTGACCGTCCGGCTGGTCGATAAGACTCTCCGAACCGGCGCAGCGGGGTACATCGGAAGCGTGCCATCAGCCGCCGAACCCGGGCCCGTCGGTTTCGGCGGGTCCGCCTTGTCACCACTGTTAGGACGAGGTGATAGTGACCTTTAGCATGCGATGGGTGACGTCGGGAGGGACTCCTGAGGCGCTTCCTTGCGCATTGATCTTTTCGACAACGCTCACCCCCGAGGTGACGTGACCGAACAGGGAATACGTATTCGGTAGCGATTCGCCCTGTGCCCCGGCGATGATGAACCACTGGCTGCCGCCGGTATGGGGTTGGCCGGTGTTGGCCATGGCCACGGATCCCAGCGGGTACTGGTCGGCAGGATTCGATGCCTTCGCGGGCAGCTCGTCGGGGATGGTGTACCCCGGGCCGCCGCTCCCCGTCCCACTAGGGTCCCCCGTTTGATCCACGAACCCCGGGATGACCCGATGGAAGATAACGCAGTCGAAGAAACCGTGCTGAGCCAGAAAGACGAAGTTGTTGACGGTTTGGGGTGCATCCTTCGTATCAAGCGCAATGACGAACGTGCCCACATCTGTCTTCACCGTGGCGGTATAGGCCTTTGCGGCATCGATGATCGTGGCCGGTGCGCTGCTCCACTTCGGCTTCTGCAGCGCTGTTGCGGGGCTCTTTGGACAGCCGGCAGCCACCGAAGTTGCGTTTGCGGCTGCCTGCGCCTTCGCATCGGCCGCCGAACCGCTGGTCCCCGAGGAAACCGTTACGCCTCTGAACCTCGCGTTTTGTTGTGTCGCTGCATTTGCCAGCACCTGCTTGTCGTGCGCGGTAAGCGGAACCGGGGTCCCCGTGGTGGTACTTGTCGTCGAACTCGAGGGCAGGTCCGTGGACAGGTCGCTCAGCTCGACTGCGGTGCCGCGGCGCCAGGCGATGAGGTAGGTCGAATCCGACGCCAATCGCTCGACGGCTGTCGATCCGAGATTCTTCGGAGGGCTCAGACCCGCTTGCGCCTTGCCGTTGGATCCAAGACCCTTCAAGAGCGAGTCCGCATCTGCCGCGGATTGGCAGTAGAGCACCACAGACTCCAAACCGAGCTTTCCGGATGCGCTCGCGAATTCCTCTTGTGATCCGTACGGGCACCCCGTGACGCCGGTGCTTGTTGAGGTGGAGGGAGCGCTGACGACTTTCGTGAATCCAGCCGCCTTGGCTGCAGCTACGGGAACGAGCACGCTGGTCGATGGCTTCGACGCCGAGCGCGTGGCCGCCGCGGCAGACACGACGAAGATCGACCCTACGGCCGCGGTTGCGCCAATGCTTGCAGCGACGACGAGATTCAGAGGCAGTTTGCTCACTAGTAGACGTCTTTCTAAGAAGAGTGGGGAGCTCCCAAGCCCGATCGGGCTAGAGGCGATTCAATCCGGACGCCGTGAGGAAGATAGCCGAACTGCGAGGTATTGATGCCGCGCCGGAAGCGCTCGTGTGAAGTGGGATTGCGTTCGTGTGATATGTGATGAGTGGCCTAGGACGCTGCTGAGACGTCCGTCTTCCTGACCGGGGACGACTTAGTGATCATCTCGAAGAGAGAGCTGATAACGATTCGCCGCCACCCCCCAGAGCCGCGACGGTGTCCTTTGGCCCAGTTGTCAGCGCTGTGGTACCGGGTCCCTGCAGTCGGGGACACCTATATGCAAATGCCCAATCACGGCCGAGAGCAGCGCATCGGCCCGGTATTTCATCTCCGAGGAGCGACGCACAAGGTGCGGAAATAGCCGAAACCCACCCGATGTCAGATCGGTGTAACGTGGTGGGACCTCAATTCGGGTGAAGCGCCGTCGCTTACGGCGGCAAGAGTGGCAGCGCTGTGAGAGCCAGATCGAATGGCGGGACCGTCGAGCCATGGCACCTGCTACGTCTCCACCCGACATCCCACAGCGACGGGGGGAAAGGCTCACTTCTCCTGTTGCCACGGCCCCACAGAGCTCTTCGCCACGCACTTCCCATTGTGCTGGAGGGCGTCGTAGGACCTCTCGTCGTTTTTTATCTGCTCCTCGTCCTCACGGGCTTCAGAGGCGCACTGATCGCGGCCCTCGCCTGGTCCTATCTGGCCTTGGGTCGGCGCCTCCTGAGGGGTGAACGTGTATCGATGTTGTTGCTGTTCGGAACCGTCCTCATCAGCTTGAGGACGGTGATTGCCTTCGTCACGGGGAGCGCCTTTGTCTATTTTGCCCAACCGACGGCCGGCACGTTCGCGATCTCCGTGGCTCTACTCGTCTCGGCGGTCGTCGGTCGGCCCTTCACGCAGCGCTTCGCCCACGATTTCTGCCCCATGGACCCCACGATCATGAGGCGCCCCTTGGTACGTCGATTCTTTATTCGGATCTCCTTTCTCTGGGCGAGCGTCCTCATGCTCAACGCGGGGCTCGTCTTCTGGTTGTTAGTGTCATCGTCACTACGTTCCTTCGTGCTTGAGCGCTCGCTTGTGACCTACGGACTCACCGCCATAGCGATCTTCATCTCCATCACCGGGTTCATGGCGATGATGCGGAACGACGGCATCACGGTTAAGTGGGCACCCCGGCCGCCTCGCCTCCAGACGGAATCCGTGCACCCCTAGCCGGCGGAGAGGGACGGCCGTCCATGTCGTTACCGAAGGGTGCACGCGGACCGGAACGTCCAGCGAATCCCAAGCACGGTCGGGCCATCCCGCCCGCCTCGACCGCCACCCATAGGAATCCTTGAGGCATGAACGGATTCATCCAAAGAGTTCTCCGCAGGCTCACGCAAGTGACAAGGCCACTCGCCATGCGATCAGCTGGGACAGAACAGTCCAGCACCTCGGTCGTCCGTCACGTTGGACGCCGCTCGGGTAGGAGCTACGAGACCCCGGTTGTGGCGGTTGAGCACGAGGACAGCTTTCTGATCGCCCTCCCGTACGGCGAACGGACCGATTGGATGAAGAACGTCCTCGCTAGCGAAACGGCCACCGTTCTGACCAATGGGCAGGCATACGAAGTCGATCAACCACAGGTCATTCCGATGACCAACGCGACCCGGTACTTCAGTCCGAAGGAACAGAAGCTGCACCGACGCTTCGCCGTTGAGACCTGCCTCCGTGTCCATCGCGTCGCCGCCTAGAGCGCACGAATGGATACCCACCCATGCCGCATCCGGCAATGGTCGATGGTGTTGTGCCGACGGACCGGTCAGAATTGCTCCGTGAACGGTCAGGCGTTCCAGGACCAGATGCGGGACAACTATTGCTGGGGGTGTGGAGCGGATAACCCAGCAGGCCTTCGCCTCAAGAGCTACTGGGACGGCGAGGTTGCCGTAGCCCAGTGGGCTCCGACCGATGAGTTCGCGGCTGGACCTCGGCATTTTCTCAACGGGGGGATCATCGCCACATTGCTGGACTGTCATAGCGTCTGCATGGCTGTCGCCGACGCCTACCAACGCGAGCGGCGAGGCATCGGGACGGACCCCGAAATCTGGCATGCGACCGTATCCCTGTCCGTCGATTATCTGCGGCCGACGCCTATCGACGAAGCTGTGGAACTGAGTGCCCGGGTCGTCATGTATGAGGACAGTGGGACTTCGGTTGAGTGTGTGTTAGGGGCTGGCGGGAAGGACCGAGCACGAGCGACCGTCCGTACTACCCGCGTCCCGGACGCATGGCGTCACGGCTCGAAGGGCTAGGCAAGCCGCATAAGTGGCGATACCGAGTGGGTACGAGGGGTGACTCCGAACGCCGACTCAGAGCGCACGAATATCCTCATACGAGTTCCCTATCCGCTGAGAGGAATCGTATGGAAACAATGTACGAGCATGCCGGTGGAGACGAGGCGATTCACCACCTCGAGGAAATTTTCTACGACAAGCTGCTCGAGGACCCCCTCCTCCGTTTGGTGTTCATCGAAAGGGTGCCGACACACGTCGACCATCTCTCTTGGTTCACCGCGGAATCCTTTGGGGGTCCGGACAGATTCACCCGTGAACTTGGCTTTCAATACATCATCGACGTCCATCGTCATCTCAAAATCACGGATGAGCAAAAGCAGCGATTTGTGGATCTTTATATCGAAGCGCTCGAAGAGGCTGGGTTGCCTGATGACGAGCCTTTCCGAAATGCGGTGCAATCACATCTCGAATTCGGCACAAACGTTGCCCAACAAAACTCGTGGGCTGAGACGGACTCCGATCTTCATCCCATCCGAGAAGTGCCTCACTGGACCTGGTAGACCTCCTTGGAGAGACATGCCCCTGTACGCCGGTCGGGAGGCACTTGTCCGTGATCGAGAGTGCGAAGGACACTACGACCCAGGCGCGTCCGTAAGTACCGTCCGCAGCGTGTAAAGAGTTGCCCGCAGATTCCCAGCCGTCCGTTCGCGTAGCGCTGCGAGCTGCTCGTCGCTCTCGCCCATGTGCGGCACGATCCGCAGCACCTGCCAGGTCTCGGTGACATCGGTACCTCCGCCGCGAGGAGAGAGAAGATAGCCCCATCGGACCCATCCGCCCTCGGCGCCGCCGACGACGAAGGCGAACTCGCGGCCGCGGTCGGCGGCGTCAACCTGCGAGCGGGTTTGCCACTCGCGGTCGTCAACGCGGTTTGTGCCAGTGAACCAGTCGCCGACCGTGCCGGTGGCGCCGACGTCCCAGTGTCCGCCGGTGCACGTCGGGCTGATGTCGCCCATGTGCGCGATGTCGGAGACGCGGTCGTACACGGTCTCGGGGGTGGCGTCGACGTAGATAGTTTGCTCGACTCGCAGGTCGTCGGGAGTAATCATGTCCAGGCTCCCGGGCGGTTGTTATCGGACGGTAGCGCGGTTGAATGGGTAGCCCAGTTCGCCGGCAAGGGGTGGCAGTCCGGAACTACGGGAAGCCTCAGATTTTGCGATGCTCAAAGAGGAAGCGGTCGACCGCTTCGTTCGCTGCCCCTTTGATCTCTCGATACAAGTACTCCTCGTCCCAGTGTTCCGGTGATAGGGCATCGAGGTCGTCGTGGTAGGTCGAAGCGGTGCCTGATGTAGGCCCGGGAGCTGAGGGCAGCCCGATCGTCGAGGGTGAGCTTGTGCGTCCGGCCCACACGGCCACTGCCCACGACGGCTGCATGAGCTGCGGTCTCTCTTGCGATCTGCTGTTGGAGTTCTTGGTGCTTCGGGGCAAAAGCGAGAAGGCGCACGATGGCGCCTTGCAACTCCTGGCGGTATCGATCCTCTTGTCGCTCGCGGGAACGAGCGCCGACGACGCGTTTGGCCGCTCGGCGTTCGGCCGTCTCGTCAGCGCGGATCTGAGCTGCGGCGATGACCTCACTCGGCGCCCAAAGTCCCTAGGAGCCTCCGATGTTGGCGGCTCCGTGGCTGCCAAGCCAACCAGTACCTGCCGGACGCCTTCACGGTCCGGGTCAAGAAGGCATCGCCGGAGGGCAAGAACTCCCAGTCCGACGGGATCTCGATATCTCCGTGCTCCGGATTCCACTGCCCATTCATGGTCGCGTACACGTCGAGATGTTCGGCCAAAAGGGCCTCAAGATCAGTCGACGGCTCTGCCTCGCCCACCTTTAGAGCTTTGGCCGATGCGATCAGCAGCGCAAGTGAAGCCGATCGGAGTCGTGATCCATGAGTATTCCCGGGGACCAGGGTACGCCCGGTACTGACGGCGTTTGGGGGCAGTCCCCGACCTACTAGATCGCCGGTTGACGACTTCGAGCCAAAGGTTGAGTATGACCCTACAGGGGGCGCCCTCGGGGAGGAGGTTGTCATGGTTCGACGGTTGCTCGCCAGCGTCTTTCTCGCGACTTTCCCGATTGTCGTGATTCCGATCGCAGTCACTTCGATTGGTGCTCAGGCCGGTGCAGCCCCTCCAACCGCAGTCCAGCAGTGCCAGGATGGTGGCTGGCAGACGCTCACTGACGCATCGGGGCAGCCATTCAAGAACCAAGGCCAGTGCATCAGTTATTTCATCCATAACCCGGTGAGCCTCGCCGACCTGACTGGTTCGTTCTCCGGTACGACGACGTGGACGTTCTCGTCCGAGAACGGTTGCTTCGTCAACCAGGTCTTTGACGCCACCTATCTTGGAAACTCCGCCGCGGGATCGGTGACGCTTCACCTGGACGGATGCATTTTCGGCGCTCCGTTCACCTATACCGGAACATTTACCATCACGACGAGCGTTGGCTCTCTTGCGGGAAATGTAGCTGGAACGGTCAGCAACCCGCTGCTCGGACCACCTCCCTACGACTACGACCTAACGCTCACCGTTGTCTCAGGAACTGGCGCCTTCTCAGGCACAATGGGCACGATCCATGTGAGTATTCAGTGGCCCGGCGGCGGAAGTCCGTCTCCGGTGACCGGGTCGGTCACGGTCCCGTAAGGGAGGACTATCCAGTGCGTGGGTTGCAGCAGTACGCCTAGCCGCGTTTCCTCCTCGCGATTTCGCGTTTCCACGGGCAACCAATGGCCAGTTGGCCCTTCAATCGGGTATCCCCAAGGTGCCGCAGGGTGACACACCTACATGCGTAGTGGGACACCCTCTTAGCTTGCGATTAAACCCTCACCACCTCTTCACGCCGACTTCTTGATGACCGGATAGCGCTGTCGAGGGCCGGTGACGGTGCCTTTGGGGCGCCCTGGTCCCGCTCGAACGAATTTCGGTGGACTGGCCGGTGTGCCGATCGTGGCACGAAGTCGACGAAATCCTCGCCGAACCCGCGCCGGTGTAAGTACTGCCGCGCCGAGGGGACGTTCCCAAGGCAGGCGTAGGTCTTCGACGAGCCCGCGAGCGAGGCGCAGCTGGGTCAGCGCGGCAAGGACGATGCACGTCCAGCGGTCGGCCTGCTCGGGTGTGCAGAGAGACGGCGTCGTCCACCCGAGCGTGTTCTTTGCGAACCGGAAGGTGTGCTCGAGGTCGAAACGACGTAAGTAGGCCCGGAAGCACTGCGCGAGATCGGGCTCGCCGTCCCCTCCCCACCACAGCCACAACGTCTTCTTCTCCCGGCCGTCGGCCCGTGGCAGGTGGTCGACGTCGACGCGCAGCACGCTGCCGCGGACGATGGGAGGCACGCTCCCGTCGATCCAGCGACTCCGCACTCTGGTCCGGGGGTGCACCTGATGCCAGGCCCGCACCCTGACGTTGCCGTAACGGGGATCGGTGCCGCATAGCTCGGCGTCGGGGCGGCCCATGGTGCGCGCGTCGGAGAGCTTGAGTCGTCTGCCGTGGCGCCGGGGCCGACCGCGCGTCCCTTCCCTGCGCGCCGGGGGGTCGCGGTAAAAGATGCGGTCACCTCGGACGCGCACCAGTACCTGGGCGCGGGTGCTCTCGAGGCCAGCGGTGAGCGCAATGGCGTCATAGCCCGCGTCGAAGACGAACATCGGGACCGCGTCGGTCACCCCGAGGCGATCGACCAATGCCTCGACTTGCTCGATCGTGGCGGTGGTGGCGTCCTCGTCGGGGTGAATGCGCCGGGCGTCAAGGGGGGCGGTCCAGCTGTCTGGGGCGAAGTCGAGCTGGGCGATCCATTGGTAGGACCAGCCGGCCACGATGGGCTTGCCCGCTGAATGCTTGGATGCTGAGTAGTAAAAGCCCCGCTCAGGACTGCACTCGGCGTCGCAGCGGTCCCACACCGAGGCGTCGACGGCGAAGATCTCGGGCCAGCCGGCGGGCCGATGCTCGACCAAGAGGTCCCCGAAGCGCTGCTCGTTGAGGCGGCCCCGCACCAGGCCCTTGTACAGCGAGCCGTGCGAGCGGCGGAACTCGGGCTCCAAGGAGAGCGAGGGGACAGAGCCCACGGGACCACCGGTGCACAGCGCGGCGTCGCAGAGCTCGAAGAGGGCGTCGCCCCAGCGGGTCAGGCACCGATAGAACCCGTCCCGGAAGCTCGAGAGGCCTTGGCGGTGCTCGATACCCGAGGTGCTGGTCATATCTGAGAGTATGACTACTCACAACACTCCGGAATGGGATACTCACCAGGAGGGAGCCATGGCCACCAAGCGAACGACCCAGCGCCTCGAGAGCTACGAGCACCGCTACCGCGCGCTCGCCCGGGAGCTGGCGGACATCGGCTACATCGCGTCGGGGTCGCTGGCCCCCCGATTCACCCGCTGTGGCAAGACACACTGCGCCTGCCAGGGTGACCCACCCAAGCTCCATGGTCCGTATTGGCACTGGACGGCCAAGGTCAACGGCAAGACGGTCAACCGACGCCTCAACGAACGCGAGGCGGCCCTCTACAGCGAGTGGATCGACAACGACCGCCATGCCCGCGACCTCTTGGCCAAGATGCGAGAGGTAGCGGCCAAGGCGGCCACTCTCATCATTGAAGAAGACGCCGGATAGGGTCGCCGAGGTTTAATTGCAAGCTTAGCAGTCAGCCAATTAATTTCGGTGCTTGGTCCCGAGCCCACCATTAGATCCGGGACGATACGGGACGCCAAGACTTCGCTCGGCTGCGCCAGTGAAGAGACCCGCTGCCCAATATGGACGTCAATCCCGGCTACTTCCAAGTCGGTTTGCAAGCCCACTGACGATGCATGACGTTTCTACGAGCGTTAGGTCACCTCAAACGGACCGCGTTCATTGCGCAGTCCCAGCAGCAAGTTGTCCACTGCACATTGCGCCATGGCGCTCCTGGTCTCCCTCGTTGCCGAGCCGATATGGGGAACGATGATGATATTCGGCGCGTTCAACAGGGGCTCATCGGGGTGTGGCGGCTCATCCTGAAGCACGTCCAAGCCTGCGCCAGCGATCGTTCCCTCCGTCAACGCCGAGGCCAGAGCAGCTTGATCTACGACTCCACCTCGAGATGTGTTCACAAGAAATCCAGTGGACTTCATCAACTTGAATTGGTCTCGGCCCATCAGGGTCCTCGTCTCGGCATTGAGATCAACGTGAAGCGAAACGAAGTCCGCGTCTGGCAATCCACTGGCGAGGTCGCCCACGCGATCAACGCCACCGACAACTGGTAGTCCGCTCCGGGTGTCGACGTACTGCACATCCATCTTCGCGGCCAAGGCCCGCCTCGCCACCGCCTGACCAATGCGACCGAATCCCACAAGGAGCAACCTTTTCCCTGCCAGGTCGCTACCTAACGAGACCTCGTTCCATCGACCGCTCACGACGGCACGAATTCCCTCGGAAATATGGCGGGAGAGCATGATCATTAGCGCCATTGTCAGGTCCGCTACTGCGTCGCTGAGCACCGGGGTGATGGTGACCACTATTTTCTTCGCCCGCGCTTCGTCGAGATCAATGTGATCAAGGCCGACGCTCATCGTGCTGATCACTCGAAGCCTCGGCGCCCATGCGATCACTTCTCGGTCAACAATGACATTCGAACTCACCAGTAGGCCCTCGGCCTCGGCGAGTGCGGCCTCGAAGACGCCATCTTCGGATCTGCCAGTGGGTAGCACGGTGAGGTCATACGCAGCGAACTGGTCCACCAAGGACTGGGCTAACGGAAGTGCGATCACGACCTTTGAGCGCTCGGACATTGCCGTCACAGGTACGGAGACGTTGGTTCAGGACCAGTAGTTGGTCGAACCTGCTCCAGAGCATCTCGGGCACCGAGTCCCAACAGCCTCATGTCAGACGCGACTTCCACCAGTCGAAACCCTTGCCGCAACCGTTTTGTCGCTGTCTGCGCGTTACCAGCAATGCCAGGAATCACGTCGTGACGATGGCATGCATCGATCACCCGGTCGAGAGCGTCTGTAAAACTCTGGTCAGGCTGGTCTGGTGCAGGAGGCAGACCCAGAGTAACGCTCAAGTCCGCTGGCCCCACGTAGACGGCGTCGACTCCCGGCGTCGACACGATTTCGTCGACGTTATCGACCGCGACGTGGGTCTCCACCATCACGATGCACGTCACCTCGTGATTGGCACGATCAAAGTAGTCAGACCCCGCGTAGTAGTTCGCTCGGAGCGGTCCATAACTCCGAGTGCCCAGGGGGGCATAGCGGCACGCCGAGACCGCCGCACTAGCTTCTTCTCGGGAATTCACCATCGGCACGATGATCCCCCACGCGCCTGCATCGAGACACTTGCCAATGATGCCCGGCTCGTTCCAAGGAACCCGCACAAGAGGCACGGTGGTTGTGGAGGAGATGCCCTGAAGCATTTGGACCATCTCGGAGTAGTCGATCAGACCGTGTTGCAGATCGATACAGAGCCAGTCGAATCCACAGTGAGCCATGACCTCGGCAGACACACTGCTCGGCACAGTCAACCACCCACCGAGGGCGGCGCCCTGTTGCCCCCAGATGGCTCGTAACGAGTTTTGACGCATTGTTCCTCCTCGAGAAGGATCCTAGGTGCGGCGCTCGGCAGGTTTCGCCGTCTGCGAAAGAGTCGACCTTCCCCACGGCGGACCCACTGTGACGACTATGTGGCGCGAGCCGCCTCCGTTACCGCACCCACGACCCGTCCCGATGGCGAAGTGGGGCAGTCCGGTGGACCCATACGAAGCCTGCTTAGGCCGCAGCCCGTACCCCCCGGTGAACCAGGCGTTATGGCAACTCCTCATCTGAAGGCAACTGCTCTGAAAGTGACTCGTCGAGCGGCTGCGTTGATCCTTGTCGAAGACCTGCAGCAGTTGACCAGGCGAATGTGCTGGTCCAATCGACCTCGCCGTAGAAACCACTGGGACCAATCGTTGAGAACAGCGGTCCGGCCACCCGCACCGCTGGGCTGCCACTTGCGCTGGTCAACCACAAATCGTCGTCTGCGACCACGACCATGGTGCTCCCGTGAGCATCCGGAACTGCCAGCAACGATCCAGCGGGTGTCGAGGTCACGGGACTCGGTGGTTCGCCGGGGACCATCGCCCACAGACCATTCGTCGCATTCCAATGGGCCATCCAACCCGGCGAAAACTCGGCCGTACCTGTCGTGCTAAAGGGGCCGGCGCCGGAGGCCACGGAGAAAAAGAGCACACCAGAAGATGACCAACTGGGCGCCAGTCCCAACGTGCCGGCGGGGATGGGCACTGGTTGGCAGGTGGCGGCCGGGAAACTGCACAGGTCGACGTCTCGCCCTGTGGTCCAAATGTATCGGCCCCCGCCCGACACGACGGCGACAGCGTCTCCACCGGGTTGCGGCGCCAACCACGTGGAGCCCACCAACGAGGTCGTGAGCGCCGCCGGTTGCGCACTGCCCAATTCGAGGCTGTACAACGTGAGGCCATCTGCCTCAATCGAGGCGGAGAACACTGCGTCCTCCCAGAACAAGAGCCCGCCCCCCTCGGGCCACCAGCCAGCGAGGTCGATCCCTGACTCGGCCAGGAGGTAGACCGTTGTCACTTGGCCGCCGTTGACTGAAACGGTCCCGAGTAGGCCCATCGCTGGCGTGGCTGGCGAAGTCGCCGAGGCGGGTTGCGGAAAGACCGAGTCATCGAAAGCCAGCTCGCTGCCGTCCGGAGACCAGGCGATTGAGCCCACGCCGGCGCCTGTCCCAACTGCCACGCTGGTCGGAGGTGCCCCCGGCCGGTCGAACCACTGGTCCTCGGGCACCCCCGCGGGGAAGTTGTAATTGGGGAGCAAGGTGTACGCCAATACCGGCGCTGTTGGCGACCATACGAACATCCCGATCCCGCTGGTTGTCACCTCCTCGGCCTGAGAAGATCCGGCCTCTACCAGCCACAGGGTGGGAGCCGGCAGCTCGAATCCGTTGGCGGGTCCGGTGTGCAAGAACGCAAGCCACTGCTCGTCAGGCGACCAGGCTGGATTGCTATCAAATCCCCCGCTGCTCGGTCCCGTGATCTTGGTCAGGCTTCCTGCGTTCGAGAGCACCTCAAGCTGGCCGGTGGAGAGGAAGGCAAGGTCGCCATGGCCCGCCCACGCAGGACCATTGACAGTGAGAGGTCCCGGTGGAGGGGGACCAGGTGGAGTTACCGACGCCGGGGCGGCAGGCGGAACGATGGTGGTCGTCGGCGGATGTGAAGGAAGCGATGGTCGAGAAGTGGTGCTCGGCGCGCCAGAAGGCGCCTCCACAATGCCGAATACGGCTCCCCCCGCGGCCATTGCCGTTACGACCGCCAGTGCCGCCCACGGGGTCGCTCGCCTGGGAACCCGTTTCAATCGTCACCTCCTCAGGAGGTTGTGGGGCTGCGGCCCCCCAGCACATCATCGGCCCAGCAAAGAGCCCACGCCAGTGCGCCCCTCTGTGAGGGTTCTCCGTCGCCGGCCAGAGAGACAGCTCGTCGAGAGGCGTTACGGAGGTTTGAACCGGCCTGGGTTTGACGGAGGCTCGTTGGTTTGGTTTCTCATGCCACAGCGGGCTGAGATCTGAAACGGTACTCGGCTTCGACTTCGGCCGGCGTGCGGTCGTCGAGCTCTCCATGGAGTCGCTCCTCGTTGAACCATGACACCCAGGCGCACGTGGCGATCTCGAGGTCGTCGAGGCCCTTCCAAGGCCCGCCGTTGTCCGCCAGGGCGGCCGGGTTGCGGTGCAGCTCGGTCTTGAAAAGCCCGATGACCGATTCGGCCATGGCGTTGTCGTAGCTGTCTCCGATGGTCCCGATGGAGGGCGCGGCACCGACGTCGTCGATGCGCTCGGTGTAGGCAATAGAGGTGTATTGACTTCCGGCGTCGGTGTGACAGATCAGCCCTTCGAGAGTGGTGTGCCGGCGCGTCCATGCCGCCATGTTGAGCGCATCGAGGACAAGGGTCGTGGTCATCGAGCGCGCCGCCTTCCAGCCGACAAGGCGCCGGGAGAAGACGTCGATTACGAAGGCGACGTAAATGATGCCCGACCATGTCGAGCAGTAGGTGAAGTCGCACACCCACAGTTCATCGGGACGCGTAGCACTGAAGTTGCGATTGACGAGGTCCGGGGCGCGGACGTGGGCGGGATCAGACTTGGTGGTGAAGCGTTTCTTGGAGCGGCTCGCCCCGCGAATGCCCTGGTGTCGCATGAGGCGGGCTACCTGGTCGCGCCCGATGTCGAGATCGGCCCGCCGAGCCGCCTTGGTGAGCTTGCGCCTGCCGTAGACCGAGTAGTTGCGCTTCCACAGCTCGACCAGCTTGGGGCCCAGCTCGGCGTCACGCAGCGCCCGGGCCGAAGGCGGCCGGGACTTGGCGTCGTAGTAGGTGGAGGGGGCGACTGCGAGCTGCTCGCAGATCGGCTCGACCCCCCATCGACGCCCACCGGTCTCGTGGTCCCGATGGGCGTCGATGAAGGCAACTACTTCTTGTGTCGGCGGTCGAGCTCCGCCCCGAAGAAAGTCGCCGCAGCCTGCAAGATGTCATTGGCCCGGCGAAGCTCGAAGTTCTCCTTGCGCAGCCGCTTGAGCTCGGCCTGCTCGTCGCTCGTCAGCCCCGGGCGCTTGCCGGCGTCGACGTCGGCACGCTTCACCCAGCTGCGCAACGACTCGTCGCCCACGCCCAGCTGTCGGGCCACCCGCGAGATCACCGTCTTGTCGTGCGGATCCTGCTCTCGCAGGTCCAACACCATGCGCACCGCCCGCTCCTTCAGCTCAGGCGGATACCGCTTCGTTCTCGGCTTCTGTTCCATGACTCCATCCTCGTTTCCAAGGTATGGAGCCTCCGGGGATCCCAGGCCGATTCAGTTTCGATAGTGCGGTCGTTGATAGTGGTCGTTTGTTCCCGTCCGCCCATTCGCCGCACCGGCCATACCGAACCAGCGGCCTACCTCACTATTTCAATGCAATCCGGTAGAGGCGCAAGACCGGTGCTCCGCCGCCTGAGCGGGCAACCCGTTCTATTAGCCCGATTGGGTCCTGTTGAAACCTGCGCGCCTCTGTCTCTCCAATGACTCGCGCTCCGATAATGAGAAGACTCTGCCTGCGGTAACGAACTGCTTCTTGGCATCGAAGCATCGATTCCACAGACCAGCAGCCCAGGCTTCCTCCAACTCAGCACTACTGAAGGCACGGGACCGCGCTGACGAGTAGGCATCCAGAAACCGCTCGGTCTCATCGATGTTGGCCTCGGTGCCCACTTCGGTCGTGGCGTACACAGCCGCTGCCAATCCAACGATGACCGGTTCAGGGGCGGCAATGACGCTGTCCCAGTCGAATACCGCAAGCAGACTGCGATCTGCCCAACGCAGGTTGGCTGTGTACCAGTCCCCATGGCCGATTGTGACTTGCTGCCCGCAGGATTGGAGTCGATCGCGGGCGACGCGGGCGCCTTGCTCAATCCAGGCCGGTCCATCCACAGTGTTCAGATCGACTTCGAGGTCGTCGGGCCACGGCCACAAATCCGATACTTCATTGGTTGGAGCGGTCCAAGGCGGGGCGGGTTCGAGCGATCCCAGTTCCTCTGCTGTAGGAGCCATCGCAATCAAATGAGCGAGCGCTTTGGCGAAAGGGTCGGGACAGCGACCCGAGTCGGGAAAAACCTCACCACCGACGATCATCGCCTCGGCGCTGGCAACTCCCTCGCCCAAGGGCTCCAAATCGACGAGGGGCTCGGGGCACGGAAATCCCCGCTCGAAGAGGACCCGGTGTGCGGTGGAGCATGCCACGAGTCGCGACGAGCGCTGCCGGACCTTCACCACAACGTGCTGACCAGAGGTCAACCTGACCCCGATGACCCTTGATAGGTGACCGTCGCGAAACAGCTCCACCTGGAGTCCCGCGCCGAGATGTATCCGACACCACAGATCCAGGTCTCTAGGTTCGACGTGTGTGAACCGTTCCAGCACACCTGTCATGTTCGCGCCGGTAGGTGGGAAGGCTTGGAGGGGTATCCCCATGGTGCCTGCTTCGGTAGGGGGCAGTTTGATAGCTGGCTTGGTGACCGCCGGCCGAGGCGGCGGCGGAGCCGCCGCGAAGCGCCCTGCGGGTTGAGACAGTAGAGAGAAAACCTCTGACAAATCCTGGCTTCTAGTTCGTCAGAGATGCCGTCCGTCGACCTTCTCCGACTCCCCACCAACCGCTTCTGCTCTCGTTCTTTCGTCCCAGCGCGGGATCTCGATTCGTCCCGCTGTGTCTCACCACGTCCCGTCTGACCGAAGGACGCCTGTCACAAAACGGAATTCGATTTGCCCCTCAATGCCGCCTCTGACCTCGATGTTGTTCGGTTTGGCCTGCTCGCTGTCCCTACATAGGTAGGGAAGGAAGTTCCTTCCGACGCCATCGAGGCATCCGATGCAGGACTTGAGACACAGCCTTGGTCCCAACGAATCCGGATACGAACCGCGCTTGAAGCCGCTTCTCGTGACGGCCGAGCAGGCTGGCGCTTCGCTGGCCATCTGTCGCACGAAGGTCTATGAGCTGTTGCGCACCGGGGAGCTCGAGTCGATCCAGATTGGGTCCAGCCGTCGAATTCCGACGGCTGCTCTCGAGGCGTACGTCGAGCGGCTAGCGCAAAAATCGCAGCCTGCGGCGGCATCTGGGTCCGCCCAGGAGACCATTCCCCACCAACCACGGGTTCGCTGAGCAGCGTTCCGAGAGAGTGATTTCGTCAGGGGTTCAGTCAAGTGATCGAGCGTCGCAATACAAAGAAGGGCCTTCGGTATGAAGTCCGGCTTCGTGGGCCAGACGGCCTCGAACGATCACGCACGTTCAGGACGCGACGGGAAGCTGAGCGTTACGAGCGGGAACAGAGGTCGTCGCTGGATCGAGGAGATTGGATCGACCCTCGCGGGGCTGTGATCACCTTCGGCGACTATGCGCGGACCTGGCTGCAGCAGCGGTCGGATCTTCGCCCCCGGACAGTCGAAATTTACACCTCGATGCTGCGGAATCATCTCCTCCCGACATTTGGGTCCATTCCAATCAAGAGGCTCTCCCCAGCTGCAGTGCGTTCGTGGAACGCCCAGCTGTCGAAGAGTCACCCCGTCACGGCGGCGAAGGCGTACCGACTCCTCAAGGGGATTCTGGCGACCGCTGTCACCGACGAGCTCGTTGGGCGCAACCCTTGCATGGTGAAGGGAGCGGCGCAGGAGCGGTCGCCTGAGCGGCCCATGGTGTCCATCGCCGAGGTCGAGGCCCTCGTCACAGCGATGCCAGAGCAGTGGCGCATCGCCGTGGAGCTGGCGGCCTGGTGTCACCTGCACGTCGGGGAGGTGCTGGGCCTCGAGCGCCGGGACATCGACCTGCTCCATGGAACGGTCCGGGTCGAGCGAACGGCCTACGACGTCATGGACGGTTGTACCTGGGACCTCCGAAGACCGCTGCCGGGAAGCGAGTCGTGTCGATGCCGCCGCACATCATCTCCGTCCTTGAGCGGCACCTGGAGGCTCACGTGAGCGCAGATCCGAGCGCACCGCTCCTCACGGGACAAAAGGGTGGACGGCTCGGCAGGCATCCCCTTCACGCCGCCTGGTGCGCCGCCAGGGAGTCGATCGGGCGATCGGAGGTCCACTTCCATGATCTGCGGGGCGCGGGACTCATCTGGGCGGCGACCCAGGGCGCCACGACCCGTGAGTTGATGGGACGGGCTGGTCATGCGAGTCCCGCTGCAGCGTTGCGCTACCAGCATGCGGTCGCTGACCGTGACGTTGCGATCGCGAAAGCGCTCTCGGGGCTTGCTGAGGCGTCTCGTGCAGCGAATCCCGCGGGATATTCGCGGGATGAAGGTGATGACCCCAACGAAGAGACGAGCAACGTAGTCCCGCTGAACAGCAACAACGAGGAGAGCGGCCGACCGGGATCGAACCGGCATCATCAGCTTGGAAGGCTGAGGTTCTACCATTGAACTACGGCCGCGGATCGGCGTGCATTCTAAGTCCTCTACGCTCGATCGCATGGACGCGCTGTACGAGCGGGTCGGAGGTGAATCCTTCTTCGTCGACCTGGTGGACCGCTTCTACCTCGGCGTGGCGGGCGATCCTCTCCTGCGTCCGCTCTACCCGGAGGATCTGAGCGAGTCGTCGGCGCACCTCGCCCTGTTCCTCATGCAGTACTGGGGCGGGCGCGCCACCTACAGCGAGCAGCGCGGGCACCCGCGGCTTCGCATGCGCCACGCCCCGTTTGTCATCGGGCCGGCCGAGCGCGACGCCTGGCTCCGGCATATGCACGAGGCGCTCGACTCCCTGCTGGGGGCGGCGCGCATCACGGAGGCGGATGCGGAGGAGCTGCGCGCCTACCTCGACATGGCGGCCAACACGCTCGTGAACACCGCCTGATCAATCCTTGAAGTCGGGGGAGCGGCCCTCCCTGCGCGCCGCCACGGCCTCCTCGAAATTGCGGGTGAGGCAACGGACGAACAGCTGCGAGGTGCCCTCTGCGTCCATGTGGGACTGGAAGCTGCTGGCGTCGAGGCTGTTCCACAGCTGGCGCTTCGTGAGCTCCACGCCCGCCCGGCTCCATCCGTTGATGCGGTCGGCCAGCTCGAAGCAGGCAGGGAGGAGATCGGCCCCGGGGACGACCCTCGACACGAGGCCGATCCGGTCCGCCTCGGTGGCGTCCACGTCTCGCCCGGTCAGCATGATCTCGGCCGCCCGGGACTGGCCGATGGCGCGGGGAAGCAAATAGCTCAGACCGAGCTCGGCCGCCGTCAGCCCATTGTTGATGCCCGCAGCGCGGAAGTAGGCCTCCTCCGAGGCGATCCGGATGTCGGCGGAGAGCGCGAGGCAGAAACCACCGCCGATGGCTGCCCCGTTCACGGCCGCGATCACCGGTTGATGGAGGCGGCGGATGGTGACGATGACGTCGTCGAGCATCTCCATCGACCGCAGCGCGATGGTGGGGAAGGTGAGGCCCTCGATATGCGGGATGGTCCCGGGGTTCTCGTGGTCTGCGCCCGAGCAGAACCCGCGGCCGGCCCCCGTGATGACGACGACCCGGGTCTCGTTGTCGTGGCCGATCTCGCGCAGCGCGTCGCGGAAGGGGATCATGACGTCGAACGCCATCGCGTTCATCCGCTCCGGTCGGTTCAGCATGACGACGGCCACACCCGGATGTGGCCTCGAGATCTCGGCGAAGGACATGGCCGAGCATCGTAGAGGGGCCGGTCGCCGGCGCCGCTCCCGTCGAGTTAGCCCTGGGGCGCTGGGTGCTCCGGGGACGGCGCGGCCGGAGCCGGAGCGGCCGATGCCGTTGCCGGCTCGGTGGGGACCAAGGAGCGCTGGCGGGAGAGCCCGTGTGCCTCTGAGCGGGCGAGCCAGCGCAGGCGAGCAGCCTTGGCGTCCCAGTCGTACACGACGGCGGTTCCGGCGATGAAGTCGTCCAGGGCACGGCGCTCTCGCTGGTAGACGATGCCGAGGGACCCGATGCCCAGTGTCAGCAGCGTCAGTCCGAGGCCGATCGTGCGCAGGACGGCTTGACGCGGGCTTATCGGGCCGCCCTGGACCGTCACCACCTGCACGCCGAAGAGGGCCATGCCGATCGTCTTGCCGCTGACCGCCCATTGGTAGGCGTAGTAGAGGAACTCCCACACCCCCAACACGATGAACGCGGCGATCCGGTGATTGGTGAGCGTGAAGGAGTGGCCCGTCACCAACTTGATCGCGAAGTTGAGCAGGGCGGAGCCC
The DNA here is from genome assembly GCA_963834405.1 of uncultured Acidimicrobiaceae bacterium. Lineage (GTDB taxonomy): Bacteria > Actinomycetota > Acidimicrobiia > Acidimicrobiales > RAAP-2 > Bog-473. The sequence continues at coordinate 907,834 of CAWIBX010000007.1, read as the reverse complement.
AGGAGATAGAGCCCCCAGGAAGCGCCCACGTCGGCCGCGAAGGCCACCAGCCGGCTGATCGCTCCGGCGTAGTGGCCCTGCCGGCCGACCGTCATCTCCGGCGGGGGCATCGGGACCGTTGTCATGGCCTCACGCTCCCGCCGCCCCCATCGGCTCCACACAGGAGCGGTGGTCCCACGGGCCAGTCGGCGACCTTCTGGCTGCGTCCGATCAGCCGGTTGCCCCAGCGGAAAATGAAGTCGTCGAGCCCGACACCCTGGCTGCGGATGACGTCGAGGACCTCGGTCAGGATGCCTGTGGTGGAACGGGCGATGATCGACCCGATCTCCGTCTGTTCCACGAGGGCGTCGATGTCGATTTCGTTCACGATGGCATTGATATCCACGCGCTCGATGATCTTCTGGACGTCGACCCGCTCCACGATCTTCTCTATGTCGACCCGTTCCACGACCTTCTCGATGTCAACGCGGTCGATGAGCTTCTCTATGTCGACCTTGTCGAGGATGGCGTCGATGTCGATGGCGTCAACTATCAGCGGCACGATCCGCTCCGCGATGGCCTGCGCCAGCTGCTCCACCCGGGAGCCGACCGGGCCTGGGCTCATGGCGTCTGGCCGCTGCGTGTCACGCCCGTGATCATTCCATCTGGGCCGGTGCAGATGGGCGATCGATCGGGTACCGTCGGATCCGTCGGCGTCTGCACGAGGAGGTTGCACGGTGGAGATGGAGCGTTACGAGAACGGAGTCCCGTCCTGGGTGGACCTCGGGAGCACGAATCTTCCCAAGTCCAAGGAGTTTTACGGCGCGCTGTTGGGGTGGAATTGTCCCGAGGGGCCGGCGGAGGCGGGCGGCTACTCGGTGTGCGACATCGGCGGGAAGACGGTGGCCGGGCTCGGCCCGCAGATGAACCCGGGGATGCCGGCCATGTGGCTGACGTACGTGAACGTGGACAGCGCGGACGACACCATCGGCAAGGTGAAGGCCAACGGCGGCGCCGTCTTTGCCGAGCCCATGGACGTGATGGAGGCCGGCCGCATGGCCGTCTTCGCCGACCCGCTCGGCGCGGTCATCGGCCTGTGGCAGCCGAACCAGCACACCGGGGCACAGGTGGTCAACGAACCCGGCGCGCTGTGCTGGAACGAGCTGATCACGACGGACCTCGACAAGTCGAAGGCCTTCTACAAGGCGGTCTTCGGGTGGGACGCAGCGGACCAGGGCCCGCCTGGAGAGGCACCCGCGTACACGGAGTGGAAGCTGGCCGATCGTTCGGTCGGCGGCATGATGCTGAAGAACGACATGATGCCAGCCGAGATGCCGCCCAACTGGGGCGTCTACTTCGCGGTCACCGACACCGACGCCAGCGTCGAGAAGGCGAAGGAACTCGGCGGCGCGCTCCTGCACGGTCCAATGGACATCGAACCGGGACGGTTTGCCGTCCTCACCGACAACGTCGGCGCCGTGTTCAACGTCCTGACCTTCAAGTCCTGACGACATGGCGATGGAACGCCGCCGGCTCGGGCGCACCGGGCACGAGAGCAGCATGGCCGTACTCGGCGGTGCAGCTTGCTGGGCGGCCACGGTCGAGGAGGCCGGAACCTGGCTCCAGCTCGCTCTCGATCACGGGGTGAACCACCTCGACATCGCGCCGCAATACGGCGACGCCGAGTCGGTCGTGGGGCCGCATCTCGCGGGGCGCCGCGAGGAGATGTTCATCGCCGGTAAGACGCTGCGGGCCAACCCCGATGGCGTCGTCGACCAGTTCGACAACACGCGTCGGCTCCTCAATGCCGAGGTGCTGGACCTCTATCAGGCGCACGCGGTGACGTCGCTGGCGGAGTTGGACCGCCGGTCGGCCGCGATCGAGAAGATTCTGGCCTTACGCGACGCCGGCCACACCCGTTTTGCCGGCATCACCGGCCACGACCTCGAGGTGCCACGGGCGCACCTCGAGGCGCTGCGCCGCTTCGACCTGGACACCGTGATGTTCCCCGTCTACCCGGCCCTGTGGTCGCGGGCCGAGTACCGGGAGGCGGCCGAGGAGCTGCTCGAGCTGTGCGCACAACGCGACCTCGGGGTAATGGTGATCAAGGCGGCGGCGCACCGACCCTGGGCCGACCGCCGCCCCCTGTCCGACGCCGTGGAGGGCAGTCCGGCCACGGCCGACCGCTGGGCGTCCTCGTGGTACGAGCCGGTGGCCGGCGACGACGAGCTCGATCGGGGGATCCATTTCGCCCTCTCGACACCCGGCGTGCACGCGTTCTGCACGCCGGGCGACATGGCCTTGCTCCCCCGGGTCCTCGCCTCGGCGGAACGCTTCCGCCCGATGGACGAGGGGCGCGCGGGGCCGCCGTCGACGCCATGGCGGGCGACGAGCTGATCTTCCCGATGCCCCGCTGAGACGTCGGTCCCGCAGTCCTTTGGGACCGAGCTTCCCGTTGACCGCCGTTCCGAGAAGCTGGGGCTTCTCGCATTTGGCAGATAACTGACGCTGTGGCTTCTCGTATCTCGCAGTTATGAGAAGTCGCGCTCCGATGCGGCGCCACCTGTGGCACGCCACGGACCTCTGCCGGCACCGCCAGCCCTTGAGGCCTCAGCCCTCCTGCAGTGCCGTCACCACGTCCCGGAACGCCCGGTCGTCGCCCGGGTCTCCCGGCGGGCTGACGACGATGCCCCGGCCCAGCCCCCCGAAGCGTTCGAGCAGGACGCCGGGCAGCTCCTCGAACGTGCCGCACGGCACGAGGGTGTCGAGGACCTCGTCGGGCAGGACGTCGCCCAGGTCGTCCCAGCGGTCGTGGCGCACCAGATCGCGTAGGCGTGGCCCGACATCGGACCAGCCGTACAGCTCGAGCGTCGGCGCATAAGCGGGCGTCGAATACAGAAAGGCGAGGAGCCGGCGCTGGCGCTCCCGTTCGGCCGCCACCGCGGCCGGCGTCGCACCGGTGACCACGGGCGTCCCGATCACCGTCTCGAAGCCGTCGGCGGCGAGGTCGCGACCCTCGGCGACCGCGCCGGCCGCGAGCGCCGGCAGGCAGACCTCACGCAGGTAGCGCGGGTTGGAGTTGGTCGGGTGGCTCACGAACCCGTCACCCACGGCGCCCGCCAGCTCGCAGGCCCGCCGCTGTACGCCCCCCAGGTAGATGGGTGGGGGCGCCGTCCCGGGCTCGGGGCCGGGGTTGAAGTACGGCTGCAGCCGGGTGATCCGGTAGTGCGCGCTCCGGTAGTCGGGCACCTCGCCCGTTGCGAAAGCGGCGAAGCAGGCTCGGACGGCGCCGACGTAGTCGCGCAGCCGGCCGATCGGGTCTTCGCCGAAGGGCACGGCGTAGCGGTCCTCAATGTTCTGCCGGATCTGCGTCCCCAGGCCGAGCTGGAAGCGACCGCCGCTGTGCTTGGCCAGGTCCCACGCCGCGTAGGCCACCAGGGTGGGGCTGCGGGTGAAGGCGAGGGCGACGCTCGTGCGCACGGTGATGCGTTGGGTGTACTCCGCCACCAACAGCGCGACGGAGAGAGAGTCGTGCACGGTCTCGGCGACGTGGAGGCCGTCGTAACCGAGGGCCTCCACCCGGCTGGCGCGCGCGACCGCATCGGGCAGGCTGAGGCGCGGGTCCATGCCCGCGTAGACCTTCACCCCGATGTGCCGGCGCCCTCGCCGTCGCCGCCTAGCCCCGTGTTCTGCGCCCGCCCCCGCGCCATGATGCGCTCGCGCTCGCCGGCCAGTCGCGACTGGTCGAAGCGATCGGCCATCCAGCGGCGCGACCACTCCGACTCCGCGACCCACGCCTCCTCCCCAGCCCCGGCCAGCGCGCTCATCGCGTCGTACATGCGGCGGATCTCGCGGATGTTGTCGGACGGGATCGACACCACGGCGGCCGCCAGTTCGCGCGCCCGCGGCAACAAGGCCTCATGGGGTACGACCTCGACGACCAGGCCCCACGCCAGCGCCGTCGCCGCGTCAATGAAATCGCCGGTGAAGCTCATGCGGCGGGCGCGGTCGACGCCGATGAGCTGCGGGAGCCGGATGGTGAGGCCCGCCCCCGGCATCGCGCCGACGCGGGCGTGGGTGTCCGCGAAGCGGGCGCGTTCCGAGGCGATGAGGAAGTCGCAGCAGAGCGCGAGCTCCAGACCGCCCGTCACGGTCGGGCCGTTGATGGCGCCGATCACCGGCGTCTCGTGCGGGGGCAGGAACCCGAGATGGGCCAAGGGGCCACTCTGGCGGTCCGGCTGTTCCGATCGCGGTTCGGTCGAGAGCGCCTTGAGGTCGACACCGGCGCAGAAGGCGGGATCGGCGCCGGTGAGGATGATGCACGCCACGTCGTCGCGGCCGTCGAGCTCGGTGACGATGTCGTCGAGCTCGCTGGTCAGTGCACCCGAGAGCGCGTTGCGCGCGTCGGGACGGTTGAGCGTCACCGTCGCCACTTGGTCGGCGACCTCTGTCAACAGCAACATCAGGCGTTCCTCCCCGGCGTCAGACCCTCGAACACGACGATGCGCCGGATGGCCCCGCGTTCGTCCAGTGCGCCGAAGGCCCAGCCTTCCATGGCGCTGACGCCGTCCTCCAGTCGCTGCCACGAGAAGCGGAAATAGCCGTGGTGGATGTCGACCGGACTGGTCCGGCGCAGGGTGGTGGCCCGGGCGGCGCGGCGGTAGGCGACGAACGCCTCGCTCAGGCCCGCCGCACCGTCGAAGACGCCGTCCGGACCGACGTACACGAAGTCGGGGGGCACGTGCTCGGCCAGACGGGTGAGGCGATCGGCGTCGTCCGGCTCGAACACCGCCGCCATGAGATGGTCGATGCGCGCGGTCAGGTCCTCGGTGCGGTGGTCGTGCCGGAACACCGGGGCAGTCTCGCAGCTGGCCTCGTCGCCCGCCTCGAGCCGGGTTCGCGAACCTCAGGCGCCACCCCAGTCCTCGCGCAACAAGGCGAAGCATTCGGCGTCGCGCTGTTCATCGTCGATGCGCTCCCAGCCCCGCAGGAGGGCCTCGCGCCGAAAGCCTGCGGCCTCGGCCGTCCGCGACGACGCGACGTTCCATGGCTCCACGAAGAGGTGCAGGCGCGGGATGGCCAACTCGCCGAAGGCGAACGCCGCCAGGCCACGGAGCGCGTGCGCGGCGCGCCCGTGTCCGCGGGCAGAGTCGAGCACCCAGTAACCGATGGAGGCACGTCCGCTCTCTATCTCCTGCAGCCACAGCCCGATGGACCCGATGCCGGCGCCGGGGCCGGACGTCTCGGCGATGACGAACGAGTAGCCGTCGCCGTCGGATGCCCGGCGGTGCTGACGCTCTATGTAGGCGCGCCCGGCGTCGTCGGTGTAATCCCGCGGCACCGTGGAGATGGCGGGAATGAGGGGGTCGGCCGACGCCTGCCGCACCAGCGCCAGGTCCGACACCGCGAAGGGCCGCAGCACCACAGGGCCGCACGCCAGCTCGGGCACGCGCAGCGGCGGCGCGAAGGCGCTGAGGTCGAACCGGCTCACTCGAGGCTGAAGTACCCGGGCACGAGGTGGTGCGGCGTGTCGAGGTAGCCCTTGGCCTCGGGGGGTGCGCCGAAGCGTCCGTGGCTCCACCGGACCTCTATGTGGCCCGCCACCTCGGACGTCTCGTGGCTGGCCCGGTCCCGCACCCGCGCCGTCCAGCCCACCCGGGGTTGGCCGCCGGGCTGGGCCGTCACGGTGAACGCACCGAGGACGTAGCGCTGCCGCCAGTCCCACGAGGTCGCGATCCGCAGGCGCAGCGAGCGCGCCGCGGACGAGCCGAGCACGAAGTACGGGGCACTCCCGACGCGCAGGAGACGCCACAACATCGACTCGGCCGACCCCCGTCCCGCCTCCATGCCCGCCTCCCAGCGCCGGACCGAGGCCGACGCCACCGCGGCGGACAGGCGGTCGTAGGCCGCCTTGGCACCGTCGGGCCACCCCGCGCGCAACCAGCGTCCCAGGGTCTCGCGCTGGTCCGACGTGAGATCCGAGGCACGCGCCGGCAGGTCGCCTGCGGGCGGCAGGCCCCGCGCTCCATCACCCGTTCCGTCGATCCCGGCGCCGCCGGCCGCATCCGAGCCGTCCTGGGCGGCCCCCAGCCCCGGCAACGACACAGCCGTCGACGCCAAGGAGCCGCCCCGGCCCGCGCCGACGCCGGCCCGCGCCGGTTGGTGTCGCGACCCGACCGGGGCTGGGCCGGTCGAGCCCGCGCCTTCTGCGACGGCCCGCCGCACCGTCTCGTAGAGCGCCTGGTATTCGCCGGGCGCGACCTCGGCGTACCAGTCTCCGCCACCCGGCGACCCGGCCGGGGGACGGCCGCGCGCCGACCCACCGGTCAGCAGGTCGTCGAACACGTGGGCGGGGGAGACGTTGAACAAGATGTTCGAGAGGTACTTGCAGCTCACGAGGTAGACGTGGTCCACCCGGAGGTCGATCGGCGCCACCTCGTCCCCCGGGGCGCGGCCCGTGCCCTTCCACTCCACGACCGCGGGGAGCCGACCCCGCAGGCCGTCACGGGCACCGAGGAAGGCCCGCCCGTTCTCCCACGCCGCGTGGAACTCGGCGTCGTAGGCGCCGCCGGCCCGGAGCCGGGCCAGCCGGTCCCACATCTCGGGCGAGAGGCTGTGCATGACCGGCGTGCGGGAGCGCACGGCCTCCTCGATCCCTGCGAGTCCCAGCATGCCCAGCGCGGTGCCGAGCTCGGTCACCGTCGTGCGCTCGCTGGGCATTCCCCGCATCCTTCCACGGCCGCCCGTCGAGTCCCCGGGACCCGCCCGGCCGCAACCGGGGCCGGGTACCGGTGGCCCGCTACCCGGCGAACAGCGGCGTCAGCTGCAGCTCGACGGGCGCCACCGCGGCGTCGGCCGGTGCGTAGAGCTCGGTGCTCTCGTAGACGTCCACCGCCACCCCCGTGCGCGAGATGAACGCGAACACGGCATCGCCCCAGCGCTCCTCCCGCAGCGCCTGGCGCAACGCCTCGCGCTCACCGGCCGGCAGGTCCCGGCCGGGCGTGGCCGCCACCAGCTGGCACGCCAGCACCCAGTGCAGCGTGTCCATGTCCTCGGCCACGAACACCTGGGGCGGGTCGTCGCGCACGACTGCGCAGGCCACGAGCGGGCTCACCCGCTCGACCCGCTCACACCTTGCCCGGCGTCAGATCGGACGAAGACCAGAAACCCGGCAGCGGGGGACCGGGCCGGCCCGCGGCGTAGAGCGCCAGCCGCTTGCGCGCCGCCGGCGAGAGCAGGTCGACCGCGTCGAAGATCCCGCCCGGCCCCGCGGCCCGCAGCGCGCGGTCGGCCTCGGTGCCGGGCCGGGGCAGCTGCGTCGTCAGCACGACGAGCGGGCCGATGCCGTTGGCCGCCATGACGTGGGCCCGCCCCAGCGTCCGCCACACCGTCTCGGACCTGGCCATGCCGCCTCGATACGCCGAGTTCGCCCCCGCCAGGTCGAAGTACCACGTCCGCCCCTTCACGTCGACGCCCGAGAAGCTCACCGCCATGCCGAGGCCGCGCAGTCGCCGGTTCGGACGCGGCGCCCGGAACCCGGCCTCTTCCAGTGCGCTCGACGCCAGCACCGCCGCCGACGTACCGTCTGCTCCCGCCGGCGCACCCACGCCGCCCGCCCCGGCCCCCGCCCCCCGTGCCTCCGCCACCCGCGCCCGCGCCAGCGCCACGTACGAAGGGTCGAGGTCGTAGCCCACCGCGTCGCGCCCGCTCCGCAAGGCCGCCACCAGCGTCGAGCCCGAGCCGCAGAAGGGGTCCAGCACGAGGTCGCCCCGGAACGTGTAGAGCTCCATCAGGCGCTGCGGCAGCTCGACGGGGAACGGTGCTGGATGCTGCACCCGCACCGCGCTCTCCGGCGGGAACTCCCACACGTCGAGCGTCAGCGCCATGAAGTCGTCGGCTCCGATGCTGCTCTCGAACGGCAGCCCGGCCTCCCGGCGGTCCTTGGGGGTCAGCGCCCGCCCGAAGCGGCCCTTGCTGGCGACGACGACCCGCTCGGTCACGTCGCGCAGCACCGGGTTGGCCGCCGAGCGGAAGGAGCCCCAGGCACACGAGCCGCTGGCACCCTCGCCCTTCTGCCACACGATCTCGCCCCGCGGCAGCAGCCGCAGGTCGTCCTGCAGGATGGTCGTGACGTCGGACGCCAGGCTGCGATACGGCTTGCGCCCCAGGTTGGCGACGTTGACCGCGATGCGCCCGCCCGGCTCGAGCGCCCGCTTGCACTCGGCGAAGACGTCGCGCAGCAGCTCGAGGTACTCGATGTAGGACCCTGGCACCCCCTCGCGGTCGAGCTCCTCCTCGTACTGCTTGCCCGCGAAGTAGGGGGGCGAGGTGACGACGAGGGCCACCGAGTCGTCGGCCACCGCATCCATCCGGCGGGCGTCACCGACTAGGCAGGACACACCGGGCGCGTGCGGGGTCACGTGCTCCTCCGCGCCGAGCTCGGGTGCCTCGAAGCGGGCGTAGAACGCATCGGCCACGTGCGACTCCCGGCGGCCGACACCGAAGTTGGAGGTCGCGGTGCGACGGCGTGGGGGCATGGACTCGCCCGAACCCTACTCAGGCGCCCCGCGGCGACGGGTGATGCGTGCGGCGGGATCGTGCACACTCGCGCACGGCCGCGCGCGGGCTTCTGCAGGGCATGGGCGCCACCCTACGGAGAGGGTGCGACACCCCCCGGTGCCGCCTGCGGCCATCCCCGCCCTTGCCCCGTCGCCACCCCGGCCTGGCGAGAAATCCCTGCTCTGGGCCGTATCAATCTCGCTGTAAGAGTGTAATCTCGTAATCATGACAACCGATGAAAGTATCCGGGCGTTCTTCACCGAGAAGGTGCCGGGGGACTGGTTCACGACGGCGCCCTCCGTGGAGTCGGACGCCGAGGAGATCCTGTGCGTGGGCCCGCTCGCGCCCGACGTCCCCGTCGACGAGTTCCGCGAGCGGACGCGGCGGGCGCGCATGGCCATCGCGTCGGAGGCCGAGGCGCGCTTCGGCCGCAGCGTGTCGTGGGGCGTCGAGCGGGACGGCGTGACGATGTTGTTCACGACGCAGAGCACGCCCGTGATGACGCGCCTGCGCCTCCGCGAGCGCCGGGTGCTCGACACGCTGATCGACGCCGGCGTGGCGCGCAGCCGGAGCGAAGCCCTGGCGTGGTGCGTGAAGTTGGTGGAGCGGCACGAGGGCGACTGGCTGGCCGAATTGCGCGAAGCACTGGTCGGCGTGGCCCAGGTGCGTACGGAAGGACCGAGGCTCATATGACCGACGTGCTCAACGATCTGCAGGAGCCCACGCCGCTCGACGACACCGCACAACTCGATGCCGACGCCCTCGACGCCTACTCGGCGACCGTTGTCTCGGTGGCCGAGCGGGTCGTCCCGTCCGTGGCGGCGCTGGGTGTGGCGGCCTCGGGCCGGCAGGGTGCCGGCAGCGCGGTCGTGCTCTCGGCCGACGGCTACGTGTTGACCTCCGCCCACGTGGTGGCCGGGGCGCAGCACGGCACCGCCACCTTCGCCGACGGCCGGGAGACCGAGTTCGACCTGGTCGGCCGGGACCCGCTTTCGGACCTCGCCGTCGTGCGTGTCGGCGTGGGCGATCTGCACCACGTCGAGCTGGGCGACGCCGACCGGCTGCGCGTGGGGCAACTCGTCGTCGCGGTCGGCAACCCGCACGGGTTCGCCGGTTCGGTCACGGCAGGAGTCGTCAGCGCCCTCGGCCGCGCCTTGCCGTCGGGCGGGCGCATCGTCGAGAACGTCATTCAGACCGACGCGGCCCTGAACCCCGGGAACTCCGGCGGCGCGCTCGTCGATTCGCGGGCCCGCCTGGTCGGCGTGAACACGGCGTTGGCCGGGGTCGGCCTGGGACTCGCCGTCCCGGTCAATCCCACGACGCTCGAGCTGGTCGCCACCCTGATTCGTGAGGGCCGCGTGGTTCGTGCCTATCTGGGCGTCGTGGGCGGCAGCCGCCCGCTGGCGCCGCGGCGCGCCGACGAGCTCGGCCAGCGGCGCGGCATCGGCGTGAACGAGGTCGTGCAGGGGAGCCCGGCCGAGCGGGCGGGCCTCCGGCCCACCGACACAATCCTGACTGTCGACGGGGCGCCCACCGAGGACGTTGGTGAGCTGCAGCGCCACATGACGGCCGGCGTCATCGGCCGCACGGTGCACCTGCGCGTCCTCCGCGGCGACCGGGTGGTCGGGCTCGACCTGGTGCCGGTCGAATTGACCTGAACGACGACGGGACGGCGTCTCGGGTTCTCGCCGGTTCAGGGTCCGGGCAGCAGGCCCGCCTGCTGGGCGGCGCTCATGTTGTCCCAGTACATGTGCTGCTCCGCCATCGCACCGTCGCGGATCTTCATCAACACCATGCCCGTGATCTCTATGCGCTTGCCTGTCGGCGGCAGCTGCGTGCCGTTGGGCAGAATCCAGGGCCCCGTGTTCGTGGCGACCCAGGTGAACTCGGTGGCCACGGTGTCGCCCTGCTCTATGACGGCGTTCATAGTGTGCCTGCGGTCGGGGAAGCTGGTCAGTTCGCGGGCCCACAGGCTGCGGATCGCCTCACGGCCCTCCGCCCGGCCGTCGGGCGTCATTAAGACGGCGTCCTCCGCATAGCCGTTCACGAAGTCGTCGAGTTTCCCGGCGTTGTAGAGGCCGATGGCCTTCTCCAGCAGGTCGGTGTTGCTGCTCATGGCGGCGACGCTACCCGTCCGAACCGAACTCTTCCGCCCGGAGTCAACAGTGGTCGAGATGACGTTGAGGAGCAGAAGGAGACTTCCGTGGGCGGCCGCCGCCGCCGTTGCGGCCACCGGCGCGTTGGCGAGCGGATGTTCGGGCGTGTCGTCTCCGCCAGCAGGAACGATCGCAGGAACGTTCCGTCTCTCCGCGGGCGTGGTGTCGCGGCCCGACCGCGGCACCATTCCCGGTCGCATCACGGCGACCGCTCGCGATGGCCGGGCGTTCTCGGTCGCCGTCTCTTCCAGCGGTCGCTTCCATCTGCGGCTACCGCCCGGCTCGTACACGCTCGTCGGGAGCTCTCCGAGGTTCGTGTCCGACGGCGCCCCGGGACGCTGCGCAGCCGGCGCGGTCTCCGTCACGAGCGGCCGGGTCGTCACCCGAGACGTCACCTGCCTGGGAATGTGACGGGTCGGGCTCCCGACGCTCCTGACGTCAGCCCGGGTCGGCCTCGTAGACCACGAAGGAGGTGGGTCGCCCCACCTGGTCGTAGAGCGAACGGGCCCGGCCGTTGTACTGCTGGGTGTGCCAGTAGACCCGGTCGGCGCCCCGCTCGCGCGCGGCCCGGCGGACCGCCTGGACGAGGACGCGCCCGACATCGTGCCCACGCGCCGCCGGCGCGACGAAGAGGTCCTCGAGGTAGCACGTGGGCTGTCGGGACCAGGTGGACGGGTGGACGACGCAATTGGCCATCCCGATGCCCCGCTGCGCCTCGTCGAGGGCCAGCATGCCGAAGAGACCGTCCGCACCGGCGCTGAGGCGGTCGAACGTGGCCCGGGACGTGTCGTCGGGGACCTCCGCTCGATAGAAAGCCAGATAGCCGCCCCACAGCGCCCGCCAGTCGTCCCAGTCGTCCGGCCGCAGCTCTCTGGTGACGGTCACCCCGTCAGCTTCCCACCGGCCGCTACAGGGGGGCGACCCCGTTGCCTGTCGCCACCAGGCGGGCTTGTGGGCTAGTCGTGGGAGCGCCGGGACCGGGAGCGCCCGCGGCCGCGCTCGCGTCCCCGTCCGGCGAACTTCTCGCGCACCTCGGCCCGGCGCGCCTGCAGGTCGCGGTGGGTCAGGTGCTCGGTCGACTCGTCGAGCCCGAAGCTGGCCTTGATGCCGGCCATGTCCGGCGCCCAGTCGGTCTGCGCGTCCAGGCCGAGCTGCGCCATGATCCGCTCGCCGTGCTTCTGGGCGAACATCAGCGCGATCGCCTCGATTTCCGCGAAGAGGTCGAGGTCCGGCGCCAGGGTGGCGATGGCGCCATCGAGGAACATCAGGTTCTTCACGAACAGCATGAGCTCCTTCGGCATGCGGGCACCGAGGGAGAGGAGCGCCTTGACGGAGCGCTGCATCTCGGCCACCAGCTCGTCGGCCGTCAGCGAGACCGGGTCGAGGACCGGCCGGTCGAGGCCGAGCTGCTTTATCACCTCCTGCACGTCCGCGTGTTCGGGCAGCGCGCCGAGGTCGCGCATGGCCGTCACCTGCGCCGTGAGGTCGCCGTTGATCGCCCCGTGGATGAGCAACAGGAGCGCCAGGCGCTTGGTCTCGGTGAGGCGCCCCGTGATGCCGAAGTCGAGCAGCGCGATCTTCCCCGAGGGCAGCACGAACAGGTTCCCCGCGTGGAGGTCGCCGTGGAAGATGCCGTGCAGCATCGCCCCCTCCATGAAGCCGACCATGCCGCTGCGCACGACCGCCTCCGTATCGATGCCGGCCGCGTGCATGCCCTCGACGTCCGCGAAGTTGAAGCCGTCGAGCCGCTCCATGACGAGCATCCGGCGCGTCACCAGCGTCGGGTGGGGGCGGGGGACCACGAAGTCGCGCTGGCCGAGCTCGGCGTAGGTGCGCGCGATATCGAGCATGCTCTCCGCTTCCAGGCGGAAGTCGAGCTCCTCGGCGATCGCCTCGGCGAACAGGTCCACCAGCGCGGGCGGGTTGGCCAGGGCGGCCACGGGGATCCGCCCGACCAGGAGCGGCGCCAGCCAGGACATGACGGCGAGGTCGCGCCGCACCAACGTCGCCACCTCCGGACGCTGCACCTTGATGACGACCTCGGTGCCGTGGGCCAGGCGGGCCGCGTGCACCTGGGCGATGGAGGCGGCGGCGAGCGGGGTGCGCTCGACCGACGCGAAGACCTGGTGCAGCGGGAGGTCCAGTCCGGCCAGCTCCTCCGTGAGGACGCGCTCGACCACCGGCCACGGCTCGGGCGGGACCTGGTCCCGGCAGAACTTGAACTCGGCGACCAGCTCGGCCGGGAAGATCCCTTCGCCCGCCGAGATGATCTGGCCCAGCTTGATGTAGGTCGGGCCCAGCCGCTCGAAGGCCACCCGCAGCCGGTGCGACAGGTCGGCCACCGACACGAGGCCGCCCTGTCGACGTTTGCCGAGGTACCAGAAGAGCAGCGCGCCGCCCAGGTGGCGCACCACCGTGCCGAGGCGGGGGAGGGGTGGGACGGTGCGCCGCCGGGTGAGGTGGGGCAGCGACGCGTGCACGTCCGCCCGCACCCGGTCCAGGCCCGCCAGCCAGGCCAGGCCGCCGGGGTCGACCTCCCAGGGCCCGATGTCGGTGAAGGCGCCGAGCGCACTGTCCCTGGACGCCACGAGTTGGAGTGTAGGGGCGGGCCCTGACGGCCCCTACGAGGGCTTCACCAGGCCGGTCTGGAAGGCGTACACGACCGCCTGCACGCGGTCGCGCAGCCCGAGCTTGGAGAGGAGGCGGCCGACGTGCGACTTCACGGTGGCCTCGGAGACGTAGAGACGCTCGGCGATTTCGGCGTTGGAGAGGCCGTCGGCGACCGCCAAGAGCACCTCGAGCTCTCGATCGGTCAGCCCAGAGGGCGGTGCCGGGCGGCCGCCGTTGCCGGCACCGAGCCCGGTGCCGTCGCCGGCCGACTCGGAGAGGTTGGGTAGCTGGTGGGCGTACTCCTGGAGGAGGCGACGGGTGACCCGCGGCGAGACCACCGCGTCGCCGCGGGCGACGGTCCGGATGGCCGAAACCAGGTCGGCGGGCGCCACGTCCTTGAGCAGGAACCCGCTGGCGCCGGCGCGCAGCGCGTTGAAGGCGTACTCGTCGAGGTCGAACGTGGTCAGGATCAGCACCCGCGTCGTGTCGGACGAAGACGTGATCGTGCGGGTCGCGTCTATCCCGTCCATCACCGGCATGCGCACGTCCATGAGCACGACGTCGGGCGAGTAGAGCGTGGCCAGCCGGACGGCGTCGGCGCCGTCGGCCGCCTCGCCCACGATGTCGAGGCCGTCCTCCGCCTCAAGGATCATGCGGAAGCCCTTGCGCAACAGCGCCTGGTCGTCGGCCAGGACGATGCGGACGGTCATACGCCGGCACGGGCCCGGCAGTCGCGCAGCGTGGCCAGGACCTGCCAGCCCCCCGACCCGCACGGGCCGGCCTCGAGCGTGCCGCCGAAGGCGGCCGCCCGCTCGGCCATGCCGGCCACCCCGTGGCCGCCGCCAGATACCGGGACCGAGCCGTTGCCCCCACTGGCCGGCCCGTCGCCGCTGCTGCCGGAAGAGCGGTACCCGTTGCCATTGACCGAGGCGATGAAGGATGCCTGGGGACGGCCGTCGTCGGTGACGCGGACGGAGAGGTCGGGGTCGCGGTACTCGAGCCGCACCTCGACCGAGCCCGCATGGTCCGCGTGCTTGAGCGCGTTGGTGAGCGCCTCCTGCACTATGCGGAACACGGTGAGGCCCGCGGCGCCGGAGACGGCGAACGGGAGGCCCGATTCCTCCACCGAGACGGAGAGGCCCGTGCCCCGGACACGCTCGACCAGCGCGGGAAGTTCGCCGAGGCCCGGCTGGGGGGCATAGGGCACGGGGGCGAACGGCGCGGCGGCCCCGCCCTGGGGTTCCTCGCGCAGCACGCCGAGCATGTGGCGCATGTCGGTCAAGGCCTGGCGGCCCGTCCCGGACACCTCGTGCATGACCTCTGCGGCACGCTCGGAGTCCCGCGCTGCCGCGGCGGCGTCGGCCAGGGTGACCATCACCTGGATGTTGTGCGAGACAACGTCGTGCATCTCCCGGGCGATGCGGGCCCGCTCTGCGGCCGCGGCCAGCGAGGCCTGCTGGTCGCGCTCGCGCTCCAGGCGCACGGTCCGTTCGGCTAGCCACTCGAGCTGGCTGCCGAGCGCCCGTACCACCACGCCGGCCAGTAGGGCGGCGAACGCCAGCCCGCTCAGGAACACGAAGGACTCCAGATCGTTGCCGCCGGGCGTCCAGCGCACGGTGGCCATGAGGACGCCCGCCTGCATGATCAATGCCGCCGCGAGCACGGGCAGCCACTCGCACTCCGCCGCCACGGTGTAGAGCGCGATCAGGAGAGCGAAGTCGGCCAGCACCGGGCCGGTGACCAGCCATTGCACCAGCGCCACGGTGGCAATGAAGAGGAACACCGTCATGGGGGCGCGGCGGCGGAAGACGAGCGGGAGTGTGAGGCCGGCAACGAACCACAGGTCGCCGGCGTGGAACGAGTGCACCTCGTGGCGCCCCAACCAGCCCGAGCACAGGACGAAGAGCACCAGGGCAATGGCGAAATCGACCCAGGCGGCGTAGCGGCGGTCGAAGGCCCGGAGCCGCTCCCAGAGCCGCCAGGCACCGTCGAGCTGGCGGGTCGGCTCACCGCCGCCCGCGGCGCCGGCCGAGCGGGCGCTGGCGGCGGCTCCGGACCGGAGCCACGCCGGGTACAGGTGGCGGGTGCTGGGGGACATCGGTTCCTTGGCTCCCGGGCTCGCCGGGTTCGGGGTCCAGCGTAGTGCTCGCTGAGCTGGACCTTCTTCGGGGACGAGCCGCATCCTCCCTGTGTAACGCCGGGCCCGTGTCGCGGCGGTCATCCCCAAGGATGAACCTCCGAGACGGGTTCATTCCTACGGCCAGTGTCGGCTGCGGCCCGAGGACCGTACTTTCCGAGATGTCGGCCTACGGGCGGCGCGGGGGAGCGGGTTGTTCCGCCCCGAGCAGCAGCGCACCTCGCGTCGCCCGTGGGCCAGGCCTGGCCTCAAAGCCTGCATCGGCGCCGCTCTACTGGTTTCGCGGCAACCCAGTAGAGCAATACCGATACAGCCAACCCCTCATGGGTCGACTGACCCTTCGGCGGCGCCATTCCCCGGCCGGTGAAGCTCAGCCCTCGGTGCGGGCGGCGGCCAGGCGGCAAGCCTCCAGGCCGTCCAACGTCGGCTCCACCTCGTCGGGCCCGAAGGCGAAAAACAGGGCGGCTACGGCGTCGGCCCCCGCCTCGGCGTAGGCCTCCACGCCGTCGGGGGTGAGCTGGTTGAAGTACGGGCAGACGGTGATGCGCAGCTCGTCCCGGCTTCGCCCGGCCTCCTTCAAGTGCGCGTCGAGCTCCTGAAGCCCGGCCGCCAGCTCCTCGGGGGAGCGGTTGAACGTGTGCCACCCCTGGCCCAGCCGGGCGGCCCGCCGCAGCGCCGCCGGCGTCTCGCCCCCGATGTGGATCGGGGGGTGCGGCTGTTGGACCGGCTTGGGGTACATCTCGCAGTCGGGGAGGTCGTACGTCTCGCCGTGGTAGGACGACGTCGGGTCGCACCACAGGGTGCGCAGCACCTCGAGGTACTCGTCGGTCCGCCGGCCCCGGCGTTCCCAGGGCACGTTGAGCGCGTCGAACTCCTCGCGCAGCCAGCCGACGCCGACACCGAGGTCGACGCGGCCGCCCGAGAGCCAGTCCAGCGACGACACCTCTTTGGCCACGTAGACCGGGTTGCGCTGGGGGAGAAGCAGCATCGCCGTTCCCAACCGCACCGTTGACGTGCGCGCCGCCAGATACGAGAGCGTCACCATCGGCTCCAGCAGCCCGGTGCCCGACGGGGCGGGGATGCGGCCGTCCTCGGCGTAGGGGTAGTGGCTCCCGTACTGCTCGAAGAGGACGACGTGTTCGCCCACCCAGAGGGTCGCGATGCCGCGTTTCTCAGCGCCGACCGCCAGCGCCTCGAGCAGGCCCGGCGTGCTCATGGGGCTGGCGGTCGGGACCCAGAGGTCGAACTTCACGGCGTCATCCTCACTTTCCCCGCCCCAACCCCCGCCGCACGAAGTCGCAGATCTCGTCCGCCGCCTGGGCTGCCGGCACCGGCGAAGGCTCGCCGGCGCGCACCGACAGCGCACCGTAGATCTGCTGGCCGATCAGCACGACCGCGCGGTCGTAATCGAGATCGGCCCGGAAGTCCCCCGCCTCCACCCCGGCCCGCACGAGCTCCTCCAACACGCCGATCATGTCGAGGCCGATCACCATCAGCGCGCCGCCCACCGCCTCCGATCCGGCGGCGCCGGCCGTGGCCTGGGTCGCCATGGCGAGACGGAAGAAGGCGGGGCTCTCGTCAACGCGCTCGAGCACGCCGACGACCAGCTCCCGCAGCCGCGCGGTCGGTGGAGCGTCCCCGGACACCGTGACCGCAACGGCGTCCTTTAATTGCTCGTACATGGAGGCCACGCAGGCCTGGAGCAGGTCGTCGCGGCTGGAGAAGTACACGTAGACCGTCGAGCGGGCGACTCCCGCCTCCGCTGCGATCTCCTCCATGGACACCTCGGTCGTGCCGAGCTCGCCGAAGAGCCGGCGCGCCGTCTCAATGATCTGGTCGCGCCGAAAGTCGCGGATGACCTCCTTCAGCGCGTCGGGCGCACGCCGGGCCACGTTCCGTTAAACCGGCCGGCTCAGGCGCCGGCGCCGGCGCCGACGGGAGCAGACGGGGTGAACGCCACCGGCAGGTGCTTGACGCCGTTGATGAACTGGGACTGCAGCCGTTGTACTTCGCCGTCCTGACGGATGTCGGGCACGCGTTCCAGCAAGTGCTCGAACATCACCCGTATCTCCATGCGGGCCAGGTTCGCGCCGAGGCAGAAGTGGGGGCCGCCGCCGCCGAAGGCGATGTGCGGGTTGGGGTCCCGGCCGACGTCGAACGAGTCCGCGTCAGCGCCGAACACCGACTCGTCCCGGTTGGCCGAGGCGTGCCAGAACACCACCTTGTCGCCCTCCCGGATCTGGGTGCCGCTCAGGATCACGTCGCACGTGGCCGTACGGCGGAAATTCATGACGGGCGTGACGAACCGCAGCATCTCGTCGACCGCCGTCGGCAGTAGAGAACGGTTCTCCACGAGGCGCTGCCACTGCTCGGGTTGTTGGAAGAACGCCGCCATGGCCCCGGACATGAGGTTGCGGGTCGTCTCGTTGCCGGCGACGGTCAGCAGCAGGAAGAACAGCTCCAGCTCGAGCTCGCTGAGCTGCTCGCCCTCCACCTCCACCGTCGTCAACACGCTCATCAAGTCCTCGTGGGGCGCCACGCGCTTCTGGCCGAACAACGACGCCGCATAGGCGTACAGCTCCATCGCCGCCGTCAGCGCCGCCTCGGCCGAAGCCTGGTACTCGGGGTCCTCGTTGCCCACCATGTGGTTGGACCACTCGAACATCTTGTGGCGGTCCTCCTGGGGAACCCCCAACAGGTCGGCGATCACCTGCAGCGGCAACTCGGCCGAGATGTCCGTCACGAAGTCGGTATGTCCCCGCTCGACCACCCCGTCCAGAATCGAGTCCGCCGCCCGGTGGATGCTCTCCTCGAGGTCGCGCACCATGCGCGGGGTGAAGCCCTTGTTGACGAGGCGCCGGTAGCGGGTGTGCAGTGGCGGGTCCATGTTCAGCATCATCAGGCCCTGCTGCTCGATGTCCGCGTCGGGCATCTCGAAGGGCATGGTCCCGCGCGCCGCCGAGCTGAAGCGCTCGTAGTCGCGGTTGACGGTGACGCAGTCCTCGTAGCGGGTGACGGCCCAGAAGCCGGGCCCGCCGGGCTCGTCCTGCCAGTGCACGGGGTCGTTGCGCCGCAGCCAGGCCAGCCAGGCGTACGGGACCCCGGGCACGAAGGACCGGGAGTCGGAGAGGTCGACAGGGGCAACATCCGCCAGGGTGCTCATAGTTGGACAACTCCTCTGAGGCATCGGACATACTGTCCGATAGCTCAGATGGTAAGTCCAGACGGGCCAGCTGTCAACGAACGGGCGTGCCGGGCCAGGTCCGGCTGCTTTGGTCAGTCGGCCGGGTCGGTGTCCCCCGGGCCCGGTTCCGGCGGGCTCTCGTCCTCCCCGCCCGGCTCCGCCGGCTTGGGCACGTACGCGACGGCCTTCGTCGGGTCGTCGGGGTCGAGGATAACCCGCACGCGTTCGCTGCTGTCGGGCGGGTCGCCGGGGACCTCGGCCACGATGACCTGGTGGTCGTCCGTGGGGGCGAAGACGTCGCGCAGGCCCTTGGCGATGCCGGTTCCGACGGCGCCGAGGGCCGACTCCCGGCGCCAGCGCTCGAAGGCCGTCGCAGGCTCGTCCGGCTGGTCGGCGTCTTCCTCGTCGGGGATGTGGTCGTTTCCGTTCTCCGTAATGCGGCCATGTTCGCAGGGTCGGGACACGCGCGTCGGTCGTTTCTCGCGCCAGCGGCCCAACGCAGCCACCGCCGAGCTCTTTCGCGACTGTCCCCGTCCGTTCGATCTCGTGTATCGCGTCGCCCCTTCACCGCGCGTCATCGAGGGCCTGCGGCATCAACGCGACGGGTCCGACGGCGACCGGCACCCTCTGAAGTGGGGCCGGATGACACCCAACTTTTGGGGTTGTGGCACACGCAGGGCCATTTTTTTGCCGCGACAGTGTCGGGCCACCCCCTCGATCTCGTTCGTCGAGATCAACCACCAGCTCTCCTGGCTCGCCCCCGACCGCCGCCACGTTCGGTTGATGCCGCCGCAGTCCACGCGCCGTCTCTACAGGCTGATTGAAACCGGCCGAGCGAGCATCCAAAAGGTCACCATCTCCTATCGCGGCGGACGATGGCAGGTGGCGTTCTCCGTGCGTTACTTGAGCGCCCCGCCCGCGCGAGCCATGTCCGAAGTGGCCCGGACGAGGCATGTCGGTCTCGACGCCGGACTGCGCCACCTGGCCACGTTGTCGCCACCGATCCTCGGGCTCAGTGACCCAGACGGCCACGTCGAGAACCCGATCGTCCTAGGCAACCAGCTGCGGCGACTGCGCAAGCTCGACCGCGCCATCGCCCACTGCCAACGCGGTCGAAGAACCGGGCCCGACTGCTCAAGCGCCCGGCTCGGCTCCACGGCACCATCGCCAAGACCAGGGCCCTCGAGCTACACCCGGATCACGAACGAACTCGTCCAGCGCTTCGGCGTGATCGGGATCGAGGACCTCAACCTGGCCGGCATGGAAACCCGCAAAGGCCGGCTCGGCCGATCGGTGGCCGACGCCTCCCTGGGAGAGCTCCGGCGCCAAATCACCTACAAGACCACTGACCTGGGCACGGCTCTGATTGTGGTCGATCGCTTCTGCCCCCAGCTCGAAGACTGCTCGTCGTGCGGCTCGGTGAAAGCCAAGCTGCCCCGCTCGGCCCGGATCTTCGAGTGCACCGACTGCGGAGCGGTCATCGACCGTGACGTCAACGCAGCACGCCACATCGCCCAAGAGGCACGGCGCCTCATCGCCGAGGAGGACAGATCTGTCGCCGGGCTGCGACCGGAGACACAAAACGCCGGTCCGAGGCCGCGTAAGACCCGAGGGGCTCGCGCCCTGACGGCAGCAGCCGCCTGAGGGCGGAACCAAGCAGCAACGCCCTCTCGGATCTCTCCGCGAGGGCGTTGTGTAGGACTTGGACGGGGCCCTGGCAACGGTGTCCGGTTCGCAGCCAGTGGAGATGGCCGGTTTTTACAACCAGCCACCTCACCTTGCTGCCGAACCTAGGCGAGGCCGAGAAGCTGCGGCGTAGTTCCGCGAATTCCGCTCACGATCGAGTCGAACGCTTCGTCGAACTCGTTCTCGTCGCCGGCGATGGTGAGACGCTGCATGATCACCGCCAGACCCCGGTCCACACCGGCCAGGTCCAGGGCTGAGCTCACGATCGCGACCACCTCGTCACGACGTTGCTCGAAGGTCTGCGCATCCTGATCGACAAACATGTCAGCGAGCGTCATCGAAGGTCCCCTCTCACGCAGCCCTCGGGGCGTGCACCTCTTCCCCGCAAGAAGGGTATTCGGCGTCCCGCAGCTTATGAATAGGAAAAAAGACCTACGAGCCCGCGAAATTGTCGGTCCATTGGCCGTTCGGCGTTCGCTTCGACCACCGCAATACGACCTGCGGACCGCCGTTCAACAGTAGGAGCGCTCGTCCTGATCGGTCGGGATTCCACTCTCCCCGACCAAGTCGGGCTTCGATCGACGAGGTAGTTGAGAGCAACGACCGTGCGAAGAGTCACGTGAATGTCGGTAGATCCAAGCCCGACCCGGCTCCTGCTGCTTCAATCGGACCGCCCGGGCCCGTCGAGTCTCCGCCTGATGTCCCAGAGGTGGTGGCACACCTCGTGCGCGTTGCGCTGAACGACGTCGAAGGCAGAGATCTCGCCGGCCTCCGGATGTGCGGTAGCCGCGTCGTGGGGCGCCTCCATGGCGGCTTGTCGCCACGCCTGGACCGCTTCGATCAGAGCGATGAGGCCGACCACTGGCGATAGCTGGTCATAAGCGCGCACCTCCGCCAGGACGTTCTCGTCCCACACCGGCACCCCGTAGGACGGGTCCGCGCTGATCGTCCAGAGACGTTCTGCACCGAACCGAAGGACGTCGACCGTGTGCCAAACATATCGATTGGCCGACCAGAGACCGGGCGCGACGGCCTCAGCCGGGTCGATGCGGGACAGGCCCTCGCCGAACACGGCCACGTTCCGCACGCACTGCCCGACGAGGGTCATGTACTCGCTCTCGGCCCAATCGAAGCCGCACTCGGCGCAGCGGCCGCTGCGCCGGCCCCACTGGCTCGGATTGACGTAGTCCGGATCTCGACGACCGCATGACACGTCAGCCTTCCCGTCCCTCAGTGCTCCCCATGTGCCACGCCGAGCAGAACTCACATTGGTACACGTTCAGTTCGACTCCCGAGTCCTGGCGACGCTCGTCGGCTACCGCGAGCGCGTCGTGCCGTGTCCGGTAGGACGTCTTGGGGGCTCCGTCGGCGCGCAAATGAGATCGGATGCCGGGTGGCGGCGGCTCTGACGTCCCAATCCGTCTCCTCTTGCGATTGGCATTCCGAGACACGCCTCCATTGTGGCGCTCGGAATGACCACAGCGGGCCCGGACGCGCCCCGACGCGCCATGATTCGACGGAGGGGGAATAAGGGTCGAACCGGGCGCGTCAGGACTCCAAATACCCTACCGTTCCCAGCGGGGGGACGGATGACAAAACCGGTGACGTGCACCTCCTCCTGATCCTTCGCAAGAAACTCGCACGGAACCTGCAGGTGCCGCAGGGAACCCCGATCCGACCTCCCGTCTTCGGAAACCCCGGCCGTCTCCCCTCGCCCCGTTGTATCCCGGCTTGGTGCATCTCGCCCTGATGTCCAGAACCTCGCCGCCCAGGTCTCGCAGCAAGGGGCCTCCATGAGGGTCTCTCGAGGGCGGGTGGACGGCCGCGGGGTCGATTTCGCCTGACGAGACGTCGTGCCTGAGCGTGTGTGGCGATCGCGAAGCGCGCCCTCGGAGTCGTCGATGTTCGGCGTGGCGCAAGACAGGGTCGGAGATGGCGGCGTCCGTGCGGCGGAAGCGACGAACTCGAGGTCCCGCCCTGCGTGGTGACACCCAGGTAACCTCGGGCCACGCGAAATGGCGGGTGCGGGGGAGGTGACTGCATGGCGGAAGAGGACAGCGGATCCCCACCGACGACATCTCCGGTCGTCCCGAGCGGTGGGGCTCCCTCGGTGGCGGCTCCGAAGGAACCGGGTTGGTACCCGGTTCGTTCCAACCCGAACGAACAGTCCTACTGGGACGGTACGGACTGGACGCGGCGACGCCATTGGACGGTCGGCGCCGGCTGGACCGAGGTCGGCGTCACCCCGCATTTCGTCTCCGTCGCCGAAGCTCAAGGTCCCGCACCACGCATCTCGGCGAACCCTTACGCGCCCAGGACTGGGCCGCGGAGCCCGGTTGGCGCCGCCAGCGCCGCCCCCGGCGTGACCGTCGCGAACTTCCTCCTCCTCGCATCGGGGATCACGATCATGCTGGCGTCCGTCACGACCTGGGTGAGCTCGTCGCTGTCCGGCGGAGGCCTCACGATCGGAGGGGCGAACCTGGGTCTCTCCAGCGCGACCTCAGGACTCGACCCGTCGATTTCCAGCGCCATCGGGGTGAACGGCTACGCGACCCTCACGGCCGGCGTGGTGCTCATGGTGTTCGCCGGGATGATGATGGTCTCTGACGACGCGGGGATCCGCGTGTTCGCAGCTTTGTTCGCCTTGGCGACCGTCGGGTTGGGGATCTATGTCGTGGTGCGACTGCTGCAGAAGATCAACGCCGCGCACGTCCCACAGGGAGCGAGCCTGAACATCGGGTGGGGCGCCCTCCTCGTCCTCAGCGCGGCTGTTGTGGCCGCGCTCATCACAATCTTGGAGCTCAGGACGCGCTAGACCTCGCCGACGCCCGCACACCCGACTGGGTGCGGGTCACCGGCGAGGCGCTGCGTGAAGCCCGTTACTGCGGCGGACCCGAGCTCAGCTGGACCGTGGCGGTGTGCGTGTTGCCGTTGGCGTCGGTCCAGCCGACCTGCACCTTGTCGCCGGGGTGGTAGATGCCCATGGCGTTGGTCAGGTCGTTGGCCGAGCCGATGGTCTTGCCGCCGAGCGAGGTGATCACGTCGCCCTGGGCCAGACCGGCCTCCTGCGCCGGCCCGTTGGTCACCGTGCCGGCGACGTCCGCTCCGGACACGTTGGCGCCCGAGTTGCCCGAGTTGCCCGAGTTGCCGAAGATGCCGCCGAAGGGCCCGGAGCCGTTGCCACCGCCGCCGGACGACGACGAGCCGCCGGCGTTGATCTCGACGCCGAGAAAGGCCGTCGTGCCGAGGTGGATCGTCGACGAAGCCGGGCCACCCTCAATCTGGTGGGCGACGTTCAGCGCCGTGTTGATCGGGATGGCGAAGCCCTCGGTTCCCTGCTGGTTCCCGTTGGTCTGGAAGGAGAAGCCGGCCGAGGCGGCGGTGTCCATGCCGAGCACCTGACCCTGGTCGTTCACCAGGGCGCCGCCCGAGTCGCCGGGCTGGATGTTCGCGTTGGTCTGGATCAAGCCGCTCAGCTGCTCCGAGGTGCCGTCACCCTCGTCGCTCGCGGTGATCGACTGGTTGAGCGCCGTGATGGTGCCGCCGGCCGCGCTGGGAGTGCCGCCGGTGCCGCCGGCGTTGCCGACGCCCACCACGTCCTCGCCGACCGATGCGGTCGAGGAGTCGGCGAGGTTGGCGGTCTGGAGACCCGACGCGTTGTGGAGCGAGATCACCGCGACGTCCTTTGTGCGGTCGTAGCCGACCACGGTCGCCGTGTAGGTCTTGCCGTTGCCAACGTCGGTGACGCTGATGCTCGTCGCCCCGTCGATCACGTGGTTGTTGGTGAGGATGACGCCGTTGGACGTCAGCACGATGCCGGTCCCGGCGGCCTGCTCACCCGAGTAGCCGAGCGTCGTGTTGATATCGACGAGACCGGGGTCGACCTTGGACGCGATGGAGCCGGCGTCGCTCGGGCCCGAGGAGTTAGACGACCCGGAGTTCCCGGAGCTGCCCGAGTTCCCGGTGTTGCCCGAGTTCCCGAAACCGCCGCCGAAGGGTGAGAAGCCTCCGCCGTTCCCGTTGTTCGGGTTCGTGCGGAAGGGGAGCCGGCCTGAACCCGAGGCGGGCGCCGCATTCAGGCTGGGCGTCGGACCGTTGGTCCACGTGATGTGGCCGAGGCCCACGCCGAGGCCGAGCGCGGCCAGTGCCGCGCCGCCGACGAGGGCTGCGGTGCGCATGCGGTGCGCGCCCTTGCCGGTGGAAGTCGGAGCCGGCGGCGCCGGCCATCCGGCCGCAGCCGGGTCGCCGTAAGCGCCGGCACCGTAGGGAACGCCGCCGTAAGGAACGCCGTAGGGAGCGCCGCTGTACGGAGCGCCGGCATACGGGGCGCCCGCGTTGGGATCGCTGGCCTGCGACGAGGGGCCGGGAGCCGGCGTGCCGAGCATGGGGTTCCCGGCGAGGGCGCCCAAGGCGTACGAGCCGGTCGGGGCCTGGCTCTGGGGTGCCTCGCTCTGGGGGACGCCCTGCGGAGGCGTCTGGGGCTGGACGGGGGCGCCCATGGGCGGGGTGTCGGGCTGCGCCGCATCGAGGGGCGGGGCCTGGGGCAGGTCCGACGGCTCGGCCTCGGCCTGGGCCTGGGCCGGGGGCGGGGGAGTCGTGGCGGGCAGCTCGATGGGCGCCGCAGCAGCCTCGGTGCTCTCGACCGGCTCCCCGGTCGCTGCGTCCTTCTCTTCCTCGGTCATCGTTCCTCCGTACGTGCCCCGGCGGGTGGGGGCTCTCGTGCGGATTCCATTTCACCGGTCAGGTCTGTATGTCAGGTCACAAGAACTTATGAGCCGGATAAATGTTCACTGGGTGTGCTGCTGGGGGTGCTGCTGGGGTGCCGTTGGGGGGTGCCGTGACGGCGCCATCGTGCGTGCGGGTCTACTCTGGGCTGCGATTTCTTGAGCACAGGGGGCACCGTGGACACTGCGATCTTCGACGCCGACAGCCACCTGATGGAGACGTCGGACTGGCTCGGCCGCTACGCCGACGAGGGGGTCCGGGACCGGCTGTCGCCGCTTGGCCTCGAGGGGGCCGGGGCGGGCGCCGCCGAGCTCATGGAGAGCCTGCCGGCGCTCTGGGAGAGCCACCGGGACCTGGAGATCGGGCCCGAGGTCCTGAAGGGCCCGAAGGGCTGGATGGCGCCCGGGGCCCTCGACACCGCGGTCCGGACCCGGGTGCTCGACGCCCTCGGGATCACCGCCCAGCTGGTCTTCCCGACTTTCGCCCTGGCCCACTTCTCCCGTTCCAAGGACATGGACGTGCTGTACGGGGGGACCGAGGCCCTGAATCGAGCCATGGCCGACTTCTGTGGCGGCGACCCGCGGCTGAAGGCGGTCGGCTACCTGCCCCTGAACGACCCCGTTCGTGCCCTGGGTGTGCTGGAGGCGGCGCTCGAGGCCGGCGTGGCGGCCCTGTGGGTGCCTTCGGACGCCCCGGGCGACTTCTCGCCGGCGCACCTCGACGTTGACCCGGTGTGGGCCTGCTTGGCGTCGGCCGGCGTGCCCTTCGTGCTGCCCATCGGGGGCGGCAAGCTGCTGCCCAAGGCCTTCCATCAGAACGGCCTGCCGCGGCCCAAGGACTGGCTGGGGGGCGGCGAGAACCTGCGGGCCAAGGACTTCCCAGTCGTGCACCACTCGCCCGAGCGTTTCTTGACGTGTATGGCGCTCGACGGGGTGTTCGAGCGGCACCCGGCGCTGCGGGGCGCAGCCATTGAGCTCGGCGCGAGCTGGGTGCCGGGGATGCTGCGCAACGTCGACTACGCGGCCCGCTACGTCGGCAAAAACGAGCCGGCGGTGCAGGAGCTGCCGCTGCCGCCGTCGGAGTACCTGCGCCGCCAGGTGCGCTTCACGCCCTTCCCCTTCGAGGACACGGCGTGGTTGATCCGGGAGTGCGGGCCGGAGTTGTTCATGTTCTCGACCGACTACCCGCACCCCGAGGGTGGCCGGCGCCCGTTCGAGGCGTTCGGGGAGGCTGTTTCTGGGTTCTCCGATGAGACGCAGGAGCGCTTCTTCTGGCGCAACGGGGCCGAACTGCTGGGCCTGGTGTGAGGGCTTCGGCCTCGGCTTCGGCGGGGGCGGGTTCGGCGGGGGTGGCGGCCACGCTGACCGCCGAGCCGGTGGCGGGGGCGCTGGGCGCCACCGTGACGGGCCTGGACCTCCGGTCGGTGACCGAGGCGTCGGAGCTCTCGGGCCTGCGACAGGCGCTGGCCGACCACCTGGTGGTGTTCCTGCCCGAGCAGGACCTTTCTTTGGACGACCTGGAGCGGGTCACCGACCTGCTGGGCGGGCGCGACGTCACGCCCTTCGTCGACCCGCTGGAAGACCGGCCGTACGTGATCCGGGTGATCAAGGAGCCGGACGACGTCTTGAACTTCGCCAACGCGTGGCACAGCGATCTCAGCTATCTGCCTGCGCCGCCTGCGTACACGCTGCTCCACGCCTGGGCTGTGCCGGACCACGGGGGCGACACGGTGTGGTCGAACATGTATTTGGCCTACGAGACCTTGTCGGGCGGGTTGCGGTCTGCGTTGCGGGGGCTGCGCGCCGTGCACTCGGCCGGCATGGCTTATGGGACAGGCGGGCTGCTCGACCAGTTCAAGGACTTCACCTCCATGGCCATCGCGCCGTCGGAGGAGGCGTACGCAGAGCACGTGCACCCGGTGGTGTGTGTGCACCCGGTGACCGGCCGTGAGGCGCTGTATGTGAACCCGGTGTACACGGTGCGCTTCGAGGGCTGGTCCAAGGAGGAGTCCTCTTCTCTTTTGTCGTATCTGCACCGGCACAGCATCAACGAGAACTTCACCTGCCGCCTGCGCTGGTCGGTCAAGACGCTGGCCATCTGGGACAACCGCTGCACTATGCACAACGCGCTGAACGACTATTCGGGCGTGCGCCGCGAGATGTACCGCACGAGCGTGAAGGGGGCGGCGCCGGCCGGGGCGGGCTGAGGTCGGATCAGGGAGCGGAGAGCACGTCCCTTTCGAGACGTGTTTCGTAAAGAGTAAGTGGACTCGATGATCCTTTGGGAAGGGATACTCCAAAGGGATCCACCGGGCCGGGCCGGGCCGGGCCGGGCTGAGGTCGGATCAGGGAGCGGAGAGCACGTCCCTTTCGAGACGTGTTTCGCAAAGAGTAAGTGGACTCGATGATCCTTTGGGAAGGGATACTCCAAAGGGATCCACCGGGCCGGGCCGGGCTGGGCCGGGCCGGGCTGAGGTCGGATCAGGGAGCGGAGAGCACGTCCCTTTCGAGACGTGTTTCGCAAAGAGTAAGTGGACTCGATGATCCTTTGGGAAGGGATACTCCAAAGGGATCCACCTGGCCGGGCCGGGCCGGGCCGGGCTGAGGTCGGATCAGGGAGCGGAGAGCACGTCCCTTTCGAGACGTGTTTCGCAAAGAGTAAGTGGACTCGATGATCCTTTGGGAAGGGATACTCCAAAGGGATCCACCTGGCCGGGCCGGGCCGGGCCGGGCCGCGACCGGAGACCTCCCTCGGCTATTCGGCTCTGGTTTCGCTGGTTCTCAGTTTTGCTTATGACCCTGGGTCGCGACCTACGGCCTCCCGAATTGCCAAGGGCGGGCGCCTTGTGGCGCCCGCCCTTGGCCACTGCTCGGGTGTGAGGCCGCCCTAGGTGGCGTCCCCTCCCACGACCGGCTTGTTGAGGAGGATGTTCCCCGTCGAACCGAAGAACTGCGCGCCAACGCCCGGACCCGACGAGTAGTTGAACACACCGCCGTCGGAGGCGAAGCTCCAGTACCCCTGCATGTCGGGCGCCGAGCCGACGCCTACCACCGGAGCGTTCAGGTGCAGGTTCCCGGCCGAGCCGAAGAAGTGAGCCGACCCGTAGTTGAAGATGCCACCGTCGGAGGCCACGAAGTAGTAGCCCTGCCCGTCAGTCGCCGCCGCAATGCCTACCACCGGCTTGTTGAGGTGGATGTTCCCGGTCGAGCCGAAGAACTGGGCGTCGCCGAAGGCGAAGACGCCGCCGTCGGCGGCCACCAGCCAGTAGCCACGGCCGTCGGGCGTCACCGCCATGCCCACCACCGGCTTGTTGAGGTGGATGTTCCCGGTCGAGCCGTAGAACTGGGCGTCGCCGTAGGCGAAGATGCCGCCGTCGGATGCCACCTCGTAGTACCCCCCGCCGTCGGGCGTCGAGACCATGCCGACTACCGGTTGGTTGAGCACGATGTTGCCGGTGGAGCCGAAGAACTTGGCGTCACCGAAACTGAAGATGCCGCCGTCGGAGGCCACTTCCCAGTAGCCGAGGTTCCCCGGCGTGTGGGCGATGCCGACCATCGGCTTGTTGAGTGGCTTGCCGCCCATGGAGCCGAAGAAGCCGGTCTTGAAGTTGAACACGCCGCCATCGGAGGCGACCATGGTGTAGCCCTGCTGGTCGGCGCCCTGGCGGTCCGAGGTCGTCGCATCGAGGCAGCTCTTGTCGCCGGTGACGTTGCCGCCGCGGCTCCCCAGCGGGAGTGCCGCGGGTGTTCCAGTGACGATGGCGCAGTCCGACTCGAC
This sequence comes from uncultured Acidimicrobiaceae bacterium, assembly GCA_963834405.1. Taxonomy (GTDB): domain Bacteria; phylum Actinomycetota; class Acidimicrobiia; order Acidimicrobiales; family RAAP-2; genus Bog-473. The sequence continues at coordinate 879,021 of CAWIBX010000007.1, read as the reverse complement.
TCCGCCCGGGTTGAGGTTGCCGGCCACCGTCGAGTTGGACAAGGTGCCGCCCTGCCCGGCGGTGCTGCCGCTCTCCTGGGCGATCCCCGCACCGGTGTCCGAGACGTTGCCGGCCACGGTCACCGCGTTGAAGTCGATGTGGCCGGGGTTGGTGTTGTGCGTCGTGATGTAGACGCCGCCGCCGGCATCGCCGCTTCCCGTGGTCCGGTTGTCGACGATGGCCGAGCTGTTCGCCTGGAAGGGCACTCCTTCGACGTAGACGCCGGCCCCGAGGTTCGCCCCGTTCCCCGAGACGGTGGAGTTGTTGAGCGTGAAGCCCTCGTCGGTGGTGATGCCACCGCCGAACTGGGTCGCGGTGTTACCGCTGATGGTTGAGTTCGAGACCAGCAGCGTGTCGTCCTGGTAGATGCCACCACCAGAACCCTGGTTGGTCCCTGACCCGGTCGCCGAGTTGCCGGACACCGTGAGGTTCGTGGCCGAGGTCCCCTCGTCGTCCTCGAAGAACCCCCCGCCGAGCCCGTTGGTCGCCGTGTTGCCGGTGAACGTCGATCCCGAGAGGGCCATACTCCCGTCGTCGTAGATAGCGCCTCCACCCGCATCGTTCGCCGCCGCCGCCGAGTTGTCGACGTTGCCCGAGAAGGCGGCGCCGGTGAACGACGAGAATTCTTCGTTGTAGACCGCGCCGCCGAAGGCGTCCCCCGCCGGAGAGGTCGCGGTGTTGGACGTGAAGGAGGTGTTGGTGACGGCTGCGCCGCTTTGGTTGAAGAGGGCGCCGCCCTCCGCGTCATGGGTCGTCCCAGAAGTGGCGGTGTTGCTCGTGAACGCGCTTCCAGTGATGGTCGCACCGTCTTCGTTGTACATGGCGCCACCCTCAGCGAGTCCGCCCGCCGAGGTCACCGAGTTGCCGTTGAACGTCGAAGTCGTGATGGGCAGCAGGAACGAGCTGAAGATGGCTCCACCCTCCGCGGTGTTGCTCGCGCCCGTCGCGGACACGGTGTTGTTTGTAAAGGTGTCGTTGGTCAGCTCGGCCTGGTCGTCGTCGTAGAACGCGCCGCCGAACGGCGTGCCCGAAGCTGCGGTGACACTGTTGGTGGAGAACGTCGAGTTGTCGATGGCAGCAGGGCCGAATTCGTTGTGCATGGCGCCGCCTGAAGACGTTGAGCTGTTCCCGCTGAAGATGTCACCGTTCAGGCGGATCGACCCGTAGTTGTTGAACCAGGCGCCCGCGTTGCCAGCGCTGTTGCTAAAGAACGCGCAGCCGGTCGCCCAGACGCTGCCGTTGGCCGAGTAGATGGCGCCGCCACTGCTGGCCTGGTCGTTCGAGAACGTAACGCCCTGAAGGACGACGGTGTCGTTGCCGTTGTTGACGAGCAGGCCACCGCCGAAGTTGCCTGCATCGTTCGTGCTGGACACGGACAGGTTGACCAGGGCGAGGTAGGCGCCGGCGTTGGTGGCCGGCGTGAGCTGTGTCGATATGGCGGGGAAGTCACCGCTCCCGGTGATGGTGGGGTTGCCGGTTCCGACGATCTGTACGCCGGCCGGGTCTTGGGCGATCAGGCTGCCGAATGTTGCCGCCGAGCTCAGGGTGTAGGTGCCGGCGGGGAGGTTGATGATGGCGGTCTGGTCGATGGCGTTGGCCGCTTCCATGGCGCCACGCAGCGAGCAGTCACCCGACGAGTCGGCGCACTGGCCGATGTCGGGATTCAGGGTGTGGGTGTCGTTCGTCGTGTTCACGTTGAACACATCCTGGGCCGGCGGGAAGGTCGGGGCCTGCGTCACCAGGAACGGTCGCAGGGCGTGCGGTGCGTTGGCGCCCGCCGGAGACGCCCCGGTGTCCAGTACCCACGCCAGCGGTGCCACCACCAGTGCGAGGCTGAAGATCCCGCCCAGAACGGCACGGGTGCGAACTGAGAACGTCGCCATACGGAGTCCACCTCAACTCTCTCCGACCGCACGCTTGCGCGACCAGCGGGGACAGTAGCGAGTCCAACGGATGCTTGCCACTGGAGTGCAAAGGATCGCGAAGGTGCGCACGATCCGCCGCCTTCTCCTACTGGCGTTGCGCCATCAACTAACACCGAGTGCCGCGACGGGAAGTCAGGAACGCAAAGCGATGACGGAGGCGGTGAGGTAGGCGGTGCGGAACAGGACCCGATACTGAGCCAGCGCGGTCAGTGCGCCGGTGCGCTCAGAAGGACAGCGGCCGGCCCGAGACCTGCGGGCAGCGTCCCCGGCTACACCGGTGCGAGGCGCGGCGCTCGCCGCGCCGGCGCCCGCGGTGACGCGGTTGGTTGTCGGAGAGCTCGCGGTGCAGCGCCGATCCGAGGTCGCCGCTGCTGGTGACGACGCCGCGCACATCCAGGCGCCACTCGTAGTCGGCCCAGTGCAGGGCGCCGTCGATGGTGAGGATGCTGGCGTCGGGGCAGGCCCGGCGGGCCGCCGACAGGAGCTCGAAGCGGGCGTCGCAGGTGTCCCCGCCCGAGTGGCGCAGCCGCAACGCGCCGCTGACCCGGGACGACTCCATCACGACGACCCAGGTGTGCCCTTGTCGGCACAGGTAGAGTGTCGCGTAGTCGATCACGCCGCCGTGGCCGGGGATGCGGTACGGGTGGTTACCTTCCATTGAGAGGGAAACGGGCCCGGTCCGGCGGACTTGCTGGGCCAAAGGACCCAAATTCGGAGCGGCCTCCCTCAGGGAGCGCTGGGCGCAGCGCCGGTCGCCACCGGCGCCGGTGTGTGGTCCGGCCGGGCCGAGTCGAGGCGCTGGTACTCGGCCAGCAGCTGCTTCTCACCCTTGGCGTGAGGGAAGAACACGGCGACCACGAAGCCACCGATGACGACGGCGATGATGCCCGACGCGAAGGCCCAGTCCTGCCCGTGAATGAACGACTCCTTGGCCGCGGAGACGATCTGCGTCTGGTACTGCGGGTACTGCTTGGCGATGGCGGCCGCGCCGTCGAAGGACTTGGTGAGCTCGCTCTGCACGCTCTGGGACACCTGGTTCGCGTTCGGCGACGACGCGATGGCCTTGGACGCCGCGGCGGCGTAACCGGCCGTGAGCAGCGCGCCCATGATCGACTGCATGATGGCGCCGCCCAGGTCGCGCTGGAGGTCTGCCGTGCCCGACGCCATGCCCACCCGCGTGACCGGGACCGATCCGGTCAGCGAGTGCGACGCGGGCGTGCCCGCGAAGCCCACGCCGGCGCCGATCAGCGCGTAGGCGAGCCCGACGTGGAAGTACCCGATCCCCTCCTTCCAGAAGAACTCCATGTCCAGGAAGCCGAGGAAGATGCACGCGTACCCGATGAGGAGGGTGAAGCGCGCGCCCCGGGTTTCGACCAGTTTGGCCGAACGCGGCGCGGCGAGCACCATGCACACCACGGCCGGGAGGATGGCCAGCCCGGCGTCGATGGTGGAGTAGCCGAGCACGTTCTGCAGGAACTGCTGCCCGATGAACATCGCGCCCATGAGGCTGCCGAACACGATGATGCCGGCGCAGGCGGCCACCCAGAAGATGCGACGGCTGGCGACGTGCAGGTCGTACAGCGGCTCGGGGGCGTGCCGCTCGCGCAGGACGAAGGCGACGATGGCGGCGACGCCGATGATCGCCAGGCTCACCGCCAGCGCCCCCTTGTCGGGCACCACGGCGAAGTTGATGGCGAGGATGACCGCGCCCACCAGCAACGCGGACAGCGCCCCCCCGAAGTGGTCGACCGGCTCGCTGGTCTCGTTGACGTGGCTCGGTACGAGCCACTGCGCCAGGGGGAAGGCGACGACGATGAGCGGCAGCGTGATGAGGAAGACCGAGCCCCACCACCACTTCGAGAGGAAGAGGCCGGCCAGCAGCGGCCCGAGCGCCGCGATGGCGCCGCCCATCGCCGACCACAGCGCGATCGACTTCGTGCGGGCAGGCCCGCGCCACAGCGCCGTGATGAGCGACAGGGTGGTCGGGTAGGCCATGCCCGCGGCGAGGCCGCCCAGCAGGCGGGCGCCGATGAGCACGTAGATGCTCGGCGCCCAGGCCATGACGATGCAGGCCGGCGCCGACAGGAGCACACCCACCTGCATCATCTGCTTGCGCCCGTAGCGGTCGCCGACCGCGCCGAACCACAGCACCGAGACGGCCAGCCCCAGCGAGTAGCTGACGGCGACGAGGTTGAGCTGGGTCTGGGAGGCGTTGAAGTGGAGTCCGATGCTCGGCAGCGCGACGTTGGCCGACGCCAGGGGGAGGTTGGCCACCGCGGCCACCAGGATGAGCGCGGTCAGGACCAACGGCGCCCTGTTTGGCACGGTCGACTGCTCGGCGGTCGCGGCTGCTGCGGCGCCGGCGGACGGTTGCGGAGGGGCCGCATCTGCCATGACGGGCCACAGTAACCGTGGCCGGGTCCCGCCCCAAGGGACTTTCGTTCTGCTCGGGGGGCGTCACGGCGGGGGCTTCCGGAGCAGGACGGTCACCGTGCGGGTGCCCCGCGGGAGGGTGACCGATCCGTTCGCCTTGTCCACGTGGCCGGACGTGGCCGACGCGAGGTCGCCCACGAACGCCGGCAGCTGGAGGAGGACGGGACCCGGGGCGCCGCCGCCGCCGAAGCGCAACGTGACGGCCCGCCCCTGCGACGTGATCGTCAACGCGGTGCGGCGGCCGCCCGTGGTGGGGAAGTTCGAGACGGCGATGGTGCGGCCACGTCCGAGCCAGGCCGAGGGGACGCCCCGGCCGACGACCAGGGTGCCGTCGGCGCGTTGGGCCACGAGGGAGTCGAGCAGCACCTTGTTCGCGCCGGCCATGCCCCACGCGTGGGGGAGGACCCCTGCCCCCCGGCGGGGTGCGTCCCGACCCAGGGACTGGGAGCCGGGTGCATGGAGCTCTCCCACCACGAGAACGGCCCGCTCTGGTCGTTGGTGATCATGAACTCGTAGCCGAGGACGCCCTGGTCCCGGAACGCGTTGCCGGCCAGGCCCGCCGAGCCCTGTGCCGCGTCGTAGGCGCTGGTATAGAAGTAGTCGTCGGGGAAACCGCCGGTCGTGTCCGGCGGGAGCACACCGTGCAGCCGCGCGAAGCCGTAGTCGTAGGTGGCGTCTATCAGCGTAAGCCCCGGTCCGCTCCGCGGCGCGCCCAGCAGGTACCCCTCCCAGGCCCAGTTCCCGAAGGGCGAGGTCCAGTTGGCGTCCTGCGGGTTGGTGCAGCGGTTGGCGGTGTTCGGCTGGACCAAGGAGCAGGGCAGGTAGTCGAGATGATCGGTGGCGATGGTCTGCCCCAGCACCCCGTTGACGGCGTTCAGCAGGCTGGTGTACTCGCCGGACGCCCACGTGCTCTCGCTGGTCTCGCCGAGCCGCCGCGCGATGTAGGCGTAGGCCGCCAGTCCGAGCAGCGCCTCGTAGTCGTCGAGCGTCCAGTAGCCCTGGGTGTCGATGTCGTCGGTCGCCTCCATGGTCCCCGACGGGCCGGTGCGGTCCGCCGCGATGGCGTGCGCGGCGTCTTCCAGGCTGGGCTGGGCCTGCGCACCGTTGGGTCCGGACGTCGCGAAGTTGGTGCGCACGAAGGCGACGTCGCCAGTCTTCATGAGGTACACCGCCCAGGGCACCGCGTACGTCCAGAGGCCGTCCACGTACTGTCCCTGCGAACCGACGACGTTGCGCGCCTCGGTGAGCAGGCCGCGGGCGCCGGCGAAGTAGCCCTGGGTGAACAGGTTGGTGAGGATCCCGATGACGTCGTGGCTGAACTCGCTCTGGTACCCGTTGATGCCGGTGTCGAGCGCATTGCCGCTCCGCGCGATCTGGGTGTAGACGAAGCCGCTCTTGTATGCATCGACGAGGGCGCGGTCCGGCACGCTGATCTGCGCAATGGACGCCAGCTGGCCTTTCCAGAACGACCGCATGTGCGCGAAGTGGGCGTCGAAGCCGCCGGCGGCGGCGAGCGCCTGGGCACTCGGCCACGCGGCTTTTGTCCCGAAGCGGTCCGAGGCGACGACGTAGTCGTGCTCGACCGTGCGCCCGGGCGCCACGGAGTCGGGTGCCGTGTCGAGGGGGACGAGGCCGGGCGACGCCTCGGGGTCGGCGTCGACGGTATGGCTCGTCCGGTTCGTGACCCGGACCCGGCTGTACACCGCGACGAAGGGGTGCCCGCGGAGCACAACACGGTCGGCGAACTCGGTGATGGTCACGGCCGCACCACCGGCGTCGAAGGCGGTGACCTGCGCGGGCAGATAGCCGTCCGCTGCCGTCCACGTCGTGCGTTGCCCGTCGTAGATCCCGAACCCGTAGTTCACGAAGAAGCCGACCGGTCCGTCCTGGACGACGAACGTCCCGCCCAGGCAGGTGATGACGCTGTTGTGGTCGCCCAGCCACCCGATGGCCGAGGCTGTCCCGTCCGCCCCGGTGAAGGCGTCGGTCGAGACGTTGAACGTGCAGCGGTACTGCGGCGCCGGGCCGCCGGATGTGACGGTGGCGCCTGCCGCTCCCGGTGCTCCGGGTGCCGGTCCCACGAGAGCGGCCGCCACGGCCGCAAGCGCCCCGGCGGCGACGACCACCGGACGACGGAGGCCCCGGAGGCCGGCCGGCCTACCCGTCGTAGAACCCCGGCCGGTGCAGCCCCGCCAGCGTCTTCTCCCGGGCCGTCGTGGCCCGGCCCACCGCGTCCTCGGACAAGTGGTTCACCGCGGCCGTCGGCCGCAGGCGCTGCGCGAGATCGCGCCGCCCGTAGTGGCACTGCACGAACATCCGCCCCGGGTCGCCCGGCCGCGTCGGGAGGCGCCGGTGCCAGATGTCCGAGACGAACAGCGCCACGTCGCCCACCTTCGCCAAGAGCGGGACGGCACCTCGGCCCTCCCACTCCAAGTCGTCGTCGGTCAACTGGTTCGCCGGCGGGGCCTGGCCCGAGGTGTGGCTCCCCGGGATGACGCCGGTCGGTCCCGATTCCAGCGGGCTGTCCTGCAGGTAGAGGTGCGCCGCCACCGCAAAAACGGGGTAGGGGATACGGGGGTCCCAGGGCACCCCCACCGGGCGCGGGATGTGGGGGCCGCTGTCGATGTGCCAGAAGCGCCCGCCATGGTCGTTGTTCTCCGGCGGCTGCCACCACGCCGTGTTGGCGATGACGTGGCAGTCCTCGCCCAGGAGCGGCTCTATCGTCCGCAGGATCCTCGGGTGCGCGACGGCCTCCTGCACGCGCGCGCTGCGGTTGAGCATCTCGTAGCGGAAGGGCTCCCAGTGCTCAGCCGGGTAGCGGCTGCTGCGCTCGTCAGGCGGGTACTCGTCGAAGACGCGCGCGACGTCTTCACGCAGGGCGGCCACCTCGTCAGCCGTGAACACCCGGCGCAGGACCCCGTAGCCCTCCTCCTGTAGGCGGGTCGTCGCCGCCGGCACGCGGCCGGACTGGAGGGTCAGGTAGCCGGTCTTGCGGGTGAGCACGGCACGATTCTGCTCCGGCGGCAGCGCCCGCGCCCGCGCCCGTGCGATTGAATGGCCCGGTGCGCACCTTCGTGCTGGTCCCCGGCGCCGGCGGCGCGGCCCTGTGCGATGGAGCGCTGGCCCGACGTGCCGACCACGGTGCTGGCGGGCGGGGACGACCGCTTCTTCCCCCCGGAGTTTCAGCGCCGGGTGGCCCGCGAGCGGCTCGGGCTCCCGGTCGACGTCCTCCCCGGTGGCCACCTGGCTGCCCTGTCGCATCCGCTCGAGCTGGCCGAGCGCCTCGCACGAGCCTGATCGCACCCCGTCAACCCGTCACGCCCCTTGGGGCCGGAACACCACCTTGATCGAGTGCGAGCGGTCGCGGTCGATGGCCGTCTCCACGGCCTCCCGGTAGGACTCGAGCCCGAACTCGTGCGTCACCACGACCTCGTCGGGCAGGAGCCCCGCCGCCAGCACGTCCAACGCCCGGTCGACCGAGTGCCGTCCCGCCCCGCCGGCCAGTCCGGGGGCGGCTCCCGCGTCGACGGTGTGGTCGATCGACCCGACCAGCGCGGCCTCCTTGTACCAGATGGGGGTGAGGTCGACCTCGCTGATGCCGGCCGCGCCGAGGAGCAACACGGCCCCCCGGTGCGCCACGGCGCGCAGCGCCTCGGTCACGGACTGCGGCGCGCCCACGGCCTCGACGACATAGGGGAAGCCCCCCATCAGCATCTTGTGGCGCTTGTAGCCGACGACCCGCCCCCCGGAGAGGGAAGCCAGCTCGTCCCAGTGGCCGCCGTCCGCGTCGCTGTACACGACATGGTCCGCCCCGCACGCGGCCGCCGCCGCGCCTTGATGCGGGTGACGCGCCAGCACGGTCACCGCACACTCAGGGAACAGCCCGCGTAGCGCCGCCAGCGCCGCCAGCCCGATGATGCCGGCCCCCACGATGAGCACAGGGTCGGCGTCGTGCGGCGGCGCGCGCAACAGGCCGTGGCACGCGATGGACACGGGCTCGTACAGGCTGGCGCCCCGGTCGGGGACGGCGTCGGGCAGCGGGTGCAGCATGGAGTCGTGCGCCACCACCAGGTCGGCCCACCCGCCACCGAGGTCCTGGGTGTAGCCGAGGGACCGGCCCGAGCTGACGATGCGGCTGTCGAGGTTGAGGCACGACGACGTCCAGCCCCGCGCACAGTTGGCACACGGCGGGTCTATCCCTCGGGGCAGGCACGGGATGCACGGGTCGATGGCCACCCGCGTCCCGGTCGCCACCGCGCAGTTGGCGCCCGCCTCCACCACCCGGCCCGCCGTCTCGTGCCCCAGCACGAAGGGGAAGGCGCCGACCGAGGCCAGGGTGGGCGAGGGCCCGGTGTTGTGCGCGAACAGGTGGAGGTCGCTGCCGCAGATGCCGCCGGTCGTCACGGCGACCCGCGCCCACGACGGACCGGGCAGCGCCGGCTCGGGGAGGTCGGCCAGCGACGCCGGGAACTCCGGGTCGGCCATGTCGAAGACGACGGCGCGCATGTCCGGAGCGTAGGCCGCGCCGGCGGCGACTGGCGGTGGTGATCTGGCGGTCGCCGAGCCGGGCGGGGCCCTCTCCCGGCGATGTGCGTATAGGTGTACGTATATTCCGCCGGGGGTGTGCGACCCCCAGGCTCCCTCCACGCCCCACGCTCCACGCCCCACGCCCCACGCCCCACCCCCAGCGCCACCGTCCGCCCCGCGCGACCCTGACCTAAGGTCACCTTCATGCGGGTGTCGGACGCCACCCTCCAGGAGGTCCGCGACCGCGGCTTCGCACTCGTCGAAGGCTTCCTCGATCCGCAGGAGCTGGCGGCCGCGCAGGAGGCGCTCTGGCTCCACTTCCCTCGTCCCGAGGCGTACTTCGCCGACCCCGAGGCACCGGAGAGCGCGTCTTTCGCCGCCAGCCAGTTCGCCGGCGTGGAGGAGTTCCCCTACCGCTCCTGGGACCTCAACCGTCTCGCCGTCCACCCCGACCTGGTGAATGCCGCCGAGCGCTTCCTCGATACGACCGAGCTCCACCTCTACAAGGTGGAGCTGTGGGCCAAGTACGCCGGTGCCGTGAACTACGACCAGCCGCTGCACCGCGACTACGGAAGCCACAGCCTCGTCGTGCCCCGCCCCGAGCCGCGCTACCAGCAGCTCACGACGTTCATCTTCCTCTCCGACGTCACCGAGTCCGATGGCCCCACCCGCATCGTCCCCTACGACGACGGCAAGGACGTCCCCTGGACTCCGCTCTACATCCCCTTCGGCGAGCTTGCCGCCTCCGAGGTGCCGTGCGTCGGCCCGGCGGGGTCACTTCTCCTGTACCGGACCGACATCCTCCACCGGGGCTCGGACTTCACAACGAGGGACCGCTCCCGGTTCTCCCTCCTCGCCGACTACCAGGTCCGGGGCACCACGTGGGGCGGCAAGATGGCCTGGCCCAAGCAGTCACCCGAGCGCTGGGCCAGGTTCATCCCGCAGTGCAGCGTCCGCGAACGGGACCTGTTCGGTTTCCCCCGGCCCGGCGACCCGTACTGGACGGACGACACGCTCGCCGGCGTGGCCGCGCGCTACCCCGGGATCGACCTGGATCCTTATCGCGTGATCGCGTGATCCCGCTCGTCGGCGCCTCGCGCAGTAGGTGCTAAGGGCATGAGGAAATCGAAGACGAGCGCCGACTCGGAGGCGTCGCCAACCCAGAAGCGCCGGCACTCGTCGCGTAGGTCCATGTGGGCAGGGTGCTCTTCGTAGACCTTCCGGGCGTGCTCGTTCTCGAAGACGGTGTAGAGGATGTAGTTGTAGCCCCGCGCCATCTCCTCGAAGCCTGACAAGTTGCCGAAGGTGTCCTTGTCCGCGTCGCCCATTTCAGGAACGTAGAGCGGAGCTACCAGTGCCTGGAGACACCCGGGCACCGTCTCGGTGAACCGAGCGACCTTCTCCTGCGCGCTCTTGAGCATCGCGGGGTCCGCGTCCGCCTTCACCTTCCACCGTCCCATGTGTACGACTCGCATGCCCTTGACACTCGCCGCGCCCCTGAGCGGACGGCAAAGGACCAGTCCGCGGCGCTCCGTAATGGGACTCGCGGTCGGCAACGGCGGTAGCGGCCTCCGTGAGTCCGGGGGACGAGTTGCCCGAGGTCCCGTGGGTCGCCGGCCCAATCGGGTCGTGAGCGATCGCTCGTCCAGGCGCGCGCCTAGTCCGAGCGAAGTTGCAATACCATTCAAACGAAGAGCGGGGAGGCGGGCAGTGGACGACGACTGGTTCGTGGCAGCACTGGACGCAATGGGCGAAGCGGCCGAAGACGCCCGCGCCACTCTGGCGGCCGTTGCTCGCATGCTCGAACCGGTCCGCCAGGACCGGCTCGCGGGCCTGCCGCTCGCCGAGATTCTCGAGCGTATGAGTGCGGTCGCGGGGCCCAGCGCCCGAACGACGGCCATGCTCGCCTTACGGCGCTACGAGCAGTCGGTGCATGCGTTTCGTGCCGGACTCATCGGCCACCTGGTCGAAGACGAGGGTTTCACCCTTTCCGACGCCGCAAGGTGTCTCCACATCTCACGCCAGCGGGCCGCTCGCCTCTTGTCGTCAGCCCACGAGTCGTCCGCGAGCGCGCTGCGGCCCGCCACCGCGGAGGAACCGTCGGTGACCTGAGCGTCCCCGCCCAGGCACGATCCGGCGCGACACACTGCGAAGACGCAGGTCACGGTGGGCGAGCGTCCGTCGTTTTCGGGACCTTGGACCCTAGACGCACCCCCCGGTTGCGGGGCCACAAATGGGGAGACCAGTTTGGCAAGCCCATCCAGGGGGTTAGGCGGATGCCACCATCGAACAGGGATTTGACCCTCGACTCGTCCACTCGGAATGGACCGGAACTGCACCATGGCGGCGGAGCCTTTCGTGCATTTCCGCGCATCGGGCTGACCCTCGATCGCAAGGTTGAGAGCGTGAACAGCGCGCTGTGCCAGCTGCTCCGCTACGGCGAGAGCGAGCTTGTCGGGAGCTCGGTGTTGACCGTTGTACACCCCGAGGACATGGAGGCACTCGTCCTGCGCCTCGAGGCGCTGATTCGGAACATCGATCTCGGACTCAATCGGCCGATCCGCCTTTTCTGCAAGGAGGGTCACCCGGTACAGATCGACGCGACACTGTCCGTGACGACCGATGCGACAGGCCACCCCAGCGGCGTCGAAGTCGTCGTGGGGGAGACCACGACGCGATGCAGCTGCGGCACCACGAAGTCGTTCCGGCGGAGGGACGTGGCGGCACTGGCGTCGGCCTAGAGCCCGTCGAACCCGTCGAACCGGCTACGCCGTTCGCCCGTCTCGGCGCCGGCGTGCCGTATCGTCTGCCCGCACCGTGAGCACCATAGGAGTTCGGTTCGGTCTCCATTTCTGGGAGTTCCCAAAGGAGTCCTGGGTGGATCGCGTGCGGCGGTACGAGCGGCTGGGCTTTTCATCCATCACCTTCACCGACCACCAGGTCGTGCGCCTCGAACTCAGCCTCGGCGCCGGGCACATCGCGGACAACTTCGCAGTCGTCGGAGTCCCGTTTGAAGGCGCAGCCGATCGGATCGCGCGTCTGGAGGAAGGGCTGAGCCTGATGCGCCGGCTGTGGACGGAGCCGTCGACCACCGTGCGGGGGCGCTACTTCGAGGTCAAGGACGCGCCGATAGGTGGCGAGCGAGCCGGTGGCGCCGACGGTGCTCATCGGAGGTGGAGGGCGCAAGGTCATGCACCTGGTCGGGCGCGTGGCGGACATCGTGTCCATGATCCCCACCCAGGCCACCGGAGAGTGGTCTGTCAAGGGTTCGCTGGCGGACTCCACGCTCGACCGAATCGCCGAAAAGTCACGGTGGGTGAGAGAGGGTGCCGAAGCGGCTGTTCGGAAGGCCCGGGACGTGGAGCTGCACACCACGGTTTTTCCGGACGATCGGGGTGACGACGTCGGCGCGGCCCTGGCCAAGGAGTCGGCGGACACCGATGTTCCCGGTTCGGCCATGGAAGACTCGACGCTCTACGTGAGGGGAACGGGCTCGGAGGTCCGGGACCGGCTTCGGCACTGGCGGGACCGTGCCGGGATCACCTACGTGTCCCTCTTCAACCCAGGAGAGGGGCAGATCGAGTACCTGGCAGAAGAAGTAGTGGCGCCGCTGGTTGAGGGCTGATCCACCATGAGTCGGGAAGACCTGTAGCGTTACGAGTTGCGTGCCGTCCAACTGGGGTGTTCAACCCCAGATGCAGGTTGACTGAGGCGAGGCGACTGGCGTAGTAATAGCCCCCTAACCGGGGGGGTAACCAAAGAGGGGTAAGGCGGATGAACGAAGAGCACCGGCTAATACAACTGTCGTCCCATGTGACCAGCTTCGTCGGCAGAGTCGGGGTCATCGGGTTGTGTTCGTGCGGGTGGTTGGCGGGAGAAGAGGGCGAGGACACGAAGATCGCTGTCCGCATGCTCCAAAAGGCCTTCGACCAGCACCAAGGAGAGCAACAGCCTCGGCGGGTCGCACCGTTTCAGACGCAGTCCTCCTGAGCCGTTCGAGTCCCAGGAGCGAGGTGAAGCGTTACCGGGCGCCCTACGGAAGCTGCTCGAGCAGCCACCCGGGTCCGACCACGTCAGCTCCCAAGGCCTCGGCCCGTCGCCTGAGCTCGCGGTCGGCGGTGACGAGCGTGATCAATTGACCAGAGGCGTCTGCGACGACCTGAATGAGTGTGTCGTCGCCACTTCCGTCCGCGTGGAGGACCGTCACGCCGTCGGCAACGCCACTTGGTGGTCCTTCGCGGGCCTTGCCTTCCAACACCACGACGACAGGCTGCGCGATCCGTCCTGACTTGACCGCGGCTCGCACCTGATCCACGAACGCTCGTGCGGCTCCTGCTCTGTCCCGCCACCAGCCCGTGGGACGAGATCCGATGACGTTGGCGGCGTCGATCACAAGCACCGTTCCAGTCTGATCGGTTTCGCCGCAGGGAGAGAAACGCCGGGGCCAACCCCCCAAAGAGTGCAACGAATCGTGGGGTGCGTCGATCACTCGCTCTTCAAGAACATTTCGTGTGACGTTCTCCCATCTGTAGCGAAATGGCCAGACGCGATGTGTATAACCAAAGTCGAAGCCTCAGAAACGACTGCGACCACGCCAACCACTTCAGAGACCACCTCAGAAACAGCTGGCCGCGCAACCACGGCCGGGGACGACAACACCGACGCTCTCGAGGGCGTCTACCACTCGCTCCGCAGCGGAGAGGCAACGGGCGAGGAGGCCATCGCTTCGACGATCGAGGCTCTCACCGAGCTGGTTCGTGCGGCCATGCCGGTGGCAGTGCACCAACCCACCCGCTTTGTAGACCTGAGCTTCGAGCTCGCGCACCAAGCGATCAATTTTCAGCGCCGCTTCTTCTACGAGGTGCTGTCGGGGCTGCAGCGAGTTATCGCCGAGCCGTTGTCTGACGTCGAGGCGAGTCAGGCCTTCTATGGTCAAAACGGTCGGGGATCCGAGAACCGCAGCCGCTCGACCCGCAGAGCTGCCTGACTCGTAGCATTCGAGTCATTAGTTGGACGCAGGCTGAGCCGTCCCTGTGAACCGTCTTCTTGGGAGACCTGCCGAAGCTTCCACCGTGTTCAGCACGAGGTCAGCCCTACTAGCCGCAGTAAGGAAATTCCGCCTCGACCGGACTCGATTGTCAACTTAGGCTGTTCCGCGATCAGGAGGATGATCCCATGGTCCTCAGTCGCCGCGCAGCTTCGCCAACCGGGAACCGGACCCATGCTTCAGAACGGGTCGGGCGGTGCGCCGTCCTGATCGGTGCTGGGCTGGTCGCGGTCTTGATCGGCCCGGCAGCCGCCGGCGCCGCGGGCATTCCCAGTCAGACTTCATTTCACCTTCACCGGAACGGTAAGAGGAACTCTCAGCGCGCCCAACACGCCGTGCAGCCAACAAGTCGTTAGCGCAAAAGGGGCAACGTTCATGCTGACGGGAATGCTCAAAGGCGCGCCGGCGACACAGTGGACGATCCAGCTCTACACGCCAAAGTCGGGAATCTCCAAAAACTTCGGCCAGCAGAATGGTGAGGGTCCGAGCGTCACCTTGATCGGCGCCACGTCGAACGGAACGACGAATTGGAACTGGACGACCACCACTAAGAATGGGTCGATCACCACCACGAAAACCGCTGGGAAGGTGAACACCACGCTTGGCCCGTACAGCTCGTTCAGAGGAAAAGCTGGGAAGGGGAAGGTGCATGTGACCGGTTCTGGGGTTGCACTTCTTAGACCGGCGGGCCCGTGCGGCCCTCAGTGGACGAAAATCGAGAGCGCCCGCCATCCGCGCCCGCTTGTGACCGGGAATTGATCCCAACACCGGAGGTCAGCATGAGCACCACCGACCAGGAAATGGTCTTGGCCCATTTCATCGTTTCGAACGACGTCGAGCGTTCCCGCCGCTTCTATACGAACGTCCTCGGAGGAAAAACGGTTATCTCGGGCGAAGCGGATGACGAGGTGACGTACGTCGCGCTCGCCAACACCTGGATCATCATCAATGTCGGAGGAGGTCCGACCGACGACAAGCCGACCGTGACGCTCGAAACGCCGGCCGACCCAAATCGGGTGAGCAGTTTCCTCAACATCCGCGTCGCTGACATCGAAGCCGTGTACGCCGAGTGGAGTGCGCGAGGGGCCGAATTCCTCACGCCACCGAAGAAGCACGCTACCGAAATACGGTGCTACATCCGTGATCCCGACGGCTATCTGATCGAGGTTGGCCAAACAACTCTGGCAAGAGGATGGCGTCCGCCGTCGTCCTGAGTGATCTCGCAGGATCCTTGACGGTGGCGAGGGTCCAAAAGTCGGCGATATCTCCAGCGCTGCTCACCCGCGGCGCGCCTGGGCACCCTTGCAGGTAGCGGGAGTCGAACCTGCGCTCGGATTCCACCATCCAGGCGCGACAATCGCCCAGCTCGAGTCCTTGCTTCACTCCCAGTGCGAGGCGAAGCGGCTAACTCCCAGCAGTGGCACAGTTCCCGGTCAGCCGGCTTGCTGAACCAACTCAGTCCCCGCACACGGCATTGAACAAGGACATCGCTGTCTTCGAGGCGCAGCATCGACCTGCGTTTGGCAGTGGAGGGCCGTGGACCAGTTCGCGGGCGCTGAGACCTGCCGATCCCTCAGAAGACGAAGGGCACCAGCATCTTGGTTGACCGTTTGTACACCGGATAAGTGTCGGGGAACTGCTCGGTTAGGTAGCGCTCCTCGACCGTCGCGCTGTAGATGAAGTAGACCCCGGCCAACACCACGACGATCAACCACGGCCAGCTCAGCGCCACCGCCGTGCCAATACTCGCGACCAGGAGGCCTGAGTAGATGGGGTGGCGGGCCAGGTGGTAGGGGCCACTCGTCACCAGTTCGGGTTCATCCTTTCGCGACATCGGGGTGCCCCAGTTGCGACCGATGTGTACCCGGGCCCAGATCGCGAGCGCCAGCCCGAGCGCGAAGAGGGCGATCCCGAGGCCAGCGCGCCACGGATCTGTGTTCAGGCCGTGGCCTCCGAAGGCTCCAAAGCGGATCAAGACGATCGCGCCGAGGAGGATCACGGCCCTGATGCGCAGCTCGCGGGACCAAGCGACATGCCCCCGCTTCATGGAAAAGGCTGCCGCGAGCCAGTAGATCCAGAAGGCCGCCCACCCGATAGCGAAGACAAGCTCGACGGCCCTCAATGAGACTCAGACTTCCACCAGCGCCTCGCGGGTGTTGAGATAACGAAGCCACCAGCACACTTCTGCTCGCTGACAGGCCTGCCCCCGACCGATGCTGCCGGATTAGAGCACCAATGCGACGGTGGTCCCACTTACGACGCTTCAAGTCGGCGCGACCGCGCCCGGCCCCAACCGTCGGCGAAGATCGGCTTCGAACTCCCTCACTGCCACTCCGGCGTGCTGTTCCTTGAGCCGGTTGAGCGTGGCGTAGCCCGATTCGCGCTCGGCCTCCCACTCGTCGGCGAAGCGGCCGCTCTCGATTTCTTTGGCCGTAGACCGCATAGTCGTCAGGAAGTCGAGATGGTCGTAGCGCCCCCGGCGGGTGAGCTGGCCGTACTGACTGGTCGGGGAATGGAACTCCGACTGTACGGCGTAGCCGACCTCGCGCAGGAGCCGGTACGTTCGCTCCACCTCTCCTGACAGCACTAGTTCGGTCACGATCGCCTCGAGGGGGATCCCTTGTTCGAGCATGGTCTGGACGAAGGCATTGTTCACGGCGGTGAGCGCCGGGGACAGCACCTGTTCTACGCCCAGGTCCAGTACCGCCTCCTGCATGGGGGTCAGTTCGATGGCGCCCTGTCTGAGACCACCGA
The DNA here is from genome assembly GCA_963834405.1 of uncultured Acidimicrobiaceae bacterium. Taxonomy (GTDB): domain Bacteria; phylum Actinomycetota; class Acidimicrobiia; order Acidimicrobiales; family RAAP-2; genus Bog-473. The sequence continues at coordinate 862,295 of CAWIBX010000007.1, read as the reverse complement.
TGGCGCGGGCCACGGCCAGCACCCGCCCGAGGGCACGACCGCTGGCGTCGTTGTGCACGCCGACAGCGGTGATGAATCCGACACCTTCCTCATAGCATCGGCGGACCTCTGGACCGAGCATGCGCGGCGCCACGAGCCCCGAGTCCCCCGGAGGATCAAGCCGCCCGAAGGCCAGGGTGTAGCCACTGGCCACGATGACGCACGAGGTTGGCCCGGGCTCCACATCGAGCAGGGGCACCACGTCATCGGGAACCAAGATGCAGATCACATCGGCTTCTCCGGCCTCGGCCACCTCGTGGACGGAGAAACCGTCCGCTGCGGCCTGCTCCCGGGTCGCGTCCGGCCGCACGCACACCATTGGCTCGCAGCCGCTGTCGCGGAGGTTGAGTGCCCAGGAGCGGCCTTGGTTGCCGTAGCCGACGACCGCCACCGTCTCGTTGGTCAGCAGCTCAGGGTCGGCGTCGTTGTCGTAGTAGATCGTGGTCACGGGCCAATCATCGCGCGAGGGCCTGACCGTTCGGCGGGACGGCCGGCTCCGCCTTCAGGTGCCCACTAACGCGCCCCCGGTTGTGCCCAAAGGCGTGGCGGGATTCGAACCGTGGAAGCCCGTTTTGCAAACCAACAGGCACCAGCCGTCGGTCTCCCAATGTTCCTTGGGTCCGGCGCCGGCCAGGCTGGTCATCATGAAGGGAGTGGCTTCCACGGTTGGACCGGCGTCCAGCAGACGCCTTCGGGAGGCATGCCGGGCGGTGGCGGCCGACATTGCGTATTGCTCGGAGGTGAGTTCACGTGCAGCCGGACCACTTGGTACTCGGTGGGACCGTAGAACTTTTCCGCGCCGTAGGTGAGGATCGGCGAATACCCGCCGGGGAAATTCTTTATCTTCGACATGGCGGTCACGAATGTCCTGCGGTTCAGGTTTCGGCCGGCGTCTTTTGCTGCTTGCGCGAAAAGATGGATCTCCTGGCACCAGCCCTGCACCGGCCCCTGTTCCTCGATGTCGTCGTTCATGTTTCCCTTGGGAATTTGGGGATAGGCCTTGTGCCAGATCGTCCAGCAGCTGCGCACGCCGGGGTCGTAACCACCTTTGGAATACGGCCGCGGATTGTCGATGCCGCCCAGGGTTTCCGTCGTCACGCCTTCCTGCCCGTTGAGAGCCTTCTCGAACGGCACAGGGATGAGCCCGAGGGAGGATTCGATGGAGTTCTCGTAATCGGAGAGCAGAAGCCTGGGGAAGTACTTCTGCTGGGTTTGGGCCACCAGCATGGGAAGGTACGCGTTGAAGGGGATCAGGGGGACCACCGACGTGACGCCCGCCTCCCGCAACTTCTCCACGATCAGGGTGGCATCGCTTCCTGTCGCGGCAGTCTCGGAAGTCTGGGCGGGGATGGTCTCGACGACAGGTACCACCTTGATCCGGCTGAGGTCGGGGATGAGAAATTGGTGCAAGGCCGTTTGGTCGCTTGCACGGTCACCAACCACCACTCCCAGCTTCGCTTTACGACCGATGGTGCCCTGGGCCTTTGCCCAGTCGACGAGGGCCTGAAGCACGGCCGCATCGTCTGGTCCGGTCCACCACAGGTAGGGCGCTCCCTCTTCAGTGAATGTGGACACGGTCGTCCACTGGCTGAGGAGCGGCGTGCGACCTTGCTGCGTCACACAGAGCTCGTTGGTGCCGGTGAACGTCCCGACACCATCGAGCACCGCAAAGACCCCCGGGTTGCCCTGGGTCCAGTTGTCGCACAGCGCCTGCATGGAGGCATCGCTCGCCGGGTTGTAGGACGAGATGATCGGTTCGATCGTGCGTCCGTTGATCCCTCCGCTGTCGTTGATCTGGTTTACGAACAGGTGGATGGCCTTAGCCTGCTCGGTGTACTCGACGTCCCCGGCGAACCCGTAGGTCGAGGCTAGGGAGTCCAGGTTGGCCACTGGGAAAGCCACATTGATCGTCGTGCTTGTCACACCTCGCGTGCTGGTGCTGGCCTGGGACACGGGAACCGTCGCCGCACCCACACCTGCCGACAGCGGTGCCATCGACATGACCGTGACCGCCGCGCCAAACAGTGCGATGCCCGAGCGGCAGGGCAGATCCCTCAGACGTCCCCGCAACATTCTCGCCGCCCTCACCGTCGTCCCTTACCCACGGTCTCCTCCCGTGCTCACCGCACACCGGACCGGATTCGGCGGTGAGTTGGCGAGCCCAAGTTATAGACGCGGCCGCTCTTGGTGGAAGGCAGGACTGGAGTGGAGGCCCGGTCCGGTTGGAAGGGACGCTGGGGTGCTTCTGAGCCCCTCGTTCGCTCCTCGGTGGAGGTGGCGGGATTCGAACGGTGCGGGTCTGTTTCCCAGAATCCCTGTTCAGGACCATATTTATCACGCTGGCTGCGACGACCGTGGGTCGAATTGGTACTCGTTGCCATCCCGCTGGCATGCGCTGTTGTCGCTCTCGCCGTGTCCGATCTGTGTCCTGATTCCCCTCGGGCGTCGAGCTCTTCGAGGCGTGCTCTTGATGCGAGCGCGCCCAGACGGTCGTTCGGTCGCGCTCGAGGCGCGAGGGCACGACAGGCCGCAGCACCGGTGTCGCTGCGAGCTAGGTCGCGGCAACGCTCATCGGGCAGACGCAGCCTCGGCTCGGTCTGCGCGGGCGGCCCGCCGTCTGGCGGTCGACAGCGAGCGAGCGGTGGCTATGGCGTCGTCGCCGAGGCCGATCGACATCCTGGTAAGGATCTCGCTGTACGAGTGCACCGGATCGCGGCCGACCGCACCGAAGAACCCGGTGAGCTCGAGCGTGGTGTGGCCGTGCACACCGGACCAGACAGCTTCGCCGGCGGTGGGGACGTCGTCGACCTCCCATCGGCCCGCGTTGACGCACACGTGGATGCGACGGAGGAGCGAGACGAAGGTGGACCTAGCGGCCTCGAGGTCGGCGGGATCACCGAGCCTGAACGCGGCCAGTCCAGGACCGAACATCACCGCGTACAGGTGGGGTTCGCGCAGCGCGAAGCGGCGGTAGCTCCAGAGGTAGGTCATCCAGTCGGCGACGGCATCGTCGGTGACCGCACCGCGGTCCAGCTCGGTTCCGAAATTGGCGAACCCGCGGCGCATCACTTGTCGGGTCAGCTCGTCCATCCCGCCGAAGTGGGTATAGACGACCATCGTCGACGTGCCCAGTTCGCGGGCCAAGCGCCGCGCCGACACCGGGCCCTCCGTGGCCAGCAGCCGCGCGGCGGTGTTGATGATCCGTTCGCGCAGATGAGGGTCGGCGGACCGGGGCGGCACGCCAACAGCGTATCCATAACACTGTCATTGACATCCGGTCCATCACCATGTTATGCATAACATCGTCATGTAAAGGGCGGTCTGGCTGCTCGACACGACCCGGCATCAACGAACGACAGGAGACAGTCCGATGGCAGTGTTCAATGGCGCATTCCCGATCCTTCCCGGTAAAGAACAAGGAGGAAGGGACTTCGCGGCCGCGTGCATGGGGGAGCGCCGCAAGGGGTTCGATGCTCAGGCGGCAAGGACGGGACTTGCCCGGGAGACTTGGGCTTTGCAAGAGACTCCGATGGGGAGCTTGATGTTGGTTTGGTTCGAGGCTCCCGACATCGAGAAGGCGTTCACGGAACTTGCCACCTCCAGCGACGAGTTCTCCATCTGGTTTCGTGGCCAGGTCAAGGATCTGACTGGCGTCGACCTGGGCGTTCCACCCGAAAGCCCGCCCCCCGACGTACTGGTCGACTGGATCTCCTGAAGAACGACCCCGCGGCAGGACATCACCATAGCGAGGGGCTCTCTGGGGCAGGAGGCCCTTCGCCACACGTCACTTACCGCTCCGGGACGGTGTAGGTCAGGTGCGTCACCCTTGGGGAGGGCTCGGCGCGGACCGGTGCCAGGGCCACGCGGCCCGCGTCCACGCCCTCGAACAGGCGGATTCCGGAGCCGAACAGCACGGGTGACAGGGCGATCGAGAACTCGTCGATCAGGCCCGCGTTCACGTACTCCAGGATTGTCTGGCCGCCGCCCACGATGCGGACGTCCCGGTCGCGGGCGGCCTTGCGGGCCTGGTCGAGCGCGGACTCGATGCCGTCGTTGACGAAGTGGAAGGTAGTTCCACCCGGCCGCTCCCAGGGGTCACGCTTCTCGTGCGTCACGACGAAGACCGGCGTGTGGAACGGCGCCTCCTCCGGCCACGCCCGCTCGCCCAGGTTGAACATGCGCTTGCCCATCACGCTCGCGCCGGTGCGCTCGAACGTCTCCCGCGCGATGTCGTTGTCGCGCCCTTCCTCGCCGCCCTGGCCGAGCTTCAGGTTCTCCCGGAAGAATCGCTGCGGGAATATCCACTGCTGCAGCTCCATCCACTGCGCCGTCCAGCGCTGGACATCCGGATCATCCATGCGCTCCTCGGGCGCGATGAACCCGTCCAGCGACATCGTCACGCTGAAGAACGCCTTCCCCCCCATCAGCTCTCCGCTCCCTTCCGAACGATCTCGGTAACGTAGGCAGCCAGGTTGCTCAGGGTCTGCCGGCCACCCTCGATCGCGTGGTACTTCTCGACCGCCTCGTCGCGCAGCTCCTTGTTGGGAAATACCGTGCGCATCTCGATCCGGGTCGCCGCGCCGTCGGGCGCGAACGTGACGACCGACTCGAAGGCGTTCGGGTCGCCGCGGGACTCACCGTGCAGCAGCGCGATCCGCTCCGGCGGGGCGATCTCCGTCCAGGAGATCCACTCCTGGTAGTCCGTCCCGTCCGGTCCGTGCATCACGAAGTCCCACTCCCCGCCGACGCGGAACTCGAACGTCCGCGTGGTGGTGGTGAACCCCTCCGGTCCCCACCATCGCGACAGGTGCCGGACTTCGGTGAACGCCTCGAACACCAGCTCGGGTGGGGCACTAATGACCCGGGAGATCGCGATCTCGCGGTCGGCCGTCGCTGACTGCGCCGGCGCTCCTCGTCTCATCGCGCTCATCAGCTACTCCTCCTGCCTTGCCTGCTTGAGGTCCTGCACGTACTCGTCCAGCCGGTCGAAGCTCTCGTTCCAGAACCGCTCAAACCCGCCGGTCCATTCGTGGACCGGTCGCAGCCTGCGGGCATCAAGGCCGTACAGGCGCTGCTTGCCTGCCTTGCGGTCCCGCACCAGCCCGACCTCCCGGAGCACCCGCAGGTGTTTGGACGCCCCCGGCTGGGTCATCCCCAACTCCTGGGCCAACTCGGTCACCGGCCGCTCACCCGCCCGCAGCAGCACCAGGATCTCGCGGCGTTGCGGCTCAGCGATCGCGTTGAAGACGTCCGACGTGGTCGCTGCTCGCGCCATGGGTCCATCATATTCCGATATCGGCATGTGTCAAGTAGAACGCCTCGGTTGGACCGTGAACGTCCATGGCAACCTGCGCTCGTTTATGTCCACACTCGACGTGCCTGACGGCCATCGAACCGATGGGTGAGCTGCTCCCGGGTCAGGCGCGCCGGTGGTGGCGCAGCGTTCGCTGCGGAGCACCTCGCTTCGGGAAGCAGTGTGGCCCCGACAGGCTTCGGTGATCGCTACGTGGCGGAGGGCCCAATTGCCGTCACAGAACGCTCGTCGTAGCAGCTGCCGGAGGCATCCCCAAACGTCACCCGGTGGAGCGTTTGTTATGGGCTGAACAAAAGGAATAAAGCGGTTGATTGCCGTGTCTGTTCGACTTTGGGAGGTCCAGCGACGCGCCGATAGCGTCTGACACCGATGAGGGTGCCGGATCGATGTTTGTCGGACCTGCGGGAGCGAGGCTTTCTCGTGTTCGAGGGGTTCCTCGGGACCGAGGAACTGGCCGTGGCACGAGAGATGCTGTGGCTGCATTTCCCTCGGCCCGAGGAGTACTTCGCCGACGCGGCGGCCTACGCCTGGCTGGCAACAAGCCAGTTCGCTGGCATCATCGGGGGACCATGGCGATCCTGGGACCTGAACCGCCTGGCCTTTCATCCCGACATCCTCGACCTGGCGGACCGTTTCTTGGGCTCGGACGACCTGCGTCTCTACGAAGCGGAGCTGTGGGCCAAGTACGCCGGGGCCGTGGACTACGAGCAGAGCCACCACCGCGATTTCGGCAACCACACCCTCGTCGTCCCCAAGAGGTCCGACCCGGCCACCCAGATGACCAGCTTGATCCTCCTTTCGGATGTCGGCGAGGAGGACGGACCCACCAAGGTCGTCCCGCGGTCCGTTGGGGAGAACATTCCTTACTGGCCGAGCTCCCTCGTCGATGGGGGCAATGACTTGGCAAGACCTACCTGCCAGCCGGGACTTTCGCAGAGGAGGAGATTTCGGTTACGGGGCCGGCGGGAACTCTGTTCTCCTACCGGCCCGACATACTGCATCGTGGGTCGCGCATGACCGGCGAGCGCTCAGCAAGATTCACGATGTCCGCTCATTACGACGTGTGGGGGCCACGTTGGACCGGCAGAGTCGCTTGGCCCGCCAATGCACTCGGCCCCGACTGGTGCGAGCTGATGGAGCGGGCGACGCCCCGGGAGCGCTCGGTCTTTGGGTTCCCCGCACCCGGCGATCCGTACTGGGACGAGCAGACCCTGGCCGATACCCAGTCGCGCTACCCCCGGGCCGACTTGACGTCCTACCGCTGAGGGCCCCTTACCCTTGCCGGCTTCGAGGCAGCTTCCGGGCTCGAGGAAGCTGTTTGCCATCAGCAGCTGAGCGCCCGTCACGCCCGAGCCTGCCGTCTTGTCGTGGCCTGCCCCGATTGGCCGGGCGGTGGACCACTCGAGTCCCTGAGCCGCTTGGTCGAGTTGACCCTGCCTCGGAGCCGCCCGTTCTGGGCACTTGGGCGTTGGCGCGACCGTGCACTTTGGTGAAGCTCCTCCTAGTCTGTGCGCGGAACCCCCGCCTCGGTTGGGGCCATAGTTGAACGATCCGATCACGCGGGGAGGGTGTGAGGCTGTTCTCGGGATTAATCAAGCTTCGAAAGTCGGCGCTGCCGACGGCTATGGGGACAATAATTTTCGCCGGGACATTCCTCACGCCCTCGTCGACGACTGCTGGCGCTGCGAGTCGGAGGTTGTCGTCGAGCGTTAGCACTAATGGGGTCTGGCCCGGGGTCGGCAAGCTATGCGAACCGGGATCCGGCGATGCCTCCTCGGTCCGCGGTGTGGGCTCCAAGACCATCAATATCGCCGTCTTCAACGACGCCGCCAACACCATCACTCCGGGACTCGAGGTGGAGTTCATCCAGCAGGCCACTGCGTTCGCAGACTGGTGCAACGCCGCGGGGGGCATCAACGGGCGCAAGATCGTGATCGACGACCGAGACGCCGCGCTGTTCAACGCAGCGCAGGAAGCGGCAGCGGCGTGCCAGAGCGACTTCATGGCGGTCGGCGGCGGCATGGCCCTCGACCAGCCATCGGTCCCGATCCGTGAGGCGTGCGGGCTGGGACAGATCAGCGGCTACGTTGTCTCGAACGCGTCCGATCTTGCCACCGACCAGGTCGACCCGAGCGGCACCAATACGGACTCGGTTCCCTCAGGGTGGTTTGGGGCGCTGGCCAAGGCCTACCCGAAGGCGGTGAAGGTGGCCGGCATGGGCGGGGGCGACACCCCCTCCGTCCTGCAACCCGAAACGAAGGACGAGTTCGGCGCCGAGGCGCAGGGTTGGAAGATCGTCGATTTCCTCGAGCCCCCGGTTTCGGTGGAGGACTGGGCACCCTACGTCGAGGACTACCAGACCAAAGGGGTCCAAGCGCTATGGCCCGCCGACGGTTCCAACTTCGCTCCCTTCGCCCAGGCGATGACGACTGCGGCCTACCACCCCGCCTTCGTTATGTTGGGGACACAGTTCGACAACTCCCAGACGCAGCAAACCGTGGCCGCCAACCCCGGTCTGCCCCCGGTCTACGTCGAGACGCAGTGGTGGCCGCTCTCGATGGCCTCGAAGAACCCCTCGACTGAAGAGCTTGTCACCACCATGCACAAATACGCCAAGGGGGACCCCGTCGACTTCGACGACGAGGAGGGGGCCGAGGCGTGGCTCCTGTGGGCAAAGTCGGCCTCGGCCTGCGGCGCCAGCCTCACGGTGAGCTGCGTGCTGAACCACGCCGCTGCCACCAAGAACTGGGACGCCGGAGGCATTCAGGCGCCCATTGCAAAATTGGTGCCCTCCAACGAAAACCCCCAGCCGTCCCCGTGTTTTGCCATGCTCTGGTTGACAGCCAAGGGGATCATCTATGACAAATCGCTCACCCATCCCACGCAGTCCATCTGGAACTGCAACCCCAAGAACGTCCTCCAGCTGACCGCACAGCAGCAGCAGCAGCTGAACTCCCTGTGAGGATGGGTCCGGCCGACCGCCCGGCGTCCGACCGTCAGCGGGCGTGGGAAGGATCGCGAACGGATCGATTGGTGTGTGCATCCGTATTCGCGAGTGACCCCTACCGGCTTCGGTACTAGTTGTCAGCCTGAAGACGCCGCGCGTTATGAGCGACCCTGACGGAGCGACAGGAGCGGAACGGGTTGCAAACGCCGCCGTGTCCTCGGTCACGGTCCGGCACGTGATGCCTCTAAGTCCCGCACTTCCGAGGGGCGCTGAATGGAATCTTGTAGTTGCAACTGTGCCCTGCCGGGGATCGGCCCGACCTGGGCACCGTGGCGATGGCGTGCCTCCTGCCCACGTTCGCTCCATGGGGATAGTCCTGGGAGCCATGAAAGTGCTGCTCAGCCACAGGCACTCTTGAGCAGTCGTTACGAGCCAGAACCTCCGAGCCCTGAACGTGTCCGAGCACCCTCCCCGTGACAGGGAAGACCGTCGTTGGTGGAAGAGCAGCCCGTCACTAAACTTGCGATTAAACCCTCACCACCTCTTCACGCCGACTTCTTGATGACCGGATAGCGCTGTCGAGGGCCGGTGACGGTGCCTTTGGGGCGCCCTGGTCCCGCTCGAACGAATTTCGGTGGACTGGCCGGTGTGCCGATCGTGGCACGAAGTCGACGAAATCCTCGCCGAACCCGCGCCGGTGTAAGTACTGCCGCGCCGAGGGGACGTTCCCAAGGCAGGCGTAGGTCTTCGACGAGCCCGCGAGCGAGGCGCAGCTGGGTCAGCGCGGCAAGGACGATGCACGTCCAGCGGTCGGCCTGCTCGGGTGTGCAGAGAGACGGCGTCGTCCACCCGAGCGTGTTCTTTGCGAACCGGAAGGTGTGCTCGAGGTCGAAACGACGTAAGTAGGCCCGGAAGCACTGCGCGAGATCGGGCTCGCCGTCCCCTCCCCACCACAGCCACAACGTCTTCTTCTCCCGGCCGTCGGCCCGTGGCAGGTGGTCGACGTCGACGCGCAGCACGCTGCCGCGCACGATGGGAGGCACGCTCCCGTCGATCCAGCGACTCCGCACTCTGGTCCGGGGGTGCACCTGATGCCAGGCCCGCACCCTGACGTTGCCGTAACGGGGATCGGTGCTGCATAGCTCGGCGTCGGGGCGGCCCATGGTGCGCGCGTCGGAGAGCTTGAGTCGTCTGCCGTGGCGCCGGGGCCGACCGCGCGTCCCTTCCCTGCGCGCCGGGGGGTCGCGGTAAAAGATGCGGTCACCTCGGACGCGCACCAGTACCTGGGCGCGGGTGCTCTCGAGGCCAGCGGTGAGCGCAATGGCGTCATAGCCCGCGTCGAAGACGAACATCGGGACCGCGTCGGTCACCCCGAGGCGATCGACCAATGCCTCGACTTGCTCGATCGTGGCGGTGGTGGCGTCCTCGTCGGGGTGAATGCGCCGGGCGTCAAGGGGGGCGGTCCAGCTGTCTGGGGCGAAGTCGAGCTGGGCGATCCATTGGTAGGACCAGCCGGCCACGATGGGCTTGCCCGCTGAATGCTTGGATGCTGAGTAGTAAAAGCCCCGCTCAGGACTGCACTCGGCGTCGCAGCGGTCCCACACCGAGGCGTCGACGGCGAAGATCTCGGGCCAGCCGGCGGGCCGATGCTCGACCAAGAGGTCCCCGAAGCGCTGCTCGTTGAGGCGGCCCCGCACCAGGCCCTTGTACAGCGAGCCGTGCGAGCGGCGGAACTCGGGCTCCAAGGAGAGCGAGGGGACAGAGCCCACGGGACCACCGGTGCACAGCGCGGCGTCGCAGAGCTCGAAGAGGGCGTCGCCCCAGCGGGTCAGGCACCGATAGAACCCGTCCCGGAAGCTCGAGAGGCCTTGGCGGTGCTCGATACCCGAGGTGCTGGTCATATCTGAGAGTATGACTACTCACAACACTCCGGAATGGGATACTCACCAGGAGGGAGCCATGGCCACCAAGCGAACGACCCAGCGCCTCGAGAGCTACGAGCACCGCTACCGCGCGCTCGCCCGGGAGCTGGCGGACATCGGCTACATCGCGTCGGGGTCGCTGGCCCCCCGATTCACCCGCTGTGGCAAGACACACTGCGCCTGCCAGGGTGACCCACCCAAGCTCCATGGTCCGTATTGGCACTGGACGGCCAAGGTCAACGGCAAGACGGTCAACCGACGCCTCAACGAACGCGAGGCGGCCCTCTACAGCGAGTGGATCGACAACGACCGCCATGCCCGCGACCTCTTGGCCAAGATGCGAGAGGTAGCGGCCAAGGCGGCCACTCTCATCATTGAAGAAGACGCCGGATAGGGTCGCCGAGGTTTAATTGCAAGCTAAAGCGCTGCTCTTCTACGTAAACCGCCGGGACAAAGACGAAAGGTCGCATTAGCCGCTACCCACCGGTGCAAGCTCTCGGGATGTAGCCAGTTGGCCGTTGTTTGAGGCCTCCCAACTCGGCAACCTCCAGGGTGAGTGTTCGAAGTGACGTGATTGGCACCTCGGTTCACCTTTCCGCTTCTGGGAGAATAGGTCTATGACCTCAGAGTGTCCGCTGATTGGGCGAGAACGAGACCTGAGCACGCTCGAAGGGACGTTCTCATCTGTCCGGATCCTTACGGTCATCGGACCCGGCGGCTGCGGCAAGACCCGCGTCGCCTTCGAGCTAGCGGGGCGAGTGCGTGCAGCGGAACCGCTTCTCGCGTGCACCGTTGTCGAGCTAGCCGAGGTTCGCAGCTCTGACGGGCTGCTCGGAGCGCTGCTTCATGCGTTCGGTGTACGCGAGCCCGGCAGGCGGTCATCGATTGAGGTGGTCCTCGAGACTCTGCGGAGTCGCCCCACCCTGGTCCTCCTGGACAACTGCGAGCATCTCAGATCAACAGTTGGAACACTGGTTACCTCGATGATTGACGCCGTCACCGACCTTCGGGTATTAGTCACGAGTCGAGAACCGCTCGGGATCTCGGGTGAGACCGTGTTCAAGTTGGGTCCGTTGAGCCTGCCTGACCCAGTGGGCGATGTCGCCGCGGTCGTCCGCTCTGACGCCGGCCGAATGTTCGTCGACCGGGCCTCCTCGACCGACCCCACCTTCGCGCTCACGCCTGCGACCGCCCGCGCTGTGACCCGCATTTGCCACGATCTCGACGGCCTCCCCCTGGCGCTCAGTCTTGCTGCCGCTCGGGTAAAGGGGACCTCTCTCGACGAGATCGCAGAGGGGCTGTCACGACGCGTCCGTCTCTCGGCGTCACCCGGCGACAACGTGCTGTCCCAGCACCGATCGATTCGCGCGTCCCTTGACTGGAGTTACCAATTGCTCGACGACGCCGAGCGCCAGCTTCTCCGATCACTCTCAGCGTTCGCCGGAGGTTGGACTGTCCCTGCGGCGCAGGCCGTGGCACTCCCAGAAGCCGACGAGACTGCCGTGCTCCAGCTCATCGGATCCCTCGAGGAAAAGGGGTTGATCTTCTGCCCGGGACCGGCAGAGCACGAACGCTGGATCATGTTGCAGACAGTCGGGGACTACGCCTCTGAACAGCTCGATTCGGACGGCGAGAAGGCAGAGGTGGAGCAGCGTCACATCGTGTGGTTCCGTACATACGCGGCCGAGGCCGATCGCATGTTGATGGAGCCAGACGGACATGGGCGCTTCGACGAAGAGAAAGCCAACCTCAGGATCGCGATCGACCGAGCGGCTGCGTATGACCCGGATAGTTCCATGAGCATCGTTGCTTCGCTTACCCGCCACTGGATCCTGGCGGAACGTTTCGAGGAAGCTCGGACGGCGACAGCCCGGGCTCTTTTGGCCGCCGGAGATGGGGGAGACCGCTCGGCGCGTGCCGTGGCTCACTTCGGAACCTCGGTGATCGGGATGCTCAGCGAGGACTATCCGGTGGCGACCGATCATGCCGGCAAGTGCCTCGCCCTGTTGGCCGATGTCGAGGACACCGACTCGCAGGCACTCTGCCTCCAGCTGTCCGGGATGGTGTTGATCCTTACCGGTCTGGACGTCGAGGAGGGCCTACGCGCCACGACAATGTCCGTCGAGTTGCTCCGCCCTTCTAGCGACCGCCTCGGTCTGGCGTGGGCGCTCGTGAACGTCGCGTTCGCCGCAGGCGTCACTGAACGCTTCGAGCAAGCGCGCACCGCGTACGACGAGTTCATGAGCCTTCCGGGCGCCCCCGAGCATGTGCGACTGCGCACCTGGGCCGAGCAGGCAATGGCTTGGACCGAAGTCATCGTTGGTTCACCGAGCAAGGCGCTCTCGCACGCCGAACTTTCGCTCGAGCTCGAAGGCGAGCGCCCGTCGATGACCTATTTCCAGGGTGTCTGCCACCGGCTCCACGCCCTGGCCCGCATGGGGCGAGCCGACGAAGCCGTGGCCGAAGGCGAGCGGATGATGTTCTGGGCCACCGAGTCCAAGGCGATGCACGCTGTCGCGGGGATCGAGCTGGGCCTCACCGTGGGTGAGCTCATGGGCGATGACCTCGATGTGGCGCAGGCACATGCAGAGGGCCTCTTGGAGAAGATGCCACAGTTGCACACGGCCTCGTTGATGCGCGAGGTGCTGGCCACGATCGCTCTTGCCCGAGGTGACACCTCCGAAGCGAGAGTTGAAGCAGACAAGATCGAAGAACTCGCGATCGTCACGGAGAGTTCTCGCCTCCAGGCACTCTCGGAGTTCTTCCGGGGTTGCGCCGCGATGGCCGATGACGACCTCGATCAAGCGCGAGACTATCTGCAGACCGCACTTGCCGCCTACAACGACCTGGGGCTTGAGCGCGGCGCGATAGACGTACTCGAAGCGCTGGCCTTGCTCGCAGCCCGTGGTGGGGACCTCATGCGAACAGCGCGACTTTCGGCAGCGGCATCGACTGCACGCGAGCAACTGTGTGCCACCGCACTTCCCGCAACGGCTAGTCAGTTGCACGAGGCCAGGCAAGAACTGATCGACCGCGATGGTGCCAAAGCGTGGGGAGAAGCATGGGAAGAAGGCGCGGGACTGTCTCTGGCCGAAGCTATCGCCTACGCCCGCCGGGCCCGCGGCCGGCGCGGACGCCCGGCTAGTGGATGGAAGAGCCTCACCCCGACCGAGCTTGCGGTCGCACGTCTGGCCGCGAGCGGCATCTCGAACCCCGAGATCGCCTCCCGGCTGTTGATGTCGCGCAGCACCGTGAAGATGCACCTCTCGAGTATCTACTTCAAGCTCCATGTCGCAAACCGGACCGAGCTTGCCCGTGTCGTCGCGGAGCGCCCAACGGAGACCCTCGCCGTGCTTCACGACCTAAAGGGAGCCGGCTGACGAGCAGGCTTCTGCGCACATAGCCGTTCGTGCAGCCGTCCATTTGTCCTCCGAGCCGGCGCTCGTGGGCAGCAACTCCGCGGTGGCACGACGTAGTGCCATCTCGCAAGACCCCTGCCTCCCCGAGAACTGGCCATCTGGCTGTAGTTAACCCGGTGTGCGCCTGCCAGGCTGATTACTGATCAGGCAGGGCAGCCATACGGCGTCTATCAAAGGTGTCCGAGTGTCGTCGCCGACCTCATCGGGCCGGCACCGGATTCGATCAGGAGCGGCCAGTCGTGGGACGAGCTATTCCTAAAGAGGTGCGAGACTCGCTTAGATCGGTAGATCTGTTCTCCGCGTGTACGAAGGCCGAACTTCGTGCCCTAGTCAGCCTCGGCACCCCTCTGTCATTGAGCGATGGTGGGATTTTGACCCAACAAGGTGCCATCGGACGCGAGTTCTTCTTGCTCGTCGAGGGCCACGCTCGCTGCCTCGTCGACGGTGATCAGGTGAAGACATTCGGCCCCGGCGACTTTTTCGGCGAGATGGCCCTTATCGACCGAGAACCGCGATGTGCCACCGTGATCGCCGAGGGCGGTGCGGAGCTGGTTGTATTCAACGCGCCCGAATTTCACCGTCTGTTGGGCTCCTTCCCATCCATCGGCCAGAAAGTTCGCACAGCGATGGAAATTCGCCGGCAAACGACTCGTCCGAGACAATCTGACGAAGTGGCCGGCAGAACTGAACGGGTCACGAGCATGACTGAGTGAGCGGGACGCAGTGGACCTTGGTCAGGTGGTAGTCCTGGGGCTGGCCGCCAAATGTTCCTACAGGAACATGCAGATCCGCCAATCGGCGCAATCAGAAACGAGGTGCAGAAATGACGGTGCTTTCCGTAACGGCCTTGACCATAAAGCCGGACCGCTATGAGGACTTCCTAGCGACCACCAAAAAGTCGAAGTCGATCTTGGAGAAGTGCGGAGCGAAGAACGTTCGGCTCACTGTGAGCATGAGCGGCCAGTCGTCGGGAAGCTTCGTGCTCACCCACGAAGCGGACGACCACGCTGCATCCGGGGCCATCTTGGACAAGTTCCTTGCCGATTCCGAAGGGCTGGCGCTGATGATGGAATCCGGCACCGAGGGCGGCCCGACGGCGAGCTGGCAGACATCGACTTGGGTGGAGATTCCGCTCTGAGATCAGATTGACGGGCCTCGAGCTGATCACCTCATGTGCACGAATGCCCTTGAACGGTATCTCATAAGGCCGCGTCACGGACACACTTTTTCCGGGCCGAAATCGGCGAAGCTTGCGCGCGAGCGGATGTCCGCATGTGAGGGAGTCGGTATTGCTTTCCCAACAGCACTGCGCGTCCGTCAATCTAGCCAACTCGATCGACGGACGACGCAATCACCGCACAGTAGCTAGAGAAGCCGAGGTGGAAGCTGCTACGTCCGCTTCTTGGATCGGGTTCGATTTAGGAATTCTGGTGGAGGTGGCGGGATTCGAACTGTGTAAGCCGATTTTGCAAAAGTGCATGTAAACACCATCGTGTCGAATCTACTTGCGACTTCGGTAGGACGGAGATGCAAACCCTTGGCACTCGTTGGCACGCGCTGGCACGCGCTGTTATGTGACGGATGTGTCCTATTCGTGTCCCAATGGCGAGGCCGGCAATCCGAACCGACTTTGGACGAATAGAGAGGTCGTTGGGGTCACCACCGTACGCACATTGGAGCGGCTCCCACGGGCATTCCTGGGCGCGGTTCTCTGCGCCACAATCTTGCTTGTACTTCTGCTGGCCTAGATGAACCGTCGCAATCGAGGTTTGGAAGACGTGATCTTTGAGACCGTTGTTGCTTACGACTGGCTTCCAAAGGAAACCGAGTCGCTCACAAAGAATCAGATGGACGCCCAACTCGGGATCGAAGTACACCAGATTTCGGGTCGTATTGCATCCTGACGAGGGTGACGTCGTCGGCAGATCGCTGACGTCCCGTGGCGAAGGTGCAGCCCCTGGTCGCAGTAGTTCGACACTCTAGAAGCGACGTTCCACCAGTGTTCTTGTGCGGCGGCATGGTCACCGATCACTTGCCTTCGTGGTTTCGCTGCGTTCATCAGGGCGTCGGCATTCGTCAACCCAATATGCCGGCGGTACCCAAAAAGCTCATGGCCTTGCGCGTAGTATCCCGCGCGGTGACACGGTAGGACTGCTCCGTGGTCAGGAACGAGGTGAAACCATGGCGAAGCCCGGAACACGGTTTGGTCCCGAGGGTCAGACCCAGAGATCCCGCACGCTGAACCGATGTCGCCGGCTCCTGGCCGTGGCAGCGGTCGCAGTCACAACCTTGGCCACAGCCTCCGTCCTTCAGCCCCTCACAGGCGGTGCCGCGCTCCCTAAGGACGCCAATCCCAGCGGTACTTTTAAGTACGGCATAGACCTGAACGACGAGTTCGACAACACCTTCAATCCCGAGCAGTCCCTCAATCCTTGCGGCTTCGCCATCCTCTCGAACATCTACGCATCGGGTCTCGGCATTACCAACAAAGCATTCCTTCCGAATGTCATCGAGAGTTGGTCAACGACATCGAACACAGTGACATTGCATATCCGACCAGGTGTGAGGTTCTCCAACGGTGACCCGGTCGACGCGGGCGCCATCAAGACGAGCCTGCTGTACAGCCGGCAGAGCCCGTTGCTCACCACACTGACCGCGATCTCGACGATCGATGTGTTGAATCCTCTCACCCTGGTCCTGAACCTCTCCAATCCGATTCCTGGAGACGTCGTCCAAGCCATGTACCACTCCGACGGAACTATCTACGATCCCAGCACCATCAGTTCGGATGGAAGGAAGCCGGTCGGAGCCGGACCTTTCGTCTTGAAAAGTTACGTTCAGGGCTCCTCAATCGACCTCGTGGCCAACCCGCAATACTGGAACAAGGGCCAGTATTCACTCGGCGGCGTCGATTTCGTCCAAGCCTCAGAGGGCCCGCAGCTCGTCTCAGGACTCGAGACGGGAGCATTCGACATGACGACGCTCGAGCCTGATGACGTCGCGGCGGTCAAGGCCGCACCGAATCTTGCAGTCGTCGTGGGCAAGTCCTACGATTACGTCGACCTGCAGATGCGACAGAACGCGGCGCCCTTCAATAACACAAAGGTGCGCGCTGCGCTGGAGTACGCGGTGGATCGCGACGCACTCAACAAGATCGTCGACGACGGGCTCGGTGAGCCGGCATACCAGCCGTTTCCCTCGTGGTCGCCGGGCTACGACAAAGCAGTGGGAAACAAGTACACGTATCAGCCAGCAAGAGCCAAGGCCATGCTGAAGGCCGCCGGATTCTCTCACGGGGTTTCCTTCACGCTCGTCGTCCCAAGCGGCGACCCCGGGCTGGATCAGGCTGCTCAGCTCCTACAACAGGAGGCGAAGGCAGCCGGGTTCAGCATGGCGTTGCAGACGCTCGATCCTGCCGACCTCTTGACCGACGTCTACATCAATGGCCAAGGCGACGCAATCCTCACTGAGCAGCTGTCCAACGGGCCTGACCTCGCCAACAACTTCGAAAACGAATTCCTACCGATCGGCTTTCTGACCCAGCACTTCGGTACGGCCAATCCCCTGCTCGCCCCGTACATCAAACAGGCCCTCGAATACGTAACCGCTCAACAGCAGGGGCCGCTGATGCAAAAGGCCGGAGCCCTTGCGATGTCCATCGGGGCCGAAGTTCCCCTCGTTTTCCAAACATCGATCATCGGCTACAACAAGACCGTGATAGGCGGAACGGTCCAGGCCCCGATAGGCCAGTGCCACACCGATCTGGCCGGTATCTACGTCAAGAAGTAGGCCCCACGACGAAGTGACGCTGCACCTCCAACGATGCTCACGCACGCGCCTGACCACCCTTGGAGGTGGCGGGATTCGAACCGTAGAACCGCATTGTGCAAAAGTGCACGTCAACGCCATCATGTCCGATCTACATGCGACTTCGGTGGGTCGGAGCTGCACTCGATGGCAATCGTTGGCACGCAGTGGTACCTGGCGCCTGTGTCCTATTCGTGTCCGATAGGGGGCTGGCCATTCGATCCCGCTTTGGACGGCTAGAGGGGTTTTCCCAGGCGACCCGGTGCGAATGTTTTGGGGGCACCCCGACTCCTCGAGCGCATCGGTGAGAATATGCGCGATGCCGTCGACCATCTCGCCTTGAACCGTGACGAGGGGAGTTCGTTATGCGAAATGATGCTCAGTCCGTGAGATCGCGCCACACATGAGGCGAGGCGCGGCCCGCTGCTCTCTGCGATCCGTTGATCACACCTCTCAGGGCATGAAGGAGTTGAGAAAGGTATTACTGAACACCCGATAGGGATCGTAGGAATCGAGGGTGGCCAGTGCGGTGTCCCAGTTGTCTCCCGCAGCCTGCCCCGCGCTGACGGCCGTAGGGATGGTGTTGGTGAGCATGGTGGGATCGGACCACGCTGCAGTATCGGTATAGGCCCAACCCTTGGACCATTCGGGCCGAACCGCGGCATAGGACCCTGTGTAGTGAGCGAACATCCACTGTTCGATGTCCCGGTAGAACTGGTCTGAGAGTGGAGTCCCGGGCATAGTGAGAATGTCGAACCAGACGGCAACGTCCCAACCCGGCTCGTCCGGTCGGGGTCGCAACGCCGACAGCTGTGGAGTCACCGCAGGAGCGATTTCGACTTCGGAGGGGTCGTCGAGGCCGGTCACTCGGATCTCAACGGGACCGTTCATCGGATAGTTCCCCTCCGACTGATAGGCGGCAACCTGGCTCTCGTAGTACGTGGTGAAGTCATAGATGACTTGTTGAATGTTTGCCTGATTGGTCAACACGGCGTAGCCGTTGGCGGTCACCCTGAGGGTGGTCGGCTTGACGTAAAGCAGCAGGTCTTTTGCCCAACCCCAGATGTCGCCCGTCAGGGTGGCGAGAAGTCCTGCCGTGACGATCTCGAGCTCGGCTTGCCCGAATGTGGGCGTGATGGCGACATCACCGTCGAGAATCTCCTTGATGAGGTCGGAGAGAGTGTGCGGGATGACGTCGGCGAACACGTAGTTGTAAGGAGCGTTCACATGTCGTGAGGTCAATGGTTGGTCGGGGGATATCGTCCACACCTTCAGCCAAGGGGCGGTGGTGAAGGGGAACCAGATCGTCTCGACCCGGCCCGAATGCTGTACGTAGCTGTCGAAGGTCTGCGAGCTCGAGCCGGGCGCCCCGAAGAGGGCGCTGGCGGGTACATCTGTGAAGCTCTGGCATCGGAGACGAGTGTTGGCGCCTACTTGGAGAGTCACCTCCGTGACGAAAGTCCTGCCGAGGTGAACTAGAAGGGGTTTGATCGCCGGATCCGAACGTTCGAAGCTCTGCAGCACGTACTGACCTCGAGCCGAGTTCCAGACCACCGCAGTCAGAGACAGGATCAGGTTGCTCACCGAGCCATAGGTGTGGCCGGGGATGGGTGTCTCGCCTTGGGCGGGGACGGCGGTGCCGTGACCGTCGATGGCGAGTACACCCCCGATCGTGATGTCTCCCGGAGCCGGGTGGGCGGTCAGCCCGAGTCCCGCATCCTCGAGATCCTGAAGGAGCACATCCATGGTCACCCCTGTCTGAGCAGTGACCGTGAAAGGTGAGCCCGAGGTATCAATGGCCACCGAGGTGAGGTGCTGCGTCGTGTCGGCCAGAACGAGGTTGGCACCGCTGGAATCCACAGGAATGACAAGCGGCGACCAGTTGTGCATCATGCCCCTGGCCCGGACCTCGTATCCCACAGGAAAGGCCCAGTTCGCGAGCGTGACGATGTCGGATTCTGTAGTCGGAGCGCAGGTCCATGCATTCTCAAGAACGACCTCTCCGGACCAGTTTTGAAACGCTTGCTGGTAGAGGGGGATTGTCGACGGAAAGTTCGGGGGCTCGGGAAGTGTGCTCTGAGCGCTCGCTGCGGGCACTCGAAAGATGGGCGTCCATTCGATCGCACTCAGAGCAGCCACACCTGCGGATGCGGCGAGGAATTGGCGCCGGGAGAGTTCCCTCCCGCCCAAGCGACCCGGTTTTGCATGCGGCTGGCCGTGACGAAGTCTCTCGGACATCGAACCCCCGGGGCCCAAATTGCTGCAACCTGTTCCAACAATTTGTGTACCCGATTGACGGCGCGACGAAACACGCCCGTGTGAGCTGGGTCGGATCACCTTCCGATGATCTGATCGCTCGCCGTCACACGGTTGGAGGAGCTATAGGTGTTAGTTCGTTAGGCGTGCTCTTACGAACATGCCTTATTTGGGTTGCCCTGTTGGTGGAGGTGGCGGGATTCCAACGGTGCGACGCCGTACCGCAAAACTGCACGTCAACGCCATTGTTTTCGACTCTAGCTGGGGGACGGTGAACGAAGAGGCACCGGCTGGCATCGGTTGTCACGAGCTGGCACCAGTTATGGCTGAGCGAACTGTGTCCGATCGGTGTCCTGTGGCGAGGTCTCATTCGTTGGTCAGTTTCGACGCGATTTCGGCGAGTGCCAACGGCTCAGCGTTCGGCGATTACTCATCCGCAATCGACGGCCACCTCGAGTGCAGCGCAGACCTCATGCATCCTTATGTCAGCAAGGCGCCCGATTCGTTCGACAAGGACAGCGACCGCGACACTTTCGATCGAATCTAGATTCACCGCGGAGCGTCGTGGAACAGGATCTTCGCCCGGATCGAGCACCACCTCGCTAGGCAGTCCACGGATCGTCGTAGTGCAAGGAGCCACGAGGGTGCGGCGGAGTCGAGGGATCGCAGCGTCTCGTGACAGCACGACGACAGGTCTGCGACCGATATCAGGCAGCTCACACCACCAGACGTCGCCTCGTGACGGCAATGGGCTCATGAAGCGCCGGCGGCCTCACGGAAGGAATCCAGGTCGCCCCATGCGTCCTCCTCTGTGAGTGGGTGCTCGTCATATGCCGCATACGCGGCGTCCACTTCGGCGGCACGATCCTTGGCCAACAATGCGACCAGAGCATCGTCGATAAGCACTGAATCAGGCTTTCCAGCTCTCGCTTGACGAGCATCCTCGAGGAGCTGCTCATCGACGGTCGTGCTGAGCCGAACTCTACTCATGCCACAATCATACTACAAATATGCCACATCTGTGCCACCCGGCGTCAGCGCACCTCCAACGATGCTCACGCACGCGCCTGAGCACCCTTGGAGGTGGCGGGATTCGAACGCTGGAAGTCCGTTTTGCAAAGGTGCACGTCAACACCAGCATGTCGAATCTACATGGCTCATGGTGGGGCGGTGGCACGGGCTGGCACGCGTTGTTGTGTGGGGCAATGTGTCCTATTCGTGTCCTATTGCGGGGCTTGCAATTCGAGCTGGTTCTCGACGTGAGAGGAGTCGTCGAAGGGCCTTCTCCAGTGGCACGGGTAGTCGGCGTTATCGAGAGGTCCCTGACCCGTGTCTCGACGACCATCAAAGTAAGGCGGCGATCATGGCGTCGGCCGCGAACCGCCCGTACACCGTAGGCGACATGCCTCGTCGAAGGACGAGCAGCTCGTAGAGCTCGCGAGAGCTGTACGTCCAGAGAATGTCGGCCGCTTCGTCCACTGAGACGCTAGGGCGGAGATGTCCGGCCGCCTTGAGCCGGCGAGCGTTTTCCCTCATCCGGGTGAGTCGAGAGGTGTCGAGCTCGTTGAGAAGTGACCTGAGCTCCGGATCGTCGACACCCGCAGCCCGCACCGGCAACAGGATCGGGACTGCCCGCGGTGCGATCTCAGTGACGAAGTCGCTCTTGCGATAGGGGTGCTCAGGTGCCCGGCGCGGGCGGCGGCGGAACCGCTCGCGCCGGGCCGTCATGGCTCTTTAGGATGCGGCAGAGAGCTGCTTGGCGCGGTCGTGGTCGCTCGAGGTGATCTCAACTTTGCGTGGCTTGGCCGCCTCGTGCACCGGGATGGTGAGGGTGAGCACGCCGGCGCTGTAGTCGGCCTCGATGTGATCCGGGTCGAGGGTCTCGCCCAAGAACAACTGCCGGGTAAAGGTGCCCGACGGGCATTCGCTCACCAGGAACTCGGCCCCCTCCGCGACGACGGGCCGACGGTCGGCCTTCACCGTGAGCACGTTCTGCTCCACTTCGAGGTCGATCGAATCCGCGTCGACGCCGGGAAGGTCGAACTGGACGTAGAACTCGTCGCCCTTGCGGTACGCGTTCATAGGCATGGCGCTTGGTCGGGGAACCCGGTTGAGCACCTGCTGGGTAAGCCGGTCGAGTTCACCAAAGGGATCGGTACGCATCAACATCGCCGCTCCTCCTTTCGGCTTGGTTCTCTGAACTGAGCGGTGATCCCGAACACCGCACCTTGCGGTGCGGGACTCAGGTGTTACGATAGTAACCGGTAAGAAAATCTGTCAAGAGGTGGCTTAGATAATGAGTCCGTTTCGAGACCCCGACGGGAGCGCCGACGGCACCTACTACCGTCGTCTCGAGGTAGGTCCGGGTGCCTCTCACGGCGAGATCGTCCGTTCGTACCGGCGCTTGGCCCTCGGTGTCCATCCCGACGCGCATCCAGAGGACCCCGAGGCGTCGGTGCGTTTTCGGCAGATCACCGAGGCCTACGAGGTCCTGGGAGACCCGCTGCGACGTCAGGCCTATGACGGCACCAGGCCGAGTAGGCGCCGCATTCCAGTGCAGCGATACACCACCGGCACCACAGCCGCGGCGTTCGAAGAGACGACGCAGGGCGAATCCCGGGCGTCGCGCCCTCCAACGGTCCTGGGTGCATCGACGTCGGAGAGCGTGCGGGAGATGCCCCTCCGTGCCGGCCCGGTGCACACCGGCCCGTCGTCGGGCAGCGAAGAAGGGACGGCCGGCTTTACGACGCTCCTCTTTGAGATCCTCGACTCGTGGTGGAGACGCTGATGGGCTGGCCAGATTCGGATCGTGGCGTGTTCGCCATCTCGGTGGCGGCCGACCTGGCCGGCCTGCATCCCCAGACACTGCGCATCTACGAGCGCGAGGGTCTCGTGCAGCCCGAGCGCAGCGATGGGGGAACTCGGCGCTACAGCGGCGCCGACGTGGAACGGCTCCGTCTGATTGCCGGCCTTACCACATCAGGTCTCAATCTGGCCGGGGTCAAGCGCGTCCTCTCCCTTGAAACCGAGCTCGCCGAGATGCGGGCCATCATCGAGCACCTCGATGCTCAGATCGAGGACCAGCGAAAGCAACTGCGCGATCGGTAGGTGGCGCCATGCAAGGCAACTCGGGCGACGAAGGTTTCAGTGATCAGCAGCGAAGCGGGCTCGACGCCAGGCGAGCTGATCACGACAGGACCCTCGAGGCCATGCATCGCCTCGAAGCGGCTCTTGGAGAGGCCGCGCCGGGAAGAGAGGAACTTTGGCGCGACGAGGTGCTCGAAGCACTCTCGGTCCTCGAGGCGGCGACGGCGGAGGAGGCCGAGAACGCGCGGCGGCCCGACAGCTTGCTCTCGGACCTGTCGCACAACCAGCCGAGACTGCGCAATCGCGCGCGTGCCCTTCGGCTCCAGTGCGGCAAGGTCCGCGACACGATCGCTTCGCTGCGCGAGGAGCTCAAAGAACGTGAGGGCAGCAGCGTCGACTACGCCGATGTCCGCCAGCGCCTCGGCTGGGTGCTGACCAGCCTTCGCCACCAACGAGCCCGCGAATCGGACCTCATCTACGAGGCGTACTACGACGCCTTTCACGTCGACCTGCGAATGCCCGGCGGGAAAGGGATGCCCTAGGTGGGTGGTGTGAAACGGGTCAGTATCCACCGGACGGACTGATCCGCAGAACCACGCGGCCCACGGCGGATCGTGTCGGTGCGGTGGCCGGGGCCGGCAGGCGACCCGCAGACCGCCAGGCGAGCGGGACAAGCGCCCAGGACGTCCGGAAAGGCTGCAATTGGCGCTCAGGCCACCTGCAAGCGCCCTTCGACACTGCGCCGCACGCCGAGGACGGCCAGACGTGCCAGGTTCGTGGCGGCGGCCAGCAAACTGAAGTCTGCGCCGACTTTGACGGTGCCGCGGACCCGAGCTCGGCGGCCTCCGTGTCGGCGGCGCATGAGGTGGGCGAGCTTTCGCTCCACCTTGGGGCGCGTCGTGCGGTAGTCGTCTTGCCACCCCGGGTCGCGTTGACGCTGGCGGGCCCGGGCCAACGCTGCTTCGTGGGCCCCGATGCTGATCGTGCGCCCGGCGGTCGACCTCGTGCACTGCTCGCGCAGAGGGCAGCCAGCGCAGGCGTCGCCGAAGTAGGCCATGCCGCCGCCGTCGCGGTGACGGCGGATCGTGACCGTCGCGCCCGCGGGACAGGTGACGGTGTCGTCCTCGAGGTTCACCTCGAAGCGGTCCTTGGTGAAGAGGCTGCCTGCGGCCGTCGGCTTCTGGGTCTTGCACCTCGACTCGATGCCCTCGTCTTCGAGTCGCTCTTGAAACGGCCCGGTCCCATAGGCGTTGTCGCCATAGACGGTGGCCTGTTCGTCTCCATCGACGCTCGCGCCATCGTCCTCGGACTCCTCGTCAACCCTTGGCGCCCCAGGGCTGCGTTCGTCGTCGGCCAAGAGGTCGGCGACGAGTTCTTCGGCCACGGCGGCATCGCCCACGTTGCCCGGGGTGACGACGGTCTCGGTGATGATCTCTGAGTCCGGATCCACCGCGGCGTGACCCTTGTAGCCGTCGAAGCCCCTGGCCTGGGTCTTGTGCCCATGGCGGGCCTCGGGGTCGACCGTCGAGATGATCCGGTCTGCCGCCACGCCCCGCACGATGCGAAAGGTGCCCCCCGCATCCTCTTCGATGTCCTGGCCGACGACGGTGGCCAACAGAGCGACGGCCTGGGCGAGGTCGGGACCAAGCTCTCTTCCTTCGAGGAGCAACAGGACCCCATGGGCGTCCTTGGCCCGCGAATCGATCAGGGCGTCACGGGCGGCGGGGTCGTCCCAGTCGATCTGGGGCTTGGCCGAGGTGGCGTAGTCGTCACCGCTCTTTATGACCTCGCGCACTTCGGCGGCCAGTTCGGGATCGGCCACCTTGAGCACTCCCCGGATGGCCGAGCGGATGAGGGTAACCGTGTCCATGGTGGCCACCGCGTCATAGAGCGGAGTCGAGTCCAATACGCGCTTGCGTCCGACGAGTCCGGCCTCTTTGGCCGCGTCGCGGGTGACGTCGAAGATGCGGTTGGGAGCGACCGAGTGGCGCAGGCGCTCGCGCATGTCGACGAGCACGGTATGGGCGAATCTCGTCCACCCTTCGGTGTCATAGCCGCCGACGCCCGCCGCGTAGCGCCAGCGGGTGTCGAAGCAGTAGCGCTCGACCGCCTCGCGGTCAGAGAGCCCCTCGAGACGCTGGAGCACCATGGCCACGGCCACGACCGAGGGCGGCACCGAGCGCCGGCCCGAGTCCTCGAAGAGGTCGGCGAAGGCCTCGTCGGGGAAGAGGCGCTCCCGCTCACGGTGCAAGAACGCGTAGATCGAGTGTGCCTCGAGCGTCTCGTCGCAGAACCTGGTCACGTCGTCGAACAGGTCGCCCTGTTTGTTCGCCACGCCGAGCGTCATCGGTCCCTCCAGATCGAGAACTACAAGGTTGTAATTCTCTCAGATCCGGACCAAGATCGCGAATCGAACGCCACGCGGTCAGCGTGCCCGATCACGCGAAAGACACCACCCACCTAGAGCGCCTAGAGCGCCGGGTTTCCAAGCGGGACAGCGCTTTTGGGCTGAATTTTCCCTGGTCAAAGGTCTTGCACAAAGGCGCGCCGATGGTTATGAATTTCCTTGTCGACGGTCTTCGTGACCGAACCAACAACTGAAGCACTCAGCAGCAAAGGAGGTTTCCGTTGATGGAACGTTCACCGCCTTGGAGATGGTCGGGTTTCAACTGAGAAGCCCTCGGGCTCGCGCATGAGAATCCGTCAATGACGAAACGAGTGCGTGGGACCTGGACGACTCACGTAAAGAGTCAGATCCCAGGAGGGTCCTGGCAGTGATGGTTCCAGCTCCTGCTGCGTTTCCCCATACGAGAAACGGTATAAGCGCGGTGCGCCGAGGGTTCCACAACTGAATAGCTCCGAACGAGGGACCGCTCCAAGGGAGGGTCCCTCGTTCGTTTTGGCTGGTGTCGACGGCGACGAGGGGTCTAGCACTCTCAGTCTTCGAGTGCTAATAATTCTCCCAGCAGCAGCGCTCTAAGAAAGTGAGGGCTAACAGCGACGGGAGGTTCCTGGTGATGATCACGACACACCACGAAGAGTTTGGCTGCATCGCTGTTTCAGAGGACGAGCGTCGAACCAATGAAGTCGAACGCCTCCTGTCCATTCAGCGAGCCGTCCGAGCCCTGGGGGATTCGGCTGCACTCTGGTGGCGAGACCTAACGGAGGCGGCGGGCTCGGCGGTCACTGTCGAAAGCCTTAACGGCTTCTATCGATTGCTCCTCACGGCCATGCAGCCGGTGCTCGACGCAGACGAAATCTCGATCCTGGAGGCGGATCCTGCTGAGGAGGCGTTGATTACGCGGACTTCGCTTGGCCTTGGGGAGGATACGACGGTGGTTCTTCGGATTCCCGCAGGCGAAGGAATGGCCGGCCGGGTGCTTCTCTCCAAGGCTCCCCTCGTCGTCCATGACCTTTCAACCATCAAGCTCGTCTCTCCTACACTTCACGACCGGGGCCTTCAATCCGTCGTCGCGGTTCCGATTGTTTCAGAGGGACGGGTCTTGGGCGTTCTGCACGCAGGCAGCACGGAGGTTGCGCATTTCAGCGACGATGATGCTGAACTGCTTGAAATACTTGCCGACCAGGTTGCGATGGCGATTGAACGTGTTCGCCTTTTCGAAGAGCAACGCCGCGTCGCCCGGATATCCAGGTTCTTGGCGGAAACCGCGCGCATTATGTCTAGGGCGACGGACCTCGTTGCGACCCTGGACGAACTGGCGAAGGCTGCCTTGCCAGCTCTAGGCGATCTGTGTCTGATCGATATGGTCACCGACAATGATCAGATTGACCGAGTGATCGCCCGCCACCGCGATCCAAAGAGACAAGGCCTTGTCGACCGTCTCCGAGTTGAGTTTCCTCCTGCTGCGAACAGCGATCATCCGGCATCCCAGGTATTGCAGATGGGCTCGTCCGATTGGTCGGCAACCATGTCAGACGAGTTCTTGCGTTCTACCACTCATGACGAAGACCATTTCCAGCTCACCAAGACGCTTGGATTCCGGTCTTACGTTGTCGTCCCCATCGTGAATTCGCCACAGACCATTGGAGCATTGACCCTCGTGTCGTGTTCTAGAAGCTTCACCCCGGAGGATGTGAGCTTGGCCGAGGGACTTGGCAAGCAGGTGGGTGCCATTGTCGCGAAGGCGAAGCAACTTGACGAAGCCTCATTGACGTCTCGCCTCCTGCAGGCCGCGCTCCTGCCTGACGTGCCTTCAATAGCCTCGGGGTTGACGATCCACGCCAGCTACTCCGCGGCATCACAAGCGCTCGAAGTTGGAGGTGACTTCTACGACGTCGTGCCATTACCAGATGGCCGCACATGGGTTGCGATCGGTGACGTCGAGGGCCATGATCGAGGAGCAGCTGCGGAGATGGGCCAGCTACGAGGCGCAATAAGGACGCTCGCTGTCCGGGGCCTCAGCCCCGAACAGGTCGTCGACGAGCTTCGCTCAGACTGGACCGTTCTTGGCTTCACCAGGACGGCCACGATGATCGTTGGTTTGTACGACCCAGCAACCGGCCAGTTGAAGATGGCATCTGCAGGTCATCCGCCTCCGTTGCTCGTTTCAGCCTGGGGGGCAGATTATGTACCGGTCTCTCCCAACCCGCTCCTTGGGATCACGGATGGCGCGCCCGCGACGGCCCACCTTGCATGGCTGGATCGAGGCGACGTCCTCTTGTTTTACACCGATGGGGCACTGCGGGAACGTACATGGCGAATAGACGATGCCATGGCAATGCTCGCCAAAATGGCGGTCACGGCCGACCGGATACCCCAAGACATCTGCAAGCAGATCATCGACGTTGCCGATGATGGAGATGACGACACTGCACTTTTGGCCGTCATGCGTGCGCACCTGCCATAGCTGTTCGTCCTGTTCGAGGTGGCGCTTTACGTACCGTTCGACTGGCAGCCAAAGGGGGGCCCAACCCTTGATGCCGAGACGATCTGGCGGACGCTCGTGACTCGCTCTTCTGCACTTCCGTAGATCGATATTGGCCGACCCGAAGGAAGGACGAAATCGTCGAAACGGAGGCGCCGGCGTACCGTCGCCGAAGTACTGCACTGGTTGGTGGGAGACGATCGCGCCTTCGTACCATTCGTTAGCTGAGCGCGTCTCCGCGGTCGCCTCGTAGTCGGCGGGAATCTGGCGTTTCGGTCTAGTTGCTCTTTCGAACCTTGGGCGACGGCCCCTACCTCTTCTTTGCCGCAGCACGGCCTCCCTTGCGCCCAGCGGTCTTGTGCTGGGCGGTCGTTCCACCTTGCTTGGCGTTGCCTTCAGAGCCGGACTTCTTGCCGCCCTTCTTCGAAGCGTCCGGGGAGATGGCGATCTTCGCAGCCCGCTGCTTGGACATCCCCTTGTGCTTGAGTGCCTCGTACTGTTTCTCATTCTTGACGTTGGCTCGGGTGCCTGGCATGGCTGTCCCCTCTCTTGCTGGGCTGATATGGGACGAGCGGTCAGGTCATGTCGTGGCGGGCCTGCTTGGCCCTGGCGGCACCGATGGCCGTCTTGACCTCCTTTGCTCTTCGGGCGGCGGAAGCACCGCCGGCAGTCCAGGTCCTTCGATCCACAGCTCACGAGCCCAGCCGCTGTTGTGGTAGAGGTGCTTGTCCTCTTGCTCTTCGACTTCCTTGTAGGCGGCCCGCAACACCGTGGCGGCGTCGCCGGTAAGGCGCTTGACGACCTCGCCGATGAGTTCCCAGTTGAGGTGGTCCTTGGTCTCTGCCAGGGTCACGCACTCGGCGGCCACGACCTGGGCTTGCTCCGCAGTCCCGCCTCCTTGGGCGAGCGCAATGGTCTTCACCAGCGCCTCGCCCGTGTGGCGGACGACCTGGCACGATCGGGTGATGAGTACCTGTCCCATCGGGATGGTCTGGTCAGCCGTTTTTGCTATCGATCAGCGCCTCGTCGATCGATTCGAAGAGGGAGAGACGATCGGGTCTTCCCTGAAGCAACCACCCGGCTTGGAGAGCTCGAAAGTCGTCTCAAGCGAGGAAGCCGCGCCTATCGAGAGGTCGAAGAGGCTGTTATCTCGTCGATAGCAGAGCGTGTCGTGGTCACGAGCGTCGGACGAATGGTTCAGCAGCTAACAGCGCGTCCATCCGCCCCCGAGGAGACACACGACGAATTAGACGGCATTCTCACAGGCAGCCAGACCGTGGCAGATCGCCTGTTGTGGACGTTTCGGCGGAATGAGTCGCGGGCATGACCTCGCTGACGAAAAGAAATGAGCTGTCTCGAGAAGCCGTTTGAGTTCGTCCGCAGTGACCGGGCCGGCCGAATCCGTCTATGCAGGATTAGTCGCGTGGGCGCCAAGAACACGGATGCCGTGCGCTCTCGCAGATTCGTGGAAACTAACTGCCGACGGATGCTGCTGGTCCTGAGTCGCGCTCCAAAACAAATCTGAGAAAGGGCAATCCATGACTGCAAACACCAAGGACATCGTCGACCTTCTGCTCGAAGATCACGCCGAGGCGAAACAACGGTTACAAAAGATCAGCTCTGCTGCACCAGATCAGCGTGAGGGCTTCTTCTGGGAATTGGTACCAACGTTGGTTCAACACGAGGTGGCCGAAGAGGTCGTGGTCTACCCGGCAATCCGCTCCGACGCCCCAGATGGCGAGCGTGAGGTAGAACCCCGCCTCAAGGAGCAGGCGGAGGCCGAAGAGTTGTTGGCTGAGATGGAGAAGCTCGATCCCACAAGTGCCGAGTTCGAGCAAAAGCTCGAGAAGCTCCACCACGGGGTGCTTGAGCACGCCGAGGCAGAGGAAGAGAATATCTTTCCCCTTCTCCGCGCACTTGAGCGTCCGGAAGAGCAAGTGCAGCTCGGCACTCGTTACGAGAAAGCGAAGTCGTCAGCCCCCACGCATCCGCATCCCAATGCCCCCGACACGCCGCCCGGTAACAAGGTGCTGGGGCCCATCGCCGCGCTCTTCGACAAGACGCGCGACGCCCTCAAAGGCATCTGACCGCGGAATGTTTGCCAGACACATCGTTCAAGCCGTCCAAGCGGCGAGTCCGTCAGGGTGGGAAGCAGCTTGGGAAACCGCGGCACAACGCGAAACCGTGGGTCATCAGGACCGTCGCGGCCTCGGCCGCGGCGGTCTGAGCATGTGGTCTCAGCTGCTGGCGCGAACTGACCCAGCCCCGAGTTATCGCCACCATCCGTTTGCAACGGCGGGCTTCCGGCATGGGCGCCTTTAGTCTGACAACGACGACTCCCTGTTGGGAGCGACAAGACGCTCCCGTGGGAATGGTTGGGGCTGCACGGGGTAGTTACCAGGTCATGACAACCGATGGAAGACTCCCCCGCATCAGAAGAGCCCGCACCCGTAGGCAATGCCCCAACAGATTCACCGGCTTACCGCGAAGCAGCGACCCCTCAGGAGGTCGAAGAGTCGCAGGAGCGCGAGGACAAAGGGTCTGAGAGTTAGCTACCCTACCTAGGCCCACGAGGGTGCCGACCCCGCTCTGGTTCGAGTTGGCTGCTGGCGTGACGCGAGAGGTATTATGTCCGCGGCTCGATCTCCGGGGCGTAGCCTCAGCCTTTAGACCCCCAACCGTGATCGAAGTTCCCGCTCGTAAAAGCGAAAGAACCCTTCTTGGTCGGGGCCAATCTGATTGATGTACACGTCGTCGAACCCCGCTTCGAGATATTTGTTGACCGCCTCCACGTGCCTTTCCGGGTCCGGACCACAGGCGACCTGCTTGGCCACCATCTCCTCAGTGACGTTGGCGGCAGCGGCCTCAAAGTGAGAGGGCAAAGCCAACTCCTGGGCAAGCTGGCCCTCGACTCCTCCTGTGGGCCACAGCTCGTGGGCCAGCTTGCGGGCCACTTGCTCGTCCTGGTCCCAGCAGACTTTCAGGGCAGCGATGGCAAGACCCTTCCCGCCGTTCTCGCGGTATCGATCCAGGAGTTCGCCGTCGGGCTGCACCGTCACGATACCGTCGCCGATGCGGGCCGCCACGTCCGTCGCTGCAGGACCAAAAGCCGACACGAGGATGGGCGGCGGCAAGTTGGGTATCGCGTAGATGCGGGCATTCTCTACCGTGTAGTAACGACCGTGGTGGGTGACCAGCCCACCCTCCCAGAGCTCGCGGATGACCTCGACGGCCTCCTCGAGCATCTCGAGTTCTGGTGTCGACCGGGGGCCACCGGTGGCCCAGGATGTGCTCGTTCAGAGCCTCGCCCGAACCGACCCCGAAGACGAACCTGCCGTCCAGCAAGAGCTGTGAGGTGGCTGCTGCTTGCGCCAGGATCGCCGGGTGAATCCTGACCGTCGGGCAGGTGACGCCGGTGGTGACCTTGTGTGACGTCGTGGCTCATGGCGCCGATGACACTCCACACGAACGGGCTCTCACCCTGGCGATCGATCCACGGGTGAAAGTGGTCCGAGATGAAGATCGGATGCAGTCCTGCTTCCTCAGCCAGCTTGGCCTGGGTCCACCAGTGCGGCCGGGCCGTGTTCCTCACTCGATAAAAATGCTCCTATTTCGGTCATGCCACCTCCTGCAGTCTCTTTGGTTGCCTTCCCCGAGTTCGGTGCAGGCAAACCGTTTCAAGGAGGGGAGGCGTGCAGCTGCATCAGCGTCGGTAGGGCGCGGCCGTCGACTCCTTGAGGGTCATCCCGTGACCCGGGACGTCGAGGTTCGGGACAAGGTTCCCTCCCCGTGGATCGAGCGCACCGTCGAACAGCAAGGTTTCGATGCGGTGGTGGTCATGGAAGTACTCGATGTGGCGCATGTGGGGGACGCTCAGGCCCACGTGGGCGTGCAAATTCGGGGCGCAGTGCGCCGATATCTCCAGGCCCTGCGCGCCGGCGACAGCCGCTGCTCGGAGCCATGAGGTGTAGCTGCCGCAGCGAGTCACGTCGATCTGCAGACAGTCCACCGCCTCGGCTGCCACCATGCGCCCGAAGTAGGTCTCGTCGTAGCCGTATTCTCCCGCAGCTACATCGACGTCAATTGCGTCTCGGACGACTCGGAGGCCGATGAGATCGTCTGACGACACCGGCTCCTCAAACCAGGAGATGTCGGCCTCCTCGGCCAATGCACGGCCCATCCGGACTGCCTGTTTGCGGCTGTAGCCGCCGTTGGCGTCGACGAACAGGGCGACGTCATCACCGATGACCGCCCGGGCGAACGCGGTTCTGGCTAGGTCGCGCTCAGGCCGAGCCCCCCAGGCCTCACCGATCTTGATCTTCACCCTGGGGATCTCCCAGTCGCCCGCCCATTGCTCGAGTTGGGCTTGTGCCGTCGCTTCGTCGTACGTGATGAAGCCACCGCTCCCGTAAATGGCAACCTCATCCGCGCACCGTCCGAAGAGGTCCGCCAGGGAAAGGCCCAGGTGGCGCGCCTTGCAATCCCACAAAGCGATGTCGACGGCGGAGATGGCACAACTGACCGCGCCCGGCCGACCGATGTTCCGACAGGCTCGGACCATGTGCTCGTGAGAGGCCGCCGTGCCGAGGAGGTCCGAGCCGACGACGGCCTCGGCCAAAAGGTCCTCAATGATGGTCTGAGACGCTCGGGATCCGTATGTCCACCCGAGGCCCGTTGCCCCACCGGCACGGACTTCGGCTGTCACCATCGTGGTCGCCCGCCACTCGAGCGTCCCGTCGGCCTCGGGCTGGTCGGTCGGCACCGTGTAGGTGCGGGTGGCGACGTCCTCCACGCGGACTGACACGTCAGCCCCGGCCAATTGCCGCCGCGGTCTCGATCAAAAGGGCGTGCACGAAGGACTGGGGCAGGTTGCCTCGCAACTGCCGCTGTGCCACGTCGTACTCCTCCGAGAACAAACCGCTCGAACTGCACGATGCCCGGGTCCTCTCGAAATACTGGGCCCCCTTGGTGGTCTCACCGCACCCGAGATAAGCCAGGGACATCCAGAAGTTGCAGATCAAGAAGGCGCCTTCGTTCTGCCCGAGCGGTTCGCCCGGCTTGGCATAGCGGTAGATGTAATCGTCCTCGCACAACTCGTCGATGACGGCCAGGCGGGTGGCCACGGAGCGGGGATCCTTGGGCGAGACGGCCCCGCGAATCTCGGAGAGGAGAAGGGAGGCGTCGACGCGTGCATCGCTCGGTGAGCGCTGCCAACGGCCTGAGGGGTGCAGGGCGGTGCGATCGGCCAACCCGAGCAGGTGATCGGCTAGTGACAGGGCCCTGGTGATGTGCCGCGACGCCGGGGCGTGGTCGGCGATCGCCCGCAGACCGGCGACGCAGATGAGCCTGCTGTGTGTCCAGTGATCGGGCCCGATCTCCCAGATCCCGTGCTCTTTCTCGCCAGCGCGCTCGGCGATGGCGCGGATGGCCAATTCAGCGGAGTCCCAGCCATCGGCGTCGAGGCGGTCGTGCGAGGCGGCGTTCGCCAGAAGGAGGAGGACCTCGCCGAAGAGATCGAGCTGAAACTGATTTCGGACCCGATTGCCGACGACGTCGGAGCCGCCGGGGTAGCCGGGCAACCCGAGGGAAAGGGGTTCCGGGACAGGACTGCCGTCACCCCGGTACGCCGGCGCCGTGGAGACTCCGTCCGAAAGCACGCGGGCGCAGACCCAATGCACCGCGTCGTCAAGCACGGCTTCGCCACCTTCGACGGCCGCTCCGGCATGACCGATGTAACAGATGTCGCGGATCCAGCCGTAGCGATAGTCGTAGTTGCGGCCCGCCTCGGCCCGTTCGGGCAGAGCCGTCGTGACCGCAGCCACCGTCGCGCCGTCTGGGTCGGTCAGGCCGCGAAGGGTGGCGAAGGATTGGCGCACGTCGCGCCCAGCAGGTATCTCACGACACTGCGGAATGCTCTCGGCCCAACTCTTGGCCGTTTGGCGCCAGAGGTCGTCTGCCTCGGCTCTGTCGTGGACTTGGAAAGGCGTGCGCTGCAGCTCGAGCACGAAATCGTGCGTGTCGCCGCGACCTAAACGGAGATCCAGGAGGATCGCCGGGCCGTCGGCGCTCTCGACCGGCACCGCATATGTGGCGCCACTCCATCGGGCGTGGGTTCCATTGACCGATGTCTCCCAAGCACTGGCAGGGTCGTCACGGTGCCAGGGACCACTGCGCCTCCGTCCGTAGTCGCCGGTGAGGGCCACGAAGGCCGACAGGCTGGCGTCGCCATCGAGGGCCGTCACACGTCGCAAGATCACCGCGCGGTCCGGGCGCCCGGGATAGGCCAGGGCCTGGCGGCACTCGATGACGCCGTTGTCGGTTACCCAGCGTTGGCGCCAGATGAGCGTGCCATCCTCATAGGCGCCTCCGGGCACATAGCGTCCTTTTGGCCGGATCCGATATGAGCCTCCGGAACCAAGCAGGCTGGCGAGGACGGCCGGAGCCGACCACGTCGGAAAGCACATCCAGGCAAGCTCACCGTCTGGATCCGCCAAGATCCCGCGCTGGCCGTCGGCCAGGAGTGCGTAATCGCGCAGTTCGTGGGGGAGGGAGTTGCGCTGCTCGGAAGGCACCGCACTCGATGAGTCTCCATCTGTCACTGTCGGCTCCTCCGTCGAGCCAGTCTCGTGCCGGCCTGTCTCTCATGCCCGCGCAACCTCCCGACGAAACCGCCGATGCTCCCGACGCCCATTGCAGGGATTGGAGCGCTCTGCCCCGGGGTAGTACCGATTTCGTTAGCGCCCAACCCAGGCTGCGGAACGGAGCAGGGTACATGTCGAAAATCGCCTCGGAAGTGATCCTCGAAAGACTGGCCGAGTGGGGGGTCGACACGATCTTCGGACTGCCGGGCGACGGCATAAATGGGATCATGGAGGGCCTGCGGCGACAGGACAGAATCCGCTTCGTCCTCGTGCATCACGAAGAGGCCGCAGCCTTCATGGCCACCGGGTACGCCAAGTCGACCGGCCGCCTCGGGGTCTGCCTCGCCACCTCAGGCCCGGGGGCCGTCCATCTGCTGAACGGGCTCTACGACGCCAAGCTCGATCATGTCCCTGTCCTCGCGATAACCGGCATGCAGGAGACCCAGATGCTGGGGACCGGTTATCAGCAGGAGGTCGCTCTCGAGAAGCTGTTCATCGACGTCGCCGAGTACAACGAGATGATCCACGTGCCGGCGCAATTGCCGTCACTGGTCGACATCGCAATCCGCCATGCCCTCACACGCCGGGGTGTCGCCCATCTGACCATTCCCACCGATATTCAGATCGCGGAGGCCGGAGCCAACCCGTGGAGCGCCCCGGCACCGGCGGTCAATCAGCCGACCGCGCCCATCTATCTGCCTGCCTCGGGGCTGCCCCGCCAAGAGGATGTTCTCGCGGCGGCAGAGGTGCTGAACGCGGGCTCCAAAGTGGTCATGCTGGTCGGGGCTGGAGCGCTCGGCGCGAGAGACGAGGTACTGCAGACGGCCGAACGTCTGGGCAGCCCGGTCATCAAGACGCTGCCCGGGAAGGCGGTCATCCCTGATGACCACCCGCTCTGCATCGGCGGTATCGGACTCTTGGGGACCGCGCCGGCAATCGACGCCATGGAGGGGTGCGACACCCTGTTCATGGTTGGGACGAACTTCCCGTACACCAAGTACCTGCCTGAACCAGGGCAGTGCAAGGTGGTGCAGATCGAGGCCGACCCCATCCGGGCCGGCAACCGCATCGCCACCGAGGTGCCCATGATTGCCGATGCGGCCGCTGGCCTCTCGGCTCTGTTGCCGCATCTCGACGAGTCCTCTGAACGGACGTTCCTCGAAGACCTCCAAGAGAAGATGGGCACCTGGCGCGACAGAATGCACGCCCTTGAGTCGATCGAAGCGGATCCGATCCAGCCGCAGTATCTGATGCATGTCATCGATCAACTGGCCGACAGTGATGCCATCCTCACATCGGACTCAGGGACGCCCGCCACTTCACCATTCGGGACGAGCGCGCCTTCTATCTGTCGGGGAACCTCGCCACCATGGCTCCCGGACTGCCCTACACGATCGCCAACCAGATCGCCCATCCGGGCCGCCAATGCATCGCATTCGTCGGCGATGGGGGGTTCGCCATGCTCATGGCGGAGTTCGCGACGGCGTGTCGTTACGACCTCCCGATCAAGGTGATCGTCAACAACAACGCGTCGCTTGGCCAAATCATGTGGGAGCAGCTCGTGCTCGGGTATCCCGAATACGGCATTCGCTTCGGACGAGCGCCCAACTTTGCACCGTGGGCCGAGGCCTGTGGCGGAAAGGGCATCCGGGTCGAGAATGCTGATGACGTCGAGAGCGCCATCAAGGAGGCGCTCTCCTTCCCAGGGCCAGCATTGGTCGACGTGTTGGTCAATCCGGACGAACCGCCGATGCCCGGCAAGGTGGAATATGAGCAGGCCAAGGGCTTCGTCAAGGCCTTCTTGGCCGGACAACCTCGGAAGGCCACCATCGCCAGCACCCTGTTCCGGGACAAGGTGACCGAGATGCGCGCATGAGGCTCGCCGCCAAGGTTCGGCCCTCGACGAAGGGCAACGGCTTGAGTGCCGTGGAAGGTCTCATCGGTATCGATCGGCTCCTCCAGAACGTCCGCCACGGTCGCTTCGAGCAGAGCCTGGCTGGACTCACCGGCGTCGGTGCGCTCATCACCGGTGTCGAGATATGGCTCGAGCACGACCGTGCCAGCTTCGCCAACCGGATGATGTGGGTTCCAGTGGCCCTTACCCCGGCCATGGCCGCGGCCGGGATCGCCGGCGTCTTCTCCAAGCGGGCAGCGAAGACGTTTCTGCCGCTTATCTCGAGCGTTGTCCTGTTCAACAGCATGCAGGGCGAATACCTTCACCTCCGCGGTATCGCCCAACGTCCAGGAGGGTTCGGACGCAATTTCGCGATCTACAACGCCGAGATGGGCCCACCCACTTTCGCGCCGCTCCTCTTCGGCCTGGTTGGTGGCATGGGCCTCGTCGCCTCGATTCTCCGCCGGGAGAGATAACGAGTGGGGCTCACTCCGGGCTCGGCTGAGCAGCGATTTCCGGGCTACGACGTGATGCAACAGCAGCCGGCGTGGGACCAGGTCACGACGTCGGTAGTGGCGGCCCGGCTTGATCCCTCTGACCCGCCGCAGTTCTTCACCGCCGAGGAGGAACCCGCCGCTCGCGCGCTGCTCGACCGGCTCTTGGCTCAAGACGAAGACCCACGCGTGCCCGTCTTCGAGGTCATCGACAAGCGCCTGGCTGAACGGCGTGGCGATGGTTTCCGCTACGAGGACCTGCCTGATGATCCGGAGGCATGGCGTCACTCCATCTCGGCGCTGAACGACTCGGCGCTGAGCGACTTCGGACGGCCGTTCGCGCAACTCGATCCCAGGGAACAACGCGACATCATCGAAGAGGTGCGATTGTGTAAAGGAGCATGGCATGGGCTGCCAGCCTCACGCCTCTTCTCTTTGTGGATGCGCTACGCCTGCAGCTCCTTCTATGCGCATCCGTGGGCCTGGAACGAAATCGGCTTCGGCGGTCCGGCGTATCCGCGCGGCTACAAGTATCTAGCCCTCGGAGCCCGCGAGCCGTGGGAAGTGGAAGAACGTGACGCCGAGGACCCGGTGCCGTGGGCGGAGCGGGCCGAGGCGGCCAGGAGGAGGCATGCCGAAGGGTTGTCCTCGTCCGACACGTCTCACCAAGGTCCGGACGACGAATGAGCCGTCACGGATGAACGGCGTCCGGAGACGAAACGAGTCCGCCTGGCTTCTGCCGAACGACGGCTCTCGCACGAACCACCAGTTACGCCGCGATATGCGTCGCTATCGGCGTGACGAAGAGGTCGACATTGTGATCGTCGGGTGCGGAGCCGGAGGCTCCGTCCTGGCGCAGCGACTGGCCCGGCGGGGGTGGGGCGTTGTCGCCCTCGACGCAGGGCCCTTCTGGGATCCCGACAAGGACTGGGTCAGTGACGAGGCCGGATCGCACCAGCTGTACTGGAACGAACCTCGCGTCATCTCGGGCTCGCATCCTGTCGAGCTCGGTAGCAACAACTCGGGGCGGGGCGTCGGAGGCTCCATGGTGCATTTCGCGGGCTATGCGCCCCGCTTTCATCCTTCTGATTTCCGCACGCTCACGAATGACGGCGTCGGTGCCGACTGGCCCATCGAGTACCGCGATCTCAAGAGGTACTACGAGCTTCTGGAAGCTGAGCTGCCGGTGGCAGGACAGAACTGGCCGTGGGGCGATGCACATCGGTACCCGCACTCGCCACATCCAATGGGCGCCAACGGGCAAGCCTTTCAACGTGCCGCGTTGGCAACGGGCATCGACGTGCGCGTCGGGCCGGTCGCCATTGCCAACGGACGCTTCGGCAACCGTTCTCACTGCATCTATCGAGGGTTTTGTCTGCAAGGATGCAAGGTCAACGCCAAGGCATCGCCCTTGATCACGCACGTCCCGGACGCGCTGGCTCATGGTGCTGAGATCCGACCCGACTGCATGGTAAGCCGCGTCGAGATCGATGATCAGCGACGGGCGACTGGGGTTGTCTACTTCCACGAAGGCAGCGAGTACCGCCAGAAAGCCCGCTTGGTGGCAGTAGCCGGGTACTCCATCGAGACGCCACGACTGCTGCTCAACTCGGCCTGTCCACAATTTCCCAACGGCCTCTGCAATGACTTTGACCAAGTCGGCCGCTACGTCATGGTTCAGGGTGCCCCGCAAACGACGGGACGCTACGACGAAGAGATCAGGTCCTACAAAGCCCCACCGCCCGAATGCTCCTCTGAGGCCTTCTACGAGACTGATCCGACGAAGAGTTACAAACGCGGGTTCTCGTTGCAGTGCATCTCGCCGCTGCCGATCGTCTTCGCTGAGCATGTGTGCGCACAGGGGCACTGGGGCGAAACGTTGCGCGAATATATGCGTGATTACGTGCACTGGGCAACGTTTGGCGCGCTCTGTGAGTTCCTCCCACTACCCGAGAACCGCATCAGCTTGGCTAATGAGACTGATCGGCATGGCCTCCCAGTGGCGAACTTCTCCTACTCGCTGTGCGACAACGACGAGGCACTCGTCGAGGCGGCGACGAAAGTCATGGAGGATATGCATCACGCTGCTGGCGCAGTCGAAGCCATCACCATAAGACGCGAAGCGCACCTCATCGGCGGTTGCCGCATGGCCGTCGACGAAACCGACGGCGTTGTTGACGCAAATTTACGCTCCTTTGCGGTGCCGAATCTCTTCATCGTTGATGGCAGCGTGTGTCCGACGCAGGGGAGCGCCAATCCCGCGTTGACCATCATGGCG
This sequence comes from uncultured Acidimicrobiaceae bacterium, assembly GCA_963834405.1. Lineage (GTDB taxonomy): Bacteria > Actinomycetota > Acidimicrobiia > Acidimicrobiales > RAAP-2 > Bog-473. The sequence goes on along the minus strand of CAWIBX010000007.1, from coordinate 823,311 downwards.
CTTGCCGCCCGTGCCGCGGATTACCTCGCGTCAGCGACATTCGGGGCGTGAAGAGCGAGGCGGCATTTGGTCTACCGCTCAGGGTTTCGGTGATGGGACTCCAGATGGCGAGCCCCTGCATCCTCTGCCTCGGACCGGGTGTCGAAATGCCCCAGCAGATCGTGGGTCGCCTCGGTGCAGCGCGCCGTCCACAACATCGTGGTGGGATCATCGGCTGCGGGAATCTCACCGATGATGATGTCTACTCCTGCTGCGGAGGCTTCTGTCGCCTCGCCGGTCTCACTCGCCGAGAGCGTCTCGTCTTGCTTCGGAGTCATTGCCTTCGTTCACCGATCTGCCTGTCCGGCCTTGGATGTCGTATCTACCCTGGGCATTTAGGTCCCAAACCGTCGAATAAGCCGGGTCCCTGACGGGCGTTTCATGCCGCACCGATCCGGGTAACAAATCGAACCGAAGGGCCGATGTGGCAGCTGAGCCAGAGACTCTCGGGCTCGCCTGCAGCCGGGCCTAGAGCGCCCAACCTGTCAGGGAGGATGGCGCCAGACTCGACGCCGTTGCGGGCGTCGAGTCGCGTCCCCATGACCGACAGGCCGGCCTCCTTCCCCGTGCCGCATGGTGCCTCCGACGCCACTCGCCGGGGGGCTGTTGCGCCGAGCGGTCGGGTTTCGTCAACCTCGGCGCGGGTAGCTGCTCACCGTGAGCGTCGTCATGGGGACCTCAGGTTGGCAGTATGCCGACTGGCGTGGTCGCTTGTATCCCGGAGGCGTGGCGCAGAGGGAATGGCTGACGTACTACTCGGACCGCTTCCAATCGGTCGAGGTCAATAACGTCTTCTACCGCCTGCCGGAGAAGGCAACCGTTGGGCTTCCGCGACGCCCGAGGACTTTGAGTTCAGCCTCAAGGCGAGTCGCTACCTCAACTCATGTGCCCCGTCTGAGCAAACCCGCGGAACCCGTGCGGCGGCTGCTCGGTCGCTCGAGTGGACTGGGTCACAAGGTGGGACCCATCCTGTTGCAGCTTCCAGCGAACTTCCGCGGGGACCCGGCCCGCCTGGCGTCCACCCTCGAGGCCTTTCCGCCGTGTGTCAGAGTGGCGTTCGAGCCTCGCCACGAATCCTGGTACACCGACGAGGTTGCGGACATTTACAGCAGCACGGAGCGGCGTTGTGTCTTAGTGACACCCCACAGCGGAAGTCCCCGCTCTGGCGCACAGCAGATTGGGCATATGCGCGGCTGCATGAGGGCCGATCGAATCCGGCTCCATACTACGGCCGGACGGCCCTCACCAATTGGGCCGGGCGTCTCGCTGACCTTTGGGACCCCAGCGAGGATGTGTACGTCTATTTTAATAATGACCACAGCGGCTGTGCCGTCCGCGACGCCCACCGCTTTGCGCTCGCTGCCGAGCATGCGGGACTTCTCCCGACGCGAGTGCCGACGAGTCGAGAAGCATCGTTGACGAGGGAGCATGCGTGACGTTCATCGGGACCAAGCCCAAGCCGGGGACCGCCTGATTGTGAGCGCTGAGGCTTACTTGCCTGCTGGGGAGCACAGCATTGCCGCATTACGCGCTGCGGCCCAGCACTGCGAAGGTTGCGATCTCTACGAGCGTGCGACCCTGTTCGGGGAGGGAAGAGTTCGGACGCCTCTCCTGATGCTCGTTGGGGAACAACCAGGCGACGTGGAGGATCGGACGGGCCACCCGTTTGTCGGTCCGGCGGGGGAGTTGTTGGATGAAGCTTTAGCGGGAGGGGGTCAGGCCCCCCTCCCGGCCACCCCCCGGCGCGGCCCATCGTGAGTTGAGACAGTCGGGCCGGCAGAGCCGTCCCTCGGGCGCGCACACTATGTGGATGGCCAACGTGGTGAACATCAACGACGTGCTCGAGGGTCATGTCGTTCTCGACATCGAGTGCGTGGACCGGCTCTACCTGAACGCGTACATCCCGAATCTCCAGGTCGGCGGACAGGTGAAGCGCTTCTGCGAGGACCATCTTGGCCAACCCATCGCCTCGCCGGTCATCATCCAAAAGATCGGCAACAAGTTCCGCCGCGACGTGAGTCACTTCGCCGAGGAGCACGACATCCCGATCCTGCACCTCAAGAAGCCCGATCGCACCCGCTGGGACGACCGCAAGCTCGACCACGTCCATCCCTATCTCGAGGCGGCTGAGTACGAGCGGCGCTTCGGTGTCGTCGCCATCGTGGCCGCCCAGGAGTTCCAGTGGGTCTTCAGTCCGACGAAGAAGACCGGTGGCGGCGGGGGCATCTGGTTCGACTGGAACAAGACCGAACGCCGGGTGGGGACGTACTACTTCTACATCCACGACCGCGAGTTCGGCCTCGGGTTCATCAAGATCTGCACCTACTTCCCCTACCCGGCCAAGGTGTGGGTCAACGGGCACGAGTGGGCCAAGCGCCAGGCCCGTCGCGGCCGTGTCAACTTCACCGAGCTGGCCAACGGCTTCGCCGCCTGCGCCAAACCCGAGCGCCTCCAGGCCGTCTGCGATGCCTTCGGACCCGAAGACATTCAGGGGTTCTTCGACCGCTGGATCACCGAGATCCCGAACCCCTTCAGCGAGGCCGACCGGGCCGCTGGGTATTGGTGGGAACTCTCCATGCGCCAGGTCGAGGTGTCCCGGACGCTGGTCTTCGATGACCCGCGCCGGGCTCGGGGGTTCTTCGAGGCCCTCGTCGCCGACAACGTCGGGGTTGGCCGCCCTCAAGAGGTGGCCGTCGTCTTCGCCCGCCAGGTGCGCAAGACCACCAAGGAGCCCTTCTCGACCAGGGTGTTCTGCCCAGGGACCGAGGTGAAGATGGACTTTCGTTACAAGCACAGCCGCGTCAAGCAGTACTTGAAAGAAGGGAGGGCCTATCGCATCGAGACCGTCATCAACAAACCGTCGGACCTGGGGCTTCTCGCCCGGCTCTGTCATCTGCCCGAGCTCATCGACAAGGCGAGACAGGTCAACCATCGCGTGCTTATGATCGAACGCGCCGGCCAGGGCTGTGCCATCGGCACTGCGCTCTTTGAGCGCATCCACCAGCCCTACAACCGAGAGGGCCAAAGAACCGGAGCCTTGCGCTTCGGGGATCCACGCGCCATGGCCCTGGCCGGCGCCTTGTGTTGTGTCGTCCACGCCGTCACCGGTTTTTCCAACAAGAGCCTTCGCGGGCTGGTGGCCGGACTCCTCGGCAACGACTACACCGTGCACCAGATGACCTATGACCTACGGCGCCTTCGGCTCCACGGCCTGATCCAACGCGTGCCGCACACCAACACCTACGTGGTGACACCCGAAGGGATCCGAACCGCCGTGTTCTTCACCAAAGTCCACGACCGGATCCTGCGGCCCTTGCTCTGTGCCGCTGACGTTCCACCGGCATCACCTGAACTTCGTCGCGCCCTCGCTACCATCGATCACGTCGTGGCAGAACACGTCACCAGCGCCCGGCTTGGGTTGGCCGCGTGAAACCTGTCACATTGTCCCGTGTTTCGACCCCTAAGAAGCTCTAGACGTCGTCGGGATCGACCGTCGAACGATCTACGTGACCAATGCCGTCAAGCACTTCAAGTGGGAGTCCAGACATCGATCGTGCGCATCCATGATGCGAAGGAGCGGCGTGCTGCCTTCGATCTCTTCGTCGACGATCTTGGCTCTGCTGTTGCCCATAAAAGGGGATTGCAGAAGACGGACGGCGGGTAAGCACACAACGTGCCCTCCCAGACCACGAGACAACGATCCAAGAGCTCTGACGAAGAGACGGCCGCAGATGGTGGACGCGAATCCGACGACTCCGATCGCGCCGACGAGATATCGGACACCCACCGCCATGACCCCCGACCTCTCAAGAGCTACGCCGGGATCATGGCCAGCTACGGGGTGCTCACCGCTGGGCTGACCCTGCTCTTACGCCGCAAGCGATTCCGGATGCGCACCCTGTCGCCGTGGAACTTCGCCCTCTACGCCCTGGCTGCGGAGCACATCAGCCGCCTGATCAGCAAAGACTCCGTGACATCTCCTGTCCGAAGGCCGTTTACCGAGTTCAAAGAGCCGGCTGGTGAAGGCGAGGTGAACGAGGAGGTCGTCGGGAGCGGCCCGCGGCACGCCATAGGCGAGCTGCTCACCTGTCCGTTCTGTTTGGATCAGTGGGTCGCGACCGGCCTCGTCGCCGGCAGCGTCGCCGCCCCAACGCTCACCACAGCGGTGGTTTCTGTGAGCGCCCTGGCGCGGACGGCGGACTACCTGCATCTGCTCTACGGCCTCCTGCGCGAGCGTGTCGACTAGTGCCCGCGACGCGATTGGTCCCCGGCTGGACCACGCAGTGACACGGAACGGGACTCGATGGCTCCTCGACAGGTAGCCCTCGTTACGGGAGCATCGGCTGGCGTGGGGCGCGCTGTCGCACGCCAGCTGGCGGGGCACGGGTTCGATGTCGCTCTCTTGGCTCGCGGTGAGGTAGGGCTCCGGTCTGCCGCCCGTGAGATCGAAGCATGCGGAGTGCGGGCCATGGTTCTTCCCGCAGACGTGGCTCGCTCCGAGGAGGTCGATGCGGCCGCCGCCGAGGCGGAGTCCCAGCTCGGCCCGATCGATGTCTGGGTCAACAATGCGATGGCCACGGTGTTCACGCCGTCGTGGGACTGTCGCCCCGACGACTTCCAGCGTGCGGTAGAGGTCACCTTCTTGGGTCAGGTCTGGGGGACCCTGGCGGCCCTGGCGCGGATGCGGCCTCGCGACAGGGGCACGATCGTCAACGTCGGATCAGCCCTGTGTTTCGTCGGCATACCCCTGCAGTCCCCTTACTGCTCCTCGAAATTTGCATGCCGTGGCTTCTTCGAATCGACGCGGGCCGAGCTGTTGCACGACGGCAGCCACGTCCGTCTGCACATGGTCCATCTGCCAGCGGTGAACACGCCGCAATTCGACTGGTGCGCCACCTCGCTGCCCCGTCATCCGCAACCGGTGCCCCCCATTTATCAGCCGGAGCGCGCGGCGCGAGCCATCGTCGCTGCTGCCCTCGACGAACGGCCTGTTCGAGTCCTCGGTTCCTGGAATAAGCTGCTCGTCATTCTCGGCCGGCTCTTTCCGAATCTGGCCAACCGGTACGCGGCCCTGGGCGCATGGCAGACACAGCTCGAAGCCGAGTCGATCTCGCCTGATCGTCCCGTCAATCTCTATCTTCCGGTCGACAACGATGACGACTGGGGTGCCCACGGCGGGTTCGACGACAGGGCCGGTGGGTTCACCGATCCCAGCTTTGTGCGGTCACTTCCATCGACGATGGGAACGTTCGTCCACGCTCTGGGCGCAACGGCCGCCGAAAAGGCTTCGAGTGTACGAGGGGCTCGGCGCGAGGAGCAGGGATGACCGCCGGGCATGCTGGTTTAGGCCTCGAAATGGCCGGAAATGCATAGCCATGGGTGAGGGGATGTCGCCGACCTCCTCGGGAGCGAGTGGAGCAATGTCGAGGCCGATGGTCCGGACGCTTTCCAGCTTGGTGTTGTGGTCCCTGGCCGCACTGGGCATCTGGCTTCTCACGCTCTCCGCCCTGTCATGGGGTGAGCTCTTTGTCGGGGCTGGATGTTCCGTCGTCGTCGGCGTGATCGCTGTCGCCGCTCAGCGGGCCCCGGGAACGTCTTGGAAACGAAATGCGGCATCCTTGCGGCCCCTCGTGGTCCTCCCATTCGCAATCACCTCCGATGCCGTGCAGGTTCTGACGTTGCCGCTCCGGCCCCGCCGACGACGCGGCGGCCAGTTCGAGACAATGGACATCGACGCGGCTGGCTCGTCGTCGCAGGCGGAGACCCGTCGAGCGCTCGCCACCTTGGCTACGACGGTCACGCCGGCGTCCATCGTGGTCGACGTCGACGACGAAGGTGTCATGACGCTGCACAGCCTCCCCACCGTGGGGCTCCGGATGGAGGAGGGCTTCGCCAAGCGATGACCGGGTACGCCGTGCTCGCCCTCCTCCTTCTCGTCGGCGGTCTTGGACCCGTCGTCGCCACGAGCGCGATCGGGCATTCCTTCAACCGGCTGGTGGCGCTCGAGATGGGCACCGCCATCGCTGTTCTGTTCATGCTGATCTTTGTCGAAGTCAGCAACCAGGCGTCCGAGCTCATTCTGCCGCTCGTCCTCGTTCCGCTCTCGGTGGCGGGCACGCTCGTGTTCACCCGCCTCTTGCGTGACGGTGATCTTTGATGGGGCACCAGATCGCACTGTCTTTCGTCGGGCTCGGTGTGGCTGTCGTGATTGCTTCGGTCGTCGGCGCGCTCGTCGTGGGAACCGACTCGTTCAACCGCCTGCACTTCGTGACTCTGATCACTTCTGTGGCCGGCCCTCTGATCGCTATAGGTCTGTGTATTCAAACGGGCTGGGGCATCACCACCGGGACCATCATCCTCGTGGTCGGACTCCTCTTCGTCGCCGGACCCGTGACCGCAGCTGCCACCGGGCGCCTGATGGCTCAGGAACGTGGCGAGGTCGATTCCGAGGCGCCCCAGTGACCGCCATCATCGGCGTGGCGCTGACCCTGGTATTGCTCGGCGGCACCGCCGTCGTGCTCACCGAGAAGGCCACCCGCCAGGCCCTCATGCTGTCTGCCTACGGCGTCATGCTGGGCATCCTCTTCCTCAGCCTGAGCGCACCCGACGTCGCCCTGAGTCAGATCGGGGTGGGGACCGCCGTTGTCCCCCTCGTGGTCATGCTGGCGATCAAGCGGATTCAGACCCGTCCGTAGCCGTGACGTCGGGACCCCGGCAAGGGCAAAGGTCATGACCCGAACGGCTCGCTACGTCGTCTTCGGCGTCGGGTCGGCCGGCCTCATCGCCCTCCTGTCGTTGGCCATCTTGAAACTCCCGGCGTTCGGCGGAAGTTCGCACCCCTACCGTGATGCGTCCATCCCGGCCGCCGTCCAGCATGCCACCGCCAACGTGATTTCGAGCGTCAACTTTGACCAGCGTGGACTCGACACGCTGGGCGAGGAGTCGATCTTTCTCGCCAGCGTCATGGTGATCGCCGTGATCCTGCGCCCCGCCGCCGACGAAACAGAAGAGCGCGAGCTCAGCCCTGGAACACCGCTCGACTCCACCGTCTTCGGCGGCCTCTTCTTTTTGCCGGTCACCATCATCATCGGGCTCGACGTGATCACCCACGGCCACTTGACACCCGGAGGAGGGTTCCAGGGCGGCGTGATCCTAGGGACTGCGGTGCATCTGTTGTACGTGGCCGGCACCTACCGGGTGCTCCAGAAAGCCCGGCCGGTGCGTCCCTTCGAATGGACAGAGGCCATCGGAGCGGGAGCCTTCGCCTGTCTCGGCATAACAGGCGTGCTCGTCGGTGCCTCCTTCCTGACCAACTTCATCGCCCAAGGCACCTTCGGCGACCTGTTCTCGGCCGGGACGGTCCCGGTCCTCAACGGGGTCGTCGGAATCGAGGTCGCCTCGGGCGTCATCGTGCTCATCTCCAAGTTCCTCGAGCAGGCGCTGACCGTTCGCCCCACCTCCGAAGACCCTGCCGCCACCACGAGGGGAAGATGAGCCACTACGCCTACTTCGTCGCCGGCTGGCTGCTTTTCATCGGCGCCTTCGGAATCATGCGCTCCAAGAACCTCATCCGATCTGTCGTCTGCCTGGCCGTCGCCCAGTCGGGGACCTACGTTCTCCTGCTCTCCATCGGCTACCAGTGGGGTGCCGCGCCGCCGCTCTTCGGTGAGCCAGCCTCGAAGCCGACCCTGCACGTCGTTGATCCTCTCGTGCAGGCCATGGCGCTCACCGACATCGTTGTCTCGGCGACAGTGACCTCCATGCTGCTGGCCATTGCGATCCAGATCCATAAGCGCAACAAGACGATTGATCCAGACCAGCTGCACGCGATCCGGGGCTAGCGCATCCGGTGCCCGGTGCGGCCAATTTTGACAACGGCGCGGCAATGCTGGCGCCGATCGCTGTCGCGCTCCCCATCGTCATGGCCTGTGTCCTCCTCGTGGCGGGCCGCAGGCTGCCCCGCCTGGCCGTCGACCTGATTTCCATTGCAGCGGCGCTCGGCCTGACGGGCCTACTGGGCTATCTCCTGGCCACGTCAGCCGGTGGTCGCATCGTGACCTGGGCGGCAGGTTGGACTCCGCACCATGGCTACAGCGTCGGGATCGCGTTCGTTGTGGATCCTCTGGGCGCCGGTATCGCCTTGCTGGCGTGCTGCCTCATGGCGGTCGCCTTCCTTTACAACGTTCGCTACCTCGATGCGGTCGAAGCGCACTACCACTGTCTCATGTTGTTGTTCCTGGCGGGCATGATCGGCTTCTCCCTCACCGGCGACCTCTTCGACCTCTTCGTATTCTTCGAGCTCATGGGCGCCGCGGCCTACGGGCTGACGGCGATTGTCGTCGAGGACGAGTCGGCTCTCCAGGGCGGCATGAACTTCGGCATCGTCAACAGCCTGGGCGCCTACTTCTCTCTGGCCGGGTTGGGCTTTCTGTTCGCCCGGACCGGGAGTGTCGGCCTTCCCCAACTGCACGACGCCCTGGCCCATCAACGGCCGAACGCGCTGATCGTGGCGGCATTCGTGCTGGTCCTCGTCGGCTTTTTGGTCAAAGGCGCCATGGTGCCGTTCCACTTCTGGCTGGCCGACGCGCATGCCGTCGCGCCCGCACCTGTGTGCCTCTTGTTCTCGGGCGTCATGGTGCCGCTCGGGATCTATGGCGTCTTTCGGATCTATTGGACTGTCTTTGCCCCGGTCTTGCCAATGGCCGATATGCGCCGGACCTTCATCGTGCTCGGAGCAGTTACGGCGATCTTGGGAGCGGTGATGGCACTCTCACAACGACACTTCAAACGTATGCTCGCTTACTCGACGATCGCCCACGTCGGGTTATTCCTGGTTGCCCTCGCCTGCCTCAGCGTGAATGGAACAGCTGGGGCCCTCTTGTATGTGGCGGGGCATGCTGCGGTGAAGGGAGCTCTGTTCCTCATTGCCGGTGTGATGCTTGCTCAATATGGCAGCGTCGACGAGTACGACCTCTACGGCAGAGGGGCCGGCGCGAAGCTCATGGGCGTGGCGCTCGTCATCGGTGCGCTGGGCCTTGCTGGCCTCCCGCCCTTCGGCACGGCGTTGGGCAAGGCGCTGAGCGAGGAGGCGGGCGGCGCGGCCGGCTACCCATGGGTTCCGGTGGTCTTCGTGGCCGTCTCGGCGCTGACGGCGGCTGCCGTCCTGCGCGTTGCCGGTCGGGTGTACTTCACGCTAGGTCCGAAGCCGGTCGAGTGGAGCAAGGTTCGATCGCGCGGCAGTGGAGAGCTGGGGGAGCCGCGTTTCGAACGCCTGCCCTGGACCATGGGCGCTGCCATTGCACTCCTGCTTGTTGGAGGCTTCACACTTGGATTAATCCCAGGTGCCCACAGCGTGGCTAACCGAGCCGCCGCCGCCTTTATCGACTCGGCGGGATACGCCCACCAGGCTCTCTACGGGTCGTCGAAGATCGCTACTGCGCCGAAAATTCCGAATTGGACGGGACTCGGCCTTGTACTCGGGTTCTTGTCGGCCTTGCTGGCGTGTCTCATCGCCGGGGCGGCGCTCTACGGGCGCAGTGTCGTGGACCGGCTGCTGCCTCTCTTGCGTTCGGCGTACCGCCCGATCGAGTTCTTGCAGAGACTTCACTCGGGCCACGTCGGAGACTATGTCGCCTGGATGATGATGGGCATGACAGTCGTAGCAGGCTTCATCGGCCATCCGGTGCGCTGAGGGCACATGGTCCGCGAAGGCACCGCGCCCATGGGCCGTAATAGAGGAGAACGCCTCTTTGCAGATACCGCTTGACGACCGAGTCGTCAGCGGTCAGGTGCATTAGGTTTGTGCGAACTGGCCTACAATCGTAGTAGGGGCTTGAGCCAAGGCTGCAAACCCTATGCGATGTCGCTCGCGGCCGGTGGAATGGGAGACGCATCGATCCGGCGTCATTCTGCCGCGTCGTGTATCAGAGAGTAGCTCCTTACGAATATGCTGTTCGGCTTCTCAGTTGAGGAACAGAGATCCGCCACCGTCGCGCAGACACAAGGCTCGCCTCTGCCACCTTCAGGGTAGAGGCGATGCCAAACAGTTGCGGGGAGAGAGTCGCCTGGCCCCTCACGCATCGTGATCCGCCTCCCTAATGAGGGTTTGTTATAAACCGGCTTGCGCTGGGTAAGCCTCGGGAGATGGAAGTTTCTGTGGCATCGTCTGACAGCCGAGACGCCGGACGGGTGCAACGAGTCGCCCGCGGTCCTACCCGGATGAGTTGGACATGGGTGATCCTGCTTGTCGGCGTAGTCCTAGGAATCGCGCTGGTCGATTTCTTGGTGCAAAACACTCGGTCGTCTGAGATTGAGTTCTTCTCGGTCTCTGGCCGCGTTCCCCTCACCGCGGCCCTCCTCGTCGCGGCGCTTGCCGGCGCGTCGGTGGTGCTCGTGGTCGGCGTGGCGCGGATGTTTCAGTTACGTCGTGGGGTTCGAGCCACCAGGGCGGCAAGAGGAGCAGTGACCGATCCTGGCATCCCCGGATCGCGCCCGGTGAGGGCAACATCAGACGAGCCGTCAGGCCGGGGCCGTCCGGACACGTAACAAGATCCCAGGTTTCGGAGCCCGTCGAGCGCATGAATCGCCTGCACCACCTGCTAGCTCTCATCGACCACTGGCAGAGACGCCATCGAGCTGTCGCCCTTACTTACGCAGTCGTCAAGAAGTTCGGGGACGACAACGCGAACCAATACGTCGTCGCACTGGGCTGGTACGGCTTCGTCGCCATCTATCCGCTGCTCCTCGTGGTCATCACGATCTTTGGGTTCATCGGAGCGGCGTCCCTTGGTCACAGCGTCGTCTCGACGTTGCACGAGTTCCCGGTAGTGGGCACCCAGTTCAATCCGGCGTCGTCGAAGAGCCTGCAGGGGAGTGGCCTCGGCCTCGTCGTCGGGCTGCTGGGCCTGCTCTTCGGTGCTCAAGGGGTGACCCAGACGGTGGAACAAGCGATGGCAGGCGTCTGGCACGTGCCCCAGATCGAAAGGCCCGGCTTCGTCCCCCGCCTGGTCCGGAGTCTCGTCGCCTTGTTCACGATCGGCGGAGCCTTCGTCGTCAACGCCGGCGTCGGCACGATCGTTACAAACGGCCATGTCTCGCTGGCGATCCGTGTGCCGGCGCTGGTCGGCATGGTACTGCTCAATCTGGCGCTCTATACCGTCGTCTTTTGGGTAACAACACCGGGAGTGCCCGCGCCGCGTGATCTTTTTTTGGGTGCGGCGCTGGCGTCGGTTGGCTTTACCTTTCTCATCATGCTGGGCTCGGGATTGGTTCAGCACCAACTCCGTCACAGCTCGGCGACCTACGGTCAGTTCGGCCTCGTCATCGGTCTCGTCGGCTTCCTCTTCCTTCTAGCCAAGATCAGCCTCTATGGCGCCGAGCTCAATCCTGTTCTTGTCCGCCATCTCTGGCCGAGGGGAATGACGAGCACGGATCCGACCGAGGCAGACGATCAGGTTCTCTCCGGGATCGTCCATCAAACACGCCGGCGTGAGGATCAAGTCATCGGGGTGGGTTTCGGAGACGATGCGCCAACAGCCGCCGCCGCCGAAGCCGAAGGCGCCCCGTAGGCCGCCCGAAGCCCGGCCTGCCCAGCGTTGTGGCAGAGCCTCTGCACGAGAGCGTTCTCGGCGACCGCAGACATTGACACGGAGACCCTTGTTCGCATCAACGGCGGCGTCCAGGTGGTCGCCGGCGTACTCTTGGCCACAGGAAGATTCCGACGCGTGGCCAGCCTGATCCTCATGGGCTCCCTTGTTCCGACAACCTACGTCCACCGAGGTGCAGCGAAAGCTGACGTGCTCGTCCAGTAGCGTGGCCACGGTCCCCATGGCCGGCCTCCTCTCCGACCGTTGGCGCGGTCGATCAGCGTTTGTGATGAGGAAGGATGTTATGGGGACCGTCACGTTCTTGCTGATGGTCACCACGCCCATGGGGCCAGGGCCGGCTCTGCCGGCCCGGCACCGACGTGAGCCCACAACGGTCAGGCCGCCGCGAGTGAACTCAGACGACAGCGATGCAGGACGAGGTGAAGTCGACGCGAGATCTGTTCAGCGTCTGAGATCGCTCGCTAAGGCTTGGCGTGTCCGAACACCTGGACCAACTTGTCGCAAAACGCCTTAAGGTCGTCGGGCTTGCGGCTTGTGACGAGCGCATTAGCCCCGCTCCTGCAGATGACCACTTCCTCATCAACCCAGTTTCCACCGGCGTTGGCGATATCGGTCCGCAAGCTCGGCCACGAGGTAAGGATGCGTTCGCGCACCACGTCGGCCTCCACCAGCGTCCAAGGTCCATGGCATATGGCGGCAACGGGCTTGCCGCTCGCGAACATGGCCTTGGTGAATGCCACCGCGGGACGATCTGTCCGAAGTTGGTCCGGGTTCGCCACTCCTCCTGGCAGGACGAGGGCGTCGTACTCGGTCGCTTCGACCTCGGCCGTCGTCCGGTCGACGGGAAAAGTGTCAGCCTTTTCCAAGTGCTTCATCGCCCGGCCGGAACCGGTTTTCGGAGCGATGAGCTCAGGTCGACCGTTGGCCTCAAGGACAGCCTGCCAAGGTTCGGTGAGCTCAACTTGCTCGATGCCCTCGTTCGCTACCAGAAAAGCAACTCGAATGCCATTGAGTTCGCTTGTCATCTATACCTCCTTACCCTGCTGCGACGCTGAGCCTCCCTGCGCGCTCAGCTCAACCACGCCAGACCCTTCGACCTGGCGAGCTCCTTCCACGACCGACGCCAATGGCGTCGGAGCTTGCGTTGAATCCGATCCTGCTCGGCCGACAGGCGACCGGCTTCGAACGAAGCTGAGGAAGGTATACGGCTCGACTGCTCTCGCAGCCAAGCCTCCGCGGCAACGGCATCGTGGTGCTGCCCGAGGACGGTTTGGACCTTCTCGGCCGCTGACGCGGTGTGACGCGCCGGCCCGCCGACGACCGGCGCTGCGGCCTCGGCTGCATAGCGGACCTGCTTCGCCTTGATGCGGATGCGGTGCAGCTGCCGGTTGGACGGACGCGTCCCGGCCTTACGGACCTGGCGGTGCAGCTTGCGCCACCGGGCACCGACCAGGACCGGCAGGACATCGGTCGCATGATGATTGGCATGCACAGCGTTATCGGCGACGACGAAAGGTGGCGTGTGCGTCGCGGCATGCAGGTGATCGAGCAGACGCAGACAACGCTCGCTGTCCAGCGTTGTCCGCAACTGGCGCCCCGCAGCCGCGCGCTGACGGGCCAATTCCCGCCTGAGCTCATCGGGAAGATCGTCCAGCTTCGCCAACACGTCGATGTCACGAACTTCCCCCAACGCCGACCCCAACCATTTGAGGTCACTGCGGACATGGCTCACCCATATCGGGTCCAGGAGGACTTGAAAGGTCTTCAAGTCAGAGCGAAGCCGGCGCGTAGCCACGCGCGCGTGGTGGACGTCTTCGGGAGCGGGGTCAGGCAGTGCGAGACGCAGACGCCAGTCGTGCTCTAGAAGGCGGTCGAGGCTTTGGCTCACCGCTGTGCGCACCACATCGGAGATCAGCGACCTTCGACCCAGTCGGGGACTCGCCGCCGCGGATTTGAGCCCCATCGCTGTGGCCAGCTTTTGAGCGGCCTCACGCACCAGTCCCGTCTCTTCGAGCCGAGCGGTGACAGCCCGGGCGATCGATTTCGTGGCGCCGTGAAGCTCGAGCTCCACCTGGCGAAATCGAAGACCGTCTCTGGGACCTCCCACGACAGTGACAGCATCGTCGTCGAGCTCGGCGACGACCGTGTCGTCCTCGTCGTGGAGAGCCAACCGCTGGCGGAGAGTTTCGAGCGCAACCAAGTGCTGCAGCGGCTCTCGACGAATCAATCCGCGCACGATGTCGACGCCCTCTTGGGGCACTTCACTCTGCCAACCCGACCAAGACATCTCAGTGCGCTCGAGGGCAGTCCGGTAAGCCCCTCGCGGCAGCTTCAGGGTCCACGTGCCAGGTTCTGCGCCATCGGTCGCCCGAAAGCGAAAGGTGAGACCCTGCTGCCAGAGTCGCCCATCTGCGGTGTCGAAGTACGCCGTCTCGAGCCGCTGCTGGGGGAGGCGTTCCGTTCGGCCCACCAGATCGCGGAGGTCAGGGAGCGACGTGCTCATGGGTGCGCCGAACTTCACTTCCCGTTCGAGCGTCTTCCTCTGAGGTCCTACCATTCAGACTTCCTTTCCAGCGCGCCACCCCACAAGGAGAATCGCTGCTTGATCCCCGGGGCCGCGGACATGGGACATTCTTCGGCCCTAACGATTCACCGCCCTTTCGAGCTGTGCCTTGGTCATCTTCGAACGGCCTTCGACTCCTCTGCGCCGGGCTTCGGCGTAAAGCTGTTGCTTCGTCCGTCCACCTGCACCTCGATGTGAACGCAGACCGCCGCGACGACCCGACGAAATGTCCTGAGTCGAAGTCGTGCTCGACCGCTTGGCCTCGCCGGCCCTGGCTCGTTCCTTGTTGACCGTCCTCGCGGCTATCTCCTCCGCCAGCCCCTCGGAATCACCCCGTTGCTCGATCCCGGTCTTGATGTGCTCGTATTGGCGTTCCCGTTTGGCGGACCATGCCCGCTGCGGCATTGCGATTTCTCCCTGTTCGGGACGTCGGCTCTGGCCAGCCGGCGTCAGAATTTCGATCAACGGAGGCGGCATACCCAGCCTTAGCGCTCTGAAACGGGGACGCGAAGGACGCCGCGGCTGCTCTCGACGCTGGGGCTCAGCGGCAGCTGCGCGTTCGTCAACAGCGATTGAAAGGGACGACGCTCGGGTATCGGGAATGAAGAGAATTGCTCTATCGGAGGTGACGAATGTCTGTCGGAGACAAGGCGAAGAACGCGGCGGAATCCACCAAGGGCGCGGTTAAGGAAGCCGCAGGCCGGGCGAAGGGCGACCGTTCGCTCGAGACCAAAGGCAAGACGCAGCGGAGCAAGGGTCATGTGAAGCAAGCTGGGGAGAAGGTAAAAGACGCACTCAAGTGATCACCCTTGAGAGTCGCGGGCGTTAGTAGTTCCGCGAATCGCCCCCTAGGAAGGTCAGTCGTCCGGGAACCTGCCGTTCACATTGAGCGGCACTTGCGACACGCTCTGAGTTCTCGTTGACGATCTAGGGTCGGTTGACCAGTTGTGACGTAATAGAAACTAGTCGGAAACTAGTGCGATTCTAGGTGCGGGGTTCTCATCTCCTCGGGCTCGGCGCGGTGGTCGAACCGTTCGGGCAGATCGTGGCCCAGATCGCGGCAGCGGGGCTGTCCAACACCTCGGGAGCCGAAACCTCGCCAACCATCACCTCCACTCGGTAAGCAGCGGCCACTGCCATCTGTCCGCTCTGACGAGCCGAGACGTGTGTTGTCGTTCGGTGGTCATCGGATTGATTCATTTCGGATCTGCTGTTTCGAGGTTTCGTTCCGTGCGTGATCTACCTCGGCGACTTCGTGATGACCGCGCCACGTGAAGGTCACACTCTTCGTCCATCCCACGTAACGGCGGCGTCGAAACACGAAATCATGACTTCCACGTTTGACATGAACCCGCGTTGGGAACGCCAGAGGGCATGGTACTCATACTCGCATTGCTACTTGTCCTGGTTCTTTTCGGCGCCGGCTTCGCGGTGCACTTGTTGTGGATCGCCGCTGTGATCTTCGCCGTCATCTGGCTGGTCGGCTTCGCGCTTGGGCGAGGTGAAGGAGCCGGTCGTCATCACTTCTATCGGTGGTAGTGGGAAGGCGGAAATGAGGTAGCGATCAATGGAGCGTGCGTGATGGCGAGCACGAAGGCCGACGCCGATCAGGCCGACGTGACCCAGGTCGACACAGTCGAGACGCAGGTCGACACTGTCGAGACGGGTGTTCCGGCTCGTCTTGATCGGTTGCCGTGGTCACGATGGCATTGGCTCGTGCTGGTGGGACTCGGCACCGTCTGGATTCTTGACGGCCTCGAGGTCACCATCGTCGGTGCTGTCGGAAGCACGATCACGAAGTCCGGCAGCGGGATCTCCATCACGACCGCGCAAGTCGGCGACGCCGCTGGCATCTATATCGCTGGCGCGTGCGTCGGAGCCCTCGTATTCGGCCATCTCACCGATCGGCTGGGTCGTCGCAGGCTCTTCCTCGTCACGCTTGCCCTCTATCTGGTGGCGACTGTTCTAACTGCGACGTCTCGCAATGCGGAGATGTTCTTCGTCTTCCGTTTCTTCACCGGTATGGGAATTGGGGGCGAGTACGCTGCCATCAACTCAGCCATCGACGAACTCATCCCGGCCAGGGTGCGTGGCACCGTGGACCTGTTGGTCAACGGGTCATATTGGCTAGGCACAGCGGCCGGTGCGGCCGCCACCCTGGTTCTCTTGAACCCGTCGCTCGTTCCCCTTGATGTGGGGTGGCGCCTTTGCTTCCTCATGGGAGCCGTGCTCGGCCTGGGTGTGCTGCTGGTCCGGCGAAACCTGCCGGAAAGCCCCCGCTGGCTCTCTACTCATGGTCGGGTCGACGAGGCGGACCGCATCGTTCGTTCCATAGAGCAGGACGTCACGACATCGACGGGCGAGACACTCGGGGAGGTAACTGAGTCCATCACCGTCGACACTAAGGCGAGGGTCGGCCTTTTCGATGTCGTGCGGACCGTCTTCGGCCAGTATCCGCGACGCACGGTACTGGGACTGTCCTTGTTCGTCGGTCAGGCGTTCTTGTACAACGCTGTCTTCTTCACCTTCTCGCTGGTTCTGGCGACCTTCTACGGAGTGGCTTCTAACGACGTCGGCTACTACCTCATTGCCTTTGCTGTCGGGAACTTCCTCGGCCCCCTGCTGCTCGGCCGGCTCTTCGACGTGATAGGGCGGCGGGTGATGATCGCCGGCACCTACCTTCTGTCCGGGGCCATGTTGGGGGTGACGGCGTATCTCTTCGACCACGGCGTGCTGTCGGCAACGACGCAGACGGTGGCATGGGTTGTCATCTTCTTCTTTGCTTCGGCCGGTGCCAGCGCGGCCTATCTCACCGTGAGCGAGATCTTCCCGATGGAGTCCCGAGCTCTGGCCATCGCCTTCTTCTATGCTGTAGGAACTGGTCTGGGTGGGATCATCGGCCCTGTTCTCTTCGGAAACCTGATCGCGACAAAGCGTCCTGGTCCCGTTGCTTTTGGATACCTCTTGGGCGGCGTGCTCATGTTCCTCGCTGGGCTGGTCGAGGTTTTCTTTGGGGTCGACGCCGAACAGCGCCCGCTTGAGGAGATCTCAGCCCCGCTGTCGGCAGTCGATGGCGGAAGTCAAGAAAAACATGACGTTGAGTCGGAGGCGGCGCCGAGGTCCCTGCCCCGGCGGAGCGGTCTTGCCCCCGTTTCGAGACAGTGGCGCGGATCGGCGGCATGGTCGCCGAACCCCGTGGCGTCGTGGTACCCGCCGGGGGATCCTTACCTCGTCAGCGAGGTCGATGCCCTTGTGGCACACCTCGACCAGCACAGTCCCCAGTCGAGTGCCGAGCTCGCACGAGCGACCTCGGCTCGGTTCTGGGGCCCCGGCAGGCTCCACCAGGCTCTCCGTTCGGGAGTCGCATCTGGCCGTATCCGCCGCGTTGGCCGCGACCGGTACGGCGCGGGCCGGCATCCGCACACCCCGCATCCACCGGCCGGTTCGAACGGCAGCGAAGCGGCGCGAGCCCACTTCGGCGGGTGACTGCGGCGCGGCTTTGCTCCCAGTGGAATAAATGCCGTGAAGGACGAGTGGCGTGGTGTCGACCGGGTAGCTCCATTAGAAGCTGTGATGAGAAAGGAGAAACGAGATGAAGAAGCTTGCGTTGTTGGTCGGTCTGGGTGCTGGGTTTGTCGCAGGCTCTTGGGCGGGGCGCGCCCCCTACGAGCGTCTGGAGACCATGGTGCGAAACGTCTTGAAACAGCCCAAGGTCCAGACGACGTTGCACACCGCCGCCGATGGCGCGGCGAGTGTTCGCGACGCCGCGCTCGACGCCGCCACCGGGGCGATCGACGAGGCCTCGAAGGCCGCCACAGACGCCATCGATGAGACAACAAGAAGAGTCGTGACCGGAACGCAAAAGGTGGCGTCGAAGGCGGGGAACGGTTCGTAAGAGCTCCGTCGTGGCCGTGTCGACGGTGCGAGGACAGAGATTGGCGGGGCTTTGGCGCCCCCACGTCGAAGCAGGCGTGCTATTGGGGCTTGATGCCATCGAGCTGCATCGCTGGCGGCGTTGCGTTCGAGTCCGGCCGTTGAATCTACGTTAAATAGCGAGATTCAACGACCGTCGCAGTCGGCGTAATCTCGGGTTGCTCTCGGCCCCCGTATGGCAGCTCTGGAGGTAGAGCAGATGTTCCGAGCCGCCTTGGAATGAAGGGGATTCGGAAATGACAGTAAGCGGACTGCCTGACGAAATTGAGCCAGACGCAATGGACCTGGAGCGCCGGATTGGAGTGAATGTCTGGTTGAGCATGGTCAACTGGCCACCCGTCCATCCGAAGTGGATGGTCTCGACGTGCTCAGTGGTCTTGGAACTGGCCGCGCTTAAGACGCTGGCGACGGCCATTCCTGTGACCATGCCCACAGGACTGAAACCTCCGCCCCAGAACGTCTTGCCCGAGCGTTGCTGGAAGGCTCCACGACCCCCGAACTGGAGGGTCGTGACATCTGCGTAGAGGATCGCAGTGGGGTTTGAGAAGTCGCGAATGCACAGGGTCGCGAAGCCGTCTTCGAAGTGATACCGCCGTTGATGCGGCGCCGATCGGGGCTCGCGTAAACCGCCTGCGGATCAAGCCCCATCTGCTCATACAATGCGTTCAGCTGGTCGTCTGGGGGAAAGTCCCCCAACGGCACCTGATCCCAACGGCCCCGCCCAGCCTCTCGGCCGCAGGTCAGGTGCTTCCATTTCTTGATCGACGGGGACTGGAGCCTGGGTCCGAAGGCGATGAGACCTTTGCACACCCCGAACTGGTGCGTTGTGGGAAACCCTTGTCTCGGTGGGACATCAGGAGTTTTGTACTCTGAATTGGGAGGAAGCACTGATAGCGGATCTTCCATGAGAATCAAAAGCAATACTTCGTACTGAGTACCAGCCGTTTGGCACCGTGAGGGTATTGAAGGAACCTACCCATCTAAATAGAGAGGGGCTCGCGACTTCGATAAAGGTATGTCGCTCTCCGTCAGTCATCTGGAACTCAACCTTCGTCACGGGCGAGCCCGGGCGAGCCGTTGAGAGCGCCGAAAGCCTTGCGATTCCCCGCACAGTTTCCCCCTCTTTTGGCGACGTCACCGTTGTCGAGAGGACGGTCCCGGGAAGCCCTTCACGCGTGTACGTCGCTACCTGAGCTGTTCCAAATAAGCTCAGGTGGTGTGTCCTCGCTACTTGCGCTTGGCGCCGGACATACGCGAGATCCGGCAGAAAGCCGGGGATGTAAGCACTGTTCGTGATGCTGGCAGGAATCTGATCGATGTTGACTGTGTAGCCCGATGCAAGCATTTCACTCTGATGCATCATCCTCGCTCCGACGATTCCGTTGTATGTACCGAAGCCGATCTGTACGGCAATCGTCACGAGAACGAGAATTCCGACGACTCGAGTCCATGGTGGTCTGGACGTGGAACTAGGGCCGCTCGCTCGACGCAGATGTTGGCCGACTGATAGCGGCGCGATCACGGTGAGGTAGGCACCCGTCAATATCAGAAGATCGAAGGTGGAGTACCGGAGGCCGGCTGACAAGCCCCAACCTGGTAGTACCCGTCCCTCTGTAGCGATGACGGCGAACAAGAGCCCAAAACACACCAGCGCGACACCGACGGGACTTCCGCTGGAATCCTCATGTCGAAGGCCATACGAAAGCACGACCCAAATGGCCAATGCGACGACCATGATCCCGTAGACGAGAACTACATAGTCGTGTGTGTTTGGAGTATAGGCGCGCTGCACACCCACAACGTTGCCAACGGTGAGAAAGAAAAATTCGACGGTGGCACGCGGATGAAAAATGACCCAGGCGAACGAATGGTTGCTCACATTCGCCCCGAAGTTGAAATCATAGAAGTAGAGGACGCCGGTAGTAATCCCAGAAGCGATCCAGGCGACCACCATGGGTCTTTGTCGACTACGGATGAGCAGAAGGAACAACCCTATAGGCCATATGAGAAGTCCCTGCAGAGATGAAAGACTCCCTATGACGGCTGCAGCGATGGCACCTCCGGTCATGAACCAATTGAGGTATGGCGAGTCCAAGAGAAAGATAGTGAGCGCCAGCATCAGCATGACCAGGTACCAAGCCATCTGGAATCCCCACAGCGCATCGGTGTACTGGACGAACGACAGCATTACTAACGCGACCGGGAGGTAATACAGCCACGGGACCGATGGTTCCCGGCGCTTGTGAGCCCAGATGACCAGGCCCGTAGCTACGGAGAGCATCACGCCGCTCAAGTACTCTTCGAGAAGGACGTTTAAGCGCGTAGTGACTCCCAGCACGAGAACGATGAGGTTCGGAACGAAAATCCGGTTCTCGTTGTGTTGAGACCACAGCCTTCCTAGGGTCAGATGGTGTGAATACCAATAGGACATGAGATTGATGTCATCCCACTGGTCGTACCAGATCGTATTGCTACCGTACGAATGGAGAAACCAGAAATACGCTGCCATGACGAAGGCAAAGGCCATCACAGCGAGCGAACCGCGCATCAATGGAGAAGGCTTCTGTCGCTCCGATCGGACGGAAGGCTCCGAGGGCGGTTCGGCCATCGTAGAGGTGGTTTCGACCGGGCTGTTGGGGTTGAGATTCACATCCATCCGACGCAGTTCTGAGCCATTACCCTGCGCGACCTACCTCGACCTCAAGAAAGCCTCTCGGGAGAGGACGCTCCGCTTCTTCGTCAGCCCGAATCACCCTAGGCCCTTGTCAAGATGATACTCACCAAGTCTGCAGCGATGCGCCTGGTTCCCGAATGCCAGTTTTTAGCTGTGGAGTGACCAGAGGTCGGCAGACACCACATGTCGCTGGAAGTTATAAACGTTCATCCGACAGAGAGGAAGCCCGATGTCGGCAACGTTCGACCGATCCATTCTGTCCAACTAGGACCGATTGACCATACCGATTGATCCATACAGACGGCGATCCCGTTCGTCGAGTCACAATGCCAGGCAGCGCGCACGCGGGCAGCAGGTCCGCTGGTCGATGCAGAGTAATCTTTGCTTCCGAGTACCCCCAACCGGATTTTCAATGACTCGATCGGGTCGATCACAGGTGGACCACATCGCAGGCGTTCTGAGATACTCCGTCGAGCTACCGCCCGTGCCCGAACCCCCGCAAGCCCGTCAGCCCGTCCAGATGTTCGAGGCACCCCCAGACCTCCACCTGTCAGCCTTTGGGGCTGAACCACCATCCAGTCCAAGTTGGCGAATCGAGGCAGAGTCCATAAACCATCCCGGACGCCATCATTTATTAAAACGGCGTCTAATGGTGCGGTCTAACGAGCATGCCGTGCATGGAAACGTCTCCATGTTGAGCCGATCGTACGATGATCTGGGATCGGTCGACATTGGAATCAAGCGTCGTGGAACTTGAGTCTGGGTTCGACGCGGGAGAGGCGCCGTCTCATCATCTGACTCGGTTCGCCGATCGGGTGGCACCGCTTGCAGTCGGATTGATCCTCTTTGCGGCTGCGGTCGTCCTTCCCTTGTTTCGCCAGACTGGCTCACGGAGTTGGCAAACCATCTGGGCTGAAGATGGGTTCGAATATTTCGAACAAGCCCGACGGCAGGGGGGACTGGCAGTTCTCTTTCGTGGTTATGGGGGATATTTACAGCTTCCTCCCAGGATGCTGGCTGCCGTGTCCACGGAATTTCCTATCCACGATCTCCCGTGGTACATGGCACTCTCCGCAACCATCGTCGGCGCCCTCCTGGCGTGGTTCATCTATCACTTTTCTAAGGGCTGGATCGGACCACGCTCAGTTCGGTTGGCGCTCGCCTCGCTTATCGTGCTCATGCCCGCACTCGGCGTAGAGAACACTGCAAACATCACCAATATTATCTGGATCTTCGCA
This sequence comes from uncultured Acidimicrobiaceae bacterium, assembly GCA_963834405.1. Classification (GTDB taxonomy): domain Bacteria; phylum Actinomycetota; class Acidimicrobiia; order Acidimicrobiales; family RAAP-2; genus Bog-473. The sequence goes on along the minus strand of CAWIBX010000007.1, from coordinate 801,258 downwards.
GCGGTTGCGCCGTGGACACTCGTCTCGTTGAGCGAGCAACCCTTCGACATATTGGTTCGGAGCATCGTCGCTTTCTTCGCCGCGACGGCGAGCAGCCTATGTTTTCTATTCCTCCCACTAGCTATCGGAAACATGATCGTTCGCAGAACGCGGGCCGTGTGGATCGTCACCGCGGTGTTTCTGGTAGGCCTGCTCGTCCAGGGCGTAGTGGTACTTCATACCAAAGACATCGTCCCGTTCATCCCGAAGAGCTTTCTTAATGTCCAACGAACCGTGCCAGGAATCACTGACGCCACGGGAGCCAATGTATTCGCAACGTTCCTCATCGGGAGCAAGGGAATAAGCTCGCCGTGGCTCAATCACTATGGATTACTGACCATCTGGTCGACTGTAATCGTCGGTCTCTTTTTAGTGGTCTTGTTCCTTGGAGTTGACCGCAAGCGACAGCTACTCTCAGGCGTTCTTGTCGGCTACGGGGTGATCCTTTTCGTGGTCCCGGCATGGGGACGCCAGGCTGCCGCACCTCGCTACAGCGTTGCACCTGTGTTCCTTCTCGCCAGTGCGGTTGCAATTCTTGCCACATGCCCCAATCGCTCCACGAATCGTTGGCTAATTCGGGTAGGTCCACCTCTTTTCGTGGCACAAAGCTTGGTATTGATCATTGTGGGATTTTCGGTTACCTCGTACCGATCGGAAAGCCCCAATTGGTCGACCGCCGTTACCCGCGCGTATGGCGAACGATGCGTAAATGCACTTCCGAATACGATCGTGGAGGTACGTACCGATTTGTACAACTTCTGGCCAGTCACGCTTCCATGCAGAGATCTGTCGCCTTGAATATCGCTCATGACGCGTTGGTCAGCACATATGCATCGGGCGAGCCAACACAGGACAGTGCGCGTGGCCGCGCACACCGTTCCGAGGGTCCGGGATGTCCGTGACACGGTACATCCTAGGTTGCTTTCTTATTGGTGTCGCTCTGGGCCCGATCATTGCCGCGACAACCGCTTGGCGGCGCCGACTGTTGCCGCAATGGACCGGCGCCTTGGCTCTGCTGGCAAACATCATACTTGTGCTCGCAGCGGTCCTTTGTTCGTTGGAACTTCTGGGTGCAGTCCGGTTATTCCGTCTAGTGCCGACGGCTGTTGGCCTTGCATTGGTGGGACTGGGGGGATTAGCTACTGCTTACCGGTTTGGCCACATCCCGAAACAATCCGGAGCGAACGATTCGTCGTTGCACAGTGGTTCTTTGGCGCCAACGAAGCCGCCCCGAAATGCTCGCAGTTCCCTAATCGCGGCCCTGATAGCCACGAGCGTTGTAGTTGCGGACTGGAGCACACGGACCGTCGATGCGTTCAACCACGGAATGAGCAATCCCGACACCATTTGGTATCACATGCCGTTTGCGGCTCGTTTCGTACAAGAGGGTTCCGTCACGCAACTGCACTTCGTAGACTTCGGTACGGACATCGCCTTTTATCCTGCAAATGGCGAACTCGTGCATGCACTTGGCATCCTCTTCTTCGGCAACGACTTTCTCTCGCCTGTAATCAACATGTTTTGGTTGGGTCTCCTACTTCTGGCTGCCTGGTGTGTCGGACGTCCATTCGGGGTCGCGCCCGTTACTTTGGTCGGTGGAGCCGTGCTTATGGCGACCCCGGCACTTGTCGCCACGCAGCCAGGCGGGGCTTATACCGACGTTGTCGGCCTTGCATTAATTGCGTCAGCCGTAGCTCTTCTCGTGAACTCGGAAGTACTCCACGGTCTACTGGACCGTTGGGGTTTAGTCATCGCTGCCATGGCGGCCGGTATGGCATTGGGAACCAAGTTCAGCTTCGTAGCACCGGTTGTTATCCTGACGTTTGGAGTATGGATCGTCACCGCTCGTGGCTTGCGATTGAGCCAGAGCGTTGTGTGGACTCTGCTGGTAATGCTGACCGGTAGCTTCTGGTACGTCCGCAACTTGGTGGACATCGGCAACCCTCTGCCCTCATTCTCACTTCACCTCGGTCCGATCAACTTGCGGAGTCCGCCGGGACCACCAGTATCAAGTGTCGCTCAGTACGTGTTCAACGGCGAGGACTGGCGAAAGTACTTCCTGCCAGGGCTTCGTGAGGCGCTCGGGCCGGCATGGTTCCTGCTCCTCGGATTGGTGGGAGCGGGCCTCGTGCTTGGAGTGGTCTCGTCTCTGAGCCGCGTGCGTCGAATGATCGCTCTTGTCGGCGTTGCCTCGGCCGCGGCGTATGTGCTCTCGCCACAACCCCTCACCGTGCCTGACCTCTACCCCAATGTTCCCTACAACTTCGTGTACGACCTCCGGTTCTCGTTTGTCGCCTTTGTCATCGGGCTAACCATGTTGCCGATCGTCGCTATCGCAACGAGGCCTCGGGCCCAGTGGTGGCTACTCAGCGGGTTCGGAGTGGTTCTTGTAACAACACAGCTCGATTCCACACTGTGGCCAACAGGGATCTCTCCAAACTTCGACCCAGCAATACGAGGTACGGATTCTTATATCGGCCTGATCATCGGGCTGGCCACCTTAGCTGTCGGACTGCTCGTTCTGTTCGGGAACTGGACGATCCTTAGGGAACCTTGGAACGTGAAGTTCCAGACGCCGGCCGTCGTTGCGATCGGACTAGTGGTTCTTGCGTTTGGCTTTGGGATTCAGTCGATCTACCTCAGAGACCGATACTTGGATACCCCGCCGATGGCGCCTGTTTATGCGTGGGCACAAGGCATCCATAACACCCGCATCGCGATCACTGGTCCGCTTACTAACGATTCGTACCCACTCTTCGGCAAGGATGACTCAAATTACGTACAAGTTGTAGGGAATCAAGGGCCTGGAGGCTCCTTCTCACCGATCCTCACTTGTACGGGATTTCTCAAGGCGATCGACGGGGGTCATTACGCGGATGTGGTGACCGTCTCCACTGGCGCAGACACACACGCCTCGGATGTCTTGTCTCAACCGACTGAGTGGATCGCGCGGGATCCACGGGGAAAATTGATTTTCCGCAAGGCGTTAAACGGCTTTCTTTTCAAGGATCTCGTCTTCTCGGTGTTTCGTATTACGGGTCGGCTGGATCCAAGCACTTGCTAGCCCTCGGCGGCCCTGCACTCGCTGCACGAGAACTTGGATCTGTCTTCGGCGTCGGGCCGGATGTCCTACAACATCCTTGGCACGTTCGCTCAGTTCTTTCGGGAGCAACTTGCCGAGAACGTGAGGATGGGAAATGACAGAGCGGTCAAGGAGGGCAAGTGGATCAATCGGCCAAAGACGGTGCCGCCGATTTCCGAAACTCCCCAGAGGCGATCAACGAAATTCCCCAGTTGACTGACCGGTGAGTTTCCTTCATTTTACTCGTTGGCCTTGCTAGTCCCCTTTCTGAGCTTCTCGGTGCGCGCTCGATGCGAGCGCATCCGATAGCTCTCGCCGTCGATGTTGAACACGACGCTGCGATGCAGCAGGCGGTCGAGCATGGCGGCCGCCACCATGGGGTCGTCGAAGATCTGGCCCCACGAGCTCACCCCGAGGTTGGTCGTCATGACGATCGAGCTCTTCAGGTAGCGCTGCGTGATGACCTGGAAGAGCGCCGCTGCCGCTTCGGCTTGGAGGGGCAGGTAGCCGACCTCGTCGATGACCAAGAGCCTCGGTCCGGCGAAGAAGCGCATGGTGGTGGCCCAGCGCCCCTCGAGGGCGGCCCGGTGACAACGGGCGGCCAGATCAGCGGCCGTCGTGTAGTAGGTCCGATAGCCGGCGTTGATCGACGCCCGGGCGAGACCGACGGCGAGCATGGTCTTGCCGACACCGGGCGGTCCGATGAGCAAAACGTTGGTGGCGTCGTCGAGGAAGCGCAGCGTCCCGAGCTCGCTCATCAGCTTCTTGTCGACCGAGGGCTGGGCGCTGAAGTCGAAGTCGTCCAGCGTCCAAGGAGACGGCAGGCAGGCGAAGCGCTCGAGACCGGCGCGCCGGCGGATCTCGGTGGCACTGACTTCGATCTCGAGCAGGCGAGCCAAGAAGTCGCTGTGCCCGAGTCCTTCCTTGCGGGCATGGTCGAGCTCGCCCGGCAGCGCTTCGGCGGCGGCACCGAGACGCAGGTAGGCCAAGTGGCTGCGGATCTGTTGATAGGTCGATGACTCGCTCACCGGGCCACCTCGTCATAGACGGAGAGGTCGACGACGGGCTCACGCCCGATGGGCTCGAGCAAGCGGGCTGCCTCTTCGAGTGCCGCCCGCCCCGGTGGACGGTTCGCCTTCTTGTCGCACGGACGTGCGGTGCTGAAGGCGCTCAGCACGGCGGCCTCGAGTGCCTCTTTGTGCTCGACACTGCGCACCAGGGCGCCCGATCCCGCCGGGGCCAGGCGATGGGTGACGAGGATCGCTCCCGAGGGAGCCACCACGTCGAGGGTTGCCGAGCCCAGCCGATGCCGGACGAGCAGTGTCGTGCCGGCGAGACCGGGCGGCACCGAGTAACGGTTGCCGCCGAAGGACACCGTGGCGTTATCGGCGACGATGCGGGAGACCTCGGTGGTGGCCGGGAACGACACCGCCGGCAGGTCGAGCAGTGGTTCGGCGTCGGCCAGGGCGCCGACCGTCGTGCGCTCACCGCTCGGGCCTCGGCGTTCGCGCTCGTCGCCGGTCGTCGCGCAGAAGGTGTCGAGGGAGCGCTGCGCCTCTTCGGGATTGGTGGCCGACATGGTGCGCCACCAACGTCCAGAGGTGAAGCGCACCGAGGACTCGACCGCACCCTTGCGATTGCCCCGCCTCGGTGGACAGGGCTCGACCACGGCCCCGTAGTGCTTGGCCACCGGAGCGAAGGAAGGCTGGACGTCGCGGGTGCCGGGCACGATGACCGTCGCCAGGCGGTCGGTCCGCCACACTCTCGCCGTTCCGCCGAGGCGACGCAGCACGGCGTCCATGGCCTCGATCAGATGGGCCTGGTCCATCTTCTCGGCCAGCACGCCGCGGGCCTTGCCCGAGTGCGAGAGGGTCCCCAAGAGCACGTAGGCCGTTCCGCCCCACGGCGCGTTCCTGCGCTCGAACCAGTCCCACTGGATCTCTTCACCCGGCGGGTGGTCGATCTCGATGGTGTCGCGGCCCTTGACGCCGGCACAGGCTTCGCAGTGTGGCCGCAGTCCCGCCACCCGCAGCTGGCGGACGAAGCTCGGGTAGCTGAGTCCATAGCCAAGCCGGACGACCTCGTCATAGAGAGCCGAGGCCCAGACGTGCGGGTCGTCGACGAAACGCGCCGCCAAGTACGCCGTGAACGGCTCGAGCGGATCGGGTGCTGAGCGGGCCCGGACGCCGGGGACCCGCTCCCCGTTGATGTAGGTCCGGATCGTCTTGCGGTCCCGGCCGAGGTGCCGGGCGATCGCTGAGATCGTCCAGCCCCTGTTCCTCAATGCATGTGCTTCCACGTCTTCCCCATGTGTGAGCATGCGGAGCGGGTCTCCCTTCGAGCTGGTTGCTTGGTCGCTGTCAGCTTCGAAGGGGGCCCACCACCGCGGGTGGATGGTTCAGCTCACCGGGACAGGGTGGGGAATTTCAGTGATCGAGGGTGGGGAGATTCAAAAATCGCGGGCACGGGATATGACCTCGAGGAGGGCGAGCTGGTGCCCAATGATGACGCCCCTCGGGTCAGGGAGGTCTTCCGGTTTCGAGCACAAGGCAAGAGCTACCGGGACATAGAGGAGGCGACCGGAATTAAGTACCCCACCGTGCGGGCGATCCTTGGCTCGAGGATCTATCTGGGGGAGGTTCTGCACAACGGGGCATGGTCGGAGGGTCGTCACGAACCAATCGTGACCGGCATTACGACAGGTTGGGCAACGAAGCACCCGCGGACCTCGTTCCGTTGTGCTCTGTTCACCACCGCGTAATCCATCCACACCGCGAACGCGTGTGCTCGCAACATTGCATCGCGCACCGGGACTCGGCAAAGGGTGAGGCATGATGAACACAGTCTCTCAGGGGTTCCGCCGCCCGAACTCGCGAAGTCCAGTCAAACCGTCAAGGTGCCCCGGACACGCCCACACGCGCCACCAGCGATCGCCGCGTGGTGAACGCCAGCGCCCTGTCCATGACGGCCGCTCCGCGCAATGACTGGCCTGAAGGTTGTGGTCGTACACCCATCCGCCAGCAGCGGGCAGCCTCGGCGACGAAGCCAGGGCAGGGGTCGCCGGGGCGGGGCATCACCCCCTCAATCGTGACAGCCAAATGGTCGTATGGGGATACCCCGAACCGGTGATCTGCCATACCTAACCGGCTCGCTGAACGACCGACCGACCACCCCGATCAGGTATGGCCTTCGGCCCCCTGGATCTGACTGACGCTTGTGACGTAGAACGTAGGAGACAGTGTCTGTTTAACCCGGGCTGTCACACGCTGGGATCGGTGTGGGCGACCGAGCAGGTGCAGCGCCGGTGAGGGGTAACCATCGTGCGGGCTGTCCCGATGGATGCTGTAACGGGGCGTGAAGAAGGACTAGTGCGCGGCGAGTGTGGATAACTGCCGACGCGAAGGATGGCTTTGATCGCCCTTTCATTCAAATCACACCTCCGGTTCGGCTTGTAGCCTGATCAGGCGCGTCCTTGACACCAGGAAGGAGGTTGGATGCCTGCTTGTTCCCGCTGCCTGGTTGAGGTGTTCCCGGGTACTGCACTTTGCCCCAACTGCGGCGCCGCCATCAGGCCGCAAGTCGTATCGCGAGCGGCGCCCAAGCGGCCCGGGAAGTCGCGGCAACGCCTGAACGCCCTGAGCGCTAAGGAGCGGGTCGCCGGTCCGGCCACCTTGGCCCTCCTGGTTTCCTTCTGGCTGCCCTGGTACAGCGTCGGCCCCTTCTCCGCTGATGGACTCAGCGTCCACGGTTGGCTGTACATCGCGGTGCTGAGCTCGATTGTGCTCGTGCTCTACGTCCTGATCACCGTGTTCGGCGCTGGCGACCTCGCGGAGCAGGGCCGTTTGTCCAAGGATCAGCTCCTGGTCCTTATGACCGGGGTCAATGTTGCCCTCGTGGTGCTGGGCTTCCTGCTCAAGCCGGCCGGATTCAGCTGGGCGTGGGGCGCCTTTCTCGCGCTGGCTGCCGCCATCGTGGCTTTTCTGCCGTTTGGCGTTCCCCTCATCCAGGCCCAGCGCCGGCGCTGAACCGTGCCCCGGATCGCCGGGACCGGGTGCCACCATTGCGCCACGGCTGGGCACGTTGCAGTCGGCCAGCTCCGGCGCTAACCCTTCTTGTGAGCGGGAAGGAAGCTCGTAGCGCTTGGCGCGCCGCCGTACGCGCTCAAGGGACCACCGGCTGAGGGAATGAGCCTGATTCCGTGGTGAAGCGCGACGTGAGGAGCTGTATTGGCGCCTTGTATCCCCGAATGGAGTCCGCCGACGTCGGGCACGAGGTGCGGAATGACGCTCGGCTGACCTGCAGTCTCCGGTCCCTGTGTTGGGCCGCGCGTCACCAGCACCGCCGCAAGGGTGCCTCCGGCAAGGGCGACACCCAGTGCGGCCATCAGGAGTCGGCGCCTCAGCGTGCGTGTGCGCTGGCGCAGCATGGTCTCATTCTCGCGCGGAAGGCCGGACGGCGGGCTAAATATCCCAGTACACTGGGAGAGGGTGTCACCTACTGGCTGGGATACCCGCGGGATCAGTTCGACTGCCTGAGAAGTTGCACGATGGGACCAACAGATTCCATGGCAGCGTCGCGGATTACGTAGCGGTTGATCCCCCAGCGTTCCTTCGACGCGAGCACCTGGGACGCAATCTGGTCCGGGGTACCCATCCACAAGAACGGTGCTCTGAGAATGTCCTCAATGGAAGTGCCAGGTACGAGCTGAGCTATCCCGCTTGCCGCTCGCTCGGGGTCGTCTGTTATCTCGACATGCTGGACCAACGCTTCGATGTCAGGGTGCCGACCCAGCTGCTTCGCTTCCGAGTCGATCAAACCGAACGTGGCGTCGAGTGCAGGACGACTCCACTCAGCTTCATGGGTATGGCCGTCGGATAACGTCCTCCCCAGCCCAGTGACCCCGACGATGTCAGCGCGTTGAGCAGCGAATGCGAGAACCCGACGGCCGTTGCCCCCCACGAGCAGGGGAATCGAGTCCTGAATCTGATGAGGTCCCCTGAGCACGGCCTCCTGAAGTCGGAAGTGAGTTCCTCCGGTGCTGACAGATTCTCCGGTCAACAGGAGACGAACCGCGCAGACAAGTTCGAGAAGCCTGTCGACTCTCTCTCTCTCTCTCTCTCTCTCTCTCTCTCTTCTCTTGGGGGAACTCCAACCCGAGCATGGTCCATTCCATCGGCGTGTGCCCGGCCCCTACCCCGAAGACTGCACGTCCACCCGACAGTGCGTCGAGCGTGGCCAGCTCGGCCGCAAGCGTTAGTGATTCCTTGAAACCTGCATTGAGCACGCAGGTGCCGAGGCGCACCCTGTCCGTGACGACCGACGCTGCGGCAAGAGCAACAAAGGGGCTGGCCAACGAACCGAGATGATCCGCGACATAGAGGCAATCGAAGCCCGAGTGATCGGCGGCCTTGGCCAGCTCCACCCACTGGGATCGATTGACGAATCGACCTTGGACTGAGACCTGAACCATCGGTGATATCCCATCACAACGATGCAAGGCACGGCTAAATGCCCCACTTCACCGGGTAGGTGTGCATTTGTGGCTCTTCGCGTCTGAGTAGGGAGTAGCCCTTTCGCCATTATCCACCAACGCGGCCAGAGGTCCCGCAATCGTTCTGTGTTCCACCACTTCAACGAAGGAGACCTCTAATGATGGACGACGCTAGTGGGCTGGCCGAGGCACTGTTGGGACTGTCCGAGTTCCGCGTCCTCGCTGTCGCCGAGTTCCCCGACGAGCTGTGGATCAGCGTCGAGACGACGACCGACGTCGTGGGGTGTCCGCGTTGTGGGGTCCGGGCTCTTGCCCATGAGCGCATTCGGGTCGATATCAGAGACCTTGTGGGTGCCGAGAATCTCATCCGATCCTGTTCTGCTGGACTTTCATCGGTGTGGAAAATCTAGTGACAAAGATGGAGCATGGCGCTCTCCTTCTTCTACATGGCCTTCGTCCGTCTCCTCCAGTTGGTCCGTCTCTCCCGTAGAGGCCAACAGGAGCTGGCGGTCGAGGTCGTCATGCTCCGACACGAAGTGGCCGTGCTTCGCCGCCAGGTGGCCCGCCCGGCCCTGCAACCAGCGGATCTAGCAGTACTCGCTTGGATTGAGCCGGCTTCTGTCGGCTGCTCGCCGAGGACGTTCTTTGTCCAGCCTGAGACACTGCTCCGCTGGCATCGGGACCTGGTGCGTCGTCGGTGGACCTATCCCCACCGCTCAGGGCGACCGAGCGTTCCCACCGGCACCGTCGAGATCGTCTTGCGCCTGGCCAGGGAGAACCTTACCCGGGGATACCGGTGGATCCACGGCGAGCTGGCCACGATGGGCATCGGAATCGCCCCATCGAGCGTCTGGGCCATCCTTCGTCGCCACGGCATCGACGCGTCCCCGGGATGCACCGGCCCGAAGTGGACCGCATTCCTAAGAAAGAACCAGGCGTCATCGATGCTGGCCTGCGACTTCTTCACGGTGGGCACGGTGCTGCTCCGGCGGCTCTACGTGCTCTTCTTCATGGAGTTAGACACCCGACGGGTCTATGTAAGCGGGATCGCCGCCAACCCGGTCGGAGCCTGGGTCACCCAACAGGCCCGTAACTTGACCATGGTGCTCGTCGAGCGGGCTCGTCCCGTCAGGTACTTGGTGCGTGACCGAGACGCAAAGTTCACGGCCAACTTTGACGAGGTCTTCCGGTCTGAGCGGATCCGGATCATCCGCACGCCGGTTCGGGCACCACGGGCCAACGCCTTCGCAGAGCGCTTCGTCGGCACGGTCCGCCGCGAGTGTCTCGACCGGATGCTGATCTTCCACCGGAATAAGCTCGAAGCCGTCCTCTACGAGTTCATCGATCATTACAACAGCCATCGTCCATACCGATCACTTGAACAGACGGCGCCGCTCTCGACATCCCCGGTGCCACCGCCGACCTCGCCCCCCGGCGTGACGCAATTGCGAAGATCCGACCGGCTCGGTGGTCTCGTCCGCGAGTACGAACTGGCTGGGTGAGGTCCTGGGATACGTCATCTCGGCACCCACAAGGTCCTGACCGAGTACCTCGCGCACTACAACAAGCACCGTCGGCATCGCGCTCTCGACCAGCAAGCGCCGCTCAATCTGGGAGATCCGTCGAATTCGATCGACGAGCCCGACCCTATGCGACTACGACGTAGCGAGGCTCTCGGGGGACTGATTCACGAGTACCGGCTCGTGGCGTGACCTGATCGGATGAGTATTCGGCACGCACGGGAGAGCTCGGACCGTGCCAACCGCGGGCTAGTGCCGATGGCGCGTCAGCCCGGCGAGACGAGTGGTGCTAGAGGGCCCAACTGCTCCTGGGTGGGCTCACTGCAACAGAACCAGGGTTCGCTGAGCCGGACTCGCTTTCCCGCCGGTCCCTTTGAGACAGATCCAGGGGGAGGGGGAGATGAGACGGGTCTTACCCTGGCACGGATCATCGCGTCGATCTCGCTGAACGTGAGGGCGGCAGTCTGTCCGACGCGCTCTTCGACCAAAGTTGCCACGTCTGCTTGGAGTTGGTCGACGGCGGGATCTGGGTGCGACCAGGTCCACCCCAGCCGAGCCTGGTCATAGTGCCTGAGATGTGCTGACAGGGCGTCGTCGGCGAGTAGTAGCGAACCCTCGGGTAACAACAGACGAACGCTGTACTGCACCGGGTCTATGTTCGCGACGAGGTCATGAGCTATCACGAAGTCAAGAAGGTCCCTCAGGTCCTCAAATGTCGTCCAGGGCGTGAACGGCAACCACGACGGGCGCACCTCGATGCCATGCTCCCGAAGAATTGCCACCGCCTGGGAAGCTTCCGCAACGCTATGACCCTTGTCGAGGTGTCGAAGAATCGTGTCGCCCGCCGACTCGAACGCGGACACGACGAACACACAACCAGCCACTGCGAGCTCCGGCCAGATATTCGGGTGGCGCAGGATGTGCTCCACCTTGGTCGTGCAGTCGAAGGTCAGGTGCGGGTGGCGCTGATGAATGGCGGCAATGATGCGGCGGGAGTGGTGCGGGGCATTGAGGAAGTCGGGGTCGGAAAAGGTCACGTGGCGGATGCCGGCGTCGACCAACTGATCGACATCGGCCATGACTATTGACTCGTCGACAACGCGGACCCGACCGTCGTAGACAACCGGCACCGGACAGTGCCGGCAGCGGTGCGAACAGCCCCGGCTGGCCGAAACCGACCCCACCAGACGTTCCTCATCGCCGACCACCAAATGGGTATAGCGATCGAGGGGGGGTAGAAGATGACGGGCAGGCACGCGTGCTTCGACACGGGTCAACTGGATTCCAGGCCCCGGGTCCATCCCACCAACCCACGCCACCAGCCCCGACTCGTACTCCCCGGCAATAACTGCATCGGCGGTCGACTGGACGGAAAGATCCCGGCTCACCGCGGCGTAGAGCCCAAAGAAGCACAAGGGGATCTCGGGTCGGCGAGCCCGGATCGTGTCTGCGACCAGCAAGGCCAAGCGCATTGCAGTGTGCATCGGCACGGAGAATGCGATCCGGTCGGCCCAATCGACCGCGGCGCCATCGAGCGAGTCGACCGCGACGTCGATACAGCGGACATCATTGCCAGCGGCCAACAGTGCGGTTGCGGCGGTGGCTACGCCGAGGGGTTGGTGTCCCAGCTCGTAGGTGGACACCAGCAGGACTCGCACGCCGGTGATCCTACCGGCGGGTCGTCCTTTCGAGTCGCGAGTCAGACGACCGCGACGTCGAGACATACCTCTGCCCGACGGAGTGCGCTTTCGACATCGTAGGGCGTCGGTCCGCGGGCAAAGATGAATCCGAGATAGCGATCACCCTCTGGAAGTGGCACGACCGCGTGGCCGACGGGAATGGTGATCTCGACACCGACAACTCCTTCGATGCCGCGGGCCTCCTCCTGACCCGACACCCGGGCCAGGATCCCCCCCGATCGGATCGGCAGCATCATGACGCCCGAGGACTGGGATTCACGGGTGAGCCCGTCGAGCCCGAGACCGAGGGCGTGACGGATGATGACCTCTTCGAGGCTCACCCCGGCCCCGAAATTCAAGGCCCGCGAGCACAGACCGCCGATGGAGCGAGCGGCAAGCTCGAGCATCGTGACCGTCCCCGTCGCGCCGACGCGCAGCTCGGCGTGTACCGGACCGTCGGTCAACCCCATCGCCGCGGCCGCTCGAGCGGCCGTGGCCTCGAGCGCGGCGAGGATCGTTGGCGGTAGACGCGACGGGGTCACATACATGGTCTCCTCGAAGAAGGGCCCATCCATGGCATCTGGCTTGTCGAACACCGCCAGCACCTTCAATTGCCCCCCGACGAGAAGGCCCTCGAGCGCCGCCTCGGCCCCCGCCACGAAAGATTCGACGAGCAGGGGCTCCACACAGGGTCCCAACATGGCGCGGATGCGGACCCCGGCCGCTTGGGCCTCGTCCTCATTATCGACGCGGATCACCCCCTGGCTGGCCGCCCGGGAGACGGGCTTGACCACGCACGGATACCCGATCTCGGTCGCCGCCGAGGCGATGTCGGCGTTGTGAGCAACAATTCGAAACACCGGCTGGGGGAGTGAGGTGGCGGCCAGGCACTCGCGCATTTGAGCCTTGTCCCTGGTGAGGGCGACTGAGGCCGGCGGACTGTGGCGCAACCCCAGACGCTCGGCCGCCGCGGCGGCCACCGTGACTCCTTGGTCATCGACTGCGAGGACGGCGTCGAGAGGTGTTCGACCATGGAGGGTCACGATGGCCTCAACCGCGGCGTCGCTTCGAGCGAGCGGCACGACGACGGCTCGGTCGCCCATGGATCCGGCCAAGGCCTGGCGATGCTCGGATCCGACCACGACGTCGACACCCAGGCGAGCGGCCGCACGCAAGAAGTCCGAGGCTCTGTAGGTGGTCGTCGGCAGCAACAAGAGGATCCGCGGCATGGCCCTAGGATGGTAGCGAGCACCCAGATGATGAGACGAGGCCAACACACGTGATCGATGGCAGCGGGGTGCCAGTCCTGCGAGTAACCGACGCGGCCCTGGCCAAGGTCCTCGAGCTACGGGCCGATGAGGACCAAGAGGAGTCCCTCGCTCTTTGGGTTGAGATCAGCGGTTCGAGCGGTGGCTCCTACACCTACGAGATGTACTTTCAGGCGACTTCGGACGCCCAGAAAGAAGACTGGTTACACAACCAGGGCGGATTGGCACTTGTGGTGCCCGCCGACAGCATCGCTCGGGTGCGCGGGGCTGTCCTCGACCTGAGTGGGGACGGGATGGTGATCGAGAACCCGAACCAGCCTCCGGCCGCCGCCAGCCCGGCGATGTCGGGCCCACCGGTCGACTTGAGCGGCGATGTGGCGCAGCGCGTTCTCCAGGTGCTCGAGCAGCAGATCAACCCTTCCATTGCGACCCATGGCGGTCGTGCTGAGCTCGTGGCGGTGGAGGACGACGCCGCGTATCTCCGCTTGAGCGGCGGCTGCGCGGGCTGCGGGATGGCGACGGTGACTTTGAGCCAGGGGATCGAAGTAGCTGTGCGCGAGTCGGTCCCAGAGATCACTCGGGTGATCGACGTGACCGACCACGCGGCCGGCACCAACCCGTACTACGAGGCGGCCAAGAAGTAGGTCCTAGTGGCCGACGAAGCGGCGGGCGTCCTCCGCCGCGTACGACGCCACGATGGCGTCGGTTGCGGCCGTCGCTCGCACTCGCTCGACCACTTCGTGGAGCCGGCGGGCGGGAATGGCGCACGTCATCTCTGTGTTGGGCATGGCGGTTCGGGTACGACTCAGCATGCAACCGACGCTCACCGCCACTTTTCCGTGTTCCTTGGCCACGGCCACGATATGGCACTGAGGCTTGCCGTCAACCCTCAAGTCATCGAGCGCGTCAAAAAGCACCATGAGCTGCTTGGCGTTTATGCGGATCATCACCACGTCCGGATCGACCGGGGTGTCTGCCAGCGGGCCATAGGTCACGACTTCGGGTCGATCCGCCACGACCGGGATGGTAGGGACCATGTCCATCGTCACCCATCCAGACTCGACCAGGGCGGCGACGTCACTGCGACCGGCAACCTCGTCGAGAGTCACGAACCCGTGGGTGAGGCTTCCGACGCTGCAGTTGCCGTGGTCTTGAGCAACGGTGCTGAACGTTCGTTCGACTGCCTTGGTCCAAAAAACACACCCTGCGGGAACCCGACCGGTCCGACCGTCAGGAGTGGGCTGAGGCAGGGGGGAGTCGAACGGCGCCACCCCGGCCGGAGCCGATTCGGAGAACGTGATGGCGATCGGGGGCGTTGCGAGATGCAGCGCTTCGGTGAGAGCTGTAGCAGCGTCTGACCACGATGTGTCGTGCGACATATCAGTAGTCTTGCCGAGCGGTAGCGGGCAGCCAACTCGCGACGTGATGCGCCGCACGGTCATTACTAAACTCCGACGCGAATCCGCGTTGCCCTCTTCTATGACTCAATGAAGATGCACTCCCCAGGGCATTCCTCGGCCGCCTCGGTGACCGCGTCCTCGAGATCCGAAGGCACCGGGGCGAGGCCTTCGGCACCGCCCGGGTCGGACTTCACGTCGATGCCCTCTTTGACATAGGCGAGCCCATCGTCGAGCAACGTGAAGACTGCCGGCGCGATCTCCTCACAGAGCCCATCACCGGTGCACAGATCCTGATCGATCCAGACTTTCATGGTGAGGTGCTCTCCTTTGGTGGCATCACACGACTTCGCTTCATCCCGCTAAACAGTCCGGCACATTGAAAGCGGGACGTCCCCGTCTCCGAGGTGGGGTGATTGGCCCGGATTGCTAAGGACAGCCCGGACCGCCCGTCGTTCCGATCCGGAACGGCCGCGCCATGTTGTCGGGTGATCAAGGTGTCGATTGTCGACCTGGCCCCGCCGCTTCATCGCATTACGTCAACTCGGTTGCATCGAGAGCGGGCCAGCTAGCGGTCCCCTCAAAACCCGGACTACCAGTTGACCGTTGGTGAGGCTGGCCTCGACGCGGCTGCCGTAACCCTCTGGGAGGTCGATCTCTCGTTCGTATCCCCCGTACTCCCACTCACGCAGTAGGTACTCCCGGGGCCCCGAACTCCGTAGGCGAGCCGAGATTCTAAGGATGCCTGGGCTCAATTCGATCGTCACGTCGTCGGGCGTCACCGCTGGGAATGGTACGACGACGATGAGAGCCTCGGGGGCCTCGTACACATTCACAGGAACCGACTGTGGGCGCATTGTCCTGCCGGTGGCGGCGGTCGTCTCTGTGACTTCCTGGTGGCTGGTCTGCTCGGGTGTCACCTCGCGATCGTACTTCGGCACGCAACCGGGCGTCCTTCGCCAGATCCCGCTCGTGACGCCGGTCGGACAGACCGCGTGGGTGCCCAAAACCTCGTCCGTGACATGGCCCAGCTGGTTTGTACTCGTGCATCGGACTGCCGAGCCTGTCCGATCTTCGCAGTTGCGTTCCATCGGAACACCAGATGGACCTTGAGCGCCCGAGGCGCCAACTCACGTGCGGTGGTGAAAGGACATCGCCTCGAGCTCGTCGCCGCGGGCTGGCGGAAGCGGGAGGGCAGCCTGATCCCTGAGACGAGGGAAGGGTGGACAGCGGCCCTGCCAACCGCGGCACGTGGCCAGCACCGGATGACAGCATGGCTGTATGGAAGTCTTGTCTAGCCGCACCATCATCGCCACGGAGGACTTCGACCGGTCCAGGGCTTTCTACGAAGAGACCCTCGGACTCAGCGTCTACCGCGAGTACGGCTCGGCCGGAGCCGTGACCGGGGTCGTGTTCTTCCTCGGTGGCGGCTTCTTAGAGATAACACAAGAGTCGGCGCACAGAGCGGGAGACGCCGTCACGCTATGGCTCCAGGTAGCTGACCTGGCCGCCGAGGAGCGTCGGTTGCGCCAGGCCGGTGTCACCGTGAAGAAACCGGCCGGACGGATGGCATGGGGGCTCGACGAAATGTGGATCGAGGATCCCCACGGCATCGAACTTCGTGTAATTGAAGTTCCTCCCGAGCATCCCCTTCGGCATCGGCTCAGCTGACGGGCCCGTTCCCGCCACCTCCTCCTTCCCCTCCACCGACGAAGGAAGCCCTCTGCGTTCTGCTTCGGGCGGCTTTGGACCTGTGGGTGCCGTAAACTCATCCGCCCAGCTCATGCGACGAGGCTGGGAAGTCCGCCAGGAAGCCTACGCTCGGCGACGATGGAAGTTCGCTGCACCGAGTGTGGATTCGTGTTCGATGCCGGATCCCGTGTCTCGGTTTGCAGCCGAGTCGATTGCTGCTGTCAAGACGGTCCGATACGGGTTGATGACGAGTGAGAGGTCGTGTGCCGAAGATCGACGAAAGGAATGACTCAAGCGGCGCTCAGGTAGCTAAGGCTTGGTCACCATGACTGAGATGCCCTTCACACCGAAGGTCTTGGTAGTTCCCTGCGCCGAGTCGGAGATGAAGTGGTACCGCCGCCCACCGCCGCCGTGGGCCGCATATATGATCCGGCCCGCCGAGGGAGGGAGCAACGGTGGCGGGCGTTCACGCTGGCCGACCAGCACGGGCGGGCGGCCGCGCTCGAGGATTTCATCGCCTGCACGGTCCCAGTGTTCTTCTATGTCGAGCCTGGGACCCGACTGCACGGTGCAGATCGGCTCACTGCGCGACGTCGCTGCCGAGCTCGGCGACGTCGCGATCGTCGGGATGAACCCCGACCCGGTGGAGCGCCTCGCCGATGCCCTCCTCGGCGATGACTGAGCCACGTGGGTCAGACGGCTCCCTGGTGCTGGCGTCGCCGATTTCGCTCACCGGCCGCTACGCACACCTGGGCCGGCTGGCCGCCGCCGGGCTCCATCAGGCCGTCGAGGATGTGGCCCATCGCGGTGGTGTGCGCGTCGGCGGGCGGACGCTCACGCCCGAGGTGGTGGTGTTCGACGACCGCGGCA
Source organism: uncultured Acidimicrobiaceae bacterium (assembly GCA_963834405.1). Taxonomy (GTDB): domain Bacteria; phylum Actinomycetota; class Acidimicrobiia; order Acidimicrobiales; family RAAP-2; genus Bog-473. Next base: position 784,220 of record CAWIBX010000007.1, on the reverse strand, counting down.
CCCGGGCTGGCGTGCGCCACGCCCTCGACGTGCTCGCGCGCGCCGACCTCGTCATCGGACCGTACGGCAGCGACCTCGTGGTCGAGGCCGCCCGGTGGTCGGCGGAGCGGGCCCGGGTGCTGTGGAACCATGGTGGCAGCGCCGACGACGCGCAACGGATGTCTGGCGTGGTGTCGGTGCCAGCCCCGGCGAGCCGCTACCTCGTCGCCGTCCTCGAGGCGGTAGCCGACTCGGTCCCGGGCGCTCGGGTGCTCGTCGCCGCTGGCCGGGGCGCCTTCGGGAGCTCGGCGGGCCGTGGTGCGGGCGAGGCCGCGGCCCGGCTGGGCCTGGGGGTCGTGGCGGTGGTGCCCCACGACGAGGTACCCGACGAGCCCGACGCCGAGGTTCTGCTGGCGGCGGGCTCGTTCGCCGACGACGTGGCGCTCATCCACCGACTACGCCGGCGGCCCCCGGTCGTGGCGACGGTAGCCGCAGGGCTGGGCGCGTTCGCAGCCCATGTCCGGGCTGAGGGCGTGCTGGCCCCGTCCCAGTGGGAGGAGGGAGCCCGCTTCCACCCCGACGCTGGGCCCCGCCCCGCCGACGTCATGCGATCGCTGCGGGCCCGGGTAACGCCGTTCCTCCGGGCTCGACCCGGCGTCGGCGGCGTCGACTACCCAGCCGCCCAGGCCTATGCGGCGGTACTCATCGCGCTCCGCTGCGTGCAAGAGACGGGGGTGGTCGACGACGCCGCCCTTTACACGGCGGCCCGTCGGCTGCGCTGCACCACGTTCTTTGGCCGCTTCGGGCTCGGGTTCGATGGCTGTCAGGCCGATCACGCCATGCTCGTCGTTCAGTGGCGCGGGCAGAGCAAGCGGCTGGTTTGGCCCCCGTCGCTGGCCGAAGTCCCGGTCGCAGTATGACGGGGGCTGCGCCGGCTACTCACTCGAGGGCGAGCAGAAGTGGGGCCGCAAGTAGCCGGTGAGCGGGGCGGCTCCAGGGCCACCGCGGCCGAGGAGACAGGTCTTGGCCGCTGCTGCCGACGCCTACGCCTCGCTGGCCTGAGGGACCGGGCCCCGCAGATCATGCGGGTCCACCATTACTTTCACGCCGGTGGTAGCCGCTACCTGCTTGAATCCGCTTTAGCCCCAGGAGGCGGATCCCCCATATCCCCCAGCGCTGCCTAATTGAGATCGGGACTGATGCCGGCTCAGGACGGCGGCCGCTCGCGCCACCCTCGGAGGTGTCCATCCCACGGCACGCACGACCTAGACCCAAGCGTGCGCTCACGCGCCCTGAGTCAGGCCTCGCCTCCGTACTCGTCCTGGTTTCCGGACTGCCCGCTATCGATCACGCGGCCATGCGCAGCGCGATAGGCCGGATAGTCGTCTCGTGATCCGAGCGCTTGGCAGGCGTCGCCAAGGTCGCACTCACCGATGCTCTCGCCGTACTCAACCAGAAGGCCATCACATACCCCGCTCATGTGCTCCATCGTAAGTAACTAGGGGGGCCCCGGTCAGGTAAGCGCTGGGTGCCCCAAACCTTCGATCCCGTAGAGCCTGTCGCGCAAAACCCGAAGATCCACCCGCGTTTTGTGCTGGAGGCGATGATCGGGGCATGGCAAACCGCTTCTTGCCCGCCAAGCGTAACCAGCTCTGTCTCATGCGTCCCAGCCTCAGGGACTGGCAGGCCGAACGGCCACCTGGCGCTGTTCTGCTTCGACGTGGTCGACGAGCTCGACTTGTCGGGCTTCTACGAGCGCTCCAAGGAACCCAGCGCAAATCACACCGTGCCGTCGTGGGGTCTCGGACGCCGGCGCTGGCACAATGCTGGGGGGCGAGGAACCTGGCATCGGAAAATCGAACACTAGGGGTTGGCGCCCGTGTGGCCGACGACGGGCGGGTGCCGCTCAGGCAGCGCGCTCGTACTCGTGGACGATGCCGCCGAGGACGTCACTGCGGTTGACCCTGCCGCCGGTGTTCAAGATCACCGGCCGGGCTCGTTGCGCCACCATAAGGTTGGCTGCGGTGGAAACACTTCAAGGCGTTCCCCTCCGTCTGCACAACTCGCTCACGCAAGAGACCAGCGAGTTCACCCCATGCCAGCCCCCTGGGGTGGGGATGTGAACGCCTAGAAAGGTGCAGTTACTTTCCGTTTAGACCTATCGCTGCGGGCCCGAAGGGTCCATAGTCGTAGAAGAAGGTTGTTCTTCTACCGAAGGAGGTGAGGCATCTGGATAATCGGACCTGTGCAAAGCGCCTCCCTGATTCTGGATCATTGGGTGACCTGACGTTGCCCGAGCGGGGCTGAACCTCGAAGCAAACTGACGACAATCGACCTGGCAGGATCTTGCTGAGTCCAGTCGTGAAAATCTCGGCATTTTGAGCCGTACAGAGGGTTCCGATCCACACGTTCCGAGGCGCCAACAACCGAGGAACAACGCCCGCCTTCCCGAACAAGGAATGCGGGCGTTGTCGCGGGGATGCGGGGTGGATTCAGCACGGCGGCGAGTTGTCCGATGTTCGCGGTTGCGTTCCATCGGGACACCAAATGGACCTCGAGCGCCTCGAAGCGCCATCCCGAATGGTCCGAAAACTCGATGCGAGCTGTCACGCAACAAGCTCATACTCGTGGATAAGCCCACCCAGTCGGTCATGTCGGCGAACTCCTTCGAGATTTCGTGGGTGACGTCGGTGTGTCTCGTCGAGCGAAGGACGCGGCATCGGGGGAGTCGATCGACGTGGTCGTGGGATCTCCTGGGAGATCCCTTGGTGAGGGCGATGGCCGTTGTAGTGCCGCACGTAGCTGCGAAGAACCCGCTCCAGATGGCGTGCGTTCACGATCAAGAGATGGTCGAGGCACTCGGATCTGACCGTTCTCACGAACCTCTCGGCGTGGGCATTGGCATTCGGGGTCCGAAACGGCGTGCGCAGCACCCGAGCGCCCTCACTGGTGAAGACGGTGTCGAAGCTCGAGACGTACTTTGTATCTCGGTCACGGAGGAGGAATTTGACCTCGACATCTTCGTCTTCAAGGTGGCCGGTGACGTTCCTCGCTTGCTGGGTGACCCACACCGCGTGGGGATGCGCAGTGACCCCCGTGATCCAAACCCGTCGCCGGCCGAGCTCGATGAAGAAGAGTACGTAGAGCCGTTTCAGCGTGAGCGTGTCGACGGTGAAAAAATCGGTGGCCACAATATGAGATGCCTGGGCTCGCAAGAACGCCCGCCAAGTGGGACCGGCTCGCCCGGGAGCAGGTCCGATCCTATGGTCCTTTAGGATCCGGGCAATCGTGCTCCCCGCCAATCGGATGCCGAGTTTCGTCAGTTCGCCCTGGATGCGGCGGTAGCCCCACCGGGGGTTCTCGGTGGCCAGACGCACAACGAGCATGGTGGTCTTCTCGTCGACACGCGGGCGCCCGGGCCGACGGTGCGGATAGGTCCAGCGCCTAGCCACGAGCCGCCGGTGCCAAGCGAGGAGTGTCTCGGGCGTCACCGAAAAGCAGGACCAAGAGGAGCGGGAGAGAAAGCGACTCAGCGCAGCCAGGAGGGCGCGATCGGCTGGCTGGTAGGCAGGACGCCCGACCTGGCGTCTGAGCACGGCGACCTCGTGGCGCAGGGCCATCAGTTCGACCTGGTTAGCGCTCTCCGAGCGCATGAGGACAAAGGCGAGCTCAAGCACGTGGCGAAGAGCGAGGTAGGGGAACGTCCAAAGCCCGCCACGAACCCGGTGCCGCCACATCCGCCGGACGGTAGCCGCCGCGGACTGGTTCAGAGAAGTTCCTGCTGAACCGCGCGTTCGAATATTCGGACCTTACGGGGCAACGGCGCGCTTGAACACGTTGTCCCACTCTGCGTCAGCGGCAAGTTCAATAGCGACGCGCTGTGGTCCGCTGATGTGTCTCAGTCTGTTTTCGAAGTCGGGGTTCTCGACCAACGCCACGGCCAGACCGTAGGGATCGTCGCTGTACTGGTATTTCGGTTTTTCACGCCCGTATATAAGGCGGGCGACTGCTTTTGTTCATCGGCATTAGGCCCTCGATAAACATCTGCACTACGACTGACACGCCTGGGACAACGGTCGGGATGGTTCTTACGTCAACGTCATTCACGGTAAGGTCGATTCGGGCGCTGACCCATTCCCGCCAATCGCCCCTTGTTTCCTCGTCGCTCAGCGAGACGATCTCTCTCAACGGGTCTACGTGTTCATAGCCAACGACCACCACCCTCGCCATGGCCGCACGTTACGCCCACAAGACTGGCGTGGCTCGGCGACGAAACCGGGGCCCGGGTCGCCGGACTTCGGCATCGGGGCCATGGAACAACGAGGGTACGCCGAGCCGGCCACGCGAAGCGGCCCCAAACCTGGGAAGGGGAAGAGGGACCGCCGCACCTGTGTCTCGTGACTGACGTAGGTGTTCCTACTTATACCCCCGCGGAAGCCTGGCGAATCCGTCGCGCCCCGATAGGGTCGGTGGCGTGTCTCCGCTTTCGGAGCACGACGAGGCTGAGGTGGAGGGCCGTTTCGCCCCGACCCCCAAACGCCTGATCGCGGGGGCCGGGGGCTGGTCGATGAGCGAACAGGATGCTCTGACCAGCACAGGTATAACGATGTCGCCAAGCGAATCTTGCGACTGACAAGCCGCCACCTATTCGACCTAGGCCCAGATGATCCGCACGACGGATCAACAACGACGGTCCACCCGCGCCGCGCTACCCGGCCGTGCCCTCAAAGGTCGATGAACGAGGCGCTGCTCGCCTGGCTGATGCTCCCCGCGGCGGGGCCGACCCGGCGCACGTGCTCGCGGGGCTCGTGCAGCGCCCAGAGTGGCACCAGCGGGCCGCCTGTAGGGGCGTGGGCGTCGATGCGTTCGTGATCGGGCGTGGGGGGGTCAATACGACGCGGCACGCGAGCTCTGCGCCGTCTGTTCGGTGCGCGAGCAGTGCCTCGAGGTCGCGCTGGCCAACCTGGACCTTCACGGCCTATGGGGCGGAACGTCGGAGCGCCAGCGGGTCGCGATGCGGCGCGGGCGGGTGGCCTGAAGGCTCACCCCTCGTGTGCCCTTTTCGTGCCCTCTGGGGCTGATCCAGGGCACCGCTGAAGAAAGAACAACGCCCTGACCTGCGGGAAAACAGGTCAGGGCATCGATCGATCGTGGAGGTGGCGGGATTCGAACCCGCGTCCTTCGGAGCCTTAGTAGGCCTTCTCCGAGCGCAGCCGGCAGGAGATTGTCGGGGGCGGCACTGCTGCCGGCGGCGATGCCGCCCCGTATCCAACGAAGATGTCCTCGACGTTCAGTTGGCGTGAACTGCCGAGTAAGCCCCACTGAATGACGCCCATGATCCGATCCGTGGGGCGGGGACCGGGCGGACGTCGCTACTTACGCAGCGAGCGCGAGCTGAGGCTCGGCGTTTGTTTTTGATTCCGGCTCTTTAACGTGGCTCCGGAGACCACGGCTCGCTTCTCCTACCTTGACGACCGAAGTCGAAACCAATCACCCCCATGTGTCTGGGTACCGACCGCCTTGGTCGGTCCGTCCATTCTACGAGGTCAACGGGCGGGGACGGGCGGCCGATTCCGTGCCTGCGAGTCAGCCGTCGGCCCAGCGGCTCATCTCCTTGCTGGCCCGGGCGGCCTCACGCTCGGCGTCCCGGGCCATGATCAAGTTGCGCTTGTCGTACAGGCGGCGGCCCTTAGCCAGCGCCAGCTCGACCTTGGCCTTGCCGTCCTTGAAGTAGAGCGAGACCGGGATCAGCGTCAGGGACTGCTGTTGGGTCTTGCCGAGCAGCTCGTCGATCTGGTCGCGGTGCAGGAGCAGCTTGCGCTTGCGGTCGGGGTCGTGGGCGCCGAACCCCGTCGCGAACTGCCAGGGCGGGATGTGCATCTGGAAGAGCCAGGCCTCGCCTCCATCGATGCGGGCATAGGCCTCGTTGATCTGCGCCTTGCCGTCGCGCAGGGACTTGACCTCGGAGCCCTGGAGCACGATGCCGGCCTCGAGCGTCTCGAGGAACTGGTACTCCCGCCGGGCGCGCCGGTTGGTGGCGACGACGCGGTCGCCGCTGCGCGCCTCGCGGGCCGCCGCCCGCTTCTCGATCTGCTTCTTCGCCCTGGCCATGCGGAGTACGAGGGTACCGTGGGCGGGTGCTCCGGCTGCCCCGTGACCTCTACATGGAGATGGTCGCCCACTGCCTCTCAGGTCTGCCCGACGAGGCGTGTGGCCTCCTGGTGGGGTCCTATGGAGGAGACGAGGTGCACCATCTGTTTCCGACTCGGAACGCAGCGGCCTCGGCTGTGGTCTACGAGATCGACCCCAAAGACATGTTGCGGGTCGACCGGGCGGCGCGTGAGCTCGGCGCCGACATCATGGGAGTCTTCCATTCGCACACGCACACCGACGCCTACCCGTCGCCGACCGACGTGGCCCAGGCGACCGACCCCGGATGGCACTACGTGCTCGTGTCGCTTCGGGACACGCATCCCGTCGTGCGCAGCTACCTGATCCGGGACGGCGTGATCAGCGAGGAGCCGGTCGAGGTGCCGGGTCTGGAGGTCCCGGGGCTCGATCTCACCGGGATCTGACCGGGAGCTGACCGGGAGCCGACCGGGAGCTGACCGGGAGCTGACCTGGTGAGGGCGCCGGGGCCGCTCCTTGTAGAATCGTTACCAGTTCAGTCAACAATCAGCCTGCCCGGCCCGGAGGGGGCCGGTGCCCCAGCCGAGGAGGCCCCGTGGCCGTCGAAGTCCGCCTACCGACCGTCCTGCGCAGCCACGCCGGCGGCGCCTCCTCCGTGAGCGTGGACGGCTCCACCATCGGCGAGGTCCTGGGCAAGCTCGTGGCCGAGTACCCGGGGATGGCGGGCCAGGTGCTCACGGACGAGGGTGGGTTGCACAAGTTCGTGAACATCTATGTCGACGACGATGACGTGCGTTACCTGGAGGGCCTCGAGACGCCCGTCCCCGACGGCGCCGAGATCTCCATCCTGCCGGCCGTCGCCGGCGGCTAAGCGCGTCGCATGACGCTGTACCCGTCGATCCTCGACCTCATCGGCAACACCCCGCTGGTCGACATCAGCGCGCTGAGCCCCAACCCGGCGGCCCGCCTGTATCTCAAGCTCGAGGGGCAGAACCCCGGCGGGTCGGTGAAGGACCGGGTGGCGCTGTCCTTGATTGAGGACGCGGAGGCGCGCGGCGTGCTGGTGCCGGGGGCGCAGGACCAGGTGCTGCTCGAGCCGACGTCGGGCAACACCGGCATCGGCCTGGCCATGGTGTGCCGGGTCAAGGGCTACCGGCTGAAGGCGGTCATGCCGACGGCCGTCTCCATCGAGCGGCGGCAGCTGCTGGAGCTGTGGGGGGCGGAGATCATCGAGTCGCCGGGCCCCGAGGGGTCCAACGGTGCCGTGCGGATGGCCCAGGGGCTGGCGGCGGAGCACCCGGAGTGGGTCTTCCTGTACCAGTACGGCAACCCGGCCAACCCGAAGGCGCACTACGAGGGGACGGGGCCCGAGATCCTGCGGGACTGCCCGGGCGTGACCCACTTCGTGGCCGGGCTGGGGACCTCGGGGACGCTGCTCGGTGTCGGCCGGTTCCTGCGGGAGAAGCTCGGCGAGGCCGTGTCGATCTGGGCGGTGGAGCCGCCGGCGGGGGAGACGGTGGACGGGCTGCGCAACCTCGACGACGGCTACATCCCGCCCATCTTCGAGGAGCTCGGGGGCGCCGCGTTGTTGGACCGGAAGACCGTCGTGCGGCCTCGTGAGTCGATCGAGTGGACGCGGCGGTTGGTGGAGGTCGGCGTGTTCGCCGGGATCTCGACGGGGGCGGCGCTGGCCGGCGCGGCGAAGTGCGCTTTGTCCTTGCCGGAGGGGGAGCCGGCGTCCATCGTGGTCGTGTCGGCGGACGGCGGGTGGAAGTACCTGTCAACCGGGGCCTGGACCGACGACCTCGACGAGGTGACCGAGCGGGCCAAGGGGATCATCTACTTCTAAGTAGTGGGTCTCGGGCTCGTAACCTCGACGTCGCGCCTCGGGGTGGGTTACCCTGCGCGTGGCTTAGGCGGTTTCTCGAACCAAGGGGTTTCAGAATGGCGAACGGCAGCAACGGCATGGCTGACGTCCGGCTCATCCAGGCGGTCCACAACACGTTCCGCATGGGCATGACCAGGATGATCGATGCGACGGCAAAACTCGAACCGGCGGCTCTGGAGCCTTCTATCGGTCGGTACTGGGAGTTCTATGCGGCGATCCTCGACTATCACCATCACAACGAGGACACCGAGGACTTCCCGACCCTGGCCCGCGTGTACCCGGACAGCCAGCCCCTCCTCGACCAACTCGGAGCGGACCACCAGCAGATGGTCGGTGTCATGGAGAAAATCAAAGCCGCTGTCGATTCGTTCCAGAAAACGCCCGATGTGGCGGGCAGGGACGGGATCAATGCGGCCGCGATCGAGCTGCGGGATCTCTTCTTCCCCCATCTTGACCTCGAGGACGCCAAAGTGCTCCCCATGTACGCCCAATGGATCCCGCACGACGAGTGGGCCCGGTTGGAGACGAAAGCTCTCCGGGGTATCCCCAAGCCTCAGATGCCATACGCCGTGGGCGCGCTCGACGAGACGATACGGTCGACGCCCGAAGCCGAGCGCCCGGAGGGTCCGCCTCTCCCCGTACGCATGATGCTGGCGCTCTCGTGGCGCAAGAAGTGGGCCGGTCTGGTGCAGCCGCTGCTCACGTAGGAGCACGGCCAGGGTGAGCTGATGGCCCCCCCGGTCTCGCAGCGAGCGCGGTCTCTAGCCAGCCAGGGCGCGAACGACGCCGACCAGATTGCCTTCCGAGTCCTTGAACCACGCGCCCTCGCCTCCATCCGGCGTCCGTGCAATTCCGTTCTCTGTCCGAGTCTCCGGGGTGTCGTACTCCTCGAACTCCACGCCGCGACCCCTCAGCGCCTCGACGGCAGCACGCACGTCGGCGACCTGAATGACCGCCTGCGTGAACTCCCCCGAGGACCTCACCCCGGCGGGATAGACGAAGAACTGGTTGACACCGTCTCCAACCGTCAGGCCCACCCGCCCATCGGTTGCCTGGAGAAATTTGGACTCGTCTGCCTGGAGTCCGACCTTCTCAAGGTAGAACGCCTTGGCTCGGCCCACATCCTGAGCCGGCAGTGCCGCCGTAATCCCAGAGGTCCTCATGAACACCCTCCTGTGCAGCTCACCGCGACTGAGCCGCCTGCATGGCTCCATGATGCTGCGCCAGAGCGAGGGGAACTGCCGGCTGCCAATCGGGCAATCGGGCTGGATGTCCCCTGGGTGCCGAGGTGTCCCCCGTCCCGGCCGGGCTGGGGCAGTACCACAGGCCGACCGCAATATGCTCGCCCGTGTCGTGGAGCTGAATCCAGTCGAGGCACGGGTCATCGGCAGCCTGGCCGAGAAGCAGCTGACAACGCCGCAGCAATACCCGCTGACGCTCAATGCCTTGGTCCTGGCGTGCAACCAGTCCTCAAACCGCGACCCGGTCGTCGCCTATGACGAGACGACCATTGAGCCGGCTCTGTCCTCGCTCAAAGAGGCTGGCCTCCTTCGCTTCGTCCACCCTGGCAAAGGGGCCTCGGCCACCCGATACCGCCAGGTGCTCGACGAGCGCCTCGGTCTCGACTCGGGGAGCCTCTCCGTCCTGACTGTCCTGATGCTCAGAGGCCCCCAGACGCTCAGCGAGCTGCGAGCCCGCACGGAGCGCATGGCCGATTTCGGCAACCTCGAGCTCCTCGAGGCGGAGCTGGAGCGCTTGGGTGGCGGCACGGATCCGCTGGTGCGCCGCCTGCCGCGCCGCCCGGGCCAGAAGGAGGAACGCTGGGCCCAGCTGCTCAGCGGCGCCACACCCGAACCGGACGCCACTTCCGACTCTCACAGCCCGGAAGTCGATGCTGCTGAAGACGCTCGCTCCGTCCCCCTCAGCGAGGAAGTAGAAGCCCTGCGAAACGATGTCAACACCCTCCAGAATGAGGTCGCCAAAATGAAGACCCTCGTTGAAGAGCTGCGGGTCGCGTTCGACCTCTAGTCGCTCTGCGGCTGGAACGGATCGTCTGAACTATCCGTGCGGCGAACGGGGACAGGTCCCCCATTTGGCGGACCGCACGCTGAATTCGCCCAGCAGGAGGTAGTGGTTGGGTCATGACAGACCCGCTTACCGAGGTTGAGATCTTGCGAAGACAGTCCGCGAAATCGTGGAGCTGGTTCGAGGACACCGTCAAAGATGTGGTTGCCGAGCAAGCGAACTGGTGGCCGCCCGGGACCGCGAACTCGATTGGCGCGACATATCTCCATGTCGTGATCAACGCGGACGTCGAGGTCAACCGGTTCATCCATCATAGAGTCCCGCTGGTCGAACAGAGGCACGGAATGGTCGGTCAACCGCTTCCGTACGACCCTGATCGGTTCGATCGATGGGTCAGGCACGGTCCGGTCGACTGGGATGTACTTCGTCACGTCGTCATGTCGCGGCGAAGTGCGGCTTCTGATGCTCGACTTGGGACAGGACGGCTAGGTGGTCAGTGTTGACAAGAACGTCCCGGCTGTCCTCAAGTGCAGCGAGCAGGGACGGCGCCTCCTCAAGGTCGAAAACCGACGTCTTCTGGTGGATGGCGCGGCTCTCCAGCGTTGCGGCCCTGGTCCGGACTGGACTGTCGCGCGTCCACGCAAAGATCGAGCATCGTGAGCAGCACCATGCATATCCCCCCATGTCGAGGGGAATACGTATGGGTACACCTACGTCAGTTACGAGACCTGGGTGGAGTCGGAGCGACCTCCGTCCTTTGGCGCGGGGGTCGCTCCGCGCGTTCGTCAGTGCGAGAGGCTCACAGGGCGGGGTCTGGCGTCTGGCGCCGCCTGTCTCGGGTGGCATTGAGCACGAAGCAGACGCTGTGCCGGCGGCGGCGAACTGGGGCGGCTAGGAGGGTTGTCGCTTTCGCACAGAAGTAGGAACGGGCGGCTCTTCGGGTGAACCAAGGCCCCAAGATCGGGTGCGAACTTGGGGTGGACAAATTTTGGATTCAGAACACGCTGTCGATGGAGGCACCGGAGTCCCCTCCGTTATCGTTCCGGCGTGACGTTCGACATCATCGTCGTCGGTGGAGGATCTGCTGGCTGCGTGCTCGCCTCTCGGCTGAGTGAAGACGCCGACCGCGCCGTGGTTTTGCTCGAGGCAGGACCCGACCATCCTGACGTCGCCACTGTCCCAGCCGATGTTCTCGATGCATCTCAACCCACGGTCGAGCACGATTGGGGCTACACCGCCGACGAGGAGCTCGACCGAGGAATCCCGGTCCCCCGAGCCCGAATCATGGGGGGCTGCTCGGCAACCAACGCGTGCTTCGCTCAGCGGGGAGCTCCTCAGGATTACGACGGCTGGGTTGCGCTTGGCAACCCGGGCTGGGCCTTCACCGACGTCCTCGATGGTTTCCGCCGCCTTGAGAGTGACGCAGATTTCGCCAACCAATGGCACGGTTCGGATGGACCCATTCCCGTTCGTCGACACCCAAGAAGCGAACTGAACGCCGTCCAGTCGGCTTTTCTCGACGGTGCTGCCGCAGTAGGGCACCGGCGCATTGAGGACCACAATGAACCAGGAGTAGTTGGGGTTGGAACGTCGCCGCGGACCGTCAGAGACGGCGTGCGGATGAGTACGGCGATCACGTACCTTGCTCGGGCCAGAGGACGACAGAACCTCACGATCTGTCCGGACACCATGGTCGCCTCGGTCGAATGCAAGGGAACGCGAACGGCGGGGATCCGGCTCCTAGACGGAACCCTTATCGAAGCGGAGCACGTAGTGCTCGCCGCAGGGGCCTATGCCAGTCCCGCCATCCTCGCTCGCTCGGGCATCGGCCCCGTCGAGGAGCTGCAGAGGCTGGGCATTCGACCGGTCCTCAATCTGCCCGGAGTCGGAGCGAATCTCTCGGACCATGCGCTTCTCTCCGTCGACCTTCCAACCCGACCGTCCCAGAGCCCCAGTCGCTTTGCTGTTCATGCCACCCTGCACTCGACGATCGCTGAGCCGAACGGACCACCTGACCTAATGATGTTCACGGCTGGTCCGTTCGAGGCAGATCCTGAGCAGATCCCAGGTGGCGCCGCATTTGGAATCGTCGTGGGACTCATGGCACCCCGATCTCGGGGACGGGTTCGGTTGACCTCGAGCGACCCGAATGATCCACCCCGGATCCACCTGGGTCACCTCACACATCCGGGGGATCTCGATGCCATGCTCGACGGCATCACCGAGGCACGACGCATCGCCCTAAGTGGTCCAGTTGCCTCCATTGTCACCGGCGCGGAACTTTCGCCTGGGCCCGGTTCACCACCGGGCGATCGCCCCGCGCTCGCGTCGTGGGCTTTGGAGAACGTCTCAACGTTCCATCATCCCGTTGGCACATGTGCCATGGGGACGGCACCCGAGTCCGGTGCTGTCACCGACGCTCATGGGTGCGTCCACGGCATGGAAGGTCTCACCGTGGCCGACGCTTCGATCATGCCCACCGTCCCGACTGGAACACCGAATCTTCCGGTCATCATGGTGGCGGAGCACATTGCGCGGTGGCTCCGGAGTTGAAGACCTGAAGACTTCAGGCATTCGGCATTTAATCGAGTACAGGCCCGGGCGATCGTCGCCCGCGAATGGCGGCCTTCGGGTCACGGCCCAAGGTCATCCCGAAGTGCCTGCACGGTGGCACGCCATCCCGGCCGCGTTCTGGGCGAGATGTCGACCCAGGCCGCATCTCTTGGCTCAAGGCAATCCGGATCTGCCTCGTGGACGCTCTCTCCGAGCGCTTCTCGGACTCCATCGCCCATAGAATTCCGTCGTGAGTGGCCTGCCCGCGACCGAGCCAGGCGAAGGGCTGGAGCGTCTGTCCGGGTCCGAACACGAGGACATCCTCGCGATTCGGCGTACGCAGAGCGGTCTTCGAGCCATCATCGCCGTCCATTCGACGCTTCTGGGTCCCTCATTGGGCGGGGCTCGGTTCTATCCGTATGAGGACGAGGCACTTGCTCTCCATGATGTCCTTCGCCTCTCGAGAGCCATGACGCAGAAGGCGGCTCTGGCAGGACTGAGACAAGGAGGCGGCAAAGCGGTCATCATCGGGGATCCGCGCCTCTTAAAGACGCCCGCTCTGCTCCGTGATTTCGCCGCTGCGGTCAACATCCTTCAGGGTCGCTACATAACCGCAGAGGATGTCGGGACAAACCAGGAGGACATGGATCTCATTCGGGAGACGACTCCTTTCGTGGCGGGCACGGCCACCTCGCGCGGTGGATCCGGCGATCCCAGTTCCGCAACTGCTTTCGGCGTGGTGGTTGCGATGGAGGCCGCGGCCGCTCGCGTGTGGGGTGACGAGGGCCTCAAGGGCAGGACTGTGTGTGTTCTCGGCGCCGGCAAGGTCGGCGGAGAGATCATTCGGCTTCTCGTGCAGCGACAGGTCGTCGTCATCGCCTCAGACGTGGATCACACCAAGGCCGAGCGTGCCTTGCGCATCGGCGCCGCCCGCCTGGTCGACCCGAGTGATGCACTGAAAGTAAACGCTGAAATCTTGTGCCCGTGTGCGTTAGGAGAGCTGCTCACTGAGGAGGTCGTGCCTGAGCTTTCCTTCACAATGATCGTCGGAGCGGCAAACAATCAGCTGGCTCGTGCTCAAGTTGCGGGCTCACTTGCGGCGGCGGGCATTCTCTATGTCCCTGACTTTCTGGCGAACGCAGGTGGCATCATCAATATCGCCGAAGAGTCCCGTGGTTATGACCTAGAGCGTGCGGTGCAGGCTGTCGGTCAGATCCGGGCCACCACGACCGCTGTGCTCGAGCGCGCTGAGTTGTACGGCATGACTCCGCTGGCTGCGGCCGAGGAGCTGGTGGCCAAGCGGCTCGCAAGAGCGAGAGGTAGCGTCGATCAGGCTGATTAGGGGCTAGGGGGGCCCTTGCCGTATTGCCGTATTGGGGGACCCCGCACATGCGCCGGAGCATCACGGTCGCTCGTCGACCTCGGTCACGTACACCCAGCTATCAACGTGTGCGCTGTGGCGTTTTACCACAATGGGGCTGGCCTTCGACTTTGACAGGTCGCGAGCCCTTGCTTCTGCTGTGTCGTCACCGTTGAACTCAGCTGTTTCTACAACCGTGTCATCAGGTTCAGAGAACTGGTAGCGCCAGAGTGTTCCGAGGGACGGTTCTGCGTCGGTCATGCTTTCGACAATACCGACTGGCAAGCCCCGGGGTTCGGACATGCCCAGCTGCTATTGCGGAGTCGACCGCGAAGATCGCAATCGAGCCGGCCTGCTCCTTACTCAGTTCGGCCAGGGCGCCCTCAAGAGATAGGCGGCGTTGCCTCCGAAGAAGGCCTCAGAGTCATCTTCCGGCACAAGCCCCGAGGCCTTGTAGTCCTCGATGGCGGTCGAGGTCCCCTCGGTGTGGGGATAGTCACTGCAGGCCATGAAGATATCGCCGGAGCGCGCCATCAGGCGGCGTGGTTGCTCGTACGAGAAAGCTGCAACCCGGACCTGACGTCGGAAGTACTCGCTAGGCATGAGAGAGAGCCCCGTGGATTCCCCGTTGAAGCGGGCCGTGTGGCGGTAACCACCATCCATCATCTGCAGGTGCTGCGGCACCCAGGTCGCGGAGAGTTCCATGATGCCCATCCGAAGATCTGGGTAGCGCTCGAGAACGCCGTTCAAGATCAGGTCCGTGATCGCGAGGGCCGCGCCCGTCGATATAAAGACAACGCTCAGCGGGTTGATCCCCCCCTCCATATCCTCTCCGTACCACGCCTCGTCGAACGGGCGAGCTTGATTGGCGACGTGGAACACCGGAGTGATCCCGTGGTCCACGAATGCCGCCCAAGCGCGATCGAGCTCGGGGTGCGACAAGGGTCGCCCGTCCACCAACGAGGGCGCGATCAAGGCCAGTCGGATGCCACCATTGGCGAGCGTCGCCAACTGATCTTCGAACCATGCCAAATTGCGAAGACTCAAATGGGCCACCGGGTAGAGTCGTCCCCCACCTTTGGCGGCTATCTCTACGATCCAACGGTTCCACGCGGTCATGTTGGCCAGGGTGGCGCGCAAATCGTGTTGAAGAGGCCGCTCCCAACTTATCCCGTAGTTCGGAAACATGATAGAGGCGTCGAAGCCAGCTCGATCCAACTGTAGGAGGCGAGCCCCCGGGTCGGAGTAGCTTGCCGTGAACTCCTCGAGGTCGAAATCCGCAGGCAAGACATCCAACAAGCGCTGCCGAAAAACGCCGATACCGTCGACGTCACCCGGGCGATGTGGACCACCCAAGCTCAGGCGGCGATTACCGAACATCAACCAGGTATAACCGAGGTCGTCTTTTGCCATGTGCAGTGCGACGTCGCGATCCGCCGGATCTACGTGCTCCTGCCACATTCCAGACGGCTCAAAGAGGTGAGTATCGGAGTCGATAAGCATGTTCTCTTCGCCCCCTATCCGAACGCTCCGAATGAACCAGTGCGTTCGACTAACCCTACCGCCAGACTGCGGATAGAGCCGAAGAGGGTCTCCAGGGCCCGCGTGGTCGGGTGGCCTTGGAGCGCCGCGGCCTGGCGGGCCGACCGCGATCGGTTTCGGGGATCCCCCTATCCAAGGGGATAGGCGGCGACGGAGCGCTCCAGTTGGTTCCAAACGTGGGCAGGATCACCCGAAGGTGTGGCGGCAACCACGACGCTGCCGACGGACCCGCTCGTGACGTAGCAGGCCACCTCATGGAATCGGTGGTGATCGACGGTCGTGACGTAGTCGTCTATGACGCATGATCGCACCGTCGTTTCCGTTCGGACCGATTGCACCATGGCGTCCTTGTGGACGGCGACGGCGTCGTCGCCCCGCAAGTGGGCGAGGCGGAATGCGGCCCAGTCCTGCAGGGTCTCGGGACCCTGGCGGGGAGTGACATTGAGATAGCCGAGGTAGGTCCCGGCCGAGTTGCGAAGGGCCACCGACAACGTGCCGGGATCGCCGTCGACCGTACGGAAACCCGGAGGCGAGGACAGGGTTCCGAGGCCGGAAGGGACGGTGAGCCGGGCCCAAGTCGCCGGCGGCGCGGTTGACGCGAGCCAGCCAAACGACCCACGCGTCGCCGAGCGCACAGACCCAGAACGAGCAGCGGTCGCCCTGGTCGCGTCCGCAGCTCGGGCCTTCGATGGCGACCACGCTGCCAAGCCGATCCCGGCGGCGAACACCAGGGACGAGACGATGCCGACGACGAGGCGTGGGGATGTCCGGATGATTGGATGGCGCGTGGGCGGCTGGGAGGCGGCCGGCGGTTCCGTGGATCGAACGAGGCGGGTCACTGTCTTTTACGCGGGTGGCCGCCCGGCGACGACTGAACCGGCTCGGGTGGTCAAACCCCGCCAGACGGCGCCGGCCCAGGCCAGCAAGGCGAGCGCTCCGACAGACTCCAAGATGATGCTGTCGATCACGAACGAAGCATCTGCCGACTCCCGAAAGCCGAACAAGCCGAAGTTGAGGCTGATTATGAGTCCCCCGAGGGTCGAGATCATGAATCCCGCCCCGAGGAGTCCGACGAGGGGCCGTGGCCACACCAGAAGGACTGCCGCCAGCACGAAGCCAGCCGCGGCGTCGGCCAAGAAGAGAGGGCCGACCGTCGGGATGTCCCGGTATCCCTCCGTCCACAGGTGAAGGTGGATGGCGGCCACCCAGATGAGCAAACCGGCGCACACCACGCGGAGCACGAGGGCGGCGAGGAACGCGGGTCCATGCTGGGACGGAGTCCCGTGGCGTCGGAGCGACGCCATCTGATCAGAGATTGCCGTCGCCATCGCTCGGCCCTCCGTTGTTGTCGGCGTCATGGTCCCCGCCATTGTCCTGGGCAATACCGTTGACGACAGCGGGCGGTGTGGCCACGGGCGGGACCGTCGTTGTGGGCGGCGGGGGTGGCACTGTGGTCGGCGCGGTAACCACCGGAGGGGCCGTTGTCGGCGGTGGTGCAGGTGGCACGGTGGTCGGCGGAGTTGCCGTCGGCGGAGTTGACGCCGGCGGGACGGTTGTCGGCGGCGATGGCGTTGTCGGCGGCGGTGGCGTGGTAGTGGTGCTGTGGGGCGCGGGGGTGGGTTTGATGGCGGTGGCGTGGGAACTCGACATGAGCCCGAGGCCGAGAGCCAGCCCTCCCGCCACGAGAGCCACGATCACTGCGATGAGGATTCCCTGTCGTTTGGTCACTTTGACCGTCCTTTGAAGTTGTATCGGGCGGTTGTCGTACGTTCGCCAGTGCGATCTGGGATTGGATTGCCTAGATAGTCACCGGGGTGACGACACCCGTTCCCCGCGCCGTTGCGAGGCTTATGGAACTCATTACGGACGAGGCGGCGTAAGAGTTCGTTCGCGCGGCGGGGGTGGCATGGTGGTCGGTGACGCTGAACAATCCCTTCGACCCGTCGCGGCGTATGTCGGTTAGGCCCTTCCGCTCGACAAGCCGCCCGGGCGCGCTTCTTGTCGACCAGTAGCCCATATCGGGCGGTCGAAGGTGTTACGGGCCGGCCCGACGTGCCTGAACTGCTCCCGTGCTCGCTTAACCCTCAAAGCCTGACTGGCATCGACCGCTCAAGGTCGGTGGGCGCCGTCCGCGACAAGACGGTGACTCCCAAGGCCATGACGCAAAAAGCCACTCCCGCGATGGTCTTCTGGGCCACGCTCACCGTGAATCGCTCGTCGAAGATCCAGACGCTCAACGCGATGGCGACCGCAGGGTCGACTACGACGATCAGCGGTTGGGACACGCTCAACGGGCCAACCTGCAAGGCCGCCTGTTGGAGCACGGAACCGAGGACTCCGGAGGCAAGCAACGCATAGATCGGCCAATGCTCCAGCGTGCCCACCGGGCCCGATGCCACAAGCACGTTGGTGGTCGCCTTGATGAACGCCGCCATCAAGGCCCAGGTGATCGACGCGGCGGTGGCGTAAAGCACGGCCCGACGCACGGGCGATCCCCACCGCGCCATGACCGCCAACACGACGACAACGCCGCCGAAGACGGCCACTGCGGAAGCCCAATCGGCGGCGTCAGGCCGCAGGTGGCCGCCATGGGGGTCGGCCGCGGTCAGGAATACCGTCAGCGCCGCACAGGTGATCAGTGCAGCTGCCCATGCCATCTTGGCGATGTGCTGGTGGACCCAGAACCGGCGGAGGAGCAAGGCGAAGACCAATTCGGTGACGAGGAGGGGCTGGACGATCGAAAGTTGCCCGCTGTGGAGGGCGATCGCTTGAAAGGCGAATCCCCCTGCCGCCGCCGCCCAACCGAGGAGCCAGAGGGGCTGGCGGCTCAGGAAGGCGACGAGATCCCAGCCCCGGTGCGTTTTGGACACGCCGATACTGGCCGCGTGCTGGGTCATTAGGTGCACCGCGTTTGCTAGAGCCGCGGCCAGGGCGAAGATGACTGTGACGGTCACGTCACAACTTCTGATGGAGCTTTATGTCCGAACCCATTGGTGGATTCTGGGCGCCCGAGACGTTCCGATCCAGCGCGACCCGCCCCTGACCTGCTCGTGCCGAAGTGTCCCATCGTTCCGGCGTACGGCGGCACCCCACAGCCACCTCTCCGATGGGCGTAGGGTTGAGCGAAGGACAAGCCTGCTCACCTGAAGCCGGTGCCATCCTTCCGGCCCTACGTCTCGACGACTTGGGCCGACAGGAGGAATCATGACTTCACTCGGGTCTTCGGATGTTGCCGCTCAGCTCGACCAGCACCATCTTCCGGAAACAAATGGCCGCATCGCGGTCTGCAGAAGGTGTGGAGCACGCACGGATAGCCCCACGGGGTCGCATCACGTTCTCTCGGAAGGCCGAGTAAGCCGATCGGCCGAGTGGCTCACGGCTCAGTCAAGGCTCCGAGACATTGAACACTCGAAGTTGCTACGAGGCACCTGAGTTCGAAGAGAAGCGCGTTGCGCTTCCGGCAGCGAACTCGGACAACCAGCATCCGGTCCGGCGGACGAGACTTCGTTTCGATCCGGGTGCATTTGGTCAACTCTGCAACCTGACTGATGCGTTTGTTGCTCAAGGGAGATCTGGGATCGCACGAGCGACAGGAGCCGACGATGACCCCATCCTGGTTGGACCGCTACATCGATACGTGGTGCTACCACCCGCAAGCTAGTGGCGAGGGGGGCGAGAATGCGATGGCCAGGCTCCTCGCGTTCATGAGTGAGGACGTTCTCTATGAAGACGTGCCGACGGGAGCGGTCTTTGACGGTCACGACGGAATCCGGCAGATGGCTGCCGGCGCCCTCCAGATGTCTTCGGACATGTCCTTTGAAGTCGTTCAGTGCGTGACCGGGCAGAGTTCGTATGCATTTGAATCGATCTGCCGTGGTACAAACACAGGCTCAATCGGTCCGCTCCCGGGTACAGGCGGCCCGTTCACATTCCGCGGCGTGTCTATCGGAGAACGCTCCGAAGCTGGACTCGTCATTTCGCAACGGGACTACTGGGACCTTGCTGGGCTCCTTGGGCAACTCGGCGCCTCGATCTGAAACCGCGCTCAGCCGAACGTCACTTGCTGAGCAGCGGGGTGAGTGGGTCCAGCGGCAGCCCGGCAGCGAACGGGGCCAGGAAGTGTCGTTCTAGACCCCTAGGACCTTCGCCCGGCTCTGGCCGCTCTCATTGGTACGCTTGGAGCGATGTCCACGGGTCGCCGGGAGGCAAAGTGCCACTTTCTGCGGCTACCTGCACTCCACCGATGGTTCCACGGACCGCCGTATTGTTCGCGACCATGCGTTACTCGGTGGATGGAACAAATGGACCAGGAGATGTCAAATAGACAATGAGTGCGCCCACGATCATGCCGCCTGCTGATCTCGAAGCCTCCGTCCCCGTAGACCCCTCGGACGCCAAGACGGTTTGGCAGCAGTTGGCATTGGCCTTGTTCATCGCAGTTCCGTTCGTCGCTCTGATCGTGGCCGTACCCGTCCTATGGGGTTGGGGTCTGAGCTGGCGTGACGTGGTCATCGCGGTCGCCATGTACGTGATAACCGGCCATGGGATCACGGTGGGATTTCACCGCTACTTCACGCACAGAGCCTTCCGCGCCAGACGCTGGGTGGAGGTGACGATGGCGATCGCCGGAAGCATGGCCATCGAGGGCCCCATCGTTCGCTGGGTCGCCGACCATCGCAAGCATCACCGATTTTCCGACCGCTCGGGTGACCCACATTCGCCGTGGCGCTACGGCGGTACTCTCACGGCGCTCGTTCGAGGTTTCTGGCACTCGCACATCGGTTGGTTGTTCGAAGCCCAGACTTCTCAGCAGAAATTTGCACCCGATCTTTGCAAGGACCGAGTCATCTCGGGTATCTCGCGCTCCTTCCCGTTGTGGGTGGCTCTCTCTATGCTGATTCCTCCAGTAGTTGGCGGTCTTTGGGGATGGTCCTGGCAGGCTGCACTTTGGGCGTTCTTCTGGGGGAGCCTTGTCCGAGTCGCGTTGCTGCACCACATGACCTTCGCCATCAACTCGGTGTGCCACATCACGGGACCCCGCCCCTTCAAGACATCAGACGAGAGCCGTAACGTCTGGTGGCTGGCGGTGCCGTCTTTGGGGGAGGCCTGGCACAACTTCCACCACGCTGCTCCGGGATCAGCTCGCCACGGTGCTAGACGATTCCAGATCGACACGAGCGCGCTCGTCATTCGAGCAATGGAACGGCTTCGATGGGTGCACTCCGTTCGCTGGCCAGATTCTGGCCTGATCGCCAAGCGCCAATTTCCAGCTGTCAACTAGAGCCGGCCGGAGTCGACAATCTCCCACCGGGCGGGACCAAGCTAAAAGCACCAGCGTGTTTGGCTGAACCTTTCTCCTTTGCCAAATCCAAAGCCGGTCTCGGGTGCGACGCGATAGACCAGAACCTCTGCTCGCCGAATGGCGTCGCCCAGGCCGGACCACGTTCCATCAGGTGCGACGAAATGCGGGCCGTACTTCGACTCGTAGGTGTTGGCGACACGTCCAAGCTCGGCATGGTCGCTCACACCTTCCGCCGTTCCTTCAATCACCAGATCAAGGCCGTCGAGGGTGCTCTGCCCCGTCGTAAGGACGCAATGACAGTTGGTTGAGAGGTTCTTCGCTTTTCGCTCGTTTGCTCCGGTGCAGAAGTACAGAGCCCCTTCGAGCCAGATTCCCAACAAGGGTGTGACATGCGGGCGGCCGTCAGGTCGAACCGTCGAAAGCCAATACACCTCAGCGCCCGACAGCTCATCCCGAGCTTGAGACCACTCCGTAGGTGTCGCATTCGGGCTGCTGAAGGCGCTCAGCTCGGTTACCGGAACTGGTTCAGCCATGCCACGCTCCGATCGTTTGCGTTTGTGCGAACAACACAGCGCTCGGCAGGTTGCTGGGCTCACCGTCGCACATGCCCCCATTTTGCCTGCTTCGGACTGTGGCACCCCGTCCCGGCGGATGATGCGGCGCTTGTTTCGCGGAGCGGGAGGCGCGCCCACCCGCCGGAGGAGGTGGTGGCCCCGACCTAGAAGGTCCACCGGGTCGCACCGCCGGGCTCCACCGTCCCGAGCGCGGTCGCCGACCGGGCGTTGACCCGGTAGACATCCCAGGGCGGCGGCCCGACGGCCGGCGCGTTGAACGGCGCCGTGATCGCGGTGCCATTCTCGTCGACCTCCGCCGGCCAACCGAGCGCCGCCCACTGAGACGCCGCGGCGGCGACGAGGGCTGGATCGCGGACCTTCCCGGCCGTTCCCTCGACTACGAGGTCGAAATCGTGGGTTGAGACAGCGAGAGCGCATCGCGAGTCGCGGGCCAAGTTGCGGGCCTTGCGGGTGCGGGCGCCTGTCTGGAACCAGAATGCGCCGTCGATCCACACGGCACCAACGGCGGTTACGTGCGGACCGCCATCGGCGTCGATCGTCGTCAGCCACGTCGTGTAACGATTGGGCCCTCCGGAATCGGGGGCCTGCGTGAGCCGCTCGAGCCCACCGGTGACGACGTCCCAGTCCACACCCGGTACTTCGTCGTCGAGGTTTCGAGATTCCATGTCGCGTCACGTTAGAACGGGTCAGCTTGGGCTGCGGGGCTCGGGGCTCGGGTTCTCTTCGGGGCGCTGCCACGACGTTCACAGCAACCCAGGTGGTCCTCATGACGCCGCCTCTCACGGCCCTCCGGTCGTCGCCATCCGCCGCATCGCCTTCTGGTAGCTGCGCGGCGCCAGAATCCGCGCGATCGGCGCGAGCAACGGCAGACGCGCCGCGTTGATGTCGAGGCGCCCGTCGCCGATGCGGTCCGCCACGAGCGTGGCGACCTGCTCCGCCGTCCGGCGGACCGCCTTCGGAGGCAGCGACCCCCCGTCCTCGTTCCCGGACAGCCCCATCGCGGTGGGGACCCAGCCAGGATAGAGCACGTGGACGTGGACCCCGTGCGCTGCGGCCTCGTGCGCCACCGACTCGCTGAACGCCGAGATCGCCGCCTTCGAGGCGGCGTAGGCGCCCTGCCGCGGCTCGGGCGCGCGCGCCGTGTCGGAGGACACGTTCACCACGGCGCCCCAACCCCGCTGCACCATGCCGGGCACCACCGCCAGCGTCCCGGCGACGGTGGAGAAGAAGTTGACGTCGAACACCTCGTGCACGGTGGCGTCGTCACCGCCGGGCACGGGCAGCATCAGGTCGACCCCCGCGTTGTTGACGAGGATGTCGAGGTGGCCGCGGTCGGCCTCTATGCGGGCCAGCGCCTCGCGGTACCGGGCGGCGTCAGCGACGTCGCAGACCTCGGTGGTGCTGCCGGCCGTACGCCGGGCCAGTTCGGGTTCGAGCTCCTCGAGGAGGTCCCGGCGGCGGGCGAGCCCGACCACGGCGGCACCCCGGCCGGCCAGCGTCAGCGCCAGAGTGCGGCCAATGCCGCTCGAGGCGCCCGTCACGACCGCCACTTTTCCGTCGAATCGTTGTCCGCGGGTGCGGTGGTGCAGGGCCATGGGACAACCATAGGTGCAGGTGGCGCAAGGCGGACGGGACCTCCGGGGACCCGTGGTCATGCACAACGGACACTCAAGCAGCGGGGGTTTCCTGCCGATCAATGGAGAGCGGAGGGGGAAGCCGGCGGTCCGCGTCGCCTGCCCCGATGAACCGATCGGAGCTCTCATGAAGATTCGACGCAAGGACAGCGCGCCGGCCACCGACGGGGACGTGCTCGTGCTGGACCAGGAGCCCGAGCCGGCGTCCGACGCAGTGGCGGCGAGCGAGGTCGGCACGGGTCCCACCGACGGCATGCCGCCCCTCGGGTCTGCGCCGGAGAACGCGGCGTCCGGGAACGGAACGCCGGCGGCCGCGCCCGCGCCCGCCGGCGCGGGAGCCGGGGCACGACCCGCCGCAAAGGGTCTGCTCGGGCAGGTCCTCGTGCGGCGCGGCCTGGTGACCGAGGAGCAGCTCGCGGCCGCCCTGGAGCGGCAGGCGACCTCGGGCAAGCGGCTGGGCGAGGTCCTCGTCGACATGGAGGCGCTGGACGAGCGGGGACTCGTCGAGGCGCTGGCGGACTTCTTCGGCATGCCGGTGACGCATCTCCGTCGCGACGCGCCCGATCCGGCGGCGCTGGCGCTCGTGCCGGAGGCGCTGGCCCGGGAGCATCTCGCCATCCCGGTCCACCTGGACGACGACGGGCTGCACGTCGCCGTCGCGCAGCCCAGCGACGACCTCCGGTTCCTGTTGGCCGACGCCAGCGGGCACTCCGTTCGCCTGCAGCTGGCCCCGGTCAGCGACATCCGCTGGGCCATCGACCGCAGCTACCAGGCCATCGGCAGCGTCGGCAAGATGGTCCAGGTCTTCGAGGCGGTAGAGGGCACGCGCAAGCGCTCCGTCAAAGTCGAGAAGGCGACGACCGTCTCAGAAAACGCCCCGGTCGTCCAGGTCGTCGACAGCATCCTGACCCAGGCCATCCGGGACCGGGCTTCGGACGTGCACATCGAGCCGTCGCAGGGCGCCGTGTACGTGCGCTTCCGGATCGACGGGGCCCTGAAGGACGTGCTGCAGCTCCCCGTCGCCATGGGCATGGGCCTGGTGAGCCGCATAAAGATCATGGCCGGCATCGACATCGTCGAGAAGCGCCGCGCGCAGGACGGCCAGTTCACCACGACCGCCGACGGCAAGGACACTGACGTGCGTGTGGCCACCGTCGCCACCCTCTGGGGCGAGAGCTGCGTGATGCGCATCCTGGACAAGAACCGCTCCGTGCTCCGCCTCGAGGAGCTCGGGATGCCCACCGACACGTACGAGACCTACTCGAGGACGGTCCGCTCACCGTTCGGCATGGTGCTGTGCGCCGGCCCAACCGGCAGCGGCAAGACCACGACGCTCTACGCCACGCTCAGCGAGGTCAGCGACCGCGCCCGCAAGGTGATGACCATTGAGGACCCGGTCGAGTTCGTCTTCCCGATGATCAACCAGATCCAGACCAACGAGGCGGCCGGTCTCACCTTCGCCAGCGGATTGAAGTCGATCCTGCGGCAGGATCCCGACGTCATCCTCGTGGGCGAGATCCGTGACGTCGAGACGGCGCGCATCGCGGTGCAGTCCGCGCTGACCGGCCACTTCGTCTTGTCCTCGGTGCACGGCACCGACTCGGTCTCGGCCCTGCACCGCTTCCTGGACATGGGGATCGAGTCCTTCCTCATCAGCTCGTCGGTCGTCGCCGTCGTGGGCCAGCGCCTGGTCCGGCGGATCTGCCCATCGTGCAAGACGCGGTACACCCCGACCTTGGAGGAGCTCAGCTTCTTCGAGGAGAACGGGGGAGAGGCCAAGTCGGAGTTCTGGCACGGGACGGGCTGCAACTTCTGCGGCGACACCGGCTACCTGGACCGCGTCGGCGTGTACGAGCTCCTGCACATGACGCCGGAGATCAAGCGCCTCGTCGTCGGCTGGGCGACGCAGGAAGAATTGCGCCGCGTGGCCGAGAAGCAGGGCATGCGAACCCTGCGCGACGAGGCGATCAACCTCGTGGTGCAGGACACGACGACGATCTCCGAAGTGATGCGGAGTATCTACACGGGCTGAGTCAGCTGCCGCCGGAGATCCGGGTCGTCGGGCAGCAGCATCGGGATCCGCTCGAGCAGCTGGCGCCATTGGTCGCCGTCGCTCGCCCCGAACGCGTGGCCGAACGCGGCCCGGGCCTCCTCGACGCGACCCTCGTTGGCCAGGGTGACGCCGTGCCAGAACCACCCTTCGGGGTTGCCCCGGCTCAGCTGGGCCACCTGCGCGGCGGCGTCCGAGCCGGGCGGCGCATGCGTCGCCTCGTGCAGCCGTACCAGGCGCCGCAGCTCGCGCAGGGGCTCGGCGTCGTCGTCGACCCGCACGTCGAGGAGCCAGCCGCTGAGCTCACCATCGGTCTGGCCGGGGCCGCCCACGACCTTGATGGCGGCGGATTGACGTCCTCGGATGTCGCCCCCGGCGGCCTCAGCCGCATCGAGGGCGGCGAGCAGGCGGTTGGCCAGGTCGCCGGAGGCGGCGCTGAACGCGTCCGCCATGGCGTCGGGCACGCCGGGGTCGCGCATCATGTTGGCCTGGCAGCTGAACCCGTCCCCGGTCCGGTGGCCGGCCTCGGCGATGCAGTCGGTACCGGTGTGCACGGCGACGCGCCCGCTGGTGTCGACGGCGGCGACCTGCCTGGTAGCGGCCGCGTTATCGGCGGCGGTGAGCTCACGGAGGGCGGCTTCGGGCTCCTTCCCCTCGCGCAGCGCACTCAGCAGGCGCGGTCCGTAGGTGACTTCCACCATGGCCTGGGTCGCAACGGCGCCCACCTCCGGTGCCGCCCAGGGGCAGAGCCCGCCCACCGCCAGAAAATGCGACTGCACGGCGACGCCGAGCTGACCCGAGTCGGGGTCCCGGGCCACGATGGAGTAGGTCAACGGGTGTCTCCTCTTCCGGCCAGCGCGCACAGCTTCGTCACGGTGTTCCAGTTCCTTGTCGTACTGAGCACGCCGAGGCGCCGCTCCAGGAAGGCGCCGCTCAGCTTGGAGGTGCCGTACCCGTCCGGGGTGTGTACGTACACTTCCCGCCCGTCGACGACGAGCTTGTCGCGGCCGCTCGCGGGCAGCACCAGCGAGGTCACCTTCTTCTTCTCGGGCTGCTCGGCGAGGAAGGTCACGTGGTGACGGGCCGGGTCGGCGCCGGCCTTGGCGTAGGGGCTGGCGCGGCCGACGCGGAGCAGTTCGGGCACGCTGCGCAGGATGACGGCGGGGGAGTCGCCGAAGTCCTGGTCCAGGCGCTCCTCTATGGCCGACACGACGGCCGCCTCGCTCTTGGACCGCGCGTCGAAGAGGACGTTTCCGGTCTGGATGTACGTGACGACGTTGCCGTATCCCAGCCCCTCGAAGGAGTCGCGGAGCTCCTTCATGCCGATGCGGCCGTGACCCCCGACGTTCACGCTGCGCAGGAGGGCGACGTACCGGGGCACAGCCTCGAAGCTACCGGGGCATCGGCGCGGACGGAGACGATGTCGGCGACGCAGGCGATGCCGGCGGTGGCCGTGGTATGGCATCGGGAGCAGCCGGCCGCGTCAGGGAGAAGCGGGCCAGGTCGACCGGGGGCGTACGCTCCTCGGCCAGGTCGGCGAGGAGCTCGCCCAGGAGCGGCCCGAACTTGAAGCCGTGCCCGCTGGTGCCGCACCCGACGACGACACGGCCCACCCGGTCGAGGATGAAGTCGGTATCGGCCGAGTTGTCGTAGACGCAGCGCTCCGTCGCGACCGGTGCCGGGTCGAGCGTGGGGAGCAGGCGGTCGGCGGCAGCCGTGAGGCGCGCCAGGAGCGCGGGATCGTCGGCGAAGGGCGATGTGTCGGCCGGGTCGAACGGGGTGCCCGGCGTGTGGTGCGACACCTTGTAGGTCCCCGCGTGCGGGCCGTACGTCGCCGGCACGGGCAGTCCGTAGATCATGTCCGCCCCCCACTCGATGAAAACCGGCGGCAGCGGCGCGCCGCGTGCACGCGGTGCGAAGTAGGCGACTTGGGGGAGCGACGGAAGGGCTTCCACGGCGAAGGCCATGTCCCGGCCGCGGCCGCGGCCACGGCCACGGCCACGGCCACGGCCGGAGCCGGAGCCGGAGCCGGAGCCGAGAAGGCCGAGCGTCCGGTACCCCGCGCAGTTGATCACGACATCGGCCCGGTGGGTCTCGCCGCCGTCCAGAGTCACGGTGACGCCTTCGGTCCCGGCGTCGTCCTCGAGCGCGACGACGCCGGCCCCGCAGCGGAGCCCGAACGATCCGTCGGCGCGCAGCGCGTCGAGGCACCGGCCGGCCGCCAGCACCCCGGAGTCGGGCTCGAAGAGCGCCGGGCCGCCGCAGCGGATGGCGGGGAACCGGCGCGCCGCCGCACCGCGGTGAGGTTCTCGGTGCGGACGCCCAACCTCTCGAGGGCGCGTTCGACCGACTGGAACTCGGACCCGAACGTGAGCTGGCCGGTGACGTGCAGCAACCGGGCGCCGGTCGCGGCCTCCAGCTGACGCCAACCCTCGCGGGCCAGCAGGGCCATCTCGACGTAGAGCGGTTCGGGGTAGCCCAGGCGGAAGATGCGCGCCGCGCCCTTCGACCCGGAGCGGTCGTGCCCGGATGCGGGCGCCGACTCGAACACGACGGTCTCCCAGCCGCGCCGTGACATCGCCCACGCGGCGGCAAGACCCAAGAGCCCCGCCCCGACCACGGCGCACTGCCGGCGCTCGGACACGACGACGATTGTACGAACGGAAAGCCCGGGTCGCTGTGGGACGCGGCAGTACGCTGCTGCCGAGTGACACGTGGGAGCGAGGAGTCGTCGCACGTGCGGTCGGCATCCCGGCGCTCACCTGCGAGGTCCGCGAGGTCCGTCTGGTCCGTCGTCAGCTCCCCGGTCCGGGCGGTGCTCCGTCACATCCTCTATATCGCGCTGTTCGCGATCCCCGCGGTCATTCTGTGGTGGCACGTCTGGTCCGGGCACCCGAGCTCCACCCTGACCTGCGCGTGCGGCGATCCGGCCCAGCAGGTCTGGTTCACGGCGTGGCCCGCGTATGCCATCGCCCACCTGCACAGCCTCGTCTTCTCGGGTGCGGTCAACGTGCCCGACGGTGCGAACCTCCTGTCCAACACGTCGGGGACCCTGGTGGGCGTTCTCCTGGCGCCGGTCACGTGGACGGCCGGCCCGGTCGTCGCGACGAACGTCGCGCTCACGCTGGCGCCCGCATTGAGCGCGTGGGCCTGCTTCGTGGCGCTGCGACCGCTCGTGTCCTGGTGGCCCGGCGCCGTCGCCGGAGGGGTGGTGTTCGGCTACTCGTCCGTCATCGTGACGTCGCTGTTCTTCGGCCACGTCTCCCTCACCTGGTTGGTGGTGCCGCCGCTCCTGTTCACGCTGCTGCACGAGATCGTCATCCGCCAGGAGCACTCCGTGCGGGCGGACGGCCTCGCGTTGGCGGCGTTGCTCGTGGTGCAGTTCTTCATCTCACCCGAAGTGCTCGTGATGTGCCTGTTGTTCGCGGTGGTCGGGTTGCTGGCGGTGGTCGTGGTGGGCTGGCGGCAGGTCCGGGTGCGCGCCGGCCACGCACTGCCCGCCGCCGCCCTCGGCGTGGGCATCGCCGCGGTGCTGCTCGCCTACCCGGCGTGGTTCGGGGTGGCCGGACCGCAGGCCGTCACCGGCGTGCTCTTCGTCCTGGCGCCCGTCTTGGGCGTGCCGCTGTCCGGCCTGATCCTGCCCGGCGCCTTCTCCGCGCCGGGCCTTGCCCTCACCCGCTACGGGGGCTATCTCGGCACGAACGGACCGCCGCCCGACTACCTCGGCCCGGGTCTCGCGGCGGTGGCGGCCGCGCTCGTCGTGGGCCGGCGGCGCCCGATCATCTGGCTCCTCTTGTTCCTGGCGGCGGTCGCCGTGTGGTTGTCGCTCGGGGCCTACTTGTTCGGAGCGCCGCCGTCGTGGGCGCACACATGGCTGCCGTGGCGGGACCTGTCCAGGCTCCCTGTCCTCAAGCAGATCCTGCCGGACCAGTTCTCCCCGTTCATCGCGCTCTTCGTGGCGTTCCTGCTCGCCATCGGCCTCGATGAATTCGCGGCCCTGGTGCGGCGGTGGCGGTGGAGGGACGCGTGGCGCGGCCGGGCACGCGGGACACTGGCCTGGCTGGCGACGGTACTCGTGGCTCTCCTGGCCGTCGTGCCCGTGTTCGTCACCGTGGACGTCCCCCTCACCGTGCAATCCGTGCGCCTGCCCGCCTACATGGACAGGGTCGCACCGACCTTGCCCGCCGACACCGTCCTCTTGACCATCCCGTTCGCCGTGTCGGGCATTTCCCAGCCGATGCTGTGGCAGGCGGTGGACGGCATGCACTTCCGGTTGGCCGGTGCCGCGTTGAAGACACCCAACGCGCGGGGCGGCCCGGTCGCGCAGGGGGTACCGGGGTCGGCGCGCCGCATCCTGACCGACCTCTCGCAGATCGGGGCCCCGCTCCCCACGGGCACACCGGCCCAGCTCCTCCGGGTGCGGCGGGCGGTGCAGACGTGGCACGTGGACAAGGTGGTCATCAGCGGGCCCAGCCGCGACCCGCTCTTCGCGTCCGGCTTCGTCACCATGGCGCTCGGCTTCGGACCCGCCTACGTCCGTGGCGCCTACGTCTGGACGCTGCCGCCCGGGCCGCTGCGGACCTCACCCGCGGTCGGCGCGTCGCTCATCACGTGCCGCCTCCACGCCGGGACGCCGGCCGGGCGGGGGAACCCGCTGGACATGTCGCACTGCGTGCTGGCGGGGGCCGGACGCGTCTGAGCGTCGCGACGGCGGGGCAACGGACGGTCGGTGGCACCGCAGGGTGCTGCCGGGCCGGCCACGTAGTCTGTGCCCAATGCAGCCCATGCTCCACCTGTCCATCCCGGTGCGGGACCTCGACGAAGCGCGCCTTCTACGTGGACACGCTCGGCTGCCGGGCGGCGCGGGCGCGCGACGGCTTGTGCGACGTGTGGTTCTACGGCATGCAGGTGATGCTGCACGACCGGCCCGACGAGGCCCACTCGCTGCGGGCGGGCGGCTGCCGCCACTTCGGGGTGACCCTGCCGCGCCAGGAGTTCGACGCGGTGGTGGCGCGGCTGGGTGGGCGCGGCGTCGCCTGGGTCGACCCGGTCTCGACCGACCACGAGGGGTCGGCCCTCGAGCAGACCAAGGCGAAGGTGGCCGACCCGAGCGGCAACGTGATTGAGATCAAGACGTATCCGGACGTGGCGTCGGCGCTCGAGATCCCGGCGACGTGACCGGCCCGGCGAAGTGACCGGCCCAATGATCGGTGAAATGAGAGGAGACCAGTGGTAGAGGAGCAGATGAACGGCGACGCGCGGACGGCCCGCGCCGACCGGCGCGCCATCGACCAGCTGCGGCCCGTCCGCTTCGAGCGCGACTACACGGTCATGGCGCCCGGGTCGGTGCTCGTCACGTTCGGGCAGACGAAGGTGCTGTGCACGGCGTCGGTCGAGCAGGGCGTCCCGCCCTTCCTGCGCGGCACGGGCCGGGGCTGGGTCACGGCCGAGTACTCCATGCTGCCGGGCTCGACGCCCGAGCGGGCCTCCCGTGAGGCGGCCAGGGGGAAGCAGTCGGGGCGCACCCAGGAGATCCAGCGCCTGATCGCCCGTTCGCTGCGCGCCGTGTGCGACCTCATCACGCTGGGCGAGATGCAGATCACCGTGGACTGCGACGCGCTGCAAGCCGATGGCGGCACGCGCACGGCCTCCATCTGCGGTGCCTACGTCGCCCTGCACGATGCCTGCACCCGGCTCGTGCAGGCCGGCACGATCAGCGCCCACCCGCTGACCGACTCGGTCGCCGCCGTCTCGGTCGGCATCGTCGACGGCGTGCCCATGCTGGACCTGCCCTACACGGAGGACTCGCGGGCCGAGGTCGACATGAACGTCGTCATGACCGGTGCGGGCCGCTTCGTCGAGGTCCAGGGCACGGCCGAGGGCATGCCGTTCTCGCGCAGCGAGCTCGACAGCCTGCTCGGGCTGGCCGAGGCCGGCATCAAGGAGCTGACCGGCCTGCAGGCCGCCGTCCTGGCCGAGCCGCCCTCGCCTCGGTGAGCGGGGCCGCCCCGCTCCGCCTCGTCCTGGCCTCCGCCAACCCCGACAAGGTCGCCGAGATCGCGGCGATCCTGTCCGCCGCGCTCGACGTCGACCTGGTGCCCCGCCCCCCCGAGGTGCCGGAGGTGGTCGAGGACGGTGAGACGCTGCTCGACAACGCGCGGCTGAAGGCCCGGGCACTGGTGGCCGCCACCGGCCTGGCCGCGGTGGCGGACGACACGGGCCTGGAGGTCGACGCGCTGGGCGGCGCCCCGGGCGTGTACTCGGCCCGCTACGCCGGGGAGGACGCGACGTACGCCGACAACGTCGCCAAGCTGCTGCGCGCGCTCTCGGCTCTCGCGGACATGGGCGGCGCGCGCCGGGCCCGCTTCCGCACCGTTGCGCTCGCTGCGTTCCCCGACGGCTCCGACGTGTGGGCCGAGGGCGCGGTGGAGGGGACGATCGCGCCGGCGCCGTGTGGGTCGGCCGGCTTCGGCTACGACCCCGTCTTCCTGCCGGACCCGGAGCAGGGGGAGACGGTGGGGGGGACGGCCGTACGTTCGCCGAGATGACGGCGGCGGAGAAGGACGCGGTGTCGCACCGCGGGCGCGCCTTCCGGGCCCTGGCGGCGGCGTTGGGGCGGCGGACGACGGGGACGACGGGGTCGAAGCGGACGGCGGGGACGACGGCCGGTTAGGCCACCGGAGCGTCGAACAGTGCGCCGGCCAGCTCCGCGTACTCGGCCAGCGGGAAGTCGTGGTGCGCGGCCACGACCTGGATGCACACGTGGTCCGCCCCGGCCTGGAGATGCTCGCGGAGGCGGCCGGCCAAGGATTCGGCGTCCCCCCAGGGGATGACGGCGTCGATCAGGCGGTCGCTCCCGCCGCCGCCGAGGTCGTCGTCGCCGAAGCCGAAGGTGCGCAGATTGCCCGTGTAATTCGGGAGGCCGAGATAGATGCTGGCGTACTCGCGGGCGAGCGCCCGCGCCGAGGCGGGATCGCGCTCCAGGACGACCGCGACCTCGGGCGCCAGGAGCGGGCCCCGTCCCAGGATCGCGCGGGCGCGTGCGGTGTGCTCGGCCGGGACGAAGTACGGATGGGCGCCCGCGGCCCGCGTCGCCGCCAGTTCCAGCATCCGCGGTCGGAGCGCGGCGAGGACGCGCCGCTCGGTCGGGACGGGCGGGTGGTTGGCATCGAGCGCATCGAGATACGCGACCATCTTCGAATACGGGCGGGTGTAATCGGGCACGATCGCCGAGTGGCTGGCGCCGAGGCCCAGCAGGAACCGTCCTTCGTACTCCAGGTCGAGGGCGAGGGCGGCGGGCCCGACCACGTCCGGGGCGCCGGCGAAGATGCTCACGATGCCGCTGGCGACGACCACCTGCTCCGTTGCCTCGAGCAGCCGCCCGAAGCGGCCGGCCAGGCCCGCCTCGAAGCCGCCCGACGACCAGAGCGTGCCGAAGCCGAGTGCTTCGAGCTCGCCCGCGACGTTGAGGTCCCGTTCGTCGGGCGGCCGCCAGGAGCCGCTCCACCACACGCCGTAGCGTCCGAGGGTGGGGGCGCTCACGGCAGCCTCATCCGAGGCGGAGGAGACGCGCCGCCGTGCCGCCGAGGAAGGCGTCGGCCGCCTGCTCGGTGAGCGGCAGATCCCGGGCGGCGGTCACCGCCCGCTCCATGGGCAGGAAGGGATGGTCGGACCCGAAGAGGACGCGACCCATGCCGCGCGAGGAGTTCATGAACGAGACGAGCGCCGGATCCATGTACTTGGCGAGATACGCCGAGTTCGACAGATAGAGGTCCGGCCACTTGAGCATGTACTGCATGAGCAGCGCCTCGTAGGGGTGGCCCATGTGCGCGCCGATCACGGTCAGGCCCTTGAAGTCGATGAGCACGTCCTCGAGCAGCTCCGGGCGCTGGCAGGCCGAGCGCACCTGCGGCCCCGGGACGCCGACGTTGATGGAGACGGGCAGCGCCAGCTCCGCACAGGTGGCGTAGACCGGGTAGTAGAGCTTGTCGTTCAGCGGGTACTGGTGCACGAGCGGGGTCACCCGCACCAGCGCCACCGACGGGTGCGCGGACAGCGCGCGCAGGCGTAGGCACTGCGTGAGGGGGCGGTCGGGGCGGTCGACGGTGAGGGCGACACGGAGGCGGTCGTGGTACTCGGCGGCGCTCTCGAGCAGCGCCTCGGTCTCGTCGGACGAGAGGCCCGCGGCGAGGACGCCGACGTCGACGTTGCACTCGTCCATGGTGCCCAGGAGCTGCTTGAGCGACTGCGCGGCCGAGAGATCTCCCCCCAGGAGGTCCGGGATGTTCTCGTTGCCGGCCTGGCCCAGGAACGCCGCGGCCGCCTTGCCGCTCAGCGCGTTGACCCAGAGGTCGACGACGGTCACGCGTCGGTGGGGGCGGCGGCGGGTGCGTCGGTGGGTACCTCGGCGGGTCCCTCGGCCTTGGCCGCATCCGCCGCCTTGGCGGCCGCCTTGGCCCGGGCGGCGCGCAGGAGCTTGAGGCCGTTCTCCAGCGACTGCTTGATGAGGCGGTCGTTGTCCTTGGAGATGAACGCATGCACCCGCTTCTCGAAGAGGGAGCGCAGCAGCGGGTTGAAGGCGTGGTACGTCTCCGAGAAGTGGACACGCGTCCGCCCGTCGCCGAGGTCCTCCAGGCGGGTGTGCCCCTCGGCCTCCGAGTACAGCGGGCGGCCGACCGCGTTGTACTTCCACGACACCTTCGGGGTGACCTCGGTGAGCCATTCCCAGGACTGACCCTTGCCGCCGCTCAGGAGGTACTTGGGCACGCGGAAGTCGCAATGGCGGACGAGGCCGTTCCCGACGTCGTCCCCGGGATGGAGGATGTCGATCGTCACCTCGCCCGTCTCCGTGTGGGGGACGCGGGCCCAGAAGAGCGCCCACAGCTCATCGACGCTGCCGTCGATGTCCACGAAGTAGTGATGCTCCTGCATGCGGCTCACCCTATCCCCCGGTCCGCCGGCGTGACCCGGGCGGTCTAGGGCGTCAGGGCGGCCTCGGCGTCGGGTCGGCCGACGAGCTCCGCCATGGGAGCGGCGCGGGCGATCGCACTGTCGGTGGTGACCAGCGTCGCCCCCAGCGTGCGGGCCAGCTCGACGTAGAGGGCGCCGGAGAAGGACAGGCCGGCGTTGGCGTGCCGCCGGCTCCACGCTCCGGCCAACAGCTCGGCGACGGCATGGCGCGCGATCGGTGCTGCGGCAATGGTGCCGGCATGGTTGGAGACGTCGTCGGCGCAGAGCAGCCCGGCCTGTTCGAGGCGCCCGAGGCCGGAGAAGACCTCGGCGTCGATGTGGCCCGGCGCGTGCAGCGAGCACCCGCCGATCCGCTCCAGCACCCGGAGACCGAGGTCGCGCGACACCAGGAGGTCCAACAGGGCCGACGCATCGATGACGATGCGTTCGTCTCTCATGGCCTGTCCTCCCTGGCCGCCGCTCTCAGCGCCGCCAGGGCGTCGTGGTGCGAGACGTCTGACGTCTGTTCGAAGAGGACCCGGTGCAGCCACGACGACACGTCCGACCGCAGGAGCTCACGCTCCGCCGCAACTTGGGTGATGTTGGACAGGTTCAGGCCGGCGGCCCGCACCGCCTCCGCGAGCCGGTCGGGCAGGTATACGGTCACTTTCGCCATATACGTACATTTGTACGGACACGCTGTGACAGAGGTGCCCATGGAGGGAGAGACGGCGTCCCCTCCCGGCGACCCGTACAGGCCGCACCGCCTCCGCGAGCCGGTCGGGCAGGTAAACGTTCACTTCGCCGTATACGTACATCTGTACGGACACGCTGTGACAAGGTGCCCATGTAGGGAGAGACGGCGTCCCCTCCCGGCGACCCGTACAGGCCGCACCGCCTCCGCGAGCCGGTCGGGCAGGTACACTTTCACTTCGCCGTATACGTACACCTGTACGGACACGCTGTGACGGAGATGCGCATGGAGGGAGAGACGGCGTCCGGTTCCGGCGACCCGTACAGGCCGCACCGCCTCGGCGAGCCGGTCGGGCAGGTATACGGTCACTTTCGCCATATACGTACATTTGTACGGACACGCTGTGACGGAGATGCCCCAAGTAGGGAGAGACGGCGTCCCCTCCCGGCGACCCGTACAGGCCGCACCCGACTGGTTGAGGGGCGGGACCCGGGTCCTCAGGGAAAGGGGGTGCCGTAGCGGTCCCGGTGCGCCTTCTCGGAAAGGGGGCGCCGCCGCGGCGGCCCGAGAGGCTTGGAGAGGTGGCCGAGAGGGACCACGGCGATGGGGACCACCTCGGGCGGGAGGCCCAGCGTGGCGGCGAGGTCGTGTCCGCCCAGCACGGGCAGCGTCGTCAGCGTCGAGCCGAGCCCGAGCGTGTGCGCGGCGAGGAGCAGGTTCTGCACGGCCGGGAACACGGACGAGTCGATGGCCTGCGGGGGGGTCAGGCGGGTGTCGCCGCAGACGACGACGAGCACGGGCGCGGCGGCGATCCCGCCCATGGCGCCCCGGTCGACCTCGGCGAGGAGGGCGGGGGAGAGGCGGCCCTCCTCGAGCGCGCGGGCGCCGCCCTGCCACAGCCGGGCGCTGATGTCGCCGATGGCGGCGCGGGTGGACGCGTCGCGGACCACGACGAACACGAACGGCTGGCTGTTCTCGGCGCTCGGCGCGTGTGTGGCGGCGGTGAGGATGCGGGCGACGGTCTCGTCGTCGACGTCGTCGGTCAAGAAGGAGCGAGAGGCCCGCTGGGTCTCCACCACGTCGAAGAAGTCGGGCATGGCGGCGGATGGTATCGAGCGGCGGGCCGGACTGCCCGACCTTGCCGCTGTCATTAGATTGGGCGGCGTCGGGGCGACCCGCTACCTTTGGCGCTGCATCGGCCCCGGGTGGCCGGTGCCCGCCGAGACGGCGTGGTCCGGACGCAGGGCGGAGGGGGACAGGAGGCAGATGGTGGCAGAGGACGCCGCATCGCAGGAAGACGTGCTCAAGGGGATCATCGGGCAGCCCACCGGCAAGGCCAAGGTGGTCGTGGAGCGGGCGCCGGTGCAGCACTTCGCCGACGCCGTCCTCAGCACCAGCCCCATCTACCACGACCCCAAGGCGGCCAAGGCGGCCGGCTTCGAGGGCATCCCGGCACCGCCGACGTGGGCCTTCGCCATGGAGTTCTCGGGCAAGTTCAACGAGATGCAGCCGGCGGACGCACCCACGGGCAGCCCGCTCGGGGCCGCCATCGGCCCGCTGATGGCCAAGGGTGGGCTCATCCTGCACGGGGAGCAGGAGTTCGTCTACCACCGTCCTGTGCAGGTGGGCGACGTGCTGGTCAGCGAGGGCAAGATCGTCGACGCCTACCAGAAGGAGTCCAAGGGCCGGACGATGACGTTCATTGTGCAGGAGACCAACTGGTCGGACGACAAGACGGGCGAGCCCGTGGTGACCGCCCGCTTCAATCTGATCCACCGCGCCTAGAGACGCGGACGGGACGACCGGCAAGCGAGAGCGAGAGCGAGACCGACCGATGACGCTGGCGACGAGCGGGACCACCTGGCTCACGGCCGCCGAATGGCTGGCCGTGCTGCGTATCGGCCTCGGCCTGTGGTGGTTCGAGAGCTTCCGGCACAAGGACAAGGCCGCCTGGTTCAAGCGGGGGGCCGGTATCTCCTGGGGCCAGTCGGTGGCGGAGAAGCACAAGTGGCCCTTCGTGAAGAGGGGCTTCGACGTCGTGGTGGTGCCTCGGCCGAAGGCGATGGCCTACGTGGTCGTGTTCGGCGAACTGGCCATCGGGCTGGGGTTGATCCTGGGCTTCCTGACCCCGATCGCGGCCTTCGCCGGCATTCTGCTGAACCTCATGTACTTCGTCCTCATGATCTCGGACTGGGCCGAGCAGGGGCAGAACTACATGATGATCCTGGCCTCCGTCGTCGTCCTGGGCACGCACGCGTGGAACACGTGGTCGATCGACCACTGGCTGCATCTGTTCGGAGCATGACGAACGACGAACGCAGGGAAGTTGACGGAACGGCACGTGACCGGAGGTCGAGACCATGAGTGAGAAGAAGCTGTCCTTCGACGACGTGAAGGTCGGCGACGAGGCACCGGTCATCTCGCACAAGCTGACGCGGACGGACTTGGTCAAGTACGCGGGCGCCTCGGGGGACTTCAACCCGATGCACCACGACGAGGTGGCGGCGCAGGCGGCGGGGCAACCGAGCGTCTTCGGGCACGGCATGTTCTCCATGGGGATCCTGGGCTCCGCGCTCACCGACTACGTCGGCATCGGCAACCTGACCCGCTACCAGGTCCGGTTCGCCCGGCAGACCTGGCCCGACGAGGTCCTGTCCTCGAAGATCGTGGTCACCGGCAAGCGCGAGGAGGACGGCCAGAAGCTGATCGACCTCGCCGTGACCCTGTCCAACGCGGACGGCGAGGACAAGCTCGTCGGGGAGGCCACGGCCGCCCTGTCGTAAGGACGGTGCCGCGCAGCCATCCGCGCGTGTCGTTGTCCGTGGGTTGTTGTGTGTGCATTCGTTGTGCATTGCCGAGACCCTCGTACCGACCCCACGCCCACCAGGCGGGGTGCGGGAGCTGTGCCATCCACACGTGAGGGCTCGACCCGTGGTTTTCTCTCCACCGTGTAAGAAACAAAAACGTTCCAACAAGGACCGTGACTTTCGGACGTACTAAGTCGTTACTTTCAGCGGTACCCCTCGAGTGCTGATTTCAATACATTGCAAGTACCGAATGGCGAGTCGGGACAGCTCCCCCCCGGGGCACCCCCCAACCCACTATCCGGCAGAGAGGACCCAGGCGGTCTTCGGCGTCGGACATGTTGCGAACGTGCTCCGTCTCCTAGGACATCTGCGCTTAGCGGCGCGCGCCCCCATGAAGGAGAGACGGATGACAGTTTCAGCAGTGACGGTGGGATCCACTACGGCAGCGGTCGTCGGCGTGGGCGCGGGCGACCTGGCCAACCCCCACACCGGAGTCGTAACTGCGGCGAACGCGCTCGCCTTCACCGGAGCGCCCCACCTTGCTCTGGAAGGCTTCGTCGGGGCGCTGCTCGTCGCGGCCGGCCTGTTTCTGACCGGCCTGGCCCGCCGCCACCGCGAGCGTCCGGTGCCGATCGCAGTCGCCGTCGCCGTGCCCGCGGGATCGCCGGTCCCGGAGGATCCGCCCCAGACCTGACGGCCTTCCGCCGGTCGGTGGGCCTGGTCAGACCAGGCCGTGGACGATGCGCACGATCACCTCGGTCGAGGTGACCACCGTCAGGAGGAACAGCACCGTGACGCCGAAGGTGACCGTGTGCCGTGTCCGTGTCCGTGTCCTTGTCCGTGTCCCTGTCCCCGTCCCGCCCGGCCGGGAAGCCGAGCCGCCCCACCGGTAATTCCGGCTCAGGTGCAGGCCCATGATGGCGAGGAGTGCCAGCAGGTACGTAGCGCCTTCGGCGATGCACATCAGCCCCGGGCCGAGGACGAGGTCCGCCGGCGGTGTCAGCAGCACGACCCATGCCGGCACGACCCCGAGGAAGAACATCGGCAGGAGCCAGCGGGCGCTCAGCACGCTCTCCGTACGTTCGCCCTTGGGGGTGACTTTGAACGCCTTCGTGCGCGAGCGCCAGCCGAAGTACATGCCCTGGAGGAAGCAGCCGAAGGTCCATGGCCAGCGCACGAGCTGGAACAGGACAGCCTCCCACGACCACAGCTTCGCCCGGCGCGGTCGGAACACGTGCAGATGCCGCACGTAGATCGCGGTGACGAGCACGAGGAGCGAGTAGGCCCACATGTGCGCGTAGAACTGCAACAGGCTCGTGTGGCCCCACGAATGGTGCAAGAGGACACCCAGCACCGGGAGCGCAGCGGCCGCTGTCAGCATGACCCCCATGACGAGATAGAAGAAGAGAGAGAAGCCCATGCGGACGCGGGCGCGCCACGGCACCGTGCGCATGCGGCCCGGTAGCCATTTGGTCAGGATCGTCCCGAGGCTCCGGGCCCACTGGGACTCCTGCAGGAGCATCTCGTCCACGCTGGCCGGTCCGGCGCCGTGGGCTTCCGCGTCCAGAACGAACACGCCGTCCCATCCACCAGACTGGAACCACAGGGTGGTACTGAAGTCCTCGGCCAGCTCGGGTCCGAGGCCGCCCACGTCGCGGAGGGCACCGGTCCGCACCGCGTAGTGGGACCCGATGCAGACCGGTGCGTACCCGTCGTTGGCGCCCGCCTGCATCGGACCGTGCAGCGTGGCCTCGCGGTAGAGGCGCCCGCGCACGGTCCATCCCCCGTCGGCGTTGGAGTCGCAGATGCTCGGGGCGCACGTGTAGCCGACGCCCGGCGCTGCGAAGGGGCGGACCATGGCGGCCAGGTACGACGAGGCGGGGACGTGGTCGCAGTCCAATTGGGCCACGACGTCGTATTCGCCGTAGCCGACCGTGTCGTAGAAGTAGGCGAGGTTTCCCTCCTTGGACTTGGTGCGCCGCGGCCACGTGGGCTGGTGGTAGTCCTCCCTGCCGAAGCGGGAGGACACGCGCACACCGTGCGCGGCGCACCACGCGAGCGTCTCCGGCTCGGGCCGTTCGTCGGCCAGCCAGACGTCGTAGGCGGCGGAGTAGTCCTGGGCCAGCATCGCCTCCAAGGTGGTGCGCACGACCGGCCACGGCTCGGACGGCGCCTTGGTCACCACCATCGCCACGCGGGCCTCGGGCAGGGGCACCCGCGGGTCCGGGCGCGTCATGCGAGAAGCGAAGAACAAGAAGTAGGTCGGCGTCAGGAAGACCCAAGCCAGTAACAGCGTGCTGACCACGCTGAGCGGGCTCCCCCAGGTGCCGTGCCCGGAGGCCAGCCACCACAGCCAGAACCAGGCTCCGGCCCCCAGCGTGGCGAGGACGAGGAGGCGCAGTGTGGCCTCCTGCCGCAGCGACACGGCGGGGACGAGTATCGACCTCGTCGTGACCTGCGTCGACGCGTCGGCGCGCTGCGCGAATGCCCCCTCGTGGCCCACCTTTCTCTATCGGCACCCGGGGCGGGCCAACTGAGCGCGCGGCCGGTACGACGCACGCGCCGCAACCCCCACGGTTCCGGCGTGCAGTTTCAGGCGTTCCGGCCGTTCCGGCCGTTCCGGCCGTTTCAGGCCGCTGAGGCCGTTCAGGCGGGCTGGAAGCGCAGGGGCAGCCGCGCCGGGCCCCAGATCCCGAAGGTCGAGGGCTTCCACTCGATCTCGCCGTCGCGGGCCAGGCCCGGCATGCGCCGGGCCAGCAGCGGCAGCGCCTCCTGCAGTTCGGCCCGGGCCAGCGCCGCGCCCATACAGAAGTGGATGCCGGCCCCGAATGTCATCTGCGCCGTGTCCCGTTCCTTGGTGATGTCGAACTCGTTCGGCTCTTCCCAGACCTCGGGGTCGCGGTTGGCGCCGGCCAGCGACGTCGAGACGAACGTGCCCTCTGGGAACAGCACGTCGCGGTAGACGATGTCTTCGGACGCGAAGCGGGCCGTGCCCCGGACCGCACCGAGGTAGCGCATCGACTCCTCCACGGCGCGCGGTGCGAGTTCGGGCCGCTCCGCCAGCAGCGCCCACTGGTCGGGGTGCTCGGTGAAGAGCGCCACCGCGCACGCCAGCTGGTTACGCGTCGTGTCCGTGCCCGCCATGAGGACGGCCTGGGCGAGCATCGTCATTTCCTCGGTCGAGAGGCGGTCGCCCTCCTCCTCAATCGCGATGAGGTCGCTGAGGAGGTCGTCCCGGGGGTCGGCCCGGCGTTCGGCGATCATGTCGCTGACGTACGCGGTCAGCTCGGCGGACGCCCGCTCAATGAGCGGGAGGTCCTCGGCCAGGTTGCTGTTGAAGATGCGGAAGATGTCCGTGGCCCAGGACGAGAACAGCTTCCAGTCCTGGGGCGGCGCACCCAGGAGCTCACAGATGATGGGGATGGGATAGGGCTCGCAGACGTCCGCCACCAGCTCGCAGTGTCCCTGGGCCGCGACCCGGTCGACGAGCTCTCCCACGACGGCGCGCATGGTGGGGCGGAGGCGGTTGGCCGAGGCCGGCGTGAAGGCGGGGGCCACGAGGCGGCGGAGGCGGGCGTGGTCGTCGCCTTCCATGGTGAGGATGGACCGCCGTCGCGTGTCGGCGTAGGCGGTGCCGGCCAATTCTGGCGCCCGCTGGATCATGGAGAGCGCCGAGTGGAAGCGCTTGTCCCGCAGGATGGCCGTGACGTCCTGCAGGCGGGTGACCGAATAGCCCATGTCGGTCCGGGCCAGCCAGTGCTGCGCCCGGGCGGCCTCAACGGCCTCGATGGCGTCGTGGCGCTCGAGCCCGATGGTGCTCAGGTAGGGGAGCTCGAGCTCGGAGACCAGTTGTGGCACGGAAACCCCCTGTCTGGCGCAGCGTCGGCGCCCGATCGGCCGTTCGGCGCGCCGAAGCCGAGGTTACCGGCTCCGGACGACCAGTCCTGGGGTGACGGCTCCTTGCGCCCCCGCCCCCGCCCCCGTTCCCGCCGCGTCTCCGCTCCCGCCCTTACTCCTTCGATTCCTTGAGGGCGGGGTGCTGGCTGGCCAGCAGCGGAAGGATGAGCGCCTTGGGCGCGAGATGCGCCAGGCCCGCCGCCGCACGGTTCGCCGCTCCGGGGATCACCACCGGCCGGCCGGCGGCCAGCCCGTCGATCGCGGCCTTGGCCACCTCGACCACCGGGACCCACATGAACTTGGGCAGGGACTGGCCGGCCTCTTCGTCCGTGATGCCCGCCACCTCGGCGAAGCCGGTCTCGACCGGTCCGGGGCACAGCGCCGTCACGGTGACTCCGGTCCCCCGGAGCTCGGCCCCGAGGGCCCGGCTGTAAGAGAGGACGAAGGCCTTGGACGCCCCGTAACCGGCCTGCCCCGGGAGGGGCTGGAAGGCTGCGGTGGAGGCGGTGTTCAGGATCGCCCCGCGCCGCCGCGTGACCATGC
The DNA here is from genome assembly GCA_963834405.1 of uncultured Acidimicrobiaceae bacterium. Lineage (GTDB taxonomy): Bacteria > Actinomycetota > Acidimicrobiia > Acidimicrobiales > RAAP-2 > Bog-473. Next base: position 742,293 of record CAWIBX010000007.1, on the reverse strand, counting down.
CGGGGACGAACAGCGTGCACAGGTCGACCACGGCCTCGACGTCGGTGCGGATCATGGCGAGTTCGGCGGCCCGCTTGGCCTTGTGGACGGGCCCCATGGTGGTGAAGCCGGCGTTGTTGACCAGGATGTCGACGGTGAGACCGCGGGCCTCCACCTGTGCCGGCAGCTCGGCCCGGGAGTCGGCGTCGGTCAGGTCGGCCGCGATGACCTCGGTCCGCACCTGGTGGGACTGGGACAGCTCGTCCGCCAGCTCCTTCAGCTTGTCTTCCCGGCGGGCGACCAGGGTCACCCCGTACCCCCGGCGCGCCAGCTGGCGCGCGAGTTCGGCGCCGATGCCCGAGGAGGAGCCGGTGACGACCGCGGTCGAAATTTCCTTTGGGTTGGGGAGTGCCATGAACCGAGAGTAGGTGACCCACGGCGCCGTGAAAATCGGCGCGCCATGCGAGTCAGGTCACAGTTCCGTGAAGATCCCTCCTCCTCACAAGCCTTACCAGGGTCTTCGCGAATGACCAGTTCGCGCGGGCTTCACACTGCGGCAGATGAGGCAGATACTGGGCACAGCGGAACGGCAACCGGAGCACCCACAGTTGCCCCGACCGGAAAGGAGCTGCCGATGCCATCGACAAGCTCGACCGAGGAGGTAAGTCCGCCGGGTTGAGTTCGCGTCACCGATATCGGCATCGGTGACGCCGCCGAGTAGTCACTTGGTGTGAAGTCCGGCGCATGAATGTGGCCGCGTTCGCGCCGGTGCGTGTGCCGGCCGGCCGACAAGGCGGCCCCCGCACCTCAACGCCGCAGGCTGGAGCCAAGTGCCTGCAGAACAAGAGGAATCAGAATCACTACAAGCGAAGGACCGGCCGAAAGGCCGGTCCTTCTCACTTTGGCGACGTCCGCGGCCTCCCGCGACGTCCCCAGCAACCTCTCGCCACCGCCTGCGGCCGTGCCAAGGTGGGACATGGACAGGGCTCCCGATCGGGGGACAGGCACGCTGCTTCCCATGTTCCCCCTGGGCGCCGTCCTCTTCCCCCACGCGTCAATGCCGCTGCACGTCTTCGAACAGCGCTACCGTGAGCTGACCAGGGTGTGCCTGGAGGGGGACGGCCGGTTCGGGATCGTGTTGATTGAACGGGGATCAGAAGTCGGAGGAGGGGATCAACGCGCCGACGTCGGGACACGAAGCGTGATCACGCATGCCGCCGCCCTGGCCGACGGTCGCTTCGTGCTGCGGGTGCAAGGAGAGACGAGGATCGCCGTCGAGGAATGGCTGCCCGACGACCCCTACCCTCAAGCGCTCGTGACGGAATGGCCGTCAGAAGCGAGTTCCGAGCCGGCGGCGTCGGTTGTCGCCGCGGAGCAGCGGGTGCGCCGTGCCCGGGCCTTGCTCTCCGAACACGGGGGTGCGCCGGCACTCGCCCCCGAGACGGTGTTCGATCCGGCCGATCCCGAGACGAGCGTGTGGCAGCTGTGCGCGGAGGCGCCGGTGAGCGCCTACGACGCGCAGCGGCTGCTGACCACCGAGGAGACGACGGCGCGACTGGCTCTGCTGGGGGAGTTCATGGAAGAGCTCGAGCTCGATCTCCAAAGACTGCACAACCCGCAATGAGAATCCGCCAAAAGATGCCGACAGAGAAGACGGGTGCCCGAAGTGCCAGGCGTTGTGTATCCGTTGCCATTGAAATATTGACAGTCAGAATGCCAAAAGGTTAGAGTGACCAGGATGATCGCGACGGTCGAAGAACTACTCTCGCAGCAGCAGGAGCAACCCCAGGCGCAGGACGGGCGCACGCTCCGGCGGCTCAATTCGTACGACCGGGCGGTCGACGCGCTGCTCGATCTGATTCAGTCCGGCAACCCGTCGCCCACCGCGCAACAGATCGCCGAGAAGTCCGGCATCTCGGTACGGACGGTGTTCCGGTTGACCGAGGACATCGAGTCGCTGCACGCGGCCGCCGTCGAGCGTCAGATTCAGCGCACCGCCCACTTGTACGTACCGCTCCGCCCGACCGGCAGCCTCGGTGCGCGCATCCGCGCGCTCGTCGACAGCCGGGCCACCGTGTTCGAGGCGATCGCGCCCACCCGTCGGGTCGGGGATCGCCTGGCCGAGACCTCGCCCCAGATCGCCGAAGGATTGGCGTTCCACCACCAGATCCTCCAGATGCAGGTGGCCGAGCTCTTCGAACGCGAGCTCGCCCGGATCTCCCGCGTGCGGCGACCGGACGCGTTGAGCGCGATCGACGTCGCCGCCGGTTGGGAAACCTGGGACCAGCTCCGCCGGGTCCAGGGACTCTCCATCGCTTCGTCCGCCCGGGTCGTCCGGATGCTGATCGAGGGCGTGCTCGGCAAGTAGCTGCGCCGCGCAAGACAACGGGGAGACGTCGGGGCGCCGCTGCGCCACCGGCGAGGCGGGGGACATGCACACCGCCGCGGCGCGACGGCACGAGGGGAGGGAGACCTGATGGCCATTACACCGACCAGGCAGCAGTTCACGGAGTTCGCCCACGGCAGCCGTGACGGCGAGATCGTCATGATCAACCTCCTGCACTTCGCCAAGGGGGGTTCCGACGACTCCGACGACGCCGTTCCGGACGCGGCGGACACGCCCGACACCTCGTCGCGCACCGGCGCCGGTGCCTACCGCGACTACAGCGATCAGGTCGTGAAGATGGTCGAGGCCCGCGGCGGCCGGGTCATATGGACGGGACGGCCCGAGAACGTGCTGATCGGGGACAGCGAGAAGGACGCCTGGGACCTCGTGGCCCTGGTCTCCTACCCGAGCCGGTCCGCCTTCATCGATATGGTCACCTCCTCCTCCTACCAAGAAGCCCACACCCACCGCGAGCGCGGCCTCGATCGGACCGTGCTGCTCGCCTGCGAGCCCCTCCTTGACGCACTTGGCACAGAGGACCATGGCGGAGCCGCCGGTGCCTGACGACCGGGGCCAATCCGCTGGCAGCAGCAGCGGCAGAGACCCCCGCGCCGGCGCCGCCTCCCGCCCCGGCCCACGCGCCCGCAACATCCTCTTCATCACCAGCGACCAGCAGCGCTACGACAGTCTCGGCTGCAACGGCGGCACGGTTGCCCGCACGCCCGTCATCGACCGCCTGGCCGCCGGCGGCCTCAACTACCGCCGGGCCTACAACCAGAACACCGTGTGCATGCCGGCGCGCTCGACCATGCTGACCGGCCAGTACGTGCGCACGCACGGCGTGGTGGCGAACGGCGTGCCGCTGCCCGAGGACGCACCGTCCATCGCCGCCTACCTGCACGAGGAGGCGGGCTACCGCACCGCACTGCTCGGCAAGGCCCACTTCGAGCCCGGCTTCGACCTGCACCTGCAATTCGAGGAGAACGCGCGCGCCGCCCGCGGCGACACCGGGCCCTGGCGCGGCTTCGAACGGTCCGAGCAGGCCATGCACGCGGCGGCCTGGGGCGACAACCCCATCGCGCACTACGGCCGATGGCTCCAACAGAACCACCCCGAGCACCTGCACAGCTTCGCCGGGCTGCTCCAAGGTGCGCCCGGCGGCGACACCGGCGCACCGGAGACCAAGAACAACCCGATCCACGCGAGTGGTACCACACCGACTGGGTGGCCGACATCACCATCGACTGGCTCTCCTCGCTCGGTGCCGACGAGCCGTGGTTCTGCTGGATGTCCTTCCCCGATCCCCACCACCCCTGGGACCCACCCGAGTCGGAGCTGGCCCGGGTGCCGTGGCAGGACCTCGATCTGCCGCGCGGCCACCCGGGGAACGCCGACGCCATCCGCAAGGTCCTGGCGCGCAAGCCCGCGCACTGGCTCGGCTACTGGGACGGCAGCTTCCCTAACCAGGAGGGCGGCCCGGCCAGCTTCGTCCCGGCGCGGCTGACCGACGACCAGATCCGGGAAGTCAACGCGAAAACGCACGTGATGAACGAGCTGATCGACGAGGCCTGCGGGCGCGTGCTCGCTGCCGTCGAGTCCCGGGGCTGGCTCCAGGACACCGACGTCATCTTCACCACCGACCACGGCGAGCTCCAGGGCGACTACGGCCTGCTCTACAAAGGGCCGTACCACACCGACGCCCTCATGCGTCTTCCTTTCGTATGGCGGCCGGCTCCTTCCGCCGGGATCGATTCGGCGGTCATCCACGATCCGGTCGGCCAGGTCGACCTGGCGCCGACGTTCTGCGCCATCGCCGGCGTGGAGCCGGCGCCGTTCACGCAGGGCCGCGCGCTGCCCACGGCCGACGGCGAGCCCGGACGGGAGCGCGCGCTGTGCGAGTGGGACAGCCAGTTCCCCGGCTACGGCATGCACCTCCGCTCCGTCTACCGCGACGGCTGGCTGTGCACGGTGTACGAGCCGTCCACCGCGGGGCAGCCCAACGGGCTCGAAGAGGCGTGGGGCGAGGCGGTGCTGCGTCCGTGCCCGGTCGTCTACGAGCAGTCCGAGTCGGGACCGGGTGGGGTCGCCATCGCGACCGGCGAGCTCTACAACGTGGAGGACGACCCGCACCAGTTCGAGAACCTGTGGGACGACCCGTCGCAGCGGGCCCGCCGGGACGACCTGGTCGCCGACCTCTATGACAGCCTTCCCGCCGAGGTACGGCACCTGAAGGTGGTCGCACCGGCCTGAGCGTCGCTCCGTCCGTGCTGCACAATGGGCGCATGGGCGAAAGCAAGAGCGGATGGGTGAGCTGGACGGGGGACTCGTGGGCCGACCTGCCTCCAGAGACTCGTGAGCAGGCGCGGCGCACCATGGTGGAGCGGCACCGCGAACGCGGCCCCTTGATGGCGATCGTCCACGTGCGGGTGTATGCAGAAGGCGCGGAGCCCTGGGTCTCGTTTACGGAAGAGTGCGCTCTTGGGCCCGACGCCGAACGAGAGGTCATCGCCGGCGTCGTGGCTCGGGCGCGCGAAGCGTTGGCCGCCTGGCGCTGACGACTCGTCGCCCGCGCCGGAGTGCCCCAGATCTGGCGGACCTACTGCTCGGCCTCCAGCGCCGCCATTAGTTCGGCCTCCGCAACAGCGATGGCGAAGCCAAGGGCTTCGGTGATCTTGAGAGCGGCCGACATCGTCTTGGCAGTGCCGATGACGGGCGCGACGGCTGCCAGGACGGACTGTGCGCGCTCCAAGGTGACTCCCGAATCCACGGCCGGGCCGATGTGAGCCAGGTATGACAGGGCAGGGGCGTCGACCGCGGCCAGGGCGGCCAGCCGCACGAGCACGAGCTCGTCCGCGTCCAGGTCGCTGTTCTCCAAGGACACCAGTGTCATGGCGCCGATGGTGTCGAGTACGGGGGTGTCGCTGTCGGCCATTTGTCTCCTCCAGAGGTCTGCGGTGCGGGCGCGGGGGCGCACCTCCAGTGTGGTTGCGGCCATCTGCCGGGACCAGAGGCCAAAGGTCCCGACCGCGCCGAGCGATGACGATCAGGACAGCCCGGGCAGCACGGCGTCGAGGAATCGCTGCGGCGCCTCGACCATGGGGTAGTGGCCCACGTCTTCGAGGCGGACGGCGGTGGCGTCGGGCCGGGCCGCGAGCAGCGTGTCGACCATGGAGGGCACCGCGATCAGGTCGTCGAGGCCCCAGACGACGTGCAGCGGCGCCGGGTCCGACTCAATGGCGCCGGTGAAGCGCCGCTCGTTGGCCCGCCGCTCCTCTATGTAACGGATGAGCCGCGGCAGCATCAGGTGCCCGTCGCCGTGCACGATCTGCGCCGCCGCGTCAGGGACCGGGTCTTCGGGCCAGCCGTCGGGGACGAGCGGCGTCGTGGGGCTGAACGTGTCGCGCAGGCTCTGTGTGAGCGTGGACTCGTTGATGGGGATGCCCGCGGAGAGGACTTCGTCGGGCAGGCTCAGGAGGAGCTGCTGCCCGTTGGTCAGGTGCGCCTGCTCTATGTAGATGCTGCCGTTGGTCACGACGCGCTGCGTGATCTCCACCGGCCACGACCCTTCGGCCCGCCGGGCCAGCAGCTCACCGCCCACCGTGTCGCCCATGTCGTGGCTCAGCAGGGCGATCCGGTCGAGGCCGAGCGTCGCCACGAAGGCGGCGGCCATGTCGGCCTGCAGGGCCATGGTGTAGGACCGGTCGGGCTTGTCCGAAAGGCCGTAGCCGAGCATGTCGAAGAGGAGCACGCGCCGGCCCGCCCGCAGGCCGTCGAGGACGGCGGCGTAGTCGAACGACGACGTCGGGAAGCCGTGCAGCACCAGCAGGGGCGCGTGGACCTCGGGACCAATGGCCGGCACGTCAATCGTGAAGATCCCGTGGCCGGCCAGGTCGCGCCGGGCGCCGATCGCCTCCCAGCCGGTGCTCGAGGTGATGGTCACGTGCCGGCCAGCTTGCTCACGACCGGGGCGAGGGTCTCCCAGGCCTCCGACTCAATCGACCAGTACGAGATCCCGTATTCGGACCGGCGCCACTCGAGCTCCTCGGTCATCTCGTCGAGGGTGCCCAACAGCGCCAGGGGCACGTGCAGCGCGTCGGCGGGGTCGATCCCGAAGTGCGGTGCCATGGCGTCCGCCACGCCCGAAGCGTCGTCGGTCACCATGACGAAGCCGATCAGCGCGTTCAGCTCCAATTCCCCGAACCGGTCGCCCGCCGCCTCCTTGACCCATGCCACCTTCTCGCGGGTACGCGCCGGCGACGCGTTGGGCGCGGTCTCCGGGCCACCGGTGCCCTCGCGCAGGTTAACGTTGATGCTGACGATGTCGGCGTGCTGCGCCGCGAAGGAGAGCACCCGCGGCCCGCCTCCGCCGATGATGAGCGGCGGACCCGGTTGCTGGACCGGGCGCGGCGTCAGGTGATGTCCGAGCACCTCGTAGTGGTCGCCGTGGAAGAAGAACGGGCCGTCCGTGCGCAGCAGTCCCTGGATGACCTTGACCGATTCCTCGAAGCGTGACACCCGCACGGCCGGATGGTCGTACTGCATGCCCGCCTGGTCGTAGTCGGTGCGCATCCAACCGGCACCGAGGCTCATTTCGAAGCGGCCCTCGCTGAGGACGTCGAGGGTGGCGGCCTCCTTGGCCAAGACGACGGGGTGGCGGTAGTCGTTGCCGAAGACGAGCGCCCCCAGGCGGAGCGTCGAGGTGGCGGCCGCCACGGCGGCCAGCGCGGGAACCGGGGCCAGCTGGTCGCCGAAGTGGTCGGGCATCAGGAGCGCGCTGTAACCAAGGTCTTCGGCCTTGCGGGCCTGTTCGGCCCACGAACGTGCCGATCCGTCGGGCGCTTTGCTCAGCTGCGCGGCGAAGCGGAACCTATGGTCGTGCGGCACTCCGACATGCTGCCCCAACCGGGGTGCCGCGTGCTCGGCGCCGCCGGGCCGCGCTTACCGAGGGTCAGTCGCAGCAGGAGTCGCGCCACCCGCAACCGTCGCAACGGAAGTGCGCGTGCTCGGGCCTCAGCAAGCTGCCGCAATGCGGGCACTCGGCAAAGGTGCCGAGGGGGGAGCGGCTGCGCTTCGATTCCGCGGTCTGATCGGGCACGGGGATCCCTCTTTCGGTCGGCGCCCGTCATTCTCCCCGGTACTCCTCGTCGGTGACGTGATCCCCCCATCGGGATTCACCCTCGCTCACGGCGAGATGGGTCATCAGGTAGTCGGGCGCCGCCTCGTGCCAGTGCCATTCGCCGCCGGGGGCGAACACCACCTGGCCGGGCCGCAGCGCTACGACCGGTTCGTCCCGGCTCTGGACGCGGCCTTCGCCCTCGGTGACGTAGAGCGTCTGGCCCAGGGAGTGGCGGTGCCACGCCGTGCGGGCGCCAGGGGTGAAGTGCACGAAGGCGATGGTGGCCGGTGAATCCCCATGGGCCTGTGCGATCGCATCAATGAAGACCTCGCCCGTGAACCGGTCGGGCGGTCCTTTGACGGACGGGGGGCTTTGGTCCGATGTCCATGTGGCAGCTCCTTCTCGCGTGGACCGTGGCGCTTATTCCCAAGGCAAGAGCCGGACCGGCCGCGTTCGCGTTTGGAAGGGTAGTTTCGGACGTCGAGGCGACGCGTTGGTTGACGGCCCGGGAAGGGCGAGAGAGGGATCGGCACAGCCGCATGCAGCATGACGACACCAGGTCGGATATCGACTCTCTGCTGGCCAGCCAGATCGCTTATTACCGCGCCCATGCGCCCAAATACGACGACTGGTGGTTTCGCAAGGGCAAGCACGACCTCGGGGAGGGCTCCCGACTGAGCTGGGAGTCCGAGGTCTCCAAGCTCTCGGATGCGCTCCGTGTCTTCGCTCCCTTCGGTGCGGTGCTGGAATTCGCCGGCGGGACCGGGAACTGGACCGCCGAACTGGTCCCGTCCTCGGACACGATCACCGTCGTCGACGCGTCGCCCGAGGCGGTGGCGATCTCTCAGAGCAAGATCGACAGCGACAAAGTGACGTGGATCGTCGGCGACATCTTCCGCTACGAGCCGGACCGCCGCTACGACACCGTCTTCTTCTCGTTTTGGCTGAGCCATGTCCCGCCCAAACGTTTCGAGGAATTCTGGGTCCTTGTAGAAGAGAGTCTGGCTCCGGGCGGCCGGGTCCTCTTCATCGACAACGCCCATCCGTCGCTGTCCAACGACCGTCCCGAGCTGCAGGCGCTACGGGCGGAATCGACGGCATCGTCCCTCGCCGGGATCGACAGCCGGACGGATCTGATCACCGGAGTCAGCACCCGCCTGGCCGCCGACGGATCCACCTACGACCTCGTGAAGATCTGGCGCACCGGCGAAGAACTGGAGTCGCAGCTCTCCGCGCTCGGTTGGCAGGCCGAGGTCGTCACCACGGACTGGGCCTTCATCTTCGGCCGCGCTGAGAAAAGAGCTACCGGTCGGCCTCAGGGGTAGCGGCTCCGTCGCTGGCGGTACAAGGAACCGCGTTTGGGTAGGAATGACTCTGTGACGAGCTTGGGCTTCAGGTACACGATCTACATCCAGGCCACGCCCGAACAGGTCTGGCTGGGCCTGACCGACCCGGCCATGACCCGGCGTTACTGGCGGCACCAACGGGCCGGCGAGAAGACCTTCCGTTCGGACTGGAAGAAGGGCTCCACCTACGACATGGCGCACGAAGAGGTCGGGCTCGTCGTGAGCGACCCCGAACAGGTGGTCCTCGAGTCGAAGCCCTTCCGCCGGCTGACGTACACCTGGCACACCATGACGCCCGAGTGGGCCGTCGAGGTCGGGATGGACGAGACAACGGCGGAGGCGTGGCGGGCCGAACCGCGCTCGAAGGTGGCCTTCGAAATCGAGGACGTCGGGCACGGCACCGTGAAGCTGGACCTCGTCCACGACGGCTTCGAACCCGGAAGCAACGTCCTTCAGGGCATCTCCGAGGGCTGGCCCGCCGTCCTTTCCAGTCTCAAGACGCTCCTCGAGACCGGAGCCACGCTGCGGACGTCCTAGGTGGGTGGTGTGAAACGGGTCAGTATCCACCGGACGGACTGATCCGCAGAACCACGCGGCCCACGGCGGATCGTGTCGGTGCGGTGGCCGGGGCCGGCAGGCGACCCGCAGACCGCCAGGCGAGCGGGACAAGCGCCCAGGACGTCCGGAAAGGCTGCAATTGGCGCTCAGGCCACCTGCAAGCGCCCTTCGACACTGCGCCGCACGCCGAGGACGGCCAGACGTGCCAGGTTCGTGGCGGCGGCCAGCAAACTGAAGTCTGCGCCGACTTTGACGGTGCCGCGGACCCGAGCTCGGCGGCCTCCGTGTCGGCGGCGCATGAGGTGGGCGAGCTTTCGCTCCACCTTGGGGCGCGTCGTGCGGTAGTCGTCTTGCCACCCCGGGTCGCGTTGACGCTGGCGGGCCCGGGCCAACGCTGCTTCGTGGGCCCCGATGCTGATCGTGCGCCCGGCGGTCGACCTCGTGCACTGCTCGCGCAGAGGGCAGCCAGCGCAGGCGTCGCCGAAGTAGGCCATGCCGCCGCCGTCGCGGTGACGGCGGATCGTGACCGTCGCGCCCGCGGGACAGGTGACGGTGTCGTCCTCGAGGTTCACCTCGAAGCGGTCCTTGGTGAAGAGGCTGCCTGCGGCCGTCGGCTTCTGGGTCTTGCACCTCGACTCGATGCCCTCGTCTTCGAGTCGCTCTTGAAACGGCCCGGTCCCATAGGCGTTGTCGCCATAGACGGTGGCCTGTTCGTCTCCATCGACGCTCGCGCCATCGTCCTCGGACTCCTCGTCAACCCTTGGCGCCCCAGGGCTGCGTTCGTCGTCGGCCAAGAGGTCGGCGACGAGTTCTTCGGCCACGGCGGCATCGCCCACGTTGCCCGGGGTGACGACGGTCTCGGTGATGATCTCTGAGTCCGGATCCACCGCGGCGTGACCCTTGTAGCCGTCGAAGCCCCTGGCCTGGGTCTTGTGCCCATGGCGGGCCTCGGGGTCGACCGTCGAGATGATCCGGTCTGCCGCCACGCCCCGCACGATGCGAAAGGTGCCCCCCGCATCCTCTTCGATGTCCTGGCCGACGACGGTGGCCAACAGAGCGACGGCCTGGGCGAGGTCGGGACCAAGCTCTCTTCCTTCGAGGAGCAACAGGACCCCATGGGCGTCCTTGGCCCGCGAATCGATCAGGGCGTCACGGGCGGCGGGGTCGTCCCAGTCGATCTGGGGCTTGGCCGAGGTGGCGTAGTCGTCACCGCTCTTTATGACCTCGCGCACTTCGGCGGCCAGTTCGGGATCGGCCACCTTGAGCACTCCCCGGATGGCCGAGCGGATGAGGGTAACCGTGTCCATGGTGGCCACCGCGTCATAGAGCGGAGTCGAGTCCAATACGCGCTTGCGTCCGACGAGTCCGGCCTCTTTGGCCGCGTCGCGGGTGACGTCGAAGATGCGGTTGGGAGCGACCGAGTGGCGCAGGCGCTCGCGCATGTCGACGAGCACGGTATGGGCGAATCTCGTCCACCCTTCGGTGTCATAGCCGCCGACGCCCGCCGCGTAGCGCCAGCGGGTGTCGAAGCAGTAGCGCTCGACCGCCTCGCGGTCAGAGAGCCCCTCGAGACGCTGGAGCACCATGGCCACGGCCACGACCGAGGGCGGCACCGAGCGCCGGCCCGAGTCCTCGAAGAGGTCGGCGAAGGCCTCGTCGGGGAAGAGGCGCTCCCGCTCACGGTGCAAGAACGCGTAGATCGAGTGTGCCTCGAGCGTCTCGTCGCAGAACCTGGTCACGTCGTCGAACAGGTCGCCCTGTTTGTTCGCCACGCCGAGCGTCATCGGTCCCTCCAGATCGAGAACTACAAGGTTGTAATTCTCTCAGATCCGGACCAAGATCGCGAATCGAACGCCACGCGGTCAGCGTGCCCGATCACGCGAAAGACACCACCCACCTAGGGGCGGCCTACAGGAAGCTGAAGGGCGGCACGCCCGAGCTGATGCCCTTGAAGAGGTCGCCCTTGGCGGCCACGAGCTCGGACGGCGTCCAAGCCGTCTCGCGGGTGACCTGGCCCACGGCCTTGAAGGCGCTCATCGCATAGATGTCGGCGCCGAACACCACGAAGATCTGCCCGCTGATGTCCGCCGACTCCGGCGCCGCGAGGAACGCCACGACGTTGGCGATGTTCTTCGGGTCCCACTGGTCGAAGCCACCTTCGCCCGCGCCCATGCCGTCGCCCCCGAAGATGGTCTCGGTCATGCGGGTGCGCGCCCGCGGTGCGATGGCGTTGGCGGTAACGCCGTACTTGCCGAGCTCCCGCGCCTCGACCCAGGTGAGCGCGGCGATGCCCGCCTTGGCGGCGGCGTAGTTGGCCTGTCCGGCGTTGCCGAAGAGGCCTGCCTCCGAAGACGTGTTGATGATGCGCCCGGTGACGTCCTCACCGGTCTTGGCCTTGTTGCGCCAGTAGACCGCGGCGTGGTGGGTCGCTGCGAAGTGCCCCTTGAGATGGACCCGGATCACGTCGTCCCAGTCCGACTCGTCCATGTTGAACGACATCTTGTCGCGGAGGATCCCGGCGTTGTTCACGAGGATGTCGAGCGAGCCGAAGGTGTCGATCGCCTGCTCGACCACCGCTTTGCCGCCCGCCCACGAGCTGATGTCGTCGCCGTTGACAACGGCGTCGCCCCCGTCCTTCTTGATCAGCTCCACGACCTCCTGGGCCGGGTGCACGTCGGCACCGCCCTCGCCGTGCAGTCCCGCCCCCAGGTCGTTGACGACCACCTTGGCGCCCTCGGCGGCCAGCGTGAGCGCTTCCTCGCGCCCGATGCCTCTTCCTGCGCCGGTGACGACGGCCACCTTGCCATCGAGCAGTCCCATGTGTTGTGCCTCCCCGGGTCGTGCGCGCCGCACCGCGTCTGTGCGGCTGTTCGTGCGCGCGGCCAGGCAGTGTGGCCGATCCGCGGCCTCAGGGGCAAAACCGGGGCAGCCGCTCGGCGGTCACCAGGCGGATCAGCGCCGTCGTCTCGCCCCGGGCGCGCTCGCGCCCGAAGCGATGGGTCAGGCTCACGATCTCCATGCCCTCGGGTGGCGACACCAGCAGGGAGCGGTCGGCACCGCCGGCGATGCACAGCACCGGGAGCGGGCGTGAGCCTGGGATCCGCCCGCGCGACCGGGCGAGGGCGAGGACACCGCCCGGAACCTTGCCCTCGAACGAGGGCGGATCGAGGTGGCCTTCGCCGGTGACGACGAGGTCCGCGGGCTGCAGGCGGGCGGCCAGTCCGACGATGGAGGCGACCAGGTCGAAGCCGGGCTCGATCTGCGCGCCGAGGGCGAGCAGTCCGCCGGCCAGCCCGCCCGCAGCGCCGGCGCCCGGCACCGTCGTGACATCGACGCCGGTCTCTTCCTTGTAGCGCTCGGCCAGGGTGGTGAGCCGCTTTGTCAGCGCGTGGACCTGGGTGGGGCTGGCGCCCTTCTGCGGGCCGAACAGCGCAGCGGCATCGATGAAGCGCGTGGTGACGTCGCAGGCGACGAGGAGGTCGATCCCCTTGAGCGCGTCGGGCGACCCGACGGCGTCGTACGCGCCGCGGCCGCCGTCGGTGGTGGCCGACCCGCCGCAACCGATGACGATGCGTTTTGCACCGGCGTCGCGGGCGGCCAGCAGGAGCTCGCCGACCCCGGTGGTCGTGGCACGGACCGGGTCATCACCGGTGGGGTGCGGCATGAGGGCACGTCCGGCGGCCCGTGACATCTCGACCACGGCGGTCGCGACGGCCGGGCGGCTCGGGTCCTCGCGGTCGTCGTGCTCGAGCAGTCGCCACTCCGCCTCGACCGGGTCTTTGAGGGGGCCAGTGACGCGGGTGGTGCGGGGGGATCCGCCGAGCGCCCGGAGGAGGCCTTCGCCGCCGTCGGACATCGGGACCTCGTCTGCCGTCCAGCCGTTCTCTCTGGCCGCGGCGGCCGCGGCCTTGGCCACCTCCGCCGCGGTGGCCGTGCCCCGGAATTTGTCGGGCGCGGCGACGAGGTGGGGCACGGAGCTTGAACCTACTGCGCCTGCACCAATCGGGGATTGTTGGGGTGCGCGTTGCTGTACATCGGACTTGCTCTACTGGGTTGTTGGGCAACCAAGTAGGAACGCCCTCCTAAGTAGTAGGGGCGCCCTACTGGATTTCGCCCTTATCCAGTAGAGCAACACATATGCATATGCAATGGGATGGCGTAACCGACGCCTTCGTCGGTGCCCTGTTCACCGAACCGGCCGGGCCAGACCAGTTAGCTTGAACCGCATGGCAACCATCAAGGGCGCGTGGCGTCGCCTGCGTGGCACGCCGCCACCAATGCCGGGCACCGAGGGGTACCGGGCCCTGTCGGGGCGCTCGGCGCCGGAGGTTCTCGATCTCGTCTACGAGCTGGTGCTCGCCCGCGAGCCCGACCCGACTGCCGCCGCCGCATACGTCGAGGCGCTGCAGTCCGGCACCGTCACCCCCCAGGCGCTGACCGACTGGGCCATCGCGTCGGGCGAGTGGTGGTCGGTGACGCCCTTCGCCGGGCTGGGCCAGTCGCTGCACTTCAGCCGCATGCTCTTCGTCCGCTCCCTGCCGCCCGCGAAGCGGATCCTCGACCTCGGGGGCACGGCGCTCGGCAACGCCACGGGTGCGCTCGTGCTGATGGGCTACCCGTACTCGTTCGAGGACCTGGTGGTGATCGACCTGCCCTCAGAGGAGCGCAACCAGCTGTACCAGGAGTCGGCCGCCCACGACGTGACGCGCACCGCGCTGGGGCCGGTGCGCTACCACTATCACTCCATGGTCGACCTCTCCGACTACCCCGACGACTCGGTCGACCTCGTCTACAGCGGGCAGTCGATTGAGCACGTGCCCCTCGACGTGGCGGACACGGTGCTGAAGGAGGTGCGCCGGGTGCTGCGGCCGGGTGGGTATCTCGGGCTGGACACCCCCAACGCGCGGGTGACGCGGCTGCAACAGCCCGAGTTCATCGACCCCGACCACGAACACGAGTACACGGACGCCGAGCTGCGGGCCAAGCTCGGGGCGGCGGGCTTCGAGGTGGAGAGCGCGTGGGGCCTGAACCACGCGGGCCCGAGTCTGGCCGCCGGCGTGTTCGACGCGGACCAGGTGGCGACGGCCCGCGGACTGTTCCACCAAATAGAGGACTGCTACCTCCTCGCCTACCTCTGCCGGGTACCGGATGACTGACCCGGCGGCGGGTGGTGACCACGGCGACGGCAGTGACGGCGGCGGCGGTAGCGGCGGTGGCGGAAGCGGCAGCTGGCACGACTACCGCAATGCCCTCCACCTCCCGTTCCTCGTCGTCGTGTCGGCGCTCACCGTGGGTTTCGCGGTGGCGGGGTTCGCGCTGCGGCCGCAGGGTGGCCCGCCGCCGATCCCGAACTCCGAGCAGCTGTTGATCTGCACGATGAACCCGCTGCCGTCGACGCTCGAGGTCACCCAGGCGCTGATGCTGAATGGCGACAATGTCGAGCTCGACCTGCGGGTCGCCGGCCCCGTGCCGCCGGGCGCGACGGTCTCGTAGCAGCTCAACGCGGTCCAGTTCTCGGGCGAGCTCTGTCCGTACTCGCGAGCGGGCGTCACGGTCGGACACGGCAACCTCGACAACGTGAGCGCTCTGCCGCAGGGTGCCTACACGAGCTTCAAGGGAAGCACGTCTGCCGGCGACGCCACCCAGATCGGCGACGTCATCCAGATCGACCTGTGCTGGAGCCAGAACGGACCGGGAGCCATCAACGCCGGCTACATGACCGCGCTGCTGCCTTCCCTGCAATTCCTCCCAGGCGTTGTGTCGAACGCGCCCGCGTCCAGCCCGACGCTCGACCTCACCCAGGTAGTCAGCGGGGGGCGCAACAACGGCATCGGGCGGGTGGGCTACCAGCTCCAATCAGGGCAGCCGCCGACGTCCATCACGCCGCAGGCATGGGAGTGGCAGTCGACGCTGCTGACCGATGTCGGCTCGACCAGCCCGCTCCTGGTCTTCGGGAGCGGGCTGGTCGGCGACCCAGCAGAACAGCAACAACGCGTTCCTCTCCGGCATCATGTTCGGCGTCGCAGGGGGCGCCCTCATCGCCGTGCTCCAGGAGCTCCTGGTGCCTCTGACCAGGCGGCGGCGGGGAGCGGGGGGGAGCGGGGTGAGTGCGGGCGAGAGGACTCGAACCTCCACCCCCTCGCGGGGACCGGGACCTAAACCCGGCGCGTCTGCCAATTCCGCCACGCCCGCAGCGGTCCCCGCAGTGCGGGTGATCAGGGAGTGTACGGCGGTGTGCCCGGGGGCGACGTCCTCGCCAACTAGCCTGCTGGCCATGGCCAATGCACTCGAAGTCCCCACCATCGTGGCCGCCGGGCCCAGCGGGGGCATGGACCCCACCGGCGACATCTTCCAACGGCTGCTCAAGGAGCGCATCGTCTTCATCGGCAGCGCGATCGACCAGGTGACAGCCAATCTCGTCTGCGCCCAGCTGATCCTCTTGGAGGCGGAGGAGCCGGAGAAGGACATCTCGCTCTACATCAACTCGCCGGGCGGCTCGGTGACCGACGGCCTGGCCATCTACGACACCATGCAGTACGTCCGGCCCGACATCTCGACCATCTGTGTCGGCCTGGCCGCCAGCATGGGCCAGTTCCTTCTGTGCGCCGGGACGCCCGGCAAGCGCTACGCCCTGCCGCACTCCCGGATTCTGATGCACCAGCCCTCGGGAGCCATGCAGGGCCAGGCGGCCGATATCGCCATCCAGGCCGAGCAGATCATCTACCTCAAGCGGATGATGGCCGAGCGCATCGCCTTCCACACCGGGCAGACGGTCGAGCGCATTGAGACCGACTCGGACCGCGACCGCTGGTTCACGGCCGAGGAGGCTCGCGACTACGGCTTCATCGACCAGGTCATCGACCGCTCGGCTGCAACCGCCGGGGCAGGGAACGCATAGACGTGGCATTGGACGTCCCGGCCTCTTCGTCGGACGCAGACCAGCGTTTCGAGGAGGCCGTCGAGGAGCGGGTAGCGGACCAATCGCCCATGGCCTCCCGGGCGGCCGGAGCGACCGCGCGCGACGCGCGTCGGGCCTCTGGTACCCGCATCGTCACGCCGACCATCAGCGTGCGCAAGCGGCTGCACGAGATCTGGCTCTCACGCGAGCTCCTGATCTACCTGGTCCGCACGGAAATCAAGGTCAAGTACAAGAACTCGGTCCTCGGACTGATCTGGTCCATGGTGGCCCCGGCCATGACCCTGGTCATCTACTGGTTCGTCTTCGGGGTGGTGCTCAAGAACGGCATCCCGCAGTTCGTGATCTTCCTCTTCGCCGGGCTCCTTATGTGGAACTTGTTCCAGTTCGGCGTTCAGTCGGGCACCGGCGTGATCGTCAACAACGCCGGGATCGTGAAGAAGGTCTCCTTCCCACGCGAGATCCTCGCCTTGGCCGCGGTCGGTTCGGCCTGCGTCTTCTTCTTCTTCCAGGCCATCGTGATGGTGATCTTCATGGTCGTCCTGCACCACGGCCCCGACTGGGCGTACCTGCCGGTGGCGTTGCTGGCCCTGGTCACCGGGATCGTCCTGGCCGGTGCGATCGCGGTCCTCCTGTCGTCAATCAACGTGTACCTGCGCGACACCCAGCACCTGATCGAGGTCGTCCTCACCGCGTGGTTCTGGGCTTGCCCCATCGTCTACGCCTACCAGACGCAAATCGGCGACCGACTGGGCAAGAAGGGACTGACCTGGGTCTACTTCCTCAACCCGTTGGTGCCGCTCGTGCTGACGTTCCAGCGCTGCATCTACGCCGCGCCCACGGTGTTGGTCGCCGGCAAGCCCTACGCCATCCTCCCGGCCAAGGGAATGCTCTGGTACGTCGGCCTCGACCTGGCCGTCTTGTTCATCGGGACCTGTCTGTTCCTCATCGCCCTGGCCGTGTTCGGACGGCTGGAGGGCAACTTCGCCGAGGAGCTCTGAGCGGGGCGTGAGCGACTTCGCCGTCGATGTCCGGAACGTCTCCAAGCGCTTCCGCATCATCCAGGGCCGCTACAACACCGTCAAGGAGCGGATCATCCACGGCGGGCGCCGCAAGGCGACGGAGGACTTCTGGGCGCTCAACGACGTGTCGCTCCGGGTCCAGGAGGGTGAGACCGTCGGCATCCTGGGGCGCAACGGATCGGGCAAGTCGACGCTGCTCAAATGCATCTGCGGCATTTTGCAGCCGACGTCCGGCGAGGTGGCGGTGCGGGGCAAGCTGGCCGCCATGCTGGAGCTGGGCGCCGGGTTCCAGCAGGACCTGACCGGCCGCGAGAACATCTATCTCAACGGCTCGCTCCTGGGCATGAGCAAGCGCGACGTGGACCGCGTCTTCGATGCCATCGTCGACTTCTCCGAACTGGAGGCGTTCATAGACGGCCCCGTGAAGTTCTACTCGTCGGGCATGTACGTGCGACTGGGCTTCGCGGTGGCGGTCAACGTCGACCCGGACATCCTGGTCGTCGACGAGGTGCTCGCCGTGGGCGACGAGCGCTTCCAGCGGAAGTGCCTGGACCGGGTGGACCAGTTCCAGAAGGAGGGGCGCACCATCCTGCTCGTGACGCACTCGCCCGACACGGTGCGCAGCATCTGTGCCCGCGGCATCGTCCTCAGCCACGGACGCCTGGTGGCCGAAGGCGAGCCGGGGGAGATGACGCGAATTTTCCGCGAGGGCCTCATGGCCGAGGGCTCGGGCATATCCATTGCCGAGCAGGCCGTCGCCGCGGTACCCATCGGGTCGGTGGCGACGACGGCATCAGAGGACGCCCCCGACGTCGAGCGGCCGGTGCGCTTCCGCGGCGTCCACCACGTCTTCTCGGGAGACAATACGTTGCCGTACCTGCGCACGGGCGACGACCTGACCGTCGCGGTGGAGTATGAGGCCTTCTACCCGACCGAGGACATCGTGTTCTCGCTCGAGATACGCGACGAGGGCGGCAACACGCTCATGCGCACCGACACCACCATCGTGGGCCTCACGATCGACGCCCCCCGCGGGAGCGGTGTGATGCACTTCGGCATTGAGCGGATGCCGCTGCTCGACGGTTCGTTCTCCTATGCCGTCGGCATCCAGAGCCGCAGCGGCATCCTCTACGACTGGAAGGAGAACGCGGGACAGTTCGAGGTGATGAACCCCGGCAAGACCACGGGGATCATGCGCATGAGCGTGCACGCCGCGCTCATCTCGAATGCCGGCGATCTGTCCGACCCCTCGGCCGCGCTGGCCCAGCCCCTCTGAGCGGGAGGCGGGCCATGAGCGACCAGGAACCGGACACCACGCCGCCCTCCGACCCACAGGCCTACGTAGAGCAGGTCATGGCCGAGATCGCCGAGGAGGTGCGCCTGCGCCGGGCCTCGAGCGACCTCCCGCCCAAGCTCGAACGCGAGCTCGACGAGCTCTTCCTCGCGCACTCGCCCGTGGCCGGTCGCGGGGGCGACCTGGGCGAGGCGCTGCGCCTGGTCGACTCGGCCACGTTCATCGACCCGGTCGTGCCGGTGGAGTCCCAGCGCGCCGCAGGTGCCGTCGTGAAGCGGGGGATGCGTTCGGGCCTGCTCTGGTACGTGGGCTGGATCACCCATCAGGTGAGTCAGTTCGCCTCGGCCGTCAGCCGCGCGCTCCACATCGTCGACACGCGGCTGCACGACCTGGAGCGGCAGGTTGAGGAGCGGCGCGTCCCGGGGACCGGCGTCGTGGAGTTCCCGGGCCAGCACGGGCCCAACGCCTGGTGGGCCGGCCCCGCCGCGGACGCCGTGGCCAAGGTGCCGGGCCGCATCCTGCACGCCGCTTGCGGCGACGGGTGGCTCGTCCGCCTGATCGACAAGGCGGGCGGGGACGCCTACGGGGTCGACCCCCGTACGCAAGTCGTCGACCGCGCCGAGCTGGGCGTGCTCGACCTGCGCGGCGAGGACGTGGTGGGGCACCTGCGCGCCGTCGCGCCGGCCGGGCTGGGCGCGCTCGTCCTGAGCGGCCTCGTCGACGGCCTCGACAGCGGGGGCCGCGCCCAGTTGCTCACGCTCGTCGGCACGTGTCTCGCACCCGGAGGCACGCTGGTCCTCCACTCGGCCACCCGCGAGGCCTGGGACGCGGCCGACGCCCCCTACGAGGCTGACCTGGCCGCCGGACGGCCGCTCCGGGCCGAGGCGTGGTGCCAGCTGCTCGGCCAGCTGGGGTACGAGGCGGGCGCCCAGCCCGGACCGGGGGGCACCGACTACCTCGTCACCGCCGTCCGGGCCGGCGTCGTCTCGCCCTATCCGCCCGCCGCGCCATGAGCACGGCCGCCGGGCCGCACGGGGCGCCGGTGGCCGTGCACCAATTCGTCCCCGCCCTCAACCCCCACGACGCCACCGGCGCGCACACGCTGCTCCTGCGCGAGGTGCTGCGCCGGGCCGGGTGGCGGTCTGAGATCTTCGCCGAGGCGATCCACGACGATCTGGCCTCGGAGGCTTTCAAGCACTGGATGTACCCCGACCACGCCGCCCCCGGCGACGTCGCCATCTACCAGTTCTCGACCTCGTCGGTCGTGGCCGACTACCTCGCGGAGCGCTCGCTCCCGCTGATCCTGGACTTCCACAACTTCACCGGGCCCGAGCTGTTCGCCGGCTGGGAGCCGCAGACGGTGCGGCGCGCTCGAGCTGGCCGCCGACGAGTTAGCCCGGCTGGCCCCTCGGGCCGTGCTCGGGCTGGCCGACAGCGCCTACAACGAACAGGCCCTTCGGCGCGCCGGGTGCCGGCACACGGAGGTCGTGCCGGTGCTGGTGGACTACCACCGCGTCGCGGCAGCGCCGGACCCGCGCGTGGCGGACGAGCTGGCCGCGGCCAAGGCGGAGGGGGGCGCCGACATCCTCTTCGTCGGGCGGATCGTGCCCTCGAAGGCGCAGCACGAGCTGGTCAAGGCGCTGTGGGCCTATCGCCGGCTGTACGACCCGCGGGCACGGCTGCACCTGGTCGGCGGCACATCGAGCTTCGGCTACCTCAAGGCGGTGCGGGGGTTCGTCGAGGACCTGGGCCTGGCGGGCGCGGTGCGCCTGACCGGCGAGGTCACCGACGCCTCATTGGCCGCGCACTTCGACGCGGCCGACGTCTACCTCTCGCTGTCGGTCCACGAGGGCTTCGGGGTGCCGCTGGTGGAGGCCATGACGGCCGGCGTCCCGGTGGTGGCGCGCGCCGCCGGCGCCGTGGCCGGGACGGTGGGCGACGGCGCGCTGCTGCTCGCCGCGGGCGACCCCGCCTACGTCGCGGCCGCGCTGCACCGTGTCCGCACCGACGACAGGCTGCGCGCCCTCCTCGTGGAAGAAGGGCACCGCCGCGTCGCCGCGCTCTCGGGCGACGCGTTGTCGGAGCAGGTGGTGGCCGCGGTGGCCTCGGTGGCCGGGGCGCCAATATGAAGGTCGCGTTCGTCACGCCGCGCTACGGGCCACAGGTGATGGGGGGCGCCGAGTCGGGCGCCCGCCAGCTGGCCGAGCACCTGCGGACCTACACCGACTGGGAGTCCGAGGTGCACACCACCTGCGCCCTCGACGCCATCACGTGGGCCGACGAGCTGGAGCCGGGGACCTCCCTCATCAACGGCGTGCCGGTGCACCGTTATCCGTCGGCCCACGGCCGGCTGCGCGAGTTCTACGAGCTCGACGGGCTCACCCGGCTGGCGCCGGGGACGGCCACGTTGGACCAGGCCAAACGCTGGGTGTACTACAACGGCCCGGTCTCGCCGCCGCTCATAGAGGCGGTCAGCGCGTCCGACGCCGACGCCATCGCCTTCTACCCGTACCTGTACCACCCGACCGTGGCCGCCATCGGCAAGGTCAAGGCGCCGGCGGTGCTGCACCCGGCCGCGCACGACGAGCCCGCGCTGTACCTGCCGGTGTTCCGGGGCACCTTCGGCGACGCCGACGCGTTCTGCTTCCACACCGCGTCGGAGCGCAAGCTGGTGGAGCGGTGGTATCCGGTGGCCGAACGGCCCCAGATCGTGCTGGGGCTCGGGGTGGGCGAGTCGGCCGGCACCGGGCGCCCGGGCGCCGAACTGACCGGGCTGGGGGACCGGCCCTATCTCGTCAGCGTGGGCCGGGTCGACGAACACAAGGGCTCCAAGATGCTGGCCACCTACTTCGCCACCTACAAGGAGCGCCACCCGGGCCCCCTGGCCCTGGTCTTGGTGGGCCCCGTGTCGGCGGAACTCGAGCCCCACCCCGACATCGTGATCACGGGCACCGTCAGCGAGCCCGACAAGTGGGACATCGTGCACGACGCGCTCGTGGCGGTGTCGCCCTCGGCGCTCGAGTCTTTCTCGCTCGTCGTCACCGAGGCCTGGGTCGACGAGGTGCCCGTCCTGGTGAACGGCGCCTGCGGGCCCACGCGCGAGCACTGCGAGCAGTCCGGTGGCGGCTTGTGGTTCACCTCGTACCCCGAGTTCGAAGCGGTGCTGGACCGGCTCCTGGGCGACGCTGACCTGCGCGCCCTGCTCGGCGCACGCGGTCGCATTTACGTCGACACGCACTTCAAGTGGCCGGTGCTGATAGAGCGCTACGCCCGGTTCCTCGACACCGTCGTGGCGCGGGGGCGGGGCGTCCCCGGGCTGTTCTAGAAGCCCGACATCCCCACCATGGGCTTGTTGAGGGGCCGGCCACCCATGGATCCCCGGAACGGAGCGTCGCCGTAGGAGAAGATGCCGCCGTCCGACGCGACGAACCAGTAGCCCTGCCCGTCGTCCGTCGCCTGCATGGCCAGCACGGGCTGGTTCAGCTTGATGTTGCCGGTGGAGCCGAAGAAGGGCGCCCCGAACGAGAACACGCCGCCGTCCGAGCCGATGAGCCAGTAGCCGCCGGTCACCGGATCCGCGGTCATGCCCACGATGGACCCGTTCAGATGGAGGCCCGAGGCGTCGCCCGCGAAGACGGCGTCGCCGAAGGGGAAGACGCGCCCCGTCGAGCTCACCTCCCAGTACCCCTGCCCGTCGGGGGTGGAGGCCATGCCGACGATGTCCTGGTTCGGGGTCGAGGCGGCGGACCCGTAGAACTGCGCGTCGCCGTAGGAGAAGATGCCGCCGTCGGAGGCGACGAGCCAGTACCCGTTGCCGTCCGGGGTGGCCGCCATGCCGACCACGGGTTTGTTCAGCACCAGGTTCCCGGTCGACCCGAAGAACTGCGCCTCGCCATAGGAGAAGATGCCGCCGTCGGACGCGACGAGCCAGTACCCGCCCTGATCGGGGACGGCGGCCATGCCCACCACCGGCTTGTTGAGCGTGACGTTTCCCGTGCTGCCGCAGAACTGCTGGCCGAAGGCGAAAATCCCGCCGTCGGACGCCACCGTCAGGTACCCGTTGGACGCCGCTGGCGGGCGATTGCAGCCGCCCAGCGGGTTCCCCCCGCCGACGAAGCCGCTCAGCTGCGCGTCGTGGTGGAACTGCGGCCAGCCGCCCGCCTCGTCGGCGCGGAACGACGCGGAGCCGGAGACCTCGAAGTGCTGCACGATGCCCTGCGCGACGCCGATCGGACCAATCCCACCTCCGTAGCCGGCGACCGTGATGCCGATGGAGCCGTCCGCCTCGGGGGTGACCAGCGGCGCGTTCTGGAAGCCGAACACCAATCCTGACGTCACGCCGGCATTACCTGTCCCGTCGTCGAAGTTTGCGACCTCCTGGCCGGTCGGACCGTCGAGGATGTAGATGCCGTGGTCGGTCGGGACGATGACATCCTGGGCGCCGCTCCCGGTGAGGTCCGCCGTCGTCACCGAGCCGATGACGTCGCCGGGCAGATTGGTCTGCCAGATGATGCCGCCTGTCGCAGCGTTGAGCGCGTAGACCGTTCCCGAGTCCCCACCTCTGTCCGTCCCCTCGACGACGGCGAGTGTGCCGTTGCCCTGCACGTCGGCCAGGGCGGGGCTGCCTCCGGTGAGCCCGTCCACTTTGTCGCTCCAGACCTGGTTGCACCTGGTGCCGAAGACCTTCACGGTGTCCTCGTCGCCGGCGCCGGGGAAGAAGCTGCCGGTCCCGGTTGCGATGCCGTAGGCACCCCCGGGGAGGATCGGCCCGACGGCCGGGGAGGAGTCGACCTCCTCGTCCGTGTTGGCCGCGCAGATCAGGCCCCCGTGGTCGTTGTATATGCGGACGTGACCGCCGTCCGAGTAGTGGGTCCCCAGAGCGAAGCCCGCGGAGGAGGCACCACCCGAGACGAAGTCGTCCTGGCCGGTCCCGTAGAGGTCTCCCACCGCGGCGGTGGAGAACACACTGTCGGCCGAGAACTGCGGCCAGCCCGCCACCGGCGCGCCCGTGCCGGTGCCCAGCGCATAGGTCTCTTGGCCGAGGGAACCTGCTTCGACAACCGAGCCGTTAGAGGTCATGGCCGGTGAGGCCTGCACACCCCCGTCGGGCGCACTGTCCGTGGGCGGGTTCACGACGACCTGGTTCCACAACTGCGTGCCGTTCGTCCCGTAGGCGAAGTAGCCGCCATCGATCGGGGATGCGGCATTGCCGGCGCCGAAGTAGATGTCGGAGTTGCTTCCGACCGACGCCGTCGAGTCGATCGGGGCGTTCCCCTCCACGGTGATGCCCCTGTTGCCCAGGTTCGGGACTGTGCCCGTCGTGTTGGTCACGTCACATCCCTCACCGGATCCGACGTCCTGGCCCATGCCGTTACCCCAGCCGCCTGGGACGCTCCCATCGGAAAGGTTGAACGCGTAGATGTTCCCCTCTCGGTCGCCGAACTCAGCCGCGCCTTGCCCGTCGGGGGTGAAGAGCACTGGCGACGACTCGGCGACACCGCACGGCGCGTCGTCGAGGAAGTGGCTCCATTTGAGCACTACATCCGCGTTCAGCGAGCTCGCCGCGCCGGCAGGTATCGCCCCCAGCGAGCCGAGCGACGCCAGCCCGACGAACGTCGATGCGAGTGCGATGGCGGCCAACAGGGGCCGCGTCGTGATGTTCCGAACATGCGTCACAGTCGTCTTTTGTCCCGATCGCGGCCGGATTGTCGCCGCAACGAAGCTATCCGCCCCCGCGGGCGCCGTCAGTGCGCCCCCGGGAGCCCCAGGGCAAGGCCGATAGCATCATCCGCCGTGTCCGCACCTATTCCCCCGCCCGCCGGCTCCAATCATTCCGACGGCCCGGACGGGACGGACGACGGCAACGGCGGGCGCAACGTGTCCGACGAGGAGCGCGCCGGGGAGGCGCTGCGCGCCGCCTTCGCACGCCTGGCGCCCCAGGGCAGCGACGAATGGAACTTCATGGGCGCGTTCACGCAACTGGGGGACCGCTACGGCCCCTACCAGCCGGGTGCCTCGGTCCTGGCGGACCTGGTGCAGGCGCCGGAGAGGCGCAGGGCCCGGCGGTCCGGGCGCCTGGGCCGGCGCGGGTCCGCTCCCGCCGAGGGTGCCGGCGCCGAACCCGAGAAGTCCGAGGTCGAAGAGGCCATGGGGCCGGTCGTGGAGGCCCTCCGCTTCCTGGCGGCGCGCCTCAGCACGCTGGAGGCGCGCCTGGCGGCACAGGACGTGCCCGTCGACGGCGCCGCCTGGCTCACCCCCGCCCGCGAGCTCGGGGACTGGGCCGGCTCTGTCTCCGACCACGTCGCGGCGCGCGCGCCGGGGGGCACCGTGGTGCACGCCGACTGCGGCGAGGGAACGCTCCTCGAGGCCCTCGCGGGCCGCGGCGTGGACGCGCTCGGCATAGAGCCGCGAGGGGGCGTCGCACTGCGCGCGCTCGAACGCGGGCACGCGGTCGCCATCGCGGAGGCGCAGGAGCATCTCGCCGGAGTGCCCTCCGGCGCGCTCGGCGGCGCGGTGCTGAGCGGCGTCGTCGATCGTCTCCCGGTCCACAGCGTGCTCCGGCTCCTGGCCGAGTGCCGGCGGACGCTGGCCGACGGCGCGCCGATCGTCGTGCTCTCCGAACCGGCCGGGGCGGTCTGGTCGCGCGAGGCCCCGGCGGCGGACCTGGTGAGCGGTCACCCGCTGCACGAAGCCACCTGGGAACTCCTCCTCGACCGCGCCGGCTTCGCCGAGGTGGCGCCGCTAACGGGCGACGCAGGCGACGCGGGAGACGGCCGGTTCGCCGTGACGGCGGTCACGCCCTCCTGGTGAGCGGCATCCACCATTTCGTCCCCGTGCTGCACCGTGGCGACGCCGTCGGGCGGCACACGCTGCGCCTGCGCGACGCGACCCGGAAGCGGGGGATCGCATCGAACATCTACGTCGACGTCGTGGAGGAGGACACGGCGCACGAGACGCGGCTCGCCGTGTCGTACGCGGACGATGCGCAACGTGGCGACGTCGTCGTCTACCAGTTCGCCACGGCGTCGTACATGGCGCCCTGGTTGGCCGGGCGCCGCGAGACGCTAGTCGTCAACTACCACAACATCACCCCGCCCGAGCTGATGGCGCCGTGGGACCATCACCTCGCCCTGGGGCAGGCCCGCGCCCAGGGCGACCTGCGCGTCCTGGCGCCGCGCGCCACGCTCGCAGTGGCCGACTCCGCCTACAACGAGTCGCATCTGGCGGCGACCGGCTTCGCCGAGACCGCCGTCATCCCGCCCTCCGCCGCCGTCGAGCCGGCGGACCGCGGAGCCGGCGGAGACGAGAAGGGCATGCCGCCGCAGGTTGCGCGGCGGAGGGACACCGGCGGGGCGCGCTGGCTCGCCGTCGGGCGCGTGTCGCCCAACAAGGCGCTCGAGGACACCATCGCGGCGCTCGCCGTGACCCGGGCCCACCACGACCCGGCGGCCACGTTGCTGGTCGTGGGCAAGCCGGCGACGGAGGCCTACGACGCCGCCCTGCGCCGGTACGTGGCCGAGCTCGGGCTGGCCGGAGCCGTGACCTTCACCGGACACGCCCGCGACGCCACGGTGTCGGCGGCCTACGTGTCGGCGGACGTCCTCGTCGTCACTTCGGCCCACGAGGGGTTCTGCGTCCCCGTCGTCGAGGCCATGGCGACGGGCCTTCCGGTCGTGGCCGTCGACCAGGGGGCGCTGCCCGAGGTGCTGGGTGATGCCGGCACGCTGGTCACGTCGCGCCACCCCTACGACCTCGCCGATTCCATCGCGTCCCTGCTGGCCGACGGTGGCCGGCGCGATGCCTTGGTGGCGGCGGCGCCGCAACGCCTGGCCGAGCTCGACCTGCCGGGCGCGGCCGACCGCTTCGCCGGCCTGCTCTGCACGCTCCTGGACGGGGAGGGGAGGAGCCGGTGAGCGGCATCCACCAGTTCGTCCCCATGCTCCACCGGGCCGACGCCGTGGGGCGGCACACGCTGCGGCTACGCGACGTGCTGGTCGCCCGGGGGATCGACTCGCGGATCTACGTCGAGCTGATCGACCCGGAGACGGAAGGCGAGACCAGCCGCTTCCCCGACTACGCGCACGATGCGCAGAGGGGCGACGTCCTCGTCTACCAGTACGCCACTGCGTCGGGCATCGCACCCTGGCTCGTCCAGCGGCGGGAGACGCTCGTCGTCAACTCGCACAATGTGACGCCGCCCGAGTACTACGCCGCCTGGGACAACCCGCTGGCCCGGCACCAGCTGCAGGCCCAGATCCAGCTCCGCCAGCTCGCACCTCGGGCGGCTCTCGGGATCGCGGTGTCCGCCTTCAACGAGTCGGAGCTGCGCGACGCCGGGTTCGGCCGCACCGCCGTGGTTCCGCCCGCGGCCATGCTGCCGGCGGGTGGCGCAACCGCCGGACACGAGGCGCCCGCGGCCGCAGCCGCCACCGCGCCGCGCATCTTCGGCGGAGACGCCCGCTGGTTGATGGTCGGGCGCATGGCGCCGAACAAAGGCATAGAGCTCGCCCTCATGGCGCTCCTGGTGGCGCGGGCTCACGGCGACCCCGGCGCCACCCTGGAGGTGATCGGCCGGACCGTCGTCGCGTCCTACACCGACGCCTTGCAGCGCTACCTCGACGAGCTCGGTCTCCGGGGAGCGGTCATGTTCCGCGGTTCGGTGAGCGACGCCGACTTGTCGGCGGCGATGGAGCGGTCGGCGGTGCTGCTCGTGCCGTCGCACCACGAGGGTTTCGGCCTCCCCGTGCTCGAGGCGATGTCGGCCGGCCTCCCGGTCGTCGCCAACCGCGCCGGCGCCCTGCCCGAGGTCATCGGCGACGCCGGCGTGCTGGTCGACGCGCGCGAGCCCTACGAGACCGCAGGGGCGATCGGGCAGCTGCTGGGGGACGACGCCCGCCGCGCCGCGCTGGTACAGGCGGGCACGCGCCAGGTCACCGCGCTCGACCTTCCCGCCGCCGGCGACCGCGCCGCCGACCTGATCACGTCTTTGCGGGGCTGAGGCGGCTCCCATCGCCCGCACCGCCCGGACTACCGGCACCGCCCGGACCGCTCAGGCCGCCCCGACCGCCTCCTCCACCAGCGACACGAACCGCCTGGTCGAGGCGCCGAGGTCGAACTGCGCGGCCCGGGCCCGCCCCGCCGACGCCAGCGTCGAGCGCAGCCGCTCGTCTCCCAGCACCCGTCCCACCGCCGCCGCGAACGGCACGGGCGCCTTGTCGGGGAGCACGAGGCCGGCGCCGGCCACCGTCTCGGGTACGGCCGTCACCCCAAACGCCACGATCGGGACGCCGTGGCCCATCGCCTCGGCCAGCGGGACGCAAAACCCCTCGTGGTCCGACGCGCTCACGAAGACGTCGGCGGCGCGGAAGTAGGACTCGAGCTCCGCGCCCGAGACCGAGCCCGGGAGGAACACCGCGTCCTCGAGCCCGAGCTCGGCGACGAACGCCCGCAGCGCCGGCTCGTAGGTCTCGCCCAGCGGCGAGCCGACCAGGTGGAGCCGCGCCGACGGGTCATAAATGCGGCGCAGGACCTCGAGCATCTTCACGAGGTCGTGCGGTGCCTTGTGCGGCGAGATCTTCCCCACGTACAACAGATCGGCCCCGCCCTCGCGCGCCCGGCGCTCCGCCAGCCGCTCCGACAACGCCGGATCCGGTTCGTCGCTCTTCGAGTGCATGTCGATGAGCAGGGGCACCACCGCGGTGCCCTCGTACCCGAGCACGTGCAGCTCCGACTCGTTGAAAGCGGAGTCCGCGACGGCGAAGCGGCTCTGCGCGGCGAGCCTCGCCAGCTGCGTGCGGCCGAGCGCGGCCTCGTAGGCGACGTTCGGCTCCCAGTCGCGCAGCAGCGCGGCCGGTGTGATGTTGTGGTAGTTGACGAGCTTCGGCTCGGGCCGCGCCGAGAGGATGTCGTAGACCGGGCTCCCGATGGAGGCTTGATACAGCAGCCACCGGTCTCGCCCCGCCCGCCCGAGCTCGGTCACCGGCCGTCCCTCTCCCTGCACGTCGGCCGTGAACGTGCCGTAATAGACCTCGGAGTCGATGCCGACGGCGCGCAGGCCGTCGCGCAGGTTCAACGTGTGCACCCCGATGGCGTCGCGACTGGCGAGCGACGGAATGACCTGGTCGACCCGCATCGGGCGTGCAGTGTACCGGTGCGCCGGGCATCCCGATTGCGGCCACCATGCCCCAATTCACCCAGGTCGCATCACTAGCATTTCATGCATCGTGTGGCACGGAACCCGACCAGCGCGCGCCCGAACCGTGTGCGCCCGCCGCGTTGGCCGTGCCGCCGCCGCCAGCGCCTGCGTGTGTGCGTCGTTCATGGCCGTGGCCACCGCCCTGGCGGGCCCCACGACCCCTGCGGCGGCCTCCATACGCGCCACCGCATCCTCCGCACCGAATGCACTGCCGTCGGACTCCGGCAACGTGCGGATCGACATGACGGAGAACGACGGGCTCGATGTGATCGTGGCCGGCTCGGGCGGCCAGGTCTTCGCGCCCGGCGTCCCCGGCGCGGCCGCCGTCCGGTTCCAGCAGACCGGGGGGACCTGGGCCGTCGACACCGGTCCCGGCTGCGGCGGACCTTGGACCCAGGTGCTGGCGAACCAGACGACCCCGACGGCCTCGCCCGTGGGCGGCCTCCTCACACTGTGCGTCTCGGGCTACAGCCCGACCGTCCGCGGGACGCTCACCGCCGTCTACAACACGTCCAGCCAGGCGAGGACGGTCAACACCCTGCCGCTCGAGCAGTACGTGGCGGACACGGTGCCCGGGGAGTCGCCGAGCAGCTGGGCCAGCCTGGGCGGCGCCGGACCGCAGAGCATGGACTGGGGCTTCCAGGAGCTCGAGGCGCAGGCCATCGCGGTGCGCTCCTACGTCCTGGCCAATCCCGGCGGGTACGGCGGCTACGCCGACACCTGCGACCTCACCTGCCAGACCTACCGCGGCACCGAGTACGAGACGGCCACCAGCATCGCCGCCGCCAACGACACCGCGGGCCAGGTGATGGTCATGCCGAGCGGTGCCGTCGCCACGACCGAGTATTCGGCCTCGACGGGTGGCTACACCTCGAGCGCCAACCAGGAATCGCCGTTCACCGCCGTGCCCGATGACGGCGACGCCGTGTGCATCTCGGGCGCCTGCAACCCCAACCACCACTGGTCGACCACGGTCAGCTACGCCACCGTGCAGTCGACCTGGCCCCAGGTCGGCACGTTCGAGTCCTTCGGGGGCGATACCACGGACCCCGGGCATCCCTTCGACTTCCCCTACGGACGGGTGGCCACCATCACACTGGTGGGTTCCTCGCAGACAATCACCATCCGCGGCACCGAGTTCTACGACGACCTCGGCCTCAAGTCGGACCTGTTCAACGTGACGCCGGGGACCAGCCCGAACACGGTCACGATCACGGGGCAGGGCTGGGGCCACGGCATCGGCCTGGGCCAATGGGGCGCGCTGGGGTACGCCATCGGGCAGGACAACGGCGACGGCAATTGGACCTACGCCCAGATCGTGGACCACTACTACGCCCCGGCGCAGTTGGAGAGCCTCTCGGACATCAGCCACGTCGGCGGGGCCGGCGGCGGCGTCGGCGGCTACTGGGTCAACGCCACCGACGGCGGCGTCTTCAGCTTCGGCAACGCGCAGTTCTGGGGTAGCACCGGCAACATGGTGCTCAACAAGCCGGTGGTCGGGATCGCCGCCACCCATGACGCGCAGGGCTACTGGGAGGTGGCAACCGACGGCGGCGTGTTCAGCTTCGGCGACGCGCACTTCTGGGGCAGCACGGGCAACATCGTGCTCAACAAGCCGGTGGTGAGCATGGCCGCGACCCCGGACGGCGGCGGCTACTGGCTCGTCGCATCCGACGGCGGCGTCTTCGCCTTCGGCGACGCGCACTTCTGGGGGAGCACCGGAAGCCTGGTGCTCAACAAGCCCGTGGTCGGGATCGTGCCGACCCACGACGGCGGCGGGTACTGGCTCATCGCGTCCGACGGCGGGCTCTTCGCCTTCGGCGACGCGGCCTTCCACGGCTCGCTCGGCTCCTCGCCGCCGCCCACGCCGATTGTGGGCGTCGCGCCGTCCCCCAACGGCGGTGGCTACTGGATGCTCGAGGCCAACGGTACCCCGCACGCCTTCGGCGACGCGGCGTCGGTCACGGTCGGCCCGTCGTCGCCGGCGCTCTCCGGGCGTACGAGCGCAATGACGGCCATGATCCCGGACTTCAGCGGACAGGGCTTCGACGCGGTGGACGGATCGGGCCAGGTCTTCGCCTTCGGCGACGCGCCCTACTTCGGCGACGTGCCCACTGCGGTGCCCGGCTACTCAGGCCACGCCGTCGGCATCACCGTCACGCCCGACTGAGTCGGCGACATAGGTGGGAGATGATTGCGAAGACCTTGAGGTGAGTACCTCGAAAGCTGCTCTGGCACCCTCGGCCCACGCTCGACCAATCGGTGTCTCCGTGACTATGAGTTGTCAACGAGTTCGATTATCTCCAGGAAGCTCACCGTGGGTGCTACCCCGTACAATCCAGTCACTCTCTCCCGCAGTTCGTCGCTGAAGAAAGCTTGCGCCGCCTCCTGCGAGTCCCACACGTAGAAGTTCATCGCCCGCTGCTGCTGGTCGTCCACGGTGAAGGCCTTGAAGCGAAGACCCGGTAGACCCTCGAACATCTTCCGCGCGTTCTTGGCCACCTCAACTACCCGGGAGCGATCGAAGTTACCGTCGTAGTCGAAGACAACGCTGACACCGATCATGGTGCCTCCTCTCGGGCAAGCGGGCCTTCCGGCTCGTCTGGTTGCCGCCGTAGAGAATCCCACATGTGAGCAGCTCGGGCTCTACTCGATTGCTACGAGGAGGCATCCGTCGGCAAACTGTTCACGTGACGGTCCGTATGCACAAGGACGAAGTCGATGTGGATGAAGAACTTGTCCGTGGCCTCATTCGTTCGCAGATGCCGGGCTTCTCGCACCTGCCCCTGGCCGTCGTTGAGCCGTGGGGTACCGATAACGCCATCTGGCGTCTGGGTACCGACCTCGTCGTCCGAGTCCCTCGCATTCATTGGGCGGCAGGACAGATCGAACTCGAAGCGCAGTGGTTGCCCCGGCTGGCTCCGCATCTGCCAGTTGCAATACCCGAGCCTGTCGCCGTGGGTATGCCGAGCGACAACTACCCGTATCGATGGGCGGTCCACCAATGGATCCCAGGTGAGGGCGCAGCTCTCGACCTGATGGACGATCCCGTCGCATTTGCACTGGCCCTCGCCGAAGTTGTTCGGCGGCTCCAGGAAGTGCCGACGACGGATGCCCCGCCGTCGACTAATCGGGCTCGACCGCTCGCAGAGTATGACGAGGTGACCCGATGGATCATCGAACGTGCCGGCGATCTGATCGACGCCGGTGCCGCTCTTGTCGTGTGGGAGGAGGCACTGGCAGCTCCGCCTCACACCGGTCCTGCCGTCTGGGTGCAAGGTGATTTGGAGGGCAATTGCTTGGTCCAGAATGGACGGCTGAGTGGCATTGTCGATTGGGGTTCGGCATGCGCCGGCGATCCAGCTGTAGACATACAGGTCTTCTGGTCGCCGCTATTCACCAACGAATCTCGCGACGCATTCCTCGACGCTCTCGAAGTCGACGACGCCACTCTCGCCCGAAGTCGCGGCGCCGCGATACACCAAGCCTGCGGCGCCCTTCCGTACTATCTACATACCTATCCGCGCATCGTCGAGCGGTCCTGGCACAAGCTGGCCGAGCTTGACGTAAAGCCACTCACGGCTGACTAGCCGCCGGTCGGCGCTGCGCTGAGGTGCCACCGTCCTGATGCGATGAAGGCGTATCGGGCTAGCCCCCTCCGTGGGGAGAGTTCGGTTCGTCAGAGTTCTCTTGGCACCTCCTCGAAGCAGCCGATACCAAAGGACGACGCTGCTTGGATGCCGTTAGGCGGTGTCAGTGTCGACGATCAGGACGTCGCAGTGGCAGTTATGAGCAACCGTGTGGGGCACGCTTCCCTGGACGAAACGCTTCATGCCGCTCATACCCCTGTTACCGACTACGACGAGATCAGCAGAGACGTTCTCTGCCGTGCCAAGAAGCGCCTTCGCTGCATCCCCGCCTGGATTGTGGACCTTGAGAGAAACGCCCTCTGCTTCGGCGTCGGCGAGCAGTTGTGACCGGATCTTCTCTGCTTCTTCGCGCATGGTGTTCACCTGATCTTGTTGCGCTCGCGAGTCGGCGAAACCGATGGTGACGGACGGGTGAACCACGTTGACGGCGTGCAGCTCAGCGCCAGACACCTTGGCCAACGACATCGCTCCTTTTACGGCAACAGCCGCCCGATCCGAACCATCCGTACCTACCACGATGACCTTGTACATGGGCGACACTCCAGTTTTCGCGGAAACCTGCCATTGCGAACTCTAGATCCAATCGAGCCGATGTGCTCCTGACCGTGTGACGTTGCGCGGTGAAGCGTCGGAGAGAGCCCAGAGGCCGAAACGGCGCCACATCACATCGTTCTTGCCCCGGTTGTGCCGACGTGTCCCACCTACCTGATGAACGGCGATGTACTGGGGCAGGCACAAGTCGGCTAGGTAGAAGGCTCAATACCGAGTTCTTCAACCTCATAGCGCCGACGGGCACTCTTGATGGCTCCATCGGGAGTCGTCCCACGGCCGTAGTTCGGGAGCCATTCGTTGAGACGGCCTGCCGGTGCTTGCGAGGTGTGCCCAAAACAGGTCTGGCTCCTCTTGCTCGATCTCGACCATGAAGCCGAGTTCCAGGAGCCACTGCTCGTCTGAGTTCACGCCGCGCAGTCTGTCACCGGCCCGATTGGCGAAGTGGGGCACAGATGTTGAAGGCGACCTGACCCTCAGGGCAGGTCGAACCAGGACCGAACGCTGGCGGATCTGACTCCTTATGCGCTCAGTACTCGCCCTTGATCACGAAGTACGAGCCTCGGATGGTCCCTGCCAGCTTTGACTTCTGGCGCGCGAACTTGAACGAACCCAACTCGGCGGGGACGTCCATCCCTTCGGAGAGCTTGAACCCGACCGCCCGCTTGGGATTCGGTCCGTCGAGGGTGTACAGGACGTTGATCGAGAGCCCGCTCTCGTAGAACACGTAGGTCCAGCGGATGTTCTCGACCTGGAACGTCGTTGCCTCGAGCGGGGGCGACGCTATGACGATGTCACGTTCCTCCTTCAGGATGCGGTGCACCATGTCGATGTCCTTCTTGGCCTTGGCGGCAGGCTCAACCGTGAAAATGTGGTCGTACTTGTTCTTGAAGTAGCGAGCCTCGTTCGCCCGCAGGCCGGCCAACGCGGCCACATTTGGCGACGATTCCAGGCCGAGGGTAGATACGTTGACGAAATCAACGGAATAACTCACAGGTGGCGAGTATAGGTGGCAACACATTTCAACCGTTGGTTGAGATTGACCGGCACTTCGACGCGTCTCCGAGGTACCGAAGTGCCCGCCGTCCCGGTGAACTGGGGCAGGGGGAGCGGTTGCTCGTGTATACGTGAACTATGGCCGATTCCAACATGGAGATCACCGACATCATCATGGACTGCGCTGACCCGGAGAGGCTTGCGGAGTTCTGGAGCGCCCTGCTAGAGCGTCCGATCAAGGGGCGGAAGGGGCCGTATGTCTGGCTCACTCGCTCAGCAGGAGGCATGGGTCTGGGCTTCCAGCAAGTCGAAGAACCAAAGCGATGCAAAAACAGAGTCCACATCGACATCTCCGGCCCGGACATCGCCGAAATCAAAGACCAAATTGAGGCACTTGGTGGTCGACGCCTGGACGGATACGACGATGGTGGCTTTCTAGTTATGGCCGACCCAGAGGGCAATGAGTTCTGCGTGGTACCTGAGGCGTTCAGCTTCGATGCCTCAGGTCGAGCTAACTACCTCGACCGCCTGGACTTGGGAGGGTCCCGCTAGCTCACCGTCCCGATTGGCGAAGTAGGGCACACCTAGCTTCGATTCTTCGCGTGACGACATGAACTGACGCGTCGAAAGACGCGAAAACGCCCTCCTTGCAAGGGATACTGGGGTTTGCGACAACCAACAGTCCCAACCAAGGAGGGCACTTCCGAGATGCACGCTACCAGCACGCGCCGCGCCGTGGTGGAATCCGGTGGCGACCAAGTCGTCTCCCATGTCGGGCTGCACGCGCTCGGGTCCTTGGCCGACGCACTCGGTCTGAGCGACGCGCTCTCGGCCCGGATCCCGGCGCGCTCGGCCCGCCTCCCGCTCCACGACCGGGGCAAGGTCCTGGTCCAGGCCATGGTGATGTTGGCGGGCGGCGGCGAGTGCTGCTCTGACATCGAGTACCTGCGGGCCGAAGAGGGTCTCTTCGCCGACGTGTGCTCGGATTCGACCTTGTATCGCACCTTCACCGAGGATCTCACCCCCGAGACGCTCGCCTCGGTGCAAGCGGGCTTCGCCGAGGTGCGAGCCATGGTGTGGAAGAAGCTGAAGTTGACCAAGGGCGCCGACCCGGTCGTCCTCGACATCGACGCCACGCTCACCGACGTGCACTCGGAGAACAAAGAGGGCACGGGTCCGAACTACAAGGGCGGCTACGGCTTTCACGACATGGGCTGTTGGGCCGACGCGACGGGCGAGACGCTCGCGATGCTGTCTCGTCCGGGCAACGCCGGGGCCAACGACGCCGAGGACCACCTCTTTGTGCTCGACGCCTCCATCGCCCAGCTACCCGGGGTCATCGCGGCGGGACATCGCGACGACTCCTTGAGAGAAGAGGTCCGCCGACGCATCGTCGTGCGCACCGACTCAGCCGGTGCGACCAAGGATTTCGTCTGGGGCTGCTTCGACCGCCACGTCGGCTTCTCGGTCTCGGCCCGCACAAACGCCCAGGTCTACGGGGCCATCGTCGCCATCGCCGGCGAGGGCCGACACTGGAAACGAGCCCGGCGCCAAGACGGCCGGCGCCGCAAGGGAGCGGCCGTGTGCGAGGTGACCGATCTGGTGGACCTCTCAGAGTGGCCGCCGGGCACCCGGCTCATCATCCGGCGCGAGCCACTGCACCAAGGGGCCCAACAGAGCTTGTTCCCCGACCTCGAGTACCGCTACGTCGGCTTCTACACCGACCAGTTGGGCAGCCCCGTCGCCCTCGACGTGTTCCACCGGGCCCATGCTCATGTGGAGGACCACATCGAGCGGCTCAAGGACTCGGGGCTCTGCCGCATGCCGTTCACCTCCTTGGACGCGAACCGGGCCTGGTTGGCCGAAGTGTGCATGGCGGCGGACCTCGTGCGTTGGTTCCAGCTGCTGTGTCTGTCGGGTGCGCTCGCGAGCGCCGAACCCAAGGCGCTGCGTTGGCGCATCTGGCACGCGCCGGCACGCATGGTGCGCTCGGGGCGTCAGCACATCGTGCGCATCCTCGACGGCTGGCCCGATGCCGATGTGCTCCTGCGCGCCTATGAGCGCGTCATCCTGCTCAGCTGACCGCCAGTTCCTAGCCACCCTCCCGTGAGCGACCGCTTGACCTTGCGCGCCCTTGCACGGCTCAAAGCCAGATACGTGGCGACGCGGACACCCGATGATGCTTCTCGTCACGGTGCACGGCCGTCCAAGGCGACCCGACAGTGATCACGCGCGGGCCCTTCAGACCGTTTCGTCGCCCTGGCGGAGTCCAGGCGAAGAATCGAAGCTAGTCAACGCTTGATCATCAATCGACTATCCCGAAGGTGCCGAACTGCCCCACCGTCCCGGCGGCATGGGGCTCCCTTGGCACCTGCGCGGTATCACTCCGTACTTCGCGAGCGGTCTGTCAGCCTGCCACCGCGTACAGCCTCAACGAGCCGACGCCCTTGAGATCGTGCTCGCCACGGTCCTCGAACTCAACGCCCGACCCGGCGACGAGAAGAGGGACCGCGGAGGAAGCGAGCAACTCCCCGCCACCGGCCTGATCGAGTACCCGAGCAGCGATGTGAACGCCGATGCCGGCGATGTCATCATCCCGGAACTCGACCTCTCCGGCATGCAGCCCGGCACGGATTGCTATCCCTAGCGGCTCCAGCGTGTCTCGCAGTGCGAAGGCGCAGCGGATGGCTCGCCCCGGACCGTCGAAGGTAGCCAAGACCCCATCGCCGGTCATCTTGACCAGGCGGCCGCGATGCTGGCTCACCAAGGCCCGGGTTACGGCGTCATGGCTCTCCAGCAGGGCGCGCCACTGGCGATCTCCCAGGCCGGTCGCCTGCTCGGTCGAACCCACGATGTCGGTGAACAGCACCGCGGCCAGGGCACGGTCGGGCTTGGCGCTCGGAAGTGCGCCGGTGAGGAAGTTTTCGATGTGGTCAAGGATCTCTGACGACTGCTCGGTGTGGATGCTGAGATCGGCTCCGGGTACGACCACGAGGCGCCCCCCAGGGATGCGATCGGCGAGGTAGCGACCCTCGTCAAGGGTGATGAATCCGACGTCTTTGCGGTGGATGACGAGGGTGGGCACCCCGATCGAGGGGAGGACCTCTCGGACATCGGTGAGTTGCCGCCACCGCAGATAGGCGCCCGCCACCATAGGGCTGCAGGCCATGCGCTGCTGCTTGGCTCGCCAGCGCACGTAGGCCGGGTCACCCGCCATGTCGGGGCTGCCGAAGCCGGCCAGCTCTTCGGTCCCCCAGTTCTGCTCTAAGAAGGCGATCGCGGTGTCAACGTCTGCCTGCGACAGCCCCCACGGATAGTCGACGTCGGTCAGAAAGCGCGCAGTTGTGTTGGCAAGCACCAGGGCCCCTGTGCGCTCAGGCTGGGTTGCCGCGAAGAGAACTGCCGTGGGTCCAGCGTCTGCCTCGCCGTGGATGGCAGCTCGCTCGGAGCCCACAGCATCGAGGACTGCTCTCGCGTCATCGGACCACTCCTCCCAACTTGAGAGAGCCTCTGGCGATACCGGATCTGAGGCGCCCATGCCCCGTGGGTCGAACATGATGAGCCGGGTGAAGGTGGCGAGGCGGCGAAGGAAGCTGGCGTAGGGCGGCCACTCCCACCGGGCGTCGGTGCAGTCGCCGACGGACGGGCAGTGCAGGAGGTCGATTGGACCATCGCCTAGGACCTGGTAGGCAATGCGCGCCCTGCCGAGCTTTGCGTATCTGGTCTTCGGGACGTCGTCCACCGCAACAGTCTCGCTCCGTCCACTCTCTCTGTCACTTGGCGGTCCACCTATCCGGGATTGCCAGTCGGACACCGGGCGGCCCGCCGCCATTGATTCCATGCCCTCCATGTGCCTGAGGTGCCCCACTTCAAATGGACCATTGGAGCCGGTCGCCATTTAGGGCCGCAGCGTGCTAACTCGACCAGGATTTGTCTCGGGGACATGACTAAACCGAAATTGGTCCGGGAAGAGAGGGCACCCTTGCAGCGGATAGGGGCCACCGCCCAGGGATGCCTTTGAGTTCGTGCTGACCTCGGGGATCAAAAGTGATTCCCGAGCCGCCGGTCAGATCTGTCACGGTACGAGACACCAAGATCTCGCCTGGTCCGGCGAGCGAGCAGATACGGCCCGCCATGTGCACGGCCATGCCCGATAAGTCCCCATCGCGTAACTCAACCTCGCCCGTATGGAGACCTGCCCTCACGGCGACGCCATGGCTGCTCATCGCATCACGAACGGCAGCGGCGCAGCGGACAGCGCGAGCTGGGCCGTCAAATGTCGCCAACACCCCGTCTCCAA
Organism: uncultured Acidimicrobiaceae bacterium; assembly: GCA_963834405.1. Lineage (GTDB taxonomy): Bacteria > Actinomycetota > Acidimicrobiia > Acidimicrobiales > RAAP-2 > Bog-473. The sequence goes on along the minus strand of CAWIBX010000007.1, from coordinate 703,986 downwards.
GTTTCTTGACTACCCGACCGCGATAATCAGGGACGATCCGGTCCAGGAAGCCATCGTGATGATCGAGCAATTGTCGCCAGCGCCGGTCCCCGACGGCAGCAAGGTGCTCGGTCGAGGAGACGATGTCGGTAAAGAGGACTGTCGCGAGCAATCGATTGTCGTCAATCGTCATCTCGACCTCATCGCGCAGGAATCGCGTGATTTCCTCGAGTACTTGGACGGTGTCTCCGAGGTAGAGGTCGGTCTCGCTTCCCGGCAGCTCTACGAAGCGGCAACGTGGTATCCGAGCCGCTGTCTCGCGGCTCGATTCAATATTCCAAAAATGGGTGTCGTGCCGGTGAAAGACCAGCGTCGGTGCCTTGACGTGCTCAAGTAGTGATTCCACGTCAACTTTGGACGCGAGTTCGATTGACCGAGCTTCTTCTTCTGGGCTCGCATTTAGGCGATGGGCGCGCCCCCACCACCGCTGCAAGTCCAGATCGTGAGCAACGCGGGGGTTCCCAGCTTGGAGTCCCTCGGTCGTGCCGAGCCATACCGCAGTCTCCTTACGTTCCTCTTCCGTGAGATCACGGATCTCCGGGAAAGAAGAACGCAAGTTTTGGACGATGATTGAGCGCACCCTCTGCGGATAGCTGACTGCGATGAATATCGTCACAGCTCCGTATGTGAAATCCAGGATGCTCGCCCGATCCGTGCCGACTGCGTCTAATACAGCAAGATGATCCGCAGCTGACGACTCGAGTCCAGCGGCGCCGTCTGTCGTTGGCAATGGATCTGAAGCGCCAGTGCCGCGCCGATCGTACGCGATGACCCGGGCCACCCGACCGAGTTGATCCATAAAGTCAGCAAGCTGGGGCAGGTCCCACATTAGGTCGATCGGAAATTGTGCACCAGAGTTCACGATGAGATCGATGGGCCCGCTGCCGAATATTTCGTATGCGATGCGGGCTCCGTCTCGGACCAGGTACTTGACCTCGACATTCCGCATCCTCGAAGTTGTACCAGGATCACGGCAGTTGATCCACGGCCCTCCGCAGCGGAACAAATGCGCCACTATCCGGCGGTTGGGGGCACCTGAGCAAGGCAGCGCAAGGGGCTTCCTTTGGCGCTTAAGTCGGGGAGGGGCACCACGCCGCGCGGACGGTCGCCGACTGGTGTCTATCGTGCGTTCGTGCAGCTTGAGGAGTATTCCGGCTTCTTGGCACGTTCTCTGCCAGTCGACTTGGACCAACAGATAGAGAAGCGTTGGGCGACCTTCGACAAGGCGTCGGTACCGAAGCCCCCCGACGAGCTCCATACCGGCGCGATCGTCGTGCAAGTGCGTTCAATGCACTACGGCCCCTCCTTCAGGGTCGACCGCGCGATCCTGCACGCATCGCCGGAGGCCTACCGCCAGCTCGGCATTCTGTGCCTCGGCGTGCTCTTCCACCCGGATGTCGACGCCGTCGACTTGCACCTCAAGGCCCCGCGCTCAGAGATCGAAACGATCCGCATCCGCTACCACTCGACGAGGACTTTTAAGGGCGGGCCTCCGTCCCCCCATCCCGCTCACTTTCACTCGATGCCTCACGTCATGTGGTACTGGATCAAGACGGATCGAGAAGAAAGCCCTTCCTTCGACCCAGAGGACCGCCCCCGTCTCGTGCTCACAACCGCCAATGAGAATTGGCACGACGATGAAAGTGTAAGGACCCACCTTGTCGGATTCAGCCACGACCAAGCCGGGCGAGGTCTCGCGACCTTGGCCACGCTTTTCTTAGACCTCGGGGCTCCGCAGCAGCACAGCCACTTCAATCTGAGACTGCCCAACATCTGGAACGCAGAAGCGGGCGTCGGCACTTCGAGTGCCGAACTCAGCCTGTATCTGCCAGCGGACCCCGACTTCGAAGATCCAGGTGATCAAAGCACAATATTTCATCCGATCTTCTCGGCCAACGCACGCTGCGTTCACTCGATCAGGAGACGAATCACGATGACCAGCTGACTTCATCCGGTTCTCCTCGGTCCAAACGTGATGCAGACCAGGACAATGCACCTCCGGTTGTCTTCGTCAACCGATTCGCGGGACTGACTCAGATCTGGGAGGAGTGCAACTGCTGCCGGTATGACCGCACCGCACGGCAGTTCCATACCGACGCTCAAGACACGACGAGTGAAGCCTGGCAGATGCTCCTCGCCTTGATCGATGAGGCCGCTGATGACGGTCGAGAAGAGTTTGTGCCGGGCGCCGAGATTCCCGGAGAGCTGTGGAGGCAGATCGTCACACTCCCTCCCTCACTCGGCAAACTCAGCGCCGTCAAACAGCTGAACCTGTACGGGAGCAATCTCTTGATGGTGCCCTCGGAGATCGGTGAGCTCAAGAACCTCGAAGACTTCAGGCCTTACACATCTCGTCGCCTGCATTGGTTTCCATTCGAGATCACGAGGTGTCCAAAGCTGGTGAAGTCGACAGTGAGCACCAGGAATATTTACGGGAACTTCAAGTACCGCACCCCCTTCCCACTGTTGCCAGCGGAGCTGCCGACCGGCTCCACACCGGAGCGTTGCAGCGTCTGCAACGGTCCACTACCCCGCTCCGGCTCGATTCAAGTCTGGATTTCGCTTCTGGTCGCGACAGACGTTCTCCCCCTCCTGGTGCATTCGTGCTCTGAGGAGTGCATCCGTGCTCTGCCGACGCCGAGGGAAGGCTATGTAGACCATCCCCACAAAGGAGGACCGGAGCTCGCCCAGCCTGACGCATATATCTGATATCGGCGTTAGGGTCACTACGAAATAGCCCAAATATTGCGCCCAGTCCTGGCGAACTGGGACGCCTGGACCCGATGGTCTCCCCGCCTTCTTCTGTGTCACTCTGTCACGCCAGGAGACCGGGAGCCAGGGCGCGGACAGAACGGAAGTGCTACGCACCGCGTGGGTTGCCGTACCAGGAGGGTGCTCCGGCTAAAGCCCAGAGTCAGGGAAGACGGTGCCAGCCGGAGACTGAGGGCACACCCGGCCCGAGCACTCCCCGAAGGCTGGCGCCCGTCCTTGTTGGGGGATAGTGGAAAGGGCATCCGATGACGACCACCATGCAGCGCTCGGACCCGGCCTCGCCACTAATTCCCGAGTCCTTGGAGAAGGGTCGGGATTCCTGGCTCCGATCGAAGTGGCCGGAGCTCGCGATCGTCGCCGTGACGTTCGTAGCTCTCGCCTGGGGCCTGTCCAAGAATGGATACGGCAACGAGTACTACGCCGCAGCCATGCGGTCCATGACGTACTCGTGGCGGAACTTCCTGTTCGGGGCGGTCGACCCCGGCGGTTGGATTACGACTGACAAGCCCCCACTCGCTCTCTGGTTGGGAGCGATCAGTGCACGCCTGTTCGGCTACTCGAGCTGGTCGTTGCTGTTGCCCTCGGCCGCATGTGGAGCCGTAGCGGTGTGGCTCCTGATGTCCGCTCTGCGCAGAGCCTGGGGACCGTGGGCCGGGCGTAGCGCGGGCATTGTGCTCGCGCTGACGCCGACCTTCGTCGCGGTGAGCCGCGTCGACAGTCCGGACATCACCGTCATGCTGTTCATGGTCGCCGCGGCATACGCGACACAACGCGCGATCAGCGATGAACGATCCCGATGGATGATCGTGGCTGGGCTGTGTTGCGGGCTGGCGTTCTTGGCGAAGCTGTTCATCGCTGGGTTCGTGATGCCTGGCATGTTCGCCGCTTATATTCTGGCAGGTCCCGGAGGTTGGTGGAGACGGATCCGCGACGTCCTTGTGGCAGGATGCATCTTCGCGTTCGTCGTGGCAGCGTGGATCGCCCTGATCGATTTCACACCAGCCTCAAGCCGACCCTACGTCGCCCTGAGCACGAACAACACGGCGCAGAGTCTGGTATTCGGCGCCCGTGGCTTTTCGGATCTGACCGGCAACCCTGGTCTCGGCGCCGGCATCGGCGGCGCCGGAATCGGTGGCCGCTTCAACATCAGCGCGGTGACGGCCCGTCTTCCCGGGCTCGGTGGCACACCGGGGATCGGACGGCTGTTCAGCGAGACCATTGGGGATCAGGTCATTTGGCTGGTGGTTCCCGCGGTGCTCGCGCTGATAGGGGGGTTGGTGTTGGTGGTCCGCCGACGGCTCACTCGGCCCGAGACAGGATCGGTAGTGCTTTGGGGTGGCTACGCGTTGGTGAGCTACTTCGTACTCGCATACACCCGAGGCATCTTCCACGATTACTACGTCTCTGCTCTGGCACCGGCCTTGTCCGCACTTGTCGGCATCGGCGTGGTCCTGGTTCGAAGAAGTGGTCGGTTGGGTGCGGCATGCGTCCTGCTGGCTCTGGTCGGTACTGCGGCGGTCGAAGTTGTCCTCCTCAGTCGAGTGGCGGTGTACCCCGCTCTGCGGTACGTGGTACCCGCAGCACTGGGTGTGGTCGCTGCCGCGCTATTGGTGGGTATGGTCCTGCGGGTGTGGTCCGCGCGAAGCGCGGTGAGCGTCGCGATCATCGTGGGCCTCGCGGTCGCTCTGATTGCCCCGGGGCTGTGGGCACTCTGGGGCATCCGACATCCTGAAAATGCTCCGTACGCGTCCGCCGGGCCGCCGCTGAAGAGCGCGCAGCGGGGCAGCAGTTCAATCGTCGGGTCCTTCGGTGGATTCGGGTCCGCGAGTTCTGGATTGGCAAACGCCGAGCTTCGGTGGTTGCGTCGGAACAACCGTCATGAGCGCTGGATCGTGGCCGTGCACAGCAACATCACGGCCGACGGTCCCATTATTGCTGGCTACTCCGTCATGCCATGGGGAGGCTTCTACGGCAGCGATCCAGCGATGTCACGAGACCAGTTGGCCTCGCTCGTGGCGGACGGCAAACTGCGCTTTGTCGACACCGGTGGATTCACGCTCGGTGACCCAGGTCAAATTGCGCAGCTGGTCACTCAAGCTTGTGTGCACGTCGATGCATCGCTGTGGGCGAGTTCCGCAACGAGCACTCTCTACGACTGTCAGGGGCGGGGGAGCGTTATCCGCGAGATCAAGCTCAATCCCACCAGTGGAGCTGCGCCCGAGGGAATTCGACTGGGGCCCCCGGCGGCGCTGGAGCGTCTTGTCGCGTGCTTCCACGCGCACCATTGGTATCCGACGGCAAGCTCGGCCAATCCTTCGAGTCCGACTGCTGCCCAGGCACTGCGTGCGTGCGCCGCTCTCATTCCTGCTGCCGTGCCAGGGATTCCCTGACTCCGCGCAAAGGGCCGACCCCCGAGAACGGACCCGGAGTGGGTGCCGTGTCTCGTGGAACACCTGACGGAGGTCGCCGTGGCACCGACCCCAGCTGTGCGAAGAAGACCGAGGACGAGCACGACACGGTGGTGCGGTCACCCTACCGATGCGTTCGGGGGCACTCTCGCGAGCGAGACAGACCCCGCCAATCCTCGCGGGTAGGCGGTGACAGGATGGGTGCGCTCAGATTCATCCCGCAGGGAAGGAGGCCCCGGTGCTCAGTATTGGCGATCGAGTCCGATTCGAGTCCACAAAGGTAGGTCAAGCTCCTCGGGATGGTGTCGTGACCGGGGTCGATGGTGAGCTCATCCACATCGAATGGTCGACCGGCGGAGAGTCATCTCTCGTACCGGGTGCCGGATCAATAACCATCGTGGGCAAGGCACCAGGCAAGAAGGCCGCCAAGCGGACTACCAAGAAGCGGACGCCAGCCCGAAAGACCGCCACGAAGGCGGTGAAGAAACGGGCTCCAGTCAAGAAGCGGACGCCAGCCCGAAAGGCCGCCACGAAGGCGGCGAAGAAGCGGGCTCCAGCCAAGAAGCGGACGCCAGCCCGAAAGGCCGCCACGAAGGCGGCGAAGAAGCGGGCTCCAGCCAAGAAGCGGACGCCAGCCCGAAAGGCCGCCACGAAGGCGGCGAAGAAGCGGGCTCCAGCCAAGAAGCGGACGCCAGCCCGAAAGGCCGCCACGAAGGCAGTGAAGAAACGGGCTCCAGCTCGTAAGCCTGCCAATAGGGCGGCTAAACGGTAGGCGACTTGTGAGTCGGTGAGGGCGAGCTTGGCAGCCGAAGGCGGAGCAAACGAGATATCGCGCCCCAGTCCGGCGATCGGGAATACCCAGAACTCCTGTCGGTATGTATCGGCACACCGCCGCAACGGAACGCTGGAAGAAGGACGCGTCGCGATGCGTGTGCCTACGGCCAGGTTGGTCAGGGTGATAACCGCTCGATCCTCCAGCTTCCGAGCTCAGCCTGGTAGCGGAGCCGATCGTGCAGGCGGTCCGCGCCTTCTTCCCGCAATTCGACGACTTCAGGCCGGATCCGGTAACCGCCCCATCGAGGAGGGCGGGGTGGCCCCGTTTCGTCGGGGAACGCTTCGGCCAAGTCGGCCACCCGCTGTTCGAGCTCAGCTCGACTAACGACAACCTCACTCTGGTGGCTTGCGACGGCGCTACGACGAGCCCCTGGTGGCCGCGACCGCCAGTAGGCGTCCGACTGATCGTCATCGACCTCCTCCGCTGCTCCAGTCACCCGGACCTGTCGGTGCACTGGGAGGAACCAATGGAAGAGGGCAGCGGCGAATGGATTCGCCCTCAGCTCCCGGCCCTTGTCGCTTTCCCGGTCGGTGTAGAAGACGAGACCTCGGTGGTCGATACCTCGGAGCAGCACCATTCTGGAGGACGGGCGCCCATCGGTCGTGGCTGTGGCAACTGCCATCGCCTCGGGCATGGGCTCGCCAGCTGTCCGCGCAACCTCGAGCCACCGGGACAGCTGGGTCATCGGATCGGGATCGACGGACGCTTCGTCCACGGCCACAGTCTGCTCGCTCGGGAGTAGTGGGCCAGTTTGAGATCATGGAAGCCTGTCGCTCGAGTAGCCGCCAAGGGCCTGGCAAGGTGACCCTCCCGCCGGTATTGCGGCTCTACGCGTTGGAGTGGGGAGTACGGATTCTGATCTCTGGCGGCAATTTGGAGATGAGCGGTTTGCGCCGCTAGCGCCAGCAACTACACCGATGAACGGTGTGCCGGAATGGCCCCACCGATCCGGCGAACGGGGACACCTCCAGCTCTCCAGATCCGTCGATGGGGTGTGCCCACACGGCCTGCTCCAGCTGAGCGAGATCACCTACAGAGGAATTCCTATCTTGGTTGTTGGTGCTCAGCACCGCGGGACTTCAAAGCGAGTGAATGTTACGCGGATCCTCCTCACTCAGAGGTTGCGTTACCGGCTCGGAAGGAGCGGAAAGACCGGTGCTCCATATACCGCTCGATCTATACCGCTCGATCCGACGTTGAGCCAAATACGGACCACCGGGTATCTCCCGCACGGTCACCGACTCCTCATGATCACCTCGAGCCGAGACGGGTGTTGCACAAAGCCTTGCATCATTCGTTCTGACTTGAACAGTAAATGGCCTCACGTCAGGGTCCTTGTTGTTACATGACGGAGTAACCGTCTCCTGGGCGTCGAAGCTGCCTTGCAACTGAGAGCCAACGCCCCTACAGCTTTGAGGTAGGCGATCGGGTACAACGGCCCTTGCTTCAAGAACATCCAGGGACAACGGACATCCGTCTCAATCTCAACCCGATACTGCCAACCATCCACCGCCGCAGCCGACCTCGGACGTAGCCTCCGAGGGAATGAACCTTCAGGACCCACGGGTATTCCCTGGTCTTCGGAGCACTGCTCGCAGCACTACGGGGGGCATTGAGCGACGCCATGGCAGGCGCACGGCGCTCTTGGTTGTCAGTGCGTTAGCTGTCGCTGGCGTGGCAACCGCTTGCCAGCCGCCGGTTGTGATGCACCAAAAGGCAGCTCTGACCGCACCGGCGATCATCAACACGACCACCAGCACGACCACCAGCACGACTACCACCACGACTACCACCACGACACCGGCGCCCACCACCACCGCAACAGCGGCGCCGAGCACGACGACGACAACGCCGACCACCACGACTACGGACCCGCCGTCAGCCAATGGCCCGCGCACATCGGAGCATTTCACAGCAAACGGGAACTTCTCAGGATCGATCTACGATCCTGGTGCAGTTAGTTTCAATCTCGCCGATGTGTCGTCCAATGCTGAAACCGAAGCGCTGCCTCCGGGCGTCAAGGGACTCGAATGGATCGGCTCGTGCGCCGGAGCGACATCTTCGTTCCAGTCAAACGTCCAAAGTTTCATCGGGGATCCCAAGGTCTTCGGGTTCTACCTCATGGATGAACCCGACCCATCGTCCTGCAGTGCCGCGAATCTGAAGGCCGAGTCGGATTGGATTCATGCCAACGATCCGGGGACCTATACCTTCATCATCGAAGAAGATCTCTCGAGTTCGAACCACCCCACCTATCAGGGCGGCTACAACCCGGCCAACAGCGACATCGACCTCTATGGGCTCGACCCCTACCCGTGCCGATCGGAGAATCCCGCTTCGGCACCCTGCGCATACTCCTGGCTGGGCTTGGCGGTCAGCGCGGCGGAGCAGGAAGGTATTCCGCTCGCCGACATCGTTCCCGTCTATCAAGCCTTTGGCGGTGGCACCTGGGTCGATGATGGAGGCGGTTCCTATCAGCTCCCGACCGCTAGCCAAGAGTCCGAAATCCTCTCGACGTGGGGGTCGTTGGTCCCGACGCCAGTCTTTGATTACGCGTATTCCTGGGGCGTGCAGGAGAACGACACCGCGCTGAGTGAGGTCCCCTCTCTTCAATCGATTCTCCTGGCTCATAACGACGGCTGACCCCACCAGGGCAGTCCGAGCGAGGACCATGACACCCGCGCCCCGACCTCAGGACCGCTGCTCACAGGATCCGCCTCAAGGGCTGGCTCACCCTGAACCAGGAGCGGGCGTGGCGCAGGATCTCACGAAGGGCTGTGAACCCGACCGGACCGGGCGGTAGCTGTCGGAGGCGGGTTCCCGTGGCAGAGGTGGCGGCATGAATCCCCTGCCCCCATGTTGCCTGCTTCGTTAGGTGGCACCCCTCTGATGAAGGGCGTATTGCGCACCGTCGACTCGGAGGCCCGCCCATCCTGAATGAGCCCGGCACGGGGTAACGCGTTGGGACTCCGGGACTCACTTCGCTATTGAGCCGCTCCAGATCCAACGACAGGTCGAGATGGGGGATCAGGACGAGCCTCAGGGTAGACCCGGCGGTACGCTGCGCAGCGACTTCGACCGGAGGAGCTGGAACCGTGGAGATATTCGAAGAAATCTGTGAGCGCGGTGTTGTCGAGCGACGGGTCGGGCTCAAGGTTGAGGGCGGGGAGATGGTGCCGGGCATCGTCTGGCTGCCAGAGGGCGCTACGGGGCCCCGACCGACGGTGATCCTCGGTCACGGAGGCGTGGTCCACAAGCGCGCCCCTGAGGTCCTCGGGTTCGCAAGGCGTCTCGTGCGGCACCGGGGCTACGCGGCCGTGGCCCTTGACGCCCCCGAGCACGGCGAGCGCATCACCGACAAGGAGGCGGCCCGGGCCAGGCGCCGTTCCGTCGAGGCTCGCATCGACCAGGGGCCCGGCGCCGGTCTACCTCTGGTTATGGACCCCAACCAGGCGGCTGGATTCGCCGCAAGGATGGGCGCCCATGTCGGAGAGCTGATCGCCTTGGTCGACGACCTCATCTCGACCGGCTTCAGCGACGACCGGATGGGCTACTGGGGATTGTCCATGGGTACCGGCATCGGTCTCCGATTCGTGGCCTCCGAAACCCGGGTCAAAGCCGCCGTGCTCGGGCTGGCCGGCTTGGGTGTCGGTATGGGCGGGACCGAGTTCGAGACGGCGGCCCGCTCCCTACGCGTGCCGATCCTGTTCCTCTTCCAGTGGGACGACGAGTTGATCGCTCGCGATGCAGGTCTCGCTCTCTTCGAAGCCATCGGCTCGACGGACAAGACCCTCCACGTCAACCCTGGGGGTCACGTCCAGGTGCCCGTCTTCGAAAACGACTCCGCCGAGTCGTTCTTCGTCCGGCATCTCGGTGCCGGCGGGTAGCCCTGGCTGCGTAGGTCCTGCCCTGGTATCGCTCCGCTCCGCCGATATCAGACCATCTGCTCTCAGCGAGCCGGCGAATCTCTCCTCTATCGAGGGGCGTCGCCCATGCGGTATTCGTGAGTGAGCTCATCGAGCCGGGACTTCAAGTCGTCCTCGAGTACGAATTCAGCCGCTTCCAGGCTCGCTGCAAGCTGGTCCGGATGGCTCGCCCCGATGATGGGTGCGGTGACCGCCTCGTTCGCCAATACCCAGGCGACAGACAGAGTCACGAGGCTTACGCCGACCTCTTCGGCAATGGCGAGAAGTCGTTGGACGGTGTCGAACTCTCGGTCGTGCCAATAGCGGCCTTGATACATCAGACCCGCGTTGCCGAGAGTAAAGCGGCTGCCTTCGGCCGGCGGATCACCCCGTCGGTGCTTCCCCGACAAGAGGCCTCCGGCTATGGGGTTGTAGGGGATGACACCCACTCCCTCTTCACCGCAGAACGGGAGCATCTCACGCTCGATCTGGCGGAACAGGAGGTTGTAGCGAGGCTGGACCGAGTCGAATCGCGCTCGCCCGAGGGTCTCGCTACGCCCGATGGCACGAACCAGCTGGTAGGTAAGAAAATTCGAACATCCGATGTAGCGGACTTTGCCTTGGTGGACAAGATCATCGAGCGCACAGAGGGTCTCGTCGATCGGGGTGGCCGAATCGAACCCATGGAGCTGATAGAGATCGATGTAGTCGGTTTGTAGACGGCGCAAAGATGCATCAATTGCGTCAAATATGTGCCTTCTGGAGTTGCCACCGTCGAACGGTGACGGCCCAGTGCGCCCAAAGCATTTTGTGGCGAGAACGAAGCGGTCCCTCTTCCCACGAAGCCAGCGACCAAGGATCTCCTCGGTTCGACCCACCGTCGCAAGATCGCCGCCGAGAGGATAGACGTCCGAACTGTCGATGAAGTCGACGCCACCTTCCTCAGCACGTTCGAGAATCGACACTGAAGTCGGCTCGTCGCACTGCAATCCAAAGGTCATCGTCCCCAGACACAGTTTCGATACCTGAAGGCCGGTTCGTCCAAGTCGTGAGTGCTCCATCTCTAGAAAGGTAGCGTCCCACCTGATGCCTCCGCCCACGGGTCTCGCGAATCCGGACTATCGAACCGAACGCGCAAGCACACCCTTGGGACAATCCATGCACTTGTCGTCGAGACGATTGAAAAAAGGAAAATCGCCTATGAAACGGAAAAGAGAGAAAGGGACAGTGAGTTTCCGCCCTACCCGCCGGTCGAGGGCACCCATCAACATCGAGCGATCACACTTCACACGACGTTGTTTAGGCTGGCGTCCAACCAGCCGATCGAGGAGAGGAGTCTCATGGCAGTGCAGGTCGACGTGTGGGTGTGGAGACAGTTCAGCATGGCTCCCGATACTGAGTTGGACTGGACCTTCTGGATGACGGGAGCGGACGGGGTCTCGATGATTGATCCGGAGCACTTCTACTGGATGAGTGCGGTTCCCGATTACGAACCGGATCCGAACCCGGACTTGCCGGCGTACGCCACTGGGCTCACCTTGACCGAGCAGGGCGCCTATCGGGCCTACCAAGACCCGGCCGCGGGCAACAACGCCGTGTGGAAGGCGACGCTCAAGACCTCGAGCGGCCCGGAGGAAGGATTCACCTGGTTTAGGCCGCGGATGCTCGTGGCACCGGGATCCTGAGATGCTCAGCGTTCACATAGTCCATGACGACGACGATCGGATCCTCGCCGTTGCCGATGCCGCCGACACGCCCGGTCCCGCGGGCGCGTTGCTTCGCCATCAGCCGCGTCCTCGGCCGGGCCAGCATGCAGTTCTTGTTACCTTGATCGAAGAGCAGCGGGAGCTACACGCCCTCACCTTGATCCGCGACTTCGAACTCGACCGTGAGGCGTCGCCTCTTGCTCTGCGCCGTCGCTCTCCGTAGCCTGCCGCAGGCACGAACGACTGTCAGCACGGAGTGACTCCGGCGCCACGACCCACGCCCGCGTTCGGGGGCACTCTCCACCAGCCTCAGTCTCCGGTGGTGGCTGCAGCGCCAGCGAACCTCGTCAGCACTTCGTCTCGGCGTGTCACGGCGATGAAGTGCCCCTCGCCGGGGTACAGAGTGACGATGGCACTTGGTATCTGCTGGGCGAGGAGCCGACCCCATTCCTCCGGAACCAACGTGTCGGCGGTACCTTGATAGATGCAAACCGGAGTCGCTACATCTTCTGGCAGAGGGTCTCGAGCGGCACGAGCCGTCCGTTCACCCGGGCGCCGATGCAATCCCCATGGAGCAACCAGGGCGAGATATTCGTCGACGACGCCGCGGGGATTTGCTGCACCATCGCCCATGACCTTGGGAAGCCAGTGCCCCAGCTCGCTGACCGCCTTGGCTTCGGCACTCGGTTGTCCGCGCACCGAGGTCCTCAGGAGTGCTCCCGGAATGTAGGCCGACAAGATGCGAATACATCTGCTGATGCAACGAAGCACAAGTGGTGCCCTCCGAGGAAGACGGGAGAATGCGCGATCGAGGTGATTGAGCTGTTTGAAAGTGGCCGGATCATCAAGCGGAGGACAGCCCGCAATCACCGCGCAACCGGTGACCCGTTCCCGGAGTTCAAATGCGGCGGCTAGTGCGTATTGCCCACCTTCTGACCAGCCCATGACACCAGTCGCCCCAATCTCCAGGTGATCGAGGAGCGGGACAAGGTCCGCTCGGACCCACTGCAGTAATCCGTGGCCCGGTAGTCGATCAGTGTGGCTGATGCCTGGCCTGTCGGGGGAGATGAAACACAACCCAAGAACTCGGCCAGCTCGTCCGCAGGACTCACATCGTGGCCCCTTACGAGTCCACCGTGGCAATTGACGACTGGCTGACCGGCAGGGTCGCCATATATGGCGTATCCGAGGGTACGGCCATCGGCAAGGGTCAGAGTGTGATTGCCGCGTTTCTGCTTCACGGTTGGCCTCGATACGCGTCATGATGTCGCCGCTCATCGAAATTCGCGTTATTCGCTCACTGAAATTCGCGGTCTGATCTGAGTCCGTGTTCCTCCTGACCGGGCATCCACCGGTCGGGGTCAAAGGCTCCCCCAGCCTGTCGGTGCTGCCAAGCACCCGACGAGCTGGAGGAAGCCCCATCGATGATGACCCAGGAGGAGTACATGAACGTGAAGGCCCTTCATGCCGGGGGCTGGACGATCAAGCAGATCGCCGAGCACCTCGGCTTCCACCCCGCCACGGTGTCGTGGTGGTTGAAGAACGGGGGTCCGCCGCCCAAGCGATCCGTGCCGGCCGAGGACCTCGTGATCGGTCCGCGCTTCCAGGCCCGCATCGCCCAGCTGCTCGCTCACAACGCACAGCTCCAGGGCAGCTCGATCCATCGGGTGCTGGCGGCGGAGGGCTACGAGGGCTCGTATCAGACGCTCACCCGCTACCTGCACACGCTGCGTGGCCCGACCCGCGGTGCGGTCAGTGTCACCATGGCCATCGAGACCACACCGGGCGAGGAGTTCCAGTTCGACTGGTCCGACTGCAACACCTTCGCTCGGCGCTGGGGATGGGAGCACGAGCTGCACTGCTTCGGCTGCGTGCTGTGCTGGAGCCGGATCAAGTTCTGGTTCTTCGCCCCCTCCATCGACCAGCACCACACCCTCGAGGGTCTGGTCCGCTTCTTCGAGCACATCGGTGGCGTCCCGGCGCTGGGCCGAACCGACCGCATGGGCCAGCTGGGCCAGTCGCGCTCGAAAGGCTTCGTCTTCCATCCCCTCGCTCTCGCTTTCGCCCGCCACTACGACCTGGCGTTCAAGGCCTGCGACGCCGGGGACGCCAAGCGCAAGGGCAAGGTCGAGCGGCCCTTCCGGGACCTCAAGGCCGGCTTGCTCTCCGAGGCCGATCTCGACCCGCCAGAAGACGTCGGCGAGCTCAACCGGAGAGGCGTGCGCTGGCTCGATCGCTACTTCCACGCCGCTCCCCACGGGACGACGGGCGTGTCTCCGTCTGCACGCTTCGAGACCGAACGCCATGTGCTCGGCCGCCTGCCCGCGGTGCGCTTCGACACGGCCGCGCACGACACGCGCCGGGTCGGGCGCATCCCCCTCGTCGAGTGGGACACCGTGTTCTATTCGGCCCCGCCCGCCCTCGCCGGCAAGGTCATAGAAGTGCGCCAGCCCATCGGCTACAACGTCATCGAGCTGCGCTTTTTGGGCCAGATGGTCGCGCTGCACCACCTGGCGGAGAAGGGTGCTGAGCCCCAGTGGCTGCCCGAGCACAAGCGTGAGGCCGAGGCCATCGTGCTCGGACGGCGTCAGCTCGGCATCGTCGAGCCGGTCGTCGTTGGTTCTGCGGCAGCGCTCGACCTCGAGGACGGCGACTACGACGTGACCGTCCCCGATCTGGCGCAGATGGGTGTCATCGGCCCGCACCCAGACATCACGCTGCCTGTGGATATCGCCGCAGAAGGCAACGTAGCGGGCGCGATCGGGCCTGATGGAGGCCAGTCATGAGCAAGGCCACCCTCATCGAACAGATCAAAGGGGACCTCGACTACCTCAAACTCGTTCGCAGCGCCGAGGTGTTCGCCGAACTGGCCGAGGCGGCGAAGAAGAACGACGCCGACCCGCTCGAGTTCTTGGCCAACCTGCTGAGCGCCGAGGTCGACGCCACGCGGGCCCGGCGTCTGGCGGCGCGGCTGCGCTTCGCCCACTTCCCGTTCCGCAAGACCCTCGAGGAGTTCGACTTCGACTTCCAGCCCTCAATCGACCCCAAGATCATCTACGACCTCGCCGAGCTCGACTTCGTGCGCGACGGCCATCCGGTCCTCCTGCTCGGACGACCCGGGTGCGGCAAGTCGCATCTCGGGGTTGCGCTCGGGATCAAGGCGGTCGAGGCCGGGTATCGGGGCTACTTCAGCGGGGCGACCGAGATGACCAAGGCCCTCGTCGCTGCGTGGGCCGAGGGGACCTTCAACCAGAAGATCCGCACCTACACGCACCCGAGCGTCCTCGTGATCGACGACGTCGGCATCACGCCTTTCGACCGCACCGAGGCCAACGCGTTCTTCCAGGTGGTCAACCGGCGCTACGAGCTGCGCTCGGCGACCATCGTGACCACCAACCGGGGCCTGCCGGCCTGGGCCGAGCTCTTCGGCGGGGACGCCGTGGTCGCCGCCGCCATCTTGGACCGCCTGTTGGACCGGGCCACGGTCATCAACGTCAAGGGGCCGTCGTGGAGGCTGCGCGAACACGAGGCACTGACCAAGCCGCTGACGGACCTGTCCGGTCCGCCCGAGAACGCCCCGAGGAGGCGGGGCTAACCTTCTCGCCGGAGCACGGGCTCAACGCGAATTTCGGTGAGCGAAAACCGCGACGTTCCGTGAGCGCCGCGACATCATGACGCCATTCGCCGTCGCGAACAAGTCGTCTTCCCCATGCTTGCACTGCTGGGACTCAAAAGGCCAACAGGTTCAACTGCAACGGAGACATCACCGTGACATTCACGTCGATTTCGTTTGACGGCGGGATCATGGAGGACGTCGTACCGATTCAGGAGCCTTCCTCGTCGAAGTGAGTCGACACTGTGGTGGTCCCAGCCGCGCCGGCCCGGAGGATGGCGATCAGCAGACGATCAGAGGGAACTGTGATCAGATATGAAGACACCGCCTTGACGAGGAGACGAACTATGTTGGCTGCCGATCCGACGAGTGGAGGATTCATCGGTCTTTGGGCGGTGATCTACTTCGTGCTGATTGTGACCCTCGGCCTCATGTCGATCAGGAAAGGTCATTGGGTCATGTTTCTGATCGGGATCTTTTTGCCGCTTTTCTGGTTGATCGGCGCACTGATGCCGAAAAGGGTGCGCTGACGAGATCCTCCGGTCACCCGCCGCTTCGAACTCCGCGGGTGTCAGCCTGTGCAGGTGGTCCGGGCTTCGGGCCAGTGCCAGTTCCGTGTCCTGGGACCGGCGACTGGGACACGCTTAACTCTGGACACGGCAGGTCAGGACGATTCAGGATTGGCTGATGGAATTCTCGTCCAGTTTGTTCAATGCCGAGGCAAGACATTCCCGGGATTGGTACACGGATGTGCTGAGCGAGAGCCTGTAGGTTCGGGGGATCGAATGTTCATTCGGTGCGACGGAGGGCCCTGCATCAGTCGGCTGGAAGTCTTTCCCCCGAGGCTTGAGATTGAGGAGAGGGGTGGACTCTACGTCCTCATCGACGACGGACCTGTTAATGATTGGATGTATCAGTTCCTGCCGTCCGTCTGAGCGCGTTGCCAGCGGCGCCGGGAGTATTCCGAATAATGCCGGCTCGAGACCAGGGCACCCACTCCCGGCAACTTTGGGGGACTCAGGTTGCGATCTGTGGTGTCCCGCGGCGGACAGCCACTTCGTTACAGGCTCTCCCAGCCGGGGCTGGCCATCGGCGTTGGTAGGGGGAGCTGCTCAACCGCGTCCTCGCCCGCATCGCTACCGGGCGGTTGTTGACCGTCGGGCCGGCGGGTGGGGACGAACGTAGTCGTGCGTAGCGGGATCTCCTTGATGAGCCAGCTGAGGGCGAAGCCCACCACGACGAAGGGCACCGCGACCAAGAAGGCCGTCTCGACCGAGTGACTGAAGGCACCGACGACGAACGTGCGCTGGGCGGCAGGAAGATGGTCGATCTGGGCGGGGTTGGCTGTCACGTTCGAACCACTGACCAACCGCAGCTCGGCCGATGTGGCGTGCAGTCGGAGTTGTGAGATCAGGCGGTTGGCGAAGACCGCACCGAGGACGGCCACCCCGAACGCTCCCCCGATGGTCCGGAAGAACGTGGATGTTGCCGTGGCCACCCCCAGCGCGGAGTACGGCACCGCGTTCTGCACGGCGACGACCAGGACCTGCATGACCAGGCCAATGCCCAGCCCGGTGATGAACATGAAGACGGCCACTTCCCCGTAAGGAGTGTGCGGTCCGAGCTGGGTGAGCAGCAGCAGTCCGAGGGTGAGAACACCTGTGCCCACGATCGGGAACACCTTGTAGCGCCCGGTACGAGTCACGATGCGCCCACTCGAGACGAAGGTGAGCAGCATCCCGCCGATCATGGGCAGTAGCTCGAGGCCCGAAAGGGTCGGCGAGACTCCATGGACCACCTGCAGATACAGGGGCAGGTAGATGATGGCCCCGAACATGGAGAAGCCGATGATGAACCCGACGGCGGAGGTGGCGGTAAAGGTCCGGTTCTTGAAGAGCCAGAGCGGGATGATGGGCTCGGCGGCCCTTGTCTCAATGAAGCAGAAGATGCCCAGAGACGCCAGGGCGACCAGTCCGGTACTGATGATGACCGGCGAACCCCAGGCATACTCCGAGCCGGCCCAGGTGGTGAGCAAAATGATGCACGTGACGCCGACGGAGAGGAAGGCGGTGCCGGCCCAGTCGATCTTGTGCGGTACCCGCTTGACCGGCAGGTGGAGCACGGCGGCCACGACGAACAGGGCCAGGATGCCGAGCGGCAGGTTGATGTAGAAGATCCAGCGCCATGACAGGTGCTCGGTGAAGAAGCCGCCGAGTAGCGGACCGGCCACGTTGGTGACGCCGAAGACGACGCCGAAGTAGCCCATGTACTTGCCCCGCTGACGGGCCGACACGACGTCGCCCATGATGGCCTGGGACCCGACCATGAGGCCGCCGGCCCCGATCCCCTGGATCGCGCGGAACGCGATCAGTTCGGTCATGGACTGGGAGAGTCCGGACAGCATGGAACCGACCAGGAAGATCACGATAGCCAGCTGGAAGAGCGCTTTGCGGCCGTAGAGGTCGCCCAGCTTTCCCCACAGCGGCGTGGAGATGCAGGTGGTCAGGAGGTAGGCCGTCACTACCCAGGACAGATGGTTGAGCCCGTGCAGATCGCCCGCGATGGTGGGGAGTGCCGTCGCCACGATGGTCTGGTCGAGGGCGGCCAGGGCCATCCCCATCATGAGAGCCCCGAGGATCACCAGGATGCGGCGGTGTTCGGCGCTGGCTTGTTCCTCCAGCTCATCGACCGGAGCCATTGTCAGCTCAGTCAACGGCGTCGTCCTGGTCACGCTCGAGGTCGTCCGCGAATTGACTGAGCAGGTCGGCCAAGGCGGACAGGTCGTGGTCGTCCCAATCCCGCAAGAGCTGCTCGAGCCAGCCCCGGCGGGCCCGCCGCACCCGCTCGATGGTCCGGCGGCCGGCTGGGGTGAGGCGGATCCTCGAGGCGCGGCGATCGTCGGGGTCGGTTTGGCGAACGACCATCCCGTCGCGCTCGAGCTGCTGGACCTTCCGAGTCACTGTCGGGGTGTCGACCCCCAGTATCTCGGCGAGGTCGGTGACTCGGAGCGAATCGCCCTTCGCCGAGAGTTTGAAAAGCAGCGTCGCTCCGGCACGGTCGACCCGGACCCCGGCCAATCGCAGGAGCCGCTCATGCAGGCGGACCTGCATGATCGACCGGGCGACGGTCTGCAACGCCTCGTCGAACCGATCGACGTGACCGGTCGCGGGGCCCGCCTCAGCCTCGATAGTTGCTTTCGGCACACAAATATTGTACCAGTCGTCCACGGCCGCCGGCGACGGCTTTTTGGTGACCGTTGACACCCCTGACCGGTCGGATGAGGACAGGTTGCCGGCGAGCCGAATTCACCCAGTGCGCTGGTCAACTGCGTCGGCGAGACGCCGGAGCCTTCTGCGCCCTTGCGCTGCAAAGGTTCTTTTGTTGCGCTCAACAGTGAGGATGTACAGGGTGGCGAAATGAACCTGCGCGCCCCCCAGGCTGGAAAGAGAACTTACTCGCAGATGCCTTGAACGCGACTTCGGTCAACGGCAACGGCAATGAGGCCAGGATTTTCGATCGCGTGAGCTGATGGGCGCGACCGATGCCACTGCTTCTCCACCTTCTAGGCCTTCGATGTTCCATTTTGCATAGTGCATTGTCTCAATGGCCGACGGCGATAGAAGCTGCGATGCCGAAACCAAAACGCAGGCAGCTCAACTTGAGAGACGATAAATCTAAGGGCCCGCCGCGATTTTGATTACGCGTTCGGTGCCGGGGCCAGGGTGTAGTTCCAGTCACCATGAAACTCATGACGAAAGAGCGGGAGGGCGGCCAGTTCGGCCGTGCTCACCTGCACGCCGGCCTCGTAGTAGTTCCAGTCCCGTTCGGCTTTGATTTTGAGTCCGCTCTTGGTGGTCGTCGCCGAGATCAGCTCGATGATGGTGCGATACGAGACCAGGGGTCGGCCTCGCCAGTTCATGGAGATGAAGCTGAACATCCGATGCTCGATCTTGTTCCACTTCGAGGTTCCCGGTGGGTAGTGGCAGACGGTGATCTCGAGGCCGCTCTCTCGGGCGAACTTGGCCAGTTCGACCTTCCAGAGTTTGACCCGGTGGCCGTTGGACCCGCCGGCATCGGCGGTGATCAAGAGCTTGTGCGCGTCGGGGAAGCGGAGCTGGCCCATCGAGTACCACCAGCGCCTAATGGCCTCGACGGCGAAGGCGCCGGTGTCCGCGGTGTCGCCGACTGAGACCCAGCCCTCGTCGTTCTCGATGTCATAGACGCCATAGGGCACGGCACGTCCGAGATCCTTGTCGATGAAGTCATGCGTCTTGGTCCGCGTCGGTTCGCCCGCGGGGTGCCATTCGGCACCTCCGTTGGAGAACTCGCCCACCAGCTCCTTCTTCTTGGTGTCACACGAGATGACGGGTTGGCCGTTCTTGACGAAGCCCACGGCGGTGTCGTTGAGGTAGCTGAACTGGGCGTCTCGATCGGGGCTCTGGGTCCCTTCCTTTTGCTTGGAGGGAGCCTGGAGTGAGTACCCGAGCTGGTGAAGCAGGCGCCGCACCAGCTCTGCGGAGACCGAGTAGCCCTGGCGCTGAAGCTCATCGGCCAGTTCGTAGGTCGACTTGGACGTCCAACGCGCCATCGACATCGGGTTGCCTCGCGTCGAGGGATGCACCAACTCATCGAGCGCCTCGAGCAGGCCCGGTTGCTTGTCGATGGCCGGCTTGTCACCGCCGCCGACCACCCGTTGGCGAACTGATACTTCGACGCCCTCTTCGACCTCGCTGGTGGCGCGGATCACGGTGTTGCGGCTCATACCGGCCGCCTCGGCCACCATGGTCTTGCCGCCACGCCTGAGCAGCGACGCCGTCGCTCCCACGATCACACGGCGTTGGCGTTCGTTGACGTGGGGCAGAACGGTCTCGAAATACCAGACCAGCTCCTCGGACGTCGCCTCCACATGGAGAGTCTACAACGCGCGTATTAACCTATGGTGGACCCTAAGACGGCCAATACCAGCGGCGCGCTGGCGCTCAGGCCGCGACGTCGCGCAGGCGCGGGAACCTGCGCAAGCGGCCGAGTGGCCCCAGGTGTCCGGCGTCGACACCGTGGTCCGCCGCGTTGAGCAGACGCAGGTCACCGCGGCTGTTGCCATAGGCCCACAGCACCGGTTGCGCGCCGCCGTTGTTCGACAGCAGACCCTGGGAGCGGAGGTGGACGACCAGGCGCGCGTACTTCTCGGCGCCGCGGCAGTTCTTGCCCTCGTAGCCGCCGGTGAGCAGGCCGCCCCCGCCGACGGCGAGACGGGTGGCCAGCACGCCGTCCACGCCGAGCAGCTCGCCGGCCGGACCGACGTAGGCCTCGGGCGAGGCGGAGACGATCAGCGTGTGGTGCCCCTGTTCCCGGTGCCAGTCCAGGCGGCGGCGGGCGTCCTCGCGCAGGTGGCGTCGCAGGTAGCGGGCGGCGAACTCGGCGGCGCGGCGATCGACCTCCTCGACCGGCAGTCCGCCGAGCAGACGGGTGAAGAGCTTCTCCTTGACGTCGTCGGCCACGGTGCCGCCCACGACGGCGGCCCGGAGCAGACCCGGGGCGAGGCGGACAACCGCGCGCAGCACGGGCCACGGGCCGCGCAGGTTGACGAGGAACGGGATCACGCTGCCCGAGTCGGTCAGGGTGCCATCGAAGTCGAAGGCGGCGACCGTGGTGCGGCCGGCCGCGTCGTCCGGCCCGGGCCCGCGGTCAGCCGAGTGCAGCGCCACCGCGGCCGGCCCCCTCTGCGAACCTGGCCGCCCCGGCCAGCGTCTCGCCGCTGCGGATGACGTCACGCCCGCGGCGCGCCTCGTTGAGGGCGGCCTCCTCCTCGCTCATGCCCCACTGCTCGAGCGCGCTCATGCGGTCGGAGCGCAGGCAGACCTGCGGGAGCACCGCCAGCTGGTGGGCGAGGGCGACGGCCTCGTCGAGCGCGCCGCTCGACGGCGTCACCCGGTTGGCCAGCCCGATATCGAGGGCCTCGGGGCCGGACACGGCGCGGCCCGTCAGGATCAGGTCCATGGCGCGGCTGTGCCCGATGAGCCGGGGCAGGCGCACCGTGCCGAGGTCGCACAGCGGGACCCCGAAGCGCCGGCAGAACACGCCGAAAACGGCGTCCTCGGCCGCCACCCGCAGGTCGCACCACAGGGCCAGCTCGATCCCACCGGCCACCGCGTAGCCCTCGACGGCCGCGATGACCGGCTTGGACAGCGTCAGGCGGGTCGGTCCCATCGGGCCCGGGCCGCGGTCGGGAATGGGGCGGCGGTCCCCCTCGGCGATCGCCTTGAGGTCCGCCCCGGCGCAGAACGTGCCGCCCGTGCCGGTGAGCACGGCCACCGAGCGGGCGGGGTCTTGGTCGAAGGCCTGGAACGTCTCCCGCAGGTGGTCGGCGCACAGGCTGTCCACGGCGTTGCGCCGCTCGGGCCGGTCGATCGTCACGACCTGGACCGGCCCGTCGCGCTCGACCACGAGGGTGTCGGTCTTGTAGGGGACGTAGGAGGCGGCGCCGTCCTCGGGTGCAGCGGGGGGCGGCGGGCTGGTCATGGGGGCATTCTCCCACGGTGCCCGCGTCCTCCCCGCACATGGAGCCGGGGGGGAAGCCCTGGTGGGGGCGCAATTCAACGGCCCCGGCCCGTTGGCCTGAAAGATGACCAAACATGTCGACTATTGCCGCGGCAACCGGTAAGGTCACAGCCCTCACGAAACAGCATCTCTAGTCACAGGAGGACAAATGGCAGTACGCCTCGGGGACACCGCCCCCGACTTCACGGCCGACACCACTGAAGGCACGATCAATTTCCACGAGTGGCTCGGCGACAGCTGGGGGATCCTCTTCTCCCACCCCAAGGACTTCACCCCGGTCTGCACGACCGAGCTCGGTGCGTTCTCCAAGGCCAAGCCCGAATTCGACAAGCGCAACGCCAAGCTGATCGGCCTGTCGGTCGACTCGGTGGAGTCGCACAAGGGATGGGCCGGCGACATAGAGGAGACGCAGGGGGCCGCGTTGTCGTTCCCCCTCATCGGCGACGAGGACCGCAAGGTCTCGGACCTCTACGACATGATCCACCCCAACGCCAACGACACCCTCACGGTGCGTTCGGTGTTCATCATCGGGCCGGACAAGAAGGTCAAGCTCACGCTGACCTACCCCGCCTCCACGGGGCGCAACGTGGAGGAGATCCTCCGCGTCCTGGACTCGCTCCAGCTGACGGCCGACTACAAGGTGGCCACGCCGGTCAACTGGACCGAGGGGGACGACGTCATCATCGTGCCCGCGGTCAGCGACGACGAGGCGAAGGACCGGTTCCCCAAGGGCTGGAAGGCCCTCAAGCCCTACCTGCGGGTGACGCCTCAGCCCAACCGCTGAGCCGGCGCGCGGCACGGTCGCGTCGACGCACCCGCGCGTGACAATGGGGGGATGCCAGAACCCGATGTCTTCGTCCTGGCCGACCGGGCCCTGGCCCGGGTGGTGGCCCAGATCCGCGACGACCAGTGAGACGTCGTCCTCCCGGCCACCTTCACCACCGGGCACCGGCCCGAGGCGACGACCCCGTCGGGAGCTTCGAGGCCATCGTCGCCGCGGCGTGCGCCGCGGCTTGGAAGGATGCCCCGCTGCTCGACCGCCTGCTCGGGCTCACCGGCCGCCCACGCGGCTGATCAGTCGACAGTTAGTCCGCCGGGCCCACCAGCTCGTCGCGCAGCTCGCGCTTGAGGACCTTGCCCTGCGGGTTGCGGGGCAGCGGTTCGGTGCGGAACCAGATGCGGGTCGGCACCATGAAGCCCGCCAGCCGGGCCTTCACGTGCAGCCCCAGCTCTTCCGCCGTCACCTTGGCGCCCGGCCGCAGCACGACCACTGCGCCCACCTCCTCGCCCAGCGTCGGGTCGGGCACGCCGATGACGGCGGCGTCGGCCACGGCGGGGTGCTCGAAGAGCGCGGACTCGACCTGCACCGAGTACACGTTCTCGCCGCCCCGGATGATCATGTCCTTAGCGCGGTCGACGATGTAGATGAAGTTGTCCTGATCGAGCTCGGCGACGTCGCCGGTGTGCAGCCACCCCCGCGTGAACGTCTTGGCCGTCTCCTCCGGGCGTTGCCAGTAGCCGCGCACGACGTTGGGGCCCTTGACCCACAGCTCGCCGCGGACGTCGCGCCCGTGCGGCACCGTGTCCGGGGGCTCCTCGCCCGCCCAGTCCTCGGGCACGACGGCCACGTCGCAGACCGGCACCGGCGGCCCCACGCTCTCCGGCTTGGCCAAGTAGTCGCCGCCGGAGTTCATGGAGGTGACCGACGAGGTCTCGGTCAGCCCGTAGCCGTTGGAGGGCTGGCCCACGGGCCACGCCTCGCGGATGCGGCGCACCAGGTCGGGCGGGGCGGGCGCGCCGCCGTAGGACACGCCGCGGATGGACGAGGTGTCGTACTTGGAGAAGCTGGGCGAGTCGAGCACCTGCATCACCATGGCCGGGACGCCGCCGAAGGTGCCGATCTTCTCCCGCTCGATCAACTCGAGGGCGCGCGCGGGGTCGAAGTGGTGCATCATCACGATCTTCCCGCCGGCGGCCGTGTTGGTGACCATGATGGAGTGGCACCCCGTGGCGTGGAACAGCGGGACCGACAGGAGCATGGCGGGCTGCGTCTGCTCGTCCGTGGGGGCGAGGGACGTCCCGAAGCGCAGCGCACCGCGGGTGTTGAGGAAGAAGAGGCTCATGAGGTTGGTGCACATGTTGCGGTGGGTGCCCACCGCCCCCTTGGGCCGCCCCGTGGTGCCCGACGTATAGAAGATGGTGGCGTCGTCCTCGGGGTCGATGCTGACGTCGGGGGGCGCGGCGGCCGGGTCGACGTCGCCGACCGCCAGCGGGAAGGGCCATTCGGGCACCGGCGCCGACCCCTCGCCCGGCTCGCGCACCACGAGGTTGGCGGTGGTCGCGCTGCGGTGCTCGTCGGCCACCACGACGGCGCGCAGGTCGTTCA
This sequence comes from uncultured Acidimicrobiaceae bacterium, assembly GCA_963834405.1. GTDB lineage: Bacteria > Actinomycetota > Acidimicrobiia > Acidimicrobiales > RAAP-2 > Bog-473. Next base: position 679,764 of record CAWIBX010000007.1, on the reverse strand, counting down.
GCCCGCCCAGGAAGGGCCGGATGCGCTTGGCCCGCTCCGTATCGAGGAAGGCGACCTTGGAACCCGAGTCCTCCAGGCCGTAGTGGAGCTCCTCGCCGCTCCACCACGCGTTGAGCGGGACCACCACCGCCCCGGCGAGCGTGGCGGCCCAGAAGGCCATGACCCACTCGGGCAGGTTGCGCATGATGATGGCCACCCGGTCGCCCTGCTCGACCCCGAAGGCGCTACGCAGGCGGTGCGCGAGCGAGGAGGCGATGCGGTAGTGCTCGGCGAACGTGGTGCGCTCGTCCTCGTAGACGAGGAAGACGGCGTCCCCGTGGGCGAGGGACAGGTCGAAGACGGCGCGCAGCGAGGGCGGCGCGTTCTTCCAGACGCGGGTGGGCACGCCGCGTATATCGAGCTCTTCCATTTCGAAGAGCTGCCCGGCCGCGGTCAGCTGTGCGTTGGCCTCCCCGATGGTCATGGAGGGCGTGTCCTTGCCGGTGCTGTCGGCGCCGTCGGTGCTGCCGGTGCTGTTGGTGCTGTTGGTCTGTGTCATTTCTGCTCCTCGGTCCCTACCGCGTCGTCCGCCCCGCCCGCGGGGTCCGCTGTGCTCGGGGCGCCCGCGGCGAGATCGAAGAGGGTGGTTCGGTAGTAGGCCAGCTCGCACACGCTCTCGCGGATGTCGGCCAGGGCCCGGTGGCCGCCCTTCTTGACAGGGGCCGCCTTGTAGAGGTCGGGCCGCCAGCGCCGGCAGAGCTCCTTGACGGTCGACACGTCGACGGAGCGGTAGTGGAGATAGTCCTCGAGCTCGGGTAGTTGGACAGCCAGGAAGCGCCGGTCCGTGCCGATGGAGTTCCCCGCCAGCGGCACCGTCCCCCGTTCGGGGATGTGCTTCTTGAAGAAGGCCAGCGTCTGCGCGCCGGCGTCGGCCAGGCTGAGCGTCGAGGTCTCCACCGCGGCGAGGAGCCCCGAGCGCGTGTGCATGGTGCGGACGTAGTCGTCCATGGCGCCGAGCTGCTCGGGCGTCGCGTGCACGACGAGGTCGGGGCCCTCCTCGACGATGGTGAGGTCGTCGTCGGTGACGAGCGACGCGATTTCGATGATGGTGTGGCGTGCCGGCTCGAGCCCCGTCATCTCGAGGTCGATCCAGGCGAGCACGGGCGGCATGCTACCGGCCTCCCGCGGCGCGCCGCGAGGGCGGGGGAGACGCGGGCAGCGCCGAGTACTGTCCAACGATGCTGCACGTGCCGCTGCACCGGCTCGACGACGAGCTCCCCGTGCCGGCCTACGCCCGTGCGGGCGACGCCGGCGTCGACCTCATGGCGCGGTGCGGTGCCGTCCTGCCGGCCCGGGGTGGGCGAGCCCTCGTCCCCACCGGGGTAGCGGTCGCCATCCCGCCCGGGCATGCCGGCCTCGTGCTGCCTCGCAGCGGCCTCGCGCTCCGCCACGGCGTAACGTGCCTGAACACGCCGGGGCTGATCGACTCGGGCTACCGGGGCGAGCTGCAGGTGGTGCTCGTGAACCACGACCCAGAGCACGACTACACGGTGGCGCGGGGCGACCGGATCGCCCAACTCGTCGTGGTGCGGGTCGCTGAGGTCGCCTTCGACCTGGTGCCGGTCGAGGATCTGGGCGAGGCGGAGCGGGGGACGGGGGGCTTCGGGCACACCGGCACATGACGCGACGCGACGAAGGAGATAAGAAGGGATGGTGATGCAGGCACTCGAAGGCATGGACGCGGCGTTCCTGTCGCTCGAGACGGCGACCACGCCGATGCACGTGGGCGTGGTGCTGGTCCTCGACCCGCCGGAAGGCACGCGTTCGCTGTTCTCACCTTCGACGCGCTACGCACAGATCCGGCGGGTGATCGCGCAGCGGCTGCATCTGGTGGCGCCGCTGCGCCAGCGCGCCATCCGGGTGCCGTTCGGGCTGCACCACCCGGTGTGGGTCGACGACCCGGAATTCGAGCTGGACGACCACCTGATGCGGGCCAGCCTGCCGTCACCGGGCGGGAAGGCCGAGCTCGACGCGTTCGTGGCCTCGGTGATGAGCCGGCGGCTCGACCCCGACCGCCCCCTGTGGGAGATGTACGTGGTGGAGGGCCTGGAAGGGGAGCGGACCGCGCTGATCGCAAAGGTGCATCACGCCATTCTCGACGGGGTGAGCGGGGCCTCGGTGCTCTCGGCCTTCATGGACCTCACGCCGCGCTCGCGTGTGGTGCCGCTGCCGCCGGAATGGAAGCCGCCACCACTGCCCTCGCAGGCGCAGATGCTGCTGCACGCGGCGTCCTCGCTGGCGCGCCAACCCGGCACGGCGTTCGGGACCCTCCAGGCCGGTGTGGACGCGGTGGCGGACCTCGGCATGCACAACCGTGCGTTGACCGGACGCGGCGAGCAGCCCCCGCCCGGGTTCTTCTCCGCGCCGCGGGCGTCCTTCAACGGCGCGGTGAGTAGCCGCAAGCGCTATGCGTCGCTCACCGTGCCGCTCCACGACGTGAAGTTCGTGGGCCGGGTGTACGAGGCGACCGTGAACGACGTGATCCTGGCCTGCGTGTCGGGTGGCCTGCGCCGGCTGCTGGCGGCGCGGGGGGAACGGGTGGACTCGTCGCTGGCGGCCATGGTCCCGGTCTCGACGCGGCCGCAGGACGAGGGGGAGGCGCTGGGCAACCAGATCTCGGGCATGCTCGTGTCGCTGGCCTCGGACGTGGACGACCCGGTGGCCCGGCTCGACGCCATTTCGGAGTCGTCCCGGGTGGCCAAGGAGCAGGAGCAGCTGCACCGGGGGCGCCTGGTGGGCGACCTGGCGCAGCTGGCGCTGCCCGCCGTGGTGACCCGCCTGGCGCGCGCCATGGCGGGCACCCGGGTCTTCGACAAGGTGCGCCCGCCGTTCAACGCGGTCGTCTCGAGCGTACGCGGGCCGGACTTCTCGCTATTCTGCGCCGGGAGCCATGTGGTGGACATGTTCCCGGTCGGACCGATCGCCGAGGGCGTGGGTGTCAACGTGACGGTGCTGTCATATCTCGACGGCGTGCACTTCGGCCTGTTCGCCTGCCGGCGCCTCCTGCCCGAACTGCAGGAACTGGCTTGGTACGTCGACGACGCGCTGGTCGAGCTGGTGGCGTGCGCGCTCGACGCAGAAGGGGTGACGGCGTAATCCGGCCGCGGCGCTGCTTCTCGACCGGTAGACCGGCCGACGACGACTTCCGGTGGGCGGGCGGCGCGGGCCGGGGATGGCGTCCGGCCCGCGCGCCCGCCTCATGGGGGGATCAATTTTCCGCGGCGGCCCCTACGACCCGGACGGCGCTGCCGAGCCCTGCGACCCGCCGGAGGGCGGCGCGGGGTGACCGCTCCCACCGGTCGGGGCGCCGTTGGAGCCGGAGCCCATGTTGGGGCAGTTCCGAGTGGAGCCGGAGCCGCTGCCCGAGCTGGAGCTGCCGGAACCGGAGCTAGAGCTGCCGGAGCTGGAGCCGCCGGTGTTGCCCGTGCTGGAGTTGCTGCCCGACGAGGGGGTACTGGTCGACGAGCTGGAGCCCGAGTTGGCGGTGGTACTCGGCGTCGAGCTCGACGTGGTGGCCGCGCTGGCGACCAACGCGCCGCCGGCGACGAGGCCGGTGGTCAACGCACCGATGGCGAGCACGGGGCGCAAGCGAATGTGCATGGAGGAATGCCTTTCGTCTCTCTGAAGCGCCTCCCATTCGGGAGGTACCGCACAGCGTGCGACGTGGACCTGTGGACGGCAGCAGAGCCACCTAGGTGGGTTGGTGGAGTTACCTTGCGAATGGATGACGATTCTCAGGAACGTCAGGTTCGCTTGGCGGCGCGCCAACAGTACGAGCGCATCGGCACATTGACGCGGTCCGTGCCTCCGAGGCCTTCGATACCGTCGAGATAGCTCTTCATGGCGCGGAGATGTTCGCCGCGTGCTTCCTCCGCCATGGTGATCACGCCGCTGTAGGTCGTGGCCAGCGCCACCAGATCCGTCTTCGACATCGGCCGGGTCCAGCGGAACAGGGCCGTCTCCGGGTCCCCGAACGGGCTCTCTCCGCCCAGGTCGACGTTCACCATGTGGCGGCGCCGCCGGTGCTGGTCCACGGCGACCTTCTCGTCGGGACTGAGCTCCACGCCGCCGGCCCACAACGAGCGCATCCAGTCCACAGAGCGATCAGGACCGCTCCACACCAGCGCCAGCCGCCCGCCGGATCGCAGCACCCGAGCCACCTCGGGGACCGCCCGCTGCTCGTCCACCCAATGCCATGCCGAGGCCGCGATGACCACGTCGACAGTGGCATCGGACGCGGGGAGCGCCTCGGCCCACCCGGCGAGCACCTCGACCCCTGGTGCCGCCGGAAGCAGGGCGCGCATGCGGTCGTCGGGTTCGACGGCTACGACGTGGGGCACCCGCTCGGCCAGAAGCCGCGTCAGGATGCCCGTTCCCGCGCCGATCTCCAGGGCGTCGGTCGCGGCCGGCGGGAGAAGCCAGTCGAGCGCCTCAGGTGAGGGTCCCGGGCGGAGCCGGTCGTATTCCCCGGCCACCCCGCCGAACGCACTGCGCAGCACCTTCGTCGTCTCGTCCTGCCGCACCGCTCCGAATCTACCCGGGCTAGTGGCACCGATTGCGAGCTGGCCGGTGCGGTAAAGTGGGTGTTCCACGCGGAAGTGGCGCAGCGGTAGCGCATCACCTTGCCAAGGTGAGGGTCGCGGGTTCGAATCCCGTCTTCCGCTCCAAGATGCCAGGTCAGGGCGTTGTCACAACCCTGTCAGGGAGATGCAGTTGCAGCCGCTTTGGCGTTCTGCCAGTCGGTGAGCAACTTGCCGAAGTTGGCGGGGTTGTAGATGTCCTCCTCGCGACACCACAGTCCATTCCCCGCGTAATCGATTCGAGTCCAGTTGGTCGTCGAGAGTTCGCTGCCGTCTCCGGGATCGGACATGTGCGTGCGGGCGCAGAAGATGACACGTTCATTCTCTTCGTCGAACATCGTCCAGTCGTGGGTATAACGGACCATTTCGGCATTGATGGGGTCACGCATCAGCGGCACGATCCATTCGCGAACGGCCTCGCGCCCGTGCATCTCACCAAAGACGTGCTCGATGTACACGCAGTCCTGGGTGAACAGGTCCGCAAAGGCGTTGTAGTCGCCCGTCTCCGCGCAGGTGTCCGAGACCCGCTTGAAAGTCTCGTAGGCGCCTAGCAATTCGTCCGGTGGGAACTTCGGCATCGCAATCCCTTCTGTTGTCTCACGCTCTTAGTTGGCAAGCTCTTGCTATCGACTTTTGATGTCGCACGACCGTTACGCAGACTCGTTCCTCAGGATAACGAGGGCTCGATCGACATTCGCCAGTGCCCGGCTACCGATGTCGTGTTGTGATTCGCGACTTGGATCCCGTAGGGACCGCTGGTAGATGCCCTCGAGCAATACGGCAAGTCGAAAGTTGTAGAGCACCGTGTAATAGGCCATGTCTTGAATCGGCCCGATGCCACGTTGAGGCTGGTATCGCTCGACCAGTGCCGAGCGTGTTGGGTCGTGGGACCAAATCTCACAAAAGCCGGCGAGGTCGAGCAGCGGATCGCCGATGGTAGCCGTCTCCCAATCGAGGATGGGCGACGACTCGCCTAGGGCGGTCTGGCGCAATCAGAACATTGATGACGTGGTAGTCACCGTGCATGATTGTCGGACCGAACGTTGCCGGACGGTGCTCTCGGAGCCACACCATGACATCCTCGACGCCTGGGAGCTCACGGCCCTTGTACGAGTCCAATTGCGCGCTCCAGCGCTTCACTTGTCGTTCGTGGAAGCCGTCGGGCCGGCCGAGATCGGCCAGACCCGCGGAGCGCCAGTCGACATCGTGGAGCTGGGCGAGGGCGTCGATCAGCGCAATACCAACCTCGTTCCGCCCCAAACGACCGCAGCAGGGAAGTCAGCTGACCGTTCCGCTGGGGCAGGGAGGGAGGACGCTCTTCTCAGCTCGCATCCGGCAGTCCCAAAACAGCGATGGTCTCGATGTGCGTAGCCAGAGGTCGACCCACCTTCGCGCACAGTGCCGCCGCTGACGCGACGAGTTCCTGATTGTTGACCTGCCCCTTGCCGCTCCAGTCTTCGGGACCCATGTGCAGGTGTCCACCGCGCTCGAGGGCGAGGCGGGCGATCCCGCTCTCGACGATGTCACCGCCGAGCACGGCAGCCGACCACGGGCAAGGAGCACCTTCGAGCATCGACATGTACGCCTCGAACGCGGGCTCGGTGGGGGCAGGCCGAAAATCCCACCCATATAGCGGTCCTCGCCACCAAAGTAGAGCTTGATCATGGCCCCTGCTGGAAGGCGCCCCGTTGTCCAGAGGCGCAGGATTATCCACAAGAAATCGGATCTAGCCCGGCAGATCCTCCGGTCGCTTCTTGGCCAGTTGGCCGGACAGGAGGCCTGTTGCTTGGCCGACCTCAATCATGTAGCCATCTGGATCGCGCATGTAGCAGCGGATCTCGGGACCTCGATCGATCGGAGGCGTAACAAATTCTGCCCCTCGCTCGCTCCATACCCTGTAGCAGGTGTCAATATCTGCGACCCGCAGATTTAAGAAGATCGACGTCGTGTCGTCAGGCTCATAATTGACTACCGAGATGCCGGGCTTGTCGGGCGTGGGTCCACCACCGGGATTCATGATGATCCAGGTGTTGGCGAGCTTCACCATGCATGGGTTCTCCTCTAAAACGACCTTCCCGCCCAGGACGCGCGAATAGAAATCGCGTGATTGGGCGACCTTCCGCACCGTTATGAACAATGTGGCAATGATCCCCTCAGAGGGAGCCGGCAGATTCTCATAGTCAATGTATGGGGACTCATCGGCCATCACGTCATTCCATTCGCTTGCGCTGGACGACCCAGGACACAGACCACCGATCTGAGCTTTTACCGACCATATGTCGGTCACCTCGCACGTCTTGGAGTATGCCATCGGGGTGTGTCTCAAACAACCGCCCTCCGCCCCGACTGGCTGGGGCGTCTGGTAGTTGCACGTCACCCGCTACGCGCCAGCGGAGGAAGGCAGCATTCTGGTTGCGACCGGACTGGCCAAACCATCATTCCCTTGGCTGGACTCGTCGGTGGCCTCGCGGCGGCCATTCTCGCCGCCTTCTTCTCGCGGTCATTCGACTTCTAGCTGGAACCGAGGACGAAGAGCGCGGCGCGTGAGCCATCGTCTGACGGTCGAGCGGATGGACCCTCCGCCAGGCCATACTCGCCAGCGGAGCGACCGACTTCGACCGGATCGTGAATCCCCAGAACAGGGTCCGAGATCCGTCTGCCCCGGGTCCGTCGCAGGAGATCCGCTTAGTAGACCGCTCTACTACAGCGACGGATTGGGTGGACGTACTGGAAACTGGGTGGACGGAGCCTCACCAACGAGGCCCCGCCGGACCTGATGGGACGAAAATCACCATCTTGCCAAGGTGAGGGTCGCGGGTTCGAATCCCGTCTTCCGCTCCAATGTCTTCCGCTCCAATAAATGGGGACCATGAACCGGCCTGGGTTTGACGGAGGCTCGTTGGTTTGGTTTCTCATGCCACAGCGGGCTGAGATCTGAAACGGTACTCGGCTTCGACTTCGGCCGGCGTGCGGTCGTCGAGCTCTCCATGGAGTCGCTCCTCGTTGAACCATGACACCCAGGCGCACGTGGCGATCTCGAGGTCGTCGAGGCCCTTCCAAGGCCCGCCGTTGTCCGCCAGGGCGGCCGGGTTGCGGTGCAGCTCGGTCTTGAAAAGCCCGATGACCGATTCGGCCATGGCGTTGTCGTAGCTGTCTCCGATGGTCCCGATGGAGGGCGCGGCACCGACGTCGTCGATGCGCTCGGTGTAGGCAATAGAGGTGTATTGACTTCCGGCGTCGGTGTGACAGATCAGCCCTTCGAGAGTGGTGTGCCGGCGCGTCCATGCCGCCATGTTGAGCGCATCGAGGACAAGGGTCGTGGTCATCGAGCGCGCCGCCTTCCAGCCGACAAGGCGCCGGGAGAAGACGTCGATTACGAAGGCGACGTAAATGATGCCCGACCATGTCGAGCAGTAGGTGAAGTCGCACACCCACAGTTCATCGGGACGCGTAGCACTGAAGTTGCGATTGACGAGGTCCGGGGCGCGGACGTGGGCGGGATCAGACTTGGTGGTGAAGCGTTTCTTGGAGCGGCTCGCCCCGCGAATGCCCTGGTGTCGCATGAGGCGGGCTACCTGGTCGCGCCCGATGTCGAGATCGGCCCGCCGAGCCGCCTTGGTGAGCTTGCGCCTGCCGTAGACCGAGTAGTTGCGCTTCCACAGCTCGACCAGCTTGGGGCCCAGCTCGGCGTCACGCAGCGCCCGGGCCGAAGGCGGCCGGGACTTGGCGTCGTAGTAGGTGGAGGGGGCGACTGCGAGCTGCTCGCAGATCGGCTCGACCCCCCATCGACGCCCACCGGTCTCGTGGTCCCGATGGGCGTCGATGAAGGCAACTACTTCTTGTGTCGGCGGTCGAGCTCCGCCCCGAAGAAAGTCGCCGCAGCCTGCAAGATGTCATTGGCCCGGCGAAGCTCGAAGTTCTCCTTGCGCAGCCGCTTGAGCTCGGCCTGCTCGTCGCTCGTCAGCCCCGGGCGCTTGCCGGCGTCGACGTCGGCACGCTTCACCCAGCTGCGCAACGACTCGTCGCCCACGCCCAGCTGTCGGGCCACCCGCGAGATCACCGTCTTGTCGTGCGGATCCTGCTCTCGCAGGTCCAACACCATGCGCACCGCCCGCTCCTTCAGCTCAGGCGGATACCGCTTCGTTCTCGGCTTCTGTTCCATGACTCCATCCTCGTTTCCAAGGTATGGAGCCTCCGGGGATCCCAGGCCGATTCACCATCGGATTCTGGCGGGGTCTGCCTGCTCACCGGACGACGATCGAGCCCAACACGCGCCAGTTGGGCTTGCCGGCATAGTGCAGAGCCCTAATTCGGTAGTTCTCGAAGTTGCGGAAGCCGAATCCGATGCGCTTGATTCGCTTGATCAGGTTGTTGAGCGCTTCGGTGGGGCCGTTGGAGACCCGGGCCAAGTGGTAGTTGGTGATCTTTTCGAACCAGTGTTTGACGGTGCGACCGAGGCGTTGGATCTCAGGTGGCATGGCCTTCTTGGTGCAGTGGCTCTGGAGCTCGCGTCGCGTCTCCGGGTAGGGGGGTGTTGCGGTGCGGCACTTTCGAAGTCGAGACGGTCCGATTACCTGGACGAGGGGTCCCTCCGCTGCTTCCGTCTGTCGTAGAGGTCTTCATCGGCGCGGCGAATAAGAGCAATGAGAGATTCTGACTCAGCCATTTCGGCCAGGCCGGCGGTGACAGATGATCGACAGCTCACCGCAAGATCCACACTGACAAGGTCGAATCGTCTCGTGGCTTCGACAATTCCCAGTCCCAGAAGACCGCACAGAAACTCATCGCCCGCGTAGCGAACGATGAGATCGTCTGGACGGACGTGAACTCTGATGGTGTCGGCCACAAGAACCAGTAGGTCATCGCCGCCAGCGTGGCCCGCGAGTCGTTCACCGCCTCGAGTCCATCGATGTCAACGAACGCCAGGGTGAATGGCTCACCCGTTCTCTTCGCTCGTACGACCTCTCGCTCTAACTCGAAGAGTCCGTCGGCTCTCCGGTGCGCTCCGGTGAGTTCGTCAACGAGGTACTCCGAACGTTCCCTGGCTGCCAGGATTCGATCCGCGTTGGAGGAAGCTCGATCATCCCGGGAGTTCAATCGCTCGACGGCCGATTGCTCACGGTCCCGTTTAGCCTCGGATCGATCGAAGGCATTCTGGGGGTCCACGTCCGTTGCGAACTGTTCTCGGCGCTCGGCGCGGTGGTCACGGTGCTCCGCGCAAAGGTCGCGGTCATCCGCCAGTACGTCGTGAGCGTCAGATACCCGATCTCGTTCTTCAGCAACTCGGTCTCGGTCAAAGCCGGACACGAGGGATTGTACGGGCTCTTCGTATCCCGAGCCAGCTTCCATCGGATTCCTCGATCCCCACCTGAAGAGTGACACAAGTGTTACGGGTTTCTTGTCCCAGTGCCTCTCATGGCCGACCCTCTCGACGAGGTTCGTTGGAAACGACACTCGTGGCCTGGTCGTCACGGGGCGATCCTGCTGCGTCTGGAGTCTTCGCCTTGCGCTCTCGAACTGCATGAGCCTTCTTGTTTGCGGCTCGTTTGTCAGCGATCTTCACTTGATTCCCTTCTTCGAAATATTTCGGTGTGCCGCGTTCGATGGCGTCGCTGCCCGCGTGTCGAGCTATGGCTTTGGTACTCCAGAATCGTTACCACGTTCAGAAGACCAGGGCCTCAACGCGCTGGGTAGTCGTTGGTTGCCGGCCGCTTGAGATGAACAGACTCCACACACATTGGAGTGGTTCCGGTTCGGAATGGACGATCCCGACCAGATGTGTCTACGACGAACCGAGGTCCTGGCCGGCCTCATTCAGTCGCACCGGCTAGTTGCGTGGACAAGGCGGGATGAGTATTCAGCAGCCACACCTTTAATGCTTTGGGTCAGTGCCGCGATCCAGCCCGGGCCCGAAACGTAACAAAGCGGCTCCAGGAGGAGCCGCTTTATCAATTCACGGGCGGTTCCTCAAACCACGGCGGAGGCTGCCTCGACGGGCACCACTCCTGCGGCATGGGTGATCTCGACCTTGTGTGGCTTGGCCTGCTCGGCCACGGGGATGGTGATCGTCAGCACGCCATCCCCGTACGTGGCAGCGATTCGGTCACGGTCCAGGCTCTCCCCGAGCAATAGCTGGCGCTTGAACTCGCCCTGGGCTCGCTCCATCACCTCGATCTGATCGTCCTCGTAAGGCGTCCAGGTGCGTGTCCCCCCCACGGTGAGGACGTCCTTTTCGACCGTTAGCTCGATGGAGCCTGGATCTGCGCCGGGCAGGTCAAGAAGAATCTTGAATTCGCTGCCCCGACGGAACGCGTCCACGGGAATCCCCCGAGGACGGCGTTCGCTACGCAGTTCTTCGGTGATCCGGTCGATCTCTCGGAATGGCTCAAATCGCATCAACATGGCTCCAACCTTTCGCGGACCCTCGAGTAACTCGGCGTCGGCGATAGTCGGTCCTCGATGTCTGCCACCACTGTACTCTAGTTATATGTAACCAGCAAATGACTTCTAGAAATATTTCGCTATACTGGCGGTGATGGCGAACTGGGGCTTCCTCACCAAACATGGCCGGGCCCTGGTCTGCATCGCTCACGACCCGGGGGTGCGTCTGCGCGACATCGCCACTGAGCTCGAAGTGACCGAGCGCAGTGCCTTTGGCATTGTCAATGACCTGGCCGAAGCCGGCTACGTAGTGAAGGACAAGGACGGCCGTCGCAATCGGTACCAGGTTCAAGCCCACCTGCCGCTGCGAGAAGCCATCGGGCGAGAACCGACGATCGGCCAGGTGCTGGAGCTACTGGTCGAGACGAACACCTCCAAGCGAGCCCGCGGAAGGCGCAGGTGAAGGAGGAGTGGCCTTGCATCGCCACCAATTAGTAGCTTCCGGCAAGGATAAGGGACTAACACGCGGTGACCTAAGCCGTCATCTCGATAATCGCCTCTCGTGGGATGCGGTGGCTAGGCGCTCGTTGAGCCACTTGTTGTTGTAGTTCTCGATGAAAGGTTGAGACGGCCCCGGGGGAGGTCGGCGTCGTCAACTGAGTCGAGCCCGCAGGCACTGTTCTTTTGCACGCTCGCTCACGCAAGAGACCAGCGAGTTCACCCCATGCCAGCCCCCTGGGGTGGGGATGTGAACGCCTAGAAAGGTGCAGTTACTTTCCGTTTAGACCTATCGCTGCGGGCCCGAAGGGTCCATAGTCGTAGAAGAAGGTTGTTCTTCTACCGAAGGAGGTGAGGCATCTGGATAATCGGACCTGTGCAAAGCGCCTCCCTGATTCTGGATCATTGGGTGACCTGACGTTGCCCGAGCGGGACTGAACCTCGAAGCAAACTGACGACAATCGACCTGGCAGGATCTTGCTGAGTCCAGTCGTGAAGATCTCGGCATTTTGAGCCGTACCGAGGGTTCCGATCCACACGTTCCGAGGCGCCAACAACCGAGGAACAACGCCCGCCTTCCCGAACAAGGAATGCGGGCGTTGTCGCGGGTATCCGGGGTGGAATCAGCATGGCGGCGAGTTGTCCGATGTTCGCGGTTGCGTTCCATCGGGACACCAAATGGACCTCGGCGCCTCGAGGCGCCATCCACCTTGCCTTCGTGTCATCACTGGCCGTGGCCGCGGCACCGAACGGCGGCAATTTCGATCTAGGGCGCTAGTAGACCGCTCTACTACAGAGCCGGACGCAGTGGACGGGGTGGAAACTGGGTGGAAGGACGCGCACGTCAGCGAACCCGCCAGACCCAAACGGACGAAAACCACCACCTTGCCAAGGTGATGGTCGCGTGTTCGAATCCCGTCTTCCGCTCCATCTGGGCGCCTGCCTTCACAGGCAGGCTCCAAGTCATCAGGCTCCGAGTGACTCCCTTGATCCCGGAGATCGGTTTGAGGGTCGCTTTTCGGAACATGTTCGGCGTGAAGTATTCGAGCGAGCTGTACCGACGAGCCGGACCCTAGAAATTCGTCCCCGAAGGAAGAATGACGGCGGCGGGGGCTCCACCATCGCCATCCTGCGTTTGCGGTTCAGCAACTCGACTTGCCCGGAGCTCCAGAGCGAGCGCCGTCGATACGTACAAAGAGATCAGCCAGCACATCCACAAGTGCCCCCCGCCCTATCGCCAATTGTCCCTCGTGCCATGCCAGGCACAGTTCGCTCAAGATGCCGATCTGTGCGTAAGCGACGACGCGAGCACGAAGGTCCGCCTGCGCGTCCGAGCCAGGGGGTGCCATTCCCGCGATGGCCACGTCGATGATCTGGCGCCGAAATGGGCTGAGCGCGCCGCCGTGGGTCTCGGCGAGCAGTACCCGAGCGAGACATTCGTCGTCCACCAATGTGCTGACGAAGGCCTCGAGCCACGCTTGTGGCGGCTCACCGGGTCCGGTGGGCCGGAACGGATCGACACACTCCGACATCACCGAGATGGCATGGTCGACGACGGCGCTCTGGAGTTCGGCAAGCGAGGCAAAGCTCTCGTAGAAGTACCGCTTAGTGAGGCCGGCAGCCAGGCAGACTCGACCGACGCCGAGCGGGCCCGCACCCTCGGTTCCGGCGATCTCGAAGGCGGCCCCCACCAGCCGACTTCGTCGAACGAGGCGCCGGTCGTCGGCGCTGACCCCCTTGAAGGGCATCGTCACCTGGTACTCCATCTCGGAGTCAGCCTAGTTGACACCGGCCAGTATCAAAGCCTAGGGTCGTTTGCCGCCAGCGGCGCCGCCAAGCAAGGAGGTCCGCCGTCGTGCCTGCGACGCCTGTCGACGCCCGCCTCGATCTCAGCGATCCTGACCTGCTGGCCGATCATCTGCCCCTGGACGAATTTGCCTGGCTGCGCCGAAATCAACCGATCCGGTGGAACCCGCAGGAGTCCATCGGGTCGTATAACGACGACGGTGGGTTTTGGGCAGTCACGCGCCACGCCGATGTCATGGCGGTCACCAGGAGTCCGGCGTGGTCGGCAGAGACCAACTCCGCCTTCGTCCGCCGGCTGGACGAGTCCGACCCGACGGGCGACTCCACCAAGAACCTCCTGCTCTGCATGGACCCCCCGAGGCACACCCGGGTTCGCAGGGTAGGAAACCGGTGCTTCACCCCCCGTGCCCTGGCGGGCCTCGAGGACGACCTGCGCGAGCGAGCCCACCGGATCGTGTGGGCCGCCAAGCGTGGCGGGACGGGCGACTTCGTGATCGACGTCGCCCGTCATCTGCCCTTGCAGGCCATCGCCGGCCTCATGGGTATTCCTAAGGCTGACCAGCAGCAGTTCTTCCATTGGAGCGACCAGATGGCTGGCAGTGAGGACCCCGAATACGCCAGCGCCGACCTCTCGGGCACCGTCGAAATGTTCATGTACGCCCACGCGGTGGCGGAGGCACGGATCAATGAGGACCTCGGGGATGTCACCAGCCGACTCGTCCGGCCCGACGCCAACGGCCAGCGCCTCACCAGCGAAGAGTTCGGGTTCTTCTTCATGATTCTCGCCGTCGCCGGCAACGAAACCACCCGGCAGGCGATCACCCATGGCATGTTGGCGTTTCTGCAACATCCCGACCAGTTTGAACGATGGCGGCTCGAGCGGCCCGCGACCACGGTCGACGAAATCCTGCGATGGGCCTCACCCGCAGTGGCGCTCCAGCGCACCGCCAGCGAGGACACCGAGGTCGCTGGCCGGCTGGTACGGACGGGCGAACGGGTGGCCTTGTACTTCGCCTCCGCCAACTTCGACGATGAGGTGTTCGATGAGCCCAATCGTTTTGACATCGGTCGTTCGCCCAACGCCCACGTCACCTTCGGCGCCGGCGGCTCCCATTTCTGTATCGGAGCCAACCTGTCCCGCCTCGAGTTGAGAGTGATGTTCGACGTCATAGCCGATGAATTGAACGACACGAAATTGATCGGACCACCGACCCGCCTCCGCTCGTCATGGCTCAACGGCATTAAACACCTGCCGGTCAAGTATGGAGGCTCCCCGTGACGAGAACGGCAACGGCCTGGATGGTCACCCGTCTGGGCGCACCAACCGACGCTCTCGAGATCCAGGCCGTAGAGGTCGACGATCCGGGCGCCAACCAAGTGCGGATCGCCGTCGAGGCATTCTGCCTCGACTTCAACGACATCGACACCATCCGCGGCCGATACGGGCTCTTGAGGTTCGATCCCCCGTTTGTTGTCGGCATGGCGGCAGCAGGAAAGGTCGATGCCGCCGGGCCGGGTTGTGAGGGGCTGCTCGGCCGAAGAGTCGTTGGCACGACTGCGGGCGTGCAGGGCGCTTACGCGTCAGCGGCACTGCTCGACGGGGCAATGCTCCAACAGCTCCCCACTTGGCTCAGCGCGGTCGAGGGGGTGGCGATGTATTTCCCGTACCAGCTGAGCTACCTCGCTCTGCTCGTCCGGGGACGGCTCGCCCCCGGTGATGTTGTGCTTGTCCACGCCGCGGCCGGAGGCGTCGGGTCGGCCGCCGTCCAGCTGGCCAAGGCGTTCGGCGCAACGGTGATCGGCACGGCTGGCACTGATGAGAAGGTCAACTTTTGCCGGTCGCTTGGCGCGGACTACGGCGTGAACTACCGCAGCGAGGACTTCGTCGCGTTCGTGGACGATGTCACCAACGGACGAGGAGTAGACGTCGCATTCGACACCGTGGGTGGTGCCGTTACGTCGGAGACGTTCCGAGCGATGGCGTTCAACGGACGCCACCTCATCATCGGGTTCGCATCCGGTATCGAAGCGGAGGAGCGTCCGCTGCCGATCCAGCCGAGCATCTACGGGAACTTTGATCTCGTAGGGATCTGCTTCGCATACGCCGACTCGCCGCGACCGGCCCGTCCGTTTGGCATGAACTTTCTGTCCACCGCACAGGGAGTCGATATCTGGAGCCGCATCTTGCACCTCACCCGGGCCGGATCAATCCGCCCGGTGATCGGTCGGCAGATCGAGTTCGCCGACGTTCCCGCCGGCCTCGAGGCGCTCGAGCGCCGCGAGACGACCGGCCGCAACGTGGTGCGCACGCCGAGCGATTAAAGAATGGCTGAGTTCATCACGGGTGCTTTGGATTCTGGCGAGCTCGCAGTCGAATACGCATGCGCTGCTTCCTAGGTCCACCAGAATCAGTCCGGGCGGACAACGCGCTCGCTCTCGGCATCGAGGTCGGTCCCTTCGATGAGCTCCGTGAACCCTCCCGTTCCCTCTGGAGGCTGTACCGCGAACAACGACTAGGGGCACTGCGGATCCTGGTAGAGGACCATGACCTTGCGAGCGTCGGCGTTGCCATCACGACCCCGCCGTCGGGGTGTGCCCCGAAGGTGTGAGCACTGAATCAGTCGCTTTCATCGCTGACCTCCCGTTCGGCGCCCCGGACCCCATCAGCTTGTGTTGACTCCGGGCGTGGGACCAGGAAGAGCGCGTGCCCGCCGGCCTGCCTGTGCCGACACACCGCTCCTTTGGTAGACAGCCAACGAGACGACGGACAGGACCGCGAGCGCGATCGAGCACACGAGAACCGACCGGAAGACTCCGAAGTGCTCAGTAGAGATGCCGACTCCGATGACCGGGACCGCAAGGCCCAAATAGCAAAGCACGAAATACGAGGAGACCACCTGAGCCCTCCGCTCGGCTGGGGCGAGGCGGTTAGCGGTCGAGAGGCTACCGATGAAAACGCAGCCAACCGCGATCCCTGCGCCAGCTGTGCCGATCAGGAACAGACCGAATGACGCCTGCGACAGACCGGCGACAATGAGGGCGAGGACCAAGAGGAAGAGCGCGAGCCCGAGCGAAACGACCTTCCGGTCGTCGAAGTGGCCGGCGACAATCTGGGTGCCAGCTGAAATACCGAAGATCATGAATACGATGACGCCCGCGACGGCGTGGCTGTGCTGGTGCAGTATGCCGCCGAGGAACGTCGGTGCGAGCGCGCTGAAGATCCCGAGCAGGCTGAATGCGGCGAACCCCGCCACGCCGGCTGCGAGGAATTCATTCCTTCCCGAACTCGGGAACCCGAAGCCGGCAAAGCGGATGGACAGCCTTTGACGGTGCCGCACCGTCTCGGGCACCCAGGCCACGGCAAGGGCTCCCGCCGCCAACAAGGCCAAGTACACCTCGAATACGAGCACAGTCGGGCGAGGCAAGTACTGAGCGAACAGGCCGGCAAACAACGGGCCTAGCCCAAGGCCACCAGTATTGACGACCGTCGAGGTGATGGAGGCTCGCCGTCGCTTCGCAGGTCCCAGCACGTCGGTGAGTGCCGCCGTCGCGGTCCCGGTCATCAGACCAGCGGAAAACCCGGACAAGACCCGACCCAAGAAGAGCCATCCCACGGACGGAGTGACGATGAACACCACCGTGCTGCATGCGCTGAACGCGAGTGCGGCCCCGAGCACTGGTCTTCTCCCAACCTGGTCGGAGGCACGTCCCGCGAAAACCAGCGCAGCCAGCACGCCGGCCGCATACACGGCGAAGATTAAGGTCACCACCCCGGAAGAAAAGTGCCACTGGCCTTGCCAGATGACGTACAGCGGGGTGGGCAGGGTCGTGCCCAGCATGGTGGCGGCGAACACGTAAGCGATCAACCAGAACGCGACCTCGTGCGGCTTTGCACGCAGCGAGTTGTCAACGGCAATCGCCTCGTCGAGGCTCTCGAAGCAGGGCTTGCCTGCTGACTTCGACCGGGCTCCTTCGGTTCTTTGCACGGTCATCGCAGGATCACCTCGTCACTGGTTCGGTCAGACCTCTTTGCCCTTGGTCTCAAGCTCGTCCACGACAGCTCGATAGCCAGCGCTGGCGAGCATCCGGCGAAGATCGACGATCTGTTGGATGTCGACGTCCTTGTGCTTCGGCGGGGTGATGACTTCGGACTCGGTCCCGACGGTAACCATGTACTTGCCGTCGTGGCGCGTTTGTACTGACCCCACGGCTTCCAGCAGGGACAACACGTCATGCCACTCGACGTTGTGGCTCGACGGGTGTTCAAAGATCTGCAAGAGGATGTCCCGATGATGGTTGTTCAAATGCCCAGGGAATGGAACTGACATCCAGCTCCTCTCGTCGGATCGGATTTGGCTCCCCTGCCTGGCCTGTTGATCCAAGCCGAGGCCCGGCTGAGACGCTAGCTCTCGGCCTTGGAATGGCCAACAACTGCCGTGATGGACCTGTCCAATGCTCTGGACCAGCAAGCAAGACGCTGGCACTCGTCGACCGAGTCCCCTTGACCGGGAGTGTCGGAGCACGACGGAATATGGCCGTGTGGATCTCTTTTACCAGAACGTGCGCGTGCTGCGTGGTTTTGCCGTTCGTCGGAATGGACTGGGACGGATCTCTAGGGCGACGCAATGGTAGAGCACTCTAGGGGCCGGATTGTATGGACGGGCTGGAAACTGGGTGGACGGAGGCAAACCTCAGAGGAGCTGGCGGACTCAGACGGACGAAAATCACCACTTTGCCAAGGTGAGGGTCGCGGCTTCGAATCCCGTCTTCAGCTCTTGGTGGGAATCGCTTTCTGAGCTGGACCGATGTGAGCAGTGTTGCATTCCGGCTCGCTCGAGCTGCCCCTCGCTGCCATCACTTGCTCATCGCGGGACAGGCATGCCGCCATGCAATCGGGTATTCATGCGCGACGAGTATTGATTCGACACTGACATAGAGAGCAAGGGCAGCGTCGATCGGTTCGGAGGCGCTAGAAAGGTGAGCTGCGGACTCCGTCAACTGCCGTGCCGCCACGACGAAAGGGCGTGAACGTGCCAGCACCGAAGGTCAGTTTCGACTCTGACATCAAGCCTCTTTTCCGGGAGAAGGATCGCGATTCGATGCGGAGGGCGTTCGACCTGTGGTCGTACTCCGATGTCCATACACACGCTGACGCGATCGCTGCGCGCTTGAAGAATGGCTCCATGCCATGCGATGGGGCGTGGCCCGCGGAACGGGTCGAGTTGTTCGAACGATGGGTCCAGCAAGGCAAGCCGGAGTAGAGAACAGCGCGCGATGGGCCGCTCGACGCGCTGGCCGGCCGGTCGTGAGATCCAGCACCTAGCTGCGAAGCCGGGTCTCGAACGCTAGGGGGTCGAAGAGCACATTGGGGTCCATCGGGCTGCCGTTGAGCCACGCAGCCGGTGTTCCCTGCGGATCCTCGGCCTGGTAGAGGGTCTCCTGCCTCAGGACCCATGGCTCATATCTGGACTCTCGTACACCGGAAACGAAGTCCGAGTCGCTTAGTCCCACTTCTGCACCGAGGCGCAGGAGGTCCTCAATCGTGAAACCTCCTGTTCCCTCAGGAGGCTGCGCCGCAAACAGCCCCTGGCGGAGCTCGTCGAAGCGACCGACCTCGGCGGCGAGTGCAAGCGCGTTGTCTGCGCGCACGGACTCTGGACCTAGGAAGCAGCGCATGCGGTATTCAACCGCGAGCCAACCGGCCTCTAAAGCACCCGTGATGAGAGTTCCGTTGAGTTCTTCGAAGTGCTGACAGTAGGGGCACTGTGGATCCTCGAAGAGGACCATGCGCGTGCTTGCGTCGGTGTTGCCCACCAAGACTCCGCCGTCTGGGGTATGCCCCGAGGGTGTGAGCACTGGATCTGTTGCTTTCATCGCTAGCTTCCTCCACCGTGCCACGCGATGCGTTGGAGTAGAGGCACGCACCTCATGAGCTGAGGCGACAGCGGGTGGCGCCGAGCGTCGCCTATTACTGGAAGAGACCTTTCACCCGGCTCCCGGCGGTGTCAAGCCTCTTCCTCGCTGACTGGAGGCCAGTGAGGCTCGGAGGGAGGTGTTCGCCAGCCACAGGTCGAGGCGTGGTCTATCAAAGCCCGGGTCGCACGAGCCACCATCGGCCGGGTGTCATCGGCGCGGTGAAAGAGTGTCCAGGCCCACAGAGGCACCGGGGATATGACAGGCCGGCGGGTCAACGTCGGGGGCATCGGCGCGCGTGACGTTTTGGTGATTCGAGCACCGGCCGCCCCAAACGGGCAACGTGGTCGAAAAATGCAGGTCCAGCAACGCCGCCGTCGTCGATGTTGCTCACTGACGCTTCGTTCGCAGTCGCGAATGCAGACGCGTACCGATCCACGATGACCACGACGCTTCGTCAACATCAATGAGCACCGTGACCTCGGCGGCTGAGACGCCTTCTTGACGAGTCGCCCGATGTGCCCGTGGCATGACGGCTTCGAGTCGTTCGTACCATAAGAGGTGGGCGGCCAAGTGGTGTCGTTCGATGTCGGCTTCTTCAATCCAGGCGATGGCCAGGTCCAGGCTGCCTTCGGCCACCCGCGTCACCTGCGTGTGTGAGGGGAGGACCCACTCGTCGACCCCTCGGGAGGCAACCAACTGACATAGCCGAGTCGTACAGGTAACTCTCCACCCCCCTTGCGGGCTCGATCGAACGCACGGGCAGCCGCCCCCAAGACCTCGCGAGCATCGGTCAGGAATTGGGAGCCGGCGGGGGTCAATTCAACATGGCGTCGGTCGCGGACCAGGAGCTGTGTCCCAAGCTCACGTTCGAGGTTGCTGATCTGCTGAGACAGCGAAGGTCCCGCGAGGTGAAGCCGTTCGGCGGCCCGACCGAAATGCAGTTCCTCGGCAACGGCGACGAAGTAGGTCAGCTGCCGGAGTTCCACGCGGGCGATGGTACAGCGGTCATGGCGTGATAGGCGCGGCCTACCACTGTTGGTCATAAGTCGTTGACCCAAGACGTGGACAGGCGTTAAGTGGGGTGTAGGACCCTTGCGTTGCCACGCAGAGGACGACACTGAACTCCCGGCCAAAGCGAGCCCATCCGCACGCGATGCGTCCGGGACCGACAATTCAAGAAAGCAAGAGAGCCATGAGCGCAACCGCAGCACCCAACATGAACCTCGAAGTCGATATCATCCCCGTTTCCGACGTCGACCGAGCAAAAAGCTTCTACAAGCAACTGGGTTGGAGGCTCGATGATGACGCAGCGCCACTAGAGGGGCTCTGCATCGTCCAATTCACACCCCCAGGCTCCGGAACCTCGATCACGTTCGGCACAGGACTCACGACGGCCACGCCGGGCTCCGCCGAGGCCGGCCTCACCGTCTCCGATATCAAGGTGGCTCATGACGAGCTCGTGGCCCTCGGCATCGACGTGAGTGACATGTGGCACGGCCCACCATTCCCCGTCGAGGCGCGGCAACCCGGCCCTGACCCCGAGCGCACCAGCTACGGGTCTTTCTGCTCCTTCAGCGACCCCGACGGCAATCTCTGGCTGGTCCAAGAGGTCACCACTCGGCTCCCTGGCAGGGTGTGATCTGCCTGCCTAACCGATCGCGCACCCACCCCGGTTGTCGCCGGCGTGACGGCTGGGGTGGTGCCTGCCGAGACTCGAACCCGCACTGTGTGGGGACCCAGAAGGGAGAGACGCAATGCCTTTCACAACCGTCGGCATCGAGAACGGTGCCCCGATAGAGACCCACTACGAGGACCACGGCAGCGGCGACCCGATCGTGCTGATCCATGGGTATCCACTAGATGGCAACTCCTGGGAACGACAGGAGCGGGATCTGCTCGCCAATGGATATCGAGTGATCACCTACGACCGCCGTGGCTTCGGCCGGTCGAGCCAGCCGATCCTTGGGTATGACTACGACACTTTCGCGGGTGATCTGAAAGCGCTGATGGACCACGTCGATCTGAGGGACGTCGTCCTCGTTGGCTTCTCGATGGGAACTGGGGAAGTGATTCGCTACCTCGCCACCTTTGGTTCGGCGCGTGTCCGAAAGGCCGTTCTGCTCGGGGCCATCCCGCCGTTCCTGCTCAAAACCGACGACAATCCCGAGGGCGTGGAGGACAAGGTATTTGCCGACATCGAGGCGGCAATCGTTGCCGACCGGTATGCCTACTTCGAGAGCTTCTTGAACAACTTCTACAACGTCGATGTCCTCGGTGGTACCCGAATTAGTGATCGCGCATGGCAGGCCAGCTTCAACGTAGCGGCCGGCTGCTCTCCCTATGCCACGTATGCGTGCGTCGACACCTGGCTGACCGATTTCCGCCCCGACCTGCCGAAGGTCGACGTTCCGGTGCTGGTCTTGCACGGCACGGAGGACCGCATACTTCCGTTCGCGTCCACGGCGGCGCGGCTTCCGGCGCTGATCGCGGACTGCAGGCTCGTCCCGGTCGAGGGTGGTCCGCACAACATCGGATGGACCTACCCCGACAAGGTCAACGAGGCAATGCTCAGCTTCCTCGGTGAGACGGGGTAGCCAGGCTCCGGTCCGCATTGACTCCGGTGACGACTCTCAGTGACGTATGCGCCAACACCCGCGACATTCGGCTCGACTTGGCAAGTCACTACGTGTGATTCAGTAGTAAGGAGGCGTCTCCGATGGAGTTTCTCGTCCAGTTTCAGCTGGATATCCCGGGCGAGGTTGCCGAGTCCGAGATCGAAGACCGCCAGAGGGCCGAAGCTGCCGCGGCAGAGGCGCTGGCGGGCGAGGGACGGCTCATCCGGCTGTGGAAGGCCTCCCTCGATGGCTCCCGAGCGATAGTCCTTGGCCTCTATCGAGCCAGTAGTCGACAGGAACTCGACGAACTTCTATCTGCTCTGCCGTTGTATGAATGGATGCGGACGACGACCACTCCGCTCCTTCAGCATCCGAACGACCCGCAGTACCAGTGTCCGAATGGCTGACAAGGGGTGCATGATGAGCGCGCGGCTTCCCGACCCTCGCTTGACCAAGATCTTCCGGTTGGAGGCGAGCCTGGGTGAGGCCCTCGATGGAGCGAACGTGACGCAGGGCCGACGGCGAATCGTGCCCTTGACCGGTGGGAAATTCACCGGGCCTCAACTCAACGGCTCACTTCTACCCGGAGCCAGCGCCGATTGGCAGATCATCCTGCCAGACGGCACGGCGCTCGGAGACATCCGCTACACACTGCGGTCCGATCACGACGAGTTGCTGTACGTCCGTTCGCAAGGAGTGCGCCACGGCAGCGCTGAGGTTCTGGCCCGCCTCGGTCGGGGAGAGGACGTCGATGCCAGCGAATATATTTTCCGCACAACGACACAGATCGAAACGGCGGCGCCGGGTCTCGACTGGATGAACAAGAGCGTGTTCATCAGCGTCGCCGGGCGCCAACCAGGAGGCGTGATTTATGAGGTGTACCTAGTCGAATGAACTCGTCACTCGGCGCCACTGCACAGGCCAGACCTTCGCCGTCAGACCGGCGCGTCGCGATTATCACCGGCGGTTCAAAGGGCATTGGCGCAGGGCTGGTCTCTGGCTTCCGCCGAGATGGATATGCCGTTGTCGCAACCTCCCGATCGATCGGCGCCGCTGACGAGGATGACTTTCTCACGGTTAGGGGTGACATCACCGAAGAGCAGACGGCTGAAAACTTGGTGGAGCAAGCTCTCGATCGGTTCGGACGAATCGACTGCCTGGTCAACGACGCGGGAGTGTTCATCGGCAAGGCCTTCACGGACTACACGCTCGAGGAGTATGTCTTGATCACCTCGGTGAACTTGGCCGGGTTCTTCTACGTGACCCAGCGAGTCATTGGTCAGATGGTCTCGCAGGGAAGCGGCCATGTGGTCAACATCACGACCAGCCTCGTGGACAAGGCCGACAGCAGAACACCAGCCGCACTGACTGCCCTCACCAAAGGGGGTTTGAACGCCGCCACGCGATCGCTCGCGATTGAGTACGCATCGCGCGGGGTTCGGGTCAACGCTGTGTCTCTGGGAGTAATAAGGACGACGGATGAGGCCGTCCCCTATGCGGGTATGGCAGAACTTCATCCCCTCGGCCGGCTCGGCGAAATCAGCGATGTTGTCGATGGTGTGCTCTACCTCGAGCGAGCCACTTTTGTCACGGGGGAGACGCTCCACATCGACGGGGGCCAAGCCGCGGGAACCTGAGCTCTGGGAGGCTCAGACCGGTCACTCCCACATCTTCGACGAAAGCCACTGCGCAGGACATGGTGCACTACGACGCGAAGAGCGAGTCGGCGGTCTTCGCCGGCTTCCGTGACCGAGTGACTAGGAGCCGGCTCTTCCGATCGCTTGGTCGTCCGCGTTAGGCCGAGCTTGACGTGAGCACGTCGGCTATGTCGAAGCCGACCCGATCGAAGTGGGGCGCGAGCATTTCGAGGTCGAAGCCGTAGAGCTCGGCGGCGTTTCGGAAAAGGACCTTGTTGGCATCTTCTTCGGTCACGCTGGGATTGTCGACGAGCGAGGCCACCTTCTCGGACGTGTTCGGCACGAAGGACTCGAAATGGGGATAGTCCACACCGAACATGGCGGCCTCGGCGCCGATGTGGAAGCCGGGCAGCGGACTCTGATCAGCGTCCTTGCCCACGAGCTGATCGATCGGCGCCTGCTTCGTATCGAAGGGTGACACCCCGACGAAGCAGTTGACCCCGATATAGTCGCTGGCCTGGTTGGCGACAGTGCGCTCCCTCTGCATGAACCGGGCGAACGCCATCCAGTCGTCACCCATGCTCAAGCTCATGTCGAGCTGTTCAATGGCTGGCGTCAGGAACATGAGCTGGGTCTCGACGAAGGCCACCCTGAGGCCGGGAAAGCGGTCGAAGACCCCGCCGGCGATCATCTGCCAGATCGAGCGGTTCGAGTAGAAGGCGTTCTCGATCATGATGGTGAGGATCATGGCAAAGCCCGGAGCGCTGTAGCCGGGAAGGCCGGCGCCACCGTGCTGGCTGATCGGCAAGCCGACCTCTTCGATGGTGGCCCAGATCGGATCGAGCACCGGGTCGAAGAAATTGATGCCGCCGGGTTGGAGAGCGGGCATCATGATCCCGCCGAGGCCATGCTCCTTGGCCCAATGAACATCGGCGATGGCCTGGTCGGCGTCATTGAACGAAACCACGGCCTGGCCCGCGCGCCGGCCGGGGGTCTCGGCGCAGAAGTCGGCCAGCCACGTGTTGTAGGCCCGCCGGCCCTCGGCCTCGAGTTCTGGGTTGGAGGCCCGGCCGATGTCCTCGAAACGGTTGATCTGGAACGGCTGGCCGTTAGGGAACAAGACCTCGGCCACCACACCCTGGCCCTCCATGGTCTCCCAGCGCGCCGTGGAGTCCCACTGCGCATCGAACCCGTATTCAGGGTTCAAATTGCCGGCGTCAGGGATGCCCTGCTCCTCGGCCTCCTTCACGGTCTCGTCGTAGGCCTCGAGGTACTTCTTCGAGATGTAGTCCCGGTACCCGGCCCGTGACGCCTTCACGTGACCGTCGACCGAGATAATTGCCGTCTTAACCATGAGGCCGACCCTCCCTTGTGCAGCTTCCCTCGAGCATGCTACGCCGCGGCGACACTGCAGACCCCTCCTCGCAGACTATGGCGAAACGTGAGGAACCTGTCAACGGTGTGCCCATGCGAGGTCCGATCCCACAGGGTTCGCCCGGGTCCTCGAAGAGAAACTCCTGGCAGAACTCGACCGGCGGAACCCCTACGCCGTCAAGGGAGATCACACCGTCTGCGCACCGCCGTCACAACAATGGACGCAGGGCGCCAAGTACGTGTTCGGCGTCACGTGCTTTGCTCACCACCCAACGGCTCTTGGGCCCAAGGTGATGGCGCAGATGATCATCAAGGCTCTCGGCGGGTGATCGGCCGAAGTGCGTGCGTTGCGAGCGTAGCGACTTGTTACTGCCGTGGCGGGCGCGGCTGCATAGGTCATATTGGGTTCAGCAAGACAAGTTAGTACCTCGCCTCAAGCCAATTCGCCACGTAGTTGAACAATTCGGTTTCGGTGTCACCGAATTCATTGGGTGAGGTCTGACAAATGGTGCATGGGTTGAACGTATGTTCGGCGCCCTCGACGTACGCGAGCGTCTTGTCCTTCGACTTGTGCGCAGCTCGGTAGTACATCTCCGAGGGCACGACCCAGTAGTGCGCAGACATCGACATCATGAGCAAAGGAACGGTGATGCCCTGAACGTTGAGGACCGTGGAGGTGTTGGAGGAGGCCCAGTCGACCCCCGCTATGGAATCGGCGGTCAGGTGATAGTCGGGTGCCTTGATGGCGTCTTCGGACAAGAAGGTGCCGACGGGGTAGCCGGTCGGGGCGGAGTCGTCGGCTTGGGGTGAGGAGGGGACCGGGCTGTCCGAGGGTACCCGCACGGAGTGGACCACCTGGAGCTTGCCGTTCGGACTCGTCGGCGTGATCAGCAGATGCGTGCCGTTGGTGTGAGAGAGGAGGCTGGTGTCCTGCTGCCAGATACGAGCAGCGTCGTGTCCCACCGGAAACGCCGTTTCATTGGGGTTCCCAAGACCCTTGGTGGACTGTTTCTCAAGGCGCTGCGCGGCACTGACCAAGGCGGCTTCGCGTTGACCCTGGGCCTGCGTGTAACGGCTGATGAACGACGGGGAGTACTTCGATGACTGATTGGGATCGGGGTTGTAGCCGTTTCGCTGGCTGAAGAGATCTAGGGACGGCGTGACCTGGCTGGTGAGGCCAGCAGGCGTGACGGTCGCGGGATCGAGCGCCGACATGAACGAAAAGGCCAACCCCGGAATGGCGTCGAGAAACACCACGCCGTCAGCGCGTGGCAGCCTTGAAAGTGAGCTGGTGCACGGATCGAGCCGTTCGGGAGCTTGACACACGGCCACTCCGTTCTCGGCGACGTTCTGGTAGTAGGCCACCATGGAGCCTCCGCCGCTCCAGCCCAGCAGCACGACGTGGTGGATGTCCGGCAGCGACCGGGCGTAGGAAACGCCGTACCCGACGCCCTGGGCCAGCTGGTCCCACGTCGTCCCGGTCTCGTCGGTGCATACGACGGTGAAGCCTCGTTGGGCCAACTGGGGGCATGGGAGCTCGGCGCCGACGGGGATCTGGTGCACCACAATCAGGGCTGTCGACTCGTTGGGCGTGGTGGTGGTCGGTCGATACAAGGCTGCGACCACCAACTGCGACGGGCCGATCTGCTGGGATTGCATCGTGTAGGCGACCGGAGCGTTCTGGGCCCCGCTCGGTGATGCGGGGAGAATTACGACGACCAAAGAACTAATCAGAGCCATCACGACGATCCGGGATCGATCAAGCGCCTTGTGGGAGACGAAGGACCAAGCTGCCCGAGGTCGACTGCGTGCGGAGCTGGCGATAACGATCGTCAATCCGGAGACCGCTGTCATCCGCGCGCGTAGCCCCCGGGCATTCGAGGCGATCGACGCCGGCACGGAACCAACCGAGATTTTGCACCCATCGGGCTGCGGCTGCCGCGACACGATTGATCGTTTCCGGCCTCTACCTAATCGGCCGAAGACAGTACGAATCGACTCAGCCATCGCGCCGTGCGACTTGCGAGACCACTGCCGAGTGCAATAGCTCAGTGGCATCGGCCCGGAGCAGGAACCCATTCGCACCTTCCCTCTTCACTGCACGGGCCCAGGCCGCGACGAACTGGGCGTGGGTCTTGTACAGGCTGGCGAGGTGAGCCGCGTTGTAAGGCACGGTGGAGCCGAAGAGCACGCAGAAGCCGCCGCTGTTGCCTTGGCTGCCCAGAGCGGCGATCGGCGCGTCGACCTGTGGAGTACGCACGCCTCCGATGGCATTTCCGTTCGCATCCAGCTTGAACACCACTGGCGAGACATGGGTCGTCGCCAGGAGAGGTGCCCGGGGCGGCGAAATACCTGTCACGACCCACCTGTTGAGCCAGTAGACCGCGGCGTTGAGTGCCCAGTGCGTTCCACCGGTGTTGATCGGAACGGTGCAGTTGAAGCCTCCGACCGGAGTGCGCGTCGGATTCTGCATGGCAGCCAGGTTCTTCACTGCCCCCTGACCATTGCCGGTGTCATTGGGACCGATCGAGAGGCCGTAGTAGTCGTAATGCGAGCTACCCGCTACCTCCCAGAGTCGGAACCACTTAGGATTGCCGTAATGCAGGCGGTCAGTCAGATTGCTGCTGTCAACGTCGGTTTCGGTCTCGAATTCCATAACCGGAACTCCGATATCGCTGCGGATCGTGGTCGGAGTCGGAGCGACATAGTTGGTCTGTGGTGCTTGGGAAAGTGGAGCACCGGTACCGAACTGACTGTGGACCAGGAAACCTTGATAGACGTGCGTAATCGGCTGTACGGCATCGATGTACGTCATGAGGCGGCCCGCCGACTGCGATTCACCCACGGCAATGACCCTGTGAGGCCGCAAACCACCCAAGATTTTTGGGGCGTCCTCGCGCACCGCTTGGCCAGCCTGCGAGAAGATGTCGTACGAGAAGCTGTCGCCCGGGTGCGACAGCGACGAGTACTCGGTGGGATCGGTCGTTTTCGCCGAGGCCACCCCGACTTCTTGGGCCGACACCCCCACCCAGGCGAAGCCGTCGCGGACCAGTTCGTTATGTGAAAGCGTCCAGTCAGGGGCGTCGTCCGTGCCGCCGCTCACATTGAGCCACTCGACCACGACCGTGCCATTGAACTTCTTCGGGTTGATCGGACGGTACACGGCGACCCGTGTCTTGTACGGCGCACTCACCCCGGTCGTGACCTTCCACTTGCCATTGCTCGTCAGGGGCTGCGCGGGGACGTAGGAGTGAGCGGTGCCTGAGACGAAGAACTGGGACTTGGCGTAACCGACCT
This sequence comes from uncultured Acidimicrobiaceae bacterium, assembly GCA_963834405.1. Taxonomy (GTDB): domain Bacteria; phylum Actinomycetota; class Acidimicrobiia; order Acidimicrobiales; family RAAP-2; genus Bog-473. Next base: position 651,621 of record CAWIBX010000007.1, on the reverse strand, counting down.
TGGAAAGATCGAAATTAGTGCCATAGAGGGTGTTATTGAAGGTCGGAGAACCAATCGGAACAGGCCCGGTTACGGTGATTCCGGACAGAGCGCGTAAGGTGCTCACCGACGTCGAGGTACCGGACGACGCGGGTGACGCTGAGCTCGGTAATACTCCGCACGCCGCGAGAACGACGCTCAAACACAGGCCCGTCGCGCAGCCGTGGGCAATATGCCAGTGGCGGCTCCCAGAAGGATCTCTGTGGGCGGTTTCGTCGGACGTCATGGCTACCCCCGGTCGGCAGTGCACCACAGTCAGCCTTATGACTGTAAATTCCGAGTCTGGCATAGCCAGATAAAGCCATGGGCGGCAAGGAGCGATGATTTTTGGGAGCGCCGGCAGAACGTGAAACGGCACCTTGGCTTTTGGAGATACGCAATCAGGCACCGGTCTCGCCGTGGCGCGACGCCGAGCTCCTGGGCCGGCCGATGATCAGGGATGCTCGCTGTCGAGGCCGTCGATCACCTTCGGCTCGGGGCGAGGAAGTTGTCTGCTTCCTTCTGCGACTGGTCGCTCGACGAACTCGGTGATCGAGCGGTCGCCTCTCTCGAGTCCTATTCGCCGGTGTAGCGAAACTCCGCCTGCCAGGGACCGTCAGTGTGGACGACCTCCCAATAGCGCTTCGCGATGTTCTCGGGATCGAAGGCGGTGCCTGCAACGATCTGCCCGGCGATCGTCAATGTCGCCACGCGTATGCCATCGGGCTCCAGATCGGATCCGAGCATGGTGGCAGCGGATCGGAGCGCTGCTTTGCCGAGGGAAACGGTCGCGAGGGTTGGGATCGGATGGTCTGCGAAACCACCACCCGTCACGATGATGGTGCCCGAGCCGGCCGCCCGCATGGCTGGGGCAGCGACCTGTGTCACGACGATGGCGCCGATGACGTCGACCGTATAGGCCGTCTGGAGGTGCTCGGCGCTCGAGCTCAGAAGCGTGTCCGGAGCGCCCATGACTGCGTTGTAGATGATGACCCCTGGCGCACCTTGCTCGTTGTAGAGCTCAGCCATCCGAGCTCCTAGAGCCTCGGGGTCGCTGGCATCTGCCGCAATCGTGCCAATCTGGGCTCCGGTGTCAGCCAGGCCGTCAGCGAGATCGCGGAGTCCGTCCGTGGTGCGAGCCACCAAGGTCACTCGATAACCGCCGTCGGCGAAGCGACGAGCAACGGCCATTCCAAGACCCGGCCCGGCGCCGATCAGCAGAAGGTGACGATTGTCGACGGAAGAGCCAAAGTTACCTACTTCGCTGTCGGGCATGAGTCTGCTTCGTCGGGCATGAGTCTGCTTCCTTTCGCATCGTTCGTCTTGGGCGATGGCCAACACATCTCCTTTGCGGTCCGAACGGACTCGCAAAAGAGGAACCTCCCTAGTCGGTTACCGGCCCCGCGGAGAGTACTCGTGAAAGTCGGAGAACCGCCTCGGAGAGCTTCCATGGCATCGCCGGATGGCGCTGTGGAACACTGAGCCGGTGGCCGACACCCTGCGCCCGTTCGTCTTCGACGTCGCTTCCGTCCCCGGCCAAACCAACGAGGAGATGTTGGCCGGTGCTCCCGGCGCCGAGGAGCTGTTCGAAGTGCTCGGTCGCGACCTTGTCACTCGCACGCTGGTTCAGACGGACCGACTCTGCGTTTACCACGAGTCGGCCAAACCAGGTGAACGGGTCAAGCCGCACCGGCACGGGACCTACCAGGTCAACTACGTCCTCCGAGGAGAGCTGCGTTTCGGTAGCCAGCGTGTCACCGCCGGAATGGGCTATTTCTCCCCTGACGCCCTCTACTCCTGGACGGCCGGGGACGACGGAGCCGACTGGATAGAGATCCACTCAGGACTGGGAGGTATCTACACGGACCGACCCGACACCTAATGGGACTGGCTGGACGCGACCAAGACTCACGAGTGGTGAGGAGAATCGATCCAACCTGGCCAACTGAGGATCCTCGTTTCAGCTGCGGCAGCCCAATCTTCGGCGTTCTTGAGAATTCGAGAGATCAACGCCTGGTCAGGCGTCGACCAGAGCCACCGCCTTATGGCGATGGACCTCGAGGTACCGGCGCGTCATGAGGAGAGCGGCGATGCCGTCACCCACTGCCGATCCCAGTTGCTTCGTCGACCCTGAACGCACGTCACCGGCGGCGAAAACGCCCGGCACCGAGGTCTCCATGGTGGGGCTCGTGACGAGGAACCCGCCGGCGTCCCGCTCCACCGTGTCATCGAGGAATCCAGTGTTCGGGTGGAGGCCGATAAAGACGAATACTGCGGCGGCGGGGTAGCGATAGGTCTCGCCGCTCGCGCGGTCGCGGGCCACAACGGCGGAGAATCGGCCTTCCTCACCCTCCAGCGCCACGATATTCACACCGGTGTGGATCGTGAACTGGGGATCGGAGCGGACACGATCTTGGAGAACAGATGAGGCAGAGAGATCGGAGCGTGCGAGCACTCGCACCCGTTCGGCGAACTCGGACAGGTGCAGTCCCTCCTCCAAGGCCGAGTTACCGCCCCCGATAACAACGACTTCATCGGCCCCCCTGTAGAAGGGTCCATCACACGTGGCGCAAAAATGAACGCCACTGCCGATGAGCTCGTCCTCACCCGGAACGTCGAGGTTGCGATACTTCGACCCTGTGGCCACGATTACCGCGGCGGAGCTGAGCTGCTGCCCAGAGGATAGTGACGTAACTAAGTTCTCGCCATCGGTCTCGAGCGCTGCGACCGACACAGCCGAGAGGAGTTCTACGCCGTAGCGTCGCGCCTGAGTCACGAATCGCTCGGCGAGCTCGGTTCCCGATATTCCTTCAGGGAACCCCGGATAGTTGTCGATTCGGTCGCTAATTCCCGCTTGGCCACCTAGGGCACTGCCGTCGACGACGATGGAATCAATGCCTTCACGAGCGGCGTAGATAGCGGCCGCCAGCCCCGCCGGCCCGCCGCCGATGATTACGAGATCGTAGGTCGACCGATCGGCCTCGAGGGTAAGTCCGATGCGGTTGGCCAAGGTCTCGTCGCTCGGATTCACGTCGTGGGTCCCATCCGCGTAAACGACCGTGGGGATGATTTGCCCTCCGTTCTGTAGCGCTTTAAGACGCTCGAGACTCTCTGGGTTCTCGTCGATGTCGACCACGTCGTACGGGACCCGGTGCGCGGCGAAAAATTTCTTCACGCGCTTGCAGTGGGGACACCACGGAGCCGTGAAGACGGTGAGGGTGGGGCCGTCGGGTGAAGTCATCGCCTGACTCTAAAGCGTTGTCGGTGCAGTCGCGGTTGCACTAACCAGAACCGGGTCAACGTTCGACTCGACGTTGGGGGAGGCGCCGGGCACCCTGAGGAACAGCGAGCTTGAACCGCCACTTGACGGCCAGCCGTTACTATCTGCCCGCAATGTCCGACTTCGACCACGTGGCCGCGGAGTACGACAGCATAGGCCGGGAATACCAGGAATCCAAGCGTCTGCCCTTCCGTCTCCACGTCGAAGAGCACTCAATGTTCGCGCTCCTTCCGGATCTCGAAGGGTGCTCGGTCGTGGACCTCGCCTGTGGCGACGGCATTTATTCTCGCAAACTTCTTCGCCGAGGCGCCGGCCGCGTGGTCGGAGTGGACATCTCGCCCGAGATGGTCTCCTTGGCTCGAAGAGCGGAGGAGGCTGTGCCACTCGGCGCGGAGTATGTCTTGGCCGACGTGGCAACCGTGGATCTCGGTGAGCACTTCGATATCGCCCTCTGCTCCTTCCTGTTCAACTATGCCCGCAACCGCGAGGAGCTTCGCTCCCTGGTACAGGGCGTGGCTGGGCTCCTCCGCCCCGGCGGTTGTGTCATCGGCTGCAATGACTACCCGGCTAATCCGCGCGAACACTTCAACCGGTACCGGCCGTATGGGTTCGTCAAGTTGGGTGCATCGGAGCCGCAGGATGGCAGCACAATCACATACCGGTTTTACAATCCGGACGGAACCGTGTTCGAGATTGATAACTACTACCTGCCGACCGAGGGTTACCGACAGGAGTTCAAGGTTGCCGGGTTCACCTCGTTCGACTGGGTGATGCCGACGGTCTCTCCGGAAGGACGTTCCTCGTTCACGCCTGGCTATTGGGACGCCTACCTTGGGTCCCCGCCGATGGTCAGCCTCATGGCCACCATGGGAGGCAGTCAGTCTGCCGACACCAGATTCGGGGCCGATGGTGGGTAGTAGACACCTCTGCTACAGGCGAACGGAGTGTAGGGGCTAAGACCACCTGGCCAAGGTGAGGGTCGCGGCCGGAGTGCTATCCCGACTATTCATGAGCAAGATCCAGTGCGGCTCGGAGGTCACGCATTAAGCGAGCACCCGCCCAAATGAGCATTAGGCCTACCCGACGTCGCGAACGAGCGAACCGTGGTGCACGGTCGTCTGGTCGGATCCTTGCCGACCGGCGATGAGGACCGCTGAGGAGATCCTCATGTCTGGCCTTGGCGAGGGCTCGTAGTAGTTCGGGGTGCATCGGTGCCCTTGGGGGAGGGAAAGAAGGAATGGCAATGCGGAGTGAACTGACCAGGGTGCCGCGACGTACCACCGAGCACGCCGAATCGGTCGGGACCCTCAAGGCGCTCCGCCTATCGGCCTGGAGTGCAGTTGCCCACCACACGAAAGGGGTGGCGTTCAGAACCCGATTGCGGCGGTCCCGATAGCAAAAACAGCGCCAACCGCGACGCGCACGAGGGGTCGTGCGCACTTCGGGTGAACTGTTGAACCTCGATTGGTCATGTGTCTTCTACGGCCGACGAGCGACGATGGATTGCGCATATCGGCGAAGGTCACAGGGCCTCCTCGCGGACGACATCCCGCGCTTCCTTGTCGTCGCGGACGCCGAGAAAGCTCGGGTGACGAAGCCGGCCGTCGGGCGTCCACTGGCTGAAGCGAACCTCGACTACCAGCTCGGGACGCACCCAGTGGGCGATACGAGGGGGATCTCCGGCAGTGAAGGAGGGCCGGTCGATCTCGAGGGCGTCGAGGCGAAGGCGCAGGCCCGACAGGGTCCGTTGGTCGAAGCCGGTTCCGACCTTGCCGGCGTATACGAAGTCGTCGCCTCGGTTGTAGCCGAGAAGGAGTGCCCCGAAGCCCTCCCGAGTGTTCTTCGGCTCCGTGAAGCCGCCGATCACGAGCTCCTGGCCCTGCTGGCACTTGAACTTCAGCCAATCGGTCGACCGCTTGTGGACATAGGGGCCATCGGCCCGTTTGGCCATCACGCCCTCCCAGCCGTTTCGGCAGGCGTGCTCGTAGTACGTTTCGCCGGTCGTGTTGCGATGAGGCGTGTAGCGCAACGGGCCCCCGAACGAGACCGCATTCCGAAGGAGACGTTTGCGATCCCGTAGGGCGAGGGCCGTCAGGTCGAAGCCGTCAAGGTACACGATGTCGAACAGGTAGTAGAAGATGGCGATTCCCGTCCGACGCGCCCGCGTCGGATCGCCAACCTCTATGCGACGTTGCAGCCGCGAAAAGTCAGTCTCACCACCCGAAAAGGCCACGATCTCTCCGTCCAACACCAGATTCGGGCCCGCTTGGCCGGTCAGGGCGTCGGCTATCTCGGGATAGTGGTTGTTGAGCGCATTCCGATTGCGCGACAAGAGGCGCACCTCCTTGCCGGCGCGGAAGGCGAGGCAGCGCTCTCCGTCGAGCTTGCGCTCGAAGATCCAGGCGGGGTCCGAGAAACGTTTCTTGGTGAGGGTGGCCAACATCGGCTGCACCCACGCAGGTGGGGCGGTCGGGATCAGTCGCTGCCTGGCGGCCGGGGACAACCGGCCAAGCGGGCCGTCACTCTGACGCACGTGCCGATTCCTTTGAAGCCACCTCTACCGGCAAGCTATCCGCACGCGACAGACGTGGATTCGAGGCGCTTCTTTGAATCCCGTTTCGTCCGTCGCGATGGGTTGTACCGACGCCAGCGACTTCAGGTCGCCACGTTGGAGCACCAAGCCGGCAACGACGGCTCCAGCCACGAAGATCACCGAGGACCACAGGAACACAGTCGTGTAGGAATGGACGAGAGCGGCCTGGAGATTTGCCGGAGACACGGCCCGGCCGACCAAGAAGGACGTGGCAGCACCGGCGGCCACCGTGTTGAGCAGGGACGTGCCCAGAGAGCCCCCAACTTGCTGGGCCGTGTTGAGGGTGGCGGATCCCACGCCGGCATCTTGCGGCGCCAATCCGAGAGTTCCTGTGCTGAACGCGGGAGCGACGCTCAGTCCGAACCCGACCCCGAGCAACAGAAGATAAGGAAGCACGTGGGAGGCGTAAGAGGAGTGCAACCCGACCAGGTGGAGTCCGAACATCGCTGCAGCAGACACGAGCAACCCGATGGGCACAATCGGCTTCGGTCCGAACCGCGGCAGCAGGACGCGATTGGAGATCTGGGCCACCGCGGCCAATGCAGCCACCAGGGGGAGGAACGCAACGCCGGTCTTCACGGGGCTGAACGCCAGCGTGCCCTGCAGGTAGTAGGTCAAGAACAGGAAAACACCGAAGATCCCTACGCTGGCGAACAGCATCGTCAGCACAGATCCGCCCCGCGTTCGGCTGAGCAGCACCCGCGGTGGGAGCAGTGGGTACCTCGCCCTGGTCTCGTAATACGCGAACCCAGAGAGGAGAATCACCCCGGCCACGAGGAAGCCAATGGTGAAGGGGTTCTTCCACGCCGTGGTGTCCGCGTGCGAGAACCCGAAGACGAGGCAGAAGAGACCGCCCGCCACCAGGAAGAGGCCCGGCAGGTCCAGCGGATCGTGGTCGACGCCCTCGTCCGTCTTCAACCAGAGCAGGGCGCCGATGATGGCGATCGCGGCAAACACGAGGTTGACGAAGAGCGTCCATCGCCATGAGGCGTAGGAGGTGAGGATGCCGCCGAGAAGGAGCCCCAGCGCGCCACCAGCGCCGGCGATGGCCCCGTAGATCCCAAAGGCCCTCCCACGCTCGTCCGGATCAGTGAAAGTGGTGGTCAAGAGGGCGAGCACCGAGGGGGCAAGCAGGGCTCCGAATGCACCCTGGATCGTGCGAGCGATGACGAGCATCGCGAAATTGACCGAGGCACCACCGATGGCTGAGGCCGCTGCGAAACCGACCAAGCCGACAATAAGCGCACGCTTGCGTCCTACCATGTCCCCGATACGACCGCCGAGCAGGAGCAGGCTTCCGAAGGCGAGTGCATACGCGGTGACAATCCACTGACGATCGGCGTTGGAGAAATGTAGATCGTGCTGAGCGGTGGGCAGGGCGATGTTCACGATGGTGCCGTCGAGGATGACCATCAACTGGGCGATCCCTAGGACAGCGAGGATCCACCACCGCTGGCTGTAGTTGGCCTCAGCAACCGCGGCCCCGCTGTCACCCGCGTGCTCCATCGTCATCAACGTGGTCATCAGATCCTCCGTGTCACCGAGGGAATCCTTTCGATCCTACCGACCCAGTCGTTCGAAGTTGCAGAGAGGCTCGTCGGTCAGGCCTAGAAGCGACACCTTGGACTTCCTGCTGACAGTGCGGGCCCACGATCGGTTCTACAGAGACGTGCTCGAGTCGCCCTTGGAGCTGAGCTCTTTGGGAGAACTATGTCCGCTGAATGTCAGGACAGCCATCGGATCACAGGGCGGTACTCCTCCGTACCGAGGTTCTGAGGCGCCCCATACCTAAGCAAGTTGCAAGACTAGGGCATCACTTCTTTGATGTCGCCCTCGACCAAGCCGCGCCGGATGGCAGACACCAGCCGAGCGTGATCACGGTCGTTCTGATCGGCATAGCGCAAGGCGAAGCGGCGTATCGCTCTGGTGAAATTGTTGCCCTTACCCATGTAGGCGTCGATGGCCACCGGGTCGCCTGATCGTGCATGGGCCCGCGCCAGGGTGTTGCCGCAGGCGGTGGCGAACGGCACGAACACCGGAGCGATGAGGTCGGTCTTGGGGATGATCTTCATGTCGCGGTATTGACGCACGTAGTAGTCACGTCCACCCATTGAACTCCAGCCGACGAAGATATCGGTGGCGCTCTGAACCATGCGTTTGCCACTGATGACGCGGGCCCCGTGGTTACCAAGGGTGCTCGGGTAGGTGTGCGATTCGTAGACGGACGGCCCAGCCTGCTTGCACTGAAGGAACAGGGGATCCGAGCCGGACCGGCCCGCCAACAGTACGAGGTACACCACCATGCCGACGCTGCCGACCCCGACCACCTGGCGGACCATATCCACCGGGGTGAAGCGGTCGAAGAGCGCGCGGCGGTCGTCCTGGAGCGTCTCGCGGTACCCCGCCAACAGGTGGTCGACGATGTCCCCCTGCTCGTCGTCGTCGATGGTGACCCGCAATGGCGGTTCGGTGGCGATACGTGGCCGCCGCCCGCGCGTCATGGTGGTCAGCTTGGCGAAGGTACCGCGGCTGGTGCGTTTCGCCTTTCCCTTCTCTATCTGGATCTTCACCTGTCCCCTGTCGGCCGGCTCGAAGTAGCCGACGAACCGCTCCGCCTGCATGCCGTCGTACCAGATGTCCATCTCGGGCAGCGAGGCGTAGTGCCGCATCCTGCGCCGGTAGGCCTCGACGGCCGCCGTGACGCCGGTCTCGGCTCGGGCACGTCGCACCCCGCTGTCACGCGCCGCCACGACCAAGCTGGCGGCTAGCCGGGCCACATCCCATTCGAAGGGTCCGGGCAGCGTCTCGTCGAAGTCGCGTAGGTCGAAATTGAGGTTGCGCTCGGGTGTGGCCCACAGGCCGAAGTTGAGGACGTGCGCGTCGCCACACAGCTGCACTTCGAGCCGGCTGTGCGGGCGCGAGGCCAAATCGGCGGCCATCACCGCGGCCGCGCCCCGGTAGTAGTTCCACGGGGAGAGCGCCATTCGCTGGTGGCGCAACGGCACCAGCTCGGGGAGGCGGATGCTGTTCTGCGCCACGAGTGTCTCGAGTGCGTCGTGTCCGCGAGCCGCTTCGTCCCATTCTCCGATCCGATGGCGCGGTGCGAGCACACGCGACTGCCGACCTGCCTCACGACGCTCGGCGGTGGTGGCAGCGAGGTCATGCCGGGGGGCGACGGGTGTGGCGGCGCCAGAGGAGCTGTTCAAGTCCTCATTCTCTCAATTTCGAGGTGGGAGCGGCGACAACTGTCGGCCCAGCCAGCGTGAGGAAGCGTCTCATGTCCTGCACGATTCAAGCACCGGGCTCATGGGGCCCGCTGTGGCATCTTCGGCGCGGGAGCCGAGAATCCGATCTGCTGCTCCGGAACCATCTCAAGCGAAGCGGGACTCACGCCGGCGCACTACGGCGCAGAGCGTTTCGTTGTACGGGGCCGCCAACCCCAGTTCATGGCTCAGGGTCACGACCTGGCCGTTGATGACGTCTATCTCCGACCGTCTTCGCGCGAGATGGTCGAGACGCATAGACGGGCTGGCGTTCGGAATGGTCCTCGCGAACTCGGACACGTACTGCAAGGGGTCGTCAAACGGGAACTCGACACCCTTGGCGATGCCGAGCTCGTAGGCCTCGGCTGTGCATCCGAGTGCGACCTTCCATGCCGCGGGATCCGCCATCAACTCACCCACGGTGACGTCGAACACCGCACACGGCGCGCTGAGGGTGACGTTGCAGAGAAACTTCTCCCAAATCATCACATTCACTGTTGCAAACGCGCGGACGTTAAATCCGGCGTCGTTCCAGAGTCGCTCGACGCGCTGGACGCGCTCGGTCATGCCGCCGTCCATTTCTCCGATCCGGATGAGCCGCATGCCCTCATGATGGACATGGCCCGGTTCTGGGATGGATGAGCCGAATCCCTCGGCGATCCCGATCAGGATGTGGCTCTCGGGGATGTACCGAGCGACGCGCTCCCCGGCTCCGAGACCGTTCTGGAAGGCCATCACCACGTTTCCGGGCTCAAGCAAGGGAGCGATCTCTTCGGCCACGCCGTCGACGGCCGCCGCCTTGGTGGCGATGACCCACACGTCGCACGGAGCCGCCTCCCAGGGCGTCCGTCCCACATGGATGCCCTCAACGACATAGTTGCCGCTCGCCCCTGAGACCGCGAGTCCCGAAGTGGCGATGGCGTCGAGGTGCTCCTGCCAGATGTCGATGGCCCATACCTCGTGCCCCGCCTTGGCCAGTAAGCCCGCATAGACCGAGCCCATCGCACCCGCTCCCACTATCGCAACCTTCATATTTCCCCTTCGGCGAGGATCGCCCACGGCACCCAGAAACTCCGCCACCCGTGCTGGAGGACTCGGTGCTGGCGGATAGTAGACCGCTCTGCCAAGGGGGTACGTTCCTACGGAAAGAGCAGACCCGAACGGGGTCAGGACCGTCCACGCTGAGCACATGCGTGATCCCTAAAGTGATCACGTCTGTAATGGGCTCACCGTCTGACACCACCTGCATCTGAATGGTCACGTTCGACTTCACCGGACTCTTGGTGGTCGCGGTCGTTGCGTTCGTGGCACCGTTGTTGGCCGGACTCGTGCCACGAAGGCTCCTGCCGGTTGTGGTGCTCGAAGTTCTCCTAGGACTGGCGGTGGGGCCGCAGGGCCTTGGGTGGGTCAAGCCGCAGGGTGCCGTCGAGTTGCTCTACCTGATGGGACTCGGATTCCTGCTCTTCTTGGCGGGTCAGGACATCGATCCGAAGCACTTTTCGGATCCGATGATTCGTGAGACCAGCCTCGCCTACGTGATTTCGATCGCCGTGGCATTCCCGGTCGCTCTCGGGCTCACGTCGCTCGCGACGGGTTCAGCGGATCTGCGCCTCATCGCGCTTTCCCTCACCTCGAGCTCGTTGGGCATCTTGGTGCCGGTCATTCGTGACGCGGGAGAGATCAATACCGAATTCGGCCAACTGACGGTCTTGGCGGGCAGCGTCGGAGAATTCGCGTCCCTGCTTCTGCTCACAATTCTCTTCTCGGCTGATGCCAAGTCGACGCCAGAGCAAATCCTCTATGTGGTGATCATGGGTGTCGCGGCTGTGCTGACGGGTATCGGACTCTATGCCCTCTGGCGATCGGGAAGGATGGCCCGGGTCCTCAGAGCACATGACGATTCGACCTCCCAGCTGCGGGTCCGCGGCGCCTTCGTGATGCTGTTGATCTTCGCCGGACTGGCCCATGGGTTCGGAGTCGACTCTTTGCTCGGGGCGTTCGTCGCAGGTGTCGTACTGCGCGTCGCCGACCGCGATGACCGCCCGAACATTGAGGTGTTCCACGCCAAGCTCGATGCCATCGGTTTCGGGTTCTTGATTCCGGTGTTCTTCGTGGTGACAGGCGTTCATTTCAACGTCGACGCGCTCTTCAGACACTCCTCGGCGCTCGAACTCGTTCCGCTCCTTGTCATAGCCATCTTGGTCGTCCGCGGCACTCCTGCGCTGCTCTATCGCCGTCGCCTCGGGACGAGGCCGGCCATCGCGGTGGGTTTCCTTCAGGCGGCCACACTCACGTTTCCCGTGGTGGTCGCGGAGATCGGACTGTCTCTCAATCTTCTGAGCCAAGTGACGGCCGCAGCGCTCATCGGCGCCGCACTGCTATCGGTACTCATCTTTCCGCCCATCGCGCTCGTGCTGCGTCCCTGGACTGTGCCGGCCGACCAGCGCGCAACAGGTGAAGCGGTCAATCGGTCATCGCCCCCACCACCGCAGCCGGGAGAGGAATGAACACACGTCTCCGAGGATCAGGTACTGACCCTCGCCACGAGGTCTCCGGCCTGCTCGCGGGGCACGCTGCGGGCGAGGTCTCCCTGACTGATCACGCCGACCACCTCGTTGCCGTCCATGACGGGCAGGCGCCGCACCTTGTGGTGCTTCATGACCTCGAGCGCCTCTTCGACGGCGTCATCGGCGCCGATGGTCACGACCTCCGCCTGGTCGGCGATTTCGCCCAGGAGCATCTTCGACGGGTTCTTTCCCCGCGCCACGACCTTCACAACGATGTCCCGGTCCGTGACCATGCTCGCCAGGTGCCCGTCGGGGTCACAGACGGGCACAGCACCGATGTCCGGCTGGGCAAAGCGTTCGGCCGCATCGGTCGCCGACTCTGTGGTCTTCAGATATTCGACACCCTGCGTCATGATGTCTCGTACTGCTGTCATCTCCGGCTCCTTGTTCGAATTCGTTTCTCCAGCGGTCCCTACCCGAGTCCTCTTCATCAAACGGCTCGTGGTAACGCGTCGGCACGCAACGATCCGTCACGGACGTTGACTGCGTTTGCGCGTGGGGAACGGCGTTTGCATGTTGCTATTACTTGCATTACTGATCTTCTTCGGTGCGGGGTTCGCGCTCCACTTTTTGTGGATTCTCGCGGTGATCTTCCTCCTCCTGTGGCTGGTGGGGTTTGCCGTCGGCCGCGGCGAGGGTGCCGGGCGTCACCGCTTTCTATCGTTGGTAGCTCGGAGCCGGACGCCCGTCAGGCGCCCGGCGTCAGCCGGGGAGACGCCGCCACAGGGACTGCGGCAACAGGCGGAGACCGATGAAGACCCACCGGAGGAACGGTGGCGACCAGATCACGGTCTGCCTACGTGCGATCCCGCGCAGGATGTCGTCGGCGACCCGGTCGGGGTCCACCGCGAAGGGTGCGGCGGGCCGGCCCTCCGTCATCTTCGTATGGACGAAGCCGGGCCGCACGACGTGCACGCTCACCCCCGATTCGCGTAGCGCCTCCGCCAGTCCCAGGGCAAAGCCATCGAGCCCGGCCTTGGCCGCGCCGTAGACGAAATTGGCCCGGCGCACCCGGTATCCCGCGACCGACGAGAGCACGACGATCCGCCCGTGGCCCTGCGACCGCATGCGGGCGGCCACCGCGCTGAGCGCCGCGGCTGGCCAGGTCGCGTTGACCGTCAGCAGCTGGGCCACCCGCTCGGGGTTCTCCCCGTCCTGCTCGGCGTCTCCAAGTTCACCGACGGCCATGAGCACCAGGTCCACGGTTTCGCCAGCGGCCTCGAAGCACGCGGAGACTGTCTTCTCGGCGTTCGCCGGGTCCGCCGCGTCGAAGGGCACGGATTCGACCCGGGCGACCGCGGGACGAAGCGAGTCGGCTCTGCGTTCCAGGGCTGCTGCATCCCGGCCGGCCAGGACGAGGGAGCGGCACCGCCGACCGCCCAGCATCCGGACCAGTGCGCCCGCGATGTCCGAGGTGCCCCCCAGCACGACGACGCACTGGGCCTGGCCGAAGGCGTCGTTCATCGTGGGATGCCGAGCCGGCGCGACAGGTCCGAGGCCAGCACCCCCCGGGGATCGACGCGGCGGCAGATGGCGTCCAGCTCGGAGAGGCGGGGGTACATCACCGGTACGAGCTCAGGACGGAGGCGCGCATCCTTGGCCAGGTAGACGCGTCCTCCGGCACCGGCGATCAGGTCGTCCAGTTGGTCCAACAGCGCCGGCAGCCGGGGCGGACCGAGCGGGAAGTCGAGGGCCAGCGTCCAGCCCTCTTGGGCGAAGGAGAGCGGGCCGGGCGTGCCCGGCCCGAATCGTTTGAGTACGGCGAGGAACGACGGAAGCCCCGACGCGGCAATGGTCTCCACCGCGTCCTCCACCACATCGGCCCGGTCGGGCGGGGCCACGAACTGGTACTGCACGAACCCCTCGGGCCCGTACAGGAGGTTCCAGTCGCGGACGCCGTCGAGCGGATGGAAGAACGAGGCGAGCGGCCGCAACGCGCCCCGCACGTCCGTTGCCCTCCGGAACCATGCCTCGTTGAGCGCGCGTACCGAGAAGCGGTTGACCAGCCGCCCGGGGAGGGGGCGCGGGACGCGCAGGACCGGTTCGCCCGGTGTCTGGCGACTGCGCCCGCGCAGCCGGTCCGGGAGCGCGGCCGACGGCGCATGGTCGCCGCGGGTCAGCACGGAGCGCCGTTCACTGTTCCGGTGCCCGAGGCAGTCCAGCCATGCCACGCTGTAGCGGAAGTCATCGTCGGTTTTCTCCATGGTGGACATCAGGTCGTCGAGCCTTCGGAAGCGCTCGCTGTCGACCTGCATCCACGACGTCTCAACGGGGATCAGCCGGATGGTGGCGGACGTCAACACGCCGGTGAGTCCCATGCCGCCCGCGGTCGCCCAGAACAGGTCGGGGTCTCGCTCCGGTGACACCGTGAAGGTCCCGGTGGGGGTGGCGATCTCCAGCTCCAGGACGTGGCGGGCGAAGCTTCCGTCGCGGTGGTGGTTCTTCCCGTGGACATCGGCGGCGATCGCACCGCCCACGGTGATGTAGCGCGTGCCCGGAGTGACGGCGACGAACCAGCCGGAAGGGATCACGCGCTGCATCAGGTCGTGCAGGCTGACACCGGCACCGACCGTCACGGTGCCGCGTTCGTCGACGGGCCCGATGAGGGACAATCCCGACGAATCGAGCACGAGGCCACCCCCGCACTGCGCGGCGTCCCCGTAACTGCGGCCGAGGCCGCGTGCGATGACGGGCACCGTGGATTGCCCGAGCACCGCTGCGATATCGGCGGCGTTCCCAGGACGGATCACCCGCGCTCGGGCGGGTGCAGTGCGCCCCCAGCCGGCGAGCGTCCGGGTCGACGCCGCCGCACCCGTGGTCACGCGTAGAGCCCGATACCCAAGAAGGTGAGCCAGAGCACCGCGTAAGCCTGCAAGAAGTTGTTCATGGAGTGCAAGCTGACCGTGCGCTCTCTCCGCACGAGGTGGTGGTCCGAGTGGGCCGAGCCGCGGAGGTCATCGGCTGTTCGTTCTCGCCGACACGGTGATGAAGTCCCGGGCCCACCAGGGCTCGAAGTAGCGCACGGGACCTCCCGACATGCCGGTCACCAGCTCCGTGCCGTTGGCGGCCGTCGCCTGCCCGGTCGGCGTCGCGGGCTGGTAGGTGCTGAAGTTCACCCAGTCCGTGTTGATGTCGAGTTCCATGGCCCGGACGGCGCCGGCGTGCACCATGATGTTCGCCAGGTTGTAGATGTCGAGACCGGGACCGCCCACGTAGAGGAGCGCGCCGTTCGCCGTGATCCCCAGGGCCGAGCGCCACACGTAAAGGTTGCCGGCCAGGGCGGCGCCCCAGGCGGACGAGTTGGCGTCGTAGGCGGTCGGCGAAATCTGCCCGTTGTCGACGAGCAGGTCGAGGTTCTGCCGCACCGAGACGACGTTCGGCGTCATGGAGACATCTGTTCCCCATGCTCCGAGTCCGAACGAGCCGTCCTTGTTGACGACGAACGAGGCGGCTCCCGTCCGCAACGGAACGATCGTCTTGCTGTCGGTGTAGTAGCCGCCGTTGGCCGCGGACATCAGGAAGCCGGCGTTGAACGCCGCGACCAGCGAAGTGGCGTCGCCCGGCGAAATGGGTGCCGTATGGGTGAAGGGACCGCCGCCCGGGATCTGGCTGCCCGAGTACAGGGTGGCCCTCAGGAGCATCGGGTCCATCCAGGCCACCCCGACCACGTAGCTGGTGTGGATCGCGCTGGGCCGAATGAGGGTCTCGTACACCGCGGGCACGCCGTCGACCGGGCGGCCCGCCGGCGACCATTGCCCTTCTCCTGCGACGGGTGGGCTGGCCAGCGGGGCGATGGGTGCCGGCGCCGGCAGGTGGGCCACCGTGGCTGCGGCCGGCGTCGTCGTGGTGCTCGTGGGCTGGCGGATGGCGCCGGCGGGCAGCGCGCCGCCCACCTTGGGTTGGTGGCGCGAGTACCACTCGTTCTCGGCCCAATTGACGATGGAGGCACCGCCGTGCTCGCGGAACCACTCGGCCAGCCGTGATCCGGCCGAGCTGCCGAGCGCGGGGTTCGTCAGGGCGCTGCCGAGGGAGACGGCCAGCCAAATGAGGAGGACCGCCAGGACGGCCGCGATGGCCGCCACGACGCGCCGCCGCCACCGGTGGACCGGCGACCGGGAGCGCCTCGTGCACCGGGGCGGCGGCGAGCGCTCGGCGTCGACGTCCTCGAGAGGAGGGCTCAGCATGCGGGGAGCGGGGGGCTGCAGGCGGGTTTCATGCGACTCGAAGGAGCGCAGACCCACAGACGCCCGCAACTGTGCGGCACGTGTCCACACCTTCAAGCGTACGGTCGGCGCCTGACGGCCAGATGACGCAGGCGGGCCTCAGGCTAAGGATCGCGTAAGAACCTCGTCGCCCTGCGGCGCCGCGCGGGCCCGGCGACCGGTGGCCTTCCGCCACGAGACCTCCATTCGCGCGCCGCCAATGCCGGCAACCCCGATGTGCCATGTGCCGCCCGTCGCCCGGACGACCGAGTCCGCAATGGCCAGTCCCAGGCCCGTCCCAGCGGCCGCGTCGTCGGCGCGGTGGAAGCGGTCGAAGACCGCCTCGCGCTGGTCCGCCGCGATGCCCGGACCCGAATCGTCCACCCGGAGCTCGACGCGGTTGCCGGCACCGCGCACGCTGACCTCGACCCGTCCGCCGGCGCCGGCGAACTTGCACGCGTTGTCGACCAGCACCCCGATCAACCGGTCGAGCCAGTCCGGCGGCGCCTCTATGCCGAACGGTCCCGCTCCGGCACGGCGAACCGAGAGCGTCACCTCTCGCGTCGTCGCTACCGCCCCGAACCGCTGGACGCACGCCTCGGCGATGTCGGCGACGTCCACGACGTCGCTGCTGTCCGCCAGAACCGGTTCGTCGTCCGCCCGGGCCAGCCAGAGGAGGTCTTCGACGATTCGGCGCAGCCGTTCGCTTTCCGCACCGACACGTTGGAGGACCTCCTCATAGTCCTGTGCGTCCCGCGGCCGGTCGAGCGCGAGATCCACCTCGGCCTCTATCACCGAAATCGGCGTCCGCAGTTCGTGCGAAGCGTCTGCCGTGAACTCGGCCTGCCGTCGGCGTACCAGTTCGCTCGGTGCCGAGGCTCGCAGCCCGACAATCGTCGCACCGGCGAAGACGGCAACCGCCAGGATCGCGCCGAAGACCAGTTCCGCCAGCACCAATGTCGAATGGACGTTGTCGGTGCTGGCCAGGCTCTGCCCAGCGACTAGTTCGCTCCTGCCCGCGGGCACGGAGGCGAAACGGAACGTCGATCCGTTCAGCGACAACGTCATCGGCCGGTTATTCCACCGTCGGGTGGGCAGGGCCGGTGCCCCTGAGACGAGTGGCGACGCGACGCCCGACGGGCTGACCAGCCAGACAAACGATGGCGCGTCGTCGAGGTCGGCGTCCGCGGGAGCCGGACGCGTGTGCGGCGGGGCCAGTGCCTGCGCATGCATGTCCTGAAGGCGGTCGGTCAGACGGGCGTCCGTGCTGTCGAGAAGGTGGTCGACGACGATCATGTTGAGGATGAATGCCGCGAGGAGGTAGCCGGCCATCACGACGACGGTCGCGATGGCCGCGACACGGAGGGCCGGCCGACGGCGCGTCGCCGCCACGTTCACGACGCCACCAACCGGTAGCCGGTGCCACGCACCGTCTCTATCCGGGCACGACTGTCGGCCAGCTTCGACCGGACGCGCCGGATATGCACGTCGATCGTGTTGGATCCGACTGCGTCCGCCTCGTCGTCCCACACCTGGGTCGCGATGGTGCGGCGCGACACGACCGCAGGAGAGCGTCGCATCAACAACTCCACCAACGCCGTCTCCGTCGCGGTGGCAGCCACCGTGTGCCCAGACACGGTGAGCTGCCGGGTCGCGGGATGGAAGGTCAGGTCCGCGCATTCCAGGACAGTGTCGAGGGTGTGCGGTGAGCGACGCTGGAGGGCGCGCAGCCTGGCCACCAACTCCGAGAACTCGAACGGCTTCACCAGGTAGTCGTCGGCCCCCTCGTTCAGACCCGCGACCCGGTCCGCCGCCGTGTCGCGTGCCGTGAGCATGAGGAACGGCGTGTGGTCTCCCCGGCGGCGTGCTTCGACAATGACATCGATCCCACTGTGCCGCGGCATGCGCCAATCGAGGACCGCGACGTCGTAGTCGTAGCTGCGCAAGTGACGGAGGGCCGACTCGCCGTCGACGACTGCGTCGACCACGTAGCCGTTCTCCCGCAGCCCCCGTTCCAGGACTGAGCGGAGTGCCGCATCGTCCTCCGCAACGAGGACCCTCATCGGGAGGAACTGATGTGTGGCATTGCGTTCAGGCTAGGAGGCGCGCGCCTGCGAAACGAGTCGTCCCGGGGCTGAGGGAACACGGATCCTTTGTGTCATCTGTTCGTCAGGTGCCTTCCCTACCCTGAGAGAGGTTCCGATGGACCCCCCGTCCGACGCGGGCGCTGGCCGGAGGGATCACCACGCTGACGTTATGAGACGCATTCGAGACCGGTACTCCCCGCGACTGCGCGCACGCGTGGAAGCACGCCTGCGGCGCCTCACCCGGGCCATCGTCTTGGTCTCGACCGGTGTTGCCGCCCTCATCGGGGTCGTGGTCGCCCGCGAGCACCCCGGCGCCAGTGCCACTGCCGGTAGCGGTACCGGCGCCACCGGCGCGAAGGCGACGCCGGCCACCGTGCCGCCCACCACCACGACCACTACGACCGTGCCGCCGGCGCCCACCCCGACCGCGCCCGCCACGTCCTCGGATGCGACCGCGCCCACCAGCCCGCCGACCACGACCACGACGGTGCCGCCCACCACGACGACCCTCCCACCCACGACGACCACGACCCGGCCGGTCGTGACGTCGGGCGGGACGTCTCACCGCTGAACCCGCCGGCCCGCATGCCGAGCGGTTTTCATCCTCCAGGAGAATTGCAATCGCCCGTGGCAGCGCCGAAGATGACCGGCGGCCGGATGGCCGCCCGGACGAGAGACAGGTAGGTCGTGGAGCATTTTCTGGAGTCATGGGGCTATGCCGCGGTCTTCGTGCTGAGTTTCATCTCCTCCATGGGGCTGCCGGTCGGCTCCGAGGTGGCGATCATCTACGGCGGCGTTCTGGCCAGCGGCCAGGTCCCCGGTGAGGGCGCCCCGCTCAACCTCGCCGTCGTGATCCTCGTGGCCCTCGCCGGCGAGGTCCTCGGGTCGCTCGCCGGCTACGCCATCGGCCGCTTCGGGGGCCGGGCGTTGGTCGACAAGGTGGGCAAGTACGTCCTCCTCACGCATAAGGACCTCGACCGGGCCGAGGCCTGGTTCGGCCGACGGGGCGAACCGTTCGTCTTGTTCGGCCGGTTCATCCCGCTGTTGCGCTCGTTCGTCTCCTTCGCCGCCGGGCTGGGGGAGATGGCACTCCTGAAGTTCCTCGCCTACACCGTGATCGGCTGCGCCATCTGGTGCACCGCGCTGGTCTCGCTGGGGTACAGCCTGGGCGCCAGCTACAAGCACGTGCTGAGCGCGTTCAGCTACGCCGGGTACGTGCTGGCGGCGCTCGCGGTCGTCGCCGTGGCCGTTGTCTTCTGGCACCGCTGGCGGCAGTACCGGCTGGAGCGCGACCGGGGGCACACGCAGACGCAGGTCTGAGAGACCGACGCGGTGCTGGAGGCGCGGCGCGACCCGGTCATCCTCGGCGACGGCCACGAGCTCGTCGCGACCATGAGCGTCGGCATCGCGCTCAGCGAGGTGGGAAAGTCGCGTGACGACCTGCTGTACGACGCCGACGTCGCCATGTACCGGGCCAAGGACCGGGGCCGGGGCGGGCAAGACGCCATGTTCGACGTCGACCGCATGGGCGGACGCTCGGCCGGCCGTCTCCATCTGGACACGGCTGCTGCACCACGTCATCACGCGCGACGAGATAGAGGTGTACTACCAGCCGCTGGTCTCGCTGGCCGACCGTCGCATCGTCGGCGCGGAGGCGCTCGTCCGCTGGGCCCATCCCGAACACGGTGTCCCGCTGCCCGCGCGGTTCATCGAGCTGGCCGAGGACAACGGCACCATCCTGCCGATCGGGCGGTTGGTGCTCGAACGCGCCTGCCGCCAGGCCCAGGAGTGGCAGGACCAGCTGGGGGTCACGCTCCGGGTCGGGGTGAACCTCTCGGCCCGCCAGTTCCAGCAGGAGTCCCTGGCCGAGGACGTCGCCGCCGTGCTCCGGGCCACGGCGATCGACCCTGCACAGCTCAGCCTCGAGATGACCGAGAGCCTGCCATGGACGACATCGAGCTGACGTCGGCCATCTTGAGCAAGCTCCACGCCCTGGGCGTCCGGCTCGCCATCGACGACTTCGGCACCGGGCACCCGTCCCTCGGCTACCTGGCCCGGTTCCCCATCGACGTCGTCAAAATCGACCAGAGCTTCGTGCGCGACATCGACCGAGACCCCGTCAAGTCCGCCATCGTGTCCGCGCTGGCGGTGCTGTGACCGGCGGCTCGTCCACGGTGGTGGAGGGGGTGGAGTCCCTCGCCCAGCTGGAGCACCGAAGAACCTGGGCTGCGACTACGCCCAGGGCTTCTATTTCGCCCGCCCGCAGCCGGCCGCCACGTTCGACAAGCTGCTCATGTCCATCGTGCCCGTGCCACCCTTCTTGCGCCTCGTGCGCGGGGAGAGGCCCTCGCCGGCTGACCGGTGATGGGGGGCGGGCGGCCCTCGCGTACTATGACTCCCATGGCAGATCGCGCCGCCTGGCAGGAGGAATTCGACCGCTCGCCGCGTCGGGCGGCGCGCTTCGAGACCATGTCGGGCGTGCCGCTCGCGCCGGTCTACGGCCCCGACGACGCGGAGCTGCCGGGGCAGTACCCCTACACCCGGGGCCCCTACGCGTCCATGTACCGGTCGCGCCTGTGGACCATGCGCCAATTCGCCGGGTTCGGCAGCGCCGAGGACACGAACGGCCGCTTCAAGGAGCTCCTGCGGGCGGGCGGCCACGGCCTCTCGACCGCGTTCGACATGCCGACGCTGCTCGGGCGCGACTCGGACGACCCGCTGGCCAAGGGCGAGGTGGGCCGGGCCGGGGTGGCGGTCGACACCATCGCCGACATGGAGACGCTCTTCTCTGGCATCGATCTGGGCGACGTGAGCACGTCCATGACCATCAACTCGCCCGCGGCGCCCATCCTGGCCATGTACGTCGGCATCGCCGACGCGGCCGCCGTGCCGCGGGCGGCGTTGTCGGGGACGCTTCAGAACGACATCTTGAAGGAGTACCAGGCGCAGAAGGAGTACGTGTTCCCGCCGCGCCCGAGCGTCCGGCTCGTCACCGACGTGATCCGCTTCGCGTCGGCCGAGATGCCGCGCTGGCACCCCGTGTCGGTGTCGGGCTACCACATCCGGGAGGCGGGCTCGACCGCCGCCCAGGAGCTCGCCTTCACCTTGGCCAACGGCTTCGCCTACGTCGAGGCCGCCCTGGCCGCCGGCGCGCCCGTCGAGGACTTCGCGCCGCGCCTGAGCTTCTTCTTCAACGCGCACATCGACTTCTTCGAGGAGATCGCCAAGTACCGGGCCGCCCGCCGCATCTGGGCCCGGCACATGCGCGAGCGCTACGGCGCCACCGACGGCCGCTCCCTCCAACTGCGCTTCCACACCCAGACGGCGGGCGTGTCGCTCACGGCCCAGCAGCCCGAGGTCAACCTGATCCGCGTCGCCCTCGAGGCGCTGGCCGGGGTCCTGGGTGGGACGCAGAGCCTGCACACCGACTCCTTCGACGAGGCGCTGGCGTTGCCGACCGAGCACGCGGCCCGGCTGGCCCTGCGGACCCAGCAGGTGATCGCCGAGGAGTCGGGCGTCGTCCACGTGGCCGACCCGCTGGGTGGGTCGTGGTTCGTCGAGGAGCTGACCGACGAAATGGAACGCCAGGCCGAGGTTTTCTTCGAACACATCGCCGCTGCGGGGGCCGGCTCCATGCTCGAGGGCGTCATCGCCTGCATCGAGGACGGCTGGTTCGTCTCGGAGATCGCGGACGCCGCTTACGCGTTCCAGTCGAAGATCGCCCGCGGCGAGTGGGTACAGGTCGGCGTCAACGGCTACATGCAGGACGAAAGCCTCCCGCCCGCGACCCTCTCCATCGACCCCGCCGTCGAGGTCCAGCAGCTCGAGCGCCTGGCCGCGGTCAAGCAGGCCCGCGACGACGACGCCGTGCGCCGTTCGCTGGCGCGCATCGCCGCGGACGCCGCCGACCCGGGTGTGAACCTCATGCCCGCGTTGATAGAGGCGGCCCGCAACATGGTCACCGTGGGCGAGTCCATGCGGGCCATGGAGTCCGTGTTCGGGCTCTGGTACGAGCGCAACGTCGCCTGAGGTGGCGACGGGCGACACCAACAAGCCGCTGCGGGTGCTCGTGGCGAAGGTCGGTCTCGACGGTCACGACCGCGGGCTGCGGGTGGTGGCGCGCATCCTGCGCGACGCGGGCTGCGAGGTCATCTACGCCGGGCTGCGCCAGTCGCCGGAGAGCATCGCGGCCATGACCGTGCAGGAGGACGTCGACGTGGTGGGCGTGTCCATGCACAACGGCGCGCACCTGACCCTCGCCCCCGCCGTTGTCGGCGCGCTGCGGGCGGCCGGCCTGCGGACGCCCGTCGTCCTCGGTGGCATCGTGCCGCCGGCCGACGTCCCCCTCCTCGAGCGGGAGGGCGTCGAGCGCGGTGCTCGGCCCCGGCGCCTCCAACGACGAGGTCGTGGCGGCGGTGCGCAAGGCGGCCGCCTCCGCCGAGCCGCCGGTCAGCTGACCGGAGTGGTGGCCGGGGTCCCGGCCGCCTGCCGCCGCAGCGCCTCGCAGAGCAGCGGCACCGCCTCGTGCCAGTCGCCCACGATGCCGACGTCGCACTGCCCGAAGACGGGCGCCTCCGGGTCCACGTTGAGGGCGAGGATCGTGCCGGCCGCACGCACGCCGACCATGTGGTTGAACTTGCCGGAAAGCCCGAGCGCCACGTAGAGCCGGGGCGCGATGGAGCGGCCGGTGAGGCCGACCTGGCGCGCCCGCGGCGCCCAGCCCCGGTCGGTCACCTTGCGGGTGGCGGCGAGCTCGGCCCCGAGGAGCGCCGCCAGGGGGCTGAGCTGCGCGTACTCGTCGGGCGGGACGCCGGTCCCCACCCCGATGACCACCTCGGCGCGGGCCAGGGTCTCGACGTCGTCGTCGCGGCGGTCGCTCAGCACGCGGACCCGGCCCCTCGGCGTCAGCGTGCGCACCAGGCGCGGCAGCGCCGCCGGCGGCGGGCCCGCCGCGGCCGGCGGCGCCGGCAGGACACCCGGGCGCACCGTGGCCATCTGGGTGGCGCTGGCACAGGTGATGTCCGCCACCAACGCGCCGGCGAAGGCAGGCTTCGCCGCCACCAGCGCGTCGCCGTGGACGGACAGCCCCATCGCGTCGCCGGTCAGCCCCGAGCCCGTGGCCGCGGCCACGCGGCCGGCCACCTCGCGGCCGAAGGCCGTGCTCGGGGCCACGAGCGCCCACGGACGCGCGTCGCCCACGTAGGCCGCCACGCCGACGGCGATGTCCTCGGCCACCGACGAGCCCTCCAGCGCGACGACGAGGTCCGCGCCCAGCGCGGCGAGGTGGGACACCGCCAGGCGTCCGGTCGAGAGCACGTGCACCGGCCCGCCGACGGCGCGGGCCAGTCCGGCCGCGGCCCAGACGAGCTCACCGGTCACGTCGGGGCGTTCGTCCTCGGCCAGGACCGCCACCGCCGGTCCGGTCCGTGCCGGCGCCGGTCCGGGGGCTCGCCCGTCGTCCGCCCCGGGCCCGGCGGTCCCGCCCCCCCGGCCGCCGGACCGCCGCCCAGCGCGCCCCGGCGGGCCAGCTCGAGGACCGCGTCGGCCACCTGGGCCTCGAGCGGTCCGTCCAGCACGAGGCGGGCACGCGCGTGCGTCATCGTCCGCGTCGCGCCGACCCGGGTGGGGCTGCCCGCCTGGCCCCAGGGCCCGGGGCCCAGCGCGGCGGCGCTGACGCGCCGGATGCGCTCGGCGGCCACCGCGTCCCGGCCTTCGGGCCCGACCTTGCACGGCTCGCACAGGCGCTCCGCCACCGACACCACGGCGGGCAGCGCGACCTCCACCTCCTGGTGGCCGTCGTCGAGCTCGAGCTCCAGCCGCAGCCGTGCCCCCACGTGCTCGACCACGCGGGCACCGGTGGCGTAGGGGAGGTCGAGCAGCTCGGCCACCATGGGCGGCACCTGACCCGTCTCGCCGTCTATGGAGTTGCGGCCGAAGAGCACGAGATCGAACGGCCCGGCCGACCGCAGCGCCGCCGCCAGCGCCCGGGCCGTGGCCAGCGTGTCGGAGCCCGCGAAGGCGTCGTCGCACAGGTGGAGCGCGTCGTCGGCCCCCCACGCCACCGCCTCGCGCAGCACGTCCTCGGCGCTCGGCGGCCCGAGCGTGAGCACGGTGCACGCACCACCGCTGGCGCGGGCCAGGAGCACGCCCTCGTTGACGGCGCGCCGGCAGTACGCGTTCATCTCGAACTCCACGCCCTCGCGCACGAGGCGTCCCGTGGGGCCCAATTGGAAGGACTCCGCGACCGGCACCTGCTTGATGCACGCCGCCAGGCGCAGTGGTGGCGTGCTCACGAGCCGGTCCCGGTGAGGACGAGCTCGGTGGCCTGCTCCTCGCTCGCCGGCGTGTAGACGTAGCGCCCACCGCGGGTCCACGACGCGGCCGCCGCCAGCAGGCTGGCGAAGATGGCGAAGTCGAAGGCCGCGTGCAGGCCGTCCCGGAACGGTTGCGCGATCAACCCGGGGAAGAAGCTCCGGCCGGACAGCGCCGCCTGCTGGGCGGCCGGGAGCTGGGCGAAGGTGTGCACGCCGATGAGGTGCTGCACGGGGTCGTAGCCGAGGAGCGCCGCGAAGAGGGTGGAGATCGGGGGCACGTGCCCGGCCCGGTCCGCCACGGCCGGGGCCACGCCGTGCGCCGTGAGGCCGGCCGCCACGTTGTGGGGCAGGGCGGAGGCCAGCCCCACGATCATGAGCGTGAAGAAGATGCCGATGGAGAGGACCTGCGCCGAGTTCTGGAACGTGGTGTTCATGCCGGAGCCGGCGCCGCGGTGCTCGGGCGGCAGGCTGTTCATGACGCCGGCACGGTTGGGCGAGCCGAACGACGCCATGGTGGCGCCGGTGAAGAACAGGATGACGGCGAAGACCCAGTAGGTGAAGTCGATCGGGAGCGCCTCCAGCAGCGCGAAGCAGATGGCGACGCCGATCATGCCGCCGGTGGCGAACGGGCGGGCGCCGTAGCGGTCCGAGAGGATCCCCGACAGGGGGCCGGCGATCAGCAGGCCCATCGTCAACGGGATCATGGCGATGCCCGCCCACAGGGGCGTGGTGGCGAAGGAGTAGCCGTGGAGGGGGAGCCAGATCCCCTGCAGCCAGATGATCAGCATGAACATCAGGCCGCCCCGGCTGATGGCGGCCAGGAAGCTGGCGATCACGCCGGCGGTGAAGGCGCGGATCTTGAACAGCTGCAGGGTGAACATGGGCTCGCGCACGCGCAGCTCTATGAGGCAGAAGGCGACGAGCAGCAGGATCCCGCCGCCGATGCAGCCGAGCACCAGCGGGTTGGTCCAGCCCATGGCGTGGCCGCCGTAGGGCTCAATCCCGTAGGTGATCCCGACCATGACGAGCACGAGCCCGAGCGCGAAAGTGACGTTGCCCGGCCAGTCGATGTGGGCCGAACGCCGCTGGCCGAGCTCGCGCAGCCGCAGGTAGCCCCAGATGGTGGCGAAGAGGCCGATGGGCACCGACACCAGGAAGACGAGGCGCCAGTTGATGGGGGCGAGGACCCCGCCGAGGATCAGGCCGATGAAGGACCCGCTGAAGGCCGCCGCCTGGTTGACGCCGAGGGCGAGGCCGCGCTGGGTCTCGGGGAACGCGTCGGTCAGGATGGCCGCCGAGTTCGCCATCAGCATGGCCGCGCCGACCCCCTGGAAGATGCGCATGACGATGAGCCAGATGCCGCCGGCGGGGCCGGTCAGCCAGGTCACGCTCAGCAACAGCGAGAAGAAGGTGAAGACGGCGAAGCCGAAGTTGTACGTCCGCACGCGGCCGTACATGTCGCCCAGGCGCCCCAGGGTCACGACCAGCACGCTGGTGGTGACGAGGAAGCCGAGGATCATCCAGAGGAGGAAGAAGCTGTTGGCGGGCTCCAGGGGGTCGAGATTGATGCCGCGGAAGATGTCGGGCAGCGAGATGAGCACGATGGAGCCGTCGATCGTCGCCATGAGCATGCCCAGCGTCGAGATGAAGAGGGCCTCCCACTTGTAGCCGTCCGGCAACGGCGCGTCCGGGTCCGGCCGCGACCACGACCGCCAGCGCGCTCGGTGCGGCCGCGCGACGACGGCGTCGTGGCCGGAGCTGTCGAGCGGGCTGCGGGCGTGCAGCGGCGGCGAGGCGGGACGTTCGATGCACCCCACGCTATGGGATCGGGCGCGGCTCCCGGGACCGTCCCGCGCCGTTCCTAGCGGCCGATGGCGCCGCCCTCCGGGCTGCGGGGGTCGGTGGCGCCGGCGTGGTGGTCGGCGCCACCCCGCGTGTCCCGCACCACCGTGATGATCTGGGCGCACCCCACCGCGACCGGGTCGAAGGCGCTGATTGCCCGCACCCGATGCCCGCGGGCCGCCAGGCCGTCGGCCCAGCCCGCCGGGGCGTCCGCCTCCACCAGCACGGTGAGGTCCTCGCCCCACCACAGCCGGAAGGGCCCGGCCGACGGCGCGTCCAGGGACAGCCGCGGCGCGGCGATGGACAGGGCCGGGTCCTGCCCCGCCCGCAGCATGCGGGCGAGGAGCTGCAGGATGATCTGGGGCTGGGCGTCGCCCCCCATGGCGCCGACCAGGTGGGTCAACGCGCCGCCCGGGGTCGTGGCCAGCAGGGGGGAGAGGGTGTGGGGAGGCCGCCGCCCCGGGCCGAGCTCGGCCGGATGCCCCTCGACGAGCGAGAAGCCGACCCCGCGGTTGTGCAGGAACACCCCGGTCGACGGCTCGACCAGGTGGGAGCCGAAGTCCAGCGCGTTGGACTGGGTCAGCGAGATCCCGAGCCCGTCGGCGTCGAGCGCACACAGGTGGGTGGTGTCGCCGTCGCCGAGACGTACCACGCGCGCGCCCGGCTCGGCCGGCGCGCCGGGCCCGACGTCGGGTGGTGCCGCGCGCGCCAGGTCGACCCGCGCCGCCGCCGCCTCAATGCGCGCCGACGCCACCAGCGACGCGCCGTCGGCGCCGTCGAAGAGGACGGCGGGGCGGTCGTGGCCCGCCGCGCGCGGACTCCACGACGAGGTGCGCCCACGCCGGGTCGTCGGGGTCGTCGCCCAGCCCCGACGCCTCGGCGATGCGCGCGCCCGCCAGCGTGAGGTAGCCCTGCGACGGCGGGGGGACGGTCCACAATTCGTGGCCCCAGGCCGGCGCCCGCACCGGTTCGCACCATTCGGCCAAGGGGCGTGCGAAGTCGTTCTCGGCGAAGTGCCCGTTCCCGAGCGCGTGCAGCCCGCGCCCGAACTCGCCGCGGTAGAACGCGTCACGCCCGCCGGCCGCGATGGCGCGCAGCGTCCGCGCCAGGCCGGGCACGCGCACGCGCTGGCCGATGTCGAGCGGGCCGTCGGGGCACAGCTCACCCGCCCCGGGCAGACCGTGGACGAGATGCGTCGCCAGCGCCAGCATCAGCGACGCGCAGAACCCGTCCTCGGCCAGCTCCACGGCGGGGCCGAGCACGGTCGCCAGGGGCAGCCGCCCGTAGCGGGCGTGCAGGGCGAGCCAGCCGTCGACCGCTCCGGGGAGCGGCACGCTGTTGAGGTCGCCCCGCAACGGCATGGTCGTCCGGCCCGCGGCGCGCAGCGCGGCGGCGTCCGAGCCCGCGCCGGCCCGGCCGACCGACAGGAGCGCCACCGGGTCCGACCCGGGCGCCGAGACCATGGCCAGCACGTCGCCGCCCAGGCCGCACAGGTGCGGGCCGACCACCGCCATCACGGTGCCGGCGGCGACCGCGGCGTCGCCGGCCGAGCCGCCCCGGGCCAGCATGTCGATCCCGGCCGACGCCGCCAGCTGGTCGGCCGCGGCGACCATGCCGCGCCGGCCGGTGCGCGTCGCGAACGGAGCCAGGGGCAGCGTCACTCTCAGAGCACGACGACCGACCGCAGCACCTCGCCGCGCTGCATGCGGCCGAACGCGGCTTCGACGTCCTCTATCCCGATCGTCTCGCTGACGAACCCGTCGAGGTCGAGCCGCCCGGCCAGATAGTGCTCGACGAGCACCGGGAAGTCGCGTGACGGGAGGCAGTCCCCGTACCAGCTCGGCTTCAGCGCGCCGCCCCGCCCGAAGAACTCGATCATCGGCAGGTCGATCCGCATCTCCGGCGTCGGCACGCCCACCTGCACCAGGGTGCCCGCCAGGTCGCGGGCGAAGAAGGCCTGCTCCATCACGGCCGGATTCCCCACCGCCTCGATGCACACGTCCGCGCCGTTGCCGCCCGTGAGGGAACGGATCGCCTCGACGGGGTCGGAGGTGCTGGCGTCGACGGTGTGCGTCGCGCCGAACGACCGGGCCAGGTCGAGCTTCTTCGGGTCCAGGTCGACGCCGATGATGACGGCCGCCCCCGCGAGCTTCGACCCGGCGACGGCGGCACACCCGACGCCGCCGCAGCCGAAGACCGCCACCGAGTCGCCGAGGCCCACCTGACCGGTGAACATGGCGGCGCCGAGGCCCGCCATCACCCCGCAACCGAGCAGCCCGGCCGCCTCTGGGCGCGCCTTCGGGTTGACCTTGGTGCACTGGCCGGACGCCACGAGGGTCTTGTCGGCGAAGGCACCGATGCCGAGCGCGGGGGAGAGGGGTGTGCCGTCGGCCAGCGTCATCTCCTGGCTCGCGTTGTGGGTCGAGAAGCAGTACCAGGGCCGTCCCCGCCGGCAGGCGCGGCAGCTGCCGCACACCGCGCGCCAGTTGAGCACCACGAAGTCGCCCGGCGCGACGTCGGTGACGCCGGCGCCCACCGACTCCACGACGCCGGCCGCCTCGTGGCCCAGGAGGAAGGGGAAGTCGTCGTTGATCCCTCCCTCGCGGTAGTGCAGGTCGGTGTGGCAGACGCCGCAGGCCTGGACCGCCACGACGGTCTCGCCGGGCCCGGGGTCCGGGACGACGATTGTCTCGAGCGTCACCGGCGCACCCTTGGCCGTGGACACCACCCCGCGCACTTCCTGGCCCATGTCTGCTCCTCGCTCTATGAGCCCACATGATGCCCCGACGTCTCGCCGCACGCGCAAGGGCCCCGCTCCTCCCGGGAGCGGGGCCCTTGGTGTCCGAAACCGGGCGCCGACTCGGCGGGGCGCCCGGACCGGTTCCCCTACGGGCTGACGAGGCTGAGGGTCCCGCCGAAGGCGCCGACGCCCTCGCCGTTGCCGGCGGTGCCGTTCAACATGATCGGGAAGGGCGCGCTCGGGGACTTGTCCGGGAGCGAGGCCTCCTGGTCATAGAGGTAGAGCGGGTGGCCGTTGTAGGTGACCTGCTCGGTCCCGTCCCATCGGTGGATGACCCCCACTGCGCTCGTGTTCACCCCGCTGCCGATGCTCGGCGCCCCGACGGTGTAGACGGGGATGAACTCCCTCGCACAGGCGTCGTAACAGCGGCTGAAGTCGTAGCCGTCCCCGCTCAACGTGTAGACCGACACGGGCAGACCGGGAATGGGGGGACCAAACGCATTGGGCAGCATGGTCGAGGCGAGCACGTCCGAGCTGTAGGTGGTCCCCGCTTGAGGCGATTCCGTCCCGAGTGAGGCTGGGCCCGTTGCCGGTGTGCCCCACGGGCTGACGAGGAACCAGGCCGTGTTCCAGGGCGGAATCGGCAGCACGGTCTCGTAGAAGTTGGCGCCGCCGTCCGAGCCCGGGACGGGGTCGAACAGGTACAGGGGGTGTCCGGCGTAGGTGACCTGGAACGCGTCCAGATCGGACCGCCACACGGCGCCCAACAGTCGCTCGTTCACACCGGGGCCCGCGATCGGGTAGCCGGTGGTCGTGAAGGCGGGCCAGTCCGATGGGGAGGTCTCGGGACCGGTGCACGAAATCGCGCCGAAGAGGGTGCCGGAGACGACGGTGGTCGTGCACCCCGCCTGGTAGGGGTGGCCGAACGACGAGCCGTAGGTCGGCGGGTCCACCGTGGCGAAGTACAAGTCGGATCCCGGTGGGTATCCGGTACTGGTGGTGGGGTCGTAGGAGGCGCCGGCGCCGCCCACCGCGAGAACGGGCCCGTACGGGCCGTTCTGCACCTCCACGACGGCGGTGCCCGGAATCGGGCGCCCGAGGTGCCGTCCGAGGTGGCCATAACCCCAGCCACCCGCGGATGCCGCAACCGCGGGGAGCAGCATCACCGCCAGGATCGCCACGCCCGCGCCGATGACCAGCTTCCTTCTGAACATTCGTGCTCCTCTCGCCAAGGGCCCTGTCGGAGAGTGCTCTCTCCGAGCCATCCGTCTTCCCGCGGTTCCTCCTCACGCGGATGGCGGGAGGGGGAACCGCTGTTGCGAATCTTGACGGCGACGCCTGTCGGTGAGAAGGGTGGCACCACCACCCCGGGGCACCGCGCCACCACCACGGCGCGGGCCGGCTGTGCCGCCGCGTCTACGCGGGGCGGATGGAGTAGCGGATGGGCAGGGTCTTGAGGCCGCCGACGAAGACGGTGGCCGACGCCTTGGGCGTGCCGGCGAGCTCCATCCCCTCGAGCCGGGGCAGCAACTCGGCGAAGAGGGCGCGCGTCTCCATGCGCGCCAGCTGCGCGCCGAGGCAGAAGTGCGGCCCGAAGCCGAAGGCCAGGTGCTTGTTCGGCTGGCGCCCCACGTCGAAGGCGAAGGGGTCGTCGAACACGGCCTCGTCCCGGTTGGCCGACAGGTAGGCCAGGTAGAGCGACTGGCCCGCCGCGACCTCCGTGCCGCCCACCACCGAGTCCCCGGCGGCCGTGCGCATGAACTCCTTGACCGGCGTGACCCAGCGGATCATCTCCTCGACCGCGGTCGGCAGCAGGGCGAGGTCGTCCGACAACCGCGCCAGCTGGTCGGGGTGCCGCAGGAGCGCGTGGAGGCCGCCGGCGATCGTGGAGCTGGTGGTGTCGTGCCCGGCGGTGGCGATGATGACGTAGTACGACGCCAGGTCCATGTCGGGCAGGTACTCGCCGTCGATCCGCGCGTTGGCCAGCACGGACGCCAGGTCGTCCGTCGGCTGGGCGCGGCGGGACGCGGTCAAGGTCGTGAAGTAGTTGAAGAAGTCGAGCAGCACGGTGAACTGCTCCTGCGGGTCGGTCGACCGGCGCAGTTCCTCGTCGTCGCCGCCGAAGAGCTGCTGGGTCAGCATCAGCATGCGGTCGAAGTCGCTCTCGGGGAGCCCGAGAAGGGAGAGGATGACGTAGAGCGGGTAGTGCACGGCGATGTCCTGGACGAAGTCGCATGCCGTCCCCAGCTCCGCCATCCGGTCGACGAAGCGAGCCGCCAGTTCCCGCATCCGGTCGTCCATCCGGCGCAGTGCGTTGGGCTGGAACCACGCGGCCGCGATGGCGCGGTAGGCCTTGTGGTCCGGCTCGTCCATGTGGATGAGCGTGCGCAGCGTGTTCCCCTGCTCCTCCAGCAGCGCCTCGGCCTCCTGGTTTGCGAGCAGCGGGCGCGGCGCGCTGAGGAAACGATGGTTGTCGCGCTCGACGTCCATGACGTCGGCGTGCCGGGTGACCGCCCAGAACGGCCGGTACCCCGGCTCGTCCACCCAATGGACCGGGTCCTCGAGCCGCAGGAGCGCCACCGCCTCGTGAAACCGGTCCTCGTCCGCGTACGCGCCCGGATCGACGAAGGCCCTGCCCGCGTCGCCGACGCTCAGTCCCGCCGTGGTCGTCATGCTGCCCCCAAGGGTCGATCGGCCTCGCGGCCGCTCCTCACCTTAACCTCGATCATTCGTCCGGCCTCCGGTGATGCAGCCTCAAGACCCAAAGTTGGTTCGTAGGCGGTCTCCGGCGCGGCGAGCGGCCTTCAGGGCGTGAAGCGTCCAGAGCACTCGATCCGCTTGGTGATGTCACGCCCTGCGAAGTCGCTTCGGGGTCGGGCGCCGGGACCCGTTCTGCTATGGGAACGCGGCGCGTAGACGCGTGAAGGCCGTGGCCAACTCGCTGGCCCAGGGCCAGGTCTCGTCGAGGTGCACGATGAGGTCACGCCCGCGGTGGGCGAGGACGGCGGCGACGTGCAGGACGCGATAGCGCATGGTCTTGGGTTCGGCCTTGGCCAACGCTCCGTCGAAACACGTCATCTGGCTCCAGGCCATAAGTGCGCCGGCGATCAAGCTGACCGCCACCCAGGCCTCGTTGGCACAGAAGCCATCGAAAGGCAGGTTGGCCAGTCCGCAGTCCTTCCAGGCGCGCACCCGGTCCTCGACCCTGGCGTGACCACGATGGCGCAGCTCGATCGCCGCGATGTCCTCGTCGTTCGTGTTGGTGACAAAGCAGGTGTGCCGCCAGCCGGCATGGGTGTCAAAGAGGGAGAGCTGGGCTCCGGGGTGCGGGCGTTCGCGGCGACAGATCAAGCGCATGTCATCGGGCCAACCCGTCACTGAGTAGAGCTTGCTGAGCTCGATGACCTCGGCCCCGTCTCGGATCCCCCCGTCGAGTTCTCTCGCTCGCACCCAGTCCTCCTCTTGGGCCAAGAGCAGGGCGTCACGCACAGAACCGCTGATGGGGAAGCCGATCGAGTAGTCGAAGTTGGCGTCGGTGAGCGATTGGACGAAGCGATGGGAGGCCCCGGCCGAGTCGGCCCGGACCAAGATCGGGTGGAGCACCAGTGCGGGATCGTCACCTTCTTCGTGGCCGAGGGCATACTCGGCAGGGACAGCACGCACCACCTGCTCGAGCAGTTCGAGGTGGTCGTCGGTGTCGCCCGGTGCCGCATTGCCCGGACGCAGCATGGCCGCTAAGGGCTCGGTGGTGGTGTCGCACCACACGGCCAAGGGGTTGAACCCGAAGCCGTGCTTGTAGGTCGGGGCGGCATCCTCTTTCTCAGAATGCACGTTGAGCAAGGTGGAGTCGAAGTCCCAGATCATCAGGCCGACCGGTGGCTGGGCGGCCCAGACGCGCGCACGGGCGGCGGCCATGGCCAGTGGAATCGCCCGCAGTTCGACAGAAGCCGTCGCGTGCACGGCCCGCCACGCCGTCGCCACCGAGGCGACCGGGCCGAAGAGATCTTCTTGTTCTTTGAGGGCGGCGATGTCGGCCAGACAGTCAGCCCCATCCGCGATGGCCACGGCGAGGTGGGTGAGCACGACGCCCGGATCATGGGTATGCCAGGAGATCCCACACTCGGCCATGGCCACCGACATGGCCTCGGTCAACCCGCTGCGATCAGCCAACTCGGCCAGTAGTGCGGCACCGGCATGGCTGACCAAGTTCTTGGCGTCGGGTATCACTTTGGCGCGCCTGACCGAGCGACTACGGTGCACTTTCAAGGAGCCCTCCGGAACTGGTTGGAAGGTGTGTTCGGCGACAACCATTCTCCCAGTTACGGGGGGCTTTTACGCGGACGCGCGCACCGCGCGTTCAGGGGCCGGACGAATTATCAGGGTTAAGGACCGCGGCGGTCCCGCGACGAGTGCCGCCCGCCTACTTCCCCGGCGCCCGCCGGCTGCCCCGCAGCGCGCTCAGCAGGAGGAAGCCCGCGGCCAGCAGCGGCAACACGATGGCGCCGAGCCAGCGGGTGCCGGCCAGCAGGAAGGCCACGGCGACCACGCCGCCGGTGGCCAGGGCGAGCTCGGGGGTGTCGCCGACCAGGAAGTCCCACCAGAAGCGGCCGAAGGCCCGGAGCAGACGCCCGACGCCCGTCATGCCGGCGCCTCCTCGACCGCCCGCTCGTGCGGCCGCGTGCGCAGCAGCGCGCTGTACGCGAAGAACACGCCCGCGAAGAAGACCGCGAGCACGGGGATGGCCACATCCCCGCCCGGCCAGTGCACCCCGGCTCCTTCGCCGCTCCAGAAGACGCCGAAGCTGGTCAGCATGACCCCGACCGCGGCCTTGATGGTGTTCTCCGGGACCTCGCTGAGCTGGCGGGCCGCCAGCGCACCGACGACGGCGACCAGCACCACCGCAACGCCCGCGGCCACCGCGGCCAGCCCGAGCCGGTGCTGGGCCGCCCCCAGGCTGACCACGATGAGGACCACCTCGGTGCCCTCCAGGAAGACGCCTTTGAAGGCGACCGCGAAGCCGACACCGTCGTAGCCGCGCCGACGCGCCGCGCCGACTCCCTCGGAGAGCTCGGCGACCGTCTCGGCGTAAATCTCGTCCTCGTCGTGCATCTTCTTGAACCCAGTGGTGCGCAGGATGGCCTTGCGCAACCAGTTGAGGCCGAGCACCAGGAGGAGCGCGCCGACGATCACGCGCAGCGTGTCAATGGGGATGTAGCGGATGAGGGGCACCCCGACGGCCACGACGAGGACACCAAGCAGGAGCGCGGCGGCCACCGCGCCCTGGAGCGCCGACCGCCAGCCCCGGCTGACTCCGGCCGCCACGACGATCGTCAACGCCTCGACCATTTCTACGAGGCTGGCCGCGAAGACGGCCAGGACGAGGACGAGTGTGGACGAGGTGTGCATCGCGGGCTGTGGAGAAATTATCGGGCTGGTGCGCCACCGCCCGACACGCCGGACCAGGGGTAGTGTTCAGAGCATTGACCAGGGATTCTGGTGAAGGGAGACGGGTCAGATGGCTGAGGGCGCGAGCGGAGGGAACGCCAGGGCCGGCGCCGCCACCACGACCGGCCGGAACTACGTCGTCGTCTCGGCCGACACCCACGCCTCCCCCGGCAGCCTCGACGAGTTCCTGTCCTACGTGGACCCGCCGCACCGGGACGCCGTCGCCGAGTTCGGCGACATGTCCGCGCTCGCCATCTCCATGTTCGGTGGGTTTGATCCGGGCGAGGTGGACGAGAGCGACCCGGTGCGGGCGACGGCGGCCCGCCGGCTGGCCGGCATGGGGGTCGACATCGAGGCGGCCCGCGGGTGGCTGGCGCACTACGGCACGGACTGGGTCATCCCGGACGACGGGGACGGCCGCCGGCTCGAATTCCTGGAGGAACAGGGGATTCACGCGGAGGTGACGCTGCCGGGGCCGATCCTGGCCGGCGGGCTCTCTCCGGCCATGTATCTCGGAGGGCACACGGACAAGGGACTCGACGTCGTCTGGCCGGCGCTCCACGCGTACGTGCGCTGGCTGTCCGACTTCTGCGCGGCGGCACCGGGCCGGCGCGCCGGGTGCATGCCCATCGACTTCCACGACATGGACCGCGCCGTCGAGGAGGTCGCGTGGGCGCGCGAGCACGGGATCTTCGGCGGGGTGATGATCCCGGCCATGTCAGTCGGCTCCAAGCTCCCCGGGTACGCGGACGACTACTACGAGCCGTTCTGGAGCGCCTGCGAGGAGCACGACATGGTCGTCACCTTGCACACGGGCGCCTCGGGATCGGCCACCGACACCAAATTCCTGTACGACGAGCGCCACGGCGGCATGCTCGGGCTCTACGAGGTCTTCGTGTTCACCCGCCGCCCGCTGTGGTTCATGATCTTCGGCGGTGTGTTCGACCGTCACCCCGACCTCCGGGTCGTGGTCACGGAGAACGGCGTCCAGTGGCTCCCGTCGTTGATCCGCGACATGGAGTCCTTCTTCGACACCCACGGCGGCGCGCCGGTCCGCTCCTACCTCGACATGCGGCCGGGCGAGTACTTCGCGAAGCACGTCTGGCTCGGGGGATCGCTGATGAAGCGCTACGAGGCCGAGATGCGTCACGAGATCGGCATCGACAGGCTGATGTGGGGTGCGGACTACCCGCACCTCGAAGGCGCGGCACCGGTGCACCGTGAGACGCTGCGCCACATCTTCGGCGGGTTGCCCGAAGAGGACCTGCGCAAGATCCTCGGCCGCAACGCAGTCGAGCTCTGGGGCTTCGACGGGGACCTGCTCCAAGGCGTGGCGGACCGGGCCGGGCCGACGGTGGCGGACCTGGCGACGCCGCTCGCCCTCTCCGACATAGAGGACACCTTCAGCTGGAGCCTGGCCCGCCCCGTCCCGCTGGCGCCGGCCCCGGCGGGGTAGTCCCCTCCCCGGGCTCCAGGCGGTAGATCGCCATCGGGTCGTCGGTGGGCTCGGACGTGAGCGCCCTGACCCCGACGAGCCGGAAGCCGTTCTTCTCGAGGACGCGTCCGCGACGCCGTGTTGCGCGCGTCGGGGTCCGACACGAATGCCACGCGCGGAGACGCGGCCCGGACCCGGCGGACCAGTGTCCCCACCAGCGCCGTCCCGAGTCCCCGGCCGACCGACGCCGGGTCACCGATCGCGTAGTCCAGGCCGACGTCCCCGGGCCCGGCACCGACGTCGGCCGCCCAGTCGGGATCGACGGCACCGCGGTACCACTGGCACCAGCCGATCGGTGCGCCGTCGTCGAGCACCAGCAAGGCATGGACCTGGGTCCCGCCGACGCTCTGGCGCAGGTCCTCGACCTCCCGCTCGACGCTCGAGCCAGCCAGGTACCACCGGGCCACGTGCGGCTCTCCCAACCACCCCGTGACGAGCGTCAGGTCCTCGGCGCCCATGGGCTGCAGCGTCAGCACGGCCCGGGATCAGCCCGAGACGAGGAGGCGGTACCCGAGGTCGATGGCGTCCTGGTCGAGCAAGTCCGCGTGGCGTTCTTGCCAGGCGCCGGTGGCCAGGTCGACCTCCAGCCGGGCGACCCCCCGGGCCACGGCCGCGGGATCGGCCAGCGCCGTGCCCGAGTTGTTGGCCCGGACCGTCGGGTCGAGGTACGCCTCGGGCCGGCTCCAGTGGGCGCCGAGGACCCCGTCCCCCAGGTCCGAGAACGCGGGGAGCGCAATGCAGGTTGTCGCGCCGATCGACTCGGCGATGACGTCGGCCGACGGCCGGCAGCGCAGCGTGTGCGCGAGCACTTCGGGCAGGTACTCCTGGAGCAGCCAGAACTCGGCGTGGCGCTCGAAGTCGATCGCCAGCACCACCCGGCGCGGCGCCACCCGGCAGAGCTCGTCCAGGCCGCGCGCCCAGTCGTCCCAGTGGTGCACGGTGAGGATGGCCATGGCCACCTCGGCCCACCCGCTCCGCACCGGCACTGCCGACGCCACCGCCCGGACGGCGGGCGCCGCACCGGGCGGGCGTTGGGAGAGCATCACGGTCGACGGCTCGACCGCCACGACGGCCCGGTCCGGCGGTTCGTACGACCCCGTGCCGGCCCCCACGTTGAGGATCCGCCGCGCCGCGCCCACCTGGGCGGCCACCACCGCCTCCCAGCGGGGGTCGGGACGCCGGTTCGCCGTGTAGTTCCGGCCGATCGTGTCGTAGCGGGGCGAGGTCGTCATGGCGCTCGCCCCGCCGCCCGGTTCAGGCCGCCGACTTCTCCAGGACGTGCACCCCGCAGGCCGAGCCGAGCCCGATCACGTGGGTCAGGCCCACCTTGGCGCCCGGGATCTGGCGGTCGCCCGCCTCGCCGCGCAAGTGGGTGGCCACCTCCCAGATGTTGGCGATCCCGGTGGCGGCGATGGGGTGGCCCTTCGACTCCAGGCCGCCCGAGACGTTGACGGGAGTCTTCCCGTCGCGCCAGGTGGCGCCCGACTTGAAGAAGTCCGCCGCGCCCCCTTCCTCGCACAGCATCAGGTTGTCGTAGTGCACCAGTTCGGCCGTGGCGAAGCAGTCGTGCAGCTCGACGAGGTTGAGGTCGGCGGGCGACACACCCGACTGCTCGTAGGCCTGCTTCGCCGCATTGCGTGTGAGCGTGTTCACGTTGGGCAGGATCTGGCAGGCCTCCTCCCACGGGTCGGTGGTGAGGATGGAGGCCGAGATCTTGACCGCCCGCTTCTGCTGCTCCAGCGACAGCGTCTTGAGCTTCGACCCCGAGACGACGACCGCGGCCGCGGCACCGTCGCAGTTGGCCGAGCACATGGGGCGGGTGTTCGGGTAGGCGATCATGACGTCGTTCATGATCTCCTCCAGGCTCATCTTCTTCGTGTAGGCGGCCAGCGGATTGAGCGTCGAGTGGGAGTGGTTCTTCTCGCTGATCTTGGCGAACAGCTCGAAGCTCGTGCCCCCGTACTTGTGGCCGTACTCCATACCGATCTGGGCGAAGACGCCCGGCATGGTCTCGGTCCCGACCCGCCCGTCGACCGCCGCCACGGCGCCGTAGCGGCCGTGCGGGGTCCACGTGTTGGAGTCGGCCGAGCGGCTGCCGCCGGCGAGCAGCCCGGCACCGGCGAGCTTCTCGACGCCGAAGGCCAGCCCCATGTCGGCCTCGCCGGCCTTGACGGCCATGGCGGCGACGCGGATCGCGGTGGCCCCGGTAGCGCACGCGTTGGACACGTTGAAGACGGGGATCCCGGTCTGACCGAGCTGCTTCTGGACCATTTGCCCGGTGGGGGCGCTGGCCATCATGAGGTTGCCGGCGCCGATGATGCCGATGTCCTTCATGGACACCCCGCCGTCGGCCAGCGCGCCCCGCACGGCCTCGGACGCCAGATCGACGACGTCCTTGTCGGGGTGCTTGCCGAACTTCGTCATGTGGATGCCGAGGATCCACAGCTCTTCGGACGCAGATGCCATTGTGCTCAACCTCCCAGTGGTTCGAAGCCGAAGCCAACGGCCTCGGTGCCCTCGCCGTCGCTGCCGATGACCTGTGTGGCCAGGCGGACCTTCATGCCCAGCGCCACGTGCTCGGGGTCGGGCTCGACGTTGATCAGGTTCCCCCGCACGCTCGTGCCCTCGCAGTCGACCACGGCCGCCACGAAGGGGACGGGGATCCCCGGCGCGGCGAACGACACGATGGTGAAGGCGCGGACCTCGCCGGTGGTGGGGACGGCGACCTTCTTGAATTCGGTCGCCTCGCAGTGGGCGCAGGCGTTGCGGCGGTCGAAGAACCGGGCGCCGCACGAGGTGCACTCGTTCGCCTCCAGGTGCGGGTCGTCGCCCAGGATCAGGTAGTCGACCAGCGGGATCTGTTGCGCCATCACGCCCCCAAGCTCGGGTGAGGAAAGAGTGTTCTCAACCTACCGTGGCCTTCGGAGAACCGGCGAATCACCCAGGTGGGACGGCCCGGCCCGGCCGCCGGACGGGCGGGGTCCCGACAGGCGGTCCCGCCCGCGCCCCGGGGCACGCCGCGCCGCCGGACGGTAGGTTCGACTCCATGCGCTTCACACACCTCGGCCGTACCGGCCTCACCGTCAGCCGCCTGTGCCTGGGCACCATGAACTTCGGTCCCGAGACGGACGAGGCCACCTCGTTCGCCATCATGGACTCGGCCGTGGAGGCCGGCATCAACTTCTTCGACTCGGCCAACGTCTACGGACGCTCCAAGGGCCGGGGCGCCACCGAGGAGATCGTCGGGCGCTGGTTCGCCCAGGGGGGCGGGCGCCGGGACAAGGTGGTGATGGCCACCAAGCTCTTCGGCGACATGGGCGACTGGCCCAACGACGGGCGGCTCTCGGCGCTCAACATCCGGCGCGCCTGCGACGCCAGCCTGCGCCGGCTGCAGACCGACTACATCGACCTCTACCAGATGCACCACATCGACCGGGGATCGGGGTGGGACGAAATCTGGGAGGCGATGGAGGTGCTGCGGGACCAGGGCAAGATCATCTACGTCGGGTCCTCCAACTTCGCGGGCTGGCACATCGCGCAGGCACAGGCCGCCGCCGCGCGCCGCAACTTCATGGGGCTGGTCAGCGAGCAGTCGCATTACAACCTGCTGACGCGCAAGGTCGAGCTGGAGGTGCTGCCCGCGGCCGAGGCGTACGGGCTGGGCGTCATCCCGTGGTCCCCGCTGGCGGGCGGCCTGCTCGGCGGCATCGTGCGCAAGGAGCGCGAGGGGAGCCGTCGCTACGCCGACCACCTGCAGCAGAGGGTCGAGGCGCGGCGGCCCGCGCTCGAGGCCTACGAGGACCTGTGCGAGGAAGTCGGAGAGGAGCCCGGCACGGTCGGTCTGGCGTGGCTCCTTACCCGGCCGGCCGTCACCGGGCCGATCGTGGGGCCGCGGACTCCCGAGCAGCTCGAGTCGGCGGTGCGCGCGGTGGACGTCACCCTCGACGACAAGGTGCTGACCCGGCTCGACGAGATCTTCCCGGGTTACAAGACGGCGCCCGAGGATTACGCCCGGTGAGTTAGGCGGCTCAGCGCGGCGTGGACCCCGACCCGGCCAGTTCGGGCTCGGGTTCGGAGCTGGTCTCGTCGTCCACCCGAACGGTCAGGTCGTCGGCGTCGACGGAGAGCTTCGGCAAGACCCGGTCGAGCCAGCGCGGGAACCACCAGTTGGCCTGGCCGAACATCATCATCAACGACGGCACGACGCACATGCGGATGAGGATGGCGTCGACGAGGATGCCCGCGGCCAGGCCGACGCCGAATTCCTTGATGACCCGCTCGCCGCCCAGGATGAACGAGCCGAAGACGAGGATCATGATGAGCGCGGCCGCCGTGATCGTCTTGCCCGTGGCAGCGAGGCCGTTGCGCACGGCGACGCGGTTGTTGCCGCCGGACTTGATGTACTCCTCGTGCATCCGTGAGACCAGGAAGACCTGGTAGTCCATGGAGAGGCCGAAGAGGATGGCGAACAACATCACGGGCAGGAAGGCCTCTATCGGACTGGTCCCGGTGATGTTGATGATGCGGCCGCCGTCGCCCCACTCGAAGACGGCGACCAGGATGCCGAAGGCGCAGCCGATGGACAACAGGTTCATGACCGCCGCCGTCAGCGGAATGACGAAGCTCCGGAAGACGGTCATCAAGAGCAGGAACGACAACAGGACGACGAGCCCGATGAAGAGCGGCAACTTGGCCGACAGCACGTTGGAGAAGTCGATGAAGATCGCGGTGGTACCGCCGACGAGGATCTTGACGCCGGAACTGCCCACGGCCTGCGGGATCGTGTCGGCGCGGAGGTGGTTGACCAGGTCCGTCGTCGCGGCGTCCTGCGGTGCCGTCTTGGGGTAGACGTTGAGCAGCATGACGTCGCCACCGCCCGTCCTGCTGGGGATGAACAGCGGCTGGGCGACCTTGGCGACATCCGGCTGCTGCGAGACGGCGTGCACGACGTTGTCGATGGTCCCGCGCTGGTCGGGCTGGATGACGCTCACCAGCATCAAGGGGCCGTTGAAGCCGGGCCCGAAGCCGCGGGACAGCGTGTCGAACGCCACGCGGGTGGGTGTCCCGGCGGGGTCGGTGCCCTGGTCGGCCGAGCCCAGGCGGAGAGAGAAGAAGGGCAGGGCGATGACGACGATGAGCGCCAGGGCCCCCAGGGCGGAGAGCCACGGGTAGCGCTGCACCCGGTCGGCCCAATTCGGCCAGAAGCCCTTGTTGTCGGCGCCCACGACGCGTGGTCCGTTCTCGGCCAGGTTGCGCTTCTGCTTGCGGCTCATCACCTTGGGCCCGATGAACCCGAGCATGGCCGGCAACAGCGTCAGGGCGGCGATCATGGTGAAGGCGACGCCGATGGCCGCCGCGACGGCCAGCCCGTACAGGAAGCTCACGCCCAGGGCCAACATGCCGAGCAGCGCGATGCACACGATGATCCCGGCGAAGAGGACGGCGCGGCCCGACGTGTTGACGGCGTTCACGATGGAGGTGTCCGTGTCGTGTCCGGCCACCAGGCCCTGCCGGTGCCGGGTCACGATGAACAGGGCGTAGTCGACGCCGACGCCCAGGCCGATGAGCAGCACGAGCTCGGGCGAGAACTCAGGCATGCCGATGGCATGGCTGAGCAACCCGATGACCCCGATGGCGGTGCCGAGTGCGAAGAGGGCAGAGATGATCGGCAACAGGGCGGCGAAGACGGAGCCGAAGATCAGGAGGAGCACGATCAGCGCCAGGAGCACACCCAGCCCGCTGCTGCTGAAGGACTGGTTGTTGGCGAACTCGGCGAGCTGCCCGGTGACCGAGACGGTGAGGTCAGACGATGACGTGGCGGTGACCGTGCTGACGAACTTCGTGGCCTCGTCACGCGGGATGTTCTGGGGCAGCTTGTCGAAGTTCACCTGCAGGAAGCCGACCGTCTCGTCCGCGTTGATGTTGGCCGTGTTGACCAGGTTGCCGGCCGAGTCGTAGGGGCTGCTGACGTGGGTCACGCTCGGCAGGGCGTTGATCTTGTCGACCATGGCGTTGATGCGCTGCCCGATGGCCGGGTCGGTGAGGCGCGCGTCGCCGGCGGTGCCGAACACGACCTCTTCCGTGTCGCCCGAGTGCCCCGGGGCGACCGACTTCAGGAGGTTGATGGCGTCGGACGACTCGGTGTGCGGGAAGGTGAAGTTGTTCGTGTAGTCGGCGTGGAAGGCGCTGACGAGACCGATCGACGCGATGAGGACGGCCGCCCACAGCAGCAGGACGATCCGGCGATGTCGGACACACCACCCGGCCAGGGTGCGCATTCGGGACTATCTCCTCGGTGACTAGGGCGCCGCGTCGAGCGGGCCTCGGGGGGACGGCCCAATCGTACCGGTCCGCGGGAGCGGGTCCGGTCGACCCCGGGCGGTCCGGCCGCCGCGTTCCGCCTGGTCCGCCCGCTCAGGCGCCACGGCGCTCCAGGTGCCGCAATGCGTTGTAGACCGGCAGGGCGAGGCGGTCGGCCGAGGTCGCCGAGCGCGCCACCAGGCGGCCGGCCAGGACCGGGTGGTGCTCGGGGATCGCGAAGAACTCACGTTCGCGCAAGGTGAGCAGCGTCAGCGGAGACAGGGCCACGACCGCGATGGGCGAGTGCACGCCGTTCAGCAAGGAGTGCTCGGACCACGAGTCACCGCGTCCGAGCAGGCCGATGCTTGTCCCGTCGCGCTGGACGACAGCGTGCCCGGCGACGATGACGTGCCAGCGGCGCACGGGGACGTCCTGGGCCTGGACGACCCGACCGGGGTGGGCGGTGGCCAGG
Source organism: uncultured Acidimicrobiaceae bacterium (assembly GCA_963834405.1). GTDB lineage: Bacteria > Actinomycetota > Acidimicrobiia > Acidimicrobiales > RAAP-2 > Bog-473. Next base: position 609,003 of record CAWIBX010000007.1, on the reverse strand, counting down.
TCGCAGCGTCCAGCGATCTCGGCGAGCTCGTCCTCGGGGAGGCCTGCGAACAGCGACAGCGTGCGGAGCGTGGCGGCGGGGTCGTCGTCGATCGCCGGATCCGCCATGGGGGCGTCCATTGCTCAGTGCTCCCCGTCGGAGCCGCGCGGCTGGTCGTAGTAGTGCTGGTGGTGGTGCCAGCCGGAACGCCGCCAGACGAAGAAGGCGACGATGGCGATGAGGACCCACGGCACGTGCCAGAAGGGCCACCAAGGCACCATGGCGACGGCCACGAGGCCGACGAACAGCACCAAGAAGAGTGCGGGGACGATGCGGCGCCGGCGGGGTACCGGTGTCGGCGGGTCGGCCGGCAGGCGGGGGAGGTCGTAGAAGAGCCCGTGCAAGTCGCCACGCGTCATGGCCGACATCGCGGTGTCGAGGCGGGTCTTGAACTCGGCCTGGTCGAGCCGGCCCTCGGCGAAGTGACGCGAGAGCTTGTCGGCCACCGCGTTGCGCTCCTCGTCGGACGCGCGCAAGGTGGCGTCGGCGGGCTGTGCATCACGCCGTCCCATCGGATAGGCGGGGTCCCATCGGTAACGCATCGAGTGTCCTCTCGGTGGTGGGTACGGGTGTGTGTACGGCGGCGGTCAGTAGGCGCGGGCCCGGTCGTGCGAGCGCTCGCGCTGGAGCAGCTCCTCTGCCACGGAGTACTCCGCGCCTTCGTCGGGGATGAGCAACCAGCCCGCCAGGTAGAGCGGCACCGCCAGCCCGCCCAGGAACGCCAGGGCGACGAAGCCGATGCGCACAATGGTGGGGTCGACGTCGAAGTAGTCCGCCAGCCCGACCGCGACGCCGGCCAGCATGCGCGGGCCGCCGCCGCGGTGGAGCCGCTGCTCCGGGCCGGGCGGGACGGGCGGAGAGGGTGGGGGGAGCTGTCCAGCCGGCCCGGGCGCTGCGCTTGCGCCGGGGGTTCCGGCGCCGGTCTCGTTCTCGTTCTCGTTGGTCTCGTTCTGGTCGGTAGGCATGGAACCAGCCTGAGCCCGGCCGCCCCCGGGCGAAATCGGGCAACTCCCTGGTCGGACCCTGAACGCGACCCCGATCGGTCAGGGTTCTCCCTGATAGCCCCCGTGTGCGGGGCGCGCGATCATCGAGGGATCGCCGAGGCATTCGAACAGAGGACGCGTCCCCTCGACGAAGGGAGTCGCCCGACCGAGCCTTCGTCGTCCGCGGGCGCGCCCGCGGGCGACGAAGCCGGCGCCGGCGCCGGCACGAACGGTGCCGCCGGCGGGCCGCACGCCGCTCGGGACTGGGGCTCGCCGGCGGGGGAGTGGGGCGGGCACTGGGGCCCTCACGGCTGGCGTCACCACCGACACCTGCGCCTGCGCAACCTGCGCCGCAGCAGCGACTCGCGGGTGCTGGGCGGGGTGTGCGGGGGGATCTCGGCCGCGACCGGCATCGACGTCACCATCGTGCGCATCGGGTTCGTGCTGCTCTCCATCGCCAGCGGCGTCATGGTGTGCGTGTACGCGATGGCCTGGTTGTTGATCCCCCAACAGGGTCAGTCGACGAACATCTTCTCGCGTGCCATCGGCGACAAGCGCGGGATCCGACTGGTCGCGGCCATCTGCATCCCGGTGCTCATCGTCATGCAGGTCGTCGTCAGCACGCTGCACGTTGGCTTCGTCGGGTTCATCGGCTGGCCCACGGTGATCGCAGCCGGTGTCTTCGTGCTCGTCTGGCGAAACGCCGATGAGCCCGAGAAGGCCTTCATCGACGCCGATGTGGTGCCCCTCCTGGGCGCGGACTTCCACGGCCAGCGACGGCGCTGGCTGATCGCCCGCATCGTCGTGGGGATGGCGATCGCGGCCGGCGGCATCGTGATCCTTGTCCACGGGCACACCACGGTGTCCGCGCTGACTCCCATCGGGGGCGCCGCGCTCGTGGTGGCCGCCGCGGTGATCATCTTCGGTCCCTGGTGGCTCGGCCTGGTGCGGGACCTGATCGCGGAGCGCCAGGCGCGCGTCCGCGCCGAGGAGCGGGCGCAGATGGCCGCGCACGTGCACGACTCGGTCCTGCAGACGCTGGCATTGATCCAGCGGTCGGCCGACGACCCGCAGAACGTGGTGCGTCTGGCCCGGTCGCAGGAGCGCGAGCTGCGCTCCTGGCTCTTCGAAGGTCGGCTCCCCGGTGCCGTCGGCAAGGAGGCCACCACGCTGGCCGAGGGCGTGGGGTTCCTGCAGCGGCAGGTGGAGGGCGATCACGGCATCGCCGTGCAGGTGGTCATGGTGGGCGACTGCGAGCTCGACGACGCGCTGCGCGCCCTCCTCGATGCGGCCAAGGAGGCCACCGTGAACGCCGCCAAGTGGTCGGGGGCCGATCAGGTCTCGGTCTACGCGGAGGTCGAGCCCGACACCGTCATGCTCTACGTGCGCGACCGGGGCCAGGGGTTCGATCCTGACGCCGTGCCCGAGGGGCGGCAGGGCATTGCGCAGTCCATCCGGGCCCGGGTGGCGCGCTTCGGGGGCTCAGCCGTCATCCGCTCCGCACCCGGCGAGGGCGCCGAGGTACAGCTGTCGGTGCCGCGCAAGGACGGGTGAAGTGACCACCTCCGACGCCTCCGGTCCGAACGCTCTGACCCGCCGCCCCCGCATCTTCCTCGTGGAGGACCACGCCGTCTTCCGGGCCGGTGTCAAGGCGGAGTTGGGCGACGCCGTCGAGGTGGTGGGCGAGGCCGACGAGGCGGGTGCCGCCGTGGAGCTCATCAACGAGCGCGTGCCCGACGTCGTGCTCCTCGATGTCCATCTCCCCGGGGGGGGCGGGCACGCCGTGCTGCGCTGCGTCCTGCCGCACCACCCCGAGGTGCAGTTCCTGGCCCTGTCGGTCTCCGACGCCCCCGAGGACGTGATCGACGTCATCCGCGCCGGTGCCCGCGGCTACATCACGAAGACCATCTCCGGACCGGAGCTGCTTCAGGCCGTCTACCGGGTCGGGGCCGGCGACGCCGTCTTCTCCCCCCGCCTGGCCGGCTTCGTGCTCGATGCGTTCGCCCACGGCGCGGTGCCCAGCGCCGAGGTCGACCCTGAGTTGGACCAACTCTCGCCGCGCGAGCGTGAGGTCCTTCGCCTCATCGCCCGGGGCTACACCTACAAGGAGGTGGCGCGCGACCTCACCATCTCGACCAAGACGGTGGAGTCGCACGTCTCGTCTGTGCTGCGCAAGCTGCAGCTGTCCACCCGTCACGAACTGACGAGGTGGGCCACGGACAGGCGCTTGGTCTAGAACAGGGGGCCATGTCCGAGGACCTGGCCGCCGAACACCGCGACGCGGCCTGGTTGGCCGAGCTGGCCGGAAGGGCCCTCATGAAGCTGCGCACCGCTCCGTCCGACGCGCGTGACATCGGGGCGGCGGGGGACCGCCTGGCCCACCACCTCATCGTCAGCGAGCTGAACCGCCTCTATCCGGCCGACGCCGTGCGGTCCGAGGAAGGGCTCGAGCACGTGTCCGGCGACGGCCGGCTCTGGATAGTGGATCCGCTCGACGGCACGCGCGAGTTCCGCCAACGCGGGCGCAGCGACTGGGCCGTGCACGTGGCGCTCGCCATCGGTGGCACCGTCGTCGTCGGTGCGGTGGCGCTCCCCGCGCTCGAGCTCGTCCTCTCCACCGCCGAGCCGCCGGTCCTGCCACCCCGGCCGGAAGGCGAGGCGCCGCGGGTCGTGGTGTCGCGGAGCCGTCCGCCCGACGTCGCCTACGACGTCACCGAGGCCTTGGGTGGCGTCATGATGCCGATGGGTTCGGCCGGCGCCAAAATCGCGGCGGTCGTCCTCGGGGTGGCCGACGTCTACGTGCACGCCGGCGGCCAGTACGAGTGGGACTCGGGCGCGCCCGTGGCGGTGGCCACGGCGGCCGCACTCCACGCCAGCCGGCTCGACGGGTCGCCGCTGCGCTACGGGGACCCGGACGCCTGGCTGCCGGACCTCATGGTCTGTCGCCAGGAGTACGCGGAGGCGGTGCTCGATGTGACCACCCGCCAGCGCCGGCCCTACTGGTAGTCCGAGTCGGTCGTCCGGGCGGAAGTCCGCCGGATGCCACCCCCCGGAATTGGCAGGACCCCGCCTCACGAGGAGGCGGGGCCCTGCGGGTTGGGTACTCCACTGCCGAGGATACCCGGCAGTGTCGTGCGCGTCAGCTGTCAGATGGCGCGCACGTTGGCGGCCTGAAGACCCTTGGGTCCCTGATTGGTCTCGAATTCGACCTTTTGGCCCTCTTCGAGATTGCGGTAGCCCGTCCCTGTAATCGCGCTGTAGTGCACGAACACGTCGGGGCCGCCACCGTCCTGAGTGATGAAGCCGAAGCCCTTCTCACCGTTAAACCACTTCACGGAACCAGTTGCCATTGAAAATCCACTCCTCTCCTGGCCAGATTTGGCCCGATGTCCTGGGGGCCACGGCCGGTAGCTCTTGCGAGCCAGAGGGATTTCCAAAGCTTTGCTGGTGGTGCCCTCGGGACGGGAACCTTAGCGCGGCCCGCGGGTGGAGTGTGGGTTTCAGGAACATCCCGGGCGAAATGGTCACTTGTTGTTCACACGCCCGAACGCACGTAGCGTTGGGACGGGCGTTCGGGCGTTCCACCGTGCCCACGAGGAGGGAGCCGTGAGCGTGACGTCGAATCCGTACCTGCAGGGGAACTTCGCACCGGTGCAGGAGGAGGTGACGGCCACCGAGCTCCCGGTCACCGGGCAGCTGCCCGAGGTCCTCCGCGGTCGCTACCTGCGCAACGGGCCCAACCCGGTGAGCGCTCCCGAGCCCTCGACGTACCACTGGTTCGCCGGCGACGGCATGGTGCACGGCATCCGGCTGCGCGACGGGCGGGCGGAGTGGTATCGCAACCGCTGGGTGCGTTCGACCGAGGTGGCTCGCGTGCTCGGCGAGGAACCGCGGCCCGGTCCGGTGCACGCGGACATGGACTTCGCCGCCAACACCAACGTGATCGGGCACGCTGGCCGCACCTTCGCCATCGTGGAGGCGGGCGGGCGGCCGTACGAGCTGACCGACGAGCTCGAGACGGTCGGGCCGAGCGACTTCGGCGGCACACTCAGCGGCGGCTACACGGCGCACCCCAAGCGCGACCCGCGCACCGGAGAGCTCGTGGCCGTGTCCTACTTCTTCGGTTGGGGCGACGACGTCGAGGTCACGGTCGTCGGCACCGACGGGCGCGTGCGTTCGGCCCGCCGCGTGACCATGGGGGGCCCGGTGAGCGTGCACGACTGCGCCATCACCGAGCGCTACGTCGTGCTCCTCGACCTGCCGGTGACCTTCAGCATGGACGCGCTCTCCGAGGGCGTCCAGTTCCCGTACCGCTGGCAGGACGGGTATCACGCCCGCGTCGGACTGCTCCCGCGCCAGGGCGACTCCACCGAGCCGGTCTGGCACGACGTCGAGCCCTGCTACGTGTTCCACCCGATGAACGCCTACAACGAGCCCGGCGGAGACGGCATCGTGCTCGATGTCGTGCGCCATCCCTCCATGTTCCGCACGCACATGCTCGGGCCGTCCGAGGGCACGCCGACGCTGGAGCGCTGGCACATCGACGGGCGGGGCGGCGCGGTGAAGGAGGAGCGGCTCGATGACCGCGGCCTGGAGTTCCCCCGCGTCGACGAGCGCCTGGTCGGCCTGCCGCATCGCTTCGGGTACGCGCCCGGTGTCGACAAATCAAAGGACAGCTTCGGGACCGACGGTGTCCTCGTCCGCCACGACCTCGAACGGGGCACCAGCGAGGTGCGTTCCTTCGGGTCCGGGGCCCAAGTGGGCGAGGCGGTCTTCGTGCCGCGCGCCCCGGACGCCGCGGAGGACGACGGATGGGTCATGGTGCTCGTCTACGACGCGGCCTCCCAGACCTCGGCGCTGCATCTCCTCAACGGGGCGGACATCGGGGGCGAGGCGCAGGCCGTCGTCCAGCTGCCGCAGCGCGTGCCGGCCGGGTTCCACGGCAACTGGGTTCCCGACCTGGCCTGACGGTCCCCTGCCGCGGCGACTTGAACCGGCGGTGAAAGGACTTGTCACACACCTGTAACCGCCTGCTTGCCCTACGGATTCGAATCGCGGCCCTCGGGTAGAGTTATGCCGTGCTCGTCTGGCACTGGGTCCAGCAGCATCGGTGGCTCTCGGTCCTGGTGCTCGCTTTCATCATCTTGAGCACGGCCGGTGGCACCGCCTGGGCGCTCGTCTTCCGCACCGTGTCCTCGCCCATCGGCTTGCGCGAGGCACTGCGCATGTACCGCAAGGAGCAGTCGGACCGGATGCTGGCCTCACTGCGCGCCCACCTCCCCGGTCCCGGCGTCTACAGCTATCGCACCACTGGCGGCGAGGGCCTGAACCTCGTGGGTGTGCAGCGCGGCTTCCCGGCCCAGACCTCAATGATCATCACAGACGACCGCTGTGCCACCGTCAGCTGGGTCCCCATCACCCAGCACACGGAGTCGACCATGGTGTGCCCCGACCCCGGCGATGGGCTGAGCGTGCCCCGGCTCGTGACGCACGAGGACATCGCCGGCACGTCGACCACCGCCACCCTTACCTGTCCGAACACCGCGTACCTGCTGCCGCCCGGCGCTACCACGGGGCAACGCTGGCACGGCACGTGCTCGCTCTCGAGCCCCGCCGAGAAGGTGGCGCTCACGGGCGTCGTCCTCGGGCCGGCCACCGTCACCGTGGGCGGCACCAGCGTGACGGTCGAGCACACCCGGCTCATCTTCACGTACCGCGGCGGCGCCCAGGGGACCAACCCCACCGATTACTGGGTCGTGCCCTCGACCGGCCTGATCGTGCAGGAGAAAGAGATGGTCAGCGTGACGCAGGCCGGCGTGCACTACAGCGAGAACATGGACGCTGTGCTGACCGGGCTCATCCCCGCCCGCTGACCCGCTGCGCGCGGCGACCCGGCGCCTGAGCGTTGGGCCGTCGTCGGGTGATAGGCGCGAAAAATTAGCGAACAGTGTTCGCTAATTTTTTTGGGACATACAACCGAGCACACCGGGCCCATGACCGAGCACCGGGCCCATAACCGAGCACACCGGGAAACGCCCTAGCGACCCACCCCAGCCGCCGCCCGGTCCGCCGCCACGGCGTCGTACGTCTCGTAGTCCGAGCCCGTGTCGTCGGCGAACTCGAACTCCAAGAGCCCCGCCTCGCCCCACTTCTCGCGCAGCCAGCCGTCGTTGGCGTCGAGCAGGCCCAGCTTGCGCACGTTCGGCACCAGCTTGGCGAAGAAGCCACGGGCGAAGCCCCCCATGAGGTTCGTCTTCATCTGCTCGGCCGCCTGCAGCAGGAAGGGGAGCACGGCCTCGCCGGTCGTCCCCAGGCGCTCCCACACCTCGGGCGTCGTGGCCCGGGCCCGCTGGTTGAGCGTCGCGTCGACCAGGAACTCCTGACGCTCCTTGAGCTCGGCCTCGCTCAAAGAACCGTAGAACTCCGACAGGGTCAGCACGCCGAACGCAACATGGCGCGCCTCGTCGGACATGACGTAGCGCAGGAGCTTCTTCAGGAGCGGCTCGTTGATGCGCCGCAGCATGTCCCCGAAGGCCGCCAGCGCCAGCGACTCGATCACGATCTGCATCCCCAGGTACGCGATGTCCCAGCGCGAGTCCTCCAGCAACCCCCAGATCTGCGCCTTGAGGAACGGGCTCATCGGGTACGCGTCACCCAGCTTCGTGTGCAAATACTTGGCGAAGACCTCCGTATGGCGGGCCTCGTCCATCGTCTGCGTCGACGCGTAGTACTTCGCGTCGATCCACGGCACGGTCTCCACGATCTTGGCCGCCGTCATCATGGCGCCCTGCTCGCCGTGCATGAACTGCGAGAGGTTGGCCTTGAAGAACTCGATCCCGAGCTGCGAGTACTCCTTCTCCGTCCACTTCGCCATGGGCGAGCCCGGCAGCGTGCCCGCCACCCGCGCCACCGAGAGGATCGGGCTGTCCTGCTCGGCCACGAGACGCTCGGGGTCGACCTCAATGGACCAGTCGAGATCCTTCACGCTGTTCCACTGCGACCCCATCGCCTTGTTGTAGAGCGTGACCAGCTGCCCCCGGTCGCGCCCGTACTCCCACAGGAACAGGCGGTCCGCGTTGTCCTGGATGACTTGGACGGCCTCGTCCATCTCAGCCCGGCTCGGCAGCGGAGGGCTCACGTCGGCAACCATGACAACGACGCTACCCCCGCCGGCCGCCCATGTTGGCGTTGGGCGCCGCCTTGGCCACCAAATCGGGCACAACCTTGCCCAGCTCGGCGGGCTCCCAGCGGTCGCCCTTGTCCTGTCCGGGCCCAGCCACCCAGCCCTCGGCCACGCTGATGTTGCCGCCCACGACGTTGAAGACGCGGCCCGTGATGTCCTTGGATTCGGAGCTGCCCAGCCACACCACGATCGGGGCGATGTTGGCCGGGTCGACCGGGTCGAACTCCTCCGGCTTCTTCTCCTGCGAGGCGGCGCCCATGCCCAAGTTCTCGGTCATGCGGGTCAGGGCGGCGGGTGCGATGGCGTTGACGGTGACCCCGTAACGGCCGAGCTCCTGGGCCGCGATGATCGTAAAGGAGGCGATCCCCGCTTTGGCCGCGCCGTAGTTGGTCTGGCCCACGTTGCCGTAGATGCCCGAAGGCGACGTCGTGTTGATGATGCGGGCGTCGTTCGTCTCGCCCGCCTTGGTCCGGTTGCGCCAGTATTCGACCGCGTGGCGGGTCGGGGCGAACGTCCCGCGCAGGTGCACCTTGATCACGGCATCCCACTCGTCAATGGTCATGTTGACCAGCATCCGGTCCCGCAGGATGCCGGCGTTGTTCACCAGGACGTCGATCGTCCCGAAGCTGTCGATCGCCGACTGAATGAGCCTGCCCGCGCCCTCGTAGTCCGAGACGTCGTCGCCGTTGGCCACGGCCTCGCCGCCCATGCCGCGGATCTCGTCGACCACTTCTCCCGCCGGGCCGGTCGAGGAACCGGTTCCGTCCATCTCCCCCCCGAGGTCATTGATCACGACCTTGGCGCCCTCGCGGGCGAACAAGAGCGCGTGCTCGCGGCCGATGCCCCGGCCCGCCCCGGTGATGACGACGACGCGACCGTCACAGATACCCACGTTGTGCTCCTTTGGTTCCTTCCGTCACTGGCGGCCGGCGGCCGCCCGGTATTGCTCGCGCAGCTTCCGCTTGAAGATCTTCCCAGTATCTTCCCGCGGCAGCTCGGGCACGAAGTCCACGCTGCGCGGGCACTTGAAGTGGGCCAGGTGCTCGCGGCAGAAGTCCATCAACTCGGCCGCCAGCGCGTCCGTGCCCTCGACGCCCTCGGCCGGCTGCACCACCGCCTTGACCGCTTCGCCCCACTCCTCGTCGGGCACGCCGATGGTGGCGACGTCGCCCACGGCGGGGTGCTCCAGGAGGACGGCGTCGACTTCGGCGGGGTAGATGTTCACCCCGCCGGAGATGATGAGGTTGGCCGTGCGGTCGGTCAGGTACAGGTAGCCCTCCTCGTCCACGTAGCCCACGTCGCCCAGCGTGAAGTAGTCGCCCCGGAAGGCGCCGGCCGTCTTCTCGGCGTCGCCGTAGTAGTCGAACTTCGTGGCGGTCAGCGCCTTCAGGAACACAACTCCCACCTCGCCCGCGGGCAGCTCGTTGCCGTCGTCGTCGGCCACCTTGACCAGGCCGGGCACCATGGGCCGCCCCACCGTGCCGGGGTGCGCCAGCCAGGTCTCCGAGTCGACCAACGTCCCCAGTCCCTCGGTGGCGGCGTAGTACTCGACCACGATCGGGCCCAGCCACTCGATCAGGCGCCGCTTTATCGGGACGGGGCAGGGCGCGGCCCCGTGGATGATGAAACGGAGCGAGGAGTGGTCGTAGCGCCCCTTCACCTCGTCAGGCAGAGCGAGGAGCCGGTGGAACATCGTCGGCACCATGTGCGTGTGCGTGATCCCGTGCTGCTCCACCAGGCGCAGGGTCTCGACCGGCTCCCAGTGGTCCATGATCACGATGGGCACGCCGTACAGGAAGGGCACAGCGACGGAGAAGGCCAGCGGCGCCGCGTGGTACAGCGGCCCGGTCAGCAGGTGGGCGTCGACGCTGGTCTGGTACTCCTCGTCGTAGCCGCAGAAGTTGACGGCGGCGAGGGCGGAGGGCGCCTGCCCTTCGCGGTGTACCCCCTTGGGGCGGCCGGTCGTCCCCGAGGTGTAGAGCATCTGGGTGCCGAGGACGGGATCCTCTATGTCGGTACCGTCCTGGGCCGCTACGACCGCGTTGTACATCTCGAAGCCGGGTATGTAGCCGCCGAGGATGAGCTTCAACATGCCGGGGCCGCCCCCGGCCGCCGCGGTGACCACCTTCTCGCCGACGTCGGCCGAGCAGACGAACGCCTTGGCCTCGCAGTTTTCGACGATGTAGGCCGCCTCCTCTCCGGTCAGGTGCCAGTTGACCGGCGTGAGGCGCAGGCCGATGCGCGCGGACGCGTAGAGCACCTCCAGGAACTCGGGCCGGTTCGTGCACATCAACGCGAGGGCGTCGCCCTGGCGCAGGCCGTGCGCCCGCAGCGCACGGGCCAGCCGGTTGATGTCGGCGTTGAGGTCCTCGTAGCTGCGGTCGCCGTGGGGCGTGATCAGGGCGAGGCGGTCGGGGATGCGCGCCGCCCACCAGGCGTGCAACATGCCCTGGGCGGCCGCCTCCCGCTTGTCGCCCGGGAGGCTCATGCCCGCTCCTCGTCGGGTGTGCCTGGCGCGCCGGCCGGGCGGAAGAGCGGCAGGTTGCGCCCGTCGCTCAACGGCTCCCAGGTGACCTCGACGGCCATGCCGCTGCGGACGTCGTCGGGCGGGCAGCCCACGATGTTCGTCATCATGCGCACCCCCTCCTGCAGGTCGACCAGGGCAACACAGTAGGGCTCCCCGCCGGAGAACCCGCCGGGGGCCGGGCGGTGCTCGACCGTCGCCGCGTAGACGGTCGCCCGCCCGCTGGCCGTCTTCCAGTCCAACGCCGAGTGCGGCGCGCCGCAGTGCGGGCAGAACGCCCGCGGGTAGAAGACGCCCCGGTCGCAGGCCGTGCACCACTGGACGAGCAGCCGGCCTCCCCGGGTGGCCTCCCAGAAGGGGCCGCTCTCGGCGCCGACCGGCGGCTCCAGGCGTGTCGGGGCGGGCGCGCCTTCCGGGGTCACAGGGCCGCCTCCGTGCCCAGGACTGCGGTGGACATCACCGAGAGCACCATGCCGGACCCGTGGGCCACCGCCACCGTGGCGCCCGGCACCTGGCGCCGGTCCGCTTCGCCACGCAGTTGCCGCGTGGCCTCGGTGAGGAGGAACATGCCGTACATGCCAGGGTGGGTGAAGGAGAGCCCCCCGCCGTTGGTGTTCATGGCCAGGCGGCCGCCCCCGGGGCCCAGCGTCCCCTCGGCGGCGAACGGGCCGCCCTCGCCCTTCTTGCAGAAGCCGAGGTCCTCCAGGTGCAGCAGCGCGGTGATGGTGAAGCTGTCGTAGCCCATGAGGACGTCGACGTCGTCGGCGGTGAGGCCCGCCATGGCAAAGGCACGCTTTCCGGACACCACCCCGGGGGTCGTGGCCAGATCGGGCATCTGGTCGATCATCATGTGGTCGGTGGCCGTGGCGGCGCCCAGCACGAAGACGGGCGGCTTGCGCAGCGTGCGCGCCCGCGCCGCGCTCGTCATCACGAAGGCGCCGGCGCCGTCGGTGACCAGGCAACAATCGAGCAAGTGCAGCGGGCTCACTTGCAACGGCGACGCCAGCACGTCCTCGATCGTCAAGGGGTCGCGGTAGCGCGCACGCGGGTTCAGGGCGGCCCACTCCCGCGTGGTGACGGCGATCTGGGCCAGCTGCTCGGACGTGGTGCCGAACTCGTGCATGTGGCGCGCCGCGGCGAGCGCGTAGGGCCCCATGGGCATGCGCAGCCCGTAGGGCAGTTCCCACTCCATCATCGGGTTGGGCCCGGGCCGGAAGCGGCCGCCGCCCCCACCACGGCCGCGGGTGCGGTCGCTGCGCGGCGTGGCCGCGTAGACGGCAACCACGACCTCGCACACCCCCGCCGCGATGGCCGCGGCCGCGTGCTCCACGTAGACCTCGTAGCTCGAGCCGCCTGTCATGGTCGACTCGGTGAAGACGGGGTGGACGCCGAGGTACTCGGCGAAGGCGACGGCGGAGTCCGGGTGGCAGACCCCGTCGACGTCGTCGAGCGTCAGACCGGCGTCCTCGAGCGCATCCAGGACCATGGCGACCTCGAGCTCGCGGCCCGTGCGGTCGAGTTCGCCGGTGGGGGAGACGTCGTCGGCCACGCCGACGATCGCCGCCGCGCCGCGCAGCGTGCGGTCCACCCGCTCCACCATTCTTTGTCCCCCGGCCCGAGCCCCGACTGTGCCTGCAGCCGGCTACGCGTTCTTGGGCAGTTCGGAGAAGGGTGTCACCCGGTCGTTGTTGGGCTCCTTGGGCAGGCCCAGGACCCGTTCCCCGATGATGTTGCGCTGCACCTGGTCGGTCCCGCCGTAGATGGGCGGCGCCTGCGCGAACAGCGCCATCTCGGTCACGCTCCCCGCGAAGGGATCACCGGTCATCTGCTTGAGTGCGTCCTTGTCCTCGGTGGCGTAGGCGTGGAGCATGCCGGCGGGGCCCATGATGCGGAGTCCGAGGTCACGGGAGAGCCGGACGATTTGGCTCATGGAGAGCTTGGCGATGTTGGGCATCCCGGGAATGTCGCCGCCCTGTTCCTTGACGGCCTTCAGACGGAGGGCGTTGAAACGGCCGAGCTCGCCCAACGTGTGGAGACGGGCCAGGTCCTGGCGGACGCCGGCGTCACCGCTGACACCCCGGGTCTTGGCCAGCTCGATCAGCATGGAGGCCCCGCCGCGCATGGCGCCGAAGGCGGCGGTCCCGGGCCGCCGGCCCCGGCCGTTCGCCGCTGGGGCGGCAAAGTCGCCCGCCCGCTGGGGGAGGACGCCCATCACCGTGCCCGGGTAGGCGCCCCCACCGCCGGCTGCGTTGCCGCCGCCGGAGCCGAGGCCGGCCCGCTCGTTCGCCAGCGTGGTGTTGGCCGCGGCCCACCCGTTGTTGACACCGCCGATGAGCGCGGAGTCGGCCACGCGGGCGTCGGTGATGAAGACCTCGTTGAAGAGCGCGCGCCCGGTCATCTCTTTCAGGGGCCGGACGTCGACGCCGTCCTGGAGCATGTTGAAGGCGAAGTACGAGATGCCCTGGTGCTTGGGCACGTCGGGGTTGGTCCGGGCCAGCAGCATGCCGAGGTCGGCCAACTGGCCGCCGGAGGTCCAGACCTTCTGGCCGTTGACGACCCACTCGTCGCCGTCGCGCACGGCCCGTGTCTGTAGGCCCGCCAGGTCGGAGCCCGCCTGGGGCTCGCTGAAGAGCTGGCACCACGCCTTCTGGCCGGTCACGATGTCGCGGACGTACAGGTCGATTTGTTCCTGGGTCCCGTGCGTCGCGATGGTGGGGGCGGCCAGGAGAAGGCCCAGGCCGGCCGGCGCACCCAGCGCCCCGAACGAGGCGATCTCCTGTTGGACGAGCACGGTGTCGGACCTGGCCATGCCCTTGCCGTAGGCGTTCGGCGGGAGGCCGGGGGCGGCCCACCCGGCCACGCCGAGGCGCTCCCACCACTCGGCCACCGTGAGGTCGGGGTCCCAGTTGTCGGCCAGCCAGGCCCGGAACTCGCTGAGCAGCTCCTCGGTGCTGGCCGTCTCGGTTGCGGTGTCGGTCACGTCCCGAAACTACCGGGCGCGCCCGGGACCGGGCGATTCGGCCGGAACACCGGTAGCGTCGGCGCGATGGAGGACGAACGGCTGAACAAGGCGTTCGACGCCTGGGTGGCGGCCCAGACGGCGGCGCTCGACGTGGTGCGCAAGGCGGAGGGGCTCCCGGACTCGGAGGTCGACCTGGCCGAGGGCTACCGCTGGGTGACCCGGCTCTCCCGGCTGGCGTTGGACTGGATCGTCGAGGGTTCGGACCCGCTCCACCCGGAGATCTTCCTGCTCCAAGACGAGAACAAAAAGCTGCTGGTGGACAACCCCGACACCCATTACTTGTTCTGCGTGCTCGACGATCAGCACGCGTACCGCCTGACCGGCTATCGGGGCGAGTGCGCCTACCTCGGGATGACCTTCGGCACGGCCTTCGGTCAGGGCCAGGTGGGGGGCCGGACGGGATCGCAGACCCAGGCGCACATAGACGAGTTCGAACTCGGGCCCAACGGCGAGGTCGACATCCTGATCGCGCCGGCCGACAAAATGCCCGATCCCCGGCCGCGCAATTCGGTTCTGATGGAGCCGGGCACGGCGCAACTGGCCATCCGAGAGACGCACTTCGACAAGAAGCCGGAGAAGTTCTCCCGATTGCGTATGGAGCTGGTGCCGTCGCCCGGCGAGGAGGTGCCCCCACCCCTGTTGTCGGTCGACGAGCTGGCCCCGAAGCTCGAGTTCGCCGCCATGTTCCTGACTTTCGTCGGCGGCACGGCACCGCAGATGTGGCACGACGCCGGGTCCAACCTGAACACGTTCGGCGGGCAATCGGGGGCCGCCCACGTCGCGGCGCAGGAGGACGAGGTGCGCTCGCACACCAACCCCGAGATGACGTATCACGGCGGACGCTTCAAGCTCGAACCCGACGAGGCGCTCGTGGTCACCGTGCACGAGCCGGACAAGCCGTTCCTCTACTGGGGCCTGACCCTCACCTCGCCGTGGATGGAGAGCTTCGACTACCGCTACACCACGACCAACCTCAACAACAAGAGGTCCAGGCGGTCGAACGACGGCTCATGGCGCCTCGTCATCGCGCCGAGGGACCCGGGCCCGGGTATCGACAACTGGCTCGACACCGGCGGGCGCCTCGAGGGCTACATGCTGGTGCGCTGGATCCTGGCGGACGACCCCCCGCACCCGACGGCCGAGGTGGTGAAGAGCGCAGCGTTATGACTGAGCGGCCGTCTCAGCCCAGCCGACTCGGCTTCCAGTCCACCGACCACTCCTCTCTTCTCACACCTCGGACGGCACTCCGAAGCGGTCCTGGTACGGCTTCAACAACGCCCGGTGCGTCGCCAGGTCGAGCCCGGTGTCGGCGAAGGAGTAGTCGTGGCCGGAAGCACGCCCGGTGTGGCGGGCGGCCAGGTACGCCGTGAGCGCGGAGCGGAACGCGTCGCTGACCGGCAGGCCCCACCCGGCGTAGAGGCGCTCGATCACGCCTTCGGGGTCGGCCACCAGGTCCCGGTAGATCACGTCGCTGATCTGCTCGTTCGGGACGGCCCCGGCGTCGCGATCGGCAGCGACCTGGTCCATCTGGTGCTCCAGGCCCATCGCCATGAACTCGACCAGCACGGCGTGGTCGACATGGTCCGAGTGCATGTAGTGCAGGGTCGCCATGAGGTCGGCGAGCGACCCGATGACCCGCAGGGGGTCACGGTGGGTGATCACGACCCGCGCGTCGGGGTACGTCGCGAAGAGCAGGGGCAAGGCAGCAAGATGTGAGGGCGCCTTGACGACCCATCGTGTGGTCGGCCGCTCGGCTACCCATTGCAGCGTCTGCAGATGGCGCTTGTGCCAGTCGTAAATCGGGCCCTGATCCTCGCCGCTTTTCCACACCGTGTACTCAGACACGTTGTACTCACCGGTGTACATGTCGCTCGAGAACTGGTGGGCGAAGGCGAAGATGCACTCGGTCGGGAGGCGCCCGCCGTTCTCGTGCATAGAGGTGAAGGCGGGGACCATCTCGTCCATCAGCTTGATCTCGTCGTCGCACAGGTCACCCGACGCGTCGTCATAGGGGACCGTGTGCAACAGCTCCCACAGAAGCGGTGGCCGGTTGTCGGGGTCGCAGGCGAGCAGCTCGTGCAGCAACGTCGTGCCCGAGCGGCCGAGACCGGTCACGACGATGGGCGCACGCACGTCGGCGCGCAGCACCTCCGGCTCCCTCTTCCAGAGGTCGACCATGCGCAACCGGTTCTCCAGCACGAGCTGGAGCTCGCCCCGGGCGCGCAGACGGCCGGGGAGATGGAGCCGCGCCTCGCCGTCGAGCGAGTCGCAGAGCCGCCGGCAGGGCTCCTCCCACCAGGTGTCGCCGAAGTCGTCCAGGCCGGTCGTCGCGACGGCGGCGGCCCGAAGGTCCTCGGGCCGGAGGGAGACCACCGACCTGCCGTCGTCGCCCAGTCCCCGCCCCAGAGAGATCATCTTCTCGGTCCAGGGGCTGCGCGGCGGAGGGGCCCAGGGCACGGGGGCACCGTACCCGCAACCGGCGATAATGGTCCGGTGGAGGCCGGGACCACCAGCATGAGCGTCGACGAGATCATGGAGCTGCTCGCGACCGGCGCCGAGATGCCCCTCCGCTTCGGCGCGACGGTGACGCAACTGGACCACGCCCTCAAGACGGCGTCGTTGTTGCGACACCAGCGGCCGGACGACGCGGCGCTCGCCGTAGCCGGACTCGTGCACGACCTGGGGCATCTCGTGTCCGGTGTGGGCGACGACGCGCACGCCCGCGTCGCGGCGGCTGCCGTCCGGGCGACGTTGGGGGACCGGGTGGCCGAGCTGGTGGAGCTGCATGTGGACGCCAAGCGGTATCTCGTGGCGACCGAGGCCGACTACGGGAACCTGCTGGCCCAGGACAGCGTGGCCTCCCTGCGCGAGCAGGGTGGCGCCATGACCGGTGCCGAGGCACCAGCGTTCGAGGCCAACCCGCTGGCCGCCGACGCCGTGCGCCTCCGGCGCGCCGACGACAGCGGCAAGGTCGACGGCGTCAGCGTGACGGGGCTGTGGGAGTGGGGGCCGGTCCTGCGGCGGATGCACGAGACGCACGGGCACGAGGTCGCCCCGGGCTGAGCCGCCTGATGCCCGCGGCCGGGTGGTTCGTCGGCCGCCTGATGCGGCGGCTGTCTAATTGCTAATTGGGTCTTATTGCGTTCTGTCACCGCGGCCGGGCAGAGCGCCCGGCCCGCATCCGGCGGGGGGTGTTGGTGCAGGTGACCGTCATGCGGGAGGACCCGGTCGAGCTCCTCCACGGTGACCCCATGGAGCGGGCACGCCGGCTGTCGGCGTGGACCGGACGGGACCCGACGGCGATTTGGGAGTGGGGGGTCGTCGAGCGCGTGTCCACCGGTTTGCTGGGCACCAAGGTCGGCCTCCAACCTGAGGCGCGGCACATGCTCGAGACGGCGGACCGGCTGGCGTTGGGTATGTGACGGTGCGGTGCCGGTGCTGTGGTGGCACCATGCTGAGCGTGGGTCGCCGCGCTCGATCGCTCGCGTCGGGTCTGGCCACGCTGGCCGTGGCCGGCCTGAGCGTCTGGGTGCCCAGCGCCGGCGCCGCAACGGTCCCGACCACCGCCGCCACGGGAGCCACGGGAGCCGCGACGCAGCAGGCGGTCGCGCGCGCCTTCCGGGCCCTGGACCCGCTCCCGCCGGTGTCCCGGGGCCGGGCCCTCCTTCAGGGCTACGACGGCGCGATGCGTCTCGCCCTGCAAACGGCGGGGACGCGCCTGCTCGACGGTACGAACGGCCGTCCGGTCACCGTCTCGAATGCCACCGGCACCGCCTCGGTGGTCCGGCCGGGCGAGGCGACCGTGCCGCTCACCATCAGTGTGAAGACGAAGTCTCCGCCGCCGAGCTTCAGCCTGGAGTACACGGCCGTCGCGCTGGAGGAGCAGGGCCGGTGGCAGGTCTCGTGGACGACGATGTGCATGCTCGTGGAGGCGGCCGACCAGCTCTGCCCGCCGACTCCGGCGCACGTGGATCCGGGCGACGTCCTGCCGTCCCCGGAGGCGACCGCGCTCGACTCCGCTGCCGGCCCGTCGACCGGCCTCGTCAACCCGGGCTCACTGGCGATCGCATCCGACGGGGGGGTCCTGATAGCTGACCGGGGCCGTAACCAGATCCTCGAGTGGAAGGCGGGCGTGGTCACCGTCGTCGCCGGCAACGGCTTGCAGGGCTACTCGGGTGACGGCGGTGCGGCCGTCGAGGCCGAACTCAACGACCCCGAGGAGATCGCCGTCAGCCGGTCGGGCACCATCTACTTCACCGACAGTGGCAACCACCGCATCCGGGCCATCGAACCCGACGGGAGGATGGAGACGGTGGCCGGCGACGGCAGTCTCGGCCTGAGCAACACCGTCGACGGCGGGCCCGCGACCGCGGCCGCGCTGAACCCCTACGGCCTGGCGGTGAGCCCCACCGGCCTGCTCTACATCGCGTCGAATTCGGCCATCCTCGTGGTCCGGCCCGACGGTCTCATCTCCACGCTGGTGCAGGGCGGGCCACCGGCCGGCGTCGACGTCGAGGCCGGGGGGACCCCCACGGCCTTCTTCCCCGAGTCAATTGCGCTGAACGGCCAGGGCGACCTGATCGCCTTCTCGTTCTCGCCCAAGGAACTCTTCTCGGTCAGCCCTGCGGGTCAGGTGACGGAGTTGGCCCCCGACTACGCCACCGCACTCTCCACCGCGCCGGACGGGACGGTGCTCGTCGGCCAACACGGTGAGGGAATAGAGCGGGTGAGCGGATCCAGCGTGGCGCCGCTGCCGGCCGACCTCAGCGTCGCCGGCCTGCCGCACCCCATCGTGGCGGACGGCGTCGCGGAGGCGCCGAACGGCGTCACCTACGTCGACACGGCGCTGGACGGGTTCAATGATCACGTGGGCCTCTACGAGATCACGAACGGGTCGACGGAGGCCGTCCCGGTGACCTCGTCCCTCTCGTCGACGCTTCCTCCCGCCGGTGCGCCGGGCTTCCCCGAGGCGATGTTCCCGCCCGCCGCGGCACCGGCAATCTCCGATGCCGCGTTGTCGTCCTGCCCCTCAATGCAGGGCGTCACCCCGTTCACGCCGGCCGCCACGGCCGTGGCGAGCCAATTGCTCGGCCTCTGGAACACCAACTTCTCCTACGACCTCCACGCGAGCGACCGCTCGTGGTGGCCGGGCGTGGTCGAAACGTTCACGGGGTCGGGTCTTGAGGGGAGGCAGACGGTGGGACAGGCGCTGCCCGCGTCGGGCAGCCTGTACTCCCCGGCCATCGCCGCCGCCTGCGGGTCGTCGCTGGTGAAGGACTCGCTCGACGTCCTGATGGGGCCGTCGGCGTACGACTTCTCTTATCAGCACGTGTACCTGCTCGACCGCGACGGCACACCACTCGTGTACTTCGCGATCGCCTGACGGCCTGCGCAGCGTCACAATTGCAGCCGCCGCGTCGGGCGGGTCAGAGTCGTGCCATGAACGTCGCCGTCAGCGGGTCCTGTGATTCCCGCTTCCGCGAGGTCAGAGATCAATTCGTCGGCAACTTCGCGGAGCGCGGCGAAGTGGGAGCCGGAGTGTGCGTCGTCGCCGACGGTGTGACAGTGGTGGACCTGGCCGGAGGTTGGGCCGATCGCGATCGCGCGGTGCCGTGGCGAACGGACACTCTGGTCAACTTCTACTCAGTGGGCAAGGCCTTCCTCGCGTTGCTGGCGCTGCGGCTGGTCGACGCGGGCCGGTTAGATCTTGACGACCCGATCGCCGCGGTGTGGCCGGAGTTCGCCCGCGGCGGAAAGGGAGCGGCGACGCTCCGTCACGCGCTCTGCCACCGGGCGGGGGTGCCGGCGGTCCGCGCGACGCTGACGAACGAGGACCTGTGGAACTGGGAAGCCATGGCCGGGGCGCTCGCCGCCATGGATCCCTGGTGGGAACCCGGGACGCGCCATGCGTACCACACCAACACCTACGGCCACCTCGTGGGGGAGGTCGTCCGGCGGGTCGGCGGCGCATCCTGCCGGAGGCAGCTCGAAGAGCTCGCCGGTGCACTGGGCGCGGACGTGCACATCGGCGCACCCGCAAGGGCATGGAGCCGCTGTGCCACTGTGATCTTCGAGTCACCCGGACCGCCCGAGACGATCGACTTCGGCGCCTTGGCGGGGGACCAGCGCATGGAGATGCTGAGCTACTTCAACCCGCCGGGCTATTCGTCCATGGGAGTCGTGAACACTCCCGAGTGGCGCAGCGCCGAAGTGCCTTCGACCAACGGGCACGGCACCGCGGCGGGGATTGCCGGACTGTACGCCGCGCTACTGGCACCGGGCCGGCTGCTCGCCACCGAGCTGTTGGTGGAAGCCACTTCGCCGCAGTCCCAGGGATACTGTCCGATCCTCCATGAGGACGTGACCTTCGGCCTGGGTTTCACGCCCACTTCCCCCCGACGTGCCTTCGGCCCCAATCCCCGTGCCTTCGGTCACTTCGGCACCGGTGGTGCCGTGGGTTTCGCCGATCCGGATGCGGGGATTGCATTCGGTTACGCGATGAACCATGTCATTCCGCGATGGCAGAGCACGCGCAACCGTGCGCTCATAGATGCCGTGTATCGCAGTCTTTGACCACTTCCATGGCACCGCAGGGCGCAGACGCTCGACGTCCGCCGCCTCACGTATTCTCGAGCGCCTGGATCGCGTTGGGCTTCATACTCCAGGGTTCGTCCGCCCTGGGAACTGCGGGGGTTCTGAACGCTCCGCACCGGATCTCTCTAGTCTCGGCGGAGTGACGAGCAGCCATGTCGTGCCGAACGGCGAAGACGATCGGAGGGCGACGTTCGAGGAGCTGGTGTCGGAGGGGGCCGCCGTCCCGCTCGAGGGATGGGACTTCTCGTGGTTCGAAGGCCGGGCCACGGAAGAACGTCCGCCGTGGGGCTACGCGCGCCTCATGGGGCGGCGCCTGGCGGCGGTCTCGGCGGCGCTCGACATAGAGACCGGTGGCGGCGAGGTGCTCGCCACCGCGCCGCGCTGGCCGGAACTCCTCGTCGCGACCGAGTCCTGGCCGCCCAACATCGCCGTCGCCCGGGATCGGCTGCACGCCCGCGGAGGCCTCGTCGTGGCGTGTGCCGACGCCCCCGCCCTCCCGTTCCAGGACGCGTCGTTCGACCTGGTCACCAGCCGGCATCCCGTCGTCGTGCTGTGGGACGAGATCGCCCGTGTACTCCGGCCCGGTGGGTCGTACCTCTCACAGCAGATCGGGGCGGGCTCCAACCGCGAGCTGACCGACTTCATGATGGGCCCGCAACCGGTGGGCGACGCCCGCAGTCCGGAGCGGGCGGCGACAGCGGCGGAGGCTGCCGGCCTGGAGGTCGCAGACCTGCGCCGGTGCACGCTCCGCGTGGAGTTCTTCGACATCGCAGCCGTCGTCCACTTCCTGCGCAAGGTGCATTGGACCGTTCCGGGGTTCACCCCGGAGAAGTACGAGCACCGGCTGCGCGAGCTGCACGCGGTGATCGCGCGTCAGGGATTGTTCGTGTCACACGCGCAGCGATTCCTGATAGAAGCCCGCCGGCGCGGTGGGGCCGGGATCCCGACGTCCGCGAGCGAGGTGCCCTAGCCTGCTCGGCGGGCCGTCAGGGCCCCGGCACCAGAAAGAGGAGACGATGGACGCAGCAATGGCCATGCCATCACGGCGCATGGACATGTGGTTCGCGGGAACCGCCCCGCAACGGCGGCTCACGGTGGTGTTCCGAATCTTCTTGGCCATTCCGCAGTTCATCGTGCTGGTCTTCCTCTACATCGCCGTGTTCGTCGTCGTCGTCATCGGGTGGTTCGCGGCGCTCTTCATGGGGCGGCTCCCGTCGTGGGCGCACGGGTTCATCAGCGACGTCCTGCGCTGGACGGCTCGGGTCGACGCGTACCTGTTCCTGCTCACGGACCGCTACCCCCCTTTCACGTTCGAGGACGTCGACTACCCGATTCGTCCCTTCTTCCCGGCGCCGGGCCGCTTGAACCGGGTGGCGGTGTTCTTCCGCATCATCCTGGTGATCCCCGCCAGTGTCTTCGCCCAGCTCGTGCGTTACGGCCTCACCGTCCCGCTGCTCATCGTGATGTGGTTCGTCATCCTGTTCCGGGGCACCATGCCGCCGACGTTCTACGTCTGCTATTCCGCGCTGCTGCGGTACGACGTCCGCTTGTCGACGTACTTTCTCCTGCTGACGTCGGAATACCCGTGGGGGATGTTTGGCGACCGCGCCGCCCTCCCGGCGAGCCCGCAACCGCCGGCGTTCCCTCCGTCCGCGCCGGCGCCACCGTTCCCGCAGCCGGGCCCGGTCGCACCGCCGGCGGCTCCTCCCGCTGCTCCCGGCCCGGGCGAGCCCTTCGCGTACCCGTCGGGGACGGGCCCCGCAGAGCCCGCAGAGCCGTCTGCGGCGCCACCGGCCCGGCCGGGCCAAGGCGGCGAGGCCGGTCCTCCCGTCTGGCCGCCGCCCATGCCGCCGCCCAGCTCCCGGGAGCGGTTGTCCTTCGCCGGCGGCGAGGAGCTTCCGCCATGGGGGATGCTGATGGTGGAAGGGGCGGCGCGCGGGTGGATGATCTTCGCCATCGTCTGGGGCTCCGTGCTTTACGTGGGCCAGTCGGTCGCTCAAAACGCCTTCCACAACAACACGAACAACAACACGGGGATCTTCGGGAACACCGGCGGCGGGAACACGGGCACGACCGGGAACACGCCGTAGGGGACCCGCCGGCCTCGTTCCTTGGTCCCGTGACCTCTCTTGACTTCTCACCTGAGGTCAAGTAACTCGACTCCACGTGGAATACCAAGGGAGGGCCAGCAATGGCAGCAACCGTGGCGGTCCGGCACACCGTGGAGGACTTCGACAGTGGAAGATCGCGTTCGATGAGCACGTCACGATCCGCAAGCAGCACGCCTGCGCGGGCGAGAAGGTCCTGCAGGCCGACGGCAACCCCAACGAGGTGCTCGTGCTCACGACCTGGCCGTCCCTCAAGGAGGCGCACGCGTTCGCAGAGGACCCGTCGCGGCCGGAGGCCATGAAGCAGGCGAAGGTGGTCGGCGCCCCCCCGGATTGAGTTCTACGACGGCGCCGCATTCTGACGACCCGCGCCGGGTCCGCCCGAAGGGCGGTCCCCGATAGGGGAGTGGGCGGCGTCAGCCGGCTCAGCTGGCCTGGCTGACCGAACTCATGTTGAAGTCGGGAATCCGCAGCGCCGGCATGATGGTGCGGTTCATGTACTCGCCGAACTCGCGGCCGAGGGTGCGGACCGGGGTCCCGACCTCGGTGGCGCGGGCGAGCAGGTCCACCGGGCTCTCGTTGAAGCGGAAGTTGTTGGCCGCCGCGACCACGGCCCCGTTCTCAATCAGGTAGACGCCGTCGCGCGTGAGGCCGGTCTCGAGCGCCGTGGCCGGGTCGACCTGGCGGATGTACCACAGGCAGGTGAGGAGGAGACCCCGCTCGGTGCGGGCGACCATGTCGTCGACCGACCCGCCGTCGTGTTGGCCGCACCGCAGCACCAGGTTGTCCACGAACGGCGCCACCTCCACGCCGTACTTGGCGGCGCCGGCCCGGTGGTAGCGCAGGTGCGCCAGCGCGCCGTCGCGGATCCAGTCGGTGCGAGCGAGCGGGAGGCCGTTGTCGAAGACCGAGACCTCCGATCCCGACGCCCCCGTCGCCACGAAGGGGATGCATTCGATGCCGGGCTCGGCGGGATCGCCGTACAGCGTGAAGGGGAGCGCGCTGACCGTCTCGCCCACGCGGGTGCCACCGCCCTCCTTGGAGAACACGGTCCGGCCGTCCTCTGCGTTCTGGCCGCCCATGCCATAGAAGGCGAGCGTGGCCATCATGTCGCCCACACCCGAAGGAGGGAGGATGACCTCGTAGCGTCCGGCCTCGAGCGACACCGTTTTGCGGCCCCAGTCCAGGCGGCGCATGAGCTGGTCCTCCATCGCGCGCAGCGACGGTGCGATGGTGGGTTCGGCGACCCAGGCCGACCCGGTCCCGTCCGCCGTCCGACCGACCAGGTTCACGGCGCCTGTCGGCTGTACGTGCGCCCGGCGCAGCCCGGTCGACGTCCCGAGATACAGCGTTGCGACGTCCTGTTCCGCGAAACCCGCCAGCACGACGTCCCGCGCCCGGGCGCGCTCGAACGCGCCGGAGAGCGCTGACAGCACGTCGTCGAGCACCGACGCATCGGTCTCCGCGGGTGCGCCGTCGAACGGGTGGGCGGGGTCAGAACCGCCTTTGACCAGGATAAACGCGTCTTCGGCGGCCGGGGCGGCCCGGGCGTCCGCAATCGCCGCCGCCAGCATCTCCTCGACACCTTCCATGCCGACAACACCCGAGCGGGTGGCGGTGCCGACTGACGTCCCGGCGATCGCGACGACGCTGACCGTGCGCGACCGGTGCACGCCGTTGGTGGTGGTGGTGTTGAGGGCGAAGCGCACGTCGGCGTGGCTGGCCTCCTCGACGAGGACGACACAGCCGTCGGCGCCGATGAAGTCGGCGGTCGTGAGGCCGTGCTCGACCAGCTCCTGTGCCGGGATCACGCCTGCGTCCCGGTCACCGGCCGGACTCCTCGCGGGTGTTGAGCACCCGGACGCCGCGGACGAGAACCGAGGGACACCCGTGCGAGACCGGGGCCACCTGGCCGGGCTGGCCCTTGCCGCAGTTGAAGGCGCCGCCGAGGACCCAGGTGGACGTCCCGCCCACCGCCTCCATTGCGCCCCAGAAGTCTGTCGTGGTCGCCTGGTAGGCCACGTCCTTGAGCTGCCCGGCGAGCTTCCCGCCCTCAATCCGGTAGAAGCGCTGGCCGGTGAACTGGAAGTTGTAGCGCTGCATGTCGATCGACCACGACTTGTCGCCCATGATGTAGATGCCGCGGTCGACCCCGGCGATCAGGTCGTCGGTGCTGGGCCCGTCCTCGCCGGAGTGGGCCAGCGACACGTTGGCCATGCGCTGAATGGGCACGTGCATGGGCGAGTCGGCGAAGGCGCACCCGTTGGAGCGCTCGAAGCCCATGGACGCCGCGATGGCGCGATCGAGTTGGTAGCCGGCGAGCACGCCGTCGCGCACCAAGTCGAAGGACTGTCCCTCGACGCCCTCGTCGTCAATGGCCACGGTGGCGAGCCCGTGCTCGACGGTGCGGTCGCCGGTGACATGCATGACGGGTGACCCGTAGCGCAGGACGCCCAGCTTGTCGAAGGTGGCGAACGACGTGCCGGCGTAGGCCGCCTCGTACCCCACGGCGCGGTCGAGCTCGGTGGCGTGCCCGATGGACTCGTGGATCGTCAGCCAGAGGTTGGACGGGGCGATCACGAGGTCGTAGGTCCCGGCGTTCACCGAGGGCGCGGCCAGCTTCTCGGCCAGGAGCCCGGGGATGCGCTCGAGCTCCCCGTCCCAGTCCCACCCGTCGCCGGCGGCCGGACCGGTCAGCCACTCCCAGCCCCGGCCGACCGGCGGGGCCAGGGTGCGCATCGTCTCGAAACCGCTCTCGGAGACGGCGAGCGCCTCCAGCTGGCACTGCAGGCGCACGCGGTGCTGGGTCGCCCTCGTCCCGTTCAGGTCCGCCAGGTAGGTCTGCTCCGACACCGCGAGCAGCGAGGCGCTGCTGTGGGAGACGACGGGGTGCGCGTGCAGCCGGTTGCTCCACTCGGCGAGCAGCGCAATCTTGTCGGCCGCGGGCACGGTGGTGGCATCGAACTCGAACGCGCTCGACCAGACCACGTCGCCGTGCGAGGGCTCGGGCGCGAGCTCGACGCGGCCGCCTCCGGCGCGGCCGGTGACCCTCGCCATGTCCATGGCCCGGCGGACCAGGGCGGCGGCCTCATCCGGACGCACGTCGATGGTGGCGGCGAACCCGACCGCACCGTCCACCACGACCCGCACGCCCATGCCGAAGTCGGTGTCGTCGGCGGTGGTCTCGGGCTGGGCGTCGTGCAGGCGGACCATCTGGCTGCGGATGTTCTCGACGCGCAGTTCGGCCGCCTGGCACCCGGCCGCGGCACCGAGGGCGGCGTCGGCCAGTGCGGAGAGGTCGTCGGCGGCGAGAGGCATCAGGCGGGGGGCATCAGGCCGGGGTGGGCTGGCGGAGGGGCAGGCCGGCGGCCGTGTAGATGGAGTCGATGAGCTCCATCGTACGGATGGCGTCCGCCGCCGTGGTGGGGAAGGAGGCCCCGTCCTCCACGGCCGAGGCGAAGGCCTCCAGCTGGTAGTCGTAGGTCGCCCGCCTGCTGAAACGCTCCTTTCGGGTCCCCGAGGGGGTGGTGACCTTCATCCGGTGCCAGAACTGGGGGCTGAAGGGGTTGAAGACGGAGAGTTTGCCCCCGTCACCCGTTATCTCTGCATGGATGCGCAGCAGGGAGGAGGAGAACATGGAACACCCGATGTGGGCGCTCCCCCCGTCGGGGAGCGAGAAATGGGCATCCATGGCGCGGTCCACCCCGGGGGAGGAGAGCTTGGCCTCGGCGCTGATCACCCGCGGGCCCGGGGCCAGCAGGCGCAGGAGGCTCACCGGGTAGCACCCCATGTCCATGGTGGCGCCGCCGGCCAGGGCGAGCTGGTAGCGGATGTCCCCCTTCTTCCACAGCGGTGCCGAGAAGGCCATGTCGATCTTCTGGACGTTGCCGAGCTCGCCCGACCGCACGATCTCGACGAGGCGCTTGGCCAAGGGGTGGTACTGGTAGTGGAAGGCCTCCATCACCACGAGGCCCGGGTGCGCGTTGGCCGCCCCCGCCACGGCGCGGGCCTCGTCGGCGTTGGCGGTGAAGGGCTTCTCGCACAGGACGTGCTTCCCCGCCTCGAGCGCGGCGATCGTCCAGCGGCCGTGCAGGCCGTTGGGGAGGGGGTTGTAGATGGCATCGAGGTCGGGGTCGTTGACGACGTCCTCGTAGGAGTCGAGCACGCGCGGGATGTGGTGCTTGTGGGCGAAGTCCTCTGCCTTAGAGCGGTCGCGGGCAGCCACCGCCACCACCACGGCGCGGCCGGTGCGGTTCGCCGGCTTCACCAGCGCGACGGGGGCGATCCGGGCGGCGCCCAGGATGCCGATTCTCAGCACGTCATTCTCATGGCTGTGTGGCCTCCCGCGGACGGTCGGACGGTCGCTTGCGGGCCGGCATGAGCACGGACGCTAACGCACGCGGCGCCCGTCCTTCATTGGGACACATCCGGGGACTCGACGGGATCAGGGCCATATCGGTCCTGGCGATCATCGCGTTCCACACCGGACTGAACTCGGTGCCCGGCGGGTTCTACGGCGTGGACTCGTTCTTCGTCCTCTCGGGGTTCCTCATCACGTCCCTGCTCGTCAAGGAATGGGCGGGTTCGGGCACCGTCCGGCTACGGCGGTTCTGGGCGGGCCGGGCCCGCCGCCTCCTGCCCGCGCTGTTTCTGCTCGTCGCTGTCATCGGCATCGTCATGGCCGTCGCGCCACGGGTGCTGCAGACTCCGCACATCCTCGGGGACGCCCTCTCCACGGTGTTCTACGCGTCGAACTGGTACTCCATCCACAACGGCGTGACGTACTTCTCGCTCAGCAGCCAGCCCTCACCGTTGCTGCACACGTGGTCGCTGGCGATAGAGGAGCAGTTCTACCTGGTGTGGCCGCTCATCGTCCTCGGTGTCCTGAAGTTGGGGACGGGGCGGCGGGCGCGGCAGCGCCGCCAGGCGCAGGCCCCGGCGCAGGCAGGGGCGGAGGCGCAGGCGCATGCAGGGGCGGAGGCGCAGGCGCGTGCGGTCCGGGTGCTCGACGGCTCGCAGTTGCTGTTGACGCCGGCGCCCGTCGCGCACGACGACCCGGCCTGGACCCGCCGTCGCCGGCTGCACCTGCTTTTCGGCGTCAGCTGTTTCGGGTCGCTCGCCTCGGCGATGGTCATGGTGCTGCTGGCGCCGGACGGATACACCACGCGGGCGTACTACGGGACCGACGCCCGGGCACAGGCCCTCCTCGTGGGTGCCGCCATCTCCATCGGCCTCACACTGTGGCGGGAGGGGAGCCACCGCACGTGGTTCACCCGGCTCGCCGCGGTGCTCGGACTCGCCGGAATCGCGGGCACGGCGGCGCTGTGGGCTACGACGACGGAGAACTCGACCTTCGCCTTCAGCGGAGGCTTCCTGCTGGCCAGCCTGGCCGCCGGCGGCGTCGTCCTGTGTTGCGCCGTCGCCCCCAAGGCGCTCGTCGTCCGGTTCCTGGAGCTGCCGCCGTTGCCACAGTGGGGGCGCATCTCCTACGGCGTCTACCTCTGGTACTGGCCGGTGCTGCTCGTCATGTCCGGGCAGCGGCTCCACTGGGGCGTCTACCCGCTCTTCCTCGCCCGGGTGGGCGTGACGGTGTGCATCGCCGCCATCAGCTACGACTTCGTCGAGATGCCGATCCGGCGCGGCGCGCTCAGGCAGTGGCGCTCATGGGTGGCGGCACCGATCGGCGCGGTGGTCGCCATCGAGCGCGGTGTTCATCAGCACGCTCGTCCCGGTCGGCGCGACCGATTTGCAGGGATCGGCCATCAGCCTCTCGCAGATCACCACCGCGACGACCGACGCCCGGTCGACGACGACGACCACCACAACCACGTTGGTAGCCGTCTCGGCCCAGCAACTACCGCCGACAACGACCACCACCACGACGGCACCGCCGACGACGACCACCACGGTGCCGCCGTTCCTCAGCCCCGTGCCGCCCTCCCCGAACACCACGAAGCCGGTGAAGGTGCTCCTGGTGGGCGACTCCATTGCGGGATCGCTCGGCGTCGGGCTGGCCCAATTGGCCGGCACGCGCAACGTGCAGATCGTCAACGAGGGGATCCCCGGCTGCTCGCTGTCCATGCAGGCCGAGATCAAGGTGCTCTTCTACACGCTCCCACCGGGTGCGCCGTGCTACGTCCACAACAACCCGGACTCGCTGCTCGACCAGTGGCGCAAGTGGGTGGACGCGTACAACCCCGACGTCGTCCTGTACGTCGCACGCGGTGAGACCTTCACCCAGGAGATCGGGGATGCGTGGGAGAACCCCGGGCAGCCCTCGTTCGACACCTACCTGAACAGTCGCTACCGCCAGGCGGCGGACGTGCTGGGGTCGCGCGGTGCGGCCGTCGTGTTCATGTCGACGCCGTACTACAGCAGCGGCTCGTCGCCGGCGGGAACGCCGTGGCCCGAGGACGCCCCGTCCCGGGTGGACCTCGACAATTCGACGATGCGCGCCGTGGCCAGTGCGGTGGACGCCGGCGACAGCGGCGGCGCCAGCGGATGGAGCGGGGGCGGGGGCGGCAAGGTGTACGTCTACGACCTGAACGCGCAGGTCTCGCCGGGCCACAGTTACGCGCCGTCCATTGGCGGGGTCAATGTGCGCTGCAACGACGGCGTGCACTTCTCGCAGTCCGGCGGTCTCTACGTGGGTGAGCGGCTGGTGCCCGAACTGGTCACCCTCGGTCAGGCGCACGCCGTGTCGTCCCCGGGTGGCGCGTGGCAGGGGCGTCTGCCACCATCGACGCCGTCGTGGTACACGAACCTTCCCTGCCAGTAGAGCGGTCCCCCTCCGGGGCGCTGGGCGCGCCCGGAGCTCCCGGGACGCCCGCCCTCCCGGCCGTGCGGCGGGCGGTGGACTCGGACGTCGACGCCATGGCGGACCAGCTGGCCAAGACGTTCTGGGACGACCCGGTCACCAGCTTCATCTTCGACAATGCGTCCAGGCGGGAAGCCGGACTGCGCGCCTATTTCAGGACCCAGATGCGGGCCGATTACCTCCCCTTCGGTGGCTGCTACACGGCGGAGGGCTATGCCGGCTCCGCCATCTGGGCGCCCGCCGGCAAGCCATTGCTGACCGGGCTGAGCGGAATCATGACCATGCTGCCGGTGCTGCCCTATGTGGCGCGCACGCTCGGGCGGACGTTGCGCATCCTGAACCTGGTGGAGCGGATGCACCCGCACGAGCCGCACTGGTATCTGGCCACGCTGGGCACCGCGGTGGACCGGCAGGGCAAGGGCGTCGGCGGCGCGCTGATGCGCCCGGTGCTTTCACACTGCGACACCGAGGGGCTGCCCTGCTACCTGGAGTCGTCCAAGGCGCGCAACGTCCCCTTCTACGAGCGCCACGGGTTCTCGGTCGTGCAGGAGGTAGCCCTGCCGGGGGGCGGTCCGCCCATCTGGACCATGTGGCGGGAGCCCAAGGGGTACTAACCAGTCCGGACGGGACGGGACGGGACCCGACGGGTCCGGTCACGGGTACTGGCCGCACCGGGGTTTCTACATCGCAGGTATGAACCTCTCCCATGGACATACATGCTTCAGAAATTGGTGAACACTGTTCACATTCGCGAACAATGTTCGCTATTTTTTTTGGAGCACCCCATCGGGACCAAGGGTGGGTGGGTCTCTACGTCGGGTGGATCCCCTCGGGCATCGACAGCGCGTCCCGCACCACGACCCCCAGCACGTCGACGACAGCCCGCGCCGGCGCCGAGGGCAGGCTGTGGCGGCGCTGGGCCACCCCGACGTGGCGGCGGGGGAGCCCCTCGACGGGAATGACCGAGAAACGGCCCCGCAGGTGCCCCGGCACCGCCGTGGCAGGGAGGATGGCCGGGCCGTAGCCGTCGAAGGCCAGCGACGCGATCAGGCGGACCCCGTCGAGCTCCATGACCGGGCGCAACTCCACCCCCGCCGGCACCGTTGCGCTGTCGATCTCGGCCCGGAGCGCGGTGCCGGGTGCGGGCAACAGGAGCTCCAGCTCAGAGAGGCGCTCGAGGGGAATGGAGGTCTCATGGCCCAACGGGTGCCCCCAGGGGAGGACCATCACGAGGTCCTCGTCGAAGAGCCGCGCGGCCAGCACGTCGTCCTCGCTGAGCGGGAAGGTGACCACGGCCAGGTCGAGCCGTCCCGAGGTCAGCTGCTGTTCAAGCGGGACGCTGGAGCCATCAGCGACGTTGAGGTGGATGTGAGGGTGCCGGACGCGGAGCAGGTCGAAGAGCTGGGGCACCAGCCAGCGCCCGGTGGTCCCGATCATGCCGAGCCGGACAGTCCCCACCACCTCCTCTCGGAGCGCGGTGACGTCCGCCACCAGAGCGTCGAGCTCGTTCATGACCCGGCGGCCCCGCTCTATGACGACCTCGCCCTCCTCGGTCAGCCGACCCGAGGACCGGTCGACCAGCTGCACGTCGAGCTCCCGCTCCAGACGGGCCACGTGGGCCGAGACATTGGACTGGACGGTGCCGATGGAGGCGGCGGCAGCGGAGAAGCTGCCCGTGTCGGCGATGCCCATGAGTGCTTGCAGATGTTTCAGTTCCACCGGGGTTGCCTTTCGCAAATCGCTTGCACCAGTTACGGTGACCATCAGATTAACAGATATCAACTATCTCTTGAATCCGGTTGACAGATCACCAACACACCGACAAAATGATCTTCAGACCACAGGGAATCGGAAGCCCCCCTCCCACCCCCCGGTGAGTCTCGAGAAGGGATCGTCCACCCCCCCGACGATCCCTTCTCCTAATTTCCGGGACCGGTCGGGACTGCTGCCGGAGTCACCCCGGGCCCCGGGAACCCGCGCCGATCTGCTTTATTCTCAGACCGTGGCGAAGAGCGCCGTTTTCATCGACCTCGATCGCACGCTCCTGTGCCATGCCTCGGGCCAAGTCCTCAACAAGGCCCTGGTCGAAGAGGGTGTCCTGCCCGAGGGCCGGTCCCTGCCGGGCGACCGCTTCCTTTACGCCGTCAACAACCGCTTCGGTGAGAACCTGCTCTCCATGGGCCTGGTGCGGGCGGCCGCCCGCGTGGCGAGGGGCTGGTCCCAGGACGAGGTGCAGGCGGCCGGGCGACGCGCCGTGTCGGCGCTGACGGAACTGGTCGCCCCCTTCGCACCCCAGTACCTGGCTGAGTTCCGGGCCGCAGGTCACTGGCTGGTGCTGGCGACGACCACCCCGGTCGACATGATCGCCCCCTTCGCCGAGGCGATGGGGTTCGACGACCTGATCGCGACGGCCTACGAGACCAGCGACGGGCGCTACACCGGACGCCTCTTCGAGGGCTTCGTCTGGGGGACCGGCAAGCTGCGTGCAGTCGGCGAGTGGGCCGAGGACCATGTGGTGGACCTGGCCGACTGCCATGCCTGCAGCGACAGCATCTTCGACGTCCCGCTCCTCTCGAGCGTCGGGTCCCCCCACGCGGTGAACCCCGATCCGTCGCTCACCGTCGTGGCGACGGCGCGCCGCTGGCCGATTGAGCACTGGGACCGTCCACCCGGCGTCCCGAGTGTGCTCGGCCTGGAGCCGTATCACATGCTGCGACCATTCGTGCGCTCGTTGTCCTTCCCGTACGCGCGTTTCGACATCACGGGCGTGGAGAACGTCCCGGCCCGGGGACCCGCGCTGCTCGCGTCGAACCACCGCAGCTATTTCGACGTCGCCGCCCTGGCGCTCGTGGCACGCGCGATCGGGCGACCCGTGCGCTTCCTCGCCAAGAAAGAGGTCTTCGACGCGCCCGTCGTCGGGACCATCGCACGCGCCGTCGGGGGGATCCCCGTGGACCGGGGCAGCGGGTCGGACCGGCCGCTGCGCGCCGCGGAGGCGGCGTTGAAGGCGGGCGAGGTCGTCATCGTGTTGCCGCAGGGGACGATCCCGCGCGGTTACGACTTCTTCGACCCGGTCCTGCACGGCAAGACGGGCACCGCACGCCTCGCCGCGTCCACCGGCGCCCCGGTGGTGCCGGTCGGGCTGTGGGGGACCGAGCAGGTGTGGCCCCGCTCTTGCCGGGTGCCCGACTTCACGTTGGTGCGCCACCCGCCCAAGGTGACCGTGCGCGTGGGCAAACCGCTGTCGTTGTCGCTGACGGACGCCAAGGCTGACACCGAGACGATCATGGAGGCGATCAGCGACCTGCTGCCGGCGGAGGCGCGGGTGCGCCACGAGCCGACGCCCGAGGAGCTGGCTCGCACGAAGCCACCTAAGTGAGGGCGCAGCTCGCGAGCGCGACCACGCGCGCCGTCAACGCGGCCTCCCGGCATCTCGGGCGCGGCCAGGGGACGGTCGCCGGGGGACGGGCCGGGCTCCGCGTCGATCCCAACCTTCTGGAACACCTCGCCGCGGGACGGCTCGTGGCGCTGGTGACCGGTACCAACGGCAAGACGACGACGACGCGGCTGCTGACCGTCGCGCTCGGGGCGAACGGCGACGCCGTCGTGAGCAACGAGACGGGCTCGAACATGCCGCCCGGACACGTCGCCGCGCTGGTCGGGAACAAAGCCGGGCGGGCCGTGCTTGAGGTGGACGAGATCTACCTGCCCCGTGTCCTCGCCGCCACGTCGGCCGCGGCCGTCGTGCTGCTGAACCTGTCGCGCGACCAGCTCGACCGCACCAACGAGGTGCGCATGATCGCCGGCCGCTGGCGCGCCGCGCTGGCCGCGGCGCCGCGGACCCACGTCGTGGCCAACGCGGACGACCCACTCGTCGTCTGGGGCGCGGGCGCGGCACGCGACGTGCACTGGGTGGGCGCGGGGCTGCGCTGGCACCTCGATGCCGTCGGTTGCCCCTCGTGCGAGGGCCGCATTGCGTTCGGCGCGGACGGCTGGGCCTGTGCCGGCTGTGGCTTCTCCCGCCCCGAGCCCGAGGCCACCCTGTGCACGGACCCCGGCGCCCCCGGCGCCGCCGGCACCGCCACGGCGGTCTGGTCCGACGGCCGCACCTTCCCCATGGAGCTCGTGCTCCCGGGCCGGTTCAACCAGGCCAACGCGCTGATGGCGGCCGTGGCCGCGGCGGCCTGTGGCGTCGACCCGGGCGACGCTCTCCGGGCGATGAAGGGCGTGGAGCAGGTCGCGGGCCGTTTCACCGTCCGCCAGTTCGGCCCGGTCCGGGCCCGGCTGATGCTCGCCAAGAACCCGGCGGGCTGGGACGAGCTCCTGGACCTTGTCGCCCGGTCGGCTACCCCGCTCGTCGTCAGCATCAACGCCCGGGTGGCCGACGGCGCCGACCCGAGCTGGCTGTGGGACGTGCCGTTCGAGCGCCTGGCCGGCCGCGACGTGGTGGCGACGGGCGACCGCTACCGCGACCTGTCGGTGCGGCTGCAGTACGCCGGCGTCGCCCACGCGACCGAGGCGGACCCGGCGGAGGCCGTGCGGGTGGCCGCTGCGGCCTCCGCCGCCAGCGCCGCCTCCGCCGACGGCGTCATCGACGTCATCGGCAACTACACCGCGTTCGGTGACCTGCTCGGTGCCCCGGAGGTGCCGCCGGCGTGAGCGCCCCCTTGCGGGTGGCCGTGGTGTTCCCCGATCTCCTCGGCACGTACGGCGACGGGGGCAACGGGCTGATCCTCACCCGTCGCGCCCAGTGGCGCGGGCACCAGGCCGAACTGCTGCAGGCGCCGTCGGACCAACCGCTGCCCGAGGCGGACATCTACTGCCTGGGTGGGGGTGAGGACGGCCCGCAGGTGCGCGCGGCGCGCACGCTGGCCGACGACGGCACGCTCAGCCGGCGGGTGGGCGAGGGCGCGGTCGTGCTGGCGGTGTGCGCCGGGTTCCAGGTGGTGGGCCGTCGGTTCCCCGGTGCCGACGGCGAGCCGCACGACGGCGTGGGCCTGCTGGACATCGAGACCGCGAAGGGCACCGGGGTGCGGGCCGTCGGCGAGGTTGTGTCCGAAGCGGCCACCGACCGGGGCGCACCCGACCTGCCCACGTTGACCGGCTTCGAGAACCACGGGGGACGGACCGCGCTGGGCGACGGCGTGGTCCCGCTGGCCCGGGTGACCACCGGTATCGGCAACGGTGGCGGGGACGGCACCGAGGGCGCCGTGTCCGGGCGGGTCGTGGGGACGTACCTGCACGGTCCGGTCCTGGCGCGCAACCCCGCGCTGGCCGACCTCCTCCTGGGGTGGGCCCTCGGGGGCGACGTCGTGCTCGGGCCGCTCGATGACGTCGCCGCGCAGAGCCTCCGCGACGAACGCTTGGCCGCCAACGGCAAGCGGCGGTTCCGGCGGCGCAAGTAGAACAGAGACCGTGCGGACCATCCTGAACGTGATCTGGCTCGTCTTCTCGGGCCTGTGGCTGGCGATCGGCTACGCCGTCGTGGGTCTCGTGCTGTGCATTCTCATCATCACCATCCCCTTCGGCATCGCCGCCTTCAGGCTGGCCGCCTTCACGCTGTGGCCCTTCGGCCGGGCCGTGGTCCGCAAACCCGATGCGGGTGCCCCCTCCATGGTGGGCAACATCATCTGGTTCGTGCTGGCCGGCCTCTGGATGGCACTCGCGCACCTCGTCACCGGCATCCTGCTCTGCCTCACCATCATCGGCATCCCGCTCGGCCTCGCGAACTTCAAGCTGATCCCGGTGTCCCTCGCGCCGTTGGGCAAGGAGATCGTGCGCGCCGACGACCCGCGTGCGGTCGCCGGCGGCGTCACGTTCTGAAGCCGCCACCTCCGCTGCCGCCGCCACCGACACTGCCGACGACCGACTTCACCAACTGCAGAGCGGGCTGGTCGGGGGACCACAGCGTGGGGAACTCCTCGAGC
Organism: uncultured Acidimicrobiaceae bacterium; assembly: GCA_963834405.1. GTDB lineage: Bacteria > Actinomycetota > Acidimicrobiia > Acidimicrobiales > RAAP-2 > Bog-473. The sequence goes on along the minus strand of CAWIBX010000007.1, from coordinate 573,806 downwards.
GGGCGGAAGCCGTACGCGGTGTAGAAGGCCCGCGTCCGTTTGTACCCCTCGTCGGGGCGACGGGGGCTCAGCGTCTTGACCTGCAGGAACTCGACGCCGTCGGCCGCCAGACCGGCCTCGGCGTGTCGGAGCATGGCCCGGCCGATGCCGTGCCGGTGATGATCAGGGAGGACCCCCATGACGTACACCTCGGCGGCGAAGTCGCTGTGCCGCACGATCGTGGCGAGCCCGACGTCGGTGCCCTCGAGCGAGGCGACGACGGTCGGCGCGCGGTCGGCCGTCGCCACGTAGTCCTCGACCGAGGCCGGAATGCCGAACCACGTCGGGAGTGTGCCGAGGATGCGGCGGCACACGGGGCCCGCACCCGACTCCATGTCTCTGAGGACGAGATCCTCCGCAGCGTGCATCCACCCATGATGCCGCCCTGCGCCCTGCGCCCCCCAGCGCCTGGCGCCCTGCGCCGGCCTTCGTGGAGCAGAGCCTCAGCTTCACGGCGTCGGACGGGACCGTGTTGGAGGCGTCGGTCGCCGGATACGGCTCGCTGCAACCGCGCCCGCTCATCGTCGAGGACAGCCCCTACGCACCCGACCCGAGCACGCTCTCGTGGGCCGGGCAGGACTTCAACTTCGTCGAGCTGCAGTGGCGCGGCACCGGCGCCAGCGGCGGCAGCCTCGATGCCGGCGGCGCGCTGGACCAGAGCGACCTCTCGCAGTTCCTCGCGCCGTGTCCGCCGCGCTCGGCGCCCCGCCGCCTCCTGCAACCCCAATTGCGAACCAGCGTGGACAGGGCGAGGAACGCCGCCGCCACAGAGCCCGCCGCTCTGCGCATGCCCAGGCATTACGTCCGGGAGGTCGCCGGCCACCAGACGGCTACGGACCGGAGGGACCAGCTTCCGGCGGCGCGGCTGTACGTCCCGCAGCGTGCCTGCCGAGCCCGCAGCGGGGCCCACGAAGTCCCGCGGGAACCTCATTGCAGCCGCAACGTAACCTTCCGGCGCCGGCCCCGTGCGGCCCCGTGGGCGATCGGAACGGCACAGGCTGCGGGCTATCATGCGCAACGAGGGGTGAGGCTCGTAAGTGGCAACGAGCAAGAGGGTGGGCCGGACCATATGTCACCGAAGGGTTCGCGAAATCACATCAACGTCATGGTCGTCGACGACAGTGAACTCGTGGCACAGAGCCTCGAGCGGATCTTGCGTGGCGAGCCCGACATCGACGTGGTGGGCGTGGCGCATTCCGAAGAAGAAGCGATCGCGGTCGCGACCGCGCACGACCTCGACGTGGTCGTCATGGATTACCGCCTCGGTGACGCGGACGGCATCACGGCGGCGGACCACATCCGCGGGCTTCGGCCCGGCGTGCGCACGCTGATCCTGACCGGTGACATCGCCGACTCGTACATGCTGAGCCGGGCGCGTGCCGCGGGGTGCGCCGCCGTCCTGGCCAAGACGTCGGGGATCCACGGCTCGCTCGCCGGCACGGTCCGCGACGCACACGCCGGGACGCTCCACCTTTCGGACCCCTCACAGGGGGTGCAGACATCCCTGTGAAGAACCGCTTTGGGTACCCGCTCGGCGTGTACCTGGGACTCCTGCTGGTCGTGATCCTCGCCGTCGGGGTCATCGTCGGCTTGTACGCCTCGGGCCAGTCCAAGAACGCCGTGCGTGCCGCGGCGGCGCAAGCGAGCGAGCGGACGGCCCAGGGCTCTGCGCAGCAGATCGGCACGGTCTTCTCCTCCCGCGTGACGGATTTGCAGACAATGGCCACCGAGCCTGCTTTCGCACAGGAGCTGGCCGATCCCCAATCGGGATGCGGGTTGAAGTACGGCGCCATCAGCGCCGGCGACCGCGGGCACCTCGACCTGCTCAATGCTCAGGGCCGCGTCGTGTGCACCTCCAGCGGTACCGGCGGAGAGAGCTATGCGGGCGCCGCCTGGTTCCACCCCGGCGCGAGCGGCGTCCGGGTCAGTGGCCTCTACCACGATCCTCGTGCCGGATGGTCGCTCGTCGTCGCCGCCGCGGTCGGCCATACGGGTGTGCTGGCGGAATTCGTCAGCACGGCGCCACTGGCCGAGCTGGCCGACACCACGTACTCGGCGGCGCAGCCCTACGAGTTCCTGCTGACGACCGCCAACGGTCAGCAGGTGGTGTCGCGCTCCACCGATCCCAACCGGTTTGTGGGCCAGGACCTGGCGAGCACAGCGTTCTACCAGCAGCGCGCCGCCGCCACCCGGCCGGGCCTCGATGGCGTGTCCCGGATCTGGGGCGAGGCGACGGTCCCCGGCCCCGGATGGCTCCTCTTCACCGGCATCGACGAGTCGACCGCGCTGGCCGGTGCCGACTCCGCGGAAGGGCGCGAGTTCGCCGTCGTGCTCGGCGGCTTCGTGGTGGCACTCCTGGCCACGCTGCTCGTGTACCGGCGCATCACCCACCCGTTGCGTCAACTGAGCGAGGCGGTGACGGCGACGGACCTCACCAATGACGAGGCCACCGAAGGCAGCGTGGACATCGACGGCCCCCGCGAGGTCGCCGTTTTGGCCGACGCCATTCGCACGTTGCGCGATTCGGTCCACCGGGAGCTCAACGAGCGCACCCGCGCCGAGTCGGAGGCACGCGCCTCCGAGCGCGCCTATCGCACCCTCTTCGACGAGAGCCCCTTGCCCATGTGGGTCTTCCAGCCGGACCGCCTGTTGGGTGTCAACGAGGCGGCCATCGCGCTCTACGGGTTCGACCGGGAGGAAATCCCGTACATGCGCGTGGACTCGGTCTGGGTCGACGACATGCCCGAAGAGGTGCGGGCCGCCTTCGAGGAGGGCGCGCCGCTCGAGCAGTCGGGCCCGTGGCGCCACCGCAAGCGGGACGGTTCCCCCGTCGAGGTGATGGTCTCGTGCCGGAACATCGTCTTCGGCGCCATCGAGGCGCGTCTCCTCATCACCGAGGACGTGACGGACCGGGAGCGCATGCAGCGCCAGATCGTCCAGACCGACCGCCTCGAGAGCCTCGGGCAGCTCGCGGGCGGCGTGGCCCACGACTTCAACAACCTGCTCGGCGTGATCATGAGCTACCAGGCCTTCGTGCGCGAGTGGGCCGCCGCCCACAGCGACGGCGACGCCGCGCAGGACGTCCTGTCGGACCTCGACCAGATCGACCTCGCCACCAGCCGGGCGGCCGAGCTCACGCGCCAGCTGCTGGCGTTCGGACGCCGGGAGAAGGCGTCGCCCCTTCCCATCCGGGTGAAGACCGTCGTGGAGGAGGTCCGCCGCCTCCTCAGCCGCTCCCTGGGCGAGCGCATAGAGCTGCTCACTTTGGTGCAGGACGACGCGGCGACCGTGGTGGTGGACCCGGGCCAGATGGAGCAGGTCTTCATCAACCTCGCGGTCAACGCCCGGGATGCCATGCCGGCAGGCGGCACGGTGACGATCGAGTCGTCCTCGCTCGCGTTGGCCGAGCCCGAGGCGACCGAGCAGGGGGGCCTCCCGGCGGGCGACTACGTGCGCATCTCGGTGCGCGACACCGGGGAGGGCATGACCCCCGACGTCGTGCAGCACGCGTTCGAACCGTTCTTCACCACCAAGCCGGCGGGAAAGGGCACGGGCCTCGGCCTGTCGTCGATCTACGGGATCGTCGTCGGCGCGGGCGGCGCCATCCGCCTGGAGTCGGAGCCGGGCCAGGGCACGGACGTCGTCATGGTGTTCCCGGCGGCCGGTGAGTACGACGAGGTCGGAGAGGAGGCCGAGGCGCCGGTCGAGCTCAGCGGCGCAGGGCGGACGGCGCTGGTGGTGGAGGACGAATCGGGTCTGCGCGAGGTGATCCGCCGGATGCTCGAGCGCCACGGCTATTCGGTCCTCGTGGCCGCCGAGGGCCCGGCGGCCATTGCCCTGAGCAAAGACCACCAGGGCGACATCGACATCCTGCTGACCGACGTCGTGATGCCGAGGATGCAGGGGACGGAGTTGGCGGATGCCATCCGCGCCGAACGGCCCGACATCGTGGTCGTCTACATGACCGGGTATGCCAGGGACGCCTTCAGCGACTCGGGCACCCGGCCGACGGCGCTGATCGAGAAGCCGTTCCGGGAGGACGAGCTTCTCGCCCTCCTGCGCCAGCACGAACGCTCTGCGTAGGGACAGCCCGCGTGCGGACCGCGCGGTTCGGGCGCATCGCCCCGTCCGTCGCAATACTCCTGGCCCTGCTCGCTTGCAGCGGGGCGGGCGCAGCCACCCCCGCACCCGGCCCCGAACTGGTCGACCGTGTGCCCCTGGTGCCCGTCACGGCCGGACAACACGCCGTGTGCCAGAAGCTGGCGAACGAGCTGGGTCGTGCATTGGCATGCCCTGGTCTCCTGCCGATGGCCATTCCAGTGTCCCCGACCTCTCCGGCCGCGTCCTGCCTGAGCCAGCAGGCGTGCGGACCCGCGGACGTCGAGATCGACGGATTACGCCTGTTCGTGACCCAGATGAACTTCGTGGTGCCGCAGGGTTACGTCGGCGTGTCCATTCAGACGTACACGGGATCGGTGCCCCAGGTGGCGACGAATGGCGGCCCCCTCGGCCATGTCGTGTTCGAGGCCGGCCGGAACCTGCTGGGCGAGTACAAACCGGGAACGGACCGCGCCGCGGCTCCGCTTCCTTCGTACTGCGCGCCCTTGCCTTCCGCCCCGGTGGTCCGGATTCACGGTTCCGTGGGCACCTTTTACCGGTGCGCCGACGCGACCGCCGACCGCAATGCCGTTCAGACCGTTCTCGGGCACGATCTTCTCGAGTGGAGACAGGACGGACTGCTGTGCCAGGTCAGCTTCCACGGCCACAGCCTCGTAAACCTCAATCTCGATGTCGCAATGGCCAAGGCCACCCAATCCGTCGGTCCTCACACATCGACGGAGCGGCACTAGCGGTGGTGAAGAACGCTTCGCATCACGGCGTGAACGACGCGCGTTCTGGCGTCGCTCGCCGCCGCCCTCGACGCCTAACCCGGACCTTTCAGTAACTCCGGTCTGATACGACGCAAAGACGCGGAAAAGCCCTTCTGCTCTGGGAAACTTGTGGTTGCGAAGCAACAAACATCCCCGAGAGAAGGGCACTTCCAAGATGAAGCGTACAGCGCGTCGACCCCGCGTGATGGTGACCACTGGCGGCACGGGTGTGGTGGCCCATGTCGGGGCCCGCTTGCTCTGTGAACTGGCCGAGGAGTTCTCCTTGACCGAGCAGCTCTCGGCTGCCATGGCGCCGACCAAGCAGCGCCGGCGCGGCCATGACCGTGGCGAGGTGCTCGTTGACCTGGCCGTCGCCCTGGCCGACGGCGCGACGACCATCAGTGACCTGCGGGTGCTCTCCGACCAGCCCGCGCTCTTCGGCAAGGTGGCCTCGGTGCCGACGGCCTGGCGCACCCTCGAGGCCATCGACGAGGAGGTCTTGGCGCGCATCGCTGACGCCCGGGCCAAGGCGCGCCGAGCGGCGTGGGCGGCGGGGATGGACCCGGGCTTCTACGTGATCGACATCGACGGCACCTTGGTGGACGCCCATTCGGAGAAGGAAGAGGCCACTCCCACCTACAAGCGCGGCTTCGGCTTCTATCCCCTCGTCGCCTACCTCGATGCCACCGGCGAAGCCCTGGCGGGGTTGCTGCGCCCGGGGAACTCCGGCTCGGGCACCGGCGAGGACCACATCTGTGTGCTCGATGCCTCCTTGGCCCAGCTGCCCATCGACCCCGCTCACCACGAGGTCATCGTCCGCACCGACTCGGGCGGGACGTCACACGCGCTGGCCCAGGCCTGTCGAGAACGTGGCGTGCGCTTCGTCGGCGGCTTCCGCCTCAAGGCGCCCTTGGCCCAGGTCGTGACCACGGTGCCCAAAAGGCGCTGGAAAAAGGCCGTTTCCTCGGATGGAACCGAAGAGCTCGAGACGGGCCAGGTGGCAGAGGTGACCGACCTGGTGGACCTGTCGGCCTGGCCCGAGGGCACGCGCATGATCGCCCGGCGCGAGCTACCCCACCCCGGCGCCCAGCTCCACTTCACCGACGTGGACGGCTACCGCTACCAGGTCTTCGTCACCGACCTGGCCGATGCCGACATCTGCTATCTCGAAGCGCTCTTCCGCGGTCGCGGGCGCGTCGAATGCGCCATCCGCGATGCCAAGGACACCGGACTGGCCAACATGCCCAGCCACAGCTTCGCCATCAACGCGGCCTGGCTCGCCGTCGTGCTCATCGCCTCTGACCTGTTGGCCTGGCTGAAGGCGCTCTGCCTCGAGGGCGAGCTGGCCCGGGCCGAACCCAAGCGACTGCGCTACACGCTCTTGCACGCCGCAGGGATCCTTGTCTCTTCGGCTCGGCGTCGCAGCGTGCGCATCGCCGCCGCCTGGCCCTGGGCAGACGACCTCGTCGCCGCCTTCGGGCGACTGCCGTCGTGGGCGACCATCACCTGAGCAACCCCTGAACCCTTTGCTCGAGGACGACTGGCTCGACCAACACGTCCTCGAACTCGAATGCAGAGGTCCTCGATGAGTCTGAAGGGTCGTCCGAACCCCCTTACGCCTTTATCCCGAGGTTCCGACCCGCGTCAGGCGCGACGTGCACCTACTGTCGATGCCCAGATCCCATCAGCAAGAGTTACTGAAAGGTCCGGGTTAAGCGAACGTCATGTCCGCGGACCGGTTCTCGCCGCGCGGCGGGTGCTGCCGTTGCGTGTGCAAGAAGCGTTCCATCTCGCGGGCCGGTGCCGGGACCCCGAGGGCGTAACCCTGGCCGAGATCACAGTGCGCGGCGCGTACGTCGTCGAGCTCACTCTGGGTCTCTATTCCCTCGGCGACGACCATCAGACGGAGGTCGTGTCCCAGTCTGACGATCGAGCGGACCAGCGAACGGGCCTCGGCACTGGTCGATGTCCCGAGTTCGCTGACGAAGGACCGGTCGATTTTGAGCACGTCAATGGGTAGTCGGCGGAGATACGACAACGACGAATACCCGGTGCCGAAATCGTCGATGGCGATCCGCACGCCGAGCTCCCGCAGGCGCGCCAGACGATGATGGACCCGGGCGGTGTCGGAGAGGAGCGTGCTCTCGGTCAGCTCCAGGACGAGACCGCTGGCCGGCAGGCCGCTGTCGACCAGTGCCGCTTCAACCTCGGCCACGAAGCGGTTGTCGTAGACCTGATAGGCGGACACGTTGACCGCCACCGTCAGGTCTCTGGCCGAAAAGATCTGTCGCCACTTCATGACTTGGCGGCAGGCCTCTCGGAGAACATAGCGGCCGATCTCGCTGACCAAGCCCATCTCCTCGGCGACCGGGATGAACTCGTCGGGTGAGATGGGTCCCCGTTGCGGGTGGGTCCACCGCACGAGGGCTTCGCACGAAACGGGTCTTCCGGTCGCCAGATCGAAGATCGGTTGATAGTGGATGCTCAGCTCGCCGTAGTCGCGCAGCGCCTGCCGCAGGTCACCGTGCAACGCATGGCGTGCGGCCATCGTGGTCTGCATCTCCGGCTGGAAGTGCATGAAGCAGTCCCGACCGCTCGACTTTGCGGCGTACATGGCGATGTCCGCCTCGCAGAGCAGCGCATCGGCTTCGGCGGAAACGCCGGTGGACACGGCGACACCGATGGAGGCTCGTATGTCGATTTCGTGCCCGTTGAGGTTGAATGGCTCGCGCAGTGCCGACAGAACCCGGTGCGCCGCCTGCACCGCGTCATCGGGGCTGGTGCCGTCGAGGATGATGGCGAACTCGTCACCCCCGAGCCGGGCCACGGTGTCGTCGTGGCGCAGACAACTGTCGATGCGACTGCCCACCTCGACCAGGATGAGGTCACCGACGTCGTGCCCGAGTGTGTCGTTCACCATCTTGAAGCCGTCCATGTCGCAGAAGAGCACACCGACCGGGATATGGGTCCGCTGTGAGCGGACCAAGGCGTGGTCCAGGCGATTGCGCAGGAGTGACCGGTTGGCCAATCCGGTGAGGCCGTCGTGAAAGGCCTGGTGCTCGAGTTCCGCCAGCAGCCGGTGATGGTCGGTCACGTCGCGGAAGCTCCAGACTCTGCCGACGACCGCCCCGTCGATCTTCTGGGGCAGAGAGTGCCGCTCGAAGACCCTGCCGTCTTTGAAGGTCAGGATGTCGTCGCTCTCAGCGTCGGGATGCGCGTACAGTTCCTGCACCTTTGACATGAACGCCTCGGGGTACCGAAGCTGCTCGACGGCAACCTGCAGCGCGGAATCGTCGTCCCGGCCGGCGAGGATGCCCTCGGGGATGTGCCACATCTCCGCGAATCGTGCGTTGAACTGTGCGATCTTGCCCTCGGTGTCGACGACGAGGATTCCGTCTGCGGTGGAGTCCAGCGTCGCGGTGAGCAGTGAGAGCGCGGCGCGGACGTCGCTGGCTGCTCTGTCCCGCCCTGTCACCGCCAATTCGCTTTGCCGTGTTTTTCCGCCGAGCACCCACACGACGAAGCTCACGCCCAGGACGCTGAGCGCAGCGAGCCCGTAGACCTTCGGGACGGGAACGTAACTCGGAACAAGGCCAAGAGCGATTGCCGCCACTCCCGCCCCCGTGCCGATCGCAGACCACAAGACGACGACGGACCACACCCGTGAACCGACGAGGTCGAGTGCGCGGGCGGCCACGAAGAGAAAGCCGATGGCCAGCGTGGGACCCCATCCGATGACGTAGGTGATGGCGGCCACCCCGAGGCACTGGCCGGCCACGCCGACGTGAACGGCCAGCGGGCTGTGGTTGACCTGGAGCAGACGGCTCGTCGATTCACCGAGTACTGCTGCGACGAACAGCAAGGCGAGGATCATCCACACCGGCTTGTTCCCGATGAGGTGGAGCCGGGCCATGATGACGAAGGCCAGCGCAGTGCCCGCGCTGGGTAATGCGACGGACGCGGCGCGATGAAGCCGCGTCGTCGTCGGCAGCTGCCCGCCCTCATTCATTCCTTTAGCTATCGGAGGAAATTGTCCCGCCCTTGATGCGGACGAATCGCCTATGGGCCTGGGCGGCGGGGATTGTTGAACGGGCGTTGCTCAGGACTCAGGACGCAGGACGCAAGACGCAGGACGCACGGCACGGGCGCTCGCCTGGCTAGCGCGAGTCCGGCCACTCCCGGCGCCGCGACGGCGCCTCGTCCAGCGCCCAGGCCCGTCGCCACGCCGAGGCCTCCGGGCCCCGGTGGGCTAGCTCGGCGCCCTCGACGGGAGCGGCCGGGCTCACCGCGCGCCGGGCCTGCCACCAGTCCGAGTGCACCTCCCGCGACAGGGCCGCGACCGCGCCCTCGACCCGCTCCGAGAAGCGACGGGCGTTCTCGCCTTCGTCGGGCGTCATGGGCGCACCGAAGAGCACGGCGATCGGCGAGCGGCGCAATCGGCCGCCCGCGCGCGACTCGGAGCCCGACCCGCCCGGGACCTTGGCGCCCGACTCGGCCTTTTTCGGCAGCACGTGGCGGGTGCCGTGCAGGAAGACGGGGATGACCGGCCGTCCCGTCCGCTTGCCCAGGTAGCCCGCGCTGGCCGGGTGGAAGGGCTGGGTCCATCCGTCGGGCGAGCGGCCGCCCTCCGGGAAGATCACCAGGTTCCACCCGTCCTCTATGAGCTCCGCCGCCGTATCGACCGACTTGCGGTTCACCCGGCTGCGTTCGACGGGGATGGCGGCCAGCGCGAACGTCCACAGCACCGACTTCCACGTCCGGTCGAAGAAGTAGTCCGACGCCGCCGCGACCACCGTGCGGTGCCGGAACTCGACCGGCAGCGTCGTGAGCAGCAACGGCGTGTCGATGTGGCTGGCGTGGTTGGCCGCGAAGATGACTGGCCCCTCGACGTGGCGCAGGTGCTCCAGGCCGCGCACCGTCGCCGGGGCCAGCAGGCGGGCCGCCGGCCGGGTCACGTTGTCCAACACCATGGCCCGGGCCAGCCGCACCGGGTAGCGGCGCGACCACTCGTGGTCGTACTCCAGGCCGACCTTGCGCTCGGGATCGGGGCGGGCGATGGACGTGGGCCACGTCGGCTTGGCCAGCGGGAACCGCGCCGTGCGCACCCGTCCCAGGACCGATGCCATCAGTGCACGTCCGCCATGAGAATGGGTGGGTTGTGCAGGTGGGTGATCGTGGGCGACGGGCCCACGACGTCCGACGCGATCTCCAGCGCGTCGTCCAGCGAGCTCGCCGGCGAGAACCCCAGACGGCGAACCGCCTTGGGGTCGCCGCCCACGACGATGACGCGGCCGACGTGCTGCAGCCCGTGGGCGCACCAGTACCACATGTAGAACGGGTGTACGCCGTGGTAGGCGTGACCCGTGCGATAGAGGTGGACGTACCACGGGTCCGTGGCGAAGGACTCCTCGAACTCCTTGTGGATCTCGACCGGGTCGAGGGTCTGGGGAAGCACCTGCTCGTAGAAGTCGATGTAGCTCGGGTGGTGGCCGGGGTGGAACTCGGGCCGGGTCGGGTGGCGCATGATCACGACACCGCCCTCCCGCACGAGCGGCCGGCCTCGATACATGTTGAAGAAGTACCCGAGGCCGAGGCATGCCACGAGGATCGGGTTCATGATGGAGTTCACGTTGTAGGGGCAGATGTAGGGCAGCCCCATGGTCAGGATGTCGGTCTGGCCCTCGACGTCGACTCCCTGCTGCTCCCAGATGTTGGCGGTCGTCAGCGTGTGCACCGCCTCCACCTCGCCCGCCTGGACCGAGACCAGCGCGTGGGGCGACTTGATGGAGTGGAAGATCTGCCGGGCCACCCGGGGCGGCGTCTTGGCCAGCGCGGCCGACGTCGCCGCGTACGTGGCGCGGTCGCGCACGGTCCACTCCCACTCCCGCTTCTGCAGGAACTGGAAGTTCGAGGGGAAGGTGTCGTTGTTGAGCGTCGTCTCTATCTGGAAGACCTTCACCCCGGCCTCGGCGATCAGCCGTCCCATGCGCCAGTTGGAGGTGTGCAACTCCGAGGCCGGCGCGTCCATGAAGGACCTCGAGTGCTGCATGGTCTGGGGGTTGTGGTGGTGGCGCAGGCTGCGGTAGCTGGCCAGCCCCGTGGCCACGCTCTTGTGGCCGCCGTCCATGGTGACCAGGTTGATGTTGACGTAGACCAGCAGGTCCGACGTTGCGGCCCGCTTGTTGATCTCGACGTCCTCGCCCTGCTCGGTCTGGCCGAGGTGGATCAGGTTGTCGGGGTCCTCGGCGTCGTGCTGCTGGAGCAGACCGTGCGGCGCGAAGGCGTCGTAGACGCGGTCGCCCAGCGCGTGGCGCAGTTCCTCCTCGGTCATGCGCCGGTGCAAGGCCAGCGCCGCGATCAGGACGACGTCGTCGACGCCGGCCTCGGCCGCCAGGTCGAGCACGGTCTCAATGACCATCTGGCGGACGTCGGGCGACTCCATCGGCGGCAGCGGCAGCGAGATGTCGTCGAAGCAGATCGTCAGCTTCATCCCCGGCCGCAGCAGCGCCGGCAGCGGGTCGCGGTCGCCCACCGGGTGCAGCAACGCGTGCCGGATGGCCCGGTAGGGGTCCTCGAGCGCCTTCACCGGCTCGGGCGCGTAGAGCACCCGGCTCCCCTCGGGGAGGGTCTGGAGCGAGAAGCCCTCGCCGTTCCAGAAGAGGGTCGGGGGCGTCGACTTGTCCACCTCGAGGACGAAGCCGGGTCGGCGGTTCATCGGTCCTGTCCTTTCGCCACGTCGAAGGCGATCTTCACGGCGCCGCGCCGGCCGGCGGCGCCCGCGTGGGCGACGGCGTCCTCGAAACGCGTCAGGGGATAGGTCGCCGAGACCAGCCGCCCCACGCCGTTCGCGGCGGCAACCTCGAAGGCGAGTTCGAAGGTGTGCGTGGTCCCGCGGCGTCCCGGCTCACCGACGGCCTCGGTGCCGTAGGCGTACGCGCCGGCCAGCCGCACCTCGCGGTGCCAGAGCGGCGCCAGGTCGATGCTCACCTTGCCCGGCATGCCCACGAGGCACACCGTGCCCCGGGGTCGCACCATGCCCAGGGACTGCGCAATCGACTCGGCGCTGCCGACGCAGTCGACCACGACGTCGGCGCCGCCCGACAGCGTCGCCGTGATCCCGGGCGGCCCGCCGTAGGAGAGGGAGCGCGAGTGCCGGCGCACGGCGCGGGGGAGCTGGTCCGGGGCGAGCGCCTCGGTGCAGCCGAACTCGCGTGCCAGCCGCTGTTGGTGCGAGTACTTGGCTCCCACGAGGAGCACCGACGGTGCCGGGCTGCGGCCGGTCGACGACAGATGGGTCAGCGCCGCGGTGACGAGCAGGCCGAGCGTGCCCGCCCCCAGCACGGCCACGACGTCGCCGTCCGCAATGGGCGCTGCCAGCACTGCGTGCACCGCGCACGACAGCGGCTCGACCACCACGGCGTCGGCGTCGCTCAGCGCGTCGGGCACGGCGAAGAGCTGACTCTGGTGCGCGACCAGTCCCGAGCTCGACCAGCCGCCACCGGTGTCGGCGCAGAACCCGGTCTGCAGGCCGGGTCGGATGTGCCCGAAGGCGGTGTAGCCGCAGTTCCCCACCTGTCCGCGCTGGCAGGCCGGGCACGGCGGCTCTATCCCCCGGGCGGCGCAGCCCAGGACGGGCTGGAGGACGACCCGCGTGCCCGCGCCCAGCGGACTCCCGTCCGCCCCCACGACGTCTGGCGCGTCCGTGCCGCCCACGACGCCCACGACCTCGTGCCCTGGCACGAACGGGAACGACACGATGTCCTCGAAGTAGCGCGAGCTGCGCCCGTCGAGCGTCGCGAGGTCCGAGCCGCAGATACCCGACAGCAGCGGGTCGATGTGGATCCAGCCTGCGGCCGGCACCTCGGGCGCGTCGCGCTCGACCAGCCGCAGCGGGCCGACGCCGGCGCCGCGCCCGGAGCCGAACGACGACACGACCCGCGCCGCGGCGTAGCGGGGGAGGGAGCGCTCGAAGAGCAGGGTGCTCACCGCCCCATCACCGCCCGCGGCGCCTTCACGTCGAACGGCCCGAGGGGCAGCGGCCGGTGGGACCCACCCTCGGCCTTGGCCCAGTGCTCCACGTGCCAGCCCCGTCGCCGGGCGATGGTCGACAGTCGCGACTCGGGGTTCACGGCGACGGGGAAGCCGACGGCCTCGAGCATGGCGAGGTCGCTCGCGGAGTCGGCGTAGGCCACCGACTCCTCCAGCGACAGGAAGTGCTCCTCGGCGTAGTCGGCCAGCACCAGCGCGCGCGCCTCGCCGATGGGCGGCAGGTTCGTCAGCTGCCCGGTGAGCCGGCCGTCCCGTGTCCCCATGGACGCGCACACGATGTCGTCGAACAGCGGCCGGATCGGCTCGATGATGAAGTCCAGCGCCCCCGTGATCAACAGCGTCCGGTGCCCCAGCGCCCGGTGCGCGCGCACCCGGGCCAGGCCGTCGGGGAACGTGCGCGTCAGCAGCTGGCGGTGGAAGAGCTCCCACGAGTCCTGCTCCAGCTGCGCCAGCGGCGCGTCCTCGAACTTGCGGTAGAACGACCGCAGGAAGTCGCCCCGGTCGCGCCGGTCGAGGGCCAGCAGCGACGGGCCCTGCCGCACGAGGTCCGCCACGAACCGAGCCCGCCGCGCCGGCGACAGGTGACGGCTGGCCAGCCAGGCGTACGTGTCCACCACGTTGGACGACATAAGGGTGTGCTCCAGGTCGAACACGGCGAGATGCCGCTCCGGCGACAGGATCGCCTTGCGCAGCCGTTCGGGCCGCTTGTCGACCACCGACTTGCCGGGCTTCGTCCGCACCCGCGTGTGCTCGAGCACCGACGGCAGATGGATCTCGTCGACGTAGCGGTCCCAATCGATGACTCCGGGGTCGAACCCGAACGTCGCGTGGTCGGCTTCGTCGCACGACGCCCAGAGCTCCATCAGGTTGTCGACCCGGTAGCGCGCGTCGGTCTCGGTGTAGGCGCCGTACAGTTCGACGTAGCCCAGTGCCCGTTTCGCCATCGTGTGGCGGTCTTCTATCCGGGCGGCCAGCTGCGCCTGCTTCCCTCGGATCGGCAAGGCAGTGATCAGCTTCTCCGCGAACGTCATGACCGTGTCCGCGCGCCTAAGTTGGCGCTGCACCCGCCCGCGGCCGGGGAACGACCACGCGGGCGGGGTGATCGGCTGCCCGCGGTCGTCGTAGAGCGGGTTGCGGGTGAAGAAGTCCTGCCCGAGCTCCTGCAGCCGCCCGTAGCGAAGGGGGTTCCGCACCCCGGAGGCGACGTGGTACACCCGCGGCCGGCCTTCCGCCGGTCCGTTCGCCGCCACCGCGAGAATGGCGGCCACCACGAGGTCGACCGGGATGACGTCGATGATGCCCTCGGGCACGCCGGGGAACTCGGACAACATGCCGCGGGCGTAGGACACGATGATGGGCTCGGCCATGCGGAAGCCGCGGATCCAGCCGGGCCGGGGCTCCGCTAGCGCGGACTCGATGATGGACGGCCGCACGAACGTGATGGGCACCCGGCCCTCCCACTGGTCGACCAGCGCTTGCTCACCCAGTGCCTTGGTGAAGGGATAGGCGTCGGGCCACCCGAGGGAGAGCGCACGCGCCGTGCCGGCCTCGACGAGCTCGTCGCTCACCCAGTCCTGACGCAACTTCTCCGCCCGGGTGGCGATGAGGTGGTCGCCGGCGGCACCGATTTCCGACCGGGCTCTTTTGGTGAATCCCCGCAATGCGTCCGGCCGGCGGGAGGCGTCCTCGAGGTCGTCCTTGAGCCTCCGGGAGGCCCTGACCTCGTCCTCCCAGGCGACGTCGAGGGTGAAGCGGTTCTCGCTGAGGAGTTCCTCCTTGGCCTCCCCCTGGTGGGTGCTGGCCACGTACGCGGTTGAGACCCCGATGAGGTGTGCGGACGACCCGCACTCGACCATGGCTGCCGCGAGGCGCGACGGACCGAGGAGGTTGATCTCGACGGCCTGGGTGAGGGGGGCATCGAAGGAGACGGTCGCCGCAGAGTGGATCACGACCCCCGCCCTGCGGAGAGCTTCGCGGCCGTCGTCGTCGAGGCCCAGCCCGTCTCGGCCCACGTCGCCGGGGACGGCCCGCACTCGGCGCGCCACCTCCTCCGAGAAACGGTCGCCCAGTTCGGCGCGAAGTCGGTCGAAGCAGTCGTTCTTTATTACTTCGCGGGCCAGCCGCGCCCCGGCGTCGGCCCGGCGCCCGGGGCGGACCAGGACCGTGATCTCCGCTTCGGGGATGCATCGGATGATCCGCTCGACCACGGCGGTGCCCAGGAAGCCGGTGGCGCCGGTGACGAAGAAGCGCTTCCCCCTCAGGTCCCGCTCAATGGGCATCGAAATTTTCTACCACCGCCACTCCAATCTGTCTACCATATGGTAAGTGCCCAGTTCCCAGGCCCCTTCTGATTCCCCGGCCTCCGCCTCGACCGCGGATCGCATCCTCGACGCCGCCCTGTCCTCCTTTGCCAGCCGGGGGTACGAGGCCACGTCTCTCGACGCCATGGCCAAGAGCCTCGAGATCACCAAGCAGTCGATCCTCTACTGGTTCCCGTCCAAGGACGCCCTTCTGGAGGCGGTCATCGCGCGCAGTGCCGCGAATCTCTCCCACGCGCTCGAGACCGCGTTGCAGGGAGCAGGAGAAGGGTGGGACCGGGTCGAGGCGGTCGTGCGTTCGGTGTTCCGCCTAGCAGCCCGCCAGCCCGAGCTGCTCGGCCTCTTGCGCGAAGTCGGGCGGCTCGGACCGCCGGCAGCCGCGCAGATGACCCTCGCTCTCGAACCGCTGGTACAGCGGGCGTCGGCCTTCTTGGAGGCGGAGATGGACGCAGGCAACATGCGGCGGCACGACCCACGGCTGTTGTTGCTGGCGATCTATTCCACCGTGATCGGGATGGTGACGGAGGTCGAAGTTCTGCGGGCACTGGGGGAGGAGCCGACTGCCCGCTCGCTCGTCCGCCGGAGATCGGACGTGCTCCAGCTGCTGCGTTCGGCGCTCCTCGTGGAATCCGATAAGTAGCAACCGGCGCCGGATGGCTCCTGCCGCGGTCCTCCCCTGAGCGCCCCTACTGACTCCCGCTTTGAGCGCTCACTCTCCTGGGTTGGCCGCTGGCTTGGGAATCTTCTTGCGGGGCGGCGCCTTCGGCGTGTACCGCTTGCTGGGGGCCGGGGGTTTGCGGTCGGAGCCGCCGGCGGCCGCCTTCGCCTTCGTCTTCGTGCTCCCGGTTGCGGCCCCGCTCCTCGCGCGCTGCTTCCGATCGCGACCCCGGGGCTGGGAGGCTGCTTCGCGGGCGATCAATTTCGAGTTGGTCGTGCCGTACCGATTGAGACGCCAGGCGCGGAGCATCAGCCAGCCACCTACGAAGATGAAGACGAAGCCGACGAGGCCGACGAACAGGGTGTAGCCGAAGCCGATCAGGAAGAGGTCGAACGTGAGAAGCGTCCGCTTGCGCTTCCACAGTGTGAGGAACCCGATGAGGCAGAAGAGGAGAATGGCGCCGCCGAGCAGCGCTGCATCGGGGGCTACCGCGATCGAATTCTTGCCGTGCTTGGTGACCTTGTTCGTTGCCAGGATGTAGGCGGGAATGGCGATGCCGCCGATGGTGGCGAGGACCAGCGCTCCGAGGGACAACTTCTGCTCGGTGGCGTCGAGGCCCGACATCGCCGCCTTGCGCTCCTCGGGCGGGAGGATCTCACCTTGGGATCCTGGTGCTGCGTCGCTCCGCGCCTCGACCGACGCCTTGGGCTTGGACGTCTTGGACCGGGCGGGCTTCGACGGACCCATGAAGAGCTCGGAGAGTCGTGCGCTCCACGACGGCTTGTCCTCTGGGACCAGATTCTTCATGGCTAACTCAGGGTACCGGGCCTGCTGAGACCCTTGGAATCGCCTGGCCGGGGGCCGGAGATGCCGTCGGCGCAGGCTACGGTTGTGGACCGGCGATTTCGCCTGGGCGCTTGGCTCAGTTGGTTAGAGCGCTGCCTTCACACGGCAGAGGTCGTGGGTTCGAGTCCCGCAGCGCCCACCCTGGTCAGAGGGGAGAGAGCGGCCCGGAGCGCAAGGCTGCCCAAAAGCGCCGCGCACGGGGCGAGGGCGCGAGGCGCGGGGGCAGGCGCCACCGGGAACGGGGGCCGGGGCGCGCGGGGCGGGGGGCTTGGTGAGAGATGGAAACCGCGCTTTAGGGGTGCCCCATACCGAAGCAGGCACAACGGGGCAGTGCGCCGACCATTTCGGGCCGCCACCGGTGACTGTCGTTCGACCTTCCTACGGCGTCGCGTCACCTACCTTCTTCGCCACGACGGCGACGAATATGTCGACGTGACGGTCACCTTGTTCCAATAACTTGGCACAAGCTGCAGAACGGGCCTGTTGCTGTTGTCCATCTACATCAGCGAGGCTTCGGAAGGCGACCGCGGCGTTCCGGTAGACACCGGCTGCTGCCCCCAGCTCGCCTCCCGCTTTTGCGAAGCCTCGCGGTGCGTGCGAACTCCTGAGCCATCCACTCAGGCTGCCGCAGGCAGAGACCACCTGTGAGGCCACTGCCTCGTCCGCCTCGACCGGCGTCTCTAATTCCGTCTCAAACAGCTTCCGGAGGTGGTCAACCGCTTCAGTAACGGCTATTAGGTGTTCCTGGGCTGAAACGGCCCATTTGCGCCTCGCGGCTTCGGGCTCAATGTTCTGAGGCACCATCGCAATATAGGCAGGTCAGGAGCGTCAGTTTGCCAAACATTCGCGATCTGTTCACCTTTAGATAACCCTAAGTTTGCCCTTTCGTCACGCTGACCTGCGAGATTGCAGCGGGCGTCAGCGCGAGGGAAAGCGAAGATCGAGTGACCGAGCTGATCGTGGCGGGTTCAGAGGCCGAAGAACTCGGAGACCCGCTGCCTCAGACCGGTTTCGCCGCCTCGGGGCCAACTGTCACCGATCTCCTGAACGAGGCTCCAACCAGCAAGTTCCATCGACGCACCGTCGTCATCTCGGGTGTCGGATTCTTTACCGACGCCTACGACCTGTTCGTCATCGGCACCGTGGCCGCACTCGTGGCGGTCCAGTGGCACCTAAGCACGCTGCAAACGAGTTGGGTCACCGGTGCGGCCATTCTCGGCGCTTTCATTGGCGCCTTCGTCTTCGGTCGCATCGCGGACGTGATCGGACGGAAGAAAGTCTACGTCACGGTAGCTGTGATCATGATCATCGGGGCGATCGCCTCGGCCTTGGCCCCCGACTTCCTTTTCTTGGTGGTCGCCCGCCTCGTTCTGGGCCTTGGCATCGGTGGCGACTATCCCGTGTCGGCGGTGTTCATGAGCGAGTACTCCAACCGCCAAGATCGAGGACGGCTGGTCGGCCTGGTCTTCTCCATGCAGGCGCTGGGCCTCATCGTCGGTCCGCTGGTAGCACTCTTGCTGCTGTCGTCAGGAATTGGGGACTCACTGACCTGGCGCATCTTGTTGGGCCTCGGCGCGATTCCCGCCGCTGCAGTCGTGTACCTGCGCTCCAAGATGCCCGAGTCGCCTCGCTATCTGGCCCAGGTGCAAGGTGAGCACGGCCGTGCCGCCAGCGAGCTGGAGCAATTCAGCGAAGGCGTGATCGCCGAACGTGCCCGAGTCGGAACCGCCGCGGGCCGTATGCGGCTCGGCGCCTTCCTCACTGATCCGCATATGTTGAGGCTGCTCCTCGGCACCGCCGGCGCGTGGTTTCTCTTCGACTACGCCTACTACGGGAACACCCTGTCCCTGCCCGCCATCTTGAAGGAGGTGGACGCCACGGCCAGCTTGGAGACGAAGCTGCTGTGGTCACTCGCGATGTTCGTGATCTTCGCAGTCCCTGGCTACCTACTTGCGGTCAAGCGAATGGACCGCATAGGCCACCGCCGCCTGCAGTTCATCGGGTTCTCCGTCATGGCGGCCTGCTTTGTCGTGCTTGCCGCTGTCCCCCAGCTCACCGAGCAGGTCGCACCGTTCTTGGCCATCCTGGGACTCAGCTACTTCTTCATTCAGTTCGGGCCGAACATGACGACGTTCGTGCTGCCGTCTGAGGTTTTCCCAGTGAGTATGCGCACGACCGGACACGGTGTGGCTGCCGGAATCGGCAAGCTGGGAGCCTTCGTCGGGGTCTTCCTGGTCCCGGTTCTGCAAGACCATATTGGCTTGCGCGGCCTTCTCGCAGTCGCCGCAGTCTCAGCGGTGGTGGGCTTCGCAGTGACGGGCCTTCTGCCCGAACCGGCGGGACGAACCTTGGAAGATGTGGCCGACCACCAATCGGATGCTGCGGCACTAGGACCTGTGCGAGTTGTCGCCACCGACGATCTGACGAGCCGGGAATTGAAGACCGCGTAGAAGCGAACCCGCCCGAAGTCGATCGAACTGGCTGAACGCTGGGTGCCGCAATACGCCGGATCAGTGGCGTTCTAGACGCCGGTCAAGAGCCTTACGACTCCGGTGGTGTCGGAGAGATCGTGGAGCACGGCGTTGGCTCCGATGCCCTCCAGCGAATTGGCTGTATAGCGACCTGTCCCAACGAGCAGACACCGGACACCGGCAGATCGGGCGCAATCAAGGTCTCGCGGCGTGTCACCGATCACCCAAACTTGATTGGGATCAGCGCGCCAGCCGGTCTGCTCCGCTACCCGCGCCATTGCGCGAGGCACCAAGAGCCTGCGATCGTGATCGTCACTGCCGTATGCGCCCACACTGAGGTTGAGCCATTTGTCTAGACCAAAGGCCGCCACTTTAACGACGGCGTTGGGGTAAACGTTCCCGGTTACAAGGGTGGACAAAACGGACGGCCGGGCGGCAAGTTCGGCCAGGATTGTGGCAGCACCCGGACAGGCCTTTCCCTCGGCGGCGAGGCGACCTGTGGCGGCGACAGCGGCCAGGTCCCTCTCGATATGACGCAGCACCGCCTCGACCAGCTCGGGCGTCTCTTCGATGCCCATGTCCGACAAGTACTCGCGCACGATTTGCGGATCGGTTTTGCCGCTCATCCTCGGGCGGACCTCAGGCCGAACGCCGAGCACACGTTCCAACGCGACGTCGAACACGACTGCACCTAGCCCGCCGGTCTTGACCAATGTCCCGTCGACATCCCAGAGCAGGACCCGATCAATCACTGGAAAACCGTACAAGTAGCCAGGACGGCGGACGAGCGATCCCTGTCCCATCCGATGCTCCCTGCCGGTTCGGTGGGACTCTTATCGGGCTGGTGCCCTCCAGAAGAACTCGAGCTGGATGTTGTCGGGGTCGCGAAAGGTGACCATGGCGTTCCGGGTGTACCCGGGCTCCTTGACTCCTGAGTGCGGGATCCCGAGCCCGTTCAACCGCTCCGCCCAGTCGTTGAGGTCTTCTCGGCGGTCAACCAAGAACTCCAGGTGATCGAGCCCCGTACGGAACTCGCTGAACGGTTCGCCGGAGTGCTCCTGATGACCGACGAGGGCGAGGACGAGCTGGCTTTCCGGCTCCACCAGAGCGACGTAATGCAACCGACCGTCTTCACCTGCGTAGTCGTAAAGGACCTGGAGGCCCAAGAGCTCTGAATACCAGGCTGCACTCATCGCGGGATCACGGACGGTCAGATTGATCTCGACGCGGCCAGAGATTGACGGCACCGACCAGGAGTCTGTCAGCTCCTCCCAGAGCCAGGAAGAGGTGGTGAGCCCCACTTCGCTGGGAGAGGGTGTCACCTACTGGCTGGGATACCCGCGGGATCAGTTCGACTGCCTGAGAAGTTGCACGATGGGACCAACAGATTCCATGGCAGCGTCGCGGATTACGTAGCGGTTGATCCCCCAGCGTTCCTTCGACGCGAGCACCTGGGACGCAATCTGGTCCGGGGTACCCATCCACAAGAACGGTGCTCTGAGAATGTCCTCAATGGAAGTGCCAGGTACGAGCTGAGCTATCCCGCTTGCCGCTCGCTCGGGGTCGTCTGTTATCTCGACATGCTGGACCAACGCTTCGATGTCAGGGTGCCGACCCAGCTGCTTCGCTTCCGAGTCGATCAAACCGAACGTGGCGTCGAGTGCAGGACGACTCCACTCAGCTTCATGGGTATGGCCGTCGGATAACGTCCTCCCCAGCCCAGTGACCCCGACGATGTCAGCGCGTTGAGCAGCGAATGCGAGAACCCGACGGCCGTTGCCCCCCACGAGCAGGGGAATCGAGTCCTGAATCTGATGAGGTCCCCTGAGCACGGCCTCCTGAAGTCGGAAGTGAGTTCCTCCGGTGCTGACAGATTCTCCGGTCAACAGGAGACGAACCGCGCAGACAAGTTCGAGAAGCCTGTCGACTCTCTCTCTCTCTCTCTCTCTCTCTCTCTCTCTCTCTTGGGGGAACTCCAACCCGAGCATGGTCCATTCCATCGGCGTGTGCCCGGCCCCTACCCCGAAGACTGCACGTCCACCCGACAGTGCGTCGAGCGTGGCCAGCTCGGCCGCAAGCGTTAGTGATTCCTTGAAACCTGCATTGAGCACGCAGGTGCCGAGGCGCACCCTGTCCGTGACGACCGACGCTGCGGCAAGAGCAACAAAGGGGCTGGCCAACGAACCGAGATGATCCGCGACATAGAGGCAATCGAAGCCCGAGTGATCGGCGGCCTTGGCCAGCTCCACCCACTGGGATCGATTGACGAATCGACCTTGGACTGAGACCTGAACCATCGGTGATATCCCATCACAACGATGCAAGGCACGGGTATCCCAGATCGCCGGGACGGCGGGTGGGGTGGCCGACCGCTACTGCGTTGAAAGCACTTCTCGGAACTCATCAGCAAGGCGAGCCGCTCTGCCTCGTAGCCGACTGACCGCCGGCCCGTCGATGAGCAGCGACCGAGACGCGCTGGGCATGATACGTTCGGGGCAGTCCGCAAAGACCTCGGCAACGTCGTTCGCGGTGGCACCCTGAATGCCGACGCCTGGGGCCAGGAAGAGCCCCCCGACGGCCACAAGGTCGAGCGCGGGAACCATGTGAGTGGGTCCGACGACTGCTCCAATCGGTCCGATCTTGCCGGGTGCCAGTTGGGTATTCAGTTGCCCGATGTCGACCAGGAGCGCTTCTTCGACTGTACGTCCATCCTGATCGCTGGCGGACTGGACCGCTCGGCCCTCGAGATTCGACGAGCGGGTCACTACGAGCAAGCAGCTCCCGGCCTCGTGGGCCCGGGAGATAAGGCATCCATGGCACCCAGACCCAGGTAGGGGTGGACCGTGAGGGCGTCGGCTCCGAGCGGGGCGTCGGTCCCCAGGAAAGTCTCGGCGTACGCGACATTGGTGCTTCCTACGTCTCCGCGTTTGGCGTCCACGATGACCAGCAATCCGGCGCTTCGTGCTTCACCGATGAGGCGCTGGAGTGTCCGGAAGCCCCTCCAGCCGTGCCGCTCGAAGAAGGCCGCTTGAAGCTTGACTAGGCCGACCGTCCCGGTGGCGGCCTCGAGCACGATGTCGGCAAATCGATCCAATCCTTCCGGCGTGTCCCCGAGGCCCCAGGAATCCAGCAGTGATCCCCCTCGGATTCTGGCGAGCAAGCGGATGGGAGCAGATTCCGGCCCGGTCGAAGCTGATCGACGTTGGTGCCGGAACCGGCGTCGTTAGCCTGGCCGCATCCCTACGGCTGGGATCGAGCGGTTCTGTGCTAGCCGTCGATCTCGCCGCCAAAATGCTCGTCGAACTGCGATATCGGCTTGGTGGACGTACGCCGACATCTTTCATGACGGCCGTGATGGATGCAGCATTTCTTGGCGTTCGAAGCGCCTCATTCGATGTGGCGCTTTCGGGAATCGCGCTCCAGTCGATGTTTGATCCGCAATCGGCGGTGGCCGAAATGTGCCGAGTGTTGCGCTCGGGGGGAACATTCGGAATCTCTATATCCAAAGGATGGTGGTGGGAAGAGGACGCACGGTGGCAGTGGCATGCGGCGCTTCTGGATGAACTTGGCGTTACGGTCGAAGATGCGCCACCCTCGTCCGGCCAGCACTTCGTGGATCAACTGCTATACGACATGCCACTGTCCAGGGTGGAGCGCGCCGAGGAGGTGTTGGAGTTCGAGTTTGAGGACGCCGAGACCTACTGGAAATGGTGCTGGTCCCATGGCTGGCGGGGCGTCATGGAGCGACTTACTGCGGAGCAGCTAGACGGGTATCAGAGGGGCGTGCTGGAGTCCATAGGCGAGGGAACAATGCCAGGACGACTTGTAGCGCATCTAGCAACAGCTGTCCGCAGATAGGGCAGAACACGGCTGCAGATACCTCGCGATCTGCCTCTTGCGGGGTATCACCTATCTGCCGGAGTGCCTCACCATTGGCGAAGTGGGACAGTCATTTCAGGGTGGCGACATGGTGGCCGAGGACCTCCCGGATCGCCAATACAGGCTCCGTAGTATCGACCTTCAAGTCGACAGCCATGTTCGGGTCCCAGTTCTTGCGTGACTCCTCCACATGGCCCCAGTCGAACTCGTACCAGCCGGGGATGCCTCGCTCCCGATTATGGACGCGGGACCGATGAAGTTCTAGGTCGGAGCACTCGGTCATGATGACCAAGAACCGCGCTCCTTCTTCTGCTGCGAGCAGTCGCAGTGACTCCACCTGTGGTGGCCGTGCCACGCCGTCGAGGACAACAGACGAACCGCTCCGCAGCTGCGATTGAGCCAGGGCACGAAGGAGAGACCACCCCACCCGCCCGTGTCCAGGTGGCTCCATGGCATCGAGCGCCGCCTGAACCTCTTGGTATGGTCGGAGGGCGCTCATGGCCCAGTCGTGGGCGAGGAGTGGAGCGCCCAGCAAGTTGGACGCAAGCCCGGCGACCGTCGACTTGCCGGTGCCTTGGAGGCCGGTGACAAGCACGAGGATCGGCTGACCCGCGTAGGTGCCTTCTTCTCCAGCCAGCCCGAGGTCTCGAAAGAGGGACTTGGTGAGCCCGCCCATCTGGCCGAGTGGCAGCCCGTCGGGCCTGAACCAGCCCACCTCGGAGGTCTCGTCTCCGTCCGGTCGAGGGGTTCCCCCCGCCACGGTGGCATCGAAGACCGTCACGACGTAAGCGGACTCGTCGCCGTTCGGATAGGTCACGCGGTACTCGCGGCCTCCGAAGACGCCGAGGATTTTGCCCAGCTCGACTGTGACACCAGCCTCCTCCTCGGCCTCTCGGACGGCACAGTCACGGGGACTCTCATCCGGTTCGACCGCACCGCCGATAGTGGCCCAGTTCCCCGTGTCGATCAGGCGGACGAGGAGAAGGCGTCCAGCGTCATCTCGCGGCAGGACTGCCGTCGAGGGGAGCAGGAGAAGGTCACGGCCCACCTTGTCCCGCAGATGGCGAACGTGAGGTGAAATCACAAGGTCAAGGTACTTCGGGGCAGGTGGGGCCGCCCGCGCATCCCGGCAGCGAGCGGGGCCGGTCTGAATGGTCAGCTCTTCAACGATCCGGGATGCCCGTAGCTATAGCGAAGCGGTGACTGGAACCCCCTCGGGGTCCAGCACGTACCACACCGCCCCTGCGTTGTTGAGTCCCTGTCCCGTGGCTTCACCGGGCCGCGAATCGCCGTGCCAAAGGTAGAGGGGCCAACCGTTGTAGGAGATCTGCTCGAGGCCGCCGGTGCGGACCGTGGTTCCGAGGAGGGACGCATTCACACCGGCTCCGGCCGCGGGGGCCTTGATCCCGTCCACCAGCAACACCGGTGGCCAGAGGTTCTCGCACTCGCCGTAGCACGTGGATTTCCCGGACTGCCGGTCGGGCTCGAACACGTAGAGGGTGAAGCCTTCCCCGTTGACAAGGACCGTCCCCAACGCCGCTATGGAAGCAGTTGTCACCTCGTAAAAAGGCGGTGCGGTTGTCGAGGGGACCTCGTCGGGGACTGTGGTGGGCGGCGTCGTTGTGGTTGTGGAGTGCGATGAGGCATGGGGACCGCCGGCGAAGACGAACATGCCGCCGTCAATACGGCGCAGGCGGCGAGGAGAAGCGGCACGGCCAAGCCGGTGATCCACGGCGAGCAACAATGACGTTCGTCGCTGGAGTCAAGGATGTGGGCCACTCGCTCACATCCTTCCACTCGAAAGTCTCGCAGCTTGGCGGATGCGACAAGTGCCGACCTGCCTCACCAGGCCGGCGGTTGGGGACACCAGCGGCCGTGGTTTGGGCGCGCGCGTTATGTGGCGGTTGGATGGCGCCCCGAGCCGTCTGATCTGCTTGGCTTTGGAGGACGGAGCCCGTCCGGCACGGAAGCGCAGAAGAAAGGCTCGGGGGCGTGCTTCCGTCGTCCCGTCGCCGCCGTCTTGTCGACTGAGTAACACTTAGGGCGTGGACTGGTATCCGCCTGTGCCCGGGTTGGAGGCAGAAGGGGTAATTCTGCGTCCTTTCGAGGTCAAGGACGCGGCGGCGCTGGTCGCCGCCTGCCGAGATGCTGCCATCCTCCGCTTCACTTTCATGCAGGACGGGCTCACCGAAGCCGGGGCCGTCGAGTGGATCAACAGGTCTAACGAACGGTGGCTAGATGGATACCCGCGTTTTGCCATCGTCGACCCGGACGATGACCGGCTGCTCGGCCAAGTGGGGCTCAATGTGAACGTTCGGCACCTCAGCGCGGAGGGCCACTACTGGATGAAGGCGTCAGACCGCCAGCGCGGGGTGGCTTCCAGCGCTCTGGGCTTGGTTGCTGATTGGGGCTTCTCCAAGGGCATCCAGCGCTTGTTCCTGCTAATCCACCCGGAGAACGTTGCCTCCAATCGACTGGCGCGGAGGATGGGCTTCACCCGCGAGGGCGTGTTGAGATCCTATGAGCCCGTGAAAGACCAGCGCCCCGATCTCGTCTCATGGTCGCTGTTACCTGGCGACCCACGCCCCGGGCACTAGCAGACTCACGGTCGGAACCGATGCCCCAGTCAGCACAGAACTCCGCAACTCCACCCGCAGGCCAGAGACTCAAGCAGCGCTCGTAGTCGCCGACCCACGCCTTTCTGAGGTGCCCCAGAATGTGCGCGAGCACGAACGCCGAGGGTCGCCCCGAGGTGCCGCTCGGGGACGTTCGCGATCGTCTCCGAGCCGGCGGACGGTGACACCTCGCCCTCATCTGCGGGTAGCGTCGGCGAGGTGAGCGAGGACCTTGGATCCGTCCCTGAACCCGGCATTACCGATGAGGAGTTGACCGAGCTCGCTCTGGCAGCCGACCCGAACGCACCTCTGCCGGCGGACGCTGTCCCCATCCACGTTCATCTCACCCAGTTCGCTGCGCCGCTGCCGCTTTGGTACATGCCTCCTGTCGCGAGGTCGGGCGGACGACGATGGAAGGTGCCCGTCGTTCTCGCCGTGGTCGGAGCCTTCCTTCTGATCGACGCTCTGGGTCTTTGCAACACATACGGGATTCTCAACTTCGCGTAGCCACTCCTAAGGCATACGTGCGCCCCGACGAAAGGGGGCATTTCAACGGCCTTGGTGGGGTCGAGGAGTCGGCACTTGCGTGAATGAAGGCGTGCCTGACATCCGAACCGTAGTCGTGTGTGCGCAGTGCGAGGTCCACTGGTACCGGGAGGATGAACTGCCAAAGTGCACTCTCCCTGACCACGATCATCAGCGACTTGATCTGCACTTACACCGATCCGTCGTGGTGCTGCCCGATGGGACCGAGGTCACCCCCGTTTCGTTTGACGCACGGGATCCCTATGCCCGCGTGCAGGCTCCCGACTTCGGTCTGTATTTCGACCCACACTGGGATCCGCCGTGGTCCCACGATCACATCGACTGGCCCGATTTCGGAGTGCCCAATGATTCTGCCCCGGTCGTAGCCGCCCTGAGATCGCTGCTGGAACGCGCTCGCGGTGGAGATCGGGTTGAGTTGGGTTGTCTCGGAGGGCACGGACGAACCGGAACGGCCTTGGCCTGCCTGGCAATCCTGTGTGAACTTCCTCCCAGCGATCCCGTCACCTGGGTCCGTGAGAACTACTGCTCGAACGCCGTGGAGTCCGGACAACAGGAAGCGTTCGTTAAGGGCTTCGTCGGCTGAAGGCCCGGGTCGTTGCGTGTTGGCCTGTGCTGCCGACCCGGCGCTATGAGTCAGGGAGGTCATCGGGATCGACTTCTCGTTGTGGGGCGACTCTGTAGTCCGGCATCACTTCTAGATGTAATCGCGGGTCGAGTTCGGTTCTTCAACAACGTCGGGCCATGACATAGGCCCTGCGGGTCTCGATTTCCTCCGGGTAATTCGTCCGCTCTAGCTGCGCGTCGATTTCGAACCCCGCAGTATCCAGGGTCTCGACCACTGCCGCCGTTTCGAGGAAGCGAAAGTCAAGATCAACGCCCTGGCCCCAGAGCTCGTCGACGTGTCGGACCTCATCACCGACGTGGAAGGCAACGAGCAGGCGTCCGCCAGCAATCAACACCCGTCGTAGTTCGGAAAACGCGGGTGCCAACTCGTGAACGCCGAGGTGGATGATCGAGTAAAAGGCAACTGCCGATCCGAACTCGCCGTCGCTCGCCGGGAGTGAAAGCAGGTCTCCCTGCCGGAACTCGACCTCTGGATGCTCGCGTTGGGCCACCGCGACCATCCCCGGAGACATATCGATCCCAACCGCTGCCACTCCATGAGCGGTGAGCCAGGCTGCGACGTGGCCTGGCCCGCAGCCCAGGTCGACAATCGATGTGCCAGCCAGGTGTTGTTCGATGAGCGCACCCAGCAAGGCCCGGTCGAGGGGCTTGTAGACGAGCTCGTCACCCAGCTGAGCCGAGTACCGCTCGGCAAGTAAGTCGTAGCTGCGGCGGATCTCGGCGTGGTCTGGACTATCAGGCACGAGAACAGGATGTCACCGCGGGGATCAAGCGCGGAGGCGACCGCTCGGAAGTGCCGGTTCCTTCACCCCTATGGTGGCGAATGGCGAAGCTCGCCGACCTGCATCGCTCGAAGCGGGGGTTGGGGGCAGCCGGCAGCTATTGCGGAGGCGGCATGCCGATCTTGTGGCTAACTTCGGCTGATGTTGCCCACGACTCTTCAAGACGCCGACCAAGTGCTTCCCAGTCCGCCTTCTTGGAATCGCTGGCCCGAGAGGCCGCACGTTGCCACAATGCTTGGCGAGACCTCCCAAGAGCTGCGCCGATCTCCTGCCACGTCCGATTTTGTGACCGGGCTACCTTCACCGCCTCCTTCTCAATAGCGGCGAAGTACTTCTGAAACGACGAGATCGCGCTCAACACTTCGATGGGGTCGGCGTCTGGGTCCTGGCGAAGGCGTTCCCAGTCGTCCCATGCATCACTCATGCAATCCATGGTGGAACCCGAATGAAGCGTTGTCAATGATCCTTGACAACGGACAACCCAGTTCCCGGTTCGCCAGCACGGTCATCCCTGTTGAACCGCACTATCCCAACGATCGGAGCACCCCCTCGATGTCAGCCACAAGCTGAGGTCACACATATCTCCTCGGTACGCTGGCGGCGTGTCTCGGAGTTGGAGAGCCCGCACTCCAAGACCGATTTGGTTCAACGACTCGCACGAAGCCGAGGCCAGGGAAGCTGAGCTACGCAAACCACCCAGCCGGATTGGCACATGGATCTTGCGGCGTTTGGGCTTTAAGGGTGA
This sequence comes from uncultured Acidimicrobiaceae bacterium, assembly GCA_963834405.1. GTDB lineage: Bacteria > Actinomycetota > Acidimicrobiia > Acidimicrobiales > RAAP-2 > Bog-473. Next base: position 545,363 of record CAWIBX010000007.1, on the reverse strand, counting down.
GATCGGAGGGCGTGCACCGCAAATGCGACAACACCCGCACGACCACCCCGCCCACCGGCCTCAACAGGACTGATCGAGCCTCGATTACCTAGCCCATGGTGCCGGTATGGAATAGGGGGCACGGCAACGTACTGAGACGCGAAACGACCCCGCCGACGCGGGGCCGTTTCGCCCACCGCCCGAGCGTTAGATCAGCGCGTCACGTCGTGACGCCAAACGACCGGCGCTCCCCTCCGGGGGGGGACGGGGGAAAGGCGCCGGCCGTCTCGCTCGTACATAACCCTAAATGGGCCACGTGAACCGCGGCTGTACGGAGCGTGACGAGCCGGTTTTATCTAGAGGGTCTTTACGCGAACCGGCCCCCGCCGAAGCGCCACTTCGCCTCGCGCCGCTCGGCCAGCTCGCGCGTCGTCCAGAGCCGGGGGCCGCGCCCATCGCCGACATGGGGGAAGCCCATGTCGCCACGCCGCTCCCCGATAACAACGATCGTGCCGGTTCGAGCCGGCGCCGAGTTAGAGCCAGAAGGGCCTGGCTCGCACAACGGGTGGACAGACATCGGCGTCGTTGCGCGGTCAGGACTGCCGCCGGCCGAACTCGCGTAGCCCCGTCAGCCCCTCGAGGTGGTCAGGGCAGGCCCAGACGCGGAACCAGCGATCACCGCGTGGCGAGAACCAGCACCCGGTCCACGACGGCGTCTCAGTGCAGTGCGTGCATGGAGGTTCCGGTCATAGACCCCATGCGCCAGCAACGGCCGGACCCCGCAGCGTGGATGGCGAAACTGTAGGTCGTCGCGCTCGACGCCAGACGGTGTTGAATTGGCGTTCGTGACCGCTGTAAGCGCTAATTCGTTAGTGGTGCCGCTCTTCCTTGCGGTAGTCGCTTTGATTGCAGCTCTCTTGGTGCAAAGGGAAAAACGGCAGTACCAAAAGAGCACGGACGACGCGCGGAAGATCAGCGACCACCATGAACACCTACGATGGTCGCAAGCGGGGTTCTCCTACGAGGAGGAGTCTCAATGGCGGCGTTGGATATCCGATCCCGGCACGGCGATGCGCTACCGCAACGAAGGTAAGTCACCGGCCGATGCAGGCGAGATCGAGCGCGAACGGCGCGAGACCGAGCTATGGGTTCAGGGGGACTACCGGGGCCATTCGGGTTTTACTCGCGAACAGATGAAGCGCTGGCGCGAAGCCGGTTACGACGTCCGTCAGGCGCGCCGGGTGAGCCAAGAGACCGGGGACTATGACAATCCTCCGCCGCTCAATTGACACCCAGATAAGCGCGTACCTAAGACCAGGACCGCCCGAACTCCCGGAGCCCTGTTAGCCCTTCGAGGTGGTCTCGACACGCCCACACCCACCACCATCGGTCGCCGGGGGGAGAGAACCACCGCCCGGTCCACCACGGCGCCGCATGGCAATGGGCCGGCTGCAGCTGGCGGCTGTAGACCATCCGCCAGCACCGGTCCGGCTTGGCGATGAAGCCGGGGCAGGGCTCGCTGCCCGCGGCTTCGGCATCGGGTTTGAACAACGAGGGTACGCCGGGAGGCCACGCGAAGCGGCCCCCAGCCTGGGAAGGGGAAGAGGAGCCGCCGCACCTATGTCTCGTGACTGACGTAGGTGTTCCTACTTATACCCCCGCGGCGCATGGCGAATCCGCCGCGGAAGCGGCCCCTCGATTGGGTGGAGGAGGACGCATCAGCAGAAGGGGAGGGGCGATGACGACGAGACGGTGATGTGGTCCCTGCACGCCATCACCGCCCCCGCTTGGCATGCTGAACAAGCCGCCGATTTCGCAATAGAGCCAAGCGGACCTAATGCGGCACAACCCCCGAACAACGTTCAGCCATCCGTCACCACCGGCCGGCTCAACCGTGAAGCCGGGGCCAGGGATCCCCGGGCTTGAGCATCACTTCAGATCGTCGATCTCCTTGGCCAACTGTATGACTGATGCGAGGAGACCGTTCGTAAGAGCCAGGAGCATCTGAACGGCCGGATCATCGGCCATCTCGGAGGTTCCCACTCGAATCGCCTCTTGCATCCCGTTGACAGCGGCCTCCAATGCCAGAGCGGTCGGAGCAAGGGCTCTCTGCTCGCCAAGAACAGCGCTTTGCGATTCATTCTGAACGGAATGGCGATCAACCTCACGGACACGGTTAGCAGTGACGAGATGGCTCGCCAGATCACAACAGGTCTTGCTCAGATGTTCCCCGGTGCCGTGCCGCTGCGGCACGTCAAGTGGTTCGAGTCACAGGTCCGATTCGCTCGCGCTGAGTTCGAGGAGAACGTAGAAAGGGTCGCCTATGCAGCACAGGGCGAGCTCGCGCCGAGAGATCTCAAGCAACTGGCCGGCGGCCAAGCGCCGAACCGCACGGGTCCAGCCGAGCTTGCCCCGGTCAACTGGGCTTTTGCCCGTCCCCTCGCCCCCCACCGGCGCCTTGTGGGCCGAACCGTCGATGCCGACCTCGGCCAGCTCGAGGCCCACGATCTTGTCGAAGCCCGCGATGGCCTCGGCCGCGATGGCATCCAAGACCCCCGCCGCGATCCACTCGTCACGGCGAGCCCGTGCCGTGGTGTCAGAGACCACGGCGCCGCAGAGGTGCTCGGCGTCCTCCCACGAGCATCCGGTGACCAGGCGCACATAGATCACCATGAAGCACGCCGCGTTCGACGCGCGCCGGCGATGACAGCCGAGGGGATGGCGCTCGATCGGGACGGGGGACCAGCGATTCGACGGCGCTCCAGATGGCATCGAACACTTCGGCGTCAAGCGCGCGCATGATGGTGGGTACCTCCACTTGGTTGTTGGTGGTTTGGGTTTGCAACCCCGATCTTCTCGGGGCCACCACCACGACCGGTGGATGGTTAGTGCCTTGAACTGGGCCTATCCGCGCGGCCTCTTAACAGACTTATACGGGGCCCTCGGGGCTGCCCCAGAACGTCGGGGCGTCGGGTAGGGGTGCCACTATCCGAATCAGGCACGATGGGGATACCCGTTCCAACCCCAGCGGCATCCGCCGCCCCGTCCTGGCCCCGCTGCGCTAAGGCGTAGGCGAACTCCCGGCCAGCAGTGCGTAGATCTCGACCATGGGGGCAGTCCCATTGACGCCGTACTGGGGGTTGATCAGCCCGGTTCCGGCTTGGCGTTGCGCCCACATGGTGGACGCGAAGCTCTGGGCCTCGGCGGCATACGCAGCGTTGGGCACAACCTGATTGAGAAGGAACAAGTTGCGGAAATAGATGGCGTTGAACGCCGTCCCCTGGTTGACGAGCGCCGTCCCGGTGCCGAAGTAGGACACGGCCGCGGCCGCCGTCTGCTGCGCCTGGTTCAGGTACGTGTTGTTCCCGGTCAGCTGGTACAGCAAGACGCCCGCGCCCACCATCACGCCCTGGTTGTAGCTCCAGATGGTGGTGTTGACGCTCCCGTTCGGATTTATATGGTCGTTGTACAGGCCGCTCGCGGTTCCGAGACAAGCGACTTCCCACTGGTACATGCGTGTCGCCCACGCGAGGTCCGAGGTGTTCCCGGCGAGCCTGTCCAGCTCGAGCGCCAGTGCGGCGCCAGCACCGTTCGCGGTGGTGTTGCGCTGGCTTCCTGCAACGTCCTCCCAATAGATGCCTCCAGGGCAGCCGTCGGAGGCATTCGTGTCCCACCCGGAGATGATGAAGTTGAGCTCGTTCTGGGCCAACGTGAGATAGGTCCGGTTCGACGTGAGCAAATAGGCGTGGATCAGATTCAGACCCGTCCACGCGTTGTCGTCGTAGTAGGTGATACCACCCGGTCCGAGTGGCGGCGGCACTGCGGACTGATAGGCGGGCGGCTGGGCCGCGCCGGATGGTGAGACCTCAGACGGGTCGAAGTAGTGGCCGAGGCCAGTCTGGCGGGCGGCGACGTCAGAGGAGTAGCGAGCACCGTTCGGGGCGCCGTACAGGTACACGGTTCCGGCGGTGGAGTTGGTGAAGGGCCACAGACACGAGTAGGTGCCACACGTGGTGCCGCGGTAAAGGGACTGGCGAGCGACGTAGAAGTTCTGTTGGAGCGCGTTATAGGTCGCCACTGCCTCCTGCTGGTTCGTCGAGGTGGCCGAGGCGGCCAGAGCTCGTGCGCCCGGCGGAGCCGCGCCAGCGGTCGTTGCCACAGCGGTGATGGCGAGGCAGACGACGGCCGCCCCGACGAGGGCGCGCACACGATAAGGGATCGTCATTGAGTCGCTCCTTCGTAGAAAGGCGACGATGTGACGCCCAGGACCGACGCTATATCAGACCCAATGCCAATTCCCGGCAGGCCGTTACTCACCAGGACAGACCAGGACCTGTCCCCCAACGCCGGGAGAGGGTGCCACCATGCGAATCCTTGGGGATACCCGATTGAAGGGTCAACTTGCCATTGGTCGGCCCGAGGAAACGAAATCGCGAGGAAGGAAGCGTGACTAAGGCGGACGGCTACAGCAACATCCAGTGGATAGCGGCTCGATTACGGGATCGTGACCGACCCGGTCACCGGATACGTAGACGGCACACCAGGTACATAAATGGACCACAAAATGCTCACCTGGATCGTGCCGGTCGTCGCTGCGAACACCCTGGTTCCCGAGTTAACGGTAAGCGTCAGCTCAATGTCAGCGGGCGCTGGGGCGCCCACGTTGGGGATGAGTCCTGCTACATCGCCGCTAAGAGTTCCTACGTTCGTCGCGATGGTAAATGTTCCGTTGTAGGGAAGCGGGTTACCGCTGAAAACGACGCATCCGCCAACATGGAGCATGACCGCACCCACGGCGGAGCTTCCTGGATAAGCGGCATCGAAGACCTGGTTGACGAAGCCACAACCGTTGCCGAACGTCCATGTCGTCGTACCGGAGAACGAACCAGCCAAGTCGGCGAGGCTCACCGGGTAATGGATGAAATAGCTGATGCACTGGCCTTGGTTGGAAAACGGCTGCCCTTGAGCGTTGGAGAGGCTCTGCCACCCGCCGTGCTGGCATAGGCCGACACTCACAGGGACGTGGGTCGAACCCGTTTGGGCCGCTCCGACGGCACCGGCAGCAGTGGGGATCATCCAGACACACAGGCTGACGACGATCGCGAACCCGGCAACCGACAAGCGTGCGCGCATTTGCGTCTCCGACTCGTATCCCCTTGCACACGATCCTCTTCTTGTCGTGCGCACCTGTCAACCGTGCTGACGTGTGAAATGACCGCTAGATGCGTCTATCGCAAGGCCGTCCCGATGTACACCGAGGGTGCCCCCGCTGCCGAGACGGTGGGGCAGTTCGACGCTTCAGGGATACCCGTTTGAAAGGGCCAACTGGTCATCGTTGGGAACAAACAACTCGGCCCGCGCCCGAGACGCGCCGTCGTACCGTCGAACGAACCAGTCAGGTCGGCGAGGCTCAGGGGTTATGGGTCAGATACGAGATGCACTGGCCTTGGTTGCCAAAAGGCTGCCCTTGCTCGTTGAGCAGGTTCTGCCACCCGCCGTGTTGACACAGACCGACGCTCAGGGGTACGTCGGTCGAACTCGCATGGAGGACCACGGCCACCACGCCCTCGAACGAAGCGTTGTACCCCACCGCCTCGCAGGTGGTGGCGCTGGGACAGGCCATGCCATAAAGGTCGGCGGTCCCCGACACCACCAGGGGGGTGCCCAGGGTGCCGTTGGTGATGGGCGCCACCACCCCCTGGTCCGAAGCGAAGTTGACGCCAACCGCCAAGCAGGTGGTGGCGCTCGGACAGGCCACGCCCTCAAGGAACACGGCCCCCGGCACCACCTGGGGGGTGCCGGGGGTGCCGGGGGTACCGTTGATGATGGGCACCACCACCCCGTTGATGCTCACCGCCAAGCCTGGACGGTGCTGGCCGACGCAGGAGCGGCGACACTCAACAACCCGGCTACAACGAGCAGCAATGCCGCAGCCGACACTGCCAGATGTTGCCAACGACGTGGACGGTTCCTCATGGGGCACCCCTATCTCGGGCTTGGCGGACGGCCTGCACGATGGATACCCCTCACCGGCACTGCACTAATGACCGCTGCTCGGTCGCCGACACCGATCCCAGCGTGTGACAGCCCGGATTACACAGAAACTGTCTCCTAGGTTCTACGCCGTAGCACCTGTCGAATCCAGGGGCCGTTTTCGCGTTGTTTCAGTCCTGGCTGAACGAGGATGCAGAGATAGGGCACCTCATGCAGGCTGCCCGACAGGTGGACCGGAGCGAGGCACGCCGCGCGACCGAATGTCCACGCTGGGCGTGCCCCCGGGGGACGGGGCGAAGCGGCCGGGATGCACACACTCCTGCGGCTGCTTCGCGTCACGGCATCGGCAGCTGAAAAGCGCGGGGCCGACACGGAGTCAGTGATCCTCACGATGCCCCAGTACGCCGTACATGAAGGGGCGGGGCCGGATCAAGAGTCTTTTTCCGTCGATCGTTCCTGATTGACCCATCGGCGTCCTGCACGAGGGCGCGCGCCGACGAGGCGCCGGGGTCAACGTCGGGCGATGCCCGCCGAAGGTTGTGGCGTTGACGCCGGCGGCGACCGGCGCATCCTGTTCGAGGACGCCGCTATTTCGAGGTGTTGCGAGTTCCCATCACTGCTCGGGTTCTGTCACGCTCCCGTGGGCAGCCAGCCATGCATTCGTCGATCTCCGCACATGATGGGGTTCGGCCACGTCCCGACGGGCTCAATCAGAAACGACGGCCACACCGATGTCGGTGGGCCACGGCGTACGTCGAGCTCGCGTCGGTCCGTGGCCGAGACTCAGGCGGCGGTCTCGAGGCATCGGACTTCTCCGTCGCGCAGTGCATAGAAGACGAGGGTCAAGAGCTTGCGGGCGACCGCCACCCGGGCCTTGTACTTGCCGGCGTGCTCGGCGATGCGCTTGTAGTCGGCGCGTAGCTTCTCGCTGCCCTTGGCCCGGTAGTTGCCCACGGCCTCGATGGCCGCCCAACGCACGAGCGGTGAGCCCTGCTTGGTGATCGCCCCGCGGCGCACGACCTCGTCGGACTCGCGGTGCTTGGGGGTGAGCCCGGCCCAGCTGCAGAGCTTCTTGGCCGAGTCGAAGCGGCTGATATCGCCGATCTCGGCCACGAAGATCGCCGCGATGACCTTGCCCACACCGGGCAGGGTCATGAGGGCCCGATAACCGGGGTCGGCCTTGAGCTCGGCGTGGATGTGCGCGTCGAGCTCGGCGATGGCCGCCTCGTAGACGCCGAGGAGGTTGCGCAGCGAGTCGAGACGCATCGCATAGGCCTCGGGGAGCTCGAGACGGTCGAGCTGGGCCGAACCGGTGGGGCCCCACAGCTCGCCGACGACGGGCAGGATCCCGTTCTTGGCCATGACCCCGTGGATCTGGGCCTTGGCACTGGTGCGGTGCCGCACCAGCGAGGAGCGGTAGCGCACGAGCTCGCGCAGCTCGCGAACCGGTGGCGGCGCGATCCAGCCCTCGGCCAGGCGTCCGAGGGCCAACATGGCGGCGAGGTCCTGGGCGTCGCGCTCGTCGTTCTTCACCCGGCGGTTCCCCCAGTTGTTCCCGAGCGTGTGGGCGAGGTGGACGTGGGCGCCGAGCTCTTCGAGCAGATCGGCCGCCCAGTACCAGCCATAGGTGGACTCGAGGACCACCTCGGGCTCGGGCCCGGCGGCGGCCATCGCCTGGGCGAGTTCGAAGGGCTGGCTGACGAAGCGTTCGGTGCCGAGCACCTCGCCGTCTTCTGCCATCCGGACGATGGTGGTGCTGCGTCTGTGCAAGTCGATTCCGACGTACTGTCCCATAGGGGCCTCCTCCTCTTTCGAGGTTTCTTTTGCAAGACCGAGCATGCTCGGATCTCACAAGGGGCGGAGGCCCCGCCCCTTCATCGCATCAGGTCGGGGTGCCACCCTGCGGCATGTCTGAAGGAGCGGGGCCGTGTCAAGATCCGCGGCCTGCCTCTTTGTTCGTAGGATTTGCTCGAGCTCGCCACGGCAGCCTGTGCGCGGACGCGCGTGAGCGAGGACGCTCGGGGTCAAGGTGGAGCGCCCGCAGCGACGCGAGGACGAACGACCTTGAGGCCGGGCGCCTGGCTCCGCAAAATGCTTCAGGTTGTCAGTGGTGCCATTCGGCACCGGGTTCGACCACCAGGGTCTCTCGCGGTGACGAGATAGTTGATGGAGCTCGGGCTTGCTGAGGCATGTCTTCGCCGAAGTTGATCGGCATGGTGGTCTCCGGCCACGACCAGGTGGGCTCAATCACTATCCCGGCTGCGCCACCGAGGAGATGGGAGCCATGCCGTTACACGAGCACGCACCTGGCCGATTGCCGAGCGTCACGCCGCCTCTTGGTCGGCGAGAGCGCGGATCTCTCCGTCGCGCAGGCCGTAGTAGACGAGCGTGAGAACTCTGCGGGCGATGGCCACATTCGCCTTGGTCTTGCCACGGCGTCCGGCGATCGAATCGAACTTGTCGCGCAGCGGCGCTCCGCCGTGGTAACGAGCCACGGCCTCGATGGCGGCCCAGCGCACGAGGCGGGAGCCTTGCTTGGTGATCTTGCCCCGTTTGACGTGGGTGTCGGACTCCTTGTGCTTGGGGGTGAGGCCCGCCCACGAGCACAAGGCCTTGGGTGACTCGAAGCGGGTGACGTCGCCGATCTCGGCCACGAAGATGGCGGCGAAGACGGGCCCGACGCCATAGATGGCCTGGACGGCGTTGTAGCCGGCGTCGTCGCAGAGGATGCGGTGGATGTCGCGGTCCAAAAAGCCGATCTCGCGGTCATAGATCTCGACGAGGTCTCGCAGCACGGCGATGCGGTTGAAGTAGGCGTCGGGCAGCTCGAGCGAATCGAACTGGGCGGCCCCGCCCGGGCCCCACATGTCGTTGTGGCACGGCAAGATGCCGTTCTTGGCCATCACCGCGTGGACCTGGGCCTTGAGGCCGGTGCGCAGATTGCACAGCTTCATCCGGAAACGGACCATCTCGCGGAGCTCTCTGGTCGGGGGCGGGGCGATCCAGGCCTCGGCCAGGCGACCGAGACGAAGCAGATCAGCCAGGTCCCTCGCGTCGCGCTCGTCGTTCTTGACGCGGCGATGACCCCAGTCGTTGCCATGCGGTTGAACCGGCCTGGGTTTGACGGAGGCTCGTTGGTTTGGTTTCTCATGCCACAGCGGGCTGAGATCTGAAACGGTACTCGGCTTCGACTTCGGCCGGCGTGCGGTCGTCGAGCTCTCCATGGAGTCGCTCCTCGTTGAACCATGACACCCAGGCGCACGTGGCGATCTCGAGGTCGTCGAGGCCCTTCCAAGGCCCGCCGTTGTCCGCCAGGGCGGCCGGGTTGCGGTGCAGCTCGGTCTTGAAAAGCCCGATGACCGATTCGGCCATGGCGTTGTCGTAGCTGTCTCCGATGGTCCCGATGGAGGGCGCGGCACCGACGTCGTCGATGCGCTCGGTGTAGGCAATAGAGGTGTATTGACTTCCGGCGTCGGTGTGACAGATCAGCCCTTCGAGAGTGGTGTGCCGGCGCGTCCATGCCGCCATGTTGAGCGCATCGAGGACAAGGGTCGTGGTCATCGAGCGCGCCGCCTTCCAGCCGACAAGGCGCCGGGAGAAGACGTCGATTACGAAGGCGACGTAAATGATGCCCGACCATGTCGAGCAGTAGGTGAAGTCGCACACCCACAGTTCATCGGGACGCGTAGCACTGAAGTTGCGATTGACGAGGTCCGGGGCGCGGACGTGGGCGGGATCAGACTTGGTGGTGAAGCGTTTCTTGGAGCGGCTCGCCCCGCGAATGCCCTGGTGTCGCATGAGGCGGGCTACCTGGTCGCGCCCGATGTCGAGATCGGCCCGCCGAGCCGCCTTGGTGAGCTTGCGCCTGCCGTAGACCGAGTAGTTGCGCTTCCACAGCTCGACCAGCTTGGGGCCCAGCTCGGCGTCACGCAGCGCCCGGGCCGAAGGCGGCCGGGACTTGGCGTCGTAGTAGGTGGAGGGGGCGACTGCGAGCTGCTCGCAGATCGGCTCGACCCCCCATCGACGCCCACCGGTCTCGTGGTCCCGATGGGCGTCGATGAAGGCAACTACTTCTTGTGTCGGCGGTCGAGCTCCGCCCCGAAGAAAGTCGCCGCAGCCTGCAAGATGTCATTGGCCCGGCGAAGCTCGAAGTTCTCCTTGCGCAGCCGCTTGAGCTCGGCCTGCTCGTCGCTCGTCAGCCCCGGGCGCTTGCCGGCGTCGACGTCGGCACGCTTCACCCAGCTGCGCAACGACTCGTCGCCCACGCCCAGCTGTCGGGCCACCCGCGAGATCACCGTCTTGTCGTGCGGATCCTGCTCTCGCAGGTCCAACACCATGCGCACCGCCCGCTCCTTCAGCTCAGGCGGATACCGCTTCGTTCTCGGCTTCTGTTCCATGACTCCATCCTCGTTTCCAAGGTATGGAGCCTCCGGGGATCCCAGGCCGATTCAGTGGCGTTGTTGCATGGCAAGAGACCTGGTCTTGCTGGCAGCCTCGGCAGATCAGCAGTTGGAGTATTTCCATAGGACGAGTTGTCCTTGGGAAGAACTCTCCAACCAGTGGTTGAGCGACGACGACCCGATGCTCCCCCAGCTAATAGAGGCCGGAGCGCTTACGCCTGAAATCGAACGAACGGCTCAGGAGATAACGGAAATCCTCGGACAATATGGCCAGGAAATAGGCGACGAGATTCGGCGAGTCGGGCACATGGGGCCATACCCGAAACAGTTTTCAGAATGAGCGATTCGTGAGGATGAGCGGTGGGAACAAATCCGAGCCCTTGCGAGGAAGGCGCTGGCTGATCTTCATGAACTTGGGGTCATTACGCGCAGTTTGACTGATTCTGACTACAACACAGCGGTAATCGAACCGCATCTGTAGACCTGCCCTAGTTCGCCGGATATGTGCTTCCCATGAGAGGCAAGATGTGACCAGGATGGGGATCCGGGTCCGCCAAGCCACACTTCAGCATGCGCTACTTCCGCCCAGGCGTCGCTTTCAGGCCTACCTTCGTCATCAGTGCGTTAACCCCGTTGGCAAGAGTCTCGTCGTCGCTTAGCACCTGAGCATCGCTTGGTGCGGCAGCTCGGTCGTAGTTGACGAGGATCTGACTTCCCCCTTCGGTGTCGATCACAACCGCGACCTTGCCGCGTTGGATGACTTCAGCGATGCCGATGGAGCCGAGAGCGGTGCCGGAGCCAACCGCGCACGTACCTGATGCGTTCAGTTTGTATCGCGTCGGTTCGCCAGCTGGCCCGAGACACGCCATCGTGTCATACCACCGCACCGAGGCAGGCGCCGCAACTGGCTCAGCTGTGGGCTGGTAGCGCAGGATCCCGTCAAAGTAGAGGCGGACGGCGAGGGGCAGCGACGTAGCAAATTTCGTGGCAGCGCCCTGAGAAGGAAACTCGAAGAACGCAACCGAGTTGGTATTGGCACCCTCGGTCATGAGCGGCGGTGTGCTGGTTCCGGCTACATTCTGGCCCGGGTCTGGGCTGAATATTGGCACCCACGTCCCGTTCGTGCCCGGGATGCGCTTCCCCATCAGTCCCTGGTAGCCACCGCCGCTCGCGCTTGCCACAGGCGCAAGTGCAAGCACTGAGACAAACACGACCAAGGTCGTCACGATGCCAGTCGCCAACCGCCTGTCCACCGAATTCCCCCTGCTCTCTCTTCGAGATGATCGCCGTCACACTAGACAATTTGTGTCGGTTGGATAAGGCAGGCGTGTGTCCCCGTACATTGCCGGGCTTGAGACCCTTGACACGGGGTTGCACTAGTAATTGCAGATGCATTCTCTCCCGATCGAAGAGGTATACCTCGTCCGACACGGGGAGACCCATTGGAATCGCACCGGTCGCCGTCAGGGTCAGTTGGACTCACCCCTGACTAAGGATGGAATCGCGGAGATTCAGCGGGTGGCGGAGCGCATTCGGTCGCTACCGGTAGACGGGGTGTTTTCCAGTCCGCTCGGGCGAGCCGTTGCAACGGCTCAGATTTACGCCGAAGCCCTGCACCAGACGATCACGTCGGTCGATGATCTTAGGGAGCTGGACCACGGCGAAATGACTGGCCTGACGAATGAGGAGATCGAACGGACCTTCCCCGGTGAGATGGCTCGACGTTCACTCGACAAGTACGAATGGCGATTTCCCGACGGCGAGAGCTACGCCGACGCTGACGTGAGAGCTGCATCTGCCCTACAGCGGATCGTTGCGTCCGGACGATTTCGGCCACTACTGGTATCCCACGAAATGATCGGTCGGATGCTTCTCCGGAACCTTCTCGGGCTGGAATCGGAAGAGGCCCTCAAGTTGCGGCTCCACCACGGGGTGATTTACCGGATCGACGTTGAATCCCATACAGTCGTTGAGATTACCCCTTGAACCCAGTCTCGGATGCTACGACGTGCCCCACTTCGCCAATCGGGACGGTGGGACACTTTGGAAGGCCCGTCGGCGGTGTCCAGTCGATCCCCAAGGGCAGTACTCGTCGCTCTGGCGACCAAGGTCGGTCAGTGGGAACTCGCCCTCAGAATGGCAAGGCCATTCTCCACATCCACCAGATGGTGGTGCGAGTCGTGGAGCGCATGCTCGAGAAGCAAACGCACATCGCTCCGCGAGTCGCCGATTGTGATTCCTCGGGACCATGAGGTCGGCCTTGATTCCTGAGCCAAATCGGCAAGCTTTCCAGTCTCATCTTCGAGTTCCATTCCAACAACTCCAGGGTCTTGTACGACATAGCTCGCTGAAGCGCTCTGCACGAGTTCCTCCCCGGCTATCTCGGGGAATCTGGGCTCATCGACCGTCAGCGCCTGCTCGACTCCGAAGACGTGGAGTGCCGTGACGTCCCGACTGTGAGCCGCATATTCGAGTGCCGACCAGGTTTCAGGGGCTGGTCTCAGCCGAAGGTCGTCGCCAGCGTCAAGCAAGAGCCGAATCCATTGCGGTCCAAGGCGTCGAATCGCGTCCAACAACCGCTCAGGCTCATACTCAGAGCCATCGAAACCGCAGGCCGCACATTGCTCGTGATCCACGCTCATCTCCTTGGCAGCCACTTCAGTCTCGCCGCTACCAACAGGACGTGTCTCAGGGTCTCTTCGGGCGCCCCCTATCGGCGGGAGGGTGGGACACTTCGGCACCACGGGGATAACGTCATGATGGCAACCACATGATCTCGACGAAATGCCTTCTTCCTTCCAGCACTGTCCTAATAACGTCCTGGATGGTCGACCGGAGAGCCGGTGACGCGTCACGTTGCGCAAGCGCCGCGTGGACTCTCACATTCTGTATGTTTCCCCAGCCCAACCACGTTTCGACGTGCGTGACAATGTAGATGCCCGCATCAGTCAATGCTTGAAGAATGTGGGAGGACAGATCTGTGGCAGCCACCGATAGCTACGGTGGCAGGTCTCATCGTTCATAAATACCCCCAAAGGTCCCTCGTCCTACAGTCACTCGTTCCGGGGATTCAAGGCGTGTCCGCCTGCCCCAGTTCGCCTGGTTCGGGGACGATGCAGTTGCACGAGACACGAATAAATGCCGTCAGAACCTTCCGAACGCTCCGCCGAGGTGGACTGCTTCGTCCCCGAACCCACTTCCAGATGAGAACCGGTGGTCGGTAATGGCTTCTTGTCGGGCGATGACCGGCCTTCCGTTTGCTCGACATGGGCACTTTGAGAGCCTTCCTGGTGGGTCATAGATTCAGCCAGTGCCTCGCTGCAACCCACTCAACGCCGTAGGGATGGTCTCCGCAAAGCGCAGCCAACGTCGCCTATGCAATGCTTTTTGCATGGCTGCTGACGAGCACAGAATCTTAAAGCTTTCCGAAACGACCACTCCCAAGGCGATAAAAGAGTTCTTTGATGCAATGTCGGAGGAGGGCTTTGTGCTGGAAACCGTGGTTCCGGTGGGGGCACATTCATTCTTGGTGATGAAAAAGAGTGGGCAACGCAGGGGTGCAAGGTCGACATATTCCACCGAATGAGTTTGAGCGCCCTCGGCCTGAACAAGGGCTGAAGTTTTCGGCCCTTCAGCCAATGGCGTGTGTACTGACGGGGTCGTTTGTCCCTCCAACCCTGATCGAGAAGTCGTTCTTCGATTTGGGCGCGCCACGGGCGCGAACGGGCGCGCAAAGTGGGTCACTTGCATTCGCTCCGGGTCAACCGGAACCTTCAATAAGCTGCGTGAACGCGGTTTCTCCAGGTCAAGCCTTTTGCCTTCCCGTCCGCTAGGCATGGTGTGTGGCACTTGTTGGGCGGCGGAAGAACCAGTTCACCGATCAAGCGGGAGAATGGGTTTAGGGCTCCGGTCCCCCCTCAGACACGATCAGGCGGTCGGTGGTTCCCACACCCGTCCCAGAGGGTGCCCCACTCCGCCGGAATGGAGACGGGTCCGTAAACGACGGTGTGTTACTGATAGGCCTCCAGCAAGTGGGGCAAGGCGTCCCCCATCGTGAGGACCGGCTTCGTGTCGAACTCGATGTATTCCGAATATTGGAGAGTCGCCGCGTAGCCGCTGGTGGCGTCCTCCTGATCGGTGATGGCCCATCCGACGGAGTTATCGGCAGCAACGTAGTGAGCAACGGTCCCAGGCGCCTCTCCCACCTTCCCAAAGAGGTCGAGGAGCTTCTTTGTTTCGGACTGCGAAAGGTACGGCTTCACTCTGTATGTGGTCATGAACAGCATGGTTCACCTCACGCCTACGCCCGGTTCCGGTAGGACTCTCCCACCATCCGAGCGCATAATCCCGCCTCAGTGGTATCGCGTTGGCATGCTCCTGTAAAGCGCGACAGCACCGTCCCCGATCGCCGGGACGGTCGAGCACTTCGGCACTATCGGGCTTGTCGGGTCAACGGCTGAGGCTCGCCTGATGCGCGGCATAATCGTCATGACGGACGAGGGAGTGATATGACCCAGCCAGCCGACGAGATCGAAGCCCTGCGGGCCGAGCGGGACGAACTACAAGGTGCTTTGCTACGCACTCGGGGTCGGGTCGCTTGGGTGATTTCAGATATCTATCGCCAACAGCATTACGACCCAGACTTCCCCGAAGTGCTATCTCGATGGATGGATGAATCCATCCTCCCGCGGCTACGTCGGGCTGTTGGCTGGCTACCAGACGATGGTGGCGACTATCTGGATCCCAGCCCTCTCGATCTCGGAAGTATGGGCGGCACATCTCCCGGCTGATTCGTAGGGATCCAGACCGCCTCCGTACGCCGGCCTGGGGTGCGCCGCCTAGCGGCACAACGGGGACACCCGGCCCATTCCGCATCCGGCAATAGTCGATGGTGCGGTGCCGACGGACCGGTCAGAATTGCTCCGTGAACGGTCAGGCGTTCCAGGACCAGATGCGGGACAACTATTGCTGGGGGTGTGGAGCGGCCAACCCAGCAGGCCTTCGCCTCAAGAGCTACTGGGACGGCGAGGTTGCCGTAGCCCAGTGGACTCCGACCGATGAGTTCGCGGCTGGACCTCGGCATTTTCTGAACGGGGGGATCATCGCCACATTGCTGGACTGTCATAGCGTCTGCATGGCTGTCGCCGACGCCTACCACCGGGAACGGCGAGGCATCGGGACGGACCCCGAAATCTGGCATGCGACCGTATCCCTGTCCGTCGATTATCTGCGGCCGACTCCAATTAACGAAGCTGTGGAACTGAGTGCCCGGGTCGTCATGTATGAGGACAGTGGGACTTCGGTTGAGTGTGTATTAGGGGCTGGCGGGAAGGACCGAGCACGAGCGACCGTTCGTACTACCCGCGTCCCGGACGAATGGCGTCACGGCTCGAAGGGTTCCGAACGCCGGGAGGGTGATCCTCGGTAGACAACTCATTTTCATATGGTCACACTTGTGGAATGGATGGCGCCGTCTTCAACCTCCAAACGCATCCGGTCCACTTGGGTCTCGGAGCGAGGGTCGTTCCCCAGGAGCAGTTCACCGGCAATCTTGAATGGTACGAGCGCTATGAAGCGCGTACTGATTCTGATGGAGTCGAGGGGCGGCTCGTTTCCATGCACCGATACACAACGTCGTGGGAGTCGTGGGAGATGCACCCGTTGGGGGAAGAGTTGGTTGTGTGCACCGAGGGAACCATCAAGCTCCTCCAAGAAATAGACGGACAGGTACGGTCGGCCGAGCTAAATCAGGGCGAGGCGGTGATCAATCCTCCTGGGGTTTGGCACACAGCCGACGTCGATGCCGAGGCGGCTGTCCTGATCATCACGTCAGGTATCGGGACTAAGAATCGGCCTCGCTGAAGGGCCAGGGGTATTCCCGATCAACGCCGGGACGGGGTGCCACCACGCGACACCTTTGGGACAGCCCTCAGGAGGCGACGAGGCGTACCGGTAGTTCCTCGTGACGACGGACCATCAGGCTGTTCACCCATCTTGGTTGGCGCTGAGGGTCAAGGGTGATGTCACTCGTTCGAGCAAGGAGGACGTTGAGCACGTTCCTCGCCTCCACCCGAGCAAGCGGCGCCCCAACACAGTGATGGATGCCTCGACCGAATGCCACATGTCGCCGTGGTGCCTCACGGGTCAGATCGATGGACTCGGGATGATCAAACATTGCTGCATCACGGTTGGCCGCACCCCAGAGCAGTAGGACCGTTGCTCCGGCCGGGATCTCCACACCACCGAGTGCGGTGTCATTCGGCACGTAGCGCATGTGATAGCGGAATGGTGGCTCCAATCTCAGAGCCTCCTCCACGAACATCGGGATCAACTCAGGACTCTGACGCAGTTGGCTCTGAAGTTCTCGATCTTCGGCCAAGACACGGACAGCATTCCCGATCAGGCTTGTCGTGGATTCACCACCAGCGCTCAGCAACGTGTGGAGGATGACGACGGCCTCGACTTCTGAGAACGCCTGACTGTTGACGCCTTCGGCGACAGCCCCGAGAAGGTCATGGGACGGCTCGCTCTTGGCGGCTGAGAGCTGACGAGATACCCACTCCTCGATTTCACCGGTCCGGGCGATGTGGGCGACCAACTCCTCGTAGGACAGGGTCGATCCCAGCATGGCGGTCGAGTCGAAGGCTGCATTCAACAACTGGTCGAGGTCACTGTCGTGGAATCCGATGAGGCGACTGATCATCGTGATGGGTACGACGTTGCCGATAGCGGCCATGAAGTCCACAGATCCTTCGTTGAGGGCCTGGCCTACACAATCCTCGGCGATCTCGACAACGTCGGGTTCCAGAGCAGCCATACGTTTGGCGACAAGTTCAGGAAATACTGTGCCTCTGTGCAGTGCGTGCATCGGTGGATCTGCCGTGGCCAGCGCCTGGACTCCCGCATCGCCGAACGAGAGCCGACAAGGCATGCCCTGGGCGTCTCGGTACAGGAGGCAGTTCAGATTTGACGAAAAGTCCTCCACTCGGCCAGCTGCTTCAGCGAGAAGATGAAAAGTGGCAACCGTGAAGATCCCAGTGCCGGGTACTTCCCACACGGGCGCATAAGCCCGCAGCTCCTCGTAGAAGCCATACGGCTCAGCGATCACCTCGGGGTCGAGCAGGTGCGTTCCGGAGATCGTTTGGGCCATGTCTGCAAGTTTGTCACTACTGCCTTTGGGTGTCCCAAGTTCGCCGGCTCGGGGACTGTCGTTAGCGAGGGCGCCGGCAAGATGCGGGGCATGGTCCAAGAGGGTGCCGCCCGATCGAACGTAGGGTGGCCCGATGCGAATCGCCATCTTGGGAGTGGGCAACATGGGTCGGGCTTTCGCCGCCAGGGCAATCGAAACTGGTCACCAGACGACCGTTTGGAATCGCACCCCGGGTCGGGTCGCCGCCCTCGTGGCCAGCGGTGCGATCGAAGCCAACACATCCAGGGCGGCGGCGGCGGGTGCTGACGCCGTTCTCGTCGTGCTCGCCGACGACGCAGCCGTCCTCGACGTATGCCTGGGCGACGATGGTGTGTTGGCATCGCTCGAATCCGATGCCGTGTTTGCCAACGTCAGCACGGTCTCCCCGGAGACTGCTCGACGCCTTGCCGAGCTGGGACCTGAGGGTCGGGTCCTTGACGCTCCGGTGATGGGATCGCCAACGATGATTGCCGGGGGTTTGGGGACGTTCCTCATTGGCGGTCCCGCCCCAGCGATTGCTGCCATTGAACCCCTGTGGACTGACCTTGGGTCCGGCTATACGCACTGTGGTCCGGTCGGAACCGGGGCAACGGTGAAGATCTTGGCCAACTCGTTGCTGATTACAGGGGTGGCTTCGCTTGCCGAGGCCATCGCCACGGCCAGACAGCAGGGAATCCCTGACGAGTTTCTAAGGACCCTCCTTGCCGACAGTCCGGTGATAAGTCTCGCCAGCAATCTCCGGTTGGACAGTCTGCTCGATGCGACGCATCCGGGTTGGTTCTCTCCGGCACTGGCCCGTAAGGACCTCCGCCTCGCCATCGACCTGGCCGAAGAGACCGGAGTTGGTGTGCGCATCTGGCCCGCAGCCGAAGCCCTCTTGACTACCGTTATTGATGCTGGCGGGGAGTGGCCAGACTTCGCCGCCGTGATCGAAGCACTTTCCTGAAGGTTCAACGGAGTCGACAACCCCGATCCGGTATCTGCCGAGACCCGTCGGACGCCAGGTGCCCCCGTACGCCGTACATGAAGGGGCGGGGCCGGATCAAGAGTCTTTTTCCGTCGATCGTTCCTGATTGATCCATCGGCGTCCTGCACGAGGGCGCGCGCCGACGAGGCGCCGGGGTCAACGTCGGGCGATGCCCGCCGAAGGTTGTGGCGTTGACGCCGGCGGCGACCGGCGCATCCTGTTCGAGGACGCCGCTATTTCGAGGTGTTGCGAGTTCCCATCACTGCTCGGGTTCTGTCACGCTCCCGTGGGCAGCCAGCCATTCATTCGTCGATCTCCGCACATGATGGGGTTCGGCCACGTCCCGACGGGCTCAATCAGAAACAACGGCCACACCGATGTCGGTGGGCCACGGCGTACGTCGAGCTCGCGTCGGTCCGTGGCCGAGACTCAGGCGGCGGTCTCGAGGCATCGGACTTCTCCGTCGCGCAGGGCGTAGAAGACGAGGGTCAAGAGCTTGCGGGCGACGGCCACCCGGGCCTTGTACTTGCCGGCGTGCTCGGCGATGCGCTTGTAGTCGGCGCGTAGCTTCTCGCTGCCTTTGGCCCGGTAGTTGCCCACGGCCTCGATGGCCGCCCAACGCACGAGTGGTGAGCCCTGTTTGGTGATCGCCCCGCGGCGCACGACCTCGTCGGACTCGCGGTGCTTGGGGGTGAGGCCGGCCCAGCTGCAGAGCTTCTTGGCCGAGTCGAAGCGGCTGACGTCGCCGATCTCGGCCACGAAGATCGCCGCGATGACCTTGCCCACCCCGGGCAGGGTCATGAGGGCCCGATAACCGGGGTCGGCCTTGAGCTCGGCGTGGATGTGCGCGTCGAGCTCGGCGATCGCGTGCTCGTAGACGCCGAGCAGGTGGCGCAGCGAGTCGAGGCGCATCGCATAGGCCTCGGGGAGCTCGAGACGGTCGAGCTGGGCCGAACCGGTCGGGCCCCACAGCTCGCCGACGACGGGCAGGATCCCGTTCTTGGCCATGACCCCGTGGATCTGGGCCTTGGCACTGGTGCGGTGCCGCACCAGCGAGTAGCGGTAGCGCACGAGCTCGCGCAGCTCGCGAACCGGTGGCGGCGCGATCCAGCCCTCGGCCAGGCGTCCGAGGGCCAACATGGCGGCCAGGTCCTGGGCGTCGCGCTCGTCGTTCTTCACCCGGCGGTTTCCCCAGTTGTTCCCGAGCGCATGCGCGAGGTGCACGTGGGCGCCGAGCTCTTGGAGAAGATCGGCCGCCCAGTACCAGCCGTAGGTGGACTCGAGGACCACCTCGGGTTCGGGTCCCGCGGCGGCCATCGCCTGGGCGAGTTCGAAGGGCTGGCTGACGAAGCGTTCGGTGCCGAGCACCTCGCCGTCTTCTGCCATCCGGACGATGGTGGTGCTGCGTCTGTGCAAGTCGATTCCGACGTACTGTCCCATAGGGGCCTCCTCCTCTTTCGAGGTTTCTTTTGCAAGACCGAGCATGCTCGGATCTCACAAGGGGCGGAGGCCCCGCCCCTTCATCGCATCAGGAGAAGGTCACTTGCCTTTCGATTGACGTCACCCACGCTTCCCGCAATAGTCGTCTGGTCCGGAGAGATTACGAGGAGGCAACATGCGTGTAATGGCGAGGGTGTCAATCCCGGTCGACGCAGGCAACAAAGGCATCCGAGATGGGTCACTGCCTAAGGTCATGCAGCAGACTGCTGAGCGATGGAAGCCGGAGGCGGCCTATTTCACGACCTTCGATGGCAGGCGCACGGCCTTTTTCATTTTCGACATGCCCGATGCTTCGGCCATTCCGCCATTCGCCGAGCCCTTCTTTATGGAGCTCGACGCTGAAGTGCAGATCTCGCCGGTCATGAACGCCGATGATCTACAAAAGGGTCTCTCGCAGATAGCCTGAGCCTCATCCGGCTGTGCCACCCCTCGCCGGACCTGGGCCATAGCGCCCAGGGCATGATGTTGTGGTCTGCTTCGGCAGCTACTCGGCGCCGACCACCTTGAAGTCCTTGTTGAGGAAGACGTGGTGTGGCCAGTTGACTCCGATGTTGTGGACCTCGTATTCGCCGTTGCTCAGCTTCACCACACGGTCGACGATTCCCCCCGGGTAGGCCGCCAGCGCAGCTTCGGTCGCCTTGTTGGCCGTCGTTCCACTGACGATCGTCCCCGATCCCTGGCTGTAACTCGCCGGGATCTCACCCACCTGCTTTGACGTCTCGGCCGCACCCCTCTGGAAGGGGACCACCGCTGCCGTGGATGGCTCTGATCCGCTGCCAGTCGTTTGCACAATGACTTGCGTGGCCTTGATGGTCGTTGAACTCACGGTCCCCAGGACGAGGACGTGTTCGCCCTTGGTTATGGTGCTCTTCGAGGTCGAGCTCGTCCCCTTGTCGTATTTCGTCGAAGACTCATCGTCAACCGTCACCTCTTGACCCGCTGACGTCGTCAGCGTGAAGCTCGACTTGGCCACGTTCCCGACAGTGCCCAATGATCCCCCTGCGGCCGGTCCAGATCGTGCGTTGGAACCCTGACCGCCGGATCCAAGATGTCCGGTGGAGCTGCTGGTGGCCATCGATTGCGCGGCCCCTGCCGAGGACGACGTGCCGACGCCGACGAACAATCCCGTCACCGATCCCATCAGTGCAGCGGCGACGACTAAACCCCGTCGCAGCTTCGACGGCGGTCGTCGCATCCTCGCCCGGCTTCCTTGCTCGGCCATGGTTGCTGAGATTGGCCAACCGGATGAAGATACTGATGGGAGAGGCGATGCAGAAGCGGTGTCCACCAAAGCTTCAACGACTGTTGACCCCGACTGACCCCGACGTGTTGCCCGAATCGGGATCAGTCGGAAGGGCCTCTCGGGGTCTGGTTGGTTCGTAATCACACATGACAGTGCTCCTCAAACTCTTGAAGCCAGAGTGCCAGCCGTTCATGTGAAGCCCCTGTAGGCCGCCTGCGTGACTGCTCCGAATCCTCTCTGACAGATCGTCGAGGGAGCACAGACACCGACCCGAACGGGTGTCCCAGTTCGCCGGGATATGGACAACCCTGAAGACGGACACCGCCCCGTTGAGGCGAATCACACGGCGGTACGACCTCCGTCAACAGCGATAACGGCGCCAGTTATGTAGCTCGCCTTCGGCGTAGCCAAAAAGGCGACGACCTCGGCGATTTCATCCGGATGGGCACCGCGCCTCATGAGAGTGGTGGCGCCCAGCGTCTCGATGCGGTCTGGTGACGAGCCACCGGTATAGACCGGACCTGCGGCGATGGCATTGACTCGTACGCCGGCAGGGCGGAACTCCGCTGCCCACGACCGAGTCATGGATGTCATCGTGGCCTTGGTGGCACCATAGGCAGCGCCACCGGCAAGACCTATCTGCCCGGCCATGCTGCTCATGTTGACGATGCTTCCCGAACCACGTGCTGCCATTTTCGGTGCCAACGCTGCGACAAGAAAGTAAGGCGCTCTGACGTGCGGCGAAGAGACGGTCGAAGGTCATCATGTCCAGATCTGCCGTCGGTCCGAACCAGCTGAAGCCGGCGTTGTTGACCAATATGTCGGTTTCCTCAGCCTCTGCGACTAAGCGATCAAGGTCCCCCGGATCGCTGAGATCAGCGGCGACGAAGCGGGCAGTGCCTCCAAGTGAGGTGACTGATTCGACCGCGGCCGCCCCCCGATCTGCGTCGCGTCCGTGCACGATCACATTGGCGCCATACCGGCCGAGGCACTCTGCCACGGACTTGCCGATGCCCGATGTCGCTCCTGTGACGAGGGCACTTTGTCCTTCGAGGTCAGCTTGCCGGCTCATGTGCGTCCTTCCCGATTTGATGGTGCCGTCGACTTTTTGGAAGCTCCTCCGACCCTAGAGGTCAATGTGTCCCAGTACATTGCCGGCCGGTGGGCAGGTGACCCTGCTGGCTACCGCGTTGAAAGCACGTCCCGGAACTGATCAGCAAGGCGAGCAACTTTGTCCCGTAGCCGGATGACAGAGGGCCCTTCCACGAGCAGCGACCGCGAGGCGCTGGGCATGACGCGTTCGGGACAATCGGCAAATACCTGGGCAACGTCTTTTGCCGTGGCCCCCTGCATCCCGACACCCGGGGCCAGGAGCAGTCCCCGGCAGGCCACAAGGTCGAGAGCGGGAACCATGTGAGTGGGTCCGACGACCGCTCCGACCGGTCCGATCTCGCCCGGTGCCAGTTGGGCATTTAGTTCCCCGACAGCCAGCAGCAGCGCTTCTTCGACGGCACGTCCATCATGATCTGTAGCGGATTGGACCGCCCGGCCTTCGGGATTTGAGGAGCGCGTCACCACGAGCAAGCAGCTCTGGGCCTCGTGGGCCAGGGTGATGAAGGCGTCCATGGCCCCCAGTCCGAGGTAGGGGTGGACGGTGAGGGCGTCGGCTCCGAGCGGGGCGGCGGACCCGAGGTACGCCTCGGCGTATGCGACGTTGGTGCTTCCGACGTCTCCGCGTTTGGCGTCCACGATCACCAGCAATCCGGCACTTCGTGCTTCGGCGATGAGGCGCTGCAGTGTGCGGAAACCCCTCCAGCCGTGCCGCTCGTAGAAGGCCGCTTGGAGCTTTACCAGACCGACGGTCCCGCTGGCGGCCTCGAGCACGATGTCGCCAAAACGGTCCAATCCCTCCGGCGTGTCTCCGAGGCCCCAGGCATCGAGCAGTGATCCAGCAGGATCCAGACCCCAGACCAGAGGTCCGAATCGGGACCGCACTGCTGCGAACCGAATGGCGAACGTGTCGGCCATGCCCACAGTCTCGCCGATCGATCGGGGCCAACGGCGAAATATCGAAAGGGACGCGGTCGGGGTCCAGAATCCTGAGCTATCGGGCCCGGATCCGTTGGCTCCGTCGCTCCTAGCATCGGTGAATGACCTCGACCATCCGCACGGGCCAACTCTCAGATGTCGATGCCGTACTGTCGTTGTGGGCAGCGGCTGGAGCCGAACCTACCCACACCGACGACGCCAAGAGCGTGGCCAAACTCATCACGCATGATCCTCTGGCTCTGATGGTTGCAGAGGGCAAAGATCACCTCGTCGGCTCGGTGATCGCGGCCTGGGATGGATGGAGGGGATCGATCTACCGGTTAGTGGTCACTCCATCGCATCACCGGCTAGGTCTCGGAACCCGGTTGCTCCACACCGCGGAAGCCCGACTATCTGCGGCGGGGGCTGTTCGCCTCCAGGCGATCGTCGTGGACACTGAGCCGACGGCAATGGGATTCTGGCGAACAAGTGGATGGGAGCGGCAGGAAAACCGTCTGCGATTTGTGAAGGGCTGACCTGTCCCCATACGCCGTACACCGGTTCGGGGACGCCCCCCCACTGCTCCCGCCGGCCGTTCCGCTCGTCCCTTGACCGGAGCGGACGTTTGATGGGGCCCTATCACCTATCCCCACTCTGTCCCCCTGGTCAGGAGCCTGCGAGTTCGGACCGTCGCTCTTCGGGTCGTCCCGCGTGCGTGTTACGTGGGCGAAGGAATCCGGTGTTCTTCGCCGACGATATGCGGACCATCGGAATGCAACGGGGTGTCCTCTAGCCGGGCCGTGCATTAAGGAGGATACTTCGGCCACTGGAACGTCGGCTGCAGGCCCGGTGGCAGGCGGGTATGTGCCCCAACCCACTGGAGGTGCGCATTTGGCTGAAATCAATGGGTCCGAAGAAATGGTGTTGTGCCACTTCATTGTCTCGGACGACGTCGAACGCTCCCGGCGGTTCTATACCGAAGTGCTCGGCGGAAGGGTGGTCTTCGGCCCGGAGCCGACCAATGTCGCTCTCGCCAACAGCTTCATCGTCATCAATGCCGGCGGAGGCCCGACTGACGACAAGCCCACCGTGATTCTGGAGACGCCACGCGACCCAGACCGGGTCAGCAGCTTTCTCAATATCCGGGTCACGGACATCCATGCCAAGTACGAGGAGTGGAGTGCCCGGGGAGCTGACTTCCTGACGCCCCCCAAGCAGCACGCGTATGAGATTCGTTGCTACATCCGCGATCCGGACGGCTATCTGATCGAAGTGGGACAAACCACCGACCCCGAGGGTGACTGGTCGCCGTTTTTGCGTTCTGACTCGAAGTCCTGAAGCCAGCCGGTTCGGTATTGGCTCGAACTCTCCTTCACGCTGCTGAGGTGGTGGGTTGGAGTCCCGCAGCGCACACGCCCTCTCCTGCCCAGACAAGCCCTGTCAAATGGTGATTTCGAGGTCCTGGCGGAAGTGGTGGAAGGGCAATCCCGGACGGTAGTCCTCGGGGACTTCCGAGATGCTCTCGTAGTTGGCGACGTCAAAAACGTTGGACGAACGGATGTCTTCTTCTATGGCGACCCCGCACAGTCCAATTTCGGTCGCCGTGTCGAAGCAGTCGCCGATCGGAACCACCTCATCACGCAACTCCTCGTAGCGCTTACGTGAGATGCGACCGAGGAGCGTGTACTCGCAGCCGCTGGGCGAGTCTCCGACGCGCCGGCCGATCATGGCGTGGTGCCCCCCGTCGTCGATGCAGTAGAGCGTGTAGTCGTCGGCCTCCAGACACTCGCGGATGCGCTCGTGCCGCTCGTGAGCCGGCAAGAGGTGCCACTGAATATGGCGGCGCTCCTTCATGGCCCACAACGGCGCAGGCGGGATCGTGTGCTCGGGCTCGTCCTCTTCGAGCGCACTCGATACGTCGTGGCCAACCAGGGGTTCGGGGTTCACCGCCAGGCCGGATTCGGTGATGATGTCCCCCGGCTTGGGGGGGCCGGACGAGGCTGGCACGGCCTCCCCCCACTCGTGGACCTGCTGACCCTCTTGCCCGTCGTGCTGGCCCGTCATATGTGCCCTCCTGTGCTCCACTGCTCGGGTGTCGGCTCAGTCCTGGACCATACCGGGTTGCACCCATGCTCCTTCGGCGGACGGTGACGATCCGGTTTAGCGTGCCATCCGCGAGACGAGGAGCTTCGGGGCGCAATCTCTTCTCGTATGCCAAGCTGACCACGTGGCTGCTGACGGCGGGAATGCCTACGAGGTGAGTGACATCGCCTTCGACGCGGAAGGGACCACCTTAAGAGGATGGCTCTACCGGCCGACGTCAGCGCGGGCACCGGCCCCGGTTGTCGTGATGGCCCACGGTTACAACTGTCTCAAGGAGTTCTACCTCGACAAGTACGCAGCAGCCATTGCTTCCGCCGGACACTGCGTCGTTGCCTACGATCACCGGAATTTCGGCGAAAGCGAGGGGGAACCCCGGCAGGAATTGGACCGATGGATGCAGGTACGCGATTACCGGCATGCCATCACGTATGCACAAACGTTGGAGGGGATCGATCCCCGACGAGTGGGCATCTGGGGAACCAGGTTACGCGGGTGGGTGTGTCCTGAAAGGGGAGTGATGTCGATGTAGA
The DNA here is from genome assembly GCA_963834405.1 of uncultured Acidimicrobiaceae bacterium. Classification (GTDB taxonomy): domain Bacteria; phylum Actinomycetota; class Acidimicrobiia; order Acidimicrobiales; family RAAP-2; genus Bog-473. The sequence goes on along the minus strand of CAWIBX010000007.1, from coordinate 519,430 downwards.
AGATCGTCAGCACGAACCGTGCTGTGCCAGTGATGGAGGGAGGCCCTCCGGATTCGCCGTGCAGGCGGAGATTCCAAACTGCCGCAGTGTCATGCCGGTCAAGAGCCGGGGTGGGAAGCGACTGCTGAAAAGGCTCGCTACCAGCGGGTCAGGTAAGCGACGAGAAGACGAACATGCGTAAACCACTGCTGACGCATCGTAAATAATGAGCGATGACATCGAAACCAGGGCTGTCACCTACCCCTGGGATTACGGCGTGCGCAGATGCGTGCCCTCGGCTGGGGAGCTGCCTGCACGTGGCCCCAGCGGTGTCCGGTGTAAAGGTGGCGTGAGCTCGTCGCAGGCGCTGGCATGGAACAGGAGAACCTGTCGTCTCGATACGAACGGACAGTTGCAACGGATGATGGTTGTCCGTGGTCGGTTCAGAGGGAGAACCCCAAGTGTCAAACACCACGAGGGGCAGAGTACCGATGCGAGACACAGGGGCGGACCGACCCGTAGTAGCGATGAAGGCTCTGTAATGGGGCCGGAGCGAAGGGGTCGGGCAGGTCAGATCAACCAGCGGTCAACCCTTCGGGGGAGGAGCCGTCGGAAAGATCACAGTTGAAAGCGAAGTCGTTTGTCATCGACAAGCGCCTCATCTATGGGGCGTGGAAGAAGGTCGAGGCAAACAGTGGTGCGCCGGGCGTGGACGCCGTCTCCATCTCCGAGTTCGGACTCGACGAGGTGAACAACCTCTACAAGCTCTGGAATCGGATGTCTTCGGGGAGCTACTTCCCCGGAGCGGTACGCGGCGTGGAGATACCGAAGGATCATGGAGCCGGGATCAGGCTTCTCGGGGTGCCCAACATGGCAGACCGGGTCGCCCAGACCGCAGCAGCGATGCTGCTGGAAGAGGCCTTGGAGCCGATCTTCCACGGAGACAGCTATGGCTATCGTCCCGGGCGATCCGCCCACGACGCACTGGCTGTTGCTCGAAAGCGCTGTTGGAGGCAGAACTGGGTGCTCGATGTCGACGTCCGGGCCTTCTTCGACAGCGTTCCCCATGATCTGATGATGAAAGCGGTTGCTCACCACACCGACGAGGCATGGGTTCTGCTCTACATCTCACGGTGGCTCACCGCCCCGATGCAGATGCCGGATGGAACCATCGTGGCCCGAGAGAAGGGAACCCCGCAAGGTTCTCCGATCTCACCGCTGCTTGCCAACCTGTTCATGCACTATGCGTTCGATAAATGGATGGACCGGACATATCCTGGGTGTCCATTCGAGCGCTACGCGGATGACGTGGTGATCCACTGCGACACCGAGGTCCAGGCCCGGAAACTCTGGGCCGATCTTGCCGAGCGGCTCGGGTCCGTCGGACTCGAGCTTCATCCCGAGAAGACGAAGATCGTGTACTGCAAAGACGCGTCACGCCGAAGGGACTTCGAGCACATCAGCTTCGACTTCCTTGGCTATACCTTCCGGGCACGTCGGGCCAAAGGCCGGCGAGGGTTCTTCTGGAGCTTCTTACCGGCCATGAGCGCCAAGGCGAAGAAGGCGATCGGCAAGACAATCAGGGATTGGCACCTCAAACGTCGCACAAGTGGAGACCTGTCCGGACTCGCCTTGGGGATCAACGCCCAAGTGCGGGGCTGGATCAACTATTACGGAGCCTTCTATCGCTCCGAGTTGAATTCCATCGCATTGCGCATCGACCAACATTTGGTTCGATGGGCGATGCGGAAGTTCAAGCGATTGAAAGGACATCCAAAAGGAGCATGGGCTTGGTGGCATGCTGCTCGTCAGCGCTCTCCCCGGCTCTTTGTGCATTGGAACCTTTCGCCCACTTCCAGCCGACCTGCAAGAGCCGGATGAGCTGAGAGGTTCACGTCCGGTTCCGTGAGAGCCGGGGGGTGAGATTCCCCCCGGCTACTCGACTCACGTCCTTGTCGTGGCCGCGATCGACCGACGTGTGAAATGCGTCGTGGCCCAAGTGCCGACAATAAGTGGCTGGGAGTCGACCTTGCGGCGGACGCCACCTCCGGCGCTGGTTGAGCAGCGCCTTGCTATCGATGCCGATCGAATAGAGCGATTTCGAGGGGGAGCCCCCAAGATGGTGCCGATGGTCGTGGCTCCTTCGGAGAGCGGTCTCGCCTCGCACGCCAGCTCAGATGCCTGGGCCTTCTTCACCGGCCAGTTGTCGCCACCCGGGGATCAATGGCGCTTCGAGAAGTGGAGAAACGAGATAACCCTCCGATCGCTTGAGCTCTATTCGGAGTACGAGCCCGGATCGTTTGTGGAACGCATCGCACCCACGCCCCTGATGATGGTTGTCGGGGACTCGGACGTGGTTTGCCCTACCGACCTGTGTCTGGGGGCGTTCAACCGGGCCCGGGATCCCAAACGGCTGGAGCTCTACCCAGGTGGACATTTCTCGGCCTATACGGATCAGTTCGAGCGCGCGTCAAACGCCGCTTGCGAGTGGTTCACCGAGCACCTGCGGTCAGAACGCGGGCCGTAGAAACGAGAAGCTCGGACAACCGCACAGGAAGGCCGGCAGGACTCGAAGGCCAACACTGCGGTCGATACGATGAGTCCGAAACCGAGGTCACGCGTGCGTAGCGATTCCCCGTCGTCTGGGCTAGCGACCCCTCCAAACCGGCGGTCGTTTTTCAAGGAATGCCGAAACTCCTTCGCGCGCGTCTTCAGATGTCATCGCCGCCGCCAGCGCCTGGTTGGTCAATTCCCATCCCAGGTCGTCGTCTGCCGCGACGATCCGGTTGACGGTCGCGAGGCACGCCTGGACGGAGACCGGCGCGTTGTCACAGATCTGCCCGGCCAGGACGAGTGCCTCGTCGACCGCGGTCCCCGGTTCGCACAGCAGGTTGACCAGCCCGACCTCGAACGCACGATGGGCGTCAATCGGCCGCCCGGTCAGGATCAGTTGTTTGGCGACGTTGAGGGGAAGGGCGCGCGGGGCGCGGAACAGGCCGGCACACGTGGGGATCACGCCGATGGTGACCTCGGGGAGACCGAACCGGGCCTCGGTGGACGCTACGACGAGATCACAGGCGAGGACGATCTCGAGTCCGCCTCCCAGCGCAGGCCCCTCGACCGCTGCGATCAGGGGCTTCCGGCGGTCGCGCCGGATGATCCCGTATTCCCCGCCCCGAGCGGTGACGTAGTCGCCCTGCGAGGTGAGGTCGCTCCCGGCGCTGAAGACCTCCGCCGTGCCGGTCAGAACGCCCGCCCACAGGTCGGTGTCGTCATCGAGCTCGTTCAGGGCGCCGTCGAGGGCATCGGCCATGGCCCGGTCGATGGCGTTGCGCTTGGCGGCGCGCGCCATGGTGACGACGAGCACATGACCTTCCCGTCGCCGTCCGACGAGTTCGTGCGAGGGGTCGTTCACTGTTCCGGATCCGGCGGCGGAACACACGGCGCGATCTCCTTCCGTCGGTGGCGGCCGACGGGCTGACTGTAGCGAGCGGCTCGGCTGCGGAATAGCGTCCAGCCGTGGCTCGTCCCAGCGCGGCGGCGTGCGTGACCCATTTGGAGCGGATCGCCCGCGAACTGCCCGAGGTGGCCCAGCGGGCCGGCGGCGAACGGGGCCGGCAGATCGTATTCATGGTGCGGGGGAAGAACTTCGCCTACTTCACGGATGATCATCACGGTGACGGGCGCCTGGGGCTCATCGTCAAGTCGCCGCCGGGGAGCAGGAGGTCCTGGTGGCGTCCGAGCCGGCGCGGTTCTTCGTGCCGCCGTATCTCGGCCACCGGGGTTGGGTGGGAATGTGGCTCGACACCGGGCCGGCCGACTGGACCGAGGTCCGGGAGCTCGTGGTCGAGTCGTACTGCCTGACGGCGCCGAAGAGATTGGTGGCAATCCTCGAGTCGTGAGCAGGAGGGCGGTGGCCCCGGCGACTCGCTCCTAGGGCCGAACCGGGTCTGCTACTCGTCGCGAAGGTACGGCAGGGGGACGTGGGCGCCCCACGTGGCGCCGAACTGCCCGGCCTCTTGCATGCGCTGGTTGAGGGAGTCGCCTGCGCCCCCGATGGTACGGGCGTGCCGGGGCGGTGGGCTCGGGTCAGGCCCCGGCCATGGCGACGACCGGTTTGTTCAGTGGTTTCCCACCCATGGAGCCGAAGAACGGGGCATTGAACGAGAAGATGCCGCCGTCGGACGCGACGAAGCGGTAGCCCGACCCGTCGCGGTTGGCCTCCATGCCGACGATCGGCGCGTTGAGGCGGATGTTGCCGGTCGAACCGAGGAAGGGCGCGTTGAACGAGAAGATGCCGCCGTCGGACGCCACCTCCCAGTAGCCGCCCCTCTGCGAGTCGGTCGCCATGCCCACGATCGGGGCATTCAACGGTGTGCCACCCATCGACCCGTAGAAGGTGGCGTCGCCGAAGGAGAAGATGCCCCCGTCGGACGCCACGAGCCAGTAGCCGTGCCCTGAAGGTGTCGCCGCCATGCCCACGATGGGCCGGTTGAGGTGGAGCGCTCCGGTACTGCCGTAGAAGCCGGCATCGCCGAAGCTGAAGATCCCGCCGTCCGACGCCACCAGCCAGTAGCCGCCCCCGTCGGGTGTCGCCGCCATGCCGACGATGGGTGCGTTCAGCGTGATGTTGCCCGTGCTGCCGTGGAAGCCGGCGTCGCCGAAGGCGAAGATGCCGCCGTCGGACGCGACCTCCCAGTAGCCCCCGCCGTTCTCGGTGAGCGCCGTTCCCACCACGGGCTTGTTGAGGTGGATGTTGCCCGTCGAGCCGCAGAACGGGATGTTGCCGTAGTCGAACACGCCACCGTCCGACGCCGACAGCAGGTAGCCGTCGGGCGCGCCCTGCGGTGCGTTGCACGGCACCTCGATGGTCGGGGGCGGCGTGCCGGCGTCACCCGTCAGCTGCGGGTCGTGGTGGAACTGCGGCCAGGCGCCCCGTTCGTTGACGCTCGAACCGGAGCCGCTGGTGTTGTCGATCTCCCAGTGGAGGATCTGGCCGACCAGGGTGGCTCCCACCTGCGAGTACCCCGCTCCGGTGATGCCGATGTGCCCGTCGGGGTCGTCGGTCACCAGCGGCGAGCTCTGGAACCCGTACGTAGTCCCCAAGGTGTCGACCTCCGCGCCCGACTTGCCGTCGAAGATGTCGATGCCGTTGGTGGTCGGGACGATCACGTCCTGGTAGCCGCCCCCGGTGAGGTCAGCCGTGACCGGCGAGCCGATCACGGCACCGGACGTTCCGGCCGACCACACGATGTTGCCGTTGGTCCCGTCGAGCACGTAGATGGTCCCGCTGCTGGCGCCGGTCTGCGTCCCCTCCACGACGTCGAGCTGGCCGGTCCCCTGCACGTTGGCCAACGCCGGCGAGTCGGCCGTGATCCCGTCCAGGGTTTGGCTCCAGGCGAGGCCACAGCCCGTGTTGATGGCGAAGACCTTGTTGCTGTCCGAGGCACCCGGGAAGAAGCTCCCGTCGCCGATGGCGATGCCCACGCCGCCGCCCGAGAGGAACTGCCCCACCGCCGGCGAGGAGCGGTCGATGTTCTGGTCGGTGTCGAACTGGCAGAGCAGCCCGCCGTTGGGGTTCGCCGCGCCCGAGTTGCCCGCGCTCGAGAGGATGCGGATGTGCCCGCCGTTGGCGTAGTTCTCCCCGTAGGCGAGGCCGGCGCTGGAGTCGCCGCCCGAGATGATCTCGTTGTCGCCGTCCGAGTAGAGGTCGGCCACCGCCGCGGTCGAGAACACCGAATCAGCCGAGAACCACGGGAAGCCGCCCATCATGGCGCCTCCCCCCGCGGTCAGGGCGTAGGTGTACTGCCCGAGCGAACCAGCCTCGACGCCGTAGCCGCCGGCGTACGCGCCGACGGTCAGCGAGGCGGACACGGCCGAGTGGGGGTCGGCGGCATCGGTCGGCGGGTTCGACTCCTGGACGAACCATTGGTTGCCGCCGTTCGGCGCGATGGCCTGGTAGCCGCCCGCCATGGGGTCGGCCGCGTTGCCGGTGCCCACGTAGACGGTGTCCGTGCCGTTGGCGTCGATCGGGGCCACCGAGGGCGACGAGTCGACCGGTGCACCCGCGTGGAAGGGCCACCCGCCGACGGCGGAGCCGCCCGAAAGATGGAAGGCCCAGACGCTCCCGGCCCGGTCGCCGACGACGACGGCCGGCTGGCCGTCCAGGTCGGCGACGTTGGGAGACGACAGCGCAATCGGGTTGCCCGCGTCAGGGAGCGTCTGTGTCCACTTGAGGGCGGGGCTGAAGCCGTGCGCGATCTCCGTGCCGTGCGCGGCCGGCGCGGCCTGCATCACGGTGGCCAGGGCGAGCCCGGCCGCGGCGCTGGTCACGACGCCCGGGATGCCGAACTTCCGGACCCGTCGCCTCGCGCTGTGCCTCATCGATGTGCCCCCTAGTCCCTGCCAGCTCGCCATGTCCGTAGGTGTGCGTTCCGCGCGCGGCAATTCCTAACCCGAACGGGTGCCGCTCCGAGTTCCATCGGCACCGTCCGAACCTGTCTTGAACGACGCGGGCACCGCGGAAACTCGGCGCCAAGCCTGCCGCACGGAGGTCTCCGGATGGTGGCAGCGACGTTGCGAATCGGGCGGTGCACGCACGGAACGGGTGTGTAGGGGCGGATTGTCAGGCGGGAGGATGCAGGCCGCCGGGCATGACGCCGTGGTTCCGGGGCGGCGACCTACCATTCGCGCCATGTCCGGGAAGACGTTTCTTTCTTCCGGGCCGCGGCGGGGGACCTGATGGGGCGGCGCATCAGGTGGCTCGGTGCCATCTTGATCGTGTGCCTGGGCCTGGTTGCGGTGCAGCTGGTGAACATCCAGCTGGTGAAGGGCAAGGCGCTGGCGAACTCCCCGTACAACCCCCGGGTCGAGGCTCTGCGGTCGGATAATCCCCGGGGCGAGATCCTGGCGGCGGACGGGACCGTGCTGGCGAAGTCGGTGCGTGTGACCAAGACGACGGACTACCCCTTCAACTGGCAGCGCCAATACCCCAACGGGCCGCTCTTCGCCGGCATCACGGGCTACGCCGGGTCGCAGTACTACGGCATGAGCGGCGACGCCGGTATAGAGGAGCAGTACGACTCCTACCTCTCGGCCCACCAGCAACCGCCGCAGACGCTGAGCCAGCTGCTGTTCCGCCAGAGCCAGCCCAGGACCACCGACAACGTCACGCTGACGGTGGAGCCGAACCTGCAACAGGTGGCCTGGAACGCACTGACCGCGACGGCGGGCCACAACGACGGCGCCGTCGTGGTTCTGAACCCCAAGACGGGCGCGGTCCTGGCGATGGTCTCCAACCCCACCTACGACCCCAACGCGCTGGCCAACCCGTCCGTCTCCGCCGAGAAGCTGGCGTACTTCTACGACATCCAGAAGGACGGTGAGGGATTCTTCCCGTTGCGTCCGATCGCCACGGAGGAGTTCTTCTTCCCCGGTTCGACCATGAAGGTGGTCACCACGTCGGCCGTCTACAACCTCAAGCCCTCGCTGGCGAACTTCGACTACCCGACCGCGAATTGCCAGTCGTTCCCCGACTCCAACAAGCCGCTCTGCGGGGAGCGGTGCGGCGGGACCATCGCGGTCATGCTGCCGCAGTCGTGCGACCCCGGTTACGGCGATCTGGGGGTGACGCTGGGCGTGTCGAACCTGCGTCAGCAGGCCGAGCTGTTCGGCATCAATTCGGTGCCCGGGATCGACCTGCCGGACGTGATCGCATCGAAGCTGCAGACGCTCCCCGAAACGGCGCAGATCAACCAGGCCTACGCCTCCATCGGGCAGGAGTTCGTCGAGGACACCGCGCTGCAGAACGCCATGGTGGCGGCGGGCATCGCCAACGGCGGTGTCGTGATGACCCCGCACCTCATGTCGTCGATCCACGACTCGCAGGGCAACCAGGTGTCGACCTACACGCCTTCGGCGATGCCCCGGTCGACGTCGGCCGCAACGGCCCAGCAGGTCACGGCGCTGATGGAGGCGGTGCAGAACGGCACCGTCCCCAACGCGACGGCCAACGGGATATTCCCGCCCTATCTGTGCGCCGCCGTCAAGACCGGGACGGCCCAGACGGGACTCAGCACCAACCACGACTGGATGATCGGCTTCGCGCCGGCCAACAACCCACAGATCGCGGTGGCGGTGGTTGTCCCGTACCAGTACATCGGGACCGACGGCGCCCAGATCGCCGGGCCGATCGTGCGGGCCGTCATGGAGGCCGCCCTGCCGCCGGGGTCGGTGCAGCAGCCCTGCACGGTGCAGGCGCCCCCGGCGTCGACGTTCACCTCGGCGTCGGCGTCGGCGTCGGCGTCGGCGGGGGGCTGAGGGGGGCGACTGGGGTTCGAGCCTGGGGTCTGGGGGCGGGGTCCCTCGGTCTCCTTCGTCGTCGGTCGGCGATGCCGCTCCCTCGCCCCGGGTGGCGCCACCTTTTCGGCGATATATCCGCACACCTGTACGTACATCCGGGGGAGGAGGTCCCTCGGGGCTACCGCCCGTAGACAGCTGAGACTGCGGTTGCTATAGTATCTGCGTGGCTGCGCAGATAGCGATGGAATCGCCCGGGAGGCCCAAGGCCTCGGCCGGGAGCCGGACCGGCGAACCCTCGGGCGAGGAGTTCCACTCGGCCGTGGGGATGCTCAAGCTCCTCGGGGACGAGACACGGCTGCGCGTGATCTGGGCGCTTATGGAGGGTGAGCACCCGGTCAACGAGCTGGCCGAGCTGGTGGGGGCGCAGCCGGCTGCGGTCTCGCAGCATCTCGCCAAGCTGCGGCTGGCGCGGCTGGTGCGGAGCCGCCGCGAAGGCACGCGCATCTTCTACGTGATCGACGACGTCCACGTGCGCCGGCTGGTCGAAGAGGTCTTGACGCACGCCGACCACGTGACGGCGGGCGGCTGAAGGCGCCAAGGCCGATGGTCGCACGCCACACCGACGGGCCCACTCTCGGGGCGAGGGGACACGGCCACGCACACGGAGGGCGACCCGGGTGGACCGACCGGCGCCTGCTGATCGTCGCGCTCGGCCTCCTGATCGCCTTCATGGCGTTCGAGGTGGCCGCCGCCGTCTTCGCCAATTCGCTGGCGCTGCTGGCCGACGCCGGCCACATGCTGGTGGACGTGGGGGCGATCGCCTGCTCGCTCCTCGCCCTCAACCTGGCCGCCCGGCCCGAGACCGGCTCGCACACCTACGGGTTGAAGCGGGCGGAGATCCTGGCCGCGGCGTTGAACGCGATCGCGCTCCTCGTGGTGGCGGCGCTGGTCAGCTTCGAAGCGATCGTGCGGCTCCTGCGGCCGTCGTCCGTCGACGGCGCGGTGCTGATCGTGGTGGCCGCCGTGGGGGTGGCAGTGAACCTGGCCGCCACGGTGACGGTGTCGCGGGCGAACAGGCAGTCGCTGAACATCGAGGGCGCGTACCGCCACATCCTGACGGACCTGTACGGGTTCGCCGGGACGCTCATCGCCGGCATCGTGATCGTGGCCACCGGGTTCAACCGGGCCGACCCCATCGCCTCGCTGGTCGTGGTCCTCCTGATGCTGCGGGCGGCCGTCCAGCTGCTCCGCCCGGCCGTGCACATCCTGCTCGAGGCGACCCCCGAGGACATCGACCTGGAGGAGGTGCGCACGCACCTGCTGGAGCTGCCCCAGGTCCAGTCGGTCCACGACCTCCACGCCTGGACGCTCACCTCGTCGCTGCCCATCCTGACGGCCCACGTCGTCGTGACGGACGAGTGCTTCCGCAGCGGCGACGCCGGGCGGGTGCTCGACCACCTGCAGGAGTGCCTCTCGGGGCACTTCGACGTGGGCCACTCCACGCTGCAGTTCGAGTCGGCCGGCCACCTGGAACACGAGCTCGGGAGCCATGCCTGAACGCCCGGCAGGGTTTTTCCGGTAGAGCTGTCGATCCGGGGGGTTCTGATCGTCGTAGGAGCGACACCATCCCTGAGATCCCGACAAGGAGGGACCGATGCGATACCTGTTGCTGATCGCGGGCGAAGAGAGCGCCCGGACTGCTGTCTCCGACGAGGAGGACGCGTCCACGCTCAACGCGTACGGCGAGTGGATGAAGGCGATGACCGACCGCGGCATCCTGCAAGGCGGAGAGCGCCTGCGGCCCGTGGGCGACGCCACGACGGTGCGGGTTCGCAACGGCGAGGTGCTGTCCACCGACGGCCCGTTCGCCGAGACCAAGGAGCAGCTGGGCGGCTACTTCGTGGTGGACTGCAAGGACCTGGACGAGGCCCTCGATGTCGCGGCGAAGCTCCCGGGTGCGCTGACCGGCAGCATTGAGGTGAGGCCGATCTGGGAGATGTGAGCCCCGCCGTACAGGACGCAATCACCGACGCCTTCCACGAGGAGTGGGGCCGTGTGGTGGCGACACTCATCCGCCTCACCGGTGATTGGGACGTCGCCGAGGAGTGCGCGCAGGATGCCTTCACGCGGGCGGCCGAACGCTGGCCCCGCGAGGGCATCCCGCGCCGGCCCGGCGCGTGGCTCACGACCGTCGCCCGGAACCGCGCCCTCGACTTGCTGCGACGGGACCAGGTCGGTGCGCGGAAGCTGCAAGAGGTGGCGGGCATGGCCAGATTGACGGAGGCCGGCGAGCCCGATGACTCGAGGGAGACGAACACGGACGGAGTCGAAGCCGAGGTGCCCGACGACCGCCTGCGCCTGATGTTCACCTGCTGTCACCCTGCGCTCTCCTTCGAGGCCCAGGTGGCCTTGACGCTGCGCACACTGGCGGGCATGACCACGCCGGAGATCGCGCGGGCCTTCCTCGTTCCCGAGCCGACCATGGCGCAGCGCCTGACCCGGGCGAAGAAGAAGATCCACAACGCGGGCATCCCGTTCCGGGTGCCACCGGCGTCGCAGCTCGTCGACCGCACGGGCGCCGTGCTGGCCGTCCTCTACCTCCTCTTCAACGAGGGCTATTCGGCCACGGCGGGAGAGGACTTCATCCGCCAGAGCCTGACGGCAGAGGCGATCCGCCTCACCCGCACCCTGTGCACGCTGATGCCCGACGAGCCGGAGGCGCTGGGGTTGCTCGCGCTGATGCTCTTCCACGACGCCCGCAGCGAGGCGCGACTCGACGAGCGTGGCGACCTCGTCGTCCTGGAGGAGCAGGTCCGGGCGCAGTGGGACGCCGACCAGATCACAGAGGCGGCGACGGTGCTCCATGCCGCCTTTCGCCTTCGGCGTCCCGGACCCTTTCAGGTGCAGGCCGCCATCGCCGCCTGTCACGCGCAGGCCAGCGACGCCGCGGACACCGACTGGGTGGAGATCGCCGCCCTGTACGAACGGCTGGCCGACATGGCACCCTCGCCCGTCGTGGAGCTCAACCATGCCGTCGCGGTGTCCTTCGCCGTCGGTCCCGACGCCGGCCTCCGCATGGTGGAACGGCTGACCGACGAGGGAGGGCTGCGGAACTATCACCTCCTTCCGGCGGCCAGGGCGGACATGCTGCGGCGGCTCGGGCGCACCGACGACGCAGCCGCCGCCTACCGCGAGGCGCTCGCCCTGGCGAGCACCGACGCCGAGAGGCGGTTCCTGGCGCGTCGCCTCGAAGAACAGCGAGTTTGACAGCGGCGAGGGTCGTTGTCATCGTTCCCCGGTCCGCCGGCGGCCCCCACGGTGTCGCCCCGGCGGTCTGACCCGGATCGAAAGGACGGCTGGACCATGTTGCAGCACCGAGTGGCGATCATCACCGGAGGGGGACGCGGGATCGGCCGAGAACACGCGCTCCTGTTCGCCTCGCTAGGAGCGAAGGTTTTGGTGAACGACCTGGGCGGGGCCATCGACGGCTCGGGTTCGGACACGTCGGCGGCGCAGGCGGTCGCGGACGAGATCACGGCCGCCGGGGGACAGGCGGTCGCGAACACCGACAGCGTCAGCTCCTTCGCCGGCGCCAAGTCGATGGTGGACCAGGCTGTGTCGGCCTTCGGTGACCTGCACGTCGTGGTCAACAACGCCGGCATCCTGCGGGACCGCATGCTCGTCTCAATGAGCGAGCAGGAATTCGACGACGTGATCGCCGTGCACCTGAAGGGCACGTTCAACGTGACCAGGCACGCCGCGGACTACTGGCGCGAGCAGGCCAAGGCCGGGACGGTGACGGATCGTGCCATCGTCAACACCAGCTCGGGTGCAGGCCTGCACGGCAATGTGGGCCAGACGAACTACTCGGCGGCCAAGGCCGGCATCGCGGCGATGACGGTCGTGAACGCGATGGAGCTCAACCGCTACGGCGTGCGGGCCAACTGCATCGCGCCCGTGGCCCGGACGCGGCTCACGCTGCAGACACCGGGTATGGGCGAGTCGATGCAGCAGCACCTCTTCGACCCCGAGAACGTCTCGCCGCTCGTGGCCGTCCTGGCGGCGGAGACCTGCCCGTTCAACGGCCAGGTGTTCAGCGTCTACGGCGGTTCCGTGGGGATTTACGCGGGCTGGTCGATCGCGGAGAGCGTGGAGACCGACGACCGCTGGACGGCCGAGTCACTGGCCGCCGCCATGGACAAGCTGCCGCGCGCGGTGGAGATCAACAGCCAAATGACCCAGCTCGTCCAGCACATGGGGCGCTGAACCACCGGGAGCCGGTCCTAGGCTTCCTGTCATGGGTGGGGATGCTGCCGGAGCGCCAACGGCGCAGGTGATCGAAGCGGGCAGGCTCGACCGGGCTTTCGCGGCGGCCGAGGTGCACCCGCTGCTGTGCGCGGTGGCACACGTCACCGGCGACCTGACCTTGTTGCGCGACGAGTTCGCGCCGGACCAGACCCAGCTGCTCGTCCCGGGCCGCGGGCTCGGCCCGGAGCAGGAGGCGGAGGCCCGCCGGCAGGCCGGCGAGACGTTCCGGGTGCATGTGGCGTCGGGGCGGCCCGACCACGCGCCGACACCGGCGGAGCTGCGACGCCTCCTCGGCTTCCTGGTGGGCCAGGGCTCGACCGACGCCTGGGAGACCTTCCTCACCGAGGAGCTGGCGCTCCCGGGCAGCGACCCGCGCTCGCCGTCGTGGCAGGTGGACGACGCGGGACGCCCGTTCCGCTGCGCCGTGGTCGGCGCGGGGGCCTCGGGACTGGCCGCGGCCCACCGTCTGCGCCAGGCCGGTATCGACGTGACGCTCTTCGAGAAGAACGACGAGGTCGGCGGCACCTGGTTGGAGAACGTGTACCCGGGCTGCCGGGTCGACGTGCCCAACCAGCTCTACAGCTTCTCGTTCGCGCAGACGAACGACTGGGCCTCCCGGTTCTCGTCCCAGCCCGACCTGCTGGCCTACCTGCAGGGCGTGGCCAAGGAGCTGCGCATCTCCGAGTGCATCCGTTTCGGGACGGAGGTGACCGAGGCCCGCTTCGACGCCGGCACGGGGGAGTGGCAGCTGACGGTGCGATCGGGGGCTGACGGCGCCGGCGGCGCCGCCGGCGAGCCGGGCGGGCCGGGTGGGCCGTCGGCGGAGGTGTTCGATGCGGTGGTCTGCGCCGTGGGCCAGCTCAACCGGCCCTCGTTCCCCGCGATCCCCGGCCGCGAGCGCTTCGGCGGCGACTCGTTCCACTCCGCCGCCTGGGACGACTCCGTCGAGCTGGCGGGGCGGCGCGTCGCCGTGATCGGGTCGGGCGCCAGTGCCGCCCAGTTCGTCCCCTGCCTGGTCGACGAGGTCGAGCACCTGGACCTGTACCAACGGACACCGCCGTGGATGCTGCCCACCGACAACTACAACGACCCCTTCCCGCCCTCATATCTCGATCTTCTGGCCCTCTTGCCGATGTACGGGCGCTGGGAGCGCCTGTCGCAGTTCTGGATGCTGCACGAGGGACTGCTCTCCGCGGCGCGGGTCGACCCGGATTGGGTGGACAAGGGTGCCGGCGCCGGGGCCGGGGCCGGCGGCGGGGCGCTCGAGTCGGTGAGCGAGGCCAACGACTTCATCCGGGCCATGCTCGTCGACGTGCTGCGGGCGCAGGTCGTCGACGACGAGCTGTTCGAGAAGATGGTCCCTCGTTTCCCTCCTTTCGCCAAGCGGGCGCTGCGCGACGACGGGCGTTGGGCGGCCGCGCTGGGGCGCCCGCACGTCGACGTCGTGACGACCTCGATCGCCGAGATCACCGAAGCCGGGCTGCGCACGTCCGACGGTGTCGAGCACCCGGCCGACGTGCTCATTTACGGCACGGGGTTCACGGCCTCCGACTTCGTCACGCCGATGCGCGTGTTCGGCACGGGCGGGACGGAACTCAACGAGGAGTGGAGCGGCGACGCCCGGGCGTACCTCGGTATCACGGTGCCGGGGTTTCCGAACTTCTTCATGCTGTACGGGCCCAACACGAATCTCGTCATCAACGGCAGCATCCTCGTCATGGTGGAGTGCCAGGTGCGCTACGTCGTCGAGGCCATCGGGCGCCTGTTGCAATCCGGACAACACACCATGTCCCTCCGGCGTGACGTCCACGCGCGCTACGCCGACGAGATGCAGCACGGCAACGCCCGCATGGTGTGGGGCGTGGCCGACGTGCCGACCTGGTACAAGAACAAGCACGGCCGGGTCACGCAGAACTGGCCGTTCGACCTGTTGGAGTACTGGTCCCGGACCCGGGAGCCCGACCTGGCGGAATACGAGCTGACCTAGACCCAGACCGAGGACCCGTCAGGCCGCCGCCGGCGGCAGGAGACGGTCAAGTGCGGAGGACGGTCAGGTCTCGAGCACGGTCAGATCCAGCTCGCGCAGGCGCACGGGGTCGGCGAGGATGTCGAGCGCGACGACCTTGCCGCCTCGCACCGTGAAGGCACCGACCGAGAACGGCGTGCCGTCCTCGCGCAGCGAGACCGACCCGGCGACGCCGTTGACGAGTGCCGGCTGGACGAGCAGGCCGATGCTGGCGTAGCCCAGAGCGCTCCGGGCCACGGCCTCGGCGCCGCGGATGATCCGCAACGCGCCGGCGGTAACGGCGCCCTGGTCCGCGCGCACCACGACGTCGGGATCGAGCACGGCGACGAGTGCCTCGAAGTCGCCGTCGCGGGCAGCGGCCAGGAACGCGCCCACCACCTCGCGCTGACGGTCGAGATCGGCGTCAGGGAGGGTGCGCTCACCCTGCACGCGCCGGCGGGCCCGGCTGGCCAGCTGACGGGCCGCCTCGGGGGAGCGGTCGACGATCGGTGCGATCTCGTCGAAGGGCACCGCGAAGATGTCATGCAGGACGAACGCGAGCCGCTCGGCCGGGGTCAGCGTGTCGAGCACGACCAGCAGTGCGACGCCGACCGAGTCGGCCAGCAGCGCGGCGTGCTCGGGATCGGTGGCGTCGGGGCGGTCGAGGATCGGGTCTGGCATGTGGGGACCCACGTAGTCCTCGTGGCGCGACTGGCGGGACCGCAGCATGTTCAGCGACACGCGGGCGACCACGGTCGTGAGCCATCCGCCCAGGTTCTCCACGTCGCTCGTGTTGGCCCGGTTGAAGCGCAGCCAGGCTTCCTGGACCGCGTCGTCGGCATCGCTGAGCGAGCCGAGCATGCGATACGCCACGGCCCGGAGGTGGGACCGGTGCTGCTCGAAGTGCTCCGATAGCCATTCCTGGTGCTCCATGTTCACCAGCCTCCCGGTGGTCGCGTCTTCGTCATGGAGACCCGCCGAGGCCGCCGGATGTGACAGGGCCGCCGAAAAGTCGTCGTTGGTCCTGGTCGAGGCGGGTTACCGCGAGTCCGGGGCCGGAGGCCCGGAGGACCGGAGGCCTGGAGGGCCGGGGTCAGGTGATGACGTTGATCGGTGTGCCGGCGGGGATATCGGCCAGCTCGGCCAGGTCGGCGTCGTGCAGCCGGACGCAGCCGTGGGAGATGGCCGCCCCGGTCGTCCCGATGAGCGAGTCGTCGTAACTGGTGATGGGCCCGTGGATGCCGATGATGGCGTCCCCGGAGTTCTCCCAGTCGGTGATGGAGTCGGAGTGGTCCGACGTGGCCAGGACGAACGCCCCGTACGCAGGAGTCGGCGGCGGCACCTGCATCGTCATGAAGTAGCTCCCCGTCGGCGTCGGGTCGTCGGCCGTGCCGATGCTGGCCGGGAAGTCGTAGAGCAGCGTGCCGTTCTCGTACACCGTGAGGTGCTCGGTCGAGAGGTCGATCACGATGGCGTACGGCGTCGTGCTGAGAGTCACGGCGCTCGCTTGCACCCAGATGGTCGAGCCGTTGGGACGCTGGGCCAGACGGACCTCGAGCCATCCGGGCTGTGTGGCGATGACCGGAAGGATGGAGGGGTAGCCGTACCAGCTGCCCGGCACGGTCATGTTCGACGGTTGGTTCGGCGCCGGGTAGCCGGCGATGGCACCGTGGGTGGCCGCCACCTCGGTGGCCTTCGGGACGAGGCCGACGTCAAGCGGGAGTGCGACCGCCTGCTCCGTGCGGTGCGGATGCCGGTGATGGACGGGGGCGGCTGCGGGCTTGGGCGTCGTGTCGGCCCCGCAGGCAGCCAGCATCATCGCCAGGGCCGCGACCGCCGCCAGTACTCCAACCCTGCGAAGACGCATCCCACTCCATCCGCCCGTTCCGGGCCTCAATCGTACCGACGGTCGGCGGGCCCGCAGGCCCGGTTTCGACCAGGCACGTCGGCACCGGGCACGACCCGTGGGAGGACAACCGGGACCCCCCTACGGAACCCCCGAAATAGGGATCCATCTGGGCCAATTAGGGTCCGAAGTCTCTTGTCCCCACCCCCCAAGTGCGGGTAAACGATGGAAATGCCGCGGTGCGCCCAGAGGCGTTCAGAGTGAGTGAGCCACTGGAGCGACCGGCGACGTCCTTATGGTCGGCCCGCCGGGAAGGACGTGTCGTGCGCATCGACGGCGACGTGGACGTCTTCACCGGAGACGACGTCGAGGAGCTGCTCGTAGCCGAGGTCGGCGGGGGCGCCGACCAGGTCGATCTCTCCGAGGTCGGGTTTTTCGGGCTGGCCGGGGTCCGGGTCCTGCAGGCGGGCGCCGACGCGGCCCGGTTGCGCGGGACCCAGCTGGAGGTCCTCTGCCCGCCGTCGGTCCTGCGCCTCCTAGAAATCTGTGGCGTCGCGGACGATGATGTGTGGCGCCTGTTACCGCTCGAGGTGAGCGGAAACGGGCAACGGGAAGAGAACGGCGATGGCCCCTGATGCCCATTCACAGACCAAGCGAGTCTTTCTCCATAGCGCGCTGATCATCGACTCCGACGAGGTCGTCCGGAAGGTGCTCGCGCCTGCGATCGAGCAGGCGCTGTCCGAGGCGGACGGCGTGTTCGTGGCCGTGTCCGACGACACCAGAGCGATGCTCGACGAACAGCTCGGACCCGCGACCGCGCGCGGAATGGGGCGACACCGGCGCCTTCTATCAGCGCACGGGCTTCGCGTACGAGAGCTTCCGCCTCTTCCTGGCCGAGCAACGTGACCTTGGCCGGAGCCTGCACGTCTTCGCCGAGCCCGACGTCTCTAGTGGGATCGACGACGCCAGCCCGGTCGACCGGGCGGCGGCGTACCTCGTCTACGAGTCCATGTGCAACGAGACCCACGAGGACTACGGCTGCGAGGTCACCTGCGTGTGGGACGCGCGACGGCACCCGACCGTGATGATTGAGAACGTCCGCCGGCTGCACAATCACGAGGTCAGTCTGTGGGGCCTGGAGCCGAGCCCCGACTACGTGGAACCGGAGGAATACCTCACGGGCCGGAGCGGGCTGCCGCTCGAGGTGCCCCCGGGCGTCGACTGGGAGGTCACCGTCACACGGCCCGAGCACTTCCTCGGCCTCCGCGACGATCTGAGGGACTGGGCGCGCCGGCAGGGATTCAAGCCCAGCGCGGCGGCCGACGTGGTGGTCGCCGTGAACGAAGTCGCCACCAACGGGTTCCTGCACGGGCAGCCGCCTATCCGGGTGTATGCCTGGCATTACGCACGCACCCTCGTCATCCAGGTCGACGATCAGGGCGGCACCCCCATTCCCGCGTTTGCCGGCTACCGGCCACCCCAGGCGCGGCAGGAGAGCGAGTACGGGCTGTGGCTGGCCCGGCAGCTCGCCGACGTCGTGCAGACCTATACGGACGGCCCCACCACATCGGTCCGGCTGCATTTCCCCTACTACCTGAGCCACCGCAACCCGTTTCGGTTGAGCTGAGCGGCGGCGCCCGCGAGGGCCCGGCCCGCGGGCTGCACCGTCATGGCGATGGCAGGATCTGCCCCATGGACGAGCCCTCCCGCGTCTCCTCGGGTTCACCGTTCGAGGCGTCGATCGGCTTCAGCCGCGCGCTGCGCGTGGGCAACCGGGTGCTGGTGTCGGGCACCGCACCGGTCTTTCCCGACGGCCTTCCCTGTCCCGACGACGCCGGGCTGCAGGCGCGGCGGTGCTTCGACATCATCCGGGAAGCCCTCGAGGCCGCCGGGGCGTCGCTCGAGCACATCGTGCGCACGCGCATGTACCTGACGAAGGCGGAGGACGCCGCCGCCGTCGGCGCGGTGCACGGCGAGCTGCTGGGCCACGTGCGGCCGGCCGCGACCATGGTCGTGGTGGCGGGGCTGTTGGACCCCGCCTGGAGGGTGGAAGTCGAAGCCGAGGCGGTGCTGCCCTAAGCGGCCAGCCCCATGACGGCGGCGAAGATGAGGTTCATGCCGCGCACGTCGCCGACGAGGCCCGAGTCCATGCGGTTCATCACGTAACAGATCGTGAGCTCGGCGTCGGTGTCCATCACGATGACGGAGCCGCCGTAGCCGCCCCAGTAACAGGCGCGCGGGCCGATCGGCATGTCGGGCGGGTTGCTGAGCCCGTAGCCCATGCCCAGGCGCAGTTGCACGCCGAGCACCTTGTCGACGCCGTTGGCCTGCTCGTCGAAGATCGGCGCGATGCCCTCGGGCGAGAGCAGGCGTACGCCGCCGGCGGCGCCCTTGCCCGCGACGATCGACTGGACGGCGGCGACCGAGCGCGCGTTGCCCTGGCCGTTGGCGGCGGGGATCTCGGCACGGCGCCACCAGGCGTGGTGGGCGGCGGTCGCATCGAGGGGCGGGTTCGTGAAGGTCTTGAGCGTGATCTCGGAGACCTCGGCGCCCAGGGCGGCGAGGTCGATCGGCGGGGGCGGGATCACGTTGGAGACGCGACGGTCCTCGGACTCGGGGAGACCGATGTGGAAGTCCGCATCGAGCGGCTTGGCCACTTCACGAGCGAACCACTGCCCGATGGACTCGCCGGTGACGCGCCGCACGATCTCGCCGATGAGGTAACCCTGGGTGACGGCGTGGTAGCCCGAGGCGGTGCCCGGTTCCCACCACGGTTTTTGCGCGGCGAGGCGTTGCGTGCACAGCTCCCAGTTCGCCAGTTCCTCGAGGGCGAGGGGCTCCTCCCAGCCCGACAGGCCGGCGGTGTGGCCCATGACGTGGCGGACGAGCACGCTGTCCTTGCCGTTGGCTGCGAACTCGGGCCAGTAGGTGGCGACGGGGGCGTTGTAATCGAGTTCGCCACGGTCGTGCAGGATCAGCGTGCACAGGAACGTCATCGTCTTGGTGGTCGACCAGACGTTGGTGATGGTGTCCTGTTGCCAGGGCTTCGTCTTCTCGGCGTCGGCCCAGCCGCCCCAGATGTCGACGACGGGTTCGCCGTGCAGGAACACCGCCACCGAGGCGCCGACGTCGGCGCCCGAGTCGATCTGGTCGGAGAGGGTGGAGCGGACGGCGTCGAAGCGCGGTTCGCAGGTGCCGTGGATGTCTGCCATGGCCTGCAAGCTAGTGGGCCGTGGGCTGTGGGGGGCGGGGTGTGCGTGCCCGGTGGTGCCGGGTCGTGCCGGGCGTCGGGGTGTGCGGGGGCGTGCCGGGCGTCGGGTCGGTAACGTCCCTCACCA
This sequence comes from uncultured Acidimicrobiaceae bacterium, assembly GCA_963834405.1. GTDB lineage: Bacteria > Actinomycetota > Acidimicrobiia > Acidimicrobiales > RAAP-2 > Bog-473. The sequence goes on along the minus strand of CAWIBX010000007.1, from coordinate 499,653 downwards.
GTGGAGCGGCCGGACGCGGTGGTGGTGGGATCCGGACCCAACGGACTGGCCGCAGCCCTGACGCTGGCACGAGCCGGGCTGGGTGTCGAGGTGTACGAAGGGGCGCCGACGGTGGGGGGCGGGACGCGGACCGAGGCGCTCACGCTCGACGGGTTCCGCCACGACGTGTGCTCCTCGGTCCACCCCTCGCTGGCGGCGTCGCCCTTCTTCCGGTCGCTCGATCTGGCGGGCGTCGGGATAGAGCTGCGCCAGCCCGAGGTGGCCTTCGCCCACCCCCTGGGCGGGGGGCGGGCCGCTGCGGCCTACCGCTCGGTCGAGGAGACGGCGTCGCACTTGGGCGGCGACGGTGCTGGCTATCGCGCGCTGATGGGGCCGCTGGTGGACTGGCTCGACCGCATCGTGCCCTACGTGCTCGGCCCCATGCGCAGCGTGCCCAAGGATCCGCTCGCACTGGCGCGCTTCGCACTCGTGGGGAGCCAATCGATGCACTACACGACGCGGCACTACACGACCGACGCGGCCCGGGCGCTCCTGGCCGGCGCCGCGGCGCACTCCATGGAGCCGCTGACCGCGCCGCTCACGTCCGCCTTCGGTCTCCTGCTCACCGCGCTCGGCCACGGCGTGGGCTGGCCCGTGGTGACGGGCGGGAGCGCGGCCATCACGGAGGGCCTGGCGCGCGAGGTGCGGCGCCTCGGGGGCGAGGTCCACACCGGGCAGTGGGTGCGGTCGCTCGACGAGCTGCCGGCGGCCCGGGCCGTGCTGCTCGACGTGTCGCCGCGGCAGTTCCTCGCGCTGGCGGGGCGCCGCGTGTCGGGACGGGCGGGGCGCCCGTGGCGGCGCTTCCGGCCGGGCGCGGGGGCCTGCAAGGTCGACTGGGCGCTCGACGGGCCGGTGCCCTGGGCGGCGGAGCCGTGCCGGCGCACCGTGACGGTGCACGTCGGGGGAACCTTCGAGGAGGTGGCGCGCTCGGAGGCGGCGGTGCGCGCCGGGCGCCACGCGGAGCAGCCCTTCGTCCTGGTGGCGCAGGCCTCCGTGGTGGACCCGACGCGGGCGCCGGCGGGAAAGCACACGCTGTGGGCCTATTGCCACGTCCCCAACGGGTCGTCCGTGGACATGAGCGAACGGATGGAGGCGCAGATTGAGCGTTTCGCGCCTGGCTTCCGGGACCTGGTCCTGGCGCGGTCGGTGCGTACGGCGGCGGAGGCGGAGGAGCACAACCCGAACCTGCTGGGCGGGGACGTCAACGGCGGGGCGCAGACGCTGCGCCAGACAGTTTTCCGGCCGGTCATGCGCTGGAACGAGTACCGCACGCCTCTCGACGGGGTGTACCTCTGTTCGGCCTCGACCCCGCCGGGTGGCGGCGTGCACGGGATGTGCGGGCGGCTGGCGGCCGAGACGGCGCTGCGCGAGCGGTTCTGATGGGGGTGGGCGGTGTGCGGTGTGCGGTGTGCGGTGTGCGGTGTGCGGTGTGCGGTGTGTCCCTCTGACGTGTCCCATTTCAAAAAGTATGCACGTTCGTGTTAATAGTTTTTGAAATGGGCACTACCCACGGGAGACCCGCGGAATGCCGGCGGCCTGAGCCGGGCGCGGGCGACGTGAGCCCGCCACGCCGACGTGTGGTCAGGCGGCGGCGGTGACCTGTCCCGTCAAGAGCGCCAAGAGGTAGTACGCCTCGATCTCGTCGGCGACGCACGACTTGAAGTCACCCTGGGAGACGACGTAGCGCAGCCAGCACGGGTGGACCCGCAGCGTGTGGCCGCCCGGCCCGGATGTCACGGCGATGTTGTCGACGTCGCTGGTGAGTTCGTAGCGCCAGTCGGCATCGAGATGCGTGCGGTTCGCCTCTGCGATGAGGTCCCGGACCATCTGTTCTGCGATCTTCAATGTGTCGGTCATCGGCTCTCCCCTGCACTGCGTCGCCCGTTCTCCCTCGGCCCGCTCACTCCTGCGGCCCCGCCCCGGGCGATGACTACAACCACACAACAGTGTGCCGGGGCGCGGGTGAGGCTGTGGCGCAGCCCGGTTGCGGTCGGGGTGCATCGAGAGCGGGCGGGTCCGGCGGGGCGCCGGGCGGTCGGCAGCGGGCGGGGAGCGGGGGGCGGTCAGCCGGCGGGGGCAGGTGCGGTCGGGACGTCCAGCGGAACCCGCCACTCGACCATGGTCCCACGGGGCGGGCGGGAGACGACGGTGCAGATGCCGCCCAGGCCCTTGGCCCGCGCCTTCATATTGCGCACGCCCTTGCCGGTACGCCCGTCCGTCTCGGCACCGGGGCCGGGGACGGTCCCGGCAGCGGGGCCGACGCCGTCGTCGGACACCCGCAGCACGAGGTCCGGGCCGGCGCAGATCTCCACCTCGACCGACCTGGCGTCCGCGTGCCGGATGATGTTGGAGAGCGCCTCGCGCAGGACGGCGAGCATTTGGTCGCCCCGCTCGCGGTCGATCACCGTGTCGACCGGGCCGTCGAACTGCACGCGGGCCTGGAAGCCGAGGCGATCGTTTGCGTCGTTGGTCAACGCGAGGACGCCCGTGCGCAGGCCGCGGTGGGCCGCCATCGGCGACTGCAAGTCGAAGATGGTGGTGCGGATGTCGCTGATGACCGCATCGAGCTCGGCCACCACCTCGCGCACCTTCTGGGCCGTCTCGTCGGGGACGGAGCTCACAATGGAGCTCAGGCGCATGCCGGCACCGAACACCCGCTGAATGACCAGGTCGTGCAAGTCGCGGGCGATGCGTTCGCGGTCGCTGGCGTCGTTGAGCGCGCGCAACACCTGACGTTCCATGACGCTGAGCTGCGAGCGCATCGCCTCGGCCGCCCGCCGTTCGGACTCGAACTCACGCTCCTGACGGACGAGGTCGGTCACGTCCTCGACCTGGTGGATGATGTAGGCGACGGCGCCATCGGGCCCGAGCACCGGCGCATTGAGCAAGTTCCAGTAACGCTCCTCGAAGCCGCCGCCCTCTGCCGCCGGACGCCGGATGTCGTACTTCTGCGCGGGCAGGAAGTCCGGCCGGCGGGTGAGCAGGACGCGCCAGAGCGAGAGGCCCACCTTCTGGACGTTGCGTTCGTCGGCGTCGTCGGGGTTCGCGGGGAAGGCCGCCAGGATGTGCCGACCCACGACGTCCTCGCGCCGCGTCATGGTCGCCGCGAGATAGGCGTCGCTCACTGCGACGATGTCGAGGTCCGTATCGAGCACCAGGTAGCGCGCCGGCGCTCCCTCGAAGAGGGCCCGGAAGTCGGGGACCGCATCGGCGTCGTCGGTGACGTCGTCAGTGGGGGCGTGCTCCTTCGCCCCAACTCGGCCATCCGGACGCCCGTCACTCATGGAGCTCCCCTCTCCTTGCCCCGGGCCAGGTTACCCGCACCGAGCCGCGCTACGGGGTCGACGCGACCGGAGACACCGGCAGGGGAGCGGCCTCGCAGACGCGCACGCGTTCGCTCACGCCCTTCATGCGCCGTGCCCTGGTCCGACCGAAGCGGACGTCGTCCAGCTCGCCCGACGCCGTGCGCACCTCCTCGCTCACGAGCACCTGACCGCCCTTGGCCGCCTCGCAGACGCGCGCCGCGACGTTGACGACGTGGCCGACCACGTCGTCGCGGGTCGAGACCGCGTCGCCGGTGTGCACCCCGGCGCGCAGGCGCAGCGGGTCCGGTGCGGTGCCGAGCAGATGGATGGCGGCGTGGACGCCCGCCGCGGGCTGGGGGAACGTGCAGAGCAGGCCGTCACCGAGATGCTTTACGATCCGCCCGTTCCAGCGCCGCACCACGGGCCGCGCCAGGCCGTGGTGCGCGTCGATCATGGCCAGCGCCGCCGCGTCGCCATTCGCGTCGGTGTAGGCCGTGAACCCCTCCAGGTCGGTGAAGACGATGGTCATCGGCCGCCCGGGTCCGGCGCCCCTCCGGTCCACCTCCTCGCTGCCCGACGACAGCAGCTGCACCGCGGTCAATCCGAGCGAGGAGAGCAGCGACGGCCGCGTCTCGACGGTGCGCTCCAGGAAGCGCCGCAGGATGGACGAGGGTGTGCTCGATGAGATCGGGTGCTCCGCCGGCGCATCGAGCCACTCCTGGTCCACCAGTCCGATCTCGAGCGCCGTGGCGGCGTTCTCGGGATCGCTGCGGATCAGCGCGGCCGCCTTGCGCGCCGTCGCGCGCCGCAGCGCGGCCACGGTCGCGGCGCCGGCCTGCCGCGCCTTGCCGCCGCGGACCCCTGCGTCCGCGTCCGGGCCCGTATCCGTGTCCCTGTCCCTGTCCGCCACCGGCCCGAACCTACCCGTCCTCGCGGACGCCCCGGAACTCCTCGTCACGACCCGGCAGGACGAGACGGCGCGTGAGCCTGACGGACTCGAGCAGGCGGCGGTCGTGCGAGACCAGGAGCAGGGTCCCCCCGTACCCGGCCAGCGCGGACTCGAGTTGCTCGATGGCCGGCAGGTCCAGATGGTTCGTCGGCTCGTCCAGCACCAAGAAGTTCACCCCCGACGCCGCGAAGGCGGCGAGCTCGGCCCGCGTCCGCTCGCCCGGTGACAGCGACGCGGGCGACCGCAGCACCGCCTCGGCACCGAGCCCGAACTTGGCCAGTTGTGACCGCGCCTGTGATGTCGTCAGCCTCGTGGCGGCGGTCAGCGCGTCGACGAGCGACGGTACCGCGTCACCGAGCACCCGCCGGTCCTGCGCGAGCTCGCCGACCACCACGCTCGGGCCCATGCGACGCGTCCCCGCCGCGAGTGGCAGGCGGCCCAGAAGCGCCTCGACGAGAGTCGTCTTGCCGGTACCGTTTGCGCCGACGAGCGCCACGCGGTCGGCCCACGCGATGTCCACGCTGAGCGGGCCGAGGAGGAAGCCACCGCCCCGGTCGATCAACGCATCCTCCAGGCGGCACACGACCGCCCCCGACCGCGACGTCTCGTTGATGTTGAAGCGGAGGTCCCAGCCCTCCCAGGGTTTCTCGACGGGCTCGAGCGCCTGGAGGGCGCGCTCGGTGCGCCGGGCCCGCGCCGCCAGCCTTTCGGTCCGGTTGATGCGGAAGTCCCGCGCGGCCTTGTCGTTGTCCCGCGGGTTGCGCTTCTCCTTGCTGACGCCGCTGGTCGCCCACTGGCGCTCGCGCTGCGCGCGTTGGCGCAGGTCGCTGCGCTGGGACTCGTAGACGGCGTAGGCCTCGGCGACGTGGGCCCGGTCCGCGTCCCGCTCGGCGAGATAGCCGGCCCACCCCCCGCCGTAGACGCGGCCCGAGCGGGTGTGCTCGTCCAGCTCCAACACGTCGGTCACCGCACGGTCGAGGAAGGCGCGGTCGTGCGAGACGATCACCATCCCGCCCCGGCGGCGGGCCACCATCTGCTCCAGGCGGGCGAGGCCGTCGAAATCGAGGTCGTTGGTGGGCTCGTCGAGCAAGGTGACGTCGAAGCGCGACAGCAGCACGGCGGCCAGCGCCACCCGGGCGGCTTGGCCGCCCGACAGGGTGGACGCGGGGTGCTCGGCGATGGCCGGATGGAGGCCCACCTGTTCGAGGGTCGTCGTCATCCGGCCGTCGAGGTCGCCTGCCGCGAGGGTCTCGAGGCGGGCCAGCGCGACCGCGTAACGCTCCTCGGCGCCGGGTACGGCCGCCGCGAGGTCGGCGGCCGCCGCAGCGAGCGCGCTTTCGGCGGTTGTGACGCCGGTGCGCCGCGCCAGGGACACACGCACGGTCTCGGCGCCGACCGCGGCGTGCTCCTGGTGCAGGTACCCCACCGTGGCGGTGGGCAGGTCGACACGAACCGTGCCTGACACCGGGGGCAAGAGGCCGGCCAGGACCTGCAGCAGGGTGGACTTCCCGACGCCGTTCGGCCCCACCACGCCGAGGCACGTCGCCGGGGCGATGGTGACCGTGACGCCGTCGAGCACGACCCGGCCGTCCCGTTCGGCGCGCAGGTCGCGGCCGACGAGCGTGGCGTGTGTGTCGGCCGGCGCCGGCGCAGCGGGGATGGCTGGGCGCCGGGCGGCGCGAGTGGTTCCGGCTGTGGCGGAAGGGCCGGAGGTTCCGCGGCGTGCGGGTGACATGGAGAGCTCCGAGACGGGTCGGCGGACGAGGACAGGACAGCGGGCCGGTTCGTGCCGGCGCAGGCGGTGGTGTCTCTGGGTGTCAACGCACGGCGCACATGGTACCCGCGCCGAGGGCCCGTGCGGGGCCTGCGACAATGACCGCCCAGGGTGGGGCTGCGCACGAGGCGGGCGAAGATCATCGCGGCGGCGGTCGTGTTCGTGCTGATCGCGGCCTTCTGCATCCTCACCGTGCGCCTCTTCATCTACCCCGACCTCAACGCGCCCGAGAAGTCGGACGCGATCGTGGTGACGCCGACGGCGCAGGCGACGCGCGCCCGGCCGCGGATCGGCCGGTGCTACTCCGGCCAGATCCTCGAGGTCGGCATCCCCACCGAGGGGTTCTGGCCCTGGGTGGGGGAGCTCGGCTACGAATGGGCCGCCCTGGCCACGGCGCTCGTGCTCCAGTCTTCCTGCTGACGCCCCGACGGCGGGCGAAGCGACGAAAAAGCAACCTTCTTGCGACCTGTGTCTCGCGGTTGGCGTTGTAGCGTGCCTGGAAACGGGGCGCCGGCAGGGGGAACCGGTGTGAGGGGGGAGCAGTGCAGGCGAGCGTCCGTGCCGTCGAGACACCCGGTGTGTCCACGGCCGGACCCGCCACTGCGCCCGCGGCGGATGGCGCCCTTCTCACGAGACCGGCCGGTCCCGGCTCGGATCCTTTCGTTTCGGCGGCGCGACGGCGCATCCCCCAGCGGGCCATTGAGCTGATCGGGCTCGCCCTCGGCATCGGCGTCATCACGTCGGTGACCCTCGGGCGCTCTCTGTCCAACGACGAGTTCTGGCAGCTGGCCGCCGGGCAGTGGATGCTGAGCCATCACGCGGTCATGGGCCTCGACCCGTTCAGCTACACCGAGTCGCACCGGCGCTGGATCACGGACGAATGGGGCTCGGAGGTGACGCTGGCCGCCCTGTTCCGCGCCTTCGGTGCGGCCGCGTACAACCTGTACGCGATCGTCCTGGGTTCGCTCAGCCTGGTCGCGTCCATGGCCTATGCCCGCACGTTGGGGGCGCGCGGCGGCCGGGTCGCCGCCATCCTCCTGTTGTTGGCCGTCGGCGTGGCCGCGGTGGTGGCCGGCGACCGCGGTCTCGACTTCTCGCTGGTGTGGCTCCCGCTGGAGCTGCTGGTGCTCGCCAAGGCGCGGACCAACCCGCGCTGGTTGTGGGTATTGCCACCGCTCACCATCGCCTGGGTCAACACCCACGGCTCGATCCTGATCGGGTTGCTCGTCCTGGGCGTGGAGCTGGCGTGGTCGCTCGCGCCGGCGGGCTGGGCCGCGCGCGTCGGCGGGTCGGGGCGCTCGGAGTACACGGGCTCGCTGGCGCTGGCGTTGCTCGGCTGCCTGGTGGTGACGGGCGTCACGCCCTACGGCTACGGGCTCCTGTCCTATGACATCGGCGTCTCGAGGAACCCGCAGATCGCGCAGTACATCCTGGAGTGGAACTCGCCCGACTTCCAGTCGTGGATGGTCCTGTTCGCGTACGTCGTGCCGCTGGCCGTGCTGGTGCTGTGCATCCGCGCCCGTCGGATACCCCTGCTGGAGGGGACGCTGGCCGCCGCCTTGTTCATAGAGGGGTTGCGGACCCAGCGTCTCGTCATCTACCTCATGGTGGTCGCGATCGGGCTGGCGGCCAGCCTGCCGGCGCGGCCGGCGTGGAGCACGACGGCGCGTCGCTGGGCCGGTGCGGGACTCGTCGTGATGGGGATCGCCATCCTCGCCGCGCCGTCGGTGCCGGCGGGCTCGGTGTCGTCCACCTTGCCCCTGCAGGCGTTCAACGACCTGGCCCACCGCCCGGGCCGGATCTTCACCGAGTACACGTGGGGGGACTACTCCATCGCACGCCATCGGGCGACGTTTGTGGACGGGCGCACCGACCTGTTCGAGGGTCCGGTGCTGACGGAGTTCTTCGACATCACGAACCTCTCCATCGACCCCGACCCGGTTCTGCGGTCCTACGACGTCGCGTATGTGGTGTGGGCACCGCAGACGGCGCTGGCGGAATTCCTGTCCCACGACCCGCGGTGGCGCGTCGTGGACCGCACGTCGGTCGCCTGGGTCTTCGCCCGGACGGGCACGCAGTAGCCGGCGCGGCCTACGGCTGGCGCCCCGGCCCGGTCGCCTGGAGGCCGCGAACGTCGTCGTCGTCGTCGGTCCACGTCTCGACCTCCGTGTAGCCGAGGTGTTCCAGCTGGTCGCGGAGCAGGTCCGGCTGGTCCGCCCCGAGCTCGAGGAGGAGGGTGCCGCCCGGCCGCAGGAAGATCGGCGCGTCCGCGACGACCCGGCGCAGCACGGCGGTGCCGTCGGGCCCGCCGTCGTAGTGCGCGGCCGACTCGAAGGACAGCGTGTCCCGGGGCAGCAGCGCCAGGGCGCGCGTGGGCACGTAGGGGACCACGGCCACCACGACGTCGACGTTGCCCTCGAGGTCCGGCGGCAGTGGGGCGAAGAGGTCGCCCTTCCGCGCGTCCACACCGTTGGCCCGCGCGCAGGCGACGGCCCGCTCGTCCACGTCGGTCGCCAGCACGCGGGCCCGGGGCCGCGTCCGCTGCAGCGCCAGGGCGACGGCACCCGACCCCGTGCAGAGGTCGAGCGCGGTCCCGCTGCCGGGCAGGCTGGCGATGGCGCGGCGGGCGAGTTCCGCGCTCTGCCAACGCGGCACGTAGACGCCGGGGTCGACCCGCACGTCCACGCCGTCGAAGACCGTGTGCCCGACGATCCAGGCCAGGGGTTCGCCGGCCAGGCGGCGGGCGACCAGGCTCCCGAGCACGTCGGGACCTTCGTGGTCGTGTGCGGGGGGGTGGTCGTTGGCGTGTGCGGCGGCGACGAGCTCACGGGCCTCGTCCTCGGCCGCTACGAACCCGGCCCGGGCGAGTTGGGCGGCCAGAGCTGCGGCCCGCGGATCGGGAGGCTGCGGCGCCGGCGTCGTCAGTCCAGCGCCACGCGGGCGACCGGCGGGCCGCCCACCTCGTGGTCCTGCGCCGCCCCCGGGGAGGACCCGTCGCCGGCGGCGTACGGCGCGTGGTTGGGCAGGAACAGGGTCGGCACGAAGGCGATGAGGATGGCCGCCACCGACCACCAGAAGGTGTGCGCGAACGCAGCCGCGACGGGGTCGGCCACCGGTGGCGGCAACTTGCCGGTCGTCGAGATGACGCCGGCGCTGCCGCCCGCCTTGGCGGCCAGCGGCCCGAGATTGGCGATGATCTGACGCTCCAGCACGACGGCGAAGAGTGCGGTGGCCACCGAACCACCGACGAGGCGCACGATGTTCATGACCGTGGACGCCTTGGGGATCTCGGCGTGGTTGAGGTCGTAGTAGGCCGCCGCGGTGACCGGCATCATGGAGAGGCCGAGCCCGATGCCGCGCACGAACAGCGTGACGGCGAGCCAGACCTCGCTGGTCGAGGTGGTGACGAAGCAGAACGGCAGCGTGGCCGCAGCCATGAGGAGGATGCCGAAGGGCACGACGCGCCGCGGCCCGACGCGGTCGGTGACGCTGCCCGCCCACCGCATGATGCAGGCCGCGCCGAGGCCCTGCGGTGCCATGAGCAGTCCGGCCTGCCACGCCTCCTGGCCGCGGGCGACCTGGTAGTAGATGGGTAACAGGAACATCGAGCCAAACAGCGTGGCGCCGATCACGAAGATGCAGATGTTGGCGATGGCGAAGTTGCGGTTCTTGAACGGATGGAGCTCGACGAGCGGGTTCTTTATGTGGAGCGCGTGCAGGACGAACGCCACCATCAGCCCGAGCCCCAGGGCGAAGCTCACCAGGACGGCCGGGCTCGTGAAGGAACCGGTGGTCCCGACCTCCGAGAGGGAGTAGAGCAAGGCGGCGAGGCCGGGGCCAAGCAGGCAGAAGCCGAGGCGGTCGAAGGCGGAGGGGACGCGCTCGTCGTTGCCGCCCTCGGACGCGGGGAGCCAACGCCGCGAGAGGATCAGGGCCACGATGCCGATGGGCACGTTGATGTAGAAGATGAAGCGCCAGCTGTAGTTGGAGACGATGAGGCCTCCGAGCACCGGCCCGAGCACCGGGCCCATGACCATGGGGACGCCGATGATGCTCATGACGCGGCCCATGCGTTGCGGCCCGGCGGCGCGGGCGAGGATGGACTGGCCGACGGGGAGCAACATGCCACCGCCGATGCCCTGGAGGACGCGGAAGGCGATGAGGGAGTCGGCGGACCAGGCCAGGCCGCAGAGGCTCGAGCCGAGGATGAAGAGGAAGGTCGAGAGCATCCAGACCCGTTTGGCGCCGTAGCGATCGACGGCCCAGCCGCTGACCGGGGTCACCAGGGCCAGCGCGAGCAGATAGCCCGTCGCCACCCACTGGATGGTGGTGACCGACGTGTGGAAGTCCCGGGCCAGCGTGGCCAGGGCCACCGCCACGATGGTCGTGTCGAGGATCGACATGATCGAACCCAGGACGACGACGCTCGACGTACGCCGGAGTTCGGGCGTGAGCGTGTACTTGGGTGCGCCGGTGCGGGCCATCGGAATACTTAATGGTACTCAAAGATCGAGGCTTGTCAAAGAGTTCGGGCGGTGGGACAATCGAGGTATGGGTGCGGCCGAAGAGGCCTTCGAACGCCTGCGGCGCATCGCCTTCGAGGGCGAGCACGTCGAGCGCATGGCCGCGCTCGGCCTGCGCATGAAGCTGTCGCCGGGAGTGATCAAGACGCTGATGCGACTGTCCAAGGAGGACGGCGTGTCGATGGGCGACATGGCCCGGAGCATCGGCTGTGACCCGTCCTACATCACGGCGCTAGTGGACGACCTCGACGCACGCGGCCTGGCCCGGCGGGAACCGGCGCCCGACGACCGGCGCGTCAAGATCGTCGTGCTGACCAAGGAGGGGCGGGCGTTGGCCAAGCAGATCGACGCCATTCTCTCGGTGCCGCCGGCGGCCTTCGCAGCGCTGACGCAGACCGAACTCCGGCAGCTGCGGGAACTGTTGGACAAGGTGCTGGCGGCGCAGGACGAAGCGGTTGCCGCCGGAGAGAGCCCGGCGGAGGCGCGGGCGGCGGCGCCGCAGGCGGAATTTCGTGTGCTGCAACCGGTGAAGCTGCGCTGACCCTCCCGCGCCGGGCGCGGGGTTGCCCCCGGCGTACGCGTGCGACCCCGATATGGTCTGGCCCATGCGCGAAGGGCAGAGGTGCGGGAGGCTGCCGTGCCGGCGGTGATGGTCGAGCATCTCGCGAAGTCGTACGGCGACAACGTGGCCGTGCGCGACGTCAGCTTCGACGTGCAGAAGGGCGAGGTGTTCGCGCTGCTCGGACCCAACGGCGCCGGCAAGACCACCACGGTCGAGATCCTCGAGGGCTTTCGTGACCGCAGCGGCGGGCGCGTGCGCACGCTCGGGGTCGATCCGGCGGACCGCTCCACGCAGCGCTGGCTCCGGACGCGTATCGGTGTGATCCTGCAGGAGCTGGCGATAGAGCCGTACTACTCGGTGCGGCAGGTGCTGACGCGCAACGCCGGCTACTACCCGAACCCGCGGCCGGTCGACCAAGTGATCGATTTGATCGGGCTGTCCGAGAAGGCCGACGAGCGGATCAAGCGGCTGTCGGGCGGACAGCAGCGGCGCCTCGATGTGGGCCTCGGCATCGTCGGGAACCCCGAGCTTCTCTTCCTCGACGAGCCGACGACGGGACTGGACCCGTCGGGGCGGCGCGAGACGTGGGAGCTGATCAAGCGGCTGGCGGGGGCGGGGACGACCGTGCTGCTCACGACGCACTACATGGACGAGGTCGAGGCGCTGGCTGACCGCGTGGCCGTGCTCTACGGGCAGGAGATCGTGGCCAGCGGGACGCCGTCGTCCATCGGCGGGCGCGACCTCGGCGCGGTGACCATCACCTTCCGGCTACCCGACGGTCTGGCGGCGGCCGAGCTGCCGGTGGCGGGGGCGCGTCCGGTCGAAGACGGGCTGGTACAGATCCACACCGAGGACGAGGTCCGGGTCCTGCACGACCTGACGGGTTGGGCGCTCGCCGGCGGACACCCCCTGCAGGGCCTGACGGTGGTGCGGGAATCGCTGGAGGACGTGTACCTGGACCTGACCGGGAGGCGGTCGTCATGACGACGGCACCGGCATCGGCGGACGTACCGGTCAAGGGATCGTTCCGCGGGCTGAGCGACCTCCCGTTGGTGGCGCGGCAGGTCTACTTCGAGCAATTGTCGTTCTGGCTCAACCCGGTCGGCGCTGCGATCACCATCGGCTTCTCCGTGGTGTTCATCGTGATCTTCGAGTCGACGTCCCGGCACTCAACGGTCAGCTACCTGGCGCACATCAACCTCGGCCAGTACTACCTGCCCGCGTTCGCCGCCTACGGGGTGATGGCGGCGTGCTTCAACATCTTGGCCATCACGCTGGTGAACCGGCGGGAGATGGGGCTGCTCAAGCGGGTCCGCCTGAGCCCGCTGCCCACGTGGATGCTGCTCGCCGCCATCTTCATCAACACCATGATCGTCGCGGGCATCCAGATCATCCTGGTGCTGCTGGTCGGATGGATCGGCTACGGCGTCACCGGACCCCACGACATCGCGTTGTTCATCCTCGTCCTCGTCGTCGGCATGCTCTGCTTCACGTCGTTGGGCGTGGGGGTGAGCACGCTCGTCCCCAACGCGGACTCCGCGGGGCCGATCGTGAGCCTCGTCTTCTTCATCCTGGTGGCGTTGTCGGGTTTGTACTTCCCGGTCAAGGCGGGCTCAGGTCTCGCCACCTTCGCCGACATCTTCCCGATCCGGCATCTCATCACCGCCTCGGTCGACACGTTCAACGGCATCCCGGGCACGTCGCCGTGGAACGACCTGCTGGTGATGGCGATCTGGGGAGCGGCCGGCGTCTTCGTCAGCCTGCGGCGGTGGGAGTGGTCGCCGAAGCGGGGCTAGTCGTCAGCTGGTCAGCCCGCCGTCGACGACGAGCACCTGGCCCGTGATGTAGGTGTTCGCCGGGTCGGCCAGGAAGAGGACGGCGCGTGCGACGTCCTCGGGCTCGCCGAGGCGTCCGAGTGGCGTGCGTCGGGCGATCTGGCCGAGCTGGTCGGCGTCGAGGCCATGGCTCATTTCGGTGCGGAGGTACCCGGGGGCGACGCTGTTCACCGTGATACCGCGGGAGCCGAGCTCACGGGCGAGGGCGCGGGTGAACCCGTCGAGGGCCGCCTTGGTGGCGCCGTAGACGGAGAGGCCGCGGTAGCCCGAGAGCCCGACGACGGAGGAGATGTTGATGATGGCTCCGGAGCGGCGGGTGAGCATGACGCGGCTCGCCGCCCGGGTGACGTAGACGGTGCCCTTCAGGTTCAGGTCCACGACCTGATCGAGGGCGGCGTTGTCGAAGAGGCCGATGACACCCTCGCGGGCGACGCCGGCGTTGTTGACCAGGACGTCGACGCGCCCGCGCCGCGCCGCACCCTCCTTGACGAACCGGTCGGCCTCGGCCGGGTCCGAGACGTCCGCGGTGGTGAAGTGGTACCGCTCCTTGAGGTCGGGGTCGTCCTCCCGGGCGCGGACGATGTCGGTCTTGCTGCGCGCGCAGGTCTCGACGGTATAGCCGTCACGGAGGAAGGCGTCGACGAAGCCGGCGCCCAGGCCTTTGCTCCCGCCGGTCACCAGCGCTACCCGGGGGGTTTGCTCTGACCTGGTTTCGGCCTCACTCGTGCTCACGGGTCCATCCTTCTGACGGTCTTTCCACCGCGGGTCTCGATCGCGTCGACGAGAGTGACGCTGCGAGGCTGCCAGGCGCCGGGGAGGTCCGCCACCGCTCTCTTGATGTCGCGGCGGATCTCCTCCATGTCTGCGACGGCCACGCCCGCGGCCGGGACGATCTCGGCGGCGACGATGGCGCCGGTCACGGGGTTGGGACGCCCGTACACCCGGGCGACGGACACGCTTTCGAGGGCGGCGATCCGCTCCTCGACCGGGAGCGGGTGGACCTTGATGCCACCGACATTGATCACCTCGGAGTCGCGGCCGCGGAACAGGAGCCGATCGCCGACGATCTCGACCAGGTCGCCAGTGGACCGCCAGTCCGTCCAGTCCCCGGACTGGTCCGGAGAGTCGCCGGCGGCGTCGTCGGGCTCGTTGGCGTAGCCCAACATGCCCGCGGTGGTCCGGACCCACAGCTCTCCCGCGCGCACCCGGATGTTCGAAGTCGGGTTGGATTCGCTGTAGAGGGCGTCCAGGCCGATGCCGGGGATCCCGTCCTTCACCGAGGTGACCGAACCGAATTCGGTCGAGGCGTAGACCTGCGAGATCCGCGCGCTCGGAAACGCCGAGCGGAGCTCCTGCAAGAGGTCCCCCGGGCTCGCCTCGCCACCGAGCGTGACTTGCTGCAGGGGCGGGAGTTCGACCTGTTGGCCGCGGGCCTCGGCCAACAGGAAACGCCAGTACGTCGGCGTCGCGCTGACACACGTCACGCGATGACGGACGATGGCCTCCAGGCCGTCCCTCGGTTGCCTGGGAAACGGCGCGACCAGACGGGCCCGGGTCGCCAACACGTGCAGCAGCACCTGGATGCCGGCGAATTGGTGCGGCCCGTAGGCCAGGAGCCAGCGCTGCTGCGGCGAAGGCCGGACGGACTCGACCGTCTTGCTGAGGACGCGCCAGTCGTGGCGGGCGGCCTTGGGAAGTCCCGTCGTGCCGGTGGTACGGATCATGACCGGTTGGGGCCCGTCCTCGACTGCTCGGAACGCCCGCGCCGGCGTCGCGCACAGTTCCTCGGGTCGCACCATCCGCAGCGAGCCCTCGAGGTCGGTCCGCCTGGTCACCACGACCCGGTGGCCGAGGGCGGTGGCCTGCTCGGCGAACTCCTGCGGGTCGGTGTCCGCCTGGTACTGGCAGGATTCGACACCAGCCGACGCGGCGCCCGCCAGCAGGCGGATCACCCAGGCCGCGTCGGGCTCGACGAGAGCGACGCGCGTGATCTTCTGGGCGGTGAGCGCCGCTGCGATGCGCCGGGCGTCGTCGAGCAACTCGCCGAACGTGGGCGAACCCTCCGGCGTGACTACTGCGATGTGCTCGGGTGTTGCCGCCGCCGCGGCTTGCAGCAGGAGGATCATGCGCTAGGTCGGGGCATAGAACGCCAGGATGTCGCCGACGCTCGTTGGAAGCTCTCCTGCCGCCGAGAAGGGGTCCGATCCGAATTCGTCCTCGAGCATGGCGGACAGTTCCGCAGCCTCGAGCGAATCGAGCCCGAGGCCGTTGCCCCACAGGGCGGTGTCGTCCGACCAGCCGTCGACCTGCTTGTCAGAGCGCTCGAGGAATTGCCCGATGACGGCTCTCGCCTTGCTCTTTTCTGTGGCCACGCATGGATCCTTTCGATTGGTGGTGGTCAAGGTGATGGACTTGGACTGGGTCGTGCGGACGTGAAGCTGGGTGGTCGTGGTGGTCGTGGTGGTCGTGTCGAGGAGATCGGTCAGCCCGGCCTGACGGCGGAGAGGATCCCGTAGCCCAGGGTGTCGTCGTTCCAGAACTCCTCGAGAATCTGCGTCCCCTGCACGAAGTCGTTGACGCCCTGCTCGCCCAGGAGGCCGCGCAGGGCGGGCTCGTGGGCCTCGACGTTGGCCCGCCAGGCTGCGAAGGTCGGCAGCGTGGCCGTGCTGATGTCGGTGCAGTCGGTCACCGTCATCCCGAGCGCACGCAGCGTTGCCTCGTAGGAGGCGAGAGGCTCCATGTGGGCATCGCCGAACGCGGCGCGGAGCGTCGCAAATTCCTCGCGGCGAGCCCGGACCTCCGGGAAGGGGATGTCCCGCTGGCGGACGATGTCGCAGAGCACGAGCCGCCCGCCGGCACGCAGTACACGGGCACACTCGCTCAGCAGCGCCTTGCGGTCGCGCATGAGGTGGCTCGACTCGAGCACCCAGGCGACGTCGAACGAGTCGTCGGCGAGGCCGTTCGCCGTGCCGTCACGCTCTTCGAACCGCGCGCCGTCGACCCCGCGCTCGTCCGCCAGGGCGGTCGCGGCCGCCACGCCTTCGGTGCTCGTCGTGATGCCCAGCACGGTGGCTTCGTGCCGGGCCGCCAGATCGCAGGACTGTCGGCCGGCTCCGCAGCCGACGTCGAGGACCCGGTCGCCCGCCCTGATCCGCGCGCGCTCCAGCATGTGCCCGGTCAAGGCCGCGGTCGCCGTTTCGAGCGGCGTGTCGGACGTCTCGAAGTAGCCGTAGTGGAATTCCTCGCCCATGATGAGGCGCCAGGCTTGGTGCACGTGGTCATAGTGGGCGGCCGGGTCGTAACCACCCTCAATCTCGGTGCCCGTCATCCGTTCCTCCGCCCGGCGCGACACCACCGCGGATCCCCCCGTTTGGAAGGGTCCAGCTGTCGCGGGCTCTCGATAGAGTTGCGTTCTCCACCAGGGACAAACGGACGAAGGGAGTGATGCTTGCGGCTCGTCTTGGCATTTTGCATGATCGTGCTCCCGTCCCGACTGAAGATCTACCTGGGGCGGAGGCTGCTCGGGTGGGACGTCCATCCCACGGCCTATATCGGCCGGAGCGTCGTGCTTGTGGGTCAGCTGACGATGGGTCCGGGTGCGAGCATCGGCCCGCTGAACGTCATCAAGGACCTGGAGGAACTGTGGCTCGCCGAGGGTGCGAGCATCGCTTCCCGCAACTGGATCACCGGGTTCCCGCGTACTGCGGATCCGGCTTCCGAACCCTTCCCGCATTCGCCGAACCGGCGCCCCTCCCTCATCATGGGGAAGCAGGCCATGATCACCGTCGCGCACGACATCGACTGCTCGGACCGGGTGGAGATCGGCGACTACAGCTCGCTCGCCGGGTTCCGGTGCACGATCCTCACCCATAGCCTCAATCTCGTGCGCGACCGCTACGTCACGGGTCCCGTCGAGATAGGGGCCCACGCCGCGGTCATGTCGGGCTCCACCCTGCTCAGCGGGACGTCTGTTCCTGCGCGCTGCATCGTCTCGGCCAACTCCGTGGTCAACACCCCCCTCACCGAGGAGCTGACGTTCTACAGCGGCAATCCCGCCGAGGCGGTCCGGCGCCTGCCCGGGACGCTCGGTTTCTTCCACCGCGGGGAGTACGGCGCCGGAGAGCGCAGCGCGCTCCACGCGATTGAGGAGGCGGCGCGGTTCCCACGGGCCCAAGAGGCGTAAGTTGAGGCAGTTGCGGATGTTTTCCGATGGTGGACCAAACCGCTGACGCAACAGCGCTCTACCTGGACCTTCTCAAGCGGAGCCTGACCGGGGCACTGGCCGAGGACAACGACAGCATCCTCGGCGGAGTCCGTACGGCGGGGTCGACGTCCTGGAAGCGCCGGGTGGCCAACTACGTGGGCGAAGCGGCGAGACGGGTCAACGTCGAGATCGCGTACAAGAAGCCCTACGTCCCGAGCCTGCGGGAAGTGGGACGGGACTGGCCGGCGCGGGCCGAGTCGATGATCGGACTGCGGCGCATGGAGAACATCCAACACTGCGTGCAAGCCGTCATCGACGACGACGTGCCCGGCGATCTGATTGAAGCCGGCGTCTGGCGCGGCGGCGCCTGCATCTTCATGAAGGCCAACCTGCTGGGCCGTGGTGACACCAGCCGGGTCGTTTGGGTGGCCGACTCCTTTCAGGGCCTGCCGCCACCCGACGCCGGCCTCTACCCCGCCGACACCGGCGATGACCTCCACACTCGTGGTGGCCTGAGCGTCGGCGCCGACCAGGTGCGCCACAACTTCGAGCGGTACGGCGTACTGGACGAACGCGTCAAATTCCTCGTCGGCTGGTTCAAGGACACGTTGCCGGATGCTCCGATTGATGCGTTGTCGGTCATGCGCCTCGACGGCGATATGTACGAGTCGACCTGGCAGGCCATCGAGGCGCTGTACCCGAAGCTGTCTCCAGGCGGCTTCTGCATCATCGACGACTTCGGCAGCCACCAGTCCCAGGCCGGCCGGGCCGTGCACGACTACCGCGAGGCGAACGGGATCGAAGAGAAGATCGTCGACATCGACGGATTTGGCGCCTACTGGCGTCGGAAGTACTAGCTCGCCGCGGGTCCCGCCGCGGGGTGTGGCCGCGGTGGTCCGGCGGACGTCGTCCCTGGTCAACATGGTTAAAAGACGCAAGGCACTCGTCCCGACAAGGCTACGTTCTTTCCGCATGGTTGACGCCGTTCGGGAAATGGAGGGTTGATGATGCGGATGCTGTTGGCCTACCTCTTCGCGTGTGTGCCGATGTCGTTCAAGCGGATCATCGCCCGGCACATCTACGGATGGGACATCCATCCGACCGCGTACATCGGGCCGAGCGTGCTGACCGTCCGGAACGTGTCGATGGGGCCCGGTGCGTCAATCGGTGGCCGCAACGTGATCACCAACCTCAACGAACTCCGCCTGGCCGAGGGCGCCACCATCGGCTCGGGCAACATGATCAAGGGCTGGTGGGACCATCCGACCGACACGTTGCCCGACCGTAACCCCTCGGTGTACCTGGCCGAGCACGCCCTCATCGCGTCGTACCACTACATCGACTGTGTCGATTCCCTCGAGCTGGGTCCGTACGCCTGCATTGCCGGTTTCCGGTCGACCGTCCTCACCCACACGTTCGACCTGGCGCGAGCCAAGTACGTGGCCGGGTCGGTGGTGCTGGGCGACTACGCGCTCGCCATGTCGGGGTGCCTGTTGTCGGCGGGGACCCGGATCCCGGCGCGCAGCGTCGTGGCGGCCGGGTCGGTGGTCTCGTCGCAGCTCACCGAGGAGCTGACGTTCTACCGAGGGAACCCGGCGGAGGCGGTGCGGCCGCTGCCGGAACGGCTGGCGGTCTTCCATCGCGGGCGACCCGCAGAAAGACCCAGGTGACAGCGTCGGGCGGCCGGTGGTCAGCCCACCCGGGGCGCGAAACGGCTGGCGCCGTTGACGACGCCATCCGGCCCCGCCCACTCCTGGAACACCGGTCTCGCCTCCCGGAGTGCCGTGGACGAGTCGGGGCACGGGGCGGAACCGGTCCCGGGTCGCGGACCGTTCCCCCGCACCGGGACTGCGGCACGTCTCTGGTCCACCCTGATGAGAGGTGCCCGCGCACGGGCGTACGCAATGAAGGCAGCCACCTCCCGGTTCGCCAGCTCGGGCACGGCGGCACGGACCTCTTCCTTGGGCCAGTCCCACCAACGGTTGTCCGAGGGGGCGTCGACGCTCCCAATTCGACTCCATCCCTCGTCGGCGAGCGCTGCACGCTCTACTGACCCGGCACAGCGAGGTACGGAGTGATCGTATTGGGGGATCGGGTTGAAGACTGTTTACCCGAGGGAGGCAGCCCGAGGAGCCCTGAGGGCGGCAGGGGAGAGAAGCCCCTAGCCCCAGCTTCCGGCTCCGCCCGAGAAGCGGTCGTTCAGCTTGTCGGTGAGGGCGGGGAAACGGGTCTTCACCCGTTCGTACTGCTCGGGGAGGACGATGCGTACGCACTTGGCCACCTCGCCCAGGAGCCCGCGGGCAATGGGCCTCCAGGCCCGCCGCCGCCAGCGGTCAAAGGCCGCGGCGTCCGCCGACAGGAAGGGGCAGGGGAGCGTCAATTCGTTGCCCTGCGACTCCCGCAGGTACGCGCGGCGCAGCTGCCGCGGAATCGCCCGTCCCCGCGTGTCCGTGTCGTACGGGTAAGGCGGCGCAGGCGGGAGGCTCTGCTCGTACCCTGAGAGGACCTGGGCGTACTCCTTGCAGAGCTGGAGCAGGACGCTGTCGTCGCCGAGTTCGCTCTTCTGCAGCTCCCTCGTCCGCTGGGAGACCACCTCAGGGGCGCTCGAATCGAACGCGTGGAAGTGGAAGAGCCGGAGCCGGTCGCCGGTGGACGCGATGTAGTAGCCGTCGCCATCCTGCGCGATCGGGCGCTCGGGCAGATTGATCGCGCTCACGTTGTAACCGGCATGCCGGAAGCTCGCCGACTGGAAGTGGCTGGCGCCGATGTCCATCCACTTCTGGTCGACGAACAGGCCGGCCAGCGGGTCGTAGAGGCACTCGGTTCGCAGGTGCTCCCACCACCAGTCGAGCATCGGGCGGGTGCGTCGGTCCACGCCGCAGAAGCCGAGATTGTTGACGCCGACGAGCAGCATGTGCCCGTCCGACGCCTCGCCGTGGCCGGGCGGCGGGCCCAGGAAGTGCGGGGTGAGCAGGATGCCGCCGTCCGACGCCTCGAGGGCCGGGCCGAGCTCCACCATCGGCGCGGTCACGTAGGTGTCTGGGTCGAGGTAGAAGACCTGCTCCGCATCGTCGAGTAGCGCTCCGAGCAGCAGCGGCTTGACCGCGGTGGCGAACTCGACCAAGTCGTAGGTCGCCGCGTAGTGGAGCACGGCCCGATGGCCGAGGCCGAGCGAGGCGGTGCTCAGGCACTCGACCCCGTCGAGTTGCGGCAGCCCCTCGTCCGAGTCGTGGTCGATGAAGAGGATGCGGAGCGTGGCGCCGTCCTCGTGCCGGCGCAGGCTTTCGCCCAGCGCGAGCGCCTTGGGGAGGTAGTTCGTCGAGAGGATGGTGCAGTAGGTGCGCGTCGTCACGTGGTTGGGTCCGGGATTCGCTGTTTTTTCGGTGGGCCGGCGGGCCCGCCCGCAGGCGGCTCCACCTGGACAACGCCGCCAGAGCGCTCACCCTACGCCCGGCCGGGGGCATCGAAGCCCTGAGCTGGGCTAAAAGAGGGCGGTGCCCAGCCCAGCTGCCGACCCCACCCCGTCCGCGCCCCCGGCGCCGTACCGGCCCGCCACTTATGCCGCCACGCATCCGGACCGGCCTGCCGTCGTCACGTCGTCGGGCCACGTGGTCACCTTTGCCGAGCTCGAGGAACGCTCCTGCCGCCTGGCCCAGGCGCTGGTGGCGTACGGGCTGCGTACGGGCGACCACGTGGCGGTGGTCCTGCCCAACGACCACCGGACCCACGAGGTCGCCTTCGGGCTGCAACGTTCGGGGCTCTATTACACGCTCGTCAACACCCACCTCGCCGCCGAGGAGGCCGCGTACATCGTCAACGACTGCGGCGCGACGGTCCTGATCACTTCGGCGGCGCTGTCCTCCCTGGCCGCCGAACTGGTGCCGCTCACGCCGGGGGTCGGGCTGCGGCTGCTGATCGGCGACGGCGACCCCGTCCCCGTCGACGGCTACACCTCGTTTGACGAGTACGTCGCGGGCCACCCCGGCCGTCCGCTCGATCACGAGGTCGAGGGCTTCCCGATGCTGTACTCGTCGGGCACCACCGGCCACCCCAAGGGCGTCCGCCGTGACCTGAGCGGCGAGCCCTTCGGGACCTCCGCCACCCTGGTCCCGATGCTGTCGCGCATCATGGGCTTCGGAGAGGGCGACGTGTACCTGAGCCCGGCCCCCCTGTACCACTCGGCGCCGCTCGTCTGGTCGAGCACCATCATCCGCATGGGCGGCACCGCGGTCGTCATGGAGCACTTCGATGCGGAGCAGTGCCTCGCCCTGATGCAGGAACACAAGGTCACGCACGCGCAGTTCGTCCCCACCATGTTCGTCCGCATGCTCAAGCTGCCCGACGCCGTGCGCGCCGCCTACGACCTCTCGTCGCTGCGTTCGGTGGTCCACGCCGCCGCGCCGTGCGCGCCCGAGGTGAAGCGCCGGATGATCGAGTGGTGGGGCCCGATCATCCACGAGTACTACTCGGGCACCGAGGGCCTGGGCATGACCTGGATCACCTCCGAGGAGGCCCTCACCCACCCGGGCTCCGTGGGAAAGGCGATCTGGGGCGAGGTGCACGTCTGCGGTGACGACGGCGAGGAGCTCCCCGTGGGCGAGGACGGCGTCGTCTATTTCGGCGCCCGGGCCGGCACGCCCGTCTTCGAGTACAACAACGACCCCGAGAAGACGCGCCAGACGTTCAACGCCCACGGGTGGAGCACGCTGTGGGACGTCGGGCACCTCGACGGCGAGGGCTACCTGTACCTGACCGACCGCAAGCTCTTCATGATCGTGTCAGGCGGCGTGAACATCTACCCCCAGGAGATAGAGGACGTCCTCGTGCTGCACCCCGCGGTGGCCGACGTCGCCGTCTTCGGGATCCCAGAGCCCGAAATGGGTGAGGAGGTCAAGGCCGTCGTCCAGCCCGCGCCCGGGGTCGACCCCACACCCGAGCTCGCCGAAGAGATCATCACGTTCTGTCGCGACCATCTGTCGCACTACAAGTGCCCGCGCTCGGTCGACTTCACCGAGGAGCTGCCGCGGGGCGAGAACGGGAAGCTCTACAAGAGGGTGCTGCGCGACGCCTACTGGGCCAGCTCGGCCCCGAGCACGACCTGAACCCCGGGCGCGGGGGCACGAACGTCCGCGTACCACGCCAGCACCATGGCGACGCCGGCGCCGAAGAGCAGGACGGTCGTGATGCCGACGGCCTCCACCACCGGACCGATGAGCAGGTTGCCGATCCCGACCGTCCCGCCGAAGCCCATCATCCACAGCGCCAGGACCCGGCCCCGGACGTTCTCGGCCAGCCGCGCCTGCAGCGTCGTGTTCAGTGCGGTGATGAATGCGAAGTAGAAGGCGCCCACGAGGGCGACGTTGACGTAGGCCGGCACCGGGTTCCGCTCCAGGGCGAAGGCGACCAGCGTCAGCGAGTAGCCGACCAGGCAGACCCGCACCAGCTTCGGCTTGGACGTGTAGGCGAAGACCGTCCCGATGGAGATCGCCCCCGCCAGCGCGCCGACCCCGAAGCAGGCGTAGAGGATGCCGTAGTCGGGGGACTTGGAGAGGTTGATGCCGAGGTTGTGCGCCGCCACGACCGGCATCTGCCCGATGAAGGCGAGCGCCAGCAGCGAGAACACGAACACCGTCAGCAGACAGCGGCCGACCACCCGGTCCTGCCGCGCCACCGTGATGCCGGCGGTGAGCTCGCGCCAGCGGCTGGTCGCGTGCGGCGGGTGGGGAACCAGGGGCAGCGTGACCATCAGCAGCGCGACGACGACGAAGAGGTAGGTCGCCGCGTTGCCGGCGAACACCCACGCCGGCCCGATGAGCGAGTAGAGGACGCCCCCGATGACGGGCCCGATCACCCGGGATGCGTTCATCTGAGCGGAGTTGAGCGAGATCGCCCCCTGCAGGTCCTCCCGGCCCACGAGGCCGGGCAGGACGGCGGCGTAGGCGGGCCCGAACATCGCGCTGCCACAGCCGACCCCCAGTACCATGAGCACGAGCAGGACGTGCGACGGGTGCGGGGACAGCACCACGAGCGCCACCCCGAGCGAGAAGACCAGCTGCTCGAGCGACAGCAGGATGAGGAACCGCGTGCGGTCCACCTTGTCGGCCAGCCATCCGCCGACCATGGGCAGCACCAGAGTCGGCCCCAGCTGGGCGAAGATGATGACGCCGACGAACGTGCTCGAGTGCGTGAGGTCGTAGGCGTAGGCACCCAGGACGACGTTCTGCATCCAGGTGCCGATGTTCGACGCGAAGGCGCCGATGAAGACGATGCGGAAGGTCCGGTGCGAGAGCGCCGCCCGCGCCGTCCCCCGCCGGGCCGGGACCGGGGTGTCCCCGTCGACAAGGGCGTCCTCTATCTCCTCGACGGAGATGGACCCTTCGCCGCTGCCAACGCCGTTGCCAACGCCGTCGCCGCCGCCGTCGCCGTCGCCGACCACGCCGCCGCCGACCTCGTCACGAGGTCGGTCGTCTCGGTCGGCCTGCGTCACCCGCCCATGGTACGGGAGGTGCGGAGGGCCTTACCCGGGGCCGTCGGGGCAGGTCAGGGGCCGGCCGGGCTGCACAGGGTGCCGCAGGCTGTCGGGAAGGCCGACCGCGGCGCCAGCGGCACGTTGAGCACCGAGGCCTGGCCGGCGCTGCGTTCGACCTGGTAGACGCCCCCGGCGAGATGCGGCAGCGTCACCGCGGCCGGGAAGAGGTGCGGCGTGTCGGCGGTGGTGATGGTCACCCGCAGCCGCCACCCGGCCGGGACCTCCGTCATGGTCGGGTACACCGCGATGTCCTCGCGGGTCACCGTCCCGGGCACGACCGGCTGCTGCGATGCCGCCGTGAGCGGGTGCACCGCCAGCAGGGGCAGCCCGTTCCACGCCGTCCACGTCGCCGCCTCGTCCTCGGCGCGCTGCGACCCCAGGAGCGCCCCCGACGACAGCGGCAGGCTCTGCCCGGACGGCGCCACCGCCTCGACCGTGGCCGCCAGCTCGGTGTCGGTCGTGTCGGCGTCCACGTAGAGGGTGGCGTCGATCGGCCCCGCCACCACCTCGGGCGAGGAGAAGGCCGGGGTCGTATACGTCAGCGCGCCCGGCCCGGTCCCCAGCGTCACGTCGTCGAGGTCGCACGGGTTGTTGGTGTCGAAGGACTGGAACCCGAGGGCCAGCGCCCCCGCGCCCCACTGGTCCGTCTGGATGTCGCACGGGCTCGACACCCCGACGTACCGGATCGTGTCCGACCCCGTCCCGGCCCCCGTCCCGCCCGGCGCCGTCGTCGTCAGCGTCCCGTCGTTGGGCGACCCGCTGTCCGACCCGGACCGGCCCGGCCCGAAGTAGTAGGCGGTCGGCGTCGCACCCGGCAGCGGCCAGGAAGTGGCGTCCACCCAGGAATTCGGGCCCTGGATATCCAGGTGCAGCGGCGTGGTCGTCGTCGACAGCGGCGTCGTCTCGTTGAGCAGCCAGGTGTCGAACCACTCGAGCTCCACCGCCGACAGGTTCACGCCCGAGCCGGTCGTCAGGTGCTGCCAGGGCCCCATGAGCAGCTGGTAGCGCGCCGTCACCGGCTGGTTCGCCGTCATGGCCGCGTCCTGCGGGCGCCCCTCGAAGAGGTTCTGCAGGCCGACGTAGTTCATCGGCTCGCCCGATTCGAAGAGGTCGTTCCAGCCGCCGACCATGAAGGCCGGGACGTGGTCGGCCACCACCGCCGACAGGTCGTGCGCCGGGCTCCGCGCCACCCAGTAGGCGTCGTCGAACGCGCCCGTCCCGCTCCCGGTCTCCACCGCCGCCACCAGCTTCAGGAACGACACGAGCGCCGGGCTGTGCGCCACCGTCGTCGGGGCGAGCCCGGCCAGGCCCTGTTCCAGCGTCGCCGGGTTGCCGCTCTTGAGCGCCGCGATGAGCGGCTGCAGCGCCGGGTTGGTCAGGTTCAGCCCCGACAGCAGTGCCACGTAGGTCGCGGCGAACTCGGTGTCGGGGATGCCGCCCTGGGTGACGGTGTCGGCGTACAGGTCGTTGCCGGCGATGACCGGGAACATGGCCTTGATCGGCGAGTCAGCCCCCGCCGCCGACACCGTCTGGAACTGGTTGACGCCCATGTACGACTCGCCGAAGAGCCCGACCTTGCCGTCGGAGTCGGGCAGCGCGGCCGCCCACTTGGCCAAGGTCACGCCGTCGGTCGACTGGACGGGGTCGAAGAGGTCGAAGTTCCCGCCCGAGTCGCCCGTGCCCCGCACGTCGGCGACGACGACGATGTAGCCCCGGTGGACCAGGTAGTCGACGTTGGTGTTCGCCAGCGCCGACGCGTACACGATGAACTCCTTGCCGTACGGGGTCTGCTGCAGCAGCACCGGGAACGGCCCGGGCGCCGGCGTGTCCGACCCCGCGGCGAGGGTGGGGTAGTAGACGTCGGCGCGCAGCACGGTGCCGTCCGGCATGGTGACGGGCAGGTCGAGCAGCGAGCCGGTGCCGTACGTCGCGGGCTGGGGCGACCACGTCACGCCCGCGGCGTCCGGCGCGGCCGCCTGGTTCGCGGTGGGCGCGTCGCTGGCGGCGGCCGAGTCGGAGGCCAGCGCCGTCGTCCCGTGCCCCCGTCCGTGCGCCGCCGTCCCGCCCGGCCCGGGCACGAAGGGCGCGACGAGGAAGGCCGACAACGTCACGACGAGCGCGCAGGCCCCCATGGCCAGACGCCACGGGATGGTGCCCTTCCCCCACTTGCTCAGCCTGTCGCCCAGCCTCCGCTGGTTGCGGTGCGCCGCATGCATCACTCGGTGCCCCCCGGGCCCGGCCGCCCGCCACGGGCCGGGACGTGATCCGTTCCTGCCGGGGAGAACGGCCGTGTGGGCCCTGACCTGCGGTGGGCCGGGTGACCACGCCCACACGCAGGGAGAACGCCGGCCTCGACCGCCGCCCCCGGCTGCGATACGGTGCCATCGCTCCGGCAACGGAGCGGCCCAGGCTCAGCGAAGTCCGGTCGGAATCCGGCGCTGTCCCGCAATGGTGAGGTCCCGCAGGGGACGAGCCCAGCCGCCTGACTTGGGTCGACGACCAGTCCCTCGGACGAAGGGCGGTTCGTTCGGCTCCCGTCGGGTGCCGCAGCGGGCGCATTTCGTCCTCCGCGCACACGATGGAGGATGACCGACCAATGTTCACCAGGCTCAGGCCCCGTTTGGCTGTGGTCACCGCGCTCTTCTGCGCCGGACCCTTACTGGCGGGCTCACTTCTTACCGGCCCCGCCGGCGCATCGACCTCTACTGCGTACCCGCTGACCGTGCACGCGGCCAACGGCAACGTGCGGATCACGAGCCGGCCCACGGCGATCGTGTCGATGTCGCCGACCGCGACCGAGATGCTCTACGCCATTGGCGCGGGCGCGCAGGTCAAGGCCGTCGACAAGTACTCCGACTACCCGACGAACGCGCCGAAGACGAGCCTCGACGGCAACAACCCCAACGTCGAGGCCATCGCCACGTACAAGCCGGACCTGGTGGTCGTCTCCGACGAGGCCCCCGGCCTGGACCGGCAGCTGAACGCACTGGGCATCCCGGTGCTGAGCGACCCCGCCGCGTCCGACCTGGCGCAGGAGTACGCGCAGTTCGACGAGCTCGGGAAGGCGACCGGCCACCTCCCGCAGGCCCAGGCGGAGGTCACGAAGATCAAGGGCCAGATCGCGCAGATCGTGCGGTCGGTGCACAAGCCGGCGCACGCGGAGACCTACTACTACGAGCTCGATCAGACGTACTACTCGGAGACATCGAGCACGTTCATCGGCCAGGTGCTGTCACTGCTCGGCTTGCACTCCATCGCGGACGCGGCCAAGGGCGCGGCGGCGAGTGGCGGTTATCCGCAGTTGAGCGGCGAGTTCATCTTGAAGTCGAACCCGGATTACATCCTCCTCGCCGACACCATCTGCTGTGCGCAGTCGCCGGCCACCGTGGCCGCGCGACCCGGGTGGTCGAACCTGTCGGCGGTGAAGACCGGTCGCGTCCTCAAACTCAACGACGACATCGCGTCGCGCTGGGGTCCGCGGATCGTGATCCTGCTCTCCGAGGTGGCGGCCGAGCTGCGCCAGCACCCCGTCCCGGGATCGGGGACGGGGTGACCGTCCCCGCGCGGCCTGCGCCGTCTGCGACCGCCGCCCCGGCGACCGCGGCCTCTGTGACCGCGGCGCCCGCGGCGCCCACCCCCCTTGCGACCGCGGCGCCCGCGGCGTCCGCGGCGCCCAGCGGCGTGCCGCTGCTCCCGCCGCTGCCGGATGTGCGCGGGCCGGGTGCCCGCCGCACCTGGGTCCCGATGGTGGTGGCGGCCGTCATCATGATCGGCGTCGCCCTCGTCGCGGTCTGTATCGGACCGGTGGCGGTGCCGCCGTCCCAGGTCTTCGGCACGCTGCTGGCACACGTGCCGTTCCTGCACTTCCACACGAGCACGCCGGCGATCAACCAGGCGATCGTGTGGCAGCTGCGGCTGCCGCGCGTCGTGCTGGCCGGGCTGGTGGGCGCCATGCTCGCGACCGGAGGGGCCGCGTACCAGGGGATCTTCCGGAACCCGCTGGCCGATCCCTACCTGCTCGGTGTCGCCGCGGGCGCGGGGTTGGGCGCCACGATCGAGATCGTCTACGGCGGCGACTCGTCGACCTGGCTGCCGGTCTTCGCCTTCCTCGGCGGGTCGCTGGCGGTGGCGGCGACGTACGTGATCGGGGTGGCCGGCGGGCGGCGCGCCTGGGGGCGCTCCATCGTGCTGGCCGGTGTCGCCGTGGCGGCGCTGCTGACGGCTATCCAGACCTATCTGCAGCAACGGGACGCCGAGCAGATCCGCCAGATCTACAACTGGATCCTCGGGAGCTTCTCGGTGGCATCGTGGTCGGACGTGACCCTGATCCTGCCGTACGTCGTCGTGAGCGGCGTGGTCCTGCTGGCGCACCGTCGCATGCTCGATGTCCTCCGGGTGGGCGAGGACGAAGCGGGGACGCTGGGGATCCATCCGGCGCGGACCCGTTTGATCGTCGTCGGCGCGGCGACGCTGGGGACGGCGGCCGCGGTGTCGGTGAGCGGGCTGATCGGGTTCGTGGGGATCATCGTGGCGCACACCGTGCGGCTCACGGCGGGTGCGAGCTACCGGGTGGTCGTGCCGGTCTCCATGCTGGGCGGTGCCGCGTTCCTGATCGCGGCCGACTTGGTGGCGCGCACGGTGCAGGCGCCGGCGGAGGTCCCGATCGGTGTGGTGACCGCGTGCATCGGGGCCCCGTTCTTCCTCATCGTGCTGGTCTCGCGACGGGCCTCGCGGAGTGTCGGGGCCGGGACAGGCGCCGGAGCGGGGGGCGACTGATGGCCCGCCTCGGCACGGTCATCCGCCTGTCCGACCTCTCCGACCGGGTGGGCGCGGCCCGGGCGCGCCGGGGCGGACGGGCCGGTGCGTCACGGAGTGCACCGGATCGCCCCGTGCTCGAGCTGTCCTCGGTCGAAGTGCGCTACGGCGGCCGGGTGGCGGTGCGGGACGTCACGGCGTCGGTGGGCCGGGGGGAGTGGATCGGGCTGATCGGGGCCAACGGCGCGGGGAAGACCACGCTGCTGCGTGCGATGGCGGGATTGACCGGGCACGAGGGCGCAATCCGCATAGACGGGCGGGTGACCGCGGGGATGAGCCGGCGCGAGCGGGCGCGCGCGGTCGCCTACGTGCCCCAGTCGCCGGAGCTGCCCGACGACATGCCGGTGTTCGACTACGCGCTGCTCGGGCGCACCCCCCACATCGCGTACCTGTCGGTCGAGTCCTCGACGGACGTGGCCCACTGCTCGACGTTGCTGACGCGGCTGGGGCTGGCCGAGCTGGCGACGCGGCACCTCTCGACGCTGTCCGGCGGCGAGCGCCAGCGGGTGGTGCTGGCGCGGGCGCTGGCCCAGGAGGCGCCGGTGCTGCTCATGGACGAGCCGACGAGCGCCTTGGACCTGGGCCGCCGGGTCGATGCGCTCGAGACCGTCGACGAGCTGCGTCGGGAGTGGGGGCTCACGGTGGTGAGCGCCATGCACGACCTCACGCTGGCCGGCCAGTTTGCCGACCGGCTCCTGCTTCTGGCCGATGGAGCCGTGGCCGCCTTTGGCACGCCGCCCGAGGTGCTCGACGAATCCGTGCTCGAGTCGGCGTACGACTGTGCGGTGCGCATCATCCGCACCGACGACGGTGACTTGGTGATCGCGCCGCGGCGGACGGGGACGGCGGGACGGGACGGGACGGCGATGGAAACTGTTCAGGAAGGCCAGAAGGAGGTGAGCCCATGAGCGATGTGGACGCTGACGTCGACGTCGACGTTGACGCTGGCGGTGGCGCCGGCGGACCGGTGCAGCGGGTCCCGCTCCCGGTGCACGAGGAGCCGCCGGTGCGGCACCGGGTCGATTCGGTCGTCGTCGTGAACACCGGGGACGGCAAGGGGAAGTCGACGGCGGCGTTCGGCGTCATGGGCCGCGCCTGGGCCCGGGGGTGGCGTGTCGGCGTCGTGCAGTTCATGAAGAGCGGGGACTGGAAAGTGGGCGAGCAGAAGCTCGCCGTGCATCTCGGCGTGGACTGGTGGACGCTCGGCGACGGGTTCACCTGGGAGTCGACCGACCTCGACGAGTCTGCGGCCAAGAACGTGCACGCGTGGCAGGTGGCCAAGGGCAAGCTCGCGTCGGGTTCCTACGAACTGCTCGTGCTGGACGAGTTGACATACGTCATCAACTACGGATGGGTTGCCGCGGCCGAGGTGGTCGAGGGGATCCGCAGCCGGGCTCCCAAGACGAATGTGGTCGTGACCGGGCGGGATGCACCGCCCGAGTTGGTCGAGCTCGCGGACACCGTGACCGAGATGCGCAAGGTGAAGCACGCGTACGAGCGCGGGGTGCGCGCCATGAAGGGGATCGAGTATTGACGGCGCCCGCGTCCGAGCTGCACGCGTTCGACGGCGCGTCGTCCCTGGGCGTCGCCGCCCTGTGCTGGCGCCTGCCGTTTCCTCTACGCGCCCTGTCCACGGCGCCCGTCGGGGGCGGCCTCGGCGCCCGGAACTGGGTACTGAACGTGCAGGTCCCCGCGGGCTACGCGCGCCAGGACCTCGTGGCCCACGTCGCCGAGGTGACCGCCGCCCTCGACTTGTCCGGTGCGGGCGTCGGGATGCTGACGGCGGCCATGGTGGCCGGCGTCACCGCGGCCGAGGAGGACGGCGTGCGGGTGGAGACGACCGTCGGGCTTCGGTGGCCGGTGTGGGCGGTGTCGCCCGACGACGAGCCAGTGGGCGCTGAGGGCGCCGTCGGCCCCGTCGGCCCGGGGACCGTGAACGTGGTGGCGTTCGTGCCGGTGCCGCACACGGACGCGGCGTTGGCCAACCTCCTCTGTACTGTGACCGAGGCAAAGGTGCAGGCCTTGCTCGACGGGCGTGTGTGCGGGACGGGGACGGCGTCGGACGCAGTGACGGTGTTGTGTCCCCCCGAGGGAGCGGCGGCCCCGGAACCGTTCGGGGGACCACGCTCGGTGTACGGCGCGAAGGTGGCCCGGTGCGTGTACGAGGCGATCCGGTCGGAGACGTGACGTGATCACCCTGGTGCTGGGCGGTGCCCGGTCGGGCAAGTCCGCGGTGGCCGAGGCACTCGCGGCGAAGCACGCGCCACCCGTGACCTACGTCGCCACCATGGTCCCAGTGGGAGACCCGGCGCTCGAAGCTCGCGTCGCGGCGCACCGGCGCCGCCGGGACCCGGCCTGGGCGACGGTCGACGCGGGAGAGGACCTGGCCACGCTGTTGACGTCGCTCTCGGGCACGGTCCTGGTCGACTCCCTGGGTCCGTGGGTAGGGGGACGCCCTGCCATGGACGCGGACGCGGACGCGCTCTGCGAGGCGCTGGGCGCGCGCCAAGGCGACACCGTGCTCGTCTCCGACGAGGTCGGGATGTCGGTCCACCCGTCCACGCCCGAGGGACACCGCTTTCAGGACGCGCTGGGCGCGTTGAATCATGCGGTGGCGTCGGTGGCCGACCGCGTTTGTCTCGTCGTGGCGGGCCGGATCCTGGACCTGCCGGCCGTCACGGACGCTGCGGGGCGGGGGACATGAAGCGGGCGCTGTCGTTCCTGACGGTCTTAGGTCGGGCGGCGACGCCGAACACACGGACCTTGAGTTGGTTCCCGGTGGTCGGTCTTGCGGTCGGTGCCATCGTTGGAGGCGCGTGGTGGGCAGCGGCTCGGGTGTGGCCCGCAGCCGTCGCCGCGGTTGTCGCGGTTGCGGTGGACGCTGCGGTGACGGGTGGTCTGCACCTCGACGGGCTGGCCGATGCGGCGGATGGGCTGCTCCCGGCGGTCGAGCGCGACAAGCGCCTGGAGATCATGGCCGACCCGAGGATCGGGGCGTTCGGTGCGGTGGCGCTCGTGCTGGTGCTGGCGTTGCGCACGACGGCGCTCGCGGCAGCACCCGTGCGGGTGTGGGTCGTCGTGGCCCTCTGGTGCGGATCACGCACCATGATGGCCGTGGTGGCGCGCGCCGTTCCCTATGCTCACGCCGAGGACGGCGGCACCGCGTCGGCGTTCCGGGACGCAGTCGGCGGGGTATCCACCTGGCTGCCGACGGCGGCCTACGGACTGTGCACCACCGTGGGGCTCGCGGTGGTTGGAGCGGGCGGTCGCGGCCTGGCTGTGGTCGCGGGTGAGATCGTCGCCATGACCCTCGTCGTCTGGTTCGCCGCACGGCGCCTCGGTGGGTACACGGGAGACGTCCTGGGAGCAGGCGGGGTCATCGCCGAGACCGTCGGGTTGCTTGTGCTGGCGGCGCGATGAGGGGACGGCTCCCGCATCGGCGCCTGCCCTGGCCCCTGGGCGCGGCCGCCGGCGTTCTGCTCGACCGCCTGGTGCCGGAGCCTCCGGGGTCCGTGCACCCGGTGGTCCTCTTCGGGTTCGTCATGACGAGTCTGGAACGGCGCCTCCATCGGGATGGCAAGTTTGCCGGGCTCGTGCACGCGGCGGCGGGTGTCGCGCTGGGACTGGGGGCCGGCGCCCTGGTGAAGTCGACGGCGTTGGCCACGTCCTCGGCTGTGGCCGGCCGCGCGCTGGGGACGGCGGCGAACGAGGTCGGCGAGTCCCTGGCCGCCGGAGACACCGTCCGGGCGCGCGAGCTACTGCCGGCGCTCGTGGGGCGCGATGCAGCGGGACTCGGGACCGCAGAGATGGCCCGAGCGGTCGTCGAGTCGGTCGCGGAGAACACCGTCGACGCGGTCGTGGCGCCGGCCGTGTGGGGCGCGGTCGCGGGTGCCCCGGGTGCGCTCGGATACCGGGCGGTGAACACGCTCGACTCCATGGTGGGCCACCCGAACAGTCGCTACCTGAACTACGGCTGGGCCAGCGCCCGTCTCGACGACGTGGCGGCCTGGGTACCGGCACGTCTCACAGCCGTGCTGGTGGCGCTCGTCCGGCCGGGGGCGGCCCGCGCCGTGTGGGCTGCGGTGAGGGATCAGGCACCGGCCCATCCGTCGCCCAACGCAGGGGTCGCCGAGGCCGCTTTCGCCGCCGCCCTGGGCGTGCGGCTCGGCGGCGTCAACCACTACGGGGAACGGGTCGAGGCGCGTCCCATTCTGGGTTCAGGGCGCGGCGTCGAAGTGATGGACATAGAGGCTGCGGTTCGGCTCTCACGTGACGTGAGCGCCGCGCTGGCCGCCGGCCTCGCCGTGATCGGGTGCGCGCGCTGGGTGGGCGCGGTGGGAGCGGTCCGGTGACGCGGATTCCGCCCCCTGCCGGACCTCACGGCGGCGATGGCCCGGCGGTGGCCCGGGCACTCGGCCTCGATCCAGAGTCACTCCTCGACCTGTCGCAGTCGCTCAACCCGCTCGCGCCGGACCCGACGCCTGTGCTGCGTCGCCATCTGCCGGCGCTGCGGCGTTATCCGGACACCAGCGACGCGACGTCTGCGCTCGCCGGCGCCATGGGTGTCGACCCGAGCCGGCTGCTGCTGACCAACGGCGGCGCCGAGGCCATCGCGCTCGTCGCGGCGGAGCTCGGTGGGCACGTCGAAGAGCCCGAGTTCGGGCTGCACCCGCGAGACGGCGCCGGTGCCGACGTGCCTTTATGGCGCTCCAATCCACGGAGCCCGAGCGGACTGTTGGCCCGGGCCGAGGAGACTGCGGACGTCTGGGACGAGGCCTTCTACCCCCTCGCGGCCGGGTCCTGGACGCGTGGCGACGGCGTGCCGGTCGTCGGGTCTCTGACGAAGCTGCTCGCGTGCCCAGGCCTCAGGCTCGGATACGTGCTCGCCGATCCGTACCTGATCGAACGCTGCCGCGCCCGCCAACCCGCATGGTCGGTCGGTGGCCTGGCCGCATCGGCGCTGCCCGACCTCCTCGACGCCGTCGACCTTCCCGGCTGGCGCCGCGCCGTCGCCGACCTGCGCGGTGCGCTGCGCGACCTGCTTGAACGGCATGGCCTGGCGGTGCGACCTTCCGACGCTAACTGGGTCCTGGTCGATCGGGGCGGCTTGCGCGAGGTGCTGGCACCGTTCGGTGTGGTCGTGCGGGATTGCGCGAGTTTCGGGTTGTCCGGAGTGACGCGCGTCGCCGTGCCGTCGGAGGGGGGACTCGAACGACTTCGTGCCGCGCTCGTCGCGGCGGGAGTCGGGGAGCCAGTGCGTGCGGCATCGACTGTCTCTCCGGCCGATCGGGAGCGGGTCCTGTGACCTGGCAGCGACCTGTCCCCCTGGTGGGCGACCCGTCGTCGGCCCGGGCCCGGCGGGAATCGCCCCATGCTTGGGCTTTCGGCGAAGAGGCCCGCGCTTCCTTTTACGAGGTGGTGCAGGCCCGACGCGACATCCGCCGGTTCCGTCCCGACGACGTGGATCCCGACGTGCTCGAGCGGATCCTCGGCGCGGCGCACGCTGCTCCGTCCGTGGGCCACTCCCAGCCCTGGCGCTTCGTCATCGTCCGCGACCCGTCGACGCGTGACCGCGCCGCCCTCATCGCGGACCGCCAGTGGCACCGCCAGGCAGCGACGTTGACCGACCGATCGGGACGGCAGATGCTCGATCTCCAGCTCCACGGCATTCGCGAGGCTCCGGTCGGCGTCGTCGTCTGTTGTGACCGCAGGGCACCGGCCCAGGGCGTGCTCGGACGCGCCACGTTCGTCGACGCCGACCTGTGGTCCTGCGCCTGTGCGATAGAGAACCTGTGGCTGGCCGCACGGGCCGAAGGGGTCGGCACGGGCTGGGTGACCTTGTTCGATCCGGACGATCTCGCCGCGCTCGTCGGCCTGCCCGCCGGGGTTGAGACCCTGGGGTGGCTGTGCCTCGGCTGGCCCGACGAGCGCCCACCCGAGCCCGGCCTCGAACGCGCCGGCTGGTCGGCGCGCCAGCCGTTATCCGAGGTCGTGGTCTGGGAGCGGTGGACCGAGGGCGCAGCGGCGCCGCCTCCGTCCCACCTGCAGGCGCCACGGCCGGCCTCGGTCGTGGGGGCGCGCGACGAGGCGGATGTGCTTCTGACGTCGCCGGGCTCGCTCGGGGCGCTCGATCGGGCCGTCGACCGGCTGGCCGCCATCGGCGCAGCTGCCGACGCCCCCGTGACGGCGGTGATCGCCGCGACCGGCCACCCGGTGACCCGCCACGGTGTCTCGACGTATGCGGACTCGGTCACGCGGGAGGTGCTCGAGGCCACGGTGGCGGGCGAATCGTTGGGCGCGGTGGCCGCCCGGTTGGTGGGCGCCGACGTGGTCGCGGTCGACGCCGGGGTGCCGGGGGAGCCGGTCGAGGGCGCGCTCGTGTGCCGGCCGCCGGGGCGCCGGGGCGACCTCGTCATGGCCGACGCGCTGAACGGCGACGCGGTGGCCGCCTTGGTCGGGGGCGGACGTGATCTCGGTCTCCGTCTACGCGGTCGGATCATCGCCCTGGGCGAGGTCGGCATCGGCAACACCACGGTTGCGGCGGCGCTGGTGGCCTCGTGCCTGGGCCTCCCCGTGGACGATGCCGTCGGTCTCGGAGCCGGGGGCGACATGGCCACAGTGGAACGTAAGCGCCACGCCGTGGCCATCGCCTTAGCCCGGGCCGCGTCCGAGCACGCCGATCTCGACGACCCGCTCGTCCTGCTGGCCGCGCTGGGCGGGGCGGAGGTGGCCTATCTGACGGGCGTCACCTTGGGCGCGGTCGAAGCCGGATCGCTCGTCGTTCTCGACGGAGCGGTGACGTCAGCGGCGGGCTTGGTGGCGGTCGCGCTCGAACCGGCTGTTGCCGTGCACCTCGTCGCCGGCCAGGAGAGCAGGGAGCAGGTGCATCGGGTCGTCAACACCCACTTGGGTCTCGAGCCGCTGCTCTCGTTGCGGTTGCGCTCCGGGGAGGGCGTGGGCGCGCTCCTGGCCGTGCAACTCCTGCAAACGGCCGCGCGCATCCGCGGTCAGGCGGGACGCGTGGCGGAAGTCAGCGCCGATTGGTCGAGAGCGCGTTGACGAGGAGGACGACGCCGATGCCCAGGATGATCCCGAAGATCAACGCGAGCACCGTCCACTCGAGCGTCTTGGGCGACGACGGGCTTGTCGGGACGCTTGCCTGCGAAATGACCTGCCCGGCCTCGGTGCCGGTCCCGTTGGTGGCGTAGAACTGGTAGTTCTGCAACTGGTCCTGGAGGTTCGCCAACTGGGTCTGCAGGCTCCCCAGCTGAGTCTCGTCGGGAGTCAAGTTCGCCGTCGCGGGTGCCGAACGGATGGTGTTATTGAGGTTGTTGATCGCCAGCTGGAGGGTGTCGATCTTGCCCTCGATCTGCTGCTCCGCCGCGACGAAGGTGTCGAGCGTCTGCTTCCGTTCGAAGCTGATGTACGAACTTGCGTAGGCGTTCGCCGCCTGCGCCGCCGTCTGCGGGTTGGGAGAAGTCGCAGCCACCTGGAGCACGTCGGTCGTGCCCACCTCGGTGGCCTTGACCGATGGAGGGTTCGGGATCGTCCGAGCCACGATGTCGGCGACCGACGTGCTCTGGATCACCTGTATGCCGTCAGGGACGTCGGGCAGCGTCACCCCCGAAGTGGGGAAGTTGGCCTCGACGAGCGTCTGCGAAATCGGCGGCTCCAGGAGCAGCTGCGCCGTCGCGGTGTATCTCTTCGTCGTGATCACCGAATAGGCGAGGACCAGGCCGACGGCCAGCGCGGCGACCACCACGATCGTCAACTTCTTGCGCCACAGCAGCAGGGCGTACTCGCGCAGCCCCGATGGCTCCTGGAACCTGGAATCGCCCACCATCTGGAACTCCGGGAATTCGTGAAGCGCCGTCCGCTCTTCCTCGCCCGCAACCTTCATCTCGCAGGGATAACGGCCCCGAGATCTCTCTCTTGTGCATCCCAACGACTGATTGGGCTCATCGCGAGGGGTGAGGCACGGCCGACGAGGGCGGCCGGGATGCTGCGTAGGAAGCCGGCACGGTCATCCGTTCTAAGACCTGGTGAGTAACGAGCAGGGGGTGCCCGGTGCCCCGTGGCGCCGGACCGGACAGGGAGCGTAAGCGCGTGCAGAACGAGCAGGGGATGCACGCGCCGTTGCGGTCACCGTCGCCGGCCCGGATCCGGACCGGGTCACGCGAGGACCTCTTCGTCAAGACCTCGCGGGGCCTCGTCTACCTCGGCATGGTGTTCTTGCCCTTGCTCAAGTTCCGGGCCGGCAAGGTCTTTGACGTCAGCGATGCGCTGCTCCTCGCGGCTTCCGTGCTGTTGATCCTGAGCCGGCGGCCGCCGCCACGCGCTCCCAAGGCGCCAGGGTGGTACTTCGGCGCGTTCATTTTCGTCCTGGCCGGCGTCGTCGCGTCGTCGCAGGCCATATCGAAGGCGTCCTCTCTCGTTGTCGTCCTCAACGCAATCATCCTGTTCTTTCTGTTCGCCTGGACGTTGCGTCAGTTGCTGGACACGACGACACGGATTCAGATTGCGATGGGTGCGTTCATCGTCGGGTCCGCGGCGTCCGCCTTCGTCGCGTTCATGCAGACCGAGTTCCACACGTTTGGCTACGAGCATGTGACCGGAATCGAGGGCTCTCGGGCTATCGGGCTCAGCACACAGCCGAACATTGCGGCGGTGTCCTTCGCCCTGGCCCTCGTCTTTGTCATCGGTCTGATCCTCGAGCTCGGCTTGCGACGCCGGTTCTGGTACCTCGGCGCCTGTGCCGTCATCCTCGCGGGCGCGCTCATCTTCAGCGCCAGCGTGGGAGGGATGGCCAGCACGGTCATCGGGTGCATCGTCCTCTTCCTCCGGCGCGGTGTACCACTGCGGCGGATCGTCGCAGTGGTGGCGGCGTTGGGCGTCGTCTACCTCCTCGCGACGTCGTTGCAGACCGGAGACCTGAATCCCATCGCCCGAATTGAAGCAACGACCGGCACGAACACCGGCTACAACACGGTCGGACCGCGCGAGGAGACGATCATCCTCTCATGGAACGGAATCGTGCAGAGCCCCATCATCGGGCACGGGCTCGATCCGACGACGCTCGCGGTGTACTACGACCCGTACGTCCCTGCGTACTATCCGGCGCACAATCTCATCATCCTCTACTGGTATGGCGGTGGCATCTTCCTGGTTGTGGGCGGTCTGCTCATGTTCGGATCGGCGATGCACCGGCTCGTGTCCTATCGAGAGCCGCTGCGCGACATCGTCCTGGCCGGTTGCATCCTGGTGCTCGTCGATGCGATGCAGGGTCCCGAACTGGTCGACCGCTGGCTCTGGCTGCCCTTCCTCCTCGCCCTCTGTTTTCGCCCGATCACGAAGGCTCCGACGGGCGCTACCGTTCTCGCGCATGATTGACGCGGGGCCCGGTGCCGCCGACTATCTCGGACTGGGCGAAATGTTCGATGACCGGATCCTGGGTCTCGACAGCGCCCACGTCTTCATGGTGAGCGCGCAAGCCGTCGCGGCGCGGGCGCGGGTGGTTGTCGAAGTGGGCTGTGGTCGAGGCACCCTTGTTGACCTGGACCAGCCGGGTGGGCCTTGGCAGGACCTTCGCGGCGAGGGTCGGACGGTCATCGGCATCGATATCGAGGACACCGGCAAGCAGAACCCGGTGATCGACGAGTTCCGCCTCATCGGTCCGGACGGGCACTGGCCGCTCGGCGATGAGTCCGCCGACCTCGCCGTGAGCGACTTCGTGCTGGAGCACGTGGCCGACCCGGAGGACTTCGTCCGGGAGCTCGCCCGCGTCCTCAGGCCCGGCGGCATGTTCATTGCCCGCACCATCAGCCGCACCTCGCCGCTCGCTGCCATCGCCCGCGTGGTCCCGAACCACCGGCACGCTTCGACGGTGGCCCACCTCCAGCCCGGTCGGGATGCACTCGACGTCTTCCCGACGACCTACAACATGAACACCCGTAAGGACCTGGCCCGCCTTCTCGACGCCGACTTCGAGTGGGCCGTGGCGCGGCGAACGGGACTCGAGCAGTACTTCAAACCATGGCCGCACGTCCGGCGGCTCGTGGCTGCGACCGAGCGCCACCTGCCAACGGCCATGTGGATGGCACTGGTCGTCTTCGCCAAGCGCCGCGGCTGACCGGGCGCCGGCGGGCGCGTTAGCGCCTGAGCATCGCCTGAATCGCCGCCCGCGCGGACTCGGCCGTCCTCCGCCATGTCAGGACCGACGCATGGTCGCGCGCCGCCGCGAGAGCTTCGGGGCTCGAGCGCAACGTGCTCGGTACGGCCCGGGCCAACGCCTCGGCGTCCCAGCCGTCCATCACCGACGCCAGGCCGCCCGTCACCTCCAAGAGGGCTCGGTCCGGTGTGACCACCACGGGGATGCCGAGTCGCATCGCCTCGACGGCCGGCAATCCGAATCCCTCGTAATCGGAGGGAAAGACAACCAGGGAGGCCGAGGTGAACTGACGATGGAATTCCTCCGAGGTGAGCCAGGGTTTTACTGTCACCATCTCGTCGAGATCGCCTGTCCGGATCTGCGCCTCCACGGCGTCCCGACCCTCGTCGGGCACGCCGACGATCACGAGCGGAACCGCGTCCCCGTGCGTGCGCAGAAGCTGCCATGCCTCGAGCACGAGGCCGACGTTCTTGTTGCCCCACTGCCCGAACGCCAAGGCATAGCCAGCCGGCTTCGCCTCGCGTGGGGGCCATGCCAGCACGTGGTCGGCTCCCAGCTGAGCCACCGTGACACGCCGCCGCCGCAGCCGCGGATGCGACGCCAGGAGGTCGTCGCGAGTCCTGTTCGAGATACAAATGATCGCGTCTGCCTGGCGGTACCCGATGGCGTAGCTCGTGCTCCGCATCCAGCGCGCCCTGGTGGCGAACTGCTCGGGGCGGTGTTCGTGCCGCAGGTCCAACGCGATGATCGCCCGGGGGCAGGGGAGAGGCGCCATCGTCGTCGCCGGAGTGACGCCCAGCATGGCCTCTGCGCGCACGCGGCGGCACAACGACGGCACGCGCGCCTCCATGGCGGCGAACCGGGCGCCTCCCGTGAGGTGGACCGTGATCCCGGGGGGAAGGTCGAGGGGGACGTCGGGACGTAGCACGACGTGGATCTCGTCGTCCGTTCCGAGCTCGTCCCACCCTCTGAGCAGGTTCTCCGTGACGACGCCGAGGCTGCCGCGACGCGCCGGTACGGCGTTCACGACGAGGCGCACGGGAGCCTCAGCGTGAAGCGCCGGCCGTGGTGCGCCGCCGATACGAGACGCGTACCGGCACCGGCGGCGTCGCCGGCGCATCACCGGGAGACTCCAACCGGGCCCGGACGCTGCCAATGTCGGCCGACGCCACCACGTTGGGCGTCGGGGGCAAGCCGTCGGACTCCCACGGCGAGAGTGCGCCGTCCAGCAGGTAGATGCCGTAGCCGAAGTCGCTGAGGAAGGAACGGATGTCGGCCGGTCTCACGCCGAACTGCGATCCGTGACCGCACAACTCGAACAACAGGGCGGGGGAGTGCTCCTTCAACAGACGACGGGCCCCGCGCATGACAAGGAGTTCCGACCCTTCGACGTCGATCTTGATCAGCGCTGGGACCTCGTCTACGAGGTCGTCCAGCGTGGTCACGTCGACCTGTAGGCCCGCCTGCGACTCGCCGACCGCCCCCTGCGGTGCCAGACGGTTGAGGACGTCCCGCTCGAGGACCTCGAAGACCGCCTCTCCGGGCTCCTCGCTGACCGCGGCGCCGACGATGGTCACCGGGCCTTCGAAGTGGTTCAACCCCAGGTTCGTCACGAGGTCGTCGCGTACGGGAGGGAACGGCTCTATCGCAATGGTCCGTACCCCCGGGAGGCGCGTCCCCACCAGCGCGGAGAAGACCCCGACGTTGGCTCCGACATCTACGAAGAGGTCGCCCGGCCGCAGGAACCGGAAGCAGAACTGCAGCTCCTCCCACTCGTGGATCCCGTCGTACAGGGTCCACACCGCGCTGAACTGACCCGGCCGGGCCAGGATCGTGGTCCGGCCGTCGACCGTCACGAGCGCCTCGACCGGCGCGCCGCCCCGGGTGCGCCAGTGCCAGCGCGCCGCACGACGTACCGCGGCCAGGCGGGCGCCCTGGTTGGCCGGGTGCGCATAGATCTCTCGCACCCAGTACGTCGAGCGTGAGATCGTCCGGGTGATGCCCATGCGGAGTGTGTGTCTAGCCGATGCGCCGGGGAGGGATCGAACGGGTGCGGCCGGGGAGGTAGCGTCTCGCCCCACCCTGTACGCGTCATGCGTACGACACGACACGTCAATGATCCGACTTCCGTCCCAGCTCCGCCCGCTGTTCCCGTACGCGAAGGCGGGAGTCGTCCGGCTGACCCAGGCCGTCGGCCCCGTCACCCGCCGCCTGCCCGGTACCGGACAGCGGCCCGCGCCCCGCGCCATTTCAGCGAGTCCACGACGGCCTACGCCGGCACCCATCCCGATCTCGGGATCGGCGTCGTCGAGGTCGAGCCCGTCTACGAGCTCGAGCGCCCGCTGCCCGCAGGACTCCCCGCCGGCCACCCGCAGTTCGCCGCCTACCGGCTGGCGCACATCCCGGCCAAGATCGTCGCCCGCATCCCGCACGGGCGGGTCGTCGACCACTACGGCGCCGTCGTCACGCCCGACGACACCCTGCTCTACGACCTGTCCCCGTACTACGGGACGTTCCACGCGTCGCAACACCCGATCTTCCTGCGGGCCCGCCTCCCCGAGATCCACGACGTCGCCGGCCCCGTGAGCGTCCTGACCACCCGGGGGAGCGACAACTACTACCACTTCCTCACTGACGTCCTGCCCCGGCTCGAACTCCTCCGCCGGGCCGGCGTGGACACCGAGCGCGCCGTGTTCGTCGTCAACCGCACCACGCGCTTCCAGGCCGAGCTGCTCGACCGCCTCGGCATCCCCGCCGAACGCTGCCTGCGCTACCCCCACGTCCGCGCTGCCGAGCTGGTCGTCCCCTCTGTCCCCGACGCCCACCTGCGCACGCCCCCCTGGATCGTCCCGTGGTTGCGTGCCCACTTCCTCCCTTCCGGGACGGCCACCCCGTCCCGCCGCCTCTACGTGACGCGGGGGGCTTCCAAGCACACCCGCCGGGTCGACAACGAGGCCGAGCTGTTGCAGGCGCTCGAGCCCCACGGCTTCGTCCGCGTCGACCCCGGAGAACTGCCGGTCGCGGAGCAGATTCGCCTCTTCGCCGAGGCCCAGTGCGTCGTCGGCGCCCACGGTGCCGGCCTGACGAACATCGCGTTCTGCCCGCCCGGTGCCGCCGTCGTCGAGCTGTTCCCCCCGGAATACGTCAACGTCTGCTACTGGGCCCTGGCCTCGACGGTCGAAGGCCTGCGCTACCACTACGTCATTGGCGATGGGCTCCCAACGCGCGTTCGGTCGAGCAACAACGGCGTCGCGTCCGACGTGCGCGTCGACCCCGCCGCCGTCGCCCGGTTTCTCGACGACCTGCTCTGAACGGTCCGGCCCTCTTGCAACTCCCATTGCCATTCACGACCTCGTAGAAACCACCCCCCGTCACGGCAAGGTTCCGCGCCCCAGCCAGTTACCCACGTGAGCGGATTCACACGAGGACCGGGGGTGACATGGCAGGGCTGCACGGCCGCGACACTTCGCCGTCTTCGCGCGTCGTCGTCCACGACTACTCCGGCCATCCCGGGCAGGCCCAGCTCAGCCGCGCCCTCGCCCGCCGTGGATACCACGTCACCCACCAGCACTGCCCCTCCTACACCACGGGCCGGGGCTCACTCCGCCACCAGGCCGGCGACCCCGACACCCTCCGCTTCGAGTCCGTCCCGATGCGGGACACGTTCGACAAGTACTCGTTCTTCACCCGCATCCGCCAGGAGCTCGCCTACGGCCGCACCGCCGCCCGTCACATCGCCGCCCACAGACCGGCGGTCGCGGTCATCAGCAACGTGCCCCTCCTCGCGCACGCGTGCCTCGCCCGGCGGCTCTCCCGTCGGGGCATCCCCATGGTGTTCTGGCAGCAGGACATCTACTCCGAGGCCATCGGCGCCACCGCGCGGAACCGCCTGCCCATCGTCGGGCGTGTCATCGCCCGCCTCGCCGCCCGCGTCGAGCGCACCATCGCACAGCGCAGCGCCGCCATCGTCGCCATCTCGCCCACCTTCGTCGAACGCCTCGGTGCGTGGGGCGTCGCGCACAAGACGACTGTTGTCCCGAACTGGGCGCCCATAGACGAGCTCCCCGTCCGCCCCCGCCGCAACCAGTGGTCCGACCGCATGGGCCTGCGCGGCCGCCCCGTCGTCCTGTACTCGGGGACCCTCGGGCTCAAGCACGACCCGTCCATCCTCGCCCTCATCTCGGCGCAGCTCCGCGTCTCGCACCCCGACGCCCGCCTCGTCGTCGTCTCCGAGGGCAAGGGCCGCGAGTGGCTCGAGGAGTGGAAGCGCGACCAGCTGGCCGACAACCTCGTCCTGCTCGACTTCCAGCCCTACGAGGACCTGCCCGACGTCATGGCGAGCGCCGACGTCCTCGTCGCCATCCTCGAGCCCGACGCCTCCCGCTTCTCGGTGCCCTCCAAGGTCCTCACCTACCTCTGCGCCGAGCGCCCCGTCGTGGGAGTCCTGTCCCCCGACAATTCCGTGGCGGACATCCTCCTCACCCACGGCGCCGGCGCGGTCGTCCATCCGGCCGACCGCCGCGACATCGCGCCCGAGGTCGCGGAGCTCCTCAACGACGCCCCCCGCTGCCGGCGCATGGCCGAGGCCGGACGCCGCTACGCCGAACAGACCTTCAGCCCGGAGGTGGCCGCCGACCGGTTCCTCCGGCTCTTCGACGCCTACGCCCCGGTCGCCGCCCCCGCGTACGCACTTCCGGTCCTTGTGGAAGCCACCGCGTGGTCGTGGGCAGAACCGGCGCGGCGGGCTGCCAGTTAACCCCGTTGACCCAGGTAACCGAATTGACGCGCTGAACCAAGCAGAAACCATCCAGACGAAGGCTCCGGTGGAGGGCACCGGACATGATCGCAGCGGCACCGCTGGACCGCACACGACAGTGTCCCGGCGGCGTCGGCTCCGACGAAAGGGAGACCGATCTCAATGACACGAGTGTTGGTGACCGGCGCCGGCGGCTTCATCGGCGGCCACCTGGTGGCGCGCCTGCGCGAGGGCGGGTTAGGCGACATCAGGGGCGTCGACCGGGTCCCCCGCGACCAGTGGTACCAGTGCTTCGACGACGTCGACAGCCGCTGCTCCGACCTGCAGGACCTCGCCGCCTGCCGCGACGCCTGCGAAGGCGTCGACGTCGTCTACAACCTGGCCGCGGACATGGGGGGCATGGGGTTCATCGAG
The DNA here is from genome assembly GCA_963834405.1 of uncultured Acidimicrobiaceae bacterium. Taxonomy (GTDB): domain Bacteria; phylum Actinomycetota; class Acidimicrobiia; order Acidimicrobiales; family RAAP-2; genus Bog-473. Next base: position 455,780 of record CAWIBX010000007.1, on the reverse strand, counting down.
AACAACAAGGCGCTGTGCATGCTGTCGGTGTTGATCTCGACGCACATGCTCGAGGCGGCCCGCCAGGCCGGCGTCCAGCGCTTCTTCTACTCGTCGTCCGCGTGCGTGTACGCGGCGGGCAAGCAGGAGTCGCCCGAGGTCGAGCCGCTGCGGGAGGCGGATGCGTACCCGGCCACGCCGGAGGACGGCTACGGGTGGGAGAAGCTCTTCGGCGAGCGCATGTGCCGCCACTTCTACGAGGACTTCGGCCTCGAGACCCGGGTTGCCCGCTACCACAACGTCTACGGGCCCCTGGCGACGTACGACGGCGGCCGGGAGAAGGCGCCGGCGGCCATCTGCCGCAAGGTGGCGGCCGCCGTGCTCAGCGGCACCAAGGAGATAGAGATCTGGGGCGACGGCCTGCAGACGCGGTCGTTCACGTATATCGATGACTGCCTGGAGGGGACGCTGCGCCTGACCGCGTCCGACGTCCGGGAGCCGCTCAACATCGGCAGCGAGCAGCTGGTCACGATCAACGAGCTCGTCGACATCGTCGAGGAGCTCGCCGGCGTCACGCTCCGTCGTCACTACGACCTGACGGCGCCTCAGGGCGTCCGGGGTCGCAACAGCGACAACACCCTCATCCGGGAGCGCCTCGGGTGGGCCCCGTCCATCAGCCTCGAGGACGGCCTGCGGAACACCTACAAGTGGATCTTCGACCAGATGAGCTCGGGGGCGGAGCCGATCACCCGCTGACATGTCCTGACCGATGGAGAGCCTGACTACCGAACCCAGTCACGCTCCCGACGGCGCGGCTGCGATCACGACCAGCTCGACGATGACGACGATCCCGACCACCCACGTACACACCCGCCCCCGGGACGGAGGGGCCGTCCGCGCCCGCCGTCCGCCATCGCCATCGCCACCATCGAACGTCGTCCCCGTCTCGAAGCGTGCCACCGCATCGAAGCAGTGCGTCATGCTGCTCACGGTCGTCGACCAGGGTGCCTCGAGCCTGTCGAACTTCGCGCTCGCCATCATCGTCGCCCACTACAGCGACGCCCACGTCCTCGGCGTGTTCGCCGTACTTACGACCACGTACATCCTGGCCCAGACCTTGGTCCGCAGCCTGACCAGCGACTGCCTCCTCACCCGCCACGAATCCGACGACACGGTCATGGGGCGCTTCGAGCAGGCGGGGTTCGTGTCGGCGGTGCTGTACGCCGTCGCGGTCTCCATCGTCATCGCCGCCGCCGGCCTGCTGCTGAGCCCCGAGTTCCGGCTCACATTCCTGATCTTCGCGGCTGCGTTCCCGCTCATGGCCTGTCAGGACTACGCGCGCTACATCGGGATAAGCCGCTACAACCCCCTCTATTCCATCTGGCTCGATACGGTCTGGCTCCTCATCTTCGTCGGCACCTACGTCGACCTGCGCCACGCCGGCCTCACGACGCTGCCCTGGATCTTCGGCGGCTGGGCCGCCGCCGGCGCCGTCGTCGGTCTGTACGCGCTGTGGAACCACGTCGCCCGGCACGGCGTCGCCGAGCTGGTCCGCTTCTGGTACCACTCCGAGCGCGCGGTCGGCGTCCGCTTCGCCGGCCAGTCGTTGCTCGTCACCTCGTGGACGTACGTGATCGTCTACCTGTTCATCCTGGTCTTCTCGGTCGCCGTCATCGGGCAGTTCAAGCTGGCCCAGCTGGCCTTCGGCCCCATCGCCGTCATGGGAGCCGGCATCCTTACGGCCATGATCGCCCTGGCCGCCAAGGCCTTCCAGGTGGACACGCGCCGGGCGATGCGGTTCGTCCTCGTGGGCGGGCTGGCGACCGCCGCGGTCACCGTGCTCTGGATGCTCGCCGTCTACTTCGCGCCCGTCCACGCCATGACGAAGGCCCTCGGCCCCGCCTGGCCGGCGGCCCGCCGCCTCGTCCCCTTCATCGGGCTCAGCTTCGCCCTGAGCGCGATCTCCGGCGCCGCCACCTCGGGACTGCGGGCCATCCGGGCCGCCCGCGAGAACCTCCACCTCGCCCTCGTCATGATCCCGTTGCTGTTCGTCTGCTGCATGGGCGGCGCAGTCCTCTGGGGTGTCCAGGCCGCCGCCGCCGGGCTCTGCGTCGGGTTCGTCATTTACGCGGTCGCCGGCTGGGCCGTCCTCGTCCGGGCCGCCCGCCGGTACACCCCCGGCGGCGAACCGTTCGACCCCGTCATTGAGGTCGCGGAGCCCTAGTCGGGCCGGCAGATCTCGCAGGGCCGCATGTCGGACACCGTCAAGATGCTGGAGCTCGACCGGGTGTAGTACCGCCCCGTCCTGCCCGTCCATCGGTCGCGGCGGTCCACATCGGCGACGGCCGGGAGGTCATCACCCGCCCCGTCGGCCCGACGAAGCTCAGCTCCTTGCACGCGTCCCCGGACATGCGCCACTGCTTGCTGTGCAGGCGTCGATGGTGGTGTTCGCAGAGCAACACCAGGTTGGGAAGGTCGGTCAGCCCGTCCGGCACCCAGGGCACCATGTGGTGGACGTGCGCGAACGTCGCGTTGGTACACCCCGGGAAGCGGCAATGTCGGTCCCGGCGCCATACCTCCCTGCGTTGGGCGCCCGTCGGGTCCCGCCGGGTCCGCCCCTCGTACATCGTGTGGCCGTCGTCGTCGTCCACCGCGATCGTGATGGTCGCGTCGCAGGCGATCCGGCGTACCGTCTCGCTGCTGATCAGCTCGCCCCGCTCCAGGTCCCCGGCCAGGTCCGTCGTCTGGCCCGCCTCGTCGACCAACGCCCGCAGCGGGACGTGCGCCACGACGACGTACGTCCCCGCGCCGTTCCCCGACGAGCGGATCGTCTGCAGGAAGGCATCGCACAGTCGCTGGTCCCAGGCCGTCTCACCGTCGGACGGGAGTTCACGCGCCCGGCTCTCCAGACACGCCTTCGTCTCGACGTAGCTCTCGGGAGGCAACTGCGCCGTCACGGTGCGGAACTGGTCGTTGAACCGCAACGACCGCAGCTCGTAGTCCTTCTCGGCCCGCCGCTCCAGCGCCGGGCCGCGCTCCGCCCGCACCGACCGTACGAGGTCGGCGAGCTCGCGCACCGAACGCGTCTTCGCCTGCGCCCGGAGCTCCCGTTCGGTCTCGGGCGTGGCGACCTCGATGACCGTCCGCAGCTTGTCAAAGCTGATCTCCCCCTCGCACAGCGACGCCGTCAGGTGCGGGAAGTCCCACACCCGCTCGGCCACGTGCCCGTAGGCCCGGGCCGTCGGCTGCGAGACACCGAAGCGCTCGACCACCCACTGCTCGATCCCCGTGGCGCCGTCCTCCCTGAACGACTCCCGCCGCCCCGCCTCGCCCAGCAGCTCCAGGATGCGGCCCTCCGCCGCCGCCCGCAGGCGGAAGAGCAAGTCCAGGCGCTGGCCCATCTCCTCGTCGGAGAGCGACGCCACCGGGACCGGGCCGAGCAACGGCTCCAGCAGAAGGAGGTTCGGGTCGGGGGCCGGGGTCTCTGCCATCGCCCGGAGAACGGTCCCACCACCCCGCCGACGTTGCGCGCAGAAATCTTCGTCACGCGGTCATTCGACCGACGACAAGGGCGCCGACGCCAGCCTCCCGTTCGAGCGCAGCGCCGACACCACGCCGGACGCCGCCGCCACCCCGGCCAATACGAAAGCCGTCACCGAGAAGGCGTGCGACGCCCCGGACCCGCTGACACCGACCATGTCGCCCCCCGCCACGACGAACACCGACCCCGTCAGCGCCAGCCCCAGCGCCGTCCCCATCCCGCGCGTCATGTTCAGCACGCCCGACGCCACGCCGGCCTGCTGTCCCGGCGCCGCACCCATGATCGACGCGTTGTTCGGCGAGGTGAACAGGCCCATCCCCACCCCGACGAGCGCCAAAAGGACCAGGAACCACCAAGTCGGCGGCCGAAACGCCCCCAGTAGGACCAACCCGGCCGCCACCAGCGCCATCCCCGTCACGGTCAAGGGCCGCGCCCCCACCCGGTCGGCCAGTCGTCCCGCCAGGGGCGCCACCACGCCGAACGCCAGCGGCATCGCCATGAGCTCCAGCCCCGACCGGGCCGTCCCCAGGCCCAGCCCGCGCTCGAAGTAGAAGGGCACCAGCAGCAGCACGCCGAACATCACGAGGTACGACCCCATCCCACTCGCAATCCCCGACGAGAAGCGCCCGTTCCGGAACAGGTGCAGGTCGAGCATCGGGTCCCGCTGCCTGCGCTCCCACCACACGAACCCAAATCCAAGGACGAGGGACGCCACGAACAGGCCCACGATCAACGCCGAGCTCCACCCCTCCGACGCCCCGAACGAGATACCACACAGCAGCGCCACCACCGCCGGGAAGAACAACGCCAGCCCCACCCAGTCGAAGCGCACCCGCGCCGCCAGGTCACGCGATCGGGGCACCAGCAGCACCGCCGCCACCGCCCCGAACAGCCCGAAGGGCACGTTGACGAAGAAGATCCAGCGCCACCCGCCCGCCGCCAGCAGCAGGCCGCCCACGGTCGGGCCCATCGCCAGCCCCAGCGCCTGCGCCGCGCCCTGCAACCCGATGGCCCGCCCCAAGGCCCGTCCCGGCACCACCAGCACGATGATGGCCAGCGAGTTCGCCTGCAGCATCGCCGCCCCGATCGCCTGCAAGCCCCGCGCCCCGCACAGCAGGCCGAGCGACGGCGCCACGCCGCACAACGCCGACGCCCCAACGAAGATCAGGAACCCGTAGACGTAGAGCAGCTTGCGCCCCCACATGTCCGCGAACCGCCCGATCGCCGTCACGCTCGCCACCAACACCAACAGGTACGACAGGCCCACCCACGTCACCGCCCCGATGGAGGCGTCGAAGGTCCGCTGCAGCGTGGGAAGCGCGACCGTCACGATGGAGGCGTCCAGCTGCCCCATGAAAGCGCCCACGCACACGGCGGCGACGGCGAACCAGTGGGCGTCGGACCGCTCCCGGATCGCCTGCGGCCGCCGCGGCTCTATGAGCAGGCGGTCCCACGTCCATGTCCACGGCCGCTCCGCCTCGGCGACCGACGGCCCGGGCTCGTCCGTCAAGAAGCCGCCTCACCCCACTCGATCGGTACCGTCGCCTTGATGTCGCGCGACGACGACCCGACCATCACCTCGTAACGGCCCGGATCGGACCGCCAACCTTCTGTGTCCACGTCCCAGTACCGGAAAGCGGCAGCGTCGAGTTCCACCTCGACCGTCTCCGGCTTGCCGGGATCCACCGCCACCTTCACGAACCCCGTCAGCTCCCGGTCGGGCCGGGCGACGGGGGAGTCGAGCGCCCGCACGTAGATCTGCACCACCTCCGTCCCGGCACGCTCGCCCTTGTTGACCAGCCGCACGCGCACCCGTTCGGTCGTCACGTCGACCTCGTCGTAGACGATGTCGCCATAGGAGAGGCCGTGGCCGAAGCAGAAGGCCGGCGCCACGACGGCGGTCTCGTAATAGCGGTACCCGACGAGCACGCCTTCCTCGTACATCACCTTCCCGTCCACGCCCGGGTACCGCTCCACCGCCGTGCCCGCCGGCCCGTCCTCGGCCCGGGCGGGGAAGCTGACGGGCAGCCGCCCGGTCGGTTCCGACGCCCCCACCACCATGTCGGCCAGCGCGTCCGCGCCCTCCTCGCCCGGGTACCACGTCACGAGCACGGCGCCCGCCCGCTCCGCCCACGGCATCTCCACGGGCGACCCGGCGTTCACGACGACCGCCGTGCGCGGGTTCGCCTCGAGCACCGCCTCGACCAGTTCGCGCTGGCGGCCGGGCAGGGACAGATCGGGCCGGTCGTGCCCCTCCGACTCCCACTGGCCGTTCGACCCGACGACCACCACGGCCACGTCGGCCCGGCGCGCCGCCTCGACGGCGCGCTCGAACTCGTCACCCCTCTCGGGCCGGCCGGCCACCAAGCGAGCGCCGAGAAGGGGCACCCGCTCCGACACCGGCCACACCTCTATGGACAGCGCGTGTGACCGGCCGCCCTCGAGGACGACCTCGTCCTCGACGAGCACGCTCCCGAGGCCGTAGAAGCTCTCGCCGCGGGTGGGGTCCGAGTTGTCGACCACGATCGCGCCGTCGAGCCGCAGCACAGACCGCCCGGCGCTCTCCAGGCCCAGGCGCCAGGTCCCGCTCGCGTCCGGGGTGAAGGTCGCGCCGATCCGGACCGCGTAGTGCCCGGCGACCAGCCCCGGCCGCGGCGAGCCCACCCACAGGACGCGGGGGGCATGCGCCAGCTCCGCCTCGACGGGTGCGGCCGCGCCCGCGAGTGCCGGCCGCTCCGGGCTGTCGAAGTACTCGACCTGCAACGACGCGTCACGCAGCAGCCGCATGTCCAGCGGCGGCAGGCCCTTGTCGATGCGGCACCCCGCCTCGTAGAGGACGGTCACGCCCGGCAGGCGTTCGGCCAGCGCCTCGGCCAGGCTGCGGCGCCGGTGCGGGGTCACCTCGGAGCTGCCGCCGCCCATCGCGAGCTGCGAGGCGTTGGGCCCGACGACGGCCACCGAGCGGACGCCGCCCGCCGAGGCGTCGAGCGGCAACAGACCGTCGTTGACGAGGAGCACGGTGCCCTCGGCCGCCACGCGCCGCGCCACCGCCCGCCGCCCGGGGTCGTCCTCCTCCTTTTCGGCCATTTTTGCGGGGTCGGCAGAGCGGCCGCCGCCCGCCAGCACGCCCGTCCGCTCCATGAGCAGGAGCATGTGCATGGCCTTCTCGTCGACCACCGCCTCGTCGACGGTCCCTTCGCGCACGGCGTCGGCGAGCAGCGGCCCCAACCAGGCCGCCGGTCCGGGCATCTCGAGGTCGAGGCCCGCGACCGCCGCGTCGCGCGTCGAATGCGTTCCGAACCAGTCCGACATCACCAGCCCGTCGAAGCCCCACGACCGCCGCAGCACCCCGGCGATCAGATCCGGCTGCTCGCCACACCAGGTGCCGTTCAGCTTGTTGTACGCGGTCATGACGGCCCAGACACCGGCCTCACGCACGGCGGCCTCGAAGGGCACCAGGTGGATCTCGTGGAGCGTCCTCTGGTCGACTTCGGCCGAGATCGTCATCCGCTCGTACTCCTGGTCGTTACAGGCGAAGTGCTTTATGCAGCACCCGACCCCGCCGTCCTGCACCCCCCGCACGTAGGCCACCGCCAGGCGCGCCGCCAGCAAGGGGTCCTCGGAGAAGGACTCGAACGTCCGTCCGGCCAGCGGCGTTCGCACGATGCAGACCGTCGGTCCCAGCACCACGTGCACGCCCTTGGACCGGGCCTCCGCCGCCAGCACCGCGCCGAGCTCGCCCACGAGCTCGGGGTTCCACGTCGACCCCACGGCCATGCCGCAGGGGAGCGACAGCGACCGCCGCCCGATCATGGACTCGCCCCGGACCCCCGCCGGCCCGTCCGACACCTTGAGCGACCCGATGCCGAGCCGCTCGACCGCGGGCACCGTCCACCACGTACCCCCCGCCGTCAGGGAGCACTTCTCCTCCAACGTGAGTGCGCGGACGAGCCCTTCCCGGTCAAGCATCTATCTCCCTGTCAAACGCGCTAAGGGCTCACCGATTGAGTGATTGCGCAATCGTGTAGTTCCAGTCTCCGTGGAACTTGTGCGGCACAAGGGGCACAACGGCGAGTGGGGCCGCGCTGACCGTGGTGCCGGTCTCGTAGTAGTTGAGGTCTTCTTCGGCCCGGATCCTGAGGCCCCCTGGACGTGGTCGTGTTCGAGATTAGCTCGACAATGGTCCGATACGAGACGAGGGGCCGGCCGCGCCAGTTCATGGAGATGAAACCCGAAGCTGCCGCCCGATCGAACGCCTCCCTGGCCGAGACCGGAAGTGCCACGCCGCACCGCCCAGCGATGTCGAACGACAGTGAACTCGAACGACAGTGAAACGGAGGCTGATACGGTCTCTTGCGCGTGCTCCTTCGCGGCAACCCTCATGAAGGCAAAGGGGTAAACAACGGGAGCGAAACCCGTTGCGTTTCGCAGGTGTCCGGGGCGCCCGGCCCAACGGGCGAGGCGAACCGGCTCAGTAGGCGCCGATACCCCGGGCCATCGTCATGGGGGTCTCGAAGGTGATCTTGAGGTCCCACCACAGCGACCAGGACGCCACATAGAGGTAGTCGAGCTGCACGAGGTCCTTACGGGTCAGGTCATTGCGCCCCGAGACCTGCCACAGTCCCGTGATGCCCGGTCGCACCTCGAAGCGGCGCGTCGCCCAGCCCTCGACGTCGGACTCGCTGGGGATGAACGGGCGGGGACCCACCACAGACATGTCGCCCTTGAACACGTTGATGAATTGGGGGATCTCGTCGATACCGGTCCGGCGCAGGAACGCCCCGAACCGGGTGATGCGGCCCGTCTCGTCCTGCTTCTTTCGCAGCTCGTGCAGTGGGAGGCCGGGATCGTCCGTCTCTGATCCCGCCTCTCCGGCTGACGCGACGTGGGTAGCCATGGTCATGGAGCGGAACTTGATGACCATGAACGGCTCCGCGTCGCGGCCAAGGCGGACCTGGCGGAAGAACACGGGCCCGGGCGAGCTCAGCTTGACTGCAATTGCGACGGCCACGAGGAGCGGTGACGTCACCAGGAGCACGGCGGAGCTCATACACAGGTCGAACGCCCGCTTCATGAACTTGTCCCACGCGCTCAGGTGCGGCTGGGCGATCTCGAGGAAGGGCATGCCTGAGAGGTCCGTCATGCGCGACCGCCAGCTGATCAGCTCGTAATAGCGCGGCACCATCGCGATGTGGACGAACTCCTGCAGCTGGCGGTAGACGTCGAGCGACTCGTCCGAGAACCGGTCACTGGCTGCCACCAGGATGCGGTGGACGTCCAGACGCTTGCACAGCTCCGGGAGGTCGGACACCTTCCCGATCGCACCGGCGTCCACCGTGTCACCGTCGACGGCACGTCCGACGAGGGTCATGGCGGGATCCTGGCGGACGCTCAGCATGACGCGATCGGCCGTCGTGCCCGTACCGACGACGAGCACCCGGGTCGTGGTCAGCGTGCGCAGGAAGAAGCGCAGGACGATGCGTCCCACGGTGATGACGCCGATGGCGGCGATGACCGCCATGATGAGCTGGGTGGTGAAGGGTTCGGTCGTTCCGAAGACACCATGCAGGAAGGAGCCGACCGCCAGGGCGAGCACGCAACCGCAGCCGACGCCGAACGACAGCTCGCGCAGCTCGAGGAACGCGCTGGGCTGCAGGCGACGGTGCGTCACGCGGTAGATGCCGCCCAAGGCAAGTGCGACGACGACCGCGACGGGGAACAGCGAGTCGATCTCTATGTTCGTCAGCAGCCGCCCCAGCTCATTCACCCGCGCCGAGGAGACCCTCGAGAGGAGGATCAGGGAGAGGGGGAGTGCGAGGCAGGCGCAGACGAAGTCGCACGAGATCTGCATGAGCGTGAGATCCCGGTCGCTGATGGTGCGATAGGAGGCGGCAGCGCGGGTGCCGCCGGCGTCGCGGGGCACCGGGAGCGGGGGCGGAGTCGCGAGGTACGGCTCGTCGACGACGGCGGTGCCGGCCGTCCGGTCGCCTGTCCTGACCGGCCGTGTGCCGCCCTCGATCGTAGGATCCGAGATGGACATAGCCCTGTCCCTCGGAGGCCCCCACGTCGCCTCGGCGAGCCTCTCGATCACTCCCATGTTTTGGAAACTGCGGAGGCTGGGCGGACTGTCGAAAAAGGACGAACTGCTGAGGAAGTCGCAGGATGAATTGCTGACGAAGTCGGAGGGTGAATTCCCGGTGAAATCGGCAGGGATGAGTTCACGATGAGGAGGGAGAGTTCGTCGTTCATGGTGATCGACGAGCGGAGGGGCCACAGTTCCATCGAACTCGCCAGGGTGCCGCCGCGCCGCGCCGTACCAGCCATTTTGCCGGGAACGTCCGGCCTTCCATAGAGCCGTCCGGACCCCGGCCCGCACAAATTCCGCCCAACAAACGTCGACAGGCGGAGAGGCGCCGGCGGCCGGGTCGGCGCGGCCGGCCCGGGCTACGAGGGCCGTCCCGTTAGGCGGAGCCGCCGACGGCGTGGACCCCGCCGTCGTCGACGTGGACGATCTCGCCGGTCGTCATGGGGACAGCGCGATCGCGACCGTCCGGCGCTGCGGGAGCCGCTCGCCGGCAAGGTCGTGGTCTCCATGGCCAACGCGCCAGTCAAGGAGGGCCGCGAGATGCTGGCGCTGATGCCTTCCCGGGGCTCGGTGGCGGCCGCCATCGAGGCGTTCACCGCCGTGTGCGTCACCCTGAACATCCGGCACAAGGCGCACTCGACGCTGAGGATGGCCGGGATTTAGGCATGCGGCTGTACGACACGGCTCGGAGGGAAGTGGTGGCGTTCGAGCCAGGTCCACTGGTGACGATGTACTCGTGCGGCATCACGCCCTACGACGCGGCGCACCTCGGACACGCCGCGGTGTACCTGTACTTCGACCTGTTGCAGCGGCGCCTTCGGGACGCTGGCCATGAGACGAAGTTGGTGCGCAACGTCACCGACGTCGACGACGACATCCTGCGCAAGGCGCGCGAGCTCGGCGTGCACTATCTCGACCTGGCGGCCGAGGAGATGGCGCGCTTCGACGCCGAGAGGGGCCTGCTGAAACGAGAGCGGTCACGCCTACGAGTCCGGCGGCTCGGCGTACTTCAGCGTGGCGACCTTTCCCGAGTTCGTGCGCATCAGCGGGTTCGGGCGGGACCGGATGCTCGAGCTCGCGGCCGAGCACGGCGGGCATCCGGATGACCCCAACAAGCGCGATCCGCTCGACTTCGTGCTGTGGCAGCCGTCGCTGCCCGACGAGCCGCCATGGGGGTCGCGCTAGGGACCGGGCTCGGCCGGGGTGGCACATCGAGTGCTCGCCCCTGGTGCTGCGCGAGCTGGGGGAGACCATCGACATCCACGGCGGAGGGCGGGACCTGGTCTTCCCGCACCACGAGTGCGAGACGGCGCAGTCCGAGTCGGTGACCAGCCAGCCGTTCGTGCGTCTGTGGTTCCACGTGGGCCTCGTCGGGTTCGAAGGCGCGAAAATGTCGAAGTCGCTGGGCAACCTCGTCTTCGTGGGGGACTTGTGCAAGGAGTGGGACCCGGCCGCGGTGCGCCTCGCCCTCCTCGGGCACCACTACCGCGAGGACTGGGACTGGCACACGGACGAGGACATGCCGGCCGCGGCGGCGCGGCTGGCCCTATGGTCGAGTGCGCCCGACGGCGACGGAACGACGGGGCTGGCGGCGGAGCGCGCCGCGCTCGACGACGATCTCGATACCCCGTCGCCCTGCGCGCCCTGGACGAGGAGGCGGCGGCCGGCCGACCCGTGGCCGACGGCGCAAGGCTCCTGGGCGTCGACCTGTAGGAGACGCCGTTTGCCCGGTGGGCGAGCGGGGGCGGGAAACGGTCTCCGGGGATGGATGACGATGACCGATTGTCGAGGGCGAGGCGCGCCGGCATCGCGACCCCCAAGGTCGATGTCCATTGCCGGTGCCCTGGACCGGGGCTTGCCAGACGGCAACCGCCTTGGCTGCGGCGGGCCGCTCCGAGGGCGCCCAACACACATATAGGGCGCCAGGAGCCTCCCTGAGGCCCCTTGAGGGCATACTTTTCCTGGGGCGCAATGGCGGGGGAGAGGCAAGGCCGCTTGGCCCCCCATCGCCGGCGTGAACGTCAGATCTGAGGCGGTGCCGGGGTGTCCGTCTCCGGGAGGCCCCGCCCGGCGGAGTGCTTGCCGCGAGGTTCGGACGCTGCAGTGTCGACGAGGGTCTCGTCCAGCTCCGAGGAGGGCTCATGGACCTTCCCATTGGCCATAACGGCCGGTCGAAGGTTGTTTGGGTGTGTCGCGATCTCGGGGTCCGTTGCCCGGTAGGGGATGTCGGGCGGCTGTCGCCTCGAGCGGTAGCGGTAGGCGTAGTAGTAGGCGCTGTCCTCGCGCTCGATCGCGCTGTTCGGTATGACGCCTGCCATATTCGCATTGACGTGCGTCAAGGCGGCCGTCGTGCGGCGGATCCGGTCTCTGGTGGTCTGGCCCAGGCGCGCCACGACAACGACGGAGCTCACGTGCACACCTATCAGCAGCGCGTCGGTCACGGGTAGCACGGGCGGGGTGTCGATGACGACGAAGTCATAGCCGCTCTCGAGCTGCCGGATCGTCTTGAGCATCGTCTCAGAACCCAGGAGCTCGCTCGGGTTCGTCGGCACGGGACCCGCCACCAGCACGTCCATCGGGCCGGCCTCGCTGGATTGCAGGGCATCCGACAGCTCAATGGTGCCGGCCAGGACGTCGACCAGGCCTTTGTGCTCAGGCAAAGCGAGAAACGTGTGGACCATGGGGCGGCGCAAGTCCGCGTCCACCAGCACAACACGCTGTCCGGTGCGGGCGGCCGTGATGGCGAGGTTCACCGCTATCGAGGTCTTGCCTTCCGAGGAGGCCGAACTGGTGATGATGATGGACTTCGGCGGGCCCTCTTCCGCAGAGAACGCGAGGTTCGTCCGTACTTGTCGATACGCCTCGGCGCGTACCGATCTGGGGTGTGTCGAAGCCGGTATCGGTTCCCCGGGCAACTCGAAGGGCACAACGCCGATCGCCGTCAGCCCGGATGCCGCCTGGACATCAGCGGAATCCTTGAGGCGCCGGTCGAGGGTCTCCACCACGAACGCCGCCCCGACGCCGAGCACGAGACCGAGCGCAAGCCCGATGATCAGGTTTTCCTTCGGCTTGGGGGAGGTCGGCTTGGCGGGGAGGCTTGCCGCTTGGAGCAAGTCGATCTCGTGGGGCGTCGTCGTGGGCTGCTGCAGCTGCTTGAGGACACTTGGGAGCACAACCGCGATTGCGTTCGCGACGGCTTGGGCCCGGCGTGGGTCGGTGTCGGTGACGTTGACGTTGATGAAGGGGTCGGTACCGTCGGCCGAGGCGCTGACCGACGGATACCCCGAGGGGCTGAAGGGACCAGCTTTGGCTTCGGCCTCCTTCAGCGCCGCTTGGACCGCCGGTCCAGTGGGGATGATCTCAGCGAATGACGACGCGCGAGCTGCGGCCAGTTGGTCCGTGACTATTTCATCGACTCCGCCGACGCCAGAAGAACCACTGACGATGAGCCGCGACGTAGCCTGGTATTGGGGAGTGGTCAACTTCGTTGCAGCAGCAGCGCCCCCGACACACGCAATCACCACGATTGCGATGAGAACCCAGCGCCGTTTCAGTATGTGAATGTAATCGATTAATTCCACAGGGTCATCCGGGGTTGCCTCCGCACGGCGCCGTCAGACCGGCGTTCACTCTCCCTGTCTAAATTAGCAGGCGCTACGGGGGTGCTGAATGCACCCAAAGGCGCCCCTATGAACGAAAGGGAGCGAGGGTCAACGGCCCATAGGCGTGTCATCTTTGCGTCAGCGGAGTCCTCGACACGATCGGAGGAGGAGACATTGGGTCCGGATCAAAAGAACGGTCAATTGACTGACGTTTAACAATGACAAGGCCAGTCGTCTTTTCTGAATCCGGGAACGACCATTTATCCTCGCCTGGCTGAACCGCAGAGCCGCGATCGTGCCTTGTCTCCTCGGTTTCGCGCCTAAGACAGGAAGCCGCTCGGTCGACGTCGTTGTGGTCGCAGCCCAGACACCCCCAGGCTGACGGTGACTTCCACCAACGCGTGCGTCGCCCTCCGGTGATGACTCGCCGATTATGACTGGTTCCCTAAATAACATAGGTGTGATTTCATGAACCCTAAAGTTGTGAGGCGGTCGCGCCGAACTCCCGCCGAATGCATGCGGTCGAGCGCGCGAGGGTGATGCCGCTCATTGCACCAGCCCTCGGTGAGATGAAGAGGACACCTGTCGTGGACTCTTGATTCACGCGGACAGACCGATGCACACACGAGAAGCTCCCTCGGTAGGGAGAGACTCGCCATCCACCCGCTCCTTGGAGAGCAGTGTCAGCACGTAGGGACATGCCAACCGCCACCTTCACCGCGACGCACGAACGCGCCGACTCAGCGGCACGCTTGCTGACTGTCGTGCGATCCACCGTCTAGTCCACCGCTCGGCGGAGGTCGTACACTTCCACTTCAGCCTGACTGGGAGTGACTTTGGATCGCACCATTGGCCGGCTCCTCCGCACCGTCTGCGCGAGTGATAGCGCCGGCAACGGCAGTCACCGCCGGCCGCGAGCACAGACGGAGCGATGAGAGACCCTGAACGCGTCACGTCCGTAGTTCGCGCTGTGGCGAGGACTCTGGGCGAAAACGTCACTGTTAACGAGCTTGACGACGACCGCCTCGGCGAGCCCGATATAGCCGTGGAAGTCGTCAAGGCCGCCGACTACCACGCGATCCTCCCGCTGTTGTTCAAAGCCACCGCAGCCTCTGCCTGCCCACCTCGGCTACGCGACCACGCCCGCGCCAACTACCTCCCGTTGGTGGCCCGTGGGCTGCGGCTAGAACACCTTCTTCACACGGCCGCGACGGTCCTTGCTGCCGCTGACCTGCCGTACACCGTGTTCAAGGGCCCGTCACTCGCATGGCGCTACTATCCCGTCCCCGATGATCGGATCTATACCGATGTCGATCTCCTCGTCAACCGACACCACCTTGACGCGGCGGACGCGGCCCTAAAAGGGGCCGGTCTGTCCGACATCACCCAACCCTCGCTCCCGGGCTGCGCAGAGCGCCAGTACCACCTGGACGGATATGGAAGCATCGACCTCCACTGGAACGTGATCCGCGAACCGAGCGTACGCAACTCTTTCGCTCTTGACACGGCGACCATGCTCACCCGAGCGAAGACCACCGAGATCGCCGGTCTCAACTGTCCGACGCTCGATGACTGCGATCAGCTGATCGCCGTTGCGACTCACGCCTGTTTCGACGGCGCGTATCGACTCGGCTGGCTCGTCGACCTAGCCCTCCTCCTCGGCAGCCCGTCCCTCGATTGGGAGTTAGCACGTCGCCGCTGCATGGAAACACAGACTTCCCTGCCGGTGCAGATACTTCTCGATCGCACCAAGAGATCCCTGGACTGTGAACTCCCCGGGCCACCCCTCACTCGCGCTGCGTGGCGCGACCTCATGGCAGCGGTTTCAGCGATGCGACCTGCGGAAGCAACCTTCCGACAAGCTGGAAGGGGCGGCCTTCTGTTCCGATCTACGAGGCGTTCAACGTTGGGCAGCCTGGCCCAACTCGCCCCGACCTTGGCGCTGGAGGGCGTGCTCCCCCTTCTCCGAGACCCCGGGCACCGCTGGCGACGCGTCCGCGCCCAAAGGGACTAGCGCTCGTACCAGGAACGGGTCGCCGTGCACCATCGCCGGAGAATCCACAGAGTCGGCCCCATCAGTTGTGCGTCCAACCCGAACCAGACGGGGTGAACCCAGGCGGGATGGTGAACGTCACCGATCCGGCTACCCCGGGAGACCCCGACGCACCGCCCGTACCGCTGCCGGAACTGACGCTCCCACCGGTTGCAGTGCTTGTCCAAGTCGTGGAACTGAAACCCGCACCGCCGCCGCCGCCGCCGTTCTCGTTCGTGCCTTTGCTTCCGCCGCCGCCGCCACCACCGGCGTAACCACCACCGCCGCCTCCTCCGCTGCCGTTCCCGGACGATCCTGCTTTGCCGCCGGTCCCGCCCACTCCCGCTCCCGAAGCTCCTGCGATCGTGCCAGCCGTGCCGGCAGACGAACTTCCCCCACCGTCCGCACCCCCAGCGCCGCCTGCAGCCACCTCCGAGCCGCTCACGGTTCCGGCGCCCCCGCCGCCAGCTCCGCCAGTGCCCACCCCTCCGCCGGTCGCTGCAGTAGCCGTCGAGCTGGTCTGTCCAGCTCCCTCGCCTCCGATGCTGTCGGACGTGCCAATACCCGCTCCACCGCCGCCGCCACCTGGAGCCACCAAGCCTGGGCTCGCGGCCGACTCGTAGATGGCGCTCGCGCCACCACCACCCCCACCGTTCGGACTCGACGTAGTCCCTGCCGGCCCGCCGCTCGTGCCGGGGCCGGTGCTCAACCAGCCGCTTCCGCCCGTGCCACTCGTCTTTCCGCCATCGCCAACAACGATGTTGACTGTTACAGTCCCCGACCCTGGGATCGTAACTGAGGTAGCGGATACGGTCCCGGCGTTTCCGCCCGACCCGCCGGTACCAGTATTGGTTCCGCTCCGTCCACCGCCACCCCCGCCGTTGAGGACCACGTCGCTCATCACCGTTCCGCCCGGAATCGACAGGGTGTAGCTGCCCGGAGTGCTGTTGGTCCACGTGACCGCCGTGGATGATGCTGCGGCCGGTAGCGGAGCCACGATTGACTCGATACCCGACACGGACACGAAGGCAGCGCCAACAAGACCAGCCTGGAGCACCGTCCGACGCGACATTTGCGGCGTTTCAAGGAGGCCTAGACCAGACAGCTCGTCTACTGCGACCGCGATTTCCTCGCGAGAAAGATCCAGCACTTGACCGCTTGTCACGTCACGCCACACTTCGGCCGCTGCTCCTGAGAGAGCAGCCGCCTGATCGGTCTTGGTCGAATAGACCACGTACTCGGAGCCCAAATCCCGCGTGATCACACCCGCCGCCGCCTTTGGCAGCCTGCGCCTCGGCGATGTCTTCATACCAGACCTCTCGTCCGACCGTCCCCGCCAGTTGCCGGGCCGACATCCCAGCTACCGGGACCTGCAACCGAGAGCAAACCTACCAGGGCCAGCGACCTTCTCTCAACAGAGGCATTCACGATTCAGCCACCGCCGAAATGTTCTGGAGTTGCCCGCCGGGCCTGGTGCCACTTCTTTTAGTTCGGGCCGTTACCCTTCGAGCTCACATGGTCACGTCGACAAGCTTTTCAGGTCGGGGATGTCGTATGGGTTCCCTTCAGTTCTAGACATAACACCAGTTAATTGTGCAAAAGTTGAGTTTCTCAGCTCAGTCATCAGCTCATTCCCGAGTTCCTGCCAGGGGGAGTGCCGCCACGCCGCAGCGGGCTCCGGGGTCGATCAATGGGACTGGGTCGAGCAGGACGAAAGCCGAGATGGCCACGATCGATTCCGAGTACGCACATGCAGGGTTGCAGGGCGGGCCCCTTTTCGACCACCTAATTCGGTGAGCGATCGGCTCTTGCCCCTTTAGTGCGACGAACGCCCGTTCGTAAGTGCGCGGGTTCAGACGTCGCCCGTTCAAACGCATGAATCGAGGGAGTCACCGGAGGTAACAGGCGGCGCAGGCGGGGACTCTAGAAAGGACTGTGGCAGCGGGTTGGTAGGCATGAAGCCACCGTCGGAACCAATCGAGGAGGTTTGAGCTGTTGCCGACGCTGCTCCTGCGGGCATATGGCCGGACGGTTGCGTTTGAGGGTCCAGCGCCCGCGGTGACCGCGGCGAAGGACCGGCTGCCCTCGACCTATCGGGTTGGCTCGGCTCCGGCGGAGCGACGCTGGGCGGTGCGAAGGCTGTCCGGACCGGACTGGGCCGCCATCGTGGATGACCAGGTGCTCATCTCCCGGGAGAGCATTGTCGCTGCGACCGAGGCGGTCCTCTCTGACCTCGAGCTGTGGGTCGCCGAGTTCGCCCGCAAGCGGGTGTTCGTCCATGCCGGGTGCGTGGCGGTGGACGGGCAGGCCATCATTCTCCCCGGTCGCTCCATGAGCGGGAAGTCCAGCCTCACAGCGGCTCTGGTGCGCGCCGGAGCGGACTACTACTCCGACGAGTACGCCGTCTTGGACAATCAGGGTCTGGTCCGTCCCTACGCGAGGAAGCCTGCGATCAGGCCCTACGAAGGTGTCGCAGCCCGGCGGGTATCTGTCGAGGAGCTCGGCGGCCGGACGGGCCGGGGTCCGGCCGAGGTCAAGCTGATCGCCGCCCTCCGTTTCGACTCCAGTGCCGGTTGGCAGGCTGAATCCCTGACCCGTGGCCCGGCAATTCTCCGTCTCTTCGACAACACGGTCGCCGCCCGGTCCAGGCCTCGGGCGGCGCTCGCTGCGCTGGAAGGCGCCACGCAGGATGCCTGTGCCCTCGAAGGCACACGGGGGGACGCCGACGACACGGCCGCTCGGCTGCTGTCAATTCTCGCGGGATGACTTACCGCGTCGTCTACGTCGACCACGTGGCCCGATTGTCCGGTGGCGAGATCGCGCTGGTACGGGCGCTGGCTGCCCTGGGAAGCCGGGTGGACCCGCACGTGATCCTCGGGGAGCATGGTCCCCTCGTCGACCGTCTGCGCGAGGCCGGCGTCTCGGTCGAGGTGCTCCCGATGCCCGCCGCGGCGCGCGAGGTGAGAAAGGACAGCGTCAGGCCTGGCACGCTCGGACTCAGGTCGGTGGCCGCATCGTTGTACTACGTCTGGACGCTGCGCCGGCGCCTCCGCGAGTTGCAGCCCGACGTCGTCCACACCAATTCGCTCAAGGCCGCGTTCTACGGCGGCGTGGCCGGCAGGCTCGCCGGTATCCCGGTCATCTGGCACATTCGGGATCGGATCGCTCCGGACTACCTCCCGACGGCGGCAGTTCACATGGTGCATCTGGGCACACGCGTCCTTCCGAACGCTGTCATCGCGAACTCGCGTGCCACCCTGCGAACGCTGCGAGATCCTCGCCGGGGCGTCGTCGTCACCAACACCGTCGTCTACGACCCGATTCGAAGATCCGCGCCTCTGGCCTCGATAGAGGAAGCTCCGTTCCGGGTTGGCATCCTCGGGCGCCTCGCCGCTTGGAAAGGGCAGGACGTCTTCTTGGAGGCCTTCGCCCGCGCCTTCCCCAACGGTGAAACCGAGGCCTGGATCGTCGGTGCGGCCATGTTCGGCGAGGACGGCTACGCCGACACCCTCCACGACCAGGCACGGCGACTCGGGATCAGCGACCGCGTGGTGTTCCGCGGCTTCCAGGAGGACATCTGGGCCGAGCTTTCGCATATCCAACTGCTCGTGCACTGCTCGCTCATTCCCGAGCCCTTCGGCCAGGTGGTGGTCGAGGGCATGGCTGCAGGTGTGCCGGTCATCGCGGCGAACGCCGGCGGCCCGGCCGAGATCATCACCGACGACGTCGACGGAATCCTGATCGCTCCCGGTGACGCTGCGGCGCTGGCTATAGCCATGCGCAGAGTCCACGACGACAGCGCCCTCCGCCGGGATCTGGTATCTGGGGGCTTGGCGAGAGCGGAGTACTACTCACCGGAGCACACTGCGCAGTCTCTCATGGACGTCTACGAGTCCGTCGTAGCTCGCCGGAAGTAGGCACCGGCCTGTAACCCGCCCGCTCGATCCTCGCCCGCACCTCTGCCCATGCGTCCATGGCTCGACCCAACGCCCTACTCGCCGCATTCGGCTCACGAAGGTAGGGGAGGGCAAACAGCCTGAATTGGCCAAGGGCCTGAGCGGGGGGCCCGAACTCCTCCCTTGCCTGCTCGCGCAGCACCCGGGGCGATCCCGAGAGCAGCGGCGCCCGGTTCCCCTCCATGGACGCCCGGTACAGCTCAACCTGCTTGGTGGCGACCTTGGACCACGTCCTCGCCTGGGCGAGCTCGAGGCCCGCCTGTCTCCGTGCGTGGAACTCGTCAGGATCGGCCAGGACGAGTGCCGTCGCAGCCCCCAGAGCATCCACATCGCCCTCGCGCACCAGCAGGGCCGCGTCGCCTCCGACCTCCGGAATGGACCCTGAGCCGTAACCGACGACAACACATCCGCTGGCCTGCGCCTCGACGATCATCCGGCCGAACTGTTCGACCCACCTCGCCGTGGACCGGCTGGGCGCCAGGACGACATGCGTCTGCCGATATAGGTCCGCCAGGGCCGGCGTCGCCAGCCAGGGCCGATGTTCCACCCTGTCGGCAACGCCGAGCTCCTCCGCCAGCCTCAACGCGGCGGCCAGCGCCGATCCCGAGCCGGCCAACACCAGTTCTACATCGATCCCTCTGCGCACATTCAGCTCGGCCAGCACTTGCACGGCATCGAACACGCCCTTCTCTGACACCATTCGTCCCACCAGGGCCAGTCGGAGCATTTCGTCGGTCAACGACTGGTCGCCGCAGAAGTAGCGTTCCTCGTCGTAGCCCAAAGGGAGCGGGACGATCAGGCCTCCGAAACCCTTGCCGCGTAGCACCGCAGCGGCCTGCCTGGAGCAGGGATAGAAGCCCTGTACGCGGGCCAGTGACCGCCGTTCGTAGCCGCGGTAAGGCGGGGGCCAGCGCTTGTCCAGGTTCTGGGCCGAGTACATGACGACCGGAAGGTCAGGGGGCAGTCGGGGCAGCAGCTGGCCGGCGGCCCCGCTGTAGGGCTCCTCGAAGAGGTCCACCAGATCCACCTCGAGGTCGACTGCCAACCTCGCCACGGCCTCAACGTTGGCGTAGGAATGGCGATTGACGTTGCCCGGTGTCCGCACATCCACCTCGATGATCGGGAAGGGCTCCTGTGAGAGCGCCTCCTCGCTCCCTGCCTCCGGCCATGCGCGCGGGACCACATAAGTGATGTCAGCCCCGGCCGCGAGGAGCGTCCGATCGCGGGCGCGGTGTGCGGGGTTTCGGCCGGCATGGAAGATCCGGAGCACGCGAATGCGTTCGTGAGCTGGATCAGAGGCTGACACGGCGAGAGCCTATTCGGTAGCGATCGATCCACCGAATGATGACCGGGATGGCCGACCCCGTTCGCACCTCGGGTACCATCCGAGCCGCGGTCAGGCTATCGACACTCTTAGCTTCACCCGGAGGTCCCGTGTTTCGTCTCATTCAGAATGATCGAGGGTTTTCGTCCGGAAAACCTATCGGTGTTGCGCCTCGATCCGAGCTGGGCCGTGACTGTCGCCGGCGATGACCGACAGACCCGATCCTGACCTCGGGAGCGTCATCCTCATCAGCCTCGAGCCTTGGGATGACGTGTGGAGACGCAACCAACACCTCGCGGCCCGTCTTGTCTCACTCGGGCTCGCGGAGCACGTGACGTTCGTCAACCCAGGGCGTGACTCGGCTGAAGCGCCGACGTCGCCCGTTCCAGGGGTGACCGTCATATCGCCTCGCCGGCGAATACCCAAGCGTCTCGGAGGACTGCGGTTTGCTGCCGCCGGTTTGAGTAGAAGTTTGACGCGGCGATGCGACACGCTGTGGATCAACGATCCCACGACCGGAGCGCTTCTCTCCGGCCCGCCCAATGTCGTCTACGACGTCACCGATGACTGGAGAAGCGCCGAGCTCACACCTCCGGAGCGACGGCGACTCGTTGCAGCCGAGGATGCGCTGGCGACACGAGCTCGCACCATCGTCTGCAGCGAAGAGCTCTGGCGCAGGTGGAAAGAGCGCTACGGGGTGGACGCAGTGATCGTCAACAATGCGGCGGATATTGACGCCATACGTCGCGCCCACCCTAGGGATCTGGGCAGCGAAGGACCACACGTCGGCTATGTCGGCACACTGCATGATGAACGACTGGACGTTGGCTTGGTGTTGCACACAGCGGAAGCCTTGGGAGGCGGACGGGTGCATCTCGTGGGACCCGACAGTCTGACCGAAGGTTCCCGACGACGGCTGAGGTCCAATCCGAGGACACTCCTACATGGCAGGGTACGAGCGCAGGACGTGCCCTCGTGGTTGACCGCCTTCGACGTGCTGATCAGCCCTCATGTGGTGACGGAGTTCACGCGTAGCCTCGATGCGATCAAGGCGTATGAGTACCTTGCGACGGACCTACCCGTCGTCGCGACCCCGACGAGTGGGTTCCAGGACCTAGTTGCGCCGGGGTTGCTCCTCGAGTCCGACGATTTTGCCAATGCCGTGAAGCGGGCCGCTGGACGGCACGAGCGCTTTCGACGGGACGTGCCCGACTGGGACGATCGGGCACGTCAATTAGCCGCCGCACTTACGGAGCCCGACGGCCGTGGCTGACACAGGTACGGTGCGCCGCTCGTTGTGGTCCATGCGCCGCCGGTGTCGCTTGATTCTCGTCCGTGTTCTGCACCCGAAGGCCCAATTTGGATCTGGATGCGACATACGGTCCGGTTTGAGGCTCCTGATACTGGGTGACGGTCGGGTGCAGGTTGGACAGAAGGTCGTGATGGACCATGACATGACTATCGAGTGCCGTGGGATACTCATCGTTGGGTCGCATACGGTTTTCGGGCACCACGTGACCCTTGGAGTGAGAGAGTCGTTGGTGATAGGTCAAGACTGTCTCATCGGAGAGATGGTCTCCATCCGCGATCATGACCACGGGTTTCATGACGCCGATGTGCCGATGCGGCGGCAGGAGTCGCTTGTCGGGTCCGTCATGATCGAAGACGATGTCTGGATCGGATCGAAGGCAACCGTGACGAGAGGAGTCCGGATCGGAAAGGGGGCGATTGTCGGGGCGAACTCCGTTGTCACCGGCGACGTGGCTGCTGGCGTTGTCGTGGCTGGCTCACCGGCTCGAGTTGTTCGTAGTCCAAGAGGAACGGAGTGAACACCGCGGATGCTACTGCTGTCCCGGCCAGAAGGGAAACCTGGAATAGACCACAGCGCGGCTTCGAACACTTCTCGTTCGACGCCACATCCGATGCAGGGGCATGCTGCTTGAGCTGGTACGTGACCTGGCTGCTCAGTGGAGCTCGAAATCGAGTTGCATGTCTTTGAGTGTTGCGAGATCGAAGCGTCTCGAAGGGGCTTTCTCAACCTTCGTGCCGCGTCGAGGTCTTCAGCGTTCTCCGAGATAGGGTCCCACGTCGTCCGGGAAGCAATGTGGAGCCACGTCGTGAACAGTCACGACCTCTACTGGGCTCACGGAAGCCGCAGATCCATGCGGTGCATGACAGAGGATCTCCAGCTCGGCAACCTCCTGGAGGAGGTGCTGCGCCTTGGCGCCTGCCGGCCCTTGCAGCCCTCACGAGTTCGATCCACGCTTCGCCGATGTGATCTGACATTCGACGCCGCCGGTAGATTACGCCTCAGATAACAGCCTGTTGACGGAGGATAGAAAGAGCTGCCTCAGCTCGGTGGCGCCAAGTATTGGCCGCCGCGAAGTGGACGCGTTGCAGAGCGCTCTCATATGTGTCGAGGTCAATCGCACGGCGCACAGCGCAACCGAACTCGCCGAGGGATGCGGTCGTCACGAAGAGATTGTCACGACATTCTCGAATATCGGATGACACAACGGGCAAACCGGCCGCTAGGTACGAGAACATCTTTACGGGGTTAATGGAGTCACCGATGGTGTCAGGAGTGAACGGTATGAGGCCGGCGTGCCATGACTTCAACAGTTCCTCGCCTTCCGCATTGCTGACTGCGCCGAGCACCTTTACGTTCGGGAGTGAACGAAGCATCTGCTCTTTGTGTCTCTGGTCGGGGTTAACACGACCAGCGATAACGAACTCAACGTCTGGCAGCGCTCGCGCGGCGTGAAGCACATACTCAGTCGCGAAGCGCCAATCGATTGTCCCCAAGTATCCTGCAGTGGGGTGCGGCGCGGCGCTGTACCGCCTGGCCGGAGGCGTTAGAATCGTATTGGGAGCGGCATTCGGCAGAAGAAATGCTCGGCTCGATAGTCGGGTCATACGTTCAAAGAGCAGCTGGGCGGTCGCGAAGACAACAGCGGAGCGTCTTGCTATGCGTGATTCAAGCTCCGTGTACTCCAGATCGGACTCCAGCTCGAAGTTTGGATCCGTGCAGTCGTAAATCAGACGACCGTTTGAAACGCCTCCAGCTAGGACGGCGTTAAGTCCGTAGAGCCACATGACATGCTCGCCGAATCCGAGCGCTGCTAATTCGGCGGCGAGGAACCTACCGTCAAGAAACCCCGTGACAGCCGCAAGCCTTCGCCCTACCCGGTGATACCGGAGAGCAAGAGCATCTCTGGCGATATAGATGTTCTCCTCAGTCTGAAGGACGACAGGGCGGCGCATGTCGATTGCCCGGGATCTCGCCGGTGCCTGGAGGAAAACCACGGGATGATGCTCCGCAATTGACAGCATCAACTGGTTGCGAGACGGACCCTGCGCTCTAGCGTCTTTCAGCCACGCTCCGAAAACGATTGGCCGAGTCCGCGCTCGCACAGAACTATCACTCAAGAGTCTGGCTCGCATGAGACTATTGGTCGGCACTGGACCCCCAGCGCGTTCACTGTCCGTGGTTCTCTGTACGGCGACGGGTTGGCATCACTGTGGCGAATCTTGAATGCCAGCCCGACGATTGCGGAAATAGAGCGCGCGCTCGCGGTCGCGTGGCGTCAATCCGAACGTTGGCTTACCGTCTTCGAACCACTCTCCGACCCAGATTGCAGTCGCCTGTCCGCGTAAAAAGTCATATTGCGACTGACGCGGCCAGTGGTATACCTGTGTCCATCTGTTGAGCGGGCGCCGGACAAAGATTGCCTGCCAAGTGGGAACGATTTTCCCGGCCCTAATGTGGTCGTCCAAGTTGGGATTGTAACCTAACGGAATTGTTACGAAAAGCCGAGGGGTCACTCTGAGCAACTTCTCGACGGCGACGAGCACCTTGGCTGGTTCGATAGTCGCTTCATCCCAGCCAATGTGCTCCAGCGTCGAGCAGCTCATAATCCAGGCAACCCGACTGTCATCGGCTAAGTCCATTACGTCGATGTTTTCGACTCGCGGCCCTTGCTCATACTTGTCTATAACGCGGTGTTGATCGGCAAAGTACAGGTGAGATACGTTGCCAAGTTCAAGGCCGCCTTGTGAGCGCCGCTGAGTGAACTCCCGCAGGAGGGTGATCTCGACGACGCGCTCGGTTCGCCAGAAAGACCATGGCTCGTTTGGTATCCTGAACGGGATTCTCCAGTAGGGAAGTCGCTCGCCATCGACGTGGAAGCCTCGCAGCGCGGCGAGTCGGGTACCTAAGTACTCGGCGCCGGTGCGTAGTCGACGCATCTGAACGCTTGGCCGACGCACGCCGGTAGAGCATAGCTGTGCTTATCGGCGGCCGAATCTTCGCAGTGCAGTGTCGCCGAGCTACTTGTAGTAGGGCGGCGTGCCGAGGTAGCGCTGATACAGATCCAACCGGTGGCGCGCAATCACGCGTGGCGCGAGTCGAGTGGTTGCCAAAAGGCGGGCAGCATCGGCAAGCGATTCCCGAGAGACGCTGAGAAGATCCGCAACCGCTTCGGCTATCGCATGCGAATCGCCAGCGGGTACGACTCGTGCGCACACGGCATCTCGGACAACTTCCGCGATGCCGCAGCGGTCTGATACGACGACAGGGCATCCCGCAGCAAGGGCCTCCGCAGCGGCCAGGCCAAAGCTCTCATAGTCAGAGGGCTGGACGACGACGGAGGCTGTGGCTCGAATGTTTGCGAGTGCTGCGTCGTCAAGTTGACCGAGACACTTTACTGAAACACGGCATCGTTCGGCCATGGCATCGACATACGCGCGGTACGTGCGAAATGCTCCGTAGGGGCCGTCGACCGTTCGCCCTACCGAAACGACCTGCACATCCAGGCCGCGCTTGGTCAAAAGCTCCGCTGCCGCTACGGTGGAGTGGAGACTCTTCCGCGGTTCGACTCGACCTACCTGCAAGATCACCGGGGGCCGGGCAGGCGGTCGAAGGGTGTCCGTATCGATCTTCACTGGGAGCCAGACGATCTCGGCCGGCGTTTCCTTCAGCCAATGGCGCCGGCGCAACTCGGCAAGGTGTTGCTCCGAGTCAGCGATCGCGAGCGCTGAACGTCGGACGCTCCATCGCTCGAGGGTGTTTGCGATCCGCGCATCGAGGCCATACTTCGCCCCCTCACCTCCGACCGCCATGCTGACCGGCGTGACCAAGGTGGATACAACAAGGGATGCTGCGCGACGGGGAAGCAGGAGATTCAGATTCCCCCAACTAGGCGCGTCGATTACGTCGAACTTTGTAGACAACCGCCGGACAGCGTGTCTAGTCTTCAGTGCGAGTGTTATCCGTCCCGACGCAAAGGGCAATTTGGGCAGCCGAACCCGATGCCGTGTGGTGGACTCGCGAACGACCAATGAGGCGGCCAACTGCTCCGTCCTGGTCCGCTCGGAGCCCAAGTGGAGCACGGTCACGTCGGCTCCCACCTCTGAAAATCCTGATGCTAGGCAGGCGACGTAGGTGCCCACTCCACCCACCGGACGGTCGGGGGGAAACTCCGTCGTCAGTAGGAGGATCTTCATATTGGAGCGGCCCTGACCGTCGATGACGCTATCAGAATCATTTCAGGCAGCTGGTTACACACATCAGATGTCACATCCGATTGGGCCAGGCTCTGGCCCGGCCGCGGCGATGGTCAAGGAGTTCTGGGACAACTTCGCGGTAATGGCGGCCCACGGATTAGGAGTGAGCGTGCATGACTCACAACGGTGTCCGAGCGACAGCGTGGTGCCCACGTCTCCGGAAGTAGCAACCGACGCTCGTCAAAAAACCAGGCCCTCGAAGGTGCTCGCTTCTGAGGTTAAAACAAAGGCTTGCCCGAGCGGACATAAACCCAGTGCGGCGTCTCGAGCGTGACTCAATGCCCCTCGAGCGTGACTCAATGCCCAGCGTGTCGTCCTCAGGGTGGAACCGTAAGACGCAGCTCGATCGTGGCGCATTTTTAAGGAATATCCTCCTGGACTCCACCAAGCCGAACCGGATCTGACCAACCGAGCCACATCGAAGCGGACGCGGCCCAACCCCAACACTGGTTGATTCATTGCTCTAGCCGCCGAGTTCGGTGTTCACCGGGCGAAAGCGGTCCAAGACCCACTCGTGAAATGGCCCATCCGACGCCGCGGGTCCAGCCCGCGCAAACTACTGCGGTGCGTCCGAGTCGGCGGTACCACGGCCCGCCGTAGCGGAAGTTGGCGGGGACAACACGAACCATCGCTTGCAAGCAGGTCCGAGATAACAGACCGAAGTTGGCGATGGCAAGGATGGCATCGTTCCGGCCGACCCAGTGTGAGTACCTCAAGTCGAAACGTCGGCCAAGTGCATGAGGCGCCGCGACGTGCAATGCGACGGCGTCACGTACGAACCATGCTTCGTTGCCGAGTGCGGTGGCTCGCAGGAACGTGTCTGCGTCCTCACGGATACACGTTCCCGTATAGAACTCCCTGAATAGCCCTAGCGCATCGATGACAGTCCTGCGAAACCACATTGTTGCGCCGATTCCGTGGTCTATCCGCACGTCTTTGCCGGGGTCTGCGTCAAAGTTGCCAAAGAACTCGAGCGCCGCAGTGCGCCGGCCGAGTACTCGCACCGATGGTGCAGCGTCGATCTGAGCGCTATTCAGCGTTCGGGCACAACCCAAGCCCGCGTTAGGATGGCCATGACAAAAGGCCCTCAGCGCTCGGGCATAGTTCGGTTCAACGTACGCGTCGTCATCCAAGAACGCGATGACGTCACAGGAAGCGAGGCGGAGTCCGACGTTGCGAGAATTCGCCATGTTGCCCGCCCCTTGGGTATTGCGGACATATGCAGCGAACGGGAACCGCTTGCACACTTCTTGCGTTGCTGTGTCGGTCGACGCGTCAACCACGAGCACTTGGTCGACAGGTTCGATCTGTGCTTGGAGGTGCTGAAGATTCTTCTCCACATAGGTCGGGCGCTGAAAGGTAATTATTATGATCGAGACACTCGGACCTTCGTAGTCGTGCAACTCAGCCGTCATGTCTCTAGCTCGCCGGCAATGATTGCGCCCGCAGCGCTCGCTCGTGTGACCGGGCCTGGGGTGACCAACCGTCGGAGGTACGCGGGAGCGGCATCAAGTCAGCCACCTACGCCTCACCTCTATACCTTAACGAAGACCCTTTGGCTGCGGACGTTGCTGCACAAAGCAGGTTATTTCCCGGTACCTCACTCCAGCGCCCATGGGTAGGTGGTAAAGGTGAACCCCGAATCCCGATGTCTGGGTAGCCTGCGCCAATCTTATACGATTTGGGGCATGCGGACGGAGGCTGCGATCTCTGTCGCGGGGCTGTCAAAGACGTACCGTCTCCTCCATCGGGCAGATCGTCCAACCACCGCGCGCGAGGCTCTTAAGGCACGCCTTAGGAATCCCCTCGCTCGCAGCGAGGTCGACTTTCTTTCGGCGCTGCAGGATGTCAGCTTCGATGTCCCATGGGGTGAGGCACTCGGCATCATCGGAAGGAATGGTGCTGGGAAAAGCACACTTCTTAAGGTTTTTACGAGGATCACCGCACCCAGCGCCGGGCGAGTCGAACTCGGCGGGCGGGTCGGCAGCCTGTTGGAGGTCGGAACAGGGTTCCACCCCGAGCTGACGGGACGAGAGAACGTCTTCCTCAACGGCACCCTGCTCGGAATGAAGAAGAAGGAGATCACCCGACGTTTCGACGACATCATCGATTTTTCCGGCGTCAGCAGATTCCTGGACACTCAGGTCAAACGGTACTCCACCGGGATGTACATTCGTCTCGCTTTCTCGGTCGCGGCACACCTGGAGAGCGAGATCCTCGCGGTCGACGAAGTACTGGCCGTGGGCGACGCCGATTTCCAAGTGAAATGCCTCGGCAAGATGCGCGAGGTCGTTCGAAGCGGACGAACTGTCCTTCTCGTGAGCCATCAACTGCCGACCGTCCAGTCATTGTGTACGTCTGCCATCTACATGGAGCGGGGCAACCTGGTCTCGCATGGGTCCGTCGAGGGCGCCCTAGAGAGTTACAAGCAGAGCTTTGCAGCAATCGCACTCGAACACCAAGAACCCAGCAGACGTCCGGGAACGGGAGAGCTCCGCTTCGCGGGCGCCGCGGCCGCCAAGGATGTCTACGAACCGGCCGAAACGAAGGAAATCCAATTCACCACTACCCGAAATCCTTCAGTCGTTGGCTCGTACTTTGTGTCATGCCACATCAACAATGCGGACGGGGTAACGATCGCTCAGTGTGACTCTCGTTCCGTCGGCTTCTGGCTGGATCCCGACGTCACCTCGAAGGGGACACTTCGGTTGGAAGGACCGTGGCTCCAACCAGGGCGATACACCGTTGATCTCTTTCTCTGCAAGACGGGGATTCTCGACCTGTGGGAGGGCGCTGCTGCATTCGAGGTCCTCCCGATCATTCCGTACCCCAACAACATGGGTACCGAGGGCTCGTCACGAGGGATCGTGCTTCCGCAATTCTCCTACACGTCATGACCAGAGAGCCTCAACGCATCGTCATCACGCCACCCGGCAAGATCTCGCTGCCCAACGTTCGGCACCTATGGGAAGCTCGAGAGGTACTACTCCGATTTGGCGCTCGGGATGTCACCCTTCGCTACCGTCAGACAGCTTTGGGCATCGTCTGGGTGGTCTTGCAGCCACTGCTTGGAGCCGGAATCTTCAGCCTCGTCTTTGGGGGAATCGCAAAACTGCCAACTGGCGGCACGCCATATTTCGTTTTCACATTCGCCGGGCTGCTGGCCTGGAACCTCTTCAGTGGTATCATATCGAGAGCATCATCATCGCTGATCTCTAACTCAGCGTTAGTGTCGAAGGTGTTCTTTCCCCGAATACTCGTGCCTCTGGCCGTCGTGTACTCGGTGCTCGTGGACTTTGTCGTTTCGCTGGGGATGATGGTCATCCTGTTACTCATCTACGGCATCAATCCCGGGTGGTCGGCGCTCCTTCTTCCGGTGTGGACGTTCCTGGCCATCCTTCTTGCATGCGGCATTGGCCTGACCGCATCCAGCCTTATGGTCAATTATCGCGATATCGCCTACGTCATTCCGGTCGCGTTGCAGATGCTTCTGTACGCCACGCCGATTGCTTACTCCCTTGACGCCGTGCCGCAAAAATACCTTGTCTTCTTCGAACTCAATCCTCTAACGTGGGTGATCGAGGAATTCCGTTGGTCTCTCCTCGGGCAGCCAGCACCAAGAGCCCTGTACATCATCCTTTCCTTCGTGGTGTCAGTCGCTGTCTTCCTGGTGGGAGTACTGGTGTTCGAGAGCCGAGAGCGGACCTTCGCGGACGTAATCTGATGTCACCCGCCCGTCCAATGTCGCGGATTCATTCTCTTGTGCGTACGCCAACGGCCTATGTAGGGGAGAGGTTTGTGCTCAACAAAACACCTAGCAGTTCGGTCGTGAAGCTCACCGCGGCGCACCCGACGAGCATGCGCTCAAGGCCACGGTGGTGAGGCGCGCCGATCCTGAGAGGAAGAGCCTTCGGATTCGATGGGGCGAGTCGTGCTTCCTGTGCCGATGTACTTAGACCGGAAGAGCCGCATATGGCGTTCAATCTGCTAGAACGCGCGGATAAGATTCAACGGTAGCGAGCGATCTTCGCTATGGCGATGCTACCCAATGTCGAGACAATGTTTGTAAACGGCGAGGTGCTGTTCGGCAGCAGCCCGCCAAGTGAGGGTCCCAGCCCTTGCCAAGCCGGCTACGATCAATCGTTCTCGCAAGCGGTCGTCATCAAGGATCCGTAGCATCGCGTCCGCCATGGCCTCAGCGTTGGGCTCACAAAATAGAGCTCCGTCTCCGCAAATCTCCGGCAGTGCTGTCACTTGCGTCGCAACAACAGCGGTGCGGCGCGCCATAGCTTCTACCGCTGGAAACCCAAAGCCTTCATAGAGGGACGGTACAACGACCGCCGTTGCCGACCCCATGAGCCCCAGTAAAGTCGATCGATCGACGTGACCGGGCATAACCACTCGTCTGTCGCCGGCAAAAAGACTTGTCCGACGATTGTCAGGAGGACCGGCAAGGACTAGTTGAGCATCCGCGACCTGTCCTCGCAAAATCGTCCAAGCAGCATGAAGTCCTCGAAGATTCTTTCGAACGGAGACACCACCGCAATGCAATAGGTAGCGACCATGAATGCCAAACTTGCGAAGAGCGATTGTATCCAGCGAATCATTGGCAAATGCATCGCTGGGCACCCCGTTATGGATCACAATTGGACGAGCGATACCGAGTGCGTCGGCGATATCGTCTGCAGCGAAAGCAGATGGTGCCATTACTGCGCGAGCACGGCGTAGCGAGGCAGCAGCGTGTGGGGGAAGCGATCCTTCGTCCGAGAATCGGAGCGGCGCTACATCATGCACGGTTACAACCTCGGCGGGCGCTGCGGGTAACCGCAGATCCATACGGTGAACGAGATCAAACTTCCTTAGCCGCGCACCCATAAACGCCCGCTGCAAGCTCAACGGAGCGTTGGTCGCCAAACCCGTTGGAACTCGTATATCGCTCTTTAGATGCGATCGAAGACCCGATACAGAGATTGGTGAAATTCGGAATGCTCCTTGGTCAAGGGCTAAGAGAGCTTGGGCGATTTCCCACTCGTAGCGCTGTTGGCCCATTTGCTGCGAAACGTGGACGTGCACCAGGGCGATGCGTGAGGCCGTCGCCGTCGATCGGGTTAATTTAGGCATTCAATGTTGCTCGTCTCGTGCAACATGTCATTGAACCGCTTCCCGACCTACGCCTTGCAGGCTGCTCCGATGACGTACCGCTTGCCGTCGAACAGGGATGTATTGGCAATGTCGAAAAAGGAGGGGTCAATTCATCGGCGGAACGAAGGCTGGAAGCTAAAGCGCGTTCGTTCCTGGGGCTGAACTGGTGGACGTTTGTCATGCGCCAGCGTCGATGTACGCATCCTCGTACTCAAGTGCGAGTGTGTTCCAGGAGAATCGAATGGCGGTCACACGACCGGCACGGCTCAATTGTGCGGATGTCGTGTCATCGCCCAAGACCTCCCGCAGTTTGCAAGCCAAAGCCCCGAAATCATCGACTGGATAGAGCAAACCATTGGAGTCATTAACGATCTCCGGAACCCCTCCAGCGGCGCTTGCAACCACGGGAGATCCAACTGCCATTGCTTCCAAGACAACGATCCCTTGGGGTTCGTGGCGCGAACACAGTGCAAACGCAGCAGCACCGGCCATCAAGCCAAGAGCTCTGTCATGATCCACCATCCCGAGAAGGTGCACACGGGATTCAAGCTCAAGCGTCGCGGCGAGATCGCGCAAATATGCGAACTGTGGACCGCCGCCAGCAATGACTAACTCGTGATCGGGAAAGTCTAGTGCTAGCAGCCGAAACGCACGAATGAGTGAGTCATAACCCTTTTGCGGCACAAGTCGTCCTAGGCCAAGGACATACGGTCGAGCTCGCAATTCGGGAGCGGCCCTCTCGCACTCCGCCAGATCGATGCCGTTATGGATCACCCTCATCTTGTGCGTATAGCGACCGTTAAAGAAGCGGTCAAGCTCGCTGATGACGAAGTGCGAGCAACCGGTGATGACATTCGCGCGTGCTAACGCTTTCCGCAACATTGACCGTGCAATCAGCGAGCGGTTGAACAGCTCGTTAGCGTCCATGGATAACTCGCCTTGCGCTGAAACCACTAGCGGAAGGCCAAGTCGCCGGCTTGCTCGGCCAGCAAAGGGAGCGTTGCTGCTTACACATTGAATGTGCACCACGTCCGCCTGCCACTCCAAGAGCGTCAGTTCTGTCTGTTTGTGCGTCTTGGCTCCCTGAGTAACCCAACCAGCTAGATGCCGCGGGCGGTAACCCGGGGTCCGAAACGGCAGACGTCGAACGGTTAGTTCGTCCACCCGGTCAACGTTCGGCAGGCTTCGAGGCCACTGGTTCGCGACGATCAGTGGATGCATCCCGCGACGACTCTGTACCAGAGCCAACTGCCGCGTCAGCTCCTCTACCCCTCCGACCTGCGGATGGAAAGCGCTGGGAAATATGGCTGGACGGCGCGCCATCACATGATCAACTCTGCATAGATCTGCATCAAGACATTCGTGTGGGCGTCGACGTCAAAAAAGGCGTTTTGCCGAGCCCTAAGTTCCGCACCATAAGCGGCGAGATCTCGATGCTCGACATTGTCCAAGATGTGAGCGCAAGACGCAACGTCGTCCACCGGAAACAACCAGCCGCCAGGCCCGACGGTCTCACGATGTCCTCCGCCGTCTGCTGCAACCACTGGAGTCGCTCGCGCCATCGCCTCGACCACGGTCAGCCCAAATGGTTCGGCAGGAGCTGGGGCGAGAAATATTCCCGCCCGCGATAGTAAGTCGCTAGGATCGTCGACGAACCCTAGCCAATCAGTCGAGTCCTCAAGATCGAGATGATGGGCGAGTCGCCGAAGTTCTGGCAGTTCCGAGCCGCGTCCAGCAATCATGAGCCGCCAGCCCTTGCGACGAAGATTGCTCGCCGACCATGCTCGAAGAGCGACATCCGTATGCTTCTCCGCCTCAAGCCGCTGCATCACGAGGACGGTGTGATCTCGTACCGATGGTCCAGGATCCGCGACCTCCACCCCATTGGGCAGCACGCGCGATGCCGCGACCGCCGTCGCGACGAATTGACTGATTGCGATTTGCTCATCCATCAACCGCCCTAGCAGCCGAAGCGGGGAGCCGGTCCTGGCTGAGCCTCGTGGCGAAGCGAAGTGAAGTGTCGCCACGAGCCGAGCGTGATGGTATGGCTTCGTCAGCACGGCGGCTATTTCGGCAGCGGTCATGTGAGCATGAACGAGATCGAGCCTGCCCAATCGCTTTAGCTCTGCCGCCACTTGCCATGTCGTCAGTCCGGGTCTCCACCTAACCACGCCGGACACCGGGCCCATCTGCGCGGGGTCACCTCCGATCACCGCTACCTCGCACCCCCGAGCGGCCAGGCGTGGCGCCACCATGCAGATGTATCTCTCCACACCCGCGAACGAGTCGGAGCGCACCACGTGGGCGATCCTCAATTGATCCCCTCGAGGGTCTGCGCACACCGGACCGGACCCTTCCAGTAATGGGCGATGGCTCTGCGTTGAGTCATCCGCGTCTCGATGTCGCCGGACGTGGCGAACCGGCGCAGCGCTGCCAATAGCGACGCCGCACGGAAGATCTGCCACCCGAAGGGGCCATACCATTTGCGCGCGAACAGTTCGGCCGACGCATCGAAGAGGACCTCACGGCGGACGGGATCGGCGCTCGTCCCGCCGCTCAGATGTACGGCCGTGGCGCTCGGGGCCAGACCGACGCTCCAGCCGGCCTTAAAGGCGCGCAGCTGCCAGTCACTTTCCTCGGCATAAAGGAAGAACCGCTCGTCCAGGATCCCGACCGAGTCAATCGCAGCGCCTCGCAGAAGCAGCACTGCGCCGCTCAGAAACCGGCGGCGGCTGAGACGGTCGGCGGCGCCGATCACTCCGGACAGCGCCGACCAGGGCGAGGGAACCGGCCACAGCTCCTTCTGAGCCTGCCCGGCGGGATCGACCAGCCGCGGACCAACGGCAGCAAGCTCACTCGAGTAGTGGAGCTCGTCACGCATCCTCGTCAGGTCCGTGACTCGCAAGCGCGCGTCGGGGTTGAGCAGCAAGACATCTACGCCTCGGGCGCGGTGACCGCGCAGCGCTACATTCACGGCCGCGGCGAAACCGATATTGGTGTGTGGCCGCACATACGTCGCTCCGACAGATTTGCAGAGGCGTTGCGTCCGATCGGAACCGCCATTGTCAACGACCACGACAGGTAAGTCCGGTCCGAGCGTGTCGAGGCAGGCTTCGAGCTGATCCTCACTCCCGTAGGCGACGATAACGACCATGGGGGGCCATGGGAGCGAGCCGTCCGTGCGGCCGACAGGCCCGGGCGAGTCGGAGGATGCCTCGTACGTCATTTCTGGCGGAGATCAAGTGGAAGAACACGGCGCGCACATCTCCGTGCTTGTTGAGCGAGTGACGCCGCATCCTCCTCCTTCAAGCAATCGAATGAATACGACGAAGGGATGTGCACTTCAAACAAGAGAGAGGATTACTCGTTGGTACGAGGCACTGCTATCCAATAAAATTTACTATAGACCAACTTCAGTTCCCGGCCGGCCGGACTATTGCCCATTCCAGAAGTCTTTGGGCGACCATGGAGATCTTGAGGCAGGTGAACCAGACGAAGAAGATTGCGAGCAAGATGCTTGCGATCAGACCGACGCCGTTCATGGGTCAGGGGTACTCCTGCTTGCCCAAATTGGCCCGGTTCACCGGAGGTGTAAAGTTGGGAAAGTGGGGGATTGAAAAAGGCGGCGGCGCGGGGCTATACGGGCAAAAGGGCTTGGTCGCCAGGACACCTGCCCCGGTCGAAGGTGTGGGTCGGTGGGCCATTTCCCGACGGGGATCCTGGGTTACGTCGCCCCGAATGAGCCGATGTGCCTGAGCGAGCGTTGCTTGGCGGGCTAGGCACCAAAAGCAACCAATGAGAACTCCAGCACCAAAGCATCAAACTGTGTTTCCAGGCCGTGCGTATCGTTTAGCGGATGAAGTTCTCTAAGAACATCGCTCGTGTCCGGGGCATCGCCTCACCGAGTCTGAGGCAGACGGTGGTCAACAGCTTCCACTCCGTCTACTACCGCACGGCCATCCAGAATACCTGGTATCACGGCATCCAGATCCTCAAATGCCCTCTCGACTTGTGGGTCTACCAGGAGATCCTCACCGAGACACCCGTCGACCTGATCATCGAGACAGGCACCCACCACGGCGGCAGCGCGCTCTACCTAGCCCACATCTGTGACCGTCTTGATCGGGGGCGCATTATCTCGGTGGACATCAACGACAATCCCGACCGCCCTGTGCACCCGCGAATCGAATACCGCATCGACTCGTCGACCAGCGCCGAAACCTTCCAGGCGGTCCAGGAGGTCCAGGAGGCAGCTTCAGGGTGGCAGCGCACGATGTTCATCTTCGACTCCGACCACTCACGAGAGCATGTGCTTCGCGAGATGCTGCTCTACGCGGACCTCGTCACTCCCGGCAGCTACATGATTGTGGAGGACGGAAACATCAACGGTCATCCGGTTTACGTCGACTTCGGCCCAGGCCCTCAGGAGGCGATCGAGGAGTTCCTCCCCCAGCGCAACGACTTCACCATCGACAAGAGCCGCGAAAAGTTCCTCATCACTATGAACCCGAACGGCTACCTTCGCCGGAACGTCTGATCACGAGCGGATCGTCCTGGATGGCAATCGTGGACTCCAGATGCCGAGATTTGAGTAGCACCTCAAAGGTCGGTGAGTCTTACGGCACGACGCCTGTTGACGTTTGCGGCGGTAGACCATTACCCAAACGGCACCCTGCGCGTTGTGCGCGCGCTTAGCTCGCCCCGAATGAGCCGCTGCACCTTGCGAGTGTTGCCTGGCGAGCTGGGCAGCGGACCCACCCGCGGAGGAGCTAAGCCGCGCTCCGCAGCGGTTGCCGTTGAAGCTGGTCGTGTCGGATGTGCCCGAGACTCGTCGGGATAGGCTCGGCGCGATGCCCCACAGCTGGCACTTCCCTACGACGCTGATTCAAGACAAGATTCAACGTCTGGCACCGCAGAGCGTTGTCGACGTTGGTGCCGGGTACGGGAAGTGGGGCTTTCTCCTACGCGAGCAGCTTGATTGGAATCCAGGTCGGCTCGATCGAGACACATGGACGGCCCGCATCGTCGGCGTCGAGATCTTCCCGTATGAGACGCCCTTATACGGCTGGGTCTACGATGAGTTGATTCGCTCCGACGTGCTCGAGGCGATCGACCAGATTGACGGTTATGACCTAGTGCTTCTGAGCGACGTTATTGAGCACATCGAGAAGGGACCGGCTCTCGGCCTGCTACGACGCCTCGTATCTCAGAATCGTAACGTGATCGTGTGCACTCCACTGGATTTCTTCGAGCAGAAGATCGCCGACAACGAGCACGAGCACCATGTCAGCCACTGGACGATTGACGACTTCAAGGAGTTCGTCTTCGACTATGACACGGCGAGCGGGGCGGCGATGGTAGTGACCCTGGCTGGAAAGGGAGCTGCGTGGCCCACAGCTCGCGACCGGGTCTTCAGTCGCGGCCTTTACAAGACGCCGTGGCTAGGTCGGCACTCCCTCGCTGCGCGGGCAGTGAAGCAAGCGGTGCGTCGGACCTAATCCGGCCGTAAGGCCTGTTGGGGGGATTTGGTCGTCGCCACTAGGCCGGTGCCCACCGAACGACGGACACCACGATCTAGGTGACAGCCACGTCCCTTCTAAGGGCGATCAGACGCTTCCGCCACGAAAATGCGGGCCCGCCGTATCAAGCAAACAGGCGCTCGGGTGAGCGACCAAATGATGCAAACTGCGATTTTGAGGGACTCTGTCTGCGATTTTTGAATCTCACCACTCTCGATCACTGAAATTTCCCACCCTGTACCGGTGAGCTGAACCATCCACCCGCGGCGGTAGACCCCGTTCGATGCTGACGAGTGAACCGCCCTGGGAATTGTGAAGGCTCAATGGTTTAGGTTTTACGCAGCCGAGCTGTCCTCCTATTATCCCAACCTCGCCCCTCGGGATGGGACTGGAAAGAGAATCTCCTCTAGATGGGGCACGACGCTGTCGTTGTCAAACCGGAAGGCCCACTCCCTATTACCGGCTGACAGTTGGCGCTGATAGCCCGGATCGGCAAGAACTCTCCTTATGGCGCACGCGAGCGCGTGCGAATCCTCTGGCCTGACGGTTGGCACTTCGGTGGACAGATAGTCGGCGACGGATTCCACTCTGCTGACAATCACCGGCAAGCCGCATGCAAACAATTCAAGGAGCGTTGTCTGTCCAGCACTCCATTCTGACTCAACAAGCGGGAGTACGGCACACGTAGACTCAGACAACGAGTCCGCGAGTTGTCGATGCGTGAGATTGCCGAGTTCTACTGAGACATTCGCGGGAAGGACCGGCCGAGTGTTGGCAAGACGATCGACATTGTCTTGGGAACATAATATTCGAATCGAGCATTCTGGCAACTCAACTGCAGCCTCGACCAAGGTCTCGTACGCACGACCGGCATGGCCGGTTGCGATGACGCTGTCCGCGTGAAGTCCCTTCCAAGTCGATTGGCGAAACCAATCGACTTGGATGCTGAGGGGAAGGAAAACGCTAACTCCATCCCGCAATTGGAAGTGGTCGTCCACCGCTTGCGCTTGCCGGCGCGTATAACTCACAACTCGAGCAGCAACTGGAAGAAGCCTGGACCATAGAATTCGCCGCCTACCGCTGAGATTTGTCGGCTTTAGTAGGGCAATATTAATGACGACAACACGGGCGCGAACGATGCCAAGTCGACGCAGCATCAGTGTTGGAATCGCAACGTGTTCCTGCACCGCCAATATCGTTACGTGACTTCGATATTTCCAACTCACGATGGCCGCGACAAAGGCTGACCAGATGGACCAAGCCCGAAGATGACGATGAAACCATGACTTCATTGGTGCCGGACAGGACACAAAGTCAACGTTGTATCCCCTGCCCTTCAACTCCGGCGCACACCTTAGGACATGAGAAGGACGCTCCCCAGCAAGAAAAGCTGCGAGCTCGTGCTCGAAGGGATAGGTGTAGAGATAGAGCACCCGTCGAGCGCTCGGCTCTGGATCGGACGCACTCAGCTCCGCGTGATTCGGAGTCATCGGAGGAATCGATGTCAGGAGCTTCACTTGATACGCGGACGCCACGTGAGGTTAGGTCCATGGTGAGGCATGTCTGCCCGGTTGGCTTTGAGCCCGGTCGGATTCATAGCTACTTGACCGCGACTAACTCAAAGTGCATGCTCCGTATGCCGATAGTCGCTGAGAGCAAGCGTTCTGCTTGGTAGGGATATAGATGGACCAAGCGACGTAGTACGCTACGACTCGGTTGACCCAGCGAAGCCTGCGTTACACGGAAATGAACGCCTGAGTAGTGGTTATAGACCGTCCCGGAGAGATATTCGATAGTCCGAAGTGAGAAGAAGTGTCGATGAGTCGGGTCTCCGTAGGTTCGGGTGTGACTGTAATGAGGCAACGAGATGAGGGCTCGACCACCCGGCCTCAAAACTCGATGTACTTCTTTCATGACGACGAATACATCGCAGACGTGTTCTAGGACATCGTAGAGATAAATCACGCCAACCGACGAGTCGTGGAAAGGGAGTGAGCCCTCAATGTCTCCGACCACGTCGACCGAGCCGTGAATGAGTACCTTATCGAGTCCGAATGATGACGGTGTTTTGGTCCGGTCACATCCGAGGTCGAGCGCTACCTCACCTTCCACGTACGCAGCATAGGCGGCGGAACCCTTCTTCCCTTTCGGGTGCCCCGGTAACACAGCACCAAAAGTGTATGGAGCGTAGGAGAGATCAAGAGAGGTGGGTTGCAGGGTCACGGTCCTTCTTGGTCAGTGTTGATCTTGCCGAGGGCTACGCGTGGGGAGCAGAGGCAGAACGAGGATAACGTAGTGCTTACTGCGGGGTGAGACCGGAAGGTTCGAGCTAGCCGGATTGTTCACTGCACTAAGTGCCTATTCAGACTCACCAGTCTAGGTGGTAGCCCGTCAACACTTTGGAAATGACTTCAGTGGAGATTGCCACATGCGATACCCAGAATGGTTACCCGTCACAAACGAGGCGAGTCATACGTTTGTGCCGTCAATTATGGCGAAGCGACCTGTGGTTCTTGACCTTGGCGCCAACATGGGCGAGTTTCACGATTGCTTTCTCCGCCGGTTTTCGCCCGAGCGTTACGTTGCAGTTGAACCAACGCCATCGCTAGCAGCAGGACTCGTCCGCCGCGGACTCAATGTCGTTGAGGCCGCTGTGGCTCCAAAGACTGGACCCATCTTGTTTTCGATCGACGCCAATAGCGAGGCATCTTCCATTCTGACTGAGGCAGCCGCGAGCCAGGTTGATGGGATTTCCTATTCTGACCTCCTTGTGCGAGAGCATCTCGAACGGATCGACCTAGTGAAGATGGATATTGAGGGTGCTGAAATCTTCGCACTGGCAGACACCGAACGAGACCTCCTTAGGGCTGCAAAGCAGATCACCTTGGAGTTTCATGACTTCTGCGGGATCCTCACTGCAGACCAGGTCAACATCTTGGTCGCGAGGATGCATGAGATCGGTTTCTATGGAGCGAGGTTCTCGAATAACAACACTGATTGGCTATTTGTGCGAAAGGACGCAATATCAGCCTTCGGCTGGGCGACGGTGTTGGTGATGGCCTGGATACGTCGCGTCGTTCACAGATTACGCACGCACACGATTGTACGAAGATGACTCGGCGGCTTGTGGTGGTCCACAACAATGTCGACCAACGATCGGCTATTGGCAAGCTTGCTATGTGGGCGATCCAGGTAGCGCTGGAGGCTGACTACTCGGTGATCGCAGTCGCCAAAGATATCGACCCTTTAC
Source organism: uncultured Acidimicrobiaceae bacterium (assembly GCA_963834405.1). GTDB lineage: Bacteria > Actinomycetota > Acidimicrobiia > Acidimicrobiales > RAAP-2 > Bog-473. The sequence continues at coordinate 415,785 of CAWIBX010000007.1, read as the reverse complement.
TCAAGGCTGACGTCGAATACCGGCCACTCCATGTCCCGCGTGCCATCTTCGCCTATCAGTGGGCGCGAGCACTGGGTACGGTCAAATCGGCCCTTGCCGGAGCATCCTATGACGTCTTGCATACCTACCAGGCGCAATTGACGGTTATCGCCGATACGTGGCATGTGCAGTTTCTGACAAGGTCTGCCGAACAAGCCGGAGCCCTCCCGCAAGGAAGCGATGCGCTTTCACGGTGGCGACGGTCGCAGTTGCGGACTGTGGCGACCTTGGAGGACCGCCGCCTTCGTGGATTGACCGACAGTGTCAATGTCCTATTCCCGAGTCAACTCATGCTCAAAGAGTTCACTAGGCTCTATGGACAGCCGCGCCGCCACGAAATGTTGCCCAACCCAGTGGCCGAACTGATTGACGTTACGGCAGACGAGCGGCGACAGGCCAGGCATGATTTGGTTGGAGTCTTTGACGGCCCCGTGGTCGGCTACCTCGGCGGCGTCGATGATCGGAAGGGATGGCGTGAGCTAGCCGACGGGATCGCAGCTACGACGAACACATTCCTACTGTTCGGAGGGTCGGGTTCGCGGACCTTCCGCGACCCGCGGTTGACAGGACGTTGTCGCACTGTCGGCTACGTCGAGGACCTGACGACTTTCCTGGCGGCGTGCGACGTGTTGGCTGTTCCGAGCAGATTCGATCCGGATCCACTCGTGGTAACAGAAGCAGCGGCGCGTGGTGTTCCGAGCATCACCACTCCCATGGTGGGTACGCAGGAGGAAGTTCTCAAACATGGTGCCGGCGTGTCGTGGGACGGCGAAGCCGATAGCTTCCCCGCCGTCATACGCGACGTCGCGGATCGACAGGCCGAACTTGCAACCGGGGCAAGCAAAATGGCAGCGGCACTATCCGAGGGATGGGTGTCTGAGCGGCTCCGGCAGTTCTGGGCCGAGGCCCTGGATTTCCGGGCAGCCCGTTAGTCGCGGGCATCATCCACCCAGCTTTCGCACTGAGTCCGGCTGAGTCCGGGATGCGAACTGCGATCGACCACCGTCGTTGCAGAGTCCGCGCTGCAGTGGAGTCCCTTTCTCCCAGAGGGCCACGAGGCCCAAGTTCCGGGATCCGCCATTGCATCGCGTCGCGTGATCGCGATGCTAACTACGAGACTTAGCTTGAAGCCGGAGAAGTGCACAAGCGCTGCCAGACCGGCCGCCGGCGGTCGGTTTGGGTGTGCCCAGGGGTCCCGCCGCGTACGGCAGCCGCATGGGAGCGACGTTCCCGCGCTCGCGACAGGAGAAAACTTGGGTGTCTGCTCGGCGACGACTCGCTGAACGTCAGGTCACACGCGGTGATGGTCGTGACACATGACCATCGCTCCTGGCGCAGCCAATTCGACGGCTTCTCGGTGTCGTTCCTCACGAACTCCTATGAGTGGGCCGGCGTCGATGATGACAAGTTCCACCATCCCCCGTGGATGGAAGGTGTCGAAGCGCCGGCTGTCGTCCCAATGCTGTCGCACTCCAGTCACTACCTCGGCGTCAGCACGGTAAATCGAGCCAAGCGTCGACTGATCGATACCGGCCTCCCAGTGGAGCCCGGAGATGGAGGCCCGTTCCACGGACGGCAAGTCAAGGATATTGAAAATTACGGCTGGCGAGTCGAGTGCCATGTGCAGCGTTCGCAGCGGTAAAGTGCCGAACTCGTGAAGAACGTTTGGACGCAAGGTTGCAACCAGCAACGACAGCACAACCAGATCGGTCAGGCGTGTTCGCCGAAGTCACCGGAGCCAAGACGGAGGTGGACACGGTGCCCCTGCTCCATGAGCGACTCCACCGGAACGGCCGCACGGATGCGGCAGCAGCAAATCCCACTCCAGAGCGGTTCGTGCCAGGGCACGCACAAAGCATGCCCGCCCTAGATATGATGCCCATCCGACTCTGCTAGCCGGCCCGCTCAAAGTTCACTGACGATGCTCACACGATTCCGGAGTCTCTGGACCCTCATACCCGGTGTTCCGCTGGTGTGCGCCCTGTTTGGCCTGATTTCCGGGTATCTGGCCGTTCGAGAACCAAAGCTTGCTGCTGCATTCCTCGGGCTTGGCGCGGTGCTCGCTTTAATCTCTAGATCACCGATCTCCATCGCGCTCCTGGTGGCGCCGGCATCCTTCAATGTGAGCCGATTGTCCATCGGGCAGGGCATCTCTCTCCCCGATGCGGTTCTGTTGATCGCCACAATCCTTAGCTTCCCCGCATTGGCCAGGCTCGGCACGCCTCGGGGGGTGACAAATATCCGTCGGTGGTTCGGCGTCTATTTCGTGGCCATGCTCGTGATTGTCGCAGTCCATCCGTCCAGCCGCAGCCTGGTCGAAGCCGCGCACCGAACATTGCTCGTTGTAGGTCCGTTGAGTGTAGGGGCATGGATCTACCTCGAAGGACGAACGCGACTCGCGCTGCGTCTCCTGGTGGGTGTCGGCGCGGTCGTTGGAGCAATCTTCTTCATCGCAGGGGCAGCTCACGGCTTTCGAGCCACCGCGTCTCTGCCACTCGCGCTGAATAAAAATTATGCCGGTTCAGTATTGGGGCTTACCATCCTTGTGGCCCTTGCTGCCCCGAGAGAGCTGGAACTGAAGCCCGAGTGGCGGTATGCCGCTATCGCGGCAATGGGAGGTGGTTTGGTCGCATCCCATTCTCGCGCTGCCATGGTGGGTCTGGTAGTCGGTATCTTCGTCTGGTTCTTGCGAACTCACTCTGGCAACCGCAAGCGAGGATTCATCGTCGCGTCCCTCCTGGCCGCCGGATTTCTGACCTATGCGAGCTACTTGGTGTCGGGCCAGGTTGCCAACACGCTGGCGACGCAGAACACGAATTCGGTGGCGGTGCGCAACAAGACCGAGGATGCGACCATTGCGCTCTGGCGAACGTCACCGGTGGTCGGTGTCGGTATCTACTACTACACGGATCCCGCATATCAGGAGATCAACCGTTGGCTCGTGGCGCCAACCAACGCCGTCGTTGAGGCTCTTGCTGAGGGCGGCATTGTTCTCGCCGCTGGGTTCATCATTTTCAACGTGGGTGCGGTGTCCGTCCTGCTGCGCTACCGAAATCCCCTTGCGGTGGCCGGCCTGGCCTGTGTCGCGGACCGACTGGCACACGGCATGGTGGATATATTTTGGACAGCGGGGGACTCGTCGCTGCCGTGGCTCATCGTGGGCATGGGGATGGCTCAGGCCGCGGTCATGGGTCGCACGGCGACCGGAGAATCCGAGGAGCTCCTGATGCCAGCGCTCGACGCCGACTGACTGCGTGCGCGTTGCGGTCGTTTTTCCGCGTGCCAACCGGCGCGCGGGCGTAGAGCGTGTTGCTTGGGATCTCTCCGAATTTCTGGGTGCGCGCAACGACGCGGCGTTCGTGGGGCTCGCTATGGAAGAGTCCGACGCCAACTCGGCACGGTTCCTGGCCGTCCAATCGTCGCGGATCATTCCTTCTCCCGTTGCATTCCGTCGCTCTGCGCAAAACGTTCTCGATGCTTTTGACCCCGACGTGACCCTCACGCTCGGTGCCCAGTGTCCGCCGGGGGATGTCTTCTGGGTGCAGAGCGTCCATCGGGCGTACCTAGACCGCAGCCCGGGACCGACCGCGTCCGGGCGTCAGTTACCGGCGTGGTTCCGCTATCTCTTGCCGCGTCACCGGCTCATCCTCGCCATGGAGCGCCAGTATTTCAGTGCACGCCCGCGGGCGATCCTGTGCACCTCGGCTCAAGAAATATCGGATCTGGGGAAGCACTACGGTGTCACTGCTGACCGGTGCCGGGTCATGCCCAACGGCTTCGACCCCACGATCTTCAACACCCAGCAACGCGATGTGCAGCGCGCCGTCTCCAGAGCGCGCCTCGGCATGACTTCGGACGAGATGTCCATTCTCTTTGTCGCCAATGAGTTGCACCGCAAGGGCTTCGGGACCCTGATCGAAGCGCTCGCAGAGGCTGATGTGCCAGGGGCGCGTGTGGATGTGGTGGGACGGGTCTCTCCCGGAGACTACGAAACCAGGATCGACCGGCTTGGACTGACGGGAAGGATTCACTGGCACGGATCGACGAGCGAGGTGTTCCCGTACTACGCGGCCGCCGATCTCTTCGTCCTCCCGACGCTGTACGAACCGTTCGGTATCGTCATCGTCGAGGCGCTGGCCAGCGGGCTGCCGGTCATCACCTCGAGGCTCGCGGGGGCCTCGTCAGCAGTGGAAGGCGGTGGAAGCGGCCGGCTCTTGACCGATCCGACCGACGTCCATGAGCTGGCCGCCTACCTTCTTGAAGGATCACGCCCAGCGATTCGAGAACAATGGGGTGCGGGAGCGGCGACGGCCGCGAAGCCCTTTGCGTGGCCGACCATCTTCGCAGAGGTCGAGACGGTGCTTCGGCAATCGCAACGAAGTGCGGATCCGTCCGCTACGGGGCGCGGCGACGCTGGTGTTCAGGGCTGAGTTGTCGTCGTGGCCGCCGTGTTGACGCCGAGCAGCGGATTGGCGATCCACAGCTCAAGGTTGTTGCCGGAGAGGTTGGCGCTGGGGATCTCCTTTACGGGGCCGTGCAGCCATCGCGCCAAGGTCTCCGCCGCTGGGAGTCCGCTCGGACCGTAGAAGATCTCCGAGGGGTTGTCTCCTACGATCAGGCTCGGTGCATTGCCCGTGCCACTGATTTTGAAACCAGCGGATATGAGACGTAAGGCAGTCGCGAGGGCGAGCGGGCCCGATCCGTAGGCGTTCAGCACGTCAACTGTCACCGAAGCCGGCGGTAGCAAGGTGACAGTTGTGGAAGTAGTAGTGGTGGACGTCGATGTGTTCGCCAGGCTATCGGTGGGGTGAGGCAACGCCACTCCGGATGCGCGTGGAGCAGACGGCGGGTGGCTGGGGAGGAGCATGAGAACGGCCAACAGAACCAGGACCGCTACTACACCCGCAACACCGGCGGCGGTTCCGACGCGAGCTGGGATCCTGACGCGGCGAAGTCGAACCTCCTCGGTTCGCTCTTCTCGAGCAACGCCTCCACTCGCGCGAAGGAACTCCCTCGCCACTTCCTCGGGAGTGACCGGGCGTCCTACTTGCGTGTCGTCGTCATCCTCTGTCCGAGGTTCCACAATCTCCTGATCGCTTTCCGGTCGTGTCGAGGTCCGATGTCGAGATTATTGAGTGCGGTAGGCCACTCCCAAATTCGACACGGGTCGTCGGGTATTCAGTTGCTCAGGCTCCAGGTGTACTCGGTGGTCGTGGCGAGGTCCGGGCTGACGCTCGGCGCCTCGGTCACGTGCCAGCCCGGCGCGGAGAGCTCGAGGTGGAAGCCCATGGGATTCAACCGGGGCTGTGGGACGAATCGGAGCATCAGATGGCCGTTCACGACCGCATGGCGAATGATCGTGGCGAACGAGCTCGTTTGAGACTGTTGCGGCAAGACGTTGGTCTGCGTCTGGCTCAGCCTGAGACCGGACTCCAGAGTGCTCTGGGGTGTGATCGATCCCCGCGGAGCCCACAGCAAGACCCGGCCCACGTACTGGCCGGGAAAGAAGGAGTTGATCCCGTCCGGACCGGTCTGGAAGGTCGGCCCCAGACCCGACGGCGTGGTGTTGGCCACCGTCACCGTCGTATTGACGAGGGCATCGCCATCGCCCGTCAGGTAGACCTGGACGTTCACGCTCGGCTGGACGTAGTAGTCGAGCTTGGTGGCCGTCGAGTTCTCGACCGCAAAGTGGAACGTGCGGGTCGGTGCGGTGGAGTCGAGGGAGCCTGATGCGCCGATGGCCGTGAGGATGGACTCGTTGCGGGGAGCCTCGTCCCAGAGCATGAGATGCCTGCCCTCGACGTCAGTCGCCAAGGCACTTCCGAGGGCGGCCAGATCGATGTGCTCAGACTTCATGCGTTGGACGGTAGCCTGGGCCACCGCCGCAATGTTGGCCTTCCTTTGCGCCTGTGCCGACCCCGGCAGGTAGTCCGCGTACTGATCGTGCAAAATCACCGTGGCGACGTTCTGAGCCGATATGGGACCTGCGATATTAGGAACTGACACGGGACCCGTCAGGGTGAGCAGGCTCGCGAGCGCCGGGACGTCGAGCCCGATGACGCCGTCGACGTGCACCCCTTGGACTTGAGCGAACATCGCCTGCATGATCGCCCCGCTCACCGGAAAATCCGCACTGGCGTTGACCGACTGCCAGAGCGAAGTGGGCTCGTATCCACCGAAGACCGCGTTGGTACCCGCCGGTACCGGGACGTGCACCGGCTTTGAAGGCTCGATGTCGTCCGCCGATCCCACGGTGTCCACGCTGAAGGTCCCCTTCTGCGAATGCATGAGGGCCAGCGACAGGACCTCACCCTGATCGCGCATCTCCGCGTTGTTCTGACCGGCGATCAGGTAGGTGCGGGCTCCGTCCGCCCCCAAGAAGGGGAGAGCGTAGGAGAGCGTCTGATCTCCGCGGCCCAGATCGTTCGTTATCCTCTCTATCTGCAGGTCGAACTCTCGCCGAGCCGTGCCGATGGGACCGATGAGACCGCCGGCCGGGCGATTGAGCGAGGACATGGTCGTCGTCGCATCGGCCACCGAACGTTGCAGCGATTGCAGTGCGCTGAGTGACACGGTGGTCCCACTGCTCTGCGCGACCAATGCGTTGACGCGTTGGAGGAGGGTGGAACCGGTGACGGCCGTGGTGCGCACGTCGTCGACCAGGTTCACAATGCCATTTGGTTGGTCGTTGAGGAAGGGGACATACCGGAATACCTGGATTCCGATAGATCCGTGGAGGATCGCCGACGCATTGTTGGCATCCGCTTCCACCGTTTTGATGTCGGAAGCCAGCTTGGCGCGTCCAGCCGGGGACAAGAACACCTGTTTGTCCGACAGATCGTTGGATATGACGGCCCGCGCCGCTTCCAGAGAAGTCTTGGCGCGCAACGCCGAATGGTAGGCCGACAATCCCAAGAGCCCGACGACCACAACGAAGACGACGAGACCACCGGTCAGGAGAAGCCGCTTCCTGCGCCGTGCGGCAATCGCCCCCCTCCCTTCATGAGTATGTGTCACCCGTGCCACGTGGTGCCGGTAGAAGTGCCGCGGCCCAAAGCGCACCGTGTGGAGCCGGTGCTGCTGTCGATGTCTGTAAGCGGGCACGGCCTAGCGATGCGCTCTCTTCTCAGCCGCCTCGCTTGACGTGCGGCGCCCCGCCGAATCGGCACCCCGCGCGACAATGCAGGGCAGGCTCCCGGGCATGGTCCGGAGAGTGTACGGGAATACGCCAACGAGCCTCCGTCGCCCCTGGCGGGGACCGATGCGCGGTTCGGACCGCTGATCTCGTGGAACCTGGTCCAGCGCCTCGGACTCGGTATGGCTGCGATCGGCCCGTTCGTGCCGGATCGTCGGGTTGGGCCTGAAGCCGTGATCGGTAAACGGAGACCAGACTGGCGGCGGGACTCTGTCGGGGGAGTGGCCACCACGGGCCATTCACCAGAAATTCACTTGCTTGCGGCGATTCTGCGCTCCAAGCTACGGATACCGGAATTCTCGTATTCCGGTGCGGAGAATTGGCGATCCGCTGTCATGACTGAGAAACAGGAATTGCTGGAGCTTCTACGCTGAAGCCCTTGGCGACTGTTCGCACAGTTCACGCGTCCACTGCGCCCACATCTCAACCCAGAAAGACACATGTCACATGGAGCTGCCGGACAAGTGACACAGAATAGTGTGGCGGCCGAGGTCGGCAACAGGGCCATCGATCAACCGGGCACCGTCGCGATCGTTCACGACTACCTGACCCAGAGGGGCGGAGCGGAGAGGGTGGTGCTGGCGATGCACCGCGCGTTCCCGACGGCGCCGATCTACACCTCCCTGTACGAGCCCGACCTCACGTTTCCGGAGTTTCGGGACGTCGACGTACGGCCGTCCTACTTGAATCGTTCACCGCTCTTGAGGCGGCAGCATCGGCTCGCGCTGCCTCTCCTGGCCCATGCCTTCTCCAAGATGGAGATCGACGAGAAGATAGTGCTCTGTAGCTCGAGCGGCTGGGCTCACGGGATCCACACCACGGCGACAAAGCTCGTCTACTGCTACTGCCCGGCCCGCTGGCTCTACAAGAGAGCGGATTACTTTCGCAAGAGCCAGGACGCCCGGAATGAGAGGGGGCACCCTGCATCCTCACTGGACGGAATCCTCGCCTCGTTCGTACTCCGAAACTCCCTTCGGGCCGTGACGCCGGTTCTTCGCAGCTGGGACCGCCGAGCGGCGGCCAGTGCCAGCGCGTACTACACGACATCGTCGGCGGTCTCAGACGAGATCTCGTCGCTGTACGGGATACGACCGATCGTCATCCCTCCGCCTCCCCTGTGCGCGGTCGATGGACCGTGGGAGAAGCCGCGTACCTCGTCGACGGACGAGTTCTTCCTGGTGGTCTCGCGCCTCCTCCCGTACAAGAACCTCGATCGAATTTTCGGTGTCTTCGCGGAACGCCCCGACCTCGAACTGGTCGTCGTCGGGACCGGACCTCTCGGAAAGACCCTGCAGCGAACGGCCACGCCCAACATCGACCTCCTCGGCAACGTCAATGATCGCGAGCTTCGCTGGCTCTACGGACACTCTCGCGCGTTGATCGCCCCCGCCTTCGAGGACTACGGGTTGACGCCGCTCGAGGCCGCGAGCTTCGGAAAGCCGACTCTCGCCCTGAAAAAGGGGGGATACTTGGAGACCGTCGGGGAGGGTACGTCCGGTTACTTCTTCGAGGACCTTGACGTCTCGTCCATTTCCGGTGCGATCGACAAGCTGAGTGAGAATCCGTTGGACAGCGACCAGATTCGGGACCATGCGTCCCGGTTCTCCGAAGAACGATTCGCCCGCACCCTGAGAGAGCAGGTCTCGCTGCATGTGGCCTGAAACCCCGAGTGGGGCCACCCGGAACAATTCCCCGACAATTCCCCGTAGCCCTCTGACCTCGGTATTACTGCGCCAGAGCCCGTGCACCGCAAGGGTGGGGGAACCCGGAACAGGAGACCGGAGATGAACGGTTGTGTGTCAACCCCGGCCCGGAAAGAGTTGGGGTATTCTCCGAATGGAAAAGGGGCTATAGAGTTGCTGGTGGCGTCGGCTTTTCTTTGGTGCGACGTGAAAGGTGGGTGGCGGTGAGACAGCGCGTTCGGACGGCAGTCATACTGGGAGCGCTGGTCGCCGCATCGTTGGCTGTAGCTGGGGGCGCAACGTTGGCCGTCACTGAAGCGGGAGGCGCCACTGAAGCGGCAAGCCCCGCCCCGGTAGTGAGCGCATCTTCGGACAAAGTGAGCGCACCTTCGGACAACGTGCCCCTCTGTCACGCCACAAACAGCAACACCAATCCCTACGTGTCGATCAGTCCGAACGTCAACTACAGCGGTATCCAGGGGGGATACGAGAACGACACGGGTCCGATTTGGAACTCGTCATTGAAGGCACTGGGTATCAAGTGGGGAGACATCATCCCGCCGATCAATGACCCGAGTATTCCGGGATCGCTCTTTTTCCCGAACATCGAGCCCTTCACCTTTCCAGGGCTGAACTGGACCGCTTACGGTCAGGCGTGGTGGCACAATGGCTGCAAACAGCCGGGTTACCCCCCACCGCCCATCGGCACGTCCTGCTCGTTCGCCAAGACGATGAGCGTGCCCTCCTCGGTCACCATCAGCGTGACCTGCAGGTTCCTCCCGGGATCGCCCATCAAGATCACGCTTAACGGCGCTGCCTACAGCACGGCGACCGCTCCGCCATCAGGGACCTTCATCGAGACCATCACGACGACGAATCCGCACAGTATCGCCCTGAACGGGGGTCCCAAGGTTTCGATCCCCCTTCTCGCGATCAACACGTTCGTGGCTAGCGGCGTGAACCCGCTGGGCGCCACGAACGTGGCCACGACGATGGTGATCGTTTCGTGATGACGGCGACGGTGAAGGCCAGCGGCCCGGATGACGAGGCGGGCGCCGTAGGAGCCATCACTTCCTCATCGTGATCTTCTCCCGGTGGCGTAAGGCCGCGGCGCTGCGGTAGCCCGATCCGGTTCGCGGCGTCGACCTACCCGACGGTAGGCAGCTTCGCGCTGGGCCAAGCCAGATTGCGCAAGGTCTGGGTGAGCTCCGCTACTTCGGTGAGCATCCGGCGGTAGTCGTCCGGTTTCCCACCCATCGGATCCAGGACGTCGTCGTCCGGAGACTCACCCATCAGGTCGGCACGGAGCCTCCCGTCATGGAGCCGGGCGAGCCAGGCTCCGAGGTCCTCGTCAGCGCCACGGGGCCCGATGTCGAGCCCACGGCGGACGATCTCCCGCAGCGTGAAGGTCCTCGGGAACGAGGGCGGGAACGCTACCACCGTCTCGCGCAGGTGCTCGCGGGTCATGCCCACGACGAGATCCGCCGCTTGGATCATGCCGGGGTCGACCGTGCGGGGCACGTGGGCGGCCAGGTCGATGCCGAAGGCGCGGCCCTCCTGCACCAGAGGATGCGGAGGGCCGAAATCGGCTCCCACCGTGCCCGCCGAGTGCACCGTGACCTCGGCCCCGCCCGCGTCACCCAGCTGCTGGCGTAACAACAATGCGGCGGACGAAGACCGGCAGAGGTTGCCCGTGCAGACGAACAACACGTCGGCCATGCCGCCAACGATCCCACATGGTCCCGCTCGACGTCAGGCGGCGACCGTCCTCCGCCGCACGAACCTGACGATCGGGAATGCGACGGCAGAGACCGCCAGGCAGGCGACGAGGGGGGCGATGATGTCCAAACCGGCGGCCCTGCTCGGCATCACCACCTGACCAGAGAGCGCTGGCGTGGACGGCCCACCTCGGCCCAGTGGTCTTACATCCTGGGTCGGTTAGTGCCAGCTGAGCCGCCTGCGTGCGGCGTCGTAATGGGAAACCGCGGCCTTGCTCCCAGCATGCGCGGCGGACCCTGGGCCGTTACCGGCGTAGACGGTGCCGGGCGTTCCCGGACCCGTCTCCTTGAAGGCAGAATCGAGGGAGCTTGCCGCATGACCCGGCTCTACCGGGGCAGTGGTCGTCGCGCAGTTGAACCCCTTCCCGGCAGCAAATGCCTCCAGCACGCAGGCCCTTCGAAGATTCTTCATGATCCGGTCTCCCTGCCTGGTTCGGGTCGTACCTCGGTAGTCGTTCGATCGTCCGAAAGAGATTGTCGCCTCTTCTCTGTACCCATGTACCCGTCGATTCTGCGAGACCGTCAGGTCTCAAAAGGCCGGTTGTCGCACTACTAGCTGCTGACGCGTGGTCGGATCGGCACAGGCACCACAAAGTCGGAGATCAATGACGGCGTTGCTGAGCGGGCAAGAGGTCATCATGGCGGGAAACGAGCCACGGAGGCAGCGGCTACGCATCCTCAGGACTCGACCGATCTTGTTGTCGGCCTGGTCCTGCCCAAAGGACTTGGGGCCGGCTTGATCACTGTGTTCACTCCGGCGGTTCCAGTCCGATGCCTCGGCGTCCCGGCCGATGCGGGAGACGTCGCGAAAGCAGCGGAACCACAAGTGCCCGCGGTGGCCTGTTCCGGGTGCCCGGCTGCCTGAGCCAGCCGTCTTCACGTGTCGGCATCGCCTGTCCGCTCCCGCCTTGATACGGGGCCGACGATGAAAAGGGCACCGGAAGAGCGGACCTGCTCACTTCGCCCGGTGGTGTCCAAGTCCTTGAAGGCCGCCTGGAGGGCCCGGCCAGGTCGGAGGCGACGGTCGGCCAACGGCCGACCTTCGACCAAGAGTTCTTTGAGAGTTAAAACTACGCATCCACAAATTTGGGGAGCTGCCGCGTGACCGAATGGGACGGCCGGCGCGTGTCAAGGAGGCCCTTCAGGGATGTCGGCAGAAGTGGCGATGCGCGGAGTCGTCTCCGGCCTTTGCCCTGGCAGAAGGAGTGTGAGATCGGGGGATGCGGGTCCCCGATGCCCCCGAGCTCGTTGCATGGCGACGCGAGTGTGTGAACGGAAGGTGACCTGCGTCTTCGGCGCGAATCCTTTCATCGAAGGTCCCCTGGCATTGGCGACCTGGTGGGCGTAGTGTGCGTAGTTGTGTAGGCCGAAAGGCCTATAGGTGGACACGATTTGGCGATAGGTGGAGGAGTACCCCCATGAGCACGACTCAGGGGTTCTGGTGTCGGTTAGCGGGGGTGGGCCGGTCAAGGGACAGCAGTCAGAACAGACTCAGAGCCACTAGCGGCGCCGGTGCGCCGGGCCGCTCGCTGCATCGATCTGCCGTCATGCGAGACATCATCTCCTGCGTCATCGAGGGCTCGAAGGCGACACGCCTCAACTTGATCGGCATCTGGACCCGGAGGAATTCCGGCTGTTGGGCCCTGTTGCCGTGTCGTCTGCACATAGGTTCGACCACCCGCTCGGGCGTGGTCTCCCACGACGACGGAGTTTGGCGTTGAGCATCTCGGATCCCAAGGTCGACGGGGGCGTCCACACCTCGGCCAACGCCCTCGTCACTGATTCGAACTTCGCGATTCCTCCCCGGCTCCAGGCAACGAGCGGCCTTGGCTCACCCAAGCCGGGATCACCGCACAGGACGATCACCGACCGCGAACTTGCGCTCGTCCAGGTATGCGGTGACTTCGTCTTGGCTTGCCTCGCGCTGCCGCTCTCGCTCTACATCCTGGCGCATGTGTCTCCGGCAGGGGTCAACTCCACCGGACAGCTCATGACCAATGTCAAGATCGACTCGCTCTTCCCGGTCGCCGTCGTCGTGGCCCTTGCCATGGGGGGTGTCTATCGCGTCACGCACCGCCGCCTGCAGCCGAGCGCATTTCTCGAGATCCGCGAGCTGTCGTTCGGCGTCGGGGCCGGGTGCGTCTTGGCGCTCGCCGTAGGGGCCCTCCTCCACGGTACGTTCGGGATGGCCGAGCTCTCCGCCACCCAGCTGGTGATGGCGGTCGTCGTCACCATCGGGGTCATCACGGTGGGGCGTGTCGCGTTGCGGTACTTCCTCCACTCGTTGACGACCAGCCGCGTGCTGGTCGTGGGCGCCGGCAGCAACGCCGATCGCATCATGCTGAGCGTCCGCCAGGATCCCGCCATGACACTCGTCGGACGGGCCGTCGACGGTGACACGGTGGACGCCGGTGCGATCGGGAAGGTGTCCGACCTCCCGGAGCTGTGCAAGCGTCTGGACGTCCACCGCATCCTGGTGGCAGCCAGTGACCGGTTCTCGGACGAGTCGCTCGACGTCTACCGCCAGCTGCAGGAGTTCGTCCACATCGCGATGGTGCCTCGGTACTACGAGCTGATCAGCTGGCGGTCGCGCATGACGGACCTCTCCGGCATGCCCTTCCTCGAGATCGCCCAGCCGCACCTGAGCGCGTGGGACAAGTTCATGAAGCGGGCGTTCGACCTGTGTATGAGCTCCGCCGTGCTCCTGGTGACGTCACCGCTCCTCGTGGCCGTCGCAATTGCAGTCAAGCTGAGCTCGCCCGGGCCCGTGTTCTTCCGCCAGGTCCGCCTTGGCCGCGACGCGGAGCCGTTCATGGTCATCAAGTTCCGCTCCATGACCATGGCTACCCACGTCGCGTCGGCCGGAGAGGCGGGATCAGAGACGGACGATCCCGGCCTCCCACTGCACGAGCTGCGAAAGAAGCAGGACGAGACGGGCCGCATCACCCGGTTCGGGGCGTTCCTGCGCCGGACCGGTATCGACGAGATCCCCCAATTCATCAACGTGTTCAAGGGCGACATGTCCGTCGTGGGTCCCCGCCCGTTCATCCCCAGCGAGTCCAACGTCGAGGGCTGGGCGACGCGCCGCTTCGAGGTGCGACCGGGCATCACGGGACTGTGGCAGGTCTCGGGGCGCAACGACCTGACCCGTAAGGACCTCGTGCAGCTCGACCGCCTCTATGTGGCGTCCTGGTCGCTGTGGTGGGACCTCAAGATCATCTTCGAGACCCCCATGACGATGGCCCGCGGCACCGGGGCCTACTGAATGATGCCGCCCCCACGCCCCGAGGGTGACGCTCGGGCTCCCGGGCTCGTCTGCCGTCCGTTCGACGCGGAGTTCGGACACCATCGTCATCGGCATCCAGTTATCGCCCGCGCCCTGGGAGTCCGCCAGGGAGGCGTCCGGATGGTGCGGAAGCTTCAGAGGTGGGCGGTCGTGAGCGGGCTGGCCGCCGCGGGCGTGTTGGCGTGGCTCGCGACGGCGGGGAGCGCCATCGCGACGGCAGCAACGAGAGATCGATCGGGAGGAGTTCGGGGCCAATTGGTCAGTCACGTCAGTCCCGCGGGTTCGGGGGCCAGCTCGGGGTTGTTGACAACCGGTGCGGATGCTATGGCCATCGTGGTCGCCGTCATGGCGGCCGTGGCGCTGGTCTTTCTCATCGTGACCCTGGTCCGACACAGGGTCGCTCTCGACTGACCCTGTCAGGCCGATCCGCCGACACCAACAAAACCCGACTCCTTCAGTCCTACCTCTCCGTAACCGAGATTCAGTGGGGGAGCGCGGGTTACTGTGACCTCCAGATGGTCGGGAAAGACCCCGACAGCCTCCACCAACTCCTCGACTAAGACCCGACGCTGCTGCTGCTCCTCGGCGGCCATCCAGACGGCCTCGATGTCGAGACTCTCTAGTGTCCCGGAAGGTTGTGAGCTCCGCTGGTGACCGAGCGAGTGTCAGGTTTGAGTTCGTAGCGGCTAACACGGGCGACCGCGTGCTGGCTAATGGCGGTAGAAGAGCCCGTCGAACTCGATGACCCTCAAGGCGTCATCGCTGTGCTGTCCCGAATCTTCAGTGATGACAGGGAACAGACCTAGCAGTTCAAACCCCAGGATGGTGATGCGATCAAGGAACGGGGACGAGGCCCGGTACGCCTTCGTAAAGCGGGTCCTGGGGCACCTCAACCTGTAGCAGCCGTTCAGCCGATTGCGACTCGAGGGCAGGGGTCAGGCTGACTAGGCTTTCCCGACTCGGTTCTGTGCCGACGTCACCGTCAATTGATGAGCGCTGCCTGACGATATCTGGGCGCAGGTGATATGCCGGCAGGGGGTCAACTCCGACGCGGGACTGCGACGTTGGGCGCCGACTTATTGGGGGACTCTGATGGTCAACGTGGATCAACTCTGGCCTTGCTGCGACTGAGACTGACTGCGTGCGCAAACAGTCCCATTTCTTGCCAGCCCCATGGCAGGGCGCTGATTGCGGCCCTACGACGGTGGGCAACCAGTATGCGCAAGTTCAAGGCGGTCCGAAAGTTCGCCGTTGCAACAGCACTTTCGGGGGCACTCGCACTCTGGCTAGCCGCCGAGTTCCAGAGCGCGAAATCTCACGTCACGCGTGAACCGGTTGACCGCCGTTGGCCGAGGGAGTATGACCACAGAGGGTAGACGCTACGGAAACTGGAGGTGATCCATGCTTCGACGGATGCTCACCGGGATTGTGCTCACACTCACTTCGTGTGTGGCGATACCGGTCGCACTGACTCCGGCTAGCGCTCCGGCCGGTGCTAGCCCTCCCGCCAAAGTCCAGCAATGCAAGGATGGCGGCTGGCAGACCTTTACCGACGCATCGGGACAGCCATTCAAGAACCAGGGCCAGTGCATCGCCTATGCGATCCACCATCCCGTCAGCCTGCCCCCGATACACCACGTCTTCGTGATCATGCTTGAGAACCTTGACTACTCGGCTACTTTCGGCAATCCGTCAGCCGATCCCTACCTGGCCACCACCCTGCCGAGTGAGGGGGCGCTGCTCAAGAACTACTACGGCATCGGACACTTCTCCAACGACAACTATGTCGGATTCATCTCCGGCCAACCGCCCAACTCGCAGAACCAGATCGACTGCCTCGTCGATGGTTACATCGACTTCCCGCCCGGCGATGGCCAGATCAATGACATCCAGCAGGGGGCAGGGTGCGTCTATCCCTCGGCGGTGACCACCCTGGCCGACCAGTTGACCGGTGAGGGGCTCACCTGGAAGGGCTACGAGGAGGACATGGGCAACGACCCGACACGTGACGGCGGCATCACATGCGGGCATCCGACAGTGGGAGCGAAAAGCGACCCGACAACCGGCGCAGAGGCAGCTGACGGCTACACCACCCGCCACAACCCGTTCATGTATTTCCACTCGATCATCGACAACACGTCCGAGTGCAACCAGAACGTGGTGCCGCTCGGCGACACCAGCGGGAACATGCCGGCGGGTACTCCAGCCGGGGTCACCGGACTGGTGACCGACCTTGGTTCCGTCGCCACGACCCCAAACTTCAGCTTCATCACCCCCAACCTGTGCGACGACGGCCACGACTATCCCTGCACCAACACGACGGGAGCCGGGCAAGGAGGCGGCTCGGCCGTGGGTGACATCAACAAGTGGCTGGAGACCTGGGTGCCGATCATCACATCGTCACCGGCGTTCAAACAGGACGGCCTCCTTGAGATCACCTTCGACGAGGCCGAGAATCCGACGCTCGACAGCACGTCTTGCTGTGGCGAGACGCCCGGACCGGCAGCCGATAGCGGTGGCAACGGACAAACCGGCCCAGGGGGCGGCCAAGTGGGCGCCGTCCTCATCTCGCCGTTCATCACTCCGGGCACTGTGGTACCAGAGTCATCGTCGTACAACCACTATTCGTCGCTGGCCTCGATCGAGGACCTGTTCGGGCTGCCGCACCTGGGTGAGGCCCGTACGGTGACCTCGACCTTCGACGAGGACATCTACGCGCCGTAAGTAGTTAAGCCACCGGTGGTGGTTTTTCTGCCGCCGCCCGGCTCGGGTGTCATTCAGCACGAGGCAGACCTTGGTCCGGCGAACTGAACTCACCATTGCGTGAGGAAGTTTGGTGCGACACCGGAGTACTACCCGCCTCCGCGTTCCCCAATCCGAGCGCGCCCTGCACCCATGAAGGGTCCTCGAGTCCCGGCCGGCTCCAAGACAGCGGCGCCTGCAGTGACGATGCCGACAGATAGCAAGATGGACCCCACGGCGTCCAGAGGTGTGTGCCAGTACGCGCCGACCACGGCAAGCGATATCAACAGGGTCCAAGCGACGCCGAGCACGAGCGCGATGTTGCGTGCCCACTTCCCGAGCAGCGGGTAGAGCGCCAGCCACATGGCTAGCGCCGTGGCGCAGACCGCGGTGACGTGCCCCGAGGGGAAGGTGAGCTCGCCATAAATCGTTCGCTGGACCAGTGGCTTGGCAACGTGCTCACTGACGATCAGCGCCGCGGCGGCAAGCGCGACGTAGACGGCGACACGTAGAAATGCTCGTCTGACCGAGCCGAGGACCAAGGAGAGGGCGAGCGCAGCGGTGATAGCCGGGGCGGCGAGCAGGTCTGCGAGATCCGCCCAGGTGCTCCTGGCAGAAGGAGGCCCCAGCCACTTGAGAGCGGGTTCCTCGAACGCAAACGGGGCGCGGGTGTGTGCCACGGCAAAGGCCAGAAGCGCAGTTGCGAGAAGGCACAGAAGCGCGGTGACCTTGAGCTTGGCGCGCGGCACGGAGAGCAAAACTATGCGGCCCACGAGATGTCGTATTGTCGCCTTTGCGCGTGGACGCAATAGCGGAGCCCTTGAAGCCGATCCGGCGGCGTACTGGGTCACCTTTCCTATTGGCCAAGTCACGCCCAGGGTGGTCGAAGGGCGGCGGCCGTCTGACGTATCAGAGACACCTCCAACAGCATGCGGGTCTCCGGTGTCTGGGCTGCAGGCCTCGCCACCCAGACTTCCAATTCGCCTGGCGGCGGCAGAGGGGCCCAGAAGTCCCCATCACCCGCGAAGCCCGACTGCCACCTCGTAGACCTCCGAGATGCCCAGCGCTGCCCCGCTCATCGAGGTTTCGGCAGCAAGATCCGTCACTGAGGCACAACCCAAACAGCACGGGCTCGCTCTCCTCGGACTTCGCAGGTCACGTGGAACCTCGCCTCCTCAACGACACACTCGCTTCGGTCGGTGTTTGACATATTGCGGACGCGGCTTCGGCACCTGGGCGACACTGGCTTCGTCAGGTGAGCGACACTCGTGCATCCGCCCTTAGGGCAAGCGGACGGACGTCACCGCGGTGCGCAAACATCCCTGCCGCTTAGGGAGCCGGAGTGATGCTGTCCGGTGGAGGTATCGTGCCCGGACCCGATATCGAGCAGGCCAAGGCCTCCGGAGTATTGCCCGCAGCCGCCAACGGGGGTAGCGCCGGGAAGATCGGTTGGCTTCGGGCCATGGCGTTGAGATCGACGAGGTCGGTGAGGTCGTTAGCGTTCGCGTCGCGATAGGTCATCGCCGGCAGGTTCCACTTCCGCTCCACCAGTGCGAGGATCGAGGTGTGGTCGAACACCGTGTGGCTGACGTGCTG
Source organism: uncultured Acidimicrobiaceae bacterium (assembly GCA_963834405.1). Taxonomy (GTDB): domain Bacteria; phylum Actinomycetota; class Acidimicrobiia; order Acidimicrobiales; family RAAP-2; genus Bog-473. The sequence goes on along the minus strand of CAWIBX010000007.1, from coordinate 397,467 downwards.
TCGCCTTGAGTACGGAGACACGATGAGCCCGGGCACACGGAACCCGTAGCGCTCGAAACCGTCGTACGCGCTCTCGTTACCCACCACGACGGGGGCAAGTGAGTCTGGCGCGAGGGCAACGGGCGGCGGCACGTGGTCGTAGTAACCGCCGTGCTCGTCATAGGTGATGACGAGCAACGACCGCGCCCAACCCGGACCGTTGCCCACTGCCTGGACGACCTGGGCGAGCATCGCCTCGCCCACCACGATGTTCTGGGGGTTCTCCTGGGACTGTGTGCTGAAGTTCTCGTCGAGGAACGAGAAGCTCGGTAACGTTCGGGCCGCCGCGTCGGTAAAGAACTGGTCGAATGGCCGTCGGTTGGAGCCCGACTCCAACGACGTGTCGTTGGCCGGGTAGAGCTCCGGTGTCGCACCAAACGGGTAGGAGGTCACGTAGTTCGCCCAGTCGATACCGTACGTCGTGAGTCTCTGGAAGATCGTCCCGTTCACCGTCTGCGACAGGAGGGCGGTCTGCGACGGAATGCCGACGTCGTCGGTCATCCCACCTGAGGTCCCAGCGATCAGGTAGCGGCGGTTGGGATCCGTCTGCCCGAGAACTGAACAGAACCAGCGGTCGGCGATGGGGAACGACGACGCCAGGCTGTAGGTGAACGGAAGGTCGTCCTGGGTCCAGTAGCCCATCGCCACTCCGCCGGAGCCACGGACGAAGCCGTCCATGGCGCCGTTGTCGTAGGCGTTGTGGGATACCGACCACTCCTGGCTCGGTGCGCCGGACAGCTGGCACGTCGTCGGCATGTGGAACGCGTGCTGTATCCGGCCATCGGCGTACGGGTTGGTCGCTGTGGGCAGTGCGCCAGGCCCGAGCTTGAATCCGTCGCTCCGGCCGAGCATCCCGAGGAGGTTGTCGAACGAATGGTTCTCCATCATGATCACGACCACGTTCTCGATGGTCGGCATGGTGTCGGTGCCGGCAGGCAGATCCGGGAAGGGGAGCGAGTCCGGTAGCCGCAAGCCTTTGCGCCCAAGGACCTTCAGCGCCGGGTACTGCGGCGACGAAGGGCTCACCGGAATGCCTCCCTGAACTGGTGGGTCCGCTGTGGCCCTGGACAGCGCCCCGCCGACGAGCACCGGCCCGAGGGCGCCAGCAGCAGCGCCTGCGCCGGCATACCCGAGGAGGGCACGGCGGCTCAGCTTTCTACGATCGTCAGGATGTTCGTGAGGTAAAGGGGGATCCCGCATGTCGTCGTCGGCGTTCATGCCTGTGATGGTATCAACCACGCTCCTCCCGGACTCTGGTGCGTCGGGACGTGCCGCGTGGTACTCGACGGCATTCACGTTGACCCCGGCCGGCAGTTGTCTTCCACGGTGAACTGGCTCGACGCCAGGTGCGTTAATTAACCGATGGATGTGGCCCGTCTTGCTCCCGCCAAAGGAGGCGTCCGGTACTGCCGGATACCCTCGGGTGTTGAGGATCCCAAAGGTGCCGACCTGACCCGCCGTTCCTTCTTGGGCAGTCTTCAAGGTCATGTGTGTAGATTCGTGAACTTCCGAAATCGCGTGGCGGTGAATATGCCAGCACTGCCATGGGTCACCCCGCCAACGGCTGGAATCGGATCGTACTACGTTGTTATATCCTCGAAACTGCCGCTGCAACGCTACCGATCTATCCCCGGATTATGCGCGACTTTCTGGCCATACGAAAGCAGCCTTCGTCGGCGAGCGGCCTTGTCGGTTACAGCCTCGATCCTGACCTCGCCCACCGTACTTTTTGGACATTCTCGATATCGACTGACCAAGCAAGTATCGACACTTTCGCCGCCAGCGAATCCCACCGACACATAATCAACAGCCTGCGGCCCCTTGTGCGTCCGACCCGATTCTCGACCACCACCCATGACCGGTGCTGACGTGCCAACCAGCTGGTCAGAACGCAAGGTCCCAGTTCTTTGAGACATCAATACCCGCGCATTGGACTGCCGACCCGCAGGGCTCTGCATCATCCGAAAGCACCGGCCCGGCTGCGGGCTGAAGGCGGCGATGAGGTCGCCGGGCTCAGGCATTTTGTCCACGGGGCTTGACGGTAGAGTCCGGCCGCGATTCAACCGCGCACAAAGCACGTCTCGATGGCCACCACCTAACGACCGTCTTGGCGAAATCATTTCCCGGCGGAAAATTTCTCGCCCGCGTGGAGTTCGCTGCTTGATGAAATACCAGAGGCGGGGCAGCAGAATGGTCCCGGCTACAGTCCACGGCTTATGACGAACGTCCTGCTGACGGGCTCGTTGGTGGTTAAGAGAACGCGGCGATGAGCACATTGGCCGCCGCCACGGCGACCATCGAGCAGTCGAAGCCGCGTCGTGGGGTCTGGTCCAAGGCCGACTGGCTCATTGTCGGGGGGCTCTGCGGCGTGGTGGTGCTGTTGCCAGCGCTGGTCTCACTCGCTGCGGGGTCGTTCAGCATCCCCCAGAACGACGACTGGGCCTACCATCGTATCGCAGAGCATTTCGCGCAGACCGGGCACCTGGTATTCACGGGCTGGGGCGAGATGACGCTCATCGGGCAGATCCTGTGGTCGTGGCCGTTCCTGCGGGTCTTTGGTGACCACGGGTGGGTGTTCGGCATTTCGACCGCTGCGCTCGCCGTTATAGGAGTTTCATGCGCCTACTACGTGGCCCGCCAGGTGCTTGCGCAATCGTGGGCGGCCGCAGCGGTACTGCTGGTGGCGGCGGTCCCGTTGTTCGCGTGGAGCGCATCGACCTTCATGACCGACGTGCCAACCTTCGCCGCCGAGACAGCCTGCCTCGCTCTGGGCGTAGCCGCTCTAAGTCGGCACGGTTGGCTGCGGTGGGCATTTCTCGGGGGGGCGATGGCCGTCGGCCTATTCGGGTTCTCCATCCGCGAGTTTGCCCTTGCTGCCCCGGTTGCGGTTCTCCTTTGCGCCGGGGCCGGCGACAGCGCGGGGCGCCGGTATTGGTATCTGGCTGCTGGCGTTGCCGGGTTGGTCGTATTCGCCGTCGTCTACTGGTGGTCGACCCACCTCCCCGGCGCTCTTCAAGAGACCATCACCCGACCTAGCCCCGCGTCAATCGCTGGCGTTGTACGGGATTACTTCACGATGGCGTTCATGCTGTCCCCCGCTGTAGCCCTTGCGGCGTGGCGGCGGCTCCGGTGGCGCTTGTCCTGGTCCACCATTACGGCCTACGCGGTGTTCGTCCTCGGAGCGGCTATCGACCGGCACTATCACGGGCTGTTTATCGGGAACTACCTCGACCCGCAAGGATTCGGAGACATCGAGTTGCTGGGGGGAGGAAGGCCGACCCTGCTGCCCACGTCACTCTGGGATCTGCTCACCGTCGTCGGCCTAGTGTCAGGAGGGTTGCTGGCCGGGATCGCTGTCACGGTCGACCCCCAAGCCTTGCGCCGCTTGCGGTCGTGGGCGTGGGGGACTCCGATTGGCGTCATCTGGGCGTTCGGCGTCTTGTTCGCCACAGGCTTGGCCGTCTGCGGGCTGATCACATACCTGTTCTTTGATCGGTACCTCTGGCCTTTGATCTTCGCGTTCGGAGTGTTGCTCCTCTACTACAGTCAGCCAGCGCCGCGTAGGGAGTGGCCCCGACTGGTGGCCGGGACCGTTGTGGCGCTGTCCGCCCTGCTCGTCCTCGTAACCACGGCACTGACCGTCAACGCGGACACATACAGCGCTGCCCGCTGGCACGCTGGCCAGGTCGCAGTGGCTCACGGGGTACCAGCGAAAGCAGTTGACGCCGGATTCGAGTGGGTGGGCGCACATGCCACCGGCGTCGTCAACAAGTCGTTGCACCCAGCCGGTCCCGCCTACGAGCCGTGGTACGCGCGAATCGAGCCGGGCTTTCGGGAATGCGCGGTCGTATCGGGCTCCGCGCTCCACTATCCGAACCTGCACTTAGTGAAGACAACAAGCTACGAGCTGCTCGGATTGGTTGGTAGCCGCGACCTCTACATCTACATCTCCTCTGCACCCGGCTGCTGACATCGAAAAGGTCCTCATCACGGACGCGCAGAGCCAGGCACATCACCCAAACACTCGAAAGCGTTTGAGCGAGCACGGCACTACTCGTAGCCGGCCCACGAGTGTTTCGAGCGTTGCCAAGAGCGCTCTCGACCGTGTATTGCGCGGCGTTCTCCTGGGACCCCACTCCTGCAGGGCAGTAGGTAGACGCACCCGTCAAACTCGCGTCCGTCACGTGGTGGAGCTAGCCCGGTGACCAGTGCGGGTCCAGGTTCTTACCGTGACGCCGAGGATAACTTCCGTAGCCGATGGTCGTCACACCTTCCAATATGTGAAGCAGTACGCGAGTCCGCAGTCATTAGAGCGTCGATCCCCACTTCTCGGCGAGCGCAGCGACCTGATCGCGGGTGACGCCGATGCCGCTGTCCGTCTCGGAAGCCCAGCGGACCAGTGACGGGTTCTCCCTCCATTCAGGACGGGCGGGGATGATGGAAGCTGCCCTGGTCCCGTCAACTCGGACGAGTCCGTAAAGCGATCCTCCACCGTCGGCTCCACAAGGACTGCTCGGCCACAACCCCACGTCACACCCGTTACTTCACCCGGCCGCCGGGCCGATGGCTCAATGGTGAGCCGCGGTGTCGCCAAACCGTTTGCAAACCAACGCAGGGGCACAGGCCGCGACGAGGAGGGATCAGTCATGACGGAACAGAGGCAAATTCCTTCCACAGCCGCACAGATCGAGACGCATAGAAACAGACCGTTACGGTATGGATTGGACCCCCAGTCACCACGTGTCCACGAACGCCCGGGGCGGGCGCCGTCCCGTCGACCAGTGCTCCTGGGTTCCCGCCGACTCCAGCGTGTGCACGAAACGCGCCCGAGTGGTCGCCGGGTCGATGACGTCGTCGATCTCGAAGTGCGCCGCCACGTTCAACGCCCTTCCGTGTTCGTACGCCCGGAACACCATGGCCGAGAACGCCGCCTCCCGCTCGTCTGGGTCGTCTATACGGTTCAGCTCGCGGCGGAACCCAAGCCGTACGGCGCCCTCGAGGCCCATTCCGCCCAGCTCGCCCGTCGGCCACGCCACGGTGAAGAGGGGCCGCCGGAATGACCCGCCGGCCATCGCCTGCGCGCCCAGGCCGTACCCTTTGCGCAGGACGACAGTGGCGAACGGCACGGTCAGCGAGGCCCCGACGACGAACATCCGGCTGACGTGCCGGACCAGGGCGGTCTCCTCCGCCTCGGGCCCGACCATGAAACCCGGCGTGTCGCACAGGAACAGCAGCGGCAGACTGAAGGCCTCGCACAGCTGCATGAAGCGGGCGGCCTTGTCGGCGCACCCGGCATCGATCGCACCGGCCTGGTGCATGGGGTTGTTCGCCAAAACCCCGACCGCCCGGCCCTCCATCCGAATCAGCGCGGTCACCAGGCCCGGGAAGAAGGACGGCCGCAGCTCGAGGACCGACCCCTCATCCGCCAAACCTTCGATGGCGCGGCGCACGTCGTAGACGCGGCGCCGATCCAGCGGGACGACCTCCCGCAGCCGTTCCTGGTCCGGGGCCGTCCACTCGCGCACGTCCCCCTGGAAGTACGACAGATACCGGCGGGCTACCTCGACGGCTGCCTTCTCGTCGGCGGCGAGGACATCGACCACCCCGTTCGAAACCTGCACCGAGACCGGGCCCACGTCCTCGGGGGCGAAGACGCCCAGCCCGCCGCCCTCGATCATGGCGGGGCCGCCCATGCCGACGTTGGCGTCGGGGGTGGCGATGACGACGTGGCAGCATCCGAGCAGCGCGGCGTTGCCGGCGAAGCAGCGCCCGGACACAATGCCGACTAGCGGCACCCGCCCGCTCAGCGACCCAAAGAGGGCGAAGGCCTCCGTGTCGAGCCCCGTGACGACGGCCATGTCGGTGTCACCCGGCCGGCCGCCACCTCCTTCGGCGAAGAGGACCACCGGGAGGCGCAGGCGCCCGGCCAGCGCGAAGAGGCGGTCCTTCTTGTGGTGGTTCATCTGTCCCTGGGTGCCGGCGAGGACAGAATAGTCGTACGACAGCACGGCACAGCGCGACCGGTCACTGTCGAAGATGTCGCCGTTGACCCGGCCGATGCCCGCAATCAGGCCGTCGGCGGGAGTGTTCGCCATGAGGTCGTCGACGCTCCGCCGGGCCCGCTGCGCGGCCACGACGAGCCCGCCGTACTCCTCGAAGGAGCCGGGGTCGCACAGGTCCTCGATGTTCTCGCGCGCCGTGCGGCGGCCGCCGGCGTGGCGGCGCTCGGTTGCCTCGGGCCTTCCGGCGTCCAGCGTCTGCGCCACCCGGGACCGCAGCTCGGTCAGTTCGGGACGCACCTCGTCCGGACCAGTCAGCTGCGGTTCGGATTCTGGTTCTGCCTCGGCGAAGACGGACTCCACTTCGATGGTGCTCATCCGTAGGAGCACGTCCCCGGTTTGCACCGCGTCACCGACGGTTACGGCGATCGAATCGACGACGCCCCCGACCGCTGCCTCGACGACGTGTTCCATCTTCATGGACTCGAGCACGACCAGGACGGTGCCCGCGCCAACGACGTCGCCCGGCGCCACGGACACGGAGACCACCATGCCCGCGAACTGTGCGACGAGGTCCGTCACACCGGCTCGCCCTGCCACAGCGGCGCGAGCACTTCGAAGCCGACGGGGTCGCCCCACGTGTTGCGGTAGGAGACCTTGTGCACCGGGATGCGGGGCGCCACGCCCCAGGTGCCGGTGGGGTAGCCGAAGCTGACGGTGCCGGAGAGCACCCAGCCCTGGTCGGTGGGCACGCCGAGGATGTCGAACGTCTCGGCCGGGTGGAAGAACTGGAGCAACGCGGTGAGGCAGCTGCCGATGCCCTCGGCGCGGGCGGCGAGCATGGCGCTCCAGACGGCGGGGTAGATGGAGCCGCCCGTGGGGTCGTGCTGGCTGAACGGGAACAGGAACAGCGGGACGTCTTCGAAGTGGTCGGCGAGCCACTGGGCCGAGCGCTGGACCTTGAGGATCTGTATGGAGTCGGGTTGGTCGGGGTCGGCGTGGGCCGCATCGAGTTGGGGCTTGTAGACGGATTTCCAGAGCTCGCCCATGGCGTGCTGGTACAGGGGCGCCAGGGCCGCCTTCTGGCCGGGGTCGTCTACGAGGAGGAAGCGCCAGTTCTGCTGGTTGCCGCCTGAGGGGGCGCGGACGGCAGCATCGAGGATGCGCTCCTGGACCTCGACGGGGATGGGGTCCGGGCGGACCCTGCGCATGGCGCGCGTTGTGTACAGGGCCTCGTGGAGTTCCATAGGGTCCGACTGTAGGTCGGACGGTCCCGGCGCACGAAGCCCCTGAATCCCAGTGTGGAACAGGACAATGGCGCTCGTCTACGAGCTCAGGGCGGCGAGGCGGTGGCGCTTGGGATCCATCGGCCCGGGCTCTTTACGGACCATGTCGACCAACGGGCCGACCGTGAGCAGCATCCCCGTGCCGGCGAAGACGGCCTGCCAGACCCGGGCGGGGATGAGAAAGAACGGGTTCAAGGTGGCCCGCCACGTGATCGGGGCGCGTCGTCACCACGCGGGATCGGGACGACGTTGCCGCCACTCGCAAGGGGGTGAGCGCCTAGAGGGGAGCAGCGCGTCGCGCTCTTCGGAGGCATTGCATCGACCAGGAGATCGCGCGCGTGGCGCGCTCGACGAGGGTGAAGTGGAGGGTGAGGTGCTGGACCTACCGCCGCTGACCAGCTAAAACGACGACGAAAGCTCCGGGGGAGAGAAATCGACCTCTCAACCGAGCGGGCTCCTTCAAGCACAATAAGTAGCAACATCCTCTCGAATAATCCCTATTGGATCGGCATGTGTTAAGTACCGCCAGCGACCGTTCATAACGCCAAATTTCCGATGCTTCGCGCACGAATCGCGCACGAAACTTGCCTCTTGTCAATCGTCGCCAGGTCCAACGCTTCTCCAAGTCACCCGAATTTCCGGACATCGACGCTGGCAGGGAAACCGTCCTCGCAAGATCGAGCGCAAAAGCCGACGCACCGTGTCCCACCCTTCTCATCTGCGAACGCGCGCGACATGGGTACCCATGCCTGAGAGTACCTGGAGGTCTGCGGGACGACCCCGACGACGGTGGTCGTCGCGCGGTTAGGGTGAGCGCGAGGGCGACTCAACGGTCTGTGCGGCAAGCGAGGCTGATCAAAATGGGGGGACGAACCACACGACGGATTGCAGGCGCGGCATGGGACACGTTGGGGCCCGCGCCTGCGCTGCTGTTGGTCGCGGCAGTCATTGCAGGACTGCTCACCGCCGCGCAACTGGCCGGCCCCGCCGCCGCCGATTCCGTCACGTCCTTGCCCGCCGCTCCGGACTGGGTGTCGTCCTCGCCGTGGACGCCTCAGCGCCCGACATCGTGCCCGACAACCCCGGCCGACCCCGATACGCCCACCGCCGGGGAGCCTTCCTCCCCGAACGGAACGTTCCCCTGGCCGTCCAAGCCCTCCGGCGTTTCGAACCCCGAGAACTACTCCGCGTACGACCACACGTCCGCGGTGACGCCCCCGCTGCGCCCCTCCAACTGGGACAACGGCGGAGGGAATTGGAAGCTCACCTCGGCCCGCACCGGCAACAGCACGCTTGACGACAACCCCCAGGAGCTCTGCGGCGTCGAGGGGGGCGCGGTGGACCAGGCGTGGCAGGTGAGCACCGGGAGCCCGTCCACCGTGATCGCGGTTACCGACTCGGGGATCGAGTGGTGCGACCCGGGCCTGGTCGAAAAGATCGCCCTCAACCGTGGCGCGTTGCCCGCGCCCGAAAACGCGGAGGGGCTCACCAAGGAGCAGCTCGAGCGATCGGGCACGACCTTCGCGGACACAGACCCCTACGACCTCGACAACTCGGGGGTGCTGAACGCGGCACAATACGCGAACGACCCGCGTGTCAAGGCGATCGCCCAGGCGTACGGCGGGCTCTTCTGTGCCACCGCCAACGGTTCGTATCCCGCACAGCTGGGCACCGTCACTGCGATGGACCTCATCCGTACGTTCGGCACGCCGACCGTGCCGGGTGCGGGCGGGAGTAGCGTTCCGAACCCCTACTACTACGGCCGGCAGTCTCCCGCGGGGTTCACCGAGGCCATCGCCGGTTGGAACTTTGTGGACGGGAACAACAACCCCTACGACTCGGTGCACTACGACCACGGGACGGGTGAGGCCCAGGACTCGACCGGCGCGGCCAACACCATCTCGGACGAAGTCGGGGCGTGTCCCAACTGCATGATCCTTCCCATCAGGGTCGGCGACTCATTCGTCACCTCGGCGAACCAATTCGCGCAGGGCGTGCTGTTCGCCACCGACTCGGGCGCGAGCGTGATCCAGGAAGCGCTTGGAACCTACGACGACACGGCGAGCGCCCAGGAGGCCGTCGACTACGCGAACGCACACGGGATCCCGGTCATAGCGAGCGCCGCCGACGAGGAGTCCGAGCACCACAACCTCCCTTCGGCACTCTCGAACACGATCGTCGTCAACTCGGTGACGCGGGCCACCTCCTACAACCCGCCGAGCTACCTGTACCTGAACGGCTGCACCAACTACGGGGCAAACATCTCGGTTTCGGTTGAGAGCTCCTCGTGCTCCTCAGAGGCGACGGGCAAGGCCTCGGGCATCGTCGGCCTGCTCGAGTCCGCAGCCACCGACGCGATGGAAGAGGGCAAGCTCGCTCCGTACCCGGGCCTCCAGAGCACCGACGACCGGCCCGTCCCGCTCTCGGCCAACGAGGTCAGCCAACTGGTGACGATGGCCGCCTCGTCGGTCGACTTCGGCACGCCCGCACCCCCCAACGGGCCTGCAGACAATTACACGGTCTCTGCGCCGGGTGTCCCGCTGGCCACCACGACCCGGTACCCGAGCCACGCCGGCTTCAATCAGTACTTCGGGTATGGCCGGATCGACGCGGCACGCATCCTGCAGTGGGTGAGCCAAGGGGACATTCCCCCGCAAGCCGAGATCGACTCGCCATCGTGGTTCGGAGTCGACAACCCCGACCAGACGCTGAACGTCACCGGGACGATCGGCACAACCCGGGCACCCAACTGGCGTTACCAGGTGGACGTGGGGGTCGGAGCCGACCCCGACCCGGGGAGCTGGCACGTGGTCGACCAAGGCACCGGCCAGGGCGTGCGCAGCGGCTTGCTCGCCCAGGTCCCACTGGCTTCGGTGGTGTCGCTCTTCCCCGCCGGGACCGACTTCGGGAGCGGGCCGGTGTCGGCCAACGGCCAACCGGACCCCGACAAGTTCACGTTCTCCGTGCGTGTCGTCGTCCAGGACACCGCGGGAACGACGTCGGGCATGGTGGGCATCGACCACCATGCCCTCTACCTCGATTCGGACCCCAGCCTGCTGCCGGGGTACCCCAAGCAGTTCGCGAGCTCCATCGACGCCTCACCGACCCTTGCGCCTATAGGCCCCGGGGGGACCAACGTGATGATCGTCGCCACGGCGGACGGAACGATCAACGCCTACTTGCCAGACGGCTCCGAGCTTCGGGGCTGGCCGGTGCAGACCGACCCCCTCGCCTACCACGCCGGCGAAGAAGCGTTCACATCGGGAAGCGTTCGACACCCCCCGCGGGGCGAGCTGATCGGGGGGGTCGCCGTCGGTGACCTGCGCGACGCGGATGGGAACCACCTGGACGTCGTCGCGTGCGACCTGACCGGTCGCTGCTACGCGTGGAGCGCGTCGGGGCAACTGCTGCGGGGCTTCCCCGTCAGTACCAACCCGGCGTTCTCCGGTCCCGCCGTCGAGAACATGGACAACCGCGTCTTGCCCGGGGTCTTCGGCGCGCCGGCGTTGGCCGACCTCGAGGGCAACGGTCAGCTCGACATCGTTGCCTCGGCCATGGACCGGCACGTCTACGCCTGGACGTCGGATGGCTCTGCCGTCCCGGGCTGGCCCGTCTTGGTGGTGAACCCTTCCAAGGTCGCCTCGATCAACCCGGTCACCGACCAAGTCACCTTCACCGCGACGAGCGGGGTCGAGCAGGGGACGAAGCTCATGGACACCCCGGCCATCGGCAACCTGTCCGGTGGGAATGGCCCGCCCGACGTGGTCGTCGGCTCCAACGAGGAGTACGCCGGACCGATCAACGCGGACCTCGGCGGCGGATTCCTTCAGACCTTCCTCGAGCTATCTGGGGAGCTGTCGAAGTCCTCCAACGGGCAGCTGTATGCGATCTCGCCCCAGGGGACCCTGCAAGGCAATGGAGGCAGCTCCCCGGGCACGGGCTACTCCGGCGCGGGCGCCACCGACTTCAATCCGGCGGCCTTTCTCCCCGGCTGGCCGGTCGGGCTGGCTGACTTCGAGCCGGCTCTCTTGCCGGACGTCGGAGACGGGATCGTCGGCAGCCCGGCGCTCGCCGACGTGACCGGCAACGGGCAGATGGACGTGGCGGCCGCCAGCGTGGCCGGTCCCGGCTACGTGCTCACCCCGACCGGCACATCCCTGCTCGGCACCGATTCGTCGGGGCTGCCGGACGTTCTGGCTTCTGGCAACCCAGGGCTTGATTCCAATTCGACGGGTCTCCTCGGCACGAGCATCCTTGCCCTGTCCGGCCCGGTGCTGTCACCAATGGGTCCCTCAGCGCCGGGGGTGAGCGTCGTTGCCCCAACCGCGAGCCTCGGCGAGCTGCTTGACGAGGCCGAGCCCGCAGACCAGACCCCGCACGATGCGCAAGTGAGCGCATGGAGCGCCTCGTCCGGAACCCTCGACGCTGGCTTTCCACAGTTGATGAACGACCTCATGTTCCTGTCCCAGCCGCTCGTCGCCAACGTGGCCGGTCCCGACACCAGCCCTTACGTGGTCGCGGCAAGTGCCACCTATGACGTGCGCGCGCTGAATGCGAACGGCCAGGAAGCTCCGGGTTTTCCGAAGTTCACCGGAGGCTGGGTCGTGAACAGCCCGTCCTTCGGTCCTTTCGGCAGACTCGGCACGCAAGTGCTGGCCACTGGGACCCGAGAGGGCGAGCTGTTCGTGTGGAACACCTCGACGCCGGCATGTGCGTCGAGCGGGCCGTGGCCACGCCAACACCACGACCTGTGGAACACGGGCAACCTCGATTCGACCGGGGCACCGGCGTCAAGCTGCCCGCACCAGGTCACGGTGCCGGCACCGCCACGCGGGCTCAGCGCCACGGGGAGCGGGTCACAGATCTCGCTGACGTGGGCCGCCCCGTCGAGCGACGGCGGCTCGCCTGTCACCTCCTACGAAGTGTTCCGGGGTAATTCGCCGACGGACGAGGGTCCGACGCCCATCGGCACCGTGACAGGGACCACCTTCACCGACGCCAAGGCGACAGCGGGCGATACCTATTACTACGAGGTCGCTGCAGTGAACGCGGCGGGACCATCCCGGCCTTCCAACGAGGTGTCCGCCCTCCGTCAGACGGTGCCCTCGCCGCCCGCAGGCGTGAGCGCCACGGGCGCGAACGCCTCTGCAACCGTCACCTGGACGGTTCCGGACGATGACGGGGGGAACCCGATCGTCTCGTACACCGTGTCCACCTCGGGCGGCGGTGGTCCGCCGGTGACGGTCGCGGCGAGCGCCTGCAGCGGGACGCCGCCCACCTGCCGGGCCACAGTGAGCGCGCTCGCCAACGGCACTCCGTACACTTTCAGCGTCGTGGCCAGCAACGCCCTCGGTGGCTCGGCAGCGACAACTTCCAACGTGGTGACCCCGGGCGCTCAGGTCCAGGCGCCGGGAGGCACGATGCCCCCGAACCGGTCCGAGTCAAGCGATACGCCGACCAGTGGTCTTCCATGAGATATCCAGAGGTCAAACGCACCTGTCCCCTTCTGGACAAGTCTTAACGACTCTCTATTCTCTAATTCGATCGGAGAGTCAAGCGGGGCGTTCGGTGGGCTCAGATCCCAAGACGTGGGGGATGGGTGCCGCGGCGAATGTTGTCGGTGGCCAAGGTGGTGCGCTACGAGCACGCCTACGACGAGCGGGACTGTCTTTTGGCGCAGCCGCTCAGCCGCCCACGCTGAGGGCGAGAACGTGACCTCCATCGACAAAACAAGAACGCGATCGCGCACGCGGACGCTTATGTGGAAGGCGAGGAGACCGACCTACCACCTCCGACCAGCCAAAACGAGCCCTTCGGATTTCAGCGGGGAGCCGTGGTGCGCCGGGGGAGAGACTCGAACTCTCAACGTAGCGGTACGAACACGACTTGCCAGAGCCAGGCTGGCGGGGTGCCGAACACGTCCGTCTTCCCCCGGAGACCAGATGCCGACCAACGGGAGACTTCTCGAATCAAAAAGAGTGCCGGTTCCTGGACTTGGCGGGTCACAGGCACACAATGCGCTGTAACAGACAGCACTCTCGGTAGCATTTCACTTTGCGGTCTCACGTGCCGACACTTGTGCTGGAGACCGACGAGGGACTGCGGCCATCAGGGGGAGGGGTCTGAGACCGTATGACGGTTGCCGGGCTGACGAGGACAACCGAGACCCCGGCGCCTCCGTCGACGGCAGGCGACGATCGGCATGGAGCGGTCCACGGTCGCGCCATCGCCTGGAGCTTCGTCGCTGTCGTGTTCGTCGAGTGCCTCTATGCACTGTGGACGGCCTCGCGTGGCTATTTCTGGCTGGACGACTTTATTGATCTTCAAACCATGCGGCAGCTCGGGTTCGGTAGGCGCCTGTTCGAACAGCCGGTCTTTGGGCACTTCATTCCAGGATTCACCTTCGTTGATTACTTGGTCTCGTTGGTCGTTCCGTATCAATGGTGGATGATCGTCTCAATCGAGGTGTTCCTGTTCGGGTTGTCGCTCTTCCTTCTCTACCGTCTATTGACGACCTTGTTTGGCCCCTCATGGCTGATCGTGCCCCTGATCGCGCTCGCGGGCGCATCGTTCAGCTTGGTCCCCTCCTTCGTATGGTGGGCGACGGCCCTCGAGTACTTGGTCGCACTTCCGGCGACCCTCTTCGCCGTCATTTGCCATGTTCGATACCTCAGAACCGGCCGTGTCCGCTACGCGGTACTCGGGGGTGTCTCCATAGCGGTCGGGCTTGCGTTCTACGACGGTCTCTTTGTATCGGTCTTGTTCATCGCCCTTATGACGGTGCTGATCTGGCCCGTTGGGCCCGGTCTGCGTGGCGCAGCTCGGACCTTTGCGCTGCATTGGCGGGCATGGGTTTGCTACGGCATACCGGTCGCGTTGGACTTCGGCTGGCGTCTCGCCCACCCAGCGCTGTACCTGACATCTTCCTCGGCCACGACCGGCCAGGCGCTCGATTTCATCGCATTGTCCTGGACGCAGACCTTCATTCCCCTCACATTTGGCGTCGACGGATGGCTCCTCCCGACCCACGCCGAAAGGGTCTTGGCTGGCTTCCTCGGGCAAGCCCTTCTCGTCGCGTTCGTCGTGGGCACCATCGTGAGGAGAAGCTCCGCCTGGCGCGCCTGGTTCCTCCTGGGTGCCACATTTCTCATCACTGCGGTGCTCGTGGGTTTCACCCGTGCCGGCACGTATGGCCCTGGAGACGCCAACGAGGTCAAGTACGTAACCCTCGACGTCTTCTTCCTGATGATCGCCGTCGGATTTGCTCTGTTGCCGGTTCGCCCGCTGACGTCTGGCACGCCGGCGGCGACAGATGGAACAGAAGCAGATTCCATCGGCAGTCGGGGTCGGAGCTCCGCGTGGCGGCGCTTCGCGACCACAAGACCGGCGTCATTCCGGGCCCTCGTCGTTCTCACCGTCGTCGCGGTCGTTCTCGTCTACGGCATGGCCCTGCTCTTCGACCAGGACCGGGACGCGGAGTCGGCTGGTTCTCACGCGTCGCATCGTTTCTTCGCAAATTTCGCCACATCGTGGTCGGCCGTGGCACCAGCGACGGGCCGTGCCTTCCTCTGGGATACCGAGATCAACCCGATAGTCGTCACCCATGCCTTCTTCCCATACGACACGGCCTCCCTTACCGTTGGACGGTTGCACCCAGAAATCAAGTTCGACGAATGGGGCGGCACGGGTTACCTGCTCCGCTCGGACGGTTCGATCGTACGGGCGACGGCAGTAACCCAGGCAACGGGGATGCTCCCAAGCCCGCAGAGTGCATGTGCAGACCCGGTTAATCGGGCTGGACATATCGTGGTCAGGCTTGACCACGGGTTGACAAGCCCGCAGCGTTGGTTTGGCCTTGTTTCGTATCAGAGTTCTACGGGCGCCGTTGCCACACAATCAGGCGGATCCACCGTCGTATTCCAAAAGGGAAGTGGAACCCTGATCACCGCCTTTCCTCCAGACCCGATGACCTCGGTTTCGTGGAGTGTGCAACCCCATAGCAGTGTGTGTATCACTCGATTCACTGTCGTCTTACCTGAGCCTGAGGGAGCGGACGCGACACTGACCAACCGCACCTAGGCGTAACGGCGGTCGGCGGCCAGGCCGACTCTGTAGCTCGGCTGGTTCTAGGGCGCCTTTGTTCGATTGTCGCAGCGGCGAACGCAGGTGTGCCGGTTGGAAAGACACGGACCTTCTCCGTGGCCGACAGGACAAGGTGGGTCACTGTTGTGGCGGAGAGCGCCATGCCCCACCCCGTGAGTACGACCTGCCAGAACTACGCGGGAGGGACCCCGAACGGATCGGCGCTCGGCCAAGAGGCGATAAACAGATGATGAGAACTACTGTGGGCGCCACGCGCCAGCGCCTCGTATCGCGCAGCAAATGCCAGCTCAAAGCGCCGCCAATATTAACGAGGACGCCCAGACGAGGCCGCCCACATGGTCACGGCGTTGATCTGGTTGATGTCGACAGCTGACACGGAGATGATCCACGTCGGTCGCCAAGTCGATTCACGACCCAGATCGACAGCGGCGCCGAGAGCGCCAAAGGCGCGACGCGGGACAGGAGGACAAGCGGCGCACCGTGCAAGTCGAGTTGGGACGCAATGGCACTGCCTATGCCCCGGGAGTCGCCGGTTCAAAGGAAGACGGCGTGGACGGCACCACCTGACGTGATCGCAATGAGGGGCGACGCCCAGCCCGGCCACGATGAGCGCTGCACCTGCGCCGTAAGAGGAAAGCTCCAGTTTTGCTGGTTGCCGCCGGACGGGGCGCGGATGGCCGCATCGAGGATGGGCTCCTGGACCGCGGCGCAGGGTCCGGACGGACCCTGCGCATGGCGCGCGTCGTGTACAGGGCCTCGTGGAGCTCCATACGGACCGACAGTTATGTCGGACGGTGCTGGCGCACGAAGTCGCTAATCTCAGCGCCTTAGACGGGATTGGGCGGTCGGGTTCGCGCCGGCCACGCCGATGGGGACCAGCGCGCTAGCTCCCGCCCGGATCGACGACCCAGCTGTTGACGGTCATTCCCGATCCGCAGGTCGTCGGGCTGGGCGTCGATGGAAGACAGTCGTTCGTGTTGAACGAGCTCGAGAAGTCGTCGTAGGTCACCTGGGCCGCGATCAGGACCGAGCTGCTCTGGCCCTGGGTGGACGCGGTGAAGTTGATGACGCGCGAGGCACTGCTTGCCGGATTGACGGTGGCGGTGCACGTCACGACGACGCTGGCTCCGTCCAGTGTGTACGGGGTTCCCGAACACGTCGTCGCATACGCGTAGCGCATGGCGCTCATCTGCGCCTGCGTCGCACCCTCGGCCGCACTCAGGGCGCCGCGGGACACCTTGAAGTTAGCGATGTTTGAGATGTCGTTGGCCGAAGCCATCGCCAGCGAGCCAATGGTCAGCGCGCCGACGGTCATGAACATGAGTGCGAGAAGCAGAACGGCCCCCGACTCGTCCCGTCTGGGTACTGACAGGTGCCGTCGTGTCATGAGCTCACCACCACCGTGAGTGTCCATCCGCCCCCGCTGACGGTGACGGTGGTCGTGGACTGCTTGCTTGCCAGGGTGGCCGTCACCGCGTTCGGACTCGTGGACGATCCGTTCGCCGGGATGGAGATCGTGGCCGGCGTCGCATTTGTGACACTCAGCGTCAGCAGATTCGACGAGCTGTAGGTAACCGGGTTCCCCGTTGCATCGACGGTTTCCATGTAGAAGGTCACGCTCGAGTTCGAACCCTGCCAGATACCCGAGATATCACACGTCGTCGAGCTCGAGCTGGTCATCATGCACGTCGACGAATTGGGGCTCCGGCACTTCGACCCGGTTCCCGATGCGCACGACGCGGCAGGGTTCTTGGTGCCAACATCGATCACAAGGCCCAACCCGACCGGTGAGCCTGGGGTGTAGGTGAACCTGTCGTTCACGCTGGTCGCCGAGGTGCCCGACGGTGACGTCACCGTGATGTCCACGGTCGCGGTGCCCGCAGGCGCCGTCGCGGTGAGGGACGTGTCCGAGTTGACTGTGAAGGTAGTGGCGGCAGTCGACCCGAACTTCACCGAGGTGGTTCCGGTGAACCCACTGCCCAGGAGACTCACGACCGTCCCGCCCGCGTCCGGACCCGAGTTCGGTGAAATCCCTGAGACCGTTGTCCCATACGTGAACTTGTCTGCAGCACCCGTGGTCGAGGTGCCGGCGGGTGAGGTAACGGTGACGTCGACGGTTCCGGCTGAGCCGGTGGGCGACACCGCGGTGATCGACGACGCACTCACTACGGAGTAGGAGCTCGCCGCGGACGACCCGAACTGCACACTGCTCGCGCCGATGAAGCCCGTACCAGTGATGGTGACCGTGGTGCCACCGGCCGTACCCCCGCTCGTCGGCGCGATCCCGGTAACGGTGGGTGCGTAGGTGAATTGATCGAACGGGTTCGTAGGCGACGTTCCGGCCGAAGAAGTCACCGTCACGTCCATGACACCCGTGCCCGCGGGCGACAGCGCGGTGATCGTGGTGTTGTTCACCACGGTGAACGAGCTCGCAGCCACCGAGCCGAAGCTCACGGACGTCGCCCCCGTGAAGCCATTGCCCGAGATGGTGACCGTGGTGCCGCCCGTGGCCGGTCCGTGGTTCGGACTGAGGCTTGTCACCGACGTGGCGATGGCAGCGACCGTCGCCGACGGCGGGTATACCACGAACGTGGTGGAGTCGCTCATTCCCTGCGTCGAGACCCTCGTGGAGAGCTGCTGTGGTGCCGGTTGGCTGGCCGAGCAGCCGTTCGGAGGAGCGGAGATTCCGGTGATCGCGACGGTGAAGGTAGAGTTCGAGGCGTTCGCGGCGAGCTGGCCGTAGCCGGCCGGCACCGTGCTCGCGCAGGCCACGAAGTCGGGGGTGTTGCTGAGGCTGATGTCGTAAGTCGCGGTCTCGACGAAACTGCGCAAGAAGGCGTCCGCGCTGGCAAGGTTTCGTTGTTCGGCGGACGCAGAGATCGTGGTGGCGAAGGCGCCGAGGATCGCCGTCACGGTGATCGCGGTCACCGTCAACGCGATCAGGACTTCGACGAGGGTGTCACCCGTCTCCGTCCGCGCCCGCGATGCACGCCGCTTGTTCTGGATGATGGTCGCCAGCCGGCTCTTGGAGCTCTTCGGAGCGATCACTGGCCTATGCTCCTCCGTAGTTGATCCGGATCGCGCCGGCATTGCCGCCGCCGTTGCAGGACACGCTGGCTGCGACGAGCGACCCGAGGTCGAGTGTCCCGTTTCCGCCGACCCCGGCCTGTCCAGATGGGGCGTAGACCGTCCCGCTGATCACGGTTGCTGCGCCGTTCCCGCCGAGGCTGAGACTGCTCGTGTCTCCTTGGTCCATCCATATGGTCAGGCCGGCCGCCCCCGCCGTTGTGCTCGACAGAGGCGAGAGCGAGACCGTTCCGTTGCCGTTGACACTGACAGCGCCTCGGTAAATGTAGAAGAGCACCGCGACCGGACTCCCGCCGCTCCCGGTGAGCGAACCGTTCCCAGCCAGACCGAGGCCGCTCTGGAAGATGTAGGTACCGCTTCGGATCGTCATGGCGGAGTTGACCGAGACGGCGTTCAAATAGATCCCCGGTCCGTCGGTTTGGAGGTTGCTATCACCGAAGACAGGTAAGCCGTCGTAGCTGGACCCCACGGTGACGGTGCCGGGAATGGGTTCGACCACGGGCGTCGACAAGCCTGTGTAGGGATCCGCGGTGATGATGCCGGTCTGAGTCGGTGTAGACGGGCTGATGTTTCCCCCCGAGTAGGCACCAGATGCGCTCGAATTCCCGACGTAAGCAGAGCTGGCGCTGAACGATGCGTTGCCCTTGGTCTGAATATCGGTGCCGGTGGAATTGATGGCTGCCGTGCCGGTCACGGTGATGGAGTCGTGGCCAGTGCACGAGACGGCCGGGCTGCCTGTTCCGAGCATGAGGAAGGGCGCGTGACCGGCGACTGTTCCGCCACGGCTTACGTTGTTCGAGACACGCGGAACCCCAGTCAACGTATAGGAGTAGGCAGTCGGCCCCGACTCGGTAGTGTCCGGTGCCTGCACCGCCAGGGTAACCCCGGACACGCCGACCGCCGACGTCCAGCCGCTGCTCGCCGCTGCCGGGGCGGGGGTGCACGCGAACTGCAAGCACGAAGAGCCAGCGACCGTCGCGGTGAGTGTGCTTTGGACGTTGTGGGCAACCACGGTTGTCGAGGGTGCGTGGAAGCCTTCGCAGTAGTACCGGACCAGCTGGCTGCTCGTTCCCAGTGTGACAACACCGTAGGAGACGACTGTCGTGCTGTTGGTGCTGGCTACCGGCCACTGCATGCTCAGGATGCTCCCCGTTGTTCCACACGACGCTGGTCCCGCGACTGAAGGGTTGGTCGTGAGGTACTGCGCAGACTGCACGTCCTTCACGAAGGAGGCCGAAAGCACCGACGTGTCGCCGGAATTCGAGGTCCTACTGGCAACGGTGTCCTGCTCACTGAACACCGAAAGCAAGGCGACGGAGATCGCTCCGGCCACGAGGGGGAGGATGGCGATCGTGACAAGCAGTTCTACGAGGGTGAACCCCACCTCCGGGTTGTCCCGACAGGTGGGGAACTGCGTCGCCCGGCTCCGAGCGGTGGCGACGCCGTTCGATACGCGTGCAGAGCGGGCTATGACACCTGGGTGATCAATCGTGTTTGGCTTCGCCACTGCCCTCTCCTGCGCTGCGGGCCGCCTCCGCCACATCTCTGTGGCGCGAAAGATGCAGCCCGGATTTCATTACCAAGTCGGCGCGAAGCCGACGGCCCTGAAGGAAAAAGTTGTCTCGACGTTGGCACTGGACCCCTTGAGTTGTGTTGACGAGCGGCGCTGGTTGCAGTGCGGTTGCGGCGAGACTTCGGTATGGAAAGGCCGTCAGTGCGAGGTCACGTGAATTGACTGGTTAGCAGCGACTTGCAGATTGAGAACGCGAACCCGTTATCCGTCCGAGCGGCCTTGAAGTACCTCCGATCTCCATCGCACCGTCAATTGATTGCTGGTGTCCTGGCAGTGCCAGATGAGGGCGCTCCCACAAGGGCGCCCCCACATGACTCCAACCTGCGACGCTGGGTCCGTCGTCTCGAACGGCACGAGGTCTAGTAACGGCCCTGTTGCGAAGAGGGCTCCCGTCAGAGAGAAAGAGTGTGCGCCAAACGACGTCGGAGCGGTAAGCATCGCTGGATTCACATTGAGCGGCCAGGGTGACCACGGCACACACCACGACCGCCGACCAGAGCAGGCGTGTCCAAGTTGGCCAGGTTCGGCCCGGTACGGCACCGAAAACGGTGAGTCAAACGGCCGTCTGGACGATCAGCGGAGGGATCACGTCCTGTCCGTGGAGGCCCGAGGTAACGCGCAGGAAGTAGCCATCGAGACAAAGACCACGGTCAATGACGCCACGGACCACCCATGGTTCTGTGCCTCCGAATCCTGCCCGTCGCGCTGGCCCTGGGTGACGTGCCACATCACGGTCCCGCCGATCGACGCCGTGTCACCGGAGCCGAGGCCGATTGCGCGGAGGATGCCCGGGAAGCCGGCACCTCGTGGCGCTCGTAGTGGCGCTCAGCCTGGCGTACGTAGTTCGGGAGAACGCCCCTTCTATTGCGGAACGGGTGTGGCAGTGGCTCCGCCTGTCAGAAAACCATCCAGCGCAAGACGTTTAGAGGTGTGGGTGACGCCTTCTCCAAGGCCGACACGCGCCGACGTCGTCGGACGCCCTCAAGGAAACCGCCCTCGACGCACAGCGGGTGGCGAACGTCTTGGAGTGCGGGCGCGAAACTCAACTCCCAGTCGCCTGGTGACGAGAGCGTGACAAGAGGGCGCCTGAGCGGTCTGCAGTGAGACGAATACCTATGCCATCGCGAAACAGCGCTAACACGCCCAGAGCTAGGCCCCATGGGACGAGAAGGAGCTGCCACCACCAGACCGGGAGCTCTGCGCGAAGAGGGTTGCCCGCGTTTTGCCAAGTGACAAGGGTCACGGCGAACGGGATGATCCAAATGAGGAGAGCCGGCGTCACTGTCCGGCGCACGACGTGAACGGCTACCCAAACGACCGCAAGCACTATGACAAGCGCAGCGACCGCGTCATCCCCCGCCGCGGTCCATGAGGTCTGAAACACCCCACCGAAGAGTGATCCGGAGCAATAGACGGCTATGACCGTAAGTAACCATGCTGCAACAGAGCTCCGAAGTTTGCCGCACACGACGTCGAGCATGACCAACATGACCGTTGTCGCCAAGAAGTAGTATCCGTTGAGTCCCTGCTCAAATGCAAGGCGGTTCACGAGCGTCACCGTCGCGAGTGCAATGAGGGTCTCCGGAGCCATTGCCCTCGGACCACTGCGCCGTACCACCCACCACGAGAGAAGCCCGGCGACGACAACTGGGATCGCTCGGACCACAATGACGAAGCCAATTCCGGACAGATGCATCTCCCAAACGAATGTGCCGCCTGTGGTTGTTCCGTAAGACCCTGAGCCGAAGAGGATGGCCCGCGCCGCTCTTCCTGATGTCAGGATCAGCATTGATGCGATCACCGCTCCGATCGACAGTGTCGCTGATGCGGCAAACCGGGGCCGGTCGTCTTTGGGGGCGACGACCAGCAGAGGTATCGCGACCAATAAGGCAAACTGCTGAGAAAGCACCGCGCACGCGATCAGGATCCCTGCTGTCCGCCAGCGTGATCGTAACGCGCAGGCTAGGGCGGCGAGCGAAAGCCCCAGAGCCATGAGATCCTCGGGGTGGAACACGGTCGTCAGGCACATCCACACGACCGGCAGACTCGCGATCCCGATGACGGCCAAGGCCTCCCATCTCTGCCGTCCGCGCCCGGACGCCCGGACCAGCGAGATCACGCCTACCATCAAGAAGAGCCAGCCGATGCAGCCGATCCACAGCGTCGGATCGAGCACTTTGGTGCGTGCAGCCCATGCGTTGATAGCGGCGTAGGAGGTGTCGCATGCGGCGCCCATGGCGGAGGAGCTTGGGAAAGGAGCGGACGTCCCGAGATGGAGGACCGCGGCGATTCCGCCTGACGCGAGCGGGTAAAGCGGTGCGATCGGCGCTGGGCTCGCAGGAAAGGCGCACTCAAACTGTCCATTCGCAATGGCCCAGGTCATGGGCGTCGACTCGTGAGAGTCGTTTGTCGTTGGACCTCCGAGCAGAAAGACTGCCCCCACGAAGATAACCGTGGCGATACACCAAGCAACGACACAACTCCAATGCGGAATTGGGGCACTCAGCCAGGAAGGTGCCTCTTCGTGACTGGTTGAGCCGGATGATGAGTGAACGCGCCCCGTGAGCGAGGGTGTCTTTTCGACGTCGTCGAGATAGCGGAAGTCGTGCCCCGACTCGAGCAAGTTGCCCCTGCTACCGCCCATGCCGGAATGATGATCCAGTGGTCGAAGGCATGCGTCAAGTGACTTCGCCAAGGGCAACCCAAGTTGCACACCGCTGGGCTGGTCGCCGAATGCCACAGGAGGCGTGGAGCTAGCCGATCCGGCTGCTTTCCTGGGAACACACGCCTACCTCACGACATGGATTATGCGGTGACGTCGGCCGCCTCTCTCTCGGGAGCTGAGCGCTATCCGAGTCGCCGCGCCCTGTCTGTTCGGAAGATGCATGATTCGCCACTGCCAAACGGGTCGCTTTACGTGGGTCTCCTGACCCCAATCAGGTGACCGGCGCCCAAAGTTCAGTCAGACGTGGCGTCTGGCCAATCCGCATCTCCCGAGGCGGATGCGGGACGACTAGGTGTGGTGCTCGGAGGTTAGGTGGCGCTGCCTTCGTTCACGAGTTGCAGCTTCTCGACCGCCTCCACGTACTCCTCGACCAACCCGAGCACCACATCACGCGTGCGTCGGACTGAGATCACACGACCGATGATCTGACCGCATGGGTTGAAGTTCACGTCCCTGGCCTCTTCGGGGTACGCGTGGCCCCGCGACACGCAGTCGATGGCAACCATCATCTGGAGGGGCATCCCGAGGGGCTTGGGATTGCCCGGCGCCTCCCAGGCTTCGGTCCAGTCGTTCTTGAGCAACCGGCAGGGCTTGCCGGTGAACGACCGCGACCTGACGGTGTCCCGCGAGGTGGCCCTGAGGTAGGACTCCATCTGCTTGGGGGGCACGTCGGCCTCCTCGACGGTGAGCCAGAGCGAACCCGTCCAGACACCGGCCGCGCCCATCACCATGGCGGCGGCCATCTGACGGCCAGTACCAACGCCGCCGGCCGCAAGAACCGGGAGGGGAGCGACGGCGTCGATGACCTCCGGCCAGAGCACGATCGAACCGACGTCGCCGGTGTGACCGCCGCCCTCGGAACCTTGGCAGATGACGATGTCGACCCCGGCCGCCTTGTGCTTCAGTGCGTGCTTGACCGACCCCGCTAGCGCCGCCATCAGCATGCCGTGCTCGTGGACCTGCGCGATGACGTCGTCGGGCGGAGTGCCGAGGGCATTCGCCACGAGCTTCACCTTCGGGTGACGGAGGATGACCTCGACCAGCGGTGCCGCGGTGGCGGCAGTCCAACCGAGAAGCTCCCGGCGCGGTCCACCTTCGAGTTCCGGCACTCCGTGGTCGGCCAGGATCTTCTTGGCGAAGGTCCGGTGCTCGTCCGGGATCATCTTTCGCAGATCCTCCTCGAGCTTGACCGGATCGATTTCGTCCATCCCCTCGTACTTGCCGGGGATCACGATGTCCACTCCGTACTGGCGGTCTCCGACGTGCTCGTCGAGCCATGTGAGCTCGATTTCAAGCTCTTCAGCGTTGAAACCCACCGCACCGAGGACCCCGATCCCGCCTGTGTTGGACACGGCTGCGGCCACGTCCCTGCAATGGGTGAAGGCGAAGATCGGGAACTCGATACCCAGCCGTTCGCAGAGCTCGTTATGCACTTCGGGACCTCCTGAGTCCTTGCCCGCTTAATTGTGTGTGCGTTGACGGTTCCCGACCGAGGTCGTTCGGTTGCCCGCACCCAGCTGGGAACTAGAACGGATTCTACTTTTTGTCGAGCGGGGACGCAGATCCGCCGCATTTGCAGAGCGGAGGGAGCTTGTCGACGCCCATCCGGACCGAGCCGGTGTTGCCCGAGCGCGACTGGCAGCTTCGCCTGGAGGCCCTCGCCAATGGCTCCGGCGTCGGGACTCTGACCCACGACTACCCCTAAAGCTGAACATGTGCTCATGAGAGGCCGCCCGCCAGTTGGGCGTCCTTGCCGACCGGGCACGCTTCGACGACCGCATCAGTGTCCTTGGTGGTCAGAGCCGAATGACGCGCCTTCTGCGCCGGAGTCGATCTGGGGATGCCGGAGGACCAGGTGGCTGGCAGGTCGTCGGGGGACAAGGTCCGTAACTACTACGAGGGCAGCGGCTCGGGAGGCTCCACGAACTCGGCTGGGCGGTTTCCTCTTTTTGTTCGCCCTGTGCGGCCTTCGTGACCGGCCACACACTCGTGGTCGACGGCGCCAACTGTCTGAGGAGGGACTTCGTCATGCCGGAGTTCACGCCCGTCGATAGACATCTCGAGCAGGTCCTTCGGCCAACGGAATAATCCGGCCGCTTTCGGGCGGCGATCAGGTGGTCGCCGGCTCTTGTTCCTGGTCAGCTTCCTGATCGGCGAACTGCGTGCGGTACAGCTCGGCGTAGAGACCGTTCTCGGCAAGGAGGCTCGCGTGGGTGCCGCGTTCGACGATGCGCCCGTCGTCGATGACGAGGAGCTGGTCGGCCTCGCGCACGGTGGAGAGGCGGTGGGCGATGACGAGCGACGTGCGGCCGGTCAGGGTCTGGCGGAGGGCGCGTTGGACCGCCGCCTCCGACTCGGAGTCGAGATGGGCGGTGGCCTCATCCAAAACGACGATGTCGGGCGCCTTGAGGAGGAGGCGGGCCAGGGCGACGCGCTGCTTCTCGCCGCCCGAGAGCCGGTAGCCCCGCTCGCCGATCACGGTGTCGAGGCCGTCGGGCAGGTCGGCCACGATATGGGCGATCTGGGCCTGTTTCAGTGCCTCGTAGACCTCGGCCTCGGTGGCCTCGGGGCGGGCGTAGAGCAGGTTGGCGCGCAGGGTGTCGTGGAACAGGTGGGGGTCCTGGGTGACCACGCCGACCGAATCGCGCAGGGATTCCATGGTGGCCTGGCGGACGTCGATGCCGCTGACGCGCACGGACCCGGCGGTGACGTCATAGAGGCGGGGGACCAGGTTCGAGATCGTGGTCTTGCCGGCGCCGGAGGGGCCGACGAGGGCGACCATCTGGCCCGGTTCCACGGAGAAGGACACGTCGTGGAGGACCTCGGAGCGGGAGCCGGACTCGAGGACGGCCACCGACTCGAGCGAGGCCAGGGAGACCTCGCGGGCGCTCGGGTAGGTGAAACGCACCTGGTCGAAGCAGATGGAGGCGTGGCCGCGGGGGATGGGGACCGCGTCGGGGGCCTCCTCGATCATCGGGACGATGTCGAGCACCTCGAAGAGGCGCTCGAAGGAGACGAGGGCGGTCATCACATCGAGGTTCAGGTTCGAGAGCTGGGTGAGGGGCTGGTAGAGACGGGTCAGGTAGCTGGTCAGGGCGACGATCGTCCCGACGGTGAGGACCCCGTCCACGGCGGCCACCCCGCCGACGCCGTAGACGATGGCCGTGGCGAGCGAGGCCGTCAGGGACAGCGCCACGAAGAAGACCCGCGCGTAGGTGGCCTGCGCGATGCCGATGTCGCGGACCCGGCCCGCCTTTGCCTCGAAGGACTCGGCCTCGGCCTCGGGACGGCCCATCAGCTTGACCAGCATGGCCCCGCCGACCTGGAAGCGCTCCTGCATGACCATGTTCATTTCGGAGTTGAGGTTGTAGCCCTCCTGGGTGAGCGCCCCGATGCGCTGGCCCACGAAACGGGCCGGGAGCAGGAAGAGGGGCACTAGGAGCAGGGCGGCCAGGGTGATCTGCCAGCTCAGGAAGAACATCGCGGCGATGACGATCACGACGGTGACCAGGTTGCCGATCACGTTGGAGAGCAGGTCGGTGAAGGCCTGCTGGGCCCCGATCACGTCGTTGTTCAAGCGGCTGACCAGGGCCCCGGTCTGGGTGCGGCTGAAGAAGGCCAGCGGCATCCGCTGGATGTGGCGGAACACCTTGGCCCGCATGTCGTAGATCAGGTATTCGCCGATGTAGGCCGAGATGCGCCGCTCGGTGAGGGCCATGACACCGTCGACGATGGCCAGGCCCGCCACCAGCAGAGCGAGCCAAATGACCAGGTCAGCATCCTTCTTGTCGATGCCGTTGTCGATGAGCGCGCGCAGGATCAGGGGGTTGACAGCGACGATCACCGCATCGAGGATCACGACCGGGACGAAGATGGCCAGGATCTTGCGGTAGGGGACCGCAAAGGTGAGCATGCGCCGGGCCGTGCCCTTCTTGACCCGGTGCTCGAGGACGGCCCGGTCCTGGCGCATGGAGCGCATGCCGCCCCAGCCGCCTCCCCGTCCCCCCGTTCCGTGTCCCCGCATTGCCACGGCTTGTGAACCTACCGTCGCCGTGGGGCGGACCGGGCCCGTCGTGGCTGTCCAGCCGGACATTCGACGACGAGAACAGGATGAGGCTCGCGACTTCACGGACGAAACACCTGGTCGAACGCTTCAGATTCCGAGCACGTGGTAGACCGAATCCCGCTCAAGGCTGCCGATCGCGACGCCGATCCTCAAGAGAGGGATGACCGCCCCTGAGCTTGACGCGGACGGAAATGGTCTCTTGGCCCTACGTCTCCTGGTCAGGGGCCCTTACGCTTTCGTCAGCGGTGAGCAATCGGCTGAACGTTGGAGATGGGTAACGCGGAGGCCGGGCGAGGCCTTCACCGAGGCCGAACTGCGCGCATTTCGAAAGGTGGCGAGACAAGGTGATCTCCTCGTGGAGGCGAACGATTCGGGCGGGTCCTGGTGACCAGGGTGCGTGCGCAGCTGCCGGCAACGGGGGGAACCTAGGATTGAGGTATGGCGGGGTCTTCCATCTGATGGACGTGGGGCGCACGTGAAGCTTGGCCGAAGGGACAAGACCACCGACGATGTGAATGAGGCCGCAGTCGAGGTCATGACCGCGCACGAGAACGGCTCCAATTCGGACAAGAACGGAGCGGCTCGCGTGCGACCGCGACGTGCCCGGCATGCCGCACCAGTCGCGGTTGCGGATTTCCAGCTCGATGCGCCTCCGCACGACCAGGCCATTGAGGATCACATCGCCGCTCTCTTGCTGGAGCGTGGCCTAGCGAACGAGTCTCAGGTTACGCAGGCACAAGTCGTTCAGCAGGAAGAATCGGGCGGGAGTCTTGGCGACATCCTGGTTGAAATGGGCATTCTCGGCGAGCGGGATCTTGTCGCGGTGCTAGGTCAAGTCTTCGGTCTTGCCGTGGTTGACCTCCGACGCGAGAATCCGGCGCCCGAAGCGATCGCGTTGGTGCCTGAAGAAGTCACACGCCGTTTCCGAGCTGTCCCCCTGCATTTGGAAGACGGAATTCTGCGCGTTGCCGTCGCAGATCGACCGACTGACGAGCTGCGCACGCTGCTGGCGCAGGCCAGTGAGCATCCTGTCGATTTCGTGCTCTCCCCGGCTTCCGACATTCGCTGGGCAATCGACAGCAGCTATCGGGCCATCGGCGGTGTTGACCGATTGGTCGTGGCCTTTGAAGCGGTTGAAACCGCACGAAAGCGCGAGGCAGGTGCCACTGCCGAAGTAGTCGATGACGACGCGCCTGTGGTTCAGGTGGTCAGTCGGATCCTTACGCAGGCCAAGCGTGACCGTGCCTCGGACGTCCATATTGAGCCCTCACAAGACGTAGTTCGCGTTCGCTTCAGGGTCGACGGTGCCTTGAAAGAAGTGTTGATGCTTCCCGGCACGATAGGGCTGGGGCTCGTCAGCCGAATCAAGATCATGGCTGGTATGAACATCGTCGAGAGGAGGCGCCCACAGGACGGCCAGCTGACGACGGAAATCGACGGGGTCAGTACCGATGTGCGAGTGGCAACGGCCGCCACGATTTGGGGCGAGAAGTGTGTTCTCAGAATCCTCGACAGGAACCGATCGGTTTTGCGACTTGGGGATCTGGGAATGCCGGCCGACACGCACGAGATCTACTCGAGGCTGACGCGAGCGCCGTTTGGGATGGTGCTCTGCGCAGGGCCGACCGGGAGCGGCAAGACGACGACTCTCTACGCCACACTCACCGAAGTCAGCGATCCGTCGCGCAACGTCATGACCATCGAAGATCCTGTCGAGTTCATCTTCCCGTCCATCAACCAAATTCAGACGAATGAACAGGCCGGTCTCACGTTCGCCACCGGGTTGAAGTCCATCCTTCGTCAGGACCCGGACGTCATACTCGTGGGTGAGATTCGCGATGTGGAAACGGCCCGCATAGCGGTCCAGTCCGCCCTGACGGGGCATTTTGTGCTGTCCTCCCTCCATGCAACGGACTCGGTGTCAGCACTCCACCGATTCCTCGACATGGGGATCGAATCGTTCCTCATCGCCTCCTCGGTGCTGGCAATCGTGGGTCAAAGGCTCGTCCGCCGGATCTGCCCGTCCTGCCGGACCCCATACGCGCCCACCAGCGAAGAAATGGCGTTCTACGAGGAATGCGGAGGTCTTCCGAAAAGTGACTTTTGGCACGGGACAGGCTGCAATTTCTGCGGCAATACTGGCTACCAGGACCGGATCGGCGTATACGAGTTGTTGCAGATGACGCCCGAGATCAAGAGGCTGATCGTCGGATGGGCGACCCAGGACGAATTGCGGCGTCTGGCCCAAAAGCAAGGCATGCGTACCTTGCGAGAAGAGGCAATCAGTCTCGTCGCGCAGGACATCACAACTATTTCCGAGGTCATACGGAGCATCTATGCTCTCTAGGGCGACCTGGGGGCTGTTGGCGACCCTCTCCGTAAGGCGGTAACCGATGGAAAAGTTCCGTTACAAGGCAATCGATGATGGAGGCAAAAGCGTCTCGGGAACCGAGGAGGCTGCTACGCGTGGAGCGGCCCACCTGGCCCTGCTCGAGCGAGGGTACGACGCGGTCGAGGTAGCCCAGAAGAAGAGCATTCTCCAGTTCGAGCTCACGAAGAAGCGGGTGCCCCGCAAGGACATCATGCACTTCTCTCGGCAACTGGGTGTCTTCGTCAAAGCGGGCATTCCGATTATGGAGGCCCTCGAGGTCATCGGCGAAGAGACCTCCGACAAGCTTCTGAAGTCCGCCATCGCCGACATGATCGACCGGCTCCAGGCCGGCGACACATTCGCTGCTGCGGCCGAGGCGCATCCCGAGGCGTTTCCCGACTACTACCTCGGTATTCTCGGATCCGCCGAGTTGACCGGCACGCTCGACGTCGTGCTCGACCAATTGGCCGACTACATAGAGCGCGACCTCGATGCACGGGGAAAGATCACGGGGGCACTCATCTACCCTGCCGTGGTCTTCGTGATGGCAATTGTAACCGTCGTCATTCTGGCAACGTTTGTCCTGCCACGCTTCAAAACTTTCTTCGATTCGTTTAACGCAAAGTTGCCGCTCCCGACGCGAATGCTGTTGAGCGTCGCCAATTTCATCTCCACTTGGTGGTACGTCATATTGGCCGTAATCCTCGCCATCATCGTCGGATTGATCGCCCTTCGGCGGAATGAGGGCGGCCGAGCATGGCTTGACTCAGTGATCTTGCGGCTGCCGGTCATGGGTGACTTGATGCAAGCGGTGATCATGGAACGGATCTGTCGGATCTTGTCCTCGATGATCCACGCCGGCGTCGCCCTTCCGGAGGCAATGGCCGTCACTTCGAGAGCTTCGAACAACGCTGTTTACAAGCGCGGCCTCGATGGGGTGCGCGAAGAGATGATGGAAGGCCAGGGACTATCAGAGCCCGTTGCACGGACTGGCCTGTTTCCGGGCGCCGCCAGACAGATGTTCCGCGTGGGCGAGGAGACGGGGACCCTGGATGATCAATTGGAACTGGCCGCGTCGTACTACAACCGAGAAGTCGATATTCGGGTGAAGCGGTTCACCAGCCTGTTCGAGCCGGCGGTCATCATTTTCATGGGCCTCATCGTGGGATTCGTTGCCGTCGCGCTGGTCTCTGCCATGTACGGCATCTACCGGCAGGTGAACATCCATTGAGCCATCACAGCGCGCCACAATGAGGGATGACCCATCGAACTGTCGCACGAGGCTACCGTCAAGGCGCCGAGCCGCGGCGATGTGGTGGGTCGCTGATGACCACGGATTCACACTCGTTGAGCTTCTGGTCGTCATTGCCATCCTGCCGCTCGTCGTCGGAGCGATTTCCGTAGCTCTCATTTCGGTCTTCAACAATGAGAGCTCCACGACGAACAGCCTTACCTCATCGGGTGACGCGGAAGTCACCTCCGCTACCTTCGTTCAGGACGTCCAGAGCGCGTCCTGGATGACCCAGGCTGCGTTGATCAAATGTGCACCTTTGAGTGGTTCGTACGTTCCGATCATCAGTTTTAGTGATTACAACGGTCCGTCTAGCGCCATAGTGGCCGGCGGGCCGGCGGCCCTGGTGTCCTATGACGAGACTCCCAATCCGGGGACAAATACTTATTCTCTTGTACGCGAGGCGTGTGCTGGCAGCAGTTTCACATCTCCCATCAATTCGACCGTCGTGTCGCACAATGCGCTGACATCGACGACATTGACGATCTCCTGTACGTCATGCACGGGTACGGGCAACGGTCAGACGGGATCTGGCTGGGTTTCGGCGTCGTCTGCCACGAACATCAACTTGGTCGTCAACGAACCTGCGACAAGTCACGCGTCGGCATCGCCGATAGATGTGCAGTCCTACAGCGTGAGTGCTGTGCCGCGGACGACGGTGAATGACGGTGCGTCGCCCAGCGGGACGCCTCCGATCCTCCCTCTGGACTTGATCGGGGGTTGCCCGACGTCGGCCTTGAACCTCAATGGCCATGGCATCACGGTCGACGGTGGTAATGGTCCTGTCGGAACGAGTTCAACGAGTTGTCCAAGTGGCATGGTCCCCAAACTCTCATCCGCATATCCGTACCAGATGGGCGTCCCGAATCCGTTCCAGTCGCTGGCTCCGCCGATCACGCCGGCGACCTCGGGACCGGCCGGAAGCTGTTCGTCGACAACGATGACCTGCACATCAGGCTGGTACACGACGGGCACACCCGGATTCACGGCAACGATGCCAAGCGGCTACACCTTTGATCCGAGCACGGGCCCTGACCCAGGAGTCATCGTGTTCGAGGTTCCGCTGATCGTGAGCGGCGACACCTTCGCTGGAAGTACAAACCTGTCCAACTTCACCTATTCGTTCGAACAGGGCCTCGAGGTCTCTGGTACGAATACCTTCGGGTCGGCGACGTACATCTTCTCGACCTCCACCAACGGCGGAAGCTTGCTGAACGTGGACAATCACTCCACAATTACCGCCGGCGCAAACGCAGCATCGGCCGGCGTCCTCTTCTACTTGTCTGGTACTGCCGCTGGTACGACTACTCCCCTGACCAACGGAACGGTGACGGTTGGCAACGGATTCGGTGGGACGTTCTACAGCCCACCGTCAGGGCCGTACGAGGGGATCGTCTGGTGGGATGCATCGTGTGGCAACTGGCAATTCCAGTCGGGAGTTGGTGGCGGGTCGGGCCCAGATTTCACTGGAGGCATCTACGTCCCTTGTGCGCTGATGACTGGGAATGGGAACTTCTCGTACGAGGCGACCTTCATGGTGATCAATAGTCTGAGCACGAATGGGTCCACCGGAACGATCCAGTGATGTGGCGCGCACGATGCAGTCCTTGCGCAAGACACAAGAGGGCTGGCTCCCGAACGCGAGGGGAAGCGGGAGATACGCTCATCGAAGTCCTGATCGCCCTGGCTGTGATCGGTCTCACAGCGGTATCTCTTCTTGGCGGGTTCACCACGTCGATCTCGGCCTCAGCTGAGCACCGCAACTTGGCCGCCGAGGACACGGTTCTCAAGGCGTTCATCGAGTCAGTGACCTATCAACTGGCTGAGCAATCGAGCAGCTCGCCGACGTTTGACACGCAATGTCAAGGAATGACGACCTATGCGTCGCTGGCTAGAACGGAGCAGTTCGGTGGCATCACGTACTCGCTCACCGTCACCGATCCAACGTTTCCCATCGAGTATTGGGTGGCCGGGGCGGGCTTTACGACGTCTGGCTGCTCTGCTTATGCCAGTCCGTTCCCTACTCCACCTCAGCAACAGTTGCTGACCGCGGAGATCTCCGGAAACGGAGTACCAACCCAGACGCTCAGCTTCGCCATTTCGGATCCGACGTTTGCCCCCGGCTCAGCGGCTTCTCCCATTTTCGAGAGCGCTTCCAATGACACCATCGTAGGAAACAGTTCGACGTCGACATTTGCAGTCAGCGCTTCCGCCTATCCGACACCCGCACTAACGCTGACGTCGAGCCCAACGCCTCCCTCATGGGTGAACTTCGTGGACAACGGCGGTGGAAGTGGCACACTATTCATGAACCCCACGGCAGCGAATGCGAGCACCACTCCCTACACGATCACAATCGACGCAACCAACAGCCTCGGTACGACACCTCAGACCTTCAGCATTACGGTGTCGTCGGCTCCATCCTTCACAAGTGCTCCTACTTACACCGCGCAGCCCGCTACCGCATTCAACATTCCCGTGACTGCAACCGGCATACCACTTCCGACTATTTCGGCGGTGGCCAGCACCCTTCCAACGGGAGTCTCGTTTACTGGGGGTGCCTCGGGTTCCGGGACACTTGTCGGTACCAGCAGCGTTCCACCTGGCGTCTACACAATCGATCTCCAGGCCAGCAGTACTGGCGGATCGACGAGCCAGGTCTTCACCTTGACGGTCGATAGTGCCACAGCTCCGGCGTTCACTAGCAGTGCAACCGACACCGTTCCCTACGGTGTCTCGTTCTCGTTCCCGATCTCGACTTCAGGTGCTCCCGCTCCAACTATCACCTGCAGCGCACCGTGCACGCTGCCAACCGGCGTGAGCTTCGCGGCTCCATCGGCAGGGTCGGCCACTATCTCAGGAACGCCGACGGACCCTACGCCAACCCAAATCGTGAAATATATGGTCACCCTGACTGCATCGAATGGTGTAAACCCCGCCGCCACGCAGCAGTTCGTCCTTACGGTGAACCCCCAGTCGAGCCCGAAGATCACTTCGACGACCCCGAGCCCTGCGACTGGAACAAAAAACAACAACTTCTCTTTCCAAGTTAATGGCTCTGGTTTCATCTTCACCACAGGCATCACCGTGACGTTTAGCAGTTCGAAGGTCACGGGGACAGTGAATTGGGTAAATCAGTCCACGCTTACAATCGCTTGTTCGCCAGGAGCGAAGGGAAGCTTCTCGTTTACGATCACGAATCCTGATGGCGGCAGCGCGAGTAGCGGCAGCGGCGCTGTAGTGATCAGCTGATGGCCTGGAGCACCATGAAAAGTCTGCGACAGCGCCAGGGGAGTCGCGCCACTGATCAGGCGGGAGCGGTTCTCGTCCTTGCCATGATGTTCATGGTTTCTTCTGCCTTGATCATCACCGGGCTTCTGACTTGGGGTCGCGACAACTTAAACAGCGAAGTGCAATTTCTGGACAGCAGAGCGCTGAGTTACGCGGCCGACAGTGCGATGGAGACAGCGATCCAGAGTGTACGGTACGGCACGACTGCTTGTCCTATTACCGGTATACCCATTCAGGTACCCAACCAGAACTCAAGCTATACGGTGACGATGCAGGTGTTCTGCAGTCCAACTTCTGAAACGGAAGCACCATCTGCGGCGAGTCGCCAAATCACCTTCACGGAGTGCGTGAGCACATCGGTTGTTAACAACGCATGTCCAAAGCCATACTTGCAGGCAGTAGTCACGTACGATGACTACACGTTCGGATCGGTTGCAGACGGTACGGCTTGTTCCTCGACGTGCGGGGAAAACATGTCGATCAACAGCTGGGTCTTCGAGCAGTCCGCGTACTAGGACGTTGCTGAAAAGGGCCAACGGAACTAGCGATTTGAACTGGGATCGTCGAGAATTGGTGCCTCGGGGAGTCTTTGGTCGCATTCAAGGCGACGGTCATTGACCGGCAGTCAAGCCGTGGCCGTTCCAAAGAGCAGTACCAGGTGGCTTCGACCGAGACGACTTTCTCGTCCACCACGACGCCGGAACGGCGACGTGCCCGGCGGGACACCGTCCAGATCACGACCAAACTCAATGCCGTCTTCGGTATTCGCTGTCGCGGCTCCTTGCGAGAACGCCGCCAAAGACCGCACCCTCGTCGTCGTCCATCCCAGAAGGAGTACCGGAAGTATCGACCCATGGAGCGTTCGATCGCGCTGGCCGGGTGTGGCGCAGTTCCGTCGTTGTGGCAGTGTTGCGATTGAGCCCAGGACCCCTTCACGACGGGAACCCCCGTATCAGGGAATTTGGTCCTTTCTTCTCTGCGATGTGCCTGGTAACCCTTGCAATTTAGGTTGCGGCCGAACTACCCTGTAGCACTCTTTGCGTTTTCCTGCAAGGAGTTATTGGCGAAACGTGATCCCGACATGGGATTCCCTACTTCAGAGAAAGGCGGCAATTGCCGTGACAGAGCATTACCGTGAAATCAAAAGACGGCGGGAGGCCGGTGAGTCTGACGCAGGCTTCACGCTCATCGAACTCCTCATCGTCATCGTCGTCCTTGGCATTCTTGCGGCGACCGTGATCTTTGCCCTCGGTGGCGTGACGGGCCAGAGCGCCCAGGCTGCTTGCCAGTCCGACGCAAAATCCGTCGAGGTGGCCGCACAGGCCTACATCTCGAAGAACGGGCTCCAGACCGCAATGACGTCGGCCGACCTGACGACCGCGGCCAGCGGCATCAACGGGAACCCGTACCTGCACACGTGGCCGAACAACACGTCCTTCTACGCAGTCAGCATCCTCGGCGATGGCACCGTTCAGGTGACTCCGGTCAAGGGTACTGATGCCGGTAAGACGATCAGCTACGACACCGGCAACGGTGCCGTCTGCAACACAGTTCAGTAACTAGTTCATTTGAGGTGACTGAAGTGCCCGGCCCTTGGTGGCCGGGCACTTCAGCTTCACCCCATCGAGCCGACGAAGGACGCGACGGGTGAAGACAGTCAATACAGAAAGCATTTCGACATGGCTCCAGTTGCTTTGGGATCAGGGCGGTTCTGACCTGCTCCTGACGGGTGGCTCCGCGCCCCGCCTCCGCGTCGACGGCAAACTCTGTCCCATCAACGGAGCGTCCGAGATGTCAGGCGAAGAGGTCGACGCCATCGTGCGCTCGCTGCTCGACCAGTCACAGGTGGACATCTTCGATGATCTGCAAGACGTGGACTTTTCGTTCTCATGGCAGGACAAGGCCCGTTTGCGCGCCAGTGCATTCACTCAGAAGGGTCATACCGCGCTCGCGCTGCGCATGATCCCAACGCTGATTCCGACGTTCGATCAGCTGGGACTGCCGCCCGTGGCCGACTGGCTCTCCACGCTGCCCCGTGGCCTTGTTCTTGTCACAGGACCGACGGGTTCGGGAAAGTCGACAACCCTGGCTTCCATAATCGACCGCATCAACGACACACGATCACTTCACGTCCTCACCATTGAGGATCCGATCGAATACCTCCATCAGCACAAAATGTCCGCGATCACTCAACGCGAGGTCGGGCTGGACAGCCCTTCGTTCGAACGAGCATTACGATCAGCGCTACGCGAGGACCCGGACGTTCTTCTGTTGGGTGAAATGCGGGACACCGAGTCGATTCAAACCGCTCTCACCATGGCGGAGACGGGGCACCTCGTCTTTTCGACCCTCCACACGAATGACGCCGCTCAGGCGGTAGATCGCATGATCGATGTGTTTCCGGACTGGCGGCAAGACCAAATCCGCGTTCAGCTCGCCGCGTGTCTTGGCGCAATTATTGCGCAGCGCCTGCTCCCTCGAATCGGTGGTGGTCGAGTTGCGGCCTTCGAAGTCCTCATGGCAAATCACCCGGTACGCAACCTCATCCGAGAGGGAAAATCGAACCAGCTGCTGAACATCATGGCAACGAACCAGAGTGAAGGGATGCAGACCCTCGAGTTGAGTCTTGCCACCCTGATTAGCGCAGGCATCATTACGTACGAGGACGCGCTTGATGTATCGGTTCACCCCAAGGAGTTGGACCGCACGCTCAACCGCAACATGCAGATGGCTGGCATGGAGCAGGGGGCCCGCCCGACTGATCCCGGCCAGAACGCCTATCCCGGCGGAGATCGAGTTCAGCCAACGGCCGAACACCGGGTTGTCGCTGGCCGTTCGGATTGACCACTACACTTCGCTCACAGAGGGGACCCGAGCTCCCATACAGCATCGTGGCGGGTGTGAAACCCTGTGCCACTGGCTGGCTTGTCGCGACGGCGAAGCTACACGGAACCACGTTCGCGCCGGAAGATCCGCGCGTCTTTGAAACCTTCGTGGACGTCATCGATCAGCGCCCGGCCTTCTCCGTCATCGCCCTCAACGCACCAATTGGCTATCTCGAGAACTTCGAGCACGGAGGCCGTTCATGCGACCGTGAGGCTCGCGTGCTCCTCGGCCATCGACGGGGAGCAGCGATAAGAAATGCCCCAGTACGGTCGCAAGTCGACGAAGAGGCCATGGCGTCAGCGGAAGGACTCGATGCGGTCACCGCGTTGCTGCTCCGTCGTTATCGAGAAGTTGCCACGGAGATGGCACCGTACCGTCAGCGCAGTATCTACGAGGTAAACGCAGAGCTCAGCTTCTACCAACTGAATGATGACAAGCCACTTCTCTGGTCGAAGCGTACGACGCAGGGTCAGCAAGAACGCCGCGAACTCTTGGCCAGGAAAATTCCTAGCGGCGAGCGTATTTTCGATGCAAAGCTCCCCAGGGTTCCGTATTCACACATGCTTGATGTGGCAGCCTTCATGTGGACTGCCAGGAGGGTTTTTGCCCGCGCGGCCCTGCGAATTCCTCAGGATCCTGAGTGGGACGAACTTGGTCTCCGGATGGAGCTCGTTTGGTGACCGATTCAACCGCGAGCCGGCACCGAGGCATCAATTGCAATATCCAGGCCTATTGAATAAACGCGCCGGCCACTTCCGTGGAAGACGGTTCGTGATACGCGACGTGGCACCTCGAAGATGACGGACTTGGTCGAACGTCCAAACAGGGTCTTCCAATTTTTGGATCGACCACTGTCGGATTTGTACTGCGTCTTGAGCTGGATTGGGGCGACCGTGATGTTCATCGGGCTGGTGGCGCTCCTCGGGGGGCCGACGCAGGCGGACGCTACCGAATCCTTCTATTCGACCTGGGCGATTGCGCACGGGAACTTGGCGTGTGCATACCCCCCGGTTACGCCACAGCGGGTGTTACCCGACTACCAGCCGCTTGCACACATTCCGCCCTTCTGGCCCTTGTTCTCTGGTGCCGTGTCTGCGGTCTTGAGGATTGGGCATTCGGTGGCATTCCCGTCAAGTCAATCGTTCGGTCCTCAGTGCGGGGCGGCTTACAGCGTCATGTACCTGTGGGCAGGTAAGACTTTTGCAGTCATTCCAACGATAGGTGTGGGCTACCTCAGCTGGTTCTTCCTGTTGGCCGGAATTGTTGCCTTCTTGCGGGCGAGTGGACGCGGTCGATGTGGCTGGGAGGCCGTTGCCGTCATTGTCGTCGCTCTGCTTCCCATCGTGTGGATGCCGTTGATCATCCTGTTCCACCCGCAGGATCTCGTTACGGTGGGGCTGCTGCTCGGTGGGTTGGCGTGTGGTCGCCGAAATGCGTGGGTATGGGCCGGCATCCTCTTCGGCCTCGCCGTCAGTTCCCAGCAGTTTGCCCTTCTCGTGCTTGCACCGCTTTTATTCCTGGCGCCCGCGGAAGGTCGCGTACGGCTGATCGTTTCATCAAGTCTGACGTGGCTCGTTGTTGTAATCCCACTTGTCATCGTTACATCCGGCCAAGCTTGGAACGCAGTTCTCATCGGATCCGGCGACTTCCGCTCCTATGGTGGGACCCTCCTTTGGGAGCTCAACCTCCATGGCGCAACTCTCGACGTCCTATCTCGTATTGCGCCCATCCTGATCGCGGCTCTCATCGGGTGGCACGTCCACAAGAGGTTGGGGCCCAAGGCGATGGAGGCGACCCCGCTGATCGCTGTTTCAGCGACGTGCGTAAGTATGCGGCTGGTCTTCGAGCAGAACCTGTTTGGCTATTACTTCATGGCGTTGGCCGTCCTGCTGGTGATTCTTGACGTGACGCGTCGTCGGATCCGAGGAGAACTCATTGTGTGGCTCGTCTTGGTATGTCTGGCCTTCAATCCGATTCCAGCAGGTCTCGACTACAACGCCAGGTCGTGGAGCGATCATGTTGCCACCGGCTTTCCGGCCGCCTGCCTAGTCATCGCCCTGGCCGTAATCGTCTGGGATGCCTCTCACCGACGTATCCGCTGGTACCTCGTGGTGTCATTCGGTGTAGCTGTCCTCGCATTTGCCAACTGGCCTCCGTGGGACATCGACAGTCTTCGGGCCCCGATGCCGATCTGGTTGAGGCAGATCGTGCTGGTCGCGTATGGCGTTGCACTCGCGCTCGGCCCGCTCATTTCGGCGGTTGGGCAGCCGGAGAACCTGACACGCGAGCTTGGCAGCGTGGGGGAGGCCGTTGCGTGACGGCAGTGGGTCCGAGGCGATGCGCCGACAGCAGCTGAGACCTCCCCATATTCGGAAATCGTGCCTGGGTGTCTGGGCAGGACTGATCTATCCCATCAAGGCGTACGCACTATCCTCGTGACAGCCAAGCGCAGGCTCTGCGAACTGACCAGTTGGAACGCTTCGAAGGCGGAGGATTCCAACAATCGATAGGCAACCGAATCCATGAGATATCGATCCGGGCTTCGTTCTTCCCCTGAACCCGGTCAAACCGGGGCGATATGGCGGTGGCTTGATCAAGCACTCTCCGGAACATGGTGTCTCCTGGGTTGGGCACTTGCCACCGGGCTCTTTGTGGGTCTGACCGATCTGTTCGGCGGACCGACCCGCAATGACTCTTCGGAGTCCGTGTACTCCACGTGGGCCATCGCGCACGGTCAGATTGGCTGTGCCTTTCCGAAGGACACATTGGTTAAGGAGGTCAAGGACTTCGTGCCGCCTCCCCATATTGCGCCACTCTGGCCCTTACTCTCTGGGGGCTTCGCCGCCATTCTCAGGATTGGACACGAGGTTGCGTTCCCAACGCGTGCAGCGTTCGGCCCCACCTGTTCCAACGCGTATAGCGCGATTTATCAGTGGGCCAGTGACGCACATGCGTACAAGCCAACGGTTGAGCTCGGGTATCTCGGTTGGCTCGTACTACTCGCGGGATTCGTTGCACTTCTCCGAGCAGCCGGTAAAGGGCGGCGTGGTTGGGAATTCTTCGGCACCGTGTGCCTGGCGGCTGTGCCGATCGTATGGGAACCACTTCTGGACCAGTACCACCCCCAGGACCTCGTCGCGATGGGATTGGTGTTGGGGGGGATGGCTTGCTTCAGGCGAGAGCAATGGATCTGGGCAGGCATCTTGCTGGGAGCCGCGGTCACGGCGCAGCAGTTTGCCCTACTGGCACTCGTTCCTCTTTTGCTCATTGTCAAGGACAAGAGTCGATGGAGACTGGCGTGCGCGTCCGCGGGTACTTGGGCTGCAATTTCGCTCTCGATGGTCGTGATTTCATCGGGTCAAGCGTGGGCTGCGGTCATATTTGGATCGGGCGACTATCGATCACAAGGCGGAACCCTGTTGTGGCTGCTCAACATCCACCACGGTCCGATACTTGTCTTTTTGTCACGGATTCTGCCGATCCTCGTTGCCGCGGCAATTGCATGGCACACGCAGACCAAAATGGGCCGCGGAATCCTCGATCCGGGGCCGTTGGTGGCCCTTATCGCCACTTGCCTGACGATGCGACTGGTTTTCGAGCAGGGAATCTTCGGTTACAAGTTCATGGCTCTGGCGGTGATGCTTGTCACGTTGGACGTTGTGCGCGGGTATATGCGGGGTCAGTTGTTAGCGTGGGTGTTGGTCGTCACTGTGGCCTACAACCCAATTCCATACGGTCTGGCTATAAACACACGGGGTTGGGCCTTTCCCGTTGCGTTGAATGCTCCCTATGCGGTGCTCGCTTTATTTGCTGTCTGGATCGCCTGGGACGCGTTGCACAAGAGAGTTCAGTGGTACCTGCCGGCGTCCATGGTCGTAATCGTGGTGTTCGTGACTCCATGGGCACCCTTCTTGTATCCACCGACATGGGTGTGGCAGGTGCTCCTGGTCGGTCCCGGGCTCGTGCTCGCTGCCGGACCTCTTCTTGCCTACCTTCGTCAGGGCCCCAGTCAGCGGCCCGGCATCGAGGCAGACACTTCCCCGTTGCCTGCGCGCAACTCTTGAACAAATTCCGTCCATGGTGCTTCGAACAGGCGGGGCGTATCATCGAAAGTGGCTCCGTGGCGCAGTAACATGAATCCCTAGTGGGGATGGCGTTGGGGAACCGAACCTACGAGTCTCGTGGCGACGAGACAGGCTTTACGTTGCTCGAGTTGCTGATGGTCATCGTCATCTTGGGCGTTTTGGCGGCAACTGTCCTTCTGGGTCTAGGTGGCGTTACGGGCCAGGCAGATCAGGCTGCCTGCAACTCGGACGCGAAAAATGTCCAGATTGCGGCCGAGGCCTTTCATGACAACTCGAGCAACACCGCAGCGGGAGGGCAATTCCCGACTTCGGCATCTCAGCTCACGGATCCAGCTTCAGATGACTACGGTGGTCCATACCTCCACACCTGGCCTGCGAGCACCAAGTACGTCATAACCCTCGATCCTGCTAGCGACGGACAAGTAGATGTGAACGGGCACGATTACGACGGATCACCCAACCCATGCTCAGGTGTGACGTAGTCCTACGTCAGTTGAAATGGTCGAAGCAGCTCGGGTCCCCAAAACACGGCAACTGCCACGCCAAGCGCGAGAAACACACCGTACGGCACTCGCTGCTGCCGTTCCATCCTTTTCGTCGCGATCAGCGCGATCCCGATCACGGCGCCCATCAGGTTCGCCGCGAAGAACCCCAGGACGACATAGCGCACACCGAGCCATCCGAGCCCCAACCCCAGTACCGGTGCCAGCCGCACATCGCCGAACCCCAAGACCCGCGGGCTGATGAAGTTCAACGCGAAGAAGACCATGAACCATCCGGCAGCACACGCCGCCCCCACCCACAGGTTGTGCCACAAGCCCGTCGCCGCAGACGCCATCAGCAGCAACCCGGCCACGATCAACAGGTGCGGGTAGATGATCGCCTTCGGCAACAGCAGCAGCTCGACGTCGATCCACGACAGCGCCAGCAGCCCGGCGAACAAGGCGAGATACGCCGGCAGCGCCCAGTCGTAGCCAAAGCGCCCCGCCAACCCGGCGAACAGAGCGGCCGTCGCCAGCTCCACCAATGGGTACTGGACCGAGATCAGAGCGCCGCAGTGCCGGCACCTGCCCCGCAGCAGCACCCACGAGATCACCGGCACGTTGTCCCGTGCCCCGATCGCCGTTCCGCACTGCGGGCAGGCGGAGGGCGGCGACACGACCGACTCGTGGCGCGGCACCCGGTAGATGACGACGTTGAGGAAAGACCCGACGGCCAGGCCGAAGACGGCGCAGACCCCGATTAGCGCACCGAGCGGCGGCACGGATCTATCCGGTTGTCCCGCGGGTCATGGCGGCGAACGATACTGGCCTGCTGCGCTGCAGCCGGGTGATGCCGCCATCCGTCACCCGCCTTCCGCTCCCTCGAGATACCCCGCACTCACCCACAGTGGCTCGACCCGAACGCTTCCTCCGGCCCGACGGAAACCGCCTCTCTCATAGCCGGCGTTTCCCTCGCCTCGGACCCTCAGGGCCGGACGTCCATCCGACCCGCCAGCGAATCCTCCGTCGTCCGTCCTCCACCAGCGCCCCAATTCCCAAAGGCGCCCGGCGCTTCCCAACACCCCCCAGATTGGGGGAGCGACGACTGGGGTCCCTTGGGCCGGCCGCCGCCGGGGTCTCCTCGTCCCTTGCCGAACGAGCTATTGGTGAACTGAAGCGCTGAACACGACCGCTTGCACCTGGCGGGGCCTCGCTTGAAGCTTCGGGAAAGAGGCCCTGGGTCCGGCACTTAGCCGATGTCTCTCTGGTCAACGGAATCGCAACCGCCCGTCTCAATGTGACTTAAGGCCGTAGCACAAGGGGACGGTTCGTTATACGTTTTGCCCACCCCGAAAACGGGTCATTGGCGACAGGCGGTAGTTCACATGCGGGCGGAAGTTTCGGTATCCGCTACCGATGCTGCGCGGCAGCACTCCAGGCACAATGGTAACGCGCACCCTTCAGAGGGCGGCGGAGCGATGACCGTCGCGCCGACCTCGAGCGCGCAAACGGCGGAGGTGGACGACCAGTGGTCGTTGCGTGATGCGTTGATCAGTCTTCTCATCGCCCTCGGCGTGACTGTCGTGACATTCCTTGTGCTTGGCACCGCTCTGCGCCAACTCGATTCTCGTTACACCTTCAGCCTCGATCACGCCGTGCACCAGGAGTGGGCATGGCTCTCGATCTTGGTTCTGTCCGTCCTGTGGCTCACCTTGGGTCTGGTTCACCAGATCCGAGCTGGCGGGGGACCGGCGGACCGGGAGCCGGCGACGTTTGCCGGTGAGACGAACCGCAAAGACGTCGTCGTCTTTGCTCGGAATCAAATTCAGGGCCGGGTCTCGTCTCGCCGGCCGCGTGCCAATCGGGAGGTCGCCGGATGACCGACCGCAGGTGCAAAACAAACAGCAGTACCCCCCAGTGAACGGTCGCGGCGAGTGACCGTCGAATCAACATCAAGGAGAATAATGAAGCGATTCATGAACAAAAAGGTGGCCACCATCGGCCTCGCCGCAGGGCTTGCCCTGGGTGCGGCTGGGGCGGCCTTCGCCTACTACACCACGTCCGGTTCCGGAACCGGCAGCACCACGACGGGATCAGCGTCGACTCTCACACTGCACGCCAGCATCGCCGGAGCCATCACGCCCGGCGTCGCGGGCGAGGAGAGCGTGACGTTCACGGCTGACAACTCGAACACTGCTGCCCAGTACGTGACGACGATCAGCTTTACCTCGGTCACGTCCTCGAACAGCGGGTGCCAGACGTTCCTGACGGCCAACCCTGGTCAGTTCAGCATGGCTCCGGTCACCTCGGACACCGACGTGCCTGGTAGCCAGACGGGCTACGCGCTGAACGGCACCGGCACGCTGCTCTGGACGGACGAGGCCTACGCGCAGAACGCCTGCGCCGGTGAGCCGTTGACCCTGACGGTCAGCAGCAACTAGCAGCAGCACAACTCGGTCGGGAAGGCCGGGCCACGGAATCCCACCGTGGCCCGGCCGACCACCGGGCGAGGCCAGCGAGGGATTCCAGGGGTCCGGCACCTGAGGTCCCTCGGTGGGCTTGCCCACCAGATCAGATTGAGGAGTAGATGAAGCCAGAGCGGTTCAAGAGGACGAAGTCGGTGTTGGCCACCGGCGCCGTCGCGCTCGTCGTCGCCGCCCTCGTCATGGGCCTCTCCTCCCTCGTGCTCGGCCCCCACTCGGCGTCCTCACCACAGGGCGGCTTCGAGCTGACCTCCAACTCGTGCCCGGCCAGTCCTCTCACGGGCGCGAACTTCTCCGTGTGCGGCCCCGCCGTGGGTCACGGGCCGGTGCTCAACCCGGGGGCGCCGCCATCGACCCTGCCGCTGAACTTCTACAACCCCCTCAGCGTCCCCATCTACGTCACCAGCATGACCGTGAAGTTCACGAACGCCTTCCCAACGAACTGTGCCTCGTCGGCCTTCCAGGTCAACGGCACGGCGCTGGCCGGATCGCCCCCCCAGGTGACGCTGACCTTCCCCTCAGGTCACTACGTCCAGGTGGCGGGGAACTCGGCCACCTCGCCCGGGGCGACGTACGACGCCACCTTGGCCATGGCCAACAGTGGGAACCAAACCACCTGCGAGAACCTGACCATGACGATGGCCTACACGGCTTCGGGCCAGTACACCGACTCGACCACCACGAGCCTAGCGTCATCACCGAACCCCTCTTACCCAGGGAACCCCATGACCTTGACGGCAACGGTTACTCCTGCCAACCCCAGCGGCGACGCCTCTGAGTCCAACGCTCCGACCCTTGCCACCGAA
Organism: uncultured Acidimicrobiaceae bacterium; assembly: GCA_963834405.1. Classification (GTDB taxonomy): domain Bacteria; phylum Actinomycetota; class Acidimicrobiia; order Acidimicrobiales; family RAAP-2; genus Bog-473. Next base: position 352,894 of record CAWIBX010000007.1, on the reverse strand, counting down.
TCGTCTCCGAACAACCAGGTGAAGTTCTACTCGTGCACCTCGACGGCAACGTCGAGCTGCTCGGCCACCGCCTTCGCTTCTGGGACCATCACCTACAACAGCGTCAGCGGGTACACCGCGAGCACCTCGGTCTCGCCGTCTACGCCTGGGTCCTACTACTACGAGGCCATCTATCCGGGCTCGGGCAGCAACGGCGACTTCAGCGCCAGCCCGGCGTCCAACGTCGTCACCCAGGTGGTCCAGTACTCGTCCGCTTGCGTGAGCCCGCCGACGAGTAGCGCCAACGTCACGCTCACTGGCACGACGAGCGGCAACTACACCGTCCCGAGCGGCAAGTCCGTGTGGCTCGACGGCGGGACCATCACCGGTAACGTCACTGTCCCGGCTAACGGCTCCTTCGCCGCCACCGGCGGGGCAGTGAAAGGCAACATCAGCTCCTCTGGCGGTCCTATCTCGCTCCAGGGGACCACGGTGAGCGGCAACATCACCTCGACGGGCGGGGGCGTGGCCATCGGACCCGGCTCGGTGCTGAGCGGCAACCTCACAGACAGCGGGGCCGGTCCGGTCTGCGCCGTCGGGACGTCGTCGAGCCCCGTACAGATTTCAGGCAGCATCTCGGTGGAGAACCAGCCGACGTCGTCCGCAACCGACAGCTTCTGTGCGCTCACCCTCAAGACCAACCTCACCTACGAGACCAACGGCGCACCGGTGGTCATAGGCGGGTCCTCTGCCTGCCCCGGCGACACCATCAGCGGCAACCTCCTCGTCGAGTCGAACACCGCTTCGGTGACCGTTGGAGGTAGCGGCTACGGCAACACCGTGAAGACGAACCTGATCGTCGAATCGAACGCTGGCACCGTCACCGTGTACGGAAACACCGTGAGTGGCAACATCGCGGTGGAATCCAACACGGTCGGCGGCGGAACCGTTACCTCCAACAGTGCAGGCGGGACCTGCACACTCAGCGGTAACAACCCGAAGATCACCGTGCCCTCGGCCACGAGCAACACGGCCAAGGGGACGAACAACTGCAAGGCGAACGGGTGATCCGATGAAGACCCTCGCCTCGAAGGTGCGTGCGGTGCGTGAGCACGTACTCCGCCGCGGCCGACTCGGTCTGGTCATCGCGGCGGCGGTCACTCTGATCATCGGGCTTGGCACCGGGACCGCGTACGCCTACTTCACCTCGACTGGCTTAGGCACAGGGTCGGCGACGGCGGGAACGCTCCAGGCCGTCACGGTGCAGGCGGCCACGGTATCGCCGAGCACACCCCTTTCCCCCGGTGTGACCGGCGATGTCGTCTTGAACGTGAACAACCCCAACACCTCCGCCGTGAGCCTGGTGAGCGTGAGCTACGGCACGATCACAGCGGTGGGCGGGATCGGTACCTGCACCACCACCGGCATCACGCTCAACACCCCGACGAACCTGCCCTACACCATCAACGCATCGGGCACCACCTCGGTGGACCTCGCAGGTGCCGCCACCATGGGCAGCTCCTCGCAGACTGGCTGCCAAGGAGCGACCTTCTCCATTCCCGTCACGATCACGGTGCAAAAGTGATGCGCGCCAACCACGCCATCAGCGCCCGTCGACCTCGTCCCGCCCGCAGCGGGTTCGGTCGCTTTCGCATCCCCATCGTGGTGTTCGTCTGCGCGTTCGTCCTCTCCTCCGGCACGGCCGCCTATGCCTACCTCACGACCTCGGCGAGTTCGGCCTCGACCACGATCGCCTCGGGGTCGAACGGCCACACGCTGGGCGCATCGCAGGCCATCGACGTCGCCTCCACTACGGGGTTCCGTGGCGGCAGCGAAACGATTGGTGTCGTGTCCTCAGCCGGGATGCAAACCGTGACCTGCACAGGAACCTCGGGTTCCCCCGTTTCCTTCACCGGATGCACTGGAGGTACCGGGACTTTGGCGACTGGGAACCTTGTGACGACGGGCGCTGAGGCGATTGCCGACTCGCTCAACGGCGGGAACACGCCGACGCTGGGCGGTATCAACGGTGAGAACGTCACCATCAACTGGACGCAGAGCACCATCGTCCATGGCGGCCAGGCGGCTACCGGCTACCAGATCGCGCGCTACAACGCCGCGACGGGTGGTACCAAGACGGCGGGCACGAACGGGTGCTCGGGCACTATCAGCGCACTGACCTGCACCGAGAACAACGTGACGCCTGGGAACTGGTGGTACACGGTGACCCCGGTTTATGACGCCTGGACCGGAGCCGAGAGCGGACGCCTCGCCGTCACGGTGGTCGCCCCGACTTTCTCGATCAGCAGCGGTCAAAGCCTGGCCGCGGCGAGCGGAGGCGCGATTACGGGCGGGACGCTTGCGAACTTCGGCAACACCGAGATTGTCACATTCCACCTCGACAGCGCCACGGGCACGCTCCTGACGACCAGCCCGAATACGGTCACGACGAACGGAACTGGCTCGGCCAGCGTCACCAGCATCACCATTCCGTCAGGCCAGACCACGGGCAACCACACCATCGTGGCGGTCGGTGCCACCTCGGGCCTGACCGCGACGAGTAACACATTCAACGTCTACGGAGCGCCGAGCCAGTTGGTCTTTACTACTCCGCCCGGCAACGGCACTGGCGGGAGCGCGCTGAGCACCCAGCCCACCGTCACCATCGAGGACTCCGGCGGCAATACCGTCACCAACGACACCAACAGCATCACATTGATCGCCATCAACTCGTCGAACCAGGGTGCGTTGCTCTCCTGCACCACGAACCCGCTGGGGGCGACGTCGGGAGCGGCGAGCTTTGGTGGCTGCAAGATCAACACGGCGGGAACGTACACGTTGATGGCAGTCGACGTGGCCGACGGTCTTCAGATCATCAGCGGCTCGGGGACCATCAGCGTCGGGTCGGCGACCCAGATCGGATTCGTACAGCAACCTTCTGGGGCGACAAGCTCTGGAGGTTCCTTCCCGACACAGCCCAAGGTCGCTATCGAGGACGCGGGAGGAAACACCGTTACCTCGGCTTCGGCCTCAATCACCCTGACCCTTCAAGGGAGCGGAACCCTGGCTGGCTGCACCAGCGCAGTCAACACCGCCAGCGGCGTCGCCACCTTCAGCGGTTGCAACGTGACGGGTACGCTGGACATCTTGAACGACACGCTCAAGGCCACTGCAACAGGAGGCTTCTCCGGTACAGCTACCAGCGCTTCCTTCAACATCTCCGGCGCCGCCACCCACCCGCTGTACGTGAGCCAGCCGACGGTGGCGGCCAATGGCGACCTTTCGACATTCCAGGTCGGCCTCTATGACGCATCGGGCAATCTCGTCACCGCTGGCACGGGCACGGTGTCACTTTCGATCAAGAGCGGGACAGGTACATCTGGCGCAGTGCTGACGTGCAATGGCAGCACGTCACCGACCGCCACCGTCAGCTACGGTGTCGCCACATTCAGCGGATGTGGCATCAACAAGACGGATACGGGATACGTGCTCACGGGAACTGATAGTGCGTTGTCTACGACGACCGTCAATAGCAATGCGTTCAACGTCGGTAGCATTAGCGCTCCAACGATCACGTTCCCGACAGCGACCAACCAGATCAATCCGGGTCACAACGGCACGGGGAACTTCGCCATCATCGGGACGAACTTCGCCAACGGTGAGACGGTACCGACGAATGGATCACTGGGCACAGTGAGCGTCAACACCTGGATCAACTCGAACATCGTCATCGTCAGAGTGACCGGCAGTGGCGGCAACGGGGCCACGGGCAATGTCACGGTCACCAATCCCGATGGCGGCTCCGTCACGGTCACCAACGGCTTCGTAAACGGCTGAGTATCGACCGCCGCCTCAGAAACAAAGCGGAATATGGCGGGCGACAGCACGAGGCACCGGAACGCCACCGACCGCCAACCCAAACCATTCCGACGTCTTCCACGGCATGACCGACGGCACCGATCCGAACTGGCGGCGGCCACAATGGACCCGTGAACGAGTTCCTCGTCGCCTACCTCGACTCCATCGACGAGCGACTCCTCGACTACCTCGGCGAGGACGACGAACTCCGTCCCGAGGTGGTCAAGCGCCTGCGCTATTACTCCAGCGCGCTGCTGGAAGGCTCCATCACCCCGGCCGCGGTGGCCGAGGACTGGGAGGACTGGTTCGACCTGGTCCCCGCCTTCGTCGCGGCCTACGCGCCTGAGGTGACCGACGAGCTGGACGAGGAGGGGGCACCGCTCATGCGCGACGAGGGAGGAGAGGGCACCGCGCTGACTCCCGCGGACCGGACCTACCTGGCGGCTGTCGAACTGCTCCTCAACGCCTACCCCGAGATGGAGGTGGGGGAGTAGCTCACTCGGCGGGGAGCGCTGCCCGGCCAGACGCCGTGGCCAAGTGTTGTTACTGCGTTGTGCATGTTCAGCCCGATCGGCTCTATTTCAGTCCTGTAGGCACTGTCAGCATTCGGCCTGTACGGCCGTAACCGTCTCAGGGAGGTGGGCGCCGGCCGCCAAGTGGGAGCGGCAGGAGTTCCACCACTTGACCGGTGGCGGGTAGCGCGAGGCGTGGCGATGGCGGCACCAACATGACCAAAGTGAGGATGGACATCCCGGCGAGTCGAGCCAGCATGTTCGCTCGGATCTTCCAGGAGGAGGGCCTCGAAGTCATGTGGGAGGGACCCATGGAGAAACGGGCGGGCGGCGAAGAACAGATCGTCCAGATTGTCTTCTATCTCAAGGACAACGCCGTCCGGGGCCTTGTGGGCGGCGCCGCATACGAAGCGGCGCAAGAGGCGATCAAGAAGATCCACGAGCGGGACCCCGCGGCGACGATCGGCGAGGTCAAACAAGACGACTCGCCAATCTGAAGCCCGTCTGTACCAGCGATATGAACCTGCTGATGGGTGGCGGGTGGATCACAAGTTCTGGCTTAAGGCCGTGGTGGTTGGCCAATATCCGAGACGCCTGGCTGGGGGTGTCATGGGAGGGTCGGCGCGTTCACAAAAGGGTCCTCTGTGGCGATGGTGCGGATTCCGATCGTTTCCGTACACCGATTCCGATCGAATCCGTACACCTACAAGGAGGCTGCAATAGGGCTGGCGTGAGGTGAGGTAGGCCCACCCTCCTTCGGACAAAACGTCCGTTTGAAGGAGGACCGGGTGCCCAGACCCCGCACGGCCATGCGCAAGATCCGAGACATCCTGCGGCTGACCCATGGCGAGCACCTGAGCCGCCGCCAGGTCAGCGCCTCGACCGGGATCCCGGTCGCCACCCTCTCCGAGCACCTGGGGCGGGCCAAGGCGGCCGGGCTCAGCTGGCCGCTGCCAGACGACATGGACGACGCCGCGCTCGAGGCGATGCTGTTCCCGCCGGTGGCCCCGTCGAGCGTGCGCCGTCCACTGCCCGACTGGGGCCACGTCCACACCGAGCTCAAACGCAAGGGGGTCACCCTCCAGCTGCTCTGGCTCGAGTACCGCGAGGTCCACCCCGGCGGCCTGGGTTACAGCCAGTTCTGCAACCTCTACCTGGCCTGGCGCAAGAAGGTCGACGTCGTCATGCGTCAGCACCATCGAGCCGGCGAGAAGATGTTCGTCGACTTCCCGGGCATGCGCATCCCGATCTATGACCCCGACACCGGGGCGCGTGTCTTCGAGGCCGAGCTGTTCGTGGCATGTCTCGGTGCCTCGAGCTACACCTACGCCGAGGCGCTGCGCTCCCAAGAGCTCGTCCACTGGGTGGCAGGCAACGTGCACGCGCTCGAGTTCTTCGGCGGCGCCCCCGAGATCTGCGTGCCCGACAACCTGCGCTCGGCGGTCACCCGGGCCAGCCGCTACGAGCCCGACATCAACGCCACCTACCAGGAGTTCGCCGAGCACTATTCCATGGCCATCGTCCCGGCCCGGCCCTACAAGCCGCGGGACAAGGCCAAGGCCGAAGCCGCGGTGCTCATGGCCGAGCGCTGGATCATCGCCGTGCTGCGCAACCGTCGCTTCACCTCGCTGGCCCAGGCGAACGTCGCGATCGCTCACTGCCTGGAATCCATCAACGCCCGGCCGTTCAAGAAGATGGACGGCTCGCGCAAAGAGCTCTTCTTGGCGCTCGACCATCCCGCCCTTCGCCCCCTACCCCCGGTGCGCTACGGCTTCGCCACCTGGAAGAAGGCCAAGGTCAACATCGACTACCACGTGGAGATCGACAAGCACTACTACTCGGTGCCCTACCAGCTGGCCCGCTCCGAGGTCTACACCCGCGTCGCCGACTCCACCGTCGAGGTGTTCTACAAGTCGCGGCGCGTGGCCTCGCACGTGCGCAGCTTCGTGCGCTTCGCCTACAGCACCGACCCCGCCCACATGCCAGAGGCCCATCGACGCCACGCCGAGTGGACCCCGTCGCGCATCGTGACCTGGGCAGAGACGACCGGCCCTTCGACGGCCGCACTGGTGGCGGGCATCTTGGAGCGCCGCCGGCACCCCGAGCAGGGCTACCGGGCCGCGCTCGGGATCATCCGCCTCGGGGCGCGTCACGGCACCGATCGTTGTGAGGCGGCCTGTGCCCGGGCGCTCGCGCTCGGCGCCTACTCCTATCGCTCGGTGCAGTCGATCCTGGCCCACAACCTCGACCGCCAGCCGCTGCCCGACGTCCGCCCCATCGTCGCTCATCCCCATCACCGCAACGTCCGCGGTGGCACCTACTACCGCTGAAAAGGAGATCCACCATGCTCACCGGACCCACCACCGAAGGCCTGCTCGCTCTCAACCTGATTGCCATGGCCGAGGGCCTGGCCGAACAGCGCGGCCATCGCGACTACGAGGGGCTCGGCTTCGAAGAGCGCCTGGGCCTGCTCGTCGACAAGGAGCTCATGAGCCGGGAGAACCGCCGCATGGCCCGGCACCTCAAGGCGGCCAAGCTCAAAATCGCCGCCACCGTCGAAGACATCGACTTCCGCCGCCCACGCGGTCTCGACCGCGCCCAGATCCTCTCGTTGGCCGACGCCCATTACGTCGAGCATCACCAGTCAGTGGTGATCGTGGGCCCGACCGGTGTCGGCAAGACCTACGTGGGGTGCGCATTGGCGCACGCGGCGATCCGCCGGGGGCACAGTGCCCTCTACGTGCGTGCTCCGCGTCTGTTCGACGAGATCACCATCGCCCGCGCCGACGGGCGCCTGGCCCGCCTGATGGCGGCGTGGACACGGGTCGGCGTCTTGGTGGTCGATGACTTCTTGCTCAGGCCACTCGTCCCGGACCAGGCAGCCGATCTGCTCGAGGTCATCGAGGACCGCAGCGGGCTGCGCTCGACCATCGTCACCTCACAGCTGCCAGTCGAACACTGGCACGAAGCGCTGGGCGACGCGACGATCGCCGACGCGGTGCTCGACCGCCTGCTCGAGAAGGTGCATCGCATCGAGCTCCACGGAGAGTCCCTCCGGCGTCCCGCTGCGGCCGCGGAGGACACGGCTTCCGATGCCGCCAAGCCTCGTCGCCAACCTCCCCAGAAGCACTCATGACGGCCATGGGGCACCGATCGCGCCAAACGCCTCCTTCTGTGTGGCCCCAGGAGGCCACGAACCGAGGTGGCTGAACCCTGACACCCGCCCATCGTCGTGGGTCAACGCCTCCGCGGCGACAAGCGCCACGGTCGTGCCGACCATGACAGACTGCCCGCCCGAGACCATCAAGGAGGTGAACGTCAGGGGATAGCCAGAACCTGCCGTCGGCCGCTATGCGGCCTCCGACCACCGGTGCGCCGGACGTGTACGAAAACGTCGGAACTGGTGTACGGATTCATCGGAATGCTCAGATGGCCTGTCACGGTTGTTGGGGAATCGGTGGCAGAGGAGTCACACGTCGTCCGACGGTTGACCTGGGCCAACTCCAGCCCGGCTTGCGTGGGAGCGCCTTGCCCCGTCGGGGACGGCTGCACAAAAATCGGGGTCCCTGCACCAAAAACGAGAGCCCCAGGCCATTGCCTATGTGGCAACTCCGGTGCCAATAATGGAGTACCCGAGATACGCGAACGGGCATGGGATTCGCCTCCGACACCCCGGACGCGCCTCAGGGTTGGGGGTGGGTGTGGCTGACCCCCTCTCGGACGAAGATTCCCTTGCTGGGGGTCAGCCCGCACTCCACCGGGCTGATGGTTCGCTCCTCGCCGCGCCCGCACGCCCTCTACCGCCCGGCTTCGCCAAACGGGGCCTAACGGCTCCTTGCGTCACGGGCGATGCTGAAAGTGCCGCCGACGACGCTCCTTCGTCAACTAGATGGGCCGCGCTGTCCAGGGAGGAGCCAGCGAAGGGACAGCGAGACCCGGTATGACCCTGTCCCCAGGCCGGCACTCATACGGGTCGAAAAGTCCGTGCCTGCGATCTACAACTGAGTCCCGGAATGCGAAGGAACCTGAAGTCCCTCGCCTACTTCTTCGAATAGCTGAGTGTCACCGTGCCAGAGATGTTGACTTGGCTCGACGTTCCGCCGATGTACCCGCTCGCATAGCCGCTAACCGAGGCGGTGCCGTGTCCGAACAAACCATTTGTTGGCTGGACCACGGCGCTCCAGTTGTTCGATGAGGTGCAGAGCACGCTGACTGAGAAGTAGCTGCTGAAGATGAAACGGTGGTACACCTGGCTGAGTTCGCCGCTGACTGAAGCGATTACCGGGCGGTTACAGGTGATGGTGCCCGACAACGTCGCCACACCCGTCTTGTGGTCGACCGTGCCCGTGTGCGAAAGCGACGCGCCGAGCACGAGAGCTGGGGGAGCGGGCGCGGCCGGATTGAAGGTCAGAGGAGTCGAAGCTGCCTCCGCGTAGTTGCTGTAGTTCGCGGCAGCGAGGCCGCAAGCGCCAGAAACCGCACAATCAATCGTGGTCGAGAGGTGCAGATAGCGTGACGCGATATAGGGCGTCGAGAAGGTCCCGGCACTAGATGCCGTGGTCAAAATATAGGTCGAGAGGTCACAACCGGCTTCACTCGTCGCCCCAGTTTGACACTCGATGACAGCGATCGTGGCGTTCGGGGTGAACCCCGAGCCGGTCACCGTGATCACTTGACCGTCGTCCACATTTGTCGAGGGCTGCGCCTGCACCGTCGGAGTGGTGGTGGCACTGGCATCGACACCGGCGAGTACACCGGTGCCGACGAAAAGCGACCCAGTGGTCGCTGCGAGGAGCGTAACGATTCGCCGTAGGTGCATCCCTTCCCCCTTGGTTGAGAGGGGTCCAAAGCTACCACCAGCGGAATCCCGGCGATAGGGGAAGAAGACACACCGAAAGCGGAAGCATCATGTCGGTTCGGTCAGGTCCACCGAGTTGACGTCTTCATTCACCGGCGAAGAATCAGCACCGCGCGAGAGGGCCAAGGGCCGCGCCGCGTGAGCGATGACTCGGGCGGCGAGGGCCGGCAGGTAAGCCTTCACGTAGACGGGGTGGCGCCGGTCTTGACCCGATCACCCGAGCCCTTCGGGACCAGGTGAAGCCCAAGGAGGCGGATTCCGGGTCCAGTTACTGGTCCTTGGAGCCCCGGCTGAGCTTGGTCGGGAAGACGTCGGTGCCAAAAGGGGCGAGCCCCTTGGCGGCCGCGTAGCCGATGTGACCTTCGCCGTCGGCGCCTCCGGTGGTCAACCCGAGGAGGTCCTCGTAGCTGCGCAGCGCCGAGTAGTGGTTGTAGGAGCCCGTGGTGTCCGTGGAGCCGGGCACGATGTACCTGGAGTTGAGCAGCAGCGCACCGATCTGTCCTCCCCCTGGTGCGGCGCTGTCCTTCGAGGCGCCCGCGTTGCCCGGTGCATGCGTGTTTGGCCCGGGCTGTTCGTTGCAGCACGCGGCGCCGGAGCCAGGGCCGCCGAAATCGGCCTCGTCGAAGGTGATGACCACCAGCATGTCGCCGTGCTTGTAGGCGGGCGAGTCGAGGATGAGGGGCATCCAGGCGTGGAGGAACTCGTCGGCACCGGTCAGACCGCCCACGTAGCCGCCCGTGCTGTTTGGCCCGGCGCAGGTGGCGTCGTGGCCGTCGTTGCACAGGTTGGGTGTGATGAAGCCGAATCGCGGCGTGGTGCTCTCGCGGCGGAGGTCCTTGGCAAGGTGGCCGCTCGGGGCAGGGCTGCCGTTGGCGGCCAGCCTCCCGAGCGGGACCACGTTGGCGTTGCACTCCGCCGTGTTGTCGATCACCGAATGGAACCAGACGAACGGATTGTGCCGGTTGGCGTACTGGTCAGTCCGCGTGGCCGTCTCGGCAGTGTCGGTGGCGCCGATGGCAGGATGCGCGCAGTCGGTACCGCCGGTAGGGTCCGACGTTCCGCGGTCGCGCGACGGCGTGTTGCCCATGTCCTGCTCGTAGGCCCGCCAGGCGGCCACGTGGGTCTCGTTGTTGGGCGGGTATTTTGCGTCGAGCTGCGAGGCGATAGTGGGGACCGAGGCGGGGTAGACACAGCCGTACCCGTCCACCTGTCCCGGGTTGGTGGCCTGGTCGGCGTCGGGCCTGGCCGGGGTCACGTTGACGAAGGCGTGATCGCTGTCCGAGCAGTCGTCCTGTGTGTCCACGTTGGGAGCCTGACCGGACACCTGGGCGATGTAGTTGTCGAGGCTGGCATGGCCGATCGCGTAGTAGTTCTGCAGCAGCTCGCCCTTCGAACGGAGCGTGCCGTTCAAGTAGGTGGCAGGAGATCGGCGCCCGAACGTGGTCGCGTACCCCTCGTTCTCGAGCTCGATCACGAGAACGTGGTTGATCTTGCCCGGCGGGAGGGCGGCGCGCGTGACGCCGGGCGGCTGTGCCGCGGCAGCAGAGGTCGTCCCCAGGAGGGTGAAGAGCGCCGCGCCGGTCGCCAGGGCTGTGAGTGCGCGCTGGCGCGAGGCCTCGTGAGAGGTTCGAGGCATCACGGATGAGCGTAACCGCGGCAACGAAGCGAAAAACGGTTGGGGGCGGCGCCTTTACTGGCGGCGAGTCCCTGGTATCGAGAGTGTCGCGAGCAAATCCTCTTTGAGTCAAGACCCCAGTTTCGGATTTTCGGGGCGCGACGGATCCACCTGACTGAACCGCCTCGACGGTCGCGGCCTCCGCTTGCGCGCGGGTTTTTGCCACGATCGTGAGCTGGCGTACAGGATTTTGCAACGGCCCGTGCACATAGGCTCGTTTTGACTACCGCCACCCCTCTTCGGGAGAGGTGAATGTGGGCATCACAAGCGCGGATCTGAGGACGCAGACGCGTCGCGTACCGATCGCGACCAGAGGTGCGTCCGTCGCCGGCGAAATGGCACGGGATCGTGATCGATACAGGGTCGCCCTCGACGCGAGACGGGCTGCACGCCGGGCAGAAGTCAGGTCGGGCTATTGGTCGGCCACAGGAGGTCCGTGGGCAGAACACCGTGGTCGCGTTCGGGTAGACGGTGACGCGCGACCGTCGGCGTTGCAGAGGGCCGGCCCAGTGGGACCAAAGCCCTATGGGAGCCGATGCGGGCCGCCGCGTCGAAATGGTCCACGAGGCGGCGGTATCGGTCTAAGCGGCCGTCCGGTTGAGTCAACGACGCGACAATTAAATAAGGACTCGCGTTGTTTGAACTCGGGGTGAACGAATCACTTCGGGTGAGCGGTGAGCAGGCCAGGCGGCTGGGGAGAGATGGGACGTCGGCAGTACGTCTTGCCTGGCTACAGCGCCGCGTTACACGATGACACGCTGGTAAACCCGAGCGCATTCAGATTGCGCCAATGGGTGATTCTGCGAACAGATGGTGTCCAAGCCGCGCCAAAGCGCTGTTCACGGCGAAAATTTCGTGAGCCTGATGCAACGGGGGAGCCTATTATTCGGGTGCGGGGCATAGGCCTTTAGGCCTATGGTTGCCGCGACTTTGGCGATGTGGACAGAGCGGGAGAACTAAATGGGTGTTTCTCGGAAACTTCGGCGGTGGTTTCTGGGCCAGGCGTTGGACGGACGACCAGAGGTCGGCGGGGTGATGGTGCGTGGCCTGATCTCGTGCGCCATCCTCGGCGCGACCATCCTCAGCTTCAACCTGATAGCGGCGGCGCCGTCTGGTGCCGCGACCGGTCAGCTGTCCGGGTGGATGGCGTTGGACGGCAACATCAAATACGTGTCCAACGGTACCAACCAGTTCGGCTGGGGGAACGAGGGATCCACATCGAGCTGCACGAACGGCGGCATCGGTCTGGCCGGCACGCATGGGCTGTTCAACTGCGGACAGTACGGGGCCACGAGTCTGACCAATCCAACCCCGAGCTCGACCAGTCCATTCCAGCCGACGGCGCCACAGAACGTGAACGGCGACTCGAGCATCCTGGCCCGCCAGTTCATCACCGACCCATCGAGCCAGTTCCCGAACACTGCAGGGTGTGGCAGCACAACTGTGGGTGACGCCTCGACGTTCCACGGTGGCCAGAAGTTCGGCGGCAGCACCTCCTACACCACCCCAGGCCCTGTCAACACCAAGGACGACCTGAGCGACGCCTATGTCGTCGCCCGCACGCAGCAGAGCAAGACGCAGAACCCGTCCGACACGTGGGACACGTCCCCCGGTGACAAGGAAATCTGGTTCGGGATCGAGCGCGCCGGATCCGGCGGTAACGACGCGGTCGACGTCGAGTTCCTGCAGCAGACTGCGAGCTTCGCCGGCTGCAGCGGCAACCTGAACACGCCGCGCACGCAAGGTGACTTTGCCATCGAGTTCGACTGGGTCAACGGCGGCGGCACGCCATCGCCGAACATCTACGAGTGGGAGTGTGGCCAACCGATCGGCACCCCGTGCGGCAGCTCGGGCAGCTACGTGGCCGTGACCGTCCCAGCTGGCTCGGTGGGGGTGGCCGAGAACGGTGGGGCAACGAGCGGAACCCCGTGTGGCGGCTGGGTGTGCGCTGTTTCGCCTCTCGGTTCAAACGTGCCGGCCACTCAGTTCGTCGAGGGCGGCCTCGACCTGACGGGGCTCGGTCTCGGAAACATCTGCACCGGCACCGTCTTGGCTGAGACCCACTCGTCGCAGGCCACTTTCACCAGCGACCTGAAGGACTTCGTCGGGCCGGCCAACTTCAACATCTGCGCGAGTACCACGACCTCCACCACCCCGGTGGCGGAATCGGGAACGACGATCGGCGGCTCCTGGCACGACATGGCCACGGTGACCAACACCACGAACGCAACCGCCCCGACGGGCTCGGTGACCTTCTACTACTGCAGCCCCTCGGTCCTGGCCGCCTACTCAGCCACCACCTGCAACAGCACCATCGGCACCGAGATCCCAAGCGGCGGCCCTCCCGTGTCCCTGACGCCGGGGACGGGCAATACGTCCACGGCGGAGTCACCATCGATCACACCGAACGCCCCAGGCACCTGGTGTTTCGCTGGCTACTACGGCGGTGCCGCGGGTGCGTTCCTCGTGTCGAACGACACCAGCAGTGACGAGTGCTTCACCGTTAGCCCGGCTCCGACGACGACGACGACCCAGACCCAGAAGACCTCCCTCACCATCGGGCCGAGCGGCACCGTGACCGACAAGGCGACCATTTCCGGGAACGGCAACACGACCGCCGGCACGCCGACGGGCGATGTGGCCTTCTACGCCTGCAAGGCGTCGTCACCGTCCGGCGTGCTGTGCAACTCGAGCTCGACCAGCGTGGGCACGTCGGCGGCCACGGGCACCGGCACGACCACGACGGCCACCTCGCCTTCGTTCACGCCGACGTCCGCCGGAACCTGGTGCTTCGGCGCGGTCTTCACGCCGACCAATCCGAACTACCTGGGTTCCTCGGACAACTTCACCCCACCGGTCAACGGGTCGTCCGACACGGTGGACACCCACGAGTGCTTCACGGTGAACGCGGCCGGCTCGACGACGAGCACGACGGCCTCGGGCAACGTAACCATCGGCCCGAGCGGCACGGTGACCGACCTTGCGACCATTTCCGGGAACGGCAACACGACCGCCGGCACGCCGACGGGCAACGTGGCCTTCTACGCCTGCAAGGCGTCGTCCCCGTCCGGCGTGCTGTGCACGACGAGCTCGACCAGCGTGGGGACTTCGGGGGCCACGGGCACCGGCACGACCACGACGGCCACCTCGCCATCGTTCACGCCGCCGTCTGCAGGCACCTGGTGCTTCGGCGCGGTCTTCACGCCGACGAATGCGAACTACCAGGCCTCGTCGGACAACATCACGCCGCCGGTGAACGGGTCGTCTGGATCGATCGACACCAACGAGTGCTTCACCGTCAGCCCGGCCGGGACGCAGGTGGGCACGACCGCCTCGGGCAACGTCACCATCGGCCCGAGCGGCACGGTGACGGACCTGGCGACGATCTCGGGCAAGGGCAACACGGTGGCCGGCACGCCCACCGGCAACGTCGCCTTCTACGCCTGCAAGGCGTCGTCCCCGTCCGGCGTGCTGTGCACGTCGAGCTCGACCAGCGTGGGCACTTCGGGGGCCACGGGCACCGGCACGACCACGACGGCCACCTCGCCTTCGTTCACGCCGCCCTCGGTTGGGACCTGGTGCTTCGGCGCGGTCTTCACGCCGACCAACGCGAACTACCTGGGTTCCTCGGACAACTTCACCCCGCCGGTGAACGGGTCCTCGGACACGGTGGACACCCACGAGTGCTTCACGGTCAACCCGGCCGGGACCCAGGTTGGCACGACCGCCTCGGGCAACGTCACCATCGGCCCAAGCGGCACGGTGACGGACCTGGCGACGATCTCGGGCAAGGGCAACACAACAGCCGGAACGCCCACGGGCTCCGTGGCCTTCTACGCCTGCAAGGCGTCGTCCCCGTCCGGCGTACCGTGCACGTCGAGCTCGACCAGCGTGGGGACGAGCTCGGCCACGGGCACCGGCACGACCACGACGGCCACCTCGCCTTCGTTCACGCCGCCCTCGGTGGGGACCTGGTGCTTCGGCGCGGTCTTCACGCCGACCAATCCGAACTACCTGAGCTCCTCGGACAACTTCACCCCGCCGGTGAACGGGTCCTCGGACACGGTGGACACCCACGAGTGCTTCACGGTGAACGCGGCCGGCTCGCAGACCTCGACGACCGCCTCGGGCAACGTCACCATCGGCCCGAGCGGCACGGTGACGGACCTGGCGACGATCTCGGGCAAGGGCAACACGACCGCCGGCACGCCCACGGGCTCCGTGGCCTTCTACGCCTGCAAGGCGTCGTCCCCGTCCGGCGTGCTGTGCTCGTCGAGCTCGACCAGCGTCGGGACGAGCTCGGCCACCGGCGGCGGCACGACCACGACGGCCACCTCGCCATCGTTTAGGCCGACCTCTGTGGGGACCTGGTGCTTCGGCGCGGTCTTCGCGCCGACGAATCCGAACTACCTGGGTTCCTCGGACAACTTCACCCCGCCGATCAACGGGTCCTCGGACACCATCGACACGAACGAGTGCTTCACGGTGAACCCGGCGCCCACGGACACCACCACCCGGGCGGCAGCGAGCTCTGTCGTCATCACGACAGGAACGGTCACGGACACCGCGACCATCTCCGGCGAGGGCAACACCGTCGCCGGGACGCCCACGGGCAACGTCGCCTTCTACGTGTGCAAGGCGTCGTCCTCGTCCGGTTCCCTCTGCACGACCGGCGACACCAGCCTCGGTACGGCCGGGGCGACCGGCAGCGGCACGACGACGACGGCCACGTCGGCCTCGTTCACGCCGACCTCGGTGGGGACCTGGTGCTTCGGAGCCGTCTTCACGCCGACGAACGGCAACTACGAGAGTTCCTCCGACAACATGACACCGCCGGTGAACGGGTCGTCGGACACGGTTGACACGAACGAGTGCTTCCTGGCGACGTCGTCGAACTTCTCGGTGACGAAGGACGACACCCCCGGGAACGGGAAGCCGGTCGACGCGGGATCGACGATCCCCTACGTCGTCACCGTCAGCAACGAGGGCGACGGTCCCGGTGACGCCACGATCTCCGACCCCTTGCCTTCCTACCTCAAGCTGACGGGAACCCCGTCGTGCGGGACGGTGCCCACGGGTGACGCGTGCTCGGTCACGCCGAGCGGGTCGACCCTCACGATTCACGTGCACCTTGGGCCGGGCGACAGCGTGGTGGTGCACTTCAGCGCCATCGTGTCGGCGACCCAGACCGGCAATGTGGTGAACACGGCGACGATCACGTCGGGGACCTGCAACCCGACGGAGGGCGTCACGGTCACGGCGGTGAAGGCGGATGCGGTCGCCCCGATCACGTGCTCGTCGACGGTCACCAACCCGGTGATCTCGCTCACGGTCGTCAAGAGCTCGAGCCCGGCTTCGGGGTCCACCGTCTCGCTGAACTCCACGGTCACGTACTCCTTGGCGCTCAAGAACGCCGGGAACGCGGCGGCCACGGGGATCACGATGACGGACGCGGTCCCGAGCGGGACCACCTACGTGGCCAACTCGGCGACGTGTGGTGGCGTCTCGGGGTGCAAGGTCTCGCAGAGCGGCGGCACCATCACCTGGAGCGGCCTCAGCGTCGGTGCGGCCTCCACGGTGACGGTTTCGTTCCAGGTCACGGTGAACAGCACTGACACCAACGGCGAAACCATCCCCAACTTCGCGGTCTTCACGAACGACGGGACGCCGAATTGCACGACGCCGACCTGCCACACGAACACCGTCACCTTGACGGTCAGCGTGCCGGTTATCTCGGCGGCCGCCGTCACGCCGACGCCGACGACCACGGCTCCGCCGGTGACGGCCCCTCCGGTGACGGCCCCGGCCGTGGCCTTCACGGGTGCCTACCTCGAGGCCATGTGGGCCGTGGCGGCCGGCCTCCTCGGGCTCGGTGGCGTCCTCGTGCTGATCGCGAGGCGGCGTCGTCGGGCAGATGACACCGCGTAAGCAGCGTCACTGAAGAGAGACAGCGTCTCGGACCCCCGGCCTTGGCGCCGGCGGTCCGTCTCGCCCCCGGGCCGCCATGAACACGGTGGAAAAGACCCGGTCCCGATAGCGTGTTGCCACCTCGGACCGGAGGCGGTCGGCTCCGGAGGCGAAGAACCAGGAGTGGGATTGGCGCTGAGGGAAGGGCACTCGTTGGCGGCGACGGGCGGGCGGATGCCGAGGTCGACCGGGCTGCATCGAAGTTCGTCCCTGCTGGTCGTGTCGGTCGTGCTCGCGGCCGGCGTGATCCTCGCCGGCTGCAGTTCCTCCCCGGGCTCGGGCACCGCACCGACCACGGCCGGACAGACGAGCTGCGGCGTGCAGCCGGGCGGGCAAGCGTCAGTGGTGACCGTGCCCATCACGGTCTCGTCGCCATCGGGCGGCAAGCTCGTCACCGTCGCGGTATGCGTCGGGAACCAGGGCCCGTACCCGTTCGTGGCGGACACCGGGACTTCTCGGTCCATCATCAGCTCCGCTCTGGCTTCTAGCCTCAGTCTCAAGGCCGTGCCTGGTCGGGCGGGGAGGGTGGCCCTCGGCGGGTCGGGGTGCGCGGCCTCCGGCAACCTCGTGCACGTGCCCGCCCTGCACGTCGGCACGGTCGCCCTTGCCGCGCAGGACATGGTGTCCACCTCGCTGTCGGACTGGAGCGGGACCGGCGTCGACGGCGTACTGGGATCGGACGTCCTCGGGCGTTTTGCCGCCGTCAAGCTCGATCTCCCGAGGCGGACCCTCAGCTTCGACGGGCCTGAGACGGCAGCGCCCTCGAGCCACACCTTCGTCCGGGGCCGATCCGGGGTGCCCTTCCCGCCCCACCTGCTGAGCGGGAACCCGGTCGTCACCACACCCTTGACGCTGGTGACCGCACCCGGGACGATCACTCCCTACACCAATGCCACGATCGCAGGCCAGGGCCCGGAGGCGATGGTCGTCGCCACGGGCTCGCCCTTCTCGGCCCTGTTGTCCTTGGTGGTGCCGTTCTACAAACTGCAACCCAGCGGCATGGGAGTCGCTCCCGGCGGCGTCGGGTGCACGGACTCGGTGCCCGTGCTCCAGTCGGCCTCCCTGGAGCTGGCGTCGACGTCGAAGACCGTGACCTCGCTGCGATCGGTGGATTCCGGGGGGCCGCTTCGTGCGGGCGTCACCGGGTTCTTGGGCGAGGACTGGCTTGGTTCCTACGGGACCATCGTCGTGTACTACGCCGGGGCGGAGATGGCCCTCGCCAATGGGTAGCAAGAGTCGAGGCTGACCCCTCGGAGCCTGTTCGCGTGCGGAAGCGGGCGTGGCATGCCTGGCGTGCTCGGCGCCTCGGAGAGCGCCGAACGTTCGTTTGAAGTTGCACCAGGTGACCCAGGTCGCCCGACAGGTGGCGGTTCCTCGGCTGTTGCCTAAGCATGGAGGTGGGCACGCCAATTCTCACGCCGCCCCGGGCGGGCGTCGGGAGCAGGCGATGAGCGTCTCAGACCCGAAGGTGGACGACAGAGAGCCCACTGCGGCCAACGCCGTCGCCGAAGACTCGAACTTCGCCATCCCCGATCGCCTTCAGGTGCCCGCCGCCAGCCTGCCGTTACCCTCCTATCGCACCATCACGGACCGCGAGCTCACGCTCGTCCAGATCTGCTGCGACTTCGTGTGCGCCTGTATCGCCCTGCCGCTCGCCTTGCTCCTGCTGACCCGGCTGTCGGCCGTGCCCGTGAACTCGTCGGCGGAGCTCATGACCAACCTCCAGATAGATGCCCTCTTCCCGTGGCGATCGTGATCGCCCTCGCCCTCGGTGGCGTGTACCGGGTCACCCACCGCCGGCTGCAACCGAGCGCGTTCCTCGAGATGCGCGAGCTCGCCTTCGGCGTCGGGTCGGGCTGTGTCCTGGCGCTCGCCATCGGGGCGACGCTCCACGCGTCGTTCGGGACGCCCGAGCCCATCGCCACCCAGCTCGTCCTCGCCGTCGTCGTCACCATCGGGGTGATCACCGCCGGTCGCATCGTCCTCCGCTTCTTCTTGCGGACTCTCACCACCACGCGGGTTCTCGTCGTCGGGACCGGCATCGCGACGGAGCGCATCATGCTGAGCGTCCGCCAGGATCCCGCCATGACCCTGGTGGGCCGGGTCGTGGACGACGAGGCGGTCGCCGTGGGTGCGATCGGCCGGGTGGCGGACCTACCGGACGTGTGCAGGGAGCTCAATGTGCACAGGATCCTGGTCGCACCCAGCGACGCGTTCTCGGCCGAGTCCCTCGACACGTACCGGGACCTCCAGCAGTTCGTGCACATCGCGATGGTGCCTCGCTACCACGAGCTCATCAGCTGGCGGTCCCGCCTCACCGACCTGGCCGGAATGCCGTTCCTGGAAATCGCACAGCCGCACCTCAGTGCCTGGGACCGCTTCATGAAGCGGGCCTTCGACCTGGGCATCAGCTCGGCGATCCTGCTTGTGACCTCGCCGCTGCTCCTGGTGGTGGCGATCGGGGTGAAATTGAGCTCGCCCGGGCCGGTGTTCTTCCACCAGGTCCGTCTCGGCCGCCACGCCGAGCCGTTCACGGTGACGAAGTTCCGCTCCATGACGATCGCCCCGGCGTCGGCGCCGGCTCCCGAGGCCGTACCATTGGCCGAGGACGCGGACCGGCCCCTCTACCAGCTCCGCAACAAGATGGACGAGAGTGGGCGCATCACGCGGTTCGGCGCCTTCCTGCGCCGGACCGGCATCGACGAGATCCCTCAGTTCATCAACGTCTTTACGGGAGACATGTCGGTCGTCGGCCCCCGCCCCTTCATCCCGAAGGAGTCGAAGGTCGTGGGCTGGGCCTCACGGCGCTTCGACGTTCGTCCTGGCATCACCGGCCTGTGGCAGGTCTCGGGCCGCAACGACCTCTCGCGCAACGACCTCGTGCAGCTCGACTACCTGTACGTCACGTCGTGGTCCCTGTGGTGGGACCTCAAGATCATGTTCGAGACCCCGAGGACGATGGCGCGGGGGACCGACGCCTACTGACCGTCGCGCCACCTTCCCGCGTCGCCCACGACAGTTTCCTCATCGTTCGCGAGGCTTTTCTTGGTGACACCCAGTGAGACAGAACGAGGATCACATGGGGGTTGCAGCCCAAGGTCGCGCGTAAGAGCCTCGTGCCGTTGTCGTTCCTCAAGCACGGGTGAAAGAAGGACGTGCAGGGATGGCACGTCGGACGCTCTGGCCAGGGAGGCTCTTGACTGTGTGGCGGCTTCAGAAGAGTGCGGAAACGATGGGGCTTGCGGTGACGGCTGTCCTGCTGTGGATCGCCGCCGACGCGACGGTGGCAGGAGCGACGACGAGGTACCGCTCCGGCATCGTCCGCGCGCAACTCGTCAACCACGTCACCGCCGGCGGATCGACCGCGCCGGCCGGCTACGTCGCCAACGGCGCCGACGTCATCGCGGGAATGGTGGCGGTGGCCGGGTTGTTGGCCTTCGCCTTCATCGTCGTCACCTTGATCCGGCGGAGGTCGACGGCCGCCTGACCCGCCTCACGTCCTCGCCGGGGACGGTCTTCGTCAGGCCGAGCCGCCGACGGCGTGGACCCCGCCGTCGACGTGGACGATCTCACCGGTGGTCATCGGAAAGAGGTCGCTGAAGAGGGCGACGCAGGCCTTCGCCACCGCCGATCCGTCGTGCACGTCCCACCCCAGCGGCGCGCGCTCGGACCAGGTGTCCTCGAAGGCGGAGAAGCCGGGGATCGACTTGGCCGCCATGGTCCGCACCGGTCCCGCAGCCACCAGGTTCACCCGCACGCCTTTGGGCCCGAGCTCCTTCGCCAGGTAGCGGGAGAGCGACTCGAGGGCGGCCTTCGCCACGCCCATCCAGTCGTAGACCGGCCAGGCGACCGTGGCGTCGAAGTCGAGCCCGACGACCGAGGCGCCGCCCTGGGCCCCGGCCGCTTCGAGCAGGGGGAGGCAGGCGTCGACGAGGGCCTTCAGCGAGTAGGCCGAGATGTTGAGGGCCACCGAGACGTCGTCCCAGTCCGCGGCGAACATGCCGCTGCCCAGGCAGTCGGGTGGGGCGAAGCCGATGGCGTGCAGGAGCCCGTCCAAACGGTCCCAGCGGGCCGCCAGGGCCTGTCCGGCCGCCGCGAGCTGCTCCGGCGAGGTGACGTCGACCTCGAGCACCTCGGGCTCCGCGGGAAGCTTCCGTGCGGTCCGCCGGGTCAGCGAGAGGGCCCGCCCGGCGCCCGAGAGCACGAGCTCGCCCCCCTCCTCCTGGGCCAGCTTGGCCACGGCGAACCCCAGCGAGGCCTCGGTGAGGACGCCGGTGACCAGGAGCCGCTTGCCGTCGAGGAGTCCCACTGCGCTCGAGACCTTATGCGAAGGTAGTGGCCGTGCACGTGGGAATTCTCGGTGGGACCGGCCCGGCCGGACGCGGCGTCGCAGTCCGGCTGGCCGAGGCGGGCGTCCGGGTCACGATCGGATCGCGGGATGCAGGGCGCGCGGCGGGCGTCGTCTCGGAGGTGCGGGCGCGCTGGCCCGGCCTGGCGCTGGAGATCTCCGGTGCCCAGAACGCCGGGGCCGCCGAGGCGGACGTGATCGTCGCGGCGACGCCGTGGGACAGCGCGGTGGCGACCGTCCGCGCCCTGCGGGACCCCCTGGCAGGGAAGGTCGTCGTCTCCATGGTCAATGCGCTCGCGAAGGAGGGCCGCGAGATGCTCGCCCTGCTGCCGCCCCGGGGCTCCATGGCGGCGGCCCTGCAGGCCGCCCTGCCGAAGTCGCTCGTGGCCGCCGCGTTCCACCACCTGCCGGCCTCGGAAATGGAGGACCTCGAATCGGGGTTGGAAGCTGACGTGCTGGTGTGCTCCGACCACCCGGAGGCGACCGCGGCGACGGTCGGGCTCGTGGAGTGCATGCGCGGCCTGCGGCCACTCGACGCGGGGAGCTTGAGCCAGGCTTCTGCCATCGAAGCGTTCACAGCGGTCTGTATCACCCTCAACGTCCGGTACAAGGCGCATTCGACGCTGAGGATGGCCGGCATCTAGCTGTGCGGCTCCACGACACGGCACGGGGCGAGGTGGTGGAGTTCGAGCCGGGCCCGCTCGTCACTATGTATTCCTGCGGCATCACGCCCTACGACGCCGCCCATCTCGGGCATGCCGCGGTCTACGTGTTCTTCGACATGCTGCAGCGTCGGCTCCAAGACGCCGGCCACCAGACGCGCTGCGTGCGCAACGTGACCGACGTCGACGACGACATCTTGCGCAAGGCCCGCGAGCTCGGCGTCCACTATCTCGATCTGGCGGCCGAGGAGATGGCCCGGTTCGATGCCGAGATGAGCCTCCTGAACCTGCTGCCGGTGTATTCCGAGCCGCGGGCGACGTCCGCGATCCCCGAGATCCTGTCCCTGATCGGCGCCGCGCTCGAGAGCGGGCACGCCTATAAATCGGGCGGGTCGGTCTACTTCAGCATCGCCACCTTCCCCGAGTTCGGGTGCGTCAGCCATTTCGGCCGGTCGGAGATGCTCACGTTGGCGGCCGAGCAGGGCGGACATCCCGAGGACCCCAACAAGCGCGATCCGCTCGATTTCGTGCTGTGGCAGCCGTCGCTGCCGGACGAGCCCGCCTGGGAGTCGCGCTGGGGCCCGGGACGGCCGGGCTGGCACATCGAGTGCTCGGCGCTCGTGCTGCGCGAGCTCGGCGAGACGATCGACATCCACGGTGGCGGGCGCGACCTCGTGTTCCCGCACCACGAATGCGAGACCGCGCAATCCGAATCTGTGACGGGGCGGCCGTTCGTCCGCCTCTGGTTCCACGTCGGGCTGGTCGGGCTCGGCGGGACGAAGATGTCCAAGTCCCTCGGCAACCTCGTCTTCGTCGGCGACCTGTGCAAGGAATGGGACCCGATGGCGGTCCGGCTCGCGTTGCTGGCGCACCACTACCGCTCGGACTGGGACTGGCGCACAGGCGACGACATGCCTGCGGCGGCGGCCCGCTTGGCCCTGTGGCGCAGCGCGCCCGGGGGCGACGAGTCGGCGGCGCTGACGGCGGTTCGCTCGGCGCTCGACGACGACCTCGACACGCCGCGCGCCCTGCACGCGCTCGACGAGGAGGCGAAGGCCGGCCGGACGGTCGCCGACGGGGCGCGCCTGCTCGGAATCGAGCTCTAGGCGGCTCGCCGACGATCGCTTGTCCGCCCCGTGACCTGCCATGATGTCCTCCACTACGCCCGTTTACAACCCCAGTTGACACGGCGAGACTCGGCGCACCTTCCAGCGCGCAGGGGACGGACGTGTCGAAGCGCTGGTCGTAGATGGTCGCCTGACGGGCGGGGAGCGAATGGCGAAACCGGGCCGTCGCAGCAGATCTCAATAGGCAGTTGGACGACCAGTCTCACCGTGAGCCAGATGCTCACCTACGCCGCGAGCAAGTCGAATGTTGGCGGCACCACGTGGTACGGACAGGTCAAGGCGACCCAGGGCTTGGCCAAGGACGCGTTCGACGCCATCAACAACTGGCAGGCGTTCGTCTAACAAGCGAGTGTGACGGGAACGGGGACGTTCGGGAGGCCGCCCCTGTTCCGCGCCGCCCGCGCTACTTCTTGCCGCCGCCCTTGCCGCCCTTCGTGGTGCTCGAGGTGCCGGCCCGTCACGGGCGCGGTCGGCGTTGAGGAGCAACGTCGCCACTGATAGGCGTACGAGGTCGGGGCCCCGACCACGAGCCGGCGGGTGACGGTGGACTCGCACCCCTATGCTCCACCGTGACTGGCGCGAGCCTCCTCAGTGGTCGGGTGGACGGTTGAAGACGTCGGGGCCGAAGGGGGCGAGTCCGGGGGCTGCCGCGAAACCGATGTGCCCGAGGCCGTCCGCCCCTCCGCTCGTCAGTCCCAGCAGGTCCTCGTAGCTACGCAGCGCCGAGTAGTGGTTGTAGCTGCCCGTGGAGTCAACGCTCCCGGGCTCGATGTACTTGGAGTTGAGCAGGACGGCGCCGATCCTCCCACCGCCCGGAGCTGGACCCCTCGGGGTTCCGAGCAGCGGACTGAACCCCGGATACGCCCAGTTCGGTCCCGGCTGCTCGTTGCAGCAGGCGGACGTGTCCGTGAGCCCACCCTCGTCGAAGGTCACGACGACGAGCATCTGGCCGGTCTTGTAGGCCTGTGAGGCGAGGATGAGCGGCATCCAGTGCTTGAGCCACAGATCGGCCCCGACGAGCCCACCGGTCTTGCCGCCTTCGACATTCGTGCCGGCGCAGGTCGCATCGTGCCCGTCGTCGCAGAGGTTGGGGGTGACGAAGCCGAACAGGGGCGTTGTCTCGATCTTCGACAGATCATCGACGAGATGTCCCGAGAAGGTGTCGGGAAGCTGGGTGTGGTTGAACGTGCCTGGCGTACCGACGGTCAGCGTTCCGAGGGGCACGACGTTGGCGTCGCACTCGGGGGTGTTGTCGATGATGGAGTGGAAGTACATGAACGGGTTGTGCCGGGTGGTGTACTGGTCGGCCGCCTCGGCGGTTTCGGTGTCGTCGGTGTCCCCCAGGGTGGGGTGCGCACAGTCGGTCCCGCCGGCCGCGTCGGCGACCCCACCGTCTCGCGCCGGGTCGTTCCCCATGCTCTCCGCGTATTCCCTCCACGAGGCCACGTGCGTGACCGGGTTGGGTGGGTGGACGGCGTCGAGCTGGTTGGCGATCGTCGGCGCCCCCCTGGTCGTGGCCGTGGGTGCGGGGTACACGCAGCCGTTGCCGTCGACCTGTCCCGGGTAGAGGGCGTTGTTCGGGTCGTCGGTTCCCGGGGTCACATCGAGGTATTGGCCGACCAGGCCACTGCTGGTCAGTGCGCCGCAGTCCGAATCGGTCGCCTTGGTGGGTGCTTGGCCGGAGATCTGTGCGACGTAGTTGTCCAGGCTCACGTGACCGGTGGCGTAGTAGTTCTCGAGGAGCTCGCCCTCGGGGAGCAGCGTTTCGTTGAGATACGTCGCTGGTGAGTTCGGGCCGAACGTGCTCGAGAAGCTCTCGTTCTCCAAGTCGATCACCAGGATGTGGTTGATCGTCCCCGCCGGTAGCGCCGCCCGGGTGACAGGGCTCTGCTTCGCTGCTCCCGCCGATGCCTGGCCGAGCGTGGCCGCCCCGACCGCCACGACAGCCATGACGGCGCACGCCACCACGTTCGATCTCACTCGTCTCATCGAGAACCTCCTCGGAACCGGATTGCCCATTTCGCCGTGTGGCGTCCGAAAGGGCTTCCCCCGAGAAGACCAGAAGTCACTAGCCGCGACAAGCTCCCATCTCGGTATGACCTCTATGCTCTGCGGGCATGAACGTGCAGCAATTGCGCTACTTGGTCGCCGTCAGCGACGCCGGCTCGGTGAGTGCTGCGGCTCGTTCCCTCCAAGTCACACAGCCGGTGATCTCTCGTGCAGTCCGGGCCTTCGAGATCGAACACGGCATCACCGTGTTCTGCCTTTCCGGTCGGCGGCTCGTCCCGACCGACGCGGGCACAGCCGTCGTGGATTCCGCCCGGGGCGCCCTGGCCGCCATCGACGCCGTGGGGCGGACGGCTCGAACGGCCGGGGACCGAGTCCAGCTTTCCATCGCCACCACGCCCACGAACGGCTTGCTTCTCGCCTCGGCGCTGAGCGACCTCGGTCGTTGGGAGCCCGATCTCGAAATCCGGATGTGCCGGGCGAATGACAGCGAGGACGTTCTCCGCCAGGTCCAAAGCGGGTCTGCCGAAATTGGCTTTGGAGAATTGACGTCTTCGGTGGACGAGTGTCATCTGACCTCGAGGCCTGTCGCTGAGGTGGAGGTCGTGTTGGTCTCCCCGCTCGGCTCAGATCTCCCCGCGACGGTGTCGTGGGACGAGGTGCTGAGTCAGCCGCTCATCCTGCCGCCGGCTGGCTCAGGACGTCGTCAGCTCTTCGACGACATGGCCACCCTCGCAGGTGCGGCACCACCTCGTGCGTCACTCGTCATCGAGGACCGAGGCTCTTGGATCGCTGCCGCCCAGGCGGGCATGGGATCCTTCCTGTCCTACCGGCCGGTCGTGACCTCCTTGGAACGAGTCGAGATCAGGCCGTTCACCTCACCGCACTTCGCCACCGTCGGTTTCGTGCATCGCGTCGGCCCCATCTCCGCAGCCGCAACACGTCTCATGGGCCTGGCGCGAGATGCCCATGCCAGCTCTTCGCCGGTCCCGGCTGCGTAGAGCTCGGTCGCCCGGCGGGCGATGACCGACGGCTGAGGGGGTTCTGAAACCAATGGGTCGTCCAGTACCCTTGTCACACCACGAACGGTGTCCGGACCACGAGCAATTGTCCGGCTGAGCAGGAAAGGGTGCACGATGCCAGGCGTCATCTCGGTTGGTCTTCCCGACGGCTCGACACGGGAGCTGGCCGAGGGCACGACGGCGGCCGAGCTTGCCGAGGCCATCGGCTCCCGCCTGGCCAAGGCGGCGGTCGCGGCCACCGTCGACGGCGAGGAGGTCGACCTCTCCACCGTGCTGCGAGACGGGGTGAAGGTGGCGATCGTCACCGCGGAGAGCGACGCCGGGCGGGCCGTGCTCCGCCACTCGACCGCCCACGTGATGGCCCAGGCGGTCCGCCGCCTGTGGCCCGGCGCCAAGTACGCCATCGGGCCCGTCATAGAGAACGGCTTCTACTACGACTTCGAACTCCCCGGCGGCGCACACTTCAGCGACGACGACCTGGAGCGCATCGACGCCGAGATGCGGACGATCATGAAGGAGGACCAGCCCTTCGTCCGGCACGAGCACGACCTGGAGGAGGGGCTCGAGATCTTCGGCGACCAGCCCTTCAAGGAGGAGATCATCCGCGCCGTGGAATCGGGTGCCGACGAGGTGGACGCGGGGGGACCGGTGGTGAGCACCTACCGCAACTCGGACGCCTTCATCGACCTGTGCCGGGGCCCGCACGTGCCCTCCACCGGGCGGCTGGGCCACTTCAAGCTCATGCGCGTCGCCGGTGCCTACTGGCGGGGCGACGAGAAGCGAGAGCAGCTCCAACGGATCTACGGCACGGCTTGGGAGTCGGAGAAGGCGCTTGCCGCGTACCTCCACCAGCTCGAGGAGGCCGAGCGGCGCGACCACCGCAAGCTCGGGGCCGAGCTGGACCTGTACAGCTTCCCCGAGGAGATCGGCTCGGGGCTGGCCGTGTTCCACCCCAAGGGCGGCACCATCCGGCGGCTCATGGAGGACCACGCGCGGCAGCGGCACGTGGAGTCGGGGTATGACTTCGTCAACTCCCCGCACATCACGAAGAGCGCGTTGTTCGAGGAATCCGGCCACCTGGAGTGGTTCGCCGAGAGCATGTACCCGCCGATGGAGCTCGACGGCGGGACGCAGTACTACCTCAAGCCAATGAACTGCCCGTTCCACATCCTGGTGTACAGGAGCCACCAGCGCTCCTACCGGGAGCTCCCGATGCGGCTGTTCGAGTTCGGCGGCGTGTACCGCTACGAGAAGTCGGGCGTCCTGCTCGGCCTCACCCGGGTGCGGGGCATGACCCAGGACGACGCCCACATCTTCTGTACCCGCGAGCAGATGGACGTGGAGCTCGTGCGGACCCTGCGCTTCGTCTTGGACCTGCTGCGGGACTACGGCCTCAACGACTTCTACCTCGAGCTCTCGACCAAGCCCGCGGGCAAGGCCGTGGGGTCGGACGAGGAGTGGGAGGCCGCCACCGAGGCGCTGCGCACGACCGGGCTCGAAATGGGCCTGAACCTGGTCATGGACGAGGGCGGCGGTGCCTTCTACGGCCCGAAGATCTCGGTGCAGGCCAAGGACGCCATCGGCCGCACCTGGCAGCTGTCGACCGTCCAGCTCGACTTCCAGCTGCCGCAGCGGTTCGGCCTCGAGTACGTCGGCGCGGACAACGCGCGTCACCGGCCGATCATGATCCATCGGGCGCTATTCGGGTCGGTGGAGCGGTTCATGGCGGTGCTCATTGAGCACTACGCCGGCGCCTTGCCGACCTGGCTCGGTCCCGAGCAGGTACGGGTGATCCCCGTGACCGACAACCATGGGGCCTACGCACAGTCCGTCGCCGACGCGTGTGAGGCGGCCGGCCTTCGGGCCACGGTCGACACGAGTGGCGAGAAGCTGGGCGCACTGATCCGGCGGGCGAAGCTGCTGAAGATCCCTTACGTGCTGGTGGTCGGGGACGAGGACATGGCCGCCGGCACGGTCGGGGTGAACCGGCGGGGCTGGGGGACCAAGCCAGAGCACGGTGTGCCGATCGACCGGTTCGTCGACGAGGTCCGCGATGAGGTCGCCCGCAAGGCCCGGCCCGAGGACCGGGCCCCGGCGGACGCGACGGCGGCGGGCACGTGAGCCTCGAGAACCTGTGGGCCGGATGGCGGCGCGACTACATCGTCGAGGCGACCGCGAGGGAGCGGGCCGGTGGCCTGGCGCAGGACGAACCGGACTGCGTCTTCTGCCGGCTCGCCGCCAGCGGGCGGCCCTCGGAGGACAACCTCGTGGTCTGGCGGGGCGAGCTGACGTTCGTCGTGATGAACGCGTACCCCTACGCCAGCGGCCACGTCCTCGTGATGCCCCTGCGCCACACGGGGTCCCTCGGTGCGTTGACGGAGGGTGAGTCCGCCGAGTTGTGGTCGGCGACGAAGCGGGCGGTGGCCACCATAGAGAAGGCGTACGACCCGGACGGATTGAACCTGGGCGCGAACCTCGGGCGGGCGGCCGGGGCCGGGCTGCCCGCGCACGTGCACCTGCACGTGCTGCCCCGCTGGTCGGGTGACACCAACTTCATGACGTCGGTCGCGGAGACTCGGGTGATGCCCGAGACGCTGCAGCTGTCCTGGAAGAGGCTCACCGACGCCTGGCCCGGGTAGCCCATCGCCCGAGGGGCGCGGCGCGTCGAGGTCCCCGCTCGAAGTGGGCGGCCCCGTCGAGGTCGGAGTCCGCACCGGGTTCGCGGGGTCGCCCTCCCACGACGGGGCCGCACCCCCCGTCCAGCCCGCCGTCGTGCGGGCGCCGGGGTGGGTGCGGCGCGCCTGGCCCGTGGGGCGGATCGTGCTCGGGTTCGCACTGGTCGCGATCACCATCTGGGTCCTGTCGTCAAAGACGTCCGAGCTCACCGGCTTCGGCACGATCTTCCGCACGTTCGACTGGTGGTGGGTCGCGCCCACGCTGGCGGCGGAGGTCGGCTCCTACCTGTGCTTCGCCGCCATGCAGTACGAGCTGTTGTCGGCGGGGCACCTCCGTGCACCGTGGTCGCCCCTGGTGAAGCTGTCGTTCGCGTCGCAGGCGATCACCGACTCGCTGCCGGTCGGCAACGCGGTCGCCTCGGTCTACGGGTTCCGTTGGTTCCGCCGTTTCGGCGCGGACAACACGCTGGCGGTGTGGGCGCTGGCCGGGACCTTGGTCGCGGCGTCGGTCAGCCTGTCGCTTCTGGCGGTGATCGGGTTGAGCATCGCAGCCGACGAGGGGGCCTCGCTCGACCTCGTCCCCGTCCTCATCGGCACGTTCGCCATCATGCTCGGCATCGGGTCCCTCTTCGTCTACGAGCGCCCGCTGCATCTGGTCGTCTCCGGGGTCCTCAAGGCCTCGGTGAAGCTGACGGGCCGGCCCCGCGGGGACACGACGGAGCAGATCGACCGGATCATGGCCTGGATGACGGCCGTCCGGCTGAGCTGGGGCCAGATCGGACGGATCGTCACGTGGGGGACGGTCAACTGGCTGCTCGACTGCGCGTGCTTCGCCATGATGTTCGTCGCCATCGACGCACCGATCCCGTGGAAGGGGCTCCTGCTCGCCTACGGCGCCGGGCAGCTGGCCGCGACCCTGCCGATCACCCCGGGCGGCCTCGGTGTGGTGGAGGGCTCCATCACCGTCGCCCTGGTCGCGTTCGGGGGCGCGGAGACGAGCACGGTCGACGCGGTGCTGCTCTACCGGGTCATCAGCTTCTGGTTCATCTTGGCGCTGGGGTGGCTGTTCATAGGCCAGCTGGCCCTGCAGGTGCGCCGCGGCCGCTGGAGCCGCTCGGCCATGGCGGCCGACGTCGAGGCCGGGCCGGTGGCGTACCTGCACCCGTCCGAGGTCGGGGCGGCGGAGCGTGCGGCCGCGACGACCGGCGGGGGCGGGGCGGTCGGGGGCGTGGACGAGGCAGCGTCCTCGTCCGTGCCCGCCTCCAAGGGAGTGAGCGAGTGAGGCGCGGCCGCGGGCGCCAACGCGCCGACACGTTCCTCGCGGCGCTCGCGCTCGCGCTCGCGGTCGCGCTCGCGGGGTCCCTCTTCGCGGGATGCAGCGCGGCGCGCACCGACGTGGGAACGTCCGACGAGTCGTGCTATCTCGCCTTGCCGACGGCGGCGCACGCCGTGGGGACCGGCGCGCACTTCATCGGCGTGCGCAAGTACGCGCTGTCGAGCCTGAAGGGGATCGCGCCCCGTCTCTACAACGACATGGTGCGGTCCGTGTCACCCAAGCAAGCGGTCTGCATCGCGGCCTACACGGGCCACTTCACGTCGTACACGGTGGTCAAGCCGCTCGGGCGTCCGGCCGGGAAGCTCGCCGTCGCCGTGGTCAAGACACCCGGGAACGAGCTGGTGGGGACGCTGATCCTGTCGAAGATCCCGCTGCGCTTCGCGCACACGCACCCGTTCTGACCGACTTGGGTCGGCTAGGAGTTCTGCTAGTCGTCCGCCTTCGGGAGTGACGACAGCAGGTGCTCGGGCAGCGGGTCGTAGTGGTCGTGCACGGCGGTGAAGGACCCCCGGCCGCCGGTCAGCGCGCGTAGGTCGACCGCGTAGCGCGTGATCTCGGCGGTCGGGACGGTGGCGGTCACGGTCTGGTGGCCCGCCGTATCGGCCTGGTCCGTGCCCACGATGCGCGCCCGGCGTGAACTGAGGTCGCCCATGACGTCGCCCTGGCACTCGTCCGGGATCGTGACCTCCAGGCGCGAGATGGGTTCCAGGACGATGGGCCCCGCCTCGGCCATGGCCGCTTTCACGGCGAGCGCCGCCGCCATCTTGAAGCTGACCTCGTTGGAGTCGACCGAGTGCGCCTTCCCGTCGTCGACCGTCACGGCGATGTCGACCACGGGGTAGCCGAAGACACCCCCTTGGGAGAACGTCTCGATGACACCCTTCTCGACGGCCGGGATGTACTGGCGGGGGATCGCCCCGCCCACCACCTCGTCCCTGAAGGCGAAGCCCTCGCCACGGGGGAGGGGCTCCAGGCGGAGGTGGGCCACGCCGAACTGGCCGTGTCCCCCCGACTGCTTCTTGTGCTTGCCCTCCGCCTGGGCCGGCTTGGTGATGGTCTCGCGGTAGGGGATGCGAAGGTCCTCGCGCTCGACGTGGACGTTGCACTTCCGGTCGAGGCGCTCGAGCGCGACCGCGAGATGGACCTCTCCGTTCACACCGAGGATCGTCTGGTGGGTCTCGTCGTCGCGCGTGACCGTGAGCGACGGGTCCTCGTCGCAGAGCCGCTGGAGGGCCGACATGAGCTTGTCGTCGTCGGCGCGGGTGGCCGGCTTGACCGCGACCTGGAGCGCCGGGACGGGCAGCTCCGGTGGCGGGACGGCGATCGGCTGGCCCTTCGGCGCCAGCGTGTCACCCGTGCGGGTCCCGTTGAGCCGCGGTACGGCGACGAAGTCACCCGCCGCCACGCTGGTGGCGGGCGCCGTCGCGTGCCCGGCGATGCTCTGCAGGGCGTGCAGGCGCTCCTCCTCGCGGCTCCGAGTGTTGACGAGGACGGCGTCGGGTTGGAGCGTGCCGGAGAGGACCTTGCAGAGGGACATCTTGCCGGTGTGGCTGTCGTTGTAGGTCTTGGTGACGGTGAGGACGGTCTGTCCGGCCGGGTCGCTCGGGATCTCGACGGTCTCGGTCCCCGCGGTGGCCAGGACGGGCGGCCGCGACTGCGGGCTGGGACACAATTCCTCCACCAGGCGGGCCAACCGGTCGACGCCCACGCCGCTCGCGGCCGAGCAGCACAGCACCGGGAACACGCTCGCCGAGGCCACGCCGCCGGCGAGGCTCTTCTCGAGCTCGGCGTAGTCGAGCGTCTCGCCGTTCAGGTAGCGCTCCATAAGGTCGTCGTCGCCGACCACGATGCCCTCCACGAGCTGCTCGTGCACCGTGTGCTCCTGGTCGACGAGGTCGTCGGGGATGGGACCCTCGTGCCCGGCGGGGGGAACGGTGCCGTCCACCGGGGCCCCGGCGGCCGGCGTGTCGTAGTGGGTCGCGGTGTCACCGAGCAGGTCGATGACCCCGTGGAAGTCGGTCTCGTGTCCGATGGGGAGCTCCACCGGCGCCACCCCGGCGCCGAAGGCGTCGCGGATCTCGCCCAGCGTGCGGTCGAAGTCGGCCCGCTCCCGGTCCAGCTTGTTGATGACGATCACGCGGGGGACGCCGAGCCGGGCGGCGGCCCGCCAGGCGTCGTGGGTCTGGGCCTGGACGCCGTCCGTGGCGCTGACGACGAGGACGGCCAGGTCGACGTTGGCGAGGGCGGTGACCATTTCGCCGGCAAAGTCGGCGTAGCCCGGGGTGTCGAGCAGGTTCACCTTGACCCCGTTGACCGTGAAGGGTGCCAGCGAGGTCGAGATGGAGAGCTGGCGCGACGCCTCCTCGGGCTCGAAGTCCATGACGGTCGAGCCCTTCTCCACCGATCCCCGGCGTGCGATGGCACCCGTGGCCGCCAGGAGCGCCTCGGCCAGCGTCGTCTTGCCCGCACCGTGGTGCCCGACGAGGGCAACGTTCCGGATAGCGGTCGGGTCGTGTGGCACCTGGTCCCTCCCCAATGCGCCTCTGCTCTGCGCCTCTGCTCTGGGCCGGTCCTGAACCGGCCCGTGAGAAGTCGAGTGTACGACCGTGCCCACCCGGTGCGCTCGGGCCGATTCGGCGTGCCGGGCCGGACAGCGGGCCTGCCAGGGGTGTTCCGGGGCCGAGGTCTAGGATCCCGCGTCGACATGGACGCCGGCCCCGACGTGCTGCCCCCTGCCGGGGCGGGGGCCGGGACCGAGGCGGCGAACCCGGTCGGCGCGGCGCCGGCAGACCGACCTCCCGCTTCGGCGTCGGCTTCCGCGTCCCCCGGCGGCATCAGCGGCGCCTCGGTCGGCGACGGCGGCTCCGGCGGTGCCGGCGCTTCCGGCGCGGTGGTCCTGGCCCTGGTCGCGAGCCTCCTCATCGTTGGCGGCGTCGCCCTCCGGCTCTGGCTTCTGGGGAACGCGCCGATGAACTCGGACGAGGCGACCGTCGGGCTGATCGCGGACGAGATCCTGCACGGGCACACCTACGCCTTCGCCTGGGGCCAGCAATACGGCGGGGTGGAGCCCTACGTGCTGGCCGCGGCGTTCTCCGTGTTCGGACAGTCACCGTTCGTGCTCAATGCGACGCCGGCGGTCCTGGGTCTGGTCTGCGCCGTCCTTGTCTGGCGGATAGGGCTGCGGCTCTTCTCGTTCCAGGCGGCGGTGACCGCGGCGGTGCTCAGCTTCATCTGGTCCGAGTCGGCGCTCTGGAATTCGACCAGGGAGTACGGCTATCACGAGGTGTGCCTCGTGCTCGGCCTCGTCGTGTTGCTCGAGGCCCTGCGCATCGTGCAGCTCGCCCGCCAGGGCGGTGACCGGGACCGACTCCGAGAGTGGGCCGTCCTCGGGGCGGCCGCCGGCCTCGGCTTCTGGGCCTCGCCCGAGGTGGTGTATCTCGCCTTGCCGGCCGCGGTCGTCGTCGGCGTGACGCTGTGGGGCCGCCCGTGGCGGGCCGTCGCCGGCCGGCTCGGCGTCGCCGCCCTCCTTGCGATCGTCGGCGCGTTCCCCTGGCTCTGGGCCGTCCTTGCCTCCCACAGCGCCGGGCTCCCGTCCTCGCCGGTCTCCTACGCCACCCGGCTCCGCGTCTTCTTCACCCACGTGCTCCCGATGGCCCTGGGGCTGCGCGTCGAGGGTGCGGGTGCATGGGAGGGCGGAGACGTGATCGGGGTGCTCCTGTCCGCGCTGGTCGTGGTGTTCATTGTGGGCGCGGCGATCCTGTTGGCCGTCCGCGTGCCGGACACGCGGGTGCTCGCGCTGGCCCTGGCGCTGTATCCCTTCCTGTACGCGGCGTTCCCGACGTCGTGGTTCTGGAACGACGGGCGTTACGCCATCGCGCTGTCCCCCGTGTGCGCGCTCGTCATCGCGGGCGGGCTGTGGCAGTTGCTGCACGAAGAGATCGCTCCCTGGGTCGCCAGTGGCGTCCTCGTGATCGCCTTCGTCAGCACGCTCGTCGCGTTCAACGACGGCTACGGCGCCATCGGGAGCCCGGGCCGGCTCACCTCGTTCTCTTCGAACCCGAACCCGGCCGTGACGTCGTTGGCGGCCCGCCTGGAGCGCCTCGGGGTCTCCCGGGCCTACGCCGGGTACTGGGTCGCCAACGACCTGACCTTCATTTCGAACGGGCACGTCGTCGCCGCGGCACTCGGGTTCAACCGCAACCCACCCGAGGCCTCCAGCCCGGTCGGCCGAGCATCGACCGGCTGGATCTTCGTGCCGCCGCAGGCGCTCGGCGCGGTTGAGGGCCAGCTGGGTTCGGCCAGTGACCTCGATCCCGGAGCGGTCACGGAGTCCGGCCTGACGGCGTATCTCGGCGCGCACGGGATCTCGTACAAAGTGGTGAGCACCGTCGGCTTCGACGTCGTCGTGCCGTCGCGGCCGGTCAGCCCGGCGCAGCTCGGGGCCTGACCGTCGGCCCCCCGGCGGGGGTTCCGGGGACGGCGCGCCTCGGCGGGTGGGTGTCGGTCAATGTTGCCCGTGCCGTTGCCCACGGCCGGCGGGACGCGCGAGGGCCCCGTCCTCCGCTGGACGGGGCCCGGACGCCCGACAGGGGGGGTCCGCCGGACGTGTTGGCGATTCACGTCTGCTCGGGCGGTCTCCACCCCCATTGCGCATTGTGCCAGACCTTCTGCCATCCCGCTCGTGGACCGGTGTCGGCGCCAGGGTGCGGTCGCCGGCTGCGGGCTCAGTCCGCCCGGTCCGCCCGGTCCGCCCCGTCCGACCCGTCCGCCCGGTCCGCCGCCTCCGCCCTCGCCGCGATCGCCGGCTCGTATTCGCGCCGGAGGCTGAACCGGACGAAGAGGCCGAGCGTGTCGACCAGAAGGAGCCACACCGCCTTGACCGAGATCGTCGATCCGAAGCGCTCCTCTATTCGCACCGGCGCCTCCACCATGCGGTCGTAGCCGAGACGCCGGGCCAGCACGAGCAGTTCGAGGTCGAGCGCGAAGCGGCTCTCCCGCAACAACGGCAGCACCTCGGTGATGACCGCACGGTCGACGAGCTTTATGCCCACTTGCGTGTCCCGGACCTTCAACCGGAAGAGCAGGTGGATAAGGTGCTGGTAGCCCCACGAGTACAAGCGGCGGAGCGGCGGATAGTGCACCGAGGACTCCGGGTGACGCTTGCTGCCGATGATGATGTCGGGCTGCTCGGTCCGCATGATCGTCACGAAGGGCGCCAGGAACTCCGGAGAGATGTCGCCGTCCGCGTCTATGAAGCCGAGATACCGGCCGCGGCCCATGCCCAGCCCGACCCGGAGCGCGTGCCCCTTGCCGACGTTGCGTTCGAACTCCACGCGGCGCACGACGCTCTCGGGGAAGCCATCCAGGGTGAAGTGGCTCCCGTCGGTCGACCCGTCCGACACGGCGATGATCTCGAAGGTCATCCCGGACGAGTCGAGCACCCGCACCATGTGCTCCACCGTGGTCCGGAGACGTGGCCCCGGGTTGTAATAGGGCACCACGATGGTGACGTCGAGCGTCGCTTCTGGGAGCACCGTGCCCTGGACCTGGACCTGGACCTGGACTTGTCCCGCGCTGCTCGGCTCGGACACCGGCGTCATCCCCTCACGTCGCCCCGTGTTCCTGCACAGGGCATCTCGACGGACGAGGCTAGCTGACGGAACGGCCCACCCAGCCCACCCAGCCCGCACCGCCCGGGCGGTGCGCACCACCTGAACCGACGCCGGGCGCCGGCGCTCAGCCGCTGTGTCCCCCCGAGGTCGCCACCTTCATCATGATGTTGACGTTCATGCCCAGCATCTTGTGCCCGGGATGGGGCAGAAGATGTCGTAGTCGCCCTTCTTGAGGGTCACGGTCAGCTTGGTGCTGTGGCCGCCCGAGATGTCCTTGGTCCGTGCGTTGTGCACCCCGGGGCCGGCGATCTCGAGCGCATGGGTCAGCGGGCTTCGGTTGGTGGCCACGAACGTGCACTTGCCGGGCGTCCATGTCGTCCTGGTCGGCGCGATGCGCAAGTCCGTCTCCGTCGCCTCGACCACGGTCGCCTTCGTGCTGGCCCCGGCCGGGGTCGCCAAGGGGCCTGCCCCTCCGAGCACCAGCGCGCCGCCGACCGCAGCCACCGCACCGACCACGCCAAGGGTGACCGGGCGCCATGGCCGCCGCCGACACCCGTCCCGCTCGCCTCCTTGTCGTATGTACCTTCAGCCGTACTCCTCTGTCATACCCGCGCCGGGTCGCTGAGTCGCAGGGAGTACGCCCCGCGGGGCATCACGGATTGGCGGGTGACGGGCGCCGCGGCACCGATGCACCGCTGGACCAGGGCTCCCACCGGGGCCGGTCCAGGTCCAACCGGACGTGAGCACCCACCTGCGAGTCCGCAACCGCCCCACCGGTCCCGATGCCCGTTCGGGAACGGATGGTAAACTTTTGCAAACACCGCGTGACCCGTCCCGCCCGGGTCCGCGCTCGATGAGGAGATTCATGTTCGACGGTCGTTGGCGCACCGCGGTCGACCGGACCACCGGTCCGGTCGGCGAGGCACTTCACCGACGAGGCATCACCGCAGACGTCCTCACCGCCACCGGCCTGGTCTCGGCGACGATCACCGCCCTCCTCGTCGCCACCGGCCATCTCCACCTCGCCATCCTCTTCCTCATCATCACGGGGATGCACGACCTCTTCGACGGCCCCGTGGCGAAGGCCGCCGGGACGGCGTCGGTCCGCGGCGCCTTCTTCGACTCGGTCACCGACCGCATCGCCGATGCCGTCCTCATGTGCGGTGTCGCCTGGTACCTCGTCGACCGCAACGAGGGACATCTCGTCCTCCTGCCGATGGCCATTTTGGCGGTCACCGCCCTGGTCAGCTACGAGCGGGCCAAGGCGGAATCACTCGGTCTTGCCGCCAAGGGCGGTCTCATGGAGCGCGCCGAACGGATGTTCCTGCTCGGTGTCGGCTTCCTCAGCGCGGTCATCCTGGTGCCGGTCCTCTGGGTGCTCTTCGCTCTGATCACGCTCACCGCCGTGGCGCGGTTCGTGAAGGTCTGGAACGCGGCGTCCGGACGGGACGAGGTCATCCGCCGCCGCATCGAGGCGTGGCGCGAAGGGCGCGTCGACTCGCGCTGGCGGGCCTGGCGCGAGAGCCGCGAGCGCGGCGTGCCCCGCCGGGCGCTCGCCCGCGGCGGCACGTCCTCCTCGCCGGGGCGCTGGCGCGCCCGCCGGCAGGAGGCGTTGAGCAGCCGGTCGGGACGCACGTTGCGCGAACGCCGTCGCGCCGCCCGCCGTCCCGCCCACGCCCCGGGCCAAGGCCGTCGGGCCGCGCCTTCGGCCACCACCCGACGCAACCGCCAGTCGCCCGGGACCTCCTCGCCGCCGGCGGGCTGATCCTCCCTCCGCACGATTGGACACCGGTCGGTGACGGGCGACTCCTCCGAGCCCGCGTCCGATTGGCGTGACACCGCCCGGTACCTGACCTACGCCGGCCTGGCCTACGCCATGGGCCACGTGCCGGAGCGAGTGGCCTACGGCGTCGCCGACGTCGTCTCGCGGTTCATGGCGCGAGGCGCCCCCCTCGATATGAACCAGCGCCACATGCACCGCGTCCTCGCCAGCGAGTGTGTCCCCGGTGTCGAGCCCGACCCCGCCCTGGTGCGACGGTGGAGCAAGCGGACCTTCACCTCGTACGCGCGGTACTGGGCCGATGGCGCGCGCCTGCCCTACCTCGGTGAGTCCGCGGTGCGCGCCAAGTGGCGGCTGGAGGACGGCGTCGAGCACCTGCGCGACGCCCTGGCCGGCGGCCAGGGCGCCATCGTCGCGCTGCCCCACGTGGGGAGCTGGGAGTGGGGTGGCTACTGGCTCGCCCTCGAGGGCATGCCGATGACCGCGGTCGTGGAGCGCCTGGAACCGGAACGACTGTTCGAGTGGTTCCTTGCCCAGCGTGCCGCCATGGGCCTGACGGGGGTGCCGATCGGCGAGGGATCGAGTGCGGCGTTGATACGAGCCCTCAAGAACAACCACCTGGCCGGTCTGGTCTCCGACCGGGACATCGTCGGCAACGGCGTCGAGGTCGAGTTCTTCGGCGAGAAGACGACGCTCCCCGGCGGCGCCGCCACACTCGCCTTCCGCACCGGCGCGCCGCTGCTCCCCGTCGTCGTCTATTCGGGGCCTGGCACTTGGCACACGGGGGTCGTGCACCCGCCGATGGACGCCACTCGCCGGGGCACGCTGCGCGAGGACGTCGCCCGGGTGACCCAGGACCTCGCCACCCTCTTCGAGGAAGACATCCGGCGCCGGCCGGAGCAGTGGCACATGTACCAACCCAATTGGCCGAGCGACGCCCAGTGACAGCCGACGCGACAGCGCCCGACGCCGCGGCCGACGAGGCGTCACGTCCGATGGATCCGATGGACGAGGGTGCCGAACAGTCACCACTTCGCATCGCCATGCTGTCCCCCTATTCGTTGTCGCGCCCCGGCGGGGTGCAGGGTCAGGTCATCGGGCTCGCCCGCTCGTTGCGTG
The DNA here is from genome assembly GCA_963834405.1 of uncultured Acidimicrobiaceae bacterium. Taxonomy (GTDB): domain Bacteria; phylum Actinomycetota; class Acidimicrobiia; order Acidimicrobiales; family RAAP-2; genus Bog-473. Next base: position 314,357 of record CAWIBX010000007.1, on the reverse strand, counting down.
CAATGGGTCATGCCGTCACTGTGATCGGGCCAGCCGACGAGGCCGAGGGGGTCCCCGAGGCCGCAGGCGAACACGTGATCGTCGGGAAGCCCACCGAGCTTCACTCCAACGGTTCCGTTGCCCCCGTCGCGTTCTGGCCGCACACTGTCGCCCGCATCGAGCGGGTCGTGCGCAGAGGCGGCTTCGACGTGGCGCACGTACACGAGCCGCTGGCCCCCATGGCTGCCTACGGGCTTGTGCTGCGCGCCCCCCTGCCGATGGTCGGCACGTACCACCGGGCTGGGGTCAGCCGCTGGGTCCCCATGGTGAAACCACTGGCGGGGTTCGTCGGCCGGCGCATGCAGGTCCGGGTCGCGGTGTCCGACGCCGCACGCGAGACCGGCGAGAAGTCCAGTGGCGGGCACTTCGAGACGCTGTTCAACGGCGTAGACGTCGACCGGTTCGCAGGTGCAGAGCCGGTGCACGACGAGCAGGGACGCCCGGTCGTGCTCTTCCTCGGGCGCCACGAGCAGCGGAAGGGCCTGAACGTGTTGCTCGACGCGTTCGCCTTGGTGGAGCGCCCCGCGGTTCTTTGGGTTGCGGGCGACGGGCCCGCCGGGGAGGTCCAACGCCGGCGGCACCCGGAATCGGACCGCGTCCGCTGGTTGGGCACACTGAGCGACGACGAGGTGGCGGCGCGCCTGGCGGGCGCCGACGTGCTGTGCGCCCCCTCCCTTCACGGCGAGTCCTTCGGCATGGTGCTTCTCGAAGGCATGGCGGCCGGGTGCTCGGTCGTGGCATCCGACATCGAGGGGTATCGGGCAGCGTCGGCCGGTCACGCCGCCCTGGTCCCACCCGCGGACGCGCCGGCTCTGGCGCGGGCGCTCGGCGTCGCACTGGCCGACGCCGTCGAAGGCAGCGGCCAGTCGTCGACCGAGGCGCGCAAGGCGGCGCTCGATCATGCGCGGAACTGGTCGATGGATGCGCTGGCCGAGCGCTACGTCGAGGTGTACCGGCGCGCCGTGGCGTCCTACGCGGCCAGGCCGGGCGCAGCAAGACGTACCAGATAGACCTCCGGAGGGTCAGGGCGGGCAGGCGCTCCGGCGTCGCGCCGGTCCGCCCCGTGGCTCAAGGCACCGTTGCGGTAGACGGCGCCCAGTAGGCTGACTGCCCCATGGCCGACCAGAAGGACAGTCCGGACAACGCGTCGCGACCAGGGGGTCCTGGCGGCGCCGGCGGCGCACCGGGCGGTGGCGGCGGTGCCAGCAGTGGCGGCGGCGGCGGTGGTGGCGGCGGCCAGAACCGCAACCGCAATCGTCGGAGGAACCGCAACCGCAGCCGCCCGTCGGGCAGCGGCGCCGGCACAGGGAGTGGAAGCGGAAGCTCCGGCGGGAGCACGCCGTCCGCCGCCCCGGGCTCGGCGGGCGGCAGAAGCGACGGAAGGACCGGCGGTGGGCGCTCGCGGTCGGGCTCTCGTCACCGCGGCGACAGGCAGGGCTCAGGGGGTGGAAACCGCGGGGCCGGGGGCGGGCGGGGTACAGGCGGCGGTACCGGCGGCGGAGGGACGAGTCGCAGCGGCAGCGGCAGCGGAGGCAGCGGCCGGAACGGCGGCAACCGCAGCGGGAGCCGCGGCAGATCGAGCGCCGTCGCGGTGGCCGTCGTCCCGGCTCCGGCCTCGGCGCCCGTGCACGAAGTGCAGGAACAGCCCGGCCTCGGCGCGACGCAGATCTTCCCGGCCGAGGTGGCGGCCAACCGCCGCCGCGCCATCGTGCTGGTCGCCTACACCGCGTTCATGCCGGCGGTCCTGATCGGCCTGCTCCTGTTCGTCTCGGTGTCGATCGTGGTAGGCGTCATCGCGTTCGTCGGCATGGGGCTCGTGTGGAGCTATGCCGTGTGGCGGCTGGCACCCAGGGCGTCCTTACGCCGGATCGGTGCCGTCCCGGCCGACGAGTTCGACTACCCGCGGTACTACAACATCACCGACGGGTTGTGCGCGACCTTCGGACTGCGCATGCCCTTGCTCTACGTCGTGGAGGACCCGGTGCCCAACGCATGCGCGCTGGGCCGCGACGCGCGGTCGTCCGATCTCGTCGTGACGACCGGCCTGCTCGACCGGGTAGGCCCGATTGAGCTCGAAGGTGTCATCGCCCACGAGCTGGCCCACGTGAAGCGGGGCGACAACGGGGTCTCCTCCGTCGGCATCACGCTGGCCACCCTCTGGGGCGGCGAGACCACGCTGCGCCGCTGCATCGGATTGAAGGCGTGCCGGGAGTACCGGGCCGACGTCGTCGGCGCCTCCACCGTGCGCTACCCCAGGGGGCTCCTCGATGCGCTCCGTCTCATGACGGACGCGCCGCCTCCGGAGCCCGGGTCGGTCTTCGCCGCGCCCCGTTTCGGCGCCACCCGCTGGGTCTGGATCGACCCTTCCGTCGGGCACCGAGCAGACGAACTCGTGCCCGGCGACCTGGATGCGACGTCGGTGCGGACGGCCGCGCTGAGCGAGTGGTGAAAAGGGGCGGCGGCCCACCCTCGTAGACTGGATCCATGACCACCGGAACCTTCACAGTAAAGCGAGGGCTGGCGGACATGTTGCGGGGCGGCGTCATCATGGACGTCGTCAACGCCGAGCAGGCGAAGATCGCCGAGGACGCCGGCGCCGTGTCGGTCATGGCACTGGAGCGGGTGCCGGCCGACATCCGCCGGGACGGCGGCGTGGCGCGCATGAGCGACCCGGTGCTGATCGAGGGGATCATCGATGCGGTGACGATCCCCGTCATGGCGAAGGCCCGCATCGGGCACTTCGCCGAGGCGCAGGTGCTGCAGTCGCTGGGCGTCGACTTCATCGACGAGTCGGAGGTGCTGACGCCGGCGGACGAGGCGCACCACATCGACAAGTGGCCCTTCACCGTGCCGTTCGTGTGCGGCGCCACCAACCTCGGGGAGGCGCTGCGGCGGATCTCGGAGGGGGCGGCGATGATCCGCTCCAAGGGCGAGGCCGGGACCGGGAACATCGTCGAGGCCGTGCACCACCTGCGCTCCATCCTCGGTGACCTGCGGGCGGTGGGGCAGGCCGACGCGGCGGAGCTCTACGGGTGGGCCAAGTCGCTTTCGGCGCCCATCGGGCTCGTGCAGGAGATCGCCGCCACCGGGCGTTTGCCGGTGCCGCTGTTCTGCGCTGGCGGAATCGCCACGCCGGCGGACGCCGCGCTGGTGATGCAGCTCGGGGCGGAGGCCGTGTTCGTGGGCTCGGGCATCTTCAAGTCGTCGGACCCCGCCCGGATGGCGTCGGCCATCGTGGAGGCGACGGCGCACTTCGAGGACGCCGAGCACGTGGCGAAGGTCTCCCGTGGGTTGGGCGAGGCGATGCGGGGGCTGGAGGCGTCGGCGTACGGCGAGCATCTCGCCGACCGGGGGTGGTAGCGGGGTCGGTGCCGGGGTCGGGGTCGCCGGGGCCGGTCCGGATCGGCGTGCTCGACCTGCAAGGCGACGTCCGGGAACACGTTGCGGCCCTGGCGGACGTCGGTGCCGGCGCCCGGCTGGTGAAGCGGCCGGGCGACCTCGAGGGCGTCGACGGGTTGATCCTCCCCGGCGGCGAGTCGACGACCTTGTCGATGTTGCTCGAGTCGACGGGCCTGTTCGACGCGATCGCGGCGCGGCTGGGCCCATCACCTGCGCTGCCTCTTCCACTGCTCGGCACCTGCGCCGGCCTCGTCCTGGTCGCCTGTGAGGTCCTCGACGGCCGCCCCGATCAGCGCACCTTCGGCGTCGTCGACGCGGTCGTGCGCCGGAACGGATACGGGCGCCAGGTTCGGTCCTTCGAGACCGAGGTGACTCTCCGGGGCACGGAGCGCCCGCTGCCCGCTGTGTTCATCCGGGCGCCGCTCGTCGTGTCGGTGGGGGAGGACGTCCAGGTGCTCGGGACCCTCGACGACGTGCCGGTCCTCATCCGCCAGGGTCTGGTGCTGGCGTCCGTCTTTCATCCGGAGCTCACGCCGGACCGGCGCGTGCACCGGCTCTTCGTCGAGATGTGCCGGGAGCGTGAGGCGTTGGACACCGGGGCCGGGGCCGGCGTCGCCCCGGTCAGCACCTGAGGCCGGGCAGCCGGACGAGCGCCTCCGAACCCGGACCCGCCCAGCACCGTGCGTCGATACATCCTCACCATCACCTGCCCCGACCGGGTCGGCATCGTCGCCGCCGTCACCGGGCTGATCGCGAGCCACGACGGCTCCGTGCTCGAGGCGGCCCAGCACGGGGACCTCGCCACCGGCCGGTTCTTCCTCCGGATAGAGATCGTCGCCGACAGCCTGCCCGCCGGTTTCGGCCCCGGCGAACTCGCTGCCGCCTTCGCGCCCGTCGCCGACGAGTTCCACATGCAGTGGCGCCTCACCGACACCGACGCGCCCAAGCGGGTCGTCCTGTTCGCGAGCAAGGAGGACCACTGTGTCGCCGACCTGCTCTACCGCTGGCGCAGTGGCGAGCTCGAGTGCGACATCCGCTGCGTGATCTCGAACCACGAGGACCTGCGCGGCCTGGTCGAGTGGTACGGGGTCGGCTTCGAGTACGTCCCGATCCCGCCCGCCGCCACCACCGCCACCGCCACCGACGAAGACGACGGCGACCCGTCCCGCTCCGGCAAGGCGGCGGCCTTCGACCAAATCGATCGCCTTGTCACCGCCGAGCGCGCCGACGTCATTGTCCTCGCTCGATTCATGCAGATCCTCCCCGCTCCGTTCTGCGCCTCTCGCCCCGGCCGCATCATCAACATCCACCACTCGTTCCTGCCCTCGTTCGCCGGCGCCCGCCCCTACCACCAGGCTTTCGAGCGGGGGGTGAAGCTGATCGGCGCCACCTGCCACTACGTGACGGAGACGCTGGACGAGGGCCCGATCATCGAGCAGGACACCCGCCGCATCGACCACGCCGACTCGCCCGACGAGCTGCGCCGGGTCGGCCGCGACGTCGAGCGCACCGTGCTCGCCCGCGGCCTGCGTTGGCACCTCGAGGACCGGGTCCTCCTGAACGGCAACAAAACCGTCGTATTCCCTTGACCCGTCACCGTCCCTGAGGTCAAGGGACGCATATTTCGCACGACATCGGATCGGCCCGCGACCGTTCTTCGGTCATGGTTGATCGATTGACAGGAACCGGAGAGTACGCCGATGCCCCTCGGATACCCTCGGCACTTCCCGGCCGGGGTCCGTGTCGGGGTGTCGGGGGTCGGGTGAAAGTGCATCGGACTTCGCCGACTTATTTCGGCAGAGTTCAAGAAGTCGCGGCTTCTAGATTTCCCCAGAATTTCATAAGCCCAACCCCGATGCAGTGAAACGCGTACGTGCCTCCGAGCGGCGAGCGCTCGACCGCCGACTGGCCGGACTGGACGAGGCCATCGGCTTTCCACCTGGCCGTGGGTGGATCCGTACGATCCGCGACGCCCTCGGCATGACGACCTTCGATCTGGCGACGCGCATGGGGCGTTCCCAGCCGCGAGCCAGCCAACTCGAGCGGGCCGAGGTCAACGGGTCGATCAAGTTGGACTCACTGCGAAGGGCAGCCGCGGCCATGCAGTGCCGCCTTTTCTACGTATTCGTTCCCGAAGAGCCTCTCGTCTCGATCGTGCGCCGGCAAGCTCGAGCTAAGGCGGCCGCCGAACTCGAATCAAGTCCGTTCGGGACGGACGAGAAGGAGAGGTGCCCGACCCCGCAGGACTGGAGGACCAGGAGCTGGACGACCAGGACCTGGACGACCAGGCCCTGGACGAAATGGACGAACTTATCGAGGCCCGAGCCTACGAACTCGTCGACTCCGGGATCCTCTGGCGACCAACCAAACGGGGCTCGGTCAACCCTTGACGGCCCGCACGATCTCGTCCGTCACCGCATCGGGGTCCTCGAGCGGAAGCATGTGCCCGCGGTCCTTCACCTTGACCAAACGCGCCCCGGGCACTGCGCCCACGATCTGATCGGCCTTCTTGGGCAGCGTCAGCGTGTCCCGGCTCCCGACCATCACCGTCGTCGGCATGTCCATGGAGGCGATCCCCTCCACCAGGTCCAGGGTCGCCAGTGACACCAGGAACTCCCCGCGCACCGACCCGTCGCAGCCGACGAAGAGGTCGCGGGTGAGCACCATGTGTGACCGCACCGGGTCCGTGCCGAAGACGCCCCGCACCAACAGGTGGCCGTTGCGGGTGTTCATCGCGCGGGTCAGCACCGGCGATCCCGCGAGCCCGCCGACGAACCGTGCGCCCCGCGCGGTGCGGTCGTTGACGCTCTGCGCCGAGGTCGAGACGAGCACGGTGGCCCGTGCGCGCTCGCGTAGGACGTCGGGCTGGTACGCGGCCAGCGACATAATCGTGATCCCGCCCATGGAGTGCCCGGCGAGCACGGCGTCCCGCACGTCCAATTCCTGCAGCACTTGCGCGAAGTCGTGCGCCAGCGTGTCGATCGAGAGCGGTGCCGTCCCGCGGGTGCTCTCGCCGTGACCGCGCTGGTCATAGAGCACCACCCGATAACCCTGTTCGTGTAGCCGACGGGTGACAGGCAGCCAGACCTCGTGGCTGTTGGTCCAACCGTGGGGCAAGACCACCACGGACGCGTCCGGTGACGAACCTTGAATGTCCCACACCGCCAAGATGGCGCCGTCAGGCGTGTGCACGGTCTGGGTCGCCGGCTGAACCAGGGCCTCGCCCCATCCGAGCGCCAGTCTGGCGTCGTCCTCCACGGTGTCGGGGGACGACGCAGCTGTCTTCTTGGTCAGCCGCCGGGCGATCGCGCCGGCGGCCACGCCGCTGGCGACCATGGTCGCGAGGAGTAGACGCCGGCGACGACGACGACGGGCCCCGCTCAATTGTTCCGCTGAGGAAAGGAGGGATGACTTACTCATGATGGATCCGAGCGTACGGCTTGCCCTCCAGCGGCGCCCAGCCCGCCGACCTCACACACACGACTTGCGAATACCTCGGAACTGTAAAGGAAATCAGCTATTGACATAATCCCTGATTTCTCTAAAATTGAGGCCATGGCAACCACTTTGGACACCGACACCCGGACCGTCGAGCAGCGCATCGAGCGCCTCTCCACGGCCTCGCTCACGCGCATCGTCGAGCCAGACACCGACGTCCCCGGCGAGATAGGCCCGGGCCAGGTCCTCCCCGACGAGCTGATCAGCCTGTCCCACGTGCCGGAGCTCTTTGAGACCTTGACCGCCGACCAGAAGGCCACTCTCTCCCGCGAGGAGTTCGCCTCCATCACGGAGACCGGCATCCGGTTCGAGTCCGTCCTGATGGCGGGGTTCTCGATCGAAATCGTCGGCCGCGCCGACCTCACCGATCCCCGCGTGACCTACCTCCTTCACGAGATGGGAGAGGAGACCCGCCACTCCCGGCTCTTCGTGCGGCTGCTCACCCAGGTGCAGCCGAAGGCGAAGAACCCGATCGACGGGCCCCTGGTGCGCGCCGCGCAACATGTGCTCCTTCCGTTCCTCACCGCCATGCCGTCGCTCTTCTGCCTCCTCGTGCTGAGCGGCGAGGAGGTCCCCGACCTCATGCAGAAGCTCGCCAGCGAGCACGAGGAGACCGACCCGATGATCAAGGCCGTCTCCAAGTACCACCGTCAGGAGGAGGCCCGCCACCTCGCTTTCGCTCGGCTGCTCTTCCCCGAGCAGTGGGCGGCGGCAGGGCCGGTCGAGCGCTTCCTCGTGCGGTATCTCGGCTCGCGCATCGCGATCGCGATGTTCGACACGATCGTTCACCCCGGGGTCTACGGCACGGTCGGCCTCCCGACCTGGAAGACGTGGCGGGCCGTCAACGACTCAGCGGGACGCACGGCCTTGCGGCACCGTGCGCTGCGCCCGCTCCTGACCCCGCTGCTCGAGGCCAAGGCCTTCTGGGGCGGCCGGGTGCCCAAGGGGTGGCAGCGTGCCTGCGGCGTCGACCGCCGTGGTGACGACGTCGCATCGGTCGCGGCGGCCTGACGCCATGCCCGCACAACCGCGCAAGCCACGCCCGCGCCTCGTGAATGCCGGCGACGGCCTCACTATTAAGGACACGAACACGAAGGGAACCAAGGGCGACCGCACCCGCCAGGTCCTGCTCGCCGCCGCCGTCGTGCGCTTCGCCCGTGAGGGCTACCGCGGCACGTCCGTGGCCGACGTCTGCCGCGACGCCGCCCTGTCGACGACGGCCTCCTACCCGTACTTCCCCAACAAGGAGGCTCTCTTCGTGGCGGCGGTCGACGAGGACGTGGCCGGCCTCATCGACGACGCCGTCTCCTTCGTCACGATCGGCGAGAACCCGGACAGCTGGGGCGGCGTCATGATGCAGGCTCTCCTCAGCCACGTTCCCGAGCACCCGCTGGCCGGTCGCATCCTCAAGGGGCTCGAGCCCGACTTCACCATGCGGCTCCTGCACATCCCGGCGCTCCAGGAGCTGCGCAAGACCGTGACCGAGCTCATCAGGGACGAACAGGTCACCGACAAGGTGCGCCAGGACATCGATCCGGCCCAGACCGCCGGCGGCATGGTCGTCATCGTGATCTCGCTGCTGATGGCCAGCGTGCAGACGGGTCCCGGCGCCACAGGGCTCGGAGAGGTGGCGGCCGACGTGGAGTATGTCCTCCACGCCGCAACCCGCCCCCCGTCCTGAACGCTCGGGACGGCTGACCGGGGCCGAGCCGGGGGCACACCAGGCCCGGCCCGAACCAAAACGCCGGCCCGGGCGTCCTACAGGCATGCAGCCAAGGCATCGCGAGCGCTCCACAGGAACCACACGCCGTGGCGTCTTCGCCGCCGCCTCGATACTCACCTTCGTCGTTCTGGGGTGCACCGTGCCGCTCGGCGCAGCCACGGGCGTCGGCGCTGGCGCAGCGACGTCAACCACGCCCACCGCGCCGAGCACCATCACCCGGTCTGCACACGTCGGCTATCTGAACTGCCGCGCGCCGAACGTCTTGCTCACCGCATCCATCGCACGCCACTCCTTCGCCGCCGGCCAGCCGGTCATGTACCAGGTCACAGTCCGCAATCTCTCGAAGACCACCTGCGGCATTTTCGGCCCCGGGCGGACTCCGCCGACGATCCCCACCGCACCCATCGCTGCCCTCGGGCTGCTCGGCCCCTGCGGCGAGCTCTCTGTCGTCATCTACGACGCCCGCGGCACCAACGTCTATCCCGGGCCGGTTGCGTTCGGCTGCCCGATGATCGTGGGGCCGACGCTCCGTCCCGGGCAGTCGATCGCGACGACCGGGACGTGGACACCCACCCCGAGCCGGGCGCCAGGCAGGTACCGCCTTGTCATCGACGGTAAAGTGACCCTGCCGATCGTCCTCGCGTCGACGTTGCCCACCGTGCCGCTGCTGCCGCCGCCGCCGTCCCCGCCGTCGCCGACCCCGTCGCCGTTACCGTCGACAACCGGCCCGGGTTCGCAGTCGTTGCCGCTCCCCAGCACTCCGGCGCCATCGTCGGTCCTGCCGACCCCCACCGTGCCGTCCCGCCTCCGTTCGGCCGCCTGACCCGACCGGTCCACCCCGCACGCTGCCTCGATACAATTGAAGATCCGCTCCAGGCGGCCGCCGGCAGACTCCGAGAGCGGGCCAAGGGAGGAAGCGAGCACCAGATGTCCGGTCACTCGAAGTGGGCGACCACCAAGTACCGCAAGGGCGCCCAGGACAAGGCCCGGGCCAAGGTCTTCGCCAAGTGCATCCGCGCCATTGAGGTCGCGGCCCGCGACGGCGGCGGCGACCCCGACTCCAACGCCACGCTGCGCACCGCCTTCCAGAAAGCACGGGCCGCCAGCGTCCCCCTCGACACCATCGAGAAGGCGATCAAGCGCGGCACCGGCGAGCTCGAGGGCGTCCGATACGAGTCGATCACCTACGAGGGCTACGGCCCCGACGGTGTGGCGATCATCATCGAGACACTGAGCGACAACCGGAACCGCACCGGTGCCGAGATGCGCAACCTGTTCAGCCGCAACGGCGGCAACATGGCCGAGCCCGGCGCCGTGTCGTGGCAGTTCGAGCGCAAGGGCATCGTCACGGTCGCCCTCGACCAGGACGAGGACAAGGTCATGGAGATCGCCATGGAGGGCGGCGCCGAGGACATGTCGAGCAACGGCGACGCCTGGGTCGTGACCAGTGCCCCCGCCGACCTCGACTCCGTGCGCCAGGCCCTCGATGACGCCGGCATCACCCCCCTCTCCGTCGACCTCTCGCTCGAGCCGACGACGCTCGTGCCGGTCCCGGCCGAGGCCGAGGCCAAGAAGGTCCTGCGCCTCCTCGAGGCGATCGACGACCACGACGACGTCCAGGCCGTCCACTCCAACGCCGACATCCCCGACGAGGTGCTCGCCGTCTTCGAGGGCTGAGGATCCGGGCACGCCGCGCCGGTTCCGACAGCACCGACGCGGCGGATCCACGTCGGTCCGCCACCTGCGAAGCACCCCTGAGTATCCTACGAACGCATGTTCGTATTGGGGATCGATCCGGGCCTGTCGCGCTGTGGCTACGGATTAGTCGAGCGGCGTCAGAACGGCGGCAGGCTCCGGGCGAAGGCCGCCGGCACGCTCGAGACGGATCCGGGGCAGCCGCTGCACGGGCGGCTGCTCGCCCTGCACATGGAGCTGACGTCGCTGTTGTCGGAGTTCCGTCCCGACGTCGTGGTGGTCGAGCGGGTCTTCTTCCAGTTGAACGTGCGGACCGCCATGTCGGTGGGCCAGGCGAGCGGGCTCGCCCTCGCGGCGGCGGCCGCGTTCGACTGCGACGTCGCGCAGTACACCCCGAACGAGGTCAAGCAGGCGGTGGTCGGCTACGGGGCGGCGACCAAGGAGCAGGTGCGGCGGATGGTGGAGGAGGTGCTGGGGATCGAGCCGCTGGAGGGGCCGGCCGACGCGTCCGACGCCCTGGCGCTGGCCGTGTGCCATCTGACCACGGTGCCGTTGCGGCGTGCCGTCGAGGCCGCGCTCGCCGGGAACGGGCTGCCGCCGGCCGGGAACGGGAGGACTGAATCGTGATCGGGTTGTTGCGTGGGCCGGTCGTGCTGCGGACCGGCGAGGGCGAGGTGATCGTGGACGTCGGCGGCGTCGGGTACCGCGTGACGGTGACGCCGGCGACGGCGGCCGCGCTGGTTGCGGGCGCGGTTGCGGGCGCGGGCGCGGGCGGCTCGCAGGAGGCAGTGGCGGTGACGCTGTTCGTGCACACACATGTGCGCGAGGACGCCATCGTGCTGTACGGGTTCGTGCACGACGACGAGCGGCGGTGCTTCGAGGTGCTGTTGGGCTCGCACGGCGTGGGCCCGGCGCTGGCGCTGGCGATCATGGCGGTGCTCTCGCCGGCTTCCTTGTCCACGGCCGTGCTCGAGGACGACCTCGACACGCTGTGCAGCGTGCCGGGCGTGGGCCGCAAGACCGCGGCGCGGCTGCTGATTGAGCTCAAGAGCCGCCTCGACCTGCCGGATCTCTCGCTCGGCCTCGCCGGAGTCGGGTTCGGTGTCGGGGTCGGTGTCGGGGTCGGTGTCGGGGTCGGTGTCGGGGCTTCGGTGGGCGGCGGCTCGGCTGACCCCGGATCGGCGGCGCGGGCGGCACGTTCGCCCCGTTCCGAGGCCCGGGCGGCGCTCAGCGAGCTGGGCTACGCCCCCGACGAGATCCGCGGCGCGCTGGACGGCCTACGCGACGATGTCGGCGTGGAAGAGATGCTCCGCCTCGCGCTGCGCGACCTGGCCGGCCGGTGAGCCCAGGGGGCGCGCCCGCCGCGAGGTCCTGGCGGTCGCGGACGACGGCGACGGCGCCGGCGCGGGCGACGGGGCCCAGGAACCCGACCGGGCGGAGGCGTCCGGTGAGGACGAGACCGTGCCGGCGCGCCGGGTGGTCGACCCTGTGGCGTCCGACCAGGAAGAGGAGCTCGAGGAGGTCGGGCTCCGCCCCCGCTCGCTGGCGGAGTTCGTCGGGCAGTCCGAGCTCGTGGAGCATCTCGGGATCGTGCTGCAGGCGGCCCGTCAGCGCGGCCAGCCCGTCGACCACATCCTCTTCGCCGGACCGCCGGGGCTGGGCAAGACGTCGCTCGCCGGCATCGTCGCGGCAGAAATGGGCGCCGGCTTCCGCATCACCGCCGGGCCCGTGCTCACCCGGGCGGGGGACCTGGCCGCGCTCCTGACCGACCTGCAGGACGGCGACGTGCTGTTCATCGACGAGATCCACCGCCTGCACAACTCGGTAGAGGAGATGCTCTACTCCGCCATGGAGGACGGGCGTCTCGACATCCTCATCGGCAAGGGTCCCACCGCACGCTCCATCCGCCTGGAGCTTCCGAAGTTCACGCTGGTCGGCGCCACGACGCGCACCGGCCTGGTCTCGGGGCCCCTGCGGGACCGCTTCGGCTTCGTGGGGCGCCTCGACCTCTACGACCCGATGGACCTCCGGGCCATCGTGGAGCGCTCGGCCCGGATTTTGAAGGTGCAGGTCGACGAGGAGGGCGCCATCCGAATCGCCGAGCGTTCCCGGGGGACGCCCCGGGTGGCCAACCGGCTGCTGCGGCGCGTGCGGGACTATGCCGAGGTGCGGGGCGAGGGCTTCATCGACGGCGCCACGGCCAGCGACGGGCTCGAGCTCTTCGGCGTGGACGAGTTGGGCCTCGACAAGGTCGACCGGGCCATCCTGTCGACCCTGTGCGACCGCTTCGCCGGGCAGCCGGTGGGCCTGACCACGCTGTCGCAGTGCGTGGGGGAGGAGGCGGACACGATCGAGGACGCGTACGAGCCCTACTTGCTCCAGAGCGGCTTGATCCAGCGCACGGCGCGGGGCCGGGTGGCCACGCGGCGCGCCTGGGCCCACCTGGGTCACGACGGACCGCCGTCTGCGCCCGACGTCGGCGGCCCCGGCCTTGGCCCGGTGCAGCCCAACACGCCTCCGCTGTTCTGACGTTCGTCTGTTCTCTTTCGGAATTCGTGCGGTGCGGCGGCGGGACGGGCCCGTCACACAGCGGGGCGCGCGCTCGGTCCGTGCGTTCTTCCCCTCCACGCGCGCACGATGCGCTACCTTGTGTGCACGTTGCACCGGATGCTCACGCTGACGCCGGAAGCGAGGTGACCCGATGGCAGGAATGAAGATCTACACGCCGCTGCTGCTCGCGCGCGCCCTCGTGGTCCTGCCGGTGTTCCCCGGTGCAGCCGGAGTCGGAGGGAGGGACCGCATGGCCGGGCCTCTCTGCGACATCACCGGCCACTGACGCCGGCACCGCAGCCGCCGGTCCTCCGGCACCCCGGCTGAGCGCGCGTCCGCTTCCCGCGGACCGCCGGTCCTTTTCGACCAGCTCCAAGCTCCAGCTGCAGCGGCGACTCGTCGTCGCATTCCCGTCCGGACCTGCCGGACCGCCTTGATCCAAACCGATCCAACCGATCCATCCGATCGTCTCGACCCGGTCGAGCTCCCACCAGGAGATTCCCATGGGTGAACGCACCCTCTTCCCAAATGCATCGACGAAGGAGACGCTGGCGTACTGCTGGCGTCAGATGTGGCCCGACCGCGCCGCGTTTGCGGGCGCCGGGACCGCCATCGTGCTGGGCACGCTGGCCAACGCCGTCGCGGCTCCGCTGATCTTTGCCGCACTGTTGGGCCGGATCGCCCACATGAGCGGGGGCGAGGGCCTGTGGCAGGCGTTCGGGCCCCTGGTCGCCGCCTACGCAGTGGTCCTGCTGGCGGCGCTGGTCTTCGGGCGCCTCGGGGGCTGGCTCAATTGGGGGGCCACCCTTCGCTCGTTCGGCCGCGCCATCACCAACGGCTACGACCACCTGATCGGCCTGAGCCACGGCTGGCACACCGACCGGCCGTCGGGTGAGGTCATCGCGACCCTCGAGACGTCGAACTGGGCCTTCGTGGAGCTGATCGACGCCATGGTGTGGGGGATCCTGCGCATCAGCGTGACCACGCTGGGTGCGATCGTCGTGCTCGGCATCGTGGCCTGGCCGGTTGCGCTCGTCATGTCGGGACTGATCGGGGTCTTCGTGCTCGTGTTGACCCGCCGGATGAGCCGGGTCGTGGCGGCGGAGAAGCAGTTCTCCGACGCGCATTCCCGGGCGACCGGTGTCATCGCCGACACCATCGCCAACTTGACCACGGTGCGGACGCAAGCGGCCGAGCAGCGCGAGATGGGCCACGTCGGTGCCCTCGTGGGCGACTCCCTCGCGGCGGACTTCCGGGCGCGGCGGGTGTTCACCGCGACGCGCCTGCAGATGGAGTCCGCCATGGCCTTCTTCAACTGGGCCGCGGTGGCGGTCGGCGTCGTGCTGGCGCTGCACCACGTGGCCGCGGCCGGCGTCGTGTACCTGATCCTGTTCTACGCGACCTTCGTGGGCACCAGCCTGGAGGAGTCGTTCGAGTTCATCCGGCAGATGTCCCGGGCGATCGGGCGCTGTGCCAAGTTCGCCGGCATCGCGGCGACGGCGCCGGACATCGTCGATGCCCCGGGCGCGCCGGAGCTCGTGGTCCCGCACGGTCGGGTGGAGTTCAGGAGCCTCACGTTCGCCTACGGGGGCCGGGCGCCCCTGTTCGACGGGCTCGACCTTTGCATAGAGCCAGGGGAGCACGTCGGCTTGGTCGGGCCGTCGGGCTCGGGCAAGACGACCCTCACCAAGTTGATGTTGCGGCTGGCGGACCGGGACGGCGGCGCCATTGAGATCGATGGTCAGGACATCGCCGCGGTGACCCAACAGTCGCTGCGACGCCACATCGCCTACGTTCCCCAGGATCCGCAGATGCTGCATCGGACGATTGCGGAGAACATCTGCTACGGCCTGGTGTCGGAGGTCGGCGGCGCCAACGGTGGCGCCCACGGTGGCGCCAACGGCAAGGGCGTCGTCGACATGGACCTGGTCCGCTCGGTCGGACGCGCCGCCTACGTCGACGAGTTCGTGGAGCGGCTCCCCGAGGGCTACGACACGCTGGTCGGCGAGCGCGGCCTCAAGCTGTCGGGCGGTCAGCGCCAGCGGGTGGCGATCGCCCAGGCGATGGCCAAGGGCGCCCGGGTGCTCGTCCTCGACGAGGCCACCTCGGCGCTTGATTCCGAGTCAGAGTCCCTGGTCCAAGAGGCGCTGTGGCACCTCATGGAGGGCACCACGGCCCTTGTGGTCGCCCACCGGCTGGCCACCATCGCCCGGCTCGACCGGATCGTCGTGATGGACCACGGCCGGGTGGTCGAGCAGGGGACCCACGACGAACTGCTGTCGGCGGGGCGGGCCGGGGTCTACGGGCGCCTCTGGGCCCACCAGTCGGGCGGGTTCCTGGCGGCGTAGAAGCGGACGCCGTGGCGGTGGCGGCCGGGTCGATGGGCCCGGTCGCTGCCGCCCGTTCGCCACCGGGCCCAGGCCACTACCGGGCCCAGGCCACTACCGGGCTCGGGTCGCCGCCGGGCCCAGGCCACTACCGGGCTCGGGCCAGCCGCCGGGCTCAGGCCAATCGGAGTGGGTCCGCCTCGGCAGCCGCGGCGTGCGGGGGCGCTGGCGGCGGCGCTGCCCCACGGCCGGCCGGCACCGACGTCCGCAGGGGCAAAAACACACGGAACGTCGTCGACCAGCCCGGCGTGTCCACGATATCGACGAAGCCCTCGTGGGCCTCCGCCACCGACTTGGCGATCGCCAGCCCCAACCCCGTCCCCGGCACGCCCATCTCGGCCGACGACGCCAACCGGTAGAAGCGCTCGAAGAGCTGGTCGCGCTCGCCCTCGGGGATGCCCGGGCCCTCGTCGAGGACCTGCACGCGGGCGAACGCGTCGACGCTGTCGATGATGACGTGGACGCGGCCGCCCCGGGGCGAGAACTTGATCGCGTTCGCCAGCAGGTTGCCCAGCAGCTGGTGTAGCCGCGTGGGGTCGCCGAAGATCGGCAGCTCGCCGGTCGAGTCCATGGTCAGCACGATCCCCGACACCGTGGCCGAGGTCTGCATGGACTGCACCGCCTCTTCGGTCAGGTGGTTGAGGTCGAGCTCGGTGAAGGCCACCCGCAGCCCGTGCCCGGCACCGGGGTCGGCGAGCAGGTCCTCGGCCACCCGCTGGAGCTGGTCCGCGTTGCGCTCGATCGTGTGCAACATCAGCATCTGCTCGTCGGTCAGCTCCTCCGAGCTGTCGACCAGCAGCTCGATGAACCCCCGGATGGACGTGATGGGCGTGCGCAGCTCGTGCGAGACCGTCGCCACCACGTCGTCCTTCATCTGGGTCAGCTCGCGCAAGCGGTTGTTCTGCTCTATCAGCGACTGCGTGACCTCCTTCTGGATCGCGAACAGCCGTTCACGATCCGCCGCCAGCTCCTCACGCTCCGTGACGTCGATGGCCACCACGACGTAGCCACCGCTTGAGGGTGACGCCGCCTCGGTGCTGCCGGACTCCTCGCGGCGGTCTCCGTCGGCCTCCTCCGCACCGTCTTCGCCGACGGCGTCGTCGAGCGTGATGTCGGGGGTGGGGAAGGGAAGGGCCCGCACCCGCACGACACAACGTCGTTGCTGCCCGTCCTTGCGGGTCGCCGTCCAGGGGACCTCCGCCGCCGTCTCGGCATCGACGGGGGAGAGGGCCGTGCGCATGGCGTCGATGGTCTGGCGGCGCTCGTCGATCTGGGCCGGGTCGATGAAGTCGGCGATGGAGCGGACGCCCACCACTTCGGAGGCCCGGTAGCCGAGCATCTGCTCGGCGCCCGCCGAGAAGAAGGTGACGGTGCCGGAGGGGTCCACACCCATGATGGCGCTGCCGGTGGCGGCGCGGAGCAGCGTCTCGAGGCGATCCACGCGTAGTCGGCCTCGCGCGCGTTGCGCCGCGCGAAGCGCGACTGCTGGGCCAGGTGGGTCAGGTAGGCGCGGTCGCGCGACACCATGGCGTACACGGTGGACGCCACGATGGTCGTGACCGTGGCCATGACGAGGACCTGGCGCCACTCGAGCGGCGGGTACTTGGGCGCGCCGACGATCAGGAGGGGGAAGAGCAGGGCCAGGTCGAGACAGAAGAGCCCGACCAGCAGGTGCAGTCGCCTCCCGTAGAGCGAGAGCCACACGATCGGGAGCAGGTACACCACGACGAGGCCCGACGCGCTGCCCCCCTGCGCGTCGCGGATGATGGCGATGACGGCGATGTAGCCGATGGGGATGATCAGCCAGGCCCAGTCGGGCAGTCGCTCCCAGGGCAGCAGGAACGCGGCCGCCACGAGGACGAAGAAGAGGAAGCCGGCGATGGAGATCTCGCGCCGTGACTCGTGTGGGAACGGGATGACCGCGATGAGCACCGTGCCGACGGCCACCAGCGCGAACAGCGGCAGCCGCATGCGCATGGAGCCGGAGAACCCGATCGGGAACGCCGTGCTGGAGGTGGGCGGGGGCGAGGGGGCGGGGGCCTGCGGCTCTCGCCGGCCCGCCGGCAGGATTCGGGACTGGGGCGGTGGTGTCACCGGCTCCGAGATCGGTAGCGGTACCCGAATCCGCGCACGGTCTCAATCGGGGTGTCGTCCCCCTCGTCCCAGCCGAGCTTGCGCCGGAGCCGGAGCACCGCGTACTTCACGCGGGAGGGGGCCAGCCCGCTCGGGTCGTCCCAGGCCAGCTCTATCAGCTGGTCCGAGGACAGGACCTGGCCCTGGTGCCGTGCCAGCGTCGCGAGGAGGCGGTACTCGGTCGGGGTCAGGACGACGGCCGCGCCGTCGACCGTGACCTCCTGGTGGGCGAAGTCCACGTGCAGGGTGCCGTCGTCGAAGGTGGTCACCGGGTCGGCCCGGGAGACGTGCCGGCGGCTGATGGCCTGGAGCCGGGCCAGCAGCTCGACCCGGCTGAAGGGCTTGGTCAGGTAGTCGTCGGCGCCTGCGTTGAGGCCCCGGACCTTGTCCCGCTCCGTGCCCAGGGCCGTCAGCATGAGCACGGGCACGTCGCTCATGTCCCGGATGCGCTCGAGCACCTGCCATCCGTCCAGGTCGGGCAGCCCGACGTCGAGGATCACGATGTCGGGGTGGGCCTGGTGGAACTGGCGGACGCCGTCGCGGCCCTCGACGGCCTCCGAGACGCTGAATCCCTCACGCTCAAGGAGGGTGCGCAGGAGCTGTCTGATGTCCGCCTCGTCCTCGATGACCAGCACGGAGATGTGACCGTCTCGCATCAGGTTGCAACTGTACTGGGCAAAGGGCTCGTCGCGGTGTAAAGGGGGTACCCAAGCCGAAACCAGAATTGGCTGCTCGGGCACGGTATTGGGCCCGGGTTCGGAGTTGGACGGCGTGCCGGCACCCGCCCGGCACGGGACCGGCATCAACCGGCGTCGCGTCACCGGCGCCCGGGCGTGCCGCAGCCAGGAGTGCTGAGCTGCTGGGAGCGGCGGAGCAGTCTTGGGAGCGAAAGGTGCGCCGGCCCGGGTCGCCGGTTCCCCCCGGATTCCTCCGACCGGCGACGGCTCTGAGCCGGCGCACCCCTTCGCTGCTCCTTCCCCCTCGGTGTTCCCCCTTGGAGAATCCGTTCCCCTTCGACCGGACTCTCACCGTGGTCGCCCCCCTCCGAACGACCATCACCGTGGGTCTGTACTGCTGTGTGGCTCACTCTGAACAACGGGCGTCGCAACCCTGGCGGATTTCGGTTGCAGTTCGGTTGCGTCGCGCCGTTTCCGGATATTCCGGGGACCCCCGCCGCCATAGGGCGAGAACCGGTCCGTTATCCCGCCGGGAGGCGAGTGTTCGCCGCCGCCCCTGATCACCTGACGAGGCCCGGGCGGCCCGGGAACGGGTCGGAGAGATTGGCAGCGCTGACGGCGTCAGCCGCCCGCCGCGGATGGGCGCCGGAACGGCGGGGTGTCACCCGCAGAGCGCCCAGGAACAGGTGAAACCAGGCACTAGGGTGTTCCTTCGCAACCGTTTCTGGTAAGGATCCCCATGACACCAACCCCGGCGTTGATCCATGCCGTCGTCGCCGCTTCCTCCTCCTCGAAGACGACGTCGACGAGCCCGCTGCTCACGCTCCTACCGCTGCTCGCCATCGGCGTGCTCGGATACTTCTTCTTCATCCGGCCCCAGCAGCGCAAGGCGCAGGCGGCGCGGCAGCAACAGAGCTCGGGGATAGAGGTCGGCGACGAGGTGCAGACGGTCGGCGGGGTCATCGGCACCGTGCTCGAGATCCACGGCGACCGTTACACGCTGCTGACCGGCGCGCTGGGCGACGACGGGAATCTGGACGGGCCGCAGCCGACCCGGATCGTGTTCGTGCGGCAGGCGATCGCTCGCAAGATCGAGCCGGTGGAGGACATCCGGCTGACGGCACAGCCGGTGGAGGACGACGAGGACGAGGAGTTCGGGGCGGACACGAACGAGGACGAGAGCGCCGGGGCCGGGGACGGCGACGGCGACGGCCACGACATCCGGGGCGGCGGCAGTGGTGCGGGCGGCGGTACGAGCAGTGGAGCGGGCGGCGGTCCCGGTGCGGGGAACGGCCGCCCGAACAACCGGAACAAGGGCCGGGGCAAGCCCGGGGATTTCGAGGACATCCGCTCGGACTTCGACGACATCGGCAGCGATGCCGACGGGGTCTCTGACCTCGGCGACGTCGGTACGCAGAAGAAGCGTGCGCGGGGGGCCGAAGAGGCGTGAGCCCGAAGTCAGGGGGACGGGCCCAGCGGCGGCAGCGACGCAACCTGCTGGTCAGCGTCCTGGTCGTCGTCGCGATCGCCATCGGGTCGTTCGGCGCCACGGTGGCGGCGAAGTGGTCGCCGCGCCTCGGGCTGGACCTGGCGGGCGGCGTGTCCGTCGTCTACACCGCGGTCGGCCACAACATCAGCCAGTCCGACCTCAACGAGACGGTCAACATCCTCAACCTGCGGGTCAACGGGCTCGGCGTGTCCGGCGCCACGGTGCAGACGACGGGCAAGGACCAGATCTCGGTGGCGATCCCGGGCGTGACCGACGCACAGCAGGTGCTCAAGCAGATCGGCCAGACGGCGCGCATGTACTTCCGGCCGGTCGAGTGCTACGCCTACCCGCAAGGCGTGCCCAAGAACGCGCCGAAGAACTACGTGCCGCCGCGGGGGATCGGGACCGTGCCGCAGTGCACGGCGAGCAGCCAGATCACCACGCAGTCGCTGGGCGTGACGCCGAACTCCAACGTGCAGGCCGGCTTCACCTCCAACAACGTGCCACCGGACTCGCAATACGTCAGCGTCCCGTCGACGAGCGTCCTCAAGCCGAACTACGCCAACAGCACCGTCCTGTTGCCTGGTCTGGCCAACGCGTGCGGCCAGGGTGGCCTGCGCTGCGTGCTCGGCCCGAGCCAGATGTCGGGCACGGACATCGCAAGCGCCCAGGCGACCCAGAACCAGACGGGGGCGTGGGTCGTCGACTACAACCTCAAGGGCAGCAGCGGCTCCACCAAGTGGGACCAGGTCTCGGAGCAGAACTTCCATCTGCCGCTGGGGATTGAGCTGGACGGGGACGTGTACTCGGCACCGATCATCCAGCCGACGCAGACGGCGTGGTCGTCCTTCCAGGGCAGGGGCGAGATCTCGGGCAGCCTGAGCCAGCAAGACGCCCAGAACCTGGCGCAGGCGATGAACTACGGCGCGCTGCCGGTGACGCTGCGGGCCGCCACTTCGGAGACCGTCTCGGCGACGCTGGGGCACTCGGCGCTGGTGGCGGGCCTGGGCGCGGGCCTGGCCGGGCTGATCCTCGTGTTGTTGTACGTGCTGCTCTACTACCGGGCGCTCGGCCTCGTGGTGATCTCGGGACTGG
Organism: uncultured Acidimicrobiaceae bacterium; assembly: GCA_963834405.1. Lineage (GTDB taxonomy): Bacteria > Actinomycetota > Acidimicrobiia > Acidimicrobiales > RAAP-2 > Bog-473. The sequence goes on along the minus strand of CAWIBX010000007.1, from coordinate 293,672 downwards.
TGCTCACGGCGATGTTGCTGTGGGCGATCATCTCGGGGCTGGGGCACACCTCGGCGGCGCCGAGCTTCGACCTCGCGGGCATCACGGGCCTCATCGTGTCGATCGGCATCACCGTGGACTCGTACATCGTCTACTTCGAACGACTCAAGGACGAGACGCGCTCGGGCCGCTCCGTGCGCACCTCGGTGGACCGCGGTTTCAAGAGCGCGTGGCGCACCGTGTGGGCGGCTGACTTCGTGTCGCTGCTGGCCGCGATCGTTCTCTACCTGGTGGCGGTCGGCAACGTGAAGGGCTTCGCGTTCTTCCTTGGGTTGTCCACGATCATGGACATGGCCGTGACCTGGTTCTACACGCGGCCCTTGGTGATCCTGCTCGGCCAGAGCCCGCGCCTGTCCGGTCAGGGCGCCTTCAGCATCGCGACGGGACTGGGTGTCGGCCGCGGTTCGGACGCCGGGTCGGGGGGGCCGGGGCTGCCGGTCGGGGCGCCGGTGGGCGCTGGCGGAGGCGGAGGCGGAGCGTGAGCGACGAGTTCGACGACGACGAGTTGGACGGCGACGAGTTCGACGAGGACGGCGACGGGAGCGCGCTCGACGACGTAAGCGAGGAGGACGTCGAGGCCCTCGAGGAGGATGTCGACGTCGAGGACCTGGACGAGGACGAGCTCGTCTCGCTCGACGATGCGGCGCGTTCGCTGCTGGCCAAGCCGCGACGCGGCCACGGGCCCGTCGCTCGCCTGTACCGGGGCGAGACGCGGTTCGACTTCGTCGGCCGGCGCAAGTACTGGTTCGCGATTTCGACGACCATCATCCTGCTCGGGATCATCTCGCTGGTGATCCACGGCGGCCTGAACCTGGGGATTGAGTTCAAGGGCGGGACCGAGTGGACGATCGCCGCGCCAGGCGTGACGCAGACCCAGGCGGCCGACGCCATGAAAGGGACCGGGCTGATCGACCCGACGATCGAGCTACTGGGCTCGGGCAGCAAGCAGACGCTGAACGTCCAGTCGGACCTGAACAAGCTGTCACAGGCCAACCAACAGCAGATCAGCAACAACGTCCAGAAGGCGATGCTTCAGCTGACCGCGCCGCACTCGCCGAACGGGTCGCACTCGCCACCCAGCTCGACCACGACGACGGCCAAGCCGAGCACGACGACCACGGCGAAGGCAGGAGCGGCGGCCGCGACGGCGTCCACGACCACGACCACCACACCGTCGACGACGACCACGACGCAGCCGGCGGACAAGATCTCCATCACCACGGTCGGGCCGACCTGGGGTCAGGGCATCACCAACGACGCGATCAAGGCGTTGATCATCTTCTTCATCGTTGTCGCCATCTACATCAGCATCCGCTTCGAGCCCAAGATGGCGCTCGCCGCCTTCATCGCCATGATCCACGACGTGCTGGTCGCCGTCGGCATCTACTCCATCTTCAACTTCCAGGTCACGCCCGACACGGTCGTCGCCATCCTGACCATCCTCGGGTACTCCCTTTACGACACCGTCGTCGTCTTCGACCGCGTCCGCGACAACACCAAGGGCATCGGCAGCAGCGGGCGCCTGACCTATCCGCAGCTCATCAACTTGTCGATGAACCAGACGCTGGCTCGGTCGATCAACACCTCCGCGGTGGCCATCCTGCCGGTGCTGGCGGTCCTGCTGATCGGCGCGCAACTTCTTGGCGCCACCACGCTGCAGTCCTACGGCCTCGCGCTCTTCGTCGGCCTCCTCTCGGGGGCGTACTCGTCGATCTTCATCGCCTCGCCGGTGCTCAGCATGATGAAGGAGCGCGAGGACCGGTGGGTGCAGATCGAGAAGCGGCTGCGGCAGCGTAATGAACTGGGGAAGTCGTTCTCCGCGCTCGATGCCGCGACCATGACCACGCAGATGAGCATCTCGGCCGGCGGCCAGGTGGTGCGCACGGGTGGTGGTGGCAGTGCTGCCGCGCAGGCCGGGCAGGCCGCGCAGCCTGCGCAGCCCGCCCAGCGGTCCGGGGCCGGTGCCGCCAAGCGCAGCGGGCCCATCCGGCCGGGCTCGGCACGGACCGGGGGATCGGGCGGCGGTGGTGGCGGGACGGCGGTCATGGACCGTGCCGGAGGCGCCTCGGCACCGAGCGGGGGTGCGCCCGCACCCCGACCCCGCAAGAGCAAGAGCAAGCGCAAGCGCCGGCGCTGAGCCCCTTGCCCTGCGGCTGACGCGTGGAGCCCCTTGCCCTGGGGCTGACGCGTGGGGCTCACGCCTGGGCTGACGCGTGGGGCTCACGCCTCGGGCTGACGCCTCGGGCATAGGGGTTCGTGTGCATCGGGATCGGCCTACTTGAGTTCGGCCAATTTCAGTAGCCGGGGCTTCTAGAATTCCGGGAAATTCATAAGGCGAACTCCGATGCACCCGAAGCAATACGTCAACAGCGACGAGCTCGGTCCCTCCACCAGCCGCGGGATATGAGGACAGGGCTGTCGCTTCCGGCGTTTCCCCAGGCGGGTAGCCTGGATGGATGGTGGCCCTGGCCCGGGTGACAGACGCTCACGGCGCCGCCCCCGCCACCGAGGATGGCGGGAGACCGCAGAGTGAGCAGGCGTTCTTGGACCTCGTCGCGCCCGTACTGGCCGAGTTCGCCCGCCACCGGCCGGACAGCCCTCCCGAGGACGCCGAGCTGATCGTACGGGCGGCGCGGACGGCCCTGGCGGCGCACGAGGGGCAATTCCGACGGTCGGGCGAGCCCTACATCACGCACCCGGTGGCGGTGGCGACCATCGTGGCCGAGCTGGGGCTCGACGCCCAGACCGTGGCCGCGGCCCTGTTGCACGACGCCGTGGAGGACACCGGCCTGACGCTCGACTCCATCGGATCGACCTTCGGCGACGGCGTGGCCCGGGTGGTCGACGGCGTCACCAAGCTCGACCGGCTCCAGTTCAACTCGAAGGAGGCCCAGCAGGCCGCCACCATCCGCAAGATGCTCGTGGCCATGGCGGACGACTGGCGGGTCCTGCTCATAAAGCTGGCGGACCGGCTGCACAACATGCGCACCCTCGCGGTCATGCCGGAGTGGAAGCAGCGCCGCACGGCGCAGGAGACGTTCGACGTCTACGCGCCCCTGGCCCACCGCCTCGGCGTGCAGCAGGTGCGCTGGCAGCTCGAGGACCTCGCGTTCGCCACGCTGCATCCGAAGCGCTACGCCGAGATTGAACAGATGGTCGCCGCCCGCGCCCCCCAGCGCGAGGAGTACCTCGAGCGCGTCCTCGTGCACGTGCGCCAGCGCCTCGACGAGATGGGCGTCGCCGCCGACGTCACCGGACGGCCGAAGCACCTCTGGTCGATCTACGAGAAGATGGTCGTGCGGGGCAAGGAGTTCGACGACATCAACGACCTCGTCGCCATACGGGTCGTCGTCGAGACCGAGAAGGACTGCTGGGCGGCTCTGGGCGCGATCCACGCCATCTGGGCGCCCGTGCACGGCCGCTTCAAGGACTACATCAACACGCCCAAGTTCAACATGTACCAGTCGTTGCACACGACGGTGATCGGCCTCGACGGTAAGCCGGTGGAGGTGCAGATCCGGACCTCGGAGATGCACCACCGGGCCGAGTACGGCATCGCCGCCCACTGGGGCTACAAGTCCAAGGAAGACCACTCCTCGGAGATGGCGTGGCTCCAGCGCATCGCGGACGTCGACCGCCAGACGGACGACCCGATCGAATTCCTCGAGGCCCTGAAGCTGGACCTGGAACAGGACGAGGTCTACGTCTTCACGCCCAAGGGCAAGGTCATCGCGTTGCCGGCCCGCTCCACGCCGGTGGACTTCGCCTACGCCATCCACACCGAGGTCGGGCACCGCTGCATCGGCGCCCGGGTGAACGGACGGCTCGTGCCGCTCGAGACCCAGCTCAACTCCGCCGACACGGTCGAGATCTTCACGTCGAAGTCACCCACCGCCGGCCCGTCGCGGGACTGGCTCCAGATCGTCGCCTCGACGCGGGCCCGGAACAAGATCCGCCAGTGGTTCAGCCGTGAGCGGCGTGAGGACGCCATAGAGAACGGCCGCGAGGAGCTGGCCCGGGCTCTGCGGCGGGAAGGCCTGCCCCTGCACAAGCTCATGGGCTCGGCCGCACTGCAGGAAGTCGCCGACGGCATGAACCTGGCCGACCTGGATGCGCTGTACGCGACCATCGGCGAGAACCAGGTCTCGGCGCAATCGATCGTGCAGCGGCTGGCCAAGGCCCTGCGCGGTGGCGAGGTCGACGAGCAGCTCCCCACCACGGCGTTGCAGGGCACCCGGACGCGCACGCCGCGGGCGGGGCGTCGCACCAAGGCCGGCGTCTACGTCGAAGGGCTCGACGACGTGATGATCCACCTGGCCCGGTGCTGCACACCGGTGCCGGGCGACGAGATCGTGGGCTTCGTGACCCAAGGCCGGGGAGTATCGGTGCACCGGGCCGATTGTTCGAACGCGACGGCCCTGGCCGACCGGTCCAAGGAGCGGCTCATCGAGGTCGAGTGGGACCGCGGCAACGAGGGCGTGTTCATCGCCACGATCGAGGTGCAGGCCTTCGATCGCTCCCGCCTGCTGGCCGACGTGAGCCGGGTGGTGTCCGAGCACCACCTCAACATCGTGGCGGCCCGCACGGCGACCACGCCGGACCGGGTCAGCCGGATGGCCTTCGACGTCGAGCTGGCCGACCCGACGCATCTGCACTCACTGATCAGCGCATTGAAGCATCTCGACGGGGTGTTCGACGCGTATCGTCAGCTCCCTGGCAAGAAAGTCTGACCCCGAACGTGAGGACCACCCCATGACGGCGGGTTCTGCCGCGTCCGGAGCCGGATCAGGGTCGGCCACCGCGCCTGTGCTGCCGGGATCGGACGCGGCGGCACCAGCTGCGCTCCGCACGCCCAAGGGCATGCACGACGTCCTGTGGCCAGAGTCCCGCCGCTGGGAGGAGACCGTGGGCCGGTTCGCAGGTCTCGTCGAGGCGGCCGGCTACGGCCTCACGCTGACACCGATCGTCGAGCACGCCGGTGTTTTCCTGCGCGGCATCGGCGAGGGCAGTGAGGTCGTGGGCAAGGAGATGTACGTCTTCGAGGACCGCGACGGCCAGCTGATGGCCCTGCGGCCCGAGGGCACCGCGCCGATCGCTCGTGCTTACGTGCAGCACCACCCCGTCCCGCCCTGGAAGGCGTGGTACGTAGCTCCGTCGTTCCGCCACGAGAACCCCCAGCAGGGCCGCTACCGCCAGCACTACCAGCTGGGTGTCGAGGCGCTCGGCGTGGAGGACGCCGACGAGGACGTCGAGGTCGTGTCGTTGGCGCACGACTTCTTTGCGCGGCTCGGGCTGCGGCAGGTGACGCTCAAGCTGCACTCCATGGGCGACGACGTCTGCAAGCCGGGGTACGTCGCACTCCTGGGCGCCTTCCTGGCCGAGCGCGCTGACCAGCTGTGCCCGGCGCACCGCGAGCGCCACCTGGAGAACCCCCTGCGTGTGCTCGATTGCAAAACGCCCGAGTGCCGCGCCGCCACCGAGGATGCGCCCCGCTTCCTCGACCACCTCTGCGACCCCTGCCGTGCGCACTTCGACCGGGTGCGCGCCGGACTGGACGCGCTCGGCGTCGCTTATGAAATCGACCACCGCCTGGTACGGGGCTTCGACTACTACACGCGCACCACGTTCGAGTTCGCGGCCGACGCGCTCGACGCGGCGCAGAACGGGATCGGCGGCGGCGGCCGCTACGACGGGCTGGTCGAGCTGCTCGGCGGCGACCCGACGCCCGGGATCGGCTTCGGCATCGGCGTGGAGCGTGTGCTCCTGGCGTGCGACGCCGAGAGCGTCTTCCCGACAGGCGCCGCCGTGGCGGCGCGCCCGCTGCACGCGTACGTCATCGACACCGCCGGCGGCGAGTCCGCGGTCACGCTGACTGCCGAGCTGCGGCGGGCCGGGCTGCGGGCCGACCGTGCCTTCGACGGGCGATCCATGAAGTCACAGATCAAGTCGGCCGACCGCTCCGGGGCGCTCGTCGCCCTGGTGGTCGGGCCCCAAGAGGTGGCGGAGGGCACGGTGGGGTTGCGGCCGCTGCGCAGCAGCGAGGAGCAGCGGACGGTCCCCCGGGACGCCGTGGTGGCCGAGCTGAAGAGCTTCCTGGCCAACGCCGCGTTCGCCGAAGGCTCGGACAACGACGTTGACCGCCATCTGCATCCGCACCCGCACCTTGCCGAGCCGCCGATGCTCGACGACAACTCGGACGCCCCCTGACGCCATGACCCGCCACGACGAATACCCGAACCAGCCGACGGCCATGCGCACGCACCTGTGCGGCGTCCTCCGTCCGGAAAACGTCGGCACCACGGTGCGGCTCTGTGGCTGGGTGGCGCGCCGACGCGAGCACGGCGAGCACCTCGCGTTCGTGGACCTGCGCGACCACTCGGGCGTCATCCAATGTGTCGTCGACGGCTCGGTCGACGTGCGCAGCGAGTGGGTGATCGCCGTGACGGGAACCGTGCGACACCGGCCCGCCGGGATGGAGAACGCCGCGCTCGAAACGGGTGACATCGAGATCCAGGACTGCACCGTGGAGGTGCTCAACGAGGCCGAACCGCCGCCCTTCGGCGTCGACGACCGGGCGGAGGCGGACGAGCCCGTCCGGCTGAAGTACCGATACGTCGACCTGCGCCGGCCGCGCATGCAGAAGAACCTGCGCCTGCGGGCCCGAGTCAACGCGGCGATCCGAGCCGCCATGGACCGCCAAGGCTTCGTGGAGATCGAGACGCCGCTGCTGTGGGCCCCGACCCCCGAGGGCTCGCGCGAGTTCTCGGTGCCGGCGCGTCTGCACCATGGGAAGTTCTACGCGCTGCCGCAGAGCCCGCAGCTGGCCAAGCAGCTGCTCATGGTGGGCGGCTTCGACCGCTACTTCCAGATCGCCCGCTGCCTGCGCGACGAGGATCTCCGCGCCGACCGGCAGTTCGAGTTCACGCAGCTCGACATGGAGTGCTCGTTCGCTTCCCAGGACGACGTCATGGCCTTCGTCTCCGAGGCGGTGCTCGACGCGGCCGAGGCGGCGACGGGGGAGCGCCCGCCCGCGATCGAACGCATCACGTGGGCCGACGCGCTGGACCGCTTCGGCACGGACAAGCCCGACCTCCGCTTCGGCATGGAACTGGTCGACCTCAGCGCCGACTTCGAGAGGACCGAGGTGAAGGCGTTCTCGGCTCCCACGGTCAAGGCGCTGGTGGTAACCGGGAGTGCACGCTTGCCGCGGTCACGTCTGGACGAACTCACAGAACAGGCGAGGCGTGCCGGTGCAGCGGGACTAGCGTGGTTCCGGGTTGTCGGGGGCGAGGTGGTCGCTTCTTCTGGGGGGAATGGGTTGGCCCTCGATGGCCCCCTAGCTCGCCATCTCTCGTCGGAGGAGAGCACCGCCGTCCTGAGCCGGACCGAAGCGCACGAAGGGGACCTGGTCCTTGCGGTGGCCGACGAGTACCGCACCGCCTGCGAGGTGCTGGGCACGCTCCGCAGCGCTCTCGGGTCGCCTCCGGTCGGCGAGGGACCGCACCGCTATATCTGGGTCGTGGACTTCCCGATGTTCGAGGGTGTCGGCGCCGACGGCAATCCGCAACCGGCCCACCATCCGTTCACCATGCCGTATGCCGAGGACCTGCCTCTGCTCACGACGGATCCGTTCGCCGTGCGCTCGCAGGCCTACGACCTGGTGTTGAACGGATGGGAGCTCGGATCCGGGAGCGTCCGTATCCACCGGCGCGACATCCAGTCGCAGGTGTTCGGCGCGCTCGGCATCGGGCCCGATGAGGCCGAGGCCCGCTTCGGGTTCCTCCTCGGCGCGTTCCGCTACGGCGCCCCGCCCCACGCCGGCTTCGCGTTCGGGGTGGACCGCCTGGCTGCGATCCTGAGCGGCGAGGAGAACATCCGCGAGGTCATCGCGTACCCGAAGACACAGTCGGGGGCCGACCCGCTGACCGGCGCGCCGACACCGCTGCCGCCGGCGGCACTGGCCGAGCTCGGGATCCGCGTCGTGACGCCGCCGAGCTCGTCGGGGTCCCCGGCGTCCCCGGCCTCCGAGTAGTCCGGATAAACGGCACCGCCCCGCCGTCCACCCCCGTGAGCCTGTTCGCCGACGCCGCCGATCGCCGTCTGAAGCGGCAGGCGCCACTGGCCGCACGGCTCCGACCCCGCACGCTCGACGAGATAGTCGGACAGGAGCATCTCGTCGGCCCGGGCGCGCCGCTGCGCACGCTGGCCGAGGCGGACAAGGTCGGCTCCGCCATCCTGTGGGGACCGGCAGGCACGGGGAAGACGACGCTGGCGCGCCTCCTCGCCGAGACCACGGCGAAGCACATGGTGACGCTGTCCGCGACGGCGTCGGGCGTGAAGGACGTACGCGAGGCGCTGGCCGAGGCGGAACGCCGGCTGGGGGAGCAGGGCCAGGGCACCATGCTGTTCATCGACGAGGTGCACCGCTTCAACAAGGCACAGCAGGACGTGCTGCTCCCCGCGGTGGAGGACGGGCTCGTGGTCCTCATCGGTGCCACGACGGAGAACCCCTTCTTCGAGGTCAACCCGCCGCTCATGAGCCGCGCCTCGCTGTGGCGGCTGCGGCCGCTTACGCCGGACAACCTGCGCACGATCGCGCAGCGCGGCCTTGAGCTCGAGGAGGCCGACGCCGACGAGGAGGCGCTCGACGCGGTCGTCGCCGCGAGCGAGGGGGACGCCCGCGCGGTCCTGACCACCATTGAGGTGGCCGCGGCCCTGGCCCGCGCCGGCGCTGACGACGGCGTCTCCGAGCGCGTGACGCTCACCATGGACGACATGGCCCGGGCCCGGGACGGGCGCCTGTTCCACCAGGGGGCGGACGAGCACTACGACCAGATCAGCGCCCTCATCAAGAGCGTCCGCGGCTCCGATGCCGACGCCGGCCTCTACTGGATGGCCCGCATGCTCGAAGCCGGCGAGGACCCGCGCTTCCTGGCGCGTCGCATGATCATCCTGGCGAGCGAGGACATCGGGATGGCCGACCCCCAGGCCCTCCTCGTGGCGGAGGCCGCCGCCCGGGCCGTCGAGCACGTCGGCCTCCCGGAGGCGGCGCTCAACCTGGCCGAGGCCGTCATCTACCTGGCCCGGGCCCCGAAGTCGAACGCGGTCGTCGTGGCCCTGGGACGGGCCCAGGAGGACGTCCGGTCGGCGGTCAACCAGGAGGTGCCGAGCCACCTGCGGGACGCCCACTACCGGGGCGCGGCCACGCAGGGGCACGGCGAGGGCTACGTCTACCCCCACGACGACCCCGCAGGGGCGCAGACGCAGCAGTATCGTCCTGGGGCGCTCGAGGAACGGGTGTACTACGAGCCGCCGCCCGGGATCGAGGAAATCGGAAAAAACGGCATGGCGGACGACGCGGCGGAGTCTGGACAGGAGGCCGATTCGTGAGACGGGCACAGCGCAAGGCCGCGCTGACGGGGGCGGCGGCCGGTGCGGTCCTGTTCTGCGTCGGGGTCCTCGCCCCGGCCGTGGGGCCGACGGGCGCGGCCGGCCTCGGCGCCGGCGCGGCCGTCCTGCCGCGCGTCGCGCTGCCCCAGGCCGTGCCCGCCCTCCCCTCCGACACGACCAAGCTCGGCACCGCGCCGGCGGACACGGTGCTCCACCTCGACGTCTCGCTGGCCGGTCAGAACCCGTCGGGGCTGGCCGCAGCCGTGAACGCCGTGTCCACGCCCGGTTCGCCCGACTACCGCCACTACCTCACCGCCAACGAGTTTGCCGCCGAGTACGGCCCGAGCGCGGCTGAGGTCGACCAGGTCAGTTCGACGCTGCGCGCCGAGGGGCTGACGGTCGGCACTCCCGAGCCGGGCAGCAGCCTGCTGCCGGTGAGCGGCGCGGCCGCCGTCGTGTCGTCCGCCCTGGGCACCTCACTCGAAACGGTCCGCCTGCCCGGAACCGGCCAGGCCAATGCCATCGTCAACACGTCGGCGCCGACCGTCCCGGCGTCGCTGGCCGGCGAGGTGACCGGGGTCGTCGGTCTCGACGGCCTCTTCCACGAGAACGCGATGGTGCGGATGCGCTCGGCGCAGGGGACCCAGACGCCGAGCGGTTCCCCCAACACCCCCGCCACGCCAGCCACGCCCACCACGCCCGCCCCGCAGAGCCCGGCCCAGAGCCACGCCCTCGCCCACGCCACCCCGCCCCAGGCCTGCGGCGCCGCCAGCGCCGCGGCCCTCACCATGCCCGGGACGTACACCTCGACGCAGTTGGCGAGCATCTACACGCTGAACCAGCTCTTCAACCAGGGCCGGACCGGCCTCGGCCAGACCATCGCCATCGTCGAGTTCGAGCAGTACTCCCTGAGCGACTTCGCCAACTTCCAGGCCTGTTACGGCCTGTCCAACCCGATCCACGACATCTACATCGACGGCGGACCGGGGGGCCCGCTCCAGGGACGGGGCGAGGCCGCGCTGGACACCGAGCTCGCCGCGGTCAGCGCCCCGTCGGCCACCCTCATGGTCTACGAGGCGCCCAACAACAACGACGCCCAGGCCTTCGATCTCTTCAACCGCATCGCCAGCGACGACACCGCCCAGGTGGTCACGACGAGCTGGGGCAACTGTGAGGCCCTCATCACGCCGGCGAGCGACCGCCAGACCGAGAACGAGATCTTCTCCCGCATGGCCATGCAGGGCCAGACGATCATCGCCGCCTCGGGCGACGCCGGCTCCGAGGACTGCTTCCCGGTGAACGGCAGCGAGACTCTGGGCGTCGACGACCCCGGCTCCCAGCCCAACGTGGTGAGCGCGGGCGGGACCACCATGCCCAGCGCTTCCGCCTCTTCGCAGGTGGTGTGGAACGACTGCCAGGGCGGGCTCGGCCCCGTCTGCGCGGAGACGACGTCGAACGCCGGCGCCAGCGGCGGGGGCTACAGCCTCGAGTGGCCGCGCAACCCGGGCCAGCCCACGGCGTCCGGTCCCGACACCGACCCCTGCGGCCTCGGAACCGCCACCGGCTGTCGCGCCGTGCCCGACATCGTCATGTCAGCCAACCCGGAGCACGGCGGTGTCATCGCCTACTGGAACGGCGCCTGGATCGGCTTCGGCGGCACCAGTGTCGCCGCTCCCTCCAACGCCGGCTTCTTCGCCGACACGAACCAGGGGTGTTACAACAAGCTCGGCCGTGTCGGCCCGACCCTCTACGCCGCGGACAGCGGTGGCGACTACACCGACATCACGTCAGGCAACAACGATTTCACCAACTCCAACGGCAGCCAGTTCGCCGCCGGCTCCGGCTACGACGCCGCCAGCGGCCTCGGGTCACCCGTGTACCAGAACCTGGTCACCGCGCTCCAAGGCGGGGGTGGCTGCCCCTCCGTCGCCTCGGTGAGCCCGTCCACCGGGCCCGTGAGCGGCGGCGGCGACGTCACCATCACCGGGGGCGGCCTGCAGAGCGCGACGTCGGTCAACTTCGGGGCGGTCGGCACCGGGCAGATCGTGTCGCAGACGGCGACGACCCTCACGGTGATCCCGCCCAACGCCGCGTTCCCCGTGTGCATCGATGTGACGGTCACCAACCCCCAGGGCGTCTCCGCCACATCGTCGGCGGACCACTACGGCTTCGGCGGCGCCACCAACTGCGGGCAGGGGTACCGCTTCGTCGCGTCCGACGGCGGGGTCTTCGACTTCGGCGACGCCACCTTCTGGGGCAGCATGGGCGGCACGCCGCTGGTCAAGCCGGTGGTCGGCATGGCCGCCACGCCCACCTCCAACGGCTACTGGCTGGTCGCCTCCGACGGGGGCATCTTCAGCTTCGGGGACGCCCACTTCAACGGCTCCATGGGTGGGCGGCCGCTTAACAAACCCATCGTCGGCATGGCCGACACGCCCGACGGCCAGGGTTACTGGCTGGTCGCGTCCGATGGTGGCATCTTCAGTTTCGGCAACGCGCAGTTCTACGGCTCGACCGGGGCGATGCACCTCAACAAACCCATCGTGGGGATGGCGGCCACGCCCGACGGCCGCGGCTACTGGCTGGTCGCTTCCGACGGCGGCATCTTCAGCTACGGCGACGCCAACTTCTTCGGCTCCACCGGCGCGCTCGTCCTCAACTCGCCCATCGTCGGCATGGCGGCCAGCCCGAACGGCGGTGGCTACTGGCTGGTGGCGGCCGACGGTGGCATCTTCAGCTTCGGCAGCACGAACTTCTGGGGCAGCATGGGGGCCACCCGCCTCAACCAGCCCATCGTCGGCATGGCGGCGACCCAGACCGGCAACGGCTACTGGCTCGTGGCGGCGGACGGCGGCATCTTCAGCTTCGGCGACGCGAACTTCTACGGTTCCACCGGCAGCATCCGGCTGAACAAACCCATCGTCGGCATGTCGGGGGCCTGACCAGCCTCGGCCCGCCTCAAGCGCCCTCGCACCGCCTCCGGCCTCGCATTTCAGCCCGGTAAGCTGGGGCGATGGACGCCAACGGATTGAGGGCGGCGTTCACGCGTTTCTTCGCAGAACGCGGCCACACCGTCGTCCCGTCAGCCAGCCTCATCCCGCACGACCCTTCGGTCCTCTTCACGATCGCGGGCATGGTGCCCTTCAAGCCGTACTTCCTCGGCCAGGAGCCGGCGCCCTGGCCCCGGGCCACGTCCATTCAGAAGTGCTTCCGGACGCCGGACATCGACATCATCGGCACCGACACGTACCACTGCACCTTCTTCGAGATGCTGGGCAACTTCAGCTTCGGCGACTACTTCAAGGACCAGGCCATCCCGATGGCCTGGGAGCTGCTCACCGAGGTCTTCGGGCTCGATGGCGACCGCCTCTGGATCACCGTGCACGAGAGCGACGACGAGGCCGAGCAGATCTGGATCGACCAGATCGGCGTGCCGCCCCAGCGCATCCAGCGCATGGGCGACGAGGACAACTTCTGGGCCATGGGCGACACCGGTCCCTGCGGCCCCGACTCGGAGATCTTCATCGACAAAGGCGAGGAATACGGGCACGACGGCGGGCCCAAGCACGGCGGCAGCGAGCGCTTCGTCGAGATGTGGAACCTCGTCTTCATGCAGTACAACCGCGACGCCGACGGCGTCCTCACCGAGCTGCCGCGCAAGAACATCGACACGGGGGCGGGCCTCGAACGGATCCTGCCCGTCCTGCAGGGGCACGATTCCATGTTCGACACCGACCTGTTTCTGCCGATCATCGACGCGGCGGCCTCCGTCCTCGGCACGGCCTACGGGACCGACGAGAAGACGGACGTCGCGCTGCGGGTGCTGTCCGACCACGGCCGCGCCATGTCCATGCTCGTGGCCGACGGCGTGCTGCCGGCCAACGAGGGACGAGGCTACGTGCTGCGCCGGGTGGTGCGGCGCGCCGTGATGGCGGCGCGGCGGATCGGCTGCGACAAGCCGATAGGGCCCACGCTGGTGCAGGCGGCGGCCGAGGTGCTGGGCGAGGCCTACCCCAACCTGCGCACCCAGCACGACCTCATCGTCAACGTCGTGGCCCGCGAAGAGGCCGGGTTCGACCGCACGCTGCGGGCGGGGCTGAGCCGGTTGGAAGAGGCGTTCGCCACCGGCGAGAAGGTGCTGCCGGGCGACGTGGCCTTCACCCTGCACGACACGCACGGCTTCCCGGTCGAACTGACCGAGGAGCTCGCACGCGAGGCCGGCGTGGAGGTGGACCGGTCCGGCTTCGATGCGGCCATGGCCGAACAGCGCGAGCGGGCGCGTGCCGCGGCGAAGACGTCGCGGGCGGGCGACGAGAGCGCCTACCGGGCACTGCTCGAGGCCGAGGGTGCCACCGCGTTCGTCGGCCGGGGCCTCCAGAACTACGAGGTGCCCGCCCGCATCGTCGCCGTGCTGGAGGGGTCGGGCGACCACCGGGACAGCGCCAGCGGCGGGAGCGGCGAGGCGACGGCCGGGCGCACGGTGGAGGTGTTCCTGGACCGGACGCCCTTCTACGCCGAGCAGGGCGGCCAGATCGGCGACACCGGCACCATCGTGACCGAATCGGGCATCGCCGACGTCTACGACACCCAGTACGCGGTGCCGGGACTGGTGGCGCACAAGGCGCGCCTGAGCGGCGACATGACGGCGGGGCAGGACGCGCTGGCGACGATCGACGGGGAGCGCCGGGAGGCGATCCGGCGCAACCACACTGCGACGCACCTGCTGCACTCGGCTCTGCGGGCGGTGCTGGGCGAGCACGTGCGCCAGCAGGGGTCGCTGGTGGGGCCGGAGTATCTACGGTTCGACTTCTCGCATCACGCCCAGCCGACGCGCGACGAGCTCGATGCGGTGTTCGAGCTGGCGAACGACGCCGTCCTCACCGACGTCGACGTGGAGACCACCGAGACGTCGCGCCAGGATGCCGAGAAGATGGGCGCCATCGCCTTCTTCGGCGACAAGTACGGCGAGTCGGTGCGCGTGGTGCAGGCGGGCCCCGCATCGTTGGAGTTCTGCGGCGGGACGCACGTCGACTCGCTGGGCCAGATCGGGCCGATCACGCTGCTGTCGGAGGGCTCCATCGGATCGAACACACGCCGGGTGTTCGCCGTGACCGGCAAGGTCTCGTTGCAGCGGGCCAAGGAGCGCGAAGAGCTGGTGCGTGAGGCGTCCGCGCTGCTGCGGACGGAGCCCGAGGAGCTGGCGGCGGCGATCGAGCGGCTGATGGAGCGCCAGCGTGACGCGGAGAAGGAACTGGCGTCGTTGCGCCAGCAGTCGAGCGAGGCGGAGGCCTCCACGCTGGCCGCGGGGGCGGCCGCGTCGGGCGGCCTCGTGGTGGCACGGCGCGACCAGGTCGACTCCAAGGCGCTGCAGAACCTGGCCCAGGCCGTCCTGCGCCACGACGGGGTGCGCGCCGTCGTCCTCGGCGGCTCGCCGGACGGCTCCAAGGTGGCGATCGCGGCCGCGACCGGCGGCTCGCCGGACGCGGTCGAGCTGGTCAAGGCGCTCGGGAAGATGGTGGGCGGCGGCGGGGGCGGCTCGCCGGAGGTGGCGCAGGCCGGCGGCAATGACCCCTCGCAGATCGGCGCGGCGCTGGCCGAGGCGGAGCGACTGCTGTCGGCGTGACGGACGAGGAGCACGGGCGTGAGCCCGCGGACGGGCGCGGCCGCGGCCGGGTGGCGGCGCTCGACCTGGGGGCCCGGCGCATCGGCGTGGCCTACAGCGACAGCGGGCGGACCCTGGCGAGCCCGTGGGGGACGATTGAGCGCAGCGGCGACGCGGCGCGGGACCGGGCGGCCGTGATGGAGGCCGTGCGCGAGACCGAGGCCTCGACAGTCGTCGTGGGCGTGCCCCTCAGCCTGTCGGGGGAGCGGGGCCGGGCGGCCCGGGCCGCACTGGACGAGGCGGCGTCACTGCGGGCCGCGCTCGAACCGCTCGGGATCGCCGTGGAGACCGCCGACGAGCGGCTGACCACGGTGGAGGCGCAGCGCAACCTGCGGGCGGCGGGCCGCACCGACAAGTCCTCCCGCGCCGTCGTCGACAGCGCCGCCGCCATGGTGCTGCTGCAGTCGTGGCTGGACCGGACGGCGTGACGTGACCGGGCCCTACGACCCGTCCGAGCCGTCGGACCCGTCCGAGCCGCCGGAGCGACGGCCGCTCCACGACGAGCCCGACGAGGGTGCGCCGGAGGACGAAGAGACCCGGGAGAGCCGCCGGACCGCGCGGGCGGCCCGGGTCCGCCGCCGGCGCCGGATCGTCGCCCTCGTCGGCGGCGGCCTGCTCGTTCTCCTCCTCGCGTTCACGCTCTGGTACGAGCTCGAGTCGGCCGCGCTGGGTCCCGAGGGCCCGCAGGTGGTGGTGACGGTCAACGAGGGCGAGTCGTTCGACGCCATCCTCTCGTCGCTGAGCGCCCACCACGTGATCGGCAGTTCGCTGGCCTTCCGGTTCTCGACCATCTTCCACGGCACGCCGAGCGTCCTGCCGGGCAGCTACGCGCTGCACGAGAACATGTCCTTCGCGGACGTGCGGGCCCAGTTCGCCGCCGGGCCCAACATCTTCGCGATCGACGTGCGGCCCGGCTTCACGCTGGCCGAGGTGGCGGCCCAGGTCGACAGCCTGCCCGGGCACGCGCCCGGCGGGTTCCAGAAGACCGCCTCGAGCGGCGCCGTGCACTCCGTCTTCTCGCCGCCGGGCTCCAACAATCTGGAAGGCATGCTGGGCACCGGCAATTACCTCGTGCTGCCCGGTGAGCCGGACCTGAGCATCTTGCAGAAGATGGTGACGCGCTTCGACAGCCAGGCCACGGCGGTGGGACTGAGCACGGCCTCGGCGGCGGCGCTGGGGATGACGCCCTACCAGGTCATCACCGTGGCGTCGATCGTGGAGAAGGAGGGCTACTACCCGAAGAACATGCCCGACGTCGCCCGGGTGATCTACAACCGCCTGGCGCAGGGCATCACGCTCGACATGGACTCGACCGTGCTCTACGCCCTCGGGCAGGACGGGGGCCCGGTGACGGCGCAAGACGAACAGATCAAGTCGCCGTACAACACGTACCTCAACGCCGGCCTGACGCCGACGCCCATCTGCATGCCCTCGACCGATGCCCTGTCGGCTGCCGTACACCCGCCGCCGGGCGCCTGGCTCTACTTCGTCCTCGTGTCGAAAGACGGCACCCTCGCCTTTTCCGACACCTACGCCGAACAGTTGGCCAACGAGCAGCTGGCCAAGTCCCGTGGCCTCCCCTGAGCATCCGGGTCCGCCGGGGACCCCGCAGGCCCGGGCGCCGCGGACCATGCGAGAAGCCCGGGCCCAGACCGGGTCCGGCACGACGCTGGTCGGGGTGATCGGGAGTCCCGTCGCGCATTCGCTCTCGCCGGTGTTGCACAACGCCGCGTTCGCCGCCCTCGGCCTGCGCGGGACGTGGCGTTCTTTCGCCTTCGAAATCCCGCTCGGGCGGGCGGGCGAGGCGCTCGACGACATGCGCCGGGCGGGCGTCACGGGTCTCTCGGTCACCATGCCCCACAAGGCCGACGTGGCCGCGCTGGTGGACGAGTGCAGCGACGTGGCGCGCCGCCTGGACGCGGTGAACTGCGTGACGAACCGGGAGGGCCACCTCTCCGGGACGAACACCGACGGCGAAGGCTTCGTCGCGTCGCTGGCGCGCGGGGTCGGCTTCGACCCCGCGGGCCGACGCTGCCTCGTGGTGGGCGCGGGGGGCGCCGCCCGCGCGGTCGTGCTGGCACTGGCGCAGGCCGGGGCCTCCGAAGTGGCCGTGTGGAACCGGACGCCCGAGCGGGCGGTGCCCGCGGCCGCGCTGGCGGGTGCCGCAGGGGTCGTTGTTGGAGGTGCGGCGGGCCCGGACTCGGGCGCGTTCGCCCAGGTCGCGGGGGCGGCAGACCTCGTGGTCAACGCCACGCCGCTCGGCATGGCGGGCGTCCCGGGTGCGGACATCGGGGAGTGGCCGGTGCCGCCGGAGTGGCTGCACGAGGGCCAGGTGGCGGCGGACCTGGTCTACGCGCCGCGGCCGACCGCGTGGCTCGCCGCGGCAGCCCGGGCGGGCGCCCGGCCGCTCGACGGGCTGGGCATGCTCGTCCACCAGGCCGCGGCACAACTCGCGCTCTGGACCGGCCGGGAGCCGCCCGTCGAGGCGATGTGGCGGGCCGGCGCGCGCGCTCGGCGACTG
Source organism: uncultured Acidimicrobiaceae bacterium (assembly GCA_963834405.1). GTDB lineage: Bacteria > Actinomycetota > Acidimicrobiia > Acidimicrobiales > RAAP-2 > Bog-473. The sequence continues at coordinate 276,060 of CAWIBX010000007.1, read as the reverse complement.
AGCCCGGCTGCGTACTAGTTCGCCACCTCGGCCGGCCACTTGCCCTCGCGGGCCAACGCGACGACCGCCTCTTCGCGCAACGCTGTCGTGAGTGCGTCGCGCTGCGAGGGCACGGTGTGCAGCATGACGCGCACGGTCATGGTGGCGGCGTCCGCATCCCGCACGGCTACGAGCGACGGAGGCTCCGTGCTGCGACCCGAGAACTCCGGCCGCGCCGCCACACGCCGCGCCGCGTCCTCCACGATCTGGCGGACCGCGTCGATGTCGGCCGCCGCGCCGCCCGGCAGGATGAGGTCGACGACGGCGCGCGCCCAGCCGCGCGAGAGGTTGCCGTTGAGGCGGATGTCGCCGTTCGGGATGGTGTAGAGCGTGCCGTCGACGCCGCGGAAGCGGGTGAGGCGCAGCGTCACCTCCTCGACGACCCCGGTCACGCCGCCCACCGTGAGGGAGTCGCCGACGTTGAACTGGTCCTCCATCGTCATCAGCACGCCGGAGAAGTAGTCGCGCACGATCTGCTGCGCGCCGAAGCCCAGCGTGGCTCCGATGATGGTGGCACTGGCCAGCAGCGGCGTCAGGTTGATGCCCAACATGCCGAGGACGATGGCCGCCGCCACGACGAAGACGAAGAAGCGCCAGACGTTCGCCACGAGCCCCGTCATGGTGTTGACGCGGGCCCCGGCGCGCTGGGATCCGGACCGCTGCGCCGCCTGGTTGGCGACCCGGTCGAGCGTGCGGCGGATCGCCTTGGCGCCATAGCGGGCCACCAGCAGCGAGACCAGCACGACCACGAGGATGCTGAGCGGGCGGACGATCAGGTCGGTGACCGTGGAGGCGGTGTCCGGGCTGACCCCCAGCTTCACCAACAGGTGGTAGAGCCAGCCTCCACCTTCCGCGACCGCCCCCATCTGGGCAGGGAGGGACGCCAGGGAGGGCGAGGTCATGGCCGATATTGTGTCCCCGAATCACCGCTATGACCACATTGGCCCGAACAAGCGTTGCCGCCCGTCGGCACGTCCCTGCCTTCGACTTCGTGCTCGTACTGGCCACTTTGATCGTTTCGGCGATCGGCGTGGTCATGGTCTACACGGCGACGCGCGGCACCCTCTTGGCGTCGGGGGACGACCCCAAGACCTTCCTCAAGAAGCAAGGCCTCTTCGTGGTGCTCGGCCTCATCACCATGGTGGCGCTCGCGGTGTTCGACTATCGCCGGCTCGAACCCCTGGCCAACCTCGCGTATTGGCTCATCGTGCTGGCGCTGGTCGGCGTCTTCGTCGTCGGCAGCAGCGCCCAGGGCGCAGCCCGCTGGTTCAGCATCGGGCCCCTGCAGCTCCAACCTTCAGAATTCGCCGTCCTCGCGTTGATCCTGGCCATCGCCACGTATTGCGCGCGCCGCGACGAGGACGGCCTGGCCTGGCGCGACGTCTTCCGCCTTCTGATCATGGCGGGCATCCCGATCCTGCTCGTGCTCGCACAACCAGACCTGGGCACGGCGATGATCATGATCATCGTGCTGCTCGTGATGCTGGCCGTGGCAGGACTGCCCATCCGGATCCTCGTCATGCTGCTCGTCGGCACGGCGCTCGTGGTGCTCGTGGCCGTCGCCAGCGGACTGCTGCACCACTACCAGATCGCCCGGCTGACGGCGTTCTTGAACCCCAGCTCGCACAGCAACAACCCCTACGTGCAGTCCGCCATCTACAACAAACAACAGGCGGAGAACGCCATCGGGTCGGGCGGCTTGTTCGGATCGGGCATCGGCCACGGGGCGCAGACGAACCTGGGTTATGTGCCCGAGCAGCAGACGGACTTCATCTTCACCGCCGTCGGCGAGCAGCTCGGGTTCGTGGGCGCCGTGGCCGTCCTGGCCCTCCTCGGGATCATCGCCTGGCGGGTGCTGCGGGCCGCCGTGAAGGCCCGTGACATCTTCGGCCGCCTGGTGTGCTCCGGCCTCTTCGCCTTCATCGCGTTCAGCGCGTTCCAGAACGCCGGCATGACCATGGGCATCATGCCGATCACGGGCATTCCGCTGCCCTTCCTGAGCTACGGGGGCACTGCCGTCCTGGTCTTCTTCGCCGCGGTGGGCCTGGCCCTCAGCGTCGGCGCCCGCCGGAGATTCCGTTGACCGACGTCCGGCCGGGGGAGGCCGCCTCGGAGGCGGAGGCACCCTCGGAGGCGGAGGCGGACCACGCCGGACCGACAGCCGCAGCCACGCCGGAACCCGAGCCCGCCGCGGTCCCCGCGGCGACCTTCCGGGTCATGGACGTCGAGGACGTGTCGCTCGAGCTGCCCCAGCAGTTCCCATCGGTCACGCTCGTGGAGACCGAGCCCCCGATGCGGGCTCTCGTCTTCCCCGTGGGCCTCCCCGAGGGCACGGCCATGGCGCAGGCGCTGCGCCGTTTGGCCTCGCGGCGGCCGATGACGCACGAACTGTTCATGCTGGTGTTGCAGAGGGCACGGATAGACGTGGTCGCGGTGCGGCTGGTCGGCCGCGAGGCGGGCAACTACATCGCCGAGATCGATCTGATGACCCCGGGTGGCCGCGAGCGCGTCGACTGCCGTCCCTCCGACGGGATCGTCCTCGCCCTACGCATGCCGGTGGCGGCGCCGATCCTCGTGGACGAACGCCTCCTGGAGGAGGACGGCGACGTGGTCCCGTTCCCCCCGGCGTAACGCGGTCCGACCCGCCCCGACCTGTCCGAAAGCGGTTACTGATGCCGCGGAAGCCGCTGCTCGTCGTTGTCGCTGGTCCTCCAGGCACGGGAAAGACGACGCTCGCCCGCCGGATCGCGCATCGGATTCCCTGTCCAATGGTGTCGCGGGATGAGATCAAAGAAGGAGTGGTTCACGGGTCCGGCATCGGGCGGCCACAGTGGGGGGCATCGATCGCCCCGAAGGCGTATGAGCTCTTCTTCGAGACGCTGAGCGTACTGCTCACCGGCGGCAGCTCGGTGGTGGCCGAAGCGGCCTTCATCAGTCATCTCGCCCAGGAGGAGCTGCGTCCGTTTCTTGACGTGGCCGATTGCCGAATCATCGAGTGCTCCACGTCACCGGTAGTCGCGACGGAGCGTTTTCGTCTGCGGATGAACGACCCCGTCCGACTGGCGGCTCATCCCGATGAGGAGGTGCTCGACTCGATGAAAAAAGAGACGTTCCGTTGGCAGGACTATCAGTTTCCGTCCGACAGCGTTCCCCTGCTCCGGGTAGACACCACCGACGGCTACGACCCGGTTCTGGAGGCAATCCTCGAGTTCGCACGGAACGCCTAGTTCGCCCCTCAGGCGTCCGGAGGCTCCCGCTCGTCCTCGACGCGAATATTCAAGCCGGCGAACACGCCGATGGCCAGGGGGAGCACTTGCGAGCTGTCGATGACGACGTTGCGCAGATACTCGCCACCCTTGAGTTCCAAGAGGATCGATCCGTGCAATCGGGCGCCCGGGAACCTTGTTTCCGCCAGATCGGCGCCCGTCAGGTCGCAGTCGAAGAAGCGTGCGCTCGTCAGGTTCGCCGAGTAGAAGTCGGCTCGCACCAGGTTGACGTGATCGAAGAGCACTCGCTCACCCGTACTCATTCGGAAGTTTCCGTTGTCGAGCCTCACCTCGGAGAAGGAGACATCCCGCATCCGTGTCCGTGGGAGGCGCACACCGGAAAGTCGGCAATCCTTGAAGGCCACCCGCTGGAAAGACGCCTCTTCCATGTCCGCGCCGGACAAGTCACTTCCCTCCACCAGGACGTCGACCAGGCTCAGGCGGCTGAGATCGGCCCCGATGAACGACGAACGGACGATGCGCGCGTCCTCGACGACCATGCCTTCGAGCTGCGCGTCCGGGTACTCGCCCCGGATGGTGCGGCCACCGATTTCGCAACCAGGGGTGAGCTTCTGGTTGCGCTCCAAGGGCAGTTCAGGAGGAAGGCGCGGCGGAGTGGGCCGTTCGTCTCCCGCACGGGGCATTCAACGGAGCATAAGTGTCCGCCCTGGGTGTCCCAGGACCGCCCGGCTCCCGGCTTCCGGCCTAGGAAGCCTCGCGCCCGGTGTGGCGGGGAGGTGGGTCGGTGCCCGGGACGGCACCGTCCATGACGTGCTCCGTCCATTCCGACCCGGACCAGTACCGCTGCTCGTGTCGGCCCGTGGGGTCCCTCAGCCAACCTGCGGGGATTCCGGTGAAGGTCACCGGGCGGGGCGGGGCGTCGGCGGTATCGGTGGTATCAGAGGCCTGGCTCGACACGGTGGGACCGGTGAACGAGCTCGCGCCGGGCGCGTTTCGTGGCCGACCCTGGCGGCGTCGCTGAGAGGAGAGCGACCGCATCAGGATCAGGCCGAAAAAGACCGCCAGGGCGATCCAGGAACCATGACCGTAAAACGTGACCGCAGCCTAGCGTCGCTCATCGTCCCCTGGAGCAGCGCGGGTTGCCGGCCGCGCCGGCCGGGCTTACGGTGGTGGCGATGGACGCGTTAGCGATCGAAGGCGTGTCGCACTTCCAGTTGAACGTCTCCGACCTCGATGCCAGCGTGGCCTGGTACAAGCGTGCCCTCGGCCTGACGGAACTACGAGGGGAGCCCGGGCGTTACATCGCGCTCCACTCCACCACCGGGCGGTTCCGGGTCGTGCTGTCCGCCGGAGGTCGTGGAGGTCGTGCGGGCGCGCCGGGTGCGCCGGGTGCGCTCGACCACTTCGCCCTCGCCGTCTCCGGTATCGACGCCCTCGGCGAATGGTGCGAGCACCTGACCGCTATCGGTGTCCCGCACGAGGGCATCAAGGCGAACATCGCCGGGCAGTCGGTCGACCTGTTCGACCCCGACGGCAACAACATCGAGCTGATCAGCGAGCGCGAGCGGTAGTCGGGCGGGCCGACGTCCGGCTCGCGGTGACTGCGGGCCGGCGACGGCACGTAGGCTCGCCGCAACGCTGACCGGAAGGACGAAGGCATGGCCGATGGCAGGAAACCGACCGTCATAAAGATCAACGCCATCACCGTGCCCGAGGACGCCGGCGACGAGCTGGCCCGGCGCTTCGCCGCCCGGGCCGGCGCCGTCGATGACCAGGAGGGCTTCGAAGGCTTCGAGCTGCTCCGCCCCACCGACGCCCGCCGCCAGTGGCTCGTGGTCACCCGCTGGCGCGACGAGGAGTCGTTCCAGAAATGGGTCTCCTCGCCCGCGTTCGCCCACGGGCACGCCGGGGCCGACCGCCCCTCGCCGCACGGCGGCCCCGTGTCCGTCGCCTCCGAGCTGTGGTCGTACGAGGTGGCGGGCGGCTCCACTCCCTGAGCCACGCCGTCAGCCGCGCTGCGGCGCTTCGCGGCTCCACCAGCCCGTGCCGGTTGACGACGCGCGGATTCGGCCCTAGGAGTGGGCCCGTCAAACGCGCACAAAGGGAGGGATGTGATGACACACACGGAGGGCTCGTCCATCCGGCCGGTCACCACCGCGGAGGTGGACCAGGTCAAGGACACCCAGATCGGCGACCGCTTCATGATCCGCTTCAGCGAGGACACGCTCAAGCACCGGCCGCTCAGCATCCGGCTCATCGTCGAATTCCTGGGGACGTTCATCCTCGTGACGGTCGCCGCCGGCTCGGGCGTGATCAACCACTACGTCGGCAACAGCCCCATCAGCCGCACCGCTGCGGTCGTTGCGCCCGGCGCCGTCGTCATGGCGATGATCTACGCGTTGGGCCCGCTGTCGGGCCTGCACATCAACCCGGCCGTGACGATCGCGTTCACGGCGCGCAAGGTGTTCAAAGCCATCTGGGCCCTGCCCTACATCGTCGTGCAGCTCGGCGGCGCCATCTGCGCCGCCCTGGTGCTCCAGAACATGTACGGCCACGTCGCGTCGGGCAGCAACTACCCGATCGCGAAGCCCGGCGGTGAGTGGCGGTCGTTCGTGATGGAGACCATCCTCACGGCCATCCTGGTGACCGTCATCCTCAACACGGCGACGGGCTATCGCAGCATCGGGCACAACGCCGCACTCGCCGTCGGCGGCACGGTGGCACTGCTCGGCCTCTTCGCGAGCCCCATCAGCGGGGCCTCCATGAACCCGGCCCGCACCCTCGGCCCCGACATCGTGGCGTGGAACTTCACCGGATGGTGGGTTTACATCGCAGGCCCCCTCGCCGGGGCCATCCTCGCCGTGGGCATCATCGGCGCGCTGCGCGGCTTACCCGGACGGGCCGAGGAGGAAGCGGCCGAAGGCGGTGCGCTGCCCTTGAGCAATCAAGAGTTGAGCACGAACTGATTGGGAATTCGGTTGGGCCGCCGCGTCGGCGCAAGGCGGATCGGCGCGGCGGCCGAACCTCAGCGCGCCGGAACCATCGGGCGCTCGCCCGGTCCGGCGGCGGCACCCGCGGCGAGCATCGCCTTCTGTGCCTTGGCCCCTTCGTCGGAGATACGCAACAGCAGCGCGATCAACATGTAGTTGGCCAGGAGCGAGGACCCCCCGTACGCGACGAAGGGCAGGGTGATACCCGTGAAGGGCAACAGCCGCACCACTCCCGCCATGATGAAGAACGCCTGGAACCCGATGATGAGCGTCAGGCCGGTCGCCATGAGGCGGGAGAAGTCCGAGCGTGCCGCCTGCGCGACGCGGAAGCCCGCGCCGACGAGGAGCACGAACGCCACGACGACGGCGACGGCGCCGATCATGCCCAACTCGCTCGCGATGGCGGCGAAGATCATGTCGCTGGTGAGCTCGGGGATGGCGGCCGTGTAGTTGTCCAGCCCGAGACCGGAGCCACCGACGCCGCCGCTGCCCATACTGAACCAGCCCTGTCTGAGCTGGTAGCCGCCGTTGTTGTAGTAGGTCGCCGTCTCCCAGGGGTTGCGCCACTCGGCGACCCGCGCGTGGACCTGGTTGAAGTAGCGCGCCGCGATGTACGCGCCGATCACGAAGAGCACCAGCCCGAGGACCAGGTAGCCGTAACGGCCCGTGGCGACCCACAGCAGGCCGATGAAGAGCACGAAGAGCAGGGCGGCGAAGCCGATGTCGTCCTCGAGGCCGATGACGGCCATGGCGGCGCCCCAGGCCACGAGGATCGGGACGAGGGGACGCGGATCGAGGATGAGGCGGTTCCCCATGCGCGCGGTCGGGATGCTGAGCAGCTCCTTGTGCGACGCGAAGTAGGACGCGAAGTAGATGCAGAAGAGGATCTTCGAGAGCTCTATCGGCTGGAAGAAGACGCCGCCGATGTGGACCCACAGGCGCGCGCCGTTGATGGGGGAGAAGGGCAGCGGCAGGACCAGCAGGATGCCGGCGAAGAGCAGCAGGAGATAGCGGTAGCGCTCGAGGTCACGCGAATAGCGCACGACGAGCAGCGTCAGCACGTAGAGGCCGACCCCCAGGGCGGCCCAGATCGCCTGGTTCCTGGCTTCGCCGGGGTTCCAGTGGTCCCAGCGCGCGATCACGACGTAGCCGATGCCGTTGAGCAGCGCGGCCAGCGGGAGGATGACCGCGTTGGCGTCGGGCACGAGCCAGCGGTTCGCCATGTGCGCCGCCAGCGCCAGCCCGAGGATGATCCCGAGGAAGGGGCCGAGGTCCGGCGGGATCCGGGAGTTCTGGCCCAGGGAGGCGATGATGTAGAGGGCGACGATCAGCCCCGAGCCGAAGAGGAGCAACCCCAATTCGGTCCGCCGCTTGGGCTTTGGCCCGAACGAATAGCGCGGAAAGGGCGTGCGACGAACGCGTGGCGGCACCGGGCGCATCGTAGTGGTGGGGGGTAGGATCGAGGTGACAGCGGGCGGCGCGTCGTGCGTGCGGCCCATGTCGCCGTGCCGCTCATGACCCAGACCCAGCCCCAGCGTCAACCGCCCCCGGAGACACCGGCGACGACGACGACGGGCGGCGGTGCCGGGCCGGACGGGGCCAGCGCGGCGGAACAGGCCGTGGCGGTGGTGCCGGCGGTGACGCCGCCGACCTATCAGCAGATCGAGGCCTTCGGGTACCAGCGCTTCACCAACCGGGAACAGTCGCGTCTCGACTTCGGCGCCCGCCTGCTCGACCTGGCCGAGGACGACGGGCAGCCCTTGATGGAGCGGGCGAAGTTCCTCGCCATCTTCTCCGAGCTGCTGGACGAGTTCTACCAAATCAGGGTCGCCGCGTTGGAGGACCAGGTCGCGGCAGGCGTGCGCACGCGTTCGGTCGACGGGCTGCGGCCGGGCGAACAGCTCACCATGATCCGGGGCCGCGTCGAGGAGCTGGTGCAGCGCCAGGACCACATCTTCTTGGACCTCATCGTGCCGGCGCTGGCCGCGGCCGGCATCCGCCTCTCGGACTGGTCGTCGCTCGACGACGACGACCGCGAGCACATGGTCGACGTCTTCCAGCGCGAGATCTACCCCGTGCTGACTCCGCTGGCGGTCGACCCCGGCCACCCCTTCCCGTACATCTCGAACCTGTCGCTCAACCTGGTGGTCCAGGTGCAGGACCCCTCGGAGGGCGACAGCCGCATCGCCCGGGTCAAGGTGCCCCAGACGCTGCCCCGGTTCGTGGTGATGCCCGACGGCGAGCGCTTCGTGCCGCTGGAGCAGGTGATCGCCGCCCACCTCGATTGGCTCTTCCCGGGGATGACCATCGGGCAGCACTACGCCTTCCGGGTCACCCGCAACGCGGACCTCGCCCTGGAGGAGGACGAGGCCGACGACCTGCTCGTGGCGATAGAGATGGAGCTGCGCCGCCGCCGCTTCGGCAAGGCGCTCCGCCTCGAGATCGAGGCCGACATGGAACCGGAGCTCGCCGACCTCCTGGCCAGCGAGCTCGAGGTCGGCCGCGACGGCGTCTTCCGTGTGGCGGCGCCGCTCGACCTCAGCGGCCTCTGGGGCGTGTACGCCCTCGACCGGCCCGACCTGCACGGGGAGACCTGGACGCCGATGACGGCGCCGCGCCTCGCGCTGGTCGCGCACGAGCCGGCGGAGTTCTTCGCGCTCCTGCGCGAGCGCGACGTGCTGGTGCACCACCCCTACGACTCCTTCGCCACGTCCGTCGAGGCCTTCGTCGCCCAGGCGGCGGAGGACCCCGCCGTGCTCGGCATAAAGCAGACCCTCTACCGCACGGGTGGCGACAGCCCGATTGTGCAGGCGCTCATTCAGGCCGCAGAGAACGGCAAGCAGGTGGCCGCCATCGTGGAGCTCAAGGCGCGCTTCGACGAGGAGGCCAACATCGGCTGGGCCCGCGCGCTCGAAGAGGTCGGGGTGCACGTCGTCTACGGCATCGTCGGGCTGAAGACGCACTCGAAGACGGCGCTCGTGCTCCGCAAGGAGGACGACGGAGTCCGCACCTACTGCCACGTGGGGACGGGCAATTACAACTCGCGCACGGCGCGCATCTACGAGGACCTCGGCCTCCTGACCGCGGACCGGGCAATCGGAGCCGACGTGGTCGAGCTCTTCAACTACCTGACCGGGTTCTCGCGCCATGCCGACTACCGGCAGATCCTCGTGTCGCCCGTGACCGTGCGGAAGCGGATCATGGCCATGATTGAGGAACAGGCCGAGGCGGGGCTGCAGGGGCGCATCGTCATGAAGCTCAACGGGCTGACCGACGCCGCCATGATCGACGCGCTCTACCGCGCCTCGGGCGCCGGTGTGGAGATCGACCTTGCGATCCGCGGGCTGTGCCGGCTGCGCCCGGGCATCCCGGAGCTGTCCGAGCGCATCCGCGTGCGCTCCATCGTGGGCAGTTTCCTGGAGCACTCGCGGATCTACCGCTTCGGCGGCGCGCCGGCGGACCCGGCGGCCGGGCCGGGTCTCCCCCTGAAGATCTATATCGGCTCGGCCGACCTCATGGGCCGCAACCTCGACCGGCGTGTCGAGGTGGTCGTACCGGTGCAAGACCCGGAGCTGCAGTCCCGGCTCTTCGAGGTGCTCGACCTCGTGTTCGCCGACGAGACGAACGCGTGGGAGCTGGGCCCGGACCGGCGCTGGCGCCGGGTGCGCAACGTGCATGGCGTGAGTTCCCAGGAGCGGCTCAAGGAGCTGGCCCGGGAACGGGCCCGCCGTCGCCTCGACACGGACATCCGGGTCGGGGACGGCGAAGAGGGCAAGGCGCCCCACGCGTAAAAGCGTGACCCGCGCGGCCCGCCGCCGGTAAATTCCGCGACGTGGCCGCCGCTTCCCTCCCGGCGCGCATGCGCGCGATCGCTGCCCGCGGCTGGGGCTGGCCGATCGCCTCGGCGGCCGTGGCCTTCACCGGCGCGACGGTCCTGGCCGTCGTGCATTCTCAGGTCGATCTCAGCACGTACCTGCTCGGGGGTGCGCACGCCCGGGCGAGCGACTTGTTCACGGTCACCTATCCCGGTGACGGCCTCGGCTTCACGTACCCGCCGTTCTCGGCCTTGCTCTTCGCGCCGTTCGCACACCTGCCGGTGCGCGTGTGCCAGGTGGCGTTCGCCTGGGTGAACCTCGGCGCCGCGTTCCTGCTGATCGCGGCGTGCCTGCACGCCGTGTGCCGGACGCTGGAGCGGCGGACGGTGGTCTGGTGGTCCCTGGCGCTGCTGGTGCCCGTCATCATGTTCGACCCGGTGCGCCAGACGTTCCTGCTCGGCCAGGTCAACATCATCCTGGCCCTCATGATCGTGGCCGACATGACGCTGGACCTCCCGCTGCCGCGCGGCATCCTCGTCGGGCTGGCGGCGGCAATAAAGGTGACGCCGCTGATCCTCATCCCGTACCTGTTCCTCACGCGGCAGGGCCGGTCCGGCCTGCGTGCGTGCGCCTCGTTCCTCGTTGCCGCGTTCGTCTCCTATGGGGTGTCCCCGTCGGACTCGTGGTCCTACTGGACGCACTACGTCGTCGTCCCGCAGCGTGCCGGCATGCTCTCGTGGATCGGCAACCAGGGCCTGATGGGCGCGTTCGAGCGCATGGCCGGGCGGATGGTCACGACGCCGACCACCTTCCTGATCGTGGCGACGGTCGCCGGGTTCGGCGTCGTGGTCGCCGCCATCGCGTACCGGCGCTCGTCGCCGGTGCTGGGCCTGTTGGTCGTTGAGGCGGCCGAGTCGCTGGCCAATCCGGTGTCGTGGTCGCACCACTTCATTTGGATCGTCCTGCTCGTCGCCTGGCTCGCCCTGGCCGAGGACCGGCCGCGCTACGGCGAGTGGTGGGCGCTGGCCGTCGCGGTGTTGTTCTGGGCCGCGCCGCCGTGGTGGGCCCCGCACGGGCCCGGGATCATCTTCGCCGGCCGGGGCTGGCTCATCCCGCTCTCCGACTCCTACGCCCTCCTGTTCATCGTCCTCATCGCGGCGACCGCGGTGCGGGTGTGGCGCACGCCGGTGGAGCGCCGGGCCTACGGGCGGGGAAGGGCCCGGATCGCACCGTCGGGCGCCTGAGCGACCGGGCGGCGGTCAGGCCGCGGGCTCGGCCGCCAGGGCGAGCGAGTACGAGCCCTGTCCGAGCCGGCTCTCGGGTGCCCGCTGGGACCGGGTCACCCGCCAATCCGTCACGACCATGAGCTTCTCGGCGTCGCCGGCGAAGAATTCGCTGCGCCGCGGTTCGCCGATGATCCGGAACAGCGGGTCGAGCAGCGCCCTGAGCGCCGGCCAGCTGCGGCCCGTCTGCGGGACGACAAGGAGCGTCGACACCAGCACCGAGCCCGCAGGAGCCCGGGCACGCAGCCGCTCGCACAGCGACGCGATGGTCTCGAGGGTGAGGTAGGAGAACAGGCCCTCGCACACGAAGACCGACGGCCGGTCGGCCCGGTGACCGGCGTGGTCCAGGGCGGAGCCGAGGTCGCCGGTCATCAGGTCCAGGCCGACGTACGTCACCGCCCGCGGATGAAGGCCGAGGGCGTGTAGACGGCGCTGCTTGTCCTCCAGAGTGGGTGGGCGGTCGACCTCGAACCAGCGGGTCGCTCCGGCGAAGCGCAGGGCGCGGCCGTCGTAGCCCGCTCCCAGCAGCACCACCTGCTCCACCCCCCGCCCGATCGCGCCCGCCACCTCGTTGTCGACGAACGCCGTCCGCTGCGCCAAGCCGGTCGGCCGGCCGAGCGGGACGGCGAAGATCCCCCGGACGTCGCGGTACAGCGCGTGCTCGCCGGGAGCGTCACCGGTCGGTGTGGAGGGCCGCGTGCCGGCGAGGCGGTCGCGATGGGCCGCCACCCAGCGCGCGGTCAAGGAGGGCCGGTCCGTGCGCACCGCGAGGGTCCCGTCAGGGCGTGACGGCCTTGGCCCCCGCGGCCGCCCGGGGCCGGCCGAGGCGCAAGGAGAGGTACGACGCGCCGCCGAACGGGATGGGGAGCCAGAAGTTCACGAGGCGCCAGCTGAGCACGCCCGCCGCCGCCACCCCGCTGGGGACGTGGAACGTCGTCAGCACGGCCACGATGGTGAGCTCGACCACGCCGAGCCCGCTGGGGGTGACGGGGATCACAGCGAGGACGTTGGCCAGGCCGTAGGCGACGAGGACGTCGATGGGGGAGACGACGGCGCCGAAGGCGAGCAGGAAGACCCAGAGCGACGCCGCGTCGAGGATCCAGTTGGCGGCGGCCCAGATGCCGGCGCGCATCAGCAGGTGGGACGAGAAGAGGATCTTCATGCGGTCCGCCACCTTCTGCACCAGCGCGGTCACGGTCTCGGCGCGCACGAAGGGCAGCCGGTGTGCCACCTTCTGTACGAAGACGGCGGCCTGCTTCTCGCCCCGGGTGAGGAGATAGACCACCCCGGCGAAGATCGCCAGGAAGAGGACACCGAGGATGGCGGCAAAGCCGTAGGCGGGCTTGTACCCCTGCAGCGGGATTGAGATGAGCAGTGCGAACCAGAAGATGATGTTCAGGACCACCGCCGAGCCGATGCCCTGCGTCGCCAGCCCGAACGCGGCGGTGCTGCTGGAGACCTCGCCCGACTCGGTCAGCAGGCGGTAGCTGGCTGCCGTGCCCGGCACGGTGCCTCCCGGGAGCACGTGGCTGATGGCCAGCGCCCACATGTTGATGCGGAAGAGGCGCCAGCGCGGCGGCGCGCCCGGCGAGAGCACGGTGTGCGTCAACTCCGCGTACGCAGCGAGCGCGGCGATCTCGAGCAACGCGCCGAGGATCAGCCAGAGGAAATTGAGGTGGCTGAGCTGATGGAACTCCTTGCGCGCGCTCGCCAGCTCCGGGAGGAGGATGTACTCCCCGACGAAGAAGAGGAACAGCACCATCAGCGTGATCTTCACGTTGCGCGGCAGCCAGTGCCGTCGCTCGCGGAGGGGGGACGGGAACTCGGACGACGCGGTCTCGGACGACGCGGACTCGGACGTCGGGTTTCCGGACACGGGCGTCGACACCGGTTCGGGAGGGTGCTCGGACGACGACTCCGACGAAGCCGGTGGCTCGGACGCGGCCGGCGGCGCCGGTACCGGGTCCTGTCCGGACGCGGACGGCGACCCGGACAGGGGCGCGGGGATTGGCGGGGGGAGCTCCTCGCGGTCCCCCTGCTCGACCTGGTCCATCCGTCTCATGCTGTCACGTCTTACCGGCGATAAAGCGCCTCTTCAGCCCCCCCACCTGCCAAGCTGGTGTCCCATGGCCGACGAGGCTCCCGACACCTGGCGGTCACGGCTCAGCGGGAGGGCCAGCCGGCGGGGTATCCCGCTCGGGACCATCGTGGTGTCGGCGGCGGTTGTCATCGCGCTGCTCGACCTCAACGCGCTGCTGATCATCGGCCTGTGGTCGCTGCGCACGATCGTCGTTTACATCATCGTCGCCTTCTTCATCACCCTCCTCCTGACGCCGGCCACGCGGTTCCTCCACCGCCGCGTGGGCCTGACCCACGGCGGCGCCACGCTGGCGGTGTGGTTGATCGGGTCGATCATCTTCATCGGCCTGCTGTATCTCTTCACCGAGCCGCTCATCACGGCCGCCACGCATTTCGGCAAGCAGATCCCCGACCTCGTCAAGCAGGCCAAGAAGGGGCACGGCCTGCTCGGCCGCATCGTGTACCAGTTCCATCTGCAGAAGTACCTCTCCGAGAGCTCGTCGAAGCTCACGTCGCAGCTCACCAAGGTCCTGAAGCCGGCGACCGCGCTGTCGGTGGGGGCCGCCGCCGTGTCGACCATCGTGGCCATCGCCACGATCGCCATCCTCACCTTCTTCAGCATGCTCGAGGCGCCGCGCATGTGGCAGGGGTTCCTCAACATGTTCCATCCCGCCACGGCGGAGCGGATCGGGCGCGTCGTCGACGAGGCCATCACCTCGGTCACCGGCTACATGCTCGGCAACTTCCTGACCTCGGTGATCGCCGGCATCGTCGTGGGCGTCACGCTGGCCATCCTCGGCGTGCCCTTCGCCCTGCTCCTGGCCGTCTTCGTCGCGCTGGTCGACCTGCTGCCCCTCGTGGGCGGCCTGCTGGCGGGGGTCCCCGTGGTGGTCATCGCCGCGATCCACTCGGTTCCCGCGGGGATCGTGATGCTGATCGTCTTCCTCGTGTACCAGCAGATTGAGAACCACGTCCTCAACCCGATCATCATGAGCAAGACGGTGCGGCTCAATCCCTTCTGGGTCCTGCTGGCCGTGCTCGTCGGCGCGGCGCTGGGCGGGCGCATCGCCGGGGGTCTGGGCACCTTCGTCGGCGCGCTCATCGGCATCCCGATCGGCGGCGCCATCCAGGTGATCGTGCGCGAGTTGCGCCGCGGGCCCGCCTCAGCCGGTGCGCTCGGTGACGCCGGCACCGGTGGGGCAGGGGGCGGGGACGGTGCGGATGGCGCGGGTGGCGGTGAACCGGTCGGCGCCGGGAGCCCGACGAGCTGAGCCGGATCGGCTGAAGACGCCCTGGTGAGGCGCACAACCGGCGTGGAGCCGGTCTGGTCCGCCGCGCCGACGGGCGCCGGGGCCGCCGCGGCCTCACCACCTAGAATGCCCTGCATGCGGCCACTGGTGGTCATCCCGACCTACAACGAGTCGGAGAACATCGAGCGCATGCTGAACCGGATCCACGAGTGCCTGCCCGAGGCGGGCGTGCTCGTGGTCGACGACGGCAGCCCCGACGGGACGGCCGACATCGTGAAGCGGGTCGCGGCGCAGCGGCCCGACGTGCACATCCTGGAGCGCGCCGGCAAGTCCGGCCTCGGCAGCGCCTACCGGGCGGGCTTCGCCTGGGGGCTGGAGCGGGGGTACGACGCCTTCGTCGAGATCGACGCCGACTTCTCGCACGACCCGGCCGCGCTGCCCTCCATCGTGGCGCCCCTGGCCCGCGGCTCCGACGTGTCGATCGGCTCCCGGTACGTCGAGGGCGGGTCGATACCGAACTGGGCCTGGCACCGGCACCTGTTGTCACGGGGCGGCAACATCTACGCGTCGGTGATGCTGGGCCTCGGCGTGGCCGACTCGACGGCGGGGTACCGCTGCTACTCGGCCGGGATCCTGCACCGGCTGGACCTCGAGCGGATCCGGGCCGAGGGCTACGGCTTCCAGATTGAGATGACCTACCGGGCCAAGCAGCACGGTGCTCGCATCACCGAGGTGCCGATCAGCTTCGTGGACCGCGAGGCCGGCGAGTCCAAGATGTCTTCGTTCATTGTGGTGGAGGCGTTGGCCCTCGTGACCTGGTGGGCGCTCGCGCGCCTGGCTCACGCGCTGAAGGCCGGCGGCGGGCGACGGCGCGCCGCCGGCGCCGGAGAGGGGGCGGGCGCTCCAGCCCCGGGCGAGCGGGTGCCCGGCACGGCCGAAGCGGCCGAAGAGGACCGGGTGGGCTCGACGTGAGCGGGCCGGCGTGACCGTCGAGTTGCCGCAGGCGCGCATCCTCGTCGTCGACGACGAGCCCAACATCGCGGACTTACTCTCGGCCGCCCTGTCGTTCGAGGGCTACCAGGTCGGCGTCGCTGCCACCGGCGCCGAGGCGTTGGAGCAGGTGCGCTCGTTCCGTCCCAACCTCGTGATGCTCGACGTCATGCTGCCGGACTTCGACGGGACCGAGGTGTGCAAGCGCCTGCGGAACCAGGGCGAGCAGATGCCCATCGTCTTCCTCACGGCGCGCGACACCACCCAGGACAAGGTCGAGGGCCTCGGCATGGGCGACGACTACGTCACGAAGCCGTTCAGCATCGAGGAGCTGATGGCGCGTGTCGGCGCCATTCTGCGGCGCGCCGGCGAGGTGGCGGCGGCCGACATGTCCATCCTGCAGTTCGCCGACCTCACCATGAACATCGACACCCACGAGGTGTGGCGCGACGAGCATCCCATCGACCTCACCGCCACCGAGTTCAACCTGCTGCGCTACCTGCTGGAGAACGCGCGCCGGGTGATCTCGAAGTCCGAGCTGCTGGACAACGTCTGGGGCTTCGACTTCCACGGCGACCCCAACATCGTCGAGACCTACATCAGCTACCTGCGCAAGAAGGTGGACGCCAGCGAACCGGCGCTGATCCACACCATCCGGCGGGTCGGGTACACGCTGCGCCTGCCCCGGGAGGGATGAACCGGTGAGCCTCCAGCGGCGGCTGGTCGTCCTGGTGGCGCTGCTGCTGGTGGTGGGCCTCGCCGTGGTGGACGTGGTCACGTACGCCTCGGTGCGCTCGTTCCTCTACGGGCAGGCCGACGACACGCTCGACCAGCAGGAGGCCCTGGCCTTCAACTACCTCGAGTTCGCCGCGGCACGCCACACGCCCGTCACCGCGGCCGAGCTGTCGCACCGGGTCGGCACGAACGTCTACCTCGTTCTGCGCGACGGCCAGGGGCAGGTCGTCCTGCGGCGGCCCTCCGGCTCCCCCTCGCGGCCGGACCCGGCGCCGATCCTCACCGAGAACATGCCGGTGCAGAACGTGCCCGACATCTATCGCCGCGCCCACACGGGGCGCTACGGCGGCGCGTTCCACCCGGATCCGAACTCGGTGTCGCTGCAGAGCAAGGGTGATGCCGGGGGCCAGTACCGGGCGGTGGCGGTCACGGTGCCCCAGGGCACCCTCGTCACGGCGCTGTCGCTCAACCCCACCAACGACACGCTCAATTCGCTGCGGCGGGTGGAGCTGATCGCCAGCCTCGCCATCCTCGTGGCGATGGGCGCGCTCGTCCTGATCGTCGTGCGGCGCGGACTGCGCCCGCTGCGCCAGATGGCCGGCACGGCCGACGCCATCGCGTCCGGCGACCTGACGCGCCGCGTGCCGGAAACGCGGCCGGGCACGGAGGTCGGGCGGCTGGGCGTGGCGCTCAACGAGATGCTGACCCAGATTGAGACCGCCTTCGCGGAGAAGTCCGACTCCGAGGAGCGCCTGCGCCAATTCGTGGGGGACGCCTCCCACGAATTGCGCACGCCGCTGACGTCCATCCGGGGCTACGCGGAGCTCCTGGGGCGTGGGGGGTTCTCCGACGAGGCGAGCACCCGGCGCGCCCTCAAGCGCATTGAGGACGAGGCGGCCCGTATGGGCGGGCTGGTCGAGGACCTGCTGCTCCTGGCCGAACTCGACCAGGGCCGGCCGCTGCGCTCCGAGCCGGTGGACCTGCACCGGATCTGCGCCGACGCGGTGGGCGACTCCAACGCCGTGCCCCACGACCACCACCTGACGCTCGAGCCGGGAGGCCCGGTCGTGGTCGTCGGCGACGCCGAGCGCCTGGCCCAGGTGGCGCACAACCTTGTGCGCAACGCGCTGGCGCACACCCCCTCCGGCACCGACATCCGCGTGTCCACCGGGGCCGCGCGGGGCATGGGGCACATCAAGGTGGCCGACAACGGGCCCGGGATCCCGCCCGCCGAGGTCGCCCGCGTGTTCGACCGCTTCTACCAGGGCGACAAGTCGCGCTCGGGTGCGGGCACCGGGCTCGGGCTCGCCATCGTGCGCGCCATCGCCGAGGCGCTGCACGGGAGCGCCGAGGTGCAGTCCGCCCCCGGACGGGGTGCCACCCTCGTGGTCAGGATCCCGCTGGCGCCGACGCACGTGGAGGCGGCGGCCGCGGCCGGGTCCGGGCCGGCAGCGACGACCACACCGGGGCAGGGGCAGACGCCCGCCGAACCGATACGGAGGCCCTCAGCGCAGCTGCGCTGAGGCGCCGGGTACGACGGCATCGAGCACCGCGGCCAGCTTGACGTTGGTCTCGGCCGTCTCGGCGTCGGGGTCCGAACCGGCCACGATGCCCGACCCGGCGCGCAGCGCGAGGACGGTCCCGTCCGCACGGAGGCGGGCGCTACGGATGCCGATCATCCACTCGCCGTCGCCCGCGGCGTCCACCCAGCCGACCGGTCCGGCCCAGTAGCCCCGGTCGTCCGGTTCGGCGTCGCCGATGGCCTTGAGCGCGTCGGCGCGCGGCGTCCCGCCGACGGCCGGGGTGGGATGCAGGCGGTCCACCAGTTCGAGCACGGGGACCGGCGCACGGAGGCGGCCGGACAGGCGCGTGCCCAGGTGGGCCACCGAGCGGAACGCCACCAGCGATGGCTGCAACGGCACGGTGAGCTCGGTGCACATCGGGCGCAACGCGTCCGCGATGGCGTCGACGACGTAACGGTGCTCGGCGCGGTCCTTGGCGGAGCCGACGAGGCGTCCCTGCGCGTCGGCGTCGGTCCGCGCCGTGTCGCCCCGGGCCACCGTCCCGGCCAGGGGGAGGCACGACACGGTGGAGCCGTGGCACGCGACGAGAAGCTCGGGGCTGGCGCCGAAGAAGCTTCCGTCGGACAGAGGCATGCAGAACACGGTGCAGGTGGGCTCCGCGGCGCGGAGGCGGCGCAGCACGGCGGCCAGCGAGAGCGGGGCGTCGAGCCGCAGGTCAAGGGGGCGGGACAGCACGACCTTGCGCAGCGCGGCATCCGGCTCCTCCATGGTCGCCACGGCGCGGGCCACCGCGGCGCGGTAGGCGTCGGAGGGGAGCGCGGAGGTCATCTCCACGACGCCCGCGACGGGCGCGGCGTCGTCGTCCGGAGTGGTGCCGTACTGCCAGATGACGGCGTCGAACAGCTCGTCGGTGTCCGGGAGCGGCACGTCGGCCGCGCCCACGGCCGTGGCCCATCGGCGCGTGTCGCCGTCACGGTCGCGCGCGATGCCCATGGTGAAGCGGGGGACGACGAGGGAGCCGCCCAGGGCGCCCGAGAAGGGGAGGGCGCCCAGCGCGACGACCCCCGAGCCGGGCTGCTGCACCGGGTCGTCGCACGGGATGGCGGCGAGCACGGCCGCGGCCTCCGCCGCCTCGACCAGGAGCGCCGTGCCCCAACCGACCAGCGTGAGCCCGGGCCGGTCGAAGAGCACGGTCGGCCCGCCGTCGAACTGCAAGGCGTCGGGCCCGTACTCGAGGGGGACGGTCCGTGCGTGCAGGCCGGGGGAGGGGTCGGGCGTGGTCGTCACGGTACGCCCGTGCGGGTGGCGACCACCAGCTGGCTCAGGCCGCCGGCCAGGGGGCGGATGCCGACGCCGGAGAAGCCCGACGCCAGCAGGAGGCGCCGGAGCTCGGGCGCGGGCGGCAGGTAGGCCACCGAGCGGGGGAGGTAGGCGTACGCGTCGCGGTCGGAGAGCGCGGCCCCGAGCACGGGTACGGCGCGGGTGAACCAGACGTCGTAGCCGGCCCGCAGCAGGCGGGAGGACGGCGCGTCCACCTCCAGCACGGCGAGGCGGCCACCGGGGCGCAGCACGCGGGCGGCCTCGGCCAGGGTGCCCGGCACGTCGGAGAAGTTGCGCAGCGCGTAGCCGCACACGAGCCCGTCGAACGCCGCGTCGGCGAAGGGGAGGCGGCGTCCGTCCGCCTCCACGACCGGCGCCGCCCGGTCGTTGGCGGCCAGCATGCCGGCGCTGAGATCGGTCCCCACCACGCGGTATCCCTGGCGCACGCCGAGGCGGGAGAGGTCGCCGGTGCCGCAGGCGAGATCGAGCACCCGTGCGCCCGCGGGGAGCCCCAGGGCCGCCACCGTGGCCCGGCGCCAGGCCCGGTCGAGACCGAAGGTCATGAGCCGGTTCACGAGGTCGTAGCGGGGCGCGATCGTGTCGAACATGGCGCGGACGCGGGCGGTCTTCTCCTCGCCCACGGGCAGAGGCGACAGGCGGGAGGCGGCTGTCGGGGGTGACGGGGGTTCGGGTGCCGACGGGCCCGGCCGCGCCACGGCGGGGCTCAGCGGTAGTAGCGGTAGACCACCTGGGCGACGCACGCCGGCTTGGGCGCGTCGCGGACCTCCCAGACGAGGTCGTAGGTGACCTGCACGCCGCCCTCGACGTCGTCGACGCCGGCGACGGTCGCGCCCATGCGCAGGTCCGACCCCACCGGCACCGGCGACGGGAACCGGACCTTGTTGCAGCCGTAGTTCACGCCGAACTTCATGTTGTCGACCCGGATGATCTGGTTGAGCAAGACGGGCGCCAGCGACAGGGTCAGGTAGCCGTGGGCGATAGCGCCGCCGAAGGGACCCTGCTTGGCCCGCTCGGGATCGACGTGGATCCACTGGTGGTCGTCGGTGGCGTCGGCGAAGAGGTTCACCCGTTCCTGGGTCACCGTCTGCCACTCGGTGTGGCCGAGCTCCTTGCCGGCGAGCTCGTGGAAGGCGTCGACGCCGTCGACGATGGTGCTCATGGTCTACTCCTCGCTCCTTGCTGGTCAGGCCGCTTCCGCTCCGGCACGCTACCCGCGCTGAGGCCGCTCACTACGCTGACTCCGGTGAGCCTCGGCCACGAGCACGAAGGGTTCCCGCCGCATCACCACCGGGATGTCGGCGGGGGCGGCGCGCGGGCTGCGGTCTTCGGCATCAGCGACGGTCTCGTGACCAATGTGTCCCTCGTCCTGGGCATCGCAGGTGCCAGCCCGGGCGGGTCGATCGTGCGCCTGGCCGGCGTGGCCGGCCTCATCGCCGGCTCGTTCTCCATGGCGGCGGGCGAGTACCTCTCCATGACGGCCCAGCGGGAGCTGATGGAACGCGAGCTCGAGGTGGAGCGGCGCGCGCTGGAGCGTCACCCCAAGGGCGAGGCCGCGGAGCTGCGCGGCATGTACGTACGGCGGGGGATCGACCCGGCGGTGGCCGACGAAATGGTGAACGAGGTGATGCAGAACCCGGACCTGGCGCTGGAGACCCACGCCCGCGAGGAGCTGGGGATCTCGACGGAGAGGCTCGGATCACCGTGGCAGGCGGCGTCGGCGTCCTTCGTGACCTTCGCCATCGGCGCGTTCATTCCGTTGCTGCCCTGGCTGATCGGCTCGGGCACCGCCGCCATTGTGGCGTCGATCGTCCTGAGCGCAGTGGCGGCCGTCGTCGTCGGGGTCGTCCTGGCCCGGTTCACGGAGCGGCCGGTCTTGCCGTCCGCCCTGCGCCAGCTGGCCGTGACGACGATCGCCGCCGCGGTGACGTTCGGCGTGGGACGCGCGATCGGGGCCGGCGTCAGCTGACCGGCTGGGCGCCGGCCGCGCCGGGCGTGTCGGGTGTGTCGGGTGCGTCGCGCCGGTACGACCGGTCGACATGGTCGACCGTGAAGCCGAGTGCGGTGTAGAGGGCGACCGCGGCCTCGTTCGACGCGTCGGTGTAGAGCATCCCCGTCCGCACGCCCCGGCCGGTCATGAAGACCAGCCCGGCCACGGTGAGGGCACGGCCCAGGCCGCCGCCGTGGTGCGCCGGGTCGACGGAAATGACGTAGATCTCGCCCAGGCCGGGTTCCCCGTTCCCGTCGCGGTGGATCTTGGTCCAGCACGACCCGACGAGCCCGTCGCCGTCCGGGTCGTCCGCCACGAGGAAGCCGTCGAGGTCCACCCAGTCCGCCGCCAGGCGCTCGTGCAGCTGCGCCAGCGTCCACGCGCCCTGTTCGGGGTGGCCGGCGAAGGCGCGGTTGTTGACGGCGAGCCAGGCGTCGTCGTCTCTTCCCGGCACGAAGGGCCGGGTCACGATTGGGCGCGTCGCGTCCAGGACGTCGCGGGCGAGGGGGAGGGGCACCCGCATCTGCAACAGGTCGCGCTCGGGCACGAACCCGTGGCGGCGCGCCAGCTCGTCGTCGGCGGATCCGGCCCGCATGGCCCAGAGGTGGAGGGGACCGGGGTGGCCTTCGTCTCCCCACACCCGCACGGCGTCGTCGACGAGCCGGGAGGCGAGGGCGGGGCGATCGGGTTCGCCGGGGTCCGTGACGAGGTGCAGCGCGGTGGCGCCGTCGCGGCCCGGGGTGAGCAGCGCGCAGCCGACGAGCGCCCCGTCGCGCTCGGCCAGGACGGCCCGCATGCCTTGGGCCACCTCCCCGCCGCGCGTGACGGCCACGTACTGCGGCTCGGGGAGCGGCGGGTGCCCGTCCGCCGCCTGGGACCCGGCCACCAGCGCGGTGAGGGCGTGACGACGCGTGTCGTCCATGTCGGCCAGCGCAACGACGTCCACGCCGGCCAAGGTAACCCGGTACGTTGAGCCGGTGGCGAAGCCCAGGACACCGAAGGGGCGGGCCCGGCTGACCATGCAACGCCTGGCCGAGCTCTACCCGGGGACCGCCAAGGAGCTGTGCGCCCTCGACTTCGAGACCCCGTTCCAGCTGCTGGTCGCCACCATCCTCTCGGCACAGTCCACCGACGTGCGGGTGAACATGGTCACGCCGGCGCTCTTCGCCGCCTATCCGGAGCCGGCCGACCTCGCCGCGGCGGATCCTGAGAAGGTGGAGGAGCTCATCCGCTCCACGGGCTTCTTCCGCTCGAAGACGAGGAGCATCATGGGCATGGCCGCCGCGGTGGTCGAGCGCTTCGGCGGCGAGGTGCCCCAGGATCTCTCGGAGCTGGACAGCCTCCCCGGAGTCGGCCGCAAGACGGGCAACGTCGTGCGCAGCGTCGCGTTCGGCCTGCCGGGCCTGCCCGTCGACACCCACGTCCTGCGGCTGAGCCGGCGGCTCGGGCTCACCGACGCCCTGGCGCCGGCGCAACGGGGCGACGCGGTGAAGGTCGAGCTCGAGCTGAACACCATGATCCCGGCGGCCGAGCGCGGGTCCTTCAGCCTGCGGCTCATCCTCCACGGGCGGGCGGTCTGCCTCGCCCGAAAACCGCAGTGCAACCGGTGCTCACTCGCCGATTTCTGCCCCTCATCGACCGTTTGATGGGACTTTTGTCCCCTTTTTTCGCAATTCCCGTTTCACGGGGTGATTTCTGTGAAGGGCCTGCGCTACCATGCCTATTGGAACCGGTTCCCGCCACCTGGTTCCAAAAGAGTCGATGCTGGGATCCGCCTCCTGGCCGACTCGCCCAATGCCGGCCTTCGGGCCGGCATTGGTGTTTCCCGCCCTGGTCAGAGCGCCGATAACGGCGTCGCCGTTCGGCCGTCACCGGTATTACTTGAGGTGCTACCATCGGAGGCGATGGTCACCAAGCGGTCGGTCTCCCTGGACGACGGGGTGGCCTCCGCCGTCGAAGACGCGGCGAAGCAGGACGGGGTCTCCTTCAGTGCCTGGCTGTCGACCGCGGCCGAGAAGCAGCTGCGAGTCCGGCAGGGACTGCGCGGCGTGGCGGCCTGGGAAGGTGAGACGGGATCGCTGAGCGCCGAAGAGCTGGCGGCCGGTGAGGCGCTGCTGGCGCGTCTGCGCTCGGGCGTGTCCAGCGTCACCTCCCGCGTCCGGCGGCGGTGACCGCCGATCGGCGAGAGGGCCTGGCCTACGGCCTCGGCGCGCTGCACGCGGCGGCCCGGGGTGACCGCATGATGTGGGCACTGCACCGGGCGGCGCTCTCGAACGGCATCGTGCCCGTCATCCCCGCCGTGGCCGTGGCCGAGGGCTACCGCACCGAGGCGCGCAGCGACCGCATCGGCGAGCTGCTGGCCGGCACCGAGGTCGAGCCCTACACCGGCGAGGTGGCGCGGCGCTCGGGTGAGATCGCGGCGCGCTGCGACACCTCGGACCTGGCGGCGGTCGCCGTGGTGGAGCTGGCCGAGCGCCGCAACTGCGCCGTGGTCGCCCAGCGCCAGGCCGTGCTGCGCACGGCGGCCACCCTGCTCGGCCACGAGCTCGTGCTGTACGCGGTGTAGCTCGCCGAACAGGTTCGATCGACCCGTCGGATATCGTGAAGTGGCCTTCCACCGAGACGAGGTCGATGCGAAATGTTCGGTCCGGACCTGCTGATCACGCTCGTTGTCCTGTTCTTCGCGCTGGTAATTCCTGTCTGGGCCATCGTCGACGCTGCGAGCCGGCCGGCGGTCGCGTTCTACGGGGCGGGATCCAACAAGACGGCCTGGGTGGTGGTCCTCGTCGTCGCCTTCCTGGTCGGGGTCGGCTTTCTGTTGGGTGGCTTCTACCTGCTCTCCACCAGGCGAAAGGTCCGGCGGCAGCTGCAGGCCCTCAGTTACCGCTAGAAGGCGGGAGGCTCACACGCCCCGGGCCTGTGCGAAGCGGCGCAGCCGGCGCAGCGCCCCGCCGAGCGAGCGCTCGACGGCAATGAGCTCGTGTGCCATGTCTTCGTCGCCGCGGGCCAACGCACCCTCGGCGAGCGCGGTGACCCGCTCGTGCAGCTCCTGGAGCGACGAAGAGAGGGAGGAGATCTCGGCGGCGGTCGACATCCCTCGATGATGGCCGATCCCGGGAGCCGGTTCGGCCACGAATTGCCGTCCCGGTGGAAAAGGCCCGGCGGGGGGCGCCGGTAGCCTTGTGACCTCATGCCCCTTCGTGTCCTGGACCTGCGCGGAAAGGAACCGCCGTTCGACGGCGCCCTGCCGCGCCCGGACGCGCCCGGTGCGGACGTCCACGACGCCGTCGCCGGGATCCTCCGGGAGGTGCGCGTCGAGGGCGACGCGGCCGTCGTGCGCTGCACCGCAGCCTTCGACGGGGTGGACGTCTCGGGCGGCCTGCGCGTCCCGGCCGAGGAGATCGACGAGGCGGTCGCGGCAGCCGACGCCGACCTGCGGAGCGCCCTCAAGGTGGCGTACGACCGGATCCTCGCCTACCACGCGCACGAGGGAACCCCGCCGGGGGAGTTGGTGGACGGCGGGATCACCGTGCGGCACCTGGTCCGTCCGGTCGAGTGGGCCGGCCTGTACGCGCCCGGTGGGCGCGCCCGCTACCCCTCCACCGTGCTCATGTGCGCCGCCCCGGCGCGGGTGGCCGGCGTCGGCGCCCTCGCGCTCTGCGTCCCGCCGGGCCCCGACGGGCGGGTGGACGGCGCCACCCTGTGCGCCGCCGCGGTCGCCGGCGTCGACGAGGTCTACCGGATCGGCGGCGCCCAGGCTGTCGGCGCCCTGGCCTACGGCACCGAGACCGTGCCGGCGGTCGACGTCGTCGCCGGGCCTGGGAACGCCTACGTCGCCGAGGCCAAGCGCCAGGTGTCGGGCGTGGTCGGGGTGGCGTCCGCCTTCGCCGGGCCTTCGGAGATCGTGATCGTGGCCGGTCCGTCCGCACCGCCCGCGTTCGCGGCCATCGACCTCGTCGTCCAGGCGGAGCACGGGCCCGACGGCCTGGCCTGGCTCGTGACGTGGGACCGTGCGGTGCTCGACGCGGTGACGGCGGAGGTCGACCGCATCGTCGCGGCCTCGCCCCGCCGCGCGGACCTGGAGGCCACGCTGGCCGGCGCCGGCATCGCCTGCCTCGTGGACACGCCCGCCCACGCCGTGGCCGTGGCCAACGCGGTGGCGCCCGAACACCTGCAGCTCATGGTCCCCGACGGCGAGGCCGACGCGCTGGTGTCCCAGGTCCGCAACGCCGGCGCGGTGTTCGTGGGCGAGTGGTCCCCGGCGAGCCTGGGGGACTACGTCGCCGGCCCGAACCACGTGCTGCCGACGAACCGGACCGCCCGCTTCGCCTCCGCGCTGCGGGCGGACGACTTCCGCAAGCACATCCACGCGGTGCAGGCGACGCCGGACGCGGTCCGCGCGCTCGGCCCCTACGTGGTGACCCTCGCCGAGACCGAGGGACTGCCCGCACACGCCGACTCGGTGCGCCGCCGGCTCGCCGCGCTGGGCGAGGAGGAGCCGTGAGCGCGATCCCGCCGGTGCGCCCCGACCTCCAGCTGGCCGAGGGGTACCACTCGCCCCAGGTCGCGGCCGAGGTGCGCCTCAACACCAACGAGTCCCCCTTCGCGCCCCCCGACGCCTGGCGCGAAGAGCTCTTGGCGGCGCTCGAGGAGGTCTCGTTCCACCGTTATCCGGACCGCCCGGCCACGGAGCTGCGCGAGGCCGTGGCCGCGCTGCACGGGGTGAGGGCGGACGAGATCTTCTGCGCCAACGGCTCGAACGAGGTGCTGCAGTGCCTGCTGCTCGCCTTCGGCGGCCCGGGCCGCCGTGCGCTCCTGTTCGAACCGACCTACGCGCTGCACTCGCACATCGCCCGCATCACCGGGACCGAGATGGTGGAGGGCGGTCGTGACGACGACTTCCTCATCGACCCCGCCGACGCGGCGACGCTGCTGGCGGCGGAGCGTCCCGACGTCACGTTCCTGTGCTCGCCCAACAACCCGACGGGTCGGGCGGAGCCACCCGCCACCGTCGAGGCGGTCCTCGGTGCGGCGCCGGGACTGGTGATCGTCGACGAGGCCTACGGGCAGTTCTCCCCCTGGTCCGCGCTGGAGCTGCGCGGCCCCGGGCATCCGGGCCTGGTCGTCACGCGCACCTTCTCCAAGACGTGGGCCATGGCGGGCGCCCGCCTCGGCTACCTGGTGGCGGACCCGGCGGTGGTGCGCGCCTGTGAGGCGGTGGTCCTGCCGTACCACCTGTCCGCGCAGACGCAGGCGGCCGGGATCCTCGCGCTGCGCCACGTGTCCGAGATGGAGGCCCGGGTGGCCCGCATCGCCGAGGAGCGCGGCCGGGTGGGCGCCGCGCTGGCCGACCTGCCGGTCGACACCTGGCCCTCGGACGCCAACTTCATCCTGTTCCGGCCCCGGGACCGGGACGCCGACGAGGTCTGGCGGTCCCTGCTCGCGCACTCCGTGCTGATCCGCAACTGCGCCAACTGGGAGGGCCTGCGGGGATGCCTGCGCGTCACCGTCGGCACCGCGGCCGAGAACGACCGCTTCCTCACCGCATTGAAGGAGAGCCTGTGAGCACAGCCCGCCGGGCCAGCCGGGACCGCGCCACCAAGGAGACCACGGTCGCCGCCACCCTCGTCGTGGACGGGACCGGGACGACAGACGTCTCGACCGGACTGCCCTTCTTCGATCACATGGTCGAGCAGCTGGGGCGGCACGCCTCCTTCGACCTCACCGTCGCGGCCAGCGGGGACCTGCAGGTCGACGCCCACCACACCGTGGAGGACGTCGGCATCGTGCTCGGCGGCTGCCTGGCGGAGGCGCTGGGCGACAAGGCCGGCATCCGCCGCTTCGCGTCCATGGCGCTGCCGCTCGACGAGGCGCTCGTCGAGGTGGCTCTCGACCTCTCCGGCCGCCCGTACCTCGCCTACGCCGTGGAGTTCGCGCCGGACACACCGGGGCTGGGCTCGCCCCCCTTCAACCCCCAGCTGGCCGAGGAGTTCTGGCGGGCCTTCGCCACCGCAGCCAACCTCACGCTGCACATCCGGTTGGCCGAGGGCAAGAACACGCACCACATCCTGGAGGCGGGCTTCAAAGGTGTCGCCCGGTGCCTGCGTGACGCCGTGCGCGTCGAGGGGAGCGCCATCCCCTCGACCAAGGGCACTCTGTGACCGCCGGCCCGCGCGTCGCCGTCCTCGACTACGGCATCGGCAACCTGCGGTCGGCCGAGAAGGCGCTGCAGCACCTCGGGGCGGCGGCCCGGCTGGTGACGGATCGCGTGTCGGTCGAGGCCGCCGACGCGGTCGTCCTGCCCGGGGTCGGCGCGTTCGGGGCATGCGCGCGGGCGCTGCGCGAGAGCGGGTTGGAGGAGCCGGCCCGGGACGCGTTGGCGGCGGGCCTGCCGTTCTTCGGGGTCTGCGTCGGGTTCCAGCTGCTCTACGAGGGCTCCGTCGAGAGCCCGGGTGCGGACGGACTCGGGGTGTTCCGCGGCACCGTCGGCCGCCTCCCCGGCGGGGTGAAACACCCGCAGATGCAGTGGAACCGCCTGGAGGTACGGGGCGAGGCCGAGCCGCCGCCGCTGCGTGGACTGGGGGAGCGGCCCTGGGTCTACTTCGTGCACTCCTACGTGCCACCCGTCGGAGACGAGACGGTCGCGGTGTGCGACTACGGCGGCCCGGTCGCCGCCCTCGCCGTGCGCGGGCCACTCTGGGGGGCGCAGTTCCACCCGGAGAAGTCGGGCGCCACGGGGCTGGCCCTGCTGTCCAACTTCGTGAGCCTCGCCACGGCCGCGGCCGCGTGACGGCGTGACGGCGTGATGGAGCTCCTCCCCGCCATCGACCTGCTGCACGGGGCGGCGGTCCGCCTGACCCAGGGCGACTTCGATCGCGAACAGGACTACGGCGACCCCATTGCGCTGGCCGCGCGCTACATCGACGGCGGCGCGCGCTGGCTCCACGTCGTGGACTTGGAGGCGGCCCGCAACGGCGTCGGCCACGAGCGGGCCGCGCTCCAGGCGATCCTGGGACTGGCCGCGGCGACCTCGGTGCCGGTCCAGGCGAGCGGCGGCATCCGTACCGCGGACGCCGCCGCCGAGCTGCTCGAGGCCGGCGCGGCCCGCGTCGTGCTTGGCACGGCGGTGCTCGAGGACCCCGGTCTCGCGGCGCGCTGCGCGCGGCGCTGGCCCGGACGCGTGGCCGTCGGCCTCGATTACAGGGTCAACGCCGACGGGGTGGCCGAGGCGCAGGCGCGGGGCTGGGTGAAGGGCTCGGGGCGGTCCGTCCTGGAGCTCCTCGAGGAATGGGCCGGCGAGCCGATCGGCGCCGTCGTCGTCACCGAGGTGGACCGGGACGGGACTCTGGAGGGGCCCGCGGTCGAGAGTTACGCCGCGCTCTTGCTCAAGACCGAGCTGCCGTTGATCGCGTCCGGTGGCGTGGGGGCCACCCAGGATCTCTACCGGCTGGCGCACACGCAGGCGGACGGGCGGCGCCTCGCCGGCGCCATCGTCGGGAGGGCGCTCGTCGAGCGCCGCTTCACCGTGGAGGAGGCGCTGGCCGCGTGCGCAGTGTCCGTCTGATCCCCTGCCTCGACGTGACGGCCGGGCGTGTGGTGAAGGGCGTCCGCTTCGTCGACCTGACCGACGAGGGGGACCCCGTGGAGCTCGCGGCGCGCTACGACGCCGAGGGAGCGGACGAGGTGACCTTTCTCGATATCACCGCGTCTTCGGACGAGCGCGACACCATGGTCTCGGTCGTGGCCCGCACCGCCGAGCAGGTGTTCATCCCGTTGACGGTGGGCGGGGGCGTCCGCAGCGCCGACGACGCGCGCCGGCTCCTGCGGGCCGGGGCGGACAAGGTCGCGGTCAACACGGCCGCGGTCGAGCGGCCCGCGCTGGTCCGGGAGGTCGCGGACGAGTTCGGGGGCCAGTGTGCCGTGGTGGCCATCGACGCCCGCGCGCGCGGCGACGGACGGGGGTGGGAGGTGCACACGCACGGAGGCCGGCGGCCGGTCGAACGTGACGCGGTGGCCTGGGCCGCCGAGTGCGCGCGCAACGGGGCCGGCGAAATCCTCCTCACCTCCATGGACCGCGACGGGACGCGTGACGGCTTCGACCTGGAGCTGACTCGGGCCGTCGTCGACGAGGTCGACATTCCCGTGGTGGCCTCGGGCGGCGTGGGCCGGCTCCAGGACCTGGTGGACGGCGCGCTCGAGGGCGGCGCCGACGCCGTGCTGGCGGCGTCGATCTTCCACCGCCGTGAGTTCACGATCGGCGAGGCCAAGGCCTACATGGCCGAGCACGGGGTCACCGTCCGTCCCGCCTGACCCCTGACCTGGGAGGCCGCATTCGTGCGGTACCGTGCCAGGGTGCCGACTTCGACGAAGAAGAACGGGTCCACCCAGGCGAAGTCCGACGACAAGCAGCCCATCTCGGTGCTCTTCGACCGGGTCATGGTGCAGATTTCGCCGACCGACGGGGAGCGGCGGTCCCGGGCGGGCATCCTGATCCCGGCCACGGCGCAGATCAGCCGGCGGCTCACTTGGGCCGACGCAGTTGCCGTGGGGCCCCACGTCCGCACGGTCAAGGTGGGCGACACCGTCCTGTTCAACCCCGAGGACCGCTTCGAGGTCGAAGTGCACGGGGAGGAGTACGTGATTCTGCGCGAGCGCGACATCCACGCCATCGCGTCCCCGCGCAACGACAGCGGCACGGGGCTCTACCTTTGAGCTCTTCCAACGGGCCCGCCGAGGCCGCGCCCGCCGGCGTGGCGCTGACGGTCGACGAGGAGCTGGTGGCGGCCGTCGACTTCGCCAAGGGCGACGGGCTCCTGCCCGCCGTCGTGCAGGACGCCACCGACGGGACGGTGCTAACCGTCGCCTACATGGACGAGGAGGCGTTGCGCCGGACCCTCGACACCGGGCGCTCGTGGTTCTACAGCCGCAGCCGCGGCGAGTACTGGCAGAAGGGCGAGACTTCGGGCGACCGGCAGTACGTGCGCGAGGTGCGGATCGACTGCGACGGCGACGCGCTGGTCGTGCTGGTCGACCAGCACGGGCGCGGCGCGTGCCACACCGGCGAGCGGACGTGCTTCTACCGGACGATCGGGACGGGCCCGGGGGTGCCGGTCCCGGCGACCCCGACGGGTCCCTGAACGTGCGCGGCCCCGACGCTGCCGAGGCGGTGCTGCGCTTCCGGCCCGATCCGGCCGAGTTCGCCGCGCTGGCCAAGGAGCACGCCATCGTCCCGGTGTGGTGCGAGGTGGTCGCCGACACGCTGACGCCGGTGGCCTGCTTCGCCAACCTGGTGGGAGACGAGGACGGGTTCCTCCTCGAGTCGGTGGAGGGCGGCGAGCGCTGGGGCCGCTACTCGTTCGTCGGGCGCCGTCCGTTGGCCACACTCACGGCGCGTGGCCGCAACGTGGAGGCGACCGGGCAGTTGGGGCTGGCCGACTCCGGGGACGGCATCCTCGCCGCCGTCGAGGCGCTGGTGTCGCGGTTCCAGTCGCCTGTGCTCAACGGGTTGCCCCCGTTGCACGGCGGCCTCATCGGGTACCTGGGCTACGACGTCGTGCGCGAGGTCGAGCGGTTGCCCGACGTGCCCGAGGACGACCTCGGGCATCCCGACGCCGCGCTCGTCGTCATCGGTCAGTTCGCCGCGTTCGACCATTGGCGCCAGCGCATCGTCCTCATCGACAACGTGCTCGTGCCCGAGGCGCCGGGCGGCGTGGTGGACACCGACGCGGTGGGCGCGGCCTACGAAGCGGCGTGCGACCGCCTGCGCCTGCTGGCGGCCGACTGCGTCCGGTCCGCTCCGGGGGACCTGCTGGCCGCCCCGGCCCCCGGCCTCCAGAAAGCGGACGCGGCGCGGACGCTGACCCCGGACGAGTACGGGGCGGCCATCGTGGTCGCGAAGGAGTACATCCGCGCCGGCGACATCTTCCAGGTGGTCCTGTCGCAGCGCTACGACCTGGAGCTCGGGGCCGATCCGTTCGACGTGTACCGGGCGCTGCGGCTGCTCAACCCGAGCCCCTACCTCTACTTCCTCCGCTTCCCCCAGGTCACCGTCGTCGGCGCATCACCCGAGCCGATGGTGCGCCTGCGCGAGGGCGTCGTCATCTCGCGCCCGATCGCGGGGTCCCGGCCGCGGGGTGAGTCGGAGCAGCACGACCGGCTGCTCGAGGCCGAGCTGTCCGAGGACCCCAAGGAGCTGGCCGAGCACATCATGCTGGTCGACCTGGCGCGCAACGACGTGGGCCGGGTCGTGCGCTTCGGGACCGAGAAGGTGGACGAGCTCATGACGATCGAGCGCTACAGCCACATCATGCACATCACGTCCCAGGTGTCGGGCGAGCTGGCGGAGGGGAAGGGCCCCATAGACGTGCTCCGGGCCACACTTCCGGCGGGCACCCTGTCCGGTGCGCCCAAGGTGCGCGCCATGGAGATCATCGACGAGCTGGAGCCGACCAAGCGCGGCGTGTACGGCGGTGTGGTCGGCTACATCGACTTCTCGGGCAACGTCGACACCGCCATCGCCATCCGCACCATGGTGGTCACGCCGGACGGCCGCGCCACCGTGCAAGCCGGCGCGGGCATCGTGGCCGACAGCGACCCCCGGCGCGAGGACGAGGAGTGCGACGCCAAGGCCGGCGCGCTGCTCGTGGCCGTCACGGCGGCCCGGGGGATGCGATCGGCCCGGCTCGGGTCCTGATGTCCGGCCTCCCCGCCGTGCCCGGCACGCCCGACCCCGAGACCGCGGCGCTGCGCACGGGCGCCGGTACCTTCGCGGCGCGGCATGACGTCCTGGCCGTGCGGGGGCCCGAGGCCGAGTCCTATCTGCAGGGCCAGCTGAGCCAGGACGTCGTCGCGCTCGCGGTGGGCGCCACCGCCGACGCGCTCCTCCTGCAACCGGACGGGAAGTTGGCCGCCCTCGTCAGGGTCACGCGCACGGACGGGCAGGGGTTCCTCCTCGATGTCGAGGGCGGCTACGGCGACGCCGTCGCCGATCGCCTGCGGCGCTTCCTCCTGCGCTCGAAGGTGGAGTTGGAGCCGCTCGAGTGGCGCTGCCTGTCCCTGCGGGGACGCTCGGTGGAGCAGGCGGCCGCGGGGCTGCTGGCCGTGCTCGGCGAACGCGGCGTCCTGGCCCTGCCCTTCGAGTGGAACGGATGGACGGGGATCGACCTGCTGGGGCCGCGCGACGTCGTGCTCGATGCGACACAGCTCCCCGACGGCATCACGGCCTGCGGCCCTGACGCCGTGGAGGCGTGCCGGATCGCCTCGGGCATCCCCGCCATGGGTGCCGAGCTGACCGACAAGACCATCGCGGCGGAGGCCGGCCTGGTGGCACGGACGGTGGACTTCGACAAAGGCTGCTACACGGGCCAGGAGCTCGTGGCGCGGATCGACTCCCGCGGCTCGAACGTGGCGCGCCGGCTCGTCGGTCTCGTGGCGGAGGCGCCCGAGCCGCCCGAGGGTCCCGAAGACGGCGACCCGTTGGCCCGCGGCATGACGCTCCACGCCGGCGACGCACCGCCCGACGACGGCGCCGCCGCGGACAAGGTCGTGGGCACCGTCACCTCGGCCGCCTGGAGCAGCGAGCTGGGCGCCTCCATCGCCCTGGCCTATCTGCACCGGAGCGTGGAGGCGCCGGGTCCGGTGCGGGTGCGCTCGGGCGACGGCGTCGGTCGCTCGCGTCCGGCACGGGTCGCGCCGCTGCCGCTCGTGGACGGGGAGGGCGCGCACGGGCCGGACTGAGCCGGACCGACGGACCACGCCACCGCCCGCGGGCTCGCGCCCGTGGGGCAGTGTCGTGCTCGCCGCCGGCGCGGCCGCCTACGCCTTGGGGGCCGCCGCCACCACGCCGTTCACGGTGGCGGCCGATGTGATGACCGCCGTGCCGATCGCCCTGCTGGCCGTCCTGGCCGTGGCCCGCTGGCCGTGGCGCCCCCACCCCCGCCCGGTGCCGGCCGGGACCCATCCCTACCTGCCGTGGCTGTGCCTGACGGCGGCCGTGGTGGCCTGGGAGCTGGCCAACTATCTCGCCCACGGCCCCCGGTCGGCCCACCCGACGCTCAGTTCCATGGCCGATGCGGTCGACCACCACTACCTGCTCAAGGCCCTGGTCTTCTTCGGCTGGCTGTGCCTGGGCGCGTTGGTGCTGCGCCTCGGGGCCCGGAGGGCGGCGGACCCGGCGTGAACCAATGAGCACGTCGGCCGTCTCCTACCTGGTCTACGGGCTGCTGGCCGTGGCCGCCGCGGGGCTCTGGTGGACGTCGCGCCGGCGGCCCGACGCCGTGGCGAGGCCGGCGCGGGTGGTCGAGCGCCTTGCCACCGGTGCGGTGGTGCGTGTCGGTCTCGTCCTGGCCTTGATGTGGGCCGGCTGGCACCTGTTCGCACGCTGACCCCCGTCGAACGGTCCGCAACGGCACGCAAAGGTCCCCACGGCAGTGGCGACAGGCGCGGCCCTCGCACAATGGGGACGCAACAGGCGCACCCCAACTGCAACCGATCGTCACCGGTCATGACACAACCGAGGTGCACGCTTTCTCCATGCTGCGCGGGCGCGGGGATCAGAAGCGAGAGGGGACGGCGGTGAACGCCGAGTCGCTCCCCGAGCTCAAACCGTGGCGTGAGGTGGGCTGGATCTTCCGTGACGGCGATTGCATCGCCATAGAGCGGAAGGGTGACGAGACCCGGGCACGGGTATTGGTGGACTGATGGTCAAGGTCATTCACCTGGCGGACGACGGCACCGAGGTGGCCGCGATCGAGGTCGATGACTTCACCATCGAGGTCATCTACTCGGGCATCGCCGAGATGCTGCGCGACGCCGCGTCGGCCCGAGCGGCCGCGCCGGCGTCGGAGTGGGACCTGCCCCACGCCGAGCGCCAGCGCCGCGAGAAGATCCTCACCCGCATCCGCAACTGAGCGCACCGACCGCGCCGGCCTGACCGTCCGGCGGTCGCCCTCCCCACACCGGGGTTCCTGCGGACCCGGTCCCTTTGCTACCGTCACCGCCCCGGGCCGCGGCCCGGTGCAC
This sequence comes from uncultured Acidimicrobiaceae bacterium, assembly GCA_963834405.1. Classification (GTDB taxonomy): domain Bacteria; phylum Actinomycetota; class Acidimicrobiia; order Acidimicrobiales; family RAAP-2; genus Bog-473. The sequence continues at coordinate 241,781 of CAWIBX010000007.1, read as the reverse complement.
CTCGGCCCGGCGGGGCCGTCGGGTTGGGACGAAAGACGGGGACGTGCAGCGGGACGGAGCCGGCCGGGTGTTGGCACTCGTGATCGCGGTGGCCTGTGTCGTCTGCGCGCCGGCCGCGGCCTGGCTGGTCGCCGCAGCGCCCCTGGCCGGTTCCACCGGCGTCTCGCATCCGGCACCCGCCGCACCGGCCGCGCCCACCACGGCAGCGGCGGCGCCCACCACGTCGAGTAACCCGCCCGAGACCTTCGCCGGGCCCGCGTCGTCCGGCGTGCCGCCGGCCGGCGAGGCCACCCAGTTCGGCTGTGCCGCCGCGCGCACCTATCTGACGGCCTACGCGGCGCCCGGGTTCGCGTTCCAGTGTCCCGGCAACGCCGACGGGCACCAGGCCGAGACGACGTGCTCCGCGACGGCCGCCCCGTGCGACACCGGGCGCGTCATCGTGATGGCGGACCCGTGCCCCCCCGCCTACATGAACGAGGCGGCGAACTCGTGGGTGCTCATCGGCGTCTCGACCGCGCCGCTGGACCCCTACGGCTCCTGCGCCTAGCGCGCCGCATGGACCGGCGGCCGGGGGGTGCCCCACTACGCTGAGCCTTCATGCCCTCGCCCTCCTACCTGGCGGATATCCTCGCCGCGCACCGGGGGCGCGCCGCAGCTGACGACCGCGAGGTGGACGCCTTGTTCGAGCAGGCCGCCGCCACCGCGGCACCCCGGGACTTCGCGGCGGCCTTGCACGGGACGGGCCTGGCCTGTATCGCGGAGATCAAGCGGCGTTCTCCTTCGAAGGGCGACCTCGATCCCGACCTGCAGCCCGAGTTGGTCGCCAAGGAGTACGCCGCCGGCGGGGCGGCATGCCTCTCGGTCCTGACCGACGAGCACCATTTCGGGGGGTCGGCCGAGGACCTGGCCGAAGCCCGGGCGGCCTGCGGGCTGCCCGTGCTGCGCAAGGACTTCACGGTGCAGGCAGCCGACGTCGCCGACGCCCGGCTGATGGGGGCGGACGCCGTGCTCTTGATCGTGGCCGCGCTCTCCGACGGCGAGTTGCGGCACCTCGCGGCGCGGGCGGACGAGCTCGGCCTGGCCGCGCTCGTCGAGGTGCACGACGAGGAGGAGTTGCGACGTGCGCTGGCCGCGGGTGCCCGCATCGTCGGCGTCAACCAACGCGACCTGCGGACGTTCGCCGTGGACCAGGAGCGGGCCCGGATGCTGGCCGCGCGGATCCCGTCCGACGTGGTGGCGGTCGCCGAGTCGGGCATCCGGGGCGCCGACGACGCGCGTCGCCTCGCCGAGGCCGGCTACGACGCCATTCTCGTGGGCGAGATGCTGGTGCGGGCGTCCGATCGCGGGGCGGCGCTGCGTGAACTGGTCGGTCATCCGGTGGGCCGGCGATGAGCGACCACGAGGAGCTGTTCGTCAAGATCTGCGGCTGCACGTCCGAGGCCGATGCGCTGCTGGCAGTGAGCTTCGGCGCGTCCGCGGTCGGGTTCATCTTCGCCCCGTCACCCCGCCAGGTGACGGCGCAGCTCGCCGGCGACATCGCCAAGCGCCTGCCGGAGCAGATCCTGACGGTCGGGGTCTTCCGCGACGAGGCGCCCCAGCGGGTGGTCGAGGCGGTGCACACCGCCGGTCTGCGCGCCGCGCAGCTGCACGGCCACGAGTCGATGGAGGAGACGCAATGGGTCCGGGCCCGGGTCCCAGTCGTGATCAAGGCCTTCCGGGCGGGGGAGCGGGCCGTCAGCCGGTTCGAGGAGTTCGGCGCCGACTACCTCCTCATGGACGGGGAGAACCCCGGCTCCGGTCAGGTCTTCGACTGGCGCTTGGCCGAGGGGGTGGCCGACCACCACCGCCTGATCCTCTCCGGCGGGCTGCGGCCCGACAACGTGGCGGACGCGGTGGCGAACCTGCGCCCGGCGGGCGTGGACGTCGCCTCCGGCGTGGAGTCGTCGCCCGGCCGCAAGGACCCGCTGTTGTTGCGTGATTTCATCACCCGTGCCCGCCAGGCCCACGACGAGATCGCCGCCCGCGACGCGCCCGATGGGGACGACGGCGAGGAGCCCTACGACTGGCGGGACGGATGAGCGACCCGAACCCGAAGGAGCCCAAGGACGCCAAGCACACCAAGGACCTCGAAGGCCCGGTGGACCCCATGACCCCTCCCGGGCAGGACGGGAGGTTCGGCGACTTCGGCGGGCGCTTCGTCCCCGAGTCGTTGATGCCCGCGTGCCTGGAGCTCGAGAAGTGGTTCGACGACGCGTGGAACGACCCCTCGTTCCGCAAGGAGCTCGATGACATCCTCCGTTACTACGGCGGTCGCCCGACCCCGGTCACGGAGTGCGCCCGGCTATCGGAGCGGTTGGGCGTCCGGGTGCTGCTGAAGCGCGAGGACCTGGCGCACACCGGGTCGCACAAGCTCAACAATGTCGTCGGGCAGGCACTCCTGACGAGGCGCATGGGTAAGACGCGCATGATCGCCGAGACGGGCGCGGGGCAGCACGGCGTGGCCGCCGCCACGGCGGCGGCGTTGTTCGGCCTGGAGTGCACCGTGTTCATGGGCGAGGTCGACACCAGGCGTCAGGAGCTCAACGTGTTCCGGATGGAGCTGCTCGGCGCCGGGGTCCGGTCGGTGACGTCGGGGAGCCGCACGCTCAAGGACGCCGTGAACGAGGCGATGCGCGAGTGGGTGGCGACGGTGGACACCACGCACTACTGCCTGGGTTCGGTGATGGGGCCTCACCCTTTTCCCTACATGGTGCGCCAGTTCCAGAGCGTCGTCGGCGAGGAGGCCCGCGGGCAGTGCCGCGCCCTACTGGGCGGGCGCGACCCTGACGTGGTGGTGGCGTGCATCGGTGGCGGGTCCAACGCTGCTGGCACCTTCGCCGGTTTTGCACCGACCGAGGCGCGGCTCGTGGGCGTCGAGGCGGCCGGTGGCGCCGCCATCGCCAACGGCGTGCCCGGCGTGCTGCACGGCATGTATTCGCGGCTCTTGCAGGACGAGGCGGGCCAGATAGAGGAGGCCGAGTCGATCTCGGCCGGGTTGGACTACCCGGGCGTGGGGCCGGAACACGCGCACCTGGCTGCTATCGGCCGGGCCGAGTACACCACGGCGCACGACGCTGAAGTGCTCGACGCGTTCCGGTTGCTGAGCCACACCGAGGGCATCATCCCGGCGCTCGAGTCCGCCCACGCCATCGCCTGGGTGGCCCGGTCGGCCGGCACGGATGCGCTGCCCGCGGGTTCGACCGTCCTCGTCACGCTGTCGGGACGCGGCGACAAGGACGTGGCGCTGGTGCGCGAGATCTTCGGCCGCACCGGCGGCACGGGCCGTACCGGCGAGACGACCGATGCCTGAACTCGAGAAGGAGCTGCGCGCCAAGAGGGAACGCGGCCGCAAGCTCCTGATCCCCTATCTCATGGGGGGCATGACCGATGACTGGGTGCAATCGCTCGCGGCCGTGGTGGCCGCCGGCGCGGACGCCGTCGAGCTCGGTTTTCCGTTCTCAGACCCGATGATCGACGGGCCGGTCATTCAGGAGGCGGGTTTGCGGGCCTTGGCGCGCGACGTGGTGCCCGAGCAGGTGCTGGACGACGTCGCCCGGGCCGACGACCTGGCCGTCCCGATTGCGGTCATGACCTATTACAACCTGGTGTTCCGGGCCGGCCACCGGCGGATGGCGCGTTCCATGGCCGCGTCCGGCGTCAGCGGTGCCATCGTCCCGGACCTGCCCGTGGAGGAGATCGACCCGTGGGCGGCGGAGGCGGACGCGGCCGGTGTGGACACCGTGCTCCTGGTGGCGCCGTCCAGCCCGCCCGACCGCGTCGAGCGCATTTGCGCCCGCGCCCGCGGCTTCGTCTACGCCGTGGCCCGCATGGGCGTGACGGGAGAGCGGGGCGAGGTCGGGGACGACGTGGAGAAGGTGGTGGGGCGCATCCGCCAGTGCACCGACCTGCCGGTCTGCGTGGGTATCGGCGTGTCCACGCCCGCGCAGGCGGCCGAGGTGTGTGCGACGGCCGACGGCGTCATCGTCGGCTCGGCGCTGGTGCGGCGTCTGCTGGAGGGGGAGGGCCCAGACGGCGCCGCCGCCTTCGTCGGCGCGCTCCGCGCCGCCATCGACTGAGAGGGCGGTCCGGCTACGACGCCAGGTGCAGCTGCCCCTCAACCGCCGCGGCCAGCGCGCGTTGGCCGACGGCAGTGGGGTGCGCCGCTCGCCAGACGTAGTCGCGCAGCTGGTCCTCGGCGGTGGTGGCCTCGGCCTCCAGGCCCGTGCAGCCCGCGGCATGCCCGAGGCCGGTGGCGGTGCACGCCTTGGCGGCCCCAATGCGCGCGGCGTCCGCCGCCAGGGTGGTGTCCGCCAGGCGCTCGCCTGAGAAGAAGTACGGGTCGGTAGTGCACATGCCGTGGCCCGCGCCGACGCCGCTCACGTTGATCAACTGCACGTTGCGCACGCCGCGCGCCTGCGCGTCGGAGACGGCGCCGGCGACCGCCTGGTTCACCGCCGACGACACCACCTGGGCGGCGGCGTAGGCCGCGGCCGCGTTCGCCTTGAGGCCCGTGCAGACCAGGTTGACCCCGAGACCCGAGGCCCCGCTGTCGTCCGCGATGTCCGTCGGCGGCGGGATGGGTTGGTAGTAGTCGAGAACGGCGATGGTGCCCGCGTGCGGCGCCATCGACTCCATTGCACCGGCCAGGCTCTCCCGGGCGTGCCGCAGCTTGGTGGCCACGGCCGGCGTCACCGAGCCGTTGGCCACACACTGCGTGCCGAGCCCGAGGCCGACGCCCAGCACATGGGCGAGCTGATACTCCAGGCAGTCGCCGAAGTCGATGTCGTCCGCACCCGCCTGCAGCAGGACCAGCCGCGCCGGGTGCTGGGCCAGTCCGGCGGCGTTGAGCTCGGTTTTGAGGCTGCGCTGCTGTTGGGGCGGCACGGGACATTGGGTGTCGCGGCTCGTGTCATCCGCCGGGTCGGCCACCGCGCCGCTGATGGCGAGCTGGTCCCCGCGCAGGTCGCAGTTGGAGGTGCGCACCGTCATGGTCAGGCCGAGGGCGTGCGCCACCAGACTCGGGTACGCCTGCACCGACGGGCCCTGGGAGACGTCGCGGCTCGGCAGTCCGGGCCGGGGGGTCACGTAGGGGTTGGCCAGGCCGTGCCCATAGGGGACCGAGTCACCCAGGGCGACGGCGCGGGTGGACGCCTGCGGGGCCCGGGGCGGGGGCTGGCCCGGGCGGGTGGCCAGCAGGACCCCACCCGCGACGAGCGCGCCCGCCACCACGACGACGGCCAGACCGCGCAGCGGCGAACGGCGGACCGCGGCAGTCCAGGTTTGCAGCCTTCCCATCCTCGAAACGTCACCTCTCCCGGCCGGCTCGACCGCCGGGCAGCGGAGGGGCGACCTTACCGAGTGGGCTCAGCGCGCAGGGCGCAGGGCTCAGTCCGGGGGCAAGAGGACCAGCGTGCCGTTGTGGCCGCCGAACCCGAAGGAGTTGGACAGCATCGCCGTCGGTTCCCACGGCATCGGCGCGCCGTGGACGACCTGAATGGTGATCTCGGGATCAGGCTCCTCGTACCCCGCCGTGGGCGGGATGGTGGCGTGGTGGATCGTGAGCACCGATGCCACGCCCTCGATGGCTCCCGCCGCGGCCAGCCCGTGCCCCGTCACCCCCTTGGTTGAGGTCACGAGCGGTCCCGGCTCACCGAACACCTTGGTGATGGCGCGCGCCTCGGCCAGGTCGTTGAGCGGGGTGGAGGTGCCGTGGGCGTTGATGTGCCCGACCGCTCCTGGCTCCAGGCCCGCGTCCGTGAGCGCGAGCTCCATGCAGGTCACGGCACCGTCGCCGTCGGGCGCGGGTGCCGTGATGTGGTGCGCGTCGGACGTGCTGGCCGCACCTGCGATCTCGGCGTAGATCGTGGCACCCCGCGCGACGGCGCGGTCCCACTCCTCGAGGACAAGCGCGGCGCCCCCCTCGGTGATCACGAACCCGTCGCGCCGGGCGTCGAAGGGGCGGGAGTTGCCCGAGCTCGAGAGCGCCGTCATGTTGCCGAAGGCGGCGACCGCCACGGGGACCATGCTCGCCTCGGCGCCGCCACCGATCGCCACCTCGCAGCGCCCGGTCGCGATCAGGCGGGCCGCCCCCGCGATCGCATGCGTTCCCGCGGCACAGGCCGTGCAGATGACCTCGGACGGGCCGCGCCACCCGAGGCGCATGGAGATCCCGGCCGCTCCCGCGTTGGCCATCATCATCGGGACGAGGCGGGGCGACACGCGGTCCGCCCCCTTTGTCTCGAACACCTTGATCTGATCGGACAACGTCTCGAGGCCGCCCACGCCCGTCGCGAAGATGACGCCGGCTTTGGCCGGGTCGACGGCGAGGTCCCCGGCGGCCTCCACCGCCATGTCCGCTGACGCAATGGAGAGCTGTGCGAAGCGGTCGAGTTGGCGTACCTCTTTGGGACCGAACCAGTCGGACGGCTCGAAGCCGCGGACCTCTCCACCGACGACCGAGGGGTGGAGAAGCCCGTCCCACAGCGCGTCGACGCCGACACCACAACACGTCACCGCGCCGAGGCCGGTGACGGCGACGCGCCGTCCCCGGATCGGCCCGTCGGCGCCGATCCCGATCTGCATCAGAGCTTGGAGCTGATCAGGTCGAAGGCCTGACCCACGGTCGTGATGTCCTCGAGCTCCGTCTCCTCGACGGTGATGTCGAACGCCTCCTCAAGCGCCATGACGAGCTCGACCAGGTCGAGGCTGTCCGCGTCGAGGTCCTCGCCGAACTTCGCTTCCTTCGTGATCTTGTCGGCCGGAACCTGCAGTACCTCTACGGCGCACTCGCGAAACTTCTCGAACGCTGCGTCGCTGTCCACTCTCTGCTCCTTTGTCGTTGGTCCATAGAACGCTACAGGCCCATGCCGAGCCCGCCGTCGACCGGTACGACCGCGCCCGTGATGTAGGCCGCGGCATCCGAGGCCAAGAATCCCACCACGCCGGCCACGTCAGCGACGTTTCCGACGTGCCCGAGCGGGACCTGACTGGTCATCAGGCCGAGACGCTCGTCGCCGAGTACGCCGAGCATGTCGGTGTCGATCAGGCCGGGCGCCACCACGTTGACCGTGATCTGCCGGCTCCCCACCTCGCGCGCGATGGCCCGCGCCATCCCGACCAGCCCGGCCTTCGATGCGGCATAGTTCGCCTGTCCGGGTGAGCCGATGAAGGCGCCCACCGACGAGACGAAGATGATCCGCCCCCCGTGCAGCCGGAGCATTTTGGTCAGCGCCCGCTTGGCGACCCGAAACGCGCCGGTGAGATTGGCGTTGATTACGTCGAGGAAAGCCTCCTCGCTCATCCGGAGCACGAGCGAGTCCTTGGTGATGCCCGCATTGGCGATGAGCACCTGGACCGGGCCCCAGCGTTGCTCGATGGCGGCGAATGCGCCATCGACGTCGTCGCCGTTGCACACGTCGCAGCGCACGGCCAGGAACTGGTCGTCACCCGCGCCGCCCGGGGGCTTGGGCAAGTCGGACCGGTAGGTCGTCGCGACCTGGTCACCGTTGGCCAGGAACCACTCGACACAGGCCGCGCCGATGCCGCGGTTGCCGCCGGTGACGAGGACGACCGCCATCAGCGCGCGTCCGGCATGCGGAGCCACACCAGCGGCTGGCCCTCCTGGACCCGCTCGCCCTCCGCCGCCAGCCACCCGATGACCTCGCCTGCGAAGGGGGTCCGGACCTCCGACACGCCGACGCGCCCGACCATGTCGCCCACGTCCACCTTCGAAGGCGCGTGGCCCGTATCGCCCGCCGAGCCGGTACCCGGCAGCAAGCCCGCACCGGGCGCCTGCAGCGACGACTCTGGCGAGAAGATGCCGCTCCCTGGGCTGACGACGACGCGCTCGGACACGTAGAGGTGCTCACCCTGGTGGAGCGCGGGCTCCGCCCGCCACGTGCCGGCTGCCGCGACCCGGTCCATCAGCGTGTTCAGGTCGTCGGGCTTGGCGACGGCGAGCGACTGGATCTCGGGCAGGCTGCGCTTGGCCAGCCCGCTCAGCACTCCGCCGGGCCCCAGCTCCACGAGCGAGGTCAGTCCCAGGCCGGCGAAGGTCTCGAGCGTCTGCCGCCACCGCACGGGGCTGCAGAGCTGGGCGGAGAGCAGCCCCGGCCACTCGGCCGGGTCGTCGTGCACATGCGCGTCGACGTTGGCCACGACCCGTACCTCCGGAGTGTGGAAGGTGACCTCCGCCAATGCCTTGCGCAGGTCGGCCCGGGCTCCCTGCATGAGCGGGGTGTGGAAGGCGCCGGACACCTGAATGGGCATGACGCGCTTGGCCCCCAACCCTTTGGCGAGCTCTCCTGCGGTGGCCACCGCCTCGGGCGTCCCCGCGATCACGACCTGCCCGGGCGCGTTGTAGTTGGCCACCCACACGTCGCCCTCGGCGCGCATGCAGGCCGCCTCGGCGTCGTCGTCCGCGATGCCGAGCAGCGCGGCCATGGTGCCCGGCGCTTCCTCGCCTGCGCGCGCCATGGCCTCGCCCCGGGCGACGACCAGCCGGATCCCGTGCTCGAAGGTGAGCGCGCCGCTGGCCATGAGCGCGGTGTACTCGCCGAGGCTGTGTCCCGCGCAGGCGGCCGGAATGAGCCCGATGCGCTCGACCGCGTCCAGCACGACCAGGCTGAGCACGGTCGTGGCCAGCTGGGCGTTCTCGGTCTGCGTCAGCTCCTCAATCGGCGCGCGCAGCAGCAGGTGCGCAAGGTCGCGTTCGGCCGCCGTGGACGCCTCCTCGACCACCTCCCACGACGGGTGATCCACCCACGGCTCTCCCATGCCGGCGCGTTGCGACCCCTGTCCGGGAAAGGTGAAGACCAACACGTGTGCGGGCGGCTCCCATGGTCGAGGGGTGGGTGCCCCAGTGTGGCATGCGACCGGGACGCGGGCTCAAGTCCGGCGCCGTCGTGCGACGGCCTGCGATCGTTACTGGCCGGTAGCCGGTGCAAGGGCGGTCACGCACCCCTGCAGCACCTGCAGCCCGGCGGGGTTGGGGGTCTGCGGCGCGGCCGCGGGCGCCGTGGACCCGCTGCCGCCGGCGGGCGTGGTCGTGGTGGTCGTCGTGCTGGTGGTCGTCGTCGAGGTAGCCGGGACGGTTGTGGTCGTCACGACCGTGGGCACGGTGACGGGCACCTTGACCGCCGGCACCGTGGTCGGGATCGTGGTCGTCGTCGTGCTCGTGGGTGGCACCGTCGTTGTGGTCGTCGTGGTCGTCGTGGTCGAAGTGGCCGGGACGGTCGTGGTCGTCGTGGTGGACTCGGGCGAACCGCTTCCCGCTTGTCCGCTCGTGCCGGCCGCAGCCGAACCGGTACCCGCTCCGGTACTGCTCGCGGGTGTCCCCGGCGCGGCCACGGTGATCACCGCAGTCGTGCACGCGCCGGCTTGCTGCAATGTGGCGACGTCGTCGACGAGCTTGGCCAACGCGCGCGTCTCGGCGGCGGTGTCAGAAGCCAGCGTCGTCGTCGCGAGCGCCCTCGCCTTGGTGGCCTCCTGCTTGTGCGCGCGGGCGGACCTCTCGGCCGCCTGGTCGGTCTGGTCGCGCGCCTCCAGTTCCGAGGCGACGATGTTCTCGTATTGCGATGCGATCACGCCGCTGGTGTTCTGTGCCCCGAAGGGCTTCGGGCCGGCCAGGTTCATGAACGAGCTGCTGGCGTACGTGCCGCCGTTGACGTACGTGTCGACGGCAAACCGCTGCAGCGCCTGCTCGGCCGCGGCCAGCGTCTTCTGTGCTGCAGTCAGGTCGAGTGCAGCAGACAGGAGCTCGGCGTTGCGCGTCGTGAGAACTCCCTGGTCGGTGGAGACCGTGGTGATGTCCTGCTGGTAGCCATGCAGGTCGGATTTCACGTTCCCGTACACAGTGAGCGCGGACGAGTCGCTGATGAGGGTGCTCGCCAGGCTGCCGCTGGCGCCCACGATCTGGCTCGTGTAGCAGGGTGTGCCGTCCGCGGCGGGCGCACACCACTGGCTCTGGTCGACGGTGGCGAGGAACGCGCCAGGGGGCGAGACGTCCCCGGCCCGGAGTGCCGCCGTGATCTCCCACATGTTCGGCTGATACAGGGTGCCGACCGTTGCGGCACATCCGTCGAGCCACGAGCCGAAGGCGGGAAAGCCGTTCGACGACGAGGTGTTGGCGATCGGGTTGTTGTTGGCGTCGGTGGTCCGGCGCGTGTTGAAGGGGTTGTAGGCCGCCGAGTTGTTGGTCGACCCACCCTCGGCGGCTTGCCACGCGTCGAGGTCGTTGACGTTCGCCTGGCTGGCCGGCGCCGCGAGGCTCTGGAGGATGCAGAGCTCCCAGCCCGGGGGGAGCGGCGTGAAACCCGAGGAGTCGGCCGCCGCCGGGCCGCCCGAGAACGTGAGCGCGCCCGCGCCAAACAGCGCCGTCGCCATCGCCCCGCACAGGGCGACGGCGAGTCGGAGTTTGGGCATGCGTGTCACAAGGAGGTCGTGGAGAACGGTGTCGTGCGGTGTCCTGATCGTGTGGGTCTGAAGCGTGGTCCCGCGCCCAGGGGCCCGGGTGGGCGCCTACGCCAAATGGGCGCCGAGGCCGTTCAACTTAGGCACGCCGGGGCCCGATTGCACCCTCAGGAGTATCGGCCTCCGGGACCGACCCCTTGAACGGGGGGTCGGCGTCCTCTGCCGGCCCGGACGCCGACCACCACCAGCACTGCACCGATGCCGACCGCCGAGCCGGCCAGGCCGACGTCGATACCCGGCGCCTGGTACGTGAAGGTCACCGTCCAGGAGCCGGCCGGCAGCCGCACCCCCTGGATCAGCCCGACGGCTCTGATCTGGAGCGGGCGGGACGCACCGCCGGTGACCGGCGCGGCCGTGGCCTGCCATCCCGGGAGGTTGGACACGCTTCGCACCAGCAGCACCGGGGCCGACGAGGCCACCCGATCGACCTCCGTGCCGTCGTCGTCCATCCTGGACTGGGTGGCGCTGGCCCCTGCCGGCCCGCCCTCGAGCCAGACCGGAGGGCGCACCGGCGAACGTTCGAAGCGGGCGTTCCCCTCCCACGTGCCGGTGAACGCCCACCCCGACTGGCCGAGGGCGTCTTGGAGGCTGCCGTCCAGGACGTAGCGGGTGCCGCCCGTGGTGATGGCCTCGGAGGTGTCCGACACCGCCCGGGGGTTGCCCCGCACGACAAGACCCGCGGCGTGCACGGGCGAGCGGAAGGCCACGGCGACGTGGTCCCCGGCGGCCCTGACGGTCACGCGGGGGAAGACGACGGCCCCCCCGGCCTGCAGCACGCCGACCCTCGAACCGGCCAACCCCGCCGAGGCGCGGTACGTCGGGGTGGCGAGCGTGGCTCCGGTGAGTGTGAGGGTTTGGCCGAAGTACCACGTCCGCTCGTTGGCGGACCCGGGCGGCGGAGCCCCGGGGCAGGGGGCGGGCGGGCGCGGCACCACCCCCGAGCGCGGCACCGCAATGGCCAGCTGGCTGGGACCGGTGACCAAGGTGTGCAGCCGGAGGGGCGTGAACTCCCCACGGGCCAGAGCGCACGGGTCGAGCGTGTCGATGGTGTGGGAGCCGGTGGAACTGCCGTAGGTGTTGTCCACGATGGAGCCGTAGCCCTGCACACTCGGGAGGGTGGTGAACACGTTCAGGTCGGGCTGGCCGATGGCCCCGAGACCGATCAAGCCGGAGGCCGGGTAGCCCACGTAGTACAGCGCGAAGCGGCCCTCGGTACCGAGCACGCGTGTCGCCGCGGCCTTGCTCGGCTGTACGACGTTGGGGGTGGCGGAGGCAAATCCGGTGGCCGACGAGAGCCCGAACAAGGCCAGGTCCGCGACCACGACGGCGCTCAACGCCCAACGGGCACCGTGCACGCCGAGGTGACGCCAGCCCAGCACCAGGGCGAGGACGGCCAGTGCCACCACCAGTTGGGCGACGAACCACGGCGTCATGCCCGCCCCCGACTCGAACGCGCCGAACGCGGACTCGAGCTGGCTCTGGAAGGCGATGGCCACGATGCAGACGATGGCCGCGGCGATCGGCGGGGCGGCCGCAATCCAGCGCCGCCGGCCCGCGGTTCCCAGCCACTGCTGGCGGCGTCCCAGGGCGCGGTCCGCCCAGAAGGCGAAGAGCACGGCCAGGGCGAGGTCCACGATCCCCAGGCTGCGGCTCTGCAGGCGGGTGCGACCGAAGACCGGGATGTGCCCGAACACCCCTCCCAGGGGGGTGTACTGCCCCCAGGCCAGCAGGAGGCCGAGGAGGGCGAGAACGAGCCATGGAGCCCAGTCGGCCGAGGCCCGGTCCCGGTTGCGGCCGAAGGTGCGGGTCAGGAGGGCGGCGCAGGCCACCAGGGGGAGGAGACCGACGTAGCCGGTCACCTCGGGCAGGTTGTAGCCGTTGAAGTAGACGGGCTGATGGAGTGTCCCGCTCCCGCCGAACAGGTCGGGCACCAGCAACAGGACGGTCCACTGCGTGTGCAGGGACCCGCTGGCGAAGAACGAGTACGACTCGCTGGCGCGCTGGGACAGGTTGATGAAGTCGTAGCCCGGCAGCAGCTGGGCTGCGCCGATCGCCACGCCCCAGGCGCCCGCCAGGACGATTGCCCCGGCGAACCGCGCCCGCCGGCCCCAGCCGACGGCGGCCTCGCCGTAGCCGCGGAGGGCCAACCACAGGGTCAGTGCGACACCCATGATCTCGGTCTCGGCAATGCTGCGCGGCTCGCCGGTCAGCATGATCAGGCCGACCAGCACGGCCAGCGCCACGACCCAGGGCCAGGGCGACGCGGGCACGCCCGACTCCTTCGGGTCGGCGACGGCAGCCTCGAGCCCGTCCCCGGTGGATCGTGTGCGGGTGGCAGGTCCGACGCCGAAGCTCGCCCAGCTGATCTTGAGGATGGCCAGGACGATGACCGGCATCAAGGCCATCCCCTGGATGATGCCCAGGTGCACCATCTGGCCGACCATCGCCCCGCCGTAGGCGTAGACGGCCGCCCCGAGGAAGCCGGCCAGGGGCCGCAGCCCGTACTGGCGGAGCAACCAGTACGTGCCGAGACCGGCGACCCAATAGACCGCCGTCATGTTGAGCACCCAGGCACCGATGGGTGGCAGCACTGCGAACAAGAAGGTGAGAGGAAAGAAGGACCCGGCGTTCATGCCGCCGAGGAGGGGACTGCCGCTCCAGATGAACGGGTTCCACAAGGGCAGGTGGCCTTGGCGGATGAGCTCCCCGGAAAAGGCCCGCAGAGGGAAGTTCTGGATCAGGTTGTCGCCCGACAGGGCCGGCGCGCCGAACAGCGCCGGCACGACGAACGCCACGAGGGGCACGAGCAGCAGAACCGCCGCCACTCTCGCGTCGTCGGTTTTCAGCGAGCGGCTCAGGCGGCGCAAGCGGCGCAACGTACCCCTGTCACCTGGAGATTAGCTGGGGGTGCCGCTCACTCCTGGTGCCCGAGCGACCAGACCTGGAGCGGCGAGGTGCTGAGGGCGTCGGGCGAGGTGGTGTAGGCCTGCACCAACCAGTGGGCGCCGTGGGCCGGCGACCAGGTGAACTCGTTAGGGCGGAGGGTGACGGTGGCCGTGCCCCCCGCCTCGAGCGCCAGCTGGCCCCCCGGGGTCACCGCGGTCCAGAAGCCCGTCGGGTGCGCGTTGCCGAGGTCGACCAGGAAGTGCGGCGTCAGGCGCTGCCCGGTCGTGTTGTGCACGGTGACCGTCACCGCATCGAGGCGCATGGTGGCCTGAGAGGTCCGGATGGCGACGACCGACAGGTCGAGGGGCGCCGAGGTGAAGGCCAGGGCGCAGACCGCCGCTGACGCGAGAGCGGGCGCGCCCACGGCTGACCAGGCCACCCACCGCGGGAGCGGCGGCCTCGCCGCGGCGCGGGCTGTCCGGGGCACGGCCACAACACTGACGGCGGCCACCACGGCCGCGGGGAAGAAATCAATCAGATAGCTCGAGAAGCTCCGGCCCGGCACGAGGAGCACGATCGGGAGCACGAAGAGCCAGACGACCTTCATGGCCGGGTACCAGACGACGAAAGAAGCGAGGAGGGCGAGGTAGGCGAGTGCAGCGGCCAGCGACAGGAGCGGGAGGACGACGCCGCCGGTCAGCCCATGGGTCGCGAAGGTCACCAGGCCCTGGCCGTCGGCCACCAGGGGCTTGGTGAAGGGGAGGATGACGCCGTCGGCCCAGGCCCGGGGTCCCCAGATCACGAACGGCAGGTTGAAGGCGGCGAAGACCCCGACGACCATGACCAGGTAGCGGGCAGGCACCCGCCACACCGAGTCGCCCCGTCGCGCCGCCTCCATGCCCACGCCGATCACCAGAATGGGAAGGCAGAACCAGGGGGTCTGCTTGACCGAGCAGGCCACGCCGAGGGCCAGCGGTCCGATCCAGCTGGCCCATCCCGCACCCCTGCCGGCACCGAAGCGGTCCCAGCGCCAGACCGCCACCACGAGGAACGGGAGGAACAGGGCGTCGGTGCCGCCCGCGGCGAACGTGCCGGCAAACGGAGAAGCAATGAGGAGCAGGGCCGGCAGCCAGCGCAGGGCGACCGGCAGGAGGACGAAGAGGAGGACGCCGGTGGCGAGCCAGGCCACCAGGTCGGTCCAGTCGGTGAGCTCGTGGTGGAACCCGAGCGCCCAGGCCGGGGCCTGCAGGAGGAAGGAGCCCGCCGGGTAGGCAATGTGGGTGATATGGCCGCCGTCGGCCAGGTACGTCCAGTAGTTCGACGGTGGGTTGAGCAGGCTGGCCGCCGAGGCCAGCGACGTCTCGTACGGGTTCTTCCCGTGCAGGAGGGCGCGCGTGGCCAGCTGGTTGAAGGCGGCCGAGTCGGTCGTGTAGTACCGGCGGACGTGGATGGCCACCGCCTGCGGAAGGCCGGAGGCCAGGACGGCGGCGGCGAGCCCGGTCCACGGCAGCACCCCGGACCCAAGGTCGGCCACGAGCCAGGTCGCCGCCATGCCGGCCGCGCCGACCACGACCAGGAGTGGGGACAGCACGGCGGCTCCGGGCCAGGACGTCCACGAGCCCCAGAAGCCGAGCCCCGCCGTCAGGACGGCGAACCACGCCAGGGTCCACCCGCCTCGCTGGACGACGATGCCCGGGCCGCCGGAAGGCTTGTCGGCTCGCGCCTCGGTGAGGGTCAGCGATGTCTGGTCGTCTCCCGTCAAGGGAACACGGCCCACGAGATGAACTCGAGCGCGCTCATGGCCATCAGCAGGGCGGCCGAGACCAGCAGCGTCCCGGTGTACACGCGCCCGCGCAGGCGTGTGCCGTAGGCCACCACGAGTGGGAACGCCAGCATGACGAACCGGGGACGCAGGCCGACCGGTGCGGCGACGGCGCTCAGCACGGCCGCGCTCAGGCCGTAGATCAGCACCGGGGCCGGTTGCCGCTGCCGGATGGCCAGCACCGCGCCGACGACCGCCACCACGGTGCCGATCACCAGGATCTGGCCCGTCTCGGTCGGGCCGAGCGGGTTCCGGATGAAGGTGCCGAGAATGCGGAACGGGTAGGCGAGGCTGAGCGAGCTGTGCCACCCGCCCAACTCGGTCTGGCGCCAGGCGTTGAGCACTCCGGTGTGCCGCCAGAGCCAGCCCATGTAGGCGAGGAAACCCAGGGGCGCCAGGACGGGGGCCACCAACGGGCGCACGCTGCGGTCGCGCCAGGCGGCCCAACCGGCGCACCAGGCGCAGCTGAGGACGAAGGCCAGGGCGATGGGAGTGGTGGCGGTGGCCAGCAGGCCGAGGAGGCCGGCCAGCCACCAGCGGCGCTCGAGCAGGGCCAGCAGCCCGAGTGCGATGCTGGTGATCATGATGCCTTCGGAGTAGACGAGGCTGAAGGCGAAGGTGCCTGGGAACACCGCGAACAGCAGCGTCGCCCGCATGGCCTTCTCGCTTCCGGCGAACCGCCGGACCAGCAGGCCGACGGACACGACGGCCGTCAGACCCGTGGTCACACTGATGGCCACGCCGACCCCGAGCGGCGACAGCGTCGTGGCCGAGGACAGCCACCGGATGGCGAGCGGGAAGGCGGGGAAGAACGCGATGGTGTTGCCCGCGACGTGGCCGTCGATCATCGGCAGGTGGCGTGGCCAACCGTGCTCGGCGGCGCGCAGGAACCAGGCCCCGTCCCAGCGGCTCAGCCGGCCGGCCAGGCTCTCGTGGTCGACCAGGTCGACGATCAGGAGGACCGCAATCGTGGCGACGCGGGCGGTCAGGTAGGCGACGACCGGCCAGAACAGAAACCACCGCCGGAACCGACGGGCCCACCCTTCACGTACATCCGGAGGGCTCGTGGCCTGAGCCTGCAGGGTGCCGACATCGCCGACATCGCCGGCATCGCCGACAGTGCCGACAACGCCGGGTGCCGAGAGCCCGGCGTCGCCCGGCGCGTCCGTCGCGGCGTTTTCCGCCGGGGCCTCAGGCGGCATGACCCAGCACCACGGTCTGCCAGTGGCGGTCCCAGAAGAACCATGCGCACCCGGCCAGGAGGAGCGGCGCGGTGACGACGTAGGCCAGCCCGTTCAGCATCGGCGAGCCGCCCGCCCCCACCACCAGCATGACCAGGCCGGCCACGGTGGCCAGGAACTTCGACCGCTGGGCGGTCGTGGCGGCCAGCAACGTGATGCCCCAGGTGAGGTACCACGGCCACAGAGTGGGGCTCCCCACGACGACGAGGACCAGGGCCAGGCCCATGGCGCGCACCACGTCCAACCGACGGGCGTTCCAAAGGAGCCACAGCGTGCCCGCCGCCGCCAGCAGGGCGCAGACCACTTGGGCGGCCGACACGACGACGCCCGACGAGACCGGGATCCCGAGACCGTGGGCGATGGCGTGGAAGAAGACGCCCAGAGACACCGCGGGGGTCGCCAGCACGTGCAACTCGGCCGGGACGCGCAGTGCGGCCGGGCCGAGCCAGGTCCATCCGTACCCGGCCAGCAGGGTCCCGGCCACCACCACGACGCAGGGGACCAGCACCGCCTTGAACAGCACGCGCCATCGCTCTGAGCCCGAGGCCGCCTGGTACTGCACGACCGCCAGGAACACGATGGCCAACGCGGCGGGCAACTTGATGAGGGCTGCCAGCGCGCACAGGGCCACCCCCACGCCGAGTCGGCCCTCCATGGCCAGCGCGACGCCGGCTACCAACAGCCCGACCATGAGGGCGTCGTTGTGACCCGAGGCGATGAAGCTGAAGAGCGCGAGTGGGCTCAGCGCTCCGAGCCACAACGCGAGGCCGGGGTCGGTGCCCAGCCGTCGTGCGAGGCGGGGCAGGAAAATCATGATGGCGGCCACCCCGAGGAGCTCGGCCGCCCGGAACACAAGGATCTGGGTTACCAACGAGCCGCCCGAGACGGTGACGGCCGCTCGGCTCACCATGACGAAGAAGGGTCCGTAGGGCGAGGCGGTGTCACGCCACACGGTGGCGATCGAGTCCAGCAGCGGGCCCCTGCCGAGGGCCGAGGGTGCCACGTGGTACGGGTTGAGGCCGTGGTGCGCGAGGAGACCCTGGGCGATATAGCTGTAGAGGTCGCGGCTGAAGACCGGCGGACCGAGGAAGAGCGGCAGGCCCCAGAGGGCCAGGATCACCCAACAGCGAATCTCCGAGAGGTGTCGCCGCCGGGCCTCGAGGCCGACCCCCACCCACGCGCCGACGAGGAGAGCAACCGAGACGTAGAACCCCAGGTGCGCCACCGTGTACCCACCGCCACTCACGTGGAACCAAAATTCGTCGGGGCTCGGCCGCGGGATCGCACCGATGCTGGTCCCCAGCACGGCAATGCCGATCGACCCGAGCGTCCCGAGGCCGATCCACGCGTTCATCCACCGGTTCATGGAGCCGACCGCGGTAGCCGGGGCGGCGACTTGGTTCACGGTGGCGGGCGCTCCCACGGTTTCTGTCCTTTCACCCACCCCACGACCAGTCCCCAGAGCCGATAATTGCGAAGACGTTACCGGGTCGGCCCCCACGTGGCGGGGCGCTGAACGGGAACAAGGGGATCACCGCACGTGGGACTGGTCGTGCTGCGGCGCTGGTCAGCCGCTCGTCTACGCTGGCACCACGGGGACTCGGATCTCCGGGTCCCCACAATGTTCGCCCCGGGTCCACGTCGCGAGCTGACGTGTGCAGTCGAACGGGCCGAGGGCGACGGCACCAAACCATGACGACACCGCATCGCCACGTGAACGAGGACGACGAACGAAGGCCGCCTCGCGGCGCGGGTCAGGACGAAGCATCCGGTTTCACCACCCGAGCCGGCACGCCGTGGCTCCTGGTACGCGCCATGCGGCCGCGGCAGTGGATCAAGAACGTCCTCGTGTTCGCCGCACCCGCCGCAGCCGGGGTCCTTGGTCATTGGTCGACCACACTGCGGCTCGTCGGTGCCTTCTTCGTCTTCTGCGCCGTCGCATCGGGGCACTACCTCGTCAACGACGTCATTGATGCCGAGGCGGACCGCAGTCACCCGAGGAAGAAGGGTCGGCCGGTGGCGAGCGGTGATCTGGCTCCGTCCACCGCGCTCGTCGCCGGCTTCGTCCTCGTCGCCGCGGGTCTCGTCGGTGCGTTGCTCATCGGTCCCTGGGGCTTCGCAGTGGTGGCGGCGTCGTACTTCGGGCTGAGCCTCGCGTACAGCCTCTGGATCAAGCACCAGCCGGTGATGGAGTTGGCCGTGGTCGCGTTCGGGTTCGTCCTGCGGGCGGTGGCCGGCGGCGTCGTCGCACACGTGTATCTCTCGAACTGGTTCCTGGTCTTCACGTCCTTTGGGGCGCTGTTCGTCGTCACCGGTAAGCGGTACGCCGAGCACGCCCAGCTCGGCGAGGACCGGGGTTCGCATCGGAGCGTCCTCGACGAGTACTCAGAATCCTTCCTGCGGTCCACCCTCACCATCGCCGCCAGCGTCACGGTCGCTTCGTATTGCCTGTGGGCGTTCGACCGCACCGGGCTTCTCGCACAGGCCGGCCGCCACGTCGTCTGGATCGAACTCACCGTCATACCGCTGGTCCTGTCCGTCCTGCACATCTTCCGGCTGCTGGACGCCGGCAAGGGGGGCGAGCCCGAGAAGCTCGCGCTCCATGACCATGTCCTGCAGGCGTACGGACTGCTCTGGCTCGTCTTCATGGCCGTCGGTCTCCACGGCTGAAAATCTGAAAGTCGGTGCCCGGAGCGGGACTCGAACTCCCGCCGTGTTCGTCCGGGTCAATCCAGCCCGTGCGGGTCTCTCCAGGCCAGCAGGCCAAACGGGGGAGAGGTCGGCGCCGTCGTGCGGCCCCGTCCGGGGGTTTCCGGGGGCGTTTGTGATCAGCTGTGACCGGGGCGCCCTTCCTCGATGGTCATATGCAGAGGGCGAGGGTCGTCTTGTTGCCGACCGGAAGCAGCTGCACGGTCAACGGACCAGCAAGGTCCGAGAGCATGTTCCCTTTTGCGCGGTCGAAGATCAAAAGATCCGACCGGACCCGCCCGGCCTGGTAGATGACCCCGAGGCCGCCGCCTGCGATCACTATCGACTCACCCTTTTGGAGGACCCTGGTCGTCGGCGCGACGAGGGGGCTACAGGACTTCGGTGCCTGTCCTGTGGGCGCCGCCGTCGCCCCCTGCGCCGCCGGTGATGACGTTGCTCCAATGGCGACCGAGCAGAGCCAACACCGCTTCTTGGGCACCGCGCCCGAACCGCCCTGTGATTGCTGCAAGGCCAGGCTCAAGGTGGCGTCGGCCTCCACGACCGGGTCGAGGGTTCCGATACTCGGCAATCGCCCTTCCGCTTTCTGATCGAGGAGCCAGCCAAGGGTCACGTCGCCGGGCGGGGGATTGGGCAAGAACAGAGCCGTGAGGTCGTAGATCTTGGTCGAACGCGGCACCTGCCGTGCGACCGGCACGGTGGCAAGGGCAACCACCGTCTGGCGGTACGAGGTCTCCGCCTCTGTTCGGAACAGACCGGTGGGAGCGGTGGCGAAGGCTTCGAAGTTGCCGGGAATACCGATCAAGAAGACCACGACCACCACCGGCAAGAGCGGGCGCCATCGGCGACCAATGGCGTCGGCGGCGACTGCGAGGGCCGGAAGAGCCATCGCCACAAAGATGTAGGCATACTGGCTGTCGCCGGCATAAGAGACCTTGAACTGGTGGAAGACCTCCCGCTGCCACCCCGTCACGATGTCGAAGACCAGGGCGCCGACGAGGAGCGCTGCGGGCACCGCCGCCCGGGTTCGGAGGTGTGCGAGGTCGAGGGGCGCCCACGCCACGGCCAGCCCCACGACGAGCAAGACTGCGAGGACGATGCCGACACCGGTGAGCTGTCCCAGGTCCTCGAATGCGGTCCTATAGCCGATCCATGAAAATCGAACCAGGCTCCCCAGGTCGCTCGCGCCAAGCCCCTGGTAGTTCGTTCGGGCGTACTCGAACCACCAGGCGACATAGAGGGCCGCCAACGGCATGGTGTGGAAGAGCGCCACCCGCCAGCCTCGGCGCGTCAAGGTGGCCAGACCCACCGCCAGCGCCATAATCACCCCTACCCCGGAGCACATGAGAGCGGCGCAACCGGCAAGAAGCCCGAGCCAGTCACGCCGATCGATCCGCCCGTCGTGATCCGCCAGGAGTATGTGGGTCAGCCCCAAGACGAGAGCGCCGACGAAATCGATTTGAAACGCCCAGATGATGTCCTGCCATCCGGCTCCGAAAAGGGCGAAGAGCGAAGCCGCCACCGTGGCGATCCACGCGTTGACGCCGAGACGCCGGATGACGACGAGCAGAAGCGCCGCGGCCGTCAAGTGCAAGACGACCAGGACCATCTCGTAGGGCAGGTAGGTCCGTAGCCCGAACAGTTGGTACAAGCCCCGCCAGACGAGGAGCGGCAGGGTCACCCAGTGACCGACCCACGGGCGAAGCAGGCCATGGGCGCCCACCAGGTCCGCCCACTCGTCCTGCGCGAACCATTTGCCCGGCGCCAGAACAAGAACACGCACGAGCACTGCCACTTCTACGGCCACGAAGGTCACGAGAGGTAGCCGTGGATCGTTGAAGACGCGCAAAGAAGGCATCATTCGACGGTCGTCGTGCGATGCCCCGACGCGTGGGCCGGGCGTTTGCTCGGTCTGGACCACGACCCCTCCTTCGGTGCTCAGCACTGTAAACCCTGCCCCGGTTTGGGAGGTTTCCCGCTCGACTCGGCACCGCTCTGATCAGCGAGAACGGCGCGCATCGTTCGTGCCCGGAGCGGTGTCTGATTCGTGCCCGGAGCGGGATTTGAACTCCCGTCGGAGCAGTGACAGCGAGTGATGAGGAATCCGCCTCAGTCCGCCTGACCAGCGTGTCTTATGGCGGGGGGAGGTTGGCCGGGTTGTTCCGTCCTGTTCGGTTACGGGGCGTTTGTGACCACTCTTGTGACCAAGGAGCGATTCCGCGGAGGTGAGCCGAGACAAGCTCGCCCCGCGAAGCGACGGAGGTCTGAACTTGCGATCTCAGGCGCCAAGGGTTCAATCGCCCCGCCAAACGGTGGTGAGTTTGACTACGGCGATTTGAAGCTCCATCGCCCTGGACTTACCGGACCAGACCATCACCCAAGCACCCTGAGGTTTGTCACCAAAATGGAGCCGTGCCGAGCATCGCATGGGCAACCAGGCCATGAAGGGCATCCCCTCGGCGCCACGCTATGGAGCGTGTACCTAGTGCCCCGCCGGAAAAGGACGGAGCCCGTACCCCTCTGCGCGGCCAGGCGGCGCCACGGGCAAGGCACCTGCCGCAAACAGGCTGGTTGGGGTACGCCGCACCAAGGCATCGGACCGTGCCGTCTTCATGGAGGGCTGCTCCCAAACCACATCAAGCACGCAGAGCGGGTCCGCGTCGAGCAAGCGGCCCGGACGATGCTGGAGCGAGAGAATCTCGTTCCCGTAGACGATCCTGTCCGGCAGCTCCAGCTCCTTGCCGCCGAGGTCATCGAGTTCAAACGGATTCTTGGGGACAAGGTTGAGCAGCTCGGGGCGTGGACCACCGGGTCGGACTTGGAGCGGGACGAAGTCAGAGCAATCCTCGCCGCCTACGAACGGGCCCTCGACCGGACGAACACCGTGCTGGCTGGCATGCTCCGACTCGACATCGAGGACCGGATCACCCGGTTGACCGAAATCCAGGCCCAACTCATGATCGGCATTTTCGAGACGGTCTTGGCGTCCAAGGAAGTAGGGCTATCAAAGGATCAGGTCCTTTCGATCAAGGCCATCGTCGCCCAGGAAGCCCGTCGTGTCACCACCCTCCGCGCAGCCGAACTGCCAGTCGGGTAGAAACGGGAACGCGTGGTGCAGCCGGAGGAAGGTTCCGACCTGGCGGAGGGTGTCCGCAAGGTGCGCGAGGTCCTCTCAGCGATCCCGCCAGAAGCCGACGACCTCCAAGACGCCATCGTCCGCAAGGTCGCCGAAGGGATTGTCGACGCTGCCGATCTCGCAGAAGGAGAGCGTCCGCGGACAAGCGGTCCGCCCCGGTGACACTCTGCGTGTTGGTTTCTTCAGGGAGATGAGCCGCGACCGCCAGTAAGCTGGGACGATGCCAGTGAGTGAGGCTGATCGAGAGCGGATGAAGCGCAACATGCTCCATGCGGTCCAGGTACAGGAAGGCGTCGTGCCCGCCGATTCGCCCGACGACTTCACAGTTCCCCAGCCTCTCGACTCCAAGGGCAGGCAGTGGTTCTTGGGCGGGGGCCAGTACCACCCGACCGAGGAAGCGTTGGAGGAGTTCTCCAATCCCAAGGAGGAGAGTTAGGAGCAGTCGCCGTGTCATGCGCGACATCCCTCCAGTGAGCTGGGCTCGGATACCGGAGGCGGCGGCGGCCATCAAGGAGGCGCTTGATGAAAGTCAGGGCAGGGGTGCCACCGTCCCGCAACTTCCGGGCGTGTCGATAATCCGCAAAGGCCACACCGTTCCCATAGCGCCGTTCGCAGAGGACCGAGAGGACCCTTGGAGCCGGTATCAGCGCCGTCGCGGTCCGAGTCCGATGGCACGCACGAAGTGGTTGATCTGGCGGTTGCCCTCGCGGTAGATCACCCGCCGGGCCTCGCGACTGCGCCGCGCCGCTGGCAGCGCCCGAAACCCCGCCACGCTTATAGCCATGCTCGACCGCCTCGATGTTCCCCAGGTCTCTGCGCGAATCCGTAGAGCTGCGAACGGGTGGTGCTCACGATGCCACCTCCTCCTTCGTGGCTCGGTCGGCCAGGATGATGCGCTCGACGATGGCGCGCAACTCGTCGGGGTCCTCCGTCGACTCCATCAATGCCAGGTCCTCCGGTGATACGGCCAACGGAGCCCATTCCGTTGTCATCGAACTGGAGCGTCGCCAGTCCATCCAAGCGGCTCCGCCGATCGTCCTCGCCGTTCTCCTCGATCGCATTGACCAGGGCGACCAGTTCAATCTCGCCCTCCGGTCTCCACGTCGTACTCAATGAACAGCACCGTCGCTCCTCTCCGGTTCGTCCGCCGTTGTTGGCGTTCCGTCGATCAGCTCGCTGAGATGCGCACGCAGAGAGCTGAGTTCGGCGTACAACCCGTCGACGCTCGCTTTCATAGTGGCCAGATCATGGGCCACGCTGGATGACTCGACCTCGATGACCTCTTCGACCTTGGGCTTCTCATCGTTGCTGGCGATGAAATAGGTCGCTACAGCGGCGGTGAAGATGCCCGACCAGCGCGACGCCGATAACCAACATTACCGATCCGGCGATTCGTCCGGTTGGCGTTGTCGGATATCCATTGGTGCCGACGGTGGTGATCGCTCCTACCGACCACCACAATGCCTCAGGAAACGAGCGAATGTTCGCGTGCGCGTGTGATCGTTCCGAGTTGTAAGACGACAGCAGCCCCCGCCAGCAGGGCGACGACAGCCACGACGACGACGAAAGCCATCGCGCGTCGAGCAAGGTGGCGACGAGAGCGGACCACGTATTCCCCGGCGAGCCCAACCACTCGCAGCAGACGAAGGGGTCGAAGAAATGGGACACACACAACGATGAAATCGAGGACGTGTGTTCTGACGAAGCGCCCTCGCTGTGGGGCGAGGTAGAGGCGGACGAAGTAGTCGACCGCGAACGCCACCCAAATCAGGATGTTGGCGACGAGGAATGCGGCCTGCTCACGCGGCGTCAGATGGACGGCCAGCGGGATCAGCAGAACGGCAAGGAAGATCAGCGCCAGCGGGATGAGAACGTAGTCGGCGTTGTCCTCCCATGCTTGTAGCCCCCGTTCGCCCGGAACTCCGCTGCACGTCCCATTTGGGAGAATGTAGTGCTCGGTCAGCGCTCAAGACCGGGTGAATGCAAGGTGGCCGAATAATCCGCGGCATCGACCTCGCCGCTCCCGCAGTCTTTGTCGCGTGGAGACGACGGAGTCGCAGCGGCCCTGTTTGCAGGGCTGTCACGGGTTACCCGGATCACCGGAACTGTGACCTGAGCGGAGTGCAACCCCTCCCCCTTGACGGCTCAAGATTTGGCACAGACCGGAGATATTCCGACCGCTTGACAGCTCCAAACTCGATCCTTACAGTCCTGCCATTCCTAGTGTCAGAGCACATTTGTAGGGCCAGTACCGGGCTTCGAGTAAGGCGGTAGGCGATACGAAATGGACCTACGGGCGGAGGTGTCGGAAAGGAAACGCGGATGAGCAGGAGTCCGGCAGTGGCATTGCAGCGTGTTTCGGCGAAGCTTGGCCTTGCGCTCGCAACGGTCCTTTTAGCCAGCTTCTACGTCGTTTCAGGCCCAGGCGGTCCGATGGCCGCTGAGGCGGCGATTCCACATGCCAGCGCCTCGTGTAGTCAGCCTGGGGGCGACTTCGCGTATGGCAGCACAGTGGTCGGCATGGCAGTCACGCCCGATGACGGCGGCTATTGGATCGTGAACAACGGCGGGCAGATCGCGGCCTGCGGTGATGCTCTCTACTTCGGCCAACCGGCTGCGCTCAACAAGCCTGTCGTCGGAATAGCGGCCACGCCCGATGGAGGCGGCTATTACGAGGTGGCCTCAGACGGAGGGATCTTCGCCTTCGGTGACGCGAACTTCCAAGGCTCGACCGGCAACATTGCGCTGAACAAGCCCATTGTGGGCATGGCCGTCGACCCGGTCACCGGCGGTTACTGGTTGGTGGCCGCCGACGGCGGGATCTTCGCCTTCAACGCACCCTTCCTCGGCTCGACCGGGAACATCGTCTTGAACAAGCCGGTGGTGGGGATGGCCGCGGGTCCCAACGGCAATGGCTACTGGTTTGTCGCCTCTGACGGTGGGATCTTCGCCTATGGAGTCCCGTTCTTTGGCTCGACCGGGGCGATCAGACTCAACCAGCCTGTCGTGGGCATGGCCGTCGACCTGGCAACAGGGGGCTACTGGTTGGTGGCTTCGGATGGCGGGATCTTCGCCTTCAACGCACCCTTCTTGGGATCGACGGGGAACATCGTCTTGAACAAGCCAATCGTAGGCATGGAGGCGAGCCCCACGGGTAGCGGATACCGCTTCGTCGCGGCCGATGGCGGTATCTTCACCTACGGTTCGCAGTTCTACGGAACGCCCACTTTCGCTCCACCGCCCGCACCGGCACCTGCGCCGACGCCACCCCCACCGGGAGGAGGCGGAGGTTCGCCTTCGTGTTCGATAACTCTGTCGAACGACTCACCCCCGGACGGGTACGAGGAGATGGCAACGATCACATCGAACCAGCCCAATGTGTCTGTAACTCTAACGAAGCACTACAAGACCGTGACAAGCTATGACACCGGGATGACGGATGGCAGCGGCAACGCTACGGTTGACTTCAACATCTCAGGCGCCACGCCGGGTTACACCGTGGTCGTCGACGCTTCGGTCGGCGCTGCGAGTTGTAGCACTAGCTTTACTCCCACCTAGACGGATAGGTGAGGGAATGAAGGAAGGCCTTGGATGAGCTTTCGACGTGGACTGTTGCCGAGATCCATGAGGCGTGCGATGCATCCCCTACGCAGTACCGCTGGATCACTCAAGCGAAAGGCAACTCCGAGGCCTGTCCGCAAGATCCAATACGCAGGACATCCTGTTGGCACTGCTACGACACGGATGGGGAGATCAGTGAGAAGGTCTCTGACAAAGTAGCTCCGGTTCCTGCGGCCGCTTCGGGTCACGGCATCGGCAGGTAAAGGCGCGAGGGCGAGACGGAGTCAGTGTCGACGCCCTCGGTGTTCAACTGGCGAGCAATAGCCGACCAGCCCTCCCCGGCGTTCCGGGCCGTCAGGATTCGCTCCACTACGTTCTTGGGCAGTAGGGAGGGGCGTCCGAGCTTGACTCCTTGCGCTTGTTTCGCGGCCATGGCCTCTTTCGTCCGCAGACCGATGAGCTTCCTCTCCCACTGAGCGGCGGAGCCCATCACGTTGGCCATGAACTCGCCAGCGGGCGTTGAGAGGTCGATCCCGAGGTCGCATGCAACGAGGTTCCATCCGCGCTTCTTGGCACGCTCCATCAGCTCGGCGGCATCCCAGAGGGTTGCGCGAGAGGCGGTCCAGCTTGGCGACCACGATCCCCGCCTCGCCCTCCTCGACGGCTGCCAACGCCTCGGCGAGGCCGGGTCGGTCGAGGCTCTTGCCGCTCAGGGCGTCCTCGTGGATGGCAACAAGGGTCCAGCCCCGGCGCTCGGCCTCAGCGGCCACAGCGGCCCTCTGAGCGGCCAATCCGAGTGTGAGTCGGAGCGACCTCCCTCCTTTGGCGCGGGGGTCGCTCCGAGCGCTCGCCAGGGCGAGAGGCTCAGCGGGCGTGGTCGATTTCTGGCGCCGCTCCGGCTCGTTTGTCATTGAGCACGAAGTAGACCTTGGTCCGGCAGTGGAAGACACCCGAACCGGCTCTCGCTGCACGGCCGACCGCCCCCGAGCAGGTATGACCTTCGGTCCCTAGATCAGACAGATGCTTGTGGCGTAGAACATAGGAGACAAGAGTCTGTTCAACCCGGGCTGTCACACGCTGGGATCGGTGTCGGCGACCGAGCAGAGGTCACTTGTGCAGCGCCGGTGAGGGGTATCCATCGTGCGGGCTGTCCGCTAAGCGACATGGGGTATCCCGATGAGGAACCGTCCACGCAGTTGGCAACATCTGTCAGTCTCCGCTGCGGCATTGCTGCTCGTTGTAATCGGGATATTGGCTGTGGCCGCTCCGGCGTCGGCCAGCACCGTCCAGGTGGCGTCGGGAACCATAAATCTCGTTGCCGTGGCCTGTCCTAGCGCCACCACCTGTGAGGCGGTCGGTTACAACGTTCCCACCCCAACCACCGCCTACGACTTGGTGGTAACCATCACCAACGGCGTCCCGAGCACCCCCCAGGCGGTGTCGGGGCCGGGGCCCGAACTCCTTGGCCTCGATGCCGTGGCCTGTCCCAGGGCCACCACCTGCGTGGCGGTGGGCGCCGAGTACTTTTCGGAACAGCTCGTCGGGGGCGTGGTGGTAACCATCACCAACGGCATCCCGGGTACCCCCCAGGTGGTGCCGGGCGGCTCGGGCCTCGATGCCGTGGCCTGTCCTAGCGCCACCACCTGCGAGGCCTTGGGCGTCAACGGTTCGTACCAGGAGGTGGTGGTGCCCATCACGAACGGCACCCCCGGCACCCCCCAGGCGGTGCCGGGGACCGAGCTCCTTTACGCCGTGGCCTGTCCCAGCGCCACCACCTGCGAGGCGGTGGGACACAGCACTTCGGGCCAGGGCGTAGTGGTGCCCATCACCAACGGCACCCTCGGCACCCCCCAGGTGGTGCCCGGCACCTCAGGCCTCGGTGCCGTGGCCTGTCCCAGCGCCACCACCTGCGAGGCCTTGGGCGGCAGCACTTCGGGCCAGGGCGTGGTGGTAACCATCACCAACGGCACCCCCGGCACCCCCCAGGCGGTGCCGGAACCGGGGGAGACCCTTGAAAGCTTCGGCCCGACCCTCGATGGCGTGGCCTGTCCCAGCGTGACCACCTGCGTGGCCGTGGGCACCAACTTCTGTCTTCGGATATGCCCTCAGCCCGAGGGCGGGGGCGTGGTGGTGCCCATCACCAACGGCATCCCCGGCCCCGTCCTCGAGGTGTCGGGGGAGGCGTGCTCGCCGGATTACTGCGTGCCGCCCAAGAGCCTTGAGGGCGTGGCCTGTTCCAGCGCCGCCACTTGCGTGGCGGTGGGGTGGGACTATGTGTTTCAGGGCGTGGTGGCCGTGGTCCTTAACGCGAGTTCGGCCCATGTGCCCTTGAGCGTCGGTCTTTGTCAACACGGCGGGTGGCAGAACCTGACCACCGTGCAAGGGCAGCCCTTTGGCAACCAAGGCCAGTGCATCTCGTATCTGATCCATAACCCGTGAGCCTCATGTGCTGGCTGTCCGCCAAGCCCGAGATGGGGGTGCCCCGATGAGAAACCGTCCACGTAGTTGGCAATCTCTGTCCGTGTCGGCTGCGGCGTTGCTGCTCGTTGTAACCGGGATGATGGCTGTGGCCGCTCATGCGTCGGCCAGCACCGTCCAGGTGGTGTCGGGGACCCGGGCCTTTTATGACGTGGCCTGTCCCAGCGCCACCATCTGCGAGGCGGTGGGCTTCAACACTTCGGGCCAGGGGGTGGTGGTGCCCATCACCAACGGCACCCCGGGCACCGCCCAGGTGGTGGGGGGGACCGAGTATCTCATTGGCGTGGCCTGTCCCAGCGCCACCACATGCGAGGCCGTGGGCTACAACGGTTCGGAACAGAGCAGCCCAGTGGTGACCATCATCAACGGCATCCCCGGCACCCCCCAGGTGGCGTCGGGAAGCCTTAATGGCGTGGCCTGTCCGAGCGCCACCACCTGCTTGGCGGTGGGAAGCACCGCTTCCAATCCACCGCAGGGAGTGGTGGTGCCCATCACCAACGGCACCCCGGGCACCCCCCAGGTGGTGTCGGGGACCTTTTTCCTTCAGGGCGTGGCCTGCCCCAGCGCCACCACCTGCTTGGCGGTGGGCGACACTCTTTCGGGCTCTGGCGTGGTGGTGCCCATCACCGACGGGATCCCCGGCACCCCCCAGGTGGTGTCGGGGACCCACGACCTTGGTGGCGTGGCCTGTCCTAGCGCGACGACCTGCGAGGCGGTGGGGGAAAACATTTCCGCTTCGGTCGGCGTGATGGTGTCCATCACCAACGGCACCCCCGGCACCGCCCAGGTGGTGCCGGGGACTCTGCCGCTTCCTGAAGTGGCCTGTCCCAGCGCCAACAACTGCTTGGCGGTGGGACAGGTGGGGTCCTACCCCGACGGCGGTTTTTTCTCAGTTCAAGGGGTGGTGGCACCCATCACCGACGGGATCCCCCGCACCGCCCTGGTGGTGCCGGGGACCACCACCCTCGTTGCCGTGGCCTGTCCCACCGCCACCACCTGCGAGGCGGTGGGCCAAAACGGTCCGTTCGGGGAGTCGCAGGGCGTCGTGGCCGTGGTCCTCCATGCGAGTTCGGCCCATGTGCCCTTGAGCGTCGGTCTGTGTCAACACGGCGGGTGGCAGAACCTGCTCAACGAGCAAGGGCAGCCGTTTGGCAACCAAGGCCAGTGCATCTCGTATCTGATCCATAACCCGTGAGCCTCGCCGACCTTGAGTGGTCCTTCTCCGGCACCACGTCCCTTTTGTGTAATATTTATGTAAGGGTGAGCGAATCCAGGGCATCTCGAATGAGTGATTCAACTACCTCCTGGGACTTCTGACCATCGACCGTGAGGATGGCGGACGCATCTGGCGGAGTCGTGATGGCGATATACGCCTCTCAGCGGAAGGTGGCACCTATCGGGGACCTCTCCCGCTACTCCGAACAAACAGCGTACGGCTACCACGACGGCTCTGCGTTGCTCAGAAAGGTCGTGGAGTTCGGCGACGCCCCGGAAGGCGAGTTTCAGGAACTTCTTGGGGCACCCTACGAGGAACCACTCGGCAGCTAAGGGTGAATTGTTCCTTTCGCCAGCTCGACCAGCAGTCCTGCGATCACCTGCTTACCGACGTCGGCCAGGCTTCCCCTGAGTTTCGCCAGCTTCGACTTCTCCTCGGGATCGTCCGTCGCAACGATTCTCCTCTCTAACAGCGCGAGTAACGCCTCGTAGGGGTCGTCACTCGGCCACGCTCCGACCACCCGGAGGCCTCGTTCGCCGAGATGGCTGTTCTCCAGAAACCACGGCCGGGGGTCGCCCCCAGTCATCATCTTTGTGAGCGGCCCGGTGAGATACCCGGCGGCACAGAGTCGCTCCACCTCGTCCGTGCCCTCGTTTGGATCGAGTCCAGTCCCCGCCGCGATCTGACCGATGTTGACGAGGTCCATCTGCCCGCCCTTTTCTTGGACGAACTCAAGGATCGGCAGTGCGAGCCGGTACCAAGTGTCCTCTGGACCACAGGGCGGATTTCGGAGTTGCGAATCTGCTCTAACCAGCTGAAAGTCGGTGCCCGGAGCGGGATTTGAACCCGCACGCCCTTTCGGACAGCGGCTTTTGAGGCCGCCGCGTCTGCCATTCCGCCATCCGGGCCGGAGGGCCCGAGCGTACAAGGCTCGATCTACGGTGGATGCGATGAGGCTGGACGGCGTGGAGCTCGTGCGCGTCGACATCCCGTTCCGGCACGGGATCGGCACCGCCGCCGGCGTCCACCACACACGCGCCCTGCTCTACGTCCGGGTGGTCGCGGACGAGGGCGAGGGGTGGGGGGAGTGCGCCGCGCTGGCCGAGGGGACCGCGGTCGACCCACCCCTCCTGGAGATGGAGGGCGCGGCCGCCGAGCGCGCCGCGCGGCGCCTCGAGCGTGCCGCCGCCGCCCGCGACGGGCACCTCCCCGCCGCGGCGGAGGTGCCGCAGCTGTTCGGGAGCTCGCCCGCGGACCGCATGCTGGCCGCCGCCTTCGAAATGGCGGTCGACGACGCCGAGCTGCGGGCCGAGGGCCGCTCGCTGGCCGAGGCGCTGGGCACGGGCGCCGGCTTCGAGTCCTTGCCGGTCGGCGCGGTGGCCGGGATCCCCCCGGACCGGGACCTCGGCGCGCTCCTCCGAGAGGCCGGCGCCGCGGTCGCTGCCGGCGCCGCCCGCCTTCGGCTCAAGATCGAGCCCGGCTGGGACGTCGAGCCGGTCCGGGCCGTCCGGGCGGCCCATCCCGCCCTCACCCTCCAGGTCGACGCCAACGGCTCCTACCGCGCCGAGCCCGACGACGTGGCGACCCTGTCCCGTCTGGCCGACTTCGGCGTGCTCTGCGTGGAGCAGCCGCTGCCGCCCTCCGACCTGATCGCGCTCGCACAGCTGGCCGAGAAGCTGCCGCTCCCCGTCTGCCTCGACGAGTCGCTCTCCTCGCCGCGGCGCGTCCGCGACGCGCTGCGCAACGGCGCCTGCGCCATGGCCTGCCTGAAGCCGGGCCGCCTGGGCGGGCTGCGCGCCACCCGGGCCGCCCACGCGGCCTGCGCGGCAGCGGGCGTTCCGGTCTTCGTCGGCGGCTTCTTCGAGACGGGCCTGGGGCGGGCCGCCAACCTGGCCCTGGCGGCGCGCCTCAGCGAGGACGCCGTCGGGCTGGTGAGCGACGTGGGCGCGCCGGCCGACTATCTGGTGCTCGATCCCTGCGGCTACCCCGATGTCACCGACGGGTGGGTGCGGGTGCCCCGGGAACCGGGTGTCGGCCGGCGCCCGGACGAGGCGGCCCTGGCGCGCCTGAATGCGAGGCGTCGCTGGTTCCCCGCCACGTACACTTGACCCTCCATGCATCGCGCTCTGCTGGAACGGCGGATCAGGGACGTTCACGCCCGGCTCGTGCGGGCGCGCGAGGAGCTGGCCGTGCTCGATGAGCAGTTGGCCGTCGTCCTCGAGACGGCCGACGAGGCCCGCGTGCGCGCGCTCGTGTCCGAGACGCCGCTGGCCGCCCGTGAGCACGACGAGGCGGCCCGCCACGCCGACGCCATGGCGCGGGCCCGCGACGCGCTGCACAAGACGGTCGTCGACCTCGAGCTCCGCCAGGACGAGCTCCTGGCCCACGTGAGCTCCGGCAAGCCATGAGCGACGGCACCGCCGCACCGGCACCCGTGACCGCGCCGGCACGGGTGATCATCGCCGAGGACGAAGCCATCGTGCGCCTGGACCTCAAGGAGATCCTGCTCGGCGCCGGCTACGAGGTGGTGGGTGAGACGGGCCGCGGCGACGAGGCCGTCAGGCTGGTCGAGGAGCATCAGCCCGACCTCGCCGTGCTCGACATCAAGATGCCCGGCATGGACGGCCTGCGGGCCGCCCGGGAGATCACCACCCGGCACCGGCACGTGGCCGTCCTGCTTCTGACCGCGTTCAGCCAGCGCGACCTGATCGAAGAGGCGCGGGACTCCGGCGTGGCGGCCTACCTGATCAAGCCGTTCCAGCCCCGGGAGCTGCTGCCGGCCATCGAGAACGTCCTGGCCAAGGCCCGCCAGGAGTGGGCCATCGAGGCCGAGCACTCGAACGACGGGGCGGAGGACAAAATCGCCACCCGCCGTCTCGTCGACGAGGCCAAGGCGATCCTCATGGAGCGCGACGACCTCCCGGAGGCCGAGGCGTTCGCCTTCATCCAGCGCACGGCGATGCAGACCCGGGCCAAGATGCGGGACGTCGCCCAGCAGGTCGTCGACGGCACACTGACCCCGTAGAGTCGGCCTCATGCCGGCCTCGGGGCCCCTGCTCCTGCTCGATGGGATGTCCCTCGCGTTCCGCGCCTACTTCGCGCTGCCCGACACCCTCGCCACCACCGACGGCACCGTCACCAACGCGGTGCACGGGTTCTCCTCCATGCTCGTGTACCTCATCCGCGAACACCGGCCCGGGTCGCTGGTCGTGGCCTTCGACCACCCCGGCGAGACCTTCCGGGACGAGATGGTGCCCGCCTACAAGGCCGGCCGCGCCGAGACGCCCAACCTGCTGCCCCCGCAGTTCGACATGATCCGCGAGGTGATGGTGTCCCTCGCCATCCCGGTCGTCGAGGCGGAGGGCTTCGAGGCCGACGACGTCATCGCCACGCTGGCCACCGAGGCGGCGGCGCGCGAGTGCGAGGTCGTGATCGTGACGGGCGACCGCGACAGCTTCCAGCTCGTCGAAGACCCCTACGTGCGCGTCCTCTACAACAAGCGCGGCGTCAGCGACTACACCCTCTACGACGAGGCCGGCATCCTGGAGCGGACCGGCGTGCCGCCGTCGCAGTACGTGCTGCTCGCTGCCCTGCGCGGCGATCCCTCGGACAACCTGCCCGGCGTGCCCGGCGTGGGCGAGAAGACGGCCGCCAAGCTGCTCACGACCTACGGCGACCTCGACGGGATCTTCGAGCACGTCGCCGACCTCAGCCCGAAGCTGCGGGAGAACATGACCGCGCACGAGGAGCTGGCCCGGGCCAACGCCCGGGTGATCCCGCTGATCACCGACGTGCCGCTGGACGTCGACGTCGAGAACATCACGCTCGGCGGCTGGGACTGGGAGACCGCCCGCGCCACCTTCGCCCGCTACGAAATGAAGACGGTGTGGGACCGGCTCGAGGAGCTCCTCCAGGCGGGGGCCCTGGGCGAGCCGGTGGAGGGCAGCGCGCCGCCGCCGGACGACGCGGCCATCGCCGCCGCCGCCCGGGCCGCCCGCGACAAGCCCGTCTTCACGCCGCTCGCGCTGCAGGAGGTCGCGCTGCCGGCGACCGCGGCCGAGGTGACGAAGCGGCTCGATGCGCTCGAGGCCGACGCCGCCACCGTCGCCCTGGCCGCCCGCTGGGCCGGCTCGCCCGGCCGCAGCGAGCTGGCGGGGCTGCTCGTTCTCGTGGCCGACGGCGAGGAGGCGGGCAACGGTGTGCTGGTCCAGGGCGACCTCCTCACCGAACCCGCCGTCGTCAAGAAGCTCAACGCGGTGCTGGCGCGCCACGTCCTCGGGCACAACGTGAAGGAGGCCATGCGCTCGCTGCTCCCCCTGGGCATCGACGTCACCGGCCTCGAGATGGACACCGCCGTCGCCGCCTACCTCCTGGATGCGTCGACGGGCGAGTACGAACTGGAGCAGTTGCGCGAGCAGACCGGGCAGCTGACCCTCGATATCGCCGAGCCCGGCGAGGCGGACACCGACCTCGCCACCGACGCCGCCGCCGAGGCGGCCGACGTGGTCGGGATGGCCGCCGGGTTCCGCCGCCGCCTCGCCTCCGAGGACATGGTCTCGCTGCACGACGACATCGAGACCCCCCTCGTGCGGGTGCTCGCCAAAATGGAGGTGGCCGGCATCGCCGTCGACCGGGCCGAGCTCCAGACGATCGCCGATTCCCTCGCGGCCTCGGCCACCACCCTCCAGCAGGAGGTGCAGAATCTCGCGGGCCACGAGTTCAACGTCAACTCCACGCCCCAGCTGCGCACCGTGCTGTACGACGAGCTCGGGCTCACGCCGGGGAAGAAGACGAAGACGGGCTACTCGACCGACGCGCAGACGCTCGAGAGTCTGCGCGACGCGCACCCCATCGTCGAGGCGCTGCTTGACTACCGCGAGGTCGAGAAGCTGCGCTCGACCTACGGCGAGAGCCTGCTGGCCGAGGTGCAAGCCGACGGCCGCATCCACGCCTCCTTCGGCCAGACCGTCGCCCGCACGGGACGGATCTCGTCGGACCGGCCCAACCTGCACAACATCCCGGTCCGCAGCGAAATGGGCAAGCAGTTCCGCCGCGCCTTCGTGCCGGCGGACGGCTGCACCTTCCTCGTCGCCGACTACGACCAGGTCGAGCTGCGCTGCATCGCCCACCTCTCCGGGGACGCCGGGCTGATCGAGGCCATGACGTCCGGCTCGGACGTGCACCGCATGGTGGCGGCGGCGGTGTACGGGATCCCGCCCGAGGAGGTCACGCACACCCAGCGCGAGTTCTGCAAGATGGTCTCCTACGGCCTCGCCTACGGCATGGAGGCCTACGGCCTGAGCCAGCGCCTCGGCGTCGCGGTGGAGGAGGCGGCAGCCATCATCGACAGTTACTTCGGCGCCTTCCCGCGGGTGAAGCAGTACATGGACGAGACGGTGGCCCACGCCAAGATCCGCGGCGCCACCCGCACGGAGTTCGGGCGCCTCCGTCCGCTGCCCGACCTGCACGCGTCGAACTACCGCGTGCGCATGGCGGCGGAGCGGCAGGCCATGAACGCCGGCATCCAGGGGCTGGCGGCCGACATCTTCAAGTTGGCGCTGGTGCGCCTCGACCGCGACTTCGAGTCGCACAAGCTGACCAGCCGTCTCGTCCTCCAGGTCCACGACGAGGTCATCGTCGAGGTGACGCCGGGGGAGGAGCACGACGTGCACCGCCTCACCGAGTCCGCCCTCACCGGGGCGGCGGACCTCAAAGTCCCCCTCACCGTGTCGGTCGCCACGGGACCGAGCTGGGCCGCCGCCAAGGGCTGATTCGGATACGCCGCCCGATCTCTGCCTTCCATCGGTGAGGCGGCCTCACCCTCCGCCGGCACCGGCGACCGCACGCACATCGGCTCCGGGCGGGGGACCGTTCTCGTGCGTCGTGCCGGGTGCTGGGTCTCGGTGCATCGGGCTCGGCCTCAGCGTTTCGCGTGGTACCGAGTCGTTCGGCCTAAGGATTTCGAGACGTACCGATCGATTCGGGCTATGCGTTTCGCGCCATACCGCTTAGCCCGACTCCGATACAGGAAGACACCATGCTCCCGCACAAAGCCGTCGACCGCCGGGTACTCGACCGGCGGCTGGAAGGGGTGCGCGACTGCGTCGGTCCGCGACCACTCTGCGGCTGGATCAAAGCGGTCCGGGATGCTCTTGGCATGTCGACGTTCGAATTGGGGTCGCGGCTCGGGGTCGGGGGCGCACGGGTCACCCAGATCGAACGTGCCGAGGTGACCGGGACCCTGCGTCTCGCCTCGCTGCAGCGGAGCGCCGAGGCGCTCGGCTGCGAGCTCTGTTACGCGCTCGTTCCGAAGGAACCGCTGGAGCAAATGGTTCGCCGGCAGGCCCTCGCCAAGGCCGCAGCGGCCCTCGGCACATCGACGAAGCATGATGTCGGGGGCCGGGCGGATGGGGAGGAGGGTGCGCTGCTGGCCGACGTGATGGCCGATCAGCTCGCCGCGCTGGCCCACGAGCTGATCGATCGACGTGGACTCTGGCGGGCCGACACGCGGTCGGAACCGTCGTGAGCAGCTGATATCCTGGACTTCCTTGCCCGTCGGCGCCGTGCGGCGTGGCAATCCCGTATCCATCGAGACCAGGCCCCGGCGCGGTCCTGAGGTTGCAGGTCGCAGCCCAGATAGGAGCAGTACGAATGGCTGATACCGCAGCACCCGCAGCGGCGCCCCAGAGCGGGCGCACCCCCCTCCTTTCGCCCGAGGCGATGGGCAGCTTCGACGCCGACGGCAAATACACCCCCCGGACCATCATCGACGATGACCTGGGGGACGCCGACCTCGAGAAGGCGATGGGGGACTCCATCATCTCCTTCGACGACGGCGACGTCATAGAAGGGACGGTCGTCAAGATCGACCGGGACGAGGTCCTGCTCGACATCGGCTTCAAGTCCGAGGGCGTCATCCCCGCCCGCGAGCTCTCCATCCGCAACGACGTCGACCCGAACGAGATAGTGACGCTGGGCGACCACGTCGAGGCGCTCGTGCTCCAGAAGGAGGACAAGGAGGGTCGCCTGGTCCTGTCCAAGAAGCGCGCGCAGTACGAGCGGGCCTGGACGACGATTGAGGACAAGAAGAACAAGGGCGAAATGGTGAAGGGCCCGGTGATCGAGGTCGTCAAGGGTGGCCTCATCGTCGACATCGGCCTGCGGGGCTTCCTGCCCGCCTCCCTGGTGGAGTTGCGCCGCGTGCGCGAGCTGCAGCCGTACGTGGGCAAGGAGATAGAGGCCAAGATCATC
The DNA here is from genome assembly GCA_963834405.1 of uncultured Acidimicrobiaceae bacterium. Lineage (GTDB taxonomy): Bacteria > Actinomycetota > Acidimicrobiia > Acidimicrobiales > RAAP-2 > Bog-473. Next base: position 204,975 of record CAWIBX010000007.1, on the reverse strand, counting down.
GAGCTCGATCGCAACCGGAACAATGTCGTGCTGTCGCGCCGGGCCTGGCTGGAGGAGGCGCAGAAGGAGCAGCGCGGCGACTTCCTCCAGAACCTGAAGCCAGGCGAGCGCCGCAAGGGCGTCGTCTCCTCCGTGGTGAACTTCGGCGCCTTCGTCGACCTTGGCGGCATGGACGGCCTCGTGCACGTCTCGGAGCTGTCGTGGAAGCACGTCGACCACCCGTCGTCGGTCGTGTCGGTGGGCGACGAGATAGAGGTCGAGGTTCTCGACGTCGACCTCGAGAAGGAGCGCATCAGCCTGTCGCTCAAGGCCACGCAGTCCGACCCCTGGCAGGAGTTCGCCGACTCGCACTCCGTGGGACAACTCGTCTACGGCCGCATCACCAAGTTGGTGCCGTTCGGTGCCTTCGTGCAGGTGGGCGACGGGATCGAGGGGCTCGTGCACATCAGCGAGATGGCGGTGCACCACGTCGACCTCCCCGAGCAGGTGGTCACCCCCGGCGAGGAGCTGTGGGTGAAGATCATCGACATCGACCTGCAGCGCCGGCGTATCAGCCTCTCCATTAAGCAGGCGGCCGAAGGCGGCGAGGTCTCCGAGGAGTACCGCGAGGCCTTCGGCGAGCACGCCTACGACGAGCAGGGCAATTACATCGGCTACGACTACGCCGAAGGCGAGTTCACGCCCGAGACCGAGGCGCAGGCTGCGTGGGCCGAGTTCGCCGAGGAGGTGGGCACCCACGTCGTGCCGCCCAAGGACGAGGGCGACGGCGAGGGCGACGGTGCAGCCGAGGCCGGGGCCGACGCGACACCCGAGGCATCCGCAGAGGCCGCCGCCCCCGAGGCCGCCGCTCCCGAGGCCGCCGCTCCCGCTGCCGCCGCTCCCGCTGCCGCCGAAACCGCGGCCGAAGAGGTGCCCGCCGCCGAGTAGCAGTCCGTCAGATATCCGTCTGTGCGCGCTCGCTGTAGGTGACCAACCCGGCGGGGCTCTCGTAGCTCCAGGTCACGCGCGCGTACTCCACCCCCGCGCTGGTGCTCACCGGCTCGTCCAGCATGACGGTGGCGGGAGCGCTGACAAATGTCCCCCCGGCGCAGTCGGGGACGCAGAGGTTGTGGGTGTACGTCCCGGTGGCCTGCGCGAGCGTCGGGGACCACGACGACCACTGCAGGTTCTCGAGTCGGGCGTTGTAGTCGGCACAGGCCAGGATGATCTCGGCGGGGCGGATCTGCGGCGTCCCGCAGACGTTGACCTGGGTTTGTGCAGGGACCGGGCTGGGGCCGGCCGCCCGCGTGGCCAGCCAGTAGCCGCCACCATCGGGCGTGGCCGCGATCGCCGCTACCGGGTGGGCCGGCGGGGCGCCGCCGGCGGAACCGTCGAACGACGCGCTGCCGAAGGCGAACACACCGCCGTCCCCGGCGGCGAGCCAGTAACCGTTGCCGCCGTGTGCTGCCGCCATGCCGACGATCGGGATGTTGAGCGCGGTCGCACCCTCGGACCCGTAGAACCGGGCGTCGCCGAAGGCGAAGACGCCGCCGTCGGAGGCCACCAGCCAGTACCCACCCCCGTCCGGCGTCGCCGCCATGCCGACGATCGGTGCGTTCAGCGGCCTGGCGCCTTCGGAGCCGAAGTAGTTGGCGTTGCCGAAGGCGAAGACCCCGCCGTCGGAGGCCACCAGCCAGTACCCGCCCCCGTCCGGTGTCGCCGCCATGGCGACGATGGGCGCGTTGAGCACGGCGTTCGCCAGGTCGCCATGCGTCACTGCGTCCCCGAACGGATAGACCGTCCCGAACTGGCTGACCAGCCAGTACCCGTCATCGTCCGGCGTGACCGCGAATGCGGTGACGGGGATCAGGCCGCCCCCGAGCGCGCCCGGGCTGCCGACGAGGGAGCCGTGGAACGCGGCATCTCCGAAGGCGAAGACCCCGCCGTCCGACGACGCCAGCCAGTACCCGCGCCCGTCCGAGGTGGCGGCCATGGCGATGACCGGCTTGTTGAGCGTGCCGGCGCCCCCGTAAGAGACCGCGTCGCCGTACGCGCTGACGGACGCCGGCGGGGCGGGCTGTGACGCGGCTGGCGCCGTGCCGGGGACCATGAAGGCGACCGCGAGCAGTCCGGCGAAGGCCACCCACCGCACACGACGTCTCGACGACAGCACCGCTGTATATGTACACCGTTTCGCGAGCACCGCGCGGTCATTCCCCTGAACTGATCCTTGCGGGCGGCCTTGCCGACCGGCACCCCTCCGGAACGGACACGCCGACCTCTAAGCTCGCTCGGAGACCACCACCGGGAGAGGACCGAGAGGACAATGAACGACACGCGGGCCAGGGAGCTGTTGGAGGAGGAGCGGGCGCGCGTGGAGCGATTGCTGGCGGACCTCACGGAGGCCGGCGAAGAGGACCGCGACGCCAGCCAGGAGACCGGCGACATCGCCGATCCGGCACAGCCACTCACCGACGAGCAGGACGTGGACGCCGTCGCGGAGAGTCTGCGGACGCGGCTGGTCGCCATAGAACGGGCCGAGGCACGGCTCGACGCCGGCACCTACGGCCGTTCGGTGCGGAGCGGCGTGGCGATCCCGGACGAGCGGCTCGAGGCCGACCCCGCGGCCGAGCTCACCGTGGAGGAAGAGGCCGCCGGGTAGCGCCGCCCGCCGATCCGTTCACCCGCCTACGCGCTTACTCCGCTTCCAGCCGGTCCCGCAGCACGCGGGCGAAGCGCAGCGCCGCGTCGGGGTTGTGCTCGAAGAACAGCGCCGGATCGAGCAGCTCGAGCTCGAGGACGGCCGGGCTTCCGTCGTCGAGGCGGACCAAGTCGACCCGTGCATAGGCGGTCGGGCCGTGCACCACCTCGGCGGCCGCCAGGGCCTGCACCGCCACCCCGAGCTGGCCGGCGTCGGGCGACGCGGGGCCGATCACCATGTTGGCGACGAGCGAGTCACTTGTGCCGACACCGCGCCGGAGCATCGGTCCCTTGCTGATGGCGTGGCTCACCATGCCGCCGAGGGCGATGATGCCGACCTCGCCGCCTGCGTCGACAGAGGACTGGTACGGCTGGATCATGGCCGTGCCGCCCGCGGCCACCAGGTCGGCGACGTGGGCGCGGGCCCGGTCGTGCTCCGCCGGCTCGTAGCGAGCCGTCCGGAAGCCGCCGCCCGAGATGGCCGGTTTCACGACCAGCTCGCCCTCGGGCAGCGTGACGCGGGCGGCCGCGGCCACCTGGCCGGCCGTCACCCACGTCGTGGGCACCGTCGGCACCCCGGCGGCCTCGAGGTCGCCTAAATACCGCTTGTCGATGTTCCAGCGGAGGGTCGCCGGAGAATTGACGATGGGCACGCCGGTGTCGGCTACGAGGTCGACCCATTCGAGGAACTCGGAGGGCCGCTGGATGTTGTCCCAGGCGCCGTTCGCGACGACCAGGTCGAACTCGTCCCAGCGCACCCGTTGGTCGCTCCAGATCGCGGGCGTGGCGTCCAGGCCCATTGCCGCCATGGCGTCGCGCTGCAGCGGCCAGTCCTCGCGTAGATCCGGGTAGCGCGCCGACGCGGCCACGACCACGCGCTGCCGAGTCCCCCCCGGCGCCGACGTGGCGGCGCTCAAGTCCCGATCGGGAAGTGGCAGGCCACCTGGTGGCCCGTCGCGATCTGCCGCATTTCGGGCACCTCTTCGGCGCAGCGGGCCTCGGCCCGCGGGCAGCGGGTGCGGAAGCGGCAGCCCGACGGCGGGTTGATCGGACTGGGCGGCTCGCCCGTCAGGGGGACCGACTCGCGCTTGGCCTCGGGATCGGGCTCCACCGCGGAGGCGAGCAGGGCCGCCGTGTAGTGGTGGGCCGGCGCTTCGTAGAGCACGTCGGACGGCGCGATCTCGCAGAGCCGGCCCAGGTACATGACGGCCACCCGGTCGCTCACGTTCTTGACCACGGCCAGGTCGTGGGCGATGAAGAGCAGGGTGAGGTTGTACTCGGCCTTGAGGTCCTGCAGGAGGTTCAGGATCTGCGCCTGCACCGACACGTCGAGGGCGGAGACGATCTCGTCGCAGACAAGGAGCTTGGGCCGGAGCGCCAGCGCGCGGGCGATGCTGATGCGCTGGCACTGGCCGCCCGAGAACTCACGAGGCCGGCGGTTGCCGTTCAGGTAGGGGTCGATCCCGACCTGGTCGAGCATGGCGTTGGCGGTCTGGCGCCGCTCCTCCTTGGTGCCGATCTTCCAGATCGTCAACGGCTCGGCGACGATGTCGATGACGCGCCGGCGCGGGTTCAGCGACGAAATGGGGTCCTGGAAGATCATCTGCACCTGGGTGCGCAGTGTCCGCAGGTCGCCGCGGTTCAGGGCGGTGAGCTCGGTGTCCCCGAACCGGATGCGGCCCGACGTCGCCTTCTCCACTTGCACAATGGCGCGCCCGGTCGTGGACTTGCCACAGCCGGATTCGCCGACCAGCCCCAGCGTCTCGCCCTTCCACATGTCGAAGGTGATGCCGGCCACGGCCTGCACAGCGGTGTTGCCCTTGTGGAAAGTGACGTACAGGTCCTCGACGCGCAGCAGCGGCTCGGTCGTGACCGGGGCGTCGGTCCGTTCCTGGAGGTCGGTCACGCCGTCACCGCCTCCGACTCCGACTCCGACGCAGACGAACCATCAGGCGCCGGCGCGGAAGAACCAGCGGACGCAGGCGCCGCCTCGGACCCCGGTTGTGCGCCGTCGCCGCCGGCCCCCCCGGTGAGCGGATACCAGCACGCGTAGCTGTGGCCGGGCGCCAGCTCTACCAGGGGCGGCTTCTCTATGTGGCAGCGGTCCTGGACGTAGGGGCACCGCGGCGCGAACGGGCACCCGGGAGGCGGCCGCATGAGGTCGGGCGGGCGGCCCTCTATCGCCGTGAGCCGGGTGTGGCTCGGGTTGGCGATGCGCGGCATGGAGTTGAGCAGCGCCTCCGTGTAGGGCATGGCCATGCTCTTGAAGAGGACGTTGGTGGGTGCGCGCTCCACGACGTTGCCGGCGTACATGACGATGATCTCGTCGGCGCGCGTCGCCACGACGCCCAGGTCGTGCGTGACGAGGATCATGGCCATGTCACGGTCGCGCTGCAGCTTGGAGAGCAGGTCCAGGATCTGTGCCTGCACCGTGACGTCCAGGCCGGTGGTGGGCTCGTCCGCCAGCAGGAGCCGCGGTGCGCAGGCCAGTGCGATCGCGATCATGACCCGCTGGCGCATGCCGCCCGACAGCTGGGCGGGGTAGGCCTCGTAGCGCTCGACGGGGGAGGGGATGCCCACCTGCATGAGCAGGGAGAGGGCGGTCTCCTTCGCCTCCGCCTTGCCGAGCTTGAGGTGGATCTTGAGCGGCTCGGTGATTTGGTTCCCGATCCGTTGGACCGGGTTCAGCGAGGTCATGGGGTCCTGGAACACCATGGCGATGTGCGTGCTCCAGAGCTTGCGCAGGTCGTCGTTGGGCGCGTTGAGGATTTCGGCGCCGTTGTAGCGGACGGAGCCCGTCTGCGTGGTGTACGAGCGGGGGAGCAGGCCCATGATGGCGCGCGACAGGACCGTCTTGCCCGAGCCCGACTCGCCGACGATGCCGAGCGTCTTGCCCAGTTCGAGCGTGAGCGAGACGCCCTGGACCGCCTGCAGCTGGCCCCGGCTGGTCGCGAAGGACACGTGCAGGTCGTCGACCTGCAGGAGCGGATCCGGGCTCACAGCTTTATCTCGGAGACGTCGAAGTAGGTGCGCAGCTTGTCGGCCACGACGTTGAGGCAGAAGAGCAGGAGGAACATGGCGGTGGCCGGGAAAATGACCAGCCACGGGTTGGTCTGCCCCTTGGCCCCGGTCAGGAGGCTCGACCCCTCATTGAGCATGTTGCCCCAGCTGGGGGTCGGTGGCTGCACCGAGAGGCCGAGGAAGGCCAGCGTGCCCTCCAGCACGATGATGGTGGCCACCGCGATCAGGCCGAACGAGACGATGGTCGGCATGATGTTCGGGAGCAACTCGCGCATCAGCACGCGGGTGTCGCTGGCGCCCAGGGACTTGGCGGCCAGGACGAAGTCGCGGGTGGCGTAGGACAGCGTCGAGGCCCGCACGATCCGGAAGATGAGGGGCGCGCTGAAGATGCCGATGATGAGCGTGATCTTCCACAGGTTGTGCCCCCAGAAGGACACGATGGCGATCACCGCCACGAGCGCCGGGAAGGCCAGCAGGATGTAGTAGCCCGTGTTCAGCGCCGTGTCGATGCGGCCGCGCCGGTAGGCCGAGAACATCGCCGGGAGGCCGCCGAGGACCAGCCCGATGAACGCGCCGCCGAAGCCGACGACCAGGGACACGCGTGCGCCGTAAATGAGCCGGCTCAGGATGTCGCGGTAGAGGTCGTCGGTGCCGAGCAGGTGGCTCCAGCTGGGCCCCCCGTTTTGCACGCTGCTGTAGTTGCCGAGGTTGGGGTTGGGCAGCGGCAGGAGGCTGGCGAAGGTGGCCAGGATCGCCACGACGAGGATCCAGCCGACGCAGATCCAGAAGAAGACGCCCAGCTTCTTCTTGGTGGGGTCGGCCGCCTCCTCGGCCTCGATCTCCTGCTTCAGGTCGGCGAAGGCCTCGTTGGTGGGATGGGTGAGCTGGACGCTACTCACGGGCGATCCTCGGGTCGACGATGGTGAACAGGAAGTCGAAGATGAAATTGATCAGCACAATGGCGATGGCGACGAACAGCGTGATGCCCTGCACCACCGTGTAGTCGTCCTGGTTGACGCTGGAGATGAGCTGGTAACCGAGCCCCGGCATCTGCAGCAGGAGCTCAACGACGAACGTCCCGGCGATCAGGCTGCCGATGGTGACGCCCACCGAGGCGAGGAGGGAGATGGAGGAGGGCCGCAGCGCGTGGCGCCACATGATGCGCCTGTCCGACAGGCCCTTCGACCGCGCCATGGTGATGAAGTCCTCCTGCAGCGTGGAGATCAGGTCGTTCCGCAACAGGCGGAAGTACACGACGATGGAACCGAGGGCGAGGACGATGGACGGCAGGATCATCGTATGGATGTTGGACCAGAAGTTCTGCGTGATCGGCACGTAGGAGGCCGGTCCCGGGAAGATGTGCCAGTGGACGGCGAAGAGCAGCACCAGCACCGGCGCGATCACGAAAGGCGGCAGGGCCAGCATGGCGAACGTCGTGCTGTTCGACGCCTGGTCGAAGAGGCGGTTGGGCCGCTTGGCCGCGGTCATCGCCATGGGGAACGCAATGGCGAAGGCGAGGATCTGCGAGAAGATGATCAGCTCCAGGTCGATCGGGAACGCCGTCTTAATGACGTCCCACGTCGACTGGTGCGTCGTGTAGGACTGCCCCAGGTTCCCCTGGAAGACGTTGCCCATCCAGATGAAGTACTGCTGCCACAGCGGGTGGTTGAGGCCGAGCTGGGCGTTCAGGATCGCCGCGTTCTGGGGCGTCGCGTCGGGGCCGAGGATGGTGTCGGTGGGGTTGCCGGGGAGCAGGTGGACCAGGAAGAAGGAGGCGATGGAGACGAAGAGGATGATGACGACGAGAAGCGCCAGCCTCTTGATGATGTAGCGGGTCACGTCGCCTTCTTCCCCCCTTCACTCTCCCTCGATCGACTGCGGAACAGGCCCTCCCACCGGCGGCGAATGATCCTAGACCGCGACCCCATTGTCCTACCATGCGCCCCATGCCAGAGGAGGTCCCGGCTCTCACGGGCCGTACGCGCGTCCTCGCCGGGGTCGGAGTGGTGTTGGTCGTGGCGGCCGGGCTGCTGTTGCGCTTCTGGACCCGATCGGGGCTCTGGCTCGACGAGGCGCTGACCGTCGACGTTGCCCGGCAGCCGCTGCACGACCTCCCCAACGCCCTCCGGCACGACGGCGCGCCGCCGCTCTTCTACGTCCTCCTCCACTTCTGGATCCGGATATTCGGGCAGTCCAACGACGCCGTGCGCGCCCTCTCGGGGGTCATCGCGGTGATCACCCTCCCGGTGGGGTGGCTGTGCGGGAGGCGGTTCGGCGGCCGGGCCGTCGCCTGGACCACGCTGGTGTTGCTGGCCAGCGCGCCCTTCGCCGTGTACTACGCCACCGAGGCGCGCATGTACGCGCTGGTGATCCTGCTGACGGGCCTCGGCTTCCTGGCGCTGCAACGGGCGCTCGAGGCACCGCGCCCGGGCAACCTCATCGCGGTGGCGGTCGTCACCGCGTTGCTGCTCTACGCGCAGTACTGGTCGCTCTACCTCGTCGGGGTCGTGGCGCTGTGGCTGATCGTCTCAATCGTGCGGGTCCGGCGGCGGGGCCACCCCGAGGACGCGCCCTGGCCGGCACTGATCGCGCTGGGCGCGGGGTGTCTCCTCTTCGTGCCGTGGGTGCCGACGTTCCTCTACCAGGCCAAGCACACGGGCACGCCGTGGGCCGCACCGCCGAACTTCTCGGCCGTGATCAACGCGGTCACCGGGTTCACCGACAACCAGGGGTCCACCCTGACGACCGGGACCAACCAGGGTCGCCTGCTCGCCATCATCTATTTCGCGATGCTGGCGCTCGCGCTGTTCGGCGTGGGCAAGTCCGGCCGCATCGTCGAGCTCGACCTGCACACGCGGCCGCGCGCCCGGGGGACGACGTTCGTGGTGGTCGGGACGTTGTTCGCCGCCATCGCCGGCGGGATCCTCACGGCCAGCGCCTTCTCGCCCCGCTACGCCGCCGTCGTCTTCCTCCCTCTCATCCTCCTCGTCGCGCTCGGCACGACCACGCTCCTGGCTCCCCGGGTGCGGCTCGTCGTCGTGGCCGTCGCCGTCGCCGCCGGCCTCGTGTCCTCCGCGCAGAACGTGACGACGCAACGGACGCAGGCCAACTCGGTGGCCGCCGCCATCAACGCGCAGGCCAAACAGGGTGACGTCATCGGTTTCTGTCCGGACCAGCTCGGCCCCTCGGTCTACCGCCAGATCGACGATCCGTCGCAGTACCACATGCTCACGTTCCCGCGGCAGACCGGTCCGGCCATCGTCGACTGGGTCGACTACGCCGACGCGGTCAACGCCGGCTCGCCCGCCGAGTACACGAACGTGCTCATCAGCCGGGCCGGCGCGGGGCACCACGTCTGGCTCGTGTGGCAGCCCAACTACCAGAGCTACGGCATCAAGTGCGAGACGATCGCGACGGACCTGCTGGCCGCGTCGACCCGTGCCGGGGGCGGAGGCCGCAACGTCGTCATCAGCCACCCGATGATCTACTACGAGCCGATGAACCTGACCGAATACAGCCCGCGGGGACCGTGAGGACGGTGGGGACCGTGAGTCCATGAACACGGGCACGGCGGCGGACACGAGCGCGGCGGCGCGGCTCTGGGGGCGCGTGCCCGAACCCCTGCGGGAGTCGCTGCTGCCCTACGTGGTCGCCCGGGTCGTGGTCCTGGCCACGCTCGCGCTGGCCCACTTCGTCGTCGACCGCACCCACCCGGCCACCGCCGGGGTGGCGGCGCGGGTCCACGCGGGCATGCTCGGGTGGGACGCCGGCTGGTACGAGTCGATCGCCCGCGTCGGCTACGGCCCCCTGGGCGCGCAGTCGCTCCGCTTCTTCCCGGCGGTGCCGCTGCTCACGCACGCCGTGGCGTGGGTGCCGGGCGTCGGGGACGGCCCAGCCCTCGTCTTCGTGGCCAACGCGGCCGCGCTGGCCGCCACCGCGATGCTCTACGTCCTCGTCCGCCGCGAGACGGGAGACCGGCCGACCGCCCGCCGCGCCGTCTGGATCCTGAGCCTCCTGCCCGCCGCCTTCGTGCTCGTGATGGGCTACGCCGAGTCGACGCTCCTGGTGCTAGCCATCGGCTGCTTCCTGGCGCTGCGGCGGGGGCGCGGGCCCGAGGCGGTCCGGCCCCGATTCGCCGTGGCCGGACTGCTCGCCTTCGGCGCCGCGCTGACCCGCCCCATCGGGGTCCTCCTCGCGCTGGCCGTGGCGGCCGAGCTGGTGCGCTGGTGGCCGCGCCTCGGGCGCAACGAGCGACTGGCCGGGCTGGCGGCGGTGGCGGCTCCCTTCGCCGGGGTCTTCGCGTTCCTCGCCTGGGCCAAGCACACTGTGAACGATTGGTGGGCGCCGCTGCGCGTCCAGCTCCAGAACTCGCACCACGGCGGGCTGTCCGATCCCTTCAGCACCCTGTACCACGACGCCACCGGCGCCCTGCACCATCACGTCGGCACCGCGCTCCACGTCCCATGGGTGCTGATCTTCGTGGCGCTGCTCGTCGTGTGCTGGCGGCGATTGCCCGCCCCCTACACGTTGTTCGCGGCGGGGGTGCTGGCCACCGCGCTCGCCGGCTCCAACCTCGATTCGTTCGAGCGATACGCGCTGGGCGCGTTCCCGCTCACCATGGCCGCAGCCATCGTCCTCACCGAAGCGCGCCTCGAGCGCGCCGTCCTTGCGCTCCTCTCCGCCGGGCTCGCCGGCTACGCGCTGCTGGCGTTCCTCAACATCTCGGTGCCCTGACCCCGGACCCGCGGCTGACGCCCCCGGCAGGCCCCAGCAGGGCGCGGCAGGCCGCGGTGGCCTCCCCGGGGCCCCGCGAGGCGTCCACTAACCTCCCTAGGTCGTGGCACCCCCAGATGACGCGCCGGCTGTCATCGCCGGCGCGGGCCCGGGGGGTCTCACCGCGGCCTATCTCCTGACCAAACGGGGGGAGCACCCGCTCGTCCTCGAGGCCGACGAACAGGTCGGCGGCATCAGCCGCACCGTGGTGCGCGACGGCTGGCGCTTCGACCTGGGCGGCCACCGCTTCTTCACCAAGGTGCCCGAGGTCGAGGAGCTCTGGCACGAGATCCTCCCCGAGGGCGACTTCTTGTTGCGGCCCCGCATGAGCCGCATCTACTACCGGGGCAAGTTCATCGACTACCCGTTGCGGGCTCTGAACGCGCTGAGGAACCTCGGGCTGTGGGAGTCGATCCTGTGCGGCTTCTCCTATGTGTGGGCCCGCATCCACGGGCCCAAGGACGAGTTGAACTACGAGAACTGGCTCGTCAAGCGCTTCGGCTGGCGCCTCTACCGCCACTTCTTCAAGACCTACACCGAGAAGGTCTGGGGCGTCCCCGTGTCCGAGATGCCGGCCGACTGGGCCGCCCAGCGGGTCAAGAACCTCGACCTGCGCAAGGCCGTCTTCAACGCCATCCTGCCCAAGCGGGGCCAGACGGACATCACGACGCTGATAGAGGAGTTCCAGTACCCCAAATACGGCCCCGGCATGATGTGGGAGGTCTGCACCGAGAAGGTGAGGGCCGCCGGCGGGACGGTGGAGATGCAGGCGCGGCTGACCGGCATCACGGTCGAGGCCGGCCGCGCGACCGCAGTGACCTACACGCACGGCGGCACGACGCACACCCGGCCGGCGTCGCACGTGATCTCGACCATGCCCATGCGCGAGCTGGTCCACACCATCACGCCGCCCCCGCCCGAGGAGGTCGTGGCGGCCGCGGACGACCTGCACTACCGCGACTACCTCACCGTCGCGCTCATCGTGCCCGAGTCGCGCAGCTTCCCCGACAACTGGATCTACATCCACGCCACCGACGTGGAGGTCGGGCGCATCCAGAACTACGGCTCCTGGTCGCCCTTCCTGGTCAAGGACGGGCGCACCTGCCTGGGCCTCGAGTACTTCGTGTTCGAGGGCGACGCCATGTGGAACACGGCCGACGACGACCTGATCGCGCTCGGCACGAAGGAGCTCATCCACCTCGGGCTGGCGGCGGAGGGCGACGTCGAGCACGGCTACGTCGTGCGCGTCCCCAAGGCCTACCCGTATTACGACTTCAGCTACAAGGCGAACGTCGACACCATCCGGAAGTGGCTCGAGGCGGAGGCGCCCAACGTCCACCCGGTCGGCCGCAACGGCATGCACAAGTACAACAATCAGGACCACTCCATGTACACGGCCATGCTGACGGTGGAGAACATGTACGGCGCCACGCACGACATCTGGTCGGTCAACGTCGAAGAGGAGTACCACGAGGCCGGGAGCAGCGGCCGGGACGCGCCGGTGCTGCCACGGCGTGAGGCGGTCGCCGGCGTGCTCGACTCTGGCTAGGCACGCGCCCGCGCGGGCGCGGCGGTGGCGGCCGTGGATGACGCTCGCCTCGGTCGGGCTGTTCTATCTGGCGCTGGGCTTCGTTCTCTGGGTGCACGCCTGGGCCGACGGCGTCACCACGCACACGCTGTGCGGCTGCGGCGACCCGGCCCTGTTCCTGTGGTTCTGGCAGTGGCCAGCGACCGCCGTCGCCCACGGGCACAACCCGTTCTACTCCACCGCGCTGTTCCATCCGACCGGCATCAACCTGCTGGCGCAGACGTCGGTCATGGGGCTCACCGTGCCGCTGATCCCCGTCACCTGGATCTGGGGTCCGGTGGCATCGCTCAACGTCGCCGCCACGATGACGCCCGCGCTCACCGCGTTCAGCGCGTTCGTGGTGCTGCGGCGCTGGGCCCCGTGGGCGCCCGCCGCCTTCCTGGGCGGGCTGCTGTACGGCTTCTCGCCGTTCATGCTCATGAACCTCGCCTACGCCCACATGATGACGGCCGCGCTCATGCTGCTCCCACTGATCCTGGCGGTGCTCGACGAGATCCTCATGCGGCAGCGCCACGGCGCCGCCGCGTCCGGCGTCCTGCTCGGCGTGCTCCTCTTCGCGCAGTTCTTCCTGTCCTCGGAGCTGCTGGCCATCCTGTTCATCGTCGTCCTCGCCGGCGTGGTGGTCCTCGTGGCGGCCGCCCTCGTCTCCCGCTCCGACGCGCTGCGCCTGCACACGCCCCACGCCGCCAAGGCCCTCGCCGTCGGCGCCGGCGTGGCCGTCGTACTGCTGGCGTGGCCGGTGTGGTTCGCGCTCGAGGGCCCTGGCCATCTGTCGGGCCTCATCTGGCCCAACATCGGGATCATCGGCGGCTACGTCCCCTCCGACTACGTGTCGCCCGATTACATCCAGGGCGCGAACGTGTACCACCTGCTCCTCGGGTACGCCGGCGCCCAGCTGGGGTCCTCGGCGTATCTCGGGTGGGGGCTCCTCGCCGTGCTGGCCGGCGGCCTGGCGGCCTTCTGGCGCGACCTCCGGCTGTGGTTCTTCGGCTTCGTCCTCGTCTTCTGCGCGTTCTGCGCGCTCGGTGAGCGCAGAGGGCAGTGGTGGGAGGTGGCGCGCGTCTTCGCCCACATCCCGGTCATAGAGAACGTGATTGAGCAACGTTTCATGGCCTTCGGGTTCCTGGCCGCGGCGGTCATGCTCGCCATGGTGCTGGACCGGGTCCATGCCCGGGCGCCCGACTGGCGTGGGCTGGCCGGCGCGGGCGCGGCGGCGGTGGTGGCGTTCGCGCCCATTGTCGGGGACTACGCGCCGCGGCTGCCGTACACCATGCAGGCGGTGATCCTGCCGCGCTGGTACACGCAAGTCGCGCCGAGTCTGCCCGCGGGCCGCGTGCTGCTGTCGTACCCCGCGCCGTTCTCGGGGATCCAGGCGGCGATGTCGTGGCAGGCATTGAACCGGATGCATTACAGCCAGGCCGGGGGCAGCGGACCCCAGGGCACGGCCGCCCGCGCGGGTTCCGCCGCGCCCGGGTTCCGCCTCCTCGCCGATCTCAGCTTCGGGATAGGCGTGGAGCAGCCGACGGGGACGCCGGCCGAGCTGGCGGCGGTGCGCCACGCGTTCCGGGTCTGGCGGGTCACCACCGTCGTCATCGCCTCCGATCCGGCGGCGCCCGCGCTCGAGCGGGGCCGCGACCCCACCTACGCGGCTGCCTTCATGACGGCCGTCCTCGGCCGGCTCCCGGTGACGCAGGCGGGCGCGTGGGTCTGGTACGGCGTGTCGTCCCGGTTCGGCCGCCCGCTGGCCGTCGGGCCGGACACGCTCCAGAACTGCGTCGGCCCGATCGAGCTGCGGCCGGCGCCGGTGGTGGTGAACGAGCGGGTGCCCCGCTGCGTGAAGGCCGCTGCCCAGGCACGGGGCCGGGCAGCGGCCTCCGCCTCCGCCGGATCGCTGCAACTCGGCTGAGAACGGGGCGGCCCGCGGCGAGGGCCCGGCCGTGGGCAGCGCGGCGGGCACGGGTGCGAAAAGTCCCTGAAGTCCCTGAAGGTTCGGCCACCTGGTCCGTTCTGCTCCACGAAGCCGTGCCCGGGACTGCTCGGGACGGGCGGGCCGCCACCGACTGGTGGGGAGAAGCAGGAGGAGGACGGCTGACCGTTTCAAGGCCCCGGATGCGAGCGTTGGCGTCAGCCGCGTGCGCGCTCCTGTGCGCCGCCGGCATCGCGGCGGCCGCCATCGTCTCCGCCGCGCCCGCGCGCCCGGCGTCACCGGCCCTCGCCGTGGGGGCGCGGGGGGCACGGGGGGCGCGGGTCGCAAACCGCCTCCGGCCGGGCTCAGCGCGTCCGAGCACGCCGCCCTGCAGCGGGCCGCCGCGTATGCGGGGAAGCCGGTGCGCCTCCTCGTCGTCGGCGACTCCATTGCGCTGACGCTCGGGATGGGGCTGGCCGTGGGCTCCCAGGGGACCTACGGCGTCACTCTCTCGAACCACGGCACGCTCGGCTGCGACTTCGACCCCGGAACCGCGATCCGCACGAACGGGAGGGTGGGGGTGGCCACCAACGGCTGCGCGCTCGGGCGCGGTGAGTGGCCGTTCCTCGCAGCCGCGGTCTACCCCCAGGTGGTCGCCCTCGGCGTCGGCCGCTGGGAGGTCCTGGACCACTACTGGGACGGCCGATGGGTGCACATCGGCGAGCCCGTGAGGGACGACCACGTCGCCGCGGACCTGCGCTACGCCATCGCGATCTTCAACACGGTCGGCGCGCGGGTGGTGCTGCTCACCATGCCCTACGTCGACCCGACCGACCGCCAGCCCGACGGCCTCCCCTGGTCGGAGGACACGCCGGCCCGGACCCGCGCCTACAACGCTCTGGTCGAGCGGGTGGCCCGCGCCGACCCATCGGAGGTGTCGGTCATAGACGTGAACCGGATGCTCAGCCCGGCGGGCATCTACACGGCCACGCTCGCCGGCATAGTCGTGCGCTGGCAGGACGGGGTACACGTGACAGTGGCGGGCGGGGAGCTCCTGCAGCCGCAGATCCTGCCTGTGGTCGCCCGTCTCGGGCTGCAGGAGGAAACATTCCAGCGGAAGAAGGGCGGAGTAGGGTCCCACGCGTGACCGACAAAGCGGCCGCTGACACCCCGGCGGCCGACGCCCCGGCGGCCGAGGTCCTGGTCGAGGGGGTGCCGGCGGCGATGTCCCTCGCCCCCAACGCGGTCGGGCCCAACCTCGGCGCCGAGCTGCTCGTCGATCCGGAGGCCCGCCGCGGTGTCGAGTCGATGCGAGCCGGCCTGCTCCAGGCGGGGCCCCTCGCCATAGCCGGCGTGGTCGCCAACGGGGCCAGCGTCGTCCTCACCGTCTTCCTGGCCCGGATGCTGAGCCCGCACAGCTACGGCGTGCTCAACCAGCTGACAGGTCTGTACCTCATCATCTCCATGCCGGGATCGGCGGTCGTCGTCGCGGTCGTCCGGCGGGTCACCTTGTGGCACGAGGACGGCACCGGCCACCTGGTGCGTCGCTGGGCGGGCCGGGTGCACCGCCAGGGCACCATGCTGGTGGTGGCCTGGGCGGCGCTCGTGTTCGTCAGCCGCCACGGCATCGCTGTCCTGCTGAACCAACAGAGCGGCATCGGCATCGCGGCCGTCCTGGCCGCCGCGGGGTTCTTCGTGCTGTTGTCACTCGACCGCGGCCTGCTGCAGGCGCACCGTTCCTACACGCCGCTGGCCGCCAACCTCATCGTCGAGATCTTCGTCCGCATCAGCGCCGTCCTGGTCCTCGTGGCGGCCGGCTTCGGGCCGTCCGGCGCCGCTGTGGGGCTGCTGCTCGGGGAGATGGCGGCGACCGTCCACGCCCGCTGGGCAGCCGTGCGGGCCTGGTCGGGTGGCACCGAGCGTCACGTGCGCCCGACGGGCTGGCTGGCGGCGGTTCGCCCCGACCCCGTGCTCGGCGGGGCCACCTCGGCCCGCCGGCAGGTGGCCATCGACCTGGCGGTGGCATCGGTGTCACTATCCATGGTGGCCGTGCTCCAGAACGTCGACGTGCTCGTCGTGGGGCGCGACAACCCGACCCACAGCGGCGCCTACGCGGCGGTGTCGGTCACGAGCAAGGCGATTGTGTTCGGCGCCATCGTGCTCGGGGGGTACCTGCTCCCCGAGGCAGCCATCCGCTGGCGCCAGGGCGGGCACGCGCTGCGCCAACTCGCCGTCGTGCTGGTGTTTCTCGCGATTCCCTCGGCGCTGCTCCTCGGCATCGCGCTGCTGGCCCCGGAGACCTTGCTGCAGGTCGTGTTCCACCACGCCTACACGGCCGCCTCCGACGCACTGGCGCCGCTCGTCCTGGCCATGATCCTGCTGAGCGTCTCGGTGGTGCTGACCATGTACCTGCTGGCCGTGGGCCGCCGCTGGGTGGCGGCCGTGCTCGTCGCGGGCGCGGCTGCGCTGACCGGCGCGGTTGCGGCCGTGAACGGTGCCCCCCGCGCCACCGCGCTGGTCGACCTGGGGGTGCAGGCCTGCGTGCTGGCGGTGATCTTGGTCGGGTTCGCAGTGGTCCACTGGGTCCGAATCGGGAAAGGGACCCGGGGCTAGCCTCTTTCGGATGGCTGAAAAGCCGCGGCCGCTCGCCGCCACGCCGGGAGGGGTCCGCGCCCGCGACGACGCCGCGCCGCCGCGCTCAGGCCCCGAGGCCCTGGCCGACCTGGCGGCCGAGGCGGGCATCCGCCGGGTGCACTTCGTGGCCTGGCGTGACCTCGACGACCCGGAGGCCGGCGGCTCCGAGCTGCATGCCCACATGGTGGCCACGAAGTGGGCCGCGGCCGGCCTTGACGTGACCTTCCGCACCTCCGCCGTCCCCGGCGCCCCGATGGCGCTCTCCCGCGACGGCTACCGGGTCATCCGGCAGGCGGGCCGCTACGCGGTCTTCCCGGGTGCGGCCTGGGAAGGCCTGCGCATGGGCCACCGTCCCGGCGACGCGCTGGTCGAGATCTGGAACGGCATGCCCTTCTTCTCGCCCATGTGGTACCGGGGGCCGCGCGTGGTCTTCCTCCACCATGTCCACGCCGAGATGTGGGGCATGGTGCTGCCACCGACACTGGCGCGCATCGGCGACGCGGTGGAGCGCAAGGTCGCCCCGCCCATCTACCGGGGGAGCCACATCGTGACCCTGTCCGAGTCCTCGCGCCAGGAGATCGTGGAGATGCTCGGCTTCCGGGCGGACCGGATCACGGTGGCCCAGCCCGGCATCGACCCGCGTTACCGCCCGGGCGGGCAGCGCTCCCGTACGCCGCTGGTCGTGGCCGTGGGGCGGCTGGTGCCGGTCAAGCGTTTCGACGCGCTGATCCGGGCGCTGGCCACGGTGAAGAAGACACAGCCCGCACTGCGGGCGGTGATCATCGGAGAGGGATACGAGCGGCCCGCGCTCGAAGCGCTGCGGGCGGACCTCGGAGCCACCGAGTGGGTGGACCTGCCGGGCCACGTCTCGGACGACGCGCTCCTCGACTGGTATCGCCGAGCGTGGGTGGTGGCGAGCAGCTCTCAGCGTGAGGGCTGGGGCATGACCCTCACGGAGGCGGCCGCCTGCGGCACGCCCGGGGTGGCGACCGACATCCCGGGGCACGCGGACGCCGTGCTCGACGGGGAATCGGGCCTGCTGGTGGACGACGTGGCCGACCTGGCCGGCGCATTGGGGCGCGTGCTGGGCGACGACGTGTTGCGCAGCCGCCTCGGCCGCGGGGCGCTCAACTGGGCGCGTTGGTTCACCTGGGACGCCACGGCCATGAAGGCGTTCGAGGCGCTGGCTTCGGAGGCGGGGCTTCGCGTCTAGAGCCGCGTAGGAGGGCACGCGCCGCCAATGCGGGTCGCAATCACGGTTCCCCGGTTCCCGGTTCCCGGTTCCCGGTCGAGACCTCTATCCCGAGGGTGTGTGAGAAAAAAAACTATGCACACCAGTGCTTATCGTTCGCCCGCGCGGGCGCCGGGATCGTGTCAGGCCGGCGCAGCGGGCTCGGGCTCGGGCACGGACTCGGGTTCGGGCTCCGACTCGGGCTCGGGCTCGGGCTCGGGGACCTCTTGTTCGGCTTCTTTGTTTGCGTCCTTGTCGGGTTCCTTGTCGGGTTCCTTGTCGGGTTCCTTGTCGCGTTCCTTGTCCGCTCCCTCGTCCGCATCCGTGTCGGCTTCTTTGTCGGGTTCGGCCGCGTCGGCCGCGCCCGCGGGGCCCGAAGGGTCGGGCCGCATTGCCCGCCGCCGCAACGGCTTCGTCGTGCGCAGCCCGAAGGCAGTGATGACAGCGTCCGCCAACAGCAGGACCACCCCGACCCAGATCAGGTTGCCTGCGTGGATGAAGGAGCCGGCCCAGTTGGAGCCGGGCAGGTAGTGGTGCACCTGCTGGCCGCGGATGACGTTGAGCGCGCCCGCCACGATGAAGCCGATGCCGCCGGCGGTCGCGACGACGCGGGCCCAGGGGAGGAGCAGTCCCGCCGCTACGAGCACCCCGACGCCGAGCGCGTAAGCCACCGGCACGACGAGAGACGCCACCGCGCCGGTCACCAGCCCGATGAGCACGGCGCGCACCAGGGTGCCGGGACGGCCCGACAGCCGCACGGCGGGGTCGCGGGTGAAGGGCAGCGTGAGCCGCGGAGAGTCGAAGGGCGCGGTCGGCCACACCGGTGCATCGGGACCGGCCGGCCCGCGGAGGCGTCGGGGCAGCCCGCGCGCAGCCGTCGGCGCGCCCGCGCTGGCAGGAAGCCGAGCAGCAGGCAGATTGCGAGCGTCGCCCCCGAGAGTGCGAGCGCGGCCCACTCCTCCGTCTGGGGTGTCCAGGTGAGTTCGATGGTGAAGGAGGTCCCGCCGAGCGCGTGAAGGTCCGCGGCGGTGACGTGCCATCCGTTGGCGAACCCGTCGACGAGCTGCGGGGGGCCGAGGTTCACGGCGTGCGACCCCGCCGGGGCACCCCGCGCCGGCATGGCCACGGCCTGCCACCCCTTGTTCACGCTCTGGCCCATCACGAATTCGAAGGACTGGTGGGCGTCGGATAGGTCGGCGGTGTGGCCGTCGATGTGGCTGGCGGTGGGCGTCGTGGACGGGGCGGGTCCTGGCTGCGTCGCCGGCAGCTGCGGCGTGCCCTCCGCCGTGGGCGTCGCGGCCGGTCCGGCACTCCCGCCGGCCGCGGAGTCCAGCACGAGCTGGTCGATGTTCCACCCCGTGCAGGTGAGGGGGTTCGACGAACACGACGGGACGTGGCCCGCCGCCGTCTCGAGGACGTGTGTGCCGGCACCCAGCGAGATCCCGTGCGCGTCGGGCCCGCATGGGACCACCTGCACGTCCCCGCCGTTGAGCGCCTCCTGGGTGGAGCCGACGATGGACACGTCGATCGGCTGGCCGTCAACGGTCAGCAGGTTCCCGAAGCAGTGGGCCGGCAGCTGTGCGGGCGTCGGCGCCGCCGTCACGCCGGGGATGCCGATCTCCGCGATGCCGAGCGGCAGCGCGAGCGGGCCGGCCGAGTAGTAGTTGGCGGCGTTCTCAGCGCGCACCGTGTCGAACGTGATCACGAAGTGCGAGCCCTTGACGGGAGGGAACGACACGGGGACCGTCGTGATGGCACCGGGCACGGTCGAGTCGGCGATGGCGGGCAACGTGACGTGTTCCACCTGCAGTCCCGACGCGATCGTCATGGACGTGGGGACCGAGTGCCGGCCGTCGGCGATGATCTGCAGGTTGAGCTGGCTCAGGGTGTCGGAGCCGGTGAGGTCGTAGGTGAGGCTCGCCCCCTTCTGGGCCGCGATACCGAGCCCCGGCTGCCAGGCGGTCGTGTCGTTGCCGTCGAGGGTGGCCGACGCCGTCGCCGTGAGGTCGCCGGGCAGGCGCCCGGACGAGTACGCCTTGGAGACACCGGTGGCGGCGGTGGGCGAGCGCCCGACCAGCGCGTCGATTTCGTCGTCGGGGATCAGGGCCGACAGGCTGGCGCTGCCCGAGAGCGTGAAGCTGCGCGCTGTCGGAAGCGTGAACTGGCGGGAGATCGTGGTCTCGGGGTCGCTGCGCGGCGGGAACTGGTTCGTCCGGTCGCGGGTCATGACCACCGTGAGGCGGTCCGCCGCCGACGCCGACCCCAGGGTGGAGAGCATCTGGGTCGGCATCTGGAGCACCTGCCGCACGTTCTGACCCGGGATTTCGACCTCGGAGAAGCCGACAGCGGACGCGGTCAGGGGAGGTGCCGTGTTGTCGGTCGTGCCGTCAATGGTGATGCGCAGCGTGTGGAAGGTCCGGGTGGGGAAGGTGAGCGGCTGCCCCGTCGTCACGTGCGAGGCGTTCGTGAGGTGGAAGCGCTGCGGGTCCTTTCCGTCGAAGGTGACGGTCACGTCGGAGACCCAGCGGGAGCGGTCGCCGCGTTGTGGCTGCACGAGCGTGACGTGGTTGGTCGTGACCGGGCTGGTGAACTTGGCCTGCCACCACTCACCGGCGGGGTCGGGAACGAAGGTGCCGGTGATCCACGCCGTGTCGAAGTTGTCGTCGATGGCGCTGTAGGCCTCGTCCTCGGGCGTGTAGGAGACGGAGTTCCCGTAGCTGCTGGCCGTGACGTTCACCGCCCCGACGTACGTCGCGTAGGTCTTGCTGTTCAGCCCGGCGTCGGGGAAAAGCTCGACCGGACTGTCGCTCAGGTCGGTCTTGGCGGGATTGTCGCTCGGCGCCTCCGTGTACCCCGCGTTGGCCGTCAGGGTGTCCCAGCGGAACGCCTGCTTGCGGTTGGTGTCGGTGACCACGAGGTGGGCGCCGTGGCCCGCCAGCTGCTGTAGCCGGCTGGGGTCGCCCGCCAGGGTGCCGGCGTAATAGATGGCGCTGTCCGTGTTCAGCAGGCCCAGGCCGGCCAGGTTGTTCAGCCCGGTGGCGTCGCCCTCCATCACGACCGCGCCGGTGTCGGACTCTGCCCGGAGGAGCGGTCGCGGGTTGGCCACGGTGTAGGTGACGATGGGCGACGGCCAGCTCACGTTGGCCGGTGTCGCGAGGTCCTCCTCGTTCAGCGTCGAGACCGTCGACACGTTGGGGCGCGGCGTGCCGAAGGACACAGGGTCGGAGAGCCCCTGCGGCGTCTGCAGGAGTGCGAGCTCGAGCAGCTGCGGCTGGGGCGCGCCGTAGTGCTCGTAGCGCTGGTCGTACTCGACCATCAGGTCGCCTGCGCCCATGAGGCGGGACATCGGGGCCAGCGCATTGGTGTTCTCGACGCCGTCCTGAATGGGCCCGTCGACCGCATACAGCGTGTCCGCCGTGGCGATGGAGCCCATGATCTGCTGCTCCCGGGTGACGAAGTCCCGGTTGAGCAGCGCGGGCTGCGGCGTGTCCACCGTGTCGCCCCAGCGGTCGCTGGCGAAGTCGTTCCCGGGAATGGCGAAGACGCGCGTCCCGGGGTGGATGGCGTTGAGGTGCTTGATGGCCGCTAATTGGTAGGACGGAAGCGACGCCGGCTGGGTGAAGTTGTTGGCGATGGTGTCGCCGTTGAAGAGGGACGGGTTGTTGGCCACGACGAGGGCGGCCACCAGCACGGCGGTCGTCAGGCCGACGACGGACAGCCTCCGCCACAGCGCGGTCAGCCCGCTCGCCAGCAGCATGGCCAGGGCGAGGAGGACCACGGGTGTGGCGCGGTCGGTCGAGCGGAGCGCGAGCCCGGCCGTGGTGTCCGTCATGAAGGACTTGAGCACGCCGCCGATCCGCGTCGGGTTCGTGAAGGGGAAGGGCCCGACCGAGAGAACCATGCCCACGAAGAGCAGAACCAGGAAGTAGGAGCGTTCCCGCCAGCGCACGAACGCAGCCGAGACCAGCGCGACGACGGGCACCGCGTAGGACGTCGCCAACAGCGCGATGTTCTGGGTGAAGCGCACGGCGGCGTTCGTCCACGGCCCGAGATGGTCGGATCCGTAGAAGTACCAGTAGCCCAGTCCGCGCAGGATGTCGGACGGGTTGGACGTGGCCGAGGTGGAGGGGATGGTCTCGGTGAACTTCAGGACGTTGACGCCGTAGGCGGCCTCCACCTCCAGGCCGGCCATCCACCAGAGGCAGGCCCCGAGCGTCAGCACCACGATGCGGAACCCCGTGGCCAGCGTGTGCCGCCAGGTCGACTCGCGCAGCACGACGACCGCGTAGAACAGCCACAGGATGGGCGCGATTGCCACGTAAATGACCGACGTCGCGTTGATGCCGCTGACGAGCGCGACCACGAGCGCGAACAGCGCGGGTTCCCGCCAGCCGCCGCGCCGCAGGCCGACGATGGTCAGCGCGACGAGGAAGGGCAGCCCGGCCCAGGGCAGGAGGATGACCGAGATCCGCCCCGCGTACTGCAGGAAGTACGGCGACAGCATGTAGGCCAGGGCGGCGGCGGCCGGTCCCGGCCCGCGCAGCCCGAGGACGCGGGAGAGGTAGAGGATGCCGAGGCCGGCCGCGAAGAGGATCGATCCGAGCCAGAGGCGCTGGGCCACCCACACCGGGACGCCCAAGAGGTGGAACACCGCGTAGAAGGGCCCCATCGGGAGGAGGTAACCGACGTACTGGTGGGTGACCGTCCCCAGCGCGACGGTCGGGTTCCAGAGGAACGCGACCTGACTCAGAAAGCGCGTCGGATCGAGGTAGAGGTAGGTCTTGGTGTCGGGTGTGATGACACCGGGCCGCACCGCCAGGAGCGGCACGTAGGCGAACGCCGCGAGGACGGCGGCACCGCCCCAGCGCCAGGCCCAGGCAGCCTCTCCCTCCGACCCGTCCGACCCGTTCGGCCTTCGTCTGGCGGCATGCCGACCACGGGGGACGGTAGCGGTGGCGGTCGTGGTCATGGAGGAGCGGCCGAATGGACGCCCGGTAGTGTAAGCAAGCCGCGCCATCAGGTCGTGTCACGCGAAGGGAGCGGAGGTGCCCACCAGCGCCAAGAGCAGGCTGACCGGCGAACGCCCGCAACAGGGTGTTACCCCCGACTCGCTGCTCGCCCTCCACGAGGCCGGTTACCGGGCCGTGCTTCAGCGCATCGGCCGCGGGCGCATCCTCGACGTGGGCTGTGGCCAGGGATTCGAATCCGCCCGTTTCCTGGCCCCTGATCGCGAGGTCGTGGGCGCGGACTACTCGGCCGAGGCCACCGGCACGGCGTCGGCGCGCTACGGCTCCGAGGGTTTGCGGGTGGCGCAGATGGACGCGCTCGGATTGGGCTTCCTGACGGGCAGCTTCGACGGTGCGTGCTCGTCCCATCTCATTGAGCACTTCACCGAGCCAGAGCCGCACGTGGCCGAGCTCGCGCGCGTGGTGAAGGACGACGGCGTGGTGTGCGTGCTCACCCCCAACAAGCCCGCCGACTTCGAAAACCCGTTCCATCTTCATCTGTTCGAACGCGACGAGCTGCGCGCCATGCTCGACCGCCACTTCGGCGAGGTGTGGCTCGGGGGCGTCGACGCCGTCGAGCACGTGAAGGCGGACTTCGCGGCGCGCCGGGTCAAGGCGGCCAAGCTCCTCAAGCTCGACGTCCTCGACCTGCGGCACCGCATGCCCCATGCCTGGTACGTCTGGGCCTACACCCGGCTTCTGCCGCTCGCCTACAAGCTCGTGGCGCGGGACGACTCCGGCGGCACGACCGGGATCACCGCCGACGACTGGTTCGTCACCGACGAGCTGGACGACACCACCCTCGTTCTGTTCGCCGTGGCACGGAAGCCACTCCGGAACGGTGCAGGGGCCGCGCACGGCACCACGAGCGCCGCCGCCTGATGCTGGCCGTCGGGCTTACCGGGGGGATCGGGTCGGGCAAGTCCGCCGTGGCGGACCTCCTCGTGGAACGGGGTGCCGTGCTCATCGACGCCGACCAGGTGGCCCGGGACGTGGTGTCGCCGGGTGGCCCGGCCTACCAGCCCCTCATCGACCGCTTCGGTCCGGGGATCGTGGCGGCCGACGGCACCATCGACCGTCCCGCCCTGGCCGCGCTCGCGTTCGCCGACCAGGAGAGCCGCCTGGCCCTCAACGCCATCACCCATCCCGCCATCGGCATCGCCATGATTCAGGCGCGCGACGCCCACGAGGGTACCGACGACATCGTGGTGCTGGCCATCCCGCTCCTCACTGCGGCCCATCGCGAGACGGTCAAGCTCCACAAGGTCGTCGTGGTCGACACGCCGACCGACGTGGCCCTGGAGCGGCTCCTGACCCAGCGTGGCTTCGACCGTGCCGACGCCGAGGCGCGCATCCGCTCGCAGATCTCGCGCGAAGAGCGGGCCAAGGACGCCGACTACGTCCTCGACAACTCCGGTGACCGGGCCGCGCTCGAGCACGAGGTGGACACGCTCTGGGTGTGGCTCCAGGGCGCCCGGGAGGAGCTGCGGGCGCAGGCCCACCCGGCCTGAGCCACCCGCGCTCCGGCCGGAGCCGACACACCCCCCGGGTAGCCTCGAAGGGTCATGCCGCAATTCGAGGTCGTTTCCCCGTTCCAACCGGCGGGTGACCAGCCGCAGGCGATCACCGCCTTGGCCGAAGGGGCGCGCCGCGGCGACCGCTACCAGACGTTGCAGGGGATCACCGGCTCGGGGAAGACGGCAACCATCGCCTGGATGATCGAGCAGGTCCAAAGGCCGACGCTGATCATCGAGCCGAACAAGTCCCTGGCCGCGCAGCTGTCGTCCGAGCTGCGCGAGCTCTTCCCCAAGAACCGCGTCGAGTTCTTCGTCTCCTACTACGACTACTACCAACCGGAGGCCTACCTCCCCACCACGGACACCTACATAGAGAAGGACTCGTCCATCAACGACGAGATCGACCGGCTGCGGCACGCGACGACCTCGTCCCTGCTCATGCGGAAGGACGTGATCGTCGTGGCGTCGGTGTCGTGCATCTACGGCCTGGGCTCTCCCGACGAGTACCGCGACCGCATCCTGGGCCTCGGCGTCGGGGAGCAGCTGGACCAGCGCGACATGCTGCGGCGCCTGGTCGACCTCCACTACGCCCGCAACGACGTCAACCTGGTGCGCGGCACGTTCCGGGCCCGGGGCGACACGGTCGAGATCCATCCTGCCTACGAGGAGGCTGCGCTGCGGGTCGAGATGTTCGGCGACACCGTCGAGCGCATTGTGCCCTTCGACGTGCTCACGGGCGAGATGGGCGAGGAGATGGAGGACGTGGCGGTCTATGCCGCCACCCACTACGTCACCGGGGACGACATCATCCAGCGCGCGGTCGGCACCATCGAGGTCGAGTTGCGTGAGCGTCTGCAGGAGTTCGAGAAGCAGGGCAAGCTGCTCGAGGCGCAGCGGCTCCGGGTCCGGACCGAGCACGACCTCGAGATGCTGGCCGAGACCGGGGTGTGCTCCGGGATAGAGAACTACAGCAGGCACCTCGACGGCCGTGCACCGGGGGAGACGCCCTACACGCTGCTCAACTTCTTCCCGAAGGACTACCTCTGCGTCATCGACGAGAGCCACGTCGCCGTGCCCCAGCTGCACGGCCAGTACGCCGGCGACCGGTCACGCAAGGACGTGCTCGTCGAGCACGGCTTCCGCCTCCCCTCCGCCCGGGACAACCGCCCGCTCCGCTTCGACGAGTTCGTCGCCCGGGTGCCGCAGTGTGTCTTCGTGTCGGCCACGCCCGGCCCCTTCGAGCTGGAGCAGTCGGCGCAGGTGGTGGAACAGGTCATCCGGCCGACCGGGTTGGTGGACCCCGAGGTGGTGCTCATGCCCACCAAAGGCCAGGTCGACGACCTCCAGGCGCGCATCGCGCGCACGGTGGCGGCGGGCGGCCGCGTGCTGGTGACGACGTTGACCAAGAAGATGGCCGAGGACCTCACCGACTATCTGGCCGAGGCGGGCGTCCGGGTCCAGTACCTGCACTCGGACATCGACACCATCACCCGGATCGAGATCCTGCGCGAGCTGCGGCTCGGCACCATCGACGTCCTGGTCGGCATCAACCTTCTGCGCGAGGGCCTCGACCTGCCCGAGGTGGCCCTGGTGGCGATCCTCGACGCCGACAAGGAGGGGTTCCTGCGCTCGTCCTCGTCGCTGATTCAGACCATGGGCCGGGCCGCGCGCAACGTGGACGGGGTCGTGGTGCTCTACGCGGACACGGTCACGGATTCCATGCGCGAGGCGGTGTCGATCACCCAGCGGCGCCGTGAGCTGCAGATGGCGTACAACCGCGAGCACGGCATCGATCCGCAGTCCATCCGCAAGAACGTGACCGACATCCTGGAGCGCCTCCGCGGCGGGGGCGAAGGCCGGGCCACCCGGGCCGGCCGCAGCCGGGCCGAGGTGCGGCGCAACGCCGCTGTCCGCGGCAACCGCCGGACACCGCTCCTGGCCGAGGGTGCGGCGTCGACCCCGGCCGAGGCGGTCGAGCTCATCACGCAGTTGGAGTCGGAGATGAAGGCCGCCGCGGCCGACCTGCGCTACGAGGAGGCGGCGCTGCTGCGGGACGAGATCGCAGAGATCCGCTCGTCCATACCCGGGTAGCCCGGTCCGCCGGTAGGTTGGCGGCCCATGAAACCCCCCGGCCCGCTGCTCGCCGCGGGGAGGGACGCCGACATCTTCGAGTACGGCCCGGGTCTCGTGTTGCGCCGTTCCCGGGAGGGGCACTCCATGGCGCAGGAGGCACGGACGATGGCCTTTCTGCGGGAGCAGGGCTACCCGGTGCCCGCGGTGGACGAGCTCAGCGACGACGGCACCGAGCTCGTGATGGAGCGCATAGAGGGCAGGTCGATGGTCGACGCCATCGCCGCGGCGCCCTGGAGCATCCGACGCCAGGCGCGGACCCTCGCCGACCTGCACCAGCGGCTCCACGACATCGCGGCACCCGACTTCCTGGCGCCGGGGCCGGTCGGCACGGGGAGGCGGGTCGTGCACATGGACCTGCACCCGCTCAACGTCATGATCGCGCCGAGCGGTCCGGTCGTGATCGACTGGACGAACGCCGCGGCCGGTGACCCGCTGGTCGACGTCGGCGTGGCGTGGGTGCTCATGGCGGCCGGTCAGATTCCCGGCAACCCCATGATGGCCAGGCTGCTCGGCTGGGGCAGGGCGCTGCTCGTCAACGGCTTCGTCTCGCGCTTCGACCGCACGGCGGTGACGCGCCGGCTGCGGGCCGTCGTGGATTGGAAGGTGCAGGACCCCCACATGAGCGCGGCGGAGGTGGCCGGGATGTGGGACGTCGTGGCCCGGGCCGAGGCGCGGGCCCAGCGGGCGGCGGAGCGCCCGTCGCCGGCTGCGTAGAGTGCCGGCCATGCCCACCTCCATAGAGCTGCGCGCCGCACTCGACCGCTACGCCAAGACCGTCGGCACCCGGGACGCCGACGCCTACGCCGCGTTGTTCACGGCCGACGCCGTCCAGGTCGATCCGTACCCGACGCCGCCCAACGTGGGCCGGGACGCCATCAAGGCGTTCATGCAGCGTTCCTTCGAGGCCTGTGAGGCCATGACCTTCGAGGTGGAGGCCTGGCACCCGGTCGCCGACAAGGTGGCCATCACCTTCCACATCACGGCGACCCCCACCGGCGGCTCGGGGACGATGCACATCCGGGGGGTCGAGGAGTTCACCTTCACCGACGACGGCCTGATCAGCGCCGTGGACGCGTACTGGGGCGAGGGCGACCTGACCTTCGAGCAGCCGGGTCCGGCGTAACCGGCGGCGTGTGTCGTCGTCTATGTCCCGGACCGTTGTCTCCCCGCGCCGCCCCCGGCTGCACAGATCGGAGGAACCCATGCCGAGGTCCGCTTCCGCCTCCCCTCGGACCACGACCCTGCGCACTGGACGGTTGCAGCGCTGGGGCCCGGGGCGGAGGGCACGCATCGGCTCGTTCGTGGCCGCGGCGGCCCTTCTGGGCGGGCTCGGCGCCGCGGTGGTCAGCACCGCACCGACCGCGTCGGCCGCGCCCCCGGCCCAAGGCTGGACCACGACCGAGGCGCCGTTGCCGAGCGACGCCGGGAACGGCAGTACGAATCCCGAGGTGTACACCGCGGGATCCTCCTGTCCCGCCGTCAATGCGTGCGTCATGGCGGGGTGGTACCTCGACACGAGCAGCAAGGCCTGGGGGTTGATCGAGAACCAGAGCGGGACCAGCTGGACCGAGACGCAGGCCCCCCAACCGTCCAACGCCGGCAGCGGGGTCAAGCAGGGGCTGCGGATCGGGGCGGCCAATTGCGGTGAGCAGTTGCCGTGCCGTCCGCTGTCGTGCCCGACGACGACGTTCTGCGTGGCGGTCGGGCAGTTCAACGACACCGGGGGCACGACCGGCTACGTCGAGCCCCTGATTGAGACCTATTCCGGCGGGTCGTGGGCCGCGACACAGAGCCCGCTCCCCTCCGACGCCGCGACCGACGCGGGGCCCACCTACTTCCCCGATGCCTGGCTGTTCGCGGTCTCGTGCGCGACTCCGACGTTCTGCGCGGCGGTAGGGAACTACCAGAACACCACCGGTCACAGGGTCGGCTTCATCGCGACGCTGTCGGGTACCACGTGGAGTGCCCAGCCCGTCCCGCTCCCATCGGGCGCGACCTTCGCCGATCCGCTCGGGGTCTCGTGCCCGTCCGCGGGATCCTGCGTCGCCGTCGGCGACTATGAAGATGGCGCCTCGCTCTTCAACGGGCTCATCACGGTGCTGGGCAACGGCACCTGGACCTCCATGCGGGCGCCCGAGCCGACCGGCGCGGGGGACGACACGGACGGGGACCAGTTCGCAGACCTCTTCCAAGTCTCGTGCTCGGGCTCCAGCTGCGCCGCAGTCGGCGGGTACGAAGACTCCTCTGCAACGGAGCATGCCTTGATCGATTGGTGGAACGGGAGCTCCTGGACTGCGACCCAGGGTCCGCTGCCGTCGAACGCCACCGCATCTCAGTTCGAGCAGTTGCTCTCGGTGTCCTGTGGGTCGCCGGCGACATGCGCGGCGATCGGCATCTTCGAGGAGGGTGGGCAGACGTTTCTCATGATCAACACCCTGTCCGGTGGCACCTGGACGGCACCGCTGGCGCCGTTGCCGTCGAATGCAGCCCCGCCCTCCAATGCATCGGCCAGGCCCGAAGACGTCGCGTGTCCGACGGCGGCCTTCTGCATGGCGGTCGGGGCCTACAACACGGGCACCAGTGGCCTGGCGCAGTACGGCTTCGTCGACACCCTGTCCGGCGGGAGCTGGAACACGATGGAGTTGCCGGTACCGTCGAACGCCAAGTTGAGCGGCACCTTCTACTCGTTCGGGCGAACCGCCTCGTGCTACTCGCCCGTCGCCTGCGTGGCCGGCGGCTTCTACAACGACACCGATAGCAACACCCAAGGCGCCCTCGACACCTGGACCGGCGTCCAGGGCTACTGGCTCACCGCCAGCGACGGGGGCGTGTTCACCTACGGCAACGCGCA
This sequence comes from uncultured Acidimicrobiaceae bacterium, assembly GCA_963834405.1. Classification (GTDB taxonomy): domain Bacteria; phylum Actinomycetota; class Acidimicrobiia; order Acidimicrobiales; family RAAP-2; genus Bog-473. The sequence goes on along the minus strand of CAWIBX010000007.1, from coordinate 175,636 downwards.
GTTCTACGGGTCGACCGGAAGCCTCCGCCTCAACGCGCCCGTGGTCGGCATGGCCCCGACGCCCGACGGCCTGGGCTACTGGCTGGTCGCCTCCGACGGGGGCATCTTCAATTACGGCGACGCCCAGTTCCACGGCTCGGCCGGCGCGCTGCACCTGGTCGACCCCGTCGTCGGCATGGCAGCCACGCCCGACGGAGCCGGCTACTGGCTCGTGGCGAGCGACGGGGGCATCTTCAGCTACGGCGACGCGCAGTTCTACGGGTCGGCGGCGAACCTCCAGCTGCACGGGTCCGCCGTGGGGATGGCCGCCACCCCCGACGGCGGCGGGTACTGGATCGTGGCGTCGGACGGCGGCATCTTCAGCTACGGCGACGCCAAGTTCTACGGCTCGACCGGCAACCTGGTGCTCAACCGGCCCGTGGTCGGCATGGCCGCGACCCCCGACGGCCTGGGTTACTGGCTGGTCGCCTCCGACGGCGGCATTTTCAATTACGGCGACGCGCGGTTCTTCGGGTCGGCCGGCAACATCCGGCTCAACAAGCCGGTGGTCGGCCTGGCCGGCACGCCCAGCGACCAGGGCTACTGGCTGGTCGCTTCCGACGGGGGCGTCTTCACCTACGGCGACGCCCTCTTCTACGGCTCGACCGGGAACATCGTCCTGAACAAACCGATGGTCGGCATGGCCGGCTGAGCTCCGTCGGTGGCCGCCGCGTCGGTTCCGCCCGGATCGGCGCGGCGGCAGACGCGAGCTCCGGACCAGGGACTCGCCGGAGCTGACACAGCGCGCCGGTATCCTGCCCGGATGGCCGACCGTCTGGTCGTTCGCGGGGCTCGCGAGCACAATCTGCGTGACGTCAGCCTCGATCTGCCCCGGGACCGGCTGATCGTCTTCACCGGGCTGTCGGGGTCGGGGAAGTCGTCCCTGGCCTTCGACACGATCTATGCCGAGGGCCAGCGTCGTTACGTCGAGTCCCTGTCCGCGTACGCCCGCCAGTTCCTGGGCCAGATGGACAAGCCCGACGTCGACTTCATAGAGGGCCTGTCGCCCGCCATCTCCATCGACCAGAAGTCGGCCTCCCGCAACCCGCGCTCCACCGTGGGCACGATCACCGAGGTCTACGACTACCTGCGGCTGCTCTACGCCCGCATCGGCCATCCCCACTGCCCCAACTGCGGGCGGCCGGTGGCCCGGCAGACCCCCCAGCAGATCGTGGACCGGGTCCTGGAGCTGCCCGAGGGGACGCGGTTCCAGGTGCTGGCGCCGGTGGTCCGGGGCCGCAAGGGCGAGTACAGCTCGCTGCTCGACGACCTGGCCAAGCAGGGCTTCGCCCGCGTCCGGGTCGACGGGGTGCCGCTGGAGCTGGCCGACCGGGCCGAGGTCAGCCTGGCCCGCTACGAGATGCACACCATCGAGGTCGTGGTGGACCGCCTCATCCGGCGGGACAACGTGCGCCAGCGACTGACCGAGTCGATAGAGACCGCGCTGGAGCTCACCGGCGGCACGGCCGAGGTGCTGGTGATGAACGGCTCCGAGGGCGGCGAGAGCGACGAGGCCATCACGTTCTCGCAGCACCTGGCCTGCACGGTCTGCGGGCTCAGCTTCGAGGAGCCGGCGCCCCGGAACTTCTCCTTCAACTCGCCCTACGGGGCCTGCCCGGTCTGCCTCGGGCTGGGGACCAAATTCGAGGTCGATCCCGAGCTGGTGGTTCCCGACGACTCGCTCTCGTTGGCGGAGGGCGCGCTGGCGCCGTGGGCGGGCGCGCGCAGCGAGTACTTCACCGGGCTGCAGGCGGGCGTGGCCGACTTCGGCGGGTTCTCCTTCGACACGCCGTGGAAGTCGCTCAAGGCCAAGGACAAGAAGCTGGTTCTCTACGGCACCGGGAACCGGGCCGTGCACGTGCGCTACAAGAACCGCTTCAACCGCACGCGCTCGTACGACGCGCACTACGAGGGGATCATCCCGTGGCTGCAGCGGCGCCACGGCGAGGCGGAGTCGGACTGGTCGCGCGAGCAGATCGAGGGCTACATGCGCGAGGTGGCCTGCCCCGCGTGCGGTGGCGCCCGGTTGAAGCCTGAGTCGCTGGCCGTGACGGTGGGCGGTCGGAACATCTACGAGCTGTGCAGCCTGTCCATCGCGGGCGCGGTGCACGCCATGGCCGAGCTGGAGCTGACCGAGCGCGAGCACATGATCGCCGACCGGGTCTTCAAGGAGATCCGCGAGCGCATGCAGTTCCTGCTCGACGTCGGGCTCGACTACCTGTCGCTGGCCCGCGCCTCGGCGACGCTGTCCGGCGGCGAGGCGCAGCGCATCCGGCTGGCCAGCCAGATCGGCAGCGGCCTGGTCGGAGTCCTCTACGTGCTCGACGAGCCGTCCATCGGCCTGCACCAGCGCGACAACAAGCGCCTCATCGCCACGCTGGAGCGGTTGCGCAACCTGGGCAACACGGTCATCGTGGTCGAGCACGACGAGGAGACGATTCGCTCGGCCGATTACGTCGTCGACATCGGGCCGGGGGCGGGGGAGCACGGCGGGACCATCGTGCACGCCGGGCCGGTGACGGGCCGGGGCGGCCTGGTGACCAACAAGGCCTCCATCACCGGGCAATACCTCTCGGGCAAGCGCTCGATCCCCCTGCCGGCGCGGCGGCGCCCGGGGACGGGTGACGTGGTGACGGTGCGGGGCGCGCGCGAGCACAACCTGCATGACATCGACGTCTCCTTCCCGCTCGGCTGCTTCATCGCGGTGACCGGCGTGTCCGGCTCGGGCAAGTCCACGCTGGTGAACGACATCCTGCTGCGCTCACTGGCCCAAAAGCTGCACCGGGCCAAGGCGCTCCCGGGGCGGCACCGCCGGGTGGAGGGCGTCCAGTATCTCGACAAGGTGGTCGACGTCGACCAGGCGCCGATCGGGCGGACGCCCCGCTCCAACCCAGCCACCTACACCGGCGTCTTCGACCACATCCGTCGGCTCTTCGCGCAGACGGCCGAGGCCAAGGTGCGCGGCTACCAGCCGGGCCGCTTCTCCTTCAACGTGCGCGGCGGGCGCTGCGAGGCCTGCGCGGGGGATGGGACCATCAAGATAGAGATGCACTTCCTGCCGGACGTGTACGTCCCCTGCGAGATCTGCCACGGCGCCCGCTACAACCGCGACACGCTCGAGATCACGTTCCGGGGCAAGACCATCGCCGACGTCCTCGACATGTCGTGCGAGGAGGCCCTGAGCTTCTTCGAGCGCCAGCCGCCGATCGCGCGGCACATGCAGACGCTCGTCGACGTCGGGCTCGGCTACGTCCGCCTGGGCCAGCCGGCGCCGACGCTCTCTGGTGGTGAGGCCCAGCGGGTGAAGCTGGCCAGCGAGCTGAGCCGCCGGCCGACGGGGCACACCTTCTACGTGCTCGACGAGCCGACGACCGGGTTGCACTTCGAGGACACCCGCCGCCTGCTCGAGGTCCTGGGGCGGCTGGTGGACCAGGGGAACACGGTGGTCGTCATTGAGCACAACCTCGACGTCGTCAAGACCGCCGACTGGATCATCGACCTGGGTCCCGAGGGGGGCGACAAGGGCGGGACCGTGGTGGCGGAGGGCACGCCCGAGCAGGTGGCCAAGACGGCGGGCAGCTACACCGGCGAGGTGCTCAAGCGGGTGCTGGGACCGGCGAAGTAGCGGACCCGATTCGCCCGACGGCCGTCAGCGGTCGGCGGTCAACGGGCCTTGGAGAGCCGTGTCGGCGGCCGCTCGAGCTTGACGTCGTCGAGGAAGATGTCGACCTTCTCGTTGTAGAAGGCGATCAGCCCCGCGATGGCCAGCAGCTCGCGCATGGGATAGGCGTAGGACCACGCCACGTCGGGGTGCGTGGTCTTGCCGGCCCGGCTGGACCAGTAGTCCGTCGTGACGCCCTTGTAGGGGCAGGCGGTCTGGGTGTCCGAGTGCACGAGACGGCTGAAGTCGACGTCGGTGCGGTTGACGTAGTACCTGGTGGGGAGGCCGGTCTCGAAGACCAGGACGGGAGACGACGACTCGGCCAGCACGACGCCTTTCTCCTCTACGCGCACCCGGCGGGTGGAGCGGATGGCGTCGACGCGGACGTAGGGGCTGCGGGGGTGCACGATGACCTGCTCGTCCTCCTCGTACCAGGCATCGAGCGCCGACCATTCGAAGCGCACCGTCTCGTCCAGACCCTCGACCTTGGCGGCGTGGAGGACCCGGGCCGCCGCCGGGCAGTGTTCGCCGTCCACGCGCAGGCCGTGGAAGTGCACGTCGCCCCGCGTCGTCTCCTCCGTCGTGCCCTCGTCGACGAGCACGCCGGGGCGGACGTCGCCCAGCGGGACGTAGAACACGGGGAAGAACGGCAGCTCCCACACGTAGCGGGCGTTCGTGGTGTCGACGACGGTCCGGCCCGCCAGGACGGCACGGATGCGGCGTGGGACGGGCTCGACGTGGTCGGCCTCGACGGGGTTCGCGGGATAGTCGGGCATCGTTGCCAACTCCTGTGAGGAAGGGGACGAGAGCGACCTTATGGGCTTGTCGCCGCGGTCGTCGCGGTGGGCGTATAGCCACTTTGCGCTCAACAAGCCGATCGTCCCTTATCAGGCATCACTACGGGGCGAGCCGCCCCACGTCGTCGCCTTCGACCTCGAGGAGGCGCTGAACCTGCTGGCCGCGCTTGAGGACAGTTGGGACACGATCAGCAACACCGACCACTTTGCCGTGCTCTCCCAGGTCGAGCATCAGATCGAGATCCTCAGCCGTAAACTTGGCCTCGATGAAGGAGGGTTCGATGTCCAATGAGCTACTCAGGGCATCAGAACCCGCACGACGCCCCGACATTGCGACCAAGGAGCTCCTGCGCCTTGTCCACGGACGCGAGATCCGCTACCAGATGGTCGACGGGATCGCGCATATCCCGGTCGATGCGCTCAACGAGCACCGCGCCCAAGCCTCCACATCCTCGCCCCGATTCGCCGGGACTGGGTGACAGCCTTTCCACATCTCCGGGGCGGAGTAGGTGGAGGTCGCTGACTCCTGTGGTGCGTTGATCCAAGAGACGACCGCCCAGTTCGACGGGCAAGAATTTGGCAGAGAAGCAGGTCACCTGGGAGCCGGACGAGATCACGATGAAGGCGTCTGACATACCCCGTGCAGTGGACGCGTGTGTGGCCACGGCTTCTGCAGCGGGTCTGGAAGTAGATGATGCCAGCGTGATCCACGACTCGGTTCGGCTCGCGGTGCGTCTGCTGCCGAGTGACGTTCTTGTCCGGGTTGCCTATGAAGGGGGCCCAGGTGGCGGGCAGGCTGCTGCAGAATTCGAAGTCGAGGTTGCTCGACGCCTGGTTGAGATCGGTAGCCCAGTGGGCACACTCGATCCCCGGGTGGAACCTCGTGTCCACCTGCGTGGCGGCTTCGCGGTGACGCTTTGGACCTACTACGAACCACTGCGATCCGGCATCGCTCCGCCAGAGTATGCGCAGGCGCTCCTGCGCTTGCACGCCAGCATGAGGCAAGTCGTGATGACGGCCCCGCACTTCACTGACAGAGTTGCGGAGGCCCGATCATTGCTCGACGACGGCGCCCGTACACCAGAGCTCGGGGACGTGGATCGGAACCTTCTCAGTAAGACTCTCCAGAGTCTAACGGCCTCCATTACCAAGCACGGCGCTGACGAGCAGCTGTTGCACGGCGAGCCGCATCCCGACAACTTGCTCCATACCCGTCTGGGACCGTTGTTCGTCGACCTCGGGACCTGTTGCCGCGGACCCGTCGAGTTCGACATCGCCCACGCGCCCGAGGGAGTCAGCGACCAGTACCCGGGCGCCAGTGAGGAGATGCTTATGGAATGCCGGATCCTCGTGCTTGCCATGATCACAACGTGGCGCTGGGATCGCGACGACCAGCTCCCGAATGGCCGTCAGCTCGGTGCGGAATGGCTCAGCCAAATGCGAACCGCGCTCGATCGCCACGGCCTCGACCTCGGTCGCTGACAGGGCCCGGCTCCGCCCATTTTGTGCCCGACGAACGAACGCGGCCGGGAGGGTGGGACACTCTGGCAACGATGATCGATAGGCGCTGGACTATCTCAGCGTCGATTCAATCCGTTCCGGGTTCGTTGGGACTACCTTCCCGTTGCGTTCTTCGGCGGTGGCACTCTGACCGGTGTGTCATGGCATCAGGGCATGACCCTGCCGGTGCCCGAAGCCGCGCTGATGCATCACGCCAATTACACGATCGGGTTCGCCAACAAGGTGGCGCGACTTCGCTACGTCCGAGACGTGGTCGATCAGCGTTCACAGCTGTAGCAGCTCGTCGCGATTCTCGACCACGGTGAGGGCCGGTGCGTGCCCCAGCCCGAAAGGAGCGCCGCTACCGAGTGGCGGGATGTCGGCGCCCGGGTCGAGCAGGCGGGGCGTCCCCGGACCTTCGTTCACGGAGCGGCCGATCAAGAATGGGCTTCTTTGGTTGTCCCGACGGCATATACCCACAGGTACTTCGATCTGCTCGCGCCCGCTGCCTACGATGGAGCGCGGCAAGTCTCCGTCCGTCCGGTGGCCGGAGTGACCGAGGCAAAGGACCGATCATCCCATGACGGAGAGGACCTCCACAGAGACGTTCGCAGTCGAACAGATCTCCATCCACGGCCACCAGATCGGCTACCGCCGTGGTGGCCGGGGCCCCGTGCTGCTGCTGCTCCACGGCATCGCCGGGAGCTCCCTCACGTGGGAACCCGCCCTGAGGCTGTTGCGGAGCGACTACACGGTGCTGGCCCCGGATCTCCCCGGGCACGGTGCGTCGGAGAAACCTCCCGGCGACTACTCGCTGGGCAATGTCGCCACCGTCATGCGGGACTTGCTCACCATCCTCGGCATCGATCGGGCCACCGTGGTCGGACAATCCTTCGGTGGTGGAGTGGCCATGCAGTTCTCCTATCAGTACCCGGAGCGTTGCGAACGCCTCGTACTGGTCGACGCCGGCGGCTTGGGCCGCGAGCTGAACTGGATCCTCCGTTTGGCCACCCTGCCGGGCGCCGAGTACGTGATGCCGGCCCTCTTCCCGGCTTTCGTGGGTCCCTGGGGGGACTCGGTCGTCAAGTTCTTCGACGACCGGGGCTTCCGCAACGCCGAGGCGCTCGAGATGTGGCGCGCCTACAAGTCGTTGACCGAAGGGGAGAGCCGCCGCGCCTTCATCCGCACCATGCGGTCCGTGATCGACCCGGGCGGGCAGTCGGTGAGCGCCGCGGACCGCCTCTACCTGGCCGCACACATGCCGACGCTCATCGTGTGGGGCGACCGTGACCGGATCATTCCGCTCGATCATGCCTACGTGGCGCACGAGGCGATCCCCAACAGCAGGTTGGAGGTGATGCACGGGGTCGGCCACTACCCCCAGGGGGAGGAGCCCATCCGCTTCGTCGAGATCCTGAGGGACTTCCTGCGTACAACGGAACCCAACACGTTCGACGCCAGTGCGCTGACCGCCTTGCTCAGCAAGGGTCCGCCAGTGGAGGCGAGGCTTGCGAGCACCACATCTGCCGATTCCTAGTCGTGGTGTAGGCAGATGCCCCGTGTTCCCAGAGAGATCCCAGCCAAAGGGCATAGAATTCGCTGCCTCGACGATCTGCCAAGGGAGAAACCATGGCTGAGTTCCCTGCGATTACCCACGTGGCGCTGACGGTGACGGACCTCGAACGGAGCCGACCCTGGTACAAGGCTCTGTTCGGCTCGGACCCGGTCCTGGACGAGGACACGGGTCCGTTCCACCACGTCGTGTGGCTCATGGGCGGCACACTCGTCGGTATCCATCAGTTCCCTGATCTGGTCAGCTCGGCGCCGTTCGACGAGCGGCGGGTGGGGCTCGATCATCTGGCGTTCGCCTGTGCCAATCGCGGCGAACTCGAGGCATGGGAAAGCCGTCTGAACGAACTGGGCATTCAGAACGCCGGCATCGAGGACGCACCGTACGGCTCGGGGCTGTCGTTTCGAGACCCCGACAACATCGCACTCGAGTTCTTCGCACCTCCGGGCTAGGGGCGACCGGGAGCGACGCCTATGTGATGGCGAGCATCCGCTGGAGCGCCACCCTGGCCCACTCGGCCGTGGCGGCGTCGACCGTGATCCGGTTGCGCACCTCGCCCTCGACGAGGCCCTCCAGCACCCAGGCCAGGTGCTGCGGGTCGATGCGCGACATGGTCGAGCACGGGCACACGAGCGGGTCGAGGCAGACGACCGTCTTGTCCGGTGACTCGTCGTCGAGGCGCTTCACGAGGTGGATCTCGGTGGCGACGCCGACGACCGAGCCGGGAGGCGCGGCGCCGACGGCGCGGATGATGCCGTCGGTGGACCCGACCACGTCGCCCAGCTCCACGACCTCGTGCGCGCACTCCGGGTGCACCATCACGATGCCGTCGGGGTGCGCGGTGCGGAACGCCTCCACGTGCTCGGGCCGGAAACGCTGGTGCACGGAGCAGTGCCCCTTCCACAGGAGCAGGGTCGACTCCTTGACCTCGCGGTCGCTGAGCCCCCCGAGCGCCTCACGCGGGTTCCAGACCCGCATGTCGTCGGCGCCATAGCCGAGGTCATAGCCGGTGTTACGGCCGAGGTGCTGGTCGGGGAAGAAGAGGACGCGCTCGCCCTTGTCGAGTGCCCACGTGAGCACGGCCCGTGCGTTGGACGAGGTGCACACCGCGCCGCCGTGCCGGCCCACGAACGCCTTCAGGGCGGCGGCCGAGTTCATGTAGGTCACCGGGACCAGGCTGTCCACGTCGATGACGCGGGCCAGCTCGTCCCAGGCGTCCTCCACCTGGTCGATGTCCGCCATGTCCGCCATGGAGCACCCGGCGTTGAGGTCGGGCAGTAGCACCTGCTGGTGGTCGCCCGTCAGGACGTCGGCCGACTCCGCCATGAAATGGACGCCGCAGAAGACGACGTACTCCGCGCCGGTCTGACCGGCCGCCAGGCGGGACAGGCCGAACGAGTCGCCCCGGGCGTCCGCCCAACGCATCACGTCGTCGCGCTGGTAGTGATGGCCGAGGATGAAGACGCGCCGGCCCAAGTCGGTCTTGGCCCGCCCGATCATGTCCGCCAGCTCCTCATCGGTCGCGCCGGTGTAGCGCTCGGGAAGCGGCGACTGCAGCCTGAGCATTTTTGTCTGACCCCCTTGAGGGAGTGCACCGATATGGCCGGCGGGGACAGCCTGGTCGCCCATCCGCGGGTATGTCGGCCTCGATGCGAGGTTGTCTGCCGGATTCCAGGCCGGCAGGGCCAGTGTACCGCCCCGGATGCACCGCTGCGCGAGAGTGGGTGTGATGCAGAACCGGCCTCCGACAAGCTCCATTCCGGACGCCCCGGGCTCCTACCAGTTCTACGACGCCGAGGGCCGCGTCCTCTACGTGGGCAAGGCGAAATCCCTGCGCCACCGGCTGCCCAACTACTGGCAGGACTCCGCAAGGCTCCCGCCGCGCACGGCCCAGATGGTCGCCCAGGCGGACCACGTGGAGTGGGTCGTCGTCGACAGCGAAGTCGACGCGCTCATCCTGGAGCACTCGCTGATCCAGGCGCACCTGCCCCGCTACAACGTCCGGCTCAAGGACGACAAGAGCTATCCGTGGCTGGCCGTGACGGTGAACGAGGAGTGGCCCCGCCCGGCGGTGGTGCGCGGCCGCAAGCGGAAGGGCGTCCGTTACTTCGGCCCCTACGGGCACGCCTACGCCATACGGCAGACCCTGGACCTGCTGGTGCGCAGCTTCCCGGTGCGGACGTGCTCCGACACCAAGTTCACGCGCCACGAACGGCTGCGCCGCCCCTGCCTGCTCTACGACATCGACCGGTGCTCGGGACCGTGCATCGGCGCCGTCGACCACGAGGCGTACGACACCTACGTGCGCGACCTGATGGGCTTCCTCTCCGGGGACACCGAACCGGTGCTGGCGCGCCTGGAGGCGGAGATGCTGGCGGCGTCCGACGAGCTGCAGTTCGAGCGGGCGGCGCGCCTGCGCGACCGCATCACCGCCGTGCACAAGGCGGCCGACTCCCAGCAGATGGTGTCGGACCGCGCGGAGGACTTCGACGTGGTCGGCCTGGCCGAGGACCCGCTCGAGGCGTCCGTGCAGATCTTCCGGGTGCGACGCGGCCGCGTCGTGGGGCACCGGGGCTTCGTGGCCGAGAAGGTGGAGGATCTGTCTGCGCCCGAGTTCATGTCGCTCGTGGTGTCGCAGGTCTACGGCGCCGACGGGGCGGAGGTGCCGCGGCGGGTGCTCGTCCCCGAGGAGCCCGCCGATCGCGAGCTGCTCCAGAGCTGGCTGGCCGGCGTCCGCGGCGGACCCGTCGACATCGCGGTCCCGCTGCGCGGCGCCAAGCGGGCGCTGCAGGAGACGGTGGCACGGTCCGCCTCCGAGGACCTGGCCCGCCACCGGCTGCGGCGGGCCAGCGACCACAACGCACGGGCCAAGGCGCTGACCGAGCTGCAGAGCGCCCTGTCGCTGCACGAGGCGCCGCTGCGGATCGAGTGCTACGACATGAGCCACCTGCAGGGCTCCGACTACGTGGGCTCCATGGTCGTGGTCGAGGACGGCCTGCCCAAGCGTTCGGATTACCGGCGCTTCACGGTCAAGTCCGTGGCCGGGAACGACGACTATGCAGCCATGGAAGAGGTGCTCACGCGCCGCCTCACCGCACTGCTGGCGGAGAAGGATGCGCCGGCGGGGTCACGGCCCAAGCGGTTCGCGTACCGGCCCAACCTGATTTTGGTCGACGGGGGCAAGGGCCAGCTGGGCGTGGCCGAGCGCGTCCTGGCGCGGCTCGGGCTGCAGGACGAGATAGAGCTGGCGGCCCTGGCCAAGCAGTTCGAGGAGGTCTACCGGCCGGGGTCCCCCGACCCGGTGCGGATCCGGCGCGGCTCCGACGCTCTCTACCTCCTGCAACGCGTCCGGGACGAGGCGCACCGCTTCGCCATCACGTTCCACCGGGAGCGCCGGGCCAAGCGCATGACGCGCAGCGTGCTGGACGGCATCCCCGGACTGGGCCCGGCGCGCAAGGCCAGGTTGGTCAAGGAATTCGGCGGGGTCAACGCTGTCCGCGCCGCTTCGCTCGAGGAGCTCCTGGCGCCGTCCTGGCTTCCCGACAGCGTGGGTCTCGCCGTCTACGAGGGCGTGCGCAAGGCTAAGGACCGATGAGCGAATTCTTGGTCGTCACTGGCATGTCCGGCGCCGGTCGCTCGACCGCGGCCGCGACCTTGGAGGACATGGGCTGGTTCGTCATCGACAACCTGCCCGTCGCCCTCATCATGAAGATGGTCGAAATGGTGGACCGTCCTGGCTCGGGCATGGAACGGGTCGTGCTGGTCATCGGGCGGGGCGGGGCCGACACAGGCACCGAGTACTACGACGACCTGCCCGACGTGCTCGACGACCTGCGCAAGATGCGGCGCCGTCTGCGGGTGGTCTTCCTCGACGCCGCGGACGAGGTGCTGGTGCGGCGCTACGAGGGCACCCGCCGCCGCCACCCGCTCGCCGCCCGCGGGGTGGAGGAGTCGATCGCCGACGAGCGCAAGCTGCTGGGCCGAGTCCGTGAGCGGGCGGACCTGCTGATCGACACGGGCGAGCTCAACACGAACCAGCTGCGCGCCCGGATCCTCGAGGCCTTCGGCGACGAGGAGGCGCCGCTGATGCAGACGTCGGTGATCTCGTTCGGCTACAAGCACGGGATCCCGCTCGACGTCGACATCGTCTTCGACTGCCGCTTCCTCCCCAACCCCTACTGGGTCGAGGAGCTGCAGCCACAGAGCGGGCTGGACGCGCCGGTGCGCGACTACGTCCTGGGCCAGCCGGACTCGGTCTCCTTCCTGGAGAAGGTCGACGACCTTTTGACCTCCATCCTCCCGGCCTTCCACCGGGAGGGGAAGTCGTATCTCACCATCGCGATCGGCTGCACCGGCGGCCGGCACCGGTCCGTCGTCCTGGCCGAGGCGCTGGCGGAGCGGCTGGGCGCGCACGGGCAGGGCGCATCCGTCTTCCACCGGGACATCGACCGGTGAGCGCCGCGTCGCGCCCGTCCGTGGTCGCCGTCGGCGGCGGCCACGGCACCGCGGTCACCCTGAGGGCGGCGCGTCGGTACGCCGGGACCTTGACGGGCATCGTGTCGGTGGCCGACGACGGGGGGAGCAGCGGCCGCCTGCGCGAGCTCCTCAACGTCGTGGCGCTGGGTGACATCCGCAAGTGCCTGGTGGCACTGGCCGACGAGGACTCCGCGCTGGCCGCGGCGTTCGAGCGCCGTTACGACGAGGGGGAGCTGGCCGGGCACGCGCTGGGCAACCTGATCCTCCTCGGGCTCGTCGACGCGACGGGCGACCTCGTGCAGGGCGTCCGCGAGGCGGCCGTCCTGCTCGGTGCGAACGGCGACGTCCTCCCCGCCACGACCGAACCCGTGGTGCTCAAGGCCGAGTCGGCGCAGGGCACCGTGGCCGGGCAGGTTGCCGTCATGGGGACGGGCGACCTGTGGGCCGTGTCACTGGTCCCCGAGGACGCGCAGCCACCGCCGTTGGCGGTCGAGCGCATCCTCCAGGCGGACCAGATTGTCATCGGCCCGGGGTCGTTGTTCACGAGCGTGTTGGCCGCCGTGTCGGTGCGTGGCATCGCCGAGGCGGTGGCCTCGACAAACGCTCAGGTGGTGTACGTGTGCAACCTCCGTCCCCAGGTCCCGGAGACGGCGGGCTACGACGTCGCCGCGCACATTGCGGCGCTGGCCAGGCACGATGTCACCGTTGACGTGGTGGTCTGTGACAGCATCCAGGGCATGGACATCGGTGCGACCGATGTACCGGTCCAGGACGTTCCCCTGACGGGCGAGAATGTGCTGGTGCACAGCCCCGCCAGACTGGCGCAGGCGCTCGCCGGTCTGCTGGCATAGGCGCCCGGCAGACGCCGAGAGAGAGGGACGACATGACCGTGCGGGTCGGAATCAACGGCTTCGGGCGCATCGGGCGCAGCTTCGTGCGCGCCGTGCTCGAGACCGGCGCCGACATCGACGTGGTGGGCGTCAACGACCTCACCTCGGCCGAGACGCTCGCACACCTCCTCCGCTACGACTCCACCCAGGGCCGCCTGCCGGTCGCGGTCGACGTGGAGGGGTCCGACCTGCTGGTGGGCGACCGCCACATCCGGGTCATGGCCGAGCGCGAGCCGGCGCAGCTGCCCTGGGCCCAGCTCGGCGCCGACGTGGTGCTCGAGGCGACCGGCCTCTTCACCAGCCGGGCCGAGGCGGCGCAGCACCTCGGGGGGACGGTCAGGCGGGTGATCATCTCGGCGCCGTCGGGCGACGCCGACGCCACCTTCGTGATCGGGGTGAACGACCAGGACTACGACCCCGAGAAGGACATCGTCATCTCGAACGGATCGTGCACGACCAACTGTTTCGTGCCGATGGTGAAGGTGATAGACGACGCGTTCGACATCGTGAGCGGGCTCATGACCACCGTGCACGCCTACACCAACGACCAGAACCTGCTGGATCTGCCCCACAAGGACCTGCGGCGGGCGCGAGCCGCGGCCACCAACATCATCCCTAGCACGACCGGCGCGGCGCGGGCGACCGCACTGGTGCTCAAGGCCATGAAGGGTCGCCTGGACGGGTCTTCGCTGCGGGTACCGGTGCCGGCGGGCTCCATCACGGACTTCACCGCCGTGGTCAAAGGCAGCCCGAGCGTGGCCGAGGTGAACGCGGCCTTCGCCGAGGCCGCCGTCAAGCCGCCGCTCGACCGGGTCATGGACTATACGGAGGACCCGATCGTCTCGAGCGACATCGTCGGTTCGCCCGCCTCGTGCACCCTCGACGCCGGCCTCACCATGGTGATGCCGGTCAACGACGAGCTGTCGCTGGTGAAGACGAACGGATGGTACGACAACGAGTGGGGGTTCGCGAACCGTCTGGTCGACCTGACGGTGCTGGTGGGCGGCTGACCGCCGTGGACCCGTTGCACGGGATCCCCCAGCTGGACGACCTCCCCGACCTGGAGGGGAAGCGCGTCCTCGTACGGGTCGACTTCAACGTCCCCCTGCACATCGGTGTGCGGGGACAGGCGACCGTCGCCGACGACTTTCGGATCACGGCGGCCCTGCCCACGTTGCGCGCGCTGCAGGAGCGGGGCGGCGAGGTGGTGGCCGCCTCGCACCTGGGCCGGCCGGGGGGCACCCGGGACCCGCGCTGGGAGATGGGCCCCGTGCGCGAGCGCCTCGGGGCGCTGTGCCCGGGCGTCGGGCTCACCGACAACCTGCGTTTCGACCCGGGTGAGAAGGCGAACGATCCCGCGTACGTGCAGCGGCTCATCGAGGGGTTCGACGCGTACGTGGATGAGGCCTTCGGCGCCGCGCACCGCGCCGACGCCTCCATCGTCGGCCCGCCGCAGTTCCTGCCCAGCGCGGCGGGCCTGCGCTTCGCGCGGGAGATCGAGGTGATGGGGGGCATCCTCGAGGACCCGGCGCGCCCGTTCGTCGCGGTCGTCGGCGGCGCCAAGGTGGCCGACAAGATGGAGGTTCTCAAGGTCCTGGCGCGCAAGGTGGACACGCTCATCGTCGGGGGCGGCATGGCGTACACCTTCATGGCGGCGCGGGGGCAGCACGTCGGGAGCTCGCTGCTCGACGAGTCCCACCTCGAGGACTGCCGGGCGCTCCTGGCGTCGGGCGCGGACATCCGGCTGCCGACCGACACCCTCGCCCTGGAGCCAGGGGCCACGTTCGGTCCGGTGGGGGAGGAGCACCGCCAGCGGGGGAGCGTGAAGGTGATAGAGGGGGACCTGCCCGACGGTTGGACCGGCCTCGACATCGGGCCCGACACGGCCGCCGCGTTCGCCGAGGTGGTCCGCGGTGCGGGGACGGTGCTGTGGAACGGCCCGCTGGGCGCGTTCGAGGACCCGCGCTTCGCGGCGGGCACGCGGGTGGTGGCCCAGGCCGTGGCCGAGTGTCCGGGGTTCTCCGTCGTGGGCGGGGGCGACAGCGCCAGCGCGCTCGAGGAGCTCGGCCTGGCGGACAAGGTCGGCTTCCTGTCCACGGGCGGTGGGGCGTCCCTGGCCTTCATTGAGACCGAAGGCCGGCTGCCCGGCATAGAGGCGCTGCGCCGCGCCCCCAACGCGCCGCGGGGGTGAGTGCCCGCCGCCCGCTCGTGAGCGGGAACTGGAAGATGCACCATGACCACATAGAGGCGCTGCACACGGTGCGCGACCTCGGGCTGCGCGTGAAGGCCGAGGACGTGGCCCGCCTGGACGTGTCGGTCCACCCGCCGTTCACCGACCTGCGCACCGTGCAGACTCTGGTCGAGAAGGAGCACATCCCGGTCGCGCTCGGCGCGCAGCACTGTTCGGACCATGACGCGGCGCGTTCACCGGCGAGGTCAGCCCCCGGATGCTGGGCCGGCTGGGCGTGGTCTACGTGATCGTCGGGCACTCGGAGCGGCGCACGCTCTTCGGCATGGACGACGCCGCCGTGGCCGCCACCCTCCGGGCGGTACGGCGCCACGAGATGACGCCGGTGGTCTGCGTGGGCGAGTCGGAGGAGCAGCGCGAGGCGGGCCGGACCGAGGCGGTCCTGGAGGAGCAGGTGCTGGCGGCGCTCACCGGCCTGGTCCCCGAGGTGCTCGGCGGGCTGGTCGTGGCCTACGAGCCGATCTGGGCCATCGGGACGGGCCAAGCGGCCACGCCGGTTGACGCGGAGGACGCCTGCGTCTTCATCCGCTCCCTGGTGACGAAGCTCGGCGGCGACGAGGCCGGCGCGGGCGTCCGGATTCAGTACGGGGGCTCGGTCAACGGCGAGAACGCGGCCGATTTCATGGCCGAGCCCGACGTGGACGGGCTCCTGGTCGGGGGCGCCAGCCTGGAGGCGGGGAGCTTCCTCGACATCATCAGGGCCACTGCCGCCTGCTACCGTTCCTAGGCCGATAAGGCCCCGATACCCCCGCACGCTGGAGGCTCCGTCCGTTGTTGGCAACCTTGTCCACTTTGACCTGGGTGTACATCGTCATTGAGGTGCTGTCCGCGCTCGGCCTGATCTTCCTGATCCTCATGCACAGCGGCAAGGGGGGCGGCCTGTCCGACATGTTCGGCGGCACGGTGGGCGCGGCGGCCCAGGGGTCGACCGTGGTCGAGCGGAACCTCGACCGCATCACGGTGACGGTCGCCATCATCTTCGCCTTCACGACCATCACGCTGGACCTGCGGCTGCAGTGAGGCGCCGGGGCCGACGCCCCGGGCCGTGGCGGGCGCTGGTCGGGATGCTGGGGGTCGCGCTCGTGGCGACGGCCTGCGGGGGCGCCGGCGGGGGCACCACCACCGTCACCTACGTCGGGGTCGCCGGTGGGACCATCTCCTTCGGGACGACCGAGGGTCCCGCGGGGTGCAACCCGAACACACCCTCGGGCGACACGCCGGGCACGCTGAGCGTGCTCGGCGCGGTGCTGCCCAGTCCCTACGTCGTGGGCGACACCGGCGCGCCGGTGCCCAACAACAACCTCATCGTCCAGTCGGAGGTTGTCAGCATCAAGCCCGAAACGGTCGTCTACACCCTGAACCCGAAGGCCGTGTGGTCCGACGGCGTGCCCATCACGGCGGCGGATTTCAAGTACGCCTGGGAGGAGCAGCGCGCCGACCCCACTGCCATTCCGAGCGTGACGAGTATCGCCGGCTACCGCGACATCGCGTCGGTCACGGGCTCCAACGCCGGGCACACCGTCACGGTGAAGTTCAAGACGACGTTCGCGGACTGGCAGATGCTCTTCGCCAACCTGCTGCCGGCGCACGTGATGGAGAAGACGGGTTGGACCCCGACGTGCCCCTCGGTCGATCCGGCCATCGACCTCTCGGGCGGGCCCTTCAAGCTGGGTGCGGTGACGCCGAGCACCATCACGCTGGAGCGGAACCCGCTCTGGTGGGGGACCCCGCCCAACGCCAAGCAGATCACGATCCACATCGCGTCGTCGACCCAGGAGCTGGCACAATGGATGACTGCCGGCTACGTCCAGGTGGCCCAGCCATCGGTGCTGACGTCGTCGTTCCTGACCGAGATGACCGGCCTCCCGGACGCCCAGAGCAACGTCGACTACTCCGACACGGAGTTGGAGCTCGACTTGGCCAGCTCACCGGACACGCCGCTCTCGCCGGACGTGCGCTTCGCGATCTCGCTCCTCGTCAACCGGCAGGAGCTGGTCAACCAGCAGGTGAGCTGGGCCCTCCCCGGGGTGCAGGTGGCCGACAGCCACGTCAACATCCAAGGGCAGACGGCGTACAAGCCGGCCTCGACGGGGACGCCGACCACGACCATCCCGACGCCGACGTCGTCCACCTCGACGACCCTGATCGGGGCGGGCGGCAGCGTGAACTTCCCGGTGACACCGGTGCCCGCGCAAGCCGACGCGCTGCTGACGGCGAGCGGCCTGGTCCGGCCGCCGGGAGCGCCGTACTACGAGTACGCGTTCGGCGTCCCCTACACCCTCCACATGGTGGTCGACACGTCCGACCCGTGGGCGGGCCGGGCGGCACTGGTCATTCGGTCCGAGCTCGTGGCGGCGGGGCTCAACACGACGCTGCTGGGCGAATCGAACACGACGCAGGCCGGCCAGGCCCTGGCGGACGGGTTCGCCGACATCGCGGTCATGCCCCAGAGCTTCTCGCCGTATCTCAGTCAGACGCTCGCCTGGTACACGATGTTGCTCGGCCCGCCGGGGCGCAACGGGTCCGAGGACTGGACGGGGTACTCCAACCCCCAGTTCGACCAGACGGTGACGGCGGCGTCGCAGCAGCTCAACGCGGACACCGCGGCGACCGCCTACGCGCAGGCGGACACCCAGCTGTGGGACGAGATGGTGTCGCTCCCGCTGTACCCCGAACCGAGCGCCCTGGTCTGGAGCCGCAAGATCGGAGGCGTGACCCCGACGCCCCGGAGCGACAGCCTCCTGTGGTACGCCCAGTTCTGGGCGGTGCGCGCGCCGGAGTCGACCAGCAACACGACGCCGTCGCTGCCCGGCCAGTAGGCCTCTGTCCGCGCGCCGGTGACCTGGGCCGGGGGCCCGACCCGGGGCGCGCTACGCTCTCCGAGCGCTGATTTCAGTTGCTCGCCCGTCGGAGTGGCGGAATAGGCAGACGCGCCAGCTTGAGGGGCTGGTGCCCGCAAGGGCGTGGGGGTTCAAGTCCCCCCTCCGACACAAACCTTTGCACACGCGGTAGCGGTCCTGGTCGTGGCGTCATAGGTCACGCTGATCCCCAACTCCTCGTAGAGCCGTGACTTCAGTTTCAGGTCAGCATCCGCGAGAACGGCGGCGATGTCACCGAGATTCCGCACGAAGGAACGCACCTGCTCGTCAGTGGACTTGGCGCGGGGCTGCGCTGCCACCAGTTCGTGCTCGGCGCGGAGCCGTTCAGCCTGAACCTCGGACATCCACCCGGCCACCACGGCGGGATCGGCCCCGGAGTCGAGAGCCTTGCGGTACTGGCCGAGCCGCATGTCACAGTCGGCCAGCTTGCGGTCAGCGGCTTCGATACGGGTCTTGTCGGCCGCTGACGCCCCACCCGCCTCGGCGAGCGTCTGGCAGGTGTTGTCGAGGTTCTCAGGGGCGAACAGGTTGGCTATCCAATCGTCCAGCTTCGGCACGATGGCGGATTCGCGGACGTAGACGGTGCGAGGGTGAGCCATGCCATCGGGCGGTGCGAAGTCTCGGGGGAACCGGCAGCGGTAGTGGTTCTCGCCGTGGTTGGCGTTACCCTGCATCCGGTGACCACAGATCGCGCAGTGGACCAGACCGCTAAGGACGTAGGTTCGGCGCGTGGCGTGTCGCTTCGATGAGTGCGGACGGCGGGCACCCGCTGACATCTGAGCCCGAGCAGCCTCAAAGGTTTCGGGCGGGATGATGGGCTCATGGCTCACCTCGTTGGACCAGACCCAAGCCGAGGTGTCGTTCCACCGCATCCGGGACTCGTAACCCGCCGCGACGTCCTCCACGTCGACCAAGACCTCATCGCGGCGCTGGCGGTTCCAGACCTGCCACCCGGTGTAGCGGGGGTTCATGAGAATGGAACGGACCGCGATCTTGGACCATGACCGTTGGTCGCGGTGGCGGTTGCGGGCTGGGTCGTGCGCGCTCGGCGAGGGGATGCCATCGTGCGTGAGCCCAACGGCGATAGCATGGTAACCCCTGCCTGCAAGGTATTCAGAGAAGATGCGCTGAACGATTGACGCGGCGGCCGGGTCGACTTCGAGCCGCTGGAGGCGCTTGCCGTCGGCAGCCTTTCCAGGATTGGGATGAGGTCCCGCATCGACCAGTCGGTAGCCGTAAGGTGGACGCCCACCAAGGAACCGGCCTTCGGTCGCGGCCTGGCTCGCCATCGCCGCGCGCACCCGTGTCTTGATCCGCATACGCT
The DNA here is from genome assembly GCA_963834405.1 of uncultured Acidimicrobiaceae bacterium. GTDB lineage: Bacteria > Actinomycetota > Acidimicrobiia > Acidimicrobiales > RAAP-2 > Bog-473. Next base: position 156,252 of record CAWIBX010000007.1, on the reverse strand, counting down.
CGCCCTTCGACAACCCGCCGAACAGCGACATAACGAGGTCGTGTGCCTCTGAGCCGGGATCGACCGCCCCGCCCACCTCTGGCACCCACAGGGCGCAGCCGTGGTGCGTGAGCACCGGAAAAGTGAGCGAGAACTGATTGCCGTAGAACGCACGGTGTGGCTCGCCGATCACCACGGCGTCGAAGCCGCAGTCGGGAAGCCTCAGTGTCTCCAGGAGCCGTGAAGCCTCAGGTCGGCGCTTCCACGGAAGGGAGCGAGACTGACCGACGTCGAAGAACTCGGCCACGATCACCCCGCCGTGGGGCTCGATCAGACCCGACGCTCGCGAGAGTTGCCACTGCCTAGAACTGGCGGGGTCCTGCTGATCCTCGGTGGAAACTCGACCATAGAACGCGAACTTCATTCTGCGACCTCGGCTTCGGAGTGTTCGATCAGAGTGATTGCGCGCCGGGTGAGACGACCTCCGGCCTTGCCTGCCCTAGAAGGCTTGGTAAGTAACCCCCGATCGTGTGCACGCGAGATTTGATCCCTGATCGCATGGGCAGAGAACCGGCTATCCTTCGCGAGTTTCGCGATCGGGCGGGTGTTTCCGTTTGACACTTCCTCGACGTAGCGACGTGCCAGCAAGGCCAACTCATACTCAGAAGGGCCTTTGGGTCCAGGCCGTTTGCCCGCGACGCCAATCGTCAGGCCGACGTCAGTGAGCGTGTCGTCGTATTGAGGATGGTTTGTCATCACCCAGCCGACGATGTCGGGCAAGGCATCGAGAGCCCCGAAAGGGATGCGCCGAACGAGCTGAGAACCGATGCCCCCTGGCGGAACACTTGCCTCTGAGCCGAGTTGCTCGATGCTCCATTCTCCAGCCGTGTAGTCGGCGTCGGAATAGTCCTTCCAACGGTCCTCACTCGGAAACATACGGAGTTCGGAGATGACGGGCTGGTCATCTTGAATGGCCAATCGGAAACAAGCCGTCCACTGGTCGTCAATCGGCTGTTCGAGCCACGCGTCAGTAAACGGCTCAGGTTCACCGTCCCAGGTAGTCGCCGGGATCGTCCGATGGTGCAATCTGAGTACAGGCGAGGGCTTCATGGAGTCAGGCTAATGGCGGTTGCCGAAACCCTATACGGTCGGCGAACCATAGGGAGTTGCCGCGAGAACAATCTCACCGGTAGTTCACGCGGCAAAGGCCGATGCCTGTTCTGGCCTGGGATCGTCTGTTGCGTGCAGGACCAGGAGGAAGAGTTCTCCGGTGAGTGCTCCGCTAGGGGGCGCGAGGTGAGGGTTGTCTTCGACGTCGCGGTGCCGAGACTGACTGTTGAGGCCGCCAGGGTGCTCCTCCAGATCGTACGACAAGCTGGTTCGGCCGTGGCCGCGGTCGACTCTGCATCAGACAGGCATCAAGTTCTGCGTAGGCGATAACCGCACTTCTATCCCTACGCCCCTATCCCTACATCGCGCACCCCTCGGCGGTCATCTACCCATCCGGTTCGACTCTGAAAAAAAGGGGTCCGCGCGCGAAGCCGAAGGGCGAGCGCCCACCGGTTCTAGGCGAAGCCGAGCCAGGTAGAGGAGTCCGCGATCCACTCACCACATCGCGCCACTATGGACGCGTGGCTCGACCTCCAACGCACGCGACCGTTGCAGAAGCCGCGGAGGCCCTGCGTCGCCTCCTGGCCGCCATTGACGCGGGGGAGGTTGACGCCGACGACCCCAAGGCCCGCGCGCTCCGACGCCAACTGGAGGGAGCCGCGGCGGCATGGGAGGAGACGTCGCGAGGGAGTGGAGCGGGGCGGAAACCGGGAGAACGGTGACCGGTATGACCCTGCCCCGGAACGGCACTTACATGGGTGATCCGCCACCTGGACTGAGCGTCCGGGGAGCCTTCTTCGGACGTAAGTCCGACAAGGAGGTGTGCGGTGGTGTGGTGTCCGTCGTTTCAGAGTCGTCTTCGCGCAGACGGTGAGCGCGAGTACCGGGTCGGCCACGAGCTGGTCGACGAGTTCTTGGAGTTCGCCTCCGGGCGGGCCAGGCCGGCCACGGTGCGGGCCTATGCCCATGACCTGAGCGTCTTCTTCGGGGTCATCGGCAGGGAGCCACAGGATGTGACCCCAAAGGACGTGCTGCGCTTCGTGACCGCCCAGCGGCGGCCGAGGAAGGGTGCTGAGAACGTGGTGCGGATCTCCGACGGCGAGTCGGGGATGTCGGCCTCGACCATCAAGCGGCGCCTGGCTGCGGTGTCGAGCCTCTATGGCTATCTCGTCATCCGAGGCGACGCCGGCGTGGCCACCAATCCGGTGCCACGGGGTCTGCCCACTCGTCGCAACCGTCACCGAGGTGAGCGCGGTGCACCGCTGGTCCGCGGGGTGCGGCGTCTGCCGCGCATCTTGAACCCCGACGAGGTCGAAGCGCTTATGACGGCGCTGCGCACCGATCGGGACCGGGCCATGGCCCAGGCCATGCTGCTCGGCGGCCTGCGGCGTGGCGAGGTGCTGGGGCTGCGACTCGAAGACCTTCGCCTCGGCGAGTGGCGGGTCTTCATCGCCGAGGGCAAGGGCGGCCATCAACGACTCGTGCCGATCTCTCCGACCTTCTTCGCCACGGTGGCGGACTACATGAACAAGGAGCGACCACCCGATGCCCCGACTGATCGGCTCTTTGTCTCGCTCAAAGGACAAAGGCGGGGCCAGCCGCTTTCGACCGAGGGGATCATCGAGATCTTCAGTGCAGCACGGAGACGGGCCGGACTCACCCATGGCACCTGCCACGAGCTCCGCCACACCTGCTTCACGAGATTGCGCGAGGGGGGCATGGCGATCGAAGCCGTCCAGGCCCAGGCCGGTCACCGCTCCATCGCGTCGACGAGGATCTACCTCCACCTCAGCATCGACTGGCTGGCCGAGGAGTACCGCAAGGCCATGGAAGCCCTCCACGCACCGGTGGAGGCGGCCCGATGAGCGTCCTCCCGAAGTCATCAGAGGCCCCCTCGCCGTGGTGGAGCACGATGGAGTTCCCCTGGGCCGAGACCGCCCGCCGGGCCCCGGTGATGGTGGCCACCATGGCCTCCTACCTGGATCAACTGGGTGTCTCGGCTCGTCCGACGACGGTCGGCGCTGCCGATCAGATACTGCGTCACTTCGCCGGCCAGGTCACTGAGTCCGACCCGACCTGCACCTCCATGAGCGGTGTCGAGCGCCGTCACATCGAAGCGCACAAGCTGTGGCTGGCCGCTCGGCCGGGCAAGGCCGGGAAGCCTCTCGCGGCGGTCACCATCCGCAATCGACTCGGAACGTTGCGCACTTTCTTCGAGCGGCTGCGGGATTGGGACTACGAAGACGCGCCGACCAAGACGCTGATCTTCCCCGGCGACTTCCCACAGGCCGACGAACCGCTCCCGAAGTTCCTCGACGACCCGACGATGGAGAAGTTCACCGCGGCACTGGCGAGTGACCCCGATCCTCGTCGACGGGTCATGGTCGAGATCCTGGCCCAGACCGGCATCCGGGTGGGCGAGCTCTCCGGGCTCGACGACAAGGCCGTGACCTTGCTCGGTGACACCTTCTCGTTGCGGATCCCCGTCGGCAAGCTGCACAACGACCGCTACGTGCCGATCGGGCCCGAACTGGTGAAGCTCATCACTGACTACCAGAAGATCCGTGGCCCGAGTCGCTCAGGGCGCTTGGTCGAACGAGACGATGGCCGACCCTTTGACCGTCGCACCGTTCATCGCTACGTCGAACGGGTGGCCAAGCGTGCCGGCGTCGGCCACGTCCATCCCCACCAGCTCCGCCACACGCTCGCCACCCGAATGATCAACAGGGGCATGAGCCTCGAGGCCATCGCCGTTTTGCTCGGTCACCGCTCCATGCGCATGACGCTGACCTATGCCCGCATCTCGGACCGGACCGTGGCCGAGGAGTACTTCCGGGTGACCCAGGCCGTCGAGGCCAGTTACGAGAGCGGCGAGCCGTTACCGGCCAGTGTCGAGGGCGCCAACATGCGCCGCATCGCCGCCGAGCACCGGCGGCTCTTGGGGAATGGTCACTGCACCCGACCGGCAGGGCTCGACTGCACCTTCGAGTCGGTCTGTGAGCGCTGTGGCTTCTTCGAGACCGGACCTCAGTTCCTCACCATCTTGCGCCGCCAGCGAGACGACGCCGTTGACCACGGCCAGGAAGACCGCGTGGAGCTACTCGACGGCTTCCTCAAGGAGATCGACGGAGAGGGCTGAGTGTGCTTCCATGGCCTCAGCCCAGGTCCAGTGGATCACCCATGTAATCGCACTTTCGGGCTAGGGCTGGGGCGGCCCGCAGCGAGTCCTAGATGGTGCAATTGTTCGGTTGTGCCGGAGCCTCGCAATCTCTCTCGCTCTCAGCGGATCTGGCTCCGCCTTCGGATGACCAGACCCGTCTGCGCACTTCTTCGGCACCCACTCGATGTCCGCTCAGCGTCCTACAAGCACTCATTTGAGACTGGCCAGTCGGACTACCTCGGCGTCTCACAAATGTGCCGGTGTCATCATCGACGCCTGCCGCCTGTGTCGCCCTAAACGCCCGTTACGGGCTTCCGCAGATCAGCACTCGTCGTAGGTGAGCCAGACATCGCTTCCAACGGCGACCCTCGTCCCAGCAGGGGGAGACTGGGCGACGAGATCTCCGCAGCGCCCATTAGGACCGACGTAGACCTCGGTGGCTTTGGGGTCCAGTCCATGTCCTTCGAGTGCCCGTATAGCGGGGATGTCTCCGGTGTGCGATTGCTGAAAGATCTCGACCACGTTCGGAACAATCGTTGAGGCTGGGGGCTGGGCCGATGCGGGCAACGCAATCGGGCCATCCGCTACGGTCAATGAGACGAGAGAACTCGAGCGCACCGACGCCCCGGCCACGGGTGACTCCGTGATGACGGTCCCCACCGAAGCGTTACCGGCACCGTTGTGAGTCTCGGTACGAAGCCCCACAGCCTCCAAAGAAGCCACGGCCTGCGTCTGAGACTGACCAAGGACGTTCGGAAGCGTGATTGGAACGGCGCTCTCCGCCGCTTGATGATTCGTGGAGCCGTTGCTCCCCCCCGGGGATTCCGCCAGAGCCGCCAGACCGACGCCAAGGGACACAAGGGCTACTGCCAGAGTCAGCCAGAGGAGACGATCACGCGGTCCTCTCTGTCGCTCCGACATGCCTACATTGTGCACCCATTAGAGAGTGGACTCCATGCTCCCGAACCATCCCCGACCGCCGGGAGGGGGGCACCTATCTGGCTACCCGGCATGAGGAAGTTACGGACCGGCTTCCACCACAGGAGGTCGCAGAACTGTTGGGCTAAGTCACAGTGAGCGAGGTCCGACACACTCTCACGTGCGGGTTGCGCGGGGCGAGCAAGACCAAACTCGCCCGGCAGCAAGCCCGTTCGAGGTTTCATTGGGTATGATCGATCCCAGCGAGCAAAGGAGTCACCCATGGATGCGGATAGCTTCGCCCGCGCCGTGCGCAGTTCGCGCCCAGTCCTCGTCGCCGTACGGCCCGAGCAGCTCGACGACCCGACGCCGTGTGCGTCGTGGAAGGTACGCGACCTGATCAACCATATGGTGCAGGCGCCCGATTTTGCCGCCACAGTGACGAGTACCCATGACTTCTCCAATCACCGCGGCGACGACGTCGACCACGCATCGGGTGACTATCTCGCCGCCTACGACGCGGCGACCACCCGAGCCCTCGACGCGTTCCGGGGCGAGGGCGCCTTCGAGGGCTCGGTGAAAATGCCCTTCGGAGAGCTGCCGGCAACGGCCTTCGCGACCATCGCTACGGGCGACGCCTTCGTCCACGGCTGGGATCTCGCCAAGGCCACGGGCCAGGCGGCGGGCACCCTCGACCCTGGTCTGGCCGAGGAGCTGCTCGTCGAGGTCGTGCCGCTGATGCCCGACGATTTCCGCGGTGCCGACGGTGCGGCGCCCTTCGGACCGAGGGTCGAAGTCGCCGACGACGCGCCGGGCCGCGGACAAACTGGCGGGTTTCCTCGGCCGTCAACCCTGAGCCGCGCTGCTACCGATCGGGCGGGTTGAAAACCCGATTCGGAGACGATGTTTCGGGCAGCCAGACGCGGCGCCCTGCCGCCCAATCGGTGCCGGTGCAAGTCCGACATGACCTTTGCCTTCGTGGCCTCACCCTGCGCTGCGAAGGATCAAAGGATTTATCAGGCGGGAGAGGCCCTCGTGAAACGCTTCAAGTGTCTCTGATCGCCCGCTAGGGGTGCCACCCTGCACCATGGGGATACCCCGCATCGACTCTCAAATCGTTTCGCCGCGGGCATTTCTTTACCCAGGTGGGCTTACGGCTTGAAACTCCTCCATGAACCACAGAAGGCCGATGGACTTTGAATGGGGAAACTGGGCACCGTTGACCTTCGCCATGAAGTAGCTCTCGGTCTGGTTCGAGAGAGTGAGTAGTCGGTTCGCAACGAGCATATGGGTCAAAGCACCTTCAGTTGTCTTATTGCCGAACACGCGGCGTTCCAACTCGCCCCAGGTGAGGGCGTTGAAGCGGTCGAAGGCTGGATTCGGTGCCTTCGGACCGGACTTTTGCACATCGATGAACTCCCACCACGCATCCTCCATCATGTAGAAGAGGTCACGTAAGTCGGAGTCGGCTCCGACGGCGTCCGCCCAATCCTCCGGCGAAACGATCGAAGGATATACGCCGTAGAACGACTTACCGACTAGTTGCTTCCTGCCCAGGATCTGGATGCCAGCGGCAGCCTGCTCGACCGTGATCTCCGGCAGGGTGGTGTCGATGCGCCCGAGGGCGTTGTCGATGGCCCCGTAGCCCGTAAGGAGCGAGACCTGAACGGATGCAGTGTCCATGGCAGCTATGAGGAAGTTCTTGTGCTCGACGTCACGGTTGATCCATACCTGCCGCATTTGCAGGTTGGCCGTACCAATGTTGGCCAACTTTTTGACTTCCCGGCGTAGCTCTTTCCTGGTGGGCACGTTGGGGTCCTAGTGCTTGTTGGAAAGATGTCTACGTGCGAAATCCGCCGCCTGTGTTTCACTGTCGAACGGCCCAAACATTTCCTCACCGCAATCCGCACAACGGATAAGGAATGAAATACGAGACCACCGGACGGCGCTTGGCTCATCAGATACGTGCTCGTCCTTGGGCATCTCTTGCATAGACCAACCACTCTAGACATGCCCCCGTACGCCGGTTTCGGGCTAGGCGGGACCGCCCGATCCTGCCCGTCACTAAGGGCGCCACCACGTCGACCGTCAGACCCGAGCTACAGGATTCGAGTCAGGTCACGTTCACCTTCTGGTCAGTGTTGGTCCAACCTTCCGCCGCCCGACATTCGAGCGCGCCGCCGCGTTGGGGGTGATGGTGGCGGCGGAGGGTTTCTGAACTGTCCGGTGATCCCAATCACGAGCAGAACGAACCCGGCAGCGGCCACCCCAACGCCGAGCTGGCGCGTTGACTGGCCCGCGGCAAGGACGCCACCGAATAGGAGCAGCGCCCCACCCACCTTCTCGAAATAGCCCGACCACCTCCGACCGGGATTTCCGTCTTCCTGTTCCAAGCTGACCGACCTCGCCATCGAACTGACATCGTTGTAACTACATCAAGCATGAACCCTCAGCGCTGGGGACGATAAGCCCCAATATCTTGTGCATAAACTGGTGGATTTGCCCGCTCAGGGCTGTGGATGACAACTGTGTAGTTACACAGATGTCGAGTAAGCGGGCCGTGCTGGAGGACGAGCAGCTCACGCCCCGTGTACACAAAACGGTCGTTGACTGTACAGTGGGGGATGTGACGTCACACCCCGCGAGGGCCAAATCGACTGCCGCGAAGCGTGGCTCAGGTGCCCGTCCCGGCACCCAGGTAGTCGGCTACGTCCGGGTCTCGACTGACGAGCAGGCAACCTTCGGGGCTCGGCCTGCACGCCCAGCGCGCCGCCATCGCCGAGGAGTGCGACCGCCGCGGCTGGGAGCTGGTCGAGGTCTACGAGGACGCCGGGGCCAGTGGTCGGAGCATGGTCGGTCGCCCCGCCCTCCAGGAGGCCCTGGATGCCGTCAGGAGCCACGCTGCGGGCGCGCTGGTCGTCGCCAAGCTGGATCGGCTCTCGCGCTCGCTGCTCGACTTCGCCGCCCTCATGGAGGACGCGCGGAGGGAGGGCTGGGCGCTCGTCATCTTGGACCTCGGGGTCGACACAACCACGCCTTCGGGGGAGATGATCGCCAATGTCATGGCCACCTTCGCTCAGTTCGAGCGGCGGCTCATCGGGCAGCGCACCAAGGACGCGTTGGCGGTGAAGAAAAGTCAAGGGGTGAAGCTGGGTCGCCCGCGGTCAATCGGGAATGACGTCGTCAAGCGTATCCGGCGCGAACGCAAGGCCGGGAAGTCGCTGCGGGCCATCGCGAACAGGTTGAACGACGAGGATGTCCCGACCGGTCATGGCGGAGCCAAGTGGCACGCCTCGACGGTTAGGGCACTCCTGGGGGAGACGAGCGAGCGAGTCGCGCCTTCGGTTGCATGAACGCGACCCCGAACGGACATGTGACGTCAACGGGTTCTCCGTCGGAGTGTCCCAATAGCTCTCTATAAAGAACTTCCATGAAGTAGAGCGCTATTGGGACATCACCCCTGCGGGCAGATTTTCTTCCGTTTTCCCTGCTGACAGTCCACCCATCCACCACTTCTCCCTGTCACAGTCTCCTTCGCAAGGTACGTCATGTGCTCATTGAGCACGACGAACACATACAAGGAGGCAGTGATGATGAAGAAGTTCGTGGCGGTTCGAGAGGTGGCCGAGTTGCTCGGAATCTCCCGGACGTCGGCCTACGGGTTGGTCCGAGGTGGGGCGATCCCGTCGGTGGCAATCGCGGGCGCTGTGAGGGTGCCAGCGGTCGCGCTGGAGGAGTACGCCAACCGTCTTGAAGCACAGGCGATGGCCGGATCATCCGCCTGACGCGAAGAGGACCGCCCTGTCCGGCGGCCCCCTTCGGAATCCCATCACTGGTATGAAAGGTAACTGAGATGCAGCATAGCACTGTCACTTGGGATACGCCCTGTGAAGAGCCCCCCGCTCCGACCGATGATGCGAACGCGCAAGCGACCTGCGTGTTCGACATGGTGTTGGAGTACTACTTTCCGGAGGCCCCCGACCCGAGGGCGTTCAAGAAGTTCTGTAGGGCGGTTGGGTACCCGTGGCAACCCGTTCGCCTTCAGTTGATGAAGTTCGGCGTCACCCTCCCGCGCCGGCGGCGTCGACGGCGCACTGGGCCAGCCGGAGAGAATGTCCCAATAGCTCTCTCTAATACATCCATAGAAGAGAGAGCTATTGGGACACAACTGAATGACTGGATAGGACTGATGGCCCTTCTGGACGACGCGGAGGATGAGCCTGACCAAACCCCGGAAAACTGCCTCGACGGTATCGGAAGTCTGTGCCGCGACAAGTTCGAGGAGACGCATGGCAAGGACTTCCAGCTTCCGTGCAAGATCAAGGCTTGTCCGGTCTGTGGGCCGAAGAAGCGCGAGGGCAAGGTCGATCAGATCAGGAAGAACTTCGCTGGCCGACCAATCCATGCCAACCTTGTCGCCGACGAGGATGAGTGGGAGGCGTTCCACAAGACCTATCTCGATCGGGACGATGAGAACTACCACCGCATCCCTGCCCCCGATGGGATGTCGATCATCCTCACTGAGGCCGAAGTGGGCGAGGTCATCGACGAGCAAGACGTGGCGGTGGTGGTCGAACTCAATCCCGATGATGGGCGTCGTATGACAAATTCGCGGGAGTGGAAGGACAAGAAGCCTGAGAGTAAGTGGAAGCGAGTGGGCATCTCACCTCTCAACGCCGACCAGCGCGAGCAGGTTTATGTCGATGAGGGCTGCCATCCCATCGCAGCTCCGACCGCAAAGGGGCTTGTGGGGACACAGGACGTCAACTTGCCACCAGCGGACTCCAAGGCCATGGAGCGATTGAAGGATCGGTTGCGGATTAGGGACGAGGTGAAACTCGGGCCGGATGGGTGGCCTGTTCCTGCACGCTGACGTCTTCGGAAAGGGGGGCCACGGGCGAGGCGCACATGGTCCGATCAGTCATCCTCGGTGGTATGTCCTCTTGATCGCCCTGCGGGCGAACGGTCCTGAAGTGACCTGTCGGTGCCTTCGGCACCGCATGGCGCTTGCAGCGCCATGGCCACGCGGACCATCGGCCACCTCGGGTGGTTCGCGCGACGAACCATGTACGCGCGCGATACCACCCTCTAGAAGACAGGGTCCTCAAAGCCGTTCTGTCGTTACCGGATCAGTGTTGATGAGGGCCGTTGGTTCAGAGCCTCACGCGGCAACTGAGCCACGCCTCAGGGCTTGGGGGCACGCGCCAAGAGACGCCGCCTCGGCACCGCGACTGTTCTCGATGCTCGGGGAGCCACCACGGCGGGGGGACTGTCCACCGCGCGTTCCCCTCTCGCGACCGGGGCTACACCCACTCGGACCTCCGGCCTTTCGGCGGCATAGCTGTTGCCATGGCGCGGACCTCACTCCAGCTCTCTCACCGGGGTGCTCCCCCAAACAGGAGCCGCGAGGCGATGACCTGAGGCCCTAGACCTCGACGCTGATTTCGATGCGAGGTGGACCACTCACACCCGCTCTTGCCATGGCGTCTTTCAGATCGGGATCGGCGGCAAAGGCTTGGGCTTCATCGACCGAGGGAAACCAGTGCAGTCCCGTGACGTCGTTGGGGTCATCGGCATTCCGCAGGACGATGGCGTCACTGACGCCATGCCTGTCGCGGATCGGTTGCGCCTTGTCGTATTCCATCCGCCACGCGTCATAATCGTCCACGGAATGCTGAATGATCATCAGTACCTTGGCCATCTCGCTCTCCTCAACTCGACCTCTAGACGCAGTGCAAACTAGAGGCCGCGGACGTAACGTAGCGAGCGCCCTGATTGGTCACGGTCATGGTGCCCTGCAAGGTCGTCTGAGCGCCCCTGGGAAGCGGCTGCTGCGCCGTCAGAACACTGTCACCGGTGTAGGCCCCGCCGGGAGAGCTGACGTGGACGGTGCAGGCTGGTGTACCGGAGTCAGAACCCGCGTTGACGACCTGAACACTCACGCTCACCTCAGCGGCGTTGATCGGCTGCAAGCTGACGATCGAGGCGCGGTAGCTGACGTTCGTCCCGCCGTTGACTGCAATGAGAACGACGACGATGACGACAATGACGACAAGGGCAATGAGTACCGCCAGAAGGCCCGAGCCTCGACGCCTTCGGGTTGGAACGACTACTGCCATCGTAGACCTCCCGCTGAAAGGTCCTCAGGTAACAAGTTCCATACCCATTTTTGGTGATGGTTAGACCCCTCTGCCGCCTGGGCTTCGCCCTACGCGACCTACGGCCCACGAAGACGGCTTAGACGATGCGGAGTGACGCCGACAACCCTCAGTCGTCAACTGGAGGGGTCGCGGTGGCGTGGGGGAGGAGGCGTCGCGAACAGGTGAGGGGAAGCCGAAGGAGGGGCAGCGATGACCGGTGGACACCTGCCCCATCTCGCACCACGGAGGCGCCCAATATGTCCGCTCATAAACGTCCGCGCGCTGACCAGCGCCGAACCGTAGCCTTGGCCCCATGATCACCCGCAAAGAGGCCGAACGGGTCCTCAGCGAATACCGCAAGGCCCGCGAATGGCTCGATGCTCACCCGGTCACCACCTGCACTCCCGAAGAGCGGCTTGCTGTACACAGGATCGCTGCGTACTGGGCTCAGGCAATCGAACGCCTCTAGCCTGTTCGCCTCCTCACCGTCGGCGGATTGGGAGCAAGTGAGCAAGAAGACGGAAGCGGCATGGGCCAAGGTCCGCGATGGACAGACCCGCATTGGCCTGCTGCGAGAAAACACAGGCGGGCTGCTCGGCCTCTACACGCAAAGGCTCAGCGAGGGTGTTCCCGACGAGGAGCTGGGCAAGATCGCGCTCAGAGGCGCCGTGGCCTTCCGGGCACTCTCTCTCGCTTGTGAGTTGGCGGCGGAAGGCGGCGAGGACCTTGTCAGAGCCAATCCCATTCGCATGAATCGGCGGCAGGCGTCTTTCATGGGTCAGGCCATAGGGCAACGTCACTACTTCGCCCTCTTCCACGAAGTGAGCATCAGCTTCGCCGACCTGGCTCGCCTTCACGGTGCGACGATTCGCAACATAGAGGGCAACGCTAAGGAGTTCTCAGATCGTGTTGTCGAGAGCAACCGCAATCGCACCGCTTGGTAGCAAGGTCAGAGCACGGGCTGACCGATAAGACCCGCTACGGGTGTCACATCGAACGGGCAAGCGGCGGGACGGTCCCGGCTCTCCGGTGCGGTTCGACTCGATCTAGGTGTCGCGTCACTTCCGGGTGTTCGACGTCGACTACCCCTATGACGCGTGCGCGGACGCAAGGAGTGAACATTCGGCTGTAGTTCTCGATCCGGAGCTGCATCCGCCCGGCTCAGCAGTGACACCGCGGGACGACAGTGCAAGCGGCGAACCGCAATCAGTTGGGTCTCCGGGATACCAACCCGTGAACGCGGGATCGTTCGCGAACGACCACCCGTAGTACCTTGCGGCGACCTCGGCCGCAACACTTACCTCCCCTCCGGGCACTGAGCTACTGCACATGGTTTGAAACGCCTCTTGTTCGGATGCGTTGGCACCGAGCCCGAGGATGTTGGAATAGCTGTTCGCGATATAGCGCCATGCCACGACGTTGATCCCGCCGCCAGCGGGACAAGTCGTTGGATACGGGTTCCCATCCGCACTTTGGGAAATGGGCACGGAACATTCGTCTACGACGGGCTGCGTCGTTGCCGGTGACAAGATTTGCCGTGCCGGATTGACAGTTGTAGTCGTCGCCGGTGGCGCACCAGTCGTCGTAGTGGGTGGCACCGTCGTTGTGGTGGTTGACGCGTGCCCTGTCTTGGTCGTTGTTGTCGTCGCGGCCGACTTGGATGGCGATGAAGAGGGCGACCGAACCGACAACCCGATAGCAAGTCCGATTCCAAGGGCGGCGAGGATGGCGACCGCGATGCCGATTCGGACGACGGTGGATCGGCGCAAGGTGATGACGCGTGGGTCGTTGTCCGCCATGCGGAAAAGGTACTTCGGGGAACGGAGGGCGTGGAAGGAAACGGCCGATTCCTTGGCCCGATCTAGGTGCCCCAGGACCATCGTTTCGGACATGGCGAACGCGGCCAAGGGCGGCCCAGGAGAAGGGTCTGCGGAACGCATCTCTTCAGGAGCAGGAGGCCCTTACTGCGATAGCCTTCGGGACACCCTGAACGTCCGCTCCGCGCCCTGGCGCGCCAGCCTTACAGCTCGGGGAAGGCGCTCTCGGATGGTTCAGTGAAAGCCTTTCTGCCACACTTCTACGATGCACCGAGTCAGGCGGGCGGCAGCGGTAACCCTTACGGGAGTGCTCTTTTGTTTGGGAATGACCAGTTGTACGAGTAGCGGTGCATCCTCCCCAACTGCCAAAGACCGAGCTGCGTGTTCATCTCTCAGTTCAGCGCTAAAGACCGCCGCCTCCGGAAATATGCCTGACTGGCAACAAGTTGCGACGAAGGGATACGCAGCAGACAACGTCGCTCTCAACAACGGTGCTTACGACCTCGGGGCGAGTAAGGCTCCCCGATCCGAGGAATCGGGCATTAACGAGATGAAGTCGGCGTGCTCCAATCTGCATCTTCAGGTGGGTTACAACGAGAGCAACGCCTTCGTTGCTCAGATGTCAGAGCACGCGCCGGAGGTCAGCTACCCGGACGCCGTGAAGTTCGAGGGGTTGGGCCGCGCTCTGTGCCAGGACTTCGAGAACGGCGCAAGCGTCCAACAGCAGGTAAACGTTCTTGATTCTTCGCACGTAGCCGTAGACGTGGCGACAGGCGTGTTAGCTGGCGCTGTAGACGTGTATTGCCCAGCATTCCAAGCGGATTTACAGGCTTACGCGGCTTCACACTGATTGGACACAGCACTGACGTACACGCCGTCAAGAGGCGGCATCGAAACGTTGAACTTTGATCGCGTATCTAGTAATCAGAAATACAACCAGGCCGTCAGGCGATTCAGCGGCAAGACGATGGTCAAAACTGCACCCCCCCCGGGGGGCATCCGGCTCACCGAGAGGACCGTACCGCGGCACCTAGCCTTGGGGCATGACGATTGAAGGCGACAAGATCAGGTGTGATGGGCTTGGGGGAAAGTGCCCGAAGACGATTCGCATCCAGTCCGGACCGTTAGGGAAGACCGAGACGGCGGCGAAGAACCGGGGGTGGAAGTTCGTCGGCGACGATACCGCCTACTGCCCGGACTGTGCCTAGTAGCCCAGACTAGTGGTGGGTTTATGGTTACGAACCCCCTCCGACATGAACCGAGTACACGCGTCCGACCTTGCGTGATGTTCAGCGTACGACCCCCGGGCGACGTAGTTGCCGATGACTTGAAGCATGACTGCGCCGCCAACCACCTATTGCCGCCTATTTCTCGGTGGTTGGCGACCCCGGATATGGAACACCGCCAACATCGTTGACGAGTTGCCGGATAAGCGCGACCACCAACTATGGATCGACCATGGTGCCATCCCAGTGATGGTGACACTCGCGGCCGATAAGGGAACGTGGGCGCTGGTCATCGTGACCACGCGGAAACGGCCCCTCGATTGGGTGGAGGAGGGGCCGCCGCACCTTTGTCTCGTGACTGACGTAGGTGTTCCTACGTATACCCCCGCGGAGTCCGGCGAATCCGTCGCGACCCATCGAGTGACGCCAGTTCACGCAAACGTCGCGTACGACCTGGGACTACCGCCCGGCCCTGAAGCCCGTCCCAGGCCGTGGTTAGGGTCGTTGCGAGGCGGTCGGCACGGCGGTTGGTGAACAGGGGGTGGGAATGATGCACAAGGTCCACCATCCGAAGATCGTGCAACGCGCTGATCGTAGGTGTGCGGTCGCCTGTGACGACTGTGAGCGGGACTACGAATCCGCGACACCCATCGGGATCAACACTCCCGTCGAATCACGCGAGAGGGCTGAGCTGTTGTGGGAGAACCACTGCGAGCGCCGTCGCGTTCCGATGCGACGCGGAGCCTGAGCCGACATGTGCGGAGCACTCGGACGATCGACCGCCCGCATCACTGATACAACCCGCGGTTCAACCCCGCTGAAAGGGTTGAACCGTCACCCCCAATCGCCCGAGATGGCGGAAGGCGGTCGTTGACGGGGTGTCCTCATCGACCATTTGACCCCCGATCAGGGGGTCAGTGCAAGTGGCGTCCCCCGAACCGAACCCGCAGATTTGGGCTCTGACTTACCTGACTCACCGATACAGGTTCCGCCGCCTGAGGGTGCGGTCTGGCCCCGCCCTACTGGGCTGTACGGGCGAGACCAGCCACTCCCAACCTCCTAGGTGTCCGCAAGCCCGAACACGTTGGGTGGAGATGATCGTCCCACCTGAACGGGGTGTACGCAAGGGGGGTAGGCGCAACCTCGTGCTTTGGGTCGTCAACTGCCCCGAGAGTGCCAGCGCGAGACCAAGCACCGATCCCAATCGGCATCGACATGCCCGGTCGCCACGGCTCAGATCGGGGAACTCCTTCGCGACAACCCACACTCTGGCTGCAAATCACAGACCCGCGGAGCAAGTTGATTCCTTGGCCGGGCCTGGGGTGACCCGCCGTCCTAGACGCGTGTGTTCAAGGTCACAGTCCCCCCTCCGACACGCTCCAGGTCCACGCCTTGCAGGCTTGGGACCTGGGAGTCTCCGGAGCGGGTCTTTACACCGACACGCTCCAGGTCCACGCTTCGCAGTGTCGAGGTGAGCTTCACTTCTTCGGTGGAACCGGTGCGGCGGTACCGGACCGTTAGCCCGAGCGCCTGATACAGAGCCGCCCGGTCGGCCTGTTCGATCGTTTCGAGAAGCTCTGGCAGGTTGTGCAGAGCCGACAGCGTTTGGACCACCTCGGCGAAGGTCAGGGGCTCCGGTGGTGGAGGTGCTGTCGCCAGCACCGCTTCGGCGGCATCCTTCTCCCGTTGGGTGGCCGCGATCCGAGAGGCGATCACCTCGGCGGGGATACCCGCCTCCAGACCGTCGAGATGCTTGGCCTGCTTGCGTTCGCACTCGGCGAGCGCTGCCCGGGCCCGGACGACGGGCGGGTCCTCGCGGTGTCCCTCGGCGTCAGCTTCGACCACCTGGGCCGCGGTGGCCTCGACGAGTTCCGGTGCGAACAGGCCGCACAGCCAGGCGTCCACGTGGGGGAGCAGCCGGTCCTCGCGCACGGCCAGGCTCTGGGGATGGCCGTTGATCGGCACCGGGTAGTCGCGGCTCAGCTTGCAGCGGTAGAAGGCGTGTCCTCGGACCAGATTGCCCTGGAGCGTCTTCCCGCAGCAGTCGCAGACCACCAGGCCGGCCAGCGGGTAACGGGACGGTGCGGCACGGCGCACCCCCGCATGGGTCCGCCGACGGGCTGGCGTGACGGCGTTGGTGCGGGTGTTGGCGGCGAGGAGCGCCTGGACTCGGTGCCAGGTGGCCTCGTCGACGATGGCCTCGTAGCTCTGCACCGTGGCCATGACCCACTGGCCCCGTTCCTGCCACTGCTGTCTGGTGACGTGGCCGAGCATCGGCGCATCAGGGTCGAGCAGCACGTCGGTCTTCTTGGTCCGACCCGAGACGTGGTAACCGAGGTACCGGGGGTTGGCGAGGATGCTCCGGACGGCCGACATGGCCCAGGCATGGCCGGACCGGTGCGAGTTGCGGGTCCGGTCGTGGGCTGACGGGCAGGGCACGCCCTCGTTGGTCAGCACGGTGGCGATCTGCTTGTAGCCGGCGCCGGCGAGGTACATGGCGAAGATGCGGCGCACGATCGGCGCGGCCACCGGGTCGGGCTCGAGCTGGTGGAGCCGGGCACCGGATGCCGCCTTGGACGGGTTGGAGTGGGGGCCCCGGTCGGCGATCCGGTAGCCGTAGGGCGGGCGGCCACCGAGCCAACGCCCGGCCCGGGCGTGGGCCCGTACGGCGTTGGCGACCCGCAGGCGGGTCCGGTTTCGCTCGGCCCGGCTCATCGTGCCGTAGTTCGACAGCGCCATGTAGTGCCCGTCGTTGTTGATGTCGACGGCGCCGCCCAACTCGGGCACCCACAGCCCCACGCCGTAATGGGCGAACTGGAAGAGGATTCCCTCGAACTGGGTGCCCGAGAAGGCGCGCTGCGGTTCGGCGATGACCAGGGCATCCCAGCCGCGGTTGGGGTTTTTCAGATCTCGCAGGATGCGGGACGCCTCGGGGCGGCGCTCCCACGGCAGGCTGCGGCTCTTGTCGATGTCGTGGTAGGTGGCCACGATCTCGCCGTGGGGGGCGACCAGGCGGGCCGCCGTGTCGGTCTGCCACCGCAGGCTGTCGGCCGGGTCCTGCAGGTCGTCGGTCGAGGTACGGGCGCTGAGGGCGAACCGGATCATGCTGCCTCACGTTTCTGGTGGTCGCGCAGGGTCCGCACGATGCGAGCCAGGACGCCGGCCACACTCGGGGTCATCACCGGTGCGCAGTCAGCCACGAAGTCGACCGGCTTGCGGTGTTCCTGGGCAGACGACGCACGCGCCGCAACGGTACCGCGGGGTCGCTTTCGCTGGGGTGGACTGCTCGTCCCCGTGTCGGGAGCTGCTCCCACGTCAGTCCATCGTCCCGTTGGCGGGCGGGCCCTGTCGGGTCGTGAGTGAGTGGGGACATCGGGATCCCGCTCGCCGCGGCCGACCAAGAAGCCCGGGAACACGCTCGCGGATGAACGTCCCTGCGACCGGTCCAGCTGTCGTGGTGGCCAATGTCGAACCTCCTTCGGCGCGCTTTCAGCGCTCCTGGACTGGGTCGACGGGCAGCCATCTCCAGCCCCGGCGCCTCCCCGCAGCGTCGTCCTGGGAAGTTGCAGGGCGAGGACCACCGGCGCTCCACGGCGTCAAGTCGCCGGCTCGGCTCGCAACAAGTTCTGGCGGCCTCGCGATCGTTCACGTTCGCCCGGCGGGCGAACCCGCCAGAAGTTCTTGCTCGGCCCACAGGCTTCCCTCGCCGGGACTGGGCTCCGTTCCGCTGTCGGTGGTTGGGGTCAGTCATGCGAACGACGCATCGAGCATTGCATCGAGACCGGCAGCTGGGCGTCGACGACCAACTTCATGCAGTGCCGCTCGGCGTCCTTCATGCAGTGCCGCTCGGCGTCACCCGACGTCGACCTGATGCCGGCGGCCCGAACTCCAGCGCAGCCAGGAGATCGTCATGTTCGAGATCAGGATGGTCGTCGATGATCTCCTCAATGCTCATGCCCGACGCCAAGAGCTCCAGGAGGTTCTCGACGGGGTAGCGCAAATCTCGCACCGTCGGCTGACCATGACAGATCGCCGAGTCGATAGTGATGCGCTCCAACCGTGACATACACCCCACCGTACCGGCGACACATCCCGTACCCGGCCCGTCACTGTCCACCACCCGCTGCACCACTTCACAGACCCGCGTCTCCGGACCCTCCCGAAGCTCACCATCGCCAGCAGTCCATCAGCCACATCACTTCGCGGCACACGAATGGCATCCAAGGGCCGATCGTGGTCGGAGATCGGTCGATGGGTGTGGGACGAGCGGCGTCCCGGCTGTGGGGATGTGCCGTGCTTTCGATCCGCAGGATGACGTTGGGGTCGGGCTATCGCTACCTGATGGAGTCGGTGGCAGCTGGGGATGGGGTGTGCCAGCAGGCGATGAGTCTGGCTGACTACTACGCCGCGTCCGGCACGCCCCCGGGTGTGTTCCTCGGCGCCGGCCTGGCTGCCCTCGACGGCGGCCGAGGGATCGAAATCGGCTCAGAGGTCAGCGAGCAACATCTGTTCAATCTCCTCGGAATGTGTGCCGATCCGATCAGCGGCCAGCCCCTGGGGCGTCCGCCGATCCGCTCGCGGCCCTCATTGACCCCGCGTAGGGCGGGACGAATCGGGAGCATCGGTTCTCCCGTCGACGTCGCCGGGCGGGTCGAGCCGGCGGCCCGAAACGAAGTTCCAGAACGAGCGCTCACTGCGACGAACCGGACGCCGGTGGCCGGGTTCGACCTCACCTTCTCGCCCAGCAAGTCGATCTCGACGGCGTGGGCCTTGGGCGACGCCGACACCAAGGCGGCGATCGATGCCTGCCATCGCCGGGCCATCGAGGTCGTGCTCACCTACGCCGAGCGCGAGGTCTTCCACTCGCGTTCGGGCAGAAACGGCGTGGTCCAAGAGGACGTCGAGGGCGTGGTGGCCACCGCGTTCACCCACTTCGATTCGAGGGCCGGTGACCCCCAGCTCCACGACCATGTGGTGGTGGCCAACCGGGCCCGCTCGGCCTCCGACGGGGTGTGGCGCACGCTCGACTCGCGGGGTCTGTTTAAGAGCGTGGTCATGCTCGGAGAGCTGCACCAGAGCATCCTCGCCGACCTGTTGACCCAGGAGTTGGGGTGGGACTGGGACGAAAGGTCGCGGCGTCATTCCGAGGAGGTCCGCTGGGAGGTGGCCGGGGTTCCCGAGACCCTGATGGCCGAGTTCTCGCAACGGGCGGCCGCCATCGAGGAGCGCAAGGAGGCGCTGATTCCCGCGTTCGTCGCCGCCCATGGGCGCCAGCCCACCACGACCGAGATCATCAAACTGCGACAGCAAGCGACACTCGAGACCCGGCCGCGCAAAGAGCACCGCACGCTCGGTGCGATGACCGAGACGTGGCGCCAGCGAGCCGAGCACTACGTCGGGCGTGACCCCGAAGCATGGGTCATTGGCCTGTCCCATCGGAACGACCTGCCGCTGCTCCGAGCCGGCGACCTGGCCGACGAGATCCTCTCCGACGCAGCGTCGGTCACGATCCGCAAGGTCTCTGAGCGTCGGGCCACATTCTCTCGGGCCAACGTCCTGGCTGAAGTCCACCGTCAGTTCCACGGTGTCCGCTTCGCCTCTCCCGACGATCGGATCGCCGTGGCCGAGCGCACCGCCGACCTGGCCACCGCGCAGTCGTTGGTCATCTCGGCACCTGAGTTGCACTTCACCCCGGAACACTTGCGTCGGTCCGATGGAACCAGCCGGTTCCGGGCCAAGGGCCATCAGATCTATACCACCGCCGTCCTCTTGGAAGCCGAGGCCCGCCTGCTCGATGCCGGGCGACAAATGGATGGTCCGTCCGTCGCAACGGGCACGGTTGCCGGCGTCACGTCCGCCGTCCTACCTGGCCGGAGCCATCCCCTGTCCATCGATCAGGCGCTCGCGCTGGAGCAGGTCGCCACCTCCGGGCGCTGGCTCGACGTATTGGTCGGACCGGCCGGCACCGGCAAGTCGACCGCGATGGCCGGACTGCAGGGCGCCTGGGAAGCCGAACACGGCGCGGACTCCGTGCTCGGTCTGGCCCCCTCGGCCGCCGCGGCAGAGGTGCTGGCCGAAGCCCTGGGGATCGACACGGAGAACACCGCCAAGTGGCTCCATGAACACCGCCAGCAAGCCGAGCGACTGGCAAAGATCGCCGACCTGCGCGCCGCGCTCCGCTCTCCCGCAACGTCGCGACGGCGATCTTCTCTGCACGCGCAGGTGACGGGTGTCGAAGAGGAAGTGGCCCGATGGAAGCTTCGGGCGGGGCAGTTGGTGATCGTGGACGAAGCCAGCTTGGTCGGGACCTTCGCCCTGGACGAGCTGGTGGTCACCGCCCGAGAGGCCCGAGCCAAGGTGCTCCTGGTGGGGGATCAGGCCCAACTGAGCGCCATCGACGCTGGCGGGATGTTTGCCGCCTTGGTACGCGATCGGGGCGGCCTGGCGGCAGAGCTCATCGATGTGCGCCGGTTCGTGAACCCTTGGGAGAAGACGGCAAGTGTCGAATTACGACGCGGGTCCCCTGACGCCATCGACGCCTATGCGTCCCATGGCCGGGTGGTTGGAGGGAGCCGAGAGGAGATGCTCGACGCCCTCTATAGGGCATGGAAGCAGGACACCGAGGAGGGAAAGACCAGTCTGATGATCGCCGGGGATCTCGGTACCGTGGGCGAACTCAACTCCCGGGCGCAAGCTGATCGGATTGCCGCCCGAAGGGTCTCGGGGGAGGGAGTGACCCTGTCGAGAGGTGCGACGGCTGGCATCGGTGACGAGGTCGTGACCCGCCAGAACAACCGACGCCTCAGCACCGGGAAGCACTGGGTGCGCAATGGCGATCAATGGAGCGTGACCGGCTCACATGCCGACGGCTCGCTGACCCTGCAACGGCGCGATGGCATCGGGAAGGTCCACGTGCCGGCTGACTACGTGCGTGAGCATGTGGAGCTCGCCTACGCCTCGACCGCTCATCGGGCGCAGGGCCGGACGGTCGACACGGCGCACGCCATGGTCGGTCCGAAGACCACCCGAGAGGTCCTGTACGTCTCGGCCACCCGAGGCAAGGAGAGCAATCGTCTCTATGTGGACACCAGCTACGACCCCGACCCTCAGACCTCCCACGACGAAGCGTTGGAGCCAATGACGGCGAAGGGCGTCCTCGTCGGCGTGCTTCGCAATGAAGGTGCCGAAGTGGCCGCCCACGACATGATCCGTCGCGAGCAGCACGAGGCGGAGGGCATGGAGCGGCTCTCCGCTGAGTACCTGACCTTGGCCACCGAGGCGCAAGCCGAGCGCTGGGATGCCCTCCTCATGCGTTCAGGACTCTCCGATGACGACCTCTCCACCGTGACAGCCAGCGCGGCCCGGGGTCCGCTGTTCGCGGGATTGCGCGACGCTGAAGCACGCGGTCTCGACGTTGAAGCGGCCCTGCCACGGCTCGTCGCGGGCAAGTCCCTGGCTGATGCCGGCGACGTCGCCGCCGTTCTCCATGGTCGGGTCGACCGCTGGTCCCACGCGGCCGGGGCCAGCCGCCGTCGCAGCGGACAGCTGATTGCCGGGCTCATCCCGAAAGTTCAGGGTGTGACGGACCCGGACATGGCCCGGGCGCTGGCCGAGAGGGACCAAGCCATGGAACAACGGGCTCGGTCGTTGGCTGAAGAGGCGATTGCGGCCCGACGCACCTGGGTACGGCCGCTCGGACGTCCGCCGAGCGGATCAGCCCAGCGGGAGCGCTGGTTGCGAGAAGTGTCGACTGTCGCGGCCTACCGGGACCGCTGGCACATCGAGGGTCAGCGTCCGCTCGGCGCGGCTCCGGATCGAGAAGACCTCGAACAAACGGCCCAGCGCAAGAGGGCGCTGGCGGCGGGGGGGCGGGCGAAAGCGATCAGCACGGACACAACGGACCACCAAATGAATCCCGAGTTGGATGCCCGCGTCGGGATCCGGCAGGGAGTCGAACTGTGAGTTGAATTCGGGTCGGCTACTAACCGTTTGCTAACCCGCTCGGAACGGCGCGCCAGGGCAGGCGTGGCGCCACCTCTCACTGGTCCTACTCGGAGCGCCGGAATCGACGCCTTTGAGATGCTCAGCGTCGTGACCGACGGAATGCCAGCCTCGGACGATCCGTTTCGGGCTCTTAGCGAGGCGCTCGAACAGCGAATGATCGTATGGCAGTCGACTGCCGACGACGAGCAGCTCGGTCTTACCGACTGGATCTTCGATGCGGAGCGCGACCGTGGGAGGGCCGGGCGACGAGGAGACCACCGCAGCCACTGGCGAGACGAGGATGAAGCCATTACGCCCGCGACTGGGACGGAGAGGCGCAAGGAAAACGAAGTCCCGTTCTCTCCTCTGACGAGAGGACCTCCAACCACTGCCCGAGTCCGCACTCGTGCAAGCCTGGGTCCGGCACCGGGCGGACGCTGCGCATCGACGTCCACTTGACTCCTCAGGGTGCCAATCCACCCTGATCTGCTTGACGATTACCGTTAGGTATGTAAGATGTTAGTTGTTAGTTCTGATATTGGGACACCGAGTGGGACTCAGGGAGGGTTGGATGCAGCGGATCAAGCCGATCAAGGTAGCCGACGAGGTCTGGATTGGGACAGCGTTGCTCCACTGGGAGCAGCCAGATCGGGAGTCGTTCGCAACCCGAGAAATCGTCGACCGGGTGTTTGAGGAGGGATTGCACCGGCCCCTTCGCCCGGGCGTGCAGATCCACGCTAGCCAGCATTGCGTCGCCAACAAACGACCTAACCCAGGCACCTACTGCATGCTGTGGGAAACTGGTAGAGGCGAGCGGCGCCTTTATCGCCACACGGACGAGGCGCACCCTTACCGCAAAGGCGGCAAGACCGTGCCGGCACGCAGCGACATTCCCGAAAAGTACTGGTACTTGGTCGACTGGTACGAGAATGTGTACGACGGCAAGAAGAAGCCCGGTTCGCCAGCGGTGGGCGACGACCGCGGAAGGCCCGACGAGGGTCGTCCATCTGGGCGCCTCGGCAACTGGCTCGGGGACCGCCGTTGGCCCACACAGGCCGTTGCGAGCGCGAGGCCCGATTCGCCCGCATCAGCGCACGACCGCGACGCTTTCGTCGCAGAGCGCACGTCCGGGAGGTCCTCAGTGTACGACCCGCTCAAGCGATACCTCGCCGAACGCACCGAGCCCGTGATTCGCCTGTCGTTCGCTGAAATCGAGCGGATAATCGGTCGCCCGCTGCCCGCCTCTGCCCGTCGCCACCGGCCATGGTGGGCTAACGAGCGGTCTGGCAACCATGTCCATGCCGCAGCGTGGATGGGAGCTGGTAGACGCACGGCCAACGTCGACCTCAACGCCGGTTCCGTGGACTTCATCCGATGAGCGGGCGTGATGAGGATTGCAAGTATCAAGAAGACAGGAAAGATTCGTCGCGAGGGAGTCATCATGGAGCGCTTAGTAATGGGTCCGGTTGAGAAAGCCGTCCGTAGTCGCGTGAGTGCGGGAGACGTTCTCCTCACTCCAACCGGGCGCGGTCGTTTCACGGTCGCTGAAATCGCCAACAAAGGTCCCGTTCTTCTTCTTGGTGAGAAAGAGCACAGAACGCTCATCCCCTGGATCGCGTTGGAAGGAGTGCCCGGATTCCTCGGCCTAGAGGCCTGGTCACCCATCGGGACCATCTTCGACCCGGCTGCTGACCCGGCCACGCTCGACGGATACATGAAGGGGTTCGTAAATCGGGCGACCGCTAACTACGTGGCCTCTCTCCTTGAGGCCGGTCGTGTAGTAGAGATCGATCGGCATCCACCGGCTCGGGTTCGCGTGAGGCCAGGAGGCTTCGGCGCCCCACCACCACCACCGCCGCCACCGGGAACTCTTGAGTTCGACTCTGAAGACGCTGACAACCGGCGAGGCAAGGCGGGCGCGCCCGTTCGCCAAGGCTCCAAGACGATGACTACTGACAGTCAGATCTGGCGAGCAAAGGGTGAATCCCTCCACCACCTCGGCCGCTACGAGGAGGCCTTGTCCGACTTTGAGCGTGCTACCGAGCTCAGCGGGGGCACCGGAGCGATCAACTGGTGGTGGAGAGGCACGACTCTCGTCCACCTCCGCCGTTTAGAGGACGCCGTAGCGGCGTACGGGCAAGCCGTCGAGCTCGCTCCTGAAGAGGCCAGGAACTGGAGCGGCAAGGGTTCCGTCTTGAGGGAACTAGGCCGTTACGTGGAGGCCCTGGCCGCATACGAGCGAGCCGTCGGGCTTGCTCCGGGTGACCAGTTCAGCTGGTGGGGGAAGGGGGTAGCACTCCGCGACCTCGGCCGCTACGAGGAGGCCCTGGCTGCATTCGAGCGAGCCGTCGATCTCGCTCCTGAAAACGCTCAGGACTGGCGAGCCAAGGGTGAATGCCTCTACCGCCTCGGGCGGTACGAGGAGTCCTTGGCCGCACTGGAGCGAGCCATCGAGCTCAAGCCGGAAAACGGGACCTTCTGGAACGACAAAGGAGCAGCGCTGGCCGCTTTGGGCCGCACTGAAGATGCGCTGAGGGCGTCCGAACGTGCCATTGTGCTGTGTCCCACTGACGCGAGCTTGTGGAGCAACAAAGCCGCGATCCTCCATAAGGACCGGCGGTACGAGGAGTCCTTGGCGGCATTCGAGCGAGCCATCGAGCTCGCCCCTGACGACGCTGACCACTGGCGAGGCAAAGGTGAATGCCTCTACCAGCTCCACTGCTACGAGGAGGCCGTGGCTGCATACGAGCGAGGACTCGGGGACCCCCAGCGGGCCTTGTCCGACGTTGAGCGCGACACCGAGCTCAGCGGGGGCAACGCGCTCAACTGGTGGTGGACAGGCATGGCTCTCCACCACCTCGGCCGCTACGAGGAGGCCCTGGGCATGTACGGGCGAGCCGTCGAGCTCGCACCTGAAGAGGCCAGGAACTGGTGCGGCAAGGGTGAAAGTCTCTACCAACTCGGGCGGTACGAGGAGTCCTTGATCGCATTCGAGCGAGCCATTGAGCTCCAGCCCGAAAATGACAACCTCTGGAACGACAAAGCAGTAGCGCTGGCCGCTTTGGGCCGCCCTGAAGATGCGCTGTCGGCTTACGAGCGTGCCATTGAGCTATGTCCCACCGCCGCGAGCTCATGGACCAACAAAGGCTCGACTCTCCACAACGCCGGGCGGTACGAGGAGTCATTGGCGGCATTCGAGCGAGCAATCGAGCTCGCCCCTGAAAACGCTCAGAACTGGCGAGGCAAGGGTGAAGCCCTCTACCACCTCCACCGACACGAGGAGGCTCTGGCTGCGTACGAGCGAGCCCTCGGAGACCCCGAGGACCGTTGAAGGAGCCCGGTTCCGATGAACGTGCCGCCAAATAGCACCGCTGGGCGAATGAGCCACTGCCTCAACGGCCACGAGATGGAGGCGGGACACCTCTCCTGTCCACATTGCGGCATGGAGCGCGCTCCAAACAACGTGGTGGCGGCGCCCGCGCGAACCGTCGTGCCCAATCGGAATCCGATTGAGCACATTCGGTTGGTAATAGGTTCGATCATTCTCATGATCATCGTCATCGCCTGTGTGGTGGTGTGGTTCCAACAGAACAACCCCGCTCAGTACAACGCGGGCTATTCCTACGGCTACCACCATTACGACTCCAACTCGTTCGCCATCTACGAGGCGTGCAACGACGTTTCCTTTAATCTTGAAACCAACACAGCGTGGCAAAACGGCTGCACGGCCGGTACCGACGACGCCAGGGCTGGCAAGGCGTACAAACCGTAGTCATGGCGAAAACCGTGTACCACCGGCGGTCTGGCTCAGACCTTGTTGTGAACACCTGGACGGACAGCCGAGGCGTCCGACACGTCAGCCAACACACCGCGACCGAGGAGTTGATCGGCAAGCTGCTCTTGGTGATCCTGTTACTCGGTGTCATCGTGGCCGCTGCCGCGCTGTGGTTGGTGGTCCTGTTTGTGCTTCTTCTCGCTGCCGGCCTCTGTGCGGCGGTCGACGGAATCGTGGACTTGGCATCTTTGGGAAAGCGCGAACCGAAGAGCCACGTCTATGTCATGGGCCTCGCCGAGAGCTGGGTGAAACTGACGCGCAAGAACAAGTCCAAGCACAAGGAAATCGCCCAGCAGCAGGAGATCGTCCGCGATCGACCGGGTCCACGCGACCCCTGGTTGAACGAGATAGCGGTCGAGCTCGCCGACCTCGACTTCACCGAGTACGCCCGCAACACCGCCGCCCAGATGGACGGGGTTCCGATAGAGGGCAACATTCGCCTCGACGCCGACCGGTTCTCGGTGACCATCACCTTGTTCGCTACAGCCGAACTGGCCCGACAGGCGGAGGTCGGGCTCCGCGCCAAACCCGAGGTTCGCGCCGCGATCATCGATGGGAAGACCATCGTCTCGGCGGTGGATGTCGTTCTCTACGTGGCCAATGGTCGAGGTGGCGTCGTTGACGAGCTGACCCTCAACGACGTCGTGGAGGTCGTCGGCGACATCTCGATCGGGCCGCGTCGCACGCCAGTCGTGACGACCGGACCGCTTGCCACGCCAGTTCCCCCTCCCAGACCTGCGCCGCAGCCGCCCCCGCTGAAGGGCGATGTGCTCGACCAGCTCGAACGGCTCGCCGGACTCCGGGACGACGGCATCCTCAGCGATGTGGAATTCGGGGCCAAGAAGCCAGAACTCCTGCGTCGCATGCCTCAGTCGAGGGGCGATGTGTTGGACCAAATCAAACGGCTCGCCGGACTCCGGGACGACGGCGTACTCAGCGAAGACGAATTTGAGACAACGAAGGCGGACCTCCTACGCCACATCTGACCGGTTGGTCGCACCACTTGGTGTCGAGGTCTAGGTCCTATTTGGGCGTAGGCGCCGCCGCACTCCTCGTCGCGGTCGGCACCGCCGGCTGTGGCACGACCCCCCGAACTTCGGCAACGCCCGCTGCGCAGCACGCCTCCGCCACTTCGCTCCCCGCGAAAGGACCGTCGTCGACGACGTCGACACCGTCGTCTGCGGCCGCTACTTCGAGCAGCGTGCCCCCGGTGACGTCCGCTTCGCCCAACGCTCAATCGATCCTGCGCGATGGCCCCGGCCCCCAGACGAGCTACGTCGTCGAGCCCCAGCCCTCGGCCGGCTCCTGCCACTACACCTTCGTCGGTCGCGATCCGCTGCCCGATCCTCACTGCACCCCTGGAGCCTTGAATCGCCAGGTGATCCAGGCCACGATCGGCTCGACCATCTGCAGGAGCGGTTACTCCTCTTCCATCCGGCCACCCGAAAGCGTGACCGAACCCGAGAAGGAGGCCTCGGCGGCCGCCTACGACTACACCGGCCGGTTCTCGACTGGAGAGTACGACCACCTCGTCCCCCTCGAGCTCGGAGGTGACCCCAATGACCCCGACAACCTCTGGGTCGAGCCCAACGACAACCCGAACGCGACGACGACCTCCAACACGAAGGACGTGCTGGAGGATCGGCTCAACAACTTGGTCTGCTCAGGCCAGTTGGCTCTCGCAACGGCACAAGAGGCCATCGCCTCCGACTGGGTGACGGCCTATCAGCGTTACGTCGGTCCTTTGCCAACATTCTCCTCGCCGCCGAGCGGATCACCCACTCCCACAGCGCAACCCAACACCGCGGCCTCCTGTACCGCGAGCGCGGCGCCGGCGAACGACGGCTACAGCGGGGACTACTACGTGACAGTCGATTCGAACCAATCCGACCAGAAGGCAACGGCGAGCGACGACACGGACACCTGGAGCGACGACACGGACTCTTCAGGCAGTGTCAGGATTCTGCTGTATCACACATCTCCAGGTGAACAGATCATCGTGACCGTCGGGAGCGCCTCGTGCTCGACTACCGCCTAGTGGGCGCGTCCGTCGGATTGTTTCATGCTTCAAAACCTCAAGCGCAGCATTGAACTCAGTGGTTACAACATGGTCGTCGGTCAGATTGAGGGACGTACATCCTCGTTCACGGCTGGGTTCTACGTCGACATCGCTCAGGTTGATTCCGACGTGACGCCTCCGTGCGACGTACACCAACCACCGCTGTTGACGACAAGGCGAGTGTGGGTAAGCGCAGCTTCCACCTCTAGACGCATCCAAGATCGGCTGACCCCGCCGCCAAGGCCAGCGACAGCAACGCCAGGAGATCACGTGACCACTTCATCATCGGTCACTATGACTCAGTTGTCCCGGATTTGTTTCCACTACCAGGTGGTCACGGTACGAGAGTGAACGCCTCGATGTGGCGAGGGCGGACGACCGCGAAATGCCGGCGGTCCAACGTCGCTATCTCAACGATCCCGAGGCGCTCGGCCAGGGCGACAAGGCATGCATCGGTGCCGCCCAAGGGCAGATCGGCGTACTCCTCGACCAGGTCGGCGCAGCGGTCCAAGTCGGCAACGCTGAGATCAGCGACTGTAAGGAACCCGGTGGCGAACGAGCGCAGGAACTCGGCTTCGACGTTGCTGCCAGCGTCCCGGGCCAGCAAGTAGCACACCTCGGCAATGACCAGGCCGGGCACGTATCGAGGTCGGGCGGCGACCGTAAGCGCGGCGATGGAAGCCGCGTGATGTGTGTCGGTGCGGTTGGCGGCGGCCACCAATGGGCCGGTGTCCACCAAGATCATCGACGCTGTGGGAACTCCGCCCGAAGAATCTCACCCGAGCGTTCCGCGAGGTCAGCCGGCCCTTCGAAGCTATCGAAGAACGACGGCACCGTCTCGCTCGGCTCCGGTTCGCCACTGTCCGGCACAATCGCCACGTGGATCCTCTGGCCCGGCTGGACACCGTGGCGGCGGAACTCAGCCACCAGGTCGGCGTCATCGCAGGGAACGGTGAGCTCCCATTCATGGGCTCCGTCGGGCGTGCTCATTCCCTTCAGCGTAGGCCTCGTTGACCGCCCGAAGGAGCTGAACGCGGAACCCGCTGTAGCTCGCCCGTTTCTTTTGGTGTGCATCGGAATGCTCGCTCCACTGGCTACGCATCCCAGACGAAGCCAGAATCGGATCTCGGTCACACTGCCCTACGAAGCTCTGACCAGCCACTTTCCATCACGACAGGACGTGGAATTGAGTTGCCAGTCGATCCTCCGACACGATCAAAACCCGAGTCCTTCATCCCGACTGCCTGGGAGCGGACGTGCAGCGGCGGCGCTCCGTGCACTTGCACGTCGAGGTAATCCGGTAACACCGAAATTTCCGTCAAGGCTTGCCTCTCCGGGCGGCTGCGCCGGCCTTGACCGGCCCTGCGGGTGCGGGGTTCTATCTGTACGTCATTGGGCGTACAATATGCACATGGCAGCAAAGACCGAGCGACTGAGCCTGCGGCTCACCCCCGAACAGGATGCTGTTCTGCGGCGGGCGGCGGATGCCCGCGGGGAGTCGGCGAACGACTTCGTCGTGCGCAACGCCGTGGAGGCCGCCGAGATGGAGCTCGCCGACCGGCGCGTCTTCCTAGTCGGCGACTCGGCGTGGGAGGAGCTCCAGGAGCTCCTGTCGCGTCCGCCGGCTTTGCCGCCTGCCATCGTCAAGCTGCTGTCCAACCCGTCGGTTCTCGAGCGTCCCGCCTAGTGGCCTACGCCGGTCCGGTGATCCTGACCGGCGACCATGTTCTTGACGGGTTCGACTGCGGGAAGCCTGCTCTCGACGAGTGGCTACGCAATCGAGCACTCGCCAACCAATCTTCGGGGACGACTCGAACGTGGGTGGTCGTCGAAGAAGGCTCGTCGGAGGTTGTCGCCTTTTACGCTTCGTCGACCGCGTCGATTCTGCGTTCGTCTGCACCGACCCGCATACGACGAAACCAACCAGAACAGATCCCGGCCATCCTGTTGGCCCGCATGGCTGTCGATAAGCGACACCGCGGTAAGGGACTGGGCGCCGCACTCCTCAAGCACTTCATGCTCAAGACGCTCGAGGTCGCCCAATCCGTCGGGGTCCGCGTCCTTCTGATTCACGCCAAGGACGACCAAGCCAAGACCTTCTACAGCCACTACGGATTCGTTGAGTCGTCCTTTGATCCGTTGACCCTGGTGATGCTTCTGGGGGTTCTCTGAGCGACGTCACAGCGGGGGATTGACCCGCTAACGGCAGCAAGCGCATTGCCAGATTCCAGGAGAAAAGTGTGACCCCAGACCGGTGTGTCCTCAAGAGGTCAAAGCAACGGCCTCGGCGAACGCCCGAGATGGTGTCATCCAACCGAGCGTCTGTTGTCGAGGCCCTCGTGTTGAGTGAGCCGGCGATGGCGTCGAGCTCTCATGGTGATGATCTCCGAGCGCCCCGCCGAGGTGAAGCTAAAGCGCCTCCACACGTGCACACCTCCTGATCGGCGACATCACTGTTCGCCAATCAGGCTGGTGTTGCAATGACTGCTTGAGGACACAGGCGTTCGGGGGCACCCAGACCCGGCTGACGGCGATGCATGAACGAGTGGGCTTGATCCGGTTTGACGGACAGGTTGGTTGTGTTGATTATGCGGCTTGAAGGTCGGCGTTGTGGTGGACAGCTTCGTATTGGGCGGGACTGAGGTAGCCGAGCGTCGAGTGCAGCCGACGGGTGTTGTACCAGCCCTCGATGTACTCGAAGACAGCGCGTCGAAGTCCAGTCCTCGTCGGCCATGCGCGCGTGTCGATGAGTTCGCGCTTGATGGTGGCGAAGAACGACTCGGCGACCGCGTTGTCCCAGCATTCACCCTTGCGACCCACCGAGAGGACGACGCCGTTGGCCCGGGCCAGCTCGGCGAAGTCTCCGCTCGTATATTGACAGCCCCTGTCCGAATGGAAGATGACGCCTTCTTCGGGTGTGCGGTGTTCGAACGCCATGGTGAGGGCGTCTTGGACCAGCTCGGTGCGCATGTGATCGGCCAGGGCCCAGCCGACAACGCGGCGGCTGGCCAGGTCGATGACCGTGGCCAGGTAGGCCCAGCCCTCCCACGTCGAGACGTAGGTGATGTCGCCGACGTAGCGCCGGTCGAGTTCGGTGCACGGCCCGAAGTGGCGCTGGATGAGATCGCGCGCCAACTCGGCATCGGGGTCGGCCACGGTGGTCTTGCGCCAGCGCTTCTTGCACCGGCCCTCGAGGCCGGCCTGGCGCATCAGCCTGGTCACCTTGCGCTTCCCGCAGGCCACGTGGCGATGCAGGAGCTCCTTGTGGATCCGCGGGGCGCCATAGGTTCCCTTGGACTCTTTGTGGATGGCCGTGATCTGCTCGAGCAGCTCGGCGTCGGTGACCTCTCTTTGCGACGGGACGCCATTGCGGCGCTCGTAGTAGGCGGACTTGGAGACCTCGAGCAGCCCACACGCCTTGGCGACGCTGTGGCCTGCGACTTTTTCCGCCTCGATGAAGGGGTACAGCTTCATCGGGTCTCCTTTGCGAAAAAAGCTGTCGCTCGCTTGAGCACTTCGACGTCCTCGCGCAAGGAGCGGTTCTCCCGGCGCAAGCGACTGAGCTCGGCCCGCTCCTCGGTGGTCAGTCCCGGGCGTTCGCCCTGGTCGATCTCCGCTTGTTTCACCCAGCTGCGCACGTTGGTCTCGGTCAGATCGAAGTCCCTGGCCACCTGGCCGATGCTGCGATCGCCGCGTCGACACAGCTCGACGATCTCAGCCTTGAACTCCGGAGTGAACGAGCGCCGCGGACGCTGCCTCCTCTTCTCCATGGTCTCCATTTTGGACATCCTCTCTGGGGCTGTGCCCCTGATGGTGGATGTCCGTCAGACCGGTGGAAGCCCAGAGAGCATTCGGTTGTAGCTGGAGATGTCATCTGCGATGATCAACCACGCCTCCCCCGGGGCAGCTGATGGCTGTAAGGCAGCTGAGTCCGATTGGCGGAGGGTGCTTACACGAACAGCGAGGAGACAGTGCCGTGATTGCCGTCTACATCGTAACCAAGAACATGACAGCTGAGCTACATGCCAAGGGTCGCGACAAGCTCCGAGAGGCCGGGGCATTAGAGAGCGCCATGAAGGTTCACTCAGCCTTCGGTGACGCCGAGAAGCTGCAGGTGTTCGATGTCTGGGAAACTCAAGAGGCCTTCGATACGTTCCTGACGTACCTCGGGCCGGCTATGGCGGAGCTGGGGATTGAGCTCGAGCAACCGCCGATGATCATGCCGCTTGTCGATCTCATTCAGCAGTAGGGCCCAAACGGGATAACCAGTATTCGTACGGATGGAGAGCCACACCTTTCTGACGGCGTACTGGGCTACCCCGGTATCCGTTACGAGCAGACCTGGAAAAACCCGCCGTTTTGAGTGCTTCCATGATGCGGCCAGGATGCAGCGTCCAGAAGTGGTGAGCCGTAGTCGCGGTCTTGAAGGTGACGCCTGGCGGCCATGAGTGTCTGATGAGCACGCACGCCGCATCAGGAGTTAGGGCAACCGACAATGGGATGCTGCGGGGTAGTGCACCAAAGCTGCTGACCCACAACGAAGCCTCTCCCTCGGCCAATGTGAGACGCCCGACCGGGTAGGTAGCCCTTACCCGCTTGAGGCCGTAATTTCTGCCTCCCAAGTCGATATTCACGCCGCCCCGAAAAAACGTCTGTCCAGTCCGCTCCTCCACCACCAACCCATCTTGCCCGGTGTATGGCGCATGGCACCCCAGCCCGGCGTTCGTGGGCACTCTGGTGTGGTCGACATCGGCCACCCTCACCCCACCTCACATGAGAGCGAGCGTTACGGATCTTCTCTCATGCACAACGCTCACCCCATTGGACGGCTCGAAAGCCGATTCTGGAGACGCCGCAGACGACGTAGGGTGCCCCCGTGTGCACTTCCTACTGGCGTGGCGCCGCCGAGGACGAGGCCATGCAGGACGAGCACGGCTTCATATGGAAGGCGATGCTCGAGACAATCGACACTGACTTGGCGGGAAAGCGGGTGCTGGATGCCGGCTGCAATCGTGGGGGCTTCTTGCGCCTGCTCGTCGACACAGCTCGCATCGCAGAGGGCCACGGATACGATCCAGCCTCCGAGGCCATTGCCGACGCCCGCCGACTCGCCGACGACAGGCCGCTCACCTTTGAGGTTGCCAAGACCGTTCCGGACGGGTGGGGCGACTTCGACGTGGCTTTCAGCCACGAGGTCCTCTACGTGCTCAAGGATCTCGCGGCCCACGCCGCCGATCTCTTTGACGCCTTGAAGCCCAGCGGGACGTACTTCGCGGTCATGGGCGTTCACGAGGAAAGCCCGATGATGTCGGCGTGGCACGCGGAAAGTGCTGTCGAGCTAGGCCTTCCACGGCTCTACAAGCTCGACGAGGTCGCCGGTGTCTTCGAGGGCGCAGGCTTCTCCGTATCGGTGGCCAATCTGAAACTGGGTTTCGTCCCGGTGTCGGCGCACCGGCACGGACACGACCATCGTAGGGACTTCCTCGGGTGGTTGGACTACTACACCCGGGAGAAGGTCGTGCTGCGCTTCACGCGCTCGTCCTCCTAGCTGTGTGGTCTAAAGGGACGGCCTACTAGCCAGCAGGGGTGCTCCACAAGAACGGACTATCCCACCGACCCGGCAATAGGAGGCGGCCTTCGACGGCGCGAGTCGGCCATAATGCCAGGCATCACTACTTCGACGAATCGGTACCAAAGTGACTATCGGGGGATGTGGTACGCACGTCCCAACCTTCAGGCTGTTGCCTGCACACACCTGTCCAATGCTGGGTGGTCCATACGATGGGTAGCACCTCCTCATAACTCAGAACGCGGATCCAAAGCCGAGTATGAACATCCGTTCCTCGTCGAGACAGAACAGGGCGCCGACCGCCTGATCCTCCAGATCATCGAGTACCCCGACCCTGCTCGTTGGCGAGCGCGGGTTCTCCAGCGCAATCGCTCGTTGATTTCGGGCGAGCCACGCGACCCCGAAGTACTCCCTCCTGGTGGGGCGTCGCTAGTTACTCCTACGCTGGCCTCACATCGAAAAACATGCGAACGCGCAACCCCGATGCTCAGATCGTTCAGCTCTACCCTTTGATCGCGCTCTTTCGCACCCTGGAAGACTCCGGCTCGCGACTCCGTGCCCACTGACGGCGAGATAGTGCCCGCCATGAGAATCGAACTCTGGCTAGTCAAAGAAGATGGCACCCTATTCGAATCCGTTCGACCTCAGGACTGATACGCACTAGCGAGAGCGCGCTAATCAGCCTGGTAGACCGCGCTGTCAGATCCGAGAGGGACATTGCATAATGACTCCAGCCCGGCGGACGGGGGCATCTTTCACACCCACTCGGAACAGACATCTCGGGCGGTCAATAGCCGAGCTGTCGCCGTATTGCTTCGACTGACGGTACAGAGACCACGACAAGAGTCTGGTCCACCGCTGAGGCGAGGCCCCGCACCTCGACGATGGCGATCCGGGGCACCCGCTACGTGGAGTCGCGCCGCGCGATATGGGATACCCCCCTCGGAGTTCGCAGAATCAACGACTGAGATCGGCATCACTTCTCGCCCCGATCCACATCGATCCACAAGTGGGGCTGTATCGCCTTGATTCAGGTCGCCGTGGACGGGCTCGGTCTTCAAAGTGGTGCCCCGTCGCCGCCTACGTAGGTGACAAACGCCCTGGTCTGACCTAGCCTTTGCCCCCCCGGGGGGACCGCTGGGGGTTCGTTGGCTACAACTGAGCACATCACGGTGCTGTTCACCGATCTGGTGGGGTCGACCGAGTTGGCATCGACGCTGTCTCCCGAGTCCGCGGACGAGCTCCGGCGAAAGCACTTCTCGGCGCTGCGGCAGGCTATCGCCACCTCCGGCGGTAGCGAGGTGAAGAACCTCGGCGACGGGCTCATGGTTGTCTTCGCTTCAGCCTCGGCGGCCCTTGGCTGTGCCGTGGCTATGCAGCAGGCCGTCGATCGGGATAACGCTGAGGCTCCGCGTCCGCTGGGGCTTCGGGTCGGGCTCAGCGCCGGGGAGGCGACCAGGGAGACGGACGACTATTTCGGTGATCCGGTTATCGAAGCGGCCCGGCTTTGTGCCCGCGCTGAGGCTGGCCGGATCCTCGCCTCGGATCTCGTGCGCGCCATGGCGGGACGACGCAGCTCGCATGTCTTTGTCCCGCTCGGCGCCTTCGAGCTCAAGGGCTTGCCTGAGGCCATCGAGACCCTTGAGGTCGGCTGGGAGCCCCTCGGGCAGGACGCGCCCACCACCGGGCGGGTGCCACTTCCGGCCCGCCTCGTCCATCGCCCCACCATCGGGGTGATCGGCCGGGAGGCTGAACTCGCCACTTTGGGATCTGCGGCCAAGCGGGTGTCATCGGGAGAAGGACGAGAGGTCGTCCTGATCTCCGGGGAACCAGGCCAGGGAAAGACCACGCTGGTCTCCGAACTCGCCGGCCAGTGTCACGAAACCGGCATGACGGTGCTCTTCGGGCGTTGCGACGAGGAGGTGGGCGCTCCCTACCGCCCCTTCGCAGAGGCTCTCTCGCACTACGTGGCTCACGTCCAGGCAGAGGTCCTCCAGACACATGTTGCAGCTCACGGCGGTGAGCTCGTGCGCCTGGTCCCGGCGCTCCATCAACGCCTCGGCGAGCTGCCCGCCCTCCAGGTCACCGACGCCGACACCGAGCGCTACCTTCTCTACGCGGCGGTGGTGGAACTGCTCGAGCAGGCCAGTGTCCAGGCTCCGGTCGTCCTGGTCCTCGACGACCTCCACTGGGCGGACAAGCCGAGTTTGCAGCTGCTGCGCCACCTGGTGGCCAACACCTCCGCAGCCCGCCTGCTCGTGCTCGGCACCTACCGCGACGCAGAGCTCTCGTCCTCGCACCCCTTGAGCGAGGCCTTGGCCACCCTCCATCGAGAACCGGCCGGGCTGTCGAGCATTGAGATCAAGGGCCTCGACGACTCGGGCGTGATCGCATTCATGGAGTCGGCCGCCGGTCACGAACTCGACGACGCCGGGGTGAACCTGGCGCACGACCTCTACCGGGAGACCGACGGCAACCCCTTCTTCGTGGCCGAGATGCTTCGCCATCTGTCGGAGTCCGGGGCCATCTACCAGGACGCCGCCACCGGGCGCTGGACAACAGCGGACCAAGAAGGACGCTTGGCGCTTCCCCACAGCGTGCGGGCCGTCATCGGCACTCGGGTGTCTCGTCTCGGTGATCAAGCAACCAAGGCTCTATCTACCGCCTCGGTCATCGGCCGCGACTTCGATCTCAATCTTCTCGCCATTGCAACCTCCATGGACGAGGACGACCTCATCGACTTGCTCGAGGGGGCCCAGCGGTCGGCGGTCGTGCTGGAGGTGCTCGGATCTCCCGGGCGCTACAGCTTCTCCCACGCCCTCATCCAACACACCCTGTACGAGGACTTGGGAGAGACGCGCCGCGCCCGTATCCATCGCACGGTAGGTGAAGCGATAGAGCATCTCTATGGAGGCGCTATCGACGTCCGAATCGGGGAGCTCGCTCGCCACTTCCTGCTCGCCACCAGTCCGACCGACTCCGACAAGGCGGTCTCCTACGCGCGACGCGCCGGGGAGGCGGCCTTGTCCGCCCTTGCTCCCGACGACGCCGTGCGCTTCTTCACCCAGGCGCTCGAACTCTCGTCCCAGACTCGGACTCTCGATTCCGGTGCACGCATCGACCTCTTCATCGCCCTCGGCACCGCCCAGCGTCAAGCGGGCATCCCCGACTTCCGAGCCACCCTCCTCGACGCCGCGCACCAGGCGAAGAGCCAAGGCGACGCTGATCGTCTGGCCAAGGCAGCCTTGGCGAACAGCCGAGGATTCTTCAGCTCGCTCGGTCAGCTCGACGTCGAGAGGATCGACGTGCTCGAAGCGGCCCTCGTCGCTCTTCCCAAGCTTGGTTCCCCGGAGCGAGCTCGTCTTCTGGCCACACTGTGCAGTGAGCTCACCTACTACGGCTCATTGGAACGGAGACTCGAGCTCGCCGACGAAGCCAAATCGATAGCCCGAGGGCTCGGCGATGCGTCCACTCTCGTTGATGTGATCAACAGGTGCGCCACAGCACTGCTCGCTCCCTCAACTGTCGCCACACAGTTCGAGGACGTGTCGGAGGCCATGATGGCGGCGAGGGATCTGGATGACCCATCGGCACTGGTTCGTACCGCCCAGGTGGGCTACACCATCGCGATTCGCTCCGGCCAGTTCGATCTCGCCAACGAGCGCCTGGGCATCCAGCGTGATCTGGCCGTATCCCTCAAGCAGCCCGCACGTCTTTGGAGTGCCAACTACTACCGCGCCTCACACGCGATGGTGCACGGCGACATCGAGGAGGCCGAGGGCCTGGCGGCCGCCGCGCTCGAGATTGGCACGGCAAGCGGGCAGCCTGATGCCGTTGCCTTCTACGGCTCCCAGCTCATGTACATCAGGTACATGCAGGGCAGGTTGGCGGAGCTCATTCCCCTTATAACCGAAGTCGCTGACCAAAACCCGTCGGTGCCGTCTTTCCGGGCGGCGCTCGCCGTGGCGTACCTCGAAGGTGGTGATGAGATTGCGGCCGGCCAGATAATCGATGAAGCGGCATCCGGAGCGTTCTCCTTCGCGGAGGACATCTCGTGGCATGACACCATGGCGCTCTACAGCTGGGTCGCCATCGAACTCCACAACGGTGCTCACGCCGAGCCCTTGTTCGAGCGTCTGGCTCCGTTCCATTGGCAGGTGCCACATGACGGCATCATTCCGCTCGGGCCGATTGCCATGTACCTCGGCGGGCTGGCCACCGTGCTTGGACGCTACGACGAAGCAGAGCGGTACTTCGAGGAGGCTGCCGAGCTCAATGGTCGGGGCCGAATGCGGTTCTCCGAGGCGCAGACTGATCTCCTTTGGAGCCGGATGTTGAGCACACGCGGTGAACCAAGCGACGCCGACCGGGCTCGGGATCTCCTCGAACAGGCCAGGTCAAGCGGCGCGGCTCATGGCTACGCAACGGTTGAGCGCCGGGCGAATCTCGAGTTGTCGAAGCTGACCTGACGAGCGGGACACACGCTCGACAGAAGCCTAACGTGGAGCTGTGTCGGATCACCGTCGCCAGCTCGTCTCGGAGCCCAGGAGCCACATTCGCCTCTTCCAATGGCCAAGAGCGTCCTCAAGTGCTTCCAATACGCGGAGGCCTTGGGCTTGATCCGGTTTGACGGACAGGTTGGTTGTGTTGATTATGCGGCTTGAAGGTCGGCGTTGTGGTGGACAGCTTCGTATTGGGCGGGACTGAGGTAGCCGAGCGTCGAGTGCAGCCGACGGGTGTTGTACCAGCCCTCGATGTACTCGAAGACAGCGCGTCGAAGTCCAGTCCTCGTCGGCCATGCGCGCGTGTCGATGAGTTCGCGCTTGATGGTGGCGAAGAACGACTCGGCGACCGCGTTGTCCCAGCATTCACCCTTGCGACCCACCGAGAGGACGACGCCGTTGGCCCGGGCCAGCTCGGCGAAGTCTCCGCTCGTATATTGACAGCCCCTGTCCGAATGGAAGATGACGCCTTCTTCGGGTGTGCGGTGTTCGAACGCCATGGTGAGGGCGTCTTGGACCAGCTCGGTGCGCATGTGATCGGCCAGGGCCCAGCCGACAACGCGGCGGCTGGCCAGGTCGATGACCGTGGCCAGGTAGGCCCAGCCCTCCCACGTCGAGACGTAGGTGATGTCGCCGACGTAGCGCCGGTCGAGTTCGGTGCACGGCCCGAAGTGGCGCTGGATGAGATCGCGCGCCAACTCGGCATCGGGGTCGGCCACGGTGGTCTTGCGCCAGCGCTTCTTGCACCGGCCCTCGAGGCCGGCCTGGCGCATCAGCCTGGTCACCTTGCGCTTCCCGCAGGCCACGTGGCGATGCAGGAGCTCCTTGTGGATCCGCGGGGCGCCATAGGTTCCCTTGGACTCTTTGTGGATGGCCGTGATCTGCTCGAGCAGCTCGGCGTCGGTGACCTCTCTTTGCGACGGGACGCCATTGCGGCGCTCGTAGTAGGCGGACTTGGAGACCTCGAGCAGCCCACACGCCTTGGCGACGCTGTGGCCTGCGACTTTTTCCGCCTCGATGAAGGGGTACAGCTTCATCGGGTCTCCTTTGCGAAAAAAGCTGTCGCTCGCTTGAGCACTTCGACGTCCTCGCGCAAGGAGCGGTTCTCCCGGCGCAAGCGACTGAGCTCGGCCCGCTCCTCGGTGGTCAGTCCCGGGCGTTCGCCCTGGTCGATCTCCGCTTGTTTCACCCAGCTGCGCACGTTGGTCTCGGTCAGATCGAAGTCCCTGGCCACCTGGCCGATGCTGCGATCGCCGCGTCGACACAACTCGACGATCTCAGCCTTGAACTCCGGAGTGAACGAGCGCCGCGGACGCTGCCTCCTCTTCTCCATGGTCTCCATTTTCGACATCCTCTCTGGGGCTGTGCCCCTGATGGTGGATGTCCGTCAGACCGGTGGAAGCCCACCTCATCAAGACTGAGAAGTAGTCCAGCCGGCACCGGATCGTCGTCCTGACTCACGGTTGAAGGCTGCCGGATGGGTGTGACGATACGGCTTACGCGATCTCATTGGGGTGTCACTATGTAAGTGCCGGAGTGTCCCACCTTCCTGACGCTGGCGGCGTACTGGGGCACTCATACCCCGTTCCGTCTCAGACCTACTGCGTCCCGCCGCACCACTCACTGAGGAACTCGGTGAAATCGCCTTCGTCCTGCTCCACGTCTTTGTCGATCCAACTCCACCGAAGCACCAAGGTCCCGTCGTCATCATCGGCTCTCATGCAGAAGGGATTGCCCGTCCCATCGTCTCCAAAGGCCACCAGGGGTCGCGGCAACCGGGCGTCATTCCATGCCGACTGAGTGCTCTCGACCAGCCTGTCGAGCGGCCAGATGACCCACCATTGGCCAGCTTTATCAAGGACGCC
The DNA here is from genome assembly GCA_963834405.1 of uncultured Acidimicrobiaceae bacterium. GTDB lineage: Bacteria > Actinomycetota > Acidimicrobiia > Acidimicrobiales > RAAP-2 > Bog-473. The sequence goes on along the minus strand of CAWIBX010000007.1, from coordinate 116,089 downwards.
GTCGCTCCTCAGGTACAGGTCACGCAGCGTCATTGGCAGGCGAGTGCCAAGTTGCTCCTCCACTGCGTTGATCTGCTGTGGGGTCGCGGGTGGGCCGTATTCGTATCCATCGACGCGGACGACTTCCATCGGACTCATTCTGTCGAGAGCACGGCGCAGTGGCCAGGCCCGCTGGTGCCGACTTCCGATCGGCCTTGGAGTTGTCGCCCGATTGCCTCCAAGGTGCCGGAGCGCCCCACCGACCCATTGGCGAAGTGGGCTACCCCCGGGCCAATCCGATGTGCAAACCTTGATAGTGGTGAGTCTGGATTACGCGGCCGATCACCTGCTTGCCGCTGTTCGCTCAGTGGCGGTCTCCGAGGGTCCATTGCAGACCAGGCTGCAGACCGCCTGGGACGAATCGGTGCAGCACGTGTGGGAGAAACCCTGCCTCACGACCGAACTTCTGGCTCGATTCAAGGCACTCTGGGACCGAGTCACCGATCCGACGGCTGGTCCCCGAAGCACCAGGCTTCTACAGTTGACAACGTCAGAGGCCGTCGCAGGCGTCGATGAGCTGATCGCCCTGGCGGTACAAACCGCGGTCATAGCGTCTCAGGCTCCAGATGACGTCAGACTCGCCACTCTTGGGGACTTGGGGTAGCAGCATCTTCCCGGCGAACTGAGATACTCCGGTGTGGCGCTTCCGCTGAGAAGATCGGGCGGGATCGATCGATTCCGTTCAGGTCAATGGCACCAGCGGGCCCTTGTACTCGTCGTGGCCTGGGCTGCCCTGACCGGGCTCCTGATCGCCGTCGGTGTGGGGGTCGTGCACTCCTCCTCAGTCAACGGATTCGACCGCCACGTGACCTCCGTTGTTGTCGCTCACCGGACCCCGGCGCTCAACGAGGCCATGAGAGCCGTGACCTGGCTCGGTTCGTGGGTTGCGCTCGTGGCGACCGGGATCCTCTTGGTAGTCCTTGCTCTCCGCCGGCGCCTTCCGATGGTCGCCATGGTTCTCGCGGTCATCGCTTGGGCGGGGGAGAACGGTGGCGTCACGCTGGCCAAACACGTCGTCGAGCGAGACCGCCCACCGCAGGATCTCCGGCTGGTCTCGGCGCACGGCTGGTCCTGGCCGTCGGGTCACACTGCCGTCGCCCTCCTAGTGTTCACCACCTTGGCCCTTGTGGTGGTGGCTATTGCCCCAAGACCGGGCTACCGAACGCTGGCGTGGGTACTGGCGGCGGTGGCAGTGACAGCGGTGGCGTTCTCGCGGGTTGAGTTGGGTGTGCATTGGACCACCGACGTCATCGCAAGCATGATCTTCGTCAGCGCGTGGCTGGTGGTTTTCGTTGCCTTGTTCGCTTCCGATCTTCGCCCGAAGCGCACGGACGCCGAGGCTGACTGAAGCGATGTGTCCTGGGAGCCCGCAGGCGCCGAGCGGGTGCGTCAGGCTGCGTCCGTGTACTGACGGTTGCATACGCCCCTGCGACACGTGCAATTCCGTATCCCCGAAGTGCTGCGCGCTGGCACCCAGTCCCGGCGTAGTGGGGCAGGTCATACGTGGCGGTCTAGCCTCGAAGGAGGGTGGCCGTCGTGAGCGTGGCCACCAGCGGCCTCGTAACGACACCGCCGAAATCGCTCATGATGAAGGCCTCCATTTCGTCAAGCAGGTTAACTCGGTCGGATTGCTCCATCATCTGAGTACCCGAGTACGAGAGCATCAGGCTTCGGTAGTCCGATGCGCTGTACGTCTGGTCCCAGTCGAAGCGGTGGACCTCGACGCAATCGAAGCGACGATCTGCGTCCAGCACCGCTCGGATCTTCGGATCGACGCCTTCCCGAGTGGGTGCTGAGGGTCCAGCGTGACCCTGGCCGTGTCGTTCGTAGATTGGCTGGGCAGCGGCGAAGAAGCCCGCGTCCTCGGGCGAGTCAACTTGGATCAAATCGGTGATCGCTAAGACGCCTCCTGGTCGCAAAATCGCAGCGGGCCGATCCGTCTGCGCCCCTTGGGAGATCCAGTGATAGGCGGTGGCGGAGAACACGGCGTCGGCCTCTTCGGCTGGGATCTCCATCACTTCGAAGTCACCGACACGGACACGTAGCCGATCTGAAGGGAGGTTCGAGCGCAACCTGGCCGCCGTCGCCGGACCGATCTCTATGGCGAGCACCGATGTTCCTCGGGCGAGGAGGTCCTTGGTGGCTTGGCCCGTTCCGGGACCGACCTCAACGATCTGGGGCTGTGAAGGCAGCTTCTGAAAGAGCACGTCAAAGAGCCCCGCAGGATACGAAGGCCGCACCATGTCGTAGATGTCCGCTACTTCGTTGAACGAGAGCCTGATGTCGTCTGGTCGCCCCACCCTCACATTCTGGCTGAGGCCCAAACATCTCCTGGTGCCGACGTTCCCCTGCCCACCGTACTGATGCGATGAAGGGGCGGGGCCTCCGCCCCTTGTGAGATCCGAGCATGCTCGGTCTTGCAAAAGAAAACCTCGAAAGAGGAGGAGGCCCCTATGGGACAGTACGTCGGAATCGACTTGCACAGACGCAGCACCACCATCGTCCGGATGGCAGAAGACGGCGAGGTGCTCGGCACCGAACGCTTCGTCAGCCAGCCCTTCGAACTCGCCCAGGCGATGGCCGCCGCGGGACCCGAACCCGAGGTGGTCCTCGAGTCCACCTACGGCTGGTACTGGGCGGCCGATCTTCTCCAAGAGCTCGGCGCCCACGTGCACCTCGCGCATGCGCTCGGGAACAACTGGGGAAACCGCCGGGTGAAGAACGACGAGCGCGACGCCCAGGACCTGGCCGCCATGTTGGCCCTCGGACGCCTGGCCGAGGGCTGGATCGCGCCGCCACCGGTCCGCGAGCTGCGCGAGCTCGTGCGCTACCGCTCCTCGCTGGTGCGGCACCGCACCAGTGCCAAGGCCCAGATCCACGGGGTCATGGCCAAGAACGGGATCCTGCCCGTCGTCGGCGAGCTGTGGGGCCCGACCGGTTCGGCCCAGCTCGACCGCCTCGAGCTCCCCGAGGTCTACGCCCTGCGCCTCGACTCGTTGCGCAACCTCCTCCACGTCTACGAGCGCGCCATCGCCGAGCTCGACGCGCACATCCACGGCGAGCTCAAGGCCGACCCCGGTTATCGGGCCCTCATGACCCTGCCCGGTGTGGGCAAGGTCATCGCGGCGATCTTCGTGGCCGAGATCGGCGACGTCAGCCGCTTCGACTCGGCCAAGAAGCTCTGCAGCTGGGCCGGCCTCACCCCCAAGCACCGCGAGTCCGACGAGGTCGTGCGCCGCGGCGCCATCACCAAACAAGACTCACCGCTCGTGCGTTGGGCGGCCATCGAGGCCGTGGGCAACTACCGGGCCAAGGGCAGCGAAAAGCTACGCGCCGACTACAAGCGCATCGCCGAGCACGCCGGCAAGTACAAGGCCCGGGTGGCGGTCGCCCGCAAGCTCTTGACCCTCGTCTTCTATGCACTGCGCGACGGAGAAGTCCGATGCCTCGAGACCGCCGCCTGAGTCTCGGCCACGGACCGACGCGAGCTCGACGTACGCCGTGGCCCACCGACTCCGGTGTGGCCGTTGTTTCTGATTGAGCCCGTCGGGACGTGGCCGAACCCCATCATGTGCGGAGATCGACGAATGAATGGCTGGCTGCCCACGGGAGCGTGACAGAACCCCCCGAGCAGTGATGGGAACTCGCAACACCTCGAAATAGCGGCGTCCTCGAACAGGATGCGCCGCTCGGCGCCGGCGTCAACGCCACAGCCTTCGGCGGGCATCGCCCGACGTTGACCCCGGCGCCTCGCTGGCGCGCGTCCTCGTGCAGGACGCCGATGGATCAATCAGGAACGATCGACGGAAAAAGACTCTTGATCCGGCCCCGCCCCTTCATGTACGGCGAACGGGGCGACCCAAGCCCTTCGCTGCATGTCGGGATTCGGGGGCATGCCCAATGGCCCCCGCAGGGTAACTTCGTCTGCGTCAACTGCTTCGGATTTGAGCGGGGTCCGGCCCTCTGGGGGACTTTCCGAGCCACACGACGGTCGTTGGTAGGCGAGCAAGTTCAAGCTTCGGAAGGTGCCGGCCTGGAATGCGTTCGCATCAACACCTTGACGCCTGAATGATTCTGGTACCACGCCTGACATTGCTGAAGAAGCTTCAGCTTTACGGGGAACGGGGGGACGAGCTCCAGCTCCAGCTCCAGGTCGTACACGTCGGTGCCGTCTGCACTCGTACCTCGTGACCCTCTCGCTTCAATGACCCTGGCCGGCCCGAGGGTCTTGCCCAAGAGCTGCTCTGCGAGGTCCCTATTGGCATCCAGATCGATGGGTGGCAACCCGTGGGGCGGCACAGGGTGCCAGTCATTCTCTCCATGACAACGAACTAGCTTCTTGAGGCTCGGACGGTTACCAGGGAAGCTCACCGTGACGGCCGCCATGCCATCTTGGAAATAGGACACGCCATCGGCGTACGCGCCAGCATCGGGTGGGAAGCCCCAGAGGGCCACCTCCTCTGGCGTAGCACCCCCTGGGGGCTGATGAGACGAGCCGGAAGGTGCCATCAGCCCCAGGTTATTTCGCTGCTCCCCGAACGCTTCTGGGGCCGCCGTGGAAGCGTTCGTTGTGGTCGCCCTCTGCGCCGGCAAGCCCAACTGGGGACTGCTGGCGACGATCACACCCGGCTGAATTCCGAAGCGCCCCAAAATGTTCACTTCGGTCGAACGGGGCATCACCATGGTGCCGCAGGGTGGCACCCACTCCTCATGTACGGCGTACGGGGGCAGGCTCAGGATCGGTGGGAGTAGTCGCGTATGCGGCCCGGGATGAGGTCCACGACCTCTCCGAACCGGCGACCTGGGAATGGCTCAACCACGAGATCGTCGGCCAGGAGTTGGCACGAGGCGTCTTTGGACCCAACGAAGAAGTGTCTCTTGGACCCGTCGCGAAAGTAAGCCTTTCCGAACGATCGGCTGTTGTAGTCGTCGATCGCCTGACCCCAACTCGATCCCTCGATCTCGTAGAACCCGTGATCGAGCCCACCTCGTGAGTCCTTCCAGAAGGCTTCTTCATTCGGCTACCCGAAGACCACCTGCGTGTACACGATGCCGGTGACGAGCGCCGGACATTCGACCCGATCGGAGTCTCCTTGCTCCTGGGCGTATCCCTGCAACACGAGGTAGCAGTTGTGGAGCTCCTCGACTTGGACCGCGTGCATCCCGCCTCCAGAGGGCGACGGTACGAAGCCGAGGTTCACGCGTTTCGGTGCGCCGTTCAGGTAGTCGTACATGCCGTCAGAATGCCACCCAAGTCCGGCGTACGGGGTCAGCACGATCTAGATGTGATCGAAGGAACCTGTGCAACGATGGAGAGCGTGACCACTAACGGCCGAGTGCGCTTGTGGTCGGCTCCAGGTCTCCGTTGAGAGCGAACCGATGATGGTGGCAATCTGCCACTGCGACTTCTGCCAGAAACGGACGGGCAGCGCCTTTCAGGTCGGAGCGTATTTTGCCGCTGACGAGCCGATTGAGGTTCGCGGCGAGACCAAGGCGTACAACGGGCTGGAGATAGACGGTGTCGGGAACGCTGCAGGGGCCTCTGTGACCTACAACTTCTGCCCGACATGCGGATCGACCGTCTATTGGGTCTCCGACGGCCAAGCCGCGATCCTTGGAATCGCTGCTGGCAACGTCGTGGGCACTGAGCTGCCTGCCCCCGGCATGGAGCTCTACACGAAGAACCGCCATGACTGGGTGCCTCCTGTCGGCAGTGCCGAGCAGTTCTAGGAGTCCTGGAAACCCTGAGGTCAGTGGCTAGCGATTTCGACTCCTCATGTGACACACAACCGGGCGAGGCTGGACCGGTCCTTAGCGGACGGCATGGACCGATCTTCGGGTCATTGCAACGACCCTTTCAACAGTTCGGGTGCTGCGGGCACGAGCAGCACGACGCCGTAACCGGCCTCGACCAAGTGGTTAGGAAGCGAAGATGTGGTCGTTAGGTACGCCGATGGAGGCGTGGACCTGGGCGGCCTTCCATCGGCCGTCTTCTCGGACGAACACACCGGTCATCCGGGTCCCACGCTCGCGCCCCTCGCCGTCGACGAACTTGCCCGTCCCCTCTGTCCAGGCCACATCCCCGAGCACGTGCACAGTGGTCTCGCCGTGCTCGGCGCGGATCTGACTTCCCTCGACCGACATGGCCTCCGCGATACCGCTTACCAGCTCATCCTTCGTCCACCACTCGTCGGGGTCACTACCAATGTGGATGCATCCCGCACGGTTGGAAAGCAGCGACTCCAACGTGTCTGCATCGCTGGAGTTGAGCGCCGCGGTCATCTCTTCGATGGTTGCCAAGACTTCACTGCTCGCATCGGAATCAGCCATGTTCACCTCCCCGGTGATCGAGCCCGGGTCGGGAGAGTACCGCAAGCTGGCCGCTCGGTCTCGGCGACTGGCGTGGCTGCATGCAGCCGGCTCGTTGGCCACCGTCCCGGCGAACTGGGCTACCCGGATCGAGACGATCGGCGTCGGTCGAGGTACCGACCATCAGGGGCCTGGGAACACCCATCGCAGTTCGTCGAGGTCGGCCGGTCCGCGGGTAGGAGGCGTGTGATCTGGGTCCAGACGGCCGTAGACGAGTCGGACGAGAGCTTCGGCAGGGATCTCGAGGTCCGGCTCATCGATACGCTCGGTGGGCTCCAACGAGACGGCGTCAGCTCGAATCGTGATTGTGAAGTCGCGTTGCGGTTCGATCGTATGGACGGTGACATGGCGGTCCGTGCCGAAGGGTTTCCCTGTAAAGCGGGTGATCATCTGGAGGTTGTCGACGACGAGCTGGGTCGCGTCGGGGGCCACCTGGGCATGTGGGTCGAAGGTCACCTCGATGTCCCAAGTGTGCAGGGCGTGCTCATTCAGCCGCAGTCCGATGAATCCAGCGAAGTCGAAGGTCATCGGCCCCATGGAAAACTCGAAGCGGCTCCGCTCCTCGTCGGTGAGCGATCCGACACGGTCGACGAAGGCCTGGTCGGCGATGAGGGCTTCGGTGGCCTGGGCTTCCGATGTCTTGGCGTTCCAGGCATCCCAGATGGACTGCGCGAATTCCGATGGGGTTTCGCTCCCTGCGACGGCGTCGTCGAAGCGACGCTGGAGGATAACTGCGCCGGAACCGAGGTGGGAGAGCACGTCAGCGATGGTCCACTCGCTCGGGAAGGCTTGGTCTTTGAGCCTGCTCGGGTCGAGCCGCTCGACGATCCCGCGCAACCGCCCGACGGATGTTTGCAGCACGGCGACATCGTCTGTCATTTCTTGTCCTTTGCTCCTGTGCTCATGGCTTGTCGGCAGTAGACCGGCGTGGATCAACCATGAGCTGGAGGGTACCGGGAGTGGAACAGGGAGTGGACACAGCGAGTTTCAAGATGACGTGCAACCCGCGAAGACTTTCTATCCCTGAATGTTACGATCGCGCCGATGCATTGGAGCTGGTGCACCGTTCCGGCGGTATAACAGTAGGGCGAAGAATTTGCGTGTCGTGCGAGACAACCCACCCGTTGCTATGCCGCTTCGAGGTAGTGACGCGCGTAGTTCTCGCCATGGATCGCCAGAGCTGCCGTCATGACCCGTTGACCATAAGGGGTGACTCGGTAGAGCCGTGATCGAGGGACCTTGGCCACGAGACCGTGCCCACGCATCTTGACGATGAGCCGGGACGTGCGTTCGCAGCGACGGTGGGCTTCAGCACGGGTCATGGCTCGCCGACGATAGAGCTGCTCTGTGATGTGGTGGTTGCGGAACCCGTTGACGTTGTGCTGGCCGGCGCCTTGACCAGTTCATGGCGGTGTTTGGTTGCGGCCGCAGGCTGCGGTACGGGGCAGTTGACAGTCGTTGTCGTCTCGTGAGAGGGACGAAGAGTCATCGGAATATGATCGCTGGAGCCACGCGCTCAAAGGAGGTTCGCATGCCGAAGTATCTCGTTGAGGTGAAGTACAGCCTCGATGGGGCCAAGGGCCTCATGGCCGAGGGTGGTTCGTCCCGGGTCGCCGCATCGAAGACGCTGGTCGAGAGCCTCGGTGGGAGCCTCGAAACCTTCTACTTCGCGTTCGGTGAGGCTGACGCATACATCATTGCCGACTTGCCCGACAACGTCACAGCCGCGGCAGCCGCGCTGGCAGCGAGGGTTACCGGTGGCGTCATCTCGCGGATGGTCGTGCTTCTCACGCCCGACGAGATCGACGCCGCCACAAAGAAGCAGGGGAACTACCGCGCTCCTGGGGCTTGAATCGCTCGAAAACCATCCAACCCCTCAGCTGACCGCTTGGCTGTAGGGGGTGGGCTTCGAGACACTAAGTCGGCTCCCGATCACATCACCGACGGCTCTGGGGAAAGGACAGTTGTCCACACGCCCGGAAGTGCCGCTCGGCGACGGATGAACTGGAGCAATTATCTATCTAGGTGCTTGAGGTGCGCTCCGAGCCGGCAGCGAGGATTGAGCTAGGCCGCTGACGGTCCACCACTGCGGAGGGAGAACTGGTCAGCGTGTGGGTGCGTGCCCGAGCCAGGTCTGACTCCATCAAAACCGGCTGACGTCCTCTCGGACTGTCCTGAAGTCGATTCGTCGGCCTGGCTCGGACGCGTACCCGACACCAGCCAGTCCGACGGAGTGACCTCATAGGAGCCTGCCGCTCAGGCCCATCGCTGTCCTGTCCATCGTCTGACTGGTGCGGTGCCACCCAACCCAGCGAAGGAAAGGATGACGATGACCACTATCGCGCGCCGCATCACCGGCGGGGTCGACACGCACCTCGACGTGCACGTGGCAGCCGCACTCGACGAGCGAGGCGCCTTGCTTGGTGTGGAGAGCTTTGCCACCACGGCCGCGGGCTATCAGAAGCTGCTGGCGTGGCTCGAGGGCTTCGGCACCATCGAGCTCGTTGGCGTCGAAGGGACCGGCAGCTACGGCGCCGGACTCACACGGCATCTCTTGCTCCACCAGATCGCCGTGGTCGAGGTCGACCGTCCCAACCGCCAGCGCCGTCGGCGCAAGGGCAAGTCCGACCCCCAAGACGCCATATCGGCGGCTCGGGCAGCCCAGGGGGGTGACGCCACGGGGTCGGCCAAGACCAGGGACGGAAACGTCGAGTCCATGCGGGTGTTGCGCGTCGCCCGCTCTTCGGCCAGGAGCAGCCGCACCCAGGCCATCAACCAGATGCGCAGCCTCATCTCGACCGCGCCCGACGAGCTGCGCGCGGAGCTACGCGGCCTCTCCATCTACAACGTCCTCACCTTGACCAGCGCGTATCGCCACACCGGACGGACGGATGTGACGACGCTGACCAAGCTCACCTTGCGCACCCTGGCGCGCCGGGCCCTCTCCCTCGAAAAGGAGGTCAAAGAGATCGACCGGCTGCTCAAGTCCCTCGTCGCCGAGACCGCCCCTCAGCTGAGCGCCATCGACGGGGTCGGCACCGACGTGGCCTCGGCCCTCTTGGTGGCGGCCGGCGACAACCCTGAGCGTCTCAAGAACGAATCGACCTTCGCCAAGCTCTGCGGGGTGTCTCCTCTCGACGCCTCGAGCGGCAAGCAGGAGCGCCACCGCCTCAACCGTGGCGGTGATCGCCAGGCCAACTCGGCCCTATGGCACATCGTTTTCACTCGGATGGTCAATGACCCAAGGACCCAGCACTACATCGAGCGGCGGATGAAGGATGGGCGGACCAAGAAGGAGGCGATCCGCTGCCTCAAGCGTTACGTCGTCCGGGAGGTGTTCGCCGCGCTCCCGCGCTCACAATTCGCTCTTGACAAACCATAGGAGCATCGTTTGGGGGCGGTCAACTGCCAAGGAGATGGCGGCACTCCGAGACGATGTCGCGGGTCGTCGGTTCTTGTCCAAGACGCGAAAAAGGTTGAGATCAAAAGCCTTCAATCGAGTGAGGTCGAACCTTCGAAACAAACGATCCGAGGAAGACGGGGGTCGCCTGAGTTGAGCAGTTTGGTAATCCCTTTGGCAGGCACGATTACTATGAAGCCCGTTCCTGACCTCGGCGTTGGAAGCTGTAGGTGCAGGAATGGCACACAGGCCGATGTCTCGGCCTGGGTAGGGCCGCCCCCGGAACAACCCGTGAGCCCTGCGGCGAGAGCGACGCAGATCAGAAGCAATCGGTTCACCGGATACGCACAATATTCACCGAGTGTTGTCCCCGCACCTGAGATATACAAAGTCTCCGGCGGGAGCGTGTGAACCTGGTCACCGATCCGGCGTATGGGGATTTACGCCGCATATTGCATCTGATGCATGTTCTCGTGCGACGCGCGCTCAGGCGTGCGTCCTGCACCTTTGCAAGCTGAAGTTGTCGAACGGCGGACGGTTGCTGGCGGTCGCTTTCGTGCCTTGACGTGGGCATCCCCGGGTTCGATTGCATCAGATGATTGAATCCCGCGTTCACTACGACGCACGGAAGGGGCTGGCATGGGTCGATCAAGAGGGCTGTGGCTGGCGGAGGCGGAGTCGCCTGACGCCCGCGCCGCCGGTGACGCATTCGAGGCGATGCTGGCCGCGTGGCGCGATCAGCAGCTGTCGCGCTGTCTCAACGAAAAGACGATCGACACCCGTGAGCGCCTGGTGCGGCGCTTTCGCCTCCACAGCGACGTCTGGCCCTGGCAGTGGTCGCCCGGACACCTCGAATCCTGGGTGGGCGAACTGCGCGCCGACGATGGACTGGCGCATTCGACCATCCGCAGCTACCAGCTGGCCGTTGGCGCCTTCTGTGACTTCGTGTGCGACGCCGCGTATGGCTGGGCCACGTCGTGCCTCGCCCAGTTCGGGTCCGCACCGGTGCAGATCTGCCGGGCCGAGAACCTGGCCCGCCACTCGAGCGAGTACGAAGGACGGCCCGCCCGGCGCTCGCTGACGCGGATCGAGCTCCAGGCGCTCTTCGACGCGGCGGACGACGACGTCGAGTCCATCGGGGCCACGACCAAGAAGGGTTGGGTCCCGGCCTTCCGCGACGCCACCATGCTCAAGGTCGCCTATGGCTGGGGACTCCGACGACGCGAGGTCCGCATGCTCGAGCGAAGCGACTTCAGCGCCAATCCCAAGGCACCCGAGTTCGGCGACTACGGGGTGTGCCAAGTGCGCTTCGGCAAGGCGGCCAAGGGAGGCCCGCCGCGTCGGCGCGGCGTGCTCACCGTGTTCGGCTGGTCGACCGAGGTGCTCTCCGAATGGGTCGACGACGTCTGGCCGACCATGCAGACCGCCGGCGCCGGACTGTGGCCCTCCGAACGCGGACCGCTCGTCAGCGAGGACCGCATCAACGCGGCCTTCGTCCGTTCGGCCCAAGCAGCCGGTCTGCCCTCTGGGCTCACCTTGCACTGCTTGCGCCACAGCTATGTGACCCATCTCATCGAGGACGGCTTCGACGCCCTGTTCGTCCAGCAACAAGCCGGCCACGAGTATGCCTCGACTCTGGCCATCTACACCTCGGTGTCGTCGGACTACAAGACCCGCACGCTGCGCGCCGCACTCGACGGGGCCGTCGAAGCTGCCGCACGGCGCCGGAGAACACAGTGAGGGCGCGCCGTCGGGTCGAGTACCGCTGGCACCTGCGCGTGGTCATGGCCGCCCATGGGCTCTGGCAGACGACCGAGCTGCGCCCGCTGTTGGCCGAGCGCGGTGTCGAGTTGTCCGCCGCCCAGGTCTATCGGCTCACCACCGGCGTCCCCGAACGCCTCTCCCTCGTGACCTTGGCCGCGCTGTGCGACATCTTCGCCTGCACGCCCGACGACCTCATCGAGACATCGGCGAGCGTGGGCCGGGCCCCGACCAAGTCCAAGGCGTCCAAGCCTGTCGCCCGCCGACCCCGACGGGCCCGCATCAGCGAGAAGAACCAGCAATGACGGGCTCTGCGTGCGCCGGGGGCTGCGGGAGGACCACGAGGCGTCCGACATGGCCGGGCGGTCCGCTGTGCGCGACATGTGCCACTCGACGCGTTCTCCGCCACGGTCGCTGTCCGCTCTGCGGGCTCACGCGCTCGCTGCCCGGCGGTGCTGTGGGCGAAGCCGCCGTGTGCGCCCCCTGCGGCGGGATCGCCGAAGCCCTTCGGTGTGCCGGCTGTGGGGCCGAGGACGACTTTCGGACCTTGCACCAATGCCGGCGCTGCTCGCTGCGGGCCCTCCTCGAGCGGCTCTTCGACGACGGGACCGGCAGCGTCCGAGCCGAGCTCGTGCCACTCGTCGACGCGCTCGGCGCCATGGAGGTGCCCCGGGGCGGGCTGTCGTGGCTCAGCCGCCGGGCGACCGCGGAGCGCATCCGCGCCCTCTCCACCGGAGTCGTGCCGCTCAGCCACGACGGTCTCGACGCGCTCGCGATGTCCAACGGGCGCGAGCATCTGCGCGAGCTGCTGGTGACCCATGGCGTCCTGCCCGAACGCGACCGCTACCTCGCCGCGTATGAGCGCTGGGCCGAGGCCCGGGTCCGCGGCGTCGAGCACTCCAAGGACCGCCAACTCGTCGCCGCCTACTTGCGCTGGCACCACGGCCCACGACTCGCCGCCATGGCCGAGTCAGGCACGCTCACCGAGAGTCGCTATTCGACGGCGCGGGCGCAGACCAACAGTGCGGTGCGTCTCTTGATCTGGCTGCGCCAACGGGAGCGGGATCTGGTGACCTGCACCCAGGGCGACATCGACGCCTTCTTCGCCGAGGGCCCGAGCACCTGCTTGCACGCTCGCTCGTTCTTGCGCTGGTCCATGCGGACGCACCGGCGGGCCACGCTCGAGTTGCCCCCCGACCGGCCGAGCGCTCCCCGAGGGATCCCCGAACACGCGCGTCTCGACCTGCTTGCTCGCATGCTCGGCGATGAGACCCTCGAGCTGGTCGACCGCGTGGCCGGTTGCCTGGTGTTGCTCTACGCCCTGCCGCTGACGCGGGTCAACCGGCTGCGCACGAACGACTTCGAGGCGGCAGAGGGTGGCGTCGCTCTGCGCATGGGCGACGACCTCGTCCCGGTGCCTTCTCCACTGGCCTCGCTCGTGAAGATGCTCACCGAGCAACGGTGCAACGTCAGCGGTGCCGAACATCCCCGCAGCGACTGGCTCTTCCCCGGACGTCGCGCCGGGCAACCGATCGAGCCTGACCAACTCGCCGAACGGCTCAACCGCCAGGGAATCACCAGGGCCGCGCGCACGGCCGCTCTCGATGCACTGCTCGCCACGGTGCCCGCACCGGTTCTGGCCAAGCTCATCGACCGCCGGCCCTGGCGCGTGGCGCAACGAACGAAAGTTTTGGGGACGGACTGGAGAAACTATGTCGCTCTACGAGTACAGTCCTGACCAGATTCGGGAGGAATACACGGCAAGACGAATATGCGTCTCCGCCAGTCAGGGGCTGACTTGCGTAAGGGTCCACCATAGGTTAACTCGCGAGGTAGTACGCTCTTCGTGTGGAGCTGTCGCCTGAGGAACTCACCGGGTTCTTCGACACGGTGCTGCCGCACTTGAACGAGCTACAGACTCGCGTGGTGACGGGCGCCATGGCGGTGGCGTTGGGTCGTGGAGGGCAGGCTCGCGTGGTCGAAGCGTCGGGGATGAGTTCTTCAACGATCTACAAGTCAGTTGCACAAGTGCGTGATGGGGTCGAGCCAACTGATCGCCAGCGCGCCGTCGGCGGAGGGGACAAGCCGGCGACCGACAAGCAGCCCGGCCTGGCCGAAGCACTCGACGAGCTGGTCCATCCCTCGACGCGTGGCACGCCGATGTCGGCGCTGCGCTGGACACTGAAATCGACCTACGAGCTGGCCGGCGACCTCCAGGCCCAGGGGTATCGGGCCTCGGCGGAGCTGGTGCGCAGGTTGCTCCACCAGATGGGCTACAGCCTCCAGGCGCCGGCCAAGCAGAACGAGGGCACGTCGCACCCGGACCGCGACGGCCAGTTCGCCTACATCAACAAGGTGGTGACGGCTCGGCTCAAGCTCGGTGAGCCGGTCATCAGTGTGGATACCAAGAAGAAGGAGCTGATCGGCAACTACGCCAACGGGGGGCGCGAATGGCAACCGGCGGGCGAGCCCACCCGAGTGAACGTGCACGACTTCGCCGATCGGGCCCTCGGTGAATTCGCCAAGGCCATCCCCTACGGGGTCTACGACGTCGGCAACGACGAGGGCTGGGTATCGGTCGGCGACACCGCTGACACGGCCGAGTTCGCCGTCGAGTCGATCCGGCGCTGGTGGGACCAGATGGGCCGGGCCCGCTTCCCAGACGCCTCCACGCTGCTGATCACCGCGGATGCCGGCGGGTCCAACGGCCCGAGGGTGCGCGCCTTCAAGTACCACCTGTCCCAGCTCGCCGCCGAGACCGGCCTGAGCATCACCGTCTGTCATTATCCGCCCGGCACGTCGAAGTGGAACAAGATCGAACACCGTCTCTTCAGCTTCATCTCGCTCAACTGGAGGGGCCGGTCGCTGACCGACCTTCGCACCATCGTCGAGCTCATCGCCGCCACCAAGACCAAGGCTGGTCTCGCCGTTCAATGCGGCTACGACCCGAACTGGTACCCCACCGGCGTGAAGATCAGTGACCGTGACTACGCGGCCATCCCGCTACGGCCCCATGACTGGCACTGCGAATGGAACTACAGCATCGCTGCGTGAATCGCGCGACCTATCCCGCGGCAGGCCCTAAGGCAAGCTACAGGGGTGATCTTCAAGCGTAAGCCGGAACGATTCCAGAGATGGACTCACAACTACAGGGCCGGTCGTAGCTGGCCTCTGGCAGGTTTCGTTGCCATCGTCGGGTCTCAGTCTCAAGACGCAGTCTTCTTGGACACGCACCTTGTTGACCGCCTAGGCACTTCGGCTTTCCAGCTACGCACAGAAGGTGAGCAGACTTGGCAGGTCGATCGAGAAGCCCTGCGTAAGGAGCTTCGAGACCTCGCTGCGATAGCTGACATCTCAGACGACGACGGGATCACCATCAATCAGGCCATCGAACTCGTCGAATACGAGATTGGAAATGGCACCGGAGTAGCAGTTGTACCTCCGAGCACCGACCCGTAGGTCCTGCCTTATGACTTCTGATCCGGCGCTCTCTGGCGGCCACCGTCCCGGCGTTTCGGAGACCCCATCGGGGGGCCTTCAATCGGGCGGAGATTCCCTCTGCCCACACCGGCATCGCCGAACCCTCGCCCTGGTCGGTTCCACGCTGGAATCGGGATTCAGGAAGGCAGTCCGAACCGATACGTTCACTCTCAATTTGTGTCCCAGGATTGAGCAGACGATCCGGTTGCTGAGAAATCGCCACTTTGATCGCCACCAGAGCTTTCGGAGGGTTGACGCTTGAAGCACCACCTCTAATCGGCTCGGTGGTTGCGACTCGCCCACTCACGAAGTATGGCAGTCGCATAGCCGCCCACGATCCGGCGTTCGGAGGCACCCGCCGGTGAGCTTCAGTCCAAGTCAGTACACGCCTCGCTTTTGGTCCCGTGACCTCCGACACGAGGTCACGAACATCCGACACTCAGTTGTCGGGAACGTTGACGTAGTTCAGTCGCCACCTTCGTACTTGAAAGAAACTTTCACCCTGGCTCGATACGCCTTGACCTTCCCATCCTCGAGCTGGAGGTCGAGTTCAGCCACCTCGGCGATTCGAAGGTCACGCAACGACGCGCTTGCCGTGGTCACCGCCGCGCTGGCGGCCTTCTCCCAGGATTCCCCGCTCGTACCTACGAGTTCTATGACCTTGTACACGCTCTCGGCCATGACAAGCTCCTCTCTCCTCGATATTGCTTAGAGACTACGCCGACCTGGACGCGGCTTTTCACTGGCGGTCAGCATCCACGTAGCGCCCCGCATTGCCTTCGGTGGATTCCGATCCACAAGGTCTTGCGGGCTGACTGGTCCCGCCCACAGCCGGCGTACTGGTGGGGCACCAGTGCGCTTCCGACTGGCAGCTCAGGTCTGGTTGCGGTAGCGGAGGTATACGACGCCGTTGCGAAAGCGGCGCTCGTCCAACAGCTCGAGCTCGGCATGGACGCCGGCGGGCAGGGCACGTTTGCCACCGCCAACTAAGACCGGCCCGAGGAGGAGATGGGTCTCGTCGACCAACCCCTCGGCAATCGCCTGGCCGGCGAGCTCCGCTCCACCTATAGCGATGTCGGTTCCCGAGCTCTTCTTCAGTTGCTTAATCGCCGCGGCGTCGAACTCGTGCTCGATTCGGGTTCTCTCGCTGGACACCGTCTGAAGCGTCCGGGAGTAGACAACCTTCTCGGCCGCACGCCAGATCTCCGCGTAGTCCTGGTACACAGGGGGTCGATCGTCGTCGGTCTCCCAGTAGGCCATGGTCTCGTACATGCGCCGTCCATACAGATAGGTGCCGACTGGCCGCTCCAGATCGTTGACGAACGCGTGCACCTCCTCATCCGGAGCCACCCAGTCGAACTTGCCCTGCTCGTCTTCGACATAGCCGTCGAGAGACGCGATCGCCACATACGTCAGTCTGGCCATGGGACTTCCTGGGTGCCCGCGAAACAGTGCATCGGAGCACAATCTACGCACCCGGCGTTCTCGAACGAGTCGCCACAGCTGCTGGGCGGAGCCTGCCCCATATGTGATGTACATGCTGTATGGGGCAGGGTCCACGGGTCATCACTTCGCCTTCTTCGGCTCCCTCTCCCTCCCTCGCGACACCTCTTCCCATGCCGCCGCGGCTCCCTCCAGTTGCCGACGCAGTGCTCTCGCCTTCGGGTCGTCCGCGTCAATCTCCCCGGCGTCAATGGCGGCGAGGAGACGACGGAGGGCTTCAGCGGCCTCCGCAACTGTCGCGCGGGTAGGAGGTCGCGTCACCCGTCCATGGTGGCTTGCCGGGGCCATTGAAGCGTGGACTCCCCCACCCGATCATGGCGCCCTCTACCCGGCGTACGGAGGCACCTTCAGCACGATTGACGGACGGGCGTTATGGGACACCTGCAACTCCCCAGACCCGTCGTTCAGAACGACCCCCTGCGGAGCCTCACGGAACTTTCGTGCTTCGCCATCCTGGCCCCTAGGCGGCCGACACCCTCAGCTTGCGGTGCGCGGTTCGGGCACGGTCCGTGAAAACCGCAACCGTGGCAGCCATCAGCGCGGCTCCGACGACGATAAGGGTGATCTGCCATCCGGCCGTGCCGCCGCCGACGACGCTGTGGGCCGTCGATGGAGCTATTGGGGGCGTCACGGGGGAAGAAGATCCGTCCCCGACAGGCCTCACTACGAGGGCGAACGCGGGAGGTGCAAATAGCAAGAAGCCCAGCAAGCTGCTGGCAGCGGCGACACCGAGGCTGGTGGCACGGCGGACGAAGTTGGTGTGTCTCATGATGACCTCCTTGGATCACGACACGGGTTGTGTCTGATCGGCAGTATGAGCGGATCCAAGGGCGATCCTCTATCCGACGTTTTACGGATACCCACGCACTGTGACGTGCCGTAACCTGGGTCCTGCAAGGAGAAAGGGGACCGCCATGGTGGCTCGTCTCTCCCCCAGCGAACAGGACCTGCGGACCCTGGCTGGGGTCGTCTCGGAGGTACGTTCGGACTTGCCCCCCCAGGGATTGCCGCTCTCGCTACTGAGCGACCTGAAGGACCAGATCCCCTGCGACCGCTTGTTGTGCCATGGCTACGACACCGCCCTGCAGCAGCATTGGTTCACCCAGCAAACCCAGAAGAAGACGGGGAGGATGATCCAGGCGACGAGGACTTGGATCGGGTGTTCTGGAAGGCGTACTGGGACTGCCAGGTCTGTAACTACCCCGACCGCAGCGGCGACCGGCGCAGCATCGTAAAAGTGCACGACTTCTATTCGGTCCGCGAGTGGCATTCCACGGCGATGTATCGCGAAATCATGCGGCCGCAGGGACTCGATAACCACATCCAGCTGTGCCTGTCCGAACCTCCGGGGCCCGACGCCGGGCCGAGCCGAACCGTTCGCCTCTTCTTTGAGCGCGCATCAGGCTCTGACTTTTCCGAGCGCGACCGGGCGCTGCTCACGTTGCTCCGGCCCCATCTCCAGCAGGCCTACCACGATGCCGAGCGCCACAGGAGCCCCGTGCCCGAGCTCACCCCTCGCCAGTGGGACTTGCTGCACCTGATTGCCGGTGGGCGCACCAATATCCAGATCGCTCGCCAGCTCGGTCTGTCGGAGGGAACGGTGCGGACGCACCTGGAGAACATCTACAGCCGACTGCAGGTCTCCAACCGCACCGCTGCGGTGATTCGCGCTTTGCCAGACAGGGTTGCTTAGTAACCCTCGTCACGTCGAGCATGGCGATCTGCGACCGGGACCTGCCGCATCTTGTCAAGGGTTTTGGCCTACCTGTGGCTGATCATGGGAATCTGCGAGAGCGTGATCGACGTCTCAAATTCGGCACTCGCGCATTTTCGGCGATCTGCACTTCGATAGGTGTCCCATAACGCGCGTTCCATTGCGGGCCGAGGGGTGCCTCCATGGTGCCGTTCGAGGCGCATGCAACTGTGGCAAGCGCGCATCGAGGATTTTGATGTTGTTTGAGGGTGCTGTGTTACAGGGATCGCACCCTGCCGGCCTCCGGCCGGCCTATCGTCGCAGGTCTAATGGCCGGATCCGCCACTCGGGTTTTGCGTAACCTGGCCCTCCGACACGATCGAAACGACGTGGACGCCGAAGCGATGCCGGTCATCTTCGAGTGCATCGGCGCATGACCTCCGCGATGCTCGACGGCGCACCCGAAGCCTTGGAGCGGGCGCGCCGTTCCGAGGGTCCGACCCGTATCGTCGTGCACCCCAATGGCCGAAGGAGAGGTAATGGAATTCGCAGAGAGGTACGGTCCCTGGGCGATCGTCGCCGGGGCATCGGAAGGCGTCGGCTCTGCCTTCGCAGAGGCGGTGGCTCGACGCGGCTGTAACGTCGTGCTGCTCGCCCGTAGAGAACACGTACTCGACGAGATCGCCGACGGTATCCGCTCGGTGTCTCCGGGGGCCCACGTACGTCGCCTGGCCGTCGACCTCGCCGAGCCGGGTGCCGCAGCGTCGGTGCTTGAGGCGACAGCCCACCTGGAGATCGGGCTGTTGATGTACAACGCCGGTGCCGACGCCAACTACAAACCCTTCCTGGACTTGCCGGTAGCCGCCGCCCTAGGCATGATCCAACGCAACTGCATGGTGCCGGCCGAGCTCTGCCATCACTACGGCGCCGCCATGGTCGAACGGGGCCGAGGCGGCATCATCATCGTCAGCTCAGGAGCAGCTTTCGCGGGTGCACCGAACATGGTTGTGTACGGCGCCACCAAGGCCTTCGACATGGTCTTCGCAGAAGCACTGTGGACCGAGTTGCACAATCACGGCGTCGACGTGCTCAGCCTGATCCTGGGCGAGACCGATACGCCGGCGCTTCGCCGCTTGCGTGCCGAGCGCGGTCTGGTCGACGACCCCGACGCGCCCCTGCCCGGGGTCACCGGGGTCGACGAGGTGGTCGCGGACGCCCTCGACCATCTGCACCTGGGGCCGAGCTGGATGGTCGGTGAG
The DNA here is from genome assembly GCA_963834405.1 of uncultured Acidimicrobiaceae bacterium. Classification (GTDB taxonomy): domain Bacteria; phylum Actinomycetota; class Acidimicrobiia; order Acidimicrobiales; family RAAP-2; genus Bog-473. The sequence continues at coordinate 96,585 of CAWIBX010000007.1, read as the reverse complement.
CAGTTGCGGGAGGGCGCGAGGCTGCTCACCGGAGGGCTGTCCCGCAACGACCTCGTCGGTGTGATGGTGCAAGTGAGCCAGGAGGCAATGGGATGAGCGACGAGCGGGCCGACAAACAGGACATCGCCGAGGTACTCAATCGCTACTCGACCGGCATCGACACCCGTGACTGGGACCTCTTCCGCACCTGCTTCGCCCATGACGTCCTCGCCGAGTACGTCGGGATCGCCACCTGGGACAGCGCGGATGCGATCACGGAGTCGATGGAGGCGAGCCACGCGGAAATGGGTCACACCATGCACCGCCTGGCGAACTTGGTCATCGCCGTCGACGGTGACGAAGCGACCGCCCGGAGTTACGTCGACGCGCTGCTGATGGCCGCCGACGGAGAGAGCGGGCTCAACCCGCGGGGGGTCTACGAGGACCGGCTCGTGCGGACCGCCGCCGGCTGGCGGATCACCCACCGCCGCTACACCATGGTCCACTTCGGGACCATCTGAGCAAAAGGGTCGTCGCGTGTTCACCTATTGGGACAATCGCCACCATTGAGGACGCTCTACGCCAGGGGGATGCCCTAGCACCGGGAACGGTTCGACCAGTTTGGGTCCCAATCCGTCACCCATGTGTCGAGGCCGGTGATCTCCAACACTCGGTAGACGGTCGGACTGGGGCGACAGACAACGAGATCGCCCCCGTTCTCGATGGCCACTCGCCTCGCGGCGTGAATGGCACCCAGCCCCGAGGAGTCGATGAAGGTCAGCTGGCACAAGTCGACGACAACTAGGGAGCCAGAGCTGCCGATCAGGTGCTCGGCGAGTCCTCGACAGGTGGCGGCATCGAGCTCTCCCCTCAAAGCGACGACCCGACCTCCATCGAAGTCATATGCACTGACGCCAAACGGGACAATCACTTTGGTGCCTCCACCGTCGCCTTTCCCGCCGAAGGTGCCTCCATCCTTGTTTCGACGCCCTATAAATCTGTCACCCTCTTGCAAGCGGGGTGAGAGAGTGAAAACTCGCCGACAGGGCTTTTGCTTGATTCCTTTGTCGTTGTTGCCTTCATTTCGATAGGGCACAGCCCGCGTGTCTCCTGAAATAAAATGCCAGTTTCATCCTCGATCTACCGCTCCACCAGTCTGGTTGAAAGGGCCTCAGCGTTCAATCACCCGATCGGGTGATTATGTGGGCCGCCTTCGCTCATAGAGTGAAGCCGTGCCTCAACCGATCCGGGTCGCGCTGGTCAATGACTACGTGATCGTCCTGGAGGGCCTCCGTGCCCTGTTGAAGTCGAGCGAGCCGGAGATCCAGGTCATCGAGGTCGACGTCCGGAAGAAGCCGAAGCGAGAGGTCCATGTCACGCTGCTTGACACGTACGGAGAGCTCGAACCTCTCGGGGAACGGGTGCGCGCTCTTGGCGCGGACCCGAGCAACGGAGCAATCGTGGTATTCAGCTTTTCGGATCGACCTGAGGCGGTGCGTCGTGCCATGCGAGCCGGAGCTCAAGGATTTATCTCGAAGGCTGTACCACGGCAACAGATCACTGACGGCATCAAGGGTGCTGCAAGAGGCGACCGTGTCGTTCGGACCCAAAGGTCTCAACACTCCCAGATCGATGAAGCGCTTCGTTGGCCGGGGCGAGAGATCGGCGTTACCGAACGAGAAAGCGAGATTCTCTCCCTGCTTTCGACGGGCATGACCAACCGCGAACTCGGCAGCCACCTCTACGTCAGTGAGAATACGATCAAGACTCAGCTAAAGAGTCTGTACGCCAAACTTGGTGTTCGAAACCGCGCCCAAGCCGCCTCCCTTGCCGGGCGAGGCCTCCTTGGCGATCATCGCAGTCAAGCCATGTTCGTGGACTGAGCTTTGGCCGTAACAGACAGCTAGAGACGTCGATTACCGCCGGAGAGACCTTCGGCTGGCGCCTTCCCCTCGACTAAGGGCGAAGCCCGCAACCCACACAATTGCCAAGACAACAGCTGCAATCCACAACAGGTGAATGGCGAATCCCGCGCCAAATAGAACTAGAACCAAAATCGCCAACAAAATTATTGCCATGATCGTTTCCCTTGTCTATCTTGACGTGCCCAAAGGTTGAACACGCTGAAGCGAACTACTTACTGAATGCGCCTTTCACCTTTTCTCCCGCCTGCTTCAAGTTTCCAGACGCCTTCTTTCTCTTACCCTTCACTTCTCGCGAACGGTTATCGGTGGCCTTCCCAGCAGCCTCCTCCAGGCGACCTTTTGTTTCCTCAACTTTGTTCTTGGCCTTGTCGGGCGTTGACATGAATTGCCTTTCGTGTTGGGGTGAATCGTGAAATCCGACGCCTGATCGGGGTCAGAAGTGCAAGCGGATCTAATAGGTCGAATCGACTCGACGCACGACGTTTCCCTGCCCGTCGTCAACGACGGTCCGCCGGCGGCGCGTGTTGGCCACAACCATGGAGATCAGCGACAACACAGCTCCCACCACACCGACGATCATCAGGATGACGCCCACCTTGTTGACGTTGAATCCGTGTTGATCAGGGCTCACAGTCACCGCGTAATCCAAAATGGCACCTACGGCAATGGCGATAATGCTCGCAACAAGTCCTCCAGCTCCAACCATTTGTATCTCCTATCAAGTTGCAACAGCCATACCCCTGTGAATGGCGGCAAAACGGGAGATTCGCATGACGCGGGAAAGGCGCGTCTCGAAATTTTCGAAGATTAAGGGTTTAAGGTTCGAGCGAACAACAAAGGCATCGAAACACACCTCGTCCACAATGAGCCGCGGATTCCTCGTGTCGACTGACTCACGGAGTCGGAGCCGATGTGGTGAGCAGGCGGCAGATGCCGGAAAAGCTCGCCGACACGGTCTGTCGTCCCACCTTGACTGCCGAGATACGTGAGGGGCCTGGCGTTCTCAGTCGTTACGCTCGACCACCATGGCAACTGAAAATTGGAAAGAAGAACCTGAAGCGGAGGACTATCCAGCGGCCGAGTCGTACCTGTCGCTGCTGGTCGGAGCGGACACGGCGGCGAAACTGGTGAAATCCCTGCGCAAACAAGAGGGGGTTACTCACTTCGCTGCAAAAGACATCTTGCGAGCTTCCGGGTTGCCCTTGCTGGGACCTGAGGATTCGGAAGTCGCCGCCGATCTCGAGAAAGTCAAGGGTGGCAAGAAGCTCTCACCAGTCCTGCTCATCCAAGGTGCGCCGTTGTGGGTGGCGGACGGTTACCACCGCGTCTGCGCGAGTTACCACTTGAACGAGAAGACCGAGCTTCCTTGCCGCATTGTCGCTCGCCGCGAATAGAGGCTCACCCTCTCAAGCAAGGCGCAGCCAGGGGAGTGGCACGCCGGCCAGCTCGCGCGTCGCGTAACAACCGGGGGCGGGGCATCCACTCCCAGCTGACCGACGCCGGAGGTTAAGACCGATCAGCCGGTGGCAGCGGGTGACTCGGTTCGGCCGCGGATCTGACCGTTGGTCTCCGCGTTCGGAGCCGCCTGCTCCACCAGCGACGTGACGATGGGGCCGAGTTCCTCGGCATCCCATCGTGCTCCTCTGTCGGTGACGGGTCCGGCGTGCCAACCCTCGGCCACGCTGATCCGGCCGCCGGCGACGTTGAACACGCGGCCGGTGATATGGGACGACTCGCCACTGGCCAGCCACGTCACCAACGGAGCGACATTGGAAGGGTCACGCGGGTCCCACTCGCCCGGTGGGGGTTCCTTTACGCCTCGTGCCCGCGCGAGCTCCTCGGTCATTCGGGTCCGCGCACCGGGTGCGATCGCGTTGACCGTGATCCCATAACGGGCGAGCTCCTTGGAGCCGATGATGGTGAACGCGGCGATCCCGGCCTTTGCTGCACCGTAGTTGGTCTGGCCGATGTTTCCGTAGATGCCAGACGACGAACTGGTACAGATGATCCGCGCGTCGTTGCTGTGTCCCTTCTTTGAGCGGTCTCGCCAGTAGTTCGCCGCCCAATGGGAGGGGGCAAAGGTTCCGCGCAAATGCACGCGGACCACGTCGTCCCACTCGTCGATGGTCATGTTGACGAGCATGCGGTCGCGCAGGATGCCGGCGTTGTTGATCAGGACGTCGAGGCCGCCGAAGGTCTGGATGGCAGATTCGATCATCCGTTTGGCGGCTTCGAAGTCCGACACATCGTCATAGTTGGCGATGGCCTCGCCGCCGAACGCCTTGATGGCTTCGACCACTTCGGCTGCGGGTCCCTCGGAACTCCCGGCGCCGTCGACCGAGCCGCCCATGTCGTTGACCACCACTCTGGCTCCGTGGCGGGCCAGCTCGAGCGCGTGCTCGCGCCCCAGGCCCCGGCCAGCCCCCGTGACGATGGCAACCCGGCCTTCGCAGAGTCGTACCACGGCTGCTCCCTCTACTTTCTGTGCGCTTGGTTACTTTCTCTCCGCGCTCGGCTCCTTCGGCAGGCCGAGCGCCCGTTCTCCAATGATGTTGCGCTGGATCTCGCTCGTCCCCGAGTAGATGGTGCCCGAGCGGCTGGAGAAGAACACGTCCTGCCAGTCGTCGGTCTCGTATCCGGGTCCGTCGGGGCGCACCATGGCGCCGCTGCCGGCGATGGCGATGGCGATCTCGCCAAATCTCTTGTGGAACTCGCTCCAGTACAGCTTGTTGACCGAGGCCTCGGCCCCGGGCTCCTTCCCTTGGGCGAGCCCGGCCAGCAGCCGCAGGCCGGCGAAGCGCATCACCTGCACCTTCGCGTAGGACCAAGCCAGCTGCTGGCGAACGAGAGGGTCCGTGGCCTTGCCGTTTTTGCGCGCCATGTCGATCAGGTCCCACACCTCCTGCTCGAAACCGAGGTGCGCCGTCGTGGCGTTCCCGCCCCGCTCGAAGCCGAGGGTGGTCATGGCAGGAGCCCAGCCGTTGTTGAGCCCGCCGATGATGTTGAACAGTGGGGCTCGCGCGCCCTCCAGGAAGTCCTCGCAGAACCCCGACGCGCCCGACATCTGCCTCAGGGGTTGGACGCGCACCCCGTTCTCGGGGGTAAAGGGCACCAATACGTAGGAGAGGCCGTGATGCTTTGGCGCGTCCGGGTCGGTGCGGCAGAGGACGAAGATCATGTTCGCCCTCTGGGCTCCCGACGTCCATACCTTCTGCCCGGTGATGACGATCTCGTCACCGTCGACCACGCCACGCGTCTCGACCGCGCCGAGGTCGGAGCCGTGGTCCGGTTCGGAGTAACCCTGGCAATAGATGTCCTCGCCCGCAACGATCCTCGGCAAGGAGTGCTCACGCTGCTGCGGCGTCCCGTGCACGATGATCGCCGGTCCGACGAGCGACTCGCCCATGCCCCGTCTAATCGCCGGCACGCCGGCCCGGCGCAGCTCCTCAGACCAAACTGCCACGCGCACGCCGTCCCAGCCCCGGCCACCCACCCCCACCGGCCATTGCGGGCAGATCAACTTGGCGTCCTGCAGACGCGCTTCCCATTCCTGGTGAAGCGGGTCTTCGCGGAGCGTCAGCATTTCCGCGCCTCGCCGGCCACCGGCAACCGGCTGGCCACCCCAATTGACCAGGTTCTTGAGGCCCTGAGGGGCGCTGGACTCGATCCAGGCTCTCATCTCCAGGCGGAAATCGGTGATCTCGGGTCCGAGGTCGACGTCCATGGTCTTCTGCCCTCCCTGTTGTTCCAGAGTGCCGTTCACGAGCCTGCGGCGGCTTCGTTGCGCGGTACCAAGAGTCCCGCGGATATGAACATCCCGCCATATCGAGTTCCACGCTCGCCTCGGCGCCTGGCACCTGGTCGCCCACCTGGTTCACGGGGCCCCAGCCGCCAGCTCCGCCAGGAGGTCCTGGCTGTAGGCGACCCGGCCGGTAAGGCTCCGAGGCGGGCGACTGCAAAGCGCAAGTGCTGCCTCCGCCATCACTTCGGGTTGCTCGACCACCTGGTTCGGGTCATCGGGGCGGACCAGATGGTGAAAGACCGTGCCCGGCGTGCGCACCACCCTGCTCGGAGAAAGCGAGTTGACTGCGACGTTCGCTTCCCACACCTCCGCCGCCAACCCCGTCGTAAACCGCTCGAGGGCGGCCTTGACCATCCCGTACACCGTGCCGCCTCCACGCGACATCGGGCCCGGCGGGAGCGAGGGGTGGCGCGACGCGCCCGAGGAGATGTTGAGTATCCACCCTTGGCCGCCTGCGGCCATGCCGGGAAGGACCCTCCGCGCGAGGTCGATCGGGGCGAAGACCTGGACCTCGAACATCAGCTGCAGGCGTTTCGGTGCGAAGTCGGCGATCGGGGTGAAGAAGGTGACGGCCGCGTTGTTGACCAGGATCTCGATGGGTCCGATGACGGCTTCGGTCTCTTGGATCAACCGCTCCCGCTCCTCTGGCCTCGACAGGTCCGCCGCGATGGCGACCGCCCGCCCACCGTCCTTGGTGATCCTCTCGACGGTCTCTTCCAGGCTTCCCTCGAACTGGCTGGTTCCGGGCTCGACCGTTCGGGCGGTTACCGCTACCGTGGCACCTTCGGCGGCGAAGCGTTCTGCGATCGTCATTCCTATCCCGCGGCTGGCGCCGGTGATCAGGGCTGTGCGGCCGGCGAGGAGGCTGCTCGTCATGGTTCGTTCTCCTTGGGTTGATCCTTGCCCCAGACGATCAGTGCGTCGAGAACTTCTATCTGGCTGCCGTCCACGCGCAGGGGGTTGATCTCGATGGTGTCGAGAGGGAGCGCTTCCGCCAGCCGGGCGACTCGCACGATCACCTCGGCGAGGTGATGTAGGTCGGCGGGCCTTGTGCCGCGCGCCCCATTCAACAGCGGGGCGGCCTTGAGCTCGCCCAGCATGTCAGTGACGTCGTCGTGGTCCACCGGCAGAAGCCGCAGCGACACGTCTCCGAGAACCTCGACCCATACACCGCCGAGCCCGAGGGAGAGGACCTTGCCCCACCCGGGGTCCCGCATGACGCCGACCAGCAACTCAATGCCTCCGGCGCGCATGGGGCCGATCAACACCCCCTGCGCGCTCGGGGTCGTTCGCATCAGTTCTTCGAAGGCGGCCCGTGCGTCGTGTGGGTCGATGTCCAGCCTCACACCGCCGACTTCGGACTTGTGCAGGAGGCCCGCCGCAGCGACCTTCATGGCGAGAGGGCATGCGTACGTGGCGGCGATCTCGGCCGCTGCCGCAGCGCCGGTGGCGAGCTGCGCCGGAGCCACCGGTATGCCATGTGCCTCGAGCAGGCCGCGCACCTGGTGCTCGGCCCAAATTCCTGCTGCGTCGGGCGGTGCTTTGACAGTGGGTTGCGGGAGCACGGGACCCAGCCTCTGCTCCGGACCCTCGTCGAGGCAGCGGTCCCGACGATCGTGGTATCGCGCCCCGTGCCCTATCGCCCGCACCCCCAGCTCGATGCCATTCAGGAGGTAGAGGCCGCGTTCGTCGAACAGCTGCTGCGCGTACGCCGGGAGGTCCGATACGACCGAGGACTGCAAGAGCACGGGGACAGCAAACTGCTTTATCGCCTCGCTCAGGGTATCAAGGCGGTCGACGATGGGTTTCAGGTCCTTGGGCTCGGTCCGGGGAAGGCTTGTCGAGTACAGGATCATGTCGTAGAGGCCGGAAACGCGCCTTGCGACGATCTCGAGCGCGTGCAGGGACAGCGATGGGTCGACCACGACGTAGCCGGTGACGTCGAGCGGGTTTCGCGGGTTCGAGAACGGAGGCAGGAAGTCGGTCAACTCGTCGAGGGTCTCTTGCGGGAATTCGGGAAGCTCTAGACCTTCGGCCGCCGCCTTGTCGGCGAGCAGGTCGCAGGCTCCGCCCGACGGCGTGACCGCGGCTATGCGCCGTCCCTTTACATCGGAGTGGTACCCGAGATAGCCCGCGGTGGAAAGCATTTCCTCGAGCGAGTCGACTCGGACCACTCCGAGCTGGCGGAAGGCCGCGTCGATGATCCGGTCGTCTCCTGCAAGTGCGCCGGTGTGAGCGAGCGCGGTACGGGCTCCCTGGTCCGAGCGTCCGACCTTCAGGGCGACGATCGGCTTCCCCATTTTCAGAGCGATCTCCGCAACCTCGCGGAAGGCGGCGGGATCGCGGACGGACTCGAGGAACGCCGCAATGACCTTTGTGTGCTCGTCGTAGACGAGGTAGCGCATGATGTCGGTCGCGGCGATGAGCGCCTCGTTGCCGGTTGAGACCATCAGGCTGAGGCCCACGCCTCTCGCCTGTGCCCCGGAGAGCACCGCGGAGGCGAGACCGCCCGACTGCAGGACAATGCCGGCCGGACCCTTCACCAGAGGTGGTGCGATCGGAAGCCCGTAAGGAGCGATGCCGTCGGCGACGTTGATGAACCCATTGCCGTTCGGCCCGAGCACGGTGAGCCCTCGCTCGGTCGCCAGTGCTTCGAGACGGGCTGCGAGCGCCTCCCCATCCGGTCCGGCCTCGGCGAAGCCCGCGGTCAGGATGACGAGGTTCCTGGTCCCGGCGTCGGCGATCTCCTCGACCACGCCCAGCACTGCGTTGGTTGGCACCATCACGTAGGCCAGGTCGGCGGGCTCGGCGATGTCGTGCACCGAGCGGTGCGCCGGCTGGCCGTGGACGGTTCCGCGCCTCGGGTGAACGACATGGACGTCGACTTCCGGCGAGTAGCGGCGCAGGTTGGTGTAGGTGAACACCGACCACTGGGAATTCTCCGTCGCTCCTACGAGCGCGACGGACCTGGGTGTGAAGAGCGACCTGAGCCGTTCAAGAACGACAGTGCTCGCCGCTTCCTCCAACTGGACTCCCACACCGACCCCCCGGCTGAATGGACTGGCTCTCGTCCGGAACCTGGCTGTGCCCTGAGATCAGCCCTACTTCTAGGCCCCTGCCCATCGAGAGTGCAAGCGGCTCGCCGCCAGTCCTGCGGCCGATCGTCTCCGGTCTGAGGGTCTGATCCGCCATTCGGGATTTGCGTATTGAGGCCCTGTGACCCTTACGGCACTCGGCCGGGGGGTCGCGACGCCGAGGTGGCCAACCACCGTTGAAGGCTCACTGTCACCCCTGCGCTTTCCCCGTGCGAGGGAGCCCCGTCGGTCCGGGAAACCACATTCAGGCCATGCGTGGAACGCTGGGACGAATCCGCCGGTCGATCGACATCGAACTCAGGCGAGCCCCCCAGTTCACGAAACTGTCGCGTACGAACTGGACTTCCGTCCAGCTCTGGAGCCGGGTTTCAGGCCGTGGGTAGAGTCGCCCGCGGTCGCGGAATTGGCGACCAGGCGAGCAGGAGTTATGCAGTGCGAAAAGTTCACCATCCGAAGATCGTGCAGCGGTCCGATCGCCGCTGGTTGGTTGTCTGCGACGACTGCCAGACGGACCGAGAATCCGCGACGCCGATCGGCATCAACACTCCCGTAGAGACGCGTGAGATGGCACAGCTCATGTACGAGAACCATTGCGAGCGCCGTCCCGTTCCCATTCGCCGAGGCGTTTGAGCACCCACGTCTTGATGTCCACGACAGTCTGTCAGCCCGTGGTCCTCGGATCCGCTCCTCCGACACCGCACGGACTCAGGTGCGAGTCCGTCGCTCACTGTCTATGGCGAGAATCGTCGCGGCGAGCGCCGTGCGGTGGTCCTTGGACCATGGGGGTCCTAAGGCGGCGCGGGGACGATGCAGTACCTCGTCTGCCCGCTCCTCCAGGATGCGGGCGGCAGCGCCTTCGACGTCCTTGGCCTCGTAGAGGTGGATCGCCCAACCGCGGACGCGTCCGACCTCGGCCAGTACCTGGCGATACATGACGGAGTCGGCGCGACTCTCGTACGGGACGCGACGGAGGACAGCGATGTCCTCCGGAAAGTCGGGAGGCCAGGCGCGCAGTGACATCGAGACGATGGGTTCGGGTAGCACACCGGCGAGGTCGTCGAGGGCGGCTGACGTGGCACGGACCGCCGACGCGCGCACTTTTACCACCAATGCGGCGAGCGCATCGTCGTCGAGGGCCTGCGGCTTGCGGTGCAGCTGGTGTGGGCCGCCCTCGTGATGAACCGGCGCGGCCGGCGACCCGGGCTCGACCAGCTGCATCCTCCGGCGGTCCACGACCGCGTGGTCGGCTGACGCCGTGACGGCCACCGCCCAGCCGAGGTGGTGAGCGATTCCGAGGTACACGCCGCCGATTATGCATCCCCGTACCGAGCGAGATGCCTGGTGATCCGGCGATGGTCGTTCCTTAAGATGCAGGAATGACGCCGCCCAGCCTCGCTCAGCAGGAACGCAACACCCTCTGTGACCTCTTTGTCGAGTATGGACCCGGTGCACCCACTCTGTGTGAAGGGTGGTCAGCCGCCGACCTCGCGGCCCATCTCGTGGTGCGTGAACGGCGGCCCGACAGCGGGCCCGGACTGGTCTGGCTCCGGCTGGCCGGGTACACCGACAAGGTGAGGCGAGCCGAGCGAGATCGCACGCCGTGGGAGTCGCTCATCGAGAAGGTACGGCGCGGGCCTCCTGCGCTCCTGCGTCCCTTCGACGGGCCGATGAACACCGTTGAGTTCTTCATCCACGTGGAGGACGTGCGACGCGCACGAGAGGGCTGGCAACCGCGCGAGATCTCCCCCGAATTGGCCGATGCCCTCTGGAAACGTGTCGGGCCTGGCGGAATGGCGAAGAAAGTCCGCGCGACGGTCGTGATCACCTCGCCGGGACGGGCCGACAAGCGGAGCGGCAGCGGACCCGGTCTCACATTGGCCGGCGATCCGGGTGAGCTCACCATGTTTGGCGCCGGTCGCCAAGGCGCCGCAAGGGTCGAGATCACGGGCGACGCCACGCTCGCCGATGAGTTGCGCGCCGCAAAGCTCGGTGTCTGAATCCCGTAGCCGGGTCGTGCCTCCGCGGTGATCGTCATTAGTCTCGGTGAGACGCGATGAAGACGGGGTGGGTGAGATGATCGAAGAGTTGCTCGATCTACCGGCAGGTGTAATCGGCTTCCAGGCCAGAGGGAAGTTGGAAGCGGCTGATTATCGCGACGTAGTACTGCCCGCTTTGGAGCGCGCCTTCGCAGAGGGCGAGGTCAGGTTCGTGATCGTGATGACCGACTTCAAGGGTATGTCGGGCGGTGCGCTTTGGCAGGACCTCAAGGTCGGAGTCGAGCACCTGCGGGGTTGGAAACGCATCGCCGTCGTCACAGACATCGAATGGGTGACCCATTTGACCGCGCTTTTCGGTTGGATGACCCCGGGAGAGACCAAGACATTCTCCTTGGACCAACGGGAAGAGGCCATCGCATGGGTCGCCGCGTAGAGCTACCGGTCACCCAATAAGACCTCTCGACGCAACCTGGAATTGGGCACCACCGTGGTTTAATGGACCATGTTCTACGTGTTGATCTTCAGCATCCTCGCGGTCGTTCTGATCGTCGCGGGGATCGCGGGTATGTCCCGTCGGCGGAAGAGTTGGGAACGCGAAGAGGTACATGCAGCCGCCCACAGTGACGTCAACCGTCGTTCTCGGAAGGCGAAGCGAGCCCAATCACGGCATGACAGGCGCAAACGCCACTAGCCAGACGGCGAATCACGGGCTGAACGGGTAGAACGAGGTGATGGCAGCCGAGTCGCCCAGTGCTTTCGTCCTTGGCTTTGTCCGCGCCCTGGAGTCCTCCGACACGGATACCGTGAGGGCATCCTTCGACGCAGATATACGCGCCTATATCACCAACGCCGAGGGTGGGACGGATCTCGTCGAGGGCAGTGACGCCCTGGGGCAGCGGTTTCCCGACTTCGCCGCCATGGCCGACTCGTTCCGTGCGACCGTGAGCCAGGTACACGAGATAGACGATGGACGGTCCTTTTCACGGTCGAGATCCGGGCTGAACGGCTCGGACGCTCGCTACACAACTTTGCGGGCATCCTCATCCGGCTTTCGGCCGAGGGCAAAATGAAGGAGTACCGCATGGTGGAGGTTCTGCCGGCGGAAAGCGACCGGTTCTGGTCGGCCTGAGAGGACCGCGGCCTGCGCGTTGCCGAGCCGCGGATCCGGGCCGTGGTTGCGGTTGCGAACGAAGAGGCAGATGAAACCGCGGATTCACGTCATCACGCTCGCAGTCGAGGATCTCGAGCGGTCGCTCTCCTTCTATCGGAGCCTGGGACTGCCGTCGGAAGGCATCGTTGCGACCGAGTTCCCAGGAGATGAGGAGATGGCGGCCGGGGCCATCGCCGTTTTCCAGCTCGACCGAGGCCTGTTCCTCGCCGTCTTCCCGCGGCGGGAACTCGCGAAGGACGCCAAGGTGCCGGTCGCGTCGCCCGGCTCCGGTCTGTTCAGCATAGGACACGCCGTCGGCAGCCGGGAAGAGGTCGATGCGCTACTCGACGCCGCCGAAGCGGCAGGTGCGACCGTCACGGTCCGGGCGTACGACCGGCCCTTCGGCGTCTACAGCGGGTACTTCCAGGATCCTGACGGTCACCTCTGGGAGATCCTGTGGAACCCTGCTCTCACGGACGTATGACGGACGGCCTGTAAGAGAGGTCACGTTGTCGGCCCGAGGTTGCGTTCAACGGGTATTCACGCGGTGCGCGGCCGGTCGAGCTCGTGGATGAGCGGTCGGCTGTACATGACGTCGATCTCGGACACGAGTTCCTCGAGGGAAGGGCGGTGTCCGTCGTCGGTGTCGACGATCAGGACGGGGCACTGGAAATCGAGGGGTTCCCACAGCTCCTCGTCGAGACGCGCCACCAGTGGACGCAGCTTGCTGAGGCGGCTCTCTCCACACAGCGGATCCGAACGCATCCTGCGTTCCCATCGCTGCGCGGACCGGGCGCTTCGGCAATGGACGTGGACGAGAGAGGCGAGGGGTGTCAGCCTGCGGGCGACGTCGGGCTCGCTGACACCCGGGAAGAAGGTCCGTTCGGCGACGAAGCTGATCTCAGACTCAAGCCACAACTCCATCGACTTGTAGAACGGCTCGACGGAGGCCGGCCCGAGTTCCATCGCACGATCGCGGGTCCGCCAGATCCCGTGACAGAGCGCGTCGTTATGGAGGACGGGGAGGTTGAGGGCCGGTGCGAGCACATCGGCGAGCGTGGTCTTTCCCGACCCGGGCGCACCTCCGATCAACACCGCCAGTGGCGGTCTGCCCGGCACCGGGGCACGACCCTCCCGGCCTTTCACCGTCCCGTCCAGTGCGGCGGTCGTCCCTCCCCGGCCGCCCGAAACCCCTCAACGGCGTCGGCTGTGCCACCGGCGACGAGCCGCATGGTCTCGCCGAAGCGGATGGCCTCAAGCGTCGGCATGTGGCGTGTCCGGGTCGCCATCTCCTTCATCACGCGCTGGGCCAGAGGGGCTCCCTCGAGCAGACGGGCAGCCAACGCGTGGGCCTCGTCGAGCAGGGTCTCATGAGACACGACTTTCCAGACGAGGCCCATGGCCTGGGCCCGTTCGGCGCTTATGCGTTCTCCGGTCAGCAGCAACTCCATGGCGTCGGCCCAGTTGATGCGTTGCGGAAGGCGAATGGACGCCACGACGGCGGGGACGCCCAGCCTGACCTCGGGCAGCCCGAACTCAGCGCGGTCACTGGCCAGGACAAAATCGCACCAGGTGGCAAGCGTGAGTCCGTAGCCGAGGCAGTAGCCGTTCACCGCCGCAATGACTGGCTTGAAGATCTCCCAGCCGCTCTCGAACGAATTCAGCGTCGGCTTCTCCCAGAACGTACCGGCAAACTCACCCGTCGCCCCCGCCCCACCATGGAGGTCGGCACCGGCACAGAAGGCGCGTCCAGCACCCGTCACGATGGCCACCCAGGCGTCCTGGTCATCGCGGAAGCGCGAGAACGCCGCATTCAGGTCGCGTCGCATGTCGGCGTTGATGGCGTTGAGCACGTCGGGTCGGTTGTACGTGATGGTGGCTACATGGCCATCGAGTTGAAACGTGACGGAATCACCCATGTCGACCAGTCTGCCCGGTCGGGACCGTGACGTCCGAATGCTGCTCCGCATCAGTCCAGTCCTCGGAGAAAGGACTGCATCGCGGAGGGTGATGCGAGCTCCACGACGCGCAAGCGGTCGCGGTGCCGGGCAATCGCCTCTTCGAGTCGTGGCCGACTAACGAGGGGATAGCGCCACACCCACCGAAGGAATGTGAAGTCAAACCTCTCTGGGCAACCGTCGGCTTGAATCGTGTGCCCGCGGTGACGCACGCTCCTCCTGAGTGCGCGGAACGCACACCGCCATCTCGGCAAGGTGAGCACGATGACGGTGTCGGCCCTGGAGAGACGGATGTCGAGCGTTCCGCCGTAGTTGCCATCGGCAATCCAGCGCTCGCCCGAGAGGAGGGCCACTTGGAGGTCCGCCCATTCCTCTCGTGGCGTGGGGACCCAGGCTGGTTTCCAGAAATGTTGATCCAAGTGGATGACGGGGATCCTGGTCCGACGCGACAGTTCGCCCGCAAACGTGGACTTGCCGACGCCTCCGGATCCGACGATCGCGACCCGGTTCATCCTCTGATTCTGGCCGACCCTGCCGTTCCAACTGGGCGATCACCGAGGCGGTGCTCGCCTGGGCGGGGTTGGGTATAGATCCGTCTGTGGAACGTGACCAGCTGTGGGCTGACGATTTCGCTGTATGCGCGCCGATCGGCTCGGACGGAGCGCAATCCAACCTGATCGACATCCAGAGCCGTTGGCCTGGGAATCTTGCGGCCGCGCCGCGCCTCGGAGTTTGACCGGCCGTGGTCGTGCCGGATTCGACCGCGCGCCCGGACGCTGACGCGGAAAACGCAGGCGAGCGCATCAACCGCAACCTCGCCGACCTTCTCCAAGAGCTACGCGTCGCCGGCCTCGGTGTCCAGTTGCTCTTCGGCTTCCTGCTCGCGCTACCTTTCTCCGCGCGCTTCGCGCAGCTCAACGGCGCCCAACGTGACGTGTATCGGCTCAGCGTGCTCAGCGCCGCTGCGGCCACGGCTCTTCTCATCGGCCCCGTCGCCTACCACCGCTGGGTCTTCCGGCGGCACCAGAAGTGGAGATTGGTCCGTGTGGCCAACGTCGAGGCGCTCTGCGGCCTCGGCGTCGAGGCCTTCTCGCTGAGCTGTGCCATCGCCCTCATCTTCAGTTTTGTGGGGAGCAGTTGGGTGTTCTCGGTGCTCGTGAGCCTCGTGATCGCCGGCTTCGTGTTCTTGTGGTTCGCCCTACCGATCTTCAACCGGATCACCGCGGGAGCGGACGGTGATGCCGACCCACCGTAAGGAGAGAGGCCCCATGCCCCGCCCACGTTCGTGGACGCGGCACACGTTCCCCGAGACGGAGCGCTCGGACGGAAGGTGACCCGGAGCGGAACTACTCGCCGGGCTGATCCGGAGCCCACCGGTTCCGGAGGTCTTCGAGCCAGGGCGGAAGTGCGATCGGGGGATCGGGGAGCGCCTCGGCTCCGTGCTCGGC
Organism: uncultured Acidimicrobiaceae bacterium; assembly: GCA_963834405.1. GTDB lineage: Bacteria > Actinomycetota > Acidimicrobiia > Acidimicrobiales > RAAP-2 > Bog-473. The sequence goes on along the minus strand of CAWIBX010000007.1, from coordinate 81,231 downwards.
CAGCACTCGTTCGAACGACGCCGGATCGTCCCCCCACCCGCGGGGGTCGCCCATCATCACCTCGAAGAGGAGCGCGCCCTCGGGCCCGGCGACGAACGGTCCGAAGGCGGCCCCGTAGGGCAGCTCAATGTGCGTGCCCGCCGGGCAGCGGCGGTCGCCGCAGAGGATCTCACCCTCCAGCACCATGAGCACGTGCGGACTGTGGTGGCCGTGGCGACGCTGGATCACTCCCGCGTCCCATTTCGCGTAGAGGGACAGGTACAGCGGGTCCGGCGAGAAGGCCAGCCACTTCTCCCAGACCGACGCCACCGTGCCGTCCGCCCGGCGGACGGCACGCACCTGTTGCCAGGGCACGTCCGGGTCGTCGAGATGCCGGAACGTGGGCTCGCGTCCCGGAATCCGGGGACTCGTTGCTCCCTCGTCCATACGGCCCTCCGTTGCGCCCGTGGGTTGCTGGTCAGACCGTCACAGTTTGCTCCGAGCGCTCGCGCTCAGTCCGCGCCGTAGAAGGGCGCGTCGTAGGAGAACACGCCCCCGTCGGTGGCCACCAGCCAGTAGCCGCCCGTGGCATTGTCCGCGGCCATCCCCACGACGGGTGCGACGAGGTGGAGCGCGCCGGTGCTGCCCCAGAACGGCGCCGCGCCGAAGGCAAAGATCCCGCCGTCGGCGGCAACCATCCAGTACCCACCCCCGCCTGCGGCCGTGGCCATTCCGTTGATCGGCTGCTGCAGGCGGATGTTGCCCGTGGAGCCGAAGAAGGGCGCCCCGAAGGCGAAGATCCCCCCGTCGGTGGCCACCAGCCAGTAGCCGCCCGTCTGGGCGTCCCCGGCCATGCCCACGATCGGCGCGTTCAAGTGGCGGCCGCCCGTGGACCCGTAGAACCGGGCGTCACCGAACGAGAACACACCACCATCGCTCGCCACGAGCCAGTAACCGCCCCCGTCCGGCGTCGGCGCCATGTTCACCACCGGCGCGTTGAGCGGCGTGCCGCCCATCGATCCGTAGAAGCCGGCGTCTCCGAACGCGAAGGTGCCGCCGTCGGCCGCGACCAACCAGTAGCCCTTGCCGTCGGGCGTCGAGACGATGTGGCTGATCGGTGCGTTCAGGGGCGTGCCCCCCATGGACCCGTAGCTCGGCACGTTGTGCGCCGACACTGCGCCGGCCGCGTCGGTGAGCCAGTAGCCCGCCCCCGACGGCGGCGCGGCCATGCCCGTCACGGGGCCCGCGAACGAGCGGGCCTGTCCCGAGTCAGGGCTCACCATGAGGGAGGATTCGTCGACGGCTTCGAAGGCGCTGGCCGGTATCTGTTTCAATTCGTCGACTAGCGACAGTGGCCACGCGGGGTCGGCCGTGCCCCCGAAGTACCAGTTGCTGCCGTTGTCGGCGAGGATGAGCCCGTACTGCTGCATGGCCCGCAGCACGACTTGGGCCTGCGGGGAGAACCCGTTGATGTCGAAGCTCGCCTTCAGCCTGAACCGGGCGCCCATCGGCGGCAGGTTGGGGTCCGACCGCGCCCCGGCCTCGTGGCGCGCCGGCCACACGTAACTCGTGTCGGTTGTCTCCGCGGTCATCCGTATGGCGTGGGTGATGCTCCCCGACTCCACCTCGTCGTAGCGCACCAGTCCCGGGAGGATCGGGAGACCCGCCGCGTCGGCCGAGGTCCAGCCCGCCGGGCGCAGGGCGTTGGAACGGAGGTTCCAGATGGCGCCCGAGCCCGCCCTCGACCCGCTGGCGCTGTACTGCGCGTCGTAGAGCTCATAGAGGGTGCACGTCGCCGGGTCCACCATGAGTGCATGGCGGTCGCCTGTCGCGTTTTGCCCGCCCTCTATGGGCGTGTCCGGCCCGAAGGGGTAGGGCCCGGGGTCGCTCTCGTCGGCGTACTGGAACGACACGTTGACGAACGCATGTCCGGACGGCACCACGGTGTAGGGCATGCCGTACGGATTGGCCGGATCACCCGACGGGCCGAAGTCCGGGTGCAGATTGGTGCTCTGGGCGTCCATGCTGGCCAGCCACTGCGACGAGTGCGGGTCGACCGGCAGGTTCGTGATCGGGGTGTTCCAGACGTTGTCCGCGGGGAACATCGGGCAGTTCGGCGCACCCGGCGGTGGCGTGCCGGCTGAGACCGCGGGCCCACCGGCCAATGACCCGCCCAGGACGAGCAGTCCCGCCAGGAGCGCGCCGACGCAGAGCGGGCGCACGACATGCAGTGACACGGTTCCAGCCCCCTCCCCCCTCACCCGACCTTGCCATCCTCGCGCCCGGTGGGAAGAGGGTGGAGCGGCCCTCGATTTTTTGTCCGGCCCCGCCGATTGTTGTGCAGCCGTTGCCCGCGACGCCGGACCACGGGCGCACCGCAAGGGCGCTGGGTAGCGTGGGACGGCACCCCACAGGGAGGGAGGCGTCATGGATGAGTCGGTGCACCAGCACAAGTTCGTGCTCGATGAGTCGGAGATGCCGACGGCCTGGTACAACGTCGTGCCCGACCTGCCGAGCCCGCCGCCCCCCGCCTTGCACCCCGGCACCCTCGAGCCGGCGGGCCCGGACGATTTCGCCCCGCTCTTCCCCATGGACCTGATCCTCCAGGAGGTCTCGGCGGACCGCTTCATCGACATCCCCGGCGCGGTTCTCGATGTGTATCGCCAGTGGCGCCCGAGCCCGCTCTTCCGGGCACACCGCCTGGAGAAGGCCCTCCAGACGCCGGCGCGCATCTACTACAAGTACGAGGGAGTCAGCCCAGTCGGAAGCCACAAGCCGAACACCGCCGTGCCCCAGGCGTACTACAACGCCAAGGCGGGGGTCAGCAAGCTCACGACCGAGACCGGCGCCGGCCAGTGGGGAAGCGCCCTGGCGCTCGCCTGCGCGCTGTTCGGCCTGGAGTGCGAGGTCTGGCAGGTCGGCGTGAGCTACGACCAGAAGCCCTACCGGCGTCTCATGATGGAGACGTTCGGCGCCACCGTCCACCGTTCACCCTCGGAGCTCACGGCGGCGGGCCGCAAGTACCTGGCCGAGGACCCGCACCACACCGGGTCGCTCGGCATCGCCATCTCCGAGGCGGTGGAGGTGGCGGCCCAGGACCCGGACATCCGTTATGCGCTCGGCAGCGTCCTCAACCACGTGCTGCTCCACCAGACGGTCATCGGGGAGGAGGCGCTGCTCCAGCTGGCCCAGGCGGGGGAGGATTCTCCCGACCTCGTGGTCGGGTGCACGGGCGGTGGCTCCAATTTTTCGGGGCTGTTCTTCCCCTTCCTGCGCGAGAAGCTCGCGGGACGGATGTCCCCGACCTTCCGGGCCGCCGAGCCTGCCTCCTGCCCCTCGTTCACCCGGGGTGTGTACGCCTACGACTTCGGTGACTCGGCCGGCATGACGCCGCTCATAAAGATGCACAGCCTCGGCCACGACTTCGTCCCCGACCCCATCCACGCCGGGGGACTGCGCTACCACGGGATGTCGCCTCTGTTGAGCCACATCTACGAGCTCGGCCTGATGGAGGCCGTCGCCATCCCCCAGACCGAGTGCTTCGCCGCCGGCATCGAGTTCGCCCGGACGGAGGGCATCATCCCGGCACCCGAGCCGACGCATGCGCTGGCCGCGGCGGTGCGCGAGGCGATCCGGGCCAAGGAAGCAGACGAGGAGACGGTCATCCTCACCGCCCTCTGCGGCCACGGCCACTTCGACCTGGCCGCCTACGACGAGTTCCTCGGCGGCCGGATGGCGGACGAGGACGTCACCGAGGAGCGGCTGGCGTCGGCGCTCGCCGGCATGCCCAAGGTCGGCTGAGGTCGGGGGAACGCTGCCCGAAGTGAAACAGTCCCGGCCGGGGCCGGGACTGTTTCACTGCGTCTGGTGAGGGTCGGGTCAACCCAGGGACATCCCCACGATGGGCTGGACCAGGTGGATGTTCCCCGTCGAGCCCTGGAAGTGGGCGCCGGTCCCGAAGGCGAACACGCCGCCGTCGGAGGCGACCAGGTAGTAGCCGTCTCCCGTCGGCGCCGCCGCGATCCCGACGATCGGCTTGTTGAGCGGCTTGCCGCCCATGGAGCCGAGGAACGGCGCGTTGAAGGCGAACACGCCACCGTCGGAGGCGACCTCCCAGTAACCGCCGGTGACCGGGTCGACCGCGATTCCCACGATGGGCGCGTTGAGTGCCTTGCCGCCCATGGAGCCGTAGAACTGCGCCCCCGGCCCGTAGGTGAAGACCCCGCCGTCGGACGCCACGAGGTCGTAGCCGTCGTTGTTCGGGAGGGCCCCGATGCCGACGACGGGCTTGGTGAGCTTCAGCGCGCCGGCCGAGCCGAAGAAGGGTGCGTTCGACCCGAAGGCGAAGACTCCGCCGTCGGACGCCGCCAGCCAGCACCCGTTCCCACCCGGCGCGGGCGCGATGCCGACGACCGGCTTGTTGAGCGTGACGCCGCTCACCCCGGTGCAGTCACCGGCGCGGGGCCCGTCCCCGAAGACCCCACCCGTGTTCTCGGTGAGGTTGTAGCCGCCTGATCCGCCGGGGACCGCCGCCATGCCGACGACCGGCTGGAGCCCGGCCGTGCCGCTCTGCGACCCGAAGAAGGGCACCCCGAAGCTGAAGACGCCGCCGTCCGCGGCCGCCATCCAGTACCCCTGGGGTGACGCGCTCGGAACGCTGATCGGTGTCGGCGTGCCCGACGGAAGCTTGGGCTGCGTCACACCGAAGGCGCACTGCCCCGTCCCAAATCCACCGACCACGTTCGAAGACCCTGAGGCGGAAGCGTTGAACGCGACGGCGGGCATGAGGTTCGAGCACAGCAGGTTTCCAGCGACGTGGTTGCTGAGGATCTCGTTCGCGTTTGGAATCGTGAAGTTGTTATTGGCGAACGTGGCACTGCCACCGATCGTGTTGCGCTCGACGCCGAACCAGCACGACGTCACCCCGGAGACCCGGAGGTTGCCCGACATCGTGTTGTCCTCGTAGTCGCTGTAGGCCGGCGACATCAAGAGAGCGAAGACGCCAGGTGTCGTAGCGCAGGCCGCACCATTACCACCGCCGCCGCCCGTCTGAACGGCGTCGGTGCCGATGGTCGTGTTGTGCACCACGACACCGAGCGCGCCGGTGGCCGAGATGCTCCCCTGCACCGTGGCGGGCGAGGCGAGCGTGGGTGCCGCCATGTCGGGGTCGTCGAAACACGGGAACGAGGAAGCGATGCAGCCGAGGACGAGAGTCCCGCCGCTGGCCACCGTGATGTTGCCGTCAACGGTGATGCCGGAAGTGCCGGTTCCGTGGTTCGTGGCGAACGCCGCGACCAGCGCCCCGGTGTTCGCATCGACGCTGACGTTTCCTGTCACGACGACCTGGCCGGCATCGACGAAGCACACACCCTGGACGTCGACGGAGGAATAGGTGCCCCCGGCCAGGCTGCCCGGAGAGCCCACGGTGCCGGTACAGGTGGTCGCCGACGGCGCGGCCGACGCGACCTGCGTCGGTCCGAAGACGACCACGGGCACGACCATGGCCGCAACCACCGCCGCCGACGTGAGCAGGCTCCGCGCCCAAAATAGTGCTGTCTCGCCAATGATCATCGCGACACCGCCTCTCGTTGATAAGGCCCCGATGAATGCCGTGGCGCAGTATAGGAAGCCCGTCGGAGAAATGCTTGGGCGAGACGGGCAGAGATATATCGTGCCTGCCGTGGCCCGCGGCGCCGACAAGGCCAGGAAGCAGATCGTCGAGCTCGTCGAGGGCCGGCCGGGCTGGCGTCTCGAGCCCAGGACGACGCCGGGGGCCACGCCGCTGTGGTGTTTCGTCGTCAACGGGAAGGTCGAATTCTCCGTGGCGGCCGAAGCCGGCACCGTCCGCCTCTACGTGATGGACACGGACCAGGAGGTGGTCTTCGCCGACGTCGACGAGCTCGCGGCGTGGCTACGGACCTACCGGACCGACGCTCTCCAAGAGGGAGCACCCCGCCCTGACGGGAGGAAAAGGGCCAAGAAATTCTTCGAGTGGGGCTGACGGCGCCGCGACGCGGTCAGGTGCGCGTCAGCTTCCACCAGGCCGAGGGCTGGCCCAGGGGTTGCGACGTGCGCAGCAGGACCTGCGAGCGGTGCCCGGCCGCCGTCAGGGTGATGGATCCGATGGTCGTGCCGGCCGGGATCGGCGCCTTCGGCACGTCGGTGTGCACGATGACCGGCACCATGAGCCCGGGCCGGCCCAGGATGCTCACCGCGGTGGACGCCACGACCGGGATCGAGGCGCCCCACGGGGCGTCCACATGGCCGACGACCTGGCCGGCCGAGAGGACGGGAAGCGTGCCGACCGAGCCGAACGCCGCCTTGACGAGCTGGTCACCCGCGTCGACGGCGGCGGTGTTGGGCCCGAGCGATCCGCCCATCTGGCCGAGCACCGCGCCGACCACCGTGACGGTGTGGCCGCCGACCGGCTGGCTGGCCGCGAACAGGTAGCAGCCCTGGGCCTGCGAGTCGGAACCCGTCTTTATGCCGAGGATCCCGTCCTGGCCGAGGTCGAAGTTCAGGTTGTAGCTCACCGACGCGCCGGGCGGGGTGACCTGTCCCTCGTCGACGATCTGGCGGAACACGGGGTTCTCCATCGCGGCCTCGCCCAGCCGGACCAGGTCCTCCGGCGAGCTCACGGTGCCCGGGTCGAGCCCGCTCGGGTCCGTGATGTGGGTCGCGCCGAGGCCGAGGGCGTGCGCGGTGGCGTTCATCTTCGCCACGAAGGCTGCGGTGCTCCCGGCGTCCCAGTTCGCGAGCAGAACGGCCATGTCGGTGCCGCCGGCGACGAGCATGCCCTCGAGCGCGTCCCGCTCCGAGAGGGTCTCGCCCGACGTCACGGTCACCTCCTCCTCCTGCGCCGCCTGGCCGGCTTGATACGCGGACAGCGTCGGCGCCGTCACCGTGAGGTTCGGCCCGACGTCGTCGGCGGCGAAGGGATGGTCGTACAGGATCAGGTAGGCCGTCAGCACGTCGGCCAGGCCGGCGATCGGGCGGGGCTGCGTGCCGCCGGACTGCCCGAGGGATCCGATCCCTTCCACTGCGACCGCCGCCGAGCCTTGGGCCGGCCAGGGCAACGCCGGCGCCTTGCCCGGCAGCAAGACCGAGGACGACAGCGAGGGATGAAAGGCGGGGTGGGGCAGCGGACGGAACCACTGGACCCCGGCCCCGAGCACCAGCGCCACGATGATGACGACGACGGCCGTCACCGCGAGGGTGCGCCGGAAGCTGGCGCGCCGGTCGAGGGTCATCTCCCGCAGGGCCTCTCCCGACAACGGGGGAAGTTGCCGGCCGAGCTCGCCCAGGCGCGTCGTGCTTTCTTTTGTCAGGCCGCGTCGTGCGTGCGCTGGGCCTTTTCGGCGAGCCTCGGCGTTCTCCTCGGCCATGGTGCCGAAACCCTACGACGGCCAGGCCACGGCCATGGGCGCGGTCGGCGTGGTGCGCGTCACAATGTGCCCCGAGACGGGTGACGGAAGGCGGCTGCAATGGGAACTGCAAGCGCGGGGGAGCCGGAGCGGATGCAATTCCGCCGCATGGACGAGGGGAGCGACGCCGACTTCGTGCTGCTGGCCGAGGTGCACGAGCGGGCCGCCGGCGCGTTGCCGGACCTGTTGTCGGACATGGTGTCCCAGCTCGGCGCGGACGACCTCTATCCCATCAACCGGCTCGACCACAGTCTGCAGACGGCGACCCGGGCCCTCCGGGACGGGAGGGACGAGGAGTACGTGCTGTGTGCCCTGTTCCACGACGTGGGCGAGTCGCTGGGACCCTTCAACCACGGCGAGGTGGCGGCGGCCATCCCCCGCCCTTCATTTCGACCGAGAACTACTGGATGCTGGCGCACCATCGGGTGTTCCAGGTCTATTTCTTCGGTCAGCATCTCGGCCTCGATCCCAACGAGCGGGACCGGTTCGTGTCCAGCCCCTTCTACGACCGCACCGTGAACTTCACGAGCCTGTACGACGAGGTCTCGTTCGATCCCGGCTATCCGAACGAACCGCCGGAGACGTTCGAACCCATGGTCCGGCGCGTGCTGAGGAAGGATTGGACACCCCCGGCCTGAGCTGGGACGGCGCGGTTGCGCCGGGTGACGTGCACTGCGGCGCCGGCCAGAAACAGCACCGTCGCCAGGAAGAAGGAATTGCCGGCCACGAGTTGCCAGGCGTTCAGATGGAGCTCGAGCGAGCGTGCGTGTGGCACCCACCAAATGGGCGCGCTCCAGAACAGGACGGCCGCGGCCCCCGCCATTGCGCGGCCGTAGCGCGGCCGGTCGTCCGCCAGGGCCAGCCACAAGATCGCCGGGACGACCCACACCATGTGATGCGCCCACGTGACCGGGGACACGACCAGGCAGGTCGTCGCGCAGACGAGCACGCCCAACATCGGTGAGGAGCGCCGATGGGCCGCCGCCGCCAGCCAGAGCCCGGCGGCGGCCACGACGGCAAGCAATGGGATCATCACGGCCGCCGAGACCGAGCCGTGGTGCAGACGCATGGCCAGGCTCCACAGGCTCTGGTTGCTGATGAACGAGAGTCCCGGTGTGAGGACCGACGTGGCCGTGCGCGCGGGCTCGAACAGCGCCTTCGTCCAGTAGTCGACCGAGGACTGCGGTGAGGCCGCGAAGGTGACGAGCCCACACGTGGCGAACGTCAGGAGGGCGTTGCGTGCGCCGCGGGCCCGCCCCGTGAGGAGGAGGTACGGGACGAAGAGGAGCGGCGTCAGCTTCACCGCGGCGGCCAGGCCCGTCGCCAGGCCGAGGGGAATTTCGAACCGCCCGATGCGGCGCGGGGTCAACAGGTCCCACAGGACGAGCAAGGCAACCACCAGGTTGATCTGACCGAAGCCGACCGTCAGGAACACCGGGTTGAGGAGAAGCGCGGGCATGGTCAGCAGGAGGGCGAGGCGCACGATCTGCGTGCGGCCTAGGTCCGGCTTGACGATGCGGAGGGAGAGCACGAGCAGGGCGACGAGCGCGGCCAGATTGAGGAGGGTCCACCCGAGCTGAATGGAGTCGACCGTCGTGAACGCGCGTTGCCACGGCGCGAAGAGCAGGGCTGCGAAGGGCGGATAGGTGAAGAGGAGCCCGGTGTTCGGCAGGGTGAAGGAGTACAGGTGCGAGGTGAAGACGTACCGCCCACCCAGCCGCAGGTAGACGCCGAGGTCGACTTCGTAAGTGCGCAGGGCGAAGTAGAGGGCGAGGGTCAGCGCGGCTGCGAAGGAAAGGGCCGCGGGCGTCCAGTGGAGCATCCGGCCGCGGAGAGTCGGCAAGGACCGGCTCGGGCCGGGGGAACGCGACATCAGTGAATGGTAGTTCGCCCTGTTCCACTGGCGGTGACGGACCCAACTACCGTGACCCAGGTAGCTCTGCGATGCCAGGGAGTCTGATGAACGCGAATCAGGGGCCGAAGGTGATCGTAAGAGCGGGCGGGGCGGCGTTCGGGGCGCGAACCGACGAGCCTGCACCGCTCCTGGTCCTGCTCGCGGTACTGGTCTACGGCCTGGCGGTCGTCGCAGGCGTGCGCGAGGGCGGCTTCTGGCCCCGCGACGCCCTGATCGTGGCGGTGGCCTCCCTGGTCCTGCTCGCGGCGACGACGATCGCCGCGCCTCGGGACCGCCCTGGTCTCTTGGTGACGGGCAGTCTCCTGCTGTTCGCGCTGTGGTGGTTGCTCCGCGCCGTGACCGCGGCGTCCCCTGCCGCGTTTCTCCCTCTCGGGGCGAGCATCTTCGCTTTTGCCGCCGCGTTCGCGGTGATCCGCCCGTTACGTGGCCCGCCGCGACACCTGGCTGCGCTCGCCGTCGCAGGTCTTGGTGCCGCCGGCTCGGCCGTCGGGTTCGCCGGCCTGGCCTGGCGCTGGTTCCCGATGGCGATGCCGTCGCAGGGTCTGTGGCGCCTCTCGACGACGCTCACGTACGCCGACGCCGCCGGCCTCGTGCTCGCCGTCTGCCTGCTGTTGGCGTTCGGCACCGACGCGCACCCGTGGCTTGTCCGGGCGTCGGTCTGCCTGTGCGCTGCCGGCCTGCTCGCCACCCAGAGCCGCGGGGCGTACCTCGCGTTCCTCTGTGCGTGCGCGCTCGTGCCCTGGCGCCGGTACGTCCGCTTCCTTGTGCCGCTCCTGTGCGGGGTCGTGCTGGGTGCCGCTGCCATCGCCACCTCACCGCACCCTGGGCCTCAGCCCGGGCTGGGCGTCCTGGCGGTCGTCGCGGTACTGGTCGCCGGGTCGTTCGGGGGAGAGGTCGGGCACGGATGGCCCAGCCGCAGAACCGGCTTGGCCGTCGGTGCCGCCGTGCTGGGCGGGATCGCCCTCGTGGCCGTCCCTCTCCACCATGAGGTCGGGCTGCGGGCGCTTGCGCCCAGCGACCAGGACCGGGCCGTAGAGTGGGCCACGGCCTTCCACCAATGGGCATCCGCGCCGTTCTTGGGTGTGGGCCCCGACCGGCCGCTGCTCTTTCACGCAGCAGACGGCTCCCTCGCACATTTCGTGCACAACGAGTACCTCCAGGTCGCGGCCGATACCGGCATTGCCGGACTGTTCTTGTTCGGTCTGGCGGCTCTAGCGGTCGTGCGCATGATCCGAAGAATTGACGTGTTATCTTCCTGCGCGGCGGCGGCCTGTGTGTGTTGGGCGGTCGCCGGAGGACTCGACTTCGACTGGCACCTCCCCGTGGTCGGTCTCCTCGGCGGATGGTGTGCAGGGCTTGCAGCCAGAAGGGCAGCGGAAGCATGAAGAGCCGGGTGATCGCCGCCACCGCAGTCCTCGCCGCCGCGCTCACCCTCGGTTTGACCATTTCGGCGTCGGCTCCAGCGGCAGCGCAGACCATCACTCCATCAGTTCAGTCGAGTGTCGTCGACGCGGGGACCACAACGACGTGGTCCGGAAGTGAAATCACTGGAGCGGCTGCCCAAGACACCGCCATGATCAGTGGCACCATCTTGGGCCCCCCGACAGGGGATCTGACGTACACCTTGTTCAACGGCAGCGGCTGTACGGGAACTCCCATCTCCACTCAGGACGTGCCATTGAATCCCGACGGGACGGTCCCGGACTCATCGGCGACGACTGCCCTCGCTGGAGGGCCCTATTCGTTCCAGGCGGTCTACGACGGCGACGTCAACTACTTCGCGTCGCCGCCCAGCTGTGAGTCCTTCACCGTAAACACGGCGCCTAGCAGCATCAACACCACGGTCTTCGACGCGGCGACCAACGCGGGGTGGAGTGGGTCCGAAACGACCGGCGCGACCGCCTACGACACCGCGTCCATCGGGAACACAATCGGCGGCTTCACCCCGACGGGCACCGTGACGTATGACTACTTCGGCAGAGGAACCTGTTCGGGCTCGGTCGTGTCGAGCGACACCGAGACACTCAAATCCGACGGGTCCGTGCCGCAATCGAAGCCCACCCAAGGGACCCTGGGTGGGGGCACCTACTACTTCGAGGCCTCCTACAGTGGCGACGGCAACTACGCCCCCTCGGGACCGAGCGGGTGCGAACCCTTCACCGTAGGCACGGCGACCTCTTCCATCACAACCACCGTCTTCGACGCGGCCACCAAAGCGGCCTGGAACGGATCCGAGACCACCGGGTCGAGCGCGTACGACACCGCGTCCATCGGAGGCACCATCGGCGGCTTCACCCCGACGGGCAGCGTGACCTACGACTACTACGGCGGGGGGACCTGCGCGGGCCCGGTACTGAAGAGCGACACCAAGACTCTCAATCCCGACGGAACCGTGCCCCCGTCGCCCTCCCAAGGGCCCCTCGGCGCCGGCACCTACTACTTCGACGCCTCCTATGGCGGGGACGGCAACTACGCGCCCGCGGGGCCCAGCGGGTGCGAGTCCTTCTCCATCGGGCTGCCGATGACAACGACACACGCCACCGTCTTCGACGCGGCCACCAAAGCGGCCTGGAACGGATCCGAGACCACCGGGTCGAGCGCGTACGACACCGCGTCCATCGGAGGCACCATCGGCGGCTTCACCCCGACGGGCAGCGTGAGCTACGACTACTACGGCGGCGGGACCTGCGCGGGCCCGGTTGTGGAGAGCGACACCGAGCCCCTCAACCCCGACGGAACGCTGCCTCCGTCGCCCTCCCAAGGGCCCCTCGGCGCCGGCACCCACTACTTCAGCGCCTCATATAGCGGAGATGGCAATTACGCCGGCTCGACGAGCTCCTGCGAGTCCTTTACGGTGGTCAAGGCCACCTCCTCCATCGCCACCACCGTCTTCGACGCGGCCACCAACGCGGCCTGGAACGGATCTGAGGCCACCTCATCGAGTGCGTACGACACAGCGTCCATCGGAGGCATCATCGGCGGCTTCACCCCGACGGGCAGCGTGACCTACGACTACTACGGCGGCGGGACCTGCGCGGGCCCGGTTGTGGAGAGCGACACCGAGCCCCTCAACCCCGACGGAACGCTGCCCCCGTCGCCCTCCCAAGGGCCCCTCGGCACCGGCACCTACTACTTCAGCGCCTCATATAGCGGAGATGGCAATTACGCCGGCTCGACGAGCTCCTGCGAGTCCTTTACGGTGGTCAAGGCCACCTCCTTCATCGCCACCACAGTCTTCGACGCGGCCACCAACGCGGCCTGGAGCGGCAACGAGGTCACAGGCGCCACCGCGAAAGACACGGCAAGCGTCATTGGGGTCACTGGATTCATCCCGACGGGAACGGTCACGTACCACTTCTTTGCCGGCGACGGGACCTGTACGGGCGGCATCGTTCCGCAGACGGTCACCATTGTGGCCGGCAGCGTTCCCGACTCGAACTCCTCGTCGACGCTCTCGGCCGGCACGTACTCCTTCGACGCCACCTACAGCGGTGACGGCAACTACGCCCCCTCAAGCAGCTCAGGCTGCGAATCCTTCACCGTCAAGAAGGCGACCCCCTCCGTCACCACCACAGTCTTCGACGCTGCGACGAACGCGGCGTGGTCAGGCAGCGAGGTCACCGGCGCCACCGCCTACGACACCGCGGCGATCGGCGGCACGGTCGGAGGCATACCGCCGACGGGGAGTGTCACCTACCACTTCTTCGTCGGCGCCGGGAATTGTACGGGCAGCGACATCGCGCAAACGGTCACCCTCACGGCCGCGAGCGTTCCCAACTCGAACACCTCCTCGCACCTGGCCAGCGGGCCGTACTCCTTCGACACTACCTACAGCGGCGACGGCAATTACGCCCCGTCTGGAACCAGCATCTGCGAATCCTTCGCCGTCAACAAGGCCACCCCCTCCATCACCACCACGGTCTTCGATGCGGCGACCAACGCGGCGTGGTCGGGGTCGGAGTTCCCCAATGCGAGCGCCTACGACACCGCAACAGTCGTAGGGGCGACCGGCGTCACCCCGACAGGCACTGTGACCTACGACTACTACGGCACCATGGCCTGCACGGGCTCCCCTGTCGCCTCGGACACCGAGACGGTCAACGCCGATGGGACAGTTCCGCACTCGACGACCCAGGGGCCGCTCAGCGTCGCCGTCTATCACTTCGACGCGTCCTACAGCGGCGACGGCAACTATGTTCCCTCGGGGCCGAGCGGCTGCGAGACCTTCGGGTTCGGTAGGAAATCCCCGAGCACCCCGTTGGTCAGCAATATACCGACCAACGCACAATACGGCAGCTCGTTCCTTGCGAACGTGAACACGACCGGTGACGGGGTAAAGACGGTGACCTCGAGCACCCCGTCGTTCTGCACCGTGGCAAACGGCCTCACCGTCTCCTTCGTCGGTGTTGGCACCTGCACCCTCACCGCACACGTTGCCCTGAGCACCGACTACTTTCCCGGCGACGGCGCGGCGCAGTCCTTCGTGGTCGGCCGGGCCTTCAGCAGCGCGCCGAGCATTACCAACCTCCCGTTCAACCCGATTGCCGAGGGTGGCTTCACCGCGACGGTCAGCACCAACGGCGACGGCACGCGCTCCATCGTCTCTTCCACCGCCCGCGTCTGCACCGTGAGCAACGGCCTCACGGTGTCGTACGTGGCGGCGGGCTCGTGCACGCTCACGGCGCTGGTGGCGCAGGGCCCCACCCACTTCGGCGCCACCGGGAGCCCCCAAACCTTCACCATCCTGCCCGTCCCGCACGGCTATTGGCTAGTCGGCTCCGACGGCGGCATCTTCACCTTCGGCGACTCGCAGTTCTGGGGCTCCACCGGCAACCTCCAGCTCCAGCGGCCTGTGGTCGGGATCACGCCCACCGTGTCCCGCAACGGCTACTGGCTGGTCGCGTCGGACGGCGGCATCTTCAGCTTCGGCGACGCCGGCTTCTATGGCTCCATCCCCGGCCTCGGCCTGCACCCCGCCGGCTCGGGCGCCGCCCCCAGCCTTAACGCACCCATCGTCGCCATGGTGCCCTCAACCACCGGGCACGGCTACTTCATGGTGGCGTCCGACGGCGGAGTCTTCGCCTTCGGCGACGCCCGTTTTGCCGGCTCCTGCCCCGGCATCGGCGGCTGCTCCGGCGCCGCGGTCGCCGTGGTGCCCGACTCCACCGGCAACGGCTACTGGCTCTTCACAAACACGGGCAACGTCTACACGTTCGGCGACGCCCCCTACTACGGCGCCCCGCCGGCGACCGTGGTGCCCGTGACCTCAGCCGTCGCGACCCCCGACGGGCACGGGTACTGGATCCTGTTCAGCAACGGCGAGGTGGCGTCCTTTGGCGACGCGCCGGGGCTGGGCTCACCCGTGGGCTACACCAACTCGGCCAACCCGGCGACGACGATCTTCCCCACGGCCAACGGCGGCGGCTATTGGGTCGGCTCGGCGCGAGGGGACGTCTTCGCCTTCGGTGACGCACCCTTCCTCGGCAGCATGGCGGGGACACCCCTCAACGGGATGATCATCGCCGCCTCCGGGTACTAGGCCCCCAGCGCGGCGTCCGCCGGGTCAGGCAGTTCCGCGATGACGCGGTCGGCCACGGTGTGCGGCTCACAACCAGCCCGCGTGGCCACCCGTCGCAGGAGGTCGCCGACGTATGCAGCCAGCGTCACGACGTCGGAGGCGGGGGAGCGGCCCACGAGGGGGACGGGCTCGGTGGCGGCGTCGAAGTCGTAGGTGAGCAGCACGAGCCGGCGCACCTCCTGGAGCGTGCGGCGTGCCTCCTCGAGCGAGCTCCCGCTCATCCGCAGCCATAGGGACACCCCCAGTTGCATGGAGAGGTCGCCGCTGGTGGCGTCGAACGGGCCGAACTCGGCCATGCCCCGCAGAAGGGTGGGGGCGAAGCCCGGCGGCGTGCTCGAGACCATGTGATTCAGTGTGGCCAGAGGCTGTAACAGGGTGGTGGATCACCCCTTAGCTGGTAATTTGTCTTTCGTGCCACGGACAATTTGGAAGGGCGCCCTGAGTTTCGGGCTGGTGAACATCCCGGTCGGCCTCTATCCGGCGACGTCGGACAAGTCGGTCCACTTCAACCAATTCGAGGAGGGGACCTCCGACCGGATCCGCTACAAGAAGGTCAACGAGAGGACCGGCGACGAGGTGGCCAACGACCGCATCGTGCGCGGCTTCGACCTCGGGGGCGGGGAGTACGTCATCCTGAGCGACGAGGAGCTGGAGTCCGCCGAGCCGAAGAAGTCCCGCCAGGTTGAGATCTCCGACTTCGTCGACATCGGCGACATCGACCCCGTCTACTACCGCTCGAGCTATTACCTGGCGCCCGAGGGCGAGGGCGCCGACAAGGCTTACGCCCTCCTGCGCCGGGCCATGGAGGAGTCGGGCAAGATCGCCATCGCCACGCTCGTGATGCGCAACAAGGAGTATCTCGTCGCCATCCGGCCCGAGAGCGACGCGCTGGCATTGCACACCATGTACTTCTCGGACGAGGTACGCGCACCGGGCAAGGAGCTGCCTGCCCTGCCCGAGGACGGCGAGGTCACCCCACGCGAGCTCTCCATGGCGGAGCTGCTCATCGAGTCGATGGAGAACGACTGGGATCCGAAGCGGTACCACGACACGCATCGCGAGAAGGTCGAGGAGCTGATCGATGAGAAGCGCCAGGGCCACGAGATCGTGATTCAGGAGGGTCCCGAGCCCGCCAAGGTCGTCGACCTCATGGAAGCCCTCAACGCCAGCATCAAGGCCGCCGCCCGGCCCGCCGGCCCCGCCCGCCGGTCTTCGTCGGCCAAGAAGGCGCCGGCCCCGTCGAAGAAGGCCGCCAAGACGGGCAAGACGGCGACCCGGGCCAAGGCCGCCCCCCGCCGCAAGGCCTCCTGACCACCGGCGGCCTTCGTCCGCGTCTGCCGGGTCACCGGCGCGGTTCTGCAACGATCATGCGGTAAACCCACTTTCTGCACACGTTTCCTGAGTAATCGGACCATATCTGTCTCCTTTTTCCGCCCCTCCGACGAGAATCGTGGTGTGATGCGTTGCGTCGGGCTGCGCTCGCGAGGGGAGTCCACATGGCGACAGCGGTACGGGTTCCGGAGGCACGAATTCCGGAGTGGATCGGGTATGACGGCCTCGTCCAGCTGATCTCGGTCGACGGCCAGCGGACGGTCGGGTGCCCTTACCGGGACCTGGTGATGGACGTCGACGCGGCCATGCTGCGGCGCCTGTACTCCGACATGACGGTGGTGCGCCGCCTCGACACTGAGGCCATGGCGCTGCAGCGGCAGGGCGAGCTCGGCCTTTGGGCGCCGCTGCTCGGCCAGGAGGCCGCCCAGGTGGGCTCCGCCCACGCACTCCGTCGGGATGACTTCGTCTTCCCCAGCTACCGCGAGCATGGCGTGGCCTACTGCCGGGGGGTCGAGCCCGTCGACATGCTCCGTTTGTGGCGTGGTACCGGCCTGTCGGGGTGGAACCCGGCCGAGTTCGGCATCGCGACCCCTGCCATCGTGGTCGGGTCCCAGGCCCTGCACGCGACCGGCTATGCACTTGGCATCGCGCTCGACGGCGCGCGCTCGGCGGCGCTGACGTACTTCGGGGACGGTGCCACCAGCGAAGGGGACATCGCCGAGGCTTTCGGCTTCGCCGCGAGTTACACGGTCCCGGTCGTCTTCTTCTGCCAGAACAACGGCTGGGCCATCTCAGAGCCGGTGCACTTGCAGTCGCACGCCTCCATCGCACAGCGCGGCCGTGGATATGGAATCCCGGGCATCCAGGTCGACGGCAACGACGTGCTTGCCGTGCTGGCGGCTACCCGCCTGGCCCTCGCCCGGGCCTACGCAGGCCAGGGGCCCACGCTGATCGAGGCGATCACCTACCGCATGGGCCCGCACACCACGTCGGACGACCCGACGCGCTACAGATCGCGTGCAGAGGAGGAGGAATGGCGGGCCAAGGACCCGATCGCCCGGCTGCAGGCGCTCCTGCGGGCGGAGGGGCACCTCGCCGACGCGTTCGAGTCCACCGTCGAGGAGCGTGCGACCGAGGCGGCCGCCACACTTCGCACCCGGTGCCTGACCCTTCCCGACCCCGCGCCCGAGTCCATGTTCGACAACGTGTACGCCGGACCCCACCCCCTGCTCGACGAGGAGCGTGAGGCGTACGCCGCCTACCTCGCCGGTTTCGACGAGCCGCTGCCATGACGACGACCATGTCGCTCGGTAAGGCGCTCAACGCGGGGCTGCGTCACGCCATGGCGCGTGATCCCAAGGTTGTGCTGATGGGAGAGGACATCGGCAAGCTCGGCGGCGTGTTCCGGGTCACCGAGGGCCTGCAGGACGAGTTCGGTGCGCCGCGCGTCATCGACACGCCGCTGGCCGAGTCGGGCGTCGTCGGTACGGCGGTGGGGCTCGCCATGCGCGGGTACCGCCCGGTATGCGAGATCCAGTTCGACGGCTTCGTCTACCCGGCGTTCGACCAGATCGTCTCGCAGGTGGCGAAGCTGCGGTACCGCAACGAGGGCCGCGTCGCCATGCCGGTGACCATCCGCATCCCCTACGGCGGCGGTATCGGGGCCGTCGAGCACCACTCCGAGTCCCCCGAGGCCTACTTCGCGCACACCGCCGGGTTGCGCGTGGTGACCTGCAGCAACCCGGCCGACGGCCACCGCATGATCCAACAGGCCGTGGCGTCGGACGACCCGGTCATATTCTTCGAGCCGAAGCGGCGCTACTGGGACAAGGGCGAAGTCGACGAGGACGAACCGCTCTCCGCGGTTCCCCTGCACCAGGCGCGCGTGGTCGTCGAGGGGACGGACGTTACCGTGGTCACCTACGGCTCCATGGTGTCGACCGCCCTCGAGGCGGCGCGGATCGGGGCCG
Source organism: uncultured Acidimicrobiaceae bacterium (assembly GCA_963834405.1). Lineage (GTDB taxonomy): Bacteria > Actinomycetota > Acidimicrobiia > Acidimicrobiales > RAAP-2 > Bog-473. Next base: position 63,033 of record CAWIBX010000007.1, on the reverse strand, counting down.
AGGAGGGCACGGCGCTCGAGGTCGTCGACCTGCGCTCGCTCTCGCCGGTCGACTTCGACGCGGTCGAGGCGTCCGTGCGCAAGACCGGCCGCCTCGTCGTCGCGCACGAGGCCCCCGTCTTCGGGGGCTTGGGGGCCGAACTGGCGGCTCGCGTTTCGGAGCGCTGCTTCTACCACCTGGAGGCGCCCGTGCGGCGCGTCGGCGCCTTCGCCACGCCGTACCCGCCCTCGCGGCTGGAGCGGCACTACCTCCCCGACGCGGACCGGATCCTGCACGAGGTGGACCGGTGCCTGGAGATGTGAACGAACGACGGACCTTCGCCCTGCCCGACCTGGGTGAGGGGCTGACCGAGGGCGACATCGTCTCCTGGCACGTCGCGGTGGGTGACGTGGTCGCGCTGAACCAGGTGCTCGTCGAAGTGGAGACGGAGAAAGCGGTAGTGGAGCTCCCGAGCCCCTACGCGGGCACCGTCGTCGAGCTCCTGGCCGACGAGGGTTCGACTGTCGCCGTTGGCCGCCCCATCGTCGCCATCGACGTCGCACCGGTACCAGGCGGCGCGGACGCCGAGCCGGCCACCGAGGAGCGCACCCCGGTGCTCGTCGGCTACGGGCCCGAGGCCGCCCCTCCGAGCCGACGGCGGCGTGGTGGTGGTCGCTCCCACCGGAGCGTGCCGTCGGGCCCCCCGGCGAACGGCGCCGCCCGGCCGCTGGCGGCGCCCCCCGTCCGTTTCATGGCGCGTCAGCACGGCGTGGACCTGGCGCAGGTCGCCGGGCACGGGCCCGGCGGGGTCATCACCCGCGAGGACCTGGCCGCCCACGTGGCCGCGACGGCGCCGGTCGAACTCGCCGCCGCGCAGGGCCGCGAGACGCGCACGCCCGTGCGGGGCGTCCAGAAGCGCATGGCCGAGGCCATGGTGCGCAGCGTGGCGTCGGCGCCCCAGGCCTGCGTCTTCCTCACGGTTGACGTCACCCCGACGACCGAGCTGGTGGAGCGGTTGCGCGCCAACCGGCACTTCGCCGGCATCCGGGTGACGCCGCTCACCGTGGTGGCCCGGGCCGTGCTGCTGGCGCTGCGCACGTCCCCCGCCCTCAACGCGACCTGGGACGACGACGGACCCGCGGTGGTCACCAAGCACTACGTGAACCTGGGCATCGCAGTGGCGGCGCCGTCGGGCCTCTTGGTGCCCAACATCAAGGACGCGCAGGAGCTCTCGCTGCGGGACCTGGCCGACGCGCTGTCCGCCCTCGCCGCCACCGCGCGCGAGGGGCGCTGCACGCCGGCCGAGTTGACCGGCGGGACGTTCACCATCACCAACGTCGGAGTGTTCGGCGTCGACGCGGGCATGCCGATCCTCAACCCGGGCGAAGCCGCCATCCTCGCCCTCGGTGCGGCCAAGTCCCGGCCCTGGGAGCACCAGGGGGAGGTGGCGCTGCGCGACGTGTGCACCCTGAGCCTCACCTTCGACCACCGCGTGGTGGACGGCGAGGGCGCGTCACGTTTCCTGGCCGCCGTCGGCGAAATCCTGTCCGACCCGACCAGCCTCGTCGCGCTGAGCTGAGGCCGCCCCCTCGGGCCGGGCGGCGTCGAGGAGCCGCAGCAGCCCCTGACGCAGCGTGCGCACCTGGCGTTCGAAAGCCTGGAGCTCGCGCACCAGGCGCATGGCCTCCTCGCGGTCGAGGGCCGGCGCGCCGGGCCGGAGCATGGCCAGGGAGCGGCGCAGGGTCTCGAGCTCGTAGCGGCGCTCCATGGCGGATACGAACATATGTTCGTCCGGCGCGCCTGGCAAGGGCGGTGTCCGGGCCCCGCCGCCGATGCGGCCGGAGGAGGTCAGCGGGCGCCTTGGCAGGGTGGATTGCCGGTTTGGAAGCAAGGCGCGAGGGTAGAGAGGGTCGCGCGCACCAGTGCGTGACCGACTCGGGAGGGCGCCATGAGGACTGTCCGAGACGTCATGAGCGGCGACATCGAGGTGCTGCGAACCACCGAATCGGCGGCGGACGCGGCGTCGTTCCTCGCCGCGCACGACTTGGACTCCATCCCGCTCTGCCAGTCCGACGGCAGCCTGGCCGGGTCAGTCAGCGCGCGTGACATCCTGGCCAAGGTCGTGGCCAAAGGACTCGACGCCCGCCAGGTCCCGCTCTCGGAGTTCGCTGAACCCGCCGACGTGCTCGCGGTGGACATCGATGTGTCGGTGGACGAGGCCGTCACCATCATGTGCCGCCACCACAAGGCCCGGCTCCCCGTGGTGGAGGGAGACCGTGTCGTGGGGCTGGTGACCCAGCGCGACGTCGCCCGCTCCATCGCGTTTCGGCCTGCGTGGACGGAGGGCCTGGACGACTTGACGCTGTAGGAGTCACAGGGCAGGACGCCCTGGCTCCGCCGGGCGCTCGCCGCGACTCAGCGGCCGGGCAGTGCCTGCTGAATGCGCGTCGCTAGCTGCACCGCGTCGTCCATGGTCACTACGAGGCGCCCGTACTCGGCGCCGGCCAGCACGACCACGACCGCGGGGCCAGTGCCGTGAACGGCCGCGAAGTCCTTGCCGAACTCGCCGCGCCGGGTCCCGACCGCGATCACCTTGGGCACACCCGTCCCCGGCGCGCGCCACCCGCGCAGGTGCGGCCACGCCGTGTCGACCGCGTGCAAGTCGCTCACCGTCCGCAGCGGCACGCGGATGTCACCGTGGAAGCCCTCGGCCTTCTCGACGGCGTGCATGTGCAGCACCAGGTCGTCGCCGTCCACGCGCAGCTCCGCCACGGTGCCCGAGTCTACGAAGCACCCCGGGGACCGCCGCGGGATCGCCGGTAGCCTCGGCGCCCATGTGGCCGCCACCGCCCGGGGGGACGTGGGTCGTCGACCTCGACGGAGTGGTCTGGATCACCGGCCGGCCCGTCCCCGGCGTCGACGAGGCGGTCGCTCGTCTGCGGGGCGCCGGCGTGCGGGTGCTCTTCGCCACCAACAACTCGGCGCCGACGCGGGCCGAGCTGCGCCGGCGGCTCGAGCACTGCGGCATCAGCGCGGGCGACGACGACCTGCTCAGCTCCGCGGCCGTCGCGGCCGGGCTGCTGGCGCCAGGGACGTCCGCGCTCGTGCTCGGCGACGACGGCGTGGTGGAGGCCCTCGACGCCCGCGGCGTGGTGGTGGTGCCCGAGCCCCCGGCCGACGCCGTCGTCGTGGGCTGGACCCGGCGCTTCACCTTCGACGCCGTGGCCCGGGCTGCCACCGCGGTGCGCGCCGGCGCACGCCTCGTCGGCACAAACGAAGACCCGACCTTACCGACGCCCGAGGGCCTGGTCCCCGGCGCCGGCGCCCTCCTGGCCGCCGTCGCCACGGCGGCCGAGACCGTCCCCGAGGTGGCGGGCAAGCCCCACCGGCCCACCGCCGACGCCATCACCGCCCGGGTCCCCCCGGGCGAGCTGCGGGTCATGGTGGGGGACCGGCCGGCCACCGACGGCGCCCTGGCCTCCCAGCTCGGCATCCCCTTCGCCCTGGTGCTCTCCGGGGTGACCCCCGCCGGGGAGGTCCCGGAGGGATCCGGGGCAGCGGCTATCGCCAAGGACCTGGTCACGCTGGTGCGCGGGGTCCTGGACGGCGCGCCCGCGTGAGTGCCCCGTGAACAAGTGCTTGCTCTTAGCTAGCACTTGAGATACTCTTGTTCAATGGCAGGGAACGAGCGGATTCGCAAATATCTCGATGCGGGGAGCGTCCTCGGGCAGGTCAGCCGGGGCCGGGCGGAGGAGATCGTGCGAGAATTGGTGGACGCCGGCGACATCCGGCGCGAGCGGGCAGAGGAGTGGGTGGACAATTTGGTGGACCGGAGCCGTAGGAGCAGCGAGCAGGTGTTGGAGACCGTGCGCCGCGAGGTGGCGGCGCAGCTGAAGAAGATCGATCCGAAGTCCCTGGAGCACATCGCCAACCAGGTGGCCGAGGTGCTCCGGCGCTCGGCCGTGGCGGGCCGCTCTGCGACCCGGGACGTCACGACACAAGCGTCGAAGACGGCCACGCGGGCGCGCAAGGAGGCCGGCAAGCAGGCCAAGCGGGCCCGAACCGAGGCGACCAAGACCGCCAAGCGGGCTCGCAACGAGGCGACCAAGCGGGCCCAGCGAGCCCAGCGTGAGGTCGGGAACACGGCGAAGCGGGCGCGCAACGAGGTCACGAAGACGGCCAAGCGAGCCCGAGCGGCCGCCGAACGGGTGACGCCGCGCCGACCGGCTAAGAAGACGGCCGCCAAGAAGGCACCGGCCAAGAAGGCACCGGCCAAGAAGGCGGCGGCGGCCAAGAAGGCGGGGGCGAAGAAGGCGCCGGCCAAGAAGAAGGCCACCAAGTCCACCAAGTCCGCCAAGAAGGCGTGAGCTGAGCCCGGGACCACGGGAACCCGCAGCCGGGGGACTCGTCCCGGCAGCGTTGTTCTGAAGAGTATGAACACGCGTGTGCATACTCTTTAAAATGGGCGTCTGCAGGGGTGTCCGGACCCCCGTGGGCGTGGGCGCCGCCGCGGGCAGGAGTGGGAACGGCCGAACCACGTGAGCCCCGGGGCCCGCCGCCGGCTCGATACCGAGCTCGTCCGCCGAGGCCTCGTCCCCACCCGCCAGGACGCCCAGACGGCCATTGCCGCCGGGACCGTCCTCGTGGCCGGCGCGCCGGCCACCAAAGCGGCCCGCCTCGTCGCCCCGGGCGAACCCGTGGTGCTCCTCGGCCCGCCGGCGCGCTTCGTCAGTCGGGGCGGCGAGAAGCTCGACGCCGCGCTCAGCCGCTTCGCCGTCTCCGTCGCGGACCGGCGCGCCCTCGATGCGGGCGCCTCCACCGGTGGCTTCACCGACTGCCTGCTCCAGCGGGGCGCCGCCCGCGTCTACGCCGTCGACGTCGGCCATGGCCAACTCGACGCCGGGCTGCGCGCCGACCCCCGGGTGACCGTCCTGGAGCGGGTCAACGCCCGCACGCTCACCGAGGCGGTCCTGCGCGACGCCGACCCGGACTACGCGCCCTGCCCGCTGGTGGTGGCGGATCTGTCGTTCATCTCGCTGCGCACGGTCGTCCCGGCGCTAGCCGGCCGGGTGGCGGCGCCGGGCGCCGACCTCGTGCTGCTGGTCAAGCCGCAGTTCGAGGCGGGCCGGGCGGCCGTCTCCCGTGGCAAGGGGGTGGTGCGCGACCCCGAGGAGTGGCTGGCCGCGCTGGCCGGCGTGACGTCCGCACTCCATGCGGCCGGAACCGGCATCATGGGGGCGATGGCCTCCCCCCTGACCGGCCAAGCCGGCAACGTCGAATTCCTGGTGCACGCGCGCAAGGGCCAGCCGGCACCCGCCGCCGATGAGGTCACCGCCGTGCTCTCCGCCGCCGTGTCGGACGCGGGCTGACCTCCGGCGCCGTGGCCGCTGTTACCTTCCTCGTGCACCCCGGGCGCCCCGACGCGCTCACGCTGGCGGCGGACACGGCGGAGTGGCTCACCGACCACGGCCACACCGCGCGCATCCTGAGCTTCAGCGGTCCCGACCGGGTGACCGAGGCCGGGGTCGAGCACGACCTGAGCGCGGTAGATCTCTCCGGCTCGACTGTGGCGGTGAGCATGGGCGGCGACGGCACCTTTCTGCGCGTCGTGCGCCTGGCCGCCGAGGTGGACGTCCCGGTCCTGGGCGTCAACTTCGGCCGCCTGGGCTACCTGCCCGACCTCGGGCCCGACCAGGTGCGCGAGGCGCTCACCAAGGTGTTCGAGGAGAAGGCGGTCATAGAGGACCGCTGCGCGCTCGATGTGACGATCACCGACCTTTCCCCGGGTGATGCGCCCGCCGTGCTGCTCGCCCTCAACGAGGTCGTGATCGAGAAGATCGACTTCGGGCACACCGTCCGCCTGTCCACATGCGTCGACGGCGAGGAAGCCCTGACCTACTCGGCCGACGGCCTCATCATCGCCACGCCGACCGGGTCGACCGCCTACAACCTCTCGGCGGGCGGCCCCATCCTCGCCCCGACGCTGCGCGCCATGGTGGTGACGCCGGTGGCGCCGCACTTCTCGCTCGACCGCAGCCTCGTGCTCACCGACGAACAGGAGGTGTGCGTGAAGGTGGCGCCCGACCGCGCCGGCGCGCTGGTCCTGGATGGGCAGGACCTGGGCCGGCTCCAGCCCGGCGCCACGGTGACCTGCGTCGTGGCGGAGCGCTCCGTGCGCGTGGTGCGCAACGAGCCGCAGACCTTCGGCGGCATCCTGCGCTTCCGGCTGCTGGCCGATCGGGGTCTGTAGGGCGGTGCTGACCGAGCTGCGCGTGCGCGACCTCGGCGTCATTGAAGACCTCACGCTCACGTTCGGGCCCGGCATGACCGCGCTGACCGGTGAGACCGGTGCGGGCAAGACGCTCGTGGTCGACGCGCTGCAGCTCGTGCTGGGCGGCCGCGCCAGCGCGGGCCTGGTGCGCGCCGGCGCCGCCGAGGCGCTGGTCGAGGCGCGCTTCGTGGTGGGGGAGGGCGACGCCGAGCTCGAGGTGGTGGTGGCGCGCGCGGTACCCGCCGACGGACGGTCGCGGGCGTACGTCGACGGCCGCATGGCGCCCGTGTCGGCGCTGGCCGAGACGACGGCCGACCTGGTGGAGGTGCACGGCCAGCACGAGCACCGCGCCCTGGTCACCGCCGCGGCCCAGCGGGCCGTGCTCGATGCCTTCGCCGGGACCGACCTCAGCCGTGTCCGCGCCCTGCGCGACCAGCTGCGCGCGCTGGATGACGCGCTGGCCGGTCTCGGCGGCGACGTCCAGCAGCGCGCGCGGGAGGCCGACGTGCTGCGCTACCAGGTGGCCGAGATAGAGGGCGCCGGTCTGGACGACCCCGAGGAGGAATCGGCCCTCCGCCTCGAGGAGGAGCGGCTGGCCGACGCCGCGGCCTACCGCGAGGCGGCGGGGCGCGCGGCCGAGCTGCTCGACCCGGCGGCGGGCGAGGGCGGTGTGCTCGGCCTGCTGGGCGAAGCGTCGGGCGCGCTGTCCGGCCGTGAGGCGTTCGACGCCTACCACGACCGTGCCGACGCGGCACTGGCCGACTTGTCGGACCTGGCCCGCGCGCTGCGCGACGAGGTCGAGTCCTTCGAAGACGACCCCGGGCGCCTGGCCGACGTGCAGGAGCGGCGGCGCGCGTTGGCCGAGCTGCGGCGCAAGTACGGCGAGGACCTGGACGCGGTGATGGCCTTCGGCGCGGCGGCGGCGGCGCGTCTGGCCGCGCTGCAGGACGCCGAGGGCGAAGCGGCAAAGTTGTCGACCGAGCGCGACCTGCGTCTGGCGGAGCTGGCCGAGGCGGAGGCGGACGTGCGGGCCGTGCGGGCGCAGGCGGCTGGCGCGTTCGGCGGGTCCGTCGAGGAGCACCTGGGGGCGCTGGCCATGGCGGGCGCCCGCCTCGAGGTCCGGGTGGCCGACGCAGGCACGGGCGAACCGGTGGAGCTGCTGCTCGGGGCGAACGTGGGCGAGCCGGTACAGCCCCTGGCCAAGGCCGCCTCGGGCGGCGAGCTGTCCCGCGCCATGCTGGCCATCCGGCTGGTGGGGCCGGGTGGACCGCCGACGATGGTCTTCGACGAGGTGGACGCCGGGGTGGGCGGTGCCGCCGCGCTGGCCCTGGGCGAGGCGCTCCACGCAGTGGCCCGGAACCGCCAGGTGCTCGTGGTGACCCACCTGGCCCAGGTGGCGTCGCGGGCCGATGCCCACGCGCGCGTGGAGAAGGCCGAGTCGGGCGGCCGCACCACGACCAGGGCGGCCGCGGTCGAGGGCGAGGTGCGCATCACCGAGCTCTCGCGCATGCTGTCGGGCCACCCCGGCAGCGAAGCGGCGCGCGCCCATGCCCGCGAGCTTCTCGGACTCGGCGCGGCCGGGCGGCCGTAGGGTGCGTGGGGGCGGGACGACCCCAATGGCGGAACCCACGCCGCACTCCGAGGACAGGCCGTCGCGCCGAGGCTGGATGCGGGTCGGCGACTCGGGACGTGAGACAGCGGTCGGCGTGCTCAAGCGGGCCTTCGCGAAGGGACAGCTGACACAGGAGGAGTTCGAGGCGCGGGTCGAGGCGGCGTACCGGGCGGCGATCCGCGCCGACCTGCGCCCGCTGCTCCAGGACCTCCCCGAGTACCAGATCGTCCGCGCCAACCCTCGCATGAAGGCCTATTGGCTCGATTGACCCGTCCCTCAGTCGCACGGGCCGAGCAGGGTCCGCGACCACTTCGGCGCCGTTCGATTATCGTGGTCGGGTGCACCGATCATCCGGCGTGACGCTCGGCGCCCAGAAGGCGGCGTGAGCAAGTTCATCTTCGTCACAGGCGGCGTCTCGAGCTCGCTCGGGAAGGGTCTCACCGCCTCCTCGCTCGGTCGGCTCCTCAAGTGCCGGGGACTCCGCGTCACGATGTGCAAGCTCGACCCGTACATCAACGTCGACCCGGGCACCATGAACCCGGGCGAGCACGGCGAGGTCTTCGTCACCGAGGACGGGGGTGAGACCGACCTCGACCTCGGCCACTACGAGCGCTTCATCGACGAGAGCCTGTCCAAGCGCTCGAACACGACCACGGGCGGCATCTACCGGTCCGTCATTGAGAAGGAACGGCGCGGCGACTACCTGGGCCGCACGGTGCAAGTGATCCCGCACGTCACCGACGAGATCAAGGACCGCATCCGGCGCCTGGCCGACGAGGACGTCGACGTGGTCATCGTCGAGATCGGCGGCACGGTCGGCGACATAGAGATCGTCCCCTTCATTGAGGCCATCCGCCAGTTCCGCCGTGACATCGGCCGGGACAACGTGTGCTACGTCCACCTGACCCTCGTGCCCTACCTGGTGTCGGGGGAGCAGAAGACGAAGCCCACGCAGCACTCGGTGACCGAACTGCGCAGCCGGGGCATTCAGCCGGACGTGATCGTGTGCCGCAGCGACAAGCCGATTCCCGAGACGCTCAAGCGCAAGATCTCGCTCCAGTGCGACGTCCCCATTGACGCGGTGGTCTCCGCGGTCGACGCACCGAGCATCTACGAGATCCCGCTCGTCCTGTACGAGCAGGGACTGGATGCCTACGTCTGCCGCACGCTCGGCCTCGACGAGGCGGCCCATCGCATCGACCTGACCGAGTGGGAGGCGCTCGTCGGCCGCGTGGAGTCGTTGTCGCACACGGTGAAGGTGGGCATCGTCGGCAAGTACGTGAACATGCCCGACGCCTACATGTCGGTGGTGGAGGCGCTGCGCCACGCCGGCTTCCACCACGGGGCGCGCGTGGAGCTGGACTGGATCGACGCCGAGTACGTGCCGGGCCTCGTCGATAGCGACCGGCTGCGCGGGCTCGACGCCATCGTCATCCCCGGCGGGTTCGGGGAGCGGGGCATAGAGGGCATGGTGGCCGCTGCCGGGTACGCCCGCGACAACGGCATCCCCTGCCTCGGCCTCTGCCTCGGGCTGCACGTCATGGTGATCTCGGTCGCCCGCGATTGGGCCGGGCTGGAGCGGGCCAACTCGCGCGAGTTCGACCCGCTCTCCCCGCACATGGTCATCGACCTCATGCCCGACCAGGCCGAGGTGACCGACAAGGGGGGGACGATGCGGCTGGGCTCGTACCAGGCCGTGCTCGAGCCGGGCTCCGTCGTGGCCCGCGCCTACGAGACCCTCGCCGTCACCGAGCGGCACCGGCACCGCTTCGAGTTCAACAACAAGTACAAGTCCAGGCTCGAGGCGGTCGGCCTCGTGTGCTCGGGGATGTCGCCCGACGGGCGGCTGGTCGAGTTCGTCGAACTGGCGGACCACCCGTACTGGGTCGCCACCCAGGCCCACCCCGAGTTCAAGAGCCGGCCCGACCGGGCCCATCCTCTGTTCCGTGACCTGGTGGCCGCGGCGCTGGAGCGGGCGGAGGGGCGCGAGCCGCACCTGCTCGACCTCGACGCCGTCCCCTAGGCGGTGGCCGGCTTCCGCCGCGTGTCGGAGGAGGAGCTCCTCCGGGCCTGGCTCTTCCGGGTGGACCGGCTCCGTCTCACCGATCCCGACGGGCGTCCTTTCGAACGCATCGTCATCCGTCATCCCGGTGCGGTGACCGTCGTGCCGGTGCACGACGATGGCACGGTGTCACTGGTGCGCCAGTACCGCGCCGCCGTCGACGCCATGGTCCTCGAGATCCCTGCCGGCACCCGCGACAAGGAGGGCGAGTCGGCCGAGGCGACGGCCCGGCGCGAGCTGGCGGAGGAGGCGGGGCTCGAGGCCAGGACGTGGGAGCCGCTCATAGAGACCTGGAACACGCCGGGCGTGAGCGACCAGCGCACGATCATCTTCCTCGCCACCGGGCTCTCGCAAGGCGAGAGCCGCCCCGACGGCATAGAGGAGCGTTACATGCGTGTCGAACGGATCCGCCTGGCCGACGTCGGCGCGCTGGTGGCGGACGGGACGCTCAGGGACGAGACCACCGTGCTCGGGCTCTACATGGCGCAACGGCGCCTGGCGGACACCGGGCGCCTGCCGTGAGCGAACCGCTGCCGCGCCCGGCCGAGGAGTTCCTCTCGTGGCTCGAGGTCGAGCGCGGCCGCTCACCCCGGACGCTGGCGTCGTACCGGCGCGACCTGGCGGCCTACGAGGAGACGCTGGCGGCGCGCGGCGCCACCATGGCGTCCGCGGCCGCCGCCGACGTGGCGGCGCACCTGTCGGCCCTTCGGCGCGCCCACAGCGCGGCCTCGGTGGCCCGCGCCTTGTCGAGCATCCGGGGCTTCCACCGCTTCGTGGTCGAAGAGGGCCAGCGCGCAGACGACCCGACGCTTGACGTCCCGCCCGTCTCGGTCACCGACCTGCTGCCCAAGGCACTGAGCGAGGAGGAGACCGAGCGGTTGCTCGGGGCGGTGGTAGGGACAGGGCCCGCGGTGCTGCGCGACCGGGCGCTGCTCGAGGTCCTCTACGCCACGGGCGCCCGGGTCAGCGAGGTGGTCGGGCTGAACCTCGGGGACGTGGCCGAGGCGCTCGACGCCGGAGGGCTTCCCCTGGTCCGCGTCCTGGGCAAGGGCGACAAGGAGCGCGTCGTCCCGGTGGGCGGCCCGGCCCGCCGCGCGCTGGCCGACTGGCTGGGCGGCGCAGGGCGGCCGCACTTCGTGCCGGGACGCTGGCGCCGGCGCGACGATGCCGACGCCGTCTTCCTGAACGCCCGTGGCGGGCGGCTCACCCGGGTAGGCGCCTTCGGCGTGGTGAAGAAGTACGCGGCCCGGGTGGGGCTGGCCGACCGGGTGAGCCCGCACGTCCTGCGCCACTCCTGTGCCACCCACATGCTGGGCCGGGGGGCCGACGTGCGGGTGGTCCAGGAGCTACTCGGCCACGCGTCGGTCGCGACGACCCAGCGCTACACCAAGGTGAGCCCGGAGCACCTGCGCAGGGCCTACGAGGGCGCCCACCCGCGGGCGGGGCAGAAGGGGGGAACAAAAGGGGGAAGTGACCGCGTAGCATGAACCCATGCCGAACGAGGCCCCTACGGCGGAGACCGCCGACGTCGATTTCGCCGCCCTGTTGCGCAGCGAGCAGGCCAGCCTGCAGGCCCAGCTGAAGGAGCTGGGCTTCGCAGACCAGGGCAGTGGCCTCAGCTACGACTCGAACTTCGCCGACTCCAGCCAGGTGACCGCCGAGCGCGGGGAGGCCGAGCGCCTCGCCACCGAGCTGCGTGAGGCCCTGGACGAGGTCGATGCCGCGATCAAGCGCCTGGAGGACGGGACCTACGGGATCTGCGAGATCTGCGGTAAGCCGATCGGGGAGCCCCGCTTGGAGGCCAAGCCGGCCGCCCGCCGCTGCATCGTCGACGCCGCCAAACCCTAGGTGCGCCCGCCCGGTGCCTCCTCCGGAAGGCGCCCGATGGATCAGCGAACAAAACGCGCCCTCTGGATCGTCGCGGGCGTCGTCGTGGTGGCCGCGCTCGTCGCGCACCACAACATCACGACGCCGGAGATCATTGTTTTCTGCGTCATCGTGCCCTCCATCATCCTCCACGAGGTGTCACATGGATGGGTGGCCTATGCGTTCGGCGACGATACGGCGAAGCGCGCGGGCCGCCTCACGCTGAACCCTGTCCCGCATGTCGATGCGGTGGGGACGCTCATCGTCCCGGCTCTGCTGTCGCTTGCCTCCGCGGGTGTCTTTGGTTGGGCCAAGCCCGTTCCGGTCGACACGAGACGGTTGCGTAGCCCGCGCAACCAAGGCGTCTTGGTGTCGTTGGCCGGACCCGCCGTCAACGCAGCGTTGGCGGCCATCTTCGCGGTCGTGTTCATCAAAGTCATCCGGCCCGGGCTTCCGCAATTCGGTACGTTCGTTCTCTCGACCGGCGCAGAGATCGTCTTCTATGCCGGTTTGGTCAATGTGTGGCTCTGCATCTTCAACCTGATCCCCATTCCGCCTCTCGACGGGTCCGTCCTCTTCGAGCGACTGCTGCCGGCTCGCTGGTGGCCGACCTACCTCCGCTACCGGCAGTACACGATGCCAATTCTGTTGGGACTTGTGGTCCTGAACTTCTTCCTGTATCCCCACGGTCCCATCACGTGGCTGTTCGACCGGCTCTACAACTGGTGGACCGGCGTGTTGGGCATCAACCTGGCGTAGGCGGCAACAGCCCGATGGCGCTGGCGGCGCGGGCGTACGTGGCCGCGGCAACCTCGTGGGCGCGTGCGGCGCCCCGCGCCAGGACCTCGTCGACGTAGCCCGGCTCGCGCTCCAGCGCGGCGCGGCGGGCGCGTATCGGCGCGAGCAGCGCGCAGAGCGCCTCCGCCACGTCGTCCTTGAGTGGCCCGTAGCGCGTGTAGTCGCCGGCCAGGTCCGCAGGGGCGCGACCCGTGGCGGCACCGAGGAGTTCGAGCAGGTTGGCGAGGCCGGGCTTGGCGGCGGGGTCGTAGCGGACCTCACCGTCGGTGTCGGTGACCGCCCGGCGCACCTTGCGGGTGATCTCATCGTCCGGGTCGAGCAGCCGGAGGGTGCCGAGGGGGGAGTCGGCGGTCTTCGACATCTTGCGCTCGGGGTGCTGCAGGTCCATGACCCGGGCCGCGGTGCCGGCGATGGCCGGCTCGGGGACGGTGAACACCGGGCCGTAGCGGTGGTTGTAGCGCGTGGCCACCTCGCGGGCGAGCTCGAGGTGTTGGCGCTGGTCGTCGCCCACAGGGACATAGGCCGTGTCGTAGAGCAGGATGTCGGCGGCCATGAGGTCGGGGTAGGTGAACAGCCCCACCCGGACCAGCTCCTGCCCCTCGCTCTTGTCCTTGAACTGCGTCATGCGGCGCAGCTCGCCGAACGCCGTCGTGCACTCGAGGAGCCAGGTCAGCCGAGTGTGCTCGGGCACCTGGCTCTGGACGAACAGGGTGCAGCGCTCAGGTTCGAGTCCCACCGCCAGCATGTTGAGGGCGGCGTCGAGCGTGTTGGCCCGCAGTTCCGCCGGGTCGATCTCCTCGGTCAAGGCGTGCAGGTCGACGACGCAGTACAACGCGTCATGGTCGTCCTGGAAGGTCACCCAGTGCCGCAGGGCCCCGAGATAGTTCCCCAAGGTGAACTCGCCCGAGGGCTTGATGCCCGAGAAAACCCGCTTCATGGTGAGCCATGGTAGGGCGTGCTCCGCGGGCGCCCCGGGTGGCAGACCCGCTGTGACCAGGGGTGCGCGAGGGCCGACGGCGGGTTCGGTAGGGTCGTCACGTGGCCTACGCGGTGACCACCCCGGTCTTCGAGGGACCGATCGACCTGCTCCTCCACCTCGTGTCGTCGCACGAGGTGGACGTGCTGGACATCCCACTGCTCCCGGTGGTGGACGCCTTCGTCCGGGTCCTGACCGAGCAACGCGAGCTGGTCGACTTCAACCAGCTCTCAGAGTTCCTCCTGGTGGCGGCCATCCTGATTGAGCTCAAGTCCCAGAGGCTGCTGCCCGGCCCGGACGCCGCCGACGAGGAGGAGGACCTCCTCGGCTGGGAGGAGCGCGATCTACTCCTGGCGCGTCTGCTCGAGTGCCGGGCCTATGCCGCGGCGGCCGACGTCTTCGTGGCCCTCGCCGAGACCGCCTCTCGCTCCATCCCCCGGGAGGTGGGGCTGGACGACGACTTCGTCGTGCACGCGCCCGACCTGTTGGCCGGGGTCACGCCCGAGGACCTGCGCCAGGCCTACCTGAACGGCTCGGCCGAACGACCGGTGCCCCGGCTCGACCTGTCGCACGTCACGGTGGACACCGTCTCGGTCTCCGAAGCGGTGGCGGAGCTAATCTCGCTGCCCGATGGGGAGCGGGCGTCCTCCTTCCGGGCGCTGGTGCAGGAGTGCCGGACGCGCATTGACGTCATCGTCCGTTTCCTCGCACTCCTCGAGCTCTGCAAGATGGGCCGGATCACGTTGGGCCAGGGCCAGACATTCGGCGACCTGCAGATCGCATGGCTGGCGGCCGACGCGCCGCTGGCCGGTGTGGCGACCGGCCGCGGCCTGGGGGAGCTGGGCGGCTACGAAATCGACGACTACGAAGGGTGAGGGTACGCACGCGTGGAGCATGAAGAGCTGAGCCGCACCATCGAGGCCATCCTCCTCGTGGCGGTGGAGCCCTTGGCCCCGCAGCTCCTGGCCGAACTGGTCGAGGAGCCCGTGGAAAGGGTGGACGAGGCGCTGACCGAATTGAGACAGTCGTACGAGCGCGACCGCCGGGGCTTCGTCCTGGCGCGCATTGCGGGTGGGGCCCGGCTCCAGACGCACCCCGACCTCGCGCCGTACGTGGAGCGCTTTGCCAACCGCGAGGTCTCGCACCGCCTGTCGACGGCAGCGCTCGAGACGCTGGCCATCGTGGCCTACCGCCAGCCGGTCTCGCGGGGGCAGATCTCGTCGCTGCGCGGCGTGAACGTGGACGGTGTGACGCGGTTGCTGGAGCAGCGCGGCTACATAGAAGTCGTCGGCCATGCGGACGGCCCGGGCCAGGCTGCGCTTTACGCCACGACCGATCTGTTCCTGGAGCGGCTGGGGCTCGACTCCCTCGACCAAATGCCGCCGGCCGAGGAGTTCCTCCCCGGACCCGAGGTCGCGGGGGAGATGGAGCGCGACCTCCAGTCGGCCTTGGGGCTGGGCCTCGAGGCGGGCGCCGACGACGGCTGACCAACCCGAGGGCGAGCGTCTGCAGAAGGTCCTGGCGCGGGCCGGGTTCGGTTCGCGCCGGGCCTGCGAGGAACTGATCGCGGCGGGGCGGGTGACCGTCGATGGGGAGGTGGCCGTCCTGGGCCGCCGGGTCGAAGTGGCGGCGGCGCAGGTCGAGGTGGACGGCGCCCTCGTGCCGGTGGCGCCCGACCTCGTCTACTACCTGCTCAACAAGCCGGACGGGGTCATCACGACCGCCGACGACCCGCGGGGGCGGCCGACGGTGCTGGAGCTCGTGCCGGCGGAGCCGCGCGTGTTCCCGGTCGGACGGTTGGACCTCCACACCGAAGGTTTGCTCATCCTCACCAACGACGGCGCGCTGTCACAGCTCCTGACCCACCCGTCGCACCGCGTGGCCAAGGAGTACGTGGCCGAGGTGGAGGGAGGCACACCCTCGCCCGCCGCGCTACGCGCGCTGCGCCGGGGCGTTGGACTGTCCGACGGCGTGACGGCGCCCGCCGAGGTCGGCGTGCTCGCACCAGGGGTCCTGCGACTGGTGATCCACGAGGGGCGCTACCGGCAGGTGCGTCGCATGTGCGAAGCGGTCGGCCACCCGGTCCGCCGCCTCGTGCGGACTCGGATAGGCCCCGTGCGCGACACCGCGCTCCCGCCCGGCCGGTGGCGGGTCCTCACCGCCGACGAGGTGCGCGCCCTGGCGGGCGCCGCGAGTGGCGCGCCGGGACGGGCGCGGGCATAAGCGCACGCCAGAGGGGCCGGGGATCGGATGCCGGTAGAGTGACCCGCCATGGCACCCGCTCTCATGGTCCGGGGTCTGCGCGGCGCCACGACGGTCGACGCCGACACGGTGGCCCAGGTCACGGAACGCTCGCAGGAGCTGATGCGCGAGCTCATGGCGAAGAACGACCTGGTCGAAGACGACATCGTCAGCGCTCTCTTCACCACGACGGCGGACGTCACCAGCATCTTCCCCGCCACGGCCATCCGGGAGATCGGTTTCGGCGCCGTCCCCCTGCTTTGCGCGGCCGAAATCCCGGTGCCCGGTTCCATGCCGCGGTGCATCAGGGTGCTGCTGCACGTCTACTCGGCGCGCGCGCGGGAAGACATGCACCACGTCTACCTGCACGGCGCCCAAGGGCTCCGCGATGACCTCCCCGACTGAGGCCGGGACGCGTCGGCGTGCGCTCGTCGTCGGCACCGGGCTGATCGGGGGCTCCATCGCCCTCGGCCTGCGCCGGCGCGGCTGGCACGTCACCGGTCAGGACGCTGACGACGGGCGTGCGGCGGAGGCACTGGCGGCCGGGGTCGTGGACACGCGGGGGGACGACCCCGAGGCGGAAGTGGTGTTCGTGGCGACGCCGGCCACGGCGGCCGCTGCCGTGGCGCGCCGGTTCCTCGACGACACCGGGCGGCGCGCCGACGCGGTGGTCACCGACGTCAGCGGGGTGAAGACGGCCATCGTGGCGGCGGCGGACCACCCGCGCTTCATCGGCGGGCACCCGATGGCGGGCTCGGAGCAGATCGGGTTGCACGGCGCGGACCCCGACCTGTTCGAGGGCGCGGTCTGGGTGCTGACTCCCACCGCGGCGACCGATCTGGAGTCCTTCGACCGGCTCAAGGGCGTCGTGATGAGCCTAGGCGCGGAGGTGCTCGTGCTGTCGCCGGCCGACCACGACCGCCTGGTGGCCGTGGTCTCCCACGTGCCCCACCTCGTCGCGGCCACGATGATGAATGCCGCCAGTGCCGGTGCGGAGCAGGACGGCGCGCTGCTTCGCCTCGCCGCAGGCGGCTTCCGAGACATGACACGAGTGGCGGCTGGCCACCCGGGGATCTGGCCCGACATCTGCGCCGAGAACGCCGGGCCCATCGTGGACGCGCTCGACGCCCTGGTGGGGGACTTGACCGTCATGCGCGACCGGGTGGCCTCGCAGGACCGGGAGGCCCTGTTGGGCGTGCTGCAGAAGGCCAGCGCCGAACGCCGGAACCTCCCCGCCCGCTTCGTGCGGCCCGATCACCTGGCCGAGCTGCGCATCCGGGTGCCCGACCGCCCCGGTGAGATCGCGCGCATCACGTCGCTGGCCGCCGACGCCGGCATCGGGATTTACGACATAGAGATCGCCCACTCGGCCGAAGGGCTCGAGGGCGTGCTCATCCTCGTGGTCGACTCGGCGGAGGCTGCGACCCTGGCGACGGCGGTCGAAGAGCATGGCTACCACTGCAATGCCGAGCCGTTGTCATGAGGATGGGGCCATGACCGCACCGCGCATCCTGGTGGTGGAGGGGGGCGCGCCCTGCCGCGGCACGGTGCGCACGCCCGGCGAGAAGTCCATTTCGCACCGGGCGGTGCTGCTCGGTGCGCTGGCCGAGGGGACCTCGGTGATCCGAGGTCTGTCCGACGGCGCGGACGTCGCCGCCTCGCTCGCCGCGGTCGAAGCGATGGGCGCCGGCGTCGCGCGCGGTGAGGCGGGCACGGTGACCTTGGAGGGCGGTCGCAGCCGGCTGCACCGGCCGCCCGCGCCCTTGGACTGCGGCAACTCGGGGACGTCGATGCGGTTGCTGTGCGGGATGGTCGCCGGGTTGGACTGGGAGACCGAGCTCGTGGGCGACGAGTCCCTGACGGCGCGCCCGATGGACCGCGTCGCCGAGCCGCTCAGTGCCATGGGCGCCACGGTGGACGGGCGAGGCGCGCGCTGGCTCCCGCCGCTGCGCGTGCGGGGCGGTGGGCTGCACGGCATCGACTGGACACCGGCGGTGGCGAGCGCGCAGGTGAAGTCCGCCATCCTGCTGGCGGGGCTGTCGGCGCAGGGGCCGACCACCGTGCGCGAGCCGGTGACGACGCGCACGCACACCGAGGAGATGCTGGCCGAGGCCGGCGCCGACGTGACAGTGGAACCGTGGGGAGAGGGCCGGGTGGTCACGGTCCGCGCGTCGACGCTGAAGCCGGTCGACCGCACCGTCCCCGGTGATCCCTCGGCCGCCGCCTTCTTCGTGGTGGCTGGGTGCGTCGTCCCGGGCAGCGCGGTCGAGGTGGAGGACGTGTACCACGGGCCGGCGCGGCTCGGCTTCGTGGCGGTGCTGCAGCGGATGGGGGCCGCGGTGTCGGTGCTGGCGGACCGGGCGGGGAAGTGCACGCTGCGTGCCGAGGCCGGGCCGCTGCATGCCACGACGGTGGCGGCCTCGGAGATCCCGTCGCTCGACGAGGTCCCGGCCCTGGCCGTCGCCGCCGCCATGGCCGAGGGCACCACGCTGTTCACCGACGTGGCCGAGCTGCGGGTGAAGGAGGTCGACCGGTTGGCCGCGGTCGCCGCCATGGTCGAGGCCTTCGGTGCAACCGCGGGCATATCGGGCGACACGCTGTCGGTGACGGGGACCGGCGCGGTGCTGCGGCCCGGCCGTTTCGACAGCCGGGGCGACCACCGCATGGCCATGGCCGCGGCGGTGGCGGCGCTCGCCGTGCCGGCGGGACGGAGCCTGATTACCGGTTTCGACGCCGTCGAGACGAGCTATCCCGGGGTCGTGGCGGACCTGGCGCGCCTGGCGGGCACCGGTGCGGTCCGCCCGCTCCTCGTCGCCATCGACGGACCGGCCGGGGCGGGCAAGTCCACCGTGTCGGTGGCCGTGGCCGAGCGGCTGGGCTTGGACCGGCTCGACACGGGGGCCATGTACCGCGCGGTGGCGGCGCGGGCGCTCGCGCTCGGGATCGCGCCCGACGATGCCGCCGCGGTGGCCGCGCTGGCGGGTGACGCGGACATAGAGGTGGGCGCGCGCGTCGTGATAGACGGGGTCGACGTGTCGGACGTCATCCGCTCGCCCGAGGTCGGGCGCGCGGTGTCGGTGGTGGCGGCCAATCCGGAGGTGCGCCGGCACCTCGTGGCGCGCCAACGGGCGTGGGCCGGCGCCCACGGCGGGGGCGTGGTGGAGGGCCGCGACATCGGTTCGGTCGTCTTTCCGGGTGCCGCGCTCAAGGTGTACCTGACGGCCTCGCCCGAGGAGCGGGCCTGGCGCCGGCAGGACGAGGCGCCCGAGGGAATGGCGCGGCGTGACCGCATCGACTCGACGCGCGACGTCTCCCCGTTGCGCGAGGCGGAGGACGCCCACCGGCTCGATACGACCGGCCGCACCGTGCAGGATGTCGTCGAGGAGGTGCTGTCGTGGCTGTGAGCACGCCCGAACCCGGTCCCACCCCGAAGGAGGAGAGCACCCCGCCCCTCGCGTCGGCGCCCGGCCGGCACCAGACCTTCGAGGTCGAGCCCCGGAAAACCGCGCTCTACCAGGTCGAGCGCGGCATCTTCGTGTCGGCCCTGTGGGCGTGGTTCCGGCCCAAGGTGGTGGGCAAGGAGCACGTGCCGGCGACCGGCCCGGTGATCCTGGCCCCGGTGCACCGGTCGTTCGCGGACTTCGGCTTCGCGGCGTTCTGCACGAAGCGGAAGCTGTTCTTCATGACCAAGGACGAGATGTGGAAGAACAAATGGCTGGGGCGCCTGCTCCTGTCGGTCGGCGCGTTCCCGGTCCACCGGGAATCGGCCGACCGCGAGGCGCTCCAGCGAGCCGAGGAGGTGCTCAAGAAGGGCGCCGTTCTCGTCCTGTTCCCCGAGGGGACGCGGCGGGAGGGCCCCGTGATAGAGGACCTCATGGAGGGAGCGGCCTTCCTGTCGGCGCGCACCGGCGCGCCCATCGTGCCGATCGGGATCGGCGGGTCGGATCTGGCCATGCCGAAGGGGAGCACGATCCCGAAGCCCCGCACGATTCAGGTGGTGATCGGGCCCGCCATCCCGCCGCCGCCACGCACCGGGGGTGGCCGGGTGTCGCGCTCTGCGGTCCACGCCGCGACCGAGGCGCTCGCGCCCAAGCTGCAAGCCGTCTACGACGAGGCGAGGGCGAAGACCCGGCGCTACTGACGGACGGCGCGTCGATCGGGTGGCCGGGCGCTCAGGGCGCCTGACCTGGGGTTACTCGGCGGCCGGCCCGTCCTCGGGCGGCACGTCCAGAAGGGCGCGGTAGTGCGCGGAGCGCGACAGGAGGGCGTCGGCCGCCCGCTGGTCGAACTCGGCCGCCCGCCGCAGGGCTTCCCTGAGGGCCTCCTCGTCGTGCAACACGTGCACGGAGGACGACTTCCGGACGGCGACCTCCGTTGTCCCCTGGCTGCCACGGTGGAATCGCATGTTCATCGGAGCCTCACAGTGGTGACGTTCTCGGATGCTGGCTGGTCACCATTGTTCTACCCGGTTCGGCCGATGTCTCGTCGCGCGCCGCGGGTTCCCGGCCGGGCGGCTGCAGTCCCTAGGAGTGCGCCGGCTCCTTGCGAACCTTCCACCATGTCCCGAACACCACCCGGCCGTAGCGGAACCCGAAGAGCCAGTTCTTGCCCTTCTTGGTGGTGCCCGACGCGCGGGGGAGCCAGACCGTGGGGCGCTCGGTCACCCGCCAGCCCCGCCGCATGGCGATGATGAGCAGTTCGGCCGTCTGGTACTGGGGCTGGACCAGCCGGTAGGCCACGTCCTCGAGCATGGAGACACGCAGGGCGCGGTAGCCGTTCGACGTGTCCGTCAGCCTGGTGTGGCCCATGGCACTGAGGATGGAGGAGAACACGCGGACGCCCAGCTTGCGGACGCTGTCGCTGGTCGTGTCCCGGCCCAGCACCCGGGAGGCGACGACGAAGTCGGCCTCGTCGTCGACCAGGGGCTGGAGCATGACGGGGATCTCCGCCGGGTCGTTCTGCCCGTCCGCGTCCAGCGTCACGACGAACTGCGTGCCCAGCTCGATGCACAGCGCGTAGCCGACGCGCAGTGCGTAGCCGTGGCCGAGGTTCTCGGTGAGCACGAAGGTGACCGCCCCGGCATCGAGCGAGACCTTGTCCGTGCGGTCGTCGCCGCCGTCCACGACCACGAGCGTCGTCACCGCGAGGCCACACGCCTCCGCCGGCATGGCGGCGAGCACCGCGCCGATGTTGTCCTCCTCGTCGTAGGCACAGATCAGGCCCACGACCGGTGAGAGCTTGAGGTCCGGGTAGCGCTCGTCGAACGCGCGGCGGGATTCCGCGATGACGCGGCGCGCCCGGTCGGGGTCGGTGTGGATGCTGGCGCCGGAGGTCGCGCCGGAGCGCAAGCTCAAAACGACCGTGGCGTCGCGAAGACCTTGCGAACGAGCGGCTCGAAGTGCGAGAGCGGCTTGGTGGGGTAGTCCGGGTCGAAGCTCGTCTGGTCCCACTCGTCGGCGAACTGCTCGGCCAGTCCGTACCAGGGCTCGCCCTGGTACTTGTCGCGGGCGTTGGGGTCCTGCCCGAGGAACTCGTAGTAGTGCCGGCCCTGGAAATCCTGATGGGCCCAGATCATGTGGTACGTGTCCTCGCTCACGTAGGGCTTGAGCATCTCGGCCGCGATGTGCGGATGATTCATGACCGAGACGGCCTTGCCGATGTCATGGCACAGGGACGCCACGACCACCTCCTCGGAGGCACCGGCCTCCTCGGCCCGCGTCGCCGTCTGCAGCGAGTGCACCAGCTGGTCGACCTCGAAGCCGTCGGTGATCTCCTCGAGCGACTCCAGCATGGCCAGGACGCGGTCCGCCACCCGCGGCTGGTTCTGCATCGACTCGGTGATGATCGTCTGCCACTGCTCCTGGGTGGACTCGTCCATGCGTGTGAACGTCATGGAGTCAAGTATCGCGCCCCGTCAAGAGGCGAGCAGGTCGAGGACGTCGGCGGCCGACACGGAACGATCCTCGGCCGCCGGATCGGTCCGGGCGGAACCGACGCGGCCGGCCAAGAAGCCCAGCGTGCCGCCCACGGCGCGCAACAGTTCCCGGAGCTCGGGCGGCGGGGGGAAGTACTCGTCCTCGGTGGTGACCGTGACCTCGGTCACGCCCTCGGCCGGCGCCAGGCGGGCGATGACGGCCTCGACGAGGGCTTCGGGGGCAGAGGCGCCGGCCGTGACGCCCACGGTGCCGGCCAGGTCGCCGGGCAGCTCCTCCGCCTCGTTGATGCGCAGGACCCGCGGGCAGCCGCCGGCGCGGGCGACCTTCTCCAGGGCGACGGTGTTGGAGGAGTTGGCCGAGCCGATGACGACCACGGCGTCGGCCTCGGCTGCGATCGCCTTCAGCGCGGCCTGGCGGTTGGTGGTGGCGAAGCAGAGGTCGCTGCGGTTGGGCATCCAGAGGTCGGGGAAACGGAGGCGGGCGGACTCCATCAGGCCGCGCCACTCGTCGTGGCTCAGCGTGGTCTGCGCCAGCAGGGCGACGGGCGTGCCCTCGGACTCGAGGTCGCCCAGCGCCGCGAGGTCGGACTCGTGCTCGACGAGGCGCACCGACTCGGGGGCGACCGCCATGGTGCCGACCGCCTCCTCGTGCCCCGCGTGGCCGACGTAGAGGACCGTGTACCCTTTGCGGCTGCGTACCTTGAGCTCGTGGTGGACCTTGGTCACCAGCGGGCAGACGGCGTCGACGACCACCCCGCCCCGGGCGCGCGCCTCGTCGACCACCTCGGGCGCGGAGCCGTGGGCGCTGAGCATGACCGGTGCACCGGGTGGCGCGTCGGCGACGTCGTCCACGAAGACGACGCCCTGCTCGCGGAAGCGGTCGACGACGTGCCGGTTGTGCACGATCTCGTGGTAGCAGTAGACGGGCGGCTCGAAGACCCGGACCATCCAGGCCAGCGCTTTGATGGCCTTCTCGACGCCGGCACAGAAGCCGCGGGGCTGGGCCAACATGACTCGCTCGACGCCGGGCACAAAGTCCAGGTTATCGGCACTAATCTGGGTCCCATGTCAGCTCCCACGGTGACTTCGGTCACCGCGGCGTCGCCGGCAGCCCGGGCCGGCCTGGCCGTGGGCGACGAGCTCCTCAGCCTCAACGGGCAGGAGCCGCGCGACGTCATCGACTTCCAACGCCTGTCGGACGCGGACGACCTCAGCGTCCTGGTCCGTCGCGGGGGCGCGGCGCTGCCCCGCCTGGTGCGGGTGCGCAAGGACGCCGGGGAGCCCTTCGGGGTGGAGGTGTCCTCGGCGGTGTTCGACCGCATCCGCACCTGCGACAACCACTGTGCCTTCTGCTTCATCTACCAGTTGCCGAAGGGGATGCGCCGCAGCCTGTACCTCAAGGACGACGACTACCGCCTGTCCTTCCTGTACGGCAACTTCACGACCCTGACCCGGTTCACCGAGCTCGACGCCGAGCGCATCCTGACCGAGCGGCTGGGCCCGTTGTTCGTGTCCATCCACACCACCGACCCCGAGTTGCGGGCCTCCATGCTGCGCAACCCCAAGGGCGCGACGAGCCTGCGCTGGCTCCGCGTCCTCCTCGACGGCGGCATAGAGGTGCACGGCCAGGTCGTCGTCTGCCCGGGCGTCAACGACGGGCCGGCGCTCGAGGACACGCTGGCCGGGATTCTGGACCGCTACCCGGAGCTGGCCAGCGTCGGGGCCGTGCCGCTCGGCCTGAGCCGCTTCTCGCACGAGCCCGACATGCGGCCCCACTCGGCCGAGCAGGCCGCGCGCGTCCTCGACACTCTGGCCGACTGGCAGGCGGTGTACCGCCGGGCGCTGGGCCGCCGGATGGTGTTCGCGGCCGACGAGTACTACCTCATGGCCGGCCGCGCGGTGCCGCCGGCCCGGCACTACGAGGGTTACCCCCAGCACGAGAACGGCATCGGCATGGCGCGCGCCTTCGCCGAGTCGTTCCGGGACCCCGGCGGCGGCGGGCCCGGGGGCGTGCGCCACGGTTTCTTCGCCTCGGTGGACGCAGCGCCCGCCGAGGGGTACCGGGCGCCCCGTCTGCCGAGCGCGCCCGTCGGCGAGGACCCGAGCCCGGTGACGGTGCTCACCGGGACCTACGGGGCCCGGGTGCTGGCGCCGCTGGTGGCGGCGCACGGGCGCCGCGACATCGAGGTGCGGGCGGTGGCGAACGACTTCTTCGGCGGCAACATCGGGGTGGCCGGCCTCCTCACGGGCGAGGACCTGGCCCGGGCGCTGCGGGATGTCCCGGCCGGGCGGCGGGTCCTGCTGCCCGACGCCTGCCTCAACGAGGGACGGTTCCTGGACGGGCTGACCCCGGCCGACCTGCCGCATCCCGTCGAGGTGGTCCCGAGTGACGGCCGCTCGCTGCGCGTGGCCCTCGACGGGACGTCGTTCCGGCCTGCGTGCGCGGCATGAAGCTGCCTTCGGTCGTGGTGGCGGGGCGGCCTAACGTCGGCAAGTCGTCGCTCGTGAACCGCATCGTGGGACGGCGCGCCGCGGTGGTCGAAGAGGAGGACGGCGTGACCCGCGACCGCAAGGTGCTGACGGCCGAGTGGGCCGGGATGCCGTTCTCGGTGATGGACACCGGCGGCTGGCTGGCCGGCGGGGACGCGCTGGACGCCAAGGTGAGCGAGCAAGTGGAGCGCGCGCTCGACGAGGCCGATGTGGTCCTCATGGTGGTGGACGTGGCCACGGGCGTGACCGAGGAGGACCTGGCGGCGATAAAGGTGATCCGGCGGGCGGGGCCGCCCGTGCTCCTGGTCGTGAACAAGGTGGACGACGAGAACCGGGAGGCGGCGGCCTGGGAGTTCGTCTCCCTCGGCGTCGGCGACCCCTTTCCGGTCAGCGCGCTGCACGGGCGAGGCACCGGGGACCTGCTCGACGCCGTCGTGGGTCTGCTGCCGCCGGTGTCGGACGGCGACGGGGACGGGGGCGGGCCGGACGGGTCGGACGGGTCGGACAGGTCGGACGGGCACGGCGAGGCGGGCACACCGCGGGTGGCCATCATCGGGCGGCCCAACGTCGGTAAGTCGACGCTCTTCAACCGCCTCCTCGGTGAGGAGCGCTCCATCGTGCACGACATGCCCGGCACCACGCGCGACGCCATCGACACGGTCGTCGAGACGCCGGACGGTCCGGTCTGCTTCATCGACACGGCGGGGCTGCGCCGCCCGTCCAAGACCGACCGCGGCACGGAACAGCACGCCACGATGCGCGCGCTGCGCGCGCTCGAGCAGGCCGACATCGCCATTCTCGTCATAGACGCCACCATCGGGGCGTCGCACCAGGACCAGCGCCTGGCTGAGCGGATCGGTGTGTCGGGCTGCCCGGCCATCGTCGTCCTCAACAAATGGGACCTAGTGGCGGCGGACGACCGCGACGACGTCCTGGCCGGCGTCGGCGACCGGCTCGCCTTCCTCGGGGCGGCGCCGGTGCTCAAGGTGTCAGCCCGGTCGGGCAAGGGGGTGCACCGGATTCTCCCGGCGCTGCGCGGCGCCGAGGAGGCCTACCACCAGCGCGTCCCCACCGGCGTCCTCAACCGGACCGTGCAGGAGCTCCAGGGCCGCCAGCCGGCACCGCGGGCGCGCATCCGTTACGCGGTCCAGGGCGCCATCGACCCCCCGACCTTCACGCTGTTCACGAGCGGTCGGTTGCCCCAGACGTATCTCCGGTACATCGAGCGCGGGATCCGGGAGCGCTTCGACCTCGGGGCCACGCCGCTGAAGCTGCGCGTCCGTGTCGGCGGCCGCTGAAGGGCACGGTCGGGTCGTGGCCTGGTGCGAGGAGTGCGACGCCCTCGTCGAGGACGAGGACCTGGGCGAGGAAGGGGAATGCCCCAATTGCGGCACCATCCTGGCCGAGCAGGAGCGCCGGCCCATCCCCTGGTACTTCAAGGCAATGCTCGTCGCCAGCGTGGTCTATCTCGGCTACCGCGGGTACCAGGGCGTGACCTGGATCGCCGGCCACGTGTAGGTCCGTGTAGGTCCGTGTAGGTCCGTGTAGGTCCGTGTAGGTCCGTGTAGGTTCGCCGCCCGTGGCCATTTACGAGCTCGAAGGGGTGGCGCCGCGTATCGACCCCGAGGCGTTCGTCCACCCCGACGCGGTCGTCATCGGCGACGTGATTTTGGGGCCCGAGTCGACGGTGTGGGCGAACGCCGTGCTGCGCTGTGACTTCGGGACCATCACCGTCGGAGCCCGCACCTCCATTCAGGACGGCACGGTGATACACGCCGGGCCGGGCTTTCCCACTGTTGTCGGCGACGGGTGCGTGGTCGGGCACCTGACCCATCTGGAGGGGTGCACGCTCGAGGATGACGCCCTGGCGGGCAGCTGCAGCGTCGTGCTACACCACGCCGTGATCGGCGCGGGCGCCACGGTGGCCGCTAACGCGGTGGTGCCGAACAACATGGTCGTGCCGGCGGGGGCGCTGGCCATCGGCATCCCGGCCAAGATCATCGAGGGCCGGTCGGACGTGCCATTCATCAGGCTGTCGGCCGCGGAGTACGTGGCCAACGGGAAGCGCTACAAGGCGACGCTGCGCCGGCTGGACTGAAGTTCAGTGCTCGACGGGTCGGGGCAGCCGGGGCAGCCGGGTGCCTCGCTGTGGCGATGCAGCCCAGCCGGGTACCTCTCCGCCGGCCTTCGAAAAAAAGTATAAGCAAAGTCGGTTATCCTTTTGAGAACGACGCAGGGGAGACGTTGCTGTGGCGTCTCGCCATGCCTCCTAGTGCTTCCGCTCGGTCCCGTCCCGGCCGCTCGTGCCGACGTGGGGCGGGAAGACGTCCGTGCCGAAGGGGGCGAGGCCCTTGGCGGCGGCGAAACCCAGGTGGCCGTGGCCGTCCGCGCCCCCGCTGGTGAGACCGAGGAGGTCCTCGTAGCTCCGGAGCGCCGAGTAGTGGTTGTACGAACCGGTGGTGTCGGTCGAGCCGGGCACGACGTACTTGGGGTTGAGGAGCAGCGCGCCGATCGGCCCGCCGCCGGGCGCAACGCTGTCGGCGCTGGCGCCGGCGTTGCCGGGGGCGTTCGTGTTGGGCCCGGGCTGCTCGTTGCAGCAGGCGGTGTCGGCCGTGGTGCCGCCCTCGGACTCGTCGAAGGTGATAACGACGAGCATGTCGCCGTGCTTGTAGGCCGGCGAGGAGAGGATGAGCGGCATCCAGGCGCGCAGGAATTGGTCGGCGCCGGTGAGCCCGCCGGCGTTGCCACCGGTGCTGTTGGGGCCGGCGCACGTCTCGTCGTGGCCGTCGTTGCAGAGGTTGGGCGTGATGAACCCGAAGCGGGGCGTGGTCGCCTCGCTCTTGAGGTCGCGGGCGAGGTGTCCGCCCGGCGCGGGCGCGCCGTTGGGCCCGAGGGTGCCCAGGGGCACGACATTGGCGTCGCAGAGCGCGGTGTTGTCGATGACGGAGTGGAACCAGACGAAGGGGTTGTGCCGAGACGTGTACTGGTCCTGGGCTGTCGCCACCTCGGCCATGTCGGTGGCCCCGATGGCGGGGTGCCCGCAGTCGGTGCCGCCCGTCGGGTCGGGCGTCCCCCCGTCACGCGACGCCGTGTTGCCCATGTCCTGCTCGTAGGCGCGCCAGGCCGCGACGTGGGTGTGGGGGTTGGGCGGGTACTTGGCATCGAGCTGGGAAGCGATGGTCGGGACCGCGGCCGGGTACACGCATCCCGTGCCGACGACCTGGCCCGGGTCGGCGGCTTGGTTCGGCGCCGGGGTGCCCGGCACGAGGTTGGCGAAGGTGAAGCCGTTGTCAGCGCAATCGGCCTGGGTGTCCATGGTCGGCGCCTGGCCCGACACTTCGGCGATGTAATTGTCGAGGCTGTTGTGCCCGATGCCGTAGTAGTTCTGCAGGAGCTCGCCCTCCTTGCGCAGTGTTTCGTTCAGGTAGGTGGCGGGGGAGCCCGGTCCCCAGGTGGTGGCGAAGCCCTCGTTCTCGAGCTCGATCACCAGGATGTGGTTGATCTTCCCGGGCGCCAAGGCGGCCCGGACGAGGGGGGCCGAGGCGCCGGCGGGTGGCGCCGCCAGGAGTCCGAGAACCGCCGCGACGGCGACGGATGCGGCGACCGCACGCGCGACAAAAGAGCTGGTTAGAGAGGTCTGGGTGGTCACGGCGGCGCAGCGTAGCGGGAAGGCACCTCCGGTTTTGGGCACGCACCCGTGAAATCGCCGTGTGGCCAAGAAATCAGCCGCGAGAGAGCCGCCGGAAGGCGCGGGAGAACGCCCGGGAGGCGCGGCCCAGCAGGAGCAGGGGGGTGCGTACCACCCGCGGCGCGCCGACGATCCTGCTCCGGGCCTTCCAGGTGGTGGTGGCCTCCATGGCCGAAAGCGTCGAACGGAGGCCGTCCCGCTCCCCTTCGAGCTCGGCGTAGCGATCTGTCTGCTCGTCGAGGTCCGCCCGGAGCGCGTCGAGGTCCGCCCCGAGCGCGTCGAGGTGCGCCCGGAGCGCGTCGCGCTCGGCGGCGAGGGCGTGGCGTTGGTCTTCCGCCTCGACGCGCTCTGCGTAGAGCCGGTGACGGTCCGCCTCGGCCCATTCGTAGCGCTCGGCCGTCGCCTCGTGCTCGTGGACGAAGCGCTTGAGCCACTGCAGATACCGGGTCTCCGCGTGGGCCTCCTGCTCGGGACCCGGGGGGTCGGCCCGCTGGTCCGCCACGGCATCGCGGTAGATGGCCTCGAAGCGGTCGACGAGCGTGTCCACGCCCGCGGTCGCCCGGACAGTGTCGGTGACGGCGGCGACGTCGCTGCGGTCGTAACGCTCGATTTCGCGGCGGAGGTCTTCCTCGGTGAGCGGGTTCTGCAGGAGGCGGAACCCGAAGTTCAACCTTCGCATGCGCTCGAGGTCCTTCGTGGTCACGAGCCCGCCGAGCGAAGTCCTGTTGCAGGCCACGACCGCGCAACCCACGGCCAACGCCTCGAGAGCGCCGCGCCCGGAAGCGAAGACGAGGTCGTACCGGGGAAGGAGGGTCTCAGGAGTGGATGTCTCATTGCCGACGCCCAGGCCGACGACGTCGAGACCGATGCCGAGGTCCCCGCAGACGCGGCGCACCAGCGGGAGAGAGGTGTCCTCGGTGGCGTAGTTGTCGAAGACCAGCGCCCGTTGTGGCACCGGGGGCAGCGTGCTGCGAGGCCGGAAGCGGGAGAGGTCGACGGCGTTTGGGAGCACCTCCACCCGTCCGGACGGGATGCCGCTGGCGCTGAGGTGATCGGCCAGGAGCTCGCTCACGGCGACGTAGTGGCGGATGCGGGGATGCCACGGCGGAGATTCCTCCCACGGCACCCAGCCGTGGCAGACGAAGACGGCGGGCACGCCGCGGAAGCGCAGCAACGCGGCCATGGTCTCGAGGTGGTGATGGCCGTGAATCACGTCGGGCGGATCGGTCAGCTCGTTCAGGTCGTCGATCACCGGCACGGCGGCGGCGCGAAGCTTCTCGGCGACCGGCCCGAGCTCCTGGCTATAGGCGACGGGAGAGTGCCCCCGCCGCACCAGGGCGGCGGCGAGGTCCTTGATGTACATCTCGCTGCCGGCGTGATGCTTCAGCGTGTTGTTGGTGAGTAGGACACGCATGCCTCGGGCTCCGGAATGGGTCCGGGCGGGGCCGTGTCGCCCCACACGGTCAGGCCCAAACCATAGGGCACGGCACGGCCGGCCGTCAGGACGGTCCTGCCGTCCCGAAGTACCGGGCCCTGGCCCGGCCCGCGCGTCAGGCTCGCGTGAATCCGGCGATGTCGCGCGCGGTGTCGCGGCTGACGTCCGGGCAGGCGATGGTGAAGATCTCCGTGCCGTGCATGGTGCCCATCATCTGGCGACAGCGAGCGGGGATTCCGGCTTTGAGCAGCAACCGGTAGAAGTTGATGCCCTCGTCGCGCAAGGGGTCGCATTCGTTCACGCTGATGACCGTCGAGGGAAACCCAGTCACGTCGTCGACGCCGGCGAACGAGGGCCAAGCCAGCGGGTTGCGCTCGCGGAAGGCCTCGATCCCGTAGCCCATGGCGCCGCGGTTGTTATGCAGATTCAGGAGGATGCCCTCGTTCTCCATGGAGGAGGGGGACTCGGGTGTCGGCCATTGCCCGGCGATGTAGGGGCAGAGGGCGTAGAGGCCCTTCACCAATCCGATGTCGCCGTCCCGGGTGAGCATGAGCCCGGTGGCGAGGGTGAGGTTGCCCCCGCCGCTCTCGCCGGCGACGACGATCCTGGCGGGATCGATGTGGAGCTCACCGGCGTGGGAAACGGCCCAGCGCAACCCGGACACGCAGTCGTTCAGTCCGGCGGGGAACGGTGCCACTTCGGGTGCCGTGGACGGGGCGACGGAGTTTCGGAAGTCGACCATGACGACCGAGACGCCGTTGGCGGCGATCAACTTGGCCCAGCCGCGGTACATGCCGTCGTAGCAGGAGAGGGTCGCCATGCCTCCCCCGTGGATGTAGTAGACACACGCAAGCTGCTCGTCGGTGTCGGGACGGGTGATCCGCAGGTTGACTGTGTTCCCGTCGGGCTCGGAGGTGAACTGTTGCTCGGTGACGAGGAGGCCCGCAGAGGGGGCGAACTCGTCGGTGTCGCACAGGTCCATGACGGCTCTGAAGGCCTCGCGCGCCTCCGCCGCAGCGGGGCTCCTGGCTTCGGCCACGAGCTCCTCCCGGCTGGCGACATCCGGCAGCTTCGTGGGCGGCAGCATGCTGAGGATGGCCCGCAGACGGGGGTCGAGGCGGATGTCGGCCTGAATATCGATGGTCATACGCGGTATTCGACCACAGTCCACAGGCCCGTGGATGGTCCGCCGCACAACCACGCTGAGCCGTTCCGGGCGACGCCACTTGGGCGCTTGGTGCTGCGAGTGGCGTTCTCGACGGGCTGTGGCGCGGCTTGGTTAGCGCGCTTGACTGGGGGTCGAATCCCCGCCGTATCCGTCTGTCCCGGTGCCTCCCGATCGGTACCGTTATACAGGGAGTTTGCCTCGGCTCCGTCACGAGTGATCCCTTCTCGTCACGGCCTGTACTGCTGCGTTGGTTTGCAAACGGTTTGCTTGTCCCCGGCCGAATTTCTTCAGCGTCAGAGGGCAATCTGCGGCACGCGAAAACAGAACTCCGGCGAACCATACCAAGGGAAATGTTCTAATTTGCATCACGCGCAAGGGGTCAGGGGTTCGAGTCCTCTACGGCCCACGAGGTCAGAAGGTGGATTTTAAGACTTGTCGTGGATAGTGGGAGAGGTCCCAAATTAAAAGAGACCGCGGGCTGATCATGTCCAGCGATCGGGGAATGTCCTGGGCCTGGTCGACACAGCGGTGCTCGAGCAGGCACTGTGACAAGAATCGCCATCCTGGCCTACCACAAGATCGGTCCTCCTTCGCCAGGTGGTTGGGACACTTGGTATTACGTCCCCACGGCGATCTTTGAGGCCCAACTCTCGCGGGTGCGTGAGCTCGGCTTCTCCATCATCGATGGCAACCACTTCTTGGACGGGTTGGTTCGGCCGGAGATATTGCCTACCCAGAGTGTTCTCATTACCTTCGATGACGCCTATCGCTCTCTTGCGACCTTCGCCGCCCCGGTTCTGAGGCGTCTCGGCTGTCCCGCGGTGGTCTTTGTACCAACTGGCTTTGTCGGTGGTTTCAACACCTTTGATACCGACACCAAAGAGCCGATCGAACCGATCTGCGGCTGGGAGGATCTGGCCACACTGCAACAGTCTGGCCTCTCTATCCAGTCGCACAGCGTCTCGCACCGTCCGTTCTCCGATCTAGATCCGGAGCAGATTACGGAGGAGGTCGCCAACTCCAAGCTCGCCCTGGAGCAACGGTTGGGCTGCTGCGTCGAGATCTTCGCTTTTCCCTACGGCGACCCGGGTCGAGATGTGCGCACGGTCCAGTCGTCCCTCATGCATGCCGGTTACCGCGCTGCCTGCCAGTTCGTGGGCGGAGGGTTTGAGCTGCGTAGTCTCGATCCGTTCGCTCTGAGTCGGGTGCCGATGTGGCGGGACACCGACGTCGACCAAGTTCTCCTCGGCTAAGCGCGTGCAGTTACACCCTTACCCGGGGAAATGACGCGTGGGCGGATACGACGGTCGAGATGTGACGTCCCCTGTCGGTCGTGTTCGATGGGCGGTCATCGCTGATGCCGCCCTCACGTCGTCCCAGTGAGGAACACAGCCGTGTGGTTCCGGTAGGGCGCCTCAACGCCGGGACATCATGAACCCCCCCTACGTTTGTGCAGCCGGGCAAACGCCGACGAGTCGTCGTCCGCGGCGTCACTAGGGCGAGTGGTCGCGTTTCCAAGTCCGACGAGCAACGGAGGCGCGGGTGGGCGTCGACTGCCCGCTTTGTGAAAACATCAGACCCGTGGCCCCGATCGTCTGGCTTTGCGCGAAAACGCTCGATTACCCAGAGGGTGGTGGCCACTTCTGGGTATACCTCAACTGGGCGCTCGGTCTGCGAACGCTGGGCTGCGAAGTGGTGTGGCTGGAGGTCCTCGAACCCGGTGTTCCCGCTGCGGAGGTGCAAAAGTTAACGGAGTCCCTCAGTTGTCGCTTGGAGCGCTACGGGATTGCGGAGTCACTTGTTGTCTCGTCCGAGGCTGGCCCCGCCACAGCTCGACGAGACGTCGCCGCGGTCCAGGAGAGGGCCCGAGAGGCCGATCTCCTGATCAATGTCGGGTACGAGGCGTGTAGCGAACTGTTGCCATTCTTTCGGCGCACGGCACTGCTCGACATCGATCCCGGGATCACCCAGATCCTTTTGGCCGAGGGGAGGTACAACCTGCCACGGCACGATTTGTATTTCACCATCGGCGAGACGGTGGGACGTCCAGATGCGAGGTTTCCGACGGGCGGCATCTCCTCGTGGCGTTATACGCCGCCGTGTGTTGCTCTTGGATGGTGGCCAACCGTGCGGTCGGAGGACGGTTCCTTCACGACGGTCTCCCATTGGGAAAGCTCGAACGAGTGGATCAGTGTCGGGAGCGAGTTCTACATCAACGACAAGCGGAGTGGGTTCCAGCCCTTCCTCAAGCTGCCCTCGCGCACGAGTCAGCGTCTCGAGCTTGCCATTTACCTAGGCTCCGAGCCCCTCGATGCGTACGAGGAGGAGGAGCGCCTGTCGCTGCTTCGGCGAGGCTGGCAGGTCGTTGACTCTCACGCCGTGAGCGCTACGCCATCCGACTACCAGAACTACATCCAGCAATCGCGAGGTGAGTTCAGCTGCGCCAAGCGTTCTTGCGTGAGGCTTCAGAACGCTTGGGTGAGCGACCGGACGCTGTGCTACTTAGCCAGTGGGAAGCCGGCGGTCGTGCAGTACACCGGGCGCAGCCGTTTGCTACCTGACAGCGCCGGTATGCACCGCTTTCGTGATCTGGACGGTGCAGCACGAGCCCTGGAGCGGGTGGCCAGCGACTACGAAATGGAGTGTCGCCGGGCCCGTGAACTCGCGGAAGAACACTTCGACGCCAGGAAGGTCGTAGGAGCGCTGCTCGAACAAGCCTTGTGACACATAGGATCCACTCATTCAGGTGTATTGCACGACGCTCGCGCGCCGGGCCCAGGCAGCGGAGCTGAAGATTATCTTGGCTGAAGGACTGCGCGCAGCGGAGTGTCGCCACCTCTCGTCGACAGGGAGTGGCGCGTGCCGTCAAGCTCGTCGAAGCCCAGGACTCGTCGGTCGATTTCGTCGAAGGGAATCGTGTTGGAACCGAGGAGCCGGAGCGCCTCCTCGTACGCGGTCACGTCGACTCGGAGCGTTCCCAGCACTCGGAGCTCCTTGTAGACGAGCAGATCTGAAATCCGCAGTCGCCCCGGTTCCTCGTGTGCCCGCCACGACCAGCTTCCCCTCGGGCCGGACGATCTCGATGGCTTACTGAAAGACGTGAAGCGCCTTTGCGGTTACGTCGATGACTATGTCGGCACCCCGCCCGGTGGCCTGCAGGAGGGCCTTTGCAGGATTCTCTTTGACCGCGTCGACGACGTCAGCCCCGAACCGGCGTGCTGCGGCGAGCCTTGCGGTGTTGCGTTGGCCATTGTCCGTCACCAATACGAACTCGGCGCCCGATTGGCGAGCTGCAATGAGGGAGCACGGGCCACGTATGCCTGGTCCCAGCACGGCCACGACGTCACCTCGTGCGGTCGAAGAAACGATGGAACCCCAGCGGATGCCGGGCCCCTCAAATGGATGCATGGGGCCTAACAAGCGAGTACCCGCAGACGTGTTACTCGCTCGGGGGCGATCAGGGAAACACCTCGTCGGACCAAAAGATGTCGCAGCACAGCTGCACGCACTTCTCGGAGACCTTCACGCCCTCCGACCCTGCAACGAGGCGAACCGTCGTCCTGTCCCTTGCCGCAGAAGGATCACTTCGGCTGAGTGGCCACCGATGTCGGAGCCTAGGACGCAAACCCACCCCGCCCGAAGGCCGAGGCCGAGCGCTGGGCTAGCTACGGTGCCGTATCAGCTACGAAGCTTCCTCCCTTGTTGAGCTGAACCACTTCAATAATCGTCCGTCGCCACCGAGACGAGATCCGAAAGGACGTGGGAGAGTCTCTGTGCCTCGTCGAGGGTCAGCTGGACGCGTGCTGTACCGCGATCACCGAAGACCACAACGTATGGATTGAGTGCGTCAGGCCCCTGCACCAGGTTCACGCTCAGCTCCGTGGCGTTCCATGCTGGCCGACGGCAGACCCACTCCTCGCCGTGCCACGGCTCGTGCAGGGTCAGCTCCATCTCCACCGCCTCGCCGTAGTGGTTTTTGGCGCAGGCCATTCCAGGGTCGACCAAGGACGTCGGACCCGCACACCATGACGGACAGCCGCGCGTTGCGATCGTCGCTTGTTCTGCTTGTGTCATTGCGCGCACTGCTTCCTGCCTCCTTTGACATCCTCCGAAGGAGTACGGCACGCACGGGCGCGACGAAAGAAAACCTCCGACCAGGTTGGCACCGCCTACGATTTCGCCATGTCGACTACCTCCAACTCAGAGGTTGTCGATAAGCCCCAGCGGGATCATGTCGGCGCCGGGGCACTTTTCATTGCTGCTGGGTGGACGATACGCCCACGCCATTTCGGGGTCAAGGACCGCCCCGCCTCCCGAATTCCCGCAGGCCCGACCGGCCCTCGCGGTGGCAGGGGCACGCCCACACCCGCCCCCAGCGGTCACCCTTTGGCGAGAACACCGACCCGTTCCACGACGGTCGCTCTGCGGAGTGGTT
Source organism: uncultured Acidimicrobiaceae bacterium (assembly GCA_963834405.1). GTDB lineage: Bacteria > Actinomycetota > Acidimicrobiia > Acidimicrobiales > RAAP-2 > Bog-473. The sequence goes on along the minus strand of CAWIBX010000007.1, from coordinate 28,077 downwards.
CCACCCCGCATCGATCCACCGAGCTGGAGGCCAGCGAAGTGGTCGCATGTGCCTTGCAGTAACGCGAAGGTGGGAGTGCACTGCTCTGTCTTCACACTCTGGAGCAAGACAGACTCCCGTTTTTGTGCCACGTCTGCCTGAGCTCGTGGAGCTGGCGCCGTATCCATGCTCGGACGTCTGCTTGTCGGAGCATGTTCACCGATTGTGGAATCTGCACACGGGGGTCACATCCGAAACGCCGGCGCGGGTTCGCCGGGGTCGGGCATCGACACGGTGCCGACGGCAGTTCGGCGGCCGTTGCTGTCGGCCCGCATCTGTCGAAGAGGACGGCGGACCGCCCCGACAACTTCCGCCCCAGTTGGGTTCGCCACGGAAGTGGAGCGAATGCGGCCCGCCGTCCCGACTTCTCAGGATGCGCTCGCAAACGGCGGCTGGCGTAGAGCCGGTTGGCTCTATTCGTGACAACGATGGGACAACTTGCCTCCGGACTGTGCCGGACCTGTTACACGAGTCCGAATGGATGCCCGCGCCCTCTGCCGCGGACAGAACCCGAACAAGTGGGTGAGCGCCAACGTGAACGCGGACTACGCCTACCAGCAGCGCCTGTGCGCCCGCCGACCTATTCGCTCGGAGTGCCTTGCGGTAGCCCCGGGCTCGCGGGGATCTCGTGACCCAGAGGACGGACCCGGACGTGCCGCTTTCGGAGATCTCGGCCCGCAGCGGCATCTCCATTCCACGCGTCATGCGTGCGATGCTCGCCGCGGGCATTCCGGTCACCGCCGAGAGCAAGGTCCCCGTCAACCTGGTCGCCCTGATGGAGGCCTTTGAAACCGGTTCCGCGCTCATGGGGGACGACGCGATCCTGGCGTTCACGCGCGTCCTCGGCGCGTCGGCCATCAACACCGCCGAGGCGGCGGTCGCGCTCTTCTGGGCGGAATTCGGGCCGGGTACCGTACGCGAAGGTCCGGACGAGATGGCCCCGGGCCTATCTGTCCGAAGCGGCTTCGCGGGCGTTCATGGCGGTTCCCGACGTCATGGCACAAGCTGTGATGGACCAGTTCATTCGGGCGCAGCGACGTTCGCAGGAAGTCCGGGGATGGTCCGATTCGTCCTTCGAGGGCGACCCGGGCGGCCAAACCGAGGTGGTGGCGCTGGGCTTCGTGGACCCTGGTCGGCTCGACAGCGTGGGCGCGGACCCTCGGTTACCGGGAGCAGAATCTTGCACTCACCCGTTTCGAGTCGGCCGCCTGGTCCAGTGCGGTCCTCAACGGTGGCCGTGTGGTCAAGACGATCGGTGACGAGGTCTTCTTCACCGCCCCCTCCGCCGACGCCGTTTGTCGTATCGGGACCGACGTGTGTCAAGCCGCAACGGATGACCCGGTGCTGCCGCCGGCCCGCGGTGCGGTGGACATCGGTCTTGCCATCCCGCGCGAGGGCGACTACTTCGGACCACTGGTCAACCTTCTCTCCCGCCTCGTCAAAGTGGGGGCGCCCGGCGAGCTGGTAGCGACCGAGGTTGTTGCCACAGATCTGAACGCCGATGCTTGGTTGCTCACACCGCTCGAACCGGCGGACCTGCGCGGTGTCAAGGGCCCGGTTCGGACTTTCCACGTGGAGCGACGACCTGTGGCCGACTGATATTTCGGGCCGGTGCACCATTGTCGTGCGTGGTGTCTCCCGCCCACGACGTGCTCGTGATCTTGGGCCGGAACCGACTCGCTCACGATGGTCGAGCCAGGCGTCGTACAACGGCTTGCCTTCCCGATGGCGACTTCGCAGTGCGGGTCGACACGTTCGCACCCCATGTAGGGGACCGACCCTCCGATGCTCACTGGCAAGTTTCAGTTGCTTCTAAAAACAGGGGCGATGAGCGCTCTTACCTGCCGAAATACGGCGCCAAATGTGCAATACATGATGTCGAACTTGCTATCGCTCAGGTTCTGATTCTGCCTCGATCTGGTGCTGAATCTTGGTTGCCCTCCCGTCATGTCCTCACGTGACACGGCGTCACTTGACAGTGCAACCAGCCCGTTGAATCATGCGGTAGCAAGGGAATGCCCTGGGTGTCGTGTCGGACGGCAACGGTGTCGCTCGATCCGAATCGACGCAACACCGGGGAGAGCGGACCTTCGAAAGAAGGCGCTGGGAGGTATGGGCAAATGCGACTGCTGACGAAGTTGCTCCTGACGATAGGGATCTCGGTCCTGGGTATCGCGACGATCGGCGTGGGGTCGGCCGGCGCCGCCAACCCCTGGGCGGTGCAGCCGACGCCGAATCCGGTGGTTCCCACCGGAGCCCTGCTCGGTGTCTCTTGCTACGCCTTCACGGCCTGTACAAGTGTCGGCTACTCGAGTAACAGCGCCGGTACCGACCTCACGCTGGCCGAAAGCTGGAACGGGAAAACCATGGCGGTTCAGGCAACGCCGAACCCCTCCGGGGCGATCTACAGCTTCTTGTCGGGGGTGTCGTGCCCGTCTGCCACCGCGTGCGAGGCCGTCGGGTACTACGGCAACAGCGCCGGCACCCAGCTCCCGCTGGCCGAGGCCTGGAACGGAACCTCCTGGACAATCCAATCCTCGCCCACCCCGACGGGCGCCGCGTTCAGTCAGCTCGTAGCGGTCTCCTGCTCCTCGACGAGCAACTGCATCGCGGTGGGGGACTACGGTTCGAAGAAGGCGGCGGACCTCACGTTGGCCGAGGTCTGGAACGGCACCACGTGGTCGGTCGAGTCCACGCCCAACCCCAGCGGTGCGACCACGAGCTCCCTGGACGGCGTCTCGTGCACGTCGAGCACCGCGTGCCAAGCGGTCGGCAACTACTTCAACAAGTCCGGTACGGAGTTCACTTTGGCCGAAGCCTTGAGCGGCACCACGTGGTCCGTCGCGTCGACCCCCAACCCGACCGGAAGCACGTTCCCCACCTTGTCGGGTGTCTCGTGCGTATCGAGCACCACCTGTGAGGCCGTCGGCAACTACTTCAACAGTGCAGGCGACCAGTTGAATCTCGCCGAGGCATGGAACGGTACCGCCTGGTCGATTCAGTCCACCCCCAACCCCACGGGCACCACGCTGAGCGTCCTCAACGGTGTCTCGTGCGAGTCGGCGACCAACTGTGCAGCGGCTGGCGCGTACTACAACTCTTCCGGCACCACGCAGTTGACCCTCGTGGAGCGCTGGAACGGTACGGCGTGGTCGATTCAGAGCTCACCCAACCCGTCGAACGAGGTGGTCAGCCCGCTCTTGGGCGTCTCGTGCTCCGCCGCGACGGGCTGGTGCCTAACCACCGGGTTCGCCAGGAACGCCGGCGGGACGAGCACTCCGACCGCCATCGGTTATTACGTCGTCTACGGGTGGATAACGCTCACCGTGCCGAGTCCGAGCGGTGCGGCCACCAGTAACCTGACGGCCGTCTCGTGTTCGACGGCCACGGCCTGCACCGCTGTTGGGCACTCCATCAACAGCTCGGGGGTCGATGCCGCGCTCGCCGAAGGCTGGAATGGCACCACGTGGGTGATCGAGTCCGTACCCGTCCCCACCGGCGCCGAGTCGAGCTCATTCTCCGGCGTCTCGTGTAGCTCCGCCAACGACTGCGAAGCCGTGGGCAACTACGTCAACAGCAGCGGCACCACCGTGACGCTCGCCGAGCTCTGGAACGGGACTGCGTGGACGATCCAGACGACGCCCAACCCCACGAACGCGACCCGCAGCTCGCTCGCGAGCGTCTGGTGCATCTCTGCGAATAGCTGCAAGGCCGTGGGCAATTCCGTCACGACGGCTGAGAACGCACTCGCGGAGACTTGGAACGGCACGAGTTGGGCGTTGCAGACCATCAACCCGCCGGCGGGCGCCAAGGCGAGCTCCCTGTTGGGCGTGTCGTGCGTGGCGTCGGACGGGTTCTGTGTGGCTGTCGGGTACTACGACAACAGCGCCGGCACGCATGTGACCCTGGGCTATGCCTGGTATGGCGTCTACGGCTGGGTGCTGTACTCGACGCCCAACCCAACCGGCGCCACCACCAGCACCCTCTCGGGCGTCTCCTGCACCGCGCTCACGTCCTGCACTGCAGCCGGCTCGTTCACCAACAGCACCGGAACCCAGACACTGGCGGAAGGTTGGAACGGAAGCAGCTTCGCTCTCCAGACCACCTCGAATCCGAGTGCCACGTTGAGCGCGCTCACCGGTGTCTCTTGCAATTCCGCGTCCGCGTGTACGGCCGTCGGGTACGACACCAACAGCTCGAACGTCACCGTGACGCTCGCGGAAGGCTGGAACGGAAGCAGCTGGTCTGTGCAGACCACACCGAATCCCGCGATCGCGACGGCCAGCGTCCTCTACGGCGTTTCGTGCACGGCTGCGACCACGTGCACAGCAGTCGGATGGTATGCCAACGGCGTGCAGCTCACTCTCGCCGAGGGCGACTGACACAGGACCGGCCGAATGGAGCATCAGCCGGGAGGAGAGCGCCGGCTGATGCGGTAGCCGCGGGCTCGGTCGGTCGAATCCTCCGGCAAGTCCGGCCGACTGGCGCGCTCGTATCCCACTAGAAGACGCCTCGAAAGCCGCGACGTGCGTCGCGTCTCGCAGGGCACGGGGTCATTCGGGGACACAGGAGCCGTGTCCTATGATGGCTCTCGGATCTGACGCCCCGTCAGATCCGGCGTGGCCCGGGCGACATGGAGGCAGCAGCAGTGGACTTCGAATTCTCGCCGGAGCAGCTGGGCTTCGTAAAGGAGATCGAGAGCTTCCTCGACGCCAACGACGACCCCGAGGTGTTCGACCTGACCAGGGAGAACATGGCCCAGATCGTCGACACGCCGAAGCGCCGGGCCTTCATGGCCTCCTTGGGGAGGCGGGGCTGGCTGGGCATGACCTGGCCGAAGGAGTACGGCGGCAGCGACGGCGAGGGGGTCTACGAGTACCTGCTCAACGAGCGGCTGGCAGGTAGAGGCGGCCCCCAAATCGGCAAGGGCGTCGGCATCATCGGCAAGACGCTCATCCGGCACGGCAACGACAGGCTCAAGGCGGAGTTCTTGCCCAAGATCCTGCGCAATGAGGTGGAGTTCGCAGTCGGCTATTCGGAGCCCAACGCCGGGTCCGATGCCGCCTCCATGCAGCTCAAGGCCACCCGTGGCGACGGAGGCTGGATCCTCAACGGCCAGAAGACGTGGACCACCTCGGCCCATTTCGCCGAGTGGTACTGGGTCGGGGCCCGCACTGACCCCGACGCCCCCAAACACGCCGGAATCACGCTCTTTCTCGTGCCCATTGACCAGCCCAACATCACGGTCAACGCCATCTGGACGATGGGCGACGAGCGCACCAACGAGGTGTTCCTCAATGACGTCTTCGTTCCCGACGACTACGTGGTGGGCGAGGTCAACCGGGGCTTCCAGTACATCTCGGAAGCTCTCGATCTCGAGAAGGGCGACTCGATATCGTTCACGGCTCGGAATCATCTACCAGGCTGGCCGGGCCCAGTCGGATGAGAAGATCGTCGAGGCCGCACAGGGGAACACGCTCACAGCAATTGCTGGCCCGTTGACCGTCCAACTGCTCCCGGTCGGGAGCATGACGACCCTCTGCACGTGATCATGGTTACTCGGTGTCTGAATCGAACTACGAGGCGAACATGCTGACTGCACGGCGTCCCTTTCCCGTGCATTCCACACCGAAAACTCGGTGAAGAAAGCGCCCGGCGAGATCCCTGGGTTTCGGACTGCTCCGCCCTAGACACACCCGTGTGAACAGGGATAGCTTGGGATCACTGACTCGTGTGACGGAAGGACAAGCCGGCCGACGGTTGCCTCTGGTGTTGCAACAGGTCCGCCGTGAGATCGCCGCGCCCGTCGAGCGCCAGCGCCGGGGTGCCCGCAGGCCGATGCGTTGCGTTCCCACCCTCCTCCTCTTCGGATTGATGGTGGTGACGTCCGGAATGCCGGCCGGAGCTCAAGGGCGCGCGTCGATGCCGAGCACGTACTATGTCTCCTGCCGGGGTAACGACGACAGCAACGGCACGAGTCCTGCAACTCCTTGGGCGTCGCTGTCCAAGGCGAGTGGAGAGAGATTCGAACCGGGGGACCGCATCCTGCTGCGGCGAGGTTGCGTCTGGAAGGGCACTTTCGAACCCAAGAGTTCCGGAACGTCCGTTCTCCCGATTGTCGTCTCGGCCTACGGTTCTGGAGCCCTGCCGCGCATCATCGGCGAAGACGCGTCTGCGGTTGCTCTGCGCAACGTCAGCGGTTGGACGGTGGAGAATCTGGACTTGACCCAGATCGGGCAGACGCCCCAACCGCTAGAGCCCGGCAACAAGTCCGGAAAGGATCTGGACCCGAACTCCGATCGGACCATGAAAGCAGTCGTCGAAGTGCTTGCCCTCGGCCCAAGAGGAGTTCGAAATTGTGGGTCCTCCTGTACCGACCGCGACATCACGTTGCAGGATCTCGTCGTTCACGACGGCCAGTGGAACGGCATCTACGTTGGCGCCGGCTACCAGAACGTCCAAGAGGACGTCTTCGGATATGTCCACGGCCTTACCATCCGAGACGTCGAGTCACGTGGGAACCAATCCGGTGGGATCGTGACCATGGGTACGTTCACGATGAACGTAAGTTACGAATTGACGAATGTCCGGGTCCTGGACAGTTTTGTTTACGACAACGGGGGTAATGGTATCGAGATGGGCCAGGTCGACCACGGCCTGATTCAGGGGAACCGCTGTGCCTACAACGGGCGTATCCGCAATGCCAGCGTCGGTTGCTGGTCGTGGGACTCAAAGCATGTGGTCATCCAATTCAATGAGGCAGACCACAACATGACCCCGTTGACCAACGGCAACACGTCCGACGGAGGAGGCTTCGACCTCGACTTGGGCAGCGTCGACAGCGTGATGCAATACAACTGGTCTCACGACAACCAGGGCGAGGGATACCTGGTCGACTCGTGGCCGATCGGTTATGGATACAAATGCTGTACCTCCAAGAACATCACCGTGCGGTACAACATCAGCGAGCGAGACGGCCAGAAGGATGCCGGAGGAATCGCGATCTACGGAGGAGTCAGACCCCTCTGGATCTACAACAACACCGTCTACTATGTGGCCTCGCGATCCGCCAACAGCATGTTCGGTACGGGTGGAGATCTCGTGTCAACCACCGATCAAGGGAGGGCAGGTTTGCCTGATGCGTACGTCTACAACAATGTCTTCATCTCCGATGGAACCCTAGATCCCTCGGCCGATGATACTGAAGTCGATACCGACGGCCGCGGTAGCTTTACGTTCGACCACAACATCTGGGAGCGGGTGGAGGGTGGCGTTCACTTCGAATGGGGTAGGTCCGATCTCACCGACTGGTCGGGCTGGCAGGCCCTGGGATTCGATGCTCACGGCGACAACGCCGACCCCCTGGTGACGGGCCCCCTCGGAAGCGGACCGACCGGCTACCAGCTCCGCACGGGATCGCCGGCGATCGGCGCGGCCGAGCGCCTTGTGGGGGTCCCAAGCGGCACGGGTGGCCGTGACTTCGGTGTATCTGTCCCGCAAGCGGACAGATACGACATCGGCGCTGCGGAGTACACGGGGTCGGACGCGAAACAGGAATCCAATGCCACGCCGGTTTCCCACGAGGTGTTCAACCCATCTTCACATATCGCCTCTATCAGCGTGACCAACGGCTCCGGAGCACCGAATTCCACCTTCGTAAAGGGCGCAGAGATCCACTGGAGCGTGAAGGTCACCAACGCAGATGGCGCTCCCGTCCCCGGACAGTCGGTGACGGCGACAGTGTACGAGCCGTCGTGGGACTCGATCTATGCGACAGTCACCGCCACCACAGATTCCAGCGGTACGGCGCATTTCAGTCACCAGACTGGTGGCAGCAACCCCGCCGGCAGCTACTTCATATTCGTGTCGACAGTCCTGTCAAGGTCGTTGACGACGTATTACGACTCCTCCCAGAACACGGCGTGGACTGGGAGTTTCACACTGGGGTAGATGCGGGATACGCACCTCTCACAATTGTTCCCTAGAGGGCCTCCACTCACTGATACTCCTGGGCCAAGTGTCTGCACCGGGTCAGAAAATGTGGTCACCGAGCCGGCAAACGGGAGGTGCGTCCAGGAGATTGGGCGCCATGACAACAAGGAGGTTGATGTTGTGATGACGTAACCCGGTCGCCGTAGCAGAGAGTTGTCACCGTGACCATCGCCCACCACAGACCCTGCCCGTAGTCGTGGACGTTGGCGCCGTGAGCATGCCGTTCGGCAATCGTGACGAGACCTGCGCAGACGAACACGAGGAACGCCACGGTGAGCACCACAAAGTGGAAACCCTTATGCGTGAAGACTTGCTGCCCGCGTCGCGCGCCTCACCCGCAACGGCGCCGACCCGCACCAATACAGGGAGCAGCCGCAGTGGTCGCAGCACCAGGAGGGCAACGATAACGAGTTCGAGAATGTGTGTCTTGACGAAGCGCCACCGCTCTGGGGCGAGTAGGAGCTTTATCAGGTACTCGACGACGAAAAGCGCCCAGATAGTGAGGTCGACGACGGCGAACGATGCAGCTACCGAGCCGTGCACCGGCGTAACCCGGGGAATGATCAGCACCGGAAGTCACAGAATCGTGATAACCATCATCGGGACGTCTACGGCCTGGGCAAACCTGTCGTAGGCGTCCTGCGACGGGCTCAGGGTTTTACGCTCCATCTCGTTCCTCCTGGTGAGTTCGGGCACGAGAATGATGGCGCGCAAAATGCGCCGAGCATTGTGGGCGGCGTATTACAAGGATATTTGGCAGCGGCACCGCTTGTGATCGGCGGCGGACTCGTTACCCGCCTCGGGGGCCGCTGCGCTCCCAACAGCTCAGTGGGGAACGCTTGTGGGACGTTGAAGGGGACAACTGGACTGTCCGCACTTCACACCGAATCGGGGGATGCTGCACAAAGGCACCAGTGCCGGTCCCTTGCGACCTTTTCGGGACACCGTGCAGCGCCCGCGGGAGCCCCTCAGCGAGGACCTGGGCGGTGGGAGGGTCGTGGCGGGTCATGGCTTCGGGCGGCGGCAGATCGGGCACCGGTCCAGCCTGGTGAGTGCGGCCTACTGCTCGGCCTTGATCACCACAGGGCGCCAGTCGGTCTTCTCGGTCTCCTCGTCGGGGATCTGCCACTTGAGAAAGCGTCTGTCGCCGACGACGGTGCACGCGGTCGCCGTCACGATCTCAGCGGCGCTGAATCACGCGCTTCGTAAGGGTGAGGTCTCTCGCAACGTCGCCAAGCTGGCCGACGCGCCCACGCCAGGGGAGAGGGAGCAGGCGATCTGGACGCCCGAGCAGACAGTGCAGTTCCTCGAACTCACTAAGGCCGAGCGCCTCTACCCGTTGTACCTGACGGCCATGGCGACGGAGGAGAGCTGGCGGGGCTGAGGTGGTCCGACATCGACCTGGAGGAGGCCAAGATCACCGTCAGTTCGGCTCGGGTCGTGGTCAACTACACCGTCGTGGAGGGCGATGTGAAGACGGCCAAGAGCCGCCGGACCATCGCCATCGCCCCCGCTGTCATCGAGGCCCTCCGCACCCTCTGGCGCTTCCGGCTCGAAGAGCGGATGGCCTGGGGGCCGGGGTGGACCGACTCGGGCCACGTGTTCACCAAGGAGGACGGTCCGGCTTGCACCCCCAATACATCACCTCGGCGTTCCAGCGGGCGACCAAGCGGGCCGGGCTGCCTGTGCTCCCGCTCCACGCCTTGCGCCACACCCACGCCACCGCAGGGCTCCGGGCCGGGATCGACCTCCACACGATGTCGAGGCGCCTGGGTCACAGCTCCGTGGCGATCACCGGCGACATCTACTTCCACGTGGTCGAGGAGCAGGACCGCGATGCCGCCGACAAGACGGCTGATCTGCTCTTCGCCCAGCAGAGCGCCAAATGACCATGCTCTGCGCTCGGAGGGGAGTGGGTCGGGCCACTATGGTGAGCAGTTCTGGAGCACATGTTTGCAAAGCGTTTGCAAAATGGCCCTTGGACCTTCTCGACAGCGGGAGGGTGAAAAGCTAGAAACGCAGGTCACGATACACACGGGCTGTGGCGCAGCTTGGTTAGCGCGCTTGACTGGGGGTCAAGAGGTCGCGGGTTCAAATCCCGGCCAGCCCGACCAAATAAGCCGAGGTGGGAGGCGGTTTCTGCCGAGCTGGGCCGAGCCTCGTCTGAGCCAGGTGTGCAGTGGTGTGCAGTAGACCCCCGAAATGCTCTCTGCCGTATCTAAAAAAAGTTCCACATCGCAAACACACCCAGACCCACGCTCACCCACGCTCACCCACAGTGCGCACTGTGTGCGGAGACCTGTAACAGCGGCTCACTGCGTGTTTGGTCCGGTGGCGCGAGCGAAGCGGAGTGTGCCCACACTCGCTCATGAGTGAAGCGAAGCAAGCGAAGGAGCGAGCAGCTCGTCACCCCTGGTCGAGGTCCGACAGCCCCGAGGCCGCCGAGGAAGCCGTCGCCACCGGGGTCCTGCCGCGACGCACTTATCGCAAGCCCGAGGTGGCCGCCCAACTCGGCGTCAGCGGCTGGACGGTCAACAAGCTGATCGACGCGGGTGAGCTTGGCGTCGTTCGGCTGAGCAAAGGCCTCACAGTGATCCCCGCCGAAGACGTCGACCGTTTGCTGGCGCAGGGCTACGAGCGCAAGGAGCGAGGCGATGGCAAGCCCGCGACCGCGAAGCCGTCGAAGGCGCCGGCGAGGCGGTCGACCGCCAAGAGGGCGGCGTCCGCAGGATGAACAACGCCGGCCCGAAGGCCGGCGCCGCCCACATCGAATGGACGGCCAAGCGTACCCCGGCCGTGTCGCGGTGAGCACCGGCGACCTGCTGGCGGCCGCACTCGATTATGTCGAGCGGGGCTGGCCGGTGTTCCCCTGCCGCCCGGGCGACAAGGTCCCACTCGCTGAGCTCGCCCCCCATGGGCTGAAGGAAGCGACCTGCGATCCCGACGTCGTGCGCGCGTGGTGGGAGTGCTGTCCCGGGGCGAACATCGGCATCGCCACCGGGCACGCGTTCGACGCACTCGACGTCGACGGGCCCGACGCTCTCGCACTTCTCGAGCTGGCTGGCGATGCCGATGGTGACGACGTCGAGGGCCCGACCGTCGAGACACCGCGGGGCTGGCACTGCTACGTCGCCCCGACCGGGATGGGCAACGCGGTCGACCTCGTCGCCGGCGTCGACTGGCGTGGCCTCGGGGGCTACGTGGTCGCCCCTCCTTCACGTCGGCCGACCGGGCGCTATTCGTGGATCGTTGGAGGGCTCGAGGACCAAGGGCCCGACACCGAGCTCGTGGCGCCGCCGGCGTGGCTGGCACGCCTGCACCCGGCTCGGCGGGCGGCCCGGGCACCGAGGCCGCGTGGACCGGCTGGCAACGTCGCCGCCACGAACTACGGCCGCGCTGCATTGAACGCGGAACTAGACAAGCTCTCGCACGCCGTGCAGGGGACGCGCAACGATCGCCTCAACGCCGCGGCCCATGCGCTTGGTCGACTCGTCGCCGGCTGCCAACTCGACGGGCCCGACGTCGCCGGCGAGCTGTTGCGCGTCGCGCTCTCGATCGGCCTTCCCGAGACCGAGGCCGTCCGCACCATTGCGTCGGGGCTGGGCGCCGGCGTGAACGATCCTCGCCGGCCAAGGGCGCGATGACCGACGGGTCGGCCGAGGACCACCTGCGTGCGCAATTCGCCGACTGGTCCCTCGCCGACGTGCCGGCGCTGCCCGAGGCCGTCGAGCTGTACCCGCAACTCGACTGGACCGACGTATTCAGCACCGAGCCCAAGGAGCACCCGTGGCTGGTCGAGCCGGTGCTCCCGCTGGGCCGGGCGGTCGCCATGTTCTCCGACGTGAAGGTCGGCAAGTCCCTCATCGCGCTGTTCATCGGCGCCCATCTGGCAGCGGGCAGGGCCGTGTTCGGCCGTCCGGCCGGCGAGCCCGTCGATGTCGTCTACATCGACCAGGAGATGACCGTCGACGACGTGCGCGAGCACCTTGAGGACATGGGCTTCGGGCCCGATGACCTCACGCACCTGCACTACCACCTCCAGACGCTCATCCCTCCGTTCGACACCCTCGAAGGGGGCGAGGCGCTGCTCGACATCGCCCGGTTCTACGGCGCGCAGCTCATCGTCATCGACACGATGGCCGAGTCAGTCCAGGGCAAGGAGAACGAGGCGGACACTTACCGCCAAATTCTCGATGTACACCGGGCGGCGGCTCAAGGCCGAGGGCATCACCTTGCTTCGCCTCGACCACTCGGGGCGGGACCAGTCGAAGGGCCAGCGGGGGAGCTCGGCCAAGAACGCCGACGTCGACGTCGTGTTCGGCCTCGCCCGGTCCAAGCGCTCCGACGGCGAGTACCTGACCCTCACGACCCGCTACAGCCGTCCGTCCTGGGTGCCCAAGTCGGTCAGCCTCCGAATGGTCAACGAGAACGGCGTGCTGGTTTTCGAGCTCCAAGAGGCGGGCCACCCGCCCGGGACGTCGGGCGCGGCGGCGGATCTCGACCGCCTGGGCGTGCCCCTCGACGCCAGCATTCGACAGGCCCACGCTGCACTGCGCAGGGCGGGCAAGGGCAAGGGCCACGCACTAGTCAGCGCCGCACTCAGGTACCGCCGCGAACGGGTCGCAGGTGTTCCTGGCCCTTCTGGGAACACCTCTGTTCCCGACCTTTTCGGGGAACACCCGGGAACACCCGAGGGTTCCACGTGAACGCCCTGGTCAGCCCTCACAAAAGTGTTCCTCGGCCACCAGGCGGGCGAGACATAAACCGCGTACCCCGTTTCTCCCCCCTAAGGGGGAGGAACGGGTAGCGGGTGTCTTTGGTCCGCGCCGCAGTACCGCCATTGCAACGAAAGGAGAAACCATGCCCGTCCAAGCGGACCGCTACCTACAACACCACCGGGAAATGGTCGACGCCTGCCTATCCGAGATGCAGGACGAGATGCCGCCCGGCGAGGTGATCGCCCTCGCCCAGGTGCACGCCACGATGGCGCTCGTCGCACTGCTCGAGCACCTCGTCGTTGAGCTGCGCAACCTGCGCGAACCGACTGCGCCCCCACTCGTACCGATCGAGGGCGACAGGCCCTCGCCCGACGTGCTCGGCGCCTACCTCCGGGCCGGCTGGACGGTCGACGAGGCGGGCCGCTGGCGTCCGCCCGGTGAGGACGGGAAGGAGTGAGCGAACCGCTTGCCGTCTTCGACCGGCTCCTTGTGGAACAGGCGAAACGCTCGCAGGTCATGCTGGCCTGCGCCGTGGGGCACTTCCTCGACTACGTGGCCGAGAACGTCGCGCCCGATGAGCACGACGCGTGGCTACAGACGGTGAGCGATGCCCTCGGCGAGGGGCCACGTCTGGTGACGGGCGAAGTGGTGCCCAACCTGTCGATGCCGTTCTTACGCGATGCCCTGGCAACCCGGCCGCGAGGCCACGACGAAAGGAAGCAACGATGAGCACCACACGCAACCCGCACGACCACGCGACCGCCGGCGACGCCGGACGGTGTGCTGAATGCCGGGCGTGCAACATCGCGTTCTTGGACGACGCACGCTTCACCTTCGTCGTCGTCTTTCACCACGATGCGCTTGGCGAGCGATGCTCGTGTGGGTGCGCGGAACCCGACCACGGCGTCGCAGCGATCGCGGTCGTGCGCGACCACATTCCGAACGATCCCGAGACGACTGCCTGGGCCACCGGCTGCAATCGTGGAACCTGCGCGCATCACTTCGCTGTCGACCTGGACGCAGTCGAGCGATCCGGAGTGCCCGTGTTCACGCTGATCGAGTACCCAGCGTGTGTCGGTGCCCTCGACGCCCTCGCCGCCGCCGGGCGAGCGTGACCGTTCGTTCTCCCTGCTCGCCCTGTGGCCCTGACCACCGGCGCCGGCGTTTGCGGGGCTCTCGGGCGACCTGAGCGGGCGCGAGTGGGGCGCGTCGACGCTTTCGGGAAACCTTCGGGGGGATATCCGTGCTGACCCCGCCGGTCCTTAGGCGCAATCGGCCTGAGGGGGTGGGGGTGGGTGTGTGGGGGGAGAGTCCACGGAGAGGGCCCAGGGATCGCCGGAGAGCGGCCCGAGCCGCGTAGCGTGAGCCGAAGTGCCCGTAACCAAATCCGGCCGAGGTGAAGAACTTGAGACCTTGACGAGGGCGCAAGTACTCGAGGCCCGGGGCATGTCGTCCAACGGCAACGGCACGGCGCCCAAGCGGGCGAGGACCTTCGCAGCGGGGCGCACGTGCGCGCAGTGCGGCGGTGCGCTGTCGGTGACGCAGAAGGCGTACTGCAGTGACCGCTGCAGACGGGCGGCCGCCCCGGGCCCGGCGTCGGTGGGGGCGGGGCGTGCGGTGGTGCCAGAGCGGGGCGCCGTCGAGGTGGTGGGCGTACCAACAGGAGGGGCGCCCGACGTCGGGGCGGGCGATGCACTCGGGGCCTGGCTGGCGGCGGCGCCGGCGGGAGTGGTCGGGGTGGAGCTCGTCGGCTGGCGGTGCGTCCGTGCCTGAGGTCCCCGAGCCCGGCAGCGAGCAGCCACCCGAGCACATGGGACTCGTCGAGATGGTCAACGCTGCGACGTCCGAGGCCGAGCGGCGCATCGACCTCGTCGAGCGCTTCGCCGAGCGCCTGCGCACCGAGTGGCGAGAAGAGGCCGAGCGTCGCCAGCGGGCCGAGGACGCCGAGCGCCTGCTGCGCGGGGAGGACGCCGAGCCCGTGGAGCACTGCGACGTCGTCGAGACCATCGAGGTGAACTACTTCGCCGCCGAGATCCCCGAGGACGCCCGGCGCTTCGAGCTCGAGCATTGCTGGCCGGACGGGACGCCGTGCGTCTCGTACTCGTGGTTCACGGGGGCGCCACCGGAGTAACGTCGTCGCTGCGGCGAGGCCCGGGTGCCCCGCCGGCCGTGCCGGTGAGCTCCCTGGCGGGCGATAATCCGGGACCCAGCGGCGCCCCTGGTGGGCAAACCCGCCAACCGGCTCGACGGGGCAGGCGGCGGTGAACTTGTTCCTTCGACTAGGAGGTGCCGCCCGTGCCACCACTCACTACCCAAGACTTCGACGGCGTCGTCACGCCGGCGCAAGTGCAGCTCGAAATCGTCAATCGCGTTCTCGGAGGCGCACCCTTCGCCCGCTCTCTCGACCCGCTCTCGACCGGCTCTGGCCGCGTGTCGTGGCCGACTGCAGGCCCGACCGGAGGCGGGTGGACCGGAGAGGGCCAGCCGCTCAAGGAGGTGGCGCTCAACCCGCGCAGCTACACCGTCGCGGCAAAGAAGCTCAGCGGCGTGTTCGACGTCACCAACGAGATGCTCGACGACGCCACCTTCAATATCGGCGTCGCACTCGGCTCGGTGGTGACCGAGAGCCTCGGGCCCCAGCTCGACGACGGCGTCATCAGAGGCGGCGTCGACGACGAGGACAGCCCGACCGGCGTGTGGACCTTCGCACCCGAGGTCGGCCCGGGCCCGCTGTGGTCGACCATCTGGGAGGCAGTCGGCGAGCTCGGCGACGAGGGTGGCGTGGCCACGACGGTCGCCCTGCGCCCCTCCACCCATGCCGCCGAGGCGGCTCGGGTCGACGACCAGAACCGTCCCCTCTACGCCGACGGTCTGGTCCGCGCCGGCGGGCTCGACTTCGTGACCGTGCCCTCGCTCGAGGCCGACGAGGTCCTCGTCTACGACCGGGCCCGGGTGCGGCTCGTCGTGAGACGAGATTTCAGCGTGCAGTTCAGCGGCGACGCCGGCTTCCGCCAGGACATGGTGGCGACGCGGGTCATCGGCAGATTCGCGATCGGCGTGCCGGTCGCTGCCAAGTCCATCCGCAAGTTCGTCATCGAGGGCATCGACGAGGCGCACACCGCGGCGGCGAAGGCCCGCGTCGCGGAGGCGAAGGCCGCCGGCGCCGGGCCCGGAGCGGCCAAGGCGAACAAGGGCGCCACCGCCGGCGTGTAGTTCTCCTGCGGGCCCGGGCCGCTCGCCCTCGCGTTGTTGAGGGGCGAGGTCGGGTGAGCCCGGGCCCCCCCGCCGGGGTCACACCTCGGTGCGAGGCTGGCGTGGACAGCGCGTCGGTCACTGCGATGAGCGCCCCGGTTCATTCCTCGGCCGGGGCGCCGTCGCGCCAGGGTGCGGTTCTCGGAGGTGCGCTGCTTGGACTTGTCCGCACCACCGGACAGGTTGCGGCGGCCCTGCTGTCTTGGCCCGGCCAGCTCGCCCATGCGGACCTCGGCGACGTCAGTCGGACCCGAGCAGATCCGCCCGACCGCAGTGCAGCACCCGGCACAGGCCAGCGATGCGGACGGGGTGGGGCCGGCGCCGGTCGTGCTCCCACTCGTGTACCGCACTCTCGCTTGCGTCGAGCCGAGCGGCGAGCTCGAGCTGGGTCAGGTGCGCCTCGGTGCGTAGACGGACGAGGCGTTGCCCGAAGGTCTCGGCCCTGCCGTCCAGCGTCATCGTGCTGGATTACGGCTTGATGAACGCGTCCATCACGTCGGCGACTCCCTCGACGACGGGGCGGGTGCGGTGCCGGTACGTGGTGGCGAGCATCTGGACGTTGGCGTGGCCGAGCTGGTCGGCGACCTCGGTGAGATTCACGCCGGCGTCGACCGCGACACTGCCGGCGGTGTGGCGGAGCTCGTGGAGCACGACGTCCTCGAGCTCGGCCTCGGTGCAGATGGCGTCCCAGCGCCGGCGCAGCCGTGACGGGTCGAGGTGCGCACCGGTCGAGGTGGTGAACACGAGGTCGATGGCGCCGACGTGACGGACCGCACTCTTGCGGTGCCGGCGCAGTGCGGCGACCACCGTGGTGCCGAGGCGCACGGTGCGAACGCTGCCGGTGTTCTTGGTCACGCCGACCTCGTAGCCGCCGTTCTTCGCTTTGCGCAGTGCCTGGCGGACGGTCATCGTGCCCGCCTTGAGGTCGACGTCGTCCCACGACAGGCCGAGCAGCTCGCCCCGGCGGGCGCCGGTGGTGAGCGCCAGCACGAAGAACGCTTCGAGGGGGTCGCCGTCTATGGCGGCCATGAGGCGGCCGGCTTCGTCGGGAGTGAGCGAACGGCGCTCTGCCGGCGGCGTGGCGTCCGCCGGGAGGTGGGCGAGCCGGGCCACGTTTCGGGCCACGTATCCGCGTCGCTCGGCCTCGCCGAACACCTGGCCGAGCACCGTGCGAAAGATGCGCACCGAGTTGCGGCCGTAGCCCTCGGCGACCCGGTCACGAAGGAAGCGCTCCACGTGGTCGGTGGTCAACGCAGTCAGCCGGGCCCGGCCGAGCTCGGCGTCGACGATGTCGAGGGCCCAGCGGTACTGCTCGACCGTCGCCGGCGCGAGATGCTTGGCCGGCAGCGTGTAGTCGCGCCAGTGCTGCAGCCGGGTCCCGAGTGTCTCGCTGTCAGACACCACGGGCTTGCCGGTGGCGGCGCCTGCGAGGAGCTCGGCACGCTTGGCGAGCGCTTCGGCTTGCGTCGGGGCGCTGACGCTCGTGCGCCGGCCGTCCGCCTGGGTGACCATGGCCCGCCAGCTCCCCGTGCGCTTGTTGCGGAACACCGACCCCGCCCCGTTGGGCTGTCTCGGTGCTTTCGCCTTGGTCCTCGGCATGGTTCTCCTCCTGTGGGGGGTGTGCAGTGCGCTGCGGGGTGTGCTGTGCGCCTCTTGACGGCCGCTTGACGGGCGCCGTTGGGTGTGCAGTGGTGTGCAGTAGCACCCAGAATAACAGAACTGTAGCTAACTGTACCTAAGCAAAAGCCGAGGTGAGAGCGCTGACACCCTGTCTGACCAGGGCATCGACTTTGACTGGGGGTCAAGAGGTCCCGGGTTCAAATCCCGGCAGCCCGACTCGAAAGTGCAGGTCAGAGGCCATGGTTTTCGGCCTCCTTCCGACGACGTCTCGCCATCCCCGCGAAATCCACGCGCGCCACGGAACCTGCCTGCGCGCTCGGGGCGTTTTCGGCACTGTCGTCTGTCGCGTCGACGACGGCTGAACGAGCAGCGTCCATCGCGTCGGCTACAGCGGCGAGGTCGCCCGGATAGAGGTGCGCTTAAGTCCGGAGGAAGATGGCGGGGTCGTGACCGAGCGACGGGGCTGCGGCCGTAACCGGCACACCGCTCTTTGTGCGAGCAGACTCGCCGCCGTGTGACGGAGCACGTACGGCCTCGTCCACTCCGGTAGACCGAGTTGGTATGCGACCGGATCCCAGACACGGTGCCGCCAGTTCGACATCCGCACCGCATCACCGAACGGCGTCGTGAACAACAAGGCATCGGGATCGTTTCCGACAACGGGCCTCTATGTGATGATCTGGCACCCGCTCTATGTGGGTGCGTTCTTTCTCTGGACGGCTATGGCCGTGGCAGACCTCAGCATTGTGGCTGCTGTTCTGACCGTAGTCTTCGTTGTACCGACCTACCTCGCCAACATCACCCGTGAGGAGGAGATGATGCGGGTCGCTTTTGGGGACCCATATCAGAGCTACTGCTCCAGGGTTCCAAGGTTCATTCCATCTCTACGCCGAGGAATCCGCTAGCCACGGACGCGCACGCGAAATGGCGCCATCGGGACCGACTGCCCCGAGGCCGAAGCGGTTGAGGCCGTACCCCTAGTACTTGAAGTCCACGCCTTGGTCGGCAAAGCCCAATCGATGCCCGCGATGGGTTCGCAGGGCAAAACTGTCACGGGGTGAGAGTGTCCCAGATCGGCCTGGGGCGACTGCTGACTACTGAGAAGGTTGCGAAGTGGCAGCAATGATCTGATCGAGAATGGACTGGTCGGGCATCGGCGGCGGATCGATTTGTGGAAGTTGACGGAGATGTTCAAAGGCACGTTCGATGAACTGACCCTCAATCAAGGGAGTGTGGCACCCGGCGACCGTAGTCATGTCGAGTCCCTGCACCTGATCGACGCAGCGCCCGAACTTGTCACGATCGAGGAGTGTCAGCCAGGGAGCCACTGCCCCGAACGCGAACAGCGCCATTCCCTGCGCCCAGAAATCGGGGTCGAGATCGACTATTGCCAGCTCTGCCTCTGGAAGCGGGGTGGCAAAGGTGTCGGCAGCCCAGTAGACGCCCGTGACTGGGTCGAAGAGACCCCGCGTCGTGGGTGAATCGTAGACGGGTGGCCGGACGGCGTGCAGGGTGCGGTCACCAACATCGAACGATTCTTCGTGCATGACCCAGCGGCAGCGCTCAAGTGGAAAGTCAAAACAGTTCGTGTGGCGCTCCACCATGGCCCAATTGCACACGAGATGCGCGTTCGGGCACGCCGTCATGACCTCGTCCAAGTTCCCGCTGTGGTCGACGTCATCATGGGACAGGAAGACCCACCGCACGTCGTCGGGTTCGACGAGGGAGAACACGTCCTTGAGCCACTGATCACGGTTGGCCGGGGTGCCGGTGTCCACGATCACCGGTTCACGGCCCCGAATCAGCATGGAGTTGAGATACACGAACAGCGGTTGGCCCAGCGCGGGCTGCACCTGGTGGATGATGAAGGTGTCTGCTGCGATCCTTGTCGGTGACACATGGGCAGTCGGCGCAACGGGAGTAAACGTCATTTCAGCTCCTCACTTCTCCCGCCACGTAACGTTCCATCATAGGAACTAGCGGTTGAGGTTGCTCTGCTCACCGGGCCGGAATCACGCGTCAATGCCCAACCACCGAGGTCGGGTGCTGACCATCGCGTGCGCAGATCCGGAGCCACTGCACTCGTCTGTCCGCCCAGGAGACCGCCCCACTTCACCAATGATGTTGTGAAGCTCCCGTGAGGGTCCACCGCTGCAAGGTTGGTCCTCAGTAGTTTCGGGAGCACCGGAGCAGCCGGTCTGACTCCAGATCAGGTGGACATGTCTTGGTGTCCGCAACCGCGTCGACCGGAGCTCCGGCACATTGCTTTGAGGCGCGGCGCGCCCCGTTCCAGAGGGGTGAGTGGCCGGTCTGTTTGCCCAGATCGACCTCCACCGTCACTCCTTCACGGGACGGCCGTGCCACCCCTCAACCGACTTAAGGAAAGGAAGGGATGGCATGACCATCGTAGAAGTCGCGCGCGCCGTCACTGGTGGTATCGACACCCACGGCGAGGTCCACGTAGCCGCCGCCTTGGACGAGGTCGGTGGCCTGCTCGGCACCCGGTCTTTCGGCGCCGACCCCGACGGATACTCGGCCCTGCTCAGCTGGCTTCAGTCCTTCGGCTACGTCGAAAAGGTCGGCGTGGAGGGGACGGGGTCCTAGGGGGCCGGCATCGCCCGCTCCCTTGCCCGAGCCGGGATCCACGTCGTGGAAGTGGACCGCCAGAACCGCCAGGCCCGCCGGCAGAGCGGCAAGTCCGATCCCCTCGACGCGCTCGAGGCCGCCCGGGCCGCCCAGTCCGGCAGAGCCCATGGAGTGGCCAAGACCAGAGACGGCAGTGTCGAGGCCATCAGCGTCCTCGTCGTGGCCAAGCGCTCGGCCCGCGGGGCGCGCATCAAGGCGCTCACCCAGATGCGCCAGCTCACCTTCAGCGCCCCTGACCAGCTGCAGAGCCGACTCAAGGGCCTCCCGATCGCCGCCTTTGTCGCCGCCGCACAGGGACTCCGCCCGACGCGTTCGCCCGACGTCGTGACCGCGGCCACCAAGGCGTCGCTCACTTCGCGGGCGCATCGCGTGGCCGATCTCGAAGAGGAGATCTCCGACCTAGACGCCATGATCACCCCGTTGCTCAAGGAGACCGCCCCCGAGCTGCTCGCCGTCTATGGCGTCGGCATCGACACCGCGGCCGCCTTGTTAGTCGCCGCCGGCGACAACCCCGAGCGTCTGCGTTCTGAGGCGGCCTGGGCCCACTTGTGCGGGGTCTCACCGCTCGAGGCCTCCTCGGGCAAGGTCACGCGACACCGTCTCAACCGGGGAGGGGACCGCCAGGCCAACCGGGCGCTGTGGCACATCGTGATCACCCGCCTCGCTTCGGATCCGAGGACCCAGGCCTACATGGAGCGCCGGGTCAAAGACGGTCGCTCCAAGAGCGAGGCCATCCGCATGCTCAAGCGCTACGTCGCCCGCGAGGTCTACCGCTACCTGCCTCGCGCCTAGATCCCCGGGCCGTGGACCTGGCTCACACTTCGCCTGTCGTCGATGAGACTGACCTCGTCCCGATATGCCGGTCCACGGCCTGGGTTCACCGACTCTCGAAGACGCGTGACCTAATAAGAGCTTGCCCTCTCAACGAGTGGCCCATCATTGGTCTGTCCGCCGTCCTCACTCCCGAAAACTTCGCTCAAAGGGGGTTGACAACATCCATAGGAGCATCGGCACGGTGGGGCAGTGTCAGAGTCCTAGGTCTTCGAGGTAGCGGGTACGTCCTTCCTCGTTGAAGTCGATGGTCCCGGTAGGGACGACACAGAACTCGTTTCGTTCAGGATCAGCCATGACGAGGAAGCCCCCGTATTCGTATCCGTCTATCCGGTGACCACCCAGAGCTTCGACCCGGTTCTTGACGGCACCGCTGTCGGGGCCGGAGATATCAAGGTGAACGCGATTCTTGCCGGCCTTTGGCTCCACTACCCGCTGGAAGCCCAATCCGGCACCACCTTTGAGCCTCTTCAACCAAACGTACGGACCCTTCCTGCCCACGATTGGCCGCCCAAGAAGGCCTGCCCAAAAGGTAGCCACGAGTTCGGGGTCGGAGCAGTCGATGACTATGTCGGCAATCTCAACGTTGGTCTCGGCCATCACTTGTTTCTATCGTTCGCAGACGCTGATCGCCCCATGGGAAACACGGTCAAGCCCGACTGCCCCAGTACACCCGGAGCGTGACACAGTCCGGCATCACTTGTGAGGCAGTCTGAACCAGGTCGATCAGTAGTGCTTGGACACTGGGCGCGCTCCGTCGTCCTCCGCGCCAGCCGGTCGGGTTCATCGCGAACGCACCGGACTACTGGAGCGATCTGTCCTCGTGAACGGCCACCAGCAGCAACCAAGCTCCCGAAATCAAGAGGGCCAAAGAGATGATCAATCCGACGGCTGCGACGTAGAGACCAGGCACATAGCCGAGAATCAGGACAACAGCCCCCACGATCTCAGCGACGTAGCAGGTGACGCCCCCGGCAAGCCGGTCGGGACGAAGTGCCGCCTTACTACCGCCGTGCTTGGCGGCCTGCACGTAATTGTGGACGTAGATCACGGCGGCTGCGGTCGCGACCACTAACCACTCGGTGCCCACAGCCTGGTGGCCTTGCCCACCCATAAGGGCGAGGGCACAGATCATGAACGCCGCGATGAACCCGCTGAGCATGTTGATCGCGCGGTACCTATGCGTCGCGTTGTGTGCCACGACATCGAGATTGATCGACATGGCGACGAAGACCAGCCCGGCCAAAGCCGCCGCCCCACCCCCGGTCACTAGGAAGAAGTCGTGCCACTCGGCAGGCTTATAGATGTCCGTCGCGATCATCGCCCTCGTCGAACCGCCGGCTAGGTGGGTGGTGTCTTTCGCGTGATCGGGCACGCTGACCGCGTGGCGTTCGATTCGCGATCTTGGTCCGGATCTGAGAGAATTACAACCTTGTAGTTCTCGATCTGGAGGGACCGATGACGCTCGGCGTGGCGAACAAACAGGGCGACCTGTTCGACGACGTGACCAGGTTCTGCGACGAGACGCTCGAGGCACACTCGATCTACGCGTTCTTGCACCGTGAGCGGGAGCGCCTCTTCCCCGACGAGGCCTTCGCCGACCTCTTCGAGGACTCGGGCCGGCGCTCGGTGCCGCCCTCGGTCGTGGCCGTGGCCATGGTGCTCCAGCGTCTCGAGGGGCTCTCTGACCGCGAGGCGGTCGAGCGCTACTGCTTCGACACCCGCTGGCGCTACGCGGCGGGCGTCGGCGGCTATGACACCGAAGGGTGGACGAGATTCGCCCATACCGTGCTCGTCGACATGCGCGAGCGCCTGCGCCACTCGGTCGCTCCCAACCGCATCTTCGACGTCACCCGCGACGCGGCCAAAGAGGCCGGACTCGTCGGACGCAAGCGCGTATTGGACTCGACTCCGCTCTATGACGCGGTGGCCACCATGGACACGGTTACTCTCATCCGCTCGGCCATCCGGGGAGTGCTCAAGGTGGCCGATCCCGAACTGGCCGCCGAAGTGCGCGAGGTCATAAAGAGCGGTGACGACTACGCCACCTCGGCCAAGCCCCAGATCGACTGGGACGACCCCGCCGCCCGTGACGCCCTGATCGATTCGCGGGCCAAGGACGCCCATGGGGTCCTGTTGCTCCTCGAAGGAAGAGAGCTTGGTCCCGACCTCGCCCAGGCCGTCGCTCTGTTGGCCACCGTCGTCGGCCAGGACATCGAAGAGGATGCGGGGGGCACCTTTCGCATCGTGCGGGGCGTGGCGGCAGACCGGATCATCTCGACGGTCGACCCCGAGGCCCGCCATGGGCACAAGACCCAGGCCAGGGGCTTCGACGGCTACAAGGGTCACGCCGCGGTGGATCCGGACTCAGAGATCATCACCGAGACCGTCGTCACCCCGGGCAACGTGGGCGATGCCGCCGTGGCCGAAGAACTCGTCGCCGACCTCTTGGCCGACGACGAACGCAGCCCTGGGGCGCCAAGGGTTGACGAGGAGTCCGAGGACGATGGCGCGAGCGTCGATGGAGACGAACAGGCCACCGTCTATGGCGACAACGCCTATGGGACCGGGCCGTTTCAAGAGCGACTCGAAGACGAGGGCATCGAGTCGAGGTGCAAGACCCAGAAGCCGACGGCCGCAGGCAGCCTCTTCACCAAGGACCGCTTCGAGGTGAACCTCGAGGACGACACCGTCACCTGTCCCGCGGGCGCGACGGTCACGATCCGCCGTCACCGCGACGGCGGCGGCATGGCCTACTTCGGCGACGCCTGCGCTGGCTGCCCTCTGCGCGAGCAGTGCACGAGGTCGACCGCCGGGCGCACGATCAGCATCGGGGCCCACGAAGCAGCGTTGGCCCGGGCCCGCCAGCGTCAACGCGACCCGGGGTGGCAAGACGACTACCGCACGACGCGCCCCAAGGTGGAGCGAAAGCTCGCCCACCTCATGCGCCGCCGACACGGAGGCCGCCGAGCTCGGGTCCGCGGCACCGTCAAAGTCGGCGCAGACTTCAGTTTGCTGGCCGCCGCCACGAACCTGGCACGTCTGGCCGTCCTCGGCGTGCGGCGCAGTGTCGAAGGGCGCTTGCAGGTGGCCTGAGCGCCAATTGCAGCCTTTCCGGACGTCCTGGGCGCTTGTCCCGCTCGCCTGGCGGTCTGCGGGTCGCCTGCCGGCCCCGGCCACCGCACCGACACGATCCGCCGTGGGCCGCGTGGTTCTGCGGATCAGTCCGTCCGGTGGATACTGACCCGTTTCACACCACCCACCTAGGAAGCATCAGCATATGGGCTGACGTGACAACACTGTCGCAGCACGCGCTGACGGCGGCGGACAAGCCGGGGCAACCTCCGCCCCCGCGGCGCCGGTCCCGTGATTTCGCGGGAGACGAGGGGCGAGGGTGGAAGACAGCGCGACGGGAGTCCTCTGACCCGCGACTAATGCCGCCGATTTTCGAAACTCCCCAGGGGCGATCATCGAAATTCCCCAGTTGATTGACCCGGTGAGTTGTGTGATCTGAGGCTACTCCTTGACCTTGGACACCCCCTTCCGGATGCCTTCGGTGCGGGCCCGATGGGAACGCATCCGATAGCTCTCGCCGTCGATGTTGAACACGACGCTGCGGTGCAGCAGGCGATCGAGCATGGCGGCGGCGACCATCGGGTCGTCGAAGATCTTCCCCCACGAGCTGACGCCGAGGTTCGTCGTCATGACGATGGAGCTCTTGAGATAGCGCTGCGTGATGACCTGGAACAGCGCCGCCGCCGCTTCGGCCTGGAGGGGCAGGTAGCCCACCTCGTCGATGACCAAGAGCCTCGGGCCGGCGAAGAAGCGCATGGTGGTGGCCCACCGGCCTTCGAGGGCGGCGCGGTGACAGCGGGCAGCCAGATCCGCCGCCGTCGTGTAGTAGGTCCGATAGCCGGCGTTGATCGAGGCCCGGGCGAGTCCGACGGCGAGCATGGTCTTGCCCACACCGGGCGGGACAGCGACAGACTGCAACATCTTCGGCGGTTGCTGCCGTGCGAGGTGCGAGTCACCTCGACGGTGCATCCTCTTTTCGGGCGGCTCCTGCCGGCGACGGGCTTCAAGCGAATCGATGGATCCCTCTACTTGGTCGTGGGGCTTCCCGACGGGTCGCCGGGGACCATCGCCGTCTCGGCGACGGACATCTTGGAGGACGAGCCGGTGGTCGAGCCCGCCGCGGCGCTGTCGGTGGAGGGGATCCGCGAGCTGCGTGCGCTGGTCGGCTCGATGAAGCCGAGGCGGCGGTCCCCATCGAGCGCCAAGAAGCGCAAATAGGCTCGACCGACCCTGCACGCGCCAACGAACAAGGGAGGTGAGCCTCTTTGCGAAGGCTCAGATTAGCCGCGCCCGCCCAGCTGGCTCTGGATATTCCGGGGCTTTGCGTCTCGCCAGTCGAACGGTGGTGGTCTCTGCCCGAAGAGGCCCAGGAGGCCGTCGTCTGTGTCCTGGCCCGGATGATCGCCGCCGGTGTCGTCGACGAGGCCGACGAGGAGGTGGATCCAGATGACGCTCACGTCTGAGCTCGCCTCCAAGGTCACGGCGTCGCACCTCGGTCGTGATGCATACGTATATGTGCGCCAGTCGACGTTCACGCAGATGCGTGAGCACACCGAGAGCTTGGAGCGCCAGTACGAGCTGGCCTCCCGGGCGCAGACTCTGGGCTGGCCGCCTCAGCAGGTGGTCGTGGTCGACAGCGACCTCGGCCGCTCCGGCGCCGACGCGACAGCCAGGGAGGGCTTCAAGAATCTGGTGGCCGACGTCGGCCTGGGCAAGGTCGGGATCATCTTGGGCATCGAGGTCTCCCGCCTCGCCCGCAACAATGCGGATTGGTATCAGCTGCTCGACCTTTGCGCGTTGACCAACACGCTGATCGCCGACGGCGACGGCCTGTATCACCCTGGCGACTTCAACGACCGTCTGGTCCTCGGCCTCAAAGGCACCATGTCGGAGGCTGAGCTGCACCTGATCCGCCACCGGCTCACGGCCGGGCTGCTCCATAAGGCGGCCAAGGGCGAGCTGCGCCAGGGCCTGCCGGTCGGATTCGTCTATGACGAGGCTGACCGGGTGGCGCTCGACCCCGACGAGGCGGTCATTGAGTCGATCGCCGTGGTCTTCCGGCGCTTCGAGGAGCTCGGGTCCGCCCGGCAGGTGATGCTGTCGCTGCTTGAGGACAACCTGCTCATCCCGCGCCGGCCCACCGGGTCGCGCCGGATCCGGTGGGCGCCGGCGAGCTACCCGGCGATCCACGACTTCCTGACCAACCCCGCCTACGCGGGCGCGTTCGTCTTCGGCCGCCGCCGAGACGAGAAGCGCCTTGACGTCGACGGTCGGCTCGTGAAGCGCACGCGTGAGCTCCCCCGCGACGAGTGGGCGGTGCTGATCCCCGACCATCATCCGGGGTTCGTCACCTGGGAGCGCTATGAGCGCACCCAGGACGAGCTTCGGGCGAACTGGCGGGCGCCGCGCGGCCACGGCGGCGGGGCGGTGCGGGAAGGGACCGCCCTTCTGCAGGGCCGGGTGCGCTGCGGCCGCTGCGGGCGGATGATGCAGGTGGGATATTCGGGCACGACGGGCGACACACCGCGCTATCTCTGTGGCCGGAACAAGTTGCTCTATGGCGGGGAACGAGGCTGCCAGAGCCTCGGCGGCCGCAGGCTCGAGAACCGCGTCCTCGAAGAAGTCTTTGCCATGCTCGAGCCGGCCAGCCTGGCGGCAACCGCAAAAGCGCTCGCCGAGGCCGACGCCAACCACCGCCGGCATGTCGCGGTCTTCGAACTGGCCGTCGAACGCGCCCGCTTCGAGGCCGAGCGGGCGCGCCGCCAGTTCGACGCCGTCGAGCCTGAGAACCGCCTCGTCGCGAGGACCCTCGAACGGTCGCTCGAGGAGGCCCTGACAGCGCAGCGACTGGCCGAGGCGAATCTCGCCGCTCAACGGCTCCGTCAGCCGACCAGACTCACCGAGGAGGAGACGGCGTGGCTCGAGCGGGCAGGGGCTGACGTGCGCGCCGTGTTCCACGCGCCCACCACCACGTGGCGGGAGCGCAAGCAGCTGCTGCGGGCAGTCATCACCGAGGTCGTCGTGACCGTGCACGCCGAGGAGCGCCGTGCCGACGTGAGTGTCGTGTGGGAGGGAGGTGCGACCGCCGCATTCGACATCGACCTCAACAAGACCGGCAAACACTTCCGGACGACGGATGAAAGCACCGTCGATCTGGTTCGCCGTCTGTCTGAGCGCTATGACGACAAGACAATCGCCGCGGTCTTGTCGAGGCAGGGCCGGCGCACCGGCACCGGCCTTCCGTTCACCCAGACGCGGGTGAAGACCCTCCGGAACTCACGGGGCATCGCCGCGTTTCAGCCGTCGACGGTCACACCCGCCGTCGATGATGTGCCGGTGGTCTCCATCACGAAGGCCGAGCAGATCCTCGGCGTCTCGAGGGTGACGCTGTATCGCTGGATGCATGATGGTTTCATCAACGGCGAGCAGCTCACGCCTGGTGGCCCCTGGCATATCCGCATCACCGATGAGGTTCGTCGCCGCATCGTCCCGGAGGTTCCCGACGGCTGGGTGGGGCTCGATCAGGCATCGAAGGTCCTCGGCGTCGCTCGTCAAACGGTGTTGCACAAGGTCCAACGCGGTGAGCTCCAGGCCGTCCACGTCAACCAGGGACGCAGGAAAGGCCTGCGTATCAACGTGAACGCGGCAAGCCCTGGACTCTTCGACACACCCAGATGAAAGGAAGGTGCAGTGTCAACCAATTCCGACCGGCCCGATCAAGAGCACGTTGGTGGCGTCTTCTAAGAACCGCAAGGTGGCGAGCTCGTTGACCATCGCCTTGTCGACGGCGGGCTGCGCGTCGAAGTCGAAGTCATCGACGCGCCAGGGCCCGGGCAAGCGGCCGAAGCGTTCGAGGCCGGCGCGTCGGCGGATCTCGGTGGCGCTGACTTCGACCTCGAGCAGG
>CAWIBX010000006.1:0-430764 GCA_963834405.1 uncultured Acidimicrobiaceae bacterium | reverse complement strand
TCTCGGCCTGCTTGACCAGCTTGGCCGCCTCCGAAGGGTTGTAGTTGGGATATGGCGTCTGGGCGTAGTAGGGGGAACCCTGCGCGAACAGGCCGTTGCTGACCGCGAGCACGTCGTCGTCGATGACGCGGGCGTATTGGGATCGATTGACGGCCATGGCCGCCGCCAGTCGCGCCGTGGCGCTGTTGAACGGCGGCTTCAAGCAGTTGAGCTGGATGCAGTTCATGTCTGGCTCGCCGGCGACGTGGGTGCGGTCGTCGATGTACGAGTAGCTCCGATTGCCACGGAACTGCGTGATGATCTGCGGCGTGTCCGTCACCATGAGGTCGATCGTGCCGGACTTGAGCGCCTCGGCCCGGGCCTCCTCGTCGGGGATCGGCTTGAAGGTGATCTCCGAGAGGTGGGGGAGGCCAGGCCGCCAGTAGCGTGGGTTGGCCGTGGCGGTGAAGTGGTCGTTGGGGATCCACTCCTTGAACACGAAGGGCCCCGTGCCCACCGGGTGCGACGTCCCGTTGGGGTTGGAGAGCATCGACGGCGCCGCCACGTAGGCGATCTGCCCGCCGATCCCCCCGGACAAGTAGTAGGGGAACGGCACCCAGGGCTTCTTGAAGCTGATGGCGGCCGACAGCGGTCCGGTCTGGGTGATCGACTGCAGCGTCGGGCTGAGGACGAGCCCGGTGAGGAGCGACTTGGACTGCGCCTCGAGGTTGGTCACCAGCGCGGCGCCGTCACTCGGCGTGCCGTCGTGGAAAACGACGTTGGGGCGCAAGGTGATCGTCCACGTGGTGTAGGTCGAGTTCGGCACGACCGACTCGGCCAGATAGGGCGCCCAGTCACCGTTGGACAAGACGATGGTGAGCGGGTCGAACACCGTACGGGCGTACATCACGCCGACCTGGTCGAAACGCCCCTTCGTCGGGTCGAACCCTTGCTCCTCGGCGTTGACGCCGAAGGTGAGCGAGCCGCCCTTCTTGGGCGTCGCCTTGGAGACGCCGTTGCGGCCGGGGCCGTTCGTCGACGCGGCCGCGATGTCGTCCCATCCGAGTCCCAGCGCGGATGCGCCGGCCAAGCCCGCGGCGGCGGCCCCGCCGAGGAGCAGCGAGCGACGATCGAATTTTGCAACCATGGATCCTCCATTTCACCGAAGCGAGCTAAATCCCCCGAGGTTTATCGGGTTAGTGCCGGAGTCCTCCTAGTGGGGCGACGCCGTCGAACGTTGTTTCGATTCCTCGTCATCGGAGTCCGAGAGGAGGACGAGTTCGCTCGCGGTGCGCTCCGGCCGGCAGTGCCGGCCGACCTCGGACAGGAACGTGTCGGGGTCGATAATCTCCTCGGGGGTGAAGACGCCCGGTCGATCCAAGCGCCCGGCCGCCAGTTCGGCGAGCCCGCACGCGAGCGGCACGCCGGTCGCGCCGCCCATGCCGGCCTCTGGCATCGCGACGACCATCGCTGCCCGGCGAACCGCACGGCCGTCACGGACGCCGCTGGCATGGGCGAACATCGGGGGGAAGCGCACGGATTGGCGGTCGCCGGCGATCTCAGTGTCCGGTGGCTCGATCGACGTCATCAGCGCGGCGGCGTCTTCGACACCGAGCGTCTCCTCATCGATCTCGCGAGCGAGTCGGCTCAGGACCTCGATGACGAACGAGGAGCCAACCATCACGTTCACGCTGGAAGCGACCGCGTGACTGCGAGGCAGCGTGACCGCCTCGGGATGCCCGACGGTCCACGCCCGCCCCACACCGAGCCCCGGATAGTCCACGCTGAGCTCGTCGAGGGGTTTGACATCGACGGGGTTGCCGTCTCGAAAGACACGGATGGTGCCCGAGCACTGATGAAGCCAGTGGACCAGGGCCGCGCTGGTGCGGTCTTCTTGAGCGTCGGAGAGGACCCGATCGCTGTAGCCGAAGCTCCACCCGGTGACGATCCGCTCGACGTTGTCGAAGCCCTCCATCGCCTTGAGGGCCAGCAGGTTCGAGACACCTGGGCTCGCTCCGAGCCCGACCACGGCGGTGACGCCGGCGTCTCGAGCTTGGGGCGCCAACTCGAGCATGTCCAGTGTCGGTTCCCAGTCGTCGTTGATGTCGAAATAGCAAGCTCCGCCCCTGATCGCCGCCCGGAGGATCGGCACACCGAAGCGGTAGAAGGGGCCGACCGTGTTCAAGACGATGTCGCACCCGGCGATGGCGGCGTCAAGCAATGCGTCATCGGTGGCGTCTACCGCCACGGCATGAGCCTTGGGCGCAAGCGACGCCGCAAAGGCCTTTGCTCGCTCGAGGTCAACATCCGCGACGACGATCTCGTCGACGAAGTCGTAGTCGGCCGCGGTGCGGACGGCGTAGCGCCCCATGCCGCCGCAGCCCCCGAGTGCTGCGACCTTCATGGTGTCACTTCTTTCGTGGAGTTCATCGAGCTGGTGTGTTTCACTCCCCGAGCTCCTCGGTGGGAAAGGGCTCGGGATCGACGAAGCGACGCAAGACGTTGGTCGTGAGCCGTGCCACGTCGTTGTCGTACTCGTTGGTCGCCAAGCTGGCCGCCCAGGCGATGCTCCCGGCTGAGAACACGGCACCGCCTTCGGGTCCTTCGAAGAACACGACGTCGGAGCGCACCTCCGAGCCCCGGTCGGGGACACCGGTGGCGACGAATTCCTCCTTGGTTCTCAGCATGTCCTGACCGAGGCCGTCCGAGGACGCCAACACGATGGCGTGTGAGGGAGAACCGAGCTTGGCGTCGTAGCGGTCGATCTCCTGGCCGGCGGCGCCGCCTCCGACCGTCCCGTGATCGCCGAAGCAGCCGGGTCCCTGGATTCCTTCGACCGCAAAGGAGACCCGGGGATCGTCCCACCCAGGATTTCGGCGGTAGTAGCCCGAGTCGCCGAAGCCCTGCGCGGCGAAGCCGATGCCCGTCAACAGGTTGGGCGGACGTCCCAGCCGCCGCCAGAGTCCGCCCAGCTCGCCGGTGGCTTCGTGGACGTACTCACCGGGCTCGGAGATCCAGTACCTCGTTCCGTCTTCGGCCCGGCGGACCTCGACCGACGCCGGATAGGCCGGGTGGAACGCCGCTCTCCAATAGAACCCGTTCCCGCCGAGATAGAGCAGACGCCCGCCGCCCGCCAGGTACGACTCGAGGGCGTCGAGCATCGGCGTCGTCCAGTACTCGGGATGGGTCCCGGTGACGAGCACCCGGTAGCGACCCAGGAGGTCGAGGCCGCGCGAGTGCAGGGCGTCATCGGTCAGCACGTCGAAGGTGACCCCGGTCTGCTCCAGCCATGCCGTCACGTTGGTGTCGGCCGTGAACCCCCAGAGTCCACTCTTCGGTTTGAGATTGAGGACGGGCCGCAAGTGCGAGCTGAAGACCACCCCGCTGCCGTCGTGGTGATGGGCGTAGGTTCCCGGTCCGCACTCGGGATGCTCGCGCAAGAAGCGCTCGTTGGGCATCTCGGCCGGGCTGTCGTTGCCGAAGATGTGATCGGTCGTGGCGGTGAGCCGGATGTTGGCGTAGGCGCGGTAGGTGACCGTCGGAGCCAGGTACGCCACCGGAGCCGGGGTGGCGTCTTCGGCCGGCAGGACGAAGAAGGGCATGTAGTCCTCGCTCGAAGCGGTGCGCACCCGCAGGGCGTACACGCCGCTCGCCAGAGCTTCGGTGACGACGAGCTCGCAAGACGGCGTCCACCCGGCATCGGCGAGGTCGTCGTCGTGGAAATGGATCGCTCCGTAGTGGGAGCGATCCTGACGCCAGTCGTGTACCTGGCCGTTCCAGCGCACGCCGGGGACGGCGCGAGTCGGGAGTTGTCGGGTGCAGCCGTGTAACCCCTTCCCACCGGAGTCGGAGATCTTGTCCGTCCCGATGTCCGATGCGAAGTCCCACTGCGCCTCGTGCGGGAGGCCCACCCCTGAACCCAGTCGGCAACCGTCGAGACGGCCGTTGTAGTGGTTCCCGGGCCCGGCGCTTCCGTTGTCCTCGGCGGCAAAGAGGAGCGGGCCCGCAGAGGACACGGAGGCGTCGAACACGCCTGCTGCCTCGGATGGCGACAAGGTCAGTTGTTCGGCGGGCGACAACGGGTGCGGCGTCGCCACGAGTACGCCCCGGCGGCTCGCCGCATCGTAGGTCAGGTCCAGCTGCGTCCAGCGACGAGCGGCGAGCGGCCGCTCGGTTCGCAACACCGACGGCCGCTGTCGGTCGCCCCCTCCGAACTCGGCGACCGCGTGGCCGTCGCCGTCGAGTGCGATTGCGAAGCCGCTTCCCTGTTCCCACGTCGAGAGCAGGGTCTGTCGGCGACCAGAGGAAGGTCGCGTCGGCCACGCCGAGACCCCGACCGCGACGGAATCGAAGGATCGCAGAAACGGATGCGGCTCGACCACCGCGTACGAGCCGGACACGATCGGCTGGGCCTCACCATGGTAGCGGCCATTGATCGGATGGGAGACCTCAATTTCCTGGAACCCCGCACCTTCGGGCGAGATATCGCCGCAGACGATTCGCACGAGCTGGGCGTCGAATGCCTCAGCTGCAAGCGATGAGACCATGAACCTGACCGTGTCCCCCGGCGCCGCCGACAGCGGATCGCAATACCCCACGATGAGTTTGGGCAAGACTCTTCCCTCAACTCTTAGGGTGTCGGTCGTAGTCGATGGTCACACTCGGGCTCGTCGGGTGTGATTGGCAGGTCAAGACGTAGCCGGAGCGGAGTTCGGCGCTACTGAGCGCGAAGTCGTGGTCCATTTCCACGCTCCCGGCGACCAGGCTCGCCTTGCAGGTGCCGCAGGCGCCTCCCATGCACGCGTAGGGCGGATTTACACCCGCCAAGAGCGCAGCCTCGAGGATGCTGTCGCCGGGAGCGACGTCGAAGGTCCGTTCACAATCGGAGAGGCGCACGGTGACGGTCGCTCGGGGGTACTGCTCGTCCCTGGCGTCGTTTCGGTCGGAGCCGCGGAACAACTCGACGTGGATGCGGTCGGTATCGACGAGATGCTCGACCAGCGTGTCGCGAGTTGCTGTGACGAGCTCGATGGGGCCACAGAGGAACCAGTCGTCGATCGTCTCGGGCACAATGGTGCTCCCGAGCCAACGGTTCATCTTGTCCCGGTCGATGTGTCCGCTCAGCGCGGGCGGGTGGCCGGGGTCGCGCGAGTGCACGTAGAACACCTCGAGGCGCTCCCCGTACTGGCTTTGGAGACGCTCGAGCGTGTCCGCGAACATCGTCGTCTCGGCGCTGCGGTTGCCGTAGATCAACGTGAAAATCGACGTGGGCTCGACCGCCAGGGTCGTTTGGAGCATGGACAGGATCGGCGTGATCCCGCTCCCGGCGGCGATGGCCACATAGCGTCCCTCGGCGGCCCTATCGTCAGCGGCGCTGTCGAGGGTGCTGCCAAAGCTTCCGGTCGGCGTCATCGCGTCGAGGCTGTCGCCCGCCTGCAATCCCTTGACGGCGAACGTCGAGAATGCTCCACCGTCGATGTGCCTGACGCCGATCGCCAGTTCCGCCCGTTCGCCCTCGGTCGCCGGCGTACAGATCGAGTAGTTACGCCGGACCGAGGTTCCACCGATGTCGGTGCGCACCGTGACGTGCTGGCCCGCTTGGAAACGGAACGCGGCGCGGAGCTCTGGGGGGACATCGAAGCTGATGACGACACTGTCGGCGGTGAGCGCTTCGACGCTGCGTACCCGAAGCCGGTGAAACTCCGGATGCGACGAGGTTCCTTTCGGCGATCGCACCGGCACGAGGCGCCACAGAGCCCGGTTGAGCTCTTTCCATTCGCGGAACTCGTCGGAAGTGAGTTGGCGTCCGAACACGGTGGCGATGGCGACCTCGCGATCGAGGTAGGCCTCCTGGTTTCGCCTCCACGTCGCGCCATAGCGGTGGAAGGGGATCGACGGGTGCAGGTGATGCACCAGGTGGTAGTTCTGCGAGAGCGTCAGCGGCGTGAAGAGCCACTCCATCCCCACCCGAACCCGCGTGGCGCGGTAGCGGTTGGCCCGCTGGGTGCTGGTGAGCCCGTGGTGGGGCAGCCAGTCGAACCACCACGCCAAGACAAAGAGCGCGATGCGCTCGGGGATCAGGTAGACGAGGACGAGAAGCCAGAACGTGCCGGTGAAGAGGGTTGTGACGATGAGGCCGACAGTGAAGACCATGAACAGCGAGGTCTCGACGACTTCGCTGCGCGGGCGCCCTTTTCGCTGTCGGGTGTAGAAGGCCACATAGGGACCGTCCATGAAGAGCCAGCGCAGAGGCGTCTGCCACCCCGTCGCGGAGCTCGCGAAGCTATCGGGGTCGTGTGCAGGGTCGTTGGCCCAGCGGTGGTGTTCGAGGTGGATGAACGACCACGCCGGAAACGCCATGGCCGGCGACACGAACACCATCGCCGCCCGGCCGAGCGTTGTGTTCACCCAACCGATCGTGCTGAGGGAGCGGTGGGCGGCGTCGTGGAGCACCGTGAACATGACGAAGATGGCGAGGGCGTTCGCCGCAACGGTCAGCGCCCACGGGAGTTGATGCTCGATCGCCGCCCAGCTCGAGAAGGCGAAGACCGCGAGAGCCGCAAAGAAGAGGGAGACCGTGGGCCACGAGTTCCTCGGCACCGACCCACCCGGATCGGGGAGTCCCCGGGTCGTCGTGCCACCGACGCGTGGGGGAGCCTGCACGGAGACGGCCATCAGTGGTTTCGCGCCCGGTACCGGCGTGCGGTCCCTCTAGAAAACATAACAACACTCATGTTATAGTTATCGCATGACTGGGTCAAGATCGCCCTCGCCCGCGGCGTGTCAGGATCCCCGTCGATGACCACCGCGGCACCCCAGCGCCGCCAACCGGTCCAAGAACGCAGTCGCCAGACCGTGGCGCGCATCCTCGACGCGGCGGAAGCACTGATCGACGAGGGGGGCGTCGAGGCGGTGACCACCCGTGCCGTCGCGGACCGGGCCGGTGTCACCTATCCGTCTCTCTACCGTTTCTTCGCCGACCGGGAGGAGATCCTCGACCAGCTGGTGACGCACCACCTGGCCGCGCTCGACGCCCAGGCCGTGGCCGCCGAGCGGACGTGGCAGATCACGTCGGTACGTGACGTCATCGACCGGGAGCTGGACCTCCACGCGGCCTACTACAAAGAGCACCCCAGCGCTGCTCGGCTCTGGCTCAGTGGGAGAAGTTCGCCGGCCGTCGTGGCGCAAGTCCGTCAGCGGGCCCAGGTGCTCGCCGAACGCCTGCGCCAAGCGCTGGTCGCTGCGAACCTCGCCCCTCCCGACACCGACCCTCGCGTGCTACTCCTGGTCGTCGAGCTCGGGGATCGCATCTTGGACCTGGCCTTCCGGGACCGATCCGATCCAGATCCCATGATCATCGAACTCGGTCGAACCGCGCTCAACGCCTACGCCCGCGACGCACTGGACGTGTCGCTCGATTGAACGCTCCGTCCCACAGCCGCGCCAAGCTCAAGTGAATTCCTCGCGACCGAATCCTCGACCGGCTGCGGGGAAATGCATGCCCCGTTACCGTGGCGAAGTGAGCGACGTGCCGGTGGCAATCACGACGAGGGCGCGCTCTCGGCCCCAGTCCGTCCCGATGCCCGACTCCAGGCCTCCGACCGCTCCACGGGAATTTCACATCCTGGCTAAACCGACCGGACCGATATGCAACCTCGATTGCGAGTACTGCTTCTTCTTGTCCAAGGAGTCGCTCTATCCCGGCGATCGATTTCGAATGTCCGAAGCGCTGCTGGAAACCTACGTGCGCCAGCTCTTCGAGTCCCACGCCTCGGCCCCCGAGGTCACGGTCGCTTGGCAGGGCGGCGAGCCCACGCTCATGGGGGTGGAGTTCTTCCGCCGGGCGTTCGAGCTGACCGAGCGGTGCCGTCGGCCGGGCCAACAGGTCCAACACACCATCCAGACCAACGGCACCTTGCTGACCGATGAGTGGTGCGAGATGCTCGCCGAACATCGGTTCCTGGTCGGCATCAGCATCGACGGGCCCCCCGAGATGCACGATCGTTACCGGGTCGACAAGCGGGGAAACCCCTCGTCCGAGCGCGTGCTGCGGGGCCTCGAGCTACTCCGGCAGCACGACGTGGAGTTCAACGTCTTGTGCACGGTGAACGCGGCGAACCAGGACCATCCCCTCGAGGTCTACCGCTACTTCCGAGACGGGCTCGGCGTCCGGTTCATCCAGTTCATCCCCATCGTGGAGCGCGACAACGACACCGGCTTCCAGGAGGGCGACAGGGTCACCGAACGCTCCGTCGACCCCGAAGCGTGGGGCAGGTTCCTCGTAACCGTGTTCGACGAGTGGCTCTGCCACGACGTGGGGACCGTGTTCATCTCTCATTTCGACGCCGCGCTGGCCTCGTGGGTAGGGGTGCCCCCGGCGCTCTGCGTCTTCGCAGAGACGTGCGGCAACGCGGTGGCGCTCGAACACAACGGCGACCTGTACTCGTGTGACCACTTCGTCGAACCCGGCTACCTGCTCGGGAACATCTTCGAGACCCACATGGTCGAGCTCATGGCCTCACCCCAACAACGCTCCTTTGGTGAGGCCAAGCGCGACACCCTGCCCCGGTACTGCCGGGAATGCGACGTCCGCTTCGCCTGCCATGGAGAGTGTCCCAAGAACCGCTTCATACGAACGCCCGACGGCGAGCCCGGACTCAACTACCTGTGCGCCGGCTACAAGGAGTTCTTCGGGCACATCGACGGGCCCATGGGGCTCATGGCCGATCTGCTGCGCCAAGGCCGCTACGCCGACGAGGTCATGGGGATCCTGGCCCAGGCCGGGCGCAACGACCCGTGCCCGTGCCAGAGTGGCCGCAAGGCCAAGGCCTGTCACCAAAAGATCTGACGCCGCAGAGAACCCCGTACCAAACCAAGAGAGGAAGCACCTGATGACCGGTTCACAGAAGAGGTTGGAGAAGCAGGAATCCCTTCCGTTCCCTCCGACGCCGATGGCCGGGAAGGTCAGCCTCTCGATGCAAGAGTCGGTTTACGAGCCGCGCGTGACGCCACGTCGACTTCCCGAGGATGCTCCGAACATTCTGATCGTACTGATGGACGACGCGGGTCCGGGCCAGCCGACGACGTTCGGCGGCGAGATCAACACCCCCACCCTCGAGCGCATCCTCGGCGAAGGGATCGGCTACAACCGGTTTCATACGACCGCCCTGTGCTCGCCAACTCGAGCGTCGCTCCTGACCGGGCGCAATCACCACCGGGTCTGCACCGGGATCATCACCGAGTTTGCGAATGACTGGGATGCCTTCAGCGGGCGGATTCCCAAGAGCAGCGCCCTCGTAGCAGAAGTGCTCAAGGACTACGGCTACGCCACCGCTGCTTGGGGCAAGTGGCACAACACACCAGCCATCGAGGCCGGACCGACCGGTCCGTTCGAGAACTGGCCGACGAATCTGGGCTTCGAGTCCTTCTACGGATTCCTCGCCGGCGAGTCCTCGCAGTTCGAGCCGAACCTGGTTCGCAACACCACGTTCGTGTCGCCGCCCAAGACCCCCGAAGAGGGCTACCACCTGAACGAGGATCTGGCCGACGATGCCATCAACTGGCTGCACAAGCACCAAGCCATGGCCCCGGACCGGCCCTTCTTCATGTACTGGGCCAGCGGCGCGATCCACGGCCCCCACCACGCCCCCAAGGAGTACATCGACAAGTACTGGGGCAAGTTCGACGACGGCTGGGACGCCTACCGAGAGAAGGTGTTCGAGCGGGCGAAGGAGAAGGGCTGGATCCCCGCCGACACGCAGCTGACTCCACGGCACGAACAAATGGCGTCCTGGGAGAGCGTCCCTGAGAGCGAGCGGCCATTCCAGAGCCGGCTGATGGAGGTGTGTGCCGCTTATGGCGAACACGCCGATGTTCAGGCGGGGCGCATCGTCGACGAGATCGAAGCGCTCGGCTACGGCGACAACACGCTGATCTTCTACCTCTGGGGCGACAACGGCACCTCGGCGCAAGGCCAGGAAGGCACGATCAGCGAGTTGGTGGCGCACAACGGCATCGTCACGACCATTGAGCAACAGATTGAGGCGCTCGATGGGCTTGGTGGCCTTGACGTCCTTGGCGGGCCCAAGACCGATTCCATTTACCACTCTGGATGGGCCTGGGCCGGCAGCACGCCGTACAAGGGCACGATGATCCTGGCCGGGTACTTCGGCGGCACTCGCAACCCGATGGCGATCCGGTGGCCGGCCAAGATCAAGCCCGATCCCAACCCGCGCCCGCAGTTCCATCACTGCAATGACGTGGTCCCGACGATCTACGAGATCCTCGGCATCACACCTCCTCGCGTGGTGAACGGCATCCCACAGGACTCCCTCGATGGCGTGAGCTTCGCCTACAGCTTCGATGACCCGAGCGCCGAGGGCCGATTGGAGACGCAATATTTCGAGATCCTGGGCTGTCGCGGCATCTACCACAAGGGCTGGATGGCCTCGGCGTTTGGACCACGAGTCCCCTGGGTCCGAGGAGTGCCCCCCGGCATCTTCGAATGGACTCCCGACAAGGACACCTGGGAGCTCTACAACCTCGAAGAAGATTGGAGCCAGGCCAACGACCTTGCGGAAGAGATGCCAGAACTGCTCGATCACTTGAAGGAGCTCTTCCTCATCGAGGCCGCGAAGAACAATGCGCTGCCGATCGGCGGTGCGCTTTACATCCCGCTGTTTCGCCCGGATTTGCGCCCGGCACCGCCCTACACGGAATGGACCTTCTTTGGCGACACCGTCCGCGTGCCGGAGTTCTCCGCCCC
Source organism: uncultured Acidimicrobiaceae bacterium (assembly GCA_963834405.1). GTDB lineage: Bacteria > Actinomycetota > Acidimicrobiia > Acidimicrobiales > RAAP-2 > Bog-473. The sequence goes on along the minus strand of CAWIBX010000006.1, from coordinate 420,020 downwards.
CGCGCTCGGCACAAAACCGAACGTCGTCACCATCGAGGCGGAGATCCCCGCTGACGCCAACGGTGTGCTCTACAAGTTGGGCGGGTTCTCGGGTGGGGTCACCTGCTTCGTCGAGGACGGCATTCTCTGTTACGAGTACAACCTCTTCGAGATCCAGCGGACGAAGATCCGTTCGGTGGACAAGTTGCCGACGGGCAAGGTCGAGCTCGAAATAGAGACGAATCATCCCGAGCCGATGCCGCGGGGTCCGTTGAACGTGACGCTAAAGGTGAACGGCACGCTCGTCGCCGAAGGCACCGTCCCTGTGACCTGCCCGATCGCCTTTACCGCCAACGAGTGTCTCGATTTCGGCATGGCGCTCGGATCCCCAGTGTCGCTCGACTACTACGACAAGGCGCCGTTCAAGTTCAACGGCAAGATCGAACGGGCCTACGTCAGGTACGCGTGACAACCGATGGCCGCTTCTGGTCGACGCCGACTGAGATACCCAAAAGAAGCCGACGTCTCGGCAGGGTCGACGCTGTCCACATCCGCAACGCGGTCGAAGCGGTGCGCGCAGACGTCTTCTACTGCGAAAGCGCCCGAACAGTCGCCACCGAGATGGCGACAGCACCGACGGCCAGGTAGCGGGCGTCTGCTTGCTGTCGTGAGCGATCTTGTCGGCATCGAGTACCGGCAGTTTGACCGAGCCCGTGAAACGAGCAGAACCGGCCTACTGGGTCTCTGAACTGCGGGTTCACGTCCCGAACTCACCCTTCGGCGCCAGCGACGAGACATGGGCTTATTGAATGCTTTCCAACCTCCGGACCGAAGGGATGGCTGCGGAGGATGGCCCTTAGCTCACTGGCGGTTCCATACGGCTGGGATCAATGCTTCATCCGCGGTGCCGGCGCGAAATTTGCACGCGCCGGGAACGGCCCGATTAGGGCGCCTTGTTGATGATCGGACCCTTCGTGGTCCGGCACGAGCTGGCAGTCCGCGAGGAGCCGCGTCGCCGTCAAGATTCAGGGTTCGTTCGGCACCGGAGCGGTCGGCACGGCGCCTGGTGCGCAGGCTCGTGGGTCCCAGGGGGCAAGCGCGGGGTTGGCTGACGACGGAGCAGAGATGGCGCTCGACGCTGGTGTCGGAGCCGTGCTCGAGGAAGCAGGGGTCGTGGACGCGGGCGAGTTGGCGGAACTCGTCGTGGTCGTCGTCGCCGGGGCGTTGACGGCGAACTGGCTGCCCGTGACGACGGTGACCTGAGCGCCGTCGGTGACCTGGCCTGGATCGTAGGCCATGATGACCGAGCCGGTCATGTCGTGGGCGACCGCCTCTGCCGCGGCTTCTGCGCTTGGCGCAAGAGAGCCGTAATAGACGACGGTTTCGGCCACGTCGCCCGTCGAGGCGACGTCGCCCAGGCCCACGACGTGGAAACCAAGGGCACCGAGCGCGAACCCCGTGTCCGAAGCCTGGTTATACGTACCGGTGCCGTTCTCGACCGAGACGCTTACCGTTGCGGGCGCTGGCAACGGCTCGCCTGTCATCGAATTGACGGTGTCCGAGATCCCGAGCGCCTGGTCGATCGTCGTTTGGTCCAAACTCTCCGAGGGGAACTCGACCTGGCCGTACGAACCGCCCTCGTAGAGGAGGGATCCCCCGCTCCCGTTGGGGTCGTAGACCTCGGCGACGGGGAGCGTGAGTTGGGGTACGGCGTTGATGTCGACGGAGTGAAAGGCGAGCACCAGGTTCGCCATGTCGCTGACCGACCACGACTGGTCGAACGTCAGGTCGCTCTTGACCGAGTTGATCAGGTTCAGGTCGGTGATGGGGTCAGCCAAGTTGTCCTTGGCCACGGCGGTGGCCAGCACGCGCAGGAATTCGTGATCCCGGTCGATCCGGGCGAGGTCGCTCTGGGCCTCCTGGGTCCAGTCCTCCGCGTAGGGGCTGGTCGAATCCCCTTTGTACTGGAGGTGCCGGGCTCGGACGACCTGCAGCGCCTGCGTGCCGTTGAGATGCACGCAGGCTGAGGCCTGCACGTTGAGACCCGACTCGGCATCGAAGACAGACTCGGGGAAGGCCATGTTGATGCCGCCCAAGGCGTCGACGATGTTGGCGAACTGGTCGAAGTTGAGGGAAACGGCATGCTGGATGGGGATACCCAGGTCCTCCTCGATCGAGGCCACCACTTGGGACATGCTCTGGTAGAGGCCGGCGTCGATCTTGTTGGCCCCGGTACTGCGCGCGTTGGGGGCGAAGAGGTCACGCGGGATCGAGACGAGGGCAAGCTGGTGCGTGGCCGGATCGGCGTGCAGGATCATCATGACGTCGCTGTTGACGCCGTTGACCCCCTCCGAACACAGCCCGTAGGCGGGGTTCTGGACGGCCAGCGCACACCGAGATGTCGATCCGACCATCAAGATGTTCTCCGACCCGACCTCGGCGCCGGAGTTGAAGGGAGATTGAAGACCGTGCACCTCCACCCGGTTCAGGTCGTGGGTCAGGTAGTAGGCATAGCCGGCCGCCGCGCCGACGAGCACCAGAACGCCGGCAAGGCCGATCAGCACCCAGCGCCGGACCCGTCGACGCCGCTTGTCTCGTCCAGCGGTACGTCGGCGGTCCCTTCGACTGGGCTGGGCACGATCGACCTCCTCGCCGAGGGCACGCAAGCCGGGATGATCGGCGGTTCTCTCGACCTGGGGGCGCTCGGCCCCTTCAGGGGATCTTGACGGCTCAGAGGCCGGCATCTGGGCTTCGAGTTCCCGTAACCCGGCAAGGTGGTCGCGCCGCGGGCCTCTTGTAGAGCGGCGACGCCTAGGCACGGAACAGATTATGTGGAGGTCTGACCCGCTTTGTCAGCGCGGGCCCCTTGGTGGATGAAGGGGCGTACCGTCGTGGCAGACACTTCCGAGTCCGTTGGGGGTCACAGTCGATTCCTCTGGGAGTCACGGTGCCTACGTTGCTGTAACTCTGGATACGCTGGTCCGGCTCGGGTGGTTGTTTGCCAGGATAACTGGTGAGCACGAGTGAACCGGGGTTCGGAAGAGGGCGTCCGAGGGGTGACGTAGTCGCGAGGGCAATGCACACGCGGCAGAGCGCGCACGCGACTCATCCTCGTCGGTGCTCGACCTCGCAGCTCTGACTGGCGGGCGTTTACTTGTTCGGCGGCAGGTCCCCCCACCGATTGTGAACCGGGAAGCTTGGGTTTCTCGGGACAGCGAAAATATCGGGCCGACATTCCACCGTGTCCGCTCTAACCGTCTACAGCCGGACACCCTCGTAGGTGGTCACATCGGAGCCAGAGTCGTACGCCGAGTGCCAGACATCCGCCCACACCGGCAGGGGTTCTCGAGCTGGGTCATGTCGGGGCGTCTGGGCTTTGGTCTCGTGCCAGAGCATCGTGCGCAGATCCTTGCCCCGGACATGGCTCAACATGGAACGACGGTTCGGAGCCTTTCGTGAAGCGAACCGGTCGCGCATCTCCGAGAGGTACAGGCCACCGGGACCGACGACCTTGGTCGAGATGTGCCTGTCCTCGAGTGGCACGTGCTCCTCGAACCCGGCAAGTACCAACTTGTAGATGCCAGCCACGTGGTCGAACACCTTGGGCGCCTTGCGGATGCGGTACCACGGGTCGGGCGTCACGTGGTGGTGGATGCGCAGGGCCGAGCTGCGATGCTCGATCTCCTCGACGAAGTGCCACAGCAGCATGGTGCCGACGCGTTCGTCGCTTCCCTCGAAGAGCTCGTGGCGGTTGTCGAACACCATCTTGAACAAGGGCGTGAAGGTGGCCTCGAGATTGGCGATGTAGGCCAGGTGGAACTCTGTGCTCTCGCGCTCGAGCAGCTCGTCATAGGCCGCGTTGGCCACCGCATAGGTCTCCTGGAGCCCCGGGTAGCGCTCGATCATTGCCTTGGCGTGGGCGCGATGCGCCCGGGCGTGCTGGGCCTCTTGGCGCACGAACAGGTCGGCCTCCTCGGCCATGTCCGCATCGGTGAAGCGTGGCAGTGCCTCCCGGGTAGCCGAGACGATGTAGCGCTCGAAGGCGATGGCGAGGAACGTGAACGTGTTGCCGAAGAGCCCGAAGCTCGGGTTGGCCGGCTGCCACTGGAAGGCCACGGTGTCGTCGATCGGGAAGCGGACGTTCCGGACCGTCAGCTCTGTCATTCGGTCCAGCTTTACAATGTTGTGCCAGAATGTAAAGGTGATGGAACAGCCCGATCCTGCGACGACGAGCGAGCGCATCCTCGACGCCACCCTCGAGGTGCTGGCCCGATCCGGAGCGCGCCGTCTGTCCCTCTCCGACGTGGCTGCCACTGCCGGGGTGTCGCGGCCGACCTTGTACCACTGGTTCGCTTCGAAAGAGGCCCTGCTCGAGGCCTTCGGCCGCTATGAGCAGCAGCGCTATGACTCCGGGATCGCACGGGCCGTCGCCGGGCTCGAAGGGGACGCACGGCTCGAGGCGGTGCTGCGCTTCATCGTGGAGTTCCAGCACTCCTATTCCCTCCGCCGCATCGTCGACGTCGAGCCCGAGCACGTCGTGCACCAGATGACCCGGGTCTTGCCCATCATGCGGGAGCGGCTGCTGGAGCATTTCCCCGGACCCGACGGTCGGATCGTCGCCTCGGTCGTGACGCGGATCTCGCTGAGCCATGCACTCATCCCCGACGACCACCCTGAGCTCTTCTACGCCGAGCTGCGGCACACCGCCGGCCTCAAGTCCGCCCACACGAGCCCCGCCCGCCCTCGGCATCAGCCGAGGCGGCCAACCTCTCGAAAGAAGGTCCGATGAACGCGACACGGCACGGCAGACTCACCCAGACATTCCTGGTCGCGAACTCCCTGTTCTGGCTCCCCTGGGGCCTGCTCAACCTCATCAAACCCCAGTCGTGGTCCGGTGAGGTCATCCCCGGCATGGACGTGTACGACCTGTCGAGCCCCGTCGCCCGCACCGAGGTCCGAGCCATGTACGGCGGCCTCCAGATGGCGATCGGGACGGCTGCTCTCGTGGGTGCCACCCAGGAGAAGCACCGCGACTCGGCCCTCGGCTTCTTCGTCCTGGCGCTGAGCGGCCTTTCCCTCTGCCGACTCGGCGGCATGGTCGCAGAAGGCGACGATTCCTACCTGTCCTTCAGCACCAAGATCGCCCCCGGCAAGTACAACCAGGTCGGTCTGGCCACGTACGAGCTTCCCAACATGATCATTGCGTGGGTCCTCTTCCTGCTCCGCCCTCGAGCTAAATGAAGGCCCTTGAGCTTCCTCGCACTGGCAAAGTGCGTGAATCCGTGAAGCGGGACAAATCAGTCTTCTGACCTGCATGTTCACGGACTGAACGCCATCTCTCGGAATCATCGCAAGACATGGGTTAGCTGAATGCTTTCCAATCTCGGGACCGAGGGGACTGCGGCGGAGGGTCGCCCACGGCTCGGTGGCCGCCTCCGCAGGTCTGGAATCAATGCTCTCTCTGACGGCACCAACGATGGCCCCACCGAGGAAGGAGTTTGGATTCGACTAAACCACGGCCAACCCAGGATTAACCGACGGCTCGGCCCGTCGGACTAGGCGCGGACCAGGTTGATGAGGAACTCCATGATCCCGGTGTTGCCGGTTTCGGCTGGGCCACCGCTCGGGTTGGAGATGTCCCAGTCGGAAAACGTGATCGGGATCGAGCCGCTGACCTCTATCAGGTCGCCTGAGCGCCGGGCCGTGAGATGAAAGCTGACGGCCCGCGTCACGCCGTGCATGCTGAGAGTCCCCGTTGCCTGCTCGGTGATCTCCACGCCCTGCGCGGGTACCGACCCCAGGTCGATCGGCTGGGTCAGAGCGAACGTGGCTGTTGGGTACATCGCGGTATCCATGATCCGGCCCTGGAACTGCTCGTCGCGTAGGGATTCGTCGCTGGTGACCTTGGTCAGGTCGACCGAGAAGTGCCCCGCGGTCACGCTGGTCGCCGAGATGGTCAGGCTCCCGGTTACCGCGCTGGTACGGCCGACGGCGGTATGCGACTGGCCGAACAGAGTCTCTTGCACCCTGTAGCCCGCCTGCGAACCGCTCGTCACATCCCACACTCCGTCGACGGCCGCCGTCGTTGTGGGGGAAGCGGCGGCTCGGCTGGGAACGCTCGTGGAGCTTTCCGAGGACAGGCTCAGCGGGGCTGGAGCCGGGCCTTCGATGAAATGGAAGAACACGAACGGCCCGCCGACCACCACGATCGCGACAACTGCGATCGCACCGATCAGCCAACGTCCCCAGTGGTGTCTCACCGACCGGAACAACCGCATCGCCTACCTCCCAGGGATTACGACTCGCCTGGCTGGCATTGTCCGCGCCCCGCCTCTAGATGTCCTGCGAAAATGCTGACACCACGCTGAGAAACTTCGGTGTGCGAAAGGCCGTTTGCGTAACAGATGGGACAGCACCGATAGCACTTCGCCGGGACAAGGTGATGCTTCAGCATCGCCTTACCTGCAAGAATCTCGCCAAACGACCACCGCGGGGCACTTGGAAGTGACAGAGAGCAAAGACCAGATCGGGCGCTGCCTTCGCCATCGGATCGGTCCGGCCGGGTCCGTACTGTTGGCCACTGTGGTTGCCGTGATCGGTTGCGGCGCATCCGTCGGCCCCTCGGTGGCGGCCGTGCCAACCCCGAGCAGCGCGACGGCAACGTTGGTCGGGTCGCAGCGCTCGGTCCCCTCCGCCTTTTTCGGCTTCAACGCCGAATCGTTGGTTCTGCCGATCGACGCTCGACTCATGGACAGCCGAGCGCTGGATTCGAAGCTGGCCGTGATGCCGGGCGCCATCTTGCGGATCCCCGGCGGTACACCGTCCCAATGGATCGACTGGAGAACAGGGCGACTCATCGATGCGCCGGGCAGTCCCTTTTCGACCGTAGATCAGGACGGCTCCGCGCTGACCCTGCGCGGTTGGGCCTCGATCGTGCACAGGACCGGGGCGACCCCGTTGTGGGACCTCAATGTGTTGACGTCGGGCCTTTCTGATCAGCTGGCCATGTTGCGGGCAGCCCAGAAGCTCGGCCTCCCCGTGCGCTACGTCGAACTGGGCAATGAGTTGTGGGACCCCGAAGCGCCCTACGTCGCTCGCTATCCCACCGGAGCCACCTATGGCGCAGCGATGAACCCGTGGATCACCGCCATCCACCGACAGTTCCCGCGAGCAGTCATCGCTGTGTCGGGCGCCGACGAGTCGGATCCGCAGCTGAATGGGGGCGGTCCGCGCTACCTGGCCTGGAACCAGAGCCTGCTCTCGACGGTCCGGGGCGAAAACGCTATCGCGATTCATCCCTACTGGTCTCTGCCCGATCTCCAACCTCCCGGCAGCAATGTGGAGGCGACGATGAAGGCCGGCCAGACAGCCTGGGCCGGATTCGCCAAGAGCCTGGACACACTGCCCCGAGGGTTGCAGGTATGGCTCACCGAGTGGAACCAGACAGGCCGCTTCACTTCGGGCGGCGTTCAGATTTGGGCCCAAGCCCTCGCGGTCGACGCCTTTGCCCTCGACACGCTGGTGGACGACCAGGTCACCATGTCGCTGCTCCACGACGTGGTCGACGGGGCCAAGCAACCCCAAGACGTCAGCACATCGGTCGTCTTTCCCTTGTTCACCGATGGCTCCAACGGCAGTCCGACGCTGGGGAGAACGGCCATCGGCTATACCTTCCCCCTCCTCGTTCAAGCAATGGCCGGCGAGCAGAAGGTTGAACCGCTCGCATTCCCGGGTGTACCCGAACTCGCCGGTCAAACCGGTATCGTCGGAGTCGCCCTCTTCGGTCGGCGCACAGGAGCCTTCATGGTGAACCTCAACCCACAACCGGTCAACGTGAAGTTGCCCAGGGCACTCGATCAGCCGATGACCATGACCGCGCTCTCGGCTCAAACCACGGCCCAACCGGGGTGGGTACCCACAGATCAAGTGGTGACAAACACCATAAGAGTTGAGAAGTCGGTCCGGCTTCCCGCTGATTCAGTAGTTCGACTGGTGAGCGGGTCATCGTCGGGGGATCTCTTACAAGGCTGAAGACATGCGTCAGCCCAGCTGCCCCAGTACCTTGCTGGCTCAGAGGCCTCCGCGCGAATGTTCACGTGATCGCCGCCTCGGATCTGGGAGGATGAGTAAACACCCTTCCTCTGTCCATATGGCCGCAGCGTGATGTAGAGCATCAAGGGTCCCCGGCATCGCTGTAGAATAACGAGTCACAGCGTCTCATGTCGAGAATATTTTCGATACGCTGCACATAACGTGAGTCTCGGCCAAGGGAGGGGAATGGGCCCTTACCGGGTCGTGCAGTGGGCAACGGGCAAGGTCGGTCGGCGAGCGCTCGCCGCCATCATCGATAATCCGGAGCTCAATCTCGTTGGTGTGTATGTCCATTCGCCGGGCAAGGTCGGTGTCGATGCCGGGCAGCTTGCAGGAAGGTCGGACGTGGGGATCCGCGCGACGGATGACGTCGCCGTCCTCCTCGCTGAGCGCCCAGACTGCGTGTTGTTCATGGCCGCACAACTCGACGTAGAGGTCGTCGAGACCTTCTTGCGAGGCGGTGCGAATGTCGTCACCACGTCAAACGGGTATCTGACCGGAACGAACTTCGGCCGAGGAGTGCGGGAACGCCTGGACACCGCAGCGCGCGAAGGCGGGGCAACCTCATGGGTACGGGCTTCGATCCCGGCTTCGTGAACGTGCTCGCCGGAATGCTCACCGGAGCGTGTCGCCGAGTACATTCCGTACAGATCACCGAGACGCTCGACTGCACGGGCTATCCCGATCCTGACGTATGGCGGTCGCTGGGCTTCGGGGAGCCGGTTCGTGCCCGACGCCGCGGTCCTCTCACCATCACTCCGGACGGATCGCCACCTCCACTTGCGCCCGATCTACCTGGCTTCTTCGACACACTCGATCTCGTCGCCGACATGCTAGCGATCGAGTTGGACCACAAGGATGCATTCGTCGAGTCCGCAGCCGCTCTCATCGATGTCGATCTCGGCTGGATGCGCATTCCCGCGGGATCGATGGCGGCAGTCACCCGGACCTATATGGGTCACGCGCATGGTCGATCGATCGTCGAGTTGCGCGTCAGGTGGACGATGAGCCGGTCGCTCGACTGCGAATGGACCGATCCCGAGGGCTACTGGATCGAGATCGAGGGCGAGCCGCGGGTCGAGGCCGCGATCTCCTTTCTTCCACCGGTGACGCCCGGCGTATCCGAGGAGCCCGATGTGATGAGTGTCCTCCTCGTTGGCACTGCGATGGCAGCCGTCAACGCCGTACCGTTCGTATGCGAGGCGGCGCCGGGCCACACAACTCCCGCGAAGCTCCCGGTGTTCGGCGCTCGACACATGCTCACGTCCGACGGTCCGGGCACCTGGTGAGGAGGCAGCATCCTGCGCCCGGCGTACCGCTCCAATCGACACCATGATCCTGACCCCCTGGACGATACGAGCATGACGGATCCCCAACCCACTGCAACGGTGCACATCGAGCCGTCGAACGTGCGGATCGACGTGCCGCCTGGCGAGCCACTCATGCGGGCCGCTGAACGGCTCGGCTACCACTGGCCGACCCTCTGTCACGGACAGGCCGCCTGTACGGTCTGCTGGATCGAAGTCCACGATACCGATGCGTTCGAGCCTCCCGGTCCCCTTGAACTTAAGGGTTTGAGGCTCTTCGAAGGACGGTCTTTCTACGCCGGCAAGAACATCCGGCTAGCCTGCCAGGCGCGCCCGCTCCGCAACACGGAGGTGACCAAGCGCGGCGTCAGGCCAGTGTCATGAGCCGCATTCGGCCACGATTCCGGCAATGGCCTGGTCGATGACGCTGCGGACATAGGCGGAGGTGACCGGCTTTCCGAGCAGGTAGGCGCGGTCCGACAGAGCACCGGCGATCATGTCGACGGTGAGGTTGATGTTGACGCCCCGACGGAGTTCTCCTCTTCGCCGCGCTCGACGAAGAGCCACGATCGCCCCTGACCGTCGGCTCGCGACGTTGTCAGCCACGAACGTACGCATCTGTTGGTCGTGCGCGGCGGCAGCGATGAAGGTCGGGGCCAGCAGCGCCAGTGGACCATCGCCGTATGAGAGCTCGGCCAAGGGTTCGAAAACGGATAACAGGTCTTTGCGCAGGTCACCGGTGTCCGCGGGCTGGACGATCTCGACCAGCTGATCGGCGCAGAAGTGGAGCAGAGCGGTCTTGTTAGGCCAACGACGGTAGAGCGTCGCCCTGCCGACGTTGGCGCGAGCGGCGATCGCCTCCATGGTGGTGGCCGTCAGCCCCTTCTCTGCGATCTCAGCCACGGCCGCTTCCACGACCGCGGCATCGACACCGTCGTCGCGCGGCCTGCCGCGCCGTGGTCTTGTCACGTTCGTCAGTATGCCAAAGGGCTGGCGGCGCCACTCGATCGTTCAGCCACAGATCAGTTCGAATCGGTTGGGGCCGCGGATCGGTCCGGGCTTCCACGAGATGGCCTCGCGATCAGCGAGGCGGAAATCGGGCACCGCGGCCAAGAACTCCTCCAGACCGACTCGGAGCTCCATCCGCGCCACATGGGTACCGAGACAGCGGTGGACGCCGGCACCGAAGGCGATGTGCGCGTTGTGCTCGCGGTCGAGCACGATGTCTTCGGCATCGCTGAACCGCCGCTCGTCGCGGTTGGCGGACGGGATCGAAAGGAAGACCGGGACCCCCCCAGGTATGGGGCACCCCGCCACCTCGGTGTCTGTTCGTGCGCCTCGGACCAATGAGACGGGCGCGTAGATGCGGAGAAACTCTTCGACAGCGGTCGTCATGAGGAGGGGGTCGCCGACGAGTCGGTGGCGGGCCTCGGCGTCCTCGGAAAGGTAGAGCAGAGCATGCGCCAGGGTGTTCGCTGTGGTGTCTATGCCCGCGATCAGGAGCAACTGTGCGATGCCCAGGCGCTCGGCATCACTCAGCGCCTCACCGTCGACCTCGGCGGTGAGCAAGAACGTCAAGAGGTCGTCACGTGGCTCTTGTTGGCGCCGCGCTAGCAGGTCCGTGAGGTATGCGTGGATCTCCGCGCTGGCATCGATGGCCGCACCGGGATCGGCACTCTGGCCGTCCACGGTGAGTGCGATCCACTCTTCGAATCGTCGGTAGTCGGCGGCATCGACTCCGAGAATTTGGCTGATGACCACCGTCGGCATCGGAAAACAGTACGACATGTACGCCTCGATTGTGCCGGTGCACGCTGCTGCGAGCTTTCGGGCGGTGTCCCGGGCGACGGCCTCGAGGCCGGCCGCCCGGTGCGGAGTGAAGAAGGGAAGGAGAAGCTGGCGGTAGCGGGTGCGCGAGGGCGGGTCCTGGTCGAGCGGCGGGACCGGGGGACGGGCCTCGACCGGTATGGCGGGCGCCGTCATGACGGTGGAGGTGAAGGTGGCGTGGTCGCGCAGGGCGGCGTTGACGTCGTCGTAGCGCGACAGGATGTAATAGCCCTCGAGCTCGTCGCTGCGCGCCACGGGGCAGTCCGCTCGGAGCTGTCGAAACAGTGGGTACGGATCGGGCGCGAAAGCTGGGCTCCAGTAGTCGAACGTCCTCGCGAGGTCAGGGCCTTCCGCCTCCCCGGTGCTCATCGGAGCCATGTCGCTGCCCGAATCCCTCATGCCGAGAGGTACTGGTCGAGTACACGGTGGTGGTGGAGCAGGTTGGCCTCCTGCACCGGATTCAGCATCGCCCCCCGGTATCCCTTGGACTTCATACCCTTGGTCGCCTCACCCAAGTTCGCGAAGTCCTGGTTGTTGATAAGGCCCCAGTCCTTCGTGCTCCAGTCCTCGTAGAACTTGCGTTCGATAGGCTTTGGGTCGGCGTCTGGCGGCACCCATTCGAGAGCCCAGTAGTCGAGCAGCGTGCTCTCGGGGTCCAAGCCGTTGGGCCTGGCGCGGTAGAGCGTGGCGTTGCCGTGGGTGATCGGCCCGAGGAAGTTCGGGAAGAGGTGGATGGTGCCCGACCCGCGGAGGTCCTTGTCGGTCAGGCCCTCGACGTCGATCCCGCTGCGGCGCATGGCGTTGAGCCTGAGCTCGTCGAACACCCTTCCGACGGTCTTCCCCGGGGGAGGGCCGTTCTTCTTGAGGTCCTCGAGGACGGCCTGGTCCTCACGCGGGAAGAGACCGGCGACGGCATCGACCCGCTCGGCGAGCACCTCTGCCGGGTCGACGTCCTCCTTGCTGAGCCCCAGGCGTGGGCTCGGGCCGGCTTCGCGTTGGCGATCTTCGGGCACGTAGTAGCAGCTGTGCTGCCCCAGCTGTTCATAGGTGAAGAGCGTGTCGTTGAACCAGGAGAGCATCTGGGGATGCAGGGACTGCGGATGGTAGCCCTCGTTGAAGGCGTCGACCGCCGTCTTCCAGTTGCACTCGAAGACGATCGTCCGGTAGGAGCGAAATCGTAAATTGTGGAAGCGGTAGGTCGCGAAACGAGCAGGAATGTCGCCGATGAACGAGTCGAAGGGCTCGCAGTTCGGGTCCATGTTCACGAAGACGAACCCGCCCCACCGGCCAACCTGCACCGGGCCGAGGCAGACGAGGTCGTCGGTCATCGTTTCTGGGAAGTCGTGGCGGTCTACTACCTCCGCGATCGCGCCTTCGAGGCTCCAGCGCCACCCGTGGTACGGACAGCGGATCTGAGGGGAGGCGAAGCTACCCACCCCCGAAGCGATGCGGGTGCCGCGATGTGGGCAGGCGTTGAAGAAGGCGCTGATGTCTTCGTGGTCGCTCCGCACGACCAGGATCGACTGTTCGCCGACGGTGTACTCGAGGAAATCACCGGCATTGGGAATCTCTTCTTCGCGGCAGGCCACCTGCCAGACGCGGGGCCACAGACGCTCCATCTCGAGGTCGAAGAACTCCTGCGACGTGTAGCGAGCACCGGGGACGACGACCATGCCAGCGGATTGGCGCAGTGCGTGTCGGTCGTCGCTCATGGTCATCAGTGCTGGTCCCTTTCGGATGGTGGGCCCGGTCTCAACGCCTGCCCTGGCGCCAAAGCGGCACTCCCGAGACAGAATAACGAGTCACAGCGTCTCATGGCGAGTGGAGCCCACTAGCGTGAGACACGTCGTCTCGTTATTCTAGGAGGGTGTCTGGGGGCCCGCTTAACTCGCTTGCTGGAGTGCAGGTGCTCGACCTCTCCGATGATCTGGCCGGGTCGTACTGCACCAAGCTGCTCGCCGACGCTGGCGCAGAGGTTCTGAAGGTCGAGCCGCCCTCGGGCCACCCCCTGAGGCACTGGTCGCGCACCGGGTCGCTGGGGCGAGATGGCGACCCCGACGGCGTTCTGTTCCGCTTCCTCGCCGCGGGGCAGCGCAGCGTCGTCGCTGACCTCGACGACTCCGTCGGGCGAGACCGCGTACGCGAATGGCTGGCAGCGTGCGACATCGCGGTGACCAGCTCACCGGCCGAGCAATTGGATGCCCGCGGCCTTTGCTTCGCCGATGTCCATCACGTGAACCATGAACTCACCCTGGTGTCGATTACGCCCTTCGGCCTCACGGGTCCGCGCAATGGGCAGCCGGCGAACGACTTCCTCCTCCAGGCCTTATCGGGCTCCCTGCACAACCACGGGAACTGGCGTCGCGAGCCGCTGGCCGTCGGAGGAGGCCTCGGTGAATGGATTGCCGGCGCCTACGGTGCCGTAGGCGCCCTCGCGGCGCGTGCCCGCCTCCATCGGACCGGCGGCGGCGAGCTGGTCGATGTCTCCACCCTCGAAGCCCTCGCGGTCACGCTCGTGTGCTACCCGTCGGTGGCCGCTTCGGTTCCCGGGGGCGTCCGCCGACGAGCGACTGTCGAGATGGTTCCGGGCATCGAACCGTGCAAAGACGGCTTCGTCGGCCTGACGACCCTCACGGCGCAGCAGTGGCACGACTTCCTGGCAATGATCGACCGTCCTGATCTCATCGATAATGCCCGGCTCGACAGCACCCGCGCCCGCGTCGCCCACGAGGCGGAGTTGCGCCCTGTCATCCACGAATGGACCGAGCAGCGCCACGTTGCAGAGATCATCGAACGGGCAGCCATGTTCCGCGTACCTGCGGCACCGGTTCTCAGTGGAGAGACGCTGTCCGGATTCGAGCCACTTTCCGCTCGCGGCCTCTTTTCCAGAAATCCCCGCGGTGGGTTCTCGCACCCGCGCCCCCCCTTCCTCAGCACGGCGACCGAGCCTCGCCCCGTAGCCGCCGCCCCGCGAGTGGGCGAGCATACGGTGACACCTTTCCGCTCTACTCGCGCGACCTCGCCGCAAGCTCGGACTGACGAAGACGGATGCCTTCCGCTCGAAGGCGTCAGAGTGCTTGATGTCACCGCGTTCTGGGCCGGACCTGCAGCGACCCAGTACCTCGCCACCCTCGGCGCAGACGTGATCAAGGTCGAGTCCGTCCAGCGCCCTGACTCGATGCGATTCAATGTCAGCGTCTCTCCAAAGACCGAAGGGTGGTGGGAACAGGGATACCTGTTCCTCTCGGCCAACCTGAACAAGCGCGGCATCACCCTCAATCTCGGCGATGACCGGGGCCGTGAGCTCTTCTTGCAGCTGGCCACTCAATCGGACGTCGTCGTCGAGAACTTCACGCCGCGCGTCATGGAGAATTTCAAGCTCACCTATGACGACGTCGCCGAGGTCCGCCCCGACGTCGTCATGGTCAGCATGCCCGGATGGGGTCTGGAGGGACCCTGGCGCGACCGGCCAGGTTTCGCGACGACGATGGAGCAGGCCTCGGGCATGGCCTTCGTCACCGGCTACGAGGACGGGCCACCGATGGCGCCCGGCTTGTGCGATCCCCTCGCCGGCGTCCACGGGTCGTTCGCCGTCCTCGCCGCGTTGGAGGAGCGCCGCAAGACGGGCCGGGGCCAGCACGTCGAGGTGCCGATGATCGACTTGGCCGTGAACATCTCCGCGGAACAGATCCTCGAGTTCGAAGCCTACGGCGAGCTGATGACCCGGCGGGGGAATCGGTGCCCGCAGGCGGCGCCCCAGGGCGTGTTCGCGTGCGCCGCAGCCGACGAGTGGCTCGCACTCTCGGTAACCACCGAGGAGCAGTGGAAGGCACTGTGCGGAGCCATCGGCGCCCAATCGTGGGCGGATGATCCGGAGCTTGCGACCGTTGGGCAGCGGCATGCGGCGCACGATCGGATCGACGCGGAGATCCGAAGGTGGTGCGCGCAGCATGCGCTCACGACAGCCCTCGACGCCTGCGGGCCGCCGGGGCCGAGCCGGTCGTTCCCGCCTATGCCATCGACGAGGACGACCAGATGCAGGCCCGCGGTTTTTGGGAACCGGTCGTCCACCCCGTTGTCGGCGAGCACCGCTATCCCGGATGGCCCATGCGCCTCTCGGGCGATCCGGGGGGTTGGTACCGATCGCCCGCGCCGCTCCTCGGGCAGCACAACGACGAGGTCCTCGCGGGCTTGCTCGGGCTGGCGGCCGACGAGCTCGCCCATATGCGAGAGGCGGGCGTGATCGGAGAGCGTCCGCTCGGTCTCTGACTGGTAGCACACACGAAGAGCGACGAGGGAGCGATGACGACGACAGCAGGAGAGATCTCGGCACCCGTACGGATGCCCGACCGGTTCTGCATCGGCGGGGACTGGACGGGCTTCCGGGTTCTCAAAGGCAGCGCGTTTCTCGGGACTCGAACGCGCAGGAGGCGGAATTGAGTCGTGCATCGCCCGTGCGGCTGCATATGCACGACCCCCTGACCGGCGCTTTCATCGGGTCGGTAACCCGAAGGTCGCACGATGGTTGTGAACCCCCGCCACTCGGAAACGAGTAGGACAGAACCCGGTCCCATGGGTCGACGAAATGTTCGCTGCCATGAATTGTTGCTTCTGTCGATGGCTTGCGCATCAGATTTCGTCTCTCCGTTTGTGGTCGACGGACCTCCACGGTGGTCACGAGGACGCGGGAAATGTCAGGATAGGGCCTGACCTCGGCGAACGAGTCCGCGACGGGACTCGATGACGACAGGGGGCCGTTCGTAAACGAAGGCGCACCTGTCACAGCCGCCCGAAGCACCCATCCCAATCACATTCGAAGGATGCGCAGCTATACCGGTGTCCTCGAGACCGAAGGCATAAGGGAACTTGATATGAGGCGTGGACGACTTCAATCGCTGGTCATCGACGTCACCGGCACGTCGGCTTGACTCACAAACGAGAAACGAGCTCAGCCACGATCTGTGCCGCCGGTTGCAGATGACTGGCCAGCGCAACGCTTTGTCCGGCCCACATTGAGAGCGCTTCGATGTCACCGGTAGTCCCCACCATCGGCGGTGCCGGCTCATAGCGGACGATTGCTTCGCCCGAAGCGAAATGCGCGAGGACATCGCCCACTCCTGGTCTTCTCTCGAGCGGTGGCCGGCCCGCTGCCTCCCACAACTCCGCCGTCGAGTTGCGCAGGGCACGGTGCGGCGAATCGGGCCAGTCGACGTCGTAGAGGTCGGGATACCACTCGGCATCCGTTTCGACCGCGTCCATCAAGCGGATGCGGTACTCCTCGTGGATCGGCATCTCCTGGGCCAGCAGAAACCGGGTACCCACCCAAGCCGCCTGAGCGCCCAGGGCGAGAACGGCAGCCACGCCGCGAGCGTCCCCGATCCCGCCGGCCGCGACCACCGGCACCGGCGCCACCGCGTCCACGACTGCGGGCACCAAGGGGAGCGTCGCAATCCGACCGCCCACGTGCCCCCCAGCCTCCCAACCCTGCGCCACAATGATGTCAACTCCGCTCGCGACTGCCCGCCGCGCCTCTTCGGCACTTCCGACCGTACACAGAACAAGTCCCTTGGCGTCGTGGACCGGCTCCACGTAGCTGGCTGGATCTCCAAGAAACAGCGACACGATCCGCAAACCGGCCTCGAGGGCCTCGTCGAGGCGACGGTGCTGATCGGAGGTAAGAACCAGGTTGCCGCAAAAGGGACGATCGGTGAGCGCCGCCGTCTCGCGAACCACGTCCCCGGCAGGGGTGGACCACGTCAGCGTTACCATGCCGAGCCCACCAGCATTCGAGACCGCCGCAGCCAGTTCGGGCACTGCGACCATGGCGGCCAGGACGATCGGTTGTTCAATCCCGAGCAGTTCGCACACGGGCGTTCGCATCAGCACCACGCACCCTTTCGCTCGGGTTCACAGCAAGGCAACCAGCGTCGATTGAACTCATCTCGCTCGCGCAGGCCCGCTTCAAGCTATGACTCATACGATGTGGGCATCGACTGAGCAGCCCGTTTGTTCCACCCGTGAAAGTTCGAATAATCGCCTGCGTCCCAGGCCTGGCGTAGTCCCGGTTTGCTCAGGTCCCAATCGGGTCGGATTTCGGCGGAGGCTGCGCAAAGGTCCGACCACAAGTCGTAGAACGACGGGCGGCCCCAGAACCAGTAGCCGTTATAGATGCGATGGATCACAAGTCCCGGCTTGAGTACCAGCGTGTGAGGAATCATCGGATCGTGGTCGGGATCCGTGTATTCCTGAATGTCGAGATCCTTTTGAATCGTCCGATCGGGATCCGAGAGAAATGTCCATTGAGCGCCGACCGACAAGCGGAACTCCTGCGTGGTGTGGTGGTCGTCGGTCGAGATCGTGACGATCTGAGTGTAGGCAACGGCGATTTTTGCGTAGTTGGTCGCGAGCTCCAGGTGTTGCTGATGCTCCTTCGGACAGTAGTTGCCACGTGCCAGCGTGAGGATCATTGGGTCAGCACCTTGAAGCTCACTGAGCCGACGTACCGTGTTTGTGTGGTCCGGCAGTGCGTAGTCGGGAAAAACCCCGCCAGGTTTCATGTCCGATCGCATCGTTCCAGCCTCCTTCGCTGTTGAAAGCTTGCACGCTTTGCCTCGCGTCGTCGTATGACCTCAAGGCGGAATGGCATGCTCACTGGCTGCGGGGATCGTCCATTGGGTCGATGTATTCGAGTCCGAGCGGTCCGACGGCCGACACTTGGGTGACGTAGGTTCCAGATTTCGCCCAGTGGAAATGCGGTGTACCGCCGGGGAGCACTACGACCGCTCCAGGTGGATAGGCGAGTAGCCGTTCCTCATCGAACTCGCTCCCCAGGCCGATGTAGAAGACGCCGGAAATCACGGTATAGACGCGGTCCTCGGGGTGATGATGCGGCATCAGCTTGACATTCGATGGGACCTTGACCCGGATGACATACGGCTCCGGTTCCGATGGGTCGCCGACGACGATCGCCAGTCGCGCCGAGGGCGGAAACGCGGGAAACGGCTTCCAATCGATCTCCTCGGGCAGAACCGACCTGTACGCGGCTTGCTCTGGTTGGTGGATCACCATCGTTGGTCGACCTCCCAACTACCTGGTGAGTGGCCCGTGGAGACGGCTCACCCTTCAGTGGTGATGCACGAACGACTGTAGCGCGGCGAGTTCGGTTCGGCATCGCCGACCGACCCTGCTCCCCATCGATGTGGTTCGGGCTAGGTTCGCCGAGGACGCCAGTCCGATACCCCACCTCCGGGCGCAGTGGCAGATCCGATGTTCATCGGCTGTGCCACGATCGGATCTTGGGCTTCGCGGGCGAAGGAGTTCAGGTGACCACGACCCCCATAGCGGACTATGCGCTCCTGTCGGACAGACATAGCGCCGCGCTGGTCAGCCGGGGTGGATCGATCGACTGGCTCTGCTTCCCACGGTTCGACAGTCCCTCAACCTTCGGTCGGCTCCTGGGCGAGAACGCCGGGCACTGGTCTTTCGGGGCCGCCAGCTCGACGGAATGGACCAGGCGCTACCTGGACCGCACCATGGTGTTGGAGACCACGATGCGCACGCCGATTGGTGCGGTCACGATCACCGACGCACTTGCCATGGGATATGGCAACCGAGGTCACGAACTCGGCAAAGCAGCGCCTCACGTGCTGCTGCGGCGCGCCACGTGCACGGAGGGACAGGTTGACTTGTCCTTGGAGTTCGTCCCGCGTCCCGAATACGGTTTGGATCATCCTTCGCTCCACTCGGTCGACGGTGGAGTGGCCGTGGTGGGGAGTGGTGACGCGCTGGTGCTGTCATCATCCGTGGCCCTGACGCTCGACCAGGATCGCGCCGTGGCTTCAGGCCGGTTCCAGCTCTCCCAAGGCGAAAGCATGGGCTTCGCCCTGCATCACGGGAAGCAGGCCGAGGGCGCCTCAGCCCGGGTCTGGAGCCCGTCGGAGATAGACGCCTGGCTCGAGGACACGGTGGCGGGATGGGAGTCGTGGTCGGAGCTCCACCAGGCCTACATGGGTCCGTGGCGGGACCTGGTGCACCACAGCGGGCGGGTGCTTCAGTCTCTCTCCTTCGCGCCCACAGGAGCCATCTGCGCCGCGGCGACCACATCGTTGCCCGAGACGGTCGGTGGCTCCAGGAACTGGGATTACCGCTATACCTGGGTCCGGGACGCTTCCTTCACGATCCAGGCTCTTTGGGTGGCGGCATGTCCCGACGAAGCCAACGAGTTCTTCGACTATGTCTCATCGTCCGCGGCGGGCTCGCTCGAGCACGGCGGCGACTTGCAGATCATGTTCGGCATCGGCGGAGAGCGGGACCTCAGCGAACGGGAGTTGCCGCATCTGGAGGGCTGGCGCCACTCGGCGCCGGTTCGGATTGGCAACGCCGCCTGGAAACAGCGCCAGCTCGACGTCTACGGCGAATTGCTCAACGCTGTGCACCGCATGTCTGACCACCTGTTCGATAACACCCATCGGGTTGGGCCGCTGTCCGACTCGGGCAAGTGGGATACCCCCACGGACCTGGCGCCTGCCACGCGAGAGTTCCTCGTGCAACTGGCCGACACCGCCGTCCGCCGGTGGCAGGACAAGGACCAAGGAATCTGGGAGATCCGGGGGGAGCCGCGTGATTTCTTGTACTCGAAACTGTTGTGCTGGGTGGCCCTCGATCGAGCGGTGATCTTGGCCGACCGTCTCAACGCCTCCTTTCGAGTTGAGTCATGGACGCAGACGCGGGACCAGATCCGGGAGGCGATCGTGACCAAGGGCTGGAGCGAACGGGCCAACTCCTTCACCCAGTCCTTCGGCTCGGACGAGCTTGACGCCTCCAACCTCATGGTGTCTCTGGTGGGATTTCTTCCGGCCGACGATCCCAGGGTGTTGGCCACGATCGACGCGACAGAGGAACGCCTCACCGACGAGCGGGGATTGGTGTATCGCTATCGGTCCCACGACGGCCTCGACGGTGAGGAAGGCAGCTTCCTTCTGTGCACCTTCTGGCTGGCCCAGGCCCTCGCAAGAGCGGGACAGCCGGCTCGAGCCCGCACCGTTTTCGAACGCGCCGCCGCCTTCGTCAACGATGTCGGCCTGTTGGCCGAGGAGGTCGATCCAGTCAATGGCGAGCTCCTTGGCAACTTCCCGCAGGCGTTCAGCCATATCGGACTCGTCAACGCGGCCTGGGCAATTTCTGAGAGCGAGCGACAGGCGCAACCGACTTGAACATCTGTTGGACTCCCGTGGGATCGTTGGACAGACCCTTTCGAGTTTGGAGGCCACATGCGCAGCGACATCCGTGAGGGCGAGACGTTTCCCGACTACGAGCTCGCCGATCAATCCGGCCGGCGGCGGTCCCTGTCGGAGCTCCAGGGGGGCAACCCGATGGTGCTCCATCTGTCCCGTGGCGGCTTCGATCCCAAAGAGCACCAGTTCGTAGGGCAGTTGGTTGCCATGTACCCAGAGTTCCGAAATGCCTACACGCGATTGGCCCTGATCTCGACCGACAATCAGCTGAACATCAATGAGTTCCGCGACGCGCTGGGCGCCACGTGGCCGTTCCTGTCGGACCCCGATCGGGTCGTCCAGAAGGATCTGGACATCAAAGAGTTCACAGATGAGCCGCACGATCCGATGATCCCGCACACGTTTGTCCTCGAGCCCGGACTCAAGATCTTCAAGATCTACAACGGCTACTGGTACTGGGGCCGACCCACGATGGCAGAGCTCCACGTGGATCTGAGGGGAGTGTTCGAGAAGATTCGACCCGACTTCGACTTGGCGGCCCCGGGGTTGAAGGAGGCCTGGGAACGAGGAGACCGGGATCAATTCCTCGTCGACACATTGGAGGAGCCGATCCGGTACACCGAGGGCAAGAGCATCGGTATCAAACGCTGACCCTGGGAGGTCGGGGCGCCCGTCCTCCGTTCGGCTCCTCGACCAAAGGAACTCGAGCTGCTCGCGGGCCGGCGGAAAGGTTGAGACGTGCACCCGTGCATCGCCATTCGACCTCCGTACCCTGGGAACGCGTCGAACGCCGAGTGCAATCGATGTTTCAGGTGCAAGGCGTTCGCCTGGGTGCGACAATCTGTTCGAGACCAGACAGAGGAGAGCCGGATGAGCAGCGTCGATAGACAGAGCGGCGCAGCCGACGGGTCACCGAGCAGCGAGCTGGCCGACCTGAAGCTCGAGGTGGTCGTCATCCCCGTCGCCGACGCCGATCGCTCCAAGGCGTTCTACTCCGGCCTCGGATGGAGGCTCGACGCCGACTTCTCCTTCGACAACGGGTTCCGGGTCGTGCAATTCATGCCACCGGGATCGCAGTGTTCTGTGCAGTTCGGCACCCACATCACGGGTGCGCCACCCGAATCGGCCCATGGCCAGTATTTGATCGTGTCCGACATCGAGGCCGGGCGCGTCGAACTCGTCAATCGGGGAGCGAAGGTCACTGAGGTGTTCCATTCCGGAGCGCCCGGGGCGCAACTGGACCCCGAGGGGGCTGGTGATCGGGTCAACGGGCCGGATCCGGATCACACGAGCTACAACTCCTTTGCGACGTTCGAAGACCCCGACGGCAACGGCTGGCTGCTCCAAGAGGTGACCGATCGCCTCCCCGGCCGCCTCGACCCAACTGTCACCGCGTTCGATTCGGCTGGTGATCTGGCTGCGGCATTGCGCCGCGCCGCGTCGGCCCACGGTGAGCACGAGAAGCGGATCGGCTGGGCCGATCCGGACTGGCCCGACTGGTACGCCGAGTACATGGCGCGCGAACAGAGTGGTCAGGAGCTTCCCACGTGAGCGATTTCGACGCGATCGTGCTGGGCGGCGGTGCGCCCGGCGAGCACTGCGCCGGGGCCATCGCGGCGCGGGGGCTTCGGGTCGCCGTCGTCGAGCGGGAGCTGGTGGGCGGCGAGTGCTCGTACTGGGCGTGCATCCCGTCCAAGTCTCTCTTGCGTCCGGGGGAGGCGGTCCAGGGCGCCCGCGACGTCGACGCCAGTGCCGAGGTGAACGTGCAAGCGACGCTCGACTGGCGGGACTACATGGTGTCCGACTACTCGGATGCGGGACAGGAGAAATGGCTGACGGATCGGGGCATCGAATTGATCCGGGGCGTGGGCCGGCTCGCCGGGCCGGGTGTGGTCGAAGTGGACGGCACTCGCCACACGACGGAGCATGTCGTCGTGGCGACGGGCGCGGCTCCTTTCGTGCCGCCCATT
Source organism: uncultured Acidimicrobiaceae bacterium (assembly GCA_963834405.1). Taxonomy (GTDB): domain Bacteria; phylum Actinomycetota; class Acidimicrobiia; order Acidimicrobiales; family RAAP-2; genus Bog-473. The sequence continues at coordinate 397,613 of CAWIBX010000006.1, read as the reverse complement.
CCGGGGCTCGACGACCTCGATGGCGTCTGGGGCACCCGCGAAGCGACGTCCATGAAGACGGTTCCCAGCCGCCTCATCGTGCTCGGCGGAGGCTCGGCCGGTGTCGAGATCGCACAGGTGGTACAGCGCCTCGGTGGACAGGCCGTCCTCGTCGAGGGCGCCAATCGGCTGATCCCACGAGAGCCGGCGCCCCTCGGCGAGGCTCTGAGCCACACATTGCGGCGGGACGGGATCGAATTGCACCTCGGAGTCCAAGCCGCCGAGGCCTCGCGCGATGGAGACGACTACGTCCTGAGGCTCTCAGACGGCAGTGAGGTGCGCGGTGAGCGACTGTTGGTGTCGACCGGCCGTCATCCTCGCGTCGAAGGGATCGGGCTCGAGACAGTCGGCATCGAGGCGGACCCACACGGGATACGGGTGGACGAGTATCTGCGGGCCGGCGAAAAGATCTGGGCCATTGGTGATGTCAATGGGATCTGGCCCCTGACGCACGTCGGCGAGTACGAGGGCGATGTCGTGGCCGCGAACATTGCCGGTGAGAGCCACCCCGTGAACTACGAGGCCGTGCCGCGCGTGACATACACCGACCCGCAGGCGGCCGCGGTCGGTGCCGCGGAGGCACCCTACAGCAGCACAACGCTCTTGACCGACGTGTCCAAGACCGCGACGTACAGCCACCAGTACGCCCAGTCGAACGGATTCTTGACCTTGCTCAGCGACGGCGTGCGGTTGACCGGCGCTTACGCCCTCGGACCGGAGGCCGGCGAGTGGCTCCAGCAGGCGACGCTCGCCATACGCGCCCGTATACCGCTGGAGGTTTTGAGCGACGTCATTCAGCCCTTCCCGAGCTTCTCGACCATCTTCGATTCGGCTTTCAAAACCCTTCGAATGGAGATCGCGAAGATGCCGCCTCCATTGCGGCCGATGCAGGCGCAGATGGCGCGACCATAACCGTGGAAGACCACCGGAGGTAGCAGATGGCCGAGGTTGTGTCGCCCCAGGAAGAAATCCTGCTCACCCACTTCATCGTGTCGGACGACGTCGAGCGCTCTCGGCGCTTCTACACCGAAGTGCTTGGGGGACGGGTCGCCTTCTCCAACCCCGGAGGGCCGACCAACGTCGCACTGTCCAATAGTTGGATCGTCATCAATGCCGGCGGAGGCCCGACCGACGACAAGCCGGAGGTCACCTTGGAGACACCCGGCGACCCGGATCGGGTGAGCAGCTTCGTCAACATCCGGGTCAAGGAAATGGAGACGGTGTACTCCGAATGGAGCGCGCGCGGTGCGCAGTTCCTGACTCCGCCGAAGCAGCACCAGTACGAGATCCGTTGCTACATCCGTGATCCCGATGGTCACCTGATCGAAGTGGGGCAGACCACCGACCCGCAGGGGGACTGGGTGCCCGATCACTGGCCATCGGGTACGCCCGCCGACGAGCTCCCAACGGCCCCAGAGGGAATCGTGCTGGCCCACTTCATCGTATCGGACGATGTCGGGCGCTCCCGGCACTTCTACACCGATGTGCTTGGAGGCAGACTCGCGTTCTCCGGACCCGGAGGGCTCACGTATGTCCAACTGTCGAACAGTTGGATCATCATCAACGGTGGCGGGGGCCCGACCGATGACAAGCCGGAGGTCACCCTGGGGACGCCCCGTGATCTCAACCGGGTCAGCAGCTTCCTCAACGTCCGAGTAACGGACATGCATGCCGTATACGCCGAATGGAGCGCGCGCGGTGCGCACTTCCTGACACCACCGAAGCAGCACCAGTACGAGATCCGTTGCTACCTCCGCGATCCCGATGGTCATCTCATAGAGGTGGGACAAACGACGGATCCGGACGGGGATTGGTCCCCCGACCACTGGCCATCAAGCAAATCCGAACGAGAATCCTGACGCGGAGAAGATCTAGATCATGACCACGGCAATCATCGGCACCGGAGGCATCGGATCGGCCATAGCCCGCCAGCTTGCTTCGGGCGGCGAGACCCTGCAGCTCTCGAGCGCCGACAAGGAGTCAGCTCGAAAGCTGGCGGCGGCAATCGGCGAAGCGGCGTCCGTCGCCGCCGACAACCGAACCGCTTTGAAGGGAGCCGATGCGGTTGTTCTTGCGCTCCGGTTTTCCGTATTGAAAGACGTCATCGACGAGATCGCCGACGCGCTGAGTGAGACTTGTCTCGTCGTTCCGAGCAATCCGGTCGGACTCGATGCACAAGGCAAGGTCGTACGACTCCTGCCCGAAGGTCAGTCATCGGGCGAGGTCGTCGCTGGGTGGTTGCCGGCCGGGACACCCTTTGCCATTGCGTTCGGCACGATGTCGGCCAATCTCTTCGAATCCTCGAGCCATCGGTCGCCCGAACCCGCGGTTCTGTTCTACGTGTCCGAGGACGACCGTGGGCGCAACGCGGTCGAGCACTTGATCCGAACGGCGGGCTTTGAGCCCCTGAGGATCGGCGGGATCGAGCAGTCGAACCGGCTCGAGGTGGGCGGCGACCTTCATGATCTTGTGGTGGGCTCCGCGGAAGCACGGTCCCTGGTCGGGTGAGCCCTGCATCCCACGCCTCACGAAAGGTCGCGGTGGTGACCGGAGCGTCTCAAGGCATCGGCGCCGGCGCTGCGGAAAGCTTCCGAGAAGCCGGATACGCGGTCGTGGGCGTGTCGCGATCGATCAGCCCGTCCGACGCGTCCGACTTTCTCACCGTCAGGGGTGACATTGCCGAGGTCGAGACCGCCCAGATGATCGTGGATCAGGCGGTCAATCGCTTCGGACGCATCGACAGCCTGATCAACAACGCCGGGATCTTCATTAGCTTCGATTCTTCGCCTGGACTCCGCCAGGGCGACGAAACGGTCTGAAGGGCCGCGCGTGATCACTGTCGGGTCGCCTTGGACGGCCGTGCACCGTGACGAGAAGCATCATCGGGTGTCCGCGTCGCCACGTATCTGGCTTTGAGCCGTGCAAGGGCGCGCAAGGTCAAGCGGTCGCTCACGGGAGGGTGGCTAGGAACTGGCGGTCAGCTGAGCAGGATGACGCGCTCATAGGCGCGCAGGAGCACATCGGCATCGGGCCAGCCGTCGAGGATGCGCACGATGTGCTGACGCCCCGAGCGCACCATGCGTGCCGGCGCGTGCCAGATGCGCCAACGCAGCGCCTTGGGTTCGGCGCTCGCGAGCGCACCCGACAGACACAGCAGCTGGAACCAACGCACGAGGTCCGCCGCCATGCACACTTCGGCCAACCAGGCCCGGTTCGCGTCCAAGGAGGTGAACGGCATGCGGCAGAGCCCCGAGTCCTTGAGCCGCTCGATGTGGTCCTCCACATGAGCATGGGCCCGGTGGAACACGTCGAGGGCGACGGGGCTGCCCAACTGGTCGGTGTAGAAGCCGACGTAGCGGTACTCGAGGTCGGGGAACAAGCTCTGTTGGGCCCCTTGGTGCAGTGGCTCGCGCCGGATGATGAGCCGGGTGCCCGGCGGCCACTCTGAGAGGTCCACCAGATCGGTCACCTCGCACACGGCCGCTCCCTTGCGGCGCCGGCCGTCTTGGCGCCGGGCTCGTTTCCAGTGTCGGCCCTCGCCGGCGATGGCGACGATGGCCCCGTAGACCTGGGCGTTTGTGCGGGCCGAGACCGAGAAGCCGACGTGGCGGTCGAAGCAGCCCCAGACGAAATCCTTGGTCGCACCGGCTGAGTCGGTGCGCACGACGATGCGTCGGCGGACCTCTTCTCTCAAGGAGTCGTCGCGATGTCCCGCCGCGATGACCCCGGGTAGCTGGGCGATGGAGGCGTCGAGCACAAAGAGGTGGTCCTCGGCGTCGTTGGCCCCGGCGTTGCCCGGACGAGACAGCATCGCGAGCGTCTCGCCCGTCGCGTCGGCCCAACAGCCCATGTCGTGAAAGCCGTAGCCGCCCTTGTAGTTCGGACCCGTGCCCTCTTTGTTCTCCGAGTGCACGTCGGTGAGCGTGGCGTCGATGTCGAGGACGACCGGGTCGGCGCCCTTGGTCAACTTCAGCTTCTTCCACACCATGGCTCGCACCTCGGCGAAGCCCGCTTGCACCGAGGCGAGCGTCTCGGGGGTGAGATCCTCGGTGAAGGTGCGATACAAGGTCGAATCCGAGCACACGTCGGCGAAGAGACCCTCTTCGGCCCGCAGGTACTCGATGTCAGAGCAGCACTCGCCGCCGCCCGCCAACATCACCATGGCCTGGACCAGGACCTTGCCCCGGTCGTGGAGCGGGAGGCGGGCCGAGCGCGCCGGGATCCGGGCCGAGAGCGCGTCGCTCAGACCGAGTGCGTCGGCCAAGGACCCGAGCGTGTGCAGCCCGACATGGGAGACGACTTGGTCGCCACCGGATTCCACCACGGCGCGGCGCGTGCTGGTAGCGTGCATCTCGGAAGTGCCCTCCTTGGTTGGGACTGTTGGTTGTCGCAAACCCCAGTATCCCTTGCAAGGAGGGCGTTTTCGCGTCTTTCGACGTGTCAGTTCACGTCGTCACGCGAAGAATCGAAGTTAGTAAGCCATTTACCGACTACACACTCGAGGACTATTTGGCGATCACGGCAGTGAACCTGACCGGGTTTTTTCACGTCACCCAGGCCGTCGTCCGCCAGATGCTCACCCAGGATTCGGGTGGTCACATCGTGAATCTCACGACGAGCCTTGTCGACCACGCCGAGAGCGAGAACCCATCTGCTCTCGTATCGCTCACCAAGGGTGGTTTGGCGGCCGTGACGCGTTCACTAGCTACTTCGCCCTGAAAAAGTAGATGTGAAAATCGCTCGCGACCAGCGCGTTCTTGGAGGTTGGGTACTCGCGTTCGGACCGGAATGAAACAACGATGGCTCCACACACCCTTCCCGGAGTGAATGGAGCCATCGTGTTGCGCACCAAGGTAGACCCCCAGCCCACCCTGTGGGAGACAATCCTCCCGCCCGAGTTCTTGGCGCTGCCACCAGGACTCGCGCAGATCGACCGCCTGCTCGACGACCCGGTCTTCTTCGAGCCCTTCGTCGCCTTCTTCGACCCCGTGCTCGGCCGGCCATCCATCCCGATGGAGACCTACCTGCGCATGATGTTCTTGCGCTTCAGGTACCGGCTCGGCTTCGAGACGCTCTGTGCCGAGGTAGCCGACTCGTTGACCTGGCGGCGTTTCTGCCGCGTCGGGATCACCGATGCCGTGCCGCACCCGTCCACGCTGATGAAGATCACCACCCGCTGTGGGGACGGCGCCGTCGACCAGCTCAACGAGGCCTTGGTGCACAAGGCGCGGGCGGCCCACGTGGTGCGACTCGACAAGGTGCGCGCCGACACCACGGTCGTCCCGGCCAACGTCGCCTACCCAACCGACTCGGGTCTGCTCACCAAAGGGGTGGCCAAGCTCACCAAGACCGTCGCCGCGCTCCAGAGCCTCGGTCTGGCCCGGCGCACCCGCTTTCGGGACCGCACCCGTTCGGTGCGCCAACGCGCTCATCAGATCGCGGCGTGGCTCAGACGGCGCAGCGGCGAGGCCAAAGACGAGGTGCTCACCCTCACCGGCGAGTTGGCCACCATCGCCGAGGCGAGCATCAAAGACGCCCAGGTCATCGCCACCAACGCCCGCCGGGCGCTGGGTCGGGCCGGCAAGGGAGCCTCGGGCAAAGCCAGCGCGCTCGTCGCCGAGCTCGAACGCACCATCTCGGTGCTCGAGACGGTGGTGATCCAGACCCGCACCCGCCTCGGCGGCGAAGTCCCCGACGGATCGACGCGCATCGTGTCGCTCCACGACACCGACGACGCTCGTCCTATCGCCAAGGGACGCCTCGGGCGCCCCGTCGAGTTCGGCTACAAGGCCCAGGTCACCGACAACGCCGACGGCATCGTGCTCGACCATCGCGTCGAGGTCGGCAACCCAGCAGACGCTCCCATGCTCGGCGCCGCCATCGGCCGCATCAAAGAACTGCTGGGCAAGGTGCCCAGATCCGTGACCGCCGATCGCGGCTATGGCGAGGCCAAGGTAGAGGCCGAGCTCCACGCCCTCGGCGTGCACCACGTCGCCATCCCGCGCAAGGGACGCCCCGGTGCTCAGCGCCAAGCGGTCGAGTCGGCACGGCGCTTCCGCAAGCTCGTCAAGTGGCGCACCGGATCCGAAGGCCGCATCTCACACCTCAAGCACTCCTGGGGCTGGGAGCGCACCATGCTCGACGGCATCGACGGGACGCGTTCATGGTGTGGCTGGGGTGTCCTCGCCCACAACGCCACCAAGATCGCCGTGCTGATCGACGAACGCGAACAGAGCAAGGACCTCGCGTCTTCTCGACGGCAACGAGCGAGAACCCTCACCGGACCACCAGGGCGCCCCCCGCCACCGACGCACCGAGCGCCCGCCTGATCTTGCCCCGACCCTCTCCCGTCGCGCGCTCCGAGCCAGAAACGGCCGGAAAACGGGATCAAAAGCGACCGGAGAGGTCGGAGCGAGGGCCTATGGGCGCACGCGGCGGTTACTCAAGACAGCTGAGCAACCGCACCCGATCTACTTTTTCAGGGCGAAGTAGCTATCGAGTACGCGTCCCGAGGTGTGCGGTGCAACGCGGTCTCGCTCGGGGTCATACAGAACCCCGCCTTCGATCCAGCTTCGTATCAAGGCCTCGCAGCGCTTCATCCGCTGGGCCGAGTCGGTCAGATCAGCGATGTCGTCGAGGGAATCCTCTATCTCGAGCGAGCCTCATTTGTCACGGGAGTTGTCTTGCACATCGACGGTGGTCAGTCCGCGGGGGGCTGATTTCGCCAACGGTCTTGCACACGAGAACAGATGCCCATCGCCCTCGAGGTCGACTTCTCCCGCAACCTCGCTCCCTTCCGGCGGATGGAATCAATCCCACGAAAATCCCACGGATTCAGATCCTCGTGTCCAATCTCGGGTCTGATGTCCCCAGAAATCGGTTGGCCCCAGTAATCGCTGCCATCTGGGAGGTGTTACTTCGACTAGGCCTTCGAACAGCCTGGTGAACCGATCGACGAGTTGGGGTGTGGCCGAGTACTCGGCCCGCGGTGCGCCATGGCTGCGCGGGAAATCTCAGCGAATGGGGCTACCGAAGCGAATCACATTGCTGGCGGGGTCAATGGGCCAGGCGCTCGAGTTGCCGTGCGTGCACGCCGGGCAGCCAATCCTTGCCGTACGGGGCCGATAGGCTCCGGTCGCTGAGAACATCGGCGTCACGCAAGGCGTGCACGTACGCCCGATGTCGATCCGCGCGTTGTCCTGAGTCCAATCGCGTGCATCCGGGTGAGATCAAACCCGGTCCCATATTCCGCAGGAGGTCTGAGATGGCAGCACAGGATGGTCAACCGGATCTAGTCGTTCGCAATGCGAAGGTGACGACTCTGCAAGTCGATGGCGACGTGGCCGAGGCGTTTGCGGTTCGCGGGGAGCAGTTCGTGGCGGAAGGTGAACCTCACGCCGTCGGAGTCATGTTCCGGATGATCGTCTTGAGCGATCGGTTCAGTACTCGGACTTCGTCCTGCGTGAGACCCCGGAGCAGACACTCTTCCAATTCCTGAACGCCGTCGTCGACCGATCGCCACTTCTTCTCGCCCTCGTGGGTCAAGTGAGCGCAGAGGATCCGTGCATTTGACGGACTCTGGTGACGCTCCACTAACCCGGAGGCTTCGAGCTGCTTGAGGACCTCGTTCATTGACTGGGGCGTCACGAACGCCTTGCGGGCAAGCTCGGCGTTGGGTAATCCAGGCGTCTCCGCCAGCAACGTGAGCACGACGTAGTGGGGGATCCCGAGTCCTTGTTTGGAGACGATCTCCTCCAGGGCGAGATGGATCACCGATTGAGCACGCTTGATCAGGTAACCCGACATGTCCTCGGCTCTTGGCACTCGCTTCCCTGCCTTCCCCGTCGGCACCTTGCACTTGTCAGGCTACCTGATATAGTTATCAGGTAGCCTGACAACTATAGAGGAGCGCCAGTGAGAGTCATCGGACCCGACTTCATCGCACTACAGGTCAGCCACCTGGAGGTGTCTGCTGCGTTCTATTCGGAGCAGCTTGGCCTTGAGCGGGTAGCCCAGAGCCCACCAGGAGCAGTGGTCTTTGCCACCACTCCTATTCCCTTTGCCGTTCGTGAACCCGCCGTTGACTTGCAGGCGGTCGAGCGTCTCGGCTGGGGCGTCGCATTGTGGCTCAAGGCCGATGACCCGCAGGTTCTGCACGACAGGCTTGTTCACGCCGGGGTTCGAATCGTCACCGAGCCCTTCGATGGTCCATTTGGTCGGACGTTCGTGTTTGCTGACCCCGATGGATACGCCGTTACCATCCATTCCTGAGGAGCAAGGAGGAAGGATGCCAGGCTTCATCTCCGACAGCCCCCTGGCCCGCGAGTTGATCCGCATCGGCGACGAGGCGATCGCCACGGAGGACGACGCCAAGCTCCGCGCCTATTTCAGGGAGGACTACGTCTTCCACGGACCGGGCGCCGACCTGGGCTTCGATGAACTGAGCGCGTACTTCGCGTCGTTGCGCGCCGCTTTCGGTGGTCTGCGACTCTTCCGTGAGCAGATCATCGTCGACGGCAACTACCTGGCGGCGCGCACCATGTTCTCCGGTGACTTCACCGGGCTCTTTACCTACTCGCCCATCGGTCCAGTCGAGCCCACCGGGCGACACCTCGAATGGGAATTGATCGGTACCTTTAGGTACGACGACGAGGGCCGGCTGGCCGAGGAATGGGTGCAGACCGACTACCGCAGCTTCTTGACCAAGCTCGGTGTGACGACCACCGAGACCGCCCCACAAGCAGCGCGCTCATAGATCGTCCGTTGGTCAACGGCCTTCGGGTAACCAACCCGAAAGTCGCGAGCAGATCCGCGCGCTTACTGAACGGATCCAAGCTTGGGCCGTACCCTTACAGCCGCGTCGAAGGGCCGTCCGCTCGAATCAATCACAATTGTGGACATTTACGTCTGGTGCTGAGGGAATCCAGTCCGATACCAATGAGGTTGGCGGCCCGGCGGACGTCGGCGGTCGTTTCCTGGTGAATCCGGTCCAGGGAAATCAGCGATTCCGACCTCGCGGCGGCTTAGGAGTGTTCTGGCAGAGGCTCGCAAGCGTGCCAACGATTATTTCGAGGAACGTGGCGTCGATCTGTTCTCGTGAGAACCAGCGGCGGTAGAAGAGCGGCCCGAGCAGAGCGGCAGCGATGGCATCGCGGTCAGCGGCTGACGGGATTTCTCCCCTGAGGGCTGCTCGCTCCAGTGCCGCTCGAAGCGGAGCGGCGTGTCTGCGTTGGATTCGGCTGTGGATATCGGCAAACGCCGGATCGTGTTCGGCGACATCGACGATCGAGGGCACGATTGACGACCATCGCGCGGTGGCAAGCAACTCTGCGATGTTCGTCAAGATTGCCCTCACGTCGTCTTCGAGCGAACCGGTGTCCGGCGGCGCTTCCTCGCCATCGGTCATCCGCAAGCAGGCATCGATGACGAGCGCGGAGCGGTTCGGCCAGTGCCGATAGATGGTGGTCTTCGCGACCCCCGAGCGGCGGGAGATCTCGTCGATGGTGAGCTCATCCAGTCCAGCCTCAGTCAACAGCTCGAGCGTCGTCGTCAGAACCCGCTCTCGGGAAACGAGCACGCGGGGGTCGAGGGATTCTTGTTGGGGGGGCACCGCTCGGTCATCTGTGGTGCTGGCCTTCGCCATGGAGAGCTCCGTCCTTTGGGTATTGACGACTCCACTACGCTACGGTATCGTAGCGCTACGTCAACATACCACACACGAGAGGAGGGCGACGCCATGGACTTCGCCTCTATCCGCATGATCAGCGACGACCTTGAGCCGGTGGTTGGCTTCTACGAGCAGGTCACCGGGGTCCCGGCCATCTGGCCGGCGCCCGTCTTCGCCGAGGTGCACCTGCCGTCCTGCACGATCGCCTTTGGCCACACCCAGACAGCGCAGCTGTTCAACAACTCGGCCCGTCCAGCCGACAACCACACCGTCATCATCGAATTCCTCGTCGATGATGTGGACAAAGAATTCGAGCGGCTCAAGAGCCTGGTCAGCGAGTGGGTGCAGGAGCCTACAACCATGCCCTGGGGGAATCGCTCCATCTTGTTCCGCGACCCCGATGGCAACCTCGTCAATCTCTTTACCCCCGTCACCGAGGACGCGATCAAGAGGTTCCTGGAGCCGACGGCCGGAGCCCAAGCCGCCGCTGGGTAGGTGGCTGTCGGTGCAAGTATGGCGAGAGAGGCGGGGGAACCATCGGGGCAAGAACCCGACGGTCTCAGAACGCCTGCCGGGAGTTTCTCGGGACTGCAGGTAGTAAGCGGCGGAATTGAGTAAAGCAGCGCCTGGGCGGCTGCATAGGGCAGATGCGGTGACCAGCAGATTCGTCGAGTCCGAGGCCCGAAGGTGCGTGTGATCGTGAACCCCCGCCAGTCAGAGCCGTTCACAGAGATCGGTGAACGCGTTGACGGAAGCCCGGGGCTGAGAGCCCTGGCCTTAGCGCTTGGACTACGTCGTGTCGGGCTGTGAGCACGTTCTTGCTCTTGCCGCGGGTAGACGGAGAGGTGCACGCGCGATCGCATCCGCACGAACGAGCCTACTTCGCGCCGTCGACGGGATCCTGGTCAGACTCCCATCGGATCATTTGCACCACTCGCGTTCGAAATCTCAGCGTGTTTGTCGCACCGTTGGCTAGCCTGACCGCGGTAAATCCGAAGGTGGAGGGTATTAATGCAGAATCCGATCGCGAACGTGTTCACGTGGCCGGCCGATGATCCAGAGCTGCTCGGTGGTCGGTGCAAGGACTGCGGGGCGGTCACGTTCCCGGTGCAGTCGCGGTGCCCGCGCTGTGGAACCGAGAGCATGGCCGAACTTCCATTACCCCGCCGCGGCACGCTCGTGTCCTGGACGACCCAGGAGTTTCCGCCCAGCGCCAACTACATGGGCGATCCGACGGGTAAGTCTTTCAAGCCTTTTGGGATCGGTCTAGTGCAACTTGACGACGTGGTCCGGGTCGAGTCGCGGCTCACCGAGTGCGATCCCCAAAGGCTCGACTTCGGAATGGAGGTCGTCCTCCGAATCGTCCCGTTCTACATCGACAAGGACGGCAACGAGGTCATCACCTTCGCCTTCGCGCCCGTCGGCGCGCAGAACAGTGAGGAGCGCTGAATGGACGACGTCACGATCATTGGTGTGGGACTCCACCCCTTCGGCCGGCACGGCGAAAAGTCCGCTTACGAGATGGCCGCCGACGCCGTCGAGCTGGCGTTGACCGACGCAGGCGTGACCTGGAACGACGTCCAGTGCGCCTTCGGCGGGAGCTGGGGGGTCTGGACCGACCCCGTCACCGGTCTTGTCGGCCTGAGCGGCCTTCCGTTCATCCATGTGTTCAGCGCATGCGCAACCGGCGCTGCCACCATCCAGCAGGCCGCAAACGCCATTCGCGCCGGCAACGGTGACATCGTCGTGGCCCTCGGAACGGACAAGCACGCTCGGGGCTCATTCAAAGGAGATCCGACCACCACCAACGTACCTGCTTGGTATGGCGAGAACGGGCAGTACGTGACCACCAAGTTCTTCGGCATGAAGATCAACAGGTACATGCACGACCATGGCGTATCCCAGGCGACGTTGGCCAAGGTGGCGGCGAAGAACTACCGCAACGGCGCTCTCAATCCGAAGGCCTTCCGTCGGAAGCCGATCACCGAGGAGGAAATTCTCAGCTCGCCGATGCTCAACTACCCGCTTACCTCGTACATGTTCTGCGCTCCCGACGAGGGCGCTGCGGCGGTGGTCCTTTGCCGCGCCGACATCGCTCACCGCTTTACGGGTACGCCGGTGTATGTGAAGGCGACTGCCATCCGCACGCGCAACTACGGCTCGTACGAGGTCAACACCACATGGTCCCCTGTCGAGGAAGACGTTGCCCCCACCGTGTACGCGTCCCGCGCCGCCTACGAAGACGCTGGGATCGGGCCCGAGGATGTTGATGTCATCCAGGTTCAGGACACCGATGCTGGTGCTGAGGTCATCCACATGGCTGAGAACGGCTTCTGTGCTGACGGCGAGCAGGAGAAGCTTCTCGCCGACGGCGCTACCGAGATCACCGGTCCAATGCCGATCAACACCGATGGCGGCCTCATCGCCAACGGTGAGCCGATCGGAGCCTCCGGTCTCCGCCAGGTCCACGAGCTGGTGCTCCAACTCCGCGGCCAGGCCGGCGACCGCCAAGTCCAGGGCGACCCGCGCGTCGGTTACGCCCAGGTCTACGGTGCTCCCGGCACGGCCGCCGCCACGATTCTCGCCCGCTGAGGAATGTTTGCCGAGATCTAAGGGGGGCTGTTGAGCGTCGCCGAGATTGGCTCGCGGCCATGAGTGTCGGCCCCGGCGCGTTTGGTCGCACAATCACTGAGAGCGCCATCCCGCCAGCTGAGTCGCGTGCGACGCTTGTATCTAGACCCAACGTCGTTCTGATCGTCCTGGATGATGTTGGTTTCGCACAGCTTGGATGCTTCGGTTCAGACGTGGCTACGCCGAACTTCGACCGCTTCGCGAGTGAAGGATTGCGTTACAACCGCTTTCACGTCACCTCGCTGTGTTCGCCAACCCGTGCCTCATTGCTCACGGGCCGCAATCACCACGCGGTTGGTATGGGATTCGTTCCCGACGTGCCACTACGACTCCCTGGTTACAGCGGGCGCATTCCTCGATCTGCTGCCACTATTGCTCGCCACCTTCGTGATGCCAGTTATTCCACGATGGCGCTTGGCAAGTGGCACCTCACGCCACGCCATGACCGAACCGCTTCGGGTCCGTTTGATCTTTGGCCGCTTGGCCAGGGCTTTGAACAGTTCTATGGGTTCCTACACGCCGACACAAACCAGTGGACTCCCAATCTTGTATGGGATAACCACTTTGTCGAACCGCCGCGTCGGCCAGAACAGGGCTACCACTTGACTGAGGACCTTGTTGACGTCGCCATCCGGCAGCTACGAGCCCAGCAAAACGCCACCCCCGAGAAGCCATTCTTCCTCTATCTCGCTACAGGCGCCCAACACGCACCGCATCAAGTCCCATCAGAATGGATCGAGGCGTACCGCGGTCGCTTCGACGGCGGTTGGGAGCGATGGCGTCGGGAGGCCTTTGAACGTCAAAAATTTCTTGGTGTCGTTCCCGAAGATGCCGTGTGTAGCCAACGACCATCCTGGGTCCAGGACTGGGATGGCTTGCCGCACGAAGAGCAACGTCTTTACGCTCGGATGCAGGAGGTGTTCGCCGGGTTTCTGACCCATACGGACCATCACGTCGGCAAGCTGTTTGATTGCCTCAAAGACCTTGACGTTGATCAGAACACCGTGGTGATTGCGCTTTCCGATAACGGGGCGAGCGCTGAGGGCAGTTCCATCGGGTCAGTGAATGAGGGACGCTTCACACTGGATCTCGACGACCTTGCGGACAATCTGGCCCACATAGATGACTTGGGAGGATTCCGGCTCTACAACCACTACCCCTGGGGCTGGGCCTGGGCTGGAAACACGCCCTTTCGGCTCTGGAAGCGCTATGCCTGGCTGGGAGGCACTCGTGTTCCGATGATCATTCGCTGGCCAGCGGGCATTGAGAGCGGTGGTGAAGTCCGCCCACAGCTCATTCATGTAGTCGATATTGCGCCGACCGTTCTCGATGTGTGCGAGGTCAGCCCGAATGCAGTGATAGATGGGATCTCACAGCAGCCGTTCGATGGGGCAAGTCTCCGAACCACCTTCGGCTCTTCCAGCGCACCGTCGCCGCGCGAAGTTCAATACTTCGAGATGCTTGGCTCCCGCAGCATCTACGCCGGCACGTGGAAGGCCACCACGGACCGAGTCGTTCGCGGTGTTGCAGACGAGGAGAGACTTGTAACAGGAAGCGATTCTCTCGAACGCGATACCTGGGCACTCTTCAATCTCGAGGAGGACTTCGCCGAGGCAAATGATCTCGCAACGGAATACCGCGACGTTGTACAGCGGTTGGCTGATTTGTGGTGGTCTGAGGCTGGCCGAAACTCGGTGTTGCCGATGGGCAACTGGCTCGACCGCCGGTCCCCAACGGATCTTATGACCGCCATGCAGCCACCTCCACGATCCATGTTCTCTCGAAAGACATTCCGACCGGGCGGCGGACCGATCGCTGATGAGGCGATCCCAATGCTGTCCTTTGGCGGCGAAGTGGAGGTCGATCTCGACGTTCCTGAAACCGTCTCCGATGGCGTGTTGTGCGCTCAGGGAAATTGGACCGGGGGCTGGGCGCTCATGATCCTCACAAGCCGTCCGACTTACGTCTTAAACAGCGTAGGCCGCGAATACCGAGTTGAAGCAGCGAATCCCCTGACTCCGGGCAGTCACATTGTGGGATTCTCTTACACACCACAATCAGACGGTCGCGCGGAGATCTCCGTCACGATCGATGGTGAAGTTGTTGGTAGCGGACAGGTTGCGGCTGGTAGCCCACTTGGGACTGGTCAAGCGGACGGGAGCGGTCTGCGGATCGGCCATGACGTTGGATTTCCAGTTTCTGATGACTACACGCCTCCCTTTGCATGGGTAGGGACCATCCGCGAGGTAACGGTCACGCCGAAACCATCGCGACCAGTGGACACTTCAGAGCTCGCGCAGGATGCAATCCACCGCGATTGAGGCCGAACAAGTCCGCTATCTACGGAGAGGAGGCAATGTGTCGGTTGATCTGAAGTCCCGGCCGAGGCTTCTCGTAGGGGTCTGCGCGCACCTGACGATCGTCACCGTAGTTGCTGTGCTCGCGTCGATTGGATCGCTGCCTCTGTCAGCTGAAGCCAGTAGCGCGGCCACATCTGCATCGGGAATGATCACAATCGCCGAACCCTTGACCGGCCTTGGGGATCCAGTGCAGTTCGACCCTACCCTTGGGCATGTCTCACAGGTCCAGAATCCCTGGCAGATGGCAATCTATGGGACTCTTCTCAGGCCGACTCCGAACAACGGCTATCTTCCCGAACTCGCAACTTCCGCCACGATACCGAACCCATACACCATAGGTATCACCTTGCGTCCCGGGCTGGTCTTCTCAGACGGTACTCCCTTTGATGCAAACGCAGTGAAAGCAGGAATTCTTCGCAATCGCAATGCACCGCAACTCGGCAGCTTGTCGAACCTGCTTCAAGACATCTCGAACATCCGCGTACTCAGCTCGACGACGCTCTCTCTTGATTTTTCAGCTCCCGTTGCTGGTGCGTTCTACCCGCTGTTAGCAAGTCAAGAGACCTTTATTGTGGCACCGACTAGCATCGAAAAAGGGAATGTCAATACGAATCCCGTAGGTGCAGGACCCTTCGTTCTCAGCAGCTATGTTCCGAACGAGAGCATCACTCTTGTGAGGAATCCTAGATACTGGGACGCCAAAGATATTCATTTCGCGAAGCTTCAGTACGTAAATGTTGCATCCGGGCCTCAACAGGTAAATGCCTTGGAGGCGGGGCAAGTCAACATTTCTCAGATACCCGTGACCGACGCTACCGCCGTGCGAGAGAACGGCAATTTCAAGGTCAGGGCGACAAGTCCCCAAACGCAGTCCTTGTGGATGCCGGTATGCAAGTCCAATCCGCCTTTGTCCAACGTGCGGGTCCGCGAGGCGCTCAACTACGCGATCGATCGGAACTCCATTAACCGGGTAGTACTCAACAATCTCGGCGAACCGGAGTGGGCGCTCTGGCCTAGTAACTCGATATATTTCCCACCCGGTCTTAAGGGTTATTACTCGTACAACCCAAAGAAGGCCAAGGCCTTACTGGCTGCTGCCGGTTACAAAAACGGCTTTTCCACGCAGCTACTCGTCATTTCCGGGACTCCAGTCGAGTCAGAGACTGCGCAGATCATCCAGGCTGAGTGGCAGAAAATTGGTGTCAATGTCTCTTTGGTGCAAACAACAGATCTCGTTGGGGGCCTTTACGAGCAGCATGTTGCCCCCATGGGATTGCTTCCGGAGGTAAGGGGAGGTCTCGAGGCCCTAACAGGTCCCTTCCAACCTGGAACGATAGGCGACATCTGCAACTTCGATAGTCCGACGCTTGACTCGCTTACGTCGAAGCTCAGCGCCCTTCCACCCTCATCTCCTCAGGCGGTAAGTCTCACACGCCAAGCACAGTCGTACATCGTGACGAACGCGCTCGGCATCTGGATCGCGTTTCAGCCCTACGTGTACGGAACCAGTACGAACGTCTCAGGTGTTCAGTTCCTGACGCAGTATGCGCAGCCGATTCCATACTATTGGTCACTCCTGGTCAGCTGATGCTTCAAGAGTTCAGTAATCCTTGCGCCAGCACGCGGTGCGTGTATGCCCCTTGATCACCTGGGCCGCGTGCAGCGATTCGTGTTGGAGGTGCTGGATGTCTCTGCCGCAGTGATCCCACGAAAATCCCACGGATGCGATTTTTTTCGTGTCATCAGCTCTACGCAGTCTCGGGACTTCGCCACGAGATACGGCGCCCTGATCCACGCTACGGATGGTTGATCAACCCACCGCTTGAGGATCGTCGGTGTCCACGCGGCGCGCTCGGCTCGAACTGGATTGAATCGGGTACCCGACAGACCGCTTCACCATCGTGACACAGCAGATCCGAACGGGAAGGACTGACATCCGCGACCCCGGGGTGCGGCTCGGTAGCTACCGTCAGTTCTCTTCCGCCAGCGGGGTTACGCCAAGGAGTGACACTGCGGCGCGCTTGGCGTGAGCGAGGTGGCTCACTTGCCCGCTCACCCGGGCGAGGAGCAGCGCGCCCTCGATGAGGGCCAGAGCCGCTGATGCCGTCTCGGCGACCGAAGCTTCAGGCCACCCGTCGGCCCGGATCCGGGCGGCGATGAGCCCTTCCCATTCGTCGAAGCACCGTGCCGCGGCGGCGCGTAGGCGTGGGTTGATGATGGGGGACTCGAGTGCGGTCGGCGCGATCGGGCAACCCGAGCAGCTCTCCCCGGTAACCGGTCCCTCGGCGACCTCGAGGAAGCGGATCACGCCGAGTGCAGCGTTGGGGGCTCCGTCCAACGCCTCGCGAAGGACGTCAGCGACCGCTTGACCGGACGCTTCTAGCGCGGCCTCGGCCAGTTCCTCCATGCCTCCGGGAAAGTGGTGGTACAGCGACCCGTTGGACACGGCGCTCTCCGCCAGCAGCTGTGCTCGGCCGGTGGCCGAATAGCCCTGGTCACGCAGCAGCCGCGCCATCGTCTGGACCAGGTCGGCCCGGGTGTCACGGTCACGCACCACCTCTTGACTTTACTAGAGCGAACGGTCTAGAAACGCTGGAGCGATCGGTCTAGTGAGCGCTCGCTACTCGCTGAGTCGATGGATCGGAGGTCCAGATGAGCACACAACCGACCGCAGTTCTGGTGCATGGTGCATTTGCCGACGCCTCTGGATATGCCGGCGTGATCCGCCGTTTGCAGGCCCAAGGTGTGCCCGTGCGGGCCCCGATGAATCCGCTCCGCGGTCTGGCGTCCGACGCCGAGGCCATTCGGCGCTACACCACCACAATCGAAGGGCCCATCGTCCTGGTCGGCCACTCTTACGGCGGCGCCGTCATCTCACAGGCCGCGCCGACCGTGAAAGACGTCCGCGCCTTGGTGTTCCTTTCCGCCTTCGCGCTCGACGAGGGTGAGACCTGCGTCAGCGTCGCGGAGCCGTTCCCGCCCGCGCTGCTGGCGACGGCGAACGTGCCGAGTCCCTACGACGCGCCTGGCGCCGCGGGTGGCCCAGACCTGTTCATCAAGATCGACCAGTTCCACGAGGCCTTTTGTGCTGATCTGAGCGAGGATGTCGCCGGTCCGATGGCGGTCAGCCAGCGCCCTCTCGCGGCGGCCGCCTTCACCGAGCCAGCTTCAGCCGTCGGCTGGCGGGACCTTCCGAGCTGGTACATGGTGTCCGAGCACGACAATGCCATCCCGCCAGATTGCGAACGTTTCATGGCGCAGCGGATGAACGCCGTGACCGAGTCGGTGGACGGCTCTCACGCCGCCTTCGTCGCCCAGCCCGACCTCGCATCCGGTTTGATCCTCAAGGCGCTCGCATCGCTATGACGTGGGCGCAGAGGCTGTCCTATAACGCCGGGCATTGGAGCAGTGAAACGGTGAGATGGATACAGGAGCAGCCACCATGCCGATGATCGACGTCTACGCCGCCACGGGCACGTTTGGGAACCCCCACCAGCTCGCCGCTGACCTGGCCCGGACTCTCATGACGATCGAGGCTGTCCCCGACATCCCGATGTTCCGGCAGAACACGGCGGGCTTCGTCCACGAGATGGATGGTGCGGCCATCTCCAACGTGGACGGCGACAGCGGATATGTGCGGGTCCAGGTGCTGACCAACGCTGGCGCCCTCGACCGCGACAAGCAGCTCGCCGTGGTCAGCCAGTTCACCCACCTGGTGGCAAAAGCGGCCGGAGACCCGACCCTGTCGGAGAGGACCTGGGTCCTTCTGACTGAGGCTATTGAGGGTGGTTGGGGCCTGAGCGGACACGCCAATACGAACGAGGAGCTGGTGGCGGCGGCGAGAGCGCAGATTGCCGCACTCTCGGCCGCCAAATCAGACGATGGCTGATCCGTTTGATTCTGATCACGCTGATGACCTGGTCCTGCCGCGGGCCGAGTGGGGTGACTGGAAGTCAGCAGCCCCGGTCAAGAGGCCCGTGAAAATGCGTCAAGAGGCGCGGCGGCGCCACGAGGCAGCTGTCATCGGCGCGTAGTCCGGGAGCGCTGTTCCGCGAACCCACGACGCTTGGCTGCGGTTGTCACCTTGCAATCCCCGACCTGGGTCATATCCCGTATGAAACTGCGCTTAACCCGTATGAAACGGACTCTTGCAGTAGCGCTCCGGCCCAGGTCAGGCTCTTCTGCAAAGGCCCCACTCAGAGAACCGCACGGCAGGGCCGGTGAGATCGCGGGCAAACTCGTGTTGTCACACTGTGTGAACGGTCATCGTTCCGGACCTCCCTCGTTACACCCTTCAATTCTTGATTCCTTCCCTTACCATCGGACTCGAAGAGCACCGGCCGCTCCCATGAGGCCTGTTCGTCGCGCCCGACGGCGAGCGATCCTCCGGGGGTCACAGTGGTCGGTTGGGCTACGTACTTGGACAGGAAGGATCGGAGTCATGCCAGATTCCCGCGTCACGCTGGCCGAAGACTTTTTCCAGAAGTTTTTTGGAGGCAATGTTTCAGCCGCCTGCGATCTCCTCGATCCTCAGGTCGTGGACGTCGTGCCAGGAACACACTCAGGCTCAGGCGTCTTTCGCGGCGTCCGAGAGGTTGCGTCGCACCTCTCGACCTTTCTCCGACTTACAGAAAACCCTATCGATGTCCTCCAATGGGAGGATTGGATGGCTGGGGTCGACAATGTCGCTGGGCTGGCGAAGATTCATCTACAACGCGAAGGTCAACAGCACGACTTCCGCGTCATTTTCCTCCTCTCGGTGACTGATGATGACAGGCCAAATCGGATCTCGAGGATTGAATCCTTTTTTAGCGATCAGGCAGCATTAGATCGTTTCTTCTCAGTCGAGCCATAGCCACGCCTGCCGAGCAGCGAGAATCCAGAGGAGGAGGAGGAGTGCCCTCAAGGATCGAGGACTACGCCATCATCGGCGACACGAAAACTGTCGCCCTCGTCGACTTCACTGGATCCATCGACTGGTGGTGCGCGCCGCGAATCGATTCCGGCGCAGCATTCGCGGCTCTACTCGGCGACGCGGGTAACGGACGGTGGCTGATCGCTCCGAAGGACCAGGTGACTAAAGTCACCCGCCATTACGAACCGGAGACGTTGATTCTCAACACGATCTTTGAAACGTCGACGGGCTCGGTGTCGGTGTGCGACTTCATGCCGCCGAACGACGGCTACTCGATGATCCACCGAATCGTCGAGCTTCGTAGCGGCACCGTCGAGATGCAGATGGAGCTGATCGTGCGTTACGAGTACGGGGTAATCACACCCTGGGCCACCGCTACCGATGACGGCTTGATACTCGTCGCCGGCCGTGATGGTCTCCGCTTGCACAGCCCCGTCAGTCTCGTTGGCAACGACAACACCACCGTTGCCTCTTTCACCTTGTCGGGGGACACGCGGCGCTCCTTCTCGCTCACGTGGTTCCCCTCGGAGATCCACGCCCCGCTCCCCCTCGACAGCCTCGCAGCACGCAACCACACGCGGCACTACTGGCATAACTGGGTCGAACGCTGCACCTACAACGGCGGCTCGCGCGACCTGGTCGTCCGCTCCCTCATCACCCTGAAGGCCCTTACCTACGGACCCAGCGGCGCCGTTTGTGCGGCGCCGACGACGTCGCTCCCCGAGACCATCGGGGGCAACCGCAACTGGGACTACCGCTATACGTGGCTCCGGGACTCCACCTTCACTCTGCACGCCCTCTTGCTCTCGGGGTACACCGACGAGGCGGCCGCGTGGGTGCAGTGGCTCCGCCGCGCCGTCGCGGGGAACCCCGGCGAGATTCAAATCATGTATGGCGTCGATGGAGAACGGCGACTCTCGGAGTTCGAACTCGACCATCTCGCCGGCTACGAGGGCGCAAAGCCCGTCCGTGTCGGCAATGAAGCGGCGACCCAGCTCCAGCTCGACGTCTACGGCGAAGTCTTGGATTCCGCCGTCACCTACTGGCGAGGCCATCTCATCCCCCAAGAGTTCTACGGGTCACCGGATCTGATGATGGCCATTGTCGAACACCTGGAGAAGGTCTGGCGCGAGCCCGATAACGGGATCTGGGAGGTCCGCGGCCCGCGGCGCCACTTCACCCATTCGAAGGTCATGGCCTGGGTCGCCTTCGACCGCGCCATCTCGCTGGCGGAGGACGACACCTTGCCGAAGATGCGGATGGACGTCTGGAGTCAATTGCGCGAAGAAATCCACGCGGAGGTCTGCAAGAGGGGTTTCGACGCTGAGCTCAACTCGTTCACGCAGTACTACGGTTCGAAGCTGCTCGACGCGAGCCTGCTCATGCTCGCACCTGTCGGCTTCCTTCCGCCCGATGACCCGCGTGTCGTTGGCACCGTCGAGGCGATTCAGAAGGGGCTCGTCACCGATGGCTTCGTCCGCCGGTACCAGACCGACACCGACGAAAATGTCCACGGCCTGAAGGGAACCGAGGGCGCGTTCTTGATGACAAGCTTCTGGCTCGTCGACAACCTCGTGCTGCTCGGGCGCCACGACGATGCAAAGGAGATGTTCGATCGGCTCTGCGCGGTCTGCAACGACGTCGGTCTCTTATCCGAGGAGTACGACCCGAAGGCGGCTCGCCTGCTCGGGAACTTCCCGCAGGCCTTCTCACACGTGGCCCTGATCAACACCGCCGCCAACCTCTCGATGGCCGAGCACGGCCCCTCGGCGATGCGCAGTCGCCGCTACGGCCCGCCCCGACGTCGGAGCGCTCGACCAGGCTGATCAACCACGCGGTGTGACCACACCTAACGCCGGGCAATACCTCGAATCGCGCTCCGTGATGTCCGCGACACAGGCCGGCCGTACGGAGACTCTGATTTCGGGGCGACTTATCCGCCCTCTACGTCTTGACAAAGATAGTTATGTATCATATAACAGTTACTGTGATAGTAACTAAAGATCCAGCGGAAATTCAGCCTCAGAGCCCCGCCGTACGAGTCCTTCTCTTCGGAGCTTCCCGTGGACTCGGCCTCGCACTGGCCGAGGCGTGGGCCGAGAACGGCTGCCACGTCACCGCCACCGTTCGCGGGACCGGAAAGACGGCGCTTCATGAGCTGGCCGAGCGGCTCCCAGCGCAGGTAGAGATCGAGACCGTCGACGTGACCAGCCAGTTCCAGATCGCCGAGCTGCGCGACCGCTTGGCCGGCAGAATGTTCGACCTCCTCTTTCATAACGCCGGCACTGCTAACCAGCCCGACGGCACCGTCGCTGAGACCCAGACCGACGAGTTCATCAAAGTGATGGTCACCAATGCGCTCAGCCCGCTCAGGGTCATCGAGACCTTCGAGGACTGTGTCGAGCCGACTGGCACCATCGGCGTCATGTCATCAGGGCAGGGGAGTGTCGCCAACAACACCAACGGCGGTCACGAGGTCTACCGCGGCAGCAAGGCGGCCCTCAACAGTTACATGCGCAGCTACGACGCCCGTCACCGCGGCGAGCAGCGAACCCTGATCCTCATGGCCCCCGGCTGGGTCCAAACTGACCTGGGCGGACCCCATGCCCGACTTACCATCGAAGAAAGCATCCCGGGCGTGATCAAGGTGATCGACAGCCTTCGGGACCAGCCAGGACTGCACTACGTCGACTACCTCGGGCAGACAGTTCCGTGGTAGGTGCCAGGTCGAGCGGCGTCGCGCGGGGTGGGAAGGTCCCAGCGGATTCGGCGCAGCACGCCTGGACGCTCATGCGGCAGTTCGTCGATGAGCACAGTCGTCATGGCGACCTCACGGAAGCGCTTGGCTTCAGCCTTGGAGCCGGGCGGGGCAAGATCCTGTTCCAGCTACGAGCCGGGCCATTGACGCACCGTCAGCTCGCCGAACTCAACCGGACGACTGGCCCATACATCTCGGTCATCGTTGACAAGCTCGAAGAGCACGGACTTGTACGACGTGGTCCCCATCCGGACGACGGCCGTCGCAAGCTCGTCTCGCTCTCACCAAACGGGCTCGACGCCATCGCTGCCGCTGAAGCCATTTTGTACCGTCCACCCGGGGCGATGTCTGCGCTCTCGGAGAATGAGCTGAAGCAACTGATCGACCTGGTGCAGCGCGTCCTCGATGCTGACGAGGAACCTAAGGGCTCATAGCCGTAGACCTAGGGACGCTCAGGGAAAGTTGTCCATCCTTTTGTCCCTCTACTCAGTGGAAACCGGATGGAGAAAAGGCAATCTTGCCCGGCGGCACAGCACACTTCCACCGGGCGAAGAGCGGTGAGTACGTGACCCAGGTGACCGCGAGTGGTCCAATCAGTCTGGAATACGTGGACCCCGCCGAGGACCCGCGAAACCACTGAGGTCTGTTTTCTTGTTGCGGCCGAAGTAGGTCCCGGCCGACGTTCATTCGCGATGTTGCTCAAACCCATTGACTGCCCGAAACGTAGGCCGTACCTTTAAGTCGGAGGTGTTCCCGCACGAGTCGGGCACCATTGACGACGCCGCTTCTGATGACGCCGCCGAGGAAACGGAGGTTGTCGAAGAGTTCCGGTGTCGTGCCACCTTTCGACATGACGTCGGTATTGGGCGGCCCGAGATTGCTTCAGGCGAGACGGATTCTCGTTTCGTCTCGGTTTGGATGCCGGTTGGTTTAGAGCGCGCGCCATTAGGCCACGGCCATGGAGTCCCATCTCTTGGCCCACTTCACCAGCTTGACGGTGATGATCAGGGCAACGGCGAGGGCGAATTGGGCCAAGCGGTGAGCACTGAACCGGTCGGTGTTGCGCCGGAGTTGACCGAAGTTGGAGAGCCACGAGTTGGTCCGCTCGACCGGCCAGCGCAAGCCCATGGGTTGGTTTTTCGGGCCCTCGGCAGATCCCCTTTTGCGCTTCTTGGCGATGACGGCGTCGTTGATCCCCCGCTCGACCAGGCGGGTGCGGTTGATCTCGGAGTCATAGCCACGGTCGAGCCAGATGGTCTCGACGTCGCCGAGCAGGCCCCGCCGGGCGATGTCGTCGAGCGTGGGCGCGAGCAGAATCGAGTCGTTGCGGTTGGCGCCGTCGATGACCCAGCCGATGGGCACGCCGTTGGTGTCGGTGGCCAGTGACCACTTCCACCCGGTCTTGCCCCGATCGGTCGGGTTCGGTCCGGTCCCTTCGCCTCCCGCGGGGCCTTGTGCAACGAGCCGTCGATCGATACGTCGGAGAAGTCCAGGCCGATCATCTTGTCGAAGGCACAGATGGCCTCTTCGACCAGGTGCGCGAACGCGCCCGCCGCCACCCACTCGTCGCGCCGACGCCGCAGCGTCGTCTCACTGCCCTTGCCGAGGCGCCCGGCCACGTCCCAGCTGCACCCGGTGACGAGGCGGAACAAGATGGCCTCGAAGCAGTCCCGCTCAGAGATCCGGGGTCGGTGACAGCCGAGCGGGTGGGTGCAAACGCCCTGTTGGGGTAGGTAGGTGACGAAGGACGCCCAGACGGCGTCGACGACGTTGGGATCGAGTGCAAGCATGGGTTCCTCACTGGGTCGTTGTGCTGGGGCTAACAGCCGGATCATGTCCGGCCCAGCACGGCGACCGGTGGACCTTTCTCCCTGGCCAAAGGCGATCCACCTCCCTGCGCAAGGCGGCGGAGATGATGGCGCCAAAGGAGGTGCCCATGGCCAAGGTGAGACGCAACGCCCCCTGCCCGTGTGGGAGCGGCAACAAGGCCAAGCGCTGCTGTCACGGTCCGGTGCAGCCCCTCGGTGTCCGGATCATGCCGCCCGAGGTCTACCGAGATTCGATCTGTGAGTTGGCCGGAACCACTAGGGACGAGTTTGATGATCTCTTCGGCGAACTCGTCGACCTTCCCGAGCTCGACCTCTCCCTTCAGGTACCTCTTCCGAAGATCTGGACGCCCGAAATCGATCGTGCCGTCACCGCGCTCCATGACGAGGACGAAGAGGCGTTCGACGTGGCGCTGTCCGACGTCGTCTCGAAAGTCGACACGACCGTCGCTCGCCTGCTTCTTGCCCGGGCAGTCGTCATCCTCCGAGATGCCGGGAAGATCTCGAAGAGACTCGCCGCCCTGGCCGTGATCGAACTCGACACCGAAGGTTCTGCCTTCTTCAGGTCTTCAGTGGCCGAGTCGCTCGCCGTCTTGGCCGGAGACCAGCGCACACCATCGGGCCTGCTGGTAGCAGCTCGCTGACGCCCAAAGCGCCAGGATCCGGCTCAAGCGACCCGCCTATTGGCGCGCGCTCTAAGTGCTTGTGCCGTCGCGCCTCTGTTCGTATTTTGCCAGCATCAATCGTGGCGAGCGTCAGGCATTGATCGAGTAATCGGTGGCAGAGATTGCGCCGAGGCTCGTCAGAGAAGGGATTCCCATGGCAACAGATACAACCGTTCGCCCGTTCCGCATCGATTTTCCAGAGCAAGCGCTCGACGACATGCGCAGGCGCATAGGCGCGACCAGGTGGCCAGAGCGCGAGACGGTGACCGATGACTCGCAGGGCGTGCCGCTCACGACAATGCAGGAGTTGGCTCTCTACTGGGGCGAGAAACACGACTGGCGCACGGCAGAAGCCAAGCTGAATTCGCTGCCACAGTTCGTCACCGAGATCGACGGACTTGACATTCATTTCATCCATGTGCGCTCCTCCCACAAGGACGCGCTCCCGCTAGTCATCACACACGGATGGCCTGGCTCGATCGTCGAGCAGCTGAAGGTCATCGCGCCGCTTACGGATCCCACGGCGCATGGCGGGGACGCATCGGATGCCTTCCATCTTGTGATCCCGTCGCTGCCCGGCTACGGGTTCTCGGCCAAGCCCACCGCCACCGGCTGGGATCCCGTCCGCACTGCACGCGCCTGGGTGCTGCTGATGAAGCGACTCGGCTATACGCGGTTTGTCGCGCAGGGCGGCGATTGGGGTGCGGCCGTCACACAGTCGATGGGTGCACAGGCCCCTCCGGAACTGCTCGGTATTCATTCCAACATGCCGGGCACCGCTCCGCACGATCTCGTCAGGGGCTTCGAGCAAGGCGATCCGCCGCCATCGGATCTCTCAGGCGATGAACTGCGCGCATACGAACAGTTGAGCAACTTCTACGCCAAGCACGTGGCCTACGCGCAGATAATGACTACACGGCCACAAACGCTGTACGGGCTGGCCGACTCTCCCGTCGACCTCGCGGCGTTCATGTTTGACCACGGCGACGGCACGGGCCAGCCCGGGCTCGTCAAGCAGGTCCTTGAGGGTACCTATCAGAGCGACCTCACGACAGACGACCTCCTCGACAACATCACGCTCTACTGGCTGACCAATACCGGAGTGTCCTCGGCTCGTCTGTACTGGGAGAACAAAGCGGACTTCTTTGACGCCAAGAACATCACCATCCCGTTCGCCATCAGCGTTTTTCCCGACGAGCTCTACCAGGCTCCGCGTAGCTGGGCCGAGCGCGCCTATCCAGACAATCTCATCTACTTCAACGAGCTCGACCGAGGCGGCCATTTCGCGGCGTGGGAACAGCCACAACTCTTCTCAGAAGAGATACGGACCGCGTTCCGGACGCTCCGATAGTGGTTAATACAAAGGTTAACGATTGTGCGGACGCAGCGCGTCTCTGCACTGTCTACGCCCTACCCGTCATGGTCAAAGCAGCGTCGTCAACCGTCAGACATGCGCGCCATGGCGCTGATCGGCATATCGGGACAACCAGTGCACCCAGGGAGAAGAAATGATGATGAGTATCATCGACGAGGCGCTGAGCGCCAATGCGAAAATCGCCAACGACTACGACCCCACCCGCGCGAAGCCGCCGCGCCCAAGATCGCGATCGTCACCTGCGCGGATCCTCGGCTGAGCAACATCGAGCAGATGCTGGGTCTCGCCGAGGCCGATGTCGACATGATCCGGAACTTCGGCACCGTAATCGATGATGACGCGGTCCGGTCGCTTGTTCTCTCGACCAGGCTGCTGGGGAGCCGAGAGATAATGATCATCAATCACACCGACTGCGGGATGCTCAGGTTCATTGACAGCGAGATGGAGGAGCGGCTCCGCAAGGAGACAGGGCGGGCGCCGATTGCGCCGGCCAGGTTCTACAGCTTCACCGACGCCGAGGAGAACACCAAGGAACAGATTCAGAAGGCCAGGTCACATCCATGGATCTCCCAAGACGTTCCAGTCAGGGGGTTCGTCTATGACGTCAGCACCGGGCGGCTCAGCGAAGTGTTCCCGGACGAGGAGACCGTCAGCGGTTAGCGAGAGCGTCCCCGCCTTGGGGGGAAGGGCCGGTCCCACGAGACCGGCCCTCCTGCTGCCCGGAGATTCGTACAGGTCACACGCCACGAATGACTGACGAGCTCAGCCTCGGGACCATCTCCGGCAGGTGCAGCGCGTGCGCGACCGGTGCTCTAGCTACTTCGCCCTGAAAAAGTAGATCGGGTGCGGTTGCTCAGCTGTCTTGAGTAACCGCCGCGTGCGCCCATAGGCCCTCGCTCCGACCTCTCCGGTCGCTTTTGATCCCGTTTTCCGGCCGTTTCTGGCTCGGAGCGCGCGACGGGAGAGGGTCGGGGCAAGATCAGGCGGGCGCTCGGTGCGTCGGTGGCGGGGGGCGCCCTGGTGGTCCGGTGAGGGTTCTCGCTCGTTGCCGTCGAGAAGACGCGAGGTCCTTGCTCTGTTCGCGTTCGTCGATCAGCACGGCGATCTTGGTGGCGTTGTGGGCGAGGACACCCCAGCCACACCATGAACGCGTCCCGTCGATGCCGTCGAGCATGGTGCGCTCCCAGCCCCAGGAGTGCTTGAGGTGTGAGATGCGGCCTTCGGATCCGGTGCGCCACTTGACGAGCTTGCGGAAGCGCCGTGCCGACTCGACCGCTTGGCGCTGAGCACCGGGGCGTCCCTTGCGCGGGATGGCGACGTGGTGCACGCCGAGGGCGTGGAGCTCGGCCTCTACCTTGGCCTCGCCATAGCCGCGATCGGCGGTCACGGATCTGGGCACCTTGCCCAGCAGTTCTTTGATGCGGCCGATGGCGGCGCCGAGCATGGGAGCGTCTGCTGGGTTGCCGACCTCGACGCGATGGTCGAGCACGATGCCGTCGGCGTTGTCGGTGACCTGGGCCTTGTAGCCGAACTCGACGGGGCGCCCGAGGCGTCCCTTGGCGATAGGACGAGCGTCGGTGTCGTGGAGCGACACGATGCGCGTCGATCCGTCGGGGACTTCGCCGCCGAGGCGGGTGCGGGTCTGGATCACCACCGTCTCGAGCACCGAGATGGTGCGTTCGAGCTCGGCGACGAGCGCGCTGGCTTTGCCCGAGGCTCCCTTGCCGGCCCGACCCAGCGCCCGGCGGGCGTTGGTGGCGATGACCTGGGCGTCTTTGATGCTCGCCTCGGCGATGGTGGCCAACTCGCCGGTGAGGGTGAGCACCTCGTCTTTGGCCTCGCCGCTGCGCCGTCTGAGCCACGCCGCGATCTGATGAGCGCGTTGGCGCACCGAACGGGTGCGGTCCCGAAAGCGGGTGCGCCGGGCCAGACCGAGGCTCTGGAGCGCGGCGACGGTCTTGGTGAGCTTGGCCACCCCTTTGGTGAGCAGACCCGAGTCGGTTGGGTAGGCGACGTTGGCCGGGACGACCGTGGTGTCGGCGCGCACCTTGTCGAGTCGCACCACGTGGGCCGCCCGCGCCTTGTGCACCAAGGCCTCGTTGAGCTGGTCGACGGCGCCGTCCCCACAGCGGGTGGTGATCTTCATCAGCGTGGACGGGTGCGGCACGGCATCGGTGATCCCGACGCGGCAGAAACGCCGCCAGGTCAACGAGTCGGCTACCTCGGCACAGAGCGTCTCGAAGCCGAGCCGGTACCTGAAGCGCAAGAACATCATGCGCAGGTAGGTCTCCATCGGGATGGATGGCCGGCCGAGCACGGGGTCGAAGAAGGCGACGAAGGGCTCGAAGAAGACCGGGTCGTCGAGCAGGCGGTCGATCTGCGCGAGTCCTGGTGGCAGCGCCAAGAACTCGGGCGGGAGGATTGTCTCCCACAGGGTGGGCTGGGGGTCTACCTTGGTGCGCAACACGATGGCTCCATTCACTCCGGGAAGGGTGTGTGGAGCCATCGTTGTTTCATTCCGGTCCGAACGCGAGTACCCAACCTCCAAGAACGCGCTGGTCGCGAGCGATTTTCACATCTACTTTTTCAGGGCGAAGTAGCTATGGCTAGTTCCACGCCGCGGAGTCACGATGCGCCGCGACATCACCTGATACACGCTGTGGGGGACCGCTGGCCGAAGCGGGTGCCAGCGAGAGTCGGCGGCCATGCGAGATGGCGTAGGCGGCGATTGCCACCAGCAGTCCCTCGACGAAGAGGGCTGCCATCCCCAGCGTGCACGACCAGTTACCGACGTCCACGCTGTCCAGGGGTGTGCTGAACATCCGAGTGAAGGCGTACCCGCCGATGACCGCGAGCCCAAGCCCGGCTACTGGCAACCACAAGTACGCGGAGGAGGCTGCTCCTCTCATGAGGTGTGCGCCGACAGCCACAGCGGCCACGATCAGCATGATGTAGGCGACGCCCAGCAGCGGCGTCTGCTGAAAGGTTGGCACGAGCTGCACGACATGGATCACAGCGATTCCGAGCAGCATGACGATTCCGGTCGCACGCAGGATGGCGTGCGTGACCGCAGCTGAAGACGGATCGACGCCCGCGCGTGGGGTCGGCTGAATAGCATGCCCGCGGGAAAGCAGAGAAATTGACATTGGGTCTGGTTCCTTTCTAGGGATCTTCCGTAAGGCCTCCGCACCGATGGTGGCCGAATGTGCAGTGGCGAAGTAGATAGCACTTCGGATTACATCCGGTGATGCGTGGTTCAATCCACCGGCACAGCGGTCGCCGCCTTCGCAACCGGACGACGGACCACGTTCATCAGCTCCTCCCCATCGATCGTCTCCTTCTCGAGGAGGAGCTCGATCACTGCGTCCAGGGAGTGCCGGCGTTCGGTCAGCAGATCGTTGGCTCGCGCGCCGGCCTCGGTGAGAATGCGGCTGATCTCCTCGTCAATGACAAGCTGGGTGCCTTCGGCGTACGGGCGACTCTCCAGCGTTCCGTGGCCCAGGTATGCCGGCCCGCCGGATCCGAATCCGATCGGGCCCAGTCGCGGCGAGAACCCCCAGTCCCGGACCATCCGCGTGGCCAGCTCCGTCGCTCCGGCCAGATCACTCGCAGCTCCGGTCGACGCTTCGCCGAGCACCAGCAGTTCCGCGGCACGTCCACGGAGACGGACGGCCAGGGAGTCGGAGAGATAGCTCTCCGAATACAGGTGGCGCTCGTCGGCGGGAAGCTGTTGGGTCACCCCCAGGGACTGACCGGCCGGCAGGATTGTCACCTTGGTCACCGGATCGGCGTGCACCGAGCACAGGGCAACGAGGGCGTGGCCGGCCTCATGGATGGCGACGGCTCGCTTCTCCCCGGGAAGCAGTGCGTTCGACGCCTCGCGGGGGCCGAGCAGTATTCGGTCACGTGCCTCGTCGAGGTCGCCTGCGCTGATGACGTCGCGGTTGTGGCGCACGGCGACGATCGCCGCCTCATTGATGAGGTTGGCCAGATCGGCTCCGGAGAACCCCGGCGTACCCCGGGCGACGATACGAAGGTCCACGTCGATGGCCAAGTGTCTGCTGCGGGCGTGAGTCGACAGGATGGACGTTCGCTCCGACAAGTTCGGCAGCGGGATCTCGACCTGCCGGTCGAATCGTCCGGGCCGGAGCAGTGCAGGGTCGAGGATCTCGGGGCGATTGGTGGCTGCGATCACGACGACTCCCGACATCGGGTCGAAACCGTCCATCTCGGCCAGGAGCTGATTGAGGGTCTGCTCCCGTTCGTCGTTCGCCATAATCGAGCCGCCTCGTCGTTGGCCGATGGCGTCGACCTCATCGATGAAGATAATCGAAGGGGCACGCTTGCGCGTATCGGCAAAGAGGGCGCGAGCCCGCGAAGCGCCGACGCCAACGAACAACTCGACGAAGCTCGATCCCGTGAGAGCGAAGAATGGCACCTCGGCCTCGCCGGCGACCGCCCGGGCCAGCAGTGTTTTGCCGGTGCCCGGGGGGCCCACCATGAGCACGCCTCTCGGCCCGGTTGCGCCGGCTCCGGCGAATTTCTCGGGGTGCTTCAGGAACTCGACCACCTCGCTGACCTCCCGCTTCGCCGCCTCGTAGCCGGCGACGTCGACGAACCGCACCGACGGCCGCTCCTCGTCGTAGAGCTTCGCCTTGGACGCCCCGATACCCATGATCCCGCCCGGGCCCTGGCGCAACCCCCGCCGGCCAAGAAACACCAACGCCCCAATCAACAGCAAGAACGGAACGAGCGACAAGAGAAACGGACCAATTCCGCCTGGTGCGCCGACGCCGGTGATCGCCACGTGGTGCGCTCTCAGGAGGCCCGACAGTTGGGGGTTCTGCAGAGCCGTCGGGATCTGGCTCGAGTACCCACGCCCGCTGGTGAGGATGCCCGAAACAGCACCATTCGGGTCGATGGCGGCGGTCCGAATGTGGTTGGACTGCACCTGGGACAAGAACGAGCTGAAGTTGTACACCCGAGTCGAACCACCTCGCGCTCCGATGGCCCGGACGGCGATGAACGCCGCACCCACGATGGCGACCACCACCCAGGGGCGTCGCCGCGGGCCTGACGGCATCGAAGGTGCCCGCGAGCCGTCGGGGCGCGGGCGCGATGTGCTCGAATCGGCCGGATCTCTGTAGCTCATAGCGCAACGCTTCCTTTGATGGACACGGCCCGAGTGGGTCGCTCCAGGCGTAGGTAGAGGAGAACGAGCCAACCGGCGACCATGACCAGCCAGAAGCTGACGAGGCGGTAGAGGAGGACGGCCGCCAGGACCAGGGCCGCCGGCAGCCCCGTGCTGACCAGCCCGAGGCAGAGCGTGCCTTCGACCAGGCCGATCCCGCCGGGGGTGATCCCGAGACCCCCCACGGCCGTAGCCAATCCGTAGATGAGGAGCAAACTGTGCCATGGAACCGGGACTCCGATGGCCAGGAGGCTCATGGCCAGGACCCCGGCATCGGCCAGCCAGTTGGCGAGTCCCAGGCTTCCGACCTTCCCCCACTCGCTGACCGGAAGCCGAAGTGATTGGAGGTCGTTGAGCCATCTCCTGATGGCTCCGGTTGGATCCTCCATCGGGTGGTGCAGGAGGCTCGCAGCCCTTCCCACCGACCACCCCAACGTTCGCTCCAACCGCGGAGGCAGTTGGGGGCGAGTCAATGTCCGGTACAGCACCGCTCCGGCCGCCACCACCAGAACAGAAGCGAGGAGGGCCAGGAGTGCAACGACGTCGTTCCCCGACAGGGCTCCGCCGGCGATCAGGACCACGCCCGCGCCGATCCACGAGACCAGGCCTCCGACCAACAGGCACCAGCTGGCCAGCGCTGTCGGCGCACCCTGTGTCTTGAAACGACGGAAGGTGAACGCCGTCCCGAGCTCGGGTCCGGCCATGGGAACCGAGACCGAGAGCGCATTCGCCGCGAGGATCGTGGCCAGCATCGGGCGATGGCCCAACCGCTTCCCACCAGCGCGTAGCAGCCGCTCCTGCATGAGGGCGAAGGCCGCCATTGAGGTCAGCTCCAGTCCGATCGCGACCGGCACCCAGGTCCAGTGAGAATGGCCCAGGCGACCCAATGATCGGCCCAGGGCCCTCGCCTGCTCGCCACGAGAAGCGCGAACGCCGCCACGGTGACGAGGCTGGCACCGCTACGAATGCGGCGGGCCAGCCTCGGATCCCCGGCCGGTACAGCCCCGACCTTTGGCCCCGGCTCGGCCGCGTGTGCGACGAGTGGGACCAGAGCCGGGGCTGTCGATCGCTGAGGAGAGTCCGCCCTAGTAGCTGTAGCCATGACTCCCCGAACTACTGGGCGCCGCGGCGGTTGTGGTCGAGCCCTTGATGGGCTTGAGGTGCGGTGTGGCGACGAAGAAGCCGCTGACACCTTGGCCGGTCACGTGTCCTGGGGTGTCGTCAATGAAGGTGTAGAGAAAGCGTCCGTTGTAGGTCACCTGGTGACCGTTGGCGGACTGGAGCGCGGTGAGCTTTCCCGGGGTGCCCGTTCCGACGGGATGGGCGGAGACCAGCGCCGGCCAGAGTCGAAGGAGGACTCCGCTTACATTGGATTTCTTCGCGGTGTCACCCTGGAAGTAGTAGAGGGGGAGTCCCTTCGTGTCG
This sequence comes from uncultured Acidimicrobiaceae bacterium, assembly GCA_963834405.1. Classification (GTDB taxonomy): domain Bacteria; phylum Actinomycetota; class Acidimicrobiia; order Acidimicrobiales; family RAAP-2; genus Bog-473. Next base: position 364,761 of record CAWIBX010000006.1, on the reverse strand, counting down.
ACGAGGATCGATTGAGACTTCCCGTTCACGGAAGCTGTCGCGGCGTGCAGGGTCGTCAGATTTCCGACGCGCTGGATGTGGCTGGTCGGCACGACGGCGGTCGCTGTCGACGGGTGTGACCCCGCTCCGTATGACGGCGCCGCGCTGGCGGCTGCGCCTGTTCCGATGGCGAAGAATGAAGCCAGGGCGACGGCCCCGCCGAAGATGGCTGATCGGTGGTCACGCATTACGTCTCCTCTGTCTGTCGGTCTTTACATAGGGACTGGAGTTACGCAGGCAACCGCCGACCCACGGCGAAGGCAGAAAGGCAGGCACGGTCGAAATGCCGGAAAGGCTCCCGGCTCCGGGGCCGGTGGTGTAACCCGTCCCCCTATCTCCCCCTGAGCACCATTCGCCAAGTGCTCTTGCGCCGGCTCCTCGGTCACGGGTCCCCCGCCTGTGTCCCGTCCGAGGGGCCGGCGCCCGCCCGTCCCGAGGGCACCGCTGTGCCGCTCGCACGGAGCCGTGTAACCCGCCTTCCTATCTTAAGATGCGATGTCTTTTGCTCCGAAGCCCACGGCATTCCGCTTGCGATCCGATTCGGAACACACCGACGTCGCTCGGCTGCGCGTGGTTGACGCGGACACCTACACCGACTGGGAGTCGGTGTATCGGGATAACATCGACCGGCTCTACCGCCTGATGTACGGGCGGGTCGGAAACCGACCGGATGCCGAGGATCTCACCTCGGAGGTCTTCCGGACCGCCCTCGGTCCGCTTCGCTTGGCCTCGTCGAAGGGCGAGGTGCGGTCGTACCTCCTGGTCACGGCGCAGACGGTCCTGGCGTCGCACTGGCGCCGGACCCTTGGCGTGTCCGTGACCTCCATCGATCGAGAAGCCGATCTGGACGCGCTCACGGAGAGATCGGGGCCGGAGGAGGTGGGAGACGCTCCACAACGAGTAGGCAAGATCCTGGCCTCCCTTCCGGAGCGGTATCGCCGCATCCTCGAGCTGCGGTTTCTCGAGGCATGCTCCATCAAGGAGGCTGCTCATACCATGGAGATCAGCGTCAGCAACGCCAAGGTGCTTCAACATCGAGCTCTCCGCATGGCGGCCAAAGTTGGACTGGAGTTCGAGCAGTGACCACCCGCCGCCTGACCGCGTTCATTGATGCCCTCGCCGCCGGTGGGCGTCCTGACCCCTACCAGGCCGATCCCGAGGACGCCGAGATCCTGCGCGCGGCCATTACCCTCCGTGCGGCGCGTCCAGGTGATGCGGCGCCCGACGACGCGTTCGTGGCCGAGCTCTACAAGAGCCTGGCTGACGAGAGCAGGGCCCCGGTCGAATCGAACGTCCGCCCGTTGCGGATGCGCCGATCGCGCGCGGTGCTCATCGGCGTCGCCGCGAGCATTGCCCTCATTGGAGCAACCTTTGCCGCAACCGAGGCGTCGAACAACGGAGGGACGACAACGTCAGCGATTCAGGCGCCTCACGGGAAGGTGCTTCAGACTGCCACCTTCGAGACGTCGCAGGGTCATGCACTGGGGCAGATTGTCGTTTATGGCGGGTCTCCCGGGTGGATGTTCATGAATGTCGATCTCCCGACGTCCGATGCCACGGTCAAATGCGAGCTGCGGATGATGGACGGTTCCGTTGTCGCGGCCGGCACGGTCGACCTGCACCACGGTTCTGGGGTGCTCTCCAAGGAGATCCACGTGGACACCCGTCGGCTTCAGGGGGCGACGCTCTACAGCCCCTCGGGCGCCGTGGTGGGTTCAGCCACTTTCGCCTGACGTAGATCGCGGCGCCCGGGCGACCGGGCCGTCACTACCCGGCATCAAATGGATCAACGCACCCGTCGTAGTTCTCGACGCGCGTGAACGGTTTCGCGCCGACTTATGGGTTGTAACCCGCGCTCCTATTAGGAAACGAGATTCGTTCCCCAACCCAGGAGCACACCATGACCCACCGCAACGAGAGTCCGGCAGCGAATCGGCCGCATCGATCGGAGTTCGACCATCGAGCCATCGACGTGACCGGTCATCTCTTGCTGGGCGCCGTATCGCTCGAGCGCCGGATTGCGTCCCTACCAAAACAGCTCAGTGCTCTTGTCGAGGCGGCCGGGTGGACCAGGTCCACCGGGCGACTCCCGGGTCCCGTCGTGGCGATGACGAACGGCGATGAATCGTGACGCGGCAGGCGCAAAACGGGCCGACAAAGGGAATCACACAGAGACCAAGTGGAAGGACTGACGATGACAGTGAAGAACTCCGAGAACCGCTTCGGACCCCGAGGCGTACACGGTACCGAGTTGGTTCACGGGCCACCAGCGAGGACGTTCGGCCAGGGGCGAGTCTGCTCGACGGCGGGGTGCGGAACAAAACTCTCCCTGTACAACCCGAATCCGCGTTGCTGGATGCACTCGAACTCCTAGAGGTTGCGTTCTCGCCTACCTCGTCCCCCACGTGTGCGACGCTGCGGCGCATCACCGTTCGCGTGACGCCGCTGACGTTGCCCCGCGCCGGTGGCCGTGCCATGACCACACGGAATGCCGAGTCGCGTCCGTCCCCCGGCGAGGTCAACTGATGGGTACCCGATCGCGCTCCTTCGAGGTATACGCCGTCACCCAATGCACACCGCACTGCTTGCGGATGACTCTCGTGGCAGAGGACGTCGGGACGTCAGAGCTCACATCGGGCCAGGAACTGACGTTGGCACATGACGGCGTCGATGTCATGCCCTGCCGTTGGATCGTGAGGGAGTTCAATCCACACACGAAACGTCTCACCGTTGCGGCCGTCCTTGGACCCGGTCCTCTTGAGGCTCGCCGGTGGGCGTCGTCGGTCGTCCCGGGTGAGCTGGTGTGGGCGTCCCCTGCGAACGAAAGGTAAGAGGTCATGGCAACAATGGACGCGAGTCCAGATCCCCGCGTAAGCGGTGTCCGAACCGCACGAGCGCGACCGTCTCATCCTCGCACTGTCAGCCAAATGTTGAGCTACGCGTCAGTCCGGCCATCAGGATCTGCGGTGCGGTGTGCAGGAATCACGCTGGGCCTTGTCATCGGATCGGCCCTGTTGGCATCCTCAGGTGCGATCCACCTGCAGCTGTGGTCCATGGGTTACCGGTCCATCCCCACAATCGGTCCTTTGTTTCTTGTCCAGGGAGCCGCTGGAATCCTTCTGGCTGGACTTCTCGTGTTCTCGCGGCGACTACTCGTTGTGGTGATGGCCATTGGATTCATGGTCGCCACCATCGGCGGGCTGTTGTTCAGCACCTATTTTGGACTGTTCGGCTTCATGGAAACCCTCGCCGCACCATACGCGGGTCTCTCCCTCGAAGTAGAGAGCTCCGGAGCCTTACTCCTTGCCGTGTTAGGCATCTTGCTTGTGCGTGGGGCCGGACCGCGACGTTCGAGACTGGTTTCGTAATCCGAAAGTCGGAAGTTCAAATCCTCGCCATGCCGCCAAGAGCCCCGCAGGTCAGGGCCGGTTTAGTGGACCGGCCCTTTTGCCGCCCGGCGGAGAAGAGAATGGGAGACTAAGCAGGAGGTGCCAGCCGCCTATGAGCACGACCATCAGAGCGAGCACCGTCATCAAGGCCCCAGCTGACGCCATCTTCGCGGTCCTCGCCGACCCCGCGAAACACGCTGCGATTGACGGCACGGGTTGGGTCCGCGATCCCTACGAGAGCCAGCCTCTGACGGAGTCAGGACAGATCTTCCGCATGGGTATGTATCACCCGGGCCATCCGAATGGGAATTACGAGATGTTCAATCGAGTCCAAGTGTTCGATCCGCCAAGTGCCATCTCCTGGGAGCCGGGCTACGACTCAGGCGATGGCAGCCTCCGCTTCGACGGCTGGGTCTGGCGCTACGACCTGGCTCCGCTTGGACCGTCCGAGACCGAGGTGAAGCTCACTTACGATTGGTCCGGGGTACCGGAGCCCGAGCGTCTAGAGGTGAAGTTCCCACCCTTCGCCCCCGATCATCTGGACAACTCGTTGAGCCATCTTTCCGAGTTGGTCGTTCCTTGAGCGGGAGCCTGGCGTGACGGCCGGAGCGCACGCTCAGCGACAGAGGCCCAGTGCTCGCTCGAGGCCGTCGAGAACTCAGTTGCTCAGGGCGGCCCGCGGTGCTGGCTGGGACCCCGCTGCGAGCCACCAGCTCCGACAGCGTCAACCTGCCCAAGGAGAGCCCTCCCGGAGTGAACGTCAATGGAACCGGTTGTCACACATAAACCTACGCCTCCGCCGAAGGGACTTCTCGCCATCCGTCCGGGGACCACAGGCGCCCGACTCACGAGCCTCGGCCTCGCCGGCCAGGAGTTGCTGCGCGGGGACGGTCACGTCGCCGGCCTGGCCGCAGACCGGGAGGCGCAGCGGTGGGCCTCCATCACGGTGGCATTCTCGTGGGGCACTCCCTTAGCCTGGATCCCGAGCTGAATCCCTTCGAGTGAGCCGCCGCAAGGCCAGACGGAGCCGACATGATCTTCCAAAGCGTGGTGGTGAACGTTTCGGACCTCGACGGATCGATCGAGTTCTACGGCGACGTCTTTGGCTTCACGGTGCTCTCCAAGCGCGATCAGCTCGCGGCGCTCAGTGCGCCCGGTAGTGAGGAACCTCAGGTCCTGGTCTTGCGGGCCTTCGGCACGAGCGGCCGCAGCGCGGGTGCGCGGCACATCGGCATTCGAGCCTTCGTCTTGGAGGTGGCCCCGGCGGAGCTCGAACGGATCGAACGGGCCCTCGAGCAGAGGAAGTCTCTCGATCGGAGAATCACCGACAACGCCACCTGGAAGGCAGTGGTCGGGCACGATCCCGACCGTATTGCCGTCGTGGTGGGCACCGCGATAGGAGACGGGCCGATCGGCAACGAGAGCTGGGCCGCCCTGCATGAGTCGCTGTACGGGCTCGGGGAGTAGGAGCAGCGACCCGCGCTCCCTCGCGCTACGGAGGACCGGCAGCTCCGAACCAGGTCGTCAGCGCGTCCGGGAGCCCGGAGTCGACGAGCTCTCCCACCCAGGCGACGTGCCCGTCGGGCCTGATCAACACGGCGGTGGGCGCAGCGACCTCGCCGAGCACCGGGATCTCCCAACCCCCGGCGTACGACGCGTCAACGAGCTGCACCCGAGCCGCCCACGGCCTGATGTCGAACCCTCCGGGCCGGCCAAGGTTCAACAGCACGGGCCTGGCCCCGTGCAGCAGGGTGAACACGCGACGCGGGCCGCCGGCGATGACCAGGTCGTGGTCTGGCATGCGGCGCCCGACGAGCGGGTGTCCGCCCCCGAGGTCGTAGTGGATGTCGAGCCCACTGATCATGCCGGCGATCCGCTTGCGGGGCTCTTCCATGCTCAGCAGCTCGGTCACGGTCTCGCGCAATGCCTCGGTGCGCTCGTCGGTGCCGCCGAGTGCCCTCTGCGCCATGGTGTTGTGCAGCACGCGGGCGCCGACCGGATGCCGCTCGGCGTGATAGGTGTCGAGAAGTGTCGCCGGTGATGTCCCGTCGACCACCTGGGCCAGCTTCCATCCGAGGTTCACGGCATCCTGCACGCCGATATTGAGGCCCTGTCCGCCATGCGGGGCATGCACGTGGGCGGCGTCGCCTGCGACGAGCACCCGCCCCTCGCGGTAGGACGCCGCCTGCCGTGTCATGTCGGTGAAGCGGGAGATCCAGGTGGGGTTGTGCACCCCGTAGTCCGTCCCGTCGACCGCGACCAACGCCTCGCGGAGATCATCCAGGGTGGGCTCGCCGGCGTGTTCGACGGACGGCTCCATCAGCGCAACCCGCACCCGTCCATCCTCGAGCTGTCCGATGCCACCTCCGGGGCGCAGGCCGAACGCGGGCTCCTCGTCCACTTCGAACTCGGCGATCATCCAGCTGGTCGTCGGATCCCACCCGGGAAAGTCGATGCCGGCGACCTTGCGGACCACGCTGCGTCCACCGTCGCACCCGACGAGGTACGCGGCCCGGATTGACTGGCCGTCGGACAGTTCGACGCCGACGCCGGTGTCGAACTGTGTGAAGCCGGTCACCTCGCGTTCGCGCGCGATCGGCACCCCCAGTTCGTTGACCCAGGTGGCCAGGATGCGTTCGATGTGGCGCTGCCACAGCGCGAGCCCGTAGTTGTGCCGGGTGGGGAAGTCGCTGATGTCCAGCGGGATGCCGGCGAACGACTGGACCTGCATCGCCTGGCCCTCGGCGAGGAACCGATCGGCGATGCCGCGTTGGTCGAGCACCTCGATGGTGCGCGCGTGCAGGCCCCCGGCTCGTGAGCTTTCGACCTCCGGGCTGGCGCGCCGCTCGACGATGACGACGTCGACTCCCGCCAGCGCCAGTTCGGCCGCCAGCATCAGCCCGGTCGGACCACCGCCGGCGATCACCACGCCACGGTCGGTCATCGCAGCACTCCGTTCACCCGCATCTCCTCGCTCGACTCTCAGACTCCGTGTTCAGTTGCTCTGCGCACCGCTGCGCACGCGGCGAGCATTGTCAGCACAACCGAGGCCCTTGTGGGAAGCCCCCCTCCGCGCGGTAGGATGTTGACGGCGGCGATGGGGGAGACGGGCCCGTCGGCATTGACGCACCCACCGTGCAACCTTTCGCGCTTGGCCCGACGCCGGACGCCGTGCCAGACTCTCGTGGTGCGACGCGGGCGGACGCGGTCGGGATTGGTGGCATGCGCGCTCCTCCTCGCCGTGCTCGTCCCCGGTCTGGCCGACGCGGCGCAGGCCGGCTCGTCCACGACGGCACAGTCGACGTCGTCGCCCTATCCGGTGCAGTGGGATTTCCTCGCCGACGCGATCCAGGCGGCCGCAACGGAGGGCCCGGGCGTCGCGCCGCCCGGTTCGGACCTGCCGTGCCGGCCCTCCGCGGCCCATCCCGATCCGGTGATCCTCGTCCACGGACTGGCCGCCGATCAGAACGACAACTGGGGGGCGATCTCGCCGTACCTGGCCGACAACGGTTACTGCGTCTACTCCTTCACCTACGGCAATGTCGCCACCGCCCCCGGATTCTTGAGCCAGATCGGCGGGCTCAGTGACATGACGCAGAGCGCCCAGGCCCTCGCGGGCTTCGTCGACCAGGTCCTCGCCGCGACCGGCGTCAAGAAGGTCGACATCGTCGGGCACTCCGAGGGCGGGACGATGCCCGACTGGTACCTCAAGTACGACGGCGGCAACGCGGTCGTGGCGCACTTCGTCGCCCTCTCGGGCGTCATGCACGGCACCACCTTTTGGGGAGTCTCCTGGCTCTACCAGCTCGCCCAGGCCTACGGCTACAGCACGGCGTTCACCGGCTACCTGAGCTCCTTCTGCGCGTCCTGTCTGGAATTCCTCCCCACGTCCTCGTGGATGGAGGCACTCGACGCTGCCCACCCGGCCGCAAGCCCCGGAGAGGCGGCTACCTGCCCGGTCGACGGTGCGGCGGTCGACGGCGTGGCCTACACCTCTATCGCCACCGACTACGACGAGTTGGTACAGCCCCCCACGAGCGACTTCATCAACCCCGCCTGTGCGAACACGGCGACGGACATCTCTGTGGACAACATCCTGGTCCAGGATCAGTGCCCGCAGGATCTGGCCGACCACCTGTCAGTGGCCGCCGACCCCAACGTGGCCCAGGACATCCTCAACGCCCTCGACCCCGGAAGCGCCCAGCCGGTGCAATGCAGCGTGGTGTTGCCCTCCGTGGGTTGAACCTCAACGTCGCCCGAATCCGGCGACGTTCTGCGCCGTGGACGACACTTGGGTGAGACGGAGGCCGACGTCGACCGGAAGCGTCGCCAGTCGTGTGCCCGATCCGGTGCCGAGTTGCCCGCTCCGGTTGTCGCCCCAAGCCCACAGCCGTCCGCTCGAGTCGATGGCGTAGCTGGCGTAGCCGCCCGAGGTCACCTTGACGAAGCGGACGTTCTTCGGGACGTGCACCGGCACCGGCACGTGGGAGTCGGTCCGGGATTCGAGGCCCAGCTGCCCCCGGTCGTTGTTGCCCCACGCCCAGACAGCGCCGTTCTTCAGGATGGCGATTGTCTGGCCGTTCTTCGCCCCGCTCCCGCCCTGGAACACCTGCGTCACGGGGCCTGGCAACGCGACCTTGACGGGCACGGCACTGTTGGCGGTCGAACCGTTGCCGAGTTGGCCCGCCGCGTTGTAGCCCCAGTTGTAGTAACTGCCGTTGGCGAGCAGCGCCCCCGATCCCTCCCACGAGGACGTGAGCGCGGTGACCTTCAGGCCGTTCGGCAATCCGACGACCGGGGTCGGCGTGCTGGCAGTGGTGGTCAAGCCGTCGCCCAGCTCGCCGGCATCGCTGTCCCCGCACGCATAGACGGTGCCGTGGGAATCGAAGAGGGCGTGGGTACGGGCGCCGGTGGCGAGGGTCACGCCGGTCAGCGGAAGCTGCTGGGGTCTCGATTCGACGAGGCCGGAGAGGCAGAGGTCGTCGACTCCGTTGAGGCCCCAGCCCCAGACGTGACCCGTCGAGTCGATGGCTAGCCCGGCGTCGAAGGGCATGGGGTTGGGGAGCGACGTGATCGTGACGCCGGCGGGGAAGTCCACCTCGACCGCCTTCGTCTCGTAGGGCGTGAGGTGTCCGTCCCCGAGTTCGCCGTAGCTGTTGACTCCCCAGGCGAACACGGCGCCGGTCGAGGTGAGGGCGTAGCCATCGGAGTTCGACGTGGCGATCTGCACGATGGTGCCTTTTATTCCTGCGACGACGGTCGGCTTGTCCAGCTCCAGTTGGGTGATCGCGCCTCTGTTGCCGACCACGCCCCAGCGGTAGACCGTGGAAGACGTCGTTGTCGGCCTCGCCGAGCCGCTGCGGCTAGGGCCCCCACAGGCGGCCAGCACCATGGCGGTGAGGACCAGCACGCCGGCGACGACGGCGGCACGCGGCGAGGGCGCAGTCAGGGCCGAACGCCCTCCTGCGTCGCTGCAGCCGCCGCGCCCTGTCTCCGGCGTGGGCGATAGCGGATCATGCGAAAGAGCAACAGGACGCCGGCCACGGCCAGCAGGCCGCCGGCGACGTGCCCGACGAGCACGAGCACGACACCGAGCACGACCATGGCCACGGCGATGAGATAGCGCTGCCACGGGGTCGCATGCTGCATGGCTTGCCGGATGACGGGACCGCTGCCGTAGGGCATCAGGGCTCCTTGCTCCTTATTTTTCGACCTATCGCCCCAAGCTTATTGGTCTATATGATAGACTGTCAACTAGAATGACTAACTCGCCAACCCTGCCCTGGCTGCTCCGCCGCTCGAACCAGCGCTACCGGGCCGCCATCAGGCAGCGCCTGGAGGAAAACGGGTACGAAGCGTTGCCCCAGCCCGGGTTCTGGGCGCTGATGAGCCTGGCGCGGGGCGCCACCGACGCCAGCCAGCTGATACGCGAGATGGGAATCAGCAAGCAGGCCGTCTCGAAGCTTGTCGACGCTCTCGTGACGGCGGGGCTCGTCGAACGAAAGCCCAATGAGGCCGATCGCCGCCGGACGGACCTGTTGCTCACGCGGAAGGGCCGGCGGGCCTCAACCATCATCGGGGAGGCCGTCCAGGCGACCGAGGACACGTTCGTCGCCGAACTCGGCGCCGAACGGTTCACCGACCTCGTCCGGACGCTGGAGCAGCTCGCCGGACAACCCGCGTAGGAGCCGCTCGCGCTCAACCGGTCGAGCCGGGTTCGAGCACGCCCGCCGTGCGCGCCATGACATCGTGAGCCGAGCGGACGATCCGCTCGACGAGTTCTGCCGCCGGCACGACGGAGCCGATGAGATCGATGGCCTCGCTCGCCCAGATCGGGACGGCCGACGCGTCCTTTGTGTCGACGGCCTCCTGGAAACGGCGTTTGGCGTCGTCGTCCGAGTCGAGGACGTCCTCCCGCCCGCGCCATCGCTCCAGGAACTCGTTGCGCAGGACCCGGGCGGCATAGTCGGAAGGCCACGGGGCGCGGCGACCCGCGATGTCGAACAGCCGTGTCTTCTCAGTGTCCTCGCCCCGGTGGTCGACGATCGCCTGCGCCGTCTGGGGCGAGACGAGCGCCTCGGGGGTTGCCTGAAATCGTGTGCCGAGGAGAGCCCCCGCTGCGCAGAGCATGAGCGCCGCCGCGAGACCGCGCCCGTCGGCGATCCCGCCCGCGGCGAGCACGGGGGTCGTCCCGGCCAGGTCGACCACGGCGGGGACGAACGGCAACGTCGCCCTTCCGCCACTGTGACCCCCGGCTTCCATTTCCTGCGCCACGATGACCGCGGCACCGAGCTCAAGCGCGCGTTCCGTCTCGCCGAGGACGGTCACCTGAATGATCAACGGGATCCCCGCGTCGGCCACGGGCGCGGCGAGCCGCCGTGGGTCGCCGAAGGACAGCATGACGGCGGCGGGTTCGAAGGTCAGGGATAACGCCACCGCCTCTTCCGTCGCCGACCACGCCTGGAAGCCGATTCCCCACGGCTTCTCCGTCGCTTCCGTAGCTGCAGTGACGAGGTGCAGTTCCCGCTGAATCCATTCGCAGTCCTCGCGGCGGTACCGGCGGCGCCGGCGGCGCCGGCGGGCGCCGTAAGTAAGAGTCATAGTCACTATCGCTCGAACCGCCACCCACCTGTGGTCGGCAACCACGCTGCGGCCGCGAGACCCTCGCACCTGCCAGCATATCCGGCGTGCCGGATGGCGTCTCAATAGAGTCTCGGCGGCCGAGCGGTGAGCAGAAGGAGCAAGGGAGATGGCAACGGTTGAGACGGTCCGGGGTCCGATCGACACCGCCGACCTCGGGCCCACCTACATGCACGAGCACGTCTTCGTCCTCGATGCTGATGTGCAACGGAACTACCCGTCCGAATGGGGCAGCGAGGACGACCGGGTCGCCGACGCCGTCGGCAAGCTCAAGGCCCTCGCCGCCCAGGGGATCCGCAGCATCGCGGATCCCACCGTCGTGGGGCTCGGCCGCTACGTCCCGCGGATCCAGCGCATCGCCGAGCAGGTGCCGGAGCTCAACATCGTCGCTGCGACCGGGTGCTACACCTACGACCAGATCCCGTTCTTCTTCTACTACCGCGGCCCCGCGCTTTCGGCTGCCCTGGGCATGGACGTTCCGGACCCCATGGTGGACATGTTCGTCGGCGACATCACCGAGGGCATCGCCGACACCGGCGTCAAGGCCGCCTTTCTGAAGTGCGCCATTGACCACAAGGGCATGACCGACGGCGTGGCCCGGGTCATGCGCGCCGTGGCGCGGACCCACCGTCAGACCGGTGCGCCCATCACCGTCCACACCCATCCGGGCTCCCAAAACGGGCTTGAAGTTCAGAAGTTGCTCTGCGGCGAGGAGGGCGTCGACCCGACCCGTGTCGTCCTCGGCCACTCAGGCGACAGCAATGACGTGGAACACCTGAGCGCGCTGGCCGATGCAGGATTCATTCTCGGCATGGACCGGTTTGGCATCAACGTCGAGACGACCTTCGAGACACGGGCTGACACGCTGATCGAGATGTGTCGGCGCGGCTACGCGGACCGCATGGTCCTCGCCCACGACGCCGCGTGTTACATCGACATGATCGACCCCAACATTCTTGCCTTGATGACGCAGTGGAACTACCTGCACATCCACGACGACGTCCTGCCCTACATCCGTGAACGCGGCGTGACCGATGCCCAGATCGAGACGATGCTGGCGGACGTGCCCCGGCGTTACTTCGAGAACAACGCCGCGTACTGACTGTCCGACGGAACTGTCCGGCGGCCTGGACCGGCACCTGGGCCGGCACCCGGGCTGGGCTACGCCTGCTCTATGCGGAGCCGGTTGCCGGCCGGATCGCGCACGGCGGCGTCGCGCTTGCCCCACGGTTGGGTCGTGGGCTCCTGGAGCACCTCCACCCCGGGCGTGCCGGCCACCTTGTCGAAGGTCGCGTCGAGGTCCTCGGTCTTGAAGTGGACGGGGTACAGCTCGCCCTTGGCGAGCAGGGCCGCCAGCGCGTCCCCGTCCTCCTGGGAGCGCCCTCCGTGAGGCTGAGACAACACGATCCCGATCTCGGGTTGGCTGTCGCTCACCAGGGTGATCCAGCGGAAGCCGTCGTTGGCGACGTCGAGGCTCACGGTCAGGCCGAGCGTGTCGCGGTAGAAGGCGAGAGCGGCCTCGGGGTCGTCAACGGTGATGTGCACGATGCTGAGGGAAACGGTCATGGGTATGACGTTACGCGGGCGCCGTGACGAATGCTTCTTCGAAACTGCTCTGTTTCGGTGCCGTCGCACCGTCCCGGCGCGTCCGGTTCACGACCATCGACTGGCAGGTCGGCATGACGCGCAGTTCCTCGTGGTTGCGGGCGCGGTACGCGGACGGCGACTCGCCGACGATCTCGGTGAACCGGGCCGAGAAGGAACCGAGGCTCGTCCACCCGACCGCGAAGCAGACGTCCGTCACGCCCATGTCGCCGCGGCGCAACAGCGCCTTGGCCCGCTCGACCCGCCGGGTCATGAGGTAGGAGTACGGCGTCTCGGCGTAGGCCTCGCGGAATCGCCGGCTGAAGTGCGCCGTCGACATCAGGGCCGTGCGGGCGAGGGCCTGGACGTCGAGCGGCTGGTCGTACTCGCGGTCCATCTGGTCGCGGGCCCGCCGCAGCCGGCGCAGCTCGTCGAGGTCGGCGCTCATGCGTCCATTGTGCCCGCTGGTCGCCCGGCTGGCCGCCCGACCGGTCGCCCCGCCGGTCCCACCGCTAGTTCCACTGGCCCGGCGCGTAGTCGCCTGCGGGCTGCCGGGTGATGACGTTCATCCGGTTGTAGACGTTGATCAGGCCGATCAGGCACACCAGCGCGGTGAGCTGGTCCTCGTCGTAGTGCTTGGCCGCGTTGTCCCACGCCTCGTCGGTGACGCCTCCGGCCGCGTCGGCGATCCGGGTGCCCTGCTCGGCGAGCTCGAGAGCGGCCCGCTCGGCCTCGGTGAACACGGTCGCCTCGCGCCACACCGCGACCAGGTTGAGCCGCTGTGCGGTCTCCCCGGCGTGCGCGGCGTCCTTGGTGTGCATGTCCGTGCAGAAGCCGCAGCCGTTGATCTGGCTGGCCCGGATCTTCACGAGCTCCTGCGTGGCGACCGGCAGGCCGGACTCGCTCACGACGGCGCCCGCCGAATTGATGTACTTCACGAACTTCCCCGCGAGGGGGCTGGAATACGGGTTCAGTCGGGCTTCCATGGTGATCTCCTTCGTTGCATCGTCTGTCGTTGTCCCTTTCGCCATGTAGACCCCCTACCTCCGCGGAATGTGACAGCCACGCACGGAACGGATCAAAAAGGTAAGAGGACCCTGTTCCCGCTGGGCCAGAAGGAGTAGTCACTGTCCCGTGAGACAACCGCGCACCCTCCGTCGCCGCGCCAGGACCGCCACGCTGGTCGCGCTCGGCCTCGCCCTGGCCGCCGGCTGGCTCGTGTCGGACGCACCGTCCCCCGTGAATCTTCCCGGTCGAGGAACAGGCGGCGCCGCCGCCACGCCCGCTCCGGCACCCGCCTTCTACACCTACCAGGCGCCGGGCGGACAGAGCACGGCTGGGCAGAAGGTGATCGCGCTGACCTTCGATGACGGTCCCGGGCCGTACACCCCCCAGGTCTTGTCGGTTCTGCAGCGCTACCACATACCCGCCACGTTCTTCGAGATCGGCGACGAAGTCGCCGCCTATCCCCAATACACCCAGATGGTGGCCGCAGCGGGCTACCCCGTCGAAGACCACACCTGGAGCCACCCGGATCTCACCACCATCCCCGTCTCGGGGTTCGTGCAGCAGGTCGACCAGACCCAGAAGGAGATCCGCTCGCTGACCGGCCGCACCCCCACATGCGTCCGGCCTCCCTACAACGCCTGGAACGCCACCGTTCTCGGCCAGATCGCGTCCCGCGGGCTGACCACCATGAGCTACTCCATCGATCCGAAGGACTGGACCCTCCCGGGGACCGCGGCCATCGTCCAGAGCGTGGTGGGCGCCGCCTTCCCCGGCGCCGTGGTCGACATGCACGACGCCGGGGGCAACCGGTCCCAGACCGTGGCGGCGCTGCCGCAGATCATCACCGAGCTCGAGGCCCGGGGCTACTCGTTCGTCTCCATCTGCGGGGCCTCCTCCGTGCGTTCGGGCCCGGTGCAGAGCGCCGTCTACCCCTTTGCCGCCGCGCCCTCGCCGGGATCACCGGTGACCTCGAACCAGCCGCTCGTCGCCGCGGCCGCCACCCCCAGCGGGCAGGGCTACTGGCTGGCGGCGGCCGACGGCGGCATCTTCAGCTTCGGGGACGCCGCCTTCCACGGCTCCATGGGCGGGACCCCGCTCAACCAGCCCATCGTGGGCATGGCCGCGACTCCCAGCGGCAAGGGCTACTGGCTGGTCGCCGCCGACGGCGGTGTCTTCAGCTTCGGCGACGCCGCCTTCCACGGCTCCATGGGCGGGACCCCGCTCAACCAGCCGATCGTGGCCATGGCCGCGACTCCGAGTGGCAACGGCTACTGGCTGGTCGCCGCCGACGGCGGCATCTTCAGCTTCGGCGACGCCGCTTTCCACGGCTCCATGGGCGCAACCCCGCTCAATCAGCCCGTCGTGGGAATGGCCGCGACACCGAGCGGCAACGGCTACTGGCTCGTCGCCGCCGACGGCGGCATCTTCAGCTTCGGCGACGCCGGTTACGAGGGTTCCATGGGCGGGACGCCGCTCGCTCAGCCCGTGGTCGGCATGGGCGCCGACCCGATGACGGGTGGCTACTGGCTCGTCGCGGCCGACGGGGGCGTGTTCAACTTCGACGCGCCGTTCTACGGGTCACGGTCGGGCCAGAACGCCGCCGACCAGTTCCTCGCCATCGTCGTCACCGGCGGCGGCGCGGGCTACCTCCTGGCCGGCGAGCAGTCTGTCCCCGGCTCCTGAGCCGGAGCCGGCCCAAGCCGGAGCAGGAGCCGGAGCCGCCCGGCCGAAGAACTCAGCCGCCGACCGACTGCACCCAGGTCTGGGCGACCGCCGCCGGCTGCTCCTGCTGCGACGTCACGTCGAGGTTCAACTTCGAGATCGCGTCGGTGGTCAGCTTCGCATCGATCTTGTTGAGCACACTCGCCACGCCCGCCGTGTCCACCGACTTGCGGATCACCGGCACGATGTAGTCGGCGCCCTCGAGGTGCTTGTTGTCGGTCAGCGCGACGAAGTTGTTGGAGACCACGTTGCCATCGCTCGAGAAGAGCTCGACGACCTGTACCTCACCGTTCTTGAGCGCGGCCACGCTCAGCGGCCCGGCCTCGTCGAGCGACTTGAAGCCGGAGAAGTTGAGGCCGTACACCTTCTTCAGGCCGGGCTCGCACCCCGCGAAGGTCGGGCACTCGGGCGGGCCGCCCAGCGTCATCTTCGAGGCGTACGGCTTCAGGCTCGAGATCGTGGTCAGGTGGTCCTTGTTCGCCGTCGCCTTGGTCACGGCGAAGACATTCGTGTCGAGCGCCTTCGACGCCGGCAGCACGGTCACGCCGAAGGAGGCGAGCGCCTTCTGGTCCGCCGGGATGGCAGTCGTGATGTTGTCGCCCGCCTTCTGCGGGTTGCCCCCGTGCAGGAAGCCGAGCAGCGACGCGGCGTAGTCGGGCTCCAGGTTGATCTGCCCCTTCTCCAGCGCCGGCACCACGATCGCCCGGGTCCCCAGCGCGGGCTCGACCGTGACCTGATACCCCGCCTTCTTGAGGACGTCCGCCCAGATGTTCGAGACGATCGCCTGTTCCTCGAAGTTGGTCGAGCCGATCACGATGGTCGGCTTGGACGACGACGCCCGGCTCGCCGCCGAGGCCGACGCGGCCGGCACCACCAGGGTCGCGGCCAGCGCGGCCAGCGCTCCGACGGCGAGGAAACGGGGGAGACGCATGGGGATACCTCTTCGTTCTGTAGGGGGACTCGAGCCCGTCGAGTTGGCGAGACTGTAACGGCGCTGTCGGGGAATTGAAACCCTACTAGCTCGCTCGGGATTCCGGTGTTCAGACCGAAGGGGCAGGCCGCCGCCCCATTCCGCCGGACCGCAGGGAGCGGGACTCCATGTGGTGCCGCAGCGGCCGCGGCGTCAGCACCCTGGTCAGGAGACCGAGCAGGAGCGCCATCAGGCCCGCCATGGCGGCGACCAGGAGTGCGCCGCTGAATGCCACCACCGTGTCGTTGGTGTTGAGGCCGGCGATGACGTACGTGCCCAGGTCGGTGTAGCTGACGTAGGCGGCCAGGGTCGAGGTGGCGACCACCTCGATCGACGCCGTGCGCACGCCCGCCATGACGAACGGGACGGCGAGCGGCGCCTCCACCGTCCGGAGCACTTGGCCCCCGGTGAGCCCCACCGCCTTGGCCGCGTCGCGCACGTCGGCGTCGACCTCGCGCACGCCGACGTAGGTGTTGGTCATGATGGGCGGGATCGCCAGCGCGGTCAGCGCCAGCCAGGCTGCGAGGAAGCCGTCCCATTTGAGCGATATGGAGGGCTGAATGGCGAGGAGGGTGAGCAAGGCCAGCGTCGGCACCGCCCGGAACGCGTTGGCCGCGTTCACCGCGACCAGGCTGCCCCGGCCCGTGTGACCGAGGAAGACTCCGAGCCCGCCACCGAGCGCCAGGGCCGTCAGGACGACGGCCACCACCAACTTCAGCTGGTGCCAGAACAGGACGGGGATCCCCTGGTCTCCCGTCCAGTTGGCGGACGAGGTGAACCACCCGAAGACGTGGGCCAGGAACGACATCAGCCCACGCTCCGTATGCGCCGGGTCCTCACCCAGGGAACGAGGATGCGCTCGGTCCCGACGATGAGCAGGTCCGCCACCGCGGCCAGTGCGATCGACAACACCAGGCCGACGATGATCGGGGTGTTGTACCCGATGGTGAAGCCGTACGTGATCTGCTGGCCGAGGCCGCCGAGACCGATCAAGGCGGTGACCGTGACCAGCCCGATAACCGTGGCGGTGGCGACGCGCAGGCCGGCGAAGATGTACGGCAACGCGAGCGGCAGGTCGACCCTCACCAACGCGGCGGTGGGCGAGTAGCCGAGCGCGGTCGCGGCCTCCCGGGCGTCCTCCGGCACCGCGTTCAGGCCCGCCACGGTGTTCCAGATCAGGATGAGCATGGTGTAGCCGACCAGTGCGAATTCGGCCGTTTTGTACGACCCCGGCGGGACGAAGCCGGTGATCGGGCCGAGGATGGCGAAGAGCGCCAGCGAGGGAATGATGTAGAGCGTGCTGGCGAAACCGAAGATGGGCGCGCGGACGAGGCGGTAGCGCCACGCCACGACGGCGAGCGGAATGGAGATCACCGTGCCGATGGCGACGGCGATGAGCGTCAGCCAGATGTGCTGGACCAGGTCGCCCTGAATCTGCGACCAGTTGCTCGTGACGTAGCTCCATCGGAAGAACGGGTTCGTCCCGAGCAGCACCGGACCGACGTTACCCGGCGACGCGGACGGTCCGCCTCGCCCTGACTCGGGCGCGGCCGGCGCCGGTCGGTGCGGCTGCTCCGGGCAGGCCATAACCTGGTCGCTGGTGATCACGCTCGACGGGGTGAGCAAGCGCTACGGCGCCGACTCCGTCGCTGTGGCGGACCTCAGCCTGACCGTGGACGACGGCGAGCTCTGCATCCTGATCGGGCCGTCCGGCTGCGGGAAGACCACGACCCTGCGCATGATCAACCGGCTGATAGAGCCCTCGGGCGGGCGGATCCTCATCGACGGCACCGACGTCCTGAAGATGAACCCGGTCCAGCTGCGCCGTGGGATCGGCTACGTCATACAGCAGGGGGGCCTCTTCCCGCACCGGCGGGTGGCCGACAACGTGGCCACGGTGCCCCGCCTGCTCGGCTGGGACAAGGCGCGGGTGGACGCGCGCGTCGACGAGCTGTTGGACCTCGTCGGCCTCAGTCCCCAGGACTACCGCCGCCGCTTCCCGCACGAGCTGTCGGGCGGCGAGCGCCAGCGGGTGGGCGTGGCTCGCGCGCTCGGGGGCGACCCTCCTGTGCTGCTCATGGACGAGCCCTTCGCCGCGGTGGACCCGGTCACCCGGCAGAGACTCCAGCAGGAGCTGCTCCAACTGCAAGAGAAGCTCAAGAAGACGATCGTCTTCGTCACGCATGACATCGACGAGGCCACGCTGCTCGGGGACAAGATCGCGGTCCTGTCCAAGGGCGGCCATCTGGAGCAGTACGACACGCCGAGCCAGGTGTTGGGACGGCCGGCCACTCCCTTCGTGGCCGACTTCGTGGGTGCCGATCGAGGCGTGCGTCGGCTGACCGTGCTGCCGGTTGACCCCGACTCGCTCTTCCATCCGCCCCAGGTGTCACTCGACATGTCCATGCTCGATGCCCGCGCCGCCGCCGCCGGCGCGGACAGCCGCTGGGCCGTCGTGGTGGACGGCGACGGCCATCTGCACGGATGGATCGACCTCGAGCCCAGCCTGACCGGGTCGGTCGAGGACAACCTGCTTCCGTTCGAGGTGCAGGTCCCTCTGGGTACCTCGCTGCGGGCCGCCTTCGGCGAGATGCTCCAGCACGACGTCCGCTGGCTCCCCGTCGTGCATGAAGGCCAGTACCTCGGCGTCATCACCCCGAACAGCCTGCACGCCGCGGTCCGGCGCTCGGTGGGAGGAGAAGCCGTCGAGGCTTGATCCGGCGGACGACTCACCTCGCCCGCGCGCCGGAGCTACGCGAAGTAGTGCCCCTCGTCGAGGTCTTCGAGGAGTCCCGCGTGCGTCGGCTGCCAGCCGAGCAGGTCGCGGGTATGCGTGCTCGACGACGGGTTGTCGAGCACGACCATTGGTCCGAGGAATTCGAAGTGCTCCAGGGCGTCCTCGGGAGGGATGGAGACCACGGGCACGTCGAGGTGGCGGCCGATGACACCTGCGATGTCGCGGAAGGGCACGCCCTCGTCGGCCACCGCGTGGAGATGCGACCCCGCCGGCGCGGCCTCGAGCGCGAGCAGGTACAGGTGCGCCGCATCCAACGTGTGTACCGACGGCCACCGGTTGGAGCCGTCACCGACGTAGGCCGACATCCCCTTGTCGCGCGGGTCGCGATCAGCCGGTGGGTGAAGCCGTGGTGGTCGAGCGAACTGTGCACAATCGGTGGCAACCGCACGACCGAGGACCGGACGCCGCTGCCGGCGGCGGCGATCGCCGTGTTCTCCGAGTCCACGCGCGGACCGCTCTCCATCGTGATGTCCTCCGTGCCGAGGCGGCCCGGTGCCGCGAAGGCCAGCAGGAGGGTCCCCGAGGTGACGACGAAGGGCTTGTCGGATTCCTTGAGCGCGGCCGTCATCGCCTCGACGGCCATCAGGTCCGAGGTGGCGGCGCGCACGAGGTCGTTCAACTCGTGCTTGAACGCGAGGTGGATGACGCCGTCGGCGGCGTCCGCCGCCTCCCGCAGCCCGTCGAGGTCGTCGAGGTCACCCCGGCGCACCTCGGCGCCGAGGGCTGAGATGGCAGCCGCGGCGCCGTCCGAACGGGCGAGGCCGACGACCTGGTGGTCGGCGCCAAGGAGCTCGGGGATGACGGCGGAGCCGATGTGTCCGGACGCGCCGGTGACGAGGACACGCATGGGGGTACCTCCCGCTCGTGGGGCGCCCTCCCGGGGAAAGGGGGAGCACTCCCTGGATCGATGACATCACCTGCTGATGTCAGTTGCTGTCATCATCATGACAGTCCCTGACATCACTGTCAAGTACCATCGGTCCATGGGCCGATGGGAACCCGACGCGCGGGGGCGCCTGGAGCAGGCGGCGATGGAGCTGTACCGCGAGCGCGGCTTCGAGAACACGACGGTGGCGGACATCGCCGAACGGGCCGGCCTCACCGAGCGGACCTTCTTCCGGCACTACGCGGACAAACGCGAGGTGCTGTTCGGAGGCGCCGGCATGCTGCAGGACTTTCTCGTCGGGCGCGTCGAAGAGGCCCCGCCTTCGTTGTCCGCCATCGACACGGTGGTGCAGGCATTCACCGGCGCGGCCACCGACATCTTCGAGGAGCGGCGCGATTTCGCACGAGACCGGCAGGCGATCATTGCAGCGAACGTTGAGCTTCAGGAGCGCGAGCAGGTGAAGCTCTCGAGGTTGGCGTCGGCCCTGGCCGACGCGTTGCGGCGACGCCGCGTACCGGATCCGTCCGCCGCGCTGGCGGCGGAAACCGGGATGACCATCTTCAAGGTCGCGTTCGAGCGCTGGACGGCCGACGTGAAGAGCCCAGCGCTCGCCGCGGTGATCGGCTCCTGCGCGGAGGAATTGCGGACGATGACGGCGGCACCCATGGGGCGCACGCCGGCGCGCGCCTGACTGGAGCGGGGCCCCGTCCAACCGGGGAGCTGAGGGATCCCGCTCAGAGGATCTTGAGCGTCACCTCGACGTTCCCCCGGGTGGCATTGCTGTACGGGCACACCTCGTGCGCCGCGGCCACCACCTTGTTCGCCGTCTCCTCGTCGACGTCGGGGATGTGCACGTCGAGCTCGACGGCGACGTTGAAGGCGCCTCCTTCAATCGTGCCCAGCGTCACCCGCCCCGTGACCTCGGAGGCGCTGGTGTCCACCTTCATGCGCCGGCCGACGACGGACATCGCGCTCTGGAAGCAGGCGGCGTAGCCCAGGGCGAAGAGCTGCTCGGGGTTCGTCGCGCCGCCGGGCCCGCCCACTTCGGGAGGGGGCTTGATGTCGAGGTCCAGGACGCCGTCGGAGGACCGCCCGTGCCCGTCACGGCCTCCGTGCACGGTGGCCTCGGCGGTGTAGAGCGCCTTCTTCAGAGCAGGGGTCACTTTTTCCTCCTTCGGCGCCGGTTGATAGGGGAGTCAGCCCGTCAGCCCTCGTACCAGTTCTTCTTGGCCAGGGGCGGTGCGTCCGCCACGATCTTGTGGATGAAGCTCCGCACCAGCCGGAAGGCTGCCCGACTGGAGTCCGCCCAGGGCATCAGGATCTGGAAGACGTGGAACATCCCCGGAAACTCCTGGGCCTCGGTGGGCACCCCGGCCACGCGGAGACGATCGACGTAGCCCCGGATCGAATCTCGGAACATCTCGTCGCCGCCCCACGTCACGCAAGTGGGCGGGAAGCCCGAGAGGTCTGCGGTGAGAGGGGACACCTCCGCGCTGGTTGGGTCGATTCCGTGCAGGTAGGCAGCCGTCGGGATGTTCCAGGGCAGGATGTCGCGCGGGGCATTCTCCGTGATGGACGGCTCGTCGAGCAGGAGGTCCACCTCGGGTGAGAACAGCACGAGTCCGGCGGGCCGGCCGGGGAGCATGAGGTCACGGCACTGGAGCATGAGCGTGGTGGCCAGCCCCCCACCACCCGAGTCCCCAGCCAAAAAGATGCGCTCGGGCGGGACGCCCCGTTCGACGATGTCCGCGTACACGGCCGCGGCGTCCTCCGCGCCGGCCGGGAACGGGAACTCGGGCGCGAGTCTGTAGTCGGCGACGAATACCGCGCAGTCCGTGTCGCGGCATACCCGAGCGGTGAAGAAGGCGTACATCTGGGGGGACGTCCCGATGTAACCGCCACCGTGCAAATAGAGCAGGCCTCCGACCGGATCCGTGTGGCGTGGCCGGTAGAGGATTCCCGGTACGCCACCGAGCTCCATCGGATGGCTCTCGACGTCGAGCGACCGGACGAAGGGCGGCATGATCACCTTGCAGACGTTGTCCATCACGAGCTCGAGCGACCGGAACTCCGGGATCCGCAACGACGAGGAATAGCCCATGAAGGCGCGCGATGAATTCGCGGGTCACGGAAATGGCCAAGTTCGTCGCCGGTGAGGAATCACCCGAAAGAGGATGGCGAAACGGAACGCGGGCCATCGCAGTGGCAAGCTGTTGTGCCATCAGGTTTACGTCGAGCGCGACGATCGGAGCCGGCGCCGTCTTCACCTCCGGACGGTTGCCCATCGCCATCCTCGACACCTCCTTTCCCCATTCTGCCCTGCCTGGCCCCGGGCGGCCGGACCGGGCAGGCTGCGGTCCGGGTTTCGGATGGGCACTCGGGCGGGAAAAGAACCAGCGGGTATTGCATACTGACGGCGACGTCGCTCCCGTCGGAGGGAGTGACCCGGACCCCGAGGAGAGACGAGACCATGGCGAGCGAAGGCCTCCACGAGGCGGCCGAGCTGCTCGGCGAGGAGACGATCGACCGCCACCGGGCGTTCGCGTCTCTCATTGAGGAGCTCGAAGCCGTCGATTGGTACGACCAGCGGGTGCACGCGACCCAGGACTCGAGCCTGGCCGACGTCCTCGCCCACAACCGGGACGAGGAGAAGGAGCACGCTTCCATGACGCTCGAGTGGCTGCGGAGGCGCGACCCGGTGCTGGACCGCCATCTCCGCACCTACCTCTTCACGACCGAGCCCGTGACCGAGGTCGAGGCCGAGGCCGAGGCCGGCGGAGAGGACGCGCTCGTCGCGCCCGGCTCGCTCGGCATCGGCAGCCTGCGAGGGCGTGAGTGATGGATCATCTCTACCGCGATCTCGCACCGATTTCCGAAGCGGCCTGGTCCCAAATAGAGGACGAGGCCAAGGGGCGGCTCGCCACCCAGCTGGCCGCCCGCAAGCTCGTCGACCTCAGCGGCCCCCACGGGTGGGGGCATTCGGCCACCGACCTGGGCCGGGTGAGCGAGGTGTCGAGCCCGACGGAGGGCGTCTCCGCCATGCAGCGCCGCGTCCTGCCGCTCGTCGAGCTGCGGGCGGAGTTCCGTGTCTCGCGGCCGGAGCTCGACGACGCCGACCGCGGCGCGAGCAACATAGAGCTGCGCGAGCTGGACGATGCGGTGCGCCAGATCTCCTTGGGCGAGAACGTGACCGTCTTCCACGGCTATGCATCCGCAGGGATGCTCGGGATCACCGAGTCCAGCTCGCATCCGCCGATCGCGATAGAGGCGGACGTTGAGCAATACCCGAAGGTGGT
Source organism: uncultured Acidimicrobiaceae bacterium (assembly GCA_963834405.1). Taxonomy (GTDB): domain Bacteria; phylum Actinomycetota; class Acidimicrobiia; order Acidimicrobiales; family RAAP-2; genus Bog-473. Next base: position 341,930 of record CAWIBX010000006.1, on the reverse strand, counting down.
GGCGCAGGCGACCGATGTGCTCCGCCGCTCGGGCATCGGCGGGCCCTACGGGCTCGCCATCGGCCCCGAGATCTACACGAGCATCGTCGAGACCGACGAGCACGGCGGCCATCTGCTCTTCGACCACCTGCGCGACATCCTGGGCGGCCCGCTCGTCTGGGCTCCGGGGGTGCAGGGGGGCGTGGTGCTCAGCCTGCGCGGCGGGGACTTCGTGCTCGACTGCGGACAGGACATCTCCATCGGGTACAGCGACCACGACGCCGACGTCGTCCGTCTGTATCTCGAGGAGAGCTTCAGCTTCCACGTCGTGGAGCCCGACGCCGCCGTCACGCTGCAACCCAGCGGCTGATCGGCGCGACCGGGAGACCGAGCGGCTCGGCATGCGCCGCAGCGCGTAGGCTGAGGAAGGAGGCCGGGTGACCGACGCCAAGGACAACTGGCCCCAGTTGACGCTCTCGCGCTGGGAGGACACGCGCACGACCTTCCACATGTGGACCCAGATCGTGGGCAAGGTCCGGCTGGCGCTCGAGCCGATGAGGAACCACTGGTGGCAGGTGCCGTTCTACGTCTCGAGCCGCGGGTTGACGACCTCGCTGACGCACGCCGGCGACCTCGGGCTGGAGATGGAGTTCGACCTCGTCGACCATCGCCTCGGGTTGCGTACCACGGACGGCCAGCACGCGGAGGTCCTTCTGGAGCCACAGTCGGTTGCACGCTTCTACGAGGCGACGATGGCGGCGCTCGGTGACCTCGGCATCAGCGTCTCCATCCTGGGCCGCCCGGTCGAAGTGGTCGAGGCCATCCCCTTCGCCGAGGACGAGACGCACTACGACTACGACGCGGCCGCGGTGCACGACTTCTGGCTGGCGTTGGTCCAGGCGCACCGGGTCATGACGCAGTTCCGGGACCGCTTCATCGGCAAGGCGAGCCCGGTCCATTTCTTCTGGGGCGCGCTCGACCTCGCCACGACGCGCTTCTCGGGGCGCCCGGCGCCGAAGCATCCCGGCGGCGCGCCCAACTGCGCCGACTGGGTGATGGAGCTGGCCTACAGCCACGAGGTGAGCAGCTGCGGGTTCTGGCCCGGTGGCAGCGCCGAGGGGTCGTTCTACTCGTACGCCTACCCCGAGCCGGACGGCTACGCCGAGTGGCCTGTGGCTCCGGAGGGCGCGGCGTACGACGCCGAGCTGCGCGAGTTCATCCTCCCCTACGAGACCGTCCGCACAGCCGCCGACCCCGACACCGTGCTCCTCACGTTCCTGCAGAGCACGTACGAGGCGGCGGCCGAACGGGCGGGGTGGGACCGGGCCGCGCTCGAGCGAGCGTGGTGAACGCCCGGCCGGTCTAGCCGGGACCGAAGCGCTCCAGCGTGTTGTCGCCGTCGTCCACGAACAGGACGCTGTTCCCGTCGCGGGGGATGGTCAGGCCGAAGAGGTCGCCGCCCGCCGCCCCCTGGGGGAGCGGGTCCAGCTGGACGGTGTCGACCTGGTTCCCGAACGGCGTGGTCTCCACGGCGTTCGGATCGCCCCCGTTGACGGTGATGATGTCGCCGTTCGGCGCCAGCGTCAGGCCGAGCGGGTCGTTGAGCGAGCCTCCCTCGGACACGGTGATGCCGCCGTTGATGGCGGCGGAATGCCGGGTGGAGGCGTCGGGGATCGCCCCGATGCGGTTGATCAGCGAGTCGGCCACGTAGAGCGTGTCGTTGGCCCCGAGGGCGTCGCCGGTGGGGCCGATCACGAGGGCGCTGCCGTTGAGCTGCTCCTCGAAACCGGTGGCGATCGTGGTCGCGCCGACCAGGATCGGCGCGCGCTCGCCGAAGTCGAAGAGGTCGAGGCGCACGACGGTGCCGTCGGGCGTCGGCGCGGCGAGCACGGTGTTGTTGAGCACGTTGGTGACGAAGAGCTCATCGACGACGCCGAAGTGGGCGGCGGTGAGGTCCCACGGTCCGTTGATGCCGTGTCCGGCGATCGTCTCGACGGGCATGCCTTCGTTGTTGAGGACGATGAGGCATCCAGGCATGGGCGACCCGTTCCCGTTGTCCGTCACGGGGAGGCTCCCGACGACGACGAAGCCGTCGCCGATGACGGTGAGCGCGGTCGTGAGGCCGACCCCGCCGGGGCAGGGCCCGGGCAGGTGGTTGGGGTCGATCTGGGCGAACAGGCTCTGCGCGCCGTGGGGGGTCATCTCGACGATCGTGGTGCCGGTCCCCTGCAGGTTGGAGCTGGCGTTGAAGTTGCTGATCAGGGTGTCGCCCTTCACCAGCTTGCCCTCGGTCTGCGGGACCTGGACGATGCCGTAGGGGTTGACGTCCCCGTTGCCGGGAACGGTGGTCCCGAGGTTCGTCACGGTGTGGAAGTGCGACAGGAAGGGCGGCGGCGCGGCGCCGGCCGGCGCGCCGCCGCCGGCGGCGGCCAAGGTGGCGAAGCCGGCCGCGGCGGACACGGCGAGCGCGACGCACGCGCCGGTCCGGAGGGACCGCAGTGTCCGGAGGGTCCGGCGTGCCGGCGCGCGCCGGTGCCGGGCGCTCGGAGACTGCACCGGAGGGTACGGGGACTTGACGCGGGACTGGTGTGACTGGTGTGACGGATGTGCCATGGCGACCTCCTGGAGGGGGATTCCCGGAACATGCACCTGAAAAAGGGCCGCAGGCGGGCCCTCCACATCGCGTTACGGGGCGAACCGGTGGAGGGATTGCCGAGGGGCTCGCCGCGCCGGTGGTGCGGGTTGGCCTATACCCTAGGGGGGTATAAGGTGGGAAGAAGAAAGAGGAGGTGCGGCGTGGCACAGCCCGGGTACATCGACGACAAGGACGCGATCCTGCGGCGCCTGCGCAAGGTGGAGGGCCAGGTGCGGGGCCTCCAGCGCATGGTGGAGGAGGACCGCTACTGCATCGAGATCCTCGAGCAGTTCTCCGCGGCCACCAAGGCGCTGCAGGCGGTCGCGCTGCAACTGCTGGACGAGCACCTGGCCCACTGCGTGTCCGACGCCGTCCGTCAGGGCGGGGACGAGGCCGCGGAGAAGCTCAGCGAGGCATCGGCCGCCATCGGCCGGCTGGTGCGGTCCTGAGCCGGCGTTGAGCGCAATGGTCGGGACGGCCACCTTCCTGGTGGACATCGGTCGCTCGCTCCGCGAGGCCTTCTTCATGTTCTGGGTGACGCTGTGGCCCCTCGTGCTCGGCTTCGGGATCGCCGGTGGGGTCCAGACCTTCGTGAGCCCGGCCGCCATGCAGCGGAAGCTGGGGAACCACCGCGCCCCGGGGGTGCTCCGCGCCTCGAGCTACGGCATGGCGTCGTCGTCGTGCTCGTACGCCGCCACGGCCATGGCGAAGTCTCTGATCACCAAGGGCGCCGACTTCGTCTCCGCCATGGTCTTCATGTTCGCCTCGACCAACCTGGTGATCGAGATGGGCATCGTCTTGCTCGTGCTGATCGGATGGCAATTCGCGGTGGCCGAGTTCGTGGGCGGCATCGTCATGATCGTGCTGCTGGCGACCCTCGGCGCCCTGTGGCTGCGGGGCCGGGCGGTGGTGCGGGCACGCGAGCACCTCACGGCGGCGGCGCAGGCGGGCGAGCACGACCACGACCACATGCACATGCACGGCGGCGGCGCTTCAGAGCCCGATCCCGCGGCATCGTGGCCGGCGCGGGTCCGCTCGAGGGCCACCTGGACCGACAGCGCCACTTACACCATGGCGGACCTGACCATGATCCGCCGTGAGCTCGTTGTGGGGTACGTGGTGGCCGGGTTCCTCGCCGTGGTGGTGCCGACCTCGGTGTGGCAGGCCGCCTTCGCCAGCGGGCACGGCTTCTGGACAAGCGTCGAGAACGTGGTGGTCGGTCCGTTCATCGCGATCATCGCCTGCGTGTGCTCCATCGGCAACGTGGCCCTGGCCGCCGCGCTGTGGAAGGGCGGGATCTCGTTCGGCGGCGTGGTGTCGTTCATCTTCGCCGACCTGATCACCCTTCCCCTGCTGTTCATCTACCGGCGCTACTACGGGCCTCGCATGATGCTGCGCATGCTCGCGGTCTTCTGGGCGCTGATGTCGGCGGCCGGCCTCATCACCGAGGCGGTGTTCCGCGGCGCCGGCATCGTGCCGACGACCCGGCCGTCGACCATCGTGCCCGACGGGTTCTCGTGGAACTACACGAGCTACCTCAATTTCGTCTTCCTCGCGCTGTTCGGCGTCCTCTACTGGCTCTACCGCACCCGGGGACGGCTGCACCCGCACGCGGGGGCGGAGGCGGCGGCGCCCGCCGCACACGCCGCCTGAGCCGGCGCCGCACCGGCCCCCCGGGCCGACCGCAGCGACCCCGGCGGCAGGGTCGCTACAGTCCGTGCCGTGCCCGACTACGACGCCATCGTCATCGGCGCCGGCCACAACGGCCTGACCGCGGCCGCGGTTATGGCGCGGGGTGGCCTGCGCGTCCTGTGCCTGGAGAAGAACCATTTCATCGGCGGGATGGCCTCGACCACCGAGCTGATCCGGGGCTACCGCTTCGAGCTGGCGGGCTCCATCCAGTTCCCGGTCCCCAACGACATCTACGCCGACCTCGACCTGGCGTCGTGCCCCATCTACGAGCCGGAGGTGCAGTCGGCCAGCATCAACGAGGGCGAGCAGCCGCCGATCCTCCTCTACTCCGACCCCGAACGGCTGCTGGAGCACCTCAGCGAGACGCTCGGCATCGAGGCCGTCCTCGGCATGGCCGAGGTGGCGGCCTGGGCCGAGGCGCCGGCCCGGGCCATCGGCCGCTTCGACGTGCGCACACCACCGAAGTCCCTGGACGACATGTGGGCGAGCGCCACCAACGAGGCGGAGCGCGAGAACCTGCGCATCGCCATGTTCGGGAGCGTCATGGACGTGGTCGACCGCTACCTGCCCGACCCGGTCAAGCACGCGCCGGTGCGCAGCATGCTGGCCTTCCTGTCGGTCAACTCGACCTTCCGCGGCCCCTACTCGCCCGGGAGCGCGTTGTGCCTCGCCTTCGCGCTGGCGTCGCCGGGGACGGCCACCATGTCGAAGGTGAAGGGCGGCCTGGGGACGATCGCCGACCACCTCTGCGCCCTGTTCGAGCGGCACGGCGGGGAGCTGCGCCGCCACGTCAAGGCCGCTCGCATCGTCGTCGACGGCGGCGCGGTCCGCGGCGTCGAGCTGGGTGACGGCGGGATCGCGACCGCCCCGGTCGTGGTGTCCAACCTCGATCCGACCGCCACCTTCATCCACCTCATGGACGCCGACGCGCTGCCCGACGCCTTCACCCAACGCGTCAGGGCTATCGACCACCGCGCCGCCTACTTCCAGGTGCACTTCGCGCTGTCCGGGCTGCCCGAGTACCGGGCCCCCTACGAGGCGCTGAACGACAGCGAGCTCGGGCGCAACGTGACCTTCTTCGGCACGGCCGAGCAGATGCAACGCGACTTCGAGGGCTGCGTGCGGGGTGAGGTGCCCGAGTCGCCCTCGTTCAACATCCAGATCCCCTCGCTCAGCGAGCCCGATCTGGCGCCGCCCGGCAAACACGCCGCCAGCAGTTTCGCCTTCTACCTCCCGATCGGGGCCGACCGCGAGTCGCAGACGCGGCTGCGCGATGAAATGGCGGACCGGATTGTGCGCAAGATCGCCCGGGTGGCGCCCAACTTCCCCGACCTGATCGAGCGTCAGCTGAACTATCCCGCCTACACCTACGAGCTGATGTTCGGGTGCACCGGCGGCGACTTCACCCACGGCCTGCTGCAGCCCGAGTTCATGGGCCCGTTCCGCCCCGGGCCCCGGGGGTGGCCGGACAACCCGGTGCCGGTCGAGGGGCTCTACCTGTGCGGCGCGGGCTGCCACGGCGGCCCCGGGGTGACGTTCATCCCCGGGTACAACTGCGGCTACGCGGTGCTGGAGGCGAGCGGCTCCTGAGCCAGTTTGTTGTTGTAGCGGAGCTGGCGCTCCATGAAGGCGAGGAACATCGCGATGGAGAAGGCGAGGCTCGTGAAGAGGCTCATCACGAAGAAGATCCACGCCCACTTGAGGCCCCGCCGGCCGCCCTCGACGATGGTCCACAACGGCATCAGCACCACATTCACGATGATGTAGTCCTGCGCCGCCGAGTCGGCCGCCCAGTTTGTGAAGAGCATCTTCGTGTAGTTCCAGTAGCTGGCGTTGTGGTAGGTGTGCGTGTAGCGGACGTTGAAGTACCAGCCGAGGACGATGGAGCAGACGCCGACGACGTAGTACACGCCCTCGAGCAGGGTGACGGGGCCGGCGGCGCGGCCGGCGAAGAGGTGCCGGTTCACCCAGAAGGCGACCGCAATGGTCGCGATGCCCAGGATGGCGGAGATCGTCTCTTGTGCGGTCATCCCAGTCCTCCTCCTCGCCCGCTCGTCTCGTGCGGGGCGGGTGCGCACACCCTAAGCAGGATCGGATGCTCGGTGATCGCCCGGAGCAGTGCGTCACCCTCACGCCCGGCCAGGCCCAGTTCGGCGTACAGCGGCTCACCCGTGCGCATCATCAGGCGGGGATCGTCCACGTTCAGCAGTCCCATGAGCTGCCGGAGGTCCTCCCTCGTCGGGGGCTGGTCGAGGTAGCGGACCACCTCGGCGTCGTGGCCGTGCTCGTCGAGGATGGACACGGCGGAGCACTTCGAGCAGGACGGATTGAAGTAGATCTGGCTCTGGGTCGGGGTCTCGCTCACGGCCGCCACCATACGAGCGGACGCGACTCCCCGAAGCCGTTTGCCCACCGGCCGGGCGGGGCGCAGACTGCGGAGGGAGGGAACAGCGGGACCGCGCAGCACCCACCCGGGAGGCGGCTCCGCCGGCCGAGAGGAGGGTCGTGCGAAGACATCGGTGGTTCCGATCGGTCGTCCGCCAGCCGGCCGGAGTCGCGTGCTCCCTGTTCGTCGCGTCGGTGACGGGAGCCGGAATGTTGGCTCTGGGCCTGTTGCCGGCGACACCGGCGGCGGCGTCGGGCCACAAGGGCAAGGGCTCGTCGGGCACTTGTCTGTCCGCAACCAAGCTGAGCAGAACGGTCGGCGCCACCTGGTCCGGCCCGACCGTCTCGGCGGGGCTGTCGCCCGGCCAGAAGCTGTGCACCTACATGTCGTCGTCGACCGGCGCGACCTTCCTCATCTCACACGAGGCGCTGGATGGGAGCACGGTGAAATCGCTGGCCCACGAGTCCTTCTCCGGGACGCGTTTCGTGTCGGTCACGGTGGACGGCGACAAGGGCCTCAAGGGTGGTCATCCCGGCTTCGACATCCTGCTCGTGCAGAAGGGCTCGCAGGTCTACGAGTTCCTCGACAACAGCGGCGTGGCGAGCACGGCGCAGCTCGAGAGCGTGGCCAAGCTCGTGCTCCCGTAAGCGCCGCACGCGCGCTCGCCGCGGCTTCGGCGCCTCATCCCGATTCGCCCGGCATGGCGGCCAGCGCCTGCGCCCACGTGTAGGTGAAGGTCGTGGGCGGTTCGCTCTGCACGGCCAGCGTCACCGCCATGGACGTCCCGCCGACGTCACCCTGGTGGACGTCGCTCGCCGTGTCGTAGGCGGCGCCCGCCACGAGGTCCGCCCCGGTGCCGAAATCGTCGAGGATGCCCTTGCGATGGCCCCAGCAGCCCGACGAGGTGCGCCGCGGGCAGTCGAGGTTCCCGCTGTTGTAGCCGTCGTCGTACATCCAGCCGTAGTCCGCGTCGAGCCCGTTGGAGGCGCCGCCGGCCCACTCGGCGTCGTCCAGTGCGTAGGCCGGCCCGAGCACGGGCGGATCGTCCGCCTCGTCCGCCCCGACCTGTGCGTTGTGGTTGAGCGGCGCGGTGAGCCCGACGAAGGGGGCCAGGCCGCGGTCGACGCGTTCGAGGTTGACCACGACGAAGAGCTGGTTGGTGACGCTCAGGCTCGAGAAGCCGGACGGCAGGACCATGGGGCGGACGCCTTCGAGCGCGCGGGCGTGGTTGATGGCGGCAAGCACCGCGTTGATACAAGCGGTCGAATTGTCCAGTCCCGCCCCGCGGCACGTGCGCGTGTAGTCGGGCGAGGGCGGGACGTTGCGCGGCGGGTCCGGGATGCCGCCGTCGGAGACGGACGCCGGCAACGCCCGCAGCGGCCGCAGGATGCCCTGTTCGGTCGCCGCCAGCGCCTGCGCCCACGTGTACGTGAAGGGCTCCGTCCCGGCACTGGTCGCGGCCAGGGTGGCCGCCAGGGAGGACCCGCCGCGGTCGCCCGGCGAAGTGTCGCCGTTCGGGTCGTAGGCCGCCCCCATGACGAGCTGATGCCGGTTGTACGAACCGAGGACGATGTCACGGTCGGCCCAGCACCCCGAACTCTGCCCGATAGAGCACCCCGGGGTCCCGCTGCCGGGACCGTCGTCGTACATCCACTGGTAGTCGGCGTCGAGCCCGTTGTCGACCGCCCCGATCCATTCGGCGACCGCCGCGCTGTACCGGTTTCCCGGGCGGGAGGGCAACTGCGCGGAGTCCGCGCCCTTCGCGGCTTGCTTGTCCAGGGTGGCGGAAAGCCCCGCGAACGGGGTCAGACCCCGGTCCACCCGCTCGCGGTCGATGGCGACGAAGAGTTGCTCGGGCACGCTGAGATCGGCGAAGTCGGCAGGCAGCCGCATCGGCCCGAGGCCCTCCTTGGCGCGAGCGCTGTCGATCGCCTGGAGCGTGATGCGCAGACAGGTGCTCGAGGTGTCCGCGCCGACCGGTGCGCAGACGTCGCCGTAGTTGGGCGTCGGCGCCAGTGAGTTGCTCGGGTTGGCGGTGGCGGTCGGTGCACCGGCGGCGCCGGCGGCGCAGCCCGAGAGGATGCCGGCGGCGAGGAGCGTCGCCGCGATGGCCATCGCAGGTCCGAGATGACCCCGCGCCCGGACAGACACGTTCATTCGGGGGTCCCTCCGGCCATCAGGGGCACCAACGTAGCCAGGCCCCACGACCGGGCCGCTTCGCCCCGGAACGCCGAACGCCCATCGCCCCCTACTGCTGGTAGCGCGCCGGCCGCTTCTCCAAGAAGGCGGCCACGGCCTCGGTCATGTCCCCGGTGAACGAGGACAGGACCTGGGTCCGGTTCTCGAGGTCGATGCCGGCGCGCAGGGACGGGATCTCGAGCTGCGACCACATGACCTCCTTGGTCATGCGGACGCCCCAGGGACTGTTGGCCACGATCAGACGCGCCGTCTCGAACGCCGACTCCAGCAGGGCCTCGTCGGGTACGACCCGCAGCACCAGCCCGATGCGGTCCGCCTCCGCCGCATTGATGATCCGTCCCGTCAGCATCAACTCCCACGCCCGTGACGCGCCGATCAGCCGGGGCAGCATCCAGCTGACGCCGATGTCGCATCCCGAAATGCCCAGCCGCACGAACGCCACATTGAAGCGAGCCGACTCCGACGACACGCGCACGTCGCAGGCCAGCGCGAGCGCGAGGCCACCGCCCGCGGCGGCGCCGTTGACGGCGGCGATGACCGGCTGGGGGAGCGAGCGCAGCTTCGGGACGAGGGCGGCGATGTGCGTCTGGGTGGCGAAGCCCGACTCCACCCGCCCCAACCCATCGGCGCCGGGCGGGTCTCCGTACCCGCCGAGATCGAGGCCGGCGCAGAACCCACGCCCCGCACCGGTCAGGACCACCACCCGGCACGTGCGGTCCGCTGCGACGTCGTCCAGTGCCTGGTGGAGCTCGCTGATGAGCTCCACATTCATGGCGTTCAGCCGGTCGGGCCGGTCAAGTGTGATGCGCGTGATGCCCGTCTCGGGCCGGTCGACTCGCAGCGTTGCCATCGCCTCACTCTCCTCGCTCGTGTTCGTCAACTCCTACCAGCACCGAGGGCGTTTTGCACGAGCGGTCCGCCACCCCGACCCGCATGTGCAGGAGGCGGCCAAGCGCGGCTCGCGTAGGGTCGCGGCATGATCACCGCCGTCCATACCCTCGCCTACGCAGAAGATCCCGACGCGGCCCGTGCCTTCTTCCGCGACGTCCTCGGCTGGCCCTTCGTGGACGCGCACGACGGCTGGCTCATCTTCCGGACCGGGCCGTCGGAGCTCGGCGTCCATCCGTCGGGCGACGGACCGGTGCACCACGAGATCTCACTGCTGTGCGACGACGTGGAGCAGACCGTCGCGGACCTCGAGGAGAAGGGCGTGGAGTTCGAGGGCGGGATTCAGGACCGCGGGTTCGGGCGCACTATCGCCATGCGGGTGCCCGGGGCCGGGACCATGCTCCTCTACGAGCCCCGGCATCCCACGGCCTACGACCGCTGAGCCACACCCACCGTCATGTAGGACCACGGTTTGGGGCCGGGCGCGTAGCGCTGCTCTCTGCGCGTCAAGTGAAAGCCCGCGCCTTCGACGAGCGCCACGGCGTCACGGGTCAAGTGACAGCCGTCGAAGAGGCGGCGCTGTACGGGTTCCATCCGGTGCTGCCAGTGCGCCACCTTCGGCTCGGGCGAGAGCCCGTGCTCCAGGAAGTGGAGTTCACCGCCGGGGCGGAGGACGCGTCGCACCTCGGAGAGCGCCCGTCCCGGATCGGGCACCGTGCACAGGGTGAAGGTGCAGAGCGCGGCGTCGCAGCTCAGGTCGTCGAGCGGAAGACTCTGCCCGTCCAGGCCGACGTGTTGCACCGGCACCGTCGACGCGGCCACCCGCTTCTCCGCGATGTGCCACGCCCTCGACGCGGGCTCGACCGCCAGGACGACTTCCACCTCGGTCGGGTAGTGGGGGACGTTCAAGCCCGAGCCGAACCCGATCTCGACCACTCGGCCCTTGAGGCCCTCGGTGGCCTGGACGCGCCACTTGTCGAGTTCGGCCATGCCGCACATCTTGTCGATCAGATGCGGCAAGACCCTTTCCCGGTAGAAGCCCATCGGCCCGCGCCTCTTCTCGGCGCGTTCCCTACGCGTCGACCCGCGGCGGGTTGTCGAGCTGGTACAGCACCGACTCCAGCACCGTGCGCCGCTCGCGCAGCCCCTCGCGGTACTGGGCGTTGTCGGTGTCGGCGATCTCGGTGCTCAGATCACCCAGGGACGCCTCGAGGAGCCGCTGCAACTCGGCGCATTGCTCCTCGGTGAGGTCTATCACCATGGTCGCCTCCTCGTGTCCGTGTCTCCATCTCTCCGGCCTCCAACTTAGCCATGCACGGTCTTCCTCTGCCCCGGCCGGTACGTTCGGAGCCCGACAGAAAGGTCCGCGTGGAATTCTCCGTCGTCCTCGCCGTCTTCCCGATCATCTTCCTGGGAGAGCTTCCCGACAAGACGATGTTCGCCTCCCTCGTCATGTCCACGCGGGGTCGCCCCTTCGTTGTCTGGGTGGGCGCCGCGGCCGCCTTCGCCGTGCACGTCGTCATTGCGGTCACCATCGGCGCCGCGCTGTTCCATCTTGTTCCGCATCGGGTGTTGGAAGCGATCGTCGCCGCCATGTTCTTCGCGGGCGCCGCGCTGGCCATTCGGGAGGCGACGAAGGAGCCCGACCAGGGTCCGCTCATAGAGAAGGAGGTGGCGTCGCACCATCGCATCCTCGTCACCGCTTTCTTGGTCATCTTCATCGCCGAATGGGGCGACCTCACCCAGATCCTGACGGCCAACCTGGCCGCGCACTACCAGTCGGCGCTCTCGGTCGGGGTGGGCGCGGTTCTCGCGCTGTGGGCGGTGGCGGCGCTCGCCGTGGTGGGCGGCCAGAGCATTCTGCGCATCGTCGACATCCGCACGGTCCGGATCGTGACCGCCGTCGTGCTGGTGGCGCTGGGCGGCTGGGCGATCTGGGAGGCGGCGCGCTGAGCGGGCCGGCGGGCGGCCGCGGCCCTCAACCGTCGTGCGCGAGTAGCTCCGCCAATCCGGCCTCGACGCGCGCGTAGGTCTCGCGCAACTGGCGGAGCCGGTGGTCCGCCTCGCCCCGTGAGGCGTGGAACGCACGGTCGGCGGCCCGCCGCACCTCAATGAGAGCCTGGAAACGCGCCTCGACCACGCGCCCCCAGGACTGTGCAGTGAGCCGGTAGTAGACGTGGCGGTCGCCCGGCCTGTTCACGCGCTCGAGGAGGCCGTCGTCGTGCAGCGCGTTCACCGCGGTGCTCACGCTCCCGGCCGAGAGCGACAGCGCGTCCCTGATCTGTTGCGCGCTCTGCACCGGGGGTCGGCAGACGACCATGAAGCCGAGGACCCGCATCGCGGCCCGCGGCCGGTCGGGCACCAGGTCGAGCTCACCGAACTCATCGACGAACGTGCCACGCCACTCCGCGTCGGCACCCGCCTTCTCCGCACGCGGTGCACGGCCCGCTCCGAGAGGCCCGAGGGACGGTGACGCCGGCGGCGGCCCTGAGGGAACCCGCATCTGACCCATTCGCCCGCCCGGTCCTTCCGCTGCGCCCGGGCCGTCAGGACGCCAGGGTCGACAGGGCCGACAAGCCGCCAGCGCAGCCGGCAGCCTGTCGTCGGCTGCCGGCTCGCTGACTGGCCGATTCGCCAAGGGCCACGAACATGACAGCGCCGCAGAGGGCGCTGCGCGAGAAGGAGGTGCTGGTCATATATCCCCGGTGTGCTCCGAGGGTTTCAGTATCGGATGAAGCCGTCCGCCGCCGTAGGGGCCAAAGTCACGCCCCGGCCAGGCCCAAGGTCACTTTTCTGTTGATGCGCCGTTGAGTGTCGCCGTGTCGCAGTCGGAAGCTCAGGCCCCGGGCAGGTCGCGCAGCGCCTCGGCCAGCTCGCGCCGGTGCGACAGACCCAGCTTCTGGTAGGCGCGGTGCAGCCGGTTCTCGACCGTGCGGACGGAGAGGTGCATCATCTCGGCGATCTGCTTGTCGGTGCTGCCCGTGGCCGCCTGCAGCGCGGTGTCCAGCTCGGCCGGCGTCAGCTGGGCCCGGGCCCCGATGGCCCGCACGAACGGCGTCACCGCGCTCTCGCAGCGCGCCAGCAGCCGCGCCGCCTTCTGTTGAGTCGCCGCCGCCTCCCGGGAGGACCCGTCGCGCCGGAGTTGCACGGCCGCTTCCCCCAACGCCTCCGCGGCGTAGAGGTTGGCGCCGATGTCCTCGAAGCCCGCCGCCGCGGCCTGGAGCGCCACACTGTCCTTGGCCGCGGCGGCGGTCATGTACGCGCGGCGCGCCGCCGTCATCTCCCCGTCGACCTGTCCGACCAGCTGGCCCAGCTGGTCCGTGGCCTGGCGCGCCCGGCCCACGCGGGCCAGGCCGTGCAGGGCCCGGGTCGCCCCGACGAGGTCGCCCACCTGCACGCCGAGCTCCACCGCCGCCTCCAGGTGCTGGCGGGCGGTGGCCATGTCGCCTCCCGCGGCCGCCGCCCAGGCGCGCGCCTGCAGGACCTCGCACTCGTACTCCATGTCCGTCGGCAGGCCCAGCGCGTCCAGCTCGGCCAGCGTCTCGGTCGCCTTCCCGGCCACGCCGGCGAGCGCGAGCGACAGCGCGGAGAGCGCGTAGGACAGCCGGGCCGACACGGGCAGCCCGAGCTCCAGGAACAACGCGGCGGAGCTCGTCGCCTGCATGAAGGCGCTCTGCACACGGCCCTGCTCCAAGCGCAGTGCACCGAGCGACAGGGCGACGACGGCGTTCTCCAGCGATCCGGGCTGTGCGATCTGTGCCTCGTGCGCCGAGGACAGGAGGTCCTCGGCCTCACGGAGCCGCCCTAGCGCGATCAACGAGAGCGCGTGGTTGCCGTAGGGGCTCCACGGCTCCGAGCGCACGGTGCGGCCCTGGTGGACGGTCGCACCCTCCGGCGGCACGAGGAAGGTCAAGGCCTGGTCGAGCTTCCCCTGCCGGGCGAGGCTCTCGCCCACCACCACCTGCAGGCTGGTGCGCGGGGCCGAGGCGTCCCGCTCCAGCGGGACGCCCGCACCCTCGGTCACCGCCTTCGGCCCGTGGATCAGGCCGTTCTGGCACAGGCGCCGGGCCAGCAGCTCGTCGCGCCAGCCGGGGTCGGTCACCATGCCGAGCAGCGCGTCGATGGACGCCATGTCGGCGTGCCCGCGCAGGAAGAACTCGTGGTCGAACTGCAACAGGGCGACGCGCGACCGTTCCGCCTCGCTGGTCGCGTCCCGGGCGAGCGCTTCCAGGTCCTGGGCGGCCTCCGCGTGGCGGCCCCGCACGTGCGCGGCCTCGGCGGCGAGGAAGCGGGCGTCGAAGCCCTCGCCGTTCTCCACGGCGGCGCGCGCCATCTTCTCGGTGAGGGCGTAGTCGTGCCGCTCGCGGGCCGCCTTCGCGCCGGCCAGCAGCAGCTCGCCGCTCCCGCCGCCCCCGACGAGGCGCAGCGACGCGAGGAGGAGCGTGTCCTCCTGGCGCCGGCCACCGGAGGCCTCGGCCAGCGCACGCGCCAGTGCCCGCTCGCGGCGGGCGCTGATGCCCATGCGCACGACGTCCCCGTAGACGGGGTGCGCCAGCCAGATCTGCAGGCGCCGGCCGTCCATGCGGCTCGTGATGAAGCCCCGGTCCTCGAGCGCCTCGACCGCGGTCGTCTCGGCCAGCTCGTCGAGCGCGGGCTGGGCCAACGGCTCGCCCAGCGCGGCCAGCTCCATCACGTGGCGCTCGGGGTCGGTGAGATTGCCGAGCCGGAGCGTGACCAGCTCCACCAGGCGGGGTGTCGGCCGCAGCGTGCCCCGCAGGCGCCACAGCCCGTTCTCGTCGGCCAGCGCCCCCGACTCCAGCGCCCCGGCGACGAGCTCGCGCAGGAACAGGGGGTTGCCGAGCGAACGCTCGGCGACGTGGTGCATGGAGGCCGCGTCAATCGGCCCGCCGAGGACCGTCACGAGGAGGTCCTCCATCGTCGGCTCGTCCAGAGGACCCAGCTCTATGCGCTCGGCCAGATGGTCCTTCCACAGGACGACCATCGGATCGACGGTGGGCTGTCCGGTCCGTCCCGTGGCGAGCACGCAGGCGAGCACGGTGGCCGACCCGGTCTGCGAGAGCTGGTGCACCAGCATGGCCGAGCCGTCGTCGAGGAGATGGGCGTCGTCGACGAAGACGAGCAGCGGCTGCCCCCCGGCGTCCTCGGTGAGCTCGCGGGTGTAGTGACGAAGGAGCTCGGTGTGCGACTCGGGGCCCCAGGCATGCGGGACCCGGTCCACCGGCAGCAGCGAAGCGAACGCGCCGAACGGGTAGGGGCGGGCGGCCTCGGTGCCCGCGACCAACGCGACGGCCATGCCCTGGTCCTCGGCGAAGTCGACCCCGATCATGGCCAGCCTCGTCTTGCCCACGCCGGCCGGGCCCGTGACGGCGCCCCCCCGCCGGGCGCGGATGGCCTCCCGCAGTTCGCCGATTTCTTTCGCGCGGCCCACCAGTGGCCAACGGCCCATGTCCGCGCGCGTCGCCGCGCGCGCGCCGCCAACATCTACCGTCATCGGTCCATCCCCCCCAAGAATGCCAAGTGCACTCATTTTGGCCCATCTGACCTGGAATTGCGAGGTTTCGGTGAGGAATGAAAGGGGGTCCTTCGGCCCTTTTTCGGGCTCCGGGCACAAAACCGGCCCGACGGTCCGTCCCGGACGCCCCCGGGCTCCCACCTGGCCCGATCGGGTCAAGTGCGATCCGGGCTCAGGAGGCGTCGGGCAGGCTGAGGCGATAGCCCATCCCGCGCACGGTGGTGATCTACCTGGGCGTGCCCGGCCGGGGCTCAATCTTCTGGCGCACCCGGCGGACGTGCTCGGTCACCGTCGAGCGGGCCTGCCACTGCGCCGTGGAGCGCCAGACCCGCTCGAGCAGCTCCTCACGCCGAGAAGACCTGCCCGGGCGAGGACGCCAGGAAGGTGAGCAGGTCGAACTCCTTGCGGGTCATGGTGATCTCGTCGCCGTGCACCGTGACCCTGCGGGTCGCCAGGTCGATCACGAGCTCGCCCAGGTCGAGCTGCGCCACCGCCGGGACAACGGCGACCCGCCGTAGTACGGCGCGCACGCGGGCCTCCAGCTCGGCGAAGGAGACCGGCTTGACCACGTAGTCGTCGGCACCGGGGTTGAGCAGGCGGATGCGGTCGTGTTCCGAGTCGCGGCCGGAGCACACGATGACCGGGAGCGCACTGTGACCGGCGGATCTTGGTCAGAACCTTGGCGCCCCCGCCCCGCAGCGCCAGATCGAGGATCACGAGGTCGGCCGAGTGCTGGAAGACGGCCCGCAGCGACGCCGGGCCGTCGGCGGCCTCGCTGACGCGGTAGTCGGAGTGCTCGAAGTACTCGTGCAACGCGCCGCCGTAGGCGTCGTCGTCCTTGGCCACGAGGATGGTGCGTCCCGTCCCCGAGCGCAGCGTCGGGCCGTGCGTGTCGCGCACCGAACGCAGGTCCGGGTACCGGAGCGCGGGACCGTGGCCCACGTCGAGATGGGACGTCATCGTTCCCACCCAATGCTCGAGCGCAGGCCTTCCCGTCGTCCCGTCCGCTCGTTCCTGCGGGTGCCGCTACGTGGTGCGTGGCTCGGGCCGGACAGCGACCGGTCCGTCCGGCGACCACAGCTGGGCGGCGGGCACCAGATCCGGTGCATCGGCTGCATGCGTACGTCCCGGCACAGCCGGCCGGGCGCGCACAGCGAATCGACCGTGAACGTTTCCCCCTCGTCCGCAATGGTGCGGTGCGTCACCCGGCGTTTGCGACCCGCCCGGCCGGAGGCCTGCGGGCTACGCCCTCACCCCCGGGCTCCGCAGTACCAGTCTCTCGGCAACGCCCGGTTCACTCCATAGGCCCTTTGGACCATTGGTTGTCGAACCGTTGGTGCGGCGGCGGCGAGGGCCGGGGCGATCTCCGGGCCTCGAGCGCCTCGCGACAGGACCAGTGCGGTGCTTACGCCTCCGGCGCGCAGAACCGGTAGCCGATTCCGCGCACCGTGGTGATCCACTCGGGGTGGTCGGAGTCGGTCTCGATCTTGAGTCGCACCCGCCGGACGTGCTCGGTCACGGTCGAGCGGCCCTGCCACTGGGCGGTCGAGCCCCACACCCGTTCGAGCAGGTCCTCACGGGAGAAGACCTGTCCGGGCGACGCCGCCATGAAGGCGAGGAGGTCGAACTCTTTGCGCGTCATGGGGATCACTTCGTCCCCGATCGCCACCGTCCGGGTGCCACGGTCCACGACCAGGTCACCATGGGTGATGCGCGAGGAGGTCGGGGTGGCGACGCCGCGCCGCAGCACGGCGCGGACCCGGGCCTCCAGCTCGGCGAACGAGAACGGCTTGACGACGAAGTCGTCGGCGCCCATGTTGAGGATCCGGATGCGCTGGTCCTCCGAGTCCCGCCCGGAGCACACGATCACCGGGATGGCGCTGTGCCGGCGGATCTTGGTCAGGACCTCGGCACCGTCCACACCGGGCAGTCCGAGGTCCAGGATCACCAGGTCGGCCGATTGCGAGAACACGGCCCGCAGCGACGACGGACCATCCGCCGCCTCGGTGACGCGGTAACCGGAACGCTCGAAGTAGTGGTGCAGGGCGGAACGGCAGCTGGGGTCGTCCTCGGCCACCAGGATGGTCCGGGCCGTCTTGGGCTCACCGGTGCCGAACGCAGCCGGCGTCACGGTCTCCTGGGGCCCGACCGGCAGGAGCGTGTGACGGGACGGCGCACGGGTCGCGCTGTCCATCGGGACATCCGAACGCCGCACGCTGTCTTCGGGCATATCGAGCACTGTCTTGCTCACTGATTCCCACCCCCCTCGGTACAGACAATTTCGGCCGTTTGGCCAGCCATCTTGAGAAAGATGTGTGATCAAAATGCCCAGAGACCGGTGGCATTCAGGTTGCATGCGCCGCCTGACTCCGACACAGCGCGTGAGCGGCGACGCTGCGCGTCCGAGTGGGTCCAAAGCCCCATGGTGGCGGGGTCACTGTCCGTCACGGCGCATCGTCAGCCCGCCCCTGCCGGTGCCGCGGGCTCGCCGCGGGACGTTCCGCGCGGGCGGTCGCGCACCCGCGTCGAGATGTTTCGCGAAGCCCTGAATTCGGGGGTGGGGGTTGGGTCGGCCAGCGCACGACCGCGGACGTTTTGACCCGTTCGCTCCGCAACCGGACTACACCGAATACGCAACCCACCTGCGGAAACGTGATCAGATAGAGTAATCGATACTCCTGATCGCACAGAGGTCATCACTTCAGACTGGTGTGACCCTGAGAGGGGGGAGTGGCATCGAGTCGGACGATGTCACGTGAAGAGGGGGACACATCGTGGCAACACTTTCGTCGCGTCGTTCGTCGACGACGCTGGAGGCGGAGAGCTCCGTAGAGCGTGGTATCGACGCACTGTGGGCGGAGTTCAAGCAGTGCGGGTCGCAGACCCTGCGCAACCAGCTCATCGTGTACTACGCACCGTTCGTCAAGTACGTGGCGGGACGGGTGCTCGGGGGACTCCCCCGGCACTTCGACGAGGAGGACCTCGTCAGCTACGGCATCATCGGGCTCATCGACGCCATTGAGCGGTTCGAGCCCGAGCGCGACCTGCGGTTCGAGACCTACGCCATCCCGCGCATCAAGGGCGCCATCATCGACGAGCTCCGGTCCATCGACTGGGTCCCGCGATCGGTGCGCACGAAGGGCCGCGCGGTCGAGCAGGCCGTGTCGCACCTCGAGGCCACGCTGCGCCGCACCCCGACGGAGGTCGAGGTGGCGGGTGAGCTCGAGCTGACGGTGGACGAGTTCCACAAGGTGATGCGGAGCATCTCGACGGTGGGCATCATGGCGCTCGACGAGGTGACGCGGGGCGACCGCACCGAGCGCTCGACCCTCGGTGAGTCGTTGCCGGACCGCGGCGTCGGCCCGGTCGACACGCTCGAGGCGAAGGAGTCCAAGCGGGCGCTCGTCGCGGCCGTGGACGGCATGCCCGAACGGGAGCGGACCGTTCTCTTGATGTACTACTACGACGAGCTGACGCTCAGCGAAATCGGGGAGGTCCTCGGTGTGACCGAGAGCCGGGTGTGCCAGATCCACACCAAGGCCCTGCGCCAGCTCCGCTCCAAGCTGGCCGATCGCTCCGACGGCGCGCCGCACCGCGTAGTTCCTCGTCCGCCCGCTCGGCGGATGACGAACGTGCGCCGCGCCGGGCAGCCGCATCTGCAGCTCCTCGCCAGCTAGCGCGCCAAAGAGCCAAAGCGCCGAGAGGCTCCAGGGAGGCGGTCGACCGTCACCCGGGCGGCCGGTACCGTACCGGTCGACCGACGAGTGACCGGGAGACGCGATGCCTTTACACAAACGGGAGTCGCTGCGCGAGGAGATGCTCGATTCCGTCTACGCCAGCCGGGACGCCACACGGGCACTGCCCACGAGCACGTTCCCGACCGCGGAGGTCCTGCCCACCGTGGCCTTCCAGGCGATCGACGACGAGCTGCTCCTCGACGGCAACGCCCGCCAGAACCTGGCGACCTTCTGTCAGACGTGGGAGGAGTCCCAGATCCACGCGCTCATGGACATCTCCATCGACAAGAACCTGATCGACAAGGACGAATACCCGCAGACCGCCGAGCTGGAGCGACGGTGCGTGCACATGCTGGCGGACCTGTGGAACGCCCCCGAGAAGGGCGAGGCCGTGGGTTGCTCGGCCATCGGGTCCTCGGAGGCGTGCATGCTTGGCGGCATGGCGGCCAAGTGGCGTTGGCGCGCCAAGCGACGGGCCGCCGGCAAGTCCACCGACTCGCCCAACTTCGTCTGCGGGCCCGTGCAGGTGGTCTGGCACAAGTTCGCCAAGTACTGGGACGTGGAGATCCGCGAGATCCCCATGGCACCGGGGCGTTACCAGATGGACGCCGAGCAGATGCTCGAGCGGGTGGACGAGAACACCATCATGGTGGTGCCGACGTTCGGGGTGACCTACACCGGTTCCTACGAGCCGGTGCTCGAGCTCTCGCAGGCCCTCGACACGCTGCAGGAGGAGAAGGGCCTCGACATCGACATCCACGTGGACGGCGCCAGCGGTGCCTTCCTCGCCCCCTTCTGCGCGCCGGACATCCCGTGGGACTTCCGGGTCCCGCGGGTGAAGTCGATCAGCACCTCGGGGCACAAGTTCGGGCTCGCACCGCTGGGGGTCGGATGGGTCCTGTGGCGCGACACCGCCGAGTTGCCCGACGACCTGATCTTCCACGTGACCTACCTGGGCGGGGACATGCCGGTCTTCCAGATCAATTTTCTCGACCCGCCGGCCAGATCGTCGCGCAGTACTACAACTTCGTGCGGCTCGGCCGTGACGGCTATCGCAACGTCCACGGCGCCTGCTACGACACCGGCAAGCTGATCGCGGAACACATCGTCGACCTCGGCCCCTTCGATCTCCTCTGCGACTCGGACCCGCAGACGGGGATCCCGTCGGTGGCCTGGCGCATCAAGCAGGGCGAGGACCCGGGCTACACGCTCTACGACCTCGCCGACCGCCTGCGGGTGCGGGGCTGGCAGGTGCCTGCCTATCCGCTCACCGGCTCGGTCTCGGACATCTCCGTCCAGCGCGTGCTGGTACGCCAGGGCGTCAGCCGGGACCTGTGCGAGCTCCTCATCGCGGACCTGCGTGAGTCCATCGCCCACTTCGCCAAGCACCCGGCCACGGTGCCCATGACGAAGGAGGAGTCAGGGGGCTTCAGCCACCTTTAGACCCGCGGGGGGCGGGCGGCGCAGCCGTCAGGACTTGATCGCCTTGGCCGCCTCCTGCACGGCCGCGTCGACGTCCTTCTTGTCGATCTGGAGCTCCTTGGCCACCTGCTTCTGCGCCTTGAGCTGTGCCTTCTGGATGTACGACTCAATGGTGGTCTCGCCGACGATGACCAGCGCGGCCTCACCGGAGTCGATGGCGTCGCCGAACTCCTTCACGTCGGCCCGCGACATGCCCTTCCACAGGTGACCGGACACGCCGCCGATCGCGGCGCCCACGAGCGCCGAGCCGATGATGGAGGGAGGGAAGAGGATACCGACCAGCGCACCGACACCGGCGCCGCCCCAGGCGCCGTGACGCGTGGTCGTCTCGTCCTTGTTGACGTGCACCTTGCCCTTGTCGTCCTTGGTGACGACCGCGGCGTCGTAGGTGCCGACCGCGCCCATGGAATGGAGCTCCTTGACGACCTCGTAGTCGGCCTTGGCGTCGACCTCGCTCCCGTAGGTCCCGATGTAGATGAAGACGCCGTCGGTCTTGGCCATGGCAACACTCCTCGTTCGGGGCGGCCCGCGTCAGGCGGGCGGGTCGCCGCTCCTGGGCTGCCACTGTCGTCCGGGTCCGGCCGCCGGGCGTAGGGGCTTTGGTCCCTTTTGCGGGGGCCCGGCGCGCCCGGGCCGGCTGTTCTGGCATGATCCGGCCGATGGCCATCGACTTCACGCTCGCCCCCGAGCACGAGGAGATCCGTGCCCGGGTGCGGACGTTCATACAGGAGACCGTCAAGCCACGGGTGGCGGATTTCGACGACGAGGGGCGGGTCACTGCGCGGCACGAGTACCTGGTCACCATCCTGGAGCTCCGCGAGGAGGCCAAACGGGCCGGCCTGTGGCTGCCCCACATGCCCGAGGAGTGGGGCGGCTTGGGGCTCGGGCACGTGGAGCTGGCCATGGTGCAGGCCGAGGCGGGCAAGACCCGTCTCGGCCCCTGGATCCTGAACTGCATGGCGCCCGACGAGGGCAACATGCACACGCTGTTGCACTGGGGCACGGACGCGCAGAAGGACAACTACCTGCGCCGTCTCTGCGAGGGGACCGCCATGTCGTGCTTCGCCATGACCGAGCCCGAAGTGGCGGGCTCCGATCCCACCCTGATTCAGACCCACGCCGAGAAGGACGGCGACGAGTGGATCATCAACGGGCACAAGTGGTTCATCTCCAACGCGCGACGCGCCCAGTTCGCCATCCTGATCGCCCGCACCGAGCCGGACGTGCCGTCCGGATCGCGGGGCGCCAACACGGCGTTCCTCGTCGACCTGCCCGCCGAGGGCTGGAACGACGTGCGCGAGGTCGAGACCATGCACGGCGCGACCGGGCACTCGGAGATCGTCATTCAGGACCTGCGCGTGCCCGACGCCCAGATCCTGGGTGGCCGCGGCAACGGCCACCGGCTCGGGCAGTACCGGCTGGGACCGGCGCGCCTGGCGCACTGCATGCGCTGGATCGCCCAGGCCGAGACCGCGCTCGACATGATGGTCGACCGCGCGCTGCACCGCTATTCCCACGGTTCGCTCCTGGCGGAGAAGCAGGGTGTGCAGTGGCTCATCGCCGACTCCGCCATGGAGCTCTACCAGTGCAAGCTCATGGTCCTGCACGCCGCGTACAAGATCGACCGCGGTGATGACTTCCGCACCGAGGTCTCTATGGCCAAGCACTTCGTGGCCAACAGCCTCAACCGCATCATCGACCGTTCGATGCAGGTGCACGGCGCGCTCGGCTACTCCACCGACACGCCGCTGGCCAACATGCTCCAGCACGCGCGTTGGGCCCGCTTCGCCGACGGGGCGGACGAAATCCACCAGATGCGGATCGCCGAGCGCACCATCGCCGCGTACAAGGACACCGGGTCGACCGCGGCCGCCACGGGCGGCCTGCCCGTCTGAGCGCGGTGGGAGCGGTCTGAGCCGTGGGCTGCCTCTTCGCCCTCGTCGCCGCCTTCTCCGCGCGCTTCGCGCTCTTCCTGGTCTGGCTCTTCACCGACCGGCTGACCATCGCGTTCCGCTCGGGCTGGGAGGGGATCCTCGGCTTCCTCTTCATCCCCTATGCGACCCTGTTCTACGCGCTCGTCTATGCGCCGGGGAAGGGCGTGGACGGGTTCGGTTGGGTGATCGTGGCCCTGGGCCTCCTCCTCGACCTCTCCTCGACCGTGTTCGGGGGGCGGGCGCGACGCCGCCGGGCGCGCCGCCACCACCGCGAGGCCGTCTGACCCGACCGCGCAAGCAGCGTGCCTAGGAGAACGAAAGCCGCAGATCGGGCTCGGGGCCGAACGACGGCTCGCTCGGACCCACCGCCTCCAGCTTCTGCCAGCCGGCCACGCCGATCATCGCCGCGTTGTCCGTCGCCATCGCCTGGGGCGGAATGAGCAGCGTCGCGCCGAACTCGTCGGCCAGCGCCCGGGCCCGCGCCCGCAGGATCGGGCTGGCCGCCACGCCGCCGACGATGGCGACGGCCGGATCGCCGTACTCCTGCAGGGCGCGGCGCAGCTTGGCCAGCAGCACGTCCATGCACGCCGCGACGAAGGACGCCGCCACCTCGGCCACCGAGAAGCCGGGATCGGCCCGCACGTGGTTGACGACCGCGGTCTTCAACCCGGAGAAGGAGAAGGCGTACCCGTCCCCGAGCATGGGCCGCGGGAAACCCAGCACGTCCCCCGCCTCCGCCTCGGCCGCCAGGCGGTCGAGCACGGGCCCACCCGGGTACCCGAGCCCGAGGAACCGGGCCACCTTGTCGTAGGCCTCCCCGACGGAGTCGTCGACCGTCTCGCCCAACAGGACGTAGTGGCCCGGCGCGGTGGCGCGGGTGAGCATGCAGTGCCCACCCGAGACCAACAGGGCGGTCTGCGGGTAGGGCACCGTGCGGTCGGCCAGGAACACGCTGGCCAGGTGGCCCTCCAGGTGGTTGACCCCGACCACCGGCACGCCCCAGGCGAGCCCGAGCGCCTTGGCGGTGGCGATGCCCACCAGCAGCGCGCCGACCAGGCCCGGCCCGGCCGTGACGGCGACGGCGTCGAGGTCGGGCCCGCGGGCATCCGCCTCCTGGAGCGCCCGGTCGACGATGGCGGTGATCGTCTCGACGTGGGCGCGGCTGGCCAGCTCCGGCACGACGCCGCCGAAGCCGGCGTGCAGATCGACCTGGCTCGCCACCACCGACGAGCGCACCGCGAGCGTGTCGTCGACCACGGCCGCCGCCGTCTCGTCGCACGACGTCTCGATCGCGAGGAGGAGCCCGCTCATCGCCGCCCCAGCGCCTCGAGCGCCTCGAAGATTTCGGCGGCGGGGATCGCGCCCTCCCGCTCCACCACGGGCACGCGCCCGACCAGGTTCACGAGGGTCGAGGGCGTCTCGGTCAGCGCACCGCCGTCCACCACCAGGTCGGAGGCCATCCCGAGGCTGGCCGAGGCGGCCTCCGCGGTCAGCGGGGTGGCGGCCCCGTGCGGGTTGGCGCTCGTCACCACCAGCACGCCGGTCTCGCGCACCAGGGCGCGGACGAAGGCGTGGTCGGGCACGCGCACGGCGACCTCGTCGCGGTCGGCCAGCCAGTCGGGCCGCGCCGCACCGGGCTCGAACGCGAAAGCCAGCGTGAGCGGCCCGGGCCACCACCGCGCCGCCAGCACCGACGCCGGCGCGCCGAACGCCACGCCGAGCGCGCGCACCTGTTCGGCCGACGCCGCCAGGACGGGCAGGTGCATCCCCGCCGGGCGGCCCTTGGCCCGGTACACCGCCTGCACCGCGTCCGGGACGTCCGGCTGTGCCGCCAGCCCGTAGACGGTGTCGGTCGGCACCACGACGATCCCGCCCGACCGCAGCGCCGCGGCCGCCGCCTCGACCGCCGCCGCCATCTGTCCCAATGTCCCCCGGTCGTCGCCGGCCCCGGCGTGCACCGTCGTCACCACGGCCGGCACGCCCTGCTCACCCGTCTGCATGGAGGAGGGCCGCAGTCGTCGCGGTCAGAGCGACAGGGGGCGCACGGCGGCGCCGATGAGCGACGGGTCCGCCTCCCAGTCCACCCCGGGCACGTCGACGTAGAGCTCCACCTCGTTGCCGTCGGGATCGAGGATGTAGAGGCTGTGGGTCACCGTGTGGTCGGACGCGCCGACCACGGTCGCGCCGGCGGCCTGCACGGCGGCCAGCGCGGCGCGCAGGTCGTCGTCGGTGTCGCCGACCCTGAGGCCGAAGTGGTACATCCCGACGCGCCGCCCCGCCGGGATGGGCGTCGCGTCCGCGCCGACCTCTATCAACAGCAGCTCGTGGTGGGTCCGCCCCGACGAGAAGGCGGCGACGCCGACCGGGTCGGCCGCCGGGTCGGGGATGACCTGGCGCCACCCGAGGACGTCGCGGTAGAAGGCGGCGGAGCGCCCCACGTCGCGCACGTAGAGCACCAGGTGCCCCAGTTCGCGGACCGTCATGCAGTCACGCTATCCGCCGCGTCGGCCGCGGTGTCCGCCTCCACGGCCGCCGCCGAGCGGATCCAGCGCGCCGTGGGAGGCATGCCGGGGCCCAGGTGGATGGGGACGTCGAAGGGCTGGGACTCCAGGCCCGCCGCCTCCATGAGCTCGGTCAGCGCGTGGGGGATGGCCGCTGCAATGTCCCACAGGCGCGGCACGGCCCGGGCGTCCGAGGCCAGGCCCCAGTACAGGACGCCCATGTAGCTCATGATCGTGATGTTGAGGCCCATGCCGTCCATCACCGGCCCGAGCGGGAACATCCCCAAGAGCTGGCTTCCCCCCAGGTACAGCGGGAAGTCCGGGCCCGGGACGTTGGAGACGACGAGGTTGGCGACGGGACGGTGGCGGTCGGCCAGCTTCATCCCGGTGTACAAGCGGGCCGCGGCAGCGAAGACGTTGGGCGTCGCGTGCTCTGCCCAGTTCTGCAGCATCGTCGCGCCCAAGGCCTTGTGCTCTTCCTTGGCGCCCTTCGTCCCCTCGTGAATGAGCGCCAGGCGCTCGAGCGGGTCGTCCACCTGCGCAGGGAGTTGGACGAACATGCTCGATACCTTGTTGGACCCCTTCAGCTCGGCGACGTCGGGGGTGACGGACACGGGCACCACCGACACGAGCGGGATGTCGGGCAGCTCGTCGCCCGCTTGCAGGTAGGTCCGCAGCGCGCCGGTGACCATGGCGAGCACGACGTCGTTGACGGTCGTCCCCATCTTGTTCTTCAGTGCCTTGGCGTCGGCCAGGCTCGCCGCGGCGAAGGCCACGCGCCTCCGGGCGTGTATCGCCACGTTGATGGAGGTGCGCGGCGCGGTCAGCGGCAGCCCCCCCTTGCCGGATGGCCCCTTGCGGATGCGGCTCACGTCGAAGATGTTCCGGGTGGTCCGCATGGCCATTCGGGTGATGCCGAATGGCCGCACGGCGCTGGCCATGAGCGCCTGCGACACCAGCTCCGGCGCCGAGGGGATGCGCGAGTCGAGCTGGCGTTCCGCGCGGACCGCCGCCTCGGGCGGGTCCGGCTCCAGGTCGAAGAGCACGCCCAGGAGCTCCGCCCCGGACACACCGTCGATCGTGCTGTGATGCATCTTGGTCACCAGCGCGATCTTCCCGTCCTCGACGCCCTCGACGATCCACATCTCCCACAGCGGTCGGTCGCGGTGGAGTTGCCGGCTGATCACGTCCGCGGCGAAGTCGCCCAGCTCGCGCATCCCGCCCGGCGAGGGCAGGGCGGCGCGCCGCAGATGGTTGTCGATGTCGAACTCCGGGTCGTCCACCCAGACCGGGTGCCCGAGCCGCAGCGGCACCTCCACCAGGCGCCGCTGGAAGACCGGGGCGAGCGGGATGCGGTCGTTGATCAGCTGGCGGACCCGGCGGAACGAGTACCCGCCCGGGACCGTGGAGGGGTCGAACACGGCGGTCATCGCCACGTGCATGTGCAGCGTCGGCGTCTCCATGTAGAGGAAGCTGGCATCGAGGCCGCTCAGCCGTTCGGGGGTCATCGCCTCTCCTTGGTCGGTGCTTCCATGCATAACCTCGCACCGGGGCCGGCCTGGCGGCAACTGGCACCGGGGGCCCGGCGAGTCCCCTGACCAGGGGCGTCCGCCGGGCACGCGAAAGGCGGCCGCACGGCGGGATCTGCACCGGAGGGCCGGTTCGGGCGAAAATGGCGGCGTGCCCTATGCCTTTCTCGCGGTGACTGTGGTTGGGGTCACCGCCGTTGTGCTCGCCTACCGTCCCATCCGGCGGGAACCGTTCAGCGTGCTCAGCTTCTCGCTGGGGTGGATCACGGGTGAGCTCGCCCTCCAGAACATCGTCTGGCAGATGATCGCCACGGTGCTCTTCATCATCTTCGGTGCACTCCACGGCTGGGCGGGCTGGCTCGGGCTGGCGCTGGCCATCGTCGGCTGGGTCGGGCTCATCGGACTGGGCGTGGCGGGCCGCCGGGCCGAGGACGTCGTCGCTCGGTCGCTCGACGAGGTCCGCAGCGCCGCCTTCCCCGTGCCCGACGTGCCGACGCCGCCGGTGTGGGGACGCTGGTGGCGCGTGACCCGTGCCTTCCCGCTCAAGTCCCGTGCGGTCGAGGCGAACTGCAACATCGACTACTGGGGCGACGGCCTGAAGCGGCACCGCCTCGACGTCTACCGCTCCCGCCTGGCGCCGCCCACCGCCGCGCCCGTCATGGTGTACGTCCACGGCGGCGCCTGGGTGATCGGCGACAAGCGCGAGCAGGGCAAGCCCATGATGTTCGAGCTCGTCGCACGCGGCTGGGTCTGCGTGGCCATCAACTACCGGCTGTCCCCCCAAGCCACGTGGCCCGACCACATCGTCGACGTCAAGCGGGCCCTGGCCTGGGTCAAGGCCCACATCGCCGAGTACGGCGGCGACCCCTCCTTCGTCGCCGTCAGCGGGGGATCGGCGGGCGGCCACCTCTGCGCCCTGGCCGCACTGAGCGCGGGGGACGCGGCCTGGCAGCCGGGATTCGAGGACGCCGACACGTCGGTGCAGGCCTGCGTCCCCTTCTACGGCGTCATGGACCTGACCAGCTCGCCCGAAGCGTCCCGCTTCGGCAACGGCCTGGTCGAGATGCTCGAGAAGTCCGTCATGAAGGTCAAGGAGTCAGAGCACCCGGAGGTCTTCCGCGACGCGTCGCCCACCTTCCGGGTCCGGCCTGACGCGCCCCCGTTCTTCGTGCTCCAGGGCGCCAACGACACCCTGGTTCCGGTCGAGACCGCGCGCGCGTTCGTCCGGCGCCTGCGCGCGGTTTCGGCGCAGCCGGTGGCCTACGCGGAACTGCCCCTGGCCCAGCACGCCTTCGATGTGCTGGCCTCGCTGCGGTGCCAGGCCACCACTTCGGCCGTCGGCGACTTCCTCGAGGGCGCCCGGGCCGCAGCGGCCCGCGCCGCGAGCGAGCACACAGACCGGGACACCGACCGGCACACCGGCCGGAGCGCGAGCACGGCCTGATCGAACGCTCAACCCCTGGCGCCGCCGGCCCGGCGCGGTGAGGGCGGTCGGGGCGGGCTATTTCCTGTCGCTCAACGCACCCGCCAGATGCTGCGCGTCCGCTTTGGTGAGATTGCCGCTGATCTCGCCCCGTCCTTCGAAGCTCGAGAAGGACGTCTGGGTGGGCTGGATGATCGGTGCCGAGTACACGACGCCGCCCACGTCGACCGCCAGCAGGAGATGGAAGTTCTGGTAGGCCACCTTGTCCCACAGCGCCGCACCTCGAGTGGTCGTCGTGTAGTCGACGACCCACTGCCCCGTCTGTGGCGTCCTCTTGGCCACGGCGGACTTGATGGAGCTGCTGGACATCTCCGCCGGTCCCAACACATAGCGCTCGGCACCGTTCCCAGGGAGGCCCTTCACTGTAAGCGCGGGAAGCAGCACCGTCGCAGAGGCTTTATCGGCGGAAGGCTTCGTCGAGGGGACTCCCGCCAGGGCGGAGTCGGTCGGCACGTTGTTCTCCGTGAAGCCCGAAGGCGACGACACGATGGGCTGGACGTTCAGGCTCTTCGTCGTCAGTGCCGAAACCTGGCTGCACGAGGGCGAACCCGCAGTCGCCGCGACGCCCGCGGCTGGGTTGAAGCGTGGAGCCGTACACAGAACCGGGCGGAAGTACGCGGTGGGCGCGGACTTTGCGACGAGTGCGGCCGGAGGACTGCCCTGGGTCTTGCCCCCGGCCATGGGGCCGAAGAGCACCACCGCGGCCGCGATCAGAGCCGCCGCCAGGAGCGCACAAAAACCGAGGGCCACACCGGAGCGCACATAACGCCGCCGTTGATGGGCGCGCGCCTCGGGGATCAGCACCTCGGTCGGCGTCTGCGTTCGTCCGGTTGTCTCCAAGGTCATGATGCTACTATTACTAGCACTATGTTGCGAGTCAAGGTCGACCGGGCCGAGGACGTCGCTCTGCACGACCAGGTGGCGGCCGAGATCCGACGCGCCATCGCCGACGGCGAAGCTGGCCCGGGCGACCGGCTGCCGCCGGCCAAGGACCTGGCTGCCGTCCTCGATGTCAACACCAACACGGTCCTACGCGCGCTGCGGCTCCTGCGCGACGAAGGCTTGTTGGAATTCCGGCGCGGTCGGGGCGTCACCGTCGCCGGCACCGCCGAACGGAGCGCTGTCCTCAGCCGTGCCCTCGAGCTGGTGGAGTTCGCCCGGCACAACGGGTACCGACGCGAGGACGTCATCGACATGATCGCAGGATTGCCGTAGAGACGCGCGCCCGTCATCGCGTCTGCGTTCAGGCGGTGTGGGAACGTCGGGCATGATTGTGTCGTGTCGACGTCCGCGCGATATGACGGCATCGCCGACTGGTACCAGGCGTGGGTGGGCGAACACGGCGACGGGCTTATCGCCGAAGACGCCGGCGACCTGCTGCCGCCGGATCTTCGAGGCGTCTCTGTCCTCGACGTTGCGTGCGGCCACGGACGCGCCTCCCGCGCACTGGCCCGCCGAGGCGCCCGGGTCGTCGGTGTCGACCTGTCCACCGAAATGGTCGAATCGGCGCGACGCATAGAAGCCGACGACGCGCTCGGCATCCGCTACCACGTGACCGATGTCGGCAACGTCGAGACATGGTGGGACGGCGAGCCGTTCGACGGTGCGGTCTGCGAAATGGCCGTCATGGACATCGACGACTTCCCCGCCACCGTCGGTGCGATCCGAGACACGGTCCGGCCCGGCGGCTGGTTCGTCCTCTCCATGGTGCACCCCTGCTTTCCCGGCAACGAAGCGGGTTTGTCCAGTTGGCCTCCGCACCGCACCTACTTCGACGAGGGCTGGTGGACGTCGTCGGAGCACAACCGCCAGGGCGTCCGCGTTCGCGTGGGCTCGTCGCACCGGACGCTCTCGACCATTTTCAACACGCTCGTCGGCTCGGGCTTCCGGATCGAACGCATCGTCGAACCGACGGCGTCCGAGCCCACCTTCCTCCTGATCCTGAGCTCGCGCGCCTGACGCAGCAGTACCTTCAGGTTCGGAGCGGAGTCGGGCCCGTCGAGTTCACCATTGCGCTTCCTACCGTGTGCCCTTTTCGAGGACCCACTCCTTCACCGTGTACCGCGCCGCGGGATCGAGCGCCCGCGCCGGTTTGTGATCCTCGACGGTTCCGACCAGGACGAAGCCTGCCTTCTGCGCCACCCGCTCGGAGGCGACGTTGCCGTGGAGCGTCATCAGGCTGACCACCCGGAGACCGAGCACATCGAAGCCCCACCGGCAGATCAACGCCAGAGCGCGGGTCGTGGCGCCACGGTTGCGCGCCCACGGTGCGGCCCAGTAGCCGGCGTTCGCGGTGCCGGCCGTGAAGTCCATCTCGCCCAGGGTCATGCACCCCAGAAGCCGTCCGTCCGAGGTGTCGCAGACAGCGAACGTCGCACGCCCCTCTTCGTTCCAAAAGCGGTCGTGGAGACCGATCCATCCCCGGGCGTGGTGCTCTTCGTAGGGCTCGGGGATACCGGCCGTCCAGCGCGGGATCTCCGGGTCCTGACAGGCCTTCGTCACCGCGGGCACGTCGTCGAGCGTGAAGCGGCGCATCGTCACCACGCCGTCGGTCAGTGGATCCGCCGGGGCCGGGATCGCGGTCACGACACGGGCGCGGGGTCAGGCCCCGTCCGCCAGCTCGACGTCGACACGGAGGTCCTCCGCTTCCTCGTCCTCCTGCGTCACGAACTCGTCCACGCCGCCCGCGTCCACGATGTCGGCGCGTGCCGCCTCGACGTCGAGAAGCAGAGCCCGCGGTGCGGTCACCGTGAGGGTCGCCACCCGGGCGCGCATGGAGCGCTTCTGTGCGGTCTTCTCGCGCCGGATGGCGCCGAGCACCTTCGCGGCCACGTCGAGCACGCCGGGCTCGGCACCGGCGTGCGGCCCGACCTCGTCAACAGTGGGCCAGGGGGCCGTGTGCACCGAGCCCTGCCGCCACCAGCTCCAGACCTCCTCTGTCACGAAGGGCAAGAACGGCGCGAAGAGCCGCTGCAGCGCGGAAAGGGCGATGGCCAGCGTGGCGCGGGCGGAGTCCGCCCCGGCCGCCGAGCCCTCGCCGTAGGCGCGGGTCTTCACCAGCTCGACGTAGTCGTCGCAGAACGACCAGAAGAAGCCCTCGGTCAGCTCGAGCGCCCGTGCGTAGTCGAAGCCCTCGTGGGCCGCCGTCGCCGTCTGGACCAGCCGGGCCAGCTGCGCCAGCAGCGCGGTGTCGAGCGCCTCGTGCACCGAGTAGAGTCCCGGGACCGGGCCGTCCCCGAGCCGGCCCAGCGCGAACTTGGACGCGTTCAGCATCTTGATGGCGAGACGGCGCCCGATCTTCATGACCCCGATGTCCAGGGCGGTGTCGGTGCCGGGGCGGCCGTTGCAGGCCCAGTAACGCACGGCGTCGGAGCCGTACTCCTCGAGCAGCGCCATCGGCGTCACGACGTTGCCCCGCGACTTGGACATCTTCTTGCGGTCGGGGTCGAGGATCCAGCCGTTGATGGTCGTGTGCTTCCAGGGCAAGACGTGGTGCTCCTGGTGCGAACGCAACAGCGTCGAGAACAGCCAGGTCCGGATGATCTCGGGCCCCTGGGGACGCAGGTCCATCGGGAACGTCGCCGCGAACAGCTCGGGGTCGTCCACCCACCGGCACGCGATCTGGGGCGTGACCGACGAGGTGGCCCAGGTGTCCATGACGTCGGGGTCGCCGACGAAGCCGCCGGGGACGCCGCGCTGCTCGGGCGCGAACCCGTCGGGCACGTCGGTGGTCGGGTCGACCGGGAGGAGCGACTCGTCGGGCACGATGGGCGCGGTGTGGTCGGGCTCGCCGTCGGCGCCGACCGGGTACCAGAGGGGGACCGGCACGCCGAAGAAGCGCTGCCGGCTGATCAACCAGTCGCCGTTGAGGCCATTGACCCAGTCGTCGTAGCGCACCCTCATGTAGGGCGGGTGCCAATCGAGCTCGCCCGCCTGCTCCAGCAGCTCGCGGCGGAGCGTCTCGTCCCGCCCGCCGTTGCGGATGAACCACTGCCGGCTGGTGACGATCTCGAGCGGTCGCGCTCCGCGCTCGTAGAACTTGACAGGGTGGGTGATGGCGCGGGGCTCGCCGACCAGGTCGCCCGACGCGGCGAGCAGCTCGACCATGGCCCGCTGGGCCTGCTTGACGGTGCGGCCGGCGATGGCCCGCCAGGCCTCCCCGTCGGGGACGCCGGGCGGCGGCACCTCGGTGAGGCGACCCGAGCGCGTCACGATGTTGCGCGTCGGCAGGTCGAGCTCACGCCACCAGACCACGTCGGTGACATCGCCGAAGGTGCAGATCATGGCGATGCCCGTTCCCTTGTCGGGCTCGGCCAGGCGGTGGGCCAGCACGGGCACCTCCACGCGGAAGAGCGGCGTGCGCACGGTGGTGCCGAAGCGATCGGCGTAGCGTTCGTCGTCGGGGTGCGCCACCAGCGCGACGCAGGCGGCCACCAACTCGGGGCGCGTGGTCTCGATGTCGATGTCGTCGAAGCGCAGCCGGTAGTAGGCGCCCGGCTGCTCCCGGTCCTCCATTTCCGCCTGGGCCACGGCGGTCTGGTCGTCGACGTCCCACAGCGTCGGTGCCTCCGACTGATAGGCCTCGCCCCGAGCCAGGTTGTGGAGGAACATGCGCTGGCTCGTGCGGCGGGCGCGGTCGTCAATGGTGGCGTAGCCGAGCTTCCAGTCGACCGAAAGCCCGACGCGCCGCCACAGCTCCTCGAAGGCCTGCTCGTCGCGCGCCGTCAGCTCGTGGCAGAGCGCGATGAAGTTCGGTCGGCTGACGCCGATGTCGTCCTTCCCCGGCTCGTCGGGGGGCCGGAAGTCGGGGTCGTAGGGGAGCGAGGGGTCGCACCTGACCCCGAAGTAGGTCTGGACCCGCCGCTCCGTCGGCAACCCGTTGTCGTCCCAGCCCATCGGGTAGAAGACCTTCCAGCCGCGCATGCGCCGGTAGCGGACGATGGCGTCGGTCTGGACGTAGCCGAAGACCGAGCCCATGTGCAGCGAGCCCGAGACGGTCGGCGGCGGGGTGTCGATGGAGAACACCTCCGCCCGGGTGGCGCCGGGACGGAAGCGGTAGGTGCCGTCGTCCTCCCAGACAACGGCCCAACGGGCCTCCAGGCCGTCCAGCGTCGGCTTCTCGGGCACGCGGGGCGCGCCGGTCACGGTCGTCGACATGATCGGGTTACCGTACCTGGATGCTGCACCTGTACGACACCGCGAGCGGCACCGTGCGGCCCCTGGAGCTGCGCACCGAGGGCGAGGTGTCGATGTACGTGTGCGGCCCGACGGTCTACGACCTGCCCCACATCGGGCACGGCCGGGCCAACCTGACCTTCGACGTCCTGCGGCGGTACCTGAGCTTCACCGGCCTGCGGGTCCACCACGTCGCCAACGTGACCGACGTCGACGACAACATCATTCAGCGGGCCAACACGCTCGGGCGCACCGAGCCGGACGTGGCGGCCGAGTTCGAGGCGCGCTGGTGGGAGGACATGGGGGCGCTGGGGGATCTCCGGCCCGACGAGGTGCCCCACGCCACCGAGTACATCGCGGACATGGTCGAGCTGGTGAAGGAGCTCGTGGACAAGGGCGTGGCCTACGAGACGAGTGACGGGGTCTACCTGGAGGTGGACATGGTCCCGGGCTACGGGCTGCTGGCCCACCAGTCGCTCGAGTCGCTGCAGGCGGGGGCGGGGGCCCGGGTGGAGGCGAACGAGGAGAAGCGCTCGCCGCTCGACTTCGCGGTGTGGAAGAAGGCCAAGGAGGGCGAGCCGAGCTGGGACTCCCCCTGGGGACCGGGGCGCCCGGGCTGGCACACCGAGTGCGTCGTCATGTCGCTCGACCTCTTGGGCGAGGGTTTCGACCTGCACGGCGGCGGGCAAGACCTGATGTTCCCGCACCACGAGAACGAGCGGGCGCAGGCGATCGCCGACGGGAAGGTGTTCGCCCGCCACTGGATGCACAACGGCTGGGTCGTGGTGGGCTCGGAGAAGATGTCGAAGTCGCTGGGCAACTTCACCACGCTGGCCGATCTGCTGGAGCGCTACGACGCCCGGGCCTATCGCCTGCTTGTCTTGCGGGCGCACTACCGCTCGCCCATTGAGGTGACACCCGACACGCTGGCTGACGCCGAGAAGGCGCTGGAGAGGCTCGACGCCCTGGCGCGCCGCTTCGGCGAGGGCGACCTACTGGCGGCCAGCCCGGATGGGGTCATGGTGGAGGCGCGCGACGCGGGAGGGGTGGAGGCGAGCACGGTGGACGTGGAAGCGGTGGCCGCGTTCCGCACCCGGATGGACGACGACCTCGACACCCCGGGCGCGCTGGCCGGAATCTTCGAACTGGTGACGGCGGCGCACAGCGCCGCCGACGCGGGTAACGAGGAGGAAGGGATCCGGCTGGCGCACACGGTGGCGGTGTTACTGGGTACACTCGGTCTGCCCCTCCGGGAGGAGTCCGGCGAAGTGGACGAGGTGACTGCCCAATTGGTGGCAGCACGCGACGAGGCGAGACGGGCGAAGGAATTCGCCCGGGCCGACGCCCTGCGCGACGAGCTGACGGCGCTGGGCTGGACGGTGGAGGACACCCCCTCGGGCACGGCCATCCACCGCTGAGCGGGGCCGAATCGGCAGGTCAGGGGTGGTACTGGACCCGGTCCCAGCTGGTAGGTTACTGTATGGTAACAAAGGAAGGCGTCGGGACCGGGTGGCCGCAGGAGGTGGCGGGGCCGGTCCGGGGGTGGTCCGGCGCCCGACCGAGCACCCGGCCAACGGGCCGGGCCGCCCAAGGAGGGCTCAGAAAGATGTCCGACTTCTCGCTCGAACTGAACGAGGATCAGCTCCAGATCACCAAGTGGGTCCACGAGTTCGCAGAGAACACGATCCGCCCCGCCGGCCGCGAGTGGGACGAGCGGGAGGAGACGCCGTGGCCCATCATCGAGGAGGCGGCCAAGATCGGGCTGTACTCCTTCGACTTCGTCGCCCAGGCGTTCTCGGACCCGACCGGCCTGCTCATGTGCCTCGTCAACGAGGAGATGAGCTGGGGTGACGCCGGCATCGCGTTGGCGATCTTCGGCTCGACGCTCGCCGTGGCGGGCATCTTCGCCAACGGGACGCCCGAGCAGATCGGCGAGTGGATCCCGCAGTGCTTCGGGACGCCCGACGACATAAAGCTGGCGGCCTTCGGCGTGTCCGAGCCCGATGCCGGCTCCGACGTCTCGTCGCTGAAGTCACGCGCCGTCTACGACGAGGCTAAGGACGAGTGGGTGCTGAACGGCACCAAGACGTGGATCACCAACGGCGGCATCGCCAACACGCACGTGCTCGTCCTGTCGGTCGACCCCGAGCTCGGCAGCCGGGGCCAGGCCAGTTTCGTGGTGCCCGAGGGCACGAAGGGGATCTCGCAGGGCCAGAAGTTCAAGAAGATGGGCATTCGCGCCTCGCACACGGCCGAGGTCATCCTCGACGACTGCCGCGTGCCCGGGCGCTGCCTGCTCGGCGGCAAGGAGAAGCTCGACGCGCGCCTGGCCCGGGCCAAGGAGGGCAAGAAGACCTCGACCCAGGCGGCGATGGCGACGTTCGAGGCGTCACGTCCGATCGTGGGCGCGCAGGCGGTGGGGATCGCACGCGCGGCCTACGAGTTCGCCCTGGACTACGCCAAGGAGCGCAAGCAGTTCGGCAAGCTGATCATCGAGAACGAGGCCATCGCCTTCAAGCTGGCCGACATGAAGATGCACACCGACGCCTCCCGCCTGCTGGTCTGGCGGGCGGCCAACATGGCGAGCACCGGCAAGAAGTTCGAGAACGGCGAGGGCTCCATGTCCAAGCTCTACGCCGGCGAGAACGCCGTGTGGGTGACCGAGCAGGCCATCCAGATTTTGGGTGGGTACGGCTACGTCCGGGAAAACCCGGTCGAGCAGTGGCACCGCGACTCGAAGATCTACACGATCTTCGAGGGGACCTCGGAGATTCAGCGGCTCGTGATCAGCCGGGCGATCTCTGGGATCCACATCAACTGATTCCGAGGAAGCGCTCCGCCAGAGTCCTGAGTTGCGTCCGCAGGGTCTCGTCGTTGCGACGGATAACCAGCGGATGCATGACGGCACCGCTGATGGCCGCGGTCAACATGACCGTTGCGAT
This sequence comes from uncultured Acidimicrobiaceae bacterium, assembly GCA_963834405.1. Taxonomy (GTDB): domain Bacteria; phylum Actinomycetota; class Acidimicrobiia; order Acidimicrobiales; family RAAP-2; genus Bog-473. The sequence continues at coordinate 305,835 of CAWIBX010000006.1, read as the reverse complement.
TTCCGAGTCCGGTTCTCCATCTGGGCCCATGAGTAGGCGGTTCAGGCGACTCAGGACCTTTCGCGGTCGCTGATCCCGCGCAAAGAGCCGACCCACGAGCGGGTCGGTGAGAATGGTGCTGTTCTCCCGGCGGCGCTCCACGGCCAGATCGATGATCATCGTCAACGCCAGTTGGCGCGCCCGATCTTGGTCCACCTCGGATTCGGCTATATCGAGGACCGATTCGAGGCGGTCGAACTCGGCGCCGGCGACAGCTCGGACAATTTCGGCCTTGGTCTTGTACTGGTGGTAGACGGCTGCCTTCGTGACGCCGATGTCGTCGGCGATCATCTGCAAAGACGTCCCCCCGACGCCGTTTTTCGTGAACTCTCGGAGCGCCGCTTCGATGATGCGGGTCTGCGCAGCTGTTGGAGGATTCCGCATTCGTCTGTCTCGAGTGGCGGTTCTCGACGGAGCCATGTCCCCAAATCTAAGCCCACTTGCCTGGGGTAGTCGATCGGCTATCTTCTGTGTGGTGGTGGCCCGATCGGGGGGAGCGCGGTGAGACGAACGACGGCCGAACTGATCATCTTCTGGGCGCTGCCCGGCGTGGCGATCATCTGGATCGCGGCCTTCTTCCTCTTCCCGGGGTTCCTGCCGCCCATGTCCCCGCAGTGGTCGGCGCGGAGGGTGGCCGCGTTCTATGCCGACCACACATCGCGGGTCCGCTACAGCATGATCCTGTTCAACTGGTTCTGCGTCGCGCTGATCCCGATTCTGATGCTGATCGTGGAGCGCATGCGGGGCATGGCGCACCGCACCCCGATACTCCGGTACTGCGTGATCGGGGTCGCCGGTGCTGCGCCGATCGCGTTTCTCACGGCCACGATCTTTTGGCTGCTGGCGGCGTTCCGGCCCTATCGTCCCCCCGCACTCACCCAGCTCTACAACGACCTGGCCTGGATCACGTTCACCTGTGGCGTGCCCTTCCTCGTCGCCCTCTGCCTCTTCCTGGCCGTGGCGATCTATCTCGACGAGCAGGCGCGACCCGTGTTCGCCCGGTGGGTCGGCCACTTCAACCTCCTCGTCGCCATGGCTTTGGTACCGGCCGCCTTTGCCGGCCTGACGCTCACCGGACCTTTCGCCTGGAACGGCTTCCTGTCGTTCTGGGTCAAGAACGTCGCCATCGCCGTCTGGCTCATCGTCATGGCCGTGGTGTTGGGGCAGGCGATCGGGCGCCATCGGCTGGCGGAGCAAGCGTCGGCGTGAAGAGACCTGCGCTTCTCGACGATCCCAAGCGGGAGCTCTGGCTGGCGTGGTACGCCACCATCGGCTTCTATTCCCTCTACACCGTCGTCTTCTTCATCATCACGCGCACCCAGCCGCCCGGGAAGCCGTGGTACACCCCCCATCAAGTGGTGGAGTGGTTCGCCAACCGCCACGAGGGCCTGCTCATCGGCTTTGCGCTGATCTTCGTCCTGGGCGGGCTCTCCGCCACGTCGATCGCACTGATCACCTACTCCATCCGGCGCATGTCGGTCAGCCGTGCCTTCGCCTACTCGTACCTGATCCTCTACGCCGTCAGTGCGGTCCCCGGGTTCTTGTTCATCTGCGTGGCCATGACGGTGGGTGCCTTCCGGCCCGATCGCAACCCGGAGACCCTCCGGTGGCTCTACGACCTCGGGTTCCTGTCCTTCTCCGGCACCATGGGCGTCTTCCTCATCGGCTCGTTGATCTGGATGCTGGCCATCCTGCTCGACAAGAACCGCGTCTTTCCCGTGTGGTTCGCCTACCTCAACCTGTGCAACGGGCTGACCGAGGTTGTAGTCGCACCCTCATGGATCTTCCACGCCGGAGTCTTCGCCTGGAACGGCGTGATCGCCTGGTGGATCAACGTGGCCGTCTTCGGTATGTACACCGGAGCCTTCATCATGTTGCTGCGCAACATGATCCTCCGCGAGGACTTCGGCACGGGGCCGATGCCTGACCTGCCGCCGGCGGAAGGTCAAGGTCGCGTATTGGCCGAGTTCCTGGCGCCATGACGACGACCGAACGCGACGTGTCCCACGCGTCGGAGGAGGGGTCGCCGGACGAGGGTTCGCCGGAGCACGTTCCCGGCGGGCGCGACATCTGGTTCTTCGTGCTGTTCGAATCCCTCGTGTTCACCTCGTATTTCTGCGTCTACCTGTTCAACCGGACACAGCACGAGCAGGCATTCCTGCTCGGACAGTCCCACCTGCTGCTGTGGCTGGGCGTGCTCGACACGATCGTCCTGCTCTCGAGCTCGTGGGCCGTCGCCCGATGTGTCCAGCACGCCCGGGCGGGGCGTTTCGAACGTGCCCGGCGGGAGGCGTTCCTGACCGCCGGTTTCGGGCTGGTGTTCCTCATCCTCAAGATCGTCGAGTGGGTCCGGCTGATCCGCATGGGGGACACGTTCACCAGTAGCCAGTTCTTCCAGTACTACTTCTTCCTGACCGCGATCCACTTCGTGCACCTGCTGGTCGGCTTCGTCGTGCTCGGGGTGCTCGTGTACCAGCTGTCAGGCGAGAAGCGGCGTTCTCAACTGACCGTGGAGACCTGTGCCACTTATTGGCACTCGGTCGACTTCTTCTGGGTGTTGATCTTCGCCCTGCTCTACGTGGTGAGGTGATGGTGGAAAGCGGCTTCAACAAACGGCTCTTCGGGGTGTGGTTGATCCTGGTGGCCATTTCGCTCGCGTACTTGTGGATCGATCACGCGGCCACGCATCAGGGATTTCCCACCGCGAGCACGGTGGTCACCGTGGCCGCCATCTGCCTCGCGTTGATCAAGGTCCGGATCATCATGCGCGAGTTCATGGAGGTACGTGCCGCCCCCGTCGTGCTTCGCCGTCTCACCGATGTCTGGGTCTTGCTCATGGGAATCGCAATGCTCGGGGTGTATGTCGCTGGAAAGGCGGTGGCCTGATGCGGGCAAGATGATTGCCCTGAATGCTCGAGCGAATTATCCGACTTGGCTTGGCAGAGCGCTGTTACAGCCGATCGTCACAGAATCACAAGGTCCTTCTGATCGGACTCTTATCCACAGGCTGCAGACTGGTCCTATGTCTTCGGCCGGGGTATCAATGACCGTTCTCGAGTCCTGCAACAGCACCTGGGTGTTCGACACAGATCACCTGCGCTTTCGCAGGATCCTGAAGGGCATAGAGGTGCAGGACCGCACCGTCGTCACCTCATGGCGGCCGTACGCCAGGCTCGAATTGGCCGTGGACTCGGACGCCTTCACCGTGTTGCTCAACGAGAAGGGCACCCGGATGATCTGCTCCTGGCGGCACAGCCCAGAGTGCACCCAGTGCGGGGTGCAGGCGACTTCCGAGCTGTCGCTGGAGGACATTCGGGGCGTGCTGGCCTGAGCCTCTTCCGTCGGACGTTGGTGGCGCCGCTCCCGGCGAGCATGCCGACCAAATAAACACGTGCGTGGGCCTAACCTGGCGCGCCAGTGACCCGTCACGGCAACGGCCCCCTGCGCTTGGATTCGATCGACGCCTATCTGCTGGGCACGCGGGTTCTGGCAGCAGTCGCCGCGCTGGCGCTGACCGCCGGAATCCTCTCCGATGTCCTCGACGACTCCTTTTGGCAGGGGCACGCGCTGCTGGCGGGCCTGTCGGCGAGCATCCTCGTCGTGATGCTGTCGGCCGGCATCTTCAACGAGGCGCTGGAACGCCGCAGGCGCCGGCGCTGGAGCGTGTTGGCTCAGTACGTCTTGTTGGATCTGGTGCGCAACGCCCGGTTCATATGGACGGGCATTTTGGAGCAAAGCGGCCTCCTGCCGTCCGACGTCACCCCCGCCTCGCTCGTCGAGGTGGGCACGCCCATCGTGAGGGACCAAACGCAGCTGGCGCCCGCGTTGAAAGAGTTGGTCACCGATCCCAGGAGGCGCCACGGTTTGCACGAGGAGATAGCAGCTTCAGTCCTGCACGGCGACCAAATGCTCGGCCGGTGGGCCTCGGTGATGCTCAATTCCGACCTCTACGCAGAGGTCATCGATCGCCACGTAGAACTCGCAACCGACGTGGCATGGTTAGGCAGCCTTCTCGACGGCTCGAGTCCACCGGACGATCACAGGCGTGGACGGCTGGCGCGCGCCAGCGGCGCCGTGCAGATCGAGGGTCAGATCACCGATGATTTGCTCGTTGACCGGCTGGTGCAGATCGCCCAACTTGCCGAGGACCTCGACCGCGGCACGCTCGCGTTGGCGTTGCGGGTGGTCCCCGTCGACTGGTGGCAGGCTCGGATGGGCACGGCAGCTTCCTCAGATCTCCGGGTTCCCGCTCCGGGCCCCTAGCCCCGCGGACGAGGGTGCGAAGGTCGGCCGGCCGACATCGCATCCCTCTCACGTCTCAAGCGTTCGAGCGTCCCGTTATTGTCCGGGGTGATGGCTAACGTGAGCAACCAGGCAATTGACCCGAGCGCAGAACCCAGCGGTTCCGGATGCGTCGAGTGTGACGCCGCCGGCGGCTGGTGGCTCCACCTGCGACGCTGCGCCCAGTGCGGGCACATCGGATGCTGCGACAACTCGCCTGAGCAGCATGCGAGCAAACACGCCCGCGGGACGGGCCATCCCGTCATCGCAAGCTTTGAGCCCGGTGAGGACTGGTTCTACGACTACCGGACCGAAGATTACGTATCGGGTCCGCACCTCGCACCGCCCACGCACCACCCCCTTGATCAAACTGTCCCAGGACCGAGCGGGCGGGTTCCGGCCGATTGGCAGCTGCAGCTCCACCCATAATCGTCAGGCACGGGCGCCGGTGATTATGTCTCGGAGGCCGGGCCCGGAAGCGTCCCGTGCTGGACAATGTGGTCAAAAGTGGCTTCGAGCGACTCGGTGAGTGGGATCAGCAACTCCTTGGGCAGGCCTCCGCAGAGCAGGCGTCCGACCAGGTCGACGTGTGCGAGCCTGAAAACCATGAAGGCAGGTCGAGCGCCATGTCGATGATCGATTACGACGCGCGTTCCGTCACGCCTCAGGTCGTCTTGCTCGGGCAGCGGGCGTCCGCGGTCGGCTACGGCATCCGTGACTTTCTCAGCCGCAACGGCGTGCCCTACGAGTGGGTCGACGTCGACGATGCGGAGCGCGCTGCATCGTTGCTGCAGGGCGACGAGACAGACGCGGGCCAGTTGCCCGTCTGTATCCTCCCCAACGGCGACCGGCTTGCTCCCGCCACGCTGGAAAGCGTGGCGGCTGGCCTGGGGATGGTGTCAGCGCCGATGTGGTCGGAGTACGACCTGACGATCGTCGGCGCCGGTCCCGCCGGGCTGGCGGCGGCGGTGTACGCGGCCTCCGAGGGCTTGCGCGCCGTAGCCATCGAATCACTGGCGCCCGGGGGTCAGGCGGGGACGACCTCCATGATCGAGAATTACCTCGGCTTTCCGCAAGGGATCAGTGGAAGCGAGTTGGCAACGAGGGCGACGGCCTGACGGCTCCCTCCCCATCATGTACGGCATCGACGGCCGGCGCCTGATGGCTGAGGAGGAGTTGAACCACCTCGGGGGCTACCGGGAGTCACGCCCCGTACGTGTCGGCAACGACGCGGCAGGCCAATTACAGCTCGACATCTATGGCGAGCTCGTCGATGCCGCCTACCTGTTCAACAAGCACGGCACACCCGTCTCGTTCGATCTATGGGTCGCACTTCGCCGATTCGTCGACTGGGTCTGTGAGAACTGGCAGCGCGAGGACGAAAGCATCTGGGAGACACGTGGGGGCCGCCGGCACTGGGTGTACTCGAAGGTCATGTGCTGGGTGGCCGTCGACCGGGCCTTGCGCCTTGCCGACGCGCGTTCGTTCCCTGCCGACCGCGAACGATGGCTGCGCGTGCGTGACCAGATTTACGAGGACATCATGGCGCATGGATGGAGCGACAAACACCAGGCGTTCATGCAGGCCTACGACAGCGACACGTTGGACGCCAGTGTCCTTGTGATGCCCCTCGTTTTCTTCGTAGCTCCGACCGACCCCAAGATGTTGGCCACCATCGACGCCATCAACCGACCACCCGAAGAAGGGGGCCTCGTCGCCAACAACCTGGTCTATCGCTACAACACCCTCACCAGCCCCGACGGACTTCCGGGTGACGAGGGGACCTTCAACATGTGCTCCTTCTGGCTGGTCGACGCCATGACGCGCGCGGGAAGGTCGGACAGGTCCCGTCTGGACGAGGCCAGGTTCGTCTTCGAGAGCATGCTCGGGTACGCCAACCACCTGGGACTGTTCGCCGAGGAGACCTCCGTCACCGGCGAAGCCAGAGGAAACTTTCCGCAGGCCTTCACCCATTTGGCCCTCATCAGCGCCGCGGTCAACCTTGATCGGGCACTCGGGTCGCCCCAATAGGATCCGTATCCCGACGGCGGTGATGACGGCCGTCAGATCGAAGACGGTCCCCATGGCTGACGAAGTAATCCAGGTTCTCGACGATTCCGAAATCGCGGAATTGGAGCCGCATGGCACGCGGCGTGTCGTCCGTGCGGGGGAGTACCTCTACAGAGCCGGTGATCCCACCTATGACTTCTACGTCGTGCTCTCCGGGTTGATCGAGGTCGTGTTGGACGTCGACGGGGAGGAGCGGATCATCGTCACACACGGGCCGGGACGATTTCTCGGCGAGTTGAACCTGTTGACCGGGCTGCGCGTGTTCGTTTCCACCCGGGCCGTCGAGGACAGCGAAGTCCTGGCCGTGCCGGGCGCGGAGTTCCGGCACATCCTGGCGATTCAAGAAGCGCTGAGCGACAAGATCCTGACCACCTTCATGGCGCGCCGCAACGACCTCACCAACGACGCCAAGACCGCCACCCGGGTCATCGGTTCTCGCTACTCGCCCGAGGTGCTGCAGCTGCGAGAGTTCCTGTCGCGGACGAAGATTCCCCACGAGTGGCTCGACCCCGACAGCGATCCGCTCGTGGAGACCATGGTCGAGCAATACGGCCTCGAGCCGTCGGACTTCCCGGTCGCGGTCTCCTCGGGAAAGGTGATCCGCCGGGCGACGCCGGGGCTGGTCGCCGAGTACCTGGGCCTCACCGTCGAGCGCCTTCCCGGGCGCTGCTTCGATCTGGTCATCGTGGGGGGAGGTCCGGCCGGCCTGGCGGCCGCCGTCTACGGCGCGTCCGAAGGCCTGCGGACACTCGGCGTCGACATGGTGGCCCCTGGTGGGCAGGCCGGGACGAGCTCCAGGATCGAGAACTACTTCGGGTTCCCGACCGGCATTTCGGGCGCCGATCTCGCGCAGAGAGGGTTCGTGCAGGCAGAGAAGTTCGGTGCGCAGCTGACCGCCCCTTGCGAGGGCGTCGGTCTGCGCGAGCGGGCGGGACATCTCGTCGTCGAGCTCTCTGACGGGTCGGAGGTGGCGGGTCGGGCGGTCATCGCAGCGACCGGGGCCCGCTACCGGCGCCTGGACATCGAGCGCATCGAGGAATTCGAGGCCAAGGGCGTCTACTACGCCGCCACCGAATTGGAGGCACGCATGTGCGCCGGCAACCCGGTGGTGGTGGTGGGCGGAGGAAATTCGGCCGGGCAGGCGGCCATCTTCTTGGCCGACCAGGGCAGTGCGGTCACCGTGGTGATCCGGGCCGCACAACTCGGGGCCAGCATGTCCGGCTACCTCGTCCAGCGACTCGAGGATCATCCGCGCATCGACGTGCTCACGTTGAGCCAGGTCGTCGCCATCGACGGTGACGAGAGCCTGCAGACAGTCGACATTCAGGGGCCGGACGGTGTCGCGACCCGGCCGGGGACCGCGCTGTTCTCGTTCATCGGCGCCGATCCCCTGTCCGGTTGGATCTCGGGCTGTGCCGCCCTCGACGAGCATGGGTTCGTGCTCACCGACCGGTCCCTCACCGCCGAGTACCTCGACGGGCCGTGGACGGCGTTGGACCGCGTGCCCCTCCCGTTCGAAACGAGTCACCCCGGACTCTTCGCGGTGGGCGACCTTCGGTCCGGGTCGACCAAGCGCGTGGCCACCGCGGTCGGCGAAGGCTCGGCCGCGGTCCGCTCGATCCACGAATACCTGGCCTTCGTGCCGACGTCGACGCCGACCCCGGTCGCGTCCTGATTTGCTAGGGGCCCCCACCGGTCAGGCGCCGACTCAGGTCCGAGACGTCGCCCTGCCATTCCGTACGGACCTCGACGACCGAGAACCCCAGTGCCGTGTTGATGGCGAGCATCGCGTCGTTGGAGAAGGCGTTGCTGGTCCGAATCCGGGTCACCTCCGTTCGGTCGGTTCGCACCCGGAGCAGCATGGCCGCCTTGGCCCACTTGGCCAGCCCCAGGCCGCGGTGGTCCGGATCGATCGCGGTGTTCTGTTGGTGCGCCGTCTCCGGCTCCCACGGCTCGAAGGTCAGTTCGGTGCCGCCCACGCACCTGCCGTCTGAGTTCCGGACGAAGAGGGTCCATCGCCGCCGGCCCGTCTCGGCGAGGTGCCGGTCGATCTGCACCACCTGAGCGGGGTCGAGGACGACGTCAGCGACGGCCAGCTCGTCGCGGGGCTGCGTGTTCATGAGGTGATGGAAGCGGGTGGCGTCGTCTATCAGGTGTGCGGGCAGCGGCCCGTCCCAGAACTCGAGGCGGTAGCCGGCCGCACGGTGTGCCCCTTGGCCGGCCCATGCGTGCACCAGCGCCCAGTCGACGTCCCGGAGCCACAGCTCACTGGTGCGGTTGACGCGACCCACGTTGCCGCCGACGACGCGCGAGAACACCTCCCCCGCCGGTATGGCGTCGTACGTGGACCAGACCAACATCGAGCGGTCCTCGTCCACGGCCTCCGCCACGACAGCCCGGGCCAGACGCCATCCGATCCCGCGGCGCCGCCACCGCCGCCGGACGTAGACGTAGCCCTCCATGGCGCGCGGGTCGCCGGCGGCGTTGGACCAGCAGGCGGCGCAGCCGACCGGTGTGCCGTCCGTCTCCTCCGCCACCCAGGTGTGGTCGTCGTACTGGGAGGGAAGGCTGCGGGCGAACGCCCGGTACGACTCCAACGGCTGGGCCACCGATCCGGGATGTCGCTCCGCTTCGATTTCCGACTCGACCAGGAGTTGGGCCGCCAGCTCCTCGTCGGTTCCGGACCGGAACCCGACGCAGCGCACCGCTACCGGCGGCAGTCGTTCCACATCCACGGCTTCATTCTCGACCGGCCGGGGCCGCTGCGAAGCACGATCAAGACTGGTCGTGCACCTCCGCTTGGTCGTCGGGCTCGGGCGCCAGGCCGTGCCGGTGGGCGTACGCGGCTGCTTGCGCCCGGTCGCGGCTCGCCGTCTTGGCGAAGATCCTGTTGACGTGGGTCTTGACCGTCGCCTCCGCCACGAAGAGGCGCTCGGCGATCTCCGTGTTCGACAGTCCGGCCGCGATGAGGGTCAGCACCTCCGCCTCGCGCTCGGTCAGACCGTCGGGCAGCGTGCTCGGCCGCGGCGGCGGGGCGTGCTGCGCGGCCTTGAGCAGCGCGGCCTGGGCCACGGGGTCGAGGACCGCCTGGCCGGCCATCGCCGCGTCTATGGCGCGGCGGATGTCCTCACGGGACGCGTCCTTGGTCAGGTAGCCGGCGGCGCCGGCGGAGAGGGCGCTCAGGATCGACTCGTCGTCGGCGAAGGTCGTGAGGACGACGACAGGGACGCCGGGGTGGCGCTCGCGTACCGCCCGGGTTGCCTCTATGCCGTCCATCCTCGGCATGCGCAGGTCCATGAGCACGACGTCGGCCCCGCGCGCCCCTAGCAGTTCCAGTGCCTCCACGCCGTCGCCGGCCAGACCCACGACCTCGGTGTCCGGGAACGCACCCACGATGGTCGCCAGTCCCTCGCGCACCACCCGCTGATCGTCGGCGATCAGCACCTTCACGGCGCGGCCTGCTCGGCGGCGTGTCCGGCGGCCCCGTTCCGGCCCGGATCCGCGGACCCGTGCGCGTCCGCGGCAAGGAGTGGCACGGTCGCCGTCACGCGCCACCCCCCGGGCGTCGGGCCCGAATCGACGGTCCCGCCGAGCAGTTCCAGCCGCTCGGCGATGCCGCGCAGGCCGAAGCCCCCGCCTGTTCCGCCCAACGGGGTGGGGGCGGCGGACGATTCGGTGGCCTCGTTCTCGACGGTCACCGCGACCGCGGCCGGCGACCACCGCAGCGCCACCGTCGCGGTGGCCCGCGGTGCGTGCTTCACCACGTTGGTGAGCGCCTCCTGCACGACGCGGTAGAGCCCGAGCACGATCGGGGGATCGAGCCGCTGCGGCGCGCCTGTTTCGCTGAAGGCGGCCTGGTGCTGCCCACACAGCTTGGTCAGCTGGTCCCCCAGGGGTGCGGGCTCGTCGCGCAGCGCACCCACGGCCCCGCGCGCCTCGTCCAGCCCCTCCCGCACCAGCAGGCTCGTCCGCTCGAGATGCTCCCGGACGGCGGGGCTCGTGCCGGGCTCCGCGTCCACGACCGTGTGGAACGCCTCGAGCTGGAGCGACAGTGCGGCCAAGGTGTGCGCCAGGACGTCGTGGATCTCGCGGGCGAGGTGGTTGCGCTCGGCGAGCAGCTCGGCCCGGGCCCGCTCCACCTCGGTGCGCGCCATCGCGACCTCCATCCGGGCAATCTGCTCGGCGTGCTCAATCCCCTGGCGTCGCGTGATGCCGACGACCGCGCCGCCGAGGATGGCCGCGAGGCCTCCCAGCAGGAGCCCCCATGACTTGCCCAGCGCGAGCACGCTGATGGCCATGGCGAGCCACCCCGCCGCGCCGATCATCACCGCCGTCACCGCGGTGCGCGACCACATCGCCGTGCTGAGCACCGCCACGGCGGGGAAGATCATCGCCACCGGCGTCAGCCCCGCCAGTGCCCCGCCCGTAACGGCCATGGCGGCCAACGCCACCGCGGTGCCCGCTTCGGACACGGGCCGTAGCAGCATCCAGGCCAGCCACGACAACACCGCCAACGTGAGCAACACGACGGCGGCGGTGCGGGAGGCCCCCGTGCTCAGCGTGTGGAACTGGCTGAGGACACCCCAGAGAAGGAGCCCCAGCCCGACGAGGCTGACGGCGTTGGCGCCGGCCGACCGGGCCCCGCGGAGCGGGGGCGCCGGCCCCGAAGGTCCGGCGCCCCCAGGGGGACTGTCCGAGGTTGGGCTCACCGCCTCCATGATGGTGCGCCCGGCGCTCAGGCCGCGGCGACCGGCGTTGAGGGCGAGGACTCGGTCGGGGCCGGCACGGGCGCGCCGGCCAGGGCCCGGCGGCGCACCGCGGCCGCCCGCCAGCCGAGGATGCCGGTCCGCACGACGGCCTCGGAGAGCGCCATGAGGATGAGGGCCGACGTCCAGGCCGTGACGGTCGTGATGCTGTGCGTCGCGCTGAAGTGCGCAATGGCCGCACCCCCGCCGTGGGTGGCGTAGACCTGGAAGGCCAGCCGCCCGCCGGTGCCGAGGATCCACAAGGCGGCCGCCACGAGGCCCGCCTTGGCGAACGGCACGCCGTCCTTGCCGGCGATGACCGAGGTGAAGCGTCCGGCCAGCCCGCCGAGGAGCGCACCGAGGGCGGCGCACCCGATGACCAGCACGAGGTCGTTGCCTGCGGTCGGGATGGCCCGCAGATACGTGTAGGCCACGAAGACGACGAGGCCGACGGGGAGCAGGAGCTGGCGCGTCGTGAGCCGGCGCCCGCGCACCTGGAAGAGCACGAGGCCGATGAGGGTGATGTCGATGAGGTAGTCGGTGAAGGTCATGCCCTCAGTGTCCGGATTTCGGGCCCGGCCGGCGTCAACCCGGGGGTGGACTCCGGGGTGGATTGGCTGGTGGGGAGCGGGTGGAGCGGCGGGCGGATACGGTCGCACCGTGGGTGACACGCGGGTGATGACGCTGCCGGACGGCCGGGAGCTCGCCTGGCTCGAGGCGGGCCGGGCGCGGGGGTTCCCGGTGTTCATGTTCCACGGGACCCCCGGCACCCGCTTGCAGGTCTCCTTCGACGAGAAGGCCATTGCGGCCTCCGGGGTGCGGCTGATCGCACCGGACCGGCCCGGTTACGGCCACAGCTCGTTCCACAAGGCCCGCACCCTCGCCGACTGGGCCACCGACGTCGCCACCCTGGCCGACCACCTGAAGATCGAGCGTTTCGCGGTCGCGGGCGTGTCGGGTGGCGGCCCACACGCCGCGGTGTGCGCGCGGTTCCTGCCCGAGCGGGTGACCGCGGCCGCGCTGGTGAGCGGCGTCGGGCCCATGGCCGACCCCGAATTCGCCGTCGGCATGGTCGGCTTCAACAAGGCCGCCACCGCCCTGGCGCAGCGTGCGCCCTTCGTGCTTCCCCCGTTCTTCGCCATGCAGGGCTTCTGGATGCGGCGCTGGCCGGACGCCGCGCTCCGGGCGATGTCGAGCCAGTTGCCGGAGCCCGACGTCGAGGTCCTGGCTCGCCCCGACGTGCGCGCCGTGTTCCTGCAAGACGTGCGGTCGCCCTCGGCCACGGCCGCGTCGGCGACGGCGCAGGACTTCGTGCTCTTCGCCCGCGGCTGGGGCTTCCGGCTCCGGGACATCTCGGTGCCGGTGCACGTCTGGCACGGCGACCTCGACAAGAACGTGCCGTTCGCCCACGGGACGTTCGTGGCCGAGCACATCCCCGGCGCCGAACTCCACGCGTGCCCGGGCGAGGGCCATCTGCTCGTCGTGAACCACCTGGAGGAGATCCTCCGGACGGTCGGCGCGGCGGCCTGACGCGCAGCGGCGTCCGCGGGACATCAGCAGGTCGGCGCCGTCGGCCCGGCAGAGGTGGTTCGTCTTCCGGCCCGGGGCGGATCACCGGAGCACATAGTCTCGGCGCTGCCGTGAGCCACCCCACCCTTCTCCGTTTCGCCGCCGACGTGACTCCGGACTGGTTGACCGGTGTGTTGCGCGGCGCCGGCCTCGTCCCGACGGGCGGGCATGTCACCGCGCTTTCGCGCGCGCCGATCGGCACGGGACAGATGGCCGACACTACGCGCTTCACCCTGCAATACGACGAAGACGCCGCCGGCCCTCCCAGCGTCGTCGGCAAGTTCGCGTCGGCCGACGATCAGAGTCGGGCGACCGGCCTGGCGCTGCGGGCCTACGAAATAGAGGTCCGCTTCTACCGTGAGGTCGCAGCCCTTGTCGGCGCCCGCGTGCCGGATGCCTACGCAGCCGAAATAGAGCCCGAGACGGGTTGGTTCACGCTCCTGCTCCAGGACATCGTTGGCGCGACGCAGGGCGACCAGATAGAGGCGTGCGGGCCCGACGTCGCGGCCGCCGTCCTGACCGAGATGGCAGGGCTGCACGCGCCCTGTTGGGAGCGGCCCGAGCTCGCGGCGCTGGACTGGCTCAACCGCAACAGCGAGGACAGCGACGCACTCCTGTCCGCTCTCGTCTCGTCGCTGTTGCCAGGTTTCCTGGAGCGCTACGCCAACCAGCTGGCGCCCGAGCATCAGGAGGTGTGCCGGCAATTTGCTGCGCACATCCCGGACTGGGTCGGCGGCCGCAGCGGTCCGCGCACGGTCAGCCACGGCGACTTCCGACTCGACAACCTGCTCTTCCAGCCGGGTGACCCCCGTCCGGTCGTCGTCGACTGGCAGACCGCCGTCTGGGGCACCGGCTCGGCCGACGTCTCCTATTTCATCGGCGGCTGCCTCAGCACCGAGGACCGGCGGTCGCACGAGGAGGACCTGCTGGCGCACTACCACGAGGAGCTGTCGCGGCAGGGGGTCCTCGACTACTCCATGGAGCAGCTCCGCCAGGACTACCGGCGCGACACCTTCGGCGGGGTGCTCATGGCGATCGTCGCGTCCATGGTGGTCCAGCGGACCGAACGCGGTGACCTGATGTTCCTCACCAGCACGACCCGCCACGCGCAGCACGTGCTCGACACCGGGGCGCTCGACTTGCTCCACGACGCCGGACGAGCGACCGCATGACGGGCCGATGACCGACCTCCTCGTGCTCTGCACCGGGAATGCCGCCCGGTCGGTGATGGCCGGCTTCATGCTCGAGCACCTGCGCGACGACCGGCCCGGCGAGCCGCTGCGCATCGTCACCGCCGGGACCCACACCATCGACGGGCAGCCCATGGGGGTGCGCACCCGCACCGCGCTCACGCGCATACCGGAGCTGGCGGACATCGACTACCGCCATCACCGCAGCCGTCAGGTGCACGGGGCGGACCTGGTGCATGCGGAGCTGGTGATCGTCATGGAGGCCGACCATGTGCGCTTCGTCCGGCGTCGCTTCCCGGACGCGGCGCCCAAGACCGCCACCATCAGGCGGCTCTGCGCCGACCTCGCACCGCCGCCGCCGTCGCTGCCCGAGCGCGTGGCGGCGCTCAAGCTGGCCGACGCCGAGGTGTCCGACGAGGAGGACGTTCTCGACCCCGCCGGGCACGAAGGTGACTTCTACGCCGCGTGCGTGGACGAGCTGTGGGGGCTCTGCCAGAAGCTGATCACGCTGCTCTGACTGCTCTGCGCGCGCGTCAGTCCGCGTGCACGGAGCGCAGGCCGGCCCAGGCCAGGTCGGCCATGCGCCCGGCGAGGCGCTGCGCCTCCTCGTCGATGGCGGGGCCTTCGCCCTGCTGCCGCTGTTCCATGAAGCGGCGGCTCGCGCCCTCGGCCATCCCCACGATCCCGTAGGCCAGCAGGCGCCGGTGGTCGGGCTCGAGCCCGGCCGCGATCAGGGGGTCGATGGCCTCGGCGATGGCGTCCTCCACCGTGCGCAGGGCGCGTCCGAGCTCCATGTCGTCGGCGTGGTCGCGTCCATAGAGCAGCCGGAACTCCGGCTCGCGGGCGATGACGAGACGAAAGTACGCCGCGAATCCGAGCTCGACCTGCTGGCGTGGGCCGTCGGCTTGCGTGACGGCCTCTCGGATGGCGGCGAGGAGGTCTCGCGCGATGGAGTCGACCAGCTCGAGGTATAGCGCCCGCTTGGAGGAGAAGTGCTGGTAGAGGAGCGGCTTGGTCACGCCGGCGGCTTCGGCGATGTCGTCCATCGTCGTTGCCCGGTAGCCGCGTTGCGAGAACAGCTCGAGCGCCACGGCGTAGAGCTGCCGGCGCCGTTGCTCGGCCGTCAGCCGGCGGGCCGAGGCCTGGAGTGCTCCTGCCACCCCAAGGACGTTACCGAACAGTCACCGAGGGGGCGGCCGATCCACCAATACCAGTGGATCAGCGGACCCGGAGGGACGACAGCTCGGACAGCACGGCCTGGAGGCGACGAGGCAGGTCGGCCACGTTGAAATGGGTGGCCGCCACCCCGTGGTTGTGCCGCAGCAGCTCGTCGTCCGGCGAGGACAACCAGCTCGCCAGCGGTGCCGGGTCGTCCGCCGGGAACCAGCGGAACCCGAACGCCGCGAGCTCGGCCGCCACCGGGTAGGTCCCGATCGCGAGGGGACGGCGGTGGGTGGCCGACTCCACCGACGGGTTGCCGAACCCCTCCCACGTCGACGGCAGCACCACGGCGTCACAGGCCGCGTAGGCGTCGGCCACCGTGACGTGGCCGCTCTCGCCCGCACTCTCCGCGGTGCCCGCCCCGAGGATCACCGGACAAGGCGCGCTGCGTACCAGACGCGCCAGCTCGGGCCCGTAGCCGTCCTCGGCCGGGCCGAGCAGCCAGTAGGTGCCGCCCACGCCCGCCGCCAGCGCGAGCCCGCCCTCGATGTTCTTGCGCGGCAACGCACGCGTCGGTTGCAGCAGAAGCAGCGTCCCGTCCGCCGCACCGAGGCCGGCGCGGGTGTCGGCGCGGCGGCCCGACGGAGGGTCGGGATCGAAAGTGTTGTAGACGGTGGTCGCGGTGATGCCGAACGCCGCCAGCTCGCCCCGGCTCAGCGCGTTGATCGTGACGTGGGCCCAGGCCGGGTCGTCCGGCGGCGGCGGGAACCCGGCGAACTGCGGACGCTGCCACGGCAGGTCGTGGTGGTGCAGCAGTGCGGGCCGGCCGGCGCAGGCGGCGGCCACGGCCACGGCGGCGGCGGGGTTGAGCGGTAGCGAGCACAGGTTCTCGATCACCACGAGGTCGGCCGGGGCGAGCGCGTCGCGCAGCTCACCCGCGGTCGGGGGATTGGACGCGTCCATGGCGAGCCCCGGGAGCACGGTGTCGGCCCGCCCCGCGCCGGCGACCGTGCAGACCCGCCAGCCCAGCGCATCCAGCGCACCCGCCCACTTCGCCGCCTCGACGGAGACCCCGTCGCCGCCGCCGAGCCGGAACGAGATCATGCAGGCCGTCGGCATCGCGCGCACTGTAGGGCGCCCACCGTGGCGCACCCCGTGGGCTGGGGTGGCGGCGCCGCCCGCCCGGGAGCCGCTAGGTGGGTGGTGTCTTTCGCGTGATCGGGCACGCTGACCGCGTGGCGTTCGATTCGCGATCTTGGTCCGGATCTGAGAGAATTACAACCTTGTAGTTCTCGATCTGGAGGGACCGATGACGCTCGGCGTGGCGAACAAACAGGGCGACCTGTTCGACGACGTGACCAGGTTCTGCGACGAGACGCTCGAGGCACACTCGATCTACGCGTTCTTGCACCGTGAGCGGGAGCGCCTCTTCCCCGACGAGGCCTTCGCCGACCTCTTCGAGGACTCGGGCCGGCGCTCGGTGCCGCCCTCGGTCGTGGCCGTGGCCATGGTGCTCCAGCGTCTCGAGGGGCTCTCTGACCGCGAGGCGGTCGAGCGCTACTGCTTCGACACCCGCTGGCGCTACGCGGCGGGCGTCGGCGGCTATGACACCGAAGGGTGGACGAGATTCGCCCATACCGTGCTCGTCGACATGCGCGAGCGCCTGCGCCACTCGGTCGCTCCCAACCGCATCTTCGACGTCACCCGCGACGCGGCCAAAGAGGCCGGACTCGTCGGACGCAAGCGCATATTGGACTCGACTCCGCTCTATGACGCGGTGGCCACCATGGACACGGTTACCCTCATCCGCTCGGCCATCCGGGGAGTGCTCAAGGTGGCCGATCCCGAACTGGCCGCCGAAGTGCGCGAGGTCATAAAGAGCGGTGACGACTACGCCACCTCGGCCAAGCCCCAGATCGACTGGGACGACCCCGCCGCCCGTGACGCCCTGATCGATTCGCGGGCCAAGGACGCCCATGGGGTCCTGTTGCTCCTCGAAGGAAGAGAGCTTGGTCCCGACCTCGCCCAGGCCGTCGCTCTGTTGGCCACCGTCGTCGGCCAGGACATCGAAGAGGATGCGGGGGGCACCTTTCGCATCGTGCGGGGCGTGGCGGCAGACCGGATCATCTCGACGGTCGACCCCGAGGCCCGCCATGGGCACAAGACCCAGGCCAGGGGCTTCGACGGCTACAAGGGTCACGCCGCGGTGGATCCGGACTCAGAGATCATCACCGAGACCGTCGTCACCCCGGGCAACGTGGGCGATGCCGCCGTGGCCGAAGAACTCGTCGCCGACCTCTTGGCCGACGACGAACGCAGCCCTGGGGCGCCAAGGGTTGACGAGGAGTCCGAGGACGATGGCGCGAGCGTCGATGGAGACGAACAGGCCACCGTCTATGGCGACAACGCCTATGGGACCGGGCCGTTTCAAGAGCGACTCGAAGACGAGGGCATCGAGTCGAGGTGCAAGACCCAGAAGCCGACGGCCGCAGGCAGCCTCTTCACCAAGGACCGCTTCGAGGTGAACCTCGAGGACGACACCGTCACCTGTCCCGCGGGCGCGACGGTCACGATCCGCCGTCACCGCGACGGCGGCGGCATGGCCTACTTCGGCGACGCCTGCGCTGGCTGCCCTCTGCGCGAGCAGTGCACGAGGTCGACCGCCGGGCGCACGATCAGCATCGGGGCCCACGAAGCAGCGTTGGCCCGGGCCCGCCAGCGTCAACGCGACCCGGGGTGGCAAGACGACTACCGCACGACGCGCCCCAAGGTGGAGCGAAAGCTCGCCCACCTCATGCGCCGCCGACACGGAGGCCGCCGAGCTCGGGTCCGCGGCACCGTCAAAGTCGGCGCAGACTTCAGTTTGCTGGCCGCCGCCACGAACCTGGCACGTCTGGCCGTCCTCGGCGTGCGGCGCAGTGTCGAAGGGCGCTTGCAGGTGGCCTGAGCGCCAATTGCAGCCTTTCCGGACGTCCTGGGCGCTTGTCCCGCTCGCCTGGCGGTCTGCGGGTCGCCTGCCGGCCCCGGCCACCGCACCGACACGATCCGCCGTGGGCCGCGTGGTTCTGCGGATCAGTCCGTCCGGTGGATACTGACCCGTTTCACACCACCCACCTAGCGCCGGTCGAGTAGCCTTCCCGCGATGGCGAACAGGGCACTCATCACTGGCGTCACCGGGCAGGACGGGTCCTACCTGGCCGAATTCCTTCTCTCCCAGGGGTACACCGTCATCGGCATGGTGCGCCGCTCGAGCACGGTGAACTTCGAGCGGATCGCGCACATTCAGGACCAGATCGAGCTGGTGTCGGGCGACCTGTTGGACGAGGTCTCCCTCATCAACATGCTGCGGGACCACCGGCCGACCGAGGTCTACAACCTGGCTGCGCAATCGTTCGTCCAGACGAGCTGGAACCAGCCTGTGCTGACGGGCGAGACGACGGCCATGGGCGTGACGCGCCTCCTCGATGCCATCCGCCTCGTCGACCCCGAAATCCGCTTCTACCAGGCCAGCTCGTCCGAGATGTTCGGCAAGGTCCTTGAGGTCCCCCAGAAAGAATCGACACCCTTCTACCCACGCAGCCCGTACGGCGTGGCCAAGGTGTACGGGCACTGGATCACCGTCAACTACCGCGAGAGCTACGGGCTGCACGCGTCGTCGGGGATCCTGTTCAACCACGAGTCCCCGCGGCGCGGCCTTGAGTTCGTGACCCGCAAGGTCACGCACGGCGCGGCGCGAATCGCCCACAAGCTCGACGAGAAGCTGCAGCTGGGCAACCTCGACGCGCAGCGCGACTGGGGTTACGCGGCCGACTACGTGCGCGCCATGTGGCTCATGCTCCAGCAGGACTCTCCCGACGACTACGTCGTCTCGACCGGCGAAACGCACGAGGTGCGCGAGCTGTGCCGGCTGGCTTTCGAGGCGGTCGGACTCGACTGGGAGGAGCACGTCGTCATAGACGAGCGTTTCCTGCGCCCGGCGGAAGTCGACCTGCTGGTCGGGCATCCGGCCAAGGCCCACAAGGTGCTGGGCTGGGAACCCGAGGTGGACTTTCCGAACCTGGTGCAGATGATGGTCGAAGCGGACATGGAGCTGGTCCGCAAGAGCATCGCCTGACGGCGGAGGTCGGGGCGCTCCTCCTGCCTGCAGCTGTCGTACCCGCCTCCCTCGCCGCGATCGCCGCGATCTCAGCGAACCCCGCCGGCGTCCTCGTGGCGTTCGGCGCGGGGATCCTGTCGTTCGTCTCGCCTTGCGTCCTGCCGCTCGTCCCGGGCTACGTCTCCATGGTCTCGGGGCTGTCGGCGGCCGAGCTCTCGGCAGGCGAAGACGGCGCGACACCTTCGACCGCGCGGCGGCCGGTGCTCCGCGGTATCGGGCTGTTCGTCGCGGGGTTCACGCTGGTGTTCGTGGCGCTGGGTGCGACGGCGTCGACCATCGGCCAGGTGCTCAAGAACAACCGGATTGAGCTCATTTACGTGAGTGGCGCGGTGATCGTCCTCCTCGGTGTGGTCCTGGTCGTGAGCGCGCTGCCGTCGCGTGTGTGGGCGACCTCGGGATCGGGAACCCTCGGCTTCGTGACGCGGCTGACGGGGGAGCACCGTTTCGACGTCCGCCCTTCCAAGCTCGGCGTGTGGGCCGCGCCCGTCATGGGCATGGCGTTCGCCTTCGCGTGGACTCCCTGCATCGGGCCGGTGCTCGGCGTGGTGCTGGGCCTGGCCAGCCGGTCCGGCACCCTGACGGGCGGTGTCGTGCTGCTCTTCGCGTACTCGCTGGGGCTGGCGCTGCCCTTCGTACTGGTCGGACTCGCGTTCGGCCGCATGACCGGCGTCCTCGCCCGCGCCTGGCACTGGACCTGGGCCATCGAGCTCGTGGCCGGGCTGTTGCTGATCGGCTTCGGGGTGCTGCTGCTGACGGACAACGTGGGCTGGCTCTCGAACCACATCTCGAACCTGCTCAACGACATCGGGCTCGGGCGCTTGTCCAAGAGCTGACGCGGTCGGCCGGCGGCGAGGGACGGACGGACGGGTCTCTGCGGGAGCTGATTGCAACGACCCCCTGAGAACGGGCGCGCTCCTCCGAAAACGATCAACACCCGTGATTGTTCTTTTGAAAAGGAGGATCCCACTGGGTCGTTGCAACCAAATCCGCCCCTAGAGTCGTTGCAACACACTCCCGCCGGGAGACGGCCCGGGTGCCGGACGCCGCCCGCCGCCCGCCGCCCGCCGCCCGCCCGGCCTACCTCCCCGCCAGCACCGCCCCGAACGTCTTGGCGAAGGTGTGCGCGTCACCGGGCCAGCGGGCGGACACGTATGACCCGTCGCGCACGACCCAAGCCGGCCGGTCGTCGGTCAGCGTGTCCCGTGATCGCCCGCTTGTCTTGCGCCGGACGTCCGGCGACCGCCGCGGGACGTCCTTGAAGTCCGACGGCTCCGCCAGCGCGCGCGTCACCTCCTGCTGGACGGACATGTAGCCGGTGCGCTGCAGGGGCTCCTCCATGTAGGTGCGGTAGTAGTTCCGGTCCCACCAGCGGGTCCACCGCGTGAGCTCCCAGGCCCGCCGCTCCAGCTCCCATGTCAGCGCCGTGGTCTGGCGTCCGTGCAGGACCGAGTGTCCGGTCGTCGGGTCGATCGCCCGCGCCGCGGCCAGGACGCCGTGGCAGATGGCACCGACCGGTTTGCCGGCGCCGAATGCGTCGATGACGATTTGCCGTACCTCGGGGCTCTCGAGGTAGTCGCGCATGCCCCGCGCCCGGTGGCCGCCGGGCAGCACGAGCGCGTCGAAGGCCGACCGCCGGGCTTCGGCCCAGTGCAACGGCGCGCGGAACCCGGCGTCCTCCACCAGCGCGGCGTTGGCCGCCCGCCCCCGCGCGTCGGCACGCAGAACGCGTCCGACGAGCGTCAGGTGGTCGAGGCCCGGCACCAGCCCCCAGGGGTCGAGCCCGCGCCCGGTGAGCATGACGTCGTCGGCCTGGGCCTGGTGCCCCGACGGCGTGGCGAAGACGACGTCGTGTCCCGCGGCGGAGAGGACCTGCCAGGAGACGGCCACCTCAGTGGGATCGAAGTCGAGGGCCGGCAGGGGCATAAGCACGACGGCCATAGCTGCGACCGGACATTAGGGGTTCCGGCAGACGAGACCATCCCTCTCGCGATGTACGTATACGTGTACGTATACGCGGCGGGGGAGTACCACCCCCCGAACGGAGGAGTGTCACCCCCGAACGCCCGACCTCGACCTGCTCGGCCCGCCTGGGCGCTCGGCGCCCCGGGGCGCCCCGAGCGCCCCGACCACCCCAGGTGTACCGTCGAACCCATGGCCAACACGGACACCCACTCCGACACCGACACCGACACCGACGCCACCGCCGGCGCAGAGGCACAGCCACCGGTTCCGTCGCCGATCTTCTCCCCCGAGGACCCGCTCAACGAGCTCTGGGTCCGGGCCTATCAAGGGGAGGTCCTGGGCGAGGCGCTCTTCGCCAACATCGCCGACGCTCTCGACGACCCCGAGCAGGCCCGCAAGATGCGCGTCCTCTCCACGCTGGAGCGGCGCACCAAGGAGGCCATCGCGCCCGCCCTCGAGCGGGCGGGGATCTCGACCGATCCAGATCCCGAGATGTTCACCCTGGCCGACGCGCTGTCCCAGGGTGTCGCCTGGGCCGCCTTCCTCGATGCCACCCAGTCCATCACCGAGCAGTACATCCCCCTGTACCAGCGCATCGGCGAGCTCGACCCCTCCGAGCAGGCCGCCTCGGACCTGCTCGTGGCGCACGAGGCGGCGCTCCGGGCCTTCGCCCGCGCCGAGTTGGCCGGCAACACGGAGACCTCTCTCGAGGAGATCAACGCACTGGCCCACATGGCCTGACCGGCCCCTTCGGCCCGGCCGCCTCGGACCGACCTCCGACCAGGGCCGATCGCGGCGCACCGGCACGCCGGGCCCCGCTTGGTACCCGGGGACCGACCCCCTCTACCATTTGGGGCCAAGGCCATGGCCCCTGTCGTCTCCCTCCGTGCCGCGGTCGCTCTCGCCGGCCGCTTCCCCGCCCTCGCCGGGGTCGACCTGACCCTCGAGCAGGGTGAGGTCGTCGTCGTCGTGGGCCCGAACGGCGCCGGCAAGACCAGCCTGCTGCGGGCCTGTGCTGGGCTTTTGCCCGTCACTTCCGGCGAGGCCACCGTCCTCGGCGTCGACCTCACCGCGGACCACGCGGCCGTCCGGCGTTACGTCGGCCTTCTCGGACACGCCGTCCCGCTCTACGACGAGCTCAGCGCGGTGGAGAACGTCCGCTTTGCCGTGCGCGCCCTCGGCCTTCCCGCGTCGGACGCCGACGACGCGCTCGAGCGCCTCGGGCTCACCGGCCGCCTGCGCGCCACGCCGGCGGGGCGCCTCTCGGCCGGGCAGCGCCGCCGGGTCGCGCTGGCCGCGCTGCTGGCCCGCCGCCCCGCGCTCTGGCTTCTCGACGAGCCGCACGCCGGCCTCGATGCGGCCACCCGCGACCTCCTGGGCCGCCTGATCGGCGAAGCCGCGCGCGACGGCGCCACGGTGCTGCTGTCGTCGCACGAGCCCGCCCTCTCCGTGCCGCTGGCCGACCGCGTCGTGTCGATGTCGGGCGGGCGCGTCACCGCCGAGGAGAAGGGCGGCCGCCGCGCCACCCTGACCGCCGTCGCGCCCGTTCCTGTGACGGAGGCCCACCATGTGGCATGACGCCGTGCTCGTGGCGGGCAAGGACCTGCGCATCGAGGCGCGCTCGCGTGTGGCGCTCTGGCAGGTGGTCCCGTTCGCGCTGTTGGTGCTCGTGCTGCTGGCGCTCGCCATCGGGCCTGACCAGACGGCGCTTCGTCACGCCGCACCCGGCATCTTCTGGGTCGCCCTGCTGTTCTCCACGGTGCTCGCGATCCAGCGCAGCGTGGCGGTCGAGTCCGGGGAGGGCACGCGTGACGGGCTGCGCCTCTCGGGGATCGACCCCGCCGGCATCTTCCTGGGCAAGGCCGCGGCGGTCGGGCTGCAGCTCCTCGCCCTGCAGGTCGTGCTCTGGGCCGGGGTGACGTTCCTCTTCGACGTCCGCGTCCACGTGTGGTGGCTCGCTGTCACCGCGTCGCTGCTGGCGACGATTGGCCTGGCCTGCGCCGGCGTACTCTACGGCGCGCTCTCCGCCGGCCTGCGCGTGCGCGACACGCTGCTGCCGCTGCTCGTGCTGCCGGTGCTGGCCCCGGTGCTCCTCGCCGGGTCGAAGGTGTGGGAGGCCGCGCTCAGCGGCAACAGCGCGTCCGGCACGCAGTGGCTCAAAATCCTCATCCCGTTCGCGCTCGTCTACCTGGTGGTCGGCGTTGTCCTCTACGGCCCCCTGCAGGAGGCCGAGTGAGCGCGGCCACGCTCCGACCACGGCGGGCGTTGCCACCCCGGCCGCGCTGGCTCGATGTCGTCGGCGCGCTCGGCGTCGTGGCGCTCGGGTTCACCGTGTGGCTCGGCCTGTGGATCACCCCGCCCGACCGAGTCCAGGGGAACCTGGCCCGGCTGCTCTACGTGCACCCGCCCATCGCGACCGTGGCGCTGTACCTGGCCGGCGGCGTGGCCGCCGCCGGCAGCCTGCTCTACCTGTGGCCCCGCTCGCGTTCGCTCTTCTGGGACCGCCTGGCCGCCTCCGCCGTCGAGGTCGGCGCCGTGTTCGCCGCGCTCACGCTCGTCACCGGGTCGCTCTGGGGCCGCCCGGCGTGGGGCACCTGGTGGACCTGGGACGCCCGGCTGACCTCGACCGCGCTCTTGCTCCTGCTCGAAATCGGTTACCTGGCGCTGCGCCGGGTGCCGGCCGACCCGGCCGTGCGCGCCAAGCGCTGTGCCGTGGCGGCGATCATCATCGCCATCGACGTGCCGATCGTGCACTTCTCGGTGGACTGGTGGAACACGCTGCACCAGGGCGGGACGTTCCTCGACCCCGGGTTCCAGATTCACGCGTCGGCGTCCATGGCGTGGACGTTCCTCCTCGCGTTCATCGCCTTCTCGCTGATCTTCGTGTGGCTGCTCGGCGTGCGCTATCGCATTGAGGTGCTGGAGGACGCGGTAGGCGCCCAGGAGCTTGAGGTCTCGCTGGCGGAGCGCTGGAGCGAGGGGTCCACCCCGGCGGACGCGGCCGAATTGGTGGGCGCCGGCACGCCCGCCGGGCCGGCGCGCGGCACGGACGGGGGCGCGCCGTGAGCTACGTCGACGCCGGCTACGCCGTCGCGCTTTCGACCCTGCTGGTCTACGCCGTGAGCCTTCTGGTGCGGCGCCGGCGCTGGGAACGGGCCTTCGAGATGTCGCAACCGCCGGAATCGTCGGAACTGTCGGAACCGTTCGAACCGTCGGAACTGTCGGAGCCGTCGGAACGCCCGGCGCCGGGGCATCCGGACGTCGTGCCCGCGTCCGGCGAACGGTCGTGACCGGGACGACCACTCAGCCGAACCCGCCCCCCGCGCCGTCGTCCGAGGAACACCAGGGGCCGGCCATGCCGCCGGCGGGGCGCCGCCGCATGAGCCGTCGCCTCCTGGTCGTCTTCGCGCTCTTGATCGTGGCGTTCGTGTTCCTGCTCGTCGAAGGACTGGGGAGCTCCCTGAACTACTTCGACACCGTCGACCAGGCCTACGCGCACCGAGCGACGCTGGGCACCACGACGTTCCGCCTCGAGGGCACGGTGGACCCCGGCACCATTCACGCCTCCGCCACCGGCACCGACTTCGACATCTCCCAGGGCCACCACGTCGTCCATGTCGCCAACACCGGGAGCCCGCCCCAGCTGTTCCAGGCCAGCATCCCCGTCGTCGTCGTCGGGCACTTCACGTCATCAACGTCGCCGGACTTCGTCTCCAACTCCATCCTGGTGAAGCACTCGGCGACCTACATAGAGCAGTACCCGAGCCGGGTGCGCGGCCCGACCGGGAAAGTGGTGCACTGATGCTCGATGCCCACCTCGGGACGGTCGGCGTCTGGCTAGCGCTGATCGCGAGCATCACGGGCGCCCTGTTGATCGTGGCCGACCTCGTGGTCCGGCGCCACGAGGTCTACGTCGAGCCGGGGGGCACGACGGTGGACGGCACGGGTAACGGGCACGCCGCGCCCGCAACTCCGAGACCGGGGTCGCGGTTCGGAGACGGTCGCTGGATGGCGCCCGTGATGCTGGCCGGCGCGCTGCTGGCCACCGGCGCCATGGAGCACGCACTGGTGACCCACGACTTCGCGCTGGTGTTCGTGGCCGAGAACAACAGCGCCGTCACGCCCCTCCTGTACTCCATCACCGGACTGTGGTCGGCCCTCGCCGGGTCGATCTTGCTCTGGGGACTGATCCTCGCCCTCTTCTCGACGATCTTCGTGCTCCGGTACCGGCGCCAGGCCGCCGACCCCGTCATCCGCTGGGCCACGCTCGTCCTCTACGTGGTGAGCGCCTTCTTCTTCGCGCTCATGGTCGGCCCGGCCAATCCGTTCACCACCGCGCCGGGCGTGACGTCGGGCCTCGGCCCCAACTCGCTGCTGCAGGACAACCCCTTGGTGGCCATCCACCCGCCGCTCCTCTACGCCGGGTTCGTCGGCTTCACCATCCCGTTCGCGTTCGCCATCGGGATGCTGGCCACGGGCCGGGTCGGCGAGCGCTGGCAGGTGGAGTGCCGGCGCTGGACGTTGGTCGCCTTCACCTTCCTCTCCGTCGGCATTGTCCTGGGCGCGTGGTGGTCCTACCAGGTGCTCGGCTGGGGCGGTTTCTGGGGCTGGGACCCCGTGGAGAACGCCGCGCTGCTGCCGTGGCTGTGCGGGACCGCCTACCTCCACTCGGTGCTGGTGCAGGAACGGCGCGGGCTGATGCGCGTGTGGAACCTGTCGCTCTCCGTCGCGACCTTCGCCCTCACCATCCTCGGCACCTTCCTGACGCGGTCGGGCGTCATCACCTCGGTGCACGCCTTCTCGGAGTCGTCGCTGGGCTCGATTCTGATCGGATTCTTCTTCGCGGTCATCATCGTCGGCTTCGGGTTGATCGCCTGGCGCGGCGACCGGCTGCGCTCGCCGGGCGGCATCGACGCGCCACTGGGGCGCGAGGGCGCGTTCCTGCTGAACAACGTCGTTTTCGTCGGGTTTCGCCTTCGTCGTCCTGCTGGGGACGGTGTATCCCCTCCTGTACGAGGCGCTGACGCAGCAGCAGGTGACCGTGGGAGCACCGTTCTTCAACACCGTCGCCATCCCCGCCGGGCTGCTGCTCCTCTTCCTGATGGCCGTGGCGCCCGTGCTCAGCTGGCGCAAGATGAGCGGCGCCACGCTCTGGCACCGTCTCGTCATCCCGGCCTGGATCGGCGTGGGCACCGTCGTGCTCTGCGTCGCGGCGGGGTTGCGCGGTTCGGCGACGCTCATCGGGTTCGGCCTTGCCGCCATGGCCGCCGCCACAGCAGCGCGCGCGCTGGTGCTCTCCGTGCGGGCGGCGCGGGCCCGGCACGCCGGCTGGTGGCGCGGCCTGGTGGGGCGCGCCAACGGCGGCATGATCGTGCACCTCGGCGTGGTCGTCCTCGCGGTGGGCATCATCGCCGCCACCTCCTACCGTCATCAGGCGGAGCTCGCCTTGCGCCCCGGCACCGTCGTCACCTACGACGGCCACCGCTTCGAGTTCCTCGGCCTGCGCACCGTGCACTCGCCTTCCCGGACGGCGAGCGAGGCGGTGGTCAAAGTGGACAACGGCGTGTTCACGCCGGCCACGACCAGCTTCGGCAGCGCGCTCTCCGTCGTCGGCACACCGGCCATCGACTCCGGCCTGTTCGGCGACGTGTACCTGACCTTCGACGCGGTGGGCGGCCTGGGCGCGACGTCGGGCAACCAAGCGGTCAACAACCTGCCCTCGGGCTCGGTCGCCATCGGCGTCGTCATCGAGCCCCTGGTGGCCTGGCTCTGGGCCGGTGGCCTCCTGATCGGCCTCGGTGGGGTGCTCGCCCTCGTCCCGGGCGCGCGCCGGCGTTCCACCGAACCGGCCTCGGCGCCCTCCGCGTTGGTGACCGGCGCGCCGAGCCGTGAGCCGGCGCACGACGAGGAGCCGGAGCCGGAGCCGGCGGAGCCCATCGGCGCGCCCGCGCTGGTGGCGCGGGGCCCGTCGTGAGCGACGCCCTCACCCCCCCCGCCCCACCGCGGCGGCGCCGCGGACACGTCATCCGGTGGGTGGCCGGCGCGGTCCTGGCCTTCCTGGCGGCGGTCGGCATCGTGTTGGCGACGCGCACCCCGCAGGAGGCGACGGCGGTGCAGAGCCCGCTGCTCGGCCGTCCGGCGCCGCAATTCAGCGGGACGGATCTCGTCAACGGTTCGCGCGTGGACCTCGCCGCGCTCCGGGGGCACTACGTGGTCATCAACTTCTTCGCGAGCTGGTGCGTCCCGTGCCAGCAGGAGGCGCCCGACCTCTCCCGCTTCGCCTACCAGCAGGCCCACGCGAGCGGCGGGGCCGACATGGTGAGCGTCGTCTTCCACGACACGGACGCGACGGCAAAGTCCTTCCTCGTGCACAACGGCGACCTGTGGCTTGCGGTCAGCGACCCGGGCGGCGCCATCGCGGACCGTTACGGGGTCACGTCCCCGCCGACCACCTTCGTCGTCTCCCCCTCCGGGCGCGTCGCCGCCGTGCTGGAGGGTCCGGCCACCACGGCGAACCTCGACGCGTTCCTCAAGGCGGCCCGACAGGGCCAGGGCGGCACCAATGGCTGAGGCTGAGGCTGGGGCTGCGGCTGCGGCTGCGCAGACGACCCGGGCGGGTGCGACCCGCCGGGTGCCGCTATGGGCCCAGGTGGCGCTCCCGGTGCTCGTCCTCGTCGCGGCGCTGGTCATCGGATCGGGCGTCTTCGCCTCCGGCCCCCAGACCGCGGCGCAGCGGGCAGCCGCCATTGAGGCAGGGGTGCGCTGTCCCTCGTGCACCGACGTGTCGGTGGCGGACTCCGACGCCACGACGGCCATCGCGGTGCGCCACCAGATCGAGTCAATGGTCGAGGCGGGCCGCTCCACCGATGCGATCGACCAGGTCCTGGTCTCCGAGTACGGCCAGACCATCCTGCTCGTGCCGCCCGACACCGGCGGGATCCCGCTGATCTACGTCGTGCCGCTGGTCCTCGGCGCCGGCGCGGTGATCGCGGTGGGGGTCCTCTTCTGGCGGCGCACCCGGCAGTTCGACGCGCTCCGCACCCGGGAGACGGTGTGAGCCCCGACGGCCCGAGGATCATGGAACGGTCGCAGGGCGACGGGCGCGCCGAGGGCACAGGGCCCGCCGACGGCACAGGGCCCGCCGACGGCACAGCGCCCGCCGACGGCACAGGGCCCGCCGACGGCTCCGGCCTCGACCACGACGACGACCGCGACGACCGGGACGAGCGCTGGTACCTGACCGATGAGCGTGACTTCCTCCGACGCTCCCTCGACGACGCCGACCGTGAGCACGACGCCGGGGATCTCTCCGACGAGGACCACGCGCTCCTCACGGCGCGCGATACGGCCCGTTTGGTCGAGGTCGTGGCGGCGCTGGCCACGCTGGGTCCCGAGGCGATGTCGGAGGACGCGTCCGCCGCCGGCGAGGCCCCCGAGCGCCGGGCGTTTCCGTTGTGGCGCCGGATCGGCATCGTGGCCGCCTGCCTCTTGATCGTGACCGGCGTCGTGGTGCTCGTGGTCCATTCCGTCCAGGGCCGGCAGCCGGGCCAGTTCTCCTCGGGCAGCGTGACGCTCTCGCAGGCCCAGCAGATCACGGAGCAGCTCTCCCAGGCGCTGGCGCTCAACAACCAGGGCAACGAGGAGGGCGCGCTCCAGCTCTACGACAAGGTGCTCTCCGAGGATCCCTCCAATCCGGCGGCGCTCTCGTACGCGGGCTACATCCAGTGGAACGTGGGCTCGAGCGCGCACGTCGCGTCGCTCACGAAGATCGGCCGGGCCGAGGTGCAGAAGGCGGTACAGGTGGAGCCGTCCTACTACGAGGCCCACCTGTTCCTCGGACTCATCCTGGAGAACGAGGACCACAACAACGCCGGCGCCGTGACCCAGTTCAACGACTTCCTTGCCGACAATCCGCCGTCCACGGAGCTGCCGCAAGTGGCGTCACTCGTCGACGGCGCCTACCAGGCGGCGGGGGACCCGGTGCCGGCGGCGCTCACCCAGGCCGCCTCGTCTGGCACCGGCCCGGGCCCGGGCGCAGGCCAGACCTCAAGCCCGTAACGCCCGCAGCTCCTCGACGACGCGGGTGAAGGCGTCGGCGAACGCGGCGATGTCGCCGTCGGTCGTGCTCCACCCCACGCTGACCCGAAGCGAGTGGCTGGGGTCGGCACCCATCGCCTCGAGGACGGGGGACGGCTCGATGCTCTCCGACGAGCACGCCGAGCCCGAGTGCACCGCGACGCCCACCCGGTCGAGCCCGATGAGGACCGGTTCGGCCTCCACCCCCTGCACGCCGAGGCAGACGAGGTGCGGCACCCGGTCCTCCGCCGAGGCCGGCCCGACCACCTCCACCCCTCCGACGGC
The DNA here is from genome assembly GCA_963834405.1 of uncultured Acidimicrobiaceae bacterium. Taxonomy (GTDB): domain Bacteria; phylum Actinomycetota; class Acidimicrobiia; order Acidimicrobiales; family RAAP-2; genus Bog-473. The sequence continues at coordinate 276,301 of CAWIBX010000006.1, read as the reverse complement.
CCGCGCCGCCTCGACGGCCGCCGCGATCTGGGCCCGGGCCGCCGTCGCCTCGACCGCCAGGGTGTCGTCCGCGGCCAGCACGGCCGCGGCGGCGCCGAAGGCGACGAGCGCGGGGAGCGCCTCGAGCCCGCCCCGCCGCCCACGCTCCTGCTCCCCCCCGACGATCAACGGGTCGAACCGGCTGCCCCGGCGCACCACCAGCGCGCCGGCCCCGGGAACGCCGCCGAGCTTGTGCGCGCTCACGCTCACCAGGTCCGCCCCCACCGCGGCCAGGTCGAGCGGGAGGTGCCCGCAGGCGGCGGCGGCGTCGACGTGCACGGTGACGCCGGCGTCACGGCAGACCTCGACGGCGCGGGCCACCGGCTGCACCGTCCCCACCTCGTGGTTGGCCCACTGGCAGTGGACCAGCGCGGGCCGGGGGAGCGAGGGCGAAGCCAGCCGCTCGGCCAGCGCGTCGACGTCAATCCGGCCGTCGCCGTCGACGGGCAGCGTCTCGGTGGGGGCGAGCCGGGCCGACGCGTCGCGGACCGCCGAGTGCTCGACGGCGGCGCAAAGCACCGGGGCGCCGGGCTGGGCGCGCGTCGCCCCCCATACCGCGTCGTTGATGGCTTCCGTGGCACCCGAGGTGAACACGACCTCCCGCGGGGAGGCGCCGATCAGTGCGGCGACCTGTTGGCGCGCCTGTTCGAGCACGTCGCGGTTGTGGCGTCCCTCCTCGTGCAGACGGCCGGGGTCGGCCGCCGGCAGGTCGAACCAGGCGCGTAGCGCGCGGATCGCCTCGGGGCGGGGGGGAGACGTGCTGGCGTGGTCGAGGTAGGCGCGAGCCACGGGGGCTCAGGCAGACGCGGTGCAGGCGTCGTCGCCCCGTGCCCGCGACGAGAGGATCACCGGCAACGCCTGCTGGGCCGCCGTGCCGCACAGCCCCGACAGCAGGCCCTTGACCATGCCGCGGTCCACGGCGCACAACACCGGGTTGGTGCTGCTGGCGTCGCCGAAGGGGCACTGTTCCGCGATGACCGCGGTCGTGTCACCCCGGTCCTCGGCGTGCGCGGCGAAACCGTGGGCGGTCAGCGTCTCGGCGACCACGTGCATGGCGGCCCGCACCGTGCGCTGGCCCTCTCCGGGCGTCATGCGCGCGGCCAGCGAGCGGCCGTACTCCTCGCCCACCTGCGCGGCCATCTCCTCGGCTTCGTCGGGCCCGAGCCGCTTCATGGCCTCGCCGAGCAGGCGCATGAGGAGGTCGTCGCGGCGCTGCATCAAGCCGAGCGACAGCTCCTCCTCCACGGCGAAGAAGCGTTTTGACGGGCGGCCCGCGCCCGCAGGGTTGCGGCCGGTCTCCACCCGCAGGTAGCCGCCGTCGACCAGGCGCTGCAGGTGGTGGCGCGCGACGTTGGGGTGCAGCGAGAAGGCGGCGGCCACCTCGCTGGCCGTGACGCCGGGAGTGCTGCGGACATGGAGGAAGATGTCGCGCCGGGTGGGGTCACCGAAGGCGGCGGCGACCGCCGCGACGGCGGCGCTGAACCGTCCGTCCGTGCCCCCGTGCGGAGCCTCGGCCGTGATCTGTGCGCTGCCCACGGTGGGTAGTCTACCTGGGGATCAGCCCTTCGAACTGGGGTGACGCGCCGCAGGCTCCCCTCCAGGAGGCCGCCGGGCGATCCCGGTCCCGACGGTCCCGACCCCACCCCACCCGATCCCGAGACGAGAGAGTGCATGGCAGCAGACCCGTCGCAGCTCGAGGCTGCGCTGAACGCGATCGTCGAGCCTGAGCTGGGCCTCGCGCTGGGCGAGCTGGGCGTTCTGCGGTCGGTGGGGCAGAAGCGCCGCCGCGCCCGCATCGTGCTCGCGCTGCCCGTGGCCGCCTGGCCCGCAGCCGATGCGCTGGCGGGCGACATCGACCGCGTCGCGCGCGGTCCCGGGGGTCGAAGACGTCGACATCGACGCCACCGTGATGACCGACGAGGAGCGGGCAGTGCTCCGCCGCCGCCTGCGCGACGACATGCTCGGGGCGACGGCCGCTCCTGGGGACGCAGAAGAGGCGGGGCCCGATCACGCTGCCCACGCCCACGGCGGAAACGCCCACGGGGCCGAGCCGCCGCCGGCGTTCCTCCTGCCCGAGTCCAAGACCCGCGTCATCGGTGTCTCGTCCGGCAAGGGCGGAGTGGGCAAGTCGACGGTGACGGTCAACCTGGCCATCGCACTGGCGCAGGACGGGTACGAGGTCGGGCTGCTCGATGCGGACGTGTACGGCTTCTCGGTGCCCAAGATGCTCGGCACCGATCACGACCCGGTCATCCTCGGCGACATCGTGGTCCCGACGGCCGCGCACGGCGTGCGCTGCCTCTCCATGGGCTACTTCGTGCCGGACGACCAGCCGGTGATCTGGCGCGGCCCCATGCTGCACAAGGCGATCCAGCAGTTCCTCACCGACGCCTACTGGGGACTCCCCGACTTCGTGCTCATCGACATGCCCCCCGGCACCGGCGACGTGGCGTTGACGCTGGCGGAGGTCATGCCCCGCGCTGAGATCATCGTCGTGACGACACCGCAGCCGGCGGCGCAACGCGTCGCCCAGCGCTCGGCTTTCGCGGCCCGCCGCCTCAAGCTGTCGGTCCGCGGCGTCGTGGAGAACATGAGCTGGTTCACCGGCGAGGACGGCACCCGATACGAGATCTTCGGTTCCGGCGGGGGCGAAGCGCTCGCCGCGGACCTGGGCATCCCGCTCCTGGGCCGGGTTCCCCTCGTCAGCGCGGTGCGGCTCGGCGGGGACGAGGGCAACCCGATCACGGTCGCCGACCCGCAGAGCGAGACCGCACGGTCCTTCCGTGACATGGCGGGGAAGCTCGCCGCGATCGGCCCCGCCGCGTGTACCGGCGCGAGCTCAGCTTGCGCTAGCGCGGTCCTCCCGCGTGCGGCGCATCCCCCACTTGAGGTGGGCCGTGTCGCGGGCGTTGGCCTGGTAGAGGGCGACCTGGTTGCGGCCGGCCCGCTTGGCGTCGTACATGGCGTCGTCCGCTGCACGCAGGAGCTCGCCCGGCGCGGGCGACCCGTCGACCGTCACCACCACGCCGACGCTCGCCGTGACCGACAGGTGCATGTCCCGGACTGCGATCGGCGCCGCCAGGCCGCGGCGGATGCGCTCGGCCATGTCGACAGCGTCCTCCTCGTGGTCGACCTCGGCGAAGGTCACGAACTCGTCGCCGCCGAAGCGGGCCACGAGGTCCACGCCCCGGGTCATGGCGACCAGGCGGTCGGCCATCTCGTGGAGCACCAGGTCGCCCGCCGTGTGGTCGGCGCGGTCGTTGACGAGCTTGAAGCGGTCGAGGTCGATGAACATCACCGCCAGCGCGGCGCGGCGGCGGCCGACGTGCTGCAGGGCATCGGCCAGCCGCTCGACGAAGAGCGACCGGTTGGCCAGCCCGGTGAGCCCGTCGTGGGAGGCCTGGTAGGCGATCTGCTCCGCCATTTCGCAGCGCTCAATGGCCAGGCCGACCATCCCTGCCAGCTGGTCCAGCTTGTCCAATTCCTCGCCGCCGAAGTACGGCATGTACGGGCTGATCATGACCGCCAGCTCGTGGCTCGCCCCCGAGTGCGTCCGCACCAGGATGCGGTCATCCCGGCCGCTCGGGCCCTCCCACGGCGCCGGCTCGCTCGTCCGCGGCGACGGGTACCGGGCCACGACGGCCCCGTCCCGGGTGAGCAGCGCCACCCTCGAGGCGCCGACCAGCGCGCACACGGGCGGGAGGAGGCGTTCCGCCACGTCGGTCGCTGCGCCGGCCGCGACGAGCTCGGACAGGGCCCGGCGGAACGCCTGGTCCTCCCTGCGGCTGAGGACGACGCGCAGGAAGGAGGGGAACACGAGGGCGACGAGGAAGAGGACTCCCATTGCGACGTTGAGCAGCTCGATTGCGAGCGTCACCGTCTCGGTTGCGAGCGTCACCGTCGTCCCGGTCAGCCCGAGGGCCGCCACCACGACCTGGACCTCGAGTCCCACGGTGGCAATCGCCAGCAGCCGCAGCCGGGTGGCTGCAATGGGTGGCTCTCCGGCGCCGGCCCGGATGAAGCGGTAGACGACGAAGGCCAACAGGAACCCGAACTGCACCAGGAAGGCGGCGCGGTAGGCCACGAAGTGCGGTGGAGAGGCGGAGCCCCCCACCGGCAGGTGTTGCAGGGTGAAGGTGAACGCGATGATGCCGGCGGTCAGGCCGAAGGCCAGCCCCCGCGTCACCGGTCCGGGGCGCCGGAACGACGCGGCGAACCGGAACAGGCAGTACGGCACCAGGAGGATCAGCGCGATGAGCACCTTGGCGACGTGCTGGTTGTCCGCCAGGGAGGAGTCGACCTTGAGCGCCAGCTCGACACCTCCGAGGAGGGCGAAAGCGAGCGCCGCCCACCCCGCCCCCCGGATCCGGTGGCGCACCCACTGCAGCGCGGTCAGCACCGCCAGCGCGATGAACTCCACCATGGCGATGTCGGCGAGGACTTGCGTCCAGTGCGTCACGGTGTGCTTCCCCTCTTCCGCCACGCCCATCGCGCCGTGGCGTTTTCCCGGCTCGCCGGCCCTCGGGGCCGTGCGTTCCCTTTGGCGATTCTACTGCTGGACGCTAGCCCAGACGCGGGATTTGCTCCCCGGCGCGCGGACCGACCGCCAGCGTGTCGCGGCTGCGGCGTTCCGCCGGCCGGTGGCGTCGCGAACCGGAGTCCCTGGCCGTCCCTCGCCGCCCGAGAACGCCCAGTGGCGGTGGAGCAAACCGGTTGCGGGGATGTCGACGCCGCCCGGACCGATGGAAGCCCGACACGCTGCGTTCGGTCACGCAGGCGATTGTCCCGCGCACCCTGTGCTCTCGTAAGACGCACCTGCGTCCGCCAAGCGGGTGACACACCTGCGTCACCGCGTCCTGAGGACTCGCCGAGCCGCCGACCGGTCCCTTATCGCGGCTCGCGCCCGTGCGGGAGTTCGATCAGGCCCGAGCGGGCCGCCGTCACCACCGCCTCCACCCGCGAGTGCGCCCCCAGTTTCGTCATCAGGTTCCGGATGTGGTTGCGGGCGGTGTGGACGCTCAGGCCCAGGCGCGCCGCGATCGCGTTCGTCCCCTCGCCGGCCGCCACCAGCCGCAGGACCTGGAGCTCGCGCGTGCTCAGGGCCGGCGCCTCCGGCCGGTCGCGCAGAACACTGGCCATCAGCGCCTGCGGGAAGGCCGTGCTGCCGCTGGCCACCGCCCGTATCGCGTTGACCAGCTCGTCGAGCCGGCCTCGCTTGGCCACGAGCCCACTGCATCCCGCATCGAGGGCGCGCCGCAGGATGCGGTCGTCGGGATCGTCGGCCAGGAGCACGACAGCCACGTCACGCCGTTCGGCCCCGATGCGGCGGGCGGCCTCGAGGCCGTCCGCCTCACCGAGCTTGAGGTCGACGACCGCGACGTCAGGCGCCGACTCCGATGCCATCCGGAGTGCCTCGTCCGTGGAGGAGGCCACACCGACGACGTCGAGCGCTCCTTCGGCGCCGAGCGCGGTCCCCAGGCTTCGGGCGACCATCTCCTGGTCGTCGACCAGGAGCACTCGGGTGGTCGGAGCACCCGCCGGACCGGCGGCTCCGGCGCCGTCGTCGTCGGTGGGCATCGGACTCTCCGCTCGTGGGGAATGGAGCCTACGGTCGGAGACGACCGGGGTGCAACGGCAGGTGGCACGGCCGCAACCGAGTGTTCGCCGGGCCCGGGAAGAAGCGCCGTCGCCGTGGATACTGTGGGCCGCCGGCGCGCCGGCCGGCCGCCGGTCGGGCGCCAGGCGCCGCGCGCTGGGAGGTGTGATGGTCCAGGACTGGGCGAGGCCCGTCGTGCACTGGGAGATCGAGGCCAAGGATCCCGAGCGCCAGTGCGCGTTCTACGCCGACCTCTTCAACTGGCGGATCGGCGACGGCTTCATCATGGAGATCCCGGCCGGCATCGGAGGACCCGAGCCCGGTCCCGCCGGGCACATCCGCGGCAGCGAGCGCGCTGGCGTGACGCTCTACGTACAGGTGGCCGACCTGCGCGCGTCACTCGACAAGTCCGTCACGCTCGGGGCCACCGTCGTGGCCGAGCCCTTCGACGTGCCGGGCGGCCCGACTCTGGCCGCCATCGTCGACCCGGAGGGGAACCCGCTCATGTTGGTGCAGGCCTGACCGGTGTCCATCGTCGAGATCACGACGTTCCGGCTGGCCGAGGGGGTCAGCGACGAGGCCTTCCTGGCCTTGGACAAGCGCATCCAGACCGAGCTGGTGCCCAACCAGCCCGGCTTCCTGCGCCGCACGACCGCGCGCCACGGAGAGGATTGGGCCGTCGTGACGCTGTGGGCCTCCGATGCGCAGGCCGCCGCCTACCAGCGCGCCGTCGAGGGTGACCCGTTGCAGGCCGAGTTCGAGCGGGATGTCGAAGCGGGCACCTTCCACCTGACCCGCTACACGACGCTTGACTGACGTGGCCCTGGCCGGCGCCGACCTCAAGGCCACGCGCTACGAGGTGCACGACCGCGTCGCCACCGTCACGCTGCACCGTCCCGAGCGGCTGAACGCCTGGACCGGCCGCATGCACACCGAGTACCGGGCGCTGCTGGCGCGGGCGGCGGCCGACCCGGGGGTGCGGGCCATCGTGGTGACCGGGTCGGGCCGCGGGTTCTGCGCGGGGGCGGACGCCCGGGCCCTCGAGGGACACGTCGAGCGGGGGTCCTACGACGCCGGTGTCGGCCCCGACCTGGCCATGCCGGGCTACGGCGTCAGGCCCGAGTTCGACGCGGACTTCGCCTACCACTTCGGCATCCCCAAACCCATCATCGCCGCCGTCAACGGGCCGGCCGCGGGCGTCGGCTTCGTCCTCGCCTGTTACTGCGACCTGCGCTTCGCCGCCCGGGGGGCGAAGCTGACCACGTCGCACGGCCGCCTGGGTCTGCCGGTGGAGTACGGGTTGTCCTGGCTTCTGCCGCGCCTGATCGGCGCGACGCGGGCGGCCGACCTGCTGCTCTCGAGCCGGGTCGTTCTGGCCGAGGAGGCCGAGCAGCTGGGACTGGTCAACCGGGCCGTCGAGCCCGAGGACCTGTTGCCGGTCACCTACGAGTACGCGCGCCGCCTCGCCACGGAGATCGCGCCGTCCTCGCTCGCCGCCACCAAGCTCCAGCTCTACCGCGACCTCCACGGCGACGTCGCCTCGTCGGTGCGCGACGCCGGGACGCGCATGGCCGCCATGATGCAGGGACCCGACTTCGCCGAGGGGGTGGCGGCGCTGACCGAGAAGCGCCCGCCGGCCTTCGGTGACCCGGACCCGGCCGGCCGGGCGGACCCGCAATAGGCGCGCTCAGCCGTCCACGCCGGTCGGCAGCTTGGCCGGGTCCCAGCCCAGCTGCGCCACGGCCTGGCGGAACGCGAAGCGGTCTGTCATGCCCGCCACGTAGGTGACCGCCGCCCGCACCGCCTGCTCGCTCCCGGCCACGACGTCGCTCGGCGCGGCGCCCGGCCCGTCGTCGGTGATGAGGTGCGGACGGTCGGCGAAGTGCTCGACCAGCGCGCGCAGCACGCTCACCACGGCCTCCCCCTGCCGCAGCGACGCCTCGCGGAGGTAGATCCGCTCGTAGTTGCAGGCGCGGAACGCGGCGAGCGCCTCCGCGGCGTCCTTCTCCATGCCCACCTGACCCGTGCGCAGGGTGGCGGACACCACGCCGGCGATGAACGCCCCCAGCTGCGCGCTGCGCCGCTCGCCGCAGCGGCCGCGCACCACGGTCGGGAGCTGGTGCGGCGCCACGATGCCGGCGGCGACCGCGTCCTCCCAGTCGTGGCACACGTACGCGACGCGGTCGGCCCAGCTCACCACCTCGCCTTCGGGCGTCGACGGCGCCGGACGCGACCAGCTGTGGTTGGCGATCCCGTCGACGGTCTGCGCGCAGAGGTTGAGCGATGCCAGGGACACGTGGGCCCCCCACGGCGCGTGGTCGAACCCGCCGGGCAGGTAGGGGTCGAGCGCGTCCTCGCTCGCGTGGCCGCCGGGGCCGTGCCCGCAGTCATGGCCGAGCGCGATCGCCTCGGTCAGGGCGACGTTGAGTCGGCACGCGCGCGCCATGGCCGTGGCCACCTGCGCCACTTCGAGCGCGTGGGTCAGGCGGGTGCGCTGGTGGTCCTCGGGGAACACGAAGACCTGGGTCTTGCCCGCCAGGCGGCGGAACGAGGTGGCGTGCAGGATGCGGTCGCGGTCGCGCTCGAAGCACGTGCGCCAGGGATCGGCCTCCTCCGCGACGGCGCGGTCGCCCCCGCCCGCGGCCCGCGTCGCGCCGGGGGCGAGCAGCTCGTCCTCGAGCTGCTCGCGCTCGGTCCGGTCGCTCGCCACCGCTCGCGGCGCCAGGCCCGAGGGCGTCGAGGGGTCCGGCGGCGGTCCGACACGGGCGTATGAGTCGGCGTGCGCCAGGCGGACGGGTCCCGAGTACCCGGACATGGTGGAGGCCCAGCGGACGCTGCGCTCGGTCTCACCCCCGACCGCCCCACCTGCAAAAGGCCCACCCGCACGGGGTGCCTCACCGTCACCCATGTCATGCAGTCTGCCGCGCCGCTGTAACGTCCATGAGGCCGCCCGGGCGGCACCAAGACACGCAGGGCCAAGACGACCCGCGGAAGGAGCGAGACCAGGTGGACGTGCGTATCGGCATCACCCAGACCCCCAAGGAGATAGAGGTCGACATGGGTGACGACGCGGACCGCGACAAGGTCGTTGCCGAAATCGAGAAGTTGCTGAAGACGGGCGACGGCGTCCTCTGGTTGACCGACCGGAAGGGACGCCGGGTCGGGGTGCCGGTGGTCAAGGTCGCCTACGTCGAGGTGGGCGCGCCGTCGTCCGAGCGCCGCGTGGGGTTCGGCGCCCCATGAGCCCCATGAGGCCCGTGAGGCCCGACGACATGAGGCCCCAGGGCCGGGGCCCGGGGCGCTGAGGCCGCACATGGCGGCGGGGCAGACCGGGTGACGACGACGGCCCCGGCGCCCGACCTGCTGGACCTCCGGCTGGTCTTCGTGACCGGCAAGGGCGGCGTCGGGAAGACCACGGTGGCGGCGGGCCTGACCCAGCTGGCGGCGGAGCACGGCAAGCGCGTCCTCGTCTGCGAGGTCGACGCCAAGGGCGACGTCGCCGCGCTGTTCGGGTCGCCGCCCACCGACTTCACCCCGCGCGAGGTCGCGTCCGGGGTCTGGTCGATGTCGATGGACACCGAGGCCTCGCTGCGCGAGTACCTCAAGCTGCACCTGCGCATCCCCGTCGTCGGGCGGATCGGGCCGCTGGCCAAGGCCTTCGACTTCGTCGCCACCGCGGCGCCGGGCGTGCGCGAGATCCTGACCGTCGGCAAGTTCTGCTGGGAGGTCAAGGAGAACCACTACGACCTCGTCGTGGTCGATGCCCCCGCCAGTGGCCACATCATCGGGGAGCTGGCGGCCCCCCAGGCCATCAACGACCTCGTGAAGGTCGGGCTCATCCGCAACCAGACCGACTGGATGCTCGACATCCTCTCCGACCCGCGCCAGACCGGCCTCGTCGCCGTCTGCACGCCCGAGGAGATGCCGGTGGCCGAGACCCTCGAGCTGGCCCACCGGGTGCGGGAGGAGACGACGGTGCGCATGTCGGCCGTCGTGGTCAACCAGGTCCTGCCCGAGTTGTTCAACCAGCGCGAAGAGGAGATCTTCGAGCAACTGCGGACGCCCGAAACCGAGGAGGTCCTCTCGACGCGCGCCGGCGGCACGGTCACCCCCGTGCTCGAGGCGGCGCGCCTCGCGGTCACCATGCGCCGCACGCGCTCGGCCCACATGCAGCGCCTGCAGAAGGGCCTCCCCAAGGGCCTCCCGGTGCTCCTGCTGCCCTATCTGTTCGCGCGCAGCTTCGGGACCCGCACCACCAAGCAGGTGGCGCACGCGCTCGGCGAGGAGCTGGGGCTGTGACCGTGCGCATCCCGCAGGCGGCGCCCAAGACGCTGGCCCAGCTCCTCTCGGCCAAGGACATCCTCATTGCGTGCGGGCCCGGCGGGGTGGGCAAGACCACGACGGCCGCCTCCGTGGCCGCTATGGCGGCCATGGAGCAGGGCGGCCGGGTCCTGGTGCTCACGGTCGACCCGGCGCGGCGCCTGGCCGACGCGCTGGGGCTGAAGGGGATCGGAAACGACGAGGTCCGCATCACCGACGATGTGTTCGCGCAGGCGGCGGCCCACCCGAGGGGAGAGCTCTGGGCCGCCATGCTCGATACGAAGCAGAGCTGGGACGACCTCATCCGCGCCCACGCGCCGGACGAGGAGACGCGGGAGAAGATCCTCGCCAACCCGCTGTACCAGAACATCTCGGCCCGGTTCGTGCAGTCGCACGACTACATCGCGATGGAGCGGCTCTACGAGATCCACACCGAGGGGAAGTACGACCTCATCGTCGTGGACACGCCGCCGACCCGCAACGCGCTCGACTTCCTCGATGCGCCGCAGCGCATGGCCGACTTCTTCTCCTCCCGCCTGTTGCGCTGGCTGATCGTGCCCTACCGCTCCCGGCTGGTGAACCTGGCGTCGCGGCCCTTCTACCAGGTGGCCGACCGCATCCTCGGGACCCAGTTCCTGGCCGACATCTCCGAGTTCTTCATCCTCTTCCAGTCGATGTACAAGGGGTTCGTCGAGCGGGCCGAGGCCGTCACGCGGCTGCTGTCGGACCGGCGCACGACGTTCATGGTCGTCTCCACGCTCGAGGCGACACCCGTGCGCGAGGCCGAGTTCTTCTCGGCGGAGCTCGAGGCGCGCAAGCTGCATCTCGGCGCCATCGTGTTGAACAAGGTGCTGCCGGACTACCTGCGCGACCCCAAGGCGGACAAGCTGGCCGAGTCCATGAAGAGCCGGGCTCCCGAGCTGGCCCTGGGGCTGACCGACGACCCGGGCGGGGCGGCGCGGGTGCTCGAGGAGGTGGCCGAGAGCTTCCTCGACTTCGGCGTCGTGGCCCGCCGCGAGGCCGAGCAGCAGGCGGAGCTGAAGGGCTCGCCCGACCTCTTGATCACGGTGCCGTTCTTCGACAACGACATCTACGACATGGCCGGGCTGCTGGAGCTCGGCGCGCAGGTCTGGAGCTAGGTACCGCGAGCCGGCGCGACCGGCCGGCGCGGCCGGCGACCCGGCGTACCATGCCTGCATGGTCCAGCTCATCAATCCCGAGGTGCTCGAGTACGCCGACGCGCACACCACGGCCCCGCCGGGCCACCTGGAGGCGGTCGACACCTCGACGAGGGAGGAATTCCCCGCCTGGGGGATGATGGTCGGGCGCCAGGAGGGCCGCTTCCTCGAGATGCTCGTGTACGCCACCCAGGCCACCAGCGTCCTCGAGATCGGGACCTTCACCGGCTACTCGGCCATCGCCATGGCGGCCGGGCTGCCCAAGGAGGGCGCCATCATCTCGCTGGAGTTCGACCCGCACCACGCCCAGGTGGCGCGCGGCAACATCGCCGCCGGCGGGTACGAGAGCCATATCAGCGTCATTGAGGGCCCGGCGCTGCGCTCGCTCGAGGAGCTGCAGGGCCCCTTCGACCTCGTCTTCATTGACGCCGACAAGGTCACCTACGACGCCTACTACGAGGCGGTGCTGCCCAAGCTGGCCCGCCACGGCATCATCGTCGTCGACAACACGCTCCAGAACGGCGGCGTCCTGGCCTCGGAGACGCACCCGCACGAGGGGGCGCAGGCGCTGCGCGCGTTCAACGACAAGATCGTCAACGACCCCCGCGTCGTCTGTGTGCTCACGACCATCCGCGACGGCGTGACGTTGATACGCCGCGCCGGCTGAGGGCCGGCCGTACAGGCGGATTGCATCGGATGCTCGACTACCACCTGCACCTCTGGCCGCACCACGAGCACGAGACCGCGCTGCGGGTGGAACAGCTGGCCGACTACTGCGCGCAGGCGTCGGCGGTGGGTGTCAGGGAGATCGCGCTCACCGAGCACCTCTTCCGCTTCCGCCAGGCCGACGCGCTGCTGGGCGGCTTTTGGGACGACGAGTCGGTGCCGCCCGCGTTGGCCGAGTCGATGGCGGCGTACTGGAAGTTCCACGCCACCGTCGACCTCGATGCGTATGTCGCCTGCGCCCAGGAGGCCAAGGACGTCGGGCTGCCCGTCGTGATCGGGCTCGAGGTCGACTACTACGAGGGGCGCATGGACGAGGTGGCGGCGCTGCTCGCCGGCTACCCGTTCGACGTGCTGCTCGGCTCGGTCCACTGGGTCGGGGGCTGGCGCTTCGACGACCTGGACGACCCCGTCTCCTTGGCCGAATGGTCGGCGCGTCAGGTCGACGACTGCTGGGATGCCTACACCGGGGCGCTGGAGGAGCTGGCGGCGTCGGGGGCGTGCGACGTGCTGGCGCACCCTGACCTCATCAAGGTGGCGGGGTACGTGCCGTCGGCGCCGGGTGAGTGGTGGGACCGCATCGCCGAGGCGGCCGTGTCCTCGGGCATGGCGGCGGAGCTGAACTCGGCGGGCTGGCGCAAGCCGGTGGGGGAGCAGTACCCGGCCGCCAACCTGCTGGCGAGCTTCGTCGCCCGGGGGGTGCCGCTCACGACGGCCTCGGACGCGCACCACCTCGACCACGTCGCCTACCGGGCCGACGACATGCGGGCGTTGCTGGCCGCGGTCGGCGTCGACACACTGCAGGGGTACCGGGCCCGGGTGCCGCACCGGGTGCCGGTGGAGCAGGTCGAGTAGATGGCCACCATCGCCGAACTGGCCGAGAGCCACACCGACCTGCGGGCCGAGGAGCTGGAGCACCTGCAGCGCCTGCTCGGCAGCTGGGGCGTCCTGTCCGACCTGTCTTTCTCGGACCTCCTGCTGCTCGTGCCCGTCCACCGGGAGAACGGCGCGGGACGGCATGCCGAGGACGAGGACCCCGAGCTGATCGTGCTCGGGCAGATGCGCCCGAACAACCGGCCCACGCTGGTGGACCAGGACCTGGTGGGCCAGACGGTCAACGAGTCCCAGTGGACGCTCGTGGCCCAGTGCCTGCACACCGGCGAGATCGTGCGCGGCAGCATCCACCACCCGATCCTCGGCGAGCAGGTGCCGGTCGAGAACATCCCGGTGCGCTTCGACGACCACATCGTGGCCGCCCTGCTGCGGGTCTCGCTCGCCCCCCTCAAGGGGCCGACGAGCATGTACGAGCGGACCTACCTCGACGTGTTCGAGCGCCTGGCCGACATGGTGACCCAGTCGGCCTTCCCCTTCCCCGACGAGGACGTCGGCACGGAGGAGGCGCCGCGCGTCGGCGACGGCGTCGTGGTCGTCGACGCGGACGGCCGGGTCGAGTTCGCCTCGCCGAACGCGCTGAACGCGTTCCACCGCATGGGGATCTACGCGCAGCCCGAGGGCCGCCGCTTCGGTGATCTCGACATAGAGGAGTCGGCGGTCGAGTGGGCGCTGGCCACCGGCCGCCCCGTCGTCGAGGAGGTGGAGCGCCGCCCCGACGTGATCGTCCTCGTCCACTGCATCCCGCTGCTGTCGCACGGCGTGGTGACCGGGGCGATGATCCTGCTGCGCGACGTCACCGACGTCCGGCGACTGGACCGGTTGCTGCTCTCGAAGGACGCGGCCATCCGCGAGGTGCACCACCGGGTCAAGAACAACCTGCAGACGATCTCGTCCTTGCTGAGCCTGCAGGCGCGCCGGGTCGGGGACCGGGCGGCGCGGATTGCGCTGCACGAGTCGGAGCGCCGGGTGCGCTCGATCGCGCTGGTGCACGAGATCCTGTCGCGTGACCCGAGCGACCAGGTGCCCTTCGCCGAGATCGTGGGGTCGCTGGTCCAGATGGCCGAGGACTCGGTCGTCTCGTCGCAGCCCATCGTGATCGCCGTCCACGGCGACCTGGGCGACGTGGCGGCCGACGTGGCGACGCCGCTCGCCGTCGCCGTGGCCGAGCTGCTGCAGAACGCGGTGGAGCACGCGTTCGACCCCGAGGCGGCGGGGGGAGAGGACGGGGCGGCGGGGCTCGAGGGGGCCGGCGGGGGGGCGGGCTACGCGCCCGTGGGCCACGTGGACCTCACGATGTCGCACGCCGATTCGCACCTGTGCGTCGAGGTGCGCGACGACGGGCTGGGCCTGCCCCAGGGCTTCGACATAGAGGGCACGACGAGCCTCGGGCTCTCCATCGTGCGCGACCTGGTGGTCAGTCAGCTGGAGGGGACGCTCTCCATGGAGGCGATGCCGGTGGCCCAGGGGGGCGGGACCCGGGCTGCGATCTCAGTACCGGTGCAGGCGCCCCGGTGAGGGCTCGGTGAGGGTCCGGCGGGGGGACGGGGTGGCCGGCCTCGGGCGGTTCAGCTGGCGGCGCGGGCCTGCGAGCGGCGGGCGGCCAGCCAGGCCTTGCGGAGCTTGCGGCGCTCCTCCTCGGAGGTGCCGCCCCAGACGCCCGACTCCTGGTTGGTGGCCAGGGCGAACTCGAGGCAGGGGGTGATCGCCTCGCACGCGCGGCAGACCCGCTTGGCGGCCTCTATCTGGTCGACGGCCGGGCCCGTCGTGCCGACGGGGAAGAAAAGGTCAGGTTCGGTATTGCGACACGCAGCCACCCGGCGCCAGTCGTCTGCGTCCCAGTCGACTGTCCGGTTCCACATCAGAGCCATCTAGTTGTGCCTCCACCAAATGATTGTGATCCTTTTCACATAATCGAGCCCGAAGGTGCCCGCCTGCGAAAAGGTTGACCAAGAGAGGGTAACGGCCGAAGGCCTTCCGGGCAAGGAGCTTTTCGTGAAAATTCCGAACAGTAGGTGCACGAATCGTGACCATTGCGGGACGGTGTCGACGTGACCGCCGTCTGGGCGCACAGGGGTTGCACCGAGGCGTCGGAGGGTGAGGGTCACGGCGGGGGCGGGGCCGGGGCCGGGGGGCCGGGCGAGGGGCCGATTGAGAACACCCTGGAGGCTTTCACGGAGGCCCGGCGGCTGGGCGCCGACGGGGTCGAGCTCGACGCGCGGCTCACCGCGGACGGCGCCCTCGCTGTGCACCACGACGCCGAAGTCCCCGGCTTCGGCCCCATCGCAGCCCTCCGCGCGGCCGAGCTGCCGCCGCACATCCCCCTGCTGGCCGACGTCCTCGCCGTCTGCGACGGGATGCTGGTCAACGTCGAGATCAAGAACGCGCCCCAGGACCCGGGGCACGACCCGACCGAGGCGGTGGCCGCCCTGACGGCGACGGCGATTGAGGAGGCGGGCTGGACCGAGCGAGTCTTGGTCTCGTCGTTCCAGCTCACCACGCTCCGGGCGGTGCAGGTCGCCGACGGCCGGCTGGCCCTGGGTGCGCTCTGGGGGTTCGACGTGCGCCCCGAGTCCGGGCTGGCCGAGGCGGCGGCCGAGGGGTTCCGGGCGGTCCATCCCTTCATCTCGTTCGTGACGCCCGAGCTCGTGGCGCAGGCGCACGATGCCGGCCTGGCGATCAACGTTTGGACGGTCAACACCGACGCCGACCTGGCAGCCATGGTGGCGCTCGGAGTGGACGCGGTGATCACGGACCGGTTGCGGGAGGCCCTGGCGGTGGCCTCTGGGTCGCAGGGCTCCCGGGGCTCCCGGGGCTGACCCGTTGCGTACGGCATTTCTGTCCGGGATCTGTCCGGGGAGCGTGTGTCTCCCCCGAGAGGGTGTGCATTTAAATTGTATGCACAAGGCCGTTGATCCTTTGAAGCACGGCCCTGGGCGGCGATCTTCCATCCCGGCTTCGCTTCCGGCTCCGACGGCGCACGCCCTGACCTGCCTTCTCGGCAAACCCCGGAGTAAAACCCCGAGTGACCGGGCGGAATGGCGGCGCGAGCCCGTCGTCCACAAAAATGGTCCCTTATGAAGATCGCCGTGTGCGTCAAGCAGATCCCCGATCCGGCCGTCCCCGGGTCTCTCAAGCCGGACACCAAAACGCTGGACCGGTCCGGCAGGCTCATCATGGACGACTCCGACAACTACGGGGTCGAGATGGCCCTCCAGCTCGCTTCCAACGAGGGCGACGAGGTCACGCTCGTGTCCATGGCGCCGGGCGGTGAGACGAGCGGGCTGCGCACCGGCCTGGCCATGGGCGCGGCCAATGCCATCCTCGTCAGCGACGACGCACTGGCCGGCAGCGACGCGCTCGGCACCGCCAAGGTCCTGGCGGCGGCGATCAAGCGGGCCGAGCCCGATCTCGTCGTGATGGCCACCGAGTCGACCGACGGCTACACGGGCACTCTGCCCGTGCAGGTGGCCGAGCTCATGGGCCTGCCCTCCGTCACCTTCGCCAAGGCCATCTCGGTCGACGGCGGCTCCGTCAAGGTGGAGCGCCAGACCGAGGCCGGATACGACGAGGTCGTGTGTCCCATGCCCGCCGTCGTCACCGTGACCGCGGGCGTGGTCGAGCCGCGCTACCCCTCGTTCAAGGGGATCATGGCGGCCAAGTCGAAGCCGGTGGACAACCTCACGGTGGCCGACTTGGGCATCGACGCCTCGCAGGTCGGTGCAGCCGGAGCCGGCCAGGAGATCACGGACGTCTCCGACGCCGAGGCCCGTGCGTCGGGAGAGATCGTGGTGGACGAAGGCGACGGCGCGCAGCGCGTGCTGGCCTTCCTTGAGCAGCTGAAGGTGGTCTGAGATGGCGATCGACAAGGTGTGGGTGCTGGCCGAGTCGGCCGACGGCGCGCCGACCCCCGTCACGCTGGAGCTCCTGACCGAGGCGCGCGAGGTGGCCGGCACGGTCGAGGCCGTCGCCTGGGGTCCCGACGTCGAGAAGCTGGCGACCCCGCTGGGTGAATACGGCGCGACGACGATCCATGATGTCGGCGACCTCGGCGGCATGCTCCCCGGCGTGCCGGTGGCCGCGGCCATGGCGGCCCTCATCGAGGGCGGCAACGCGCCCGACGCCATCTTCATCGCGGCCACTTACGACGGCCGTGACGTGGCGGGACGCCTCTCGGCGAAGCTCGACAAGCCCGTCCTCACCAACGTCACCGGCCTCGTGGCCGGCGCGGACGGCCTGTCCAGCCAGCACCCCGTCTTCGGCGGCAACCAGATCGTGACGGCGCGCTTCACCGGCGGCGGACCCGGCATCTTCGTCATCCGGGCCAAGTCGTTCGCGGCCGAGCCGTCGGGCGCCGCCGCCGCCACGGTGCAGGCCGCCCCCGTCCCCGACGTGGCCTCCACCAACACGGCGAAGGTCGTGGAGAGCCATGCCGAGGAGCGCAGCGGTCCGAAGCTCGACGAGGCGGCCGTTGTCGTCTCGGGAGGCCGCGGACTGGGCGAGGCGGCCAACTATGCGTGGATTGAGGAGCTGGCGAAGCTGCTGCACGGCGCCGCCGGCGCCAGCCGGGCCATCGTCGACGCCGGCTGGGTGCCCTACTCGCACCAGGTAGGCCAGACGGGCAAGACGGTCAAGCCGACCGTGTACATGGCGTGCGGCATATCGGGCGCCACCCAGCACCTGGTCGGCATGAAGGGCTCCAAGAACATCATCGCCATCAACAAGGACCGGGAAGCCCCGATCTTCTCGGTGGCCGACCTCGGCATCGTGGGTGACGTGCACAAGGTGCTGCCCGCGCTGATCGAGGCGCTCAAGGCCAAGGGTTGAGCGTCTGATCCCACGGTGAACCTCGGTCTGCCCTACCCTGGGCGGGCCGCCGCGCGGTCCCGGCGCGGCCGCGGTCGGGGCGCACGCACCGGGTGCGCCATGATGCAACGCGGCCAACCGTACATTTCGGTGCAACCCCCATAAGCGCGCCTGATGCTCTTCCCAACCATCGACTTCGCGATCTTCTTCGCCGTTGCGTTCACGGTGAATTGGCTGCTGAACCCCTACCCGGCGCCGTGGAAACTCTCCATGATCGGCCTGAGCTACTTCTTCTACGGCTGGGTCGGCTGGAGCTACTGCATCCTGCTCCTCTCCACGACCGCCGTCGCGTTCACGGGCGGCGCCGTCATCAACCTCATGCGCTCCGAGCGCGCCCGGCGGATCGCCATGGGGGTGTCCGTGGCCGCGTTGCTCGGGATCCTGGGCTGGTTCAAGTACTACGGCTTCGTCTCGGTCAACCTGGACAACCTCACGCACGCCCTCGGGGTGGGCCGTGCCGTCCCATTGATTCAGGTGGCCCTGCCCATCGCTATCTCCTTCTTCACCTTCATGGCGATCAGCTACGTCATAGACGTGTATCGCCGGGTGCTCCCGCCGGCGCGGCCGCTCGACTTCGCGCTCTACCTCTCCTTCTTCCCCCACCTGCTGGCGGGGCCAATCGTGCGGGGCACCGAACTGCTGCCACAGCTGCGGCGCCGGCGCGACCCTGCATCGGTCGACTACGCGCAGGCGTTCTGGCTCATCCTGGCCGGACTGTTCAAGAAGGTCGTGATCTCATCGTACGTCTCGACCGCCATTGTGCAGCCGGTCTTCTCCTCGCCGGGCCAGCACTCGGCACCCGAGGCCATCTTCGCGGCGTGGGGGTACGCGGTACAGATCTACTGCGACTTCAGCGGGTACACCGACATCGCCATCGGCCTGGCGCTCCTCCTGGGCATCCGGTTCCCGCAGAACTTCGACGCGCCCTACACGGCGCGGAACCTGCAGGACTTCTGGCGGCGCTGGCACATGACCCTGTCACGCTGGCTGCGCGACTACCTCTACATCCCGCTCGGAGGCGGCAAAGGGAGTCAGGCCACGACGGTGCGCAACATCATGATCACGATGGTGCTGGGCGGCCTGTGGCACGGCGCCGCCTGGACGTTCATCGTCTGGGGCGCGCTCATGGGCATCGGCCAGAGCTTCGGGCACGTGCGCCGGTCCAGCCGCGAGCGGCGTGGTCTGCCCGCCGTGGCGGAGGGACCGGTGCGGATCTGGGTCCAGCGCTTCCTGACCTTCCAATACGTGTGCCTGGGCTGGGTGTTCTTCAACGCGACGGGCATGTCCAACGCCTTCTCGCTGATCGGCCGGGTCTTCACCGGTTGGGGCCAAGCCTCGCCGCTGGTCACCCCCCTGCTCGTGATCATCGTGGCGGGGACGATCGCCTCTCAATTCGTGCCGCAGCTCACGGTGTCGCGCCTGCAGGCGATCTTCTCGCGGCAGGCGGCCGCGGTGCAGGTCGGCATCCTCGGCTTCGCGCTCCTCGTCATCACCACCTACGGCCCCGTCGGCGTGGCCCCGTTCATCTACTACCGGTTCTGATGGTCCCCGTCTCGATGGTCCCGTCCTGATGGCGCTCAAGGAATCGACCCCGCCCCGGTTGGAGCCGGAGGTGCCACCCGACGGTCGCCGGCGCGCGCCGTGGACGCGGGTGATCGCGCTGGGCCTCGGCGGCTTCGCGCTGTGGTTCCTGTTGTTCGCGCCGACGCTCCAGCACAACGCGCAGGTGTCGCCGGTGGGGACGCGCCGCACCGTGAGCCTCGACCTCGTCGGCCCGGTGGCGGCGCTGAGCCGCGGGCTGCAGCTGTCGCACATCGTCTCCGCCACCGGGCGCGAACAGAGCCAGCCGGGCGGGACCAACGGGCTGCAGGTCATCGGCCCGGCGGTGCACCGGGACCATCCCAGGACGGCACCGGTGCTGCCGACGGGAGCGCCCACGACCACGACGACCACCGACCCGAAGAACCCGACGGCCGCCGCGCCCCTGCGCGTCCTCATCGTCGGGGACTCGCTCGGCATCGACCTCGGCGACCCCTTGCAGTCCGACCTGGCCCAGACCGGGGTGGTCAGCGCCGCCCTGGACGCCCGGGAGAGCACCGGGCTCACGAGGCCGGACTACTTCAACTGGCCCGCCGAGCTGAGCAACGACATCAAGACGTACCAGCCGCAGGTGGTCGTCATCATGATGGGGGCCAACGACCCCCAGGACTTCCTGGGCCCGCCCGACGTGCCGTACACGTCCTCCCAATGGAACGGCATGTACGCCCTGCGGGTGGCTCAATTCATGCAGATCGCCGGGAGCGGCGGCGCCGGCGTGTACTGGGTCGGGATGCCGCCGATGCAGAACCCGCAGCTGAATTCGGAGATGTCCGACATCAACGCGCTGGACCAGCGGCAGGCCGAGCTGGCCAAGCCCGCCGTCGACTTCATCCCGACCACCAAGGTGCTGGGGACTCCCCAAGGCGGCTACACCGCCTTCGTCACGGACTCCTCGGGCCAGATCGTCGACGCCCGTGCCACCGACGGCACGCACCTGACCGCCGGCGGCGGGCAGATCCTGGCGCAGCTGGTGATCAACACACTCCGCCAGCTGGGGTACAAGATCCCGTAGGCGCCGGGCGCCGGAGGTCAGTCGGGGCCGGCCCGCGGCCCCCGACCCGCCTCGGCGAGCGCCTCCCCGGGCTGCTCACCCGCCCGCGCGGCGTTGCGGGTCGTGAGCCCGACATCGACGCCGGCCTGCCATGGCCGCTGATAGGCGAGCCACCACACGGCTGCCCCCAGGAGCAGGGTGCACAGGATCCAGCCCAGCGCCGTGGTTCCGACGCCGACGTACTTGAGGCCCGAGGCGAAGATCACGAACGTGATGGCAGGCCGCACCACGCGGTCGGGGGCACGGGACGAAATGAGCGAGCCGACGAGGACGGCCGGCACGCTCCCGATGATGATCGACGCCGTCACCCCGAAGGAGACCTCGCCGAACGCGAGTGCGCCGAGGGCGGCCGCCAGGGTCAGCGGAACGGCCTGGGTCAGGTCCGTCCCGACGAGCTGGTTGGCGCCGAGCATCGGGTAGAGGAAGAGCAGCAGGACGATCATCAGCGAACCGGAGCCGACCGAGGTGACGCCGACCACGAAACCGCCGATGACGCCGATGGCGATCGTCGGGAGCGGATGGACCACCAGTTGGTGCACCACGCCCTGGCGACGCTGCCCCGTGCGGCGGTCGAGCACGTAACGCAGCACCATGGCACCGGCGCCGAGCAGCAGCGCGGCGCCCAGCGCGATCTCGACGTTGTTCTGCGCGGGCTTGGAACTCCCCATGAGGTGCAGCACGTACGCGCCGAAGAAGGCGGCCGGCACCGACCCGAGGACCATGAAGCCGACGAGCCGGAAGTTGACCGTCTTCTGGGTCATGTGGACGACCGCACCGACTGGACGCATGACGACCGCCGCCACGAGGTCGCTCGAGATGGCGGTCGAGGGCTTCACCCCGAAGAGCAGGATGAGCATCGGCGTCATGAGCGCCCCACCGCCGGCGCCGGTCATGCCGACGAGGAGGCCCACGACGGCGCTGCCGATCACGATGTAGGGGTCGATGGACATGGGTGCCGGTCCTGGGTGAGTCGGGCGACGCCGTGGGCCCGTCAAGGCCCCGAATCGGGCCAAGATCAGAGTACACCTATATTTGACGGATTACATCAGGTTTAGAGCGGATGTCCTGGTCTGAGGGCCGAGCGCTGACTCAGACCAGCGGCCAGGGGTACGGCGGCCAGCCCCCGTCGTCGACCAGCTCGGGCAGCGCGTGCAGGCTGAGCAGCCACGCGGCGCGGTCGATCGTCGCCGCCACCTCGGCGGGTTCCAGGAGCGCGCACAGCTCACGGGACGGGTCGGCGTGGACGAACCGGGAGAGGTCCTCGACGACGTCGTGGGCCAGTGGCTGGCCGCCGAAGTCCCAAATGACGGTGCGCAGCTTGTCGTGCGTGTTGAAGCACAGCCCGTTGTCGATCGCCCATAGTCGATCCTCGGCGAGCAGCACGTGTCCGCTCTTGCGGTCGGCGTTGTTGGCGACCACGTCGAACGCGCACAGCCGCATGAGCGCGTCGTGCCACTTGGGCTCGTCCCGCAGCGTGAAGTAGTGCGACTCGCCGTCCTCGTGCACGAAGCGCTGCACCGACCCCAGTCCGTAGGGCCCTTGGCCGCGCTCGACCGTCTCCGGCACGAAGCCCCAGCCGAGGGTCTCGGAGAGCACGTACGCGGCGACCTCACGCCGGAACAGTCCGCCCGGGAAGTCCCACAGCGGGCGCTCGCCCTTCGACGGCTTGTAGACCGCGAGCATTTCGTCGGACCCCAGGCGGCACGTGACGAGCAGCGTGGCGTTGGAGCTCCCGGCGATGCGGCCGTGGACCTCCATGTCACCCTCCATGAGGACCCGCGCGACGTCGTCCGACACGTGGATCAGGCTCAGGCGACGGGCGGCCGGTGGCCGTTGGTGCGGGGGCAGTCGTGCCCCGAGGGATCGAGCGGGAGCGCGCACAGCGGGCACGGTGGCCGCCCCGCCTCCACCAGCCTGGTGGCATGGATGGCGAAGGCTGCCGCCTGCTCACGGGAAAGTGCGACGCGCAGCACGTGGCCGCTCTCAGCGGCCTCGGGGTCCTCGTCCTCCTCGTCGTCCACGCCCATCTCCTCGAAGACGACGACGATGCGGTCGAGCTCCTCGTCGTAGGAGACGCCGATGGTGCCGACGACCCACTCGTACTCCTCGGTCCCGTAGAAATCGAGGTCCTCGGGGAGGTGTCCGGGGCGGCCGAGCTCGCGCACTATGCGGCCGAGGTAGCCGGCCAGCACGGCGATCTGCTGCTTCTCGACCTTGACCGTCGTCTCCACCAGGCCCTGGCGGCAGTAGAAGAGGAAGAGCCGGTGCCCGACCTCGCCGAGGGCGCCCACCGTGCAGTGGTCCGGCGCGTCGTAGTCGTAGTCCTCGCTCACGAAGGCACCAGCTCGTCGAGCGTGCCTGTGGAGTTCACGCACAGGACCAGGGGCCCGCCCGCGGTGAAGAGGATGGCGGTGATGGAGCAGGGCGAAATCACGAGGCGCTGCATCAGGTCGAGCGGCACGCCGGCGGCCGCGGCGACGATGGCTTTGATGCAGTCGGCGTGCGACACGGCGACGATCGATTCGCCGGGATGGTCCGCCACGAGCCCGAGGACCGCGTCCATGGTGCGGACCGACATCTCGGCGAAGGATTCCCCGCCCGGGAAGCGGAAGCCGCCGGGCCAGCGCTGCACGGTGGGCCACTCCCTCGTCCGGTACAGGCGGGTCAGGCGCTGCTCTGTCCAGTCGCCCACGTCGACCTCGACCAGGCCGGCGGCGGTCCGCACGCGCAGGCCGAGGGCCCGGGCGATGGGCGCCGCGGTCTCGCGGGCGCGCTCGAGCGGAGAGGCGTAGACGGTCGTCGGAGCCTTGGTGAGCGCGCCGATCCGGGCCGCTGCCGCCTCGGCCTGGGCCCGCCCCTTGTCGGAGAGGTGTAGCCCGGCGGCTTGACCGGGGAGGAGCTTCCCCGTCGTCGGGGTGTTGCCGTGGCGCACCAGGAGGACGACCGTCGCCGGCGGTGTCTTGCGGCCGCGCACTGGCCCCGGACGTGTCGATGCAGGTCGGGCGGAAGGCACGGCAGCCCATCGTAGGCTCTGCACCGTGGCGTCCGACCGGCCTGCGAGGGACTCGTTGGCCGCGGTGCAACGGGACGTGACCGCCTGCCGGCGGTGCCCGCGCCTGGTCGTTTGGCGCGAGGAGGTGGCCCGTCGGGGCCGGGCCGCCTACGCCGGACAGACCTATTGGGGACGTGCGGTGCCGGGCTTCGGCGACCCGCGCGCCGGGCTTCTCATCGTGGGTCTTGCGCCGGCCGCGCACGGGGCGAACCGCACGGGGCGTATGTTCACGGGCGACCGCTCGGGTGACTGGCTCTTCGCGGCGCTGTACCGGGCCGGGTTCGCGTCGCAGCCGACCAGCACCGCGCGCGACGACGGGTTGCGCCTGCGCGGCGCGTACATCACGGCCACGGTCCACTGCGCGCCGCCGGCCAACAAGCCCGAGCCCTCCGAACGTGCCCACTGCGCGCCCTATCTCGAGCGGGAGCTCACGTTGCTCCGGCAATCCGTCGTGATCGTGGCCCTGGGCCAGGTGGCCTGGCAGGCTGTCGCCTCCCACTTCGGGCTCCGGCCCCGCCCGCGCTTCGGCCACCTGGCCGAGTGCGCCCTGCCCGACGGGCGCACCCTGGTGGCCTCGTACCATCCGAGCCAGCAGAACACCTTCACCGGCACCCTGACCGAACCGATGTTCGACACCGTCTTCGCCCGGGCGGCCACGCTCATCGACCGGGGACGCCGTCCCTAGGCCTGGTTGCTATTCCTCGTCGCCAGGCGCTCGCCGACCGGCGCCCGCTACCGTCTCGGCCACGCGAGGAGAACGGGCGGTCCATTTCGAGCCGGGGAGGTGTGGTGAGCGAGTCCGACGTGACGCCGGTGGAGGCAGCGGAAATCGGCGGCTGGGACGAGACGGCCGACGTCATCGTCGTGGGTTTCGGCGCGGCCGGCTCTACCGCGGCCTTCAGCGCGGCCGAGGCCGGTGCCGACGTTTTGGTGACGGAGCGCACCAGCGGCCCGGGCGGCGCCGCCGCGTTGGCCGAAGGCATCGTCTACCTGGGCGGGGGGACGCCGATTCAGACCGCGTGCGGGTTCGAGGACAGCCTCGACGACATGTACCGCTACATGATGGCGGCCTGCGGGCCGGACCCCGACGAGCCCAAGATCGCGCGCTACTGCGACGAGAGTCTCGGCCACTTCGACTGGCTCGTGGCGCGGGGCGTTCCGTTCAATCCGACCTTTTGCGCCGAGACGTCCATGGCGCCCACCGGTACCGAGGGCCTGGTGTACTCGGGCGGGGAGGACGCGTGGCCCTTCAACGAGATCGCGCGTCCGGCGCCACGCGGTCACCTGGCCGAGACGAAGCGGGCGACGGGGTGGCTGCTCATGCAGCATCTCGCCGAGGCGGTCACCGGCGCGGGGGCGAGGGTGTCGACGGACACCCGCGTCGACCGCCTCGTGCTCGATGACGGCCGCGTGGTGGGCGTGCAGGCGCACCGCTTCGGTCAGACGGTCTCGGTGCGGGCGCGCCGGGGCGTGGTGCTCACGGCCGGCGGCTTCATCTTCAACGACGACATGTTGCGTCGGCACTGCCCACCGCTCGTGCGGGGCACGTTCAAAGTGGGCACGGAGGGCGACGACGGGCGGGGGATCCGTATGGCGCAGGCGATCGGCGCCGCCGTGCGCAACATGTACGCGGGTGAGGTCTCGCTCCCCATCACCCCGCCGCGGACGCTGATCCACGGGATCCTGGTCAACGGGCAGGGGCAGCGCTTCATCAACGAGGACACCTACATGGGCCGGGTGGGCCAGTCCGCGCTCTACGAGCAGGACGGCGAGGTCTACCTCATCGTCGACGAGGCCACGTACGAGGTGAACTGGATGGGACTGGCCGCGACCTGGGTCTGCGAGACCGCCGAGCAGCTCGAATCCGAGATCGGCCTCCCGGCCGGTTCCCTGTCCGCCACCGTCGACCTCTACAACCGGCACGCGGCCATGGGCGAGGACCCCCTGTTCCACAAGGCGGCGGCCTGGGTGCGGCCGCTCGTTCCGCCCATCGGCGCGTTCGACCTGCGCATCGGCCCCGCTCCCTACGCACCCTTCACGCTCGGGGGCCTGGACACGACGGTGGAGGGCGAGGTGCTCGACCTCGACGGCCGGGCCATCCCCGGGCTCTTCGCCGCCGGCCGCACGACGGCCGGCGTGTGCGCCTTCGGCTACGCCAGCGGACTGTCCATCGGCGACAGCACCATGTTCGGGCGCTTCGCCGGCGCGAGCGCCGCCCGCGCTCCGGCATCCGGATAGGAGCCGCGGGGAGCCGGGGAGCGGTATTCCCTTGGGGCAGGAGCAAAGAGACAGTCGTATATTTGACCCCGTCTCTCGAGGACGAAAGGGGGAACCTTCATGAAAGAGCGCACGTTCGAACGCCTCGGCGCGCTGAGTGGCCTCGCCTTCGTGGTTCTCGCACTGCTTTCCGGTTTCATCTATCCCCAGCAGCCACGGGTCGATTCCACGCCGGCAACCACGTTGACCTGGGTCGTCGACCACCGGGTGGCTCTGCAAACGGGAATGATCTTCGACTACTTCGCGGCCGGTGTGCTGCTGTGGTTCGTCGCCTACCTGCACCGGGTGCTGCGACGAGCGGAAGACAGCGAAACGCTTGCTCCGATCGTCTTCGCAGCCGGCATTGGCGTGGCCATCACGACGACCCTGGCGGCGCTGCCCACCGCGCTGCTGGCGTTCATGGTCGCCCAGCCGGGCGGATTACATGACCCGTCGCTCGTCCGAATGCTCGGTGACCTGAACACGCTGTTCTTCTCGGCGACGTCCGTGATGACCGCACTCTTCCTTGTCGGATTGGGGCTGGCGATGCTCGGCCGGGAACTCGCGACGCGATGGCTCGGATGGCTGAGCCTCGTCGTCGCGATCTTCAACGGGTTAGCGGTCTGGATCGGAGTCACCTTCAGCAGCTACCACGGCAAAGGTTGGCAGGTGGTCGGCTGGGGCGCCTACATCGGTTTCCTCGTCGTCATGGTGCTCGTGAGCGCGTATCAGCTCAGGCAATCCGACGCGGCCGCCCCCTCCGTGGTTCCTTCGGTCGCCGTGTCATAGAGCGATCCAACACACCCGCTGAGCGGATACCTCCCAGATCTGTCTTTGGCATGATGACGGCATGGTCACATTGTCCAGCGAGGAGTTCGAAGAGCTTGTCGCGAACGCCCTCGATGACATCCCGGCCGAGCTCCTGTCCGCCATGGAGAACGTGGTCGTCCAGGTTGACGACTTCAGTCCGCCGGGGAACCTGTATGGGCTCTATCAGGGCGTCCCGTTGACAAGCCGAGGCCGGTACTCGGGGAGCATGCCGGATCGGATCACGATCTTCAAGGAAACCATCTGTAGGGCGTGCGAGAGCACGGAAGCTGTGGAGCGCCAAGTTCGCAAGACCGTCATACACGAGGTCGGACACCATTTCGGCATCAGTGATGCCCGGTTGAGGGAGTTGGGATGGTGAACACCGCCATCAAAATCGCGCTCAGGGTGGTGAACCCCTGATGGATTCCGTCGACGGAACGGTGGCCGTCCTCACCGGAGCGGGCAGCGGCATCGGCCGGGCCACCGCACTCTCGCTTGCTCGCCGCGGCGCCACGGTCATGGTCAGCGACCTGAATGCGGAGCGGGCCCGGCACGTGGCCGGTGAGATCGAGGCGCTCGGAGGGCGGGCGGCGGGCGTCCGCTGCGACGTGTCGTCGCAAGACGACGTCGACGCGTTGGCCGAGAGGTCACTGCGGGACTACGGGCGAGTCGACATCGTGATGAGCAACGTCGGGGTCATCGCCAAGGGTGATCCCCTGGACATTCCGATCGACGCGTGGTCGTCCATCATCGACATCAACCTGTTGGGGACCGTCCGGGTGCTCCGGGCGTTCCTGCCCACCCTCCTGGAGCAGGGTTCCGGACACGTGGTCACGACCGGTTCGACGGCGGGACTGTTCCCGTACGCCTACGACCGGCTGCCTTACGCGGCGACCAAGGCTGCGGTGGTGGCGCTCACCGAATCCCTGGCGCTCTACGCCCGGCCGCGCGGCATCGGCGTGACCTGCTTCTGCCCCGCCGGCGTCATGACCAACATCGTGGAGCAGATCCGCCAGTACGGCCCTCCGACGCCGGTGCAGCCGCCACAGATTCCCGTGATCAGCGCCGAGGACGCCGGTGAACTCGTCGTCCAGGGGATCCTCGACGATCGGCTCTTGGTGTTGACCGACCCCATCGCGGCATCGTTGGTCCATGAACACGCGGCCGACCGGGACGCATTCGTCGCGTCGCAGATCAAGTTCCTCGAGGAGCTCCAATGACGGACGACGAACGCTGGGAGCGCGGCGCTGAGATCTTCTCCGAGGTCACCGGACTGCCCGCACCGAGCCGTGGCGACGATTACGTCGCCGACGTCGTCATCGATCAGGTCTTTGCGGAGATCTGGACGAGGCCCGGCCTGACCCGCAAGGAGCGTCGCTGGATCTCCATCACCTGCGCCTGCATGACGGGCGCCCCCCTCGCCATGGAGACGCACTTCGGTGCCGCGCTGCGCTCCGGCGACATGTCTGTTGAAGAGCTCCGCGAGTTCATCATCCATTTCGCCGCCTATGCGGGGCACCCGCGGGCGACGGCAGCACGGGTGGCTCTCGACGCAGCGGCGGCCCGGGCCAGCGATCAGTAGCGATCGATCAGGAGCGCGACCCGCGCGTTACGTCACCGGGTGAGCGCCCTCGACGACCTTCTTCAGGCGAGCGAGGTCAGCCGCGAGGTCGGCGCTCCGGTCCCGGTGCGCTGGCATCACGATGCCAAGGACCCATTCCATCGGGCGAGAGAGCCCGAGAATCCGAAACGATTCCGTGACCTCGGTAACGTCCGGAGCCGGGGCCAGCGTCAGGCGCCACTGCGTCGAGTCGCGATACAAGGGAGTGGAGACCGTGCGCCATACGAACTCGTGTGGTGCGTCAGCGACCTCGACCTCGTTCAGTCGCGTCCATCGCATTGTTCCGCGGCGATTGCGGCCCCGGAACCGTGCACCCGGCGTGGCCTGGGATGCTCCGTCCGTCCACTCGCACCCTCGGCACTCCACGCTCCACTCGCCGACGCGAGTGATATCCGAAACCACGCGCCAGATGTCCTCGGGTGGGGCATTGATCGTGATCTTGGCTTCACATTCTCGCTGCATCCTGCCCCTCGGCGTCGTGAACGGCAGCAGCTTCGCAGCTACTCCACGCACAGACAAGCGTTCGGAGCGCGGAGGTCGGCCGAACTTCAGGCCTGACATCCGCGCCGAAGGGAGCGTTGCGGGGCAGAATCGCGGGATGTTCGCTCGCCCCCGGCGGGGACTGTTCTTGTCTCGGGGAAACCAGCTTCGGAGGGGCCGATGACTGAGACAACGGGGTCAGGCGCGCCTACTTCCTCCACCGACGCCGCCGTCCCGCCCGCGGCGGGCTCTACGCCGACCTATCCCCCTGACAGCTCAGGGAACAAAGCCGTCTGGCTGGCGGGCGTGCTCCTGGCGATCGTGCTTATCGCGCTTGCCATCGCGTTCGTCGGCGCTCTCCGTCATTGGTTCGCGCTCCATACGGGGACCCTCCACGGCGGACCAGATCTCTATTACAACTTCTGGTCGGGCTTCGGCTCGGATCTCGGTGAGGCCACACTGATCAGCGCGGTAGGTGTGGGCGTCTATACCGGCGTACGGAAAGTGCAATGCCACACCAAGGGATGTTGGAGGATCGGGCACCACCCCCTGGAGGGAACGCCCTACATTCTCTGCCGGCATCACCATCCGGACGTGCCGAATCACGGTGCGACGCACGAGCAGATCCTCATGGAACACCGCAAGCACAAGCTGGCCAAGGAAGCCGAGGCGAAGGCCTGAGCGCGCGCGACCTCGGGACTCAGGCTGAACCGGCGGGCCCGAGGTGACGCAGGAAGAAGGCCTCGTAGGCGTCCCTCTCGAAGAGAGGGATCTGCACGTGGCCGCCCGGGTTGATGTGCGCGGTCTTCTCGGACGATCCGATCGCCTCGAACAGTGCGAGGCCGGATGCCTGCGCGACCAGCTCGTCGTTCCACTGCAGGACGAGCAGGATGGGGATGGTGAGCGACCGCGCCGCCTGTTCGAAGCGATCGGCCCCCGGCCGGTTCCCGAGCCCCGCCAGCCCCAGCACCGCGGCCCGTACCCGCGGCTCGGACGCCACGAACGGCAGGCCGATGGCGGTCCCCATCGAGACGCCCCAGTAGCCGTACTGCGGCCCTGACCCCTGCTCATCGAGGTCGTCGAGGAGTGCGCGCCACTCTGCGATCCCCTTGGTGGTGCGTTCGACCCACTCCTTGGCCTCCTCGGGCCCGAAGGCGACGTTCCGAGCACTCGGGCCCGCCGCGATGCGTGCCTCGATCGCCTGACGCCGCCGCGCCGCCACATCGGGATCGGTGATCCGGTCGCCGTGCCCCGGTGCATCGAGGGCGACCGCCGAGTAGCCCAGGTGCCGCACGAACCGCCGCGCCAGCCCGAGCACGTTCGGGACCCGCTTGTGCTGGGTTCCGCCGTGGCCGATCAGGATCGTCGGGCGGGGAACCTTGGCGTCCTCGGGATCCCAGCGGAGGCCCGGGACGGCGTCGCCCGCCACGCGCAAGTCGAAGCGTTGCTCGACGACACCCTGCTCCACCTTCTCGCTGAGAATCTCCATGGTCGCACCTCTCAGTCCGATCGGCACCGTCGGCGCCCGCAGCTCGCAGCTCACAGTTCGCAGCTCGCAGGCCCAGCCAACGGTAGACCTACCGGCGGTGCGCCGCGTACTCCATCACCCGCGCCATCACCGTGTCGTCCGATTTCGCCACGGAGCCGCAGTCGAAGGGCGGCTGCGGGTCGTACTCGATCATCAGCTGCGCCGCCTGCGCCGCCGTGCGGTCGAAGAGGAGCTCGGTCAGCCGCAACGCCATGTCGATGCCGCTCGAGACGCCCGCGGCGGTGATGATCCGGCGGTCGAGGTTCTCGACCACCCGTTGCGCCGTCGGCTCCGCCCGGTGCGCCGCCAGCTCCCGGTAGCACGACCAGTGCGTCGTGGCGATCAGCCCGTCGAGCAGGCCCGCGGCGCCGAGAACGAGCGACCCGGTGCAGACCGAAGTCGTGAAACGCGTCGTCGTGTGGGCGGCGCGCACCCAGTCGAGCACCCGGGCGTCCTCCTCGAGCGGCCGCGTGCCCACACCGCCCGGGAACACAACGACGCCGGGCGCAGGCACCTCCTCGAACGTGGCATCGACGGCGAGGCCGAGCAGCCCGTTCTCGCTGCGCACCGCACCCCGTTCGTGCCCGACGAAGACGATGTCGACGCTCGGGATGCGCTGGAGCACCTCGTAGGGCCCGACGGCATCGAGCGCGGTGAAGCGCGGGAACAAG
The DNA here is from genome assembly GCA_963834405.1 of uncultured Acidimicrobiaceae bacterium. Lineage (GTDB taxonomy): Bacteria > Actinomycetota > Acidimicrobiia > Acidimicrobiales > RAAP-2 > Bog-473. The sequence goes on along the minus strand of CAWIBX010000006.1, from coordinate 245,620 downwards.
GGAATGGCAACCTGCAGACGCTCCGTTTCGATCACGCCGGAGTCCTTTCTAGAGGTTCGGCGGGGGTGGTTCGGAAGCGACGGCGATACGCGTCGGGAGCCACGCCGAGATGCCGCTGGAACACGCGCCGTAGCGTCTCGGCGCTCCCGAGCCCGCACCGCTGCGCGATCACGTCCAGCGTGTCGGCCGTCGTTTCGAGCTCGCGCCGCGCCGCTTCCAGGCGGGTGCGTTCGACGAAGCGGCTCGGGCTCTCGCCGACCTCGGCCGTGAAGACGCGCGTGAAATGACGCACGCTCATGGCCGCCGCGGCCGCCAAGGCGGGGAGCCGGTGGTCACCACCCGGCGCAGCCTCGACGAGGTTCTGCACGGCTCGCACGGTCGAGCGTTCGGCCCGGGGCACCCAGACAGGGGATGCGAATTGGGTTTGGCCACCGGGCCGGTGCAGGAACATGACCAACCAGCGGGCAACCGTCTGTGCCACCTCCACCCCGTGGTCCTCTTGCACGAGCGCCAGAGCCAGGTCGATGCCCGCCGTGACTCCGGCGCTGGACCATCGCCGTCCGTCGCGGATGTAGATCGGATCCGGGTCGACGGTCAGCGCGGGGTAGGCCTCGGCGAGCTCCTTGGCGCGGGCCCAGTGGGTGCTGACGCGCCGGCCGTCGAACAGCCCGGCCGCGGCGCCGACGAACGCGCCGGAGCAGACGGTGGCGACCCGGCGGCAGCGCGGTGCCGTGGCACCCACCCAGGAGACGAGGGCCTCGTCCGACGACGCCGCATTGGCGCCGCGGCCGCCGGCGAGGAGCAGGGTGTCGATCCGCTCGTCCTCGCCCGGCAGGGGAGCGGTTTGCAGGACGAGGCCGCTCTCGGCGCGCACGGCGCCGCCCGCCCGTGAGGCCAGGGTGACCCGGTAGCCGCCCGCTTGCCCCAGGGCACTGGCAACCTGACCTGCGCCGGCAAAGACCTCGTGGGGACCGACCGCGTCGAGGGGCTGGACACCGTCGAAGGCGACGATGACGACATGACGCTCTCTCATGGGGTCATCCTGCGGGACGGGGCCTATGGCGTCAATGACAGCATTCCCACAGATTCGGCCATGGCCGGGGTTCTAGCGAGAGGTCATACGGCTCCATAAGTGGACCCTCAAAAAAAGCATCAACAGGTCGGTGAATAGTTTTCGAAATAGGCCTCTCCGATGAGACGTCGGCCGTCTCTTCCGCCCTTCGGCCCTCAGTCCCGGCGGGACCGCCTGGTCCCTCGGGCCCGCACCCAGGCCAGCAGGTCGCCGCCCTCGCCGCGGCGGACCGTGCCGGTGAAGATGTCCTCGCGGTCGGTCGACGCCTCCCGCGTCACCTCGCCGAAGAGCTCGTCCCCGATGACGGCGGGCTGGAGGTACTCCACGAGCACCGACGAGATGATGCCCGAGTGGTCGTCGTCGTTGGCCGCCGCGGCGACGGCCGCGCCCGCCACCGCGTATAAGACGGCGCCGTGCACGGTCCCATGCGGGTTGGCGTGCTCGGCGGTCGTGGTCAGGACGGCGACCGTTTCTCCGGCGCCGCGCCGCGTCACCGCTATGCCGAGGTGGGCCGCGAATGCGTCCGGCTGAGGCCCGCTCACCGGCCGGGGCTCAGGACGCCGGGGCGGGCAGCCGGCCCGGCATGGGCACGGCGGTGGCCGGCCAGCGCTTGCGGCTGGCCCGGCTCAGCTTGTTGAGCAGTGCGACCGCGCCGGGGTCGTCCTCAATGGGCCGCGTCTCGATGACGCCCGCCGCCTCCATGTCGTTGAACAGCTCCTCGCCCTTCTCGGTGCGCAAAAGCGTGAGCGTCCAGTCGCCGAACGCCCCGATGCCGCCCGTGGAGATGTCGGCATGCTCCGCCGCGAAGTCCGGGCAGCTCGTGCAGCCCTCCCGGGTCCAGGCGTGGGCCTCCTTCAGCGGTATCTCGTGGTAGCTGCCGTCGCGCATCCAGACCTGGAACACGCCCTTGATGTTCATCTTGACGATGTCGGCGCGCTGCAGGTCGTAGCGGGCCTCGAAGAGCTCGGGGAAGATGGCGTCGTCGAAGGTCTTGGAGCAGAGGAGACCGATGGAGAGGGTGAGGCGTCGTGCGATCTTGCCCGCCTTGCGGGCCTGCATGACGGGGGGCGCGGAGGCCTGGCAGCCCATGCCCACCAGCGCGATGCGCTCGGCCCCGGCTTCTATGGCCTCGAGATAGGCCATCGGGTTGGCCGAGTAGGTGTAGCGCGACCCTGCCGTGGCCAGCACGTCTTCCTTCGTCCACGCCACACGGGGCACGGCCTTCCAGGTCGACCCGTCGCCCTCGAGCCCCGAGACCAGCGCCGCGTCGATCACGTCGTGCTCGAGCGCCCAGATGAGCAGCGCGGAGACGAGCCCGCCGTCCTGGCCGACACCCTGGACGTCGGTGTCGACCGCCCGGGCCAGCACCGTGCGGCGTGCGATACCCGAGATCTCGTCCTCCGTGCGAGGCCGTCCGAAGAGGTAGGTCTCGATGTCCGGTTCCCAGGTGCGAAAGCGCGGGCAGGCCCGGGTGCACAAGGTGCAGCCCTTGAGCCCGTGGGTGCAGTTGTCCGGGCCGCCCTCTTCATCGACGTGGAAGGGCTTGTACGTCCCGCCCGTGTCGTCGTACTTCAGGACGTCGTAGGGGCACGCGATGACGCAGGCGGAGCATCCGGTGCAGAGTCCGGACGTCACGACCTCGGTGAACAACTCGGCCCATTGCGGCTTCTCGGGTGGCACGGGCCCACCATATTCGGCCTGGCCGGGATGGTCCGATACCCTCCGCCCGTGGTGCGTCCTGAAAGCTGGACCAGACCAGCGGGTGCAAGTCCCGCCTGGGTAATCGCCGGAGAGCCCAGTAGCAGGCCCCGGTCTGTCGGAGAGATCCGCCGGGCTGAGCGGGGCGTCAAGAGCCTCTTCGGAGGGAGCAAGTGCGCGGGCCGTAGTGCCACTCGGCACGAGTCCTGCAGCCTCGTCAGAGATACAACGGAGGAGCCGAGCCGCTCACGTCACGGCGAAGGCAGCATCCGACCGACTGGCGTTCCGGAGATGCCCATGGTCGGGTCCTCCCGGGGTAGGGGGAGCGGCACGTGCACACGGTCAGGTTCGGAACAGGAGAGACCCGTCTTCCCAGCCTTGTCAGCAAAGACCGCTCGTATAAGCCAGTGGTGAAGTCGAGCGGAGGGGAGCGGGAGTCCGACGGGGTCGTAGTACTGCCGATCGCTGGGAGAAACCCAGCGGGAGGGAAGGGCCCCGACTTTGGACACGCCGGGAACAGAGGAACGAGTGAGGGCATGGCCGGGTCTGCCCGGTCCAGCTTCCCCGAGGGCCGCCATGTGGCTCCCGTCAAAGTTCGACGCCTCCAGAACCGGCTATGGGCTGCGGCCAAGCAGTCGAAGGGTCGGGCTTTCCACGCCCTCTATGACCGCATCTACAGGGACGACATTCTCTGGGAGGCGTGGGAGCGGGTCCGAGCCAATCGTGGGGCAGCGGGGGTGGACCAGATCACCATCGCTGCGGTGGAGGCCTATGGGGCAGAGCGCATGGTCGCCGAGCTCCAGGCGAGCCTCCGTGCAGGCAACTACCACCCGGCGCCAGTGCGGCGGGTGGAGATTCCAAAGCCCGACGGCAAGTTCCGTCCGTTGGGCATCCCGACTGTCAAGGACCGCGTGTGCCAGCAGGCGGCCAAGATCGTCCTCGAACCCATCTTCGAGGCCGACTTTCTGCCCTGCTCGTTTGGGTTTCGGCCCAAGCGCTCGGCCACCGACGCCATGGAGAGGCTCCGGGTCGGCTTCATCGAAGGCAACACCTTCGTCTTCGAAGCCGACATTACGAACTTCTTCGGCTCCATCGACCACGAGCGCTTGCTCGCCTTGGTCAAAGAGCGGGTATCGGACCGACGGGTGCTCAAGTTGGTCAGACAGTGGCTGCGAGCAGGTGTGTTGGACGCTGGAGTGCTCACCGAGTCGGTCACGGGAACACCCCAGGGTGGGGTGATCTCGCCCCTTTTGGCCAACATCTACCTGCACGCATTCGATGCGGCCTGGGAGAAGCGCGGCACCGGAGAAGTCGTCCGCTATGCCGACGACTTCGTGGTGCTGTGCCGATCCCAACAACAGGCCGAGGAAGCCCAGAGGCGGGCGACCGTCATCTTGGGTGATCTCGGTCTCCGTCTTCACCCGGACAAGACCAGAGTGGTCGATCTCGGAGAAGGCAAGGAGGGCTTTGATTTCCTCGGGTGCCACTTCCGTGCCCGCATGTCCGGCAAGCTCTGGGAGCGCAAGCGGATCATCCGCTACTACCTCCACCGCTGGCCCTCGGTGCGGTCCATGAAGCGAGCCCGAGCCAGGATCAAGGCCCTTACCGCTCGAAGCCAGGTCGGAGAGCAGTTGCCCGACGTCATCGCACGTCTCAACCGGTTCCTGCGGGGCTGGGGCAACTACTTCCGCACCGGGAATGCGGCGCTCAAGTTCGTCTCCTTGGACGACTACGTTGCGTGGCGGCTGAACCGCTTGCTCGTCAAGAAGCGGGGCCGCAACCTGCGCCCCGGCCAGGCTGGCACCTGGACCCGCACCTGGTTCCACGACCAGGGCCTGCATCAGCTCATGGGCACCATCCGCTACCCGACGGCCGCGTAACCATGTCAAGAAGTCCATCGGAAAGCCGTGTGCGGGAAAACCGCACGCACGGATTGAAAGGGGAATGGGGAACCGGGCCGGCAACGGCACCGCGCCCCTGACTACCAATGCCCGAGATCCTCGAAGTGGAGCGGTACCGGGAATTGGCCGAAAAGGCGTTGGACCGCCGCGTGTCCACCGCCTGGATGGTTGACGCCCGCTACGGCCGTGGCGGCACCACGCCCCACCGGCTCCGCGCCGCGCTCAAAGGCCGCTCGTTCACCGCGGCACGCCGGCGGGGCAAGCTCATGTTGCTGGACATGGACGACGACGGGCCCACACTGGGCGTGCGCTTCGGCATGACCGGCGGACTGGTCGTCGACGGGCAGCAGGCCCTCGACCGCCTGCGCTTCGGCCCGGGCGTCTTCGACGACAAGTGGGTGCGCGCCCGGATCGGCTTCGGCGACGGAGGCCACCTCATTCTGCACGATCCGCGGCGCTTCGGCTCCCTGGAGCTCTCACCCGACGAGAACCGGCTCGGCCCCGACGCGCTCACCGTGTCGCTGCCCGAGCTGCGGTCGGCCCTGGCGGTACACCCAGGGCGGGCGGGCGCGGTGGCGCCGCTCAAGGCACGGCTCATGGACCAGGAACGCGTAGCGGGTGTGGGCAATCTGCTGGCCGACGAGATCCTCTGGCGCGCCGGGCTCGACCCGGCCCGTCGGACACCGCTGAGCGAGGACGAGATGCGCGCACTCCATAAGTCGCTCCGCGCCACGCTGCGTCTCCTCGACCGCCGCGGTGGCTCACACACCGGCGACCTCATGGAGGAGCGCGTCGACGGCGGGCACTGCCAGCGCGACGGCGCCGAACTCCTTCGGGCCCAGGTGGGCGGCAGGACCACCTACTGGTGTCCGGTCCATCAGGTCTGAGGCTGAGGAGCTCTCACCCCAACCGGCGCAGCCACCACACGACGAAGGCGCCAACGGCCAGCGCACCGGAGCCCGGAACTGGTGGAACGCCACCCACATCACGGCAGGCTCAGACCTCGTCGCGAGCGGTCATCAGCGGTCCATCAGCGGTCGATCAATTGATGTGGTGCCGGATCCACCAGGCGCACACCCCGGCGAGCGCCACGGCCAACACGACGAACAGCGCGGTCTCGATCGTCTGGAACGTCCAGAAGCGGTTGGCGGGCTGGTAGCTGACGACCTCGTGGTATCTCGCGCTGAGCGCTGTGACGCACTGATTGAACGCGTTCTGCGCGTTGGCTCCCGCACGGGCGACCGCACTGTGCCCGCCGATGATTCCGACTCCTGGCCCGCCCTTCGAGAGGCCGGGCGGCGGACCTCCAGGCGAGAGTATGCCCGGGCACACCTGTTTGACGTAGGCCGACGTCGGTGCCTGCCCCGCCTTGTCGACGACGCTCGCTCCGGTGACCCATGCGTTGGGCAGTCGTCCGCGTCAGAAGGCACGAGTCGAGATGGAACTCGATGAGTAGGTCGTCCGGAGACGGGACGGCGAGCTGCGCTCGCTCCTCCACGAAGACATCACTCAGCTCGGCGCGAACGTGTCGTCTTCGACGAGGCGGACTCGACCCCCGAAGGAGAAGGCATCCTCGTTGTCGGGGCACGGGAACGAATGGAGCGCGTACCTGCCGTCACGACGGAGGTCGCGTTGCTTGGGGGACGGCACAATGAAGGCAAAGGCGCCGTGCCCGGTCATGACGGGGCACATGGGATGCACCCGGGGCGCCCCGTCGGGACGCGTCGTAGCGAGGTACGCCAGCCCGACACCGACTCGGTAGAGCAACGACCGTCCGGGGTCAGCCAGGTCCGGCCGCAGCGCCGCGAACTCGTTCCACGACTTCATCGCGGCGCCTCAGCCCGCGGCGACCTCTTCGAGGACCTTGGCCGCGTGGCCGTCGGCCTTCACGTTGTACCAGGCACGCTTGACCTTGCCGTTCGGTCCGACCAGGAAGGTCGAACGGATGGTGCCCACTGTTTTCTTGCCGTACATCGTCTTCTCGCCCCACGCGCCGTACTTCTCCATCACCTTCTTGTCCGCATCGGTGAGGAGCGGGAACTTCAGCTTGTACTTGGTACGGAACTTCACGTGCTTCTCCGCCTTGTCGGGAGAGATCCCGAGCACCGCCACCCCGGACTTCTCGAAGGCCTTGAGGTTGTCGTTGAATTGACACGCCTCCTTGGTGCAGCCGGGCGTGTCGTCGGCCGGGTAGAAGTAGACGATCACCTGCTGGCCCTTGAAGTCGGAGAGCTTGACCGGCTTCCCGTCCTGGTCGGGCAGGATGAACGCAGGGGCGGTGGCGCCCGCCTCGAGCTTGGCCATGGTTCCTGTGGCTCCTTCGATCGTCGTCGGGACGGCTCACTTTGGCACACGGTGCCGCGGGACACCCGGGCTGGGCTGGTAGAATGAAAGCGCGACCACCGGCGGGGGCCGGTGAGTCGGGGCCGAATTCAACCTTTTCTGGATGGCGCACGGCCCCGCCGCACAGTGCAGCCCGAATTTCAGAGAGGTTCGATGACCGTTGAAGCCTTGGCTGGCGCGCATGCCGGCACACTTACGAACGGGGTCGGTGACGTCCCCGGCGATGATACCTATGAGACCGCCCGGACCTTCGAGTCCCTCGGCGTCTCAGCAGAACTGACCCGAGCGCTGGCGGATGAGGGCATCGTCAGCGCTTTTCCAATTCAGGCCCTGACCGTGGCCGACGCCCTAGCGGGGCGCGACGTCTGTGGCAAGGCCAAGACGGGGTCCGGCAAAACGCTGGCCTTCGGCGTGCCTCTCCTGCAGCGGGCGAAGGCCACGATCGATGCCGGCGGTACTCGGCAGTCGACGCGCCCGGCCAAGCCGCTGGCGCTGGTGCTGTTGCCGACCCGCGAGCTGGCCGTGCAGGTGCACGACGTGCTCATGCCGCTGGCGAAGAAGCTGGGTCTAAGCGCCGTCGCGGTCTACGGCGGGGCGGACATTGACCGCCAGGTGTCCAAGCTGCGCAAAGGTGTGGACATCGTGATCGCCACGCCCGGCCGTCTCATCGACCTCGGCGACCGGGGCGAGGTGTCGGTCGAGGATCTCGAGACGCTCGTGCTCGACGAGGCGGATCGCATGGCCGACATGGGTTTCATGCCTCAGGTCGAGTGGGTCCTGCGTCGGCTCGAACGACCCCACCAGACGCTCCTGTTTTCCGCGACCCTCGACGGCGCGGTGGACCGATTGGTGAAGCGGTACCTCTCGGACCCGGTGTTCCACGAGGTGGCATCGGCGACGCAGACGGTGACGCTCATGGAGCACCGCTTCATCCAGGTCCACCAGATGGACAAGGTGAAGGTGGCCGCGGCCATCTGCCGCAGCCAGGAGAAATCGCTCGTCTTCGTCCGCACCAAGCGCGGTGCCGACCGTCTGGTGGAGCACCTGGGGAAGGAGAAGGTGAAGGCCGCAGCCATCCACGGAGACCTGCGCCAGGCCAACCGCGAGCGCGCCCTGTCCGACTTCTCGAATGGCAGCCTGCCCGTGCTGGTGGCGACCGACGTGGCGGCCCGCGGCCTGCACATCGAAGGGGTGGACGGCGTCATCCACTTCGATCCTCCCGAGGACCACAAGGCGTACCTCCACCGTTCGGGCCGCACCGCGCGCGCCGGGAAGGCCGGTGTGGTCGTGAGCCTGGCCCTGTGGAACCAGCTGGTCGAGATGGAGGTGATCCAACGGCGGCTCGGTCTGCGCGTGCCCATCGTCGAGATGTTCTCCAACGATCCCCGGCTGGCCGATCTGGCCGGATGGACCCCCCGCGCCGAGGAGAGCGTCCTCTGAGCGAGCCGACCGAGCCGACCGAGCCGACCGCCATCCCGCCCTGGTCGCCGGAGGACGGCGTCCGCCGCGTCCTCATGGTGACCGCCCATCCCGACGACGTCGATTTCGGGTCGGCGGGAACCGTGGCGGCGTTCACCGCAGCCGGCCTGGAGGTGACCTACTGCGTCGCCACCAACGGCGACGCCGGCGGCTCCGACCTCGAGATGCCGCGGGCCGAGATGGCGGCCCTGCGCCAGGAGGAGCAGCGGGCCGCCGCTGCGGTGGTGGGCGTGACCGACGTCCGGTTCCTCGGGCACCCTGACGGTGCCGTGCAGCCGACCGTCGCCCTGCGCCGTGACATCAGCCGGGTCATCCGCCAAGTCCGGCCCGAGCGGGTGGTCACCCAGTCACCCGAGCGCAATTGGGACTTCATCTTCGCCAGCCACCCGGACCACATGGCCCTCGGCGAGGCCGCCGTGTGCGCGGTCTACCCCGATGCGCGCAACCCGTTCGCGCACCCAGAGCTGTTGCGCGAGGAGGGGCTCGAGCCCTGGACGGTCCACGAGCTGTGGATCATGGGCCCGGGCGACCCCCGCGCCTCCATCGCGGTGGAGACGACTGCCACCGTGGACCGCAAGGTCGCCGCCCTCATGTGCCACAAGAGCCAGATCCCCGATCCCGAGGGGATCACCAACCGGATCCGCGAGGGCGCGCGGATGGGAGGGGAGGCCGCCGGCCTGCCCGCTGGGTCTTCAGCGGAGCTCTTCCGCGTCACCCGTATCCCCTGAGTCCCGGTGGGCGCCGCGGGCCGATGGCTGGTGCTCCAACACGTGGCCTACGAGGGACCCGGTGCGATCGCGCTCGCCGTCAGCGACGCCGGCGGCGAGCTCTGGGTGGTGCGGGTCGGCGCCGGCGAGCCCGTGCCCGCACCAGACACCGCTCCGCACATGGCCGGGCTGGTCGTGATGGGCGGCCCGATGGGCGTGCACGACGGGGACGCCTGGCTCTCCGACGAACGAGATCTGCTTCGGTCCGCGGTGGAAGCCGGCGTGCCCGTGCTCGGCGTCTGCCTCGGGGCGCAGCAGCTGGCGGCCGCACTCGGCGCGGCGGCAACCCCGGGGCCCGAGCCCGAGGTCGGGGTCGGCGAGGTACACCTGACCCCGGAGGCGCTGCACGACCCCGTCTTCGGACGGGCGCCCATCCCGCTGCCCTGCGTGCACTGGCACGGCGACACGTTCTCGCTGCCCCAGGGCGCCGTCCGGCTCGCAGGCAACGACGCCAATGCGAACCAGGCGTTCCGGGTCGGCGCGCGGGCCTACGGATTGCAGTTCCACGTCGAGGTCACGGCGGCCCTCGTCGCGCACTGGGGGCCGCATCTGCCGCCCGGCGTGTTCGTCCGGGCGCCCGACGTCGCGCACGTCAGCCGCGCCGGAGACGGCATCATTCGCCGCTTCGTGGCGCTCGCGGAATCGTCAGACGAGGGGAACGGGGGCTGATGGGTGTGTCACTCGCCACCGTGCGCACGCTCGCGCTCGGACTGCCCGAGGCCGCCGAAGCGCCCCACCACGACATGACCTCGTTCCGGGTCGCCGGGAAGATCTTCGCCACCGTGCCACCCGAGGGCGACCGGGTCCACGTCTTCGTCGCCGAGGACGAGGTGGCCGCCTACCGCGTGGAGTTCCCGGACGCGGTCGAGGAGCTCTGGTGGGGCAAGAAGCTGAGCGGGTGCCGGGTCGTGCTGCAGAAGGCCGATCGCGCCCTGGTGCGCGAGCTGCTCACCGAGTCGTGGCGGCGCCGGGCGCCCAAGAAGGTGCTGGCCGCCTACGAAGCAGACGACGACGGCGCCGAGTAGGCGGCCGGGAGAGTCAGCCCGCCATCTGGCGCAGGACGTAGTGCAGGATGCCTCCGTGGCGGTAGTACTCCGCCTCCATGGGGGTGTCGATCCGCACGCTCACCCGGAACTCGGTGACCGAGTCGTCGTCTGCAGTGGCCGTCACCGAGAGCTCCTTGGGCAACTCGCCCCGGTTGAGCGCGTCCAAGCCGGTGATGGAGAACCGCTCGTGGCCGGTCAGGCCGAGGCCCTCGGCGGAGTCTCCCTTGTAGAACTGCAAGGGGATGACGCCCATGCCGATGAGGTTGGACCGGTGGATGCGCTCCAAGCTCTGCGCGATGACGGCGCGCACGCCGAGGAGCGCCGTGCCCTTGGCGGCCCAGTCCCGGCTGCTGCCCGTGCCGTACTCGCGGCCGGCGAGGACGATGAGCGGCACACCCTCTTGCGCGTACAGCATGGCCGCCTCGTAAATGGAGGTCTCGGTCCCCTCGGGCTGATGCAGGGTCACCCCGCCCTCTGTCCCCGGCGCCAGGCGGTTGCGCAGCCGCACGTTGGCGAACGTGCCCCGCATCATCACCTCGTGGTTGCCCCGGCGTGCCCCGTAGGAGTTGAAATCCTGACGTTCGACACCGTGCTCGGTGAGGTAGAGCCCGGCCGGGGTCGTGGGGCCGATGGAGCCAGCCGGAGAGATGTGGTCGGTGGTGACGCTGTCGGCCACCATGACGAGCACCCGTGCGTCGGTGATGTCGGTCACGGGGTCCGGTGTCATCGTCATCGCGTCGAAGAAGGGCGGGTTCTTTACGTAGGTCGACTCGTCCTGCCAGGTGTAGGTCTGGCCGGACCCCGCCGGGATCTCCCGCCAGTGCTCGTCGCCGTCGAACACGGCGCGGTATCGGGTGCGGAACATGTCCGAGGTGAGTGAGTCCCGGATCGTGTCGTTGACCTCGTCTATGGAGGGCCACAGGTCGGAGAGGTGGACCGGGTTGCCCTCGGTGTCGTGGCCGAGGGGCTCGGTGGTCAGGTCGAGACCGATGGAACCGGCCAGCGCATACGCCACCACGAGCGGCGGCGACGCCAGGTAGTTCAGCCGCACGTCCGGGTGGATCCGGCCCTCGAAGTTGCGGTTGCCCGAGAGTACGGACGCGACCGAGAGGTCGTTCTCGCGCACGGACTCGCTCACGCCCTCGAGGAGGGGGCCCGAGTTGCCGATGCAGGTGGTGCAGCCGAAGCCGACGAGATAGAAGCCGAGTGCTTCGAGCGGCTCTATCAAGCCGGCGCGGTCGAGATAATCCATGACCACGCGCGAGCCCGGGGCGAGCGACGTCTTCACCCACGGCTTGGAGCGCAGCCCGAGCACGACGGCCTTCTGGGCCAGCAGGCCGGCGCCGACGAGAACCTGCGGGTTCGAGGTGTTGGTGCAGCTGGTGATCGCCGCGATGACGACGTCGCCGTCGGTCATCTGGTGGCGCGGGGCCGCAGCCGGCTCGTCCGGGGCGATGCGCGGGGAGCGGTCGAGCGCCACCCGGAACGCGTCGGCGGCCGCCGCGAGCGCCACCCGGTCCTGGGGCCGGGAGGGCCCGGCCAGCGACGGTTCGACGTCGCCCAGGTCGAGGGTGGCGTACTCCGAGTACACGGGCTCGGGGGCACCCGGGTCGTGCCAGAGGCCCAGCGCCTTGGCGTACGCCTCGACCAGGGCGAGGTGGTCCTCGTCGCGCCCCGTGAAGCGCATGTAGTCGATGGTCACCCGGTCGATCGGGAACATGGTGCAGGTGGCCCCGTACTCGGGGCTCATGTTGCCGATGGTCGCCCGGGTCTCGAGCGGCAGGGCCGCCACTCCGGGGCCGTAGCACTCGACGAACGCGCCGACGACGCCGTGGTTGCGCAGCAGCTCGGTCACGGTGAGGACGACGTCGGTGGCGGTGATGCCGGGCTTGGGCTCGCCGGAGATGCGCAGTCCGACGACGGGCGGCAGCAACATGGACAGGGGCTGGCCGAGCATGGCGGCCTCGGCCTCTATGCCGCCCACGCCCCATCCGAGCACGCCGAGCCCGTTGACCATCGTCGTGTGCGAGTCGGTGCCGACGAGGGTGTCGCAGAAGGCGCGCCCGTCCTCCCTCGCGAAGACGAGACGCGCCAGGTATTCGAGGTTGACCTGGTGGCAGATACCGGTGCCCGGTGGGACGGCACGGAAATCATCGAAGGCACTCTGCGCCCACTTGAGCAGGGTGTAGCGCTCGATGTTGCGCTGGTACTCAATGGACACGTTGGTCTCATAGGACGACGCGTCACCCGAGCGCTCCGCGATGACCGAGTGGTCGATGACGAGCTCGACCGGGACGAGCGGGTTGACGAGGGTGGGATCGCCCCCCAGGCGCGCCAGCGCCTCGCGCATGGCGGCGAGGTCGACCACGCCGGGCACGCCGGTGAAGTCCTGCATGAGCACGCGCTCGGGGGTGAGCGCGATCTCGTGGGCGGAGTCGCCCGCCCCCTGGCCGTGGCCCTCGGGGTTGGCGCCCCAGTCGGCGACGGCGACGATGTCGTCGGCGGTGACGTGGGGCCCGTCCTCGTGCCGGAGCAGGTTCTCGAGCAGCACCTTGATGGAGTAGGGCAGGCGGTCGACCTCGTAGCGCTGGGCCAGCGCGGGGGTCCGGATGTTGAAGATCTCGTAGGTGCGCCCGCCGACGGCCAGTTCCGTCCTGGCGCCGAAGGTGTCGGGGTGCGCGGCGGGGGAGTCGGGGCTCATGCGGACCATTCTGCCGTGGGGGTGCGGGACGCGCCCAGACGAGCCCTGCGGCGGCGGCGTCGGTCCCGGCGGCGCCATGTGCGCCGCCGCGCTCCTGGTTCGGGGCCGGACACACTGGTTGAAGGCCGATTCGTCATCACTTCGTAACGACTCCTGCCGGATCAGCGTGGGCTGAGCAGTACACAATCGAGGCCGTGCTCGGACGCGGAGGCGTGTGGGGTCCCGGCAAGCGCTCCGGCGCGTGCGTGGCGGCGGCCGGCGTGCGGGCGCGTTCGCTGCGCTGGGTGCTCGCGGCCGCCGCCCTTCTCCCCTTCGTCGTGATCGCCGCGGGGTCGTTCGCGGCCGTGTCTTCGGCGAACGCGGGGGCGGCGCAGGTCCCGCACGTCTACGACGACGCGGGGATGATCGGGTTCGGGAGCGTCACGACGAGTCCGCCCGACATGCCCCAGCCGCTCAACTCGCCCGTGTTCTCCGGAGCGGCCACCGCGGACGGGAACGGCTACCTGCTGGCCAGCGCGGACGGCGGGGTGTTCTCGTTCGGCGACGCCAAGTACGAGGGCGGGCTGGGTGACCTCGCCATTCAGGGCCCCATCGTGGCCATGGCCACGATGCCGTCGGGCAAGGGGTACTGGCTGGGCGCGCTCGACGGCGGGGTCTTCTCGTTCGGGGACGCGCAGTTCTGGGGATCGATGGGCGCGGTGCACCTGAACCAACCCATCGTCGGCATGGCCGCCACACCCGACGGCGGGGGCTATTGGCTCGTGGCCGCGGACGGCGGCATCTTCTCGTTCGGCGACGCGCAGTTCTGGGGGAGCACCGGCGACATCGTGCTGAACCAGCCCATCGTCGGCATGGCCTCCACCAAGGACGGCCGCGGCTACTGGCTCGTCGCGGCGGACGGCGGCATCTTCAGCTTCGGGGACGCGAGTTTCTACGGCTCCGCCGGGAGCGAGGACCTGCCCGACTCGGCGGTGGGCATGGTCGCCTCGCCCGACGGCGGCGGCTACCTCATTGCGACGGCCAACGGCGTCGTCCTGCCGTTCGGGGACGCGCAGGCCTACGGCGGTCTGACGCTCGATCCGACCGCGACCCAGATTTCGGCGATCATCGGCAACAACCAGGGGACCGGCTACTGGCTGCTCGATCCCCAGGCCTGGCAGTACAGCTTCTCCACCAACAATCCCGAGGGGACGTTCGCGGGCTCGGACCAGATCGCCGCCGCGGTCGCGTCCCAAATTGAGGCCGACCCCAATGCGTCCCAGGGCGCCTACTGCAACCCCTACGGGCCGTGCGAGGAGTGGTGCTCCCTGTTCGCCACCTGGGCCTGGGAACAGGCCGGGGTGCCCATTCCGCGTTACCCCTTCACGGGTGACATGTGGACCTGGTCGGCCGTCTGGGGCGTCGACCTGCCGCCGACGGCCACCCCGGACGTCGGCGACGCCGTGCTCTTCGGCACCGGTCCGCAGAACGCTGCGACGTCGGTGCACGTCGCGATCGTGACGCAGGTGTGGCCGGACGGTGCGCTCATGACGGTGGGGGGAGACGCCGGGCCGGGCGCCGACGGTGCCCTGTCGGTGGTGATCGACGGGCCGTTCCTGCCGGCGGACTCGGCGTCCTACAACGGGTCGCCGATTTACGGATACTCGCAACCCTGAGCGGGGCGGGGGCGGGGCCTGCGGCCCGTCCCGTCGAGACGGACGGGGTGGGCCCGTCACTCGGAGAGGGACCAGGGGGCCCGTCACGTCGGAGAGGGACCAGGGGGCCCGCCACGTCGGAGAGGGACCAGGTGGGCCCGTCACGTCGGAGAAGGACCCAGGGGGACCATGTGTCTCGCGATGTGCGTATATGTGTACGTATAGAAGAAACGGGATGTATGGCGGTGTCCCTCCTTCGTCGACGTGGCGATCCCCGCGACCCCTAGGCTGCCGCCGGAGGTCCACCGTGCCCGTCTACGAATTCCGCTGCTCGACCTGTCACGCCGTCTTCGACGAACGCCGGCCCATGGTCGAGGCCGACGCCCCGGCCACCTGCCCCGACGGCCACCGGGGGGCCCGGCGCCTCCTGCCGGTGTTCGCCACCATGGGACGGACCGCCGAGCCCGCACTGAACCCCGCCGGAGAAACGTGCGGCGTGCCCGTCGCGGGCGGGTGCGGCGCCGGCTGCGCCTGCTGCTGAGGCCATGGCACCGCCCGCCCCGCCCCGGCCCAACTCCCTCTCCGCCTGGGACGACTACCCCGTCCACCAGGCGTCGGAATTCATCGCGTACCCGGCGACGAGCGACCGGAATTTCTACGACCGGTACTACTTCAACATGCACCCGTGCTTGGACGAGTGGTTCGCGATCTTCGGCTTCGGGCAGTACCCGAACCTAGGCGTAGTCGACGCCTTCGTCGACGTGCGCCGGGGCAGGTCGCAGCACATCGTACGCGCGTCGGCGCCTCTGACCGACCGGGGCGACATCTCGGTGGGGCCGTTCCGGATTGAGGTGCTCGAGCCGCTGCACCGACTGCGCGTCGTCGTCGATCCCACCGGCGGGACAAGTGTCGAGCTCCCCGTCGCCATGGACGTGACCTGGGAGGGCAACATCCCCGCGGTCGAAGAGCCGCGCCAGTACCTGCGCTCCAAGGGCAAGGTGGTCTTCGACACGCAGCGCCTCGCGCAGACGGGCTGTTGGTCGGGCACGCTCACGGTGGGCCGGGACGACCTGGCGGTTACGCCGGATCGTTGCTGGGGCACGCGCGACCGCTCGTGGGGGGTGCGCCCGGTAGGCGAGCCCGAGTCCGACGGCATCCGCCAGGGCGAGCTCGTCCTGGCGGGCATGTGGAACTACTTCCCGATGCAGTTCGACGACCACGCCATCATGTACATCTGCCACGAGCGCGACGACGGCGAGCGCCCGCTCGTGCAGTCCGAGCGGGTCTGGTCCGACCCGGAACGGCCCGTCGAGGACCTCGGCCGCGCCGAGCACGAACACCGCCTGATCCCAGGCACGCGGCTCATCGAGCGGTCGGTCGTGCGCTTCCCTGAGTCCGGGGTGGAGATCACCTGCCGCCCCCTCCTCGCCAATTTCGTCTCCGTCGGCACGGGCTACGGCATAGATGCGGACTGGCGCCACGGCATGTACCACGGCCCCGAGCCCGTCACCCAGGGGCTCGTGCTCGCGGTCGACGAGGTCAAGGGCTTGGCCCAATACGGCATCGTCGACCACGTGGCCGAGTTCTCCTACGACGACAAGGTGGGGTACGGCCTGCTCGAACACGGCTTCTTCGGCCCGTATCGCCGCTACGGGCTGATGGACGGCGCGATGGGGGCGCCGGCCGACTGATCCTGCGACGGGCGGAGAGCCGCCTGCGAGGAGCATGCGAGAATGAGGGATGCCCGACGCCTCCAGCGTCCTCTACGAGCGTCTCCGGATCGCCTTCGACGCCGTCCACCCCGGCGCCGATCCGGTCCTCCGCCCCTCTGACCGAGCCGACTACCAGTCCAACGGCGTCCTGCCCCTGGGGAAGCTCCAAGGCCGGCCGCCGATGGAGGTGGCCGAGGAGGTCGTGGCACTGGCGGACCTCGACGACGTCTGTTCGGTCGTGGAGCTCAGCGGCCCCGGCTTCATCAATCTGACGCTCTCGGACGACTTCATCGCACGCCAGACGGCCGAGCTCTCCGCCGATCCCCGGCTCGGTGTCCCGGCCGTCGAGCACCCGGAGACAATCGTCATCGACTACTCGTCGCCCAACATCGCCAAGGAGATGCACGTCGGCCACCTGCGCAGCACCGACATCGGCGATGCGCTCGCCCGGGTGTTGGGCTTTCTCGGGCACGACGTGCGGCGGGAGAACCACATCGGAGACTGGGGGACGCCCTTCGGCATGCTGATAGAGCACCTGATTGACGTCGGAGGCGACAAGGACGCCGAGTCCTTCAGCGTGCGCGACCTCAACGAGTTCTACGCCGCCGCACGCGAGCAGTTCGACACCGACGAGTCGTTCGCCAAGCGCAGCCGCCGGCACGTGGTGCTCCTCCAGAGCGACGATCCCGAGACCATGCGGCTCTGGCGCATCTTCGTGGCCGAGAGCATGCGCCACGCCCGCGAGGTGTACGACCTCCTGGGCGTCCTCCTGACCGAGGACGACACCATGGGGGAGAGCTTCTACAACCCGCTCCTCCCGGTCGTCGTCGACGAGTTGCGCAGCAAGGGGATCCTCGTCGAGGACCAGGGCGCGTTGTGCGTGTTCCCCGGGGGCTTCGAGAACCGCCAGGGCGAGCCGCTGCCGCTCATCGTGCGCAAGTCCGACGGAGGGTACGGCTACCCCGCCACCGACATCGCCTGCGTGCGCGACCGCACCGAGCGGATCGGGGCCACCCGTCTCATTTACGTCGTCGGGGCGGAGCAGTCCCTGCACCTGCGCATGGTCTTCGCCGTCTCGCACTTGGCCGGCTACCTCCAGCATGCCGATGCAGCCGTGCACGCGGGGTTCGGGCTCGTCCTGGGTACCGACGGCAAGAAGATGGCCAGCCGCAGCGGCGAGTCCGAGCGCCTGTTCGACCTGCTCTCGGACGGGGTGGAGCGCGCCGCCGCCGCCCTCAAGGAGCGGGACAGCGACCTCCCTCCAGAGCGTCAGGCCGCGGTGGCCCACGCGCTCGGGGTCGGCGCGGTCAAGTACGCCGACCTCTCCACGGATCGGATGCACGACTATGTCTTCGACTGGGACCGCATGCTCGCCTTCGAGGGAAACACGGGGCCCTACCTGCAGTACGCGCACGCCCGCATCCGCTCCATCTTCCGCCGCAGCGAGTCGGCCCCCCCGCCCGCGGGCGGGGTCCCTCTCCTCGGCGCGGCGGAGGAGCGCGCGCTCGCCCTGCAGCTCCTGCGCTTCCCCGAGACGGTAGAAGCCGTTGCCCAGGGCTACAGCCCCTCGAAGCTGTGCACCTACCTGTTCGACCTGGCGTCGGTGTTCACCACCTTCTACGAGGAGTGCCGGGTGCTCGTCGACGACGAGGCCGTGCGCGCGTCGCGCCTCGGACTGTGCGACCTGACGGCGCGGGTGCTCGAGTCGGGGCTGTCGCTGCTCGGAATCGAGGCGCCCGAGCAGATGTGACCCGGGGTGACCGGATGTGACCCGACCGGGGGGCGGACCCTATCCTCTGCCGGGCCGCACGAACCCATCGAACCCCCACGAGGAGTCGCACAACCATGGAGCTGAACGGTACGTCCGCGATCGTCACCGGCGGCGCGTCGGGACTCGGAGAGGCCACCTCGCGCCTGCTCGCCGAGCGTGGTGTCCGGGTCGTGGTGGCGGACCTCCAGGAGGACAAGGGCAGTGCGCTGGCCAAGGAGATCGGCGGACTCTTCGCGCAGACCGATGTCACCAACGCCGAGCAGGTGATCGCCGCGGTGGACGCGGCAGTGGAGATGGCGCCGCTGAAGTCGCTCGTGAACTGTGCCGGCATCGGCTGGGCCACCCGCACCATCGGCCGGGACGGTGAGTACGCGTCCGCCCATGACCTGGGCACGTACCGGCGTGTGATCGAGATCAACCTGATCGGCACGTTCAACTGCATCCGGCTGGCCGCCACCAAAATGAGCCTCAACGAACCAGACGAGGACGGCGCCCGCGGTGCCATTGTGAACACGTCTTCCGTGGCGGCCGAGGACGGCCAGATCGGGCAGGCCGCCTACTCGTCGTCCAAGGGTGGCGTCGTCGGGATGACGCTCCCCGTGGCGCGCGACCTCGCCGTCGTCGGCATCCGGGTGAACACGATCCTCCCGGGCCTCATCGACACGCCCATTTACGGCGCGGGCGAGGGGTCGGAGGCCTTCAAGGGGAAGCTCGCGCAGGACGTGCTGTTCCCCCACCGCCTCGGCTACGCGACCGAGTTCGCCACCCTGGCCGTCGAGCTCCTGTCGAACTCCTACATGAACGCCGAGAGCATCCGCCTCGACGCCGGCATTCGGATGCAGCCGAAGTAGGGAGACCGTCATGATCGACCCCGAGCTGGCCGCACTGGCCGACATGCTGCCGGTCATAGAGCTGGACGACATACCGGCGGCACGCGTTGCGTTTGAGGATCTGATCTCGAACCTGCCCATGGACATCCCTGGCCTCGAGACCCTCGAGATAGAGGACCGCGTCGTACCCGGCCACGAGGGCGACCCCGAGGTTCCGGTGCGGGTCTACCGGCCGAAGGAGGCGCGTACCCCGCCGGTACCGGGCATCCTGATGATCCACGGCGGCGGCTTCGTCGTCGGCAGCGTGCAGACCGAGCACAACGGTGCCGCGATGATGGCGATCAACACCGGCGCGGTCGTGGTCTCCGTCGACTACCGGCTCGCACCGGAGCACCCCTACCCGGCGGGCCTGCACGACAGCTACGCCGCCCTGTGCTTCCTGCACGACGAGGCGGCGGCGCTGGGCGTCGACACCACGCGCCTGGCGGTGGTGGGCGCGAGCGCCGGCGGCGGCCTTTCGGCGGCGACCGCGCTGCTGGCGCGGGACCGCGGCGGCCCCCCGCTGTGCTTCCAGATGCTGCACATCCCCGAGCTCGACGACCGGCTCGAGACCCCGTCCATGCGGGCCTTCGTCGACTCGCCGGTCTGGAACCGGCCGCTGGCGGTGGTCAGCTGGCAGGCCTACCTGGGCGAGCTGTCCGGCGCGGCCGACGTCCCCGCGTACGCCGCGCCCGCCAGGGCGGCCGACCTCTCGGGGCTGCCACCCGCGTACGTGTCCACGGCGGAGAACGACCCGCTGCGCGACGAGGGGATCATGTACGCCATGCGGTTGTTGCAGGCCGGCGTCTCGACGGAGCTGCACCAGTTCCCCGGGACCTTCCACGGCTCCGCGATGGTGACCACGGCCGAGGTGTCCAAGCGGGCGCAGCGCGAGGCCACCGCAGTCCTGCGCCGGGCGCTGGGCGTCGCAGCGCAGGAGGCGGCCGCGGCGGGCGGCTGAACGGCTGATCCACGGTCACGGTGTCGGACCGGCGCGTCTCGCCGCACCCCGACGAGACGGTCAGTGCACCCCCTGGGCCAGGAGGACGCCCACGGCGCACGCGATGGCCAGCGGGGCGGTGGCGAAGCCGAGCAGCACGGCCTTCCGGAGGTCGGGCCGGCCGGCCGCGGCGCGTGCCGCGCGCATCCAGAGGACCCAGGCCAGCGACCCGGTGACGAAGAGATTGGGCCCGATGTTCAGGCCCACGAGCAGCGAGAAGGGGTGGGGCGGCCGGTGCGCCGCCAGGAGGGACGCCGCCGGCAAGTTGTTGACCAGCACGCTCGCCACGGCGGCAACGGCCGCGGTGCCCCAGGCGTCGAGGTGCGACAGGAGCGTCGCCGGGCCCGACCACGACCGTCCGAGCGTGCCGAGAGCGACGGCCACACCGAACAGTCCGGCCAGCACGCGCAGATCGAGCACGCGCACGGCCGTCCGGCCGGTGGTGGAGGGGCTGTCGTGGCGGGACCGCAGCGCCAGCGCAACGACACCGACGCCGGCGACCGGAAGCCCCGGCGCACGCAGCACGACAACGAGCACCGTCACCGCCGCCACGGCGGCCAGACCGACGCCGAGGACCGGGCGCTCGGGTGCCGTCAGAGGCGCCTCGGTCGTGCGGAGCTGGCGGTGGTGCAGGACCCCGACGATCAGTGCGGTGACCGCGGCGGCGGCGAGCGCGGCCAGCGCCATGTGCGAGAAGAACGCCCCGCCCGAGAGATGGAGATTGCCGAGCACGATCAAGTTCGTGAGGTTCGAGCCGGGGAGCAGCAGCGAGCCCGCGTTCGAGAGCAGCAGGCAGCCGTACAGCAGCGGGGCCTCGCCCTCGCCCCGGCTGCGGGCGGCGGCCACGAGCACCGGCGTGAGGAAGGTGACCGACGTGTCGAGGTTGAGCAGCGTGGTGACGGCGACGACGAGGACGGCCGTGCCGGCGTAGAGCACCACGCCGTTGGGGGACAACCGCGCCAACGCGTGGCCGCCCGCCGCGAAGAGCCCGTCCTCTTGCGCCACCAGGCCGACCAGCAGCAGCCCGGCGACGAGGACGAAGGGGGGCCACACCTGGGCGGCGGCGCCGCGGGTGCTCCCGGGCGCGGCGGCCACCGCGGCCACCAGGCCCAGCAGCCCGGCGCCGGCCAGGGCCCAGCGGGCCCCGCGGAACCGGCCGGCCGGCCCCGGCGGGCGCAGCGTGGCGGACGATTGCACGCCCCAACCCTGCCCGTGGCGACGCGGCGTAAACCGTCGAGGGCGGCGGCGGCCCGGGCCGAAGGGACACCGCTCGGGCAAGATGAGTGCCGATGCCGACGACGTTCAAGGGTTGGCCCGAACGCGCCCTCGCGTTCTACGAGGGCCTCGAGGCGGACAACTCAAAGGCCTACTGGCTCGACCACAAGGACGTGTACGAACGCGACGTGAAGGCGCCGATGGAGGCGCTGTTGGCCGAGCTGGCCGAGGAGTTCGGGGAGTCGAAGGTGTTCCGTCCGTACCGGGACGTCCGTTTCAGCCGGGACAAGTCCCCGTACAAGACGACCATCGCCGGCATGGTCGGAGACCATTACATCCAGCTCTCGGCCGACGGTTTGCTGGCCGGCGCCGGCATGTACCACTTGGAGCCGAGGCACCTCGAGCGGTACCGCGCCGCCGTGGACGCCGAGGGAACGGGCCCCAAGCTGCAGTCGCTCGTTGTGTCACTACGCCAGGCGGGGTTGGACGTGCACGGCAGCGAGGTCCTGAAGACGGCGCCGAGGGGCTATCCGCGCGACCACCCCCGGGTGGAGCTGCTGCGCTGCAAGGGTCTCGTCGCCATGCGCTCGTGGGAGCCCGCCGCCTGGCTCGGCACCGCCGCGGCCAAGAAGCGAGTGGTCGACCTGTTCCACGCCGCCCAACCCCTGCTCGAGTGGCTCCGGGCCAACGTGGGCGACTGATCCGACCGACGGCGGACGCTCAGGCCGCGAGTGTCTGGATCTCGCTCGCCTCGTCGGCGTTCGACAGCGCCTTCCACAGCGCCCAGTAGCTCTTGTACGTGATGGCGTCGGTGATGTAGCCGGCGCGCTCGAGCTCGGCGTGGTAGGCGGGCAGGTTGCGCCACGGCACACCCATGTCGACGTGGTGGGCCAGGTGCCAGCCCGTGTTGTAGGGCACGATGAAGAAGCGGGCCGGCAGCGACTGGCGCACGTTGTGCGTCGTCGCCCGCCGATCGGGGCTGCGCTGCATGCCCCCGTGCTCGGCGATGGAGCGGAGGCGGTTGAGCACGCGCCACTCGGTCATCCAGGGTAGGAACCACAGGAGCGGGTAGATCCACCAGCGACCGGTGGCCGCCCACAACACGGCCCACAGCACGGCCTGGACGGCGAAGACGGAGAGACCGATCGGGCGGAACGGCTTGTGCAGCGTGTTCTTCACGAGCGGCACAAAGTTCTTCCAGCCGCTGATGCCGACGGCGTCGCGGAAGAGACGTCGTCGCAGCGAGCGGCGGGTGCACGGGTAGGGCGCGTAGAACGCCATGTCCGGCTCGTCGGGACCGAACTCGTCCTTGTGGTGCGCGAAGTGGACCCGCCGGTACAGCTGCACGGGGGTGAAGACCGGGTAGGCCACGACCCACTTCCCGATGAAGTCGTTCCAGCGCTTGTTGGTGAAGAGGAGCTTGTGGGCCGACTCGTGCATGAGGATGGCGAAACGGGCGTACATGGGGCCCATGAGGACGAAAGCGATGACGTAGCTCCACCACTGGTCGATCCACACGGCGCCACCGATGATCACGGCGACCCAGAACCACACGGCTGCGACCGAGAGCGCGTTGCGCCGGTTGTCGATGCGGCGGAGTTCGGCCCGCAGGGCGGGGATCGCCATGCCGTTGGCCAGCAGCCGCTCAGCCGGCAGGACGTCGGGCCGGTCCGCTGCGTCGGGCACCATGGTGGCGGCCATGCCTCTATATTACGATATTTCGTCAAGTGATGCAACTGAGTAATACCCAGTCCCAGGTCGACGGGACCCTGCAGACCCGGCCGCTCACCGCCCGGTCGGTCCTGGCCAGCGCTCTGCTCGGCATGGACCCGCCGGAGCTGCCGGTGGCCCAGCTCGTGCGCCTGACCGGCCTGTTCGGCATCAGCGAGAACCGGGCGCGGGTCGCCCTGAGCCGGATGGTCGCCGCGGGCGAGGTCACGACCGACGGCGAGGGGCACTATCGCCTGGCCGGGCACCTGGCGGCGCGCCAGTCGCGCCAGTCGGCCAGCCGGGCCGGGGCGACGACGCCCTACGAGGGCCGGTGGTGGCTGGCGGTGGTCACCACGACGGGCAGCACGGCCGACGTGCGCGCCGTCCGGCGACGCGTCCTGGCGTACGCGCGGCTGGCCGAGTTGCGCGAAGGAGTGTGGATGCGGCCCGACAACGTCGGGCTCTCCCTGCCCGATGCGCTCGGCGGCGACCTGCAGGTGATGACGGCGGTCCCGGGAGACCCGTTGGACCTGGCGGCAAGGCTGTGGGACCTGCGCGGCTGGTCGGACCGGGCCCGGCGGCTCCTCGAGGGTCTCGAGGGGCTCGCGCCCGACCGCCCCGAGGCGCTGGCGCCGGGCTTCGAGCTGTCCGCCGCCGTGCTGCGCCACCTGCAGGCGGACCCGCTGTTGCCCGACGAGTTGTTGCCGGCCGGCTGGCCCGGCGCACCCCTGCGCGTGGCCTACGACGGCTGGGACGCGCGCTACCGCGCCACGTTGCGCGAATGGAGCAGGGCGGACAGTCCGCCCTCTCGCTAGCGCGGGCGGGCACCGCTAGCGTCCCGGCGGTGCCGGAGGACTACTTCGAGCCCATCGCCACCCGCTACGAGACCTACTGGCCGGAGCTCTTCGCGCCCGAGGTCGTCGACCCCGCGGTGGATTTCCTCGCCGCGCTCGCCGGTACCGGCGCCGCGCTCGAGCTCGGCGTGGGCACGGGGCGACTCGCCATTCCGCTCCGCGCGCGGTGTCCCGGTCCACGGCATAGACCTGTCGCCGGCGGTGGTGGCGCAGCTCCGGGCCCAGCCGGGCGGCGCGGAAGTGGACGTGACCGTCGGCGACATGGCCACCACGCGCGTGGAGGGCGGCTACACGCTCGCCTACATCGTGCGCAACACCATCATGAACCTGACCACCCAGGATGACCAGGTGGCCTGCTTCGCGAACGCGGCCGCGCACCTGGAGCCGGGCGGATGCTTCGTCATGGAGGTCATGGTGCCGGAGCTCCGGCGCCTCCCCCCCGGCGAGAGCGTGCTGGTCTTCACGCTGACGCCGACCCACCTCGGCTTCGACGAAGTCACCGACTTCGTGGCCCAGCAGTCGTGGTCCCACCACTACTGGTTCGTGGACGGCCGAACCGAGACGTTCTCGGCTCCGTTCCGCTACGTGTGGCCGTCGGAGCTCGACCTCATGGCACGGCTGGCCGGGCTGATGCTGCGCGAGCGGTGGAACGACTGGGACCGGACGCCCTTCACCGGCGAGAGCAGGAGCCACGTGTCGGTCTGGGAGAAGCAGGCCTGAGACCAGGGGCAGGGATACCCGACGTCGGGACTGGGTAGAGGACAGGGAGAACCCTGCAGCGGAGCGTGGCGGCATGCACATGTGGCTCACGATCGTCCTCGTCGTCCTGATCGGCGCCGGCATCGCGCTCGTCGTCGCGGTCGCGGGAAGGAGGGCCGGCCACCTCCGGGGCGACGGGGTGGATCCGGTCGGCGATGCGGGTCGCGTCGCCGGGCACGGCGCCGGCCGCGTGTCCTGAGCACCTGCCGGCACCCGCGCCGCGCTCCCCGATCGCGTCAGTCCTGCGCCTTGCGCGCCTTCTCCTCGTACATGGCACGGTCGGCCCGGCGCAGCAGGGACTCGCAGCTGTCGGTGGCGCCGTCGGAGGTCGCCACGCCGATGCTCGCGGCGAGCCCGAAGGAGGCACCCGATGCCTCGTCTTCGAGGCGCAGCGAACGGCGGAAGGCCTCGACGACCCGATCGACGCCGCGCGGGTCGGCGCGGGTCAGCAGCGTGACGAACTCGTCCCCGCCGAGGCGGCCGATCAGGTCCGTCTCGCGGACGGCGCCACGGAGAGCGTCGGCCACGACCTGCAGTGCCTTGTCCCCGGTGTGATGGCCGTAGGTGTCGTTGATCCGCTTGAAGCCGTCGATGTCGATCAGCAGCAAGGTCAGCGGGTCCCCGAACCGCTTCGCCTCGCGCAGGTGCCGCTCGACCTCTTCCTGGAAGCGGCGCCGGTTGAAGATGCCCGTGAGCTCGTCGTACTCGGCGAACGCCCGCAGACCCTCCTCCATGCGCTTGCGCTCCGTGCTGTCGCGGACGATCGTGAGCACGAACTCGTTCGAGATGAGCTGCTGGGAGAACTCGACCCAGCGCAGCGTGCCGTCCTTGCGCCGCAGGATGGTCTCGTACATCCCCTCGAGCCCCGCCTTGGCGTGGGACGCCGAGCGACGGTGCACCTCGTCGTCCCGCACGAGCTCGAGCTCCACCGACGTGCGACCCACGAGCTCGTCGCGGCTGTAGCCCGACAGGACTTCGAAGGAGTCGCTCACGGCGAGGATCCACTCCGAGTTGCTGTCACTGAGGACGATGCCGTCGAAGGAGCCCCGCAGCAGGACGCCGAAGAGCCCGAGCTCCTCGACGCCGACCAGCGTGCGTCCAGGCCCGGCGTCCGCCCCCGCCGACGCCGCGGCCCGGTGCCGCGCCGCCTGCTCCTTCAGCCGGGCCAGCATCTGGCCGGGGTCCAACCGCGCGCCCGCCCGCGCCCCTCGCTCTTCCACGGAGGCAATTATCGATGATCCGGACCACGAGGGAAAGGAAGAGCGCCGGCTCAGATGTCCATTGTCGTCAACGAATCCGTGCCGAATCCGTGCCGGATCCGTGCCGGATCCGTGCCGGATCCGTGCCGAACCTGGCCGAACAGTGCCGGCGTGCCCTTCCGCCCGCTGATCAGGCGGCGTGTGACTGGCTGATCCAGGTCTGGTACATCTCGGCGTAGTGGCCACCCAGGGCGACCAGCTCGTCGTGGGAGCCGACCTCGAGGAGCTTGCCGTCGCCCACCACCACGATGCGGTCGGCCCGCATGGCCGTCGAGAGGCGGTGTGCGATGAGGACCGCGGTGCGGCCGTTGAGCAGCACGTCCAGCGCCGCCTCCACCATCGTCTCGGACTTGAGGTCCAGGTTCGAGGTGGCCTCGTCGAGGACGAGCACCCGCGGCTCGGCCATGAAGGCGCGGCCCAGGGCGATGAGCTGGCGCTCACCCGAAGACAGCGACTGGCCCCGTTCGTGCACCGGCGTGTCCAGCCCGTAGGGCAGGCGGTGGACGAGCTCGCCCAGGCCGACCTGGTTCACGGCGTTCCACACCTCGTCGTCCGGTGCGCCCGGCCGGGCGAAGCTGATGTTGTCCCGGATGGTCCCGGCGAAGAGGAAGGGCTCCTGGGGCACGACGCCCAGCTGCGAGCGCAACGACTCCAGCGTCACCTTGCGCAGGTCGTACCCGTCTATCAGCACTCGGCCCTCGGTGGGGTCGTAGAAGCGCGTGACCAGCTTGGCCATGGTCGACTTGCCGGCGCCGGTGGCGCCGACGAAGGCGACCGTCTCCCCGGGCTCTATCTTGAGGTCGACGTCGTGCAGCACCGGGACGGCCGGGTCGTAGCCGAACGAGACGTGGTCGAAGCGGATCTCACCCCTGATCGGCGGCAGCTCCACGGCGTCGGTCGCCTCCATCACCGACGGCTCGGTATCGAGGAGGGCGCGCAGCTTCAGCACCGAGGCGCGCCCCTGCTGGAACGTGTTGTACTGCTGGGTGAGCAGCTGAATAGGGGCGAAGAACCGGTTCACGTACAGGAAGAAGGCCGTCAGCTGGCCCAGGTTGATCTCCTGCGGCTTGTGCAGGTACATCAGCCCGCCGATGCCCAGAATGAGAACCTGGCCGAAGACGCTGAGCATCTGTGAGGCCGGCCCGTAGATGCTGGCGATCCGGCCCGTGTAGTTGTTGGCGTCCCGGTAGTCGCCCACGATGTCGCGGTGCGTCTCGATGTTGTAGCGCTGCCGGTTGTGCGCCGTGACGATCCGCACGCCCTGCAGGCTCTCGGAGAGGTCGGCCAGGACGAGGGCGATGCCGTCGCGCACCCTGTCGTACCCGCGCTCGGAGGCCCGCCGGAACCAGATCGACATCACGATCAGGGGAGGGAGGACGCCGAAGATGGTGATGGCGGCGAGCTCGACGTTGATGGAGAACAGGAAGGCCGTGATCACGACCATGGTCAGGCCCTGAATGGCGAACTGCGCCAGGCCGTCCTGCAGCAACTGCTGCAGGTTCTCGATGTCGCTCGTCATGCGGCTCATGAGGACGCCCGCCTTCTCCTCGGTGAAGAAGTCGAGAGAAAGCCGCTGGAGTTGGCGGAAGATCTTGATCCGCAGGTCGTTCATCACCCACGACGCCAGCCGTCCTGTCGTCCGGGCCTGCCCCCACTGCGCGCCGGCGGAGACGCCGACCGACACGAGATAGAGGGCGGAGCAGGCCACGACGACTGCGAAGTCGTAGTGCGGCGGAGTGAGCCCGTGGTTGATGGCGTACGAGACGAGGCTCGGGCCGATCTGCGTGGCCACGCTGATGAGGGCGACCAGGAACCCCGCGAGGAACAGCATGCCCTTGTACTCGGTCAACAGGCTCGTGAGCGACAGCCGCTTCTTCTCGCCCGGCAGCGGGAGCTGGGTGAACACGGCGTCCGACTCACCGCGTTCGGGCTCCTCCTTCAAGAGGAGGTCGACGCCCGATTGCAGCTCGTGCGGGATGCCGCCGAAGGGAAGTCCGGCCTGGGGGGAGCCCGGGGAACCCCCGCCGCCCATCGGGCCACCGACCATGCCACCTCCGCCGAACATCAGATCACACCCTCTTCCGGCTCGAGCACGTCCTGGTCCAGGTCGTCCAGACCCAGGCCCTCTTCCGCGGCCGCCTCCTCGCGGGCCTTCTGCTCCTCGCTCGCCGCCTGCGCGAGCACCTCGGAGTAGAGCGGCGTGCCCGCCAGAAGCTCGGCGTGGGTGCCGTCGGCGACGATCTGTCCTGCGTCGAGCAGGATGACCCGGTCGGCCAGGCTGATGGTGGAGAGCCGGTGGGCGATGATGAGGGTGGTCCGTCCCTCCATCAGCACACGCAGCGCAGAGTGGATGCCCTGTTCGACCTTCACGTCGATGGCGCTGGTGGCGTCGTCGAGGATCAGGATGGGCGGGTTCACCAGCAGCGCCCGTGCGATGGCGATGCGCTGCCGTTGTCCGCCGGAGAGCGTGTAGCCCCGTTCGCCCACGACGGTGTCGTGGCCCTCGGGGAGGTGGCCGATGAAGCCGGCGGCACCGGCGGCCTCGGCCGCGGCCCGCACCTCCTCCATGGTTGCATCGGGCCGGCCGTAGGTGATGTTGTCCCGGATGGAGACGGAGAAGAGGAACGGCTCGTCCAGGACCATGCCGATGTTCGCCCGCAGGCTGGTGAGCGTCAGGTCGCGCACGTCGTGGCCGTCGACCCGCACCGCACCCTCGGTGACGTCGTAGAAGCGGGGGAGGAGCCGGGCCAGCGTGGACTTGCCGCTGCCGGTGCGGCCGACCAGGGCGACGGTCTCTCCCGGCCGTAGGTGCAGGTTGAGGTGGCTCAACACGTCGCGCCGCGCGGCCTCGCCCCCCTCGGCGGTCTTCGAGAGCAGGCTGTCATCGGCGTAGGCGAACGTCACGTCGTCGAAGACGACGTCACCGGCGGAGTTGACAAGGTCGGTGGCGTCCGGGCGGTCGACGATGGTCGGCTGCTCGTCGAGGATCTCGTAGATGCGTGATGCGGAGGCCGACGCACGCTGGCCCATCATGATGAGCATCCCGAGCATCATGAACGGTGCCTGCATCATGACGAGCCACAGGTTGAACGAGATCAGGGTGGCGACCGGCAGGTGGTCGTGGATGATCATGTAGCCGCCCACGAGCAGGACGAGCGCCAGGCCCACCTGCGACAGGTTCTGCACCAGCGGTGTGAAGCGAGCCCGCAGGTCCGCATCCTTGATGTAGGCCCACTGGACGCGGTCGGCGGCGGTCCCCAGCTGGCGCAGCTGCTGCTGCTCGGCGGCGAAGGAGCGGACGACACGGACGCCGTTGACGTTCTCGTCCACGACCGTGGCCACCTCGGCCAGGCGGGACTGGATCAGCCACGACACCGGGAACAGCTTCTGCCGCATGCGGACGCCGACCACGTAAATGAAAGGCATGGACGCCATGGCCACGAACGCCAGCGGCACGCTGATGGAGAGCATGAAGCAGAAGGCGACGATGGCAATGGAGCACTGGACGAGGATCATGGGGGCGAACGTCAGGTACATCTGCACCGAGCGGATGTCCGAGTTCGCTCGCGAGATCAGCTGCCCGGACTGGACGCGGTCGTAGAACGGGAACGACATGCGCGTGAAGTGCTCGTACAGCATGTTGCGCAGGTCGAACTCAATGCTGTACGCAACCTTGAAGAGGTTGGAACGCGAGACGTAGCCGAACGCGCCGGTCAGCAGACCGAGCACGGCAATGAAGATGACGTAGTTGCGCAGTCCGGCCGTGTTGTGGACGATCGCGTCCGTGATGCCGTTCTGCAGGAGGAGCGGTATCCACACCTGCACCAGGAGGCCGGCAAACGCGAAGATCAGCGCGGCGAACCACTGCTTCTTGTGCGACATGACGACCGGAGCAGCGCGGCTGATCCACGACTTGGTCGTGTCGGGCTTGATCGCTCCCTTCGGCTTGGCGTAGCGGCTCATCGCCCCCATCGGGACGTAGGCCGCCAGCGGCAGCGCGCTCACGGCGTCGGTGCCGTTCGTCGTGGTGACGGCGTCCGTGGTTTCCGCCGCGTCGGTTCGCACCCGGCCGTTCCCGGCGGCCCTCGCCTGCTCCAGGCGGTCCTCGGTCTTGCTCATTGCGGCGCGGCCTTCCCGGCGGCCTTGTCGGCGGCGGCCTTTTCGGCCGCCTCGCGGAGCTTGCGGGCCTCCCGGGTCGAGGCCAGGGCGCGCCCCAGAGCTCGAGCGCCCGCAGCGCGGTGCCGCGGTCCTTGGCGGGGAGGTGCCCGGCGATGGACGAGAGCTGTTCGTCGACCGTGCGGTCGGCCGCGGCCACGACGCGCGCCCCTTCGTCGGTGATGCGCAGGGCGACGCGACGGCGATCGCTGTCCTCCTGGCGCCGGTCCACGA
Organism: uncultured Acidimicrobiaceae bacterium; assembly: GCA_963834405.1. GTDB lineage: Bacteria > Actinomycetota > Acidimicrobiia > Acidimicrobiales > RAAP-2 > Bog-473. The sequence continues at coordinate 215,441 of CAWIBX010000006.1, read as the reverse complement.
GGCCGCGCGTCACCAGCCCGTCGATGACGGCCGTGATGGACGGGGGCCGCACGGCCAGGCGCTCGGCCAGCCCCGAGGCGGCCTCGCTGCCGTCGGCCAGGACGGCCAGCACGCGGTACTGGGGCAGCGTGAGGTCGACCTCGGCCAGCGCGACCTCGATGGTCTTCGAGAGCCAGGCCGTGACGCGGCCGATCCCCGGGACGGGGACCTCCACGGCCGGGTCGGCCGTCGGAGTGTCCGCCGCAACGGCGCGGACGGGCGGTGAGCTCACGGACATTTCGACCATCATACAGTTAGATGGTCTAACTACGTACGCCCAGCTCAGCCGGGTCCACGCGGGGGCCACTCCGGGTCCAGCTGCCGCAGGAAGAGGGCGCAGCGCTGCTCCTCGTCGGTCTCGCCCATGGCGCCCGCGGCCTCCCGCAGGGCCTCGAGCGAGCGCAGGAAGCCCCGGTTCGGCTCGTGCCGCCAGCGGACGTAGCCCGAGCCGCGCCAGCCGGCGGCACGGAGGGCATCGAGCCCGCGGTGGTACCCGACGCGGGCGTAGGCGTACCGCGCGATCGGGTCGCCGGCCAGCTCGGCCAGATCGGCCCAGGCCGGCAGGCAGCGCGGGTCGCGGGCGGCCACCGCGGCCACCGCCTCCCGACGCTGGTCCGGAGGGAGGGACCGGGCCGCGTCGAGGGCGGCGGCGAGGTCCGGTGCGATGGGGTCGAGCACCGTCTCGGGGCTCCCCGAGGTGAATTGGACAGAGTGCTCGGCGGTCACCGGACCATGTTATGAGCGGTGGTGGTCTGTGCTCACACCCGTGAACGGTCCGACCCCCCGCCCGGGTGCGCAGTTTTTTCCGACTCGACCCGGGGCATGCGGAATGTCGCGCCGGAGAGGCGCCGCAGTACTGTTCCCGCCGTGCTGACCCCGGATGCGACGCCGAAGGGCTTCGATCATCACCCCGGTTTGCGCGGCCGTGAGGCCGAGGCGCGTGCGCTGGCCGACACCCTGCGCCGGCTCATCCGGTTGTCGGTCAGTACCGCCCCGTCTGCCGCCGACACCGCACGGCTGACGGCGCAGCTGTCCGCCCTGGCGGACGAGCTCGAGGCGCACCGGCCCAAGGAGCCGCTGCCCCGCTTCATCGCGCCGGACCAGGACGGGCCGCGCGACGAGAGCCGCCCGCTCGGCGGTGCCATGCCGTTCGACGTCGTGGTCGGACCCTTCAACCCGCTGGCTCTTCCCGTCGTGCTCGACTTCGAGCCGCCGAAGGCCCTCGGGCGCGCCGTCTTCGACGTGGCCTACGAGGGCGCGCCGGGCTGCGTGCACGGCGCGGTGTTGGCGGCGACGTTCGACATCATCCTCACCGCGGCCAACGCGGTAGAGGGTTCGGTCGGACCGACGGTGCGCCTGGCGATCCGCTACCTGCGGCCGACGCTCACCGACGAAGAGGCGGTGTTCGAGGGCTGGGTGACCGAGGTGACCGATCGGCGCATTTTCAGCAAGGGACGCATCGTGCAGGGTGGCATCGTGACCGTGGAAGCGGACGGCGAGTTCGCGATCTTCAACCACGAGGCCGTCCACCGGATGGCCTTGGCGCGGCGCACGTCCTTCGATGCCGGCGCCAAGCGGGGCGCGCCGCCGGGCGACGGCGAACGCCACTCCGAGTAGGAGTTTGGTGCGGCAGTCGCTCCGGCCCTCGCGTGACCCGGCCGACTACTCGTTCGTGCACCGGGTGCGCACCAGGTTCGCCGAGACCGACGCGATGGGCGTCGTCCACCATGCGGCGTACCTGCCGTATCTGGAAGAGGCGAGGGTCGCGTATCTCCGTTCCATCGGGCACCCATACGACGTCGTGCGCGCCGGCGATGGCGGCGACGGTGGAGGTGGAGGCACCGAGTTCCCCGTGCTCGAGGTTGCGGTGCAATACCGCAAGCCGTTGTACTTCGACGATGAGGTGGACGTAGCCCTCTGGGTCGGCGCGGTGACCCGCACGACGTTCCAGGTGGCCTACCTGCTGTCGGTGGCGGGTGACCCACGGGCGACGGCCGTCACGGTGCACGGGTGCGTCGACACCCGGGGGCGCGCGACGCGCCTGCCGCCGTGGGTGGGGGAAGAGTTCGTCAGGTAACTGCGACGGTGGTGCTGGCACGACCGACCTCCGGCGGGCTGGCGCCCTGGCCACGGTCACGCCGATGGGACACACTTCCCTGGTGATGGCACGTTGGCGCCCATTCCGGCTGGCGGTGGCCGCCGGGCAGCGGTGAGGTAACCCGTCCCCGTGCGTTCGAGCGGGGGAGCGCTCGGAGTCGCGCGCTACCGATTCGGCCCGACCCTGCGCCGTCGCCGCGGCGGCTACCTCGCGCTGGTCGTCCTCATCGCCTTGGTGGGCGGGCTGGCCATGGCCTCAATCGCCGGCGCACGGCGCACCCAGTCCTCCTTCCCGACCTTCCTGGCCTCGACCAACCCGTCGGAGCTAGCGCTCGGGACCGCGTTGTTCAACCCGCTACTCGGATACTCGACGGGGTATGACGGTCCAATCATCAAGCGGATCGCCGCGCTACCGGGAGTGACTCGTGCCGAGTCCTACATCGGGGAGTACGGCGAACCTCTCGGTCCCGGCGGCAAGCCGACGGCAGCAGCACAGAACCCAAACATCACTTACGACGTCAACGGCAGCGTCGACGGGATCTACTTCGACATGGACCGGGCCACGGTGGTGGCGGGGCGGATGGCCAATCCGGCCCGACCCGACGAGATCATGGCGACCAGAGGCGTCGCGGCGGAACTCGGCCTCCACCTCGGCCAGCGGGCGCCCTGGGGCTTCTACACCCTGTTGCAGACGGCGACCGCGGGAAACAAGGCGCCGCCCGTGCCCGCGCTCCGCACCGACCTGACGCTGGTCGGCATCGTGACGCTGAACAACGCCGTCGTGCAGGACGACACCGACGCCGCCAACGACCAGACCGTGATCCTGACGCCAGCGTTCACCGACCGCCACCTAACCTGCTGCGCCAACTACACGTTCACCTACCTTCAGCTCACACACCATGCAGCGAGCGTGGTGTCGGTGGAGCGCGAGATCGAGCGCGTGATCCCTCCTACGCTGCCCTACGACTTCTACGACCCGTCCCTCGACGTCGCTAAAGCGGTACATGCCATTAAGCCGGAGGCAATCGCCCTGGGCGTCTTCGGGGCGATCGCGTCCCTTGCGACGTTGCTGATCGGGATCCAGCTGATCGGAAGGCAGGTGCGGGCGTGGACGGGCGAGGAACACGTCCTGCGCTCGCTCGGTGCCGGCCCGGCGACGATCCTGGCCGACTCGTTGGTGGGCATAGTCGCCGCGGTCGTTCTCGGGACGCTTGCCGCGTGCATCGTGGCGGTGGCTCTGTCGCCGTTGTTCCCGATCGGACCCGTGCGCCCCGTATACCCGGAGCGTGGTGTCTCCTTCGACTGGACGGTGCTCGGCCTCGGCGCGCTGGTGTTGGTGGTGCTGTTGGTGCTCGCCGCCGCCCTGTTCGCCTGGCGTGCGGCGCCGCACCGCGCCCGCGCGTACGCCTTTCTCGGGACGGGCTCGCGTTCGTCGAAGGTGGCGGACACCGCCGCGGGGTGGGGCATGCCGGTATCGGCCGTGACGGGCATCCGGCTCGCCCTCGAGCCCGCGTCGGACGGCGTGCCGGTCCGTTCCGCCATGCTGGGCGCCGTGCTGGCCCTCGTCGTGGTCGTCGCCACGGTGGTCTTCGGATCGAGCCTGAACGCGCTGGTGGCGCATCCGTCTCTCTACGGGTGGAACTGGGACTACGAGCTGAGCGGGGGAGGGGGTGTGGGCGACATCCCCGGCCCAACCGTGGACCGGCTCCTGACAGCGGATCCGCAAGTGGCCTCGTGGTCCTCCTATTACTTCGGCAACTTGCAGGTGGATGGCCGGACCGTGCCCGTGCTCGGCGGGTCGCCCGGAGAGGCGGTCGGACCGCCCATTCTCATTGGGCACGGCTTCGACGGCACGGGGCAGATCGTGCTGGGGGCGGGGACACTGGCGCAGCTGCACAAGGGCGTCGGTGACACCGTCGAGGTCGCCTACGGATCGGCCCGCGCAGAACGCCTGGCCATTGTCGGCACCGCGACCATGCCGGCCATCGGCATCTCGGGCGTGACCGGACATCTCTCCATGGGGACGGGTGCCGAGGTCGACTACCACCTCATTCCGGCCTCGGTCCGCAATTCCTTCGGGAACTCGCCGGCAGGACCCAACGCGGTCTTCGTACGCCTCAAGGCGGGCGTGAGCGCGGCATCGGCGCGGCCACAACTGTCCCACATCGCAGGCAGGCTGACGCTTCCCACCAACTACGGCGTGACGCTGGTCGGTGTGCAGCGTCCGGCCGAAATCGTCAACTACCGCTCCATGGGGGCGACGCCGGCCCTCCTCGGGCTGGCGCTGGCCGCTGGCGCGGTCGCGGCCCTCGGCCTGACACTCGTCGCGTCGGTCCGGCGCCGGCGCCGCGACATGGCGATGCTCAAGACGCTCGGCTTCACCGGGCGCCAGTTGGCCCAGAGCGTCGCGTGGCAGGCGTCGGTCGCGATCGGTGTGGGTGTGGTGGTCGGCATCCCGCTGGGCATCGTGCTCGGGCGGCTGCTGTGGACATTCTTCGCCGAGCAGATCTACGCCGTCCCGGGCCCGGCCGTCCCCGCGTTGGAGATCGTGGTCATCGGCGTCGCCGCCCTGCTGCTGGCCAACCTCGTCGCCGCCGTCCCGGGCCGGATCGCCGCCCGCACACGCACTGCGCTGCTGTTGCGGGCGGAGTGAGGTGCCGCCGCGCGGGCGGGCGGGCCTCAGGCGACTCCCTGGGCCGCCCCGACCATGTGCCGGGAGACGCCATGTGGTGACGCCCACATGAACACGCCGTCGACCGTGACGCCCACGCTGGCCGGGGTGGTGGAAGGAACGGCGGCCGTCGGCTTTCCCGCCGGCGTGCACGGGTAGTACTGCGACACGGCGGCGCGCTGCTGGCTGCTGTTGAGGTCCTTGTTCTCGTCGACATGCAACAAGGGCGACGTGGTGCACCACACGGCCTGGTGCGGTGAGGCGGATTTCGTGGCACCGGTCGACGTGTCGAGGAGAGCCGTTTTGCCGTCCTGCAGCTGCACCACGAGGTGGCTGTCGTCGAGGAACTCCGTGTTGCCGTTGGCCAGGGCGTCCACGTTGCGGACCGGCAGCGCCCAGGTGACGGCGCCCGTCGACGGGTCGAAACCCTGCAGGCGCAGCGACAGCCCCTGGTAGGAAATGTTGTAGGACTGCTGGTTCGGGTGCGTCATGGGTCCGGTGAAGACGCAGTCGAACGGAGGGTCCTCGAAGGACAGCGTCCCGCCGCATTGGAGCTGTCCGTCCAGCGTCCAGGCGGTGTGCCCGGTCGCCGTCGCGAAGCCGACGGTCTTGGCGTCGTCGAGTCCCATGGAGTGGTCGGCGTTGTCGGCCCCCACCGTCGCTACTTCGGTCGAGCCGTAGGAGGTGAAGTACCACCCGTTGTCGGTGTCGAAGCCCGGCCCGAACAGTTGGCCGATGGTGCTCTTCCACGCGACCGCACCCCTGGGCGAGAGTCCCTCGATCGTCTCCGTCTTGGCGTCGGTTTCGTACATGTCGACGTCGACTCCGGTGAAGGGGCCGTTGAGCAGGCCGACCGCCTGGCCCGAGATCGGGTCCAGGACCACCATCGCGGTGGAGGCGCTGCTGGTGTAACTCACCACGCAGAACCTGGTGAGCTGCTCACAGGGCTCGACGTCGGTGACGAGCAGGTCCTGTGGGCCGTGCCACGCGACGGCGCCGGTGGTCGCGTTGATTCCGTAGACGTCCACCAGTGGGTCGTTGGGTTTGTGCACCGGTGCGAGGTCCACCACGACGTTGTCGAGGACGTAGGGGTCCGGCGCGATGCCCGGATCGATGGCCGAGGCCGAGTACGGGCGCGACCAGGACACCGCGCCAGTGTCGGGCGCGATCCCGTCGAGCCGGAGGTCGCGGGCGCGGTCGACGGTGATGGCGACCGCCGTGCCCTCGCCGGCTTCCAGCCCGCCGAGGATCTCGAGCGGTGTGGTCGAGACCGATAGAGCATGGGTCGCGGCGTCCGACGTGCCCGAGCCGAACGGAGCGAGAGAGAGGAGAAGGCCGGCTGTAGCCACCCCGGCGGCGGTCGCCGCGCGCAGACGCAACCGAACATGGGGGGCGGGGCGGCGACATCGTGCGATTCAAACACAGGACCAGGGCGGTCCCGGTCACCCCGGGTGCCGATTGATGCGTGTTCGTGCGTCAGGCCACGCCTTCCGCGGCCCCGACGACGTGACGCGAGAGGCCATTGGCGGACGGCCACAGGAAGACGCCGTCGACCGTGACGCCGACCGTGGCCGGCGTAGTCGCGGGCAGCGTGGATGTGGGCTTTCCGGCGGCCGTGCACGGCGAGAAGCGCGTCCCCGCCGCGCGCAGCTCAGCGCTGTTGAGTTGTTTCTCCTCGTCGACCTTGAACAGGCCGGTGCTCGCGCACCACAGCGCCTGGTGGGGCACCAGCGCAGCGGTCTTCCCGGTGGCGGTGTCCAGCAGGACCTGCTTGCCGCTCGGCAGCTGCACGACGAGGTGCGTGGCACTGAGGAACGCCGCGTCGCCGTTCCCGAGCGCGCCCACGTTGTGCACCAGCTGGGTCCAGGCGACGGTGCCCGTCGCCGCGTCATATCCCTGCAGGCTCAGCTTCAGGCCCTTGTAGGACTGAGGGAAGGTGTCCTTCTTGGCCTTGGCGACGGTTCCGCTGAAGACGCAATTGAGGGGCGGCGTGAGGAACGCGAGGGTGCCCCCGCACTGGAACTGCCCGGGCAGCGACCAGAGCGTTGCACCGGTGGCGATGGAGACGCCGACGGTCTTGGCGTCGTCGAGCCCGTTGGAGTGGTCCGCGTTCGTGGCTCCCGCCGTCCCCACCTCCGTCCCTCCGAAGGCCAGGAAATCCCAACCGGCGAGCGGGTTGTACCCCGGCCCGCCGAAGAGTTGGTCGATCGTCTTCGTCCACGCCACGGTCCCGCTCGCCGAGAGCGCCTCGAGCGTCGGCGAACGGGCGTCGGTGAGGTACATGTCCAGGTCGAGCGCGGTCGCCGGCCCCTGCAGCAAGCCGACCGCCGTGCCGGTGGACGGGTTCAGGATCGCCATCGCGGTCGAGGCGTTGCCGTTGTAGCCGAGCACGCAGAAGTACTTCTTCTGTTCGCAGGGCGCCGGGACATCGGAGACCAGGATGCGCTGCGGGCCGTGCCAGACCACGGTTCCGGTCGTCGCGTTGACGCCTTCCACGTTCACGAGGGCGTCGTTCGGGCGGTCGACCGGTGCCAGGTCGACGATGTCGTTGTCGACGACGTAGAGGGTGGGGGCCAGTCCCGGGATGATGGCGGACATGGAGTACGGGTGCGACCACAGCACCCGCCCCGTGTTCGGCGCCACGCCCTCGACGTGGAGGTTGTGTGCGGAATCGGCGGTGATGACGACGGCGGTTCCTTCCGCAGCGACGGGCCCGCCGACCACGTGGAGCGGGGTCGTTGAGAACTCAGGTGTCTCGGTCACGGCACCAACGGGCGTTGGCATGGCCATGCCGGCGAGTGCGGCCGCAGTCGCCAGGATGGTCAGGATCGCTGGGCGCAGGGCGAGCGTGCGTGCGTGCGCGCAGGCCGCGCGGCGGTTCCGGCGGGTCACCGGCCCATTGAACCACGGGCCCCTCGGGACGCGGCGTCGCGGGCGGGGCTTCAAATCGCGGCGATGATGCGCCCGAACGTCTTCGTCATGGAGCGCTTCGCGGCGGCGGGATTCTCCGCCCGCGCCACGACCATGCCCGCCTGCATGACGGCGCCCAGCAGCAGGTGGGCCATGGGCTCGACGCTGGCCGTCGGGAGGGTGCCCTGCTCCGCCGCCAAGGCGAGCACCGCCTTGATGGAACCGAAGCCGTAGCGCTCGTCGAGCGCATGCCAGGTGTCCCAGCCGAGGACGGTCGGGCCGTCGAGCATGACGATTCGCTGCACCTCGGGGTTCCGACATTGGTCGAGGAACGCATCGAACCCGCGTTCGAGCATCCGTTTGGGGTCAGAGGTCGTGGCAGCTGCGCTCATCACCTGGGCGGTGAGGTCGTCCTCCACCGCCTCGAACACGGCTTGGAACAACTGGGTCTTGCTCGGAAAGTGGTGGTAGAGCGCACCGCGGCTCACCGAGGCCTCGCTGAGGATCTCCTCGGTCGACGCGCCGGCGAAGCCCTTCTCGGCGAAGAGCCGGCGGCCCGTTGCGATCAGGCGGCCCCGGGTTGCCTCCGTCCGTTCTGCCTGCGTGGGCACGAAATCACTCTACACCGACTTTACAAACAGACAGTTTGTTTGTATGGTGGGAGCATGACTTCCACACCGACATCGACACCGTCCGAGACGGCGGTGGCCCGCCCGGGCGCCGCGACACGGGGGACCGTGCTGGCCCGCCAGACCGTCCGCCTGTGCGGCGGCGACATCGCGTACGTGGACCAGGGCGCGGACGAAACCCTTCCCGCCGCGCTCTTCGTGCACGGCGTGCTCGTCAACGCCGACTTGTGGCGCAACGTGATCTGGGACGTCGCCGACATGCGGCGCTGCATCGCGCCGGACCTCCCGGCCCACGGCGCCAGCCCGGCGGGTGAGACCGCCGACCTGTCGCTCAACGGGCACGCCGCCATGCTGGACGAGCTCTGCGGCGCGCTCGGTCTCGATCATGTCGACCTGGTCGCGAACGACACCGGTGGCGCGGTGGCGCAGGTGTTCGCGGCCCGCTATCCAGCGCGAGTGCGCACGCTCACGCTGACCAACTGTGACGTGCACGACAACTTTCCGCCGGAGTCGTTCAAGCCGTTCATCGCGCTCGCGGAGGCGGGCGAGTTCGGCCCGATGGCGGCGGCGATGGCCGGGGACCTGGGCCTGGCGCGCTCCGAGGTCGGGTACGCCCAGGGGTACGCGCGGCCCGAGGCGTTGCCGGACGAACTGCTCACGAGCTACCTCGGCGCGTTCGTGGCTGACCAGGGCAAGGGGCTCGAACGCTTCCTCACCGTGCCCACCACCGCCGAGCTGGTGGCCGTGGAGCCACTGCTCGCCGCGTTCGAGGTGCCCACGCAGGTGGCGTGGGGGACCGCCGACATCTTCTTCGGTCCCGAGTGGGCCGAGCGGCTGCGGGCCATGATCCCTGGCGTCGAGCAGGTGACCCTCGTGCCCGACGCGATGCTCTTCTGGCCCGACGAGCGGGCGTCCGACCTCGTCCCGTTGCTGCGGGAATTCTGGGCGGCGCACGGCTGACGTGGTCGGGCGCCTCGGCCATGCTGGGCGGTGGGAGCCAGCCGACGCGTGAAAGGGCGAAGAGTCCATGCCGGGACCATTCCAAAAAAAAGTATTCACGAAGCCGTTGATGCTTTCCGGAACGTGTGCAGGCAGAGACACGCGCCGTCCGGCGTGGGGCGACCGGTACCGTCCTTGTGGTGGGCGCAGCAGCGAGCGAACGGGTGGGCTACCTCCGCAGTGCCCGGGACCTGATGGACCTGCGTTTCGCGGATCCGCTCGACCTCGACCGGATGGCCGAGGAAGCCGGCTTCTCCAAGTTCCACTTCGCCCGCGCGTTCAAAGACGCCTACGGCGAGACGCCGGCGGCGTACCTCTCCCGCCGGCGCATTGAGCGGGCCAAGGACCTCCTCCGTTCGGCCAACCTCACGGTCACCGAGGTCTGCATGCTCGTCGGGTTCTCCAGCCTGGGCTCGTTCAGCGCGCGATTCTCGGAGCTGGTCGGGATGTCACCCAGCGAATACCAGCGTCGGGCCTCAGAGCGTGGCGGGCCGCCGCCGATCCCCGGCTGTTACCTCATGGAGTGGAGCAGACCCCGGCCCACCCCCCGTGAGAACCGTCCGCCGTGCCGCTGAAGGAGGAACAGCGCAAGCCCCGAGAAGCCTGCGCACACAGGGGCGCCGTACCCTCCCCACAGAGCAGCCCCGCACGACACGGACGCCCAGGAGGGAGCCGTCATGATCAACCACCTGTCCCACACCAACGTCTGGGTCCTCGACCAGGACTCCGCCAAGACCTTCTACACGGAGAAGCTCGGATTGGAGGTCCGCGTCGACATCTCCATGGGCGAGGAGTTCGAGGGCGCCGGAGCCGGGTTCCGCTGGCTGACCGTCGGCCCCAAGGACCAACCCGATCTCCAGATCGTCCTGGCCTCCTGCGACATGGGCCGCTCTCCCGAGCAGGCGGCCATGCTCCGGGAGTTGGTCGCCGGCGGGGGCATGGGTGTCGGCGTCATGACGACCGACGACTGCCACCGGACCTACGAGGAGCTGTCGGCCCAGGGCGTGACGTTCCTTTCCGAGCCGGCGCAGCGTCCCTACGGCATCGAGGCCATGCTGCGCGACGACTCGGGCAACCTCATCAGCCTGACCCAGCCCTTCGCATTCGATCCGTCGAGCGAAGGCTGACCACTTTCCGGAGAACAGTCAGCTGCCGGCCAATTCCTCCGAGCCGGAGGTGGCGTTGCCTTCCGTGTAGGAGTGCGCCCCCGCGCCCGCCAGGTGCCCCTCGTGAACGATCAGGTACTCCTCGCGGATCGGCCGGCCCTCGAAGAAGCATTCGAGGACCTCGCGGGTACCGGCGGCGTAACGGGCCTGGGCCGACAGCGACGAGCCCGAGATGTGCGGCGTCATCCCCTCATGCGGCATGGTGCGCCACGGGTGGTCGGCGGGAGCGGGCTGCGGGAACCAGACGTCGCCGGCGTAGCCGGCGAGGCGGCCGCTTTCGAGTGCACGCACCACCGCGTCGCGATCGCAGATCTTGCCCCGGGCCGTGTTGACGAGATACGCGCCGCGCTTCATGCGGCCGAGCATGGTGTCGTCGAAGAGGTGCTCCGTCTCGGGGTGCAGCGGCGCGTTGATGGTCACCACGTCGCACACCTCGACCAGCGATCCCGCGTCGGCGTGGTAGGTCAGCCCCAATTCACGTTCGACGTCCTCGCTCAAGCGGTGACGATCGGTGTAGTGCAGCTCGACGTCGAAGGGCTTCAGCCGGCGCAGCACGGCCGTGCCGATCCGCCCCGCGCCGACCGTGCCCACGGTCATCGCCTCCAGGTCGTAGGAGCGCTCCACGCAGTCGGCGATGTTCCAGCCGCCCCGGACCACCCAGTCGTGAGACGGGATGTAGTTGCGCACCAGCGCGAGGATCATCATCACCACGTGCTCGGACACGCTGACGCTGTTCGAGTAGGTGACCTCGGTCACGGTCAGCCCCGCCCCCATGGCCGCTTGCAGGTCGACGTGGTCGGAGCCGATGCCCGCGGTGTGCGCCAGCCGGAGCTTGGGTGCCTTGGCAATGCGCTCGGCGGTCAGGTAGGCGGGCCAGAACGGTTGGGAGATCACGACGTCGGCATCGGCGACCTCGCGCTCGAAGACGGAGTCGGGACCGTCCTTGTCCGAGGTGACGACGAAAGTGTGGCCCGCCGCCTCGAGGTAGGCGCGCAACCCGAGCTCGCCCGTGACGCTCCCGAGCAACTGACCGGGCGTGAAGTCGATTGCCGCGGGCGTCGGCGTCGTCTGCCCACCGGGGTAGCGCTCGACCTGCGGGATCGCGTCGCGCGGGTAGGTCGTCGGGTACCCGTCGACCGGGTCGGGGTACAGCACGCAGACGATCTTGGCCATGGTCTCTTCCTCCCTGTTGGTCGCGGCTCGGGTCCCGCTTCCCGGGAGTCCAGCACGGGCCGCCCGCAGGCGGGGGGTTGACGGCGGCAGCAGAGTAGTATAACCATATGGTTATGAGTCAAACCCAGGTCGCACAGTTGAGCGAGGAAGAGCTGGACCGGGCCTTCGGCGCGTTGGCCGACCGGACCCGCCGGGCGATCCTGGCCCGCCTGACCGAGGGCGACGCGGGGGTGCTCGAGGTGGCCGCGCCCCTCCCCATGAGCCAGCCCGCCATCACCAAGCACCTGCGCGTCCTGGAGAGCGCCGGCCTCGTCTCGCGGCACCGTCGTGCGCGTCAGCGGCTCTGCCACCTCGAGGCCACGCGGCTCAAGCAGCTCTCGGAGTGGGTCGGCTCCTACCGCGAGTTCTGGGAGGAGAGCTTCGAGCGCCTGGACGAGCTGCTGGAAGAGCTGCAGGTGGGTGCCGGAAGAAACGACCCACCGCCAGGCGGCACGAACTGAACGACGACCCAGAACCCGAAGGAGAAGGACATGACCGTGACCGACAGCACCACCGAGATAGAGATCCCCGACGACGAGCCCGTGATCAACGTGCGGCGTTTCTTCAGGGCACCGCCCGAGCTCGTGTACCGGGCACTGACCGAGCCCGAATACATCCGTCGCTGGTTCGGACCGCGTCGCCTCGAGATCACAGAGTGCGAGGCCGACCTGCGGGTGGGCGGGAACTGGCGCGTGGTGCACCGGGCACCCGACGGCACCGAGTTCGTGTTCGGGGGCACGTTCCTGGAGCTCGACCCGCCGCGCCGGCGGGTGGGCACCTTCCGCTGGGAAGGGGCGCCCGAACACGAGGCCGTCGAGACGTTCGAGATCACGCCGGTCGAGGGTGGGACGCTCGTGACCTCGACCACGCACCACGGATCGATGGAAGCGCGCGACATGCACGTGGCCAACGGCATGGAGAGCGGGATCATCGAGTCCCACGAGCGCCTCGACGAGCTGCTGGCCGCCCACCCAGGAACCTGACCGGAAGCCTGTCGCCAGTCCTGCTGCGGAATCAATCACCGGATTCGGCAGCCTGCCTGCACCAGCGGTGCAGAAAATCGCCGCCGACGGCTGCAATTTGCACAGCCGTCGGCGGCACCCTGTCTATTTGTTGCATTACCCGACCAATGGGTACGTAAAACTCATGGCTATGAGCATCCGCTCCGCCGACGGTTACGCGAGCGAGGGCGGCGCGCTCGCCACCGGCGGGGCCCCTCCGGGGTTCGACATCCGAAAGGGCGGTCTCGGTTCTGTCGCGCAGAAACTTGCGCTGGCGACCCTCTGCGCCGTCCTCTTCCTTACCTTCCTCGACAACACGATTGTCAGCGTCGGACTGGCCAACATCCAGAGCGATCTCCATGCGGGGGTCACGTCGCTCCAGTGGGTCGTCAACGGGTACGCACTCACCTTCGCCAGCTTCATGCTGGTTGCCGGCATGCTCGGCGACCTTCTCGGGCGGAAGCGGATCATGCTGGCCGGGGTCGCCATCTTCTGCGCCGGATCGGTGATGTGCGCCGTGGCCGGCAACGTCAACTGGCTCATCGCGGGCCGCATTGTCATGGGTATCGGCGCGGCCGCCAGCGAACCCGGGACGCTGTCGATCATCCGCCACGTGTATCCCGACCGCGAGACGCGCGCGGACGCGCTCGGCATCTGGGCCGCCGTGTCGGGCCTTGCCCTCGCGTTGGGCCCGGTCATCGCGGGCGCGCTCGTCGGGTTCTCGAGCTGGCGAGCCATCTTCTGGTTCAACCTCGGATTCGGCGTCCTGGCCTTCGGGCTGGCGGCGGCCTTCGTGCCCGAGTCGTCGGACCCTCAGGGCCGGCGCATCGACCTGCCCGGCTTCGTCTTCGGAGCAGCCTTCTTGTCCACGCTCTCGCTGGCCGTGATTCAGGGTGAGGACGCGGGCTACGGGTCGGCCGGCATCATCAGCCTGTTCGTGCTGGCCGCTGTTGCGGGCGTGGCGTTCCTCGTGACCGAGCACCGCTCGAAGAGCCCGATGCTCGACCTGTCCATGTTCCGGCGCCCACCCTTCGCCGGTTCCATGTTCGTGGCCTTCGTCGCGTACTTCGGGACGTTCTCCATCTTCTTCTTCACCGCGCTGTACCTGCAGGTGGTGGCGAACGCCTCCGCCTATCAGACCGCCATCGACTTCCTCCCCATGGCCGCCGGCCTGATCCTGGCGTCCGCTCTGACCGGGCCACTGGTGGCGCGCATTGGCGCCCGGATACCAATGACGGTCGGGTGCCTGGTGGCCGGCGCGGGCATCCTTATCGCGAGTGCGGTGCTCGGCCCGACCGTGGGGTTCGGCACGCTGGGCTGGGTCCTGCCCGTCGCCGGCATCGGCATCGGCATGCTGCTCGTCCCGGTGACCTCGGTCCCGCTCACGGTGGTCCGCCCGGAGCGTTCCGGGATGGCGGCATCGGCGACGAACACCAGCCGGGAGATGGGAGCCGTCTTCGGCGTGGCCATCCTCGGCGCCATCGTGAACGCGAAGCTGACCGGAGACCTTGCGGCGCGCCTCAAGGCCCTCGGGATCCCGCCCAACTTCCAGAGCCTCGTCCTGCACGCCGTGCAGACGGGCGGCGCCAGCGGCAGTGCCGTGAGCAACGCCGAACACTCGAAGGTGGCGAGCATCGCCGACAAGGTGATCAACGCGGCCTACAACGCTTTCGGCTCGGGGCTCCACATCGCGCTCGACCTGTCCGGGGCGCTTATCTTGGCGGGGGCCGTGGTGGCGTGGTTCACGATCCACCGGACGCCGGGCGATTCTTTCGAAATCTGAGCCGGGCCGATACGAACACCTCGACGGCACCCCGCGTGCCCCGGATTGCGGACGGCGTGGTCGACAAGACGTCCCAGCCCTCGCGTGCCAGGGCGTCGGTCGCCAGAGCGACCGCGCGCATGACACGAACCGGATCGGCGGCCAGGATGGGACTGCGCAGCTCGTAGGTGGGCTTCACGAGGGCGACCAGGCGCGCGCCGGGCGCCAGGACCGCATGGTCGAGCTGGGGGAGGGCGTCGGCCACCGACAGGTAGGAAAGGTCCATCGTGACCAGGCCCACCGGCTCGGGAACGATCGCCTGGGCGAGACACCCGAGGTTCGTACCCTCCAGGTTCACGACCCGCGGATCTGCGCGCAGCCAGCCCCGAAGCTGCCCCACGCCCGCGTCGAGCGCGTAGACGCGCCGCGCCCCGGCGTCGAGCAGCGCCTGGGTGAAGCCTCCGGCAGCCGCGCCGACGTCGAGCGCGACGAGGCCACGGGCGTCGACGCCGAACTCGTCGAGCGCGGCGCGCAACTTGACCGTTCCGCGCAGCGGTTTTCGCCCGAGGATGCGCAGGGAGGCGTCGGATCGGACGCGGGCGGCGGGGTTGGTGACGGGCGCGCCGTCGACCAGGACGCGTCCGGCGGCGATCACGGCCGACGGATCAATGACGGCGGGGAACCTGCGGCGGAGCAGGCTGGGGAGCGCGACGAACGGCGCGCGGGAACGCGGTGACACGGGTGGGTCTCCTCTCGCTCGGACCGGATGGGGACCGAGCGGGCGGGGAGGCCCACGGGTGCGGGGGTCGTCTCAGACCTAACGGAACGGCATGACGCGTGCATGGTGGCGCACGCCGGCGGCCGGGGCAAGGGCCCGTCGCCAGGCGTCCGGAAGGCGCGCTGCCGTCACAGCGAGGCGTTGGGCGCCCGTTGCACTCAGACGCAGTCCGTTGTCCCTGCGTAGTCGGCGGACCGGCAAATGAGCGCTCTGGCCAGGAAAAACCGGACTTATTTCCCAGAGACACCGCAACCGGGCGGCAACAGAATTGATCCCGGACGAAGGGGACGTGTGCCACCTGGGGGGTCAGAGGAGGAGCGCATGTTGAAGAGGGGGCGTCAGGGTTCGTCGCCGCGGCACGCGGTTGTGTCGAAGGGGACCCGGGTCCTCCTCTGGGGGATCGACCGGCCTCGCACGCTGGTCGGCGGCGCCTCCTCGTGCCTGGTGCTCTGCGCAGCGCTCACGTTCGGCGTGTTCCCGGTCCGTGCCGCGGTCCCCGGGGCCGACCCGGCCGCGCCGCTCGGTGTGGCCATCGACTCGTACGCCGGTGACGCGGTGACCACCACGACCAGCGCGGCCATTAATGCGGGCGCGGACGTCACCTACCAGGTGATCGTCTCCAACGGCACGGCCGGTGCCCAGACCGACGTGGCGGTGCCGGTCACGTTGGCACCGAACTTCTCGCTGCAGAACACGAGCATCTCCGCCAGCACGGGGACGACCGGTGTGTCCGGCGGTGTGCTGACGTGGTCGATCCCGACGCTCGCCGCCAACGCCTCGGCCACGCTGAGCTACACCGAGACGACCGACGCCCCCGTGGCCATGGAGTCGGACCCGACCTCGGTGTCGGCCACCAGCACGCAGAACAACACGGCGAGCACCGCCCTGGCCACAATCGAGGTGATCCCCGCCGCGAACGTCTCGGTCGCCGTCACCGATGGCGTCGACACGGTCGAGCCGGGCGCGTCGGACGCCTACACCATCACGGTCACCAACAACGGGCCGTCCGAGGCCCCCGACATGACGCTCACCGACACCCTGAGCGACGGCTTCATCGCCTTCACGGCGGTCAGTTCCATCGGCGGCACCTCTTTCTCGCAGCCGGGGCCGAACCAGTTCCAATGGACCGGCATCGACCTCACCGCGGGTGCCTCGGCCACCTTCGTCCTCTCGGGCGACGTCTCGAGCACGCTCACCGCCGGGAGCACCTACGTCAACCTGGCCACCGTCCAGCTGGCGCCAGGTGAGATCGACACCAACCCGGTCTACAACGACGTCGACACCGACACGGTGGTCCCCGGGGCCGACCCGGCCGCGCCGCTCGGTGTGGCCATCGACTCGTACGCCGGTGACGCGGTGACCACCACGACCAGCGCGGCCATTAATGCGGGCGCGGACGTCACCTACCAGGTGATCGTCTCCAACGGCACGGCCGGTGCCCAGACCGACGTGGCGGTGCCGGTCACGTTGGCACCGAACTTCTCGCTGCAGAACACGAGCATCTCCGCCAGCACGGGGACGACCGGTGTGTCCGGCGGTGTGCTGACGTGGTCGATCCCGACGCTCGCCGCCAACGCCTCGGCCACGCTGAGCTACACCGAGACGACCGACGCCCCCGTGGCCATGGAGTCGGACCCGACCTCGGTGTCGGCCACCAGCACGCAGAACAACACGGCGAGCACCGCCCTGGCCACAATCGAGGTGATCCCCGCCGCGAACGTCTCGGTCGCCGTCACCGATGGCGTCGACACGGTCGAGCCGGGCGCGTCGGACGCCTACACCATCACGGTCACCAACAACGGGCCGTCCGAGGCCCCCGACATGACGCTCACCGACACCCTGAGCGACGGCTTCATCGCCTTCACGGCGGTCAGTTCCATCGGCGGCACCTCTTTCTCGCAGCCGGGGCCGAACCAGTTCCAATGGACCGGCATCGACCTCACCGCGGGTGCCTCGGCCACCTTCGTCCTCTCGGGCGACGTCTCGAGCACGCTCACCGCCGGGAGCACCTACGTCAACCTGGCCACCGTCCAGCTGGCGCCAGGTGAGATCGACACCAACCCGGTCTACAACGACGTCGACACCGACACGGTGGTCCCCATTCCGCAAGCGATCTCGTGGACCCCGCCGACCACAGCACTGGTCGGCACCCCGGCGACGCTTTCCGCCACCGGCGGCGGGTCCGGCAGTCCGGTCGTCTTCTCCGTCGGCGCTTTGAGTGGGGCCGGCGTGTGCAACGTGTCGGGCACCGACGGCACGACGCTGGCGTACACGGCGGCCGGCACATGTGTGATCGACGCCAACCAGGCCGGCAATGCCGTCTACGCCGGCGCGCCGGAGCTGACGGCCTCCATCACCGTGAATCAGGTGCCGGTGTTCACCCAGGACACGCCACCCACGACGGTGACGGCGGGCAACCTCTACACCTACACGTTCGCCGCCTCCGGCGGCCCGGCACCGTCCTTCGCGCTCGGCGCGGGTGCGCCGTCGTGGCTCGCGATCGACCCCTCGTCGGGCGCCCTCAGCGGCACCCCGTCCAGTGGGACCACGTCGTTCAGCTACTCCGTTGTGGCGGCCAACAGCGTCGGCAACGCGACGGCGGGGCCGTTCACGGTCACGATGCAGTCGACGAGGCAGTCGAGGGACGCCGACGTGACCGTCGGCCTCTTCTGCCCGGCTACGGTGCACGCGGGCTCTCTGGGGAGCTGCACGTTTGCGGTGCACAACGCGGGTCCCGCCACCGCGCAGTTCGTCGTCGCCGGTCTGGCCCTGCCCCGGTGGTTCACCATGGTGTCGTCGTCGGGCAACGCCTGGTGGTGGGGCAACGACGCCACCTTCTTCTGCGGGCCTCTGCCCGCCGGCTCGACGGACCTCTATATCGTGAACTTCCGGCCGCAGAAGACGGGGACCGGCGTCGTGGGCGGCGCCGCGTTCTCGCTCAGCCCTGATCCCGACTGGGCCAACAACGTGGCGGCGGCGTCGGTGAACGTCACCAGCGGGGCGACCCCGGGCGGATAGGCCGTCAGCAATCGGTCGCCGGCACCTGGAATCCCGGAAAGGGGTTCAGGCCGCCGAGAAACCTGAACGCACAGCTAGCCCGATGCCGGTTCGACGACCCAGCCGGCGATCGGTCATGGCGGAGCCGGCTCCGGCCAAGTGCTCGTCGCTGCGTTGGCGAAGGCGGCAGCTGGACGCCGGAGCACGTACACCTTCCTCTCCATGGGACCGCTAGAGCTCAAAGGGCTGCCTGAGCCGATCGATGTCTTCAGGGTCGACGCCGCACGATGACTGTGGAGTCAGAGGTCTTCGCCACTCCCAGGGGACTCGAACCTGCGCCGCCGGCTCCGGAGGCCCATTCGAGTTGTCCAGAGGGGGTTCACCCGTCCTGGTTGGTAGTCCTGAGCCGAACCTCCCGTTGCCAGAGTGAGAGCTGGCCGCAGAACGGTCGAGAGCGTCAGGACCGCGACCGACCGCGGTGGAGAAGGCTGGGCCGTGGCGCGATGACAACCGGCGGCCGCTCGTAGACGAACGGTTCGCCGCCGCCGGGACGGCGCTGAGGTGGCCGCCGGGGTTCGACCGGACCCGATCGCATGTGACGCCGCTGACCCGACCAGGGCGCGGGCGGAATCGTGAGTCTGTCCGCGAGTCTGTACGCGACGCTCTCATAGTTGACGCGCCAGCCGCGAAAGTCTGCCCACGCCTCTTCAGCACTTCGCTCGGCGTCGAAGCCCACGCTCACGAGCATCGCCACCGCTCGCTCGAACTCGGCGAACGGGAGGTCGATGGGGCCCTCGGGGTTCGGATCGAGGTCCACATCCCATCCCAGGGTGGTCGCGATCCGGTTGAGCAACGTGAATCCCATCCGAAGACACAGACGGGCCTGGGAAGGCGCGCGACTGGGTTCGAGCGCGAGGTGCATGGCGGCGGCATCGAGAACGGCGATGAGCCCAAGCAGCCACGAGTACCACGGTTCGGGGGACCGGAAGAGGAGCAGAACCGGATACGTGGTATGGGTTTCGGCTACATCCGCCGCCCATTCCTCCCATTCGGCGTACAGGTCCGGGAGGGTGTCGTTGATTCCGACCAGCTGGTGCCGGGCCAGGAGTTCGGGACCCCAGGCCGGGACACCGGCCCGGCTCTCAAGCAGGGAAACCAGGCTCTCGCGTCGGTTGAACGAGCTGTAGAGAGCCGGCAGGTAAGCGATCTGCAAGGCGACGATCACGACCCAGATGGCGCCGATGGCGATGTCCACGCCCGTGTCGGCCACGCCGCCGCTGTGGACTGCTCCCACCGTGAAGAGCGCCGTCAGAGCCTGGAGCAACCCATCGGCGAATGATGCGCCCGCCCCGACGAGGATGAGTCCGAACCCGAGCACCAGGCAGGCCGCCCAGAACAGCAACTGCACCACAAGGGCGACCGGGCCGGTCGGCGCCAGGATCGCGTCCTGGCGCTCGTATGTCTTTGCAAGACGGGACGCGAGGACAAAGCACAGACGAACGCTGCGGTTGACGCGGAGGCTCATCCGCTCGATACCCGACGGGCGTCGCGGCAGAACCATCGTGAGCACGACATCGACCACGGTAATGATCACCACGACAACGCCGACGATCGTCGCAACGACGTTCATGATCTGACCGCGTTGTCATGGAGCCGGAACACGAGTACGAGCGTACCCAGCGTCGGCCGGGTGCTTCGCGAGCCGTGTCCCGCCCAAACGCAGCCAAGAACACCGGACGATCCCCCAAACTGAGCAACGGACAGATGGCGGCTCCGGTCTCGCGACCGGCGTGCGTTTTGCGAGTGGTCGGTAATGGTCCGCGGGGGTAGGTTTCGCGCAATGGTTGAGTCTGATCCTCACGCAAGTGAGCATCCTTCGGAGGACGTGATCACTGCTTCCAACGGGACGTCGTCGAGAAAGTGAACGAACAATGACCGCCGGGAAAAAGACGGTGGCCATCCTTGACATCGGACGGGTCGAGCTCCTTTTCGACGACGCGGGTGAGGGCAAGCCCTTCTTGCTGCTCCATGGCGGCGGTGGGCCCGACACGATGACCAGCTTCGGTCAGCGGTTAGCTGAGGCGTACCCAGCTCGGGTCCTCGTTCCGACCCACCCGGGTTTCGCGGCCACAACCCGACCGGAAAAGCTCGACACTATTAGCCATCTTGCTGTGGTGTATGCCGCGCTGCTCGACGACCTCGACATGAGCGACGTCACCGTCATCGGGAACTCGATCGGCGGATGGATCACCGTCGAGATCGCGCTAATGGAGTCGCCTCGCATCGCCAGCATCGTCTTGATCGACGCGGTCGGGATCAACGTCCCGGACCAACCGGTCGCCGATTTCTTCACGTTGGGGTACGACGAGTTCGTTGAGCGGGCCTTCAGCAACCCGGATCCCTTCCGGATGGACCCGACGAGCTTGCCGCCCGCCGCGCAGGCCGCCGCAGCAGCAAATAGGTCTGCCCTCGCCACCTACACCGGAGGGAAGATGAACGACCCCACGCTCGCGGATCGTCTCGCACGGTTGGAGATCCCGACGTTGGTGCTCTGGGGCGAGCGCGATCGCATCGCGAATCCCGACTATGGGCGGGCCTACGCCAATTCCATCCCGAGGGCCCGATTCCAGGTCCTCACCGGCGCCGGACATCTCCCTCAGGTTGAGAAGCCCGACGCGGTGCTCCACGCGATTTGGAACGACGGAGCAACCGAGTCTGCCGCGCCGGGCAGTAACTGAATAACGCCTGAGCGCCCCCCGTGTCACCCCTTGGCCACCGGGGCCTCATGGAGTGCCTCAGCCCGTCGTGTCCTGGCCGACGCCCGGTAGTCCCGTGGCACCGACCAAGTTGTCCGCAGGATTGACGCCGGGATCCTTTGGGGATGAAATGTTCAATTGGACGGGACGATTTCAGTGGAGTTCCGAAATATGGACGCTGTGCACCTGCCAACTCAGGGTCTGCCGGAGCAGACGGTCCAGGGGAAACCGCCGCGGCCCCACCTCCTGATCGTTCGACCTCATCGAGTCAGGGGGGGCGGTTCGGCGGGCGTAACAGCGGAGCATACGGATCTCTTTCGTCTTGTAAGGGCTGTCTGGCTCGGACGGCTGCGCCTCGTGAGCGTCGCCGGACTCTCGGCTTTCGCTGTGGCGGTCTTAGCCCTTCATGGAATCCGGGCCAACTTGAACCCTGCCGAGCACACCATCAGCGAATACTCACTAGGCAGTTACGGGTGGCTCATGCGAGCGGCCTTCTTGGCCTTGGGGATCGGGACACTGGCCACAGCGGCCAGCCTTTGCCTTAGCTGCGGACCGTTCGGGGCATGGCGCCAGGTCGGGCTGCTCATGCTTGTCGGTGCGGCAATCGGAGCGTTTCTCGACGCGGGGTTCAACATCGATCACCTTCGGGTTCCGGAAACGGCTGACGGGATGGTCCACAGCGTAGGAACGGCGATCCTGGTCCTGGCGTTGGCTGGCGCTGCTTTCGTCTTCGGATCCGACTTCGTACGTAACTCGACCACGACACAGAATGCGAGATTGCTTTTGATTCTGGGTGCCCCACAGCTCGGCGCCATTGTTCTCTTCGAGATGAGCCCGGTGACTTTGCGCGGCTGGACGGAGCGATTAGTCGCCGTTTTGGCGGTGGCCACCTTGGGGTTGTTGCAGGTCCTCTCTCGCACGAACGAACGGGCGGGCCCACCGCTGACGGTCGCTCAACAATTACCGGGCGTGGACCGGTCCTCGGTCTTTCGCCGGTCTCGAGAAGTGACGAAGGCACATCCGGTCGCTTGAGGCCGAGGTGCCGGCTTGCCGGCCGGAAAGTCGGAGTCAAATGGGGTGAGCGCCCTGTCTTGGCTCACTCCTGGGGTTCGATCTCCATTTCCAACGACACCGGAGCGCCCGCCAGCCCGTCGTCCCCGTCTGAACAGCCCGGCCGATTTCGATTTCCAATCGGACCGCCCAGAGAATAATCCATTGATTTAACTATATAGTTGTGTCTATACTAGTTGCATGAGCGGTAAGCGACAGTCCGTCGGAGAGGTTCTGTTCGCACTGGGCACCCTCGGCATTCGCCAGCGCCCGCGGGAGCTGAGCTTGACGGCGCTTTCGACGCTGTCGACCATCGAGCGCACCGGTCCCCGCCGTCTGACGGATTTGGCGGTCGGCGAGGGGGTGACCCAGCCCTCCATGTCCGCCCTGGTCAGCCAGTTGGAGAGCCTCGGCCTGGTCGAACGTCAGTCAGATGCTCAGGACGGGCGTGTCGTGCGCGTCGCCATCACACCGGCGGGTCACGAGCACCTGAGCACAGTGCGCAGGGTCGGAGCGTCGGTCTTCGAAGTCCTCATCGGCAAACTTCCGTCCCCTGAGGCAGCCTCCTTGCGTGCTGCCCTGCCGGCATTTAGTCGAATGCTCGAGCTCGCTGATGAAGACAACACGCGAGAAAGGAGTGTGACATGACAGCCATACCAACTGCGCAAGGGACCAGCGGAGACAATGCGGCTGACTGCGTCGGTCGTCCAGTGCTCGTCGTCGGTGTTGACGGCTCACCACCGAGCTGGGACGCGTTCGCGTGGGCAGCGGGCGAGGCGCGGCGGGGCAATGGGCGGATTGTGGCCGTCTTCGCGACCTCGCTGATCGAGCCGGAGGAGGCATTTGGCACCACCGCGCCGCTCGGCTACGCAGTCGCCGAGGAGACAAGAGACCAGATGGCCGAGCAGCTGGCCGCCGAAGTGGCAAGGCGCGCCCACATGCTCGGCGTCGAGGTGAGTTTTGTCAGAGGGACGGGTGACGCGACGCGCGTTCTCAGCGACGTGGCGTGCTCGGAGCAGGCCGACCTCATCGTCGTAGGGCGGTCAGCGAAAATGCTGCATCGGCTGGCCGGGTCGGTTGGTCGCCGGCTCGTGCTGAACAGGCATGGTCCGGTGCTCGTGGTGGTGCCCTGAAGGTTCAGACGGCGTCACACGAAGCCGGGAACTGGCGCCAGGCACAACCCTGCGACGTAAGGGGGACGCACGAGACCAGTTACCCCGTGAGCCAAGGAAGTGAGCGAAGGTGAAATGCCGAGCAGTGCGGCTACTCGGGCAACGACCCAGAGCTCCAGCCCCGGGATGAACTGGTCTGATTCCTTCAATGTTCTTGCGTGTTTGCCCTAGGTGGGCGCAGAGTGGACAAAGGATCAACGACGCCAGATCAATGACACGAAAGGAGAGCGTCCGATGCCATACGTCACTGTCGGCCAGGAGAACTCTGCCCCGATCGAGCTCTACTACGAGGACCATGGCTCTGGGCAACCCACGGTGCTCATCCACGGTTACCCCCTCGACGGCCACTCCTGGGAGAAGCAGGTCCCGGTCCTGCTTGCCGCCGGCAAGCGCGTCGTCACCTATGACCGGCGGGGGTTCGGGCACTCGAGCCAGCCGACGAGTGGCTACGACTACGACACCTTCGCCGCCGACCTGAAGAAGCTGCTCGACCAGCTCGACCTCCAAGACATCGTTCTGGCCGGATTCTCCATGGGCACGGGCGAGGTCACGCGCTACCTCGGGACCTACGGCTCGGGGAGGGTGGAAAGGGCTGCCCTTTTCGGACCGATCCCGCCGTTCTTGCTCCAGACCGACGACAACCCCTTAGGGGTACCTCAGAGTGTCTTTGACGGGTTCGAGGAGCACATCACCAAAGACCGCTACGACTGGTTCAAGTTCTTCTTCGACAACTTTTACAACGTCGACAAGTTCCGTGGCACCCGTATCAGCGACGAAGCCTGGAATGCGAGTTTCCAGGTCGCGGCCGGCTCGTCGGCCTACGCCACCTACGCCTGCGTGGCGACCTGGCTGACGGACTTCCGGGCCGATCTGCCGAAGATCGACGTGCCGCTGCTCGTCGTCCAGGGCACCGAGGACCGCATCCTGCCCATCGACGCGACGGGCCGCCGCATCCCCGGGCTCGTCAAGGATGTTGATTTTGTCGAGATCGAGGGCGGACCGCACAACGTGGGCTGGACGCATCCCGACGAGGTCAACGAGGCGTTCCTGAAGTTCATCGGGTAGGTCTCAAGACAGTCGCCGTCTGTCGCTCAGAGGTCGCGCCGCGGGCGCGTTGACCGTGAGGTCCATGGGGTGAAGAATGTTGGGCGACGGCGCAGGTTGGCGATGGCCGCTGGCGGGGAACATTAGGGTTTTCTTCCCGGTCGACGGAGTGGGGAGAGACTCAGTTGCCTCAAGGCGGGAGACCGGGCAAGAGGACTTGTGTAGCGGCCCCGCGGCGTGCCTTGGTGAGTTTGATCGTGGCCGCGGCACTGGCGATCGGGATCGAGGCCGGGCTCTCGCAGGCCAACTCCGACACCAGGGCGTCGGCCACCGAGGCCCGCACGACCACACAGACACGAGCGGGCTCGTCTGACCCAACACCGACGCTCACCACCGAGTTCCATTTCACCGGCGAGAGGCAGAGCGGGACGGCTCCGTCAGTGGCGACCAAGGCGACCGTTGAGGCCTGGGGAGCGATGGGTGGTTCCAACGGCTCCGGCTGAGCGCTATGACCATCACCCCGACGACCATGCAAGCGGGGACATCCACCGAATTCACGGCGCACGGCTTCGACAAGTTCGGTAGCAGCATCGGCGACTTGTCGAGCCGAGCTCGCTTCGAGATCCTCCCCGAGCTCCACTGCAGCCCCGCCACCGGTAGCGGCTTCACCGACAACCGCTGGTGCACGGCTCGATTGATCGACGAGTCGCGGCCTTCCCACATCGTGACGGCCTCGGTTCCCGAGGTGTACGTCTCCGCACAGCAACACGTCACCGTTGTCGCGAAGGGCAAGTAGGCCCAGCCGCGTCCAACTTGTCGACCACAGACAATCACGACGTCAATTTGGGTGGCCAGGATCCGCTAGCGGGCGGAGACCTTTCCCGCTGGCGCGGGCTTGGATCAACCCCACTCTTCCAGGACGAGGTCTGAGTCGCCCCTGCCCCCCTTGTTCCGACGATCGCGATCTTTAGGGCGCACCGGGCAGGACTCGAACCTGCGGCACCGGTTCCGCAGGCCAGTCGGGCGATCCAGGCGGTCGAGCTGATGCCGTCACCTCCATGCTGGCGAAACTCCTGGACATTGCTCGTGGATCCACACGTGCAGACGTGCGCACGGCCCGCGAGACTTGCGCCGTGGTCGACGTCCCGCAGACCCGCTACGCGAAAACTGCCGACGACGTGCACATCGCCTACCAGGTGCTGGGCGACGGTCCGTTCGACCTGGTCCTGATTACGGGCTACGTGTCCCACATCGAGCTGGCCTGGGACGACCCCGAAATCGCGGATTTCCTCCGGTCGCTGGCGTCCTTCAGCCGGTTGATTCTCTTCGATCGGCGCGGCTTGGGCCTTTCCGACCCGGTTCTGGGTGCGCCGACCATAGAGGACCGCATGCAGGACGTCCGGGCCGTGATGGACGCGGCCGGCTCCGAGCGCGCGGCACTGCTCGGGATCTCGGAGGGCGGACCGATGTCCATGGTGTTCGCGGCCACGTACCCCGAACGCGTCTCCGCACTCGTCCTCTATGGGACGTTCGCCCGCATGACGGAGGCAGACGGCTATCCCTGGGGGTATCCATCCGATGTGTTCGAGCGATTCGTTGATTCCAAGATCGCGGCCTGGGGAGGGGACGACTCCGTCGACGTCTTCGCACCGTCACGGGCGCAAGACGCCGAGTTCCGAAGCCGATGGGCCGCCTTCGAACGCCGGGCCACCAGCCCCGGTGCCTACCGCTCGCTCATGCACATGAACGAGGACACCGACGTGCGAGACGTCCTGCCCAGCATCCGGGTCCCTACTCTCGTCTTGCACCGGTCGGAGGACGTCCCGATCCGCGTGGGCAATGGCCGCTACCTGAGCGAGCACATCGCGGGTGCCCGTTTCGTCGAGCTCCCTGGCAGGGACCACTTCTTCTTTGTGGGGGACACGAGCGCGCTGGTGGACGAAGTGGAGGAGTTCCTCACAGGCCGCCGTTCGGTCCACGAGCGGGACCGCGTCCTCGCCACCGTACTGTTCACCGACATCGTGGGCTCCACTGAGGAGGCCTCCCGTCTCGGTGATACCGCTTGGCGGAAACTGTTGGACCAACACGACAAGCTCACCCGGAGGGAGGTCGACCGCTGGCGCGGCCGGATGGTGAAGTCGACCGGTGACGGTGCTCTCGCCACATTCGACGGTCCGGCCCGGGCCATCCGCTGCGCGGCCGGCTTGCAGTCGGCCCTGCGTGGCGAGCAGGTCAGCATCCGGGCCGGTCTGCACACCGGTGAGATCGAACTGCGGGCCGACGACATCGGCGGCATCGGGGTGCACATTGCCGCACGTGTGGAGGCGCTCGCGGAGCCGGACGAGGTTCTCGTCACTAAGACGGTGACCGACCTCGTGGCCGGATCAGGTATCAGCTTCTCCGACCGCGGGGTGCACGACCTCAAGGGCGTCCCGGGGAGCTGGCAGCTCTTCGCGGTCGCCGGCATCTGAGGGCGCCCCCGGCAGGACTCGAACCTGCGCCACCTGCTCCGGTGGCCTATTCGGATTGTCCAGGCTGTCCAGCTCATCACAGGTAGTCGTCTGAGCAGGGCATCCAGTCCAACGAGTTCGTGCCCGTCTCCTGGGTAGCCCGCACTTGATTGTCAGATTGAATTGCCAAGACTTGCCGGCGTCCGGCGCCATGACATCGATGTTCTCGGGAGTTGCCAGCCCACGTATCCCCAGACGCCTGCTTTTCTCGCTCCGTCAGCGTCGACAGCCGGCGCGGGCGGTCTTAGGCTTCTATCCAGGAGTCGAAACCTTCATCCGCCGGAGGCACCATGGACCGCGACGAATTGGTGACCTGCTGCATCACGGCCGCTGAGGAAGACGATCCCCGGCTCGCGGTGAAGGAGGTCCTCGAGCGCGCCGTCCATGAAGTTCCAGAAGAGGTCGAGAAGCCAGGATCTGGGTGGCTCGACATCTGGCATCTGTCGCCGACCCTGACGGTCCTCAATGCCGTGTGGCCCCCGGGCATGACGTTGTACCCCCACGACCACCGGATGTGGGCGGCGATCGGCATCTACGGGGGACAGGAGGACAACACCTTCTATCGACGCCGCCAGGGGCGGCTGATGGCCTCTGGGGGCAAGGATCTGCGCCAGCGAGACGTCGTCCTTCTCGGGAACGACACGATCCACTCGGTCCACAATCCGTTGCGCCGCTACACGGGGGCCATTCACGTCTACGGTGGAGACTTCGTCAACGCTGCGCGATCGCAATGGGATCCCGAGACGCTCATCGAGGAACCCTACGATCTCGTAGCAGTACGAGCGCTGTTCGACGCTGCCGAAACCACCTACCAAGCGTCACGCACAAAATAACGTCCCGCCTGATTCCGCTCACTGGGATCGTGGGGAAGCAGTCCCGTGCGGTGATGTCTCCACGCAACCAGTCGTGGTATGCCGATACGGCGCCGCGTAGATTGCGGAGAACAAAAGGCATCGGGCCGACAGCGGCTTTGGCTGCTTAACATGACGAGATGTCGGCGCGGCTGGTACAACGATCCAACATGGTCTGTCTCGGCGAGCCCTTCAACTCCGGCCGTGGATCGATGCGTCGACATTTTCAGCCGGCCCAACGGCACATTCGAATCTGAATTCCGACGCGATCCAGAAGACATGGCGTTGGACGCCCATCGCTTAATTTTCGGGCTTGGAGTTTGCGACTGAGGCCGACGCATTCTCTGCCGCCAGAGACGCCCTACCGTGCCTCGCCCGTGCTTGATAGCTCAAAACGAACCTTATCGCCGGCGAACAGCCGCGTGTCCCATTGATTTCGATTGTCAGAATGGGATCGCAATGGCCTCGGAAGGGTCGAATCCCGGTGCTCTCACTGATCGCTTCGACCGTCAGTCGCTTGCCGACGACGCTCTCGCGTCCAGGTAGGCAGTCAATTCAACAATGAGCTCTTCAGCGTCGGCTCGGGCCCCGTCGATGAAGCTCGACTTGCGTCGGCGCAGGAACGGGCTTCCTACTAGGAACATGCCGGGTGAATCGACGACGCCTCCATCGTGCCGAATCATCCCCTTGTTATCGAGGACCTTGACGTCGAGCCACGAGTAATCCGGGCGAAATCCCGTCGCCCAAATGATTGTCTCGATTTCACCGCTGGCGAGATCGAGACCCAGCGGAGGCGAGTCGTCCACCCCAGTCGGTGAGAACCGGTGAGGCGGCGGTACCGAGTCGTCAAGACCGTTCGCAGACGCCCACTCATCAATTGTGTCGAGCAGCCGTCCGAGCTTGAGGTCTGCGAGCTCGCACTTGTTTCGTAAGGAGCCGGAGAATTGGGCCCGCCCCCCATTGATGCCGGCAAGTCGACCGACCAGCTTTACGCCGATGCTCGTGAGCGCATTGAGATCGAACGTGGCCCGTTCGGGCGAGCCTGCGAGCTGCATGGACGGAACGCGCCGCGCCCGAACGATGTCGTCGACCTCGTCGTATCGTTCATCGAGTACCCCGGCCGCCTCCATCCACCAGTGGATGTCCCGGTTCCGGTACACGCGTGGTCCGCGTACGTGCTCGCCCACAGCGAGAGTGACCTGGCGGCCGGAGCGCTGAATCTCGGCCGCGATCTGTACCCCCGTTGCCGATGCGCCAACCACGAGCACGCCGCCTTCGCCGAGTTGCTCCGGGTTCCGGTACTCCAGCGGGGTCAAGGTTGCGACCGACGATGGCACCGCTTCCGAGAAAGGCGGCACATGGGGCACGTTGAAGGCTCCCGTGGCGACGACCACCGTCTCGCACCGCCATTCGTCTTGGTTCGTGGTCACCCGGTACTCGCCATTGGTGCGGCGCACCGAAGAGACTGGCGTGCCGGACTTCACGGGTGCCGCGATCAGCGTCGCGTAGTCAGTGATGAAGTCAACCACCTCCGGCATGGTCATGAACCCGTCGGGGTCGCCGCCGCCGTAGGAATGGCCGGGCAGTCGGCATTGCCAGTTCGGCGTGAGCAACCGCAACGAATCCCATCGCTCGGTCCTCCACGAGTTGGCGACCTCGCTCCGTTCGAGGACAACATGGTCGATGGAGCGCTCTGAGAGGCACCTGCTCATCGCCAACCCGCTGTGACCGGCCCCGACGACGACGGTTGTGGCGCGCACAGAAACCAGCCTGCTCGTCCGGCGGGATTGTGATCAGCGAACCTGGACGCTCACGTTGGTGGGGTTCGTGATGATGTCGTACACAGCCGAGCGCTTCTGTGACTGTGCGACCAGCGCCTTGATGTCGTCGGGAGACGCGTCGGCGTCGATGTCGTAGGTAACCTTGATGTCGCTGAATCCATTGCGCACATCGCTGTCCATGCCGAGGATGCCGCGTACGTCCATGCCACCTTCGATCGTCGCTGAGACGCTGCGCAGCTGGATCTCACGGTTCTGTGCCACCGCGGCGACGCCGGCGGTCAGGCAGCTGGCAAGGGCCACGAGAACATATTCGACAGGAGTCGCGCCATTGTCTTCGGAGGCGAAGATCTCCGGGTGATCAGCATCAAAAACGTACCGGGTGCGGTGGCTCTGTTCCTCGCCGAGACCGAAGAAGCTCTCGACCGTTGATTGGCTGTGGGTGCCGTTCTGCCACTCACTGGTTGCCCGCCACTGGAACTGCGCCGCCTCGGGCGTCTCGGTGAGCAACCCCCGAGCGCCCAGGAGGAACTCGACGTTGACGCCGTTGTTTACGGGTGTGTCCGTGGTTGTCATGTGCTTGCTCCTTCTCATTTGCCTGCAGGGGACGTCCCCACAGGACTACAACACCTTCTCGGGTGGCGCCCGCCACCACGCCTGACAGTCCGGAGGTTTGCCCCGGATCGACCGATCGAGGCCGCAAGAAGCGCTCCTCTCGGAACGCCCGTCTGGCTACTCATGATCGGGCCCCAGCGGGCGGCCGAACGTCACGGCCGAGAGAACCGGCGCTGGCGTCGACCTGCCAAGTTGGGAGTCTGGCGCTGCACCCAGCGCGTCATTGATGGTCGAAAAGGCCAGGCGGAGCGCCACGAAGGCCGTGATGGCGAAGATCTGCGTCTCGTCGAAGCCGGCGTCTCGCAGACCCTGGACCCCTATGGCCTCAATGGCATTCGGGTCCGTGGCGACGGCTCGAGCCCAACGGGCCAGCGCCCGCGCTTCGGCGTCCAGACCGTCGTCTGCGCCCCGAATGACCGCCGCTGCAACCTCTGATCCCAACTCGGCCGCGAGCCTCTTGCCCCACGCCAGCGAGCAATAGGAATCACCCAGAGTTGATGCAGCGGCCGTCACCAGGACCGCCCGTTGCCGAAGGGTGAGCGAACCGGCCCGAGTCAACTGGTCCATGAGGTCGGACAAGCCGTCGAGAGTGGCCGGCATATGGGCCCACAGTCGTGACACGTTCGTCACGTAGCCGACCCCGTCTAAATCGTCGTCGAACAGTCGCTGGCCCTCAGGCGTGCGCCTCGGCGCTTCTAGGAAGCCTGTGCCCAACTCTGACTCGTCAGCTTGGAGGCTCGCAGTGCGATCGCCGCTGGGGACCCGTGCGGCGGGCTTGCTGGCGATGTAACCCACGACGGCAACCGGCGCCCGGAGGGGGAGGCCGTCGCGGACCTTCTCACGAGCCAGCTCCACCGCCGCCTGCTGGAACGCCTCCTCACCGACCGCCTCCATGGCCTCAAAGGCCGGA
Organism: uncultured Acidimicrobiaceae bacterium; assembly: GCA_963834405.1. Taxonomy (GTDB): domain Bacteria; phylum Actinomycetota; class Acidimicrobiia; order Acidimicrobiales; family RAAP-2; genus Bog-473. Next base: position 184,494 of record CAWIBX010000006.1, on the reverse strand, counting down.
CCGGTCGACGCCAGGGCTCGTGCATACAGCTCTGGATCGGCGGACTCGAATACGAAGGGGATGTCGTTGCGTTCGACGTCGGTGAAACCAGCTTCCTGAAGGAATGTCTCGCCGACGCCCGGCCGGCCGAGCGCCACCATGGCGGCTTGGTTCTCCACCTTGGGGGCCGCGGCGAGAGAGAACGGCGCCAGCGCCCACGCGCCCGGTGATGCCTTGATGTGCCCCCACACCGTGAGCCCCACCCGGCCTCCGGGGACCAGGACGCGGTACACCTCGCTCATCACTCCGGGGGTCGTCCCCCAGATGCCCCTGAAGCTGGTCACGACGTCGAAAGCGCCGTCCTCCCACGGCAGGGAGTGCATGTCCCCGACCCGCAGGTCGGCGTCTGGGTTGCGATCCCGGGCCACGGCGATCAGGCGCGCCGACGCATCGATACCCGCACACCGGGCGCCGCGCAGACCGGCCAGCTCAACCGCCAGACCAGCCCCGCAGGCGATGTCCAGCAGCCTGTCTCTGGCGCTCACGCCCAGCCGGTGGTGCAGAGCGACATATTCCCGGCAGTTGCCGGGTTCGCTGAGGGTGGAGAAGTCCACGGCCCGCCGGCCCCACCCCTGATCGACCCCGCGCCATGTGTCATCGAGCCGGCTCGACATCTCCCGATCCCCGGTCACGGTCGTGACCTCGGGCGGGACCGGCCCGGGATGACCGGGAGCTCCGACAGCCCACGCAGAACGAGGCCGTCGCCGTGCCCCCAGTGCAAGTCTGGCGCCGGTACGGCGAAGGCGATCTCCGGGTACCTGCGCAGGAGCGACTCGAGGGCGACCTGGCCCTCGAGGCGGGCCAGCGGCGCACCGAGACAGTGATGGATGCCGTGTCCGAATGCGAGGTGACGAGCCTCATCCCTGCCAAGGTCGAGCTCCTCGGGGCCGGTGTATCGGTCCGCGTCCCGGTTTGCCGCGGCGAGGCAGATGATGACCTGTTCACCGGCGGGAATCGCCACACCACCGAGCGTGACCGGGGCGGCCGTGTAGCGAAACGTCGAATGAGGGACCGGTGCGTCGTAGCGGAGGAATTCCTCCACGGCCTTGGGGACCCCCGTGGGGTCAGCGTGGAGCTGGGCGAGCTGCGCCGGGTTGCGCAACAGCGCGACGACGCTGTTGCCGATGAGGCTGGCTGTTGTGTCATGACCCGCGACGATCAGCTGAAAGATGGTCGAGAGCAGCTCCTGGTCGTCGAGGCCCTCTTGTCCATCGCGGGCGTTGATGAGATCCGAGACGAGGTCGTCACCAGGGTCGATCCGCTTGGTCTCGACGAGTGCCTTCAACATGGCCACCACCGCGTCGGACGCCTCCTTGGCTGCCGCGAACTCGGAGGGAGTGGATGTGGGGACGAGCAGCCTGGTGAACCCCTCACCGAGCGGGGAGCGGTCGCGTTGAGGTACGCCGAGGAGTTCACAGATGACCGTGAAGGGCAGCGGGAAGGCGAAGGCGGCAACGAGGTCGATCCGGCTGTCGGGTCCTTGCCGTGCGATGTCATCGAGAAGGTCGTCTGTGATGGCCTGAATTCGGGCGCGCAACGCCTCGACTCGCCGCACGGAAAAGGCGGTTGAGACGAGCCGCCGCAGCCTGGTGTGATCAGGGGGGTCGACGGTCAACATGTGGCGGGCGAAGGCCGGCCCGGGTAGGCCTTCGGCCACGACGCCGGAGCCCGTTGCCAACGCCGCGTGCATGTCCTTGGAGAGCCGCGACTCGTTGAGGGCGGCACGTGCCTCCTCGTAGCTGACCACCAGCCAGGCGCCATGCCCGTCGGCCAGCGTCACCGCGTGTACCGGTCCGAGGTCGCGCACCTGCGCGAACACCGGGAACGGGTCGTCGAGATCGTACGAACCCCACGCCGCCAGTGCATCGGTGATCGTCATCTGTCACCTCCCCGTCGGGGAGCCTTTGCGTCGTTCCCGAGGCCGCCGAGAGATGCGCCCTCTCCTCGATTTCGCCAGTAGCGACCACGTCGCAGCGGCCGTTCCTCGTTGCCGGACCGGCACGGATCGCTGCAGTTGCGGCTCGCGTCCTCCAGTTCGAAGCATCGCACGTTTTCAGTCCTTTTTCTCCTTCCGGCACCCTCCAGCCGAGCCGAGGCGCCGTGCGTGACAGGAACAATGAACTGATAAGTCGATCGACTTGGACTAGTATCCAATACGAGTGACTAACCGTCAAGAGGATGTGGGATCGTCGTCGGCGGGCGCGGCCGCCTGCTGATGGTCCGGGCCTTCGATCAGCGGAAGACCTCGGACGCGCGCCAGCAGGCAACGGTCGCGCTCATGGACGCCGCCGAGCGTCTCCTCTATGAGGTCGGCTATGCGGGCGTCACGACCAGGGCCGTGGCTGAAGCGGCGGGCGTCAATCACGGATTGGTCCATTACTACTTCGGATCAATGGAGGAGTTGCTCACACAGACCCTTGCGCGATTTGTGGAACAACTTGCCATGGCCCTCGAAGGCCTTTATGCCGACCCGAACCTGACCTTCGCCGAGAAGTGGCGGCTCGGTTCGCAGTTCTGGGTGAACGAGCCGACCTCACGCTTCCCCAAGATCCTCCTTGAGCTTTTGGCGATGGGCTGGAACATGCCGGTTCTCCGGACGCGTCTCACCGAGGTACACGCTCGGTTCCGAACGATCTTTGAGCACCATTTCGGGCAGGCCCTTCGTGACTACGGCCTCGACGAATCCCAGTTCCCCCTGAAGGTCATCGTGGCCGCAGTGACGAGCTTTCAGCTCGGCCTCATCGTCGAGGGCCTCTCGGGTGTCGAAGAGGGCCACCCAGAACTCCTCGACTGGATTCAGCGGTGGATCGACGACCTTGAAGACAAGCGCACGAACCGGTGAGCGAGCGTCGCGAACCGTTGCACGTCGCGGTAGGTGAAGCGATTCCATCCCCGTCTTTAAACGACACGCAGAGCGCCCCCGGCAGGACTCGAACCGGCGCCCCCGGCTCCGGAGGGCCGTTCGGGTTCTCCCACGCCGTCTTCTCGGTTCGACTGAGTCCCGCTCGCCTGGGTGTTTCGTCCAGCTGATTCGTCTCAGTCCTCTCAGTGGTCGTTCATTGATCGCCAATTTGGATCACCAAGCCGTGATCGAGGCGTGTCCTTCTGGTGATCCAGAACAGATCAGACCCGGCGAGCCCTAAAACCATTGGCAACGTTGACGGACCCGGACGATTGCCGGTGATATTCGGCAATTGCATGTCGATAGACGGCGACGTACTCGTCGACCATTCGGTCATGGCTGAACCTTCGCACAGCCACATCTCGAACTGTCTGCCGGTCGAGTTGACCGATTCGCACAACAGCAGCAGCCGCCGAAGCGACGTCCGACACCAGAGAGCCCGTCGTACCGTCGACGATGATTTCCGCCATGGATCCCCGGTCGAAAGCAATCACGGGCGTGCCACAGGCCATGGCTTCCACAACCGAGAGCCCGAACGGCTCGTCAAAGTCAATCAAATGAAGGAGGGCCACGGCGCCCCCGAGGAAGGATGAGCGATCCTCGGCTCGGACGGGCCCCACGAATCGCACGCGGTCGCCGTCCAGTCGTGGTACGACCTCCCGGTTGAAGTAAGGACCGTCCTGAATGATTCCGGCTATACGGAGTGGAATACCGGTCTTCTCGGCCACATCAATCGCTGCAACCACGCCTTTTTCCGGGTGGATGCGGCCGAAGAAGGCCAAGTAGGACCCAGAAGTGGGGTTGAAAGTGAACCTTGCTGTCGCTATCCCGTGATGGATCGTGGCCACGTAGTCGAGAGCGGGATGCCTGTCCGCATCGCTGATCGCGACATAGAACGTGCTCTGGCTGTACTTGGCGTACACCGGCACAATCCGTGGCGACGAGAAGCCGTGAATTGTTGTGACGACCGGCGTCGAGACCAACGAGGAGTAGGTGAGCGGGAGAAAGTCAAAGCTGTTGTGGATGACGTCGAACTCAGACGCCCGTTCAAAGACCTGCGATACATGCAGGCACTCGGCAACCTTCGGGTCGATAGTCGGATCCTCCGACCAACCCCGCGGCACGACGCTGCATAAACGAGCCGACGTTTCGGAGTCACCCACGGCGAAGAGCGTCACATCGTGCCCCCGCGTCACGAGTCCTTCAGTCAGGAGCGAGGCAAAGAGCTCCCACGGTCCGTAGTGGCGCGGCGGGACTCGCCATGCAATAGGTGCGAGTACCGCAATTCGCACCGGGTCTCAGCGCCCCAGACCGATGCGATCCGCCTTCTTGTCTCGCTCGCCGCGCTTCTCCTTCTTTGCTTGCCTCTTTTCCTTGAGGGACTTGCCAGGTTTCTTTCCGGACGGCCTCTGAGGGGATCTGTCAGGCATGGTGTTCTCCAGTCATTCAAGGTGAAACGCGAGTCAATCGGGGGTGGCTGTCAGGGTGGCGAGAAGCTCGTCCAGGGGCACGGTGGCGATACCGATTGCAGAGTCGGCTATTCCGTAGGGAACGACCAAGGTGCCGGAATGGACGAGGGCACCACACGAATAGACGACGTTGGGCACGTAACCGTCCTGCTCGTCGGCAGCCGGGCTGAGCAGCGGCTCGCGAAGCTGGCCGATGATTCGAGTGGGCTCTTCGAGGTCCAGCAAAATGGCGCTGATGCTGTAGGTCCGCATCGGGCCGACGCCATGGGTGAGCACCAACCAACCAGCCTCGGTCTCAATCGGTGAGCCGCAGTTGCCGAGTTGAATGACCTCCCAGGATTTCGTCGGCTGTTGACAAGGCTGTCCGTCTTCCCAGCGACGGGGATTGTCCGAGTAGGTGATGGTGTTCGACTCTCTGTCACTTCGAGAGAGCGCGGCGAGACGGCCAGCGATCCGGCGAGGGAAGAGGGCGAGGCCCTTGTTGGCCGCGGAGGCCCCCACGATCGGCGAGGCGGTAAAGGTCAAGAAGTCCTTGGTTTCGAGGAGTTGCTGGCCGATGTCGGTGCCGTTGTAGGCCGTATAGGAGGCGTAGTAGGTCACGCTGGCATCGTCGTCGGTAAACCGGACGAAGCGAGCATCTTCCATGCCGTTGGACTCCGCACTCATTGCGGGCAGCAGCACCCGCTCACACAACGGCGTGTTGTGGTCGAATCTGACACCGTAGGTCCTTTCAGCGATGCGGCGGATGAGGCCGATGATCCTCCTCGCCTGCTTTCGAGTCGCCACGTGCTTCTCCAATAGCCTGAGCCTGCTCTCCAGCTCCGCCTCGGTGAACCTCTTTCCGAGGCGACCCAGCACGTAATCCGCGTCATCGCCGCCTCCACGAAGTCGACGCAGCTCTCCTCTGAACACGTCGCCCACGAGCATCGCAGTCTCCTGGCACCCCTGCGTGGCGAATTGTGGTGCCGGGTCGAGATCAATTTCACCCGATCCGGTGATCGTCCCTGTCCGAAATCCGATCGAAGAAAAGTGTCCTTCACCGATTGCTCGGACGCTCATTACGAAGCGTAGGCTGCCGCGGCTGATACCCGTCTGGTCAGGATGCATAATCATGCTCGGATTGCAGAGGGCGGCACCCTCAATGGCGTATTCACTCGTGAAGGTCGCACCAAGCAGCAGGCGTCGGGTGTCGGACAGCTCGCATTCGGGGTCGAGGCGATCCGAGAGCTCGTCTGCGTGCCGGAGGAATGTCTCGGTCAAGCAATGATGTCGCCCCTCGAACCGCTCGATGACATCGTCCAAGCTCCGCTGAACCTCTTCATCCGGCAACGCCAAGACGCGTTTCAAGACCGCGGAGGATCGCGATTCTTGTTGGTCGAACCCCTCGTGCCCCGGGACGAAGAGGCGGGTCACCACCCGCGACCTGTCGGCCGCCATGTGCACCGGGCTGCGACGGACGACGCGTGAATCCAGCAAAGTCATTGCAAGACGCTCACCCGCGACCGTGCGTGCTGCAGGGTCGAAAGGAGGGCGAGCGTGGACTCTGTGCCCTGATTGAGATTGGCTCCGCCGATCTCCAAGCCGTCGAAGGCCCCGCCGGTTACGGGGTCCCACATGACGACCGATCCGTCATTGTCACCCAGAAACCAATCGGCGGCAGCGGTGACGCCGTCCACCCACCGCGGGCTGTTGTCGACAGTCATGGCGCGGGCACACGCATCGGCCATTGCCGCCACCTCAATGGGCTGTTGGTCGAATCCCGGACCGTGGTCACCGGGACCGCGACCCCCGACGGGGGTGACCGAGAGATGCCCTTGTTGGCTCTCGCGATCGAGCAGCCATTCCAAGAGCTCCAGCCCGAGCTTTACGAGGATCGGACGATCAAGTGCTGAACCCGCGGCGATCATCGCCTCGGGGACGGTGGCGTTGGCGTAGGTGAGTCGCCGCTCGGGCCAGGGCCACCCGGCATCCCAGCCGACCCGCGTCATCGAATCGGCGGCATCGGTTAGCAGGGTTCGTGCCGACCTGTGGCCGGGATGGACGCTGAGCAATTCGGCTGCACCAAGTGCGGCGAATGCCGTCGCCCTCGGCCAGGGTGAGCGCGGTCTCATTGCTTGCTCGAGTCCACGAGTGGCCCGATGTCGTATCTCGTCGTCGTCGCTTTGCGAGGCCGCGGTGCCCAGACCCCAGATGCATCTGCCCCAGCAGTCGTTGAGTGCCGGGGCATCTTCCCAGGTGCCACGCCGGTTCATTCGGTTTCGACACTTGCCCTGCGGTCCCAACGCTTCGAGAAGAAAGCGCAGGCTGAGCACGGCCATGTGGCGTAGCGCCGGTGTGCCACATGGTTCACGCGCGGCAACGACAAGCACGCGGGCCATGTCGTCGGTGCAGTAGCCGTGCTCGGGTCTTGGATCGCGGAAGAGGGCGTGCTCGAACGTGCCTCGTTCGTCCGTCATGGAGATGAGGTGGCCGAAGTTCGGCTCAGGAGGTCTCAGCGCCGAGCTCACACCAACGCCAGACGTTCGCTGAGAATGCCTCTGGCCAGGTGCTGGTATTCGCCCGCTATCACCGACCATCCAAGGCTTGGCGCCAGGCGGGACGCTTCCGCGGCCATGCTGGCGGCCAGCTCAGGTCTCGTGAGGACCCTTCTCAGAGCAAGTGCCATCGCGTCGGGGTCATCGTGGTCGACCACGAGTCCGGCGCCGCTGGACAACAACTCGACGGCGTGCGGAAATGCCGTCGCCACCACCGGCCTTCCGGCCGCGATGGCGTCAACCAGGACGCCGGATGTCACCTGGTCCTTGGAGTCATACGGCAGCACGACCACTTTGCTCGATTGGATCAAGGCGGTGAGCGACGCCACATCGCGGTAGTCGTCATCGAAATCGACCGACGAGGAAATACCGTGCCGCTGCGCCTGCTCAATTCGGTCGCGACGGTACGACTCTCCGTGGGTGGCGAGCACCTTGGGGTGGGTTCGGCCAGCGACCAGATAACGCGGCCGCATGGGGAGATCGTGGAGCGCTCGCATGGCCTCGATGGCACGTTCAATTCCCTTGCCGGGGCCAATGAGCCCCCAGGTCAATATGACCGGCCGACCCGTCCGGTCTGGCACCACCCGTCGAGCAGGGATAGCGGCACCGTGGGCAATGGTGGCCACCTTGGAAGCATCCACGTCGAAGCCATCGCACAGTCTGACTCGGGCCGCCTCCGTCATCACGACCACCCGGTCCGCCAGGGCGGCAACCTCGTTCAACACGGTCCGCTGATGTGGCGTCGGATTCTTGAGGATCGTGTGCGCGATCACGATCGAAGGGACGTGAAGACCGCCGAGGATCTCCAGGACCTCTTCTCCGTCGGCTCCTCCGTAGAGCCCGTACTCGTGCTGTATCACCGCCACGTCGAACTGGTTCAGCAAGTCTGAACTCGCAACCAGCGAGTGCCGCGATCCATTGACCAGGTTGCCTACGACACGTTCGCTTTGCGGATTTTGTACGCCCGCGTCGTCCACGACTCGCACGACGCCTACCTCAGAGTCGTTTGCCGCCAACCCGGACGCCAGCGCAGCCGTGAAGGTAGCCAGACCGCACGCGGTCGGCGGGAAGGAGCTGAGAATGCCGAAAGAGCGAGCGCGACCATCAAGGCCTTCGATGGGCAGATCCGGGACGCGCACGAATGCTCCTCAGAGAGGCTCGGTCGAGGCGTCGAGCCTGCACGGGGCGGCGTCGGCCGACGTGGCCGTCCTGCCCAAGCGAAGCGACTCTCCCAAGGGGACGAGGCACCCACCCTACCGCGGAGACGGGCCGCCCGCTCCGTCGGCCGAAGTCAACGGCGGTCCATGATCACCGCGGTTCCAGTGGACGGCTGATGCTTCTTCTACCGCCGGCTACCGCCATTCACTCATTCACGTTGTTCTTGCGAGCACGTTCACAGGCGCCCCCCCCCAGACACCGTTAGTGAAACGACGCTCGGGATCACCCCGCTTTCTCGGTTCGCTTCGTGGCGTCCACGAGCAACTCCAGCACCTCACCAATGGTCCGATCGCGACCGATAACTTCTCTCAGGGGCAACTCGGTCTGGATGGAGTAGCGGTTGCGGCGGCCCTCCTTATCCTTGACGACGTAGCCGGCGGCAATGAGATCGTCGACGATCGCAAAGGCCGTGCGTTCGGTGATCCCCAACGTGGTGGCGATGTCGCGCAGGCGCATCCCAGGGTCGTGAGCGATGCACAGGAGGACCCGGGAGTGGTTAGTCAGGAAGCTCCATTCCGCCATAAGAGTGCAGCTTAGTCGCCATATTCCAGAAATCAATTGCATGTATTGGAAATCATGCCTACCCTCAGGAAAAGGGACCGAGGCTCGGCCGCCGACGGCGGCCCCGGATTCAGGTCCCTCGAAAGGATCCTGCCATGGGCGAGGATCATCTCCACGTGGTGTTCGGGACCGGCCAAGTCGGAAACGCACTCACCGCTCACCTGTACCGCTTGGGTCTTCCGGTCCGCGCCGTGTCCAGGCACCGACCGTCGACGCTGGTCGAGGGTATCGATTGGCGGGCTGCGGACGTAACCGATCCCGAAGCCGCGATCGACGCGGCGAAGGGCGCATCGGTCATCTACCAATGCCTCAATGCCCCCTACACCGAGTGGCCAAAACGCTTCCCGCCGCTTCAGCGAGGCGTTTTGGGTGCTGCCGAACGTAACGACGCGCTCTTGGTGACACTTGAGAACCTGTACGCATACGGGCCCACCCATGGCACGCCGATGACGGAGGACCTCCCGCTGGCCGCGACGACCATCAAGGGCCGTGCCCGCGCCGCTATGACCCAAGAACTGCTCTCCGCCGCGGACGCGGGTCGTGTCCAGATCGCCATCGGGCGAGCATCGGACTTCTTTGGCGCGGGGGTGACACAGACGACGCTGGGTGAACGGGTCTTCGCCAATGCCGTCGCCCGCAAGCGCGCCGACTTCCTCGGCAACCCCGATCTGCTTCACACCTACAGCTATGTCCCCGACATGGCCGTCGGACTGGCCACCTTGGGCACGGACGCCCGGGCGGTCGGCCAGGTGTGGCACCTGCCCGGACCCGAGACGGTGACCACCCGAGCGCTCCTCAATCTCGTTGTCGGCGAGGTCGGGCATCCGGTCGCAGTTCGTTCCGTCCCCAAGTTGGTCATGCGTGCCCTCGGCGTGTTCAACCCCACCATGCGTGAGTTGGTAGAGATGACCTACGAGTTCGACGAACCCTTCGTCCTCGACACCACCAAGTTCGAGTACACGTTCGGGACGGTCGGGACACCGCTGACCGCAGCGGTCACCGAGACAGTCAGCTGGTACCAAGCGCAGGAGAGCGCCAAATGACGGATCTCGTGACGCCGGTTGGCGAGCTGAGTCCAGCTGTCGCATGGTCGAGACGAGTACGGCGTGTCGGGGGTTTCATCCAGCTGGCCTTCGCCACCCTGTGGCTCCTTCGCGGCAGCCTCAACGTGCACAAGCCCGCGGGGATCGCGCTGGCCGGCGCCTTCGCCGTGATAGTCATCGCCGTTTTGGCTTACGGCATCCGGGTCACCGCGGGCACCGGTCCGCGTCCACCGGGTCAAGAAGCCGGGCGCATCGAACGATCCGTGACCATCGGGACCGTGATCGAGCTTGTCGCGGCCTTCGTGCTTCCAGTCATCGTCATTGCCGCAGGTCATTCCGACTGGGTTCTGCCATCCATCGCCATCACGATCGGACCACTTCTGCTCTGGCTCGACCACCTGGTCCACATCCCGCGGTATCGCCCGGTGGGCTGGGTGTTGATCGTCGGTCCTGTGGTCCTGGTTGCCACGATGTCGGGGACTGCTCTTGTCGCCACCACCGGCATCGCCGCCGGGATTCTGCTCTTGACGACCGCTGCCGCCGGCTTCCACGACCTAGCCGGCCTACGAGCTCCTCGTCCATCAGCCGCCGTTCGGCTCCGCCCACAGGCGACGTGACCGGCTTCAGACCCTTCTTCAACCCTGCCACGGGCGAATGGATCGAGTACACGGCCCTGGCCGAGGACAGCAACGGAGCCCTGGTCCGGTTCAACTGGCGCAGCGTGCCCGGTGGCGTGATCACCGAGCACGTCCACCCTCACCAAGAAGAGCGCTTCACGATCAAGGAGGGTGAGGCCCACTTCACCCTGAACGGTCGCGAACTGGTAGCGCAAGCGGGTGAGACGATCGTCGTGCCTGCTGGGGCCCCTCACTCCGAGGGAAACGCGGGATCGGTGGATATCGAAGGGATCGTCGAGTTGCGGCCGGCCCTGCGGACCAAGGAGTTCCACGAAGCCTTGGCGGGGTTGGTCAACGACGGCAGGACCACACCGAGGGGAGCACCGAAAAACCCACTCCAGCTCGGGGCCACCTTCTGGCATTTCCGGCGCGAGATCAGGGCGACGTCGCCACCCATTTGGGCGCAGAACCTGCTTCTTCCACCGTTAGCGGCGCTGGCAAAGGTCTTCGGAGTCCACCCCTACCACGAGCGCTGGGACAGTCGGATCGGCGGATCCGTGTACCGCTCGCCAGCTGACCGACGTCGGCGGCACGACCACAGCGATCGATCGACCCCATGAATGGGAGACGAAATGCTTATTGACCAGCGCGAGGAAGTCCATTTCGGTGACACGTCCCAGTGGATCCGCATTCGGGGGGTTGATGCTTCCAACCCGGTGCTCCTGCTGATCCAACAGGGTCCGGGCCTGCCGATGATGAACGAGGCGCGGCGTTTTGAGCATCTCCTCGGGCTCGAGCAAGCCTTCACGGTTGTCTATTGGGACCAGCGTGGCTGCGGACGATCGCTGCGGGGACCAGAGGAGCGTGACGGCATCACCCTCGACGCAATGGTGTCCGACACCATCTCCCTCCTCGAGTGGTTGCGAGACCGCTTCGGCAGAGAGGTCTTTGTGATCGGCTTCTCTTTCGGGGGTGCCATCGGGGCCTTCGCTGCCGCACGGCGACCGGACCTCGTCGACGCGCTGGTGGCGGTCGGAATGGACATCGATGGTACGGCCGCCGGCAACAGTGCTTACGACTTCGCCCTCACGACGGCCGTCGAGCGCGGCAAGCGACGCGCGATCCGGCAGCTCGAGGCCATCGGACCGCCCCCGCACGTCAAGCTGAAGCAGTTCTCGACCCGGGTCCGCTGGGCTACCAACTTCGGTGGTGTGACCACAAATGAGACCTACAACACCTTGGCCCGTGGGCTCCTCGTCAGCATGGTGATGTCCCCCGACTACTCGGTGGGGGACATCATTCGGACCATTCGGGGGATGAGCTCGACCCAGGCAGCACTGCTGTCTGATCTCGCAAGCATGGACCTGACGCGCTCAGTGGCTCGTCTGGAGGTCCCCGTCGTGATGGTGCAGGGTCGCCTCGACCAGGTGGCCCCAGGGGAGGCAGCGAAGCGTTTCACGGCCTCCCTGGAGGCACGTAGCAAACAGTTGGTGTGGTTCGAACAGTCCGCACACACACCCCACCTCGAGCAGCCGGAGAAGTTCCGTGATCTCTTGAAGCGAGTCCTCGCCAAGCAACCTGCAGAAGCGTGAGATCTCTAGCCGAGAAGAACGGCCCGTTCCACACCTCAGACAACGTCGACCAGATGGACACAGGGTGGCGGTCATCGGATACAGCTTCTGATCAGCCGGAATCGGCTCATCGGAATCTGGCGGGGAGCTGTCATTTCACTGCATCAGACCCGGGCTTCTAACTTCTCGTGAAGTCAAGAACCTATGGGTTATCGAATTTGGCCGAATCAAGAACCTCGAGTCCGATGCACGTCGGTACACCCGAGAGGCGCCCGGGCTCACAGGACATGCGAACGGAACTCCACATCGGCCCGACAACCCCGCTGATGAATCCGAAGAGCCCCGGAATCTTGGGCGCCCCCGGCAGGGCGCCCCCGGCAGGACTCGAACCTGCGCCACCGGCTCCGGAGGCCGGTGCTCTATCCGCTGAGCTACGGGGGCGGGAGCTCGCTCGTGCCGATCGCGACGGACGATCGCCGGTTCACGAGCAGACGACGATCGTAGTCTGCGGGTACCGCCCGGCCCGTCGAGCCTCACGACCACCGCGAAGGCTGCCGTATCCTGCACTCCCATGCCGACGCATCCCCCGGCACACCCGGCGCCGCCGGCTCCCGCCGCGACGGAGCCGCCGCTCGTCGACCACGACCTCGCCACGGCGCCCCTGCAGCGCCACCTCCTCCCGCGCACCGCAGAGGTCGGCGAGAACGGTCACCTGCGCGTCGGCGGCATCGACCTCATGGAGCTGGCCCAGGAGTTCGGCACGCCGCTCTTCGTCTACGACGAGGACCACCTCCGCCACGCCTGCCGCGAGGCGGTGGCCGCGTGGGGCGACGGCGTCGCCTACGCCACCAAGGCCTTCCTGTGCCGGGCCATGGCGCGTCTCGCCCATGAGGAGGGGATGCAGCTCGATGTGGCCTCCGGCGGCGAGCTCCACGTCGCCCTCTCCGCCGGCGTCCCCGCCGCCCGGCTCGTCCTGCACGGCAACAACAAGTCGAGCGACGAGCTGGCCGCCGCCCTCGAGGCCGGCGTCGGCCGCATCGTCGTCGATTCGTTCGACGAGATCGCCCGCCTGGGCGGCCTGCTCGAGTCCGGCCCGCCCACCTCCGAGCGCCCGAAGGTCCTCGTCCGCGTCACGCCCGGGGTCGAGGCACACACCCACGAGTTCGTCCGCACCGGGCAGGAGGACTCCAAGTTCGGCTTCTCCGTCTCCTCCGGCGCCGCCACCGAGGCGGTCGCCGCGCTCGAGCTCTTGCCCGGCGTCGAGCTCGTCGGCGTGCACGCCCACATCGGCAGCCAGGTGTTCGAGGCCGCGTCGTTCGAGCAGGCGATAGAGGTGCTCGGCGCGTTCTTCGCGCCGCTCGGACTCGACGAGCTCGTCGTCGGCGGCGGCCTCGGCGTCGCCTACGTCAACGGCGAGACCGCGCCGACGCAGGCGGAGTGGGCGGCCGCGGTGCGTGAGGCCTGCGAGAAGACGGGGGTCGACCCGGCCACGCGCCTCTCCGCCGAGCCCGGCCGCTCCATCGTCGCCACCGCCGCCATCACGCTCTACACCGTGGGCACGGTCAAGCACCTGCCCGGGATCCGGACGTACGTCAGCGTCGACGGCGGCATGAGCGACAACCCGCGCCCCGTCCTCTACGGCAGCGGCTACGAGGCCTTCCTGCCCCGGGCCACGCACGCGCCGCGCCCGCGGCCGGTGCGCGTCGTCGGCAAGCACTGCGAGAGCGGCGACCTCGTCGTCCCCGATGCGTTCGTCCCCGACGACCTCGAGGTGGGTGATGTCCTCGCCACACCCGTCACCGGCGCCTACGGGTACTCCATGGCGTCCAACTACAACAAGGTGCCGCGCCCGGCCGTGGTCTTCGTCGCCGGCGGCACCGCCCGCGTCGCCGTGCGCCGCGAGACCTTCGAGGACCTCACCCGGCTCGACGCTTGAGCCCAGCCTGAACCGGACCGACGGGAGCGGACCTCACTCCACCCGGAGGAGCGACGCCGGCCGCGCACGGGCCGCCACGTACGCCGGCACGACGGCCAGCGCGTTCGCAACCAACAGCGTGCCCAGCGCCACGAGCACCATGGTCGAGGCGGTGACCACCGGGCCGGTGCCCACCCCGAGGTTGTTCGCGAACGCGCTCCAGACCGCCCGTCCCGCGGCGACGCCCAGGGGGACCCCGAGGAGGATGCCGATGAAGGCGACCGTCGTCGTCTGCCACGACACGGACCAGACGATCTGGCGCCGCACGAAGCCGAGCGACTTCAGCAGGCCCATCTCCCGCCGCCTCCGGTTGACGCTCGTCAGCAGGAGATGCAGAAGGGTTCCCACCCCGAAGACGACGACGATCACGCCGAAGATGAGCGGGAAGTCGACCGCCTCGCCGAAGTTCACGAGGTTGGTCGGCGGCTGCGGGAACGCGATCCACGATGAGTAGGACCTACCCAACGCCGCCAGCGCGGCCTGGCCTTGCGCGTCGGGCGCAAATTGCACCAGGAAGACGCCACTCCGGGGCAGTACCGCCGACGCCAGGCAGGTGCGGTCGGTGTCGCGGCACGTCGTTCCCGTCAGGGTGGGCAGGGACACGATGGCGCCGGTCCCGAGGCCCCCGCCGTTGAAGTCCGGGGGCAGCACCGCCGTGCCGACGACGCGGAACGTCCGCGCTGTCGACGCCCCGCTCGCCCCCGACGCCAGCGTGACCTGGACGGTGCCACCGATCCGGGTGCCTGCGTTGCGCATCGTCTTGGTCCCGAGGACGATTTCGTCGTCGGACGACGGGTACCTCCCCGCGGTCAGCGGGATCAGGAGATGCCCGCGCACGGCCTGGCCTCCGGCCGCGTCCACGATGCTCCCGTTGATGCGGACCGGGCTGCCCACCCCGGCCGTGATGGAGGTCACGCCGGGACGCTCCAGGTCCTTCAACATCTGCATTGTCTGCGCGAGGTCGCCGGTCGCGTTCGTGTTGAACCAGACGTCGAAACCTTGTCCGTACTGCGAGGGCGTGTTGGTCAGGTAGGCGAGGCTGGCGCCGAAGACCGCCGTCCCGCACAGCACGGCAACGGCCAGTACCGCCCCGACGATCGCTGAGCCCACGGGGACGGCGGTCCTGCCCCGGCCGCGCTCGAGTGCGTTGCGCACCCCGATCAGAGCGGTGGGCGGGGCGCCCGATGCGCTGAGGAAGGCGACGGCACGGGACGGCCGTGCCGTCGTGCGGTGTTCGTGGAACGAAAGGTTCCGCGAGGCGCGGATGGCAGGCCACAAGCCGAGGAGCACAACGACGACGACGGCGATCGCGGCGCCCCCGACCAACAGGAGCGCGTCGAAGTCGAAGCCCGGGTTCGGGTCGGCCACCCTGGCCTCGCCCACGGGGGTAAAGACGGAGAGCACGGCGGCCAGGGCCACCCCGCCGACCGCGCCGAGGACGGCGAGGGCGAGGGTGCGGGCCATGATGAAGGTGAACAGCTGGCGCTTCGTCGAGCCGAGGGCGCCCAACGTCGGATACTCCTCGGCCTCGACCGTCGCCTGGCGGGCCAAAGCCTGGGCCAGCACTATGAGGCCGACGAGCGCGGCCAAGCCGGTGAGGATCCACCAGCCGACGGCCTGCGGTTCGATGGACGTCTGGACCTGACTTGCGATTTCGTCCATGTCGGTCGCAGAGCTGACGCCCTGGGCCCGGGCGGCGGCGGTGAACCGGGGAAGGGCTGCGGCGCCGCCGTGCAACTTGAGGAAGTACTCGTAGAGCAGGACCGTCCGGGCGTTGTACCGCTGCCCGAAGCCGGTTGTCGCGTAAATGTCGAACAAGTTCTGACTGACCGATGGGAACAGTTCGATCTCGGCGGCGGTCAGGCCGACCACGTGCAGCGTGGCGACGGGCCCGCTCGGCGTCATGTTGCCGTTCCCGTTCAGGACCTCGTTGCGCTGGGAGGCGGCCGCCAGCGGGATCCGCAGCACGCTGCCCACGTGCACCCCGTAAGGCTGGAGGTTGGACGACGCCAGCACCTCGGTCGGGTCCGACTCGTTCGGCAGGCGCCCGCTCACCAACTTCATGAACCGGCCGAGCCGCGTTGGCGGTATCTCCATGAGGTTGCTGTTGTTCTCGGGGATGGGCCTGCAGCCGGCACAGGTCACCGGGCCACCGGCCGGCGCGGCAATGGCGGTGACCGAGGCGACACCGGGGATCGCGTCCACGTGGGGCACGGGTTGGCCGCTGTAGAAGAACGCGTCGTACCCGTGCGTCGCCACAAAGCGGGGGAACGCCGTCTCCGTCCGGCGCGCCGTCTGGACTCCCGCCAGCACCATGCCGACCGCCACGGCGGCCAACAGCACGAGGGCCAGCCACGATCGCCAACGGTGTCGCAGGCCGGCGCGCAGCATCAGCCCGAGAAACCCCATCGCACCTCCTGGCGAAAGTGTGGACCGGGCGCACCCTCCACTCAAGGCGGGTACCCCGGCAGCCGAGGGGTGGTAGTACCACGAATACCACGACCATTGGGCACCGCGGGAGGGGCGTTTGTCCAGGTGAGGCCCCCCGCAGCCTGTACCGTTGCAAGGTGACCGCCGCCCCGTCCGCCGCCGAGCCGGAGGCCCAGCCGCCCCCCGCGCCCCACGCCCACGCGGCGCCCACGGTGCGCGTCGCCCTGCTCGGCTGCGGCAACGTCGGCGGCGCGCTGGCCGACATCCTCCTCACCCGCCAGGACGACGTGGCCGCCCGCACCGGCATCCGTCTCGAGCTGGTCGGCGTCGCGGTGGCCGACCCGACCAAGCCTCGTCCAGCCTCCATCGCCGCGGCCGGACCCGGCCTCGTGGGCACCGACGCCGCCGTCCTGGTCGCCCGCGACGACGTCGACGTGGTCGTGGAGGTCATCGGGGGCCTGCACCCCGCGCACGAGCTGGTCGAGGCCGCGCTGCGCAACGGCAAGCCGGTGGTGACGGCCAACAAGGCGCTCCTCGCCACGGCGGGCGCCGAGCTGGCCCAGGTGGCCGCCGACGCCGGCGTGGACCTGCTCTACGAGGCCGCCGTGGCCGGCGCCATCCCGGTCATCCGCCCCCTCAGAGAATCGCTGGCCGGCGAGCAGATCGTGAGGGTCATGGGCATCGTCAACGGGACGACCAACTACATCCTCACCCGCATGGAGGAGGCGGGCGACTCCTACGACGACGTCCTCCGGGAAGCCCAACAGCTCGGCCTGGCCGAGCGCGACCCCGGCGCCGACGTGGACGGGCACGACGCCGCGGCCAAGGCGGCCATCCTCGCCGCGCTCGCCTTCGGCAGCGACGTCGTCGACGCCGACGTCCACCGCGAGGGCATCTCCGGGCTCAACACGGCCGACGTCGCGTACGCCAACCGCCTGGGATACTCCGTCAAGCTCCTCGCCATCGCCGAGCTCATCGACGGCGGGCCCGAGTTGTCGGTGCGCGTGCACCCGGCTATGGTCCCGCGGACCCACCCGCTGGCATCGGTGCGCGGCGCGTTCAACGCGGTGTTCGTCGAGGGCGCGGTGAGCGGCGAGCTGATGCTGTACGGGCGCGGCGCCGGCGGCGGCCCCACGGCCAGCGCCATGCTGGGCGACCTCGTCGACGCCTCGCGCAACCTGCTGGCCGGCGCGCCGGCCCCGGCCCCCAAGCGCGCCACCACGACGGTGCGCGACCAGAGCGACATGCACTCGGCCTTCTACCTGAGCATGGACGTGGCCGACCGGCCGGGCGTCCTGGCCGCGGTGGCCAAGATCTTCGGCGACCACAACGTCTCCATCCGGGCCATGGAGCAGGTGGGCCTGGCCGAGGAGGCCCGCCTCATCTTCCTCACCCACGTGGCCCGCGAGGGCGACCTGCTGGCCACGATCGACGAGCTGCGCCGGCACCAGGCCGTGGACCGGGTGAGCGGCGTCCTGCGCGTCATCGGCGAGCCCGACGGCGACACCGACGGCGCCGGTTCCGGAGGCTGACATGAGCACCCCGGGCTGGCGCGGCGTGATGGAGGAGTACCGCGACTTCCTCCCCGTCACCGCCGACACGCCGGTCGTCACCCTGCTCGAGGGCGGCACCCCGCTCGTCCCGGCCCCCCGCCTCTCCGAGCGCGTCCACGCCGACGTGTGGCTGAAGGTCGAGGGCGCCAACCCGACGGGCAGCTTCAAGGACCGCGGCATGACCATGGCCATCTCCATGGCGGTGGAGGAGGGGGCCAAGGCCGTGGTCTGCGCGTCGACGGGCAACACCTCGGCCTCCGCCGCCGCCTACGCGTCGCGCGCCGGGCTCACCTGCATCGTGCTCATCCCCGAGGGCCACATCGCGCTGGGCAAGCTGGCGCAGGCGCTCATGCACGGCGCACGCGTGCTGCAGGTGCGGGGGAACTTCGATCAGCTCCTGACCATCGTGCGCGAGCTCCCGAAGCACGCGCCCATCACAGTGGTGAACTCCATCAACCCGCACCGGATAGAGGGGCAGAAGACCGGCGCCTTCGAGATCATCGACGTGCTGGGCGACGCCCCGGACGTCCACTGCATCCCGGTCGGGAACGCCGGGAATATTTCGGCCTACTGGCGGGGTTATCTCCAGTTCAAGGAGGCGGGACGGGCGACGAAGTTGCCGCGGATGCTGGGGTTCCAGGCGGCGGGCGCCGCGCCCATCGTGCTCGGGCACCCGGTCGAGCACCCCGAGACCATCGCCACGGCGATCCGAATCGGGAACCCGGCCAGTTGGTACTCGGCCACGGCTGCCGCCTCCGAGTCCGGCGGCTCCATCTCGGCGGTGAGCGACGACGAGATCATGGACGCCTACACGTTCCTCGCCAAGGAGGAGTCCATCTTCTGCGAGGCGGCGTCCTCGGCCTCGGTCGCCGGCTTAGTCAAGAACGGCGTCCCCGAAGACTCCACCGTTGTGTGTGTGTTGACGGGGCACGGCCTGAAGGACCCCGACCTGGCGATCAAGGCCATCTCGGTGCCGTCGGTGGTCGACTTGGACCTCCAGACCGTGCTCGCCGAGATCTCCCCCTGAGGCCCGGAGAACCCGGTGATTCGTGCAGGTCAGCGGGTGCGCGACCGGCGCCCGCTCGATACACCGAAATCGGGGTGTGTGGCACAGACGCTCCGCCCCCGCTAAAGTAGTGATATCCCCACTGCGCCTCAGAGCGCTCTCCGCGGGTACAAGCGGTCTCGGGAGAGCCAAACGCAGCGGTGATCCGGGGCTGGGACTTCACACGCGAATCCCTCCCCCTCCCTGAATTCCTTCGCCTGGCGCGGACCCTCCGCACAGGTGAGACCCTCGCAGATGAGGAGCCCGATGACTGCGGAACAGCAGCTCGAACGATCGGTTCTCGAAGGCAAAGAGCGCGACGAGCTCAACGCCATCGCCCAGGCCATGTCGCTCAAGACGACCAGCCGGACGAAGAAGGCCGACATCATTGACCAGATCTTGGACGCCACCGGCGTGATCTCCGCTTCGGGGTCCAACGGCGCCAGGGCCAACGGTGGT
This sequence comes from uncultured Acidimicrobiaceae bacterium, assembly GCA_963834405.1. Lineage (GTDB taxonomy): Bacteria > Actinomycetota > Acidimicrobiia > Acidimicrobiales > RAAP-2 > Bog-473. The sequence goes on along the minus strand of CAWIBX010000006.1, from coordinate 165,078 downwards.
GACACCGCCGCGGCCAAGGGCGACGCGGACGCGGGTGACTCCCGCGCCGCCGCGTCCGGCGCGTCCGAGGGCGGGGCCACTGCCCCCGCGGACGCCACGGCTTCGGAGGCGGCACCGGCCGCCGCCACGGCCACGGCCACCGCGACCGACTCCGGCCCGGCGGTCTTCGTCGAGCCGCCCGAGCTGGCCGACGGCGCCGACACCGGGACCCAGACCCAGCCGCGCCAGAACGGCCAGCAGAACCAGGGCAACCGGAACCGCAACCAGAACCAGGCGCGCAACCAGCCCGACGGTGAGGTCGGCAACCGCCGCAGCCGCCGGCGCCGTGGGCGCGAGCGCACCGGCGGCGGCCAGGGTGGCGAGCTGCAGGGCGGCGGGCAGGAGCAGCCCTACTCGGGCGAGCTCGTCGAGGTGAAGGGCCTGCTCGATCTGCGCGACGAGGGCTACGGCTTCCTGCGCTGCGAGGGCTACCTGCCCTCGAACAAGGACGTGTACGTCTCCATCAGCCAGGCGCGCAAGTTCGCGCTGCGGCCTGGCGACTACATAGAGGGCGCGTGCCGGCCGGCCTCGAACAACGAGAAATACCCGGCCCTGCTGCGCATCGACACCGTGTCGGGCCTCGATCCCGAGGCTGCGCGCAACCGGCCCAGGTTCGAGGACCTGACGCCGCTGTTCCCCGACTCTCGCCTCAACCTCGAGATGGAGGGGGACAAGGACAACCTGACGGCCCGCATCGTCGACCTGCTCTCGCCGATCGGCAAGGGCCAGCGCGGCATGATCGTCTCGCCGCCCAAGGCGGGGAAGACGACGGTGATGAAGCAGATCGCCCACAGCATCGAGGCCAACAACCCCGAGGTGCACCTGATGGTGCTGCTCGTCGCGGAGCGCCCCGAAGAGGCGACCGACATGCGGCGCTCGGTGAAGGGCGAGGTCATCGCGTCGACCTTCGACCGTCCCTCCGAGGAGCACACCCAGGTGGCCGAGCTCGCCATCGAGCGGGCCAAGCGCCTCGTCGAGATGGGCCAGGACGTCGTGATCATCCTCGACGGCATCACCCGTCTGGCCCGCGCCTACAACCTGGCCGCGCCGGCCACCGGGCGGATCATGTCCGGTGGTGTCGACTCGGGCGCGCTGTACCCGCCCAAGAAGTTCTTCGGTGCCGCCCGCAACGTCGAGGAGGGAGGCTCGCTGACCATCCTGGCCTCGGCGCTGGTGGAGACCGGCTCCAAAATGGACGAGGTCATCTTCGAGGAGTTCAAGGGCACCGGCAACATGGAGCTCCGCCTCGACCGCCGGCTGTCCGACCGGCGCCTGTACCCGGCCATCGACGTGAACGCCAGCTCGACCCGGCACGAGGAGCTGCTCTTCGAGCGGGGCCAGCTGCAGCAGGTCTGGAAGCTGCGCCGGGTCCTCAACGCGCTGGCCAGCGACGGCAAGGACGCCGCCGGCCTGGAGCTGCTCATGGACAAGATCCGCACCACGACGAGCAACGACGAGTTCCTGGCGGAGATCGCCAAGGGGCCGGGCACCTGAGCCAGGGGCCACGCAGGGCTTGCCGGGCTTGCGGGCCGGAATATCCGGCGCCCGTACACTGTTCAAACTGATCGAGCCTGGAGACAACGATGAAGTCAGACATCCACCCCAACTACGTAGAGGCCACCGTGCGCTGTTCGTGCGGCAACACCTTTACGACCCACTCCACCAAGGCCGATCTCCACGTCGAGCTCTGCAACGAGTGCCACCCCTTCTTCACCGGCAAGCAGAAGCTGGTCGACTCGGGTGGCCGGGTGGAGCGCTTCCAGCGCCGCTACGGCGAGCGCAAGGGCCGCGCTAAGGCGAAGCCCGCCACGCCGGCATCGGAATAGCCGCCGGCGCGACCGTCATCCGGTCGCGCCGCCCACGAGCCGTAGCCTCTGTCCATGCTTGACGACCGGATGGCCGCGCTCGAGGACGAGTACCGGTCCGTCGAGACCGAGCTGGCCGACCCGGCCACGCTGTCCGACCCCGACCGCCTACGCGATCTGTCGCGCCGGCATAAGGAGCTCGGCGACATCGTCCGCACCTGGCACGAGCTGACGGCGGCGCGCGACGACGTCGCCACCGCCCGCGAGATGCTCACCGAGGCCGCGGGCGACGACCGCGAGCTCATGCGGCAGGAGCTCGAGGAGTCCGAGGGGGCGGTGGCCTCCCTGGAGGACCGAATGGAGACGCTGCTCCTGCCCAAGGACCCCAACGACGGTCGCAACGTGATCATGGAGATCCGCGGCGCCGTCGGTGGCGACGAGGCCAACCTGTTCGCCCGGGTGCTCTTCGACATGTACCTGCGCTACGCGGCGACCCAGAAGTGGAAGGTCGAGGTCCTGTCGGAGGACGCGTCGGACAAGGACGGGATCAACGAGGCCGTCTTCCTGGTCAAGGGGCCCGACGCCTACCTGCGCCTGGAACACGAGGGCGGCACGCACCGCGTGCAGCGCGTGCCCGTGACCGAGGCCAAGGGGCGCATCCACACCTCCACCGCCACGGTGACGGTGCTGCCCGAGGCGGAGGAGGTGGAGGTCGACATCGACCCCAACGACCTCAAGATCGACGTGTACCGCTCGACGGGTCCCGGCGGCCAGTCGGTGAACACCACGGACTCGGCCGTCCGCATCACGCACCTGCCCACCGGGACCGTCGTGGCCATGCAGGACGAGAAGAGCCAGATTCAGAACCGGGCCAAGGCGATGGTCGTGCTGCGGGCGCGGCTGCTGAAGGTCGAGCAGGACCGCCAGGCGGCGGAGATGTCGGCCCAGCGCCGCGGCCAGGTCGGCGCCGGCAGCCGCACCGACAAGATCCGCACGTACAACTACAAGGAGAACCGGGTCACCGACCACCGGATCAACCTGACGCTCTACAAGCTGGACCAGATCCTGGCGGGCGACCTGACGGAGCTGACCGACGCGCTCATGGCGGACAAGCGCGCGCGGCAGCTGGCGGGCGAGGAGGAGGACGTCGGGGCGTGAGCCCGAGGGCGGCGCGGCCGGCACCTTTTGCCGTCGGGTCGGCTGCCACGACGCGCGGCGCGCTCGTCGCCGAGCTCACGGGGTTGCTCGGTGGGGCCGGCCACGAGGCGCGCTTCATCGCCGACGAGGTGCTCGGCCGGGCGGGCTCCGACGCGTCGGCCGTTTCCGCCGGGTCGGCGACGGTGGCCCGGGCTCTGGCGGCGCGCCGGCGGGCCGGGACGCCGCTGCAGTACGTCTTCGGCCACTGGCCCTTCCGCGGGCTCGACCTCGTCGTCGACCCCCGGGTGCTGGTCCCGAGGCCGGAGACCGAGCAGGTGGTCGACGTCGCGCTGTCCGAGGCGCGGTGGCTGGGCGGAGAGCTTGGGCCCGGGCCCGGGCTGCGGATCGTCGACGCCGGGACCGGGTCCGGCGTCATCGCGTTGGCCCTGGCCACCGAGCTGCCCGGCAGCCGGGTCTGGGCGACCGAGGCCAGCGCGGACGCGGTGACCGTGGCGTCCGTCAACCTCGAGCGGGTCCGCGCCGATCATCCAGAGGTGATCGTCGAGCTGCTCGAGGGGAGCTGGCTCGAGCCGCTGCCCTCCGAGCTGCAGGGAGACCTCCAGCTGGTGGTCTCCAACCCCCCCTACGTGAGCGAGCCGGAGTGGGACGGTCTGTCCGCCGAGGTCAAGGCCGAGCCGCGCCGGGCCCTGGTCGCGGCGGCGGGGAGTGACGGCACACCGGGGCTGGCCGACGTCGAGGCCGTGCTGCGCCAGGCCCTGCTGTGGCTGTCGCGGCCTGGCCGCACCGTGGTTGAGCTGGCACCGCACCAGGCGGACGCGGCCTCTCACCTGGCCCGTACCCTCGGATACGACGAGGTGCGGGTGGAGCCGGACCTGGCCGCGAGGCCCCGCGTGCTGGTCGCCGGCCTGGCGGGGTAGAGAGGCAGGACGAGACCGCGGGCACAGAGCGGGTAGAGAGAAGGCCATGGGGGATCTGGAGAACGAGGCGGCAAATGGGGGGGACGGGACGAACGGGACCATGAACCCGCCCCTGGTGGATCCCGGTGCGTCAGAGGTGAGCTCGGCCCTGGAGCGCGGTGCGGTGGTGGCGTTCCCGGCCGTCGGTGGCTACTGCCTCGCGGTGCAGGTGGGGACCAACGACGCCGTGGAGCGACTCGAGGCGCTGGCGGCGGATCCCGAAGGACCGCACTACGCCGTCGGGCACCGTGACGACGTGCGTGCACTGACGTCGGGTTGGACCGAGGAGATAGAGCGTCTGCTCGAGCGCTGCTGGCCGGGCCCGGTCGACGTCTTCCTCCCGCGGGCCTCGGACGCCGCGGAGGCCACGGACGCCGCGGAGGCCACGGACGCACCATCGTTCACCTTGCCGGTTGCGCCCGAAGGGACCGACTCCGGCGGCTGGGCGGTGACGGTGGGCATGCCGGAGGGAAGGGCCCTCCGCCGACTGTGCAAGGAGCACGGCCCCTGGCGCACCATCCCCCTCACCTTCAACGAGCCGGCGGAGGTGGCCAACGTGTTCGACGTGGCCGACGTCGCGCTCGTCGTCGACGGCGGACGCCGCGAGGGCGAGCCGCCCACGCTCGTCGACGCCACCGTCACGCCGGTCCGCGTCCTGCGGGAGGGCGCGTTGCCGTCCCGGTTCATCGACGCCACGATGGCGATGGGGAACCGCAAACGCTGGTTCTCGCGGGGGCGGGCCAAGGAGGGCTGAAGGGCAACCACGGTCGTCTCGACCGGCCGATGCACCGCGCCGCATTGACGCCCGCCTACTAAGGGCCTGCCGCGGGATAGGTCGCGCGATTCACGCAGCGATGCTGTAGTTCCATTCGCCGTGCCAGTCATGGGGCCGTAGCGGGATGGCCGCGTAGTCACGGTCACTGATCTTCACGCCGGTGGGGTACCAGTTCGGGTCGTAGCCGCATTGAACGGTGAGACCAGCCTTGGTCTTGGTGGCGGCGATGAGCTCGACGATGGTGCGAAGGTCGGTCAGCGACCGGCCCCTCCAGTTGAGCGAGATGAAGCTGAAGAGACGGTGTTCGATCTTGTTCCACTTCGACGTGCCGGGCGGATAATGACAGACGGTGATGCTCAGGCCGGTCTCGGCGGCGAGCTGGGACAGGTGGTACTTGAAGGCGCGCACCCTCGGGCCGTTGGACCCGCCGGCATCCGCGGTGATCAGCAGCGTGGAGGCGTCTGGGAAGCGGGCCCGGCCCATCTGGTCCCACCAGCGCCGGATCGACTCGACGGCGAACTCGGCCGTGTCAGCGGTGTCGCCGACCGATACCCAGCCCTCGTCGTTGCCGACGTCGTAGACCCAGTAGGGGATGGCCTTGGCGAATTCACCGAGGGCCCGATCGGCGAAGTCGTGCACGTTCACTCGGGTGGGCTCGCCCGCCGGTTGCCATTCGCGCCCCCCGTTGGCGTAGTTGCCGATCAGCTCCTTCTTCTTGGTATCCACACTGATGACCGGCTCACCGAGCTTGAGCCGAGCCGTCACCACCTTGTTGATGTAGGCGAACTGGCCGTCGCGGTCCGGGTGCGACGTGCCCTCGTTCTGCTTGGCCGGCGCCTGGAGGCTGTAGCCCATCTGGTGGAGCAACCTGCGCACCAGCTCCGCCGAGGCCCGATACCCCTGGGCCTGGAGGTCGCCGGCCAGCTCGTAGGTCGATTTCAGTGTCCAGCGCAGCGCCGACATCGGCGTGCCACGCGTCGAGGGATGGACCAGCTCGTCGAGTGCTTCGGCCAGGCCGGGCTGCTTGTCGGTCGCCGGCTTGTCCCCTCCGCCGACGGCGCGCTGGCGATCAGTTGGCTCGACCCCATCACGCACTTGTGCAACTGACTTGTAGATCGTTGAAGAACTCATCCCCGACGCTTCGACCACGCGAGCCTGCCCTCCACGACCCAACGCCACCGCCATGGCGCCCGTCACCACGCGAGTCTGTAGCTCGTTCAAGTGCGGCAGCACCGTGTCGAAGAACCCGGTGAGTTCCTCAGGCGACAGCTCCACACGAAGAGCGTACTACCTCGCGAGTTAACCTATGGTGGACCCTAATTCAGTCCCCAAACCAGTAGCCCGCCCCACTTACTTATCGGTACTCCTACTGAGTAAGGCCGGTACTCAGTAGTAAGTCTCCGATGCACCGGGGCATCGACCCGGGACGCGAGGCCCTCCGGCCCGAGCCCGTGAGCCCCGGGAGACAATCGGACCTCCTCGACCTATTGCGACGCCAGGATCGCCGCCACCGCCGCCACCGGGTCGCGCACCACGGGTCCGGTGGCCGTGACCTCGGCCCGGACGATCGTCCCGTTGAACGGGAATGGTGCCTCGTAGTCGCCCCCCACCGAGGGGCCCCACTCGTAGCCGCAGGTGAGCCCGATGCCGACCTCGTTGAAGGCGACCGGAGTGAAGCGCTCCACCTCGGCCTCCCCGACGGGCTGGCCGTCCACGGCGAGCGTCGCCCGCCCACCCAGGAGCTCGTCCTTCTCGAACCGGAACTCCAGCTCGTGCCGGCCCGGCCCGACCTCCGAGACGGCGGTGACCTCGTAGAGCCGCTGGCCGTGCAGGTTGTGGAGGTAGCGCAGCCGGCCGTCGCGCAGGTGCAGCGACCACCCGCCCAACGCGCAACCGAGCGCGAGCAGCGTCCCGGAGGGCACGAGGCCATCCGGCACTTCGACCGTGACCGCGATGGTGTGGGATCGGTTGCGGACGTCCACCGCGACCCACTCGGGGACCTGGGCACCGCCCGGGAAGTAGCGGTAGGTCTCCTGAGGCCGGCGCCGGTCGTGCTTGTGGGCCATGACCTCGAGGACGCGGTTGTCGAGTGGGAGCACGTCGTTGCGCCGCGCCTCCTCCCACCACAGCGCGACGAGCTCGGCGACCTTCTCGGGGAACTCGGCGGCGCGGTCGTGGACCTCCGACACGTCCTCGGTCACGTGGTACAGCTCCCACACGTCGTCGTCCCAAGGCGCATTCGATCTCAACCCGTCGTCGTAGAGCGGCCCGACCGGGTGGTAGGTCACGGCCTTCCACCCGTCGTGGTACATCGCCCGCGACCCGAGCATCTCGAAGTGCTGCGTATGGTGCCGATCCGGCTCGTTCTCTCCGGCCGGTCCGAGCACATGGGCGAAGCTGGTGCCGTCGAGGCGTGACTGCTCTACCCCTTCGAGCTCGACAGGCGGGTCGACGCCGACCAGCTCGAGCACCGTCGGGAAGATGTCGATGGCGTGGGCGTACTGGCGGCGCAGCCCGCCGTCCGAGCCCGTTCGCCGCGCCGTCGGCACGCGTACGATGCAGGGATCGGCCACCCCGCCCTCGTGGACCTCGCGCTTCCAGCGCTTGAACGGCGTGTTCCCGGCCATGGTCCAGCCCCACGGGTAGTTGTTGTGGCTGCGCGGCCCCCCGATCTCGTCAATGCGGCGGTACATCTCGTCGACGGGCGAACCCTCGAAGTTGGACAGCCGGCCCTCGTTGATGGTGCCCTCCTTGCCGCCCTCAGAGCTGGCGCCGTTGTCGGACACCAGGATGACCACCGTGTTGTCGGCGTCATCGAGGTCCGCAATGAAGTCGAGCACGCGGCCGATCTGCTGGTCGGTGTAGGAGAGGAAGGCGGCGAAGCACTCCATGAACCGCTCCGAGAGCTTCTGCTCCCGTTCGTCCAGGCTGTCCCAGCTCGGGACCCAGGGCGGGCGCGGTGACAAGACGGTTCCCTCGGGGACGATCCCCATCGCGCGCTGCCGGGCGAAGGTCTCGTCCCGCCAGCGATCCCATCCCCGGGCGAAGCGGCCCTCGTACTTCGCAATCCACTCGGTCGGCGCATGGTGCGGCGAGTGGCAGGCCCCGGTGGCGAAGTACAAGAAGAAGGGCAGGGCGTCGTCGACCGCCCGCAGGTCGCCGAGGAACTCGATGGCGCGGTCGGCCAGGTCGGCACTCAGGTGGTAGCCCTCCTCAATGGACCGCGGGGGACGGACCGAGTGGTTGTCGTGATAGAGGCCCGGCATGAACTGGTGCGTCTCGCCTCCGTGGAAGCCGTACCAGCGGTCGAAGCCGCGGCCGAGCGGCCAGGTGGAGCGCGACCTGGCCATGTTGGTTTCTTCCTCGGGGCTCAGGTGCCACTTCCCGACGGCGTAGGTCGCGTACCCGTCCGCGCGGAGGATCTCCGAGAGGAAGCCGTTCTCGCGCGGCGGGCGGCCCCAGTAGCCCGGGAAGCCGCTGGCCAGGTCGGCGACCCGGCCCATGCCGCTGCGGTGGTGGTTGCGCCCCGTGAGGAGGCAGGCCCGCGTCGGTGAGCACAGCGCAGTGGTGTGGAAGTTCGTCAGACGGACGCCTTCCGCCGCCAGCGCGTCGATCACCGGTGTGTCGATGTCGGACCCGTAGCAGCCGAGCTGCGCGAAGCCGACGTCGTCGAGGACGATCAGGACGACGTTGGGCGCGCCGTCGGGCGGCGTGGGCACCGGCGGCCACCACGGCTCCGAGGTGCGCCAGTCGTCTCCGATCTTGCCGCCGAATTGCATTTTGGCCACAGCGAACCCCCAGGGACTCTCGGTTGTGCCGAGAGCATGGCACTCATGGCCGGGATGACGTCGGGCCTTTTGGCGGGTCCTTGTTCAGTCGGCGGACCCAGGGGCCCGTTCCACCGCCTGCAGGTGCGAAACCGATCGCTTGGCCTCCCAGTGCGCCCGTCCCAGCGCACGGAACTGCTGCGGGCGGTCGGTCAGCTTGTAGGTGGCGAGCCACAGGCGCTTGAGGTGGCGCTTGTACCCGCGGGCGACGTCGTCCTCGTAGGCGGTGCGTCCGTGCAGCACGTGGTAGTTGTTGATGAACTGCATCTCGCCCGGCTGCAGGTCCATGTAGACGTTGAAGTCGGGGTCGTTGGCCAGCTCGCTCGCCTTGGCGATGGCGGCCCTGGTGGACTCGCTCAGCTTCGGCGCGTCCGGGTGCCGCTGCGAGGCGAGCACGTACTGGGGGATGAAGCGCACGAAGAGCCGCCCACCGTGCGCCGTGAACCCGGGAATGGAGTAGAAGCCGCGGGTGCCCTCGGCCTGCTCGCCGCGGGCGTCGTAGGGCAGGTCCTCGTACAGCGCGGCAGCCAGGTCGGGGCAGGTGCGCACCATTTCGTTGTGGATGGCCACGGCGTTGGCGACGCACGACAGCCCGCCGCTGCGCGCGGTGCGGAGACAGAGGAGCCCGACCAGGTCGGAGCCGTCCGTGTGGTAGTCGAGCGCGATCGCGCCGAGCTCGTTGCCGCGCACGGTGGGATCGGTGACGGACTTGCCCTGGTCGGTCACGTCGCCCAAGACGTGTCCGTACTTGTTCTGGGCCCAGGGCTCCCCGAGATGCAGCCCGATCCCCCAATACAGCAGCGTCAGGTTTTCGTCGTCGTAGCGGTCGGCGTCGAGCGTCGCGATGCGCACGAAGCCACGCCCGTCGAGGAGTTCGTCGACGACGCCGTCCAGCTTGGTGGCAAGGTCCCCCAGCGGGAAGTCCTCCCGCCCGATGTCGAGCGGGTCGCTGCTCCTCGCCTTGGCCGCCACCAGCGCGGCGTCCAGTTCGGCGAGGTCCGCCGCGGTGAGGCGCACGGTCCAGGACTCAGGGTCGGCCACGTCCGCGGCACGCCACTCGGCCTGCGGCTCCAAGAGCTGCAGGGTCGCCGACGCGCTCATCGCGCCGCCTCCTGGCCGCCCCGGACGAGACGCCCGGGCAGCGCGCCCGTCGCCTCCCCGTCGCGGTAGGTCACCTCGCCGCCCACGATGGTGGCCGTGTAGCCGCGGGCCCGCTGCAGGAGCCGTTTGCCGCCCGAGGGCAGGTCGTATGCCATGGCCGGGGGCTCGCAGGCCAGGTGCTCGAAGTCGATGACGTTGAGGTCGGCCTTCATGCCCTCGGCCACGACACCGCGGTCGCGCAGGCCGACCGTGCGGGCGGTGCGGCTCGTGAGCTGCTCTATGACCCAGCCCACCGGCAGCGTGCCGTGGGAGCGGTCGCGGGACCAATGGGAGAGGAACCAGGTCGGGAAGCTGGCGTCGGCGATGATGCCGACGTGGGCGCCGCCGTCACCCAGCCCGAACACGGTGTCGGGGTGGGTGAGCATCTCCCGGCACGCCTCGAGGTCGCCGTCCGCGTAGTTGGTGAAGGGCACGAAGAGGAAGTCACGGCCTTCGTTGGCGGTCAGGAGATCGAGTGCGAGGTCCTCGGGACTCATGCCGCGGGCGTCCGCCATCGCCTGCACGCTGGTCTCGGGCGGTGGCTCGTAGTCGGGCACCGCGCCGAGCGGGTACATGCGGGACCAGTCCGACATCGGCCGTCCCTTCTTGGTCGGACGCGCCTCCTCCAGGAGCCGGGCGCGGAAGGCGGGGTCGCGCAGCGCGCGCACCTGCTCCGCCAGCGGCTTGCCGGCGATCTCCCGGTAGGCGGGATAGAGCATGAACGGGTGCACGGAGCCCTGGAGCCCGAACATGAGCCCGATGGGCCGGGGCGCCACTTGTCCCTTGATGGGGAGCCCGTCGGCCGCCGCCTGCTCTATCTGCGCCAGCAGGCCGCGCCACGCCTCGGGCCGCTGGTGGCTCTGCGCCAGCGACACCGACAGCGGGCAGCCCGTGCGCTCGACCAGCCGCCGGATCATGGCGAACTCGGCCTCCGGATCGGGATGGAAGTCCGAGATCAGCTCGATCACCCCGTGCCCGGCATCGGCCACACCCAGTGCGATGGCCTCGAGCTCGTCCGACGAGGCCCTCAACGAGGGCGTCGGGTCGCCTGTCGCGGTGCGGTGGTTGAGCGTGCGCGACGTGGTGAAGCCGATGGCACCCGCCCGCATGGCCTCGGTGGCCAGGCTCCGCATGGCCACCGCGTCCTCCTCCGTCGCCTCCTCCAGGCGGGCCGCGCGCTCGCCCATCACGTAGAGGCGCAGCGCGCCGTGGGGGAGCTGCGCGCAGAAGTCGATGTCGTGCGGCCGCGCCTCGAGCGCGTCGAGGTAGCCGCCGAAGCTCTCCCAGGTCCAGTCGATGCCCTCGTGCAGGACGGCACCCGGAATGTCCTCGACGCCCTCCATGAGCGAAATCAGACGGTCGTGCGCATCCGGACGCACGGGAGCGAACCCGACGCCGCAGTTGCCCATGACCGCGGTCGTGACGCCGTGCCAGCTGGAGGGGGCGAGCGTGGAGTCCCAGGCCGCCTGCCCGTCGTAGTGGGTGTGGATGTCCACGAAGCCGGGCGTCACGAGCAAGCCGGCCGCGTCGATCTCCTCGCGTCCCCGTGCCGACACCGTGCCGACGCCGACGATGGTGCCCCCGTCGACGGCGACGTCGGCCTGCACCGGGTCGGCGCCCAGGCCGTCCGCCACGTGCCCGCCCCTGATGACCAGATCGTGTGCCATGCGCACCCCTGTGCCGACCCTTCCAGGCCGGATTCGCGGATCGTCCCACCATAGGTTCGCCCGGCGGGCCATCGGGCACAATAGAGAGGTGGCGGACACCGAGGGCTCGGCCCTCAGCCTGGCCGGGGCGGCCTGGGTCTTCGCGTCGTGGCGGTCGCCGCAGCTGATCGTTGCATTAATGCTCGCGGCGGTGGCGAGCCGGGTGGCCGTCGGGCTGTGGAGCTGGTGGGACCTCCTGGTGCCGGCGCTCCTTCTGACGGCGCAGCCGTTCACCGAATGGTTGATCCACGTGTTGCTGCTGCACTTCAAGCCACGGACGATCGCCGGGAGGCGGGTCGATCCGCTCGTCGCCCGCAAGCACTGGGCGCACCACGCCGATCCCAAGGACACCGGCCTCGTCTTCGTCCCCATGCCGGCGCTGCTGCTTCTCGTCCTGGGGCTGGCCGCCGTCCTGTTGCCGACCCTGGGGCTCTCCCGCGGCCTGTCCGCGCTCGTGGCCGCCTACGTGATGCTGTTCGTGTACGAGTGGACGCACTATCTGATCCACTCCTCCTACCGGCCCCGGTACAGGCTGTACCGCTACGGGTGGCGGGCGCACCGCAACCACCACTTCCGCAACGAGCACTACAGGTTCGGCGTGACCATGCACCTGGCCGACCATGTGCTCGGCACTTTCCCGGACCGCGCCGCGGTGGAGGTGTCCCCGACGGCCCGCACCCTGGGGGTCGAGGCGGCCTGACCGTTCTCTGTAGGCGGCCGCCCCGGACGCCGACGCTCAGTCGAGCGCGAGCGCGCCGTCGGACGCGAGGACGCCCGTGCGGCCGATCCCCTCGGCCTCGCAAAGCGAGGCCAACGTGTCGGTGTCGGTCATGTTGCCCCACCCCCGCGTGTCGTCGGCCGTCCGGCAGGCGACGATCCCGCGTTCGGGGGCGCCCGCCCTGTCGAAGGTGACGGTGTAGGTCTCGACCCGGACCGGCCCGCTGGCCTCGCCGTCGACCCGGCACTGGGGGAGCGCGTCGACCTCGGACTGCAGGTCCCGCCAGGCGAACGGCCGGGCACCGTTGTGCGCGGGCGGTCGCGAGGCGTAGATGCCGATGCTGTGCTTGGTCGCGTACCAACCGAGGCCGGTGACCAGGCCGGCCGACCCGGGCGCCGCACGCAGCGCGGTGACGGCGGCCGCGATCCCGTGCGAGGTGTAGTTGTTGCCGGGGCCGCCGCCGAAGGTGAGGCCGCCGGTCAACGTGAGCGGCCGGGTGGGGTCGTCCAGGGAGAGGCCGAGCTCGGCGGCCGCCATCTGCACGGCCACGGGGAAGCAGGAATAGAGGTCGACCGCGGCCAGGTCGTCGACGCCGACCCCGGCGAGCTCGAGCGCCGCCGCGCCGGCCAGACGGATGGCCGGCGAGCGGTGCAGCTCGGGCCGGTGCGAGACGAACCAATGGTCGTTGGCGTCGGCGCCGGCGAGGGGGAACACCCAGCGGTCCTCGGGTGCCCCCGCGGCCCGCGCCGCCTCCACCGAACACACGATGTACCCCGCGCCCTGGTCGACCTGCATGTTGGCCGTGCACAGCTTCGGATACGGGAACGCGATCATCCGGTTGTCGGGTGACGGGGTGACGATGTCCGCGCTGCGCCGCGCCGTCCGGCTCCAGGCGAAGGGGTTGGCCGCCGCTACCTCGCTGAAGCGGGCCTGCAGCGCGCCGATGCGCGCCGCGTGCTCCTGCAGCGACCATCCGTACGCGGCGCGGAGCGCGTTCTCGAACAGGGGGTAGGCGTGCACCGGCAGGAGGACGCCGCGGTTCACCTCGAGGTCGGTGGCGCCGGGCTTGTCGACCCCGAAGATGCTCGGGGCCGGCGTCCCTTCGGCCGGCTGTACGGCCCAGGCGAGTGGGGCCGCCTCTGGGTCATGGCGCGCCAGAGTGCGCGTGTACATCGCCTCGGCACCCGTTACCAGCACCACGTCCACATCACCACGGCTGATGGCACCGCAGGCGTCGTGCATGAGGGCCTGGGGCGTGTTGCCGCCGACGGACGACAGGACCAGCTCGGCCGGCTCCTTGCCTTCCTCGAAGCCCAGCCGGCCCGCCAACATCAGGGGCGGGTTGGTCGTCCGCCACCCCAGGGGAAGGACGACGCGGAGGCTGTCGGCCCGCCGCAGCAGGGCCTGGCCGGCCCGTGCCGCCCCGCCGGCTGGGGTGCCGTCACAGTCCTCCGCCGCGGCCAGCAGGGAGCTCGTCATGAGCTCGAGCGGTTCGGGCCGCGCCGCCGGCTCCGTCGCCGGGTCGGGCCACGTGGTCACCTGGCCGACACCGACCACGACCGGGGTGCGGGGGTCAAGGGGCATGGCCCGAGGAGCGTACCGGCTGACGACCAGGGGGCCTCTGGGCACGTCGGTAGACTTGGGGGCCGAGGCGCGCCGTGCGGCGCGGCCCGCGGGCCCGGTCGAGCGCCCGTCGCCCGAAACGTCAGCACGCCAGCCGAAGGGACTTCATGAGCAGCTACGAGACCGCCCTGGCCGCCGATCCCGAGGTCGCCACGCTGATCAACGAGGAGCTCGACCGTCAGCAGACCACGCTCCAGCTGATCGCGTCGGAGAACTTCACCTCTCCGGCCGTGCTCGCCGCCACGGGCTCCGTGCTGACCAACAAGTACTCCGAGGGCTATCCGGGACGGCGCTACTACGGCGGCAACCAGATCATCGACGAGGTCGAGGACCTGGCCCGGCGGCGGGCCGTCTCGCTCTTCGGCGCCGACCACGCGAACGTGCAGCCGCACGCGGGGGCGAACGCGAACCTTGCCGTGTACCAGGCGTTGCTGGAGCACGGCGCCACCATCCTGGCGATGAAGCTGGACCACGGCGGGCACCTCACGCACGGGTCCCCCGCCTCCATCACCTCGAAGATCTGGCGCTTCGTGTCCTACGGCGTGACGCCGCAGTCCGACGACGAGGCGAACCCGGGCGAGGTCATCGACTTCGACGAGGTGGCGCACCTGGCCAAGACCGAGCAGCCCGCGCTCATCGTGGCGGGCTCGACGGCCTACTCACGCATCATCGACCCCCAGCCCTTCCGCGAGATCGCCGACTCGGTGGGCGCCCTGTTCATGTTCGACGCCGCTCACCCGGCCGGCCTGATCGCCGGTGGTGTGCACCCCAACCCGGTCGGCGTTGCGGACGTCGTCACCCTCACCACCCACAAGACGCTGCGCGGGCCGCGCGGGGGAGCGATCCTGTGCCGGGAGGACCTGGCGAAGAAGATCGACAGTGCCGTGTTCCCCGGCCTGCAGGGCGGCCCGCTCGAGCACGTGATCGCCGCGAAGGCGGTGGCCTTCGCCGAGGCGGCCCGGCCCGAGTTCCGTGGCTACGCCGCGCAGGTGGTGGCCAACGCGAAGGCCCTGGCCGGAGCGCTGTCGGACGAGGGCTTCCGCCTGGTGGCCGGCGGCACGGACAATCACATGCTGCTGGTCGACCTGCGCCCCTTCGACGCCGAGCTCACCGGCAAGGAGGCCCAGGAGGTGCTGGACCGCGCCGGCATCACGCTCAACCGCAACACCATCCCCGACGACCCGCGGTCCCCGTTCATCACGTCGGGCGTGCGCCTGGGCACGGCCGCCGAGACGACCGCGGGCATGGGGCCCCACGAGATGCGCACGGTGGCCAGGCTCATCGCTCGCACGCTGCGGGCCCCGGACGACGAAGGCGAGATCGCCGCGGTACGGGCCGAGGTCGCCGCGCTGTGCGCGGGGTTCCAGCCCTACCCAGACCTCGTCGGATAGCGGATGCCCGACGTCGGCTGGTACGGCCTGGTCCTGGTGATCGCCGCACTGGCGACAGCCGCACTGACGGTCCCGGCCAAGCGCATTTCGCTCCGGGTCGGCTACGTCTGCCACCCCGGGTCCCGCTCGGTGCACACTAAGCCGATCCCCTACGGCGGTGGCGCGGCCATGTTCCTGGGGTTTCTGGTGGCGGTGCTGGCGGCGGCCGCCATGCCACCGCTGCGGCCGATATTCCAGGACTCACCCGAGATGATGGGCGTGGTGCTCGCCGCCGGCGCCATGTTCGCCGTCGGCCTGATCGACGATGTCCGGGACATGTCGGCCCCGGCCAAGATGGCCGGCCAGGTCCTGGCCGCCAGCATCCTCTACTTCTCGGGCGTCACGATGTACGAGCTCAAGATCCCGCTGGCGGGCTTCTTCGTGCTGACGCCGGGCATCATCCCGCTCATCACCGCCGTGTGGGTGATCGCCCTGACCAATGCCGTGAACCTGATTGACGGGCTCGACGGCCTAGCCGCCGGCGTCGTCGCCATCGGCGGCGGCGCGCTCGCCATTTACGGGCTACACCTGGTCAACCTGGGCCTTTTGCCCAACGACAACATCGGGCCGCTGGTAGCGGTGATCGCCTGCGGCATCTGCCTCGGGTTCCTGCCTTTCAACTTCAACCCGGCGCGCATCTTCATGGGCGACGCCGGTGCCCACTTCCTGGGCCTCCTGATGGCGGCGTCGACCATGGTCATCGGCGGCCGCGTCCCGACCGCGGTCCCGACCAGCGGCGTCACCTACTTCTTCTTCGCACCCCTGTTCATCCCGCTGTTCATCCTCGGCGTGCCGCTGGTCGACATGGCCTTCGCGTTCATACGTCGCACGGCAAAGGGCCGCGGGTTCGACACCCCGGACAAGGAGCACATCCACCACCGCCTGCTCCGGCTCGGCCACGGGCCCCGGCGCAGCGTCATCATCCTGTGGGCGTGGACCGCGATCCTGTCGGGCTTCCTGCTGTTCCCCCTCTTCGTGCACCAGGTCAACGCGTTCATCCCCCTCGGTGCGGCCGCCCTCGGCGCGGGGCTCTACACCTTCTTCCACCCCGGTCTGCGCCGGGGTGTCGGGGAGGACGAAGACGAGGCGCTTGACCAGGGAATTCCGAGCGTACTGGCGGCGGAGGAACGGATCAGCGAGGTGGTCCGATTCCCCTCGTGACCGTTTGGACGGCATCAGGACCCAGATGCGATGATGAGCCCTGTGTACTCCGTCCACCTCGCCTCGTCCGACGATGCCGCCCCCGCGGCTTTCCGGACGATGGACTTCGGCGCGCCACGCCCTGCGTAACAGGGGAGAAGTCGTATGTGCGGTCAAGTGACCCTCGTGGTGCGCGCCCATCGGTGTACCCATCGGTGTGACGGACCCGGACCAGAAACCGCCTCCCGGGGACCCCAAGCCGTTGCCGGGCGCCGTGGCTTTCCTGAGCATGGGGCTCACGGCCGCCGTGTGCGTGGGCATCGGCCTGGGCCTGGGCATTCTCGTGGACCACGTCCTCGACACCGCCCCGGCATTCCTGCTGGTGGGGCTGGCTCTCGGCCTCGCCTTGGCCGCGGCGAGCGTGGTCAAGCAGATCCGCACGTACATGTAGGCGCGGCCGGGGAGCGGGGCGGGGCATGAACATGCTCTCCGGTCTGTCCGACCTCGAGGGCGGCGCGCTGGCCAAGGTGCTGCGCCGCACCATTGTCTCCGCACTCATCGTCGGTGCCGCCGCCGTCATCATCGCCATGCTGCTGTCGGCGCCCTGGTTCGCGCTGGGCCTGGTCATCGGGCTCGGCCTGGCGATCGTGAACTTCCGCTTCCTCGACGCCGGTGTGGCCAAGGTCCAGACGACAAAGGGCGAGACCAGCAACAAGGTGCTCCGGCGCGCCATGGGGACCAAGAGCGTCACCCGGCTCGGCATCATCACCCTCATCGCGATCGGCCTGCTTCTCCTCAACGGCCCGCTCGGCATCGGCGCCGTGGCCGGCCTCGTGATCTTCCAGATCCTCTTCGTCGTCAATGTCGGCCGCATCGTCGTCTCGCGGGGGATCCAATGAGCAAGGGGTTCGTGCTTGCCAGCGGGAACATCACGATCGGCGAGCACCACGGCGTGGTGCACGTCTTCGGCCTGACCATCTTTCTGGACGTGGTGTGGACCACCCTGATCGCAGCCGCCATCGTCTTCGGTCTCGGGCTGCTGATGCGGCGCAAGGTCACCTCGGGTGTCCCCGGGAAGCTGCAGCTGTTCTGGGAGACCCTGGTGGAGCAGGTCTCCGATTTGGCCTCCTCGGCCATCGGCCCCGAAGGCCTCCCCTTCGTCGGTTTGGGCGTCACCATCTTCTTCTTCATCCTCGTCTGCAACTGGCTCGCCTTCATCCCCAGCGGCGAGCCCGGCTTCCTGGCGCCGCCGACAGGGGACGTGAACCTGCCGCTGGCCCTGGCCCTGATCGTCATCTTCCTGGTGCACTACAACTCGGTCAAGAAGCTCGGCGGCCGCGGTTACTTCCGGCACTACAAGGGGGCCTACCGCGCCCTGACGCCGATCAACGTCATTGAGGAGATCACGAAGCCGATCACCCTGACGTTCCGGCTCTTCGGGAACATCTTCTCGGGCGCACTGATGGTCACGGTCATCGTCACGCTGATCCCGCCGTACCTGTCGTGGATCGGCTTGGCTATCTGGAAGCCCTTCGACGAGCTCTTCATCGGGGCCATCCAGGCCTACATCTTCGGCCTGCTCACCATCATCTACCTGGGCATGGGGATGGCCGAATCCCACTGACGGAAGCGTTGGACACTCTCGCAACGGTCTCGACCAAGGTCTCGACAAAGGAGAAAGAGAAACATGGCAGGAACAACTGAAGGTGCGATTCGGATCGCCGGTGCGCTCGTCGGTGGCGGGCTCGCGCTGGGCGGGGGCGCCATCGGTGCCGCGGTCGGCGACGGCCTGGCGGGTTCGCAGACCATCGCGGCCATCGCCCGGCAGCCAGAGATCGAGGCCAAGGCCCGTCAGTACTTCTTCCTGACAGTGGGTCTGGTGGAGGCCATGTACTTCATCAACCTTCTGTTCATGGTCGTGTTCGTCTACGTGTTCGCCGCCAAGAGCATCACGGCGTAGCCACATCCAAGACGATCACGCCATCACCTAACGGAGACATCGACCCGGAGACGGGAGCATCATGACCACAGCAGGCATCTTCCTTTTGCCCAACGGCACGTTCTTCATTGAGCTGGCCGTCTCTATCGTCCTGATCCTTCTCATCTACAAGTACGTCCTTCCGCCGATCAACAAGGCAATGGAGGAGCGGCAGGAGAAGATCAGGGCCTCGCTCGAGGCCGCCGACCAGGCCCGGGCCGATGCCGAGGCGGCGGACGACGAGCGGCGATCCGTGCTGGAGGAGGCGCGCCACCAGGCCCGCGAAATCGTGGCCCAGGCCAACCGCACGGCCGAACAGGTCAGGATTGACGCGCAGAGCCGCGGTGAGGGCGAATACGAGCGCATCGTGGCGAGCGCCGAGGCGGAAATAGAGCTGGCGCGCCAGCGGGCCGTCGAGGAATCGGCGGCGCGCATGGGAGAAATCGTCATGGACGTCGTGGAACGGGTGATCGGGCGCGAGGTGGCCGCGGAGGCGCATCGCGACCTCCTCGACGAAGCAGTGACGGCCTTGCGCGCCGACACGGCGGGCGGCGCCGCCGCCGCTGCGGGGGCGCGTCAGTGAACCCCACCCTCCAGGGGTACGCCGCCGCGGTGATGGAGTCGGTGGGGGTCGGAGCCATCGGCGCGCTGGCCGACGACCTCGAGGCGATAGAGCAGCTGGTGCTGAGCAACGGGCCGCTGCGCGCCGCGTTGAGCGACACGGCGGTGCCGGGGTCGGCCCGCCGCGCCATCGTGCTCGACCTCCTCGCGGGCAAGGTGGGCGAGCCGGCACGCCGGCTGGCCGCGTTCGGCTGCATGGCCGTGCCGGCCCAGGACGTCGCCTCGGCGCTGTCCTGGCTGAGCCTGCGCGTCCGGCACGTCGCGGAGCAGTGGGACAGCGAGGAGCCGCCGCTGAGCCTGACCCAGGCGCGGCAGCGGGTGCTCGGGTTCGCGACGGCGCTGTACGAGGACATGTCGACGTCCGAGCTGGAGTCGCTCGAAGACGACCTGTTCCGATTCGCCCGGATCGTCGGCGCGACACCCGAACTGCGGATTGCGTTGACGGACCGCGACCTGGCGGTCGCCGCGCGCCAGGGGCTGGTAAGCCAGTTGCTCGAGGGCAAGGTCCCGCCCACGACCCTCTCGTTGGTGCGCTACACGGTGAGCGGCGGGCGGGCCCGCGACTTCGTGGGGACCCTCGACTTCCTGGTGGAGCAGACGGCCCTGGCCCGCGGCTGGCGGATCGGGCGGGTTCGGGCGGCGCGGCCGATCGACGACGCGCAGCGGACAGCGCTGACCGACGCGCTCGGCTCGCTTGCGGGCGGGCCGGTGGAGCTGCAGGTGGAGATAGACGAGTCCCTGCTCAGCGGCGCGCGAATCCGCATCGGCGACCTGCAGGTGGACGCCACCGCCCGCGGGCGCATCGACGCGCTGCGCGAGCACCTCGTGCCCGCCGAGTGGAAGGCCAGCGGGTTCGGCCGGGCGACCCGCCGGCAGAGTTCGACAGAAGACACAGAGGGAACAGAGGGAGCAGAGTGATGGCAGAGCTGACGATTGACGCCAGCGAGATCACACGTGCGCTCGAGCGCCACGTCGAGGACTACACCCCGGCGGTCGGGACCGAGCAGATCGGGCGCATCGTCGAGGTGGGCGACGGCATCGCCCGTGTCAGCGGCCTCCCCGGCGCCGCGGTCAACGAACTGCTCGAGTTCGAGGACGGCACGCTCGGGCTGGCGCTGAACCTGGACGAGGACACCATCGGGGCCGTCGTGCTGGGCGAAGTCGACAACCTCGAAGAGGAGCAGACGGTGAAGGCCACCGGGCGCATCCAGACGGTGCCGGTGGGCGACGCACTGCTCGGGCGGGTGGTCAACGCGCTGGGCGAGCCCCTCGACGGCAAGGGTCCTGTGCACACAACCGAGACCCGCCGCATGGAGGTGCAGGCCCCGGGCATCGTGGGGCGACAGCCAGTGAGCGAGCCGCTGCAGACAGGGATAAAGGCCATCGACTCCATGACCCCGATCGGCCGCGGTCAGCGCGAGCTGATCATCGGCGACCGCAAGACCGGCAAGACGACGGTCGCCGTCGACACCATCATCAACCAGGCCGGCGAGGGCGTGAAGTGCATCTACGTCGCCATCGGGCAGAAGAACTCCTCGGTGGCCCAGACGGTGGCCATCCTCGAGGAGCACCGCGCGCTCGAGTACACGGTCGTCGTCGTGGCCTCGGCCGGCGACCCCGCGCCCTTCAAGTACCTGGCGCCCTACGCCGGGTGCGCCATGGGCCAGCACTGGATGGAGAACGGCGAGCACGCGCTCATCATCTACGACGACCTGTCCAAGCAGGCCGAGGCCTACCGGGCCGTCTCGTTGCTCCTGCGCCGCCCGCCGGGCCGTGAGGCCTACCCCGGCGACGTCTTCTACCTGCACTCGCGCCTGCTGGAGCGGGCCGCCAAGCTGAATGACGCGCTCGGGGGCGGGTCGCTCACGGCACTGCCGATCGTAGAGACCAAGGCGGGCGACATCTCGGCCTACATCCCGACCAATGTGATCTCCATCACCGACGGGCAGGTGTTCTTGGAGACGGACCTGTTCAATTCGGGCATCAGGCCGGCCATCAACGTCGGCAACTCGGTGAGCCGGGTGGGCAGCGCGGCGCAGGTGAAGGCCATGAAGCAGACCTCGGGGACGCTCAAGCTCGACCTGGCCCAGTTCCGCGAGCTCGAAGCCTTCGCCACGTTCGGTTCGGAGCTCGACAGGGTGTCCCAGGCCCAGCTCGACCGTGGGTACCGGCTGACCGAGCTGCTCAAGCAGCCGCAGAACCGGCCCGTGCCGGTGGAGGAGCAGGTGCTGGCGATTTACGCCGGGACCAATGGCTTCACCGACTCGGTCCCCGTGAGCGAGGTGCGGCGGTTCGAGACAGAGCTCATTGAGTACTTCAAGGGGAACCACCCGGCGGTG
This sequence comes from uncultured Acidimicrobiaceae bacterium, assembly GCA_963834405.1. Classification (GTDB taxonomy): domain Bacteria; phylum Actinomycetota; class Acidimicrobiia; order Acidimicrobiales; family RAAP-2; genus Bog-473. The sequence continues at coordinate 143,823 of CAWIBX010000006.1, read as the reverse complement.
CTCGAGACCATCCGCACGACCGGCGCGCTGCCCGAGGGCGACGAGCTCGACAAGGGCCTGACGGCGTTCGTCGAAGGGTTCGACACGGGGGCCGACTGACCGATGGCCGGAGGCCAAGAGCGCATCCTGCGGCGCCGGATCCGCAGCGTGCAGTCCACGAGGAAGATCACCAAGGCGATGGAGCTCATCGCCGCCTCGCGGATCGTGCGCGCCCAGGGGCGGATCGTGGCGAACCGCCCCTTCCGAGAGGGGATGGAGCGCATTTTGCGGCTGACCGCGGCGGCCGACCCGACCGCGGCCAAGAGGCTGCTGGGCACGCCCGAGGCGCCACAGCACGTCGGCATCCTCGCCATCGCGGGCGACCGCGGCCTGGCCGGCTCGTACAACTCGGGCGTGTTGCGCGCCACCGAGCGCCTGGTGGCCGAGCACGGCGCGAACGGCGCCGAGGTGACGGTGTGGTCGGTCGGCAAGAAGGCCCTTCCCTACTTCCGCTACCGCAGCATTGCGACGGCCCGGTCGTTCGCCGGCTTCGTCGACCGCCCTGAGTTCGCCGACGCCCGCCACATCGCTTCTGTGGTGGCCGCCCCCTTCGTGTCCGGGGAGATCGACATGGTCCAGATGGTGTCGACCCGGTTCTTCTCGGCGGGCGTCCAACGGGTCGAGACGGTGCAGCTGCTGCCGCTGCCGTTGCCCGAGGTCGACGAGGAGGAGGCGGCGCCCGAGGAGGAGCGCCTCGAGGGCTACACCGAGTTCGAGCCCGAGCCGGCGAAGCTGTTGATCGGGTTGGCGCCCCGTGCCCTGGAGGCGGAGATCTTCGCCGCGCTCCTGGAGGGCGCGGCGTCGTTCTTCACCGCCCAGCAGCGGGCCATGGCGGCCGCCTCCGAGAACGCGGACGAGCTCGTCCGCACCCTGACGCGCGTCATGAACCGCGCCCGCCAGGACGCCATCACCACCGAGATCATGGAGATCGTCGGCGGGGCCGAGGCGCTCCGCCAAGCGAAGGGAGTTTGACCCCAATGACCACGCCGACCATGCAGGACACCGTACCGGCCGGCACGCTGGAGGACGGCCGGGTCGTCTCCATCGCCGGTCCGGTGATCGACGCCGAGTTCCCGCTGCACGCCCTGCCCGAGATCAACCACGCCGTGGAGTTCGACCTCGAGCTGGACGGGACCACGCACACCGTGACGGCCGAGGTGGCCCAGCAGATCGGCGAGGGCCGCGTCCGCTGCATCTGCATGCAGCCGACCGACGGCCTCGTGCGCGGCGCCGCCGTCCGTAATCTGGGCCGGGGCATCACGGTGCCGGTGGGCAACGCCGTGCTCGGCCACGTGTTCAACGTGCTGGGCCAGCCGCTCGACACCGACTCGGTAGATGGTGTCGAGGACTACTGGGAGATCCACCGCAACGCGCCCGCCTTCGACCAGCTGGAGCCCAGGTCGCTCATGTTCGAAACCGGGATCAAGGTCATCGACCTCCTGGAGCCCTATGTGCAGGGTGGCAAGATCGGCCTGTTCGGAGGGGCCGGCGTGGGCAAGACCGTCATCATTCAGGAGATGATCAACCGGGTGGCGCAGCAGTACAGCGGGGTCTCGGTGTTCGCCGGCGTGGGCGAGCGCACCCGCGAGGGCACCGACATGTGGCTCGAGATGCAGGAGTCGGGCGTCATCGACAAGGCGGCGCTGGTCTACGGCCAGATGGACGAGCCCCCGGGCGTGCGCCTGCGGGTCGGCCTCGCCGCGCTGACGATGGCGGAGTACTTCCGCGACGTCCAGAACCAGGACGTGCTGCTCTTCATCGACAACATCTTCCGGTTCGTGCAGGCGGGCTCCGAGGTGTCGACCCTGCTGGGCCGCATGCCCTCGGCCGTGGGCTATCAGCCGACGCTGGCCGACGAGATGGGTGAGCTTCAGGAGCGGATCACCTCGACCAAGGGCAAGTCGATCACGTCGCTGCAGGCCGTGTACGTGCCGGCCGACGACTACACCGACCCGGCGCCGTTCACGACGTTCACCCACCTCGACGCGACGACCGAGCTGTCGCGCCAGATCGCCGCGCTCGGCATTTACCCGGCGGTGGACCCGCTCGCCTCGACATCGAACATCCTCGCCCCCGAGGTCGTGGGCGACCGGCACTACGCGGTGGCCAGGAGGGTGCAGGAGATCCTGCAGCGTTACAAGGAGCTCCAGGACATCATCGCCATCCTCGGGTTGGACGAGCTGTCCGAGGAGGACCGGGTGACGGTGAACCGGGCCCGCAAGGTCCAGCGCTTCCTGTCCCAGCCGTTCTTCGTGGCCCAGGTCTTCACCGGCGTGCCGGGCATCTTCGTGCCGGTCGACGAGACGGTGGAGTCCTTCGAGGCCCTGGCCAACGGTGACCTGGACCACATCCCCGAGCAGGCCTTCCTCAACGTCGGCGGTGTGGAGTCGGTTCTGGCCAAGGCGAAGACGCTCGAGGACGAGGCGGGCTAGTGGCCGACGGCGTTTTCGGCGTGGAGGTCGTCACACCCGAGCAATCCCTCGTGGCGGGTGGGGCGACCTCGGTCGTCCTCGCCACCTCGGAGGGCGCGCTCACCGTGCTCGACGGCCACACGCCGCTCGTGGGCGACGTGGTCCCGTGCGAGGTCGCGGTGGAGCAGCCCGACCTCCCGCTGCTGCGCCTGGCGGTGCACGGCGGGTTCATTCAGGTCGACACCAGCCCGGGCGCGGCCGAGGGCCTGGCCGAGGGCGACGGCCCGCTGCCCGGCCTCTCGACCCGGGTCACCGTGCTGGCGGGGATCGCCGAGCTGGCCGAGGAGATCGACGTGCCCCGGGCCGAGCAGGCGCGCGACGCCGCCACCCAGCGCGTCAACGAGCTGCGCGCGGGGCGGGGACCCGTGGCCGAGGGCGAGGGCGCCGACGAGGCGGACGTCGCGCTCCTGGAGGCCGAAGGGGCGCTGGCGCGGGCCGAGTTGCGGCTCGCGGTGGCCGCCGGAACGAGCTGAGCCGGGACCGGCGCGGTGGCCGGCCGGAAGGCGAGCGGCTACTCGAAGGAGATGGAACTGAACTCGGCGAGCTTCTTCAGCGCGTGACTGGCGTCGACCTTGCGCAGCGTGCCCGACTTGGAGCGCATGACGAGCGACTGGGTGGTCGCGCCCATCTCGTGGTACTGGACGCCCTGGAGCAGCTCGCCGTCGGTGATGCCGGTGGCGGCGAAGAAGCAGTTGTTGCCCTGCACGAGGTCGTCGGTCGTGAGGACCTCGTCGAGCTTGTAGCCGGCGGCGAGGGCGGCGGCGCGCTCCTCCTCGTTGCGGGGGTAGAGCTTGCCTTGGATCTCGGCACCCATGCACTTGAGGGCGGCGGCGGCGAGGACGCCCTCGGGGGTGCCGCCGATGCCGAACAGGATGTCGGTGCCGGCGCCGGGCCAGCCGGTGGCGATGGCGCCCGCCACGTCGCCGTCGTCGATGAGGCGGATGCGGGCGCCGGTGGCCCGCACCTCGCGGATGAGGTCGTCGTGGCGGGGCCGGTCGAGGATGACGGCCGTGAGGTCGCGCACGGGCCGGCCCAGGGCCTCGGAGAGCGCGTGGAGGTTCTCGGTGGGGCTGCGGCGGATGTCGCAGGCGCCCTTGGCGCGGGGCCCGACGGCGAGCTTCTCCATGTAGACGCACGGGCCCGGGTCGAACATGGCGCCGCGCTCGGCCACAGCGATGACGGAGAGCGCGCCGCCCCGTCCCTGCGCGGTGAGCGTCGTGCCGTCGATCGGGTCCACGGCGATGTCGGTGAGCGGCGGCGTGCCGTCGCCGATCTTCTCGCCGTTGAAGAGCATGGGCGCGTGGTCCTTCTCCCCTTCGCCGATGACGACGATGCCGTCCATGGGGACGGTCGAGAGCACGGTGCGCATCGCTTCGACCGCGGCGCCGTCGGCGCCGATCTTGTCGCCCCGGCCCATCCAGCGGCTGGCGGCCATCGCCGCAGCCTCGGTTGTACGCACCAGGTCCATCGCGAGGTTGCGATCGGGGGCTTGTCGGGAGGCCACCACGGGCATTGACCATAGTGGCTGGGGATTCCGACCTTGCCCGTCGGGGGCCGGGCCAGCGGCGATACTTGAGGCGATGGATCGCATCGTGGTGGAGCCCAACGGGCCCCTCGCCGGGACCGTGCGTGCGGGCGGCGCCAAGAACTCGGCGTTGAAATTGATGGTGGCCTGCCTGCTGGCGGAGGGCCGTTCGGTGCTGACCAACGTGCCGCGCATCGCGGACGTCGAGACGATGGCCGAGGTCCTGCGCGCGGTGGGCGCGCGGGTCGAGCGGCTCGACAACGGCGACGTCGCCGTGACGACGCCGGCGGCCGACCAGCTGGTGCCCGTCGCCCCCTACGACCTCGTCGAGCGGATGCGCGCCTCGGTAGTGGTGCTGGGTCTGCTGCTGGCGCGCGCCGGCTCGGTCCGCATGCCGCTGCCGGGCGGCGACGACTTCGGGGACCGCCCCATCGACTTCCACGTGAACGGGCTCACTGCGATGGGGGTGCGCTTCGAGTCCTCGCACGGTGAGGTGCGGGGCACGGTGCCCAAGGGGCGGCTGGTGGGGACGCGGATCGTGCTCGAGTATCCGAGCCACACGGCCACCGACAACCTGCTGATGGCCGCGGTGCTGGCCAAGGGCACCACCGTGATTGAGAACGCGGCCAAGGAGCCCGAGGTGATCGACCTCGCCGCCATGCTCACCGCCATGGGGGCGGTGGTGCGCGGGGCCGGGACGTCGCGCATCGAGGTCGAGGGCGTGGAGGAGCTCCAGCCGGTGGCCCACGCCGTGATCCCCGACCGGGTGGTGGCGGCCACCTTCCTGGCCGCCACGGGGCTGGCCGGGGGCGACGTGACTATCGCCGACGCCCGGCCCGACCACATGGAGATGCTGCTGCGCAAGGTCAACCAGATGGGGGTGGCGACCGACATGGGCCCGGGTGGGCTGCGGGTGACGGCGGACGGGCGGCTGGTCGCGGCCGACGTGGCCACGCTGCCCTACCCGGGCGTGGCCACCGACTACAGCCCCCTCCTGGTGGCCATGTTGACGACGGCCGACGGCGTCGGGATCCTGACCGAGAACCTCTTCTCGGGGCGCTTCCGCTACGTGGCCGAGCTGCGCCGCATGGGCGCCGACATCAGGACCGAGGGGCACCACGCCGTCGTGCGCGGCGTGCCCCGCCTGTCGGGCGCGCCGGTGCGCTCACCCGACATCCGCGCCGGCGTGGCGCTCGTGTTGGCCGGCCTCGTGGCCGACGGCGAGACGGCGGTGAGCCAGGCCCACCACATCGGACGCGGCTACGAGGACCTGGTGGGCTCGCTGGCCTCGCTGGGCGCCCGGGTGGCGTACCGGTGAGCGGCCGGGCGCGGTCGTCGGCCGACCCCGCCGCGCTCCTGGCGCAGGCCCGCGAGGGGGACCGGGCAGCACTGGCGCGGCTGCTCTCTTTCATCGAGCGGGGTGGGGAGGCGGGCCTGGCGGTGGCGCGCCTGGCGTACAGAGCCGAGGTGCCCTACACGGTCGGCCTGACCGGCGCGCCGGGCGCCGGCAAGTCGACGCTGACCGACAAGCTGATCATGGAAGTGCGGGCGGGCTGGCCCGGGGCGGGCGAAGGCGATGGGGACGAAGCCGGCGAGGCCGAGGCGGTGGCCCAGGTCGGGGTGCTGGCCGTCGACCCGACCTCCCCCTTCAGCGGCGGCGCCATCCTGGCCGACCGGGTCCGCATGGGCCAGCACACGCTCGACCCGACCGTGTTCATCCGCTCCATGGCGACGCGCGGGCACCTGGGCGGGCTCTCGCTCGCCGTGCCCGACGCCGTGCGCCTGCTCGGCGCCGCCGGCCTGCCGGTCGTGCTGGTCGAGACGGTGGGCGTCGGGCAGATGGAGGTCGAGATCGCATCGGCCGCCGACACGACGGTGGTCGTCGTGACGCCGGGCTGGGGCGACTCCATGCAGGCGAACAAGGCCGGCCTGCTCGAGATCGCGGACGTGTTCGTCATCAACAAGGCGGACCGGCCCGGCGGCCGCGAGGCCCGGCGCGACCTGGACCAGATGCTCGACATGTCGCGCCCCGGAGCGTGGCGACCCGAGATCGTCGAGACCACCGCAACGAGCGGGGAGGGCGTGCCCGAGTTGTGGCGCGCCATCGCGCGCCACCGCGACCACCTGCGCGAGTCGGGCCTCCTCGCGACCCGGCGTTCGGACCGCCTGGCCCAGGAGCTGCGGCGCGTCCTGTTGGCGCGCGCCACGTTGCGCGTGAACGAGCTCGCGGCGAGCGAGGAGTTCGCGACGGCGGTGAAGGCGCTGGCGGCGGGCGAGCTCGACCCGTACCAGGCGGCGGACCGGTTGCTGGCAGAGTGAGCGGGCCCGTGCGACCCGGCGGGACACGTCCGGTACGGTGCGGCGATGGCTGAGCCCTTCGTCACCCTGGAGCGCCGGCCCGACGGTGTCGCCCTCGTGCGCGTGGACCGTCCGAAGGCCAACGCGCTGTCGCGCGAGCTGCTGGAACAGCTCTTCGACGTCGCCACCGAGGTCCACGACGACCCGCCGGGCGCCGTGGTGGTCTGGGGCGGACGCCGGATGTTCGCCGCGGGCGCCGACATCGTCGAGCTGGACGGCGGGGGCGGCGCGGCGGCGGTGGGCGCCGCCTTCGCCCGCGCTGGGCGCGCTGGCCTCCGTGCCGCGGGCCACGATCGCCGCGGTGAACGGCTACGCGCTGGGCGGTGGCCTGGAGCTGGCGCTGGCCTGTGACTTCCGGGTCTGTGCGGAGGACGCCCGCTTCGGCCTGCCCGAGGTGCTCCTGGGCGTGATCCCGGGCGGCGGCGGGACGCAGCGGCTGCCCCGCCTGATCGGCGCCTCGCGCGCCAAGGAGCTGATCTTCACGGGCCGGCAGCTGCGGGCCGAGGAGGCGGTGGCCATCGGCCTGGCCAACCGCAGGGTGGCGCCCGACGAGGTGCTCGAGGCGGCGCTGGCCTGGGGGGCGGAGCTGGCGGCGGGGCCGGTGGTCGCCCACGCCCTGGCCAAGGGGGCGGTGGACCGCGGCCTCGACGGGACCCTGGGCGAGGGGCTCGCCCTCGAGCAAGAGGCGTTCGTGGCCGCCGCGCGCACCGAGGACGCGGCGCGGGGCATCCGCTCCTTCACGGAGAACGGGCCCGGCCAGGCGACCTTCGTGGGGCGGTGAGGGCGGTGAACGGATGAGCTCGCCCCCCATGCCGGTCAGCTCGGGCGAGGGCGCGTTCGACCCCTCGGTCCGCTGGTTCCAGCACGCCGTCTTCTACGAGGTGCTGATCCGGGGCTACAAGGACGCCAACAACGACGGCACCGGCGACCTGCGCGGGTTGCGGGACAAGCTCGACTACATCGAGTGGCTGGGCGTGGATTGCCTCTGGCTGCTCCCGTTCTACCCGTCGCCGCTGCGCGACGGCGGCTACGACATCAGCGACTTCTTCAACGTGCACCCCGACTACGGCAGCATCGGCGACCTGGTCGCCTTCCTGGAGGACGCGCACCGCCGCGGCATCCGCGTCATCGCCGACCTCGTCATGAACCACACGAGCGACGAGCACCCGTGGTTCAAGGAGTCGCGTTCGTCCCGGGACAACGCCAAGGCGGACTGGTACGTGTGGAACGACGACGACCAGAAGTGGCCGGACGCACGCGTCGTGTTCACCGACGTGGAGCGCTCCAACTGGACGTGGGACGACACGCGCCAGCAGTACTACTGGCACCGCTTCTTCCACCACCAGCCGGACCTCAACTACGAGAACCCCGAAGTGGCCGACACCATGATCGACCTCGTCCGCTTCTGGCTCGACCTCGGCTTCGACGGGTTCCGGCTCGACGCCGTGCCCTACCTGTACCAACGCGACGGCACCTCGGGCGAGCACCTGCCCGAGACACACGCGTTCATAAAGCGGGTCCGCAAGCAGATGGACACGGACTATCCCGGGCGGATCCTGCTGGCCGAGGCCAACGGCTGGCCCAGCGACGTGGCCGACTACTTCGGCGACGGCGACGAGTGCCACCTGTGCTTCCACTTCCCTCTGATGCCACGGCTCTTCATGTCGGTGCGTCGCGAGCAGCGCTACCCGATCACCGAGATCCTGGCCCAGACACCGCTCATCCCAGAGGGCTGCCAGTGGGCCATCTTCCTACGCAACCACGACGAACTCACGCTGGAACAGGTCAGCGAGGAGGAGCGGGACTACCTCATCGCCGAGTACGCCAAGGACCCCCGCATGAAGCGCCACATGGGCATCGGGCGGCGCCTGGCCCCGCTGATCGACAACGACCGGCGCACGGCGGAGCTGCTCTACGCCCTGATCCTCTCGCTCCCGGGGAGCCCCGTCATCTATTACGGCGACGAGCTGCTGATGGGCGACAACATCTACCTGGGCGACCGGGACTCGGTGCGCACCCCCATGCAATGGTCCCCCGACCGCAACGGTGGCTTCTCCGACGCCGACTTCGCCCAGCTCTACCTGCCGCCGCTCATGGACCCGGTCTACGGCTTCGCCGCACTGAACGTGGAGGCCCAGCTGCGCAACCAGGGGTCGTTCCTGCACTGGCTGCGGAGGCTGCTCACCGAGCGGCGGGCGCTCCCGGTGATGGGGGTGGGCGAGATGGAGGTGCTCCCGACCGCCAACCCGTCGGTGCTGGCGTACATGCGATCGGGCGAGGTGGCCGACATCCTGTCCAGCACGCCCGGTGCGGGGCCGTCGGTGGCCCCGACCGCCGAGAGCGGCCTGGACTGGGGGCGCTCGGCGGTCCTCACCCGCACCGTGCCGGCCGGCAACGAGAGTGCCGGGGACGAGGCCGTGCGCCGCCACCAGGCGGTCCTGTGCGTGCACAACCTGAGCCGGTTCGCCCAGCCGGCCGAACTGGCCCTGGCCAAGTGGGCCGGCTGGACCCCCTACGAGGTTCTGGGCCGGGTGCCCTTCCCGGTCGTCACCGAGGAGCCCTACACCATCACCCTCCCGCCCTACGGATTTTTGTGGTTCGATCTGGCGCCGGAGGAGAAAGCGACCGACGCATGACGGACGAGGACCGGGACCAGTCACTGCGGGCGCTCGCCGAGGCCTGGCTGCACCTGCGGAGCAGCGAGCCGGGGGGCGACGTCGAGATCCTCCGCGCGGAGGTGTTGCGTCCGGGACGGCCGGGGTTGGTCGACCTCGTCGTCCGTGTCGGCGCGCGCGAGGCGCATCTCGTCGTCGGCCTGCGCAGCGTGGGCGACGAGCCGCACTTCCTGCGCGCGGGGGAGGAGAGCGCGCTGGGCCTCCTCGACGACGACCACGGGCTGGCGATCTGCACGGACGCGCTGCGCGACGCGCAGCTGGCGCCGCTGCTCCTGGCGACCGTACAAGGGGAGGCGTCTCGTCCGGGGCCCGTGGCGGTGCGGCGCGACGACGAAGACGCGACGGTCATCGACTGCGGCGACCGCGGCGAGCTGACGGTCTTCCCCTGGCTGTCCGACAAGGCACGACCCGAGGTCGACCTGCTGGTCGCGCTCGACGACGCCGGCTTCAACCACGTGGCGGCGCCCCTGGTGCGCTGGGCGTGGGAGGGCCGGGACCTGGGCGTCGTGCAGGAGGCGCTGGCCGACCGTTCGGGCGGCTGGGCGCTGGCGCTGACGTCGCTGCGCGACCTGTACGCGTCGGGCGGCACGCCGGAGGCGGCGGGCGGCGACTTCGGCGGCGAGGCGCGCGCGCTCGGCACCACGACCGCGCGCATGCACCTGGCGCTCGACCGCGCCTTCCTGCGTCACAGCGAACCGGTGAGCGACTGGGTCGACGCGGCGGAGCTGGAGATCGTGGCGTCGGACCCCGAGCTCCTCGACGCACCCGGCGTCGCGGACCTGGTCAAGTGGATCCGCGAGTCCGAGGCGCGGCTGCCCGTGATCCGGACGCACGGCGACTTCCATCTCGGGCGCACCGCCCGCACCGACCAGGGGTGGGTGGTCAGCGACTGCGCCCCGGGCGGCGTCCTCGCCGGCGCATCGGCGCCGGGCCGCCGCACGCCGCTGGCCGACGTGGCCGACATGCTGTGGTCGATGCACCAGGCGAGCGTGACCGCCGCCACCGAGCGCGACCCGGCCGGCCGGCTGGGCCTGGAGCTGCTCGGCCAGGCCTGGGAGGTGCGCAACCGGCGGGCCTTCGTGACGGGTTACCTGGGCACCGCCGGGATCGGCGGGCTGGTCGGGCCCGACCGTGACCTGGTGCGGCGGCTGGTCTCGTTCCTGGAGCTGGCCCGCTCGGTGCGGAAGACCTAGAAGACCCAGCTCAGACGGCCATCGCCGCCACCCGGAGGGTCTCGGCCGCCTCCTCCGGGGAGATCACGTTGATGGCCACGCCCGTGCCGAGCTCGAAGCCGGCGGTCGTGGTCGCCTTGGGCCAGATGTGCGCGTGCCAGTGGTAGGGCTCGCCCACCCGGTACGGCGCCGAATGGAACACGATGTTGTAGGCGACGTCACCCACCGCCTCGGCCAGCTGGCCGAGGGTGCGCCGGATCGCCTCGCCCACGGCGATGAGATCCTCGGTCGGGCTCTTGTGGAGATGGGGGTTGTGCTCGCGCGGGATGACGAGCATTTCGTAGGGCACGGCGCTCCAGAAGGGGCAGACGACGACGACGTGGTCGTTGGCGTAGATCACGCGCTCGCCCGAGTCCTCCTCGGCCTCCATGGTGGTGCACAGGAGGCAAGACCCGACGAAGCGCGCGAAGCGCGCCTGCTCCTCGGCGAGCTCGCGCGGGATGAACGACATGCCGAGCAGCTGCCCGTGCGGGTGCTCGAGCGAGGCGCCGGCCTCCCGGCCCGAGTTGACGATGGCCTGGGTGTAGCGGAGGTTGGGCTGGGAGGCGTGCTCCTCCAGCCGGTCGCGCAACGCCGCCATGACCAGCTCGACCTGCTCCTGGCTGAGCTGGCCCAGCGTGGCGTCGTGCTCGGGCGAGAAGATCAGGATCTCGTGGATCCCCCCGGCGGTGGCCTGGGTGAAGACGGGGCCGCGGTTGGCGACGACGAACGGCTCGTCGCCCTCGAAGGCGGGGTAGAGGTTGGGCACCACGCGGACCAGCCAGTGCCCGGTGGGGCCGTAGGTCTCGAGCGCGGGCGGGGTGTCCTCCTCGTTGCCCGGGCAGAACGGGCAGGGCCGCCCGAGCGCGTCAGCCTCGGGCGTCCGCGTCACGAACGAATAGGGGCGCTCGGAGCGCCCGGGGCTCACGACGACCCAGCGGCCGGAAAGCGGATCGAGCCGCAGCTGGTTCATCGGTGCCCCTGCAGTGTCGCCTGGTCCGCAGGCATCGAATCAATCCTCATGCTCTTCCCTCCGCCTCTACGGTACAGGTTCCGCCGCCCTGCTCGGCAGCACGGTGACGTTGCCGTCACCCTGGTGCGACGTCGGGCACGGGTTCCCCGGATTCGGTGTGCGGGCACGCATCGGAGAAGATGTCGCCGTGCACCAGCAGCCACAGGGAGCGGGGTTCGACGTCGTGCTGCTCCTCCACGTGGGCTGCGTGCTGGCGGGCTTCGCGACGACGCTGACGGCGGCGGCCATGTCGGCCCGCCTGCGCCGCCTCCTCGGAACGGGGGCCGCCTTGCCCGAGGCGCTGCGCCGCTACTTCCGGCCCGGGGTCAACTGGGCGGGGCGGACCGTGTGGGGGATCCCGGTCTTCGGGTTCGCGCTGGTGGCCCTGAGCCAGGGCGCCTACGCCGTGTCGGACGGCTGGGTCCTGGCCGGCCTCGGCCTGTTCGTCGCCCTGGCGGCCGTGGCCGAGGGCCTCCTGTGGCCGGCGGAGCGGCGGGTGCAGGCGGCGCTGGCCAGCGGGAACGGAGACGGCGCAGACGGCGACAAGGACGCCGAAACCGCGACCATCACGGCCGGTGCCACGGTGATGGCCCGGGCCGCCGGCGTCGCGCTCGTCCTGCTGGTCGCCGGGACCGTGGTCATGATCGCCCAGCCCTGAGCGGGCGGTGACGCGACCGAGGCAGTGCACCGGACCCTGCGCCCGGTGCACTGCCAAGATCATCAGCCGCTCAGCAGATGTCGTAGACGATGTTGCCCCAACCGGCATGACCCGGATCTCCCGCGTACCCCGGCTGCACGGACACGACCACCAGGTGCTTGACGTCTCCGAGCTCGTTGGAGCCCGACTGCCACTCCTTGCTCGACACCACGACCACCATGTATTGCGGGATGGCCGCCGGCGGGTGCCCGCTGTTGCCAGGGTCGGCCGTCCAGTTGATGCCGCAGGCGAGCTGCGGTGCGTTGTCGACGTAGCTCTTCATGGACGCAGGGGCGTTGACGACGCCGCTGAAGGAATTGTTCTTCCAGAACTGCGCGCCCCAGAAGTTCTCGAGGTCGCCGTTCCCCTGCGAGTTCGGGGTGACGGTGACCCCTGGGCCCATGCCGGCGGAGAGGTCACCGATGGTGAACGTACCGGTCGAGGGCAACGAGGCCACCGTGGCCGTGATGCCGCCGCCCGAGACGCCGCCGTTGGTCGTGCCCCCACCGCTACCGCCCGCCGTGCCGGTGGCGCTGGCCGGCACGTACCAGGCGTCACCGGCGAACGTCGACGTGATCGGGACGGTGCCGGAGACCTGGTTCGGGTTCGCGATGGTGCAGCTCACGTTCCCGCTGGCGGCCGTGGTGCCGGTGCAGGACTGGGCGGTGCTGCCCGAGCCCAGCGTCATGGTGACGAGGCGGCCGCCCAGCGGGTTGCCGTCGGTCGTCAGGTTGGACGACAGGGTGAACGACATGCCGTCGATCACCCAGCTGCCACCGGTGTAGGTGATGGCGGTCTCCTCGTGGGTCACGACGAAGCTGTTCGACCCGTTGCTGGACAAGAGCTGCGGTCCGGCGTGCGTGTCACCCCCGAACGAACCGGTGAGCGAGTAGGTCGCCGCGGGCTCGTTGGGCGTGATGGAGCACGACACCTTGCCGTTCGAGGCGGTGGTGCCCGAGCAGGACTGGGTGCCGTCCAGCGTCAGCGTCACGGTCTCGCCGCCGATGCCGGCGCCGGTCAGGGCGTTGGTCAGCGTGCCCGAGACCGTGCCGGCGTCGTTGTAGTCGCTCGTCCCGGCGTTGACCGTCAGCTTGGTCGGTGTGTAGACCGGCACCGTCTCGCTGCCGGTCGAGTTCGTGTAGTAGCTGTTGCCGCCGTAGGTGACGCTGACGCCGGTCGTGCCGGTGGTCTGGTTGACCGACGGGATGGTGCAGCTCACCTGGCCGCTGGCGTTGGTGGTGCCGGTGCAGCTCTGGGTGGAGCCGCCCGAGCCGATCGTCAAGGTGACGGGCTGGCCGCCCAGGTTGGTGCCCGGCGTGGGCTCGCTCGTGGTGAGCGTGCCCGAGATGGTCGCCGGCGAGCCGTTGACCAGCGGCGTGGTCCCCGTGTAGGTGACCGACGTGGGCGCCGGCGTCACGGTGAAGGTGCCTGACCCGCTCGACGGGTTCAGCTGCGGCATGGAGTTGGTGTCACCGGGGAACGTGTCGGTGAACGAGTAGGTGCCCGCCGGGTTGGTCGGCGTGATGCTGCAGCTCGCCACGCCGTTGGCGTTGGTGTCGGCCGTGCAGGACTCCGACGGCGACCCGTTCACCTCGATTGTGACGGGCTCGTTGGGCACCGGCTCGTTGGTGTACGTGTCGATCAGGGTGCCCGTGACCGTGGTCGGCCCGCCGTAGGGCGCGGTCGTCGACGTGACCGTCAGCTGCGTGCCCTCGGGCAGGTTCACGATGCCCGAGTTGCTCGCCGGCAGGTAGTAGCCGTCGCTGGCGAAGGTGTCGGTGACCGGGATGGGCCCGTTGGGCTGCCCGGTCACGTTGATGACACAGGAGGCCGCCCCGCTCGAACCCGTCGTGCCGTGGCAGCTCTGGGCGGCCGACCCCGAGCCGAGCGTGAAGGTGACCGCCTCGTTGGGGATGCCGGTGCCGAGCACCGGGTCGTCGGTGGTGAGCACGCCCGAAACGCTGAGCGGCTGGCCGTTCTGGGCGATCGTGCCGCCCGTATAGGTGAGCCAGCTCTCCTCGAGGGTCACGACGAAGGGGGCCGTGGCGCTCGAGCCCGTGAGCTGCAGGGCGACGATGGGGTCGCCGGCGAAGGTCGCCGTGAGCGTGTAGTTCCCCGCCTTCTCGTCGGGCGTGATGTTGCACGGTGCGACGCCACTGGTGTTCGTCACGCCGGTGCAGGTCTGGCCGTCGAGATTGAACACGATCTTCTCGCCGGGAACCGGCACGTTCAGGTTCGTGTCCTTCAGCGTGGCGTAGACCGTGGTCTGGTCCGCGAAATCCTGCCCGCCCGGTTCCGGGGTGATGGTCAGTGACGTCGGCTCGGTCACCGTGGCCGGCGCGGACACCGAAGTGGGGGTGTCGTAGACGTCGCCCGGGAAGTTCGTGGTGATCGTGACGTTCGTCTGCGGCTGGTCCACGGTCGGGATGGTGCAGCTGACTTCCCCGCTGGAGTCGGAGGTGCCGCTGCACGACTGGGCGGTCGGGCCCGACCCGATGGTGAAGGTGACCGGCTTGGTCGGCAGCGGGCTGTCGCTGGTCGGCGTGTCCGTCGTGAGGGTGCCGCTCAGCGTGATGGGCTGGCCGTTCACGGCGGTGGTCGGGCCCGTGTAGGTCACGCCGCTCGTGTCCGGGGTGACCGTGACCGGCCCCGAGGTGCTCGACGACCCGTTCGGTGGCGACTGGGCCTCCGACGAACTCCCTCCGTTCGACGTGTCACCGGCGAACGACGCCGTCAGCGTGTAGGTGCCCGACGGCTCGCCGGGCGTGATGGAGCACGTGGCGGTCCCGGTGTCGTCCGTCGTGGCGTCGCACGTCTCGGTGCCGTTGAGGGTGAAGGTCACCGGCTCGTTCGGAATCGGCGTGTTGGTCGTCGTATCGGTCAGGACGGTCGAGACCTCAACCGGCTGGCCGACTTCGATCGTGGTCGAAGAGGTCGTCGGCGCCGACAGCGCGGTGGGCGTCGACGACACGACGGTCGGCGCCGCGGCCACGCGCAGCTCACCCTTGACGGTCATGCCGTAGAGGGAGCCCGAGTTGGTGTTGATGGTCTGCACCACGGCGCCCGTGTCGATGTTCACTTCCCAGATGAGGCCCGAGAACGAGTCGCCGGTCCAGAAGTCGGTGCCGTCGGGGTCGACCGCGACCGAGAAGAGCTGACCCTGGCAGCCGGGCAATCCCGGATCCGTCTGCGTCGGGAGGCACGAATAGGTGTGGATGATGTTGCCGCTGGGGTCGAGCAGGTAGTCCTGTCCCGAGTCGGCCACCAGCACGTCGCCGTTGGCGAGGATCCGGAGCTCGAAGGCGCGGAGTCCGGTGAAGGGCACCTGGTTGAAGTTGGGCTCCTGGGTGTTGGTGCACTTGTTGTAGCGCAGGATGTCGGTGCCCTCGGTCGTGTAATAGAACGTGCACTGGTCGCTCGAGAGGTCGATCCAGTCGTCACCTATGAGCTCGGTGGCCAGCGGGCCGATGTCGGGCAGGCGAGTTCCGTCCGGGGCGAACTCCGCAATGTACGGGCTGAGTATCTGCCCGACGTAGAGGTTGCCTTGGCCGTCGAAGACGAGCGCTTCCGGCGCGTTCAGCCCGGTGGCGAACTGCCCCAGCGGCGTGCCGTCCGGGGCGTACTCGCTGATGTCGCCGCTGAGGAGATCGGAGACGTAGAAGTTGCCGCTGGAGTCGAATGCGCTGCCCGTCGTGGTGTCCCCGTCGCCGGGCGGGAAGTTCTGCGTCGTGGAGTCGGTGAGTGTGTCGAGCACGTTGCCCGACTGCGAGTCGAACACCTGGACTTGCGAATTGCCGACCG
The DNA here is from genome assembly GCA_963834405.1 of uncultured Acidimicrobiaceae bacterium. Classification (GTDB taxonomy): domain Bacteria; phylum Actinomycetota; class Acidimicrobiia; order Acidimicrobiales; family RAAP-2; genus Bog-473. The sequence goes on along the minus strand of CAWIBX010000006.1, from coordinate 128,034 downwards.
ACGCGAAGATGTCCTCCGACGCGAAGGTGGTGTCCGCACCCGACACACCCGGCTTGGCGATCACGATGCCGATGGTGGCGAAGACGATCGTCATCGCCATGACCGACGCCAGCAGCCGCACGGTCAGCGCCAACGCGGGCAGGGCCTCACTGGTCACTGTTCCCGTCCCGTCCGCGCGCCGCGGCCCCGACACTCGAGTCCTCGACAGTCTCATTGAAGCCCCCCTCAGTTACGGCACCCCGACTGGTGCCGATCGCTCCCAGGAACATCGGCATGGCCGACACACTGCTTCAGAGAGATTTGTGCAGAACCTGAGAACCCGACAGGTCCAAAAGGACCAGTTTCGCCATGGCCACCGCCACAATTGCCCGTGCGTTGTCGACGTCGACGGTTTCGACGTGACGGGACAGCGCGCGGCGTCCGAGTCTGGGGACGGATGGTGCCGGGGTGGGGCTGGCCCACCCCGGCTGTGCGTATGTCCCGACGTTTCGATTAGACCTGGCCGGGGACGACGGAAAGGGTGCCGCTCCAGCTGCCGGAGCTTCCATTGGCGCTGTAGTGCCAGCGGACACTCACACTGTTGGTGGTGTCGGTCGACGCGATTCCCGCGGTGAACGTGCCGCCTTGTTGCAACCTCACGAGCCCGCCGTTACAGAGGTTCGGCACGGCGATCGATCCCTGGTACGCCGCCGCGCTTTGCTGATCACCCGTTGCATACCAGGCCGTGCTGTTCTGGGGATCGCTGTAGCTCTGGTTCGCGATGGGGACCGTAAACGACCCTCCGCCGCTCCCTGACACGCAGGTGGCCTGGTAGGTCACGCTCGCACTCACAAAGGAGACAGTCGCGGCCGGGTGGTTCCCCGGCATGGTGACGTCGTAGCCGACTTCGAGGACGGTCCCGGGAGCGAGCTTCTGGTCGCCCTCCATGTCCTGTGGGCCCATAACGATCGGCTTCAGGACAGAATCGGGGACCGTCGCGGAGGCGGAGACGTAGTAGGCGTCACCGGCGAACGTCGACGTGATCGGGACCGTGCCGGAGACCTGGTTCGGGTTCGCGATGGTGCAGCTCACGTTCCCGCTGGCGGCCGTGGTGCCGGTGCAGGACTGGGCGGTGCTGCCCGAGCCCAGCGTCATGGTGACGAGGCGGCCGCCCAGCGGGTTGCCGTCGGTCGTCAGGTTGGACGACAGGGTGAACGACATGCCGTCGATCACCCAGCTGCCACCGGTGTAGGTGATGGCGGTCTCCTCGTGGGTCACGACGAAGCTGTTCGACCCGTTGCTGGACAAGAGCTGCGGTCCGGCGTGCGTGTCACCCCCGAACGAACCGGTGAGCGAGTAGGTCGCCGCGGGCTCGTTGGGCGTGATGGAGCACGACACCTTGCCGTTCGAGGCGGTGGTGCCCGAGCAGGACTGGGTGCCGTCCAGCGTCAGCGTCACGGTCTCGCCGCCGATGCCGGCGCCGGTCAGGGCGTTGGTCAGCGTGCCCGAGACCGTGCCGGCGTCGTTGTAGTCGCTCGTCCCGGCGTTGACCGTCAGCTTGGTCGGTGTGTAGACCGGCACCGTCTCGCTGCCGGTCGAGTTCGTGTAGTAGCTGTTGCCGCCGTAGGTGACGCTGACGCCGGTCGTGCCGGTGGTCTGGTTGACCGACGGGATGGTGCAGCTCACCTGGCCGCTGGCGTTGGTGGTGCCGGTGCAGCTCTGGGTGGAGCCGCCCGAGCCGATCGTCAAGGTGACGGGCTGGCCGCCCAGGTTGGTGCCCGGCGTGGGCTCGCTCGTGGTGAGCGTGCCCGAGATGGTCGCCGGCGAGCCGTTGACCAGCGGCGTGGTCCCCGTGTAGGTGACCGACGTGGGCGCCGGCGTCACGGTGAAGGTGCCTGACCCGCTCGACGGGTTCAGCTGCGGCATGGAGTTGGTGTCACCGGGGAACGTGTCGGTGAACGAGTAGGTGCCCGCCGGGTTGGTCGGCGTGATGCTGCAGCTCGCCACGCCGTTGGCGTTGGTGTCGGCCGTGCAGGACTCCGACGGCGACCCGTTCACCTCGATTGTGACGGGCTCGTTGGGCACCGGCTCGTTGGTGTACGTGTCGATCAGGGTGCCCGTGACCGTGGTCGGCCCGCCGTAGGGCGCGGTCGTCGACGTGACCGTCAGCTGCGTGCCCTCGGGCAGGTTCACGATGCCCGAGTTGCTCGCCGGCAGGTAGTAGCCGTCGCTGGCGAAGGTGTCGGTGACCGGGATGGGCCCGTTGGGCTGCCCGGTCACGTTGATGACACAGGAGGCCGCCCCGCTCGAACCCGTCGTGCCGTGGCAGCTCTGGGCGGCCGACCCCGAGCCGAGCGTGAAGGTGACCGCCTCGTTGGGGATGCCGGTGCCGAGCACCGGGTCGTCGGTGGTGAGCACGCCCGAAACGCTGAGCGGCTGGCCGTTCTGGGCGATCGTGCCGCCCGTATAGGTGAGCCAGCTCTCCTCGAGGGTCACGACGAAGGGGGCCGTGGCGCTCGAGCCCGTGAGCTGCAGGGCGACGATGGGGTCGCCGGCGAAGGTCGCCGTGAGCGTGTAGTTCCCCGCCTTCTCGTCGGGCGTGATGTTGCACGGTGCGACGCCACTGGTGTTCGTCACGCCGGTGCAGGTCTGGCCGTCGAGATTGAACACGATCTTCTCGCCGGGAACCGGCACGTTCAGGTTCGTGTCCTTCAGCGTGGCGTAGACCGTGGTCTGGTCCGCGAAATCCTGCCCGCCCGGTTCCGGGGTGATGGTCAGTGACGTCGGCTCGGTCACCGTGGCCGGCGCGGACACCGAAGTGGGGGTGTCGTAGACGTCGCCCGGGAAGTTCGTGGTGATCGTGACGTTCGTCTGCGGCTGGTCCACGGTCGGGATGGTGCAGCTGACTTCCCCGCTGGAGTCGGAGGTGCCGCTGCACGACTGGGCGGTCGGGCCCGACCCGATGGTGAAGGTGACCGGCTTGGTCGGCAGCGGGCTGTCGCTGGTCGGCGTGTCCGTCGTGAGGGTGCCGCTCAGCGTGATGGGCTGGCCGTTCACGGCGGTGGTCGGGCCCGTGTAGGTCACGCCGCTCGTGTCCGGGGTGACCGTGACCGGCCCCGAGGTGCTCGACGACCCGTTCGGTGGCGACTGGGCCTCCGACGAACTCCCTCCGTTCGACGTGTCACCGGCGAACGACGCCGTCAGCGTGTAGGTGCCCGACGGCTCGCCGGGCGTGATGGAGCACGTGGCGGTCCCGGTGTCGTCCGTCGTGGCGTCGCACGTCTCGGTGCCGTTGAGGGTGAAGGTCACCGGCTCGTTCGGAATCGGCGTGTTGGTCGTCGTATCGGTCAGGACGGTCGAGACCTCAACCGGCTGGCCGACTTCGATCGTGGTCGAAGAGGTCGTCGGCGCCGACAGCGCGGTGGGCGTCGACGACACGACGGTCGGCGCCGCGGCCACGCGCAGCTCACCCTTGACGGTCATGCCGTAGAGGGAGCCCGAGTTGGTGTTGATGGTCTGCACCACGGCGCCCGTGTCGATGTTCACTTCCCAGATGAGGCCCGAGAACGAGTCGCCGGTCCAGAAGTCGGTGCCGTCGGGGTCGACCGCGACCGAGAAGAGCTGACCCTGGCAGCCGGGCAATCCCGGATCCGTCTGCGTCGGGAGGCACGAATAGGTGTGGATGATGTTGCCGCTGGGGTCGAGCAGGTAGTCCTGTCCCGAGTCGGCCACCAGCACGTCGCCGTTGGCGAGGATCCGGAGCTCGAAGGCGCGGAGTCCGGTGAAGGGCACCTGGTTGAAGTTGGGCTCCTGGGTGTTGGTGCACTTGTTGTAGCGCAGGATGTCGGTGCCCTCGGTCGTGTAATAGAACGTGCACTGGTCGCTCGAGAGGTCGATCCAGTCGTCACCTATGAGCTCGGTGGCCAGCGGGCCGATGTCGGGCAGGCGAGTTCCGTCCGGGGCGAACTCCGCAATGTACGGGCTGAGTATCTGCCCGACGTAGAGGTTGCCTTGGCCGTCGAAGACGAGCGCTTCCGGCGCGTTCAGCCCGGTGGCGAACTGCCCCAGCGGCGTGCCGTCCGGGGCGTACTCGCTGATGTCGCCGCTGAGGAGATCGGAGACGTAGAAGTTGCCGCTGGAGTCGAATGCGCTGCCCGTCGTGGTGTCCCCGTCGCCGGGCGGGAAGTTCTGCGTCGTGGAGTCGGTGAGTGTGTCGAGCACGTTGCCCGACTGCGAGTCGAACACCTGGACTTGCGAATTGCCGACCGACGCGAAGATGTCCTCCGACGCGAAGGTGGTGTCCGCACCCGACACACCCGGCTTGGCGATCACGATGCCGATGGTGGCGAAGACGATCGTCATCGCCATGACCGACGCCAGCAGCCGCACGGTCAGCGCCAACGCGGGCAGGGCCTCACTGGTCACTGTTCCCGTCCCGTCCGCGCGCCGCGGCCCCGACACTCGAGTCCTCGACAGTCTCATTGAAGCCCCCCTCAGTTACGGCACCCCGACTGGTGCCGATCGCTCCCAGGACATCCGCCTTATGGCACAGCGCCAAGACTCTGAGAGATTCGGGCAGGACCTGAGAACCTGACAGGTCCAAAAGGACTAGGTGGCGGTCAGTGCCGCCACAATTGCCCGTGCGTTGTCCAGGTCGCCGGCTTCAACGAGGCCGGGGAGGGGTCCGTCGAGGAGCGCGGCCCATTTCACTTCGTCGCTGTTGCGTCCCTCCTCCAACACGCGCTCCCGGGCCTCGCTTAGCAGCTGTGCGAGCAGGCCCAAGCTGTGCGGTTCACGTGCGGCAATCCGGGTACGGAGCCACGACGCGAGCGCCGGGCTGAGACCGCCGGTCGACACCGCCACCGTCACCGCGCCGTCGCGGTGGACCGCAGGGAGGATGAACGACGAGTGGGCCCGGTCGTCCGCGCTGTTCACCCACATACCGGCGGCCTCGGCCTCGGCGTGCACGGCCCCGTCGACCTCGTCGATGCCCGTCGCCGTGATGATCAAGCGGAAGCGTGCGACGTCCCCGGGCGCATAGGGCCGGCGTTCCAACGCGGCCAGGGCGGGCGCCAGCGACTCCATGTCGACGCTGACCGACGGTGCGATCACGGTGACGCGGGCGCCGCACTCGAGCAGGCCGCGCGCCTTGCGAGCGGCGACGGCACCGCCGCCCACGACGAGGCACGGGCGGCCCGACACGTCGAGGGAGACGGGGTAATAGGACACGGCACTCGCCGGTGCGGGCCGCTCAGCCATGGAGGCGCGGGGGCCCGACCATGCCCGCCGCGATGGTGGCGAAGCTCTGGTCGTCGATCAGCACGAAGCTCCCGGTGATGCGATCGGCCTCGTAGGCGTCGAGCGCCAGCGGCGTGGCCGTGCGGAGCCGGACGACGCCGATGTCGTTCTCCCGGAGCTCGGAAGCCTCGTGCACGGACAGGTCGTTGACGTCGAACGTCCCCGTCACGCTCTCGACGAGCACGGGTGTCACCCGCGTCGTGTGCTTGAGGCGGAGACGGTCGCCCGCCTGAAGGGGACGGTCGTGGAACCAGCACACGGTCGCCTCGAACGTGTCGGTCACCTCCGGCGCCTCCTCGGCCGCCGCGATGAGGTCCCCGCGGGACACGTCGAGATGATCGGCCAGGCGCAGTGAGACCGAGAGCCCGACCTCGGCCCGCTGGAGCGGTCCGTCGGCGGTCTCGATCGCGCGCACGGTGGTGCGGGCGCCCTGGGGCAGCACGACCACGGGGTCACCCGTCCGGAAGGCGCCGCCGTTCACCATGCCCGCGTAGGCGCGGCCGCCGCCGGGCTGGCGCAGCACCCATTGGACGGGGAGGCGCGCTCCGCTCCCACGGTGCGCGCCGTGCTGCGCCGCCCATCCCCCGGCCCGGGCTGACTCGAGCGCGTCGAGCACGGTGGGGCCGTCGTACCAGGGCGCGGCGTCGGAGCGGTCGACCACGTTGTCGCCGTGCAGGGCCGAAATCGGGATCACGGTGCACGACGCGAGCCCGAGCCGGTGGGCCAGCGACTCCATGTCGTCGGCGATGCGTTGGTAGGCGGCGCGGTCCCAGTCGACGAGGTCCATCTTGTTGGCGCAGGCGACCAACTGCTCGACGCCGAGCAACGCGGCGATGCAGATGTGGCGCCGCGACTGCTCCCGGAGGCCCGCGGTGGAGTCGACGAGGACGAGCGCGAGGTCGGCGGTGGAGGCGCCTGTGGCCATGTTGCGGGTGTACTGGACGTGCCCGGGGCAGTCGGCGATCACGAACTTCCGGTGCGGGGTCGCCGCGTAGCGATAGGCGACGTCAATGGTGATGCCCTGCTCGCGCTCCGCCCGCAGGCCGTCGGTCACGAACGAAAGGTCGACCTCGCCGAGCCCGCGCCGTTCCGAGGCACTCTCGAGGGCACTGATCTGGTCGTCGAAGAGCTGCCGCGTATCGAAGAGCAAGCGGCCGATGAGCGTGCTCTTGCCATCGTCGACGGAGCCGATGGTGGCGAAGCGCAGCAGGTCCATGGTGTCAGCGCTGACCTCGGGCCCGCCCACCGGCGGCGCGCCGGGCGTGATCGTCATCGGACCTAGAAGTAGCCCTCGCGCTTGCGGTCCTCCATGGCCGTCTCGGAGAACCGGTCGTCGGCGCGGGTGGCGCCGCGCTCGGAGATCCGGGAGGCGGAGACCTCGCGGATGATGTCGTCGACCGTGTCCGCCGTCGAGCGGACGGCGCCCGTGCAGGTGGCGTCGCCGACAGTGCGGAACCGAACGGTCTCCTTGCGCGCCTCCTCGCCGCCCTCCGGCGTGACCCACTCGCTCAGCGCGAGCAGCATGCCGTCGCGTTCGACGACCTCCCGCACGTGCGCGTAGTAGATGGACGGCAACTCGATGTGCTCGCGGCGGATGTACTGCCAGATGTCGAGCTCCGTCCAGTCGGACAGCGGGAAGGCCCGGAGGTGCTCGCCGGGGCGCACGGTGCCCTGGTACAGCTGCCAGAGCTCGGGGCGCTGGCGCTTCGGGTCCCACTGCCCGAACGCGTCGCGGAACGAGAGCACGCGCTCCTTGGCCCGGGCCTTGTCCTCGTCGCGCCGGGCGCCGCCGAAGGCGGCGTCGAACCCGTTGGCGGTGATGGCGTCGAGCAGCGTCGTCGTCTGCAGGCGGTTGCGCGAGGCGTTGGGGCCCGGGTCGGCCACGCGGCCCCGGTCGATGGAGTCCTGGACGCTGGCTACCAGGAGGCGGGCCCCTTCGGCCTCCACCTGGGCGTCGCGGTACGCCAGCACCTCCGGGAAGTTGTGGCCCGTGTCCACGTGGAGCACCGGGAAGGGGAGGCGGCCCGGCTGGAAGGCCTTGGAGGCCAGGTGCAGCAGCACGGCGGAGTCCTTGCCCCCGCTGAAGAGCAGGACGGGCCGTTCCGACTCGGCCGCCACCTCGCGGATGATGAAGATGGCCAGCGATTCGAGCAGTTCGAGGTGCCCCAGGGGGTGTTCGACGGGCCTGACCAGGGCCGTCACCGAGGCGCCGGAGCGGCCGGCAGCCGGTCCGGCCGGGAGCCGGTCACAGGTGCTTCGGAGGGCGGCAGCGCTGTCCATCAGGGCCTCTTCCAAATCTGACCATTTGGGTCATCCATAAATCATGACCTGTTTGGTCATTTATACTAAAGCCTGCGTCCGTGCGGTGAGTCAAGGCCCGGGCGCCCCAGCAGGAGTGTCTCCCTGCGCTGGAGAAAGGTGAGATTCGGGTGGCCGGGACCAACACCAACGTGAGCGAGCAGTTACCAGGGGCCGGGGACCTGGCCGACCTGGATCGGCGTTTCGAGACCGCGCCGGCAAGCAGGGTGGTGCGCTGGGCCGTCGACACCTTCGGCGAGGGGCTCGTGCTGGCGGCCTCCTTTGAGGACATCGTCCTCATTGACCTGGCGACGAAGGCCGCGCCGGGGATAGAGGTCGTCTTCCTCGACACCGGGGCGCACTTCCCGGAGACGCTCGCCTTCGTGGACGAGGTCCGCGCCCGCTACGACCTCAACCTCACCGTGACCCATCCGGGTCCCGAGGCGGCGGACCATCCGTGCGGCAGCGCGCGGTGCTGCCAATTCCGCAAAGTGGAACCGCTGCGCGGCGCGCTCGAGGGCAAGGCCGCGTGGCTCACGTCGCTCAAGCGCGCCGACGGGCCGACGCGTGCCGATGCGCCGATCGTGAGTTGGGACGACACGTTCGGACTCGTCAAGGTCAACCCGCTGGCGACCTGGACGGCCGACGACGTCGACACGTATCTGGCGGACCACGGGCTGCCCGCCCACCCATTGATCTCCCGGGGTTACCGGTCCATCGGGTGCGCGCCCACCACGCGGCCCGTGGCCGAGGGCGAGGACATACGGGCGGGGCGCTGGGCCGGTCTCGACAAGTCCGAGTGCGGGCTCCACGTCTAGTGCCGCGTGACCGGGACAACCCGTACGGGATTGAGTTCCGGGGCCGGCGCGACCGCGGGCTGAAATTCATCCGCCCCTACCGCAACATCGGCGAGCTCAACAACGTGGAGCAGTGGAAGCTGGCGCGCCATCCCTTCGAGGTCGCCCAGGCGATCATCGACACGTACTCGAAGGAAGGCCCCGCCTCCATCGCCAAAGTGCCCGGCGAGCAGGAGCGGCTCAAGTGGGTGGGCCTGTACCCGCAGCGCCAGGGTGGCGACGCGTTCATGCTGCGCATAAAGGTGCCGGGCGGCGTGCTGACGGCGCCCCAGGTCCGCGAGATCGGGGTCGCGGCGGACGCCTACGCGGAGGGGCCCGACGAGAGCCCGGTCTTCGGCAACCGCTACGCCGACCTCACGACCCGTCAGGACGTCCAGCTCCACTGGATCCGCATCGCCGACATCCCGCGGATATGGCAGCGCTTCTGGGAGGTGGGGCTCACGACCGTGCAGGCGTGCGGTGACTCCGCCCGCAACGTGTGCTCCTGCCCCGTGTCCGGCATAGACGCCAACGAGGTCGTGGACGCGTTCCCGGTGGCGCGGGCGATCTCGGCCTACTTCACGGGCAACCGCGAATACGCCAACCTGCCCCGCAAGTGGAAGATCGCGGTGACGGGTTGCACCGAGGACTGCGCCCGCGTGGAGATCAACGACGTCGGCTTGTGGCCGGCCGAGCAGGACGACGGCACAATCGGGTTCAACGTGCTGGTCGGTGGCGGGCTCTCCGACGGCGAGCGCATGGCCTCGGACATAGATGTGTTCATCCGGCCCGACCAAGCGGTCGAGCTGTGCCGGGGCGTGGCCCAGGTCTTCGGCGAATTGGGCAACCGGGAGAACCGTGGCCTCTCGCGCATGCGCTACCTGGTCCAGGAGCTGGGTCCCGAGGGCTTCCGGGCGGCGCTGGGCGAGCGCACGTCGTTCGGTCTGGACACGGCGGGCCGCGACCTGACCACCTGCTTCCGCGGTGACCACGTCGGGGTGCACGCCCAGAAACAACCCGGCCTGTTCTACGTCGGCTGCTCGGTTCCGGTCGGACGCATGCACGGCATAGAGCTGGTGGAGCTGGCCCGTTTGGCCGAGACCTACGGGGACGGCACGGTGCGCATAGGGACCGACCAGAACTTCATTGTGGCCGGCGTGCCCGAGGACCGGGTCGACGACCTGCTGGCCGAGGCGCTGGTCCAGACCTACTCGCCCTTCCCGGGACCGTTCGAACGCGGCGTGGTCGCCTGCACCGGTTCCGAGTTCTGTCGGTTCGCGGTCGTCGAGACCAAGGAACGCGCGGTGAAGTGGGCCCGCGCGCTCGACGCCGAGCTGTCGGCCCACGGCGCCGACGGCGGTGGGAGCGCGGACGCCGGCGTGATCCGCATGCACTTTTCCGGCTGTTCGGCGTCGTGCGCGCAGCCCCAGATCGCAGACATCGGGTTCCGGGGTGACATCACCCACGTCGACGAGCACATTGAAGAGGCCGTTGACATCGGCCTCGGAGGGTCGCTGGGCCCGGACGCCGGGTTCATCGACTGGGTCGCCGGTTCGGTGTCCGTCGACCGCGTGCCCGACGCGCTGGTCCGCCTGGTCACGCGCTACCAGCGGGACCGACGCGAGGCCGAGCCCTTCCACCTGTGGGCGCGCCGGACACCGAACGACACGCTGCTGGCCACGGTCGCCGGCACCGCAGAGGCGGTGACCGGGTGAAGAGATACCGCATCCGCGAGGAGATGAACGGGATCGCCGAGCCGCCCGGCAAGGTCTGGTTCTGGGAGCTCGAGGCGGGCGTCATCAACGCCGAGCGCTGCATTCAGTGCGGCACGTGCGTGGCCGTGTGCCCGTCGAATTCCATCGGCGTCGACGAGGACACCAACCTGCCCGAACTGGTGAAGATGTGCACGGGGTGTTCCCTCTGCTGGGACTTCTGCCCCCGGGGTGGCCTGCGCTACGAGGCGCTGTGGCCGCCGTCGACGCTGGAGGAACAGGAGGACGCCGAGGTGCAGGCGGCGCAGGTCCGCTCGGACTCGTCGGACACCTACTGGAAGATCTCGGGCGGGCCGCCGGCGGACGGCCTGGGCGCGGTGGTGGACACGTTCGCCGTCCGGGCGGGCAGCGCCATCGACGACGTGCAGGACGGCGGTGCGGTCAGTGCCCTCCTCATCGGCCTGCTGGCGGCGGGCGAAATCGACGGTGCGCTCGTGTCGAAGCCCAGCCCCGACCCGGACGAGCAATGGAAGGGCGTCGCCACGGTCGCGACGACCGCGGACGAGATCCGCGCTGCGGCCGGAAGCTTCTACAACCAGACGATGGCGCTGGCCGAGCTCGATCTGTCGAAGTACGCCCTCCCGCCCAAGCCGCGCCTCGCGGTGGTCGGGACTCCGTGCGAGGTCCAGGGCCTCCGGGCCATGCAGGCCCGCCGCTGGCCGACGGGGGCCCATCGGGTCGACGCGGTCGTCCTGACGATCGCGCTCATGTGCACCAAGAACTTCGACTACGAGGCCCTGACGCTGCGGGAGCTGCGCGACAAGCGCGGGGTCGATCTCGACCGGGTCGCAAAAATGGACGTGATCCACGGACGCATGATCGTCGAGTACCGCGACGGCGAGCTCGCCGTCGACGAGCCCGTCAAGGACTTCCACGGCGCGGCGCTGAAGGGTTGTGACGAGTGTGCGGACTTCCTGGGCCGTTCCGCCGACATCAGCGTCGGCAGCGTCGGCTCCATGACGGGATGGACCAGCGTGATCATCCGCACCGAGCGCGGGCGCCTGGCCTTTCAGGCCGCCCGTTCCAAGCTGGACGTGCGCGGGCTGGACGACCCCGCGGCGCTCATCCGGCTGGACACGCTGGACAAGAAGATCGCTAACCGGTCGTTGCAGCGGAAACTCGACCCGGACGCCCCGCTGTTCATTGACTACGAGGAGCACGTGCGGGCCTACGACGGGACCGACCGTCAGCCCGTCTTCATCCGCCGGTGAGCGTGGCCGGCACCCTCGATCTGCACGTGCCCGACGAACCGGTCGGGCTGGCGGACGCATGGCGCGCCGCCCTCCGGAGCGGACACGACATCGGCGACGTGCTCGATGGCGACGACGGCGTCACGGCGTGGCTGTGGGCACGTTGGCGGGCGCCGCTGGCCGCCTGGTCGCTGGACGAGGGTGCGCTGGGACGGATCACCACCGGCTACCGGCGCGAGCTGCGCCTGTGGCTGGAGGGCGACCGCACCTGGGCCCAGTGCTGTTCGGGGCTCATCGGGCGCATCTCCCGGCGCGTGGCGGGCGGCGGCCCGGCGGAGGTGTGAACGCCTCCGCCACCGGCGGGTCGGTCGTCGCACTGGAGGGCGTCTCGGTCCGGCGCCAGGGCTTCGAGGTCCTGCGCGCGGTCGACTGGCGGGTCGAGGCGGCGGACCGGTGGGTCATCCTCGGTCCGAACGGATCGGGCAAGACGACGCTCCTGCAGGTGGCATCGGCGCGTCTGTGGCCGACAGCGGGGTCGGTCGAGATCCTCGGCGCGCGGTTGGGCCGCGTCGACGTGCGCACGCTGCGTCCGCGGGTCGCGTTGGTCAGCGGGGCGGTGACGCGCCAGCTCCGCCCCGACCTCCCGGCGCGCGACGTGGTAGCCAGCGGACGCTACGGCGCCCTCGAGACGTGGTGGCACCGCTACACGGACGAGGACTGGGAGCAGGCCGACCGCTTGCTCGCCCGCGGCGGTGTGGCCGACATCGCCGACCGCCCCTTCGGTGTCATATCGGAGGGGGAGCGCCAGCAGGTGCTGTTGGCCCGGGCGCTGATGGGCCGGGCCGAGCTGGTCATGCTGGACGAGCCCTTCGCAGGCCTTGACCTAGGTGCCCGGGAGCGGCTGCTGGTGCACCTCGCCGACCTGGCCTCGGACCCACAGGGGACGGCGGTGGTCCTGGTGACGCACCACTGCGAGGAGATTCCGCCGGGATTCACCAACGGGGCCCTGATGCGGCGGGGTGAACTCGTCGCCGCCGGACCCCTCTCCGAGGCGATCACGTCGGACGCCGTCTCGGCGTGCTTCGGCGTGGCGGTCAGCGTGGGCCGGACCGACGGCCGATGGTGGAGTCGCGCCATCTGAGACGACCGTCGCACTCATGAGCAGGGCCCCAAGTGTGCTCTTGATTCGGGTGCGCGACGCGGGTACAAACGGACGCAGAGCGGAGAGGTGCTGACGGGGTCGGCGCTTGCATTTCCCCACCATCCACCAGTCGGAAAGGCCCAGTACATAGGCTTTTCCCGAAGAAGTGAGGTAGGTCGTCGGGGGAGTGACGATAGTGATCCTGCTGGTCCTCGTAGGTCTCCTATGGGTGGCGGTACTAGCACCAAGTGCATGGCGGCGCTTTAGCGAGCGGCAAGGCGTCGGGTCCATCGACCACTTCCACCACCAGCTCCAGCTCCTGGAGCACGCCGGCCCCAAGACGGTGGCGCCGGCATACCGCCTGCACACGGCCGTACCCGGCCGTCCCGGTACCGAGGACCCGGCGGCGGTGGACTCGTCGCGCCCCAAGCTGGTGGTTCTCCGGCCGACCGACGACGCAGAGGCCGCGGACGTGGACGACGGTGACGGAGCCCACTACGAGCGGGTAGGGGTGCTCGACCCGCCGGAGCCGGTGTGCCTCCCCGAGGCGACCGCCGACCTGTCGGTGTACCGCCGCGAGCAGGCGCGCCGCCGCTGCACGACGCTGCTGCGCTGCCTGGCCGGGGTGGCGGTCTCGACCGGGTTGATCGGGCTGTTCCCCGGCATGCACCTCGCGTGGATCTTCACAGCCCTGAGCGGCCTGGCTGCGCTGGCCCTCGTCGGCCTCATCGCCTACGCCAGGGAGCTGGAGGCGGAGCAGCAGCGCCGGCGGGCACGCACCGGGCGCGCCTCTGCCGACCATGTCCTCGCCCACGCCGGTGTCGATGTGGCCGCGGCGGCGGGGGCGGGCTTCCCCGGCGCGTGGGACGACGACGAGGACGACGTCGTCGAGGTCCGGGTCGCCGCTCGCTGACGCAGGTTCGCCGTCCCGGCCACGAATGCTCCGGCTCCGGGGCCTTCCGGCGCCCCGACTATTCTGATGTGGCCCCCGGGGGTGTAGCTCAGTTGGAAGAGCGCTACGTTCGCAATGTAGAGGCCGAGGGTTCGAGTCCCTTCACCTCCACCAAACGCCCAGTTCAGAGGGTCTAAGTGGAATCCCCAAGGTCACGTCCTTCGCTGGCGTGTGTCTTTACGTGTCTTTATCGATCACTCAGAATCGTGCGCCCTCGTAGGCAGTGATGTCTGTCCCGGGGGTCGTATGCAGCATGCCAGTCGGTCACCAGGTGGGGAGCGGTTGTCTCCGGGTAATGACGCGGCGTTCGCGCCATGGTCTCGCGCCAGAGCGTCGTGCGCAGGTCCCTGCCCGGGACGTGGCTCAACATGGAACTGCGGCTCTGCGGCCGGCCGAAGGCGAAGCGGTCACGTAGCTCCGTCATATAGAGGCCGTTTGGCCGACGGCCCTGGTGGAGATGTGCGATCCTCGGGGGGAACGTCCTCCTCGAACCCGGCGAGCGCCAGCTTGCAGCTGCCGGCCACGTGGTCGAAGACCTTGGGTGCTTTGCGTGATCCGGTACCGGGGGTCGGGGGTGATGTGGTGATGGTTACGGATCGCCGAGATGCCGTGTTCGATCTCCTCGACGAAGTGCCACGAGAGCATGGTGCAGACCCGATCGTCACACCCCTAGAAGAGCTCGCGTTGGTTGTCAAAGACCATCTTGATTGGCGGCGGCAAATTCCTCATCGGAGAGGGCACCCGATTGACGCAAGGAGGCCAGACGCTCCAGTTCGCCCGCTGCATCGTCGGCGCTCGGTGCCGGCGGCGGCGGCGCCGGCGGCTCGCCGTAGGCCGCCTCATCTTGAAAACCCTCCTCTTGGGGGGCGCGGTTTCTCCCTGCTGCATAAGCCATACCCCCGGCGACCATCATGGTTCGGCGGCGGGTCCTCCGGCGCACCATTCCCACGTTGTTACCTCCTGCCTCTTTCGTTCGATCTATTCGTCAGCGCTCGCGACGATCTTCCCTCCGGTCTTGGCGGTCGTCCCGTCGGTCTTCGCGACGGTCGTGCCGGCGCTCTACGCCGTGGGCGACGACGGCTGCAGTCCCTACCACTGCTGCCGTGCGGGCAACGGGAGCGCCGATGACACCTCTGCGGGCGGCGCGAGCTGGTCGTAGTGGCATGTCAACCTCCTTGGGTTACCTCGTCCGCCTCCAATGCGGCGAGGATCGCTTGGATCGGAATCCGTCCGTTGGCTATGAGCTGACCGCCGGAGCGACGGGCCGCCGAGGCAAACGGCGCGGCCCAGCTGTTCTCCCAGACGAGCACACCCGCCACCGTCCCTGGCTTCATGGCGGCCGCGAGATGAACGATGTCGTCTGCAGCCAGCAAGTCGGCCAGCTGCGTTTCGGCTCTGCGCAGTTCGTCGAGATTGTCCAGGTCCTCGATCTCCATGCCTTCGATTTCCCCATCCTCGTCTTTCGCTACGATCAGGAGGTCCAGTAGGCGGACAGTTCCGGCGTCGACCAACTTGGCCAATTCAGTCGCCATCTCTCCGGTGAAGTGGGACTGGCCGGGTGGGAACTCGACCACCAGGTAATCGACCGGCCCCAGTTCGTCCAACTCATTGTCAGCCATGGTCTGTCTCCGTTTCTCACTCTACGATTCGGCTCGGTGGAAGAGGTTGGCCAGGTCCGTTCGGATCGGTCGTGCTCGCGCTTGTCCGTAAGCTCACGGTCCAATGCCTCATTGCTGTGCATCTGAGCTTGGAAAAGGCTCTCTCAGTATGCGGCTCCCGTGTTGTGAGGTCATCACCCCGCAAGGGGTGATTCAGAAGGACGCCGAGCCACAGCTGCATGAGCCCTCGGCTTCCGGTGTCGTGACGTCGCACGGTGTGGCCGGTTGCCCGAAGCGCACGCAGCCGTGAGCTCGGTAGCCGATCTAATGGGGTTCATCGGGGCGCTCGGCAGGATCACCCCGGTGATGCCGAGACTCCAAGGCAGCTCGCACCGTGGGCACCATCCCGGTAGGCCCCAACTCGGCGGCAACCCCAGATGCGACCACGACGTCACGCACTTGACTATGGGCCCGGGCGACGACGAGCCGGACGTTGAGCTGGACGAGCCGTTCAAGGAGTTGCAGAAGAACCGACGATGCCGTCGTGTCGAGGAAGGTGATGGCCCCGGCGTCCAGTACAACCATCTCGACCGGGTCCGGCGAGGCTCGGACGAGCTCCAGGACGTCGTCGCGAAGCCGGCGGCAATTGGCGAAGAACAACGGCGCGTCGAACCGGTAGACGATGACTCCCGGAATTGTGACGACCCCGTCAGAACGCTCGATGTCTCGAAACGAGTCATCGTCGGGGACATACCCGAGCACCGCGCGATGCGGCAGGGTCGCGTGCTAGACGAGAGCAACCAGCGAGACTCCCACGGCGATGAGCAGGCCCTCGAGGACACCAAAGGCCAGCACGCCGACGAGCGCAATGAGCCCCATGACGAAGTCTTCGCGTCGAATCTGCCACGTCCGTCGCAAGCCGGAAATGTCGAAGAGTCCGCTGACTGCGACGATCACAACTGCTCCGAGGGTCGCCGCCGGCAGGTCCTTGAACAGCGGTGTCAAGAAGAGCAAGGTGAGTCCGACGACCACAGCCGCTACGACCCCGCTGAGTTGCGTTCGTGCACCGGCGTCGCTCGCGGAAGCTGTGCGGGAGAAGCTGCCGTTGACCGAAAACGCCTGAAAGAGTCCCGCTCCCAGATTGGCCACCCCGATCGCGACAAGCTCTCGGTTCGGGTCTACCTCGTAACCCCGTCGGTCTGCCATCGCCTTGGCAACGGCGATCGATTCGACGTAGCACACCAGGGCGACCCCCAAGGAGCTGAAGGCGAGGCTGCCAAGGTCGTGGATCCCGACTTTGGGGACAGTCAACGAAGGGAGCCCGCTCGGAACCGTGCCGGTCACAGCAACTCCGTGGGCGGACAGGTCGAACAAGCTGGCGGCTGTGATGGCCAGCGCAACGACAATCAGCGCCCCAGGCCAGCGCGGTGCGAACCGACGCAAGAGCACCAACGAAACGGCTGACAATGCAGCAACAAGCACTGTCAGTCCCTGGATCTTGCCCAGGTTGGTGATCGCGTGGGCAATGAGCTGGAAGAACGTGTCCCCGCTGACGCCGTAGCCAAGGATTTTTCCCAACTGACTGGCCACGATCACCAGCGCCGCCCCGGTGACGTAGCCCGAAAGAACCGGTTGCGACAAGAAATTCACCACGAACCCGCCGCGTAGCAGACCTCCAAGGACACAGACGCCACCGACAAGCAGGGCGAGCGTCCCTCCCAAAGCGAGCGCCTGGCTCGCGCTCCCGTTGCTCAGAGGCGCGATCACCGTCGCCGTCAAGACGGCAACGGTCGCTGTCGGTCCGAGGGCCAGTTGTCGGGAAGAGCCCAACAATGCGTAGGCCAGCAGCGGTACGAAGCTCGCGTACAGTCCGTTGACTGGGGGCAGACCAGCCAGCTCGGCGTACGCCATGCCCTGGGGAACCAAGACTGCCGCCACAGTGATCCCAGCGGTCAGATCTCGGACCATAAGGCGAGAAGGGCCGCTGCGTATCTGCTCGACGATCGGGAACGTGGCGGAGAGTGTGTGCCTCATCGCCGGGCCTCTTGATGTGCGCAAATGGGTGGAAGGCTCAAGCAAACGGTGCGGCTGTGTGGTCGCGTCCGTCTCCGTCGTCCGTTGCCGTTCCACCTGGCACTGAGAAGCTCGCCATGGGCGAACTCGACCAGTTGCCTCACCGATCGCACCCTGGAGAACTAGCTGCGGACCGTCGCCAGGAGAACCTCATGCTCCTTGTCAGCCATAAGGTCCCTGCTGCGTCGATGTCATTTATGGGCAGGCCATCATCCCGACGTTGATGGTGCGTCCGAGAGCTCATCACGCAGCACTTCAGAGCCCATAATGAAAGACGATTGGTTCATACCTCATCATTTTCCGCCGTCCGCACGGCGACGAGTTCGAGTCCGAGAGCCCGGATCCGTTCGATCACCCCGTGCAGCGCGGCTTGGTCCGGGACGGTCGCCCGCAGGGTGGTCAAACCCTCCTTGGTTGAGACATCGAGGTCATCGAACGCTGCCGACAAGGCGCGGCCGGCCTCGCCCCTGAAGGTAATCACGTAGGTGGTTGGTTCCATTCGTCCTGGAATTGTGATCTGCGGCGCAGCCCAAGTCGTCACCCTCAGCCGGGTGATTCGGAGATCTGTTTGGTACTCTGGGCTTGGTGATCGGCACCAGCCCGGCCGTGACGAAGTTCATCCGACCTCCCTTGCCGCACACCATGATCCGAAGACCCAAGCTTCTCAGTCGGCTGAATGTGGCCATGCAGTTCCCCTGCACGTTGGTGGCGGGCAGCCCGGGCGTGGGAAAAACCGTCCTGCTGTCGTCCTGGGTCGCAGAGCGACCGGAAGCTCGCTGTGCCTGGCTCTCGTGCGATCGCTGGGATCATGACGAGCTCCGTTTCTGGACGTCGGTTGCATCTGCGCTCGCCGGGGTCGAGCCAGGAGGCGCCTCGGATGCGCTCGACCTGCTCGCCGAGGGTCCAGACGACATCGGAGACGTCGTGGCCGCGCTGGTCAACGAGATGGCTCTGTGGTCTGGCTCAACGTGGCTCATCCTCGATGACCTGCACGACGTCGCTCCCTCCGATCTCGGGGGGCTCGTCACTTTTGTCGAGCGACTCCCTGCGACTACGCATGTTGTCTTCGGGACCCGTGTCGATCCCGTTCTGCCGATCCAACGGTGGCGGGCCCGGGGGCAACTGGCTGAGATCAGGGACGCTGACCTCCGCATGGAAGAAGAGGACATCAGCTCCTTCATGCGCCAGTACGGCGTCGATCTTTCCCGCGGCGACGTGCATATCTTGGCCACAAGGACCGAAGGGTGGATGGCCGGAGTCCAGTTGGCAGCGCTTTCACTGCTGCACGACTCCAACAATCCGTCCTCGTTCATCACACGCCTTGATGGAACGGAGCACGTGGTGGCCGACTTCCTCATCGAAGAAGTGCTCAACCAGCAGTCTGCAGAAATGGCGGAATTCTTGTATGCAACCTCGGTCGTCGAGGAGTTCGACCTGGAATTGGCGAACGCTCTCTTCGGTGACGAGCACGGCGCCCACCTTTTGCGCCAAGCGATGAGCGCGGGACTCTTTCTCGTCCCGATGGGAGGGAATCCACCCCACTACCGCTACCACCAGCTCTTTCGAGAGCTTCTACGCGCCCAACTGGAGGCCGAAGAACCGGCTCGAGCCAAGGCTCTGCACTCGCGTGCTGGTACGTGGTACGAGAAGACGGGGTCGTACGCGTCAGCCGTGGATCAATTCGTGCAAGCCCGTGAACTCGACCGAGCCTTCGAAATTTTGCACGATCACTTGGGGCACGAATGGTTTCCCGGCCCAGGTTCAAATGCTGGCACATGGTTGGGGAGCCTTTCTGACGAGGACATCAGGGCTCACCGTGCTCGTATGGTCGATTACGCCCTTGCGCTCGGGCTCGCGGGCAGGGTCGAGGAGCAGGGTTGGTGGCTGACCCAAGCGTCGAGCACGGCGGGCGACCCGGACGCCGATTTCGACGTCAGATTGGCTGGGGTCGACGCGCAGTGGCACGGCATGCGCGGCGAACCCGATCCAGTTCTCGCTTTCGAGCAGAACGTCTTCTCGCGTATGACACCGGGCACAGACTTCGTCCTCGACCAGTTCCCGGTCCTCTCGTCGCGGGCCCATCTCTACAAAGGGGACCCGGTCTCCTGCATGGCCACCTGTGACCTCGCCCTCGGCCATGCCGACCCAGTTACAAGTACGGTGCTACTTGGGATCAGGTCTGGAGCCTTCTTCGACCTCGGTCAGCTACGACAGGCGCGAATCGCCGCGAGCGCTGCGATCGAAGCCGCACATGCACGAGGCGTCGAACACCACGTTGGCCTCTTTGATGCCGTTCTGACGCTCGGTGCGCTCAGCCTAGAGGCGGGTGAATTGAACGAAGGAGAGCGATTGATCGAAGAAGCGCTTCGGCGCAGTGAGAGGATCCGACCTCCGTTCGAGCTGCTCGCGCTCATCGAGAGGGCACGTCTGTTTCGTGCTCGGGGCGAGCTCGTCGAGGGTCTGGGCATTCTCGAACGGGCGAGAACGGTCCTGCCGGCTGGATCCCATTCTCCTCTGGTCCAGCACGCGGAAATGCTTGAAGCCAGGATAGACATCGACCTCGGTGAATCGGCACGAGCGCTCGAATTGGCCCGGGCGCTCCCGCGCTCGCCGTCCCAGCGTCTCCTCGAGGCACGTACCTTGCTCGCGCTGGGGCAGGCTGATCGTGCAGACTTCATCATGAACGGGTTTGAGAGTACGGCTCTTGGTGTGGGCCTTACGATCGAGCTGACCGCTCTCCGGGCCGACGTTCGCCGCCACATGGGGCTCCGCTACGACGACGATCTGCGGCGACTTGTCGAGCTCGGGCGCCCACAGGGCTTCGTCCTCTCTGTGTTGGACGGATCACCTGGCCTTCGTGACGATTTGGTTGCCCTCCTAAGGCACTCACCCGCCGACGACTACGCAGATACCCTTGTGACCGTCGCGGACCGCATAGCGGCCCATGGCGCGGTCAGCCCGCCGTCGGGAGACAGCGAACTGAGCGCTCGTGAGCAGGGGGTGCTTCGCTACCTGCAGACCCGTCTCAGCACCCGAGAGATCGCGGGCGAGCTTTTCATCTCGATGAACACGCTCAAATCCCATCTCAAGAGCGTCTACCGCAAACTGGATGCGTCGTCCCGGTCCGATGCCGTGGCCCGCGCCAGGGCGGCTGGTCTTCTCTGAGCCGTCCGGAGGATCGAGCGCCCGTCTCTTCAAACCGGGCTGCGCACTGCTCGCTGAATCACCCCTCACGGGGTGATGACCCCTACGGAAAGGACCGACATACTGAGATTTGTTCTGCACCGCATTGGTCGCTTGGGAGGATGAATGGTCGCCTATACGTATCCACTTCTCAGCCTCTTTTGGACAATGCTCTTGTTCTTCGGGTTCGTGGTCTGGATTTGGCTCCTCTTCGTCGTCTTTGGCGACATATTCCGGAGCCGCGACATCGGGGGATTCGCCAAGGCTCTGTGGGTATTGCTCGTCATCTTCTTGCCTCTGATTGGCGTTCTCATCTACCTGATCGCCCGGGGCGGCAAGATGCAGGAAAGAGCCGCAGGGGATGCGCGGCAACAACAGCAGGAATTTGACGCGTATGTCCGGGATGTCGCGGGATCGGGAACCAGCTCAGCGGACGAGCTGGCCAAGTTGGCCCAACTCCGCGATCAGGGAGTCATCACCGAGGAGGAATACCAGGCCCAAAAGGCCAAGGCGTTGGCCTGACAACCGAAGCCTGGCCCGGCCTCTCGAATGAGACACGCGTAATGAAGGCGCGAACCCGGCCCGGGATGGGATGAGCGGAAAGCCTTGCCTGGGCGTCAGCTTCGAAGCGTGCGCCGATCCTCGGAGCCGTTATGAACGCGAGGACGATCAGGATGAACAAACCGGCAAGTGGAAGGTCTCGGCCGATGAGCCAGGAGCAGCAGATCGATCAGGGCAAGGCCGCTCGCCGGCGAGTCCCCAGGGCAGTCCAAGGAGACTGGAGTACAAGCTCGCGCTCGTCTGACCCTTTGAGCCTGTTGCTTGGCCAAGAGGCGACGCGGGTGCCTGAGCTCATACCGATACGGCACGGCCGTATGGCCACTTCGGCCTTCGCGTTTTACCGAGGAGCCGCACTCCCCATGGCATCGGACTTGTCCACGGGTCCGAACACTGGACTGAATGTCCAACTGTGCGGTGATGCGCATTTGTCGAACTTCGGTGGATTTGCATCGCCCGAGCGTGACCTGGTCTTCGACATCAATGATTTCGACGAAACCGCTGTCGGGCCGTTTGAGTGGGATGTGAAGAGACTTGCCGCCAGTTTGGAGATCGCGGGACGAGAGCTCGGGTATCCCAGCCGACGCGTGCGTGACATCGTCCTTCAAGGCATTCGCACATATAGGCAGACGATCCGGTTGTTCGCTGGTGCGACGAAGCTGGACACGTGGTACGCGCGGCTCGACGTCTCGGCCATTGTAGAACGTTGGGGTTCGAAAGCTGGGACGAACGCCGTGAAGAACTTTCAACGAGCCGTCGTCAAGGCGCGATCAAAGGACCGATTGCGGGCCCGGGACAAGTTGACAACCGTGATCCGTGGCACGCCCCGGTTCATGAGCGACCCTCCGCTGCTCGTCCCGGTGGAGGATGTCTACGGCGAGCCCGACCAGGCGGAGCAGGTCGAACGGGCGATCGAGGGAGCGCTCCGCTCCTACCGAGCAACGCTGTCCCCGGATCGCCGCCACCTGCTGAACCAGTATCGCTACGTCGCTTTGGCCCGAAAGGTGGTCGGCGTTGGCAGCGTCGGCACCCGATGCTGGGTAGCGCTGTTTGTCGGGGAAACACCGAACGATGTGCTCTTTCTTCAGGTGAAAGAAGCCGAGGAATCAGTGCTGGAACGGTTCACCTCCAAGAGCAGGGTGTCGAACCATGGGCAAAGGGTCGTCGAGGGGCAGCGATTGATGCAGGCGTCGAGCGACATCTTCCTGGGTTGGCAACGACTCGTGCTCCCAGACGGCGACCATCGGGATTTCTATGTCCGCCAGCTGTGGGACTGGAAGGCGTCCGCCGCATTCGAAACGATGAGCCCCGAAATCTTGGGGATCTACGCCAGTATCTGCGCCTGGACACTGGCTCGGGCTCACGCTCGGTCTGGGAGCGCCACGGCTATCGGCGCCTATCTCGGCTCGAGCGAGGTCTTCGATCACGCCCTCGCGGACTTTGCGCGGTCGTACGCGAAGCAGAACGAGCGTGACCATCAGTCTTTGGTGGAAGCCATCGCGTCCGGCACTGTGACCGCTGAATCAGGTATCTGAGTGAGGGCTCGGGCTTCTTTGGTCGAGGCGTCCTGGTTGCTGCAGACGTGGAATGGCAGCTCATGGCGGGGACGGGAGCCGAGCTAAATGGAAGACGGCCCTTCGGCAAGGACCCCCTCTCTCCTCGATCCGGACTCCTTGCTCCGCACCAAGGACTACCGGGTGCTCCTCGCCTTTGCTGCCGTGATCGGTGTTCTGGTCTCGCTGGCTTCGTGGGGATATCTCGAGTTGATCCATTACCTTCAGCAATGGCTCTACAAGGACCTCCCGAGCGGGCTCGGCTTGTCACCGGTGCCGACGTGGTGGCCGTTACCCGTACTGGCCGTCGCGTCGGTGCCCATCGCCTTCGCCATCGCTCGCCTCCCCGGAAGCGGGGGCCACAAGCCAGCCGAAGGTCTGAAGAGCGGACCTCCGACGCAGCCGAACGAACTTCCCGGAGTGCTGCTCGCCTCGGTCGCCTCAATTGGTTTCGGTATGGTCCTCGGCCCCGAGGCTCCGCTCATTGCGCTCGCCGGTGGCCTCGCAGTTCTCGCCGTGCGATCGGCCCGGGAGGAGGCTCCCGACCCGGTCGTCGCGCTGATCGCCGCAGCGGGGAGTTTCGCTGCAATGTCTTCCCTTTTCGGCTCTCCCATCGTCGGAGCGGTGATCATCATCGAGGCGGCGGGTCTCGGAGGGGCAACCCTTCCCGTCATCTTGTTGCCAGGCTTGCTGGCGGCGGGTATCGGATCTCTCGTGTTCATCGGCATGGGTTCGTTGACCGGTTTGAGCACCAGCTCGTACGCCATCGCGCCCCTGGCCCTGTCGAAATACCACAACCCGACGCTTTCGGCCTTCGCGTGGACCATCTTGCTGTCCATCATCGTCGCCGTCGTCATCTTCGCCATCGCGCAAATGGGACTCCTGACCAACGCGGCGACCCTCCGGCGACCATTCGTCGTCGTTCCCATTGCTGCGCTCACGGTCGGAGTGTTGGCAATCGTGTTCGGATACTTGAGCGGCAAGCCGGAGGACCTGGTCCTCTTCTCCGGCCAGGACACGATGGGAGCGGTGGTCAACCAGGCAGCCAGCTTCTCCCAATGGGCATTCGTGCTGTTTCTCATTTTCAAGGGCCTGGCCTATGGCGTCTCACTGGGTAGCGCCCGCGGGGGACCGACCTTCCCGGCCATGTTCCTCGGCATCGTGGCGGGACTGCTGTGCGCCCACCTTCCGGGATACTCCGAGAGACCGGCGGTGGCCGCCATGATGGGAGCCGCAACGGTGTCGATCCTCCGACTCCCTCTCTCGTCGATCATCATCGCATTGGTCGTCTCCCAGGCCGGCGCCTCCACCACCCCCCTCATCATCGTGGCGGTCGTCGTGGCCTATCTGGTGGTTCTTGCCTTGTCGGCGTCGCAGGCCTCGGAGCAGCTCCGACCTCTCACTGCCGGCACACCGGACGTCGACACTGACGGGCCTTCTCCGAGGTCCTCGACAGAGGAGCTCCAACGATGAGGGCGCTGGTGCAAGGAGGGACTTGCCACCGGCTGCGAACGTCGACCAACGCCAACGAGACAGACCGATGACTTTATCGGCCGCCACGGGATCGTTCCGGCTCCCATCGCTCAGGTCTGTCCTCGAGTTCGACAGCTATGGCGGTGTGGTCCTGCTCATCCTCGTCACCTATGTGCTCTCGATCAACCTGACCAGGTCCTGGGGGTTATCGGTCGTCATCGTCGTGCAGATCGCCACCGTCTTGATCATCCTCCGGATCTCGCGTGCGCCTCGCTCAATGCGAATGGTGGCCGCGGTCAGCGTTGTCGTCGCAGTGGCAGCAGCTGTCCTGGCGATCTTCCTCCATCACGACACCGCCGACCGCTTCACGCCGGCGGTAGGCAGCCTGCTATATCTGATTGCGCCAATCTCGATCCTTCGTCACCTCATACGGCGAACCGTGGTGGATCAAGAAACCGTCCTGGGAGCGGTTGCGGCCTATCTCTTGATTGGGATGTTCTTCGCGTTCGTCTATCGCACAGCGGGCGCGATCGAACCAACGGCCTTCTTCGGAGCCCAAGGCGACGGAACCTTCTCCCAGGACCTGTTCTTCTCGTTCACCACGCTGACAACGACCGGCTACGGAAACCTGGTCCCGGCGTCAAATCCAGGTCAGAGCTTCGCCTTGGCCGAAATGCTCATTGGCCAACTGTTCCTGGTGACCGCAGTCGCCAAGGTCATCAACACGTACCGACCGGCGAAGAGGCGTGGGCTTGCCGTCGACGGACCGAACTCGGGGGAACCCGACGAGCCTCCAATGTCCGATGACTCCTAAGGACAGCGGAACGCCGATGTCCACCGATCTACAGCGCGGGACTCCCACGCCCGTTGCACCCTTCGCAAGGGCAGCCCGAAGGCAATGACCACAACCGACGAATCCGGCTGGGGTTTGGACCACATCTGGCTCCCGAAGAGGGTGCGCCGCGTGCTGAAGTCGTTGGAAAAGACCTACTCGGGTTCCTCGGCCGAGCATCTGTGGAATCGGCTCAATGCCATGGACTTCATCAACAAGGGGATGCTCTTTGCCGCTGTGCTCCTGTTGTGCTTCTTTCCGTTCATCATTGTGGCGAACGCGCTTGCCGGGCAATCGGCAGTAACGGGATTGGTGCGTCATCTCGGTTTGAACCAAGAAGCAGCGCGAGACGTCAGCGGACTGTTCGCGTCATCCTCGACGACTTCCAATGCGGTGACCGGCACGGCCTATCTGTTCTTCATTCTCGGGGGTATCGCGGCGGCGAGCGGAGTGCAAGATCTCTATGAGCGCTCGTTCGAACTGAAGGCTGGAGGCCTGAAGGACGTCGGCCGTCGGTTCGTGTGGCTCGTGGCGACCGTTGGCTGCGTCTCGCTTGCCGCGGTGGCTGGGCCGTGGTTGAACAATGCAGTCGGGCTGTGGCTGGTTGCCATATTGGCGTTCGTCGGACTGACACTCTTTTGGTGGGGGACGATGTGGTTCCTGCTCTCTGCAAGGGTGTCGTGGCGTGCCCTGCTGCCATCCGCGGTGGCGACGGCGCTGTTCTGGGTGGGAATGGAAGTCGTGTTCTCCTTTATCTTCTCTGGAACGGTCATTTCGGACGACAAGAAGTACGGTCCGATCGGGGTGGTCTTCGCCCTGATGTCCTGGCTGATCGCCATCGGTGTCGTCATCATCCTGGGCGCAGTGGTCGGACTTGTCTGGCGAGAACGTAACTTGTCCTTTTCGCGTGCCTTCCACTGGCTGATGCGATCAGACCGAAGGAAGAATGGGTCGACGGTTTCCCTCGAGGAACATGGGGCGAAAGAGAATGCTCCGTGACCCCTTCGCATCGGTTCGTCGACACGAACGGCATCCGTATGCATGTCGCCGAAGACGGGGAGGGACCGCTCGTTCTTCTCTGCCACGGTTTTCCGGAGCTGTGGTACTCGTACCGGCATCAGCTCACCGCGCTCGCTGCTGCCGGCTACCATGCCCTCGCGCCCGACCTGCGTGGCTACGGACAGACCGATGCTCCCGAAAGCGTCCGGGAATACTCCCTCCTCCATCTGGCCGGTGACATGGTGGGGCTCCTCGACGCACTCGGAGCGACCCGCTGCGTCGTCGTCGGCCACGACGAGGGTTCGCTGGTGGCGTCGGCGCTCGGAGTGTTCAGGCCTGATCTCGTACGCGGCGTGGCGCTGCTCAGCGTGCCCTACATACCGCGTGGCGACGTGGATCAAGTGACGGCCTTTACTAACTTCGATTCTTCGCGTGACGACGTGAACTGACGCGTCGAAAGACGCGAAAACGCCCTCCTTGCAAGGGATACTGGGGTTTGCGACAACCAACAGTCCCAACCAAGGAGGGCACTTCCGAGATGCACGCTACCAGCACGCGCCGCGCCGTGGTGGAATCCGGTGGCGACCAAGTCGTCTCCCATGTCGGGCTGCACGCGCTCGGGTCCTTGGCCGACGCACTCGGTCTGAGCGACGCGCTCTCGGCCCGGATCCCGGCGCGCTCGGCCCGCCTCCCGCTCCACGACCGGGGCAAGGTCCTGGTCCAGGCCATGGTGATGTTGGCGGGCGGCGGCGAGTGCTGCTCTGACATCGAGTACCTGCGGGCCGAAGAGGGTCTCTTCGCCGACGTGTGCTCGGATTCGACCTTGTATCGCACCTTCACCGAGGATCTCACCCCCGAGACGCTCGCCTCGGTGCAAGCGGGCTTCGCCGAGGTGCGAGCCATGGTGTGGAAGAAGCTGAAGTTGACCAAGGGCGCCGACCCGGTCGTCCTCGACATCGACGCCACGCTCACCGACGTGCACTCGGAGAACAAAGAGGGCACGGGTCCGAACTACAAGGGCGGCTACGGCTTTCACGACATGGGCTGTTGGGCCGACGCGACGGGCGAGACGCTCGCGATGCTGTCTCGTCCGGGCAACGCCGGGGCCAACGACGCCGAGGACCACCTCTTTGTGCTCGACGCCTCCATCGCCCAGCTACCCGGGGTCATCGCGGCGGGACATCGCGACGACTCCTTGAGAGAAGAGGTCCGCCGACGCATCGTCGTGCGCACCGACTCAGCCGGTGCGACCAAGGATTTCGTCTGGGGCTGCTTCGACCGCCACGTCGGCTTCTCGGTCTCGGCCCGCACAAACGCCCAGGTCTACGGGGCCATCGTCGCCATCGCCGGCGAGGGCCGACACTGGAAACGAGCCCGGCGCCAAGACGGCCGGCGCCGCAAGGGAGCGGCCGTGTGCGAGGTGACCGATCTGGTGGACCTCTCAGAGTGGCCGCCGGGCACCCGGCTCATCATCCGGCGCGAGCCACTGCACCAAGGGGCCCAACAGAGCTTGTTCCCCGACCTCGAGTACCGCTACGTCGGCTTCTACACCGACCAGTTGGGCAGCCCCGTCGCCCTCGACGTGTTCCACCGGGCCCATGCTCATGTGGAGGACCACATCGAGCGGCTCAAGGACTCGGGGCTCTGCCGCATGCCGTTCACCTCCTTGGACGCGAACCGGGCCTGGTTGGCCGAAGTGTGCATGGCGGCGGACCTCGTGCGTTGGTTCCAGCTGCTGTGTCTGTCGGGTGCGCTCGCGAGCGCCGAACCCAAGGCGCTGCGTTGGCGCATCTGGCACGCGCCGGCACGCATGGTGCGCTCGGGGCGTCAGCACATCGTGCGCATCCTCGACGGCTGGCCCGATGCCGATGTGCTCCTGCGCGCCTATGAGCGCGTCATCCTGCTCAGCTGACCGCCAGTTCCTAGCCACCCTCCCGTGAGCGACCGCTTGACCTTGCGCGCCCTTGCACGGCTCAAAGCCAGATACGTGGCGACGCGGACACCCGATGATGCTTCTCGTCACGGTGCACGGCCGTCCAAGGCGACCCGACAGTGATCACGCGCGGCCCTTCAGACCGTTTCGTCGCCCTGGCGGAGTCCAGGCGAAGAATCGAAGCTAACCAGATCGGCCTGAACAACTACCAGGTGTTCTTCCAAGAACCGGGCCTGGCCGAGGCGATTCTCGAGGCCGATACCCGAGCGTCGGTGCGCAGCATCCTCATCGGAGCTTCGGGGGACGCGCCTGAGGTGAACACACTCGGCGACGTCGGGGACGGGGTCCTCTTCGCCGGCATGGAAGACGCTCCTGTGCCCGACTGGCTCGCTGACGAGGACATCGGTTACTTCACCGCGGAGTTCGAACGAACCGGGTACCGAGGCGGGCTCAACTGGTATCGCAATTCCGTCTTGAACTGGGAGCTGATGGCCGCATGGCACGAGGCGCCATTGCTCCCGCCCTCTCTCTATGTCAGTGGCGACCGGGATCTTGTCTACAACTGGCCGGGAATGACCGAACTCGTGGCAAAACTGCGGCGATTCTCCATGCCCAACTTGAGAAAGGCGGTTGTCCTCGAGGGTTGCGGACACTGGACTCAGCAAGAACGACCGAGCGAGGTCAACGAACTGTTGCTGGAGTTCCTCGTTGGACTTGACGCCTAGATCCGTGGAGCAATGAACCAGGGCAATCAGAGCGTGCCCGACTCGACGAGCCGCGGCTCCTTGAGAAAGGTAATTGGGGTGAAACTCCGGGATCACCCCGACGAGGGTGATGACGGATGACATCTGCGTCGCAATACTCGACCAAGAGAGTTACCCGGCCAATCGAATCGGAGGAGAAATGTTCGCGTACACCTATCCGCTCCTGAGTCTGTTCTGGACCATGCTCATCTTCGCCGGTGTAGTCCTAATGATCTTCTTCATTGTCTGGTGTTTCATCGACAACTTCCGCCGTCGCGATCATCACGGTTTGGCGAAGGCCGGATGGACGGTCCTCATTCTCTTCTTCCCCATTCTCGGGGCCCTGATCTACATCATCGCCCGCCCCGCAGACGTTCAATGATTCCATCGTTGCGTGGCTCGGCCTTGCGAGTGGTTCCGGGGGGAAGCCGTCATGCTGGTTCGTGACCGTGCGATCTGAGACAGGACGCCAGGCCGGCGTTCCAGCAGGCAGCGGCCGCCCGAGACCTCTTGACTGGGGATGGGACTGACAGTGATCCGGAGCGACGAGAGGCCGTGAGGACCCAGATCGAATCCGCGGCGCAGGCACTCGATGGCCTCGCAACGAGTGCCCCCGATGACGCATCTCGACATGCTGTCTCCTCGTCGTCCGCCGCCCTGCGTGGCTTGATGTTCGCCGACGAGGCTGATCGACTCCTTCGTTCACGTGAGACGTCACCCACCGCCGACGAATTAGCTCAGGCTGACGAGGGACAGCGCGATCGAGTCCGAGAGCTAAATACCGCCCTCGACGAACTGACGAAGCAAGTCGAACCGGAAGAGGGTGCGGCGTCGAGTCAAGCTGGAGTTCAATGATTCCGCTCTCGTCACCCACAGCTCAGGTCGCAACACGGCGAGTGGCAGCGCATTTCGTCCACGGTGGGTCGTCGGTGCTCCACACCCGGGCGGCGGCGTTCACCACCCGCCATGGGCGCATGCCAGGCGTGGCCCGACACCGACTTGGTCGTTATGACCGCTATTTCCGGGCGATTGCCCCATAGAGGAGGAGAGTAACCATGAGCGATGTCGACCGCACCCGCCTCCCGATCCGCCGGCCAGCCTTCTCGGGGACGGTCCGAAAGACGTTGGACGGATCGCAACCCGACTGGAACCTGATCGGGCACCCGGTACCACCCAACGGCTCTCCCAACGTGTTGCTCGTTCTGATCGATGACGCTGGGTTCGGCAATCCGAGCACGTTCGGGGGGCCGATTCAGACGCCCAACCTGACGCGCCTCGCAGGTGGCGGCCTTCGCTACAACCGCTTCCATGTGACGGCGCTGTGTTCTCCGACCCGGGCATCGTTGCTGACCGGGCGGAACAATCACGCGGTGGGCTTCGGCTCCATCGGAGAATTCGCCGGTGGCTTTCCCGGGTACTCGGCGACGCTGCCACGCGACTGCGCTCCGCTCCCTCGGATACTGAGGGACAACGGGTACAGCACTGCCATCATCGGAAAATGGCATCTCACACCCGACGGCCAACAGGGCCCGGCCGGTCCGTTCGACCGTTGGCCCAACGGCTGGGGCTTCGATTACTTCTATGGGTTCTTGGGTGGAGGGTCGAGCCAGTGGGACCCCTGCTTGGCCGAGAACCAGAAGATCATCGGGACTCCGGAGAGCTACTACGACAAGGAAGACCCGTACTACTTCCCCGACGCCATGGCGGATCGATCCATCGAGTGGTTCCATGGCGTCCGCGCCCAGGACGCGGCCAAGCCGTTCTTCTTGTACTTCTCCACGGGTTGCAGCCATGCGCCCCACCACGTGGCCAACTCGTGGGCGGACAAGTACAAGGGGCAATTCAACCAGGGCTGGGACAAGCTGCGCGAGGAGACGTTCGCCCGCCAGAAGGCGCTCGGCGTGATTCCTGCCGACTCTGAGCTGACCCCGCGCGACCCTGCCTTCCCGGCCTGGGACGACGTCCCCGAGAATCTACGGTCCTTCTACGCCCGCCAGATGGAGGTCTATGCCGGGTTCTCTGAGAACGCCGACTACAACGTGGGGCGCGTCATCGACGCCATCGAAGAACTCGAGGAGCTCGACAACACGCTCATTCTCTGGATCTGGGGGGACAACGGGGCCAGCATGGAGGGAACGACCACCGGTTCGTTCAACGAGCTCACGACCCAAAATGGGATCCCGCTGACCGAGGAGATGCAGCTCGAGCTCTCCGAGCGCTACGGCGGGTTGGACCAGTGGGGCGCTCCGGTCATGGACCCCCACTACTCGGCCGCGTGGGCCTGGGCCGGGGCCACGCCGTTCCAGTGGGGCAAGCAGGTGGGTTCCCACCTCGGCGGAACCCGCAATCCCCTGGTGGTGCATTGGCCGGCCCACATCAAGGAAGCCGGCGCCCTGCGCACACCGTTCACCCACGTCATCGACGTGGCCCCTACCATTCTCGAGGTTGCTGGCCTTCCCGAGCCGGCAACGGTCGACGGAATCGAGCAAGTGCCGATGCATGGTTCCTCGTTCAGCGCGTCGTTCACCGACGGGGCAGCACCCGAGCACCGCACGCAGCAGTATTTCGAGACGGTAGGCAATCGGGCGATGTACAAGGACGGCTGGTGGCTGGCCATGAAGACCGAACGGATCCCGTGGGCGCTCACGCCCGACGCGCTGGCTCCGTATGCACCGGGCGTCTGGGACCCCGACGCCGGTCCGGCCGAGCTCTACTACCTGCCCGACGACTTCTCCCAGGCGAAGGACCTCGCGACCTACCATCCCGAGAAGGTGCAGCAGCTCAAGGACCTGTTTTGGGAGGAGGCCGAGCGCTACAAGGTGCTACCTCTCCTCGCGGCGCTCTCGTCGTTTTTCGGCATGGTGCCTCCGATTTCGCACGAAACGACGTTCGAGTTCCGCGGTGACGTCCAGAACGTGCTGCCCGGCATGATCCCAAAGATCTACAACCGCTCCTACACCATCAGTGCGGACCTGGTCGTACCAGAGGGGGGTGTCGAAGGCGTCATCGTGGCCGAGGCCGATCACCTCGGGGGATTCACGCTCTACGTCAAGGACGGCAAACTCACTCACACCTACTCGATGATGGGCGTGTTTGTCTACACCCAGGTCGCCGAGGAAGACCTGCCTGCTGGCGAGATCACGGTGCGGATGGAGTTCTTGGCCGACGAAGCGAAGCCGGCGACGGGCGGCGACGTGACCCTGCGCGTCAACGATCGGCAGATCGGCAAAGGCCGAATGGACTTCACGGTGCCGATCCGCTTCTCGGGCTATGCAGGCATGGACATCGGCCGCGACAATGGCGGCGTCGTCGATCGCGGCTACGAGGACCAGAAGCCGTTCCCGTTCACGGGGACGATCAAGCGAGTGGTATTCGACATCACGCCGCACCTGACCGACCAGGATGAACTCGACGTTCACACGGCGCACCAACACGGCCAGGCGGCCCACGCGTTGTCGGAGTAATTGCAGGCAGTACGACGATCGACCGGTCGCTCACCCGACGAGCTGCACGACGCCGTCGATTACGAGGACGAGTCCGAGCACCGCTGAGGGGTAGAACGTCAGCGGCTCCTTGTACCGCACCAGCCAGTGTTGCGCGCCAGTGAGCCACTCGGTCGCTCGCTGTCCCCACAGGATGTAGAAGAGCGTCGCGCCCCACACGAGAACGGTCGAAACCCCCACGTAGAGCAGCGCGAGTCCGAGGGCGTCACCGTCGCCTACGCCGGACTCGGTGATCATCGCGGTCACGGCGATCGTGATGCCGAGCCTCTTTGGACCCCCGACTCCCAACCCCGCTCCCATTGCGAGCGCCGACAGCGGTCGCAAGCTCGCGAGCCGAGCACGAAACGCATCGGTACGAGGATTGGGACCCGGGACTCGAATGTGTTTGGTCCGGGGCCTGCGCACCCACACGGCTGTCAAAAGGAGCGCGGCACCGAACACAATGATGAGAACAGCGATCAGCGTCGAATGGTTCTCTTTGTTGCCGAACGTAGCGATTCCGAGGCTGAGGGCCAGGAGGAAGAACATGGCCTGCCCGCCGACAAACCCGATCGCGAACGCCGCACCTTTGATCCGCCCGCGGTCGCTGGTGACGACAGCCAGAATCGAAGCAAGCGCGAGGGGCTGCTCGCCGCCACGACGGCAAAGAGCAGTGTCCGCAGCGCGAGATGGTCCAGAGGCGCCGCGGACACCAGGATTCAAGTCCTGCGGGGACCCGCGCAGGGCGGCGTTGATTGATGACCCCAGATCCAAATCGGAGGTTGGCAGGTCAGTGGAGGAGGAGTCATCGGACCAAGCTATGTCCAGCACCAAGGATTGCCCGAACGTCTGCCGCCGCCTCCGAATGGTGAGCCGACATATTGGCAGAGAACCGATACTTGGATCTCGTCAATCTTCGTGCCCACCCGAACGTGAAACAATGTCAATCTGGTGAGCGTGACGCAACAGGTGGTCGACTGGCTGCTGGCGGACAGAACACTGGCGTTCCCGTCGTCTGCCCGACAACAGGTACCGTCGCATCAGGGCTGGTGATGTCGGCTCGCTCGCCGAGGAATGTGATCATCGCCAACCGGGAAGGTCGCCATCCGGATCCGTATTGCGAGAGCCCGCCGATCGGACGTGAGTACCGATACATGGTCACCCCCCCCAGTCCGTTCGGGCGTGACCTTACGTGACCTTATCGAGAGGGAAGGGGAGGGATCGTGAGGGAACGTGAGGGGATCGAAACGCCGCCACCAGGAAAGTCCTCGGAAAGGACCTGGTCAAAACACTGAGAGCCACACATTCGCATCGTAGAAGTCGGCGGTTCGAGTCCGCTCACCTCCACCAGTGACCTTCACCTCCAACAGAAGCCCTGGTCAGAAGGCTAAAGGGGGGGACTTTATCGGTCACAAGACGAGTGAATCGGGGCCAATGCGGCGACCCATCATCCCTCTTGCAGACGGAGCTCCGGCGTACAGCGGGAGCAGAGGCGCCCCTGTCACGGGAGACCTGTCCTGACGGCTCAGGGCAGATCGCGTCGCGCAGCCACACGCCAACAGATCGCCCCTCAATCGGGCATAGGGTCGGCCCCGAAATACAGCGCGCGCATGGTTGCCTCGTAGGTGTCCATCGGAGGCCCGCTGGGGCCGATCGCGATCGCCGCACCCCGAACTTCTGGGATTCAGGCCTTGGCGGCGGCTACCGTGGCTCGCTCTGAACGCTCAACGATGGGGGCTGAAGCCTGAGCCGCGCCGAGTTGCGCCGGCAGCAGAAGGGCCACCAGCGCCCCCGCGACGAGCACCCCGGCGCTGATACCGAAGCCCCGGTCGTAGCCGCTGGTCAAGGCGGCGGCTACGGCGTGATGCGTCATCGTGTGGGGGTGCACAGCCGCCGCTGCTGCCGCCGCCACCGCTAGGCCTATGGCGCCGCCTACCTGGCGTGTTGTGGTGACCAGCCCGGAGGTGAGGCCGGCATCCGGCGGCGGGATGCCGGCGGTGGCGCCCATGGTCATGGGCGCGAACGACAAGCCGAGCCCAGTCCCGGTCAACAGCTCGGGCAGCAGCACAGTCGACCAGTAGGTGTCACCAGGTGCCAGCTGTGTCATCCAGGCCAGACCCCCGGCTGCCAGCAGCAGGCCGATCACCAGCTGCCGTCGCACTCCGAGCCGCGCCACCAGCCTGGCGGCCAGGAGGGCTGCCGCCAGGATGGACAGGGCCATGGGCAGGAATGCGAGCCCGGCCCGAAGTGGCGTGTACCGGTTGATCTGCTGCAGATAGAGCGACAAGAAGAAGAACAAGGTGAAGATCGACCCGCCGATTGCCATCGACACCCCGTTGGCGGCGGTGAGCGAGCGCCGGCGGAACACCCCCAGCGGCACGAGCGGATGCTGGGCGAATCGCGCTTCGATCAGCGCGAACACCCCGAGCAAGGCGGCCCCGAGGGCCAGAACGGAGATCGTCCACGCCGAGCCCCAGGGGTGGGTGTTCGTGCCGACTATTCCGTAGACCAACACGGCCAGACCTGCGGTCACCGCCAGTGCGCCGGGCACATCGAGGCGCCGGACGGCGCCGTCCGGGGGAGTCCGAGGCATGGCCCACGCCGCGCCTGCCAGAAGAGCCACTCCGATCGGCACGTTTACGAAGAGCACCCACCGCCAGTCGAGCAGATCGGTGAGCACTCCGCCGGCCAGCACGCCGATGGCCGCTCCGCTGGCCGCTGTCGCCGACCAGGCGCCGAGCGCCCGTCGACGCGCGGTGGGGTCGGAGAACGTGGTGGTGAGCAGACTCAGTGTCGCTGGGGCCAGAACCGCCCCGCTGGCGCCTTGGAGGCCCCGGGCGGTCACCAGCCACGCTCCGTTTTGCGCCAGCCCGCCGATCAGGCTGAACCCGGTAAACAGGCCGAGGCCGAGAAGGAATACCCGTCGGCGTCCGAACAGGTCGGCGGCCCGCCCGCCGAAGAGCAATAGGCCGGCGAAGGTGAGGATGTAAGCATTGATGACCCACTGCTGACCTGCGGGCGAGAGATGCAGGCCGCTCTTCATTTGCGGCAGCGCGACGTTGACGATCGAGATGTCGAGCACCACCATGAATTGGGCCATGCAGCACAGGGCCAGAATGGCCCAGTCCGGCACGGTGATGCGTGGCCTCCCGACGTTCGGGCGCCGGTCGACAACCAAATCCTGTGTGCTGAGCTGAGCCATCTGGTTCGGTTGTGACGCGACCGGGATCACTGTCATCTCCTCTCGTTCTTCTCTGTTTCGTCTTTGGTTGCTCCGAGCGCGCAGGAGCCCGCGTCGACGCAGCAGTATCTAGACGTTCCGCACGACCTCGTAGCTGAGGTGGGCGAGGTCGCCGATCGCCTCAGTTGTGACCAGACGCATGGGCAGGGTGTCGCTGGTCTCGCCAAAAAGTTGAATGCCGGCACCAAGGACAACCGGGTAGACCATGAGCCGCACCTCGTCGACGAGGTCGTGCGCGATCAGGGTGCGCACAAGCTGGATGCTGCCGGCGACGACGATCTCTCCGCTGAGCTCCTTCTTCAACTTGGAGACCTCGGTCATGACGTCGTCCTTGATGACCGAGGTGTTGTTCCATTTCGGATCCTCGAGCGTCGAGGACACGACGTACTTGGGCATGGCGTTCATCTTGTCTGCCAACTCACCACTCCGAGATGGCCACCGCGCCGCCAAGAACTCGTACGTCCGGCGACCTTGTAGCAGGGCCTCGGCGCCCAGGTGCTCGTCGAGCAGGACTTTGGCTGCGCCTTCACGGCCCTGGTCACCGACACGACCGACCCAGCCACCTCGGCTGAAGCCTTCGGCTCCTGCTGGATCCTGGACGACTCCGTCGAGCGAGATGTTCTCGCTTACGATGATCCTTCCCATTTCGCTGCTCCTTTCAATCGTCTTGTCGACTACCACCATCGAGGCAAGGTCCCTCGCCGGGGTTCGGTTGTTCAGCAATCATGAGTACAGGCCTCGGTCCACGTCCTTGATGGGTGAACACCACCGGGCTTGGTGGTGCTTCCTTCGGTGGTCACCTTGCAAGTGTGAAGGGGCGCGGTTGGGTCCCGCTAGTGCCTGGGACATGACTTCGAGATGCAGAAAGGCGCGTCGGGATGTGCACTTTGCACAGTCCGCTGGTCAAGACCCAAGCACCCACGTGCGTCGGGGGTACACGGCAGGATTCGCGACTACGACGCAAGATGTTGTTTCGAGCGCAAGAGCGCATTAAAAGTTGGTGCGAACTAACTCGTCCGAAGCGCTCGAATAATCCGAGTCCTCGCGGCGGAGGACATGCGGATCCTGCGCGACACACTTGTGGCGGTTCTCAACCAGCACGACGACGTCGAAGTCGTCGCAGAGGTCAGCGAGGGCGGGGGCATCGTGCCGACTGCACTGCGCGATGGCGCGCTTGTGGCGAAGCTCGGGATGATATCCAGGAGCGGCCGTGTGACCCCCTGTCGGACAAAAGTGGCCAACCTACCGGATGCAGACAGAGGGCCCAGCGTTGGAGAGGAGGCGTCAGCGACTGCTGACAATTGGATCTGCGGAGATTACCTCGGAGTGTCTCGAGCGACGGTAGAGCGGCTGGTCTACCGAGGTGAGTTGCCGATCGTGAAGCTCGCCGGATCTACCCGTTACGACGTTGAGGAACTCGACGGTTACATCGAAGTCAACCGATGCCGCATCGCACGCGGACGGCTCGAGAAGCCCGACCTTATCGAGAGGAAAGGGGAGGGACTGAAGGCACCTGAAGGGGTCAAAGCGTCCCTACCAAGAAAGCTCTAGAAAAGAGCATGTCAAAAGTCCGGGAACTCCACATTCGCATCGTAGAAGTCGAAGATTCGAGTCCGCTCACGTCCACCGACCGCGGGTGAGGTTCGCGCGCTCCTCTCCCCAGGGGCAAGCGGCTGACGTGCGGCTTCGCGATCGGCCCTCGCAATGCGCACAGCAGCGACGCAATATCGTCTGCAGTCGCTCACTAGGGACTCGTCACGGTACGTGGCAGGCCAAAGCGGGCAAGCAAACCTCTGTCTCCGAACCTCGTGAGCGCCGAGATCCCGTCGGTTGCCATGGTCAGCACCATGATCCCGCTGGCCCGATGGACGTCTGCGTTCGGGTCAGGGAGGTAGTAGCCATACGCCGGTTGGTTGTTGGCCCTGGTCGGCACGAGCTTAAGTCGTTGACCCCAGAAACCGAGGCTGCGGAGGAACTCGGCGATCACTCGCGGTCCGTGGAACTCGAAAGGCTCGGGGGGCATGGAGAATTTGGCGTCGTCGGTCAGCAGGGCGACAACCCCGTCGAGATCGCCCTCCTGGAACGCTTCGACGAATCGATCGACGACCTCGGATTCACGCCCCGGGGGCGCTGTCGGCACGTGGTCGGGATCATCGGGGTGCGGGACTCTACTGCGCGCCCGCTGGAGGGCGCTGTTCACCGATGCCGGGGAGGACTCGAGCATCCGGGCTGTTTCGGAGGCCGAGAAGCCGAGTACATCGCGCAGGACCAGGGCAGCCCGTTGCTGGACCGGCAGCCGTTGCAGGCCGGCCACAAAGGAGAGCGCGATGGACTCACGAGCGTTATAACGGGCCTCGGGGCCGAGCTCGACATCATCCATGAATGCGTCGGGATATGGCTCGAGCCACCACGGTTCATCAGATGGCGTTGCTGCGTCGAATGAAAATCTGGATTCGGACATGTTTGCAACCTTTGGTCGGCGGGCGGCGTCTCTGAGGTAGTTGAGGCAGCGGTTCGTCGCGATGCGGTAAAGCCATGCCCGAAGCGACCGGCCGTCGAAGCGATCAAGTGCCTGCCATGCCGCTAGCAAGGTCTCCTGGAGCAGGTCCTCGGCGTCTTGGAACGATCCGAGGATTCGGTAGCAGTGCACCTGGAGCTCCCGGCGATATGGGTCGGTCAGCTCCGAGAAGGCATCATTGTCACCCGCCCGGGCCCGGGCGAGCGTGGCATCGGTCATCGGCTACCCATCCTTTCGCACTGATCCTCTGGTGGTTTGTAACACCAGCAGCGCCCCAGATTCATCGCTCGATCTGGGCCAAATGGGTGTTTGAACCGTGGTCAGGATCCGAACAGCGAGTGAGGAGGCGAACGATGGCACTGTTCAGCACTCGGATCATGGACTCCGCTCTCAAGGTCATTCCTACCCGTAGGAGCCAACGAGTCCAGTTGTGCGCCGCGTCGTGTGCTGTCACGCGGTGACCGGTCTGTGAGCGGCCTTCTGGGAATATCGGCGACGAGCTGAAAGTGATCGTTCGATTGTTGCGTTTGCATTTCCCCGCCAGCGCCCTGCACTCGGCTGCGCAGATTGAGAAGCCCCTGTCCGCCATCGGGAAGCGTGTCGAGTTGATCTCCATTCCAGCCAGCTCGCTGGTTCTCGCCGGCGACGCCGTTGTTGCCGACAGATAGGCGCACTCTGTCGCCGTCAATGTCTATCTCGATAGAACAAACCGTCGCGGCGCTGTGGCGAAGGATATTGGTGACCGACTCGCGCAGTACGGGCACGAAGACGTCGTCGATTGTTGTCCCAAGAGGGTCGTTGAGGGCGGTGATATGCAGCTCAATACCCGCCGAG
Organism: uncultured Acidimicrobiaceae bacterium; assembly: GCA_963834405.1. Taxonomy (GTDB): domain Bacteria; phylum Actinomycetota; class Acidimicrobiia; order Acidimicrobiales; family RAAP-2; genus Bog-473. The sequence goes on along the minus strand of CAWIBX010000006.1, from coordinate 89,548 downwards.
GAGAGGATGTCAGAGGCCACCGCCACCTCTTCCTCCAGCGTGGCTTTTCGGTTGCCCGCCGCAACCAGCCTCACATCGGCCCGGGTGGTGGCGCAGATCCTTCCCATGAGCTGGATCTCAGCGCCCGCTTGGGGATCGTGGCGGGCGATCAGTTGTTCGACCAGATCGGCCTTGAGCGCGAGCGCTGAGAGTCCTAATCCGAGGAGGTCGTGTACGTCGCGAGCAAGCCGCAACCGCTCAACCGTGCCCGCAGCGCGGGCGAGCCCGACACGCGCTGCCTCCAACTGACGAGCGGTGTCGACCAGCCGAGAGAGACCATAGACAAGCAGCCCGGTTAAAACGAGAAAGTTTGTAACGTAGGCGTTTATGAGCGCAATCCGATCCGGCGGGGGCTGGCCATGCACTGGGACAAGGGCATGCAGCACCGACCAGCTCGCGACGACCGCCACGAATCCAACGAAGCGCACCCGCCCGGGAACGAGGAGGAGTATCGACCCGGCCAGGAATCCTGCGAGCCCAAAGTAGTACGAGATAGCTGGCAAAAAGAACGCGTAGGCAACCGCCGCTTGCACAAACAGGGTCAGGGGCCAAATCGACCCACGACGGTCCTGATGGGCCAGCCACGAGTGGTAGAGCTGAAGCGCCACGGAAAGGACGGTGCCGGCGACGAACACTGCGAGGAGGCGCCCGCCCACGTGATCGAGGTAGGCGTCATTGATGCCGGCCGCGGCGTAGCCGCACAGAACGAGGACTAAAACCGCCCACGCCAAGCGGGCCCCGAGCAGGGATTCGCCCACTGACGTGCGCGCGCCACGAGGTGGTTCCAGGGCGCCGTGATCCGCGAAGAGCTCGCGAGCCCGCCCGCTCGCCCGCCGAGCCATCACTCCGGCGGCTTGGATCGCTGCCGCTGCCTCAGCCACAGCGCAGGAATAAAGGCGCTCAGCGGTCGCGATCTTGGCCGCGACCTCGTCCACGCCGGCATACACGGCAGAGTCGAGCGCCTCTGCGGCGCGCAATCGTTCTGCCGCAGCGCCAAGCTCCGCTGCCTGGCCCCGGGCTCGTTGGAGGTCTTCGATCAGCTGCGTCAGCCGGATGATTCCGAACACGATGATGGCGTCGTCCACGAAGGCAAGAGTCGCCCACAGGGCGCCCGACCAGGCCGGCTCCCAGGGCAGCCCCGTGACCACGGCCCGCAAGGCAACATCGCCCACCAAGAGGCAGGCGGCGGCCAGCCACGAGCCCCATCCCGCAAAGCAGACCAGTACCAGCCCAGCCAGCAGTCCTCCGATACCCACCTGCCAGCTGGAGCCGAAAAGTGCGAACGGCACCCAGGTCAAGAGGCCCTGTACTGCGAGCACGGGCCAGCGGTAGCGGAGCAAGAGCTGTCGAGTATCGGAAAACAGGAAAAGGATGGGGAAGACGAACAAGGCCGCGGCCAGACCCAGCTGGTACAGGTCGTTGGTCGTAACTGGTCCGGTCAGTGAGAGTATGGCAAGCGCCCTTGATCCAAAGAGCAAACAAAAGATGATCAAGGCAAACGCAGTTGGCCATCGTGGTCCCTCAGCGCCTCTTGTTGGCATGAGTGCAGCCTCGTCGCTTGGCTCGACCTCTTCGAGGCGAGACATCGTCAACTGAGGCTCCAAGCGCTGCCGACGGTCGATGGCACGGCGAGGAGCCGCCCTGCCGCGCGACGACGTGGTTCGAATTCACAACCTCCGGCTGGTTGTGAACTCGTGATGGGCACGCTACAACCAGCCGGATTCTGCTGCGATCCGCACCGCGTCCACGCGGTTACGGGCACCGAGCTTGGTGACTGCCGAGGCCAAGTAGTTGCGCACTGTGCCATAGGAGAGATGCACCTTGGCTGCGATCTCGGCGGGGCCGGCACCGGTGGCAAAGAGCTTGAGTACCTCTGTCTCGCGCAGCGAGAGCGGGCTTTCGGGGATCTCCAAAGCGGCCAACGCCAGGTGCTGGTCAATGACACGTTCGCCCGCAGCGATCTTTCGTATCGCCTCGGCGAGCTGGGCGGCCGGCGTGTCTTTGACCAAGAAGCCATCCACCCGGACGGCTAACGCGCGGCGGAGGCTCCCGGGATTACCCAGAACGGTCAAGATCAGAATCTTGCAGTCGGGGCAGCGCTCGCGTAGTTCCGCCGACGCGGTGAGTCCGTCGACGCCGGGAAGGTCGATGTCAACGACGGCGACGTCCGGTCTATCCCGCAGCGCAGCCGGCACGATGGCCCCGCCATCGCTGACCTCTGCAATGACTTCGATGTCGTCCTGGAGGTTGAGCACCGCCACGAGTGTGTCGCGCAGGATCCGCATGTCCTCCGCCACGAGGACCCGGATCACTCGAGGCGCTTCGGACGATTCCATTCGCACCCACCCATTATGCGCTCTTGCCCTCAAAACGTCATCACGCGATGTAGTTGCAAATCCTGGCGCGTACCCCCGACGCACGTGGTGCTTGGGTCTCGACCAGCTGATTGTGCAAAGTGCATATCCCGACGCGCCTTTCTGCATCTCGAAGTCATGTCCCAGGCACTGGCGGAACCCAACCACGCCCCCTCACACTTGCAATGTGACCACCGAAGTAACCACTACCAAACCCAGTGTGCGGCAATCGCCAAGACGAGCCAAGACAGTGACCCACCAAGCCGTTCGGTGGCCATTCGGAAGCGGCGAGTTGGCAGACAGGCTCAATGGCGTGAGCAAGCAATGTCGCAACACCGGCGGCGCCCCGGATTCATCGCTCAATCTGGGACCCAGTGGGTGTTTGAACAGTCGTAGGACCCGAACAGCGACTTAGGAGGCGTAACATGTCCCAGGCCCACTTGAGCACTCAGAAGGCGCTCGTAGAAGCTCGACAGCGCGATCTGGCGACAATCCCCCAGGAATCTGTTCGGCTGGGCAGACTGAAGCCCGGAGGGCCCACCCAAACCGAGAGCCGGCGCTGGAGGGCGTTCGCCCTCTTGGTGGTGGCGTACTTCATGACCATCGTGGACCTCACGGTCGTCAATGTTGCCCTTCCGACCATCGGGGTGAAGCTCCATTTTCCCGAGTCCGATCTGCAATGGGTGGTGACGGCGTACGGGCTGACCTTCGGAGGCTTCCTCCTCCTCGGGGGCCGCGCGGCCGACCTGCTGGGTCGGCGTCGACTTCTCATGGTCGGTTTGGCCATCTTCACCGTGGCGTCGCTGGCGTGCGGTCTGGCCACCTCGGACACCTTCCTCATCGTCATGCGCGGGATCCAGGGTCTCGGGGCGGCGATCACGCTGCCCGCAGCCCTCTCGATCGTGATGAACATGTTCCCCGAAGGGGCCGAGCGCAACAAGGCCCTGGGCATCTGGGGCGCCATGGGTGCCATGGGCGCGACGATCGGGGTGCTCGCCGGCGGCCTGCTCACTCGCTACGTCGGTTGGCAGTACATCTTCTTCTTCAACGTGCCGATCGGCGCAGCCGCGTTGGCTCTCACCCCGAGGATCGTGCCCGAGAGCCGGCTGCGCAGCGAGCGGCGGTGCTATGACCCCTTCGGAGCCCTCACCATCACGGCCGGACTGGTGGTCTTGGTCTACGCCATCTCGCAGGCGCCTCAGGTGGGCTGGACCGCCACCCAGACCGTGGGCATGCTCGCCACTGCGGTGGCTCTGCTCGTCTCGTTCCTCTTCGTCGAGGCCAACGTCGAGGCACCACTGCTGCCTATGAGGCTGTTCCGCCTGAGTACCGTGGCCGGATCGAACGCGGTCGGCTTCTTGCTCGGGGCGAGCTTTTTCACCTTCATCTTCGTTGGCACCTTGTACATGCAGCAGGTACTCGGGTTCTCGGCCCTCAAGACCGGCCTCGCCTGGCTGACGGCGTCGGTTACCTCGGTCGCTTTCGCCGGTCTCTCCCAGATGCTGGTCACCAAGACCTCGGCCAAGCTGGTCATGGCCTTCGGCATGGCGCTCATCGGCGGCGGGATCTTGTGGGCGACCCAGATCACGGCGGACGGAAACTTCTGGCACGACCTGGCTGGACCGTTCTTCGTGGCCGGCATGGGCACCGCATTCGCGTTCATCCCGGTCTCCATCGGCGCCCTCGCCGGGGTCAGCGAGGGAGACGCCGGGGTCGCCTCCGGTCTGCTCAACACTTCTCAGCAGCTGGGCGGCGCTATCGGAGTAGCGGTCGCGTCATCCGTCGCCGCCTCGCACTTCCGGACCCTCGTCCATCACGGCTACGGAACAGCCGCTGCTTTGACGGGTGGGTTCGAGTGGGCCCTGTGGGTTTGTGGCCTGACCGGTCTGGTCGCCGTCCCCGTGACCTTCCTGCTCATCCGACGGGCCGAGATGGCTAAGGCAGTCGCCCGCTCACAAGTGCGAGAGGTCGCCAACGGCCGCGCCGATCGACCCGTAGCTCCAGAGGAGTTGGCTTATGCGCCACAGATTTCTGCTCACGCGCCGGCCGGCCCAGCGCTGGTCTCACATCCAGCCGACCCGATCAACCACACATGAACCAGGAGGCAGCACAAATGGCTGTACGCGACCTTTCAGGCACCACCGCCATCGTCACCGGCGCCAGCAAGGGGTTCGGTCGGGCAACCGCCATCGCCCTGGCCGGGCGCGGCGCCCACGTTGTGGGCGTCGCCCGCAGCGCCGACCTGCTCAATGAGCTCCGTGACCACCTCGGGGGCGCCTTCACCGCCGAGGTCGCGGACGTCACCGATCCGACTCTGCCACGACGGCTGTTCTCCGAGTACCGCCCCCATACCCTGGTCCTGAACGCCGGCGCGAGGCCCCCGATCGGCCCGCTCCCCAAGCAGACCTGGGAGACGTTCAGCACCAACTGGCATGTGGACGTCCGCCAGGCCTTCAACTTCGCGAAGGCCAGTCTTCTGGCTCCGCTCGAACCGGGTTCGGTGGTGGCCATCATCTCGAGTGGCGCGGCATTACGTGGCTCGCCCGTCAGTGGCGGTTACGCGGGTGCCAAGGCGACCGTGAGGTTCATCAGCGCCCACGCCGCCGCCGAGGCCGAATCGCGATCTCTCGGAGTGCGCTTTGTCGCCGTTCTGCCCATGCTCACTCCGGCAACGGACCTCGGTCGGGTAGGAGTGGAGACGTATGCGCAACGCGCCGGCATCAGCGTCGAAGGCCTTTCAGGAGCAACTCGCTCCCATTCTGACGACCGAACATCTCGCCAAGACCATTGCCAACGTTGTCACCGACGAGAGCTACTCCGACGCCGCCTACTCGTTGACCGCGACGGAGCTCAGCCCTCTTGCGTGAGCTCCGCCGCCCGCCGATTCGGCAGTGAAGTCGATCTGTACTCGCCGTCCCAGTACTCCGGGGGTCGACCAAGCGAGCCCCGTAATGCAGGAGCTCCGAATATTCCGCCAGGAGGAGACATGAACAGTTTGCTTGACAGCGCCGTCGCAGCTCACGGCGGCATGGACACATGGAATCAGGTGAAGTCGATGAGTGTCGGCGCCTCCATCACGGGGGCCGTCTGGTCCGTCAAGAACCAGGGTGACACCCTCAAGGACGTTCGCTTCGAAGTGGACACCCACGGGAACGGCTGACAATGGACTTTGTCGGCCAGAACAGACAATCGGTCTTCGAATCCGACCGAGTCGAGATGCGGCACAGTGACGGCGGACTCATCGACGTACACGACGAACCGGAGAAGGCGTTTGAAGGTCACCAGTTCGAGACCCCGTGGTACGACCTTCATCTCGTCTATTTCGTCGGGGAGGCCTTGTGGACGTATCTGAATACGCCGTTCCTCTACACCGGGCCCGGGTTCGTCACCGAGGAGAACGCCCCAATCGAGGTCAACGGAGAAACGTGGCGGCGCCTCAAGGTTACGTTCCCTGATCACATCAAGAGCCACACCCGTGAGCAGTCTTTTGCTTTGGCCCGGATCGTCTGTTGCGCCGCCACGACTTCACTATCGATGTCAACGGCGGGGTGCCTGCCATGCTCTACGCCACCGATTACCGCGACGTCGAGGGCATCATCATCCCCACCACCCGACGGGCTTGGCTGGACGACGACCAACAGGTCCCAGCGGTCGCCATCGACATGGGCGAGATCACCGTACGCTGACTTCACCGTCCGCGTATCGATCGCCATCTGTGTGAGCGCCTGGTTCCGAAGCTTGGCCCCGTGACCATAGATCAACGAATTGAGAAGGGAGAACGACTATGCGCAAACTGATCGAATCGGCCCTCGTCTCGCTCGACGGCGTCATCGAAGCGCCCGAACGCTGGGCCAACTTCGACGACGAGGACGCGACGTTGTCCATGGAGGAGCTGGGTAAGTACGACGCGTTCGTCATGGGTCGGGTGACTTACGAGAAGTTATTCGCGTTCTGGGGCCACGTCGCCGGCAACCCCTACATCGACCTCATCAACGCCATGCCCAAGTACGTCGCATCTCGCTCACTGACCGAGACCATATGGAATGCCACCCTCCTCGGCCCCGACCCATCCGGTGCAATCGCCCGCCTGAAGGATGAGCCCGGCAAGGACCTCATCAAGTACGGCACCAGCCGCTTCGACGACACGCTCGTGCGAGACCGCCTGGTCGACGAGTTCCGTTTCTGGATCAGGCCCGTCGTGGCAGGTGACGGTCAACGGCTGTTCGAGGACGTGGACACCTCAAAGCTCCACCTGAGCCTCATCGACGAGAAGAGGCTGGAGAACGGGTCGGTGATCCTCACCTATGCGCCCCACTGAACTGACTAAGAAGCCGGGCGGCGAAACGGTCAAACGTTTGCTGACGCGGCATCGGCACGCGGCGTCAAACGAGGGCGGCACCGGCAGTCTCGCTCGCCAGACAAACAATCAGCCGCAGACACACACACGATCGGAGAACGCAATCCAAAAGATCACCGAATCCACCGATGAGGTCGACGGGATCCCGGTGCGGTGGGCGGCCGCCGACGCGCCGGACGGTTTGGCGCTGTGGCTGACCCATCTCGGTGGCTCCGCCGGACAGACGCAGCCGATGCTGACCCAACTGGCGGACCGCGGCCTGCTGGCAGTCAGCTTCGACCCGCCTGGGCACGGACGCCGCAGCGACGGACGGACCCGTTGGAGCTCGGGCGGGAGGTGCTCGGGGCCTTCCGCCCCCGGATGTGGGCGCTGGCGGGACGCACGGTGCTCGAGTCGCTACGGGTGCTCGATTGGGCCGATCAGCAGTTGGGAAACGCCGGCCGCCGCTTCGTTGGCGGCGTGTCGATGGGCGGGGACATTGCGGTCGCGCTGGCCGGCACCGATGAGCGCATCACGCGGGTCACCGCGCTCGTCGCCACCCCTGACTGGACGCGCCCTGGCATGCGGATGCTCGACGACCAGAAGGTCGTCCTCGACCAGGGCGAGGCTGACCGTTACGCGCAGTGGTTCTACGACGCTTTCGATCCGATGACCCACCTCGACGCCTATCGCCGCGATCTGGCGATCAGCTTCGTGTGCGGCGGGACGCGATCTGCACGTGCCCGCCGAGGCCGCCCTTCGTTTTCGAGACATGCTGGGCGAGCACGTGCAGGTGGAGCTGTTCGACGGCCTCGACCACCTCGACGCCGCCCGCGACGAGCGGGTGTACACCGCAGCGCTCGAGTGGCTGACGCTTTGAACTCCGGAGCCGGCGGAGAGGTGCATCTGAGGTTCTATTGGTTCCAACCCATGAGACAGGAGGTAGTAGTTGTGGCGAGCACAACGATCAGAGGCCCTCGGCGTGCGCGTTTGTCCAGTAGTCGAAATGGTCCGGAACCTGTGCTATGGAACCGATAGTGAGCCACTCCTCATCGGATGAGCACGACCTCAACGCCGAGGCACGGCTCCGGCCACCACTCGATGGACCGGACCGCCAGGCGCTGCTGACGATGTTGACCACCGAACATTTCACCTTGCAAGGTGCCCGGGCCAACACGGTTAGCGAGTCAACAGCGCGGGCCGCCCTGTATCTAGGCTCGCTCTCGGCCAGCTTGGTCGCGCTAGGCCTTCTCGCCGAATCCACGAAGCGCGGCCACAGCTTCGGTATCTTCGTGCTGGTCGTGTTACCCACGTTGTACGTGGTGGGAACGTTCACGTTCGTCCGTGTCGTTCAGTCTTCCATCGAGGATCTGTTCTACGGGCGGGCGATCAACCGGATCCGCAGCTACTACCGGGAGGTAGCTGGAAATTATTCTCACTACTTCGCCCTCGGTGCCCATGACGATGTAGCTGGGGTGGCGGCAAACATGGGTATCACTCGCCCAAGCAGCTCGCAGCTGTACTTCACTCTCGGCGGGATGGTGGGGGTTCTCAATGCGGTCGTTGGAGGGAGCGCTGTGGCGTTCGGCGCCGATGCGCTTGGGCTACCCATAGCTCTCGCCGTGGTAATCGGCGGCGCCGTTGGAGTCGCATCTGTCATTGTGAGCCAGCACTGGCAACGACGACTCCATGATCGAGCGAAGGACCAGTCCGAAGTGCTGTTCCCATCGAAGCCATGAGCTGTCGCATTGCGCTACTTTCGACGTCGGGTCCGGGGCGAGGATGTCAAGGTGGTCCAAACGAGAGCCGACAACGCTCTGGCATTGGGCTACTACGGTCCGGACCACACGCTGACATCTATCGAGCGAGTGGGATCATCGGTGTGTCGTTCGCGGGTGATCGCGTGTCGTCATTCACGAGGTTCGGTGACAAGAGCTTGTTCGCACATTCGGCCTCCCGCGGACCATCACATATCCGCACGACATCTCAATAGAGGAGACAGTCATGACCAACGAGATTCTGACCACTACCACCACGATCAAGGCCTCAGCTGAGACCATCTTCGCAGTGCTCGCGGATCCGGCACGGCACGCCGCAATCGACGGGACCGGTTGGGTCCGAGAACCGCTCGACAGGGAACCGATCAGCGCACCGGGGCAGCTGTTTCGGATGGGCATGTACCACGCCAATCATCCGAATGGGGACTACGAGATGATCAATCGCGTCGAGGTGTTCGATCCGCCACGCGCCATCTCCTGGGAACCGGGTTACGACCCGGGTGACGGCAAGGTCCGATTTGGTGGCTGGATCTGGCGCTACGACTTGGCTGCGCTCGGGCCGTCCGACACCGAGGTCAGGCTCTCTTACGATTGGTCGGCTGTACCCGACGAGGCGCGCCGACAGGGCCAGTTCCCCCCGTTCTCGCCTGATCACCTCGACAGCTCACTGGCCCATCTCAGCGAATTGGTGATCTCGTGATCTGTCGCCTGCGGAAGACGAGATCACTTGGATTCATCGATGAATTTGATGGTCGTCCGGTGTTCTAAGTGGTGGGAGCAGATCGTCGTAAAGCAGATGATCCATCTCGGATCCTCTAAGGCGAAAGGAGATTGACAATGAAATTCATGTGCTTGGCATATTTGGACCGCGGCCTCACCCCAGGCCCTGACGCCGCTGCCCAATATCCGCTCCTGGGGAGGGCGATGGGAGAGGCAGGCGTTTACGTCGACATGGGTCTGCTCGCTGCCCCGAGCGACTCCAAGACCGTGCGAGTGACCGCCGGTACGTCGAAGGTGGATGACGGGCCGCCCTTAAGCGATGGGGATGACACCTCCAGCCCAACTACTTCCTCATCGATTGCACCAGCCTCGATGACGCCCTGGCGTGGGCCGCCCGCATTCCGGCAGCCACATACGGATCCATCGAGATCCGTCCCACCCTCGGAGGTGGTTAGGGACCGCCGAGAGGGACGAAGACCACATACGACACGCGAGTTTAGTTGAGCGTTCATACGGTACTGATGGCGACCAAGCGAGGCGTGCGAGCTTTCGGCTCCATTGAAACGCTGCCACCCGCTCGAGGACCGAAGTGACGTCGATCGTGACTGGAACGGTTGGAATTGAGGCGAGTATCGGGCCGCTCGCCACCGCCGATGAGTCTGTGGCTCGGTCAGGAGGTCATCATGGCGATGTTTGCCGTTCGGACGGCGAAGGGACCGAAGTGGGACCCGGACGTCGGACCACGAGAGCAGGAGCTGTGGGCCGAGCATGCCCGTTACTTCGATGACCTCGTCGCCCGGGGCATCGTCGTGCTGGGCGGGCCCATCCAAGACGACGATCCCCAGGTCGTCGCGCTTATCGCGATGCAAGCAGCCGACGAAGAACATGTGCGGTCGATCCTTAATGCCGACCCCTGGGGGCCTACGCATATTCTGCGGATCAAGGACGTACGGGCCTGGACGGTTTGGCTCGATGGCCGCTCCGAGTGATCCATCTTCCGTGAAACCTCCGTCTGGGAAGACGCGTTCGAAGCGTCGTCGGGCCTAGTGGCGGGAAGTGAGGTTCAGATCGCCGATGATCTGGAGCGTCATTAGGGCGTGCAACCGATCACTTAAGAATGAAGAGGACTAGGAGCGCGGACTGCGACCGTGTCCCCAAGTCTGTTGAAGTGAGGTGGTGGTCCCTCTCCTGAGTCCTGCCGTGAGGTAGGTGTTCAGGAGGACGTGGCCGAGCCGATCGGAACCAAGCTCGAGGAGCGCTCCAACACCCGAGCGGGTCTGGGAGGGCGTCACCCACCCCACCCTTATGAACGCGGCACCAAGGGCTGGTGAGAAGAGCTTCCGTTCGGACTGGAGGAAGGGCTCCACATACCAGATGGCGCACGAGGGGGTCGGGCTCGTCGTGGGCGACCCCGAACAGGTGATCCACGAGTCCGATCCCTACCGCCGGCTGGCCTGTCGCGGCGCTCACGGAACGTCGCGGTTTTCGCTCACCGAAATTCGCGTTGAGCCCGTGCTCCGGCGAGAAGGTTAGCCCCGCCTCCTCGGGGCGTTCTCGGGCGGACCGGACAGGTCCGTCAGCGGCTTGGTCAGTGCCTCGTGTTCGCGCAGCCTCCACGACGGCCCCTTGACGTTGATGACCGTGGCCCGGTCCAACAGGCGGTCCAAGATGGCGGCGGCGACCACGGCGTCCCCGCCGAAGAGCTCGGCCCAGGCCGGCAGGCCCCGGTTGGTGGTCACGATGGTCGCCGAGCGCAGCTCGTAGCGCCGGTTGACCACCTGGAAGAACGCGTTGGCCTCGGTGCGGTCGAAAGGCGTGATGCCGACGTCGTCGATCACGAGGACGCTCGGGTGCGTGTAGGTGCGGATCTTCTGGTTGAAGGTCCCCTCGGCCCACGCAGCGACGAGGGCCTTGGTCATCTCGGTCGCCCCGCTGAAGTAGCCCCGATACCCGGCCTCGACCGCCTTGATCCCGAGCGCAACCCCGAGATGCGACTTGCCGCACCCGGGTCGTCCGAGCAGGAGGACCGGATGGCCGTCGCGCACGAAGTCGAGCTCGGCGAGGTCGTAGATGATCTTGGGGTCGATTGAGGGCTGGAAGTCGAAGTCGAACTCCTCGAGGGTCTTGCGGAACGGGAAGTGGGCGAAGCGCAGCCGCGCCGCCAGACGCCGGGCCCGCGTGGCGTCGACCTCGGCGCTCAGCAGGTTGGCCAAGAACTCGAGCGGGTCGGCGTCGTTCTTCTTCGCCGCCTCGGCCAGTTCGGCGAACACCTCGGCGCTGCGAACGAGTTTGAGGTAGTCGAGGTCCCCTTTGATCTGTTCGATGAGGGTGGCCTTGCTCATGACTGGCCTCCATCAGGCCCGATCGCGCCCGCTACGTTGCCTTCTGCGGCGATATCCACAGGCAGCGTGATGTCTGGGTGCGGGCCGATGACACCCATCTGCGCCAGATCGGGGACGGTCACGTCGTAGTCGCCGTCCTCGAGGTCGAGCGCTGCCGCAGAACCAACGACGACCGGCTCGACGATGCCGAGCTGACGCCGTCCGAGCACGATGGCCTCGGCCTCACGCTTGTGCTCGGGCAGCCACTGGGGCTCAGCACCCTTCTCCGCCAGGTGGTGCAGCGCGACCATCTGGCCCAAAAAGCGCAGCTCGATGACGTTGTAGCCGATGGGCTGGCGCACTTCTATGACCTTGCCGGCGAGGGCGGGCGGGGCCGAATAGAACACGGTGTCCCACTCGACGAGGGGGATGCGCCCGACCCGGCGCGTGTCGTGCGCGGCCGTGTCGAAGCGCACCGCGGGCAGGCGGCCGAGCACATGGCGTTCGGTCTCGAAGCGTGCAGACGGAGACACGCCCGTCGTCCCGTGGGGAGCGGCGTGGAAGTAGCGATCGAGCCAGCGCACGCCTCGCCGGTTGAGCTCGCCGACGTCTTCTGGCGGGTCGAGATCGGCCTCGGAGAGCAAGCCGGCCTTGAGGTCCCGGAAGGGCCGCTCGACCTTGCCCTTGCGCTTGGCGTCCCCGGCGTCGCAGGCCTTGAACGCCAGGTCGTAGTGGCGGGCGAAAGCGAGAGCGAGGGGATGGAAGACGAAGCCTTTCGAGCGCGACTGGCCCAGCTGGCCCATGCGGTCGGTTCGGCCCAGCGCCGGGACGCCACCGATGTGCTCGAAGAAGCGGACCAGACCCTCGAGGGTGTGGTGCTGGTCGATGGAGGGGGCGAAGAACCAGAACTTGATCCGGCTCCAGCACAGCACGCAGCCGAAGCAGTGCAGCTCGTGCTCCCATCCCCAGCGCCGAGCGAAGGTGTTGCAGTCGGACCAGTCGAACTGGAACTCCTCGCCCGGTGTGGTCTCGATGGCCATGGTGACACTGACCGCACCGCGGGTCGGGCCACGCAGCGTGTGCAGGTAGCGGGTGAGCGTCTGATACGAGCCCTCGTAGCCCTCCGCCGCCAGCACCCGATGGATCGAGCTGCCCTGGAGCTGTGCGTTGTGAGCGAGCAGCTGGGCGATGCGGGCCTGGAAGCGCGGACCGATCACGAGGTCCTCGGCCGGCACGGATCGCTTGGGCGGCGGACCCCCGTTCTTCAACCACCACGACACCGTGGCGGGGTGGAAGCCGAGGTGCTCGGCGATCTGCTTGATCGTCCAGCCCCCGGCATGAAGGGCCTTCACGTTCATGTACTCCTCCTGGGTCATCATCGATGGGGCTTCCTCCAGCTCGTCGGGTGCTTGGCAGCACCGACAGGCTGGGGGAGCCTTTGACCCCGACCGGTGGATGCCCGGTCAGGAGGAACACGGACTCAGATCAGACCGCGAATTTCAGTGAGCGAATAACGCGAATTTCGATGAGCGGCGACATGGCCTTCACCTGGCACACGATTACGCCCGAGTGGGTGTCGTCTTGAGGGTTGAGCACCGTCGCGAGTGTGTCGCGCAGGATCCGCATGTCCTCGGCCACGAGGATCCGGATCACTCGAGACGCTTCGGACGAGTCAGTTCGCACCAAGACGTTATGCCCCCGGCGACTTCGAAAGCCTCGAGTGGTTGTCACGAATTATGCCCTGTCCGCCGAGGACCGGCCGCTGATAGAGGTCTGAGCAGCGGAATGTGCAGAGTGCACATCCAAGCGCGCATTTCTGCATCTCGAAGTCATGTTCTAGGCACTAGCGGGACCTAACGACCCCCTTCACACTTGCAATGTGACCACCGAAGTACCTCGAAGAGAAGGCAAACAAACGAAGGAGCGGTACCGATGACGATCACAGGCAAAGCAGTTCTGGTGACGGGAGCGAACAGAGGAATCGGCCAGGCCCTGGTTGACGAAGCCCTGCGGAGAGGAGCGGGCCGCGTCTACGCCGGCACGCGCCAGCCCATCGTCCACGAAGATCGCCGAATTACGCCCCTCACCCTGGACGTGACCGACGCGGCGCAGATTGAGGCTGCGGTCGACAAGGTCGAGTCTCTGGACGTCCTCGTCAACAACGCCGGCATCGCCCTCTACGACAACCTGAGTGATCGCTCAATTCTCGAACAGCACCTCGCTGTCAACTTGTTCGGCACCTACGGTATGACCCAGGCATTTCTGCCGCTGCTGGTCAGGTCGAAGGGTGCCATCGTCAACAACGTGTCGATGATGGCGCTCGCGCCGTTCCCGGTGACCCCAACTTATGCGATCTCGAAGGCGGCGGCGTTCAACCTGACCCAATCGTTGCGAGCTCTGTTGGCCGAACAGGGCGTGACGGTGCATGCCGTGCTGACCGGCCCGACCGACACGGACATGACACGAGGTTTCGAGATCCCGAAGGCCTCTCCCGAGTCAGTCGCCCGAGGCATTTTCGACGGCGTGGAGAACGAGGAGGAGGACATCTTTCCCGACCCAGCGTCCCAGGTCATGGCGGATAGCTGGCGGGGCAGCGTAACGAAGGGCCTCGAGCATCAGTACGCAGCATTCGTCCAATCTCAGCCGGCAGCGTAGGGCCGATGCAAGTGCTTCGATGTCTGCTCGGACGCATGGAGCGGCTTCATCAACAGCAGCCTCACGGATTCGGATAGGAGGTCCACGATCATGGAAATGACCCGCCTTCGCCTCCGGTCACCCGGTGCAGTGCCAGGTCGGACAACAGCAACCGAGACTGCCGCGCTGGCGGCGACCCTCGGGGCCGCCATCGCATGCTGGCTCGTCGCAACAGACCAGATGCGAGGCATGAACATGGGCACAGCGACGAGGCTCGGCTCGTTCGCCTTCTTTGCCGCATCGTGGGTCTCCATGATGGCGGCGATGATGCTGCCTGGCGCGATCCCGGCGCTGTTGCGGTATACGCGTGCACGCGGCCGGGCATTGGCCGTGCCGGCGTTCGCAGCGTCGTACATGACCATCTGGGCGTTAGTGGGCGTCGCGGTATATGCGTTGTACCGGCCCCATGGGACCGTGGCGGCGGGCGTCGTTGTGATCGTGGCAGGCGTCTATGAGTTGTCGCCCATGAAGAGACACTTTCGCCTGCAGTGCCGTGAGAATGCGCGCTCCGGATTGGTGTTCGGGCTCGACTGCGTTGGTTCGAGCATCGGGCTCATGGCCATGCTGATCGTGCTGGGGCCGATGAGCATCACCTGGATGGCGGTCATTGCGGTCGCCACGATCGCCCAAAAGGTGCTGCCCTCCAGGGCCATCATCGATTTTCCCTTTGCACTCGCGATCGTCGGGCTCGGCATCGTGGTCCTGGCTGACCCCTCTTCGGTCCCAGGTCTCTTGCCAGCCGTTGGTCCCGTGCCGATGATGTGAGGAAGGAGATGACAATGACTGTTCAGAAGGTCGGAACGCGTGACGAATGGCTCGCAGCACGGCTTGAGCTCCTCGAGGCTGAAAAGGCGCATACCCGGCGTGGCGACGAGCTGTCCAAGATGCGACAGGCATTGCCCTGGGTTCGGATCGAGAAGGAATACCGGTTCGACACCGACCACGGTACGGCGACGCTCGCTGAGCTGTTCCAAGGACGGTCGCAGCTCCTCATATACCACTTCATGTTTGGGCCCGACTACACCGCGGGGTGCCCGAACTGCTCGGCCATTGCCGACGGTTTCGATGGCTCAGTCGTCCACCTCGCGCATCACGACGTCACGCTCTGCGCCGTGTCGCGGGCACCGCTCGCAGAGTTGCAAGCCTACAAGCGTCGGATGGGCTGGGGGTTCCCCTGGGCGTCGTCGTACGAGAACGAGTTCAACTACGACTTTCAGGTGTCGCATCCTACCGAGGAGTGGCAATCGGGATCCGTCGACTACAACTTCCGCACGATGGACTTCCGTCTACCCGATGGCGGCGAGGAAAACTCGTTTGTCACCGCAATCACGTCCAGCGTGGGAACGGACTGGCCGACCTATCGACGAGAGGGGCCGGGCATGAGCGCGTTCGCGCTCGACGATGGCGTCGTCTACCACACTTACTCCACCTATGAACGCGGGGTTGACGCCATCTGGGGCATGTACCCGTGGCTCGACCGCGCGCCGTACGGTCGGAACGAGACGAATTTCTGGTTGCGCCACCACGACGAGTACGACAGCCAGTGAGCAGACGTTGGGCAGAGATGAGTAGATACTGAGCTCCATTAGCCAGCCGTGGTCGCCGACCACATACGCCAAATGTCAAGGGGAGGATCAGCACCGTGACGACGAATCATCACATCGGGACTCGTAACGAGTGGCTCGAAGCCCGGCTCAAGCTGCTGAAGTCCGAAAAGGAGCTGACCCGCCTGAATGACGACCTGGCCCGGCGACGGCGCGAGTTGCCGTGGGTGCGCCTCGACAAGAAATACCTCTTCGGCACTGAAGCCGGCGAAGCCTCGCTTGCCGACCTGTTCCGAGGTCGTTCGCAGCTCCTCATCTATCACCTGATGTTCGACCCTGAGGATGACCAAGCCTGCCCCAGCTGCTCCTCGATAGCCGACGGCTTCGACAAGACGCACCTCCATCTCCAGAACCACGACGTCGCCTTTACGGCTGTATCCCGAGGGCCACTCGAGAAGCTGCTGGCCTACCGGGACCGGATGGACTGGACCTTTCCGTGGGCCTCGTCGGGTCGGAGTGACTTCAACTACGACTTCCACGTCACGATCGACGCTTCCGTGGCGCCAGTGGAATACAACTATCGAAACCAAGCAGAGCTTGAGGCTGACAACGTTGCTTGGCGAGAATGGTCCGGAGAGCAGCCAGGCATGAGCGCCTTCGCCCTCGAGGACGGCGTCGTGTACCACACCTACTCCGCCTATTCGCGGGGCTTTGACGCCGTCTGGCCCATGTGGCAGTGGCTCGATCGGGCGCCGCTTGGGCGCAACGAAGGCGACAGGTCATGGTTCCGACGCCATGACCAATACGAGGCCAGCTACCGATAAACCGGCAACCAGAGGAGTCCAATGTCTGAGACACCAACCGAATACAACGCCAAGATCATTGACGAATTCCGCGCGAACCAAGGACGAGTGGGAGGCACGTGGGAGGACACTCCGCTCTTGTTGCTCCATCACACGGGCGCCAAGACTGGTGTGAGCCGCGTCAACCCGGTTGCGTACCTGCCCGACGATCCGCGCTACTTCATCTGGGCCGCCAACGGTGGAGCGCCCAAACATCCGGCCTGGTACCAAAACCTCAAGACGCACCCGGTCACGAGGATTGAGGTAGGTGGCGAGACGTTTGACGTCGTGGCCGAGGAGGCGGCGGGGGACGAGCGTGACCGGCTCTTTGCGGAAGCAATCGAGCACTATCCGCAACTCGCCGACGCCGCAAACAAGACCACATGCGTCATCCCAATAGTGGTCCTCACGCCCGGACCGAGCATCTGAAGCGACCCGGGAATCGATCAGGCCACCCGAGCCATGGCCGATCTCGCCGCCCAATGGGACCGGCGACTCGGCGCCATCAAACGACTGGCCGAAGCAGCGCACGCCCAAGCCAAGAAGCAGTCGAACCCCACTCCGACAAAAAGGGGAGCACACCGACATGACGGATGAAAGAGCCCGCCCAGATCCCCCAGCGCACCCTGCCAGCCGGGAAGTGAGCCTGCCCCCGATTGTCGACCGGGCCGCCTTCCAAACCGAGCTGGACAGGCTGCGGCTGCGGGAAAAAGCGCACACCCAGGAGGGCGATGCCATCGCCGCCGCGCGGCGCCGCCTGCCCATGGTCGAGGTGAACGCTGACCTCATCCTGATCGGCCCGCAAGGGCCGCTGCGCTTGCTGGACGCGTTCGAAGGGCGACAACAGCTCATCGCTTACTACTTCATGTGGCACACCGGCCACCCCGCCTCCGAGCAATGCGAAGGATGTACGTGGGTCACCACCCAGATCAGCGAGCTCGCCTATCTCCATTCTCGGGACATCACTTTCGCGGTCTTCTGCCAAGGGCCCTACGACGAGAGCATCCGGTACCGCGAATTCATGGACTGGCAGATGCCCTGGTACTCGGCACTCCCGTCCCTCGACCAACTCCTGGTGGGCCGCGAGGTGGGCCTCTTCCATCTCCTCTGCTATGTGCGGGACGGCGAGAGGGTTTTCGAAAGCTACTGGACGAAACGTCGCGGCGCGGAGGCGATGGACTACAGCTACGCGCTCATGGATCTCACCGTCTACGGACGCCAGGAGGACTGGGAGGACTCACCGCCCGGCTGGCCGCAGCAGTGCAGCATCACGCGGACCGCTGACGGCTCACCGACCTGGACCCCGATTCCGATGTCCCAGTGGCCGGCGGGACGCCCGATCGCCCAGTGGTCACGGCTCGACGCAGGACGCTCTGACGACCTCGCGGAGGAGCCATGATCGTCAGCGAGATAACGGAAGAGAATGGAAAGCTGCTGCCCCGGCCCAGCCTCGCCGCCGCCCGCCTGGCCCGGGAGGACCCGTGGTCCGCGTTGGAGCGCCTTGGGAAACGCACTCGGGTGGCGGCCACGCTGAAATGAAGACGAAGCGAAAACCCTGGCGCAAACCATCCAAGGAGGATGCGATGATTCTCCGACCTGTCGTCTCTCGCGAAGAATGGCTGGCGGCCCGCAAAAAGCTACTGGCTAAGGAGAAAGAGCTCAGCCGGGCCCGAGACCGGCTCAACGTCGATCGTCGCCGGTTGCCGAGGGTTCGAGTGGACAAGCCGTACACATTCGAAGGTCCGAACGGAACAGTCAGCCTCCTTGACCTCTTCGAAGGCCGGCGTCAACTGGTGATGCACCACTTTATGTGGAGCAACGACATTGACGCCCAAGAAGCAGCCCCGCGACACAGGCTGCCCTAGCTGCTCGTCCGCCGCAGACGGGATCGGCAACCTGCGTCAGCTCCACGTCCGCAACACCACGCTTGTCGCGGTTACGCGGGCGCCATACGCGAAGCTCGCTACGTTCCGTGACCGCATGGGATGGACCTTCCCGTGGTACTCGTCGGCGGGCAGCGACTTCAACTACGACTTTCACGCCACCGTCGACGACCGGGTCGCGCCGGTCCAGATCTTCTTCCGCAACGAGGCTGAGATGGCCGGAACGAAGATGCCTTGGACCGAGGACCTCCGCATGGACTGGCCTGGCATCAGCGCCTTCTTCCAGGAGGACGGAGTCGTGTACCACACCTACTCGACGTTCGGTCGCGGAATCGAGGAGTTCCACAACGGCTACCCCTATCTCGATCTCACGGTTCTCGGGCGCCAGGAAGCCTGGGAGGAGCCGCGCGGACGAGCGACGCCTCTCGGGTTGCATGTTGGCGGGCCCAACATGCGCCTTCCTGACGAATACGACGATGCGTAGGAATACTGGGGCAAGCTTCACAGCCCCCGCCGGCATTGAACCGCGGGTCCGCGAGGCTCGTACATAGGACCAGCAGGTTCGCGTTCGGCAATTCTCGGGGCCTGATCAGCGGTGCCGACGTTGAGTATGGAAATGCCCTGGCGGCCGCATATGCACCCGACACGTCGTCGACCGGCTGCTGGCGGACACAACCTTGGCCCTTCAGTCATCTGCCCGGCAGCAAGGATCGCCGCTTCAGGGTCAACAATGTCCTGTTGCTCGCCGAGGTGCGTGATCGTCGTCCACGTGGAACGAGTGCCTCTCGGGCGTGACCTTACGTGACCTTATCGAGAGGGAAGGAGAGGGATCGTGAGGGAACCTGAGGGGATCGAAACGCCGCCAGCAGGAAAGTCATCGGAAAGGCCCTGGTCAAAACACCGAGAACCAGACATTCGCAATGTAGAGGCCGAGGGTTCGAGTCCCTTCACCTCCACCAAAGGCCAAGTCAGAGGGCCAAAGTGGGATCCCGGTTGGGACGGGTCAGGACCGCGTTGTATACGAGCTGCTGTTGGGAATGGCAGCCTGCTCGGCATCAATGGGCATATCGACGGCGCCAGCCCAAATGCTGTCCTACTCGGCCATGTCTTCGATGTTGAGACAGACCCCACCATGCGTCGCGTATCCGTGACTTTTCGGCTTGCCATCGTCCGCGATATCAAATAGAAGTCTGAGCGGGCGAGTAGACGCAATTGGAGAGAAGGTAGCCCTGATTTTCATCGCTCCTTCGTCCTCGCCCGTCATCTCAAGGTTCGATTCGTAGAAGCTCTCTCCAGCAAATGAACTCTTCATCCGCTCATCCCCGTTGTAGAACGTCATTCCGTCGTCGCTGTATGCGACATATCGCAATTGAAGAACGTCTTGCCGCGAATATTCGACGTACCCCGCATTTCTCCCGGCGATCTTTCCTTTGGCGTTTGTATCCCGTGGATGCCACAAACTGAGCAGCGCTCTGACGCCAGTGATCCCGTAGGGAATGTGATCCGGTGTCCTCTGGGCACCAACGGCCTCGCCCGGCTGATAGTCGCGCAAGGTTAGCTTTCTGACTCGGATCTGCCTTCCGTCCTTCGTCTCGTCACTGCCTCGTACCATCTCAGGCCACATGGCCATTTTGCCGCTCGGGTGCCATGACATCGGCGAGACGTACACCCACTCTTCTCTCGGGTCGTTTAACTGGACACCCTGGTAACCGGGCTCATTCATCGACCGTTCGACCTGGATCAGAACGGGACCGATGTTCCCACGCCGAAATTTGCGAACTCCGTCGACCGCGTACATGTATAGATGCGTAATGAGGGACTGGGTCGCGTAGGTGTGAGGTCTCGGGACTAGACCGAAGATTGCGGGGTCAGTTGTCTTGGACCCCCGCGTACTCATGACAATGCCCAGGCGCTCGTCTGGAGAAAAGATAGTTGTCTCGTCATAACCCGGGGTTGTGGTGATCTGAGTTATTTCATTCGACGTCAAATCCTGGACAACCGAGTCAGTAATTGCCCCGTCTTTCTTGCCAACCAGTGAGATGGCCGTGCCGCCCCGCACGAACTGCTTGACCTCGCCGCTTCGCACGATCTGCGGGACAAGGTACTCTGGACGTTCTTTGTCCGTCTCGAAGGTACGCACCGCGCTGATGATTTGCGGCCTGGCAATGACATACGACTTTCGTCGTCGCCTCAAGCTGCCCATTGCATTCGCCGCCAGGTTATCGGTGCGCAACATCGTCCAAGCTATGTGCTCGTTATCTGGCGCAATGATGATCTCCGACCAGTGATGCGTTGTGTGTGGCTCCCGCTCTATTGCCCAGGGGTATCTGACAGGCACGAGCTCTGCCCGGACACACTGATCGATATCCGGATCACACTCTAGGACGTAGTCGCCGAGCAGCACTCTCTTGTTGTCACGAAACGGCATGTGCCGAATCCCGTTCGCCTTCTCGTGCTGAGGGATGACACCAGAGAAGATCGTGCGGAATTCCGTGCCATCGTCATTGACAACAGCCACATTCCAGAAGTCTGAGTCCGGTGGATCGTCGACCTTCCGGAAGAGAACCAGCACCTTTCCCGAACAGGTGTAGGTGGGCGACAGCTCTCTTGCGAAGGCGGGCATCGGTATGGTCGTGACTTCGATACGGCCGACCCCGCTGGTGTCATCAATGATCATTTGGTGAACTCCTGTGCCATGAACAGTTCGTTGTGCTGCGGCCAGCGAGACCGCTTGGCGTCACGGCTGTCGGCGCCGCGATGGCCTCGGCGGACCTTGCTTGAAAAGGGGCGTTTGACATGTCGGACCATTATAAGTTAGAACGTTTGCTCCAAATGCAAACGATTGCTCTACCTAGGGCCCGAGCTGGGCGGATCCGACGGCAACGAGAGCGAGGCACGTCCCCGGATGCGTAAAACCGCCATACCGTTCGCAGTCGCGTTGGCGTTAGCGACCGGAGGATTCAGTTCGGTAGCCGCCGCGAGCAGTGCACCAACCACTCTTCCCGTTCACAGCGCCACCACGACGTCGGGGCCCAGTTCAAGCGGTAAAAACGAGCCGACCGGAACCATCTTGATGATCAAACTCTCTGTGGGGAACGTCGCGGCCGGCGAGCGCTTCTACGGCGCCGTCTTCGGGGCGAAGCAGGCGCTCGAGGTGGGCAAAATTCCGATCTTGACCTTTCCAAAGGGAGGTCCGGGCCTGGTCCTTCTCAAGAGAGGGCCCCACGGCCAGGTAAACGTCAGTGGTTTCATCATCCAAGTTCCGAACCTGAGTCGAGCAGAAGCTTTGGCCGTTGCCCACGGCGCCAAAGTCCAGGGGCACTTCGCCGGTAAACCGGGGAATCAGGCGGCGCAATCAATCGACCTTCTCGATCCTTGGGGCAACAACGTTGAGATCTTGCAGATCGGTTGACCGCCATCATGATCCGATGCAGGAGAAGCTGGAGTTGGCGCTTCCGTGACTGACTTCCCAACAGGATTTCTCTGGGGTGCCTCTACCGCCGGGCACCAGGTTGAGGGAGGCAATGTCAACGCCGACCTGTGGCCTCTCGAGTGGGCACCGAACTCGATGTTCACGGAGCCCTCTGGTGACGCGTGCGACCACTACCACCGATTCGAGGAGGATCTGACGACCCTCGCCGACCTGGGTTTGAATGCCTATCGATTCTCCCCGGAATGGTCTCGTATCGAACCGGAGGACGGGTTTGTCTCTCGCGCCGCGCTCGATCATTACGTGCGGGTGGTCGAAGCCTGTCTTGAACGAGGGATCACGCCTGTCGTCACCTACAATCACTTCACCCTCCCACGCTGGCTCGCCGGCCGCCGTGGGTGGCATTCAACGGAGGCTCCGGAGCGATTTGCTGCCTTCGCCGGCGCGGCGACGCGTGCGCTGGGTGGAATGGTCGACTGGGCATGCACGCTCAACGAACCCAACCTGCTCGCAGTGGTCGCTGCGATGGGGCCCAAGCAACACGACATTGTCCCATATGCAGATATGCCCCGAGGGGACCAGCGGGCACCTCCGTCCGCGGATGAGTTCGTCCAGGAACCATCCGACGCTGCTCCCGAGACGTCACCAGCGAGGGGCATCGGCGGCTTCGACAACGGCACGTACCACATGGGCATGTTTGGAGGAGAACTAGACGTCATGGCTAGGGCTCACCGCCTGGCCTGCCAAGCCATCAAGGCCGAGGCCCCCAAGATGAAGGTCGGATGGACTCTCGCGCTTCCATACCTCGACTCCATCGACGGCGGAGAGGAGCGGCGCGCGGCCGCTGAACGGGCCGGCGAAGTCGAGTGGCTCAAGGTGTCGGCTGCTGACGACTTCGTCGGAGTGCAGACCTACTCGAGGGACCTATTCGGGCCTCAGGGCCGAATGCCGGTCCCCGACGAGGCCCTCAAGATGCAGACGGGTTGGGAGGCGTATCCGGGGGGCCTGGAGCACACGGTGAGGCTCGCCGCCTCGATCGCCGGCGTACCCGTCCTCGTAACAGAGAACGGTATGGCCACACACGACGATACGGCGCGAATCTCCTACACGAAGGATGCGCTCGAAGGCCTCGCACGTTGCGTCAAAGACGGTGTTGACGTCCGCGGTTATCTGCACTGGTCTTTGCTCGACAATTTCGAATGGTTCTCCGGCTATGCCATGACGTTCGGCCTCATCGCTGTCAACAGGGAGACTTTCGACCGCACGGTCAAACCGTCCGCCCGCTGGCTCGGCCAGGTCGCGCAACAGAACCGCATGGAGTGCTGAGTTGTGGATCGCCCATTTCTGCGACGTGGTCCCTTTGACCGACCGGATCCGACCGTGAGGGCGAAAGGAGGTGCTGTGATGGTTGCGCGCAGGGGTTTCGTCTTGGGAGCGATCGTGACTTTCCTCGCGGTCTCGATCCTCATTCCAGTTCAGTTCGCCGGTGCGTCAGCCAACGCTGGGGTGACGTCAACGACCATCAAAGTCGGCATCCCGTATCTCGATCTCAGCTCGCTTGCCTCATTGGGGGTCAAGCTGAACCAGGGCAATGCTCCGCACGACTACGACGCGTTGATCGCCAACCTGAACAAGCACGGTGGGGTGAACGGGCGCAAAGTAGTCGCCACGGTGGCTGGAGTGAACCCGGCGAGTCCGGCGCAGGCTTTGTCGGTGTGTACCCAGCTCACCGAGGACGTTCAGGTCTTTGTTGCTCTGACGCCCTACATGGCGAACTGCTACCTCGAAGACCATGGGACACCAACGATCAACGGAACAGTGAGCGGCCCGCTGCCTGCGGGGTCCGCCGTCAATTTCGCCGTCTCGCCGCCACAGTCTGCGTACGATCCCTTGCAGTTGTCCGTGTTCTCCAAAATGGGTCTGTTCAAGGGAAAGGTCGTGGGCGTCTTCAGCGCGACTGCCGATCAGGACGAGACCAAGGTGGTGCTCTCCACCCTGCACGCGCTCCATGTGAAGGTGGCCCAACAGGCCGTCGATTCCGCACCTACGAACGACCAGGCCGCAACGAACCAGCAAGTGGCCACCGCGGCCCAACGTTTCCAAAGCGCTGGTGTTACCGAAGTGGTGGCCGTCGGTTCCGCATCGGGGACCTGGCCCGGCGGACTCTACGACACCCAGAGCTCTTTCAATCCTCCCTGGATCGCCACTGATTTTGGGGCACTGCAGGGCTACATCGGCGGCACGACCGGCAACACGCCCACGTACCTCAAGAACGTGACTTCTTCCAGCCCGACGCCAGATGCGATACAGCAGTGGCAGGAGCCAGCCATCAAAAATTGCGTACGAACGATAAGGAGCGCGTATCCGTCTGACGTAATCACGCCACCCAGTGCGACCTCCAATACCTCGGACCACAGCTACATCGGAGCGATCTACGCGTGCCAAAGCGTGGCGCTTTTCGAGAAAATCGCAAGCGCGGCTGGAAAGAACCTGACCGTCGCCAGTTTCGACCGAGCCGGCTACGCACTGCGCAACGTCACCCTTCCTGGCGTCGGTAGTCCCGTATCCTTCGGACCAGGCAGGAGTTACGGCATCGGCCCCGTTTACATTGCCAAGTACAACATGACGGCTAAACAGTTGGTTTTGGCGGCGAAGTCGTCTACGTCGTAGACCCACTAGTCGAAGCCCGGAACCTCGAGCTAGACCTAACAGCACAGATGAAAAACCGGCACAGGAGGGGGATCAGTTCACGGGGATCCGGCCACCGAGAGCGACCGTTGACCTGTCTGGAGTTATCCGACGTCGAGAATGATGAAGGGCGCCCTATGGTGAGCGCTTCTACGGCTCCGTCTTCGGTGCGAAAGCTGCAATCGAGGATGGCTAACCCATCCATCAGTCCGCATTGGCCTGAGTAGCTCTCGTCTTCGCCCCAGGGATTCTTATGAGCCGCTCAGCAAACCGCTGCGCTTCGAGTCGCTCCAAGAGCCGCTCCATGGCCGCTGACGCCTCGGCCTGCGCGGTATCAAAGCCGGCGGCCTGGTCGTAAGCCATCGCGAATGCGAGCCCCTGAATCGTCGGTGCCACCAGCGAGGGGGGATAGAGCTCTCGATCGATTCCGTACTCCGCCAGCAGGTGATCGAGAGCATCGAGCTGCATGCGCCGGCTCTCGCGCGCGAACGCAGCCACTTCGACCTGAAGTGCAGCGCGGTGGTTCGCCGCTGCAGTGATCTCGACCAGCAGCCGGCTCCCGCGGCGATCCGAAGCCAGGCGCCACCAGGCCTGTAGGGGGTGGGGCGAAGACAAGGCCTCGGCCATCAGGGTCAGATTGACCTCGCCTCGTCGACGGACCACTGCGATGAACAGGTCATCGATGCTGCCGAAGTGGTAGTGGACCTTGAGACCAGTCTCTGCCTCGAGGCGCCTCGAAGTCACAGCTGCATAGCCGTCGCGCAACATGACTTGCTCAGCGCCGTCGAGGAGCTTTCGCCGCTTTTCGGGGGTCGCCGCTCTGGGACGCCTTGTCGAGCTTTCTCGAGCCGGTGGGGTGGAGGCCGAACGCGGAACCATCTATCCAGAGCATATGTTCTGCTTGAACCGCGGCATGCCCAGACGGTCGTTCCCAAAAATGTCCTAATAGAGCGGCATTGTTGACATGCGATCCATCCTAAGTTAGAACAGATGTTCTAACTCAAAAAAGGGGAGCGGCCAATGGTCGTCAGCGACACCAGCGTCTACTTCGACCCCTACGACGTCGATATCAATGCTGATCCCTATCCGACCTATGAGCGTCTCCGTGAGGAGTCGCCGCTGTACTACAACGAGCGCTACGACTTCTGGGCATTGGCTCGTCACGAGGACGTCCAGAAGGCACTGGTCAACTGGGAGGTGTTCTCCAGCAGTCGGGGCGACCTCCTCGACGTCCTGCGGGCGGGCATCGAAATCCCCCCGGGCGTCGTCATGTGGGAAGACCCGCCCGTGCACACGAGCCATCGCGGGCTCTTGTCGTGTGTCTTCACTCCCAAGAGGATGGCGTTGCTCGAGGATCAGGTGCGAGCCTACTGCGTCCGCTGCCTCGACCCGCTGGTGGGTTGCGAAGGCTTCGACGTCATCACCGAACTTGCTTCGATGCTGCCCATGCGTGTCATCGGCATGCTGCTCGGCATTCCGGAAGACGACCAGATTGCCGTTCGGAACAAGACTGACCGAGACCTGCGCACCAGGCCGGGACAGCCGATGCGCATCGAACAGTCCGAGGTCGTGACCGGCGAGATGTTCGCCGACTACGTCGAATGGCGCTCCCATCACCCCTCCGACGACCTTATGACGATGCTGCTGAACGCTGAATTCGAGGACGAGTCGGGGGAGACACGCACCCTGACTCGCCAAGAGGTGTTGACCTACACGTCTGTGTTGGCTGGCGCCGGCAACGAGACGACGGGACGGCTGATCGGGTGGCTGGCCAAGGTGCTGGCAGAGCATCCCGACCAACGCCGACTAGCCGTCGCTGATCGCTCGCTCATTCCGAATGTGATCGAGGAAACGCTGCGATTCGAGCCCACTGGCCACGCCTCGGCCCGCTACGTCACCAAAGACACCGAGTACTACGGCACGACGTTGCCGGTGGGGAGCGCAGTGCTCTTGCTCATGGCATCCGCCAATCGCGACCCGCGTCGATTTGCGAATCCGGCTACCTATGACGTCAAACGGAACGACGGGCAGCACATGACCTTCGGCTACGGCTTGCATTTCTGTCTCGGTGCCCATCTCGCCCGGCTCGAAGGACGAGTGGCGCTCGATGAATTGCTGAACCGGTGGCCCGAGTGGGACGTCGACTACAGCGTCATCAAGCTGGCATCGACATCGACCGTTCGCGGGTGGGAAAAGATGCCCATCATCGTCCGATGACCTCGGAACCGGTCGTCATCGTTTCGAACGATACGCACGTCGGTCCGCGGCTCGTCCTGGACCTGCGCCCGTACTGCTCCTCGAAGTACCTCGACGAGTTCGATCGCTTCGCGCAGAGCACGGCGACGGAGCGCGCGGCCTTCAGTGCCATGTTGGACGGCAGCGGATACCTCGACCATCCCAACTTCCAGACGCCGGGCCACTACGAGTCCGAGGCACGTCTGACCGATTACGACCACGACGGGGTTGCTGCCGGGGTGATCTTCCACGGCAGCACCAACATGGAGCCCATCCCTTTCGTGCCCCAGTCGTTCGGGGAGCCCGCTCCTAAGCCCGATCCAGAACTGGTGGCAGTTGGACAGCAGATCTACAACCGTTGGCTGGTCGATTTCGTCTCAGAAGCGCCCCAGCGCCACGTCGGGCTGGCCTACGTGCCCATGTGGGACATTGATCGCGCTCTACGCGAGGTCCGCTGGGCTCACGAGCACGGTCTGCGCGGAGTCAATTTTCCGGCTATGCGAGACGGCGAATTGCCCGAATACAACCGCCGCCGCTGGGAACCCTTCTGGTCCGCCTGCGAAGAGCTGAAGATGCCACTCGTCACTCATGTCGGCGGGAGGACGAGCGCCCGCTACTCGGGTCTCGAGTCGATTGCCCTCATCCAGCTCGAATCCGCCACCCTTTCGCAACGGGCAGTGCCATGGATGATCTTCGGCGGCGTGTTCGAACGGCATCCGGACCTGAAGCTTGTCATCACGGAGACACCCGGTAACTGGGTGCCGGCAATGGCTGCCGAACTCGACGCCATCCGGGCGTTCTACGAGTTCAAAGGCGAAGAGCCGCTGAACAAGGCGCTTCTCGAGCAGGTCCCGCTTCGCCCGAGCGAGTACATGGCCCGCAACGTCTTCTTGGGGGCGAGCTTTGCGTCCCCCTACGAGGTGCAGCAAGCGACGAAGCACGGACTCGGTTCCCAAGTGCTGTGGGGATCGGACTACCCCCACCTTGAAGGCACCTTCGTCTACAGCGAAGGGCACAAGCTGCCCTCGGTGACGCGTCTAGCCCTGCGGCATACGTTCAGCACCTCGCCAGCTCTAGGCATCCGCAACATGGTCGGGGAGAACGCCATCGACCTATACAACCTCGATCGCACTGCGCTGCAGCAAATAGCCACTGACATCGGGGCACCGACCATCGATGAGCTGACGACGCCGATCGAGCGGGTCCCCGAGGAGGCCAGTGTGACGGCCTTCCGTACTGGTGCAGGGAGCTGGAGTTGAGCGCCGCGCCAATGGGATCCCCAGGAACGGAATGAATCTCGAAGGTCGATCGGCTGTCGTCGCCGGTGGCGCGGGCGAGTTGGGCAGTGTCACCGTTCGCCGGCTCGTCGGCCTCGGCGTCGGTGTCGTCGTCATCGATCCCGATTTGGATCGCTCCGAGGCCCTCCGGGCAGAGATCGGAGACTCGGTGAAAACGATTCTCGGCACCAGTAACGACGACGACGTGGTGTCGATGGCCATCGCCGAGGCACGGTCGCTCGGGGTCTTCTCGGTCGCCGTCAGCGCGACCGGTGTCCTGATCAGAAGCCCACGGCTCGTCGACAGCGACGGGACGGCCATATCTAGAGATGTCCTGACGGCAAACCTCGACGTGCACGTCATGGGACCGTTCAATCTGGCCCGGCTCACGGCGGCTGCGTTTGCTTCGAACGTCCCGGACGAAGACGGCCAGCGGGGGGTCATCGTCCAAACCGCCTCAATCAGCGCCTTCGATGGTCAGGAGACGATGGTTCCCTACGCCGCGGCGAAGGGCGCCATCGTGTCGATGACCCTTCCTATGGCCCGCGATCTCGCCCCAATTGGCGTGCGGGTGTGTGCCATCGCGCCTGGTTCGTTCCTCACGCCACTGACGTCGTCAAGCTTTGTCCAGAAGCTGCTCAGGGAGGACATCTTGTTCCCACGACGACTCGGTCACCCAGACGAGTACGCCCGCCTTGTTGAGGCGATCGTTCGGAATCCGTATCTCAACGGAGAGGTAATTCGACTCGACGGTGGAGCACGACTGAGCATCGCGATTGGCTCACGATCTTCATAAGAAGAAATGATCGCTAGAGATGCGGATTGACTCGAAAGGGGAGTGAACGTGGGAAAGCTCGATGGAAAGGTGGCCTTCATCACCGGCGCCGCTCGGGGACAGGGGCGGAGTCATGCCCTCCGCCTGGCGGAAGAGGGCGCCGACATCATTGCGGTCGACATCTGCACCCAGTTGCAATCAGTCGGTTACGAGATGTCGACGGCGGATGACCTCGAGCAGACGGTCAAGGAGGTGGAGGCACTCGGTCGAAGGATCGTGGCCAAAGAGGTCGACGTCCGCGACTATCAGGCCCTGAAGTCTGCGCTCAAGGAGGGAGCGACGGAGCTCGGGCCAGTACAGATCGTCCTCGCCAATGCCGGGATCGGACCGGGTGGGATGGCGTCGAACGAGCAGCAATGGGAAGAGGTCATCGGCGTGAACCTGACCGGTGTGTGGAATACCGGCCGCGCTGCCATCCCTTCCATGATCAAGGCAGGAAAAGGCGGAGCCATCGTCTTGACGAGCTCCACCGGTGGACTCACTGGAGCGCCCATCGACGCGGCTGGCATGATGGCCTATACGGCTGCCAAACACGGTGTCATCGGACTGACTCGTTCATGGGCCAACTCGTTGGCACCACACTTCATCCGAGTCAACAGCGTGGCCCCGACCACCGTCCGCACCCCTATGGCGGGTGGCGGAAACGTGGCCGAGATCATCGAGAACGTCCCCCAACTTGCCGGATCGCTGCTGAATGCCCTTCCCGTGGAAGCGGTCGACCCTATTGACGTCTCGAACGCCATCGCCTGGCTCGTTTCCGACGAGGCTCGTTACGTGACGGGTTCCGTGATCCCAGTCGATGCGGGCAATATCAACCGGCGATAGACCTCGAAGGATGAATATGACAGTAGCGGCAACGATCGAAGAGCTTTGTGCGCGACCAGGCGGCGGGGAGACGATCCCGGTCATTGATCCGGTGAGCGAACAGCCAATCGCAGAGTTTGCGGACGGCGGCGCGACCGCCATCGACCAGGCGGTCGCTCGGGCGCGGGAGACCTTTGACTCGGGGGTGTGGCACCAGAAGCCGCAGAGCGAGCAGGCCCGCGTGCTCTGGCGCATTGCGGAGTTGCTCGAGTCTCAGGCTGAGGACATGGCCCAGCTCGACTCCCTGAACACGGGCATGCCCTTGCCACAGGCACGGCGCAACGTCGCGGCCGCCATCGAGTTCTTCCGCTATTTCTCCGGCTGGTGCACCAAGATCAACGGGATCGCCCATGACGTGCGGATGTCGGGCGGTCTCTCGGGCCTCGACGCGTCGGTGCATGCGTACACGATCAAAGAACCCGTTGGCGTCGCTGGGCTGATCGTCCCGTGGAACGGCCCGGCGTTCAACGCCGCCGCCAAGCTTGCGCCGTCGCTCGCCGCCGGCTGCAGCAGCGTGCTCAAGCCGGCCGAGGAGACCCCGTTGTCGGCGCTGATCTTCGAGAAGATCCTGACCGAAGCCGGCCTGCCCGATGGCGTCGTCAACCTGGTCAACGGGTATGGACACACAACCGGGCAAGCGCTCATCGAACACCCAGACGTCGACAAGATCGCCTTTACGGGCTCCACGGAAGTCGGCAAGCTCATCGTCCAGGCCGCGGCCGGCAACCTCAAGCGGGTCATGCTCGAACTGGGCGGCAAGTCACCGGTCCTCATCTACGACGATGCCGACCTCGACAAGGCCATCCCAGCAGCGGCGATGGGGATCTTCATCCACTCGGGGCAGGCCTGCGTCGCCGGCTCCCGCGTCTTCGTGCAGCGCGGTGTCTACGAAAGGGTTGTCGAAGGTATTGCGTCGCTGGCCGGCAAGATCCGGCTCGGCGGCCCGAACGAGGGGAAAGTCCACAGCGGGCCGCTCATCAGCGAGAGGCAGCTGCACCGGGTCATGGGCTACATCGACGAGGGCAAGCGCGACGGCGCCGAGGTCGTGATCGGTGGTCACCGTCTCGATCGTACCGGTTACTTCGTCCACCCGACGGTGCTGGCCCAGGTCAGGCCAGACATGCGCCTCTGTCGGGAGGAGATCTTCGGGCCCGTTGTCGCCGTGACGCCGTTTGACGACGACGACGAAGTCGTCGCCCTGGCGAACGACACGACCTACGGACTCGCGGCGTCAGCCTGGACGAGAGACGTCTCCCACGCACACCGACTCGCCAAGCGCCTCGACGCGGGCACCGTCTCGATCAATTGCCAGATGATGTGGGACCCCGCCATGCCTTTCGGTGGTTTCAAACAGTCCGGTTGGGGCTACGAGAACGGCCAGGAAGGCATCGAGGGGTACCTGAAAACAAAGACCGTCTGGGCCCAGCTCTGAGCGATGCGCACTGAGACTACTCGTCTAAACGCAACGATCCCGCCCGTTTGGGACATGGCTCTCATTCGGATGGCGACGTCCGGCATGTTTCCGGCGTGCGCCCTAGGCGCGGCCGGCTACGCGATTTCAAGACGTGTCAGCCGCCTCCTCGGGGAGACCATAACTCCAAGAGGACCGTGATGGCTTCGCGCCTGCTTGCCAGCGCCATCATTTCGGCACCATTGGTGAAGATGCGTCTGATCTGACAATTGTCACGTGGCCTTTGGCGTGGCCGCGGCAGAACCGAATACGGACCCGCGCCTCGGTGACGGTTCGATGCGTCTGCCCGGGAAGTCAATCCGAAAGGCTTCCGCCGCTCAGGGTCGGTGATGTCCCATCACTCGCCGAGGAACGTGGTCGTCGTCAAATACGCAAAGGGGCGCTGTTCGTTGCGCATCGCGAGAGCCTGCCGATCGGACGTGAGTACCGACCCGTGGCCAGGCGCCAGGGACAGTCCGAGCGTGTCTTTACGTGTCTTTACCGTGCGAGAAGGGGAGGGATCGTGAGGGAACCTGAGGGGATCGAAAGACCGCCACCAGGAAAGTCGGCGGAAAGGTCCTGGTCAAAGCGCTGAGAGCCAGACTTTCGCAATGTAGAGGCCGAGGGTTCGAGTCCCTTCTCCTCCACCAAAGCCCAGGTCAGAGGGCTGAAGTGGGATCCCCAGAAGGCCACGAAGCACTTTTGAGCGCTACATGGTTTGTCGTAGAGGTCGAAGATGCGAGTTGGCCGCACTCACCAAAGGACGGGGTCACAAGGCGACAGCCGGATCTCCGTCACGGTGGGAGGTGCGGCTGGTCGCCGCGTGTCTTTATGTGTCTTTATCGACAAAGTCTGGTGCTCCAGGAACCGATGAATTCGGGGGAAGAGTCGAGGTTGCGTTCGCGACTTCCGACTGCGCTGTCGAACGTGTGATCCAAAGAACACGTCCAAGCGTCACCACCAGGCAGAGTTCTGAACCGGCCTGGGTTTGACGGAGGCTCGTTGGTTTGGTTTCTCATGCCACAGCGGGCTGAGATCTGAAACGGTACTCGGCTTCGACTTCGGCCGGCGTGCGGTCGTCGAGCTCTCCATGGAGTCGCTCCTCGTTGAACCATGACACCCAGGCGCACGTGGCGATCTCGAGGTCGTCGAGGCCCTTCCAAGGCCCGCCGTTGTCCGCCAGGGCGGCCGGGTTGCGGTGCAGCTCGGTCTTGAAAAGCCCGATGACCGATTCGGCCATGGCGTTGTCGTAGCTGTCTCCGATGGTCCCGATGGAGGGCGCGGCACCGACGTCGTCGATGCGCTCGGTGTAGGCAATAGAGGTGTATTGACTTCCGGCGTCGGTGTGACAGATCAGCCCTTCGAGAGTGGTGTGCCGGCGCGTCCATGCCGCCATGTTGAGCGCATCGAGGACAAGGGTCGTGGTCATCGAGCGCGCCGCCTTCCAGCCGACAAGGCGCCGGGAGAAGACGTCGATTACGAAGGCGACGTAAATGATGCCCGACCATGTCGAGCAGTAGGTGAAGTCGCACACCCACAGTTCATCGGGACGCGTAGCACTGAAGTTGCGATTGACGAGGTCCGGGGCGCGGACGTGGGCGGGATCAGACTTGGTGGTGAAGCGTTTCTTGGAGCGGCTCGCCCCGCGAATGCCCTGGTGTCGCATGAGGCGGGCTACCTGGTCGCGCCCGATGTCGAGATCGGCCCGCCGAGCCGCCTTGGTGAGCTTGCGCCTGCCGTAGACCGAGTAGTTGCGCTTCCACAGCTCGACCAGCTTGGGGCCCAGCTCGGCGTCACGCAGCGCCCGGGCCGAAGGCGGCCGGGACTTGGCGTCGTAGTAGGTGGAGGGGGCGACTGCGAGCTGCTCGCAGATCGGCTCGACCCCCCATCGACGCCCACCGGTCTCGTGGTCCCGATGGGCGTCGATGAAGGCAACTACTTCTTGTGTCGGCGGTCGAGCTCCGCCCCGAAGAAAGTCGCCGCAGCCTGCAAGATGTCATTGGCCCGGCGAAGCTCGAAGTTCTCCTTGCGCAGCCGCTTGAGCTCGGCCTGCTCGTCGCTCGTCAGCCCCGGGCGCTTGCCGGCGTCGACGTCGGCACGCTTCACCCAGCTGCGCAACGACTCGTCGCCCACGCCCAGCTGTCGGGCCACCCGCGAGATCACCGTCTTGTCGTGCGGATCCTGCTCTCGCAGGTCCAACACCATGCGCACCGCCCGCTCCTTCAGCTCAGGCGGATACCGCTTCGTTCTCGGCTTCTGTTCCATGACTCCATCCTCGTTTCCAAGGTATGGAGCCTCCGGGGATCCCAGGCCGATTCATTCCGCCAGGGCCAACGCAAGCCAGCTCAGGTGATGAAAGCGATGGCCCGTCGGAATGAGTGCCGCCAAGATACCGAGCCCGATCCCGATGAGCACGATCAGAGTGACGGCGATCCATCGACGCCATCGTCTGAGGGGAGGTGGAAGCGAAATCGCAGGACCGTCCACCCGGATTGAGGCCGGATTGGAGTAGAAGCCGATGGCGGCCTTCGCGACACGCTTCGTTGCACGTGCGTTCGAGACTGCCCACGCCGGAATGCTGACCACCGGAACGACATAGGCAGCCCAGGTCGCTGCGGTGACGATGAGATCGAGAGGGCCAGAACGCAGCTTTCTAAAGCGCATACCGAGCATTGATGGCACCTGCCGCAGGGCGGTCACCATCCGAGACAAGGGGCTCTCCGTCGCACCATCGTGGGTTCGATGAGATCCCACCCTTTGCAGTGCAGCCGCGGCCTCGTCAACAGAGTGGTAACGCTGCTGAATCACAAGCACCTCGGCCACGCGCTGCGCGTCCCACGGATCGTTTCCGAAGAGCGCAGCGATGCGGAGAATGACTAGCAGTTGCTCGCAGTAAATCATGACCAGGGCGGGGACCATTCCGAAGTAGAACGACGAACCGGTAATTGCCCCACCTCGCCGGCCGATCCCTGCCGACCTCATGAGCACCCTCTTCGCCAATTGCTCGGGAGGCGCCTCTGGGTGCTTGGAGAGCGTTGCCTCGAGCCAGCGTTCGACGCCTCCGGCAAGCAAGGGCGTGCACTTCAACACCGCCACCTCGGCCATGTGAACCGGGTCGTTCTTTAAGGCGGTCCATAACCTCAGGGATTGGTTGATTGGGATGTCCTGCGTCTGGTCCACGGGTTCACTATGGCGAAGCGAAACCATCGAGCGGGCCTTTTGTTGCCCTGTTGCCCGCCATTTCGCGCCAGAGATGCGTCATTGGAAACCTGGTCAATGGGTTTCGTGGAGCGCTCAGCTCTGGGAGGCTCGCGTCAGGCCTGGAGCATCCGAGAAATTGAGCCCAGATGCACGGATCGCCGTTCCGATCGTCACCACTAGCAAACTGCCGATCGTCATCAGAACGAATGCCGGTGTGATTGCAGAACCGGAGATGTGATTTGTCGCAAGGAAATGTCCGATGTCGCTTCGCGCCCAATCAGAGGCTGAGTAAGCGAAGATCACCCTTGAACCGAGCATGATGACCCAGAGCACCAAGTACGCCGCTCCGACGCGGACCCACACCTGGTTGGTGTCTTCGTCTCGATCCACAGAGGTCGTGGCCAACATGGCCAACCCGAAGAGGACCCCGACCCCGGCACATGCCATTTCGAGAACTGCGTCGTTGCCGCCCGTGGGCATCCCCCGGACGTACTTGGCGATCAGCAGGGCGACGACGGCGAGCGTGAGGAGCCGTTGACGGCGGGTGTAGCGGTGACGGCCCAAGCGGGTGAGCACCACCGTGGCGAACACGGCGACGATGAGAATCCAAATCTGCAGAGTCATTGGGTGACCTCCTATCAACCTGCTGAACAATCAGTAGGTATGTGCATGATGAGGCGGCAACCCCGATCTGTCAAGACCAACCAACCATTTAGTAGGTGGACCGGATAAACTTCCTACATGCCGCGATCTGCCCACAAGAACGCCGAGGCCAGGGAGAAGACCCAGGTCGCCCTGCTCGAGGCGGGTGCCGCTGTCTTGAAGAAGGCACCGGCCGACGAAGTGCTCAGTCAGGTCCGCGTTCGCGACGTCGCCAAAGAGGCCGGTGTGACGCCGGCCGCCATCTACCACTATTGGCATAGCCAAGAGGAGTTTCGCCGCGCCCTACTCGAGTACGTACTCCAGCCGAGCCGCTTCCGATCCCAAGGGGAGCTCACCCACACGATCGAGGAGATCGACAAGGAAGCCGAGCGAATCGGACGCACGATTCGCGGATCGGCCCGAGTAGGTGCCCGCGCGAACATCGATCGGGTTCGCCAGACCGACAGCATTCGCCTTCAGATGGGCCTGTGGGCGAAGCACGACGAGTCCGACGTCGCTGAGCTCCTGCAGAAGATGTATCGATCGCTCGAAGGTGATTTCATCCCTCTGTTCGAAGAACTCGTGGCGCTCGAGGGTCGCCGCTTCCGACCGCCGTTCAGCGTCCATGATTTCGCCGTTGCGATCACCGCGCTGACCGAGGGATTCACCCTCCGCTGGAACGTCGACCACGACGCCGTGTCCACGGACCTCAGCGATGTGCCCAGGCTGCTCGGCGAGGACCGTGATCCTGCCGAGCCCCCCTGGGACTTGTATTCGGTGTGTGTTTACTTCTTGGCCGCAACGATGACCGAGCCCCACGACGCGACCGAACTGGACAAACTCTCAGCGGAAGAGCACGTGGAACGTCCGCACGACGGCACTGAGGAGGAATTCCGCCGCCGGTAGACAGTCCGCTCGGGCCGGATCTACATGACCTCTCGAGATGTATCCGAGACCTTTGGGCATGAACCAAAAGGTGGAGGTAGTGAGCCGACTAGCGCGGAGTTGTTTGGAGCTGCGGATAGAGGGCGGGAACGCCGCCAGCAAGTGCGGCCTGCATCTCACGGCTGACATCGTCCGCAACTATTTCGAAGAGATCCTGCTCGACACCGTCGATGGCGATCTTGGCGATATCCGCAGGGTCTGACTTTGGAGCGGTTATCGAAGCGGTCATGTCTGTATCCATGTAACCGACATGGAGCCCAGCCACCCGGATGTTCTGCTCTGCCAGCTGCACGCGCAGTGCGTTGGTCATCGACCATTCTGCCGACTTCGCGGCGCAGTATGCGCCGCTCCTGGGGAAGCTGACCCACGAGAGTACGGAAAGGATGTTGAGGATCGACCCTCCGCCGTTCGCCGAGATCTTCGGGGCGAAAGCTCGGATCACCGACAGTGTCCCGAAGAAGTTGGTGTCCATCTCGAAGCGGATCTGCGCTTCGTCTCCATTGAGGAGGTCTGTGCCGGTGGACGAGCCTGCGTTGTTGATCAGGAGGGTGACGTCACCGGCGATCTCGACGGCGCTGGCCACCGACGCCGGATCGGTGATGTCGAGAGCTACCACCTTGGCGCCTGGCAGGTCGACAGCGTCGGGATTGCGTGCCCCGGCGTACACGGTGGCGCCCCGGCGGAGCAGCTCGCTTGCGAGGTGGCGGCCGAGCCCTCGGTTAGCTCCAGTGACGAGGGCGGTTGATCCGTTGATATTCATGACGTCTCCTTATGTCTCGGATGAGCGGGTCAGGTTGTGGTTGTGGCTGTGGCTGTGACTCTGGCTGTGGGACTGGCTGGTGCGGGGCGCCTGAGCAGGGTGAGGGCGGGAACGATGCCGACGTAGGAGATCGCGGCAGATACCCACCAACCGTGGCGAAAGCCGTCAAGTGCGGCGCTGTCGTGACCGGCTGCGGTGCCGAGCACTGCCACGAGCATGGCCACGCCGAGGGCGAGGCCGGTCTGGCGGATCATGTTGATGACCGCAGTGCCGGTGGCAAATGACTGCGGTGGGAGCGAGGAGGCGGCCGTGGCCATGAGGGTCGGAAGGGTGAGGCCCACTCCGACACCGGTCAAGATCATCCCGCCGAGTACCCCCGAGACGTAGTTGGGTTGGACCGTGATCGCAAGCGCCCACCACGACACGCCGGCGCCGAAGACCAGGCTGCCCAGCGCCATGGTTCGGGCTGGGCCGTAGCGGGCCATGAGCCGGCCGGCCACGACGAACGCGATGAAGGGGACCATGATCGGTCCGGGTGCGATGGCCAGCCCGGATCACAGCGCCGACCATCCCCAGGCGCCCTGCTCCCACAGAACGATCGAGAGAAGCATCGCGGCGAACGATGCGGAGAAGAAGATGGCGACCAGCGACGCCGCGGTGAAGCTCCGGGAGCGAAACAGCGACGGATGGATGAGCGGAGTGCGGCTCCGAAGGCAGTGCAGCACGAAGAGCGCGAGGAGCGCCGCAGACGCGGCGAGTGTCCAGGCGATGGCGGGTGAGGCCCAGCCCCAGTCACTGCCCTTCACGAGCCCGAAGGGTGGGCCGCCACGCCTGTGGTGGCCAGCACGGCCCCGAGAGCGTTGGGCCGCTCGCTGGGGTGACCGGGTACATGCGGCAGCCGGCGCCAGCCGACGATGAGGGCGGCGACCCCGACCGGCACGTTGACCAGGAAGACCCACCGCCAGCTGGCGGCCACCAGCAGGCCGCCGACGACCGGGCCCACGGCCGCGGACATCCCACCGACCGCCGTCCAGGCGCGAACGGCACCTTGCCGGCGCTCGGGCGGGTAGGAGGCGAGGACCAACCCGAGCGAGGTCGGAGTCAGCAGGGCCGCACCGGCCGCCTGGATGAGGCGGAAGCCGATGAGCATCCCGACGCTCGTAGAGGCTGCACACGAGGCCGACGCTGCGGTGAAGATCGCCACGCCGAGGAGAAAGGCGCGGTCGCGGCGGTAACGGTCGGCGAGGCGTCCGAAGAAGACCAGCAGCGACGCGTAGACGATGGCGTACCCGTTGAGGATCCAGGACAGCTCGCCCAGGTTCGAGGCCCCCAGGTCCCGGGCGATCTGAGGAAGGGCCACGTTGACGATGAACAGGTCGAGGCTGGCCAAGACGACTCCGGCGCAGGTGATGACGAGCACCTGGCGGGGGGCTGCCTTGGCCCTGGTGGGGGAGGGTCCGGGACGCTCTAGCAGTTGCGTGAGTTCCGTCATAAGACTCACTGTAAGGGATTGCGTTCTATGATGCAACCCACTATTCTGGATTCTGTGGAACACAAGAGCTTCGCCGACATGCACTGTTCAGTGGCCCAGTGCCTCGAGGTCGTGGGTGAGTGGTGGTCGATGCTGATCCTGCGAGACGTGTTCTTGGGCGTGAGCCGCTTCGACGACTTCCAAGAGCGTCTGGGAATCTCTCGCAACATCTTGAACCAGCGGCTCAACCACCTGGTCGAATCCGACGTCCTCGAGAAGGTGCGCTACAGCGATCACCCGCCCCGCTACGACTATCGGCTCACCGACAAGGGCCGTGACCTGTGGCCGGTCCTCACCGCCATGCGCCAGTGGGGCGACCGCTACGCCGCACCCGACGGGCCACCTCTCCAGGTAACCCACAAGGCGTGCGGCCATATCTCCAACGCGGTCTTGGTGTGCTCTGTGTGTGGCGAGCGCCTAGACGCCAGAAACGTTCGCGCCGCCCCCGGCCCAGGAGCGGTCGAGCCTCTCGTCGGAACAACGAAGCCATGACGGTCGCCGTTCCCCGCGTGGTCGTTGGTCGTCGCTCGATCCGAAGCACCACTGCATCGTGGTCAATGATGTCCTGTCGCCCGCCGAGGAACGTGATCGTCGCCAAGGCGGAATGAGCGCCATTCACCGCGTTGCAAGAGCCTGCCGCTCGGACGTGGGTGCGGTCCGTGGCCATCATCCGACTCTGTTCGAGCGTGTCTTTACGTGTCTTTACCGTGCGGGAAGGGGAGGGATCGTGAGGGAACCTGAGGGGGATCGCAACGCCGCCACCAGCAATCTCCTCGGAAAGGGCCTGGTCAAAACGCTGAGAGCCACACTTTCGCAATGTAGAGGCCGAGGGTTCGAGTGCCTTCACCTCCACCCGGGAGTTCGGAATCGCGAGCCCGTCCGCCAAGGCGCAAGCCGCTGACGTGCAGCTTCGCGATCGGCCGTCGCGTTACCTACAGGGTTCATCGGTGGAATCTATCGACGGGCTATCACGAGTGTCGTACGCAGCCCTATGCAAGTGAGCAAGCGCGACACCGTGAGGGCGGCCAGAAGCTGGTCGACCTGTCGGTCACCCTGTCGAACGCAGACGGCGAGGACAAGGTGGTCGGCGTCAAGGGCCCCGGCTACGGTCCGCTACGTTGCAGATTCGGCACGGCATCTCGCCCCCGAGTGCCCGACGTGCCGAGTGCCCGAGTGCCCGAGTGAAGGAGCAACCGCATGACCGCAGAACTCTTGGCCCAGTCGTTCGAATCGACCCGCGGCGTTCTGGCGAACGTGACCCCCGACCAGCTCGAGGGCGGCCCGACGCCCTGCGCGTCGTGGAGCATCAAGGAGCTGGTGGACCACATCGTCAACGGGACCACCTTCTTCGCCACGATCGCCGAGACGGGCACCCCGCCCGCCGAGGATGGCTACCCGGCCTTCACACCCGACAGTGTCGTCGACGCGTTCGACGCCGGCTCGGCGCGGGCCGTGCGGGCCTTCTCGGCCGACGGCGCGATGGAGCGGATCATGCACCCCCCCTTCGGTGACGTCCCGGGCAGCGTGTTCGTCAACATCGCGGCCGGCGATGCGTTCACCCACGGCTGGGACCTGGCCAAGGCGACGGGACAGCCAACCGACCTCGATCCCGAGGTGGCGGCACAGCTGCTCGAATTCGCGCAAGCGTTTCTCTCCGACGCCCTGCGCGGCCCCGAGGGTCAGGCCCCGTTCGGGCCGAAGCAGGAGGCAGCGGCCGGTGCTTCGGTGGCCGACCAGCTGGCCGCGTTCATGGGCCGGCGGCCCTAGAGCCTTGCGAAGCAGGATCGACGATTTGTTGTCTATGCGGCGAGCGGGGTCTCGATGGCGAGGTCACTGAAGAGGGTCTGCATGGCGATACGGACCTGTTCGTAGTCCCGGTCCACCGCGGTCCACGTGGATGGTTTGCGGCCTTGGCGGGGGCTGCGGATGCCGGCGAGGACGGGGGCCATGACGTGGTCGCGCAGTGTGACGATTCCGGTGATGGTGCGGGCGGCGTCGTGGGGAACGTGATAGCGACGGGAGCGCTCCGGTTTGTGTACCAGGTCTTTGGCCCGGAGTTTGCGCAGGTCGTAGGCGCCCTGGCGGATGGTGTAGTCGTCGTCGGTCTGTCCGGTCATGGTGCGGACCTTGGCGGTGAACTCGCCGACGCTGAACCCGATGGGCGACACCGCCAAAGCCAGAGCAGCGGCGAGGGCATGTCGGATCCGCGCCTTGTTGAGGTCGATGCCGCCGACACGGCTGGCCCCGAGCTGGCAAGGGACAGGGAGTTCGTCGAGCAGTCCGTCGGGTATGAAGGCGACGTCGACGCAGTCGAGGCCGGTGCAGAAGCGATCGGACATGTCCAAGAGGCGCTCGGTCACGTATCCCCAGCGTTCGAGCACACGTCCGCAGCGCAGGTCAACGGTGTTGTGACAGATGGCCTCGACGCGCAGCACGTGTTCGCCTTTGGTATATGCCTTCAACGTCAAGCGTCCGAAGTGGACCTTGAAGTTGGTGAGGTCATAGGTAGGTGTCCCGATCACCGCTTCGAGTCGAGGTGGCCCGCCCGCTCGGTCGCGGTGAGGCCAGGCCTTGGCTCCGAACAGCGTCTTCAGCGTCTTGACGTCGAGGCGCGACCGGGTGCGGTCCACGATGGCGTCGAAGACCCGTTGCATGCGGGGACCGCTTTCGAACAGCAGGTTGCGTGAGTACTCGACCTGGTAGATGGAGTAGTTGTAGCAAAAGCAGCTCGATTGTTGGTCCGCCAGGTCCAGCCCGAAGCACAAGCAGGCCGAGTAGATCCATCGGTCGCACACCTCGCGCAGTCGCCCTGCTGTCTCGGGCTGAGACACGGTGTCTGCGATCTGCGCGAGGCGTGCTGGTTCTGGTATATCCGTAAAGCAGTTGCCCTCCTTCCTGTAGCCGACGCCCGCCCTGGTGGCTGCGGCGGCGACGTACTCGTGGCCGTTGAGGATCACCTGTGCGCCGAAGGGCGGGTGACCCGACATCTTGATCGTGACGTGTCCCCAGGTGGGATCCATCATGTGGAACGAGTAGTGGTTCACGTATTGGGAGGTCTTCTCGATGTTCACGATGCGGCCGGCATTCGATCGCGTCACCTTCCACACTGGCGCCGGTGCCCGGGCGACGAGGACGAGGAATACTCCCGTCGGGGCCGGCCCGGCATCGAGGTACTCGCGGGCGATGAGATGCTTGCGCTGCCCTGCGGTGCAATCGACGACTGGGACGCCGTTGGCCTTGGCCCAGCCGCGTACGCGACGGGCGAAGCGTCCGGCCAGGCGAATGAGATGGGTGTTGTCGAGATCGTCGTCGCCACCGCGCCAGCGCCGCCACCAGGTGCGGAAGCCGCCTGGGCTATGGCCCATTGGGAAGTAGGCGTTGAGGACGATGCGATCGACGCAGTCATAGACGCCAGTCAGCAGATCGCCATAGCGAGTACTCAGGTCATCAGGCACTCGGCGACACTAGGACCTGACTCACAACTGGGGCGTGGGCGACTGCCCCGAAGGGGCCCCCGATCCCGAGCGAGCGAAGCGAGTCTCGGAAGAGGCGTAGCTACTTCCCCCTGAAGTGTGTCCTGAAAGTGGAGTGATGACGATGTAGAAGATCGCCAGAACGAGACGTGCTGTGCCGGTGATGGAGGCTGGCCCTCCGGACTCGCCGATCAGGCGGAGAGTCCAAACCACCGCAAGCTGCGCCGGTCAAGAGCCGGGGTGGTGAGCGTTGCGGCAAAAGGCCCGCTGTCAGCGGGTCAGGTGAGCGACGAGAAGACGAACGTGTGTAAACCACTGCTGACGCATCGAAAGAATAGAACGACGGCATCGAAACCGGGGGAGTTCAGGATCCTCGGGAGAAGAGCACTCCTTACGGATGCGCTCGAAGTCAGGGGGCTGCCTGTGTGCCGCCCTGGCGGTGCCCGGTGTATAGGTGGCGTGAGCTCGTCGCAGGCGCTGGCATGGAACAGGAGAACCTGTCGCCCCGATACCGACAGCCAGTCGAAACGGGTGAGGTTGGCCCCTGGCTGCGAGAGGGAGGACCCCAAGCGGCTGACTCCGCAAGGGGCAGAGTACCGTGGCGGGGCACAGGGACGGGCCGGCCCGTAGTAGTGATGAAGGCCCTGTAATGGGGCTGGAGCGAAGGGGCCGGGCAGACCAGGGTGATACCGATGCCAACCCTGCGGGGGAGGAGCAGAGGGAAGCACCCAAGCAGAAGGTGAAGTCGTTTGACATTCCCAAGCGCCTGGTTTTCCGGGCGTGGGAGAAGGTCCGGGCCAACGACGGGGCACCGGGCGTGGACGCCGTCAGCATCACCGAGTTCGGCAACGACGAGAGGGACAACCTCTACAAGTTGTGGAACCGGATGTCCTCGGGAAGCTACATGCCGGGGCCGGTGCGGGCGGTGGAGATACCGAAGGACCATGGGGCCGGGGTCAGGACGCTCGGGGTGCCGAATACGGCCGATCGGGTGGCCTAGACCGCAGCAGCGATGCTGCTGGAGGACAGGCTGGAGCCGATCTTCCACCGAGACAGCTATGGCTATCGCCCGGGGCGTTCTGCCCACGATGCGCTGGCCGCAGCCCGAAAGCGCTGCTGTGGGGACAGGACTGGGTTGTCGACCTTGACATCCGGGCCTTCTTCGACAGCGTTCCCCATGATCCGTTGCTCAAAGCGGTCGCTCACCACACCGAGGAGCGTTGGGTTCTGCTCTACATCGATCGGTGGCTCAAAGCCCCGATGCAGATGTTGGACGGAACTCTCGTCGCACGAGAGAAGGGAACCCCGCAGGGGTCCCCGATCTCACCGTTGCTAGCCAACCTGTTCATGCACTACGCGTTCGACAGATGGATGAGTCGGGAGTTCCCGAGCTGCCCG
The DNA here is from genome assembly GCA_963834405.1 of uncultured Acidimicrobiaceae bacterium. Classification (GTDB taxonomy): domain Bacteria; phylum Actinomycetota; class Acidimicrobiia; order Acidimicrobiales; family RAAP-2; genus Bog-473. The sequence goes on along the minus strand of CAWIBX010000006.1, from coordinate 46,308 downwards.
TTCGAACGTTACGCGGATGACGGGGTCGTCCACTGTGACACTGAGGACCAGGCCCGAGCGCTGCGGACCGCTATTGCCGACCGACTTGGGGCCTTGGGCCTTGAGTTGCATCCCGACAAGACGAAGATCGTGTACTGCAAAGACACGAACCGCCGAGGATCGGCCGAGCACACCTGCTTCGACTTCCTCGGCTACACCTTCCGGGGGCGCCTCGCTCGCGGTCGCAGGGGCTTCTTCGTGAGCTTCTTGCCGGCCATGAGCGCCACGGCGAAGAAGGCAAAAGGTCAGCAGATCAGGGCCTGGCACCTCAAACGACGCAGTGCCACGGACCTGTCCGGCCTCGCCGGGGCCATCAACCCCCAGGTGCGGGGCTGGATCAACTACTACGGGGTCTTCTACCACTCCGAGCTGTTCTCCCTCCTGCGGCGCATCGACGAGCATCTCGTCCGATGGGCTATGCAGAAGTTCAAGCGACTGCGGCGTAAGCCCGCCAGCGCACGGCAATGGCTCGACGGTGTTAAACAGCGCCAGCCAACGCTCTTCGCTCACTGGCAGCTCGTCTCGATCACCCGACGCCGGTCTGTGGGAGCCGTATGACGGGAGACTGTCACGTACGGTTCTGCGAGAGCGGGAGGGGGAGGTTCCCTCCCGCCACTCACCAAAGTAGATCCGGTGAGCTTCACCAGCTGTCCTGAATGACCGCCGCGTGCGCCCATAGGCCCTCGCCCCTATCTCTCCGGTCGCTTTTGACCCCATTTTCCCGCCGTTTCCGGCGGCGGGCGCGACAAGAGAGGGTCGGGGCGAGATCAGGCGGGCACTCGGTGCGTCGGTGGCGGGGGGCGTCCTGGTGGTCCGGCGTAGGTTCTCGCTCGTTGCCTCGGAGAAGGACCGGAATTCTTGCTGCTCTGTTCGCGCTCGTCGATCAGCACGGCGATCTTGGTGGCGTTGTGCGCGAGGACACCCCAGCCGCACCATGAGCGCGTCCCGTCGATGCCGTCGAGCCTCGTGCGCTCCCAGCCCCAGGAATGCTTGAGGTGCGAGATGCGTCCTTCCGATCCGGTGCGCCACTTGATGAGCTTGCGGAAGCGTCGCGCCGACTCGACCGCTTGGCGTTGAGGACCAGGGCGTCCCTTGCGCGGGATGGCAACGTGTCGCACGCCGAGTTCGTGGAGCTCGGCCTCCACCTTGGCCTCGCCATAGCCGCGGTCGGCGGTGGCGGCTCTGGGCACCTTGGAGAACCTCTTCTTGATGCGGCCGATGGCGGCCCTGAGTATCGGAGCGTCTGGCGGGTTGCCCATCTCCACGCAATGGTCGAGCACGATGCCGTCGGTGTTGTCGGTGACCTGGGCCTTGAAGCCGAATTCGACGGGCCGCCCGAGTCGTCCCTTGGCGATGGGCCGGGCGTCGGTGTCGTGGAGGGACACGACGCGCGTCGATCCGTCGGGGACCTCGCCGCTGAGACGGGTGCGGGTCTGGGCCACGACCTTGTCGAGCACCGAGATCGTGCGCTTGAGCACGGCGACGAGCGCGCTCGCCTTGCCCGATGCTCCCTCACGGGCCCGGCGCAGCGCCCGGCGGGCGTTTCTGGCCACGACCTGGGCGTCTTTGATGCTCGCCTCGGCGATGGTGGCCAACTCGCCGGTCAAGACCAGCACCTCGTCTTTGGCCTCGCCGCTGCGCCGCCTGAGCCACGCCGCGACCCGATGGGCGCGTCGGCGTACCGAACGGGTGCGGTCCCGAAAGTGAGTGCGTCCGGCGAGACCGAGATTCTGGAGTGCCCGCACGGTCTTGGTGAGCTTGGCCACCCCTTTGGTGAGCAGACCCGAGTCGGTCGGGTAGGCCACATTGGCCGGGACGACGGTGGTGTCGGCGCGCACCTTGTCGAGTTTGACCACGTGGGCCGCATTCGCCTTGGCCAGCAAGGCATCGTTCAATTGGTCGACGGCCCCCTCGCCGCAACGGGTGGTGATCTTCATCAGCGTGCTCGGATGCGGCACGGCATCGGTGATGCCGATACGGCAGAAGCGTCGCCAGGCCAAGGAGTCGACCACCTCGGCGCAGAGCGTCTCGAAGCCGAGCCGGTACCTGAAGCGCAAGAAACATCATGCGCAGGTATGTCTCCATCGGGATCGAGGGCCGGCCGATCACCGGGTGAAAGAACTGGACGAAAGGATCGAAGAAAACCGGGTCGTCGAGCAGGCGGTCGATCCGCGCGAGCCCTGGTGGGAGGGCCAGGAACTCGGGCGGCAGGATTGCTTCCCACAAGGTGGGTTGAGGGTCTACCTTGGTGCGCAACACGATGGCTCCGTTTCTCTTGGGCAAAGAGGGGGACGGAGCCATCGTTGTTTCATTCGGGCTCGAACGCGAGTACCCCGCCAACACGAACGCGCTGGTCGCGAGGTTTTTTCACATCGACTTTTTCAGGGCGAAGTAGCTACTCAAATCCACCGATAACTGGGCGCTGACATGCTGCCGGCCCGTTCGGACTTGGCGAAAGGCGTCAAGAGCTTGACCAGCGGCTTCGGCGACGGACCGAAACAGGCCAGTGGTCCGTTTCGACGTCGTAAACCTCCATGAGGGCGTGCGAGTTCAAGGGCTCGCCTTCTGCACTCGGGTTTCGTGGTCTGGCGGGAGGAGCCCGCAGGACCTCGAGGCGCTTGAGCGCCGCCACGAACTGATCCAAGTAGGGGTATCCAGCCTGGAGGCGCAAGGTGAAGCGCCGGCCGCTGCGGACCACCATGGCCGGGACGGCCAGATAGCGATAGCGAAGTCGCTTGGCGCGCAGATCGCCCCCGTCTCGTCCCGCCCCGAGGTGTCCGAGCTGCTGAGTCCAACAGCACAGGTTGTGGCCGAGTCACACGAGGAGCAGCCAGGCCCAGTTGGCCATGAACCCGTGCTTGCGAAACGCGTGCAGCCCGAAGTTCGATTTGAGTTCGCGCATGCCCGACTCGACATCGGCCTTATGCCGATGGTCGAACTCGAGGGCGGCGGCGCTGCGGTCGTGGTCGTTGGTCACAAAGATCCAGTAGCGATGGGTCCCGCCATCGAAGCTGAGCTGCTGGCCGTCGTCGAGCGCGATGCGCTTGACGATGTAGCGGCGGAAGGGTGCCCGACCCTCGCGCATCCGGTAGCCGAACTCGGCCACCTCGCCCTCGTCCTTGTCGAGACAGCGAGCCCAGCATTCCGGGCTGATTTTCGTGGCGACCTCGAGCAGGGCCGGGATGAGGGGGGCGCCGCACAGATAGGTCACGCCCGCCCGCTCGAGCTGATCGAAGAGCGCTCTGGCATAGAAGCCCGAGTCCAGTCGGCTGCGCACGCTGATCCCCGCTGGCACCCGGCGCAGCGTTTCGGCCACGAAGGCGCCGATCCCGCTCGATGGACCCGCCTTGCCGCGCCGGAGCCGGGCGTGGACCGCCACGCCCGAGGACGCTTCGAAGCACAGCATCGGGTGGAGGGCGTAGCCGCGCTTATAAGTGCGGTCGACGCCCTGGCGCCTGGTCGACCGGCTAAAGACGTAGGTGGAGTCGAAGTCCAGCGTCACCTCGGTCGCCCCCGAGGCACCGATGGCGTTGCGCTGGACGATCTCGAGCGCCTTGTTCAACTGGCCGATATGTCCAAGGGTGAAGCGGCGCAGCCAAGCGCCCGCTGTCTGGGCGGCGGGGACCTCATAACCCCGCAACATGGCCTGAGCGGCGTCGGCCCGGGTCACCGCCAGGTCGTCGAGGCAGCGCGCGCCCAGTGCGATCGACTCCGCCACAGAGGACACGAACTCCGACTCGGAAAGACCACGAGCACGCGTCTTGAGGTGTAAGCAGCGTCCCACCGCGTCATCGAGACCAACCGCTCGGGCCGTCTATCTCAAGAGCTCAGCTCCTCCATAGGAGGTAATCGCCCGCGACGTGGTGCCGACGCGTATGCTCATCTCAGAGATGCCTCCTGTGCCAGGGAATGGGACCTTCGAACAGCCCCATTTTCCTGGACCAGGGGGCATTTTCCGCGGATGCGCGCCTGCCTAACGGCCTTCTATCGGTGGATTTGAGTAGCTAGCGCCGCTCGGAACCATGCCTCTGCTGGCACGCCGCGTCACCGACGCCTTCGACAAGGCGAGAGACTCCCGTGTGCCTTGGTCGGTGATTATTGGTGAACAAGATCATGGGGAACGCCAAGATTGAGCAGGCTCGCGCCATGGCGGCCGCCATATGCAGCTATGGCAACCAGCGGCTTCGCACGATCTGAGGCGCGAATGCGCCGAAGCACACGATGTCACCTCCACCAAAGGCCCAGGTCAGAGGGCCAAAGGTGGGATCACTCAGAAGATCAGATTCTCCGACGTGTCTTTATGGGTCTCTATCGGGCACGTGACAGTCACGTGAGGAGTGAATCGAGGGCATGCGGCGGCCTCTTCCAGCGCCTTGCACACGAAGCTGCCGCCCTATAGCGGGAGCATCGCCGCCGCCGCAATTGGGGACCTGACCTGACGGCTCAAATCGGATCATCCATTGGCCGACCAAGTCGCTGACTGGAGTTAGCGACGAAGGCCTCGGGGTGGGAGCATCACGTTGTGCGGCGGGTGCTGCTGACGGGATCCTCGGGTGGAGTGGGTTGGGCTGCCGCGATCGAATGGAGGGCGCCCTACTCCCATGGCCATATTTGGCCGAAGTCCTCGGTCCGTTCACGCAGTCCGTCGGCCATCGCACGGAGCAAAGCGGCACGCTCGCCATGGGTCATGCGCGGCCACGGCCCGCTGTCGAAGGCCTCACGGGCTGCCTCGACGGCGTGCGCGATGTCCGATTGCTGCGCCGCCGCGACGCGCAAGTAGACACCCTCGGTGCTGGGGTCGATCACATCCAATGTCGTTGTCGAGGACGGCACAGCCCACCCACCGCCGATGAAGAACCTGTCGGGCCTACGCAGCGGGCCCGAAGCATCCCCCGCAGTCGTCACTTTTTGCTCGCTCCCGTGATCACTCTGTGTGCCTGCTGGTCAAAGACCGAGCGGACGCTCACCGATCACACCCGCCCGGCGCAGATGATCGATCGCCTCGGCGTCGAGGCCGAGGAGATCGGAGAGCACCTCCTCGTTGTGCTGCCCGAGCAATGGCGCCGGCGACCGGTACCAACCCCCCGTGCTGCCCGAGAGGCGCATCGGCCATCCGGGATATCGGTGCTCACCTACAACGGGGTGGACAACCGGTTCCCAAAAGCCACGGGCTTGCATCTGGTGGTCCTCGTCGATGGCGTAGGCGGGGACGACCGGCTGCGCACCGGCAGCTCCGAGCGCGTCGAGGGCAGCCATGAGCGTGTGATTCGAGCACCATGTCCCGATCTCCGGGTCGATCCGATCGTGCGCCGCCTGTCGTCGATCGATGGTCGCAAGTTCCGGATCATCCGCCCACGATGGGGCGCCGATGGCCTCGCACAGGGCCTTCCACTGCTCCTGGGTGGTCACTGAAAGTGCGAGCCACTCGTCGTCCCCGGCGCACGAGTACACGCCCTGAGGCGCAGCCTGAAGGCAACGATTTCCCGTCCGGGTCATCAGCTCGCCGTATACCTCAAACTCGAGAATCTGCTCGGCTGAGATGTTCACGGCCAGGTCGATCATGGGGACCTCGACGTGCTGGCCGCGCCCTGTTTTCCGTCGCTCCTCCAATGCTGCCAAGACGGCGAACGCCCCGTGGACGCCGGCGAGCGGGTCGCAGAGGCCGGGCGCCATGGGAGGCCCGTCGTTGTACCCGGTGACGAAGGCCATGCCGGAGGCCTGCTCCATAGTCGTCGCGAATCCGGGGCGGTCGCGCCACGGACCGTCGAGGCCCCAGCCGGGCATGCTGACCATCACAACGTCCGGGCGGAACTCCCGGATGGCGTCGTAGGTGAGCTTGAAATTGTCCATCACGCGGGGTGTGAAGTTCTCGACGACGACGTCTGACTGGGCGGCCAGCTGCAAGAACAGCTCGCGGCCCCGGTCATCGCCGAGATTCAGAGTGATACCGCGCTTGTTCAGGTTGGCCGCGAGGAACAGGTACCCCTGCTCCCACCATCGTTCGGTCTTTGGCGAGACGCTGACGTTGAATCGCATCGAGTCGGGGCGCTGGACCGCCTCGACCTTGATGACGTCGGCGCCGAGGGTGGCGAGGTACTGGGTCGCAGAGGGACCCGCCCAGAACGCAGTGACGTCCAGGACCCTCACTCCTTCGAGGGGTAGGCACCCGTCTTCGCCAGAACGGGATCGCGCCGGCGCCGTAGGACGTACGTGGAAGGGCGCCGACGAATGCTCACCCACGCTCGGAGAGGGAGTCACTGGGCGAGGCTCGGCCGCCGAGCTCCGAAACGGCGGGCGCGGGTGCGAGAACCCGCCGCGAGGGTTGCTGGTGAAGAGCCCGCGATCGGCGAGCGGCTCGAATTGCGGCAGGGACGCGCCATTGAGAACAGGTGCCGCAGGCACGCGGAAAATGGCTGCTCGTTCGACGATCTCTGCTACCTCGCGCTGCTCGGTCCACTCGTCGATGATCGGGCGCAACTCCGCCTCGCGGGCGACGCGGGCGCGGGTGCTGTCCAGTTGGCTGTCCTCGATGAGATCAGGCCGGTCGATCATGGCGAGTAGGTCGTGCCACTGCTGCGCGGTGAGGGTCGTCAACCCGACAAAGCCGTCCTTGCAGGGTTCGATGCTCGGAACCATCTCGACGGTCGACCGCCGACGGACGCCCCCGGGAACCGAGGCGGCCACCGACGGGTAGCACACGAGCGTCACCGCGAGCGCTTCGAGGGTCGACACGTCGACCAGCTCGCCGTTGCCCGTCCTTTGGAGGCGGGCCCGCGCCGCCAGGGCGCCTGCCGCACCGTAGGCACCGGCGATCCATTCGCCGAGACCGCCGCCGACGGCCAACGGCTCGCGACGCCAAGAACCGTGGTTATGCGAGGATCCCGACAAGGCTTGGAGAAGGAAGTCGTTCGCCGAACGTCCGCTGCGCGGGCCCGTGAGGCCGAAGGGCGTGAGAGATACCACGGTGAGTTCGTTGTTCACCTCGTGGACATGGGCGAAGCGGAGCCTCCGGGCATCCAATTGGTCCGGGGATGAGCTGCTGACCACGATGTCGCTCTCAGTGAGCAGTTCGAGCACCCGGTCGTGGCCGGCGGTGGCATCGAGGTCAGCGACGACGCTGCGCTGGCCGGCCGCGAGGAACCGGAACAAGACGCCATCTGGGTCGCCGTCTCGGCCGAGCGATCCACTTCGGGACCAGCGCCTGAGCGGGTGGCCCGAGGGAGGCTCCACCTTCAACACCTCGGCGCCGGCGTCGGCGAGCAACTTTGAGCAGTACGACCCGGCCAGATCGTCGGAGAGGTCGAGCACCCGTAGCTCAGCAAGCGAGTTCAGCGGACCCCCGGTCACTCGACCTAGAATAACGAGACGAAGCGTCTCACGCCAGTGGCTCCAATAGGCATGAGACGGTATGACTCGTTAATCTGCTGTCCGCCAGCAGGGTCGGTTTTGCCACGTCAGGCAGCGGCCAGAGCCCATGATCAGAGAGGGATGGAACTGATGACGATTACCGACGACCGACTCGCATTGCGCCAAGCCGGCGGCATGGTGGTCGTTCCCGGCGCCCGCTACACGTCGCAGGAGTTCTTTGACCTCGAGATGGAGCGCCTGTGGCCCCGCGTCTGGCAGGTAGCGTGCCGGGAAGAGGAGATTCCGAATCCAGGCGACTTCCTCGAGTACACGATCGGCGACCAATCGATCCTGGTTGTCCGCAGTGACAGAGACGACATCACGGCCTTCTTCAACGCCTGCCCGCATCGCGGCACCCCACTCGCCTCCGGCGTGGGAAACTTCGCCACCTCCCAGATTCGTTGTCCCTACCACGGGTGGCGCTGGAGCTTTGAGGGTGAAATCGCAGAGGTGGTTGACCGCTCCGATTTCCCCGAAACGATGACCGACGACCTTGTCTGCCTCAGCGAGGTACGTGTTGGCCGTTGGGGTGGGTTCGTCTTCGTGAACATGGACCCGAACAGCGAGCCCTTCGATGCATTCCTCGGCGAAATCCCTGATCGATTTGCGACCTACCGCTTCCAGAACCTCCGCTTCCGCTCCTATCGGACGATCCGCTTCGAGTGCAACTGGAAGACCGCGGTCGATGCCTTCAATGAGGGCTACCACCCGCAGTCTCTGCATCCTCAGATGCTGTCCTGGTTCAACGACACCCTCTTCACCTACGAACAGCTGGGCCAACACAGCTGCTACTACGTGCCCGAAAGTCGCCAACGCGAAGCCGGGCCGAGCCCACGCCTCGGCCTCAGCAAGGAGGAGGTCGACCCCGCAGAGGTGCTCGCCGAGCGAGTCGACGCCGTCGCCGGTCTCTTCCCACGCGAGGATCAAGCAGTCCTCGAAGACCTCAAGAAGAACGGCCCTCCACCCGGCAAGACGATCGGAAAGGTTTTTGATGAGCTCCGTCTCAACGCCATGCGCCGCGGGGGGATCGACGTCGAGGGCCTCACGGACAAAGACCTCCGTGGATCAGGGACCATCCACCTCTTTCCGAACTTCCTCGGGCCCATCACCCACGGCAACGCCACGCTGTACCGCGCCAGGCCCAACGGGCTCGACCCCGACAGCACGCTGCTCGACTACTGGGCTCTCGAGTGGGTGCCAGTGGATGCCGAACCCAAGCCCATCGAGCGCAAGTTCTATGAGGACTGGACCACGAAGGACTGGGGCCTCATCAACAACCAGGACTTCGCGAATTTGGCCGAAGTGACCAGGGGCATGAAGTCCAAGGGCTATCGGGGGCGATGCTCAATCCGGTGCAGGAGGCGAACCTGATCCATCATCACCACATACTCGACCGGTACCTCTCGGCATGACGGAGATTCGCAGCAACATTGATCCCGTGAGCTCCATCAACGGTAATGCGGACGGGTGTGACCCCGCTAAGACGTTCGACTACTGGAGCCCCGCGTTCGCGCCCGATCCCTACCCGCTGCTCCGCCGGCTCCGGGCAGATTGCCCGGTGGCACACAGCGACGAGCTCGACGGCTACTTCATCGTGTCGCGCTACGAGGACGTCAACGCAGTCCTGCGCAACCACGCCACCTTCACTTCCACCGTGATGACGGCACCCGCCATACCCGTTGAGGCACGCCCCGCGGTCCCGCCGCTCGATCAGGACCCCCCGTCGCACACCCGCTACCGGCAGCTTCTCTCGCCTTTCTTCACTCCGGCCCGCGCGGCCAGCCTCGAGGCCGTCGCTCGCGACACAGCCCGGAAGCTGGCCTCAGCCTGCACCGGCACGATCGAGGCGTACATGTCGTACTGCTTCCCGATGCCCACCGTGGTCGTCAGCCAGATCCTTGGGGTGGACGCCCCTGATTACGGGCGGTTCGAAACCTGGATCGCATCGACGGTGGATGGCCAAGGCGTCGACCCTGGCTCCGCCATCGACGCCAGCACGGAGATGCACGAATACCTCACGGCGCTGCTGGCGCGGCGCCAGCAGGATCCGCGTGACGACCTCTTGACGTTTTTGCTCACCGCCGAGATCGATGGCGAGCCGCTCAGTGATGCCGAGCGTCTCGGCATCGCACAGCTACTGCTCATCGCCGGCATTGACACCACCGCTAACACGCTGGCGCACGCTCTGCTCTACCTCGCCGAGAATGCGGAGGCTCGCCAGCGACTCGCCGGCGACAGCCTTCTCATGACGACGGCTGTCGAAGAGTTCCTCCGCATCTACGCTCCAGTCTCATTGGTACGGGGCGCGCGTACGGATACCCAGGTGGCGGGGTGCCCCATAGCTGCGGGCACCCCCGTCTTCGTTTCGATCCCATCGGCCAATCGCGACGAGCGCCGGTTCAGTGATGCCGAAAACGTTGTGCTCGATCGCGAGCACAACGCGCATATTGCGTTCGGTGCCGGTGTTCATCGCTGCCTTGGTACACATGTGGCGCGAATGGAGCTCCGAGTCGGTTTGGAGGAGTTTCTGGCGGCCATTCCCGATTTCCGCCTCGCTGATCGCGACGCAGTGTCATGGAAGCCCGGACCGATCCGGGGCCCCAACCGCTTCGAGCTCATCTGTGGTTGAGCGACTGACCGACTCCGCCAGTCTTTTGGCATACTGACGAAGATGACCAAACGGAGTCGCGGCAGGCCGCGCGACGAGAGTGTCGATACCGCCGTGGTGGAAGCGGCTGTCGCTGAGATCGCCGAGAAGGGGTTGACGGCCGCGACCATGGAAGCGATTGCCGCCCGCGCCGGCGTCGGAAGGGCGACGCTCTATAGGCGATGGCCCAACAAGTCCGCACTGCTCTACTTCTGCGCCGATCAGCTCGCCGAGGTGATCCAGCCGGCAGACACGGGTGACTTGCGCAAGGACCTGTTGACTGTCTTCGAACCCCTGGCCGAGCTCTCCTACGGCGACGGTCCGCTGGCGCTGCTGGCCCCGACCTTCATCGCCGCGGCCGCGCACGACGAGCAGATGCGAGCGTTCGTAGCGGACAATGTCCTGAGTCGCCGGTCCGGTGCTGTCGTAGCCCTGCGCCGAGCGTGGCGAAGGGGGGAGCTGCGGCAGGGTGTCAACGTCAATCTCACCGTCGACATGATCGCCGGCGCGCTCTCTGACAGGGCCTACCTTCTCGGGAAGCCCGTTACCTCCGCCTATGTCCGGAGCGTCATCGACCAGGTCATCGCCGGGATCGTGACCGAACGCGGCTCATGACGCGGGCCTGACACCGCGTTTGGTCACCGCGGTGTCGGCGACCGGGCGAACCTGGCAGGCGAGCCGGACGTTCTTCCCGGCGTAGAAGGAGCGCCCCTCGAAGAGCTTCAGACCCTTGAGTTCAAGGGGCCCGGGAGGCTCAAAGGCATCGGTGTCTTCGACTTCGATCCAACAGACGGTGCATTCGGCCTGCCCGTGACAGAGGGTCGGCCAGTGGTACCCAAGCCGTTCAGCGGCTCGCATCAGGGGCTCGCCACTGCGCACATCGACGTGGACGTGCGACGGTTTGATGAGCACTGTCACCACCGGTTCCACTTCCGTCATGCTGACATCGGCGAAGCGTTGGGGATCTCGGTTCCGGGCGACTGGGCTCCACGCTTGCAGGGGTGCTGGCTTCTCACTGTGGACCCGAGCCTTCCGAGACGATCATGTGCCGAGCGCCGAAAATCGGGAGCTTCGCAGGCGTTGTGTGGCCGGGTTTCGCCTCGCACACGAACGGCAAGGCGTTGACCGCTGCCATCGCAGTCCCGACGAGCAAGATACTCATCGCATCTGGCTCATCAGACAGGCCGGGCGTCACCGGTGGGAGGAACGAAATGGCGGCTTCGACCCGAGGTTCGCCCTCGATCTCGATCCGATAGCCCTCGGGATCATTCCAGTCGCAGTCGAGTGACCGGCTCATCGTCCATCGGACCCGTAACTCGACGATCGACCGGCCATGCGCATAGCCCAGATACGTCCGAGTGACCGCAGCCATCCTTCCGGCTGGAATGTGCATCCAGCCGAGGTCGACATCGATGAGAGTCGCCGCAGACTCGATGAACGCTTCCTTGTGTTCCAGCTCGATCGCCAGCATGTCGGCGACGAGATCGAGAGTGTCGAAGAAGCCGGGGAGGTCCGGCGCGAACGGAGGCGGCCTCCCGTCGGGGGCGATGCTTACAGGGCCGATTTGTCGGGTACGAACGGGTTCTCCGAAGCCCAGGGAACCCCACACGTCAGGATTGGGGTAGCTCGTGCAGTCGAGCGTTTCGACCAGCTTTACGGAGTGGACACGGCGACAAGTCCCCGTCAGCATACCGGCGAGCAGGTTCGCGAAACCGGGATCGAACCCTGTGCCCATGAAAGTCGCGCCACCCTAACGCGCCGCGGCGTCGAGCCGTTCTCGCAACCCGCCGCCGAAGTTCGTCCCGGTCAGGTACCCGTTCGACGTGGTGACGACGTTCGTACCATTGCGCAAGAAAGCTTCCACGACCTCCACGTCGAGTTCTGCTGCCATGAACGAGACGCAGTGTGGGCGGTGTGCGAGAAGCTCGGCGACGTCATTGGTCGCGAGGATTCCCGTGTCCGCCGTCCCGGCGAGTTGTCCGGCGTCAACGCCGACCTTGTCCGGCGAGTGCACGTACACGCCCACGAGATCGAGCTCTGGGTGATCGATGATGGCGGCGAGGGCTCGTCGACCGACCTTGCCGGTCGACCACTGCACGACCCGAAACGGCCCCATGACCCTCCCTTGCCGAACTACGGCGTCGATTGGAACGCATCAAAGTGGCGTCCGTTCGACATGAGACGCTGTGACTCATATTATGCGGAAATGCCCGGGGGCCACTTCGACGCTCCGCGTCGATCGATCTCGATTTGAGCCGCGTTCTGGATGCCGCTGTTAGTGGGGCTGACGGGACGGGACCACTGGCGGGTATACGAGTCGTCGAGGCCGGAGGGATCGGTCCGGCGCCCTTCTGCGCCATGCTCCTTGCCGATATGGGCGCCGACGTCGTTCGTATCGACCGTGTGTCCGACGGCGGCCATCAGAGTGTCCAACTCTTTGCCCGTGGTAAGCGGTCCAAGGAGTTGAACATCAAGACCGCCGCCGGCCTTGAAGAGCTCCTCGATCTGCTCGATCGTGCGGACGTTTTCGTTGAAGGCTTTCGTCCGGGGGTTGCCGAACGGCTCGGGTTCGGTCCCGACGTCGTTGCTCAACGAAACGGTGCGCTCGTCTTTGCTCGCTGTACGGGCTGGGGCCAGACCGGGCCTCTCAGCGCCCGGGCCGGACATGACATCAACTACATCGCCTTGTCGGGCGCACTCGGACTGATCGGGCACCCTGATGAGGCCCCGGTGCCCCCGTTGAACCTGCTCGGCGACTTCGCTGGCGGAGCCATGACTACCCGCCTTCGGAATCGTGTGTGCCCTCCTGGAACGAGAGCGATCCGGGTTGGGTCAGGTCGTCGATGGCGCCATGGTCGAAGGAAGCGCGCTCCTCACCACGATGTTCCACGAGCTCATCGCCTCGGGCGGTCACGATGAGAGGCGACGAGGCACGAATGTGCTCGACGGCGGGGCTCCGTACTACGACGTCTACGAGACAGCAGACGCTCGTTGGTTCGCTGTCGGGGCAGTGGAGCCACAGTTCTACGCTGAACTTCTCGATGGACTCGGCCTGGACCAAGAGGACCTACCGGATCGCTCGGACAAGACGCAATGGCCCGAGCTGCGAGCACGTCTCGCAGCCGCCTTCCGGAGCCGCACGAGGGACGAATGGACTGTCGTGTTTGACGGCACCGACGCCTGCGCGACACCGGTTCTGCTCCCCTCAGAGTGCCCTGATCATTCGCCGATCAAGCTTCATCGAGGTCGCTGGTGTTTTTCAACCAGCGCCGGCACCGCGATTGTCCCGCACGCCAGGTCACGTGGGAGAGCCCCGGGAGGATCCATGGGTCCTTCGGGAGAGTATCGGCCCGGATCGGCCTGGCCCATAACTCGATGTCGGTCCACTACGAGCTCGACGAGCTGCATATATTTGCGGATCGCCATCGAGCGCACCGAACGGCACAATGCGCTCGACCTGCGGATCTTCGAGCATTTCTCCCTCTCGGCAAGCAGCCTGCATCGGAGGGACCTACTGAGCACCGGGGCATCCCGCTGTCGGTGGCACCGAGAGTGTGCTCCTGACCCTCGCCACACAAGGTGTTACTGAGGAGCTCAACGCCTTCATGGAGAAGCGAGCGCCGGGGCCGCAGGGGCGGTGAACAAGGTCGCATCAGCAGTGTTCTCCACAGGCTGACCAGGACGGACAAGGTTGCAAGTTCGACGTCCCGGCGACACGCTCCGACGCGTCAGGGCTGAGGATGACCGTCGCTCGCCGAGGATCGTGATCATCGTCAATAGGGAACATGTGCCATTGGCTGCGCATTACGAGAGGCCGCCGATCGGACCTGAGTACCGATTGGTGGACACGCTCCAAGGGCTCTCTCCGAGCGTATCTTTACGTGTCTTTACCGAGAGGGAAGGGGAGGGATCGTGAGGGAACCTGAGGGGATTGCGACGCCGCCACCAGGAAGGTCCTCGGAAAGGACTTGGTCAAAACACCGAGAACCAGACATTCGCAATGTAGAGGGCGAGGGTTCGAGTCCCTTCACCTCCACAAAAGCCCAGGTCAGAGGGCTGAAGTGGGATCCCCTGAAGCACGGATCGCCAAGAGCGCTACGTGAGCATTTAAGGTTGTCGTGGGATTCGCTACCTCATGCCAAAGGCTTGCCGGTCAACGGACTGAAGTGAACCCAGGCGCAAGAGTCAACGGAAGTCCGACGCTCATCGGATGTACAAGTGCCTGTTGATGTGCCACGTCAGGCAACGACTCGAGATTGAGCTGTCACTCGGTTCGCAGAACGAGGGCAGCCGGGGTGCGCGCGGCGATGCGCGCCGGGATGGCGGCAATGAGATTGGCGAGGATCAGTACTGTTGCCACGACCAAGATCAGTGAGGCGGGCACCGTGGGTTGAGGCACAGCGTTGATGTTGCGGGCGAAAAGGGTCCATAGTTGCCGCCCGGCAGCAATGCCTACGGGCACACCGATAACAGCGGCGATGGCGGCGATGACCGAGGCCTGCCAGGCGATGGTTGCGGCCAGCTGCCGCGTGGTGAATCCGAGGGTCTTCAACACGGCGAGATCTCGTCTTCGTCGCCGAACGGACGCGATCAAGGTGACGGCCAATGCGACGATAGTGCCCACGGCAAGGCCCGCCGCGAGGATGACGGGTGTTGCTCCGGTGGATTGGTAGTTGACGATTTCCGCAGGGCGTTGGACGCCTAAGACTTCGACGGAGTCGCCCGTAGCATTTGGGTCGGCGGCGAAGACCTTGTCGGAGAGCGTGGCGATGCGGTTCATGTCCGCCAGGCCTGGTGCGGCGTTCACCGCGCTATGGAGCCGTACGAAGACCAGTCCCGGTCCATCGAGATTGGGGTCGGAGCTTTGGGCGGCGCGGATGAACGCTGGGTTGACGTGGTCCGAGCCGACGGCTCCGGTTCCCATGGAAGGGTGGTCGGCGAAGTTGCTGGCGCCCCCGATTGCAGGAAGCGTGGCGGTGCCGGCGATGACCAGCTTGAAGGGAGGGATGTAGAGCGGGGCGGTGTTCGGGGAGCCGAATGAACCGATCACGGTGTCGCCCACGCTTTTGTGCAGCAGCGAAAGCGTGCTGGGACCTAGGACGATCTGGTTGTTGCCATCGACCCCATGTCCGGAGAGGGTTGGCGGAGCGACGGTCGTGTGGTTGTTACCCAAGATGATGGGGACGGTCTGGCCGTCGATCTGAACCGAGATATTGTGGTATCCGGACCATGCCGCGACGTCAGGGTCGCGGTTCAGGGCGGCGAGGGCTTGCGGGGGGACGACATTTTCTGAGGTCAGCGCGTAGCTCCAATTCCACCCGTACAGTGCGGGCCGTGACACCAAGGTATGGAGTCCGCTGCTGAATGTGAGTGTCGTGGTCACCAAGGCCACGGCCAAAGTGGCGCCCACGAGCACGGAGCGGGCGGGGAGCGAGGTGCGGCCACGACCGGACTGGAGGGCGAACCGAAGTCCCACGGCACCAGAGGCCGACACGCCCGAAGAGGTCGCCATCTGTAGCAGCCTTGAGTCGCGGGGGTGCTCAATGCGGAATTTGGTAGCCAGGCGGTGGGGGGCACCTCGGTAGGCGAGCGCTACTGCGATCGTACCGAGCCCGCCAATCAGCACGAGTAGACCGAAGCCCAGGACTGTCCAGTCGAGGGCGATCCCCGCCGGGTGGTAGACGTCTCGGATTGGTCCAAGGGGAGACAGCGGCGAGAGCGAGACAGCGACCGCCGCCGCCAGTAGTGAACCCGACACAATCGCGCCTAGGACGCCGATCAGCCCGCCGACAACGTTCGTGGCCGGGCTGGCACCGAGCGCTCGAAGCACGTAGAGATCCTCATCGTTCGAGCGCAGCTGCCGGGATATGGCGAGCGCAGCGATGGCTAACGCGGCCAGGGCGGCGATGGCGCCGAAAACGCCGAGTGCGATCGACTCTGGTTTGACGGCTCGCTCCACCTTGGTCTCGGCGATTGATGTGACCGTGAAATTGGCATCGCTCCCACTCGGAAGCAGGTGGATGAGCTTCTCTTCAACCGCGGGAATGGCACTGCCGTGATCGAGCTGCATCGCGTACCAGGTGCCCTGAACGGAATGGGACGTGAACAGCGTGCGGGTCAGGGCGGGGGTGAACAAGACGTCGGTGGGGAGACGGTCTGCATCGTCCTCGATCACCTGGTTGTTGAAGACGACGAGTCCGACCAGCTTCATGTCGATCCTGCGCAGCGGGGCCACGCTTGGCGTGCCGAAGCCCGGCAGGCCGAATTGATTTGACGCGTAGACCCCCATGGGAATGACCTGACCCACGTGCCAGCCCAAGGCGTGCGCCCCCAGAGTGGTGGTGACGAACTCGTCGGCCCGACGTGGGTCCGCCATCCGACCCACGACGGGGGTGGCGCGGTCCTCGTCGAAATACAGGCCGTCGACACTGCCAGCCGGGTTGATCGAGGAGTTCAGATTCGGTGCCCCGTCGTGGTCGAGCGGCACCACCCCTACGCCAACCCAACTCTCAACCAGCTTGACCTCCGGGAGATGCGCGATCACGCGCGTCAACTCTGGCGAATAGCTGTTCGCCGCGGAGTTGTTGCCGATTCCGTACGTCGACATCGTGAGGTCCGACGCGTTCGTGCTCGCCAGAAAGGCCGGATACGACGACTGGGTCTGCCGCGCCGCCGCGATCGACCCCATAGCGATCCCGCCGACCAGCCCGATGAGGAGGGCAATGGCCACATAGCCACCCCAGCGGCGGCGGAAGGTGGCCCGAAAGCGGTACCAGGCAACAGTCAGCATGCAGGTCTCACGACATCAGAACTTCCTCAAAACCTTCCACCTGCGCCATTAAACACACAATGTCGTACACGCTCGGTCCGGGGCCAAGGAGGGCACCACTCGAATCGCCTTCGTGCCAACACCCCGACGCCAGGGCCGAGGTGCGGTGCCGCTCCGGGGCCGCACGGTGGCCTTTGCCCGCAGGTCCAACATCGGCGCTGCGACCTGGACGTTTTAGCTTTCTCTTGGCAGCTTTCGGTTCACACACACAAACACACAAAGTGGACCAATTGCCAGTGCATCTGAAGCGCTGTGCTATGCGGTCTCAATGAGTTGTCCCCGTCGCCGGGATGGGGTGCCACCATGCACATGTGGGCGTGTGGATAAGTCTCACCCTGGGTACGCCGTCGCCATATGACGCGCAGCGCTTGCGACCTTTCAATCGCCCAGGCCCGAGCAAATGTCGCGAATCCCACATTCAAGCGGAAGCTGGTGAATGAAGATCCTGGCGACGTGCGGGGGCCGAGTGGCTAAATGTCCGGCTGCTAGGTGGATTCCGACATTGGAGGCGTGAGGCAGAACGATGGTGATCAAGACAATGTGGCCGAGCGACGGGATTTGGGTCGTAATGCGGGTGGGTCGTTGGCCGAGGATTGGGCTTACCGCTAATGGCTGGGGTTGACAGGCTTAGATCGCGTCCGATTCTCACCGGCTTTGACCGGCTGCCGACCAATCTGGCTCAACAGGGTTCCCCCGCACCCGAGAAGCGCCCTCGCCGACTTTTGCCGATCGATGCCGCGGCGGATTATCTGAGTGTCTCTCGGGCGACAATCGAACGCCTCGTCAACCGGGGTGAGCTGCCGAAAGTGAAGGTCGCCGGATCCACCCGGTATGACGTTGAAGACCTCGAGGAGTACATCGACGCGAACCGGTGCCGCAACGGCACACGGACGGCCTGAGAAACGTGACCTTATCGAGAGGAAAGGGGACGGATCGTGAGGGACTCTGAGGGGATCGAAAGGTCTCTACCAGGAAGATCTTAGAAAAGAGCCTGGTCAGAAGGCCGAGAAACATACATTCGCAACGCAGAGGCCGAGGGTTCGAGTCCCTTCACCTCCACGAAAAGGCCAGGTCAGGGGCCTAAAGTGGGATCCCCACAGGCTACGAAGCGCCGAGAGCGTTACGTGGGTCGTTGTAGAGGTCGTTCATGCGACTCCGACGCCCTCGTCATCGTCCCTGTTCGCCGATGCGAGGGGACCATTGCAATTACCGAGCACATACGCGCCGGAGCTCTAGCGTCCCGGAAGGTTGAAGCGCCAAGAAATCTTGGCTGAACGGGAATTTTCTCGGTTGCCCCGCGTTGATCCGGTGTTGTACGCCAACATCGGAGGAACGCCATGGCCCGTCGAGGACGCCCCACTGTCGAGATCACCTTGAGCGCGGAGGAACGCGCCACATTGGAGCGCTGGGCGCGCCGGCATTCCTCGTCCCAAGCGCTGGCATTGCGATCCAAGATCGTGCTGGCCTGCGCGGTCGGGAGAGCCACTCACGCCGAGATCGCGGCCGAGCTGGGCTGCAATCCGGTGACGGTGGGCAAGTGGCGCAACCGCTTCGCCGAGGGTCGCCTCGACGCCCTCGTCGACGCCCCCCGCCCGGGGGCGGCGCGCACGATCGGCGACGAGGTGATCGAAGCGGTCGTGGTCGAGACGCTCGAGAGCGCACCGCCCGACGCCACGCACTGGTCGACGCGCACCCTGGCGGCCAAGCATGGGATCAGCCACACCACGGTGCGAGAGATTTGGCGGGCCTTCGGGCTCAAGCCCTGGCGCGAGGACTCCTTCAAGGTCTCGCCCGACCCCGACCTCATCGAGAAGATCCGCGACCTGGTCGCGCTCTACATGAGCCCGCCGGTCGCCGCCGCGGTGTTCGCCATCGACGAGAAACCCCAGATTCAAGCGCTCAACCGCACCGCTCCGACCCTGCCCATGCTGCCCACCACGCCGGCTCGGGCCACCCACGACTACGAGCGCAACGGCACCTGTGACCTCTTCGCCGCCCTCGACGTGGCGACGGGGACGGTGATCACCGACATCCGCAAGTCCCACACCAGCACCGACTTCATCGCCTTCTTGAACAAGGTGAACCGCGAAGTTCCTGCGGAGCTCGACGTGCACGTGATCCTCGACAACCTTCAGACCCACAAGACGCCCCAGGTCCACCGCTGGCTGCTGCGCCACCGCCGCTTCCACTTCCACTTCACCCCGACGTATGGGTCGTGGATGAACCTCGTGGAGCGGTGGTTCTCCGCGCTGACCACCAAGAAGCTGAAGCGCTCGGCACATCGCAACGTAAAAGAACTGGCGGCGGACATCTTGGACTGGGCCGCCACCTGGAACCAGAACCCGCGTCCGTTCGTGTGGACCAAGAGCGCCGAACAGATCCTCGAGCGCCTCGCCGGCTACTGCGCCGCCATCAACGCCAGCGCATGACTCCGTTTTCACAGCGCTTCAACCTTCCGGGACACTAGGAGCCCCCGGAAGCCGTTACGTCGGTCGCGTAGGTGTCGGCCAGTGTCGTGCCCGAACCCGTAGCGGGATCGATCTGATCGAGAAAGCCCTCCAGTTCCATAGTCGGTTGATTGTGTGCCACTGGGGCCCCCGCGGCGAGGGCCACTGTGAAGTAGACCGTCTCAGACTTGTTGCCGCCGAGGATGTCTCCCTTGGGTGGACCGACCATCCCGTCGATACCTCCGTGGTTCACGGTGGAGCCGGTCAGCGCCATGTTCGTGAAGGGACCGTCGGGTCCGATGGTGGAGTACGTGATCCGGACCTTGGATGCATCGAGGTTCGGCGCCGATCCGTGAGGGAATACCACCAGGTCGATACGGGCGGAGGTGATCGCTTCGGGCGAGTTGTTGGTCACGGTCAGTTTGAACGGCTTTGGGGAGCCCCCCGGTACCAGTGAGGTCGGGAAGTCGGCGTTCGCCGTGGGAGCGCTCGACTGCGTCGAGCCCTGGTAGACGATGCTCTGGGAACTCTTCCCTCCAGACGCCTCGGTAGCCACGATGTAGCAGACGACGTTGTCCTTCGTCGTTCTGTATGTGACGTCCACCACTCCGTCATCGTCGGTCTTGGCTTGGGTGGCGCTCAGCTGCCCGCAGAGGCCGCCGCCGGATGCCGCGTACTCCGAGAACGTGACCTGGTCACCGCTGACGCCGTAGCCGGCCTTGTCGGTGATCACTACCCGGTCGTCGGTGGTGGTGGTCCCGTCGGCTGGGAGCATGAACGGCGACGCGTCCGAGAAAATGGTGGCGACTGACGACGGAGGGGCTGCATGAGCCTTGACGGTCGCCTCCGCCTGGCTCTGTTGGCAGCCGTTGCCGAATCCGCGCGACGAGTATGCGGCGTTGGAAAACTCTTCCTGCGTGTAGTACTTGCCCCCGTTGATGACCTGGTTGTACTTGGTGGTGTTGGGGTGCTTCGAGGAAGTGGATCCGAGTGCCGGGCCGTAGGCATCAGAGCAGATGTCTCCGATCTCGTTGCCACTCGAGTCGAACCAGCCGTCGGCGGCGGGATCCGTGATGGCTTCGCTCAGCTCGTGGCTGAGAGTGCTGACCTCACCGTCGGCCGCATAGCTGCCGTTGGGCTCCTGACCGTCGCCGCAACCGCTCTTCTCGTACGGCATGTTCGCGTAGTCGAGCAGGGCCGATCCCGTCCCAAAACTGCGGTGGTAGCCGCAAAAGCCCGAGTCGGAATTCGAGTCGTCCTTATCCTGGGTCTCGACACCTGGGGGAAAGAAGACGGGGTAGAACTCGCCGAGGCCTGTAGGCAGCCCGTGGGCCGATACGACATGCGCCACTTCGGCCTAGATCTGCGCGTCGGTAACACAGGCCTCGTAACCAGACCCGGGCGAACACCCTCCCGAAGGGAATGGATCATTGTCGGTGATGGATTGGCCCGCCTTCAAGGCGTAGCTCACATCGGCCTTGGCGCCGTTCGTTGACTGGTAGTACTGGGTCGCGACGGAAAGGACGTCCTTCGACGAGCCGCTCGCCACCGCGAGATTGTGGATGAAGCCGTCGACGATCGGCTGATAGCTGGAGGGGAAGGGCTGCGACCAGCCCGACGGTGCCCAATAGACGGGTGTGATCGTGAGTGAGCCGGACCCACCGGCGGCCAGGACCGGTCCACCGTTGTAGATCAGTGGGGGGGTGCACCCATCGCAGTAGTGGGGGTCTGCAGCGCTGGGTGCAATGACGCCGGGTGCTCCGTCGGCGAGGGCCATTTGATACCCCGTCAGCAAGGAGAGAACTACAACGCCGAACCCGCAGAGCGAGACCCGGAGAACTTGCCTGCGTAGTCGATACGACCCCTCGTGTTGCAGCGCTCGTTTCATGCACTCTCCCCCCTTGGCTTGAGCCGTGCCCAACGGCAATTGAACGGTAGTGCGGATCACGGATGTATTAGGTAGCTATCCGGATATTTCGGACAGGGAGGACCTGGGTCGGGCAAGCGATTCTTCGGTGCGGTCACAGGGCGACAGCTGCTTGAGGATCCAGATGTCGTAACCGCGTACTGCACCTGCGGTAACGAAGGAGGCCGATTCAGCCACCGATCACAGATCAATCAGTTCGGGACGTTGGGGAGGTTGGGGGTGGACGAGTAGTGGATATGCCACGAATTTGTGCAACGCCCGAGCGCGTTGATCGGGAGAGCGGTCGGCAAAGAGGGGGCTGAGCAAGGTGATGTGGACATCAACCAGCCATTCGGTCGCTTCCGCAATTGTGATGTCGGGGCGAAGCGCGCCGCGTTCGGCGATACGGTTCAAGAATCGTGCAACGATCGGGACCGCCAGGCCGGCGACCGCTTGCGGGCCGCCACCCACACGGGCGATGGCGGTAGTCGCTCCTTGACGATCGAGCGCCTGGAACCACGGCTCGGCGCGTATCGCTTCGGCGTGAGCGAGAAGCCCGTCGACGATCCAGTCGGACGGGTCGCCGCTTTCGTCGACGTCGGCTTCAATCCGCATCGCGATCTCGGCCGAGCGCGAGACGAGCACCTCGCGGACGAGTTCATCCTTGTCGGCGACATAGCGGTACACGGTTGCCCGTGAACACCCGGCGCGGCGGGCGATCTCGCCAACCCGGACGGCCAAAGGTCCTTCCTCGTCGATTACTGCCGCCGTTGCCGCCACGAGGCGCTCTCGTAGGTCGACCTCGAGTGTTGTCAGCACCACGAGAAAGATGTTACCTTATGTGAGACAAAAAGTGAAACTGTCTTAGGAACCGCGCAACGGGACCTTGGACCCAGCAGACCTGCCCCCGTCGCCGAGGGGTTGACCAAGGAGCCGTGCGTGTCCGATCTGTTGATCCGAAACGGAACGATCATCGACGGGACAGGCGCGCCGCCCGTGCGTGGAGATGTCGCGATCGAGGGCGACCGCATCGTCGCCATCGGGTCCGATCTCCCGGACACCGGATGCCCGGTCTTCGATGCCACCGGACTCCTGGTGACGCCGGGTTGGGTCGACATCCACACCCATTATGACGGCCAGGCCACCTGGGACGATCTGCTCGCACCCTCGGCCTTGCACGGTGTCACCACTGTGGTCATGGGCAACTGTGGCGTCGGCTTCGCGCCGGTCCACCCAGCACGACGGGAATGGCTCATCGGACTCATGGAAGGTGTGGAGGACATTCCAGGCACCGCTCTCGCCGAGGGGATTGATTGGCAGTGGGAGTCGTTCCCCGAGTATCTCGACGCACTCGACCGGCGCAAGTGGGCGATTGACGTCGGGGCCCAGATCGCCCACGGCGCCGTCCGGACATACGTCATGGGCGATCGCGGAGCCAGGAACGAGCCGGCCACCGCGGCAGACATCGATGCCATGCGGGAAATCGTCCGTGACGCCATCAGCGCCGGGGCGCTCGGGTTCTCGACCTCCCGGACCATCGCCCACCGAGCCATCGACGGGGAACCCGTGCCGGGCACCTATGCAGCCGAGGACGAGCTGTTCGGCATCGGAGAGGCGCTCGGCGACCTGGCAGCCGGTGTTTTTGAGCTCGCTCCGGCCGGCGTCGCCGGGGAAGACGTCCTGAGCCCGGCGAAGGAGGTGGATTGGATGCGTCGGCTGTCCGCCAAGATCAAGCGCCCCGTCACCTTCGCGCTCGTCCAGGTCGATGCCGAACCGGACCTCTGGCGAGAGCTGATGGATATGACAACCGCGGCCGCGGACGAGGGAGCCGACCTGTGGCCGCAGGTCGCGGGGCGAGCCACCGGCCTGTTGTCGGGGCATTTCACCACTTACTGCATCTTCGACGTCGTTCCCGCCTACCAAGAGCTCAAAGCGCAAATGCTGACGCCGGCCGCGCTCGTCAGCGCGCTTCGGACCGCGGAGATGCGTCGTGCCATTCTCGAGTGGCAGCCTGACGAGGAAACGGCGATCCGAATGGCCGCTGCCTGTGACCGCACGTTTGTCCTCGGGGATCCACCCCAGTACGAGCCCGGCCCAGAGCGCTCCCTGTCGGCGCTGGCCGCGGCCTTCGGGCGAGGGCCACTCGAGGTCGCGTACGACGCTCTTTTGGCCGACGATGGGACCGCTCTCTTGTACCTGCCGATCCTCAACTATGCCGACGGGAACCTCGAACCGGCACGCGAGATGCTCTTGCATCCTCGTTCAGCCAATGGCCTCGGCGATGGCGGGGCGCATTGCGGTGTCATTTGTGACGCATCCATCCCAACCTTCATGCTCACCCACTGGACTCGTGATCGCCAACGGGGCCAGCTGCTCCCGCTGGAGTTGGCGGTCCGCAAGCAGACTCGCGACACGGCCCGGCTCTACGGCCTCTGCGACCGCGGCACCCTCGAGGCCGGCATGCTCGCCGACGTCAACATCATCGACTATGACGCCCTGCAGCTCGAGCCGCCGATCGTGGTGTCCGACCTGCCCGCCGGTGGGTCACGGCTGGTACAACGAGCGAAGGGCTACGCCGCGACCATCAAGTCCGGCGTCGTAACGTTCAGCGACGGCGTGGACACCGGTGCCCGCCCGGGGCGATTGGTCAGGGGCCAGCGATGACCGGTTCGACACACGCAAACACACCGCGCTCGGCCTCCAAGCAGATGATCGATATCGGGCGCCGCATGATCGCCAACATCCTGGCCGACACGACCGACCTGGGAACCTCGACCTTTGTCGGAGAGGGTTCGGTCTTCACCGATCCCGACCGCCTCGAGCGAGAACGAGAGGTGCTCTTTCGGCGAACGCCGCAAGTGATCGCGTGGGCGGGCGACGTCTCAGAACCCGGGGACATCGTCGCCCGGGAGGTCGCCGGGGTGCCGGTGGTAGTCGCCCGTCATCACGATGGCGAGCTCTACGCGTTCCTGAACGCCTGCTCGCATCGAGGCATGACGCTGTGCGACGGCCTCGACAATCGCCGCCGCCTCACCTGCCCGTATCACGGATGGAACTACGACCTGGGGGGCAACCTGGTCGGCTTGCCCAACCGAGATCGTTTTCCGGAACTCGACGTCGACGAGCGCGGGTTAGTGCGACTTCCCGCGGCGGTCCAGGCCGGCTTGCTCGTGGTAGGTCTCCGACCCGATGTCGAAGTTGAAGGGTTCCTCGACCCTTTGGTCGACGAGTATGCATGGCTCGGCTACGACCGCTACCGCAGCGGCTCTGAGCGGGTGCTCCGCAAGGCTGCCAACTGGAAACTGATGATCGACCTCAACAACGAGGCCTATCACGTGCCATCCCTGCACCGCGACAGTCTGCTCCCGTTCCTCTCCGACCACTGCGCGGTCGACACCTTCGGACCTCACAGTCGGATGTGCGTGCCCTTCAAGGGCATCGAGAGGCTCGCCGACGTGCCCGAAGCGAACTGGCCCGAACGGCTCGACACGATCATGGTCACCTGCATCTACCCGTCCACCGTCTTGGTCGACCATATGGAAGGCGGCTCAATGCACCGGGTCTCTCCTGGCGCTAACCCGGGCGAGAGCGTCGTCCACCTCATCGAAGGACGTCCCGGCGAGATGGACGCCGAGGGACGGGCCGCCTGCGAAGAGGTGATGGGGGTGAATCTGAGCATCCTCGACCAGGAGGACTACGCGGCCACCGAAGCCTGCCAACGCGGCTACGACGGCGGCGCCCAGTCGCTCGTCGGCGGAGTCGGTGAACCCCTCATCGGCCACTGGCACAAGACCTGGGATGCCGCGCTCTCTGCCCAGCCCTCCGATTGATAGACAATCCAGTGTGGCTCAAATCATTTTGACAACCTGATTGGTGCTACGCCACCACGAGACGACTTGACCACCATCGCCGACGAACAAAGAAGGACCGCCTAGTGACACCTCAAGACGTATTACCGTTTCCACCGACCCCTTCGGCAAGTATTGCCGGTCGGACGATGCGGGAGTCGACTTACGGCCAGCGGGTCACTCCTCGTCGCCTATCCGAGGACGCCCCCAATGTCCTGCTCGTCCTGATCGATGACGCCGGGCCTGGCCTGCCCGACACCTTCGGAGGCGAGGTCAGGACTGACACCCTCAGCCGTATCCATCGCGAGGGTATCGGCTTCAACCGCTTCCACACGACGGCGATGTGCTCACCGACCCGTGCGTCGTTGCTAACAGGACGGAATCACCACCGCATCGGCAACGGTCAGATCGCCGAACTCGCCAACGACTGGGATGGCTATGCGGGCGAGATCCCGAAGAGCAGCGCCCTCGCGGCCGAGGTGCTCAAGCATTACGGCTACGCCACGGCAGCCTTTGGCAAGTGGCACAACACGCCCGCGATCGAAACAACGACGGCCGGACCATTTCACAACTGGCCCTCGGAGATCGGCTTCGAGTACTTCTACGGGTTCCTGGCCGGCGAGGCCTCACAGTACGAGCCCAATCTGGTTCGCAACACGACAGGGGTGCTGCCGCCCCGCACGCCCGAAGAGGGCTATCACCTCAGCGAAGACCTGGCTGACGACGCCATCGCCTGGCTGCATCGGCACCAGGCCTTCGAGCCGGATAAGCCGTTCTTCATGTACTGGGCGAGCGGGTGCCTCCACGCCCCACATCACATCTGGAAGGAGTGGTCAGACCGCTATGCGGGTGCCTTCGATGACGGCTGGGACGCCTACCGCGAGCGCGTCTTCGAGCGTCAGAAGCAGCTCGGATGGATTCCCTCCGATGCCCAACTGACGCCGCGGCACCCGCTGATGCAGGCGTGGGACGATGTCCCCGAAGACGAACGAGCGTTTCACCGCAGGAGCATGGAGGTCGCAGCTGGATTCGCCGAGCACGTCGACGTCCAAGTCGGGCGGATCGTCGACGAGATCGATGCCCTGGGCTGCGGGGAGAACACGCTGGTGTTCTACATCTGGGGCGACAACGGCTCGTCGGGCGAAGGCCAAAACGGCACGATCAGCGAGCTGCTCGCCCAAAACGGCATTCCGACCACCCTCGACATGCACCTCAAGGCCTTGGACGAGCTCGGCGGTCTCGACGTCCTCGGTTCGCCCAAAGTCGATAATCAGTACCATGCCGGGTGGGCCTGGGCCGGGAGTACGCCGTACAAGGGCGTGAAGCTGCTGGCCTCCCATTTCGGCGGAACGCGCAACCCGATGGCGCTCCGCTGGCCCTCCAAGATCCGTCCTGATGCCACCCCGCGTCCGCAGTTCCACCACTGCAACGACGTCGTGCCGACGATCTACGAGGTCGTCGGCATCACGCCGCCCCGTGTCGTGAACGGCATTCAACAAGACCCGATCGACGGCGTGAGTTTCATGTACGCCTTCGACGACGCCGTCGCTCCGGGGCACCTCCGGACGCAGTACTTCGAGATCATGGGCAGCCGGGCCATCTACCACGACGAGTGGCTGGCCTCTGCTTTCGGCCCCCGCGTGCCCTGGGTGCCCGGCCTTCCTCCTGGGATCCACGAGTGGACGCCGGACCAGGATGAGTGGGAGCTCTACGACCTGGGCTCCGACTGGAGCCAAGCTAACGACCTCGCGGCCACCCATCCCGAGAAGCTCGCGCAGCTGAAAGAGCAGTTCGCCATCGAGGCGGCGCGCAACAGCGTGTTCCCGATCGGTGGGGGACTGTGGATCCCGGTCTTCCATCCGGAACTACGTATCTCGACTCCCTACCGCGAGTGGAGTTTCACCGGCGACGTCACGCGCATGCCAGAGTTCTGTGCGCCCGCGCTGGGGAACCGTGCCAACATCGTGACCATCGACGCCGACACACCGGAGAACGGCACCGGCGTGCTGTACGCCCTCGGTGGAGCTGGCGGTGGCCTAACCTGCTATCTCGACGAGGGAATTCTCTGCTACGAATACAACCTCTTCATCATCATGCGTACCAAGATCCGTTCGACGGACCCGGTGCCGGCCGGCAGGACTCAGATTCGAATCGAGACGGCCTATCCAGAGCCCCGTCCGGGAGGTCCGCTCGACATCACGTTAAGGGTGAACGGGAGCGTGTACGCGCAAGGTCAGGTACCGATCAGTGCGCCCCTTCTCTTCACCGCCAACGATTGTCTTGACATCGGGCGATGTCTCGGCGGACGAGTCTCGCTCGACTACTACGACCGTGCCCCCTTTCCCTTCAACGGCACCATCCATCACGTCAATGTCCGCTACACCTCGTAAGGAGCGCTTTCGGCTCGCCAGGGTCAGTTGCTGCGCGCCAGCCTGATTCGGCGGCGTGCCACCTGGACCTGGCTGTCTTCTCCTCTTCACCTTCGGGTACTGAAACCCGAAGGTGAAGGGCGCACTGCCGTCGACCCGGGATTAGGAAACGGCCCGGCGGATGACCGGGTGGCCAACTCGACGAGTCGTTGACCGGCTTCGGACGGACAGAACGTGGGCGTTCCGTCGTCTGATTGGCAACAAGCACCGCCGCTTCAAGGTCGAAGATGTCCTGTCGCTCGCCAAGGAACGTGATCGTCGCCAACTGGAACCGAGCGCCACTGCGCATGGAGAGGGCCTGCCGATCGGAGGTGAGTACCGACGCGTGAGCACGCTCGAAGTCCGATCCGGCGTGTCTTTACGTGTCTTTACCGTGCGGGAAGGAGAGGGAGTGTGAGGGAACCTGAGGGGATCGAAACGCCGCTGCCAGGAACCTCCTCGAAAAGGGGCCTGGTCAAAACACTGAGAACCGTACTTTCGCAATGTAGAGGCCGAGGGTTCGAGTCCCTTCACCTCCACCAAACGCCCAGTTCAGAGGCCTAAGGTGGGTCCCCCAAATCGCGTGGCTTCGTCGATGTGACCTTACGTGACCTTATCGGCGAGGAAAGCGCTGTGAGGAAAGCGCTTGGGAAAGCGCTGATGAGCGCTACGTGAGTCGCCGTAGAGGCCGTCCGTGCGAATCGGCTGCCTTCGAGAAACGCCGGATGTTCGGCACGGTCGGGGGCGCACTTGGGCGCTACGTGTCCTCTATCGAAAATGTCTGGGTTCTTGGTTCTCCCGACCGATGAATTCGCGAAGAGTCGAGGTTGCGTTAGCCACTTTCGAGCAATCCGTGGGCCGTGTCATGTCGATGGGCGTCCTCCTCAGCTGTATTCGCACCATCATCGATAGGCGCGCCAGAACGACGCCCGCGATTCGAGCTACAGAGCGGCGCTGGGGAGTACTTCCAAGCCGAAGGTCGTCGCCGCCTCGTCGATGAGCGCTTGTGGGATCGGCTCGTCTGAATAACGGAGGAGGGCGTCGGGCTGATACCCGGGCTTGCCAAAGAGCGCCAAGCTGTGCAGCCCGCCATGGACATCGTGTGCGGCGGAGTACCAGATGCCGGCAAAACCGGCTTGGTGGAGTCGGTGGGCCCAGCGTTGCGAACCCTCGTAATCGTCACCAGCCCACAGCTCGGCCGACAGATGCCACCGCCCGAGGATGGTCCGGTCAGTGGCGTCGGCGACGCGGACGGGCGACGCGAGTCGAAGGCTCGTCAAGGAATGCTGGTCGACCAGTGATCGCGGTATTACCTGGAGGCGGCCGAACTTCTCAACGAAGGCGCCGAGCGGATGGCCAGAGAGGTAGCACGTGCCGAACTCGATTCCCGGTGGCGGATCGAACCGACAGTCCCCCTTGTCGCAGAACCACTCAGCCTCGTGCTGGTCGTGGTGGATGCGCGAATAGGGATAATCAGCTGGGACTGTCCGGGCTGGGAAGTCGATCAGCTCCGCCGGATCGTCGGGCGGCGACGCCAGACTCAACGGCCAAGCTCGCTCGCGGTCCGTCGGGCGATCCGCGTGACCTCGCTCGGATCCTTGCCGGCGGCGAGCCACTCTTCGGGCGACATGGCCAACTCAGGCTGATCCGTTGTTGCCCACGACGCGAGCACGAGTGGATCGACCGCGCCCAGCTCGTCGCGGAACGCGGCGACTATCTCGGCCACGACCGAGCGAACCTCGTGGGCGTCGAGGTCGAACTGCCACACCGGGAACCACGTGGTCCCCCGGCCGGGGACACCGAGAACAGTGCCCTTCACCACCCGCTTGTGCAGCGCCTGGCGGGTGACATGCAAGAACTCGGCCACGGTGGTCGTCGACCACCGCTCCCCGACCGCGGCGGCCCAGATAAGCGGAGCCACGGCGGCTTCCGCGCCCAGCGCGCCGAGCTGGCGCGCCTCGTCGAAGGTCAAGGCCGAGATGGCATTCTCGTGGCGACCGAGGAGCGCGCCGAGCCGCTCTCCGAAGCCCTCGTGCAGTCCTGCAACGGCATCACCCATGGCATCAGCGTAAACCCGTCAAACCTATTACGTCAACCCGTCAACCTCTACCGCCGGGGAGCCTGGGCAGACCCATCATCTATTTCGGGACTTGAAGAGTCTCTTCGAGCAGGATCAGCGCAACGTCGCAGGTTGGAATCGGGCCGCGGATAGGTGCCTAGCTACGAGGTTGGCAAAAGTGGCCGCTGACCTGCGGGAAAACGGATTAGTCACCACACGGTTGCTCGTCGTCGAGCGCCGAGTTGGGCGATCTGTGCACGCCAACTAGCTCCAGATTCATCTGACGTTGACACGGCAGGCTCGATGCCTTACCCTTTTACTATGGCACTAGAAAAAGAGAAAAGCGACCAGGCTGACGGAGGGGATGCTTCCGTTCTCGAAGGAAGTGTCCCGATGTCGTCGATCGAGTTCTCGCTCGACCCCTCCTCAGGCGTGCCGACCTACCTCCAGCTCGTGCACCAGGTCGAGCACGCCCTCCGTCTCGGGTCCCTCGAACTGGGCGATCAGCTGCCGCGGGTCAAAGATGTGGTCGCCTCGCTGGCGATCAATCCGAACACGGTGGCCAAGGCCTACCGCGAGTTGGAGACCAAGGGCCTCACCGTTGGGCGGCCCGGCCAGGGTACGTTCGTCCAGTCCACTCTAAACCCGGTCGCGCTACCCGAGCTGACCGCGCTTCGGCGTTCCTTGCTCGGCTGGCTGACTACCGCGGACACGGCGGGGCTGGACGAGGACGGGATCGTTGCGCTCTTCACCAGCGCGCTGCGGGAATTTCGTGAGCATCGCAGTGGCTCGGGCGTTCGCCAAGGCGCGGCGAGCGGCGGGGCGGAGGGTGTGGCATGAACGTCATCGAGGCCAACGGCCTCGGTAAACGCTATGGCAATACCTGGGCGCTGCGCGAGTGCTCGCTGGCCATTCCCGACGGACACGTGACGGCGCTGGTCGGACCGAACGGCGCCGGCAAGACGACCCTGTTGAACTTGGCGGTCGGCCTAACGGTTCCGAGCGCTGGCACGGTCTCCGTGCTGGGGGGTGCACCGGCCGGGTCGCCTGGTGCCCGCGACGGCATCGCGTTCGTCGCCCAGGATGCACCGCTGCACAAGAACCTGTCCGTCGCCGACATGCTGCACCTGACTCGGAATCTGAACCTGCGCTTCGACCAGGGCTACGCCAAAGCCCGACTGGGTGAGCTGGGCATCCCGCTCGATCGCAAGACCGGCAAGCTATCGGGCGGTCAGCAAGCCCAGCTCGCGCTCACCTTGGCGCTGAGCCGACGGCCGCGGCTCCTCGTGCTGGACGAGCCGATGGCGTCGCTCGACCCGCTGGCCCGCCACGATTTCATGGCCACCGTGATGGCTGCCATGGCCGACGACGGCGTCTCGGTGGTGCTCTCCTCTCACGTTCTGGCCGAGCTCGAGCGAGTGGCCGATTACCTCGTCATCCTCTCGCGAGGCAGTGTCCAGGTGGCCGGCGAGGTCGATGACCTTCTTACATGCCACCGCGTCGTGAGCGGCCCGGACGCCGAAGCCGACCGGTACGCCGAACGCCTCGATGTGGTGCACGCACTGCACAGCAAGGCGCAGACTCATTTCCTAATTCGAACGGACGGGAGCGCCAACCCGGTGCCACCAGGCTGGAAGGCCCGCCCAATCACCCTTGAAGAACTCGCGCTGGCGTATCTGCGCGAGCCCGGCGCCGCGTCGCTGCCCGGGCCGATGCGCGTTCGAGTTGCCGAACCGACGGAGGTGGCACAGTGACCGCACTCACGATGCCCGCGCAGCCGGGACGCGATACCTGCGCACGCCTGGTGCCGTGGCGGAGGATGGCCTGGGTCACCTGGCGGCAGCATCGATCGACGTTGGCCGGTGTCGTCGCAGTGCTGGGCGCGGCCAGCGTGTACCTGTACATCACGGGCGAGCAGCTACGAAACCAGGGCTTCGTCTCCTACGGATCAGGGCCGGTGTTGTCGTTCACCGCGGTCCTGTTCCAGGTGATCCCGCCACTGCTCGGAGCGTTCGTCGGCGCGCCGGTGTTGGCGAGAGAGTTGGAGACCGGCACCTTCCGGTTCACCTGGACCCAGGGCTTCGGGCGGGCACGGTGGACCGCCGCCACACTCGCACCGCTCGCGGTCGCAGTAGCGGTCGTGGCCGGAGCGTTCGGTTTCCTCTTCTCCTGGTGTTACGGGCCCCAGATCGACGGGAGATACGTCCTGAGCCCGCTCGCTGCTACCACGTTCGACCTGCGCGGGGTCACGCTTGCCGGCTGGGCGCTGGTTGCCTTCGCGATTGGCGTAGTGGCCGGCATCCTGATCCGCCGGGTCGTCCCCGCCATGTTCGCCACCCTCGTTGCGTGGAGCGGGCTCGCCATCGTGACCGCGGCGTTCCTGCGCCGGCACTACGAGGCGCCGGTGGTGACCAGCAAGTTGAACCTGCCGCCTGGTGCCTGGGTGATGAGCCAGAGTTGGACCCGAGGCGGCAAGCCGGTCAGCCTGTCCACCGTCGACCAGGTTCTGCAGAAGATAGGCGCAACGGTGGTCGCGCCCGGCCACGTGATCCAGTCGCCCGTGGCGCCCGGCCAATCCGCTCACGCGTCCGCCTCGACCCTAGGAAACATGAGTCCCGGCCAGTATCTCCTTCACCACGGCTTTACGGCGTTGGCGACGTACCAGCCGGCCAGCCGGTTCTGGCCATTCCAATGGATCGAGGGCGGCTGGCTGCTCGTGCTTTCCCTGCTCCTCATGGCCACGGCCGTCTGGCTAGTCCACCGCCGCGTGGCCTGATGCTGGCGATCTGTCAGACGTGCCGCGCTTGAGTCGAAGGAGAGATCAACGGTGAGAACGAAACAACAAGCAGCATCCGCCAATGTCGAGCCGACGTCCAGGCGACGAGGTCTGCGGCGGATCGCGATCAAGGTCGCCCTGGTCCTCGTGGTGTTGGCATCGGCGGGACTCTTCGCGGCGCTCTCTATCGGGGCGTTCGGGACCAGCCACCCCTGCGCAACGCATCAGCCAACCACCGCTGGAGTCCCGCTTTGTCGGCGGTAGCTCGGTTGCTCTGCTTTGGGGCGAACGCTTGACGCCGTGACACGTGTTTCACGCGGCAGCTTCAGGGCGCGCGTTCGCGCTGTAGTCCGCAACGGCGCGGTCGATCGTCCGCATCGACGTCTGTTGCCGCGAGCAACGCGACGCCGCTGCGTGGCAGGCCGGGCGAAGCGGGGCATGGAGGAACCCCTCGTACCAACGGAGTACGCCCATAGGCGTCCGGAGCCGGCGCAGAATAGAGAGGGGAACCCGGGCGGTTGGGGGTCGCGAATGCGCTCTACCGATCTCGCTTGGGGACGCCTGCGCGTTGCCGAGCAAAGAACCGCCCCATTCCCCATCGGCACCGAACCCGAAGGTCTCACCAGGACCGGCAGTAGCGGGCGAGTTTCTCGGGACTTGAACGTGGAAGCGACGATATTGAGTAGTGCAGCACCTGGGCGGCTGCATAGTGCAAGGCCCGTGACCAGCGGCTTCATCGGGCTTGCAGCCCGAAAGTGGCGGTCGTAGTTATCGACACCGAGATGAACCTTGTCGTTTGCCAGTCACATGGGACCAGTTGATCGCTGGTTTCGCCAGTGACATGGGACCACCCTCTTTGCCAGTTTTGGGACCACCCTGAGGGTCCACCAACGCCGGCCGGAAAGACATTCGGCTGGGCCTCTCAAGCCGCTGGCGAGGAGGCCCCATGGCGTTTCGGGAGGTATCGGTGGTCCAGGTCAAAGAGGCGCTGCGGCGCTGGCTGCGCGGCGAGGGCGAGCGCCCCATCGCCCACGGTGTCGGCATCGATCGAAAGACGGTCAGGCGCTACATCGCCGCTGCTATCGAACTCGGCGTTGAGCGCTCCGGCGGCGAGGAGCAGCTCAGCGACGAGCTGATCGGCCAGGTGCTCGAGCGGGTCCGCCCGCACCGTCCCGACGGACACGGCGCGGCGTGGCGGGTGTTGCTTGCCGAGGAAGAGCACATCAAGGACTGGCTCAAGGGTGATCTGACGGTCACCAAGATCGGCATCCTGCTCGCCCGTCGTGGGGTGGTCGTCCCGCCGTGTACCCTGGCGCGTTTCTGTGTCGAGCGCTGCGGAGCCGGAAGGCGCACCGTCACCGTCCGGGTGGCCGACCCGCCACCGGGCCGAGAACTCCAGGTGGACTTCGGACGCCTCGGGTTGGTCCCCGACGGGGAGCGCCGAAGGGTTTGCCACGGGCTGATCTTCACGGCGTGCTTCAGCCGTCACCAGTTCGTCTGGCCGACGTTCCTCCAGACCACTGAAGAGGTGATCAAGGGCTTCGAGGCCGCCTGGAGCTTCTTGGGCGGGGTGTTCCCCGTCGTCATCCCCGACAACATGAAGTCGATCGTCATCACAGCCGAGAACACCGCGCCGCGGATCAACGACGCCTTCATGGAGTACGCGCAGTCCAGAGGCTTCGTCATCGACGCGGCCCGAGTGGCCACCCCGACCGACAAACCACGGGTCGAACGCGTTGTCCACTACGTGCAGCACAATTTCTTCGCCGGAGAGTCCTTCGTCGACCTCACCGATGTCCGAGTGCGCGCCGAGACCTGGTGCTCGACCACCGCCGGGATGCGCATCCACGGCACCACGCAGTGCCGGCCCATCGAGGCGTTTCGGACAGAAGAGTTCCCCCTGCTCTTGCCCCGGCCCGGCGCACCCTTCGATGTGCCCACGTGGTCCGATCCCAAGGTCCACCGCGACTTCCATGTCGAAGTCGACAAGGCGATCTATTCGGTGCCGCACCATCTGGTCGGGCGAACGCTGCGGGCCAGGCGTGACTCGTCCACGGTCAAGCTGTACTTGAAAGGCGAGCTGGTCAAGGTTCATGCCCGCAAGCCTCCGGGGGGCAAGTCCACCGACCCCGCCGACATGCCCACGGGCACCGAGATCTATGCCACCCGCGACATCGAGCGCCTGGGGCGCATGGCGGCCGATCACGGTCCCTCCATCGGCGTCTATGCCGCCGCCATCTTGGACACGCCACTGCCGTGGACCAAGATGCGCCAGGTCTACCGCCTCTTGGGCCTAGTCAAGAAGTGGGGGCCCGAGCGCGTCGAGCTGGCCTGCCGTCGCGCCCTCGAGGCCGAGGCCGTCGACGTGAACCTCGTCTCGCGCATGCTCGAACGGGCCCGAGAGGACACCGATCCCGGCGTGGTTCCAAGACCGGTCGTGATCCAAGGACGCTTCGCTCGTGATCCCTCCGAGTTCGCCAGCGTCACCGAGGCGGGACAATGAGCGCGCCCACGCCGTCGGTGTCGCCCGAGCTCAAGGTCCTCATGCGTCGTCTCAAACTCGGCCAGCTCCTCACCACCTTGCCCGAGCGCCTCGCCCTCGCCCGCACGCACAACCTCGGCCACATCGAGTTCCTCGAGCAGCTCTTCAGCGACGAGGTGTCCCGCCGCGACGCTGCCTCGGCGGGTCTGCGGGCCCGGGCGGCCAAGTTGGATCCGCACATGGTGCTCGAGGCCTGGGACGAGAGCGCCAAGGTCACCTATGACCGCGCCATCTGGTCCGAGCTGGTGTCCATGCGCTTCGTCGGCCAGGCCCGCAACGCCTTCATCATGGGTCCCGTCGGAATTGGTTGACACTGCACCTTCCTTTCATCTGGGTGTGTCGAAGAGTCCAGGGCTTGCCGCGTTCACGTTGATACGCAGGCCTTTCCTGCGTCCCTGGTTGACGTGGACGGCCTGGAGCTCACCGCGTTGGACCTTGTGCAACACCGTTTGACGAGCGACGCCGAGGACCTTCGATGCCTGATCGAGCCCCACCCAGCCGTCGGGAACCTCCGGGACGATGCGGCGACGAACCTCATCGGTGATGCGGATATGCCAGGGGCCACCAGGCGTGAGCTGCTCGCCGTTGATGAAACCATCATGCATCCAGCGATACAGCGTCACCCTCGAGACGCCGAGGATCTGCTCGGCCTTCGTGATGGAGACCACCGGCACATCATCGACGGCGGGTGTGACCGTCGACGGCTGAAACGCGGCGATGCCCCGTGAGTTCCGGAGGGTCTTCACCCGCGTCTGGGTGAACGGAAGGCCGGTGCCGGTGCGCCGGCCCTGCCTCGACAAGACCGCGGCGATTGTCTTGTCGTCATAGCGCTCAGACAGACGGCGAACCAGATCGACGGTGCTTTCATCCGTCGTCCGGAAGTGTTTGCCGGTCTTGTTGAGGTCGATGTCGAATGCGGCGGTCGCACCTCCCTCCCACACGACACTCACGTCGGCACGGCGCTCCTCGGCGTGCACGGTCACGACGACCTCGGTGATGACTGCCCGCAGCAGCTGCTTGCGCTCCCGCCACGTGGTGGTGGGCGCGTGGAACACGGCGCGCACGTCAGCCCCTGCCCGCTCGAGCCACGCCGTCTCCTCCTCGGTGAGTCTGGTCGGCTGACGGAGCCGTTGAGCGGCGAGATTCGCCTCGGCCAGTCGCTGCGCTGTCAGGGCCTCCTCGAGCGACCGTTCGAGGGTCCTCGCGACGAGGCGGTTCTCAGGCTCGACGGCGTCGAACTGGCGGCGCGCCCGCTCGGCCTCGAAGCGGGCGCGTTCGACGGCCAGTTCGAAGACCGCGACATGCCGGCGGTGGTTGGCGTCGGCCTCGGCGAGCGCTTTTGCGGTTGCCGCCAGGCTGGCCGGCTCGAGCATGGCAAAGACTTCTTCGAGGACGCGGTTCTCGAGCCTGCGGCCGCCGAGGCTCTGGCAGCCTCGTTCCCCGCCATAGAGCAACTTGTTCCGGCCACAGAGATAGCGCGGTGTGTCGCCCGTCGTGCCCGAATATCCCACCTGCATCATCCGCCCGCAGCGGCCGCAGCGCACCCGGCCCTGCAGAAGGGCGGTCCCTTCCCGCACCGCCCCGCCGCCGTGGCCGCGCGGCGCCCGCCAGTTCGCCCGAAGCTCGTCCTGGGTGCGCTCATAGCGCTCCCAGGTGACGAACCCCGGATGATGGTCGGGGATCAGCACCGCCCACTCGTCGCGGGGGAGCTCACGCGTGCGCTTCACGAGCCGACCGTCGACGTCAAGGCGCTTCTCGTCTCGGCGGCGGCCGAAGACGAACGCGCCCGCGTAGGCGGGGTTGGTCAGGAAGTCGTGGATCGCCGGGTAGCTCGCCGGCGCCCACCGGATCCGGCGCGACCCGGTGGGCCGGCGCGGGATGAGCAGGTTGTCCTCAAGCAGCGACAGCATCACCTGCCGGGCGGACCCGAGCTCCTCGAAGCGCCGGAAGACCACGGCGATCGACTCAATGACCGCCTCGTCGGGGTCGAGCGCCACCCGGTCAGCCTCGTCATAGACGAATCCGACCGGCAGGCCCTGGCGCAGCTCGCCCTTGGCCGCCTTATGGAGCAGCCCGGCCGTGAGCCGGTGGCGGATCAGGTGCAGCTCAGCCTCCGACATGGTGCCTTTGAGGCCGAGGACCAGACGGTCGTTGAAGTCGCCAGGGTGATACAGGCCGTCGCCGTCGGCGATCAGCGTGTTGGTCAACGCGCAAAGGTCGAGCAGCTGATACCAATCCGCATTGTTGCGGGCGAGGCGGGAGACCTCGATGCCCAAGATGAT
Source organism: uncultured Acidimicrobiaceae bacterium (assembly GCA_963834405.1). Taxonomy (GTDB): domain Bacteria; phylum Actinomycetota; class Acidimicrobiia; order Acidimicrobiales; family RAAP-2; genus Bog-473. The sequence goes on along the minus strand of CAWIBX010000006.1, from coordinate 9,118 downwards.
CCCGACCTTGCCCAGGCCGACGTCGGCCACCAGATTCTTGAAGCCCTCCCTGGCTGTCGCGTCGGCGCCGGAGCGGCCGAGGTCGCTGTCGACCACGACCACCTGCTGAGGCGGCCAGCCCAGAGTCTGCGCCCGGGAGGCCAGCTCGTACTGGCGCTCCAAGCTCTCGGTGTGCTCACGCATCTGCGTGAACGTCGACTGGCGCACATATACGTATGCATCACGACCGAGGTGCGACGCCGTGACCTTGGAGGCGAGCTCAGACGTGAGCGTCATCTGGATCCACCTCCTCGTCGGCCTCGTCGACGACACCGGCGGCGATCATCCGGGCCAGGACACAGACGACGGCCTCCTGGGCCTCTTCGGGCAGAGACCACCACCGTTCGACTGGCGAGACGCAAAGCCCCGGAATATCCAGAGCCAGCTGGGCGGGCGCGGCTAATCTGAGCCTTCGCAAAGAGGCTCACCTCCCTTGTTCGTTGGCGCGTGCAGGGTCGGTCGAGCCTATTTGCGCTTCTTGGCGCTCGATGGGGACCGCCGCCTCGGCTTCATCGAGCCGACCAGCGCACGCAGCTCGCGGATCCCCTCCACCGACAGCGCCGCGGCGGGCTCGACCACCGGCTCGTCCTCCAAGATGTCCGTCGCCGAGACGGCGATGGTCCCCGGCGACCCGTCGGGAAGCCCCACGACCAAGTAGAGGGATCCATCGATTCGCTTGAAGCCCGTCGCCGGCAGGAGCCGCCCGAAAAGAGGATGCACCGTCGAGGTGACTCGCACCTCGCACGGCAGCAACCGCCGAAGATGTTGCAGTCTGTCGCTGTCCCGGTCGGGGTCGGCAAGACCTTCATGGCGACCGCGCTCGGTCACATCGCCTGTCGGCGCCGCATCAGCGTGCACTTCGAACGACACGACCGTCTGCACAAGAGGCTGAAGGCGGCCCGCCTCGACGCCAGTTACGACCAAGAGATGCGCAAACTCATCGGCGTCGACCTGCTCATGATCGACGACTTCGCCCTTCAGCCGCTCGACATGCTCGAGACCGCCGACCTTTACGAGCTCTGCGTCGAACGACACCACGCCAAGGCCACTGTGCTGACGTCGAACCGCGACCCAAGCGAATGGCTGAGCGCCATGGCCGACCCGTTGCTCGCCCAGTCCGCGATCGACCGCCTGAAAAGCGCGGCGTGGGAACTCGTCATCGAAGGTGAGTCCTATCGCCAGCACGAGAAGCCAACCCTCCAGACAGAACCCTCCGGGGCGCCTCCGTCAGCCCGTCAGCGTCGGCCCACTTGACACCGACAAGACCCTCCGTGATCATCGCCACAGCCGGTCGAAGTGGACGCGACGTGGTCCCATGCTTCTGGCAAAGAGGTGGTCCTTTAGGACTGGCAAACGACAAACCTACGACCACCCCAAAATTGCGGCTCGCTCGATGGTCGGGTGCGTTCTGCGTGGATCCAGTCCGATGTCGTGAGCGGGCGCGTCGGAAATGGTCGCCCCAGGTCAGGCGGCACTTTCATCATCAAGCCACAGCGCGGCATCGACCGGCACCGTCATGAATTCGGTCGTAGTTAACGCGTAAATCGGGCCGGGGCCACCTCCGACAGCATGGCCCATAAACATACGCTGAGCTGGCCATGTTCGGAACGCTCAGTTCGTCAGGAGTTGAACGGCTTGGCGCAACATGATCGGGACTGCTCATTGGTGCGGACCCGATACCAGGGCCCAGACGAGGGGGGCGACCGGCTGGTCGTAGCGGAGCGACAACGAGATAGACACCTGGTCCTCTTCGACCAAGCACACGGCTTGGGCGGTCATATACCACGAGGCCGTCTCGAGGCGGATCCAGTCGTCGCCGCGCGCCGCGATCTTCCAGCCTTGGACGTGGTCGGCTGAATGCTGTGGTCCGAGACGCAGGCCCATGAGCTGCCAGAGCACACGAGCATTGCGGCGCGCCAGGGGAGACTGTTCGAGCACGCCCCGGGCCCACTGCTCGGGTGATCTGTCCCGGGCGCCGCTCGTTGCGGCCGTGAAGAGGTCGACATAATTGGGATTGGCCAGGGTGCCGAGGGAGCGGATCGCCTCAGGGACTTCGCGGTGTTGTAGGACGGTCGGCTTGGGGGAGGCGCCGGCCACGCCCGATTGCTGTGATCCGTTGGGCGCGTTCATGAGGGGCTCGCGGCGGAGGCCACAGGTTCGTCGGCCATGACGATCGCGGCGATGTCGGTCATGCGGAAGATGCGTCCGCTCGCACCCCAGAAGCCGTCGGGCTGCTCCCTGATCATGCACCAGACGCGCGATCCGTGTTTATCGACGTCGCTGCAACCCTCCGCGGCGAGGACGAGCTCGGTCACCTGACGCACCAACTTGTTGCGCCGCGGCTCGTTGAGCGGGCCGTGGATGCCCGGCGTGCCGTGTGGCACCGTCAGAAAGACTCGGTAGAAGGGGAGCTCGACGGGCTCACCGCCGACATTGATCGCACCCTCGGGTAACTCGTGTACGAAGCCCCACGCCAGCGCTCGGGATGCCGGGTTGTCCGGAGCCCCCTCCCAGTGCAACAACGCCGTGGTGATGCCCTCCACGAGTTCGGCGAGCGCCGAGGGCTCGAGGGCACCGGCGGGCAAGGTCAGGTCGAACATCGGCATCCGGGGTCTCCTTCCGAGCGGGTATCTTCAGGGGACCCACTCTAGGGAAGTGAGTTTCTTTAGTCAACTCACTGCTACGCTCCCGACATGCAGCGCACGAGCTTCGCCGACTTCCACTGCTCACTCGCCCGCACGCTCGACATCGTCGGCGAATGGTGGACCCCGCTGGTCATTGCGCGCATCGCGGTGGGCTTACGCCGATTCGACGACATCCAGCGCGACCTCGGCGTGTCGCGCAAGGTCTTGGCCGAGCGCCTCGACACCCTGGTCGAACGCGGTGTCATCGAGCGGCGCCCCTACCAGGAGCATCCGCCTCGCTACGACTACGTGCTGACCGAGATGGGTGGCGATCTGGTCCCGGCCCTCATGGCCCTGCTCGCGTGGGGCGACCGTTGGGCGGCCGACGACAGTGGGCCACCCGCCCGCCTCAATCATCTCCACTGCGGACGCGACACCGAGCCCACCGTCTGCTGCTCACAGTGCGGCGAGCCCCTTGCCTACCGAGACGTCATCATGCGCCCCGGACCCGGGGCGCGGATCGCTCCTGGGACCATGGTGGTCGCCGATTTGTTCTTGCGTCGGGCCGAGAGCTCAGCGAATCCGGAGGAGAAACCTTGAGGGACGAGTTCGTGCATCGTTCGAGCTCACCGACCAGCTAAACAACGACTGACCTTCGGGTCTGAACCCGAAGGTCGTGGTACGTGAGCTTCCCGTTCGCGAAAGCACTCGCCAGGTCTTGAGGCGGATGCCGTGCTGATGCTGACTGATCCCGAAGGTTCGGAGATCACGAGATAGCAGCCAGCGGCAGCGCCCGATTCCACCCGGCATAAGGAGGGTGTCAACCGTCAATCGAACTTTCGCGGGGCTCGCGGACACTATATGGTGTGCGCTCGTACAGCAAAGTTGGTGACGCCGAGTTGGTGTCCATGGCGGGGAAGGACCCCCGAGGCGTTCGGCCTGCTCTTCAGGCGCCATTCGCGTGCCGTCTACGCCTACTGCGCCAGGCGGACCGGAAATTTCCAGGTAGCCGAGGACTTGACCAGCGTCGTGTTCTTGGAGGCGTTCGGGCGGCGCCGGAAGCTGCAGCTGTCCAACGCGAGCGCTTTGCCTTGGCTGCTCGGCGTGGCTCACAACGTCACCCGCAATGCCGATCGGTCACTGGGACGGTATCGATCAGCTCTCGAGCGGGTCCCACCACCGCCGGATGGCGCAAGCTCCGAGGACACCGCGATCGAGCACCTCGACGCTCAGGAGGCTCTGGCTCGGGCCCTCGATGCGCTGCGTCCCCTTTCCCAGGCTGAGCGAGACGTCGTTCTTCTCGTGTTGTGGAGCGAGCTCTCATATGCCGACGCGGCCGCCTCGCTCGGTATACCGATTGGCACCGTCCGTTCTCGGCTGGCCAGTGCCCGCCAGAAGTTCACCGCGATCACCATCAACCCCACGTTCTCATAGGAGCACCGATGCATGACCTCGAAGTCCCTCCGATCCCATACCTGAGCGATGCCCGACTCCTCACGCGCCAGGAACACCTCGTGGCCGAGATCGCAGATCGTCGTCGCCATCGTCAGCGGCGAGGGTTCGCGCTCGGCGGTGTGGGCCTGGCCGCGAGCGGAGTGGCTACCGCCCTCGTGGTGCTCGTGGGCGCTGGGACCTCGCCTGCGTTCGCGGCCTGGACGGCGTCGCCGACCACACCGGCCCCCGGCCAGGTCGCCGCCGCTGAGGCCGCCTGCGCAGCGAGGCCGACTAATCCGCCACCGGACGCGCCCACATTGCCGAGCACCGTCACCCTCACTGACACCCGCGGGCCTTTTACCTTGCTGCTCTTTGGGGCGAACACAACCAGCCAGGGACCCCTAATGTGCATGAGCGGCCCGGACGGCACCCAGTTCAGTATTGCCAGCGGCAGTCAGCCTGCGCTGCCCGGGCCCGGCCAGATCACCCTTGATCGCCTCCAAGGCGCTTCCGCCAACGGCCAGAACTACACCATCGCCGAGGGCTCCACCGGCTCAGAGGTGTCCGCCGCCACAGTGGTGTTGAGCGATGGCACCCGGGTGGCCGCCACTATCGGCAACGGCCTCTTCCTGGCCTGGTGGCCCGGGCGTTCGACCGTCACGTCCGCCATCTTGAGCACCCCGTCAGGGACGACGACCCAAGCGATTTGACTCCCCGCCAATCGATACTGGTGGCTCGGGCGCGACCTCAGCCAGCGGGGGCACGAACTCTGGCAACGGCAACGGGCCTCATACCGCGGCACAATGGGCAGAGCTCCGGGCCTACTGCGCACAACTGAAGGCCGAAGGCGTCCACGGGTCGAACGGCCAGCCCATCGGACCATGTGCATCACTCGCTCCATAGCCATTGCTTCAACCACTCCGCCCGGAGTCTCCCGGGAGCAACGCAGCGGCTTGCTCGGAGTCTCCGAATGACCTTCGGGCGCTAACCCGAAGGTATGGGGACTGCGTCAACGACGCCGAATTTGGAGACGGCCTGGCGCGGGACGTGGTGGGCGTGAGCCGATGGGTCGTCGACCGGCTACTGGCGGACAGTGCGTTGGCTTCTGCCGGCGACAAAGCACTGCCCTTTCAGGGCCGGTGATGTCCCATCGCTCGCCGAGGAGCGTGATCGTCGTCAATACGGAAGGAGCATTGTTCGTTGCGCATCCCCAGAGCCTGGCGATGGGTGTCGTGAGTACCGGTCCGCGACCACCCTCCGACGTCGTTCCGGCGTGACCTTACGTGACCTTATCGAGAGGGAAGTGGAGGGATCCTGAGGGAACCTGAGGGGATCGAAACGCCGTTACCAGGAAAGTCCTCGGAAAGGACCTGGTCATAACGCCGAGAACCAGACATTCGCAATGTAGAGGCCGAGGGTTCGAGTCCCTTCACCTCCACCAAAAAGCCCAGGTCAGAGGGCCGAAGGTGGGATCCCCAGAAGATCACATTCTCCGACGTGACCTTCCGTGACCTTATCGGATGAGGCAAGCGCTGCGAGGCAAGCGCTGAGGAAAGCGCCGATGAGCGTTACGTGGTTCGTTGTAGAGGTCGTTCATGCGACTCCGACACCCGGCCTGTTCATCAACCCCCAGCGTGGAGTTGGAACATACCCGAGAGCCCGTCCGGAAGAATGGTACGTCTGACGGGGAATTCTGCAACGGAGCGCCATCCGGGAAGCCCGACCGCCAACGTCGCCCGGACAGTGAGTTGCCCGGTTCCTTCAGCCTCCTGACCAAACCTATTCGACCGAGAAGTCGTCAATCCTGTCGATGGGCCAGTCCGTAACGGTCGAAAGGAGCCGACCCGCCAGATAGAGGACCTCTTGGAGTTCCATGTCGCTCAGCGGCTGTTTGCTCGCAGCCAGTCGGTGCACTTCCGCGAGCTCTTCGGCGAACAGCGACGCCCAGCGAGTGACCCGTTGGGGCGGCGGATCAGCTACTCCGTTGGTCATGCTCGGAAAGGCGGCTTTCTCGGCCGGCGACCATGCCGTAGCCGGCTTGCTCGCGAGTGCCTCGACCAATCGCAAAGTGCCGTCCCTATGAACAAGGCGGTCTCGCGCCGCGGCACGCTGGGCAGGCCTGTGGAAGGGGTGGGCGAGCTCAGGCGGTAGCAAGGGCACGGAACTCCTCCTCCTTGTACTGGTAGCGACCGTGATATCCGGCGAGCTGGATGAGGTTGGCTAGATCCGGGGCGACCACATCCTCTTCGAAGTGCTCTGGCCCCAAGAGATCCTCGAGTACCGAGCTGAACTCGATGGTTCGGCCGTCGCCAAAGCGAACGAGCAGCGAGAGCTCCCCGTCCATACCCTCCACGTAGCGAGCCAGTGTCGAAAGCAGCAGGTCGCCTTGATGCTCGATCCGCGACACCTCACCCTGGGCGACTCCCAGCCGTTGAGCCACGGCGACCTGAGTGAGAGAGCGGGCACGGCGCAAAGCCGCGAGCGCTTCCCCGTAGGCAGCCCTGCGTCGCTCTGCTCGCTGGTCCGCCGCAGCTCTGGCTGCCTTGTAAGAGGGCTGTTCGCTGCGTTCGTGCTGATTGGGGTCGTATTCGTCCCATCCCTCGGGCAGGTTGGTCATCTCTTCTCCTTCGACTTCTCAAGCGCAATCAGGTACGCGTCGAACCGTTCGTCAGCGATTGGCACGTTGGCCTCGTACCAGGCGTTTCCGACCCGGCTTTGTTGCCGGCCAACAGGAGCGCTGGTCTTTCGTCGGGTCCAAAGCCGACCAACACCCGATACACGTGGCTCTGGTCGATGTCGACGCGGACCTCGCTCATGTCGGGGAAGTGCCTCGAGGTTTGGATCCGATGGCGGACGTCGGGCAGGGCAGCCGCTCGTCCATGCTGTTCGAGATATGCGAGGGCTTCGTCCAGTTCGGCTCGCGTGGTGTCATCGAGGTTGTTCAGCCACTCGGCCACCTGAGGGTGCCTCGGCAGTGGCATTGTCCAGTCAGTATAGGCTTAAGTCGATATCATGTCAAGCAGATATTCGTCCCCCCGGTTGCGGTCGGTAACCGGGGCCGCCGTGATGCAGGGTTGTGGAAGTCGCGACCGAGTTGGTTCCCGGCCTGACAGGACGGGACAGACTCGAGCCGGCTCGGGAAGGAACATCAAATGGCCCACGCTGTTTTGGTAGAGGTGAAGATCGATCCGGCCTCGGACATCGAGCACCGGCACTCGATCCTCAAGGAATTCGTCATTCCCGAGGCAAAGAGGTTGCCAGGCCTTCAGAAGGGCATGTGGTTGAACGACGGAGCGGGAGTTGGAACTTGTGTCGTGCAGTTCGACACGAAGGAGCATGCGGTTGCGGCACTTGATGTGCTGGCCCCCGCCAATGGTCCTGAGATCATCGGCTCCGCCACTTGCGAGGTGGAGATCGAGGCATAACGCCGGCACTCCAAGGGCGCTAGGTCATTCGACCTTCGGGTGCCGAACTCGAAGGTGGGAGGTCGTTGTTATCGACATCGATTCGGACCGACGACGGTAAGGGGAGCCGGTCAGCGATGCCGTACTTCTTCCCCCAGCTAGCCCATCGCCTGCGTCAGTCGGAGAATCGCGTCCTCTGCCCGGCCGATCTGGGCACCCGGCAGTGAAGCGAGGTCAACCCCAAGCCGATTGGCGTTCGGAGTCAGGTTCGCGAATACCCCTCACGTTCGTCCTCTTGCATGTCCGGATGGGAATAGAGTCTGTTCGTATCGACGGCGTCATATTTGACTTATTCGGCACATTGACCGGAGCCGAGGTTGACCGCGATCGCCATACTGTTGCGCTCGCTCAGGCCCTTGGTGCACCTGCAAACGAGTTCCGTGCTGTGCTTCGAGACTCCTTCGATGCAAGGGCGAAGGGCCAATATGGAGATCTTCGTCAAACACTCTTGTTTCTTTGCAATGAACTCGGGCTCGTCGTGAACTGCGAAACGCTAAGTCGAGCGGTAGAGGTTCGGATGGCCAGCGAACGTCGAATGCTTCAACCTCGCCGGGGTTCAGTCGAACTCCTTGTTGAGCTGCATGATCGAGGTTTCAAGATCGGATTGTTGAGCGATTGCACACCGGAGATCTTGGATATCTGGCCGGACCTCCCTTATTCCGATTTCATTGATTGCGCGGTCCGATCATGCGATGTCGGCTGGCGAAAGCCTGATCCAAGGATGTACCGGGCAGTGCTCGAGGGGCTGGGACTTGACCCCTCGGACTGTATATACGTCGGCGACGGAGGAAGCTCTGAACTTTCCGGGGCGGTGGCAGTTGGACTACGAGCGGTTCTTCTTCGTGTACCTGGCGAGACGTACTATAGGTATGACGCGGATTCTGATTGGGATGGGGAAGCTATCGAGGACCTGGACCAAGTTCTTAATTTGCTTCGACAAGGTTGAATCTCGGTTGCCTATTCCCGGCGAAGGGTTGCACTTGATTCACGAAGCCCTCAGGCACTCATAGTGCTGCTGCCTCCGGAACAAGCCTATTGAGGCGGTTGACAGCGGTATCCCATGGTTTGTACGAAGGCAGGGATCGCGAGCAGAGTGAGACGAGGACATGTCCACGGCGTCGAAACCCGCCTTCTACTAGGCGATTTAGCTCTGGCGCTCCAGAGAACGAGAGCTTTTGGGACGCCTTCATTCATGCTTATGTTGCAGCTGGCCAAGCAGGTGCCGCAACTCGTCAGAGTTCGAATAGCGACAACGCTGCATGAGAGATCTCCGGCAGGAATTGAACCCGCGACCTTCGGTTTCGTCGCCGAAGATTGTGAGCGCCAGCTTCGTGCTCGTCGTGACGGGTCCTGTCGCGCACCGCCTCCAGACCCTCTCAGACCGCTCACCCGATCCACCACTTCGACGCGATCTGTCGCGGCGCTCACGGAACGTCGCGGTTTCGCTCACCGAATTTTGCGTTGAGCCCGTGCTCCGGCGAGAAGGTTAGCCCCGCCTCCTCGGGGCGTTCTCGGGCGGACCGGACAGGTCCGTCAGCGGCTTGGTCAGTGCCTCGT
>CAWIBX010000005.1:0-1898522 GCA_963834405.1 uncultured Acidimicrobiaceae bacterium | reverse complement strand
AACACGTGGAACCAGCTGGCTCGATGGCCGAACTCGGGTTCGACGTCATGCGCCCCACCCCGTGGTGGGCTGGCTCGGAACTCATGGCGGGCGACGATACACCGAGCACTTCTGCCTGGTCGTTCCAACAAGGAGGCCGCTCGGATCGTGAACCAGGACTGTGCCCGAAGTCTGGGCGGCTGGCCTGGGATGGGCTATCCGCCACTTCGGGGATAGCCGATTGAAGGGCCAGCTGGCCATTGTTCGGCCTGAGGAAATATGAAATCGCGAGGAAGAGACGTGGCTACGCGGACCGCTGCAACACATTCTCTGGATGCCCCCCGCTTACGGGACCGTGACCGACCCGGTCACCACCTCAAATCGTCCGTCATCTATTAGTACGCCAGTCTCCTGAATGCTCACATTGATCGTGCCTGTCATCGCTGCGAACGCCCCGGTTCCCGAGACAACGGTGAGCGTCAGCTCAAAGTCCGGCGACATAAAGGGTCCAGTCACAACGCCGTTAAGAGTGCCAAAAATCGTCGCGATGGAAAATGCATAGCCGGAGGGGTTTGCTGGGGTGCAATTGCTAATGCCGAGATCCACCGCTCCCACCGCGGAACGTCCAGGATAAATGGCGTCGAAGGACTGGGGGAGGGCTTCCGTGGGCCCACAACCGTGCTGCGGGAACGGTACCGGCGTCGTACCGGTGAACGAACCAGCCAGATCGGCAACGCTCACCGGGTTATGCATCAGATACGTGATGCACTGGCCTTGGTTGCCAAAGGGCTGCCCTTGCACGTTGGTCAGGCTCTGCCACCCGCCGTGTTGACACAGACCGACACTCAAGGGCACGTGTGTCGAACCCGCTAGGAGGACCACGGCCACCACGCCCTGGCCCAAAGCGGTACTCCCCACCGCCACGCAGGTGGTGGGGCTGGGACAGGCCACGGCACGAAGGTTCTCGGTCACCAGGTTCTCGTTCACCGACACCACCTGGGCGGTGCCCGGGGTGCCGTTTTTGATGGGCATCACCACCTCCTCGCCCAAAGTGTTTTCCCCCACCGCCTCGCAGGTGGTGGCGCTGGCACAGGCCAAGGCCTCGATCCCCGACACCACCTGGGGGATGCCCGGGATGCCGTTGGTGATGGGCATCAACAGGCCCTGGGAAGAAGCCTCGCAGGTGGTGGGGCTGGGACAGACCACGCCATCGAGGAAGGCGGCCCCTGGCACCACCTGGACGGTGCCCGGGGTGCCATTGGTGATGGGCACCACCACGCCCTGGTCCGCAGCGTTGAAGCCCACCGCCTCGCAGGTGGTGGCGCTGGAACAGGCCACGCCATAAAGGCCGGTCCCCGGCAGCACCCCCGGCACCACCTGGGGGGTGCCGGGGGTGCCGTTGTTGATCGGCACCACCACGCCCAGGCCCGAAGCGTTTCCCCCCACCGCCTCGCAGGTGGTGGCGCTGGGACAGGCCACGTCAAAAAGCCAATAGGTCCCCGACACCACCTGGGCGGTGCCCGGGGTGCCGCTGGTGATGGGCACCACCACCCCCTGGGAAGTAGCCGAAGTAGAAGCGGTGTTCCCCACCGCCTCGCAGGTGGTGGCGCTGGAACAGGCCACACCATTAAGGGAACTGGGTCCCCGACACCACCTGGGCGGTGCCCGGGGTGCCGTTGGTGATGGGCACCACCACCCCCTGCGGTGGGTTGGAACCATTTTGCCCCACCGCCTCGCAGGTGGTGGCGTTGGGACAGGCCACGCCATCAAGGAACGCGGTCCCCGGTACCACCTGGGCAGTGCTGGCCGACGTCGGTGCGACCACAGTCAACATCCCGGTGACGACGAGCAGCAACGCCGCAGCGGAGACTGACAGATATTGCCAACTACGTGGACGGTTCCACATCGGGGCACTCCATATCGCTTGGCGGACAGCCCGCACGATGGATACCCCTCACCGGCACTGCACCAATGAGCTAGCTCTGCTCGGTCGCCGACACCGATCCCAGCGTGTGACAGCCCGGATTAGTCAGACACTGTCTCCTACGTTCTACGCCATAGCGCTTGTCGGTTCCAGCGAGCGGAAAAGTTCCGACTGCTCGGTGTGGTCGGTCGGGCGGACGAGAGCCAGTGGCGTCTCACATACCACCGGGTCGGGGATATTCGCGAAACCTCCCAGATCGCAACACATCCGCTGGATGGCCCTCGCCTAGCTTCGATTCTTCGCCTGGACTCCGCCAGGGCGACGAAACGGTCTGAAGGGCCGCGCGTGATCACTGTCGGGTCGCCTTGGACGGCCGTGCACCGTGACGAGAAGCATCATCGGGTGTCCGCGTCGCCACGTATCTGGCTTTGAGCCGTGCAAGGGCGCGCAAGGTCAAGCGGTCGCTCACGGGAGGGTGGCTAGGAACTGGCGGTCAGCTGAGCAGGATGACGCGCTCATAGGCGCGCAGGAGCACATCGGCATCGGGCCAGCCGTCGAGGATGCGCACGATGTGCTGACGCCCCGAGCGCACCATGCGTGCCGGCGCGTGCCAGATGCGCCAACGCAGCGCCTTGGGTTCGGCGCTCGCGAGCGCACCCGACAGACACAGCAGCTGGAACCAACGCACGAGGTCCGCCGCCATGCACACTTCGGCCAACCAGGCCCGGTTCGCGTCCAAGGAGGTGAACGGCATGCGGCAGAGCCCCGAGTCCTTGAGCCGCTCGATGTGGTCCTCCACATGAGCATGGGCCCGGTGGAACACGTCGAGGGCGACGGGGCTGCCCAACTGGTCGGTGTAGAAGCCGACGTAGCGGTACTCGAGGTCGGGGAACAAGCTCTGTTGGGCTCCTTGGTGCAGTGGCTCGCGCCGGATGATGAGCCGGGTGCCCGGCGGCCACTCTGAGAGGTCCACCAGATCGGTCACCTCGCACACGGCCGCTCCCTTGCGGCGCCGGCCGTCTTGGCGCCGGGCTCGTTTCCAGTGTCGGCCCTCGCCGGCGATGGCGACGATGGCCCCGTAGACCTGGGCGTTTGTGCGGGCCGAGACCGAGAAGCCGACGTGGCGGTCGAAGCAGCCCCAGACGAAATCCTTGGTCGCACCGGCTGAGTCGGTGCGCACGACGATGCGTCGGCGGACCTCTTCTCTCAAGGAGTCGTCGCGATGTCCCGCCGCGATGACCCCGGGTAGCTGGGCGATGGCGGCGTCGAGCACAAAGAGGTGGTCCTCGGCGTCGTTGGCCCCGGCGTTGCCCGGACGAGACAGCATCGCGAGCGTCTCGCCCGTCGCGTCGGCCCAGCAGCCCATGTCGTGAAAGCCGTAGCCGCCCTTGTAGTTCGGACCCGTGCCCTCTTTGTTCTCCGAGTGCACGTCGGTGAGCGTGGCGTCGATGTCGAGGACGACCGGGTCGGCGCCCTTGGTCAACTTCAGCTTCTTCCACACCATGGCTCGCACCTCGGCGAAGCCCGCTTGCACCGAGGCGAGCGTCTCGGGGGTGAGATCCTCGGTGAAGGTGCGATACAAGGTCGAATCCGAGCACACGTCGGCGAAGAGACCCTCTTCGGCCCGCAGGTACTCGATGTCAGAGCAGCACTCGCCGCCGCCCGCCAACATCACCATGGCCTGGACCAGGACCTTGCCCCGGTCGTGGAGCGGGAGGCGGGCCGAGCGCGCCGGGATCCGGGCCGAGAGCGCGTCGCTCAGACCGAGTGCGTCGGCCAAGGACCCGAGCGCGTGCAGCCCGACATGGGAGACGACTTGGTCGCCACCGGATTCCACCACGGCGCGGCGCGTGCTGGTAGCGTGCATCTCGGAAGTGCCCTCCTTGGTTGGGACTGTTGGTTGTCGCAAACCCCAGTATCCCTTGCAAGGAGGGCGTTTTCGCGTCTTTCGACGCGTCAGTTCACGTCGTCACGCGAAGAATCGAAGCTAGGGGATCGTGACCGTCATAGTCACGGGTATCTCACGGTACGTCCCTCCGGGAAGCTCCTGAATGCTCACGTGGATGGCGCCCGTCGTCGCCGAGAAGGCCTCGCTTCCCGAGCTAACGGTGAGCGTCAGCTCGTTAACGAAGGTGCCAGATACGTCGCCAACAAGTGTGCCAACGCTCGTCGCGATGGTAAAGAGTCCGCCGACTGTGGACGGACCAAGGGCGGGGCCGCAAGCCTCAATGTCGAGCGTCACCGTCCCCACCGCGGAGCTCCCAGGATAAGTGGCGAAGAAGGACGTTGTGGACCCCCCCGAGGGCGAGCACTCGTGCTCAGGCATCGCTGGGAACTCTGTGCCGGAAAACGAACCAGCCAGGTCGGCGAGGCTGACTGGGTTATGGATGAAATAGCTGATGCACTGGCCTTGGTTTTTGAACGGCTGCCCTTGCACGTTGGTCAGGCTCTGCCAGCCGCCGTGTTCACACAGAGCGACGCTCAAGGGCACATGGGGTCCCGCTCGGAGCTGCAACACGGCCACCACGCCTTCCTGGAGTCCAACGTCTTCGCCCACCGCCACGCAGGTGCTGGCTCGGGGACAGGCCACGCCAAGAAGGTCCAGGTTCGTTCCCGACACCGCCTGGGGGGCGCCCACGGTGCCGTTGGTGATGGGCACTATCTGCCCTTGGCCCGAAATACTGAAACCCACCGCTATGCAGCTGGTGGCACTGGGACAGGCCACGCCATTGACTGTCGGCACCACCTGGGGGATGCCCACGGTGCCGTTGGTGATGGGTACCACCGCGCCGCCCACGCCGCCCGCCGCAGCGTTGTTCCCCACCGCCACGCAGGTGGTGATGCTGGCACAGGCCACGCCAGTGAGGAACGGGGTCGATGGCATCATCTGGGGGGAGCCCGGGGTGCCGTTGGTGATAGGTACGACCACGCCCTCAAAATCGTTGTTCCCAACCGCTATGCAGGTGGTGGCGCTGGGACAGGCCACGCCAAAGAGGAATGGGGCCCCCGGCACTGCCTGGGGGGTGCCGGGGGTGCCGTTGGTGATAGGTACGACCACTCCACTGCCGAAACCCACCGCTATGCAGGTGGTGGCACTGGGACATGCCACGCCCTCAAGTCCCACGGTCCCCGGCACCACGACGGCGGTGCCCGGGGTGCCGTTGGTGATGGGCACCACCATGCCCTGAAACGAAGCGTTTTCTCCTACCGCCACGCATGTGGTCGCGGTGGGACAGGCCACGCCAAGAAGGTCCAGGTTCGTTCCCGACACAGCCTGGGGGGCGCTCACGGTGCCGTTGGTGATGGTCACCACGGCGCTGTCGCCCACCGCCACACAGGTGGTAGCGCTGGGACAGGCCACGCCATTGAGGGGGCTGACCCCGGGCACCACCTGGGCAGTGCTGGCCGACGCCGGTGCGGCCACAGCCAACATCCCGGTTACAACGAGCAGCAATGACGCAGCGGAGACTGAGAGATATTGCCAACTACGTGGACGCTTCCTCATCGGGGCACCCCATCTCGCTTGGCGGACAGCCCTCACGATGGATACCCCTCACCGGCACTGCACTAATGACCTCTGCTCGGTCGCCGACACCGATCCCAGCGTGTGACAGCCCGGGTTAAACAGACACTGTCTCCTACGTTCTACGCCATGGCACTTGTCGGATCCAGCGAGCCGAAAGTCCCGACTGATCGGGGTGGTCGGCGAGAGCCTGTTGGGGTATCGCATACCACAGGTTCGGGGATGCAGGGACAGACTTCCTCCACTGTCACGGCTGGTTTACCAACTTGACAGCCATGAACATGATTCAGGATGGTATCCGTGAACCCACCCGCGGTTGTTGGACCATTTCCTATCGCCGGCTATGCGACTTTCGTCACCCAATCCGCTGCGTGAATCACCCCTTGAGAGGAGAGTTCGCCGCTGTTGCAAGCGGGTTCGGTCTCGGCCCGCGGACCCGGCGGAGCGTGTTGCGGTCGATGTGGTCGACTAAGCCGTCCCGATCGGGAATGCGGATTGAGGTGTGCTCCTCATATGACCACGTCCCGCTGTCATTGATCGTGACGCGGAGGCGGAAACTGACCGTCCGGAAGGCGCGGTCAAGGAACGGGTTGGAGGCAATGCCGTACACCTCCGAACCGAGCGTAGCGCTGACCTCAAACTCCTTTGCGTCAGGTTCGGCATGACCCGCCGCGAGGAGCACCTGACCTCGCGGAATCGCAAGCGTGTGGAGAACCGTTCGCGCCGCGGGTTCCCACAGCCAGTAACCGACCTGGTCATGGAACGTCTCGACTTCATCCGGCTTGACGATATGCGTGTGGTAACGCAGGCCGTAGAACAACTGTGGTCCGTTGGTCTGGCGGTCGATCGGTTGCAGCTCGTAGTGTTCGACGAAAGCCTGGTGTTCGTCGCCGTCGACCACGAGGCCACTGATATCTGACCCCGGACCTACGGGGTGAACATCGGCCCCTTTGACACTGGTCCAGACACCGGCCAGGGGACGAAGCGGGCCGAGGTTGACGAGCGTGTCGTCTTGACCGTCGGCTTCCGTGTAGAGGTCGGGTCCGTAGTCGTACACCATGCCTTTGTCGCTCATCTTCGAAAGATACTGCTGGACGATCCGACATGCGACCAACCTCCCTGCACGCCTGACGTCCCTCTCATAGCCGTGGAGGGTTCCCGAACAATGACCGGCTCAGCAGCGCATTACGGCCCCTCGGCAGCCGCTGGCGGCAAGGATCTCTGATCGGCTCGCCACTCGATCCAAGTAGAACTTGCACATGTGTTAGGGATCGAAAGGACGAGTCACATGCAGAAGACTTGGTTAGTCACCGGAAGCTCCAGGGGCTTTGGTCGGGAGATCACCGAGGCCGCCCTTAAGCGCGGAGATCGAGTCGTCGCTACGGCGCGGAAGCCAGATCAGCTCGATGCACTCGCGAAAGTCTATGGTGAGTCTGTCGTGCCATTTGCACTTGACGTGACCGACTCCGCCGCAGCAAAGAGAGCGGTCGATGCAGCCATCAATTCTTTTGCTTCGCTCGACATTGTCGTCAACAATGCCGGGCTACGCCGATAGTGCTCCCATCGAGGAGATGTCAGAGGAGAGCTTTCGCGATCAGATCGAGACGAACCTCTTCGGTGTCGTCAACGTCACAAAGGCGGCGCTTCCTATATTTCATCGACAGCGTTCTGGCTACTTCCTGCAGTTCTCATCAATAGCCGGGCGGGTAGGCGGCTCACCAGGACTGGGCGCGTACCAGACGGCAAAGTTTGGCGTTGAGGGGTTTTCCGAGGTGTTGAACGCGGAGGTGAAGCCGCTTGGCATCAGAGTGACGATCGTCGAACCCGGCGGATTCAGGACCGACTGGGGAGGCTCGTCGATGCACACCTCGACCGTGGGCACCGACTACGAGGACACGGTCGGGGCCATGAATCGCTTTCGAGAATCGACCGTCTCGACGTGGCGTGGTGATCCAAAGCGAGCCGCCAACATCATTCTCGACCTTGTTGATCTCGACGAACCGCCGCTGCGTCTGTTACTCGGAGATGGTGTAGTGAGGTCAGCTGACGAGTCGTCACGGGTACGAGCCGCTGAGGCCGAGCGGTGGGCCGAGGTGAGCCGGTCGGCAGACTTTCCGGAAGGCGAATGAGCGCGGGGGTCTGCGCCCGTCCCACTACACCGGACAGCGGACGTGCAGAGCAGATCTTCGATCCGGCACGGAGTGTCTGTCCCTCAATCGACTACTGAGAACAGCCTCCATACTCCGGGAACGCCCTTAAGCTCTTGATCTCCTCGATCCTCGAACTCGATGCCGGAGCCTATGACCAAGTCTTTGACTGTGGCAGACACAAAGATCTCACCGGGACCAGCCAGCGCACTCACTCGGGCAGCTATGTGGACAGCAAGACCCCCCAGATCCTGAGCTCGAACTTCACACTCACCGGTATGAAGTCCCATTCGCAGCTCAAGTCCGAGATCCCTTGAGTGACTGACGATCGACTGTGAACATCGGATCGCCCTCGCGGGACCGTCAAAGGAAACCAAGAAACCGTCCCCTGTGGTCTTCACCTCCGTCCCTCGAAAACGTCGGATCTCTTCCCGTACGAGGCGATCGTGGGAGTCCAAAAGGGCATGCCAATGCGTATCGCCGAGAGCCGCCGCTGTATCGGTCGACTGCACGATGTCGGTGAAGAGCACTGTGGTGAGCACTCGGTCTATTTCCGCAATCGGTTGCTCAGCGCTGAGGAAACGGGTGACCTCGTCGGTGATGAGTTTCTGGTTGCGAGGAGCGGACGGACCTAGGTCAACTCCCGGCAGTTCCACGAGACTTGCGTTCGGAATGTGGTCGGCAAGAAATCGACCGAGTTCGATGGGAACGACCGGATTTTCCCGAGCATGAAGCACCAAGGTTGGAACCTGGATGAGGGGGACAGCCCACCGAACATCGCTTGTGCGTACGACGTAGTCGAACTGGGCCGCGGCGGTCCTGGGAGTCATAGACGCCCGTTGAGCCGTGGCTAGCAATCGAACCCATTCTGGATCTCTCGCAAATCCGGGAGTGCCGATAGATGCGAACTCAGTCGTTCCCCAGGCAGAAGCGACAAACGATCGCAATGCATCGATCGTCTCGGCGGACAATCCGAACGGATAATCGGTGTCCACAAGAGTGCGGGCAGCCGTGTTCACGAGGACAAGTGCGCTGACCCTGTCGGGGTGCATCGCAGAGAAGAGCATCGCGGGTGGTCCGGCATCGAGCCATCCGAACACGGCAGCACGATCGGACCATGCTGCATCCAGAACCGCGGCCATATCCTCAGCCCAGTCTTCCCACGTCGGCATGGCGTTGCGAGCAACAGGGTCAGAGAGACCCGCACCTCGGCGATCAAAGAGAATCACCCTGCTGAACGAAGACAGTCGTCGCATTTGTTCCGCGAATGGCGGCCATTGCCAATACACCTCGATGTGGCTGCCCATACCGCCCGCGTAGAGAAGGTCGGAAGGGCCGTTGCCGAAAACCTGATAGGCCACATCGGCTTCTCCGACAGTGACGTATCTCGTCTCAGGCACATTCATTGGTCACCATTGTTGTCCAGGCAGCCCATCTCAGTCGCCTTGAGTGGGCCCGTGCGGTGGCGCTATGCGCCACGCAGCTACCCCACCAGGGCTGCTCGAGGGAGCCCCTACGCCCGGGATTTGGCGCCAATTTCCGGCACGAGTGGGATACCTACACAGCGATTCGTAAGACGGGTCCGGCCGACATTCTGCGTCTAGCCTTCATCGAACCCTTCGCAGGCACCCGCTCGGACTGTAGTGAAATAGGAATTTGGCCGACCGGTTCGTCGATGACGAAGCGACCATTCCGAGCTACAAACCGTTGGATTGCCACCAAGGGACCGGGGCGGTGTTCGCGGAACCTTCGCAGCTCGTCGACCACTCCGTCCTGTACGACCAGATACCCACCGATCGGGACCAGGTCGCTGTACGCCTCAAGCTCAGCCAGGACATGACCCGCCGAGTGGTCGCTGTCCAAAATGATGAGAAGCTCCCGCGGGTCAATCTCGGCGACGCGGGCCGATACCTTGGCGACCACTTCCAGGTCCGTGGAACTGCCCATGATCCGTTCGATCCGGGGATGGGGGCCGGTCATATGTTCGTCAATGTCAACCGTGATGATCAGACCGCGGCCCAGCAAGTCGAACAGGCTCGCCATGAACAAGGTCAGACCACCCTCGTAAGTGCCGCACTCAAGGACGAGGTCCACGTGCCTCTCCACGATCAGCTCCTGGATGGTCCAGGCGTCGAATGGGTTCTGGCGGATCTTCTGGCCTAGCCATCGGACCTCGGTCGTGTTGGCTGTATGGCGGTCGAACGCCGAGAGGCCGACCCGGCGCACGATCGTCTGGTCGAACAAGCTGCGAAACCGCGCATAGATCGCTTTCACGACCGCAACCGTAAGGTAACGACACGAACTCACTCGGAAAGGGTGTCCCTACAATGACGCCGCCGGGTAGGCCTATTCGCTAGAGGTGGCGAAAGGTGGCGTGAGATTCCGCCGATCCTCTAAGACCGAATCGGGTGCCAAGTCCCACTTCAGGCACTGTGTAGGGTTGCACGCATGCCTCATGAAACGAGTACGGGCTCGTCACCGATAGTCAAAGGCCTGATGAACAACCTACGGGAGATCTTGCCCGACGAGGAGCGGGGAAAGCTGGACGGCTACACGCAGCGGGCGGAAGCCACAAAGCCCGAAGGGGATCTCCACCGTGCAAGATACTGCCTCCATTGGGCAATCGAGATGGCGGAGCGCCCGGAACATTCCCATCTCGCCCGTCTGGCGGTCCGCATGAAGGAGACTCATAAGGAGTGGCAAGACATTTGGCTTGGCGCGTGGTTCGGCTCCGAGGTTGAAATCGGCAGGGGCCAGGCTTCACACGACGTCAAAGGAGATCAAAAGATCGGACCGGGCGAGGACATCGAACTCCTATGGGTCGAGGAGGCGACTGAAGTTGCGAAGACCATCGCCGAGAAATCGGGTTGGGGCTCCGTACCGTGGGAAGAGCTGCTTCAAAAGGTCATGGAAATTGAATAGAGCGGCGCACCCGCCGCGTCCCGGGCCACGGTTAGAGGTGCCACTACCCGGCATGTTCGAGGATGGCACCGACGCTCTTGCCTGAGCAACTACCACGAGGCCCGAGCACGCAACGGCCGCTCTAGTGTCTGGCGGCGAACAGCAACTCGGTGGTGTGCCCGATGGTGAGCGTGCCGCCGTTCGCGTCGATCACGGCACGGATGTGCCTGAGCAGCGTGCTGAGCACTTCTGCGCGCAATGTTCTGTGGTCGCTGTGCGTTGGAAGCTGGTCGAGCCACTCGTCGCGGCTATAGGTGCGCTCCCACTGGAATGACTGTTCCTGGACTGGACCAAAGCGTCCGCACCCCTCGATCGGACCAGCGTGCGCCGACCGAAGCGTTGGCGCGTGCCGCCCGAGCACGAACGTCTTGGCGACTATGTGGGGTGCGTGCTTGCGGTACACCGCGTCGAGCTCGTCTCGCAGGGACACTTCCTCGTAGCCGTTCGAGAACAGTGCCAGTCGGCCACCCGGGCGCAGCGCGTCGGCGGCCGCCGTTGGCCCAATGTTCTGATCAACCCAGTGCCACGCCTGAGCGGAGATGACGAGGTCGAACGGGTCGGCGGGCGCCGTCCAGGTTTCGAATGGCGCGACGACGACGTTCACACCACGTCGGTGGGCCACGGCGGCCATCCGCTCGTCGGGCTCCACGCCGACAACCTCGCACCCCCGATCGAGGAACAGCTGCGACGCGATTCCGGTGCCGCACCCAATGTCCAGGACCCGTCGGATGTTCGCGCCGTCGATCGCGGCATCGACTGCCGCTGCCGGATACGACGGTCGCGCGCGGTCGTATTGCTCGGCGTCGTCGCCGAACGATAGGCGGCGGTCATCATCCACTCTCGCCATCTTCGCAGGCGCGTCGAATCGTGAGCGCGATGCTGCTGGGAGCGCGACCGAATCGGCGATCTTTGGAATCGAGGGGCGGCACCGGCGTGTCACAGGACGCGCCGTGCCTCGGCTTGCACGAGGATCCCAAACGCCGAGATGGGCGCCATACTGCCCGAGGTATCGCTGATCGGCGCTCCGACGTTTGAGCGGTGCCACGAGGTCCACTACCGCGCGGGCCCCGGGTGTCCACTTCGCCGGAAGTGGGTGGGAGCACGGTGCGGCACGAGTCGCCGCGGAGTCGCATGGATCCGTCACCCTGGCGCGACTCCCTTTACTTCCAACCGGGTGTGCGGCTCGCCTCCTCGATCCACTTAAGCAGCTCCGGTCGTTGTACCTCCTCAACGGTAGTCACCTTGACGTACCGCGTCCGGCCGGTTGTCCCGAGTGGCGGTGGGTAGCCGAAGCCCGCACCGCTGAGGAAAACGACATTTACGGAGACGTCGTAGGCGGCCATCTCGATGATCCACCCCACTTCTGGTAGCCCGTAGTACGGCCTCTTCCACTTGACGGCGTAGTGCAGGCCCGGGATCGTCGCTCGGATCGTCTCGTCCAACCGCTGGACGATGGGCTGGAGATGCGGCATCTGGCGCCGGAACCAGTCCTCGATGTCTGAGTGGTTCGTCCCCCGGCTCTGGAGGCTTTCGCGATGCGTTCCCCTTGATTACTTTCGGCATTGCGGGTCCTTCCGTCGAAGTCGCGGCGAGCTTATGACCAAGATGTCCGACTCAGACGCCCCCGAAAGTGGCCTGATCGCCGGGCCGGACGACGGCGGCGCGTCCCCGAACAGCCTCGGTTCGGGGATGACGGGCATCCTCCCGATTCACACCTTCCTCCGCTGTCACGACTGGTTACCAAATTGACGACCATGAACATCGAGGAGGCCCCTCCGAGCCACGAAACCGACGCGAAAATTGACGTCGGCGTCAGGTTCGTTGCAGCATGGCTGACGCGTCACCGGGTCAATCCCGGAGGAGACCACCGAGTTCGCCTTTCCCGCCGGCGCGGTCCGGAGGGGTGTGACCCAGGGAAAGAGACCCGCATTGACTACGGTCCGTTTCGACCTCCCGACACCCGAGGGCGACACCTTTGCCTTCTGGGAGGCCGCCCGCGAGGAGCGGTTGCTGATCCGGCACTGTCTGGACTGCAGCGCCTACTCCTATTACCCGCGCCCCTTCTGCCCCAAGTGCTGGAGCGAGCAGGTCGAGTGGTACGAGGCCAGTGGCGAGGGCACCCTCTACACCTGGTCGGTGATCTACGCCAACGACCAGCCCCCGTTCCGGGACCGCGTGCCCTACGTGGCTGCCATCGTCGACCTGGCCGAGGGTCCGCGCATGATGACCAATGTCGTCGATTGCCCGTTCGACCAGTTGCGGGTCGGCATGACGCTCAGGGTGAAGTTTCAGCCCATCTCCGACGAGTACACCATCCCCGTCTTCGTCCCCGCCTAAGGAGCAGCCAATGACCGAGATAACCGATCCAGTCATCGTTGCCGC
Organism: uncultured Acidimicrobiaceae bacterium; assembly: GCA_963834405.1. Lineage (GTDB taxonomy): Bacteria > Actinomycetota > Acidimicrobiia > Acidimicrobiales > RAAP-2 > Bog-473. The sequence continues at coordinate 1,885,606 of CAWIBX010000005.1, read as the reverse complement.
CACGCGCACGCCGATCGGACGATCTGGTCGCAGTATGGCGGCACTCACGATCCATGACATCGGGATGCAGACGGTGTCCGGCGTAATCGCAGCAGCCGGCATCGACCCCGGCGACATCGACGACATCGTCCTGGGCGAGGTCCTCCAAGGGGGCGGCTGCACCGCCCGCTACGTCGCCAATGCGCTCGGATTGCCGCCCGACACACCCGGCGGCGCGGTCCAGCGTCAGTGTGCCACCGGGATGATGGCCTTCCAGGATGCGGCGGCCAATATCCGCGCAGGTATGGCCGATGCCGTTATCGCGGGCGGCGTCGAGACCATGACGCGCGGGCCGCTCCTATTCGAGAAGTCGCCCATGCCTTTCGGTGGCGTCGAGCGGTTCCTGCCGGCCAGTCACCCCAATACTCCTGACGCGCCCAACACGAACATGCTGATCACGGTCGGCGAGAACACGGCGCGCGAGTGCGGAATCACGCGTGAGGAGTCGGACTACTGGTCTTACCACTCCAACATCCGCGCGGCAGCGGCGGCGGACGACGGTCGCTTCGCCGAGGAGATCGTCCCCGTCCAGGTGCCGGTCGGCCGCGGCCAGACAGTGACGGTGAACACGGACGAGCACCCCCGACGGGACACCTCCCTCGAGAAACTGGCTGCACTGCCCTCACTGAGCGGGCCAGACGGCCAGGTCACAGCCGGGAACTCCTCGGGCATCGCCGACGGCGGCGCCGCCCTGGTGCTCACGTCCCGCGCTTACGCCGAGAACCACGGCTTGGAGCCCTTGGCCACAGTGCTCGCGTGGAACTCGTGCGGGATAGAACCGGCGCGTACTGGCCTGGCGCCGACGATCTGCGTGCCGCGCGCGCTGGCGCGGGCGGGGCTCAGTGAGTCCGACGTCGACCTGGTGGAGATCAACGAGGCTTTCGCGACGATGGCGGTGGCCTGCTCCCGCAAGCTTGGCTTTTCCCACGACATCGTCAACGTGAACGGCGGCGCGGTCGGCATCGGCCACCCGATCGCCGCATCGGGCGCCCGCATCTTGGTGACCTTGATCCACGAGCTCCGGCGCCGTGGCGGTGGGGTCGGTGTCGGAACGCTCTGCGCAGGAGGCGGCATGGGCTCGGCCACCGTCCTGGAGGTGCACGCGCCGGCGTAGCGATGCGTGTAAATCGCCAGGAGTGTCAGGGGGAACCGGGAACCTCTCCGTAGTGCCGGATCTCGATCAGGTGCTGGTCGGGATCGAACACATACAGGGACGGAGCCATGCCACGGGCCCCGAACTCCTTGCCCGGTCCCTCCATGTTTCCCACGTCGTGGTACGAGTCACCGTAGGGGACACCGGCCTCCTTGATACGGGCGAAAGCCTTGCCGAACTCGGTCGCCGTCAGGGCGAACGCATAGTGGTGACCGCCACTAGTGCCCCACGGCGCGAGTAGCAGCAACGTGTCGGCGTTGATTCGCACGACAGAGAACGGCCCGTCCTCCCCGTCAGCCTCGAACCCGAGTACCTCGGTGTAAAAGCGGAGGCTGGCCGCTGCGTCGGCCACCGGCACGATGATGTGGTCCAGGTGGGGCATGCGCGCTCTACTCCTTGTCGTCGCCACCCTCGGCCATGTGCTCCTTTATGGAGTTCACGACCGTCGGATCGAGCAGAGTGGTCACGTCGCCCAGCGGGCGGTCGTCGGCGACGTCGCGGAGGAGGCGGCGCATGATCTTGCCGCTGCGGGTCTTCGGCAGCTCAGGCGTGAGCATGATCTGACGGGGTTTCGCAATAGGGCCGATCTCCCGTGCCACGTGGTCGCGCAGCTCGCGCACGAGCGCCTCGCCTGCCTCGCCATCGGCCTTCTCCGCACCCTTCACCGTCACGAACGCGACGATGGCCTGGCCGGTGGTCTCGTCCTTCGCGCCGACCACCGCGGCCTCGGCCACGGCCGGGTGCCCGACCAGCGCGTGCTCCACCTCGGTAGTGGAGATGCGGTGGCCCGAGATGTTCATGACGTCGTCGACCCGACCGAGCAGCCACACGTCTCCGTCCTCGTCGCGCTTGGCGCCGTCCCCGGCGAAGTAGCGCCCGGGGAACCGCGACCAGTACGTCTCCTTGTAGCGCTCGTCGTCGCCGTAGATCCCGCGCAGCATGCCCGGCCACGGTTCCGTGATGACCAGGTACCCGCCTTCGCCGTTGCCCACGGAATGACCGTCGTTGTCGATGACGTCGGCGGCAACGCCCGGGAACGGTGTCATGGCCGCACCGGGCTTGGTCGCGGTGATTCCCGGCAACGGCGTGATCATGATGCCGCCGGTCTCTGTCTGCCACCAGGTGTCGACGATGGGGCACCGGCCGCCGCCGATGTGGGTCCGGTACCAGATCCAGGCCTCAGGGTTTATGGGCTCCCCGACCGAGCCGAGAAGGCGCAAGCTCGAGAGGTCGTGGGCCGCGGGCAGGTCCTCGCCCCACTTCATGAACGTGCGGATCGTCGTGGGCGCGGTGTACAGGATGTTGACGCCGTAGCGCTCGACGATCTGCCACCAGCGGTCGCGGCCGGGCGTGTCGGGGGTGCCCTCGTACATCACCGAGGTGGTGGCGTTGGCGAGGGGCCCGTACACGATATAGCTGTGGCCGGTGACCCAGCCGATGTCGGCGGCCGTCCAGAACACGTCCGTCTCCGGCTTCAGGTCGAAGATGAGCCGGTGCGTGGCCGAGACGTGGGTGAGATAACCGCCGCTTGTGTGCAGGATGCCCTTCGGCTTCGCGGTCGTGCCGCTGGTGTACATGATGTACAGCGGGTGCTCCGCATCGAAGGCCTGCGCTTCGTGCTGCGCGGGCTGGCGGTCTACGACCTCATGCCACCACACGTCGCGGGAGTCGTCCCAAGCGACCTCCTGCCCGGTGCGCCTCACCACGAGGACCCGGCGGACGTCCGGACACTCCTCCAATGCCTCGTCGACCGCCGGCTTGAGCGCGCTGGGCGCACCTCGTCGGTTCCCGCCGTCGGCCGTGATCACGAAGCGGGCGTCGCAGTCGAGGATGCGTCCCCGCAGTGCGTCGGACGAGAAACCACCGAAGACCACTGTGTGCGGCGCACCCAGCCGGGCGCAGGCCAGCATCGCCACCACGGTCTCGGGGATCATGGGCATGTAGATGGCGATCTTGTCGCCGGCCTGCACGCCGAGCTCCGTCAGGGCATTGGCGGCCTGGCACACCGAGGCGCGCAGGTCCTCGTAGGTGATCGTGCGCGTATCCCCCGGCTCGCCCTCCCAGTGGAAGGCCACGCGGTCCCCCAGGCCTGCCTCGACGTGGCGGTCGACACAGTTCACGGCCACGTTGAGTCGGGCGCCCCCGAACCACTTGGAGAACGGCGGCTTCCAGTCGAGCACCTGGGTCCAGGACTCCGCCCACGTCAAACGTTTGGCCTGGGTCTCCCAGAAGGCCAGCGGGTCGGCGGCGGCCTCGGCATAGATGCCGGGCTGCGCGTTGGCGTCCTTGGCCAGGTCCTCGGGAGGCGGGAAGACCCGCGTCTCGTGCAACAGGGCGGACAATCCCTGCTCGTGGGTCTGGCTCATGTGCCCTCCTCGTGCGCGTCCGGTAGGCGCATCCTGCCTATCAGAACCCGGGAGCGCCGGGCCACGGACGTCACGCCTCGCCGCGGAGTTCAAAGCCCTCGAACGTGAAGGCGGGAACCACGGTGGCACCGACGAGGGCGTAGCGCCCCAGCGGTCGAGCGGACTGCCAGACGCCGGGTTCGACGACGACTTGCGGGCGCTGGCCGGCCGACACGTCCGGCCCAATGACGACCGCGTGCTGGGTCCCGTCGGACCACTCGAGTGTCAGTTCGATCGGGTCACCGGCATAGAAATGCCACAGCGCGGTGGCGTCGATACGGTGCGCAGCCGACTCCTCTCCTTCGAGGAGCAGGTAGTAGATCGCGCTGGCCGCCGGCCGCTCGCCCGGACCGGCCGGCGCAATCCAGGTACGACGGAACCAGCCGCCCTCGGGATGAGGGGCCAGACCGAGGGCCGCGATGAGTGGTTCGCCTGGACGCACCACCTCAGTCTGCCCGGTCAGGCCAAGGCCGTTCCCAACGCCCGCGTGACCTCGAGCGTGTGCCAGCCGGAGCCGCCGAAGAGCGCACCGTCGGTCTCGGCACGCTTTATGAAGAGATGTGCATCGTGTTCCCACGTGAACCCGATGCCCCCGAACGATTGGAACGATTCTCGGCAGACCTCGCGCTGGCACTCGTCACTGGCCGCCTTCGCCATGGACGCCGCGGTCGCCCGATCGGTGGTGTCCTCGGCGATAGCGGCGACCGCGTAGTAACAGAGTGCGCGTGCCCGCTCGATGGCGAGAAACATGTTCGCCATCTTGTGCTTGATCGCCTGGAAGGAACCGACGGGAACTCCGAATTGCTTACGCTCCTTCACGTAGGCGAGGACCATCTGGAACAGCGTGTCGCAGACGCCGACCGTCTCGAGGGCGATAGCGACGGTCGCCTCCTCTAGCGCCCGTAGGACCCCCACGGTCGTGGCGTCGCTCCCAGGTTCACCGAGCGCCTGGCCCGCAGGGACCGCGACGCGGTCGAAGGTGGCGGTGCACAGGGGCCGGCTCGCGTCAAGCGAGCGGACCGGCGCCAGTCGGGCCTCGGCGCCGGGCACAACGAAGGCACCGACGCCCTCGCCAACGTGGGCGATCACGGCCACCTCCCCCACTGCGGCATCGGCCACAACCCCGCGCTTCGTGCCGTTGAGAACCCATCCGTCCTCGGCTCGCTCCGCAGTCATGGTGATATCTCCGAGCCCCCATCCTCGGGGCACGTCGGCCAGGGCGAGCGTGCCGGTGACGGCACCGGAGGCGACCTGTTGCAGGAACTGCCGGCGCTGGTCGGTCGTGCCCGTCTCCCGGACGACGGGAACGAACTGGGTCATGGTCGCCAGCAGCGGTCCGGGGGCGACGACACGGCCCAGCTCCTCGACCACCACGGCAGTGTCGACGAAGGTCAGGCCCAGGCCACCGTCTTCCTCCGAGATGGCCAGTGCGGGCCAGTCCAGGGACACCATCGATTGCCACAGCTGCTCCGGCGGTTGCCCAGTCTCGACCACGCTCCGGACGAGCGTCAGAGGACATTCCTTCTCGAGAAACGTGCGAACGGAGGCGCGTAATTCCTCCTGTTCGCTCGTGAACTCGAGATCCACGCTCCTCCCTTCTCCGACGTCCGCTTCGTCGGTCGGCGAAACGGAGGGCGAGTGTATCTGACCCTCGTGTCAGCCTCCCGGTGCTACGTTCCTCACCGCATCGTTGCGGGGAAGCATGTCGACGGGTGCCCCCGGGGGGGTTCGCCAGTCCGTGGCTCGTCACGGGAGGGCGACGTCGGGGCGGCGCCGTTGCGCTCCCTGCGGCATCCCCTTCAAGAACACGGCGTTGGCGCGCCTACACTCTCCGATGCGCCTCTAGCTCAACGGCAGAGCAACGGACTCTTAATCCGCAGGTTTCGGGTTCAAATCCCGAGGGGCGCACCAGAAAGTGCAGGTCAGGATGGCGGGGGCTGCGGATTAAGCGTATCGCCCCAACACGGCGACTGTTCTCACCCAGATACGCCTTTCGATACGCCTAACCCGGACCTTTCAGTAACTCCGGTCTGATACGACGCAAAGACGCGGAAAAGCCCTTCTGCTCTGGGAAACTTGTGGTTGCGAAGCAACAAACATCCCCGAGAGAAGGGCACTTCCAAGATGAAGCGTACAGCGCGTCGACCCCGCGTGATGGTGACCACTGGCGGCACGGGTGTGGTGGCCCATGTCGGGGCCCGCTTGCTCTGTGAACTGGCCGAGGAGTTCTCCTTGACCGAGCAGCTCTCGGCTGCCATGGCGCCGACCAAGCAGCGCCGGCGCGGCCATGACCGTGGCGAGGTGCTCGTTGACCTGGCCGTCGCCCTGGCCGACGGCGCGACGACCATCAGTGACCTGCGGGTGCTCTCCGACCAGCCCGCGCTCTTCGGCAAGGTGGCCTCGGTGCCGACGGCCTGGCGCACCCTCGAGGCCATCGACGAGGAGGTCTTGGCGCGCATCGCTGACGCCCGGGCCAAGGCGCGCCGAGCGGCGTGGGCGGCGGGGATGGACCCGGGCTTCTACGTGATCGACATCGACGGCACCTTGGTGGACGCCCATTCGGAGAAGGAAGAGGCCACTCCCACCTACAAGCGCGGCTTCGGCTTCTATCCCCTCGTCGCCTACCTCGATGCCACCGGCGAAGCCCTGGCGGGGTTGCTGCGCCCGGGGAACTCCGGCTCGGGCACCGGCGAGGACCACATCTGTGTGCTCGATGCCTCCTTGGCCCAGCTGCCCATCGACCCCGCTCACCACGAGGTCATCGTCCGCACCGACTCGGGCGGGACGTCACACGCGCTGGCCCAGGCCTGTCGAGAACGTGGCGTGCGCTTCGTCGGCGGCTTCCGCCTCAAGGCGCCCTTGGCCCAGGTCGTGACCACGGTGCCCAAAAGGCGCTGGAAAAAGGCCGTTTCCTCGGATGGAACCGAAGAGCTCGAGACGGGCCAGGTGGCAGAGGTGACCGACCTGGTGGACCTGTCGGCCTGGCCCGAGGGCACGCGCATGATCGCCCGGCGCGAGCTACCCCACCCCGGCGCCCAGCTCCACTTCACCGACGTGGACGGCTACCGCTACCAGGTCTTCGTCACCGACCTGGCCGATGCCGACATCTGCTATCTCGAAGCGCTCTTCCGCGGTCGCGGGCGCGTCGAATGCGCCATCCGCGATGCCAAGGACACCGGACTGGCCAACATGCCCAGCCACAGCTTCGCCATCAACGCGGCCTGGCTCGCCGTCGTGCTCATCGCCTCTGACCTGTTGGCCTGGCTGAAGGCGCTCTGCCTCGAGGGCGAGCTGGCCCGGGCCGAACCCAAGCGACTGCGCTACACGCTCTTGCACGCCGCAGGGATCCTTGTCTCTTCGGCTCGGCGTCGCAGCGTGCGCATCGCCGCCGCCTGGCCCTGGGCAGACGACCTCGTCGCCGCCTTCGGGCGACTGCCGTCGTGGGCGACCATCACCTGAGCAACCCCTGAACCCTTTGCTCGAGGACGACTGGCTCGACCAACACGTCCTCGAACTCGAATGCAGAGGTCCTCGATGAGTCTGAAGGGTCGTCCGAACCCCCTTACGCCTTTATCCCGAGGTTCCGACCCGCGTCAGGCGCGACGTGCACCTACTGTCGATGCCCAGATCCCATCAGCAAGAGTTACTGAAAGGTCCGGGCTAACCGATACGCTTAATCCATGGGCCGAAAGGTCGAAGACCTGGCGACGCGTTTTGAGCGTCTGGTTGACCGGACGGGCGAGCACCACATGTGGCTCGGCGGGGTGAATCCCGAACGTGGCACAGGCCGGTTGAATGTCGACAAAGTTGAGAAGACCGCGCATCGTGTCGCGTGGGAGTTGGCGCATGGGGCGCTGTTACCGACGCAACGAGTGCTCACGTGGGCGACGAATCCTGCCTGCGTGCGCGTCGACCACCTGAGCCTGGAAGGCGCGTCAGAAGCAAAGCCGCGCAGCCAAGCAAGAGCGCGCAAGGGGACCGGCTCGATGCGCATGGCTCGGCCCGGGATGTGGGAGCTCCGCGTGAGCCTTGGCCGGTGGGAGAACGGTCGGCCGCGATCGTTCACCCGCACCGTCCCCGCCAAGAGCAAGGCTGCCGCGGCTGCTCTCCTAGCGGACTTTGTGGATGAGATGACCGATTCAAAGCTCCCCGAGACCCAGGATCTCCGGGACATCACGGTGGATGAGGCAGTGGATCGATTCCTCGATGAGTATCTGGCGGCCGAGAAGGGTCGAGCCGAGAAGACCATTGCCGACTACCGCTACCTCCACCAGCGATGGTTCTCCCCAACCATCGGTGCCCAGCCGGTCAAACGGATCGAAAGCGCCACCATGGATCGGCTGTTCGGTGCGATGCGCCGAGCCGGCCTGAGCGCCTCTCGCCTGAATCAGGCCAAGAGCCTCTACACCCCGTTCTTTCGGTGGGCCAAGCGACGCGGCATGACGACCAGGAACCCCATGGCCGAGTTCCAGCTGCCGACGAGCACGTACCGACCGAGAGAGCGGACCCCGCCCGAGATCGAGGAACTATCCCTGCTCCTATCGACCGCGGTCGAGGTGACGCCAGATATCGCCCCGCTCCTGGTGCTGGGAGCGGTGACGGGGATCCGGCGGGGTGAGCTCGTCGGCATCACCCGCTCGGCGGTGGCCTCGAGGAAGAACCAGATCACGATTGCGTCGGCCATCACGTCGTCAGGCAAGGTCAAGGGGACCAAGACCCGCCGGAGCAGGACGTTCCACATTGACGCTGAGACGACGGCCATGCTGAAGCGCCACTGCGATGAGATGGACGAGCGGGCTGCTGCCTCCGGCCTCGAGCTTGCCGCAGATCCTTTCCTCTTCAGCCTGGTGGCGGACTGTTCGGCGCCCATGCCGCCCGACCACCTGACGAAGCGAGTTGGGGTGTTGAAGGGTTATCTCGGAATCGAGGACAAGCATCCAGACGTCGTGGCGCTCGAAAACGAGGCCTTGCGGCTCCGTCGGTCCACTCCCCCACCCAGGTCACCGGGCAAAACCGGTCCGCTGCCCGCCGGTGGCATGTCCTTTCGCGACATCGGGACAGCCCTGGGGCGCAGCGAACGGTGGGCGAACCTCGCCGTGGCGGCCGCCGAGCGCCGGGAACAGGGGAGGGCAGCGGGGCATGGTCATCTCGACTTCGACGGTTCGATCCTCGCCCTCCGCAAGTTCACGTCGTCGGAACTTCTCGACGCCGGGTTCAACGTCAGCGTGGTGGCCCAGCGGCAGGGACACGGACCCCAGGTGCTGACACGCCACTATTCGAAGTCGCGAGCTTCGTCGGACAAACGGGCCGCTGAACACCTTGGCCGCGTCGTGCATGGAAAGGGTTAGACCGAGATTCGCCCCGAATTAGGAATCTGTTGGAGCCAGTCCATCGAGGTCGCGTCAGTTGCGTTCTGGCTGTTCAGGACGGGCAAAGAATCCAGACCGTGACTTCAGATCCAGCGAGTACTGGGCGGTTGATTCCCAAGGGATTCCCAATACGCCCTCCAAATTTGGGGGATGACAACATAGCATCTCGCCCAACTGTGGACATTCTCGAGTCTCTTATCATCGGATTCGCCTGGCTTCTCATCGCAGATCTACTACTCTTTGGCTACACGAGAGCCCTTTTTAGGCGCCTCCGGCGAACCGGACCTAGTGTCCCGGAAGTTTGAAGCGCCGAGAAAACGGGATCATGCGCTGGCGTTGATGGCGGCGCAGTAGCCGGCGAGGCGTTCGAGGATCTTTGGCGGATTTGGTCCACACGAACGGACGCGGGTTCTCGTTCCAGGTGGCAGCCCAGTCCAAGATGTCGGAGGCCGGTTCTTTGACGTTGCGATGAGCCGAGCGCTTCAGCTTCTTGGTGGTCAGCGCGGAGAACCACCGCTCCACGAGGTTCATCCACGACCCATACGTCGGGGTGAAGTGGAAGTGGAAGCGGCGGTGGCGCAGCAGCCAGCGGTGGACCTGGGGCGTCTTGTGGGTCTGAAGGTTGTCGAGGATCACGTGCACGTCGAGCTCCGCAGGAACTTCGCGGTTCACCTTGTTCAAGAAGGCGATGAAGTCGGTGCTGGTGTGGGACTTGCGGATGTCGGTGATCACCGTCCCCGTCGCCACGTCGAGGGCGGCGAAGAGGTCACAGGTGCCGTTGCGCTCGTAGTCGTGGGTGGCCCGAGCCGGCGTGGTGGGCAGCATGGGCAGGGTCGGAGCGGTGCGGTTGAGCGCTTGAATCTGGGGTTTCTCGTCGATGGCGAACACCGCGGCGGCGACCGGCGGGCTCATGTAGAGCGCGACCAGGTCGCGGATCTTCTCGATGAGGTCGGGGTCGGGCGAGACCTTGAAGGAGTCCTCGCGCCAGGGCTTGAGCCCGAAGGCCCGCCAAATCTCTCGCACCGTGGTGTGGCTGATCCCATGCTTGGCCGCCAGGGTGCGCGTCGACCAGTGCGTGGCGTCGGGCGGTGCGCTCTCGAGCGTCTCGACCACGACCGCTTCGATCACCTCGTCGCCGATCGTGCGCGCCGCCCCCGGGCGGGGGGCGTCGACGAGGGCGTCGAGGCGACCCTCGGCGAAGCGGTTGCGCCACTTGCCCACCGTCACCGGATTGCAGCCCAGCTCGGCCGCGATCTCGGCGTGAGTGGCTCTCCCGACCGCGCAGGCCAGCACGATCTTGGATCGCAATGCCAGCGCTTGGGACGAGGAATGCCGGCGCGCCCAGCGCTCCAATGTGGCGCGTTCCTCCGCGCTCAAGGTGATCTCGACAGTGGGGCGTCCTCGACGGGCCATGGCGTTCCTCCGATGTTGGCGTACAACACCGGATCAACGCGGGGCAACCGAGAAAATTCCCGTTCAGCCAAGATTTCTTGGCGCTTCAACCTTCCGGGACACTAGGCCAAGTCCTTGCCTGGGACTGCATTCCAGTCCGTTCTAGGCGAGTCGCATTGCAAGCTCGGGCTCGCCTCCGCTGTTGCGCCAATACAAGGAGACCGGACCATCTTGGGAGACTTTGATCGACGGCCCATACTGTCCGAGTGCGAGTGTCGCGGCGAGCCTCCCGCCACCTGAGCTGCCGGCGGCAACCTTCACGATCGCTCCAGCTGCCACCACAGAGCCGACGTGATCAAGCACCGTCGCTCCGTCCATGGATAGAAGTTCAAGCCTTTGTCTTCTGCTGAGGTCTTGAAATGCCTTACCGTCGAAGAGGCTGGCTCGAATGCTCTCTGGCCAGCGGTCCTTTGCTTCCACTACCTCGTCCTGAATGAAGCGGCTTCTCTCTCCTCGCGAGAATACCGAGGCAAGCGCCGTGATGCCCTAACGCATCGATAGCAGAGGCCAGCACAGCTCGCTTTAGCGATTTAGAGAAGCTCGACCCAGTCGCCCAGCCGGAGTCGACAGCATGATCAAGCGCGAGTGCGCGCCAACGACCGGACCTATGTATGTAGTGGAGCAAACCTTCTTGGTGGACAACGATTTCTCTGGAGCGTGAAAGGGACAGTGCAATTCTCTGCTCTCCCATCGTCGTCCAGGCGGCGAGCTCCCTGAACGCTTCTGAGTAAAGTGTGTATCCGTTTAGACGTTCGTCGGCATTACCTTGGACATCGAGAACCCTGACGACCTGCCCATCGCTGTTCACAAGGATGCCGGTATGAAGACCACTCCCAACGAGCGCATGCCAATCAACTTGTTCATAGTCCCGTAGTGATATCGACTGTGTCCCATCGCCACTCAGATTCATGTCGAGCAACAGATTGATGTGAACTGCTTGGCCTTCATAGGTGTTTGATGCGGCGCGGTACAGAAACTGAACGGCTTCCTCCACAACTTCGGCTTGTTCCTGACCCAGTTGCAGAGCCAGTGCCCTCAGGACAATATCTTCGACCGCAATGCGGGCAATCGGATCTGGGACATCTTTCAAGTCCTCGAGAGCGTGCCCATGTGGATCGAGTGGGTCCGCTTCCCACGTGCTGAATCCGATTGATCGGCTCAAGCTGAGCCCCAAGCTCCCGACCCGAACCCAACCTTTTGCCGGTGCAAACAGACAGTCCCGCAGGCCGCCGATTCTGTTTGCTGAGCCTCGGACTTCCGCGCTTGTAGCGTCGTTCACAACGTGCTTTCCGTACTCAAAAATTCCCCACCTGAACCTTCTGACCCGATCGACCCGCCCTAAGAAGGTCTGCGGTCTCCCATCACATAGTGGACGGAAGGTCGAGACGTCGTGGGATACCTCGCAAGGCTGGACGCCCTGCGGGACTGGACCTGGAACCCCTTCGAGTACGACTGGAAAGATGGGTTCGCGCGTCTTGGAAGACATGTCCGTGCCGATCGTCGATCTCGTAGACAACGCCTTATCTGACGCCTGGGTTCCTTAACGACGTCAACAACTCATCTAGACGTGTGGGCATCGTCGCGCAACACACGGCGAAGGATTTTGCCAGATGCCGACTTGGGGATCACCTCAACAAATGTCACTCGGCGGACCCGCTTGTAGCTAGCGACTTGGTCGGCGACGAAAGATATGATCTCCTCTTTGCTGGTGTCGTGACCTGGCTTTACCGCGACGAATGCGGCAGGGATCTCACCGGCTTTGTCATCAGGGACGCCCACTACCGCGGCGTCAGCTACCGCAGGATGCGTGAGTAGAATCGCTTCAAGTTCCGCAGGGGCCACTTGAAACCCTTTGTACTTGACCAGCTCCTTGAGCCGATCCACGACGAAAAGATGCCCATCCTCGTCGATGTGGCCGATGTCTCCGGTGTGGAGCCACCCCTCTGCATCAATCGTGTCGGCCGTTGCTGATGGGTTGTTGAGATACCCGCACATGACCTGTGGGCCGCGTACCCAGATTTCGCCGTCCTCGTTGACACCAAGGGAGTCGCCGCTGGCAGGATCGACGATCATTGTCTCCGTGTTCGGCGTCGTTACGCCGACAGAGCCGGGCTTCCACCCGCCTGGTGGGGTTCGATGAGACGTCGGGGACAACTCGGTCATCCCGTAGCCCTGAATGATTTGGCAATCGAGACGCGCCCCTGCCTCGAGCGCCAGTTCCGCTGATAGGGGAGCCGCCCCTGAGTTGATCACGGTGAGCTTGGACAGGTCATACTTGTCTACGATCGGGTGCTGGGCGAGTTCGAGAACGATGGGTGGCACGACAAATGCGCGGGTGGCGCCGTAGTCCTGGTGCAAACGGAGAAAAGGCTCCAAGTCAAAACGCGGCATCGTCACGATTGTCGCGCCAATCGACAGCCCGAGATTCAGGAGCACTTGCAAGCCGTAGATGTGGAAGAATGGCACAACGGCGATTATTGTTTCCGATTCATCTATGTCTGAGGCGGCCGCGATCTGGACGAGGTTAGCTACCAAGTTGCGGTGCGTGAGCATCACTCCCTTCGCCAATCCCGTCGTGCCTGACGAGTAGGGCAGGGCAACCATCGCGTCCAAATCGACAGGGATCTGTTCGGCCAAGGTATCGCCCATCAGGTCTGTCACTCTCGGAACGCGCTCCGGGCCGTCACCAATAACAGCAATGGTCTCGACCGCAGTTCCCGTCGCTGCATCGCGGGCCACATCCAGGACCTCCGGGATGGTGATGAAAATCGTCGCAGCGGAATCGACAAGCTGATAATGGGCCTCGCGAGCGGTATAGGTCGGATTAATGGTCGTTATTGCGCCGCCGGCCAGCGCCGTGCCGTGGACAACCGTGGCGTACTCGGGCACGTTTGGAGCCATGATCGCCAGAACCTGCCGAGGCCCGAACCCAGCGGCGGCCAATCCGCCGCCCAGCCGGCGGATTGAGTCGAGGAGCGCGCCGTAGCTTACGGTCCAGCTGGTCGTCCCCTCGATCATGGCTGCTTTGCCCGAACGGCGACCCGCGTCGGCAAAGACAAACTCCGTCAACGTCTGATTCGGAATTGGTTGATCCGGGAATGGGCTCTTGTGAATCACAATGTAGCGCGAGTCCCGTCTCTAAGCACCAGACCGGCGTCAAGTACGGTCGCATACTCATCGGTTGCACAGGACATGCCTACGCCACCCAGCAAGGACCGAAATGATCGGAGGTTTTACCCGTCGAACTGAGACGGCGGACGTCCCTCGGTGCAACATCTCCGACCAACTTCCGCCACCCTTCATCCCCCACCCCTTCAGAGCGCGAATGCCCTTGCAGGCCATGGCCGTGTCGATCGAGTCTGCCCGAGGCATCGAAAAGAGGTCTACGCAACTCCGACCCAAGATGCTGATTAACCTTCTTAACCTTCACTCTGCGAAGTCATTGAATTGAATACCTGCCCGTTCTAGGGTAATGGGCTCTAGCAACGATTGCCATACAGCCTGATGCTCTTCATGTTGTACGTAATGCAAGAACTCTTCCTGGCTGTCAAACGTAGCTTCCAGAACGAGGTCGTAGTTGCTCGGATTGGGTCCCTCGTTCAGTGCAACGATCATCGAATGGATCCCGGGGATTCTTGCTTTTAGGCCGCGCAAAGCGGCTATTGCCTCTGCGCGTTGCTCATTATGAGCGTCATTATGAAGGCGAAATAGAACAACATGACGGAACAATTTGAGTCTCCTATCTAAATCTACATAGATCTTTAACGTCACCGACTACAACGAAATATAGGGGCTGCCGACGCATACCAACATCTTGCCGGACACCACAACGGCTCATCTCTCAGGCAAAGAAAAACCCGCACCTCCTAGGTGGACTAGATCCTTTCCGCCAATGCTTCCGCCGCTGCGCTTTCGATAGCAGTGCCTTTAAAGAAATTCCGGTTCCAGCGCCCATGAAGCTCCACGCCATTAATAAAAGTAAACTCCATAAAGTCCTCTTCAGTTATCAATCCCCTTTCAACCAGTTCCCAAGCTTCATGTAGAACTTCGGTCATGTCTGTTACATCGAAATGTCCAATGTCCGAACTGAAGAAGGGCTTAAGTCGAATCCCCAGCCGTCCATCAAACGCGACTGCCGTCATGGGATCGTCCGCCTCACATCCAAAGTAGAAACTTCTGCTAAATGCATTTCGGAGCTCATCGGACGAGCTAACGCCACAAAGCTCGAAATCGTCATATGCTTCGATTTCCCGACCTGCCAATTCCTCCAGGGAATGAAAAGGTACGGTACAATCTGGAGAAATCGCCAAGTCCGTGTACCGCTTTCTCATGGCCGGGGGAGCGTACTTGTCGAACAGTGCCTGGAACTCTTCGAGGTCGACGTTCGTCGGACGCAAATGCGCGTTCATCGCTGGAACGCTCCGCTTCTCCCAGTGCCCCATCAGGTCTAGAAGCAGATTCGAACCCCAACCCGCACCTCCTTCCAGAAATCCGAAATTCAGTCTCGGATATCGGCGCGGTACGCCTCCCAAGAAAATCGCACTACAGCTCGCGTGCTGAGCACTAGCGAAATGACCCAAATGATTGAAGACAAAATTCGTCGTTGACTGCCGATTGGGCCAGTGAAATGACCCTCCGTGATCAGTTATCGAAAGGCGAAGTTGACTACACTTCTCCCAGAGCCGATCGTAATCCTCAAAGCTGTCCAAGCCCAGCGTGTCTACATATTGACGTTTGGGTTCGCTGGGAACGCTTCGGAGAAGTGTTCCGCTCATCATGATTACTTTCAACCCTAAATGACCGGAGACAAACTCCAGCTCATCTACTGCCTCCTGCGGAGAGAACACCGGAATGCTTGCCGCTGGTGTCAGGCGATCCGAATACTCTGCAAATGAGTCGGCGCTTAACCTATTCAGAGCCCGACAGCAATGCCGGCGTAGATCTTCCTCGGGTATTCTGGAAAGATTTAAGCCTAGGGTCGGGTAGATGATAGCGAAATCAATCCCGAAATCGGGCAATCGCTCATACAGCAATCTCGGAAATGATGCAGTGGCCCGATCGAGAGCATTCGCCGGCGTGGCCCACCAGCCCCCCCTTTGACATCGGCGAGCTAGCCGGCTGGCAGCAGTCAGCCCGTACCAATCATCCCGCTTCGCCTTCCAGGCTCGCCAACCTTCCACAGCCTTTGGCCCGCCCTCACCGTCCAAATAATCCATAAACATGGGAACTGGCTCAAGCCAGTGGCCATCACCGTCAACAACAGGGTGGGAGATTTGACTCCTAACTCGTGCCGACGGAGACATAGCCGTCATCTAACATCTCCTTCTCTCACAGATCTTCGAATTTTGGCGGCAAGTGCTCGGTAAGTTGATTCGTAGTTCACTTTCCGGAAAATACAAACCGGTGCCGGCAGCCATTACTGCTTCCCGAACAGAGGCACTCATCGTTGATGACGTCCACAAGTGAGCCGTCAATCTCCTTATAGCCCGCGATCATTCCGTCTTCAACGGCTCTGACGTATTTGTTTGGTTCCCCTCGCTTGCCCATGAAATAGGCACAATCGGTTCGTTCAACGAGGACAGAGTTATCGTCATATTGGGCAAACAGAGCAGTCGCCTGTCGCGGCCCTCGAGCTGCATGCGAAAGGTCCTGATATTCGCACATCGCTCGAGGGCCTCCCGAGACTCCTCTGGTCTTCAAGAAGCGTCCATAGTTCCGCATGCCATGTGCTCTTCCGAACCCGCGAAGGATCTTCAGCGTCGTCTCTTCACCGACTTCCTCTTCGATCGCCGCAGACAGATAAGTTAGGAGGGCACTGAGCGACTGTGACAAACCATAGATAACTAAGCTTCCGTCGGGTCTAAGGAACTGATCCATCGAGGCGGTAAAGTTGTCGAACGCGTCCTTTTCTTGTTCTGTGATCTGACTTCCTGGGTAAGAGCCCAAAAGCTGCACATTTGCATGTTCGAGGTTTTGCATCTATCGCACTTTCCCTTCTATCTAATCGACAACTTCAGTTCCATTGAGTATGAGGTGAAACATTCGGATCCGCTGCGTCTCCTCCGCTCGTGAACCCCGGACGCCCCAGGATCTAGCGAGCTATTGATCTCCTGACGGGATATTTGGTTCGTCAACCACGACATTCGCGATTTGACCAACCCCTTCGAGATCCATGGTTACCTTGTCCCCGACTTGCAACCATGGGAAGTTCTCGTCTCCATCGCGATAGCGAAGTTCAACAAGGCAGCCCGATCCACATGTCCCAGACGCAATGACATCTCCTGCGGAGACCCAGGTTCCACGGGACGCGTGTGCCACGAGATCTGAAAAACTCCAAAGGGCACTGCTCCAGCGATCTCGACCATATTCCCGGCCGTTTACTGAGACAGTCATTCCAAGGTCGTATCCGTTTTGTGTACGCCACGGCTCTATTTCGTCGGGGGTGATAAGCCAAGGACCCAAGGTCGACGCGGTGTCCTTGCCTTTGCTCGGGCCGATTCCCATTGCCATTTCTTGGCGTTGTAAATCCCTTGCGCTCCAATCATTAAAGATGCAGAACCCAGCGATATGTTTCCAAGCCTCCTCGGTGTGAAGGTTATGACCGTCTCGTCCTATGATCGCGGCAACCTCGAACTCAAAGTCGAGAGAGTTCGTACCGGTTGGCATTGGAACATCGTCATTGGCTCCAACCAGGGCTCGAGGGTTTGTGAAATAGAAGACTGGCTGTCGAAAGTAGATCGGAGGAATTTCAAGGTTCCGCGAGGCAAAGCTTGCTTCTACGTGCGACTGAAAGCTCATGAAGTCGCGCACTGATGGAGGTCGCGTGACAGGCGGGAGCAATCGAATGCCGTCCAGGCCGAGAACCTCATCGGGATTCCGTTCGACGCTAGTTGCGGCTTGGCGAAGCTTTTCACCATCATCGCCTAGGAGTTGCAGGAGTGTTATGCCGTCGCTTAACGCGTACACCTCCTGACCCCTGACGAGACCGACTCGCTCGACGTTGGAATCAGCTTTTTGGAACGTAGCCCACTTCATCGCCCACTCTCCCATAAATTGTGCCGTTAGTTATCGCCAGCCACCGGTGGACGGTGCCGGAGTCTTCACTGGTTCTTCTTTCATTGCTTCTTCTTCCTTGTTACAGATGCCGTTACGTAAGTAACGCTGCATCGGTCAAATAGGACTCTTCAATTTCGCCAAATCTCCCGAGCAATTCTGAGGACCTACCCGTGAGCTGAATCTGCCCACGGGCCAACACATAAGCCCTGTCTGAGTTAGTCAGGGCGAGCGCTGCATGCTGTTCAACAAGAAGGACGGCGGCGCCTTGTTCAGCTGCATGTCGCAACGCCTGCGCCAATCGCTCAACAACGAGCGGGGCGAGTCCGAAGGAGAGCTCATCTACCAGAAGTAGCTTCGGAGAGGCCGCTATGGCCCGCCCCAACGCCAGCATCTGCTGTTCGCCCCCAGAAAGTAGGCCGGCTCGACGACGAGCTAGGCGAGCCAGCTCAGGAAATACCCCAAAAACAGAAGAATGATCTACTCCCGCTAATCGAAGGTTCTCGCGAACAGTCAGCCGACGAATAATCGCCCGTTCTTCCGTCACCAACATCATTCCCTGCTTCGCGCGAAGATGAAGTGGGCCTTCGAGAGGTTTTTGCAGGAACTCGAGTTTGCCGTCTATGGGCGGCAGGACGCCGGCAAGTGTCAGGAGTGTCGTGGTCTTGCCAGCGCCATTTGGCCCCAGAAGTGCGACGATTTCGCCAGCTCCTACTTGCAGGTTCAGTTGCGTGGCAACCGCCACGGCACCGTATCCAACACTTAAATTCTTCGTTCGAACCACGGCTTGCCCCGCGGCAGTCTTCTCAAACTCCGGGGATATCAATCTCCTCCTTCCGTAGTCACGCCAGACGTGGGAGCACCCATAACGCCCGCTGGCTCAAGGCTCGCCGCGCTGCCAAGGAACGCGGCAATAAGAGCGGGATTATGTCGGACCTCATCAGGTGGTCCCTCTGCAATGATCTTGCCCGCGTCCAAAGCAACAACACGATCACAGAGGCCAAAGACCAAGTTGACGTCGTGTTCAACAACCACAATCGCGATACCCCACGCTGCGGCGACCCTACGTATCACATCCTTGAGTTCGCGCCTCTCGTCCGCATCCAAACCAGCTGCGGGTTCGTCGAGAAAGACAATGGCAGGCTCACTTGCCAAAGTACGCGCAATGGCTGTCAACCGTCGACGTCCGTAATCCAACTCACCCGGCTTTCGGTAAAGAACCGAAGCAAGTCTAAGATTATGGATCGCGAAAATCGTGGAAGGCCTGAGCGCAAGCCGCCTGGGTAAAATCAAATCTACGAAGTAGGCGGACGGGCGTACCAAGTCGCTCCCCGTCCGGAGGTTGTCGAGAACGGTCATGTCTTCGAACAGTTCGAGGGACTGAAATGACCGTCCTATACCTAGGCGCGCCCGCTTGGAGGGCGGCAGTCGGCTGATCGCGCGGCGATCAAGCAAGATCGAGCCGGTTGTAATACGCACGAAGCCACAAACCGCGTCAATCAGCGTTGACTTTCCAGCGCCATTTGGACCGATCAATCCCACGATCTCGCCCGGGTGAAACTTGACACTGACATCGTCGAGAGCGAGCTGTCCTCCGAATCGGACAGTCAATCCTTCAACGCTTAATGTCGCGGGAGTTGGCGGAATCCACTCCTCAGCCGTCTGCGGTTCCTCCCAGTGAAGCTTCAGATCTCTTTGCTTGCGATAGCCAACTCTTCGCAAGATGTGTCGACCAAGCTCGATGTTTAAGGGCACCAATCCACTCGGAGACTGGAGGACGACGACTATCACACTCAGACCCGTAATCAGGTCAAGCCAAAACGAGGGGCTAAAGAACGTCGATATGGCCTGCGAGCCCAGCGCTGCCGGGGCAGATACGGCACCGACGGGTGCGCCAGCTATCCAACCGATACCACCAATGACCGACCATAAGACGGCATTGATAGAGCCCAGCACTGTGAAAAGACTAAAATCAGCAACTGTTAGCTGCGCCTCGCTTAGGGCCCCAGCCATGGCGGCTATCAAGGCGGCGACCGCGAAAGCGTAAATCTTCATCCTTGGGACTGAAATGCCAAGGGCAGTCGCTGCACGTTCGTTGCCTCGGACGGCCAATAATCGCCGCCCTAACGGGCCTCGGCGAAGGCAGGATGCCATCCACGCCGCGATAGCAAATACGGCCAAGACCAATAGACCAAAAGATCGTGGATGAGTGACCGGGTTGAAGTTAAATCCGAAAAGGC
Organism: uncultured Acidimicrobiaceae bacterium; assembly: GCA_963834405.1. Lineage (GTDB taxonomy): Bacteria > Actinomycetota > Acidimicrobiia > Acidimicrobiales > RAAP-2 > Bog-473. The sequence goes on along the minus strand of CAWIBX010000005.1, from coordinate 1,865,895 downwards.
TCAATGTTGGAAGCGTGGGGCCAATAACGAACTTGGTGGTCCAGGGCTGATTGAACACGAGCGCGTCAACGACGGTGGCCAGGCTTAGTGTGGCGATGGCTAGCTGCGATCCTCGTGTTCGAAGCGCGGGTAACGCCATGATCACGCTCAGCGGAACTGTCACAATGATCCCAAAAATCATTGCGGCCCACATGGGAAAGCCGAGCTGAACAGCAAATAGAGCGGTAAAGAACGCCGCGAGGCCAGCCAATTCAAATTGCGCGAGCGATAATTGACCAGCGAACCCTGACACCACGACGACAGAGAGGACGATGAGCGCCATTACTAATGTGTTCGTCAAGGCGCCGAGCCAAGTGTCCGACAGAAGTAAAACGAGGGCAATTCCACCAACCAGAAAAACAAGACTCGGCCACCCGACACGACCGGGTCCAACACTCGGTAAGCGCTCTAGTGATACATCCGACTTCTCCGGGAGATTGCTGCCCCTCAGGACCAGCACTGCGACGATGACTATCAGCGGCGCGGATTGTGTCCATCCCGGCGAAAGCACGAACCGACTGACCTCAGATTCGCCGATACCGATGATCATTGCGCCAACCAGAGTCAACCAGAGTGATTCAAACTTGCCAATGAGCGCTGCTGCCATCCCCGGTATCACTAGTAACGCCAGTGACGTCACACTAAGGCCATCGAGGGGTGCGGTCAGAATTATTGCCAAAGCAGCAATAAACGATCCGAGTACCCACGTCATGGTTGCAACAAGATCGGGTGACCAGCCCATAGAGGCAGTTACTGTCCGATTTTCAGCGACGGCACTAGTGGCAAGACCAAATCGCGTAAAGCGTTGAAGACCTGCTAGCCCGGCTGTCACAATGACCGCCACTCCAGCAAGAACTAATTGGCCGACCCCTACACTTGCGTTAGCGGAGAAACGCCAGACTCCGGTCGGCAAAATGGACGGTACTGACTCTGTTATGCCATTTGGAGCGAACTCCATGTTGCAAATAGCCATCAGAGCCGTCAGCAATCCAAGCGTCGCAACTATTCGACTGATTGGAGGTGCAGACTTCAAGTTGCGCATGATCACTAGATGCATCAGCGCACCAATAGCGCCAGCTACGAGAAAAGCTGCGGCCAGGGCCACCGGCCAAGGAACATGTACAGTCTCCCACAGTCTGTAGAAGACATACGCTCCCAACATGCCGATAGCCCCGGCTGCAAAGTTGAGCACATTTGAACCGCGGTAGACGACGACTACGCTCTGCCCGATCAGCGCAAAAATGCCACCCGTAGCCAATCCCAAGAGAGCGAATTGAATGATGGTCCCCACGGGCTGGAACCCACCCTCTCAGCTACGTTCGTTGCTAACCAGCGTAAGGCTTGCCAGTGATATCGCTCAGGAATGGCGTCGTAGCATAGAAGTTCCCGTTCTTGTATTTGACACCAAGTACGTAGGCATCAAATACTCGTGGTCCGAACGGATTCGTTGGCGCCTTTGTAAAATTAACCGGTGGTGTGCAAGCTGCGTCGTAGTGCGACATGTGATCGAGATAGCTCAGCACCTTCGCCGAGGATGCCGAATCAGCTCCCTTGATCGCCGTGGCAATCGCTCGGATCTCATCCCATGACACGCAGCCAACAGCAGCAAAGGTTTGTGGCTGAGCACTGTACTTCTTCACATCTGCAACCCACTGCTTTGTCAGAGGCGTATTTCCGGTTGCTTGAGCGGCTTGGTCGAAGACCAGTGAGATTTTGTTCACCTCCGACCCGAGCGAACTGACCGTCTGCGGAGATAGCCAAAACTCAGCCGTGATTATTTTGACCGATGGGGAACCGGTCGTAAAGGCGGCGTTGAGCAGAGATACTTCAGTGGACCCTTCGCCTTCTAGATCTAGACAGTCCACACCTGGCTGCTCAGCGTCTGCGATATAGGGAGCCATGTCAGGAGCGGTAAGCGGCGGCGAGATGTAGGGTCCAGCTTGCTCTCCAAATCTGTGGAGGGTCGAGTTGAAATTCGCCTCGATGGCGGTCAACTCCGCTGGACTGGTCCCTGACGCATTGACTTCCGCCGTCTTTTTACATCCCAAGTGGTGACTAACGACAGGAACCGCGGAACCGGACGTGACCCCGCCTCCCCACACGGAGAACGAAATCGGACTCTTGTACATAACGGGATCCAGCATTCCGTCGAGCGCGGGTATGTGCGCCGCCAGTAGGTAGGGCTCATAGCCGGCAGACACTGCCAAGGTCGCGACCGCAGCCACTTTGTCGGCCGCTGCCTCCCGCCCGCACGCTGCCGAATTGTTCGGGTTAACCGCGGAATCGCAGACGAGGAGGTCAAGGGGCCTACCAAGCACCCCACCCTTTGCATTGATTGCATCAACCGAGGCCTTGTACGTATTCAAGACGGAATTATTTGCGCCACCCACCCCCGTCAAATCGAGAATCGCCATAATCTTTATGGGATTGGAGTTAGATGCTGTAGCGACGCTCGGCGTTGCAAACACCAGTGCCACCGTACTTACAACTATGCCAACACTCAGCATAATCGGTCCAACTGCTGAACCCCGTCGTCGATTTAACACTGAATACCCTCCCCTAAGTTTAGCCAATAGTTTTAGCTGCCTCACAACATCAAAACACAAACTATTCTGTCGAATCCTTTTGTCCTCGATTGGTGTGACTCAGAGTCCGTAGAGTTTGGCTGCGTTCTCGTAAAGTACCTTTCTGGCGATTTGCGCGGGAACACCCGAGAAGGCACTGGCGATGTGCTTATCCGGCCGAAGAGCCGACGAAGCCGGACCGGGCGAGAGACTGGTCTGATGAGGGTAATCCGTCTCAAACATAAAATTGTCCGGATACTCCTCGAGCAACGGAAGCGACATTTTCTCGAACCAAAAGGTGCCATAGCACTGTCTACGGAAGTACTCACTCGGCAAAAGAGTGCCGGCCTGTTGAGCGCCATAGTTGTGGCAATGCCAATCTAAGCTCTCAAGAAGGTATGGAACGTAGCCAAAACCGCTCTCCACCGAGACAAAGTTGAGCTCAGGGTAACGCTCGCACAAATCTGAAGTAACGATCTTCGCTATGATGTCTGCGTTGCCCATTATCGCTAACGCACCACTCTTAACTTGATTCTTTGAATTGTATCCGAGCGATGCCATGGCCGCAGGAGTAACGGGAAGCCGTTTGCTGCTTTCTGGCGTATTGTTCGACGAAAATCCGATGTGGAAGTTGATCGACATCTCCATTTCTTGGGCCGCTGACAAGATCGGGTCCCAATACGGCTCGTAAAATGGAGGCAAACCGATCTGCTCATACTTATTGGCGAACAGCACGCCAGGGTGGCCCATGGTGCGACAACGCTCCATCTCGGTGCGCGCTGCTTCAAGATCCCAGAACGGGAGCATGGAGATGGGGACGAGACGCTTGCGATCGACGCTCGCGAACTCGGTGATGAAGTCGTTGTAAGCTCGAACACAAGCTAGTGAGAACTCAAGGTCCTTGGCTTTCATGAAGGCATACGTGTTGAACGCGATAAGGTTCGGGTACAAGACTGCTGCATAAATTCCGTACTCGTCCATCCGCTTGAGTCGCTCGACGGGATTCCAGGTGCCCGCATCGGCTTCCTCCAACGTCGGTGGGTGACCGGGGTAGAACTCTGGCCAACCGGCAGAAGAGAACCAGGCGACCGGAGTCAGCCACCACTCTCCAATCCGCCAACGAGGTTCAGAAATATCCGGATCCAGTTCAACTCGAGGTGCATACATCGCCCACTTGGACGGTAGGCGAGATGTCCATAGGTCCGGTGGCTCAGTTACGTGCGTATCGGTATCGACGACCTTGAGACTTACGGCGGTTAAGTCCTCATTCATTCTTTGAGACCTCCGCGATCGGCGAAATTGGGCAACGGGATTAAGTTTCAGGACCAACGCGATAGAGCGCCGCCGCATTTCGATAGAGAACCTTCTCCGCGACTTCACGATCGACGCCCCTAAAAGCATCACGAATATGCGCTGAAGGAACCTTAGCTATGGAGGCCGGTCCTGGTGAGAGGCTCGTCGGATGCGGAAAATCTGTTTCGAACATGAAGTTGTCAGGAAACACTTCGAGAAGCTTTAGTGTTTGCTCCTCAAACCAAAAGGAACCGTAGCATTGCCGCCGAAAGTACTCACTTGGCAAAAGTTGCTGTGGATAATCTCGCTGGGCTCCATAATTGTGCCAAAGCCAGTCCAATAGCTCCAGAAGGTATGGAACGTATCCGAAGCCGCTCTCAACGGACACAAATTTGAGTCGAGGGTATCGATCGCAAAGATCGCTCGTCACAATTGTCGCCAGGGCATCTGCGTTACCCATTACTCCCAAGGAGACCCGCATTGCCTGTTCGCGGGGATCGCGTTGCGTTGCAACGGTTCGTATATCGATATCCGTCGTTGACGAGAAGGCAACATGGAAATTGATAGACATCTCCATTTCTTGAGCCGCTGACAAGATCGGGTCCCAATACGGCTCGTAAAATGGAGGCAAACCGATCTGCTCATACTTATTGGCGAACAGCACGCCAGGGTGGCCCATGGCGCGACAACGCTCCATCTCGTTGCGCGCTGCTTCAAGATCCCAGAACGGGAGCATGGAGATGGGGATGAGACGCTTGCGATCGACGCTCGCGAACTCGGTGATGAAGTCGTTGTAAGCTCGAACACAAGCTAGTGAGAACTGAAGGTCCTTGGCTTTCATGAAGGCGTGCGAGTAAAATCCGATCAGGTTCGGGTACAGAACTGCTGCATAAATTCCGTACTCGTCCATCCGCTTGAGTCGCTCGACGGGATTCCAGGAGCCGGGATCAGCGTCCTCTAACGTTGGCGGATGGCTCGGCATCGGATCCCTCCATCCGGCCGAGCTGTAATACGCGACGGGACTTAACCACTCATCACGTATTCGCCAGCGTGGTTCCGAAATCTCGGGATCCATCTCAACGCGAGGAGCATCCTCAGCCCACTTTGACGGCAGCCGCGCTGTCCACAGATCAGGGGGCTCAGTCACATGCGTGTCCACGTCGATCACGGGAATGTCGGATACCGCACCTAATTGTCCCAACCGGACCTCGCCTTCTAGTATTACTATTCTCATACTTTCCCATGTCGTCCATCAGACGTCAAGCGCGGGAATCGCCTTGAACCAGGTCATATGAGGAGGGAAAGGGTGCAATCGGAGAGCTACGTAAAGGTGGGCGGAACACCCTTCGGCGTCGCATTGCGTCAGCTGGCGATGGCCCACCCTGATCGCCCAGCCCTGACTTGTGGCGAAGTCACCCTTACCCGACTACAGCTCATCGATCGATCGGATTACTTGGCCGAGTTGTTTGCCGAGCACGGCGTCACTTCCGGATCGACCGTCGCGATTGTGTTGCCCAACTCGGTTGGGCTTATACAGAGCATCATTGCGGCGTGGCAGCTTGGCGCAATACCTCTGCCGATCTCTCATATAGCACCTTCTCTTGAACGCGACGCCATAGTTCACCTTGCTGATCCCACACTGTTGGTAGGGGTATCGCAATCTGAAGCCGGCAATCGACGAACCCTTGAGTTCATTCAGGATGACCTTCAACCGTCGTCGAACTCAGCCCTTCGCCCGACCATCTCCCCGCAATGGAAAATGATGACCAGCGGTGGTAGCACCGGACGCCCGAAGTTGATCCTTACCACCCAACCCGGTGTGTTGGAGAGCGTGGCTGCGGCGAGCAGCATTTTCCGCATTCCTACAGGCGGACCCGTACTGGTCACAGGTCCGCTCTCGCATAATGGCCCGTTTTTGACAGCTACGCTCGCGTTGCTCTTCGGTGATCACGTGCTCTTGATGCCGAGATTCGACGCCGCCGAGACGCTAAGCCTTGTTGAGACATACGGTGTGAACTGGCTCTATCTGGTCCCGACCATGATGCAGCGGATATGGCGACTGCCGGAAGACTTGCGATGGAAGACCGATGTTTCTTCTCTGAAGGTGGCATTCCATATGGGTGCTCCTTGCGCCCACTGGCTAAAAGAGGCGTGGATTGGTTGGCTCGGCCCAGAAAGGGTGCTCGAGCTCTACGCTGGCACCGAGGGCCAGGCAGCAACGGTTATCACCGGATCGGAATGGTTGCGGCACCGCGGATCCGTCGGTCGTCCAGCCTACGGTGAATTGGATGTGCGCGATTCGACTGGGCAACATCTTGCACCCTATAAAGTGGGTGAGATCTGGTTGAGGCCAAGCGCCGCAAGGGCCCCGCGCTATAAGTACATCGGTGCTGAACCGAAAAGAGCGGATGATCGCTGGGAGTCGCTCGGCGATATGGGCTACTTCGATAACGACGGCTATATCTACATAACCGATCGCAGCACCGATATGTTCTTAGTCGGCGGAGCAAACGTCTACCCAGCGGAAATCGAGGCCGCCCTTGACGAACATCCGGCTGTACGGTCTTCATGCGCCATTGGACTTCCCGATGACGACCTTGGCAACGTTCCCCATGCCATTGTCGAGCTTGCCCAGCCGGTGAGCGACGATGAGCTGCGGGACCACCTTGGTGAACGATTGGCCTCCTACAAGCTTCCGCGTACATTCGAGCGGGTGACTACTCCGCTTCGCGACGAAGCCGGTAAAGTGCGCCGTTCTGGCCTTCGGGCAGAGCGGTTAACCGCCACCCCGATGAGGTCCACGACCCCTTCGGAAAACGAAGTGCCTGCAAGTTCTCGTCGGGCTGTGACGTAACAATGTGCTTCGCGTGGCTCCTGGAGCGTTATGCGGGAATGCTGGATTGGCATCGCAAAATCTGTTCGCGGAAGATCTGGAATTCCCGTCTGATTTGGATCGGGATGATTCTCAAACGATCATGGGGCATTCTTTGCCACGGCGGCCTTCACGAATTTCGGTTCGGGCATGCTGGACGTCCGGGCATGGACTTGGACCGCTGGCGTGATCTCCCACCTTTGGTAACTCAGGTTGGAGGATTAATTTACCTTGATGCTTAGCAATGTTGCAGTGGCTTGTTTCCAGACTTGTGGTTGTCGTTCCTTACCAACCTGTCGCTGACTCGAGAAGCTAGAAATGATCCTTGGCACTTCCCCAGGATGGCGACCCGATCGACGGAGGTCGTACGCTGACAACTAAATCCAATCAATCAGGGGTGAGAGCAGCGCTCTACCCGGACTTTGCCGAGTATTCACAGAAATTTGAGCATGTCAAGATGCGACGTGAGGGCGGTGTCTTGGAAGTGGTGCTTCACACCGATGGGGAATCGCTAGTTTGGGGACTCGACCCCCACTATGAGCTTCCGGCTGCATTCCGAGACATCAGTACGGACGAAGAAAATCGAGTTGTCATTCTGACAGGTACTGGAGATAACTTCTCGGGACCGCCCCCTGTGCCAGGTTGGCGTCCTGCGGAGACACCTTATGAGTGGCATATCCTGGCATGGGAAGGTCGTCGTCTACTTCAGACTCTTCTCGACGTCCCCGTCCCAGTCATCGCAGCTGTCAATGGCCCTGCTTATCGCCACTCAGAACTTGCACTTATGTCAGATATTGTCCTTGCATCTCGAACCGCCATATTCGGAGACGCAGGACATTTTGGCTCAGGTCTGGTACCCGGCGATGGGCTCAACGTCGTGTACACCGTACTCGCTGGCCTGAACCGCGCTCGGTACCTAATGCTGACGGGTGAACCTGTCTCTGCAGAAAAGGCCGAAGAGTGGGGCCTCGTTAACGAACTTCTAGATCAAGACAACGTTCTTCCACGCGCATGGGAGATTGCCCACAGCCTCTCATTGCGACCTCTTATGACCTTGCGAAATACTCGAGCGCTTTTCACAGCCGACTTGCAACGTCGACTTCATGACACGCACGCCTATGGTCTTGCACTTGAGGCGCTTGCCAACCTTGATCGTTCAGACAACTGAGCGGGTCTTCTCTTAGTCATTCCGACTACCTGTGACCGCCTTGGTTCAACCACTTGCGGGGACGGAGAAGCATAAAAACACGTAGGAGTCCCGAAAGAGCCGACCACACTATCAAATAAGACAACCTACCCAGCGAAGAGTTTCAGGTGGAGACAATGGCCTCGGAGGCACTAAACCCAGTGAACTGGCGTATCAAAGAGATCTGCGTACTTTGACTTCCAGAATCGCCCGGCCGCCGCCAGATGTTCTCGCATTGATCGCTCGGCTTCTTCTGCGTCGCCTGACTCCAGTGCCCGGAGAATGCGTTCGTGATATTCGGCCGTCGCCTTACACCGTCCAGACGAGTACTTCACTCCGATGATCGCACCATCGTTTATTGACTTTAGAGTGTTTGCAAATGCCTCGAGCGCAATGTTTCCAGAGGCCTCCGCGATGATGCCATGGAACATTTGGTTGTTCTTCCGAAATACCGAATAATCACTCGGGTTATCAAGTATCGCGCTAATGCTTTCGCGCAAGACCTCGAGTTGTTCGATATTGATTCTCTCCGCAGCCAAGCGAGATAGCATTGGTTCCAACGCCTCGCGTGCGTTAAGCACATCGTGGAGCGACGCCTTCTCGAACTGCAGAAGGAGAGTCAGGGCACTGCTCAAGTCGTCCATTCGCGGTCTCCGAACAACGGGACCGCCTACTCGGCCGGTACGGATCGTGAGTACTCCGCTCGTTTCCAGCTGCCGCAGCGCCTCTCTTAATGAGGCGCGTCCTACGTTCAACGATTGGAGCATTTCCTGCTCAGTCGCAAGCCGCGTACCCTCGGGAAGATCATTGTCAAGAATGTGCTGCACGATCTCGCGGGCAACTATCTCGGAAGTTTTGCGGGATCTGCGGATGTCTTCGTTTGGCGGAGGGATGTTCACGGGCTGCACAGAGGCAACACTCTTCATTCTCGCATGTTATCAGGGTCTAAAAGCAAGTTAACGCGGGGCAATGGCCTGACGGGGAGTAATGTCCCCCGGCTTGTAGGGATTGTCCTGGTAACAGATCCGCTCTTTGATTCGCCACTGACCTTCGTCTAGCACGACCTTGTCAACGTAGCGACCAATGAAATTCAACGACACCGTCTCATCACGAAAGAGATACAAAGAAATGTATGAACTAACCTTGGCTTCGTTTTCGCCTTCCTCGAGGAGCAAAACATTGGTCAAAATATGCCTGCGCCGAGCTGTCTTTTTGGCCCAGCCTTCCTCGTAAGATGCCATAATCTCGTTGCGACCCACCTTCGGGTTTAGCCGGTAGCCCTCCTCAACTTGCGCTCGAGTGATGCCTCCCATGGTGGCATCTTCGCAAAAGCAGTTAGATAGCATTACGGCATCACGTTCGTCGTTTCCCAAGCACAACCTGTAAAGCAACTCCTTTATCTGAGTCCGGTCTGCCATCTGCTTGCCTCCTCGATACGCATTTGCAACGTCTTAACGTTGTCTCTTCTGATGTTTACACTCTGACGTTCTTCCGTAGATATCTACCGGCGATATTTTTGTTCGTCCAAACAACACGCTAAACAGCCGCGCTCCTCGAGCAGATCGTCACAAAACTCTGGGAAACGGATTGCAATCATTCAACGAGAGCGAACGTCGCATGAGCGTTCCCGGACATCAGAGTGATGCGAAGTTTTGATGTCTTCGCCAACGCGATGCCTGTGGATGAACTCTCCATTGAGCTCTAAGCCATGTCCCGGACTCGCGCCCAGCACAAGCTCGCCACTGACGACCTCGGGAACGGAATTGAAGAGGGGCGCGGTCCACGGCATGGTCTCGACGAAGAGACCGTTAGGAACAGCGGCGATGAGGTGTGCATAGATCTCGGGCATCAGGTGACTGACCACCGGCGTTTCAAAAACTTCCGCGAGTGCCGCCGCCTTTCGAAACTGGGTAATTCCACCAACACGCATTAGATCGATCATCAAGATGTCCACAGCTCGCTGCTCCAACAGTCGAAGCAGAGGCGTCAATCCCCAGTGGTATTCACCCGAACAAACGGGTGCCACCACAGCAGCCGCGACGGCTGCCTGCCCAGCGATGTCTTCAGCAGCTACGGGATCCTCGATCCAAGAGAGCTGAAACTCTTCTAACTGATTCCCGACCCGGATGGCACGTGAGGGAGTCCAGGACTTGTTTACGTCCATCATCAGTTCAATGTCGTATCCGATTACTTCACGAACTGCGCCGACGCGCGTGCCTAGCCGCTCTGGTGTGCCATGAAGATCTACGCCGGGACGCATCTTCATGGCCCGATGACCGAGGGCCATGGATCGCGCAGCTGCTTGTTGAATGTCCTCAATTCCAAGCCACCTTCCCAGAGACCCAGAATCGTAAGTGCGAGCGCGGTCCGAGGCTCCACCAAGGAGACGCCATAGCGGTTGATTGGATCTCTTTCCCACAAGATCCCAAATGGCGACGTCCAGAGCACAACACGCGACGTTGAGGATTCCTCCCGGGCCGATCCAATTGGTGCCATCGGCTGGGAAGAACATTTTCCGCAGGAGCCGCTCGGGTTCGTTCGGGTTTTCACCAATGACACGTTCTCCGAGAGCCGCAATAATCGACAGGAGGGCCCCGAAGAATTCCATTGCGAGCGTCATGGTGATCCCGACTCCCTCGAAACCATCGTTGTCCGTGACGCGAACAACCGCGACTCCAATGTCCATCAGCGGACTAGGCGACTTCTTAGGAATCATGACTGGAGTGATATTGACGCTCATGATCTTCACGTGGTCCTCAATTTTCTCGCAAATGACGAACCAGATTCGCGGGCATCAATTCATCAACGGCAATATGTGCCGTGAACCACTCGCTTCGCTTCCCGGTAATCCGAAGGGAGTCACACCTTGATTCTAAACCCTTCGCAGGGTTAGAATCTACAGAGTCCGCATCAACCGGACGAGAGGTGTCGTTCAGTGGCCACCGTAACTTCGGATTCTGCCGTAGCTCATGCCGTAGCTCATTCGCCGGAACAGGAAGACTCGATCGTCATCGTTTCAAGCGATACCCATGTGGGTCCGTCGTTGCGCTCGGATCTCCGCGAGTACTGCCCAATGGGCCATCTTGACGAGTACGATGCCTTTGTCGCGGAATACGCTGGTGACTTTATCGAAGTTGGTGTCGACCGCGACCTCAACCGCAAGTCCATTCAATTCACTCGCAATGAGCAAACCTCTGGTCACCGCGACATGGCGGTCCGACTTCACGATCTCAATTATGACGGCGTTGCTGGAGAAATCGTGTTCCACGGTGTGCCTCATGCGGATGTGGCCCTGCCGTTTAACGAGCCTCGCCGTGGCGTAGGCACACCTTTCCTCGATCCCTCCCTCAGCGCACTTGGCCGCCATATCTACAATTCTTGGCTCGCCGATTTCGTGTCAATCGAACCTGAACGGCACATCGGTCTTGCCCACCTGCCGATCTGGGATGTCCAGGATTCCGTCAGGGAATTGGAGTGGGCACGCACGGCAGGGCTTGGCGGCGTGAACTTTCCTGCGATGCAACTCAACCTACCAAACTACAATCTTGAGGTCTGGGAGCCATTCTGGTCAGCGTGTGAGGCGACCGAAATGCCACTTACGACCCACATTGGTGCCGCTAGCCCATGGCGCCCCAGCGGTCCCGAAATGACCGCCATCAACCAAATGGAGAACAACAACTTCTTCGGTCGTCGATCGATCTGGTGGATGATTTTTGGAGGAGTATTTGAACGCCACCCCGGGCTTAAGCTCGTGATCACCGAGACACCGGGCTTGTGGTGGATGGACTTGGCAGACAAACTGGATGATATTTACCATAACGATTACTATAAATACTCGCAGTCATCCTTCTTTGAACAGGTACCACGCCTCCCCAGCGAGTACATGTTGTCAAACGTCTTTGTGGGTGCAAGTTTCATGTCGCATTTCGAAGCTGAAGATGCCGTGCGGAACGGCTATTACACGCAGTACATGTGGGGATCGGACTATCCCCACGCTGAGGGAACGTTCCAGTTTCCGGACTCCTGGGAGGAGCCACCCAGTACACAGCTGTCGTTGCGATACACGTTCCACGATATGCCGGAGTACGCCGTCCGAGCCATTCTGGGAGAGAACGCGATGCGGATTTATGGCTTGAATGCAGCTGAACTTACTAGTGTGGCAAACCGAATCAACGCACCTCGGATGTCCGATATCGCAGAGCCACTTGAGCAGATTCCGGAAAAAGCCGGCATGCATGCATTTCGCGTGAATGGTGCGTGGTCGTAGCCTTCAAGCTGATGAATCGGTTTCGCGCCATGCCTTGTGGCGCGTTTGAGATTCCTGTGTGAGCGTTAGCAACAACATTCGATAGGCGTCGCCGATACTCGCTAGGCGAAGGGAACCGATCTCCAAACCGAAGTTCAGCGACTCCTTCGTGAGTTTCAGGCCGAGTGGCGGCATGGCCGCGAGCTCCAAAGCGCGGGTACGGGCGAGGTCGTCGAGTTCTTCGGATGGCGCAACTTCGCTGACCAATCCGATGTCCTTCGCTTCGGATGCTGTAACACGTCGGCCAGTTAGTGCGATCTCCATCGCTCGCCCCCGACCGATCCATTGAGCAAGTCGCGCCGTGGCCGCGTGGGCAGGAAGAAGGCCGAGACTTCCTTGCGGCATCCAGAACTGCGCCGTGTCCGAGGCTACGATGATGTCGCAACACAACGCCAACATAAATGGTCCGCCAATGGCAAATCCATTTACGGCACAAATGAGTGGTTTTGAGAAACCGATTACGTTCTCAAAAAAGAGAGGCCGCGTCGAAAAGTTCATTGCTGCGAGTGTCTGATCTAATGACGGCGTCGTATGGGACTTCGGGTCCTTGAGGTTGGCTCCCGATGAAAAGGCCTTTCCGGCACCAGTGAGAATCGCCGCGCGGATGGACTGATCGGCGTCGAGTTCGGCGAGTCGAGTACAGAGACTTTCCGCCATATCGTTCCCCCAGGCATTGTGAACGCCCGGTCGGTTCAGTCGTAGGATCGCATACCCTTCGGCCCGCTCAGTGAGGACGACGTCTTCACTCATGTCGATCTCCAGTCGGGGCTACCGCAGTGTTACGGCTCACATCGCCAGGATTGTATGTGAGATCGTGCAGCGCGAAACGATTTCTGATCTTCCATTGGCCGTCATCGTCAATAACAACTTCGTCGCGGTATCGGAGAGTCTGCACCGGTGTGAGCGTTTCATCTCTGATGATGAAGAGTGTTACGTACGAGTTCACTGTCGCCTGGCGTTCTCCGTCCTCTTCGATCCAGACGTTCGTGATCATGTGGCGTCGACGACCCGTCATTCGTGGCCAACCCTTTGAAAATACTCGAAGGATCTTTTCTCTAGACGCCGTCGGCTCAACCGAATAGCCCTCTTCTTGCTGCTTCCGAGTCATACCGCCCATGGTGGCGTCTTCAGTAAAACAACCGGCGAGGATGTCAATGTCCCGTTCATCGTTGCCGTAGGCCAAACGGTAAAGCAGCCTCTCGATAGCATGAATATCGGCCATGTTTTCGATTGCCCTCCTGTAGTCGTTTCACTTTTAGATTGCTAAAGAGTTACTGGCTAGGGCGTGTTCCCGACCCCGACCGCCACACCAGAAGTCAAAAGGGCCTCTATTTCTCTCGGCGAATATCCGGCAAGACCGAGCACCTCCACGGTGTGTTCCCCTAGGAGAGGCGGAGGAAGTTCAGCGAGGCCGGGGGTCTCGTGGAGCCGAATCGCAGGACCAACGACTGGGATCTTGCCAAGCACGGGATGATCCACAGTCTGCACGAGTCCGGAGGCCTCAACGTGAGGATCCGCGAAAAGTTCTGGAAATGTATACACGGGGCAAAAGAGCACATCGCGCGCGAGGAATCGCTCTTCCCATTCACGGCTTAACCGTTTCGCGAACACCGGGTTCAAAAGCGCTTCGAGCTCTGCTCGGTGTGCAATACGCCCGTCGTTCGTCGCATACTTTTCCTCCAACGCAAGCTCGGGCAGGCCGACGGCATCACAAAACCGCTCCCACATGCCTTCCCCGGTCCAAACTCCCGCAACCACGTATCCATCCTTGGTGGCGAAAACCTGATACGGCATAACTAGGCCGTGTGCCCCGCCAGTTCGCTGCGGTGTCTCGCCGGTCTGCCAATAGGTGGCGAGGCGCGTCGTCAAGGCGCTGATCAGCGTGTACAACATCGAGACCTCAATCTTCTGGCCAGCGCCCGATCGATGGCGAGCGATCAGACCTAGGAGCACAGATTGCACGCAGGCCATGGCGCCGGCGAAGTCGGCGATCGGCACCCCCACAAGGAGAGGTGGGCCACCAACCTCCCCCGTCACTGACATGACTCCTGACATTGCTTGGACGATCGGATCCGTCCCCGGGCGAGCCTCCAATGGCCCCCTCCCAAATGCTGAGACGGAAACATAAATTAGACCCCGATTGACTGCCGAAAGCTGTTCGTAACTCAAACCCAGCTTGTCTGCCACGCCTGGTCGGTAGTTCTCAACGAAAACATCGGACGTCGCTACGAGACGCTTCAGGACATCCAAACCTTCTGACGATCGGAAGTCCAGGACAATGCTCTTCTTGCCTCGGTTCCACATTAAGAACTGAGGAGAATCAGGGTCGTCGGCCCGTACCGCCACGTGACGAGCCGGATCGCCATTCGGCGGAGCCTCGACTTTCAACACTTCAGCGCCAAAGTCAGACAAGAACACCGTTGCGTAAGGCCCGGCCATGTGCCTCGTTAGGTCCACGACGCGAACACCGGCGAGTGGCCCACTTCGGTCCACATCGACGTCATGAATCATATCCATCACCTCCCGCAGTCTCATTGAATCCATGCGGGGCTTGATAAGGCCAACGTTTCATTCGAAAGTATCTTCAACGTTCTGCTTGTTAAGACGCCGCTCAGTGTCACCTGCTAGTCCGGGCTGGTCGACTGGCCGGTCGATGATGCTAGTCATCGTGGCCTTGCATTTCGATCGAACGAAGGGAACGAGACATGGGCCGGCCATGGTCTATCTGTCAGGCTGCGAACGGAAAGGCGGGCCGATAATCACAGCCAATGAACGACCGAGTAAAACAATCCAGGAACATCCTTCGCACAGAGCCGCTGTACAGGCGAACAGAAATTGACATCAGCCATCGCACGATTATACTATGCGCATAGAATGATGATCAATAAGGCGGCGCCACCAAATGCGAACGTTTGGCGGCCGTCGGGAAGGTGCTCCCAATGATTGCAACCGATCTACGCGTGATCGACACAGACACGCACCTTGTGGAACCTCTTGACCTCTGGACCTCACGTCTTCCGGAGAAGTGGAAAGACCAAGCACCAAGGGCCGAGTGGGATGAAGAATGGGGCGAGCACCGTTGGTTGGTCGGGAGCACAAAACTTTCTCCCGTGGGTTATTACGCGATGGCAGGGTGGAGGGCTCCGTTGCCTTCTCATCCACTTACGCTTGAGGAAGCGGACCCAGGCAGTTGGGATCCCAACGTGCGCTTAACTCGAATGGATGAATATGGGATCTACGCCGCAGTGCTTTACCCGAACGTGATCGCGTTCAATGCTGGCGTGTTCATGAGCTTGGAGCGAGAACTCGCACTCGCATGCGTTCAGGCATATAACGACTTTCAAACTGAGTTTGCTTCGGCGAACCCCCAGCGTCTCATCCCATTGACCGTCCTACCATTCTGGGATCTAGAAGCCACCCTAAAGGAGGTTGCGCGCTGCCACGATATGGGGCATAGGGGTGTTGTCTTCGCGGGGAAGTTCGAACAGGCAGGTCTTCCTCACTTCACAGACGCCCGGTGGGACCCGCTCTATGCTGCGCTAGAAGGTATGGAAAGTTCGATCAACTTCCATGCTGGGTTTTCAGCACTACCCGCCCTTGAAGAGGAGGTTGCTCTGAAGACAAGCGGTGCGCCGCAGATCAGAGCGATGTCAGCGAGGGATGGGCACACCATCAGGAGCAGTCGTGAACGCGCCCGCCGAACGGCGATGGGCACTTGGCCTGCAAACGTGGAAACAATTTCTCACGTCCTTACGAGCGGACTCTGTGATCGTTTTCCGAAGCTCAAGTTCGTATCGGTCGAGAGCGGTATGGGTTACTTACCGTTCCTACTCGAGTCCCTTGACTGGCACTGGCAAAGCTACGGGGTGAGGTCGGAAAGCCCGGCTTCTTTGATGCCTAGTGACTACTTCCGGCGGCAAGTCTACGGATGCTTCTGGTTCGAACGAACGACACTGCGAATGCTTGACCTGTTTCCCGACAACTTCATGTTTGAGACCGACTATCCGCACCCGACTAGCCTTTCACCCGGACCGTTTTCACCTGCTCAGAGCCCAAAGGATCACATCGAGACTGCGTTTGCCAATGTGGCACCCGAGGTAAGGCGTAAGGTACTGCACGACAACGCGGCAAAATTGTACGGCCTAGACTGACCCAACGCCGATATACCCTTCTTGAGGGTCCGCCGGATGCACGTAGTGCGCCCACAAGTATGTCTTCGAGCTCCAAGCGGAGAGAAGTCAACGACCAAGCTCGGAATCTCTTCGTGATGACGGCGCCATCGACGTGAGCGGCCCGCTCGACGGCCACGCCGTCATCGTCACCGGCTCTTCGAGCGGGATTGGCGAGGCCACCGCGCGCGCGTTTGCCCTCCTCGGAGCCGGTGTGCTCGTCAATTCTTCGCGCTCGGTTGGCGAGGGTGAGGCGGTGGCGGCCTCGCTGCCTGGAGCCCTTTACGTGCAGGGCGACATCACCGACCCAGCCGTCCCGGAGCGCCTCGTTGCCGCAGCGCTAGAGCGATGGGGGCGCCTGGACACCCTTGTGAACAATGCAGGGACCACCGTCGTGATCCCACACCACGACGTAGAGGCGGCCTCGGTAGACGTGTGGCGGCGCATCTTCGAGGTCAACGTCTTCGCGACCTGGGCCATGACCGTAGCCGCGCTTCCGGCCCTACGCGAGGCGTGCGGCGCAATCGTCAATGTAGCCTCGGTGGCAGGTGTGCGGCCCACTGGCTCCTCCATCCCCTACGCGGCAAGCAAGGCGTCCGTCAATCACATGACCGTCCTTTTGGCCAGGGTTGTCGGTCCCGAGGTGCGAGTCAATGCGGTGGCGCCGGGCCTAATTGACACACCCTGGACAGCAGACTGGGGCGTCGTCCGCGAGGCGGTGTGCGAGTTAGCACCGCTGAAACGTTTGGGCCAGCCGGAAGACGTGGCTGAGGTGATCCTCGAGTTGTCGCGGGCCGCTTATGTAACGGGTCAGGTCGTCGTTGTTGACGGCGGCCTAACCATCGCCTCCTAGAACACCTCAGCTTGGTTGGCTAATTATTAACCATGGAGTTTTCTTCGTGCCGTGGCGCAGGTTTCCCGTACGTCCCCGGTGCACTCACGACACCGGTGAGCGCGGGCCGTCCTCACTTGAGCCTTGCTGCAGTCAGTCGAGAGGCCTGAAGTCTTCGCCCGCCGAGGAGTGGTTCTGACATGGCCAGAAGCGCTGCCGGGTTCATTGGATAAGGCCTTTATCAGGGCCAACTGATTGGAATCCCATTGCCGGCGCTGGAAAGGCTCCGCATGATTTGTTCCCCGGGCGGCGCGGGTCGACGACCTATTGGGGAGACGTCATTGACACAGGACGTATCGCGCCTTCCATTCGAAGCCCTCAGTCATTGCGTGTCGCTTTGTCGTTATCTCGGAGAAGCTCCTGCACGAGATCCACTCAGGCAATGGGTCGCTTGATCGAAGTATCTGAGGCATCCTAATTACATGTTCTCCTTGCCCACGTTGACGGGATACCTCTTGGAAGAGCTGCTTGCGCGACTCATTCAGTCAGCTGGCTACGAGTTGATCACAAGCGCATCGCAAGACCCCGACGATCTCGACACGAACCGTTCAGGAGACCTGGTGGTCAGAGGGAGAGGCGCTGTTCACCAGGTGGACGCTCTGGGTGAGTTCGCGGTTGTGCCGCCATTCTCGAGTCCGATACGTCTCTTTGTTGAGGCGAAATCTCAACGTGATTCCGTGGGACTGGCTGTAGTCAGGAATGCTATGGGTACGATCTCCGACGTAAACCAAGCGTGGATGCTGAACTATTCAAACTTGCGGATACGACGGCTATACCGATATGCGCTCTTTTCAACAAGTGGATTCTCCGGGCCTGCCCAAGAGTACGGCCTTGCTCATCAAATCTCGCTTGTCGATCTCTCTGGATCTGAATGGGAGCCTCTGCGGCGGATAGCTGTGAGGGGTGCGGAGGACCTTCTGAACAACAGGCTGGGTAACTTGAGGCTGCGGGCAATCCGCTCGTCTTTGCGTCAGCGCCTGGGAACAACGCTTGACGATGCGGCTCCTCCTGACACTCCTGAAAATCTCCAAGAAACCCTCCACGAAGTATGTGCCGGAATCGCGGATCAACTCGAGGAAGAACTCGGTCCGGCGTTGATTGCCTGTCCCACTGGATCGCAAGTTCTTCTGGCCCGAGCAGATGATCTGAGGCAGTTCTTACGGTGGTCGGTTGAATACCCAACTCATCAAGTTCGGATGAACCCAGTTATGTCCTCCACATCTAGAACGAGACGGACATGGACTATCCAACCGGTTGGCGATGTGAATGTGTACTCATTGACAATCACCCTGCCTCGGTTGATTGAGCAGCGGTTGTCCGAGGAGAGCGATCGCCGATCGCGAACCTTGGCGGCCAAGAGTGAACTTGGCGGGCAAATCGAAATCCTTTGGGATCCTCAGGGAGCGACGGAAACCTACGGTGTAGGTGGGCCGCGAATATTTCGTCTTGTCTTCACCCGCACGTCTCTACTGGCTTAGCCGAAATAGTCCAGAACCAGATCGTCTACCTTAGCATTGGAGCCGTCCGTGACCACGACCTTCCCGCAGCGAAATGCGGCGCTATGAGAAATACAGCACCGATGAATGGTGCGACCAAGGCTACGGTCAGCGGATTCTGCTTGGCTATGTAGGTCTCAGTTGGGCACTGTGAAGCGGTTCGGAAAGCGTCTTGGCTGCGCTGGCTCGGTCATCGAGTCTGGCGGCCACAACCTGCAGCGCACGTTCACGC
Source organism: uncultured Acidimicrobiaceae bacterium (assembly GCA_963834405.1). Taxonomy (GTDB): domain Bacteria; phylum Actinomycetota; class Acidimicrobiia; order Acidimicrobiales; family RAAP-2; genus Bog-473. The sequence goes on along the minus strand of CAWIBX010000005.1, from coordinate 1,846,846 downwards.
GATAAACATTGGCTGAATTTAAGACCATCGATCGCGTCCGGCACGATGGCATCGCGAAGTGAGGTTTGTTCGAGATCTACGTTGGCTATTGCCATGCGAAGCGCGTCTGGTGTCACGGAAGGATCGAGTTCAACCATGAGGTTGTCGCGTGCGGAAACCCCGGTACGCAATGACAAAAGCGCCGCGCCCAGCCATGCGTTCGCTAGCAGACCCGCGAACGTCCACCAACGGACTCGACCTTTATCCTCGAGCACCAGTGTGGTTCCATGCGAATGAACCCACCAGTGCGAGTGTCGTAGTTCCTCGAGTCGTGTCGTGGCTCGACTGCTCAATATGACCCCGTCTATCGCCCCGCCGGAGAGCACATCTCGGATTGACCGACAGAGCTCTGACCCAAGCGGTTGAGCAGTTCCGAACCACCGTGCCGTACCACGACGGTCGGTCGGAACCACGTGGACGACTCGCCTCGACCAGTCGACGTGTGTGATTTGCCAGGGTCGCCCACCGAGGAGGAGTACGGAAGATCCGCCGGCCGCCTTCTCGGGGTCGCGAAGTTGAAGCGATTCTTCGGGGACCATACCGATCTCCGTGCGACCGTGTCGGACGAAGAAGACCGGCGGCGACGTAAACACCGATACGAGATCTAAAAAGTGCCGGCGCCCGAAGGCGGCCTCGCCTTCGCGGCCGACGCCAAGCACACCCTGGTCGTCCACGAGGATGCCGGTCTCGAGCAGATGATCGGTGATCTCCGGAACGAGTGCAGCGGCGTCGGTACCGAGCACGAATGGCTCGCCGAGGAACCGGTGCCAGACATGGTGGCCAACACCGCCCTCCTGCAGGGTTATCGCGAGGCACTGCTGGGCAGCAATGTGGAGCGGCAGTAATGGTGCGATCACAGGCTCCACGAAGCCGTTCGACCATAACCGCATCAAACCCGCAGATTGGAGGAGTGCTGCATCGTCCGTTGATAGGAACAGCGCGTTGCGGATCGTTCCCGACCGCCGGCCAGTTCGGCCCATCCGTTGGACGAACGCGGCAACAGTCCCGGGTGCATCAATCTGAATGACGCGGTCGAGGTCTCCGACGTCGATCCCGAGCTCAAGGGTACTGGTGGCCACGATGACACAATCGCGTCCTTGCGCGAACGCGTCTTCGGCGCGTCTGCGTTCGTCCCGTCCGAGGGAACCGTGGGAGACGTAGACCTCGACGTCTTGCTCGCGCAGCGCGGTTGCAAGTCGCTCAACGCGAGCGCGACTGTCTACAAATACGAGGCGCTTCTCCCCTCGGTGGAGCCTCGAGATTACGATCGCCGCGTTGTCGACGCTTCCGACATAATCGAGCGTAACCTCCGCGGCGGCGGCTTCTGCCTGTGGCGCGACGACACATCCACTGGCTCCGCTGGCAGTCAGCCAACGGAGAAGTCCTTCGGGGTTGCCAACAGTGGCCGAGAGCGCCACACGCTGGAGCTCCCGACCGGCAAGGCGGGTAATCCGCTCGAGTACACACTGGAGGTGCCAGCCGCGGTCATCGCCGCCGAAGACATGAGCCTCGTCGATGACGACAGCGCGTAAACCGGACAGCCATTCGTGTTCGACTCGTGCCGAGATGAGGATCGCCTCTAGCGATTCCGGCGTTGTAAGCAGGATATCCGGCGGGTCCCGAAGGAGCCTCGCTCGTTCCCCGGACCCGACGTCACCGTGCCAGACCCCGCACCGACGGCCGACGAGACCCGCGTAGTGTTCGAGCCGCACGTGCAGGTTATTGAGCAGAGCGCGGAGCGGACACAGGTAGAGGACCGTGAGGCCCGTCCAGTTCTCGGTCAGCATCCGGGAGAGCAGCGGTAGGACTGCCGCCTCGGTTTTGCCGCCGGCCGTGGGTGCGACGAGGATAGCGTTCTCGCCATTGAGCAGCGGACCGATCGACTGGGATTGCAATGTGCGGAGCTGCTGCCAGCCCAAGGTGTTTACAACGTGATGGACGATCGCTGGGTGGAGTCCATCGGCGGCGCCCTGGTTCATCGTCTACAGGTCGATGTCGATGTCATCGACCGAGTTCGCCGCTCGTGTGTTGCGTTCGACCTCAGTTAGCTCGGCGTCAATAAGGGTCAGCTTGTAATCCTTGCGGGGGTCGAACTCGGGGAACTGTTCGACGCGGTCGAGGATGTCACCGACGAGCTTTTTCAGGAAAATGCGAGGTGCGACGCCTACCTTGCCCCCGAGTTCGCCCGTCACCGCTTGTGCAAGGGAACCGATGTAGGCGTCATCAACATGAGTCCGGATTCGAGTCGCTGCATCTACGTCAGCCATGCCTTCCGCGTAGATGTCCCGCACCCGGCGGCCGACCTCACCGAGCATCTGCAGATCGAACCCCCGGAGTCGAACTTGGACCGCACGTGGGTTGTCGAACCGAGCATCGTTGATGAAATCCGTATGCAACCGCTGGGCCAGTGGCGTCAAACGATGGATGCCTTGAGGCCCCTCGAACAGTGCCGGAGTACCCGTAATAACAAGGTAGAGCCCCGGAAAGCGGCCGGCGTCGACCTCGTCGATGAGCTGACGGAGCGCGTTGAGCGCCCGGTCTCGTACGTCTCCTCGCATTCGTTGCAACGTCTCAACTTCGTCGAGTACGAGGACAAGTCCGGCGCTCCCCCCGTCCCGAAGGAGTGCCAGCAACCCTTGGAGGAACGCAAGGGCACTGTCGTGGTCGAGGTCGCCCTTGATGCCCGCCGCTCGCTTGACGCCGGAGGCGACGTGCGGCTGGCCGGCAAGCCACGCAAGGAGTCCGTCTGCCTGCGCTCCATCACCGTTGGCAGCGGCTCGGCGATAGGCGCGGAGCACAGCAGAGAACGCGGGCGCCCGCCGGTTGATCTCGGCCAGGCGTTGCTCAGCAAGCACCTCGGTGGCAGCAAGGAGTTCAGCAGTATCGTTCTCGCGAACCGAGCCGCTCGCGAGTACGTCCTCCTCCAAAACGAAGAACCAAGCATCAATGACGGAGCGCAGAGCACCGGATGGAACGTCGGAGGTGCTGAGCCGCTCGCAGAGTCGGCGATAGACCGTTTCGAGGTGGTGTAGCGGAGTCTCTCCCTCCGAGATCTGTATCTCGCTCGTCGCGAAACGTTGCTGTTTAGCTCGCTCGGCAAGCCATCGCACGAGGAACGTCTTGCCTGATCCATATTCGCCACGGATGCACTTTGTTCCAGCACCACCACGAGCCACCACGCCGAGCTCCTCGTCCAGTACAGGCGCGAAACGATCGATACCAACAGCGAGGACATCAAGGCCGCGTTGAGGCACCGTGCCACGCCTGAGTGCGTCAATGATCTCTTGGCGCCGTTGGGGAGAGATCACGTCGACTGCTCCACGCCGAACTGGACTGCGAGCAGCGCCTTGTTGAGGGTAACAGTATCGTCATCGCCGAGGCTGACGACGTCATAGCCGTCGACGTTCAGTACTCGGCGGAGACTGGTGATTGCGCCGCGTATGCGCAGAACAGGGACGTCGGCGTCGACAGCGAGGGCATCGAGCAGGGCGGTGGCGCCACGACGGTCGAGGGCGCTCAACAGTGCTCTTGCGCGGTCGTTGTCCAGCGCCTGTCGCCCGGCAGCAGCTCGCTGGCTCGCGTACACTTCGGACGCAAAGAGCGCGGCGATCCAACCAGGCTCCTCGGGCGGTGACGGGGGTTCCTCATCGAAAAGCGTCGGGACTGACGAACGATGGAGAACCGGCGCTCGCGTCGTGATCGGTTGCAGCAGTACGGGTTCAGGCTCGACCGCGGTGCGCTGCCACCACGCCGGAGTTGTCTGCCTCGTCGGTTCCCATCCGGCGGGAATAGAGTCGGCGCGGGCAAGAACGACGAACGGGACAAGCACTTCCTGAGGTGTGAGCCCGCCGTGGTAACCGTGCTTCGGCGTTCCGTATCGAAGGCGCTCGGTCCATGGGGCGATGATGCGGTCGCCACCGAGAAGCACTCTCGGTCCGGTGACCTCCAACTCGCCGTCAGACGGCGGAGTCACCGCTGGCCGCCACCGCTCACCGGCGTCGTTAACCGGACGGTACACCGTACCGTGGTCGATTATGTGGCCATGATCGCTGGTCATCACCACCACCCGTCCAGCGGCCGCGGCTTCGGCGAGGAGGGCATCGAGCGGAGCGATCGCGCCACTAGTCCACCGGACTCGAAGCTGCTGGCCGCGGGCGAGGTGGTCATCGATCGTGTTGACGACCACACCCACGACCCGACGAGTAGTGTCACCAATCGCGGCTCGTAGCTGGACAGAGAGAGCGGCGCCGTCGGGAGAGGTTATCTCGGCTTTGTGGAATAAAGCGGGAGGCGGCCCTGCAGCCGAGACCCCGCGGAGGCCCGGATGCGCGGCAAACGCGGTCTTCTCTGCTGATGCCAAACCAGTGCACGGGCGGCCGCTCAATAGCGATGCGCGTGATACCTCGGTGACCGTTGGAAGCATGGCAACGATCTGAGGCAGCTGGCCAGTCTCGGGCGCGAGCGGCACCCAGCCGGTGCGGTCCAGGTCTTCCACGACTTCTGACGCGACAGGCTGGCTCATACCATCGGCAACGATCAGCAGGACAGGCGCAAGTGCCGCTAGCGGTCCTACCTCGACATCTAGGACGCGCTCGATAGGTAGAAGCCGATCCGAGGGCTCCGGCGCAGTGGGCTCGAGTGCCGACCACGCCGCAAGGAGCTCGCCAAAGCGTCTGTTCTCGGCTTCCCGTTGCTCGTCGTGGTCGAAGAGGAGGCGGCCCAAGACGGCTACTAGCGCTGGTTCCCGGTCGCCGGCATGCAGGTCGAGTCGGCACCGGTCGACGAATGCCGAGTCCGCGGCGAAACAGATTGCTGCGGTTGCGAGCGAAGGTGCTGGTGGTGCGGCTGGCTCTAAGCGCCGACGGGCTAGCCGCAACGCCGAATCAAGGGTCTCGATTCGTGCGTTCCCGGGACGTTCTGTCGCGACGGCGTGCCGACGAGCAATCTCGACCGCGGCCTCTACCGATTCAAGCAGTGGCGAGCTGGGCTCGTCGAGGTACCGGCCGAGGAGTTCCCCGACGCGGGCAAGCCGTTGCTCGAAGCCAGCGGGGAGCCAGTCACTGACAATGGCGCGGTCGTATGCGCCGACGTCATGCAGGATCTGCTCAGCTCGACCGAACCATGCCTCGACTGCTGAAATTCCATGTGTCGCTTTGGCTCTGGCGGTGTGAGTGTGAGCGGCATCGGCCCAAAGTCGTGCGGCAACTGTATCGATCTGGCGGTCGCCGACGCGATAGGCGAAATGTATACGTGCTTCAGCAACCCGGGCCGTCTCCGGAGCCGAGGGCGTAGGGTCGCCAAAAACGACTGCGGCGGCGAGACCAAGCGGGACGATGTCATCGCCGCGCCCGTCGAGCGCCATCTCGACGAGCTCCTTGGCGGGTGCGCCGGCGTCGAACTCGATCCGGTTCAGGCAATGGACTAGGTCCGACTCGGCAGCGGCGCGGAGCGCTACCAATCCTTCACCTGCCGCCAACCACCCGACGACGGCCGAGAGATCAACTTGCTCGGCGGTTAGGCCGAGCCAGTGGTGGCGAAGGACGCGCCAGGCAGCGTCCACGTCGAGGAAGCCGCTCTGAGTCGGTGGCCATCCACCGCGGGGCTCGTGATGGAGGAGTGCATCGGCGAGCCACTGTTCGGCGATGAATGCGGGGTCGAGGCCAGAGACACCCATCCGAGCCCGCAAGAGTGCCCAAGGGTCGAGGCTGAGCAGGCGACGCTTCGCTAGGCGCGTCGTCACATCAAGGCCGAGCTCATGCTCATCGCAGTCGGTTAGTACCACCAACAGACCGTTCGATCGTGCGTGGTCTGCGATTGCGGCGCGCACCGCGAGCACTGACGGGCACGAGCGCACTTCGACGGAACCTTCGCCGACGGGGATAGGCGTCGGCGAAGCCCAAACCGGTTCGGCCCGCACACCGATCACGCGAGCGCTTGGATCTTTGAGGCGCACCTCCTCGACTAGGGCCCGAATCTGCTCAGGCGTCGGAGGTCGGAGGGTCATCGGCCGCCGCTTTCGTCCTTGGGATCGGCGTTGTCGCTGGTAGAAATGATGCGCCAGGAGAGGTCGAGCAGAGTGTCGGCGCGGATGCGAGCTCCTAGCTGCCCCAGGACCTCGAGGGCGTGGTCACGGTCGAGACCGCGCTCCGCGCCATGTTCGACGACGGTTAAGGACGGATCTGCGGGCAGCGGCACAGCTTCGCTACCATCGGCGGTCCTTTGCGTGACGAGCTGAGTGGCCATGGCCTCGATTTGGGCAAGGGTGTCGGCTAGACGGATGGCATGCTCATCAAAAGTGAGCGCCTCGTGCAGCTTGGCAGTGAGAGCCTCTGCTTGTACCGCCCGCTCGTCGGTGAGACTGGTGGCAGCGCCGACGAGCTGCCAGTTCCTCTCCCGCAGCGCGTCAGCGGCATCACGGGAACGGGTGATGGACGCACCTATCGCCGGGCAGCTCGTCGGGACCACCGCGTTTGCCAATGTGGGGATAACCTCGCGTTCTTCGGCGGTCGCGAGTTCATCGAGGAGTGCGCGCGCCGCGGTGGCTGTGCGCGCCCGATCGCCATCACTCGGCAAGCCAAGGGCGGTGAGGCGGGCGCGAAGCTCCAAATCGAGGGTGCCAGCAACGGCGCGATGCTCGGACGCTGCCATCCGGAGCTCCGCGACTAGCTTCGCTACGCCAGCAGCGGATACAAGCGGACTCGCCACGAGACCGAAGATTTCGGCTGCTCGATCGACGGCAATTCGCCAGGCCGCATCGCTGGGAAGCTGCTGCGTATGGAGCTCCCAGTCATCGTCGAGGCGACCGATCTCCGGTCGCTGTGGCGCGCCGAGGTGGAGGAAGACACGGTCCGTTTGTGCTGCAAACGCACAGATCACGAGATCCTGGATGTCTGGCGGCAGCCCCATCGGCGACGGCATGTCCATCCAGGTGCGGAGCAACCCCACTGTGAGCGCTGGCGGCCGGTCGGCAGCCTCGCGTTGCGCGAAGTGGTCTTGCCAGTGTCTTTCGGGGACGAAGTGGGCTTCGTGCATGGTGCCAAGACGCAAGGGGTTCGCGACGCGTCGTAGGGCCTTGCGCTGCGGCTGTTCGACATCGACGCGGTCAGCTCGATCGCGCGCCGCCCGTTCGACGACCGCAAGGGTAGTTCGCAGCTCCGCCGGGCGAACCTCGTCACCGAAGTCAGGATGCGCGGGCCAGTAGTGGGCGAACTGCTGGTTGAGGATCTTCTCGAAAGCTTCGCCGAGTGTTGTTGCGACCGGCGGTCGAACAGTGAGGGTGGGATCGAGGGATCGAAACTGGTCGTCCGCACCGAGCGTAACCTCGACGGCGATCGCTTGCGGTTCCTCAACGGCGTAGGCCTGATGTAGCACGCCGAGTAGGCGTTGGCGCAGCATTCGGGCCTGGTTGTCGAGCAGTGATCGGGCCGAGGCTCGGTCGACTGGCGACAGGTGGGAGGCGTTCTGATTGAAGTTCTCCCCGGTGAGGAGATGGTCGAGTACAACGAGGTCGCCGAGATCGGACAGGCTTCGCTGAGTCAGAAAGTTCGGGAGCCAGCAGAGCGTGCGAGTCGGCGGGTGCTCCGCTAGGTAGTCCTCGAGTCGTGCGAGATCGTCACGCGGCGAACGACCGCGCGGGTCGAAGGGGAAGTCGATGACAACTTTCGGCTGCTGACCTGACTCTAGGGTGGTGTCGGGGATATCGGTACGGTCGACAACGTTGCCGAATACGACGTCTATCGTGCGCCGCGTGCCGCGCCAGATCCACCTTTGAGTCGGGGGTAAGAGGCCGCCGTTGTCGGTCACTCCTAGCGCCTCGAACAGCAGTTCGCGCAGCTTGCGGCGTCGGGCCCCACCGCTTGCGTCGTCGATGATCCTTGCCCGCTCAATGATCGAGGCCGTGTCCACGCCCGAGAGCTGCACCGATACGATGGGATCGGCCGGATCGCCGTCAAGCTTCAACTCTCCGATGTTACCGGCCCAATCCCGAAGCTTCTTGAGGACGACACTCCGTTCCTCGCCAGGAATCGGTGTGCGAATCGACCCGTGGTTCAGCGCCGCGAGGCGGCTGACGGTGAGCGCGCCTAGCGCTGTGCTGCCGGGCACAAGTGCCGCGAGAAGCAGTGTCTTGACGAGCCGATCGTCAGTTACGAAAGGATGCGAGGAATCGATGTCTGTTGTGTCCAACGGCAGATTGTGCGCAGCGAGGAGCAAGGGGCGGAACTTCGTGCGGTACAGGCGATCTGCGGCCGCCCAGGTCTCCTTCATCTGCTCCGTGAATGGCTCGTTTCCCTCGGCGATCACGTCATACATGTCGCCGATGGCAACGAGGTCGCCGACCTTCAGTTCGTTGCGCTTCTTAGCGAGCAGCTCGGCCATGACGCGCAGTGCGGTGCGTTCACGTTGCAGAGCAGAGGAGAGATCGACGAGCGCACTGACGAGTGCCGGGCTGAAGGGATAGACGCGCCGGAAGGCCGCTCGGTCGGCCTGTCCAGTCAGGAGCGTGTCGACGACACGTTCGCCAGCTCGGCCCGTGGTTGCCTCGAAAGCCCGGTCGAGTTGCTCGCGAGCGATGTCTGACTTCGGCTCGAGCAGCCGTTGCTCGACAACGGCGGGAAGGTTGCGGTCCTCAAGGCGAATCGTGTCGAACCGGCCTTCCCACCACTTGAGGATCTCGCTGAAGTTGAGTTGATCGGCGCCAGGCACGTGCTCGCCGACCAGGTCTCGCAGGTCGCGCTGGCGAGCGATGAAACTGACAATTGGCGCCGGTCGGTCAGGGGATGCGGCTTCGACGAGCTTGGCCACCTTAGGTCCCTCGCGCGTGACGAAGGCCGGGTCGGCCATCCGACTCGCCAGCCAGAGGACCAACTCGTCAAGGAACAGGATCACGGCGTCGTACCCAAGCGCCTTGGCGTGCCGACTGATCGCGCTGAGACCATCGTCGAATGGGACGAAGCCCTCCCCCGAGGCTTTGGTGCCACCGGGGACATGGGAGAAATAGGCCGCGACCAGAGCGCTCACGAGTCGGTCTCGCTCTGGGCTACCGGGCGCCGAGGCGCATGCCGCCTCGAACGATGCCGCGTCCCAGGCACCGGCGAGCTTGCCCCAACCGCCCCCTGAGGTCTCGCCGGCGAGGCCGGCAAAGAATGCCTCGTCAAGCATCCGATCGCGAAGTCGCCGGGCATCGTCGATGATCCCGTCAGCGAGGTACACGGCGGGTAGAGGCTCATCGGGGTGCAACTCCCGGACGTGATCGACGTAGCCGCCGAGCACGGCCGACTCCATCGACGCAGCGCCGATCATGTGGTACGGCACTAGCAGGAACTTCCGCCCGCCCAGGCGAGCATCGGCGCGTGCAGCGACGGCGTCGAGCTTCCGTTTGGAACGCGCCAGCGGATTTCCTTGGAGAAGGAGGTGCAGAACGGCCATGAAGTGACTCTTGCCGGATCCGAAGCTCCCGTGCAGATATGCACCGCGCGAAGCTCGCTGCTCAATGGCGCTTGCGATAAGCGCGACGGCTTCGTCAAAGCAACCTTCAAGCTCGTCCGTCACGACGTACTCGCGAAGCGTCTGTTCCGCCCGGGCAACCCCATCCTCCAAGCTGATGACAAAGTCGCCCCGGTGGACCTCCGTCGGGATATTGATGAGCTCTCGCAGCAACGTCTCGGTCATAAGTGACCCCAGCTCCTTCGTCGTTCAGCGCGTGCTCGACGCGTCATGTAGGGCTCCACACTGCTGTAGCCGTTACCTAGCATCGACCCTCACGAGTTTCGGCGCCGCCCTCGGACCAAAGTCGGAGGCCGCCACCCGGCCAACTCCTGGGTCGTCCATCCCAGCGCGCCGGCCCGTCCGGTGGTAAAGGACGCAAAGAAGTCACCTAACCCGGACCTTTCAGTAACTCTTGCTGATGGGATCTGGGCATCGACAGTAGGTGCACGTCGCGCCTGACGCGGGGTCGGAACCTCGGGATAAAGGCGTAAGGGGGTTCGGACGACCCTTCAGACTCATCGAGGACCTCTGCATTCGAGTTCGAGGACGTGTTGGTCGAGCCAGTCGTCCTCGAGCAAAGGGTTCAGGGGTTGCTCAGGTGATGGTCGCCCACGACGGCAGTCGCCCGAAGGCGGCGACGAGGTCGTCTGCCCAGGGCCAGGCGGCGGCGATGCGCACGCTGCGACGCCGAGCCGAAGAGACAAGGATCCCTGCGGCGTGCAAGAGCGTGTAGCGCAGTCGCTTGGGTTCGGCCCGGGCCAGCTCGCCCTCGAGGCAGAGCGCCTTCAGCCAGGCCAACAGGTCAGAGGCGATGAGCACGACGGCGAGCCAGGCCGCGTTGATGGCGAAGCTGTGGCTGGGCATGTTGGCCAGTCCGGTGTCCTTGGCATCGCGGATGGCGCATTCGACGCGCCCGCGACCGCGGAAGAGCGCTTCGAGATAGCAGATGTCGGCATCGGCCAGGTCGGTGACGAAGACCTGGTAGCGGTAGCCGTCCACGTCGGTGAAGTGGAGCTGGGCGCCGGGGTGGGGTAGCTCGCGCCGGGCGATCATGCGCGTGCCCTCGGGCCAGGCCGACAGGTCCACCAGGTCGGTCACCTCTGCCACCTGGCCCGTCTCGAGCTCTTCGGTTCCATCCGAGGAAACGGCCTTTTTCCAGCGCCTTTTGGGCACCGTGGTCACGACCTGGGCCAAGGGCGCCTTGAGGCGGAAGCCGCCGACGAAGCGCACGCCACGTTCTCGACAGGCCTGGGCCAGCGCGTGTGACGTCCCGCCCGAGTCGGTGCGGACGATGACCTCGTGGTGAGCGGGGTCGATGGGCAGCTGGGCCAAGGAGGCATCGAGCACACAGATGTGGTCCTCGCCGGTGCCCGAGCCGGAGTTCCCCGGGCGCAGCAACCCCGCCAGGGCTTCGCCGGTGGCATCGAGGTAGGCGACGAGGGGATAGAAGCCGAAGCCGCGCTTGTAGGTGGGAGTGGCCTCTTCCTTCTCCGAATGGGCGTCCACCAAGGTGCCGTCGATGTCGATCACGTAGAAGCCCGGGTCCATCCCCGCCGCCCACGCCGCTCGGCGCGCCTTGGCCCGGGCGTCAGCGATGCGCGCCAAGACCTCCTCGTCGATGGCCTCGAGGGTGCGCCAGGCCGTCGGCACCGAGGCCACCTTGCCGAAGAGCGCGGGCTGGTCGGAGAGCACCCGCAGGTCACTGATGGTCGTCGCGCCGTCGGCCAGGGCGACGGCCAGGTCAACGAGCACCTCGCCACGGTCATGGCCGCGCCGGCGCTGCTTGGTCGGCGCCATGGCAGCCGAGAGCTGCTCGGTCAAGGAGAACTCCTCGGCCAGTTCACAGAGCAAGCGGGCCCCGACATGGGCCACCACACCCGTGCCGCCAGTGGTCACCATCACGCGGGGTCGACGCGCTGTACGCTTCATCTTGGAAGTGCCCTTCTCTCGGGGATGTTTGTTGCTTCGCAACCACAAGTTTCCCAGAGCAGAAGGGCTTTTCCGCGTCTTTGCGTCGTATCAGACCGGAGTTACTGAAAGGTCCGGGCTAACCGTTCGCCGAAGGTCGGGTCGACATCGTTATGCCACTGACGGAGCCATGGCACAAGCTCCCAAATGCCAGCAAGCATTGGGACGAGCCGCTTTCCGTCCACACCACTGTCCCGAGCTTCCGAATACCAAGCGGCAAGGGCCTGCGCTCGCTCGAGGTAATCCCAGCCTGCCCATCCGATTACGAGCGTCGGATCGTTCTCCCGCTCGGCATCCGGATATGAGATAAAGCGCTCCTTCGGGACGTCGAACTTCCCGCGGTGCTTCCAGTACGAAGCCCTCCTGAAGTCCGCTGACGTATACTTGGGGGGCGCTGCAACCGTTCCGACCTGCTGTCGCTTCAGCTCCACAGCTCGGTCTGAGGTTGCGAACTGAGGATCGTCCGCCGAGAGATCTGTGCGCGCGTCGATCTCGTCTTCGGCGCGCTGCATCTCCCACGCGCGTTCCCACTCGGCTCGCTTCCGAAGTCCTGAGTCTTTATAACGCCACGCAGCGAGGTACGGTACGACCTCGTCCCCTACAAGCTCGACAATGAGATCCACGACGTCGAAGTCCGCCCCAGCGTAGAGCGCAGCGACCTGCATAAAGTCGGCGTCCAGTCGGGCGGCTTCCGCCAGGCGAGCGCATGTCGTCAGCCGTCCTTCGGGCCAGTACTTCGGATGTTCCAAGCGATCGTTTAACCACGAACGAAGCGCGAGCGCTTGAAGTTCATCCCATGGCACCGACGCCCACCGTCGCTTGAACTCCGGCCGTTCGATCAGACCGATATTTGGATCGGTCTCGATTAGCTCAATTCGCCGATCGACGATCTTCTGGTACTCGATCGGCCACTCAGGCGGCAGTTCCGTCTGAGGTACGGACCGATGTCGTTCGAACCAGGCCGTTTTCTCACCGCTCTGTACCCGGCGCGCAAGCACAAATTCAAATGCGCGCTGGCCGAGCCACACTTCGGGAACGCCGTCGGCACAGATGGCGGAACCGTCAACCAACCCGAAAAGCAGGTAGCACTCCCAGTCAAGTTCTTCCTGGAGCCCTATGAGCTGTGAAGTTAGACGGTCGTACTGAATCCTTGCCGTCGCAAGAGAGTCGAGAGATGGCACCCCGATCCGGCATATCGCCTCTGGCGAGTGTCTCGCTCTCTCGGCCGCAAGGTCGGCGAGTCGTGACCCGTGTATAGGCAAAGTCTTTGGGAGAGGAAATGCATGGAGCTTTATGCCGTCGTACTCAAAAAACTGCTCCCAAAGCTCGGCCTTTATGCCCTCGCCGAATCCCTGCGCTCCCTTCGAGTGCATCACTTGGCGCATCCAGAAGGCGGCCAACGAGGTGTTAAGCAACTGAAGCAACTGGAGGTGCTCCTGGCGGCTCGCGCCAAGTCTCATTTTTACGAACGGTGCATGACTGTTGAATAGGTGCCCGTCCTCATCCAAGACGAAGTGGTTGTGGGTTGCGACGTTGGCGAAGGTGATCGAGGGTGGTGGTAGCCGATCCAGCGCGATCTGATGCCACTCCCACCAAGGCCGACCCTCTTCGCGGTATGACTTTTTCGAGAAGGTCGCCCTGGCCCACAAGGATGTCCGGAACGGCCAGATCCAGCGATAGTAAGCCGAAGGGATCTCAGCGAGCGGCATCAGTCCGTCATTGTCGTAGGGAACAAGTGCGTGATCACCGTTACGCACGATGAAGTCGCGGACCTCCCCTCCGACCACCCATCGTCGTTGCATGTGCTCCGGGATCCCATGCCGAACGAAGGCGGCCGAGGGACCGATCATCACAGGGTCGGCATTGGTCTGTCCGGTGTAGCCGATGACGCGGACGCAACTTGTGAGGGTACTATCGGCCCGCTCATCCAGTAGTACTTTCAGCTCCGCTGCGCCGCCCCCGCCGAGACTCCAGGGATGGCGTGCGAGTTGAACTCGCGGGAGATCAACGACGCTTACGAATTCATTCTCCGTGCCTGGCCGATCAATGAGAGTGGTGATGGCGTCCCATACCAAACCTCGCGGTGACGAGGAGCGAGCGGGCTCACCTCGGATGCCGAGCACGGCTCGGATTCGTTGCTCGACAGGCTTGCGGTTACGCCCCACGAGGATCACCGTTGCAATACCGCTCCAGGGAACACTCGAAGTGTCGATCACGTGTGTGAGATCGATGCTTGGGAGGAAGCGCTCAATCAACTTTTTGCCCATCTCGCGCTTCATGAAGGTGTTGGCCGTGATCATGCCGACAAAGCCAGCTTCCTGCGCTAGGTCGAAGAACCTCTCTGTGAACGGTACGCCTAGGCCGTACTGGCGGTAGCAGGTCGAGTAGATCCGCCGATAAGCGTCGTTGAGGGCTGGATCCTTGGGTGTGATGTAGGGAGGATTGCCAACGACAGCACTGTATCGGGCCGAGAGGATTGCTCGTGCTTCTCTTAGGTCTTCACTTGCGTAGGAGTGATGCACCGCCAAGTGCTGCGTATCGGTTCCGGAAAGCTGGCCGGTTTGGACTCCGTGGAGCAGCGAGTCACCAGTCGCGACGTGGGTTGCAAAGTCTGGCGCTCCTGCGAGTCGGTCCACGCGCGCCGACCTCAGGGCAGCAACGAGGAGACGGAACCGGGCAATGGCGACCGCAAACGGATTGACGTCAATGCCACTCACGGCATCGAGTGCTCGCTGCACAAGGACCCGGCGGTTCTCTCCGGGTGCCTGCACAAGCCACTCGGCGAACAACCGCGTAAAGGCACCCAGCAGGAAGTGGCCCGATCCGCAAGTCGGATCGATGAGTGTCACTCCTTCGATTCCGAACTCATCGATTGCAGGACTAAGAGTACGGTCGAGGATGAACTCTTCAATGAAATCGGGGGTCTGCAACAGTGCGTACGTCTTGCGCGCTGACTCCAACAAGTCTTGGTACAGATCACCTAAGAATCGTGTGTCCCAATTGAGATCGTTGAAGTCGTGCATGATTGCGCCCGACTCAGGATCGATTCTCCACCAGAATTCGACTAGCTGTCGGGCTCCGTCGGCTGTGGGTGCGAGTTCCCACAGCGGGTTGTGGGTTCCAAGGATCTCGCCAAGCCCTGGGAGGTGTCGGTACCGGTCGAAGACGGCGAGCAGCCATTCCCGATCGCTGTCGGCGGTGTGCGTCCGGAGGTGGAGTTGGCGGTGGTCTTGCGCGATGGTTCGTCGGTCACCAACGCCGGAGAGCAGTGGATCGTCAACGAGGCCGTTGTCCTCACAAAACCGTACGAAGACGCAGGCAAGCACCCACGCCACAGCAGCCTGTGTGATCCAGCCTTCGCGCCAACTCTCGTACGACTGCGCGGTGCGGCCTGCACTCTCGGCTCGGATCCACTGTGCTCGGCCCACCGCGTCGATTTCGCGAACGTCCGTGCAACGGTTACGCAGATCGTCTTCGAGGTCGCCGACGAGTTTCTGTAAGTCGGTAAGCAGCAGGAAGCGGGATATCACGATGCACTTCCGGCTGTGTTGGATCGGGCGGCACGGTGAGCATTGGCCAGCCAGTCGCGTGAGATGGGAGCCCACTGGTTCGAACCGAGAACTGCGATGGCTTCGCCGTTGACGGTGGGCATGGCGTTCGGATCGTCCGATGGCACGACGATCCAAAGCGTCCGAAGTAGGCTGTCAGGTTCGACGCGTAAGCCGCTTGCGTGGTCGCGCAAAATTTCTAGCGTGCGGAGCTGCCCGTAGCGGGCGAGGAGTCCGGCGTCGGTGGCGACGACGAGCGGTCCCTGCGCGAGCAGCTCGGCGCGGACGTCGGGCATAGCCAGTCGAACGAGGTGGAGCAGATTCTGCCAGTCACTGCCCTCGGGCGTGTCGGCGTCAGCGCGAAGTACGACGTCCCAGTCTGCGTCAGCACGCTCCGCGTGCGTTCGCAGCGCGTCGACAATGACAGCGTCAATACTGACGAGCTTGGCGTCGAACGATTCGCTGAGCCGCCGCTCCGCTCCGGCGAGGCGACGGGGCTCGACGGTCAGGACGAGGAATCCACCTGTTTCAGCGGACCGTCGGAGGCGCTCGTCGAAGTCCCGTGCCTGCCCCGACGCTTCGTCGGGCGGCATCTCGCCACCGAAGGAGCCAGCGCGGGTGCTGTAGTGCGTGCCTGACGGCCCCGCAGTCGAGAGGTTCCCGAGCTCGGGGTCAGGGAGACAGTAGCCACGGTCGTCCGCGTGCCAGACGAGCCCCGTTCCCGCTTCGCGCAGCAGATCGTCGAGCTGCGGACGTTGTGGGAGTTCCGCGGCTTCGGGATAGCGGGCTCGAACCCTCGCCTGAACGGCATCGACACTAAGGGTCCCTTGCCCGACGAGCGCGCCGCGAGCCAGCCGCACCGCTCGCTGCGCGTCCATGTTCCGGGGATACAGGTCCAGGCGGGTCGAGGTAGCGGCTCCTTCTGAACATCCAGCCGCGAGTCGGATCAGCCGGTTGTCGGGCAATGGATCGGCACCGGCCGGCATTGGGATCGCTCTAAGCGCCTCGACGACCGTCGCCAGCGCCGGGAGCGGGTCACGCGTGACGAGATCGTCGGCCACCTCTCCGAGGCGAAGGGCATAGTCGGCGAGGCCAAGCCCCTCGACGTCGCCCGTATCGTCTGCGACGACGAGCCGTTCACCGCGTCGACGCTGCGTCCAGCGCGGATCACCGAGGATTTGATCTGCCTCCACGGCGGAGCGGAGGATTGCGCGAGCCCGGCGCGTTCGCACCGGCTCCTCGGCGGAGGAACCTCGGGACGCCAGTAGAAGTTCAGCAAGTTCACCTGCAGCCATGACCCGTCCAGTGCCGACAAGCGCATCGTGGAGCTCATTCCGCACACGCGTGAGCGCCGGCATCCGGCGCCAGCGTTCGCGCGCCGTGCCGATGATTTGGTTGATCCGCGCTCTTGTCACGTCAAGTCGAGCGGCGACGTCGGCTTGGCTCGGCCAGGAAGGGATGGAGCGGTCGTCCGTGAGACGTCCGGCATCCTCGAGTCCGAGCAATAACCGGATCGCGGCCACCTCAGTTGTATTGGCGCTCGTCGCCTTGGGTACCAGCAATGCGGCGACGCGATCGACGCTGAAGGCCGTGGCGTCGCCCTCGTCGCCAGTTATGCTTTCGCTCGAGTCGACGTCGAACCGCGCCCGCAGAGCGCGGGCAGCTGCCGCTACCTCGCGTCGGGTTCGGTCGCCGACTGCTCGGAGTCGCATGACATCGCGATAGGGCGTCTTTAAGAGGTCTTCGACGGTGTGGACGTTGCTTCGGGAAAGCGCGTCCAGCGCTCTGGGGGTCAGTCCCAATTCGATAAGCGGCGTTGCGAAATTCGACCCGCCTACGGCGATGCTCAGAGCCTCCGATGGCTCGACCTCGGAGCCGCGCTCGGTGACGGTAAGCACGGGCTGGTCGGCGCCCACAAAGGCTTCTTGCCATGCGCGACGCATCTCATCGACCGTGCCGAATCGATCGTCGGTGCCGCGGCTAAGCGCGACTCGGAAGAACGCACCAAGATTCTCGGCGACGGCGGGGTCGAGGAGTTCCTGGTCAATCGTGACCTCAAGATCGGGAACACTGGCGGGATCGACGCCTTCGCCCCACCGTGGTCGGGTCCCGGTCGCCATCTCGTGGAGTGTGACGGCCGCCGCCCAACGCTCGGCGTGGACGTCCCAGCGGCGTGCCGGTCGCTCGTCGAGAAACGGGTCGAGGTAGCCTGGGGTGCCGGCTCGGATCTGCTCCGGTGGCGTCCGGGCGAGCGAGAAGTCGAAGAGAACGAGATGAAGCTCGTCCCGAGGCCTGCGTGCTCGGATTCCTAGGTTGTCTGGCTTGATATCGCGATGGTTGATGCCTTCGTGCTCAAGGAATGCGACGACCTCCAAAAGATCCTCGCCCCATCGTTGGAGTAGGTCGAGTCCGAGCCGTCCGTCCTGGCGGAGGACCTGGCCGAGCGTGCGCTCGCCGGCCAGCTCAAGGTGCAGGACGAGTCGACCGGCGATTTGATCGAGGTCGTAGGCCGCAGCGATTCCCTTGTGGCGGGCCAACTGCAGAACTTCGTACTCAGAGCGAAGACGCTCGTGGTGCTCGGGATCAAGCGCGACCTTCAGTACCTCAGCGCGCCCGGCGCGCTCCGCGAGCAGTGCGACAGCGCTTGAGCCTTTGCCGAGACGTCGTCGGACAACCCAGCCCCCCTCGAGAAGATCGCCTTGGTTCGCTCGCAAGGGGTCGACCGCTTCCTCCACTGTGTCCGGTGATCCCGTGAGTTCGTCAAGCGCCAGATCGAGGCCGGCAAGGAAATCGTCCACGGTGGCCATTCGTGCCGCGACGTCAGCCGCAGTAGCCTCGCTCACGAGCAATCGCAACGCCTCGGCTGGCGCGTCCTGCGCGGCACTAAGCTCCAGCCCGCCGTGGTCGCGGAGAACGGAACGCAGCTCGGCGGCGTCAGCAGCTGGTGGGCGTCCAGTCAGCACATGGAAAGCGACAGCACCGAGCGCGAACATGTCAAGCTGGAGCCCTGGCGCATCTGGCACGACGTATATCTCGGGCGCTAAGTAGGCAGTGGCGGCACTTGTGACTAGATCGACGACGTGCGAAGTTCCCGCAAGGCCAATGGACTCCTGTGTTTCCGCCTGGTCTCGTGCGCCAGTCTGCCAGTCGCCGATGCGGACCGCGGGCTCGGTGCTATCCGGGTTCGCGACGAAGATACTGCGCGGGCTCAGGGAGCGGTGGAACAGGCCCCTACCGTGGGCGTATGCAAGGGCTTCCGCGATCTCACGGACAACATGCAGACGCGTGTCGAAGGAGAGTCGATCTCCCTCGTTGTCGAGCCATAGGTCAAGGCGCACCGCAGAGGAGTCGTAGTCAAATACGAGCGCCGGCCCGTAGTCGTGCTCGCGAACGTCAAGCGGGCGAATGATCGAAGGGTGCTGCACACCTTCCAATAGGCGATATTCGCGGTGCGCTGCCCGGATTAGGCGGTCTCTTTCTTCTGCGGTGTGCGTACTCTCTGCCAACCACACCCGGATGCGCTTGTGCACTTGCGGCATTGCGCGGTGGGTGGCCTCCCAGTCCTGCCAGCCCCTGTCCTCATCCAGGAGCTCGCCGAGGTCGTAGTCGCCCACGCGACGATGCCGCTGCGAGGGTCGGATGCCTGCCTGGGTGACGGCGGCAGCGATCGCGGCGGACAGTTGGCGGTCGATCGCGCGTTGGGGTCGTGCCTGGCGGTCGTTTCTCGCTGGCACGACCGGCAGGTTTCCGCGCAGAAGATCGGCGATATTCGGCAGCTGGACGCCGTTCGGCGACACCGGCGGCGTACCACATCCGAAGACTCGGATACGACCGTCGGTGGGGAGTCTGACGTCAAGGGTCGGATCGGTCAGAAACACCACAGGCTCGATCCAGATCTCCGGGCGGCCGCGGAGTGCTCGTTGGCGAACGAGCAATGACTTGAGCTTTTTCGCCTTGCGGTCCACTGCAAGCAGGGGGTTGTCGATGGTCTTGATCGCCGCCCCCGCCTCCGGCGGGACCCATCGCCAGGAGTGCGCGTTGCCACCCATCCGCCCCGGATGACCCTTCAGTTCGACTAGGAAGATTCCAGTTCGGCTGACGACGAGGCAGTCGATCTCGTTGATCGAGCCATCGTCACCGACGAACTCCACGTTGGCCCACGCGCGGTAGGGCGTGCTCGGAGGCAGGGCGTCACGGATAAACGCCAGGCCAGCCCGCTCCCAGGGAAAGCGGGATGGGTTGACCTCCGACCACAGTTCAGAATCGCGCTCCATCGATCACTTTCTGGCATTCGCACCACCATCGCATGCCTTCTTGATGTTACGAGACCAGCGTCACGTGGTCTTGCTGACCGGTTATACGGCCGTAGGGCCCTTCGAAAATCGGGCCGCGTTTTGCCTACGACCCTCTGCTGGACGAATGAGTGGGTGAGGATCTCGTACAGGATTTGCGGGTCCCAAAGGTCATCTTTGGGGCCCACCCTGCACCAACAACTTGACGGACTCCATCTTCGGCCAAGCCGGCAGTTGGTTGCACAGGTCACGTCAGCTTGGCTAAATCCGTCGGGGTCGGCGTCCCCCTCGACCTTCGGAATGCTTACTCGCTGGACTGAGTCGAGGCCCAGAGTCAGTAAGTCGCCGGATGGCCCCTGAATCTTCGATTCCCAGCTCTCAAGGATAATGGCGTTGGAGGCCACCGCCACGATGACGCCAGGCAAACGCTCGCCGCCTCGGAGACCGAAATCCGCACCGTACCCACATGGGGTGCGAGCTGATGCGGCGCGATCGGTTCACGGGACTATGACCTGCCGGATGGAGTCGAGGAAGACGGTGAAGAGATCACCGTTGGGCGCGTGCGAGATACCGTCCCAGCGCTCGAGGATGAGACACGTTTCATCCAGGGTCACCAGAACGCCACTCTGGTTCGTCCCATCGTCGAGCGTGAGGTTTAGGACCATATTCTCGAACGGCGCGAGCCGGGCCGGCAGGTTGCGACTCGCTACTTCGATGATCAGCGGAGGGTCGTTCCAGCCCGACTCCGCATTCGGTCTCTCCGGAGGACTGCTCACGATCAAAGAGTACGCCGCGGGCGCGTCACGGAGTCCGTGCCCGCAAGCTCTCGACAAGCGATCTGGCCCAGAATCCGACGTCGTGATTCAAGGGGACTCCTTCCCCAAAGGTGCATCGTCACCGAGGGCGGCTCTGGCTTCCCGCCGAGCGCGTTCAAGCGTCGATCGGCCAAGTTCCGATGCGAGCGAGAGGTAGATCTCCCACAACCCGAAGTCGTGTCGCGCGGCAAGCAGGCCTTGGCGCAGTGCCCATATCGCGTCTTGTCTCCGCCCGCCTTCCCAGCACAGCTGAGCGACATCTCTGGTATGCGGGGACAGGATCCGATCGATGTCGGAGATCAAGAGCTCCGAGAACACCCAGACGTAGCTGCCCTTTGGGACTCCCTCGAAGGGCTGGCCGCGGATGAGTCGAAGCGCATCCAGCTTGGATTCCAGGTCTGAGGCACTGGCGCGGGCGTTGAAGAGATCCCAGTCCGTAGTGATGATGTCGGCCAGCCGGTAGCCGCCGCGGTTGGCGCGGGGTAGCGCGTCGGGCCCGAGCGACTTGCGCAGCATTGAGAGGTAGGTGCGCAGCGTGTCGGCCGACTGTTCCTTTTCAAGATCGGGACGCAGCGCGGCACGCAGTGCTTCGCCGGTGACGGGTCGATCCCGGTGCAGCGCCAAGTAGCAGACCAGTTCGGTCACGATGGGGCGTTCGGGTGGGGCACGCCAGCCAATCACCTCGACGGGACCGAGTATGCGCACTTCGATTTGTCGGGTCCCGTCGATGCCGGCGCCAGGATCGTCGTCCACGTCGGCTGAGGAGCTGCGCACGGGATTCTGGGGACTTGTGACATCGATCTCCTCGCTTGGCTCCCACTCCGGGGCTTCGTCGAGCAGCGGGTCATAGACGTCGAGCTCGAGCGCCTCGGCCCGGAACGACTCGATCGCCCGGTCCACCAAGTCCGTGCGAATGCCGCCGGCCTCGAGGATCTTCGGTCGAAAGCTTCTGCGGACCCTGGGTGGGCCGAACTGGCGCTCGGGGCTCTGCGAGCCGTTCGCAATCCAGGTCAGCCAACCGTATCGGGTGCTTACGTTCCTCATCACGGTGGGGCCGTCGTAGGGAGAATCGCTCGGTACAGGGCGCGTTCGGGTCGCCTCGGAGCCGGCCCCGTGTTCGGGTCTGGTGGCCTCGCTGACGAAGGGGCGGTCGAGGCGAGCGAGCGTGGCGAACATTCGGTGTTCGAACCACGGGACCATCCGAACGGTGTGCATCTGGCTGCCCAGGACACTGAGGGCGTGGCCCGGCATCCCTCTGGCCACCTGGTCGACTGGCATGCGGGGGCGCCAGGTCGACGAGGTCGTCACCGACGTTACGTGTCGCCCACCGCTGAGGAGATTCGAAAGAGGGTCGGGACGGTTGACTGCACGCGTCTGGACCTGTTCTTCTCCGGCCAAAGCCGACACGAGCGCGAGGGTCCGTTGGTCTCCGATGCCTGGAAAGATGAGCTTCTCGTTGAACAGCGAGAAGAAACCGTCAGCCACCTCGCCCCAACGTGCCCGCGCCTGGGAGAGGTCCTGGAGGCAGGCCAGGGTCATCAGTCCCTGTCCCCCACCCTCGGCCGCCATGGCGGGGAGGGACGCCAGCGGGGCGATCGACGCCACCTCGTCGAGGGCGAAGATCACCGGCGCAGCGTTGGGCGGGCGGGCATAGACGGCGCTGCGGATCTGCTCGAGCAAGGCGACCACGATGGGGGCGAGCTGCTCTTGGGCGTGCGAGGGGGCGCAGATATAGAGGGCGTCGGTCGAGCGGGCGAACGCGGCCGGGTCGAAGTTGGGGTCTTTGGTCGTTGCCAGCGCAGCGTCGGAGCGGTAGGCGGAGAGCAGGCCCGAGGCCGTTGAGAAGATCCCCGAGCGTTCCCGTTCTTCGGTGGCCAAGACGCCGGCCAGCACGGCCTGGGCCATCTCGTGGCCCGTTCCCTCGAGCACGCTCACCGGTTCGCGTACGTCACGCGACAGCACCCAGCGACAGACCGTCTCCATGTCTCGCTCCGCCAGGTTGGCCGTGTAGAGCAGCGGAGCGAGCAGTCCCTCGGCACGCTCGATCCAGTGGGCCGACTCGCTGAGCGCTGCGGCGGGCCGAGCGGCCGAGGCCAGGGCGCGGGCCATGGCCACGGCCTTCTCGAAGGTGTCGCAGCCCACCACGGGCGACCAGCGCAGCGGTAAGCGCCGTCTGGGATCGTCATGGTGCCGGTCGGATCGAAGACGAAGCAGTTGCCAAGGACCCAACGCCTGAACATGGTGGCGTTCAGCACGTCGGGTTTCGTCGAGGTCGACACGACGGCGGCGGGGGCGTCGAGCACGACCGGAATGACGATGCACGTCGTCTTCCCCGAGCGTGGTGGGCCGAGCACGAGCATGGAGGACTCGGGCGGGGCATAGCCGTAGCCGTCTGTGCCATCCCCGCAATAGAGGCCGAACCAGGGCCGGCCCGCCACATCGGGGAAGCCCGGGTCAACGGATTGCTCTGCCGCCAGTTTCTTGTTCTTGCGCCTCAACGGCTGCGACCCCAGGATCGATCACGCTCGGTGTCCGCACGCGTCCGGCCGGGCCGACCTCGTTCGGCCTCCGTGCGCTCTCGGGCCTCGTGCGCCAACTTCATGGCGTCGTCGAGGCTCCGAGAACGACGCAACGGCTCCGCCTCGTCGGGCGTGGGGTCATCCGCATGGCTCCCATATCCAACTTCGATCTCTGGAGCGTCACGATAGACCTCCTGGGAAAACCGACCCCGTGGTGCAACTTGTTGTCGGCCGGTGGACTCGGCCACGGCGATCGTGTCGGGCGCTCCCCGGTCGCGGTGGCTCGGGCCGGCTTCGAGCTCGGCGACGGCCAGCTGCTTGGCCCGCGAGCTCGCTAGTCGTCGGGCCAGGTCGGCCATGGGCTCGGTTTGGCGCGGCCGCAGATCGTGACCCATCTGCTCTTGGCTCGGCCCGAGCGGAACGAAGAGCTCGCTGGACTCCCGGGCCCGGCTCATGGCCACGTAGCCGGCCTCCCGGGTCAGCGACTCGGTGGCGAGCACGTAGGCCACCTCGACGGTGAGCCCTTGGGACTTGTGGACGGTGAGAGCGTAGCCGTGGGCCAGATCGCCGGCCTCGAGGTAGGACGAGGGCACGAACCGCTCGCCGTCGGCCGTCGAGACGACCAGGGCAGAACCGACACTGCGCTCGATGGTGCCGGTGGTCCCGTTCAGGAGGCCCAGGCGCCGGTCATTGCGCAGGCACACCACCTTGTCGCCGAGCGCGAAGCCGAAGCCATTGACCTCGATGAGGTCTGAGCCGAGGGAGCCGGAGCGCCGCAGCTCTTCCCGGGCCAGCTCGTTGAGGCCAGCCACCTCGGTGCGTGCGACGGCCAGCATGAGCGCATCGCGGCCCTGGCCGAAGGCGTCGGCCCACGACTCGACCAAGAGGGCCTGGGCGTCGCGCACGCTCGGCGCGGTGTGGACCCGGCCCGCTCGCTCGTAGGTGGCCAGTGCCACCTCGGAGCGGCCGTGGCGTAGGGCGCTCAGCGCCAGGCGTTCCCAACGCTCGACCTGGCGGCGGTTCTCTATCAGCTCGACCGCGCCGATCCGAGAGACCAGGGCGGCCAGCGCCCCGCCCGCCTCGATCTCGGGCAGCTGGCGCGGGTCGCCGACCAAGACCACCTTGGCCCCCGCAACGTCGGCCGCCTCGACCAATCTGGCCAGGGCCCGCGTCCCAACCATGCCGGCCTCGTCAACCACGACCACGTGGGAGGGACCGAGCACGAGCGCCCCGGACTCCAACTCGCCGAACAACTTGGCCAGCGTGCGCGACTCGATCCCGGCCCCGTCGGTGAGTCCCCGCGCGGCGCGGGCCGAGAGCGAGGTGCCGAGGACCTCGTAGGCGCTCGACTCCCACGACGCCCGGGCCGCCGCGAGGGCCAGGGTCTTGCCGGTGCCCGCCTGGCCCACCACCACGTCGACGCCGGCGCCCGAGCGGGTGAGGCGCTCGACCATGGCGACCTGCTCGTCGGAGAGGAGCGGGAACCGCTCGAGCGCGGCCGCAACCTCGACGGAACCGGCCAGCCCGTTTCCGGCGCGCCCGAGTCGTTTGGCGGTCTCGAGCAGCGCACGCTCCTGGGCCAAGAGCTCGAGCGTGGTCTGGCGCAGCTCGGCTCCGGGGCCCACCGATGACAGCGCGACCACCTCGGGGCGGGCCAGCACCAAGTCGGCCAGGGCTTCGATGTCGGCCACCGGGGCGCCGCGCTGCAACCCCTCAGCCAGGGCCCGGGCTATGTCGCGGCGTTCGAAGGCCGAGGCGTTCGCGGTGAGGCCCTTGGGCCCGAGCAGATGCACCACGAGATCGTCGACCTCGCTCGACCTCGGGGCGGCCCAGCGCTCGCGGCCGACGATGTGGTCGAGCAGCCCGACGTCGATCAGGCGGCCGGCACCCGCAATCTCCCGGGCCTGCTCGAGCCAGCGCTCGCGCAGGCTCTGGCCCGCCTCGCCGTCGTCGGGTTGGAGCTCCTTGGCCCTCCGGGTGACGAGCGCCGCCACTTCGGCCGAGCGGGCCGAGTGGTCGCCGGTGGCACTGAGGAGATGCTCGATCTCGCGCCGGCGGGTCGAGAAGCCACGCAGCAGGTCTCTCGGCACCGCCTCGAGCTCGGCCATGCCGGCGCGCACCGGCCCGAAGCGGACCCCGAGGTCGTCACCCAGTCCCGCTCGAAGCGCGGCCTGATAGAGGAAGCCGGCCGTGCGGGCGTGGTGGTAGAGGAGGCGGGCGTCGGGGGCGGACCACACCCCATCGGCGCCCTCGGCCACGTTGGCCACCAAGACGTGAGTGTGGAGCTGGGGATCGCCGGCGCGCGAGGTCCGGTGGACGAAGGCGGCGGCCACCATGCCGTGCGCCCCCATCTGGTGTTCGCCCCCGGCCCCCCGGCGGACCACAAAGGCATGGCGCTCGAGGTAGCCGAGGGCCTGGGCCACCGCCTCCTCGTGGACGGCGCGCACGGTACCCGAGATCAGCGGGTCAGAGAGCCCGTAGAGGAGGGAGACGGACTTGGGCGCCGACCACGTCAGGTCGAAGCCCGAGACGCGACTGGCCTCGGCGACCCGACCGGCGGTCAGGATCTCGCCGCCGGGCGAGATGCCGACGAGGACCAGGCGGAGGTCGTCGGGAGCCACCTCGCCGTCGAGCCCGAGCCGGCGAGCGCCCTCCCCCACCCAGTAACCCGGTGACTCGCCCGAGCCGGTGTAGTACTCCTCGCGGCCCGTGGCCACGGTGCGGATGTAGTACTCCTCCGAGCGGGCCACCATCTTGCCGATAGAGAGCACCGCCTCAGTCCTCCTCAGGGCCGGCGGTCTGGTCCTCGGCGTCTGAGCCCTGGCCGACCAGGGCCAAGAGGGCCACCTTAGGGACGAGGCGACGACGCCCCAAGCAGATGACCGGGAGCTCGCCCCGGGCCACCAGCTCGTAAGCGAAGGCCCGGGAGATCCCGAGCAGCTCGCCGGCCTCGGCGACCGTGTAGACGAGACGCTCTTTGGGTGTTGGCAGTGTGCGGTATGTGGTGTGCATAGACCGCAGCGTGCGCCCTGGACATCCACGCCAACGTCGACGCGAACATCCACAGAAATGTCCACACCTGGGATTTTCGGAAAAAATCTTGTCCCGTGAGGACCAGGGCAGTCACAGGCCGGCGCAGCCGAGGTGCCGACGTGTCGGCACCGTGCCTTGACGGCCCGGAGACTCAACCGCTCAGCACAATGGTGGTGGTCGGCCGGGAAGCGGCCGGCCTGGAAGCCCCCTCTTCGGTCGGCTCACCGAGCGTCATCCCGCCGAGAGGAGTCCGGCGGCACGAGGGCGGCGGGCACTGCCAGTGCAAGTGTGTGAGGTACGGCCAAGGGTTTGTCGCACGAACTCCGGAGTGTCAGAGGATCGTCAGAGTCGCGCGCTGGGGATGCCGTCCGAGAGGACGCACGTCGCCCAGAGGGCGGTCAGCGAGACTGTTCGATAAGCGTTGCCGTGCGCCGCTTCTGGAGAGCGGCCAATACCTCGGCCACGACAACCAGGTCGTTCTCGTAGCCCCAAAGGCCCAGCAGTTCGATCAGGACCGACTCGACGAGACGTTCTGGCCGACAGCTCTTGCGCGCCAGGTCACGTCCCCAGACCCAGGTCGTCGACGGCGCGGGGCGAGGGCTGGCAGGAGGGATGCGGGCCGGGATCCGCCCGGGAAACCCGACCGGGCTCGGGCCACCCCGGGGGGTCGGAAAGGCAATGCGCTCCTCGATCTCGAGCCGCCAGCTGTAACGGCGGCGCTTGTTCCCTCCCCGCAGGCGCAAGAGTCGGTCGTAGGCGCCGCTGGAGATGGCGATGGCGGCCAGGTAGAGGGGCAAGAGCACATCGACCACGTCGAACAGCGCGTCGGTGTCGTAGAAGGGATCCTCGTCCATGAAGAGGGGCTCCGAGCCCGAAAAGGGGCCCACTTCGAAGAGGTGGGCGTCCTCGAAGGGAGGTCGGTGGATGGAGCGTGTCCGAAGGGAGAGCCGGCCAGTGGGGCCGATACTGAGAAACGGCCCGCACGTGCTTGCCCCGCAGGCGTCGTGAAGAGGATCCCCGCTCAGGCCGTGGGGGCCGTGCTCCTCTTCGAGCGCGACCAGAGCATCGAGACGAGGCTCGGGGGGTGCACCCGGCGCGATCGCTCGCACGAAGGCGCGCACCTGGCGCGGGCTGATGATGGAGGGATCGGGCTCAACGGGCCCCGGCGGAGTGAGGACGACCGCGACGTCGGGCTCTGGGCGGTAGCCCTGAGCGACGGTGGAGAACCCGAAGCACAACGCGCTCCGGTAAGGCGCATGGTTCAGTCGCTTCCAGAAAGCGCGCGGACCACGGCGGACGAGCACGAGGACCCAACCAACGGCCCAGGCCCGGATGACCCAGTACCGCCAGCGCGTCCGCTGTAGCAGCCGGTGCACATGCCATTTGTAGCGTGCCCGGCAACATCGCGATCTCCCGGAACGATGCGCAGGACGTCTCCCCCGGCAACAGGCTGGTCAGCTGAGGGCGTTGACCACTGGCTGAGCCAGGTAGCGCAGCTCGTCCGCCGTCACTGGCCCGGTCTGGTCGCCGACGGCCGACATGAAGCCGCGGGTCCGGACGGCCCCGTCGATCAAGACCTTCTGCGCGGCGGCGCGTGTGGCGCGGCGGAGCGGAGCGGGTGCAGCGGCAAGCGCGACGCGGAGCGAGCCGTCGGCGTCGAGCTCGAGCAGGAGGCGATAGAGGTCGAGCGCGTCGCTGCCGCGCTTCTCCGGCCGACTGGTCGGTCGGCGGTCCTGGATGGCGTGCAGCTTCATCGCAAAGAGGGCCGCCGGCGTCGCGAAGGGCGCGGTGGCCCGGATAGTCGGGTCTGCCCCTGCCACCAACGTGAGCAAGGTGGCCGTGGTGAGTGCCCAGGCGTGGGCGCCGACGAAGAGCGTCTGCAACTCGGTCATGCCGTCGAACGAGTTGTCGTCCACCGGCCCGACCCCGATGGTCTCCACCTTGGTCCCTCCAAGCTGCACGCGGTGCGCTCCGGTGGGATCGGGCTGGGCGTTGGCCTGGGCGAGGAGGACCTCGATGGCATCGGGATGGGCCACCTCGTCGACCACCATGTCGACGTCGGTCGTCCCACGGTGCGCGTGTCCGAGACGCGCCGCCACGGCAACGCCACCGACAATGACGTAGTGGTCGAGCCCCGTCTGACCGAGGCCGGCGACGGCCCGAATCAGGCCCACCGTCGCCGGGCCCTGCAGCACGACGTCAGAGCCAGCTGCCATTCCCGGCGCTCCATTGACTGAGGATCTCGCGTCCGCGGCTCTCGTCCTGGGCGAGATCGAGGGCGACCGCCAGCAGCGGCGCTGCCGGCCATTTCTGGACCATAGGAAGGACGTCGTCCTCTTGGTGCTCGGTGACCAAGAACGTGGGTGGAACCGCAATGACGGCCGCTCCGGCGCCGGGCGTCGCCGCCCCATAGCGGCGCGTGGCGATAGACAGCTCGACGGGACCGGTCACGTAGAGTTCGAGTGGACCCTCCCCGGCAGCAGCGACGGGAGCGCCATAGGCGGCAGCGGCAGCCGTACCGGTCACCCGCCACGAGGGTGCCGAAGGGTCAGTGGGCACACGCCCTTCCCGGTCGGGGCGGCGGAGCAGCCAGGTGCGCTCGCTGCGCCACACCGCCGCCAGCTCCCAAAACAATTCCGGAGCGACGCCGGCGCCCGTCTCGTCGACCAGACCCGCCTCGGCCAGGCGTCGCACCGTGGTGGAGATCGTCGACGGGGCGAGACGCAAGTCGGCCGCGTCGCGGTTGGGCGACAGGCTCTGACCCGGATGGGCGCTCAGCCAGTAGGCGATGGTGATGCCGGATCGCCCGGTGACGGCCGGACCGGCGGTCGTGGCCGTCACACGCTCAGCCGTCGGCACGGCCAGGTCGACGCGCACGCCGGGCGCGCGCAGGTGCAGTTGGCCGCGGCGATCGAGCCAGGACCACCCGGCGTCGATAAGGATGGTGCGGGCCTCGGCGGTGATCCGATCCGCCACGAGCAGCGGGAACTCGTCCCGCGGCGGTGCCGAACGGTTGACCAGTCGGGCGGCCGTCTGGCCGGTGCAGTACGACACCGCGTGGACCAAGAGCGCGAAGGCGCGGTCGTCGACCGTGACGTCGAGCACGGCGTCGCCTTGTGAGGAGCCCCCTGCCCCGTCCGGGTGCGGTGGGCGAACCAGGGCCCTGATCCCGGCAGCGTCGAGCGCCGCCACCGCGGCGTCGACGGCCTCGGCGAAAAGATCGATTTCGCGGGTTCGGGTCCGTCCCATTCGGTATTCGAGTATACCCGAATGGAGAACACCGGGGAACCCCGGACCAGCCGCCGCTTCCCCACTATCCGTCCCCCATTATTCGCCCCACTATCTCAGCGATACGGGGGTGTGATACACCTAATTCAATGGACGGGTTCAAGACAGAACCGCAGGTCAACGGGCCTTGGAGGACGCCATGGACTCCCCGGCCTCGGACTCTTAATCCGCAGGTTTCGGGTTCAAATCCCGAGGGGCGCACTGTTTGGGCTTGACCCCTTAGGCCGAGCCAGCGTTGCAAGAGTTTTGTCGCGAGCTACCAGGAGGTAGTCCATGCCCAAGCGATAGGCGAAGGATTTCCGGCGCTCGGTCTGTGAGGTGTGGTCGCAGACGTTGCGTCGTCGGCGGGCGGCACGCTGGTCACTGGACGGCTCCGTCGATCTTCGCCTGCATCACCTCGTCGGGGTCGAGGCCTAGTTCCGCCAACACGTCATCCGTGTCCGCCCCGAATTCAGGGGCCGGACCCAGCGGGTTGGGAGTGCGATCGAACTGGGCAGGAGATGAAACAAGCGGCAAGACGACGGAATCGTCGTACTCGACCTGCTGGACGAAGCCGTTCGCGACGGCTTGCGGATCCGTGGGGAGTTCCAGCACGTTCTGCATCACATCCCATTGGCCGGACTGCGAGCCGAGAGCGGCGCGCGCTTGGTCGAGGGACATCGCCGCGAACGTGGCCTCCAGCTCGGAGATGGCTTCGTCGTTGTGATCTCCTAAAGCCTCCGGCGTGCTGAACCGCGGATCGACCCGCAGGTCCTCCCGTCCGATGGCCACGAGGACGTCGTCCCAATAGCGGTCCCGCTGCAGCATGCAGAGCGAGAGCCACCGGCCATCGGAGGTCCGATAGTTGTTCACCAGAGGATTGAAGATCTGTGGGTTGGCACTCCGGGAACTCGGCCGTTCACCGTCGTCCGCCGGCCGCTGGGCCATCATGACGGCGGCACCGAGGATGGGCATCTGCAGGCACCACATCGCCGTCCCCAGCAGCGCCACGTCCACAACCGATCCCTCGCCGGTACGGGCCCGGCGGTACAGGGCGGCCGCCACCCCGCCGGCGAGTGCCATGCCGCTCAGCGAGTCGCCGAACGCACCCGCGGGTTGTCCGATCGGTCGTTGCGCACCCGGTGGGGTGACCGTCGCGCCCACGCCCCCTCGAGCCCAAAAGCTGATGGAGTCGTACCCGCCCTTTTCGGCCTCCTCCCCCTTAGAACCCTGGCCGGTCCCGCAGGCGTAGACGATGGAGGGGTTGACGGCACGAATGTCATCGATATCCAGGCGCAGTTGACGCCTGGTCGGGGGGAGGTAGCTCGTCAGGAACACATCGGCCGTCTCGGCTGCCTTCAAGAGGATCTCCCGGGCCCGGGGATGCTTCAGATCGAGTGCGATGCTTCGCTTTCCCCGGTTCCACGCCTCCCAGGGAAACGAAGGTCCTGAGCCGCCAATGCCGGCATTGACGAGGCCACGAATCGGATCACCCGTCGGCGGCTCGACCTTTATGACGTCCGCTCCCCAGTCAGCCAACACGGCTCCGGCGGAGGGGACGAAGGCCCATGCCGAGACCTCGAGCACCTTGACCCCTTCAAGCACTCTGTCCACGAGCAGACTCCTTTCCGTGGCTGGCTCGCTGCATCTTGTGGCGTGCGACCCTGGAACCGCAAAAGCGGTGTACCTGATAAACCGCCGGGTTCTCAGCCTGCTGGAGGAAGGCCTGCCTTGCGAACGCGACCCTTCAGGCTGATCCGGTGAAGAGGTTAGGCAACCACTCCGTCGAGCTTGAGCTCCATGATCTTGTCCTGGTCGTAACCGAGACCCGCCAGGATCTCGTCGCAGTGCTCGTTGAATTCGGGACCACGCTTCGGTGGCGCCGGCGAACCGCCGAACTGCACCGGGGTCGTGACGAGGCGGTAGGGAGTGCCGTCGGCGGTCGCCGTCTCGCCGATGTAGCCGTTCGCCAGCGTCTGAGGGTCCTCGACGACTTCGAGGGTGTCCTGGGCGAAGGACCACTGACCCTCGAAGTCCTCGAGGCGTGTGCGCCACTCGCTCAACGTGGAAGCCAAGAAGATCTCGGCCAGGATGGCGCGAGCCACGCCGGCGTTCTCGGCCAACAGCTCAGGAGTCGCGAACCGCGGGTCCTCGATGAGGTCCTCGCGACCGACGACCCTGCACGCAGCGGGCCAGTAGTGGAAGCCCTGGAGGCACGAGAAGGCCAGGAACCGCCCGTCCTGGGTCCGATAGGTGCCGACGAGCGGATTGAACGGTGCCGTCGCACCACCGGGGCCCGGTCGCCACGCACGGTCCAGCTGCAGGGAAAGGGCGATCGCGGGGCTCATGGCCCACATGCCGACACCCAGGAGCGAGACGTCGACCGTCATGGCCTCGCCCGTCCGCTCCCGGTGGAAGAGCGCCCCGAGGATCCCTCCCGCGATCGTCATGCCACCGATGGAATCGCCGTAGCCGGGCGCGGGTTGTACAGCGAGGAATTCGGCATCGGTGGTGGTCGTCCCCATCGCGCTGGTGCCGCGGCACCAGAAGCTCAAGAAGTCGTAACCCCCGCGGTTCGCATCCGGACCGTGCTCCCCCGAGCCGGTGCCCGCGACGTAGATGATGTTGGGATTGTGCGCGCGGATGTCCTCGGGCTGGATCCGCAGCCGTTCCCTCACCGCCGGGAGCTTGTTGGTCAGGAACACGTCGCTGGTCTCGGCGAGCTTGTAAATGAGCTCGATGCCGGTCTCGGTTTGGATGTCGATCCCGATGCTGCGCTTGCCCCGATTGGAGTGCTCGAGCAGGACGTGCACGGAACCCAGCATGGGCATGACGCCGCTCGAGGCCAAGCCCCGCATGGCGTCACCGCGCTCGGGGTGCTCGATCTTGACGACGTCGGCACCCCAGTCCGCCAGGATCGCGGAGGCGGCAGGCACGAACGTGTGCTCGGCGACTTCAAGGATGCGGACACCTTCCATGATGTCGGACAACGCAACGCCTCCATTTCTCCAAGACGAATCGTCATCGATTCGCCGCGATCAGACTGACGAGATCAACGCCCATTCAAACAGATGGAATCCAGGCGACGCGGTGGAGCCACCGCGTGGTCACCTCGGAAGCGTTCGACCGGAGTGAGCCCAGTAGGACGGGCTCCGGGCCGTGCAACGCTTGAAGGTGGTTTGATGTCACTGCGACACCCGTCCAGCAAGCAACAAGCTCCCAAGAGCGTTTCGAGAGATAGGAGGGCCATGAAATGGAACTTGGGCGAAAGGCTGCAACGGTCAAAGGTCCATCCGATTGGTTCACCGGGGACGTCTTCATCGACTTTCTGGCGCAGACCCATGGAGCGTCGCCAGCCACGGTGGCGCATGTGCACTTCACCACTGGGGCCCGCACGGCATGGCACAGCCATTCGGTGGGTCAGAGCTTGTACGTGACGGAAGGAGAAGGTCGAATCCAGGCCCGCGGTGAACCGGTCGTCGTCCTGCGGCCCGGCGACACGGTGTTTGCGCCCGGTGGCGAATGGCACTGGCACGGGGCCGGACCGGATCACCTCATGACGCATCTCGCCGTGAGCGAAGGCGAGGCTGCCTGGGGTGACCACGTGACTGACGAGGAGTACCTGAGTTAGCTGCGCCGCCCCCTCGTCCCGCCCACCTTCACTGGCGGTCCCGGCCCAGAATGCAGACGTTGGTGCCCGAAGACATCGACACCACCTCGGCGTCCTCTACCTGATTCACGGCGGTCCCCCGGACTTGACGGACGGCCTCGGTGATGAGGTTCATGCCATGGAGGTAGGCCTCTCCGATCAGGCCGCCGTTGGTGTTGACCGGAAGCGATCCGCCACGGGCGATGGCACCGCTCGCCACGAAGTCCTTGAGGTCGCCCTCTTTGCAGATGTTGAGCGACTCGAGGCCCATGTAGACGTGCGGGGAGAAGGCGTCGTAGATCATGGCCGCATCGAGGTCTTGAGGCCCGAGCCCTGCCATGGCATACGCGCGCGCTGGTGACCCTGGGTCCCGACCAACACCCTGTGCGGCTCCCAGCACGACTGCAGGAGTCTGCCGGAGGTCGCGTGCCCGCTCCGTGGTGGTCACGACCAGGGCCACGCCCCCATCCGTCTCCTGACAGCAGTCGAGGAGCCGAAGAATCGGCTCGACGATCCAGCGTGAGGCTTGGTGGTCCTCGACGGTGATGGGCCTTTTGTAGAACCATGCTGCGGGATTGGTCGCGGCGAAGTCGCGGATCCCGACGATGTAGTCCGCGAAGTCCCTGTTGGTCAGGCCTCGAGCGCGCATGAAGGGAAGCGTCTGGAGCGACAGGATCGCTGCCGGGCTCAGCGCCCCATACGGTGCCAACCAGTTCGCGAAATCCCACCCGGTCCCCCTCTGTGGCGTCGAACCCGGATCACGCGCACGACCGAATCGATTCCCCGAACGCGCATTGAGCGCCCGATAGACGAGGACGTGCCTGGCACCACCTGTCACAACCGCCGAGGCGGCAGCAAAGACGGTCGCCGCAGACGCAGCGCCGCCATGGGGAATGCGCGCGGTATAGGAGAGCTGGGGAACCCTCAGCGTGCGCATGAGCTCGTTGTCCTCGGTGGGATCGATGGTGAACGTCACCATTCCGTCCACGTCGTCGACGCTCAGGCCGGCGTCGGCAAGAGCCGCCAAGCTGGCCTCCGCGGCCAGTTGCAGTTCGCTGCGGCCCGACGACTTCGAGAAATCCGTTTGGCCGATCCCTGCGATGGCAGCCACGCCTCGCATCAGCGACCTCTCGGACGGAAGATGGGTACGCCGACGTCCGAGTCGTCCGTCCCTGCGAAGAGCACTTCGACTTCCATGCCGAGGTCGACCTCTTCCAGCGGGACGCCAACGATGTTCGACGTCACCTGCGGACCCTCCGCGAGCTCGATGCTCACCACGCCGATGGGCATCTCGAACCATGGGTTGGGAGGGTGATGCACAATCATGAAGCTGGCGATCCGGCCCAACCCGGACATCTGCTTGCTCTGGCGCTCGGCACTGTGGCAAACCGGGCACAACGGAACGGGCGGGTGGCACAGGGCCCCGCACTCTCCACACGATTGGATGCGGAGCTCCCCCCGTGCCGCGGCGTGCCAGTAAAAGGCGTTGTCCGCGTCGAGTACAGGGGTCGGACGCGTGTACTGCGGCGCGGTGTCCGTCACGCCGCCTGGAGCCCGTACATCCGCGCGGCGTTTCCGGCGACGATGAGCCGTCGCTCGTCGGCCGGGATGTCGGCCATCATCTCTTCCACCACCAAGCGCGAGTTGGGCCACGTGGACGCCGGGTGGGGAAAGTCAGTCGACCACATGACGTTCTCGATCCCGACTTCATGGCGTTGCGCCAGGCTGTGGCGATCGGCACCGATGAACGTCAGTGCGATCTGGTCGTGAAAGGTCTCCGACGGGGGCTTGGTCACTCCGGGGAACAGACGATCGCGACCTCGGCTCCACGATCCGTCCAGCTGACGAAGCCACACGACGAAGATGTCGAAGGAGGGCTCGACGAACACGATCCGGAGCTTGGGGAAGCGCTCCAGTACCCCCGTCAAGAGCCAGAGCGACACGTTCTCGACGATCATGACCCCCGGCATCAGATTGAAGATCATCTTGTAGGGCGTCGGGTCCGCCCGGTAGAGATCGAACAGAGAATTCTTCAAGCCGAGGTGCTGGCTGATGGTCATCTGCGTCTCTGACAGCGCCGCCCACAGCCGGTCGTACGACTCGTCGTGGTAGGGCTTGAACCCGAGCTCGGCGGGATAGTTCGGAAGCTGGACCGATCGCGCTCCCAATTCGGCCAGACGCTCGACCTCGGAGACCGCGTGGTCGATGTCGATGATCGGGAGCTGATAGCTCGCCACCAGTCGAGCGGGATCGACGGCACAGAAATCGACGAGCGAGTCGTTGAACGCGCGCGCCACCTCCTTCCAGTGATCCCCGGACAAATGAAACTGACGGAAGGCACTGAGCTCGGAGTAGAGCACCTCGGCAAACACCCCGTCCTTGTCCATTGCCGCGAGCCGGGCGTGGGGGTCCCAGTAACCAGGATCCCGGGCGCCTGGGGCAAGGTCTCCGAAATCCTCCAGGCTGCGTTGTTCCCCGCCCCGCTGGTCCAGCTCGAATTCCTTGAGGGTGCGCACGGCCTGCTCGTACGAGCCCAGGGCGGACTTGGGCAGTCGATCCTTCACCCAGTCCTCGGTGATCCTCACGTGCGAGTCCGCCGAAATCAGGCGCTCTTCCATCAGTGCTCCTTCCAATCGCGAGCTGTCTGCAGCTCGGGCATTAGTCATCCGCGGGCGCGGTTGGCCGTCTCCTCCTTGATCGCGGCCACCGTCTCGTCGTCGAGACGCAGTTCGGCCAGCACCACATCGGTGTGCTCGTCGAGCACGGGGGCCTCCCCCGGTGGCCGGGCGGGGGTGACAGAGAATTGCAGGAAAGGTGTGCCGGGTGGAGCCACCACCATCCCCGGTTTGGAGAGCTCCACGGGCACGCCGGCTTCGTCCAGTCCGGCGAACCACTCGGCCGCCGTGCGCGCCCCGAAGACCTCTTCGAGGATCTTCCCGAGTTCGTGGTCGTTGGTGCGGCGTGCGACGGAGTCCGCGAACCTGTGGTCCAGATGCAGGTCCTCCCGTCCGGTGACACGACAGAGGTGCTCCCAGTGTTCCGAGGTGACGGCAGCGAGACATAGCCAGCCCTCCGACGTCTCGTAGAGGCGGTACAAGGCGTGAAATCCGAGCTGTAGGGCATCGAGCTTCGGGCGGTCGGGGCCTGAACCGTCGGGATGAGCAAACGTACTCGACGTACCGGCGAGGCAGGCGTACAGGATGGACGTCCCGACGACTTGCCCTTCACCCGTTCGGGCGCGGTGGAACAACGCCTCGTTGATGGCGATGGCCGTAAGGAACCCGTTCCCGAGATCTCCCATGGAGGTGCCGAAGAAGGGTTGCCCGCCGTGCCAGCACCCACCGTCCTCCCATTCCTGGCCGGCCAGGGCCGAGCCCGACTGGTCCGTCCCGGGAAGGCCTCGAGCGCTGCGATCCCGGTCGAAGCCGCGGCTGGCGCAATAGATGAGATTGGGCTTGATGGCGCGCAACGTCTCGTAGTCGACCCCGAGCCGCTCGGCGACGCCGTGACGCATGTTGTGCGCGACCACGTCCGCTGTCTCGACCAGCTTGTAGAACGCGTCGAGACCGTTCGGCTTTCCGAGGTTGAGCAGCACTCCCCGCTTCCCTCGGTTCGCCATCTGCCCGATGCCGGTGTCCATCCAGGGGCCGTCCCACGGTGCCATGACCTTGATGACGTCGGCCCCGAGGTCGGCCAAGAGCGAAGTTCCGTAGGGGCCGGCGAGCGCAAGCCCGATATCGAGGACCCGGACGCCTGCCAGTGGTCCCTCCGACAGGGCGTCGGCAGGGGTGGGGTTCCCGGCGTACACGTCCGGGCTCCCCGCCGCCTCGCTCATGACCTCGGCGGTGTGCTCGCCCCGGCGCGGGGCGGGACCTTGCACGGCGCCCGGTGTCCGGCTCAGCTCCGTGATCACGCCGATATGCCGGATGGGTCCGAGGTCGGGGTCCGCGACCTCGACGACGCTGCCCTCCGCCAGCAGCACTTCATCGGAGAACGCTTCCTCCGGAGTGCGGACGACCTGGACCCCCTCCTTGACGCGTTCACCCCAGACGCGCCACTCCTCCGCCGTGAATTTCTTGAAGGCAGCCTGCATGAGGGGGAGGTAATAGAAGAGCACGACGATGTTCTCCGGTTCCATGCCGATCCGCGCCGGGTCGACCCGCCGATGCGTGTACTCAGGAGCCGGCGCGTCCTCCAACCGGTCGAACTCGGCCGCATTGATGATCGATTGCGGCTTGATGGGCCACTGGTGCACCCACCGCCCGTCCTTGCACTCGAAGAGGCCTCGCGGCGCCCCGCGGAGGTTCATCCACGTGGCCGCCATCGGACCGCTGCTGCGGGTACTCGTCGGGACGAAAGCCGCTCGCGGCAGCATGGAGGCTTCGATGTGCTGCCCGGTGCCACTTCGCTCCCGCGCGACGAGGGCCGCAGTGATGGCCAACGTCGCGTGGTAGAAGCCGTTGATGCTCATCCACGGAGATGCGCTGAAGATGGGGCCGTCCGATCGCGCCGCCTGTTCAGCGCCCGCGGGGATCTCGACGTCGGGGAGGCCGAGGTCACCCGTCGACATGATGCCGCCGCGTTGGGCCCAGTGCGAACCCGTCCGGGCGGCGGCCAACGCCTCGAGGCCGGGTCGGTCGCTGTGCTCGTTGCCTTCGCCGTACGCGGTGATGGAGCAGGTGATGAGGCGAGGATTCCGCGCGGCAAGCGCCGCATGCCCGACTCCGAGACGCTCCATGACGCCCGGACGGTACGAATCGAGGACGACGTCGGCCTGCCCCACGAGATCGAGAAACGCTCGACGATCGTCGGGCGCCTTGAGGTCGAGGATCGCGCTGCGCTTGCCGCGGTTCCACGCTCGGTAACCCGGCGACTGTGCGAAGACGTCGTCCTGAGGCTCAATCCGGATGACGCTCGCCCCCTGGTCGGCGAGCATCATCCCGGCCATCGGCCCGGAGATCCCCCACGTCAGCTCCAGCACGCGGATGCCCGTCAAGGCGCCCGCCATCAGCGCCTCGCTATCCTTAGCATAAGCTAAGTATTTCGCAGAGCGCACCAGGCGTCAACCCGTTGGGGGGTCAACGATTGCGGACACCCACAGCTAATGTCCCCGCGGTGGCACGGCGCAGCGAAGTCCCGACTGCGACGACCTCCATCGCTGCGGTGGCCCGCCTGTTCGAGGTCACGCTCGAGTCCGTCGGGCTCACAATTCAGAAGTACCGGGTTCTCGCCTACCTCGACCAAGGTCCGGCGAGTCCGTCCGAGTTGGCGTACCGCCTCACCGTCCAGGCGCCGACCGTGACGCGGCTGGTCGCCGGCCTCACAGAGCGCGGGTACGTCTCCCGGGAGGTGGACGGGAACGACAGAAGGCGAAACGTCCTGCGGGTCACCGGCGCCGGTCGTCGCGCCATGGCACAGGCGAGCACCGCCAGCCAGGCTGCCCTGGAGCGGATTCTGGCCCCGCTTCCCGCCCGCGATCGTGCCGCGGTCGATCGGGGGCTGCAGCTGCTCGGCGGGTCGATGTTGGAGTATTGGCGGCTGACGCACCCGGGAATTTCCGACGGGTAGGACCGTGGTGGGCTCCGAAGTTACGAACCGACCACGGGAGACGGGGGCCGAACCACCAGGTGCTCCACGCCGACGCTTGGATTGCTGAGGGCGGCCGCGAACACACCCGCCAAGACGCCGGCGACCTCGTCAGGGTCCATCATCTCCTCCGTCATCAGGCCGTGGCGGGCCCACTCGTTCAGGGCACGGTCGAGCATCTCCGGGTCGAAACCGTCGCCGAACTCCGTCGGGAACGTCGCCCCGATCGTCACGGTCGTGAAACGGATGAGCGGATGCTCCACCCGCAAGGTCTGGAGGAGTTGGTCGAGCGCGGCCTTGCTGGCCCCGTACGCGCCGAGGCCGTAGCGGGGGCGACCGACGGTCTCCGACGAGAGCACCGCGACCACCCCGTGGTGCGGCATGTGGTGGAGTGCCTCCTGCACCATGTGGTGCACGCCCAACACATGGGTCTCGAACACGGTCGCCCAGTCGTCGGCCGTCGTGTCGGCCAGCGGGCGCAGCGGCGAGGAACCCGCACAGTAGAGGAGCAGGTCGATGCCGCCCAGCGCGGTCGTCGCCTCGGTGACGATGCGGGAGCAGTCAGCCGGTGCGCGCACATCGCCGGTGACGGCCACCGCCGAGGGCACACCATCGACCAGCTCCGCCAGTCGCTCGGGCCGGCGAGCGACGACGACAACCGTGGCACCGCCCGCGATGGCCCGACTCGCAAAGGCGCGCCCGATACCCGCTGACGCTCCGACCACGAGGACGCGGCGGTCGGCCAACGTATCCGGCGGCGCGGCGCTCATGAGGAGTTCGTGCGTGCCGCGCCAAACCGCTGCCGGAGCTGACGGGTGTCGATCTTCCCGGCGACCGTGCGGGGCAGCGTCTCCATCGTCTCCAGTTGCTCGGGCCACGCTTGCCGGCGCAGGCCACGGCCTTCCAGAAACGTACCGACGCCGTCGAGGTCGAGCTGGGGGGCGGTGGGCACCAGCTCCAGGACAGCGCAGACACGCTCCCCGGTCCGGCTGTCCGGCAGTCCGAACACCGCTGCATCGGCCACGTCCGGGTGTCCCCTGAGCAATTCCTCCACCTCGGCCGTGCCGATGTTCTCTCCGTTGCGGATGACGACGTCCTTCAGCCGGCCCGTGATCCTGACGTAACCCTCTGCGTCGATCGTCCCGAGGTCGCCGGTGCGCAGCCATCCCTCGTCGTCGAAGGCGTGGGCGTTCAGGGACGGGTCGACGTACCCGAGCATCATCTGCGGTGCCGTGGCCCGGAGCTCACCCTGCTCGCCCGCATGACAGGTCCGACCGTCGGAGGAGACCGTCCTGAGCTGCACACCGGGAAGCGGTCTCCCCTCGGTCTCCGAGAGCTGGTCGTCGCGGTCACCGGGCCGACCCATGCTGAGGAGCGGTGCTTCGGTCAGACCCCAACCCGACACGATGCCGGCGCCGCCGAGCTCGCGCCGTACGCGCTCGTGCAAGCCCGCGGGCTTCGGCGCACCACCCCCCGGACAACACCGCAAGTGCGGAAAGAGCGGCTCGTCGGGTCGCTGGGCCTGGACGTCCAGGTAGGCGAGATGGAACGCCGTGCCCGAACCCGCCAAGGTCACGCGCTCGCGGGCGAGCACATCGGACGTGCGCTGCGGATCGAAGTTCTCGATGAGAATGAGCGTGGAGCCGGCGAGAAGGCCCGCCAGGAGGTTGATCGGTCCGCCGATGTGCGCGATCGGGAATGCGATGCCGCTCCGGTCCTCGGACGTCATGGCCAGGTGCTCGACCATGCCGCGTGCAGCAGCGGCCAGCGCCGCGTCGCCGTGCCGGACGCCCTTGGGCGGGCCGCCGGTACCCGAGGTGTAGAAGATCCACTTCGTCCCGCCCAATTGGCGGCCCGTATCGTGGGGGATCCGTCGGGCGACCGGCAAGGCCGAGTCGCGGACCGCTTCGTCGATGCTGAGAACGGCGGCACGGCCGCCGCGTGCGGACGCGAGGTCGTGACAAAGGTCGAGATAGTCGAACGCGCGCCATCGTGGCGTCACGATGAAGGCGTCGAGCGCCGTCTCGTCGAGGATGTGTCCGATCTCACGCTCGCGGTAGATGGGGATGACGGGTATCTGCACCGCGCCGAGGCGGCTCAGCGCCGTGGTCAACACCAGCGCGTCCAGCCCGGTCGGGAGGACCCAGGACACCAGAGACCCGCGACCGATTCCGGCGCCACGGAGACGGTCCGCCACGCGTTGCGACGAGGCCCGGAACTCCTCGGCCGTCACGGTGCGGCCGGACTCGTCGACCAGGAGAACGTTCCCGGGAGTGGCCCTCGCGCGCCAGTCCACGAGCGAGCACAGAGTCTGGCCCCCGTCTCCCGGAGGGTCGGTCACCGCGTCTTGCGGCAGCACTCGTCGATCACGGCCGCCAGCTCCGCCGGATGCGTGTCGTACGAGCGATGACCGGCGTCGAGGTCGATCACCTTCGCCCCGCCCATGGCGGTGATCATCCGGCCCGCCAGCTCGGGAGGGATCACCTTGTCCCGCAGCGCACGCACGTAGACCCGAGGCACGTCGGCGGGGAACCCCGTCCATGACACCGTTTCGAAGAGGACGAGGGGAGCTTCGAGGCCCATCCGCGGCCCGTTCTCGACGATCTCGAGGTCGGTCTCGATGGGCGGCTCACCGGGCCGCAGGCCGCCGATGGTCCGCCCGCGCGCCGAGTCCAACGTGAGCTCCCGATGATCGCTGGCCAGAGTCCGGATGTCGTCGCGGAGATAGTCGAGCGGGCGTTCGCCGTGCGCCGGCACAGTGGCCGAGACGAAGACCAGCCCCTGCAGCACGGGCTCTGAGCGGGCGGCCAGTGCCGCTGCGACCCCGGGAAGGACGTACCCGCCGGAGGAATGCCCGACCAGCACCACCTCGTTGAGGCCGGCCTCTTCAATGTCCGCCACCACCGAGGTGACCCAGTCGCCGATCGTGACCTGGGCGAGGTCGGCCGGCTTGTAGCGCCGTCCCGGCAGGTCCACCGCGACGGAGGGAGCGGCCATCTGGCTGCGCACCGGGTCCCACATGGTGGAGGTGAGCGTCCCGCCGTGCACCAAGACGGCGACGCTGGCCGGGCCGTCCGAGCTCACGGCGAGGACTCGGCCCGTGCGCGTGAGGCGTAGGCCAGCGTCCCGTCACCGCGGAATTCGTACACGGGATCGTCGCAGTCCAGGCCCTCCAGGCGGAGTTGTCGGACGAGGATTTTGGACGTCGCGGTGGTCGGCAGCGCCGGCGAGACCCGCACGTAGCGCGGCACCCACTTCCGGCCGAGATCCGCTTGCTCGGCCAGGAAGGCGCCGAAGGACTCCCCGTCGAACGTCGCCCCGGGCCGCAGCTGCACCGCCGCCATCACCTGGTCGCCGACGGTCGGGTCCGGCACCGCGTAGACGGCGGAGACGACCACGTCGGGATGGCGGTCGACGATGCGCACCACTGGTGCGGCGGCGAAGTTCTCGCCGTCCACGCGCAGCCAGTCGTCGCCGCGGCCCGCGAAGTAGAGGTACCCCTCGGTGTCCTTGTAGGCGAGGTCTCCCGACCAGTACCACCCGTCGCGGACCCGGGTCCGGTCGGCTTCCTCGTTGTCCCAGTAACCCTCGAAGTTGGGCGGAATCGAATCCGACACGATCTCGCCGACCGCCTCCACCGCGTTGAGCAGCCGACCCCCCTCGTCGAACCGCGCCGCTGCGCACTCATGGCCGTTCTGATCGACCACCAGGATGCCCGGCGGAGCCGGGCCGAGCGCGCCCGGCGGCGTCTCCGGGTTGCGCGAGATCGCGATACCCCCCTCGGTCGATCCGTAGTTCTCCGAGACGGCACAGCCGAACCGCCGGGCGAAACGGTCGACGTCGCCCGGCGCAGCCTCGTTCCCGAACACGTCGCGCAGCGTGCTCTCTGCGTCGTCGGTCCGCTCCGGGGTGGCCAGGACGTAGGAGAGCGGGCGTCCCACATAGTTCCAGTAGGTCACGCGGTGGCGGCGCACGTCGGGGAGGAAGCCTGAGGCGGAGAAGCGTCCACCAGTGGGAAGGGCGATGGTGGCGCCGCCGACGACCGCCGGCGCCCACCCCGACATGAGGCAGTTGGAGTGGAAGAGCGGCATGGACAGGTAGCAGCAGCTGTCGGAGTCGAACCCGTAGCGCTGCGCCAGCGAGGCGCCGATGACGACCATCCGGCCCTGGGTGCACCGGCACGCCTTGGGCGAGCCGGACGTCCCCGAGGTGAAGATGAGGTAGCCCAGCGTGACGTCCTCGACGGTGTCGACGTCGGGCGTGTCGGCGGACGCCGGAAGGGCCGGGTCGCCGTCGACCAGGCAGACACGCGGGTTGTCCGCGGTGGCGATGCCGACGGATGGCCCGAGGTCCTGCCCCTCGACCTGCGCCAGATGGGCGCGGTTGGTCACCAGGAGCTGACAACGCGTGAACGCCAGTTCACCCGCCAGGGCGGGACCGGGGTGCGTGGGGTTGGCCCCCACGTAGACCGCGCCGGACAGCGCACACGCGCCGAGCCAGAAGTGATGCTCCGGCACGTTGTCCAACAGGACACCGACGTGGGGCGGTCCTTCGGTGCGCAGGCCGGACCACCATGCGGCGCGGCGCGCCGCCTCGGCGACCACGGCCCGCCAGGACCATTCCAAGTCCTCGTAGCGGAGGCCGGCGCCCTCGTCGCCCGCCCGGGCCACCCAGGCGTCGGCCATCGACCTCATCGGCCCGTCCGCCCGAGGCGCTCGCGCAGCTCGCCCAGGGAAGCCTGGAAGGCTGGCCGTTCCATCGACCATCGCTGCGGAGCGAGCTCAAGGTCGATGGCGGCCGCGGGTCCGTCCACCGCCGCGACCGACGCCATGGTGTGCTTGGTCCTCGACACCAGCTCAGGATCCCGCGACGCCGCTTTCTCCGCCATCCGGCCGGCCTCCGCGGCCAGGTCGTCGGCTCCCACACACCGCCAGACCAGCCCGCGACGCGCGGCCTCCTCGCCGTCGAGCACCTCTCCGAAGAGCGCGAGCGCGGCCGCGCCCTGCCTCCCGAGCAGCCGCTCGAGCCGCCAGAGGGCGCCCCCGCCCGGATGGATGCCCACGTCGAGGAAGCGGAGATCGAAGCGCGACGCAGGCGTGCAGATGGCCACGTCGCAGCAGAGGAAGAGCGTGATGCCGGCGCCGATCGCCGCGCCGTCGATCGCCGCCACGGTGGGCATCGGTGCCTCGACCAGGGCGTGGAAGGCCCGGTAGATCTCCTCGAGGCCGACTGTGGGCTCGAGGAGCTCGTCGACCGACCCTCCGGCGCAGAAGACGGGTGGGGTGTTGCGCAGGACCAGCGCACGCGAGCCGCGGGCTGCCGCACCGTCGACCGCCTCGCTCAGCGCGCGGACCAGGTCCCACGAGAGCGCGTTGCGCGCCCTGGGATCGTCCAGCACGACGGTCGTGATCCCGTCGGACTCCTCGACACGGACGGGCCCGCCCGGCATGCCTGTCACAGCCAGCGAGCCACGCTCAACGGGCGCGGGCATCGGGGTCGAAGGGCGGGCGGCCCATCTGGTCGCGCACCGTGACGACCGGCGGATTGGTCAGCACGCGCCGCTGCCAATTGGCGCCGTCCACGACGAGCACATGGCCCGAGATGAACCGGGCGTACGGTGAGGCGAGGAAGGTGGCCGCCCACCCGAGCTCGCGGAGCCGGCCCACGCGGAGCGCCGGCTGGCACACGTCCTTGTCGCTCGTGCGGTCGAGGTTGCCCTTGATGTCCGCCGTCATGTCCTCGTGGGGGAAGAGACCAGGGACGAGCCCGTTCACCGCGATCCCATAGGGGCCCCACTCCACGGCCAGGGTCTCGACCATGTTCTTCACCCCGGCCTTGGCCGCGGCCGAATGGGCGAAGCCGGGGCCGCCCGTCCAGGCGTACGAGGCACCGACGTCGATGATCGACCCGGGCGTGCCCGCGGCGATGTGGCGACGGGCGAACTCGCGCGAGCAGAAGAACGTGCCGTTGAGGGTGATGTCGACCACGGTCCGCCATGCGTTGGGCGACATGTCCTCCGCGGGCACCGGGAAGTTCGCCGCCGCGTTGTTGACCAGCACGGCGGGTGGGCCGAACGCGGCTTCCGCGGCATCGAAGGCGGCTGTGATCTGCTCGGGCTCGCGGATGTCACACGTGACTCCCAGGGCTCGGCCGCCCGCTTCGGACACGGCCGCGGTGCCGGCGTCGAGGTGCTCCTGGCTCCGGCTCGCGACGACCACCGCGGCGCCGAGGCGGGCGAATTCGACGGCGATGGCCTTGCCGAGCCCGGTGCCGGCGCCGGTCACGAGGACGGGCACACCGTCGAACGTCCCCGACGGCAACGCGGTCGCTCCGGAGGGCGGGGGTTCAGGCAGTCCGGACATGTCAGCTCCCCTTGTAGGTGGGCGGGCGGTCCTCCGCCCGGGACGCCCGCATCTCTGCCATGTCGTCGGATCGGGCGATGAAGGTCTGGGCGATCATCTCCTCGTCCATGGACGTGACCACTTCGGGCACGGCCAGGTGACCCAGGATGCGGCGCGCCGCGC
Source organism: uncultured Acidimicrobiaceae bacterium (assembly GCA_963834405.1). Taxonomy (GTDB): domain Bacteria; phylum Actinomycetota; class Acidimicrobiia; order Acidimicrobiales; family RAAP-2; genus Bog-473. The sequence continues at coordinate 1,802,120 of CAWIBX010000005.1, read as the reverse complement.
GCACCGTCACCGCCGGCGCCTCCGCGATCTTCAGGGCGATGGCACGCACCTCCTCGTCCAAGCGCTCGGGCGGCACCACGCGCGAGACCACCCCGTGCCCGAGCGCCTCGTCGGCCTCCATCACCCTGCCCGTGAGCACCATGTCGGCTGCGACACCGTGCCCGCAGATCTGGAAGAGGCGGGCGACGCCGCCGGTGTCGGGGATGACGCCGTGGCCGACCTCGGGCAGCATGAACCGGGCGCCTTCGGCGGCCACCCGGATGTCACACAGCAAGGCTCGCTGGAACGACGCGCCGATGGCCCAGCCCCCGAGCGCGACGACGATCGGCGCGTCGAGCTCGAAGATGGCGCGGATGCCGCGGTGCCCGCGGCGCATCAACTCGTGATGGGTCATTCCCGCGTCGGCGCCACCGAGCGCGCCGACGTCGCGGCCGGAGGAGAAGGACTTGCCCTCGCCGCGCCAGATGACCGCACGGACGTCCGCCATGGTCCGCAGCTCGGCCAGGACGTCAAAAAGCTGGGCGTCCATGGCGTCGTCGAAGGCGTTGTGCTTCTCCGGGTTGTCGTTGGTGATGGTGGCGATCGCACCGTCGACCTCGAGTCGCACCGTTCCGGCCACCCTGACGCTCCTTCGCTTCCTCGCGCTCTGCCCTTGCCCACGGGTACCCGCGACGCCGTCGCGCGATGCCACGGAGGCCGGCGGGAAGATCCTGAAAATCAGATACCATATACAAATATGGTCGATGTGGCCGCTGAGCCTTCGGACCGGCGGTCGTCTGGCCCGCTGACGGGCATCCGGGTGTTGGCCCTCGAGCAGATGCAGGCGTTGCCGTTCGCCACCCAGCTGCTGGCGCGGCTCGGTGCCGACGTGGTGAAGGTGGAACCGCCCGGAGGTGAGCTGGGCCGGAGCTCCCAGCCCTCGGTGCCCGATCCCGAAGGACGCCCGATGGGCGCCACCTTCCTGCGGAACAACCTCGGGAAGCGCAGCATCTGCATCGACCTGAAGAACCCCGCCGGGCGCCAGCTGGTGCTCGACATGGCCCCCCGCTTCGACGTGGTCGCCGAGAACTTCCGGGCCGGTGCCATGTCCAAGTTGGGCCTCGGCTTCGAGGACTTCGTCCGCGTCAGCCCGCGCTGCGTCTACGTCTCGGTGTCGGGATTCGGGAACGTGACCACGTCCCCCTACCGCGACCGGATGGCCTTCGCCCCCATCGTCGAGGCCATGTCGGGCATCTATGCCATGAAACAGAAGGGGGACCAGCCGCCGGAGGCCTCGCCCGTGGGCGGTTTGGGCGACATCAGTGCCGCGCTGTTTGCCACCGTGGGCCTCCTGGCCGCGTTGCGCGAACGCGACCGGACGGGCCAGGCCCAGCACGTCGACGTCGCCATGTTCGACTCCGTGCTCGCCATGACCGACATCGTGTCCAACTTCTGGTCGATGGGCCTGAAGAACGGCGAGGTCGGCCCGCTGATCAACGACGGATTCCGGGCCGGCGACGGTTGGATCATCGTCCAGGTGACCCGCGAGCACTACTTCGAACGCCTGGCTGACATCGTCGGCCACCCGGAATGGCGGACCGACGACCGTCTGTCCACACGGCAGGGATGGGTCGACCACCTCGAGGACGTCATCCGTCCCGCCCTAGAGCAGTGGGCATCCGACAAGACGCGGGAGCAGGCCTGTGCCGAACTCGGCGCCGCCGGCATCGCCGCGGGGCCGTGTCTGCGCGACGAGGAGCTCGTGGGCGACCCGCACGTGGACGCGCACGGCATGCTCGTCGGCATAGAGCGGCCGCAGGGAGGGGGCGGGCCGGTGCTCACCCCGGGCAATCCGGTGCGGATCCTGACCGCACCCGGCACACCGGACACGCGTGTGCCGTGGGTGGGCGAGGACACCGACGACGTCCTGGCCAAGGAGCTCGGTCTGTCCATCGACCACGTGGCTGAACTGCGCGCCAGCGGCGCCGTCGCCTAGCGCGGAACGGGTGACGCTCCCCCAGACCGTCCCGGCCGCGTTGGAGCGGGCCGCCCGCGACTTCGGCGACGCCGAGGCCGTCGTCGACCGCAGTGACCGGTGGACCTTCGCCCAGCTGCACGCCGAGTCGCTGCGCGTGGCCCGGGCGCTGGCCGCCGGCGGCGTCCGGCCGGGTGACCGCGTCGCCCTGTGGTCCCCCAACAGTGCACGCTGGATCGCCGCCAGCTTCGGCGTCTACGCGGCGGGCGCCGTCCTCGTCCCTGTGAACACGCGCTTCAAGGGGATGGAGGCGGCCCATGTCTTGGGACGCGCGGGCGCCTCGGTCCTGCTGGCCAGCACCGACGCCGTGGGCACCAATCTCCTGGGCCTGCTGGAGGCCACCGACCTGCCCGCATTGCGCGAGGCGGTGGTCGTCGAGGGGCCGGCACAGGCCGGCGCTGTCAGCTGGGACGACTTCGTGGCGCGTGGCGCCGCGGACGGTGATCGTCCGCTCCCCATCGTCGGCGGCGACGACCTCGCGGACATCATCTTCACCTCCGGGACCACCGGTGCCCCCAAGGGGGCCATGCTCGGCCACGGTCCGAGCGTGCGCACCTACGAAGCGTGGAGCGACGCCGTCGGGCTCCGGCGCGGCGACCGCTATCTCTGCGTCTACCCCTTCTTCCACACCGCGGGCCTGAAGTCGGCCGTGCTGGCCTGCGTGCTCCGCGGCGCCACCGTCCTCCCTCACGCGGTCTTCGACGCGGGGGTGGTGATGCAGCGGGTCGCGGAAGAGCACATCACCGTCCTGCCGGGACCGCCGACGGTGTTCCAGTCGATGCTGGAGCACCCCGAGCGGGCGCGGTTCGACCTCAGCTCGCTGCGCCTCTCCGTCACCGGCGCCGCCACGGTGCCCGTCGAGGTGGTGCGCCGCATGCGCGACGACCTGCACATCGCCTCCGTGGTGACCGGCTACGGACTCACGGAAACGACGGGCACGGTGAGCATGTGCCGCCACGACGACCCACCCGAGGTCATCGCCACGACGGTGGGCCGGCCCCTGCCCGGCGTCTCGGTGCGGGTGGCCGACGAGAAGGGCGGCCCGGTGCCAACGGGCGAGACCGGCGAGATCCTCGTCAAGGGCTTCAACGTCATGCGCGGCTACTTCGATGATCCCGAGGCCACCGCCGACGCCCTCGACGACGAGGGCTACCTGCGGACGGGGGACATCGGCCTCGTCGGCGACGACGGCAACCTCCGGATCACCGATCGCAAAAAAGACATGTTCATCGTCGGCGGCTTCAACGCCTTCCCCGCCGAGATCGAGGGCATCATGCTCACTCATCCCGGCGTGGCCCAGGTTGCCGTCGTCGGCGTGCCGGACAACCGGCTGGGCGAGGTGGCGCAGGCCTACGTGGTGCGCCGCCGCGGCGACGCCATTGACGAAGCGCCGCTCATCGCCTGGTGCCGCGAGCACATGGCCAATTACAAGGTCCCGCAGGAAGTGCAATTCGTCGACGAGCTCCCACTCACGGCCAGCGGCAAGGTGCAACGCTTCCGCCTGCGCCAGCCGGGCGCGTGACAACCTGGTGGCGATGACGCATCCGTTCCGCGACGTCGCTGTAGTCGGCGTGTTCAACACCCCCCAGGCTCGCCGTCTCCCGGGGCACGACTCCTCCTCCATCGCGCTCGAAGCGGCACTCGGAGCCCTCGCGGATGCCGGGATCGATGCCGGCGACGTCGACGGTGTGGTGGGACAGGCGGCAGCGGACGCGGTGCTCGAGCTCGGGCTCGGGCCGTGCGTGCGCCGCTCCAGCGGCCTCGGCATTCCCACCATCGTCGACTCCGCCGCGCTGATCGCGACGGGCCAGTGCCGCGTCGTCCTGGTCTTGGCCGGTGGCGCCGGGCTGCGCAGCCACGGCTCCGCCGCCCCCTGGACGACACCGCCCAACGAGCTGGTCGCGGGCTTCGGGCTCTTCACCGCCGCCGAGTTCGCGCTGATGGCGAGGCGTCACATGGTCACCTACGGCACGACGGAGCTCCAACTGGCCACCGCAGCCGCCGTGATCCGCACCAACGGCCACCACAACCCGGAGGCCGTCTACCACGGGCGGGGACCGTTCGACCCCGAGGACATCCTGGCGTCGCCGATGGTGGCCGACCCCTTCCACCTCCTCGACTGCGCCACGGTCTCCGAGGGCGGGTGCGCGCTCGTGCTGGCCCGCGCCGACATCGCACGCCGCGACCCGCGAGCGGTCTGGATCGTCGGCTGCGGCAGCGACAGCTACGGGCCCGCCTACACCGTGGCGCCGGTGTGGGACTTCACCCCGCGCGTCGGCGGACGCGCCGCCGGCTGGGTCGGAGCCGGAGCGGCGCAGGCGTCCTTCGCGATGGCCGGGCTCGGACCCGGCGACGTGGACGTGGCCGAGTTCTACGACCCGTTCTCCTTCGAGATCATCCGACAGCTCGAGGCGTTCGGCTTCTGCGGACCGGGTGAGGGTGGGCCCATGGTCGAGGCGGGCGCCATCGGCCCTGACGGCACGCTGCCGGTCACCACCGACGGCGGCACCATGTCGTTCAGCCATCCGGGGGTGGCGGCACAGCAGTTCCAGCGCGTCACGCGTGGCGTGCAGCAGCTGCGCGGCGAGTGTCCCAGCATGCAGGTCGACGGCGCGGAGGTCGCGTTGTGTTCGAACGGTGGCTCCGGTGCGCTCTTCACCGACGTGCTTCTCCTCGGCAAGGATCGCCCGTGAGCGCCGCCGAGGCCGCCCTCCTTACCCCGCCGCCCCCCGGTTTCCCGATGCCGCGTCCTTCGGCGCGCTCCGAGCCGTTCTGGATCGGATGCCGCGAGAGCCGCCTGGTGCTCCCTTTCTGCTCGTCCTGCGGCGCCCGTGCCTTGCGCGCCTTCGCGGTCTGCCCGCAGTGCACTGCAACCGCGCTGGCCTGGGACCAGAGCGCCGGCCGGGGAACGCTCTACAGCTGGACGGTGGTCTGGCGCCCCCCCCACCCTGCCTTCGTCGTCCCCTACGCCCCCGCCGTCGTCGCGCTCGACGAGGGGTGGTGGTTCCTCAGCGCCGTCGTCAGCTGCGCGCCGGACGAGCTCCGGGAGGGGCTCGCCCTCCAGGTCGAGTTCCACCCGGCTTCCGACGACCTGGCGCTCCCTTACTTCCGGCCCCTCGCCTGACGCGCGGTCGGGCGGCGACTCAACCGCCGGACGAGACTGGGAAGTCCCCCGTCGTACCGTCAGGTCCCGGTGAAGTGCGGAGGCCGTTTCTCCAGGAACGCCCGCGGGCCCTCCGCGGCGTCGTTCGACGCCATCACCTCCATGCCCAGCCGACCCTCTATCGCGAAGGCCTCGGCCTCCGGCAGGGACTCGGTCTCCCGGAGGGTCCGGAGGATGGCGGAGACGGCCAGGGGGCCGTTCGCCGCGATGCGCGCGGCGATGGCGAGGGCGTGGGTGAGGGCTTGCCCGTCGGGCACCACGTGATTGACCAAGCCGAGCTGGTGCGCACGCTGCGCGCTGATGTCCTCGCCGGTCAACAGCATCTCGGCCGCCACCGTGTAACCGATCTGGCGCCGGAGGCGGACCGCGGAGCCGGCCATGGGGAACAGGCCGCGCTGCACCTCGGTCACGCCGAAGACGGCGCTCTCGCCGGCGACCCGGATGTCGGTGCCCTGGAGGATCTCCGTCCCGCCGGCCCGCGCGTAGCCCTCCGCGGCCAGGACGATGGGCTTGGCGGGCCGGAACGTCTTCAGCCACGCACCGAAGATCACCTGCGGCTCGTCCCGGAGCCGCACGATCCACTCGTTGTCAGCGACCCCCTCACGGAGCCGGCCGATCTCGGCGAGGTCCATGCCGGCGCAGAACGTCGAGCCCCGTCCGGTCAGCACGCCCACACGGAGCGAGGGATCGCGGTCGAGGCGGACCCAGGCGTCGTAGAGGCGGCACAACACCTCCGCGTTGGTGGCATTGCGCTTTTCGGGACGGTTCAGCGTGACCACGAGGACAGGGCCGTCCGCTTCGACCAGGACGAGCGGTTCGCCCTCCTGCGTCTCCTCGGTGTTGCTCACCGGTCGTTCACGGCCTACTCGTTGGACTGCCATTCGGGACGGAAGTAGCCGGCAAAGCGCAGGTCCCCGCCACGCAGCTCGCGGATGGTGAGGAAGTCGCCCTTGTAGCCCTTGTGGTCGCCGGGACCGAACGTGATATAGCACGAGGGCCCGCCGTTCGTGGCCGGCATCCAGCGGATGCGCTCGAGTCCGTCGTGCACCCAGCGCGGTTCGGGGATGGCCGCGTTGGCGATCCCGTGGATCGCCACGCGTGCCGTGTCGTAGGCCAGGGCGACCACCACGTTGCGCGCCTCGCGTCCGAAGCGCTTCGAGAAGCGCTGCACCATCGTGTTGTAGTTCGGGTTGGTGCCGTCCTCGCCGAGCTGGTCGATGCCGTGCCAACCTTCGATCCCGCCGGCCCACTCGTTCTTGTTCGAATAGAACATGAACGCCGTGCCCATGATCCGCGGTGGGTCCCACCCAAGTGCCTGCAACGCCGCACCGAAGTGGAAGCAGGCGTAGCCGTACCCGCCGTAATAGAGCCCCTCTGTCCCGGCCTCGCGCATGGCGGCGAGGTGCTCTTGGAGGCCGCGCGGGTTGGGCTCGAGCTTTACCTCGCGGGTGACCGTCATGCCCAGGCGGATGGCCTCGTCGCGGAAGAAATCGGCATAGTCCCGCCCGGAGGACCCGGCCTCCCAGAACAGGCCGACCTTCCGGATGCCCTGCTGATAGAGCCAGTTGGCGCAGATGACTCCTTCGGTCGGGATGTCGCCGTTGGCGATGGAGAAGCAGTAGTCCGAGGCGAACTTCCACGCGCCGGTCCAGCCGATGCACGAAACCTTGAGCTCGTTGGCGAGGTCCTGAATCGTCAGGCAGTTGTCCGAGATCATCGGCCCGAGCACCACCACGCAGCCCTGCTCGACCAGCCACCGGTAGCCGTCGAGGAGCTTCCGGAAGTTCTCCCGCGGCAGGCCCCGGGCGTCGGCCACGACGAGCTGAACGGGCGAGCGGGCCCAGACCCCTTCGTTCATGGCGTCCTCGATGGCCAGGATCGTCGGGTCGATCCAATCGGCCGTCAACTGGTTGAGGTCCATGTCGATGAGGATCCCGATCTTCACGGGCTCCCACGCGTCGCCCTGCGTCTGCACGCCGCGGGTTGGCGGGTAGATCGTGATGTTCTGGACCGCCTGGTCTTTGGCCGCGCCGGTCCCCTCGTACCAGAGGTTGGCCTCACCCCCGCTCCCCTCCAGGAACGCCCGGGTGCCGTGGCTGACCGACGAGACCGCGCGATCGGGTTCGGCGATGCCGTGGTCGACCGGCTCGGGGAACATCCGCTCCACGTATTCGGGCTGCTGCGGCATGGTGAGTCCTTTCGATCGGTCGGATGCAGGCCGGAACGACGCCGGCCGGTCAGCCGGGGACGATGACGGGCAACTTGCTGTAGCCGCGCACCGTGCTGGTGAAAAGGAACTCGCTCCGTCCGTGGTCGACGTCCCATTCGGGATAACGAGCCAGGGTCTCTTCGAGTGCAACCCGGCCTTCCAGTCGGGCCAGCGCCGCGCCCAGGCAGAAGTGGATGCCGTACCCAAAGGTCACGTGCTGGTCGAACTGCCGGTGGATGTCGAAGCGGTCCGGGTCCGGAAACGCCCGCTCGTCCCGGCCCGCCGAACCGGTCAACATGAGGACCTTGGAATTCGGTGGGATCTCGGTCCCGTAGAGCACGACGGGTGCCGTGGTCCAGCGTCCGTTCACCGGCGAGGGCGCCTCGTAGCGCAACAGCTCCTCAATGGCTTGCGGAATCAGCGACGGGTCCGCGGCCAACTCCGCCCGCTGGTCCGGGTGCGCCCCCAGGGTGTGACCGGCCCAGCCCAGCAACCGGGCCACCGTCTCCGTCCCGGCCGAGACGATGAGGATGCCAAAGGCCGTGCTCTCCTCGAGTGTGAGGGTGCGGCGCGAGCCGTCGGGCTCCGCCACCTCGGCGTTGAGGAGGTCGGTCAACAGGTCGTCGCGCGGCTGACCCTGTCGCTCGACCAGCTGACCACTGATGTAGCCGTGGAGCTTCATCATGGCCTCGAGGGACACGTCGTTCACCATGCCCGCGCCGGGCTCCAGGTGGAAGATGCCGTCGATCGCCTCGCGCACCATCTCCCGATCCTCCGGAGGTACACCGAGCAGCATGGCGATCACGTTGGCGGGGACCAGCGCGCCGAAGTCGGCGACGAAATCGAAACCCCCCTCTCCCTTCTGCGCGTCGAGCAGTTCGGCGCACAACGCGCGGATCTGGGGCTCCAGTTCGGCCACCCGCCGCACGGTGAACGCGCGCGAGACGAGACGTCGGAAGACCGTGTGCTCGGGTTGGTCCATGAAGATCATCATGTGGATCCCGCCCAGGGGCAATTCCGTCATGTGCTCCAGGACGGTCCCATGCGCCGAGCTGAAGGTGCGGGGGTCGAGTGACGCCGCCATGACGTCGTCGAAACGGCTGAGGGCCCAGAAGTCGTAGGTCTCGTTGCGATAGAGCGGGGCCTCGTCGCGCAGTCGCCGCCAAATCGGGTGGGGGTCGGTTTTGAAGGACGGATCGAGCGGATCCCAGGTGAGCGGCTCTCCCGCCGTGGTGGCGACCATCATGAATACTTTATATGGGTCTCGGCTCCCGAGGCAGGCCGAGGACCCGCTCGCCGACCTGGTTGCGCTGCATCTGGTCGGTGCCGCCCCCGATGCGCACCGACCACTGGCCGACGAACTTCTCCCGCCAGAAGCCGGCGTCCCGTGTCGTGCCGTCCGACGCCGCACCGGCGGGGCCGAGCAGTGCCATCCCGAGGTCGCCCAGGAGCGCGCTCTGTTGCGAGATCGCCAGCTTCAAGATGGACCCCTCGGCACCGGGAGCCCTGCCCTGGCTGACGGACGTCTGCACCCGCAGGCCGAGGTAGCGCAACAGTTCGAAGCTGATGTACGCCCGGGCCACGTGTTGACGTTCCAGCGCGTCGAGGTCACGCCCGAGCCCGCTGACGAGGGACCGCACGTCGGCGAACGTCGTGCCCCTCGCGCTGCCGATGGACATGCGCTCGCTGGCCAGGGTCGTCCGCGCCACCTTCCATCCCTCGCCCTCGGCACCCACCATGTTCCCGGCAGGCACACGCACGTCGGACAGGAACACCTCGTTGAAATGGGCGACCCCCGTGGCCTGGCGCAACGGTCGCACGTCGATGCCGGGTGTCGTCATGTCGACGAGGAAGTACGAGATCCCTTCGCGGCCCGACCCGGCGCCGCCCGTGCGCGCCAGCAGGATGCCCGAGTCAGCGAACTGGGCGAAGGACGTCCAGACCTTCTGGCCGTTCACCACGTATTCGTCGCCGTCCCGCTCGGCCCGTGTGATGAGGGACGGCAGGTCGGACCCGGCCGCCGGCTCGCTGAAGAGCTGGCACCACAGCGCGTCGCCGCGCAGCATCGACGCCAGGTGATCGTCCTGTTGGGCCGGCGTGCCCCACGCCATGAGTGTCGGCCCGACCATGGCGAGACCGACCGACAGCGCGCCGGCGCTCACCTCGAAGTCCGCTTCCTCGCGGGAGAAGATCATCTGCTCCACCGGGGAGCCGCCGCGGCCCTCGAATGCCTTCGGCCAGGTAATGCCGGCCCATCCACCCTCGTAGAGAGTGCGCTGCCAGCGCCGGCACGAGTCGACATGGCGACGTTGTGACGCTTCGTCGGTCGGCAGGCCGACGCGTGCCGCCGCGCCCGCATGGCGCAGCGGCGCATGGGACTCCAGCCAGCGCCGCGCCTCGGCGCGGAAGGCAGCCTCTTCCGCGGTGTCGTCCAAGTCCACGTTCCGGGTTGGGCTCAGTCCAGCCCGAGCACGCGCAGGGCGTTGCCGCGTAGGAACTTGGGCCAGACCTCGTCCTTGAACCCGACGTTGGGCATTTCGGTCATGATCCGTTCCACCGAGAGCCCCATCGGGAAGTAGCCCGCGTAGATGATCTTGTCCGCGCCGCGGGTATTGGCGAAATCGATGATGTTCTTCGGGTAGTACTTGGGCGCGAAGGCACTGGTCGAGTAGTGCAGGCCCGACCACTTCAGCATCAGCTTGACGGCGAGCTCCGTCCAGGGTTCGCAGCCATGGCGCGTGACGAAGAGCAGGTCGGGGAAGTCGAACATCACCTCGTCGATCAGCTCGACGTGCTGGCAGGCCGCCTTCAGACGAGGGCCGGGGACTCCCGCACAGACGAAGATCGGGATGCCGAGCTCCACGCACTTGGCGTAGAGCGGGTACATCTTCTTGTCGTTGATGGACACCTGGGGGAAGGTCCCGGCCGGGAACACCCCGACGGCGCGCACGCCGTAGGTCTCGTACTCCTTCACCAGACGCGCGATCCCCGCCATGCCGTCGTTGGGATCGGCCGACGAAGAAGGGATGAAGCGGTCGGGGTGCTTGGCGAGCGCCTCCTGGCCGACCCCGTTGCACCCGATCAGTCCCCGCTCTATCCCCCAGCGGTCCATCTCGCGCAGCGTGATGCCGATGGGGTCCTCGGATCCTTCGAGCTCGCGCTCGGGCACCTGCTTGAACATGTACTCCGCCGGAAACGCCATCTTCTCTTTCGACTCGGCGTCCTTCGTCTGGCGGGTGATGAACCGGTAGACCTCCTTCATGTCCCCATGGGGGAAGCCGATCATGGTGTCGACGATCCCGATGTCGGTTGGCATGCTCACGGTGCGATCACTCCTGCCCGCTCTCGGGCCGCCGCTGTCGGGTCCGACGGCCGTGGCCGGTACCGGGGGTGATGTTAGAATTGGATTCTAGTTCTGACAAGCTGCCGCCCAGGGGGTGCGAAGGGGATGACACAGGACACGGCCCACGGCTCAGTCGTGACATCGTCGGTCCCACCCGACGGCACCGAGTCGCCGGCGGCGCGGTTGAGCATGCGGCAGGCCGCTCGGCGGCAGCGCCTCCTCGACAGCGCACTGGCTCTGCTGGAGGAGCGCGACTACGAGCGGATCTCGGTGCGCGAGGTCGCGGAGGCCGCCGGGGTGGCGCTGGCGACCCTCTACCACTACTTCCCTTCCAAGGACCACCTCTTCGCCGAGGCGCTGGTCCAGTGGGCTTCGACCCTGGGGCCCGACGTCACCCGGCGTCCGCTGAACGGTGCCACCGCCGCGCAGCGGCTCGAGGGAGCACTGCTGCGCGCGGCCCGGGCGTTCGAGCGGCGCCCGCAGCTGGCACGTCTGCTCACGCGCTTCGAGACGTCGGACGAGCCCTTTGCCCACGAGGTGCTGGCCCGGCTGGACGCCACGACCAGCGATGTGTACCTCGACCTGCTGGACGACCGGCCCCGCGACGAGGCGCGCCGCATCGTCCGGGTCCTGGACGCCGTGTTCGACAGCTCGTTGCGGGCGTGGTCGTCCGGTCGCGCCACCACCGCCGACCTGCGGCGCTCCATCTCCGACGCCGTCGGCCTCGTCCTGGGCGACCGGCAAGGCAGATGACCCGGGGACCTGTCCTCCAGGGTGTGCGGGTCCTCGACCGCAGCACCGGCATCGCGGGCCCCTACTGCACCAAGCTCCTGGCCGACGCCGGCGCGGACGTCGTCAAGGTCGAGCGCGACGACGGGGACCCGCTGCGCTCGCACGGGACCGGCGCGCTGTTCGAATTTCTCAACGAGTCCAAGCGGTCGCTGACCGACGACGCCGGGCTCCTCGCGTCTGCCCAGGTGCTGATCTGCAACGAGCCCCCCACCGCGGACGAACTCGGCCAGGCGCGTCCCGACCTCGTCGTGGTCACGATCACGCCGTTCGGGCGACACGGGCCGTGGGTCGGGCGGCCCTGGACCGAGTTCACGCTCCAGGCGGCATGCGGGTCCATCGGAAACCGCGGGCTCCCGGAACGGCCCCCGCTGGCGGCGGGAGGCCGGATCGGCGAGTGGGTGGCGGGCAGCTACGCCGCGCTGGCGGCACTGGCCGCGCTGCGGGAGGCACGGCGCTCCGGGCGGGGCGAGGACGTCGACGTGGCCCTCCTGGACTGCATGGCCGTCACGATGACCACGTACCCGTCGGTCTTCGCATCCTTCTTCGGCTGGCCGCCGCTCGCTGGGACCGGACGGAGCATCCAACTTCCCTCCATTGAGCCGTCGAGTGACGGCTGTGTCGTCTTCACAGCCAACAGCGCCCAACAGTTCCAGGACTTCCTGGTCCTCATGGAACGCCCTGACCTTCTCGACGACCCCGAGTTGGCGCAAGTGGGCAAGCGCTTCGCGCGCCGTGCCGAGTTCATCGAGGCCGTGCGGGCGCACACCCGCCGCAAGACAACGGCCGAGCTGCTTGACGAAGCTGCCGCCTTCCGCATCCCCGCCGCGCCCGTGCTCGACGCGCCAGGTGTGCTCGCGTTCGAGCACTTCGCCGACCGCGGCGTCTTCGTGCCTTCGCCCTCCGGCCGCTTCACCCAACCCCGCGTGCCCTACCGGATCGCCGGCTTCTCGCCGCGTCCCTTCGCCGGGGCGCCGGCCCGGGGCGCCGACGACGGGGCGGTCGAGTGGGACGGTCCGTCCCCGCCCGGCGCCGCACCGCACGACGCCTGGCAGCTCCCCCTCCATGGCGTGAAGGTGGTCGACCTCACCGCGTGGTGGGCGGGGCCTTCGGCCACCCTTGCGCTCGCCGCGCTGGGCGCCGACGTCGTCAAGGTCGAGTCGGTGGCCCGGCCGGATCAGATGCGGCTCGCCGGCACCCGTCACCCGCCCGCCGACGCCTGGTGGGAGTGGGGTCCCATCTTCCACGGCGCCAACCTGTCCAAACGCGACGTCACGCTCGACCTGGGCTCCCCCGACGGGGTCGCGCTCCTGCGGCAGCTCATCGACACAGCCGATGTGCTGATCGAGAACTTCACCCCGCGGGTCATCGACCACTTCGGCCTCGACTTCGACTCCGTCCGGACGCGCAATCCAGGCCTGATCATGGTGCGCATGCCTGCCTTCGGGCTCGACGGACCGTGGCGGGACCGGAATGGTTTCGCCCAAACCATGGAGGCGGTGAGCGGCCTCGCGTGGCGGACCGGCTTCGAGGACGAGCTCCCCACGCTGGTCCTGGGCGTCTGCGACCCCCTGGCGGGAGCCCACACCGCCTTCGCCACGCTGCTCGCGCTCGACGCACGCGCCCAGACCGGCGAGGGGATGCTCGTGGAGTCGGTGATGGTCGAGTCCGCACTCAACGTCGCCGCCGAGGCCATCGTCGAGTACGCCGCGGGCGCCCCGGCCCTCGGGCGCCTCGGCAATCGCGGCCCGGACGCCGCACCCCAAGGCGTCTACCCGGCTGCGGCCGACGACTCCTGGGTGGCGCTGGCGGTCGAGACCGACGCCCAGTGGGGCGCGCTCGTCCAGGCTCTGGGCTCGCCCCCGTGGACGGCCGATGCCGCCCTGGGCACAGCTGACGGCCGCCGCGCTTGCCACGATCTGCTCGACAAGTACCTCGGGGCGTGGACGTCCGGGCGCACGGCCGAAGAAGCCGTCGCGTCGCTGTCGGCCGCCGGGGTGCCCGCCGAGGTGGTCATCGCAGCGCGGGACGTGCTCCACAACCCACAGCTACGGGACCGCGGGCTCTTCGAGACCGAGGACCACCCGGTCACGGGGCCCCACGCGGTGCCCACCCTGCCGTTCCGGTTCACCCACGTGGCGGGTTGGCTGCGCGCCCCTTCTCCCACGCTCGGGCAGCACAACGACGAGGTGCTGAATGCGCTCGGCGTGGATGCCGAGGCACGCGAAGCCCTGCGGGCACGGCACGTCATCGGCGAGCGGTTGGTCGGGACCTGACGTGACGAGCGGCGCCGGGGCAAAAGAAGAAGGAAGGAGCGCGCGCAATGCGACGAGCTGACGACATGATCCTCATCAGCGTGGACGACCACATCGCGGAGCCGGCGGACATGTTCGACCAGCACGTGCCGGCGAAGTACAAGGATCGGGCGCCACGCGTCGAGACCGACGAACGAGGGTTCCAGCAGTGGTGGTACGGGGAGAAGCCTGGGCGTAACCTCGGTCTCAACGCCGTCGCGGGCAAGCCGCGCGAGATGTTCAACGTCAACCCGTCCCGCTACGAGGACATGCGTGCCGGCTGCTACGACGTGCACGAGCGCGTGCGCGACATGTCGGCTGGCGGGCAGCTGGCCGGGCTCAACTTCCCCAACTGGACGGGGTTCTCGGGCCAGGTGCTCAACGAGGGTCCCGACCCCGCCGTCAACGAGCTCATGATCAAGGCCTACAACGACTGGCACGTCGACGAGTGGTGCGCCGCCTCCCCCGAGCGCTTCATCCCCTGCGGCATCCTCCCGCTCTTCGACGTGGACAAGGCGGCTGCAGAGGTGCGGCGTCTGGCCGCCAAGGGCTGCCACGCCGTCACCTTCTCCGAGAACCCGGCGGCACTCCGCATGCCCTCCATCCACTCCGGCCACTGGGACCCCCTCTTCGCCGCCTGCTCCGAGGAGGGGACCGTGCTGTGCTGTCACGTGGGTTCGTCCTCCAAGTCGGCCTCTACGACGCCCGATGCGCCGCCGTCGGTGGGCATGAGCCTGTCCTCGGTGATGTCCACCTACTCCCTGGGCGACCTCATGTGGGCCGATTTCTGGTGGCGCTTCCCGGACCTGCGCTTCTCCCTCACCGAAGGCGACATCGGCTGGATCCCCTACTTCCTCCAGCGGGCCGAGCACATTCAGGACAAGCACTCGGGCTGGACCCAGCACCAGTTCCCCGAGGGCTACGGGCCCGCCGCCGTCTTCCGCGAGCGCATCCTGTGCTGCTTCATCAACGACCCGGTGGGCGTCAGCCTGCTGAGCCAGTTCAACATCGACAACGTGTGCTGGGAGTCGGACTACCCGCACTCCGACAGCACCTGGCCCAACGCCCCCGAGGTCAACGAGGCGCTCTTCGCTGCCCTGGACGACGACGTGGTGGACCGGATCACGCACCGCAACGCCATGCACCACTTCTCCTTCGACCCCTTCGCCGTGCGGCTACCGGAGGCGTGCACCGTCAAGGCGCTGCGCGCCGAGGCGGCAGACGTCGACACCGTCACCCGCGTGGGCCGCGCGCCCGACGAGAGCGACCGCGACTACTTCCGGTCGCTGAGCGGGGGCGGACGCCCCGTCGCCGGCTCGCGTTAGCGGCCCGCGCCCTCCGTCACGCGGGGACCCGCTCGTCGCCGGTCCAGGCCCGGACCGGGCCAGCCGCGTCCACCATCTCGGCGAGCTGCGACGGATCGGTGGCCAGGCTCCTGACGGCGCCGGGGACACCCGAGACCAGCGCATCCAGGCGCGCCAAGTGGTGCGCGGCACTGCAGGGCTCCCCGTCGGGGTCCCAGCCCTCGACGCCGATCCCCACCCCCAAGCGCGACGCCTCGGCCAGCACGGCGCTCCCCCGCTCTCCGGCCGCGCCGTCCACCACCGCCAGTGCCGGCCGCAGCGGCGCGGCCAGGCGCGCGACGAGCACGCACGCCGCCGCCCACCCCTCCAGGGAGGACGCCGGCACCAGCACCGATCCGAGCCGGGTGGTGGCGAAGGTGCGCGCCACCCAGTACCCGGCCGTCCCGGGATCGGCGGCGACGAGGCCGGACTCACCCAGGACCTGCGCGTAGTGACGCGTCACCCGCGACGGCATGAGCGGCGTGCCGCCCGCCATCCACCCGGCCTGGGTCACTGCGGCCAGGCGCTCCCGCAACGGCGGCACATCGGGGAAGTCGGCGGGCGCGACCGGCCAGCGCTCGGCGAGCGGACCGAGTGCCTCGGGCGCCACCTCCCGCACCGGTGCGCCGCCCGCCCACAGCCGACGCGGCGCCTCGCGCTCGTCGACGCCGACCGCGAGCACCAGGTCGGCGTCCGCGACCCCGCCCAACTCGAAATCGCGCGCCTGCAGCCCGACGGTCGCCCAGTGGTGCCGGCTCTGCCAGTGGAACACGCCCTTGGCGCCCCAAGTGTTGAGGACGCCCAGGCGCCCGGCCGCTGCGAGCGCGCGCAGCGCGCCCACGGCCCGGCGCTCCACGACGCCGGGTCCCGCCAGCACCACCACCCGGCGCGCACCCGCGACATCGCGCAGGAGCGCGCCGTCGGGCTCGGCCCAATCCTCGGCGGGCGACGGGCGCGCCAGCGGCTCATCGGGGACGGGTTGGGCGAGGTCGACTCGCACCTGCAGCCGGACGCCGTCAGCAGCCGTGCCTTGCGCCACCAGGGGCGCCAGCGCCCGCATCGACTCGACCTCGTCGACCACGACCGCGTCCGCCGTGTCGGCCATGTCCCGTGTACCGTCCGGCCGCGGTCCCGGCACGACCAGCGTCCCCTCACCGACGTGGGCCACCGCCGCCACGCCGTGCACGGCGCGGTGCGCCTGGGCCAGCAGCAGCGCCACCGCGGGCTCGGCGACCTCGGTCACGGGCACGCCGTCGAGCGGGCGCCCATAGGCGGCGCCGATCCCGCCCGCCGCGAGGACCCGGGCGAGGAGCAGCCCGGCCGTCACCCCATCCTGCTCGTCATGGGCCGGCCCTACCGCCTGGACCGATCGGCTGCCACTGTGGCGCGCGCTTCTCGGCGAACGCGCGCGGGCCCTCCTCCTGGTCGGGGTGGCCCCACATGGAGGTGAGCTCGGTGGCGCCCGCCTTGCAGGCGTCGGTGAGCCCGGCCTCGAGCGCGCCCCACAGCGCGCGCTTGGTGGCGGCCATGGCCGCGGGCGAGTTCTGCGCGACCTTCTCGGCCAAGGCCTGCGCCTCGTCACGCAGCGCATCGGGCGGGTCGACGATCTGACTGATCATTCCGAGCTCCCGCGCGCGCTCGGCCGATACGCGCTCGTGGCGCCCGACGAGGGCCATGCGCATGACCGCCTCGAACGGGATCTTGCGGGTGAGCCCGATGGCCTCCATCGCCACCACCTGGCCCACCGAGACGTGCGGGTCGAAGAATTGTGCGTCGGAAGCGGCGATCACGATGTCGGCCTCGGCCACCCAGTGGAAGCCGCCGCCGGCGCAGAGGCCGTTGACCGCGGTGATGACCGGCTTCCAGATGTGGTTCTGCCAGGCGGTGAACCGGTAGTCGAACTTCTCCGTCGATTCGCGGTAGCGCTCGAAGCCGACGCCGTCCTCGGCGATCTCCATGACGTCGACGCCGGTCTGGAACGCACGACCCTCCCCGGTGTGCACGATCACGATCACCTCAGGGTCCTCATCGAGGGTGCGCCACGCCGTCTCGAACTCGTCGCGCATATGGGAGTTCATCGCGTTGAGCCGGTCGGGCCGGTTGTTGATCAGCCAGCCCACGGGGCCGTGCCGCTCCAGCAGCAGGGTGTCGAGGGTCGGGTAGGTCACTGCACCTCCAAGGTCAGCGTCGTCATGGTCAGCGTCGTCACGGTCAGGGTCAGGGTCGGGGTCGGGTCGGCACGATCGGCATCAGCGCAGCGGCTGCCAGTTCGGCGCACGCTTTTCGGCGAACGCGCGGGCCCTCCTCCTGGTCGGGGTGGCCCCACATGGAGGTGAGCTCGGTGGCGCCCGCCTTGCAGGCGTCGGTGAGCCCGGCCTCGAGCGCGCCCCACAGTGCGCGCTTGGTGGCGGCCATGGCGGCCGGCGAGTTCTGCGCGATCTTCTCGGCCAAGGCCTGGGCCTCGTCGCGCAGCGCCTCGGGCGGGTCCACCACCTGGCTGACCATGCCCAGCGCGAGGGCGCGCGCCGCATCCATGCGCTCGTGGCGCCCGAGCAGCGCCATGCGCATCACGGCCTCGAAAGGGATCTTGCGGGCCAACCCGATGACCTCGTACGCGCTGACCTGGCCCACGGAGACGTGCGGGTCGAGGAATTGCGCGTCGGAGGCGGCCAGCACCACGTCGGCGTCGGCGACGAAGTGCAGTCCCCCGCCGGCGCACACGCCGTTCACCGCGGTGATGACCGGCTTCGCCACGCCGCAGTGCCAGGCCGTCATGCGCAGCTCGGCGCGCCGGGTACGGCCTGATTGCTTGCGCAAGGCCTCGGGCTGCCGGGCCAGCTGCACCACATCGAGGCCGGTTTGGAACGAGCGGCCCTCACCGGTGGTGACGATGACGCGCACCTCCGGATCGGTGTCGAGCTCGCGCCACGCCTCCTCCAATTCGTCGAGCATGCGCGCGTCCATGGCGTTGCCCGCCCGGGGGCGGTTGAAGACGAGCCAGCCGACGGGGCCGCGGCGCTCGACGAGCAGCGTTTCGTAGGCCATCGACGTCAGCTGCGCGGCACGTCGCGCCAGGGGACGCCCTTGAAGGGATCGGGCTCGCGAGGGAGTCCGAGCACACGCTCGCCCAAGATGTTCTTGTTCACTTCGGTCGTGCCGCCCTCGATCGTGTTGGCTCTGCTCCGCAGCATCCCGCGCAGCTCGTAGGGCAGGGTGGCCGCCCAGTCGCCCGGCTCGGTGGGCGCGTCCAGTGCCTCGGTGCACCATGCCGTGGCGCCGGCGCCGAGCATGTTCACCGCGAGCAGCTGAACGCGTTGGTTCAGCTCCCCCTGGTGCACCTTGCCGATGGAGCTCTCCGGGCCCGGCGTCCGCCCGGCCCGCACGTTGGCGCGCACGCGCTGGTTCGTCCACCCGCGCACCTGCTCTTCGCACCAGAGCCGGACGACCTGGTCACGGTGCACCGGGTTGGACCATCCGCCGGGGCACCCCTCGGCGGCCAGGCGCTGGGCCAGCCGCACCAGCGCGTCGGCCCCCCCGCCGCCGATCCGGTCGACGCCGCCCGAGCCCGCGCCCGAGACCATCTGTCGCTCGCCCGAGAGCGTGGCGTTCGCCACCTTCCAGCCCTCCCCGACCGCGCCGACCCGCTGGGCGTCGGGGACGCGGGCGTTGTCGAGGAAGACCTCGTTGAAGTCGACCTCGCCGCCGATGTGGCGCAGCGGCCGCACGTCGACGCCGGGCTGGCGCAGGTCGATCAGGAAGTAGGTGATGCCGTCGCGTTTGGGCGTGTCGGGGTCGGTCCGGGCCAGCAGCACCGCGTGGGTCGAGAGGTGCGCCCACGTCGTCCATACCTTCTGGCCGTGGACGACCCACTCGTCCCCGTCGCGCTCGGCCCGGGTGGCCAGCGACGCCAGGTCCGAGCCCGAGCCCGGCTCGCTGAAGAGCTGGCACCACCGCTCCTCGTTGCGCACGATGGGCGGCAGATAGCGGAGCCTCTGCTCCTCGGTGCCGTGGGCGAAGAGCGCCGGCGCGGCCAGATTGAGCCCGAGCGGGTTCAACCGGCCGAGGTTGAAGGGGCGCAACTCCTCGTCGAGTCGCCGCGCCACGCCGGGCGCCAGTTCCAGCCCGCCGTACTCGGCCGGCCAGGTCGGCACGACCAACCCCGACGCCCCGTAGACGGGGTACCACTCCTCGTACGCAGCCCTCGTGCGGACGGTGCGCACCTCGGCCGGTCCGCCCCGCCGTCCTGCCGCCACCCATTCCGGGGGGACACACGCTTCGACCCAGGCCCGTACCGCGGCGAGCGCGTCCTCGAGCCGGGTGTCGGGACCGACCGGCAGGCGGCCGGCCCCGGGCGCGCCGCCCGCGGGGCCGGCGGTCATCGGCCCGTGAACTCCGGCGGGCGCTTTCCGACGAACGCGGCGAGCCCCTCCTTGAAGTCGTCGCTGCGCGACGAGAGCTCCATGGCGAGGGCCTCGTTCTGCAACTGTTCGCGCAGCGGCGCCGTGCCGCCCGCGTGCAGCAGCCACTTCGTGAGCCCGATCGTGACCGTGGGCGCCTCGGCCAGCCGGCTCACCAGCGCCTGCACCTCGCCGGCGAGGGCGTCGCCCGGCACGGCGCGGTGGACCATGCCCCACGCGGCGGCGTCGGCGCCCGACACGGCCTCGCCGAGCAACAGCATCTCGCGGGCCCGCACCTCGCCGATGCGGCGGGGCAGCAGCCAGGTGCCGCCGGTGTCGGGCGTGAAGCCGCGCTGAGCGTAGGGCTCCCACAGCCGGGCCGTCTCGTCGACCACGGCGAAGTCCGCGGCCAGGGCCACGTGCAGGCCGATCCCGGCCGCCCAGCCCTGGACCTGGCAGACCACCGGCGTCTGTGTCGTCAGCAACAGCTCCAGGAGGCGGTGCGCCTCGGTGGGCAGCCGCCGCTGGATGCTGCCCACCCGCGGCCGCTCGTCCCCCGCGTTGCGCCCCACGATGTCGAACCCGGCGCAGAAGTGGTCGCCCGCCCCGCGGATGAGGACGACGCGTACCGACTCGTCGGGCCCGGCCGTAGAGAGGGCTTCGATCATGGCGGCGACGATCGGGTCCGTCAGCGCGTTGCGCTTCTTCGGCCGGTCGATCTCGAATGCGAGCACCGCGCCGTCGCGGTGGACGTGGAGCCCCTCGACCGACCGGTAGGGGCTGCGCGCCTCGGTCGAGTCGCTCATTGGCCGGCGTATCTCTCGCTGATGGCGGTGAGGACCTCCTGCAGGTCACGGGCGCCGCCGGGCGGCTCGGGCAGGCGTACCGGGCCGTGCTCGCGGCTGGGCAGGAGGACGGTGGCGTGGCCCGGCGTCGTTTGTTCGCCTCGCTGGTTCACGGCGGAGAGCTGGAGGTCCACGGCGGGGCGCCCGCCCTCGCCGAGGTAGTGGTCCGTCACCGTCCCCGACAGCCACTGGGTGTCGCCGACGAAATTGAACTTGCGGAACTCGCAATCGAGCTTCCAGAGCCACGCGTCGTCACCCATCCAATCCGTGCACAGGTGGATGAGCCACGTCTCACGCATACGGCCGTAGTCGAACGTCGTCGGGTTGCCCGCGCGGCGCGCGAACTCCGGGTCCCAGTGCACCCGCTGCATGACATCGGGCACATTCAGCTCGTCGCGTTGGTAGAAGCGCGGGATCCGGATCCGGTTCTGGTAACCGAGGCGCAGAGCCTTCACACCGTAGAGTCCCATGCCGACACCGGCGTGCCAGCACACCATGTCGGTGACCGTCATCGGGCCCTTGACCATCGGGCCGACGGCGTCGCCCACTCTGACGTCCTCCCACCACCGGGTCTCACCGCCCCGGGGGCCTTCGCCGGCGTACTGCGCCTCGATCGCGTCGATCTCGTCGTCGGCGTACGGCCGCAGCTCCAGCGCGTCGTTCTTCTTGCGGGCGCGGGCCTGGGTCCGCTCGGTGCGGATCATGAGCCGATACTGCGCCGAGAGCGCGGGGCCGTCGACCTCGCGGAACACCTGGGCCATCCACTCGTGGACGGCGCGCCCGGCGAACTCGCTCGGCTTCTCCAACACGCCCACCAGCGCGTTACGCCGGCTGAGCTGCCGGTCCGGTCGCAGCGGTGACCACCACTCCCGTGCGCTGGCCGAGTAGAACGCGTGCACCCCGCGCAGGGGGTCGCCCTTCATCAGGTCCCGGTGCTCCTCGGGCACCTCGCGCACCTCATCGAAGCCCACGAGCGAGTCGCCGCCCACCAGGGGGGGCGGGGCGATGACCCCGCCCCAGCAGGTCCCCGCCGCGTAGGCCTCGTCGGACCACAGCGGATTGTCGTCGCCGTAGGCCTCGGCCACGTGCCGGAACGCATCGACGCCGGGGCGCACGTAGCGCGGCACGGGCACCGTGTGCGGCTCGGGGATGCCGATGCGGGCGCGCAGCCGGGCGACGCCCTCCTCTGTGATGGTGCCCTCGGACACGAAGTCGCATATTATATGAAGTCCGCCGCACGCCGCCCCTGGGGGTGCGGCCGCGCGCACCCTCCGGGACGGGATCACCGTGGCCAACGACAAGGTCTACATCCACGAGTTCATCGACATCATCGGCCACCACCGCGCCGCCTACATGCACCACATGACCGCGAACTGGAGCCCGATCGCGCAGGAGGAACGACACCAGCTCTGCTACGGGGTGTGGGGCATCGTGGGCTCCACGGGGCGGTGGCCCTCCGTGGTGAACCTGTGGGAGGAGGACGGGTGGGACGGGCTGGCGTCATCCTTCGGCCACGAGCTCGGCCACGCGTACCTGCAGGACCCCAAGCTGGCCCGCTGGTGGGCGCGCGCGGCGGAGTTCCGCTCGGGCGGGTTCGACCGCATCCTCGTCCCCGCGCCCTGGTCACCCGGCATAGAGGCGCTCTGCGCGCAGAGCGCCGGCGGCGTCGCCTACGCCCACGACCAGGTGACGGTTCCCGCCGGCGCCGCAGGCGACTTCCTGGAGCTGGCCCGCGAGGCCGGTGGCGCGTTCTACGCCGAGCACGGCTGGCGGCTGATCGGGGCCTTCGAGACGGCGTTGCGCAACGACGATGAGGCGTTCCTGCTGTGGTCGATCCCGAGCTGGGACCGCTGGGGTGCCGCGGAAGCCGCGCTGCGGGCGGGGCACCCCTGGCGGGACCGCCAGCGCGCGGCGGTGCTCGATCTGCGCCGCATCCTGCTCGTCGACGCGCCGCTCAGCCCGTTGCGCAGCGGGCGCCAGCCGGCGCGCCGCGACCGCGACGACAGCTGGTCCGAGGAGTAACGACCGCTCAGCCAGCAGGCGCGGCGACGTCGTCCGCCAGCTGTTTGCGCAGGAGCTTTCCGATCTCGTTGCGGGGCAGTGACTCGGCGCGAGCGAAGGCGACCGGCACCTTGTAGGGCGCGAGCTCGGCCCGGCAGGCCAGTTCGAGGTCCTCGTCGTGGGCGGACCCGACCACCACGGCCACGGGCACCTCGCCCAGCCGCTCGTCGCGTCGGGCGACGACCGCAACGTCGTCCACGCCGGGGACCAGGCGCAGCACCTCCTCCACCTGCTCGGGGAAGACCTTGTTACCGCCGCGGTTGATGAGGTCCGACGTGCGACCCTCTATCCAGACGAAGCCCTCGGCGTCGACGCGGGCGTGGTCCCCGGTACGGATGAACCCGTCGGCGTCGACGCGGTCCGCCAGGGACGCCCCGCCGGCGTAACCGGCGGCCATGCGGGGCGGGCGCACCAGGAGCTCGCCCACGGTGCCGGGCTCGACCTCGCGCCCGGCGTCGTCGACGACCCGGACGCCGACGCCGGCGTGCGGGCGTCCGGCCGCACCGAGCTTTTCGGGATGCTCCCGGGCGTCAGCCGCGGTCCAGCCGACGACCTCGCCCACCTCGGCCTGCCCGTAGCTGTTGAGCACGACGGTCCCGAAGCGCTCCATGAAGCGGCGGGCGGCCGGTGGCGAGAGCGGCGCGGTGATGCTGCGGACGTAACGCAACGGGGTGAGGTCGGTCACGTCGGGATCCGTCGCCAGCATCACCATGGCCGCCGGCGGCAACACGGTCGAGCGGATCTGATAGCGCTGCACGAGCTCGGCGAACTCGCGCGTGCTGAACCGCGGCATGAGGACAATGGCGGCGCCCGCACGCAACCCGAAGCACACGTTGTAGATGCCGGCATTCAGCGCGATCGACACCGGCACCAGGTTCGGCGTCGGCTCCCGCGCCACCTTGGGTTGGCCGCCCCCATCGCCGCGCAGCGGCGTGAGCACGCGGTCGAGGAGCTCGAGGTAGCCGCTGTGCGTCTGCAGAATTGCCTTGGGCGCGCCGGTCGTCCCCGACGTCCAGGTGACGAAGGCGACGTCGGGGTCGTGGCGCATCGGGTCGGCCAGGTTGGAGATCCCGTGCTCGTCGCACAGCGCAGCCGGACGGACCGTCGCCAGCACGTGGTCGACCTCGGCCCGGGGGGAGCGGTCGTTCACCGGCACGAAGACCGCACCGGCCAGCCAGATGCCGATCATCGTGGTGACCAGGTCCGGGCCGCTGGGCAGGCGCACCGCCACGCCCTCTCCGGGCTCGACGCCCGCCGCCCTCAGGGCCTCGGCCATGGCGCGTGCCGCCGCGCGGGCCTCGCCGGCGCTGCGCACCTCGTCCATGGTGCACAACAGGTCGCGCCCGTCGGCGAAAGGGTGGTCGATGAGGAGGTGGCCGAGGTTCTCCGAGATTTACATACAATATCCGGTTGCTGATATCCGGCCCCGGGTGCGGGCCCGAAGGAGAAATGGGAGGGAGCACCAGTGGCCGACCGCGTCTGGGCCGGGGGCGAGCAGTCCACGGTCCCCCAGCTCTTCGCCCGCAGGCTCGAGACCGACCCGGACAGCGAGTACCTCGACATCGCCGGAACGAAGCTCACGGCCGGCGATGTCCTGGCGGCGGGCGACCGGTTCGGCGGGGTCCTCCACGAGCTCGGGACGGCGCAGCACGACCGCGTGGCCTCGCTGCTCGAGAACTCGTCGCCGGCGCTGCTCACCTGGGCCGGCACCGTGTGCGCCGGCCGCGTGGCGGTGCCCATCAACACCGCCTACAAGGGTGCCTACCTCACCCACCAGCTCAACGACTCCGGCGCCCGCCTGATGGTCGTCGCGGCCAGCTACCTCCACCGCGTGGCGGCCATCGCGCGGGACGTCCCGACACTCGAGCATGTGATCGTCGTGGACGACGTCGACGCCGGCGACGACGAGGCGGACGCGGCGGGAGCGCCCTCATCCGCGGCCGTGCCCTCGCTCGGCCGCGTTGCCGTGCACCGCTGGGACGACGTCATGGCGGCGGCCGGCGGGGCGCCCACCGTCGACGTCCGGCCGTCCGACCTGGCCACCTTCATCTACACCGGCGGCACCACCGGGCTGTCCAAGGGATGCATGCTGACGCACAACTACCACGAGGCCCTGGCCCGGCAGATCGGCCTCTGCTGGAAGCGCACGGCCGACGACGTGGCGTGGACGCCGCTGCCGATGTACCACTTCAACGCGCTGGTGACCGCCATCGTCGGCACCCTCCTCTTCGGCGGGCGCGGCGCCATCTTCCGCCGTTTCTCCGTCTCGCAGTTCTGGCCCGAGATGAACCGCGTCGGCGCCACCGTCACGTCGACCCTCGGGACGATGGCGTACCTGCTGGCGCACGACGTCGACCGCCCCGAGATGCCGGGCTCGGGCGCGCCCGAGGCCAACCGCACGTTGCGCCTGATGGGCGCGGTGCCCCTCCCACCCGAGGTGGACGGCATTCTCCGGTCGCGTTTCGGGATCGAGACGTTCAGCGGTGCGTACGGCGTGACCGAGGCCAGCCTGGTCTCCTGGCAGCCGCCCGGCGTGGAGAACCGACCCCACGCCGCCGGCGTCGTCAACGACGAGTTCTTCGACGTCCGGATCTTCGACGACGAGGACCACGAGCTCGCAGCAGGAACGGACGGCGAGATCGTGATACGGCCGAAGCAGCCGCACGTGATGTTCGAGGGCTACTGGGGCAGGCCCGAAGTCACGGTCGAGACGATGCGCAACCTCTGGTACCACACCGGCGATATCGGCCGGATCGACGAGGACCGCTACCTCTACTTCGTCGACCGCAAGGCGGACTACCTGCGGCGCCGGGGCGAGAACATCGCCAGCTACGAGGTGGAGTCGATCCTCATGGGCCACGGTGCGCTGGCCGACGTCGCGGTCCACGCCGTCCCCAGCCCCTTGACCGAGGACGACCTCAAGGTCACCGCCACGGTCAAGGAGGGCGCGGACCTCACCGAGGAGGAGCTCTTCCGCTGGTGCATCGAACGGCTCCCCTACTTCTGCCTGCCGCGCTACGTCGAGTTCAGACCGGCGCTGCCGCGCAGCCCCGTCGGGCGCGTCCTGAAGCGCGAGCTGCGCGAGGAGGGCGTCACGCCGGCCACGTGGGACGCCGAAGCGGCCGGGATCGAATACGAGAGACGCTGAGCAGGAGGCCGGCCCGGGAAGGGGCAGCCGTATCATTTGTGCAATCGGGCCCGTCGTGGGCCGGGGAGGAGTTGCCATGAGGGCGGAGGACATGATCCTCGTCAGCGTCGACGACCACGTGGTGGAGCCGCCGGACCTCTTCGAGGGACACCTGCAGGGGCGATACCGCGATGAGGCGCCCCGGGTGGAACGCCGGCCCGACGGTTCGGACGCCTGGGTGTTCAACGGCGCAGTGATCCCCAACATCGGCCTGAACGCAGTCGCCGGCCGGCCCAAGGAGGAGTACGGCGTCGAGCCCACGGCCTTCGACGAAATGCGCCCGGGCTGCTACGACGTGCACGAGCGCATCAAGGACATGGACGCCGGCGGCGTGCTCGGCTCCATGAACTTCCCCTCGTTCCCCGGCTTCAGCGGACGGCTCTTCGCCGCCTGCGAGGACAAGGACCTGGCGCTGGCGGTGCTGCAGGCCTACAACGACTGGCACATCGACGAGTGGTGCGGCGCCTACCCGGGCCGCTTCATCCCGATGGCGCTGCCGGTGCTGTGGGACCCGGAGCTGGCCGCCACGGAGGTCCGGCGCGTCGCCGCCAAGGGTTGCCATTCCGTCACCTTCACGGAGAACCCGGCCACGCTCGGCTACCCGAGCTTCCATGCCGAGCACTGGGACCCCTTGTGGACCGCGGTGTGCGACGAGGGTGTGGTCGTCTCCATCCACCTGGGCTCGTCGGGCCAGCTGTCCGTCACCGCGCCGGACGCGCCCGTCGATGTGATGATCACCCTCCAGCCCATGAACATCTGCCAGGCGGCGGCCGATCTGCTGTGGTCGCGGGTGGTCAAGCGGTACTCCGACATCCGCTTCGCGCTCTCCGAGGGCGGCACGGGCTGGATCCCGTACTTCCTCGACCGGCTCGACCGCACCTACGACATGCACCGCGCCTGGACGGGGCAGGACTTCGGAGACCGGTTGCCCAGCGATGTGTTCCGCCAGCACTTCTTGACCTGTTTCATCGCCGACCCCGTCGGGATCACGCTGCGCCACGACATCGGCCTCGACAACATCGCGTGGGAATGCGACTACCCGCACTCCGACTCGTCGTGGCCCGAGGCGCCCGAGGAGCTCGCCCGCGTGGCGGCGGACGTGCCCGACGACGAGCTGGCCCGCATCACCTACGAGAACGCGTGCCGCTGGTACTCGTTCGAGCCGTTCGCACACCGGCCCCCGGAGCGCTGCACGGTCGGGGCCCTGCGCGCCGAGGCACCCGGCCACGACGTCTCCATTCGCTCCTTCGACAAGGGCCGCTTCGAGCGGAAGGGGAAGGGGACCGACCTCGGCCGGCTGGCGGCGCGCGCCACGGCGTAGGCGGAGGCCGCCCGCTCCGTCAGGTGGGCGTGGCAGCGGTGAGGACGCGGGCCTGACCCTGGAGCAGCGCCCGGTTCGGCCGCTCGGGCAGCTCCAACAGCGGCTGACGCACCTCGTCCAGCGTGGGCCCGTACTCCCGGGCCAGCGGGGCCAGAGCTTCGAGGTCGAACTCGTACAGCGCCGCCGCGTTGCGCCCGAGGATCCGGCGCAGGTCGTCTTCGGGGACGCCCTGGGTCACCTGCCGCAGGTGCTCGCGCGTGTAGGGCTCGGTGCCCTCGTCGTGCGGGTAGTCGCTCCCCCACATGAAGCGGTCGGGCGCCATCATCGTGCGCACCTCCATGTCGGCCGGCTTCGGGAAGCTCACGCCCATCCACACGTTCTGGTGGAAGTACTCGGTGGCCGTGCGCGGGAGCGCCTGCTCTTTCGTGTACCGCAGCTCGCCGATGGAGCCTTTCTGCACGCTCGTAATCACGTAGTCCAGGTGGCGGAGCGTCTCGGGCAGCCACGCTGCGCCCCCCTCGGTGAAGGCGAACTTCAGTCGGGGGAAGCGCTCGAACACGCCCGACAGGATCAGGTGGACCAAGGGCCGCATGCCGTAGAACGCGACCTCGGCGATCATGAGCATCGGGGTCGCTTGAAAGCGGCCGTAGTTGGGTGACCCGGTACCGGCGTGCACATTGACCGGGATATCCAGGTCCTGCAGCGCGGCCCAGAGGCGGTCGTAGTCGGGGTGGTACAAGGGCTTGACCCATGTCACGTCCGGCGGAACCACCGGCAGGAGGACGCCGCCGCGTAGTCCCTGCTCCTTTATGAACGTGGCGTCGGCGACGGCGTCGTCGATGTCGTTGAGGAAGATCTGCCCGACGCCGGCGCGCTGCGCCGGCCGGCGGGCGCAGAAGTCGACCAGCCAGCGGTTGTGCGCCTGTATCCCGGCCCGCCGGTGCTCGTACTCCTCCGGCTTGGGCGGCCCGGCGAAGAGGACGAATCCCGGAAAGAAGGGTGGCACGGTGTTGGGGTAGAGGACCTCACCCACCACGCCGTCGGCGAGCTCGTCGGCCGAGCGCCGCTCGTCGTCCCAGTTGCGGACGCGCAGATCGGTGTCGCGCAGGTCCTTCCACGGGTTCTTGTACTTCGCCCGCCACGCGTCGAACTCGTCGCGGTATGCGGGGTCCAGGTACTCCCGGTACTGCTCGTGGCTCCCGCCGGCGTGGGTGTCCGCCGAGATGAGCGTCAGGGGCGCGGCCGATACAGATGTCGCCATGTGACCACGATACCAGGAGTTAGAACCGGAGTCTAGTTCTTATTTGGTTCGCCGGGTCGGGCTCAGCCGAAGTGGGCCGGCGTGGGGAGCGCCCCGGCGGCGAAGGCGTCGGCGCGCCCGCGCAGGGTGGTGGCGGCGTCCGGGGCGTCCTTCATCAGGACGAAGCGCCCGGCGCGGATGCCCTCCACGACGAGCGCCGCCAGTTCGTCGAGCGGCTGCCAGTGCAGCTCACGCCCGCCCTTCGCCGCCATCTCCTCCAGCCGTTCCGGCGTCATCGCCTCGGTCTCGCGGGGCCGTTCCCGGGCCAGCGCCGGCGGCCGCGTGCGATCCGAGGTCCACAGACCGGTCCGCAGCAGCCCCCCGGAGGGATAGAAGACCGACGCCCGGATGGGCGCGCCCTCCTCGGCCAACTGTGCCGCCAGACACTCGGTGAGCACGCTGACCGCCGCTTTGCTGGCGGCGTACACGGAGGCCGATGGCAACGGCGAGATCGGGCCGTCCGAGGAGGACGTGTTCACCACGTGTCCCTCCTCGCCGGACTCGAGCATGCGTGGCACGAACGTGAGGATGCCGTTGACCACGCCGGTCACGTTGACCCCGAACACCCACGCCCAGTCGTTCGGGGTGGTCTGCCAGACCTTCGCGCTGGGCGCGCCCACGCCCGCGTTGTTGCACAGGACGTGACACGCGCCGAAGCCGTCGTAGACGGCGTCGGCGAGCGAGGCCACCGACTCGGTGCTCGTCACGTCCGTGCGGTGCACGAGCACCCGGGCGTCGCCGGTGAACTCCTGGGCCACGGCGGCGAGCGCCGGCTCGTCGACGTCGGCGACGGCGACCCGCATGCCCTCCCCCAAGAACGCACGCACCAGGGCCAACCCGATGCCGCTGGCCCCGCCGGTCACCACGGCCACCTTGTCCAGCAGGTCCTCCATAGCGCCCTCTCCTTCTTGACAGTCAAAGCCGGATCAGTTTTGATAATAGGTACGGAAATGTCTCGGGGCAACGGCCCCGGCCACAGCCGGACCGCTTGGGGGTTGGCCATGACCGACGTTCGCACCGAGGACCGGGCAATCCGGGGTCTGGACACGCAGCCCGGGGCCGGCATGCCGCGGCGCCTCGACCTGATAGCCGATCCCTCCGTCCGCACCCACGTCCGCAGCGAGTCCGGTCCGCGCTTCCCCTTCCCGATCCCGAACGGCTGGTTCATCGTCGCGGCCTCCGACGAGGTGGAGGCGGGCGCCGTCGTGCCCCTGCACTACTTCGGACGGGACCTGGTCGTCTTCCGCACCGAGAGTGGAGTGCCGCGGGTCACCGCCGCCTATTGCGCCCACCTGGGTGCGCATCTGGGCGTCGGGGGGACGGTGCGCGGCGAGATCCTCCAGTGCCCGTTCCACGGCTGGTGCTACGACGGCGCGAGCGGCAAGTGCACCGACATCCCCTACGGCTCGGGGCGGGTCCCGTCCAAGGCCGCCATTCGTGCCTACCCGACCCTGGAGCGCAACGGCATGGTGTGGGCCTGGCACCACCTCGAGGGGAAGCCACCGTTCTACGACGTCCCCGAGGTGCCCGAGCTCTCGGACGAGGCGTGGAGCGATCCCTACATCGCCGAGTTCACCATTCGCACCAGCTGCCAGGAGATGGCCGAGAACAACCACGACGCCGTGCACTTCCAATTCGTGCACGGCACTCCCGCCATACCCGAACAGGAGATCTTCATCGACGGCGGCTACAAGCGCGCCTCGAGCATGAATGGGTTCTTCGTGCGCGAGACCTTCGGGCTCGGGCTCGGCGTCCTGCGTATGACGGACACCATGACCTTCCTCACGTCCACCACACCCATCGACGAGGAACAGGTCCACGTCCGGTGGATCTTCACCACGCCCACGAGCGCCGGCCCGGAGGCGGCCAAGAACACGGCCGACTCGTTCCTGGGCGGCGTGAGCCAGGACATCCCGATCTGGGAGAACAAGCGCTACGTCGAACGCCCCATCCTCACGAAGGAGGAGCGGACCATCCTGGACCACCGCGCGTGGTGCACGCAGTTCTATTCGGACCCCGCCGCCGCCATCGACTGAATCGTGGCTGGCGGCGCGAAGAAAGAGGAACCACGAATGACCGGACACACCGACGACAGCGCCCGCTACCTGGTGATCTCCTCGGACACCCATGCCGGACCGCCGGCCGAGCGCTACCGCGACTATCTCGACCCCAAGTACCGCCCGGCCTTCGACGCCGACCTGGCCCTCGTTCTCGACATGAACAAGGCCCGCGCCGCGCAGAGCGACGCGGCGGCCTTCGAAGCGAAGTGGGAGGCCGAGACAGGGGACGGAGGCCGACGGGCCTCGTGGGACCCAGCGGCGCGTGACGCCGAGCTCGACAAGGAGGGCGTGGCCGCCGAGGTGATCTTCCCCGACGCCGACGTACTGGGCGGCGGCGCGTCCGCGCCCTTCCATGCCGGCCTCGGCTCCTCGGGCGACCTGGACGGCGAGTTGGTCATGGCGGGCGCCCAGGCGCACAACCGCTGGCTCCAGGAGCTCTGCGCCTCCAGCCCGGAGCGCCGATGCGGCGTGGCCACCGTCCCGATCCTGCACGACATCGACGCCGCCGTGGCCGAGATAGAACGGCTCGCCTCCGTCGGGTTCCGGGCGATCCTGATCCCGACGTTATGGGTCGACAAGCCGTCGTACAACGACCTGCGCTACGAACCCGTCTGGGCGGCCTGCGAGGCCAACGGCATGGTGGTCCACGTCCATTCGGGCGGCGCGTCGCGCGACATCTCCATGACGGCGCCGGGCCTCATCGCCATCTACGCCACCGAGGCGTGGTGGTGGGCGGCCCGCCCGCTCTGGGCGCTCCTCTGGGGCGGCGTCTTCGAGCGCCATCCCGGCCTTCGCTTCGCCATCACGGAGGACGGGGCCTGGTGGCTCCCAGGCATCGTAAGCCGCATGGACGAGAAGTACTTGGGCGGGCACAACACCGAGAAACTCGGCAACGCGTTCACGTCGACGATTTCGAAGAAGCCGAGTGAGTTCTTCGGGACCAACATCTTCGTGGGCGCGTCGACGCCCAGCACCGAGGAGATCGAACGCCGCCACGAAATCGGTGTCCACGCCTTCATGTGGGGCAACGATTTCCCTCACCCGGAGGGCACCTGGCCGCACACGCGCAAGGCCATCGCCGAGGCCTTCGCCGACGTGCCACCCGACGAGGCGACGCGCATGCTCGGGGCGACGGCAGCATCGGTGTACCGCTTCGACGCGGCGAAGCTGGAGCCGCTGGCGGCGCGGATCGGGCCGTCACGAACGGACGTGCACGGGGCGTCGGCGGTACCGGCTTCCTGATGCCGACGGGCAAGGTCGGGCGTCCGGCCCGCATCGACCGCACCGCCATCGCGGAGGCCGTGCTCGACATCGGGCTCGACGGCATCTCCATGAAGGCGGTGGCGGACCACCTGGGCGTCAGCGTGGCCGGGCTCTACCACCATGTCGGCAATCGGCGGGAACTGCTCGTGCTGGCCGCCGAGTACTCGCTGTCCCGCGTCGGCGCCCCCGAGGACACGGGTCAACACTGGGACGAGTGGCTGCGCGAATGGGCGCGTCACGTCTACCGCTCGTTCGTGGAGGAGCCCGAGATCCTGGTGCAGTTCATGAACGGCGGGCTGCGGTGGGACACCATGGCCGACGTGGTCGACTCGGTCATACAGGTGCTCGGCCGCACCGGCTTCGGCCCGACTGAGGCCCTGACCGCGTTCGACACAGTCGCGCAGTGCGCCGTCGGCGCCGCCGTGCAGGAGATCCGTGGGCGCGCCGCGGCCAACGAGGGCCGCTCGCCCCTCTCCGAGCTTCACCGCATGGTCGCCGCCCGCCCTCCGGACGAGCTGGTCGGGCTGCGCGCGCTGCTCGACCTGCCGCCCATCCGCACGGCGCCGGACTTCGAGGAGCATCTGACGACGGTCCTCGTCGGCGTCGCGGTGCGGCGAGGAGAGGACTGGAAGCCTGTCGCCGAACGGGGCGCGCACACCTCGTTGCCGGCGGACGCCGGCGCCGTGCCGCACCGTCCGGACAGCCTGACCGCCTGAGGACGGCGAGTCAGCCTGCGGCCGGGCCCTCCGTGCCGAGGATGGAGACGAAGGAGACCATCTCGCCCGGATACCCGCCCAGGTTGTGCGTCAGCGCGAGGTTCCGCTTGCCATAGGTCGAGATCCGGCGGTCCTCGGGGGCCTCGCCCCGCAGCTGCAGCCAGGCCTCGAACATCATGCGGAGACCGGACGCGCCGACGGGATGGCCGAAGCTCTTGAGGCCCCCGTCGGGGTTCACCGGGAGCTCACCGTCGAGCTCGAACGTGCCGGCCAGCTCCTCCTTCCAGGCGCTGCCCCGCTCGCTGAAGCCGAGGTCCTCCATGAGGACGAGCTCGGTCGGCGTGAAGCAGTCGTGCACCTCCGCCATCGCCAGTTGGGCGCGCGGATCCGTGATGCCGGCCTGGCGGTAGGCCTCCCGCGCCGACAGCACGACCTCGGGGAACGTGGTGTAGTCGTAGTCGGGGTCGCTCACGCCGCTGCCGTCCCCCACCACGAACGAGAGCGCCTTCACGTAGAGCGGGTGCTCCGTGTACCGGTGGGCGTCTTCGGCCCGGACGACCACGGCGGCGGCCGCCCCGTCGGCGACCCCGGCGCAGTCGAAAACCGAGAGCTCCCCGGCGATGCGCGGCATGGCGAGCAGCTGCTCGACACCAATTTCCTTGCGGAACTGTGCCCGCGGATTGCGCGCGCCGTTGGCGTGGTTCTTCGAGGCGATGCGCGCCAGTGCCTGCTTCACCTGATCCACCTCGACGCCGTAGCGCTTGGCGTAGGCGGGGACGATCATGGAGTACATGGCGGCGGCCGTCACGGTGCGGTTCGTCCCATCGCTCGGCACCGGGAACGCGTTGGCGCCTTGGAAGCCCGAGTCCTTGAGCTTCTCGACACCGAGGGCCATAGCCACGTCATAGGCACCGCTGCTCACCGCGTAGGCCGCCTGCCGCAGCGCCTCGGAGCCCGACGCGCAGAAGTTCTCGACGCGGGTGACCGGCTTGTCCTTCACGCGTAGCGGCCGGGCCAGCACGAGTCCGCTCATGCCCGACTGGGCGGTGCCGAGCCAGTAGGCGTCCACGTCTGCCCGGCCGACTCCGGCCGAGTCGAACGCGCCCTCCGCGGCCTCCAACACGAGGTCGTCCGTCCCCATGCCCCAGTGCTCGCCGAACTTCGTGCACGCCATTCCGACGATGGCCACCTTGTCGGTGATCCCGTGCGAGCTCATCAGTCATCGCCTCCCCGGCACGGCCGCGCCTTCCAGAAGTAATTGTGGATCCCATCGGCGGTCGAGAGTCGCCGGAACGTCATTTCGACCCGGTCCCCCACCGCGACCTGGTCGGCGTCGACGTCGGTCAGCTCGACCGGCAGCCGGCCGCCGCCGTCGAAGTCCACAACGGCGAAGACCATCGGCGGGCTCGGCGTGTAAGAGAGCCGGTCGATCGTGAAGGTGGCGACGGTGCCGCGCGCGTCGGCCATGGGCTCGAGCTCACCCTCGTCGGGCAGTGGTGGGAGGTGCATGCTGCCGTCCGGAGACCGCGAGCCCTCGAACCCGAACTTCCAGAGCACCGACCGTCCCGCCGCCGACGAGGAGGTGCGCGCCGGCTCGGGGCGCCGGGGCGGCTCTATGGGCAGGATGCCGCGCCACGCCAGGTAGCGGCCGTAGGAGACGGGTCCCCCGGCATCGACCTGCGAACCGACGGTCGCCCCCACGGCACGCGCTCCCACCAACGCGCCGGTTGTGCGCAACACCAACGCCTCCGCCCCATCGGCCAGCGTCAGCAACACGATGGTGCGCTCTGCCTCGGCCCGCTCCAGGAGGTCGACGAGCAACAGGAGGGGATGGGCCGCGCCGGTGTTGCCGACCACCGGCGTCATGTCATCGACCAGTCGGTCGGCCGCGACCCCTGAGCGCTGTGCCACCGCTTTGCAGGCCCGCCCGTGCGGGCCGGTGACGATGAAGTGGTCCACGTCGTCGGGCCCGATGCCCGCGGCCTTCCACAGTCGATCCAACGCGTCAGCGCCGAGCTCGCTGTAGCGCACCTCGCCGAAGCGCTCCTCCCACACCCGCGACCGCTGCTCGCCCGGGACCCGCCAGCGGTCCACGAACTCGCCCGTGACCGAGACCCAGGGACCGAGCTCCGCCACCACGTCCCCGTGCGTGTCGCGGCCGACCACCAACGCGGCCGCACCGTCGCCGAAGAACGACTCGTCGGGACCGCCGGCCAGGCCGGTGCGCAGGTCGGCCGCCACCGCCAGCGCCGGGCCCGTCTGCGACGCGGCGGCCCGCAGGGCCCCCAGCGCACCGCGCACCGAGCCGACCAGGTCGTACGCACCGCACTCCGCGGGAAGCCGCAGCGCCGCCTGCAGCACGGTGGCGTTCGTCTTGTCGAGGTAGGGCGGGGCCACCGTGGCGAACCAGACGGACTCGATGGGGACGTCGGGCGCCCGCCGCCGCGCCACCCGCGCCGCCTCCACCGCCATGGTGGTGGCGTCCTCGTCGAACGAGGCAACCGAACGTGTCCCCTTGCGCCCGCCGCCGCCGGCCACGTCGGCCACGGTCGACAGGTCGAGATACCGATAGGGGAGGTAACCGCCGAACCCGATGATCCCGTGCACGACCGCAGTGTATGGCGGTCTGCTCAGGTCGCCGGCAGAGTGAGGCCCAGCAGCTGAATGGCGTTGCCCCGCGCGATCTTGCGCACGGAGTCCGCATCGAGATGGCCGAATTGCTCGGCGGCCGCCTGCCGTGACTCCGGCCACGTGCTGTCGGAGTGCGGGTAGTCCGTCTCGAAGACGACGTTGTCGACGCCGATGTCGTCCAGCAGCGCGACGCCGACGGCGTCCTTGAAGAAGCAACTGGTCACGTTCCCGCGCCGGTAGTAGGTCGAAGGAGGCTCGGGGCAATGGCGCTGCGAATTGGACCAGCCCCGGTGCGTCGTCCACACGTCGTCCGCCCGCTCCAGGACGTAGGGGATCCACCCGATCTGCGCCTCGGCGTACATGAGCTTGAGGTCGGGGAAGCGGTGCAGCGTCCCGGAGTAGAGCAGGTCCACCAGGCTGGCGGCGCTGTTGCCGAACAGGATGGTGGCCGCCACCGCGTCAGGCGCGTCGGGCGAGGCCTGTGGGGTCCTGGTCCCCGATCCGATGTGCATGCACACCACGGTGCCGGTCTCCTCGCAGGCGGCGAGGAGCGGGTCCCATGTCCCGCTGTAGAGGCTCGGCAGCCCGAGGTAGGTGGGGAGCTCGCTGAAGGCGACGGCCCGCACACCCCGGCCGGCGTTGCGCCGGACCTCGGCCGCGGCCAGATCGGCGTCCCACAGCGGAATGAGGCACAGCGGGATGAGCCGGCCGCCGCTCTCGCCGCACCACTCCTCCACCATCCAGTCGTTGTAGGCCTCGATGCACAGCCCGGCCAGCTCGCGGTCCTTGCCCCAGAGGAACTGCTGGCCGCAGAAGCGCGGATAGTTCGGGAAGCAGAGCTGCGCCTCCACCCCGTTGACGTCCATGTCCTCGAGGCGCTCTTTGACTCGGAAACAGCCCGGCCGCATCTCGTCGTAGCGCACACCGCGCAGCTGCACCTCCTCGGGGGGGAACCCCGCCGCGGCGATCGTGCGCTTGAGCGACGCGCGGTGATCCTCGTAGCACCACCACGCGACCTCGGGCCCCTCGGTCCCGGGCTCCTCCACGTAGCCGCTTCCCACCAGCTTGGGCACCCCGGCCGGCAGCAACTCGATGTGCGGGCCGACCTCCCGGTAACGCTCGGGCAGGCGGGCCGACCACACGTCGGCCGGCTCGACGACGTGCGCGTCGAGGTCGACGATCGGCGGGATCCCGTCGGCACCCACGCCAGCGACGTCCGTCTGCTCATGCTTCCGCGCCTCCACCGCATCCACCTCCGGTCGGGCCTTCCCCTCTGGGGTAACCACTTCGATATATGATATACAAATCTCTCCGGAAGACCGGACCCGTACACCGTGCGGGGCCACGGTCCTCGGCCGCACGGGAAAGGACCGGGCAGAACCGCCACCGGTCCTCAAACCCCGGATTGTGTAGAGAATATGATGTATCCATGCCGAAAACCCCTGCTGAGGTGACCGGCTCTCCCAACTCCGCACAGATCCCAGCCTCGACTGGCGCGGTGATCCGGAAGGGCAGTGGCGAGCAAGCCGCCGCGTACATCCGCCAGCTCGTCTTCGACGGGCGGCTCCACGAAGGCATGCGGTTGCCGCAGGACGAGGTGGCAACGGCCGTCGGCGTCAGCCGCATTCCCATCCGTGAGGCGATCATCGCACTCGAACGAGAGGGCTGGGTGACCACCCGCCTGCACCGCGGGACGTTCGTCAACGCGTTCGACGAGCACGTGATCCGCGACCACTACGAGCTCTTCGGGCTGATCTACGGTCTGGCGGCGCGCCGGGCCGCCCAGCGGGCGGATCCCGAGACAGTGGATCGTCTGGCCGTGCTCAGCCAAGAAGTCGACGCCACCGACGACGAGTTGAAGCTGGGCGAGCTCGCACTGGCCTTCCACGCCACCGTGGTCGAAGCAGCCCGGTCCCCCCGCATCACTGTGGTGCTGCGCGCCATGTCCGCCCTGGTGCCGGGTCCCTTCTTCGTCCTCGTCCCCCGGGCCGTTGAGCCTGAACGCAAGGGGCTGCGCGCCATTGTGCGAGCCATCCGCCAGGGCAACCCCGACCGTGCGGCGGCCGAGTACTCCAAGATGCTGGCGAAGCAGGCGGAATACGTCGTCGATCTCTTCCACGAGCGTCGTTCGCTCAGCCCGGCGGTCTGACCCGCAGCGGCGTCA
Organism: uncultured Acidimicrobiaceae bacterium; assembly: GCA_963834405.1. Taxonomy (GTDB): domain Bacteria; phylum Actinomycetota; class Acidimicrobiia; order Acidimicrobiales; family RAAP-2; genus Bog-473. The sequence goes on along the minus strand of CAWIBX010000005.1, from coordinate 1,765,020 downwards.
GCGTTGCGGGGATTCGCCCGAAGTCGCCGAATCGGGTGCGTCGCCGTTGTCGGAATGCCCGCCCAGGTACAGCTCGGCCAGGTGTGTCGACACGTCCGCGGCCGGGCCGGAGTGGACCACCCGTCCCCCGGTCATCACCACCGCGTGCTGCGCAACCTTGAGGGCGAATTCGGCGAACTGCTCGACCACGACGACGGTCACGCCGTCACGCGCCAGCGCACCCACCACGCCGTAGAGGTCCTCCACGATGATCGGCGCCAGGCCCATGGAGAGCTCGTCGAGCATGAGGAGCTTCGGTTCGGTCGACACGGCGCGGGCCAGCGCGAGCATCTGCTGCTCACCCCCCGACAGGGTGCCGGCCGCCTGCTTGCGTCGGGATGACAAGTGCGGGAATCGACCGAATGCCCGCTCCTCCACCTGGCGCCGGCTCGTGCCCCGGTGCGTCATCATCCAGAGGTTCTCCTGGACGGTGAGGTTGGGGAAGATCCCCTTTCCCTCCGGTATGAGACACAGGCCCGCACGCACCAGCGAGTGGCCGGTACCGGCCCGCACGGGCGTGCCGTCGAAGAGGACCTCGCCAGCGGACGGGTGGTTGAGCCCCGCCAGCACGGACAGGAGCGTGGACTTCCCCGCGCCGTTCGGGCCGAGCACGGCCGTCACGCTCTCCCGCGCAATCCGCAGGTCCACGCCGTGCAGAACCTCGACGCTCTCGTAACAGCACCGGATGCCACGGGCCTCGAGCAGCGGAGCCGTCGCGTCAGCCACCTTCCGCCTCCACCAGGCTGCCCAGATAGGCCTCCGCCACCTCAGGGCTGCTCTGGACTTCACTCGGGGTCCCGGAGCACAGGATCGTCCCCTGCACCAGGACGAACACGGTGTCGCAGACGCTCATCACAAGGTCCATGTCGTGCTCCACCAGCAAAATGGCCAGACCGTCGTCACTGAGCGCCCGCAGAATGCCGCCGAAGCGGCTCGTCTCTTCGGGGTTCTGGCCCGAGGCGGGCTCGTCGAGAAGGAGGATGGTGGGATGGATGGCGAGCGCCCGCGCCAACTCCACCAACCGTCCGGTGCCGGTCGGGAGCGTGTCGGCTCGGGCCTCGGCCACCGCTTCGAGACGCACCCGTCGGAGGAGGCCGTCGGTCACGTCGTCCACCGATTCACGCCCCGCCCCGGGAAGTCGCCGCGCCCGTCGGCGGCCCACGGACGCCGCGACCCGGACATTCTCGCGGACCGTGAGGGTGCCGAAGAGTTCCAGCCTTTGGAAGGTCCGGCCCAACCCGAGCCGTGAGCGCCGATAGGGGGAAACCCCCCTCAAATCCCGGCCGTTGAACGTCACCTCTCCGCGGCTCGGCTTGCGCATGCCCGTGATCACGTCGAACAGTGTCGTCTTGCCCGCACCGTTTGGCCCGATGAGACCGGTGATAGCGGCGTCCGGGACGTCGAGCGAGACGTCCGAGAGCGCGGCCAGGCCCCCGAAATTCACGCTGACGCCGCGCACCTCAAGTGCCATGGGACCCCATCCCTGCGGTCGCCGAGGCCTGGCCCGGCATCGGGGCCAGGTTCTGCACTGCGAGCGCTCCGTCCCTCGACCCCGGCCCGGCGGCACCCGAAGGGACCACGGCCGGCAGGCCGAACGCGGCCGGCGCGTCCCCACGCCGGCGATCGAGCGCGTACGGGACGATGGAGCAAACGCCGACGATGGCGATCAGCGCCCAGGCGAACGGCCAGTTCCCGATCACATCGGCGAGACGGAGTCCCCACAGCAGGGACACGCTGAGGATCACGGCGCCCAAGAGCGCGCGGCGTCGCACGACGGAGCCCCACACCGGCCGCAAGCCCGAAGGAATCAGGCCGTTGGGCGAGGTCCCCACACCCACGGCGCTGCCGCCCACGAGCACCGTCTGCAGCTGCGTCAGCGAGGGGAAGAAGTTCGTCAGCGTCGGCCCGCCCAGGAAGTATCCCGTGCCGACTCCGGCTCCCACGGCGCCGATGCCGGCGACCACCATGGTCAAGAGGACGGTGAGGCCGGTCAGGAACTGGTAGATGTCGGGCGCAGCACTGCCGAGCGCCTCGCCGTACAACGCGCCACCGACCCCCGCGATGGCGGCCGAGATCGCGAAGACCGCAATCGGCAGCAGTCGCGTGTTCATTCCGAGGGTGGCACACGCCACCGGGCTGTCCTTGAACGCGAACAGCCGGCTTCCGAACTCCGAACGGCGCACGAGAACAACGAGCGCGGCGAGCAGTACGAAGACGACGGCCCCGACGATGAACTGGGCTTCCTTGTTCGAAAGCGTCAACCCGCCAATGTGGAAAGGCACGAAGTTGAGCGAGCCCGAGCCGAAGGGTGCGAACTGATGCCCGAAGAGGTTGAAGGCCGGGAGGGGAAAGATCCAAGCGTCCATGGCGGTCGCGAAGGCCGCCGTCGAGAGGGCGAAGTAGATGCCCGACAGCCTGAGGGCAGGAAGGGCCACCAGGACTCCGGCGATTGAGCAGATCCCGGCCGCGGCGAGAAGCGACAACGGATTGCCGCCCAGATGTCCCACTACGACGGCACCGATACCGGCGAAAGTCATTTGGCAGAGGGAAAGGCGGCCGGCGTAGCCGACCACCGGGACCAACGAGAGGCCGACGATGGCCAAGCCCCACACGCGGTCGAGGCTGTAGAGGTCTGATTGGCTGACCACGGTCGCCACCATGACCGAGAAGATGACAACGCCGACCCCGAACATCGCCGTGCCGCGCCACGTCGGGACCAGCGCGAGCTCGCGGCTGCGGAGCAGACCGTGGCCGCGCAGCCGCGACTGGGGAAGCAACAGCAGCGAGACGAACAGCACGACGGCGGGCACGGCCCCCTCGAAGCCCTGCACATAGGAGTTCGCAGGAAGGTAGGCCACCGAGTAGCTGACTGCGAGCCCGAGGATGATGGCACCCACGAAGGTCATCGGGATACTGCGCAGCCGTCCGATGACGGATGCCGCGTAGGCGTCGACAATGAGAAGCGTCAGCGCCGTGGCCGAGAGCGTCACCGTCGGCGCAACCAAAATGCCTGCCAGCGCGGCCAGGACGCACCCGACGACCCAGGCCGACCGGGCGCTCCGGATGCTGCTGGCACCGTTCAAAGTGGTCAGCGTCCGGTCGTCGACCGAGGCGCGCATCGTCACCCCCATGCGCGTCCGGTAGAGGAGAAGGCGGAGGCCGACCGCCACCGCCAAGGCGACGGCAAGGACGACCACGTCGTTATACGAGATGCGGATCGCGCCGATGACGAGCGTGTCGCCGGCGAAGAGCGGCGGAAGCGCGCGGTACGTCTCAGGATCCCAGATCCACTGCGCGATGCCGACCATGGAGAGGGCGAGTGCCAGGGTGACGACGAGCTTCGCCGCTTCCGACGTGCCCTCCAGCCTGCGCATGACGCCCACCTCGAGGACGATGCCCAAAAGGGGTGCGAGGACGAACAGGCAGACGGCGAACGACACGAGCGAGGGCCAGCCCCATCCGAGGTGCATCTGCCAATAGGCGTACGCGGCCAGCATCCCGATCGCCCCGTGCGACCAATTGAAGATGCCGGTGGTGGCGTACGTCAGCGTGAGACCGCTGGCGGTGATCGCGTAGATGCTGGCGGTCGCCAGGCCCCCGATGGTGAAGATGATGAAGTCATTCATCAGGCGGCTTCGATACCCTCCCCCACGTCACCTGGAAAACGATATATTTTATTCAGGCTATCGGACCCGAACCCGGCGTGTCATGTGGCGCGACCCCCCTTCGGGCCGAAGCCCTGATTAAATGCTCGCTCGCACGAGCCGGGGAGGACGGATGATGTCACAAAAGGCTTCGGGAGGGATCCGACGCAGGACGCTGGCATTGGTGGCGGTGACGTCGTTGGTCGCCGGTCCGGCGGCGCTCGCCGCCCTCTCGCCGGCCGGGGCGTCGGTGACGCCCACCCGCACTCTGGCGAGCTCGGCGCCCGCCACGAACGGGGAGTGGCCCGGCGTCGGCAAGATCTGCGAATCGGGGGCGGGCGGTGCATCCTCGGTTCGGGGCGTGGGAACCAACACCATCCACATCGCGGTCCCCAACGACGCGTCCAACACGGTGGTGCCGGGCCTCGAGAAGGAGTTCGTCCAATTCGCCAGCGCCTTCGCCGATTGGTGCAACGCCTCGGGCGGCATCCACGGGCGCCACATCGAGATCGACAATCGTGACGCCGCGCTTTTCAACGCAGCGCAGGTGACCAGCGAGTCGTGCCAGAGCGATTTCATGATGGTCGGGGGCGGGATGGCATTGGACCAGCCGTCGGTGCCGGTGCGTGAGGGGTGCGGCCTGGGTCAGATCACGGGCTACACGGTCTCCGACGCAAGTGCGGGCGCCACCCTGCAGGTGAACCCCAGCGGCATCAACCCCAAAGAGGTCACTGGCGGATGGTTCGCTGCGCTGGCCAAGAAGTACCCGCAGGCGGTGAAGGACGCTGCCTTTGGGGCTGAGAACAACCCGAGCGTCATGGAGCCGGAGCTGAAATACGAGGACGCGGCCAAGGCCATGGGCTGGGACATCAAGACCTTCCAAACGGTGCCGCTCACGGTGACCGACTGGGCTCCCTACGTCCAGCAGATGGCTACTGGTGGGTATCAGGCGATATGGCCCTCGGACTCCGGGAATATGGCTCCCTATTTCCAGTCCATGGCGACGGACAACTACAACCCGGCCTTTGTCATCCTCGGCGTCCAGTTCTACGAAAAGTCCACGATTCAGGGCATGGCCGGGCTGCACCTGCCTCCGGTCTACGTCGAGACCAGCTGGTGGCCGCTCGAGATGGCCTCACAGAGCCCCTCCACCGAGCAGCTGCTCCAGGTGATGCACAAGTACGCCAAGGGTGACACGGTCGACTTCGACGACGAGGAAGCCGCCGAGGCGTGGCTCCTGTGGGCCAAGTCCGCTTCGGCATGCGGCGCCACCCTCACGGTCTCGTGCGTGTTGAACAACGCGGCGGCAACGAAGGACTGGACGGCCGGCGGCATCGAGGCGCCGGTGGCGCAGCTGACCATGTCCAACGAAAATCCGCAGCCGTCGCCCTGCTTCGCCCTTCTCCAGGCCAAGCCGAGCGGTTTCGTCTACGACAAGGCCGTCACGCAGCCGACCCAGAGCATCTGGAACTGCAATCCGAAGAACGTGGTCACGCTCACGCCGCAGCAGGTGGCCGCCCTGGGCGGCTAGCGCAGCCTCCAGCCGCCCGACTCTCGGTGCGTGAACACATCTTGACCCGCGCGCAGGGCGCGGGCCGATGTACCGAGCTGGAGGAAGACGTTTCCGAGGGCCAACGCCTGATCCGACGAAAGGCCGCGCGCCGCCCAGAGGGTCCTCAGGGTCGCCTGCACGCTGATCGCCGGTGCGGCGGCGATCCGACGGGCAAGATCGTGGCTGGCCGGCAACAGCTCTTCGGCTGCGACAACCTCGCTCACCAGCCCGGTCTCGCGGGCGGTTTGGGCGGACAGGCGCTCGTGGGTGCCGGTCAGGCACATACGTACGAGGTCGCCAAAGGCCATCCGGTTCATTAGCAAAATGGGCTCGAAGGCGGCGGTCATCGCGTACGTGACATGGGGATCGAAGAAGGTCGTGTGCTCCGCGGCAATGATGATGTCGCTCTCCCCGAGGAGATAGAACCCGCCGGCGCAGGCCATGCCGTTGACGGCTGCGATGACCGGCTTCCACAGTTCCTGACTTTTGGGACCGATCTTGCGGCCGGGATCCTCGTAGGTAAAGGGGTCGTACTCCGTCTCCGGGATGTCGCTGCGGTCAATCCCCGTGCAGAACGCCTTGTCCCCGGCACCGGTGAGCACGACGACGCGCACGCTGTCGTCGGCGCGCACCCAGCGCCAGACCGCTCGGAGTTCGTCCTGCATCAACTCGTTGAAGGCGTTGTGTACCTCGGGCCGGTTCAAGGTCACCTGTGCCACACCCTCGCTGACCTCGCAGAGCACTGTCTTGAGGTCGGCGGGAATGGTCGGCTCACGCATAGGACCTCCTCCGATCCACGCTCACCCTCGCGGCGCCGCTCTCGCAACCACCGGGCTCTAGACGAGCTGCACGGCCGCGACCGGATCGACCGGTCCGAATCAGAATGTCTCGCTCAACTGTGTGACGGGAACGATCGTCGTGTAATTGGCGACGTCGGCCATGATCGCTGCCGTTCCTTCTGACGCCAGTGCCGCCTGGAAGTCCTCCGGACCGTCGAAGAAGAAATGCACTGCGGCGACGTTGGGGCCGTCGATGCCTTGGTCGATCTCCACACGCGCCGGGTTCCATGTATCCCGGCACAACGGCACGTGGGTCGAGCGGTAGTACTCGTGGTCGAACGTGCTGCCTTCGGCGCTGGGATAGAAGACCGAGAAACGGACCATCGTGTGTGCCTACTTTCTGTCGGAGTCGATGAAATGTGTCAGTCCGTGTGACGCTGTACCAGCTCTACGAGGTAGTCGTCCGGAGCGCTGACGAACGACACCGTGGTGGGCCACCGGTCAAGACGGATCGGTTCCAGGATGGACTTCGCGCCAATCGCAACGGCGGCCGAGTGGAGCGCGACACAGTCATTCGTGTTCACGTACAGCTTCCACATCGAACCCATCCGCACCGGGTCGTCGGAGTCCAGCTGCTGGGCCAACTGCAGCTTTGATCCCGCCCCCGGACTCTCGAGGATGGCCTCGTGGGCGTGCTCTATCTCGGTCCGGCTGGTGCAGGTGAGGCCGAGCGCTTCGAAGAAGGATATGGAGCGCTCGATGTCAGTGACGTTGATGCAGTATTGGCCAAGCCACGGTCCGTTCGTCGGAGAATCTTTCGGCCAGGGCTCGCGTTCTACGAGCTCCACGAGGTATCCGTCGGGGTCGCGCACGAAGCCGACCGTCACCGGCCACCGGTCGAGGCGCACGGGCGGGGTGTCGACCGGTGCCGCCTGTGCCACGGCCCGCTCGAAAACCGTGGCGACGTCGCGTGTGTTCACGTAGAGCTTCCAGAACGCGGTGCCCAAGTCAAACGGCTCAGTCTGTTCCTTCTGCTGAGCCAATTGGAGCTTCGAACCGGCCGTGGGATTCTCCACGATCGCCTCCCACGCCTGCTCTATCTCTGTGCGGCTCGTGCAGATGAGGCCGAGGGCGGTGTAGAAGGCAACGGAACGTTGGAGGTCGGAAACGTTGAGGCAGTACTGCCCGAGCCAACTCTCCACCACATCCCTCCCGGCAGCCGTTCGAATATTGAGACGATTCAATAATGTATATTATCTTTCTTCTTGCGGGGTCCTCGAAGGTCGCCGACCGAGCGAGGTGCGCCGGCGCAGGGACGTTCTGACCTCGAGCGACCGTGCCCCCGCAACGACCTCGATGTTGTTTCGCTGTCCCCTAAAGGAGGATCACGTGGGGCTGTTGGACGAAAAGGTGGCCATCGTGACGGGAGCAGGGCACGGAATAGGCCGGGCGCATGCACTCGAACTGGCCAAACAGGGGGCGCGAGTCGTCGTCAACGACCTTGGTTCCACCGTTCGGGGTGAAGGTAGCGGCCGCGACGCCGATCTGACCGTGCAGCTCATCGCCGACCGCGGTGGGATGGCGGTGGCCGACTACGGCGACGTCGCCGACCACGAACAGGCGGGAGTGCTCATCCAGCGCGCCATCGACGAGTGGGGCCGACTCGACATCCTCGTGAACAACGCCGGCATCGTGCGCGACGGTGTCATATGGAATCTCGACGCAGCCGACTTCGACGCTGTCATCCGCGTCCATCTCCGGGGGACCTGGTGCTGCTCTCATCATGCCGCCCGGCGTTGGCGTGACCGCGCCAAGTCTGGCGAGACGGTGATCGGCCGCATCATCAACACCACCTCTGGTGCAGGTCTGACCGGCAACTTCGGGCAGACCGCCTATGCTGCCGCCAAGGCAGGGATCGTAGGTCTGACCCTCACGCTGGCCCAGGAGCTCGGTCCGTACGGGGTCACCGCCAACGTTGTCGGTCCGGCGGGCGCGACCAGGATCACGGGGACGATGCCATCGGCTCCTCCGGTTGTGGAGCCCGATGAGATTCCCGAAGACGAGTGGCAGGCCATGGACCCGGCGAGCAGCTCCCCATTGGTGGCCTGGCTGGCCAGCGATGAGTCCCAACTCGTCAACGGGCAAGTTTTCCGTGCCATCCACGACAAGGTGATCTGGATGCACGGTTGGCGCGAGGCTGCCGAGGTCTCCTCGCAACAACAGCGGTGGGACGCCGAAAAGCTCGGCAAGCTCCTGGCCAGTGACGTGTTCCGCGTCGCGACCCCCGGTCTCCGGTTTCTGTAACGACAGCGGGCCATCCGCGCAAGACTGCACCGATGACGACCGGGACGCTTGCGCTGGGCCAACTGATCGATCAGGCACAGGAAGCCACTGGGCTTGACGACTTCGGCGATCCGTCGTGGAAGGAGGGCGCCGACCGTTTGATCTCTGACTTGAACGATCGAGGTGCCCTTACCGAAGTCGGCAGCCTCATCGCGGGGTCCGACGTCGTCGAGTACCTCACCGGCCGGCTGCGCGTCGTCAACTGGGTAAAGCGCAACCCTTCGATCACCAAGGCTGACATCCGGCCGCCGATCGTCGTCCTCGGACAACCGCGGACCGGGACCACCATCCTGTTCGATGTCCTGGCCCAGGACCCCGCAAACCGCGTGCCGCTGACGTGGGAGGTGGACCAGCCGTGGCCGCCGCCGGAAACGGCAACCTACGAGTCGGACCCACGAATTGACGAGGTGGACGCGAAGCTGGCGAACGTTGACCTGCTCATTCCGGGGTTCCGTGCCATGCACGACATGGGCGCCAGGCTCGGGCAGGAATGCGTGCGGATCACGGCCGCCGACTTCCGGAGCATGATCTTCTCGACGCAGTATCGGGTCCCGGAATACCAACGCTGGCTTCTCCATCAGGCCGACATGGCGTCCGCCTATCGGTATCACCGAATGTTTCTGCAGTACTTGCAGTCGGCGCATTCCGCTGATCGATGGGTGATCAAGTCGCCGGCCCATACGTGGTCGCTCAAAGCCATGTTCAACGAGTATCCGGATGCGATGATCGTTCAGACCCATCGAGATCCGCTGCGCGTCATTTGCTCGCTGGCATCGCTCGTCGATCTTCTTCGTCGTCTGGCGAGCGACGACGTTTCGATCTCGGAGGTCGCGGCCGAGTGGGTCGACGACATCGTCCTCGGTCTTGACCGGGCCATCGAGGCGCGCACGGACGGGACGGTGCCGGCCGGACAGGCCGTGGACGTCCTGTTCAGTGACTTTCTTCGGGAACCAATGGCCGTGGTGAGGACGATCTACGAACGACTGGGCATCGAGCTGAGCGACGCAGCGGAGAAGGCCATGCGCGCCTTCCTGGCCGCCAACCCCCAGGAGAAGCATGGCGGCCATCGGTATTCGTTCGCCGAGACGGGCCTCGATGCAGGCCTTCTGCGAGAACGGACGCGTGCGTATCAGAATTTCTTCGACATTCCGGAGGAGGCGTTGCCGTAGTGTCGGACCCGGTGGCAACAGCAGGCGAAATGAGGGCCTGGCGAACACACGCCTACGGACAGCCGCTTGAGGCACTCAAGCTCGATGTGGTTCCCATTCCTGACCCCGGATCAGGCGAACTGCGCATCAAGGTTGATGCGATCCCGCTCAATCTCAACGACCTCGAACGGGTCACGGGCGGCAACATGATGGTTCGCCCCGAACTTCCGTACAGCCCCGGCATGGAAGTCATGGGCACGGTGGACGCGTGCGGTGACGGCACCGGACAATGGGCGGGCCGACGGGTGGTGTCGATTCCCACGGGCGCGTTCGGGGGCTTCGCCGAATATGCAATCTGTCCCGTGGCATCGACGTTCGAGATGCCGGAGTCGATTCCTCTCCCCGATGCTGCAGCGTTGTTCTTTCCCTTTCATCTGGCCTGGCTGGGTCTCATCGACCGAGCCGGCCTGCAAGAAGGCGAGACCGTCCTCATCCATGCTGCAGCCGGCGGGTCGGGTTCGGCGGCAGTGCAACTCGCCGTACATCGGGGCGCGCGGGTCTTCGCCACTGCCGGGACCGATCAGAAGGTCCGTCTGTGTCAAGAACTAGGCGCTCAGGTGGCGATCAACTACAACACGGAGGATTTTGCCGAGATAGTGTTACGGGAGACGGCGGGCGAAGGGGTCGACGTGGTCTTCGACAATGTCGGCGAGGCGGTCTTGGAGAAGTCGCTGCAGTGCACCGGGTACAACGGTCGCTATCTGATGATGGGCTTTGCTTCCAACAAGCTCGTGGCAGACGAGAAGTTCATCGTGCCGAGGCGGATCGCTTTGGGAAATCTCAAGCTTTGCGGAGTCCTGCTTTCGTACCAGGAACCGGACGCATTGGCCTTCCTCAAGACGGGCATGGGTTGGAACTTCATTCCGAGTGAGTTGGGCTCCCGGATCATGGAGGAAATCAACTCGCTCGTACTTTCGAAAAAGGTCAAGCCGGTCATTGGGCGCGTCGTCGACTTCGAGGAGATACCAGCGGCCATGGACGCGATGGCTCGGCGGGACACTGTCGGCCGCACTATCGCCTTGATCACGAAGTAGCTCCGACTCGGCCGACCGGCTGGGCAAGCACCCGCCGATGCTTGCCCAGCCGGAAGAACTACTAGGCGAGAGGCGCTTCGGTCTCGCCGCTCAGCGTCTGCGGCCCCGTGGCCACGGTCGGCGACGCCATGGCGGGTGCCTCTGCAGGTGCAGCCGTTGAATCCCGCACGGGCGTCAGCCGCGGCTGGTGCCGGGCGGCCCACCCGTCGACGAAGGCACCGCACACCACGAGGATGATGCCAGTCCCGACGCTGTACCCGACCTCGTACGCGAGCACCCTCAGGTGCGAACCCGTGACGAAGTAGGGCCCCGTGGACGCGAGCACCGGCCAGGCGAACGGACCGATAGCGAACCAGGCACCGACGATCATGAGCAGCGTGCCGGCCATCGCGAGCGTGATGCGACCTCGCCCGATGACGACGCCACGTGCCTCACCGATCACGACGAAGCCGAGGAACACACCCAGCGCTCCCGGAATCAGGGCCAGCACGGCGTGTGGCGTGTTCCAGGTCCACGAAGCCGTCCCGTCCCCACTGAAGCCGAACAGGGGTCCCACGAACGGGACGATGCCGCCCCAGGCCGCCGTCAAGACGGCCACCACGCCCACCAACGCAAGTCCGAAACTCCGAACTCGGTAACGCTCAGACGCGACCTCCGCCCGATCCTGCTGCACAGGCATCGCAAGAGTCGCCATAATGCCGACCTCCTTTTCGATCTGCACCTCTTCCTGGCGCATACCCAACGTGCGTGATCAGAAAACCGCAGTGGGCGTGTCAGCTCCTGCTCGCGCGGCTTTTCCGCGTGTCACGCCCGTGAGATGCGTTGATCGCTACGGCGCTTCGGGCGGCTCCGGCTCGGGCTGGCTGAACTCCTCACCCGCCCACGAGCTCGGCGGATCGCTGGCCGGGAAGGACTCCCGTGAGGCCTCGTCGTCGTCCTCCAGGCGGTCAATGGGGTCGGGGCCGGTGGTGGCCTCCGCACTCCCTGCACTTCCACCGGTCGTCATACTGACCCCCTACTGCCCTGCACCAACCCGGATGCGCCCAACCTAGCCCGGGTGCGCAAGAGTGTGACGTGGCCCGCACGCCCAGCCGCACCCCGAAGAAGAGCGCCAGCCCGAACAGGAAGGACCCACTCGGCGACTACCGCGCCAAGCGGGACGCGGCCAAGACACCCGAGCCGATGGGTCGTCGCTCCCGGTCACGCCGAACCGCTGCACCGCGGTTCGTGATCCAGGAACACCACGCACGCAGCCTCCATTGGGATCTCCGGCTCGAGCACGATGGCGTCCTGGCGTCGTGGGCGTTGCCGAAGGGGCTCCCCGAGACGCCGGAGCGGAACCATCTTGCTGTCCACACGGAGGATCACCCCATGGAGTACGTCTCCTTCGAGGGTGAGATCCCCAAGGGCGAGTACGGGGCGGGCACCATGACCGTTTGGGACCATGGTCGCTACGAGAGCGAGAAGTGGTCCGATCGTGAAGTGAAGATCGTCCTGCACGGCACCCGGGCGAACGGGAGCTTCGTTCTGTTCCAGACCGACGGTCGCAACTGGATGATTCACCGCCATGGCGATTCCGTCCGGACGGACCCGTTGCCGACGTCCATCAAGCCGATGCTGGCGGTGCAAGGAGACCTTCCCAAGAACGACGTGGGGTGGGCCTATGAGGTGAAGTGGGATGGGGCGCGGGCGATCGTCTACTCCGATGGCGGACGCGTGACCGTGCGCAGCCGGAACGACCGGGATGTGACGGCGACGTTCCCAGAGCTGGCGGCGCTGGGTGAGTTCCTCGGGATGTCTCCGATCGTGCTCGACGGCGAGGTCGTCGCGCTCGGAGAGGACGGTCGCCCCAGCTTCGCCCGCCTGCAGAACCGGCTCCATATCGGAAATCCGAGGGAGGCACGCCGCCGCGCCAACACGGACCCGATCACGTACGTCGCCTTCGATGTGCTCTACGCCGACGGCCGATCCCTCATGGATGCCCCCTACGACGAACGGCGCGCCCGGCTGGAGGCCCTGCATCTGGCGGGGAAACACTTCATCACGGCCGAGTCTTTCCGCGACGCCTCGGGGCCCGACGTGCTCCAGGCCACGGTCGCCAACGGCCTCGAGGGCGTCGTGGCCAAGCGGAGGGACTCCGTCTACCGTCCCGGCCGCCGCGTCGCCGACTGGGTGAAGGTCAAGACGGTGCGGACCCAAGACGTCGTCATCGGTGGCTGGACCGAAGGCAAGGGCGAACGCGGGTCGAGCCTGGGTGCGCTGCTCATGGGCATCCCGGGTCCCGACGGTCTCCACTTCGCCGGCAAGGTCGGTACGGGCTTCGACGAGCGGAGCCGCCGGGAACTTCTGGTCGCGCTCTCCCCGCTGGCGGTCCGCTCGAGCCCCTTCGTCGACGCCGTCCCGGCCGCGGACGCCAAGGTGGCCCACTACGTGCGGCCGGAGCTCGTCGGCGAGGTGGCCTACGGGGAGTGGACGCCGGCGGGGCGGCTTCGCCATCCGAGGTGGACGCGTTTGCGCAGCGACAAGGCTGTGGACGAGGTGTCCCGCGAGAGCGAGGTGGACGACAGCGTGACGAACGCGAACAGTGGCCGAGGCGAATCCAGGCCCGCATCCTCACGCCGGCGTGCGGCGTCGTCCACGGGGAGCCGGCCCACCCGCGTGCGCGTCGAGGACCACGAAGTCCCGGTGACCAACCTGGACAAGGTCCTGTTCCCCGACACCGGGTTCACCAAGGGGCAACTCATCGACTACTACGCCCGTATCGCTCCGGCCATGCTCCCCCACGTCGCGGACCGCCCCCTCACCATGAAGCGGTACCCCGATGGCGTGGACGGAAAGTTCTTCTTCGAGAAGCACGTACCCTCGCACGCGCCGCGCTGGGTGAAAACGGCCACCGTCCCCTCCGAGCGGCAGGGCGAGATCACCTACGCAGTCGTCAGCGACCTGCCCAGCCTCGTCTGGGCGGCCAACCTGGGGACGATCGAGTTCCACGTCCCGCTGTGGAGGGCGGGCCGGCGGCGGCGGCTGCCCGCGGACCCAGACCTCATGGTCTTCGATCTCGACCCCGGCGAGGGGACCTCCATCGTCCACTGCTGCGAGGTGGCGCTCCTCATAGTCGACGCGCTCTCGGGTTCGGGCCGGGGCGACGCCTACGCCAAGACCAGCGGGATGAAGGGTCTGCAGCTCTACTATCCGGTGGGACCGCGCACCAGCTGGGATTCCGTCCGCGAGGAGGCACACGGCCTGGCGCGTCAACTCGAGTCGGAGCACCAGGACCTCGTCGTGTCCACCATGCGCAAGGACCTCCGCCGCGGCCACGTGCTCATCGACTGGAGCCAGAACCACCCCGCCAAGACCACGGTCGGCGTCTATTCGGTCCGGGCCGCGCCGTTTCCCAGCGTGTCCACCCCGGTGACATTGTCCGAGGTGGAGACGTGCGCCCAGAAAGGCGACCCGGGTCTGCTGCGCTTCGACACCGAAGCCGTGCTGGCCCGGGTGGAGAAGCACGGGGACCTCTTCGCCGGGCTGGACCGAACGTAACGCCAGCGGCTAACGCCCCAGGGACGCGGCCACCCGGCGGACGACCTCGTCGACGACGTCGGACGTCGTGGCGTCGCCGCCGAGGTCGAACGTACGGATGCCGTCGGCGGCCGTCCCCAGGGTCGCCTCCCTGATGGCACGGGCCACGTCCCCCAGAGCCGGGTCGCGAGCGGCCGCATGGTCGAGGACGGCGGCGCAGGCGAGCAACATGGCCATGGGGTTGGCGACGTTCTTGCCCGCCAACGTCGGCGCCGTCCCGTGCGGTGCCTCCGCCATTGCCACCTCCGGGCGCAGATCGTCCGCCAGGGCTAGCAGCACCGACTCGGCTCCGGCAATGGAGCCGAACATCGCCAGCACGAGGTCGGAGAGGCAGTCGCCGTCCCGGTTGAGTGCGGGCACGACGAGCGCGTGCCGACTCGCCTCGGTCAGAAGGCCGGCATACGCCGCGTCGATCAAGGTCGGGCGGTACGGCACGTCCGGGTGACGCGCCGCGGCGGCGTCCATCTCCTCCTTCAGCATCCCTTCGTACACGGTTGACACCGTCCACTTCGGGCCGCCATAGACGATTGCACCCATGTCGCGCGCGGTGCGGAAGGAGTATTCGGCGACCGCACGGCACACGGACCGCTGAATGCGCTCGGTGCGCCACGCGGCTTCGGTGGGCGCGCCGGCTTCGCCCGTCCGTCCCTCCTCGGCGCCGTACGCGTCCCCGACGGCCATGCGCACCACGACGATCGAGTAGACGACGGGGGCCAGGGGCGGGATACCAGGGATCCGACGTCCCGTGCGCACAATGACCGAACCCCCGATGCCCTCCCGCAGGATGCGGTTCGGGCTCCCGACGTCGCCGGTGGTCTCGGGCGTGATCGTGGCTGCCTTCAGCCCGAGACCCGTCTCCCGCATAGCGGCTGCCGCCTCGCGCACCACCGCGTTCCGTGTGCCACGCCGGTTGTCGAGAGACAGATCGAAGCGGACGAGTTCCAGCCGGACGCCGACGACGGCGGGATCGAACACCCGGAGTGCCTCTTCGAGCAGCTCCTGACCCGTCTCGTCGCCCTCGCACACCACGATCTTGCAGGTCGTCATGGGTTTCAGGGTCGCACGAATTCCGCGGACGGCGCCACGGACCACCTCAGCGGCGTGTTTGGCGTTCGACGCATAGGAATGCCCGTGTACGGGGAAGAGAACCGCCGGAGGCGGGGCGAAAGGCATGCGCGAATGAGCGGCCCTGATGAGAAGACCGGCGACGTACGCCTCGTGTCGCCAGGCACGAAGGCGTTGGGTGCGATGGAGACGGCGTCCCGCCGCGCCCGTGCTTCCGGCCCGGGCCAACACCCGGACCCTCGAGACGCCCCTGCATTCGGGTCTCGACCCGCGTGGACGGACGCCGGTGACGGACCCGAACGGCGCCCGACCTCGACCATGTCCCCCGAACGCTGGCTGGCTGTGGCGGTGGGCGCCGCGGCGCTCCTGGTCGTCGTCGCGGCGATCGCGCTGGGCCTGTCGCTGAGCGGCTCGAGCCCGGCGCCCGTCGCGTCGACGACGCAGACGCACACGCACACGACGACGCACGCCGCGAACGGGACGGCTCCGGCGCCCTCGGCGCAGCCGTCGAACGCCCCGGTGGCGCCGCAGAACTCCACCACCTCCACCCTTCCCTCGCTCGGCACGCCGGGCGGCGCCCCGGTCATTGCGTCGTTGAGCCCGTCGAGCGGGTCCAGCGGTCAGACCATTGCGGTGGCCGGGTCCAACTTCTTGAGCAGCGACGGCCAGATCGTGGCGACCTTCGGCGGCCAGGTCGCGCCGACCAGCTGCCCCTCCCAGACCACGTGCACCGTGACGGTCCCGTCGGGGTCGCCCTCGTCGGGAACGGTGCCCGTGACGATCACGACATCGGCCGGAACCTCCAACAGCATCACCTTCACGTACGGGTAGACGACGTCAGGTTGCGCCACCCGACCCGGTGTCGGGCCAGAGCATCTCGGGCTCCTTGCCCCTGGTCTCGGGGACGAGCCAGAAGAGACCGGCCGCCAGGGTCATCGGGAGGAAGGTGATCGCCGCGGCCAGCGCGAAACGGTTGCCGACGTCGGCGACGGCGCCGAAGACGACCAGTCCGACGACCGCACCCAGGACACCCGAGGTCACCCACCAACCGGTCACCGAGGCGCGCACAGAGGTTGGGAACAGCTCGGTCAGGAGGGAACCCACGGCGGGCGCGAGCAGCCCACCGCTCAAGACGCCACACGAGTAACCCACGATCAGCGCCGGTCGTGAACCGCTGTAGGCGAGGGTCGCACTCAGACAGGCTCCGACCAGCGCGACCGTGCAGGCGGGGCGGCGGCCCCACTCGTCGGCCATCCAACGGCCCCCCAGGAGCCCGAAGAGGCCGGCCGCTCCGGCGATGACCACCATCACCGCGGTCCAGTACCCGGGCAGGTGGACCACGTCCTGCGCGTACAGGAAGACGAAGCTGTTGGCCGGCCCGGTGACGATGGAGATGGCGAAGGCGATGAGCGACAGCTCGATCACCCGCCGCCGGAAG
This sequence comes from uncultured Acidimicrobiaceae bacterium, assembly GCA_963834405.1. Taxonomy (GTDB): domain Bacteria; phylum Actinomycetota; class Acidimicrobiia; order Acidimicrobiales; family RAAP-2; genus Bog-473. The sequence continues at coordinate 1,748,339 of CAWIBX010000005.1, read as the reverse complement.
CGCGGCCCCACCGCGCCGAGGACGGGCGTCGGACGATCGGCCTGCGCCTCGGCGACCATGAACCGGCTCGGCTCTTCGATCCTCCCGCGGATCGCGTATACGACGACGAGCGGCACGAGGGCCATTGCGCAGATACCCCGAAACCCGAGCGTCCCCGACGCCAGGCTGTGCACGATGGCCGATATGCCCGCGCCCGCCGCATAGCCCGCCGCCACGAACGCCACCGCCGCCGCCCGGTCGCGAGACGCCGTCTCCTCGGCGCCCATGACCTCGGCCAGGGCGTTGGTCGCACTGAGCAGGGGCCGTCCGAGAGCGAAGATGACCACGAACCACCAGTAGCCCGGGCTGGACGCGGAGACGGCGGTGAGTCCGAGGCCGCAGATCGTGACCGCCAGGAGCACCCGCCGCCGGCCGAGGCGGTCGGCCATGCCGACGAACGGCAGGCTGCCGAGGGAGGCCAGGCGGATGATGGCGAGCCCGACCCCCAACTGGGTGCCCGAGAGCCCGACCTTGTCCGCGATGGACGCGCCGTGCGTGACGTGCCCCAGCTGGGTGGAGACGTCCCCCAGCGCGGCCACGACACCGAACTGCCCGAAGCCCGAAGCCAGCGCCGTGATCGCAATGGCGATGATCGCCGGGTCCGACCAGCGGTGCAGGCGGAGCTCCTCGCGGCGGGCCGCGCCCGCGGCGGGCTCAGGCTGTCCGGTCAGCACCGGCCGTCCTGGGACGGGAGACGAGCCACTCGGCGAACCACCCACGGGCATGGGCGGCGACGGACTCGAGCGCACCCGGCTCTTCGAAGAGGTGGGTCGCGCCGGGGACCACGACGAGGCGATTCGGGCAGGTGAGCTCGGCTTGGGCCTGCCGGTTCAAGGCGAGCACGGGCTCGTCGCATCCCCCGACCACAAGGAGCGTCGGTGCGGTCACCGCGGAGAGCAACGGTCCGGCCAGGTCGGGTCTCCCGCCTCGCAGGACCAGCGCCCCGACGTCGGAGCCGGACTGCGCCGCCGCCCACAACGCGGCCGCCGCGCCAGTGCTGGCGCCGAAGTAGCCGAGGGGCACGTCCGCCAGGTCGGGCCGGGCCTGCAGCCAGCGGCCGACGTCACCCAGCCGGTCGGCGAGGAGGCGGATGTCGAAGACCTTGGCCCGGTCACGTTCTTCCTCCGGCGTGAGCAGGTCCACCAGGACGGTGGCCAGACCGCCTTCGCACAGCACCTTCGCCACCATGCGGTTGCGGGGGCTGTGACGGCCGCTCCCGCTGCCGTGTGCGAAAGCCACCACACCGCGCGCGTCCCGGGGAATGCATATCTGCGCGGGCAACCCGACGGGTCCGGACGGGATGAGTGCCTCCTCGTCCCGTGCCGGCGCCGGGCCGCCCGCGAGCGGGACGGCCCGTTCCCGGGAGCGGCCCGCACGGCGCAGAAGCTCCACGACCTCGTCGTCCGAGGTCTGCGAGAAGTCGCGGTACCACTCCCCGACCGCATAGAAGGGCTCGGGCGACTCGACGCACAGCACGTCGTCCGCCACGGCGGCGAGCTCCACCAGCGCGAGCCGTGAGGCCACCGGCGCGGCCACGACGACCCGTCGCGCACCGAGGGCCCGCACCACCCGGCAGGCCGCACGCGCCGTGGAACCGGTGGCGATGCCGTCGTCGACGACGACGGCGCAGCGCCCGGTCAGGTCGAGGCGCGGCCGGCCGCCGCGGTATTCGTGGGCGCGCCGCTCCAGCTCGACCCGCTCCCGCTGTTCCACCGCCTCGAGATCGAGTTGGGTCAGGGCCGCCGCCCGCAAGACATCGGGGTTCTCGACCCGGACCCCGCCCTCACCGATGGCCCCCATGGCGAGCTCGGGCTGGAAGGGGACACCGAGCTTGCGCACGACGATGACATCGAGCGGCGCGCCGAGCGCGTCGGCCACCTCGAATGCGACCGGCACGCCCCCGCGGGGCAACCCGAGCACCACCGTGTTCAACCCCAGGCCGGCCTGCCGGACCGTCTCGGCCAGGCGTCGCCCGGCCTCGACCCGGTCGCGAAACCGCATGGCCACCTCCTTCGGCGCGGCACCCAGTCTGTACCCCAATTCCCCGCGTCTGGTCTCCCCCGGGCCGGATCGCTGTCGTCCCTGCGCACAGCTGTGACGTCCACAGATGCGCCGGAGGCCGGTGCTACGTTGCCACGGGAACTCCGGGGGTCGGGTGTGAGCAGGTGACGCCGCCGCAGGCCGGCGGTCTGAAGCGCCGGCGACGGCAGCGGTTCCGCAAGGACATAGAGGGGCTCCGCGCCGTCGCGATCCTCGCGGTCGTCCTCTACCACGCCCACGTCGGCGCCGTCCCGGGCGGCTACGTCGGCGTCGACGTCTTCTTCGTCATCTCGGGCTATCTGATCACCGATCACCTCTGGCGCGAGGTCCAGGAACGCCACCAGCTTTCTTTCAGCAACTTCTACGCGCGCCGCATCCGGCGCCTCCTCCCCGCCTCCTTCTTCGTCCTCGCGGCCACGGCGATCGCCTCGGCGGCCATCCTTCCCCCGCTCGCCGCCCGGGCGACGCTCAAGGACGGGGTGGCCTGCGCGCTCTACGTCGGCAACTACCGCTTCGCGCTGCTCCAGACGAGCTACCTCACCGCCTCCGCCCCGCCCTCACCGTTCCAGCAGTACTGGTCCCTCGGCGTCGAGGAACAGTTCTACCTGCTCTGGCCGGCAGTGCTGCTGGCGGCGTCGCTCGTCTGGCGGCGGCGGCGAGCGTCACGCGCCGCGTACGCCGACGCGCCGAGCGGCATGCCGTCCCGCGTCACCGCAGCCGCGGTCTTGGGCGTCATCGCGGTGTCGTCCTGCGCCTTCTCCATCTGGCTGACGCACGCGTCCGAGCCCTGGGCCTTCTTCTCATTGCCGACCCGCGCCTGGGAGCTGGCCGTGGGCGGGCTCATCGCACTCGGCGCGCCCGTCGTCGCGCGGCTCAAGGGCGCGCCGCTCCTGGGCTGGCTCGGGCTCGGGCTGGTGTTGTGGTCCGTCCTCTCCTTCTCCACGACGACGCCCTTCCCGGGCACGGCCGCCCTGGTGCCGGTGTTGGGCACTGTTGCGATCATCGCGGCGGGCGCGGCGCCGGGCGGGTCGCGTGGTCCGGCCCGCGTCCTGCGCGCCGCGCCCATGCAGGTGACCGGCCGGGTGTCGTACTCGTGGTACCTGTGGCACTGGCCCTTCCTCATCCTCGTCCCGGCCGCTCTCGGGCACGCCCTGTCGCTGGGCCAGAACCTGGGGGTGGCGGCGTTCAGTTTCCTGGTGGCGATCGCCACCTTCGTCCTTTTGGAACGCCCGGTACGCCTGTCGAGCTGGCTCACGACGAACACGCGACGGAGCCTCAGCTTCGGCGCCGCGCTGTCGATCGGGGCGGTCGCCGCATGCGTGCTGTCGGTCCTTTCGCTCCCCAGCCTGACCGGTACGGGACGAGCGCCCGTGGCCGCCGCCGCCGTGCGCGCGACGACCGCCCGTGCCCAGGACGCCCCGGCGCCCGCGACCAACCCCGTCCTGTCGCAGCTCGACGAGGGAACCGCGGCGATCAACAAGCAGGTGTCGCGGACGCTCCCGGTCAAGGATGTGCCGACCAACCTCAAGCCCTCCCTGCCGAACGCGAACGCGGACGAGCCTCCCGTCTTTGTGGACGGATGCCTGGACAGCTACACCGACACCTCGCTGCGGTCCTGCACGTTCGGGGACACCTCGTCGAACACCACCGTGATCTTGTTCGGCGACTCGCACGCCGCCATGTGGTTCCCGGCCGTGGAGCAGGCTGCGCAGCAGTACGGCTGGAAGCTGATCAACTGGACCAAGGCGACGTGCCCGCCCTTCCCACTCCCGATCTTCAGCCCGGTACTGGGCCGGACCTTTACCGAGTGCGACGAGTGGCAGGCCGACGTGCTCGCCCAGATTCAGTCCATGCACCCTGCGCTCGTCATTCTGGGCGTGGCCCGCCACTACACCGACATCTACGGCTTCACGCCCTACAGCCAGGTGTGGCTCAGCGGGCTGGGCCAGGAGGTGGCGGCCATCCGCGCCACCGGGGCGCAGGTGATGGTGTTCGGCCCCGTTCCCAAGCCGCCTTTCGACGTACCGGGGTGCCTGTCGGGCAACCTCACCAACGCCACGGCCTGCACGGTCCCCGTCGGCGTCGGCCTCAACCAGGGCGGGATCGAGGCCGAGACCACCGCTGTCACGACCAACGGCGGGACCTACGTCGACACCCAGCCGTGGTTCTGCACGCCGGCGACCTGTGCCGTGATGGTCGACAACCTCCTGGTGTACCGGGACGACAACCACATCACCGCGGAGTACGCCTCGTTCCTGACACCGGTGGTCGGGCCGGCGATGCAACGCGCTCTGACCGGCCAGCCGATCGAGACCTTCCACTACAAGTCCTGACCGGCGGCTGCCCCGCCGGCGGCGCCTGCGCGAGGATGTCGCACCCTGGTTTTCGCCGCAGCGCCGGACTTGGAGGAGCCACCGTGGGGTCAGAGAAGCACCTCAACAGCCATCAGCGGGACACCCTGGCCCACATCTTCCGCCATCCCCTGAGCCACAACATTGAGTGGCACTCGGTGCTCTCCCTCCTGGAGGCGGTGGGGAACGTGCAGGAGAGGCACAAAGGGACCTACCTGGTCACGATCGGGTCCGAGACGGAGGTCTTCGATCCGCCCCGCCACAAGGACATTGACGCCGACCTGGTCGCCACGCTGCGCCGGTTGCTGCGCAACGCCGGGTACGGACCCGAGGGGGCGGCCGCCACCAACGAGGACACCGGTTAGACGCAGGCTCAGCCATGGCCTAGGTGCCGGTCATCGCCATCGGCGTGGTGCAAGACGCTCCCGGTTCGGAGACCGGATTGCTCGTCGAGTATGCACTGCTCCATTTCCTGGTTGCACACGAGTCCTATGTGGTCGCCTGGCGCGCGACGGGAGCCGGCGCGCCAGACTTCCATCCGTGAGGCGGCGTACATGACCGAGAAGGCGGTCTTCCTGGCCGCGGATACCGGAGGGACGCAGATGCGGGCCGCCCTCGTGGACGCCACGGGCCGCATCCTCTCTCGGCGCTCGGCCGTCACCCCCAGTCACGCCGATGCACCCGGGGGCCTGATCGAGCTCATCCGGTCGGTCGGGTCAGAACGCCCGGGGGAGGTGGCGCACGCCGTCGTCGGATTGCCGGGCGTCGTGGACCACGCGTCGGGGCGGCTCCTGTGGGCACCGCACCTCCCGGAGAGCTGGACCAAGCTCCTGTCGAGCGACGAGCTCTCGCGCCGCCTGGGCCTGCCGGTCTACGTGGCGAACGACGCCGACCTGGCCGGCGTCGGCGAGGCAGTATTCGGTGCGGGAGCGGGCTTCACGGACGTCGCCTACATCACGATCTCGACTGGGATCGGCGCAGGGGTGGTCCACGCGGGCCGCCTGGTCCGTGGCACCCGGTCCCTGGCCGAGGTAGGCCACACCGTCATCGACTGGCGCGCGTGGCGGGAGGGTTCGCCGAGCACGCTCGAGGAGCTGGGCTCGGGCAGCGGGTTGGCCCGTCTGGCGCGCGAGACGGGGTTGGGGGACCTCGACGCGCGGGCCGTCCACGACGCGGCCAAGGCGGGCAACAGAGCTGCGGCGGCCATTTGGGAGGACGCCATCGCCGCCTGTGCGGCGGGGGTTTCGAACCTCGTCCTGTCCTTCTATCCGAACGTGGTCGTCGTCGGAGGCGGACTGGGCTGCCAACCCGAGTTCTTCGGGGCGGTCCGGAAGTTGGTGATGGCCCATCCGGAGCATCACCCCGACGATCTGGACGTCGTGCCGTCTGCGCTGCGAGACGACGCAGCGCTCGCGGGCGCAGCGGCGTGGCAGGCGGCCGCCGCCTCTCAGACCTGAACGCGCTCCCGGCGGTCCGCACCCACGCCCCAATTTCGGGTGGGCACTTCCCGCCAAAACTCTCAGGCGCAATTCAGCAAGGGACCATTTCGACATGTAAGGTTCTTGAAACTGCAACAAAGCTGCAGTGACCGTGGCGATAGACGCCAACGAGGGGTGGCAACCGACAGACGAAGCAAACAATCCGGCAGACAAAGCAAACATGAAGGCCCGTTCGGCGGGGGGCTCGGAGCAAAGGAGAGAGAATGCGCTTCAGTAGAGCAGGCATCCTCGGGGGGCTTTCCCTCGCACTGTCGGCGATGCTGGTCGGGGCTGTGTGCGGCGAGGCCTCGGCCTCGGTGCGTGCGACGACCACACCGTCGGGCATATCGGTGAGTTCGTTCAACAACAGCTTCACCGTCATGAAGCAGTTCAAGTCGCTAGCCGCGGCGGGGCACGGCAAGGTGGCTGCGATCTTGCCCGACACCGTGAGCTCGACGCGCTATGTCGAGTTCGACCAGCCCGACATCACCAAGGCCCTCTCCACGGCCGGTCTCAGCTCGTCCGAGTACGTGGTGCAGAACGCCCTCGGGAGTGACGCCACCCAGCTGACCGACGCCCAGACCGACATCTCGAACGGGGCCACGGTGCTGCTGGTCGACCCGATCGACTCCGGCGTGGGGGCGCAGATCGAGAGCTACGCCAAGTCTCGGGGTGTCAAGGTCATCGACTACGACCGCCTCACCCTCGGCGGGAGCCGCGCCTACTACGTCAGCTTCAACAACGTCACGGTCGGCAAGGTCATGGGGCAGGGCCTCGTGAGCTGCGTCTCGGCCTGGCACGTCAGCAAGCCGCAAGTCGTCGTCATGCACGGCGCGGTGACGGACAACAACGCGACGCTGTTCGCACAGGGCTATGACTCCGTCATCAATCCCTACTTCACGAGTCACAAGTGGACGGTTGTCGCCCATACGGCCGGCACATGGGACCCGCCCACCGCCGAAACCGAGTTCCAGGCTGTGTACACGGCCCATCCGAACACCAACGCGGTGCTGATCCCCAATGACGAGACCGGCGCCCCGATCATCACGTACTTGCAGTCGCTCCACGTCAAGCCCAAGACCTTCCCGACTACGGGGCAGGACGCAACGCTGACGGGCCTGCAGAACGTGCTGTCGGGCTACCAGTGCGGCACGGTCTACAAGCCGATCTACCTGGAGGCACAGGCGGCAGTGGCGTTGGCCCTGTACCTGAGGGCGGGGAAGACGCCGCCCGCCTCTCTCGTCAACGGCAAGACGGAGGACACGACGGCGAGCGTCAGCGTTCCCTCCGTCCTCGAGAAGCCTGAGTGGGTGACCACCAAGAACATGAACGCCACGATCATCAAGGACAACTTCGTGCCGGCTTCGCAGCTCTGCACCGGCTCGTATGCCAGCAAGTGCACCGCGGCGGGCATCAAGCCGTAAAGCCAACAACGGGCATTCCCGGTCGGAGTTTTCTCGGCTAGGTAGTGTCAATCCAGAGGTAGTCCAGGACGACCCCCCGTCCCCCCCACGGGCGGGGGTCGGTTACGGGGAGTTCTTCACATCAGTTTCAGCGGTCGTGGCCACAGGGGGTTCCAACATGACCGAAGGTGTGTCGCTGCTGGAATTGCAGGGCGTGAGCAAGATGTTCGGTGCCGTGCAGGCCCTCAGCAACGTGAACCTGACCGTCGAGGCCGGGAAGGTCACGGCCCTCGTAGGCGACAACGGTGCCGGCAAGTCGACGGCAATCAAGACCATCGCAGGTCTCTGGCAGCCCACGGAGGGCGAGATCCTCTGGGAGGGCAGGGCCGTCCACGTCCATTCCCCCAACGACTCCGAGGCCCTCGGGATCACGACGATCTACCAAGACCTGGCCCTCTGCGACAACCTCGACATCGTGCAGAACATGTTCCTCGGGCACGAGACGTTGCGCTACGGCCTGCTGGACGAGGTGTCGATGGAGCAGGAGGCGCGCCAGACCCTGGTGGACCTCCACGTGACGACCGTCCGCTCCATCCGCCAGCCCGTCGCCTCGCTCTCCGGTGGCCAGCGCCAGTCGGTCGCCGTCGCCAAGGCCGTCATGCGGAAGGCCAAGCTCTTGATCATGGACGAGCCGACGGCCGCCCTCGGCGTGGCCCAGACGCGCCAGGTTCTCGACCTCATCAAGCGGCTCTCCAGTCAGGGCACGGCCGTGTTGCTCATTTCGCACAACCTCAACGATGTCTTCGAAGTGGCCGACGTGATCGCGATCCTGTATCTCGGCCGACTGGTCACAGAGGGTCCCGCCGAGGGTTTCGACCGCCAAGTCGTCGTCGACTACATGACCACAGGCGAGTCCACACGGGCGGCGGGGTGATGGGCCGATGACCGACACGATCGACGACCCCGTGGCATCGGGGGAGAACCCGGACGACCCCTCGGCCAACGTCAGCGCTGCCGTCGGCGCCGCCGACAGCGCACTCGATCCGGAATCCCTCGTCGTCCTGGCCCCGGACGTTCTCGCGGACTCTCTGGGCGATTACCTCCGTGCGTGGTGGCGGCGCATCCGCGGGGGCGAGAGCGGTGCACTCCCGATCATCGCCGGGCTGATCGTGATCTTCATCTTCTTCGACATCCAGTCCAGCGCCTTCCTCACCGCCACCAACATCGTCAACCTGTTCATCCAGGCCGCGTTCATAATCCTGCTCGGCATGGCCGAGCTCTATGCCCTGATCCTCAGCGAGATCGACCTCTCCGTCGCATTCGTCGGCGCGGTCGGAACGGCCATCGCGCTGGCGCTCATGGGGGCCCCCCAAAACTGGCCCTGGTGGGCCGCGATCATCGTGGGGCTGGCCGCTTGCGCGGTCATCGGCTTTTTCCAGGGGACGATCATCACCCGGCTCAGAATCCCGTCCTTCGTGGTGACGCTGGCTGGCCTGCTGGGCTGGCAGGGCGTTCTCATCTATGTCTTCGACGTCGACAAGGGCGCGGTCGGCGGCGTAATCACGATCTCGAACAACGTCGTCGACGACCTCGTCAGTGGCAACATGACCCCGGTCGCCGGCTGGGTCGTGCTCGTCGTCGTCGTCGCTCTGTTCGGGGTGACCTCGGTGTTCCGCACGGCGCGGCGCCGGTCCAAAGGGCTCAGCGCGCCACCCCTTAGCATCACGGTCCTCACCATTGCCGCAGTGGCAATCGCCGGCGGCGCCTTGGTCTATATCTGCAACCTCAACCGGGGCATCGCCACGTCACCGGTGCACGGCGTCCCGTGGGCCATACCATTCGTCATCGTGATCCTGGCGGGGCAGTCGTTCCTGCTGGCACGTACGAAACTCGGTCGCTACTTCTATGCAATCGGTGCCAGCCCCGAAGCCGCCCGGCGGGCCGGCATCAACGTCACCATGGTCCGAACCATCGGGTTCATGCTCTGCAGCCTCACCGCTGGGTTGGCCGTCCTGGTCTATGCATCACGGCTTGGCTCATTCTCCGTCGGCTTCGACGGCGGCACGGAGGTCCTGTACGCCGTCGCCGCTGCGGTGATCGGAGGCGCCAGCCTGTTCGGTGGTTATGGCAAAGCCATCCACCCACTGCTGGGGGGCCTGGTGATCGCCACCCTGATTAACGGTCTCGCTCTCCTCAACATCAGCACGGCGGGCACCGACATCGCCACGGCTCTCGTCCTTCTCGTTGCGGTTGCCGTCGACGCGACGCTGCGACGCCGCGGCCGTTCAGGGACGTCCTGACCAGGCAGCGGTTGCGTCCTGCCCCGGCGACCCGGGGGACGACCCGATCAGGCGTCCTTCTCGGCATCGTGGTCGCGGCGTTCACCTTCACGCCTGCTGGGGCTGTGAGCGGCGCAGCCGAAGCGACAGCCGCCCTCACGTCCACACCGTCCTCGTGGACCGTGTACCACGGCGACCCGGCCGGGGACGGCGTCGCCACCGGCGTCGCCTCGGTGGCCACCGGCTCCCCGGCGTGGTCGTCCGCGGCGCTCGACGGCCAGCTCTACGGGGAACCCCTGGTCTCCGGTGGCCGTGTCTTCGTCGCGACCGAGAACGACACGGTCTACGCGCTGTCGGCGGCGAACGGTGCCGTGGCTTGGTCGGTCCACCTCGGCACCGCCGTCCCCTCGAGCGCCCTCCCGTGCGGGGACATCACCCCCACCGTCGGCGTCACCGGGACCCCGGTCATCGACACCTCCCGCTCCGAGCTCTTCGTCGTGGCCGACGAGCTGGTCAACGGCGCGCCCGCGCACGAGCTGGTCGGGCTGGACAAGGCGACGGGCAAGACCGAGCTGACCCAGGACGTCGACCCCCCGGGCAGCACGCCGTCCGCGCTGCTCCAGCGGACCGGGCTGACACTGGACAACGGGCGCGTCGTCTTCGGCTTCGGCGGCAACTACGGCGACTGCGCCAGCTACCACGGGTGGGTGGTCTCGGTGCCCGAGGCGGGCGGGACGGCAGCCGACTTCGCGGTCGACAGTGGCAGCGGGGAGAGCCAGGGGGCCATCTGGATGGGCGGTGCGGCCCCGGTGGTCGACGCGAAGGGCGACGTGTGGGTCACCGCCGGCAACGGTTCGGTCTACTCGGCCAGCCACGCCTACGACGACAGCGACTCCGTGCTGGAGCTCTCGCCGTCACTGTCGCTCCTGCAATATTTCGCGCCGACGAACTGGGCGTCGAACAACGCACGCGACCTCGACTTGTCGACCGCCGTCGCCCTCCTGTCCGACGGTCAGGTGGTCGCCGCCGGCAAGACGCGCGCCGTGTACCTGCTCAACGGCGCGTCGCTCGGGGGGATCGGCGGTCAGCAAGCTTCATTGCCCGCCGCATGCAGCCAGGACATCGACGGCGGCGTCGCGTTCGTGGGGACGACCGTGTATCTCCCGTGCTTCAGCGGCGTGATCGCCGTGCAGGTGTCCATTTCTCCGGCGGCTCTCAAGCTGCTGTGGAGCTCGGGGGACGCTGGCGGCCCACCGATCGTGGCGGCGGGCCTGGTCTGGACCATCGGACAGAACGGGGTCCTCTACGGGCTCGACCCGGCCACGGGAAGCGTGCGGGCGCAAGCGGCGGTGGGCGCCCCGGCGAACCACTTCCCCACGCCCGGAGTCGGTGCCGGCTACCTGCTGGTGCCCACGGCGAATCGGGTCGTGGCGTACCGCGCGCCCGCGGCAGCGGCACCCGCAACCACGACGACCACGACGACCACCACGCCACCCTCCCCGACCCCGTCGACACGCGCCGCGGCGACGCCGGCCCACGACGCGGGCTCGTCCGGATCCGACACCGGCGTCATCATCGGGGCCGTGCTCGGCGCGCTGGCGCTCCTCGCCGCGGCGTCTGCACTCGGGCTGCGGGCGCGCCGCCGACGCAGGCCCTCTCAGTGACCGGCGAGCAGGAGCTGCACGACGGTGCCGAGGCCGGCCAGCACCAGGCTGAGTGAGACGACCACGGCGGTCGCCTTGAACAGCGGAGGGTGTATCCGCTCCCAGCTCCCGACGTCGTCGAATTGATCGAGCGCCGGGTAGGCGCCAGTCTCGTCACCGGAACCTTCGGCCGGGGGCCGGTCATCGAAGGGCCGCGGCTCACGGGTGGCCAGATAGCCGACGTAGGGCGCGAGCCCGGTGGGGAAGTGCGGCTGCGGCGGTCCGGGCAGGTGGCCCTGCATCGGCCCCACGTTAGCCATGGCCCGGGCGACGCGACCCCGACCCGATATCGTCACCTGCCATGACCGAACACCAGGAGATCGGCTTCACGGCGGCGGAGTCGACACCGAGTTTCCCCCACGACCCCAAGCCGCCGGCCGGCGCGCCGAACGTCGTCGTCGTCGTCCTCGACGACACCGGCTTCGCGCACCTGGGCTCGTTCGGCTCCGACATCGCGACACCGCACATGAACCGCCTGGCGGCGGACGGCGCGCCGTTCAACCGCTTCCACGTGACCGCCCTGTGCTCACCGACGCGCGCCTGTCTGTTGACCGGACGCAACCACCACGCCGTCGGGCTGGGGTTCCTCACCGACATCCCGCTCGGCTTTCCCGGCTACCACGGACGGCTGCCCAAGAGCGCCGCCACCCTCCCCCGCCTCCTGCGGGACGCCGGCTATTCGACGCTGGCGGTCGGCAAGTGGCACCTGACCCCGCGCTGGCAGCGCTCGGCCGCGGGCCCCTTCGACACCTGGCCGCTCGGCCTGGGCTTCGAGCGGTACTACGGCTTCCTGCAAGGCGACACCAACCACTGGACGCCGAACCTCCTCAGCGACAACCACTACGTGGAGCCGCCGCGGCGCCCCGAGGACGGCTACCACCTGAGCGAGGACCTGGCCGAGCAGGCGATCCGCATGGTGCAGGACCAGCAGCAGGCGGCGCCGGGCAAGCCGTACTTCCTCTATCTCGCGTTCGGGGCCATGCACGCGCCCCACCACGTGCGGCCCGAGTGGGTGGAGCCCTACCGCGGGGTCTTCGACAAGGGATGGGACGCCTGGCGGGACGAGGTGTTCGCGCGCCAGGTGGCGGCGGGGGTCGTCCCCGAGAGCACGACGCTGACCGAGCGCCCCCCGTGGGTCGCCGCGTGGGACGACCTCTCGGCCGACGAGCGGCGTATGTTCGCACGGCAGCAGGAGGTGTTCGCCGGCTTCCTCACCCACACCGACGCCCAGATCGGGCGGGTGCTCGAGTCGCTGGGACGGCTCGGGTACCTGGACAACACCATGGTGCTGGTGTTCTCGGACAACGGGGCCAGCGCCGAAGGCGGCACCCAGGGCACGTTCAACGAGCACCGCTTCACCGCCCACGGCCAGGAGTCGTTGGTGGAGAACCTCGCCCACTACGACGACTGGGGCGGCTACACGACCTACAACCACTACTCCTGGGGCTGGGCCTGGGCGGGCAACGCACCGCTCCGTCTCTGGAAGCGCTACACCTGGCTCGGCGGGACGCGCACCCCGCTCATCGTCCACTGGCCCGGGCACGTCGCGAGCCCGGGCGCCATGCGCCCGCAGTTCACCCACGCCGTGGACCTCATGCCGACCGTCCTGGAGGCGGCCGGGCTGGAGGTGCCCGAAGCGGTCGACGGCGTGGCGCAACAACCCATGGACGGGCTCAGCCTGTTGCCGGTGCTGAGCGACCCGGCGGCGCCGGAGTCACGGCGCACCCAGTACTTCGAGATGCTCGGCTCGCGCTCCATCTACCACGACGGCTGGAAGGCCACGACCGACCACATCAGCACGGGCGTGCGCGACGAGGAGGAGCTCGCCGTCGGGAGCCGCCGCTTCGACGACGACCGCTGGGAGCTCTTCGACCTGGGAGAGGACTTCTCCGAGTCCACCGACCGCGCCGCCGAGGAACCGGAGCGGGTTCGGCACCTCACTGAGCTCTGGATGGCCGAGGCGGCACGCAACAACGTGCTGCCCATCTCCGACGGCCTGGTCGACCGCCTGGCCGGGTTCGTCCCGCCGGCCTGGCCGGCCGGGCCGGGCCGCACGTTCCGGCCGGGGGGCGGCCCCGTGTGCGACGAGTCGGTTCCCCTGCTGTGGGGCGGCTTCCGCATGACGGCGGACGTCGACGTCGACGCCGGGGCGTCCGGCGTCGTCTTCGCCCTCGGCGACTGGTTCGGGGGCTACGCGCTCTACGCGGTCGACGGCCGTATGCACTTCACCTTCGCGCGCGCCGCCGACGCGCTGGAGCTCGCCACCCCGGCGTCGCTGGCGGCGGGGCGGCACGAGATCGCCGTCTTCTACGGCTTGGGCGGCCACGGCGACGACGGGCGGATGGTGCTCTTCGTGGACGGCGCGCAGGTGGACGAGACGCCGGTCGAGGGGACGCTCCCCCTCGCGCTCCAGCACGGAGGGGCGGGACTGCGTTTCGGCCACGACTCCGGATTCCCGGTGTCGCCGCGCTACGAGCCCCCGGCGCCCTTCACGGGTGTCGTGCACCAGCTGCGCGTCGAGGCGCCGGGTGCGCTGCGGCCCGAGGCGGCCGACGAAGTGCAGGCCGCTCTGCACGCGGACTGACGGCGGCGTCCGCCGGCTCAGGGGGCGACCGCGTGGCGCGCGTGCGCCAGGTGTTCGCGGGTGTGGCGGGCCGCGACGGCCGCGAGTGCCTCGGTGGGCAAGGCGCGCCCGCCGGCGGGACCGAAGGGCGCACTGCGGTCGAGCTCGTCCTCGGACAGGGAGCGCAGGGCCTCCTCGAGCTCGGCGCCGTTCTGCTCGAGCAGGGTGACCGTCTCGTCCTTGCCGACCCGTTCCATGCGCACCGCGTGGGCGGCGTTCTCGCGGTCGATGCCCTCCGCCGTGTCGGTGACCCCTTCGCCGCTCCGCATGTCCGTCAGCCAGCGCACGCCGTGGCCGTGGCTCACGGCGATGTGGTGCAGCACCACCGCCACCGACCAGCCCTCCCCGGGCACGGTCCGGTTCCACTCGTCGTCGCTGCAGCCGCGCACGAACGCCGTTGCCTCCGCGTTCGCCGTCGCGAAGTCGTCCGCCAGCGCGCCGGCGCGCTCACTCGCCATGGGGGACCCCGGCCCGCGCGCTCAGCTCCTCTATCCCCCACGTCCCCGGCGCGGCCCCCTCGGCGGCCGCCTGCACGGCGAGTCGCTCGAGCAACGCGTTCACCGGGGTGGGGACGCCGTGCAGAGCGCCCAGGAGGACGATCTCACCGTTGAGGAACGGGGCCTCGATGGACCCGGCGCCGCGGGCGAGGCTCTGCCAGGTCGACCCGCCCCGCCAGTCCCCCGACGTCGTCGTGGACAGCTGCAGGTGATCGGCCCGGCGCGCACGGTCCTCCTCCGCACTGGCGACCGCGATGCCGGCGGCGGCCAGGGCCTCCTTGCCCTCGCGCTGCGCCTCCTTGGCCAGCGGGCTGAAGCGGCCCCCGGGGCCGGAGAGCGCCTCGACCGCGTTGGCCAGGTTCATGAGCAGCTTGCGGTACTTCCACCGCATGATGTCCGGCCGGGCGACCGACTGGAAGGTCGTCGTGTCGATGGCGTCGGCGATGGCCTGGCCCGCGTCGTCCATGCCCTCCGGGTACCGGCCCAGGTCGAGCAGGCCGGTCACCGGCGCCGAGTGCACCTGCACCACCCCGGGCCGCAGCTGGGTGGCCGGGCACATCACGCACATGCCGTAGGTGTTGGCGAAGTGCCGCAGCACGCGCCGCTCGTTCTCGACGCCGTTCTGCATGCAGACCACCGGCGTCCCGGCCGGGGCCGCGACGAGCTGCCCGAGCGCCTCGTCGGTGTGCTGCCCCTTGACCGCCAGGAGCACGACGGTGTCGTCGGTCCAGCTCAGGCGCGACGGGTCGGTCTCGGTAGGGATGGGGAGCGTGACGGACTCGTCCGGGGCCTCGAGGACCAGGCCCGAGCGCAGGGCCTCCCCGTGCGCACCCCGCGCCACGAGGGTCACCTCGTAGCCCTTCTGGAACAGCCGGGCGCCGGCCGCGCCGCCGATGGCGCCGGCCCCGAACACGACGAATCGCATGCCGGCACTCTGCCACGCGCCCGACGGTCGGGGCACGGGACCGCGTCAGGTCGCGATCGACATCCCGCCGTCGACCACCAGGACCTGCCCCGTCACGTAGGCCGAACGGGCCAGGGCGAGGATCACCTCGGCGATGTCCTCGGGCCGGCCCGAGCGGCGCAAGGGTGCCATCTGCTGCACCGCCTGGCGGATCACGTCCCAGTCGGCGGTCCACGGCGTGTCCACCAGCCCCGGCGCCACCGCGTTCACCCGCACCTCGGGCCCGACCACCTTGGCCAACAGCACGGTCAGGTGGTTCAACGCGGCCTTGCTGGACGCGTAGGGGATGGACGAGCCCACCGGACGCACGCCCGCGACCGACGCCACGTTGACCACCGAACCGCGGGCCTCGCGCAACGCGGGCAGGGCGACCACGGTCATGGCCCACGTGCCGAAAACGTTCGTCTCGAAGATGCGGCGCCACACGTCGACGGGTGCCGCCGCGAGGTCGTGGTGTGGGATGACGGCGGTGGTACCCGCATTGTTGACGAGGGTGTCGAGGCGCCCCCAGCGGTCGACGGCCGCCGCCACGAGTCGCTCGGGCGTGCCTTCCTCCGTGATGTCGCCCTGCACGTAGAGGGCGTCGGGCAGCGAGGCCGCCACGGCCTCGCCCGCGGTCACCGAGCGCGCCGAGTTGACGAGGACGGCGGCGCCCGCGTCGGCGAAGGCGCGGGCGGTCGCGGCGCCGATGCCGCTCGACGAACCGGTGACGAGCGCGACGTGGCCGGCCAGCGGTGCCGTCACGGGCGACTCACCGCGGGACGATGCCCCAGCGGGCCGACCACTCCTGCCCCGGCTGCAGGCCGATGACGTCCTTGCCCGTCCGCAGGGCGTTGGGCGGGCACGACATGGGCTCTATGGCGACCGCCCGCCGGCGCCGCGCCACCTCGGTCAGCGTGTCGCCCGTGTACACCATGAGGTAGGGGAAGCCGCGATCGACCCAGAGCTCGGCGCCGGTGGCGCCGCCGGGCGCGTCGAGGCTGGCGCGGGCGAGGCCGCCGGCGTCCCGCTCCAGGGTGGTGTAGGCCGTATCGAGGACGGCGGGGCCGACGAAACGGGCCGTCGTGTAGTCGCGTTCGGTGCCCTCCACCGGCGTGAGCGCGCCGGTCGGCAGCCCGCGGTCGTCGAGGTCGAGCGTGTGGCGCGCCGGCACCAGCAGGATGGCCCCGTCGACGGACTCGGGCCCGGCGGTGAGGTAGGGGTGGAAGCCCAGGCCGAACGGCACGGGGCCCTCCTCCATGGACTGGGCCCTGGTGGTGACCGTGAGGCCGTCCCGACCCACGTGGTACTCGAGCTCGAGGAGGAGCGAGAACGGGTAGCCGGGCGAGGGGTGGAGCTGCAGCCGCAGCGACACCTGGTTCTGATGGCGCGTCTGCAGGGTCCAGGGCAGCCAGCGCACGAGGCCGTGGATGGCGTTGCGCCGCTCCGGCTCGTCGAGCGCGGCCTGGGCCCGCACCCCGTTGAACTCGTAGCGCCCGTCGGCCAGACGGTTGGGCCAGGGGGCCAGGACCTGCCCGCGGCTGGAGTGCGACCACTCGTCGGGGCCGAAGCCATCGAGAACGGGCGTGTCCCCCACCGTGTACGAGCGCAGTGTGGCCCCGACCTCACAGACGACCAGCTCCTGGCGCCCGTGCCCGATGCGCCACTGCTGCCCGGTCGGCGAGGCGACCGAGATCCTGGGCGTCCGGAGGCTCATGGCGAGTGAATTGAATCACCCCAGGACAGGCGGGAGGGGGGAGGGTGCCCGCGACGCCCGCGACGGGCGGGTGACCGGGACACGAACGCCCGGTGACGGCCCCGGGGGCGGCCCGGGCGGCTCGGGCGGGGGCCGGTAGCGTGCAGCGGCGTGAGGATTCTCGTGACCAACGACGACGGGGTGGGGGCACCTGGCTTGGCGGCGCTGACCCGGTCGGTGGTGCGCTGGGCGGAGGCGGCCGGAGCGGACGGTCCCGGGACCCGGCACGAGGTCGTGGTGGTGGCGCCCAGCTCCAACTACAGCGGGGCGAGCGCGTCGGTCGGGCACGTGGTGGACCGCACGGCCATCACCTACCAGCGGGCGTTCGTGGAGGGGGCCGAACAGGTCGAGGCGTACGGGCTTGACGCGTCGCCGGCGCTCGCGGTGATTGCGGGCGCACTGGGTGCCGTGGGGCCGAAGCCGGACCTGGTGCTGTCGGGCATCAACCGCGGGGTCAACGTGGGACGGTCGGTGCTCCACTCGGGCACGGTGGGCGCGGCGTTGACGGCGAGCCAACTGGGGATCAGCGCGCTGGCGGTCTCGCTGCGGGCGGGCCCGGAACCGGAGCCGTGGGGGTCGGCGGCCGAGCTGGCCGTCGCCCTCATCCCCCTTTTGATGGACGCGCCGGTGCGCACGGTGCTCAACCTCAACGTGCCGGCGTTGCCACTCGGGGAGATCCGCGGCGTGCGCTGGGCCCGGGTGAGCGGCGCCGGCCTGATCAAGTCCGCCCGGGGCGGCGGTGCCGGCACGTGGGTGGCGCCCAACCCCGAGGAGATGGAAGGCCCGGCGGCCGCCGAGGCGGCGCGCTCGGTCATGGAGGGCGAGCCGGAGGAGAAGGGCGAGATCGTGCTGACGGTCGGGTCGCCGTTCCCCCACTCGGGCGACCTCGGGCTGGCCGACGCCGGCGCCGAGGACGCCACGCTGGTGGCCGAGGGCTACGCCGCGCTGACGGCGCTGCGCGGGCCGCGGGCCGAGGACGACGCGGAGCTGCTGGACCAGCTCGACGGCGGGCTGGCGGGCGCACTCGAAGGGTTCGAGTTTGGCGGCTGAACTGCCGGGCTGAGCTGCCGGGCTGCGCTGCCGGGCTGAGCCGGCCGGCCTGGGTCAGTCGTCGTCGACGCCGGGCCGGCGCCGCCGGCGCTTGACCTCCCCGTGGCGCCGCTTCGACTCCACCCGGCGCTCCTGCGAGCGCTTGGTCGGCTTGGTCGGCCGGCGGGCCGGCTCGACTTTCAGCGCGTCGGCCAGCTTGGCGGCGAGGCGCTCCAGCGCCCGCTCGCGGTTGCGGGCCTGCGAGCGCGACTCCGACGCGCTCGCCCGCACCACCGGGCCGAGCCGCTGCAGCAGCCGGGCGCGCTGGCGCGGGCCCAGGGTGGGCGAGGCGGCGACGTCGAACTGGACCTCCACCCGGCTGAGCGTGCGGTTGGCGTGCTGGCCGCCGGGGCCGCCCGGTGTCGTGGCGCGCCACTCGATCTCCGACAGCGGGACGTCAAGCCCGCGGCGCACGTGCAGGGTCTCCTCACCGGGCACAGGACGAGCGTAGGAGCCCACGGATACGCTCCGGAGCCATGGACTATCGGCATCTCGGCAATTCGGGCATGTTGGTCTCGGCCCTCGCCTACGGCAACTGGATCACCCACGGCAGCCAGATTGAGGAAGCGGCGGCAGCGGCCTGCGTGAAGGCGGCGCTCGACGAGGGGATCACGACCTTCGACACGGCCGACGCCTACGCGCTCGGGGCCGCCGAGTCCGTGCTGGGGCGGGCGCTCAAGGGCGTGGCGCGCGACTCCATAGAGATCTTCACGAAGGTCTACTGGCCGACGGGCCCGAACCCGAACAACCGCGGGCTGTCGCGCAAGCACATCGTGGAGTCGCTGCACGCTTCGCTCGAGCGGCTGCAGACCGACCACGTGGACCTGCTCCAGGCCCACCGCTACGACTACGAGGCGCCGCTCGAGGAGACGCTGCGCGCGTTCGACGACCTGGTGCGCCAGGGCAAGGTGCACTACGTGGGCGTGTCGGAGTGGACGGCCGAGCAGATCGCGGACGCGCTGCGGCTGGCCGACGAAATGGGCTTCGACCGCATCGTGTCGAACCAGCCCCAGTACTCGCTCATCTGGCGCGTGATTGAGGCCGAGGTGGTCCCGCTGTGTGAGAAGGAAGGCGTGGGGCAGATCGTGTGGTCGCCGCTGGCCCAGGGGGTCCTGACCGGCAAGTACCAGCCGGGCGCGGGCGCGTCGCCCCCGGCGGGGACGCGGGCGACCGGCCCCGAGGGCGGCGAAATGGGCTGGCTCCTGCGCGACGAGGTGCTCGAGCCGGTGCAGAAGTACGCCGCGCTGTGCCGCGAGGCGGGTTACACCCCGGCGTCGGTCGCGCTGGCCTGGGTGCTCCTCAACCAGAACGTGAGCGCCGCCATTGTGGGTGCGAGCCGCCCCGAGCAGATCAAGGAGAACGTCAAGGCCCTCGACGTCGTGCTCGAGCCCGACTTCGTCGAGGCCATTGAGAAGGCCCTCGCGCCGACAACGCTCTTCGACCCCGGCTTCACCTTCAGCCCGGCGAGCCGAAACGAGATGTGAACGAGCGCACCGCCAGCGTCGAGTGCGTCCGCTGTTCCTCGAACACGCGCACGTACCCGGTGTGCGCGATGCGCCAGCCCTCGGGCGTTTTGACGTAGCGGTCGCGGTAGAACGCGGTCCCGCCGATTTCGAGGTCGGCCGCCGGGATGATGACGCGGTCCTGGAGGTACCAGGTGCCCTCCGCCTCGGCGCCGGAGGTCAACGTGATCTCGGGGTGGTGGCCGTGGTGCTCGGTCACCATGCCCGGGTCGGAGAGCGCGGCTGACAGCCACTCGACGATGGCGGCGCGTCCCGACAACACCGTCCGCCCGTCCTCATAGGAGGCGGTGGCGTCCTCGGTGAGCAGGGCGCCCAGTGCATCGAACTCCTTGAGATCGAGCGTGCGGAAGTACGCGTACTTCAGCTGCCGTATGGCCTCGAGCTCGGCCGCCTCGTTCACGCCGGTCACGTTCGTCACGTCGTCCACGTCTCCACGTTCGTCCACCCCCATGTGGCCGGGCGATCCCCGGATCCCCGGTGCGGCGGCCAGGGTACTTGTACGCCGGCGCCGCCGGAGTTGGCGGGCGCTCCGGTGGGCGACCAGCATGCACGGTGTGACGAGCGTGAACAGACGCCAGCGCATCGCGGCCTACGGCGTCTGCCGCGACGCTGACGGGCGCCTGCTCCTGGCCCGGGCCTCCCCGGCCCTGACCGTGCAGGGCCGCTGGTTCCTTCCCGGTGGCGGCGTCCAGCACGGGGAGAGCCCGCCCGACTCGCTGCGCCGCGAGATAGAGGAGGAATCGGGTCTCACCGTCGACCTGGGCCCGCTCCTGGACGTGCTCTCCGACGTGCGCACTCTTCCCGACGGCACCAGCCTGCACACCGTGCGGCTCGTCTACCGCGTCGACTCCTGGTCCGGGTCGCTGCGGCCGGAGTCCAACGGCACGACCGACGCTGTCGGCTGGTTCACCCCCGAGGAAGTCGACGGGATGCCGCTGGCCCGCTACGCCCGCGACGTCGTGGAGCGGCTGCTGTGAACGCGGACGCGAGGGACGAGCGACACCACATCGTCATCATCGGGAGCGGGTTCGGGGGGCTCTTCGCGGCCAAGGCGCTCAAGCGGGAAGCCGTGCGCGTCACGCTGATAGATCGCACCAACCACCACCTGTTCCAGCCGCTCCTCTATCAGGTGGCGACGGGCATCCTGTCGGAGGGACAGATCGCGCCGCCCATCCGCGACGTGCTGCGCAACTACCGGTCCTTGAACGTGGTCCTGGCCGACGTGGTGCGCATCGACACCGAGGAGCGGGTCGTCCACGCGGACGAGTTCGGGCGACCGCTGGAGGTGGGCTACGACAGCCTCATCGTGGCGGGCGGCTCGACCACGTCGTATTTCGGGCACGACGAGTTCCGCGCGTACTCCGCAGGCATGAAGTCGCTGGACGACGCGCTCGCCCTGCGCGGCCAGATCTTCGGCGCCTTCGAGTGCGCCGAGGCAGAGACCGACGACACGGCGCGCCGCGCCCTCATGACCTTCGTCGTGATCGGGGGCGGGCCGACCGGGGTGGAGATGGCAGGCCAGCTGATAGAGCTCTCCCGGCGGGCCCTACGCCGCAACTACCGCCGCATCGACCCGGCGGACGCGCGGGTCGTCCTGGTCGAGGGTGGCGACCGGCTCGTCGCGTCCATGGGCCCGCGCTTGTCCCGGATCACGGCGCGCGACCTCGGCCGGCTGGGGGTCGAGATCCACTTCGGCGCCATGGTGACCGGCATAGACGACCGCGGCGTCGTGATCACCAAGGACGATGGCGGCACAGTGCGCATAGACGCCGCCACCCGCATCTGGGCGGCCGGCACCCGGGCCTCGGGCCTGGGCGAGCTCCTGTCAGACGCCGCCGGCCTGGAGCTGGACAAGGCGGGACGCGTCGTCGTGGAGCCGGACTGCTCGCTCCCCGGGCACCCCGAGGTCTTCGTCGTGGGCGACCTGATGGCGCTGGACGATCTGCCCGGCGTGGCCGAGGTCGCCATGCAGTCCGGCGCGCACGCCGCGCACACCATCGTGCGCCGGCTGGAGGGCAAGGCGCCGAAGCCCTTCCGCTATCGGGACCTGGGCACGCTGGCCGTGATCTCGCGTTTCCGGGCCGTGGCCAAGATCGGCCCCGTCCAGGTCGGCGGCCTCCCCGGCTGGCTGCTCTGGCTCGTCGTGCACATCACCTTCCTGACCGGCTTCAAGAACCGCTTCGGCGCGCTGGCCCGCTGGACCGTCAGCTTCATCGGGCGGGGCCGCTACGAGCGCGCCCTCACCGGGCGCTGGGTCGCCCGGGCGGAGCGGGAGGAGCGGGCGGAGCGGGCCGAGCGGGCGGGCCCGGCGGAGCGGTCCGGCGGATCTGCCTAAGGTTCGGCCCGGACCAACGCATCGACCCACGGGGGGACCGACCCATGCCCATCAACGTGACGCCCGCTCCGGGGCTGAGTGACCACGTCAACGACATCCGGCTGCGCACTGCCCGCATCGTCAACGAGAAGATCCTGCCCAACGAGGGGATCCTCTGGCACGGCCGGCGCCGGGGCGCCAGCGAGACCGAGCGCGAGGAGTCACGGGCGATCCGCCGCGAGATAGAGGACACGGTCAAGTCCGAGGGCCTGTGGGCGCCGCACCTGCCGCCCGAGTACGGCGGCATGGGGATCGACTTCATGGCCCACGCCTACATGAACGAGATCCTGGCCTACGCCGTCGGCGCGGCGTCGCTGTTCGGCGTCGTGGCCCCCAACTCGGGCAACCAGACGATCCTGGTGAAGTACGGCACCGAGGAGCAGAAGAAGAAGTGGCTGCTCCCACTCGTCGAGGGCACCATGCAGTCGGGCTTCTCCATGACCGAGCCCGAGAACGCGGGCTCGGACCCGCGCTCCATTCAGACCACGGCCATCCGCGAGGGCGACGAGTGGGTCATCAACGGCCACAAGTGGTTCACCTCCAACGGGCTGGCCGCCGACTTCTTCATCGTCATGTGCCGGGCCAAGGAGTCCAAGGACGAGGAAGGCCCCGGCCGCATGGTCCAGATCATCGTCCCCACCGCGACGCCGGGCGTGATCATTGAGCGGGGCATCGGGATCTGGGGCGGCGCGTCCTCGGATCACTGCGAGGTCCGCTACGACAACGTGCGCGTCCCGTTGGAGAACGCGCTGGGGCAGGTGGGCCAGGGCCACCAGGCTGCGCAAGACCGGCTGGGCGCGGGGCGCATCTTCCACTGCATGAATTCGGTGGGGCAGATGTGGCGCGCCTTCGACCTCATGGTGGAGCGCCTGCTCACCCGGGAGGTGCACGGCGGGCTGCTGAAGGACAAGCAGTTCATGCAGGGGTTCGTGGCGGACAGCTACATGGACCTCCAGGCGGCGCGGCTCATGACGATCCACGCCGCCGAGAAGGTGGATGCCGGCGACCCGCAGGCCCGCACCGAGATCAGCGCCATAAAGGTGTTCGTCCCCGCCGCCTACACCCGCGTCGTGGACCGGGCCATTCAGGTCTGGGGCGCCGCCGGCGTCACGAGCGACCTGCCGTTGGCGGGGATGTACCTGGGCGCCCGGACGCTGCGCCTGGCCGACGGGCCGGACGAGGTGCACCGCATCCTGATCGCCAAGAACGTGCTGCACCACTACGAGAAGGGCGAGAGCTGGGACTTCGCCGGGTGAGCCGGCGTTGACGTGGCGCCCGGGGCCGGGCGTATCGGTCTTCGCCGACGCGCTCTTCGCCGACAGGGTCGCCGTGGTGACCGGCGGCGGCTCCGGGCTGGGCCGGGAGGTCGCCCACTCGTTGGCGCGGCTCGGTGCCGACGTCGTCGTGGCGGGGCGCACGGTCGAGACGCTCGAGGCGACAGCTGCCTCCATCGGCGCCGAGGGCGGCAGCTGCGTGGCGGTGCCCACCAACATCCGCGAGCCCGCGCAGGTCGACGCCCTGCGGGACGCCGTCTACACGCGCTTCGGGCGGGTTGACTTCCTTGTCAACAACGCGGGCGGACAGTTCCCCACGCTGCCGAGCGCCGTCAGCGATAACGGCTGGCGGGCCGTGGTCGACCTCAACCTCAACGGCACCTGGAACATGACGAGCCGCTTCATGGGGCCGATGGCCGACGCCGGCATCGGTGCGATCGTCAACGTGGTCCATACGTTCTCGTTCGACCGGGGTGCGCCGATGTTCGTCCACTCGGGCGCCGCGCGGGCCGGGGTGGTCAGCATGGTCAAGACGCTGGCGCCCTACCTCATGCGGCGCGGCGTCACCATCAACGCGTTCGCCCCGGGAGTCTTCTCCACGCCCGGCATGGTGGCGTCCGAGCTCACGACCGTCGGGCGCACGGAAGAGGCGTTTACCGCGGAGCTCGTGGCCGAGGGGACGACGGTGCGCCTCGGGACCGTCGACGAAATGGCGGCCATGGTGCTGTTCCTCTGCTCCCCGGCCGCCCGCTACGTGTGCGGCGCCACGATCGTCGCCGACGGCGCGTCCATGCAGACGAACTGGGTCACCTTTTTCCCTGAGGACGCCCTGTAGGGCTGGTGGGCCGACGGATCCCCCTCGGCCCCCAAGGAGAGTGGAACAATTCAGGTGGGCCCGGGCGACCCTCGCCCGCTACGGGCCATGAGTTGAAGGAGGGCCTCGTGGAAAACCGTGGCCATGGCTGGATCGTGTTCTCCGCCGTCGTGCTCGGCGTGGCCGGCATCATGCGGATTTTGGACTCGATCTGGGCTTTCCGTTATCACGGCACTCTGCCGCAGAACCTCGAGAACGCGATCTACGGAACCAGCCTGAAGACATATGGCTGGATCTATCTGATCGTCGGGATCGTCCTGATCCTCGCCGCACTCGCGGTGGTGACCGGATCGCAGATCGCCCGTTGGGTCGGCATCGTGGCCGGCGCCGTCGCGGCCATAACCGCGGTCGGCTGGCTGCCGTACTTCCCGGGCTGGGCGATCCTCTACGTCGCGCTGGGCGTCTTGGTCATCTACGGGCTGACTGCTTATGGAGGCAAGGAGTCGGTCGGTACCTGAGGTCATGTCCCGGGGACCCACCCCCTGCCACCAATCTTGGGGGTGGGTCTCTCGGGGTATGGGTATTTTTAAAAGTATGCACGACTCTGTGCATACTTTTTTGAAGGGCACACTCTTACGGACTGACTCGGGCGCTCCGAGCAGCGATGACTCCCCAAAGCGGCCTCCCGAACGGAGCCAACCCCAACAGCCAACCCCAAGCCCCTAGGTCCCCGCGGTCGCGGGCTCGGGACCCCGCTCCATGGTCGCTGGGGCCGTGCGTGCCAGGACGGTCGCGGCCACGCACATGCCGGCGAAGCTCAGGGCAGCCAACAGCAGGCGGGGCGTGTCGGCGGTGAACGTCTCGGCATAGACCCAGACGCTAAGCGCGATGCTCACGATCGGGTCGACAATCACGATCAGCGGCTGTGACACGCTGAGGGGTCCGACGTGCAACGCGGCCTGGTTCAGCAGCTCCGCCGCGAGCCCGGTGACGGCCAGCGCGTACACCGGCCAGTGGGTGAACATCCCGCCCGGGCCGAACTGGGTCAGCGAGTCAGTCGTCGCCTTGATGAACGTGGCGACCAACGCCCAGAGGACGGAGGTCGCGGCCCCGAGGAACGCCGCCCGTCGCACCGGCGAGCCCCGGGCACCGAGCAGGGCGAGCACGGCAGCGGCGCCGCCGGTCGCCACGACGGCAGTCACCCAAGCCGCCCCGGTGGGCTCGGACGTGCCACCCGCGGGTTCGGACATCGCGATGAACAGCGCCAGGCTGGTGCACGTCAGGCCGGCCGCCCACCAGGTCACCGCGCGGATGTCCTGGTGGATCCAGACCCGGCGCAGGACCAGCGCGAAGACCAGCTCGGTCACCAGCAGGGGCTGGACCACGGACATGATGCCGTTGTGGAGCGCGAGGGCCTGGAACACGAATGCGGCCGCCAGGGCGACCCAGCCGAAGAGCCAAAGCGGGTTGGTCACGAGGTAACGGACGAAGCGCCAGCCCTCGCGATGTCGGGGATCGCCGATACTCGCCTTGTGCTGGGTGACGACATTGAGCGCGTTGGAGAGCGCAGCCAACAGCGCGAAGAGGACCGGCACGGCCCAATTGTGTGCCGGTGAGCCCTCCGGGTCGGGGACACCCGGCCGGGCTGCGGCTCAGGAGCTCAGGAGAAGGGCACCCGGTGGACGAAGGTGACCGTTCAGGCCCCCACGCGCGCCGTGCACATCCACAACAACTCGTGCGGGCGGACCTCGATGTCCTCGAAGCCGGCACGGCCGAGCCGCCGCTCCAGGTCGCCCGGAGGGATGGGGTTGTAGGTGTCCCCTTCGTGGAAGGCGGCCGTGCCCTCGTTGTAGGTGCCGTCGACCGCTACCAGGATGCTGCCCGGCATCAGCACGCGGGCGAGCTCGGAGAACACGCGGTCCTGTGCCGCGGCCGGGGCGATGTGGTGCAGCATGTTGAACGAGGCCGCGCCGGTGAAGCGATCGGCCTCGTATTCGAGCGCCGTCGCGTCGCCCACGACGACCTCCACGTTCCCGCCGGCGAGGCGCGTCGCCAGCTTCGACGCCAGACCCTCGTCGATCTCGACGGCCGTCAGGTGCGCCGTCATGGTGCGCAGGATGTCGGTGGTGAAGCCCGGTCCCGGGCCGATCTCCAGCACGGCGTCGCCCAGTTCGACGCCTTGCAGCGCCTCCGGGAGGATGTCGTCCTGCACCATGCGCCGCCAGTCCTCGCTGGCACAGAACTCCACGTGACCCGCGTTCACGGCACGCCCCGGATCAGCCCGGCGCCTGGACCTGGTATTCGTCCTTCCACCAGCGCGCCGCGCGCACCTCTCCCGGGTCGGTGCGGCGCGACGGGTCCTGGCCGAGATCGGCCGGGGTCGGACCGATGCGCTCGGCGATCGGACGAAGCGCCTGGAGGTCGAAGCCGTAGCAGCGCGCCGCCGTCTCGCCCAGCAGCTTGCGGGCGTCCTCCACCGGGACGGAGCCGAAGTCGCCCTTCAGGCGCTCCATGGTGTGCGGCCACGTGCCCTCGGGGTGCGGGTAGTCCGTGCCCCACATCACGACGTCACAACCCAGCACGTGGCGGCGACGGATCTCCTCCTTCGACATGGTGGACGCGCCGATGAAGATGTTCTCGCCGAAGTAGTCCGACGGGAGCTTCGAGATCTTCCCCTTCAAGAGGGCGGCCATCTTCTTCGTCGTGTGCCCTCCGCCCATGTACTGGTCCCACTTCCACATCATGTCGGCGGCCCAGTACGCGGCGGCTTCCGTGACCACGTACTTGAGACGGGGGAACCGCTCGAACGCGCCGGAGAAGAGCAGGTGCCACATGGGCCGGGCCGCCCACCACACGACCTCGGCCAGGTAGATGCCGATATTGCCGTTGTACTCCTCCTGCGGTGCCTCGCCCGAGTGCGTGTGCACAGGAAAGCCGGCGGCCTGGCAGGCCGACCAGACCGGGTCGTACTCCGGGTGGTTGTACGGCACGTGGTCGTGCCACATGGTCGGGACCATGACCCCCCGGATGCCGGGCTGTTCGGCCAGCCACTCGATCTCAGCGACCGAGCGCTCTATCCCGTGGGTGATCGGCACTAGCGCGATGCCCCCGTGGCGCTCGGGGCTCCGGGCACACATCTCCGCCAGGAAACGGTTGTGGGCCCGGGCGCCGGCGAAGGCAAGCTCCGGATCCGTGATCTCCCCCGCGCTCAGGCCGGCGCCGAAGGGCGGGGAGGCCATACCGGTGATGGCGTCGGCGTCCGCGAACATGACCTCGGCGGTGACGCCGTCGGCGTCGAGCTCCTTGTCCCGCTGTTCGATGTCCCAGGCGCCGCGCAGGCCTTCCTCGTTCTCCGTCTCCCAGCCCATGATGTAGTCGTAATTCATCTGGAGCTGCTCGTCCCGGTTGGCGTGGCGCTCCGCGAGGTACTCGTCGAACTGCGGGTGGTACGCCGCATCGAGGTAGGGCCGGTACTCCTCACAGTGCAGCCCCGCGTGGGCGTCGGCCGAAATGATCGTGTAGCGGTCGCTCATCGCTTCGCCCCCAGCACGGAGAGGTCGTCGTAGCGCTGATGGATGTACGGCTCGAGCGCCGTCCGCGGCACCGGGCCGATGATGCGCCCCACCTGTGTCGAGGCTCGTTCGGTCCAGTTGAGGTCGACCATGCGCCGGATCACGAGGTCCGCCACGGGATCGAGCGGCGCCTCCTTCAACAACAGCTCGCCCTCGATCGATTCGTACACCCGGGTGCGTTCCGTCTTCTCTCCGTAGACGAGGAGGGGGTCCTGGTCGAGCACGCCGGCGACCTCGGGCGACGGCGACAGCTTGAACCAGAAGTCGGTCTTCTCCAGCTCGTAGTTCTCGCGCGAGCCGCTGATGCGGCCGACGATCTCGCAGATCACCGAGCCCATCCGCGCGATACGGGCCGCGACGTTGTCCCCGTCGCGCAGCACCTCGACCTCCGCCAGCTTCTTGGGCTCGCCGTTGATCTCCCGGCCGCCGGTGAGCGACTGCTCGGTCGTCATCGGCATGAAGATCGGGTATTCGCCCAATCGATCCTCGTGACGGGCCTGGACGCCGATCCAGCCGGCGCCGAATACGGGCAGACCAGGCATCTCGACCCTGGTGATAGTGACGCGCACGAGCGGATCGGGCCCGGGCTCGAGTGGCGGCGGCAGCACGGCAGCGACGATGTCCGGGTCCGTCTGGTACACGGCGGTCACCGCCTGGGACCAGATGTCCCCTGCGCGCGTCGCCTCGATCTCCCGGTTCCGCTGTTGGCTCCGGGCGCCGTATCTCACCGTCATGTGCCGTGTCCTCCCCGTGTCGAGGGTGTCACCACGCCCGCAGGATCTGCGTGGGGTCGAATGCGTTGCAGGTCGTCTCGGTCGGCCAGTCCGGTGGCTCCAGCGGTGTCGCCACCTCGTCCACCGTCGGGCCGATGCGATCGCCGATGGGACGCAGAAAGTCAAGGTCGAAGCCGTAGAAGGCCGCCGCCGTCGACTCGACCATGGTGCGCACGTCGGCCTCCGGGTAGTCCGCGAAGGCGACCCGCAAGGCCTCGGTCGTGTACGGGAAGCTGCCCTCCGAGTGCGGATAGTCGGCCCCCCACATGACTCGGTCGATACCGAGGTCGCGACAGAGTGGCGCCTCGCTCGGCCGCAGGAAGCTGGCGCCGATGTAGAAGTTGCGCGCGAAGTACTCCGTGGGCGTCATCGTCATTTTCGCGGCGGCGGCGCCGAAGAAGTTCGACTCGGCCGCGTCGGCCAGCGTCATGCGGCCGTAGAACCAGTCGAGCGTCTGCAGCCCGCGGGGCAGCCAGGCCACCCCCTGTTCGGTCACCGCGAAGCGCAGGGTGGGATGGCGCTCCAGCACGCCGGAGAAGATGAGGTGCCAGACGGAGCGGTGACTGAACCACGGGATCTCAATGAGCATCATCGCCCGGGCCGACTCGTGCTCCCCGTATTCGGGCAGTGCGCTCCCCCCGTGGATGTTGATCGGTACATCCAGCTCGGCGCAGACCCGCCACAGCGGTTCGTAGTAGTCCTCCCACAGCGGCGGGAGGTGCGAGTTGGGCGGGATGGACGGGAGCAGGATGCCGCCGAAAGGCTGCCCGAACGTCTCGGTCGCCCACCGGACCTCGGCCAGCGCGTCGTCCATGTCGTTGGCGTAGACCTGAACGATGCCGGCCCTCCTTCCGGGCACGGCGGCACAGAAATCGGCCAACCACCGGTTGTGCGCCTGAACGCCCGCCCAGCGCCGCTCGTAGTCCTCGGGCGTCGGCGGCAGGGCGACGAGGTTGGACTGCTCGAAGAAGGGCGGCACGGTGTTGGGGAAGAGGACCTCGGCGGCGATCCCATCCGACTCCGTCTCGGCCAGTCGGCGGTCGCTGTCCCAGCTGCGGTACGCGATCGGCTGGAGCAAGTCCGCGAACGGATTCTCGTACCCCTTGGCCCACGCGTCGAACTCGTCGTGCCAGCGGCTGGCCAGATAGGGCCGGTAGTCGTTGAGGTCCCCGCCGGCGTGGCCGTCAGCCGACACGACGGTGTAGCGGTCCGCTGTGGCGGACGCGGCCTTCATCAGCTCAGCGCCGCCGGCGGGAGGCGGCCCGCCCCGATGGCGTCGGCGCGCCGATGCAGCAAGGCGGCACACTCGTCGAGCCCGTGCCCGATCACGAAGTCGCCCCGCTTCACGCCCTCGACGCAGAAGCGGCCCAGCTCGTGCAGGTCCATGAGCTCGGCCGGGCGGCCCGCCGCCTCGAGCTGGGCCCTGAACTCGGCGAACGTCGTGCCGGGCGCGGGTGGCCGCGGCCGGGTGCGGGCGAGCTCGGAAGGTCGGTTGCGCTGCGCGGTCCAGAGCCCGGTATCGAGCAGCCCGCCCGAGGGATAGAAGACGGCGGCACGCACGTCGGTGCCGGCCGCGATGAGCTGGTGCGCCAGCGCCTCGGTGAGACACGAGATGGCGGCCTTGCTCGAGGCGTACACGGAGGCAAACGGCACCGGCGCGATGCCGCCGTCCATGCTCGACGTGTTGACGACCACGCCGGGCTGGCCCGACTCGATCATCCGGGGCACGAACGACAACATGCCGTTGGCCACGCCGAAGACGTTGACGGAGAAGCACCAGGTCCAGTCGTTGGCCTCCTGTTCCCAGGGCCGCCCGCCGCCACCGGACGTGACCCCCGCGTTGTTGAAGAGGAGGTGGCACGCGCCCTCACGGGCGAAGACGTCGGCCGCCAGGTCCTCGACCGATTGGGCCGAGGACACGTCGGTGAGTACCCCGCGCACCTCCCCCTCCTCGGCGAGTTCCTTGAGGGCCACCTGGAGCACCGGTTCCTCGATGTCGGCGATGACGACCCGTGCGCCGTCCTGGAGCAGCGCCTCGCAGATGCCGCGCCCGACGCCGGCCGCTCCCCCGGTGACCACCGCCACCCTGCCCTTCAGGTCGTCCAACGCATCGCCCCCTGTCATGCCCGTGTGCGCCGGCCCACCCTAACGCCGCCGCCATGGACCCGGGTGGGCCCTGAGGGCTTCAGCGTCCAGCCCGGATGTAATCTCGGGCCGGCGATCGGACCTATTGGAGTGGAAGCGGATCGGGCCCTGCCCTCACGGCAGCAGGTGGCCTGGCTGGGAAGGCGGGGGGTCACGTGCGACACCATCGGGTCTGGCAGGGCATCGGCATCGGCTTCATCGGCGCGGGGCTGGCCCTCGCACCGCTGACGGCGGCCTCGGCCAAGAGCCATTCTTCGCACCACAACCCGTCCACCTCCGCCGTCTGCGCGGACGTGAAGGCCGAGCAGAAGTCCTCGTCCTCGGTGGGCCTCTCCATTGAGCGGGCGATCGCGTCCGGCAACTTCGCCACGGCCAAGCAGGCCATGCTCAACGCATACAACGGCGACCTGGACAACGTGCAGAAGGCACTGGCAGTCATAAAGCAGGCGCCACCCAACGTCCAGAACGCCTTCAAGAACCTGCTCACGTTCGTCAAGCAGATCAAGTCGGACATTCAGAACGCCAACAGCGAACAGCAACTCATCACGTCCTTCGAGACCTTGGGCAAGAACACGCAGCTGGCGACCGACGGCACGACCATCGCCAACTGGGTCGCCTCCAAGTGCGGCGGCCCCCTCGTGACCACGACGACGGCGAGCACCCCGTAGGCCCAGGTCCGCCCGCCGGAGGCCGGGCCGGAGCGGGTCGAGAACACCAGGAGGTCCGCCCGTGCCCGAGACACCCCCTCCGCTCGGCGTCCCGCGGCCCGCCGAGGCGCAGCCGCTGGACGAGATGCCCATGGCCCGGGGCTGGCTCCAGCACCTGCGGGAGAGCGCCGTCTTCAAACTCGAGGGCCTCTCGCCCGAGCAGCTCCGCTGGAGACCGGCACCCGCGGCCAACTCGCTGGGGGTGATCGTCGTGCACCTCGGCTACGCCGAACGCCTGTGGCTCCGGGCGATCTGCGCTGGGGAGCCGATGGACATGGGCTGGCGGGCCCACATGTTCGAGCTTCCCGAGGGCTGGGCGGTCGACGACGTCGTGGCCTTCTACCGGGCCGAGACCGCCGCGGCCGACGCCGTGCTCGACCGGGCCGGCTCGTTCGACCTCCCCTCCGCGGGCGACCTGCGCCTGACAACCCTGCGTTGGGCCGTCTACCACCTCATTGAGGAAACGGCCCGCCACGTCGGCCACATGGACATCACCCGCGAGCTCCTCGACGGAAAAGTCGGGCGCTGACCCCCATGCGCGCCCACGACGGCCGGTCGGGGCGGTAATTTGGGGGGGCACCGTGGCGCCCACGGGAGCCCGCCTCCGGCGGCTCGTGGGCGCGGGCGACACGGGGCATGGGAGTGCCGACGATGGACGTCCAGGCCGACGAAGCAAGTATCAGGTCAGACCCCTCGCCGACCCTTGCCGCCGGTACGCCCCCTGCGGCGGTGGCGCGGCCGCCTCGGTCCGTCCACCAGGGCAATCTCTTCCAGGACGATCCCTATCCCACCTTCGCCCAGACCGACCCCACGCCGGTGGTGTCCCGGGCCGCTCCTGCTCCCCGCCGGGCCCCGGCCACATCGCGGGGCCTCCGCATCGCGGTCGTCGTGGCCGCGCTCGCCGTCGCCGCCGCGGGGACTGCGCTCGCACTCGTGGAGACGGGGGTGATCAGCACGACGTCCAGCACCGGAGGGCGGACGGCCGCGCCGACGACGAGGGTGACCCACCCGACCGCCGCCCCCAAGAAGACCCTCCTGACCCCGGCCGGATTCGGGACCCGGAGCGCCGCCTACACGGTCGACGCCCAGGCGTTCGGGCTGACCATCACCACCTCGACAGGCCGCTCCTGGGTGAGCGTCGGCATCATGGGACAGAAGCCGATCTTTGAGGGCATCCTCGCCGCCAACTCCTCGCAGCGCGTGACCCTCCTGGGGCCGGCCGAGCTCAACATCGGCGCCGGCGGGACCACCGTGACCGTCACCTCCGACAAGCGGAGCCAGTCCCTGAAACCGTTGGCCGCACCCTTCACCTATACGTTCACGCCTGGCCGAACCTCGGGCACATCCGGCTGAGCGCCGGATGTCCTGCGGCGGCCCGGAGCGCCGCTGCTGTGCGAAACCGCTACGAGTGCTGCCCAGGTCCCGGCGCCCGCAGAATGCAGAACTCGTTGCCCTCGGGATCGGCCAATACCACCCAGGTCACGTCGGGATCGCCCTCCTGGCCGACGTCGACCCGCACCGCCCCGAGGCGCTCGAACCGGGCCACCTCCTTGTCCTGGTCGTCCGGGGTCAGGTCGAGGTGGAGGCGGTTCTTCCCGGACTTGGCCTCGGGGACCCTCAGAAACTCGAGCCGGGTCTCGCCGCTGCCCGAGGGCGCCACGACGCAGTAGCCACCGGACTCGTCCCACGCCTCCCACCCGAGGGCGTCGGCCCACCAGCGGCCGATCCGCTGCGGGTCCGTGGAGTCGATGGCGATGCTGTGGAGCTTCACGGTCACGCCAACCAGCCTGCTGCACCCGCCGCTCCCGTGCGAACGGCCCGCTTGGCACACTGGAGGGCGTGTTCGAGCGCTTCACGGACCGGGTACGCCACGTCCTGGTGCTGGCCCAGGAGGAGGCCAGGCTGCTCGGCCACCCGATGCTCGGTTCCGAGCACCTCCTGCTCGGGCTGGTGGCCGAGAGATCTGGCGTGGCCGCGCAGGTCCTGTCCCGTGCGGGGGTGGACCTGGAGCGCACGCGGGACGAGGTGGACCGCCTGGCGGGCCCCGTCGACCGTTCGTCGACCGGGTCGCCCCCCTTCACCCCGCGGGCCAAGAAGGCCATGGAGCACGCGCTCCGGGCCGCGCTCTCCATGGGCCACTCCTACATCGGCACCGAGCACCTGCTCCTCGGGGTCCTGGAGGAAGAGGACACGGTGGTGCGGCAGGCACTCGAAGCACTCGGGGTCGAGCCCGTCGACCTTCGTCTGCGTGTGACGGACGCGATCCGTTCCGGTCTGCCGGACGCCCGGCGGCGGGCCGAGGAGCAGCGCCGGCTCCGGATCCACGTCCTCCAGGGTCTCGTGCGCGGCATCGAGCTCTACGGCGAGATCGCCGAGGCCGCCGCGCACTGCACCAGCCGGACCGAGGCGATCGACGCGCTGACGCGGCTGCCGTTCGGGTTCAGCGAGGTGCAAGCGGACCACGTCCTCGACCTCACCGTCGCCTCCGTCACCGACGAACGGCGGCGCGCCCTGGCCGATGAGCTGGCGGCGCTCGAGCCCCGGCCGCCCGGCGCGTCCACGCAGGAGTAGCTGCTCCGGACCCTCAGCGACCGGCGGCGCTCCACTTTCGGCGACTTCACGACGGCGTTCCAGCAGACGCCGGAGTCGGCGCCGTCCATCCCCGCCGCCGCGCCGTCAGCCACCGCGGCGGAGCTGGCCTACCAGACCCAGCAGTCGTCGCTCCCCCTGCCGTCGTTCCCCGGTGCTGCCCAGACTCCGCCGGTGCAGGCGGCAGGCCACCGGCCCTCGGCGGGCTGAGTGCTCACATCCGGGAACTGACCGGTCACTTGACTGGGATGATCAGCTGCATGCACAGGATTTGATGACCGGCGGCGTCGAATGCGGTCATGTCAGCCTCGAGTGGTTGTGTCACACCCTTCTTCGTCGGGACGTTCAACGTGAGACTCTGGTTGTAGGGACCTGCCTCTACCGGCAGCGACGTCTGGCCCGGTGCAGAGACGGCGAACGCGGTATCGAACAGGGCCGGTATCGGAGGTTGGAACCGCAGCCCGGTATCAGACACTTGTCCCGAAGTCCCGGTCGTCGTCACGTCCTCGCGTGCGCCCTTGGTCAGCGGTTCGGTCAAGGTCCAGGTGTAGGCCAGCGTCAACGGTTTTCCGGCTTGGGGCGGCCAGACGGACGCGTCGAATCGTTGAGTTGTGATGACGTCTCGGGCTGACCCACAGTTCTTCCATGGGACCGGGACCGCCCACGCCGCGGTGGGCATAGCGACGATCGATCCGAGGATTGCAAGGGACGTTGCGACCAGGACCAGTCTGGTCAGCCGACGCGCCCTCACTATCCGTATGGCGTGAGCACTAGCCGTCACAGACTCTGTCTCGGCACTCGTGGCCCTTGACATAAGTCACTGCCAAACCCAACCGGCCTAAGGGGCTCTTCGGATTTTCAGCGGGGTTTCGGGCCGATGTGGAGTTCCGTTCGAATGTCCTGCGAGACCGCGCTCCTCTCGGGTGTACCGACGTGCATCGGACTCGACGTTCTTGATTCGGCCAAATTCGATAACCCATGACGCCCATAGGTTCTTGACTTCACGAGAAGTTAGAAGCCCGAGTCTGATGCAGTGAAATGACAGCTCCCCGCCAGATTCCGATGAGCCCCTAAAGGTCGATCGGTCAACGTCCGGCGCAGCGGTTATTCGGACGTTTCCTGTCCAGCGAGAGGCCACTCCCTGCAAGCCAGCCCGCCGAGCATCCCGAGCCCACGCTGCGACCGCGGGCAACAAGAGTCGCTGCCAACTGACTCCGTTGGTGTCTATGGCTCCAGGCTGAACGGCGGGTACTCGTCGGTCAGCAGCAGGAAGTACGTCTCCACCCGAAGCTGCCACCGGAACACGCTGATGCAGAAGTTCTTCAGTGACGGGTTCCATTGCCCCGTGAACAGGGCGATGAACCACGAGACGAGGAGAATGACTCCGTTGGCGATGTTGAGGAAGTACAGCACGATGTACTGCGGGATGACCATGATGAATCGAATCAGCACGGTGACCCGGTTGCGCTCCCCGCTCACGGGCGCGACGTTCAACGCTGCCGGGTAGCCACCCGGATCGGCGAACCCTTGCGGGATCGGCGCGAAGGGTGGGTACGGCTCGGCCCATTCGAAGAGGCCGGTGACCACTCGCCACTGATAGCGAAGAACACCGGCGATGAAATCGCTCAGGCTCTCCGGCGCCGTTCCGGTGAACACAATGGAGAACCAACACACGACAGCCGCGAGGAAGGCCACGATGTAGAGGATGTACAGCCAGATGAACTGCGGGATGAAGATCAACCAGTTCGTCAGGACCTTGACCGGCGGAATCCTCTCCGGCCCCGGCGGGTAATCGATCGTCAACGGATAGGTGCCCGGCATGAAGGACTCCCTTCGTTTCCCCCCTGAGTGGGCACGATAGCCCGCCTGGCGTCGCTGTGAATGGATCTTCCTGGCCGTTACCTCGCTGGCCGATGCATCTGTGTGACCAGTGCGTGACTGGCGGGTGTCACACCATCACTGCGGTCGGACAGCCGTCAGGACCGCTGGGCCGACGGCCGGGTGCGGACGGTGTCGTGGATGAGCATGAACCGCATCGACCAGAGCCCGGGTCGCGGCTCGGGAAGCTCGCGTCGGGCCGAGAAGAAGCCGGTCAAGGTGACTGCGGCGGCGGCGAGCCAGATGATCACACCGACCCCCAGGACCCAACGCGTGGATCCCGTCAACAGCACGATGAGACCCGCGATGCCGACAGCCAGCCCGAGGTACCCCACGCGGAGGGCCCAGACGGCCATCCTCCAGTGTCCGATGTGCTGTAACTCTGGAGGCTCGTCCATGCCATGACATTGTGCATGAGCCCCGGCGCAGCGACCAGGGCACTGGCCCTCCCGTTTCGTCGTCCGGGACTCGGCCGCTACGGCATCGCACCCGTGCGCGACATGCTCATGGGCGGCGAATACCGGTTCGCCGACCGTGGCGAACATGAGCTCAAAGGTCTCGAAGGGCCCTGGAGGCTTTACGCGCTCGAACGCTGAAGCTAAGCAGCCCGTCGTGGGGAACTCAGGTGTGCAATCGCGTGGAAAGTCACCGTGAAATCGCGTTCGATGACATCGGCGGACTCGTTCAACTCGAACAAGCGCGGTGAGCGGCGAACCGCCCTGGGCGCCCGTCAGATGATGCGCGGAGTGGTCCGGGCTGCCTCGTTGAGCTCGGCGATCGCGGCGTCGAGATCTTCGTCCGAGCTGAAGAACCCCGTTCCCATCAAGTCGCTGCGGTAGGGCTCCAACGACGGGAGATCGGGCGAGGATGCACCCCACGTGTAATAGCTGTGCCAGAACCGGCCCAGGAAATTGCCCCATCCCACGGCTCGCCGGGCCATGACCGCCATCATGTACTCGAGGGTGTCAAAGGCTCGGTCGTACTCATCGTCGCTTGGGCCGGTTGGGCGGAGCGCTTCCTTCAGGACGGCGTGGACATGATCCGATGCGGGAGTGAGCAGCCGCTGCCGCTCCTGCATCACCTGCAAGGTGATGCTGCCGAGCGCATACGGCGGCAGGGCCCTCATCAACAGCGGCTCTTTCGTCCCGTACTGGGGCAGCGGTACCTCGGTCGTCACTATCTTCATGAAGGGGGACAGGTGCCCCCTGAGCACCCCAGCGAGTCCGACAGCCAGTGCGCTCAACATCGTCGGGTACATCTGGAGTTCGATGAGCACCTTCTTGCCCGACAGCGGCTTCGGACGACCGTCGATCCTGAGAAGGGACCGTACCCACAGGGCATCTTGGGCGTCGGGCTCACCGAAGTAGACGCCGACGGCCAACAGGGACAGGACCCGCTGCATCTGAACCTCGTACCGGGCGATCCGCTCGAAGACCACATCGGCAGTCGTGGGCTCAACGTCAAGAGGGAAGTTGGCAACGTCGAGCGCCTCGACCGTCCTGTCCACTTCTCCCCTCACGAAGTCATCGAGCCGGATGTGCTGGACAGGATCTGGCAGGTAGCGCTTGAGCTCCGCCACGGCGAGGGCGGTGCTCTCCGGTGGCGCCACAAGCTCTCGGCGATGAGCGAGACCTTGGTCGCCAGCTCCTCGAAAAACTTCGGCATCAGCGATCGGTGATCAAAATGCTCGCTTGCCCCACGTCGCCGCTGCCAACGCCGCCGCCTCCCCGGCAAGCTCGCCCCGCCGGCACCAGTATGTCGTGTACCGCCGATTGGGCTCTTGAGCATCGCTGTCCGCAACGCAGCGTCATACTCCGACGACCAGCCGCAGATGACCAGTCCGTAGCGGTCGAGGATCTCGTTCGAGCAGCGCATCGAGCTCTGGGTCGTAGGTACCCAGCTCCTCGACGGTGTTCCGAAGGTCCGGCGACTTGTAGTCACCGTGGAGCTTGATGATCGTCACCTGCGAGTGATTCAGGGGAACAGCACCCGCGCCGTGTCACCGACGCGATCACCTGGGCCTGGACCCCAGCCTCTGAGAGGGCGATCTCGAACAGGCGATCGAAGTTGGTCGTGAGGATCACCTTGATGTAGCCCTCGGCGACGAGTCGAGCAATCGCCCGGTGGGCCCTCGTCGGCACCTTCAGCCCTCAGCCCGCTCCTCTTCGGTGGGCTCGAAGAACGGCTCGAGCAACGCCTGCCGATCGCCCGTGCCCGGAGCAAGCTGCGCCAACAGACCCGAGTAGTCGGCGTCTTCCTCGTGAGTGATCCGGTACCAGGCGATGGGGTCGTCGCCCGCCTCAACGCCCTCCGCCACGGCGACCCGGCGGCAGAGCCTCGCAACCACCTCCCAACCGGTCGGGACCGGTGCGGCCCGGGATACGCCCGAGCCGAGCAGGAGTGCATAGACGCCGGGGGCGGCCTGCATCGACGACGCCAAGGAGATGATCGGCTCCATGTGATCTACCGCTGTCCAGCCCGGCCGCGCGGCACAGGGAACGCCGGGAGCTTGGCCATTCGCGGCCGCACCGTGAGCCCGTCGAGAGGGTAGGTCCGCCGGGGTTCCCCTGAAAGCCAGGACCACACGATCAGATCTGGCTCCATCGCCGGCTTAGCCCCGGCGAGCTTGGACCACAGGTTCTCCTTGCGCACCCCGAGCGCCTCGGCCAGATCAGCGATGGAGTTCTTGTGGACCTTGAGCTGCTTGCGCACAGCCCGCGCGAGCTCGTGCTGCTCACGTGATTGGGCCAGCTCGACGGCGTCGCAGAGGTTGCGGGCCAGCTTCCACTCCGGATCGTCCTCGTCACCGAAGAGCCCTTCGTGGACGAGGTGGCTCTTCGGGACGAACGACGGGTTGTTGGAGGGCACCGGCGGGGATCCTGCAACCGGTGCCAACTGGCGCGAGCGGCCCGCGTGTCATCAACCGCGATTGAGATGTCATCAACCGCGATCGAACACATCATCAGCCGCGATCCAGGCGTGTCATCAAACGCGATTGCACATCAGGAACAGCCGCTGGTCGTCCCGCAACTCCCGCAGACGTAGCACGAACCCGCCCGCTGCATGTGGTTGCCGCAGTTGTAACAGAACGGGGCGTCGCGCTGTTCGGCCCGGGCCAGCGGCTGCATCGACGGCGGCAGGGTCGACGGCGCAGCGGGCGGCGCTGACGCACCACCCGGGCGACCGCCTGCCGCACCGCCCGGCGCCGGCCCGTCGTCGACCAGCCCGGACGACGGCGTCGCCATCTCCTCCACGCCCGGCAGCGTCGGCTGCGTGCGCTCCTGGGTCGAGAGGATGCCGAGCTCGGTGCGCTCGGTCACCGACAGGTAGTCGAGCGCCAGGCGGCGGAAGATGTAGTCGAGCAGGCTGGAGGCGATGCGGAGCTCGGGGTCGTCCGTGATGCCGGCCGGCTCGAACTTCATGTTGGCGTACTTGGTCACGAACGTGGCCAGCGGCACCCCGTGCTGGAGGCCCAGGCTGATCGCGATGGAGAACGCGTCCATGATCCCGGCCAGGGTCGAGCCCTGCTTCGAGACCTTTATGAAGACCTCGCCCGGCCGCCCGTCCTCGTATTCGCCCACGGTCACGTAGCCCTCGCAGTCGGCCACCCGGAAGGAGAAGGTCTTGGAGTTGCGCTTGCGGGGTAGGCGCTCCCGCACCGCGCCGACCAGCACGGGGTCGGCGACCGGGCGCCCCCGCTCGTGGGCCAGCGCCGCCTCCAGCTCGGCGATCCGTTCGGAGGCGGCCCGGTCCCGCGCCTCGGCGTCCGAACCGGCCGGAGCCGCGTCGCCGCCCTCGCCCTTCAGCACCGCGCTCTCCTTCTTGGTCGTCGACAGCGGCTGCGCCACCTTGCAGTTGTCCCGGTAGATGGCGACCGCCTTCAGGCCCAGGCGCCAGGCGTCGATGTGCAGCTGCTCCACGTCCTCGACCGTCACGTCCTCGGGCATGTTGACGGTCTTCGAGATGGCGCCGCTGATGAAGGGCTGCACCGCCCCCATCATCCGGATGTGGCCCGAATAGTGGATGGTGTTGTCGCCCATGGAGCAGGCGAACACCGCCAGGTGCTCGGGCGCCAGGTGTGGCGCCCCCACGATCGACATGTGCTCGTTGACGTAGGCGACGATGTCCTCCACCTGGTCCGGCGGGTAGTCGAGCTTGGCCAGCGCCCGCGGCACGGTCTGGTTGACGATCGACATGGTGCCGCCGCCCACCAGCTTCTTCGTCTTCACCAGGCCCAGGTCGGGCTCGACCCCGGTGGTGTCACAATCCATCAACAGGCCGATCGTGTTGTGGCTGACGAACCCGTTTGCCACGTACGTGACGTTGTCTGGCACGGAGAGGTCGAAAGTCAGCTCGTCCTGGCCGAGTTCTGCCGACTCCACGGTGTCGTAAAAAAACCCGAGCAGGTGGGCGAGCTCAGGATCGCCCGTCCGCTCGAACAGCTCGGTAGCCATGCGACGGCTCACCCGGTCTCGCTTGTGCTCCATCAGCAGCACCTTCCGCAGGCGGTCGTTGGACGGGGCCAGCCGATCGATCAACGCTCGGGTTAACGGTATGTAGTCGTGACGGGCTGTCTGGGATATGGACGTGTCATAGCTTCTGACCCCCGAATTCTTCCGGTCGCCCATGAACCCGATCACCTCGAGCCAACGCGCCGCGTACGACGCGTTGAGCGTCCGCAGCGTCGCCAGCGGCGCCGTGCCCCAGCTCGTTCCTGCTGTCCGGTCCTTTATCGACAGCGTGGTCGGGATACCGAGCGCCAGCATGACGGTCTGGGCGTCGCGAGCGAGCTGTAGCGACGTGTTCTTGAGCGTGGGATACCCAGCACTCGTGTCACCGTCCGCCTCGTAAAGGCCTCTGAGGAAGGCGGCGTAAACCGAAGTGTCGTTGGCATGCAGCACGGCATTGGGGATGTGCGCCGTGTAACCCTTGCCTCTGTGACCTTCGCTCGGCTCTTGCTTCGCAAAGCCGCAGGCCTCCCACCACAGGGCGAGCCGGACCGAGTCGATGCGTACCTCGGTGTACCCACGCTTGGGCGTCGCCTTGCCTGCGTCGCCGAAAGTTTCCTTGCACAGCGCACGCAAGCGCTCCGCCACGTCGAAGTCAGACTCGGTCACACAGAATCGCAGACCACGACTGTGCAGCGAGCCGTCACCCATGAAGTACCCGATGATCTCTGACAGCTCGGCAGTCATACGCCGCGGCACCCGCACGTGGTGCTCGCCTGTCCAGTAGGCCTCGGCCAATGGCGGGAGCGGCACCTCCTGCGATTCGCCCACCAGTCTTCCCATGGCCAGCGGAACCAGTTCACCCGGCTTGAGGTCGCTGAAGCGGCGCCACACCCAGTCCCCCGAAACGGGATCGACGACCTTGATCCGGTGCGTCGCCGTTCCCTGTAGCCGATGCCCGCGAGCGGTGTCCACGCTCACCACAGCCTCGGAACCATTGACGTAGAACTTCGTTGCGGATCGCGTTCCCTCGTCGGTGGCGACGTCCAGATCGAGTTCCTGCCACGTTTCGCCGTCGGGATCACCTAACGAACCAAGCCGCACGAGACCGCGATCCGTCGTCACCAGCGTCCCCCCCACAAGGCATCCGGTCGGTGCCAGTACCGAGGCTTGCGAGTTGCGCACGCCCCAGAGCTCAGCCATCTCGACCGCCGTGTCCCAGGACTCCTGGGCCGCCGACAGCAGCTCGGGCGGCACGACGTCCTCGTCTATGCGGGAGGCCTCGGCCTGGTGCATCCGCAGCACGTTGAGCATGGCGTCGCGGTTCTCGTGGTAGCCGGCGAAGGGACCCATGCGCGCCGCCGTGCGGGCCGACGTGGCGTAGGCGTGCCCCGTCAGCAGCGCCGTGATGGCGGCCGCCCAGGCCCGCCCGGCGTCCGAGTCGTAGGGCAGTCCCTCCGCCATGAGCAGCGCGCCCAGGTTGGCGTAGCCGATACCGAGCTGGCGGAAGGCGCGCGTCGTCTCGGCGATCTTCTCCGTCGGGTAGTCGGCGTTGCCGACGATGATCTCCATGCCGGTGAACACGACCGACACGGCCGCCTTGAACCCGTCCACGTCGAACTCGTCGTTCCCGTCCAGGAAGGTGAGCAAGTTCATGGAGGCCAGATTGCAGGCCGAGTTGTCGAGGTGAACATATTCCGAGCAGTTGCGGACAACCACCCCATTCACCACGTACGAGTGATTGCGCGGCTCGGTCAGGTTGTAGGTCAGCTCGATGCCGTCGTTTGTGCGCTCGAGCAAGTGCGCCGTCGTACGCGCCGAGTACGGACCCCTTGGAGCCTCGACCACGATGCTGCGCAGCTGCGCTGACTTCCGGCTCAGGGAGAACCCGATGTGCTGGGCAAAGGTGACGATCGACTCTGAAGTGATACGCAGGTCATAGGAGGCAGAGTGCCCGTAGCGCTTCGTCTCTCCTGCCTTGTTGACATAGGAGAACGAACCCTCGCTCCCGGCACCCTTCGTCTGGTACAGACGGCTCATGATGCCGAATGTGCTCAAGAGCGTCTGCACCCCTTGAAGGAGCCCCGGAGAGGTCGAGCTCAAGCCCACGTAGTGGTTCTTACCGGCAGTGACCACGCACCCGTCCGCGTCGTACAGCCCACGCAGGAACGCCGAGACGAACTCCGCCGGCGCCCGCTCAATCGACCACGGAACGGTCTTCTCGGGACCCTTGACCGCCTTCACACCAAGCGCCTCGATGAAATGCTTGAACGCTCGGCGCGCCAGCCGGAGCTGCACCGTGCCATTGGCCTGCTCAGACGGCTTGATCGGCCGCCCGCAATTCACCCAGTCGAGCAGCTCGGCATGGCGGGGCAGGATCTCGTCGCGGTCCTCGGCGCTCCCGTAAATCGATGCCACCGTGTTGCCGGACGTGGATCCGTCGCCGATCAGCCAACCGAGATAGTGCGCGATCTCCTCCGACCAGGTCTCGGGGAATCGCAGAGGCTGAGCGTGGTCGCCCTTGGTCCAGTAGTCCGCCGGATCCGACGACACCGGCAACACATGATCCGCGTCGACCGCGGGCGCCTCGAGGTCCAACAGCTTGACCTCGTCGGTGAAGACGAGCTGCCGCGCCTCCACGTAGCCGCGGTTGACCGTAAAGATCTTGTGCGACGGCGTGCAGCGGAGCTCGGCGCCGTTGTCGAAGCGCAAGCGGACGATGTCGTTGTAGCCGGTGATCATGAAGGCCTCGGGCGACGTGATCTCCATCTGCTGGGCCGGCGTGTCGGGATTGGTCGCGTCGTGCGTGTAGATCCCGAAGGTCTCACCGTTGTTGGCGCGCTCGAACAGCTCGCGGAACGGGATCAGGCCCTTGTCGGTGTGCACCTTGGCCGAGCCCGGGAAGCAGGGGTTGGACCCGTTGATCCGCCCCGTCATCGGCGCCGTGTGCCAGCGGTTGATTGTGGTGTCGTACTGCAGGCCGGGGTCGGCGCACTCCCACGCCGAGTGCGCGATCTGGCGGAAGAGGTCACGGGCCGGCACGGTCCGCACGACCGAGTCGTCCGTCCTCGCCACGAGGTCCCAGTCGCGCCCGTCTATCACGGCCTCCATGAACTCGTCGGTGACCCGCACCGAGTTGTTGGCGTTCTGGTACTGCGTCGAGTGGCTGTCCGCGCCGTCGAGGTCCATGTCGAAGCCGGCGTCGCGCAGCACCCGGGCCTTGCGCTCCTCGATCGCCTTGCACCAGATGAAGTCCTCCACATCGGGGTGGTCGGCGTCGAGGATGACCATCTTGGCGGCGCGCCGCGTCTTGCCGCCCGACTTGATCGTCCCCGCCGACGCGTCGGCGCCGCGCATGAAGCTGACCGGTCCCGAGGCCGTCCCGCCACCCTTGAGCAGCTCGTGCGATGAGCGGATCCGCGAGAGATTGACACCCGCACCGGAGCCGCCCTTGAAGATGAAGCCCTCCTCGACGTACCAGTTGAGGATGGAGTCCATGGTGTCCTCGACCGCCAGGATGAAGCACGCCGAGCCCTGCTGGGGCACCCCTTGCACGCCGATGTTGAACCACACCGGCGAGTTGAACGCGGCCTTCTGGTGGATGATGAGGTACTTCAGCTCGTGGTTGAAGACCTGGGCCTCCTCGTCGTCGACGAAGTAGCCGTCCTTGATGCCCCATGCCGTCAGCGTGTCGGCCACGCGGTCGGCCACCTGCTTGAGCGACCACTCGCGCTCGGGTGTGCCCAGCGTCCCGCGGAAGTACTTCTGGGACAGGATGTTGGTGGCGTTGACGCTCCAGGACTCGGGCACCTCGACGCCCAGCTGCTCGAAGGCCACCGTGCCGTCGCGGAAATTGGTGATGCGCGCGTCGCGTCGCTCCCAGCGCACCTGGTCGTAGGGGTGCACACCCTCGGTCGTGAAGTGCCGGCGGATGCCGATCTCGGATCGCTGGGGGGCGATGGCCATGGCGCTGGGGTCCTCCTCGTGGCTGCTGTTGCCGGGTCGCTCTTGCTCTGACGGGACTGCCTGACTGCGCTGCGCCGTCGGCAGCGCCACCCCCTCGTCTAGCGGAGCGGTGTGTCCCCGGCACGGTTGGACCC
This sequence comes from uncultured Acidimicrobiaceae bacterium, assembly GCA_963834405.1. Classification (GTDB taxonomy): domain Bacteria; phylum Actinomycetota; class Acidimicrobiia; order Acidimicrobiales; family RAAP-2; genus Bog-473. The sequence continues at coordinate 1,703,941 of CAWIBX010000005.1, read as the reverse complement.
CGTGGCTCCGGGGAGGGCAAAAACGCTCCAGACCACAATATATAGTGGTCTGCCCTCCGCTGAGACACGAGATGCTGTGGTCATTACATCACTGTAGTTACGCCGTTGTCAACGAAGGGCGCCTCACGTCCCCGCAGGTCACGGGCCGTTCGCGATGGTTTGCACGCGGGCGTCCTCCCGGGCGTCCCCACAGGCCTCCGGTTAGCGTCGGCCCTCCATGACGCCGTCGCCGTCGCCGACGCCCTCCTCGGCCGCCGTCGTCGCCATCGATGCGGGCACGACCGGCGTCCGGGCCCTCGCCGTCGACCCCCAGGCGCGGGTCACCGACGTCGCCTACCGGGAGCTGACCCAGCACTTCCCCCGCCCGGGCTGGGTGGAGCACGACCCCGACGAGATCTGGGCCGCCGTGCGCACCACCCTGGCCGAGGTCGGCACCCGCCTCGCCGCCGCCGGCACCACCGTCGCCGCCATCGGGATCACCAACCAGCGCGAGACCCTCGTCGCGTTCGACCGCACCACCGGGCGCCCGCTCCACCGCGCCATCGTGTGGCAGGACCGCCGCACGGCCGAGCCGTGCGCCGAGCTCCGGGACGCCGGCCACCTCCCGCTCGTGCGGGAACGGACCGGCCTCGTGCTCGATCCGTACTTCAGCGCCACCAAGGCCGCCTGGCTCCTCCGCCACGGCAGCCTCGCCCTCGGGCCCGGCGACCCGAGCCTGTCCTTCTGCACCGTCGACACCTGGGTCCTGTGGAACCTCACCGGCGGTATCCACGGCGGCGTCTACGCCACCGACCCGTCCAACGCGAGCCGCACCCTCCTGCTGAACACGGCGACGCTCGCCTGGGACCCCGAGCTGTGCGAGCTCTTCGGCGTCCCGCGGCACACCCTCCCCGACGTGCGGCCCTCCGCTGGCCGCTTCGGCACCGCCGCGCTCGGCGAGATCGGCGAGGCGGCGGCCGCCGTGCTCCACGGCGTGCCGGTCTCCGCCATCCTCGGCGACCAGCAGGCCGCGCTTTTCGGCCAGGCCTGCGTCGATCCCGGCATGGTGAAGGTCACCTACGGCACCGGCAGCTTCGTGCTCGCCCACGCCGGACCCGAGCGCCCGCCCGCGCCCGAGGGACTCGTCGTCAGCTGCGCGTGGGACCTCGGCGCGCACGCGGACCCGGTCCGCGGGCGCGTCGCCTACGCGCTCGAGGGCTCTGCCTTCGTCTCCGGCGCGGCGATCCAGTGGCTGCGCGACGGCCTCGGCATCATCAGCGCGGCGAGCGAAGTGGGCCCGCTGGCGGCGTCGGTCCCCGACAGCGGCGGCGTCACCTTCGTCCCCGCACTGACGGGACTCGGCAGCCCGTGGTGGGACCCCGACGCGCGCGGCATCATCACCGGCCTCACGCGCGGCGCCGGCCGCGCCCAGCTCGCCGCGCCTGCGTGGAGGCGATGGCGTTCCAGGTGCGGGACATGACCGATGCCATGGCCACCGCCTCCGCGCACCACCTGTCCGCGCTGCGGGCTGACGGGGGTGCGGCCGCCATGGACCTCCTCCTCCAATTGCAGGCCGAACAGAGCCGCATGTCGGTCGCGCGTCCCCGCTCGCTCGAGTCGACCGCGCTCGGGGCCGCCACCATGGCCGGGCTGGCCGAGGCGGTGTGGTCGTCGCTCGACGACCTCGCCGGCCTGTGGCAGGCCGAGGCCGTGTTCGAGCCCCAGCTCCCGCCGGAGCTGGCCGACGCCACCTACGCCGTGTGGCGCCGGGCGGTCGAGAAGGCAGGCGGCTGGGCTGCTCGGGAGACCTTTCCGGAAAAGGAGAAATAAAGCAAGGGAATCCTTGTTATATTCGCGCAGAGGCGATCCCATCGTCCGGAAAGGGTGGGCAGCCATGAGCGTGGCAATCGTGACAGGGGCATCCCGGGGGCTCGGGGAGGCACTGGCAACGGGACTGGCCCGGTCGGGTTGGTCGGTCGTGATCGACGGACGCGACGGGGGCGCGCTGGAAGCGGCGGCCGCTCGTATGCGCCGTGTCGCCGCGGAGGGGGTGACCGTGGCCGCCGTGCCGGGCGACGTGACCGACCCGGACCACCGCCACGACCTCACCGGCGCGGCCTTCGAGCTCGGCGGGGTCGATCTGGTGGTCAACAACGCCGGCACGCTCGGTGCGTCACCACTCCCGCCGCTCTCGGACTATCCGCTCGGCGACCTGCGCGTCGCGTTCGATGTGAACGTCGTCGCGCCGCTCGGGCTGATCCAGGACGCGTTGCCTCTTCTGTTGGACTCGCCACGCCCGCGCGTGATCGACATCACGTCGGACGCCGGGGTCGAGGCCTACGAGGGCTGGGGTGGCTACGGCGCCGGGAAGGCGGCGCTCGAACATCTCGGAGCCGTGCTCGCAGTCGAGGTGCCGGAGCTGACGGTCTGGACCGTCGATCCCGGCGACCTGCGCACCGCCATGCACCAGGCCGCGTTCCCCGGTGAGGACATCTCCGACCGGCCCGAGCCCGTGAGCGTGGTGCCCGCCTTCCTGGAGCTGATCGGGAGCACGCGGCCGAGCGGCCGCTACCGGGCCGCCGACCTCGCGCCGGCGGAGACGCCGGTCGAGACGACGGGAGCGGTGGCGTGAGCCCGCCCGCGGCCACGGTCGCTTCCGACGCGGTCACCGTCGACACGGTCACCGCCGCCACAACGCGACCGCACGGCCTGTTCGATGCCGGCGGACCGCGGCGCCTGCCCGTTCTGCAGCCACTCTCGTTCACCTTGCCGCCCGAGCTCGAGGCGCCCTCCCCGCCCGAAGCCCGCGGCATGACGCGCGACGCGGTGCGCATGATGGTCGCCACCAAGCACGACGGCGTCATCGTGCACTCCCACTTCTCCGAGCTGCCGCGCTTCCTCGACGAGGGCGACCTGGTGGTCCTGAACACGTCGGGCACGCTCGCCGCCGAGCTCGACGGCAGCGACCCTGACGGCACGGCGCTCCAGGTGCACCTCTCCACCCAGCTCCCGGCCGGCCTCTGGACCGTCGAGGTGCGGCGGGACGGACACGTCGACCTCACGCAGACGACTGGCTCGGCGGTCTGCCTCACCGGTGGTGGCACCGTCTCGCTGCTGGCGCCGTACTCCCCCGGCCCCGATGGCCAGGGCGTCCGCCTGTGGGTGAGCCGGATCGACACCCCCGAGCCGCTCTCCCGTTACCTGGCCCTCTGCGGCCGTCCCATCCGTTACGGCTACGTGCGCGACAGCTACCCCATCTCGGCGTACCAGAACGTGTACGCCACCGAGCCGGGGTCGGCCGAGATGCCGAGCGCGGGGCGGCCCTTCACACCCGAGGTGTTGACGCGCCTCGTCGCCAAGGGCGTCGGTGTCGCACCGCTGCTCTTGCATACCGGCGTTGCCTCACTCGAAGCGAGCGAGCCGCCCTACGCCGAGTACTTCCGGATCTCCCTGCCCACGGCGCACCGCATCAACGACACCCGCCGCGCCGGCGGACGGGTCGTCGCCGTCGGCACCACGGTGGTGCGTGCGCTCGAATCCGTGGTGGACGAACATGGGCACGTGCACCCGAGCGAGGGTTGGACCGAGACCGTCGTGTCCCCCGAGCGCCCCGTCCGCTCCATCGACGGGTTCCTGACCGGGTGGCACGAACCGGAGGCCTCCCACCTCGCCATGCTCGAGGCCATCGCCGGCCGGCCCCTGCTCGAGGCGTCGTACGAAGCGGCTCTGGACGAGGGCTACCTGTGGCACGAGTTCGGCGACGTCCATCTCATCCTCCCCTGAGCAAAGGTAAAACCGTGACGCCCGAACCCATGGCGACCGAATCGCCGGTCCAGCAGCTGCCGACGACCCGCCGCGCCATCCTCAACCTCCTGAAGCGTCAAGGCCCGCTCGACACCTCCGGGGTCGCCCGTGCCCTCTCGCTCACCCCGGCCGCGGTGCGCCAGCAGCTCTCACGGCTCGAGGAGGACGGGCTGCTCGAGCACTACGACGCCGTGCCCGAGGGGCCGCGGCGCGGCCGCCCGCGCCACGTGTACCAGCTGACCGAGGCCGCGGAGACGCTCTACCCCAAGCGCTACGGCGACCTGACGACGGAGCTCCTCGGCTACCTGGGCGGGCCGGGGGCGACGCAGGTCGACGAGCTCTTCGAACAACGGCGCCTGCGGCGGGTGGCGGGTGCGCTCCCCCGCACGAGCGGGCTGCCCTTCGACGAGCAGGTCGTGGCCCTCACGAGGATCCTCGACGAGGACGGCTACCTGGCCGACGCGGAGCGCCTGCCGGACGGCAGCTGGCGCATCACCGAGCACAACTGCGCCATCCTCACCGTCGCCCACGGCTTCTCGCAGGCGTGCACGAGCGAGCTCGGATTCATCCGAGAGGCGCTCCCCGGCGCGGACGTGCGCCGCGTCGCGCACATCATGGACGGCGCACACGTGTGCGCCTACGTCGTCAGCCCGCCGCCGTCGTAGTGTCCGCGGCGATCTCCAGCACGGAGGCGCCGTCGACCTCGTGGATCTCGTTGCGCAGCAGATCGATCAGGTGATCCCCGTCTATCTCAATCACGAACTCGTCCACGGCCTGACCGCCGTCCCGTTTCAGGATGTTGATCGCCACGATGTCGCCGCCCACGGCGCCAATACGGCTGGCCACCAACCCGAGCGCCCCGGGCCGGTCCGGCAACTCGATCCTCACCACGTACCCGGCCATCACTCAGCACGTTAGGCGGTCAATGTGAACACTCTGTTTCAAAACCGTCTCGGACTGGAGCAGTCGGTTCGGCAACCCCTTGCGCTGACTTCGACGTCACATTCGGGAGCACGTCTGTGGTCCCAGTTGAGACGGGTTTTCCGGATGGAGTGCGGAACCGGCGAGCCCCGAGCGACGATCTCGTCAGAGTGGGTCGGAACAAGCAGATCCTTCTGCAGGACCCGTCGGGGAACCTCGTCGAGCTTCTTGCGTTCTGACCGTCGCCGCTGAGCGGATCGGCTCGCTCAGGCGGCCGCCTTCGTGCGCGACGGGACGTACTCGTCGACATACTCGCGCTCGGACAACCGCGCGATCTCGCGCATGAGCCGGTCGGTGAAGGCCCGGCACTGCGTGTGGTCGTGGTTCTCCAGCGGGTGCACGGGGTCCTCGGGCGGATCCATCTGCATCCCTTTGCCGAAGCGGATGGTCACCGTCTTGAACGGCCGCATGAAATTGGCGTTCACCGGCTGCACCTCCACCGTCCCGACCACACCGACCGGAATGACCGGCACGCCGCACTCGCGGGAGAGACGGGTCACGCCTGTCCTCCCCTTGTGCACGTAGGCGTCAAGCGTGCGGGTCCCCTCCGGGTAGAGGCCCAGGAGCTTCCCCTTGCCCAGCACGTCGCTGCGCGCGGTCTCGAGAGCGCGCTCGGAGGCACTGCCGCCGGTGCGCCGGATCGGGATCTGGCCCGCCGCGCGGAAGAACCAGGCCGTCTTCCAGGAGTCGAAGTACTCGGCCTTGGCCAGGAACGTGACCTTGCGAGTGACCACGAGGGGGATGAAGAAGGAGTCCGCGAAGGACTGATGGTTCGCCGCCAGCACGGCCGGGCCGTGCTTGGGGATGTTCTCCCGCCCCTCGACCTTCACCCGCCATAGCAAGAAGAAGATCGGCGTCAGTATCGCCTTCAGCACCCAGTACGCCACGGGCCCAACGTACCCTCCCCCGCCGGCCTCGCGCCCCGGGGGCGAGGTGTGCTGAACTGCGGTTCCGCCGCCGAGGCAGCCGCGCCGTCCGCGCCAGTCACGTACCCGGGGAGGATCACCATGACCGAGACCCTGACCGCCGAGCCCTTCGTCTCGGGCCTCTACTTCGGGGAGTGCCCGCGCTGGCACGAGGGGCGGCTGTGGTACTCGGACTTCTTCGACCACGGCGTGTACTCGGTCTCGCCCGAGGGCGAGCGCGAGACCGAGATCGCGTTCGAGTGGGAATCGGCCGGCCTCGGGTGGCTGCCCGACGGCCGCCTCCTCATCGTCAACCGCCTGGAACGGACCGTGGTGCGCCGGGAGCCCGACGGCACGCTGGTGCCCCACGGCGACTTGCGACCATGGGCCACCTGGCACGCCAACGACATGGTCGTGGCGTCCGACGGCCGGGCCTACGTGGGCAACTTCGGGTTCGACCTGGACGGCCTCTACGACGGCACCACACCGGCCAGCGCGATCGCCCCCGCGTCCGTCATCCGGGTGGACCCCGACGGCACCAGCAGCGAGGCCGCCGCCGGCGTCAACTTCCCCAACGGCATGGTCGTCACCGAGGACGGTGGCACGCTCATCGTCGCCGAGAGCCTCGGTGGGAGTCTCAAGGCCTTCGACCGCGCCGCCGACGGCACCCTCTCGAACGGGCGCCAGTGGGCGTCGACACCAGGTGTCGCGCCGGACGGCATCTGCCTGTGCGAGGACAACACGGTCTGGGTGGCCAACGCGCTCGGCGCCGAGTGCGTCCGCGTGGCCGAGGGCGGCGAGGTCCTGGAGCGGGTGGTCACGTCGTCGAACTGCTACGCCTGCATGCTCGGCGACGAGGACCGGCGGACGCTCTACCTCGTCACCGCGCCCACGAGCGACGCCGCCAAGGCGCGGCTGGCTCGCGACGGCGCGCTCGAGAAGGTGCGGACCACGGTCCCGGGCGCTGGCCTCCCGTGAACGGAACGGAACTGCGCCGAACGGTCAGCCGAGCTTGGTGAGGGCGCTGCGCAGATTGCGCACCGCCTGGCTGATGCGCTGCTCGTTCTCGATCAGGGCGAAGCGGACGTGGGCGTCGCCGCCCGGACCGAAGCCGACGCCGGGCGAGGTGGCGACGTCACCTTCGTTGATCAGGTACTTGGAGAACTCCAGCGAGCCCATTTCACGGTAGGGCTCGGGGATCGGCGCCCAGACGAACATGGTCCCCTTGGGTAAGGCCAGGCGCCAGCCGATGCGGTTGAGGCCGTCGCAGAGCGTGTCGCGCCGCGACCGGTAGATCTGGTTGATCTCCTTCGGATAGTCCGGTGCCTCGTTCATGGCCACGATGGCCGCGATCTGAATGGGCTGGAAGGTGCCGTAGTCCAGGTAGGTCTTGAGCTTGGTGAGGGCCTGGACGATCTCGGCGTTGCCCACGACGAAGCCGACGCGCCACCCCGCCATGGAGAACGACTTGGTCATGGTGTAGATCTCGACGGCGACGTCCTTGCCGCCGGGCACCTGCAGCACCGACGGGGGCTCGTAGCCGTCGAAGCCGAGGTCCGCGTACGCGAAGTCGTGGACCAGGACGACCTCGTGCTCCTGGGCGAACGCGACGAGGCGCTCCATGAAGGAGAGGTCGACGCAGGCCGTCGTGGGATTGTGCGGGAAGGACAGGACGATGACCCGCGGCTTGGGCCAGGACTCCTCCCAGGCGGCCATGAGCCCCTCGAAGAAGGCGTCGCCCGGGTCGGGCGCGCCGTCGCCGGCGTCCATCAGCGGGCCCTGCAAGGGCACCTGGCGCACGTCCGCGCCGGCGAACAAGGGGCCCCAGATGTGGATCGGGTACGAGGGCGAAGGCACCAGTGCGGTGTCACCCGGCCCCACGAGGACCCACATCAGGTGCGAGAACCCTTCCTTGGCACCGATGGTCGTCACCACCTCCGACTCGGGGTCCAGGTCGACGCCGAACTTGCGCCGGTAGAGGTCGGCGACGGCACTGCGGAGCTTGGGGATGCCGCGGGACGCCGAGTAGCGGTGGTTGCGCGGGTTGTGGGCCGCCTCCGCCAGCTTGTTGACGGCGACGTCCGGCGAGGGCAGGTCGGGGTTGCCGAAACCGAGGTCGATGACGTCGTGGCCGGCTCGCCGCGACGACAGCTTGAGGTCGTTGATCGTGGCGAAGACGTAGGGCGGCAGCCCGTTGATCCGGCGGAACTCCATCACGGGAGTCTACGGCCCGGCAGGGTCCCTCCCGGACCGCGTGCCGCGCTGCACCCGCCCGAGGTTCAGCCCGGCACGGCGGCGCGCGCCGCGGCTACCAGCTCCTCCACGTCGACGGGCCAGCCGAAGACCGCCCACGTCGCACCCGCGCCAGCGAGCGCGGCCAGGGTCGGCGCTAGCGGGACGGTGGGCGGCGGCCCGGCCCAGGTCACCTCCAGGCCCTCCAGTCGCTCCACGCGGTCGGCCACCACGGCCGGGTCCACGTCCCACAAGTTGAGGGCCGCCGCGGCGGCGATCGACTCCTCCGTGCGGGCGCCTGCTCCGCCCGCGATCCACACGGGCAGCCCCTGGGCGCGGAGCCGGCGGGCCAGCGCCACCATCGCCGTCCGCCGGGCCGCGGCCGGCGGATACGGAATGCCGTAGGCGCGGTTCTCCGCCGCGCTCATGTGATCTCCGGTCCCGAGCGCGGCGATCGCGCGCCCGGGGGCCAGGTGGTGGAGCGCCACGAACTGCTCGAACAAAACGTCGTCCGGGACGAGACCGACACGCGCGACCAGGGTGCCCACGAAGGGACCGCTGTCGTCGCCGTCGTCGCCATCGGCGCGGGGAGCGAACCGGGTGGCCAGCGCGCCGAGGATCGGAAAGGGAGCGAGCGCGGGCCGGTCCGGCTGGCCCAGGGGCCAGATGTGGTCGTAACAGAAGAGGCCGTCGACCCCGGCCGCCACGGCGGCGTCCGCGGCACGCAGCGCGTCCTCGGGCGTCTCGCGGAACGTCGGGAGCACAACACCCGTCCGGATCACGGCGTCACCACAGCCCGCCCTGGCGCGCCGCCAGGGCCGCACCCACCGCGCCGGCGCGCTCGTCGAAGGCCGCCGGCACGATGGCCGCCTGGGGGCGCCGGGTGCCGCCCTCGACCAGCTCCGCGAAGGCGGCGCGCGCCGAGCCGAGCAGTGGGTCTCCCGCGTGCACCAGCCCCCCACCCAGGACGAAGCACTCCGGGTCCAGCACGCAGGCGAGGTTGGCCAGGCCGAACCCCAGCCACCACCCGACCTCTTCGATCACGCGGCGGGCCTCGGGGTCGCCGGCCGCGGCGGCGGCCGACACGTCCTCGCCGCGCACGCTCTCGGGGTCGCCGCCGGCGATCTTGACCACCTGGCCGAGCCGGCCGGCCAACGCCGCCTCGCGGGCGCGCACGCCGAGGCCGGCCCCCGACGCGAAGCGCTCCCAACAGCCGCGCCGGCCGCAAGGGCACGGTGGTCCCGCCGGGTCGACCACCATGTGACCGATCTCACCCGCAAAACCGGCCGAGCCGACCTCGACGCGGCCGTCGACCACGATGCCGCCACCGATGCCGGTGCCGAGCGTCACCATCACGACGTGGCGATAGCCACGGGCGGCCCCGAGGCGGTGTTCGGCCAGGACGGCGAAGTTGGCGTCGTTCTCAATCAGGACACGGTGGCCGCGCAGACGCGCGCCGATCAGCTCGGTCCAGTCCACGCCCTGGCCCTCGGGCAGATTCGGGGCGAAGCGCAAATGACCGCTGCGGTCCACCATGCCCGGCGCGCCGACGCCGACCGGCGGCGCCACCTCCGGTTGCGCGTCTCCCTGCGCGGGAGCGAACCCGAGGGCGGCCGTGAGCTCGGCGGTGAGCTCCGCCACGACCGCGGCCACCGCGTCCGCGACATCGCCCGCCTCGATGCGCCCGGTGCCCCGCGGGGTGGGGACGCGCGCCTCGGCCACCACGGTGTCCGCCTCGTCGAGGGCCACGCCGAGGACTTTGGTGCCTCCGATGTCGATCCCGTAGGACACGCCGCTCCCACCCAGCGGGCCGGCGCCGGGCGTCACGACGTGGACTCGACCCGCGCCTTCAGATCCCGCAGGGCGTACGACATGATCCGGCTGGTGGCGCGCATCTTGATGAACCCGGGAATGGGAACCCGCAGCTCCGCCTCGAGGTGGTACGTGACGTCGGTGCCGCCCGCCTCTCCGGGGTCGAAGACGTAGCTGCCGTCGAGCTTGGTGGTGATGTCACCCTCGGTGAGCTTCCAGGCCAGGGTGTGCGGGGCGTCCGAATAGTCGTAGGCCAGCGTGTAACTCGTGCTGCGACCAAAGGCCGCGGCCCGGAAGGTCACGAGCACCGGGCGGCCCAGGTCGTCGCGCTCCTTGACCTCGACCTCCTTGATGTCGTTGAAGAACTCGGGATAGCGCTCCAGGTCGGCCGCGACCGCGAAGACCTGCGCCGGCGGTGCCGCCACGGTCATTTGCTGTGTGGCTGTATCGGCCACCGGCGGTGCTTCCTTCCTGTCGTCCCGCTGCGCGCGGGGGCGGAGTCAGATTGCCACTCCGGCCAGCGCGTCGGCCAGCCTAGAAGCGAGAACGTCCGTGTCGAAGGATTCCTGCACCCGGGCCCGGGCCGCCCGTCCCATGCGGCGCCGGCGCGTCGGGTCCGCCAGCAGGCTGCGCAGCGCCTCCGCCACGGCTCCGGGGTCGTCCGGCCGGCCGACGACCAGGCCGGTCACCCCGTCGGCCACCGCCTCGGACGCGCCGCCGCTGTCGCCCGCGATCTGCGGCACGCCGGCGGCGGCCGCCTCCAGAAAAACGATGCCGAACCCCTCCTGCTCCAGGCCGGCCCAGCGGTTGCGGCAGGCCATCACGAAGAGGTCGGCCGCACCCAGCAGCGCGTCACGGTCCTCGTCGTTGACGCGGCCGAGCACGCGCACCGTGGCCGCGCTGCTCGCCGCCAGCCGCTCCAGGTGTGCCCGCTCGCGCCCGTCGCCTGCGATCGCCACGACCAGGTCCGGGTAGGAGACGGCCAGCCGGCCGGCTGCCTCTATCAACACGTCCATCCCCTTGCGCGGCACGAGCCGGCTGATGCTCACAACCAACGGTCCGCGTGCCGGCAGGCCCAGACGCGCGCGGGCCGCCCGGCGCTCGGGAGCGGTGCGCGGAGCGACCGCCTTGGTATCGACACCCGGTGGGATGACGACGACGGGCGCCATGTGGCCGTCGGCGGCGCGGCGGCCCTCCTCCGCCGGGTAGCCGCCGGCCGAGAAGATGATCCGCGCGCCGCCGAGCACGCGGGCCAACGCCGTGCGCCCGCCCGGCAGCCGACCGGGGATCGCGACCTCGGCGCCGTGCAGGATGACCCCGTAGGGGACGCCCAGGTGGGGGCCGAGCAGACCGAGGGGAAGTGCGGGATCGAGCAGAACAAGATCGACCGCGTGCTCCTCGGCGCACCGGCGCACGGCCTCCAGCGCGCCGGGCGTGGGGAAGAAGAGGATCGAACCCGGCACCCGCTCGATGCGCACCCCGCGTGCGCCCTGCACCGCGTCGAACGCCGCCGCTCCGTCGTCGGACGAGGCGGTGAGGACGACGAACGAGGAGGGATCGAGCCGGCTCCACAGGTCCCACAGGTAGTTCTGGATGCCACCCACCTTCGGGGGGAAGTCGTTGGTGACGAGGAGGTGACGGGTCACGGCCGCGGCGCCGGGCCCCGGCCGGGCGACGCGGCGACCCCGCGCCTAGCCCGCCCGATGGGTGAAGCGCAGCGTGGGCACGAGGCCGGCACGCTCGAGCATGCGCATGGCGCGCGCCTCGTCGGCGTCGATGACGACCGCGTCGTCGGGCTCGCGACCCAGCAGGAAGCTGACCACGCAGTCGTCGCAGGCCTCGGTGGCCTGCAACACGCAACTCTCGCAATCGATGATGAGCCCCTGCGGCCCGGTGTCCATGTTGGTGTGAGTTCCAGTGTCGGTGTCGCTGTTGGTGTCTCTGTCGATGTCCCTGGAGGTCGGCATGGTGTCGTCCCTCTCTGTTCCCGGACAGCATGCCGGGAGGGTGTGACAGGACCCGGGACGACGCCGAGGTGCGCGCTCACGGCGTGTCGCCCAGAAAGGTGTGCGCCACCCGCAGCGTCTCCTCGAGACCCCAGGCCACGCCCTCGGTCCGCACGGCGGCGGCGTCCACGACCACCAGGAAGGGCGGTCCCGAGACGCGGTAGTCCCGGTAGGCCGGCGTGCTCATGACGACGGGGATCCCCAACTGGGGCGGGGCGGCGCCGGCGAGCGCCGCGATGCGCTCCGGGTCCTCGTCGCCGGGGCTCCTCGTCACCACCGCCAGGCGGCAGCGGTCGCCCAGTCCCGTCTGCAGGTCGCCGAGGCCCTCCCACAGGTCCTGGCAGCCGGTGCAGGCCGCCGTGAGAAAGAGGAGCAGGACCGGGGCGGTGGCCCCGACCACATCGATACTGCACGCGGCACCGGCGGGGTCGACCCCCGTGACGTCGTGCGGCGTGGTGGACGGGTGGTCCGTGTAGGTCGGGATGGGGCGGAGCCGGCGCAGGATCTCGGCCGGCGGCTCGCTCACGAGGCGGGCGAGGCGGCGCCAGGCCCGGCGAGCTCCTCGTCGGTGATCTCGACGACGCCGCGGCCGTGGCCGCACCAGCGGCACACCACGCTGTCGACCTGACGGGAGAGCACCTCCTCGTCCTCGATCACGAGCTCACCGCCGACCGTGAAGTGGTGGAACGACTTCGTCTGCTGGGAGATCGTGACGTCGAAGCGGGTGAGGTTGCCGCAGGCGTCGCAGCGGTATCGAGCGGGGGCCACGTCGGTTCACGGTAGTCCGGGCGGGCGGGGCGCCTCGGCGGCGCCAGGCCGTTCAGGCCGACCCCATCACCTCGCCGATCTGGAGCTTGGCCAGCGTGGCGCCCGGTGCCGTCGCTCCCTCCGACGGCGCGCCGGCGCGGGCCTGCTCCTCGGTCTCGAACACCGCCACGGAGACTCCATGCCCCTCGTCCACGCGCACGAAGTACGCCGCCACGAACCCGGGGGCCTGCTTCAGCTGTGGGATCACCGTTTCGTGGAGCCCTCGCACGGCCTCGTCACTGTCGTGGATGTCTGCGTGTACGACCGTCGCGTACATGGACCGCCTCCTTTGCCTGGCGTATTCCGAAGTGCGGCTGCCCTGTGTTGCCGCACCACATCGCGTTCAGTGTGCCACCGGACTCCGAGCGGTCCAAGGGGTGGGAACTAAATCCGGTTCAGCAGCTCGCTCTTCTTGGCCGCGAACTCCTCCTCGGAGAGGATGCCCCGCCGGCGCAGGTCATCGAGCTCAATGAGGCGGTCGCGCAGCTCGAACGGCGCGCCGGGCGGTGCGGCCGCGGCGGCGGACCCCGGTGGGGCCGCCGCAGTCGTGCCGCTGCCGGGCTGAGTCGGCGCGGAGCCCACGCCGAACGGCGGCGTGTCGTGGACGTCGTCCTGGGTGTCGGCATCGGCCCCGAGGTGGTGTGCTTCGTTGCGAGCCTCCCGGCGCTCGTCGAAGGGCAGCATGTCGGCCGGGATGGGTTCGCGTTCTCCGCCGCCCACGATCTCGTTGATGAGCGAGTTGATCACCCGCTGGACGATCACCGGCTTGCGCACGAACTCGAGCGTCATGGAGTCGTCCTCGCCCTGGACGTCAATGACCACCCGGCCGGTCCCGAGCACCCGCTCGATCAGCGTCTGCTGCACGTTGACCTCGGTGATGCGCTGCAGGCGCAGTTGCACCGTGTCGCGGCCGACGATCCCTTGGCGTACCAGGATGCGGGTCGACGTGATGGCGATGGTGTACGAGCGCCAGCGCACAAACCGCCCCAGGAGCCAGAGTCCAGGAATGAGGGCGAGGATAAGGAAGGGATAGTTCGTCCAGCCCGGCGCGTTCCGCCAGACGATGACGATGGCGATGATCGCGACCCAGACACCGATGGAGGTGAAGAGCGGCCCGAAAAGGAAGATCCAGTGCGGGCGCAACTCGGCCAGCAGCTCCTCGTCCTCGTTGAGGAATTTCCGAGGCAGGGCCATTGGTCAAGCGTACCGGCGCTCCCCGAGGCGCCGGTGACGGAGCGGCGCAGAGCGCAATAGAGCGGAGCAGGCCAGAGCGGGCCGGTGCCCCCTTTGGGGCCCTCCCCCTAGCCTGGTGCCATGCCGTACGCGGAGGTGACGCCGGAGGAGATTCAGGCGCGGCTGGCACGCGGCGAGGACGTCTTCCTGCTCGACGTCCGCGAGCCCGACGAGGTGGCCGAGTGGGCGTACCCCATCGGCGTGCACATCCCGATGGGCCAGCTGGGTGACCGGCTGGAGGAGCTGCCCACGGACCGCACCATCGTGGTCGCGTGCGCGGCCGGATCGCGGTCGGCGGCGGTCGCGTCGGCTCTCAGCGAGCGCGGATGGACGGCCGAGAACCTGACCGGCGGTGCGATCGCCTGGGCGGCCATGGAGCCCGAGCCAGGCGAGTAGTTCTTCGAAATTTTTCAACTGGGTAGGGCTGGTGGGGATCGAACCCACGACCCAAGGATTATGAGTCCTCTGCTCTGACCACTGAGCTACAGCCCCGGGGCGATGTTACTGAGGCCGGTTTTGCACGGCGTCGCTCTGCGCCCGCTGTACTGGGCAGGACGACTCGGAAACTGGGCATGCGGTCCCCGGGAAGGCCGGGTTTGGCAACATACCTGCGTGCCCGGGCCAGTCGGAACGTGACGCTCACCGAGGAGCGTCCCGCCTCGACCACTGCACCGCCGGCGCATGGCCGGGACGTCAGCAGGTTCGGGCCGTGGGTGGTCGTCGCCCTGGCCGTGGGATGGGGACTGTGGGCGCTCCGTCCCGAGCTGACCGCGGTGCCGTATCTCGACGACAGCTCCGTGCACCAGCAGATGGTGCGGTTCGCGGCGACGCGCATCTCCCAGGGGCATCTGCCGCTGACGAGCTGGTTCCCCTATCTCGGACTCGGGTCGCCACAGTTCCTCCACTACCAGAGCCTGCCCTCCGTGACTGCGGGCGTCTTCGGCACCTTCATCGACCCCGACACGGTGTTCCGCTGGTCGTTGTATCTGCTGCTCGCGCTGTGGCCGCTGACCGTGTACTGGTGCGCACGGCTGTTCGGGCTCGGCCGCTGGACGGCCGCCGCCGCCGCGGCCATGGCGCCCTTCCTCGCTTCCGTGCCCGGCATCGGGTACGAGTCCGGGGCCTACATCTGGCGCGGCTACGGCGTGTGGACACAACTGTGGGCGTCGTGGACGCTCCCGTTGGCGTGGGGGTTCTCCTACCGCGTCCTGAACTCGGTGCGGCGGTTGTGGCTGCTGCCCGCGGTCCTGTTCATCATGGTGACCGTCGCGTTGCACTACGAAACCGGCTACCTCGCCTTCGTCCCGCTCGTCTTGTGGCCCTTCATCGTTCCCTCGGACCTGTGGCGCCGCCTCGGCCGTGCCGTGCTGGTCGGCGGCCTGGCGCTGTTGGCCTCGGCTTGGGTGATCGTGCCTCTGCTGGCACAGTCGCACTGGGCCGCGCGCAACCAGGTGCTCGAGGGCACGCCGTTAGAGAACGGATACGGCGCGCGCCAGATCCTGGACTGGCTCTTCACCGGCCGACTGTTCGACAACGGCTACTTCCCCGTCGTCACCATTCTCGTCGGCGTCGGCATCGTGGCCTGTGTCGTGTGGTGGCGCACGTTCGTCGCCGGGCGCGCGCTGCTCAGCATCTTCGTCGTGACGCTGCTCATGACGTTCGGACGCACGACCTTCGGCGGCCTCTACTCCGTCCTCCCGGGGAGCAGCGACGTCTTCATCCGTCGCTTCGAGATGGGCGTGCAGCTCTCCGGCCTGTTGTTGGCGGGGATCGGGATGGTCGCGCTGGGCCGGCTCCTACTGTCCGCCGTGCGGTGGGCGCTGCCCGAGCGCGACCGGCACGTACTGGCAGAGCCCGCCGGGCGCGGCCTGGTTGCGGGCGTGAGCATCGTCGTGTTGATCGGTGTGCTCGCCCCCGCCTGGATCTTCTTCGACGCCTACGACTCGCAGAACGGCACCAACGTCTCGCTGCAGGCGCAGTCCGACAGCCAGCAGGGCCCGCAGCTCGACACCCTGTTGCAGTACGCCCGGGACCACCCGAGGGGCCGCGTGTACGCCGGGGCGCCGACGAACTGGGGCATGGACTTCACGGTGGGCGAAGTGCCCGTCTTCAAGTACCTCGAGAGCAAGGACATCGACGAGGTCGGGTACACCCTGCGGACGGCGTCGCTCATGACAGACCCCGAGTACTTCTTCGACGAAACGAATCCGGGCGACTATCCCCTCTTCGGCATCGGCTACATGATCCTTCCCGAGTCGATGGCGTCGCCCGTTCCGGCCCACCGGGTCGGCTGCGAGGGGCAGTACTGCCTGTGGTCGCTCCCCGACCCCGGCTATGTCCACGTGTACGACACGGTCGGGACGCTCACCGCCACCCGGGCCGACGTCGGCACCCAGAGCGAATCGCTGCTGGACTCGCCGAAGTTGACCGACCATCGGGACGAGACCGTCGCGTTCAACGGCGGCACGGCCGCCGAGCCGACGGCCACGAACACAGAGGCACTCCACGGTTCACCCGGCCACGTGGTCGTGGAGCACGCCGACATCGCCTCGGGCCACGTCTCGGCCGTCGTCAAGACGAACCGAACGGCGACCGTGGTGCTCAGCGCCTCCTACGACCCGGGCTGGACGGTCACGGTCGACGGGCAGAGCCGGCCCACCGTCATGGTCGCCCCGGCGCTGGTCGGCGTCGTCGTGGGCGCGGGCACGCACACCGTTGTCTTCAGCTACGGCGGATATGGGTGGTACCCGGTGCTGTTCGTGCTCGCATTGCTCGTGTTCGTGGGGATCGCCCTGGGGTCGCCCGTGTGGAGGCGGGTGCAACGGGCACGCGGGTTGCCGGGTGTGGCGGCGGGGCCGGGGGACGACGGCGGGTTGGTTGGCGCGGGCTCCGCCGGGCAAGAATGACGCCGTGCCCACTCAGCCGACCCCCCGCACCAACCGCACCTCCAGCAAGCCGGACCCTGCGACCGTGGTCACCGGGTTCCTGCACGCGCTGACGGAGTACGACCTCGATACGGCGCTCAACCTCGTCACCGACGATCTCACCTACATCAACGTGTCGCTGCCGACCATTCACGGCCGGGACGGCCTCGACCGCGCCTTTCGCCCCG
This sequence comes from uncultured Acidimicrobiaceae bacterium, assembly GCA_963834405.1. GTDB lineage: Bacteria > Actinomycetota > Acidimicrobiia > Acidimicrobiales > RAAP-2 > Bog-473. The sequence goes on along the minus strand of CAWIBX010000005.1, from coordinate 1,687,070 downwards.
TGCTCCGCCCGGACCGCTTCGGGTTCAACGTCCACCTGAACCACGTCGCCACCGAGGACGACGTCGTGCTCACCGACCGGATCGACGAGATCAACTTCCGGAAGTTCGCCAGCCGGTTCTGGGTCTACGGCCGCTTCGTCGTGCGCGACGGACAGATCGCGGTCTGGCGGGACTCGTTCGACTGGCTCGACGTCACCGTCGGCAACGTGCGCGCGCTACTCGGCCTCATCTCGCCGTCGCTGAACCGGAGGATGCCGGAGGGCTGAGGAACCGCCGGATCACGTCGAACGCCCGCGCCGGCTCCTCGACGAAGACCTGGTGGCCGACCTCGTCGAAGTGCACGACCTCGACCAGCGGCAGTGCCGACTCGAACATGCCGGCGCCGACGGCCGCCATCGCGTCGCGTGAGCCGTAGAGCACGAGGACGGGACAGCCGATCCGGCCCAGCAGCGGCCGCACGTCCCTGACCGCGATCTGTCGCTGCAGGGGCCGGGCATTGTCGTTCGGCACGGGGAGGTCGGGGAGAGACGCCGCGACGAGCGCGCGTCGCTCGGCCCGCGGCTCCTGGGTGACGTCGGTCGGTGCGTACAGGGCGGCGGTACGCCGTGCGCTCGGCCTCCGCCAACTCCATGCGACGAGGAACCACGCGGCGAGCGCCACCATCCGGGTGGTTCGGATGAAGCCCAGTTCCCGGATCATGGGTAGCGCGATGCTCCGGGGGGTCATGGTGGGTGCCACGCCGGCCAAGACGAGCCGCGTACAGGCCGCGGGGTACCGGAGCGCGAACTCCAGCGCGATCTGGCCTCCCATGGAGTGGGCCAGGACCGGCACGGGTCCCAACCCGAGGTGTCGGCGGAGCTCGTCGAGGTCGTCGGCGAGCCGGGCGAAGGTGTATGTCTCGGGCGGTGCGGCGCCCGACGCACCACTGCCCCGGTAGTCGTGGAAAACGAGGGTGAAGTCGCTCTCCAAGGCCTGGAGGTCGCGCACGAGCGTGTCGCAGACGTTGCTGGGTCCTCCGTGGCACACAAGCACGGGCGGTCCCTCCCCGACGGTGCGGTAGCGGAGCGTTACGCCGTCAGACGTTGCGAAGGTGGGCGTGGGGGTCCCTTCGGAGTGTGCAAAAAAATTGCATCAAAATCTTCGTTGATGCTTTAAAAAACGATACCCACGAGGTAGACGTCCTCGACAGGGAGCCCGGCGTGGCCGCAGAAGCCACCCGCCCCAAACGCCGGCGGCCGAGGCCGCCCCGCCCCCGCAGCCATCCCCGCCCCGGGGGACTACTGCAGGTAACCCTCGACGGTGCCCTCCGAGCGGATCTCGGCCGCGTCGGGATCCTGGCCGGCGCTCCGCTTGGCCCGGCGCTGGCGCAGCAGGTCCCACATCTCGTCGAGCGTGACCTCCAGGTCGCGCTTGCGCGCCAACTCGGCCTCGGAGAGACCCTCGCCGACGTGCGCCTCCTCGAGCTGTTGCTCTTCAGCGGCCAGCTCGTTGATCCGCCTCACGATTTCCTTGTCGTCCATCCGCGCTCCGATTCCAATGGAGGGTTCCAGCGCCAGTCTGCCTCGTTCAGCCTCGCTCAGGCTCAGCCTCGCTCAGGCTCAGCCTCGTTCTGGCTCAGGCTCGCTCAGGCTCAGCCTCGCTCAGGCGACGGCGGTCAACGGCTCCGCCCGCTCCGCCTCAGGCTCAGCCTCGGGCTCGCCGGCGGCCGCCGCCGCCGCGCCCTCCCCGGTCAAAGCCGGGGCGAGCACGTCGGCGATGGTGGCGGCCAGGTGGAACGTCATGACGTCCCGCACCTCCTCGGGCACGTCCTCCAAATCCGGACCGTTGCGCTCCGGCAGGACGACCTCGGTCAAACCCGCCCGGTGGGCGGCCAGGACCTTCTGCTTCACGCCGCCGATGGGCAGCACCCGCCCTTGCAGCGTGACCTCGCCGGTCATCCCGACGACCGAGCGCACCGGCACGTCCCGCAAGAGGCTGACCAACGCCGTCGTCATGGTGACGCCGGCCGAAGGCCCGTCCTTGGGCACCGCGCCCGCCGGGACGTGGACGTGGAAGCGCTTGCCGACGAAGACCCCGGGCTCGATCCCGAGCTCCTCGGCGTGCGAACGCACATACGACAGTGCGATCTCCGCAGACTCCTTCATGACGTCGCCCAGCTGACCGGTCAAAGTCAACCCCTCGGGCCCGTCGGACACGGACGCCTCGACGAACAAGACGTCCCCACCGGCGCCGGTCACGGCCAATCCCGTGACGACACCGGGCACCGAGGTGCGGTCCGCCGCCTCGAAGAAGAAGTGCGGCCGGCCCAGCCAGCCCGCGCACGTCCGCTGCATCGACCACGACCGGCGCAACAGCGTCACCCGAGGCGAGCTGGGTCGCCACCTTGCGCAGCAACTTGCCGAGCTCGCGCTCCAGGTTCCGCACACCCGCTTCCCGGGTGTAGTCGGCGACGATCGCACGCAACGCGTCGTCAGAGACAACAACCTCGTCCTCGCGCAGTGCCGCACGCCCCAACTGACGCCGCACCAAGTGGTGCCGGGCGATAGCCACCTTCTCGGACTCGGTGTAGCCGTCTATGCGGATGACCTCCATCCGGTCGAGCAGCGGACCGGGAATGGTCTCGCTGACGTTGGCCGTCGCGATGAACAGCACCCGCGACAGGTCGAGGTCCACCTCGAGATAGTGGTCACGGAACGTGTGGTTCTGCGCCGGGTCCAAGACCTCGAGCAGCGCCGAGGACGGGTCGCCCCGGAAGTCGGCGCCGATCTTGTCGACCTCGTCGAGCACGATGACCGGGTTCATCGTCCCGGCCTCGCGCAGGGCGCGCACCAGCCGGCCCGGCTGGGCGCCGACGTAGGTGCGGCGGTGGCCACGGATCTCGGCCTCGTCACGCACGCCTCCCAAGGAGACGCGGACGAACTTGCGACCCAGCGCGTTGGCCACGGACTCGCCGAGCGACGTCTTGCCGACGCCCGGAGGGCCCACCAACGCGAGGATCGCACCGGAGCCGCGCCCGTCCACGGGCGCGAGCCCGCGCTCGGCCTGCAGCTTGCGCACGGCCAGGTGCTCGAGGATGCGCTCCTTCACGTCCTCCAACCCGTCGTGGTCGGCCTCCAGGATGCGCGACGCCTCGGCGATGTCGAGCCTGTCTTCGGACTCGACGCCCCACGGGACGTCGAGCACCGTGTCGAGCCAGGTGCGGATCCACCCGGTCTCGGGGTTCTGCTCGCTCGAGCGCTCGAGCTTGTCGACCTCGCGCTCGACCGCCTTGCGGACGGCCTCGGGCAGGTCGAGCTTCTCGACCTTGGCCCGGTAGTCGTCAGGGTCCTCGCCCTCGCCGTCCGTGCCCTCACCGCTCAGCTGGCGGAGCTCCTTGCGGATGGCATCGAGCTGGCGGCGCAAGAGGAATTCGCGCTGCGTCTTCTCCATGCCCTCTTCGACGTCGGTCTTGATCCGCTCGCGCAACGTCACATCGGCGAGCGTGTCGCGGGCCCAGCCGAGGACGAGGCGCAGGCGCGCCTCGACGTCGAGGGTCTCGAGCACCTTGACCTTCTGGTCCAGCGTGAGGTCCGGCGAGTAACCGGACACGTCGGCCAGGCGGCTCGGGTCCGTGATCTGGCGCAGCTCGTTCGCGATGCGGCCGGCGCCGCGGCTGTGGAGAATGTTCTCGAGCACGGCCCGGTACTCCCGCGCCACCTCGGTGGCGGCGGGCGTGGGCTCGCCCTCGATGATCGGCTCGGCCTCCACCCACAGGGCGTCGCCCGTGCCGGGCACGCCCGTGCCGATGACGGCGCGCTGGTCACCGCGGATGGCCACGGCGGGCAGGCCGCCGGGCAGGTCGCCCTCCTCCATCACCTCGGCCACCACGCCAACGGAGGCGAAACGGCCCTCGATGTGGGGCACCAGCAGCAGCCGGCCCCCGGCCGAGCGCGCGGCCTCGACGGCGGCCCGGGCCTCCTCGGACTCGAGCGCCATGGTGAAGACCATCCCGGGCAGCACGACCCCGGATGTGAGCGGCAGCAACGGGAGTGTCAAGTTCTCGTTCGTCATGGGGTGTCTTTCTGTAATGCCGTAAGCGGCAATCCGTTGACTAGTCAAACGTTATGGCGGCGAGGCTGATTCCCGAACACATGTACGCCGCCGCCCCGGGGCCGGGGCAGATCGGCGCGGCGGCCCGACATCTGCCCGCCAAAGGCGCATACGCTGGGGCAATGCCGGCAATCGACGAACCGGTGGGCCCGGAGGGTGCAGGGACGACGACGCTGGCCCCGGCCCGGCCGGCCCCCGACCTGGACGAGGGGGACCACGACCGGATGGCCCACATCGTGCTGGAAGGTTTCACCCCGAAGGAGGGTGAGCACGCCGGGGAGTACGTGAGCGCCGGGCCGAGCGTGGTGGAGGGCATCGTGAACCGGACCGCCGTGCGGGCGCTCTGTGGCAAGGAGTGGGTGCCCGGCCGGGACCCCTCCCGCTACGGGCTGTGCCCGACCTGCAAGGAGATCGCCGAGTCCCTGGGGTGGAAGCTTCCGGCCCGCTGAGGGCGGCGGGGTTCCCCGTGCCCGCGGCGGCGGGCACAGCTACCGTGCGGCGGTGGCACAGGTCAGCTTCGACGGGGTCACGAAGCGGTTCGGCTCGACCACCGCCGTCGACGGCCTGACGCTCGAGATCCCCGACGGCGAGCTGCTCGTCCTCCTGGGCTCGTCGGGCTGCGGCAAGACCACGGCGCTGCGGCTGGTGGCCGGGCTCGAGGAGGTGACCGCCGGGACCGTCTCCATCGGCGACCGGGTGGTCAACGACGTGGACCCCAAGGACCGCGACGTGGCGATGGTGTTCCAGAGCTACGCGCTGTACCCGCACCTGACGGTGGCAAAGAACATCGAGTTCCCGCTCCGCCAGCGCGGCGTGGACAAGGCCGAGCGCGCCGCCAAGGTGCAGAAGGCGGCCGAGACGCTCGGGCTGGCCGACCTTTTGGGGCGCAAGCCGGCGCAGCTGTCGGGGGGCCAGCGCCAGCGGGTGGCGCTGGCCCGGGCCATCGTCCGCGAGCCCACGGTCTTCCTCATGGACGAGCCCCTGTCGAACCTCGATGCGGCGCTGCGCGTCCAGACGCGCGCCGACATCGTGGAGCTGCAGTCGCGCCTGTCGACGACGACGCTGTACGTGACGCACGACCAGGTCGAGGCGATGACGATGGGCCACCGCATCGCAGTCATGAGCGAGGGCCGGCTGCAGCAGGTGGCCGCGCCCGAGGACCTGTACGCCCGCCCGGACAACGTCTTCGTGGCCCACTTCCTCGGGAGCCCCGGCATGAACCTCCTGCCGGGGATGCTCGTGGAGAGCGGGAACGGCGTGCTGGCCGTGGCCTTCCCCGGCACATCGGTGCCGCTGCCCGAGGAGGTCGCGGGCCCGGTGCGGGGGCGTGGCCCCGACGTCGTCCTCGGGCTGCGCCCCGAGGCGCTGCGCCTGGCCGACGACGGGCCGATCGCGGCGACCGTCATCATCGTGGAGCTGCTGGGTGCCGAGACCCACGTGATCTGTCACACCGAGGACGGTTCCCGCGTGATCGTGCGCCAGTCGGCCACGTCGACGAGGCCGGGTTTGGGTGAGACCGTGCACATCGCCGTCGACGGCGGGCCGGCGGCCTACCACCTCTTCGATGCGGCCACGGGGGTGCGGTTTGGGGCTGGGGCGGTTGCGGGGGCCGCGGCGGGGGCGGGGGCGAGCGGCGAGGTGGGGACGGCGGGGACGGCGGTGGCGGCCGGGTGAGCGCCGGTGTCGCCGCTGCCGAGACGGGTGAGGCGCCGGAGGCCGGTGCGACGCCACCCGCGGAGCCGCACGCCGGCCTGAAGACGCGGCGCCGGAAGGAGGCGGGGCTCGCCTACGGGCTGCTTCTGCCGGCGCTCTTCCTCTTCGGCGTCTTCGCCTTCTACCCCTTCTTCCGCAACTTCAAGTTGATGCTGTACGAGACGCCGCCGTTCCCCGGCCTGCCGTCGCGCTACGTCGGGCTGGGCCAGATTTGGCCGACGATCTCGTCGACGCAGTTCACCCAGAGCCTGGTCACGACGTTCCTCTTCGTCCTCATGGTGGTGCCGATCAGCCTGCTGCTGGGCCTGCTCCTGGCCGTGGCGGCCCACCGGCGCCTCAAGGGCATGGCCGTCTACCGCATGATCTTCTCCTCGACCGTCGTGAGCTCGGTCGCCGTGGCGGCGGTGATCTTCGGCACCCTGTTGAACCCGGTGGTGGGCCTGCTGCCGTGGCTCGGCATCAACCCGAGCCCGCCCGCGCTCGAGAGCACGACCTGGGCCCTGCCCTCCGTCGCGCTCATCACGATCTGGCAGTTTCTCGGGCTGTCCTTCATCATCATGTCGGCCGGTCTGCAATCGGTGCCCGACGAGCTGCTCGAGGCGGCGCAGATCGACGGCGCCGGCGCGTGGACGCGCTTCTGGCGCATGACGGTGCCGCTGCTGTCGCCGACGATCTTCTTCGCGTTCATCGTGGCGACGATCTACGCGTTCCAGGCCTTCGGCGCGGTGGACATCCTCATCGGCCCGCAGAACACGGTGCGCCTGCACACCAATGTCCTGATCTACAACATCGTCAACACGCTGCAGGTCGAGGGCAACCCCGGCGCCGCCGCCATCATGGCGACCGTCCTGTTCCTCATCATGCTGGGGCTGACCCTCCTGCAGATGCGGCTGCTCGAGAGGCGGGTGAGCTATGCCCGCTGACGAATCGATGGAGCCGTTGGCGACTGGGGCGCCGATGGCGACTGGGGCCCCGGTGGCGGCGGCCATGGGTGACGCCGTGGTGCCGGTCGTGCCGCCGGTGGCGACGGAGCCCCGGTCCGGGTCCGGGTCCGGGTCCGGGCGGCCGGTGGCACCAGTCCGCCGCCACAAATTGCTGCGCACCATCGGGAGCTACACCGCGCTCACCGCGGGGGCGATCGTCGTGCTGTTCCCGATTTACATCACGGTGGTCAACTCGCTGCTCAAGCCGGACCAGCTCGTACAGCAGCCGCCGCCGCTCGTCCCGACCGACCCCCAGTGGCACAACTACACCGCGGCCTGGACCACCGGGCAGATGTCCAAGTACATGGCGACGTCGGCCATCATGACCGTCATCATCGTGGCCGGGCAGTTGATCACCTCCATCCTGGCCGCCTATGCGTTCGCCTTCCTGCGCTTCCCGTTCAAGCGGACGCTCTTCGTGATCTGCCTGACCACGCTGATGATCCCGCTGGAAGTCACGTTCATCACGAACCTCGACACCGTCACGTCGCTCGGGTGGTTCAACACCTACGAGGGCCTCGCCATCCCGTTCCTGGCGACGGGGTTCGGCATCTTCCTCCTGCGCCAGGCGTTCCTGCAGATCCCGCGCGACCTGCAGGAAGCGGCGCAGCTCGACGGGTACGGGCACCTCCGCTTCATGACCCGCGTCGCCGTGCCGCTGGCGCGGCCCTCGCTCGCCGCCCTCGGCGTCTTCTCGTTCCTCGCCGCGTGGAACCAGTACCTGTGGCCGCTGGTGTCGACCGGCGGGACCGTCCCGCTCGACACGGTCCAGATCGGCCTGAAGCAACTCCTCGGCGCCCAGGTCTCGCAGATCCCGGTGTCGCTCGCCGGCGCGGTCATCGCCTTCGTCCCGCTCGTGATCCTGCTCCTCGTGTTCCAGAAGCAGCTGGTGCGGAGCCTGACGGCGGGGGCGGTCAAGTAGCGGCGGCCACGTCCCCGGTGCGGCGACCTGCAGGCCCCGGCGGCGGCCCGTGGTGCTAGCAAATAGGGCATGCGGACCTCTTCCCTCCCCCGGATTCTCGCAGCGGCGCTCTTCACGGCGTCCGGAGTAACCGCCACCGCCACGGCCCTCGGCGCCGCGACGGCACCGTCGGCCGGCGCTGCCTCGCTGCCGTCGTGCAACCTCAAGGCCCTGGCGCAGCACAAGGGCACCGTGAGCATCACGTTCTGGGAGTCGGCCAACTCGGCCAACCTGACCGTGCTCCAGGCGATCACGACCGCCTTCAACTCCTCGCAGTCCAAGGTGCACGTGACGCTGGTCACCCAGGCCGGCTACGACGACACCTGGCAGAAGTACCTGGCCGGCCTCACCAACGGGCAGCTCCCCGACGCCGTGATGCTCGAGGACCAGCGCACTCAGGCCGCCATCGACACCCAGTCCTTCCTGCCCGTGCAGTCCTGCATGAACGCGGCCAACTACAACACGAGCGACTACCTGCCCCGGCCGCTGGCCTACTGGAAGGTGAACGGCGTGCAGTGGGCCCTCCCCTTCGCCGTGTCGGCGCCGATCCTCTACTACAACCAGAACGCCTTCCAGAAGGCGGGCATCAGCCCGACCAGCCCCCCCCAGACGCTGGCGGAGATGGTGGCCGACGCCCAAACGCTCAAGAAGGCGGGCAGCGGGATGGGCCTCGTGCTCGACCCGTGGCACCTCGAGACCTGGCTGGCCTCGGCCAACCAGCTCTTCGTCAACAACAAGAACGGCCGCAGCGCCCGGGCCACCAAGGGCGTGTTCAACACCCCGGTCTCGGTCTCCATCTTCAACCAGTTGAAGCAGCTGGTGACGTCAGGTGACGCGACCACCAACCCGTCGTCGGGGCCCGACGAGTACGACAACCTGCTCGGCATCGGGAGCGGCAAATACGGCATGACGATCGAGACGTCGGCCGCGCTCGGCACCGTCACCCAGTTGCTCTCGAGCGGGCAGTACGCAAGCGTGAAACTCGGCATCGGCCCCTTCCCCATCTACAGCACGGCCGTCCGCGGGGGGATCGAGCCCGGCGGCGGGGGCGTCTACATCTCGAAGAAGGTGCCCGCGCTCGACCAGGCGGCGGCCTGGACCTATCTCTCGTACCTCCTCAACACGCAGAGCGTCGCCACCTGGGCAGCCGGAACCGGTTACATCCCGGTGCGCAAGTCCTCCACCAAGACCGCGACGATCCAGCACCTCTGGATCACGCAACCGGGCTACAAGGTCGCCTACAACGAAATCAACAACGGCGCCAACACGCCGGCGACGTCAGGTTCGGTCATCGGCCCCTACGCCGACGTGCGCACCGACGTGCTGAACGCCGAGATCTCCATGTACACCGGTGGCGTCTCGGCGGCCAAGGCGGTGAAGACGGCGCAGACCAACGTCAACAACACCATCTCGAGCTACAACAGCCGGCTCGGAGTGGGGTAGCCACCCAGCCGCTGGCTCGCGCCGTCCGCCCTCCAGCCTGCACGTCGTAGGCTCGCACTCGGACCGCACGACAGGAGCCAAGACGTGGCCATCGAGGTAGCGCATCGCTACACGGACATCAGCCCCAAGGCGTACGAGCACCCGGCCGACAAGGCAGCCACCTCGGCCCTGCACTCGGTGCCCCTGCTCGACATGGTCGTGAAGCGCCTCACCGACCTCGGGCACGAACGGCGCCTGCGCCAAATCGTGATGGGCAACGCCGTCCGGCTCGGGCCGCGGCAGGTGCCCGACGTGTGGGCCGCCTACACCCGGTGCGCCACCATCCTCGACCTCGAGTCGACGCCCGACCTGTACATCGTCAACAACCCCGACATCAACGCCATGACGATCGGCGCCAAGACCCCCATCGTCATCGTGAATTCCTCCATGATCTGTTCCTTCGACACCCTCGAGGTCGAGACGGTCCTCGGGCACGAGGTCTCCCACGTGCTCTCGGAGCACTACTACTACACGACCACCCTGGTCCTCCTGGCGCAGTTCATGCAGGGCGCGCTGCCGCGCTCGCTCCTGCTGGGGCTTCCCGTGCGCGCCATGTACCTGGCGCTCTTGGAGTGGGCCCGCGCCGCCGAGCTCTCGGCCGACCGCGCCGCCGCGCTCGTGATGGGTGACCCGCTCCAGCCCTGCCGCGTGCTCATGCAGCTCGCCGGAGGTTCGGTGCCAGGCATGGACTTCGACGAGTTCCTGAAGCAGGCGGGCGACTACGACAGCGAGGACGACCTGTTCTCGCGCCACACCCGCTTCTGGTCCGAGCTCAACCTGACCCACCCCGTCGCGGTCCGGCGGGTGAAGGAGCTGACCGAGTGGGTCCAGAGCGGTGCCTTCGACCGCGTCCGCGACGGCGACTACCCGCGGCGCGGCCAGGAGCCGCCCTCCTCCGCCGAATTCGAGGAGGCGGTGGCGCACTACCGGGAGCGCTTCGCCCGCATCCTGGAGCGGGCGGCAGGGGGCGTCCAGGAGCTGGGCAAACGGCTCGGGGGCTGGCTCGAGCGCTGGACGAGCTCCGACGGCGCCGATGACGACGGCGGCGAGCCCGAGCCCGAGCCCGAGCCCGAGCCCGAGTAGACCCCGTCCCCCACCGAATGTACGTACATCTGTACGTACATTGCGCGTAGACCACCCTCCCGCCGTCCGGTCTCCGGGGCAAATCCCCGTTTCGGGGCCGGGGCCTCTGTACCATCCGTTCCGGAGGGCGTGACCAGCTGTATCGGAAAGGAACGCCGATGGTCGGGCACGTGACGGAGCCGGCCGAGCTCGTGGGGCTCGATGCCCTCCAGGCGTTGTACGAGCACATCCCCGACGGCGTCGTATTCTCACGGCCCGCCGACGGCGTCATCGTCGCCGCCAACCCCGCCGCCTGCACCATCCTCCGCATGTCCGAGGAGGAGATCTGTTCCAGGGGCCGGGAGGGGCTGCTCGACGCCGACGACGCGCGATGGCCCGTCGCCATTGAGCAGCTCAAGCGGACCGGGCACGTCGCAGGGCCCGCCCGCGTGCGCCGGGGCGACGGCAAGGTCATCGAGGCGCACCTGACAGTCAGCTTCTTCCGCGCCGCCGACGGCACCACGCACAGCTGTGCCATCTTCCGCGATGCGTCGCGGAACGCCCTCAGCGAGCAGCGGGTGGTGGAGCTCTCGGCCCGCCTGCAGGAGCTCGCGGTGCTCGACGAGCTCACCGGGCTCACTAACCGCCGCGGCCTGGTCGTCGCCGGGACGCAGCTCCTGCTCCTGGCGGACCGGCGGCGGGCGGAAGTGGAGGCCCTCTTCGTCGACGTGCGGGGCATCGAGCAGCTCAACGGCGACGAGGGCCATCAGGCCGGGGACGCGGCGCTCCAGGCCGTGGCGCGGGCGCTCTCCGTCGCCTTTCGCAAGTCCGACGTGGTGTCCCGCATCGGCGGCACGCTGTTCTTCGTCCTGGCGATGGAGCTGACCGGCCACCGCGACGCCATCACCGAGCTCATTCGGCGCCACCTGGCGGCGGCCGAGACGGTCGGCTTCGTCGGCGGCCAGATAGAGCTGGCGATGGGCTGGGCGACCCGGGCGCCCGGCGAGGCGGTGTCGCTGGAGGCGCTGATCGAGCGGTCGGACCGGGTCGCCCGAAGCGGGGTGCAGTAGAGCCCTCGGGGCACGGCCGCTGCTCTCCCTACTCGGGGGTAGTCCTCTCAAAAATTAGCGAACACTGTTCACCAATTTTTTAAGAGAGCCCCCAGAGACAAATGGCCCCGATCGCGTCCGCCCAGCTCCCGGGCCTGAAGCTGCTAATACCCGACTAATCCACTTGTATTTAGTGGACAACGCGGTTTAGAATCATTCGATGCACTCAGAAGCCCCTCGATCCCGCGCGCCCCAAGGCGTCCTGACCCGCTCCTCCCGGTCCCCCCGGGCTCCCCGGGCCACCCGGGCCCTCCAGGCCACCCGGGCCGCCGCATTCCTCCTCCTCGCGGCCGTCCCCATCGGCACCGCCGCCATCGGCATCGCCGCCATCGCCACCCCGGCCGGCGCCCAGGGCAGCGGCGGCACCGTCAACCTCGTCGCCTACTCGACCCCGAAGCCCGCCTACACCGTCCTCGCCGCCGACTTCGCCAAGACGTCGGCCGGCAGCGGCGTGAGCGTGTCCCCCTCCTTCGGGCCTTCGGGCACGCAGGCGACCGCCGTCATCGACGGCCTCGGGGCCGACGTCGTCAACTTCTCGCTCGAGCCCGATATGGCCAAGCTCGTCAAGGCCGGCCTCGTCTCGAGCTCGTGGGACAAGACGGCCACCAAGGGCATGGTGACCGACTCCATCGTCTCCTTCGTCGTCCGACCGGGGAACCCCAAGCGCATCACCACGTGGGCCGACCTCGTGAAGCCGGGCGTGCAGGTCGTCACACCCAACGTGTTCAGCTCGGGCAGCGCGAAGTGGAATCTCATGGCGGCCTACGGGGCCGAGATCAAGCAGGGCAAGTCCCCCGCCCAGGCCCAGGCCTACCTGGTCAAGCTGCTGCACAACGCCGTGGCCCAGCCGTCGAGCGCCAGCGCGGCGTTGCAGACGTTCCTCTCCGGCCAGGGCGACGTCCTGCTCGACTACGAAGACGACGCGCTCTACGCCAAGAAGCAGGGTGAGGCCGTGCAGGTCGTCACGCCACCGCAGACGATCCTCATTCAGAACCCGATCGCGGTGACCAAGACCGCCGGCCCCGCCGCCAAGGCCTTCGTCTCCTACCTGCTCTCGCCCGCCGGCCAGAAGGTGTGGGGCCAGCAGGGCTACCGGCCGGTGCTGCCTTCGGTGGCGGCCCAGTTCAAATTCCCGAAGCCCCAGACGCTGTTCACCATCGACCAGCTCGGCGGCTGGACCGCGGTGAACACGAAGTTCTTCGACCCGCAGACGGGCATCGTCGCCAAGGACGAGCAGTCCCTCGGCGTCTCGACGTCGAGCGGCTGACGGTCGGGTCGTCCCTCTCCCGAGGTCGTCGGTAGCGGGCGTGGGCGCATCGGTCTCCGACCTGGGCCTCCCGGGCGTGAAGCCGGCCGCACCCGCGGACCCTGGCGACCCCGGGCGGGGCCGCAGTCTGTGGCGTCGTCGCCCCCCCGCGGCGCCACCTGCGGCCCTGGCCACGACCGCCCGTGTCGCCGGCCGTGTCGCCGGCCCTGCGCTGGTCGTCACCTACCTGTCGCTGCTCGTCATCCTGCCCATCGCGGCGCTCGTCACCAACGCGTTCAGCGGTGGCTGGAGCACCTTCTGGGCCGCCATCACCCAGCCCGAGGCGGTCGCCGCGCTCGAGCTGACGCTCGCCGTGTCGGCCATCGTGGCCGTCATCAACTCCGTTGCCGGGCTCGCCATCGCCTTCGTCCTCGTGCGCGATGACTTCCGTGGCAAGAGCTTGCTCAGCGCGGTGATCGACCTGCCGTTCGCGCTGCCCACGATCGTGGCCGGCCTCACGCTGCTCGCACTCTACGGGCCGCAGAGCCCCTTCCACGTCAACCTCGCCGGCACGCGCCTGGGCATCGGTGCCGCGCTCCTCTTCGTGACCCTGCCCTTCTGCGTCCGCAGCGTCCAACCGGTGCTGGCCGAGCTCGATGCGGAGACCGAAGAGGCCGCGGCCTCCCTCGGCGCCACCCCGCCGCAGGTGCTGCGTCGCGTCGTTCTTCCGAGCATCCTCCCCGCGGTCCTCGCCGGCGCCGGCCTCGCCTTCGCCCGCGCCGTGGGCGAGTTCGGCTCCGTCGTGCTCATCTCGAGCAACCTTCCGTTCAAGACCGAGGTCGCGTCCTCGTGGATCTTCAGCCTCTTCCAGAGCGGTGACCTGCCCCAGGCCAGCGCGGTCTCCATCGTTCTCATCGCGATCTCGCTGCTCGTGTTGCTCGCCATCGGCTGGGCGCGCCGGCGCTTTGCCATTTCGGAGTCCGTGTGATGCGCCCGCGCTGGCGCTTGCCCCTGCGCTACGCCGTGCTGCTCTACCTCGGCCTGCTCGTCCTGCTGCCGGTCGGGACGGTGTTCTACCGGGCCTTTCAGCACGGGCTCGGCACGGCGTGGGATGCGCTCACCGCGTCGGACTCCCTCCACGCGCTCTGGATCACGCTGCTCGTCGCGCTCATCGCCGTCCCGCTCAACACCGCCTTCGGTGTCGGGGTCTCGATCATCCTGGCCCGCCACCGCTTCCCCGGGGCCTGGCTACTCGATGCGCTCGTCGACATCCCTCTCGCCATCTCCCCGGTCGTCATCGGCCTCGGTCTGGTCCTCGTCTACGGCAAGGTGGGGTGGTTCGGCAACTGGCTGGCCGGGCGCGGCATCGATGTCATCTACTCGCTGCCGGGCATCGTCATGGCCTCGGCCGCAGTGTCGCTCCCCTATGTCGTGCGCGAGGTGCTGCCGGTGCTCCAGGAGATCGGCACCGAGCAGGAACAGGCGGCGCGGACGCTCGGTGCCGGGCCCCTCGCGGTCTTCCGCCGCATCACGCTGCCGAACATCCGGCGCGGCCTCGCCTACGGGGTCACGCTGACCACGGCCCGGGTCCTCGGTGAGTTCGGCGCCGTCGCCATCGTGTCGGGCAACATCGCAGGTAAAACGCAGACGGAGACCCTGTTCATCTCCGACAGCATCAACAACCTGGACCCCAACAGCGGCTACATCGGGGCGGTGGCCCTGTGCCTGGCTGCCCTTCTGGTGCTTACGCTGTTGACCGTGACCGACCGCCGACGCGACGAGTGGCACCGCAGGGCCGTCCTGTGAGCATCCACGTACAGCACATCTCCAAGCGCTTCGGGGACGCCGTCGCGCTCGACGACGTCTCGCTCGAGGTCGAGTCGGGCTCGCTCACCGCGCTCCTCGGGCCGAGCGGCGGCGGGAAGTCGACGCTGCTGCGCGTCATCGCAGGGCTCGACACGCCGGACGCGGGCATCGTGCGGATAGAGGGCGAGGACCTGACGGGGACGCCGGCGCGCAGTCGCGGCGTCGGCTTCTGCTTCCAGCACTACGCGCCCTTCCGCCACCTGACCGTGCGCCGCAACGTGGGCTTCGGACTCGAGGTCCGTCGCCGGCCCAAGGCCGAGGTCAAGGCCCGCGTCGACGAGCTGCTCGAGCTGGTCGGGCTCTCCCACCTCGCCGAGCGCTACCCGTCGCAACTCTCGGGCGGCCAGCGCCAGCGCATGGCGCTCGCCCGCGGCGCTCGCCATTGAGCCCAAGGTGCTGCTCCTCGACGAGCCCTTCGGCGCCCTCGACGCCCAGGTCCGCACCCAGCTGCGCCAATGGCTGCGCGACCTGCACGACACCCTCCAGGTCACCACCGTGCTGGTCACCCACGACCAGGAGGAGGCCATGGAGGTGGCCGACCGGCTGGCCATCATCAACCACGGGCGGCTGGAGCAGGTGGGGACGCCGGCCGACCTGTACGACCATCCGGCCAACGAGTTCGTCCTGACCTTCCTCGGACCCGCCACACGCCTGGGCGGCGAATGGGTGCGCCCCCACGATCTCGTCGTGCACCCGGTGTCCGAGGGCACGGTGTCGCCGGGCGCGTTCCAGGGCACGGTGTCGCGGGTCACGCACCTTGGCTTCGAGGTCAAGGTCGAGATCGAGCTGGCGGCGGGCGGTGACTGCTGGGTCCAGCTCAGCCGCGGGACCGCCGCCGACCTCGGGCTCCAGCAGGGACAGAAGGTCTGGGTGGCCCGGGCCGACGCGGCCGCCTCCGACTTGTCGCCCGTGCCGATCCTCAGCGCCTGAGGCCCGGCGCCTACGGCTCAGCCCGCTTCGGCCGCCTTCTTTATGGCGGCCAGCGTCTCCTTCATGCCTGAGATCGCGTTCTCCTCGCGGACCGAGATCTGCGCGTCGGCGTCGGGTCCGAACATGTCCTGGAAGAAGGCGATGCCCTCCGCCGGCAACTCCCACCACTCCGTGACCGCAGCTCCGGCGTCCGCCGGAGCGAAGCTGTAGCCCCAGCGCGCGTGGGTGCCTTGGACCTCCCAGGCGAACTCCTTGCCGCGTTCGGCCGCCACCACCTTGTTCTTCATCTCCCACGTGCGCTCCGGCGTCTCGTTCCGGCCGACGAAGATCGCGCCGACACTCGGGCCGTCGCCCTCCTCCCACCAGCAGGCCTTGCAGACCGGGCTCCATTCGCCCATGCGGGTCACGTCGGAGACCATGTCGTAGACCTCCTCGGGCGAGCGGTTGATCACGATGGAATCGGATTGCGTCAGTGGGTCCATGGGCCAAGTATGGGCCGCGTCCCCGCGACGCTCAACCGGTGTAGAGGTGAGTCGGTGTCGACCCGTTCGCGTTGAGGATGTCGAAACCGTCGGGGGTGTTCAGATACCCGGCCGACGTGCCCTGGACGTCGGGGACGCCGTAGTCCCAGACCAGGGCCTGTGTCGTGGGGTCGATGGCCGCCATGCGGTCGCGGTAGTCGTCGTTCAGCATGAACACGCCGCTCGGCAGGAGCTCGGCCAGGGAGGGCTGGTTCAGGCGGTTGATGCCCGTCGGTGCGCGGTAGGTGTAGAGGATCTGCCCGCTGCGGTTGAACTCGACGATGCCGCCCGGATCCGTGTAGTCCGCGCACATGTAGAGGTCCGGGCCGAGCTGCTGTGGGTCCGATGGATATGTGATGTCGAGATGGGTCGTCCAGACCAGGGTGCCAGTGGGCGTGTATTCGCTGATGTACGAGCCGGCTGTCTCGGAGATGAGAAAGTTGCCGTCGGCGAGCGGCGTGTCGCCGTTGGGACCCCCGACGCCGGTCGGCGGGTTGTGCACGCACGAGCCGGTGGTGCCGATCTGGTTGACCACCGAGCCCGCCGGGCTGATGACCAGGATCCGGCAATTGTCGGCGTCCGCCACCGTGACGTCCCCGTTCTTGAGAAGGTAGGCGTCGTCCGGCTCGTGCAGGTAGCCCGGTGCGGACCCGGGCTGTGCCGGATGCCCGTAGCTCCAGAGCAGCTTGCCGCTCGGGTAGGCGATCTTGACGATGGTGTCGTTCTCCTCCTGGTTGGAGATGATGGCGGTGCCGTGGTCGATGAAGAACGTGTCGTCGGGGAAGTAGAAGCCCCGCGGCCCCGGCGGCGGGGGCATGGAGGGCGGGTCGGGGTACGTCCAGATGACGGCGCCGGTGTCGTCGAGGACGAGCATCCGGTTGTTCCCCCGGTCCGCGATCAGCAGCTTCTCCCCGAAGTAAGGGGATCCCGCCCCGGGCGCGCCCGCCGACCCGAACTTGCTGTTCGGCTTGAGCATCTGGACCAGCGCCGTCGGCGTCGCGCCGCTCTCCCCGCCCACGAGCCAGGCGGTGTCGCCGACTGCGGTCATGGCCGCGTTCGCCACCGGCGCCATCAGGTGGCCCGCGACCAGGGCGCGCTCATTGTGGGGATCGAACGCGTAGATCGTGGCAACGTCGGTCGTGCCGGTGGTGCCCCCGGCGATGTACAGCACGCCGCCGAGCGTCACCGCCGACGCACCTGACACGGCCTGCGGCAGGTGGCCCACCACCGCAACCTGCCCGGTGCGCGTATCGATGCGCTGGATGTCGTCCACCGCGGCGCTGCCGGCACCGACGCGCTCGCCGCCGAAGACGTAGATGAGTCGTCCCAGCGCGGCCACGGCCGCGTAGCGCACCGGGAGCGGGAGAGACCCGACGGTACGGAAGGTGCTCCCGTTGGTCGTGGCGAGCACCTGGGGAGCGGCGTGGGTGCCGTCGTATCCACCCACCACGTACGCCGTGCCGTCGACGGTGACCGCGGTCGCATCCGAACGTGGCTGCGGGAGCTGGCCGACGACGGTGGCGTCGGCGGTGCCGCCAGACGTCGCCAAGCGATAGGACTGCACGGTGCCGACCGTGGTCTGGGCGCCACCGCCGAAGACAAGGACGCGGCCGCCGAGGACGGCACCGGCCGCGTCGTGGGTCGCCGTGCTCAAGGCGCCGGCCGGACTCGGCGTGCCGGCGGGCACCTGTATCGATTGCACGCCGGCTGTGGTTGCGTTCCCTGCGTTCAGTCCGCCGAGCACCACGACATGCGCCCCGTCCGTCCCCGGCACGGCCACCTCGCGGCTGAGCGGCTGGGCCAGCTGCCACGGGAGCAACCCGGACTCCGCCGCCGGCAGGCCCCGAGCGGCGGCGGCCACGGTCTTGGCCCCATGTTTGGCCGTCCCCTCGTGCGCGGTTGTCGAGGTCCCGGAACGAGCCGCGCCCGCCGCGCCGTGACGCGTACTACCGGCTTTGCTCTGATCGTTGCCTGAAGATGTCGTCACGACCACGATCAGCACGACGAGGGTGATCGCCGCGCTAGCGACGACGACGGTGCGCCGGCGGCGCCGGAGGGTACGTTGACGCCGATCCGACGGACCGGGCTGGGAGGCTGGGTCCGACACTCGTACGGCTACGACCCCGCCGGGGCGGGCGGCGCGGGTCCGTCAGCGGCCTCGTGCATCGGGAGCACGCTAGCGACCCGCGATACTCCGGTGGGGGCACCGACGACTGCCCGCCGAGCCGCTGGTCAGAACCGCCCTTGATTCACTCCTGGTCCGGTCAGCTTCACGACCGTTCGAGACCGCGGACCAGGATGTCGTGCGCGTCGGGACCGCCGTCGATGACCCGGTTCGCTCGGCGCGTGACCCGCCAACCGTCCGCCAACCGGCGGAACTCCCATTGGTTGGCCGAGACGCGCCAGACCTGGTGACCGCCTTCGTCCGCGTGCAGATACACCTGCGAGTAACAGACCGCGGTGGCGCGGTCGCCTTCCACGGTGATGAGCGGAGCCGTTTGGACGTGCGCACATCCCTGGCGGATCAGGGCCTGCTGGCCCTCGCTCTCGACCATGGCCACCACGTCCGCGGGACCTTGCAAGCGGGACATGTCCGACTCGAGGACACCGTCCTTGTCGAACAACGCGCCGGCGGCGTCACTCGAACCTGTGTCGACGGCCGGGCCCCAGCTGTTGATGAGCCGCAGGATCGCCACTTGGTCCTCGAGGCCCTGGACCCTGCGCTCGAGGGCGGCGATGCGCTCGTCCGGCTCTGGCTCATCCACTACGGCGCTCCCTTCTCTCGTCTCTCTCGTCCGCGGTCTGTCATCAGGACGGCGCCGGCTGCAGCGTCCCGTTGGCGTCGAGGAGGTGATGGTGCGACTCGTGCACCGCATAGCTCGCCAGTCCGGCCACCGTGAACTGGTAGACGCCGTCGCTGCCTCCGTCCCGCGTCATGGTGCGGGACCAGTCATCCGGGCGCAGCTGCTCGAGGATGCCCGCCAACCGTTGCGCCTGCGTCTCGATGTCGTCCGCCAACGCGGCCCGGTCCAGCTGGTTGTAGCCGTTCCAGGCCTCCTCGTCGGGGTTGAACTGGGGGAAGACGGGGTTCTCCTCCTCGAGCATGAGCAGGATCCGGTCGCCGTACACGCGCTGGATGTCACGCACGTGCGCCCCGTACTGGATGGGAGAGAAGACGCCCGGAGCGGGGTTCGTACGCAGGTACGTGTCGTCGGCGCTCATGAGGAAGGTGCGCCAGCTCTCCGCCTGCGCCGTCAACCGCCGGCCGAGCGACGCATGCTCCATGGCCCCTGGCTGCAGCCCGCACTGCGGGCACTGATCGGTCTGGGCCCGGGCCCACTGCCACCCCTCCCCCCTCTCGCGGCGGAGGTCGTCGAGCGTCTTGCGGCCGCCGGACTCAGCGGTTGGGGACCCCGACGCCGTGCTCATGCAGCGAAGTATTACGTTCTCCGATTCCGCCTACAAGCGTGCACGGTAGGGTCTACGTGTCCTCTCCTTCGTGGTCGGGGCGCCCCGCTCGTCGCCGGGGGGAAGGAACCGGCAGGTTCCGCGGTTGGGCAAAGAGAGGGTGAGAGAAGGAGCCGAAATGAAGAGGTCGTTTTCCGTCACCTGGGATTACCGCTGTCCTTTCGCCCGGAACGCCCATGAGCATCTCCTGGCGGGCCTGGACGCTGGTGCCGACTGGGACGTCCGGTTCCTCGTGTTCTCATTGGAACAGGCCCATGTCGAAGAAGGCGGCACACCCGTCTGGGAGGAGCCGGACCGCCACCCGGGGCTGACTGCCAACCTGGCCGGCGTCGTCGTGCGCGACCGCTACCCCGAGCTCTTCCCGGCGGTCCATTTCGCGCTGTTCACCGCACGCCACGACCAGGCCCTCGACCTGCGCGAGCGGGACATCCTGTCCAAGGTCCTCGACGATGCCGGTGCCGATGGTGCCCGGGTGCTCTCCGAGGTCGATGCCGGCTGGCCCCTTGACGTCCTCAAGGCGGAGCACACCGAAGCCGTCGATGAGTACCA
This sequence comes from uncultured Acidimicrobiaceae bacterium, assembly GCA_963834405.1. Lineage (GTDB taxonomy): Bacteria > Actinomycetota > Acidimicrobiia > Acidimicrobiales > RAAP-2 > Bog-473. The sequence continues at coordinate 1,667,091 of CAWIBX010000005.1, read as the reverse complement.
CGTCTTTGGCGTACCGACCTTCATCGCGGATGGCAACGCCGTCTTCGCGCGCCTCATGAACCGGCCTGCCGGTGACGGCGAGCTCGGGAAAGCCACCATCGAGCGGTTCCTGGACCTCATGGCCGGCTGGCCCGAGCTGAACGAGTTCAAGCACACGTCGATCCTTCGATAACCGATGGCAGGCCGCCGGCTGGAAGGCACGCCTTCCGACCAGCTGCCCGACGTGTTGGCCGCGGGGTCGACCGACGCCTCGCTCCTCTTCGTGTCGATGTCGGCGCGGCAAGCCGAGGGCCGTGACGAGGAATACCTCGAATGGCATTCCCTCGATCATCGGCCCGAGCAGCACCGCATTGCCGGCCTGCGGCAGTCCCTGCGGCTGGTGTCGACGGCCGCCTGCCGCGCGCACCGGGCCGCCAGCACGCCGCGCTACGACGCCGTGGACCACGTGATGACCTACTTCTTCACCGGACCCGACGCACTCGAGACGTTCAACGCGCTGAGCGACGCGCTCCCGGCCGGGCGTCGTCCGCTCACGTTGCCGGGCGTCGAGTTCGGGATCTACGAGCTCGCCGGGAAGGTGGCCGCGCCCAGGGCGGTGTCCGGCGCCGACGTGCTGCCGTGGCGACCTGCCCTCGGCGCGTTCCTGCTCCTGGAGCGGGGCGCCGTCCCGCCCGGCTCCCTGGTCGACGTCGACGGCGTCGCCGGCATCTGGTGGTTCGAGGGCGCCGCCGTTGACACGCCGATCTCAGTCGATCGCCGCGGGTTGCAACTCAGCTTGGGCTTCCTGGACGACGACCCCGTCGAGGTGGCCGAACGCATGGCCGCGCCGCTTGCGCGGCGGTGGGAGGACGGCGGCCCGGTGCCCTTGCTGGCCGCACCCTTCTACGACGTCGTCCCCTTCGAGTGGGGCCGGCATCTGCCCTGAACCGATTCTTTTCTTTGGTCTCCTGCCCGCGATGCTCGGCTAGGCGCGGAGTGGCAGTTCGGGATGCCGTGCCTCGATCATGCGCCGGAATCCGTCGCGCCAGGGCACCTCGGTCCGGCCCAGGACCCGGTGCATGAGCGTCACGTCTGGCCACAGTGGCGTGTGGGCCGAGGCGTCGTACTCGAAAACGGGCTCGACGCCGACGAGCTCGCCCATGTAGATGCAGTAGTCCTCGGCGCTCACGGTCTCACTCCCGGCCCAATTCACCACGACGGGAGGACGAGTCGAGACCTCCATCGCCCGGATCCCGAGGGTGACGTAGTCGTCCTCGTATATGGGGTTGTAGTTGTTCGGCGGATCGGGATAGAGCCGGATCGGCTTGCCCTGCAGCATCAGCTCCAGGCGATCGGCGGGCGCTCCGCCCTCGGGGCCGTAGGTCGAACAGATGCGGATGATCGTCATCGGTATCTCGAAGTGGTCCGCCACCCAGCAGGCGACCGCCTCCCCCGCGACTTTCGAGAAGCTGTAGTTGGCGCGGAGCGGCACGCCCGGGGGGTCCGACTCGGTCAACGGCCGCTGCCCCTGGTACTGGTAGATGGAACCGGTGGAGCAGTAGACGAAGCCCTTGGCTTGGCGGCAATGAAAAAGAAGACGACCCGTCGCCTGTGCGTTGGTCTCCACCGATGATTGCCAGTCGCCTTGGCCGGGATCGACGGCGGCGTGGAAGACATGGGTGAAGTCATCGGGCAGTGACTCGAACTCATCGGTCGAGACGTCGAGCGTCACCGGCCGTACCCCGACCGCCTCGAGCCTCTCCCGAGCACCGGGCTTTCTGAAGCGGGCGGCTCCCCACACCTCGTTTCGAGACGCCAGCGCGCGAGCGACCGGGAAGGCGATCTTCCCGGTCGCTCCGGTGATGAGGATCTTCTGTCCGTCAAGCACCCGGCACCTCTGACTGCTCCCCCGCCTCACGGCGTCTGCACCCGAGACGGACCACCGCTACAGGGTGCCGCAGGAGAACCGGTGCTGCTAGCTCGCCTCAGCCCATTCGAATTGCGGGTCGTCCGCGTTCGAGACCATCTCGCAGGTGTCGGCTGCATCCGCCTTCGTCGTCGGCCCGAGAGACGGTTCCCGCGTCCGGCGGACGCCGAAGAGCACGGTCGCACACGAGGCCAGGGCGAACAACGCGCCGACGCCGAACACCACGTCGAGCGGGTGCGCCACGCCCGGGGCCGCCGCGCCGGCTGCACCGAGATGGGCCCCGCCGACCGCGTTGAAGATCGTGACCAGGATCGCCAGGCCCACGGCCGCTCCGAGCTGCTGCGAGACGTTGACCAGTCCGGACGCCGCACCGGCCACGTCGGGTGCCACCTCCTCGAGGGAGGCGTTGGTGAGAGCCACGAAAGTCATACCCGCGCCGATCCCGAGAAGGACCATCGACGCCATGATCTGGGGGTACGAGGAATGGATCCCGATGCGCGTGGCCAGCACGAGCCCCAGGGTGCCGAACGACGTTCCCAGCAGCATCACGGCCTTCTCGGGCAGCCGGCGCATGAGCACCCGGCTCGTGTACTGCGACGAGAGGAAGACCGACGCCGGCATCGGCAAGAAGGCAAGGCCGGCCTGCACGGGTGAGTACCCCTGCACCTCCTGGAGGAACTGGGCCAGGAAGTAGAACATCCCGTAGAAGCCTGCGTACAACAGCGCCCGGGCGCCGTTGGCCGAGCTGCGGGTACGGTTCGTCAGCAGTTGCAGCGGGAGGATGGGCTCCTCCGCCCTCCGCTCGTGCCACACGAAGGCGACGAGCACCGCGATGCCTCCGAGCAAAGCGGCGATGGTGACCGGGCTGGTCCAACCGTCGGCCCCGGCCTGGACCAAGCCGAGGACGACACCGGCGACGCCGACGGTGGCCCCCACGGCTCCCGCCAGGTCGAAGTGTCCGTGGCGCCGTCCCGTCTCGGGAAGCACCATCCGGCCGACCAACCAGACCACGATCCCGATGGGGACGTTGACGAACATGACCCAGCGCCACGAGACGTATTGGGTGATGAGCCCGCCCGCGACGAGGCCGGTCGCTCCGCCGGCTGCCGACATCGTGGTGTAGAGCGCGATGGCCCGGACCCGCGCCGGTCCCTCGGGGAAGGTGGTGGTGAGGAGGGAGAGGGCCGACGGTGCGGCGAACGCTGCGCCCAGGCCCTGGACCGCCCGGGCGGCGAGCAGCATCCACCCCGCGACGGCGATCCCGCCGACGAACGAACTGATGGTGAAGACGGCGATGCCGATCAGAAAGACCCGGCGCCGGCCGAAGAGGTCGCTCGCTCTGGCGCCGAGGAGCAAGAAGCCGCCGAAGGTGAGGATGTAGGCGTTCAGCACCCAGGACAGGGCACTGGTCGAGAAACCCAGACTCTGCTGGATGTGGGGCAGGGCGACGTTGACGATGGTCGTGTCGAGCACGACCATCAGCTGGGCCGTCAGGATCACGAAGAGCAGGACCGACGGGTGGCCCAGCACGCGGCCACGCCGCTGAGCTGCGCTTTCTGTAGATCTGGGGCTTGGACCGCCCGTCGCTGGACGTGCGGGGACAAGGACCGATTGGGGCATTGACTCTGACCTTTCCGCTGGTAATGTGGTCAAGCGGAAGCTTCCTCCGTTTATTATACGGAGGGGTCCTCCGTTTAGCAACCCCTTAAATGGATGAGGTGTTGGAGATGGCGACAAACCAGGCCATCGCTGAAACCGAGCGGCCGACGGGAACCGACGCCGCCGACAACGAGCGGCCGATGCGCGCCGACGCCCGGCGCAACCGGGAGCGCTTGGTCGCAGCCGCGCGGGAGGTGTTCACCGAAGAGGGGGTCTCGGCCTCCATGGAAGCCATCGCCCGGAAGGCCGGCGTCGGCGTGGGGACGCTCTACCGCCACTTCCCCACTCGGCTCGACGTCGTCGAGGCCGTCTACGAGGACGACGTGCAGGAGCTCACGGACGCCGCCCAGCGTGCCGTGTCCACCCTGGAGCCCGGGCCGGCTCTCGATGCCTTCTTCGATGCGTTCCTGCGTTACGCCCAGACGAAGAGGACCCTGCTGACGGAGCTGCGTCAGGCGTTCGAAAAGAGCCCGGCCCTCCGCTCCAGGAACCGGGAGAGGATCGATGCCTCGTTCGACCTCGTGATCGACCGCGCCAAGGAAGCAGGCGTGGTGAGGAGCGACGTGTGTGGTTCCGACATCGTGCACCTCGTCGGTCCCATCTGCACGAACGAGAGCATGTCCCCGGAACAGACTCGACGGCTGATGGGGATGATCCTCGACGGGATGCGCGTGACCTCGTCGCAGGCCGCGGCACCTTCAGCCTGATCGGATCGCTCGCAAGGACGTCATGACGCCGGGATCCCCGCTGGCCCAGGCCATAAGGATTGGCGCGTCAACGTGGTGGGGATGATTCAAGGGTGACGGATCAGCATCCGAAGTTGGCCGTGCTCGGTCTGGGAACCATGGGACGAGCGATGGCTCAGACCGCCCACCGGTCGGGCATCCCCTTGGTGGTCTGGAACCGCACTCCCGCCGCCATCGAGGCGTTCTCGGAGATGGGCGTGGAGGTCGGCCAATCCGTGACGGACGCCGCCGCCGGCGCTGACGTAGTCATCACCATGGTCACCAGCGTCGATGCGGTCCACTCCATCGCCACCGAGCAGGGCCTCATCGAAGCCCTCCGCCCGGGGTCGGTATGGGCCCAAATGAGCACCATCGGCGTCGAAGCGACCGAGCACGTGTTGGCCCTGCTCGAGGCGAAGCGCACAGATGTTCTGTTCGTCGACGCGCCGGTTTCGGGGAGCAAGGTCCCGGCAGAGAACGGCACGCTCTTGGTCTTTGCGTCGGGACCCGACGAGGCGCAGCCGTTGGTCCAGCCTGTGTTCGACGCGATCGGACAGCGGACCATATGGCTCGGTCCGGCTGGGAACGGCTCCCGGATGAAGCTGGTGAACAACGTGCTCCTCGCATTCACCGCCGAAGGTGTCGCCAATTCGCTGGCGCTGGGGCACCGTTTGGGGCTCGAGACGTCCAGCGTCGTCGATGCGTTCGACGGGGGGCCGCTGATCTCCGCGTGGGAGTCCGGAAAGTTCAAGCGGATCCAACAGGACAACTTCTCGGCCGAGTTCGCACTGGACCTCGCCCTGAAGGATGTCCACCTGGCGCTCGCAGATGGAGGATCCGAGCGGTTCAAGGTCCTCGCCGCGTTGGCGTCGGAATGGGACGAGATCGTCGGACGCGGACTTGGTCATCAGGATGTGACGGTGGTGACCCAAGCCCTCGGAGGCTGATCACCGACCGCAGCCAGGGCACATCACTCGGTTGCGGCCGCGGCCCGGCTCATCAGCAACGGCGACATCATCCCTTGGCGTACAAGGACGGCCCGGACACCGGAGACGATGATCGCCCATCCGAAACAGATGGCCGCGAAGATGCGGAGGGTGGTCGCGTAGGCGTCGGCCAAGCCGTGACCCCCGTTCTGAAACCCGATGATCATGCTCGACGCCAGCGCCACGCCTATCCCACCCATGGTGACGACGACGGTCAGAACGACGCCCGACGCCTCACCCGTCCGCTCGAGTGCCACGAGATCCTGCGTGGCGACGTTGGCGAACGTATACCCCAGTCCGAGACCGAGTCCCGCGACCGCGAAGACAACCACGAACGGCCCCCAGGAGACGACGAATGTCAGGCAAAAGACGGCAATCCCGGCCGTGAGGGCAGCGGCGATCATGACGGCCGAGGGCCGGAAGCGGTGCGCAAGGCGGCCGCCGAGTGGCCCCGACAACGCCACCATCAGCGCCGGGGCCAGGAACACGGTCCCGGCCACCAGCGGTGAGAGGCCGCGCACGTTCTGCAAGTAGAGCGACTCGACGAACACCGTGACCGCGTAGAGAATGTTGCCGACCGCCCCCGTGGTCGTGACCAGCACATAGGGCAGGTTGCGGAAGAGGCGGAGGTCCACCAACGGATGCCGGACAATTCGCTCGCGCAGGACGAACACGACGAAGCAAGCGACAGTGCCGGCGAAGCACAGCAAAGTCGCGAGGGATCTCCAACCCCACGAGCTACCCTGGTTGAATCCCAGGCTGACGAGACCGACGCCACCGGCGATGAGGGCGGCACCGGGGACATCGAGGCGCCGATCCGCCGCTGCGTCGCGGCTCTCGGGGACGAACCGGACGGCCAACACGAAACAGACGGCGGCAAGCGCGGCGAGAAGCCAGAAGATCCAGCGCCATCCGGGACCGCCGGCCAGGCCCCCTCCCACGAATGGCCCGAGGGCCGTGCCCAGGTTGGCGAGACCGAACGTCAGGCCTAGCGCTCGGGCCCGGAGGGCGTCGGGGTAGGCATTGGAAATCGCAGAGACACCCACGGGGAAGATGAACGCCGCGCCGACGCCCTGGATCACCCGGAAGGCGATCAGACTCCCCATGTCCGGCGCCAACGCCGCCCCAACCGACGACAGGACGAAGATGGCGACGCCCCACAGCAGCACGGGGCGCCGGCCGAACACATCACCCAGGCGACCCCCGACGATGAACATCGACCCGAGGGCGAGCATGTAGGCGCTGATCGTCCACTGCGTGGCTTGCGGTGAAGCGTGGAAGGAGTCCCCGATGTTGGGGAGGGCGAGGTTGAGGGCGAAGAAGTCGAGCTGGATGCAGAAAAGCGCGACGGAGACGGCCGCCAGAACCCCTTGTCGAGACGATGCTCGGGTCAAGGCCACATCCACACCGCCCTGGCCATCGCCGTGATGGTACCGGTGCAAGACCTCCCCCGTCGGACTCCGAGGCGGATCGGAATCGGCTGTGACAACGGGCGAGCGTTCAACCCACCTATTCCCCGCCAGGGCGAAAGTGGACGTCAGTGAGCGGGCGCCGTCACTCCACCGTCACGCCACGCGTGGGAACAAACGGACTCCACTTACCTCAGACCACGGCGTCGCTGCGATGGGGAAGCACCCAGCCCGGCCGAGGGAAGTGGCACGTGTAGCCGTTCGGATAATGCTCCAGGTAATCCTGGTGCTCCGGTTCGGCCTCCCAGAAGTGACCGGCCGGGGTGACTTCGGTGACGACCTGGCCGGGCCAGAGCCCTGACGCCTCAACGTCGGCAATGGTGTCCTCGGCAATGCGGCGCTGCTCGTCGTCGAGATAGAAGATGGCTGAGCGGTAGCTGGTACCGACGTCGTTACCCTGCCGGTTACGCGTCGTCGGATCGTGGATCTGGAAGAAGAACTCGAGCAGATCCCGATACGAGGTCACATCCGGGTCGAACGTGATCTCGATCGCCTCGGCGTGGCCCTCGTGGTTGCGGTAGGTGGCGTTTTCGACCTTGCCGCCCGTGTAACCGACTCGGGTCGAGATGACTCCGGGGCGCTTACGGATCAGGTCCTGCATGCCCCAGAAGCATCCGCCTGCCAGGATCGCCTTCTCGGTCCGCTCCGTCATTGCGCTGCCTCCTCCTTCTTGTCGAGTCCTTCGAAGACCCTCTTGTACTGTCCGTATCCTTCGGCTTCCAGGTCCTCGTAGGGGATGAAGCGCAAGGCAGCCGAATTGATGCAGTAACGCAGACCGCCTTGGTCGGGCGGCCCGTCGTTGAAGACGTGACCGAGGTGGCTGTCCCCGTGCGCCGAACGGACCTCGGTCCTGATCATGCCGTGGCTCTCGTCGTCCCGCTCGACCACGTTGGCCGCTTCGAGCGGGATGGTGAAGCTCGGCCAGCCACACCCGCTGTCGAACTTCTGAAGTGATGCAAACAGGGGTTCCCCGGAGACGATGTCGACGTAAATCCCAGCCTCTTTCTTGTCCCAGAACTCGTTGTTGAAAGCGGGCTCGGTCGCGCTCTCCTGGGTCACGGCGTACTGGTGGGGGGTCAGCTTCGCTACCGCCGCCTCGTCCTTCCGATACTGGTCCGTCACTTTTTCTCCTCCCAGTTCGCTCGGTCCGCGGGATACAACCAATTCAACACCCGGACAACGGCAATCGTTCCTTGGGGGCCGCCGCCGGAGCCTGCCAAGCGGTTGATTCCGCCGAAAAGCGAGGTAGACCGGAGCGGTCAAAGACCCCTCGGACACCCGTTTCCATCCGACCGAGTGACACGAGCGAGAGGAGCTCCCCGTGGCTGATGCGTACCTCCTCGGAGGCGTGCGGACCCCCGTCGGCAAGTACGGCGGCGCGTTGTCGCACTTCAGGACCGATGACCTGCTGGGTCGCACGATGGTCGCGGCCTGCGAGCGGGTCGGGGTGCCCCTCGACCGGGTGGACGACATCGTCGCCGGCTGCGTCAACCCGGCCCACGAGGGTATGGGAGACATCGCCCGCTGGGCGGCCCTGGCCGCCGGCTTCCCCGACTCGGTTCCTGCGGTCACGGTCAACCGCTTCTGCGCCTCCTCTCTGACGGCCGCCATCCAGACCGCCCACGCCATCCGCAGCGACGAGCTGTCGATCGGGCTGGCCGCCGGGGTCGAATCGATGTCGCGCTCGGGTTGGGCCTGGATGAAGGGCGATGCCCCCTTCAGCCCTCGCGGGCCACTCTTCCTCCTCGACACCATGTGGGCCGGCGCCGGTGGGCCGCCGAACCCGGTGCTGCTGGCCCGCGACGCCTACATCGAGATGATCCGCACCGCGCAGAACGTGGCCGACCGCTACAAGCTCACCCGCGAGGAGATCGACGCCTTTGCCCTGCGCTCGCAACAACACGCGGCCGCCGCCCGAGACTCGGGCCGCCTGGCGTTGGAGATCTGGCCGGTCGAGATCCCTGCCACGAGGAGCACCCCGGCCTGGACCTTCGAGCACGACGAAGGGATCAGAGCCGACACGACCGCCGAGAGGCTGGCGCAGCTGCCCCCGCAACCGAACACCACGCAGATGACGGCCGGGAACTCATCGGCTCTCAACGACGGGGCCAGCGCAGTCGTCCTGGCCAGCGCGGAAGCCGCCGACTCACTCGGACTCACGCCACTGGCCCGGGTGGTTTCGTCGGCCACGTATGCGCTGGATCCCCGCTACATGGGGATCGGCCCCGCCTTCGCCATGCCCATCGCGCTGCAACGCGCCGGCCTGCAGCCGACCGACATCGACGTGTGGGAGGTCCACGAAGCGTTCTCGGCCCAGGCTCTCGGCGTCCTGCGCGAGTTGACCAACCAGCTCGACGGGTTCGTCGTGCCCGACGACCGCCTCAACCCGAACGGAGGGGCGGTGGCGATCGGCCATCCGTTCGGGGCGTCGGGGGCCCGCTATGTCCTGACCCTGGCTCTCGACCTACGTGTCCGCGGTGGCCGCTACGGAATCCTGGGCGTGTGCGTGGGATCCGGCCAAGGAGTGGCCATGGTGATCGAGTCCGTCCCGGCAGCCGCCTGACTCGAGGAACCAGGCGTTCCCAAGACGTCTACTGAATTACACGTCAAGTGAGTGGCCGAGTCCAGCGACCGTCCGGTAGTAGTCACTCTCGAGCACCTTGCTCTCGTCGAAGCAAACGAACACCAGAGGCAAGTTGTCCGGGTCACGCCCGGTGACCGCTTCCGCGGCGTCGACAATCTTCCAACGGCGGGTGAAATGTCCATGGTCTCGGAGCACCGACTCGACGCGGTCGAGCTCACCAACCGATCGGACGTTGAAGGTAACCGAGCGGAGACCCAAAGACTGCTGACCGTGGCGAACCCCATGCAAGCTCGGCATTTCGCGCAGGATGAGGAACATCGACCCGGCCGGCATCACACCGAGCACCACCACCGTGTCCTCACGTGCGACCTCTTCGAAGGGCCCGAGCTCTCGGTAGAACGCGAGAGAGCGATCCAGCTCGGTCACCGCGATCAGCGTGGAACGGATCGTCCACGGCTCTGCTATGTGGTCAGTCGCCATGTCGTGCTCTATGGCCTGCGGGGACGGCTTTCGCCATCCTCTGAGACACCTCCCGAGACCATACCGGACTCCCCCCTGGTCCCGAACCCCTCCTACCGGAGGTCCTTCAACGGCAGATCGGGATAGCGGGCCTCGATCATGCGCCGGAAACCGTCCCGCCAGCTGACCCTGGTCCGCCCCAGCACCTCGTGCATCAAGGTGACGTCCGGCCACAGGGGGGTGTGGGCCGCGGGGTCGTACTCGATGATCGGCTCGACCCCGACGAGTTCGCCCATGTACGCGCAGTACTCCTCGGCGCTGACGGTCTCACTGCCCGCCCAGTTGACGACGACCGGCGGCACAGCAGCCACCTCCATGGCCCTGATGCCGAGCGCGACGTAGTCGTCTTCGTAGATGGGGTTGAAGTTGTTCGGCGAGTCGGGATGCAACCGGATCGGCCTTCCCCGCAACATCCTGGCCAGGCGGTCCGCCGGAGCACCGCCTTCGGGCCCGTAGGTCGAGCAGATGCGGATGATCGTCAGCGGCACATCGAACTGGCGCGAGATCCACGAGCAGACGGCCTCGCCGGCGACCTTCGAGAAGCTGTAGCTCTCATAGCTGCCTTGCTGCGGGACGCCCGGGGGATCGCTCTCCTTGAGCGGGCGTCGGCCCTGGTACTGGTAGATCGACCCGGTCGAGCAAAAGACGAAACCACGGCAGCCCTGGCAGTGGTACATGAGCCGGCCCGGAGCCTGCGCGTTGACCTCCGCCGCGGCCACCCATCCCTCTGCGCCGCTTCCCAGGGCGGCGTGGAAGACGTGGGTGAAGTCGTCGGGGAGGCTCGAGAAGTCTGCGGTGGAGACGTCCATGGGTAACGGCCGCACCCCTACCGCCTCCAGTCGTAACTGCGAGGCAGGGTCGGTGAACCGGGCCACCCCCCAGACCTCGTTCCGCGCCGCCAAAGCCCGGGCGATCGGAAACGCGATCCGGCCGTTCGCCCCCGTGATGAGAACCTTCTGCCCTTCGAGCACTCCTCCCCCGTCCTCAACCACATCTCACGAATTGCGGCAGTTTCTAATCTCCCGTGCTGTCGCAAACAAGGTTCCGTTCAGCGGGACGCGAAGCGGGTCAGGAGGGAGCCTTGACATACGACAGGGTCCCGCCCGCATTTGTGGTGGCCGAACCCTCGCTTCATGCCCTCTGCCACGAATCGAGCAGCTGACGATCGCAGACAGCTGACACAAGCACAATCAATATGAATGCTCCGGGGGAGAGACTCGAACTCTCAACCTAGCGGTGCCCCCGCACCAAGATTCTGAGCAGCACCGACTTGAATAATCCCAGCTAAATACCTGTATTGGCTAACCGCTAGTGACCGCCATTTGCCCCTATTTTCCGGTGCTTCGCGCGGATCGCGCGCGACACTTGACTCTTCTACAGCATCAGCCTTGATCCACTAGATGCGTCAAGGGTCGCCGAAAGGCGAACGAGGACACGGAGCGCAGCGGAGTCCCGCAGTGACCCTTGACGCTTCGGAACGGATTCAAGACCAGACTCGACAAGGCCGGGCCGCCAGGGCCGGCCTATTAGCCCTCAGGTCCATCACAAGGGCTGGCGACCATCACCTTGGCAAGGTGGTGCTTCTCAACAGTCAGTCCCACCAGCTGTGGTGCTGTTGCGTCCACCCAGTTTCCACTTCGTCCTTCCAGTTAGCCTCTCTATGAAATGGGGCCGGTTGTCAAGGGGGCAATTTGGTTGGCCCTGAGGAAAGCCGGCGTCAAGGGCGGAGGGCGAAGCCCGGAGTCCCCTGAAGGGGACCCCATCGGGGGCCCTTGACGCCGTGCGAGTCAACATTGTCGTCAGCGATCATGGTCCTCGAGCCGCAGCTCGGCTGCGGCCGCTGAGTGCGTTGCTCCCGCACTTGAATCGAGCCATGGTGCTCATCTCTCTATCGCCTGCTCGAAAGCAGGATCAGGCTGGTGGGAGCGTGGGTTCGTTCCGGTGGCGCAATTCGATTGGGGGCCGTCACGCGGCCAGAGGCTAAGCGGCGCCTGCCGGAGCGAAAGGTTCGTTCTTCTGCAACATGTGCCAGATCGCCTCGGCGAGGCGGCGGGCGATGTCGACCCGGGCGATCTTCTTTCCGCGGTTGCGTCCGAGGCGGGCACTGGTGCGCTGATAACGCTCTGCGTAGGCGCGATGGCGCGCAGCGTGGGTGGCTGCCTCGATGAGCGCCCAGCGCAGGTACTTGGGGCCGTTCTTGGTCAACGACCCCCGGTGGTCGCTCTCGCCGGACTGGTAGACGCGCGGACACAGCCCGCTGTAGCCGACGAGCTTGGTCGGGGTGGCGAAACGAGTGATGTCGCCGATCTCGGCTGCGATGGTGTATCCGAGTACGTGGCCAATGCCGGGCACGGTGCAGAGCAGCGGGACGTAGCGGTGATCGGCTCCGTCCGCGCTCAGCTCCTCTTCGAGCTCTTCGATCTGGAAGGTGATGGTGTCGATGAGACGCACGGCTGCCTCGATGTCACCCTTCCAAGGCTCTTCGAAGGATAAGCGGTCGAGGAGCAGCCGGCCCTCGAGGCCGAAGAGGTCCGAGACCGGGCAGGGGTGACCGAATGCGAGCAGGCTCGCATGGATGCGGTTCTTCAGCGCCGTTCGGTGCTTGACCAGGTGGAGCCGCCAGCGCGCCAGCTCGCGCTCCTGGCGCGTCTCGGGGCCGGGCAGCCAGATCGTCGGCACGAAGTCTCTGCGTGAGAGCTCGGCCAGGACCCTGGCGTCGATGCGATCTGTTTTGCAGGCCAACGGGGCAAGACCCTTGACCTTCTTCGCGTCCGCCAGCTCAACCGACCAGCCGTACAGCTCCAAGGTGTCATGGATAAAGCGTGCTCCGTTCATCGACTCGACGACCGCGAGAACTTGCTGGTCTCCATGGTCACGAGCCACGGTGCGCACAAGGCTCCGGAGGCCGTCGCGGTCGGGGGGAGCGGTCCGCTCCTCGACCGTCGAGCCCCCCTCGTCCAATAGGCAGACATCGAGGCGACGTCTTGAAAGATCCAGTCCAGCGTGCAACATGGTGTCTGGGCCTCCTTCGTGTGGTTGCTTCCGGTGAGAAGCCACGTTCCCACCGGGGGAGGCCCCCTTTCATGGCATTCGGTCGACCTCAGTGGGATCGACGCGAAACTCAGGCGGGCGAAGGGCCATTTAGCCGAGCTCGCTCGAGTCGCATCGAACCTGTTCAAGTCACCTATTGCGTCCATCCAGATTGCCGTTTGTCCATCCGGTTCCTCTGAATGGATGGACAAACGGATGGACAGCTTCCCGTGAGTCCCTCTGTGGACTCGCGGGGTGCCGCAGGCCAACCCGGCGGACCTCGCCAAGAACACCAAGGTCGCGTTGAGCGACGTCCAGCTCCTCAACAGTCTCGGGATCAGCTCGTAGCGAGGTAAGCATCATCCCCGGACACGAACCGGCCCGGGAGCCGCCAAAGCGAACCCCCGGGCCGGTTCTTCACCCGAAAGTGCCTATCAGGCGCCGCCGATCTCCTTGATCTCCGCGATACCGTCACGCGCCTCGGTGACGAGGTCCGTGAGCTCGGCCGATGCCAGGTCGGCCTGGCGCCCGACGGTGCCGAGGCACTTGCGGATGGTGCTCACCCGCTCGAGGGCCCGCGTCACCTTGGCGACCGCGTCAGCGAAGCGCTCGCGGTCGAAGCCTCCGGCGTCCGGCCCTGCGCTCCGGCGCAACAGCGTTCGGAGCTCAACATGGAGACAACCCCGTGGACCGAAGAGCTCCATGCCGAGTGGGAGCGGCTATTGGCCCTCGAAGATGACGACGCGCCGCCTCAGGACCCGGCGCCATAGCCGACGACGATTCGGCGCTCCACAGGAAATGCCAAGGCAAGGGACCTGCAGCCGCAGCCGCAACCGCAGCCGCAGCCGCACTGGTTATCCAGCTCTGGGCCATAAAAGAAACGGAAGAAGCTGTCATCCGACTTGAAGACATCCATCGAGTACAAGCGGTGTTGAGGTCGCAGCCTGAAATCGGGTCGTGGATATCTCGTGGCTACAACCGGTCGTTGAGCTGGGGCGGCGCGATTTTTCGTCGGGTCATTCGCCGCGTCCTCGTGTCGCGCCTGTTACCGATTTGAGGCCCCGGCTGTTGGTCAGGGCTGGCAATGTCCGCTTGAGTAGGTTGGTCCATAGCCGGGTCAGGCTCTCAACCCCGCCCCAGGTGGACGTGAAGAGGGTCGTGTCGCCCACTAGAAGATCACCCCGGAACACTCCGGATCGGGATTGGAGCAGCGAGTCGAACGTGGCCCTTCCGTCCGCGGTGAACGGGTGGGGAGGAGCGTCCGGATCGACGCGCTGGCGGACCAGAACGTCGAGCTTTTCGGTCGCCGCTCCGCAGCGCTCGAAGTGCGGCACGTGCGGATGTGAGTTGAAGGTCGTGACGCCTTCGAGTAAGCCCAGTCGGTCGAGGTCGGACTCGCATTCCATCGGGGCGGGATCTCCGTCAGGAAGAATCGCCGGGCGGAGCCCGAAGCGGTTCTCGACGGGAATGTCGAGCCCGGCGAGTATCGATCGTGCGAAGCCACTGAAGCGCTGTTCGGGCGGGATCACACGGTCGCCGTGATGAAAGAATTCCACCTCGGGGTCATCGCCGATGTTGTGGTGCGGCGCAACTACGAGGAGATTCCCGGGCACGTCGAGGAACTTACGGAGCGCGGCTATCTCGTCCTCGCTCGCCTGCTGGCCGGTGCGGATAGAGTCGAGGCTGATCACGACGAGCGTGCCAACGTCGGAGAGGAGTTCGCCCGTGATCGGGATTTGGACACCGTCAGTGTCGGCGCGCTCGACCTCGGTGACCGGAGTCCCGATGAGGGTCGCAGCAAACTCGGTGAAGGCGACGAAAGTAGCGCGCTCGAAAATGATCGAGGAACCCACCGATGCCCTGGTCGTACCGCGCCGGGTCGGCGAACTCAGCGAAGCGCGGGTAGCGGATCCGCCTGGCCTCGAACAGAGCGGGGAACCGGTTCTCGATCACCTCGAGTGGCGCAGTGATTTCGCCCAGCCTGCTCCAGGCGTAATAGATCGCCGCCCTGCGGCTAACGTGTCGGACCGCGCTCACCTGACTCAGCTCCTCCGGTTCGTTTTCGACCTCAAACCGTTTGCCCCACTGCCAGTTTCTCGAGCTCGGCGATTCTGTCCTCAATAGGAGGATGCGTGTCATACAGGCGGTGGTACCACGATTCATGATGCTGCAGAGGGTCGTCGATGCACATCGGGGCGGTCGCGTGATTCATTCCTCGAAAGGGCTTGTCGTTGCTTTGAAGCTTCTTCAGCGCGCTCAGCAGTCCAGCGGGATTGCGGGTTAGTTCCACGCCACTTACGTCAGCCAGCGACTCACGACGACGAGAGAGGGCTAGGCGAATGAGCGGGCCGAAGATGAATCCGACCACGGTGAGCAGCGCCGCCGCGGCGACAAGGACGATCACGAGCTGACTTCCACCATTGTCCTCGCCTTCTCCGATACTCCCCCAAAACGCGGTCCGCCAAAGGATGCTCGCCAAGAGCGCCGCAAGCCCGATCAGCGTCCCCACAATCAAGAGAAGCCGGATGTCATGGTTTTTGATATGGCTCATCTCGTGACTGACTACGCCCTCGAGCTCTTCGCGGTCCATGCTGGCAAGAAGGCCCGACGTGAACGTGATCGCCGCCTTGTTGGGACTCACGCCTGTGGCGAAGGCATTGGGAGAAGGGTCCTCGATGACATAGACGGTCGGTGTCGGTATGCCCTCCCCTATCGCGAGCGCCCCGACAAGGTCATTTACCTGCTGGTATGAGGCTGAGTCAGCCCGGAACGCTCCGGACGTCCGCAACACGAGTCGCGTTCCAGCAATCAGCGAATAGAGAATCCCAAGGAGGGCCAAAGTGGCACCGATAAGCACTCCAACGATGATCGGTGCCCAACTCGAGTTCGCTGTCTGGGAGAGATGACCGCCGGCCGAGTGGTGCGTGATCGCCCTGACGAGAAGTCCCAGGATCGCTCCAATGGCTAACCAGGCAAGCACGAATAGACCGATGAAAACAACGCTTCGCCGCTTGTTACTGGCGATCTCGCTGTACACACGCCTCTCCTTTGGTCCGGTTTGCCGTCGCTGTCAGCTGCGCGGAGTCGGGCTCTCAGGGCTGCCAGAAGGCCGGTCCAAGGTTGTCGATCCACTTGCAGTCGAGCCGAAGCTGGACAAACTCAGCTGTGGTACCGCTCGCTCGTCTTCCTGCGCAGCGAAGAAGGAAGCTGTCTTGAAGTGGAACAGAGCCGCTATGAGGCTGCGTGGGAAGGTCTGCAAGCCAATGTTGTAATCACGGACGCTCGTGTTGTAGTAGCGCCGCGCATACTCGATCTTGTCCTCAGTTGCAGTGAGCGTCTCTTGGAGCTGGACGAAGCTCTCGACGGCTCTCAGCTGCGGATAGTTCTCCGCGACTGCGAACAACGATCGGAGTGCTCCCGTCAGGGCGTTCTCAGCTGGCTCAATCTGCCCGGGATCGCCGGTCGCTCCTGCCTCTACGGCATTCGCACGAGCCTGAGTGACGGCTTCAAAGGTACCTCGCTCGTGCGCGGCATATCCCTGCACGGTTGAGACGAGGTTCGGGACGAGGTCATGACGCCGCTTGAGTTCGACATCAATCTGAGACCATGCCTCCTGAGTGCGGTTGCGCCTCTTGATGAGCCCGTTGAAGGCGACCCAAATGCCGAGTAGGAGCAGCACAACAACAACGAGAATGACGATTAGTTCAATCATGCGGAGTGAACCTCCTCGCTCCGAGTGGAGTCTTCTAGCGCCGGGTGCAATCAGATAGGCGTTGCTTGCACGCCCTATGCTGAAACCATCCGGGGCTAGTGCTGCCAGTGTGATCATCGACGTCGGCCGTTGCATCCCCGAAACTCACTAGTCCCTGGCGGCTGGCCTCACCCACAGACCCGTCGGACTTGCACTATTCCGAGGTGCCGGGGAACGAACAAGACGAGCGACGCCCCACTCCTTTCCGCGGCAAAGGGGGCGATCGTTTCGATCTCGTACCGCCGCGGGCCCGTACCACATGGCTGGCGGGGCGTCCGTTGTCGGCGCAACGACTAGGCAGCAGCCTCGTAGTTGACCAGCCAATCCAAGTTGCCCGCCCACGCATCGAAAGTTGGCACCCACTTCGAGGTCCACAAGTCCAGCTGTACGGCAGGGGACGCGAAGTTGGCGTCGCTGACCAGGGCGCTGAAGGCCACCGTGGGCGACGGATACGCCTCCAGCGGGTACTCAGCCGCAATAGCTGCGGCCCGCCCGGCGGACACGTCCGGCACTGAGGCGATCATGCGCTGATAGCTATCGGCGGTCACCGGTTCAGGTACCCGCACGACGGCTTCGGTGACCGCGAGTTCGGCGTCGATGAACAGGCGCTCCTCATCGTGGACGGTCCCGTTGAGGACCGGCACCCGGGCGAACCGCCCGGCAGCCAATGACACCCCGATCGGCTCTTCGAGCACCACGCCGTCAACGACGGGTGGGACAGCGGCCCCGGGGAAGTTGCTCACCAGGTCAGCGACCGCCAGGCGGCGCAGACTCTCGGCGGTCTGATCCGGGCTGCCCGCCCTCTTGGCGAAGGCCTCGCCCTCGACCTCGACGAGAGAGACTTCCCCGCCAGGCCCGCGACCGTTACGTTGTCCGGGTCGTTCTCCTTGGTCCACGGCAGTGGTGGCTTGACTCTTCGATGCGTCCTGGCTGCTTCAGGTGTGCACCGATTCGCGCAGCGACCTGAACGCCGCTCGCATCTCGCCCGCAAAAAGCTCCGGTTGTTCCCAGGCGGCGAAGTGACCGCCCCTGTCGAGCTCGTTGAAGTAAACGAGGTTCGGGTAGGCGCGCTCGGCCCATTTGCGCGGTAGGGGGATGATCTCTCGCGGGAACCTGCTCACGGCTGCAGGGATCGAGACCGCGCCGCCGACCTTGGCTTTATGGGCGGTGTCCTCCCAGTAGATGCGGGCCGAGGACGCCGCGGTGTTCGTGAGCCAGTAAAGCGTGATGTCATCGAGCATCTCGTCTTTCGTGAGGGCGCGCTCGGGTTCGCCGTCCGTGTCGGTCCACTCCGTGAACTTCTCGTAGAACCAGGCGGCCAAGCCGACCGGCGAGTCCGCTAGCGAGTAGCCGATCGTCTGCGGGCGTGTGCCCTGTATCGCCCGAAAGCCTGAGCCGCTCGCGGCAAAGCTCTTTGATGCCTCATAAGCGATGGTTTCCTCGGCCGACAGCCCCGCCGGCGGCGGTTCGCCGTTCTTGAGCGCCTTGGCGACCTCGGGCGGAATCGCCGTTTGCGAGTTCGCCGTTGGTGGCCGTTCGATCGCTCCCAGCAACGTGGTGACGTGGATACCAACCAGACCATCCGGGGGCTGGCGGCCCAACACGTCCGTGACAACCGCACCCCAGTCGCCGCCCTGGGAAACGTAGCGCCGATAGCCCAGCCGCCTCATCAGCTCAGCCCACGCGCCGGCGATGCGTTCGGGATTCCAGCCTGACGCCTGCGGCCGGGCGGAGAAGCCGAACCCGGGCATTGACGGCACGACCAGATCGAACGCGTCCTCCGCCCCGGCTCTATGAGATTCGGGAGCGCTGAGCGGCCCGATCACCTTCACGAACTCGAGGAACGAGCCCGGCCAGCCGTGGGTCATGATCAGCGGCAGCGCGTTCGCATGAGGCGAGCGGACATGGATGAAATGGATGTCGAGCCCGTCGATCTCCGTGATGAACTGGGGGAACTCTTTCATCCTGGCCTCGAGGTTGCGCCAGTCGTAATCAGTGGCCCAGTAGTCGACGAGCTGCTGCACCTTTGCCAGCTGTATGCCCTGGGTGCGATCGTCGACGGTCTCACGGTCGGGCCAGCGCGGTGTCGCCACACGGCGGCGGAGCTCCTGTAGCGACTCCTCCGGGATGTCGATCTGGAAGGGACGAATACTGACATTCGAGCCTTCCGCTGTGGTGCTGGAGGTCATCCGTGGAACCCCTTTCCTGCTAAGGGACGTCTATTCAATCCATGCAGATATCGGACCCTTGTCGAAAATTGCATCTGCAGCAGGAGCTACGTGACGGCCTTCTTTGCCTGACGCATTTCGGAATGTAAGTGTGCCGGGACCGTCGAACGTGAAGAACAACGCCTGGCGGTCCGGCGTATCGTCGACTATGACCGCTTTCCAACCGAGATCGACGGTGCTCTCTTCCAGCGGGAGACCGTTACCTCGCTGGACGAATGTTCGGATTTTGCCCTTTTTCAGCTGATCTGACATGACCACGTCCAGCTACCTCCATAATGGATCCTCTGGAGCGCCGTTCGCGCTCTCAACTGACCTCTTCTGCACGACTGAACTTCAAGCCGGACAATGGAGTTTTCCATGCGGCCCGGATCGCGCCCTTGGTCATTGTTCGTGCGCTATTGAGACCATGAGCATGAACCGTCACCCGTCTCTTCCCATCTCCGACGCATCCGTCGAAGTCCCGAACACGACCTTGACCGACATTCCATAAGGCGACGCGGCTTCATTTGCCCACTGTGCGACCGGCCGCCTGTCGAGCAAACAGAGGCGAACACGCTCACCTCAGATGATGTCCCGGCTCACTGGCTGTGTCAGACGTCCAGTGAATAAACTCGATCGGCAATTGCCCGGTAATAGTCGGGCTCAAGCGGTTTGTTCTCGGCGTAGCAGACGAACACCAAAGGTAAGTTATCCGGGTCGCGTCCGAATAGGAGTTCCGATACGCCCTCGGCGATCTGACGACGGGAGGTGAAGAGTCCACGGCCGCGCAGTACGGACTCGATCCGATCCAGTTCGCCGAGCGATCCGACGTTGAAATGAATCGACCGCGGACCCAGCGACTGTCGGCCATGACGGGTCTGATGAATGCCTTCCGCTTCACGAAGAATCAATGCAATGGACGCGGGCAACACCTCACCGAGCACCGCGACTGCGGCCTCGCGGAAGATCTCATCGAAAGGACCGATCTCCCCGTAGAAGGCGACGGATCGGTCTAGATCGGTTACGGCGACCAACGTTGAGCGAATAGTCCATCGCTCTGTGACGTTTTCAGTAGTCATGGTGTTTCCTCCATGAGTCTTAGATTGCTGCTTCTCGGGTTCGAGATCCTCGTACGGAATGAAGCGGAAGACAGCAGAGTTGATGCAGTAAGGGTGATTGGAGCGCTCCGAACCCTGTTGAGCAGGTCACGGTCGATAAGGGTTGCCTTGTGGTCGGAGAGCGTTCCGGTCGTCCACCGGACGCTGTGCTCCGCGTGGAGCTCGGTGGCCAGAGCCCACCGAGCGAGTCCGTCGTAGAGCTGCTCCTGGGTCAGCCAGGCCGCGAATTCCCCGTCTCGGTCGAAGCCGAGGCACGGGCCCACATGCCCAACGATGTCATGGACGGCCCGAAATTTGTCGTGCGCGCCGCCGAGGTCGCAGTCCAGCAGTGGATGACGGCGGTCCCGTTCCCTAGCGCTCGTGGTGATCTCCAGCACCCCATACGTGCGCACTGCGCCGATCATCTCATCGTCGGAATCGTAGGGGCTTTCACAGCGGGTGAACTCGACTCGGAGACCGCGATGGAGTGGATGATCAGGATCTATCAATTGGGTAAAAATCGCATCTGACTGGCGTTCGAGCTGGTCGTACGCGGCACGGACCGTTGTATTGGTGAGGTCACTTCGAGCCGCCTGGAAACGCGCAGCCACTTCGCCCGCTAGATCGGGATCAACTCTTCGGGGACTTTCGCGAACAAACCTCAGGCGCAGGCCACCCTCATCGGGCAGTCCTTCGTCGAATACGTGCGCTGGCGCTCCGCCTGCGCGAACTTCTGTACCTCTGCTCATGGCTGCCTCCTTCCGTCTGTCGCTGTGAAAGGACCGGTGCTTCGACCGTCGCGTCGCACGGATGAGATCCCTGGTGGTTTAGCCGGGCAAGTCTTCAGGTCGCTTCTCGGCGAGCTGCCCATGGAGGACTCCGGTAGCTTCGCCGACTTCGATCATGTAGCCGTCGGGGTCTCGCATGTAGCAGCGGATCTCAGCGCCGCGATCGATCGGTGGCGTGATGAACTCGGCCCCTTTTGAACTCCATTGCTCATAACACGCCTGGATGTCGGCGACGCGTAGGTTCATGAAGCTTGAAACCGTGTTCCCGGGCTCGTAATTCACGACCGAGATGTCGGGCTTATCGGGAGTGGGGGGACCGCCCGGGCTCATCAGTATCCACGAGTTGGCGAGCTTGACGATGCACGGGTTCTCCTCCAGCACCACCTGGCCTTCGAGGACCTCGGAGTAGAACGCGCGGGACCGAGCAACGCTTCGTACGGTAATGAAGTGGGTGACGAGAATACCCTCCGTCGGTGCGGGGATGTTCTCATAGTCGATGAATGGCCCCTGTTCGTGTAATTCGGTAGCGCTCATGGCTCCCTCCTTGCTCCTTTAGAGAAGACCTCGACCAGTCCTTCTCCCTCGAAGAGCCGCTTGTACTGCCCGTAGCCCTCGGCCTCGAGTTCGTCGTAGGGAATGAACCGCAAGGCGGCCGAATCGATGCAATAGCGCAAACCGCCGGACTCGGGAGGCCCATCGTCGAAGACATTACCGAGGTGACTATCGCCATGGGCCGAGCGGACTTCGGTGCCGGCGATCCGGTGGCTGGTATCGAGCTTCTCGATCACATTTTCACGTTCCAGTGGAATCGTGAAGCTCGGCCATCCGGAGCCGCTGTCGAACTTTTGGAGGGAGGCGAAGAGGGGCTCTCCGGAAACGATGTCGACGTAGATCCCGGGCTCCTTTGTGTCCCAGTACTCGTTGTCGAAGGCCGGCTCTGTGGCGCCCTCCTGGGTGACGGCGTACTGGCGCGGTGTCAACCTTGCGATGGCAGATTCATTCTTTTCGTAGGGCTCTGTCATGTGAACTCCTTCATGCCACTAGGTGAACTGTTGTCCACCGTCGATGTCGTACGTGGCCCCGGTTATTGCCGTGTTGCTCATGATGTGTATGGCCAATGCGGCGACGTCGGCCGGACCCACGACGCGTCCAATCGGCAGCGTTTCGCGCAGTTTGGCACGCCGTGCCTCGAGCTGATCCCCCAACAGGGATGCCGAGAGCGCCGTATCCACAAAGCCCGGGGCGATGAGATTGATCCGTACCGGGGCCGCCTCTAGTGCGAGAGTTGCCACAAACGGCGACAAGGCGGCTGTCGCTGCCGACACGATGCCGGAACCGCGGCCGATGCGGCGGCCACCTGTGCCTCCAATAAAGAGAAGGGTCCCGCCAGCTCGCACCCTTCCGACAGCATGGCGGGCCACCTCGTGTGCCAACACGACGTGGTCGCAAAGCGCCGTCGTCACCTCAGCGGCACTCATTTCGAGCAACGGGCCGTATGTGGGACCACCCGCGGTAACCAGCACGTGGTCGATTGGACTCTGAAGGCCCTCAAAGAAGGACGCCAACGCCGAGGCGTCCGTGGCATCGAAGGCGGACTGCTGGGCGCCGATCGCGCTCGCTGCCTCGGTCAACCGTTCGGGGTTCCGCGCCGTGAGGATGACGTTTGCACCCTCCGACCGGGCCTGTCGCGCCGTCTCAAGACCGATGCCGGCACTGCCACCGATGACCAAGAGAGTCTGTCCAAGGATCGCCTTCTGGCTTCGCCGGCTCATCGCTCTTGCTGCTGCTCCTTCGGTGTTGAGCCACTGGTTCCCGGCCAGTAAGACATGTGCAGCTTGCTCACCACGGTCCAGGGTCCTCGACGGTGTCATTCCGGCGAGGCAGCACCCAGCCGGGCCGTGGAAAGTGACAGCTGTAGCCGTCTGGGTAACGCTGCAAGTAGTCCTGATGCTCAGGCTCGGCCTCCCAAAACGGACCGGCTGCTGTGACCTCAGTGACCACCTTGCCGGGCCAAAGCCCTGACGCCTCTACATCGGCGATGGTGTCCTCGGCCTCCCGCTTCTGATCGTCGTTCAGGTAGAAGATGGCCGAGCGATAGCTCGAGCCCACGTCATTGCCCTGGCGGTCGAGGGTGGTGGGGTCGTGGACCTGGAAGAAGAACTCCAAAAGGTCTCGATAGGAGGTCCGCTCGGGATCAAAGGTGATCTCGATCGCTTCGGCGTGGCCTTTGTGGTTGCGATAGGTGGCATTCTCGACGCAGCCGCCCGTATAGCCCACCCGGGTCGAGATGACACCGGAGCGCTTGCGGATCAGGTCCTGCATGCCCCAGAAACATCCACCGGCGAGGAGGGCCTTCTCAGTTGTCTGCGCCATCGTGGCACCTTCCTTTGCGCTCTCGATGAGCGCCTCGTAGTCCGTGCGTTCGCCTCGAACTCTGATGCGATCCGGAAACAAGGTGGAGCGTGGACAATGCGTCGTTACCGCGTACGCCGACGAGCACAGAACCTTGGGTCGCATGATCTCGCAGTGGAACCCAGCGTTTAGCCGGCAAGGGACAGGACAACACCCGCCGTGACAGCGGTCGGACTTCACCACAGCTGGTCCACAATGACCTCACCCAACTGGGCGCCAGGCCAGTGGCGCCTCTCTTCAGTGCTTCGGTCAGATGCGACAACACTTGTCTTCCTTTCGCTATGGATGACCGCCGCCGCAACAGCAATCCGGCGAGAACGGCAGCGGAGCTCAGTGATCGGTCCACACGGATTCAGAGAACTCGTCGATCGCAACCAGCGTCGCACAGAGCAATCGACAGGTGCTTACGAACGTCGGCGACCTCCACGGCATGGAGCTTTTCTCTAAAAACTGATCGATTGCGTCATATGCCAACACCAGATGAGCCGTGGCCTCAGCGAGAAGCGAGTCTGTTTGGGCGGCTGGCAGCTCATGTCCCCCAGATACATGGAGGACTCGTTGCGGCCTTGCGTCTAAGAGAGTTTCCGTAGCCACTTGCTGTTCTCCCTTTCTTCCGGGTCACGCATGAATCTCTGCTCGAGGGATGACCGCTACGTCATGGCTTCAGCCGAAGGTGAAGACGTAGACCTCGGCGTTTCGTTCGGAAAACGTGACTTCTACAGTGCGGTCAACGATTTCGCCGACTTGACGAACAAGCTGGTATATACGCGCATCACCCAGCTCTCCATTTCCGTCTTCGTCGACGTCGATACCTCGGGAAGGGCCAGGTGGTCCGCCGTCGATGGTCACCCGAAATGCGATTGGTTCTGGCGACTTGCTCGAGATCACCAAATGGGCATCGCGCGCGGAACCGCATTGCGATACTCCCGCCTCCTTCGTCTAGCGCGACGCGCTCTGACCCGATCGTCCAGTGCCCCGACAGTGCCCATTGATTGAGACGCAGCGTTCCGGGCACTCGATACTGGCCAGAGCCGTCGCGCGCATCGTCTCTCGGCGATGCGAAACGGTCTTGACGATCGAACCCGAGGTAGGTCTCGGGCGAACTGAGATGCTCCCAGTCTGCCGGCGCTTCAACCCCAGATCCCACGACCGATACAGGGTCTCTGTCGATTCCGAGCAGCTTCTGGATGACCGCCTCTGACTCGTCGTAGCGA
Source organism: uncultured Acidimicrobiaceae bacterium (assembly GCA_963834405.1). Classification (GTDB taxonomy): domain Bacteria; phylum Actinomycetota; class Acidimicrobiia; order Acidimicrobiales; family RAAP-2; genus Bog-473. The sequence continues at coordinate 1,642,744 of CAWIBX010000005.1, read as the reverse complement.
CCTTCTCCGAAGTACTCGTCACGAATGACGCCATCCGAATCGACGAAGTACAGAGCAGGCCAGTAATGGTTGTCGAAGGCCCTCCAAACCTGAAAGTCGTTGTCGAGGGCGACCGGATATTCGATGCCGCGCTCCACGATGGCCCTTCGCACGTTGTCCACCTCATGCTCAAACGAGAACTCAGGTGCATGAACACCCACAACGACGAGGCCATCCTCTTGATAGGCCTGCGACCAGGCACGAACCCAGGGTTCAATCCGGAGCCAGTTGATGCAGGTCAACGTCCAAAAGTTGACCAACACGACGTGTCCCCGCAGCTGGGCTGGGCCGAGTGGCTCAGAGTTGAGCCACTCGGTTGCCCCGCCCAGTGACGGCATGCGTAGCTTGCTCAGCACGGCCGGCTAACGGAGGGACCGGAAGCCAGCGCGGAGCTCTTCTGAAAAGAGCTGCGGCTCTTGCCAGGCCGCGAAGTGGTTGCCCTTGTCCAATGCATTGAAGTACACGAGGTTGGGGTAAGCCTCTTCGGCCCAACTCTTCGGCACGGGATAGATCTCGCGGGCAAACGTGGAGACGGCCACCGGGATGGACACGCCCTTGGCGTCGAAGAAGCCCAGCTTGTTCTCCCAGTACAGACGAGCCGAAGAGACGCCTGTGTTCGTCAACCAGGTCAAGGTGATGTTGTCGAGGATTTCGTCTCGCGTGAAGCTGCCGACTGGCTTGTTCTCGACAAACGCCTGGGTGACGTCGGCGTAACTCTGGGCGTCGTGATCGAGCATCCAGGCCGCGAGGCCGATCGGTGAGTCGGCAATGCCGTACAGGGTCTGCGGACGGTTGCCCATCTCAACTCCGTAGCCGACGCCGTGGGTGAAGAAGAAGTCGAGCTTGTCGTAGGTCCGGTTCTCTTCGTCGGAGAGACCAGACGGCCGCGGATAGCCGGCGCCGAGGACGTTGGACGCGAGAATCCCCATGATTTCGGGCGGAACGGCTCCGGCGAGGTTGGTGTGGATACCGAGCAGCTCGGGTGGCGCAAGCAGACCCATTTGGTCAACGATGATCGCCCCCCAGTCGCCCCCAGTTGCCACGAATTGCTGGTAGCCGAGCCGCTTCATCAGCTCGACCCACGCAGAGGCAATGTGGACCGGATCCCAGCCTGTGGTGCTCGGCTTGCCTGAGAACCCGTACCCCGGGAGGGACGGAATGACCACATGGAACGCGTCCTCGGCCTCACCGCCGAACGCGGTGGGGTCAGTGAGCGGACCGACGAGATTGAGGAGCTCGATGACCGATCCGGGCCAGCCGTGCGTGATGATCAGCGGCAAGGCGCCCTCGTGACGAGACGTGACGTGAATGAAGTGGGTGTCGAGACCGTCGATTTCGGTGACGAACTGTGGTAGCGCGTTCAACCTCGCCTCGACCCTTCCGAAGTCATATTCGTTGGTCCAATACCGCGCGAGTTCTTGCATGGTCTTCAACTGCACACCCTGAGACGGGTCGGTCACGGTCTCCTTCTCCGGCCAACGCGTCGCCCCGATGCGCTGCCGAAGGTCGGCAATCGCCTCTTTGGGCAAGTCGACCTGGAACGGGCGCACTTTGGTTGCGTTGGAAGGCTTCTCAGTCGTGACGGCCATGTGACTTCTCCTTTGCTATGAGTTTCGGGGCAATTAGCATTGGGAGTCGTAGGTGGGCCTTGACACCCATCCCTTGAGTGTGTGCTGTGTCTCTCTGGGCTACATCCCCGAAACTTCGTAGTTCTCCCGAGAGGGTCCGTTTCCTGTTTGGAGCCTTTAGCGCCGTCGGAAAGCCCTCTGTCGCGTATGTCGGCGTAACGGGCTGTTCTTTTCCCTGCCTGGCAACGGGCCCCGAAGAGTGAAATTCTCCTTTCAGCTCAGAGGACGCAGACTGGTATCGAAATGGGCGTCCGAACGACTAGTGAAACCTACGGATTCATGTCCGTCGATTCACCCATGATTCGGTGTCAGCGTTCCGGTCGAAATGGGGAGGACCACGGCTCACTAAAGGAACTCGGACCACGCTGGAGCGAGCGGGGCACAACACCGCTACTTCTCGCTGCTCAACTCAACGGTCTCGTCCCGTTGGTCAGAAGGAACAACCTGATCGAATCAGGTCAAACCGATACGTCAATCAGAGACGCAATTTCGTCGGATACTGAGGCCTCGACTCGCTGGCGGACCAGTTCCGTGTCGAGGGGCACGGGGGCGGTGCTCATGACTCCGGCAAGGGCAGCCGTGGCCTCCGAGACAAGAGGGCTCCAGGCATCGACCCAACTTGAAATCACGTCGGCATTCTTAGGCGTATCACTAATAGCGCATTGGATTAGACACCTGCTCCATTCGCGATGCCAACGGGCGTCCTCGTCGAGCGAAAAGTGCACGTTCCCCAGGACGGAATCCTTGTTCGTGGTTGCAAGGTGACCCGCCAGTTCCGCGTTGACAAGGCGATCGAAGTGCGGCTTGATCAAGACGTTCGTCACGACAAGCGCCTCACCCCAGTCGTAAGCGATCAACGCTCGCTCAATGAGTTTGCGCAGCGGCTGGAAGGCCTCGGCTTCCTCCCAAACACGACGGTGCAAATCAACATCGATGGTCAAGTGGTGCTCAGCCAGCTGTGCGGTTCGATATGTAATACGCTGTAACCGCCGCAATTCGTCGGCCGCCTGAAAGGCCGCACAGTTGGTCACCCGCGACGCTGGCGCCATCTGCCCCACGTACGCTGCGAGCATTTGGAGTCCGTGTGCGGGAAAACGCAGCGGGGCGTACCAGTGGTCGACGAAGTTCACCCATGCGTCCGCGAGTTCATCGTCGTAGCCTTCGTCGTCGACCTGTCGCAGCAGGCCATCGATCACATCCTCCTTTTTGTCCTGGAGCTCGGTATAGCTGCGATAGGTAGTGCGGCGGGGATCAGCGAAGGATCCCCAGTCTGTTGAACACAGCTTCGATCCCTCTCGGTGGCGCACATACCAACGGGCCACCGCGGTGTCTGTGAGCTCGAAACCCTCTGGGTAGTTGTAGTGGAGATCGGTGCTTACTACCTCATACTCCGTCGGCATTCGCCGACTCGTCCCCAGTCGTGAATACGTCTTACGGGCTGGCGGTCGACTACTCGTCACCCAATCCCTCCTCGGACGGTCCAGGTGGGGTCTCGCCGGCAAGCCACCAGACTGCAGCACGCTCCGTGAGACGCATCACACCAGTGAAGGAGGACATGATCACTTCAAGGTCCCCTGGAAATAGCACATCCTGTCCGGTCGTGGCCTCCACGGCGGCGCGCGAGAGGCGACAGACGTCTGGAACCAGCACGCGCACGTAGGCGCCCTCGTGGCGGACGTGGACTTCGTCGTTCTCGTCCTCAATCGCTGCAACGATGGCGTCGGCAAAGGGCGTTGCCTGCAGCACGGGTCCCACCCCGCGCCGATCCACGTCGATCGCATTCACGGCTCCGTCTTCCCGAGGTCGATGAAGATCAGGTCGTCGACCACGCAAGCCGGGTACCGGTGCAGGAACGCCTCTGCGGGGTTCACACCGTCGCCGCCACGTGCATCGAACACCCACTCATGAGCTGCGCAGGTGATCCGCCGTCCATCAAAGGCACCCTCCGACAGCCGACTCCCCAGGTGAGGGCACCGATCCGCATAAGCAAACACCTGCCCTTCCACATTGCACACAACGAGTTGGACTGTCCCAAGACTTACCGAACGCATCTCGCCCTCCCACAAGTCATCGAGGTCGCCAACGTGCGTCCAGCTATCTGCCCCAGTGTCAGGCACTGCGCCGCACCGTGAAGATGTCACCGTTGCCGAGCCCAACAGAATGAATCGCTGCGAACAGGTCCAATTCGTCGCCGGCTTCATTGGTCACCGCAACAGGTAAACCGCGCTCATACGACCATGCGGAGAGCTGCTCGGCGAGCTCTCCGATGGTGAGCTCCTCCGACGCCATCATCAGGCGCCCGAGATAGTCATCCTCGAGGTAGCCGAAGAGGTAGACGTTCGCCATGCGTTCCCCTTTACGCGTGGGGGACGGGATTCAGCCGCCACTGATCGACTCCGCGACGCAAGTCCTTTCCCGTCTCGATTGGCGCCTCGAGGCTCATCCAGCGGAACAGGTCGGTCAGCCCGGCCGGCGCGCTACCTGCGACAACTCGGTCGACAAGACTCCTGTGCCCTCCGAAGCGATCCAATTCCTCCAAGAAGATCCAGCGGCAGGGTTCGGAACAGAACAGGTAGCGCCGGCCATTGTTCGTCGCGGTGCAGGCAGTGTTCTGGCCAGGTCGGACGAACACGGTCGGCAGTTGACACAGGTTGCACAAAGCTGGCAACGCATAGCCGAGCGTCTCGGGTTCGCCTTTCGTCTTCCAACTTCGGTCGACCTCGTCCCAGAGGGAGCCGAACGTCTCCTCCCATTGCGGATAGGAGCTCTGGAGCCACACTCGTTCTTCCGCGTTGGGCATGGCGACGTCGAACCAGAGGGTGGGGCGGTACGCGTAGAGGCCGAGCTGCAGGCTGTGGTGGGAGTAGTCCAGCTCTTCGAGGAACAGCTCCCAGAACCATGGGCGTTCGAGGCCGAACTCCGCCAGGTTCTTCATGAACTGGTCGATAATCCATTCCTCCATGAATTGACGGAACGATTTGGTGCGCGCCCAAACTGGCGTGAGGTACTCCATTGAGGTGCCGGTGAGCGCGATCAGCACCCGCCACGAGCGCCACCACATCTTTTCGACGAGGTACTGCGCCCGCTGTAGTTCTCCGTTGTCGATGAGTGTGCGAAGCACGGGGTGCCCGATCTGGGCATGCCGAGCCTCGTCCGTCTGAATGCTCAGGAGCGCCTTCTCAAAGAGATGGTCGTGGACTCCGTCGGCCATTGCAGACATGGCCATGAACTGGAGGTTCGTAAACCCGGTTTCGAACACGAAGTTGAGTTGCACGGCGACCTCTATGGCGTCGGCAGCGAGGATCATGTCGTCGAAGAGGTGCCGTGCCGCGATCATCACCCATTCAGTGGTGTGGTATGCCCGGTGGGTCCAATCGAAGTTACCGTCGAGGCGCAGGAGGTCGTGACCGAGCAGCAATGGGATCTGCGCATGCCGGATCTCGTCGAGCGCGCCGAGCGTTGCCATTGTGCGCCATGCGCTATCGCGGCCGAAGCGCGCCATCCGCAGTTCTCCAACCGCGGCTGCGTACTCCGATAGGGCAAACAAAGCGTTGTGGAATTTGACGAGTTGCAGCCATCCGAGATCGAGTTCCTGCCGGACGTGCGGTTTGGTCAGAACGGACCGGACACCCATCACGCCGTCGTCCTTGGCTCGCTGGTTGGCGATGTATTCTCGGTAGGTGGTCCGGTAGACCTCGTTCCAGTCGGCCCAGGCGGCATGGTCAAGCCACGGGCTGCCGCTTACCTCGGTTGGGAATATCTCTTGCTCCTCGACATAGCCGTACTCCCAATCCACCTTGCGCGCGAGGTCGAGCCAGTGCTCACGGCTGGGCACCGGCAATCACCTCCTCCAAGAAACTAGAGACCGCTGGATTCGCGGCGGTCTCTGCCATGACTTCCTCAGGCGTCTTGTAGTAGGGGTTCTCCAAGAGCATCCCACCCAAGAGCAGCCGCGAGTGGGTTCTGAGGAGGTCAAATATTAGTGTGCCGCCGAACGCCTCGAGGTCGTAGAGACACAACATGACTTGCCTGTACAGGGGCATAACCCGGTTCAGTTCGGATTCAAGCGAAAGGTGCTCTTCAGGGTTCACGACGATGTCGTGTTGGGACCACGTGTTGACGGCGCGTACCATTTCGAATCGATGGTCGTACATAGCTTCGGAGACCGCGACCTTCCAGAGACCTATTGTCTCGTCGGCGGAGAACCTGCCGGATCGGCAGAAGACATGTGCGGCGCGCATGACAACGAGTTGGCTCACGTCGGCCCGGTGACGGGGTTCAAGGTCAGGATCGAGGCTGGCCAAAATCTGCGTGGGTTCGACCGAATCCACGATGCAGATGCACTTGTCCCCAGCCCATAGCCCGGTCTCCAAGAACGGAAGCACGATCTCGTTCAGCTGGCGTTCGCCGGCGTAGATCCCGCAAATGTGCGTCCCCGGCTGCGCCTCGAGGCCATTGAACCCCAAAGAGACGGAATCAGCCATACAGGCCCCTCACACCAGGTGGAACCGTCGACGCTACACCCGTTCGGGGCGGAATGCCCCTAAGGGCAGCCATCTCTCAAATGGACACTGCAATCAGGTGACGGGTCGCCTAAGGGCCTGGTCGCGCAGCTTGCTCGACCTCATTGATCGAAGCCAAGGTGCGCCAAGCGCGACACGCGAGCTGAAGGTTGAACTGGACGTCCGGATCGCCAAGATCGCGCCCTGAGATCTCACCAATGCGCCCGAGCCGATAGCGCAGGGTATTGCGGTGGACCCCGAGAGTGCGAGCTGCGTTCCCGTAGCTCTGACCACCTTCGAGGTACGCGCTAAGGGTGGGGACCAGCTCCGCCTCCCGTATTTCGTCATAGTCGAGTAGGGCGCCGAGCCACCTTCGCACGAACCGGTGGATGGTGTCGGGATCATTTACATCAGCCAGCATCTCGAACACACCAAGGGCGTCGAACGAAATGACCGACGCCCCGTAAGGGCCGGATGCTAAGAGTTGCAGAGTGAGCTGTGCTTCCTGGTATGAGCGCGGTATATCCGCCGCTTGGTTGCAGCTTCCTCCAACTCCGACGCGACATCCCTCGTGTCCCAGTTCAACATCGATCTCGGCGCGAAGCGAGTGCCACGAAAGTGAGGCATCGGCCAAGACCACTACGGTGCCTCGTCGGGATCCGAGCAGTGGACGTGCGCCGAGGCTCTGAGCGGCACGGCGGACGGCGTGGAATACCTCGTCTTGGGAAACGCTCTTGGGGTAATCTAGAACCGCTACTCGCTGTTGGAGACCCAGGTCGTACCCGAGCATCTGAGTTCGCATCCGAGCCCGCTCGTCATCAGTACCAAGGAGCAGTTCCTCAAGCAAATCGCCACCGAGACGGGACTCCGCCTCGAGAACGCTCTGAAGTCTCGACAGTTCGAGAGCAAGCACGGTTGCGCCGTGTTCCAATGCCATTCGCTCTTCCTCACCGGCTCTGCCGCTCGGATCGAGGAGCGCGAGAACCGCGAACGTTTTTCCAAATGACGCGCACGCCGTGGCGAGCCGGTCTCCTAGTCGGACTGCCGCGGGATAACTGCGGGTCAGCTCCTCAAGGTCCGGCCGCCAATCGCTCGCCTGTTCCTCAGGATCGGCCGGGCCCAAACCAGCCGATGTCAACCGTTTGCCGCGCGAATCCTCGATCACCACCGGATAGCCGGTGAGTTCATGCACGATCTCGGCAATCCCACCCATTCCACGCCCTTCCACCTCCGCCTGCGTCAGGCGACTGTGGATGGCAAGACTGCGTTCAAGTCGAAGGTTGACCTTCCCGAGCTCGCCCGCGGTTGCGCGTTCGCGTGCATGGCTATCCGCGTTCGCGATGGCGATCCCGAGTTGCTGCGCCAGCATCCGCAGTAGGAGCAGTTCACTCTCTTGGACGGGTCCTTCGCCGGCGATGACAAGGTGGCCCAACGCCCCCTCGAAACTGCGCATTGGAAGAGCCCAGGCCCAGGGCTCGTCCGCGATCTGTACGGATCCCCATTGTCCTGGTAGGCCTCGAAGTTGCTTCTCGACGGCCGCGCGAACCTCCCGCCGCAAGCAGGGCCCAGCCGCTTCTAGCCATCCTCGCTTCGCCACAAAAATCCCGTCGCATCGCACCGGCGCCAGTGACGACACCACGGGCGCCGCCAGTTTGGCGATCTGGCTCGCGTCCGCCCGCTCCGTCATGACCATCGACAACCCAACCAGCCCCTGGAGTTTGGTGAGCTGATCGCGCAAAACCGCTGCGTCTGGGCCTGTCTTGGCGGTCGAAGAAGGTCCCTGGGGAAGTTCCACCCGGGTCGCCCCCTTCCTGTTTTCTTTCGCCATCACGCGGAGGTCAGTTCTCGCCTTGTGCGGCTCTAACAACAATTCTATGAGAATTTGGCACTGGTAGCCATAGCGGGATTCTGGTGGCTGAGCTCAAGCTGGTTTCGTTGGAAACGCCGTCGATTACCACCAGGAGAAACCGTGAGCTTGGCTAGTGCCGAAGAGCCAGACGAGGACCAGCACACCCGACGGTCCAGCCCATACCGCTGCGAACCCAGCGGGTCCGGGGAGCCGGGTTGGGACGGAACGATGCTCCTCGCGTCTGTAGGCCGTGCACACCTTCGATACGGGGAGTGGCTACGCCGAGAGAAGCGTCAAGCCGAAGCAGGGGTGCAGCTGCGAACGGCTCTCGACATCTTTGATGCCGTGGGTGCCCAAGAGTTCGCGGAACGCGCGCGGATCGAACTTCAGGCGGTCGGGGAACGTACCAAGAGACGTAGTGACCGTATAGCGACTGACCTCACGCCTCGAGAACTTCAGATCGCGCGTTTGGCGGCGATTCGACTGACAAGTCGCGAGATTGCAACTGAGCTGTTCATCAGTCCTCACACTGTGGAGTATCACCTAAGGAAGGTCTTTCAGAAGCTCGGAGTCGACTCACGGCGAGATCTCGCCACTTCGATGGAGGTTCTGTAGCGTCATGGTCTTTGACTCCTCCACCGTTCGACGTCCGTGAGTCGACCAACCGGACACGAAGGGCCCGGCAGAGGAAGATAGTCAAACCACCTCACCGCGCTCCTGCGGGTGAAGGGACGTCGGTGGGGCTACGAGAATGCGGGGGCGTAGTCGGTGGCAAATTGCTCGTAGGAGCGGGCCCTGCGCCCAAGGATGGCCTCCACGTCGTCGCTGACCCACTCTGCGTCACCCTCAGCGGTCAGGTTGAAGGCCTGGGCGTTCTGCTCGGCGACCACCTCAGGCAGACCGGCACTGACCATTGCGCTCTTGTTTTCATCGAATGTGAGCTCTCGGTAGGTGATGGTCCGACCGAGCAGCCTTGAGAGCACCTCGGCGACGTCGTAGTTCGAGATCAACTCAGGCCCGCTGAGCCAGTATGTCTTCCCCACGTGCGCGGCCGGTGAAGCGGCGATCTCTGCTGCGACCGCGCCGACGTCTGGTCAGTAGCTTCGATCCACTACTCGACATCGTCGCTGCATCAGCGGCCATACCCCGCGGGCCGAAGGCCCCGACCGCCCGGCCGAGGCGGCGGCGCAGCCGCCGTCCGAGGGGAAGGGCGGCTTGATTCAGTAGAGAAGAATTGTCACAACTGGGATCGGATCGCAGGGATCGGATCGGATCGGATCTCCCGCGCCGGCCATGAGTTCCGTCCCAAGATCGGACTCTGCTGCTCGTAATGACCTCACCCCTCTGACCTGGATGTTGTCCGAAATGGGCTCGCTCAGCGGCTCTAAGTAATTGAGGGTCACGTTTCGTTTCGATTGGAGAGGACCGATGTCACACACACTGCCGGTTTGAACACGTTCGCGCTGTCGGGCGCACCGCGCAGGTCAGCTCCCTGACCTGGATGTTGTCCCAAATGGGCTCCCTCAGCGGCTTTAAGTAATTGAGAGTCAAGTTTCGTTTCGACTGGAGAGATCATGAGCACCGCTATCTCGAAGACGGTCGTGCCGCCGGCACACCGCGCTCCGTTGCTCGACGCGGACGAAGTCGCCAAGGTTTTCGGCGTCACGCCGCGCCATGTTCGTCGGCTCGTGGCCGAGCGCAGGATCCCCTTCGTCAAGGTCGGCCGCTTCGTGCGTTTCGACCCCGGCGAGCTCGACATATGGCTCGACCAGCAGCGTGTCGACGTCGTCAGGCGGGGCCCGAGGGCCGCCGGAACAGCAAGCCGCTAACCTGCACGTTCGCAAGGTGGCCTGGAGTTCTCGCAACCATGGCGCAGACTCCGTCGGCGTTCGCCTCCCAACTCGAGCGAATCCACTCGGAGGGGATTGAGCAATGACTGGGAATCGACGTCACTTCGGAAGCGTGCGGAAGTTGCAAAGCGGCCTGTACCAGGCCAGCTACTGGCACGATGGCCGCCGCCACATCGCCCCCAAGACGTTCACCCAGAAGGCCGAGGCGAACGCCTTTCTCGACGCCGTCTCTTCCTCCATCGGGCGGGGCGACTGGGTCGATCCCGAGCTCGGCCGGATCTCCTTCGCCCGCTACGCGGAGCTTTGGCTGGCCCAACGCACCGACATCAGGGCCCGCACGCGCGAGCAGTATGGCTGGCTCATCGAGAACAAGCTGAAGCCCGCCTTCGGAACCAAGGACCTGGCCAAGATCACGCCGGTCCACGTCCGCTCCTGGTACGCCGACGTCGCCGGCAGGACGCCCGGGGCCGCCCGCTCGGCCTATCGGTTGCTGAAGGCGATCTTCAACACCGCCATCCTCGACGACCTGATCGTCAAGAACCCGTGCCGCGTGAAAGGCGGCGGCACGGACCGGGTGACAGACCGCCGGATCCCCAACTTCGACCAGGTGGCAGCGGTAACGCAATCGATGCCCAAGCCGTACCGGGCCGCCGTCACGCTCGCCGCCTGGGGCACGCTACGCCGGGGCGAAGTGCTCGGTCTCAACCGAGGCGACATCGACCTCGTGGCCGGCACCGTCCGGGTCGAGCGGTCGCTCCACGAGTTCCACGACGGCACGCTCGAGCTCGGCCCGACGAAGAACGGTGACCCGCGAAAGGTCTATCTGCCGAGTTCGCTGCTGCCGGTGCTCGAGGACCACCTGCGCCGCTTCGTCGGCCCCGAGAGCGACGCTCCCCTCTTCGTCGGTGCTACGGGCGAGCGCTTGCGCCCGAGCAACTTCTGGGTCATCTGGGAGACCGCACGCCGGCGAGCCGGCCTCACCTGGGTGCGCTTCCACGACCTCCGGCACTTCGCCGCCACCATGTTCGCCTCCACCGGTGCGAGCACCAAGGAGATCATGAGCCGCGGCGGGTGGAAATCCGTCGCCATGGTGGTGCGCTACGAGCATGCGTCCGAAGAGCGCGACGCGCTGCTGGCCCAGGCGCTGAACCCCTACACGCTCACCGAGAACGTGGTCCCGATTTCCACCACCACTGAATCCGTTCGCGCACGTAGCGCGCACGACGACCTTGAGGTGGAGGGCGAGGTGCTGGACCTACCGCCGCTGACCAGCGCAAACGAAGACGAAAGCTCCGGGGGAGAGACTCGAACTCTCAACCTAGCGGTTAACAGCCGCTTGCTCTGCCATTGAGCTACCCCGGAAGGTGGCGAAAAATTGCCTCCGAACGATACCAGCGGCCCGGCACCGCGAAGGGAACAGCGAACCGCAGTCCCCGGCCCGGAACGGTCTGGAACGGGCTGAAGATCAGGACTCTTCGAGGTAGTCCCGGAGCAGGTGGGCGGCGTCCGGCCGGCGCAGCTTGGCCAGCGTCTTCGACTCAATCTGGCGGACCCGCTCCCGGGTGACGCCGAACTCCTTGCCCACCTCTTCGAGCGTGCGGATCTTGCCGTCGTCGAGACCGAAGCGCAGGCGCACCACGTCCTGCTCCCGCTCCGACAGGTGGCCGAGGGCCTCCCGGACAGCCGCGTCCAACAGAGAGCGCGTCGCCGCGTCGTCCGGGACGACCGCTCCCCTGTCCTCTATCAAATCCGAGAGGTTGAAGTCGTCCTCGTCGCCGACCGGTTGTTCCAGCGACACTGTGTCCTGGTTGATGCGCAGGATCTCGCGCACCCGCTCCATCGGGAGCTCGACCCGACGCGCGACTTCCTCAATGGTGGGCTCGCGTCCGAGCTCCTGCAGGAGCTGGCGTTGCGCCCAGACCACCTTGTTGATCGTCTCGACCATGTGCACCGGGATCCGGATGGTGCGCGCCTGATCGGCGATCGCCCGGGTGATGGCCTGGCGGATCCACCACGTGGCGTACGTCGAGAACTTGAACCCCTTGGTGTGGTCGAACTTGTCGACCGCCCGCATCAGACCCAGGTTGCCCTCCTGAATCAGGTCGAGGAACGCCAGCCCCCGGTTGCGGTACCGCTTGGCGATGGACACGACGAGGCGCAGGTTGGCCTCTATCAGCTCGTCCTTGGCCTTCTGGCCGTTGCGCACCAGCCGGCGGTTCCGAGAAATGGCGCCGGCGTCGAGGATGTCCCCCGGCGGCCCCTCCCCCGTCGCAGCCAGCTCGTGAGCCACCAGTCGGGCCGCCGCCGCGTTCCCCTCCTCTATCGCCTGCGCGATCTCCACCTCGAGCTCGGCGTTCAGGAGCGGGACCCGGCCGATCTCCTTGAGGTAGGTGTGGACGGGGTCTTCGGCGCTGCCGCCCGACTCGCTGGCCGCCGTCGCCCGCTTCCCGTTCTCGCGCTTCGGCTCGCTGCGGGAGGCGCCACTCTGCTTGGCCGGACGGGACTCCTTGCGCACGGTCACCTCGACCGTGATCACGGCGTCTTCTTCCGAGTCCTCTTCGACCAGCACCACGCCGGCCGCCGTCACACGCTCGATCAGTTCGGTCAGCACCTCGGGTGTGAGCTCAACGTGGTGCAGCGACTCGATCAGCTCGTCTTGAGTGAGCTGACCCTTCTCGCGCCCGATCGCGAGCACAGTCTCGAAGTCGAGTTGTGACACGAATTCCGGCAACGCGACGTGCGTAATGGACGCCAGCGGCTCTGCATCCGATTCCTGTGTTGGCGACGCGACGCTCTCGTCCTCGATTGCGATCGCGGAATCGTCGCTCACTTTCGCCCTGCCACAGTCGCTACTCCCCTCGCTCCCTCTCGCTCAACCACGCTACCAACCGATCGGCCGCGTCGCGCCACGTTTCGGAATTGTCGAGTTCGTCCAGCCAGAGCCGCACCTGCGCCGTCTCGGCCGCCCGTTCCTGCCACGGCACACCTTCGGCCCTGGTCCGTGCCTCCATGTCGGCGAGCGCGCGGCGCACCGCGGCGCGCAGCAGCACGGTGACCACGGAGTCAACCGGATCACCCAGCTCGGGGTCACCCGCCAACGGTTCTTCGACGATGACCCGTCGCAAAAGGCTCGCTACCTCCGGTGACGCGGACTCGACGGCATCGTGCACGCTGTCGTGCTCCAGGAGCGCAGTGAAGGCCTCCCGCTGCACGGAGTCCGCGAAGAGCACCACGTGCACACGGTCCGCTACATCTTCGGGTCGATGCACCGCCAGCTTGAGCGCCTCCACACCCGGCCCGGGTCTCGGTGCTGGGAACGACCTGGGTGCGTCGTCGGACAGAATTGTGTCCCCGTCGTCCTCGGGGAACTCACGCGGCGGCGGCTCGTCCCGCCGCCCCCGTCGGCGCTCGGCCCCTGCCGTCGGCGGGTGCGCACGCAGGTGATCGAGGCGCTCCCGCAACCGGGACGCGTCGAGACGGCAGCGGTCGGCCAGCTGCATGACGTACTGGTCGCGCACCAGGTCGTCGGGATGCTCGGCCACCGCGGTCAGGGCCGTGTCGGCGGCGCGCGCCCGGCCCTCGGGCGTCGACAGATCGGCTCCGTTGAGCACGCGGTCGACGCGGAACTGCAGGAACGGACGCGCCTCTTTCACCGCGCGGCGCCAGACCCTCGGGATCCGTGCGGGCCAGGTCGCCCGGGTCGCTGCCGCCGGGCAGCTCCGCCACGACGACGTCGACCTCGTGCTTGCGCTCCCACTCGTACACCCGCGACGTCGCGCTCTGTCCGGCCGCGTCGGCGTCGTACGCCAGCACGATGCGCTTGGCGAAATTGCGCAACAGCGTGAAGTGCTCCTCGGCCAGCGCGGTGCCGCACGTGGCCACCGCCCAGTTGACACCCGACTGGAAGCACCCGATGACGTCGGTGTACCCTTCGCACACGACGACCTCGCCCTGGGCGATGACGCCCTGCTTCGACCAGTTGAGCGCGTACAGCGTCCGGCGCTTCGAATAGATCGGCGACTCCTGGGAGTTCTTGTACTTGGGCTCGGGCCGCTCGGGCGGCGCGCCACCCGGCGCGGTCGGGAGGATGCGCCCGCCGATGGCCACCGGTCGCCCCGAGGGGTCGCAGATGGGGAACAGGATGCGGGCCCGGAAGAAGTCCTGGGGCCGTCCCCGCCGGTTGACGAACCCCAGCCCCGAGTCGGACAGGACCTTCTCGGGGAGCTTGAGCGCCTTGGCCAGCGCGTCCCAGTCGTCGGGGGCCCACCCCAGCCGGAACCGCCGCACGACGTCGCCGTCGTAGCCGCGCGAGCGCAGGTAGTCCCGGGCCGGGCCGGCGTCGGGCGACATGAGCAGCCGCTCGTGGTACCAGGCCACGGCGCGCTCCATCGCGTCGAGCAGCGCGGAGCGGCGCTGATGGTCGCGCCCCGCCTCGCGGTCCTCGTGCAGCGTGATGCCGGCGCGATCCGCCAGCAACCGGACGGCGTCAACGAAGTCGAGATGCTCCATCGAGCGCACGAACGTGATGGCGTCGCCCGACGCCTGGCAGCCGAAGCAGTAGTAGAAGCCCTCCTCGGCGTTGACGCTGAACGAGGGTGTCTTCTCCGTGTGGAACGGGCACAGGCCGCTCCACCGCCGGCCCACCTTCTTCAGTGCCGCGTGCTCTCCAATGAGGGCCACGATGTCGGTGGCCGCCCGGACCGCGGCGACTTCCTCGTCGGGGATCCCCACGACCCGAACGTACCGCGGCGCTGCCTCGGCCCGAGCCGCCACCGGCCCTCGGCCGGGGCGGACCTCAGCTCGCCTTGGCCTTCTTCTCCGGCTTCTCCGCCTTCTTGGCCTCGGCGGGCGCCCCGGCCAGGACGGCCTGGGCCGCCGCCAGCCGCGCCACCGGGACGCGGAAGGGCGAGCAGCTCACGTAGTCGAGGCCGGCCCGGTAGAAGAGGTCGATGGAGGCCGGCTCGCCGCCGTGCTCGCCGCAGACGCCGATCTTCAGGTCCGGGCGGGTGGCCCGGCCCCGCTCGACACCGAGGCGCACCAGTTCGCCCACGCCGTCGAAGTCCACGACCTCGAAGGGATTGCGCGGGAGCAGGCCGAGCTCCAGGTACGCGTCCATCATCCGACCCTCGACGTCGTCGCGCGAGAAGCCGAAGGTCATCTGCGTGAGGTCGTTGGTGCCGAAGGAGAAGAAGTCGGCCACCTCGGCGATCTCCCCGGCCCGCAGCGCGGCCCGGGGCGTCTCTATCATCGTCCCGATCGTCACCTCGAGTTTGCCCGCCTTGGCGCCACCCCCGGCGCCGTTCTTCGCCTTCTTCGACGGCCGCGGCGCCTTCTCCTTGTTGACCTCGGCGACCGCGTCCTCGACCCAGCCGCGGGCCAGTGCGAGCTCCTCCCGGGTCACCGTGAGCGGGATCATGATCTCGACGACCGGGTGCCCGCCGTCGGCCACCCGCTGGCGCGCCGCCTCCATGAGCGCGCGCACCTGCATGGCGTAGAGCCCGGGCTTGATCACGCCCAGGCGCACCCCGCGGGTCCCCAGCATCGGGTTGGCCTCGCGCCACGCCAGCGCCGCCTCGTAGAGCCGGCGCTCCTCGGGGTTGAGCCCGACCGTGGCCTCCTTGCGCATCAGCTCCTCGGTGGAGGGCAGGAACTCGTGCAGCGGCGGGTCGAGCAGGCGGACCGTCACGGGCAGCCCGTCCATGGCGGCGAGGATGGCGATGAAGTCCTCGCGCTGCACCCGGCGCAGCTCCTCGAGCGCGTCGGCCTCGTCGTCCGGCGAGTGGGCCAGGATCATGCGCCGCACGACCGGGAGCCGTTCCCCCAGGAACATGTGCTCGGTGCGGCACAGACCGATGCCCTCGGCCCCGAGGTTGCGGGCGTTGGCCGCGTCGTCGCCCGTGTCCGCGTTGGCCCGCACCGCCAGGTGGCCCTTGCGGATGTCGTCGGCCCACCCGAGCACCGTGTCGAACGCCGCCGGCGGTGCGGCCGAGGTGAGCGGCACCTCGCCCGCCACCACAATGCCCGCACCGCCGTCGAGCGAGACCCAGTCGCCCTCGAAGAGCGCCACGTCGCCCGCGGTGACCGAATGGGGGCCCAGGCGCAACACCTCGGCCCCCACCACGGCCGGCTTGCCCCAGCCGCGCGCCACGACGGCGGCGTGGCTCACCAGCCCGCCCCGCGCGGTCAGGATGCCCTCGGCGGCGAGCATGCCGTGCACGTCCTCGGGCGACGTCTCGTTCCGCACCAGGATGACCTGCTCGCCGCGCTCCGCAGCTGCGGCCGCGTCGTCGGCGGTGAAGTAGATGCGTCCGACCGCGGCGCCCGGGCTCGCCCCGAGCCCCTTGGCCCACACCTTGTAGCCCGATCCGGCGAACTGCGGGTGCAGCACGGAGGCGAGATGGTCCTCGGTGATGCGCGACACGGCCTCCGCCTTGGAGATGCCGAGGTCGCTCGGGCGCACCATGTCGACGGCCATCTTCAGGGCGGCCGTCCCGGTGCGCTTGCCGACGCGGGTCTGGAGCATCCAGAGCTTGCCTTGCTCAATGGTGAACTCGGTGTCGCACATGTCCCGGTAGTGCGCCTCGAGGCGGCTGAAGATCTTGAGCAGCTCGGCGTGGACCTTGGGGAACTGCTTCTTCAGTTCGGCGATGGGCTCGGTGTTGCGGATGCCCGCCACCACGTCCTCGCCCTGTGCGTTGACCAGGAAGTCGCCGTAGGCCCCCTTGGCGCCGGTCGCCGGGTCGCGGGTGAAGCCGACGCCTGTGCCCGAGTTGTCGTCGCGGTTGCCAAACACCATGGCCTGCACGTTGACGGCGGTGCCGAGGTCGTGCGCGATGTGCTCGCGCTCGCGGTACGCGATGGCCCGCTGGCCGTTCCAACTACGGAACACCGCCTCGACGGCACCGCGCAGCTGCTCCTCGGGCTCCTGGGGGAAGGGCTTGCCGGTATGGCGCTCGACGATCTGCTGGTACGACTCGACGAGATACCGCAGCAGCTCCACCGGCACGCGTGCGTCCGACGTCGTGCCGGCCAGCTCCTTGGCCGCGTCGAACAGGGACTCGAACTCCTCACCGGGGAGCTCCAACACGATGCGGCCGTACATCGCGATGAAGCGGCGATACGAGTCGAACGCGAAGCGATCGTCGCCGGTCTGCTTGGCCAGGCCCTCGACGGAGCGGTCGTTGAGGCCGAGGTTGAGGACCGTGTCCATCATCCCGGGCATGGAGAACTTGGCGCCCGACCGCACCGAGACCAGCAGCGGATCCGCCGCGTCGCCGATCTCCTTGCCCATCGCCTTCTCCAGGCGCGCCCGAGCCGCCGCCACCTCGGCGTCGAGGCCCTCGGGCCACCCGCCGGCCATGTAGGCGCGGCAGGCGTCGGTCGTAATGGTGAACCCGGGCGGCACCGGGAGCTTCAGTACCGACGTCATCTCGGCCAGGTTGGCGCCCTTGCCGCCGAGGAGGTCCTTGAGCTCCATCGGGGGACGCGGGTGCGTGTGGTCGAAGTCGTAGACGTACGGCATCAAGGGCCTCCTTGCCCTGGGACGAGCGTCCGCGGGGCGAAACGCGGACACTCGGTGGTCGTCGCCCGCTTCCCTGGTGCGGTCCGCGCCAGCCTACTTCCAGCCGTCGGCCCTCCCGATTGCCCTTTGGCGGCTACCCCGCGGTTCCGCCGGGCTCCTCCTCGGGCGGCTCACCCGGCGCCTGCTGCGCCTCCCGCGCGATGTCCCGCGCCTCCCGCGACGCCTCCCATGCAAGGTCCTGCGCCTCCCGCGCCATTTCCCGTGCCTCCCGCGCCGCCTCCCGTGCGGACTGCCGCGCCTCTCGCGCGGCATTCTCGGCGGCGCTCTTCGCTTCGTGCATGGCCTCGTGGACGACGTCGTGGACCTGGTGCTGGAAGACCTCCTTGGCCTCGCGCATGAAGTCACGCACGGTGGCCAGTTCTTCCGCCTTGAAGCGCTGCGCCACCCGTCGCATCTCGTCGGCGACCGGCTGTTGCAGGTCCTCGAGCCGTTCCTGGGCCTCGGGCACGATCTCGACCCACACCCGCCGGCGGTCCTCGGTGTCGCGGCGCCGGGTCACCATGCCCGCCTCCTCCAGGCGGTCGAGGATGAAGGTCACCGCGCCCGTCGTGAGCCCGCTCTCCTCGGCCAGCCGGCCCGCGGTGAGCGGGCCGAGACGCCCAATAAGGTCCAGGCACCGCATGTCGGTGCGGCTCAGCTTCAGCTTCTTGGCGACCCGCTCATCGAAGTCGCTGGCCGCGCCGAAGTACCCCAAGATCTCGTTGCGGAGCTGCTGCGCCAGCTCCATTCGAGTCCATTGTCTTGACATGTAAATAACTTTAGCACTAAGTTTCTTTGTCGATGGCTAATTCTATGAAATCTCCCAACGCCGTGGAAGCCCGGGATCTCGTCAAGGTCTTCCCCCGGGGCAACGTCCGGGCCCTCGACGGGGTCTCCCTCACGATCGAGACCGGCACCGTCCTTGGCCTGCTCGGCCCCAACGGCGCCGGCAAGACCACCGCGGTGCGCATCCTCTCCACCATCCTCGAGCCCGACGCGGGGTCGGCCGCCATCCTCGGCCACGACGTGCTCAAGGAGCCCGACACGGTGCGCCGCCTGATCGGGCTGGCCGGCCAGTACGCCACGGTCGACGAGAACCTGACGGGCCGGGAGAACATCCGCATGGTGGGGCGGCTCTCCCACCTGCGACGCCGGGACGCCGGTATACGGGCCGACCAGCTGCTCGAGGCCTTCGGCCTGGGCGCCGCGGGCGACCGCCCGCTCAAGACCTACTCGGGTGGCATGCGCCGCCGGCTGGACCTGGCAGCGGCCCTGGTGGCTAGCCCCCCGGTCCTCTTCCTGGACGAGCCGACGACCGGGCTGGACCCGCCGGGCCGCCAGGACCTGTGGGGTGTCATAGAGGAGCTGACCGCAGAGGGCACCACCGTCCTGCTCACCACCCAGTACCTGGAGGAAGCCGACCGGCTGGCCCAAGACATCGTCGTGGTCGACCACGGCCGGGTCATCGCCCAGGGCACGCCAGCCGAGCTCAAGGCCGACCTCGGCACCTCCGTCGTGGCGGTGACCCTCGACGGCGACGACTCGGTCGGACGGGCCGTGCCGCTGCTGGCGCCGCTGGCCGACAAGCAGCCGGTGGTCGACGGCTCCATCGTGGAGCTGACCGTCGAGAACGGGCCGGCCGTCGGCGCAGAGGTACTGCGCTCGCTCGATGCGGCCCGCATCCCCGTCCGTGGCCTCGCCCTCCGCGAGCCGAGCCTCGACGACGTGTTCCTGAGCCTCACCGGCGAAAAGGCGGAGGCGGAGACCGAGGCCGAACGGGCCGCGCACAAGGCCAGGGCCCGGCGGCGCCGTGCCGCCGCAGATTCCGACGGGACCGACGGGAAGGCCGAAAACGACGGAGAGGACGCCGCATGACGACCATCGCACTCCCCCGCGCCGTCGAGCGCCCGACGACCCAGACCGGCAGCCGGGCGGGCTGGGTCGTCTCGGACATCCTGACCATCACCTGGCGCAACCTCATCGCGCTGATGCGGACGCCGCAGAACGTCTTCTTCTCGGCCGTGCAGCCGATCATGTTCGTGTTGCTCTTCGTCTACGTCTTCGGGGGCGCCATCCATATCCCGGGTGTGCCCTACGTCGACTACCTGATGCCGGGGGTCTATGTGCAGACCGTCGCGTTCGGGGCGGTGGCGACCGCCGTCGGCCTGTCCGAGGACCTGCACAAGGGCTTGATCGAACGCTTCCGCGCGCTGCCCATGTCCCGGTCCGCCGTGCTGGCGGGCCGGACGACGGCGGACCTGGTGCGCAACGTGTTCGTCGTCCTCATCATCTCCGCCGTCGGCTTCGCCGTGGGCTTCCGCATCTCGACCAACTTCGGTCTGTTCCTGTGCGGCCTGGGTATCGTGTTGCTCTTCTCGTACACGCTCTGCTGGGGCTTCGCCACGCTCGGACTGTCCGCCCCGAACGCGGAGACGGCGCAGGTCATGGTGTTTCCGTTCCTGTTCCCACTGATCTTCGCGTCGTCCGCCTTCGTGCCGGTCAGCGACATGCCGGGCTGGCTGCAGGCCTTCGCCAAGTACCAACCAGTGACGCAGGTGGTCGACGCCTCCCGCTCGTTGATGACCGGTGGGACATTGCACAACTCGGGCGCCGTCTGGGCCTCGTTGGCCTGGTGCGCCGGGCTGCTCATCGTCCTGGTGCCGCTGGCCGTGCGCAAGTACCGCCGGGTCGCCTGACCCCGGCCCCGGCTCGGCGAGCCGGCCGGTCGTCGCCCGGGTGGCCGCCCGGGGCTAGGCCTCGCCGGTGCGGCGGCGCAGCTCGTCGAGCAGCCCGGCGATGGGGACGCGTACCTGTTCGGTGGTGTCGCGGTCGCGCACGGTGACGGCCTCGTCCTCCAGCGAGTCGAAGTCCACCGTCACGGCCCACGGCGTGCCGATTTCGTCCTGGCGGCGGTACCGCCGGCCAATGCTCTGGGTGACGTCGTAGTCGCACATGAAGTGCGGCTGCAGCTGGGCCAGCACCTTGCGGGCCACCGGCTCGAGGGTGTCCTTCTTCGACAGCGGCAGCACCGCCACCTGATACGGCGCCAGGCGCCAGTGCAGCCGCAGGACCGTGCGCGCCTCGCCGCCCACCTCGTCCTCGCCGTAGGCGGCGAGGAGGAAGGCCATCATGGTGCGGGTGGCGCCCGCGGCCGGCTCTATCACGTAGGGCACGTAGCGCTCGTTCGTCTGCGGGTCGAAGAAGTCGAGGGACTCGCCCGACGCGGCCATGTGGGCGGAGAGGTCGTAGTCGCCCCGGTTGGCGATGCCCTCGAGCTCGTCCCAGCCCCAGGGGAACAGGAACTCGACGTCGGCGGTGCCGCGCGAGTAGTGCGAGAGCTCGTCGGGGTCGTGGTGGCGCAGCCGGAGCTTCTCGGCCGGCATGCCGAGGTCGAGATACCACTGCATGCGCTCGGCGAGCCAGTACTCGAACCACTTCTCGGCCTCGGCGGGCGGCACGAAGAACTCCATCTCCATCTGCTCGAACTCGCGGGTGCGGAAGACGAAGTTCTGCGGAGTGATCTCGTTGCGGAACGACTTGCCGACCTGGGCGATGCCGAAGGGCGGCTTCTTGCGCGTCGTGTTCAGCACGTTGGCGAAGTTGGTGAACATGCCCTGCGCCGTCTCCGGGCGCAGGTAGGCCACGTGGCCCTCGTCCTCGACCGGGCCGGCGTGCGTCTTGAACATCAGGTGGAAGGCCCGGGCCTCGGTCAGGTCGTGCGAACCGCAGTTGGGGCAGACGCCGGCGATCTTGTCGGCCCGCCAGCGCTCGTGGCAGTTCTTGCAGTCGACCAGCGGGTCCGTGAAGGTGGCCAGGTGCCCGGAGGCCTCCCAGATGGCGGGCGGCCCGAGGATGGCGGCGTCGAGCCCCACGATGTCGTCGCGCAGCTGCACCATGGAGCGCCACCACGTGTTCTTGACGTTGCGCAGCATGTTGACGCCGAGTGGGCCGTAGTCGTAGGTGGAACGGAAGCCGCCGTAGATCTCGGCCGACGGGAAGATGAAGCCGCGGTGCCGGGACAAGCGCACGACCTTCTCCATGAGGTCGCCCGTTTCTCCCGCGGCAGGGGCGCCCTCGGGCGTCGGGGCGGCGTCGGTCATCGGTGCAGGATACCGGAGCGAATTCGGGTGCTGACCTCGTTGGCCAGCAGCCGCCCCCGTACCGTGAGCACCGCCCGGTCCCCCACCCGCGTCACCAGCCCGTCGGGACCGCCGAGACCCTCGGCATCATCGAGGCTCTCCCACGGCACGCCCCGCGGCGTGCGCAGCGACAGGGACAGCGCCTCGAACGCGCGCTGCTCGTGCGTGAGGACCTCGCGCCCGGCCTCGGGCGAGCGGCCGGTCTCCACGAGGTCGACGTAGCGGTCCGGCGTGCGCACGTTCCACCAGCGTTCGCCGTCGCGGTGCGAGTGCGCCGCCGAGCCGATGCCGGCGTAGTCGCCCTCGTCCCAGTAGAGGTGGTTGTGCCGGCACTCGTGCCCCGGCCGGGCCCAGTTGGAGATCTCCTCCCAGTGGTAGCCGGCGGACGTGAGGTGCTCGTCGGCGCGCGCATACCGCCGGGCCAGCACGTCCTCGTCCGGATGGCGCCGGCGGTCCCGGGCCAACGGCGTTCCCTTCTCCACGGTCAGCGCGTAGGCGCTGAGGTGCGGCGGCGCGTGGTCCAGCGAGAGCACGCGTGCGAGGGAGACGTCCCAGTCGGCGTCGCGCTCGCCGGCGGCGCCGAAGATGAGATCGAGGTTCCAGGTCTCGAAGCCGGCGGCGGCCACGGCGGCCGCGATCGTCCCGGCCGTCTGGGGCACGACCCGGCGCCCCAGGCCCTCGAGGACGTGCGGGTGGACCGACTGCAGCCCGAAGGAGACGCGGGTCACGCCGGCGCGCCGGTAGGCACCGAGGTGCGCGTCGTCGGCGTCCTCGGGATTGCACTCGACGGTGACCTCGGCGCCCGGCGCGCGGGGGATGGCGTCGAGCACGCGGCACAGGTCGTCGGGGTGGAGGCGCGACGGTGTCCCCCCTCCGAAGAAGATGGAAGTGGCAGGGGCGAGGTGACCGCACCCAAGGGCGCGTTCGATCTCGAGGATGCACGCGTCCACGTAGCGCGTCATCAGGTGATCGCGGTCGGTGTAAGTGGCGAAGGCGCAGTAGTCGCAGCGCTCCCGGCAGAACGGGACGTGGACGTAGACGCCGAACGCGCTCAAAGGCCGGCGGTGGAGCGCACCGCGCGGATGCGGCGGTCCAGGTGCATCTCCATGGCCTCGGTGGCCAGCTCGGCGACCTCGTCGGCGCCGGCCGGCGGCGGGCCGTTGAGCACCGCGGCCAGGTCGCCGCCGAGGATGCGGCGCACCAGCGCGAGCGCGGCGGGGCTGAGCGGACGGCCGCTGCGGTGGGCCCGGCACAGCGTCCCGCCGACGGCGAGGTCGAACGCGACGAGATCGACGAGGGGTTCGGGCTCGCCGCAGGTGGCACACGCATCGATGACGGGGCCGGCGCCTTCGAGGACCAGCGCCTTCAAGAAGAACGCCGGCGCGAGGAGCGTGGGGTCGGCGTGCTCGTCGGCGAGGGCGCGCAGCGCGCCCACGAGCATGGCGTAGAGGCGGGGGTCGGGGTGGCGCTCCTGGGCCAGCTGGTCGGCCACCTCGAGGAGGGCCAGCCCCCGGGGCAGGCGGCCGAGGTCCTCGCGCACGGGACGGAACGCATTCAACACCTCGACCTGGTTGACGATGTCGAGGTCGCTGCGGCCCTGCCACAGGAGCAGGTCGACGTGGGTCAGCGGCTCCAGGCGGGCGCCGAACTTCGAGGTGGTCTTGCGGACGCCCTTGGCGACAGCGCGCACCTTGCCGTGGCGCTCGGTGAGGAAGACCACGATGCGATCGGCCTCGCCGAGGCGGTACGTGCGCAGGACGACGCCGTTGTCGCGGAAGAGGCTCACTGGCTCACTGGTCTTGGGTGACGCCGTCGGCGGGGTCCATGGGGCAGTAGCGCTCGCCCCGGCGGTCTGCCGCGGCGGTGGCCCGGCGGGCGTCCGCGGCGAGGTCGGCGGCCCGGTCGTGCGCCGCCTGGGCGTCGCGGGTGCGGGCGTGCGCCTTGGCGCCGGGGGAACTGCGGCCGTAGAGCAGGTTGCCGGCGGCGATGAGCACGATGACGGCCACGACGATGCCCACCACGTTGCCCCCGTTGGCCCCGTGGGCGAGCACCACGTAGACGAACGCGGTCAGGAGGAGGACGCCCAGGCCCAAGAGGACGCGGGTGAGGGTGGGGCGAGTGGGGCGGGCGAAGCGGGCGGGACTGGCGGGATCGGCGGGCCGGGCGGGGCTCATGACCCCTCCAGTCTCGCAGCTTCAGGGGCCGACCGAGCCGAAGCGGCGGACCCGCTTCTGGAACTCGATGACGGCCTCGTACAGGTGGCGCCGCCGCATGTCCGGCCACAAGGTCTCGGGGAAGACCAACTCGCTGTAGGCGATCTCCCAGAGGAGGAAGTTCGAGATGCGCGTCTCGCCCGAAGTGCGGACGACGAGGTCCGGGTCGGGCATGTCCGGGAAGTAGAGGTGACGCCGGATCAACTTCTCGTCGACCTTCGACGGCGAAACGCCCTGGGCGACGATGGAGCGCACCGCATCGACGATTTCAGCCCGGCCGCCGTAGTTGAACGCCATCGTCATGACCATGCGCGTGTTGTGCTTGGTGAGCTCTATCGACTCGTCCATGCGCTTGAGCACCCGGCGCGGCACCCGCCAGTCGCGCCGACCGGCGAAGCGGATCTGCACGCCCTTCTCGTTCAGCTCGTCGCGCCGGCGCATGAGCAGCGACTGGTTGAAGTTCATGAGGTAGCGCACCTCGTCGGGCGGGCGGCGCCAGTTCTCCGTCGAGAACGCGTAGAAGGTGATCCACTTGATGCCGATCTCGAGGGCGCCGTTGACCACATCGAGGAGGGCGGTCTCGCCGGCGGCATGCCCTTCCGTGCGCGGGAGGCCCCGGGCGCTGGCCCAGCGTCCGTTGCCGTCCATGACGCAGGCGACGTGCACCGGCACCCTCGTGCGGTCCAGCTCGGGGGGGACGGGATCGACGTCGGGCTGGTCGGGCTGATCGGGATGGGTCGGGTCAGGATGGTTGGGATGCCGGCCCTGCCCCTGGGCCTCCCCGTGCGTCCGAGCGGCGGAGGTCACCCGACGAAGCTACCGCTTCGTGACAGGACGGTTTCGGACACCGGGGTGGTGTTGCTGCACGGGTGCGTGATCTGTGTTCAACTGGCCGTCCCCGTCGGGGAGTGGCGTCATCGGCGGTTTATTGGCGGTTTCATCGGCGGTTCATCGGCGGATATTCGCGAAAGAGCAAGGAGGCTCCATGGCAGATCAGGCGGTCCCACGGCCGGAAGTCAACGACATGTACGCGGTGCACGGCGTTTTCCGCGACACCCTCGGGGCGGCGCCGCAACTCGTCGGGAGCATTGCGCCCGACGACGTGGCGCGCGTCGCACAGGTCGCGAACTACTACGAGAACGTCCTCTTCTTCTTGGAGGCGCACCACGACGGCGAGGAAGTTCTGGTCTTTCCGCTACTGCGCGAGCGCTGCCCCGATAACAACGCGCTCTTCGACCGCCTGCTCGAGCAGCACGAGGAGGCGGTGAAGCTCTCGGGGAACGCATCGAGTGCCCTGGCGGCTTGGCCCCGGGGTGGCGCCGCGGAGCAATCCGACGTCGTGGATGCACTTGAGGCGCTGCGGGTGCAGCTGCTGTTCCACCTCGACCAGGAGGAGGCCGAGGGACTCCCGCTCTGCGCCGAGAACCTCACCGCGGAGGAGTGGGGCAAGCTGCCTGGGCACGCTCTGGCCGGGTACCAGGGTGACAAGGTCTGGCTGATCCTCGGCCTCATCCGCCAGCGGATGAACGACGCCCAGCGGGCCGCCATGCTCGAGCACATGCCCCCGCCGGCCGTTGAGATGTGGATGGGCTTCGGCGAGCAGGCCTTCAACGACCTGTCCTCGCAGGTGGTGGTGGAGGTGCAACACACCGTTCCCGCCTGAGCCGGGGCCGGGCCGGGGCGGGCGGCCGCCGGAGTGACTCCGGAATCTCGCCAGTGTCGCCACCCGCGGGCATGATCGGTGGTGGTGGAGGAGTACGAGCACGGGGAGTCCCCCGAGGATGCCTCCTGGCGCGAGCCTGCGGACCCGCTCGATCTGTCGGACCCGCTCGGGGTGGGCGAGCCGGAACCGACGGACGTGTTCGCCGCCGACGTGATCGGGTCGTCGGGTGGCGTCTTGGACGAGGCGAGACGGGCCGGTGACGACGCGGTAGACGCCCTCGACAAGGTCACGGCGAAGATGGCGGGAGGCGAACACCGGCCCGAGCAACAGGAGATGTGCCGGGCCGTCGCCGAGGCCGTGGTCACGGGCACCCATCTGGTGGTGCAGGCCGGCACCGGCACGGGCAAGTCTTTGGCCTATGCGGTCCCCGCCGCGCTGAGCGGCAAGAAGGTGGTGGTGGCCACCGCCACCAAGGCGCTCCAGGACCAACTGGCGGACAAGGACCTGCCCCTCGTGGAAGCGGCCGTCGGGCTTGACGTGCCCCTGGACCACGCGGTGCTCAAGGGCCGGAGCAACTACATCTGCCGCCAGCGGGTGGCCGAGGTGGGCTCGGGTGGCGTCGCGATCCAGCCGGAGCTGGGAGACCGCGGCGGCGAGGGCCCGCCCGAGGGGCCCGAGGGGCCCGAGGGGCTCGAGGGACCCGGGGGCGAAGGCACGGACAGGTCCGGTGCAGGCGGTGCTGGTACACCGCCGGAGGGTCTGGTCGAGGAGGTCCGGCGGTTAGTGGCCTGGTCCCAGCGCTCGGACTCGGGCGATCGGGCCGACCTGTCCTTCGAGCCGAGCGACCGCGCCTGGAACATGCTGAGCGTGGGGCCCCGCGAGTGCCCGGGCGCCTTCAACTGCCCCTCCGGCAACACCTGCTTCACGGAGGCGGCACGGGACCGCGCGGCCGCGGCCGACATCGTGGTCGTCAACACCCACCTCTACGGCGCGCACCTGGCCAGCGGCCGCGCCGTGCTCCCCGAGCACGACGTCGTCGTCTTTGACGAGGCGCACGAGCTCGAGGAGGTGATGACATCGAGCCTGGGCGTCGAAGTGACGCCGGGCCGCATCCGCACCATCGTGACCGGGGCGCGTTCGCTCGTCGAGCAGCGCGACGCACCGCTCTTCGACTCGTTGGTGTCGGTCGGAGACGAGCTCGGGACGATCCTGGCCGACCTGGTGGGAACGCGTGTGTTGCTTGGGGGCGGCTCGTCGGACGAGGAGCTGGCCGAGCTCGTGCTGCGGGCGGCGGATCTGGCGCGGCGTACCACCGACGCCCTGCGCCGGGGCGGGATGCAGCAGTCCCTCCTCTCCGGCGGCGGTGCGACCGTCGAGGACGCGGACAGGGCGAACCGCAAGACGCGTGCCATCTCGGCGGCCACACACCTGGCCGAGGACCTGCAGCGGATCGTCGGGCGGACCGACAGCGAGGTGGCGTGGGTCGACGGCGCACGCCGGAGCCCGCGGCTGCGGCTCTCCCCCATTGACGTGGGTCCTGCGTTATCGGGGCTGCTCTGGGGCGAGGTGACGGCGGTCCTCACCAGCGCCACCATCCCGCCGCGGCTGGCTGACCGCGTGGGGCTCGCCGGCTTCGACACCGAGGAGCTCGACGTCGGCAGCCCATTCGACTATCGCTCCCACGCGCTCTTGTACGTGGCGCGTCACCTGCCCGACCGTCGGGCCGCCCAAGCGGAAGAGGCGCTGCACGAGGAACTCGCCCTGCTCATACAAGCAGCGGGCGGGCGGACGCTCGCGTTGTTCACCAGCCGGCGCGCCACAGAAGCGGCCGCCGAGGCATTGGCGCCCGAGCTCCCCTATGCGCTGTTGCTCCAGGGCGACCTGCCCAAGGGGCGGCTGCTCGAGGAGTTCGCCGCGGACGAGACCTCGTGCCTTTTCGCCACCATGGGCTTTTGGCAGGGCGTCGACATCCCGGGGCGCGCACTCTCCCTCGTCACGCTGGACCGGCTCCCCTTCCCGCGGCCCGACGATCCGCTGCTCCAGGCGCGGCGCGAGCGCGCCGGCACCAACGCGTTCTCGCTGGTCGACCTGCCCCGCGCCGCCACCTTGCTGGCGCAGGGCTCGGGCCGACTCATCCGTACCGCCGACGATCGCGGCGTCGTGGCCGTCCTCGATCCCCGTTTGGCGACGGCGTCGTACCGCGGCGTCCTGCTGTCCACGCTGCCGCCGATGCGGCGGACGGTGGACCGGGGTGAGGTGGAGTCTTTCTTGCGCCGGGCGCTGGACTGATCACTCGGTGAAGTCGAAAACGACCTTCCCGTCGCCCGTGCGCTTGCCCTCCGTGGCCACGCGGGCGATCCACCGGCCCGCCACGCGCCGCAACCGTTGGCGGTCGAGCGAGTACAAGCGGCCGTTCTTGAGCACTTCGCATTGGATGAGACCGGCTTGGGTCAAGACGCGTAGGTGACGCGACACCGCCTGCCAGGGGAGGTCGAAGCGCGCGGCGATGTCGCTCGATCGCATGGGTTCTCCCGAGTCGTGCAACACGGCCAGGATGCCCCGACGCGTGTCGTTCGCCAGCGCCCCGAAGACGAGTTCGAGCGTGTCCTCGTCCGCGACCGCGGTGAGTGACGGCGGCTGGGGCCGCCCCGTGGTGAAGGATCGTCGGGTGGAGGAGACCTGTCCTCGGGGAGTCATCGAAAAAAAAGTATAACGCTCCCTGCTTATGGTTTTCGAAACAGCTCGCCCGAGGTCGATTCAGTACCCCAGCCGGTCGAGCATCTCGTCCCGGTTCTGCCAGTGCCTCTCGACTTTGACGTGCAGGTCCAGGTAGGTGCCCTCCGGGAGGGACTCCCGGACCGCCGTCCCCACCTCCTTCAGGATCTGGCCCCCCTTGCCGATGACGATCGCCTTCTGCGAGTCGCGCTCAACGATGATCTCAACCCGAATACGGGGCCACTCCCATTCCGTCACCCGGCAGGTGATGGCGTGGGGCAGTTCGTCCCGCGTGCGCGCGAGGAGCTGTTCTCGCACGAGCTCGGCCACCCACAACGCTTCGGGCGTGTCGGTCACCACGTCGTCCGGGAAGAACGGCGGGCCCTCGTGCAGTGAGCCGATCAGGTACGCCGTCAGATCCTCGACGCCGTCGCCCGTGCGGGCGGACACAGGGAAGTACTCGGCCGCCAGGCCCTCATCGAGGGCGTCGACCGCCGCCTTGACCTCGGCCAACCGCTCGAGCACCCGCCCTCGGGGCGCCCGGTCGACCTTGTTCACGACGACCACCAGTGCGGGCACCTCCTCCCCGCCTCCCTCGTCCTCGTTCCCCGTCGCCGACCGGGCGGCGCGCTGGATCTCCCGCACCGATCGCTCCAGCACGGTCCGATCGCCCGGGCCGACGGCGGCCGTCGCGTCGACGACGGCGACGATGACGTCGACGTCGCAGAGGGCGTCTGTCGCCGTCTCGTTCAGACGGCTCCCGAGTGAGCTGCGCGGCCGGTGGATGCCGGGCGTGTCGACAAAGACCACCTGCGCGTCGGCGGCCCCGTCGTGCAGGACGCCGAGGATGCGGTACCGGGTCGTGTTGGGTTTGGTCGAAGTGATGGACACCTTGACCCCGACCATCCGGTTGACCAAGGTCGACTTGCCGACGTTGGGGCGGCCCACGACGGCCACGAAGCCGGAGCGCACCGGGCTCAGCGTCCGTTGCGCGAGGCGCCGCCCCCGTCGTCGCCCCGGTCGTCGTCACCGTCGCCGCCGGATGCGTGCGTCGGCTCTATGCGGACCCGGCCGATGCGCCGTCCCCGGACGTCGAGCGCGGTCAGGCGGAACCCGTCCACCTCGACGGAGTCCCCGGGGTCGGGGACGCGGCCCACGAGGTCGAGCATCAGGCCGCCGACGGTGTCCCAGGGGCCCTGCGGCAACTCGGCGCCCAGCAGGTCGTCGGCGTCGTCGACCGAATAGCGCGCGCTGACGAGCACCGAGCCGTCGTCAAGACGCTCGACGGTCGGCTCCTCGACGTCGAACTCGTCGACGATGTCGCCCACGAGCTCCTCCAGCAGGTCCTCGAGGGTGACCAGGCCCGCGGTCCCGCCGTACTCGTCCACGACCACCGCCATGTGGTACTTCTCCTCCTGCATCTCGCGCAGGAGGTCGGAGACCTCCTTTGACTCGGGCACGAACTTGGCCGATCTCATGGCGTCGCGCACCTTCTGCTCCGCCTTGCCGGCTCGTTCCGTCCGCACCAGGTCCTTGGCGTAGGCGATCCCGACGATGTCGTCAATGCCCTCCTCGCCCTCCACGGGAATGCGGCTGTAGCCGGCCCCCAACGCCTTCTCGAGCGCGTCGGCGACGGTGGCGTCCGATTCGACTGTGACCATGTCCGGGCGGGGCACCATGACCTCGCGCGCCACCGTGTCACCGAAGTCGATGATGGAGTGGATGAACGTGCGCTCGTCGTGCTCAATCACCTTTTCCTCATGGGCGACGTCCGCCATCGCCTTGAGCTCGGTGTCGGTGATGTAGGAGCCATGGATCTCGTCTCCGCCGTCGTCGCCGGCACGGATGATGAGGTTGGCCAGCCCGATAAGGAGTGACGAGATCCAGCGGATGGGTGGGAAGCGAATAAGCGTGCTCACGATCGGCGCGCTGAGCAGCGCCGCCCGGTCCGGGTGCTGCACCGCCCAATTCTTCGGCACCGCCTCGAAGAACACGAAGATCACGACGATCTCGAAGACGATGCCGAGCAGGACGCCCAGACCACCGAAAAGGTGGGCGGCGACGATGCCGACCAGCGTGGCCGAGACCAGCTGGCAGATCAGCACGAGCAGCAGGATCGGGTTCAGGAAGTTTGCAGGGTTCTCGACCAGGCGGGCCAGCTGGCGGGCGCCGCGGCGTTTCTCGTCGACCATCGACTTGGCCTTTATCCGGTTCGTGCGAACCAGGCTTGTCTCAGCCATGGCGAGCACGCCCGAGCCGGCGAGCAACACTGCGATCACCAGGATGAGGATGGCGTCGACGGTGTGGAAGCCGTCGGCCGCGAGCAGCGTGACCACGTACACCGCCAGCTCAGGCCACCCGGTAGAAGCGGTTCAGGAGCTGTTGCTCCAGCGCCTCCATGCGCTCCGCCTCAGCGTCCTCCTCGTGGTCCATGCCGAGGAGGTGCAGGAGACCGTGCACGACGAGCAACGCGATTTCGTCGTCCACGGATACGTCATGCTCGGCCGCGTTGCGGACCGCCACCGTCGGGCAGACCACCACGTCGCCGAGCAGCGTCAGTGCTCCCTGCTCGGCGGCCGTGCCGGGGCCGCTGCCCCCGAAGTCGGGTGACCGGCCAATCGCGGCGGGCTCGTCCTCAATCGGGAAGGACAGCACGTCGGTGGGCCCGCTCTTGCCGAGGAATTGCTCGTTGAGCGCGGCCATCGCGTCCTCGTCCACGAAGAGCAGCGAGACCTCGGTCTCGCCCTTCACCCCCCGCGCCGCCAGGACCCGGCGGGCCAGTTCGGCCCAGCGGGACACGTCCATCGGATGTGCCTGCTGCTCGTCGGCGGCGAAGACATCGACGCTCACTGCGTGGGTCCCGCCCGCCCTTCTGCCACGTCGTAGGCATCAATGATGTCGGCCACGATTTTGTGCCGGATCACGTCCCGGCGGGTCAGGTGCACGAACGCCACGTCGTCAATGCCTCCGAGCACGGGCTCCAGGCCGACCAGGCCCGAGCGCGCGCCCGGCACGTCGATCTGCGTGACGTCACCGGTCACGACGCACTTGGACCCGAAGCCGATGCGAGTGAGGAACATCTTCATCTGCTCCGGCGTCGTGTTCTGCGCCTCGTCGAGGATGATGAACGAGTTGTTGAGGGTCCGGCCCCGCATGAAGGCGAGCGGTGCCACCTCAATCGTCCCCCGGTCCAGCAGGCGCTGCGCCCCCTCCGGCTCCAGGAGGTCGTATAGCGCGTCGTAGAGCGGCCGCAGGTACGGGTCGACCTTGGCCATGAGGTCGCCGGGCAGGAAGCCGAGGCGTTCGCCCGCCTCGACCGCCGGCCGCGTGAGGATGATGCGCGACACCTGGCGCGACTGCAGCGAGTGGACGGCCTGGGCGACGGCGAGGTACGACTTGCCGGTTCCGGCCGGGCCGATGCCGAACGTGATGACGTTCGACGAGATGGCGTCGACGTAGCGCTTCTGTCCGGCCGTGTTGGGTCGGACGGTCTTGCCGCCGGCGGCGCGCACAACCTCGGAGCGCAGCACCTCGCTCGGGCGGATGTCTTCGCGCACCATGTCGATGGTCCGGACCAGGGTCGACGAGTCCAGGTGCTTGCCGGCCTGCACCATCAGCACCAGCTCGTCGAAGAGCCGCACCACGACCTCGGCGGCCGGACCCTCCACCGAAATCCGGTTGCCCTGGACGACGATCTGCTCGTCCGGGAAGGCATGTTCGATCTGCCGGAGGTGCTCGTCGCGCGTCCCGAGCAGTCCCGCCATCAGGTGATTGCCCGGCACGAAGCACTCGGCGCGCAGGGTCGTGGTCATACGGCCGTCATGCGGTTGCGAAGTGCCCCTTGAGCGGTTCGCCGCCCAGCACGTGCAGGTGCAGATGAGGGATGGAGTTCATGGCGTCGGGGCCGATGTTGAAGATGAGCCGGTAGCCCCGGTCCGGCACCGCCAGGCCCGCGGCGTCGGCCACGGCGCGCGCCGCCAGAAGCATGTCGGCGAGGACCGGGCCGTCTTCCGCGGTGACGAAGGACGCGTCGTCGATGTGCCGGCGCGGCACCACGAGCACGTGCAGCGGCGCGGCCGAGTGGATGTCCTTGAAGGCCACCGTGGTCGGGGTCTCGTGCACGATCTCCGACGGCACGTCCCCGGCGACGATCCTGCAGAAGAGGCAGTCGGTCATTCCCTCGCTTCGCCGCCCCTCAGGGGCTCGCTCCCGGACCGGATCACACGAACGAACATACAGGCGGCCGAGCCGGCGTCGTGTCCATCGTGGGCCGTCACCGAACCGTCACCCCGGCGTTCCATCCACTTGCGCCACCGTACCCGTCCGCAGGGACGCCATCAGGGCTCCTGCGGTCACCGCGGCCGTCTCGGCCCGCAGGACGCTGAGACCAAACCCGACGGTCGGCAACCCCGATCCCAGTTCCTCCGTGCTCCATCCGCCCTCCGGGCCGACCGCGACAACGCGTTGCGCGACGGTGGGCCGGTCTCCGCTCAGCTGGGCGAGCACCACCTCACCGGGACCGCCCAGCGAGGGGAGGTCGGCGAAGCGCACCGTATCGCCCACCTCGGGCAACCAGACGCGGCGGCATTGGGCGGCGGCCTCGCGCGCGACCCGGCGCAGGCGGTCCACCGTCGCGGCGCCACGCGTCCCGGACCAGCGCACGACGCTGCGCTCGCTGATGAGCGGCACGATCCAGTCGATGCCGAGCTCGGTCAGTTTCTGAACCACCCATTCGGGGCGCTCGCCCTTGGTCGGGGCGAAGGCGACGGTCAGGAGCGGCTCGACGCGGCCCTCGTGCTGGACGCTGCCGTCGCCGCCGACCCCGGCGCCATGCCGCAGCGGTGACACGGTGCCGTCGCCCTCCCACTGCGAGCGTGCCCATCCTCCGCGACCGTCACCCACGATGATCTCCTCGCCCCGCCGGAGGCGCAGCACCTTGGCCAGATGGTGCGCCTCGGCCTCGCCGAGCACCGGAACCGCCGGGTCGTCGACGAACACCTGTGCGGCAGCCGCGGCCCGCGCCGCGATGGCGGCGAACGCCGCGGCCTCGCTAGCCAAAGGCGGAACGGATGCGCGAGAAGACCCCCTCGCCTCCCCCGCCACCCGGCGGCGACACCTCCTCGCCTCTCGCCGCCGCGAACTGCCGGAGGAGTTCGTCCTGTTCCGGCGTGAGGTTGGTAGGGGTCTCGACCAGGACGTGCACGAAAAGGTCGCCGCGCCCGCGGCCGCGCAGGTGGGGCACCCCGGCGCCGCGGATGCGCTCGACATGGCCGTGATGCGTCGCGGGGCTGATCGTCAGGCGGGTGGAACCCTCGAGGGTCTCCACCTCGGCCTCGGTGCCGAGCGCGGCCTGGGCCACGCTGATGCGCAGCGTCGTGTTGAGGTGGTCGCCCTGGCGCTCGAAACGCGGATCGCGCGACACCGCGAGATGGACGAAGAGCGATCCGTTTGGACCGCCGCGCTGCCCGGCCGCGCCGCGCTCGGCCAAGCGCAGCGTGGAGCCGTCCTCGACCCCGGCGGGCACCTCCACGGTGAAGGTGCTCTCCTCCATGCGCCGGCCCTCGCCGCGACAGTCGGCGCAGGGCACCGGGATCATTTCGCCCGTGCCGCTGCAACGCGAGCAGGCGACGCTCGTGACCACCTGTCCGAGCAGAGACTGGCGCACCCGGCGCAGCTCGCCCGTGCCCTGGCAGTCGGCGCAGGTGACCGGTTCGGTGCCCGGCGCGGTGCCCCGGCCCGCACAGGTCCCGCACGTCGCCGGCAGCCGGACGGTGATGTCCTTGCGGCAGCCGAACACGGCCTCGGAGAACTCGAGCGCGAGACGCACTTCGGCGTCGGAACCGGGCTGCGGCCCGCGCCGGCGCCCGCCTGTCCCTCCCATCTGGCCGAAGAAGGCCTCGAAGATGTCGCTCAGGCTCCCGTCGAAACCGAAGCCGCCCATGCCGCCCGCCTGGGCGCCGAAGACTCCTTCGGGTCCGTAGCGGTCGTAGCGCGCCCGTCGTTCCGGGTCGCGCAGGACCTCGTAGGCGACGGTCACCTCTTTGAACTTCGCCTCAGCCTCAGGGTTGCCGTCGTTCGTGTCCGGGTGCAGCTCACGGGCGCGGGCGCGATAGGCGCGCTTGATCTCCTCCTCGGAGGCGTCGCGGGGGACGCCGAGCAGTTCGTAGAGGTCGCCCAGGCCGTCAGCGACGGGCATCGTGGCCTCCCCCGCCAAGCCGCTCGCCGAGCCGCTCACTGACCACGTGGGCCGCCGCCATCGCCCGCGGATAGTCCATGCGCGTCGGGCCCAGCACCCCCACCGCGCCGAGCGGGTGCCCATCGACGCCGACGGGCGCCACGACGACCGCGCACGACGACAAGGGTTCGAAACCGTGCTCGGTCCCGATGGCGACGGAGAGGCCGCGGTTCAGGACGTCGCGCAGCAGCGTGACGACGACGAGCTGTTGTTCCAGGATGCTCAGCACGTTCCTGACCGTTTCGACGGCCTCGAAGGACTCCGCCAGACGCGCCGGCCCGCCGACGAACACCTGGTCGGCCACCATGGTGCCCTCCATGGAGCCGAGGCCGGCGCCGGCCGCCATCAGCAGCCGGTCGACCTGCTTGGAGCCGCTCGGAGGGATCGACCAGTGCCCGGACAGGCTCCGGCCGTCGAGGGCCGCCGAGAGGAGGGCACTGGCGCGGGAAAGGGTGTCGTCGGACACCTCCTCCTCGAACTCGATCGTCCGCTTCTCCACGGCGCCGTCGGAGAGCACGACCACCAGGAGTGCGTGCAACGGCGAGAGCCCGACAAGCTGGACGGAGCGGACGACGGCGGAGTCGTGCGGGGGTCCCACGACCACCGCCGCATACGAGGTGAGCTCGGAAAGCAGGCCGGTCGCCCGCTCCAGCATGTCCTCCATTTCGCCGTGGACCTGGTCGAAGAACTGGGTCACCTGGCGGCGCTGGCTCGGGCCGAGCACGCCGGGCGTGGTCAGGTGGTCGACGAAAAAGCGGTACCCCTTGTCGGTCGGGATGCGCCCGGCGCTCGTGTGGGGCTGCACCAGGTAGCCGTCCCGCTCGAGTGCCACCATTTCCGAGCGCACCGTCGCCGAGGAGACCTTGACGCCCGGCGCGTTCGCCACATGGGATGACCCCACCGGTTCGGCCGTGCCGACGTACTCGGTCACGATCGCCTCCAGGATGGCCGCCCGTCGTTGGTTCAGCGCGCGCTCGTCACCGGGGTTGGAGGAAAGAGGCGTGTCGTCGGCGTGCGGTGTCATTGTCGTGGTCGGTCTCGTCCTGTCTCTGGCACTCAAGTCTACTGAGTGCCAGGTTGGCCGGGCGCCTGGGTCCTCTGAGCGTTCCGCTCCTGGGCGATAGGCATTTATCACCATTGACGTCAATATGCCGCGCTCTTACAGTCCAATCACGTGGGTTCGAGGTACCACCCACCCAGTTCGTCGACATCGGTCGTCTCCCGAGCGACCGCTCTAGACGACATCTGAAAAGCGGTCCGGCGAGGCCCTCTTTTCCTCGGCCTCGCCCACAACACGACGAAAGGGGCGGTGGCAATGGCTGACGAGCAGGACACTCCCCAAGGCAAGCCCTCCGAGCTCGACGACGAGGTCGCAAAGGCCCGGCAGTCCTTGGGAGCCGACGGCGGGTCCGCCGTTGCTGACGCTCAAGAGCCGGGCGACTCCGGACCCGAGCCGATCGAACCCGGTGTGTACCCCCCGGGCATAACGCCGATCGAACCCGGTGTGTACCCCCCGGGCATCACGCCGATCGAACCCGGTGTGTACCCCCCGGGCATACAGCCGATAGGGGAGAGCGAGACCGAGATCGAAATCGAACTCGAGACCGAGATCGAAATCGAACTCGACACCGAACTCGACACCGAACTCGACTCGGAACTCGACACCGAGCTCGACACCGAACTCGACACCGAACTCGACTCCGAACTCGACTCCGAACTGGACTCCGAACTCGAGACGGAGTCCGAGGGAGAGGGCG
The DNA here is from genome assembly GCA_963834405.1 of uncultured Acidimicrobiaceae bacterium. Lineage (GTDB taxonomy): Bacteria > Actinomycetota > Acidimicrobiia > Acidimicrobiales > RAAP-2 > Bog-473. The sequence goes on along the minus strand of CAWIBX010000005.1, from coordinate 1,606,593 downwards.
AAGGAGAGGGCGAAGGTGAGGGCGAAGGTGAGGGCGAAGGTGAGGGCGAGGGCGAAGGTGAGGGCGAAGGTGAAGGTGTTCCCGAGGGTGAAGGTGTGCCCGAGGCCGAGGGCGAGGGCGGCGGGATCGTCATCGACGTCGAGACCGAGACACGGATCTCCCAAACCGGCGGTGAACAGGCCATCGAACGGGCGGACGAGGGCGAGCAGTGACCGATGAGGGCCGTCAACGACTCCTCACGCTGATCAAATCACAGGGCATCCTCCGGTCGCAGGGTTTGCAACTGATCCGCGGGCGGAGCGGACAACGAGGCCGCTGGATGCTCTATCTCTGGCCGATCTCCATGACCACGGAGGGCATGAACCTCTTGGTCGAGGAGATGCTGCGACTGGTCGAGCCGTTCGAAGCGACCCAGCTCGCCGCGAACGGTTTCGGCGCCGTACCCCTCATGACGGCGATGGTGCAGGCCTCAGACGGGAAGTACACGGGGCTCGTCGTCCGGCCTGAAGCGAAAAAGTACGGCGCACTGCGGCGGATCGACGGCCCAGGCGACCGGTCCCGCAAAGTGGTGATCATCGACGACTCCATCAGCTCGGGCACCTCGTTCCGGCAGGCCTCCACCGCCTTGGAGGACGAGGGTTACGACGCCGAGGGCACGGCCTGCCTGGTGGACTTCCCCGGACGCGGTGGTCGTCAGCACGCCGAAGCGCGGGGCTACCGGGTGGAGACGTCGTTCGACATCTGGGACGACGTCGGCATGCGGGACCCGGCACCGCTTCCGGGCTACGTGGTCAACCTGCCCCGGGTCTGGTCGCGCCAACGGCTGCCCGACGGGCTCCACCCCGCTGCCGCCGCGCGGCGTGTCGCCGAGCATTTTCTCGACACCGGCGAGGCCCTGCGGCCCCCCCGGACCCTCGCCGCGGCAGACCGCGATCCCGGTGGTGCTTTCGTCAGCCTCAGGCGCCGAGACGACGACCACCGGCTGGCGCGCAAGGGCTTCTGGCACTTCGACCCGGGAGATGCAGACCCGTGTCGCGATCTCGTGATCGCGACGGTACAGACACTGCAGTCGCTCTCGCAGCCACCTTCTCGCGCCGAGCTGGAGGACCTCAAGTTCTGCGTCACTTATTTCGGCCCGCTGGAACAGGTCGGCCCGAGCGAGCTCGACTTCTCTCGCTATGGGATCGTCGTGCGCAGCCGTGTCGCGCCGTTGAAGGCAGGCGGGGCGTTGCCCAACACGCAGTACTTCACCAGCGCCTGGGAGCAGTACCAGCACGCTCGGTCCACCAATGCCAAGATCATGGACCTCGAGGATCACGACCTGTACCGCCACGAACTGGTCAAGTACGTCGAACCCGGCGAGAGCTGGCCGCGGTACGGAGAGGACGAGCGATCGACCGACGGGTGGCTTGGCGTCCCTGGGCTCGGCGACCGGCTGCTCCGGCGGGTGGAGGAGGTCGTCGGGGCCATCAAGTCCGACGCCCCGATCCCGGCCACCACCGCGCTACCCCCCGACCTCCTCGTGGGCAAGGTGGCGAGCGTCGTCGTCACTCTGTACGGACGCGGCACACAGGGCTGCACGGTGGGGCGCGGCGACACGCTCGACCAGGCCCTCGTCAGGGCAGCCAGCGCGGCCGTTAGCGACCGGCGCTTCAGGAGCGGACGGGTAGCAGCTCCGGACGAAACGGTCTCGTGGTCCATCAGCCTCCTGCACAGCCCCGAGCAACTGGGTCGGACGTCGGTTGAGCCAGTGGCGCGCCGGTTCCGGCGCGGTCGCGACGCGCTCCTCGTCCAACAGGGCGATCGCTTCGCCACCTACCTCGACTCCGTCGTGGTGCAGCACGACTGGACCAAGGCCGACACGGCGAAGGCCCTGCTGAGAAAGGCCGGCATCGCCAGCGGGCCGGGCTCGTGGACCACGTACAAGACCGCGGCATGGGTGCACACTCCCGAGGGGAACTTCGAACTCTCCGGCGGGCATTGCCGCCACGGCCCTGACGCGGCCATTACGGCGGAGGACGTGCCACTCCTGGCCGAACATCTCGTCAGGCGCCTCGATATGGACGGCTGGCCCGCGTACGGGATCAGCGCTCTTCGCGGGGCCTACGTGCGCCGGGGCACCGCTACCCGGTGCCTCCACGCGCTGCGCGTGCTCGACCTGGCCGGCCAGTGGGCTGGACACGACGCCTGGCGGGCGGCGGCGCGTAAGGGCATCGAGTACGCGATGGAGGGGCTCGGCCGCGGACCCGGCGGGGCGCTGGGCATCCGCGACCATGCGGGCGGCGCCGGCGCGGAGGCCTGCCTCCTGGGCGCGCTGGCGACCTCCGGACATCCTGCATTGGACTCGGAGGAGATCCGCTCGCTGGCCCGGCGGGTACGGTCCACCGTGCAGCCCGAAGGGTGCGTTCTGGCGCCGGGCGTCACCCGCTCCAGGTCGGACGCCGACCTGCTCCCTGGGCTTACCCTGACCAGCCTGGGCACCTACAGCGCTGCCACCGGGGAGGACCTCCAGCTCGACTGGCACGCGATCCGGGCCTGGTACCTGCGCCGCGCCCGCCTGGTCCATCCGTGGGGTCTGATGTCGTGGCAGGCGCAGGTCTGGGACCTGGTGGCGACCCTGACCGGCGATGCGTCCCACTACGAGACGACATTGGAGCTGTGCGAGTGGATGGCCGACCGCCAAGTCTCGGTCGATGGCAGCTTCCTGACCGACATGGGAACGCAAGGACCAGGCTTCCACACGGCTTTCGCGGCCGAGGGGATAGCCGCGGGAATCCACGCCGCTTCGGCCCTCGATGAAGACGCGCGAGCGAAGCGCCTCCGCGACTCGTGGCACGCCGCAATGTCGTTCTGCGACCAGCTGCTGTTTCGCCGTTGCGACACCTACTGGACCCCCGAGCCGACCATGGTGCTCGGCGGAATCCGCGCCACGCCGTACAGCACAGCCCTTCGGGTCGACTTCACGAGCCACACGCTGCAGGCGCTGCTCAACGGATTGGCATCGAACGGGACGGTGCGGCCGTGACCTCCCCGTCGTGCGAGCTGGCCTGCGTCTACCTGATCGACCCGTCCGAGCGGTACGTACAGATGGCTCTGTGGAGCATCGACACGCTGCGCCGACGCAACGCCGACCCGAGCGTCGTGGTGCTGGTGGCCGCGGGCCAGGACGATCTCGACGAGACCCAAGCCGCACGGTGCGCCCGACTCGAGAAGGCGGCCGACCAGCTGCGGTTCGTCGAACCACTGCATGTCCAGTCGGGCTACTTCATGGACAACTACAGCCATTTCGGCTCCGTCGACTTCCCCCGACTGCTGTACTTGGACGCCGACACCCTGGTCTTCGGCGACCTCGGGACGCTCCTCCAGAAGTTCGAAGGCTGTGACGTCGTCGCCCGCCCAAGCGACTGGGCCTGGCGCGGCGGCTATCGAAGCACCATGGCGCCGGACGTCCTGTGCCCGATGAACAGCGGCGCAGTGTTGATGACGAAGGAGTTCGCCGGAGCCTGGTCGGCCGAGTCGACGAGGCGTAGCAACGCGCTGCTGGACCGCCCCGATCGAAGCGAGCTCGCCTCGTGGCTCAGCGGGATCACCCCAATGGCCTGGAGCCGCATTGAGTGGGCCTTTTCCGAGCTGGCCTGGGAGGGCGCGTGGTCGGTCGGCCTGCTGTCGGACCAGGACTGCCACCTGCTGGCCCAGCAGCCCGAGCGAGAGGACCCGCAGTATTGGCGCAGCTGCACCATCTTCCACACGTATTCGGCGTACTGGGGCCGGTGCATGACAAGGCTCTCCGAAAAGTGACGACCGGCTACCCACGTGTCGGCCTGGCCACGGAGTCCCTCCTGGGCGCGAGCGGATTCGACTCGCTGGACGTCGTGCTGCTCGAGGAGCTGTTGGCGCCGCCTGCCTTCGACTGGGTGATCACGTACGCGCTGGAACAGGACCACCGGCTGGTCGAGAGCCCCCTCATGACCACCCTGAGTCGGGAAGGTTGGTTCGACGAGGGGGCACGGTATTCCCGGGTCCTGCTCGACGTGGACCGACGGCTTGCCGAGCTGATGCGGTCCCAGATCCGCCGAGTGCTGCCCGACGTGCTCGTACGGATGGACTACCCCGTAGTGGAGCCGACCGGCATCGACGTCCGACTCACGGTCACCGAGGACGCAGGGCGGTTCTGCGGGCACGTAGACGCCTCTGACAAGGTGGTCGCGGACCGACAGCTGACCTACGTGTTGTTCGTACACGCTGAGCCCAAGGGTTTCGCCGGAGGTCACCTCCGCATCGTCGACTCGCTCGTGCCCGGCGGGCAGGCCCGTCGCGTCGAGGTGGAGCCGGTTCAGAACCGCATGGCGCTGTTCCCCGCCCGCTACTTCTACGAGGTCACCGACGTCCACGTGCCCTCGGGACGTTTCGAGGATGGCCATTTCACCGTGAACGGATGGCTCAGCTGGTGACTGCACTGGGCGCAGGAACGGAAACTGTCGCCGCGGTCGACGATGCCTCGGAATCGACGGAGTCCACGCAGTCCGTCGCTCACGAACACGTGGTCGACCAGGAGAAGGGGACCTGGCCGCCCGGTTACTGGGACGTGGTGGGACCTCCGTACGCGCTGATGCTCGAGGAGGCCCCAGACCATCTGGTCCCGGCGTCGGCTCGGCCGCGACTGCGCTTCGATCTCGATCGTCGGCACCATCGTTCTGCCCTGTGCCATCTAGAGGGCCGGACGGGTCCGCCATCGGGCGTTGCACCGACCCGGCCCGTCCACCACGACGCCTGGACGGCCTGGGTCGAACATCCGGGGCATGGGGCCCAGCTGCCCTACCTTCTCGACCGGGAGTCCGTGGTCGTCGTCGAGTCGACCCGCCCTGGCGAGCCGTGCGCGGCACCTCTGGTGTGGTTGCGCCGCTGGCAGCTCCTGGCCGCCGGAGTCCTGACTTACGGCAGGCGCGAGGACGAAGTCCGGAGAGAGTGGAACGACACGGTGGAACGGGCTCAGAAAGAGTTCCGGGGAAACGGCTTCACCAACATTGCGTCCGTCATCGATCCGCTGCACGTCGGCCGGCTCCGTCGGTACTACCGGACGTTGGTCCGGACGTCAGGCAGCAACGGCGTCCACCTGGGCGACCTGCAGACGCCAGGTCGCTACGTGGCCTACAACGAGCCGGTCGCCCGATTCTTCCAGTGCCAGCTCGCGCGGGCCGTTTCACAGGTCGTCGGGCGTCCGGTGCAGCCCTCCTTCTGCTATTCGGCGTCCTATGTCAAGGGGCCGGGGCTCCCCCTCCACACGGACCGGCTGCAGTGCCAGTACACGCTATCGGTGCTCGTCGACATGTGGCCAGAGCCGATCGTCCAAACGCGCTGGCCCTTCGTCCTCGCCACCGTCCCAGAGCACACCCAGGTCTTCCAGGCTCTCGGCGACGGGCTGCTTTTCTTGGGTCGCGACATCGCGCACGGACGCCCGGCCATGCGCAAGCGGCGGTTCAGTACTTCCCTGCTGTTCCACTACGTGGACATGGACTTCGACGGACCACTCGGCTGACGCTCCGGCGTCGGTCGCCTAGTCCTCGCTCAGGCGCAGCGCCGAGATGAAGGCCTCCTGGGGCACCTCGACCCGCCCGATGTTCTTCATCCGCTTCTTCCCCTCTTTCTGCCTCTCGAGCAGCTTGCGCTTGCGGGTGATGTCCCCGCCGTAGCACTTGGCCAGGACGTCCTTGCGCTTGGCCTTGACGGTCTCCCGGGCCACGATGCGGCCGCCGATGGCCGCCTGAATGGGGACGTCGAAGAGCTGGCGCGGGATGAGCTCACGCAGCTTCTCGGCCATCTTGCGCCCGTAGGTGTCGGCCGAGCTCTTGTGCACGATGGTCGAGAAGGCGTCGACCGGCATGTGGTTGATCAGGATGTCGACCCGCACCAGGTTGGCCGTGGTGTAGCCCTCGGGCTCGTAGTCCAAGCTGGCATAGCCCTTGGTGCGCGACTTGAGCTGGTCGAAGAAGTCGATTACGACCTCGGCCAACGGCAGGGCGTAGACGAGCTCGACCCGCTCCGGCGACAGGTACTCCATACGCGTCATCTCGCCGCGTTTGCCTTGGCACAGCTCCATGACGGTGCCGGTGTACTCGGTCGGGGTGATGATGGTCGCCGACAGCATCGGCTCGTCAATGTGGTCAAGTCGGGTGGCGTCGGGCAGCTCGGTCGGGTTGTCGACGTCCACCTCGCTGCCGTCGGTGAGGAAGGCGCGGTACTCGACGCTGGGCGCCGTCGCAATCAACGATAGGTCGAACTCGCGCTCCAGGCGCTCCCGCACGATCTCCATGTGCAGGAGACCGAGGAAGCCGCAGCGGAAGCCGATGCCGAGCGCGTGCGACGTCTCGGGCTCGTAGGTGAAGCTGGCGTCGTTCAGCTTGAGCTTGTCGAGCGCGTCGCGCAAGTCGGGCAGCTCGTCGCCGTCGACCGGATAGAGCCCGCAGAACACCATTGGCTTGGGATCCCGGTACCCGTGCAGAGCCTCGAGCGCGCCGTGCGCCGCCGTCGTGACGGTCTCGCCTGAGCGGGCTTCGCCCACGTCCTTAATCCCGGCGATCAGGTAGCCGACTTCGCCCGGGCCGAGCACCCGCACCGGCTCGGCGTCGGGCGTGCGCACCCCGACCTCTTCGATGTCGTGCACGGCGTTCGCCTGCATGAAACGGAGCCGGGCCCCCGCGCGCAGTGTGCCGTCAACGATGCGGATGGAGCTCACGACCCCTCGGTATTGGTCGTACGAGGAGTCGAAGATCAGCGCCCGTAGCGGCGCCTCGGGATCTCCGGTCGGTGGTGGGATGCGGGCGATGATCGCATCGAGCAGCTCGGGCACGCCCTGGCCCGTCTTGGCCGAGATGTGCAGGATGTCCTCGGCGGGCAGCCCGAGCACGTGCTCTATCTCGAGCGCGCTGCGCTCGGGGTCGGCCGCCGGGAGGTCGATCTTGTTGAGCACCGGCACGATCTCGAGGTCGTTTTCGAGCGCCTGGTAGGCGTTGGCCAGCGTCTGGGCCTGAATCCCCTGGCTCGCGTCGACCAGGAGCACCGCGCCCTCGCAGGCCGCCAGCGAGCGCGACACCTCGTAGCCGAAGTCCACGTGGCCCGGGGTGTCGATCAGGTGCAGGACATGGCCGGCGTGCTGCACCCGGACGTTCTGGGCCTTGATGGTGATGCCCCGCTCGCGCTCGATGTCCATGGAGTCGAGGTACTGCTCCCGCATCAGGCGGGGGTCGACCGCGCCTGTGATCTCCAAGATCCGGTCCGACAGCGTGGACTTGCCGTGGTCGACGTGGCTGATGATGGAGAAGTTCCGGATGCGCTCGACCGCAACGGGCTCGGCGACGGGAGCGGGAGGCGGCACAGTCCGTCGATCGTACCGGTCCCGCCTGCCGGATCGGGCCAGCCACCTGCTACAGTGTTCCCTCGCACCGGCGGCCGGAGGCCCGGCCCGAAGCCCCTTTCGAATCGCAACCGAGGATCGCCACGTGGCCAACATCAAGAGCCAGATAAAGCGGAACCGCCAGAACGAGAAGCGCCGGCTGCGCAACAAGTCGGTCCGCGCCGAAGTGCGCACCCGCTCCAAGACGGCCGTCACCGCCGCGGAGAACGGCGCCGACGACGCGGCGGAGCTGCTGCGAGTGGCCGTGAAGCGGATCGACAAGGCGGCCGCCCACGGCGTGATCCACAAGAACACCGCGGCCAACCACAAGTCCCGCCTGGTTCGTCGCGTCGCCGCCATAGACGCCGGCGAGTAATCGGCTCCCCGGGCCCAGCCGCGCCCTCCCATCCGGCCGCTACGCGTCCAGGTGGAACGTGAACATCTTGGCGGGCTCTATCCGCGCCGCCACCGCATCGGCGTTCCGGAGCCAATCCTCGAAGGACGGCCCCTGCTTGGGCAGGTACTCGTCGAGCATGGCCTGACGGAACTCGGCGGCGGCCGGGTCCGTCATGGGGTAGAGCTCGGCCCGGCCGTGCACGGTGACCGCCAGGTCCTCTCCGGGCAAGTGCGTGGCGCTCACCGCCGGGCGCGCCGCCAAGTGATGCATGCGGACCGAGTCGGTGCCGGAGCTGAACCAGAACGTCCCGTGCAGGAAGTAGCCGTCGACCGGTCCGACCACGGGCCGGCCGTCCGCGGTCGCCGTGGCCAGGACGAGCAGGCGCATTCCCTGCAGCCGCGCCACCAGGTCGGAGGCACGCAGCCTGCGCTCGTCCGTAATGATGCTGCGCAGGTGGGGCCCGGCGGAGGCCATGGACTCGTCGAGCAGGGACTGGAGGCGGGTCAGTTCTTCCGGGGTCTCGAGCATCCGTCCAGTCCAGCACCCTGCGACGACGCTCGTTTCCGGCGCGAAGCTCTGGGGCGATGACGGACGGGCTCGTCCTCAGCCGCACGGTCACCGAGCGGGGCGTGCACGACTGGGCCCAACGCGCCGCCGCCCCGTCGTGCGGCGGTATGGCGCGCGCGTACGTTGGCTACGAGGAGTGGACCGGTGGCGGCTTCCTGCGCCGGGAGGTGGCACGCTGCGGGCTGGCGCTCATCCTGGCTTTCGGGGACGGGCTGGACGTGTTCGACGACACGGGCGGGTCCTGCGGACGCCGGCTGGGCGCCTTCGTCGTGGGCAACCAGTCCCACCCGAGCCTGACGGGAGTGACCGGCCATCAACTGGGAGTCCAGGTGGAGCTGTCCGCCCCCGGGGCGCTGGCGTTGCTCGGCCAGGTGGAGTCCTACAACGACAGCGTCGTCCCGCTCGAAGACGCCTTGGGCTCCGAAGGACCGCGGGTGCTCGACCGGCTGGCGACGGCGGCCTCGTGGGAGGCGCGGCTCGACCTGCTCGACGAGTGGTTCGGCGGACGTGAAGTCCCTGCCCTGTCCGCCGAGGTCGTCTGGCTACGCCGCCGGCTCGTCGCCTCGCAGGGCACCGCCCGAGTGGAGCCGCTGATGGACGAGACGGGATGGAGCCGCCGTCACCTCACGGAGCGTTTCCGGCGCCAGCTCGGTATCTCGCCCAAGGCCTATGCCCGGCTCCTGCGGTTCCAGCGCGCGGGAGCGCTCCTCTTGGAGCAGCGCGCCGGCGGGACGCTGGCCGACGTGGCCATGGAGGCCGGCTACTACGACCAGTCCCACCTGAGCCGCGACTTCGCGGCGCTGGCGGGCGTGACGCCCGGGAGCTACGCGGCCGACGCCCGGTCTGGGCCCGAGGTCAGGTTTGTACAAGACGCCGAGTACCGCTCGTCCCCATAGTGGAGGCATGACGACGACCGAACCCACGACCACCGGCTCCCCCACCGGCACGGGCGTCATCCCCGTGCTCGTCTACGACGACATAGAGGCCGCGCACGACTACCTCGTCCGGGTCTTCGGCTTCACCTCGGGCGGCCTGCACCGCACGGAGGACGGCACCGTCGTCCACGGCGAGGTGCGCAACGGCAACGCCGCCATCTGGCTCCACAGTGTCACCCCCGAACACGAGATGGCCTCCCCGCTCGGCGCGGCCGCGTCACACGGCGGTCTGGAGGTGATGGTGCCCGACGTCGACGCGCATTACGCGCACAGCGTGGCCGCCGGCGCCCGCATCGACCGGGAGCCCACGGACCAGGACTACGGCCTGCGTGAGTACGGCGCGCGCGACCCGGAGAACCACCGGTGGTGGTTCTCCTCGCCCATCACCGACTGAGATCACTAACCGAGGTCGCCGACTGGGGTCACCCGGCGCGGGCACCCGGCCGGCGCCGCGACAATGGCGGCGTGGCGACCATGCCGATGCCCTCCCACCTCGCGGCGGCCTGCCGCGCCGACGGCCGGGAGTCCTGGCTGCAGGGCCTTCGCGCCGAGATCGAGGAGCTCGCGGGCCGGTGGTCTCTGACCGTGGGCGACCCGTTCGAACCCGGCGGGGTCACTGCGTGGGTCGCGCCGGCCCGCAGCGCCGTGCACGGCGACGTCGTCTTGAAGGTGGGCTGGCGCCACATGGAGTCGGAGGACGAGGCCGCCGGGTTGCGGGCCTGGGACGAACACGGCACCGTGCGCGTCTTCGCCGACGAGCGGCGGGACCGGACGTCCGCGCTGCTGCTCGAGCGCTGCATCCCCGGCACCATGCTCAAGGAGCGCCCGGAACCCGAGCAGGACCTGGTGCTGTGCTCCGCCCTGCGCCGCCTGTGGCAGGCCCCGATCGACCCGACGCCGTTCCGTCCGCTGCAGGAGATGTGCGAGTACTGGGCGGACTCCTTTGAGCGAAAGGTGGCGGCGGGACGTGTCCGGGTCGACCCCGCGCTCGCCCGGGAGGGGGCATCGCTGTTCCGGTCGCTCCCGGCGACGGCGGAGAAAGAGGTGCTGCTGTGCACGGACCTGCACGCGGAGAACGTGCTGGCCGCCGCGCGCGAGGAGTGGTTGGTCATCGACCCCAAGCCCTTTGTGGGCGACCCCACCTACGACGCGCTGCAACACCTCGTCAACTGCGAGGAGCGCCTACGCGCCGACCCGCACGCGCTGGTGGCGCGCGTCGCCGGGCTCTTGGACCTCGATGCCGAACGGCTCCTCGTCTGGCTGTTCGCCCGGTGCGTCGTGGAGACCGGGACCTGGCCGTGGGCGCTCGAGGTGGCCCGGGCCGTCCGGCCTTAAAGGGCGGCCAGGATTTGCTAGCGCCGGGCCCCCGCCCGCGGCCGGGCGGCGCGGGTGGGGCGGGTCTGGCGGGCGAGACGGGCCACCAGGATCTCGACGACGAGCTCGGGGGTGAGGCCGCTCTCCCCCCGGACGGCGAGGTCGGCCTTGGCGATGAGGTTGATGGCCTCGGCGATCCGCGCGCTGCCGAGGCGGCGCGACTGTTCCAGTGCCTTCTTGGCCACGAAGGGCGGGGCGCCCAGCACTTCGGCGGCCGCGCGCTCGCCGCTGACGTCGTCCCCATCGAGCGCCAGCATGTTGGAGAAGTGGCCGTGCAGCGTCGCCAGGACCTGAATCGGGGCGACGGCCCCGGTGTCGAGCATGCGGTGGAGGACCACCAGCGCGCGCCCGGGTTCACCGCGGTCGATGGCGTCGGTCAGCTCGTAGCGGGGGACGGTGCCGGCCTCCCCGAGATACGGCTCCAGGTCCTCCACCGAGACGCGTGCACCTTCGCCGTACGCCGCGCTGAGCGCGCTGAGGAGCCCTTCGACCCGCCCGAGGTCCTCGCCCACGTGGCGGCCCAGCACGTCCTCGGCCGCCGGCTCGAGCTTCACGGGCCCGCCGCGCACGTGCTCGTGGAGCCACGTCTTGCGCTCCCCCGCCTTCGACGTGGTCACGTCGATGATCTGGCCCTTGGCCTTGAGCGCCTTCACCAGCGGCGCCGGCACCGTCCCGCCCCCACCGACGAGGATCAGCACGGTCGTCGGCAGCGGGTCCTCCACCACGGCCACGAGCCGGGGCACGTCGCCGGTCAGGAGCCGCCCGGCGTCACGCACCACCACGACGCGCCGGTCGACCAGGAACGGCGGCGTGAGGCAGGCGTCGACCACCGCGCCGACACTGAGCTCGTCGCCGGGACCGCCGCCGATCTCCTCGACGACGAGAGCGTGGTCGCGCTCCCCCACTACGTCGGCCAGCAGGGTGCGCACCTCCTGCGCGACGAGCGACGCGTCGTCGCCGCGCACGAGGTAACTCGACGCCTCCCGCGCCGTCATTGCGCCTCGCTCACGGCGGCCAGCGCGTCGCGCACACGCCGCGTGCCCAGGACGTCGTGCACGCGCAGGAGGCGGCAGCCCCACGCGATGCCGAGGGCCGCCGCGTCGATGGAAGCTTCGCGGCGGGCGGTGATGTCCAAGTCCAGGATCTTGCCGAGGAAGGTCTTGTTGGAGGCGGACAGGAGCAAGGGGTAGCCGAGCCCGGCCAGGGTGGCCGAGGCGCGCAGGAGGGCGAGGGACTGCTCGGCTGTTTTGCCGAGGTCGAGGCCGGCATCGAGCACGATGCGCTCGGCCGGGACGCCGGCGGCACGCGCCGTGGCGGCCCGCCCGGTGAGGAAGCCGGCGACGTCGGAGACCAGGTCGTCGTAGTGCGGCTCGGGGTCGGGGATCCGGGGGCCGAGGCGGATGTGCGTGATCACCACGGCGGCGCCGTGCGCGGTGGCCGCCGGGGCGTAATTGGGATCGGCGAGGCCGCTGATGTCGTTGCCCATGACGGCGCCCTCGGCGTAGCACGCGCGGGCGACGGCGGCGCGCCAGGTGTCGACGGAGATCGGCGCGTCGAAGCGCGCGGAGAGGCCCGCGACGACGGGCACGACGCGATCGAGCTCCTCGGCCTCAGTGACCTCGGGGCCGGGGCCCGCCTTGACGCCGCCGATGTCGAGGATGTCGGCACCCTCGGCGACGAGCTGCTCGGCGCGGGCCCACAGCTTGTCGAGCTCGAACGTGGCGCCCTTGTCGTAGAACGAGTCCGGCGTCCGGTTGAGGATGCCCATCACGAGCGCGCGGTGGGTGAGGTCGTAGCGGCGGCCGCCCAGATCGAGCGTGGGGGCGATGGTCGGGGTCGGGGGCGCCGGGGCCGCCGGCGGAACCATCAGAACAGCCGCGCAGCGAGGGCCCGGCGGTACTCGTTGGTGCGCGGGTCGCCGGCGCCCATCGTCTCGAGCAGGTCCACGAATTCCTGGCGGGCGGCCTCGTCGTCGCGCACCCGCTCCAGCAGCTCGTCGAGCTTGGCCGCGAGCGCGTCGCTGCCCTCGGCCGAGACGTCCACCCCCGCCAGGAGCAGGCGGGCCTCGGCGGCCAGCGACCGGGCCGTGTCGGTCTCGGGGATGCGCTGCAGCGCTGCCAGCGCGTCCGCGCCGTCGCCCTTGTCGATGAGGATCCGGGCCAGCTCCTCGGTGGCGGCGACGTGCCCGGGCTCGAGCTCGAGCGCCCGGCGCAGCGATGCCTCGTCGCCCTGCGCGACGAGCACGTCGGCCTCGCTGGGCGACGGGGCCAGTCGCTGCACGAACGCCGCCACCTGGGCCTCGGGCAGCGCGCCGATGAACTGGTCGACCACCTGCCCGCCGGCGATGGCGAAAACGGCGGGGATGGACTGGACGCCGAACGTCTGCGCGATACGGGGGTTCTCGTCCACGTTGACCTTGGCCAGCGCGACCCGGCCCTCGGTCTCGGCGACGGCCTCCTCCAAGATGGGGCCGAGCGTCTTGCAGGGGCCGCACCACGGCGCCCACAGGTCGACGACCACCGGCGTCGTGGTGCTCCGGGCGAGCACCTCCTCCTGGAATGTCTGGTCGGTCACGTCCACGGCCCGCGACGCTACCGGCTGGTCGGGACGCCGCGGCCGGGGACGCGGGACGGCACCGATTAGCGTCGGGTGCCGTGTCCGACACCGCGCAGGCGATCCCCGGCATCGACCAGGACAGGGTCACCGGCTGGATGGCCGCCCAGATCCCGGAGCTGGTGCCGCCGCTCACCTTCACCCTGATCGCAGGCGGGCGCTCCAACCTGACGTTCCGGGTGGAGGACGCAGACGGCCGAGCCTGGGCGCTGCGGAGGCCGCCGCTGCACCACGTCCTGCCGACGGCGCACGACATGTCGCGCGAGTACCGCTGCATTCATGCGCTCGGACCGGCCGGCATACCGGTGCCCCAGACGGTCGGGCTCTGCACGGACGAGTCCGTGAACGAGCGCCCCTTCTACGTGATGGAGTTCGTGGACGGCCACATCCTGCGCAGCGCGCCCGAGGCGGAGAAGGCCTTCGACGAGGCGACGAGGCGAGGGGTCGGGGCGCACATGGCGGACACGCTGGCGGCACTGCACGCCGTCGATCCCGACGCGGTCGGGCTGGGTGATCTGGGGCGGCACGAGGGTTACATCGAGCGGCAGCTCAAGCGCTGGCGCGGCCAGTACGAGCAGATGCAGGTCGACGGCGTCGAGCACGGCGGACTCGTGCAGCGGGTGGGCGACGACCTGGCCCGGCGGATCCCGACCCAGCAGCGCACCTCCGTCGTGCACGGCGACTACCGCATGGACAACGTCGTGCTCGCCGACGACGGCTCGGTCCGGGCCATCCTCGACTGGGAGATCTGCACGCTCGGCGACCCGCTGGCCGACCTCGGGCTGCTGATGGTCTATTGGGCCGAGCCGGACGACGGGGCGGCCGTACTGGGGATCGCCGCCACCACGGCGCCGGGGTTCTCGACGCGGGCGCAGGTCATGGAGCGCTACGCAGCGGCGTCGGGGCTGGATGTATCGGAGATCGGCTTCTACACCGCCTTCGGCTACTGGAAGCTGGCCTGCATCCTCCAAGGTGTGTACGCGCGCTACGTCGCCGGGGCCGGCGCCGGCGACACGGGCAGCGTGGACGCGTTCCCCGCCCAGGTGGAGCACTTGGCGGAGATGGCGGCTTCGTCCCTGGAGTCGGTGGCGTGAGCCCGGAGGATGTCGGGGGCGGTGGTGGTGGTGGTGCCGGTGGCGGAGCCGGTGGCGGTGGCGGTGGCCGCGGCCTGACCGAGTTCTTCGAGGTCCACCGCGAGCCGGTGGTGAACGAGCCGGTGCTGGTGATCGCGCTCGAGGGCTGGGTCGACGCGGGGCTGGGGGCCACGACGGCCATCGCCGCGCTCCTGGGCCAGGGGCAGACCGAGCCGGTGGTCACCTTCAACGGCGAGGTCTTCCTCGATCAGCGGGCCCGTCGCCCGGTCGCCCGCATCGTCAACGGAGTCACGACCGAGCTCACCTGGCCCCGTACCGTCGTGCGCCAAGGCACCGACGACGCCGGGCGCGACGTTCTCTTCCTGGTCGGCCCCGAGCCCGACTTCCACTGGCGCTCCTTCACCGACGCCGTGGTGGGACTGGCGCGCAGCTGGCGCGTGCGCATGGTGATCGGCCTGGGCGCGTTCCCGGCGCCGGCACCGCACACCCGCCCGGTCAAGCTGGCGGCGACGGCGCCGTCGAGCTCGTCGTATCTGATTGAGCGTATCGGCATCGTGCAGGGCGAGCTCGAGGTGCCCGCCGGCGTGCTGGCCGCGTTGGAGATGGCCTTCGGCGCCGCCGGCACGCCGGTGGTCAGCCTCTGGGCGCGGGTGCCGCACTACGTCGCCGGCATGCCCTTCCCCGAGGCGAGCGCGGCGCTGATAGAAGGGCTGTCGTCGGTGGGCGGCCTTGAGCTGGACTCCTCCGCGCTGCGGCGGGCGGCGGATTCCTCTCGGCGCCAGGTCGACCAGCTGATCGCCGACAACCCGGAGCACCAGGCCATGGTGCGCAAGCTCGAGGAGAGCATCGACGCCTCGGAGGGGAACGCCATGGGCGTGGAGGCCGTGCCAACGGGCGACGAGATCGCCGCCGAGCTGGAGCGGTTCCTGCGAGGTGAGGAGCAATGAAGATCGACGGGGGCATCGGGTTCGACGCGGCGCGGGGGGGCATGGCGGCACAGGCGGCCAAAGCCGAGGCGGAGGGCTACGACGGGGTGTGGTCGGCCGAGACGAACCACGACCCGTTCCTGCCCATCGCGGCGGGGGCCGGGGCGACCGAGCGACTCGAGTTCGGCACGGGGATCGCAGTGGCGTTCGCCCGCAACCCCATGAACCTGGCCGTGCTGGCCAACGACCTGCAGCTGGTCACCGGCGGACGCTTCCTGCTCGGCATGGGGAGCCAGATCAAGCCGCACATCACCAAACGCTTCTCCATGCCGTGGTCGCACCCGGCGCCGCGCATGCGCGAGCTCATCCTCGCCATCCGCGCCATCTGGACGGCCTGGGAGACGGGCGGGAAGCTCGAATTCCGCGGCGAGTTCTACACCCACACGCTGATGACGCCGTTCTTCAACCCGGGCCCCAATCCCCACGGCAACCCCAAGGTCCTGTTGGCCGGGGTGGGCGAGCGCATGACCGAGGTGGCCGGCGAGGTGGGTGACGGATTCCTCGTCCACGGCTTCACCACTGAGCGCTATCTGCGCGAGGTCAGCCTGCCCGCGCTGGAGCGCGGCGCCGCCAAGGCGGGCAAGACCCGCGCCGACCTGACCGTCTCCTACCCGGGCTTCGTGGTGACCGGCACCGACGACGCCGGCATTGAGGCCGCGGACAAGGCCGTCCGCCAGCAGATCGCCTTCTACGGCTCGACCCCGGCCTACCGCCCCGTGCTCGAGCTGCACGGCTGGGGCGATCTCCAGTCCGAGCTGAACACCCTCTCAAAGCGCGGCGAGTGGGTGAAGATGGGCGAACTCATCACCGACGAGGTCCTCGAGGCGTTCGCCATCGTGTGCCCGTTGGAGAAGGTGGCGTCCGAGGTGCGGAGCCGCTTCGAGGGCCTGGTGGACCGGTTCAGCTTCTACGCGCCCTACCGGGTCGACGCCGAGACGTGGAAGGACGTGCTGGCCGGGTTCCACTCCTGAGGGTGGGCGGATCGGGTCGATTGCTGTCGCCGGGTCGTTCCCCGGGCTGTTCGCTGAATTGTCCTCGGCATCGTGGTTCCCCATTGCATCGGGCTCGCCCTACTGGAAACCCGAAGTTTTAAGTAGAGGGTCCGTACTGGATAGTAGGGACCCTCTACTGGATTGACGAGCGATCCAATAGGGCACGATCAATGCACTCGTACGACGGGCATGGGTTGTCGGGCGTCGGGCCGCGGCATTCTCCTGCACGGTGCACCAGTCGGTTGCGCCCCCGCCTCGCCCCAAGAACTCAGACGACGACGTTCACCAGACGCGGCGGCCGTGACACGACCCGCTTCGGCGAGGAGCCACCGAGCGCCTCGGTGACCCGGGCCGAGGCGAGTGCCGCCGCCTCGGCGTCCGCCTCGGAAATCGCGGCGTCGACCTCAAGGCGGTCCCGCACCTTGCCGTTGACCTGGATCACCATGGTCACCGTTTCCTCCCGAACCAACTCCGGGTCGTACACGGGCCAGCGCTGCAGGTGGATCGACGGCTCGCCGGGGTGGCGGCGCTCCCACAGTTCGGCGGTCACGTGCGGGGTCAGCGGGGCAAGCACGCCGACCAACGCGTCGAGCGCCTCGCCCCACACGTCGGCGTGCGGGCCCGCGCCGTCGCCTTCCCCGCCCCCCTGCAGGTAGCGCCGCAAAAGGTTGACAAGCTCCATGCAGTGCGCCACCGCCGTGTTGTAGGACCAACGCTCGAGGTCACGGGTCACGTCACGGATGGTCCGGTGCACGGCCTGGCGCACAGCGCGGTCGGTCGCGGACAACGCGCCGTCTCGCAACACGGGGTCGGCCGTCCCCAAGGCCCACAGGCGGTCCAAAAAACGCCCGCAGCCGTCGATGATCGAGTCCGTCTGGTGGGACCAGTCGAAGTCGTCGAAGGGCGGCCCCACAAAGAGGTGGAACAGGCGCAGCCCGTCGGCGCCGACCGTCTCGTAGTAGTGCTCCGGCGCGATCAGATTCCCCCTGGACTTGGACATCTTGGTGCCGTCCATGCGGATCATCCCCTGCGCCAGGTAGCGCTTGAACGGTTCCCGCGGCACCCCCGGTGCCAGCCCGACGTCCTGGATCGCCCGCGTGTAGAAGCGGGCGTAGAGCAGGTGCAGGATGGCGTGCTCTATGCCGCCGATGTACTGGTCCACCGGCATCCAGTGCGCGGCCGCGGCCGGGTCGAAGGGCCGGTCGGTGCTCCAGGGGTCGCAGAAGCGCAGGTAGTACCAGGACGAATCGACGAAGGTGTCCATGGTGTCGGTCTCGCGCCACGCCGGGCCCCCGTCGATCGGGCACGTCGTGTGCAAGAAGCCCTCGTGCAACGCCAACGGCGACTGCCCGGTGGGCAGGAACTCGACGTCGTCGGGCGCCACCACCGGTAGCTGGTCCTCGGGCACCGGCACGACACCGTGTTCCTCGCAGTACACAGCCGGGATGGGACAACCCCAGAAGCGCTGGCGCGAGACGAGCCAGTCGCGCAGCCGGTAGTTGACCTTGCGCTCTCCGATGCCCCTCTCCTCGAGCCACTCGATCGCCTTCGCCTTCGCTGTCGCGATGTCGAGCCCGTCCATGAAGCCGCTGTTGATCTTCTCGCCTTCTCCGGTGTAAGCACCTCCGCCGTCCGCCTCCCACCCTTCCGGCGGCTTCACTGTCCGCACGATCGGGAGCCCGTGCGCCTCGGCGAAGGCCCAGTCGCGCGCGTCCTCGGCCGGCACGGCCATGATCGCCCCGGTGCCATAGCCCATGAGGACGTAGTCGGCCACGTACACGGGGATGGCCTGCTCGGTGAAGGGGTTGATCACCTTGCTCCCGGTGAACGCCCCGCTCTTGCCGAGACGCGCCGAGTCCTCGGACATACGCTCGATCTCGGTCTCTTTGCTCGCCCGCTGGCGGATCTCCTCGACGGCGGCACGCTGCTCCTCGGTGGTGAGCGCATCGACCATCGGGTGCTCGGGAGCGATCACTGCGTAGGTCATACCGAAGCTGGTGTCCGGGCGCGTGGTGAAGACGCGCAGGCTGAGGCCCTCGGCTTCGCGGCCTTCGACGGGCAGGTCGAATTCGGCGCCCTCGGAGCGCCCGATCCAGTTGCGCTGCATGACCTTGACCCGCTCGGGCCAGTCGAGGTCGTCGAGAGCGTCCAGGAGCTCCTGGGCGTAATCGGTGATCCGGAGGAACCACTGCTCCAGGTCCCGCTTGTAGACGAGGTCGCCCGAGCGCTCACAGGTACCGTCCGGTAGCACCTGCTCGTTGGCCAGCACGGTCTGGCAGCCCGGGCACCAGTTGACCGGCGAAGTCGCTCGATAGGCCAGGCCCTTCTCCCAGAACTTGAGGAAGATGAGCTGGTTCCACTTGATGTAGGAGGGGTCGTGGCTCCAGATCTCGCGCCGCCAGTCGTAGACGGCGCCGAGGCGGACGAGCGACGACTTGAGCTCGGCCATGCGGGCCTCGGTGAAGACGCGGGGGTGGGTGCCCGTCTTGATGGCGGCGTTCTCCGCGGGCAGGCCGAAGGAGTCGAAGCCGAACGGGCTGAGCACGGCCTTCCCCTGCATGGTCTGGTAGCGGACGGCCAGGTCACCGAAGGTGTAGTTGCGCACGTGCCCCTGGTGGGCCGGCCCCGAAGGGTAGGGGTACATGCACAGCGCGTAGAACTTCTCGCGCGGGTCGTCGTTGTCGACCTGATAGGTGCCCTCGTCCTCCCAGCGGCGCTGCCACTTCAGCTCCACCGCCTCGACGTCGTACGCCCGTGCCATGACACCAGGGTACGCGACGTCTCCTGCCGTTCTGGCCAGGGAGGACGGAGGGCGCCGGAAGCCGATCGGACCCGGAGAGGGGATAGACGGGCCGGCTGCCCAGCCCATGCGTCAAGTCGACCTGTGATCCACCGTCTCCGGCTCGTCGTCCTCGGTCAGCACACCCAGCACGGCAGCGATTGCTCGCTCGACCGGAGACAATCTGTCGAACTCGTTCCCACACGGACAATGGCTCCCCCCGCGGGGCTGGCGTGCCTGATCGTCCCCTCGAGCCGGACGCTGAGCGAATCACTGAAGGCTGGAAACTCAATGGCGACGCTGAGGCCGACCAGTGCATCTTGGCGATGATCGTGAAAGGTGATCCCGACGCCACGGTTCGACAGGTCGTACACCGCGCATTCCCGCCATCCCACCGTCGCCAGCTCGTCTTCGAGGAGCACGGCACGCCGCAGCTCGACGGGATGCCTGGGTACCTCTCGCCGGTACTCCACTGTGCGTGTCCCTCCTCCTGGTCCGCCCCGTTGCACGATCCGCCCTGCCTCTAACCCGCCGGCTGTTGGAAGAGTGTGCTGCTTGCGCAACGGACCAACAACAGGCCTTTCGGCCTCGGAGGCTCCGACCTTTAGCGTTGAGGCACACCGGGGGCGGCTCCGTGCCTAGGGGGGGCGCCCGCGCAGAAGCACCAGGTCAGCCGGCTCTGCGGGGCGGTCCGCCCCGTCCGCTATTCGGATCCGCGGTAGGGGTTCGCGGGGCCGTTCGCTTTCCCGCGCGGAGGAAGGGTCTCACCGGCCGGTGGACGCCGCATCTGGCTCTCCGAAGAGTGTCCGTATACTCGCCCGCCGTGAACACCCTCGCCGGTGCTGTCGAATCCCTCAGAAAGTGCTTTGGCGTTTCGCTGGAATCAACGGCTCAGGGCTCGGTGTCGAGAAGGGAGACCCGGCTGTAACCTGGGAGTTCATGCGCTACGGGGGCGTAGCTCAGTTGGTAGAGCGCTTGACTGGCAGTCAAGAGGTTCGTGGGTTCAAGTCCCATCGCCTCCACTTTCCGATGCAGGTCAGCGGCCCGACACGTCCAGCGAGATTTCGTCGGGCAGCGGCCTTGTCAACCAAATGTCAACGCGACGGTCGGAGGCGCGGACCGTGGACTCCGAGCTAACGAACATCGATGAGGCTCTTGGTCTCACTCCCGTAAAGGCGCCGCCACGCGATTCGCGACGCGAGAAGTGGATTCGTTGGCTGTCGAACATCAACACGGACCTCTCGATGCTCGCCATCAACCGGATGTCGTCCGCGCACGCTTTCGACCGTCTGGCAGCAACGCGATCCGCTGCCCGCTTCCCACCTGTTTGCGTACTCGGCCGGACGTACGGCGATACCCAGGTGGCCGGTGTTCGGCGTCATGTCCGATCGTCTGCATGTAGGTACAATCCGCCCCACTGGATTGGTGGGCACAGCTGGAGGTGAACAGCGGAATGCGGCAGCAAGCAAGTAGTACAAGCCAGCCGAACATGAGAATCCTGCGGGCCCTTCGTACTCGAGGCATCCGCCCGAGTAGCGCCACACTCATGGTGCCGCTAGTCGGCCTCGTGTTTTTGGCGGCCTGCGGATCTTCGGGACCAAGCGCGTCGTCGTCTTCGTCGTCATCAACACCCATCGTGAAGACGGCTAATAATCCGAAATACGGCACGATCCTGGTCGATAGCAACGGTTATACCCTCTACACATTGAGCAGTGGCGGCAAGCCGGTTCCCTGCAACCCAGCGTGCGGCTCCTGGCCAGCGCTGCTCGTGCCATCGGGAGCCATGACTAGCGGACCCGGCGTCGGTCCACTAGGCAAAACTGCTGGTGGCAACCAAGTTGCGTACCAAGACTATCCGCTGTATCGATACTCGGGTGATACAGCGCCAGGCCAGGCCAATGGCAACGGCATCGTCAATAACGGCGGAACCTGGTCCATCATCAAGCCTGGCACAAAGCCCGGGACTCCGATTACGGGTCCATAAAGACAAGGGCCATTTCAGATTTCACCGGGGAGTAACCGTGCCGAGGAGGTTCCAGTTCGGCTGTCCTGCTCGAAACTCCAGTCCTCGCCGTCTTTCTTTCATCGGGTAGCGGCGATGGCTGTTCTCGATTCGATCACCGAGTCAGCAAAACAGCTTGGCCGTAGCTTCCATCCCGATCGCGGTCGCTTCCACGTCGATCGAAATACCAGCGCCCGGCTGGCCCTGATCTTTTTTTTGGCTGCGGAAGTGGCATGAAACGCCTCGGCTAGCCGGTGGCAGGGTTTACAGTGCTGAGCACCTGAGGAGGGGTCGTGGTCCAGACCGAGCAAACGCCAAGCCGGCGCGTCGGGGCATCGCACGAGGACCGTCGAATGATGCCTTCTTTGCGCGTCTTCAGTGATCCACGGCTACCTCTCGTGACCTTCGTGGCCGTAGAAGTGGCAGTGCTCGTGCGTGTTCTTGTTCTGGCGCCGGGCAAATGGTTCGCGCAGGACGAGTGGGCGGACCTGGTGGGCGCCCATGGCCTGCTTCGCCCGTGGGTCGGTCACTGGGTGACACTGCCGCTCCTCGTCTGGCGGGGCTTGTACCAACTGTTCGGGCTACGGACCTACCTGCCCTACGAGATGGTCCTGGTCGTCTTGCACTTGACGGCCGCGGCGCTCCTGCTCGTCGTCATCCGGCGTCTCGGCGTCAACGCGTGGATCGCCACGGTGGCGGCTTCGCTCTTCGCCCTTTTCGGAGCCGGATGGCA
This sequence comes from uncultured Acidimicrobiaceae bacterium, assembly GCA_963834405.1. GTDB lineage: Bacteria > Actinomycetota > Acidimicrobiia > Acidimicrobiales > RAAP-2 > Bog-473. The sequence continues at coordinate 1,584,731 of CAWIBX010000005.1, read as the reverse complement.
GGACATCATCTGGGCGTTTCAAATCGATTTCGTCGGCGCTCTCGTCTTGGGGCTGACCCACATACTCCTGGCGGATCACGACGGGCGGATCGATCGGCGTGACTGGCTCGGGCTTCTTGCCGGTTGCGCCGCTCTCATGTGCTCCGGGGTAGGGGTGATTATGGCGCTGGCGGTGGGTCTGGCCACCTTGACGCGCCGAGGCTGGCGGGTGGCGCTCTTCCACACCATGCCGTTGGCGGCCCTCTATGTCGCCTGGTGGTTCGAGTACGCCCGAACGAACTACCAGGTGTCTGGCGCGAGCGACCTGGGGAGCCTGGTTCGATTTTCATGGATCGGCTATAGGACCGCATTCGAGGACCTGGGACAGCTCACCGGTGTCGGCATCGTCCTCGCAGTCTTGCTCGTCGTGGGGCTGGCCGTGGCGTGGGCGCCCCTCGACCTCGCACACCTCCGAACCCGGGCGGCGGTGCCCGCAGCGCTCCTCGTCGGCGCCCTGGTCTTCGACATCGTGACGGGGTGGCAGCGGGAGGTCTTCCACCAGTTCAAGGTCTCTTATGCCGGCGACAGCCAGTATGCCTACATCTTTGTGGCGATGGCTCTTCCGGCCCTCGCAGTCGCCGCCGACGCCATTGGTCGCCGATGGCGCCCGCTCTTGCCGGTGGTGGTCGTGGTCTTCTTGATCGGTATTCCCGGCAACTTCGAAGCCTTCGCCACCGCTCCCACCGGTCTGTTCCGAACGGCGGCGGAGACCTCGTACCGCCAGACGGTGGTTGCCCTTGCCACCGTGCCGGTCGCACGGCAGGTGCCGCGTTCGACCAAGATCTACGACCTCACGGGTCTGTTCTATCCCAATCCCCCGCCCGGCGACGTGACCCTTGGCTGGCTCCTCGATCAGAAAGCGGAAGGGCGATTGCCGAGTACCGGAACCCTCGACCCGGTCGTGGAGGCCGACGCCACCTTGAGCCTGGCCTTGCAGCAATCACAGGGCGGTTCGGGCGCGGTCGCCATTGGAGCAACGTCATCTCCGGCGACGCAGGGGGCGACGGCGGCGCCGACAGGACCGGCGCCGAAGTCCTGTAGCCCCCTCGTCGCGCCAACGACCAGGGTCCTCGAAAAGGGTGAGTCGATAGTGATCGCAGGCAGCGGCCTCGGGGTCATCTACCAGGCCGGGCGGGTCCAGTCGGATCTTTTGATGTTCGACCGCGCAAAAGGGAACATGCTCTCGGACCTTGCTGGTCCGTTGACCGTGCAGCTGCTTCCGGTCGGCAGCAAGACGACCCTCGCCCTCTGCATGCCATGAGGGCACCGGGGGGGTCAATGGGTTCATCGCACTCTTTGCCTTGGGACCTTTGGTGGTCGGGTTCGTCCTAGTCGTCGTCGGCCTTGCCGTGCTCATGGTGGCATACGCCGTTGTCTTGGTGTCGCTCGCCTTCTTTCTGCTTCGTGGTGTGTTCATCATCCTTTTCGGCGACCTGTGTCGCTGGGTCTCAGTTAGGCGAAACGAGGAGGCAGCAAAGGCGGGCGATGCCAAGGCACAAGCCAAGATCGACCGGTGGAAGAAATGGGAGTGTGAATACGCCTGCTGGGTCGGGTGCTGTCCATGACGCGGCGAAGGTGGTGGCGATGGGGAATGGCTCTTGGGTCGCAGAGTTTCCCGATTCGCTAACCACGACCGACGGTGGCAAAACACGAATCACGACCTGGAAGTTGCTAGTTGTGCGATGGAAGATTCAAGGAAAGAAGCTCGCCTTATCCCGTAAGACTGTCGGCTGGGACGGCGACCGCTACCTACATACCCTTGCACTTCGACGCCAACGCGACTTCCAGGAGGCGTAGAGCTGCTGGTACGCCCTGGGGGCCACATCTTCCGATGAGGACCCATGGAACCCTCTGGGACGAATACACCCATGGACACATGCCGTTGTCAACGGATTTGTCAACGCAACTCCACATCGCGAGGCCTAACCAAACCTCACCAGACCTCATAGTCGGGGTCTCGCCGACCAAGACGACCTGCCAGAATCCGCCTCAACTACACTCGACCTCACCACCTCAATGGGCCTGGCAGTCAAGAGGTTCGTGGGTTCAAGTCCCATCGCCTCCACCCACCGCTTCGATAAAACAGGGTCCTACGGAACGCCAAGGGAGGCATGGTCCGCGTGCTTCGCAATCCCGTCGACCTCTTCGACATCCGTCCGATGGCCGGCCACATCGGTGCCGAGGTCCACGGCGTCGACGTCCTGGCCCTGGAGGACGACGAGATTCAGGCCCTCCGACGCCTCTGGCTGGACAACTTGATCGTGGTCTTCATCGGGCAGGAGCACGTCGACCAGTCTGACCTCGCCCGCTTCGCCTCTCTGTTCGGCCCGCTGTACCGGCACCCGCTGACCATGGACGAGTCCAGCAATCCGGTGCATCCGCTCAACATCCCGGCCGGCGGCTACTGGCACTCGGATGTGACGTTCACCCAAGAGCCCCCGGCCGGAACCCTTCTGCACGCCCAGGCCGTGCCGCCCAAGGGCGGCGACACCCTCTGGGCGAACATGTACCTCGCCTACGAATCGCTCTCTCCGCCGATGCGCTCGTTCCTGCAGGGGCTCACGGCCGTGCACGATTTCGACCACTTCTACCGTTACCCCATGGGGGACTCACTCGAGACGGATCAGTTCATCCTGGACGTCAAGAAGACGCTCCCCCTCCCCACCCATCCGGTGGTCCGCGTGCATCCCGAGACGGGGCGCAAGGCGCTCTTCGTCAACGAGTCGTTCACCTCTCACATCGCGGAGCTCGACCCAGCAGAAAGTGACACCGTCCTCGACTACCTCTACCGCCATTCGGTTCGGCCCGAGTTCACCTGCCGCCATCGCTGGTCGCCCGGAGACATCTGCTTCTGGGACAACCGCTGCACCACGCACTATCCAATCGACGACTGGGACGGATCCATCAGCGAACACGAGGGCTCACCCCGCAAGATGAACCGGGTCACGATCGGCGGACCCGTCGTCTGACGGGCCCGCCGTCTGACCAGCTGTCCTCGGCCTGTGCTCCGGAGCCAGGTGTCAACCTGATACGGAGACCACCCAGTAGTTGAGCACCCCACCCACGTAGGGGATGTTCTGCAGGTTCTTGACCGACTTGGCGGCCACGCTGACGTTCGGGGAGTAGACGATGTAGAAGCCGAGCGCGTTCTTGATGACGAAGTCCTGTGCCGCGATCCACTCGCTCTTGAGCTTCGGGCTGCTCGGCGGCAGGGCCTGAATCTGATTGGTGATGGAGTTGAGCGTCGGGTTGTTGTAGTTGCAGATGTCGCCGATGCTTCCGGGAATGAACTGCGTCGTGAGCTTCTCGATCCCCGGCAGGCCGGAGGGGTTGAGGCCCATAGCCGCCTTGTGGTCGGAGTAGAGATCTGTCACGTAGTTCGACGACTGCACTATCTGGACCGAGATGCCGACCTGCTTCCATTGCGCCTGGAGCACGGTCTCAAGCTGGGCGGTGTCGGTCTCGGGCAGCGCCATGATGCTCGTCGAGAAGCCGTGGGGATAACCCGCCTGCGCCAAGAGTTCCTTGGCCTTTGTCGGGTTGTAGGCGTAGTAGTTCGTGAGTGACGGGTCGTAGTAGTTGGAGCCCGTCGGGAAGAGGCTCCAGGCCGGCTCGCCCTTGTCGAAGAGGAGCGCGTTGTTGATGGCCTTCCGGTTGATCGCGTCGTTCATGGCCTCGCGGACCTTGAGGTTGGCCAGCGGCCCCGACGACTTACAGACAGGGACGAAGAAGTAGTTGGCGTCCGGGAAGGTCGAGCTGGTCTGGAGGTTGGTCAGGTTCTTCAGGGTGGGGAGGTCGGAGTCCGGGATTCCGCCCACTTCCACCAGCCCGGACTCAAGTGCGTTGAGCTGCTGCGGCCCGAGGGGGACGTTGATGAACGTGATGCCCGACAATTTGATGGCACCGGCGTCCCAGTACTTGGGGTTCTTGACCAGCACGATCTTCTGCCCGGGCATGTAGGACTTCAATACGAAGGGCCCGGCGCCGACGACGTTGGTGTTCGGGACGCCCGTGCTCGGCCCGGTCGGGAGCGCCATGAACGACTCCTGGTCGGCCAGGAGCGGATAGAAGGAGCTGGCCACGGCCGACGAGAAGTGCAGGACCAAGGTGTCGGTTCCCGTGACATCTATGGACGAAAGGGCCTGCGAGGCCGCGGTCCCGGCCCCGGTGTTCTTGTTGGAGAGGTTGCGTTCGTAGCCGGCCTTGACCGCGGCGGCGTTGAGGGACGTCCCGTTGGAATACACCAGGCCGGGCCGCATGGTGACGTCGATCGTCGTTGGGTTCGGGATGGTCACGCTTGAGGCCAGATCGGGCACGTACCCACCGCTGGTCGTCTCCCGCAGCAGGCCGGCGTAGATGGGCCAGTCGTACCCGAAGCAGCACGCGCCGCTGTTGAACTGCGACGGGTCGAACTCAATCGGGTTGATCTGTCCCGACAGGTCGTAGCTGACGGTGATAACGCCACCACCGCTCGACGCGGCACCGGCCTGACCACCGAAGCTCGCGGTTAGACCGCCGAGCAGCAGCCCGGTCGCCAACACGCACATCGTGACCCAGCGGCCCACCCGTACGGTCGTCGTTCTCATCGTCGTGCCCATCCTTTTCGTTCGTGTTCGCGCGTTATCGACATGCGCGGCGTGTTGAGGGACCATCACGGCCGGAGGCCAGGGGGTGATGACGAACCGGGCTGCCCAACGACTGGCGCGGCACGACGGGTCACCCCGACCCCCGCGCCGGACGAATCATTCGGGCCTGGCGGGCCAAGGACGCCACAGCTCCCCCCAATCCACCGCCTGTTCTTGAAGGCATTGGCAACCCGGCCAGTGGGCCGGGACACCGCCGCAACCTCTGCTGCTCCCGTACTCTGCAACAATTCCGTAACGTTGTCCAGGCACCCCCCTGGCAGCCCGGCAGGCGGTCAGCTCGGTGGATCGGTGAGGTAGCAGCGCACGGTCACCCCGTCGACCTGGTTGGCCGCCGGCTCGGCCGTGGCGCAGACCTCCATGGCGTAGGGGCAGCGCGTCCGGAAGCGGCAACCGCTCGGTGGATTGAGCGGGGAAGGGATGTCGCCTTCGAGCACGATGCGTTGACGCCGTCGCGCCGGGTCCATGGTTGGCGAGGCGGATAGGAGCGCTTGCGTGTAGGGATGGTGCGGCTGGGCATACAGCGCGTTGACCGGACCTTCCTCGACGATCCGGCCGAGGTACATCACCGCCACCTGGTGGCTCAGTGTGCGCACCAGGTTCAGGTCGTGGGAGATGAAGAGATAGGCGATGCCGAGCCGGTCCTGGAGCTCGCCAAGAAGCTCCACCATCTGCACCTGGGTGGCGACGTCCAGCGAGCTGAGCGGCTCGTCGAGCGCGAGGAGCTCGGGCTCGGTGGCGAGGGCCCGCGCGATGGCCGCCCGCTGGAGTTGTCCGCCCGACAGCTGGCGCGGGTGGCGGCGGGCGAACTCGCTCGGGAGACGCACCTGTTCGAGCAGCTCCGCCACGCGCCGGTCGCGTTCGTTGCGTCCGAGCTCGGTGTGGACGGACAGAGCCTCGCCCACGCTCGACCCGATGGTGGCGAGCGGATCGAACGAGGAGTACGGATCCTGGAAGACGAGCTGCATCCTCCGACGGAGGGTCCGCAAGCGGGCTCCCTTGACGTCAGTGATGTCCTCCCCCCCGAGAAGGATCCGCCCGGCCGTGGGGGGGATCAGCCGGAGGAGTACCCGGGCCAATGTCGACTTGCCCGAGCCGCTCTCCCCAACCAGGCCGAGCGTCGTGCCCCGCGCCACGGCGAGGTCGACGTCGTCGACGGCGTGGACGGTGCCCTTCCCCCGTCCCGGGAGCCGCACCGCAAAGTGGCACGAGACGCCCTCCAGTGCGGCCACCGGGACCCCGGGGGCCGCCGCGGGCGTGTCCGAGGGCAGCGTGACCGTCACGACCCTCCCACCACATCCGCCGCGATCGCCGCGGCATCCGCCGTGCCCACCCCGGGCAGCGCCAGCTCGCCGGCGCGCCGGCACCGGCACCTGCGGCCATCGTCTACAACGTCGAGCGCAATGGTCTCGTGCCGGCAGGCGTCCTCGACGTAGGGGCAGCGCGGGTGGAAGCGGCAGCCGGCAGGGAACTCGCCGGCCTGGGGCACGTGGCCCGCCAACAACGCCGGTCGCGCCCGGGGACCGGAAGAGCGTGCGCCCGGCGAAGCGGCCAGCAGGGCCGCCGTGTAGGGATGGCGCGGACGGGCGAAGAGCTCGGCCGTGTGTGCCTGCTCGACCACCTCACCGGCGTACATGACGGCGATCTCGTCGGACAGCTCGGAAATAAGTGCAAGGTCGTGGGTGACGAAGAGGACGGCCAGGTCCATGCTCTCGCGCAGCTCCTGGAGCAATTCGACGATCTGGGCCTGGATCGTCACGTCAAGGGCCGTCGTCGGCTCGTCGGCGATGAGCAGCCGCGGCCAGCAACTGAGCGCCATTGCGATCATCACCCGCTGGCGCATGCCACCCGAGAGCTGGTGGGGGTACGCCGACAGCCGCCGCTCAGGGTCTGGGATATGCACGCTCTTGAGCAGCTCGACGGCCCGCGCCCGCGCCGCCGACCGGCTCACCTTCTGGTGTAGGCGCATGGCCTCGGTGAGCTGGGTGCCGATGGTGAACGACGGGTCGAGGCTGGCGAGCGGGTCCTGGAAGACCATGGAGATCTCGCGCCCGCGGATCCGTCGCATCTCGTCGAAGTCGGCGTCGAGCAGTTCGCGGCCGTCGAAACGGATGGAGCCGCCGACGATGTGCGCGGGAGGCGAGGACAAGAGGCGCAGGATGGCGAGCGAGCTGACCGTCTTGCCGCAGCCCGATTCGCCCACCAGGCCGACGATCTTCCCCCGCGCGACGTCGAACGATGCCTCGTCCACGACGCGGGCGGGTCCTGACTCGGTGTCGAACTCAATGCACAGGCCCCGCACCTCCAGGAGTGCCGGTGCCTCGGACTCCGGCTTTGCGTCGGCGCTGGCCGGCTCGGCGAGAAGGGTGACCGCGGTGAGGCCGCGTTGGGTCCGCACATGACGGTGGCGCCCCTTGGTCGTGGCCCCGCTCACCGTGTCACGCATGGCGTCGCCCAACGTGTTGAAGGCGAGCACGGTCAAGGCGATGACGAGACCGGAGGGGACGAGGGCCCAGGGGTGCGTGAACAGCACTGTGTTGTAGGCCTCTTCGAGCATGGAGCCCCAGCTCGCGGCCGGGGGGGGCGGGCCGAGGCCGAGGAAGCTGAGCCCGGACGACGTGAGGAGCGCGGCCCCGAGCGCGATGGCGATGCCGACGGCGAGGCCGGTCAGCACGTTGGGGAGGATGCGCGCCAGGACGATGCGCGTGGGTGGCGTGCCGATGGACGTCGACGCCTCCACGAAGGATTCCTCTTTGATAGCCAGAGTCTGGCCCCGAATGAAGCGGGCGAAGCCGGGCGCGAAGACGAGCGCGAAGGCCAGCGAGACGTCGTTCACACCGCTCCCCAGCACCGCGACGACGGCGAGCGCGAGAACGAGGGGCGGGAACGCCAGGCCGGCGTCCGCCCCGCGCATGAGCAAGTAGTCGACACGCCCGCCGCGGAAGCCGGCCACGAGCCCGAGCAGCAAGGCCAGCACCAGGGCGATGGCCACGGTCTCGAAGGTGATCTGCATGGAGATGCGCGAGCCGTAGATCAGGCGGGAGAGGACGTCACGGCCCAGGTCGTCTGTGCCCAGCCAGTGGCTGGCACTGATGCCGGCGTTCGTGTTGGCGAGGTTCTGCGCGTTGGGGTCATCGGGGGCGACCCAGGGGGCGAAGATGGCCGCCACCGTGACGAGCACCAGCCAGCCCATGGCCACAATGACGCCGACGCGGGTAACGAACTTGATCAGCTGGCGATGGTCGCTCCACGAGCGGCGCAGGGACTGGGGGTCGTCGCCGGGCAGCTCTTCCTCGACGAGGCTCACGAGACCCTCACCTTTGGGTTGAGGTACCCGTAGCTGATGTCGACGAGCAGGCTCATGGCCATCTGGAACAGAACGAAGACGAGTGCGACACCCTGCACCACGGGGAGGTCGTGGTCGGTTATGCCGGAGAGCATGTAGGGACCGAGGCCGGGCATGGCGAAAATCTGCTCGATGATCACCGCGCCGCCGAGCAAGTAGCCGATCTGAATTCCGAACACGGTCACGACGGGCATGGCGGCGTTCTTGAGACCGTGCTTGAACAGGACCGAACGCCGGGTTCCGCCCTTGGCCCAGGCCGTCCGGACGTAGGGGGTGTCCAGGGCGTCGATAAGCGAGGCCCGGAGCTGTCGGGCGATCGTGACGCCGACGAGGACGCCCAAGGTCACGGCGGGCAGCGTGATGTCCTTCAACCAGCCGGTGAAGGAGGACGAAATGGGGACGTACCCGGTCGGCGGGAAGATCTTCCAGTGCACGGCGAAGATCGACACCAGGAGAACAGCCAGCCAGAAGCTGGGGATGGCCAGACCCAGCGTGGTGAAGGCGCGGGCGCCGCCGTCGACGGGGCCCTGGGGCCGGATGCCCGAGGCGAGGCCGACGGGGATGCCCACCACCAGGGCCACGATGGCCGAGGCCACCACGAGGCCGAAGGTGACGGGGAAGCGCTGCTCAATCTGCTGGGTCACCGGCTGCCCGGTCGAGATGGAGGTGCCGAGGTTCCCGTGCAGCGCGTTGTACAGCCAGTGCCAGTACTGAACCAGGAGGGGATCGTTCAGATGGAGGACCGCGGTGACGTGCGCGATCTGGGCCGGCGTGGCGCTCACCCCACCGGCGAGCGTGATGGCCGGGTTGCCCGGGACGAGCGCCAGGAGGAAGAAGACGGCAAAGGAGACGATGAGCAGCACCGGGACCAGGCCCGCCAGTCGGTGAAGGACCAACCTTCCCACTCCACCCCCCAGGGTCAGACCGGAGTCTGCGCGCTGCCGTTCAGGCGGACGTCACGCCGGTTGGGCGTATCGTACCCAAGCGCTGGGTGAAGGAGAGGTCCTGTTCCCAACGCCCTCCGTGCTCAGGACCGGGGTGTGGCGGCGATGCCGACAATCGGGCCGGTGAGCGCCGTGCCACCCATGGATCCTTCATACGGAGCACCGCCCAGAGCGAAGACTCCGCCGTCGGACGACGCGAGCCAGTAACCCGGCCCTTCCGGGTTGGCCGCCATGCCCACGATGGGGGCATTGAGTTTTTGTCCTCCCATCGAGCCCTCGAACACCGCATCCCCGAACGCGAAGACGCCGCCGTCGGCCGCCACCAGCCAGTAACCGTTCCCGTCAGCGGTCGCCGCGATACCAACGATCGGCTTGCTCAACGCCAGGGCTCCCGTGGAGCCGTAGAAGTGGGCATCCCCGAAGCTGAAGACACCGCCGTCTGCGCCGACCAGCCAGTAGCCGCCCCGATCCGGGGTGGCGGCCATCCCGACGATGGGCGCCGCCAGGCTGAGGTTGGTCGTCCCGCCGAGGGGAGGCGGCATGCTGCCGCAGGCCATGACGGCTCCGTTGGTGCTGACCAGCCAGAACCCCATGCCGTCCTGCGCCACCGCCATGCCGGCCCAGGCACCAATGGCCCCGTTGAGAGACGTGCAGCTCTGCGGGTTCAGCGCGGCGTTCCCGAAGGGAGTGGCCGATCGGTACGCATTGAGCAACCAGTAGCCCGCTCCTTCCGGGTCGGCGGCGATCCCGCGACAGCCGAGCGCGCCATTCGCGGTGGAGGGCGGTTGGGGCGAGAAGGTGCACGCGCTCTGCCCGGAACCGAAGAACGGCGCGCCGAAGCTGAAGACCCCGCCGTCGGCTCCGGCCAGCCAATAGCCCGGCGTGGGCGGCGCGGCTGCGAACGCCGACGGCGCCGCTGGGCCCGGGGAAAGGCCCGAGAACGCGGACAGAACAACGACGAAGAGGGCGAGGGCGGGTGCACGCCCGACTCCGCCTCGTGCCCTGAACCGCCTCGCCGTCTCCACTGTTCCCTCCCTTTTTTGAAGGCCGAAACGATACGTCCGAGAACTCCCTGAGCCCGAGCCGTTGATGCTAGTGACAGCCCGGACCGTTGGCCCCCTCTGAGGGCCGCTTCAAAAGAGGGGCGCATGGAGCGGACTCTTCCGTAGGCGCGATCGTCGCCTTTCGTTACCCAAGCGGGAGCAGGAAGGCCCTCGAAACCGATCTGACCGAGCCGAACGAACGGCGGATCACCGACTCGAGGGCTCATCATACGAGGATGTGGGTCCTCCCACGGGAGAGTGGCGGCTCTGAAGACAGGAGGTCCCGCGTGAGGGGGCGGATGCGGACTGAAGCGGGCAGTTCGTCGGGTCGACGCGACCTTGTCGACCTGCTGATCGAGCGCGCCGAGCGCACCCCCGATGACCTGGTCGGCGACGGCGTCATGTCGGTCCAATACGACATTCGCATCGTCGACCCCGCGGCCCACACCGCTCCGCCCGACGACCGCGTCGGCGAGCTCTGGGCCCGCGGGCCAAGCGTGAGCCCCGGCTACTGGCTCCGACCCGAGAGCACGGAGGAAACGTTCGGCGCCAAGGTCGTGGGCGACGAGGGTGGCCCGTACCTGCGGACTGGTGATCACGCGTTCGTCCGCAACGGCCAGATCGTCATTTGCGGGCGCGCCAAGGACCTCATCGTGATCCACGGGCGGAATATCCACCCCCACGACGTCGAAATCACGGCTGAGCTGGGCGCACCACGCCGTGCGTCGCGGCGGTGGTGCACCCTTCTCCATTGAGGACAACGGCGTGGAGGCACTGGTCATCGTCGTGGATGTGGACGGCGAGCCGGACGAGTCGGAGATCGCCACCGCAATACGGGCAGAGGTGAGTCGGAGCCGACCGAACCCGGACGAGTGCGGGTCCGAGCGTCCAGTTGCTGCCCGGCTACAACCGGGTGGAGTGCTCGTTGCGGAGCGCCGCGTCCACCGCCTCGAGCCACTCGGTCGGGGTCCAGCGGCTGACTTCGGGACGGGCGGACAGCTCGAGCTCCAGAGGTACGAGGACCTCGCACTGGAGTTCCTCGAGCGGAAGAGACTCGTCGAGGAGGCCGAGGATCTCGAGCGCCAGGTACGAGCGAGCGACCGACCAGTTGCGCGCCATCCGGCGCGCGCACCGGGGCCGGATCACTACTTCCGCAATGCGGTCCTCGTCTCCGTGAGCCAGCAGATTGGTCCAGGCCCAGACCGGGACGGTCAGGCCCTTGTCGTCCCAGTACTCCGCCAGGGTGCCGTTGAGAAAAGCCGAGCATTCATTCGCCAATACGCTGCAGCCCACCGTGCGCTCCCGGTTGTTCATGATGTCCTCCACCCCGCAAACGGCTCCCGCCGATCTCAGCGCGCCTGGCGTCATTGTGAGACGTCATGGCGTCCTGCAGTAGGGACAAAAGTCACCACCGCAGCAGAACGGGACCTGTTGTGTCAGCGGAGTGCCAACGCCGCGACAACGCTGCGTCAACGCCACGGGACGCCGCGCAGACGGCAAAACACCGGCGGCCGCGACGTGTCGACCCAGTTCGCGGAAGGAGGCGGTGGGCCGCGGCGACGCCGAATTGACCTACTGGTCGAGCGCGGTCTCCGAGACGTCGCGGCGGAGAAGGTGGACGCCCCGCCGGCTTCCGACGGGAACCCACTCGAACGCGGACTCGGCCCGGCGGTGCCACAGCGTGTACCAGGCGAAGAAGCCCGCCACGAAGAGTGCGATCGAACCGATGATCATCGTGATCTGCGCCATCTCTACCTTCCCCTCCGTGCGAGGTGCCTGACGACGACCCTCACCGTGTTCCTCCAAGTCTGCGGGCGGCCCGTTCCTGGCAGTAGGGACCAAGGTCACTTCCGCCGGAGGTATGGACTCAGGTGCCGAAGCTACCCGTTAGCGCCGGTAGTTGCGCCCCCGGTGTAACCGGTGCCTGCCCCGACTGCTGGGCCATGATCGCCGCCTCGACCACCTGCTGGTCGGTCGGGTCCATGGTGAGCGGGCCGCCGGGCACCGGGACCTGCCAGACGTGGAGCATCTCGGGCGTCGGGAAGTGGTTCTCTCCGGCCGGGCACGTGTCGTCCGACATGAACCCTACGATCGTCCCTGTCGACCCCGTGCAGAGGTTCGTGTGCGCGTGCCATTGCGTCAGGCACCCACCGGGCATCGGTCCGGAATCCCCCACCGACGGCATGAGGTACATGGCGGCAACCAGGACGGGCCCGTACGGCGTGAAGGCGTACACCAGCGATTGCACGTGGTTCGGGTCCAGGACGTACTGCTGCCGCAGGTAGCCCGGGTTCACGTAGTGGACGACCGGCTAGCGCGTATCCGTGATCGGGTAATGCCCCGCCGCCTTCGCGACGTTGAGGTCCTTGTACTTGGCGACGGCAGAGCTCGTCGTCTGGATCAGCTGCATCGCTGCCTCGACCTGGCTGCCCGTCGGCGTCTTGGCGCAGTTGGGCGTCTGCATCGCGTGACCCTTCTCGGTCTCGGCGAACACTGTGGTCAGCACGGCCTGCTCCTGCGAGGGCAGAGGCGGGCCCGTGTAGTGCCAGTTGGGGTCGGCGGTCCCGTCCATACCGGGCATGGCCATGCCCGCTGGATCCGCCGATGCCTTCGCGTGTGGCGAGTGCGCCGACGAGCCCATCGCCATGCCGGCCATCGCGCTACCCGACGACGACCCGGACCCGCCCGAGGCCGACGCCGACGCCGCCGCCACGGGATACGTCGAGGACAGCACCAGAATTGCGAGCGCCCCGAGGGACGCCGCGGCGCCGGCCACGGGATGCCGAGCGGCGAGCTCGCGTCCCGGTGCCCGTGCGGGAACCGTGTGCAGAGTCGGCACCATCGCGAAGGCCAGCAGCGCCACCAGTGGCGCGATGTTGGGGTCCGTGCCCATACCCGTGAACATGGCGCCGAACGCCATGCCGGTCGCCCAGAAGACGACCTCGAGCGCGACACCGGCCGCCAAGAAGGGCCCGAAGCGCCGGAACAGCCACGGTCCTGCTGCGATGGCAAGCGACAGCAGCGCCAGGATCCACGGGAGAGGCGAGCCTCCGTGTGGCAGCGCGTTGGCCACCGAGGTCTCGAAATGGGCCAACCACGAAGGCTCGCCATTGGCGGCCGACGAAACGGTCGAGCCGATGGCGCCGGGACCCCGGTTGGCGGGGAACAGCCACAGGCTGGCCGACAGCAGCCAGAAGCCGGACCAGACGTAGAGCGGCGCACCGCTGCCAAGCGGTCCGGTCGCGCCAGCCGACGACGCGATCCCAGGTTGCACGTCGTCCGTGGTCGGCTTGGTCGGCCACACCAGCAGGGCGATCGCCGGGTACAGGAGCACCGCTCCGGGGGCGCCGGTCAACGGCGACGCGTTCCCGGTAAGCAGTTGTCCGAACCCCTCGCCGAACCACCAGACGCCGAAGGCCCAGACGGCCATGATGACGATGGCGGGCTTCACCGTCCGGCGGAAGAGCATGCCGACGCCGATCAGCAGCTGTATGAGCGCGAACAGGAAGTTCCAAACGCCCACGTCAGGGCGGACGAAGTGGGCGAGGGTCGTGATCGACCACGACACCGGAGCGGGCTCCCCCTGCGCCATGGGCAGCAGCATCTGGTTCACCAGCCCTTGCCCGAACATCCGCGGCTGGAGCTGCAGCCCGGCGTCGAGGATCCAGATACAGCCCAGAGCGATCTGGACCAGGCGGGCACGGCGTTGACGACGTTCTGCGGCCGACGGCTGATTCGTGGTCACCTCCCGCGCGCGTGTCCTCAGCCCCGATTCCTTTGCTTGCGTCGACCACGGTGCTACCCCTGTCTCCGGCTGCCCCCAACCACCGGCGCACGGCCTCCGAGGACGACCCCTGCAGTAACGGTCGTCATCCGTGCCCTCACACCCTGCGCCCGTCGGCGCGGAGACCAGGGGGCGGGGACGACGGCCGCGCCGCCGCAACGCCGGGCGGATCAGGTCGAGCCGGGCAGGTTCAGCGGAGCCGACACCTTGCGGGCCCAGGCCGCCACCAGCTGCAACAACCCGAGGTAGACGGCCAGCACGATCAGGATGACCAGGATGCTCCAGCCGGTCAGGTTGCCGTTGAAGACCAAGAAGAGGCCGGCAACGATCACCCCGACGATACGCAAGGCGGTCACGTGCTCCAGGATCCAGGCGCCGGCGTGGCGGGCACGCTCGGACTCGGCGGCGGCATGGCCGGCGCCCCCCGAGAGCGCCCGGGCCTGGTCGGCGACCCACCGCGCGCCAGAGGCCACGGTGCGGCGGATCCACACGGCGTAGCGGGCCGGACCGAACACCCACGCGAAGAACGCCACGACGATCGCCGCCAGCAGCATCCAACGGAAGTCTGTCTTGAGGTACCGGAGCAACGTGTCCCAGACCACCGCGGCCACGTCGCGATCGAGATCGTGGACGGTCGCCTGGTGCAGGAACACGTTGCGCCCGAGTGAGAGCGCGGCGAGCAACGCAGTGGTGAACAGCGCCACGCCGATGGACAGCCGCAGCAACGTCTTGCGACGCCGCACGGCGATCAGGATGGAAAGGATCCCCAGCACGAGGGCCGTCACCGGGACGGCCCAGCCGAGCTTCACGAGCAGGTTGAAGGCGCCCGCGAACTTGGAGACCTGCTGCTTGGAGACGACGGTGAGGCCGAGGCTGCTGCTCCCGTTCTGGGCCAACAGGGGCTTGAGCGGGTTGAACAGGGTCACCCCACGCGAATTGGCCTTGTCGATGATCTGGTTGAGCGCGGGCGACAGGTTGAGCACAATGCCGCCCCCCTTCTCCAACCGCTTGGTCAGCGCCGACTGCTTGCCGGTGAGGATGTCGACGACGGCGTCGTGCGTGTGCCGGTTGAGCGTGTCGAAGAGCGTGCCGAAGTACTGGCTCTCCATCACCTGGACCGCCAGGCCGTGGACGTACGTCTTCACCTCGGACACGATCGGCTGCACGAGGGGCTTCGCCTTGGCCGGCAGCGCGTCCGTCACCTTGTTCTGAACGACGTGCGACGAGAAGAGCGCGTTCGTGGCCTTCGTCGCCAGGTGGTCGATGATCACCGGGTTCCGGGCCAGGGGCGCCATGGTCGCCACGTACTGGTCCGTGTTGGTGACGGTGTTGATGGCCCAGGCCGACATCACCGAGATCGGGATGAGCAAGGACGCCAGAACGATGAGGATCCAGGCGATGACCCCTCGGGTGCGCCGGGCGCGGGGCCGCTTCGGCTCCGCCGTAGGGCTTCCGTCCGCTCCCGCCGGCTGCTCAGGCTGCTCGTCGTTCATCGGAGCATGCTCACCCATATCCCAGGCCGGGGCCAGTGACAAAGGCCCCTTGCCGTCTTAGTCCCCCCTGGTGTAGCACTTTGCGCATGGCTGGGGGGCGTTCCACGAACGAGTTCCGGATCATCACGATCAGCGCCTTCGCAGGTTTCCTGGCGCCGCTGTGCTTCGTCGCGATCATGGCCTTACGGAAGATCCGCCGCCGGGTCAACCTCCATATCAAGTTCTGGGACAAGCGCGTGAAGGCGGAACTGGCGCGCTGGAGTTAGGCGCCCAGGCCCGGGTCCACCGTCCGGCACCACCCTCCGGCACCACCCTCCGCCACCACCCTCCGCCGGCACTGTTCCGCCCCACGGACCGCCCTTCCCACCGTCCCACCGCGTACGCTGATCCGGTGCTGACCGGGATGGCCCATACGGCGGTCTGTGTGCCTGACGTCAAAGCGGCCGTCCGTTGGTACACCGACGTCATGGGGTTCCGCCTGCTGTCCCCGGCCTACCGCATGGAGGGGGCCGCCATAGAGCGCGACATGGGCGAGTTGGTCGCCAGCCCGGTGGTCCTCACGGCCGCCATCGTCGGCTTCGGGAAGGAAGACCGCGTCCTGGAGCTGATCGAATATCCGGTGGCCGGCGTCCCTGCGCCCGAGGCCGGCCGGCCGTCCGTCACCCGGTCCGGGATCACCCATGTGGGGGTGCTCTGCGACGACATCGACGCGACGCGGTCCCAGCTCGAAGCCCGGGGGGTTACGTTCCTGACCTCGGGTATCGCGGACGTCGCGGGTCTGCGGACCACGTGGTGTCACGACCCATGGGGAACCGTGATCATCCTCATGGAGAAGCGACGGGACGCACTTCCCTACTGGGGCCAGCTGCTGACCGAGGCCTGACGCCGCGCCCTCCGGCGCGCCCATGGCACAAGTCCAGAGACACCCGCGATGCGGAAAATGGGCGAAAAATGCCTGAAAGATGTGCACGCGGGTGCGCGCTTCGGCAACAATGGCGCCCATGAACAAGCGAGAACTAGCCAGAGCTGTCGCAGTCCAGTCCGACACCGACCTGAAGACCGTCGTGACCGTCCTCGACGGCTTCACCGATGTGGTCACCGCAGTGGTCTCAAAGGGTGAGCCCGTGGCCATCACCGGGTTCGCCAAGTTCGTCAAGGTCGACCGGAAGGCGCGCATGGGCCGCAACCCCGCGACCGGTGAGACGATTCGGATCAAGGCATCGAAGAAGGCGCGCATCACTCCGGTGAAGGCGTTCAAGGACGCGGTGCTTGCTCCCGCCACGGCGCCGAAGCTCAACCGCGGTGTCTTCCCGACCGACAACGCGGCGGTCGCTGCCGCAGGCAAGTCGTCTGCGCCCGCCGCCGCGAGCAGGGCGCCCGCCAAGAAGGCGCCGGCCCGGAAGGCACCCGCACGCAAGACGACCGCGCGTAGGGCTCCGGCGAGGAAGGCAACCAAGGCGCGCAAGACCGCACGGAGGTAGCGCACCGGCCGGGCCCAGGCTCAGGCCCAGCCCGTGCCGCCGCAGGCCGACCTGCAGCCGGACTCACCGAAGCGTCCACTGGCGGACCGGCCGCTCAGCGAGCCGCACCCGAGCCGTTTGTCGCCCTCGGATCCGGCGTATGACGCAGTGCTCGCCGCGCACCGGAGGGCGTTGGAAGCGGGACAGGACTCCTATCTCGATCCGTCGTCTGGCCTGACTGTGTTCACGGCGGGATACCTGGCGCGACGCGGGACGTGCTGTGACACGGGGTGCCGTCACTGCCCCTACATCGAGTGAACACCGGCGTCACGGCGGTGCGATCGACCGCCCCGTATGCTCCTTGGCGCAATCGCACTCGGCAGGGAACGGTCACGGTATGAGCGACAGCGCACAGGGCCCCGGATGGTGGCTGGCGTCCGACGGCCGCTGGTACCCGCCTGAGCTCTGGACCGGGCCGACGCCAGTGGTCAGCACGCCGGCGTGGACGAGCCAGCCGAACCCGCACGCGCCGATGCAGACGCCGGCGTATCGGCCGTACGGATACCCGCCGCAGCCGCCCTCCGCCTCCGCGCCGGCCTCGCGCGGTACCAACGGTTTCGCCGTCGCCTCACTCCTGTGCTCGTGCGCCGGCATCCTGCTTCTCGGATTGCCCGCGGTCGCCGGCATTGTGTTCGGCTTCGTGGCGCGCTCGAAGATCCGCCGGTCGAACGGACCGGAACGCGGCGACGGCCTCGCCCTGGCGGGCATCATCGTCGGATTCGTGGTCGTCGGGCTCGTCTTCCTGACCATTGTCGTCTCCGCCACCCGCAGCAGTACCGGACAATAGGGAGGGAACACGTGCAGGGTCTTCTCTACGGCGTCAAGCCGGAGCGTTGGGATCCACCCGACGAGTCGAACTACCTCCTGGTCGGCCTCTCGAGAACGCCGATGCGGCTGCAGGACCTCGATCGCCCGAAACCGATCCGCGACGACTGGGCGGTGGCCAAGACACGGCTCACCGGCATCTGCGGGTCCGACGCCAAGATGGTCTTCGGAGACTTCGGAGACGACTTCAGCGACAGTGCGCTGAATGGCTACTTCTCCCTCCCTACCGTCCCGGGCCACGAGGTCGTGGCCGACGTGGTCGAGGTCGGCCCCGCCGTCACCACGCTCGAGCCGGGACAGCGGGTGGTCCTCAACCCCTGGCTCTCGTGCGGACCACGGGGCGTCGACCCGCCTTGCCCCTCCTGCCAGGCCGGCGACTACAGCCTGTGCTGGCACTTCACCGACGGACCCATCGCGCCGGGCATACACACCGGGACGTCGAAGGACGCGCCGGGCGGCTTCGCCGAGTTCCTGCCGGCGCACGAGTCGATGCTGATCCCGGTGCCCGAGGGCGTGAGCGACGAGGTGGCGGTCATCGGCGACCCCTTCGCGGTGTCGCTGCACTCGGTCACCCGGCACCCGCCCCCGTCCGGCGGCAAGGCGCTCGTCTACGGCGGGGGTGCGTTGGGCAGTTGTGCCACCGCCATCCTGAGGGCGCTCTACCCCGACGTCGAGATCATGGTGGTGGCGCGGTTCCCGGCGCAGAAGGCACTCGCCGAACGCCTGGGCGCCACGGCGGTAGACCCGTTCCCGGTGGAGCAGCTGCTCGAGGAGGCGGCCGCCTGGTCGGGCGGCGTCCTGCAGAAGTTTCCCGGCAGCGGGCTGCCGATGGCGCACCCGGGTGGCATCGACGTCGTCTACGACACTGTCGGCATGACGCAGACGTCCGAGGTCGGCGTGCGCCTGCTCAAACAGCGCGGCACGTTGGTCAAGAGCGGCGTCAATGCGCCCGAACGCTGGGAATGGTCACCGCTCTACTTCAAGGAGATCTCCTGGGTCGGCTCCAACGCCTTCGGCGTGGAGGAGGTCGACGGCATCCGGATGCACGGGATCGCGCACTACCTCCGCCTGGCGGCCGAGGGACGCGTCGACATGACCGGGATGCTCACCCACACCTTCCGGTTGGACCAGTGGCGGGACGCCTTCATCGCGTTGGCCACGCAGCAGGAGAGCGGCGCCATAAAGGTGGCGTTCGACTTCCGCTGAGGGAACGGCCGGGAGTTCCAAAAGGGGAATTCCACCGTATTACTTGACACCACGCGGGCAGGGCGTAGCGTCGCGGGACGGCGGCGGGCCGGGGAGCCCGTTCCACGCTGACCCGAAAGGGGCGACGCATGACCACGAGCCCGACGATGCCCAACGCGGACACCGCGCCGGAGCCGAGGTGGGGGGTCGAGTCCCCGGCGACCACCGTCTTCGACTTCGACTACACGGGCGGCCGGGACCAGCTCCTGCGGCTCTACGACAAGGGCACGCGCCGGCAGTGGATCGGCAGCGACCGTCTCGACTGGAGCCTCGAGGTCGACCTCGACAACCCCGTCGGCATGCCCGACGAGATGAACCCGCTCTTCGGCACCCAGTGGTGGGAGAAGTGGGACGACACGTTCAAGGGCGAGCTGCGGCGCCACGTCGAGGCCTGGCGCTTCAGCCAGTTCATGCACGGCGAGCAGGGTGCGCTCATCTGCACGGCCAAGATCGTGCAGACGGTGCCCGACGTCGACTCGAAGTTCTATGCGGCGACGCAGGTGATCGACGAGGCGCGTCATGTGGAGGTGTTCAGCCGCTACCTGCACGAGAAGCTCGGACTGGTGTACCCGCTCAACAAGGATCTCAAGGCGCTGCTCGACGATGTGATCTCGGACAGCCGGTGGGACATGACATATCTCGGCATGCAGGTCCTGATTGAGGGGCTGGCCCTCGCCGCGTTCGGCATCATCCGCAACAACGCGACCGAACCGCTGGCCAAAGCGCTCAACGCGTACGTCATGCAGGACGAGGCGCGGCACGTGATGTTCGGCCGCCTGGCGTTGCGGGACTACTACCCACAGCTCACCCAGGCCGAGCGGGACGAGCGCGAGCAGTTCTGTGTCGAGGCCTGCTACCTCATGCGTGACCGCTTCTTGGGCCAGGAGGTCTTCGAGCGCCTGGACCTGCCCCAGGAGCTCACCACCTACGTCGAGGAGAGCGAGACGTGGCGGATGTTCCGCAACTTCTTGTTCATGCGGATCGTGCCGATCCTGCGCGACATCGGCCTGTGGGGACCGATCCTGCGCAAGGGCTTCGAGGAGATGGGTGTGATCGGCTTCGCGGACACCGACATCGACGCGGAAATGGCCGACGACGAGCGGGCCGCCGAAGAGAACGATGCCGCCCGCGACGCGCGCCTGGCGCACGTGCAGGCGGTGGCCGACCAGGCCTGAGCCGGCCGCCGGTCGCCGCTACGTGCCGGCCGGCACGTCCTTCCCGCCCGCGGCGAGACCCGCCTGGATCTGCTGCATGGGTTCGTTCGTATCGAGGTAGTCGCGCCACGACGTGACCCTGCCGTCGGCGTCGACCTCTATCACCGTCGCCCCTTGCATGTGGATGGGGACCCCTTCATGGCCGTCGGCCATGAAGGTGCCGGTGCCCGTCCACTCGAAGACGGCCCAGTCGTCACCGCCGCGGATGCGGTCGACCCGCTGCGCCCAATCCGGGAAGATGGCGTCGGTGTCGCGGGCGACCTTGTGCAGGTCGGTGGTCCAGGGGGTCACCGGATCGCAGAACACGCCGCCCTCGGCGAAGAGCGCGGCGAAGGCGTCGGGACCCCCGATCGACTCGAAGCGACGGGCCCACGCATCCCAATCCATGGCCGGGTTCACCGTCTCACCGCCGCCGTCCGCGTTGCCGTCCCTGGGTGTCGCTGCGCAGGCTCCCGGCCTCGAAGGTGACGACCGCGTCGTCGAGTGGGAGCACCACCTCGGGGGCGACGAACTGGTGCATGTCCGCGACCAGCTTGACGGCGGTGCCCCAGGCCGTGAAGCCCACCGCGTGCCGGGCAAAGCTCATCGGTCCCTCCGTCACCTTCACCTCCACCACGCCCTCGCCCCCGACCTGGAGCGCCGAGCGCTGCATCCGCTCCATGGCCGACTCGCGGGCAGCGTACATGGCCTCGGTGTAGTTGGTGAGCTCCACGTTCTGCGTGGACTGCTTCATGGCGGCGCCGGCCCGGCGGCGGGGCGCATAGACGAAGCTGGCGCCGAACGCGAGACCGACGGGCATCCAGCCGGCGCGCTGGAGCAGCGTGAAGTCGCGCGCCGAGAGATCGGACACGAAGGGCATCGCCACGGCGGCGTCCTCGCCCCTCGGGTCGTGCACCCCGGCCATGGGCCGGACGGCCGTGCCCACGAGCTCGACCTCTATGAAATGCGTGCGCACCGAGACCTCGACCCGCACGCCGACCACGCCGTGGCCCTTCACCCGGGAGCACTCGTCGCGCAGCTCCTGGGCCGCGCGCTCGACGGCGGCGTTGTGCGCGTCCGACGCCATTGCGATCTGCCCGGCCCCCCAGTTCCACACGCCGACCGGCACCGACACCACGCCCACGCCGCACACGAGATCCACCGGTTCCCAGCCGGCGGCGTGGAGCAGCAGGCTCTCGTCGACCGAGAGGTCCGACGTGATGCCGCGCGCCGCCTTGCCCTTGTTCCTCGCCCGGCCCCGGCGCGCCGGCGATCGCCTCGGCGCCGCGCCGCATCTCGGCCCGGAGATCCGGCGGCGTGCCCGCCGGCGGCGGATCGGTGCCCGTCCGCGTCACGACAGCCGCACCGTCGGCCGCGGCAGCACCAGCGGGTCGAAGTCCTTGAAGCGCCGCATCCGGTTGCCCCGCAGCGTGCAGTCGATGACCTCGTCGCCCTGGGAGAGCTCGCGGGTGACCACATCGATGCGCGCCCCGTGCAGGGCGTCACCCCCGAGCTGCTGACGCACGTGCTTGCGCGCCAGCTGGCGCGCCGCCATGTGGGCCCGGCTCACCTGCTCTACGGGGTGGGGCCCCGTGGGCGCACCCCAGCTCATGGAGCCCTCCATGAGGTATTCGGTGATGCAGTAGGCCCACACCCGTACGGAGGCGAGGGACGCCACGACGCCCACCGGCATGAACCCCGCCTCGATCGACTTGGTGAGCCGCTGGCCGGCGAGGTAGGTGGTCCACGGGACGCCGCCCGCCGGCGGCGGTCCCCCGTCGACGACCACCGCCGTGCCCAGGAAGTGGAATTCGGTCGTCCCCGTGTCGGCCACGTTCTCCACGCGGTCCACCACGCCGATGACGCCGTGGGCGCCCTGCGCCTGCGCCTCTTCGAGCATCCGGCCGAACGCCGACCCGTACCCCTGGTTCCAGGCGGTCTCGACCCAGGTCTGCTCTATGTTCTGGCCCCACGCCCGGTGCTCCGCCGACACGTAACCATGCGGGCAGCGGTAGGTCTCGGAATAGGCGCCCGCGCTCTCGGGGCCGCCGGCGTAGGGCGACATCCCCCGCATGTACACGGAGCCCGCGCCGTACCAACCCCATTGCATGACGCAGAACCCCTGCACGAGCGCGACCGGCTGCAGTCCGAGATCGAGACAGGCGGCGAAGTCGGGCACCGTCAGACCGGACGAGAACGCATCCGACTCCAGACGGCGGGCGGCCGCCTCGGGCAGGTCGCTGCTGCTGCTCACGTCGGCCATCACTCGCCCATCAGTTGTCGAGCGAAATGATCGTGATCGGTTTGGGCAGGGTGACCTCGCCTCCGCGCTTGGTCACCGCCGTGCCGAGGGCGAGGAACTCAATGGTGTGCGAGCCCCACTGGTGCGACTTCTCCTCTAGGCGCACGCCCACGATGCCGTTCGCACCGAGCTGCTGCGCCTCGTCCTGCATGCGGGTCATGGCCAGCTCCCGGGCCTCGTAGAGGGCCTGGGTGAAGTTGGGGAGCTCGACGTTCTGCCCCATGGAGCCGAGGGCCTGGCTCAGCTTGCGGTGCGCGATGTGGAAGACGCAGGTGCCCATCACGAGCGCCTGCGGCACGTGCCCGGTCTGCATCAGCGTCCAGAAGTCCTGACCCGACAGGTCGGAGGTGAAGGGTTTGCCCTGCGCGTTGCGGTACGAGGTCCCGTCCTCGGACTTGACCGCGGTGCCAAAGGCGATGAACTCGGCCGAATCGCTGCCCCATTCGTAGTAGTTGACGTCCAGGCGCACGCCGACCACGCCGTCAGCACCGAGCTCCTCGGCCTCCTCCTCCATCCGGTTCATTGCGAGCTCCCGGGCCGTGTACATGGCCTCGGTCAGCTTGCTGAGCTCCTGGCTCTCCCCCCACTTCCGGGTCTGGATGCCGATGTGGTAGATCGACGAGCCCATCACGAAGCCCAACGGGTGGAAACCGGCCTCCTTGACGAGGAGGAACTCGTTCACCGACAGGTCAGACGTGAAGAGCCCGTGCTCCAGCTCTTCGAGGCGGTGGGTGGCGTCCTTAGGGAGGTCGGTGGGCTCCGCGGGGGCGGGGTCCGTAGACGGATCTGTCACGACGATCCTCCGATCACGAGGTTTTCGAGGGCGAGGCGCGTGCGCTCGCTGTTGGCGGCCTCCGACTGCAAGGCCGAGAGCAGACGGGTCAGCCATTCGCCCATGCCGCACTGCTGGCTGCGTATCCGGATCCCCCCCGACGAGTGCCCGATGGCGCAACGCACCGTCGCGCCCTCGACCACCGCCTCGAGAGTGTCGTCACCGATCGTGATGCGCACCGACTTGACCTCGTCGGACTTGCGAAAGCGACCGGCACGCTCGACCACCATGCGGTCGCCGAGGACCCCCGCCAGCTGCGACACCAACAGCTTGAGCATGATGCTCACGTCGGTGTCGTTCGACGCCAGTTGCGAGACGGCCATGCTCAGGTCGAACGCGCTGTCGGACGCCCCGGCACCGGCGCCGGCGCCTGCGCCCTCGCTCAGGGCATCACCGCTCGCGCCGGCTGGCTCCATGGACATCGGGCGCATCGTACCGTGCTACCTGCAATGCCCGCCCCGCGCGCTCGCTCCCTCAGCCGCTGCGGCGGGGTTCGCAGATGACGACGGGGATATCCCGGTCCGCCCGCTTCTGGTAGCTGCCGTAGCCCTTGTAGGACGCGAGGATCTCGGGCCACAGCGCCGTCTTCTCCTCCGCCGACGCGGTTCGTGCCCGCATCTGCTTGGTGGTGCCGTCGATCGTGATCTCCACTTCGGGGTTCGCGGTCAGGTTCCGGTACCACTGCGGGTCCCGGTCGTCACCACCCTTGGACGCGACGAGCACGATCCGGTTGTCATCGTGCACGGGCGAGGTCAGCATCGTTGTGCGGCGCTCACCCGTCTTCCGCCCGATGGTGTGGAGTTCGACCGCCGGCATGCCGAACAGAGTCTTGGGATAGCGGCCGCCGGTGACCTTCAACACGGCCCGGTGGGTCGCGTTCATGAACTTGAAGCCGGCGTCGACCACAGGCTTGTGCTCCTTGTGCCCCTTGTGCTCCTCGGTCTCCTTGGGCGCCTCGGTCATCGTCATCCCTTTCCTGGTCCCGCACATTCGGCGCGATCCGCCGACGCCCACCCTATTCGGGGCGCCCCGCAGCCGATCGGGGGGCGGGACCCGCCTGATCCATCGAGAGACGGCTCGATAGATAGCATGACGCCCGGCGACGTCGGTGGAGTGGTCGACGGACGCGGCGTAGCACCGCAGTACCGAAGGCCCGCCTCCCGCGCTCCCGGCGATAGGCGGCTGGCGACTAGGCGACAGGGAGCAGTGGACGCGGCATGTCTTCTTCAACGATCTCACGGGCCCGTGTCAGGCGTGTCCTCGGCTGCGCGCGCCTCGGCGTCGTGGTCGCGGTGGGTGCCCTGTTGGCGAGCACGGTCGGGATTCTTTCCACTGCTGCCGTCGCTCCAGCTCCGGCGGGTGCTGATTGGGCGCCCGTGCACCCGGGGGACTTCCCCGACCCGAGTGTCATGGCGTTCGACGGGAGCTACTACGCGTTCGCGACGCAGAACTTCACTTCGGCGCCCAACCTCGTCAACGTGCAGGTCTCGACGTCGACGAACGGAACCAACTGGAGCGCGTCGAGCCAGGATGCTCTGCCGAACCTACCTTCGTGGGCTGTAGAAGGCGATACCTGGGCGCCGAGTGTCGCGTGGAACGGCTCGGAGTTCGTGATGTACTACGCCGCGACCGAGGCCTGGGACCACGACCAGTGCATCGGCATGGCCACATCGCACAGCCCACTTGGGCCGTACGTCGACAATTCGGGCGCGCCGGTCGTTTGCCAGAACGGGTCCGACGCCGGCGCGACCGTCGACAACGGGAATTACGGCGGCAGTATCGATCCGGACATCTTTACGGACCCCGCGGGCGGCGGTTCGTGGCTTCTCTGGAAGAGCGACGGCAACCACATCGGCGAGGGCACGAGCATCTGGTCGACCCGGCTGAACTCGGACCTCCTCCTCCCGGCTTCGCCGGCCGCGCCCACCCAGCTGCTGGTCAACGACGAGACGTGGCAGGGCGGCATCGTCGAGGGACCGGACATGGTCGACCACCAGAACACCTACTACCTCTTCTACTCGGGCAGCGACGAAGGGTCCTCCGGCTACGCCATCGGCTGGGCGCTCTGCCCGTCGGGACCAAGTGCGGCCTGCGCCGACGCACCCACCTCGTCGAACCCCATCCTCGCCTCCGCGTCCGGCATGTCGGGCCCTGGTGGCCCGAACGTGTTCCAGGTCGGTTCGCAACTCGACATGGCCTTCGCGGCGTGGCAGGGGGAAACCATCGGTTACCTCTACTGCGGGATCAGGCCGATGTACCTGGCCACGCTCACGTTCTCCGGCAACTCGCCTCCGGTTCCCCAGCTCAGTCCTGCGATCAACGCCACGGCTGCCTCGAACCCGTCCTGCCCCGGTCCACCCCCGCCCCGACCCGGGTATTGGCAGGTCGCGTCAGACGGCGGCATCTTCACGTTCGGCGGTGCACAGTTCTACGGGTCGACCGGCTCCATGAGGCTGAACAAACCGGTGGTGGGGATGGCACACACGCCGGACGGCGGCGGCTACTGGCTGGTCGCCAGTGATGGGGGCGTGTTTGCCTTCGGTGACGCAGGGTTCTACGGCTCGACCGGGAACATCGTCTTGAACAAACCGATCATCGGCATGATCCCGACGCTCGACGGAGGTGGATATTGGCTCTTCGCCAGCGATGGGGGGGTGTTTGCGTTCGGCGATGCACGCTTCTACGGATCGACGGGAGGGGACGACCTCGGGTATCCCGTCACGGCAGATGCGTCCGGCTTTCTCGGCGGCGGTTATTGGCTCGTCGACGCCAATGGCCAGGTCTTCAACTTCGGTGACGCCCCGAACGAGGGACAGCCGCCGTTCGCGCCGGGCGGGTACCGCATCACCGGCATGGCCGCGAGCCACGACGACAACGGCTACTGGCTGTCCAGCGCCAATGGGAACGTCGCCCACTTTGGCGACGCGGCGCCGTACGGCTCTATGTACGGCGCCGCCCTCGCCGCGCCGATTGTCGGCATGGCGGCGACGCACGACGGCGGTGGCTACTGGCTCCAGGGCGCAGACGGCGGCGTCTTCTCCTTCGGCGACGCGCAGTTCTACGGCTCCATGGGCGGTATTCGCCTGAACGCCCCCGTGGTCGGGATCGCCGCCACCTAACGCGCGACAGTTACCCGCACCCGCACCCGCGCCCGCGCCTACCCGCTAGAAGCCGACGCCCCCTCCCCCGCCCGACGTGGTGGTCGTCGTGGGAGGTGAGGTGGTCGGAGTCGTGGTCGGTGCGGGAGCGGGTGCCGGCGCCGGCGCCGGCGCAGGCGCCGAGGTGGTCGGCGTCTGTTGCATCGGCACGGTCGTCGCGGCGTGCGGCGCCTGTGTCGTGGGGGAGCCGGGCGCCGTGGTCGGCGTCGGGGTCGGGACGGTCACGACGGCGCCGCTGGCGGGAGCCGCCCCTGCCGTGATGCCCTTCTTCGCCGCGACGAACCACTTGCCGAGGAGGCCCTGTGCCTTGGCCTGCCCCTTCTTGGTGTCCCCTTCGAAGCGATAGAGAGCCGCGTGGTCGAAGGCCACTTGCCAGTGCCCTGGGCCGGCCTTGATCAGCGAGAGCCCCTTGACCCCCTTGGGCCCGGAGATGTGCGCGCCCTTGGGAGCGGTGAAGGGAGGGTAGATCTTGGCGCAGCCACCGGTGCAGGTGACCTTCCCCGGTGGGTCACCCGTGAAGTAGTACAGCGTCAAACCCGAGCCGGTTGTGAGGACGACACCGACTTGCGCGATGTTCGCCGTGCCGACCTTGATGGTCTTGGCATGCGACGCGCCGGCCACGGCTGGCGCGGCCACCACCACCAGCCCGGCAGCCAGCAGGAGGCCTGCGAGCACCCAGGCTCGGGTCCCGGTTCCCTTGGATGCGGTCGCGGAGACCGTACCGCTGCCCCGCTCGCTCGCCGTCGGCCTCCATGACGCCATGTCGACCCGTCCTTTCGGTTCGATCGCCACGAGGGTCCTACGGTCCGGGAGACCCACAGGATTGGGGCCTATCCTGTGGGCGGCTCGGGCCTGCGCCGGGTCAGCGGGGAGGCACAGAGATGACGGGCAGCACCGGCGGCTTCGAGTTGCGGGGGATTAATCATCTGGCGCTGGTGTGCCGCGACATGGAACGAACGGTCGACTTCTACACGAACGTCCTCGGAATGCCGCTGGTCAAGACCATCGAGCTCCCGGCGGGCATGGGCCAGCACTTCTTCTTCGACTGCGGCGGCGGCGACTGCCTCGCCTTCTTCTGGTTCCCCAACGCCCCGGACGGCATCCCCGGTGTCAGCGCCCCGGCCGCCCGCCCCGACCAGGGCGACCTGACCAGTGCGATCGGCTCCATGAACCACGTCGCCTTCGACGTGGCGCCGGAGAAGATCGAGGAGTACCGCGCGCGGCTACTGGCGGCCGGCGTCGACTGCACCGAGATCGCCAACCACGACGACTCCGAATGGGGCATCAGCGACGACATGCACTCCGGCGTCTACGTCCGCAGCATCTACTTCCAGGACCCCGACGGGATCCTGCTGGAGTTCGCCTGCTGGCTGCGCAACTTCGACCTCTCCGACGTCTCGCACACCCCGGCCCGGGCCGTCGACGCCCGCATGGCCGCCGAGCCGGAACTGCCGGCCGAGCCCACTCGGGTCTGACCCAGCCTTGCCTCGCCTCCGCCAGGTCCCCAAGGACGAGGCCACCGCGCCGATCGTCACGACCATGTACGAGTGGCTCTTCGAGGGCCGTGATCCCGTGGCGGAGCCCGGCCGCTGGGACGGGACGACGGGCGACTGGTGGACCGTGTTCGCCAACAGCCCCGACATCCTCGATCACTGCGTCAAGGGGTTCGGCCTCTACCAGTCCCCCGACCGCACGCTCAGTCCGAAACTGCGCGAGCTCGGCCAGATCCGTGCCGGATGGGCCGCCGGCAGCCAGTTCGTGTTCAGCCAGCACGCCAAGTCGATGCGGGGACTCGGCATGCCCGAAGAGAAGATCACCCACATCCCCGCGTGGTCGACGGCGCCGGACGGGACGTACGACGAGGCCGAGCGCACCGTCCTCGCCTACGCCGATTGTCTCGTCTACGACCACGGCCGCGTGCCCGACGCCCTCTTCGCCGAGCTGCGCCGTCACCTCGACGACCTCGCCATCCTGGAGCTGACCTACATCACGACGCTGTACTTCATGCACGCCGTGATGTCGAGGGCGCTGCGCACGGAGTTCGACGACCGCGATGAGCCCATCGTCGAGGTGCCCGGGCCGCCGGGGGCGACCGCCATGCAGCCCGGACCGGGCCGATGACGGATTCGCCGCACACCGTCGTCCCCTCCGACGAGACGCGGCACACACCCGACCCCGACGACTTGTGGAACGAGTCGTACTACTGCGATTTCGTGCAGGCCGACGGCTCGCTGGGCGGATGGCTCCGCCTCGGCCTCTACCCCAACCGCTCGCTGGCGTGGTGGACGGCGTGGATCGTGCGTCCCGGGCAGCCCGGGATCTGCTCGGTGGACTACCACGCGCCGGTGCCGCCCGGCGACGGCCTCGTGACGACGTCGCCCGACAGCGGCGCCCGCATCGAGATCGACCTGCGCCGGCCGCTCGAGGAATTCCGCCTCGCCGCCTCGCCGCACCCGGCACGAGCCGTCGCCGACCCCGCTGACGTCTACCGCAGCGACGGTGCGCCCGGCGCACCCGGACCGGGGACACCCGCCGAGCTCTCCTTCGACCTGTCGTGGACGACCGACGGCTCGCCCTACCACTACGTCGCCACTACGCGCTACGAGATCCCCTGCCTCGTCCGCGGCACGGTCACCATCGACGGCGCGACCACCGCGGTCGACGGACAGGGCCAGCGCGACCACTCCTGGGGTGTGCGCGACTGGTGGGCCTTCGGATGGTGCTGGTGCTCGGTGCGCCTCGACGAAGGCACCCGCATCCACCTCGCCGACATCCGCATCCCCAACCTGCCGGTGTTCTTCGGCTACGTGCAGACGGCGCGCTCCGGCGGCGTCCATCCGCTCACCGCGCTGTCGGTCACCGAGGAACTGGCCGCGCACGGGTTCCCCTCGGGTGTCCGCATGGAGCTGGCGGCGGCACCCGTGCACGACATCGGCCTGGACGTGACCCCCGTGGCCTTCGGCCCCGTGCTGTTGCGCGACGACGAGAACGGGCGCACGAGCCGGTTCCCTCGGGCGATGATCCGGTGCACCACCGACGACGGCCGGAAAGGCACCGGCTGGATGGAGTTCAACCAGCCTGAGGCAACGTCTCCCTGAATTCGCCGCCCAACACGGACTGACCCGACGGCCCCGCGGGTGCCCACTACCCTTTCGCTGTGGCCCAGCCGAATCCATCTACCCGTACTGGTGCGCGCACCATGGCGCGCACGACCACCCTCGCCCTCGCCGGCCTCGTCTTCGCGCTAACCGCCGCCTCGGCCCTCGCCCTGCAGACGCCCGCCGGGGCGAGCACCCACAAGTCCACGACGACCACGAGCAAGCCCAAGGCCACCGCGACGACCACTGCTCCCGGCGCCACGACCACGGCACCACCCACTCCGGCCGACAAGTGGCTCATCGAGGCCATCGGCGCCGAAATCAAGGTCGGCTCCGTGCACATCAACGGATCCATTCAGCAGGGCAAGACGGCGATCAAGCTCAACCTGCTCGTCAACGGCGACGGCGAGGGCGGCGGGACGTTCGTGCAGGGCAACTACCCCATTCAGCTCAAACGGGTCGGCACGCTCCTGTACTTCAACGCGCCCAAGAAATTCTGGTCCACCCACGCCACGGCGGCGCAGGCGAAGCAGTACGGCGGCAAGTGGATTGAGGTGTCCGCGCTCGACTCGCGCTTCGTCTCCTTCGTCCAATTCCTCGATGCGGCCGACCTCACCCAGGCCGTGTTCGAGGGTCACAAGTCCCCGCTCACCCTGGCGCACTCGACCACCGTCGACGGCCGCAAGATGATCGTCGTCAAGGACACCGAGACGGCCAGCGGCAAGAAGGCCACCGGCTACATGTACATCTCGGCCAAGGGCACGCCGTACGTCTACCGCATCGTCGACATCTCGCCGGGCGAGAAGAGCACGCTGAACTTCGGCGGCTACGGCAAGCCGGTCTCCATCACCGTCCCGGCCGAGGCCATCAACCTCACCTGATCGACCTCACCTGATCGACCTCACCTGATCGGCCGGATCAGCGGAAGAGGTCGCCCAGCACCTTGGCCGAGGCGCCCGCCGCCGCGCCGGCCTCGACTGGATGGTGGTCGTCCCCGCCCAGGTAGTGCGACAGCGCACCCGCGAGGATCGGCAGCGGCATGGACTGCAGCCAGATGCGGCCCGGGCCGGTCAGCACTATGAAGTGGTGCCCGTCCGCGCCCATGTAGCGGTTCATCAGGCCGGGCACCTTGACGACCGAGAACGTCACCGACGCCTGGAACAGCCCGGCGTGCCCGGGGTGCACGCGCATGGTCTGCCCCGGCTGGAGGTCGTACACGATCACCTCGCCGGAGAGGTCGATCCAGGCCCGCCCCTCGCCCGCGATCTTCTGGAGGATGAAGCCCTCGCCACCGAAGATGCCACCGCGGAAGGACTGCTGGAAGCCCATGGAGAGCTCGACGCCCGGCGTGGCGCACATGAACCCGTGCCGGTGCACCATGAACTCGTTGCCCGACGAGACGTCAATGGGGAGGATGTGCCCGGGCACCTTCGAGGCGAACGCGATGGACCCGGCGCCGCCGGTGGCGGTGTAGGTCGTCATCATCACGGAGGAGCCGCCGACCGCGCGCTTGACGGCCCCCATGATCCCCTTGCCGCCCATGCCGCCGCCGGTGTTGGTGTTCATCTGCACGGCGTCGGACATCCAGCTGAACTGGCCCGCCTCCGACACGACCGCCTCGTCCGGCTGGAGCGAGAGCTCGAGCACCGGCATCGTCGTTCCGTGGATCGTCTCTTCCATGGTCGCCTCCTCGATCGTTGATCGTTACGCCGGCGCCTCGGCCGTCCCGGTGCTCCCGGACCGGCGCGTCCTCGCGGTCGTGTCCGGCTCGGTCAGCTCCATGTCTTGGGAGCGTACGCCCTGCCCCGGCCCGTGCGCTCCCCGGACGAGGCGCTCGGCCAGCGTGACCTCCATGAGGCCGAGCGCCATCCCCATGAGGTCGCCGAGGATGAAGTTGGACAGGAAGATGAGCCAGATGTGCTCGTGGGGAATCAGGTCCGCGATCAGCACGAGGAGCTCGTGCTCGAGGGCCAGCGGCACCGAGATGAGAACGAAGACCAACATGAAGTGCGGGCCCACCAGCTGCACCGACCGCCGGAACGCATCGGGCACGGACGAGTCCAGGAGGTTGATGAGCGGGCCGACCAGCGCGAAGAGCGTGCCGACGATCAAGCCCGGGAGCACGACGAGCAGCGCCGCCACGGCGGCGATGATGACGAGGATCACCTCGGCGACGATCAGCCGGCCCCAGGGCAGCGTGCGGATGACCTGTCCGATCGGCTGGGCCGGTTCGCCCCGCTCGACCGACCCGACGAGCCGCTCGAGCATCCCGCTGTAGAAGGTCAGGCCGAGCGTCGATGCGCCGAAGACGAACGTGCTGGCGAGCGACTCCAACCCGAGGTGGTCGACGGCGAGGACGGTGTAGAGGGTGCCCTGGAAAGCATCGAGACCGAAGATCACGAGTCCCGGGACCACGACGCGGGCGGGCTCCCGCCGGAAGGTCCGCCACGCCATGGAGAGGAGCTCCGCCGGGTGGAGGCGGTGACCGTTTGGCGCGTCGGGGCTCACGGGCGGCTCAACGGGGGGCTCAAAGACGGGCTCACGCCGGTGCGGACCCGTCGCCGACGAAGTCGAAGAGCTTCTCGTCCGGATCGAAGGGCGGCGCCGCCGACGGGTCGCCGTCGAAGCGGTGGTGGCCGACGGTCATCACCGTGCCCTCGGGGGCCACGAAGGCCAGCTCGGTGAACCCGCCGGCGGCGAAGTCGGCGCGGATGCCCGGCGTGGCGTCGGGCGGGCGCCGGTGGCGGGTCCAGATGACGTGGCCGCCCGGCGTGCACCAGCCGGCGAGCGCCCGGACGGTGTGGGCGATGTCGGCGGCGCTGATGTTCCCGAACACCCCGCACACGAGCACCAGGTCCGCCGGCACAAAGTCGGCGTACCACCGGCTCCGGGCGGCGTCGCCCTGCTCCACCCGCACCTGCGCGTCCACGCCGGCGGCAGCGGCCCGGGCCCGGGCGAAGGCGACGTTGACGGGGTCCAGCTCGACGAGCAGCGCAGAGACCGCCGCACGCCTCGGATGGGCCGCCACCACGTCGATCACGTCGCGCCCCTGGCCCGCGCACAGGCTCACGATCCGGAAGGTCCCCGGACCGGGCGCGCCGGCCGCATCCGGGGCCGGGATCCCGTCGAGCACCTCGCGCACCATCGCCTGCACCGTCCGCAGCCGCCGCGACAGATTCGACGAGGGATCCTCGTACGGCGCGTGCCAGCGCACCCAGTGCGACGCGTCCGGGGCCGACGTCCCTGCATCCCCGGGGGCCATGAGGCCCCATCGTAGGGTGGGCCGGATGCGACGCCACGGGGACCACGGAGACGTCCCGTGATCAAGTACCTGGGCTCCAAACGCCGCCTCGTCCCGGTCCTCGCCCGGATCTGCGCCGCCTCCGGGGCCCGCACCGCGCTCGATCTCTTCACCGGCACCACCCGTGTCGCCCAGGCCTTCAAGGCCCAGGGCGTGCACGTGACCGCCGTCGACACCGCTCGCTACGCCGACGCCTTCGCCCGGACCTACATCGAGGCGGATGCCGCCGCCACCGACGTGCGGGCGCTGCGCGCGGCCGTCACCCACCTCAACTCCCTCCCGGGCACCGACGGCTACGTCACCGAGATGTTCAACCGTCAGGCCCGGTTCTTCCAACCGCACAACGCCATGCGGATGGACGCCGCCCGCGACGCCATCGAGTCGGAGTATGCGGGGTCACCGCTGTACCCGCTGCTGTTGACCTCGCTCATCGAGGCGGCCGACCGGGTCGACTCGACGACGGGCGTGCAGATGGCCTACGTGAAGGAGTGGGCGCCGCGGTCGGCCAACCGGATGGAGCTGCGGGTGCCCGAGCTGCTGGCGGGGCCGGGCCGCGCCGTCCGGGGCGACGCCGTCGCGTTGGCGCCCACCCTCGGCCGTTTCGACCTCGCCTACCTCGATCCGCCGTACAACCAGCACCGGTACTTCACCAACTACCACGTGTGGGAGACGCTGGTGGCCTGGGACGCGCCCGAGGCCTACGGCGTGGCCCGCAAGCGTGTCGACGCCCGCGACACGTCCACGCGGTCGGCGTTCAACTCCAAACGGACGATGCCGGGCGCGCTGGCGTCGGTCGTGGCGTCGGTCGACTGTGGCCTGCTGGTGCTGTCGTACAACGACGAGTCGTGGCTCGACGTGGCGGAGCTCGAGGAGCTGTGCGCCGCCCCCCAGCGAAGCCGGAACCGGAGCCGGCGCCGGCGGCGGGAAGTGGCGACGCTGGCGTTCGACTCGGCCCGCTACGTCGGGGCGCGCATCGGCATCTACGACCCGTTGGGCCGCAAGGTGGGGCGGGTGGGCCATCTCTCCAACCGGGAGCTGCTGGTGATCGCCGGCGAGCCCGTGCTGGTGCGGCGGGTGATCGAGGCGGTGGGATCGCCGGGACCCGCGTCGGCCCGGATCGCCGCCGCCTCCATGGATCGGCTACAACAGGCGACGTGAGCAAGGACGGTCGTGGTCACAGCCACGATCACGAGCACCACCACGGCGATCACGGCGACCACGGCGGCCACGGGGGTGGCACCCGCCCCAAGCCCGTCCTCGGCCCCTCGGGCCATCAACGCGAGCGGGACCGCGAGCACCCGGCGTCCTTCGCCCGCCTCGAGGACGCCGACCTGTCGCTGCGCCTGACCAAGGACGAGGAGGCCAAGCGCCTGGGCCGGGCGCAGCGCCGTCTGCTGCACCTGCGCCTGATCAACGGCGGGCAGCTCACCCACGGCAAGCTCGGACCGCCGGTGTGCGTGGTCTTCGAGGGGTGGGACGCCGCCGGCAAGGGCGGGGCGATCAAGCGTCTGGTGGAGCCGCTCGACCCGCGCCACGTCCACATCGCGGCCTTCGCCGCACCGACGCCCGACCAGCTGCGCCACCACTTCCTGTGGCGGTTCTGGCCGCCGCTCCCCGGCTGGGGCGGCATGACCATCTTCGACCGCAGCTGGTACGGCCGTGTGCTCGTCGAACGGGTCGAGAGCCTGGCCACCGAGGTGCAGTGGCGCCGGGCCTATCAGGAGATCAACGATTTCGAGCACACCCTGGCGGAGGAGGGGATGATCGTCATCAAGCTCTGGATGCACATGTCGCACGAGGAGCAGCTCCGTCGCTTCGTCCGCCGGCGTGACGACCCCCTCAAGTCGTGGAAGCTCACCGAGGAGGACTGGCGCAACCGGGAGAAGCGGGGCGAGTACGACGAGGCCGTGCGCGACATGCTCCGGTTGACCGACGGGCCCCTCGCGCACTGGGACGTCATCTCGGCCGAGAACAAGCGCAACGGCCGGGTCGAGGTGATAGAGACCGTCATCGAGCGCATGGAGGCGGGGATGGAACGGTGGGGCGTCCCGGTGCCGCCCTACGACGACGAGGAGGAGCAGACCGAGCTCGCGCTCGCCCTCGACGACGCCGAGTTCCAGCCCGACCCGGACTCGCCCAATGGCGCCGGATCCGCCCTATCGAAGGAGGAGCGTCAGCAGGCATGAGCGACGGACCCGCACGACCCGGCATCACCGTCCCGTTCGACGGGATCCCGCTCCACGCGCACCGCGAGTGGTTCGCGCGCGTACGCGAGCTCGGATACACCGACATCTGGTCCGCCGAGGTCGACGGCCCCGACGGCTTCACGCCCCTCACGCTCGCCGCGGCCTGGGAGCCCACCCTGAACCTGGGCGTGGCCATCACGCCGGCCTACACCCGGGGCCCCGCCCTCCTGGCCCAGAGCGTGGCCGCCCTGGCCGACGCGGCCCCCGGACGCTTCGCCTGCGGCCTGGGCGCCTCGTCCGAGGTGATCGTGGCCAACTGGAACGGCATCCCCTTCGAGAACCAGTACCGCCGGGTCCGTGACACCCTGCGCTTCCTCCGGCTCGCCTTCACCGGCGAGAAGGTCACCGAGCAGTTCGACACCTTCAGCGTGAAGGGCTTCCGCCTCGCCCGCATCCCCGAGCAGCTGCCGCCCGTCTACCTGGCCGCGCTGCGGCCCGGCATGCTCCACCTGGCCGGCCGGGAGGCCGACGGCGCCATCCTCAACTGGCTGAGCGCCGAGGACGTGGCGACGTCGGTGGCCGAGGTCGAGAAGGCCGCCGGCGAAGCCGCCCAGTCGGAGGGGTCCCCGGGTTGGGAGAAGAAGGAGATCGTCGCCCGGATCTTCGTCATCGTGACCGAGGACAAGGATCTCGCCCGGATGGTGGGACGGCGGATGATCACCGCCTACCTGAACGTGCCGGCGTACGCCGAGTTCCACCGCTGGCTGGGGCGCGGTCCCGCGTTGCAGCCCATGTGGGACGCCTGGGCGGCGGGCGACCGCAAGGGCGCGCTCGCCGCCATCTCCGACGAGACGGTCGACGAGCTGGTCGTCCACGGCTCGCTCCCCGAGTGCAAGGCGCACGTGCAGCGCTACGTGGACAACGGCGTGACCATCCCCGCGCCGGCGATCGTGCCCCTGGGTGTCGAGTTGGCGGAGGCGGTGGCGGGGCTGTCGCCGTCCGCCTGAACACACCGAGCCCGGACCGGGAGGGAGACCAGCACCGATGACCGCGAACCTGGCCGACCTCGGCACGCTCGATTTCCGTACCACCTCCCTCGTCGAGCTGGCCCACGCCGTGCGCACCAAGCAGGTGAGCGCCCGCGAGCTCACCGAGGTCGCCCTGGCCCGCATCGACGCCCTGAACCCCGTCTACAACGCCTTCGTGGCGGTCGACCCCGACCGGGCGCTCGCCGAGGCCGCCGCGCTGGACGACAAGATCGCCGCCGGGCAGGACCCCGGGGCCCTCGCCGGCGTCCCCCTCGGCGTCAAGGACCTCCAGGACGCCGTCGGCTACACCACCACCCACGGGTCCGCCCTCCACCAGGACGACCCACCCGCCGCCGCCGACTCCCCCTTCGTGGCCCGGCTCAAGGCGGCCGGCTGCATCGTGGTCGGCAAGACCAACACGCCCGAGTTCGGCTGGATGGGAAACACGACCAACCACATCTTCGGCCCCTCCCTGAACCCGTTCGACACCGCGCGGGGCCCCGGCGGGTCCTCGGGTGGCGCCTCGGCCGCCCTCGCCGCCGGCATGGTCCCGCTGGCCACCGGCTCCGACGGGGGAGGATCCATCCGCATCCCCAGCGCCTGCTGCGGCCTCTCGGGGATGAAGTCGAGCTTCGGCCGCGTCCCGAGCGGCGGCCCGAAGCCCCCCGGCTGGATCGACCTCTCCACCAACGGCCCCATGGCCCGCCACATCGCCGACGTCGCCTACGCACTCGACGTCGCCGTCGGTCCCGACCCCACCGACCTGCGCTCGCTCCCCCGCCCCGAGGCCAATTGGCGCGACGCCCTGGCCGACCCCCACGTCCCCGTGCGCGTCGCCTACGCCCCCACCCTCGGCTACGCCACCGTCGACGCCGAGGTGCGCGCCCTGTGCGACCACGCCGTCGAGCAGATGGCGTCGCTGGGGGCCGAGGTCTCCGTGCTGGAGTCCGTGTTCGATGAAGACCCCGTCGGTGATTTCCTCATCTACACGGCGGCCTGCACCTTGCGCCACCTGCGACCCTTCATGGGCCATCCGCGCTGGGAGGAGGTCCATCCCGTCCTGCGCCACTTCGTCAACGAGGCGCAGGCGACCACCGCGGAGGCGCTGCTGCTCATCATCGACCGCTTCCACCGCATGAACCTGCGGCTGGTGGAGCTGTTCCGCACCTGTCGCATCCTGGTGACGCCGACTTGCGCCGGGCCGCCTCCCTTCGCCGATCAGATCACGAGCGAGGTCAACGGCGAGGAGACGGCCAACTGGATCCAGTTCACCTACCCCTTCAACATGACCCGCTCCCCCGCGGCCACCGTGTGCGCCGGCCTGACGAGCGGCGGGCTGCCGGTCGGCCTCCAGCTGGTCGGGCCCCAGCACGGCGACCTGGTGGTGCTGCGCACCGCCGCCGCGCTCGAAGAGGCCCTCGACCTCGAACTGGCTACGCTCGCTCCCCTACCCGCCCAAGCAGCACCATCCGCCTGAACACCGCAGGAGCCGCACCCATGTCGATCGCCACTTCCCCCAACGCAGCGGACATCGTCCGCCTCGTCACACCCGAGGACGCCCCCTGGGCCGACACCGGCATGGGCATCCTGCTCAAGGTGGTGCGCTTCGATGTGCAGCACGGCACCTGGGTCATCTACAACCGCTTCTCACCGGGCGTGCAGCTCCAGACGCACCGCCACACCGGCTCGGTCGACGCCTTCACCTCCGCCGGACGCTGGCACTACCTGGAGTACGACTTCTACGTGACGGCCGGCTCCTACCTCTTCGAGCCCGCCAACTCGGTGCACACCCTCCACGTGCCCGAGGACAACACGGAGGACACGGACGTGTGCTTCACCATCGAGGGGGCGCTGTTGAACCTGGCCGAGGACGGGTCGGTCGAGACGGTGTCCGACGGCGCCAACACGCTCGAGGCGTACTACGCGCTGCTCGAGGCGCAGGGCGACCCCCGGCCCAACGGCATCATCGTCTGACGCCGGGTCGGGACGGATCGGACGGATCGGGAGCCGGAGCGGAGCCGGATCTGAAGTGGACGCCACCCGCCTCCTCCATCCGTCGCTGTACTCGGGCGGCGATGCGTTCGAGCTGTATGCCTCGCTTCGCCGGACCGCGCCGGTGTGCTGGGTGGACCGGGAAGGGGGCGGCTTCTGGGCCGTGACGACCCACCCGGAGGTCTCGGCCATCGGGGCGGACCCCGTCGGGTTCTGCTCGTCCAAGGGCATCCTGACCGACGAGATCGGCACGACATACGACGACCCTCCGACCATGATGCACACCGACCCGCCCCGGCACACGCGGTACCGGCGGCTGGTGCAGCCGGGCTTCAAGCCATCGATGGTGCGGCTCATGGAGGAGGGGGTCACGTCCAAGGCACGGGCGCTCGTGTCCCCGATCGAGAGCGGTGAGGCGTTCGACGTGGTCGAGGCGCTCTCCATCCCCTTCCCCCTGCAGGTGATCTGCGAGCTGCTGGGGGTCGACGCGTCGCAGTGGCGGCGCTTCTTCGAGTGGTCCGAGGCGGTGATCCCTGGGGAGTCCGAGCGCTCGGAGGAGGAACGGGCGGCGTTGCAGGCGGAGATGTGGGCGTATCTCGTCGGGGTGGCCGAGGAGCGGCGGGAGGCGCCGGCGGAGGACCTGGTGTCGGTGCTCGCGAACGTCGGAGCGGACCCGGAAGCCGGGTCCGGCGGCGACCAGCTGAGCGAGGCGGAGCTGGCGATGTTCCTGATCCAGCTGCTCGTCGCCGGGAACGAGACGACACGGAACCTCTTGTCGGGCGGGCTGGTCGCCCTCGCTGAGCGCCCGGACCAGTGGGCGGCGCTCCGGGCGGACCGGGCGCTCGTGCCGTCGGCCGTCGAGGAGCTCCTGCGCTGGACCACGCCCGTGATCTCCTTCATGCGCACGGCCACGGCGCCGACCACCGTCCGGGGACAGGACCTCGCCGAGGGGGATCCGGTGCTCCTGGTGTACGCGTCCGCCAACCGGGACGAGGAGGTCTTCGGGGCCGACGCCGACCGGCTCCGGGTCGACCGCCATCCCAATCCGCACGTCGCCTTCGGATTCGGCCCGCACTTCTGCCTCGGGGCCGCTCTGGCCCGCCTGGAGGCCCGGGTCGTCTTGAGCGAGCTCCTCGACCGGTTCGAGACCCTTCTTCTGGCCGGACCCGTCGAGCTGACGGCGAGCCCGGTCATCGCCGGGGTCCGCCACGCGCCATTGGTGTTCGCCGCCTAGGACTCGGACGAGATCAGACCTCTTCCGAGACGACTCTCCTTTGGGGGGCCGCCGACCTCCAAAAAAAGTATCAACGAGTCTGTGAATACTTTCTTTTACGCCACCCCGTCGAGAGACCTCGACCCCCGAGAGTCCTCCGACGGTTACCTTGTGGCCATTTGGAAAAGTATGAACGAGGGTGTGAATACTTTTTCTACAGCACCCCGTCGAGAGACCTCGACGACGTGGGACGCCGCCGTCGACGGATTTAGTCCGCCGATTCTCGGGGGCGCCGGGTCACCTGGTGACGAGTGTGAGCTCGCCCGGAGTTCCGCACGGCGCAGGGTCGGCCACGGCCACGTCAACGCCCACGGCTGCGCTCTGGCCGACCCGGCCCGGGAGCAGCCGGAATGCCGCCAGCGCCCCGAGCACCGCAACGCCGGCCCCGGCGATGCAGGCCACCCGGAGCCCGCTGTGGAAGGCGCGTGAAGACGACCGTGTCCAGCGCGGGGCGCACGGCATGCGGCGCGTGGCCGATCACGGCCAACGCAGCCGCCACGGACTGGTGCGACTCCGCCTTCGGGCCGGCCGGGATGGGGAGCCGCCGGAAGGCGTCGATGATCTTGGGGGCGTAGGCCGACGCGAACACCGATCCGAACACCGCCACACCGAGGGTCCCGCCGAGCTCCCGCGTCGTGTTGTTGACGCCGGCGGCGGCACCCCGCTGCTCGTCGGGCACCGAACCCATGACCGCCTCGGCGGTCGGCGCCGTGATGGACGAGAGACCGAGGGCGAGCAGGACCATGGCGATCAGGATCGGTCCCCAGTAGGCGGTCGTGGCCTCCGAGTTGAACGCCGCCACCACGAGCCCGCCGCCCATGAGTACCAAGCCTGTGGTCACGACGGCCCGGCTGCCTATCTTGAGCGCGACCACTGCGGCCAACGGTGTGAACACGGCGGCGACGATCGCGAATGGAAGCGTGTGCACCCCCGCCGACAGCGTCGAGTAGCCCTTGACGAACTGGAAGTACTGCGTGATGAGGAAGATGAACCCGAACAAGCAGAAGAAGGCGACGCTGATGGAGATCGCACCACCGCTGAAGCGTGGGATGGTAAAGACACGCACATCGAGGAGCGGGCCCTCGGTGTGCAGTTCGAGCCACACGAAGACCGATAGGAGGATCGCGGCCGCGGCGAAGCACGCCAGCGTCCCCGATGCCGCCCAGCCCCACTGCGGGCCCTCGATGATCGCGAGCACGAGTGCCGTCACACCGGCCGTCGAGAGCACGACACCGCGCGTGTCGAAGGGGTGCTTCCGGATCCGGGGAAGCTTCGGAATGAGGTACTGACCCGCCAAAACGGTCACGACGACGATCGGCACGTTGACGAGGAAGATCGAGCCGTACCAGAAGTGCTCGAGCAGGGCGCCGCCGACGACGGGGCCGAAGGCGACGGCGATCCCCGAGGTCGCGCCCCACACCCCGAGTGCCTTCTGGCGCTCGGACGGGTCCTCGAAGACGCTCGTCAGGATGGCGAGGCTGGCGGGGAAGATGAAGGCCGCCGCGACTCCCATCAGCGCCCGCGAGGCGATCAGCGTCCCCGCCGAGTCCGACGCCGCCGCCGCCAGCGAGAACAGCCCGAAGAAGACGAGTCCGATCTGCATGGTGCCCTTGCGCCCCAAACGGTCGCCGATGCCGCCGCCGGCCAACAGCAGCCCGGCGAAGGCGAGGCTGTAGGCGTCGACGATCCACTGCAGCGAGGTGATGGAGGCGCCGAGGTGCCGGTTCAGCGTCGGCAGCGCCACGTTGACGATGGTGTTGTCGACGACCACCAGGAAGACGCTCAGGCACAGCACCGGCAGGATCAGCCAGCGCCGGTCGGCCGGCGAAGCCGGAATCTCGCCGTGCGCACCGAGCAGCCGGCTCTGGGATCGGTTCTCCAGGCTCACTCCGCTCATCTCCATCTCCTCTCTCCCACTCCCGTCCGCCGGGAGGCCCACCCGGCATCCGAACTGACTGTAGAACGCTGTACTATTGTTATAGCACGACGTTCTACAGTAGGCTAGAGGGTATGGCGAAAAACGTCCGGACCAGGACCCCCAGCGCCGACATGGAGGCCAACCTCCTCGCCTCCGCCGTCGACATCCTCGAGAGCGAGGGCCCTGACGCCCTCTCTGTCCGCCGGATCGCCGCCGACGCCCAGGTCGCCACCATGGGCGTCTACAACCACTTCGAATCGAAGAACGGGATCATCGAGGCGCTGTTCATCCAAGGGTTCGAGCGGCTCCGCCAGGCCCTCGCCAGCATCGCCGACGTCCGAGATCCCTACGAGGCCCTCCGGGAGGGCGGCCGCCGCTACCGGGCCCTCGCCCTCGCCCATCCGAAGCTCTACGAGCTCATGTTCCTGCGCACCATGCCCGGCTACGAGCCCAGCGACCACGCCCTCGAGGTCGCCGCCCGGGCCTTCGACGCCCTGGTCGCCGCCGTCCAGCGGGCGATGGCCGCCGGCGTGCTCGCCGAGGCCGAGCCGACCGAGACGGCACAGATCATCTGGTCCAACGTCCACGGCTGGGTCTCACTCGAGCTCATGGGCATCGGTTTCGCCGAGGACCAAGAGGCCGGCTTCGACCGCAGCTGTGCCGCTGTCCTGGCGGGCCTCCGCCCCTGACCAGAACTCCTAGCGCGGATCCGGCCGGTCCAGGTTCCAGTGCAGCGCCACGTTCGGGAACCACTGGACCGTGGCGTCGGTCCGGTACGGGACCATCCCGAAGCGGGTGATGGTCCGCTGACCGCCCTCGTTGTCGCCGTAGAGCAGCTCGATCGTGAACTGCTCCGCCGCCTCGATGCGCTTGCGGAGGGCCACGTAGTCCGGATCAGCGGTGTCCCGGATGGCGCCCTGCCAGAACCCGACGTCGCTCGGCGCGATGTAGAGGTCCCGCGTTTGCCGGTGGAACTGCTGGGGCTCCAGGTGCGGTACGTCGGCGAGGGCGACATCGGGGTTGACCGCCCACCCGATGGCCACTGCGATACCTGATCCGGCGTTGCGCAACGAGATCGCAAGGTAGATGTTCCCGTCGACCACCTCCGCCGTTCCTCGGTTTCCTTCGAGCACAAACCAGTGGTTGTCCATCCAACGGATCTTCTGGACGGG
Source organism: uncultured Acidimicrobiaceae bacterium (assembly GCA_963834405.1). Lineage (GTDB taxonomy): Bacteria > Actinomycetota > Acidimicrobiia > Acidimicrobiales > RAAP-2 > Bog-473. Next base: position 1,542,396 of record CAWIBX010000005.1, on the reverse strand, counting down.
GTCCTGCAGCCGCGACGTGGTGAGCACGGGCCGGAGTTGGGCGTGGAAGGCGGCCTCCGCCACGCGGGCCGACCGGTTGGCTGAGCGGATCGACGCGAAGGTGGCGGTGGCGAGCACCAGCGTGCCGAGAGCGGTGGCGAAGGAGGCGATGGTCGCCCAATCCGTAGAGACGAGCACTGTCGGCAATTTAGGTGGCTGCGTCGTCGCCGGCCCATGCCCTCGGGCCCTCGGGCCCTCGGCCCTCGGCCCTCGGGTCCACCAATGGGCGGGCCTGGCAGACTCACCCCATGCTCGCCCACGGCTCCATCCAGTGCGCCGACTTCGAGAAGAGCGCGGCCTTCTACGACGCCGTCCTCGCCCCGTTGGCCGGCTCCCGGGTCATGGAGTTCGACGACGCCATCGGCTACGGCATCCCGCCCGTGGCGACGTTCTGGATCGGGAGGCAACAGACCGGGGACGGCTTTCGCGAGACACACATCGCCTTCACCGCGCCCAACCGCGCCGCGGTCGAGGCTTTCTTCCGGGCGGCGCTGGCCCAGGACGCCGAGCCCCTTCACGAGCCACGCGTCTGGCCCGAGTACCACCCCAACTACTACGGCGCCTTCGTGCGTGACCCCGACGGCAACAACGTCGAAGCCGTCTCCCACTCCCCTGAGTAGCGGCTGACTCCTCGGCCTCAGTCCGCCTTCTGCCCGATCACGGAGAACCATTCGACCCGGGTCGGGTCGGGGGCGCCCGCCTGTCCCAGTGCCGGCCCCAGCCGGGAGTTCATGAACGCCTCTTGCTTGGCCTGGGACTCCCACACCTCGAAGACCACGAACGAGTCCCCTTGGACACCCGCTGTGTGGCTCAGAATCCCGTCGGGCCAATCGCCCTTTCCGGTCGCGTCCACGCCGAGGATTTCGTTCACCGCCTTGTAGAGCCCCGGGATGTCCACGCCTTCGCCCGAGAACTCCAGAATCAATGCTTCAGCCATCCGGATCTTCCTCCATCACGCGCCTGTCGCACCTGTCCGCCTGTCGCGCCCGCGTGATCGCCGACAGCGGTCACTGCAGCACTGCTGCAGGCAGGTTAGGCATCCACCGTCAAGGCGTCCAACAGGTCGGCGAACCGTCGCTGCGCCTCGGCCCGCCGCGTCGGGATGTGCTCACTGGGCACCTCGTGCGGCGTGTAGCCCTTTAACACTTGGCGGGCCACGGTCTGGCGGTGCACCTCGTCCGGGCCGTCGTAAATCCGCGCCGCCCGCGCCGCCCGGTACATGTGCTCCAGCGGCAGATCACAGGAGAATCCCAGTGACCCGTGCACCTGGATGGCGCGGTCGATCACGTCGTACAAAACCTTCGCCCCGAAGTACTTGATCATCGCGATCTCGATCCGGGCGGCCGCCTGCCCCGCCTGGTCCATCTTCCAGGCCGCCTGCAACGTCATCAGGCGGGCCGCCTGCATCTCGGCCATGGAGTCGGCGATCCAGTTCTGAATGGTCTGCTTCTCCGCCAACGTCGACCCGTGGGCGTAGCGCGACACCGCCCGCTCGCAGAGCATGTCGAAGGCCCGGCGCGATTGGCCCAGCCAGCGCATGCAGTGGTGGATGCGGCCCGGTCCCAAACGCTGCTGCGCCAGCTGGAAGCCGCTCCCCTCCCGGCCCACCAGGTTCCCCGCCGGCACCCGCACGTCCCGGTACACGATCTCGGCGTGGTTCCCGAAACGCCCGAACACCGTGTCGGGGTCCTCCATGGTGGCGACGTCGCGCACGATCTCCACCCCCGGCGTCGTCGCCGGCACGATGATCATCGACGTCCCCTGGTACGGGTGGACGTCCGGATTGGTCACCGCCATCACGATCAAGAAGTCCGCCACCGACCCGTTGCTCGTGAACCACTTGTGCCCGTTGATCACCCACTCGTCGCCGTCGCGCACCGCCGACGTCGTCAACAGCGTCGGATCAGACCCGGCGGTGTTGGGCTCGGTCATGGAGAACGCCGACCGCAACTCCCCGTCCAACAAGGGCTGCAACCACTGCTCCCGCTGCGCCCGGTCCCCGGTCGCCTCAATCCCCACGGCCAGCAACTCCGCGTTCCCCGAATCCGGCGCGTTGTTACCGAACACGACCGGCGCCAGCGGCGACTGGCCCAGGATCTCGTGCATGAGGCCCAACTTGACCTGTCCGAACCCCATACCGCCCAGCGTCGGCGGCAGGTGCGCCGCCCACAACCCCTCGGCCTTGACGCGGTCCTGCAACGGCCGCACGACGACCTTCACGTGTTCGTAGGTCAGGTCCAACGTCTCGAGCGGGAACACTTCCTCGCGCACGAAGCCGCGCATCCATGCCAGCTTCTCCTCGAACTCGGGCTCGGTCGAGAAATCCCAGGCCATCGATCCTCCCAACGCACCGGTCAACTACCGGATGTCCACACCCTGCCACTACCGTGAGCGCCGTGACCACCTCGCGCCCCGTGTCCTTCCGTCGCGCCTCCGGACCCGCCAACCAATCCGACCCCTTCGGCCGATCCGGCGATGCTTTGGATGGGTCACCGCCTCCGCCCCAAGTCGCCCTGAGTGAGGCGGACCGGACCGTCATCGCCACCGCCGAGCGCGCGCTGCTCGACGAGCGGCGTCTGCTGACCGCCGACGAGCTCACCGCATTGGCGGCACTCCCGGATGGCGCGGTCATGACCCTGGCCGCGCTGGCCCACCAGGTGCGGCTGGCCTGGTGCGGACCGACCGTGGAGGTGGAGGGCATCCTCTCGGCGAAGACCGGCGGATGCCCCGAGGACTGCCACTTCTGCGCGCAGTCCTCCCGCTTCGACACGCCCGTCAAGGCGACGCCCTTCCTCGATACCGACGAGGTCCTCGAGGCCGCCCGCGAGACCGCCGCGCTCGGTGCGTCCGAGTTCTGCATCGTGCTGGCCGTCCGCGGCCCCGACGAGCGCACGCTGCGGCGCATCCTCGAGCTCGTCCCCCTCGTCCACGAGCACACGGGACTGAACGTCGCCGTGAGCGCCGGCATCCTCACCGAGGACCAGGCCCGCCGCCTCGCCGAGGGCGGCGTGCATCGGTACAACCACAACGTCGAGACGGCGCGCTCCTACTTCCCCGAGATCGTCACCACCCACACCTGGGACGAACGGGCCGAGACCTGCCGCCTCGTGCGCCGCCACGGCATGGAGCTGTGCTGCGGCGCGCTCCTCAACATGGGTGAGACCGACGCGCAGCGCGTCGAGCTCCTCACCCAGCTGCAGGAGCTCGAGCCGACCGAAGTGCCGCTCAACTTCCTCAACCCGCGACCGGGCACTCCGCTCGGCGACCGCCCCGTCCTGGGCGCCTGGGACGCCGTGCGCTGGATCGCGCTGTTCCGGCTGGCGCTCCCCTCGGTGATCCTGCGCTACGCCGGAGGCCGCGAGGTCACCCTGCGCGACCTGCAGGCGATCGGCATGACGGCCGGCATCAACGCGCTCATCGTGGGCAACTACCTGACCACGCTCGGACGTTCCGCCGACGAGGACCTTCAGATGCTCGCCGACCTGCGGATGCCCATCGGCGCCCTCACCGCCGCCATCTGATGCACTGCACCGGCTGCGGCCGGCCCTCCACCGAGTGCGCAGGATGCGGGCGTGCCCTCGACCCCCCGCGCTTCTGCCCGCACTGCGGGCGGCGCATGACCGTCACCGTCATCCCGACCGGCTGGGTCGCACGCTGCCGCGACCACGCCGAGATCCGCTCCACCTGACGCACGCCCGCAAACATTCCTGGATCGGTGCGGAACCGCTCCTTGCCCGCCGGAACCGCGGCTCCACTGCGGCTCCGATGCTTACGATCAAGGGCACGAGAGTCGCAGAACCATTGACGCAGCGGCAGGCAGCGCGGATCGAACCATTGGGTCTCCTCGCTGACGAGCCTCTTGGGCTGCTCGCAGCCTGGGGCAAGGTTGACGCCTTTTGGACATCCACCGTGGAGGAGGCGCGCCGCCTACCCGCCGAGCGCCTCGATAGAGGGGTCAACGGCGAATGGTCGTTCATCGAAACCCTGCGGCATCTCCTCTTCGTCACGGATGCATGGATATCCGATGCCGTGATGGAAATGGCCTCGCCGTTCGATCGGATCGGTCTACCTCCGCACTTTGTGACATCCGTCAGCGAACTCGGTATCGACCTCGGGGCGCGTCCGTCCCTCGAGGAAGTGCTCGTGCGACGTGGCGAACGCGTCGCCAGGGTCCGCACAACCATTCGTGAAACGCCATACAGCCAACTTGACCGTCCGCTGGCGCGCCTGAGTGGGCAGTTCAGCGTCCTCGGGGCATTTCAGAACGTGATCTTTGAGGAGTGGGCTCACCACTGCTACGCCACACGCGATCTCGACCTGACCCAGTAGGCCGAGCCGATCTTCCAGTGGTCAGAACCGTCACTCTGGTCCAAGAGGGCGAGCCCAGGTGCCGTCCCGGGGGCTCGGTGACCCCGTGGTCAGGGAGACTCTCGACGAGGTCACGGAATCCGCAGGAGTGGCCGGCCTGACCGACCCCTCCGGTGCGCGAAAATGGGTCATGGACCTGATCGGCGTGGTGGACACCATGTTCGCCCGGTACGACATGGGCGGCGAAGCCCTCGACGAGTTGGCGCAGTGCCCCGGCTACGGCACGCGCTTCACGACCATCCGGCGGACCGTCCCCGGCTTCAAGGACCTGGCCGTGGCGGCCAAGAAGCTGATCGAGGAAGAGGGCTGCAAGATCGTCGTGGCGCTCGGCATGCCGGGCAAGGAGAAGGTCGACAAGGTGTGCGCGCACGAGGCGTCGACCGGCATCATGACGGCCCAGCTCATGACGAACACGCCGATCCTCGAGGTGTTCGTCCACGAGGACGAGTCCGACGACCCCGCCGAGCTCGCGGAGGTGTTCCGCAACCGCTCCCGGGACCACGCCCGCAACGCGTACTTGATGCTCTACGAGCCCGAGCAGCTCACTGCACGGGCGGGCCAGGGGATCCGTCAGGGCTTCGCTCACGCGGGGCCGCTCGAGCTCTGAGACGTCGCCGACACCCGTCGACGTCCGCCGAAGCATCAGTTACGTCAGGGGTCCGCCCCCTCAGCTGACGGGCCCCGGACCCGCCGATCCGGGTGGGTACCGCCCGCCCGCTGAGGGGCGGAAACTTCGGCGACCGCTCACGGCGGCTAACGGTCGCCTGCGTTGCTGCCCTGTGCTGTCTTGCTTGGCTGTTTGCTGTGCCTTCCGGTCCCGGGAAGGCGGGGTAACGAACTCGCCTGTCGATGTGTTGATGTGGTGGTCAGAAGGTCGGGCTCTGAGGTCGGGCTAGGAGGCGTCCCAGGTCACCGAGAAGGACGAGCCGTCGGAGCTGAGGTTGCTCGGCGTCGCCTGGACGGTGCCGTTGTTGTCCATGGTGATCTGGTCGGCATCGAAGCTCGAGATGGTCCCGCTCTTGCTGGCCGTATCAGCGATCCCCGAGCCGCTGTAGTCGACGGTGCCGAAGTCCGTCAGCGGGACCTCGCTGCAGAAGATGAGGTCGCACGACGAGGGCGCCTCGGCGATCACCTCGGCCGAGGAACGGGCGAAGCCGCTCCCGGTCTGGGTGGTCGAGAACATCCAGCCGGCGGTCGAGTCCTTGATGGCGAGGCCAAACGACGTCCCGCCCGAGTTCGACGAGACCAGGGCGGTCATGTGGTCGCCGGGGTACACGACGTACTGGCTCGGGAGCGTCACGGAGGGGTTCGGGTACATCTCGTACCAGGCGTAGTAACTGGGCGTGGTGCCGTTGCAGTCCGAGTCCGTGCCGATCTGCTCCACGCTGGACGACGTGTATCCGTCCAGGCCGACCCAGAAGGACGACGCGCTGCTCGGGCCGCCCAGCAACCCGCCGAGGAGGCCGCCGAGACTGCCCAGCCCGCCGCCCGAGTTGTTGCAGTTGGCGGCAGGCTCGACCCACGACGAGGTCACCGAGTTGTAGGTGTCGTTGACGTCCGCGTAGCCCGACCAGTTGGCCGACTGCACGTCCGTGGCGTCAGCGCGGCCGCCGAGGATGCTCGAGAGCCCCGAGACACCCGGGATCACGATGGGGTCGATGATGGGCACGTGGTAGAGGCCGGGGGCCGCCGCATGCGATGCAGCCGCCGGCGCAGCCAGCGCAGCGGACGGCTGCGCCGCGGCGGAGGTCAGGGCCGAGGCGGCGGGGGCCGCCAGGCCGATAAGAGCAAACACACCCGACAGCAGCACCATCCGCGGCTTCCGCAACACGTTCCGCACGACCTCCTGATCACAGGCCCCTCGGGGCCATCCCACCCTTCAGATCAGACGGCCGATCAGACTTCGATCGGCTCAGGTGCGGGCGCGAAGGCTCGCTCGCATCGAGGGAGTAACGGCGATGGGTCAGGGATCTCGCGGTAGGCCGAGGACCTTTTCGGCGACGATGTTGCGCTGCACCTCGGCGGTGCCGCCGCCCACCGTGAGGGCCAGCGCGAAGAGAAACCCCCGTGACCAGGTGGGATCCGTAACGGCACCGGCGGGGCCCCAGCCGCCCACGGGACCGATGGTCGAGAGCATGGCGTGGGGGCCGGCCAGGTCCCGGGCAACGCCCATGACGTGCTGGCCGTGGGCGTCGGCGATGGCCTTGCGGACGGAGGCCTCGGCGCCGGGCTGGCGGCCGGCGAGCACCGCCGAGACCATCCGGAGGCGGAGGACCCGGAGGATCTGGCCCTCGCTGTAGACGTCGACGAGCCGGTCCCGGGTGGCGGGGTCGGGGGCGCCGCCGGCGGCGCGGATCAGGTCCACGAGGTCGTCGGCCGTCGGGCCCATCCCCCAGAGCGCGCCCTCGCCGCTGAGGCTGACCCGCTCGTTGCCGAGCGTGACCTTGGCCAGCTCCCAGCCGCCGTGCTCGGGGCCGACGAGGTGGTCGGCCGGGATGCGGACGTCGGTGAAGAAGACCTCGTTGAAGGCGTGCTCGCCGGTCATATCGATGAGCGGGCGGATCTCTATCCCGGGCGCATCCATCGGGCAGACGAAGTAGCTGATGCCCCGGTGCTTGGTGGCCGTGGGGTCGGTGCGGGCGAGGAGGATCCCCCAGCGCGCGATGTGGGCGTAGCTGGTCCAGACCTTCTGACCGTTGACGACGTAGTGGTCGCCGTCGCGCTCGGCCTTGGTGGTGAGGGAGGCGAGGTCCGAGCCGGCGCCGGGCTCGGAGAAGAGCTGGCACCAGAATTCCTCGCCGCTCAACAGCGGCCAGATGAAGCGCTCTTGTTGCTCCCCGGTGCCGGCGTACATGAGCGTGGGGCCGGCCCAGCCGATGCCGATCGGGTTGACCGGGCGGTGGACGCCCGCCCGGCGCAGCTCCTCGTCGATGACGAGCTGGGTGACGGGGTCGGCGTCCAGGCCGTAGGGCGCCTTCCAGTGGGGCACCACGTAGCCGGCCTCGGCCAGCTGACGCCCTGTGGGACGGGGGTGTTGCGCGAGCCACTCCCGGACCTGCCGGCGGCGAGGGTCGTCGTCGCCCGGGAGGCCGAGATCCACGCGGGCAGCGTAGGCTCCGTGCCTCGCTTCACGCATTCCGGCGGGGGCGGGGGGGTTCGGGCGTTTGGCGGTAGCCATGGCGAAGCCGGTGGATGGGAGCGAGCGATGACGGATTGGAACTACGCCGACGTGTGGGAGACCGTGGCCGACGTGCAGCCCGAGGCCGTCGCCGTCACCCAGGGGAGCCGCAACGTCGCCTGGACGGAGTTCGACTCGGGCGCCGACGGCATCGCGCAGTTCCTGCTCGACCTCGGCGTGCACCAGCAGGACAAGGTCGCGCTGTACCTCTACAACTGCCCCGAGTACCTGCAAGCGTCGTTGGCCGCCATGAAGATCGGCCTCGTGCCGGTCAACACCAACTACCGCTACGGCGACGACGAGCTCAGCTACCTGTGGGACAACGCCGACGCCGTGGCCGTGATGTTCCACGGGAGCTTCGCCGGCCGGATAGAGCGGATTTTGGACCGGGTGCCCGGGGTGAAGGGCTGGCTGTGGGTCGACGACGGATCCGGGCCGTGTCCGGACTGGGCGACGCCCTACGAGGACGCGGCGAAGTCGGCGGTCGGGCGGGTGACCGCCCCGTGGGGACGGAGCGGCGACGACCTGTACATGCTCTACACCGGCGGCACGACCGGCATGCCGAAGGGCGTCATGTGGCGCCAGGACGACCTGTTCGCCAAGCTGGTCGACGGCGGCGTGCGCCATTACGACGTGAACGGCGGCATCGAGGGCGTGCGGGCGGCGCTGACCGCCAGCCCCGGCGGGGTGACGCTGCTGCCCGCCTGCCCGCTGATGCACGGCACCGGGGCGTTCACCGCCAACACCATCCTGGCCGAGGGCGGACGGGTCGTGCTGTTGGAGTCGCGCCGGTACGACCCGGTGGAGCTGCTCGACACCGTCGACCGCGAGGGGGTGAACGGGCTGGTGATCGTCGGCGACCCGTTCTCGCGGCCGCTGTTGGCGGCGCTCGACGAGCATCCGGGGAAGTGGAACCTGAGCTCGCTGATGATGGTCATCTCCTCCGGGGCGATGTGGAGCGAGCCGGTGAAGCAGCAGCTGCTGGCCCACCATGCGTCGATGCTCCTGGTCGACGCGTTCAGCTCGTCGGAGGCGCTGGGCATGGGTACGTCGGTCTCGGGGGGCGGCGCGGCGGCGAAGACCGCCTCCTTCACGCTCTCGGCGGACGTCAAGGTCCTCTCGGAGGACGGCACGCGTGAGCTGGCGCCCGGGACCGAGGAGATCGGGGTGCTGGCGGTGGCCGGGCGCAACCCGCTCGGTTACTACAAGGACGAAGAGAAGTCGGCGCGCACGTTCAAGGTGATCGACGGCGTGCGCTACTCGGTCCCGGGGGACTACGCCCAGGTGGACGCCGACGGCACCATCCACGTGCTGGGGCGCGGCTCGGTCTGCATCAACTCGGGCGGCGAGAAGATCTTCCCCGAGGAGGTGGAGGAGGCACTCAAGACGCATCCTGCGGTACACGACGCCGTCGTGGTGGGGGTGCCGCACCCGACCTACGGGGAGCAGATCGTGGCGGTGGTGGAACCGCCCGAAGGCGTCGAGCCGGCCAGCGAGGCGGAACTGATCGCCCACGTGAAGGACCGGCTGGCCTCGTACAAGGCGCCGCGCCGGGTGCGGACCGTGTCAACCATCGGACGGTCGCCCAACGGCAAGGTGGATTACAAGCGGCACAAGGCCGAGTCGGAGGAGGAGATCGGGGCGGCCGCCGCGTCCTGACCCGCCGTCAGCCGCCCTGATCCGCCCTGATCCGAGGAGTCGCCTGGATCAGGGGACGATGCGCCGGCGGCCAAACTGGGCGGATGTTCATCGCCCCGGTCGACGCCACGCTCGGCGAGGCGGAATGGCGACCCTTCGTCGAGGCCCATCCGTTCGGTCATCTGCTCGCACCCGGCGGAGCCGACCGCGAGCTGCCGGTCGTCGTGCCGACCCAATTCGTCTTGGCCGGTCACACCGTCTGGCTGCACCTGGTGCGGGCCAACCCCGTCTTCGGCGCCCTGGCCGAGAACCCGCGGGTCCTGCTGAGCGTCGCCGACGACTGGGCCTTCGTCCCGTCGGCGTGGAAGGCCGTGGGGAGCGAGGATCCCGCGCTCGGGATCCCGACGACCTATTACGGCATGGTCCAACTGGTCGGGCGGGCGCGCGTCCACGACGAACGAATGGCGCCCGGGAGCGTGGCCGAGATCCTGCGACGCCAACTGGCGGCCTTCCAGCCGGACGTCGACGTGGCCGACCCCGCCGAGGCGCACCGAGCGAAGCTGCTCGGGATCCTGGGGATAGAGATCCGTCTCGAGGAGGTGTCGGCGAAGTTCAAGTACGGCGGCAACGTCGATGTCGCCCACCGCCGCGCGGTGGTCTCGCGTCTGGAAGAACGGCAGGGGCCGGGCGACGCCGCCGCGGCCGCGCACGTGCTGCGAAGAATGGCTGCGGGCGAAGGCGGGGGCGCAGAGGTCTAGCGCCAGGCAAGCAGGTGCCGGCGCTACTCGGCGGCGGTCGCCAAGTTCTGGAGCGTGGCCGCCATCTGCGTGCGGGCGGTGTCGGCACTGTGGTCGCCCATGACCCGCGCCACGGACGCGAACCACGGCTTACGGTGGTCGACCCAGGACTCGGTCACCCGGCAGGATCCCGACCCCGTGTCCTCGAACTCGTAGCGCCAGTTCGCCACCCCGAGCGGGCCCGCGGTCACGGCGAACTCGAAGACCTTGTTGGGCTCGCACGCCACGACGGTCACAGTGGTGGACCAGCGGCGCACACCGTTCTTGTTGTTCCCCTTGAAGCGCGCGCCGAGCGCCGGCCCGGTCGCCCCCTTCACCCATTTGCCGCCCGCGTTCTCGGGCGACCACTCCCCCATCCGCGGCAGGTCCGAGACCAGGGACCACAGCTTTTCCGCGGGCGCGGCGATGTCACGGGACTCGGCGGTCGGGTAGGCCATGGTGAAACGATAGTTTGGGGTCATGGCCCATACATCCGGATCCGTAACCGAAGGTCCTGCGAATGGCAGCGAAGGCGGGCCCCCGCGCGAGATGGTCGAACTGACCCCACCGACGTTCGCCACGGTCGAAGAGGAGCGGCTCCACCGTAAGCAGAAGCTGGCGGGCGCGCTGCGGCTCTTCGGCCGGTTCGGCTTCTCCGAGGGCGTGGCCGGTCACATCACGGCGCGCGATCCGGAGCTGACCGACCACTTCTGGGTGAACCCGTTCGGGATGAGCTTCCGGCACGTGCGCGTGTCCGATCTCATCCTGGTCAGCCACGAGGGCGAGGTGGTCGAGGGCACGCGGCCCGTCAACCCGGCTGCCTTCGCCATCCATTCGGCGGTGCACGAGGCGCGGCCGGACGTCGTGGCCGCGGCGCACGCCCACTCGATCTACGGCAAGGCGTGGTCCTCCCTCGGGCGCCTACTCGATCCGATCACCCAAGACGCCTGCGTGTTCTACGAGGACCACACGGTCTGCGAGGAGGGCGGGGGCCAGGTCGTGCTCGAAGAGGCCGCGGCCAAGGCCTTGGCGGCCGCACTCGGCCCGCACAAGGCCACCATCCACCGCAACCACGGGCTGTTCACGGTCGGCACCACGGTGGACGAGGCGGCGTGGTGGTTCATCACCATGGAGCGCAGCTGCCAGGCCCAGCTGCTGGCCGAAGCCGCGGGGACCCCGCTGCTGATAGAGCCCGAGGGTGCGCGCTACACGAGGGACTACTCGGCGTCGCACCTGGCCGCGTGGTTCTCGTTCCAGCCGCTGTGGGACGAGATCTCGCGAGGCGAGCCCGAGCTGTTCGAATAATCCGGACCGGTCGGGCGGTCCGGAGCGATCGGGGTGTCCCATCCTGCTCAACGCCCCGATCGTGGGGATCGCCGGGTGACACGCGGTCGCGGTCCGGCGGCTCTGGGACGATTGCCCGAGGAATAAGAACCTGTTCTAATCTCCGGGCGATGGAGTTCAATCTCGCAGACCTGTTCGAGGCGGCGGTCGACGCCTATCCAGAACGGGAGTACCTGGTCGCGAACGGGGCGCGGCGCACCTACGCCGAGATGGAGGCCCGGGCCAACCAACTGGCGCACTACCTGGCGTCGCAGGGCATCGGCCCGGGGGACCACGTCGGGATTTACGCCTACAACTCCGTCGAGTGGGTCGAGACCGCCTGGGCCGTGTTCAAGCTGCGGGCGATCTGGATCAATATCAACTACCGCTACGTGAAGGACGAGCTGCACTATCTCCTGCACAACGCGGACCTGAAGGCACTCGTACACCAGCGTGAGTTCTCGCCCCTGGTGGCGGCCTTGCTACCGGAGCTGCCGGAGCTGCGGCACGTGATCGTGGTCGAGGACGGCTCCAATGCGGAGGACCCGGCTCCTGGCGCAGTGCGCTACGAGGATGCGCTGTCGGGCCGATCGACAGCGCGGGACTTCGGTCCCCGCACAGGTGACGACCTCTACATCCTGTACACGGGCGGCACCACCGGCATGCCCAAGGGCGTGGTGTGGCGCCACGAGGACGTCTTCTACGCGCTGGGCGGGGGGACGGACCCCACGACCAACGAGCGCGTGACCGACCCCTCGGTCATGGTGGCGAAGGGCGCCGGCGGCGGGATGACCCAGCTCCCCGTGGCCCCTCTGATGCACGGCGCGACCCAGTGGTGCGTCATGGGCCAGAGCTTCGTCGGCTCCAAGATCGTGCTCATGGCCAAGTTCGACCCCCACGAGGTGTGGCGGCTGGTCGAACAGGAGAAGGTCAACACCGTCATGATCACCGGCGATGCGATGGGCAAGCCGCTGGTCGAGTCGCTGGACGATCCCGGCGCGGCCTACGACCTGTCGTCGCTGCTGGCGGTGGTGTCCTCCGCGGCGCTGTTCTCGGCCCCGGTCAAGGACGACTTCTTCGCCCACCTGCCGAACCTGGTGATCACCGACGCCATCGGGTCCTCCGAGGGCGGCAACAACGGGATGACCGTGGTGACGCCCGGCAACACCGCGATGAAGAGCGGCCCGACCGTCCACTTGCTGGGCCAGACGGTGGTCTTCGACGAGAACATGGAGCTCGTGGAGCCCGGCTCGGGCGTGGTGGGGAAGATCGCCCGCGCCGGGGACATCCCGCAGGGCTACTACAACGATCCCAAGAAGACGGCCGAGGTCTTCATTGAGGTCCGGGGGACCCGCTACGTCATGCCGGGGGACTATGCGACGGTCGAGGCCGACGGGTCGATCACGCTCCTGGGGCGCGGGTCGATCGTCATCAACTCCGGGGGCGAGAAGATCTTCCCCGAGGAGGTCGAGTCCGCGGTGCGTTCGCACCCCGACGTCATGGACGCCATCGTGTGCGGCGCACCCGACGAGCGCTGGGGACAGACCGTCGCCGCCATCGTGCAGCCGAGGGTCGGCCACGAGCCTCCGAGCCTGGAGGCGCTGCAGGCACACTGCCGGGAGTTCGTGGCCAGTTACAAGGTGCCGCGACGGCTGCACGTCGTCGATGCCATCGAGCGCTCGCCGTCGGGGAAGCCGGATTACACCTGGGCGGCCAAGGTCGTGAACGCGGAGGTGGGCGCCGCCCCCTGAGTGCCTATGCCGGTTCGGACGGGCTCAGCGGAGGTCAGCGGACGGGCTCAGCGGAGGTCAGCGGAGGTGGACCAGTAGCTCGCGCAGCGACCTGTGTTCACAGATCCGCACGATCTCGGACAAGTCCTCGGGAGTCAGTGCGCGCTGTACCTCGGGCCAGGACGTGGCGCCGGCCCTGATGTGGCCCCGGAAGATCTCCCAGACCGCAAGGCGCTTGCGCATCAATTCCAGCTCGAACTCGAAGGTGGCGTAACTGATATCAGCCGGAGCGAACAGCCGGGTCGACGGGTGGGTGGTGACGTCCGTACGGCCGACCGGCCCGTCCGAATCCGCCAGCGGTTCGTCGAACAGTTCGCACTTGAGGGCATCGAGGCTGCGGTCGGTGCCTTCGGCGTTTGCTGGCAGTGGATCGGCGTGCACGGATTGTTCGGGCGGGGCGGAGTGGTTCGGGATCGCTCGGCCGGGCCTGAGCGCCTGCGGCCATGGTAAGCCACAACGCCGTGCCAAAAGAGGGCCGTCCGACCCAAAAGGCACAGGCTTTCGTCCCGGATTGCCCAACCTAACCCGATTCCCGGCGCCGTTTCGGTCAGGGGGTGACGAATTTCAAGCGTGGTGGCCGCCGGGGCCGGCGAACTGCCGGAGGCCGATCCTCCCGAATCCGGGAGAGGGAGGATCGGCCTCGACGGCAGAGGCTGTGAAGCGCGGGAGCGAGTTGGTCGAAGTCACCGAGGTGGTCGCTTCCGGGGGACCGTTGGCCGAAGGTTGGGGGCGACTGGCCGAAGGTTTGGGGTGCCGTCGTCGTGTCGTGCCGTGAAGGCGGGTGCCTCCTCAGCTCAGGACGTCGCGGAGGGGAATGCCGTCACAGATCGCCGCGATCTCGTCGACCTCTTCCTCGGTGAGCGCCTGGCGGATCTCCGGCCACGTCTCGGCACCGGCCTTCATGTGCGCCAGGAAGATGTCCCAGATGGCGAGCCGCTTGCGCGAACGCTCGAGCTCGTACTCCAGAGTGGCGTAGGGGATCCGCTCGAAGACGGCGCCGTTGACGGCATCGAGCTGTCGCTCCGTCTCCGCGGCGGGAACGTCCAGGACGTCGCTCTGCAGTCGGTCCAGCCAATTGCTGTCGCCACTCGTGTTCTCCGCTTCACCGTGCATGGGGGGATCCTCCGGTTGGAAGCATTCGCCCAGCGGGTCCGAGTCGCCTCAGTGCTGTGCGATCTGTTCCTAGATAGTCGGGCGTTTGGGGGGCACGGCTCAAGAGCCGTTCGGCTCTAATCGTGCCCACGGACAACGGGTGTCGCACCCCTTCGCCCCTGAAATTGTGGGTTCGTAGTGTTTCCGGGGGCGGCCACGCGAGGATGGGCCCCGATGCGGCACCCGGCACCGGCTCCTCTCCTCCTGCTCACCGGCTCCCCCGGGTGCGGCAAGACCACGGTGGCGCCGCTCGTGGCCGATCGTCACGAGCCCTCGGCCTGCCTGGACCTGGACTGGTTCTTCGCCAAGCTCCGGCGCGGCGCCATAGAGCCGTGGAAGGAGGAGGCACACCGCCAGAACCGGGTCGTGCTCACGGCGGCGGCGGAAACCGTGGCCGTCTTCGCCGAGGGGGGCTACTTCACGGTGGGCGAGGGCATCCTCTACCCCTTCATGCTCGACCTCTTCGCCTCGGCCTGCGAGCCCCACGGGATCGTCCTCAACTACGCCGTGCTGCGCGCCCCGATCGGCGTGGTACAGCAACGCGTCCGTGACCGCCTGGTCGAGCCGCCGCACACTGGTGCGCTGGCGGATGCCGCCGTCGTCGACGACCTGTGGACCCAGTTCGAGGGCCACGGCGTCGAAGAGCGGCACCGAGTCGACTGCGGTGACCGCGCGCCGAACGCGGTGGCGGAGGAGATCGACCGTCGGTTAGAGGCGGGCGAGTTGCGGTTGTGAGTGTCGGCCGCCTGTAGCGGCCGGGTTACTCCGAGGCGGCGTTCGCCGCCAGGCGCTGCTTCGTCGTGTTGTGAACCGGGTCCTTGTCGAACTGCGGGAGCACGTGTTTGCCGAAGGTCTCGACGGCCTCCTGGCAGTTCTCGATCGACATGGAGGTCGACAGCATGCCGAAGGACAGCTGGTCGGCCCCGGTGCCGGCGTAGCGCTCGACGGTCTTGGCGACCTCGTCGGGGCTGCCGATGGCCATTTCGCCCGCGGCGATTCCCGCATCGAGCTGCTCGGGCGTGACCGGCGGCAGGGTCTCGGGCCACGTGGGGATGCCCGCCGGGCGCGGAAACGTGTCGAGGTAATGGAAGAGGATGCCGATGAAGTAGTTGGTGTCGGCATCGAGGAAGACCTTGCGCGCCTTGGCGCCGTCCTCCATGCACAGCATCTGCGTCGTGATCATCACGTTGTTGTTGACGAAGCCGCCGACCGGGTTCTTGCAGTCCTCGATCTTCTCCTTGTAGCGGCTCACGAGCGGCGTGAGCGCCTCGGGGCTCGAGAAGCCGAAGCAGAGGACGCCGACGCCGAGCTCCGCGGCGAGGTCGAAGGTGCCGGGGCTGCCGGCGGCCATCCAGAGGGGCGGGTGCGGCTTGGAGTAGGGCTTGGGCAGGACGTTGCGCGGCGGCATGGAGAAGAACTTGCCGTCGTAGCTGTACTCCTCGTCCTTCCACATCCGCACGATCTGCGGGAGGGTCTCCGCCACCATCTCGCGGGTCAGTTCCGGGTCCTCGATCCCGAAGCCCTTCTGCTCGGTCGTCGACGAGCCCCGGCCCGTGCCGAACTCGAAGCGACCGCCCGAGAGGTGGTCGAGCATGGCGACACGCTCGGCGATGCGGGCCGGGTGGTTCACCGGGGGCGTGATGTTGAAGATGCCCGAGCCGAGGTGGATGTTGTTGGTGCGGGCGGCCGCGTAGGCGAGGAACGACTCGTTGGCGGACAGGTGCGAGTACGTGGTGAGGAAGTGATGCTCGGTGACCCAGGCGTACTTGAACCCGGCCTGGTCGGCGGCCTCGACGTAGGCGATCTCGTCCATGATGCGGTCGTGCTCGGCCGACGGGCCGTGTTGCTCGACGTACCGGGGCAGTACGCACACGCTGTTGAAGATGCCGAATTCCATGGGTCTGCCCGTCCTCGTCTGGGTCTGTCAGGGTCGTCTTGCGTCGTCTGCCGCGGCGCGCCGCGCTCTACCCGTGCCGGCGGCGTCCCTGCGACGCTAACAGTTGGTGGGCTAAAATGCAACGTGTTCCAATAATGGTGATTCCACCCCAGGTCAGAGAGGTATAGGTCTGCGGTGGATGCGTCCGAGTCCGAGACGAGCGCCGGGGCGGTGCTGGCCCGGGCGGACGACAACTCCCTCGGCCTCTTGGCCCGGACCTGCGGCTGACTCACGCCGAAGTGGTGTCCGGGCGGCGGCGCGGGCGCCCTGGCAACGGCCCCCCCGGGCCTCAACCCGAAGGAGGCTCCCCCCCGGACGTTGTAAAAAAAAGTATCAACCGCCTTGTGCATACTTTTTTTTTGAACACCCCGAGGGGAGACCTCTCCGACCCCGGATGCGAGGGGCCCGTTGCTGATACCGGCGTAGCATCTGGCGCCCGCTGCGAGCAGCAGGCAGAGGGGAACTTGAACGTGCCCGAAGGAGACCGTCTGCACGCATGCGCCTACCCCTGGACAGATCCAGACGCCCCCTGCTCGGTGCGGTGGCGGGGTGTGCCCGCTGGGGCGGATTGGCCGGCATTGCCGCGGCGGCTCTCGCCGGCACTCTGGCCGGAACCGGGGCGTCCGCCGGGGCCGCAGGGTCCGCCGGGGCCGCCACCCCCAAGTCCAGCTCCTCGCCGACCTGGCTGAACTACTTCTATCCCCTCACGGTCGGCTGGACGTGCCACGAATCACTCGATTCGGGCGGCGCCACCGGCTCCGAGACCTTGCGGATCGACTCGGTCGGATCGGCACGAGGCGGAAAATCCGTCACGGTCGTGGAGGCAAGCTCGACGACGGTCGACGGGACCAGTGTGCCGACGAACGCGTCGCTGCACTACATCCTGACGAACGCGGGGCAGCTGATCTCGGTTCCGTCCGCCGGGGAGTTCATCGGCGAGACCTTCCAGATTCAGGGCGACACGACCTACCCGACGGTTCGGTCCCTGCTCGGCGGGGGGACCTCGCTGTCGAAGCTGCACATCTCGGCGCCGCTGGACCAGGCCGACTTGTCACAGCTCAAAGCGATCCTCAAGCCGGGCTCGTCATCGCTCGTAATGGCGGTCGACCTGCGCCAGAGCGGATCCCTGGTCTCTGTCCTGGTCACGCCGATGGGGACGTTCCACCACGTGCTCGCAGTGCACTCGTCACTCAAGTCAATTGCGGTCACCGACGCACAGAAGGCGGCGCAACACGAGCTCGATTCGACGTTGCAGCCTGTCATCGCCAAGGAGCTGGCGATCACGACCTGGTATGCGCCGGGTGTCGGCCCAATCAAGTTCCAGGTCGGTTCGGTCTCGAGCGCGATGACGAGCTGCGGCGCGGGCGCGTCCTGAGCCGCAGCGACGGGCGAACGACTCAGCCGTCGACGCCGAGGACGAGCCCGCTGGTCGGCACACCCGTTCCCGCCGTGACCACGACGTGCTCGAGCCCCGAGACTTGGTTCACGGACGTGCCGCGCACGAGGCGGACCGCCTCGGCGATGCCGTTCATGCCGTGGAGGTAGGCCTCCCCGAGCTGGCCGCCATGCGTGTTGATCGGGAGGTCGCCGCCGATCTCTATCCGCCCGTCGCGCACGAAGTCCTTGGCCTCACCCTTGCCGCAGAAGCCGAGCTCCTCCAGCTGGTAGAGGACGTAGGGCGTGAAGTGGTCGTAGAGGATGGCGGCCTGCATGTCCTGCGGGCCCAATCCCGAGGTCGCCCAGAGCTGGCGGGCGACGACGCCCATCTCGGGCAGGCCGAGGAGGTCGTCGCGGTAGTAGCTGGTCATCATGTCCTGGCCGGCGCCCGAACCCTGGGCGGCGGCGCGCACGACCACCGGCGCCGTGGGCAGGTCGCGGGCCCGCTCGAGGGACGTGACGACAAGGGCCTGGCCGCCGTCGGTCTCCTGGCAGCAGTCGAGGAGGTGGAGGGGCTCCACGATCCAGCGGCTGGCCTGGTGCTCCTCCAAGGTGATCGGTTTCTCGTAGAACCAGGCCTTCGGGTTCACGGCCGCATGGCGGCGGTCGGCTACCGCGATCCGGCCGAGGTCCTCACTGGTCGCGCCGAAGACATGCAGGTAGCGCTGCGCGGCCATGGCCACCCATGACGCCGGCGTCAGCAGGCCCACCGGCAGATAGGCGGCCATGTGCGCGTTCTCCGTGTTGGCGATTGGCGCGCGACCCTGGACGCCGGCGCCGAAACGGCTGCCCGAGCGTTCATTGAAGGCCCGGTAGCAGACGACGACGTCGGCCACACCGGAGGACACGGCCAGCGCCGCCTGCTGAATGGTGGCGCAGGCCGCTCCGCCTCCGTAGTGGATCCGGCTGAAGAAGGTCAGCTCGCCGACGCCGAGGCTGCGCGCGATGTCGATGTCGGGATTCGTGTCGGAGCTGAACGTGACCATCCCCTGCACGTCCGAAGGCGCAAGGCCGGCCTCCTCGAGCGCGGCACCGACGGCCTCCACGGCCAGGCGGAGCTCCGAGCGCCCCGACGCCTTGGAGAACTCGGTGGCGCCGATGCCTGCGATGGCCACGTTGCCCGCGAAGGCGTGCTCCGTGCGGTGGGCGTCGGCGGCCATCAGCTCGCGTCCTCCTTGTCGTGCCCGTCGACGCCCATGGGCAGGATCACGTGCACCGTCCCGGTGACGTGGTCGCCGAGGTTGTTGGCGCCGCGGATGGACACGGTCACCCGGCCGCTCCGGCCGTCCTCGGCGATCGGGCCCTTCTCGGTCACCGAGCCCGTGAACGTCATGGTGCAGTCGGGATGGTTCGGCGCCCCCAGCCGGATGTTGACCTCCGACAACCGGCTGCGCGGGCCGGACCAGTCCGTCACGTAACGGCCGACCAGCCCGTTGGTGGTGAGGATGTTCATGAAGATGTCCTTCGACCCCCTCGACGCAGCGAGCACCTGATCGTGGTGCACGTCCTGGTAGTCCCGGCTCGCGATGGCACCGGACACGATGAGCGTGCGTGTGATCGGCAGCTCCAGGACCGGGAGCTCGTCACCGACCGAGACGTCGAAGAAGGTCGGGCCGTTGGCGGCGGCAGCAGTCGTCACGATCCCGTCCCCGAGGCCACCCCGGCGCGTGCGGCGATCGCACGGCCGAGATGCGACAACTGCGCGCTAGGCCCGCCGAGCAACAGCTCGAGCTGCTTGCCCCACAGGAAGTAGCGATGGATGGGATAGGTGATGTCCGCCCCTACCCCGCCGTGCAGGTGCTGCGTGGCGTGCACGGCCCGCTGGCCGCGCTCCGCGGCTTGCCACTTGGCCACCCGCGCCGCATCCCATGCGTCGCGCCCGGTGTCGACGCGCCAAGCCGCGTTCTGCCACGTCACCCGCATCGCCTCGATGTCGATGGCGGCGTCGGCCGCCCGCAACAGCGTGGCCTGGAACGTGCTCAGAGGGCGGCCGAACTGTTGGCGTCCGTTCAGGTAGGCCGCGGTCTGGCGTAACGCCGACTCGCACACGCCCACCTGCTGAGCGCAGAGCCCGATGGTGGCGGCGGTCAAGGTGGCGTCGAGTGCCGCTCGCCCCTCGGCGCCGGGCCCGGCAACGACCTCGTCGGCTCCCACAGCCACCTCGGCCAGGTGCACATGCGGATGGATCTCCCGGTTTGTCGTGACCGTGCGCTCCAGCGTCACGCCCGCCGCGGCGGGGTCGACGAGGGTCAGCAGCACGGCACCGTCCGCGGTCCGCGCCGGCACGACGACGCGTGCGGCCACATGCGCCTGGGGCACAGCGAGCTCCGTCCCCGAGAGAAGCCAGCCGTCGCCGGCCGATGTGGCGGCGACCGACGGCATCGACGTCGGGCTGGCCGCCGCGCCGGTGAGCGCCGCCGTGAGGAACGTCTCTCCCGAGACGACACCGGGAAGCCAGCGGGCCCGCAGGGCGTCCGTCCCGTACCGGGCGATCGGCAGCGCCCCGAGGACCAAGGTGGCCCACAGTGGCACCGGTGCCACGACGGCGCCCTGCGCCTGCAGGAGCAGGCCCAGTTCCATTAGGCCGTGTCCCGCACCGCCCTCGGCCTCGGGGACGGCGAGCCCCAGCAGGTCGGCGGCGGCGAGCGCACGCCACAGCTCGCGGTCGACGCGGTCGTCGCTCTGTTCGACGGCGCGCACGCGCTCAGGATCGACCAGACCGGCGAACACGCCGGTCGCGGCCTCCGAGACCGCGAGCTGCTCTTCGGTGAGGGCGAAATCCATCAGGCCCCTCCCCCTCCACCGGCTCCGGCTCCGGCTCCGGCGCCGGCTCCGGCTCCGGCTCCCGCCCCGGCCGGCACGAACACCGGCAGCGCCAGCTGCTCGTCGAAGTCCACGAAGGTCAGCTCGAGCCGCATCCCGATCTCGATCTCCTCGCGCGCCATCCCCTCGAGATTGGCCACCAGCCGCGTCCCCTCCTCGAGCTCGATGAGCCCGATGGGCAACGGGTACTCGAACGACGGCACCTGCGGGTAGTGCACGACGACGTAGGAGTACAGGGTCCCTCGGCCGCTCGACTCGACGGTGTCCCACTCCAGGGATCCGCACACGGCGCAGGCGGGGAGCGGCGGATGACGCAGGGTGCCGCACGACGTGCAGCGCTGGATCAGCAGCGCGTGGGCACGCGCACCCTCGAACCAGAAGGCGTTGTCCTCGGTGAGAGCGGGGCGCGGACGAGGTGGACGCTCTGACCCCGACGCCGACCCCGACGCCGACCCCGACCCCGACCTCGACCTCGACCCGGCACCCGGCCCGCCACCAGCCCTCGCCGGGGGCAGGAACTTCAGGATGCGAAAGCGCATGGTGGCGACCGGCTCGCCCGCCTCGAAGAGCGCCAGCAACTCGTCGCCGGACAAAGGACGCGCCGGCACGTCCGCGTCGGGCACGGCCACGTAGTCCATGCGCGTCGTGAGGAACCGGCCGACGCCGAGCCCCGTCCGCTTCGGCTCGGAGATCGACTCGATCACAGAACGCGTCAGAACCCGGTCCCCCAGCACCAAGGGACGCCCGTACTGCTGCTCGCAGTTGGTCGCCACCACGGAGGTGAGCCCCTCGTCGTCGAGCAGCTTCATCATGACTTCGCTGGGCCCGGACCCCTGCGAGGTCCCGGCCGCGCGCGCCGCCTCGACCGCGTTCGAGGCCTTCAACCCGCGCATGATCCAGGCCTGCAGCATGGTGGGCGGCGCGATGAGGGACGGGTAGCCGGCGGCGCGGGCCGCCGCGTCCGAGAGGTACACCGGGTTCTCGTCGCCCATGGCCTCGACCCAGTGGCGGATCATCGGCAGGTTCACGGCGTCGGGCGACAGGGTGGGCACGCCCGTGGACGCCCCGACCAGGCCCGCGAGCTCCCCGGAGTGGTCGGGGAGGCCGTCCAGCTCGGCCGGCCGATCCGGCCCATCAGCCCGATCCGACTCCACCGCCCGGCCCGTCATCGGGTGTCCCGCGGCGTCCGCTGCATGCCCAGCCCGGCCGTCGCCACGATCTCGCGCTGCACCTCGTTCACGCCGCCACCGAACGTGTTCACCTGCGCCTGGCGCCCCGTCGCCTCGAGCCGTCCCCGCAAGAACGCGCCCGGCGATCCGGGTGTCAGGTATCCCGCGGCACCCAGGACCCCCGACAGGAGCCGTGCCACCTCCAGGATCCGCTCCGTCCCGAACACCTTGATGGACGAGGACTCCGCCCCCGTCAGCTCGCCGTCCGCCACGTGGACGGCCATGCGCCAGTTCAACAGCCACATGGCCTCGAGCTCGGCGTGGCACTTGGCGAGATCCATCTGCACCCATGCCTGGTCGATCACGCTGCCGTCGTCGAGCGGCTGCGCCGCCGCCCACGCCACCACCTCTTCGTAGAGGGAGATGGCCAGCCCGCTCCACGCCGCCAGCCCGACGCGCTCGTGGTTGAGCTGGGTCGTGATCATGCGCCAGCCCTCGTTCTCCTCGCCCACGCGGTTGGACACCGGGACGTGCACGTTGTCGTAGAAGGTCTGGGTCGTGGTCAGCCCGCCGACGGTGTTGATGATCGACCACTCGAATCCCGGCACGCTCGTCGGGACGCAGATGATGGAAATCCCCTTGTGCTTCGGCACCTCGGGGTTCGTGCGCACGGCCAGCCAGATGTAGTCGGCCATATCGGCGCCCGACGTGAAGATCTTGGCCCCGTTGACGACGTACTCGTCGCCGTCGCGCTCGGCCCGGGTACGCAGCGACGCCAAGTCGGTCCCGGCCTCGGGCTCGGTGTACCCGATGGCGAAGTTCAGCTCGCCCGCGAGGATCTTCGGCAGGAAGAAGGACTTCTGCTCGTCGGTGCCGAAACGCATGATCGTCGGCCCGACCGTGTTGACGGTGACGAACGGAAAGGGCGCACCGGCGCGCCGGGTCTCGTCGAAGAAGATGAATTGGTCGGTGGCGGGCCGGCCCTGGCCCCCGAACTCGGTGGGCCACCCGATGCCCAGCCAGCCGTCCTTGCCGATCTGGCGCACCACCTCGCGCCAGGCCTCGCCGCCCTCGCCGCCCTCGGCCAGCCCCGCCCGCACCTCGTCGGTGAGCAGCTCGGCGTAGTAGCGGCGCAACTCGGCGCGCAGCTGCTGCTGCTCGGGGCTCTCTTCGAGGAACATCGTGGGGCAGCCTCGCGTGCTCGCCGCGGTCCCTGCCAGGTCAAGGCCGCGCTCAGCCAAAAACTGTAACATGTTCTCGTTTCGGGGGCAGGGGCCCTGACGGGCACCACCGCCCCGGTTCCGCCGGGCCCGGTCCCGGCGGCGTGCACCGTGCGTAAGATCAACTGACACACGTTCTAGAAATGGCCGTGAAAGGCCGGGCACCGTTTCGCCGGCGCACGGCGACAGTGGGCGGTACCGAAAGGGGGGTCCGTGAGCCTCGACGAGATCGACCTCATCGACGGGCGCAACTTCGTCCCCGGGGTACCCCACCACTGGTTCGCCGAGCTCCGCCGGGAGGCACCCGTCTTCTGGCATCCCGAGGACGGCGCCCCGCGTGGCGGCTTCTGGGCCATCACCCGTTACGACGATTGCGTGCACGTGAACCGCGACTGGGAGCACTTCTCCTCGGCGCGCCGCACGTCGCTGTTCCACGAGATGGACGACGACCAGCTCGCCCAGCAGCAGCTGATGATGGTCAACATGGACCCGACGATGCACACGCGCTACCGGCGGCTGGTGAACAAGGGCTTCACCCCCAAGATGGTGCGCGACCTCGAGCAGACGATCGTCGGGTACGCCGACGGCATCATCGACTCGGTGTGCGAGCGCGGCACCGCCGACTTCGTCGAGGAGATCTCCGCCGAGCTGCCGCTCCTGGTGATCGCCGAGCTGCTCGGCGTGCCCCAGGAGGACCGGCGCATGGTCTTCGACTGGTCGAACCGGATGATCGGCGCCGAGGACCCCGAGTACCAGATCCCGGGCGTCGATCCGGGCGAGGCGGCGATGCAGGTCTACAGCTACGCCGAGGAGCTGGCGCAGAACCGCCGCCTGGCGCCCAGGCAGGACCTGGTGTCGGTGCTGATTGACGCCGAGGTCGAGGGCGAAAAGCTCGACCAGCTGGAGCTCGACCTCTTCTTCATGCTCCTCATCGTGGCCGGCAACGAGACGACCCGGAACCTCATGTCGGGCGCCATGACGGCCTTCTTCGACCACCCCGAGCAGTGGGAGCTCCTCCGCCAGGACCGCTCGCTCCTTCCGGGCGCCGTCGAGGAGATGCTCCGCTACGTGACGCCGGTGATGCACTTCCGCCGCACCGCCACCGAGGACATGGAGATGCGGGGCGAGCAGATCAAGGAGGGCGACAAGATCGTCTTCTGGCACACATCGGCCAACCGCGACGAGGAGGCCTTCGAGAACCCCGACGTGTTCGACGTCACGCGCACGCCGAACAACCACATCGCCTTCGGCGGCGGCGGGCCGCACTTCTGCCTGGGGGCCAATCTGGCCCGCATGGAGATCATGGTGATGTTCGACCGCCTGCTCGACCGGTTGCCTGACATGCGACTCGACGGCGAGGTCCAACGGCTGCAGTCGAACTTCATCAACGGGACCAAGCACATCCCCGTCGCTTTCACGACCTCGGCCCCGGTCGGCGGCACCCCGCTCCCGGCCCAGGCCCGCTGAGGTGAGCGCGGCAGGCGGGGGCGCCGGTGCCCCGGTGCGGTTCCACCAGGCCGTCAGCTTCCTGCCCACGCGCCAGGCCGTCCCCCTGGCCAAGGCCTGCGACGGCCTCGGTTACGCGGGCATGTACGTCTCCGACCACTTCTTCAACCCGCGGCGCCGAACCTCGCGGTACACGTACTCCACCCGCGACGACGGCCACCCGGGATGGGAGGACGAGACGGCCTGGCCGGATCCCATGACCCTCATCGCCGGCATGGCGACGGTCGCGGAGAACCTGCTCTTCACGACGGGCGTCTACATCGCGCCCGCCCGCGACCTGCTCACCGTCGCCAAATCGGTCGGCACGGCGGCCGTCATCTCGGACAACCGGGTGCGCCTGGGCGTCGGCGTCGGCTGGTCCAAGGAGGAGTTCGACCAGACGGGCCAGGACTTCACGACGCGGGGCAAGCGCCTCGACGAGATGATCACCGCCCTGCGCGCGCTCTGGCGCGGCGGCTGGGTCGAGTTCCACGGGGAGTTCTACGACGTGCCGGAGTGCCAGATCGAACCCTCGCCCTCCCAGCCGGTGCCGATCATCGGCGGCGGCCACTCGCCGCCGGCGCTCCGGCGCACGGCCGCCCTGTGTGACGGCTGGATCGCCGCCGGTGCCTACAGCGAGGACGAAGCGTGGACCCATCTGTCGAGCCTGCGCGAGGCGATGAAGAAGGCCGGCCGTGACGACGAGGACTTCCTCATCTACTTGTCGCTGAACGAGCGGCCCGACGTCGACCTCTACCGCCGCTTCGTCGACGCCGGCGTGACCGACCTCGTGTGCGCCCCGTGGATGTTCGTCGACGTCCCCGCGGGCACGCCCGACGCCGAGGCGCTGTCCCAAAGGCTCGGGGCGGTGGAGTGGTTCGCCGAGGACATCATCGCCAAGGTCTGACACACTCCGCGAGTCACGGGAGACGCGAGAGGAGCGGCACGTGAAGACGATGAAGATCGGCCTGCAGTTGGGCTACTGGGGGTCCGGCCCCCCGCCCAACGCGCTGGAGCTCGTCCAAGAGGCGGACCGGCTCGGCTACGACTCCGTCTGGACGGCCGAGTCGTACGGCTCCGACGCCCTCACCCCGCTGGCCTGGTGGGGCTCACGCACCGAGCGGGTGCGTCTCGGGACGTCGCTGTGCCAGCTGTCCGCGCGCACGCCTACCGCGATGGCGATGGCCGCGCTGACCCTCGACCACCTCTCGGGCGGCCGCTTCGTCCTCGGCCTCGGCGTCTCGGGCCCCCAGGTCGTCGAGGGCTGGTACGGGCAGCCGTTCCCGGCCCCGCTGGCGCGCACCCGTGAGTACGTCGACATCGTGCGCCAGGTGCTGGCCCGTGAGGCGCCCGTGACCAACGACGGGCCCCACTACCCCCTGCCCTATCCGGGCGGCACCGGGCTCGGGAAGCCGCTCAAGCCGATCGTGCATCCGTTGCGAGCCGACGTGCCGATCATCCTCGGTGCCGAGGGACCCAAGAACGTGGCGCTGGCGGCGGAGATCGCCGACGGCTGGTTCCCCATCTTCTTCTCCCCCAAGGCCATGTCCTCCTTCGAGGCGTCGTTGGACGAGGGCTTCGCCCGCCCAGGGGCGCGTCGCTCGGTGGAGGACTTCGAGGTGCTGGCCTTCGCGCCCACGGTGATCAACGACGACACCGACGCGGCGGCCGACGGCTTCCGTCCCTACCTGGCCCTCTACATCGGCGGCATGGGGACGAAGGAGATGAACTTCCACTTCGACGTGTTCGCGCGGATGGGGTACGAGGAGGCCGCCCACAAAATTCAAGACGCGTACCTCGACGGCCGCAAGGACGACGCGGCGGCCGCCGTTCCCACGGCCATGGTGGAGGACATCGCGCTGGTCGGTCCCGTCGAGAAGATCCGCGACGACCTCCAGGCGTGGCGCGAGTCGCGGGCCACGACCATGCTGATCAACGGCAACGTCGCCACCCTGCGGACGATGGCCGAACTCGTGCTCGACTAGGTTCGACAGCAAGGTGAGGTGGATGGTTGATAAAAACCATCCACCTCATGCTGCGAACCGGGCACCGTTGCCAGTACCCCGTCCAAGTCCCATGCGCACCCTTTCCGGAAATCCGGAGCGGCGGTGCTGCTTGGTTCCGCCCTCAGGCGGCCGCTGCCGTCCGAGCCTGAGCTCGTCCGGTCTTACGCGGCCTTGGGTCGGCGTTTTGTGTCTCCGGTCGTAGCCCGGCGACAGGTCTGCTCTGCTCGAGGAGCCGGGAGGCTTCACGAGCGATGTTGCGCGCTGCGTTGACGTCTCGGTCGAGGACAACTCCGCAGTATTCACACTCGAAGATCCTCGCCCCGCGGTCCAGCTTGGCTTTCACCGAGTCGCAGGACGAACAGGTCTTCGACGAGGGGTAGAAGCGGTCGATCACGACCCGGGTGGCGCCAGACGACCTTTGCGTGCTCCCATTCCCACCACGTAGAGATCCTCGATGCCGATGACGCCGAAGCGCAGCACCAGCTCGTTGGTCACGCGGTGCAGCTTGAGGGCACGGCTCTTGGCGATCGTGCCGTGCAGACGAGAGCGACGCTTGAGGAGCCGGACCCGGTTCTTCGAGCCGCGCTCACACCGGGCGATGGCCCGGTCGAGCCTCTTGAGGTGTCGCAGACGCATGGAGAGCACAGCCGGGTTGGCCACGTGGCCGTCGGTATCGGTCAGCCCACGCACCGGGTTCGACAAGGTGGCCAGATACTTGAGGCCGGCGTCGAGACCGACCACTCGTCCGGACGCACTCGGGGCCCTGGCCGGCACAGGTGGCGCGACCAGGTGGCGCACCGAGAAGGCCGCCTGCCCGCGCCCGCCACGGTACGAGATGGTGACCTTGCCGATGGTGGCCCGTCCGGCCTCGACCAACCGATAGAGACGCCGGGTCGCCTCGGTTGTGTGGATCCATCCCAGATGACCACGGCGCCGCTTCACCTCGGGGTCGGGCGTTGACTGGGGCAGCATGAGCCGGACGTGGTGACGGTCGGGAGCCAGCCCCGGCAGCTGATGGTTGATCTCCACGAATGAGACCGATGGCACGCAGCGCCGGCGGCTCTTGCGGTGCGGGAACCCGACCCGGCGGCCCTTGCGCTCTCCTTTCTTCGAGTCCGAGAAGTTGCCCAGCGCGTCGGCTGCAGCGCTCAGGCCCGAACGGAACGTGTGCATGGAGACTTCTTGCCACCACGGAGCCTCCCCCTCTTTGGACTCGTTCCAGAGCCGGGAAAGGCTGTGGGCCGACCAGGAGAGAGCAGGCGTCAGATCGGCCTCGGGCACCCCCCGCCCCGCGTTGGGCTCGGCGGGTTGCCAGGTTCGCCGAGACCTCGCGGATCGCCCAGTTGTAGGCGAAGCGCGCCGACCCGGCGTAGGTGCGCAAGAGTCGCTCCTGAGCCGGCGTGGGGTCGAGGGTGAAGACGACGCCGCGGTGCGGAATCCCTGGTCTTCACCCGTTCCCATAGCTTCAGTGTCGCCGCGGGGTGTGACATTTTGTCAACCATCACCCCACCTTGCTGAGGAACAGCGGCTTCCCCACTCGTCTCGTGAGCGCGATGCGCGCGGACAGTGCGATCAGACCGCCCGGGGCCCCGCCGCGTACGGCTCGACGTACTGCGAGGACCCGAATCCGAGGATCGGGATGAAGATGAAGCTGAGCAGTATCAGCCCGACGGCGAACCCGCCGCCCTTCCCGAACGACTTCGCCAAGTCGTAGTACACGATGATGAACACGATGATGTTCACGATCGGGATGACGAACAGGATGATCCACCACCAGGGCCGGCCGGAGATCTTCAGGACGATCAGGATGTTCCAGATCGGGATGATGGCCTTCCAGCCCTTCTCGGAGGCCTTGGTGAAGACGTGCCAGAGGGCGGCGATCTCGAACACGATGATCGCCACGTAGACGACCACCCCGATCCCGATGCCGACCCCGGTACCAGCCGAGCCGAGCAGCATGACCGACCTCCGATCTCGACGCCCTGGCGAGGTGCTTTCCGAAGCGTAGGGCCGTCCATCGGGGGCTGCAGGGAAGATGACCAGGTATGCGCTGCGTGGTCACAGAGATCGGACACAATGCCGCCATGACTCTCTTCGATGTGTCGGAAATCGATCCCGTCCTGGGGGACGGAGCGGGCCCCGGGCCCGGACCGGGCTCCCGCGTCGACCCGCGAACGGACACGTCTCTCGTCGAACCCGCGTCGGTCGAGGACGCCGTACCGGTCGAGGATGCCGCGCTCGTCGAGACGCCCGAGGCGGGCCCGGAAGTGGAGGTGCGCGTCAGCCACCGGCGGCGCAAGACCTCAGAGGCGTGGTGGGACAAGGGTCGGATCGTCGTGTCTGTCCCGGCTCATCTCGACGAGCCGTCGCGTCAGCAGACGATCGACTGGCTCGTCGAGCGTCTCCTCAAGCGCCATCCACCCAAGCCCGATTTGAGTGACGAGGCGCTCTACGGCCGCGCGGTCGCCCTCAGCAAGCGGTATCTCGTCGGCGTCCGCCCTTCCTCCGTGCGCTGGGTGACCAACCAGACGTCCCGCTGGGGGTCGTGCTCGTACTACTCAGGCGACATCCGCATCTCGCACCGCCTGCGTCCCGTCCCGTCCTGGGTGCTCGACTCGGTGCTCGTCCACGAGCTGGCCCACCTGACGTACCCCGATCACTCCCCCGCCTTCCACCGCCTCGCCAACTCCTACCCCCGTCACGAGGAGGCGGGCACCTTCCTGGCCGGGTACGAACTCGGACTGTCCCACAACGGGGACTATTAGCCGGGCCGGGCCCGCCTTCTCTTGCGCCGACAGCGGGAGGGTGTGTGCGCGCGCCTCAGACGGGCTCGGTCGCCAGGATCTTCCCCAGCCGCCGCAGGCTGTCGTTGGCCGAGCCGAGCGTGAGCTCAATCTGGCGGGTGAGGAGGAAATAGCGGTGCAGCGGGTAGTCGCGGTCGACGCCCACGCCGCCGTGGAGGTGGGAGGCGGCGTGCACCACGCGCTGGCCGCCCTCGGCGGCCCAGTACTTGGCGACGGCGATCTCCGCGCTCGCCGGTAGCCCGGACGCCAGCCGGGACGCCGCCTGCCAGGCGGTGAGGCGGATGGCCTCGGTGTCCACGTAGGCGTCGGCCGCCCGCTGTCCGACGGCCTGGAAGGTCGCGATCGGCTTGTCGAACTGCTCGCGTGTCTTGGTGTACTCCGAGGTGAGGGCCAGCGCCGCCGCCGTGGCGCCCGCCTCCATGATGCAGAGCGCGGTCGTGGCGAACTCGGTGATGACGTCTATGACCGCGGCGCCGTCCGTGTCCTCGTCGCCCAGGCGGCGGTCGTCGCCCACCGCCACCTCGCCGAGCTCGACGATGGCCTCGGGACGCCCGGTCGTGGTGGTCTGGCGGATCATGCGCACGCCCTGGGCGCCCGGGTCAACGATGAACACGGCGACACCGGCCGGCGTCCCGTCCGCGGCGGTGCAGGACGCCGGGACCAACAGCGCGTCGGCGACGAACGCGGCCGGCACACAGGCCTTCGTGCCCGACAGCCGCCACGTGCCGTCGCTCTGCCGGGCCGCCGTCGTCGCGGGCTCGGTGCCGCCCGGCAGGACGACGCCGCCGGCCAGCTCGGACAGGGCGGCGGTCAGGACGGTCTCGCCGTCGGCCACGCCGGACAGCCAGGCCTTGCGCTGCGCGGCGGTCCCGAAGCGGTCGATGGGCAGCGCGCCGTAGACCATGGTCTCGACGACCGGCACATAGGCGGCGGTGCGGCCGGCCGCCTCTATGACGAGGCAGGCGGCCACGAAGTCGAGCCCGGCGCCACCGACGTCCTCGCCCAGGTGGATGCCGAGCAGGCCGGCGGAGGCCAGCTCCGCCCAGAGCTCTCTGTCGAACGGGCCTTCGTCCCCGGCGGCGGCCTCGAGCGCCTTCAGCCGCTCGTGCGTCGCGCGATCGGTGAAGATCCGGCCCGCCAACTCCCGGACGGCCTCCTGTTCCTCGCTGTAGTTGAAGTCCATGAACGCGTGCTCTCCTCTGCGATCTGCTCAGCGCAACGAACGCGGCATGCCGAGCCCGAAGATGGCGATGAGATCCCGCTGGATCTCGTTGGTGCCGCCCCCGAAGGTCAGGATGATCATGGAGCGGGCGTACATCTCCAAGCGGCCTGCGATCACGGCCGCCGGCGAGCCGCGGGTCAGGTAGCCCGCCTGGCCCACGATCTCGAGCAGCAGGCGGAAGGCGCGCAGGTAGAACTCCGTCCCGAAGACCTTGATGGTCGACGCGTCCGCCACGTCGAGATGCCCCTGCGTACCCTGCCAGGCGACCTTCCAGTTGATGAGGCGCAGGAACTCGAGCTCGGCGTGCACCCGCGCCAGGTGCTCCTGGACCCACTCCTGGTCCGCCACGCGACGGCCGTTGGGCAGCGTCGTCTGCTGCGCCCAGCGCCGCACGTCGGTGAGCACCCGGTCGACGATGCCGGGTGCGCACAGCGTCACCCGCTCGTGGTTCAGCTGGTTGGTGATCAGGTTCCAGCCCTGGTTCTCGCCGCCCACCAGGCTGGAGGCCGGGACCCGGACGTCCTCGTAAAAGGTGTAGTTGATGTTGTGGTCGCCCAGCAGCTTCATGGGCACCACGCGGATACCGGGCGTGTTCATGGGCACCACGAACATGGAGATGCCCTTGTGCTTGGCGACGTTGGGGTCGGTGCGGGTGGCGAGCCACACGTAGTCGGCGTCGCCGGCCAGGCTGGTGAAGACCTTGGTGCCGTTGATGATGTACTCGTCTCCGTCGCGCACGGCCCGGGTGGTGAGTGACGCCAGGTCGGTCCCGGCGTTGGGCTCGGTGTACCCGATGCAGAAGTGGATCTCGCCCGCCAGGATCTTGGGGAGGAAGAAGTCCTTCTGCTCCTGGGTGCCGAAGTTCATGATGGTCGGGCCGACCGTGTTGATGGTGAGCATCGGGACGGGGGCGCCGCTGCGCATCGACTCGTCGAAGAAGATGAACTGCTCAATGGCCGAGCGCCCTTGCCCGCCGTACTCCTTGGGCCACCCGATGCCGAGCCAGCCGTCGCTTCCCATCTGCTTGACGACCCGGCGCATGGCGGGGCCGATGCCGTGCCCCTGCGCCAGCTCCTCCTGCACCTCGGGGGTGAGCAGGTTCTCGTAGTAGGCCCGCAGCTCTCGCCGCAACTGCTCCTGCTCGTCGGTGTAGGCAATCTCCATGCGTGTCCCTCCCGAGGGCGCTGCGGTCGCTGCATCGTCGCACGTCAACGCCGCGTCCGCGCCGGCCGGGACCGGCCCGGCCGCGCGGTAGAACACGTTACAGTCCGCCGCGTCGAGACGGCCAATGAGGAGGCGGCCGTGCCCGAAGGGCCTCGGGCTACCGAGAAGTAACCTGCAAAACGCCTCGGGCCGGGACCCGGGCCCGGATCGAAGGAGCCGTAGACCATGCCTGAAGCCGTCATCGTCGCCACCGGCCGCACGCCCATCGGGCGGGCCAACAAGGGATCGCTCGTGGAGTGCCGCCCCGACGACCTGAGCGCGCTGGTCATCACGTCGGTGCTGGAGAAGCTGCCCCAGCTCCCCAAGGGCGAGATCGAGGACGTCATCCTCGGCTGCGGACAGCCGGCCGGCGAGGCGGGCTACAACGTCGCCCGCGTGGCGGCGCTGCTCTCCGGTCTCGACGACGTCCCCGGCGTGACCGTGAACCGCTACTGCTCGTCCTCGCTGCAGACCATCCGCATGGCCGCCCACGCCATCCGGGCCGGCGAGGGGGACGTCTTCGTGGCCGCGGGCGTCGAGACGGTCAGCCGCTACATGAACGGCGCGTCCGACACGGGCCCGCACAACCCCGACTTCGCCGAGGCCGAGCAGCGCACCAAGATGCGCGCGCCTGCCGTCACCGAGCCCTGGACGCCACCGACCGGCCTGCCGGACGTCTACATCGCCATGGGCCAGACCGCCGAGAACGTGGCCGAGTACGAGAAGATCTCGCGGGAGGAGATGGACGAGTTCGCGCTGCTCTCGCAGACGCGGGCGGTCGAGTCGCAGGAGAACGGGTTCTTCGAGCGCGAGATCATCCCCGTGACGCTGTCGGACGGCACGGTCGTCACCAAGGACGACGGCCCCCGCCCCAACACGACGCTGGAGGGGCTGGCCAACCTCAAGCCCGTGTTCCGCGAGGGCGGCACGGTCACCGCCGGCAACGCCTGCCCGCTCAACGACGGCGCCGCGGCCGTCGTGGTGATGAGCGACACCAAGGCCAAGGCGCTCGGCATCACCCCGCTGGCGCGCATCGTGGCCAGCGGGGTCACGGGCCTCAACCCCGAGATCATGGGTCTCGGCCCGGTGGAGGCGTGCCGCCAGGTGCTGAAGCGGGCCAACATGACCATTGAGGACATCGACCTGGTCGAGATCAACGAGGCGTTCGCAGCACAGGTGATCCCGTCGGCGCGGCACCTCGGCATCAGCTGGGACAAGCTGAACGTCAAGGGCGGTGCCATCGCCCTCGGGCACCCCTTCGGCCAGACCGGCGCCCGCATCATGACGACGCTGCTGAACGCGCTGGAGGACACGGGCAAGACGATCGGCCTCGAGTCGATGTGCGTCGGCGGCGGCCAGGGCATGGCCATGATCGTGGAGCGCCTGAGCTGAGGCTTCCACTCCGCGCCGGCCGATAGGGTCAATCGGTGCCCGACAACGACGCACGCGCGTGGCGGCGGGCGATCACGCACGTGCCGTTCCTCGACAAATCGCTGCGCCGGTTGCGCCGCAGCGACGAGATCGAGGGGCTGCAGCACGACCTGGAGCGCCTGCGCGGGGTCGATGCCGAGCCGTTCCTCTTGCGGTTTCCCCCCGGGTACTTCTACTCGCCCGTGCCGAACATCAAGGACATAAAGGAGAACGAGGGCGCGATCTTCTGGCGCCAGGGTCATCTCGAGGGGATCGACCTCAACGAGGACGCGCAACTCGACCTGTTGAAGACGCTGGCGCCGATGATCAACGACGTCACGCTGCCGACCGCGCCCGGACCCGACATGCGTTACTGCACGGCGAACCCCGGCTACGCGGGCGGGGATGCCCTCACCCTGCAGGCCCTCCTCCGGCACCTGCGGCCGTCGCGGTATCTCGAGGTGGGGTCCGGTTGGTCGACGGCGCTCGCGCTGGACACCAACGACCGCTGGCTCCAGGGCCGCATGCGCGTCACGTGCATAGAGCCCTTCCCCGACGATCTCAACCGGCTCCTCCGGCCCGAGGACGACGTCGAGGTCATACAGGCTCCGGTGCAGCGCGTCGGCCTCGACCGCTTCCGGGAGCTCGAGCCCGGTGACTTCCTCTTCATCGACTGCTCGCACGTCGTCAAGACCGGCAGCGACAGCCACTACGTCATCACGCGCGTGCTCCCGGCCGTCCCCCCCGGCGTCTACATCCACATCCACGACATCTTCTGGCCCTTCGAGTACCCGGAGGAGTGGGTCTACGAGGGCCGGGCCTGGAGCGAGGCCTACCTGCTGCACGCCTTCCTCTTGTTCAACCCGGCCTTCGAGATCCTGTTGTTCAACGACTGGCTGATGCACGTGCACCACGACCTGTTGGAGCGGGAGGTCGCGGCGATGGCGCCGGGCGCCGGCGCCGCCCTGTGGCTGCACCGGCGGGCCTGAGGTCTGTCGCTTCCGGACCGCGACCGCGACCGCCAGCCCTAGGTGGGTGGTGTCTTTCGCGTGATCGGGCACGCTGACCGCGTGGCGTTCGATTCGCGATCTTGGTCCGGATCTGAGAGAATTACAACCTTGTAGTTCTCGATCTGGAGGGACCGATGACGCTCGGCGTGGCGAACAAACAGGGCGACCTGTTCGACGACGTGACCAGGTTCTGCGACGAGACGCTCGAGGCACACTCGATCTACGCGTTCTTGCACCGTGAGCGGGAGCGCCTCTTCCCCGACGAGGCCTTCGCCGACCTCTTCGAGGACTCGGGCCGGCGCTCGGTGCCGCCCTCGGTCGTGGCCGTGGCCATGGTGCTCCAGCGTCTCGAGGGGCTCTCTGACCGCGAGGCGGTCGAGCGCTACTGCTTCGACACCCGCTGGCGCTACGCGGCGGGCGTCGGCGGCTATGACACCGAAGGGTGGACGAGATTCGCCCATACCGTGCTCGTCGACATGCGCGAGCGCCTGCGCCACTCGGTCGCTCCCAACCGCATCTTCGACGTCACCCGCGACGCGGCCAAAGAGGCCGGACTCGTCGGACGCAAGCGCGTATTGGACTCGACTCCGCTCTATGACGCGGTGGCCACCATGGACACGGTTACCCTCATCCGCTCGGCCATCCGGGGAGTGCTCAAGGTGGCCGATCCCGAACTGGCCGCCGAAGTGCGCGAGGTCATAAAGAGCGGTGACGACTACGCCACCTCGGCCAAGCCCCAGATCGACTGGGACGACCCCGCCGCCCGTGACGCCCTGATCGATTCGCGGGCCAAGGACGCCCATGGGGTCCTGTTGCTCCTCGAAGGAAGAGAGCTTGGTCCCGACCTCGCCCAGGCCGTCGCTCTGTTGGCCACCGTCGTCGGCCAGGACATCGAAGAGGATGCGGGGGGCACCTTTCGCATCGTGCGGGGCGTGGCGGCAGACCGGATCATCTCGACGGTCGACCCCGAGGCCCGCCATGGGCACAAGACCCAGGCCAGGGGCTTCGACGGCTACAAGGGTCACGCCGCGGTGGATCCGGACTCAGAGATCATCACCGAGACCGTCGTCACCCCGGGCAACGTGGGCGATGCCGCCGTGGCCGAAGAACTCGTCGCCGACCTCTTGGCCGACGACGAACGCAGCCCTGGGGCGCCAAGGGTTGACGAGGAGTCCGAGGACGATGGCGCGAGCGTCGATGGAGACGAACAGGCCACCGTCTATGGCGACAACGCCTATGGGACCGGGCCGTTTCAAGAGCGACTCGAAGACGAGGGCATCGAGTCGAGGTGCAAGACCCAGAAGCCGACGGCCGCAGGCAGCCTCTTCACCAAGGACCGCTTCGAGGTGAACCTCGAGGACGACACCGTCACCTGTCCCGCGGGCGCGACGGTCACGATCCTCCGTCACCGCGACGGCGGCGGCATGGCCTACTTCGGCGACGCCTGCGCTGGCTGCCCTCTGCGCGAGCAGTGCACGAGGTCGACCGCCGGGCGCACGATCAGCATCGGGGCCCACGAAGCAGCGTTGGCCCGGGCCCGCCAGCGTCAACGCGACCCGGGGTGGCAAGACGACTACCGCACGACGCGCCCCAAGGTGGAGCGAAAGCTCGCCCACCTCATGCGCCGCCGACACGGAGGCCGCCGAGCTCGGGTCCGCGGCACCGTCAAAGTCGGCGCAGACTTCAGTTTGCTGGCCGCCGCCACGAACCTGGCACGTCTGGCCGTCCTCGGCGTGCGGCGCAGTGTCGAAGGGCGCTTGCAGGTGGCCTGAGCGCCAATTGCAGCCTTTCCGGACGTCCTGGGCGCTTGTCCCGCTCGCCTGGCGGTCTGCGGGTCGCCTGCCGGCCCCGGCCACCGCACCGACACGATCCGCCGTGGGCCGCGTGGTTCTGCGGATCAGTCCGTCCGGTGGATACTGACCCGTTTCACACCACCCACCTAGGTCCCCATTAGGCCGGGCCGGCCCCGAGGTCCTCTATCACCGGCACCGGCCCGGGGTCGACCCCTTCCTTGCCGGCCAGGAAGAGCGAGACGTAGTCGCCCCAGAGCGCGAGGTCCAGGAAGCGGCCCAGGTCGTCCTCCCCCTCGGCCCGCACCTCCACGACGTCGGCCATGACCTCGTCCGTCGCCGCCGCCACGGCGTCGAACAGCCCGGCCAGCGCGGGGTCCTCCCCCGCGTGCCGGAGCAGCACGAGCGACACGACCTGTCGCGTGACGTCCCCGCTCTGGCCCCACCCGGCGAGCTCGTCGCGCGTCAGCGCCGGGAGCGAGGCGTCGAACGCCGGCGCCTTCTCGTTGAGGTTCACCTGCGCCTTCCAGCGCCGCGCCGCCGTCGCTCCGATGCCGGCCGCGCCGTACACCACCGGGATGGTCCGGCCGATCCGCCGCGCCACCTCCGCCGCCGGGCCGCCCGGCGCTGCGAAGGCGTCACGCCGGCGCCGCAGTGCGTCGGCCGCCACGGTGACGGACGGCCCGCAGTCGGGGAGCAGGCCGTGGCGCGCCAGCGCGCCGAGGGCGCAGACAACGGCGGCGCCGAGCAGCGCCCGGGGCGGCCCGCCCGGAAGCGGGCAGCACGGCACGCCGGCCTCGACGGCCAGCGACGACAGGGGGCCTTCGGCCGACACCACGACCGCCGGCGCGCCGCGTGCGAACGCCGACCGAGCCGCGGCCAGCGTGCCGGCGTCCCGGCCCGAGCTCGACAGCGCGACCACCAATGTCCGCGGCCCGACGAACGCGGGGAGGCCGGGCGAGGACCCGACGAGCACCGGGACGGGGGCGTGCGGCGCGGCCAGGGCGGCCACCGCGTCGCCGGCGATGGCGTCGACCCCTGCGCCGAGCACCACGACGGCGTCGGCTCCCGCAGGCACCACGTCCGTCCAGGCGCGCTGGGCGGCGGCCAGCGCCTGCCCCAATTGGTCGGGCAGGGCGGCCGTGGCCTCCCACAGGCCCAGCGAGTCGGGCGTGTCGCGCTGCGGCGGCCCGCTCACCCCTCCGCGGGGCCGGTGGCCCGCACGCCGTCGCGCTCTGCCTTGGCCATCAGCCGCTCGTGTTCCGCGTCGCCCACGTCGACCGCCTCGTCGACCATGAGCACGGGCACGCCGTCGACCACGGCGTAGCTCTTGTGCAGCCGCGGGTTGTAGAGGACGTCCTCGTCGGCGAACCACAGCAGCGGACCCTTGTCGACCGGGCAGGCCAGGACGTCGAGCAGCAGCGGGTCAAGGCTCATGGGGTCTCCTCGGGGTCGTTCTCCGGGCTGGAGCCGGCATCGGCAAATTCGGCGATCAGCGCGCGCACCTCGGCCACGTGGGCGGCACAGAGCTCGGGCGTCCGTGCCTCGACGTTGAGGCGGAGCAGCGGCTCGGTGTTGGACGGCCGGACGTTGTACCACCAGTCCCCGTGCTCGACGGTCAGCCCGTCGAGCCGGTCCACCGACGCACCGGCGGCACGCTCGTGCTCCGCGATGGCCTCGACGGTCCCCCGCGGGTCGGGCACCTCGGTGTTGATCTCACCCGAGTCGGCGTAGCGCCTGTAGGGACGGAGCATCTCCGAGAGCGGCTGATCGCTCTTGCTCATCAGCTCCAGCACCACGAGCGCCGTGATGATGCCCGAGTCGGCCCGGTAGTTGTCGCGGTAGTAGTAGTGGCCCGAGTGCTCTCCGCCGAACACGGCACCCGTCTCGGCCATCACCTGCTTGATGATGGAGTGGCCCACCTGTGTGCGCACCGGCGTCCCCCCGAGCTCGGTCACCACCTCGGGGACGACGTGGGAGCAGATGAGGTTGTAGAGGACCGTCTCGCCGGGGTGCTTGGCGAGCATGGAGGCGGCCACCAGCGCGGTGGTCAGCGAGCCGGACACCGGTTCGGCCTTCTCGTCGACGAGGAAGACACGGTCGGCATCCCCGTCGAAGGCCAGCCCGACGTCCGCCCCCTGGGCCAACACCGCGCGCTTGAGGTCGACCAGGTTCTCCTCCTGAATGGGGTCGGCCGGATGGTTGGGGAAGTTG
This sequence comes from uncultured Acidimicrobiaceae bacterium, assembly GCA_963834405.1. Lineage (GTDB taxonomy): Bacteria > Actinomycetota > Acidimicrobiia > Acidimicrobiales > RAAP-2 > Bog-473. The sequence continues at coordinate 1,504,403 of CAWIBX010000005.1, read as the reverse complement.
CCGTCGAGCTCGGGGAACAGGATGTCCAGCGAGAACGGTAGGCGGCCGAACACCGTGGGCACCACCAGGCCGCCCATGCCGTTGGCGGTGTCGGCGACGACCTTCAGCGGGCGCAACGCGTCCACGTCGACGAAGGACACGACGTGGTCCGCCCACTCGTCCAGCAGGCCGCGCTCGCGGCGGGCCCCTGTGAGGGGCCCCGACGGCTCGTCGAGCAGCTTCTCGGCGACCTGCTCTATGTCGACGAGGCCCGTGTCGCGGCCGATGGGGCGCGCCCCGGAGAGGCAGAGCTTCAGCCCGTTGTACCGGGCGGGGTTGTGCGAGGCCGTGAATATGGCGCCGGGGGCGTCGAGGTACCCGGACGCGAAGTACATGAAGTCCGTCGAGGCGAGGCCGAGGTCGGTCACGTCGACGCCCTCCGCCCGCACCCCGTCGGAGAAGGCGGCGGAGAGCTCCACGCCCGACTCCCGCATATCTCGGGCGACCAGGATTTCGGGTGCCCCGGCGAAGCGCGCCATCGCCCGCCCGATGGCGCGGCACATGTCCGCGTCCAGTTGGTCGGGCACGGTCCCGCGCACGTCGTAGGCCTTGAAGACCTGGTCCATCCGGCTCATGGGCCCAACCTTAGGGGCACCCCGCCGGCGGCCCCGAACCGAGCCCGGGCGGCGGCGTTCAGTGGATGAGCGCGCTCCCGTTGTAGGCGATGGCCAGAATGGCCACGAAGTTGAACGTCGCGTGCGCCACCATGTTCATGCCGAGGCGCCCCGTGCGATAGGAGACGGCGGCCAGGACCATACCGAACGCGGCGAGGCCCGCCAGTTGCACCCACTCCCCGTGCGCCAGACCGAAGAGGAGGCCATCGACCACCACGGCCGCCACGACGCCCGTGGCGCGCGCGGCCCCTCGCCTCCCGAGCGGCGTGAAGAGCCGAACCAGGCCCTTGAGGAGGAGGCCGCGGAAGAACAGCTCCTCCGCCGCGGGCGCCAGCAGGACGACGGCGATCGCGATGATGACGAAGCCGCCGCCGTGCGACGCGCCGGTGAGCTTCTGGGACGGCCCGTTGAAGTCGTGGATCTCGTGCTGGAACGGGGCGTACATGAGCGCCACGAGGATCTGGCCGCCGATGCCGATGCCGATGCCGACCAGGTCGATGAGCCGGAAGCGCACGCCCAGGTCGCGCAGGAAGTGCCGGGTGCCCTGCGTGCGGCTGGCCAGCCAGGGCGCCCCGACGAACCCGATCCACAGGCCGAGCAGGGTGGACACCACGTACCACTCCGGCGGGACGGTCTGGGTGGCGATGGACGCCATTTGCGAGGCGGTCTTGCCGGCGGCGAGGCCGGCGACCTCGCCGAAGATCACCGCGGCGAGCTGGCCCACCAGGAAACCCGCCACGGCGAACACCAGCCACATCCACGCCTGCCGCTTGGTCTGCGGCGGCACCGACGGGGTGTCGAGGAACGGGACGTCGGGCGGCGCCGACGCGCCGGGCGGCGGCGGAGGAGCGGGCACCGGCGCGGGCGCCAGCGCCACGTCCCGCGCGGGGCGGCCGTGGCCGGCCACGCGGGCGGCGGGACGGGCGGCGCTTGCTGCACCCACTCGCGCGGCAGGTAGCCCTCCGGCACCGGGCCCGGTGGCTGCGGCGGCGGCTGTCGCGCGCCGGGGGCCGGGGCGCCGGATTCGGGTTCCGTCATCGAGAAGACGTTACCGGCGTCCACAGGCCCAGTGACCTGCATGTCCGTCCGACCACCGTGCGTGCAGGCACGGTCACCGCGTAAGGACTCCGTAAAGGGCGGTCACCGCTACGGAGGGGTGGCGCCTAGCATGTGAGAAGTGAACCCCCAGCGTACGGACAAGCCTGCCCGACCCGGCGCGCCGTCGGGTGGTGGCGAGGGCGGGCCACCGTCCGGGACGCCCAGCGGCGGCCAGAGCTGGCGCTGGCTGTGGGGCGTGCTCGCCATCGGCATCGTGGCCATCCTGCTGGCCGTCGGCACCATCAAGACGACGAACGCCAAGACGCTCACCTACACGAAGTTCCTGCAGGACGTCACGTCCAAGCAGGTCGGCACCGCCAAGATCTCCAACTCGACCGGCGAGATCACCGGGAACCTGAAGGACGGCGCCAGCTACCAGGTGCAAGGTCCCAGCCCCTCGCTGCCCAACGACGTCACCACCATCCGCGACAACGGCGTCGAGGTCAGCTTCCCGACCCCCTCGTCGAACCTGCTCTCCGACCTCCTGCCCTATCTCTTCATCATCGGGATCGGCGCCGCCTTCATCTACTTCATCGGCCGCCAGACCCGGGGCCAGATGTCGGGGATCATGTCCATCGGTCGCTCCAAGGCCAAGACCTTCAGCAGTGACCGGCCGTCGACCACCTTCGACGACGTCGCGGGCTACAACGGCGTCAAGCAGGAGATCAGCGAGGTCGTCGACTTCCTCAAGACACCGGCGCGCTTCAAGGAGATCGGGGCCAAAATCCCCAAGGGCGTCCTCCTGGTCGGCCCGCCCGGGACCGGCAAGACGCTCCTCGCCCGGGCCGTCGCCGGCGAGGCCGGCGTGCCCTTCATGTCGGTCAGCGGGTCGGACTTCATGGAGATGTTCGTGGGTGTCGGCGCCAGCCGGGTGCGCGACCTGTTCCAGACGGCGCGCAAGCAGGCTCCCGCCATCGTGTTCGTCGACGAGATCGACTCCATCGGCCGCAAGCGCGGCGCCGGCCTCGGGGGCGGCCACGACGAGCGCGAGCAGACGCTCAACCAGATGCTCTCGGAGATGGACGGCTTCGACACCGCCGAGGGCGTCGTCATGATCGCCGCCACCAACCGTCCGGACATCCTCGACCCGGCGCTCCTGCGCCCGGGCCGCTTCGACCGCCAAATCGTGGTCCCGCTCCCCGACCTCGAGGAGCGGCTGCCCATCCTGCAGGTCCACTGCAAGGGTAAGCGCATGGCGTCCGACGTCGACCTGGGCGTCGTGGCCCGGGGTACGCCGGGCATGAGCGGCGCCGACCTGGCCAACCTGGTGAACGAGGCGGCGCTGCACGCGGTGCGCCGGGGCAGTCCGGACATCGCCATGGCCGACTTCGAGACGGCACGCGACCGCGTGCTGCTCGGCCAGCGGCGCGACTCCATGGTGCTCTCGGACGCCGAGAAGGAGCGCATCGCCTATCACGAGGGCGGCCACGCCGTCCTGGCCTATGTCCTGGAAAACGCGGACCCTGTCCACAAGGTCACCATCCTGCCGACGGGCATGGCGCTGGGCGTGACGCATCAGCTCCCCATGGAGGAGCGCCACATCCACCCGCGCCAGTACATCGAGGACGCGCTGTGCGTCCGCATGGGCGGACGCTGCGCCGAGCTGCTCGTCTACGGCGACCTGTCGACCGGCGCCGCCAACGACCTCGTGGGCAACACCGAGCTCGCCCGCAAAATGGTCCGCGAGTGGGGCATGAGCGACGCCATCGGGCCGATGGCCTGGGGTTCACAAGGACAAGTCTTCCTGGGCGAGGACCTCATGCATACGCGCGACTACTCGGAGGACACCTCCAAGATCATCGACGACGAAGTCGAGCGCATCCTCCGCGCCGAAGAGCAGCGCGCCATGGACATGCTGAGCAAGCACCGCGGCGGTCTCAACGCGATCGCCCGGGCCCTGCTCGACAACGAGATCATCGACGGCAAGGAAGTGGCGCGTCTCGTCGACGAGGCCCACGGCTCCCCGGTGCACGGGGAGGGGGCCAAATCGGTCCCCCACTTCCACGAGGCGGCCATCACCGCCAACGGGCATGGCAACGGCTCGCACGGCGACGCCGAACCCGAACCCGACCCCGTCACCGTGGCCGCGATACCGGCGGCCCAGCCGGTTCCGGCCGAGGGCCAGAGCCAGCCCGAGCCGGCCGCCCAGTGGGCCCCGCCCGCGTGGCCGCCGCCCGGTGATCCCCCCGCCGGCACGCCGGAGGGCCTCGGCCCCTCGTAGCGGCCCCGCCCCGAACCGATCCGGGCCCTTCTGCGTCATGAGGGGGGATGGTGGAGCAGCAGCTCGAAGAGTGGCTCGCGGAGGGGTACGCCGCCTCTTTCCGCACGGCCTGCCTCATTCTCGGCAACCGCGCCGACGCCGAAGAGGCCGTCCAGGACGCGTTCCTGCGGGCGTGGCGCTTCCGCGGATCGCTCACGTCGGTGCCGAGCATCCGGCCCTGGCTCTACCGGGTCGTGGTCAACTCGTGCTACTCCAAGCTGCGCCAGGAGATCCCCCACCGCGACCGCCGCGCCGGTGACGAGCCGCTGGGCGCCATGGCGGCGCGGGAGGCCGGGCCCGACGTCCGCGCGGAACGCACCGCCGTGGCCGAGACGGTCCTGTCCGCGTTGCAGCGGTTGCCGGTGTCGCTGCGCGTGCCCGTCGTCCTCCGCTACTACGCAGACCTGAGCGAGCGCGACATCGCGCTCGCCATCGGCCGCCGGCAGGGAACCGTGAAGTCCCGACTCCACGAGGCGCGCCGCCGCCTGGCGGACGACCCCGCACTGCGCTCCCTCGTCGGCGAGGGGAGCACCGACGATGCCGAGGAGACCGGCCGATGACCATGCTCGACGACGACACACTGGCCACACTCTTCGCCCAGGCGGCCGAGGTGTTCGAGGTGCCGGCGGACGGTGCAGCCGACATCGTCGCCCGCGCCCGCGCGTCCGCGCACAGCGGCGGGCCCAAGGACGGCGACGCCCCCGACGGCGAGGACGGCGCCTCGGGTGCCGGCGGGAGCGACCTGCCCAACGGGCTCGACCGCGGCCACCAACCGGCCGCGCTGCGCCGGGTGACGGCGGTGGCGGCCCGCCACCGCGTGCTCTCGGTCGCCGCGTGCATCCTCCTCGTGCTGGCGTTGGCCGGCGCGGTCGGCGCGCTGGTGCGATCGCCGTCCGCACCGACGAGCACGTCGAGCCTCGCCAAGACACCGCGCGCGCCGTCGGGTGCCGCCTCGACGACGACGACCGTCCCGCAGTTCTCGGCCAGCACCCCGGGGGCGGCCTCGGGCGCGCTCCCGGCACCCGCCGCCGGCAACGCGACCGGCGGCGGGCTCAGCGCCAAGGGCGCGCTGGGCGCGGCGCAGAGCCCGAACGGTGCGCCGACGCTGCCGAACGACGCCGTCGGCCAGTCGGCCAAGATCGAACAGACGGGCTCGCTGGGGCTGCGGGTCGGCCGCGGCACCCTCTCCAAGACGATGACGGAGCTGACGAACCTGGCGGCGACCTTCGGCGGCTTCGTCGCCAATTCGCAGACGCAGTCGGGGGCGAACACCGGCGGCGCCCCCTACGGGACGATCACGCTCCAGGTGCCGGTCCAGGATTTCTCGGCGGCGCTCAAGCAGGCGCAGACCTTCGGCAAGACGACGAGCCTCTCGACCAAGGCCACCGACGTCACCGGCCAGTACGTCGACCTGCAATCGCGGATCACCGCGCTCCAAGCCAGCCGCCTGCAGTATCTGACCATCATGTCCAAGGCCACCACGGTCGGCGACGTCCTCGCCGTGCAGGCGCAACTGGACACGATTCAGACCCAGATAGAGCAGCTGCAGGGACAGCTCCAGGTGCTGACGAGCGAGACCTCGTACTCCACCTTGACGGTCACCGCCAGCGAGGGGTCACCGCCGCCCCGGCCTGTCCCGCTCCCCGAGTCCGGCCTCGTCCGGGCCTGGCACGACAGCATCGGAGGCTTTGTCGGCGACCTCGAAGGGCTGATCCGGGCGGCCGGTCCGGCCCTGTTCACCCTGCTGTGCCTGGCCGCGCTGGCGCTCGGCGGGCGCGCGCTCTGGCGGCGGTACCAGCGGCACGGCCTGTGAGGGTCCGGCGGGACGACCCCTGCGGACTCAGAGAGGGATGGCTGCGGCCAACGGCACTCCCGGCACTGCCACCACGCCGAAGTTCCCGGTGGGCGCCATGTCCTCCGCCACCGCGGTCGCCGCGCCGGCGCGGACGATGATCTGGTCGAAGCCCGCGTTCGCGAGCGTGGCCTTGCCCACGAAGGAGAAGCTCTCTGGCGCGACGGTGCCGGATGCGATCGTCCGGGTGCCCGACGGGGCGACGGCGTACACCGTGTAGGAGGCGCTGCCGTCAGTCGTGTTCTGGAGCGCCAGCTGGTACGGCTCGGCACCCGTCACGACCGGCGCGGTCTCCGTCCCGGGCGGGGCGACCACCCACAACCCCGTCGGTGACGCGGTGCTCAGCCCGTCGACGGCGTTGCCCAACCCCGCCTGCGGCGCGGTCGCCGAACTCGGGGCGCCCACGGCGCGGCCGACCACCACCCCGGGGCCGCCACTGGCGCTGATGGCCGCGGAATAGAGGTCACCGCGGGGGATCCGCGTCTGGGAGCTCGTCGCCAGGATCCACGCCGTCCCGGGTTGGACCCGGTCCGTGAGCGGCGACAGCGCGCCCGAAGCCAGGCGCAGGCGCACGGTGACGTCCTCGGCGGCGGTGCCGGGGTTGAACACGGCGATCTCACTCGTCCCGCCGGAGAGCTCCTGGCTCTGGGGAATGAACCAGTCGGACTCGAGGTTTGGCAGGCCAGGCACCACCGACAGGCCGGCCTGCGGCCCGATGAAGGTCTGGACCTCCGCGGCGACGAGCCGGCCCGTCCGCGCCCGGACGACCGCGGCGACCGACGACTGGTTCTGCACCACGCTCGCCACGTTCTCGACCTGGAGCTGATCGGGGCGCAGCACGATGCCCTGGAAGTTGATGGGGTGAACGGTGCCCGACGGCGTGACGAAGCTCACGTCGACAACCACCGGCGTCGAGGTGGGGTTGAGGAGGGAGATGTCGAGCCCGTCACTGGCCGCCGTGGTCGCGATCGGGAAATACCACGTGGCGGACGTGGTGGACAGGCACGGCGCGACGGACCAGCCCGACGTCCCGTGGACGAGCTGGCTCACGTCCACGCCGCCTCCCGAGATGGTGACAATGTCGGCCGCCCACGATCCCGTCGTCGGCGACGGCAGGCTCGGGATCACCTGGCCGCGAGCCGGGATGCCGACCGCAGTCAGGGAGGAGGTCCCCGCGTCGGTGACGACCGTGATGGTGCCGGTAGCCGCGCGTGTCGTCGTGTTGCTCAACAGAACCGTGCCGGGGGCCACACCCGATGCGGTCGACTGGCCCGTGCAGTACCACGCCGAGGACTCGGCGTTCGGCGCGCTCACCCGTGCCCCCGGCGCCGGTTGCGCACCGGCGGGGGCGGTGCTCCGGGTGGCCGCGACCACCGCCACCGCGGCTATGACGACCACGACCGCGGCCAGGACGCGCCAACGATGCTCGGAACTGTGATGGGCCGGGCTCATGAGGGCCGGGCCGCCGAATCGCGGACGGCCGGACCGTCAGCCGCCGCATGGCGTGGGACCGGAGGGGCGGCGGCATGGTTGACACCGTTGTGCGCGGCCGCCGCGTGCGAGGGTGTCGATCGCCTGCCATGGGGCAGGCCGGCGAGCGCCACCAGGAGGATCACCCACGCGGCGAAGTCGAGCAGCACGGCCAGCGGCACGTAGGGGAACGAGGAGTAGGACAACGTCGCGCGGCCGGCCGCCGTCTGAAACTGGGCCGCCCACCCGAACGCAGGCCGCTGGTTCGCCGCCCGGCCGTCCACCGTGAGAGGAAAGCTGCCCGCGGGGGCGTACCCGGCGTAGACCGTCCCGGCGGGCACCGCGCCACGGGCCGGAGACCCGCCCGACATCGGTGAGAGCGCCGGGTGCCAGCCCGTGAGGTCGGCGGCGTCGGGATAGCTCCAGGTGCGGCCCGCCGGGAGCGCCGTCCCCCGCTCGGCGGTGACGGGGAGGTCCTCACCGTTCTGGTACACCTGCACACCAAGCACGCCCGGCACCACCTGCAGGTCGTCCTGGGCCAGGAGGTCCTGCTGCAGCCCGGCGGGCGGAGCGGGGCTCACCGACGCCGGCGCGTCGCCGACCGTCGACGGCGCCAGCCCCTCGATCACCACGACATAGCGCACGCCGGCGGGGGCAAGGAGCCGGCCGAGGTGGACCGTGCCCCCGTCCATGGCCAGGCGCACCGCGTCGGCCACCTGCGATGCCGGTCCGGGGCCGGCCGGGGTCAGGACCTGCTCGGAGTCGGGCAGCGCCTCGGGGGTGAGGGCGTAGGCGAGTCCCGGCTCTATCGACCAGCCGCCCACCGGGAGCGCGCGGGTCGCCGAGCCAGAGCACCCGCGACACGGCGGGCGTCGGGTGGGCCAGGAACGCAAGGGGCTCCTCCGCGCCGCTCGACGGCATGTCCCAACGGCCGCCTCCCGCGCTGACGATCACCGGGAGCAGGCCCACCCCAACGAAGAGCAGGGCGACCACGCTCGTCAACTGGCGCCAGCCGAATTCGCGACCGGCGAGGTCGTTCTCGAAGGCCGCGATGCCGAGACCGACGCAGGCGGCAACCGAGAGCGCGGCCGGAGCCAGGACCACCGTGGCGGACGGGGCGAAGGCTCCCATGTCGCCGCGAGACGCCGCGAAGGCGAGGCCCCAGGAGGCACAGGCCATCACCCACAGCCGGGCCGCCCACACGAGCCGCGGCCCGCGCCCGATCACCAACGGCAGCAACGCCGCCACGACGATGAGCCAGACGACCGGAGAGCGCGCGGCCGGACCGACGGCGAAGCGGATGATCTCGCCCCAGGCGAGGGCCGTCGACGGCGCGCCCGGGAGGCCGAAGATGGAGACCGAGGCCTTGCCAGCCAGCGCCGTGCCGACAACCCACGGCGCCAGGAGGACCAGCGCGACGACGAGGGAGCCGGCCGTCGCGACCACGATGCCGCGGCTCGCCTCGCGTGCCCCGACGAGGGCTGCCCCGAGCATCCAGGCCAGCGCGGCGACCACGACCATCGGCAGGACGGCCGGGGCGAACGCAGAGGCCAACGCGATGATCACCCCGCACAGCGCGATCTGGCCGCGTGGGTGCGTTCGCCACCGCGTTCCGGGCGCGACCTCGAACGGCGCCACCCCGGCCGCCCGGGCCAGGCTGGTCGCGATGAACGGGAAGGCGGCGTAGGCCACCAGCCCGTCCCAACGGCCGGTCCCGAGCTCGCCGTAGGCCAGAGGGAGGCCGAGGTAGCAGACGACCGACACGACGCGGGCTCTCGGCGAGGCGAGCGGGCGCAGGAAGCGCGACAGGCCGACGGCGCCGACGGGGATGCAGCCGATGAGCCCGACGTGTTGCAGGGTGCCCATGGCCCCGAACAGCACGGTACCCGTGATGCCCAGGATTCCGAAGGCGGGTGACGCCGGCGCGGTGGTGCCCACGCCGGCGGACTGCCAACCGGACACGAAGTGGTGCCAGCTCGTCGACCACGACGGCAGCGGCGCGAGCTGGCCCAGGAGGGGAAGGGACCCGAAGAAGAGCTCGCGCGTGCCGAGCGCGACGATCAGGAACGCCACCGTGACGGCGAGCGCGCGCTGGCGCCCTGTGCTGAGAGGCGCCACCCGCACGCGCCGACCGAACCGGTCCCGGCCCGACCGTCGTCCCAAGTCGTCGAGGTCGTCGAAGTCGGCGTCCTCGCTGAAGGCGAGCCCGACGCTTCCCGTGAGCTGTGCGACCTCGGCCCGCTCCTCTTCCCTGCCCGGCCTCCCGCGGGACACCGCGACCGCGTTCGCCGCCTCGAGGCCCTGATGGGACAGCCGGCTGAGATAGCGCGACAGGCGTGCGCTCCCGCGCAGTTGCAGCCGCCGGACCTCGGAGTCGGGAAAGAGGCGGTGCGCCGCCAGCTCGCCCCGCAGCAGGGACAACTCGGTGAGGCGCCGGAAATTCCAGGTCCAGGCACCCCACACGGCGCGGACCCGGTCCCGGTCCCGGGCCAGGACCGCCACCACGATTTCGCCGAGGGCCAGGATCGCCGCCTGCGGGAGCACCCGGACGAGGTGGAACCTCGTGTAGCACTTGAGGACGACGCGCAACTCGTGGCGCCGTTGCAGCATCTGCCTCGTCACCCGGTGGCGGCCTTGCCGCGGCTGGGGGACCGACAGCGGCACCAGCCCAGCGGCGACCGCCTCGCGGTGGCGCACGCGCGCGTCGGGTGCGACCACGACCCGGGAGCCCAGCACTTGTGAGCGCCACGACAGGTCGAGGTCCTCGCCGAAGGCCACGATGCCCGCGTCGAAACCCTTGAGCTCGCGCCAGAGGTCGGCGCGCACGAGCATGCAGCCGCCGGGAGCCACGAAGACGTCGCGCACCGCGTCGTGCTGGCCGTGGTCGACCTCGCCGTCGAGGATGCGGTCGACCACGGCGCCGGTCTTGTCGCACCCCATCCCGACGTGCAGGAGGATGGTGGGATCGTCCCAGTTGACGAATTTCGGCGAGACGACGCCGGCGTTGGAGCGGAAGGACTCTTCGACCAGCTGGTGGACGGCGTCGGGATCGAGAGCCACATCGTCGTGGCAGAGCAGGAAGAACGCCGCGCCCTCCACCATCTCGAGCGCCTTGTTGGCCGTCTCGCCGTACCCGGGGCGCCCGGGCAGATGCCGGACGAACGCGTCGGGGAGGACCCGGCCGACCCGTTTGACGACCGCAGCCTCGTCGTCCCCCGCCGAGAGAACCAGGACCGAGAGCTCCTGATAATCCTGCGCGCCGAGGGAGGCCAGCGCCTCTTCGAACCAAGGACCCGGGTCGGTCGTCACGACGACGACGACCACTGCGGGTACTTGGGTCTCCATCAGGTGCACGAGGCTATCCGCTCCCCGTACATGCCCCCTAGGCACGGATTTTGCCTCAAATGCTTGCTACTGTTTAACAAATGTGATACAGTAGTAGGCGAACGCAGGGTCCGGCCGGTGGGTCGGACCGCGTGACCATCGTCCATTTACCAGGAGGCCTCATGCCTGACGTGAAGAACAACATCAGCACCCTCTCCAGGGGTGTGACGGACCTGGCCCGGGATGCGGCGTACGTCGCCGTCGGCCTGGGCGTGCTGGGCTACCAGCGTGTCCAGGTCCAGCGGGTCGAGCTGAAGAACAAGCTGTCCCAGGACCTCGCGCTCGAGCAGCGCATCGGCGACGTCCGCCACGGCGTGGCCAAGGGGATCAACCAGATCGACGGGCTCGCCGAGTCGGCGACGAATTTCGTCGAGTCCACCCTGCAGCCGCTCGAGGAGCGGCTGCCCACTTCGGTCACGCAGCTCACGACCAAGGCCCGGGAGCAGACCCGCGAGGTGCGGACCCAGATCCGCCAGCGCGTCAGCGCCTGAGCGACGACTTCGGCAACAGCCCGACGACGCTCGCCGTCAGTCCCCCTCCCACGAGGACAAGACGTCGGCGAGCGTTGTCGCGAGCGGGGTCGTGGGCTGCCATCCCGTGGCCGCATGCAGCAGCGCGGCGTTGCCCCTCAGAACCGGCACGTCGACCGGCCGCACCAGCTCCGGGTCGGTCTGGAGAGTGAGCTCGACCCCGGCCAGCCGCTGGAGCTCGGCCGCGACCTCCGACATCGCCACGTCCCGGCCGGAGCACACGTTGTAGACCGTGCCGGGTGCCCCCTGCTCAATCAGGAGGCGGTACGCCGCGACGACGTCGCGGACGTCGGTGAAGTCCCGTCGGGTCGTGAGGGTGCCGACACGGAGGGCGCGGGCTCCCGTGCGTCGCGCCTCGACGATCCGCTTGGCCAGCGCCGGCACAAAGAAGTTGGGTGACTGGCCGGGCCCGATGTGGTTGAAGGGCCGGACCACGACGACCGGCTGTTCGTAGCCGCGCCACGCCTGCAACGCCACAGCCTCGGCGGCCAGCTTGCTGGCTGCGTACGGGCTGGCCGGCACCGTCGGGGCGTCCTCGTCGAGCGGGAGCTGGTCGGGTGTCACGATGCCGTAGACCTCGGCGGAGCTGACCACCAGGACGCGGGGGGCAGCGGGCAGTTGGCGGGCGGCCGCCAGGATCTCCGCCGTCCCCAGCACGTTCACCCGGAGCACCTGGCTCGGGTCCTCCCAGCTCTCCCCCACGTGCGTCATCGCCGCCAGGTGGTAGACGGCCTCGGGGACGACGTCGGAGAAGACCCGGCGCACCGCGGCGCCGTCCGCCACGTCCGTCTCGAGGTCTATGACGGCCACCTCGTCGCCGCGGTCCTTCAGGTGCGCAGCCAGCCACTGGCCGACGAAGCCCTTCCCCCCGGTGATCAGCGCGCGCATCGGCCGAACCCTACTGCGAGGCCGCCGCGGCCCCGTGATATGCACGTAAATGCTGGGCGACGCTGGACTCCCAGGTGTGGGCCGACGCCACGCGGAGGCCCAGCTCGCGTCGTTCGCTCTGGCGACCCTCCTGCAGAGCGGACTCGAGTGCCTGGGCCAGCTCCCCGGCGCTCCCCGGCTCCACCAGGAGCGCGGCGCCGCCGGCCATTTCGGCCATGGCGGTTCCCCGCGTCGTGACGAGCGGCGCACCGCAGGCCAGCGCTTCGAGGGCGGGGAGGCCGAAGCCCTCCTCGAGTGCGGGGCAGGCCACGACCGCGGCGCGGCGGAGCAGGGCCGGCACCGCGGAATCCGGCAGATAGCCGGTCCGCACGATGCGGTCGCGGTGGCGCGCCGCCGCGAGCGCACGCTCGGTCTCCGCCATCCCCCAACCCGTCTGACCGCCCAGCACCAACGTGACGTCGCGCTGCCGCTCGGCGACGCGGTCGAAGGACGCGACGAGGGGCACGACCCCCTTTCTCGGCTCGAGCGTGCCCACGAACACGATCAGCGGCGCATCGCCGGAGAGGCCGAGTTGGGCCAGGACGGCGCGGTCGGCCCCGTCCTGCGGCTCCCGGGGAGAGAACCGCGTGTGGTCGACCCCGTGGGGCACCACCACCACGGGAGCGCGCACGGGCACGCAATCGTGCAGGCGCTGCGCCGTCACATTGCTGACGCAGATGAGGACACCCGCCCGGCCCGCGGCGCGGCGGATGGCCCGGCGGAAGAATGCGGCCTTCGACCGCTGGTGCCACTCGGGATGGTCGAAGAAGGTGCAGTCGTGGATCGTCACCGCGCACGGGATCGGTGACCGGACCGGCATGGTGTAGTGGGGGCCGTGGTGCACGCGCACCCCGAGGGACCCGAGCAGTCCGGGGAGTCCCACCTGCTCGTAGACGAGCCGCGCCGGGCGCGAGGGCGGGACGACGGCACGGACGGCCGCCGAGTCTCCGACCATGTCGGACCAGCGATCGGCGTCGGTGCGCCGGGCTAGAGGCGTCAGGGCGACGTCCGACCTCGCGGCCAGGCCCCGGCACAACGCCATGGTGTAGTACCCCGCCCCGCCCGGCCGGTCCGGCACGGCCGAGACGTCGAGGGACACGGCGAAGGGCGCACTCACGGCAGGGAGCACCACAAGTCGACGTGCTGGCGGGCGGCAGCGCTCCAGGTCCTGTTCTGCACGTACTCGTTGCCGCGGGCCGTGAGGTCGGCGCGCAACGCGTCGTCGACCAGGACCTCGCCGATGCCCGCCGCGATGTCGGCGACGTCGAAGGGGTCGACGATCCGGACCGGGGCGGGTCCGGGCTCTCCGAGGTCGTGCACGCTCGGCACCTCGTTGGCCACGACCGACGGCGTCCCCATCCGCATCGCCTCCAGCGGGGGCAAGCCGTAGCCCTCGGTCAGCGGGACGTACGCGAAGGCGCGCGCCCGGCGGTACAGCTCCGTCAGCACGCCGTCCGACACCGCACCGGCGAAGACGACACCCGCCGACAGCCCCGGGGCCGGCTCGGGGCCCCACCCGGCCGGACCGACGATGACGAGGGGCCAGGGTTCGGGGAGGGCCGGGCGCGCCCGGGCGTAGCCGCGGACAAGGCGGTCGACGTTCTTGCGCGGCTCCAGTGTGCCGACGGTGAGGAGGAACTCCCCCGAGACCCCGCTCCGACGCAACAGCGCGGCGGCGCCCGCCGGGTCGGGATCGGCCAGGTGGTCCGATCCTCCGGGCACGATGGTGATGCGCGCCGGGTCCACGCCATCCGAGGTCAAGTCGGCGGAGACGAGACGCGACGGGACGACGAGCGCGGCACCACTGTCACAGGCGCGGCGCAAGGCGGACTCGTGCCAGCGTCTGCCCCGCCCCGTGGTTGCCTCGGGATGGCGACGCCACGCCACATCGTGCACGGTCACGACGAGCCGGCTCCTACTGGAACGCCGGAGCATGGGCGTGGCCAGGGACACGGAGTGCACGATGTCGAAGCCTTCGGGGGCGTGGATCACCCGACGGTCCCACGCCCTCGTCAGCAGCGGACCGGGGAGGTGCGAGGCGACGACGGGCCGTCCGAACCCGGTGAGCTGGTCGCCGTGCCGCGGGGCCCGGCTGGCCAGCAACGTGACGTCAATGGTGCGTTCCTCGCCGGCACGCCCATGCAGCCCGTTCAGCAAGCCCGTCGCGTAGGCGCCGATGCCGCCGGGCACGTTCCGGCGCAGCTGCTCCACCGCCATCAGGACCTGGCGGGAACACTCAGGCACCCGCGCTCCTCGCGACGTCACGGTAGAGCGCCTCGAGTCCCTCGCCGCAACGCTCCCACGAGAAGTCGGTCACTCGCACGGCTCCGGCCGCCCGGAGGCGTTGCCGCAGGGCCTCATCGTCCAGGCAGCTCCGCAACGCGTGGACCAGCGCGTCGTGGTCCCCGGGCTCGACGACGAGCGCAGCGTCCCCGAGCACTTCGCGCAGCGACCCTGCCCCCGTCGCCACCACGGGAACCCCGGCCTGCATGGCTTGGAGAGGCGGGAACCCGAAGCCCTCGTACAGCGACGGATAGGCCAGCAGGTCGGCGCGGGCGAGCAGAGCGCTCAGCGCGTCCGGAGAGACCCACCCGGTGCGGACGATGCGCCGTTGCGCCGTCGACGCGGCGATGGCCACGGCCAGCGCCTCCTCGCCCCAGCCCGCGGGTCCGGCGAGGACGAGCGCCGCGTCGTCGCGACCGGCAGTCGCGTCCGTGAAGGCACGAACCAGGCCGGGCAGGTCCTTGCGGGGCTCGGCCGTCCCCACGGCGAGGCAGTAGCGCGCCGCCCCCGGCGGCAGCACGCGGGCGAGCACAGCGGCGGCCACCTCCTCACCCACTGCGGGAAGCGGTGGGACGCCCGGATGCACGACGCGCACGCGATCGGCCGGTGCCCGGAACGCCTCCACCACCTCGCCGGCGACGAAGGCCGAGTCGGCGTGGACCCAGGCCCCCCGGTCCAGAGCCCGGCGGATCAAGGCGGGGTAGGCCAACGTCGCCGGGCTGCACAACTCCGGGTGGTGGACCGGGGTCAGGTCGTGGACCGACACCGCGGCCCCGGCGCGCGCCGTCGGCGGCACTACGAAGTTCGTCCCGTGCACGACGTCGGCAGGTCCGACGAACCATTCGAGCGGCGGCACGTCGGCGCGCGCCCAGAGGGCGTGGAGCGGGCGGGCCGGCATGGGCCGCTGGTGCGCGGCCACCCCGGGCGGCAAGTGGGCCTCAATGCCGTGGCGGCGCCGCCAGCTAACCGCATACGCGCGCACGGTGAGACCCGGCCGCGCCGCCAGCGCTCCGAGGGCGCCCTGACAGAAGGCCCCGACGCCGGTCGGATTACCGAGCAGCGGCGTCGCGTCGACCGCCACACGCAGGCGCACGTCACCCGTGCGCGCGAGGTCAGGCGAGACGCTCAGGTCGTGATCGCTCCATCAATAGAGAGGATGGCGCCCGTGACGTACGCGGCCTCGTCCGATCCGAGATAGGCGAACGCGCCGGCGATCTCATGGGGATAGGCGAAGCCGATCGGTGTCATGATCCGCTGTATCAACTTCCAGTCGGCGTCCTCGGGTGGACCGAAGTTGTGGATGATCGGCGTGTCGACCCCGCCCGGCGCCACCCCGTTGACCCGGATCCCCCGCGCCATGTACTCGACCGCCAACGCCTTGGTGAGCAGCTTGACCCCGCCCTTGGAGGCGCAGTAGGCGGCGGAGTAGGGCTGGCCGACGATGCCGGCGGTGGACACGGTGTTCACGATGGCACCACCGTGAACGAGCATTTGCGGCAGCACCGCGCGGCACATGAGGAACGTGCCCGTGAGGTTGACCGCGATGATCTTGTCCCAGCCGGCCAGCGACTGTTCCGGCGTGTGCGCGAATCCGCCGATGCCGGCGATGTTGCAGAGGTTGGTGACGGGGCCCAACTCGTCCGTCGCACGCACCACGGAGGCGTCGACGGCCGCCTCGTCGGTCACGTCGCAGCGCACGTCGATCGCCCGCCCTCCGGCGTCGGCCGCCTCCTTGTTGATCTCGGCCGCCACCGCGGCGATCGCGTCCACGGCGAGGTCCAGGCAGGCGACCGCCGCGCCCTCCGCCGCCAGGCGCCGCGCCGTGGCCCGCCCGATTCCCGAGCCCGCCCCTGTCACGACCGCTACCTTGCCGGTGTAACGGCCCGGCGACATCGCTTGGGGGGCCGTGCCCCGGCCGGGATCGGATTCGCCGACCCTCGTGGTGGGACTCATCCGCGCTCCTTCTTGTCGGGGCCACTGCCTAGCACCCCGGAGCCGGCGCGACGACTCCGGGAGAGCCGCGCCGCCCGCTCCGACGCCGCCCCGGCGGCGAGGGCGGCGAGCCGGCCCGGATCGACCTTCATCATCGGCGTGAGCGGCAGCTCGGGGACGAGGACGAGGGCGTCGGGCGCCTTGTAGTCGGCCAGGGTCGCCGCGAGGTGGGCCCGCAAGGCCTGCAGGTCCGGCGGGTCGCCCCGGGGCACCACGACGGCGACGCCGATTTCACCGAGGACGTCGTCGGGCACGCCGGTCACGGCGACGCGGTCGACTGCGGGATGCGACGCCAGCGCGTCCTCCACCTCGGCGGGGTACACGTTGTAGCCGCCGCGGATGTAGCGCTCGTGCGCGCGGCCGGAGAGCTGGAGGTTTCCCTCCGGCGTGAGGCGCCCGAAGTCGCCGGTCCGCAACCATCCGTCCGGCGCCAGCACGGCCGCCGTGGCCTCGTCGTCTATGAGCTCCTCGGTCCGTCGTCCCCGCCCGGGGCCGTGCGCCCAGTAGCCGCGCATCGCGGCGGCCGAACGCAACAGCACCCGTCCGACCGATCCGGCCGCGACCGGCGCGCCGTCGTCGCCGACGATCGCCAGCTCGACGCCGCGCACGGGCCGGCCCACCGTCGTCGCCACCACCTCGTCGGACGACGTGGGCGTCGTGCCCGTCCCGAGCGAGGACTCGGTCGACGTGTAGCGCACCACCACCGGCACCCCGAGCCGGCGCCGCATCTCGGCCACCAGGGACGCCGGCACGCGGGCCGCACCCGTGCCGGCGACGCGCAGTGCGCCCAGATCCGTGGTGGACAGCGCGTCACTCGCCAGCATCAGCGCCCACTGGGTGGGAACGCCCTGCGCCACGGTGACGGACTCCTCGCCGAGGATGCGGACGGCGTCGTCCGCCCGCCAGGGCGTGGGTGTGATCACCGTCGTCACGGCGTGCGCGATCTCGTCCCACGCCCGCGTCATGTAACCGACGTGTGCGAACGGCAGCGGGGAAAGCCTGCGGTCGCCCGGACGGCTCAGCACGTCCGTCCCACGGGCGACGGCCGCCAGGTTGTCGTGGTCGAAGACGGCGCCCTTGGGCGCGCCGGTCGTGCCGCTCGTCCAGACCACCGCCACCGGATCCCGCGCCGTGAGCTCGGGCCATGCCGCCGGCGGCTCGCCGGACGCCGATGCGGCGACCTCGCCCCGTTCCAGCGCCGGGACGCGTACGGCCGGCGCGGCGGCCGCCTCCGGGTCGGTCACGAGCAGGACGGGTGCCGTGCGTTCGACGATGGAGGCCACCTCGGCGGCACCCAGGCGCGGGTTGATGCCCGAGGTGATCGCGCCCAGCCGCAGCAGTGCGGCGTAACAGACCGCGTAGTCGATGCAGGAAGGGAGCATGAGGCACACGACGTCGCCTTTCTGGACACCGTGCGCGGACAGGAAGCCGGCGACGCCGTCCGCGGCGCGGTCCCACTCCGCGAAGGTGACGGCGCGGCGGCCCCGGCCGTCCGCCCCCGCCGGCTCGACATAGGCCTCGACGTGGCCGTTGACCTGCGCCGCCTCCCGCAACACCGAGACGACGGTCGCGTGCCGGTCCAAGGGGATCTGCGCGGGCATGGCGGGCGGCGATGGTACCAGGGGCCTTCCGCCGGTCCGTCCGTCCCGCACTCCTATGCTGCGTGCGTGCTGGTGGCCCTGTGCGGCGGCGTCGGGGCCGCCCGGATGCTCTCGGGTCTGGTGCGCGCCGTCCCGCCGAAAGACATCGTGGCGATCGTGAACGTGGGCGACGACATGGTCCTGCACGGTCTCCACATCAGCCCGGACCTGGACACCGTCACCTACGCGCTCGCCGGCATGGACAACCGCGAGACGGGGTGGGGCGTGGCGGACGAGAGCTGGAGGGTCATGGAGGAGCTCGGGCGGCTGGGCGGTGAGGACTGGTTTCGCCTGGGTGACCGGGACCTGGCCACGCACCTCTTCCGGACGGGACGGCTGTGCGCGGGTGAGCCCTTGAGCGCGGTGACCGCGCTCGTCGCCGGGCGACGCGGCGTGGCCGTGCGCCTGCTCCCCGCGACCGACGACCCCCTGCGGACCCGGGTGACCCTGGCCGAGGCGAGCGTCATGGGCCCGGCCGGCACGGAGGTCGCCTTCCAGGACTACTTCGTCCGTCTCCGGCACGACGTGGCCGTGAGCGGCGTCCGCTTCGAGGGCGCGCCGGCGGCTCGCCCGGCCCCGGGCGTCATGGAGGCGCTCACCGACGCGGACCTGATCGTGGTCTGCCCGTCCAACCCCGTGGTGTCCATCGGGCCGGTGCTGGCCGTGCCGGGCATCCGGGACATTCTCGTCCGCCGGCGCGGCCGCGTCGTCGCCGTCTCCCCCATTGTGGCGGGGGCCGCACTCAAGGGCCCGGCCGACCGGCTCATGGCGGAACTGGGCACCGAGCCGTCGGTGACCGGCGTCGCCCGCCTCTACGCGCCGTGGGCGGGCACGTTGGTCATTGACGTCGCCGACTCGACACACGCCGGCGCGGTGGAGGCCGAAGGCGTGCGGTGCGTCGTCACCGACACCGTGATGGGGTCACCCGAGCGCGCCACCGCGCTGGCCAAGGCGGTAAGAGATGCCGCCGACTGAGGAACTGCGCCTCCTTCCGGTCACCGGGATCGGCGAGGTGACACCCGGCACAGATCTCGCCGCGCTCATCGCCGGCGCGCTCGCACCCGCCCGCCCGGACGGGCCCGAGCTGCACGACGGCGACGTGGTGGTCGTCACCCAGAAGGTCGTGTCGAAGGCGGAGGGCCGCCTGGTCCCGCTGGACCACGCCGACCCCGGCGCCAAGCTGGCGCTGGTGGCCGACGAATCGGTGCGCGTGCTGCGCCGGCGCGGCGAGCTCGTGATCAGCGAGACCCGTCACGGCTTCGTCTGCGCCAACGCCGGCGTCGACCTGTCGAACGTGGCCGAGGGGACCGCCGCGCTTCTCCCGGAGGACCCGGACCGCTCCGCCCGGCGCATCCGCGCCGGACTGGGGCGCGTCCTCGGCGTCGCCGTCGGCGTGGTGGTCTCCGACACGTTCGGGCGTACGTGGCGCCGTGGCGTCACCGACGTGGCCATCGGGTGCGCCGGCGTCGCCGCGGTGCTCGACCTGAAGGGGACTCCGGACGCCGGCGGACGCGAGCTGCAGGCCACGGAGATCTGCGTCGCCGACGAGCTGGCCTCGGCCGCCGAGCTCGTCATGGGGAAGGACCGCGGTGTCCCGGTGGCCATCGTGCGCGGCGTCCCCGCCGCATGGCTGCGCGACGGCTCGGTGCGCGACGAGGTGATCCGGCCGCCCGCCGAGGACCTTTTTCGCTAACGCTCCCTCGGAGTGGGGCCGGCCGGCTCAGTCGAGGCGGGCGGCGACGTAGTCGAGGACGGCGCGGGTGCCTTCGGCGAGCTCGGTCCAGGGCCGCCACCCGAGCTGAATGGCCGCGCGCTCAATGTCGAGGCTCGAGCGCAGCAGCTCCCCCGGACGGGACGGTGCCAGGACGGCGTTCGCCTCGACGCCGGCCTCCGTGGCCATGGTGGCCAGGAGCTGGTTGACCGACGTCTCCTGCCCGGTGCCGACGTTGCACACGAGCCCCCCGCCGCGTGTCGCCGCGCGCACGAACGCGTCGACGACATCGTCGACGAACACGAAGTCACGCGTCTGCTCGCCGTCGCCGAAAACGGTGACGGGTTCCCCGCGCAAGAGCCGCTCGGCGAAGATCGCCACGACGCCGGCTTCGCCGTGCGGATCCTGGCGCGGGCCGTAGACGTTGGCGAGCGCGAGAGCGGAGAATTCCAGGGCGTGCAGCTCGCGGTAGGCGGCCAGGTAGTCGATGACGGATTTCTTGGCGACGCCGTACGGCGAGAGTGGGTGGTGGGGATGCGACTCGCGCACGGGCAGGTCCTCGGAGGCCGGCTCGCCGTAGAGCGTGCCACCGCTAGCCGCGAAGACCACGCGCTCGCTCTCGGCCTGGCGGGCTCCTTCCAGCACGTTCAGGGAGCCGACGATGTTGACGGTGGCGTCGAAGGCCGGCCGGGCCACCGAGACCCTCACGTCGGCCTGGGCCGCCAGGTGGAAGACGAACTGGGGCTTCCGGCGCGCCATGAGGTCCACCACGGCCGGAGCGGCGATGTCGAGGTGGTGGATGGTGAGGGCGCGTCCGGCGCTGGAGCGGGCGTCGCTGAGGTTGTGGAGCGACCCGGTCGAGAAGTCGTCGACCACGTCGACCTGGTGACCCTCGGCGAGGAGACGGTCGACCAGGTTGGAGCCGATGAACCCGGCGCCTCCGGTCACCATCATTCCCATGAGCGGATTTCTAGCCGGACACCCGCTCGCCGTCGACCATGCTCCCCGACGAGACGACTGCGTCCGCGCCGAGGACTGAGACCGGCCGGACGTCGGCCCGCTGGCCCACGATCGACCGTGGGCCCATGATCGATCCCGCCACGGTGGCGTCGGACGCGACGTGACACTCGTCCATCAGGACGGAACCGGTGACGACGGCGCCGGAGGAAATCACCGAGCCCCGCCCCAAGACGGAGCGCTCGACCCGCGCGCCCGGCTCGACCGTGCATCCCGCGAACACGACGGAGTGCCCCACGACGTGGCCCTCCAGGTCGCTCCCGTCCTGGGCGTAGACGCCGCCGCCGCGCTCGGCCAGCCCGGGCGCAATGTCGGGGCCGCGCCGCCCCTCGACATAGTCGAAGTTCGCCTCCAGGAACGCCGCGGGTGTACCGGTGTCGATCCAGTAACGGTCGTCCGCACGGGCGTACAGGCCGCCGGCGCGCACCATGGCCGGGAACGTGTCCCGTTCGATGGAGACGCGGCCGCTCGCGGCGATCCGATCGAGCACGGACGGCTCGAGCACGTAGGTGCCGGCGTTGATTTCGTTGGTGGGTGCCTCGTCGCGGGGTGGCTTCTCGACGAAGGCGGTGACCCGGCCGTCCGGGTCGGTCGGCACGACGCCGAAGGCCGAGGGGTCCGCCACCGGGTGCAGGTGGATGGTGCCCTCGGCGTGCCGCTCGCGGTGGAAGGCCACCAGCGACGTGAGGTCCAGGTCGGTGAGCACGTCGCCGTTGACCACCACGAACGTTTCGTCGATGCCGGCGAACGTCGCGGCGAAACGGACCGCGCCGGCCGTGTCCAGGGGCTCCGGCTCGACGGCATACGTCAACCTGACCCCGGCGGCGGTCCCGTCCGGATAGGCCTCGGTGAACGCGTCGGGGAGGTAGCCCAGCGACAGCACCGCCTCGTCGATCCCGTGCAATGCCAGATGCCCGAGCACGCGCTCGATCATGGGCACTCCGACGACCGGCAGCATCTGCTTGGGCGTGGAGAGTGTCAGCGGCCGCAGCCTCGTCCCCTCGCCGCCGACGAGGACCACCGCCTTCATTACTTCGTCGTCGAGGTGATGCCGGTGGGCTTCGTGGTGGTCGTGGTCGGCGGAGCGGTCGTCGTCGTGACAGCCGCCGGCTTCGTGGTCGTAGTGGACGGGACCGAGGTGGAGGCCGTCGCCGGTGTCGTGGTCGTCGTGACGACCGGGCCCGACCCTGCCAGCGTCTGTTGCAGGGCGAGGATGGTCGATCCGGACGGCTTCGGCAGCTTCTGGTCGGCGGGGATGAAGCCCACGGTGATCAGCTGGCGGTTCTGGAACTTGAGGTCGGCCGGGCTCGTGGTGGTGAGACCGCCCACCTCGGTCTCCTCGTTGTTCTTGTTGGGCGTCGCGGAGAGGATCCACGAGCGGGCCTGCACCGTGCCCACCTTGCCGGCGTCAGGTGTCCCCGTCCCGCACTTCTGGCCGTCCGTGTACTTGGGAACACTCGACGACGGGTACTTGAGGGTGTTGTTGGTGATGGTCAGCCCGGTGAATCCCTGGGCGAACTTACCCAAGGTGGCGTTGTTCCCCGACTCGCTGGAATCCTTGGGGTGAATCTGGAGCACGCCGCTGCCGCTCGAGGTCAGGCCGGTCGTCGACGTCGCCGAGGCGGGCGAGGCGGCGAGCGGCTGCTCCATGGTCCCGCAGATGTCGAAGGCGAGGGCGGCGTGCCAGGTCGTGTTCGTGGTCGGTTCCACGGCGGCGGCGGCCTGGTTGTAGTGCCACTTCGCCAGCACGACCGACCCGGCCCCGATGAGGACGATGAGCACGAGCGCGGCGTACCAATTGACCGGCATCTGCCCGCGATAGGTCGCGCCACCGCCCGTTGCGGCGGCGCGTGCGACCGATTTCCCAGAGGAGCTTCTGGCCATGGCGGGACGAAACCCTACAGCCTGGCGGGTGCCGCTCCGACGGCAGGTGCGCCCCGCAGCAGGTCGCGGTACAAGTCGGCCGTCTCCGGGTGCAGGCAGGTCATGGAGCCGTGCGTCCCGCGTCGCCCACGCGTGCGGGCGTGGCCCGACGCATCGCCCGCCAGCGTGAGCAACTCGGTCATGGTGGCCCGCAGGGCGACCCGGTTCCCCTGCGACGCCGTGGCTCGCAGGAGTGCGCGGTACAGACGTTCGTCGTACGGACTCACGACGAGAGCTCTGCGCACGGCCCAGGCCGCGTCGGCGCCGAGGTGGCGCGCCATCATGCCCTCGGCGCTTCGCAGCGCCGCTCCCACGACGAGGTTCTCGATTGCGGCCTGGGTCCCGTCGAAGACGGCCCAGTCGGCCCGCCGCAGTCCACCGAACAACGGCCCGCGTACAAGGCGCATCGCCTCGACGACGCCTCGCGGATCATCCGTGGAGGCAAGGGTGGTGAACTGCTCGACGTCGGTGGTGACGGACGCCGACAGACGGAGCTGACGTCCCTCGTGGGGCAGGTGCCACGCACCGCCGGCCGAGCGGCCGAGTGCCCTGCGGGCGTCGGAGGCGGTCGAGTGCGCCGTGGCGAGCGAGACAGCGCGCTCCGGCCAGATGGCAACCGGCCATTCCGTGTAGGCCACGGGACGCCGGTGGAGCGACAGGTACACGACGAGCTCGAGCGCAGCCGAGCGACGGAACGGCCGCGCCGCGCCGTCCACCACGACCGGGCCGAGGAGCCTGACGGTCACTTCGGGTGTCACGTCGGGGAACGGTCGCGTGCGAACGCCGGACGCGCGTGGGACTCGGCCTGCCGCCGGCGCCGGTGCCGCCAAGGCCACCGGGTGGGGGCGGAGGGATTCGAACCCTCACTGGGGACGGTTTAAGCGCCCTGCCTCTGCCAGTTGGGCTACGCCCCCGGGATCCCCATTCTTGACCCGGGAGGGACCCGCCACGAGGATGACCCGGTGGTCGGAGAGCTCGCCGCCGTCGACCTGACCGATCTCGACACCTTCGCCGACGGGTTCCCGCACGAGGTGTTCCGGCTGCACCGCACCGCTGCGCCGGTGTGGTGGCACCGGCCGACGGTGCACACGCCAGACGGAGAGGGGTTCTGGTCGGTCGCGACCTACGACGAGGTGCTCGAGGTGCTCAACGACCCGGTCACCTTCTCGAGCGAGACCGGAGGGGACCGCCCCTACGGCGGCACCGTCATTCAGGACCTCCCGGTGGCCGGCGTCGTGCTCAACATGATGGACGATCCCCGGCACGCCCGGATCCGCCGCCTGGTCACGCGGGGTCTCACACCCGCGGCGGTGCGCGCCCTGGAGCCCGAGCTCCGGAAACGCATGCGCCGACTCCTCGACTCGGCCGGGGAGGAATGCGACTTCCTGACCGAGGTGGCTGCCGAGCTTCCGATGCAGGCCATTTGCCTGCTGCTCGGGGTGCCTGAGGTGGACCGCGACCGTCTTGCCCACGCCGTGGAACACGTGTTCGACATACCCGACGAGTCGGACTTCCTTTCCATGAGCCCGCAGCGGCAGGCCGCGGTCGACGATATGTACACGTACGGGATTGCGCTCATAGACGAGAAGCGGCTTTGCCCGCGCGACGACATGCTCTCGGCCGTCGTCCACGCCGAGCTGGCCGACGTCGACCCGCCCCGGCTGACCGAGGACGAACTGTCCGCCTTCTTCTCTCTTCTGTTCTCGGCCGGCGCGGAGACGACCAGGAACGCCATCGCCGGCGCCATGGTGGCGTTCACCGAATGGCCGGACCAGTTCGACCGCCTCCGTGCGGACGGCCACCGGGCCGTACTGCAGAACGCGGTCGAGGAGATACTCGATGGACCACCCCCTCCCCCTCGAAGCGGAGGACGGCGACGCGCACCTGCGCCCTCGGGGAGCACACGATAGAAGCAGGGGCGAAAGTCGTGGTGTGGGAGGGATCGGCCAACCGCGACCCGGCACGGTTCACCGACCCGGACGCGTTCAGGGTCGACCGCGACCCCAATCCACATCTGGCCTTGGGCCATGCCGTACACTTCTGTCTGGGTGCACACCTCGCCCGCCTCGAAATCCGCGTCGCGCTCGCGGCGATCCTCGACCACATCGACTCGTTCGCGCTCACCGGGCCACCGGAGTGGACGCGCAGCAACCGGCACTCGGGGATCCATCATCTGCCGATGCGGCTGCACCGCAGGCGCGTGAGCTAACCCGGCACCCCCGACCGTAGGGGGCGGTGTAGCTCGAACGCCGACAGCTCGGCGTCCCGCGGGGCATCGGCCGCACCCGAATGGGGACCGAAGACCATCGTGCGACGGAGAGCGGGGTCCCAGTCCGGCCACTCGCCGATGCCCGCGTGGGACGGGTCGCCCGTGTGTGCGAACGCCAGCCACGCGTCCTGCATCTGCCGCGACAACGCCTCCGCCTCGGGTCCGCCCCCCGAGAACAGCTGGACGGCCGGCACGTGCACCGCACCGAATACGAACGGGAGCTCGAGCGCATGGCACGAGCCGAGGAGGCCGCCGAAGGCCGGGGACTCCCAGGTGAAGAGGTAGACGAACGAGCGACCGCCCCAGGCGCGGTGGGCCGCGGCCAGCTGAAGGCTCGGCCACCGGAAGACGATGTCGGTGCCGGCGGCAACCCACAAGGCGGTGGGCGTGAGCGCCTCACCGCGGTGGTGCCGTGCGTCCCGGTACCCGTCGAGGAGCGCGCGGCCTGGAATGTCCGGCGCGGCGTTCTCCACCCACCGGAGGACGCCCGCGTCGTCGAGCGCGAGAAGAGCCGGGTTGCCCAGACCGAACAGCGTGAGCTCGTCGCGGTTCGTGCCGATGAGCAGATCGATGCCCGCACTGGCGCCCGCCTCGACCGCCTGCAGCGGATGCTCCGGGAGGAAGTGGCCGTCGACCACAGGGAGGAAGGGCAACGGGAGCAGCCCCGGGTCGGGACGCCGGGCCGCCATCTGCGCGGTCGCCGCCACGAGCTCATCGGCGGGCACCCGGCCGAGTGCGGCGCGGTCACAACGATGGAGGCCGAGCGTCGCCGTCAGGCGCTCCGCCGCTCGCTCCGCCTGCTCAACCGTGTGTACGTGCACCCCTCCGCTCTGCACCACGGCGCGCCGGATGAGCCTGCGGGCGGCGGGGATGCCGAGCAGGGCGGAGATGCTGAACGCTCCGGCCGATTCCCCGAACACGGTGACGTTGGTGGGGTCACCGCCGAACACCGCGATGTTGTCGCGCACCCAGGCCAAGGCGGCGACCTGGTCGTGCAGGCCCCAGTTCCCGACGAGGCCGTCCGCGTCGGCCAACGCGCGGTGGCCGAGGAAGCCGAGTGCGCCGAGCCGGTAGTTGATGGTGACCACCACGACCCCGCCGTTCCGGGAGAATGAGCCGCCCCGGTAGAGGAACACGGAGCCACTGCCCGACGTGAAGCCGCCTCCGTGGACCCACACCATGACGGGCCGGCCCGCACCCGGATTGGTCGTCGGCCGGTCGGGGAGCTCGGGTGTCCAGATGTTCAGCGACAGGCAGTCCTCACTTTGCGGATCTGCCGCGCCGGGGTCCGAGGGGCTCGTGATCCCGGCCACCGGTGGTGCCTGGGGTGCGATCGGACCGAAGGTCGACGCGTCGCGGATGTCCACCCAGGGATCGGGTGCCAGTGGTGGGCGCCAACGCAGCGCACCGACCGGCGCCCGCGGATAGGCGATTCCCGAGAACGACCAGAGATCGCCACGGCGGACGCCCCGGACGCGACCGCCAGAGACGGGTACGACAGGATCCACCGCGGCACCATATGGGCGTCGGTGGGCACGGTCAATCAGGTTCGTGCGTGAACCCACGAACGCCGGGAGGTGAACATCGCGCGAACTGGGGTCGCAACCCGTCTGCCACCGTCGGGATGTCGAATTCGCGACTCGCCAGCCGTTACGATTTCCCAGGTGGGTGCAGGGCATTGTCGGAGCGCTGTCCGCAACAAGCTTTCTCGCGCCGCGTTCGTGGTCGGCTGTGCCGCCGCGACACTTCCGTTGTTCGCAACCCCGGCGGGGTCCACCACGTCGACGACCCTTCCGGGTCCCGCCCCCAACCAGTCGCAGATCAACGCGACGCAGGCGCAGGTCAGCCAAGTAGAGGCGACGCTGACGCAAGAGGAACAGCAGACCTCCATCCTCGACGATCGCTACAACACGGCTGAGCAGAACCTGCAGAACGCGCAGACATCCCTCAAGTCGATCGATGCCTCGTTGGTCCACACGCGCTCGGCCATAGCGGTCGACAAACGGCTGGTGGCCA
This sequence comes from uncultured Acidimicrobiaceae bacterium, assembly GCA_963834405.1. Taxonomy (GTDB): domain Bacteria; phylum Actinomycetota; class Acidimicrobiia; order Acidimicrobiales; family RAAP-2; genus Bog-473. The sequence goes on along the minus strand of CAWIBX010000005.1, from coordinate 1,477,378 downwards.
GCGACGCGGTCGCGGCCTACATCTACGGCACCCCCGAGACCGGGCTCGCGTCCATGTTTTCCTCGTCCGTGTCACAGACCGAGGCCCGTAACCAGTACACGGACACCATCGTGGGCGACCTGACCAAGGCGCAGGTCGAGCTCGAGAATTCCGAGAGCCAGCTCCAGACGCAGGAGGCGCAGCAGCAGTCGGTCGAGGCGCAGGCACAGACCGAAGCCGCACAGGCGAAGTCGTTGGCTGCGGCGAACGAGCAGGAAGCGGCGGCGACCAAGGCGACGCTGAACCAAGTACAGGGCCAACTGGCGCAGGAGGTCACACAGGCGGCCGTCGAGGAGGCTCAACAGGAAGCGGCGGCGGCGGCGAAGGCCGCCAGTGCCGCTGCCGCCCAGAAGGCCGCGGCGGCTGCCGCGGCCGCGGCGGCGGTCGCCGGCGCGGTGGGCGGGTCGAGCAGCGGCGCATCGGCCACCGACGCGGCCAACCAGGCGGCCGGCGCGGCGGGCGATCCGGTGGCCACCGGACCGATCGGCGGGACCGGTTCGGGCGATTCTGCGCAGATGGCCGCCGTCCAGGCGGCCGTGTCACAGCTGGGCGTGCCGTACGTGTTCGGCGGCGAGACCCCTGGTGTCGGCTTCGACTGTTCCGGCCTGGTGCAATGGGCCTGGGCCCAGGCCGGGGTGTCCATCCCGCGGACGACCGAGAACGAGTGGCCGGCGCTCCAACACGTCTCGCTCGACGCGCTGGAACCGGGTGACCTGCTCTTCTATTACAACCTGGACGGCGACAACCAGGTCGACCACGTCGTGATGTACACCGGCTCGGGCCCCTATGGCACCGACACGGTCATTCAGGCTCCGTTCACGGGTTCCACCGTGTCCTACTCCCCCATCTTCGTCGAAGGGCTCATTGGAGCTGCCCGGCCCTGACGCGGCCGCGGCTGCCGCCCTCACGGCGGCCACCAGCAGATCTGTACCATTGGCCCGATGGCCAGCGGGCGCCAGGCGACGAGCGAGCGGAACCGGTCGACTGCCATCGTCCCGATCCGGATACCGTCGGACGACCCCGAGCGGCTCGAAGATCCCCGGCTGTCTGACGTCGACGAGTGGGGACGCTCGGAACGCACCCGCGCCCTGGCCCGCGCGCTGTACGAACCGCTCTACTCGAAGTGGTTCCGCACCGAGTGGGAAGGGCTGGAGAAGATCCCCGTCGAGGGCGGCGCGCTCCTGGTCGCCAACCACGCCGGGGCGATCCCGTCGGACGCGCCCGTCATCATGCACGGGATAGAGAAGGAGCTGGAGCGCCCGGTCTACGGTCTGGCCGACTACTTCTTCCGTACCGTGCCGATCGTCGGGACCCTCTGGGCGCGGGCCGGGGGCGTCTCCGCCCGCCCGGCCAACGCGTACCGTCTCCTCAAGGAGCAGCAACAGCTGGCGCTCGTCTTCCCGGAGGGCACGAAGGGGCCGTCGAAGTCCTTCACGGACCGCTATCAGCTGCGCCGGTTCGGACGGGGTGGCTTCGTCGAGATCGCCATGCGGGCTGGCGTCCCCGTCGTCCCGATCGCAGTCGTCGGCTCGGAAGAGGCCATGCCGATCGTCCTACGGCTGCCGTCGCTGGCCAAGGCGCTGCGGGTCCCGTACTTCCCCGTGACGGCCAACGTGCTGACCATGGGCCCGCTCGGGGTCGTCCTGCCTTTTCCAGCCAAGTTCAAGCTCCGCGTGCTCGACCCTGTCCGCTTCGACGTGCCGCCCGACCAAGAGCGCTACTCCAAGAGCCGCATCATGGAGGAATCGGAGCGGATCAGGACGCATCTGCAAGAAGCGGTCTACGACATGCTGCGCGACCGGCGCAGTGTGTGGTTCGGCTGAGGCACTGTGAGCCGGCGCATCCTCGTCACCGGAGCCGACACCTTCTGGGGCGGCCGCATGCTTCAGGCGCTCGAGACCGATCCTGGCCTGGACGTGATCCTCGGCATCGGCACCCACGCCCCGTCCGTGCCCTTCGAACGGGCCGAGTTCGTGCGGTCCGACCAGAACTATTCGATTCTCAATCGGATCGTGAAGGCGACGCAGGTGGACACCATCCTGCACACGTTCATGATCACGAACTCGACCACCGTGCCCAAGCGCGCCATGCACGAGATCAACGTCATCGGCACCCTGAACCTGCTGGCGGCCGCGGGGGCCGCGGGCTCGTCCGTGCGGCACATCGTCGTGAAGTCGTCGACCCTCGTCTACGGATCGGCCGCCAGCGACCCCAACACCTTCACCGAGGACACGCCCCGCACGAGCCCGGTACGAAACAGCGTCGAGCGGGCGCTCGTGGAGGCCGAAGGGCTGGTTCGGGACTTCTCGGAGGACAATCCCGGGACGAAGGTCACGGTCTTGCGCTTCGCCAACGTGCTTGGCGCACACCTCACGACGCCGATCAGCCGCAACCTGTCGCGACCGGTCTGCCCGGCGATCTTCGGCTTCGACCCGTTGCTGCAATTCGTAGAAGAGGACGACGTGGTGCGCGCCCTCCTCCACGTGACCCATGCCGGCATCCCGGGTCTCTACAACGTCGCCGGCGACGGGCGGTTGCCCTGGAGCGAAGTGGCCGCCATTTGCGGGACGCGCCTCGTGCCGGTGTCGCCGGTGAGCTTCCTGAAAATCCGGCCCCTGGCCCGGCTCTTCGACCTGCCACCCGAATTGGAAGACCTGCTCCGCTACGGCCGAGGGGTCGACACGCGACGGTTCGCCGCGACGGGCTTCTCCTATAGCGCGACGAGCGCGGGCGCCGTGCAGTCGTTCATCCGCGCCCTCCGGTTGCGCCGGCAATCGGGACGGACACCGCTGTCGTACACCTACGAGCACGACGTCGAGCAGTTCTTCCGTCACTCTCCGTCGGTGATCGGCGCGCCCGAAGCTTGAGCGTCAGGGGGAGATCCACTCCGTGACCAGCGCGGTCTCGCGTACCGCCCACTCCTCCGCCGTGATGGCATAACGCACGTGGTCCTCCCAGACTCCGTCGATCTCGAGGAACCGCAGCGCGATGCCCTCTTCCCTGATGCCGAGCTTCTCGACCACCCGCCGGCTGGCCACGTTGCGCGGGATGATGGAAATCTCGACCCGATGCAGCGAAATGGCCTCGAACGCGAAGCGCAGCGTGACCACGACCGCCTCGGGCACGAGCCCGCGTCCCGCCAGTGCCTCGTCGATCCAGTAGCCGATGAACGCGCTCTGGAACGGCCCGCGCTGAATGGAGGAGAGGGTCACCTCCCCGGCGAAGCGCTCGCCGACGAATATCCCGAACCCGTAGCCGGTGCCGAGATGGCGTTCCCGCTCGCGGATGCCGCAACGGGCGGCGAAGCTGGGCCGGTCCTCCGACGGGACGGGCGCGCCCTTGGGCCGGGGTTCCCAGCGGAGCAACCAGTCGGCGCAACGCGTCCGCACCTCGTGCCAGGCGGGGAAGTCGTCCTCGGTGAGCGACCGGAGGGTCACCCGCCGGCCCTGGAGCTCCAACGGGGCGTGGCGCACCGTCCGCGCTGCGCTCATCGGGCGAGCACCTCAGCGAGGGCGCCCAGCAGGGCCAGGACGTTGCGCCGCCGGGCCGTGTGGCCCATGCAGCCGATCCTCCAGATCCGACCCGCCAGTCGGCCCGCCCCCGCGCCGATCTCAATGCCGTAGGCACGGAGCAACTCGGCCCGGCAGGCCGCCTCGTCCACCCTGTCGGGCACCCGCACCGTCGTCAACTGGGGCAGGCGATGCTCGGGCTCGACCAGCAGCTCGAGCCCGAGGTCGACCAGACCCTTCTGCAGTAATTCGCCGCACTCGGCATGCCGGCGGCGCACGGCCCCGAGCCCTTCGTCGAGGATCGCCCCGAGCCCGGCGTGGAGCGCCGCCACCATGGCGACGGGCGCGGTGTGGTGATACACGCGGCCACCCTCGGGGTTGTCGCTGACGTAGCGCGACAAGAGGTTGAGGTCGAGGTACCAGCTGCTCGGGCGCTCCGCGAGACGCCCACGCGCCCGTTCGGACACGGTCAACGGTGCGAGACCGGGTGGGACGCCCAGGCACTTCTGCGTCCCGCTGTACGCGACGTCCACCGCCCAGTCGTCGACGGCGACCTCTATACCTCCCAGCGAGGTCACCGTGTCGACGATCAACAACGCATCACCTTTCCCCTCGCCGAGGGGTGTGATCTCGTTGCGCACACCCGTCGAGGTCTCGGCGTGCACCACGGCGATGATCGCCGGCGAGGCGTGCGCGGACAGGACGCGCCGGGGCTCGAGCGGCTCGCCCCACGGCGCCTCCACCCGGACCACGTCCGCGCCCAGGCGCCCGGCCACCTCGCACATCCGCTCGCCGAAGACACCGTTGACGCCGACGACCACCGGGTCGCCGGGGCGCACGAAGTTCACGAACGACGCCTCCATGCCGGCCGATCCGGTCCCGCTGATCGGCAAGGTCAGCCGATTGGCGGTGGCGAAGACCTGCCGGAGACGGTCGTTCGTCTCGTCGAGCAGCTCCAGGAAGGCAGGATCGAGATGGCCCAGGATGGGCGCGGCGAGCGCCATCTGCACTTCCGGGTACGGATTCGACGGTCCGGGACCCATGAGGAGACGGTCGGGAATCGGCACTCGCGCATCGTGACAGGTTGTTCCTCACCTGCGCCAACGCGGCGGGGCGCCGTCGCGGGTCCGTTAGATTGCCAGCGTGGAACGGGTGCTCTTCGCCCCCAGGGAGCTGCCGCCGCCCGGTCCGGACGTCGCCCAGGATCCCCGACCGTACGCGGCGTGGGTGCGCGGGCGCGAAGCCCGCCGCGCGGCGGCGACCGTCACGACCGGCCCGCACCTGAAGATCGTCTTGGTGCTCGGCGGCCAGATCCCGGCCGGCACGGCGGCCACGCTCCGCAGCCTGCACGCCCAGACGGTGAACCGGTGGTCCCTGACCATGGTGGCGGCGGAACCGCAGGTGGATTCGCTCCACCGCCTGGTGCGGAAGACGGTGCCGCGGCGGACGCGGCGGCGGATCCACCTCCTGGCCGGCCCGGCGGCCGCGTCGGCCAACGAGCTGCTCCACCTGGGCCTCTCGGAGATCGCCGGCTCGGCGGCCGCACTCATCTTCCCCGGAGACGTCTGGGCGCCGGATGCGGTTGCACTGCTCGGCTCGGCCCTGGCGCCGGACACGGTCGTCTACGCCGACGAGGACCGGCTCACCGCAGCAGGCGACTACGTCGACCCTCGTCTCAAGCCGGAGTACTCGCCCGACTTCCTCGCATCGTCCGCCTACGTCGGCCGTCCTCTCGCGCTGGCGCCGGAGCTGACGAATGCCTTTCCCGCGATCACCGCACCCGGCGCCCCGGCGCTCGAGCACGAATTCGTACGGGTGGCATGCGGACGGGCCCGACGCGTCGTGCACCTGCCCGAAGTCCTCTGTCACCGCACCGGCGACGTTGACGGAACCCCGGACCGCCCGCCGGCCGACACCCTTCCCGCCACGCGTGCCGGCGTCCGGGTGAGCGTCGTGATCCCGTTCCGTGACCAGCCGGCGTTCCTGCGGACATGTCTGGACTCCGTCCGGGCGACCGTAAAGGAGGACGTGGAGTTCGTCCTGATCGACAACGGGTCGTCCGAACCCGAGACGGTGTCCCTGCTGGAACGGGTCGGGGCCTGGTCCGGTGTGCGGACGTTCGCAGACGCCGGACCCTTCAATTGGGCGCGCCTGAACAACGCCGGCGCCCGGGTCGCATCGGGCGACGTCCTGTTGTTCCTCAACAACGACGTCGAGGCCCTCCGCCCCGGCTGGCTGTCGGTCCTCGTCGCCCATGCCCTCCGAGCCGACGTGGGAGCGGTCGGTGCCCGCCTGCTCTACCCCGACCGGCGCCTGCAGCACTGCGGCATCGTCGTGGGGCTCAACGGGGCGGCGGGCCACCCGCTCGTCGGATTGCCGGAGTCGGAGCCCGGATACCTGGACATGGCGAAATCGACGCGGGAGTGTTCGGCGGTGACGGGCGCCTGTCTGGCGACCCGGAGGGAGGTGTTCGGGCGGCTGGGCGGATTCGACGAGTCCCTCGGTGTCGATCTCAACGACGTGGACTTCTGTCTCCGGGCCGGACGCGAGGGCTACCGGGTCGTCTACGCCGCAGAGGCGGAGCTCCTCCATCACGAGTCACCGAGCCGGGGCACGGCCGGAGCGACCGGTGACATCGTCGAATTCGTCGACCGGTGGGCAGACTACATCGGCCGGGGCGACCCCTTCTTCAGCCCGCACCTGACCCGGGCGGATTCCTCGTGCGCGCTCGCGCAGCCGGGCGAGAAGGAACGGTGGGACCAATGGCTCGCGACCCTGGGCGACCCATGAGCGAGGAGCATGCCCCGCGTATGTTGCGGCGCCCGGCCGAGGCGCCGCAACGGCTCTCGCCCACACGGGAGGACCGCGCGGTGCAAGCGTTCGTGCAGGAATGGCACGCACAGCTGGAACGTGCGCAGGCGCCGCTCCCCCTGCGCGCACGGGCCCGGCGCTGGGCGGGACGGGTCTCCGGAAGATCGGACCGTCGCCTCCTGTTCGCGCTGGCGCACGCGACCGACGCGCTCGCCACCCATTGCGACCGGCTCGAGGACCGGTTGCACGACGAGGAAGCGCTCACCCAGGAACTGGCCGAGACCTACGGCGAGGAGCTCGGACGCCTCCGGGCCGAGGTGGCCCACTTGCGGGAGCTCGTCGCCTCCCTCCATCAGAGCCGTGGGTGATCCGGGAACGGTCGTCGTCGCCCGCCACTGGCTTCGGCGGTCGAGCGAGATTGCCTACGTGGCGCGCACGATCGCCGGGGCCGCTTCGCGCCTCGGACCGGTCTCGGTGCTCGTCCCGTCTCCCCTGGGCACCCGCGAGCCCGACGGGGCCTTCGACCTCCTGGGCATGGACGACGGTCGCGGGTACCGGTGGCCGGACGGCCCTCCTGACGGCGCCACGATCGTGGTCGACGACCCGGCGCCCGAGGTGGACGCGCTGGTCGCGGAGGCCGAGCCACGGGCGTGCTTCGCGCTCGGCACCGTCCGCACAAGGGGCCGGTCGGGTGTGGCCGACGATCCCTCTTCTCCCCGGAGGGCACCCCTTCGTCGGTCTGCACGTTCCCGTCCACCCCATGGCAGCCGCGCACCGGCACGGCGGGTTCGGCTTCACCGGCTACTTCCTGCTCCTCTCGGGCCGGGGGAGCGACACGGAGGAACCGCCGCCGGAGGCGGCGTGGCTGACGGCGGCCTTCCCCGACACGTACGTCGTGGTCGTCGGCGGGGCCACCGCGTCAGCCTGGAAGGGGCGGTCGTTACGGGGCTCGACCCACGTGGACACCCGGATGGACCTGTGGCGGCTCGCCGCGCACGTGTGCGTGTGCATCGACCTGGCCCCCGGACGGCACATCGCTCGCGAGTGTGTGGAGGCGCTCCGGTTCGGGACTCCCATCATGGTGCCGCACGACTCCGGCGCCGGCGCCGTCCACGCCGTTGCCAGTGGCGGTTGCACCTTCGGTGACCCCGGTGACATCGTCGGAAAAGCAGACGGGTTCCTCGTCGAGGCGAGACGGTCGGAGATGTCCGCCCTGGCCACCCGTTACGCCGACGCCCACTACGGCGACCCGGGCGCACTGGTCACCCGGCTCGCCGCGCTCGTCTCCGGCCCGTAGACCAGCCCCGGGTGCGTCCCGACCGCTCGGTCAGCCTTCACTAGGATGATGCGGATCCGCGCGGGAACCCCCGGCGCGCATCGTCCGAGCCCCATGCTGACTCCCCATATGACCAGGCCAGACCGCTGGCGCCGTGACGCACACCTCGTCCCGTGAGTCCTGAGCAAGAGCCCGCCGCGCGCGAGGGCGCCGGCGGGCCCGAAGAGCGAGACCGGGAGGCCGCCCCGCCGCCGGCCGACTACGCGGTCTCCGTGGTCGATCTCCTGCCGGACCGGCCGGAGTCCGCCGGCAGCCTGGCGCAGCTCCTCGGCGAACACGCCGAACTCGAACAGCTCCTCGCTTCAGAGCCGGTCTCGCCGATGGCCCGCGCGATCATCGGGCGTCTCCTGGAACAGCAAGGTGCCGAACGTGAGGCCTTCATGTCGGCCCTGCGCGTCTACAAAGAGGAGACCGCGCGCCTGGCTCTGGACGTCTCGCAGGCCAGAGCCGAGCTCTCGCAGCAAGTCGAGCTCGCGTGGGCGGAACGCGCACACCTGATCGGGGAATTCCTCGACCGCGTCGATCAACTGTCGGCGAAGATCTCGACTTCGGCTTCCCGTTACGCCTCTCAATTGGAGGAGCAGGAAATTCTGCGGAGGGACGCCGAGATGAGGGCGGAGGTCTATGCGGGTCACGCGGCCAATGCCCAGAGCATCATCGCGGACATGCGCAAGTCCAGCTCGTGGCGGCTCACCGCGCCGATCCGCCTGCTGTCCAAGCTGCTCGCCCGCCGGAGCCCGGCGACCGTGACCCGGCTTGACGACTAGTCCGGACGTCCCGTTGGCCCTACAAGTAGATCCCTTCCACAACAACGTTTCGGTCGTCGTCCTCAATTACAACCAGGCCGAGACCACGGTCGAATGCCTGGCCGCGCTGGCCCGGGCCAATAGCGGCCTGCTACGCGAGGTCATCGTCGTCGACAACGGTTCGCGCCCCGAAGAGCTCGCCATCCTCCGGCGTCGACACCGCAAGGGGGACTTCACCCTTGTCGAGGTCGGCGCGAACCGGTTCTTCAGCGAGGGGAACAACATCGGGGTCGAGTTCGCCCGCGGCGACTACATCGTCTTCCTGAACAACGACGCCTTCGTGGAGCCGGGATGGATCGAAGCGCTCAGCACCACCATGCGGGATGATCCCGACGTTGCGGCCGTCGGTCCGATGTTCCTCTATCCCGATGGGAGGGTGCAAGAGGTCGGCAGCATGGCGCTCCCGACCGGAGACGTGGTGCAGATCGGCAAGGGCACGGTGTGGGGACCCGATCATTTCGACACCCCCTGCATCGTCGACATGTGTTCAGCCGCCTGCCTGATGATGCGACGGTCCGACTTCCTCAAGGTCGGCGGGTTCGGGTTCGAGTGGGAACCCGCCTACTACGAGGACACGGATCTCTGCCTGAAGCTCTGGACACAATGCGGGAAGATCATGGTGAACCCGAAGGCCCGCGTCGTCCACATAGAGAGCAAGACGACGTCCGACAGCGCGTCTGCAATTGCACAACATTTCGGAGATCAACCGTGTTCGCTTCGTGAAGAAGTGGGGCGCACTCCTGGAAGCCAGACAGGGTGCGCTGCGCCGCAACCCCGACCTCGCGCCCCGGACCGAGTTGGCCAGGATCAGACCCGTCGACCATGACGTCGCCGCCGGCGACCGCGCCCTGGGTGACGCGCAGTTCGTGCTGTACTCCCCGTACGAGCTGGTCCCCGGCGGCGGCGAACGCATGCTCTTCGAGCTGGCCTCTGTTCTCTCCTCGTTCGTGGGCACGTCCAACGTGGTCTTCACGACGCCGCAGCGCTACAGCACCATCCGGATCCGGCAGATCGAAGCCACTTTCGGGTTCGAGCACGTCATCGGCACCGCGCTCCCGTGGCGATCGGTCGAACGCGGTCACTGCCGGTTCTCGACGGTCATCGGGAACTCCATCGTGCCCCCGGTGCAGGCGTTCGGGGACCGAAGCGTGTACCACATTCAGTTCCCGTTCTGGATCCCGGACAAGCAGGTCGAGCAACGAGGGCACTGGCTCGGGGACTACGACGAGATCTGGGTGTACTCCGAATACGTCCGGCGCAACGTGAACGGCCTGATCCGGCACTACGGCTTGAAGGCCCCGCCCATCCGGCTCATCCGGGCCTGTGCGGTCTGGTCCGACGCGACCGCCGGGCTCCCGTGGCCCGAACGCCGGACCGTCCTGACCGTGGGACGCTTCTTCGCCAGTGGCCACAACAAGCGCCAGGACGTCGTCATTGAGGCCTTCCGGCGCCTCGCCGCGAGCGGTGCACACGACGTCGAGCTCGCGCTGGCCGGCTCCATCCACCCGAGCCCGGAAGGCCGGAGCCGGTTCCACGAACTCCAGGCACTCGCAGCCGGACTCAACTGCACGTTCTACCCGAACATCGCCCGTGCCGACCTCGCCACGCTGTACGAGCGTTCGGCCGTGCTGATCCACGCCACCGGATTCGGGGTGGATGCCGACGAGTTCCCCGAGAGATTGGAGCATTGGGGCATCACACCCATAGAGGCCGCCAGCTTCGGGTGCATCCCCGTCGTCTACGGCCGGGGCGGGCCGAAGGAAGTGGTCGACGTGCTCGGATGCGACACTGCCTTCCGCACCGTGGACGAATGCGCCCGCATCGTCTCCGATTTGCTCGACGATCCCGCGGGGTCGACCGCACTGAGCGCGCACATCCGGGAGAGCAGCCGGGCCTACTCCGCGGAGTCGTACGCGTCCGCAGTCGGCGATTCGCTGCGGGAACTGGGAGTGCTCTGATCCTCCGACGGCTAGGACAGGGCCGACCGGATCCGACGCTCGACCGCAGCGACCAGCTGGTTCTGCCGCACCCGCCGCGTCGTCGGTGCATCGAGAAAACGTCTGATCGACGAGAGGAGCAGCCCGGAGCGGAGGTCTGCTAGCTCGGACTCCAGCTCGGCGGCCCGGGCCCGAGCCAGCTGCGCCTGGCGGTGCTCATCCTCGCTGTCGATCAGTGCCGACGCCATTGCACCACGCGGGTAGTACTCCCCGCCGTTGTGGGACGCCACCTCCTCCCGCTCCGCCTCTTCCGCCTCCCATTTCGACAACGAGTCGTACTCCAGGAGCACAGACTTGTCGGGCGTGCCGGCGAAGTAGGCGAAGAGCGACGAATCCGGATCGTCCTCGAGGAACCGGCCGTCCTCCTCCAGAATGCGCTCGATCCAATAGGTCCGGGCTCCCTCGTCGCTCGATTCCCACATGTTCGTGTTGTGGGTGAGGAGCGGATAGGCGATGGCACCACCGAGAGGCCTGAATTGGCTCACGGCGAAGTACCGGTGGAACATCCCGACGATCAGCTCCGAGTGGATCGCCTCGGTGGGATCGATGACCAGCATGGTGGGCAGATGCGGATATCGGAGATCCTGCCGCAGCGCCTCGGGAATCTGCTCGTTGAGCTGCCACGCCGCCTCCCACGCCGAGGGGAGGTATTGGTTGCGGTGTGGTCCGACGTAGTCCATGGAGACGAACCAGCCGTCCTCGGGAAGGGTGCGGCAGATCTCGCGGAAGACCCGGTCGATGGCGGCGATGTGATGGGCGGCGGCGTGGTTCACCACCAGGTCGAACTCACCGTCCGGGAAGGCGTCCGCGTTCACATTGGCCTGCTGGTAGGTGAGCGGCAGGCTGCCCTGCTCGGCGGCCGCCCTCGCCTCTATGAGCAAGTCCTCGGAATAGTCGATGCCGACTGCCTCGAGGATCAAGCCGGAGTTCAGCAGGTCACGTTCGACCCATCCGTTGCCACAGTTGAGGATGAGCGCGCGCTCGAAGGTGCGATCCGACATTTTCGCAAAGTGGTGGTACCAAGACAGCGCGGGATCACCCGAGATGCGTTCGTTGATCGTCCGGACGACGGCGGCGTAGTCGTTCCAATACCGTCCTTGGTAGTAGACGTCGCTGTTCTCGTTTACGTCGTAATCGGGCATGTCGGCGAAAGGGGGAAGCAGCGCAGCTGGAACTGTCCGAGTCTACCGAGACCCCATCGTGCCGCCTGCGCCGAGTGGCGTTGCACGTCGACCCCGCACCCGACTTTTCCTGCACCGTCGGTCACACGTGACCACGGGCGTGGCACCCTGCGGACTAGATTCTCCCGATCATGGGTCGGACGTCCCCGCTCTCCCTCGATCGCCGGCTGCAATGACGAAGTCCCAGCTAGACGGGCGGTTTGACGCGCGCGCGCCCGTCACGCTTTGCCGTCCATGACACTGACGACGCAGGCCGTGGCCGATCACCCACAGCCTACCGAAGCTCCTCCGTCCACGACCCCGATCAGCCTGCGGCGCCCCGACGTCGTCGCGACGGTCCTCGTCGTCGGGACCTATCTCTTGCTGGCCGTCCTGGCCAATTGGGACGCGTGGACCACGGGGGCGACGCGGGCGCTGCAAGGGAGCCAGGATCCCAAGCTGGACGCGTGGACGCTGGCCTGGACGCCGTTCGCACTGAGTCACGGCGTCAATCCGATGTTCAGCCACTGGGTGAACGTGCCGTACGGTGCCAACTACGCCGCCAACGTGGCGATCCCGCTGCTGGCGCTGATCGCCAGCCCCGTGACCGCGGTGTGGGGACCGGTGGCGGCCACGAATTTCATCATCTCTTTCGCGTTCTTCGCCAACGCCGTGGCGGGGTATTGCTTCATCCGGCACTGGACGCAATGGCGTCCTGCGGCCTTCTTCGGCGGACTCCTCTTCGGCTTCTCGCCCTACGTCGTCGCAGAGGGGATCGCGCACCTCCACACGATGTTCGTCGCTTTCGTCCCTTTCATCTTCATAGTGCTGGACGAGATCGTCGTCAGGCAGCGCTACTCACCTCGCATCATGGGCGTCGTGTTGGGGCTCCTCGTCATCGCGCAGTACTTCGTCTCCACCGAGGTGCTCGCCACCACAGCCGTGCTTGCTCTTGTCGCGCTCGTCCTGGTCGTGCCGCTCAACGTGGACCGGGTCCGTGATCATCTGGTCCCCGCTCTCCGCGCGCTCGGCCTTGCACTGGGCATCGCCGTCGTCGTGCTCGCGTATCCCGTCTGGTACTCCACCCAGGGGCCGCTGCACTACACGTTGACCATCCCCTTCGGTCAGTATCAGGCCGACCTCCTCGGTGCCGTGATCCCGACGTCGAACCAGATCATCTCCCCCGCCGGCGCCACGGCGATTTCGGACCACTTCGCCAACAATCTCTCCGAGAACGCCGCCTACATCGGGATCCCGCTGCTGCTCCTGCTCATCGGGTGCGTCGCCGTATGCCGCCGCTCCAAGGTGGTGATCGTCGCCTCCGTGCTGACCCTCTGCGCCTACCTCTTGTCGCTGGGCTCTCCCCTTCTGGTCGACAACCACAACACCGGCTTCCGGTTGCCCGGCGCGATCTTCCACCACCTCCCGCTGTTCACCGGTGCTGCGCTGGCGCGGTTCGCGGTTTTCGTGTTCCTGTTCGCCGCGCTCGTGATGGGCATTGCGCTCGAGCGTCTTCGTCGCTGGAACCGCTGGCCGGCCGCGTGGGCCGGTCTCGCTGTCTCCGTCGGGGTGGCGGTGGCCTCGCTGGTGCCGCTTCTGCCCAGCCTGCCCTACCCGCAGGTGTCGGTGGACACCCCCTCGTTCTTCACCACCACGGCGGTCGACACCATTCCGGGCGGGTCGGTCGCCGTCGTCTACCCGGCGACGTCCACGACCGACGCAGACGCCATGCTGTGGCAGGCCGCGGCCGCCATGCGCTTCAAGATGCCGGGTGCGTACGCGCTCGTGCCGACTCCGGGCACCGGGCAGTCCCAGTGGGGAACCCCGACGTTGACCTCGGGCACGCTCGACGCCATCCAATCGGGCTCACCCGTCGCCGAGACATCGTCCATCCGGACCGCACTCCGATCGCAGTGGCGCGCCTGGGACGTCCAGTCCTTCATCATGGGACCGGGCGCCAACGCACCTGCCGCCCGCCGGTTCGTGACCTGGGTCATCGGGCGGCCACCCGTCCACACGCACGGGGTGTACGTCTGGTACGGCGTGGGCCGGGCCGTCGGCACCACTTGACGAGTGACGTGAGCACCGCGACGGGCGACGACCTGGCGACGTCCCGAACGGACGAGCCCGCGGCGGCGCCCCGGTCCGCGGACTCGGTCGCTCCCCGCGTGTCGCGGATCGCGCTGACGCTCACCGTCCTCGCGATCGCGCTGGGGCTCGTCATGCGGCTGTGGTACCTCTTCCACGTCCCCACGACCTCCGACGAGGCCCTCGTCGGCTTCATGGCCAACGACGCCCTGCACGGCCATTTCTACGCCTTCTATTGGGGCCAGACGTACGGTGGCGGAGAGACCTACGTCGTTGCCCTGCTGTTCGCACTCTTCGGACACAGCGCCTTCGTCCTGGGACTGACCGGGGTGGTCCTGTCCGCGCTCGCGGGCATCCTGACCTGGCGGGCCGCGAGCCGCCTCGTCCGCTCCCCCACACTGGCGATGCTCACCGGTGCCCTGGTGTGGGTGGTACCGGACGCCGCCGTCGCGAACTCGACTCGCGAGTTCGGGTTCCGTGGCGTGACCATGACCTGCGGCCTCGCCTGCCTCGTGCTGGCCCTGCGCCTGCTGGACGGGTCGTCCGCGTGGCTCGACATGTGCGCGCTGGGGTTGTTCGCGGGCATCGGCTGGTGGTCGTCCCCGGAGATCGTCTACTTCCTCCTTCCGGCCGGGCTGATGGTCATCGGGGCGGTCGTCGGCGGACCCCGGCCGTGGCGGGACTGGGTCCCTCGGCTCGCGGCGGGGGTGGCCGCCTTCTGCGTGGGAGCGCTGCCATGGCTGTGGGCGAACGTGCAGTCGGGATTCGCGTCGTTGAAGCCGTCCAGCTTCCCCAACGGGGCGATCACGTCGCTGAACACCGGCTTCTGGGGCCGACTGAACGTCTTCGGCCACCTGTCGCTGCCGATCGAGCTCGATCTTCGCCACTTGTTCAGCGGCACGTTCCTCTTCGGGGGGACCGGTGCGGGCATCCGGCACGGCCTGGGCGTCGTCGTCACGATCGTCGTCCTCACGATCGTCGGGGTCGCCGTCCTCCTGTGCGCGGCCCGGGGAGGCCGCTGGCTGGCCCTGGGCGTCACCGTCCTCGCTTTCCCGTTCCTCTTCGCGGCGCAGCCCGGGACGTGGTACTGGCAGGACGGCCGCTACATCGTGTTCCTGGGGCCGCCGCTCGCCCTTGCCCTGGCCGCCGGCCTGGAGGACGGTGTGCGTCGCCTCACCGCGGCCCGCAACCTGTCCGCGTCCGGCCCGGCATCGGTCGCAGTCCTGGCCATGAGCGCGGTACTCGTCGCGGGCATGGTGCTCTCGGTCTTCGCGCTCGCAGGCGACAACGCCACGACCGTCTCCGCGCTGCCCTCGGGCTGGGGCAACCCGGACGCGCCGGTCGACCGCGCCGTCGCGACACTGCGAGCCCATGGCGTCCGCGCCGGCTTCGCCGACTACTGGGTGGCGTACAAGGTCGACTTCCTGGCCGGCTCCGGCCTGACCGTTACGACGGCCACCGGAGACGTGGACCGGCAGAAGGCCTTCGACCGCACCGTGGACGCGGCACCGCAACAGGCTTGGATCTTCGTTCCCCCCTCTCAAATGGCGCTCGGGTTGTCCCAGTTCACCGGGGGCTCGACCATCGCCGGCCCGGACGGCATCCCCGAGGCCAACTTCGTCGCCGCGCTCCGCTCCTTGCAGGTGCCGTACCGGACCGTCGACGCGGGCGTCCTCTCCGCCGTGATTCCCGCCCGGAAGGTGACCGTCCGCCAGGTGCAGGCCGCCGGGGCCTAGCGGCACTCCCGGCCGGTAGGCGCGCCGGCCGGGCAGAGCGACAGCACGAGGCCGTCGAGGATGTCCGACTCGGACACCAGGCACTCCGACATCCCGAGTCTCCGCATCACCGCGTCGAGGACGAGGGCACCACCGAAGATCACGTCCTGACGGCCCTCGGGCAGGCCCTCCCGTTTCGCCCGGGCGGCAATCGGCTCCGCACCCAGCACCCGGCGCCAGTGTTCGACTGCGCGGCGCGAGAGCACGGCGTGGTGAATGGCATCCCGGTCGTAGGAGGACAAGCCGAGCTCCAGCATGGCGAGGGTGGAGACGGTGCCGGCCAGCCCGATCAGCCGGTCACCGGGCCCGACGGCCGCCAGTTCCGGGATGGCCCGGACCGCCCGGTCGAGCTCGTCGTCGATGGCCGCGCGGGCGGCGGCGACCTCCTCATCCGTCGGAGGGTCCGCGCGGAGAAACCGTTCCGTCACCCTGACACACCCGAGGTTCATCGACACCGATCGGATAGCGCCGCGCACCTTCAGCGCGACCTCGGTGGAGCCGCCGCCGATGTCGAGCACGACGGTCGTGCCTCCCTCCTCCAGCCCGCGCGTGGCACCCAGGTACGACAGGCGGCCTTCCTCTTCCCCGCTGAGCAGCTCGGCGTCCACGCCGACGATGTCCGACGCCGACGCCAAGAACGCCTCCCCGTCCGTGGCGTCCCGTACCGCCGAGGTCGCGACCAGCCGCGCCCGGGCGACGTGCTCGGTGTCCATGGCCGACCGGTAGGCGCGGAGCACGGCCAACGTCCGGTCCACGGCCTCCGGATCCAAGCGGTGGGTGCGGTCTACCCCTTGGCCGAGCCGCGTGATGCGCATCTCGCGCGCCTTGACGCCGCCCGCGCCGTCGACGACGAGAAGCCGCGTCGAGTTCGTCCCGCAGTCCACCGCCGCCAGCGCGCCCGAGCTGTCCACGTGGTCTGGCCTACCACAGACGGTTCAGGCGTCATCCGGGCGGGAGAGGCCGAGCTGTTCGGCCACCCAGGCGCCCACCGGATCGTCCCCGCCGGCGAGCCACCACGCCACGTGTGCGTGCAGGCACTTCACGCCCTGGCGCGTCCCGCCGACGCCCCCACTCGGCCGGGGGCCCGGCCAGTCGGCGGGGATCAGGGCGCTGCGCTCCTCTTCGTACCGCCGATGGCACTCGGCCAGCTGACGGGGATCGACCTGTGCCTCGGCCTGGCGGACGCCGCCCGATGCCTCCAAGCGGCCGACCCGACTCCGGAGGTCGGGATCGACCAGCCAGAACCGAGTCGGCATGGGCGTGCCGTCGAGTAGCAGTGGTGCGTTCTCAATGACCGTGGGCTGGCCGTCCGGCCGCCGGGCGGCGACCGTGAAGGCGCCCGCGGGGGCCCGGCCCAGGAGCAGCGCGACGCGGGCCTCGTCGTCGGCCGAGGCGGTGCCGGCGCCCGTCGAGCGGGTCAACGCCAGAATTCGAGCGCGTGCACCATCCGGCCCAGCATGCCAGAGCCCGACTGTGCGGCAGGCGTGCTCCGGTGGGCTGCCGGCCGCGCCGGGGCCGTCGTCGTCGTGACCCCACCGGGTGGGAGTTCGGACGCCCCGGTCGGCGCGACGGGGGTGCTCGACCCGGGATCGCCGGCATAGGGGACGCCGGGGGCGGCCGAACCGGCGGGCGGCAGCACTTCATAGGCCTGCTGTCCCGGGCTCACGAGCTGATATTGCTCGCGCGCGATGCGGCCGATTTCGGTTGCGTCGGAGAGGTTCTTGCTCTCCTGGGAGAGCGCGATGTCCTGCTGGCGCAGGCCTGACAACTGCGCTTCGGTCCCGGAAAGCGTCGAGCGTTGATGTAGGAGCGATCCGAACGGGAACCAGGCGAACAGGATGACCGCCGACACCACAATGGCACCGATGAGCAGCAGCCGGGCGCGGCCGACGCTCCCGGCGGAGGCCGGGCGCCGAGCCGGGCGTCGCGTGCGCTCAGCCCGGGGCGGCAACGCTGCCTCCGGCGCCGGACAGTGCGGCACGGCCGGGAAAGGTGGCCGATTGCCCCAGGTCCTCTTCTATTCGCAGCAGCTGGTTGTACTTGGCCACGCGATCCGAACGCGCCGGCGCGCCCGCCTTTATCTGCCCGGCGTTCACGGCGACGGCCAGATCGGCGATGGTGGTGTCCTCGGTTTCGCCAGACCGGTGCGAGATCACAGGGCGGTAGGAGGACCTGGTCGCCAGCGCCACCGTGTCGAGGGTCTCGGTGAGCGTGCCGATCTGGTTCAGCTTGACCAGGATGGCGTTGGCCACACCGTCGCGGATCCCCTCCTCGACGATGGCGGCGTTGGTGACGAAGATGTCGTCACCCACCAATTGGATCCTCGCCCCGAGCGCCTTGGTATGGGCCGCCCACCCCTCCCAGTCCTCCTCCGCCATCCCGTCCTCAATGGACACGATCGGATACCGGTCGACTAGATCGACCCAATAGTCCACCAGCTCGGCCGGGCTCAGGGTGCGTCCCTCGCCGGCCAGGACGTAGGAGCCGTCCTTCCAGAGCTCGCTGGTCGCGGGGTCGAGTGCGAGGGCGATGTCTTCGCCGGGTGTCCGGCGGGCCCGCTCTATCGCCTCGAGCAGCAGCTTAATGGCGTCCTCGTTGACCGGCAGGTCCGGCGCGAAGCCTCCCTCGTCCCCGACGGCGGTCGCCAGGCCCCGCTCGGCCAGGACGGAGCGGAGCGCGTGATAGGTCTCGGTCCCCCAGCGCAGGGCCTCGCCGAACGACGAGGCGCCGACGGGCATCAGCATGAACTCCTGGAAGTCGATGGAGTTCTTGGCGTGCGCTCCCCCGTTGAGCACGTTGAGCATCGGAACCGGGAGTGCATGGGCGTTGGTGCCGCCGATCGAACGGTAGAGGGGGATCTCGAGCTCGTCCGCCACCGCCTTGGCGCTGGCCAAAGAGACCGCCAACAGCGCGTTCGCACCAAGGCGGCCCTTGTCGGGGGTGCCGTCCAGATCGATCATGGTGAAGTCGATGTCGCGCTGATCGAGCGCGTCGAGCCCGGTGATGGCGTCGGCGATCTCACCGTTGACGTGCCCGACGGCTTTCAACACTCCCTTGCCACCGAAACGCTCCCCGCCGTCGCGGAGCTCGACGGCCTCACGGATCCCGGTCGATGCACCGGAGGGTGCGATGGCCCGCCCGCGCGCGCCCGAAGCGAGCAGCACCTCAGCTTCGACGGTCGGGTTCCCACGGGAGTCGAGAACCTCGCGCCCGACCACGTGCTCAACGGTGCTCACGACATCACTCCTTGGGTGCCTGCCCTGGTGGGACCCGGGGCACAAGATTAGCGGGGGTCGATCTCCGGATCGGGGACGCCCTCGGCGGCGACGATCGCCTCGCGCAGAGTGAGCGCCCGTGCCCGGAGCGCCTCTTCCGCGTCGACACCGAGCCGCTGCGCGAGATCGGCAACGGCGAAGAGAAGCTCGCCGACCTGCCGCCGCTCCGTCTGCGCGTCACTCGACAACGGGTCGTCGGGATGCTGCGCCGCGGCCGATGCGTCCGCTTGCAATCGGGCGAGCAGATCCGCAGGCGTCGCGGCGTCGGCCGCCCGCGGCTCCAGGCCGACCGAGCGGGACTTACGGGCCAACTTGTTCGCCAACATGAGCGCCGGAAGCGCGGTTGGAATGCCCTCGGTGACGCTCCGCCTCCCCTTCTCGCGTTTCTTTATGGATTCCCAGTTGGAAACGACCTGTTCAGCGCCGTCGACCGCCGCGTCCGCGAACACGTGCGGATGGCGGTGCACCAGCTTGTCGTAAATCCCGCGGGCGACGTCGTCCAGGTCGAACGCACCCTTCTCGCTCGCCAGGCGCGCGTGGAACACGATCTGGAAGAGCAGGTCGCCCAACTCCTCCTGCAGGTGCGCGTACGCATCGTCGGCACTGTCCTCCACCGCGGCGAGCGCATCGAGGACCTCGTAACACTCCTCGATGAGATGCGGCGTCAAGGTCCCGTGGGTCTGGGCGCGATCCCACGGGCATTCCACCCGCAACGTGTCCATGAGCCCGACGAGCCGGGCGACGTCCGTACCGGCTCTCGGCGCCAGCGGCTCCGCCGCCGGGACGTAGACCGACGTCAGGTGGTCGGCGTCGACGGTGCGGTCCAGGTCCCACCAGTCGACCTCCGCCACCACCTCGTCGTCGAGGCCGAGATGGTGCAGGAGCACCGGCCGCGGCAGAGGGACGTCGGCGTCGTCGGGGACCGAGAGTTTCAGGTCGGAAAGCAACTGGCGCGTCCAGCACTGGCCGACGAGGAACGGACCGGGCTGACGGCGGGCCACCCGCGGGTAGGACGTCGCGTCCACCAGACACACCTCCTCGCGTAGCGGGTCGAGACCGAGCCGGTCCCAGGCCAGATCGAGGAAGGAGAGTGCCGGGATCACTGTCAGGTCGACCCGGCCGTCGGCCCGCAGGAGCTCCACCGTGCGTTCGGCGACGAGCGGCGAACCGGGAACGGCGTACACGACGGGCTCAGGCGAGACCCGCGTGGCCACCCGGACCAGTTCCTCCACGATGGCCGTGTACACGTCCTCGAAGGTCGGCTCCGCGTCGTACAGCCGGTCGAAGGCCTGCGCCGCCGGAACGTCCTCCGCGCCGGGATGCCGCGTGGTTCGCAGGAACACGTGCGCCGACTCGTTCAGAAGGCTGGACACCAGCTCGCTCCGCAGGGTTGGCCCCGCCGGACCGAGGCCGACCACCGTGATGCGCGGGCGGCCGTCCACGCCTACCCGCTGCCAGGGCTGGCGCTGACCGACGTCGCACCTGCGCTGTTCGCGCGCGCATTCAGCACATCAGAGGTCTGCGGGGTGAACGGCAGGCTTACCTGCGCGGCACCCGACACCCACTTTCCGTACCGCGGGTCGACCGTGATCGTGGAGTGCCGCTCCAGGACGGTGATGGCGGCCTGTGTCTTCGAAGCGCCCTTTTGCTGGACGGCCTCTGCGACGAGCGTTTTCGCGTTGGCGTACTCCGTCGGGTGGCGCGACGTGACCTGCACCAGGACGTAGTCGCCGTTGCCGAGCGAGGTCGGGAACGACACGGTGCCCACGGCGAGCTCGTCCAGCTGGAAGGTGTTCGGGAGCATGCCGGCGACCACGGGCAACGGTGCGCACGGTTGGACCCCGCCCCCGGACGCTTGCTTCACGACCTCCGAGAACGGCGTGTGCTGGGCTTGCGACAACGCTGCGCTCGCCGCGCTCTCGCTCGTGTAGACGCCGACCGTCCAGCACACCGTGTCGAACTGTGACTGGTTCCGATCGAAATAGCCCTGCAGATCGGCGTCACTTTCGCCTACCCCCGCGAGGTCCTCTTCCAGCGCCGCGGACGTGGCGAAGAAATGCACCTGCGAGTCGACGAACGACGACGGCAGGGTACTGAGCACCTGGTCCCCCGTGAGAGGGACGGTAGCGCCACACGTGTACCGCGGGTCGTTGGATTGTGCTGCCTGTTGCATGACCTGCGAAATGTTCTGGGTGTACGCGTTCCGGGCGTCCGCCAGCTGGGCGGAGGTCACCGTGACCCCTCGGCGGTCGGCAACCTGGTAGACGAGCTGTTGGGCGACTTCCGTGTCCAGATAGTTTGCCGTGAAGGCCGTCGTTGCCGTCGCGTGCTGCCCGGCTTGGCCCTGGCCCGCTCCGCTGACAGACGGCAACTGGCTCTGGCCACTCGACGAGATGGTCGTTTCCGAGTTCAGATAACACTGGTAGTCCGTGCTCCCGGCGATCGCAGACACGTCCGAACTAAGCGTTTCTTGGCTGATGGCGGTGCCGTTGACCACGGCGGCGTTGGTCGGGACGAAGACTGCTGCCGCGGCGAGACCACCCGCCAGGAGAACGAGGAGAACGAGGAGTCGCTTCACGCGCCGCGCATGCTACAAGCTGACCTCGGTGGATCAGGAATCGGCCGTGACCAACTGCTCCAACACCTCTCGGACGAAGTCCGAGACCGCACCCTCCGTGTCGACGGGCACCAGCAGCTGGGACATGTCCTCGCGGTACGCCGCGCCGGGGGCGACCCGTCGGAGACGCACCTGGGCGCTCGCCGGCAGGCGCACCGGCGCCAGCCGCACCACCGGCTGGCGCGTCCCTCCGGGGCGGACGGAGCTCATGGCGACCTCCTCCACTCCGCGTGCCATCGCCGCGGCCCGGAGCCGGGCCAGCGAGAGGAGCGCGGCCGCCGGACCCGGCAGCGGGCCGTAGCGGTCCTCCCATTCGGCGCCGATGTCGGCCACGTCCTCCTCGGTCGTCGCTCCGGCCAGGCGGCGGTAGGCCTCGAGCCGCGCGTCCTCCGCCTCCACATAGTCCTTGGGCAGGTGGGCGTCGCCGGGGACGTCGATGGCGACCGTCGGCGGGGCCGGCCGGGGCTCACCGCGCGCTTCGGCCACGGCCTCGGCCACCAACTGCACGTACAGGTCGTAACCCACCGCGGCGATATGCCCCGACTGGTCGGACCCCAGCAGGTTCCCGGCGCCGCGGATCTCCAGGTCCCGCATGGCGATTTTGAAACCCGAGCCGAGCTCGGTGTGCTCCCCGATGGTGCGCAGGCGCTCGTATGCCTGCTCGGTCAGTACCCGGTCGACGGGATGGAAGAGGTAGGCGTAGGCCCGCTGCCCGGCCCGGCCGACCCGGCCCCGGATTTGATGCAGCTGGCCCAAGCCGAGTAGGTCGGCCCGGTCGACGATCAGCGTGTTCACCGAAGGCATGTCGATCCCAGACTCAATGATCGTCGTGCAGACGAGCACGTCATAGCGGCGCTGCCAGAAGTCGAGCACGACCGTCTCCAGGCTGCCCTCGTCCATCTGGCCGTGGGCGACAGCGACGCGGGCCTCGGGAACGAGCGCTCGCACGTCACGAGCGACGCGGTCGATGTCCGAAACCCGGTTGTGCACGTAGAAGGCCTGGCCCTCCCGCAGCAGCTCACGCCGGAGAGCCTCGCTCACGGCGCGCGGGTCTTGCTCCCCCACGTAGGTGAGGATCGGCCGGCGGTCGGCCGGCGGCGTGTTGACCATGGAGAGATCCCGGATCCCGGTCAGGGCCATCTCGAGCGTGCGCGGAATGGGACTGGCCGTCAGGGTGAGCACGTCCACCCCCTCGGCGATCCGCTTGACCGCCTCCTTGTGCGTGACGCCGAAGCGCTGCTCCTCGTCCACCACCAGCAGTCCGAGGTTCTTGAAGTTCACGTCCTGCGCGAGCAGGCGGTGCGTCCCGATGACGACGTCGACCGTCCCCTCCGCCAGAGCTTGCACGACCTCCCGCTGCTGCGAGGGCGACAGGAAACGGCTCAAGAGCTCGACGCGCACCGGATAGGGCGCGTACCGATCCGCGAAAGTCTGCGCGTGCTGGGACGCGAGGAGGGTGGTCGGTGCGAGCACGGCTGCCTGCGTGCCGTCCTGCACGGCCTTGAACGCGGCGCGCAGCGCGACCTCCGTCTTACCGAAGCCGACATCGCCGCAGACGAGGCGGTCCATCGGGCGGGACGCCTCCATGTCGGCCTTGACGTCGGCGATGGCCTTCAGCTGGTCATCTGTCTCGACGAACGGAAAGCCGGCCTCCATCTCCGCCTGCCAGGGGCTGTCGGGCGCGAAGGCGTGCCCCTCGACCGCGAGCCGGCGCCGGTACAGCGCCACGAGCTCTGCCGCCACCTCGTCCGCCGCCGCCCGCGCCCTGGCCCGCGTGCGCTGCCAGTCTGCGCCGCCCATTTTGGAGAGCGAGGGCGACTCTCCCCCGCTGTACGGGGTGATGGCCTCTATCTGGTCGACGGGGAGGTAGAGACGGTCCGACCCCCGGTACTGCAGGATGAGGTAGTCGCGGGTGGCGCCGGCCATCGTCCGCGTGGTCACCCCGTCGAACTTGGCGACCCCGTGCTGGCGGTGCACCACGAAGTTGCCCACCTCGAGGTCGTCGAAGAATCCGTCGGCCGCGCGCGTTCTCGGCCGAGCCTTGCGGTGCGGCACGCGCCGGCCGGTGACGTCGGTCTCCGAGAGCACGGCCACCTTGGCGTCCGGCAGTATGAACCCGGTTTGCAAGGGGGCGGCGACGACGCAGGCTCCGGGGGCACCTGTCGCCGCGGGGAGCACCGGCACCTGCAGCCCCTCGTCGGCCAGCACGGCGGAGAGCCGCTCCGCCCCGTGATCGGTCGCGGCGCACAGCGTGACCGAGAACCCCTGACCGCTCAGCCCGGTCACGCCCTGGGCCAGACGCGAAGGGTCGCCCGCCGCCGGCGCGAACGGACGGACGGCGAGGACGGGGGTCGCCGGACCCTCGGGGACGCGGGGCATAGCGACGACGCCGGCCCGGCAGTCGCGCAGGAGGCGCTCGAACGGCACGTGCAGCCGGGGGAACTGTTCCTGCTCGCCCTCCTGCGTCCCCCAGGTGGAGGCCAGCGTCTCGGCCAGCGCGGCCTCTTCGTCCAGCAACTGCACCCCGCGGTCGCGGATCCGGCGGGGCTCGGCCAGGACCACCTGGCCCTCGTCCGGAAGGAGGTCGGGGACGACCCGCTCCTCGCCGTAGAGGAACGGCAGCCAGGACTCCATGCCGTCGAACCGCTCCCCGCGCGCGAACCGGTCCCACACCGACGCACCCCACGGACGGCGGGCCAGCAGGCCTTCGGCGGCCCGCCGGATGTCCTCGCCCGGCACCAGCTCGCGACAGCCGAACAGCGCCGCGCACGAGAGGTCGTGCGACGAACGCTGGTCGCTGACGGCGAACGCAGTCAGGCGATCGACCTCGTCACCCCACAGATCGATGCGCACGGGGATGTCGGCGGTCGAGGGGAACACGTCGACGATGCCGCCCCGTACGGCGAACTCGCCGCGGTGCTCCACCTGGTGCTCGCGGCGGTATCCCTTGGCCACGAGCTGAGGCAACAGGTCCGCGACGTCCACCTGCTGCCCCGGCCGGATCACGACGGGCGCCGTCTCCTGCAGCGGCCCCAACCGCTGCAGGAGCGCACGCACCGGCGCGACGATCACGCGGGGCGGTGCGGGCAGCGCCGGGTCCGGTTCTCCGGTCAGCGCGTGCAGCACGGCCAGGCGCCGGCCCATGGTCTCGATCTCCGGGCTGACCCGTTCGAAGGGGAGTGTCTCCCACGCGGGCAACACGACAACGGGTGCGTCGAGCGCGCCGACGACGTCGCCGGGAGCGGCACCGCCCTCGGGCGCGTCGGCCAGGAGGCACGCCAGGTCGTCTCCGAGCCGGTCCGCGTCGAGCCCGGTTGCGGTCACGATGAGAATCGGCGTGCGGTCGGTGAACGTTCCCAACGCAGCCACGACGACGGCCTGTGCCGCTTCTGGTACAGCCAGCGTGGCATCGGCGGAGCCGACGAAGGCCGCCACCACGGGGTCGCTGCGCAGCAGGCGCGGGATGGCCGACAGGTTGCCGGCCGCCCACCGGACGGCGGCCTGGGTCGAAGAAGGCGGGGGCACGGTTACGTCGGCAACGAGTGGCACCACAGCATCGCGGCCGGGAGCCCCTCGGCGGCGATCCGCTCCACCGAGTCCGCGGCCGTCTCGACGGCGGTGCGGAGGACCTCCCGCACGGCTTTCGGCGGCCGCCGCAGGACGTGGTCGGCGCCCTGCGCGGCGCTGGCCGGCTTGCCCACGCCGATCCGGACGCGGACGAAGTCGTTCGTGTGGAGGTGGGACGCAATGGAGCGCAGTCCGTTGTGGCCGGCCAGGCCGCCGCCTGCCTTCAGGCGCACCGTGCCGGGCGGAAGGTCGAGCTCGTCGTGCACGATCACGATGGCCTCCGGGTCGGTGATGCCGTGGCGCCGGGCCAGGCCCCCGACGGCGACACCGGACTCGTTCATGTAGGTGGTCGGGACGGCGAGGGCCACGCGACGGCCCGCGATCGTGGCCACGGCGACCCGCGCCGCGATGCCCTTCTCCACCCGAAGCGACACCCCGTGCCGCGCCGCTAGCAGTTCGACCGCGTCCGAGCCGGCGTTGTGCAGGCTCCCCGCGAATTCGGCGCCCGGATTGCCCAGGCCGACCACGAGAAGATCCGCCGGTGTGCCCCGGCGCTCCGACCGGGCGAAGCGGCGGCGCAGGGCTTAGCCCTCTTCGGAGCTCGTGGTCTCGGGTGCCTCGCCGGTGGCCTCGGCGCCCTCTGCGGCTGCAACGGCCTCCTCGCCCTCGGCCGCCTCGGCCTCCACTTCCTCCTCGAGCACGACGACCCGGGGCGGTTGGCCGATGGCGACCGCCGTCTCCGGATCGACGTCGGTCGTGACGCCCTCGGGAAGGACGAGGTCCGACACACGGATCTGTCCACCGATCACGAGCTCGCTGATGTCCGCCTCGAGGCCGGACGGGATGGCGCCGGGCAGCGCGTTGATCGCAAGGGTGAACATCTGCTGGTCGACCAGTCCGTCGCCGTGGTGCACCTCGGTGGCCTCGCCGACGAGCGTGATGGGCACGTCGGCGCTGATCACTTCGTCCCGCCGGACGATCACGAAGTCTACGTGGGTCACCGTCTGGGCGACCGGGTGCCGCTGCATCTCGCGGGCCAGGGTCAGATAGGTGCCCGAACCCGTATCGAGGGAGAGCAGCTGGTTGGCGCCCGCCTCGCCGTTCAGGGCCACGCGGAGCTCGCGGGCACCGACCGCCACCGGCAACGGCTCGGTTCCGTGCCCGTAAATCACGCCGGGGACCTTGCCCTCGCGCCGCAGGCGGCGCACGGCGCGTGAGCCGAGCGGGCGCCCGACCTCGGCTGCGAGTACGACATCGGCCATAACGGAACTCCTCAGGTGGCAGAACGGCGTCCGCGGACGGCCTGGGGGGCCTCCGGCGAACGGCCTACCAGCGTAGCCGCCCGGCTCGAGCCGCGGCCACCGGGGCCGGCGGAAGTTCGGCCGAGCCCCACCGAGAAGGGGAGCCGGCGACCGCGTCGCTCAGCCCGACACCCGCCAGTAGACCGAATTCCAGTCGACCTCGACAATCTCGTCACGGACGGAGAAGGCCGCCCTGAAGTCGTCCACGGCCTGCTTGCACGCGTCGAGATGGAGATAGTCGTCGACGATCACGAACCCTCCGGGAGAGACCTTGTGGTACAGCGCCTCCAGGATCTGAATCGTCGACTCGTAGTAGTCCCCGTCCAGCCGCAACACCGCCAGGCGGTCTATGGGAGCGTGGGGCAGCGTGTCCTTGAACCATCCTTCGAGGAAGGCGACCTGGTCGTCGAGCAGTCCGTAGCGGGCGAAATTCGTCTTCACCTGCTCGACACCGACGGCGAGCTCGTCGAACCCGGACAGGTCGACGGCGAGGTCCTGGGTGAACGACGATGCGTCGGGCGTCGGGAGACCGCGGAACGAGTCGGCCGCCCAGACGGTCCGGTCGAACACGCCGTACACCTTGAGCACCGCGCGCATGAGAATGACGGCGCCACCCCTCCACACGCCGGCCTCCAGCAGGTCGCCCGGCACCGCGTCACGCAGGGCCGTTTCCACGCATTCCTGGATGCAATTGAGACGGACCATCCCGATCATCGTCTCGGCATCGTCAGGCCAGTCCCAACCGAGCGCTCTGATCTCACGTTCCTTGGCCAGCACGCCTGCGTCCCCATCGGGCGCCTCGTTCATGAACAGCACGCGGGTCAGACAGGACTTGAGCAGCCCGAGGTAGAGTGCCGCGCAGCGCGATTCGGTCTCCTGCATCACGAGGTGACCAGCCATGGCATCGCCGGCACGTCCTCGCCCAGCTCACGGAGCCGAGCCGCCAGGAGCCGCAGGCGCTCCGCCAGCTCCTCGTTGAGCTCGGCGACCTTCCTTGTCTCGTCCCTCGACTCGGCGAGGATGCGCTCGTAGTACCTCTGCCATTCGCTGATCCGGCGATCGGCGTAGGAGAGAATGCCGCTCCTGTCCTTCTGCAGCACGACGAATTGCTCGTAGAGGTCGTGGTACCGGTCCTCGGCCGAGGTGGCGGCCGCGTCGTGCGGTTCGGTGAGCGCGGGCTCGGGCGGGTCGTCGAACAGCGAGCCCATCACCTCCCTGGTCGTCTCCAAATAGGAACGCCCCCAGTGGGTGTCCGGCTCCAGGTGGGCGCCCTCGGCCCACTCGTTCCACGCGTTGACGAAGACGATGCCATCCCGGCCGGCGGACTCAGCCTGACGCGCCACCGCCTCGGCGAGCCACCGCCCGTAGCCCTCCGGTGACGCGTCCCGCAGGATGAACGCCTCACCGGCCTGTCGGCGCGGGGAGTTGTCCCATCCCGTCGCCACGCACGGGTACCGTTGCCAGTCCACGGGCGGCCGATTGAGATACGCCCCGGCGACATCGTCAAACCCGTACATCGTGGCACCCCGGTCCAGCCTGGTGACGTACGACTCGTCGAGCAGGTGCGGCAACTTGTGCGGCACGAATTCCGCGCTGGCGTCGAACGCGAACTGGGTGGGACCACCGGTTTCCTCGCCGGTCTCGAACATGACCAGCCACGGGCGTTCCACTCCCGCCGCCTCGCACTCCCGCCTCCAGAGTTCTACTGTGCGCTCGGGCTCGGGAAGATGTTGCGCGCGGTAGACCGCGAGCAGCGGGCGGCCGCCGATGCGGATGTAGCGCGGATCCTTGAAGCACTTGATGAGCCATCGGATGTGCTCGAGGTCGTCCTCTTCGCTGAATTCCTGCTCCACCAGCATCTCGTCGACCGAGCCTTGCCACCGCCTGAACCAGCTTTCGTTGGCCCAGCACAGGGCGAACGGGAAGTCGGGCTGCCCCGAGGCGAGCACCTCGTCGAGCGGACGGCCGAGCATGCGCTTCCCGCTGAACCAGTAGTGGTAGTAGAGGAAGCCCGTGATCCCGTGCTCCCGAGCCAGCCGCGCCTGGCGGTACCTCGTCTCCGGCACCCGTAGGTCGTAGAAGCCGAGTTCTCCAGGGAGGTGCGGCTGACGGTGCCCGGGGTAGAGCGGCTTGCTGCTCGCAACGACCGTCCACTCGGTGAAACCGCGACCGTGCCATGCATCGTTCTCCGGCACCTGGTGGAACTGCGGCAAATAGAACGCCAGGACGTGCGGACGCTCAACGTCTGGGCCGACGCGACGCGGCGGTTGGTCAACCATCGTCAGGATTCCTTCAGGGGGATTTCTTGGAGTTGCGGGCGATCTTGTTGTAGAGCCACCGAATCGGTGCAGTCATCTGCACCGTTTTCATTCCCAGGACCGCCCGATATCGCGCATCGACGGAGGCGCGTGCGCTCTCGCTCGCCGTGAGTGCGTCGTTGAGAACGTCGACGTTGTGCTCGAGACCCGATGCGTGACCCTTCAGTGCCTCTATGTAGAGCTCCTGCTCCTGGAGCTGGTCGTGCTGACTTCGTATGCGTTCCGCGCTGTCGTACAGGTCCTTCCGAAGAAGAGCCGCCCGGGCTGAGTCGCGGTCGGACAGTTCGTTCACCCGTCGTGACAATTCGGCCAAGGTCCGCGTGCCGTTGTCACGCACCGACTTCATCACGAACTGATAGGTCTCGGCCTCGGGATCCGTAAGAAGCTCGTTGACCGTATCGTGGCTGAAGTCCTCCCGGGCCAAACCGAGCTCAGACATGAACAGCGGCACGATTACCCGCTTCGTGTCCGCGACGAAGAGTCCGGCTTCCGTTATCAGCTCACGGGCCGTCTCGAGCGTGAAGAACTTTATGTGGGTCCGGTCCAGCAGACCCACGTCGGCGTAGCGGAACCTCCCCTGCATGAGAGAGAGCCTGACGTCCCCGTGCGCGACGTTCGGCAGTGACGTGACGATGAATCCCGACGGCTTGAGCTTGCGTACCGCCTGACGGAGGGACGTCAGGGGGTCGCGCAGGTGCTCCAGGACGTCGCCGAGGAGCACGACGTCAAAGGACTCGTCCTTGACGTAATTCCACACCTCACCCTCGTCGATGTTGCCGACCACCACACGCTCCGCCCACTGCTCGGCGAGCTTGGCGGCGTCAGGGTCGAGCTCTATTCCGACGACGTCACAGCCGCGCTCGGCCAGGATCTTGGTGATGTAGCCGGTGGAACATCCCACTTCGAGGACCGACTTGTTGTAGCCGACGAAGGAAAGGGCGAATGCGTGGCAATTGTTCTCCGCATCCGGGTCCACTGGTACTTCGTAGATCGACGACAAATCGCCCTTCCTCCGGAGCCCGGGCGGACGACCGACGGCCGCCAACGCCCGGGAGACGCTACTCACTATATTGGCCCCGGTATCCACCCAGGTGGAGCGACAATTGGAGGCCAAGCACCGGAAATACACCGGAGATCTCGGGCTGGCGCTGACAGGAATGGGAGGGCTCGGTGGACTGGCCGACGGGTTCTCGGCACAGCCCTCGCGGATGTAGTCGGGATTGATCGTGGCACTCATCGTCCTGCCGCTCGTCTTCCTCCTGATGTGGTTGCTGGTCTGGAGCCGCCGGAGCCTCCTCGGGTCGGCCCGTCTGACCCGTCGGGGCGCGTTCCTTCTCGCCTTCCTGCTCTTCGAGACGGCTCTCCTCGCCATCACCGAGTTGAGCAGCATCGGCCACCACTTCACTCGTGGCGTCGTTCTCGGCAGCTGGTTGCTCGTGCTCGTCGTGCTGGCGGTGCTGTGCCGGAGGGACCTCGCATCCGCCCTCCGGGCGATCGGGGCGGAGGGCCGAGAACGGTCCGCAATCAGAGGCAGGATGGCCCGCGCCCCGAGGGCACTACGCACCGAGACGGCGGCGTGGCTCTTGGTACCCGTCTTCTACCTCGGCGTCTTCGTCTACCTCGGGTTGGCCTATCTGCCGTCGAACGGTGATTCGCTCGACTACCACCTCGTTCGGGTCATGCACTGGATCGCCGGCCGCAGCGTGGCCCCCTTCCCGGCCTACTTCACCGCCCAGGTCAGCTACGCACCCCTGACCGAGTACAACCTGGCGCACTTCCATCTCCTCTACGGGTCGGACGGGCTCGACGGATTCGTCCAACTCTTCGCCGTGGTGGTGTGCCTGGTGGCCGTGTCGGAGATCACGCGGCTGCTCGGCGGCTCGAACCTGGTGCAGGCGGCGGCGGTCGTGGTTTGCACGACCGTTCCCTCTCTCATCCTGTCGGCCACCAGCACCGAGAACAACCTCTTCGCCGCATCCATGGGGATCTGCCTGATCTACGTGGTGCTGGCACTGTCGCCGTTGCGTGACTGGTGGTCGTTCGCGGTCTTCGCCGGACTGGCCGCCTCGTTGGCCTTCATGACCAAAGGCACGGTCATCGTTCTCCTCGGTCCGGCCGCGCTGGCGCTGCTGCTCTGGCGCGTGGTCACTGAGACCGGCGCTCCGTCCCGGGTCCGTGTCCGTACCTGGGTCATGGTCACCGGCGTCGTGCTCCTCGTCGGCCTCGTCGTCGCCGGCCCGTTCCTGTACCAGGAGGAGTCGCTGTTCGGATCCCCGGAAGGCCCTGACGCCCAGGCCGTGCTGAGCACGAACCTCACGTGGCGGGCGGCCGGAGCGAACATCGTTCGGACCGTCGCCGCCAATTTCAGGATGGGAAACGGCCAGAACGGTCCGGAGACTGCCGTCAGCAAGTTCTTGGCGAGCAAATTCCACGACGTCTACGACGTCTTCGGCGTGCCGCAGGACAACTGGAATTACTTCCTGGGGCCGAACGACCAGGTCTACTTCGATGCGTTCTCTGGGGGGAACTTCAACCTCTGGGACCGCGAGGAGGACTTGGGAGCCGATCCGCTCGATGTCGTGCTGCTGTGCGTTGCCGTCGTGGCCTCCGTCATCCTCGTCATCCGCGGCGACCGTCGCATGCGCGTGGTGGTACTCATCGCCATCGGGCTGACCGTCGGATTCCTGGTGCTCGCCGGCATCTCCCGCTGGCAGATCTTCGGCGTGCGGATCTTCCTCCCGCTCTTTGTGGCCTGGTCGCCTCTGATCGCCCTCGCTCTCGCCCGGATTTCGACCTGGCTGCTGCGTGTGGCCCTCGTGGTGCTCGTCGTGGCAAGCCTGCCGCAGCTGTTCGACAACGCCGAACGTCCGGTCATGCGAAACTCATACGGGCCGAACCCGCTAGCGCCCTACTTCTTGGACTCCACCGACCGGGCCTACGTCCTGCGCACGGCGGTGGACTTCGAGCGCTTCTCGAAGGACGTCGCGCAGTCCTCGTGTCGACGTCTGGGGATCGGCAACTTCGTGGTGGACGAGTACCCGGTCTGGGTCGGCCTGCAAGACGACGGATGGAACGGGCAGATTCAGGATGTCGGGGTCCAGAACGTCACCAGCCGTTACGAAAGCCGCGACTTCCACCCGTGCGCAGTTGTCACCGACCCCACCAGCCCGCCGTACAGCGGCTCGGTCTCGCGGTGGGTGCAGGTGGGATTCGGCCCTCAGTTGTCGCTGGCCATCTCTCCCGAGACCATCCGGCACGTCGACATCCCGGTGGCCGGCTTCGCGAGCCAGGTGCCCGGTGTCCACGTGGAGCCCGGATCGGGCTGGACACTCGCGGGATCCGGAACCGCCACTACGCGCGGCACCGGCACCGTGTACCTGTTCAGCGCGACGCCGGAGACGGTGGCACTCCGCATGATGGGATCGCACGGGACTCCGGAAGCGGGCGTCCAGGTCGAGTCGGCCGTATCGAGCGGCGCGATCGTCAGTTGGGGGGTGTCGGCCTCGGATGGCACCGTCCTCGTCCCGGTGTCCGGCGTCACTCGCGTCCTGGTCCGGGCGGCGTCCGGGCCGTCCAACTCGGTGTCCGGGGTTGCGGTCGAGCCGGCGACGTCTGCGGGCACCGCCGCGTCGATCGGGTTGCCGACGGCGTCATCCCATGGATCGTAGAACTCGGGACAGTTCCATTGCTGTGAAAAGATGCGGCCCGATGGACCGGTTGGCCGCGCAAAGCGTCGGTCGCATCGCGCGGATCGGTAGTCACATCGTCATCTGGACGATCGTGTTGGTCCCGGCCGTCATCGAAATGATCCGCGGTTGGCGCCCGTTGTTGGGAGACGACGCGACCATCACTTTGCGTTCCTATCAGGTTCTTTCATTGCATCCCCCACTGGTGGGGATGCGCTCAGACGCCGGCGTTCCTGGTCACCTGCTTTACGAGCTTGGTCCACTTCAATTTGTGCTGCTTACCGTCCCGGTTCATATCGACCACCTTCAAGGCGCTCTCTGGGGCTCAGCCATCATCATGGGACTGTTGCTGTCTGTCGCCGTCGAAGCCATATGGTCAACACGGCGATGGCTGGGCTGCGTCTTTGTGGCACTCTTCGTCGCTGATATTGCCTGGACCGCTCCCTCGGTCTTTGCCCATGGACTCTGGGCCCCTGACTTCGGCCTGGTCTTCTTGCTGGCGTCGATCGCGTTGGCCTGGGTCGTATCGATCGGCTCGTTCGGTTGGTGGCCCGTTTTGGTCTTCACCGCTTCAGTCACGGTTCAGGCAGAACTGTTCTATGGATTGCCCGCTGTGGCCCTCGTACTGATCTGCCCACTTGTCGCACGCTGGCATTCAGGATGGCCACGACGCCTCCGCTGGTTCTGGATCGGCATCGGGGTCGGAGTCGTGTGCTGGCTTCCCCCGCTCATGCAGCAAACCTTCGGATCTTTCGGCAATCTCACGGGAACGCTCTCAGCCAGAAACGAGCCCTCCTTCGGACTCATTTTCGGCCTGCGAAACCTTGCTGGGGCCGTGTGGCCGAGTCCGCTTCCGCTCCGGCAATATGACCTCTACAGCTCATCTGCCTGGTTAGGGTTCAAACCCGCGCTGGCCGGTGTCGGAGTCCTCGTGATTCTGGCCGCCATCGCGGTGATCGCAGGGCGATACGGGTTGAAGGACCTGGCGTGCCTTGCATTCGTCGGGCTTGCTTGCTCGGTTGCTGTCGTGGTTGCAATCGCGTCCGTACCGCGCGCCAATGTCGGGTCTTTGTCCTGGCTCGTCACCGATGTCTGGCTAATGGCATTTGTTTGGTGGCTGACCGTGGCGTGGGCATTGATAGAGCTTTTGCGA
Organism: uncultured Acidimicrobiaceae bacterium; assembly: GCA_963834405.1. Taxonomy (GTDB): domain Bacteria; phylum Actinomycetota; class Acidimicrobiia; order Acidimicrobiales; family RAAP-2; genus Bog-473. The sequence goes on along the minus strand of CAWIBX010000005.1, from coordinate 1,443,940 downwards.
GCCCACGTCCTACCGCGAGTGACGCTTGCGCGCGATCAGACACCTTCTCGGGTGTTCGGGATGACCGTCGCCGTGGCGCTCACTGTCCTCGTCACCGTCGGCGTGTGGAAACTTCCCTCGCAGTCCTCGGTGAACCCGCTAAGTCCTCAGGAGGGCTCCCAGGTGAGCGCCGTCGTGCAGACCGTCGCGAGTCACATGCCTCCCGGTGCGGTCAGGATCAGGTTCTGGCCCACACCGTCGGTCACGCATTTCGGCGCCGAAGACTACGTGGAATATCAATACGGTCAGGCCATTCTTTGGCGATTGACCGCGGCCGGGTTTGAACCGTTGATGCAGCCCTTCTTCACCAATTTAAGCGGCGTTCCCAACGCGGACACGCCACATTCCCGAACACTGAACGTGATCATGACCCGTGATAGTTATTCGTCCGTCATCGAGAAGATTGTGATCGGAGGGTACAAACCTCCTTCTGAACCCGGCGTGTCTTGATTCGCGGAGGTCACCAGCGCTTCTCGCATCGCATACGAAGCCTGCATTCAGCGCCATCCTTCCCAGCCAGGCCGGCGTTGCCACGGTCGCCGTGATGAGTTCCGTCGAACGGGCGACGGAGGTATCGGTCCGCCTCTCGCCCGAGTCAGCACCAGCGATACCTCTGACTGCGCAGAGTCCTCGACACGGCGACTTCGCGCAGCCCATCTTGGAACTCTTGAATCCCAGCGGCGACGGCATCGCACAGTAGGGCGTCCGGGCGCCAGAGGCCGGATGTCGACTGGGGCCCGGCCACCCTGTCGGGCCCGTCTCCTAGACCAGGTTGTCCCCGCCGAACAGCTCGGACACCGAGGTGTCCTCGAACACCGCGTCAATGGCGTCGGCGATGATCTTCGACACCGACAGGATCTCGAGCTTGTCGAAGATGTGGCCGTCGGACACCGGCAGCGTGTCGGTGACCACGACACGCGAGATGGGCGCCGCCTTGAGCCGGTCGATCGCCGGGTCGGAGAACAGGCCGTGGGTGGCCATGGCGTAGATCTCGGAGGCGCCCGCCTCGGCCAGCAGCTCGGCGGCCGCGCAGATGGTGCCGGCGGTGTCGATCATGTCGTCGATGAGGACACACCGCCTCCCTTCCACATCACCGATGACGTGGCGTGCCTTCACCTCGTTCATGGTGCCCCGCGGCCTTGTCTTGTAGATGAGGGCGAGGTCGACGCCCATGTGCTGGCTGTAGCGCTCGGCCACCTTCACCCGGCCGGCGTCGGGGGCGACCACGACGACGTCGTTGCCGAAGTGCTCCCGCATGTACGCCTCGAGCACGGGGGCTGCCGTCAGGTGGTCGAAGGGGACATCGAAGAACCCCTGGATCTGCCCGGAGTGCAAGTCGACGCTCACGACACGGTCGGCACCGGCAACCGAGAGCATGTCCGCCACCAGCTTCGCCGTGATCGGCTCGCGTCCGGTCGACTTGCGGTCCTGGCGCGAGTACCCGTAATAGGGGCACACCGCGGTGATGCGCTTGGCCGACGCCCGTTTGGCAGCCTCGATCATGATGACGTGCTCCATCAGCGAGTCGTTGACCGGACTGCCGTGGGTCTGCACGATGAACACGTCGCAGCCGCGGATGGAGATGTCGTAGCGGCAGTGGATCTCGCCGTTCGAGAACTCGCGCAGGTTCGCCTCGCCGAGCTCGACGCCGAGGTGGGCGGCGATGTCCTGCGCCAGGACGGGGTGGCAACGCCCGGAGACGAGCTCCAGGCGGCGACGCGGGATCAGCTCCACGGGCCCAACGCTAGTGCCCGACACCTGGGCGCGTCTCCCTGCGCCTCGGGCCTGGGCGGGGCCTCACGCCCCCGGGCCCGCCACCACGTCGTGCGGGCCGACCTCTGACCCGGCGCCCACCTCCGCCCCGGGCTCCAGGACGCAGTAGGGCCCCACGCGCGCGCCATCGCCGATGGTCGCCCGCGTGCAGACGCTGTCGGTCACGATCACACCCCGCCCGACCGTCGTGTCGGTGAGCATGCAGTTGGGGCCGATCTCGCTCCCCGCGCCGACCGAGGACGTCCCGCGCAGGATGACTCCCGGGAGCAACGACACATCGGCCGCTAACGTGGCCTGTGCGTCGACGTAGGTGCGCTCGGGGTCCCACATGGTGACGCCGCGGCGCATCCAGCGCTCGTTGATCCGGTCGCGCAGCTCGGCCTCCGCCACGGCGAGCTGGGCGCGGTCGTTGACGCCGGCCGCCTCCATGGAGTCCGGCAGCACCAGGGCGGTGACCTTGTAGCCGGCGCTGCTCAACACGCCGACCGCATCGGTCAGGTAGTACTCGCCCTGCGCGTTGGCCGGGCTGAGGCGGCGCAGGGTGGGGGCGAGGATGCTGCGGCGGAAGCAGTAGATGGACGTGTTGACCTCGTTGATCTCCTTCTCCGCCTCGGTGGCGTCGGCCTCCTCGACCACGCGCAGCACCTCGCCGTCCTTGCCGTGGACGATCCGCCCGTAGCCGTAGGGGTCCTCGACCACTGCGGTCAGCAGCGTGGCCCCGGCGTCCTCGGCCCGGTGGGACCGCACCAGGGCCGCCAGCGTCTGGGGGCGCAGCAGCGGGGTGTGGCCCGGCAGGACAACCACGTCCTCGACCTCGTCGTCGTCGTCGGGCAGCCCGGTCAGGCCGACGGCCAGCGCGTCGCCGGTGCCCGCCTGCGTCAGCTGCTCCACGAACTCAATGGCCATGGTGGGCGGGGCGAGCTGCACCAGCGTCTTGGTCACCCACTCACCCCGGTGGCCGACCACCACGACGACGCGACGCACGTCGATTTCGGCCATGGCATCGAGCACGTGCAGGATCATCGGGCGCCCGCACAGCAGGTGCAGGGGCTTGGGCCGCTCGGAGCGCATGCGCGTCCCCTCCCCGGCGGCCAGGACGACGGCGGACAGGCGGCGTGGGCGCATCGCACGCATTCTTAGCCCGCGGGGACTGGCGACGGGCGTATGGGACACTCGCGGTGTGCCGGAGCGCATCTTCTACGACGAATTCGGCCTGTTCCACGAGAATGCGGCCGAGTACGGGATCCCCTATTCCGCCCCGCCCGACGTGCGCCGGGTGGAGGTCGAGGTGTCGCCGGGGCGGGTGATGTCGAGCCTCGTCTGGGGCACGGCGCCGCCCGAGCTGGTCCTGGTGCACGGCGGGGCGCAGAACGCCCACACCTGGGACACGGTGGCGCTGGCGTTGGGCCGGCCGCTGCTGGCGGTCGACCTCCCGGGCCACGGGCACTCCGACGGCGGGCCCGAGGGCATCACCTCGGTGGGGAGCAACGGCCGCGACCTGGCCGTGGTCGTGGCCGAGCTGGCGCCCGGGGCGCGGGGGGTGGTGGGCATGTCGCTCGGCGGCATGTCTTCCATCGCGCTGGCCGACCACGCCCCGGAGCTCGTGCGCAAGCTGGCGCTCGTCGACGTGACGCCCGGCGTGAACCCGGAAAAGGCGGCACCCATCACCAACTTCATCAACGGGCCCCCGAGCTTCGACAGCTTCGACGAGCTCCTGGCCCGCACGATTGAGCACAACCCGGGGCGTTCCGAGTCCTCGCTGCGCCGCGGCATCCTGCACAACGCCGTGCAGAGAGAGGACGGCAGCTGGGTGTGGCGCTGGGCGCGCTTCCGCACCGGCGCGGAGCCGGGGGCGGCGGGGGCTCCGGGGGCGGCGCCGCCGCCGCATCCGGACTTCGGCGACTGGTGGGAGGCGATCTCCCGCCTCCCGTGCCCGTTGCTACTGGTGCGCGGTCTGGCCTGGTCGGTGGTAGACGACGCCGACGTAGCAGAACTGCTGCGCCGCCAGCCGGGTGCACAGGTGGTGGGGGTCGAGGGGGCGGGACACAGCATTCAGGGGGACCGACCCCTGGAGCTGGCGGACATCCTGACCGACTTCTTCTATCCCGAGTCCGGCCCCGGCACTGGCCCCGGCGAGCGGTGAGCAGGGCGCAGGCTGCGCAGCCGCAGGCGCGGGCGACGGGCGGGAGCGTGTGGCTCACACCGCGGGCGCTCAGGCTGCACGCGGTGATCCTCATAGTGGTGCCCGGCTTCATGGCCCTGTGCGTATGGCAGATCTACCGAGCCGTCGGCGGCAACGAGCTCAGTTGGGCCTACGTCTTCGAGTGGCCGTTCTTCGCCGCATACGCGATCTACATGTGGTGGCGCTTCGTGCACGAGGCGCCGGAGACGGCCCCTGTCACGGCGACAACGCCGACCGGGCAGGGGAAACTCGCGTCCCCTTCGGTCCCCGACGACTCCGGCGCCGTCGCCCCAGCCACGCACGAGGAGCATGGCGACCGTGGGAAACGTGGCGAGCGTGACGCCCGGCAGGAGGCCGAGGACGCGGAGCTGGCGGCGTACAACGAATACCTGGCGCAACTGGCCGAGCGGGACAAGGCGACGGGGCGCTGACGTTTCGGGGGAAAGGCTCCTACGTCCGACCATCGACTCCGGCCGCGCTGAGGATCTCGGCAGTTGTTCTGGTCGATGATTATGCGACGTCCCACGATGCCGCAGGGCACGCGGGCCCTCCCACGATCCGGTACTACGACGTCTTAGGGTGCCTCGTAAATCGGTTGCCTGGTTTCCATATTGGTTAGCGTCGACCAATCCAAGAGATTGTTCAGTCACAAGGCCATCTTGGGGAATACACGCATAGCGTCCCGTTCCTGGCCATAAGAATTCTGCACCTGCGTTGCTATGCTCCAACGAGAACGTTCCAAAGATGGCGGGACGCATAGGGGGACCTGAGATCCTCTGTCCGCATGATAAGACGAATTTGGTGACACGTACGAGCGTCGACATCACGATCCCGGTCCTCAACGAGGAGGGCTCGGTCGTGAGCAGCCTGACGACCTTGGCCGCCTACCTCGACACCCAATGCCCCTACGACTGGTGCATCACGGTGGCCGACAACGGGAGCACGGACGAGACCTTCGAGCTCGCCAGGGCCTTCGCAGCCGTCAACCCCCGCACGAGGGTCATCCGACTGAAGGAACGCGGCCGCGGGCGAGCCCTAAAGGAGGCCTGGTCTACCAGCACAGCCGAGGTGGTCGCCTATATGGACGTCGATCTCTCCACCGGGCTTGCGTCGCTACGGCCGCTACTCGACCCCATCGTCGACGGCCGCTGCGAAGTCTCCATTGGCTCGCGACTCACCCCGGGCGCAGAGATCGCCCGGACCTTGCAACGTGAAGTGATCTCACGCATCTACAACCAAATCGCGCGTGCTTTTCTGCACTATGGGATCGTCGACGCGCAATGTGGCTTCAAGGCGATCCGTGCCAGCCTCGCCCGCGATTTGATCCCGAAGATCGAGGACGACGGGTGGTTCTTTGACACTGAGCTCCTCGCACTATCCCACCGGAGTGGCGCGCGGATCAACGAGGTACCGGTGCGCTGGGTCGAGGACGACGACACCAGGGTCAAGATCATCAAGACCGCGGCTGACGACCTAAAGGGGATCTGGCGGATTTGGTTGGACGGCCGCAGGAACGGAACTGGAGGGCCCGATCGAATCCCGCTGGCCTGCCGCGACGCGTCGCTGTCCCGAGTCGTGAGGGAGGAGGAGCGCGGCGTCGACTTCGATACGTATGCGACCACCTACGAAGAGACGGTCAACCGATCTGTCTCCTTCACGGGGAGAGACGCCGCTTTCTACGCGCGCCGCAAGGCGGAGGTCCTCGAGGAGATCGTCCGCCCGCGGCTGGGCTCGCTCCAAGGGCTGTCCCTTCTCGACGTGGGTTGCGGCACGGGGACGACTGATCGCCACTTCGCCTCGCGGGTACGAAAGCTCCACGGCGTCGACGTTTCAGAGGAGATGTTGGTCCACGCCAGGCGCTCGGTGCCCACGGCGGATTTCAGATGGTACGACGGCGACAAGCTCCCATTCTCCGACGAATCCTTCGATGTGGTGGTCGCCCTCTGTGTGCTGCACCACGTCCCCGTTTCACAGCGGTTCAAGTTAGTGAGTGAGATGGTCCGCGTGACCCGCCCTGAAGGTGTTGTGGCGGTCTTTGAGCACAACCCATTGAATCCGCTCACCCGCCATGCCGTGAACACATGTGAGCTCGACGACAACGTCGTGCTTCTTCGTTCCCACCACGCGATCGAGTTGCTCAGGAACGCTGCTAATGCAGAGCCCGACCTCCGCCACTTCCTCTTCTCGCCTATCGGAGGCGCCATAGGGTGCTCTCTCGACCGACACCTCCAGCGGGTCCCTCTGGGCGGCCAGTACGTCGCCTGGGTCCGGCGGGCTTAGCCAAGCTCGCAGCTCCCTCATCCATAGCCTGCCGCGACACGTTCGTGGTGTATCAGTTCGCAAGGTACGGTCGGTCGGCCGAACCAGCGCGATTTCGATAGAGGGCGTAACCACCAGCCAGCTGAGGAACCACGAGACGGTTGTGAGCCTCGTAAACCGTCGGCGAATGTATTGCCTCGCCTTTCCCGACCCCAGCTATAGCTACTTCGCCCTGAAAAAGTAGATGTGAAAATCGCTCGCGACCAGCGCGTTCTTGGAGGCTGGGTACTCGCGTTCGGACCGGAATGAAACAACGATGGCTCCACACACCCTTCCCGGAGTGAATGGAGCCATCGTGTTGCGCACCAAGGTAGACCCCCAGCCCACCCTGTGGGAGACAATCCTCCCGCCCGAGTTCTTGGCGCTGCCACCAGGACTCGCGCAGATCGACCGCCTGCTCGACGACCCGGTCTTCTTCGAGCCCTTCGTCGCCTTCTTCGACCCCGTGCTCGGCCGGCCATCCATCCCGATGGAGACCTACCTGCGCATGATGTTCTTGCGCTTCAGGTACCGGCTCGGCTTCGAGACGCTCTGTGCCGAGGTAGCCGACTCGTTGACCTGGCGGCGTTTCTGCCGCGTCGGGATCACCGATGCCGTGCCGCACCCGTCCACGCTGATGAAGATCACCACCCGCTGTGGGGACGGCGCCGTCGACCAGCTCAACGAGGCCTTGGTGCACAAGGCGCGGGCGGCCCACGTGGTGCGACTCGACAAGGTGCGCGCCGACACCACGGTCGTCCCGGCCAACGTCGCCTACCCAACCGACTCGGGTCTGCTCACCAAAGGGGTGGCCAAGCTCACCAAGACCGTCGCCGCGCTCCAGAGCCTCGGTCTGGCCCGGCGCACCCGCTTTCGGGACCGCACCCGTTCGGTGCGCCAACGCGCTCATCAGATCGCGGCGTGGCTCAGACGGCGCAGCGGCGAGGCCAAAGACGAGGTGCTCACCCTCACCGGCGAGTTGGCCACCATCGCCGAGGCGAGCATCAAAGACGCCCAGGTCATCGCCACCAACGCCCGCCGGGCGCTGGGTCGGGCCGGCAAGGGAGCCTCGGGCAAAGCCAGCGCGCTCGTCGCCGAGCTCGAACGCACCATCTCGGTGCTCGAGACGGTGGTGATCCAGACCCGCACCCGCCTCGGCGGCGAAGTCCCCGACGGATCGACGCGCATCGTGTCGCTCCACGACACCGACGCTCGTCCTATCGCCAAGGGACGCCTCGGGCGCCCCGTCGAGTTCGGCTACAAGGCCCAGGTCACCGACAACGCCGACGGCATCGTGCTCGACCATCGCGTCGAGGTCGGCAACCCAGCAGACGCTCCCATGCTCGGCGCCGCCATCGGCCGCATCAAAGAACTGCTGGGCAAGGTGCCCAGATCCGTGACCGCCGATCGCGGCTATGGCGAGGCCAAGGTAGAGGCCGAGCTCCACGCCCTCGGCGTGCACCACGTCGCCATCCCGCGCAAGGGACGCCCCGGTGCTCAGCGCCAAGCGGTCGAGTCGGCACGGCGCTTCCGCAAGCTCGTCAAGTGGCGCACCGGATCCGAAGGCCGCATCTCACACCTCAAGCACTCCTGGGGCTGGGAGCGCACCATGCTCGACGGCATCGACGGGACGCGTTCATGGTGTGGCTGGGGTGTCCTCGCCCACAACGCCACCAAGATCGCCGTGCTGATCGACGAACGCGAACAGAGCAAGGACCTCGCGTCTTCTCGACGGCAACGAGCGAGAACCCTCACCGGACCACCAGGGCGCCCCCCGCCACCGACGCACCGAGCGCCCGCCTGATCTTGCCCCGACCCTCTCCCGTCGCGCGCTCCGAGCCAGAAACGGCCGGAAAACGGGATCAAAAGCGACCGGAGAGGTCGGAGCGAGGGCCTATGGGCGCACGCGGCGGTTACTCAAGACAGCTGAGCAACCGCACCCGATCTACTTTTTCAGGGCGAAGTAGCTAGCTTCCCTGCGGGGTGTTTCGGAAGGGCCTCGCGACGCGCCCGGCCCCGACCTGGGCAACCTGACGCAAGGGTCCGAAACGGTCCTGCTAATCAACGATTTTTCAACGGCTGCCCTTTTCCAGCCTCTTCGGCCGACATTCCTGTTGGCAGCAGAGCAGGTTCCGGGGGGAGGGCTCGAACCTCCAACATCCGGCTCCAAAGGCCGACGTTCTGCCGATTGAACTACCCCGGACCGAGGTGGTTGCCAGGTAGAGGTTAGACAGGCGTCCGCCGTGGGCCGCACGACCCCCGGCGGTAGCTTCTGCGTGATGCGAATCCTGGTGGTGGACGACGACCTGGCGGTGCGCCGGTCCATCGACCGCGCGCTCCGGCTCGAGGGGTACGAGGTGGTGACCGTCCCGTCGGGGGGCGAGGCGCTGGAGGCCCTCGCCCAGACGCCGCCCGACGCGCTCATCCTCGACCTCGGGCTGCCCGACGTGGACGGCCTCACCGTATGCCGGCGCATGCGCACCGCCGGGGACGACACCCCGGTCCTCATGCTGACCGCACGCGACGCCATAGACGACCGCGTCCAGGGACTCGACGCTGGCGCCGACGACTACCTGGTCAAGCCCTTCGCACTGGCCGAGCTGCTGGCCCGCCTGCGCGCCCTCCTGCGGCGGCGCTTCGAGGGAGGGGAGGGCGGGCTCCTGCGGGTGGGCGACCTCACCTTGAACCTGTCGACGCGGGAGGCCCAAAGGGGCGAGCGCTCGTTCACTCTGACGCGGATTGAGTTCGACCTCCTCGAGATGTTCCTCCGTCATCCCCGCCAGGTGCTCACCCGCGATGTGCTGCTCAACAAGGTTTGGGGGTTCGACTTCGACTCGGGCACCAATTCCCTCGCCGTCTACGTCGGGTACCTCCGTCGCAAGCTCGAGGAGGGCGGCGAACCGCGCCGCATCCAGACCGTGCGCGGCGTCGGGTACGTGCTGCGCGACGCGTGACCTTCCGGACCAGGCTCGTCCTGGCGGCCACCGTCGCCGTAGTGGTGGCCGTGCTGGCGGCATCGAGCGCGTCGTTCATCGCGGCGCGCAACACGCTGTTGGAGGCGGCCGACAACTCGCTGACGACGGCCGCGCAGAAAATCATCGCGGGTCAGCAGATCGGGACAACGACCGCGACCCTCGGGCAGGTGATCGACACCAACGGCGCCGTGGTCTCGGGCGGCGGCCTCCCGGTCACCGGACAGGTTCGGCTCGTGGCCGTGCCGGGTACGGGAGGCGCTGGGCTGGCGCCCACGTTCTTCACGACGGTGATCGTGGACGGGAACCAGATGCGGGAACTCGTCGAGCACCTGCCCGCGGGGACGCTGGTCGACGGGGAGCCGCTCGCGGAGGGAGGCGCCCTGCAGATCGCGACGTTGCTCAACGCGAACTCCGAGCTGACAAAGCTGGCGTTGCTGCTAGGCGCCGTCGCGCTGGCCGGCGTGGCGCTGGCCGTCGTCCTGGGTCTCCTGGTCGCCCGCACCGCCCTGGTGCCGCTCAACTCGCTGACCGACTCCGTCGAGGACGTCGCCGAGACGACAGACGTCTCGCAGCGGTTGTCCCCCGGCGGCCCGGACGAGCTCGGCCGTTTGCGGCGCGCCTTCAACCGCCTGCTCGAAGCCCTCGACTCGTCGCGCCGGGCCCAGAGCCAGCTTGTGCTCGACGCGTCGCACGAATTGCGCACCCCCCTGACCAGCCTGCGCACCAACCTGGAGGTGATCCGGCGCGTCGACGAGCTGAGTCCCGAGGACCGTTCGGTGCTTGTCGACGACGTCCTCGTGCAGCTGCAGGAGCTGACCGACATCGTCGGCGACCTGGCGGAACTGGCGCGGGGGGATCCGGAGCCGGTGTCCCGGGAACTGTTGCGCCTCGATCTGCTGGTCAGTGACGCTGTGGCCGTGCAGAACACGCACGGCCGGGCCAAGGAGGTCACGTTCTCGCTCGACGCGGCTCCCTGCTGCGTCGAGGGGCATGCAGACCGCTTGTCCCGCGCGGTGGGCAATCTGCTCGACAACGCACGCAAGTGGAGCCCGCCGGGGCTTGAGGTGTCCGTCTGCTGCCGGGACGGCGAGGTGGTCGTGCACGACCAGGGACCGGGTATCGCCGACGAGGACCTGCCTCACATCTTCGACCGTTTTTACCGCTCCCCGACCGCCCGAGGACTGCCGGGGTCGGGCCTGGGGCTGGCCATCGTGGCGCAGGTCGTAAAGGCCGAGGGCGGTTCCGTCGTCGCCGAGAACGACCCAGCCGGGGGGGCAAAGATGACTCTGCGTCTCCCGGTGGTGCCGTGCTTGCCGGACGAACCCGTGGGGAGGTCAGAGGTCTCCTAGAAGTCGCGCGAAATTCGGGGATCTCCCTCCGAGGGCCTATTTTGAAAAGCGTAAGCGGTCGTACTTAGTCTTTCTGCAGCAGGGCTACGGGAGCAGAGCCGCCATTCGGCCAAGGTCGGAGCCAAGCTCAGCGCCAAGCCGAGTTCTTCGATTCTTCTTACGGTTTCCCCACCTGTGGCCAAGTTCCACCTCGCAGGATGGAGTCACCCAAATCCCCGCCGGTGGGAGGGACTCCGCCCCCTCCCCTCGGTGCTGCCGACGGGGGCGGACCCGCTCCGTCCCCGTCGGCACCTCCCTTTTCCGCCGTTTCGCCGCCCGCGGCCCCGCGGCCCCGCGGCCCCGCGGCCCCGCGGCCCCACTGTCGCCGGCCGCCACTGCCCTACTCCGCGATGAGCTCTATGCGGTTCCCGAAGGGGTCGTCCACGTAGGAGCCCCGGCCCGGCTCACTGTCGGGGTTGGGCCGGACCTCCACTCCCGCCGCCTTCAGCGCCGCCTCCAAGGCGGGCAGGTCGCGCACGACGAGTGCCGGGTGGGCCTTGCGGGCGGGGCGGAAGTCATCCTCGACCCCGAGGTGCACCGCGGTCGCCCCGTGGACGAACCAGCACCCGCCTCGGGCCGCGAGGGGCTCGGGCTTCCGTACCCGCTCCAGTCCCAGCAGCCCGGTATAGAAGGCCTCCGCCCGGTCCTCGCCGCCCGGCGGCATCGCCAATTGCACATGGTCCAGTCGCACGATTTCGGGAACCACCGTGTGCATCCTCGCGCCGGAGGCGATCTGGCAGTCCATGCAGCGGACCGCTAGCCTGCCGCACGGCATGGGATCGCTCATCAAGAAGCGGCGCAAGCGGATGCGCAAGAAGAAGCACAAGAAGATGCTGAAGGCCACCCGCTGGCAGCGTCGCGCCGGCAAGTAGCTCCGGCTCCGGCGTCAGCCTCCGTCCCAGCCCGCGGGCACCGCAGCCGTCCGTAGCAGGAATCCCCGCTCCGCCCCCACGCGCAGCTCTGGCAGCGCCGCCGTCCCCGCCTCGGGCGGTCCGCCCTCCACGAACCAGGTCGAACCGCTGCCGGCGAGCCGGGGCTCCGCACCGGCGAGCTCGCGGAGCGCATCCCGCCAGGCCGCGAGCCGGGGCTCGGCCGCCAGCGCAGCGTCGGTCAGCCCGTTGGTCCGACCCCCGTCGTCGCCACCGTCGCCACCGTCGCCATCATGGCCGCCAACCCTCCGACCCTCGTCCCACGCCCGGTAGACGGCGGCGGTGTCCACGCCGAACGGCGGGACAAGTAAGAGGAACGCGCAGGGTTCGAAGGGCAACGGCGTCACCTGTTCGCCGATCCCTCCGACCAGCGCCCTGCCGCCGACGAGGCAGAACGGCACATCCGCTCCGAGGCCCAGTGCGGCGACGGGGTCGGCCGCGCCGGCCCAACGCAGGACCGCGGCGGCGTCGGCCGAACCCCCGCCCAATCCGCCGCCGACCGGGATCCGCTTCGTCAGGTGCACCCCGGCGGTACGCCCGGCAACCTGAAGAGCCCTCACGACGAGGTTCTGGCCCGCCAGGCCCTCGCCCCGGCTACCGGGCGCCGCGTCGACCGTCAGGCCCGAGCCGCCCTCGTCGAACTCGAGCTCGTCGGCCAGGTCGAGCGTCACCATTTCGGACCGGAGCTCGTGATAGCCGTCGGGCCGCACACCGGTCACCTCCAAGGAGAGCGTGAGCTTGGCGGGCGCCAGGACACGGGTACCGACGCTGGCACGGCCCACCGGGAGGCGGCGGTTCATAACGCCGCCAGCCTGCCCCACTCGACGACCGTGAGCTCCTCCACGCGGGCGTCGGGGCGCACGCCCGCGCGGACGAAGGCCTCGGGCGAGACCGTCCCGGCCAGCGAACGGCGGAGCATCTTGCGTCGGTGCGCGAAGCCCGTCCTCACCACCGCCTCGAAGCGCTCGTAGCTCACGAGCTCCGGGTCCACGGCGGGCGACGGCAGCCGGTCCAGGCGCACGAGCACCGACTCGACGCGCGGGCGCGGGACGAACACCGAGGCGGGGACGTGGCCCACCAGCCCGGTACGGGCGAAGTACGCGATGCGCACCGACACCGATCCGTACCCGGGCGTTCCCACCGTCGCGCTCATGCGTTCGCCGACTTCGCGCTGCACCATCACCAGCAATCGCGTGACGGCGTCCACCTCCACCAGGGTCCGCATCACCAGAGGGGTCGCGACGTTGTAGGGCAGGTTTGCCACCAGGCTCCACTCCCCGCCGCCACGATCGGCCAGCAGGGCCGCCAGGTCGACGGTCATGGCGTCACCCTCTACCACCTCCGCACCGGCGGGCTCGGCCACCGAGCGGAGCACGGGGATCAGGTGGCGATCGGTCTCCAGCGCCACGACCCTCGCCCCGGTCTCGGCCAGGGCGAGGGTGAGAGAGCCGAGTCCGGCTCCGATCTCGAGCACCTGGTCACCGCCGCCCACCTCCGCCAAACGGGCGATGCGCCGGACCGTGTTGGGGTCGGCGACGAAGTTCTGTCCCAGGGCCCGGCTCGGCCGCAGCCCGTGCGCCGACAGCAGATGGGCGATGTCGGCGCCGGAGTGGGTCACCAGGAGATTGTGACGTCCACCACTCCTTGGCCGGGATCGGCGATCTGCGAGAAGCCCTCGTACGACATGTCGACCACCCGGGGGTAGCCCGCCCCCTCCCGGTCGTCGACGGTGCATTGGGTCGAGGCACCCGTCGCGTCGTTCGTGACGGTCAGTACCGTCCCGAACGGCAGCGTCGGGCTCGCGCAGTAACCGTCGGGCGCCTCCGGATACCACGTCGCCTGCCCGTCCTCGTGGTTGGCGGCCACGGGTGGCGGCGGCGCAGTCGTCGTGGTCGTCGTCGTGGGAGGCGGCGGTGGCGCGGTGGTCGTCGTCGTGGGGGGCGCGGGCACGGCGGTCGTCGTCGTGGCCGCCGGGACGGTGGTGGTCGTCGTCGACTGCGGTGCCTGGTACGCCACGAGGTGCGAAGGCAGGTTCACGACGTCCAGATGCGACGCAGGGTACACCACATTGTTCGTGTGCGTCTCATGCGTCCGCAGGACCGCGAGTGCCGTCGCAGGGCCGCGCGACACGTGCCGCGTTCCGTTGTGCAGCAAGAGGAAGGGCAGACCGAACAACGCGCCACAAAGCATCGCAGCGACGCCGAGGCGCCTCCCCCGAGTGCTCTGTTTCCGCAGGGCTCCACCCTTCTCCGGGGACAGTGCACCCGCGCCGACACAAGGGGCGGCGAGGGGTTCTTGAAGAACTTAGATAACCGATCTTGGGTGTCGCAAACCCCGAATCACCATTGGCGAAATCATTTGTTCTTTCCGCAGGTCACACGAGAAAGTGCGTGATATTTCGGTAAACTCCCAGTTCAGGTGCATCGTTGTGGAAAATTCCGCGCCAAACACCCTGGTCACAAGGTTCTCGTATTACGCACAACAACGCGTGAATTAAGGGCCTGTGGAAAACGCGAGTGCGGCAGATTCGGCCGAACGTTCCATCACCTCGTCAATCGAGCAGCCCTTGACCGCCGCGATCGCCGCGCCGACGTGCGGAAGGTAAAACGGCTCGTTGGTGCGGCCGCGATAGGGCACCGGTGCGAGGAAAGGACTGTCCGTCTCGACGAGCAATCGATCGAACGGACAGGCCGCGACAGCGGCCCGCACGTCTGCCGCGTTCTTGAACGTGACGATGCCGCTGAAGGACACGAACATCCCGGCGCGCAGGCATCGCTCGACCTCGTCCGGTCCGCCGGTGAAACAGTGGAGCACCGTGCGCGCGGGGACGCCTTCCGCGTCCAGGATGTCGAAGATGTCATCCCACGCGTCCCGCGCGTGGATCACCAAGGTGACACCGTGCTCGTGTGCCAACGCGATTTGCGCGGCGAACGCGCGTCGCTGCGCGTCGCGCGGCGAGTGCTCGTAGTAGTAGTCGAGACCGCACTCTCCCACCGCCACCACCGCGCCGTCCCCCACCGCGAGCTCGCGCCCGAGCAGCGCGGCCACCTCGTCCACTCCCTCACGCGCTTCGTGGGGATGCAAGCCGATGGACGCCCACGCCCGGGGCACCGCGCCCTCACCCGCCGTGGACGCCCGGGGCACCGCGCCCTCACCCGCCGTGGACGTGGCCCGGGCCACGTCAACCGCCTGCTGCGAGGTGGCCGGGCCGGTCCCGATGCAGACGAGGCGGTCGATCCCGGCCGCGGCGGCACGCTCCAAGACGGCCAAGACGGCGCTGCCGGCCCCTCCGGCCCCGCCGTCAGGGCTTCCACCAGGGCTTTCGCTCTCCTCCCCGGCCAGGAACCCCTCCTGCACGTGACAGTGGGAGTCGAACCAGCCCCCCACGTCGCCCACGTCGCCCACGTCAGGCCTTGCGCCGGGGGAACAACGGGTCCCCCTTGACCACCGGCGCCCCGCCCTCGTAGCCGCCCCAGGAGGCCGCCTCGGGCAGGCGTGCCGACGTGGGGTCGCCGGCGACGCCGATGCGCCGCCAGACCTCGGCCGCCGTGGCCGGCATGGCCGGCGACACCAGGACCGCCACGATGCGCAGCACCTCCAGCGCGTCACCGAGCACGGCCTCCACTTCGGGACCGGGATCCATCTTCCACGGCTCTGCCTCTTCGAGCCGGGCGTTCGCCGCGCCGATGAGGCGCCAGGTCTCCTCGAGCGCCTCATGGGGTGCCCAACGCGCCCACGCCGCGCCGGTCGCCTCGAGCACACCGGCGGCAACCGCGGCGAGATCGCTCTCCGGGTCACAGCCGGGGCCCACGCCACCGCATTTCGAGTGCACCACGGTCGTGACGCGCTGGACCAGATTGCCGAGGTTGTTCGCCAGGTCCGCGTTGTAGCGCGCCACGATGCCCTCGTAGGAGAACTCGCCGTCGCTCCCCAGGGGCACGTCGCGCAGCAGGTGGTACCGCAGGGGGTCGACGCCGAAGTCGTCGGCCAGCGTCAGCGGGGACACATCGGTGGGCCGGAGCGGACGTGAGTCCGCGTCCTCCCCCGCGACGCCCGCCGCGATCATGGTCTTGCCGAGCTTCTGCCCGCCGAGGAGGAGGAACCCGTGGACGAAGATCTCGGCGGGCGGCTCTATGTCGGCCGCCATGCACATGGCCGGCCACCAGACGCAGTGGAATTTCAGAATGTCCTTGCCGATGAGGTGATGGGCCGCGCCCCACCACGCCTTGAAGGCTGCGGGGTCGCTGGCGTACCCCGCCACCGTGAGGTAGTTGATCAGCGCGTCGTACCAGACGTAGAAGACGTGCCCGCTGTCCCACGGAACGGGGACGCCCCACGAGAACGAGGTGCGGGTGATGGAGACGTCGCGCAACCCACTCTTGATGAAGCCGAGGGCCTCGTTCCGCTTCGACACCGGGCGCACGAAGTCGGGATGGGCCTCGTAGTAGTCCAGGAGCCGTTGCTCGAACGCGCTCAGCTTGAAGAAGTAGTTGTCCTCCTGCATTTCGACCACGGGGCGGCCGTGCACGGGGCAATTCCCGTCGACCAACTGGTCCTCCAGGTAGTAGTCCTCGCAGGAGATGCAGTAGAGCCCTGAGTAGGGCGCCAGCTCGATGTACCCGTTGTCGTAAATGCGCTGCAGGAACTGCTGGACCGCCGCATAGTGCCTCGGCTCCGTCGTGCGGATGAAGTCGTCGTTGCTCAGTTCCAGCCGGCGCCAGGCCTCCACGAATCGGGCCGACGTCCGGTCCGTCCACTCCTTGGGCGTGGTGCCCCCCGCCTCGGCGGCTTCCACGATTTTGGCGCCATGCTCGTCGGTGCCGGTCATGAACAGGACCTCGTCGCCGAGCAGCCGGTGCCAGCGCGCCAAGGCGTCGGCGTTGATGGTCGTGTACGCCGTGCCCACGTGCGGGGCGTCGTTGACGTAGTAGATCGGCGTGGTCAGGTAGTAGGGCGGCACCGCCGGTAGCGTACCGGTGGCCCCGCCGGTCCTTTCACAGGCCCCTCACCGCTCTTCCGGACGTCCTCGCCCGCCGCTCCCGCCGCTCCCGCCCGTCTCGCCCACCTCCGCGCGCACGCGCAGCGCCGCCTCGTACGCGCGCCGCCGCGGCACCGAGAACGACGCGGCCACCCGCGCCGCCACCTGACGGGGCCCGGCCCCCGGGTCGTCGGCGAGTGCGGCCCGGACCGCGCGCTCCACGTCTGCCTCGTCCGGCCGGTCGTCGGCTGCCGCGGCCCCGCCGACCACGAGCACCACCTCGCCCCGGACCTCGCGTGCGGCGAACGTCTCCGCCGCGTCACCGAGCCCGCCCCGCCAGACCTCCTCGTGGAGCTTCGTCAACTCCCGCACGACGGCGACCGGACGCGTCGGGTCCATCGCCGCCAGCTCGGCCAGAGTGGCGGCCACGCGCCCCGGGGCCTCGAGGACCACGGTCGTGCGATCGTCGGCCATGAACGCTGCCATCCGCCGCCGTCGTTCCGGGCCCTTGCGCGGCAGGAAGCCCTCCACGCCGAAGCGGTCGGTGGGGAGACCGCTCACGACCAGGGCCCCGACCACCGACGACGGGCCGGGCACGGTGCTGACGGTTTCGCCGGCACCGGCCAGTTGCGCGGCCAGCCATCCGCCCGGGTCCGAGATCCCGGGGGTGCCGGCGTCGCTCACCACCGCCACCGTGCCGCCGGCAGCCACGCACGCGGCCACCCGCTCCAGGCGTGTCGTCTCGTTGTGCCCGTGCAGCGAGAGCAGGCGCTCCCGTCCCTCAGTCCGCGCCGGAATGCCAGCCGCCGAGAGGAGCGCCCGGGTGCGGCGCGTGTCCTCGCAGCAGATCAGGTCCGCTTCGGCCAGAACTTCGCGGGCGCGGGGCGAGAGATCCCCGAGGTTCCCGATCGGCGTGGCCACCAGCACCAGGCGGCCGCGCCGGGTTTCGCTCACGACCCGTCGCCGGCCGCGCCGTTCGGCGTCTCGCTCACCTCGAGCTGGTCCCCCACCCGCACGCCCCAACGCTCGAGCGACCCGGCCTCGGCCTCGACGGCGCTCCGCGCCGTGCGTCCCCCGATGGCGACCCGCCACGGCTTGAGTCTCGTGACGCGCACGACCGTGTTGTCACTGGACAAGAACGCCACGTCAATGGTGAACCGCATCCCCGCCGTATGCACGGTGCGGGCGCCCTGCACGTGCAGTGCGCCCTCGCAGCCCGAGCGTCCGCGCAAAGCGCCGCGCTCGGCCGGGGTCTCGGCCACCTCGAGCGCGCAGACCACGTCCCCGTCCCGGAGAAGCCATCCGGACCGCATGGGCCTTAGGGTACCGGACGACCTCGTGGCCCGATCCGAGAACTGCGTGCACTCAGCGATCAGATGATCCAATAGACCATGTGGTACTGCGCCTCGATGTAGATCGCCAGGCCGGCACTGAATGCGACGGCTGTCGCCAACCACAGCACGTGTCGCCGCAGCAGCCACTCACAGAACACGGCCGCCACGAGCCAGACCGTGACCAGTGCCGACATGAAGCGGGCCTCGCCGGGATCACCCCACGTGCTGATCACGCAGAGATTCACCGTGGCCCCGAGGATGTACAGCACGGCCGGGAGGGTCCAGCGCCTGTCCTTGGCCGCCAGGACCACGATGACCAAGAGAACCACGACTGCGGCCAGCAACGCCAGGAAGTCGACCGTGCGGATGAAGCTGCCGGTCGCCCACGAAACCGAACCCCCGGATATCAGGCTTTGCAGATCGGCGACGAGTGAGTGAAGGGGATAGGTCAGGTGGTTGCCCCAGAAGGTCGCGCCCGCCTTTTGGAACTCGAGTGCGTTCCCAAACCTGTCGCGGGAGTAGAGCAGGTAGCCGATCAGACCCCACTCGGCGACGAGCCCATATCCGACGGCCAGCACCACGCGCCGGATTCCTCGCTCTGCCAAGAGGATGCCGATCACCACCATGACGCCCACGAGGGCGCTCTGAGGGATCACAGCGCTCGCCGCGCCGGCGAGCAGCGCCGCCGGCAGCCACCGTCGGTCGAGCGCGTACCGAAGGCTCCATACGGTGAGAGCGATCGAGAGAGACTGCGCGTAGCCAGCGACGAGGAACACCGAAGCCGGATTCCAGGCGAACAGCAAACCGGCTGCGATGCCGGCGCGGCGCGTGGTGAGCCGGCCGGCGACATCGACGATTCCCCAAACGGCGAACGCGAAGGCGATCCACGAGACGGCGATGTCGGCGTTGGGGAAGCCCACGAACACGCCCAGGGCATGGGCGGCGAGGGGCTGCCCCGGGAAGAACGGCGTGTCCACGACGGAGCGGTAGCCGTGCTCCGCGATCGAGAGGTAGTGGCCGGCGTCCCAGTTCATCAGCCCTGCCGCCGGGCCGCGTATATCGGGCCCGGCCGTCCCCACGGCGGCCGAGCGCTCGAGGAGTGCCGACAGCACGAACGCGACGAGCAGTCTGGGCAGCACAATGAGGCCGATCGCCCGCGCGTTCGACGTGCGCGGCGCCGCGTGGGCCGGTCCGGACGCCTGGGTCTCGGGAGCGCGGACGCTCGAGGTGTCCGCCGCAGTCAGCGAGGTGTCCAGCGTAGCCGCCATCGACTGGGTGCTCAGGACGACCCGCGACGGGACGCGGGCCTCGGTGTCACGCGCAGCACCCGCCGAAAACTACCAGCCTGAGTGCCGGAGCCTTCGTACCGCGAGCTAACCTCTCCGCCTCATGTCGAAGCGAACCGTCAAGCGCAAGCTGCGCACCAAGAAGAAGGCGAACCACGGCAAAAAGCCGAACTGCGGCCGGGGCTGACACCCGGGGCTGACACCCGGGGCTGACACCCGGGCCTAGCTCCCGTCCCAGGCCACTCCCGCCGCCGACAGCACCCCGGTCAGCGTCGTCGGCAGGTCCGTAATGATCCCGTCGATCCCCAACCCGAGCAGCCGCTCCATCGACTCAGTGTCGTCCACCGTCCACACGTGGACCGCCTTGCCGGCGCGGTGCGCTGCCTCCACGAAGCGCTCGTCGACCACGACCAGGTCGCCCTGGCGCTCGGGGACCTGGTAGGCGACGGCGGGTATCTCCGGCAGCGCCTCACCCGCCTGCGCCGCGCGCCAGGCCTCCGCCGTCGCGATCGTGCCGGCCGAGGTCGGCACGTCCGGCGCAAAAGCACGGAAGGCGTCGGTGGCCGGGTCCAAGAACGACGCCACGATCACGTCGTCGGTCCGGCCGAACTCGGCCAGCAGGGCGGCCAGCGCCTCCTCGTACGGGGCCACCGCGGGCGCCGTCTGCTTGATGTCCAGGTTCAGCACCACCCCGCGGAACTCCTCGAGCACTTCTCGCAGCGTCGCGATGCCGAACGACCGGTCCTCCGGCGCCCGTCCCCGGAACGGGTACTCCTCGGGCGGCCGCCCCGGCGTGACGTCGGCGCCGGGGATCCACCAATACGAGAAATCCAACCGGCGCAGCTCCGCGAGCGTGAACGACGCGATGTTCCCGGTGGTCTCGGTGGTGCGGTCGACCGTCGCGTCGTGACAGACCACGAGCTCGCCATCGGCCGTGGCGTGCACGTCAAGCTCTATCGCCGTCGCCCCGGCTGCCAGGGCGTGCCGTATGGCGTGCCGCGTCGACGACGGAGACTCCCACGCGCCGCCCTGGTGCGCGTACGCGATCACCCGGCGCTCGAGCCACACCGATCCCTTGTCCCCCCCGTTCCCTTCGCTCACGCGTGCGACGGTAACAGCCAGGGCCGGCCCTACCCCTGGCCACGCCCCGCGGTCGGGCCCACGACCACCCGGGCTTATCCTCGGACCGGTGCTCGATCATCTTCTCGTCGACGTCATCAGCACCATCCGAGCCGCCTTCGACCGGGCCCTGCTGCAGCGCCAGGCCGTCGAGGAGCGCTTCCAGGTCGACGTGTTCCTGGGCGACGTCTCCTGGGAGACCTCCTACAGCCTTCCCGGCGAGGAGCAACCGCCGCGCGTGCGCGCCGACCTGTCGCTCGACTGGCCCACCTGGAGCCAGTCCTCGTACCGCAGCTGGTCCATCGGCGAGCCGCCCGACGAACTGCCCGAGGTGGTGATCGAGGTGGCGCTGCGCGTCCAGCGCATGGCCGAGGCCCCCGACACCGAGAAGGTGCTCGGCGCCCTCCCGGCGGCCGGGCCCCTCGCCCACCGGGACGACCTCGTCCGCACGGCCACGACGATCGAGCAGGTGCGCAGCGACGGCGACGACGGGGAGGAGCGCCCGCTCCGGTGGGCCGTCGAGGCGACCTACGAGGGCTCCTTCCGCTTCACCGAGGCGCAGCTCGAGGACCCCTCGGGCCTGGGCCCGGTCTTCGATGGCCTCACGCGCTGGGTCGCCTCCACCCTCATCTCGCTGGCGGACCTCCCCTTCACCTTCCTGCCGCCCGGCGACGAGGACGACTGAGCCCGCCGACCGCCGGCCCTGACTGGCAATTCCCCGCAGCGGCCCGCTAGGGATTGTGCCCAGCCATGGGCATCCTCCGCCACGGCCGGCTCCGCCGGCACCCGGCCCGCACCCGCCGCACCGGCCTCGCACTGCTGAGCACCCTGGCCGTGCTGCTCGCCGCCTGCGGCTCCTCCGCGCCCGCGGCCCCCCCGCCGAGCCAGGGCCTGGTCCTCGACCGCCCCACCCCCCAGTCGGTGCAGCTGACCAACCAGATGGGGGTACCGGTGACGCTGGCCTCGCTCCGGGGCTCGGTGGTCGTCCTGGCGCCGTTCCTGTCGCTGTGCCAGGACGAGTGCCCGCTCATCACCGGCGCGTTCATCAGCCTCCAGCGCGACGTGCAGGCGGCCGGGCAGGGAGCGCGCGTCGTGTTCGTGGAGGCGACGGTCGACCCCGGCCGCGACAGCGTGGCGCGCCTCGCCGCCTACCAGAACGAGTTCGGCGCCCACTGGCAGCTGTGGACCGGCACGCCCGCCGCCGTCGCCGCGTTCTGGAAGCCGTTCGGCGTCAGCTACCAGATCGTCCCCGAGGGGCAGCCGCCGAAACTCGATTGGTGGACCGGCAAGCCGCTCACCTACGACGTCGACCACACCGACGGGTACATCCTCATCGACCCCCACGGCCGGGAGCGGTTCGTCGACGCCACCGCGCCCGACCTCGGGGGGAAGCTGAGCCCCAAGCTCCAGTCGTTGCTGAACGCCGGCGGGCTGGACGGCCTCAAGCATCCCGAACAGCCGTCCTGGACCGTCGACGACGCGCTCGCCTCCATCAGCTGGCTCCTGGGCACGAACATCCCGCCGGCCTCGTCGTCATGAGGGCTGCGGCCACGGGTGCACTGCGCGCGCGAACCCTCGTCGGCGCGGCAGCCTGCATCGTCTGCGCCCTGGCCGCCACCGGCTGCAACAACTCGAACGCCACCACACTGTCGTCCCCGCCGACCACCAACCCCGCCCTCACGCTGACCGTGCAGCACTCGCCCGAGGGGCCGATCATCGCCACGGGCGGCGGCAACACGCTCTACGATTTTGCGCCGGACACGCCGACGCACAGTGCCTGCCTCAACGACGGCTGTGTGTTCCAGTGGCCGCCGCTGATCGCGTCGGGCCCGGTCCGGCTCGGCCAGGGGATCGACCCGAAGCTGGTGGGGACGCTGCGCCGCCCCGACGGATCGACCCAGATCTCCTACGGCGGGCACCCCCTCTACACCTACAACCTCGATGTCACCCCGGGGATGGTGACCGGCCAGTCCATCGACCAGGACGGCGGCCTCTGGTATGTGATCGACCCGGCCGGCAAGCAGATAACGACGTCGTTCTCGGTCAACGCCCCGAACGGCAACGGCTGATCGTTCGCGCGTCGGTCGGGCTCAGGTGTTGAACCGGAACTCCACGACGTCCCCGTCGCGCATGACGTAGTCCTTGCCCTCCATGCGCGCCTTGCCGGCGCTGCGGGCCGCCGCCACCGACCCGGCCGCCACCAGGTCGTCGAAGCTGACCACCTCGGCCTTGATGAACCCGCGCTCGAAGTCGGAGTGGATGACGCCCGCGGCCTTCGGCGCGCTGTCTCCCGCGTGGATGGTCCAGGCCCGCGCCTCCTTGGGTCCCGCGGTCAGGAAGGTTTGGAGCCCCAGTGTCGCGAAGCCCACGTGGACGAGCTGTTCCAGCCCGGACTCCTCCTGCCCGTAGCTGCGCAGCAGTTCCTTGGCGTCGTCGGGGTCGAGCCCAGCCAGCTCCGCCTCGATCTGTGCGCACAGCACCACGGCCGGCGCCGGGGCCACGCCGGCCGCCAGGGCCGCTGCCGCCTCGTCGTCGCCCAAGGCGGCCTCGTCCACGTTGAAGACGTAAATGAACGGTTTGGCCGTGAGCAGGTGCAGGTCGGCGAGGAGCGCCGGGTCGACGTCGCCCGCCGCGACGGCGCTCGACACGGTCCGGCCCTCTCCGAGGATGCGCTCCGCCGCGGCGACTGCGTCGGCCACGGGTTTGAGCGACGGGTTCGCCTTCGCCTCCTTCGTCAGTCGCGGCAACCGGTTCTCCACGGTCTGGAGATCGGCGAGGACCAGCTCGGTGTTCACGGTCTCGATGTCGCCGGCCGGGTCGACGCGCGCGTCGACGTGGACGACGTCGTCGTCATGGAAGGCGCGCACCACCTGGCAGATGGCGTCCGTCTCGCGGATGGCGGCCAGGAACTGGTTGCCCAGGCCCTCCCCCCGGGAGGCACCGCGCACGAGCCCGGCGATGTCGACGAAGGTGACGGTGGCCGGCACGACAGGCGCGTCGTCGTAGAGCGCGGCGAGCCGGGCCAGCCGGGGGTCGGGCACCGCCACGACGCCGACGTTGGGATCGATCGTGGCGAACGGGTAGTTGGCCGCGAGGACCTCGTTGTTGGTGAGGGCGTTGAAGAGCGTTGATTTGCCCACGTTAGGCAGGCCGACGATGCCGATGGAGAGGGACACCGTCTACGCGGGGAGCAGGCCCGCGCCGGCGGCCAGGCTCTGGAGATCGCCTTCGGGACGCGCGCCCGTATGGGAGATCACCTCGGCCGCGCACAGGCCACCGAGCCGGGTGCTGTCCTCGGGGCCCATCCCGTGTGTCAGCCCGTAGAGGAATCCGGCCGCGAAGAGATCCCCCGCGCCGGTGGTGTCCACGACGCGTTCCACCGCGGCCGCCGTGACCTCCACCGGACCGCGTGCCGTGAGCACCACGGCGCCCAGCGGGCCCCGCGTCATGACCACGAGCAGGCCGGTCTCCTCGGCCGCCTCCAGGGCGGCGCGGTACGTCTTGGCGGCGAAGAGCATGGTGATCTCGTCCTCGTTGCCCAGCAGGATGTCGACGTCGTCGCGGAGCAGGTCCAGGAACTCACGCTGGTGCCGCTCCACGCAGAAGGGGTCGGACAGGGAGAGGGCCACCGACCCGTCCGCGCCGTGGGCGGTGGCGGCGGCGTGCCGCATCGCCTCCTTGGCCGCCGGGACGTCCCACAGGTAGCCCTCCAGGAGCACCACCGAGGCCCGCGCCACGAAGGCGACGTTGACCCCCTCGGGCGAGAGGGTGGAGGCGGCCCCCAGGTAGGTGCCCATCGTCCGGTCGGCGTCCTGGGTCACCAGCACCACGCAGCGCCCGGTGCCGAGGCCGTCCCCGGCCGCGGACTCGCTGAGGTGCGGCTCGAACTCGACGCCGGCTGCCCGGAGATTCTCGCTGTAGGTCCGTCCCACCTCGTCGTCGGCCACCGCGCCCACGAATCCGGCGGCTCCGCCCAGGGCGGCGATCCCCGCCGCCGTGTTGGCGACCGATCCTCCCGACACGAAGCGCGGGGCGGCCATGGAGGCCTGCACGGCGTTCGCCGTGACCAAGTCGATGAGGGTCATGGACCCCCTATCCAGGCCGGTCCGGGCCAGCTCCTCGTCGCTCGCCAACGCGATGACGTCGAGGAGCGGGGAACCGATGGCGACGACGTCGAGATCGTGCGCGTCGCCGTCGGCGTCCGGCGCGGACGCGGCTTGTCGCGTCAGGGTCGCATCTTCCGGAGCGGGCACGGCGAGAACCTACTCGCGGCGCGCCGGGTAGCCTTCCCGCCGATGCGTTCAACTACTCCCACGTCCTCTGCCGTCCCCGGGTCGGAGGCGTTCCGCCTGCCCCGGACGGTCGAGCCGGTGACGTACCGGCTCGAGGTCGAACCCGACGTGTCCTCGGCCACCTTCTCGGGCACGGTGGCGATCGACGTGATCGTCCACGAGCCCGTGACCGACATGGTCCTGAACGCGGCCGACCTCGCGATCAGCGACGTCGAGGTCCGGCTGACGGACGGGTCGACCGTGGGCTGTGCCGTGTCCTTCGTCGACGAGTTGGAACAGGTCGTGTTCCGCGCCGCCCACGCGCTCCCCGCGGGGCCCTGCACCGTCACCTGCCGCTTCACCGGCACCCTCAATGACAAGCTGCGCGGGTTCTACCGCTCCACGTTCGCCCCGCCGGACGGGGAGACCCAGACCATCGCCACGACCCAGTTCGAGTCCGTCGACGCCCGCCGCGCGTTCCCGTGCTGGGACGAGCCCGACCGGAAGGCCGTGTTCGACATCACGCTGGTGATCGACCCCGAGGTCGAGGCCTTCTCGAATTCGCCGGTCGTCGAGAGCTTCTTGGACGCCGGCAAGCGCCGTGTCCGCTTCGCCCCGACCATGAAGATGTCCACCTACCTGGTCGCCTACGTGATCGGGAAGCTCGAGACCAGCGAGACCGTCGACGTGGACGGCGTGCCCCTGCGCGTCGTCTGCACCCCCGGGAAGCTGCCCCTGACGGGCTTCGCACTGGAGATCGGAGCGTTCGCGCTGCGCTTCTTCACCGAGTACTTCAACATTCCCTACCCCGGCGACAAGGTTGACCTGGTCGCCATCCCGGACTTCGCGGCCGGCGCCATGGAGAACCTGGGGTGCATCACGTTCCGCGACACGGCCCTCCTTATCAACCCCGCCGAGGCGGCCCGGTCCGAACTGGAACGAGTGGCCGACGTCGTCGCCCACGAACTGGCCCACATGTGGTTCGGGGACCTCGTCACCATGGGCTGGTGGGAGGGCATCTGGCTCAACGAGGCCTTCGCCACGTTCATGGAGACTCTCTGCGTCGACGCCTTCCGTCCGTCGTGGGACCGCTGGCTGAGCTTCGCCCCCATCCGCGAGGCGGCCCTGGCCATCGACGGCGTGCACGCCACGCGGCCGATCGAATACCCGGTCGGCCCGCCCAAAGAGGCCGAGGGGATGTTCGACCTACTGACCTACGAGAAGGGATGCGCTGTCCTGCGCATGCTCGAGCAGTACATCGGCCCCGACGTCTTCTGTGACGGGGTGCGCGCCTATCTCAAGGCGCACGAGTACGGCAACACGGTCACCGCCGACCTCTGGGACGCGCTCGAGGACGCGAGCGGTGCACCGGTGGGCGACATGATGGACACGTTCATCCTCCAGGGCGGACACCCACTCGTGTCGCTGACCGAGGGCACCCTGAGCCAGACGCCGTTTCAGTACGGCCCTGTCCCCGCGGGCATGACGTCGTCCATCGGCCACTCGTGGAACGTGCCGCTGGCCGTGCGCGCGCTTCCGGCGCGCGACGAGCCCGGCGCGGGCATCCGCCGTCTCGTCCTCGGGCCCGAGCCCGAGGCGCTCCCCGAGGCGGACGCGGGGCTGGCCGTGGTCAACGCCGGCGGCTGGGGTGTGTTCCGCGTCGGGTACGAACCCGACCACCGGGAGGCCCTGGCCGGTGAGCTCTCGGCGCTCACGCCGCTGGAGCGCGCCAACCTCGTGGGTGACACGTGGGCGACCACCCTGGCCGGCCGTTCCGAGCTGTCTGAGTTCATGCATCTGGCCTCCCGTCTCGGTCTGGAGCCCGACCCCTCGGCCTGGTCGCCCGTCTCCAGTGCGTTCGCACTGGTCCATCGCATCGCCGGCGGCGACGACCAGGACGCGCTGCACGTTGCGGTGGCCGCGGTCATGGGGCCAAAGTTCGCCCAGCTCGGGTTCGACGCCCATGCCGGGGAGGGTGACCGCACGCCAACCCTGCGCTCGCTCGCCATCACGCTGCTCGGCGTCGTCGGCGCCGACCAGGCCGTGCGCGCCGAGGCGGCCCGCCGTTTCGACGGCTCGCCGATCATGGCGGGCTCGGGAGGGCCCATCGCTCCGGACATAGAGGCGGCGACGCTGGCGGTCGTCGCCCAGCTCTTGCGGCCCGGTGACTACGACGCGCTCTTGCAGCGCTACCGCACCGCCTCGACCCCCCAGGCGGAGCTGCGCTCGCTCAACGCCCTGTCCACGTTCCCCGACGTCGAACTGTGCATGCGGACCTTCGACCTGGCCATGACCGAGGTGCGCAGCCAGAACGGGTTCGTGGTCATCGGCGCGCTGCTCAACAACCGAGTCGCCTGTCAGGCCGTGTGGACCCGGATGACAGAGTCGTGGGACCGGATGCTCGAGCGGTTCCCCAAGAACGCCTTCCCCCGTATGATCGACGCACTTCCCGCGTTGTGCGCCGACGCCGCCTTCGCCGAACGGGCCGTCGCGTTTCTGGCCGAGCATCCCGTCGACTCGGGGCCGCGTCGCGTCGCGCAGTCGATAGAGCGCCTGGGCGTGCACCTCGCGTTCGCCGCCCGCGAACGCGGGCGACTCAGCGTCGCGTTACAGGCCGCCACGGGGTCCTGATGCCCACGGCCCTCCCGGCCGACGAGGCACTCGCGACCACGCGCGTGCGGTCACTCGTCGAAGTGGCACGTGCGACGCGCGGGTTCATGCCCGACGACGAGGGCGAGGCGCTGCTCCGGGCCGCGCTGCGGGCGGGCCGGGCGACGATCCCCGGGGCGGAGCCCCCGACGTTCGTCGAGATCGGCGCCTGGTGCGGGAAGTCCTCCGTGTATCTCGGCGCCGCGGCCGAGGCGACCGGCGCCGTCCTCCTCTCGGTCGACCACCACCGGGGCTCCGAGGAGAACCAGCCCGGGTGGGAGTACCACGAGCCGGACCTGGTCGATCCCGAGGCTGGTCGCATCGACACGTTGGCGCACTGGCGCCGCGCGATCACGGGCAGCCGGCTCGAGGCCTCCGTGGTCGGCGTGGTCGGCGACTCACGCACCGTGGCCGCTCGCTGGGACCGACCGCTCGCGCTGTGCTTCATCGACGGCGGGCACGGCGAGGACCCCGCGTGGGCGGACTTCCGCGGCTGGTCCCCGCACGTTGCGATCGGCGGGTGGCTGGCCATCCACGACGTGTTCCCGGACCCGGCCGCCGGCGGCCGGCCGCCCTACGAGCTCTACTGCGCCGCGCTCGCATCGCGCGAGTTCGTCGACGACGGCGTGTGCGGCAGCCTGCGTGTGCTGCGGCGTGTCTCCGCGCCGCCCCGCTGAGGCGTCGACGGCGGCGCTGCGGGGTCGTCAGCTCCGGAAGAGTCGCCGCGGCGGTTCGTGCATTGTGCAACCGTCGGCGGCGTCGCCACAATGCGGCTCGGCCAGGTCGAGCGCCTCGGGGAGCCCCTCGCCCCGGAAGAGCCCGGCGGCCGGCGTCGTGTTCGAGAGCGCGTCGGCGGCCAGCACCATGGCCGCGAACGTGTACGTCGTGCGCTCGTGCTCGGGGAACGTCTCCTCCTCCGGATAGACCATGCCGGTCCAGTAGGAGCCGTCGGTCAGCCGCAGGTTCTGGCCGGCGGCGAATAGCTCGCACGCGTGGTCGCCCAAACCCAGGGCGTCCAGGGTCAGCACGCACTCCGCCGTCTCGGCCGCGGTGACCCAGTCCCCTGTCGAGACGCAGCGCACGCCGAGCCCGTCCATCACGAAGGTGGACCATCCGTCGGCGATGCGCCGGCGGCCGGCCTCGCCCTCCAGCGCGCCCGAGAGCATGGGGTAGTACCAGTCCATGGCGAACTCCACCTTGGGCGCGAACGCGCCGGGGTGATGGGCCACGGCATGACCCAATCGCCCGGCCGCGAGCTCCCAGTCGGGCCGGTCCTTGGCGAGGCACTCGGCCACCGCCACCGCGCAGCGCAAGGAGTGGTAGATGGACGACGAGCCGGTGAGGAGCGCGTACCTCTCGGGCCGGCCCGCAGAGTCGAGCGACCACAGCACGGAGCCGTCGGGCTGCTGCCAGCGCAAGATGAAGTCGATCCCACCCTCAATGGTCGGCCACAGCTCGCCGAGGAACTCCACGTCACCAGTGATCAGGTGGTGGTGCCAGGCGCCCGCGGCCAGGTAGGCGCAGACATTGGTGTCGAGGCGCGGGTCCTTGACGGCGTCGCCCCGGTAGTAGTTGAACCAGCTCCCGTCGGGCAGCTGCCGCCGAACCAGCCAGCGGTACGCCTCCATCGCCTCGGGCACCAGGCCGCAGACGGTGAGCGCCATGGCGGCCTCGACGTGGTTCCAGGGGTCGCAGTGGCCCCCCTCGAACCACGGGATCATCCCGTCGTGCTGCTGCACCGCGGCGATGGCCCGACCCGTCGCCAGGACTTCGGCACTCGAGAGGATTCCCGGCACCTCGGGGATGGTGACCTCGGCGGAGCGGACGTCCTCGGCCGTCACGCAGCGGCTCCCTGGGTCGGCGACGTCGGCCCGCGCCGCCC
Organism: uncultured Acidimicrobiaceae bacterium; assembly: GCA_963834405.1. GTDB lineage: Bacteria > Actinomycetota > Acidimicrobiia > Acidimicrobiales > RAAP-2 > Bog-473. Next base: position 1,414,837 of record CAWIBX010000005.1, on the reverse strand, counting down.
GGGGACACCGCGCGTCATTGCGGGACCGCTGTCGCGCAGCTCCGACACGGGTTCGGGCTTGTGCAGGTAGACGACCAGGCTCTTGCCGATAAGCGGGTTGAGCACCCGGTCAGCCGTGCGGGTCACCGTCGGCGCCTTGACGATGTCCCACACCAGGAGGCGGTGGTACGCCGCGACGGCAGGGTGGGACTCGTTGCTCGGGCCCACCAGGCAGCGCAGCCACCAGTAGGGCGAGTGCAGTCCGTGGGCGTGGTGATGCCCAGTCGGCACCAGACCCGCCGACCCGAGCCGCCGCTCCAGGGTCGAGCGCCGGTAGATGCGGACGTGACCGCCCGGTGTGTCGTGGTACTCGTCGGAGAGAGCCCAGTTGACGGCCTCGGGCACACAGCGCGGGACGGTCACCGCCATCGTCCCGCCCGGGCGCAGGACCCGGGCCAGCTCGCGCATGGCCGCGGTGTCGTCGGGGATGTGCTCCAAGACCTCGGACGCGATGACCCGGTCGAAAGTGCCGTCGGCGAAGGGGAGTGACAGCGCGTTGCCCTGGACCGCGCTGGCCGGGTGGTCCGCCGCGAGCTCCCCCGCGTCCACCATGGCGCCGAGCGTCGCACGGACCTGGGCTACCTCGTCGGGCCCAGCGTCGAGGGCGACGACGGCCGCACCGCGGCGCGCCGCCTCGAAGGCGTGGCGGCCGAAGCCGCACCCGAGGTCGAGCAGCTTGTCCCCGGGCCGGACTCCCAGCCGGCCGTAGTCGACGGTCAGCATCAGGCCCCCTCCTCCGGCGCCGCACCGGGCGCGCCCGGGAGCGGGCGCCCCTCGAGCATGGCCCGGTAGCAGTCCGCCGTGCCGCGGGCGGTCACTTGCCAGGTGAAGCGGCTCATGACGCGCCGGCGCCCCGCGGCGCCGAGCCGCGCTCGCAGGGCGGGGTCGTCGAGGAGCCGGCCGATGGCCAGCGCCAGCGCGCCGGGGTCGTCAGGCGGGACGAGCAGCCCGGTCTCCTCGTGCGTGCCCACTACCTCGGGGAGGGCGCCGCCCGTTGTCGCCACGACGGCGACGCCACAGGCCATCGCCTCAATGGCCGGGAGCGAAAAGCCCTCGTAGAGCGAGGGGACGACCGCCACCTCGGCCTCGCCGTACCGCCGGGCCAACTCCTCGTCGGTGATGCCGCTGACGCAGTGCACCACGTCGGACAGCCCCAGCCGCCTGATCGCCTTGTCCACCCGGCCGCCCTCGTTGGGCTTTCCGATGACTGTGAGCGCCACGTCGCGTTCGGTACGAAGTTTGGCCACCGCCTCCAGGAGTGGGACCAGCCCCTTCATGGGGACGTCGCTGCTCGAGGTGACCATGATGCGTCCGGGAACGGGGACCACGTCGTCGATCGGGCGGAAAACGGTGTGGTCCACCCCGACGGGAACCACCGTCATGCGCTCAGGCGCGACACGCATCTGCGCCGCGATGTCGCGGCGCGAGTTCTGCGACACCGTCAGGACCGCGGGTAGCGCCCGGGCGACCCGGAGCTGCATGCCGAGGAAGCCGAACCAGCGGCGCTGGGTGAAGTGCTGCCAGGGATTGGACGCGTGCGAGAGCGCCAGCTCGCGGTCGACGGTGATCGGGTGATGCAGCGTCGTCAGCAGCGGCCAGCCGTCGGCGACGATGTCGAGCATGCCGGTGCCCAGGCACTGGTTGTCGTGCACGACGTCGAACTCGTCACGACGTGCTGCCAGGAGCCGGCGCACACGCCGCGAATAGGTGAGTGGCTCGCCGAATCCGGCCGTGCACATGATTCCTAACTCCAGCCAGTCCTCCCGGGATGAGAACTCGCTCCGGTGCGGGAGCCGGAACGGATCGGGGTCGCGGTAGAGGTCGAGGCCGGGCACCGGCGTGAAGCCGACACCCTCGTCGAGCTCGGGCCACGGCTGCCCCGAGAAGACCTCGACGGAGTGACCGAGCGCCCTCAGCTCCCGGGTCAGGTGACGGGTGTAGACGCCCTGCCCTCCGCAGCGCGGATTCCCCCGGTAGGTGAGGTAGGCCACGCGCAATCCCCCTGGTCGGGGCGGTGCGGCGGCGACCGGGGCCGGCACCGAAATGTGGCGCGAACGCTCCCAGGAGGCTTTGGTCTCGATCCATTTCTGGCGGGGGGTTTTAGGCAACTGACGTCCCGACTCGACCCACCATGGCCGCATAGCCTCTCCGAACGCCCTGGTTCGGCGCAAACGACTCCGCCCGTGGTCCCGGCGCAGCGCCTGCACGCCCGTTTACGGTGACCTGGGCGTTCGGCCCCGGTGACCGGCCAGGAGGGTGGACAGCGGGGTACGGGCAGGCGGATACCGTGCGGTGTCATGGACCTGACCTACCCGCCCGAGGCCGAGGAGTTCCGCGCCGTGATCGCCGACTGGCTCCACGACAACCTGCCCAGCGGCTGGAGCGAGCCTGGCTTCTCCATGACGCCCGAGGAGAAGAAGGCCTTCAACGAGCAGTGGACGGCCAAGCTCTTCGAGGGCGGTTGGATCTGCGCCAGCTGGCCCGCCGAATACGGCGGCAAGGGCCTGACCCTGCTGCAGCAGGTGGTGCTCACCGAGGAGTTCGCCCGCGCCGGCGCCCCGCTGCGGGGCGACTTCTTCGGCGACACGCTGGTCGGGCCCACCATCCTGCAATGGGGCACCGAGGAACAGAAGCAGCGGTTCATCCCCGGCATCCTGAAGGGGGGGATCGCCTGGTGCCAGGGGTTCAGCGAGCCCGACGCCGGCTCCGACCTCGCCGGCCTCAAGACGCGGGCGGTGCTCGACGGCGACGAGTGGGTCGTCAACGGGCAGAAGGTGTGGACGACCCAGGCGCACTACGCCGACTACATCTTCCTCCTGGCCCGCACCGATCCGGACGTGCCCAAGCACGCGGGCATCAGTTATCTCCTCGTTCCGATGAAACAGGACGGCGTCGAGGTGCGGCCCATTGAGCAGATTGACGGGTCGGCGGAGTTCAACGAGGTGTTCTTCACTAACGTGCGCTGCCCGGCGGACAATGTCATCGGCGGTATGAACAACGGCTGGAAGGTGGCCATGACGACGCTCGGTTTCGAACGGGGGACGTCGGCGACGACCGGGCACCGGCGCTTCCAGAAGGAGTTCGACCAGATCCTGGAGCTCGCCCGCACGAAGGGCCGCGCGCGCGACCCGCTGACACGCCAGCGCCTGGCCCGGTCCTGGTCGAACATCAAGATCATGCAGATCAACGGCTTCCGCACGCTGACCGACGCGCTCAACGGGACGCACACGACCGCGAAGCTCGGCGCGTGCAACAAGATGTTCTGGTCCGAGGCGCACCAGAAAACCATGGAGCTGGCCATGGACATCTACGGCATGGAGGGCCAGATCCTGCAAGGCGACGACGGCGCCGAGACCGTCCTGCCCGGCGCGCGCCGGGCCCGGCCCGGCTACGCCGTCAACGGCCTCCAGTCCCTCTTCTTCTTCTCGCGCTCGGAGACCATCTGGGGCGGGACGGCCGAGATCCAACGCAACGTCGTGGGAGAGCGTGCACTGGGGCTGCCCAAGGAGCCAAAACCGGCGTAAGGCCCCGGGATGGGCGCGCTGCCCTGGTGCTCAGCCCCCGCAGCCCACCGCGGGGAGTGCCACCTTGAAGGTCGCACCGCCCCTGTCGGTGTCCTCGACCCAGGTGCGCCCGCCTTGCAACTCCGCGAAACAACGGACGATGAACAATCCCAGTCCGAGGCCGGATGCTTGGGAGCCGTGACGATGGAACGGCGCGAAGATCTCTTCCTTGATGTCGTCGGGGACGCCAGGACCGCGGTCCGCCACGCCGAGGACCACAACGCCGTCCTGGCGATCGAGGCTCACCCGGATCGGCGTCCCTGGCGGCGTGTGACGCAGCGCGTTGGCGACGACGTTGTCGACGATGCGGGCCGTGAGGCCGGCGTCGACCTCGACCAACACGGGCCCGCGGTGTGGCCGCAGACACGAGATGGGCAGACCGTGCGCGCGCACCGAGCCGACGACGAGGCCGTGCAGATCCGTCGTCTGACTGTGCGCGACGACGTGGCCGCCCAACACCCGTTCGGTATCGAGCAGGTTGTAGAGGATGGACCGGAGCTGTGAGCCGGCGCTGGCGATGCCGGCGGCCATGAGGCGGAGCTCGCCGTCGGGGAGATCGGGGTGCGCGACCAGCTGATCGGCCAGCCCGGCCACGGCGGCAACCGGGCTGCTGAGGTCGTGCGAGGCGGCGAGGAGGAGGGCGTCCTTCGCCGCGTCCGCCTCCCGCAGCGCAGCGCCCGCCCGGCGCTCCCGGGCCAGCGCGTTCTGGAGCGCGAGGCGGGATTCCTCGTGCACGTGCACGTTCTGCAGGCTGTAGCGCAGCCCCCTCGGTACTCCAGACTCGTCGTACCTCGCCTCCACCGCGACCTCCATGGAGCCTGACCTGCCGGCGGCGGCGGCGGCGATCCGGAGCACGTCCGTCGCCGCGGTGTGTCCGTCGCGGGCCTGATTCTCCAGCGCCGCCAGGGCAGGCCGGTCGTCCTGGTGAAAGAGACGGGAGACCTCCCCGTGCGCGAGCTCATCCCACGTGCGACCGAGCATCTTCTCCAGCGCCGAGGAGACATAGACGATCCGGCCCTTGAGGTCGGCGGTGACGACAACGTCCGAGACGTTGGCCGAGAGCAGCCGGTCGCGCTCGTCCAAGACCGCGAGTACGTCCTCGGTGGCGACCCGGCTGGATTCGTCCCGGATCAGCCACCTCACCGTCCGCCGGGAACCCGCCGTCGCGGGCGACGCCGTCGCATGGACCGAGGCAGCGAACGCCCGTCCCTGCGTCGGGGCGAACCAGACCTCGCACTCGGCGTCCGACGCGGCGAGCACCTCGTGGAGCGCGCCCAGCAGGCGAAGGCGGTCGGCGGAACGGACGAAGACGATCAGTGGCTTGGAGTGGAGAAACCGCGACTCGACGCGAAGCAGCCCCGTGGCGGCGCGGTTGGACTCCAGGATGATGCCGTACTCGTCGGTGACGAGGTAGCCGTCGGGGGCGCCGTCGAACAGCTCGCGGTACCGCTGGACCTCGAGGTCGATCCGGACCTGAGCCGCCTCCAACGCCTCGTTCTGCGCCTGCATCTCCTCCGTGCTGACCTCGAGCTCCTCGACCGCGGCCGAGAGCTCCTGGAGCACCTCGGAGAGCAGCTCGGCGGACCGTCGGTCGGAGACCCGGCCGACCTCGTCCGCAAGCTCGAGGAAGCGCCGGAACATGCCCTCGACCCGGAGCTCCAGGTCGTCGGCGCCGCGCCCGCGCTCAGCCGACGTCACGCCCCCCGCCCCTGATGTCTTCGACGACCCTCATGTCTTCCATGATCAGCATCACCGCTGTCTCGGGCCGGCGCCCCGGCAGCGGGAGGACCTTGACCGTGCAGGGGAAATCCTCGCCGGCGGCGTCCACGGCGGTCGCCTCTATGGTGACTGACGCGGCGCCGGGCTGGCGCGAGGCGCGCACGGGATCCTGGAGGGGCTCGAGCGGGAGGCCGAGGTGGAGGCCGAAGAACGGCTCCCCCGTGACCTGCTCCTCGGTCAGGCCCCACATGTCCTCGGCGGCCTCGTTCCACTCCTCGACCAGGAGGTGGGAGTCGAGCACGACGATGGCCGCCGGGAAGTTGTCCATGACCTCGCGGTGGAGCCCGCTGAAGCGCAGCAACTCGCTATTCGTATCGACCAACGTCCCGTTGAGGTGCTCGACCGCTTCGGTGCTCGCCCTGAGGTCCATGTTGGCCGCTTCTAGCTCCTCGTTCGACGACCGCAGCTCTTCGTTGGTCGTCTCGAGCTCTTCGTTGGCCGACTGCAGCTCCTCGTTGCTTGTCTCCAACTCCTCGTAGCTCGACTGCAGCTCTTCGTTGCTGGTGACCAGCTCCTCGTTGGTGGACTGCAGTTCTTCATACGCCGTCTCGAGCTCTTCGTGCATCTGGCGGTATCCCTCGCGAAGTTGGGACGAGACGCGGGCGTCGGTGAACGTGATGGAGGCGCCCTTGGGGCGACCGTCCTCGTCGAGAAATCGGGACCATGCGGACGTCGAGTTTGAGCGGGTCGCCCTCGGACTGCTCCGTGCTGACGGTGCCGACGTCGAGTGACCGTCCCTGGGAGAGGACCAGCGCCAATGGCTCCGTCAGGTCGATGGAGGACGAGGCGATCGGCAGCTCGGCAAAGGGCCGTGCCACGTCGGACCGCTGGAGGCCGAGCACCACCTGGGCGTAGTCGTTGGCGCCGACGAGGTTCCCCTGCGCATCGAGGAACAGCTCGGCGTAGTACTCGTCCAGCGCGGCACGCTCGAGGAGGCTCCTCTCCCGGGCCGACGCGTCGAGGTGGGCTATCTCGAAGGGCCGGCGGGTGGTCTCGGACGGCCCGGCCTGATACTGGGAGACAAAGTCGGGTGTGGCGACGAAGATCCGGTGCTTCAGGCTCACCGGGTTGAACCGCCCGGCGCCTCCCCGCAGCACCATCTCGGCCCGGCCGAGGAACAGAAAGCCGCCGCCGCGTAGCGCGTAGCGCAGGCGTGGGACCACGAAGGACTGTGTCTCGGCGTTGAGATACATGAGCGTGTTGCGACAGGCGAGGAGATCGACACGAGAGATCGGCGGATCCCTGGTCAGATCGAGCCGGCCGAACACGACGGTGCGCCGGAGGGGAGGGATGACCACCAAGCCACGTCTGTGGGCGTCGGGGACGAAGTAGGTGTGGCGAAGGGTCTCGGGCACATCGGCCAAAGACTTCTCCGTGTAGACCGCAGTCCGTGCCTGCCCGAGCGCGTCGAGGTCGACGTCGGTCGCATAAATCTTCACCCGGCGTGAGGTGTCGTTGACGCCGATCGCATTGGCGAAGACCATGGCGAGGGTGTAGGGCTCCTCGCCGGTGGAGCATCCGGCACTCCAGACCCTGATCGGCTCGTTGCCCGGGTGGCGCTCCAGGATGGCGGGGACGACGTGGGACTCGAGGTACTCCCAGGCAGCCTCGTCGCGGAAGAAGCCGGTCAGATTTATGAGGACCGAATTGAAGAGCGTCGTGAACTCGTCCACGTCGGCCTCGAGAAGGTCTCGATAGTCGAGGATCGACTCGCATCCGGCCTCCTGCATCCTGCGGCGGACCCGCCGGCCGACGGTGGAGCGCTTGTAGCCGGTGAAGTCGAATCCGCGTGCGTCGCGAATGAAGGCCAACAGCGCCTCGAGCTGCTCGGCCTGCTCGCCGTCCTCTTCTCCTTGGAGGGCGCCCACGCCCGCGCTTCCGGCGGCAGTGGGCTCCGTCCGCTGTTCCTCCCCGGAGGAAGGATCCGGCTGGTGGTCGGGGCTCATGGCACAGAGGCGTCGTTCACCAGGGCCAGCAGTGCCGGTCCGATCTCGTCGAGGTCGAGGACGAAATCGACACAGCCGGTGTCGATGGCCGCTTGCGGCATGCCGCAGAACTCTGCCGTTTGCGGGTCCTGCGCAATGACCGTGCCGCTCGTCTGTGCAATGGCCCGGACACCCATGTTGCCGTCGCTGCCGGTCCCGGTGAGCACCACACCGATGCTACGACCCGGAAACGCCCCCGCACCCGACTCGAAGAGCAGGTCGGCTGACGGGCGGACGAAGTGCACGAGGTCCGAATGCGAGAGGCCGAGCGACCCGTCGGCGACGACGAGAACATGCTCGTCGGGCGGCGCGACGTAAACGGTGGAAGGCAGCGTCTTGATCCCGTCCGTCGCCTCTTGGACCCGCAGGGGGGTCCGGCGGTCGAGGATCTCAGCCATAAGGCTCCGGTGCCGCGGATCGAGGTGTTGCACGATCACGATCGGGAGCGGGAAATCAGAAGGCAGCACTCCCAGCACATGCCCGATGGCCAACAATCCACCCGCCGAGGCGGCGATCAGCACGATGTCGAAGCCAGCGCGGTCGAGTGGTCCGGGCACTCCCCCCGGGGGCGGTTCTGGTGACATAGCCGTTGCTCCTGTGCGCCCGGCCGAAAGTGCTGGATAACGGCACCGTTTCCTTGCGCGTACCCAGGGTATCGTTCAATTGATGTCTTCCGTGGTGGAAGCCGATGCGGTAGAGGCCGCTCGCCCCGGCGGCGAGGGCAAGCGACTCGACGTGCTCATCGTCGATGACCACCCGGTGTTCGCCCAGGCGCTGGCATTGGCCATTGACACCTCGAACGAGCTGCGCTGTACCGGCGTGGCCTCGACCGCCGCCGAGGCGCTCTCGGCGGCCGAGGAAGTAGCGCCAGACGCCGTGGTCATGGACATCGGGTTGGGCGAGGGCGATGGCATAGCGCTGACCAGGGAAATCACCTCGCGGCATCCCGAGACGCGGGTACTGATCCTCACGGGCCAGAACCCGACGCCCGAACTGATTCAGGCCTCGGTCGAAGCCCGTGCTTCCGGCTTCCTGCCCAAGGTCGTGAGCCTCGGCGCCGTCGTCGACGCGGTCGTCCTGTTGTCGACCGAGTGCTTCGTGACCGACCGTGACGTGATCGGGATGCTGTGCGCTCAAAGGCCGGCCCGGCCCGGCCCGGCTCCCGCTCAGGCAAACACCCTCACAAACCGCGAGCGCGACATCCTGGAGTTGTTGGTCGAGGGCGTGGACGTGCAGGCCGCCTCCCTCCGACTTGGGATCAGTGTGAACACGGCTCGGGGCTACGTGAAGAACCTCTACCGGAAGCTGGGTGTGCACAACCAGCTGGAGCTGCTCGCCGTGGCGCGGCGCCGGGACCTGCTGTAGCCGGCCGCACTCCGGTCTCGTTGCTTGGCGCACTCACCCCCAACATTGGGGCCCTATGTAGGGGACTCGGCTCGCACCGCCGAAAAGAGGGCTCTTTCAAACAGCCCGTTTGGCCGGGTACCGTCGCGCCGTAGTTGGGGACCGTAACCGCTGAGGGGGAAGGGAAGGGGAAACGCTCGCGACCGGCCCGACCGACGGTGTGCCCGGCGCGGCGCGCCCCTCGCCGGACGCCCCCGAGTCGATCATCCTCGGACTGGTCGACGGCGTCCGCGACGGCATCCTCGATGCGGCCCGGCATCGTCTCGGTGGACGACCTCCTCGTCACCCTCGTTCTCGAGCTCGGCGCCGTGGTAAGTCCGGTGGCCCGGGAGCTCCTGAACCCTTCGTGAACCGTGACGGTCCTACCCGGACCGGCGCCCCACTTCGGCTTCAGGTAGTGGCATCGCGCCGGCCAGCTTGGGCAGGTCGGTCTCGAGCGTGAGCGGCACCACATTCAACGGTGCCGCGGGCTCGCTGTCGCCGCCGCGGGCGGCGGCTCGCTGTCGCGCCGACAGCGCGAAGAGGGGAATGCTGGCGAGCAACGTCGCCACTCCTCCGGCGAGCAACGCCACGCGCGGGCTGCTGATGTCGCTGATGTAGCCCAGCAGCGGCGCCCCGATCGGCGTGCTGCCGAGGAAGGCGATGGCGTTGAGGGACATGATCCGGCCCCGCATGGCCGGATCGGTCCGCAGCTGCAGGGTGGCGTTGTTCGTCGCCACGAACGCGATCGCGGTCGCGCCCATGGGCACGAGCATGGCCAGCGCGACCGCCTCGGTGGGAGAGAGCGCGACGGCCAGGATGGAGCCGCCGAACACGACGGCGATGCCGGCGAGCAGCCGGACCGAGGGGCTGCTGAGGAAGGCGGTGAACAGACCACCCAGCACCGCGCCGGCGCCCATCGCCACCATGAACAAGCTGTAGAGGCCCGCGCCGCCGCCGAAGGTGAACTTCGCGAAGAGCGGGAGCGTCACCGTGAAGTTAAACGCGAAGACGCCGACGAGGGCCATCGAGAGGAGCAGCACCCGCAGGTCCGGGGTGCGCCAGGCGTACCGGAGCCCCTCGCGGACCTGCCCCTTGGCCCGCACCACCCCGGGGCGCCGGTGCAGTTCCGACGCGTTCATCAACGCCAAGGCGACGATCACCGCGGCGAACGATGCGGCGTTGACCATGAAGCACGTGGCGACGCCGAGCGTGACGATAAGCGCGCCGCCGATGGCCGGGCCGATGACGCGGGCCGAGTTCATCAGCACGCTGTTGAGGCTCACCGCGTTGGGGAGAAGGTCGGCGCCGACCATTTCGAAGACGAACGTCTGGCGGGCCGGGTTGTCGAACAGGTTGACGACGCCCAGCCCAGTGGCCAGCAGGTAGACCTGCCACAGGTGCACGGAGTGGGTCAGCACCAGAATGCCCAGGATCAGGGCGAGCACGCCGGCCGTGCCCTGGGTCGCATAGAGGACCCGTCGTTTGTCCAGCCGGTCCGCGATCAGGCCGCCGAACGGCCCGAACAAGAGCAGCGGGAGGAACTGCAGGCTCGTGGCGATGGCGACGTCGACGCCCGTCCCGTGCAGCGGGAAGAGGATGAGGTAGGCCTGGGCGACGGTCTGCATCCAGGTGCCGGACACCGAGATGACCTGGCCCGTGAAGTACAGGCGGTAATTACGGACGGAGATGGCGCGGAACGTCCGGCGTCCTGCCTCTCTGACGCGGCGCCTCACGGCTCGACGAGGAGGTGCTCGAGCAGCGCGACGAGCTCCTCGGCGTGCCGCTGCTCGTCGGCGCTCAGCTCGCTCAGCCGGCGCAGCAAGAACGCGTTCTTCGCCGTACGTATGCGCTCGAGCGCCCGTGCGCCGGCGGGCGTGACCTGCACCCGCACGCTGCGCCGGTCGGCGGGGTCGGTCTCCCGGCTGACCATCCCGGCCTGAGCCAGGTTGGTGACGATCCGCGTCATGCTCGGCGGCTGCACCTGTTCGATGGCGGCCACCTCGCCGAGCGTGGGCCGACCGAGCCGGCTGATGGTGCCGAGCGCGGAGGCCTGAGCCGGCGAGAGCCCGCCCAGCGATTGCTGGCGGAGGCGCCGCTGCAGACGGTTGACGGCGACGCGCAGCCGCGTCGCGACCTCCTCGTGCGTTAGGACCGGCTGCGCGGGCATGCCACCATTTTAGTTAGTTGTGTTAACTAATCAATACCCCCCGGCGCATGGGACGGAGGAGGAGGAGCCGGAAGGGATGAAGAAAGGGAGCGGATCAGGTGCCGGGCACGTAGCCGCCGGCCCCGAGCGAGGCCGATTCCTCCAGGCTGAGCGAGTCGTCGAGCCCGCCGGCCACCTCGGTCACCCAAGGCAGCCGCTCCCGCAGAATCCGCTCGACCCCCCCGGACAGCGTGGCCTCGCTGATGGCGCAGGAGCTGCAGGCGCCCTGGAGCTGCACCTCGACCACCCCGGTCTCCACGTCCGCCCGGACGAGGATCAGGTCACCGCCGTCGGCCTGCACGGCCGGGCGCATCAGGTCCATGATGCCCTGGAGCTTGCTCAGGCGGTCCGCCCGCTCCTCGTCGCTCAGTTCGGTCGGGGAATCCGGCACCCCTCCATTGTGCCGTGCGCGGACGCGGGCGTGACACCCACGCGACGGTGAGGTGACAACCCTGCGCCACCGACAACCCCGGCTGTATTGTCCGAGGTAGAGCGGATGCCGGCCGAAAGGACGTGTGATGAAGGTTCTGGGAGTCTTCAAGGGGGCCAAGGAGAACAGGGAAGTACCCGCCGGAACGGTGATCTTCGAGAGCGGGTCCACGGGCGATGAGATGTTCGGCGTGGTCAGCGGCAAGGTGGAGCTGCGCATGGACGACGGCCGCGTGTTCACGCTCGGCCCCGACGAGTCCTTCGGCGAGATGGCGGTGGTCGATCAGTCTCCCCGCATGGGGACGGCCGTGGCCGCCGAGGACTGCACCCTGGCCGTCATCGACCGCAAGCGCTTCCTCTTCCTGGTGGGCGAGACGCCGACCTTCGCGCTGCAGGTCATGGGGAGCCTGGCCGAGCGCCTGCGCGGCGCCCACTGACACCCACCGGGCGCTAATGGTCCAGGCCGACGGGTGCGGGTGCCGGCCCCTGCACGACCGGGTTGACGAGCGCCCCGATCCCCTCGATCTCAATCCGGACGGTGTCGCCGTCGGCCAGGAACCGGGGCGGGTCGAACCCGGCGCCGACCCCGGCCGGCGTCCCGGTGGCGATCACCGTTCCCGGCTCGAGCGGGAACGCGGTGGTCAGGTACTCGATCATTTGCGCGCAGCCGAAGATGAGGTCGGCCGTCGTGGAGTCCTGGCGCAGCTCGTCGTTGACCCAGGTGCGGATGGCGAGGTCGCCGGGGTCACCGAGCTCGCCGGTGGTCACGAGCTCGGGCCCGCAGGGCGCGTGGGTGTCGAACGACTTGCCCATGGTGAAGGTGGGCGAACGCCACTGCCAGTCGCGCGCGCTGACGTCGTTGATGACGGTGAAGCCGGCGACGGCCTCGAAGGCACGAGCGGCCGGCACGTTCTGGCAGCGGCGCCCGATGACCATCGCCAACTCCCCCTCGTAGTCGACCATGTCCGACACGGTGGGGAGCACGATCGGATCGCCTGGGCCTGCGATGGCGGTCCTCTGCTTGTTGAACCAGTACTGCCACTCGGGCGGCTCGCGTCCCATCTCCGCGACGTGGGCACGGTAGTTCATGCCGATGGCGAGGATGGCCGGCGGATCGGGGACGGGCGCGTGCCGGCGCACCTCCGACAGCCGATGGCGGGCCGCCCCGCCGGCTGGTGCTGCGCGGACCTGCTCCAGGGCGAACGGACCGAGCGCCAGCAGGTCCCGCATGGTGGGCGGGAGCCCGGTGGCCGGATCGGCGAGGTCGACGACCTCGTCGCCGTCGATCAGGCCGGGACGAACGGAACCACCCGCGACGGAGAAGCTGACCAGGCGCACGGGTGCACGGTACCTCGCACCCCGGGCCGCCTCAGGCGAGCTGCTTCTTGTATTTCTCCCACTCCTTGGTCGCGTGACGGGCGGAGAAGCCGCCGATGAGCTCGATCACCCCGAACAGAACGGCGATGATGCCGAGCATCACCACGATCACCGTGAGCGTGGTGCCCGGGTGCCTGATGACCAGGAAGCCAAGTGCCGTGGCGACGATGCCGCGGATGAGGTACAGCCACCAGTAAGGCACGGTGTGGTGCCGCACCGACTCGATGATGTCGAAGATGCCGAGCACGAGGAACGACCATCCGATCAGCACGGCGATGATGAAGATCGTGATGTGGGGCCAGACGAACCCCACGACGCCGGCCCCGATCCACAACAGGCCGAACACGATGTGCAGCCAACGCTTCAAGGCGATGCGCACGGCGCCGATGATCTCGAACACGCCCACCGCGATGAAGAACCCGCTGGCCAGGTAGATGACCGCGTACACGGTGGGGTGCCGGTAACTGATCACGAAGAACCCGAAAACGATGGCGACGATCCCGCCGATCACGTACCACCACCACATCTTCTCGAGCGCCTCGCTGACGGCATCCCCGACGGCGATGTCGTCGGCGGTCATGACGTAACTCATGGACATGACGTCCTCCTTGGGCTCCGTGGGCGAGCAGGAGCGCACACCTGACGCGCAGCGTACCGCCGCGCCGTGTGAATTCAGTGGATTTGCGGGTCAGGGAGTGCAGCGCCGCAGTGCGTGCAGCGCCCGACTCCCCCAGGTGGCGCCCGCCGCCGGCCAGCGCGCCGGCTGGTCGAGCACCTCGGCGGCGTCCGCCCAGAGCTCGGCCTCGACCGGGTCCAGCACCTCCCTGATGCTCTGCAGCGCGGCGGGGTCCTCCTCGACGCGCCGGCGCAACGCGTCGGCGGCGTGCCACAGCTCTTCCCCCGAGAGCTCGACCGGCACGAAGGGCGGCGGGCCGGCAACAGTGCGCGGGAAGGTGGGGACGTACACGCTCACGCAGGGACTGCCCGGTGCCACGAAGGCGCGGAGCGGGGCGCCGTCGGCGATGCCGGACGGGAGCTCCGCGATCATGGACGCCGTCGTGACGCACAGCCCGCGCACGTGCATGCACACCGTCACGCCCCGGCGGTCCTCGCCCACCCGCGCCGGTGGGGGCTGTGCCGGTCCGGGCGTGCCGGGCGACCCCCAGGGACCGGTGCCGTGGTCCCGGAGGTGGGCGGCGGTGGCGGCGGCCGTGAGCCCGCCGGAGGAGGCCGAGGAGAGGAAGGCGCGGCTTGCCGTAAGGCGGACGTCGGCGTAGGCGGTGTCCTCCGTGACATCGCGGTATGCGCCGAAGTCGTCGCCGGCGCCGAGGGAGGGCGACGCGACGGTCCATTCGGTTGTGAGGGTGTGGCGGTTGGAGATGGCGGCCCCGTCGGGGGCGGGCGCCGCGGCGTAGTGGCGGCCGGCGGTATCGAGGATGAAGGCGTGCGCGGGGTCGGCGATCAAGAACGAGGAGTCGTACGCCTCGCCGTGCGCGGCGTCGGCGATACCGCCCTGACCGCAGGTGGTGAGGAGTTCGCCGATCACCTCGACTGCCTCCGCGGCGCTGCGGGCGCGCTCGAGGCCCAGGCGCACGAGGTCCATGCCGATGAGGGCCGGTGGCGCGTGGGCCGCGTCGTGGATGGTGGCGACGCGCTCGTTGCCGATGGCGACGCCGTGCTCGTTGACGCCGTGCTCGGCGCCCCACAGCCAGGTGGGGCAGGACAGCAGGGCGGCGTGCGCGCCGGTGTCGCCGATGGTCAGATACTGGGTGCGCAGCGAGCACCCCGCCGACGCGCGCCGGCCGAACGGCCAGGCGACCTGCACCTCGCCCGGCGGCCGGTCGGAGTTCTTCGCGAACAACATGCCGGCGGGCCCGGGCGCGCACAGCGTGTCGCACATGTCCGCAGTGTAGGGATGTGGATAGGGTGGCCCTCATGGTGGACTTGATGCAGCCTCACGCCGTCCTGTCAGTCGACGAGATCGACCTCTCCGCCGTGGACTTCTGGGCCCGCCCCTGGGAGGAGCGCGAGGGCGCCTTCCAGACCCTCCGGCGCGAGCGCCCGATGCCGCACTTCCCCGAGCCCGAGATCCCCGAGGAGATGAGCCTGCTGATCCCTGCGGGCAAGGGCTACTACGCCCTGACGCGCTACGCAGACATCACGGAGGCGAGCCGGCATCCAGAGATCTACCAGTCGGGACACGGTGCCACCTCCATCATCGATCTGCCCGCCGAGATGCTCGATTTCTTCGGCTCCATGATCAACATGGACAACCCCCGCCATGCCCGGCTGCGGCGGATCGTGTCGGCGGCGTTCAACCCGCGCGTGATCAAGTCCATTGAGGATCGCATCGATCTCGTGGCCAACGAGATCATCGACCGGGTCGCGCCCCTCGGCGGTTGCGACTTCGTGACCGAGGTGTCGTCGCGCCTCCCGCTCGAGATCATCTGCGACATGATGGGCATCGCGCCGGCGGATTACGACACCGTCTTCGGCGCCTCCAACGTCATACTCTCGAGTGGCGACCCCGAGTACATCCCCGAGGGTACGGACCCGATGCTGGCCCTCATGACCGCGGCCCAGCAGCTCAACCTCCTCATGCTCGACCTGGCGAAGTACCGCAAGGAGAACCCGACCGACGACATCACCTCGGCCCTTGTCAACACGAACATCGACGGTGAGGCGCTGTCCGACACGGAAGTGGCCTCGTTCTTCATCCTGTTGGTCGTGGCCGGGAACGAGACGACGCGCAACGCCATCAGCCACGGGCTGTTGGCCATGACGCAGTGCCCGGACCAGCGGGCGCTCTGGCAGGCCGACCCGGCGGGGATCGCGGCGACGGGCGTCGACGAGATCGTGCGCTGGGGATCGCCCGTGATCTGGATGCGCCGCACGGTGGCCTCCGACACCGTGCTCGGCGACACCGAGATGCACGAGGGCGACAAGGTCATCATGTTCTACAACTCGGCCAACCGGGACGAGGAGGTCTTCGAGGACCCCTTCACTTTCGACGTGCGCCGTGCCCCCAACCCCCACATCGGGTTCGGGGCGGCCGGCCCGCACTTCTGCCTGGGCGCGCACCTGGCGCGCCAGGAGATAGAGGTGATGTTCCGGCGTCTCTTCGAACGGCTGCCCGACATTCAGGCCTCGAGCGAGCCGGACCGCCTGCTCTCCCCGTTCATCAACGGGATCAAGCACATGGACTGCACCTTCACACCGGCGGCCGCAGCACGCTGAACCTGTGGCGGCGGGCCTTCCGCCGGCTCGACGTGTGGCAGCGGCGGCGGACCGCCACGGCGGTGCCCGTCGCCGTGCTCAAGAAGTACAGCGACGACCGGGGCGGATCGATGGCTGCGCTCGTCACGTTCTACGGGTTCCTGGCCGTGTTCCCGCTGCTGCTCCTGTTCGTGACCATCGCCGGCATCGTCCTCGGCTCCAACACGGAGGCCGAGCAGCGCGTGGTGAACTCCGCGCTCTCGGAGTTCCCCGTGATCGGCGACCACCTGGCGGCCAGTATCAAGGCCCTGCACCGCGCCACCCCGCTGGCCTTCGTCGTCAGCGTGATCGGGCTGGTGTGGGGATCGCTGGGCGTGACCAACCACCTGCAGCAGGCCAGCGCCACCATCTGGGGCGTGCCGCGGGAAAAGCAGGTGGGGCTCGTCCCGCGCGTGGCGCGGGGCCTGCTGCTGCTCGGCACGATCGCCGCCGCGGTGGTCGGGAGCGCGGTCCTGGCCGGCGTCTCCACCGTCGCCGGCGGCAGCCTGCACGGCCCGCCCGGCGTGTACTGGACCGCCAGCCTGGTCGGCGCGGCAGCAGTCAACCTGGGCGCCTACCTGGTGGCGCTGCACATCCTGGCGCCGCGCGGGACGAGGTGGCGCAGCCTGCTCCCGGGGACGCTGATCGGCGGTATCGGCTGGACGCTGCTGGAGGCGCTCGGCGGCCTGCTGGTGGGGCACGCCCTCCGGCACACCACGCAGCTCTACGGCTTCTTCGGCACGGTCCTGGGCCTGGTGATCTGGCTCTCGTTCGGGTCCCAGCTGTTCATCTACGCCAGCGAAGCCAACGTGGTCCTGGTGCGCCGGCTGTGGCCGCGGCACCTCGACGACCCGCCACCGAAACTGGTGCGGGTCCCAGCGGATCAGGCCGTGGCCGAGAACTCCTGAAACGCATCGAGGGCGCGGGCGCCCCACACGGTGGCCGGCCCGCCGTTCAGCGAGAGGGCCACCCCGATCGCCTCGGCCACCTCCGCCGTGCTCGCCCCTTGGCGCGCCGAGCCGCGGGCGTGGGCGGCGATGCAGCCGTCGCACTCACGGGTGATGGAGATGGCGAGCGCGATGAGCTCCTTGGTCTTGGCCGACAGCGCGCCGTCGGCCATGGCGGCCCCGGACAGCCCGCTGTAGGCGGCCATCACGTCGGGGATCGCCTCGCGCAACGCGCGGTAGGGGCCGCGCAGGTCGTCCTGGAGCTGGTGGTAAGTGTCCATGCGGCATGGTGCCACGTGGCCACGTGGTCAGGCGGTGTCGCCGCCTCCGGGGCCGCGGCGGCGGACCTCTTCGACCGTGGTCATGGCGTCGCGCAACTCGGCGATCCAGTCGGCCTCGTGTTGGGCCACCAGGCGCACGCACCAGGCCAGCGCCTCGCTGCGACTGCGGGCCACGCCGGCGTCGATCAGCGTGTCGAGGACCCGGCGGTCGGTCAGGCGCAGCCGGGTCATGACCGGCACGCCCGCGGTGGTGAAGAGCACGAGCGAGTCCCCGCACTCGGCCCCCCAGGAGACGGTGCGGCGGAAGGCGGGCTGGGCCTCGTCGGCGATGCGTATGCGCAGGCCCCGGGTCTCCTCGCGGAACCCGCTGATGCGGGCCTGCTCGGCCACCCGGACCTCGTCCTCGCCGGCTCCGGCCGGCGGCTGCGGTGCGGCCAGGCGGCCCACCACCTGGATCTCGTCGCCGTCGATCTCGATACGGGGCGCCTCCTCGAACCAACCCTCGGGGACGCGTCCGCTGAACCAGGCCCCGATCAGGCGCTCCTGCTCGGGCCCCGAGGGCGGCGGCGTCGTGCCGCGTCGGCGGCCCCGCCGGGGTCCCATTCTTTCATTGTCGTCATGCATATTACGAGATTACATGATTACTCGCCGCTCCGCAACCGACCCCTCAGCGCCCGCGGCCGCCCGGCGGTTCACTCGAGCGCCAGCTTGAAGCCGAGGTGCGACGGCGTGAACCCGAGGCGCCCGTAGAAGCGGTGAGCGTCGTGGCGGACCTCGTTGGAGGTGAGCTGGACGCGGTAGCACCCGAGCGCCCGGGCCCGCTCCACCGCCGCGCCCATGAGCAAGGTGCCGATGCCGTGGTCGCGGTGGTCCGGGTGGACGTGCACGGACTCGATCTCCGCGCACAACCCGCCCCGCGCCTGGAGGTGGCGGAACACGATCAGCTGGCACACCCCGACAACCTCGCCGTCCAGCTCCGCGACGAGCACCGCACCGTCGCCGGCTTCGATGCCGGCGAGCGCGCGCCGGTACGGCTCCACGTCGCCGGGCGTCTCCCTGGGCGGCCGGCCGGGCACGCCGCCGAGGTTCATCAGCTCGGCGATGCGCCCGAGGTCGGCCTCGGTGGCGGAGCGGACGGTGACACCCACCGGGAGGGACGGGGTGGGCGCGGGGTCTTCGGGCACGCACCCATTGTGGCCGCGGGCCGGTCAGCCAGTCAGTGGCCGCCCTTGCGCTCGCGCAGGGTGATGGCGCGCCGCGGGCAGTCGCGGGCGGCCCGCCGGGCCGTCTCGACCAGCTCGGGCGGCAGCGGCCTACCGTCCACGATCGGGTAGCCCCACTCGTCGAGGGAGATCGCCTCGGGCAGCAGCTCGGCGCAGTAGCCGTAGGCGTCGCAGGCGACCGGGTCGATCAGAATACGGAGCACGTCAGGCCGCCCGGAGGGGTTGCGGGAAGCGGAGCTGCGTCGGCTGGTTCCAGTGGCTGCAGGGCGTCCGGTGCAGGTGCGCGTCGGCGTCGGCGGCGAAGACATTGAGGGCGCTGCGGACAAGCTGCACCGCGCCGTCGGGATGGCGGCAGGCGCCGCGGCCGTCCACCTGGTCCAGCCGGCGGGTGAGCCGGGCCATGAGCGCGGGGTCCGACTGGCCGCGCGCCAGGCGCGTCATGTCGTCCGCGACGGCCGGCAGCCCGTAGACACAGGGGCCGCACTGTCCGGCACTCTGGCCCGCCAGGTAGTGCGCGATGCGGGCCGATTCACTGATGCCGCAGGCTTCCTGGCCCAGGACCACCACGATGCCGACACCGGCGCTGGCGCCGATGGTGCGCAGCGACAGCGACGCGTAGGGGATGGCGAAGTGGGCCGGGCTCACCCACGCGCCCCCGTAGCCACCGACGAGAAGCGCCTGGGGTGGGCCGAGCGGCGTCGCACGGTTGGCGATGTCGAGCAGCGGCGTGCCCCGGTCGACTTCCACGACGCCCGGGTGTTCGACTGCGCCCGAAATCGTGATGAGCGAGGTCCCGGGATCCTCCACCACGCCATGGCTGCGGAACGTGTCCGGCCCGGTGCGGGCGATCATGGCCACGTGGGCCAGCGTCTCGGCGTTGTGCACGAGGGCGGCCCGCCGGCCGATGCGCAGTGCGGTCCCCTTGTCGGGGCGGAAGGACGGCAGCGCCTCCCCCGCGTCGACCCAGCGCGCCAGGGCGGACTCCTCGCCGGCGATGAAGCGGTCGGGCGGGCGGACCAGTTGCTCGGGCCTCAGCGAATAGGTCGTGTACTCGCGTTCGGCGATGGCCGTGCTGACCGCCGCCGCCACCTGCTCCCGGCCGGCCGGAACACAGACGATCACCCGGTCGGCGCCACTCGCCGAGGCCAGCAACTGCGCACCGTCGAGCACGAGGTGGGGGGAACGGATGAGCAGCAACTTGTCCTTGTCGCTGGCGGGCTCGCCCTCCATTCCGTTGACGACGATGACGCCGCCGGCACCGCCGGCGTGGGCCACGTTGAGCTTGATGGCCGCGGGGAAGGAGGCACCGCCCCGACCAGCGAGGCCAGAAGCCTCGAGCGCCGACATGAACGCCTCTCGCCAGCCCCGGCTGTGCGCCTGGGGCAGCGGGGCCGGACCTAGCGCCGCAAGATGCCCAGCCAGGTCGGTGGGGTGCCCGAGCAGGCGGTAGCGGCCGGTGGCGGGGACCGCCTCGCTCGCGCTATGCACGGCGCGATTCCTCCCGCGCCGGCAGCGTCAGCTCCAGATGCTTCGGCGGGGCGACGGCGACCGAGGAGTGCGCACTCCGCGCCGCCGACTGGCGTGCGGTGACGCGCAGCCGCCAGGCCAGGGCCGCGCCCACCGCGCCGACACATGCCACGCCCAGGGCGATGACCCATCCCTCGCGGGAGTCGGTGCCCATGCCGAACGTGTGGGCCAGGGCGATCGGCCAGCTGAGGTAGGCGAGCCAGTGCAGCGCGCGCCAGGCGCCCGGGTTCATCCGGGACCGCAGGAGGCTCGAGACGAAGACCGCGAGCAGGAGATCGAGCGAGACGGCGCCCACCCCGACCCAGAAGCGGCCGTACGAGGAGGTGAAGGGGACGACGATGGCGGCCCAGCCGATGTCGACGTAGGAGTCGAGCACGCTGGTCAGCACGTGGATGCCGAGGAACACCACGGCGATGATGGAGACCCGGCGGTGCAACTCCTGCTGCGCGAAGCCAGGCCAGTTGCGGGCGCGTGCGCGCGACGTCGTGACGAGCCCGAGCACCATGGTGACGGTCAGGAGGATCAGCGCCATCAGCCCGCTGGCGCGGGTGGCGTACCACAGGGCGGTCGAGTTCACGCCGCCTCCTCCGGGGGCCAGCCGTTGACGGAGAAGACCGCGCCGTCGGCGCGCACAAGGCGGACCGACTGCGGGAAGGCGGCGAGGCGGTCGAGCGCGTCGGCGCCCCACACCAGTGCCGCCGTGGTGGCGAGGTTGGCCTCCACGCAGCTGGCGCCGGTGGCGGAGACGAGGGCCCAGTAGGGCTCGGCGCAGTCACCGGTCCGGGGGTCCACGACGTGGTGGACGGTGCGGCCGCCGGCGGTCCAGGTGCGCGCGGACGGGGCGGAACTGGCGAGCCCGCCCCGGTGGACGGCGACCACCTGGTCCACGTCAGCGGCCGGTGTGGCCGATTCGCGGGCGATGCCCACCGGCCAGCCGCCGGGCGGCGGAGTCCCGGCCACGGCGACGTCGCCGCCGAGGCTGACCAGCGCGCCGGAGCCGAGGGCGTGGGCGATGCGGCCGGCGGCCCGGTCGGCCGCCAGCGCCTTGGCGCTCGAGCCCAGGTCGAGCCGCACCCCGCGGTGGGATGCGCACGGTGCGCCCGGCCGGGTTGAGCTGGACGTGCGCGAAGCCGGCCACGCGGCCCAGGGCGCGCGGCGGAGCCGGCGGCCCGTCGAGCACGGCGTCGAGATCCCGGTCGTAGCCGAGCGCCTCGATGGCGTTGCCGACGGTGGGATCCACGGCGCCGTCCGTGCGGGCGGCCACGTCGCAGGCGACCTCGAGGGCCTCGAAGAGAAGCGGGCTTACCGAGACGGCCTCACCGGCGTGCTCGTGCACGAACTGGAGCTCGGAGTCGGGGCGGAAGCGGCTGCAGGCCAGGTCGATCGCGTCGAGCTCGCGCCGCAGGAGCAGCGCGGCCTGCTCGGCGGCGCCGGCATACGGCACGACGACGGTCGCGGTGGTGCCGATCGCCCGGAACGACCGCGCGGCGAGCGCGGGTGGCGCGGCGGTGGCGTTCATCGGGACGTGCCGCCCGAGGTCACGGCCGGGGACGAGCGGCTGATGGACGGAGAGTACGGCGCACCGGTGTTCCCCGTGTTCCCGGAGCCCCCGGTGGTGCCCGTGTTCCCGGAGGACCCGGTGTCGGAGGAGCCCGAGGAGCCGGCGGCGGCGGAGGAATTTCCTGAATTACCTGAATTAGAGGAAGAGGATCCCGCCGTGCCCGAACCGGTCGCGCCGGTCCCACCCGAGGTGGTGCCCGCGCCCGAGCCGGGGTGCTCCTGGGCCACCACTACGCCGATCACGGCCGCGGCGCCGGTCGCGCCGAGCAGGGTCGCCCGGGTGGCCCGGCGCAGCCAGGCCTGGGCGCGGTCCCGGCGCTCGGGTGTGTTGGGTTGGATGGGGCGTTCCATGTCGGATTCGGACCTCGTCGCTCGGATCGCCCTCCATCCGAGCATTCCCACATGGACCGCGTCGCACGGTTCGCTGTGGGCCTGCTGTGACATTGTGGCCCGCCCGGCCCGGCCGAGAAACATCACCCCCCGCTACGATCACGGCGCCCGCCGCGGGAGCCCGGCGGCAAGGGGGATTGATGTCCCAGGTCAACACGGTGTTGGGCCCGGTCGACGGGTCTGCCCTCGGGTGCACGCTGATGCACGAGCACATCTTCGTGCTGAGCCCCGACATAGAGAAGACGGCGGAGGAGTGGGACGAGGCGGCCGAGCAGGGCCGGGCGGTGCAGAAGCTGCGTGAGCTCAAGCAGCGCGGCATCGACACGCTGGTCGACCTGACCGTCGTGGGCCTGGGGCGCTACATGCCGCGGGTCGCCGCGATCGCCCAACAGGTTCCCGACATCAACGTCGTGGTGGCGACGGGCGTGTACACGTACAACGAGGTCCCGATGTTCTTCCACTTCCGGGGCCCCGGCACCGTGCTCGGGGGGCCCGAGCCGATGGTCGACTTCTTCGTGCGCGAAATCCGGGACGGGATCGGCGAGACCGGGGTGCGACCCGCGATTCTGAAGTGCGCGACCGACCGTCCGGGACTGACGCCGGGGGTCGACCGTGTCCTGCGCGCCGTAGCGCGCGCCCACCGGGAGACGGGAGTGCCCATCACCACGCACACCCCGACGCCGCCCGAGCCGTGGGGGCTGGAACAACAGCGCGTCTTCCGCGACGAGGGCGTGGACCTGTCCCGGGTGGTGATCGGCCACAGCGGCGGCACGGTGAACACGGCGTACCACCTCGAGCTCATCGACAACGGCTCGTATCTCGGATTCGACCACTTCGGCATCCCCGGCATCACGCTGGAGGACCGGGTCGACGCGGTAGCGCGCCTGTGCGCCCGCGGGTTCGCGGAGCGGATCGTCCTGTCCCACGACGCCATGTGCTTCGTCGACTGGTTCCCGCGCGCTCATCGACAGCTCCGAGACGTGGCGCTGGACCTACATCTCCGACGAGGTGCTCCCGGTCATGCGCGCCCGTGGCATCAGCGACGCGCAGATTCAGACCATGCTCGTGGACAACCCGCGCCGGATCCTCGAGGGTGGCGCACCCTACTGATGGGCCGGGCAGGCCTGTGACCCTGCTGCAGCCCGAGCTGCTGCGCCGCCTGGCGGGGGCCCACCCCGAGGGTGTGGCGTGGCGGAACCTCGCCGACGGCGGCGCGCTCACGCTTGTGCAGTGGCACCGGCAGTCCAACCAACTGGCCCGCGGGCTCGGCCGCCTCGGCGTGGCCCGGGGCGACCGGGTAGTGCTCGTGCTGGGGAACGACGAGCCACTGGAGTGGCTGGTGTCGTACATGGGGATCCACAAGGCCGGCGCCATCGCCGTGCCCCTATCCGCCCGGATGGGGGCCGGCGAGCTGGCACGCGTCATGCGCCACGCCGAGCCGTCGGTCGTGGTCGGCGGCGCGGTCCCGGACGCAGTGGCGGCGCCCGACGCCACCGTGGTCTCCACCGCGCCGGGCGCGCCCAACGCGTGGGCCGACCTCCTGGACGCGGACGACGCGGACACGGACGTGGTGCTGGGGCCGGACGACGTCGCCGACATCATGTACACCTCCGGGACGACCGGCGAGCCCAAGGGGGTCCTCGCGCGCCACGAAGGCCTCTCCAGCGTCGACCGGGTCCCCGAGGCGTGGTTGGGGCTGGGCTTCCTCACGTCCTCGCCGTTCACGACGACCAGCGGTTCACTGCTGGTGTGCGGGCCGATGCGCGGCGGGTTGAGCGGATGGTTCCTGCCCCGCTTCGACGCCCGCGCCTGGCTGCAGGCGGTGGAGACCGAACGCCCGGTCGCGGCCTTCCTGGTGCCGGCCATGGTGGAGCTGCTCGTCGCGGCGCCGGAGTTCGCGACGGCGGACCTCTCCAGCCTGGCCGTCGTGAACATCGGCAGCGCCCCCATCGCGTCGAGCACCTTGCAGCGGTTCGGCGCGCGGATGCCGGGCGCCGACGTGCTCTGCGGCTACGGCATGACCGAGTTCGGCGCGGTCACCGCGATGCCGATGGGCGACGGCGGGCGTCACCGCGGCGCCGTCGGCGTCCCCTTGCCGGGTGTCGAGCTGCGCATCGCGGCTCCCGACGGGTCGGACCTGCCGCCGGGCGAAGTCGGCCAGATCGCGATCCGCGGCGCGCGCCGGCCGCGGACCTACTACCGGGACCCGGCCGCGTCGGAGGCGACGTGGCGGGACGGCTGGCTGTTGAGCGGGGACCTTGGCCGGCTCGACGCGGACGGCCACCTGTGGGTCGTGGGGCGCCAGAAGGAGATCATCATCCGCGGCGGGCACAACGTCGTCCCCGGCGAGGTGGAGGCCGCGCTGTTCGCGCACCCGGCCGTGGCGGAAGCCGCGGTGGCCGGGGTGCCCCACCACGTCCTGGGCGAGGACGTCGCGGCCTGGGTCGTTCTGCGCGAACCGGTCCCGGTCAGTGAGCTGCGCGCCTTCCTCCTGACGAACCTCGCCGATTACAAGGTGCCGCGCCGCATTAGCGTGGTCGAGACGCTCCCGCGGAACGAGAGCGGCAAGGTCCTCAAGTCCCGGCTTGTGCCGGACGACGGTGCGAGGAGCGGTTCGTGACGCCGAAGTTCACCACGGTAGGTGTGGAGGAGATCGGCCACGTGCGCCGGATCACCCTGGAACGGCCGGACCAGCACAATCCGCTCACCCCGCGCTGCATCCGCGAGATCCTGCAGGCCGCCGGGGACGCTGAGGCGGACGCAGACGCCCGGGTCGTCGTCATCCGGGGCTCCGGCCGGTCGTTCTCGTCGGGCTACGGCTTCATCGCGGAGGACACCGACCCCGGCGACTTCGCCGGGCGCGACGCGCTGGAGGGCGACGTCACCGCCATGCTGGCGCTGGCGGCCGGATGGGCCCGCCTCTGGGACTGCGCCCTCCCCGTGATCGCGCAGGTCCACGGCAACTGTCTGGCCGGGGGTACGGACCTGGTTTTGCACTGCGACCTGGTCGTGGCGGCCGAGGACGCCCGGATCGGCTTCCCTCCCGTGCGGTCCATGGGCGTGCCCCCCACCAACATGTGGCTCTACCACGTGGGGCCGCAATGGACGAAGCGACTCCTGCTGACCGGCGACACGTTGACCGGTGCCCAGGCGAAGGAGATCGGGCTCGTGGTCGCGACGGCGCCGGCGGAGGAGCTCGACGGCGCCGTGCTCAAGCTGGCGAACCGGATGGCGCTGATCGGCCGGGACTTGTTGGTGGCGAACAAGCGCGTGGTGAACACGGGTGTCGAGCTGATGGGGAGGGCGCAGCTCCAGAAGTTCGCAGCCCTCAACGACGCCATCGGGCACCGGGCGCCCGAGGCACTGGCCTTCTCCGAGCGCATCGGCGAGATCGGCCTGCGCCAAGCCACCAGGGAACGCGACGCCGCCTTCGATCCCCCGCCGTCGTCCGGTTGAGCCGAGCCGGCTAGACGTCGGTCAGGTTCGTCTCGGTGATGCCGAGGACGTGGAGCGCACGTCCGAGCCCGAGGAAGGCCGCGACGCAGATGGTCAGATCGAGGATCTCGGCGTCGGTGAAACACGACCGCATGCGGTCCATGAACGCGTCGTCTATCCGTTCGTGATCGAGGGCGAACCGCTCGGCGTACTCGACGGCAAGGCGCTCCTGCTCCGTGAGCCCGGCGCGCCCGTCCTCCTCTGATCCCACCTTGCTGTAGAGCTCCTCTCCCAGTCCTTGCGCCTTCACGGAGTCGGCACGGAACGTGAGACAGACGGTGCAGTCGTTCAGCTGTGCGATGCGGATCCGGGCGGCCTCGCGCACTCCGACCGGAAGAACGCTCTTGTTGTACGCGGCGTCGATGAGCTTGCCCACGGCGGGTGCCATCTCGGGACGCAGGGACCAGATCCGGACCGCGTCGCCGCCTTCTCCAGGTGGAATTTCGAGTCGGGACACCGGCGAATTCTATGCCAGTATGCAGAACCGCTTCACCCAGACCATGGCGTTCGGCGGACCGGCCCGCCGACGACGAAAGGCGCCCATGGGCACTGCTCGATACACATTCGACTCCGTGCGTTCGTGCATCTGGGTCAGCGGGCGCTCCAGCCTGGCCCCGATCAACACGGAGACCCGCGGCATCAGCGGATGGTTCGCAGCGACCACGCGGGACGACGGCTCGCTGGACCTAGACGCGCCGGTCTCAGGCCGGCTCGAGCTCACCGTGGACCGGCTCACCTCGGGCAACATCCTCTACGACCGCGAGCTCAAGCGTCGGGTGGAGGCCCGTCGCTACCCGACCATCGTGGGCGAGATCACGCGCGTCGAACCCGGGGAAGCGCACACCAGCTACGTGGTCACCGGAGACATCACCTTCCACGGGCAAACCCACACCTTCGTGCACGAAATGGCGATAGAGGTCCATGCCGGCCGCGTGCTGTTGTCCGGAAACGACGTGTTCGACATCCGCGAGTTCGGCATGAAACCGCCCAGTATGCTGATGGTGCGTGTCTACCCGGAGATCGCGGTGCGGGTGGAGTTGCACGGCACGCACGAGGAGTGACGGACCTCAGGAGAGCGCGCATGGATTGGCAAGAAGGGGACGGAGTTAGGGCGCGGGGCCACGGAATGGGCGTACCTGGCAGAGCCATATGCCCTTCCCCCAATGAACGGCTTTTCGATCGCTTCGGCGTCACGGCGGGGCTGCACCTCCCCGACGTAGTATTTGGGTCCGGTTTCGCTGGTTCACTGGCTGCTCGCCGGGGGCCTTGGTCTCCGGAATCGACGCCTGGGTCACGTTGTGTGCGAGGGCCAATCGCCAGGGCGCCAACGGCGCATCCGAACAGTCCGATGACACATACCGCCCGCTTCACCGATGGGGGGCTCCGGCCTTGCCGTCGATGAGGATGAAGGCCGCGGACACCAGAGCTACAAGGCGAAGTCCGACCGCACTCTGCTTCACCGTGGTGCCCAGATCGTGCCCGACCGCCGAAATCGACAGATTCATTGACGACGGGCCGACTACCAGGATGAACATCCCCGCGAGCAAGATGGCTGGGGATCTGACTGAGCTGTCCAAACAGTTCGGTGCTGTTGCATTGTGGCTGCTCAAAGCCATGTGGGATTCCATGCAGTAACGGCCCATCCCTGCGGTATCGGGCCTTTTGATTCCCAAGGGAGTGCCAATACGGGGTTCTGGAGCGGAGAATGGAGCGTTGTCGGCGTTTTTGCGCACCCGCCCATCCCGTACAGAGTGCGATGATCTTGGGTTCATGACGACATTCGAGTCGATGGAGACACCAGCCCGCCGTCCCTCCAAGCAGGAGCAGATGGATGCCTCGCCTGACATCGTCGAGATGGCACCGGGCATTCTCCGTCTGCAGCTGCCCATCGATTTCACCGGCTTGGGCCACGTGAACACGTACGCCCTCGAGGATGACAAGGGTTTCGCGCTTGTCGATCCAGGACTTCCAGGCGAGGAGTCGTGGAAGGTGCTAGGGAGCCGCATGGACGCGGCGGGGGTCCCCTTGAACCGCGTCCACACCATCGTCGTGACGCATTCGCACCCTGACCACTTCGGCGGCGCGGGGCTGCTGGCCCAGGAGAGCGGTGGTGCCATTGTGGCTTCCGACCGCTTCCGCACGTTCTTTGATCCCGATCAGATCGACGATCGCGAACTTGAGGCGGCTGACGACATCGATCCGGACCAGAGCCCCATTCCCAGTATTCGTATCGAGCGGCCTTCACCCTGGGGCGGGTCAACTGTCGGACCACCGCCCGAAGCGCGAGCCAAGATGCTCGCCCACCAGGTGGAACTCTTCAAGTGGTTCAAGCCGCCCCGACCCTCGCGGGTGTGGCCGATTGTGACCACATCACTTTGGCCGGCCGAGACTGGGTCGGCCTCTTCACTCCAGGGCACACCGACGACCATCTCTGTCTCTATGACGAGGAGGCTGGAGTGTTGCTCTCGGGCGATCAAGTGCTGCCCACGATCACGCCACACATTTCCGGATTGATTCCGGGTGATCCACTCCTTATGTACATGGAGTCGCTCGACCGCTTGTCCGACCTACCTCAGGTATCGATCGTGCTGCCGGCACACGGCCAGCCGTTCCACGACCTGGCGGCGCGAGCCGAGGAGATCAAGCGCCACCACGACGTACGCTTGGACCGACTACTCCAGATCTGTGATGATGCGGGCTGGGCCAACGTCATTCAGCTATCGCACGAGTTGTTCGCACCGCGGTCGTGGGGCTCCATGGCCGAAGCCGAGACCTTTGCCCACTTGGAGCGTCTGCGGGCTATGGGCGCAGTTCAGCGCCGCGAAGAGGCCGGCATTTTGCTCTATCACGTCTTATCCGGCCATATCACGTGGTCGACTCAGTGACCACCTAAGGCGGGTAGCGAGTGCGCGGGGCTAGCAATACGCCGTCGATGAGGTAGCTGCTCACGACACCTCGCATGCAGATATTGGCGGATCCGTTGAGCAGCCAGCTGTGCCCGTACCCAACGTACGTGACCCGCCCCCCGATTGCGGGAGCCAACCGGCGCGCCACCGCACAAGGAGTGTTGGATCATAGGCATTGCCGATCATGAGCGGCGGTTGGTTTCGAATTGGAGTGAGATGTCTGCGGAAGCCCGCCGCAGGTTCTTCGTGATCCGGTGTGAAACAGAAATGACCAGCTGACGGCGAGTTCGCTACGTACTCGCAGTTATTCGCCAGTGTCCCCTTTCTGCCGTTGCTAGTAGCACGAAGTTGCGCGCATTCGGCGAGTGGCACGCTGTGACATGAAACGACTCCCCGTCCAAGACACACGTCGACCCGCCGTCGTCGGCAACGAAGAGATTGCCGTCCCGATTCGTGGACTCGCCTCGGCATAGCCGTGTTCGGCGTCGGTGAAGCCTGATTCCGACCCACAGGCCAGGCGCTCTCCTCCCAAAGCTCCCACTGATCAGGGCGAAAGGCATCCCCTTCTCCTGCTGATGTACTTTCCGGGCCGTGACCGAAGGCTGAGCACCTCACCGAGAGCGGACAAACATGACCGTCACGAACCTGACAACGCCCGCTGGCGCGCCGAGTATTGAGCCGGTCACGGACATTCCAACGGGCGCGCGACGGTTTCAAATCGTGTCCGTTTGCGCAATTGCGGCGGCGGCCATTCCCTACCTCTGGGTGCTCTGGGACCTATGGACCGGCACCATCAACCCCCTGCGGTCCAACGGGGCCAATGACATCCCCGTCTACGATGCCCAAGCGCGCGCCATCATGCACGGCCACCTCTGGGTTGCCAACGGCTCAATCACGTTCGAGGCGTGGCTGCACGGCGGGCGCCAGTACACCTATTTCGGGATTTTCCCTTCGCTCATCCGAATACCGATCTTTCTGTTCACCAGCTCCCTCGATGGTCAGCTCACCCCGCTGTCCATGTTTGCGGCGTGGGTCGTCACCGCGATCTTCAGCTCTCTCCTGTTATGGCGCCTGCGGATCCTCTTCCGTGGGAACGCTCCGCTGGGCTGGTGGGAAGCCACGTCTTACGCGGTGCTCCTGGCCTCCATCCTGGCTGGTTCCGTTCTGGTCTACCTGGCGTCCATCGTGGACTACACCAGCGAAGACGAGGCTTGGAGCGTCGCCCTAGCCTGCGCGAGCCTGTTCGCACTCGTCGGTGTCCTGGAACGCCCGTCGTGGCGCCGAGTCACGACATGCGGCGTCTTGGTTTTGCTCACGAACCTCAACCGGACGACCACCGGCTACGCCGCCTGTCTTGGCGCGCTTCTGATTGCCATTTGGTTTGCTTCCGGGCGGGCGGGACCGGAGCGACGACAGTGGGCGCTACCAATGATGTTCGCTGGACTGGTGCCGCTGGCAGTCGGGTGCGCGATCGACCTGGCGAAGTTCGGCCAGCCGTTCGCAGCGCCTATCTCTGACGATTCGCTGTATCGACTTTTCGACTGGGGTCGAACCAACGGGGGCCAGTTCTACGGTCTCCGTTACGTACCCAGCACGCTGCAGGCTTACGTCGATCCCGCGAACTTCCGGATAAGTTCGCTCTTTCCCTTTATCGTCTTTCCCAACATCCCCGGTGAGATCGCTCATACGGGCCTCTTCACCAGAGCACCAACGGCGAGCGTGCCACCTTCAATGCCGCTGCTGTTCCTATTCGGATTGTGGGGTGCGGTCGTGGCCTGCACCCCCGGTCTTCCACGAAGCCTCCGCGGAGTGCGCATCTTGCTGTTCACATCGGCGTTGACGGCGGGAACGATCATGATCTTTGGATGGGTCCTCGAGCGCTACGTGGCCGACGTTCTGCCACTGCTCGTCTTGGCCAGCATGATCGGCATGATCGATGTGTGGCGCCGGATCGACGGTCACTCCCGCGCGATGGCAAGAGTAGTCGCGCTTTTCGTCGGGCTGCTTGCCCTTTTCGGGTTCTGGAGCAACATGGGCTTTGCCGTGACACCGGGCAACCCAGCCGCGAACAACAAGTGGTCCGAGACTCAGTTGGCCAACTACATCAACGTCCAGCGGGCGTTCAGCGACTTGACTGGACACCCGCTCGATCGTTACGTCGTGGTCGGATCAAGGTTCCCCAGCCGCGCACCCATGGGTACTCTGTTCATCCAAGGAAACTGCGCCAAGATGTACATTGCGGACGAAAATGTGACGCCTGGTCTTTCTTCAATCCTGAATCATGACTGGCTGCGAGTTGAGCAGGCGCCGCACGAGCCGATATGTCACTCGCTCGTCAGTGACGGACGGGGTGGGCGGGGCTCGCGTCCTGTGCGGTAGCCACCCTTCCAACTCTTCGATCCGGTTGCGCCGTTCCCCTTGTGTAGGAAGTTCCGAGGCTTCGCTCCTTACGAAGATCCGGTCGCGCGGTCCCTCTCGTGTAGATCTCATAGACCTGCTGGAGGAGGATGGGTGGAAGGAGGTCCGAGAGCCTCTCCTTCCAAGAGGTCGCACCCCGCAGCAGCCATTGCTCGATGACTTCGCACAGTCGTAACCATCGTTCTTCTGAAACATCAGGACCACCGGCCATTCCGACGACCGTATGGGGAAACAAGCGAAGTCCTGCTTCTCCCACAAATGATCGATCGAAGTCGCTGAGTTCGGCTCGTATGCCGTCCGCGGTGTATCGGCGATAGTCCGAAGGAAGCTTATGGATTGGAAAAAAGAACACGGTGGTCACGACCAATATTCCGTCCCGAGCGAGACACCGACGCAACTCGGACATCGCCACTCTCGGTTCCTCGACGTGTTCGAGCGTGTCCAGCATTATCGCGGTACCGATGGATCCGTCCCGTAGGGCCAAACGACACAGGTCCTGGACGTGGTCAACGCCCGGTCCAAGGTTCATGTCAGAACCCGTGATGAACCGTCCGGGAAACATTGACTTCACCGTTGGGCGATGTGTCTGACCGACGACCCGGGCAGCGCCGAACTCGACGATGGGCTCGCGCAGGTCCGGTGACGCCGACAAACGGCGAAGGAGGTCATAGAACGTAGACCGCACTCCCGCTTTCTACAGGGCTTTCTCTTGACGTGCCAGCGCGGCCGCAATGGTCATGGCTGGCTGGCACCGCGGCATCTCGACCGTGACTTCTTGTCACCGTGCCCTCCAGCTGCTCTCCGAGACCCAGCTCCACCAGCACCGTCTCTGCCTCCTTCGTCGTGAGTGCGATTGCTCACAGTGAAGGGACGTTGCGGGGCCTGAGCGCGGATATAGGAGCGTCGCCCAGGTACCGGAGCCGGTGTCGCCCACGTACCGGAGCCGCATCCGGAAAGTGTCGTGCGGCTACCCGAACAACACCGCACGTCCGACCATCGTCCGACGAACATCTTCCATTCAGCGCCCCCGGGAGGATTCGAACCTCCGCACACGGTTTAGGAATCGGTTGGAGCCTGTCTGGCCAGTGCACTCCAGTAACGTTCGACCAGTTCAGGACCGATCATGCGTCCATGTGGTGGGTCTTGATCTGACCAGTACCCGGCGTTTGATTCCCGAGGGATTCCCAAGCCAGCCCGCTTCTACGGTTTGTGGCCTGGAGGAGTTATGACTCCCATTGGGACCACCTTCGCTATCACCTTGATGCCTCAAGGCGGCAAGTCACATCTGGGCATGTGGAAATTGTTGGCGGAACTGGACGTTTCAGCCACCGGATAGGGATTTAGCGTCATCGGGGCACGGATCTCCCTCGCACGGTACGTACTTGGGTCGAATACCCTCCTCAGGGTGACCGAGCAGGATCTCCGAGTGGAACACGCGACCGCCGAGGCAGAGGCGTGGCGCTACGGCGATGTCGAGGTGCTCCTCGAAGACGACTTCCTCGCCACGGTGGAGATCTGCCGTCCACCGGACAACTTCTTCGATGTCGAGCTCATCCGATCGCTGGCCGAGGCGTATGAGACGCTCGACGCCGAGTCATCCTGCCGGGCCATCGTGCTGTGCTCGAACGGGAAGCACTTCTGCGCCGGGGCGGACTTCACCGGCCGTTCACGGCGACCGCCGAGCCAGGGACCATCCTCGAGCATCGGTGATCTCTACAGAGAGGCCCTACGTTTGTTCGAGACCAAGACGCCCTTCGTCGCGGCCGTCCAGGGTCCCGCTATCGGCGGAGGCCTCGGATTGGCTTGCTCGGCGGATTTCCGGGTTGCCAGCGCGCGCTCCCGCTTCTCGGCGAACTTCACCCGGTTGGGGTTCCACCATGGGTTCGGCCTGACGGTCACCCTGCCTGCCATCGTGGGCCAGCAACACGCCCTGGACCTGTTGTACTCGGGACGGCGGATTTCTGGTGACGAAGCCTTCGACATGGGCTTGTGCGACCAGTTGGTGGAAGCAGGCGACTTGCGGATGGCAGCCCGAGCGAAGGCAGCCGAGATCGCCCGATCCGCGCCGTTGGCAGTCCGCTCAATCCGAGAGACCATGCGTGGCGGGCTGGCAGAGCGGGTGGCGAATGCGACCGAGCGTGAGCTCGCCGAGCAGGATCGGCTACGCCACACGGCAGACTGGAGCGAAGGAGTGCGGGCCGCGGCGGAACGGCGCGAGCCCCGGTTCGAGGGCCGATGACCGGGGACATGACATCCGGTGGCCTCGAACAGACCCGACGTGAGGTTCGCTCGTGGTTGGAGCAGCACTGGGACCCCGAGCTCAGTTTGATCGAATGGCGGACCCAGCTCGCTGACTCGGGCTGGGCGTGTCCCAGCTGGCCCGTCGCGTGGTGCGGGCGAGGGCTGCCGGCACCGGCCGTCGAGGCGGTCTCCGACGAGATCGCCAAGGCGGGCGCGGTCGGAGTCCCCGAAGGGGTCGGCATGCACCTGGCGGCTCCGACGATCCTCGAGCACGGCGCCGAGGCGGTGAAGATGCGTTTCATCCGAAAGACGGTGACCGGGGAGATCACGTGGTGCCAGTTGTTCAGCGAACCTGGCGCCGGATCGGATCTGGCCGGCCTGACCACCCGGGCCGATCGGGACGGCGACGAATGGATCGTGCGGGGTCAGAAGCTCTGGAACACCTCAGCCGGACACGCAGACTTCGGGTTGCTCCTGGCGCGGACGGACTGGAG
Organism: uncultured Acidimicrobiaceae bacterium; assembly: GCA_963834405.1. GTDB lineage: Bacteria > Actinomycetota > Acidimicrobiia > Acidimicrobiales > RAAP-2 > Bog-473. Next base: position 1,381,336 of record CAWIBX010000005.1, on the reverse strand, counting down.
CGTGCCGAAGCACCGGGGCATCACGTACCTCGTCCTCCCGATGCGTCAGCCAGGGGTCGAGGTCCGACCGCTGCGCCAGATGAACGGCCACGCTTCGTTCAATGAGGTGTTCCTCGATGAGGCGCGGGTGCCCGCCGATCACGTGGTCGGTCAGGTCAATGGGGGTTGGTCAGTGGCGCTGACCACGCTCGCCCATGAGCGTCGACTCGCCCCAGTGGGGCGGGGGATCCCAGCCGCAGCGGTCAGGAAAGGACGGGCAGTGCGGGAAGCGGCCGAGGAGATCGCCCGGGTCGCCGAGCCGTACAGGTGGTACCCGCAACGAGCGGGGAGGGTGGACCTGGTCATCCCCCAGGCGAAGGCGAGCGGGTGCGCCGCTGACCCGCTGGTGCGCCAAGAGATCGTTCGGCTCATCTGCATGGCACGGGCGTCGCAGTGGACGGCGCAGCGGGCCGCGGCGGCGCGCGCGCGGGGCCGACCGCCGGGACCCGAGGGCTCGCTCGGTAAGCTCGCCAGCAGCAACATCGCGCGCGGCTTCACGGGTGCACGCCCTCATCGCCGGATCATCGGGGATGCTCGCTGGATCCGACGCCCCGCTCGAAGGGACAATCACTGAGATCTTCTTGTCGGTGCCGGCCGTCTCCATCGCCGGCGGAACGGACGAGATCCAGCACAACATCATCGGGGAGCGCGTCTTGGGTTTGCCCAAGGAACCCGACCCTGTCCGGGACCTCCCGTTCCGCGACGTTCGCACCAACAGCAATCGGTAGGGCATGTCGACGCGGAGTGGTAAGGGGTCTCGACCGTGAGTGTCATCGACCGAGATGGTGTCGCCATCTCATTCGAGGTGCACGGAGAGGCCACTGATACCACCCCGCTTCTGCTCTCCCACGGGTTCGGGGCGTCCTCAGCGATGTGGGCGCCAAACGTAGCTGTGCTGAGCCGGTACCGACGGGTCATCACCTGGGACCTTCGCGGCCACGGTCGCAGCGCCTCACCACATGACCCTGCTCAGTACTCACAAACGGTCAGCGTGGGGGACATGCGCGCCGTGCTCGATGCGTGTGGCGTCGAGAGAGCTGCCATCGGGGGCCTCTCCCTCGGGGGGTACCTCAGCCTTGCCTTCCACGTGGTCCATCCCCAACGGGTGAGTGCCCTTTTGCTCTTCGACACCGGACCGGGCTACAAGGATGATGTTGCCCGCCAGCGGTGGAACAGCTGGGCGCTCGCCCGCGCTGATTCATTCGACTCCGAGGGCTTGGCGGCCCTCGGTACCAGCTCGGAGGTGAGGATGGGGCCCCACGACCCGAGAGGCCTTGCCTGTGCGGCGCGGGGAATCCTTACTCAGCAGACCAGCGAAGTCATCCATTCGCTCCCCGAGATCCGGGTGCCGACACTGGTCCTCGTCGGCTCGCACGATCGACCATTCTTGGCTGCTGCCGACTACATGGCCGCCAGGATTACGACGGGCACCAAGATAGTCATCGGGAACGCCGGACATGCGAGCAACATCGACCAGCCCGCGGAGTTCAATGCCGCCGTCGTCGGCTTCTTGGACACGTTGGACCTTTACGGCAGCGAATGACCGGTCCCTCCCGGCGCGTCCAGCTACTGCGGGTTCCCTCGATCCAGCGCAACGCTGTCGACTGAGCCGCGGGTTTGCAGGACACCGCGGTCTTAGAGCCAGGAGATCTCCTCGTCGCCCACTCCGACCTCTCGAAGCACCGACCGGTTGTGTTGGCCGATGAGCGGCGCTGGGCGGCGGATCGATGCAGGGGGCGCACTGAAGCAAGCGGATCGCCGGCGGGATGACCTTGAATGATCCTGCGACCGAATTGAGCAGCAGCCATTAGGGCGGCCAGACGCCGACGGACCGGACCCTTGACGGCTGCGCCGGGAGCTCCGCGGCATTGCCACAAATGGCTTCGGCCGGGACGCTCATCGGCCGGCCTGGATGCGATTTGGGCTCTGCACCGACCCGTCGAGGAGTTGGGAGTTCACGCGGACGAACTCCCCGGACAGACTTATGCGGTCCGATCTCGACACCCCGGGACGCCCCGTCCGCGTGCCGAGGCGGCGGCGAAGCCGCCGCCGACGGCTCGGCGGCTTGAGACAGTAGAGAAAACCTCTGACATTGCTGCCTCTCGGGCACTGCCTCTCGGGCCTCTCGGGCACTGCCTCTCGGGTCCGCGGAATTCGCCACGGTCACGCGTCCTCTTGTCCCCCGTCTACCGCGAACCGTCTTCCTCTCAGTCGTTGATCACCGGATCCCGCTCTGTCCCACTGCGTCCCCCTCAGTCTCATCGGGTTCGCAATCACCTGTCACGGCCGAGGCCCTCTCGACACTGTCCCTGGTGCTTCTGACCTCGATGTTGTTCGGTTTCGCATTGCTCGCTGTCCCTACATAGGTAGGAACCGAATTTCTGCCAAGCGGGAGGACGACCATGGACACGCAAATCGAAACCCCGAGCAGTCGGAGCGAGGATCGCCTCGTCTACACAGTGGCCGAAGCAGGTGAGCTCCTCGACATCTCACGCGCCTTCGCCTACGAACTGGTCGCCCGGGGCGAGCTCCCGGTAATCCGGCTCGGCCGGCGCTGCCTCGTCCCCAAGGTCGCCCTGCTTGCGATTCTCGAGCCGGACCGCTCCGACGATTCGACCGCGGACTCGAAATGAGGCTCGCTGGTTGGTCCGACGCCGTGCATTTCGAGCGCTGTGGATGTCCACAGCGATGTCCACACAAATGTCCACACCCCTGGTCAGAGCGCCGCGGCGGCAGTTGGAGAACCAACCGAAGCGGTGTGAGACAGAGCGGTCAAGGCCGGCGTAGCCGAGGCGTCCGACATGTCGGGCGCCGCGCCTTGACGGCTCGGCCGGATTCGGTGGACACAATCGATGTGGCCGGCCCGGACGGGCCGGCTTGGATGCGCCTTAACCCTTCCCCGGAGCGTCTTCAGTCCCGCCGGAGCGAGCCCGGCGGTTGGTCGGGGTGGCCTTCGCACTGCAGTGCAAGTGTGTGTCTCCATTTCTGGCCGTTGTCCACAAAGGCTTGGAGTTACCCGGCCGACGGTTCAGTCCTCCGACGGCGGCGCTCGGAGATCGTGTAGCGGGGTCATCGATCTGGGGACCGTCGCGCTTGTCGTAGTTAGCGAACGGCTGGGAACGTTCGGTGGCGAGAGCTCAGGCAAACCGTACGAGGCGCGACGGCGGTGCGGGCAGCCTGGACCGGGTGCCGTCGAGGTCCTCATCGAAGAGCTCCACTCCCGCCGGCACCGGCTTCCACCACGAATAGCGACGGAGGAACCGGGACCCGATCTCGGCACCGGTCGGGCCGATTACGAGGCGACGCGGTGCGGGCTGGTCGCCCAGTTGCCAGCGGTACTCGACGGAGAAGCGCATGTGGTCGCTGCGATTGGGAAGGGCGGCGTGGGTCGTGAGGCAATGGAAGACGAGGACGTCTCCCGGCCGGTAGTCGGTCGTGAGCCATCCGTCGGGCAATTGGCCGAGGGGCTGGGGGCGACCCGGTCGGTCCTCTGGCTGCCCGGGAGTAGGGCCAGTCCACCGAGTCTGGGCGGCACCTCGACGAAGGGGACCCAGCAAGTGAACATGTCCTGCACGCTGCGGTAGTCCTTGTGGACGTAGCTGCCCGGCTGGCGGGGGGCGAAGGAAGTCGGATAGACGATCCTCGGTATCCGCAACGGGTAGCAGAAGCCGAGGGGTCCGAGGACGTCGCGCATCACGTCGGCCAGACCGGACCGGTAGGCCACCCGGTTGAGCTGTGGGTTCAAGACGATGCGCGTGTAGGTCCGGGACCCGAACAGGTCGGCCATCCGCACCGCCCTCACCGGTGGCACCGGCCGAGCCGTGACTGGGTCGCATCCCGCCTCGGTCCACCCGGCCGCTTGGAGCTGGCCCAGGATCCCCGCTCCGACCGACCGGATCTCATCCGGATCGAGAAGGCCGCGGAAGAAGGCATATCCGTCCTCGGCGATATGGGCTCGGAGAGCCACGGGGTCGCCAAGCAGGCGACTGAAGTCGACGAGCTCCCGGAAGATGAGAATCGGCATCAGTTCTGTCGTACACCTCAGATGTCAGGAAAGCGTGAGCGAGTCCGTCAAGGTGGCCGAGGACATGCTGGAACCCGAGCGCAGCAATCCCGGCGGCGTGCCAATGGCGGGCCCGGGCGGTGGGGTCAAAACAAGTCGAACTCGCCCACCACGAGGTCCATTCTGAATGCTTGCGGTCGGCCCGTCCTGATGCGGCGTACGGCGTACGGGGCGCCCTACGCACCCGAGCGGTATCGGCACATCCCGCGCCGGGCATGCAGATACACACGACCGCCACGCGCTCACATTTCCGTGCGGGTTCGCGACCGCCCTGAGCCAACATGTGGGCGCATGCCGTTGACCTTCCAGCGACCAACTGAGCCCTCGGCGGGCCGTTCCGGACCTCGCCTACCCTGGTGTCCTCCAGACAGGAGGATATTTCTTGACCGTCGAGAACGTGGCGATCCTGTTCACCGACGTGGTGGGCTCCACGGAGCTCTCGCGGCGCCTGTCGCCCGAGGGAGCAGACGAGATTCGCCGTGGACACTTCTCGGTCCTGCGTCAGGCGATCGCCGAAGCCGGAGGTACCGAGGTCAAAAACCTCGGTGATGGGCTCATGGTGGTCTTCACCTCGGCCTCGGCCGCACTGGCGTGCGGCGTGGCCATGCAGCAAGGCGTGGAACGGGACAATCGTGACCGGGAGCATTCCGTGGGCTTGCGAGTCGGGCTGAGCGGGGGAGAAGTCACTCGAGAGGACGACGACTACTTCGGGGACCCGGTCGTCGAGGCGGCCCGGCTCTGTGCACTCTGTGAGAGCGGTCAGATTCTGGCGACGGAGTGGATGCGATTGACAGCCGGTAGGCGTAATCGTCAGGAATGCCGCTCCCTTGGAGACCTGACCCTGAAGGGACTATCCAATCCGGTTCAGACCATCGAGGTGCTGTGGGAGCCGCTCGGAGGGGCCGACACGGGGACCTCTATTCCCCTGTCGGGTCGTCTGGCTGTACGGCCTCTTGTCGGCGTCGTCGGGCGCGAAGCCGAAATGCAGACGCTGACCGACGCCATCAAGCGGGTAGCTACGGGCGCGGGACGCGAGGTGGTCCTCGTCTCGGGCGAGGCCGGCCTGGGCAAGACCACCCTCGTGGCCGAGGCAGCTCGGGCCGCATTCGACACTGGCGCCTGCGTGTTATTCGGTCACTGCGAAGAGGACCTTGCCACCCCGTACCAACTCTTTGCCGAGGCCATCGGCCACTACGTCACCCACGCACCAGAGGACCAGCTCCTCGCCCACGTCGAGGCCTATGGGTCGGAGCTGTCCCGCCTCGTCCCGGCCCTGGCCAGCAGGATCCCCGAGTTGCCACCTTCGAAGGCGGCCGACTCCGACACCGAGCGGTTCTTGCTCTTCGCCGCCGTCGTGGGACTCCTGACCAAAGTTTCGGCGCATCAGCCCGTTGTCATCGTCCTCGACGACCTCCAGTGGGCCGACAAGGGAAGCTTGCTCTTGCTGCGACACCTCGTTTCGGCCGAGCAGGCCATGCGGGTGCTTGTGCTCGGGTCCTTTCGCGACAACGAGCTGTCACGGTCTCACCCGCTCACCGACACCCTGGCGGCACTGCATCGAGTGAGCGGTGTCAGCCGCATCGAACTTGTCGGACTCGACGACACAGGAGTGGTGGCGTTCATGGAAGCCGCCGCCGGTCATACCCTCGACGACGTCGGGGTCGGTCTCGCTCACGCCGTGTATCGCGAGACCGACGGCAATCCGTTCTTCGTGAGCGAGGTCCTGCGCCATCTCTCGGAGACGGGAGCAATCTTCCAGGACCACACGGGGAGATGGACAGCAGAGGTTTCCCTGGAGCAGATGGCCCTGCCCGACAGCGTGCGCATGGTAATAGGCGCGAGGGTAGGGCGACTCGGGCAAGAAGCCGAGCGAGTGCTGTCGATGGCGGCGGTCATCGGTCGGGACTTCGACCTCGATGTCCTGGCGAGAGTGACCAAGACTACCGATGACGAACTGCTCGACATCTTGGAAGCGGCCTCAGCTGTGGCTCTGGTGCGTGAACCGGCTGATGCTTCGGGTGGGTACAACTTCGCCCATGCCCTCATCCAACACACACTGTACGAAGACCTGGGTCCCAACCGTCGCGCCCGGGCGCACAGGCAGGTGGCAGAGGCACTGGAAGGCCTCTGCAGGGACCGCCCGGGGGCGCGGATAGGTGAGTTGGCCCGGCACTGGACCAACGCGACCCAGCCGAGCGACCTTACGAAAGCCATCAGCTACTCAAAACAGGCCGGCGATGCCGCGCTCGCTGCCCTGGCCCCCGCAGAAGCGCTTGGTTACTTCGCCCAGGCCCTCAACCTCTACCCCCAAGCGTCCAACCCCGATCCGGCCCTCGGTATCGACCTTCTCATCGGTCTCGGCACCGCCCAGCGCCAGACCGGTGACCCCGCCTTTCGCACCACTCTCCTCAACGCTTCTCGTCAGGCGGATCACCTCGGTGATATGGAGCGCCTCGTGGCCGCAGCATTGGCCAACAACCGGGGCCTGGTCAGCGCTTCCGGGGTCATCGACACCGACAAAGTCGAGGTCCTGGAACTGGCCCTCGACCGGGTCTCGGCGGACAGCCCTGACCGGGCGCTCGTCCTCGCAACGCTGTGTTCCGAACTCACCACTGGCAGCCCGCTCAACCGCCGCCAAGCGCTGGCGGACGAGGCAATCGCGATCGCTCAGACTTCCGGCGACGACGCCGTCATCGTGCAGGTCCTGAACCAACTGTTCTACCCGCTCTTGGTGCCATCACTGCTCGAACCGATGCTGGTCCTGACGGCCGACGCCCTGGATCGAGCCGAGCGAATCGGTGATCCGGTATTGCTTTTCTGGGCGGCTGCCTGGCGATCAGTCTGTGCCGCCCGCGCTGGGGGCATCGACGAGATGGACCGATGCCTCGAGATAGTCGAGCTGCAGGCCAAGCGCCTCGAGCAGCCGACGCTGAGCTGGGGGTACGCCATCCAGCGCGCTCTCCGAGCCTTGATCGGCGGGGAGACTGATCGGGCCGAAGAGTTGGCAACCGAGGCCCTCCAGATCGGCACCGACGGTGGCATGCCCGACGCCGCCGTCATCTTCGCGGGCCAGCTCGCGATAGTCGGCTTTCTACGCGGCACCCTGGGCGAGATGGTCCCACTCATCGAAGGTCTCTACGCTGTGGCCCCCGAGATCGCTCCCACGCTCACCGCGGCACTGGTCATGTGTCACGCAGAAGGAGACCGCATCGAGGACGCAAAGCGCGTATTGGAGAAGTTTGCTACTGATGACTTCAACCTTCCGATGGACATGCAGTGGCTCGACGGAATGCTCTTCTACGCCGAAGCTGCCATTGAATGCCGGGAGCCGAGATATGCCGTGCGACTGTTCGAGCGGCTTGCCCCATGGGCAGATCAGTGTGCCGTGACCGGCCCGACGGTTGTAGGCCCCGTCAGCCACTATCTCGGAGGCCTTGCCACCGTATCTGGTCACTACGTCGAGGCGGACGCGTACTTTTCCCAATCCGCCGCGATGAGCGGGCGGATGCGTGCCAAGTTCTTCGCCGCTCGCACCGATCTTCAATGGGGGAAGATGCTGGCGGAGCGACAAGCTCCGGGCGACACCGCGAAGGCTCGGGAACTCCTTATCAAGGCGCACACTGCGGCGGTTGCCAACGGGTATCGGAACGTCGAGCGTCGGGCTGTGGCATCACTCCTACGGTTGGACGCCTGACGGGGACAGCGGGGTTGCCGGCTGATCGGTATTGCCAGCTTTCCAGGCGCAGCTCCGCAAACGCGGACCACGCATAGTGCCGGATACGGACGGTACTGCGCCATGGAGTCCCTGCCCCCAAGGTATGGGGCACCCCGTGCGAGGGGTATCGACTGATCGCTGGGACCTGGCGGTGATCAATTTGGCAATCCAAATTGGCAATCAAATTGGTGCGACCAGGTGGACAGGAGCCAACTAAGCGGACTGAAGGTCCTGCTCGGGATCACGAACTACTACAGGCTGGACGCTCTGGACAATCCGAATGGGCCTCCGGATTCGCTGTCCAGTCGTGGTTCCGTCGATCAGTCGTTCTCAGGGCCATCAGCAAGCAATTGCCCGAGCACCGCAGCAGCGTCTTGGTCCGACGACTCGAGCACGTGGGCATACACGTTCAACGTGGTCGCTGCGTTCGCGTGCCCCAGACGGCCCGCGACTGTTCGGACCGGAACACCGGCCGCGAGCAGCTCTGTCGCCGCAAAGTGCCGCAGGTCGTGTAGCCGGACGCTGGCAACACCAACTTCCTCGCAGAGGCGGCTGAAAGCAAGGGTGACGCGACCTGGACGCCAGGGCCTACTGCCATCCGGGTCGGCACTGAAGACGAACGCACTGTCGGATAGAGACGCGCCGCACGATCGTGCCCACTCACGACAGCGCTTCCGATGGGCTCGTAGATCTGCGAGTGACGCCGGATCGAGTGAGACCCGGCGCACCGCATGGGTCTTCGTCCCCTTCTCCTTGAGCTCATCCTGGCGGCTCCCGTAGACGGACCGGCTGATCTGCAGCGAGTCTCGTTCGAGGTCCGACCACCGAAAGGCGCAGAGCTCACCACGCCTAGCTCCAGTCACTGCCGCTAGTCGGAGGAAGCAAGAAAGGTCGGGATCACGCTCTTCGGCGAGGGACAGCACTCGCATGATCACCTCCGGTGTGGGCACAGCGAGGTTTCGCGGCGGGACGCGGGGTGGGCTCGCCTTCGCTGCCGGATTCACCGGTATCCAGTTCCACTTCACCGCCTGGTTGAGGAGCCGGCGGATCAGGGCGTGCACGTGACGGATGCTCTGAGCACCGAGGGCGGCGCCGTCCTTGCCGCCTCGACGCCCGAGAAACGAGTAGAACGCGTCGAGGTCAGCGGCTCCGATCGTTCGCACCTTGCGATCACCGAATTTGGGAAGGATCAGGCGGTCGAGCAGGCGCTCGTACTCGCGCAGCGTCGTGGGAGACAGTGTCTGAGAGGACAGACCCAGCCACTTCTCCGCGAGTTCGCGGAAGGTTCCGTCCACGATGCCATTGGAACTGCGACCTGCTTCGACGAGCATCTCGTTCAAGATGTCTTCCGCTTGCCGCTTCGTCCCGTGGATCGTGCGCTGCAAGTATCGCTTGGACTTGCCCTGCTCCCGTCCGAGATAGACCTTTGCCCGCCACACATTCCGGCCTCGTGACTCCAGGTGGCCACGCATGTTCAGAGCCTACTTTGGATTCCCAAGGGATTCCCAGCAAATCGGCTCCGGAGTGCTACTAGCTTCTTGAGCTGGGTTTTTATGAGCGCCCCCGGGAGGATTCGAACCTCCGCACACGGTTTAGGAAACCGATGCTCTATCCCCTGAGCTACGGGGGCACGGCGCCCATCTTGCCCTACGAGGACAGTCGCTCCGTGACGACGCCCGCGCATGGAGTCGCGCCGGTGCCTCAGGGTGCGGCAGGCCCATCTCCCACGCGATGGGCCACCCAGGCGAGCAGGTCCTCGGCCTCCTCGAACGCGTCGCGCACGACCTCCTCGGTCCTCGCGGCCGCAAAGTCAACCAGACGGATCATGTTGGCCGCCAGCCGGAACCCGGGACCCCGGTAGCGCCGACCCACCAGGCGCACCGGCACGGTGGGCAGCCGCATGGCCCAGGACGCGGCCCCCCCGGCCATTTCGGGCACCGACGCTCGGTGGCGCTCAATCCGGGCGTAGCGTCCCGTCACCACGTTGACGATGTTCTCGAGCGCCTCCGACCCGGGAACGAAGTAGCTGGAATGTGCGCGCACCTCCACATGCCCGGGCGCGTTCGTGCGCATGCGGGTGCCGCCGAAGAGCGGCGAGGTGGGCGACGCCCCGAACACCCCGAGCTCGGCGACGGCGTCCCCCGGCGCCTCCTCCGAGAAGAAGTGCGTGCTCTGGAGGTGGAGCTCGCGCAGGCTGTCGACGGACATCCCCGGGCTGCCCGCCACCACCACGTCGGTCACTTGCAAGTCGTGGTCGGCCAGTGCGGCGCCCGTGACGAGGGAGCCGAAGCTGTGGGCCACGATCGTCACGGAGTGGTGCCCGTCCAGCGGAAGCGACCGGATGAACTCGGCGAGGTCGTCCCCCGCCGTCGTGAGGTGCTCGTTGCACTCGACGGACCCGATGGCGGCAGCCACGATGCTGGTCGGGTTGTCGTACCCCTTCCACATGATCACGGTCGTCGCCTGGGCAGCGCTGAAGAGGTTGTGCGCGCCGGGGACCCAGTCCTGACAGAGGTTCGCGTCGTCCCCCACGCCCGGCACCACCACGGCAACGTGGCGGGTGCCCTCAAATGCGCCGAACTGCACCACGTAGTGGTCGCGCGCCGGCCGGTACAGGAGGATGTCGCCACCGCACCCCACCAGCGTCTGGAGCAGCCGCTGCCGGACCACGTTGCCCTCGGCCAAGGCCGCCGCCAGGTCGGCCTTGGCCGCCCTGAGGTTGAAGTCGTTCGTGGCCGTCATGGGCCGCAGAGTCTCCCTCGCGCGGACGATGACGCGCCTATCGGGGTCATGTCGTCGGCGTCGCGCCGCCGGTGAGGTGCCGGGTCCGCCGGCGGTGCCGGACGTAGAGGGTCGTGATGGCGGCGCCGACCAGCAGTCCCACGATGAGCGTGGCGATGTCCCGTGCGGAGTAGTGGCCGCTGAAGAGCCGGCCGAGGCCATACGAGCTGGCCGCCACGGAGATGGAGAAGCCGAGCGAGGCCAGCAGGTTCCACACCACGAACTGGCCGTGCCGCATCTTGGCCGTGCCCGAGACGATGGCGGGCGTGAAGAACACCGCGACACGTCCCCAGCGGGCGTACGCCCGCTCGCCGCGTTCGACCATGCGCTCGCGTCCCTGCTGGTGTTTGCCGGGGCGTTCGAGGAGGGTCCGGCCCCAGCGGTTCCCCACTGCGTAGCCGATCAGCCCGCCGACCTCCCCGGCAGCGGTGGAGACGAGGATCACCAACGCGAGATTGAGATCGCCCTAGCTCGCGGCGACGCCGGCAGCCCCGAGCGCGGTCGCCCCGACGACGGGGACACCGGCCCACGACGCCGCGACCGCGAGGAACAGGAGGACGTACTGCCACCCGGCACCGCCGGGGGCGGTGACCGCGAGGAGCGTCACCGGACGACCAGGCGATCGGCCATCACGCGACTGCGGGCGGGTCCGAGACCTCGAAGGTCGCCTCGGGCGACTCCGAGCCGGCGAGGAGCGCAATGCCGCCGAGCGCGAGCAACAGACCGAGCACGCTGGAGCCGCTGTGCCCTCCGCCGCCCTTCGACAGCGTCTCCCCGAAGACCGTGATGCCGAGCAGGACGCTGGTGAACAGCGTCACCGAGTTGCTCGACGCCATGGCGGGCGCCAGCACGCCGGTCTTCAGCGCGGACTGCTGCAGGATGAACCCGGTCACGGCAGAGAGGATCAGCACATACACCGTCCAAGTCGTCAGCAACGCGACCACCCCGCCCCCCACCTGGGTCACGAAGGTCTTGGTCACGGCCGCCTGCAGCCCGTAGCCGAGGCCGGCGGCCGAGCCCAGCGTCAGCGCCTTCGCAGCGCCGCTGAAACGGGTGCCTACCACGCTGAGCGCCCCCACCGTCGCGAAGATGAATAGGCAGGCCGCCCACCAAGCCGACGCGTCGGGGTGCGCGGTGCCGCCCTGGGGCTGGCCCGCCGAGAGGAAGACCACAATGCCCACCAGCGTGAGCGACGCACCGGACAGCTCGCGGCGCCCCACGTGCTGGTGCGTCAGCTTGATGCCGATCGGCAGCGCCAGGACGAGGCTTAGCGCAGTGATGGACTGGACGACGACGAGCGAGGCGCGATCGAGGGCCATCGCCTGCAGGACCCAGCCCGACGACTGGCACACGGCGCCGGCGAGCCAGACCGGCCGGTGGAGGATCTGCAGCAGGAAGTGGGGGTCGCCCTCGCCCGCCTCGGTCGTGAGCGTGCCCTTCTGTTGGAGCACCGTGCCCAGGGCGAAGGCCACCGCCGCCGCGATGGCCAGGCTCTCACCCATGGCCTCAGGCTACGCGGGGCAGCCCCGGTGTGACGGGAATGACGCCGCCCGTAACCGGGGGAGGCTCAGGCCGTCGGGTTGGGCGCCGGAGCCTGCGCGGCGGCCTCGAACTCAGAAAGGGCCGGCGGGTCGGGAGCCAGCGGCCCGCCGGTGACCGGGACCATCCACACGTGCATCATCGGCTGGGTCACCTGGTTCGCGTTTCCCGGCGCGCACGAGGAGCTGGCGTCGGTGCCGACCACCCGGCCGCCGCTGAAGCAGAGGTCGGTGTGGATGTGCCACCGGGTCAGGCAGCCACCCGGCTGGGGCGGTGTCGTGCCGCGCGGCCTCAGGCACATGGCGGCCGCCAGGACCGCGCTGTTCGCCGTGTTCACGTAGACGAGCGACGGGATGGCGCTCGGGTCGAGGCCGAGGTCTCGCCGCGGTAGATCGCGGGGTCGACGCAGTGTACGATCCGGGCGCCGCTGCGCGTCACCGGCACGTACCCAGCCGCCTTGGCGGTAGCCAGGCTCGTGTATCTCTGCGCGGCGGCCACCGTCTGGTTGACGAGGTCCACGGCCGACTGCTGGTGCGCGGCCGTCGGCTGGGTCGTGCAGTTGGGCTCGGCCATCTTCATCCCGGCCGCCATGGCGCTCATGTGGTCGGGCCAGACGATGTTCCCCGCCGGAGAATGGGCAGCGTCAGGGCGGTGGCCTTGCCTGACGAGGAGCTCCCCGCGGTCATTCCCGGCATGGCGGCGCCAGAGGAGGTTTCCGGACGCGGCCGCGGTGGCGGGCGCGCTCGCAGACGGCGGCGTCGTGTTGGCCGACGCGCTGGTCGAGCTGGCGATGATGTTGGTACCCAGCAGCGACAACAGTGCCACCGGCACCGCCGCGACGGCCACGGCGCGCTGCCGGGACGGGACGATGGACGCGGTGGACGACAGCAGCACGAGCGCGCCGGCCACCTCGATGGAGGTGGTGACGAGGCCAACCAGGTGCATCGTCTCCCACCCCTTGAGGATGTAGAGGGCGTAGAAGCAGGCCGTGCCACCGAGCATCGCGGCGGCGGCAAGGCGCCAGTGCCGCCGTGCGGCCAGCGTCCATCAGAACGTCAGGGCGAAACCGATCGTGTCGACGATGAAGAGGATCGCGGTGACCCGGACGTCGCCCCCAGTGCGTCGGCACGATGACCGTGTGGACGGCCGCGCCCACGAGGGTGGCGAACAACGCCACCTTGGCGGCGAAGGGCAGCGCATCGAGCCGCCGGTAGGTGCCGATGGCCCAGCGCACCCCGCGGGCCGCCAGGGCCCGCAGCCCGGCCAGGGACAGCGGCACGACCGACCCGATCAGCACCAGGGCGATCCGCCCCGGCAGGTGCTCGCTCGGCACCGACAGCACGCCGTTGGAGCCCGTCATCAGCATTACCATGTTTCCGCATGCCGCGGCCCTCCTGTTTTCCCTCTCCGGGCACGGTACGGTGGAATGTCAGGGAACCATGAGGGCGGTTCAGGGTTTGTTCCCGCCCCCCCGGGCGCGCTCTATCCTGGTGGTCGGGCACACGGCCTCCGACAGAGGTCGGAGCACGTGCGTTGCGCTTCCGCCGTATCGCCCGACGCAGGCTCGTACTGCGCGCCCGTGTCCGTGGAGACCAACCGGAAGGAGCAACCGATGACCACCCCCGCCCCGCTGCCCTACAAGGTGGCCGACCTCTCGCTGGCCGAGTTCGGCCGCAAGGAAATTGAGCTGGCCGAGCACGAGATGCCCGGCCTCATGGCCATGCGCGCCGAGTACGCGCCGAGCCAACCCCTGGCCGGCGCCCGCATCACCGGCTCGCTGCACATGACGGTGCAGACGGCCGTGCTGATAGAAACACTGACCGCGTTGGGCGCGAGGGTTCGGTGGGCCAGCTGCAACATCTTCTCCACCCAGGACCACGCCGCGGCGGCGGTCGCCGTCGGGCCCGACGGGACGGTGGACGACCCCAAGGGCGTGCCTGTCTTCGCCTGGAAGGGCGAGACGCTCCCGGAGTACTGGTGGTGCACCGAGCAGGCCCTGCTGTGGCCGGGCGAGGGCGGTCCCAACATGATCCTCGACGACGGCGGCGACGCCACCCTGCTCGTGCACAAGGGCGTCGAGTTCGAGAAGGCGGGCGCCGTGCCCGACCCCAAGTCGGCCGACTCCGAAGAGTTCCAGGTGGTGCTCGAGCTGCTCACCAAGAGCGTGGCCGAGGACCCGGGGCGCTGGACCTCCGTCGCCAACGGGATCAGAGGCGTGACCGAGGAGACGACGACCGGCGTGCACCGGCTGGCCGACATGGCCAAGAAGGGCGAGCTGCTCTTCCCCGCCATCAACGTCAACGACTCGGTGACCAAGTCGAAGTTCGACAACAAGTACGGCTGCCGCCACTCCCTGGTGGACGGCATCAACCGGGCCACCGACGTCCTGATCGGCGGCAAGGTCGCCGTCGTCTGCGGCTACGGGGACGTCGGTAAGGGCTGCGCGCAGTCGCTGGCCGGGCAGGGAGCCCGGGTCGTGGTTACCGAGGTCGACCCCATCTGCGCACTGCAGGCCGCCATGGAGGGGTTCCAGGTCACCACGCTCGAGGACGCCTTGCCCGAAGCCGACATCGTCATCACCGCCACGGGAAACAAGGACATCGTCAGTGCGGCGCACATGGCGGCCATGAAGCACCAGGCCATCGTCGGCAACATCGGGCACTTCGACAACGAGATCGACATGGCCGGGCTGGCCGCGACCCCGGGGATTGAGCGGGTGAACATCAAGCCCCAGGTGGACAAGTGGGTCTTCCCCGACGGCCACGCCGTGATCGTCCTGTCCGAGGGCCGTCTGCTGAATCTCGGCAACGCGACCGGTCACCCGAGCTTCGTCATGTCGAATTCCTTCACCAACCAGACGATGGCCCAGATTGAGCTGTTCACCCAGACGGGCCAGTACGTCAACGACGTCTACGTGCTGCCCAAGTACCTCGACGAAAAGGTGGCGCGGCTGCATCTCGACGTGCTGGGCGTGAAGCTCACTGCCCTCAGCCGGGAACAGGCCGACTACATCGGCGTGCCGATCGAAGGGCCCTACAAGCCCGACACCTACCGGTACTGAGGGCCTCGACCCGGGCCCGGGGCGGTCCCACCGGTTCAAGGGCGCCCTCAGGAACAAACAGTGACCGCTTGACCCGGACTCACGGGAGAGACCGAAACCGTCAGTGGCGCCAGAGCGACCAGCGAGTGGCCGTACAACTGCAGGAACCTGGTTCGGTCCGAGTCGCCGGCTGCCGTGACGAGGGCCACCTCGAGCTCGCCGCCGCTGAACCGAAGCGACTGTCCCGCGTCCAGGTGCCGGAGCTCGGCCGTGGTGAGGATCTGACACGACGTAGCCGTTGTCCGTTTGTCGGACTGGGAGAGCGCGATCTCGAGACTCAGGTCGGCGGCTTGTCGCGACGTCAACAGCGGCGCTTGCGGCAATCGCCCTTCTGTCTTCTGCTCGAGCAGCCACCCGATGGTGACTCCTACATCCGCAACCGGATTTGGCTGGTAAGAGCGCGGCAGCTCCCGTGCGACCGGGAGCGCGACCACGGACGTCAAGAACCGTTCGTTGCGCATCTCGTACGCGGCGCTGTAGGGGCCCGACGTCTCGCTGAGCTTCTCCAGGTTCCCCGGAATCCCGATCAGTAAGACCGCCAGCACAGCTGGCACGAGGAACCGCCATCGTTGAACGACCGCTTCGCCCGCCACCGCGATGCCGGGCAGTACCATCGCCACGAAAATATCGAGGAAGTGGCTGCTTCTTTCATAGCCAATCCCCGAATAGAGCGTGGCGCGCTGCCAGCCGTTCGCGACGACGAAGGCCAGCGCGCCGACGGCAAGCGCCAATGGTGCGGCTTTCCTCCGGAAGGCCGACCAATCGAGGCCGACGTACGCCATCGGCAGGCCGACGACCAGCAGAACGGCCATCACCGCCGCGATGCCGGGGACCTGTCCCATGGCATCGAACGACGCGACGATTTCGTTTCCGATCCACGGAGGCAGTAGTCCAAGGTGATGCAGAATGCTCGGAGACGAGACCGGGTACCGACGGCCGATGGAGTACCACCAGATGAGATACACGACGACGACTGGTGCGACGTGGAATATCGCAATGCGCCAGCCCCGCCGGATCAGCGTGTTCAAGCCGACGACCACCGTCATGATCAGCATCAATCCCGAGCACATGAGACCGAGCACTCCCATGCCGAGACCGAGCCAATCGCGCCGATCGATCGGTCCATCGTGATCGGAGAACAGCAACTGAGCCAGACCGAAGGCGAGTGCAGCCACCCAGCCCATTCCTCCGGCCCAAAGGATGTCCTCGTATCCCGAGCCGAACAAGACGAAGAGCACGGCGGCTGCAGTCGCGATCCAGACACGCACATTGGCTCTAAGCGTGATGACAAGCAGCATCGCCGCGATCGCAACGTGCAGACACACCATGACAACCTGGAATGGAACGTAGGTGTGGAGTCCGAACACCTCATAGAGGGCCCGGTCGACGACCACCTCACCGGTGGACCATTCGCCGTAATGGGGCCGGAACAGGTCGCTCAGGTTGCCGATCGTGCGGGTCGCGAGGAAGTCCCAGTCGTCGTTGAAGAACCATTGATGCCGGTCGATGACGAGAACCGCCACCAACATGCCCAGCGCAGCGACGAGAAAGACCGCCCAGCCAAGTCGCCGATCCTTTGGCCGGCCTCGAACCGGTGCGATGGGCAGGGCCTTCCCAGGTTCTTGGGGCAAGCCCTCGACCGGTCGCGGCGGGGTGGAGAGGGTGGGGTCCATGGCGAAATCGCCACCGGAGACTACGGCACGAACGGCCCGTACGACGATCGGGACAGAGCTGCCCGTCGGTCAGGCAAAACGGCGCCGGCGGGCTCTGTCGCGCTGCCTCGGCGGCTCCTGGAGAGATACGTTGTGCCGAGCCATAGCCGCGAGGATGAGCAGAGCGGATCGATCGAACGAGTTCAGGCGCCGCCGGATCGCGCCGTTGTCAATGATGCCCAACCCTCAGCCGCCAGCATCGCCAGTCGTCACGGCCGTGAGATCCGGATAGCGCGCCGACGTGGAATTGCAGGCTGAGACGTCGACTCTGACCGACGAGGAGCGGTCAGAGGACCCTGCTCAGGGGTCGACCACACCAACCGGGGAAGAGGGTGCGCGCGGCGGAGTCCTTCGGAATTTTCGGCAGAACTGGCGGTTCGAGCTCGTCTTCCTCTTGTCGACCTTGGGCGCTGTGGTGCTCATTTCCTCGTACGTCTACCGGCAGGCCGGTATTCCCATTGGGCAGGCGTACGGAAACGACTTCCTGCTGACCCAGATATACGCCGCGCATTTCCGCCACTGGGACCTATTCCCCATCTGGTCAACGAGCGATGCCTATGGGCTCGGATCGCCGGTGCTCCTCTACTACCAGAAGGCCTTCTTCTACGTGAGCGGCCTCGTCTACCTCGCTCTCGGTTCGCTCAAGACGAGCCTGGTTCTCGCCTTGGCGATCTTCCTGATCATCGGTTCCTACGGCATGCGCCTGGCGATCAGAACGCTCACTGATCGAAAGGCTCTGCTCGTCGTCGGATCGGTGGGCTTCCTCTTCACCAATTACGTCTTCACGGACTGGCTGGTCAGAGGTGACCTTCCCGAGTTCACCGCCGTCATGTTGGTGCCATGGCTCGTCTACTGGTGCTTGAAGCTTGTGACGAGGGGCGAGGCGTCACTCCTGATCGTGCCCATCATCGTCCTGGTCGTCCTCGCGCACAACGCGATCGGACTCCTCTCGGTGTTCCTGCTGGCCGTGACGTTCGTGGTCTTTTTGGCCTCATTCGGTTTGCACGGCCTGCGGCAGGTCTGGCGGCGACTGGCCATCGCTGTCTTGGGAACGATGATCATCCTCGCACCGATGTTCGTGGCCCAGCTCGAATTCTCGAAATTCTACGATCCGGCCGTCAAGGTGCATTCGACCGATGCGAACGTCTTCGTCGACTTCGTCGACCCCATCCGCTACTTGTATGACGGGTCGTACCATTGGAATGCACCGTTCATGCTGGGTTCACCGAGCGGTGACCTCTTCACCGTGCAACTCGACTTCGCCATTTGGGTGTCGATCTTCCTTGGCTGTGCTCTCGTCCTCTACTGGTGGGTGCAGGCACACCGAGAGGGGATGTCCTTTGCGATCGGAAGGTATTGCGATCCCCGGGCGCTTGCCGTGCTCGGCGGGAGCTTCCTCGTCTATATGTTCCTTCAGCTCTCGATCTCCTCGAGTGTGTACCGGGTGTTCGCGGTTCTCCAGGTGATCGACTACCCGACTCGATCGCTCGCCTTCGTCACCCCGATCGGCGTGCTCCTGAGCGTGGCCGTCGCCGAGGCGGTCCTGCGCAAATATCCCGCCAGTGTGGTCCTGACCTGGTTGCCCGCGCCGTGGCTCGCCTCCCTCGTGCTGCTCTCACCGCTGACGTCGGGCACGCTTCCGTCGGTCCACATCACCTACAAGGTGCAAGGGGCCCACACGACTCACACGTATGACGAACTCTCCACCACGTTCTTCGCCCTTCCGACGTACTGGAAAGTCGGGAAACCGATGGCGACCCTCAACGGGTCGCTCTTCGGTGAATACCTGCCAGAGACGACCAACGCCCGTGGCGTGCAGATCCCCTACGTCGCCAACTACTACACGGACTTTGTGAAGAAGGGAAACGCCGCCCAGTCCCTCAGCGGAGGTCCGTGCTCAGTGGTCGAACCCGTGCGTACGCCCATCGAGTCGCTCAACATCGAGCTCAGTGTCAAATGCGCCAGACCGACGAGGCTGGCGCTACCAATCACCTACAACGCCTACACCAGCATTACGGAACAGGGCCCCGATGGAAAAGGCCGTTCCGTGCCGTATTTCCACGTGCAGACCGACCCGCGGATCATCATCGACGTGCCCAACGACCAAAAAGAGACTCTCCAGGTTTCGCTTCCCACCATCTGGCGGGTGCTCTTCTGATCCTGTTCGTCAGGATTGCGGCCGGACCGACCGGGCCCGCCTCACGACATCGACGCCAAGGGCGACGGCCAACGCGATCGCCGTCACCAGCGCGAGAAGAAGACCGGCGGTGAAGGTGCTGGGCCAGTAGGAGAGCTCAATGTGATGCCGCCCCGGAGGTATCCGGGCCTGGAGCATGAAGCCCGCCAAGCTCTCGAGTCGCAGAGGGCGTCCGTCAATGCTGGCATGCCAGCCCGGCACGTCGCTCAGGTGCAGGCGTAGAACCGTCGGGGTGGAAGCGTTAGTGGAGAGCGACCATCGTGCCGGGTTGGAGTCGTCGACCCGCACCGGCGTGCCAGACGCATCAGATTGGGGAAGGGCGGCGTTCATCGACCTAAGCGGGATCAGGGTCGCCCTGGCGGCTCCGGGAACCCGATACAGATCCTCGTTGATGTCACCGGCGTTCGGAAGCGGGATACCCTGGTAGGCCGCCTGGACACTCTTTGTCCGCGGAACCTTCAGCTCGGTCACGAATGTTGCGCCCGCTGGGCCGGGTGTGCCCACCGGCTCAAGAACGTATGCGGCTCCGAGAAGCCGCGCCTGGCCCGCGGTCGTGACCGAGGGACAGAAGAGGTTGAACGATTTTAGCCCGGAACTCGACTTTCCTTCTCGTTGCCACGCAGTGAAATAGGACTTCGGCACAATCGGGTCGTACACGTTGACCTCTTGGACCTGGTAGCCGATATTGGCATCCGCAACAATGCCGATGGTGCAGTAGGTAGAACCTGTCGCCACGATGGACGAACCGACCGCGTGTTGGAGCTTCGCGACCGCAGGCGTCGGAGGGAATCCGTTCGGACTCGAGGCGATCTGGATTGACCCCGCGGCGACGAGGAACAAGGCTTCGCAAACGAGGAGGGACCCGGCCGCAACAACGCGCAGGCGAGCGCGCCACCAAACCAGTGCGGCGGCTGCCAAGCCCACTGCCACGCTCGCAACTGGCCACACGAAACTCTCAGCTCGAGCGTGGGACGCCAGGCCCAGTGCCACATGCGGCAGCCCCTTGTAAGCGCCACCCCGGCCGAATAGCCAGATCACCAAAAGCAGCAGTCCGGACGCAACGAACCCATAAATCAGCGGCAGCCGCACGTCACGTGCTCTCGGCCTTCGGACGATCTCGTCCAGTCCGAAGCCCGCGAGCGCCGCGAGGCCGAGACTGAGCGGCATGAGGGCGCGCAGCAGGCTGATCTCCCGGATTACAGGTAAGTGATACAGCAGCGTATCGAGGGGTGCCGCGAATGCGACGATCCCTGTGACGACGACGACCGCCAGGATCGCTATCACCTCCGGACGCCGACGCCGCACTCCTGTCACGACCGCTACGGCGCCCAGAACGAGTGCGATAAGGCCGACGTACGCAGCGAACTCGTTGTAGTAGTAGGAACGGCCGAAGCCGATGCTGCCGGGTACCGGGACGCCGTCAAAGCTGGAAAAGATCAGGTAGGACAGGTCGTGCACCGGAGTAAGCACTGGGCCGGCCGAAGCCGACCGAACCGACCCGTTGGTGACTTGGATGCCGGGTAGCAGTAGCGGTGCGCCGAGGGCCAGACCGGCCGCGATCGCGATTGCGAGGTTCCTGGCGGGCCTGCCGATGGGTCCGGGCTCGAACTCCATGCGAGGCGCCAGAGCCCTCGTGCCGAGAAGCACGACCACGAAGACCACGAGGGCTGTGACCATGACGACGAAGGTCTCGGGTTGGCCCGCGTAGACCGAGCACGCGACCACGGCGGCCAGCAGCGCGATTGCAGGGATGGGACGAGTGCCCCGTATGACGAGGATGCCGGCGGCGAACAGCCAACCGCCCCACGCGAGCACCTGTCCGTGCGGATAGCCCAGCCAGCCGATGAGGGGTCCACCCAACTCGAAGACGGTGGCCACCATGATCGACCCGAGAAATCCGATGCGGAGGACTCGAGCAAGGACGTAGGCACCCGTACCAGCAATGACCAGTGTTGCGACCACGCCGGCCGAGTAGGCAAAGCGGAGCGGGAGCAAATAGCCGACGAGAGACGGAATACCGAAGGAGGCCGCCTGCCAATTGAATGCGAGTGGAAGGCCCAGCCCGCTGTACGGGTTCCACAGGGGCAGCACTCCGTGATGCACGTCGGTCCAGTTCAATGTCGTGTACTGGATCATTTCGGAAATCAAGTCGGTGTTTTCGTAGCTCCCGTGGAGCAGGACGCCCTGCCGCGCCGTCAGGCTCTGATGCGCCAGGAGGTCGTACGTGCCGAGCATCCAGCCTCGGCTGAGCGCAGGTGCGAGCAGAAGGCCGGCCAGCACCACGGTCCACAGGACCGCTGCTGCGTGCAGCCACCCGCGGGACGGGGCGTGCCACCTCCAGTTCCCTGGCGCGCGGGCATTATCCGACGTCGCCGATGCGGCTGCCACATCGGCTCTGTGATCCTCCATATTCGTCACCATTGGGTTCCTGCTCAAAGCTCTGGCGAGCTCGAACCGAGACGCCAGGTCTCGATATGACCAAGAATGGGAACAGCTCTCTCCCGACCCGTGACCGCCCCACTTCCTCCGCGTCGGCTCCAGATAGTAGGTCGCTGTGCCCTCCAGGAGGATGCCAACCCGACACTCGCGCCTGCATCCGCCCGTGGCTGGAGAGGACCGTTGACTACACTCCTACGGCTTGGGCAAGGTGCTGACAGCTCGATTCAGATCGTCCTCGGGCAGGAGTACGCAAGACACGATTCGAGCCGACGTCGAGCCGGCCGACGACATCAATCGAGCGAGCGCTCCTAAGCGGGACCTCGTCGCGGGACGACGGCGCTACACCTGGGCCGCACTGATCGCCGTCGGACTCATGGCGATACCGTTCGTCTGGCTCCTCTGGTCGGATTGGGGTCCCGCCAACCCTTTGCGCAAGACCGCCTACCAAGCCAACTTCTTCGACCTGCAGGCCCGCGCCATGTTCCAGGGCCATCTGTCCCTGGCCAGTGGGGCCCTCGGCATAGAGGGCTTCGTGCATGACGGGAGGACGTACACCTACTTCGGGCTCTTCCCTTCCATCATCCGGATGCCGATCTTGCTGGTCACGAGCAGTCTGGACGGAAGGCTCACGCCCTCCTCCATCCTCCTGGCCTGGCTGCTGACCGGATTGTTCTCGTCCCTCTTGCTGTGGCGGGTCCGCTTCCTGGTTCGCGGGGACGACGTGATGGGCCGGACCGAGGTCGGCGCTTATGGGCTCTTGATCGCCACCATCATGGGAGGCACCGTCTGGATGCTCCTGGCCTCCACTCCCTACGTGTTCACTGAGGACATCGCGTGGAGCATCTGCCTGACGGTGGGGAGCGTGTTCGCGCTCTTGGGCGTCCTGGAGGGTCCGACGTGGGGGCGGGTGGCCGCCAGCGGCGTGCTCATCCTGTGTGCCAGTCTCGACCGGGCCACCACGGGATGGGCCTGTGTCCTCGGTGCAGGCCTGGTGGCGATCTGGTTTGCGCTGGGCCGCGGCGGTGAGGAGAACCGGCGGTGGTTCCTTCCCGTGCTGGGCGCCGGCCTGATCCCTCTCGCCGTCGGGTGCGCGGTCAATTACGCGAAGTTCGGGGTTCCCTTCGGCGTCTCGGTGTACGACCAGGTCTTCACGCACGTCAGCGCGTACCGACGCAGGTTCCTGGCCGCCAACCACTCGGAGGAAGGCCTCGTCTATGTGCCGACCAACGTGCTCAGCTACTTCCGGCCGGACGGCCTCAGCCTCAGCAGTGTGTTCCCGTACGTCACCCTGCCAACGAAACCGCCCACGGCGTTGGGGGGCGTGCTGTTCGACCGCCTCTACCGGACGGCAAGCATTCCCGCATCGACACCGCTCCTCTTCCTCCTGAGCGTGTGGGGCCTCGTGACGGCCTTCCGGCCGCGGTCCGTCGGACGGGTCGCGCGCACACGCCTGCTGCTCATCGCCTCGGGGAGCGCCGGTGCGGCCCTGATGTTGTGGGGCTACATCGCGCCGAGGTACTTGGGTGACTTCGTGCCCTTCCTGGTACTGGCGAGCGCCATCGCCATGGCCGACATCTTTCGACGACTGAGTGCGCGGAGCCGGCGCGCCCGCATGGGAGCGCTGGCCGGCGTGGCCGTCGTGGCGCTCTTCAGCGTGGTGGCCAACGTCGGCATGGCGATCGTCCCCAGCGACGAGTGGGACACCACCCAGGTCCTGAACTACGTGGACGCTCAATCAGCCTTCAGCGACCTCACGGGCCACCCGTTGCAGTCGCACGTCCAGCGAGGCAACACGCTGCCGCCTTGGGGACCGGCCGGGCAGTTGTACGTCGTCGGGAACTGCAGCGGCCTCTACATCTCCAATGGCGAGGACTATTCGACCGTACCGGCCCAGCAGTACGAGCGGACGACCTGGATGACCGTCGA
The DNA here is from genome assembly GCA_963834405.1 of uncultured Acidimicrobiaceae bacterium. Taxonomy (GTDB): domain Bacteria; phylum Actinomycetota; class Acidimicrobiia; order Acidimicrobiales; family RAAP-2; genus Bog-473. Next base: position 1,357,825 of record CAWIBX010000005.1, on the reverse strand, counting down.
GCTCGGTCGGAGCTTCCAGCATGCGTTCCGTCTCAGCGCGAAGAGCCCTACGCCCGGACAGACTGTCTCTATTCGGTTGCTCAGGGCCGGGCACTACACCGTGGCGGTGCACGCGTCGTCCACGAGGCAGCACACGGTCCGCCTACGCATTGAGATTTCCGGTGCGTCTCGGGTCTTCAGAGGCCCCGTCGTGGACGTGACCCCGGAAACGACGCATACCGTCCTCGTCACGACCGACCCGGTCAAGCACGTGTTCTCGGCCAGTTTCGACGGGGTCAACCAGGTCTCCATCATCGTGCCCAGTGGAGAGCCCTTCCGGGTCGACTCCGCGCGGCCGAAGCCGCCCCGGACACCGGACGGAGTCGTGGTGTCGCCGACGCCTTCTAATCGTCCCGCCCTGTGCCAGAGCCTCATCGGTTGAGTCCGCCTCAGGAAGCCCCGCCGGGGGACTCGGTCCACCGGTCCGCAGTCGATAGTGTTACCCCCTGGGAGCCGGGCAGACGGATCAGAAGGGTCTTGAGCGGTGTCACAGCGACGAGGGATAAGGGTGTGGGGGAGCTGGAGCCGCATTGGTCGGGACCGGGGGCGATGAGCCTGCCGGACACGCAGCCGCGGCCCGTTCTCGACCTCGCCAAGTTGGAGCGGCAGGCCGAATTCCTGCGCGCCGAGTTCGTTTCGGCCGCCCCCTACCCCCACGTCGTGATCGACGACTTCCTGGAGCCGGAGGCCGCCGCGGCGGCCATGGCGGAATTCCCACCGCTCGACGAAAAGCGCTGGACCAACTATTTCCACGTGAACGAGCGCAAATTCAGCAACATGGAGCCCGAAACGTGGGGACCCACGCTGCAGCGTGTCCTCGCAGAGCTGAACTCCCCCCGCTTCGTGCAATTCGTGGGCCGGCTTTTCGACGTGGACAATTTGATTCCGGACACGTCCCTCGAGGGTGGTGGCCTGCATCAGTCGACGAGAGGCGGCTATCTCAACATCCATTCGGACTTCACGGTGCATCCCCACCACCGCACGTGGCGTCGCCGGGCCAACCTCATCCTGTATCTCAACGAGGACTGGGAGACCGAGTATCGAGGTGAGCTCGAAATGTGGAGCGCCGACATGAAAAGGCGTGTTCAGCGGATCAGCCCACTGGCGAATCGAGCCGTGATCTTCGCAACCGACGCCACCTCGTTCCACGGGCACCCCGAACCCATGCGCTGCCCCGAGGGGGTGACCCGACGATCGCTCGCGCTCTACTACTTCAGCGTCGAGGATGCTCCACTCGTGCGTTCGACCGATTACCGGCGCCGTCCAGGTGACGGCGCGCGTGGCATCTTCATCTTTGCCGACAAGCAGTTGCTCCGAGCCTACGACTTCGCGAAGCGGCGTCTCGGCTTCTCGGACCGATTCGCCAGCAGGCTCCTTGGGTATCGCGCCCACCTCCGGCGAAAGGGGCCGAGGGCGAACACCTGAAATGGCTACCGTCCTCGAAGAGCCCACCACGCTCGAAGCCGAACAGGACGCAACCGACCCGGAGCGGCCGCCGGCTCGGCGACCCACCAACCCGAGTCGGCGACGTTTCGCCATCGCCACCATGGCCGGCGCCTTGGTCGCGCTGCCCTTCGAACTGTGGACGCTCTGGGACTTGTGGTCCGGATCGATCAACGCGCTGCGCTCGGTTCCCTACGACAACTTCTACGACCTCCAGGCCAGGGTGCTGTTCCACGGGCACCTCTATTTGCCGAACGGTACCGAGGGCATCGAGGCGTTCGTGCACAACGGTCACCAATACACCTATTTCGGACTGTTCCCGTCACTGATCCGCATGCCGATCCTGCTCTTGACGAGCCGGCTCGACGGTCAGCTGACCGCACCGTCCATCCTGGCCGCCTGGGTCCTGACGGCGCTGTTCAGCGCTCTGATGTTCTGGCGGATCCGCGTCCTCATGCGGGGTGACGCCCCGGTGGGCCGGGTCGAAGCGGCATCGTTCGGGGTGCTGATGGCCACGGTGATGGGCGGTTCGGTGGTGCTCTACCTGGCCGCGACGCCCTTCGTGTTCAACGAGGACTTCGCCTGGAGCATCCCGCTGACGGTCGGCGCACTCTACGCACTGCTCGGCCTCCTGGAACGGCCGTCGTGGGGTCGGGTGCTCACCAGCGGCTTCCTGATCCTCTGCGCCAACCTCGACCGGAGCCCGACCGGCTGGGGCTGTTCCATTGCGGCCGTCCTGATCGCCGCTTGGTTCGCGCTGGGAATGGAGGGGGCCTCGACCAGGCGCTGGGCCCTCCCGGCGCTCGCGGCCGGACTCGTCCCCTTCCTGGCCGGTTGTGTGGTCACCTATGCAAAATTCGGCATCCCGATCGGGTTGCCCATGGCCGACCAGGTCTGGGCGATGGTGAACGCCCACCGCCGCTACTTCCTGGCGGCCAACGGTGGCAAGGCGTTCAGCCTCGCCTTCCTCCCGAGCACCCTCTCGGCGTACCTCCAGCCGTTCGGACTCCGTGCCGGAGGAATCTTCCCCTTCTTCACGCCACCTGGGGCGCCCGCTCCATGGCTCGCCGGCGCCGTCATGGACCAGAGTTACCCCACGGCCAGCCTCACGGCCACGAGCCCGCTCCTCTTTCTTCTCGGTTGCTGGGGCGTGATCACCGCCGTGCGGCGTCGTCGAGTCGGTCGCATGCGGCTGACCTGGTTCGTCCTCCTGGGAGCTGCCGCCGGCACGAGCGGCGTCCTGCTGTGGGGTTACATCTCGCAGCGATACCTCGCGGATCTCATGCCCTTCTTCATCATCGCGGCAGGTATCGGCCTCATCGACGTGTGCCGCCGCCTCGAGACGCGTTCAAGGCTGGTAAAGGCCACTGCCATCAGCGTCTTGGCCGCCGCCGGCGTCTACTGCATCGTTGCCAACCTGGCCATCGCAGCCTTTCCCGTGAACCAGTGGACGATGGCGCAGAACGCACAGTACGTGTCGGTTGCGAAGTCGTGGAGCATCGGCTCCCTGGCCGCGTCCGTGCAACGTGGTAACACGCTCCCCTACTGGGGGCCAGCGGGCCAGCTCTTTGCGATGGACAACTGCTCGGGTCTCTACCTGTCCACGGGGAACGACATGAAGGACGTCCCCGGACAGCAGATCGAGCACTACACCTGGAAGCCGGTCGAGCAGTCGTCGTCGTTCACCCACATCATCGGCATCACCTTCAACGGTCCGGCCACCGAGTTCACGCAACCCGTCACGCTCATGACCTTTGGGAAGAGCCGACTCGTCCTGGAACAGGTGGGTAACGGTCTCATACGGGTCCAGCTCTACGACTCGGGCACAGACGTCAGCTGGCCATCAGACGAAGCCGCTGGATTCCTCCCACCGGCCCCCCATCAACAGCTCCGGCTCCTCACGACGGTCGACCCGAATCTCGATTCGTTCTCAGTCGGCTTGACCAAAACCGAACTCATACTCAACCACTACGTGGCCGGCGACGGGCCGGCCGTCGTCAGGTCGACGGTGGTCCCACGCGGCACGCCGCCCCCCATCGTCACCGTCGCCGACGTACCCGTGACCAAGACACCCTTGACGCTCTGCCGGAGCCTCACGCAGAGCCGCTGACGTTGTCCGACCCGACGAGCCTTGGGCCAGCCCAGCCGATCTGGGCTGCCGCCCCGGACGGACAGGGGTGCTTCGCATGCGTGGTGGACGAGCAGCCGCGCTTCCATCTCGACGCTTTGCGCTGGTATGTGGCTTTGACCGCCGTGGCCCGCGTACCCCCGGACTGCCTCTTCGTCCACGTCGTGGGTGAGGACTCGTCCGACGTCCTCACCTTCCTCGGGAAGCGTGGCGTGGCGGTACGTCGAATCGAGCGTTTCGACGTCCGCTCACCTCATTGCAACAAGATCTCCGGGGCTCTCCGCCTGGCCGAGGACAGCATCGAAGGCATGGCTGCGCTCTGTGATACGGATGTCGCGGTGCTCCAAGACCCCCGCGGCCTTGACCTCGATCCGCAGTCGGTGGCCGGCAAGGTGGTCGACGCGCCCGTTCCGCCGCTTGATGTGATGCACCGTATCTTCGCCGCCGCGGGGTTGAGCGCTCCACCACCGGTGCGCCTGCCGTGGGGACCCGACGAGTGGACGGTGTCGGGCAACTACAACGGCGGCCTCTACCTGGTCCCGGGTCCGCTGCTCCCCAGGGTCGCGGCCTCATGGGCCACCTGGGCGCGTTGGCTTCTGGAGCGGATGGAGCTGCTGGAGGAGTGGTCCGTCTACTTGGACCAGGTGTCGATGGCACTGGCCTTACGGTCAGAGGACGTGGCTTCCCTCCAGCTCGACGTCCGGTGGAACACACCCGTCCACGATCCGACGAGGATCCCACCCGACCCCCCGGTGCCAGCCGTCATCCACTACCACCAGGAGGTCGACCGGCACGGCCTGGTGCGGCGCACCGGGCACGAGTCGATCGACTCCAAGATCGATGCCCTCAACTCTGCCCTTCGCGGCGTGTGGGAGGAGGCGGCGCCCCATGCCACCAATTCCGCATGGGTGAGCCCACCGGCCGATGACCCTGAATCGGAGGCGAACAAAAGCATCGCGGCCGACCGGCACGCGTCCTCAGTAGTCTCTCGGCGTCGAACGGGGGGTGACGCGTGAGGTTGTGGATCGTGTGCCCGTGCTATCGGGACGTGGAGGCCTTCCTCGCGCTGCGCACTCGGATCCTCGAGGTGGTCGGGGAACCTCCTGAGATCGCGGCATCTGACGTCGAGTTCGCGGTCGTGGACGACACCGGAGGCTATGACGACGAGATGGAGCAATTGAAAGGCCTTCCCGCCGTCCGCGTGATCACACCGCCGTTCAATCTCGGCCACCAGCGTGCCCTGGTGTTCGGGCTGCGTCTCATCCGCCCCGAGGTCCTCGACTCGGACATCGTGGTGACGATGGACGCCGACGGGGAGGACCGGCCCGAGGATCTTCCCCGTCTGCTCGAACCGCTCCTGGACACGTCCGACGAGCGCGGGACGCTCTGCATCGCGCTTCGCACCAAGCGCAGCGTCACCCTTCGGTTCCGGGTTATGTACCTGCTGTTCCGAGCCATGTTCCAGGTCCTGACCGGGACGGCGGTGCGGCACGGGAACTTTGCGGCCTACCGCGGTTGGCTGGCCAGGCGGATGCTCTCGCATCCGTACTTCGACCTGTGCTACTCGTCGACCCTGATCAGCCTCGACATCCCCGTCACCAGCGTGCCCTGCGCCCGGGGAAAGAGGTACGCCGGCCGATCCCGCATGAACATGCTGCGCCTCTTCATGCACGGTGTTCGCATGCTGATGCCCTTCGTCGATCGCATCGCGGTGCGCGCTCTCACGGCCTTTTCCGCCCTGTTCGTGCTCGCCCTCACCCTGGCCCTCGTCCTGGCCGGTTTCCGGATCTTCGGCGGTTGGGCCATTCCCGGTTGGGCCACGGCGTCGCTCCTGGGCCTGCTGATCCTGTCTGTCGTCGCGCTCGGCAACTTCGTGGTGCTCTTCGCCGTCTTCTCTCACTCGCGGGGCATTTCCCTCGCCAATCTGGAGAATTGGCCCGACGAAGAGGTCACGACGGAACGCTGGGTAAAGCGGGGGCGGTGAACCACCCGACCGGCGATCGGAGCCCTGCTCGTGGACTCTCGCTTCGCGCCGACCTTCGCCTTCTGAGGAGCCGTGGCCACGGCCGGGAGAGTTGTTTCGAAGGGCGCTTGCCGCCCCGCCTTTTTGGCTTCCCGCGTACCACGACCAGGGGGTAGGCTCACCTCCAGAGGCGAGCTATTCGGGGCGCGAGTGGACGGAACTGTCGAAAAGAAGAAAATAGGGGTGCTCGTCGTCGCGTACAACGCCGCCTCCACGCTCGCTGCCGTGCTCAATCGGATACCGGCCGCCCTCAAGCCGGTCATAGACGAGGTGATCGTCAGCGACGATCACAGCCAGGATGGGACCTATCTCGTCGGGTTGAGCTACCAGCAGGAGTCCGATCTGCCGATCACCGTCATCAGGCAGCACAAGAACCTCGGGTACGGCGGCAACCAAAAGGCCGGGTACAAGCTGGCCATCGAGCACGGCCTCGACATCGTGGTCATGCTGCACGGTGACGGGCAATATGCACCGGAATCCCTGCCTGACGTACTCGCTCCGCTCCTGGCAGACGAGGCTGAGGCCGTCATGGGCTCGCGCATCATGATCAAGGGCGCTGCACGCAAGGGTGGGATGCCGCTGTACAAGTTCGTGGGCAACCGGATCCTCTCGCGCGTGCAGAACGCGGTCCTCGGCACCGAGCTGTCCGAGTTCCACTCGGGCTATCGCGCCTACTCGTTGAGCGCTCTCAAGCAGCTGCCGTTCGAACAGAACTCCGACGGCTTCAACTTCGACACGCAGATCATCATTCAGCTCATCGACGCCGGCATGCGCATCGCCGAGGTCCCGATTCCGACCTATTACGGCGACGAGATCTGCTATGTCGACGGCTTGGCCTACGCGGCAAACGTCACCAAGGACGTCGTCACCTACCGGCTGCAAAAGGCCGGGTTCGGCGACGGCAGCCGCATCGCGCTCTCATCGGAGTACCAACTCAAGCCGAGCGTGGACAGCTCGCATGGCAAAGTTGCGACGCTCCTTCAGTCGCGCCCACCGAGCCGCATTCTCGACCTCGGATGCTCGAGTGGGTTGCTCTCCGAAACCCTACGTCAAATGGGTCACCACGTCACCGGCGTCGATTCCAACGAGCTCGAGGGTGTGACAACGCGCACGGACGTCTTCGTCAAGGCCGACCTCAACGAGGGTATCCCGCCCGAGGCAGGATCCGGCTTCGACCTCGTCCTGGCGGCGGACGTCCTTGAGCACCTGGTCAATCCGGGCGCGCTCATGCAAGAAGTTCGTGATGTGCTGGCGCCCGATGGAACCGCACTGTTCTGCGTCCCCAACTTCGCCCACTGGTATCCGCGGCTGCGCACGGCCTTCGGCATCTTCGACTACGACCAGCGGGGCATCCTCGATTCGACCCACCTAAGGTTCTTCACCCGGCGAAGCTTCCTGAAAATGCTGAGACGGCGATCCTTCGAAGTTCAGCATTTTGAGGCGGTGGGCCTCCCTCTCGATGCACTTGAAATGGACGGGACCGCTGCATGCTTCATCCGGCGTCTGGACCATCGGTTGTCGGGTGTCTGGCCGACTATGTTCGGATACCAATTCATCGCCGAGGCAAGGGCGGTCAGCTGATGGCCCTGTCCGCCCAGAGCCGGCAGGCGGCCCCCGCGCCAGGGCGCCTTTCTATGCCGGCGGGACCCTGGGTCCTGGTGGTCGGCATGCACCGAAGCGGCACCTCGGCCGTCACCGGCGCGCTCGCGCACCTTGGGTTGGCCGTGCCGGTGACGAGGGACCGCTGGCAGACCACCGCGGACAACCCCGACCACTGGGAGAGCGTGGCGCTCGGGCTCCACGACGACGCGTTGCTCGAGCGACTCGGTGGGGCATGGGACCGCCCACCCGATCCGGCCCCCGGATGGGAGGCGGATCCGGCGTTGGCGGACAACCAGCTCGGAGACCCTGCCGTTCCCGCCAACGCCGCGTTCCCGGACGCCGGGCCGGTGGTGTGGAAGGACCCGCGCGTCTGCCTGCTGCTTCCCTACTGGAGGGCACGCCTGCCCCAGCCGGTGGCGGCCGTCTTCATTTGGCGGTCTTCGCTGTCGGTCGCCCGCTCTCTCCAGGTGCGTGACGGTTTCAACCTGGAGGGCGGAGTGGCGCTCTGGGAGTGGTACAACAACGCGGCGCTGTCGGGCCTGCGCGGCGTGGACACCTTCGTGATGCGCTACGAGACGCTCGTCGCCGACCCTGACCGCGGGCTGGGGGACCTCGTCACCTGGCTGGGCGGCCTCCGCCAGTTCTCGGCCCATACCGCCCAGTGGGACCTGCAGGCGGCGTCCGCCAGCGTCTCGGTCGATCTGCAGCACCAGCACGACGTCGGTGATTCCGGAATCTTGCTCGGCGAACACCGGTCCCTGGTCGAACACCTCGAGTCTCTTGGCGGTCCACACCGGCCCTTCACGGCACCGCCTCCTGGCGAGGTGTCGCAGTGGACCAGAGCGCTCGTCGCGGAACGACGGCATGCGGTCGCCCTGCTGCGCGAACGCGAGTCCCTCGCCGACGCGCTGGCCGAACATGCCGAACAGGTGGCCGACCCGCACGCCCGGGCCGAGCCACCACGCGGCACGCTCGCCGAGCTCCAGTATCTCAACGCCAAGCAGGCGAAGAACGGAGCGCCGGGTGCGGAACAACGGGTGCCCGCGTCCGTGAGCCGGCGGATCACCCGGCCCCTTCGCAACCTGTTGGCGAGCCGGAAGCCCGAGCCGCCCGGGCGCTGACACGAGGTCAGGCGCGGGCTAGGATCACCCGTCGGCTCAGGTCAAACGCGCGGTTGCGATCACGGCGCCGTCGGACGAAAGCACCTCGGCACTGCGAAGATCTTCCGGGTTGACGTTCAGGGGCGCGTACCAGGCGCCGTAGCCGTTGTGGGCCACCACCGTCCCGACCACGTGCCGCGTGCCGTCGTCGGACACCACGACACAGGTGAACTGCCCCTGCACGCCCGGATCGGCCAGCATCATCGACATCCAGGGCTTGGCGCCCTCGAAGTAGACGACGTTGCCGACCGTGCGGCCGTCGTGCACCAGGCCGGCCGACTCCACGGTCCCGTGGGGGTGTGCCTGTGCCACCGAAACCGTGGGCGACGACCCCGACGTGAGCGCCATGCCCAGGCCGACACCCAGCGCCGCCACCGCCGCGGCCGCGGCCGCGACCCCGACGGGCACCCAGCGCGGCGCCCGGCGCCGGCGGTCCTCCAGGCGCGGTATGTCAGCCACGCCCATGCGTTCGAAGAGACGGACCTCGAATCCCATCGGAGGCTCGGCGTCCGGCGCCGCCTGCAACACGGCGTCGGCCGCTCGCGACAGCTGTTCCAGCTCTTCGGCACAATGCGCACAGCTCTCGACGTGGGCGAGCGCGCGGGCGCGCTCCCGCCCGGTAAGGACGCCCAGCGCGAGCTCCAGCAGCTCCGCCGAGCACTCCTTGCAACCCCAGGTGTGATTCTCCTCGGTCATGATTCCTCGTTCACCCCCTCGGCGTGATCGACTGCGGCCCGCAGGCGGATCAACGCCGTCCTAATGCGCGTCTTGGCCGTCCCCAGCGGAATCCCCTCGCTCTCGCTGATCTCGAGCGCGGTCCGGCCGTACACGGAGGCGAGCACGACCGCGCGCCGCTGCTCGGCCGGCAGCGTCGACAACGCCGTCCGCACGGTGCCCCGGACGTCGGCGCGGCTCGCCGCGTCCTCCGGGTTGTGCTCGTTGCTCAGGACCGCCGAAGCGGCGAAGTCGTCGGGGTCGGTCGGAACGGCACGTCGCAGCCGCAAAGCATCGATCGCCAGGTTCCTGGTGATGGTGAGCACCCAGGACGCCACCGAGCCGCGCCGGGGGTCGAAGACAGGCGCGTGCTTCCAGACCCGTAGCATCGCCTCCTGCGCGACGTCCTCGGCCGCGCCGGGGTCACCGACCATGGAGTAGGCCAGGCCGAACACCCGCCTCTGGTAGCGGCGCACGAAGGCGACGGCCGCGGCCTGCTCCCCCACGGCCATGCCGGCCAGGAGGCCCTCGTCGGACAGCTCGCCCCCGGCCACGCGCGATTCTCTCACCTCAGGTTCTACGGCCCGGGGCGGTCGAAGGATTCACAGGCCCGACGCAATCCCGGGCGGCGGCGGGCCCGTACCCCATCGGTGACCACCGCCGCTGCCGGCCTGCGTGACCCCAGCCCAACCGCCGCAGAGTCCGGGCGGGTCACCCAGGTCATCCCAATCGATGTGGCCGTCGCGGTCGTGCCTATGGCCGCGGCGGTCCTGAGCCTCGTCGGGTCGGCGCCCCGCGTGCGCACCGGCACCTCTCCGGCCGGCTCTGGCACGTAGGCACCACAGGGCCGGGCCGGCGTCCTCTCCCGTGGGACGCGGCCCGGTCCTTCTTCGCGTCCGTCGACCCCGCCGGGCCGGGTGACGCGCAACGAGGCCACCCGGCCACGGGTTCAGCGCAACCCGGCGAAGAGGTCGTCCTCGGGCACCGGCGCGCCGGTGTGGTCGACGGCACGCACGAAGCTCTCCGAGCCCATGACGCGCGCGAACAGCTCCTCTCCCATCTGCAGGAAGAAGATGTTCTCGCTCTGGCTGGCGTGCGCCTCCAGCGAGGCATATTTCTTGTCGGCCACGGCACTGCAGTCGATCACGGTCGTGATGAGCTCGTCGGCCGTGCCGAAGTTCGGGTCCGCCTCCACCTCTTCGGGCGGTCCGACCGTGATGCCCTCCTCGCGGAGCATCTCCCGGAAGCCCCGCAACCGCGAGCGGGCGAGCGCGGTGTAGTACAGCTTCACCGAGGCGCCCCACTTCTCCAGGGCCGCCACGGTGACGCGGTGGGCCTGAATGTGGTCCGGGTGCCCATAGAAGCCGTAGTCGTCATAGGTGACCACGACGGCGGGCTCGTAGGTGCGCATCAGCGCGGCCAGCCGGCCCGCCGCCTCGTTGACCGGCGTGTGCCAGAAAGCGGTGGGCAGGTCGTTCTGGGGCCAGCCCTGCATGCCCGAGTCGTGGTACCCGAGCAGCTCGAGATCCGACACCCCCAGCGCCGCGCAGCTCGCCTCGAGCTCTTTGCGCCGGAGTGCGACCACGGTGTCCTCGTCGTGGCCCTCGTCGCCGGGCTTGAGTCCGCCCGGTGCGTCGCCGAGCTCCCCGTTGGTGCACGTCACCAGGACGGTCCGCAAACCCTCGTCCGCGTACTTGGCCAGGATCCCGCCTGTCCCGATCGCCTCGTCGTCCGGGTGGGCGTGCACGGCCATGAGGGTGAGGGGTCGCTCGGCCATGAAGAGCAGGTTACGGGCCGGGGGCGCCGGGCCGGGCCCGCTCCGCTCCGCTCTCCGGGAGGGCCCCACCCAGTCCGAGTGTGCGTATAGGTGTGCGTATACGCGGCAACGGATCCTCTAGTAGGGCCGCACGATGCACGGACGCCCAGAACAGAACCAGCCGGCCCGCCCCCCGGGCCGCCCCCGTCAGGTCTGCAGGCTCCCGACGGCACCGGCCAGTCGCTCCAGCTCGGCCTTCCACGCGGGCGGCGGTGCCAAGGGGCGCACGATGAACTTGGAGAACCCCACACCGATGAACCGCTCCAGCATGGCGCGCAGCCCCGCCAGCCCGACCGGGACGATCTGCTCGAGCGGCCGCCCCCGGGCCCGCCGGGCCAGGGGCGACGAGGCCAGCGTGGACAGGTCGGTCCCCTCGGGCGTGTAGGCCAGGCTGACCCCGAAGTGCTCAGGGCTGATGCTGCGGCCGTGCCGTGCCGCCACGTCATCGATCACGGCCTTACCCGCGGCCGCGTCCTCCGGGGTGCAGAAGGCGGGGATCCAGCCGTCGGCCAGCCGGCCGCAGCGCTCCAACGCCGCCGGCACGTTCCCGCCGAGCCAGACGTCGAAGGGGTCCTGGACCGGCAGGGGCGACACCGACACGTCCGCGAAGGAGCCGGCCGGCCCGTCGTGGCTCACCACCTCCCCGGCCCAGAGGCGCCGGAGCACCGGCAACGCGTCGTCCATCAGCACACCCCGCTCGGCCGTCGGGATCCCTATGGCGCGCTGTTCGCCTCCGACGGCGAGGCCCGGCACGAAGGTCAGCAGGAAGCGCCCACCGCACAGCTGGTCCAGCGTGCCCACGGCCTTGGCCAGCCTGATCAGGTTGCGGCCCGGCAACAGCATGGTGGTGCCGACTTTCAGGCCGGGGCAGGCGCCCGAGACCCAGCCCAGCCCGACCAGCGGATCGGGCCCCGGGCGCGACAGGACCTCGGGCAACCAGAGCGAGTCGAAGCCGGTGTCCGCCACGGCGGCGCCCACGGCCGCCATGGCCTCGGGGCCGAGGCTCTCGCCGCCCCCGCTGATCCCGATGCGCACCTTCACGGCGCGCCTGCCAGCACCTCTATCGCACGTGTGATGCCGGCGTCGTCCACGTCGTGGTGCGTGACGAAGCGGACCGTCCCGGGCGCGATGGCGTGCGCGAGCACCCCGTGCGCCTCCAGGTGCGCGAGCAGCTTGTCCGGCTCGTCGTGCGCGAACACGACGATGTTCGTGCGCACCGACGCCGGGTTGACGCTGCCGGGCCAGCGCGCCGCGACGGCCTCGGCGAGACGGGCGGCGCGCACGTGGTCCTCGCCCAGCCGCCCCACCATGTCGTTGAGGGCGACCAGGCCCGGTGCCGCCAGCACGCCGGCCTGTCGCATGCCCCCGCCCAGGCGCTTGCGCTCGAGGCGGGCCTCGGCGATCACGTCGTCGGAACCGGCCAAGAGGGACCCCACCGGCGCGCACAGGCCCTTGGAGAGGCAGCACATCACGGTGGTCGCGGGTGCCGCCCACTGGGCCGCAGGCACACCCGTGGCGACCTCGGCGTTGAAGAGGCGCGCGCCGTCCATGTGGATCGGCACGGGCCCGGCCGCCTCGGCCACGGCGTGCAACGCGTCGAGCGACCACGGGACGCCCGACGCCGCCATGTGGGTGTTCTCGATGCTCACCAGCGAAACCGCCGGCTGATGGTGATCGGACGCCTGGCGCGCCCACAGCACGTCGTCGGCCCGCACCGTGCCGTCGGCGTCGTCCACGCCGATGAACTGAATCCCCGCGTTCCTTGCCGCCGCCCCGTACTCGTAGGCCACGACGTGCTGGCGCCGGCCCGCCACCACCGCGGTGCCGGGCCGGCTCAGCACCCGGAAGGCGACCTGGTTGGCCATCACGCCCGACGGGACGAAGAGGGCAGCCGGTTTCCCCACGCGTGTGGCGAACGCCTCTTCGAGCCCGCGCACCGTCGGGTCCTCGCCGTAGTCGTCGTCCCCCAGCTCGGCGTCCGCCATGGCTCGGCGCATGGCCGCCGTGGGCTGTGTGACCGTGTCGCTGCGCAGGTCGACCGGCTCGGGCACCGGCTCAGGTTAACGGGGCCCCGTTAACCTGCGGCGATGACCACGCCCCCCGCCGAGCACGGCGCCCCCTTCGCCTCCTATATCCCCGAAGGGCGGCCCGGCGTCAACGAGCTCCTCGACGTCGAGCTCCTCGAGGCCGGGCCCGAGCGGGTCGTCATGCGGCTCCCGGTCAACTGGAAGGTCCACCAGCCTTACGGCATCCTGCACGGGGGCGTCTCGGCGCTCCTCGCCGAGTCCGCCGCCAGCTTGGCCGGGGCGCTTGCCGCCGGCCCCGACCGGGGCGTGGTGGGGATAGAGCTCAACGCGAGCCACCTGCGTTCGCTCAGCGACGGCCACCTCACGGCCACGGCGACGCCCGTCCGGGTCGGCCGCACGGTGCAGGTCTGGCGGATCGCCCTGACTGCTGACGACGGCCGGGCCGTCTGCGAGGCCCGCTGCACGCTGGCCGTGATCGATCCGCCCGGTGCCGGCAACCACGGGAGCGCGCCCGCCGCCCGTCCGGAATAGGCAGCGGGGCGGCACCGGCGTACTATGTCGGTGTGACCCCGGTAGGAAGCGGAGCGCGCGGTCCCTCCCTCGGACTCATCATTCCGACCTCTACGCAGGGAGAACTTCCTTCCAACTACGGTAGTACCAAAGGTGCTACCCCGCTGCCCGACAGCGCCGCGTCCGTGACCGAACTGTGCCGCCGGGCCGAGACCGCCGGCGCGGACTCGCTGTGGGCCACCGACCACATCTTCTGGCCCCACCCCATCGCCGAGCCCATGACGACGCTGGCGGTGGCCGCCGCCGCCACGGTCCGCCCGGTCCTGGGGACCTGCATCCTGCAACTGCCTCTGCGGCAGCCCGCCGCCGTGGCGAAGCAGGCGACCGCCCTGCAGCTGCTGTCGGGCGGGCGTTTCGTGCTCGGCCTCGGCGTCGGCAGTCACGAGCCCGAGTACACCCGGGCCGGGGTGGACTTCCACCGCCGGGGTCGCCTGATGAACCAGGGCCTGACCGGCCTGCGGGCCGCCTGGGCCGCCGGCGGGGACGGGCCCGGTGCAGCCGCCGACTACCGGCAGGCGCCCTCCGGCCCGCCGGTCCCGCTGTGGTTCGGCGGCGCCAGCGCCGCCGCCCGCCGCCGGGCCGCCGCCGTGGGCGACGGGTGGATCCCCCTCTTCCTCACGCCGGGGGAGTTCGAGGACTCCCTCGCCGCACTGCGCCGGGAGACCGAGGACGCCGGGCGCGACCCGGAGACCGTCGAGCCCGGCGTCGTGGTGTTCGCCTGCGTGGGCGACGACGAGGACGACGGAGGCGCGCACGACCGCGGTGCGGCCTGGCTGTCCGCCCTGTACCGCCTGCCCGCCAAGTCGTTCCGCCGCCACCTGGTGGCCGGTCCCCCGGAGGCGTGCGCCACCGCCCTGCAGCGCTTCGCAGACGCCGGGGCCAGGCACCTCGTCGTCATGGTGGCCGGTGCGCCCGCCGTCGAGCACTTCGCCCGCCTGCGCGCCGCGTTCGGCGGTGGCACGGGTGGCCCACCTGGCGTCGAAGCCCGCCGGGTCCTGACGGGAGCCTCCGCATGAGCACCACCGACGTCGCCATCCTCGGCACCGGCATGACCGACATGAGCCGGCGTGACCTCTCGCTCGAGACCATGGCGTACCAGGCCACCCACGAAGCCCTCGGCGACGCCCGCATCGCGCCGCACGAGCTGGGGCTGGTCATCATGGGCAACGCCATGGCGGGCCGCTTGAGCGACCAGGGCTGCATGCGCGGGCAGAGCTGGCTGCGCAAGGCCGGCCTCAGCGACGTGGCCATCATCAACGTCGACAACTCGTGCGCCGGCGGCAGCTCCGCGCTGCACCTGGCCACCATGGCCGCCACCGCGGGCGACCGTCCGGTCCTCGCCCTCGGGGTCGAGAAGATGTGGACCGGGGACCGCGGCCAGACGATCGCCGGGATAGAGGACGGCCTGCCGGCCGAGTACCGGGTGGACCTGCATGAGCGCCGGCACGAGGACGACAACCCCGCCGGCAGCATCCTGATGGGCCTGAACAACGCCTGGGCGCAGCGCCTCATGGCCGAGGCCGGCGCCACGCCGCGCCAGATCGCCGCCGTGGCGGTCAAGGCCTTCGATCACGCCGCGCGCAACCCGCTGGCCCAGTGGCAGCGCACCGTCACCGTCGACGAGGTGCTCCAGTCGCCGCAGGTCGCCGGCGTGCTCACCCGCCTGATGTGCAGCTCGTTCACCGACGGTGCAGCCGCCGTCGTCCTGGCCGGGCCGGCGGTTGCGGCCCCCGCGTCGGCCCCCCGTATCATCGGCTCCGTGGCGCGCACCGGCAACGGTTCTCTCGACTACCACGACCGCCTGACGCAGACGGCCGAGGTCGCGTGGGAGGTGTGCGGGTTCGGCCCGCGCGAGGCCGACCTGGTCGAGTTGCACGACGCCACCGCGGCGGAGGAGCTCTACGCCCTGGAGTCGCTCGGGTTCTTCGACACCGGCGCGGCCGGACCGGCCACCGAGGCCGGGGGCACCGGCGTGGACACGCCGGGGCTGGTCGTCAACCCCAGCGGCGGCCTGGTCGGGCGGGGGCATCCGCTCGGCGCCACCGGGCTGGCGCAAGTGGTGGAGCTGGCGACGCAATTCCGCGGCCGGGCGGGCGCCCGCCAGGTCGACGGGGCCCGTCTGGGGGTGGCCGTGAACACGGGCGGCATCATTTACGGGGACGCCGGCTTCGTCGGCATCCACGCCGTGCGCGCCGGGTCCGCCGCGTGACCGGGATCCGGATCACCGGCTGGGGCATCGCCGTACCGGACAAGGTCGTCACCAACGACGACATGGCGGCGCGGCTCGATACGAGCAACGAGTGGATCGTCGAGCGCACGGGCATCCGGCAGCGCCACGTCGGGGGCACCACCTCGGGACTGGCCATAGAGGCCGGGCAGGCGGCGCTGGCCTGCGCCGGGCGCAGCCCGGACGACATCGACCACGTCGTTCTGGCCACCACGACGCCCGACAGCCTCGTCCCGGGCACGGCACCGAGCGTCCAGCACGGCCTCGGGATCCATGGGGGCGCCTTCGACCTGAACGCGGCCTGCTCGGGCTTCGTCTACGGCTTGATCACCGTGGCCGGCCTCATCGCCGTCGGCTCTGGTCCCGTCCTGCTGATCGGGTCGGACACGCTGACGAAGATCACCGACATGGACGACCGCAAGATCGCCATCATCGTCGGCGACGGGGCCGGCGCGGTCGTCGTCGAGCCGGCACAAGGCGCGGGCGCGTTGCTCAGCTGGAACATGAGTTCCGACGGCTCGCTCAAGCACCTGCTCAAGTGCGAGCACGGCGGGACGCTCTACATGGACGGCAAGGAGGTCTTCCGCCGGGCCGTGCGCGTGGTGGTCGACTCGGCGGAGCAGGCGATGGCCGACGCCGGCCTGACCGCCGGCGACATTGCGCTGATGATCCCGCACCAGGCCAATGAGCGCATTATTCAGGCCGCGTGCCAGCGCCTCGGCATCCCCGAGGAGAGGACCGTGGTGGTGATCGACCGCTACGGCAACACCTCGTCGGCCTCCATTCCGCTGGCGCTGCACGACGCCATCGAGTGCGAGCGCGTGCACGAGGGCGACCACCTCCTGCTGACCGGGTTCGGCGGCGGCATGACCTGGGCCAGCGCCGTCCTTCGCTGGAACACGTGAGCGCCGGCCCGGGCGGCCCGGGCGGACCGCCCCTGGTGATCCTCGCTGCCGGCCGGGCCAAGCGGTACGGCGGCTGCAAGCCGCTGGCCCCCGTGGGCCCCCACGGCGAGGCCGTCATCGACCTCGTGGCCAACGACGCGCTCGCCGCGGGCTTCGGGAGCATCGTGCTCGTCGTCGGGCCGTCGACGGGACCGGCCATCCGCTACCACGTCGAGCACACGTGGCCGGGCGACGTCGAGGTGCGCTTCGCCGAGCAGGCGGCACCGCTCGGGACGGTGCACGCCGTGCTCTCCGCGACCGAGTACGTCGCCGGCGCGCCGTACGGGGTGGGCAACGCGGACGACATCTACGGCGTGGACGGCTGCCGGCTGCTGGCGGCGCATCTGCAGGAACATCGCGACGCCAGCGCGCTCGTCGCCTATCGGCTCGCCGACGCGGTGATCGGCCGTGCCCCCGTGACCCGCGGCATCTGCCGCGTGAGCGACGAAGGCACTCTGCTCGGCGTCGATGAACGCCGCCAGGTCTCTGCCACCGACGAAGGCGGCTTCGTGGCCGGCGACGGGCGCGCGCCTGCCGCGCTGTCGCCGGACGCCCGCGTGTCCATGAATCTCTGGGGCTTCACCCCGGCGTTCCACGAGACGCTCCAGGCCGCCATGGCGGCCGCCGTCGACGCGTCCGAGGAGCGGGAGGTCCTCCTCCCCGAGGTGGTTGCGGCGTCCCTCGGCGGCACCACCTTCCAGGTGCTCCCGGCCGACGGCAAGTGCATCGGGGTGACGCATCCCGACGACCTGGCACTCGTGCAGGCGGAGCTGAACCGCCAGGTCGCGACGGGCGAGCGCCCGGCCGGCCTGTGGGCGGCGCGGCGCTGAGGCTCGAGGCCCGCCCGACCGCACCAGTCCCCGGACGCGACGCAACCCCGAGTAACCGATCGGCCGAAGCCTCCCGTGCTCCTCGGGGCCACGTCAGCGACGACCCGCAGGTCCCGGACGGGAATCGTGTCGGACAACCCCCATCCGAGCCGGCCCCGCTGGCTCCAGGGAAGCCACCGTGACGCACCACGGACCATCTCAGATCGGATCTTCCTGCCCACTCCGGTCACGTTCCCCTTGCGGGGCTCGCTCCCATCCCTCGATCCTGCCTTGCAGCATTCTCTCGGCTTCCCTCTGTTCCGCCTTGCGGCTTCCCTTCGGGCTTCCCTCGCTCCCACCTTTCGGTGTTCGCTTGAGGTTCGGCGGGCTCTCGTCTCCGAACTGATTGACAGGTTGCGCCACCCGTCACGCAAGGTCAATGGCGATTTGCGAAATCCAGTGCTTGTCCCCACTTTTCTTCGCGCTATCCCCAGGGGGTGCGTCAGCCATCCCCAGATCTTCCCCAACCCCGCCGACGCCCGCGCGCGCCGGGTGCCCGCCTAACGGCCCGCATCCGAACACCCCGAAGAACCCGAATGCCCTACAGGGGCGTGACGTAAGCGCCCGAGATGCCCCCGTCGACGAGGAACGTCGACGCTGTGATGAACGAAGAGTCGTCCGACGCCAGGAACGCCGCCGCTGCCGCGATCTCCGACGCCTCGCCGAAGCGGCCCATCGGGATGTGCACGAGCCGGCGCGCCGCGCGCTCGGGGTCCGTAGCGAAGAGCTGCTGCAGCAGCGGCGTGTTCACCGGCCCCGGGCAAAGCGCGTTCACGCGCACACCCTGGCGCGCAAACTGCACGCCCAGCTCGCGCGACAGCGCCAGGACGCCGCCCTTGGACGCGGTGTAGCTGATCTGGCTCGTCGCCGCGCCCATGACGGCGACGAAGGAGGCGATGTTGACGATCGACCCCTTGCCGCGGGCGAGGAGGTGTGGCAGCGCGTGCTTGCAGCACAGGTACACCGACGTCAGGTTGACGCGCTGGACCCGCTCCCAGGCCTCGAGCCCGGTCTCCAGGATGGAGTCGTCGTCGGGCGGGCTGATCCCGGCGTTGTTGCAGCAGATGTCGATGTGGCCCTGCCGGGCGGCCACCTCGCCGTACAGCGCCTCGACCTCGTCGGAGGACGTCACATCGGCCCTGACGAACACGCCGCCCACCGCGGCCGCCACCGCGCCGCCGGCCTCCTCATCGAGGTCGACGACCGCCACCGTCGCGCCCTCGGCAGCGAAGCGCTCGCACATGGCTTTGCCGATGCCGCCGGCGCCGCCGGTGACGACGGCCACGCGGCCGACCAGGCGCCGCGCGTAGGGAGCGCTCGCGTTGTCGGCGTTCGTCGCGTCGGTGGTGTCCGTCATGGCTCTCCGTTCAGTCCGAGCTGATGAAGACGTTCTTCACGTCGGTGAAGGCGTCGAGCGCGTCGGGACCGAGCTCGCGGCCGATACCGGACTGCTTGACGCCGCCGAAGGGCGTCCAGTAGCGGACCGACGAGTGCGAGTTGACCGAGAGCGTGCCGGTTTCGACGGCGCGGGCGACCCGCAGGGCGCGGCCGACGTCGCGCGTCCACAGCGACCCCGAGAGCCCGTAGGGCGTGTCGTTGGCCAGTCGCACCGCGTGCGCCTCGTCGTCGAAGGGGATGACGACGACGACCGGCCCGAAGATCTCCTCCGTGGCGGCCCGGTCGTCCGGGTCGACGGGCGCCAGCACCGTGGGGGCGAACCAGTGGCCCGGCCCGTCCGGGCAACGGCCCCGGACGGCGACCGGCGCGCCCTCGGGCACGAAGGAGGCCACGGTGGCGCGATGCGCCTCCGAGATCAGCGGCCCCATCTCGGAGGACTCGCTCGCCGGATCGCCGACGACCACGCCCTGCACGGCCGGTGCCAGCAGGGCCAGGAAGCGCTCGTAGACGGCGCGCTCGACCAGAATGCGTGAGCGGGCGCAGCAGTCCTGCCCGGCGTTGTCGAACACGCCGTAGGGCGCGCGGGCGGCCGCCAGCTCCAGGTCGGCGTCGGCGAAGACGATGTTGGCGCTCTTGCCGCCCAGCTCCAGGGTGACGCGCTTTATCTGCTGCGCGCAGCCGGCCATGACGGCGCGCCCGACCTCGGTCGAGCCGGTGAAGCAGACCTTGCGCACGGCGGGGTGGGCCACGAAGCGCTCCCCCACGACGCTGCCCTTGCCGGGCAGGATCTGCAGGACGCCCTCGGGCAGGCCGGCGTGGAGCGCCAGCTCGCCGATGCGCAGAGCGCTCATGGGCGTCAGCTCCGCCGGCTTCACCACGACCGTGTTGCCCGCTGCCAGCGCCGGCGCGAAGCCCCACCCGGCGATGGCCATCGGGAAGTTCCAGGGCACGATGACGCCCACGACGCCCAGCGGCTCGTGGAAGGTGACGTCGATGCCGCCCGGCACCGGGATCTGGCGGCCGGTCAGCCGCTCCGGCGCCGCCGCGTAGTACTCGATGACGTCGCGCACGTTGCCCGCCTCCCAGCGGGCGTTCCCGATCACGTGGCCGGCGTTGGCCACTTCCAGCTGGGCCAGCTCCTCCCGGTGCTCGTCCACGGCGGCGGCGAACCGACGGAGCATCCGGGCCCGGTCGCCCGGGGCCACGGCGCGCCACGCGCCGAAGGCGTCGGCGGCCCGTTCGATGGCGGCGTCGGTCTCCTCGGCGCTCAGGCCCTCGACGGCCGCGATGACCGCGCCGGTGGCCGGGTTGCGGAGGTCCACGCAGTGATCTTTGCCGATGGCGCTTGCTACCGTGCAGGGCCGTGCCCGCGCCCGACACCGAGCCGTCCGTGCAGTTCAACCTGGCCCAGGCCTTCGACACCCTCGTCGAGCCGCTGGCCGAACGGGAGGCGATCGTCTGGCGCGACCGCCGCCTGACCTTCGTGGACGTGGCCGAGCGCTCCAAGCGCCTGGCCGCCTACCTGCACGGCCGCGGCCTGCGCGTGCGCCGCGAACGCGCCGAGCTGCGGAACTGGGAGTCGGGCCAGGACCACGTCGCGCTCGCGCTCTACAACGGCAACGAGTACCTGGAGGGCATGCTCGGCTCCTATCGAGCCCGGGTCGCCCCGTTCAACGTCAACTACCGCTACGTCGGCGAAGAGCTGCGCTACCTGCTCGACGACGCGCGGCCGCGCGCGCTCGTCCTGCACTCGTCGCTCGCCCCCACCTTCGCCGAGGTGTTGTCCACGCTGGAATCGCCGCCCGACGTGCTGCTGCAGGTCGAGGACGCATCGGGCAATCCCCTCCTCGACGGGGCGGAGTGGTACGAGGAGGCGTTGGCCGCATCCTCGCCCGAGGGCGCACCGGTGGATCCTTCCCCCGACGACCTCTACATCCTCTACACGGGGGGCACGACCGGCATGCCCAAGGGCGTGCTGTGGCGCCAGCACGACATCTTCATGGCGGCCATGGGCGGCCGGAAGGTCGGCACGTGGGAGATCGTCACGAGCTACGAGGGCATCCTGGAGCGGCTGGCCGAGAGCATGCCGCTCCGCTTGATGGTGTTGCCGCCGCTGATGCACGGCGCGGCGCAATGGGCCTGCTTCATGCTGTGGGCGCAGGGGGCGACGCTCGTCTTTCCCGACGAGACGCGCCGGGTCGACCCCGACGACGTGTGGACCACCGTCGAGCGCCAGAAGGCGAACACCATGACCATCGTGGGCGACGCCGTGCTGCGCCCCCTGCTGCTGCAGCTCGACAAGAAGTCCTACGACCTGTCGTCCTTCTTCGCCGTGGGCAACGGCGGCGCACCGCTCACGCCGGCCGTGCGGGCGATGGCGATGGAGCGCCTGCCCAACCTCGTCATCTCGGACTCGGCCGGGTCGTCGGAGACCGGCGCGCAGATGCACGTCACCTCGGTCGACCCCGTGGAGGTGGGGACGTTCCTCCCGGGGCCCGGGACGGTCGTGGTCGACGAGACCCTCACTCGCGTGCTGGCGCCTGGGCACGAGGGCAACGGGTGGCTGGCGCAGACGGGGAACGTGCCGCTCGGGTATCTCGGCGACGAGGCCAAGACGGCGCGCACCTTCCCCGTGATCGACGGCGTCCGCTACTCCATCCCGGGCGACCGGGCCCGCCACCTGGCCGACGGGCCGATTCAGCTGCTGGGCCGCGACTCGGTGACCGTGAATTCGGGCGGCGAGAAGATCTTCGTCGAGGAGGTCGAGCGCGCCATCGCGGGACACGAGGCCGTGGCCGACGTGGTGGTGACGGGGCGTCCGTCGGAGCGCTGGGGCCAGGAGGTGGTGGCGGTCGTGCAGCTGGCCGAAGGCGCGGGGCCCACGCCGGCCGAGTCGATCGTCGACCACGCCTCGGCCCATATCGCCCGCTTCAAGCTGCCCAAGGAGGTGGTGTTCGTGGAGCGGATCCAGCGCTCGCCCTCGGGCAAGGCGGACTACCGCTGGGCCGCCGAGACGGCCGTCAAGGCTGCCGGCGCGTCCGGGGCGTAGGGCCTGTCGGGACCGGGCCGGGGCAGGACGGGACTGCGACGACTGTCGTCACGACACCCCGGCTCGTCCTGCGACCGTTCACCGACGTGGACCGGGCACCTTTCCACGCGATGAACACCCATCCCCTGGTGGTCGAGTCGCTGGGTTCCTCGCCCAGCCGCGCCGAAAGCGACGCCTTGGTGGACCGCTTCAACGAGGAGATGGCGCGGGAAGGCTGGGGGCCGTGGGCGGTCGAGGTCGCCGGCGGTGCCCCGTTCGTCGGCATGGTGGGCCTGCACCGGGTCAACGCAGCCCTCCCCTGCGCGCCCGCCGTCGAGGTGGCGTGGCGGCTGCTGCCCGCCCACTGGGGCCACGGGTACGCCACCGAGGCCGCCGCCGCGTCGCTGGACTACGGGTTCGGCCCGGCGGAGTTGGACGAGATCATCGCGTTCACCACGACCCAGAACACGCGCTCACAGGCGGTCATGGAGCGCATCGGCATGGTGCACGACCCCGAGGGCGACTTCGACCACCCGCGCCAGCCTGAGGGCAGCCCGCTCCGGCGCCACGTGCTCTACCGGGCCCGGGCCGAACAGCGGCGGCCTACGGTGGTCCCCGCATGACACCTCGGAAGAGCACCGACGGCGACGGGCTGCAACGCTGCGACTGGGCCCAGGGCCCGGAAATGATCCTGTATCACGACACTGAGTGGGGCGTGCCGGTGCACGACGACCACACGCATTTCGAATTCCTCGTGCTGGAAGGCGCGCAGGCCGGGCTGAGCTGGCTGACCATCCTCAAGCGGCGCGATGGGTATCGCAAGGCCTTCGCCGGCTTCGACCCGGCCAAGGTGGCGCGCTTCACTCCGGCCCGCGTGGACAAGTTGCTGACGGACACCGGGATCATCCGCAACCGGGCCAAGGTGGAGTCCGCCGTGCGCAACGCGCGAGCGGTCCTCACCGTGCAGGAGGAGTTCGGCTCCTTCGACGCCTACCTCTGGGGGTTCGTGGACGGCCGGCCCGTGGTCAACAAGTGGCGCCGCATGGCGCAGGTGCCCCCGACGAGCCCTGCGTCGGAAGCCATGAGCGCAGATCTGCGCCGGCGCGGCTTCGGTTTCGTCGGCCCGACCGTCTGCTACGCGCACATGCAGGCGACCGGGCTGGTCAACGACCACCAGGTGAGCTGCTTCCGCTACGCCGAGCTCACGGGGTGACCGGGCTCACAGGCGGCGGCACATGAGGACGCGGGTGCCGAAGCGCCCCAGGACGGGCTCCTCGGGCGGCAGGCCCCGGGCGGCGTACCACCCGTCGACCGCCCCGACTTCGACGAAACCCTCCGACGCGTAGAACGGCCCATTCCACGGCACGTCGCGGTAGGTGGCGAGGGTGAGCTCGGGGTAGCCCGCGGTGCGTGCCCACTCGCAGGCGGCGCGCAGGAGGGCGCGACCGATACCGCGACGGGCGTGGTCAGGGTGCACCGAGAGCTGCTCCAGGTGCGCGCCTCCCGCCAGGGCATCTATGCGGCACAGCCCCACCGGCGGGTCGCCGGCCACCAGCACGACCAACGCGGCAGAGAGCGCCTCGACGGAGCCCGGGCCGGGCAGGGGGCCGATGGCGAGCGCTTCGAACATGGTGTCGGCCGCGGCTTCGAGCGGGGGCAGCCGCGGCATGTCGTCGGGCCGCGCCCGCCGGATGCGCTCCTGCCCCACGCGGCGACGGTAGACGCTTCGGTAGCGTCTCGGCCCGTGCGTGCCGTCGTCTGCCACGAGCTCGGTCCGCCCTCGGTGCTGCGGGTCGAGGAGCAGCCCGATCCCGAGCCCGCACCCGGGGGCGTGGTCGTCGCCGTCGAGGCGGCGGGCGTGAACTACGTCGACGCGCTCTTCGTGGCGGGTCAGTACCAAATAAAGCCGCCACTCCCCTTCGTGCCCGGCAGCGAAGTGGCGGGACGGATTCAGTCGGTGGGCGCGGGCGTGGAGGGCGTCGCCGTCGGGGAGCGCGTGCTGGCCAACACCGGCCTCGGCGGCTACGCCGAGTGCGTGGCCGTCGCCGGTGGCGCGGCGGTGCCCCTCCCCGACCGGCTCGCCGCGCCCCAGGCCGCCACCTTCACGCAGAGCTACAGCACGAGCCTCTACGCGCTGCGCGACCGCGCCCACGTCGCGCCGGGCGAGACAGTTCTGGTGCTGGGCGCCGGCGGCGGCATCGGCCTGGCCACCATCGGCGTGGCCGTGGCAGTGGGGTGCCGCGTGCTCGGCGTGGCCTCGAGCGAGGAGAAGCGGGCAGCCGCCAGGGCCGCCGGTGCGGAGGCGGTGCTCGACCCCGCGGCACAGCCCGTCAAGGACCTGGCGCGCGAATGGGCCGGCGGCACCGGCGTGGATGTGGTCGTCGACCCGGTCGGCGGCGAGCTGGCCGAGCCGTCGCTGCGGGCGCTCGGCGACGGTGGCCGCTACCTCGTCATCGGGTTCGCCTCGGGTGCCATCCCGGCGCTCCCGCTCAACCAGGTGCTGCTGCGCAACCGCACCGTTCTCGGGATCGACTGGGGCATCTGGGCCATGCGCCACCCGGTGGAGCAGGGCGCCCTCCTGGCCGACCTGCTGGCCATGGTGGAGGACGGCGCCATAGTGCCGGTGCG
Source organism: uncultured Acidimicrobiaceae bacterium (assembly GCA_963834405.1). Lineage (GTDB taxonomy): Bacteria > Actinomycetota > Acidimicrobiia > Acidimicrobiales > RAAP-2 > Bog-473. Next base: position 1,333,209 of record CAWIBX010000005.1, on the reverse strand, counting down.
CCCGGCGGAATACCCGCTCGGCGACGTGGCGCGGGCCCTCGACGACCTCCTCGGGCGGCGGGTGGTCGGCAAGGTCGCGCTGATCCCCTGACGCCCCGGGGCGCCCCGGGGATCGCCGATGCAGGCACGGGCACGCACCGGCCCTCAGGTCGTGACAGCGCGAACGACACTTTTGTGCGTCCGTTGTGCGCCCGGGGGACAAAACAGGTCTCAAGTCGGGACGGATCGCGCCGTCAATGATGAGTGGGGGAAGTGGGGGAAATGACGACGGAAATTGCGCTCGAGGCGGTAATTCCACCGGCCGGCGATCACGTGTCCCGGAACGGCCGCGGTCCGGGAGGCGGCGGCCACGCTCCGGTCCCGTATCGGGTGCCGGTACAGATCCGCTGGATGCTGGGCATCGCCTCGGCGCTCGTCGTGGCCCTGGTGATTTCGCTCATCGTGCGCCCTGTCGGTTCCAACTTCACCCCCATAGACGGCTGGGGCGTCTCCGCCCTCGAGGTGCTCATCGGCGTCCTGTGCCTGAGCCGCTACTTCGAGCGCTCCTGGCACACGGGCAGCCCCGTCGGCCGGACCTTCCCGCTCTTCCTGGGGGTCGCCTCCATGGCGTGGGGCATCGGTGACCTCGTTCTCACCGCGCTCGGCGGTCCCAACGCGCCGACTCCGTCCGCCGCCGACGCGTTTTACGTCTGCTTCTTCCCCTTGTGCTTCGCGAGCTTCGCCATCCTGATCCGGCGCGGCAACCGCAGCTCGCTCGTGATGGCCTCGCTGGACGGCCTCGTCGCCGGGCTGGGCGTGGCCGCGGTGTCGGCGGCCTTCGTGGTGAGCGACGTCGTGCGGGTCACCCACGACGGCACCCTGGCCGTGGTGACGGAGTTGGCCTACCCGTTGGGGGACGTCCTGCTCCTGGCGCTGTGCATCGGCGCGCTGGCCGTGTTGCCCAAGGGGTACCGGCGCTTCTTCGCGATCGCCAGCGTGGCGCTGGCGGCCAACGCTCTCGGAGACGCATTCAACCTGTTGCAACCGGACAGCCGGTTCGGCTACATCGCCAACGGCGCGGCCTGGCCGATCTCACTGACCCTGCTGGCCATTGCCGCGTGGATCCTGCATGCCGACATAGAGATGCCGCGGGTCGACCGTGTCCCGGGATTCACGCTGCCCTCCATCGGCGCGCTCATCGGCCTCTTCGTCCTTTTCCTTGCCAGCATCGTGCACATCGGGCGGCCGGCGGTCGGCCTGGCCACCGCGACGCTCCTGGTGGCCGGCGTCCGCCTGGTGTTGAGCGCCCGGGAGGTCCACGCGCTGAAGTCGGCGCGCTTCACGTCCCTCATCGACAAGACCTGGGACCTGATCGTCGTGACCGAGGCGGACCTCCGTGTCGCCTACGTCACGCCCTCATCGACGCGCGTGCTGGGGTACGCACCCGCCGAGCTCGAGGGACGGGCGTTCGCGGACCTGGTGCACCCTGAGGATTCGGGCGTACTGATCGATCACGTGACCGGGCTGACCGAGAACGGGACCGAGGCGGCCGCGTTCGAGGTCCGCATGCGCCACGCCAACGGCGCCTACAGGGTGATCGCATGGAACGCGGCCAACCACCTCCACGACGTGTCGGTGAAGGGGTACGTGCTGAACGGCGGGGACGTGACCGAGGCGCGCAAGGCGGGAGCGGACCTCGTCGCGGCACGCGATGCCGCCCTGGTGGCGTCGAAGACCAAGTCCGAGTTCGTGTCCATGATGAGCCACGAGATCCGGACCCCCATGAACGGCGTCATCGGGCTGACCGAACTGCTGCTGGAGACGGACCTCGACAAGGAGCAGGCCGAGCTCGCGTCGGGGGTCAAGGTCTCGGCCGAGCGGCTGCTCGTCATCATCAACGACATCCTGGACTTCTCCAAGATCGAGGCGGGCAAGCTCGAGATAGAGGAGGAGCCGATAGACGTGCACGGCGTCGTCGACGACGTCGGTCGCATCCTCGCCGGCATGGCGCACGGCAAGGGCCTTGAGCTCCTGGTCGACGTGGAGCCGGACGTGCCCGAGTCGCTCCTCGGTGACGGCACCCGCATTCAGCAGATCCTCCTCAACTTCGGATCGAACGCCGTGAAGTTCACCCCGGAGGGCGAGGTCATCATCCGGGTCAAGCTGCTCCACGAGAACGCGGACCGCGTCGCGCTGCACTTCGCCGTCTCGGACACCGGCCTCGGGGTCGCGCCGGAGGACCAGGACCGGCTGTTCAGCGCCTTCACCCAGGCGGACTCGTCCACCACGCGCAAGTACGGCGGCACCGGCCTGGGCCTCACCATCTGCCGGCAGCTGGTCGAACTGATGGGGGGTCGGCTCGGCCTGGAGAGCACGCCGGGGCACGGCTCGACGTTCTGGTTCGAGCTGTCGCTGCGGCGGACGCACGACACACCGGCCATCCGGACGAGCGGCGACCGCACGTTGTCGGGCCAGCGCGCCCTCATCGTCGACGACAACGCGACCAACCGGCGCATCCTGCGCCAGCAGCTGCGTTCGTGGGGCGTGGAGGCGGTCGAGGCGGCGGACGGCTTCGAGGCGCTCGAAATCGCCGGCACGGCCGCCCAGGACGGTCGCGCCTTCGACCTCGGCGTCGTCGACCTGAACATGCCAGGCATGGACGGCATGGAGCTGGCCCGTGCACTCAAGGCGGACCAAGCGACGGCATCGACCATGCTCTTCCTGCTGAGCTCGTCCGGCCACCGGCTGGAGCCGGCGGCTTCCCATCTCACCGGGTTCGCGGCCAGTCTTACGAAGCCGGTGCGCTCCTCCGAGCTCTTCGACTGCCTCATCACCAGCCTCAACTCGGGGACGCACGGCGACGAGGGCGGATCGGCGGCGGTGGAACCGTCGGCCGCGGCGGCGACGGGCAGCCCTGCGGCTGCGGCGGTCGGCTCGGCCGCCGGCACCATCCTCCTCGTCGAGGACAACAAGGTGAACCAGCTCGTCGGCACCAAGGTGCTCCAGAGCCTCGGTTATCGCTACGACATCGCCAACAACGGGGTGGAGGCGGTCCACGCCTTCCAGCAGCGCTCGTACGACGCCGTCCTCATGGACTGCCAGATGCCCGAGATGGACGGCTACGAGGCGACCGGGGCCATCCGGCGGATGGAGGACGATCCGGCTTCCGCCGGGCGCCAGCGCACACCCATCATCGCCATGACGGCGGCGGCGATGGAGGGCGACCGCGAGGCGTGCCTGGCGGCGGGGATGGACGACTTCATCACGAAGCCGGTCCGCCTGGAAATCGTCTCGGCGGTGCTCCGGCGCTGGGTGGCCCAGAACATCCCCGGCTGCGATGAACACGAGCTCACCGGGGCCGGCTCGGGGTCGGGCTCCGGCTCTGCATCGGGCGAGGCGTCATGAGCACGACGACCGACCCACTCGACCGCGAGCAGATAGAGCTGCTCCTGAGCCTCGACGACGGCGCCGGCGATGCGCTCGCCGAGATCGTCGGGGAGTACCGCACGGCGTGCTGGCAGGGGCGCGTGGATCTCCGCCGCCAGTTGCGGGAGGGTGACCCCACGGCGCTCGCCTCCACTGCGCACTCTCTGAAGGGCGCAAGCGCGAACGTCGGCGCGCACGACCTGGCACGGGTCTGCGCCGAGTTGGAGATGCACGCGCGGCAGGTGGAACTGGTCGGCCACGACGAGTTCGCCGACCCCGACGTGCTCCTGGAACGGTTCGAAACGGAGTTCACGCGCGTCCAGGTGGCCCTGATGGTCCTGGTGCCGGAGTCCTGAGGTGAAGATCCTCGTCGCCGACGACGATCCGACCAGCCGTCTGGTGCTCAAGGCGATGGTGTCGAAGCTGGGACACGAATGCGTCGTCGCCGAGGACGGTTCGAGCGCGTGGGAACTGCTGGCGTCGGGCGGCATCGACGTGCTGCTCACCGACTGGATGATGCCGGGGGTCGACGGGCCGGAGTTGTGCCGGCGGCTCCGCAACGATGTCGGCGGGAGCTACGTCTACATCGTCCTGACCACCGGGCTCGACAACCCCGAAGACGTCCTTGAGGGTATGAGCGCGGGTGCGGACGACTACCTCACCAAGCCCGTCGACACGTTCGCCGTGAAAACCCGCCTCGTCGCCGCCGAGCGTGTGACCGAGCTGCATCACCAGCTGGTGCAGACGCAGGCCCAGCTCGAGCGGGCCAACCTGGAGCTGCTGGAGCGGTCCCTGACCGATCAACTCACCGGTCTCGGGAACCGGCGGCGCATGGACGAGGACCTTGAGCGGGTGCACGCGCGGGCGCTGCGCATCGGGCGGACGTACGGGATCGCGATCTTCGACATCGATTACTTCAAGCGCTACAACGACCACTACGGCCACGTGGAGGGCGACCAGGCGCTCCGGAGAGTCGCCTCCTGCATCGACCTCGTTGTGCGGACCGGCGAATGCGCCTACCGCTACGGCGGCGAGGAGTTCCTGGTCCTCATGCCCGACTGCGGCTTGGGCGACGTCGTCGCCGTGGCGGCAGACCGGATCCGCCAGAGCGTCCTGCAGGCCGCCATTCCCCACGGGGCACGACCCTCGGGACCACACGTCGTGACGCTCAGCGGCGGCGTGTCCTGTTGGATCCCGGGCTCACCGCTGTCCGCCCGCGAGGTGCTCGAGGAGGCGGATCAGGCCCTGTTCGACGCCAAGACGGCGGGGCGCAACCGGATCTACACGGCGCCACCGGCCGCCGGCGGCTGGCTCCAGGCCATGTCCGCCCTGGGCGCGCCTGAGCACGGCGAGCCTTTGCACGACGCGCCGGCGCAGACGCCGGGCGGGGTGGAGGAGCCGGAGCAGGCGTCCCGGTCGGCTCAGGACACGGACATCGGGATGACGGGGTCGCCGGCTCACACCGGGCGGGCATAGATGCCTCTCCGCCATGTCGAAAGAGGCCGACGGCCTACCACCCGCGGGAGATATCTACACGTGGAATGTACGTACACATAGACGTACATTCCACGGAGGCCCCACCCGCCCACGGGGCCCAGCCCCCCGGCCCCGTCCCGCCGACGCCGCCTCCCCGCCCCGCCGCAGATCAGTGTGCAAGCACGTGCAGCGGAAAGCTGAAGTTCCGGCCGTTGACGACCAGCGTGTAGTTGCCCGCAGGCACCCGCTTTGAGCTGTTGGGCTCTGTCTGGTTCCACGTCCCGGTGCCCGAAACCGTGGCGTTCGAGGCCAGCTGCGCGAAACCCAGGGCGGGGCAGTGCACGATCTGCACCCCGGGCCACACATCCTTTCGGTGGGCGCCCTCTATTTCGAAGCCGATGGACCCGCAGGGGCCGGCCTGCAGCGTGGTCGCCGGAGCGCCAGCCGCGGTGCTGGCCGCCGGGGCAGTGTAGTTGCATCCCGTCACCGCCAGGTTGCGCACGGTGAACGTGATGGCGAGCGTCTGACCGGGGTGCAGTGTGAGCGTGTTGACCACGACCAGCATCTCGGTCGTCTTGGCGCTGCACTCCCAGAAGGTGACATGGCCCAGCTGCGTCAGCTTGGGGGTTGCGGTGGCCCGTGTCGTCTTGGTCGACGCCACGGCCGGCCCGCTCATCGCCAACGCCGTCATCGACGCCAGCACGACGCCGATGCCCATCCGTGTGATCCCCTGCCGAGATCGATGTCCCATACCGAAAGCCTGTCTTCTGCCGGCCCGCCACCGGGCGCGGCCCCAATTCTCAGGATTCTCGGGAGGAGAACGCCGGAATGACCTCGGTCCCCATCAATTCGATCGTCTGCATGACCGTCTCGTGGGGAATTTTGTAGGGATTGACGAGGCAGAGCAGCAAATCCACCCCGGCTGCCTCGTAGGCCCGGCAGGCCTCCAGGCAGTCCTCGGGCGTCCCCAGCACGCACGCTCCCGCACCCGTCAAGTACTCGAGGGAGAGCAGATCGAGCGTCCCCTCGTCGTCGGTCTTCTTCATGTCGGCGGCGTAGGCGTAGGTGCCGAGCGACTCGTTCCGCTCGGCCATCCAGTCGGTCAGGGTCGCGATCTGGCGGGCGCCCGTCTTGGGGTACCACTCGAAGGACTCCCGCGCCTCTGCCTCCGCCTTCAGGCGGTCGGGGCCGCAGATGGCCATGGTGAACGTCGCCGCCTGGTTGTGCACGTAGGCCCCGATCGGATTCGTGCACTTGCCGACGGCCTCGCGGTAGACGTCTATCTTGCGCTTCACCTCCGACGGCGGCAGACCGACGGCGAACGAGCAGAGCCCGAGCCCGAGGTCGCCCACCTGCGCGTGCCCCTCGTCGCTCGTGGTGGCGCCCCACAGCGGCGGGTGCGGCTTCTGCCACGGTTTGGGCTGGACGCGCCGGCGGGGCATCTGCCAGTACTCGCCCTCGAACTCGTACTCCTCGTTGGTCCAGCACCCGACGACATGGCCGATGGCCTCCTGCCACATCTGGCGGCTCTGGCTCGGATCGATGCCGAAGCCCTCGAGCTCGGCCCTCGTCGCCGATCGGCCCGTCCCGAGGTCGACCCGGCCGCCCGAGAGGAGATCGAGCACCGCCACCGACTCCGCCGTGCGCACCGGGTGGTTGTAGGGCTTCGGCATCAGCCGCACGCCGTAGCCGAGACGGATGCGCTCGGTGCGGGCCGCGATGGCGCCGTAGAGGACCTCGGGATTCGAGCAGTGGGAGTACTCCTGCAGGAAGTGGTGTTCCACGGTCCAGAAGGCGTGCCAGCCGAAGCGGTCGCCGGCAATCGCCTGCTCCAGAGTGTTGCGGTAGGCCACGAGCTCGCTGTCGGGCTCCCACGGCCGCGGGACGGGAATCTCGTAGAACAGCGCGAACTTCATGGCGTGAGGTCCCCCTTGCCGTCGGGCCGTCCCCGGGCCACCGGGGTAGAACAGTGGCCCTGCTCCTATCAGCCCGGGCGACCGTGGCGCAAACAAACCGGGACGGCACGAGGAGGCGCCATGCGTGGATTGGAAGGACGGACCTACATCGTCACGGGGGCCGCGTCCGGCATCGGGTGGGCCACCGCCGCCCGGCTCCTCGAAGAGGGGGCCGACGTCATGGGAGCCGACCTCACAGACCCGGCCGGGCCACCGGACGGCCCCGGCCGCTGGGCCTTCACACCCACCGACGTCACCGAAGAGTCTGCCGTCGAGCGACTCGTCGCCGCCACGGTCGCCTTCGGCGGCGCCGTCCACGGACTGGTCAACGCTGCAGGCGTGGCCGGCGGCGGCCCCGTGCACCTGCTGCCCCGCGAGGAGTGGGACCGCGTCATCGCGGTGAACCTCACGGGCACGTACCTCACGGCAAAGCACGTCCTCGCACAAATACTGACCCAGCCGAAGCGCGGAGACGGCCAGCGTGGCTCCGTGGTGACGATCGCCAGCATCGAGGGCCTCGAGGGGACGGCGGGCGGCAGCGCCTACAGCGCGTCGAAGGGCGGCGTGGTCATCCTGACCAAGAACATGGCGATCGACTACGCGGGCCGCGGCATCCGGGTGAACGCGGTCTGCCCGGGCTTCATCGAAACGCCGATGACCGACGTGATCTTCGGTCCGGGCATGCAGGAGGTGCGGGCCGACATCCTCCGCGAGCACAAACTGGGCCACCGCATGGGACGGCCCGAGGAGATCGCGTCGGTGGCCGCCTTCCTCCTCTCGGACGACGCGTCCTTCGTCACCGGCCACGCCCTGCCGGTCGACGGCGCCTACACGGCCGGCCGCGACCACGGCGTGACGCAGATGCTCGGCCTCTCGGGCCCGGAATGAGCCTCGAAACCCACAGCACCAGGCCACCACCTGCAACGACGAGCAAGGGTTCATCGGACCTCGGATTGGCGCCAGTGACGTTCGGCACTGTGAGAACGACCTCCGGACACACGCTCGTGGTGGAGACGACACCTGTGGAGGCGTCGCTGTTGGTCTCGACGGCGAGGGCGGATCACCTCTGAACGGCGTGGGGTGCTGAAGTCCGAGAGATCCCGCGATGTCTAGGACACCCCAGTATTCGTTACCCGCTATCGCTCATTCCACCCTGCGTTTCCCCGGTAAACGCGTGGGTTGCTCGTCCTTCATTTCCCGAGTCGCGAAGGTGTCTCAGCAGGGGTAGCAGTGAGGTTCAGTCGGTTCTTGCACGTCCAATGCTCGGTCCCTTCTTTAGGGTTTCCGGCGTGGTCTACATTTGGCAATCGGAGGAGTTACTTCGAAGCGTCCTGAGGGGCATTCAAGGATGAGGAGAGGTCGGGGATGGATTTCGAGAGAGACCTGGCGATTGTGGGTGGCTGCGGCCACGTCGGACTGCCTCTCGGGCTGGCTTTTGCCGACTGCGGCTTGCAGGTCGCTGTCTTCGATATAAACAGTCAGCCTGTCGAGCAGGTATCAAAAGGTCTGATGCCGTTCACGGAGACTGGCGCAGAAGAAGTTCTGAAACGGGTCATCGGCAAACAGCTCGTTGCCACCACGGACCCGCGCGTCGTGGCAGGTGCGGAGAACGTGATCTTGGTGATCGGCACACCGGTGGACGAGCACCTCAATCCGGATCCCAACGTGGTGTCGCGGGCGGTGACTCAAATCGGCGAGTTCCTCCGGGAAGGGCAATTGCTGGTCCTTCGCTCGACCGTCTACCCCGGCACGACCGCCCTGGTCGAGGCCACGGTGGCCGCGCTCGGGAAGTCGATTGACGTGGCGTTCTGTCCGGAGCGAATCGCCGAGGGAAGAGCAATGACCGAGCTGTACCAGCTCCCCCAGATCGTGTCGAGCCGGCACCCCTCCGGCATGGACCGCGCGGAGAAGCTGTTCGGCAACCTGGCCTCACAGATGGTCCGTCTGCAGCCTGAAGAGGCCGAGCTCGCGAAGCTGTTCACCAATACGTGGCGGTACATCCGCTTTGCGATTGCCAACCAGCTCTACATGATGGCAAACGACTTCGGTTTGGACTACGAACGCATTCGGGCAGGCCTTACCTTTGATTACCCGCGTGCGAGCGACTTGCCGGGAGCCGGCTTCGCCGCCGGTCCGTGTCTCCTGAAGGACACGATGCAACTTGCCGCGTTCAACAACAACAACTTTGTGCTCGGTCAAGCCGCCATGATGGTGAACGAGGGCTTGCCCCTCTACATGGTGTCCCGACTCGAGAGAACGTATCCGCTGGACACCATGACGGTCGGGCTGTTGGGCATGTCGTTCAAGGCGGAGTCGGATGACATTCGTTCGAGCCTGAGTTACAAGCTCAAGCGCCTGTTGCGTTTCAAGGCGAAGGAAGTGCTTTGTCACGATCCCTTCGTGACCATCGACCCGGACCTCTTGCCACTGGAGCAGGTAATCGACCGGTCCGATCTGCTGATCCTGTCGACGCCCCACCAAACCTACAACCACTTGGACGTGCAGGTGCCCGTCGTCGACGTATCGGGAATGCTCGGCAAGGGAACCGTGCTATGAAGCCGCAGGTTTCGGTGATCGTCCTCACCTACAACGAGGGCGAAGCGATCGTACCCTGCATCGAACGCATCCTGGCTTCGGTGCAGCTGTCGTGTGAGGTCCTCGTCGTATACGACTCGGAGGACGATACGAGTGCTCCTTGGATTGAGAAGTGCCAGCGAGCCGACTCCCGAGTGGTCCCAGTCCACAATCTGTACGGCCCGGGACCGGCGCGTGCCATCCGGTTCGGCTTCGCACAAGCGGCGGCGGACGTCGCCGTCGTAACGATGGCGGACGGTTGCGATGATCCCATGCAGATTGACCCACTGGCCCGGCTGGTTGATCGGGGAGTCGTCATCGCTGCCGCATCGCGCTATGCGAGGGGAGGTCGTCAAATCGGCGGCCCCTTTCTGAAAAGCTCGTTGTCAAGACTCGCCGGGGTTTCGCTCCACCTCGTGGCCCGCGTCGGGACCCGGGATGCGACGAACTCCTTCAAGGCCTATTCGACCGAATTCGTGAGAAACGTCGGCATCGACTCCGATGCAGGGTTCGAGGTTGGACTCGAGCTCGTGGCGAAGGCTCGACGGCTTCGTCTCCCCGTCGCCGAGATCCCGACGATCTGGCTCGAACGGACGAGCGGACAGTCCAACTTCAAGGTGGGCAAATGGCTTCCCCACTACCTGCGGTGGTATGTATTTGCCTTCGGCCCGAAGCTGACCGTCGAGAGACTGCGGGGTCGCTTGGACCCGACCAGCGGCAGCACCTGAAGACCTGGGTTGGGCACATTCGAAAGGTCATCGAGACATCGAGACCGTGAATGACGAGAAGGAGCAATTGATCGATGTCGAAGGTCCTCGTCAGCGGTTCGGCGGGATTCATCGGGGGATACGTGGTGGAGGAATTGCTCCGTCGGGGTTACGAGGTCGTCGGCCTCGACAATCTCTCGAAATACGGCAGGATCACCAAGTCCTACGATGAGCACCCCGACTACCAGTTCGTGGAGGGTGATGCCAGGGACGCCGACCTGATGAAGAAGCTCCTCAGCGACTGCGATCACTTCATCGTGGGCGCGGCAATGATCGGTGGAATCTCCTACTTCCACACCTACGCGTACGACCTCCTGGCCACCAACGAGCGCATTATCGCGGCCTCATGTGACGCCGCGATCGAGTCCCGTCGCGAGGGCCGGCTCAAAAAGGTCATATATCTGTCGTCGTCCATGGTGTTCGAATCGACGACGTCGTGGCCGTCGACCGAAGGACAAGAGCACGAAATACCACCGCCCATTTCGTCCTACGGGTTTCAGAAGCTGGCAGTCGAATACTTCGCCCGTGCCGCGCACTCCCAGTACGGTCTCCCCTACACCATCCTGCGCCCGTTCAACTGTGTCGGTATCGGCGAACGGCGAGCGCTCGGCGACGTCGAGATCTTGTCCGGGAACGTACGCCTGGCCATGAGCCATGTCGTACCCGACCTCGTCCAGAAGGTGCTAAAGGGGCAGGATCCGCTCCACATCCTCGGCGACGGGAGTCAGGTCCGTCATTACACCTATGGCGGAGACCTCGCAAAAGGGATTGCGACGGCGATGGAGCATCCCGCGGCCCTCAACGAGGACTTCAATCTCTCGACGCCAGCGTCGACCACGGTCCTCGAACTCGCGCAGACCATTTGGTCGAAGATCCGCGGTGACGAGCCGTTCCGCTACGTATCGGACCCTCCGTTCGAGCACGATGTGGCCTGCCGCGTCCCATCGACAGAAAAAGCGGCGCGCCTCCTCGGTTTCGAGGCCACGACGTCACTCAGCGACATGCTCGACGAGGTGATCCCTTGGATCTCCCGCGCCGTCGACGACGACACGATCTGAGAGAGCACGACCGGCCTGTCCGCAGGCCGGTCGCATCTTCGGACTGAGTCGGCTGCCCGTCCGTTCCTTCCCGGGGGACTTCGTCGTTTCTCTGGTCCCGTCCCTTGACGCCCGCCCTGGTGGATACCTATACTTAAGTGAATGCTTAAGCAATCTGCACCGGTCGACGGGGTGTTCAAGGCGCTGGGTGACCCCGGCCGGCGGGACATGGTCGAGCGCCTCGGGCGGGGACCGGCGACGGTGAGCCAGCTGGCCGAGCCCCTCGACATGTCGCTGTCCGCAGTTGTGCAGCACCTGGCGATCCTGGAGTCGTGCGGGCTGGTGCGCTCCGAGAAGATCGGGCGCGTCCGCACCTGCCGGCTGCAGCCGGTCGGGCTGGAGCTGGCCGCGGACTGGTTCGCCGGCCAGCGCGCGGTGTGGGAACGCCGGCTGGACCGGCTCGGGGAGATCCTCGGCGCAGACCTCGCCGCAGAACGCGCTGCACACGAGAACGACGACGAAAGATAAGGAGACCACATGATGACGAAGAGGAACGCCGAGCACGGCACGTTCGTGCTGAGTCGCACCTATCCGGTTCCGCCGACGCGCGTGTTCGCGGCGTGGGCGAGCAAGGAGGCCAAGGGCCGCTGGTTCGGCGCGCCAGGCGAGATCAACGAGAACCTTGCGCTCGACTTCTCGATCGGTGGCACCGAGACCAACCGAGGCGGCCCTCCCGACGGGCCCGTCTACACCTACGAGGCGACCTATCAGGACATCGTTCCCGAGCAGCGGATCGTCTACGGCTACACCATGAAGGCCGACGCCGACCTCATCTCCGTCTCGGTCACCACCGTCGAGTTCGCCCCGGCCGGGGACGGCACGACCTTGACCTTCACCGAGCAGGGCGTGTTCCTGGACGGTCGGGACGACCCCGCTGTCCGCGAAAAGGGGACCAGCGAGCTCCTCGACCAGTTGGGGAGGGCGCTGACGTGACCGGTTCCGGCCCCGTCCAGCTGCAGTGCAGCACGTCCCTCGAAGGCACCTCAAGGCAAAAGGGAGATTCACCGCAATGCAGACATTTCTGACAATCGGTTACGGCGACGAGAAAGGATACGAGTCGACCGACCCCGCCGTGCGGGACAAAGCCCACGCGCACGACGCCTGGCTCGTATCCCAGGGTGCGGTGATCGGCGCCTTCGGCAGGCCGACCCGGGTCCGGAACCCGAACGGAACCGGGCTCACGGCCGAGAGCGGCGCCTACCTGCGGTCCGATCTTCCCGTCGCTGGCTTCGCGTTGCTCCAGGCACTCAGCCTCGAAGCGGCGATAGAGCAGGTGGCCGGGACGCCCTGCGCGGTTGCCCACGGCGTCGTCGAGGTGTGGCCGCTCGTCGACGTACCCGCCTGACGCCCCGCCGGTCTCCCTGACGACCTACCCCAGCACCATCTGCGCCCCCGTGTAGTCGAACACGACCCACCCGTAGCGCCTCAGCTGGTCCGACCCGAGCAGCCCTTGTATCCCGCCCAGGCTGATGACCCCGAAGTTCGTGGACCCGACGAGTTGCGGGTACAGCGTCACGCCCGACGCGGACCAGGGGCCGCTGTGCACCAACGGGACCGTGATGATGGAGCAGACCGTGGCCTGGCGCTGCGCCAGATTCGTGCCGGGGAGCGACTGCGCATGCGCCACCGACGAGGCCACCACGCTGGCCGAGGAGCCGGTGTCCACGGTGAAGGTCCGTTTCGGGCCGGTGCCGAAGCGCACGCTGACGTTGAGCGCCACGTCCCCCGGAATGGGCGTCACGGAGAGGGGCACGGTGGTCCCCTGCCCGCCCGTGAGCACCGCCGGCGGTGGCGGCCCGACCGGCCCCTGCACCGGTGTGAACCCGCTGAGCGGTTGGCCCTGCGGGCCGGGCAGCACCAGCGCGCCCGCCCCGAAGTCGATGCGGACCGCGCCGAAGCGGCTGAGCACATCCGAGCCCAGGAGGCCCCTGGGCTCGCCCTTCCCGCCGATCTCGGGCAACGTCGCCGCCGTCAGCTGCTGCGGCGCCAGCGCGAACCCTTCCACGTCCCACGAGCCCACCGAGACCGGCTGTGCCGTGCCGGTGCAGCCGACCCCGGCGAACAGGCTGGGCGGCCCGGCCCTGGCCAGGTGCAGGCGCTTCGCCAGATGCGCGTCGATGGTCGACTCCCCCGCTCCGCTGTCGAGCACGAACGGATAGGGCCCCTGCCCGTCTATGCAGACGTTCACCGACTCGGCGACCTGCCCCGCCACAGTGCTGACCGTCAGAGGCAGGCGGGTGGCGCCACCCGGCAGGGCGACTGCGCCGTGGCAGCCCAGCGACGCCGGGGGCAGCCCGAATGCCGGCTCCGGCTCCACGTGGACCCGGCTCGAGTGCGTGGTCGCCCCCCGCGAACCGGGACCTCCCGACAGGGCGACCAGCAGCACGGTGAGTCCCGCCGCCACGAGCAGGGTAACGGCGAACAACGCGGTCCGGCTGCCCCAGCTCACGAGCGATTATCTCGAGCGCGCGATACGGACCGCTGAAATTGCCATGCGCAAGCCCAGGACCGCAACGGCCAGAGGTAAGACCAGCCGGCGCCAGCCGGTGGTCGTCCGCACGGTGAAGCGCAACGCGGACCGATGGTGCTCGACCATCATGCGGTAGGGGTGTCGGGCGGTGCTAAAGCCCTGGACATGGGTCACCTCCGCCGTGCCGGCGAAGCCCACCCCCCAGCCGGCGTGATGGGCCCGCCAGCACAGGTCCGTGTCCTCGAGGTACATGAAATAGGCCTCGTCGAAGCCGCCCAGTTCCTCCAGCGCACTCCGGCGCGCCAGGAAACAGGACCCCGAGACCCAGTCCGCGGGGACGACGACCTCACCCGGGGGCGGCCCGGGGTTGTACCGCCGGGTGAAGGGGTTGTCGGGGTTGAAGAGTGCCAGCAGTGCATGGCCGGCCGCGTCGACGAAGGCCGGGAAGTGGCGCACCGAGGGATAGACCTCGCCGGTCTCGTCGAAGATCCGCGGTCCGACGATGGCCCAGGCCACGTGTGCGTCCAGGGCGTCCTGCAGTGCTGGCAACGCACCGGGGTGCACGACGAGGTCTGGGTTGGAGACCAGGACCCGCTCCGGCGGCTCCGCCTCCCCCGCCAGGGCGGCAAGCCCGCGGTTGGCCCCGGCACCGAACCCCAGGTTCCGTCCCGGCCGCACGATGCGGACCGGCGACCCCGCCTCCCCGTCCAGCAGCCCGGCCAGGGCGGCCGCCGAGCTGCCGGGCGAGCCGTTCTCCACCACGACCACCGGCGACGCTCCCTCGGCCAGGAGGGAGCGCACGCAGCCGTCGAGGTGCGCACCCGCGTCGTGGTCAACGACGACCGCGCCGATCACGGCCACCGCGGGGTCGCTACTCCTTCGCGAAGCGGAACTTGATCAGCGCCTTCAGCGCGCTGAACCCGTCGCGCCACGTGATCTTCTTGCCCTCGTCGAACTCGCGGCCGGCGTAGGAGATCGGGACCTCGTAAATCCGGTGACCGCGCCGCAACACCTTGGCGGTGATTTCCGGCTCGAATTCGAACCGGTCCGAGACGATCGTGATCCCTTCGAGCACCTGCGAGTCGAACAGCTTGTAGCACGTCTCCATGTCCGACAAGGTCGAGCTGTACAGCACGTTTGTCACCAGCGACAGGAGCCTGTTGCCGAACCAGTGCAGCGGCAGCATGTTCTTGCGCTCGCCGGTGAACCGGCTGCCGTAGACCACGCGCGCCTTGCCCTTCATGATCGGGTCGAGCATGCGGGGCCAGTCGCCCGGGTCGTACTCGAGGTCGGCGTCTTGAATGATCAACAGGTCGCCCCGGGACTCCGCCATCCCCGTGCGGATGGCCGCCCCCTTCCCCTGGTTGTTCTCGTGGCGGATGACCCGCACGGTCGAGTCCTCGACCGCGCGCAGGACCTTGTCCGAACCGTCGGTTGATCCGTCGTCGACCACGATCACCTGCAGTGTGAGGGGCAGCTCCACCGCGCGCATGCGCCGGATGATCTCCGCCACCGTCGTCCGCTCGTTGTAGACGGGCATGATCACCGTGAGGGAGCGGTACTCCCGCTGCGCGATCGGCTCCTCCACCCCGGTGTCCGTCATGACGCCTCGATCCTCTCCGCGAAGTACGCGATCGTCCGTTCGATCCCCTCGCGCAACCCGACCGTAGGCGACCAGCCCAGTTCCGTCCGGGCCAGGGTGATGTCCGGGCAGCGGCGGGTCGGGTCGTCGGTGGGGAGGGTCTGGAAGACGAGCTCCGAGGTCGACCCGGTCACCTCCACCACGAAGTGGGCCAGGTCCAGTATGGAGCGCTCGTCCGGGTTGCCGATGTTCACCGGCCCTATCAACGTCGAGTCGAGCAGGGCCACCAGGCCCCGGATCTCGTCGTCGACGTAGCACAGGCTCCGCGTCTGGGTGCCGTCGCCGTAGACGGTCAGGGGCTCGCCGCGAAGCGCCTGCACGATGAAATTGGACACCACCCGCCCGTCCCCCGGGGACAGGCGCGGCCCGTACGTGTTGAAGATGCGCGCGATGCCGACGTTGACCCCGTGGGTGCGGTGCATGGCCATGGTGAGGCTCTCGGCGAATCGCTTCGCCTCGTCGTAGACGCTGCGCGGGCCGGTGGGGTCGACGTTGCCCCGGTACGACTCGATTTGCGGGTGCACCTCGGGGTCGCCGTAGACCTCGCTCGTGCTCGCCATCAGGAAGCGGGCCTCGTGGGCGCGGGCCAGCTCCAGCAGGCGCCGCGTCCCCTCGCTCCCGACCGCGAGCGTGTCGAAGGGCCGGGCGAGATACGCCGGCGGCGACGCCGGAGAGGCCAGGTTGCAGACGGCGTCGATCTTCGAGTCGTCCTCGAGCTCCACCTTCTCGCTGACGTCGGTGACGATCAGGCTGAAGCGCTCGTCGCCCATGAGATGGGCGATGTTCTCCCGCGACCCGGACGACAGGTCGTCGAGGCACACGACGGTGTCGCCGCGCCCCACCAGGAAGTCGCCGAGGTGCGAGCCGAGGAACCCCGCTCCGCCCGCCACCACGACCCGGCTCACTGGCGCCCGATCCCGGTGTAGTGGAAGCCCATGCGCCGGACGGCGGCGGGGTCCAACAGGTTGCGGGCGTCGACGATGGACGGCTCCGCCATCACCTCGAGGACCCGGGCGAAGTCGAGCCAGCGGAACTCGTCCCATTCGGTCAGGACGACGACCGCTCGGGCGCCGGTGGCGGCCTCGTAGGGGTCGGCGCACAGTGTCAGTCCCTGCAGGTCGTCGGCCACGTCCGCCTCGCCGTCCGTACCGGCGGCACCCGCCGCTACCGTCGGGTCGAAGGCCTGCACGGTGGCCCCGAGGTCCACCAGGCGCCGCGTGATCTGCAGCGCCGGCGAGTCGCGCCGGTCGTCGGTGTTGGCCTTGAAGGTCAGGCCCCAGACGGCGACCTTCACACCCTGGACGGTGCCGCCACCGGCCGTTTCCACCTTGGCGACGACGCGGTCGAGCTGCTCATCGTTGGAGGCGATGGCCCCGGCCAGGAGAGAGAAGTCGTAGCCGGCCTCCCGCGCGATGTGCAGCAGGGCGCGGGTGTCCTTGGGCAGGCAGGATCCGCCCCATCCAGGGCCGGGGCGCAGGAACTCGAACCCGATCCGCTTGTCGTAGCCGAGTCCGAGCAGGACGTCGCGGGCGTCCGCCCCGACCTCCTCGCACAGGCCGGCCAGCGCGTTCACGAAGCTCAGCTTGGTGGCCAGGAACGCATTGGACGCGTACTTGATCGTCTCCGAGGTCGTCGCGTCGGTCACGATCAGCGGCGCCCCCGTGGCCCAGAACAGCTCGCCCACCTGGGCCGCCGCCTGCGGGTCGTCCGCCCCGACGACGATGCGGTCGGGATGCAGGCTGTCGAGCATCGCCGTCCCCTCACGCAGGAACTCCGGGTTGGAGACCACGGCGATGTCGGAGCGCCCGATGACCTGCTCCACCATGGTGGCCGAGCCCACGGGCACCGTCGACTTGTTCACCACGATCGCACCCGGCTGCAGCGAGCCGCCGATCTCCTTGGCCGCCGCCTCGACGTAGGAGAGGTCGGCGGACCCGTCCGCGCTCTGGGGCGTCGCGACGCACAGGAAGACGAACTCCGCTCCTTTCACGGCCTCGGTCGCCGAGTCGGTGAAGCGCAGCCGTCCCGCCGACACGGCGTCCGCCACCAGGTCCTCGAGCCCGAGCTCCACTATGGGCATGCGGCCGCGGCGCAGGGAGGCGAGCCGGCTCGGCTCCCGCTCGGCCAGCGTCACCGAATGGCCGAAGCTCGCCAGCGTGGCCGCCGTGGGCAGGCCGACGTAGCCCGCGCCGACCACCGCCACCACCCGCGGCACACCCCTCGATCCTCCGTTCGTCCTGCTCATGCCGCCGCCTCCGCGTTGGCGGCCCGCAGCGCGCGCACCAGACGGGACATGCCGTCCTGCCAGTCGGGCAGGGCCGGCAGGCCGCTCAGACGTAGCGCCGTGTTGTCGAGGACCGAATAGGCCGGCCGGGGCGCCGGATCGTCCCGATCGGCGGTGCGGATGGGCTTGACCCGCTCGGGGTCCGCCCCGGCCTCGGCCAGGATGGCCCGCACGAAGCCGCACCACGTCGTGGCACCGCTGTTGGTGACGTGGAAGATGCCCGGCCGGCGGTCGAGTCCGAGCGTGATGAGCGCCGGCGCCAGGTCGGCCGTGAACGTCGGCGACCCGTGCTGGTCGTCGACGAAGCGCAACTCTCCCTCGCCCTCGGCCAGGCGCAGCGCCGTGACCACCATGTTCTTCCCGTGCGCGCCGCAGAGCCAGCTGGTGCGCACGACCGTCGAGCCCGGCAACAGCTCACGCAGCTCGCGCTCGCCGGCCAGCTTCGATGCGCCGTAGACCGAGGTCGGGCACGGCGGGTCCCACTCGCGGTAGGGGCGGGTGCCCGTGCCGTCGAAGACGTAGTCGGTCGACACGGCGACCACGTGCGCCCCCACCAGCGCCGCCGCCTCCGCGACGTTGCGCGTGCCGATGGCGTTCACGGCGTACGCGGCGTCGACCTCGCTCTCACAGAGGTCCACCGCGGTGAAGGCCCCGGCGTGCAACACAAGTTGGGGGCGGAAGTCGAGGAAGGTCTGCAGGACGGCGTCCCGCTCGTCGACGCGCATGGTGTCGATATCGGTCCCCAGGACCTCATGCCTGAGCCCTTCGCGGGGTCCCTCGGGGCCCAGCAGCGCACAGCGGCGCCCGCCGTCTGGCACCCGCCCGGCCAGGGCGTCGGTGAGGTCCCGCCCGAGCTGCCCGTACGCGCCCGTGATGAGGATCCGCACCGCTCAGCCCGCTCCCCAGGCCCCTTCGACGACCGGGGCGCGGGCGACCAGGGGCTCCCACCATTCCCGGTGGGCTGCGTACCACGCCACCGTGTCGGCCAGCCCCTGCTCCCACTCCACCGACGGCGCCCAGCCCAGCTCGCGTTGCAGCTTCGAGGCCTCGAGCACGTAGCGGCGGTCGTGGCCGGGGCGGTCCGGCACGATCGTCTTGAGCGAGTCGGGTTTGCCCAGCGCCGCCAGGATCCGGTCCGCCACCTCCATGATGGAGGCTTCCACGCCGCTGCCGACGTGGTAGGTCTCCCCCAGCCGGCCCCGCGCCAGCACGGCGTCGATGGCAGTGCAGTGGTCGCGCACGTGCAACCACTCGCGGCGGTTCTCCGTCGATGCGTAGAGCGTCAGCGGCTTGTCGTCGAGCGCCAGCGCGCAGAAGTGCGGGATCAGCTTCTCTGGGAATTGGTAGGGCCCGTAGTTGTTGGCGCAGTTGGTGATCGTGATGGGCAGCCCGTAGGTCTCGGCGTACGCGCGCACGGCGTGGTCCGCCCCCGCCTTGCTGGCGTTGTACGGCGTGCGCGGCCGGTACGGGCTCTCCTCGGTGAAGACGTCCTCGGTGTCCAGCGGGAGGTCGCCGTAGACCTCGCAGGTCGAGACGTGGTGGAAGCGCGCCACCTCGGCCTGGCGGGCCGCCTCCAGCATGGTTTGGGTGCCCAGCACGTTGGTGCGGAAGAAGAGGCCCGGGTTGAGGACGGCGAGCGAGTTGTGCGACTCGGCGGCGAAGTGGACGATCGTGTCGATCGACTCGCCGCGCAGGGCCTTCTCGGCCGCGACGGGGTCGCAGATGTCGGCCTGGACGAACACGATCCGGTCCTCGATGTCGGACAGGTTGGGTCGGTTGCCGGCATAGGTGAGCACGTCGTAGACGACGACATGGTCCTCGGGGTGCTGCTCGACCCAGTAGCGGGCGAAATTCGACCCGATGAAACCGGCACCTCCCGTGACGAGAAGGCGCATAGGCGACACATGTTAGCCCCGCCGCGCGACCCCCTCCTTGACCCCGCTAGCAGGGACGGAGGTGCACCACGTCGCCTGCCGTGACGGTGCGCAGGCCCGTGTCCGTCTCGACCACCAGCCGCCCCGAGCGGTCGATGCCGTGCGCGAAGCCGGTGAGCTCTTCGTCGGCCAGCGACACCCGCACGCGCTGTCCCAGCGTGCTGCACCGGCGGCGCACCTCGTCGGCCAGCACCCGGCGGCCCTGCGCGTCGTCGAGCATCTCGCGGCGGGGCGCCAGGTCGTAGAGGAGGTGGTCGAGGAGCGCTTTTCGGTCCACCGGCTGCGCGCTCCCGCCCACGTCCTCCAGGCAGGTTCCACCGGCGTCCGGCGGCCCCGGCCACGCGACGTTGATGCCGATGCCGACCACGACCGCCGGCGGCGCGCCGCCGCCGAACTCGACCTCAGCCAGGATCCCGGCGAGTTTGGACTCGTCCACGAGCAGGTCGTTGGGCCACTTGAACGTGGCGTCCACCCCGGCCACCTCGCGACAGGCGTCGGCCGCCGCCAGTGCCACGGCGGTGGTGCAGAGGTGCAGATCGTCCGGGATGCAGTCGGGCCGCAACAGGACCGAGGCGAGCAGGTTCGCCCCCGGCGGGGACTCCCACCGCCGCTGCAGGCGCCCCCGGCCCGCCGTTTGGTGGTCCGCGACCACCACCAGTCCTTCCGGGGCGCCCTCCCGGGCCCGCGCCTGGAGGTAGGTGTTGGTCGAGTCGATCTCCTCCAACCAGTGGACCTGCCACTCCCAGGCCGACATGGCACTCACCATACGGCGCGTGCAAAGGTGAAGCCTCGTTTTCGAGAGGAAAGGCCCAGCGTGCTCGACAAGATCCTCATCGCCAACCGCGGCGAAATCGCCGTCCGGGTCATCCGGACATGCCGCGAGATGGGCATCGGCACGGTGGCCGTGTATTCGAACCTCGACCGCGACGCCCAGCACGTCCGCATGGCCGACGAGGCGTACGCCCTGGGCGGCGAGACCGCCGCGGAGAGCTACCTCAACACGGACGCCATCCTCGCCGCCGTCGACCAGAGCGGGGCCGACGCCGTCCACCCCGGCTACGGCTTTTTCTCGGAGAACACCGACTTCGCCCGCGCCATCACCGACCTGGGCGTGACCTTCATCGGGCCGCCCCCGGAGGCGATAGAGGTCATGGGCGACAAGATCAGCTCGCGTCTGGCGGCGGAGAAGGCGGGCGTGGCCGGGGTCCCGGGACGCTCCGAGCCGCTGACCTCGCCCGACGAGGTGGTGTCCTTCGGCAACGAAAACGGATGGCCCGTCGCGATCAAGGCCGCCTACGGCGGCGGCGGGCGCGGCATGAAGGTCGTCGCGGCGCCCGGGGAGGCCGCCGAGGCGATGGAGTCCGCGGCGCGCGAGGCCCAGGCGTACTTCGGCCGCCCGGAGATCTACCTCGAGCGCTACCTCACCTGGCCGCGCCACGTCGAGATGCAGGTGCTGGCCGACCGTCACGGCCACACGCTCTGGTTGGGCGAGCGCGACTGCTCCGCCCAGCGGCGGCACCAGAAGCTGGTCGAGGAGAGCCCGGCACCGGCCTTTCCGGACAAGGTGCGCCGCGCCATGGGGGAAGCGGCGGTCAAGGTGTCCGAGGCCTGCGGCTACTACAACGCGGGCACCGTGGAGTTCCTGTTCCAGGACGGCGAGTTCTACTTCCTCGAAATGAACACCCGCCTCCAGGTGGAGCACCCGGTGACCGAGCTCGTGACCGGCCTCGACCTCGTCGAGTGGCAGATCCGCATCGCGTCGGGCGAAGCGCTCGACTTCACCCAGAAGGACGTGCGCCGCAACGGCCATGCCATAGAGGTCCGCATCAACGCCGAGGACCCCAGCGGCGGCCGCTTCTCCCCCTCGCCCGGCACGATCACCTCGTTCCACCAGCCCGCCGGCCCCGGGGTGCGCCTCGATGCCGGGTACGAGGCCGGTGACACGGTCTCGCAGTACTACGACAACCTCATCGCCAAGCTCATCGTGTGGGCGCCCGACCGGGAGAAGGCACGGCGGCGGATGCTGCGCGCCATCGGCGAGACCCGCATCACCGGGGTGGCGACGACGCTGCCCGCGCACGAGGTCATCCTGAGCCACCCTGACTTCGCCGCAGCCACCCACTCGACGAAGTGGGTGGAGGAGACGCTCGACCTGAGCGGCCTCGAGCGCGGGGCCCGCAGCGGCGGAGCCCGCCCGCACCGACGACGAGGTGCCCACGGTGGAGCGTGACGTCACCGCCGAGGTGGACGGCCGCCGCTACTCCGTGCGCCTGTGGGTGCCCGACCTCGGCACCGTGGCGGCACCCGGGCGCGGGGTGGCCCGGCCCAAGCGGGCCGCCACCTCCACCGCCGCCGGTACGGGCTCGGGGCAGGTCACCGTCCCCATGCAGGGCACCATCGTCAAGGTGCTCGTCTCGGTGGGTGACGTCGTCGAGGTGGG
Source organism: uncultured Acidimicrobiaceae bacterium (assembly GCA_963834405.1). Lineage (GTDB taxonomy): Bacteria > Actinomycetota > Acidimicrobiia > Acidimicrobiales > RAAP-2 > Bog-473. Next base: position 1,311,165 of record CAWIBX010000005.1, on the reverse strand, counting down.
ACAGACCATCTGCCTGCTCGAGGCGATGAAGATGGAGAACGCCGTCGCCGCCGAGAAGGACGGTGTCGTGAAGGAAGTGCGGGTGAGCGCAGGGGACTCGGTCGGGGCCGGCGACGTCGTGGCGGTCATCGAGTAGGTGGCTCCCGGCCCGGCTCCGGGCGCGGCGGCCAAGGAGGCCGCCGCCGCCGCCGTCGACCGCCACCTGTCACAGCTGGTCGAGCTGAGCCACTTCGTCCACGATCACCCCGAGCTCTGCTTCGGCGAGACCGAATCCGCGCGGGCGGTCGCCGCGGCGCTGCGGGCGGGCGGCCTCGACGTCACCACCGGGGTCTACGACCTGCCGACGGCGCTGGAGTCCCGCTCGGGGGACGGCGAGCTCACCGTCGCCGTCTGCGCCGAGTACGACGCGCTGCCGGAGATAGGCCACGCTTGCGGTCACAACATCATCGCCGCCACTGCGGTGGGCGCCGGCCTCGCGCTGGCCGAGGTCGCCGGCGAGCTCGGGCTCACCGTGCGCGTCCTGGGCACGCCCGCCGAGGAGGGGGGCGGCGGCAAGGTGCTCATGCTGGAGCGGGGCGCCTTCGAGGGCGTCCATGCGGCCATGATGGTCCACCCGTGGCCCGCGGAATGGCTGCACAGCACGTGCCTGGCGGTGGCGCACTTCGACGTCCGGTTCCGCGGGAAGGAGGCCCACGCCTCGGCCGCGCCGTGGGAGGGCGTCAACGCCCAGGACGCGCTGACCGTGGCCCAGGTCGCGATCGGCCTCCTGCGCCAACAACTGCGTCCCGGCGATCAGGTGCACGGCGTCGTCACCGAGAGCACGCGCGCTGCCAACATCATCCCGGGCGCCGTCACGGCGCGCTACATGGTCCGGTCCCTGACGATGAAGGGCCTGGCCGCGCTGCGGCCCCGGGTTGAGGCCTGCTTCGAGGCGGGCGCCCGCGCCACGGGCTGCACGCTCGACTACGAAGAGTTGGCGCCGGTGTATTCGCACATGGAGACCGATCCCGACCTCGAGTCCGCCTACCGGGTCAACGCAGAGACGCTCGGACGGCGCTTCGAGGCCGACGACGCGGGGACGCCGCCGCCGACGCTGTCGACCGACATGGCCAACGTGTCGCTCGCCGTGCCGTCCATCCATCCCCTCATCGGGATAGAGGCACGCGGCGCCGTCAACCACCAGCCCGAGTTCGCCGCCGCCTGCGTCACCGCGTCGGCCGACGCCGCCGTCCGCGACGGAGCCGTGGCCCTGGCCTGGACGGCGATCGACGCCGCCACGGACCCCGGCCTGCGGTCGCGGCTCCTCGGCCGGTGATCACGGAACACGCGCTCCTCGACGTGATCCCGGGGAGGGAGACCGAGTTCGTCGAGGCCATGGAGCGGGCCAAGGCACTCATCGCGGCGAGCCCGGGCTTTTTGTCGCTCCGGGTGGAACGCGGCGTCGAACGGCCGAGCTGCTTCCTCCTGCGCGTCGAGTGGGAGCGCCTCGAGGACCACACGGAGGGGTTCCGCGGGTCGCCGGCCTACGAGCAGTGGCGGGCGGCCCTCCATCACTTCTACGAGCCCTTCCCGGTGGTGGAGCACTTCGCGGCCGTCGTCACGGCCTGAACCGCCGACCTGAACCGGCGGCCTGCTCAGCCGGCCCGCGCCGGCCCCACGAACATGTGCAGGCACGACTCCAGGCCGGCGATCTCTATGTCGTCGCGCCGCCGTTGTTCCCACGTGGCGCGATCGAGCGTCTGGCGATGTCACCGTATGGCCAGATGCCGCTGGACGTCTTCGAGGCCCGGTACCGGGTACTGACGGCGGACTGATCGCCGGTGACGCTGCTCGGCGTGATGCGGTCCGGTGTCGTCGTGGGCCCGGAGGCAGGCACTCGGCTGTGCATCCACGGCGCGGGTCGGGACGGACGCCTCGTCCACGCTCCTGTGCGGATCGCTGGTAAATTTCGGCGCGCTCTTCTCCGCACGGCGGCGCACAACGGCCCGATGGGGCGGCACCTCGAGAAAGGCTCCATGACCACCATCGACGTCACCGAGCTCCGACGGATAGATGACCGCACCGGTGACGAGGAGATCGGGCTCCACCGTCGAAATGGGCGGCTCTTCGCTGTGGTCGTCGTGTTCGGCTACCTCGTCATCGGGCTCGCCGCGTTCTGGCCGGTGCTCCCCTGGACGTCGGATCGACTGTTCGGGGCAACTTCCGACTCGGTGCTCGCAATGTGGTTTCTCGCCTGGGTGCCCCACGCGTTGGCGCACGGGCTCAATCCGCTTTTCTCCGACGCCATCCTCGTCCCGCACGGCGTGGACCTGGCCCAGAACACCGAAGCACCTTTCCTCGGCTTACTCACTACACCGCTCGCCTTGTTCATGGGGCCCATCGCCAGGGCGAACATGCTGATGATCTTGGCCATGCCGGCCTCAGCGACGGCTTTCTTCGTCGTCCTTAGGAAGTGGGGGGTTTGGCCGGTCGCGGCTGCTATCGGCGGCCTGATGTACGGATTCTCTCCGTTCGCGGTCGGTCATAGCACGGGCCACCTCGTACTGATATTCGCCCCGATCCCCCCGTTTATCGCACTCACCGTCGTGTCGATCGTTCGTCGACAGGGCTCATCCGTCAGACTCGGGATCCAACTCGGACTGCTCGTGACAGCGCAGTTCCTGACCGAGCCGGAAGTGATGGCGACTGTCGCCCTGCTGACCGCCTGGGGGGTCGCCTGCGTCGCCATCCGCTACCGGTCCCAGGTCCGTGAGGCGGCGCTGCCGGTGCTGAGGTCACTCGGACTGGCCGCCGGCGTCGCCCTGGCACTCCTCGCCTACCCGATCTGGATGATGATTGACGGTCCCCAGCACTACTCGGGAACGGCCCAGCCCATCAGCAACCCCTTTTACAACGACGTGATGAGTCTGATCGCACCCGGGCCGCTCCAACGGTTCTCGCTCGGCATCCACTTCGCGGGTGTCCCGATGAGCAACTTCTCGGAGGAGGGCGGGTACATTGGCATCCCCGTGCTGCTCGTCGCCGCGTTCCTCATCTGGCGGTCACGACGTAGCCCACGTATGCAGCTTGCGATCGCTCTATGGGCGGGTGCCGTCGTGCTCTCGCTCGGGCCGCACCTGTGGGATCGACGGGCACTCCACGGGGATCCCGCTCCCATTCCAGGTCATCCAACACTTTCCGCTGCTGGACAACCTACTCCCCGTCCGAATCTCGATGGCGACCGCGGCCTGTACGGCGGCGATCGTGGCGTTTGGCCTGGACGACATCCGCCGGGCAGGCGTGCGGGTCCACCTCCATCACCACGGTTCCAGCCGGTCCGGGGGAGCGGTGGCTGGCGCCGTGGCCTGCGTCGTCTTGCTGATCCTCGTCGTCACCCAGTTGCCCACGTGGCCGAACCCCTCGCAGCCTGCAGGGGGTCTCCCGACGGTGGTGAGCGACGCCAATCCCACGGGGTATCCCGTGACCATCTCCTACCCGATTGCCTCGCCGCTCTACGCAGAGCCGATGCTTTGGCAGGTGGCCTCCGGCTACCGATTCCGACTCGTCGGAGGCTACGCCGAGCATCCCGACCTGACCGGCGTCCCGACCTTCATGCCGGACGAGATGAATCCAGCCGGGCTCGATTTGTTCCTCGAGGGGCAGGAGGCCTACAACCCTTACCGGCCGGTGACGGTAACACCCACGCTCATCGCGACCGCCCGGTTAGTCGCCGAACGCAACGACGTCCGGATGCTTGTTGTCGACCGACGGGCCAAGGGAGCGGCAGCGGTGGTCCAGGTCTTCAGTACGGCATTCGGATCGCCCAGCGTGAGCACCGCCCGCTTCGCACTGTGGGGGAGCGCCGCCGGCCCATTGTGATGGACGGGACCATCCGAGGCCTGGGGCGCTCGGCAAGGAGAAGGCTCCGGTCTGTCTCAGCCCCTCCAGGGCGGGGAGGACCGCTTCGAACGGGGCCACACGCCGTCGGGCCCGCTGGAGCGAGTCCCGGCCCGCAGGTTGCGTGCCTCCGGGTCGGAAGGTCGTCGACACCCCTGCCGAGGCTTCCTGGGGCAAGCGTCGCTCCTCGGCCACAGCCTCGATCGGGTTGGGAAGGGAAACCACACAAAAAACGACGACCCGCTCGCCGCCGACCCCGCTCGCTCGCGAAGGGACTCGCGACGACCGAGCGACCCCACCCCCCGTCTCGTGTTCCCCGTCTCGCTCACCCCGCTCACTCACGCCCCGGCACGTCGACCAGGGCCTGGAATTCCTCCTCGCGGGTCAGCCGCCACTCCAGGCGCAGGGCACGCACGACCAGGTCGAAGAGCGGCCAGAACGACACGCCGCCCGGCATCGCGGGTCAGGCGCCGGGTTGGTAGACGCCGAACACCCCGCGCAGGACGTCCGACACCTCGCCGAGCGTGGCCATCTGCGCCAGCGCGGCCTTCATCGGCACGAGGAGGTTGCCCTCACCCCGCGCCGTCTCCGCGACGTCGGCCAGGGCGCGGTCGACCGCGGCCCGGTCCCGCTCCGCCCGTACCGACCTGGTGCGGTCGACCTGGAGCTGCTGGAGCGCCACGTCTATCGGGAACACCTCGGCCGCCTCGGCCTCGGCGTCGGTGAAGCGGTTGACCCCGACCACCACCTTCTCGCCGTCGTCGACCGCCTTGGCGTAGCTGTAGGCCGCGGCCTCTATCTCCTCCTGCGTGAAGCGCGCCTCTATGGCCGCGACCGCGCCACCGAGCTCGTCGATCCGCTCCAGGTACTCCGTCGCGCCGGCCTCGACCTCGTCGGTCAGCGACTCGACGAAGTAGGAGCCGGCCAGGGGGTCGACGGTGTCCGCCACGCCAGATTCGAACCCCACGATCTGCTGGGTGCGTAGCGCGATCTTCGCCGCCCGCGTCGTGGGCAGGCCGAGCGCCTCGTCGAACCCGTTGGTGTGCAGGCTCTGGGTGCCCCCGAGCGCCGCGGCCAGGGTCTGGAGGGTGACCCGGACGATGTTGTTCTCCGGCTGCTGGGCGGTCAGGGTGGACCCGCCCGTCTGCGTATGGAAGCGCAGCATCTTGGAGCGGGCGTCCTTGGCGCCGAAGCGCTCGGTCATGATCCTCTCCCACATGCGACGCGCGGCACGGTACTTGGCGATCTCCTCGAAGAGGTTGTTGTGGGCGTTCCAGAAGAAGGAGAGCCGGGGCGCGAAGGCGTCGACGTCCATGCCGGCGGCGATGGCCGCCTCCACGTAGGCGATCCCGTTGGCCAGTGTGAACGCGATCTCCTGCACGGCCGTGGATCCCGCTTCTCGGATGTGGTAGCCGGAGATGGAGATGGTGTTCCAGTTGGGCAGGTGCTCGGCGCAGTACGCGAACGTGTCCACGATCAGGCGCATGGAGGGGCGCGGCGGATAGATGTACGTGCCGCGCGCGATGTACTCCTTCAGGATGTCGTTCTGAATGGTGCCCCGGACCTTGTCGCCGGGCACGCCCTGTTCCTCGGCCACCAGCTGGTACAGCAACAGGAGGATGGCGCCCGTGGCGTTGATGGTCATGGACGTCGTGACCTTGTCCATCGGCAGGTCGGCCATGAGCAGCCGCATGTCGGCCAGCGAGTCGATAGCCACTCCGACCTTGCCCACCTCGCCCTCGGCGCGGGGATGGTCCGAGTCGTACCCCATCTGGGTCGGCAGGTCGAACGCGCACGAGAGGCCCGTCTGCCCGGCGTCCAGGAGGAACTTGAACCGTTGGTTCGTGGCCTCGGCCGATCCGAACCCGGCGTACTGGCGCATGGTCCAGAGCTTCGAGCGGTACATATCGGGGTGGATCCCGCGCGTATAGGGGGCGGCGCCGGGCTCGCCCAGCCGGGAGGCCGGGTCCCAGCCCTCGAGGTCGCCGGCACGGTAGACGGGGCGGATGACGATGCCCGAGTCGGTCCGGTGCTCGGGGCTTCCCTTGTCCTTCGAATCCGGTGTCACGACAACGAGATTACGGAGGTTCGGCCGGCCGGGGCCATACGGGCCCGTCCGCGGCAGACTGACGGGCCATGGACGGCTCGGACACCCACTTCTCCCACTTCGGCATCTGCGTGAGCGACTTGGAGCGCTCGCTCGCCTTCTACTGCGGCGCCCTCGGGTTCGAGAAGGCGGAAACGCACGCGATCGGGTCCGAGTTCGCCGCCCTGATGGACCTCCCCGACGTCGCGGTCACGTCCCAGTTCATCCGGCGCGGCCCGACGGCCATTGAGCTGCTGGCGTTCGACCGGCCCACACCCTTCGGGGACGGCGCCCGCCGGGCCGTCAACCAGCTGGGCCTCACCCATCTGTCCTTCCGTGTCGACGACCTGGCCGCGACCGAGGCCCGGGTCGTTGGACTCGGCGGTGCGGTCGTGGAGTCCAGCCGGACGAAGATCGACCTCGGCGGCGCGCCCCTCGAGTTCGTCTACTGCACCGACCCCGACGGCGTGCGCGTGGAGTTGATGGACTTCGGCGGCTGACCGGCGGCGTCCCGCTCGTCGGGACGGAGGTCCTCGTCACGCCGCTGCGCGTCGAGCTCGCGGTCGACGCGCTCGGCCTTGCGCTCCTCCATGTGCATCCAGCGCAGGGCGACCGGGATCATCGGCCAGAGCATCAGGGTGTCGCCCACCACCCACATGATGGAACCGCCGATGTGGAGATCGTCCACATAGGAGGGTCCCCAGGTGCGGTGCGTGGCGAAGTACGCGGGGAAGAGCTCGTGCGTCGCGCCGGCCAGCGACAGGCCGGTGAAGGTGTCGATCGGGATGGCCAGGAACAGGTAGAAGAACTGCAGCGCCGGGTACAGGCGGTAGCGGTTGGGATCGCTGCCGAAGATCTGGCGCCAGAACAGGTAGCCCACGACGAGGAAGGCGAGGTGCTCGAGGTTGTGGACGGTCTCGTGCTGGAGCGTGAGGTTGTACCAGCTGGTCAGGTGGCTGACCGGGATCAGGACCGCATAGAGCACGAAGGCGACGGCGGGGTGGACGAAGAACGTGGCCACCTTGGACCGCAGCGTCTCGGTCACGACGACGTGCGCGGTGCCGGTGGTGGCCCGCCAGGCCAGGTCGAGCGGCGAGGCGATGGCGAACAGTGGCGCCGCCACCATGATCAACAGCAGGTGCTGGACCATGTGGTCCCAGAACAGCTCGCCGTCGTAGACACCCACGAAGCTGAAAATGGCGACGCCGGTGGTGAACAGCGCTCCGATCCACGCCACCGTCTTGCCGACGGACCACGGATGGCGCGGGTGCAGCGCGTTGTTCCGCCGGACGCCCCACAGGTAGAGCACCAGGGCGGCGACGATCATCGCCACCGGCACGAAGTCGAACTGGCTGGAAGTGAATTCCGAGCCCCGCAGCGGCGGGAGGGACGCGTCGTACAGCGCGGCGATCATTCAGCTCAACGGTACTGTCGCCCTCAGCCGTGCTGCCAAACGCGCTGGGAGATCCCCCGCTTCCCGTAGAGGGACACCACGTCCAGGGCGGCGACCTCTTCGTCGCTCATGCGCCAGCCCAGGGCGCCCGCATTCTGCTCCGCCTGATCCCGGTTCTTGGCCCCTGGGATCGGGACGGCGCCCTTGGCGATCAGGAAGGCCAGCGCGACCTGGCTCGGGGTGCGGTCGTCGTGGGCGGCGCCGATGCGGCGCAGCTCGGCCACGACAGCGTCCACCTCGGCCCAGGGGTGGGACGAGAAGTTGCGCCGGCCAGGGGGCGGGTTGGCCTCCGAGTACTTGCCCGTCAGCCGGCCCTGCCCGATGGGCGAGTAGGCCAGCACCACCACGCCCAGCTCACGGCAGGCGTCGACGAGCCCTACCCGCAACGGCATGGTGCGGAGCAGCGAGAGCTCCACCTGGTTACTGGCGAGGCGGAGGCCGCGCCTGCGCAAGGCGGCGTCCATCGCCCGCGTCTCCTTCTCCGAGTAGTTGGAAACCCCCACGGCGCGCACGATTCCCTCGGCGTGCGCCCTGGCGAGCGCCTCGGCGATGGCGTCGTGCGAGCGCAAGGAGATCGGCCCGTGTATCTGGTACAGGTCGATGACGTCGACGCCTAGACGTTCACGGGACTTACGGGCCGCCGACAGAAGCGCGGCGGAGACGTTCACTTTCCACGGGCTCGGCATGAACTTGGTGGCGATGACCACCTCCTCGCGCACGGAGGGGTCGCGCGAGCAGCCGGCCGATGATGCGCTCGCTCTCCCCTCCCCCGTAGACCTCCGCCGTGTCGAAGAAGACGACGCCCGCCTGCAGGCACGCATCCCACGCGTCGGCGATCGTGGCCTCAGAAAACGACGTGTCGTAGCCGCCCATGCCCCACGTGCTCTTGTCGCCCCAAGCCCACGTGCCGACGCCGAGCGGGGGGATCGAGACGTCCGAGCCGGCCAGCGCGACGCGGTCGCTCGCCTGCGGCGCCACGTCGGTCACGACCGGGCTCGGGCTGCGTCGGCGCGAGCGAGGTGTTCCTCGACCGCGGCCCGCCATGCGTCCGCGTGCGTCAGCTGGGGCGAGTGGTAGGCGCCGGGGATCACACCGAGCGTGCCGTCGCGCACCTCAGCGGCCAACTCCGGTGCCTGGTCGACGAGGGGGTGGTCGTGCTCGCCGGCCAGCACGGTCGTCGGGCACTCGATCGAAGGCAGGTCGCCACGGAGCGACGTCTCGCCGTCGCCGACATCCGCCATGAGCGCCATGCCGAGCGCCTTCACGGCGTACGGGTCCATGCCGGCGAAGATCGCGTTCTTCTGCGCCTGCCACTCGGGCGGCGTCGCCGCTTCAATCAGCGCGTCCTCCGGGCCCATCGGTCCGAGCCGCTCGGGCATGCCCCGCGTCGGGTCGAACGCCTCTATCCAGGCCCGGACCATGGCCCGGATCCCCTCGTCGGGCGGCATGAACGACCAGGCGCTCGTGTCCATGAGGACAAGTGAACTCACCAGGTCGGGGCGGCTGAGCACCACGCCGAGCGCGACCCGTCCACCCATGGAATGGCCGAGCAGGTCGACCGGTCCGCCGCCGACCGCCTCTATGAAAGAGACGAGGTCGGAGACCAGCTGCTCCATGGTGTAGCCCTCGAGGGTGCCGGTCTTGGTGGACTGTCCGTGGCCGCGCTGGTCGAGCGTGATCACGCGCCGGTTGCCCGCGAGCGCGTCGACCTGCAGCGAAAAGTCGTGGGATGACCCGGTGAAGCCGTGGCAAAGCACGAAGGTGGGCGTACCGCCCGGCCCGCTCCCCCGCTCCGACCAGGCCAGGTCCACCCCGTTGAGGTGGAGCGTCCGGGGGGCGGCGGTCTGTGTCATGGCCCTTGTCTAGCGGCTGTGGACGGGCCCGCGCCCAGCCGTTGGGACCGGATCAGCCCACCGGCTCAGGCGCCGGGACCCGAGCGGGGACTGGATGCCGGCGCGCGCCGGCTGCGGTCGGGGCCGGCGAGTCGAGTAGCTGGAGGCGACCGACGGGATTACCCGGGAGCCGTCGTTGGCCGCGATGAGCACCAGGTAGAGCGCCGGAAGCAAGCGGAAGGCGCGCCGGCGGTAGAACCCCCCGATGGAGATCCGGTCGCGGGTGCCGTGTTCCTCGAGCAGCAGGGAGGTGATGAGGAACCCGGACAGGACGAAGAAGATGGTGACGCCCTCGTAGCCGCCCATCAACGGGTCGCCCGGCCAGAGGAACCACACGTGGAGGCAGAGCACGAGGGCGATCGCAAGCCCGCGCACCACGCCAAAGTGCGGGCCGGTACCCCAAACGGAACGGCGGAGCGTCCATGCCTTCCCCAGCTCCGGCGGCGGCTCCCGTCGAGCAGCCTGCTCCTCAGATAACGAGGTCGGGGGCCGATCTTTCTGGGCGGCGCCGTCCGCCGCCACGGTCAGCTGAGGGTCAGATCAGGGCCGGCTCAATGGCCGTGCGGCATGCAGAGGTCGTCGTACTCCGCGATGACGATCTCGCCGGCGTCGGGCCCACAGGCCGGGCAGGCGGGGTCAGGGCGCACTTTGAAGGTGCGGAAGGACGCCTCGAGCGCGTCGTAGGCGAGCAGACGGCCGACGAGCGGGTCGCCGAGCCCGAGCAGCACCTTGATCGTCTCTATCGCCTGGATCGACCCGATGATGCCGGGCAGGACGCCGAGGACGCCAGCCTCCGCGCACGACGGCGCGAGCTCGGCCGGCGGCGGTTCGGGGATGAGGCACCGGTAGCACGGCCCGTTGTAGGGGTCGAAGACGGTGACCTGGCCCTCGAAGCGGAAGATCGAGCCGTGCACGACGGGGATCCGCTTGAGCAGCGCGGCGTCGTTCACCAGGTAGCGCGTCGGGAAGTTGTCGGTGCCGTCGACGATGACGTCGTACCCGTCAATGATGTCGAGGATGTTGTCCGCGCCCAGGCGCACGTCGTAGGTGACGACGTTCACATCGGGGTTCAACGAGGTCAGCGTCTTCTTCGCCGAGTCGACCTTGCGCTCGCCGACGCGGTCCATGTTGTGCAGGATCTGCCGTTGCAGGTTGGATTCGTCGACCACGTCCATGTCGATGACGCCGAGGGTGCCTACCCCGGCCGCGGCCAGATAGAGCGCAGCGGGTGACCCGAGGCCGCCGGCCCCGAGCAGGAGGACCTTGGAGTCCAGCAGCTTCAGCTGGCCCACCTCGCCCACCTCGGGCAGGAGCAGGTGACGTTGGTAGCGGTTCCGCTGCGCCGGCGTCAGGGTCCGGGGCGCCGCCCACGGGCGGCCCTCGTCCTTCCACTTGTTGAACCCGCCCGACATGGAGGACACGTCGGCGTACCCGAGCTCGCCCATCGTCTTGGCGGCGAAAGCCGAGCGCACGCCTCCGGCGCAGTACACGACGACGGGACCCGACTTGTCGGGCAGCTTGCCCTCGACCTGGAACTCGAGGTGGCCCCGGGGCAGGTGAACCGCGTTGGGGATCGCCCCCTGCTCGTACTCGTCCGGCTCGCGGACGTCGAGGAACGTGACGCCGCCGCCCTCGTAGAGGGCCTGCGCGCCGGCCGGGTCCACTTCGCGGATGGACGCCTTGGCCTCGTTCAATAGGTCTCTTGGCGTGGGCAACTCTGTCCTCCTCACGCGGCCGGCCCCCCGGGCCGGCCCGCTACCCATTGTTAAACACTACCAGCGGGGTCAACATTCCCCGGTGTCCTGAGGCCGCCTGGAAGACTGCGGGCCGTGCAGCTCCACGACGCCATCCGGCGCCGCGCCATGGTGCGTAGCTTCTCGGCCGAACCGGTCGACCCGGCGCTCGTCGACCGCCTCCTGGACGCCGCACTCCGGTCGCCCACGGCCGGCAACACCGGTGGTACGGCCTGGGTCGTCCTCGAGGGCCCGGAACAGACCGCCGTTTACTGGGACGCCGCCACGGACGAGGGCTGGCGCAACGTGGCCCGCCGCTGGGAGGGGCTCCGGCGGGCCCCCGTGGTCCTCCTGGCGTACACCTCGCCGGCCGCCTACGTGGCGCGCTACGCCGAAGCCGACAAGGCGGCCGCGGGGCTCGGCACCCGCGAGGCGGCGTGGCCCGTGCCCTACTGGTACGGCGACGCCGCGTTCGGCGTAATGACCCTGCTCCTCGGCGCGGTGGACGCCGGGCTGGGCGCGTGCATGCTGGGTGTGTTCCGGGGCGAAGCCGAGTTGGCCGGCTCGCTCGGCGTCCCCGTCGGCTGGCGCCAATTCGGCGCGGTCGTACTCGGCCACCCCGACGGCCTCGACCACCGCTCGCCGTCGCTCGACCGGCCCCGTCCGACGCGCGCCGCGCGCGTCCACCGCGGCGCCTGGTGACGGGGCAGCAGCCGCCTCGGCGGTTCGCCGTGTCTAGCGGGTTGCGGCGCCCTTGGACAGCCGGTGTTCCGGTCCCTCCTGCCAGCGCGCCATGGCCCAGAGGAGATCGGAGAGCCGGTTCAGATAGGAGACGACGAGCGATCCCTCGACCGGGTCGGCCACGGCGAGCCGCTCGGCCCGCCGCACGACGGTGCGGGCCAGATCGAGCGCGGCCGACAGCCGGTTCTCGCCCGGCACGGTGAAGTCGCTCGGCATGTCGAAGCGCGCGAGCAGGTCGTCGATCTGGCCCTCCAGGGCGCGGACCATCTCGGCGGTGACCAGGGTGGACCCCGCCTGTAGCTTCCGGCGGTTCTCCGGGGCGGTGGCCATCTCCGCCATCAGGACGTAGAGGTCGCGGGCGAGCGCGGTCAAACGCTCGTTCACCTCGGAGGCGGGGGGTGACTCGGCCCGCGCCAGCCCGATCGCCGCCTGCGCCTCGTCGACGGCGCCGTTGATCTCGATCTGAGGCGAGTCCTTGCGCACCCGCCCGCCGTAGAGGAGGCCGGTGGTGCCGTCGTCGCCCTTCTTGGTGTAGATCCGCGGCTTCACCAGGCCGGATGCTACCGGGACGGTCCGGAGGCGGCGGAGGGCGCCGGTATCCTGGAACGGATCGTGTCCCGTTCCCCCGAACTCCTCGGCCGCCTCGACCCCGCCGCGTCCGACTACCTGCGTGCGCTGCGCGAGCGCGTCGTCATCTTCGACGGCGCCATGGGCACGAGCCTGCAGATGCTCGGGCTGGACGCGGACGACTTCGGCGGCCCCGAGCTCGAGGGCTGCAACGAGATCCTCGTCGAGACCCGCCCCGACGTCGTGGCCCAGGTGCACCGCTCGTTCCTGGAGGTGGGGTGCGACGTCATCGAAACCGACACGTTCGGGTCGACGTCGGTCGTGCTGGCCGAGTACGGGCTGGCGGACCGCGCCCGGGAGCTCACCCGCAAGGCGGCCGAGATCGCCTGCGCGGTGCGCGACGAGTTCTCGACGCCGGAGCAGCCGCGCTGGGTGGCCGGGTCCATGGGCCCGGGCACCAAGTTCCCGACGCTCGGGCAGATCTCCTACGCCGAGTTCCGCGACGCGTACGAGGAGCAGGCGCTCGGGCTGCTCGAGGGCGGCGTGGACCTGCTGCTGATTGAGACCCAGTTCGACCTGTTGTCGGTCAAGGCCGCCGTCAACGGCGCCCGGCGGGCGATGGTGGCGGCCGACCGCGTCGTGCCGCTGCAGGCGCAGGTGACGATTGAGCTGACCGGCCGCATGCTCCCGGGCACCGAGATCGGCGCCGCGCTCACGGTCCTCGACTCCATGCAGGTCGACGTCGTCGGCCTCAACTGCGCCACCGGACCGGTCGAGATGAGCGAGGCGTTGCGGCATCTGTCGGGGGCCAGCCGGGTCCCGATCGCCTGCGTCCCCAATGCGGGGCTCCCGTCGGTGGTCGACGGCCAGATGCACTACGACCTCACGCCCGAGGGCCTGGCCGAGCACCTGCACCGCTTCGTCACCGAGTTCGGCGTCTCCGCCGTGGGCGGCTGCTGCGGCACGACGCCGGCCCACCTGGCCGCCGTGGTCGAGCGCTGCGCAGGCGCGGCCGTCGCGCCCCGGTCACCCGTGCACGAGCCGGCGGCGGCGTCCATCTACACGTCGGTGCCGTTCCGGCAGGAGACGTCTTTTTTGGTGGTGGGCGAGCGCACCAACGCCAACGGGTCCAAGGCGTTCCGCGAGGCCATGCTGGAGGGCGACTGGGACACCTGCGTCGCGATGGCGCGGGACCAGGTCAAGGAGGGCGCCCATCTCATAGACGTGTGCGTCGACTACACGGGCGCCGACGGCGTGGCCGACATGACCGAGGTGGCGAGCCGGTTGTGCACGCAGTCGAGTGTGCCGCTCATGGTCGACTCCACCGAGGGCCCGGTGGTGCGCGCCGCACTCGAGTGGATCGGTGGCCGGCCGGTGTTGAACTCGGTCAACCTGGAGGAGGGCGACGAGCCCGGCACGCGTCTCGACACTTTCCTGAGGCTGGCGCGGGAGTTCGGCGCAGCGGTGGTGTGCACCTGCATCGACGAGGAGGGCCAAGCCCGCACCGCCGAGTGGAAGCTGCGGGCGGCGCGGGCCATCCGCGACATCGCGGTCGAGCGCTACCGGCTGGAGCCCGAGGACCTTCTGTTCGACGCGCTCGCCCTGCCCCTGTCGACGGGCATGGAGGAGAGCCGGCGGGACGGGATAGAGACCATTGAGGGCATCCGGGCGATTAAGACCGAGCTGCCGGGCGTGTCCACCATCCTCGGGCTGTCCAACGTCTCCTTCGGGCTGACCCCGGCCGCCCGCCAGGTGCTCAACTCGGTCTTCCTGCACGAGTGCGTGGAGGCTGGTCTCGACTCGGCCATCGTGCACGCATCGAAGATCCTGCCGCTGTCGCGCATAGACGAGCGGGCCAAGGAGGTCTGCCTCGACCTCGTCTACAACCGGCGCACCGACGACTACGACCCGCTCCAGGAGCTGCTGGCGTTGTTCGAGGGCGTCAAGGTGGGGCCGGATTCGGCCGACGAGCACCTCGACTGGCCGGTGGACAAGCGGCTGTCCCAGCGCATCATCGACGGCAACCGCAATGGCCTGGAGGGCGACTTGACCGAGGCGATGGAGGGCGGGCTGGCCGCGCTGGACATCGTCAACGACGTCCTGCTGGCGGGGATGAAGGTGGTCGGTGAGCGCTTCGCCTCGGGCGAGATGCAGCTGCCCTTCGTGCTGCAGTCGGCCGAGACCATGAAGACCGCCGTGGCCTTCTTGGAGCCGCACATGGAGAAGTCGGAACAGGGCGGCAAGGGCACCGTCGTGCTGGCCACGGTCAAGGGCGACGTACACGACATCGGCAAGAACTTGGTCGACATCATCCTGACCAACAACGGCTACGAGATCGTGAACCTGGGGATCAAGGTCGGGATCAACGAGATGGTCGAGGCGGTGAAGGAGCACCGGGCCGACGCCATCGGCATGAGCGGGCTGTTGGTCAAGTCGACGCTCATCATGCGCGAGAACCTGGTCGAGCTGAACGACCGCTCGTTGTCGGACATCCCGGTGCTGCTCGGCGGGGCGGCGCTGACCCGCACCTACGTCGAGCGCGACCTGCGCCAGGTCTACGAGGGGCGGTTGTTCTACGGGCGCGACGCCTTCGAAGGGCTGCGCACTATGGACCGCCTGGTCGAGATGAAGCGCACGGGCGAGGAGGACGCCTTGTTCGGGCGGGAGATCTCCGAGCGCAACGTGCCCCGGCGCAGCCGGCTCGACGCCCAGGATGCCTCACCGGTGGAGGGCCAGCCGGTGCGGTCCGGTGTGGCGGCGGACAACCGGCTCTTCCCGCCGCCCTTCGTGGGCACGCGGGTGGCGGTTGGGCTGCCGATAGACGAGGTGGCCGAGTTCCTGAACCTGACGGCGCTGTTCCGGAACCAGTGGGGGTTCCGGCCCGAGGACGGTGAGGACGACCCTGCGTTCAAGGAGCGGGTGAAGGCGGTGCTGCGGGAGGAGCTGGGCAAGGCCCGCGAGGCCGACCTGCTAGTGCCGCAGGTGGCCTACGGGCACTTCGCGGCGAACGCGGAGGGCAACGACCTCGTCATCTGGAAGGACGAATCGCGCTCGTCGGAGTGGATGCGCTTCACCTTCCCGCGCCAGCGCAAGGAGCCCTGGCTGTGCATTTCGGACTTCTTCCGGCCTGTGGAATCGGCTGACGAGGACTACGCCAGTTTCATGCTCTGCACCATCGGGTCACGGGCCTCGGAGGAGACTGCTCGCTTGTTTGCGGAGAACCACTACCAGGACTACCTGTTCCTGCACGGCCTGAGCGTCGAGATGGCCGAGGCGACGGCCGAGTATTGGCACAAGCGAATCCGGGAGGAGCTCGGGTTCGTGGACGAGGACGGGCCGACGCTCACGGGCCTGTTCCGCCAGCAGTACCGGGGCGGCCGCTACTCGTGGGGCTACCCGGCTTGCCCGGACCTCGACGACAACGCCAAGGTGGTTGAGCTACTCGGGGGCGATCGGGTGGGGGTGACCGTGAGCGAGGGTTTTCAACTGCACCCCGAACAGACCACCGACGCCATCGTCTGCCACCACCCCGAGGCCAAGTACTTCGTGGCCTAAGGGGCCGGGCCGGGCGGGGCCTGGCGGGGCGGGACCGGGGCCCGGTGGGGCTGGGCGCCGGGTGGGGCTGGGCGCCGGGTGGGCGCGTGGGGCCGTCTCCGTGGAATGTAGGTATATGTGTACGTACATTCCACGTGTAGATATCTCCCGGGGGTGGTAGGCCGCCGTCCTCTTTTCAAAAAGTATAACGATGTCGGTTTATCCTTTTTTGGAAGGTGGGGCCCGGCACAGCTGCTCACGGAGAAGGATCCAAACCGAGGCCGACCCGGGCGTCGGCCGTCGTGTTGGCGTGCGGGAAGTGGCGATCGGGAACCGGAAGGCCCAGCGCCGCGCAGATGGGGCCCCAGCCGTCTTCGGGAGTCCACTCCACCAGGCGGTCGGCCGGGGCGGTGGCACGCACGTTCTCGTTGTACGAGAGGTAGGCCGCCTTCGCGGCGGCCTCGTCCTGCCAATCCGGGGTGAAGCTGTTCATCATCCCCCGCCCCATGCGGGTCCATCCGTCGGCCGGCGCATCGGGCGCGAAGTAGGTCGCGAGCGCGATGAAGATCGTGTTCGACACGCTCTCCCACCAGGAGTCGGCGTCGCGCATCGACAGGAGGATCGGTGCATCCGGGAAGACTTCGCTGATTTCAGGCCAGAACGGAGCGGACGGCCAATCCACCGCCGCCACGTACCCGTCGAAGAAGGTATCCCAGTCCGGGAGCCTGCCGTCGTAGGCGTCTCCCCAGAGGTCGGCGTCCTCGGGCCGTTCCCGCACCTCGAACATGTGGTAGCAGGGCCCGCCCAGGAGCTCTTCCAGCGCCAGCTTCAGCGAGGTGGTCCCGGTCCGTCCCAACCCGGCGCCGATGATCCGCAGTCCCATGTTCTGCCCTCCTTTTCGGCACGGCCACGCTAGGGCAGCCCGGAGCCGCATGCCTGGGCTCGAAGAACCGAGGCGCGGGTGAGCGGGACCGAACGCGCACCGCGGAAACCCGCCGTGCCGTAGGCGCGTGGCGCGGAGCTATATCCGAATGGAGCAGGATGCGGATGGCCACCCGCCGTTCGGGTCACATGATCGCCACCGAGACGGCATTTTCATCCGACTCTCAAACGGTCCTCTCGTCGTCTCTGTCACTAGGCTCAACGTGAGTGCGGATCGGTGTGCTTACAGGTGGTGGGGACTGTCCGGGACTGAATGCCGTCATCCGGGCTGTCGTACGCAAGGGCGTTCAGGTTCACGGAGATCAGTTTGTAGGTTTCCGGGACGGCTGGCGCGGCCCGCTCAATGGAGACGCGGTGCCGTTAGACGTGGCTGATGTCCGAGGCATCCTTCCCCGGGGGGGCACCATCCTGGGCTCCAGTCGAACAAATCCCTACGGCTCCGAAGACGGTGAGCGCCGTGTCCTCGACACAGTAGAGCGTTTGGGTCTCGACGGCCTGATCGTCATTGGCGGTGAGGACACTCTCGGCGTGGCGACCGAGCTCAGTGCCGCCGGTTTGTCGATCATCGGGGTGCCCAAGACGATCGACAACGACCTGAGGGGCACCGACTACACGTTCGGATTCGACACCGCCGTCACGATCGCCACCGAAGCGATCGATCGGCTTCACACGACGGCCGAGAGCCACCACAGAGTGCTCATCATTGAGGTCATGGGGCGCCATTCCGGCTGGATCGCCTTGCACTCAGGCATGGCCGGCGGGGCGAATGTGATCCTCATCCCCGAGCGGCCGTTTCAGATTGAAGAAGTGTGCGCACTCATTGAGCGCCGCTTCGCCAGCCACTATGCCCCCATCGTCGTCGTCGCCGAGGGCGCGGTGCCGGCCGAAGGCACCATGCCCGCGCGCCCTCGTGAGATTGACGCATTTGGGCATGAGCGTCTCACGGGTATCGGGACCTTCCTGGAGGAAGAAATCGCCCGGCGGACGGGGAAGGAGGCCCGTGCCACTGTCTTGGGTCACGTGCAACGAGGTGGAAGCCCCACGGCATTCGATCGCGTCCTTGCGACGCGTTTCGGGCTCCACGCTGTTGACGCGCTGCACCAAGGAAAGAAGGGGCAGATGGTCGCCTTGCATGGGACCGCCATCGACCTGGTTCCGTTGACCGACGCCACGGCCGAACTCAAGCTGGTCTCACCTGAGTTGTTTGCGGAAGCCGAGGTGTTCTTCGGCTGACGTCGATCACCATCCACGCGGGTAGGTTCGTGATCGCCCCGCTCACCGCATCCGCTCCCGCGTCCGCGTCAGCCTGACCACTCCGAGCGTATGAGACCGCCCTATCATCAGATGCGGTGCAAGTTCCTCGTGACGCTCTTGGGTTTCCGAGGAGCGTTGACCTTTGATCGTGCCAAGCAACAAGGGGTTCCGTGAACAACGCAAGGCCCAGGGCGGGCCGTATCTGGCTGGCTCTGGCACTCTCGGTGCCGCTCTCTCTGCTCACTCAGTGTTCCTCGGGCGCGTCGCAGACTGCGTCGCGAGGCCAGACGGTGCCTTCGGGTTCGCAATACGTGGCCATGGGCAGCTCATACGCGGCGGGCTTCGAAATTAAGCCACTCGAGCCCGGCGCGGGCGTCTGCGGGCGTTCGCTGATCGACTATCCCCATCTCGTCGCGGCCAAATTCCATCTGCAGCTCAGTGACGTGAGCTGCGGAGGAGCCGTCACCGCCAACGCACTCAATACGCCGCAGGGGTCGGCTCCCCCTCAGATCGATGCCGTCACTGCCAAGACGCGGCTGGTGACGATGACCATCGGCGGCAACGATGTCGGCTACATCGCCACCGCCGTCGAGTGCGGACTGCGCCACTCAACCTGCACGGAAACGGCCAACTCAGCCCAGATTGACGCGGCCTTTCAAGCACTACCGAACTCGCTGACCACGCTAATTCAGGCTGTACGAGCGAAGGCCCCCTCAGTCACGATCGTGCTCGTCACCTATCCCCGGCTCGTTCCTCCCACCGCGTGCCCGGCCCTGCACTACACGACAGCTGCGGCTCAACTCGTAAGCTCCATGGGCTCGCGGCTCGAAAAGGTCTTCGTCACTGTGGCCAAGGACGACCACGTTCGGCTCGCGGACCCCTACGTCCTTGAAGCGACACATGGTCCCTGCGTGGGGTCGAACGCATGGGTGGCCGGCCTGGTCCCAACCAACGGCTTCGAATATCACCCCACTGCCGCAGGGCATCAGGAGATGGCGCATCTCGTCGAACAGGCACTCGGCTCGTAGCCGTAGAGCGTCAGCGCTCCCCATCGACCGCCTGCAAGTGCCGCATAATGGGCTCGAACGCCTCCATGGTCCGGACGGTGTAGTACTCGAAGCCCCACCGCTGCCGGCATGCGAGGAGGTGGTCTGCGATCTCCTCATGGGTGCCCACACAGAGGAAAGGTGTGGTCAGCACATCAGAACGCGCCAAGCCGAATTTCTTCGCGATGTCCTCGGCCACGCGGGTGCGGTCGTCAGTCACAACGACAGCCTGAACCAGGGCGTGCAGCGCGACCGAGCGCCCGTGGGCGGCCGATACGTCTCGAATCCAGCCGACCGTGTCGTCCAGTCTGCCTGCCTCCCACCGGACCTCGTGATGCTGCCCGTCAGGGAGGGTCCGGCCCAGCATGGTCGGGGCGACGACGTCGGCGTACCCGGTCGCATGAGCGAGAGCGGCCCGGCCGTTCACACCAACCAGGATCGGGACTCGTTCTTGCTTCGGGCGCAGCACCGTGACGTTCTCGAGCGTGTAGTGCCGACCGTCGATGTTCACCGCGGAGCCACTGAGCAGGGTGCCCAGGATCACGACGGCCTCTCCAAGTCGTTCCTTGCGGACAGCCGGTGGATCGAAAGGGATGCCAGCTGCGTGGTACTCGGTGAACGAATGACCTGCGCCGATACCGACCTCCAGCCGGCCGTCGCTCGCATGGTCCAGCGTGGCCAGCTCTTGTGCGAGGACCGCCGGATGGCGGAGATCGTTGTTGAGGACGAGTGTCCCGAGCCTGATGTGCTCGGTGACGGCCGCCGCCGCGGCGAGAGAGACGAGCGGCGAGACTCCCGCTCCGAGATGGTCGCCGAGCTGGAAGATGTCGAACCCAGCTCTCTCGGCCCTCTCGGCATCGTCCATCACACGGCCAGGTTCTGCCGCGGCGCTCAAGAGCCCGAAGCGGAACGACATCAACTCAACGATACATAGACGATGAGGCTACCTACCCGGGGGATCGCCGCACCCGTTGATTCGTACCGGTTACATCTGTCAAGGCAAGTTGGGATGAACCTGATCCAGGATGTACTCCCAACCCTCCTGCCAGACGAACTCCGAGCACATCAGCGCGACGAGGTCCTTCCCCAACAGGAAGCGCTCCAGACCGAAACGGGTGGCGACGTGGCCGATGACCAAGACCCGGGACCCCTCCCAACGGAGAGACAGGTCATTCAGGAACCGACCCACGCGATCGGTTGCCGACCGCCAACTCTCCCCACCGGGGTAGGGCCGGTCCAGGTAATCGGCCCTGTTCGCGTGGACCTCTTCCGCCGGCGCTCCGTTCAGGGTGCCGTAGTCGCATTCCCGGAGCCTCCAGTCGGCCAGAACGGGCACGTCCGAATGGGCGAAGGCGATGGCGGCTGTCTCGACGGCGCGAGCGAGACCCGAGCTGAACACCGCGGCCAGACCATCGGCCTTCCTGCGCTCCCCGAGGGCGGCGGCGTCCGCTCGCCCGAGAGCGGATAGCCGACCCGGGAGCCATCCCGTAGCGATGCCAGCCTCGTTGCCTTCGCTGCGCGAATGCGTCTCGAAGACGATCTCTATGGCCACAGCGTTCAGTTCTAGCCGCCGTCGTGTCCCGTGTCGTGTGGCTCAGCGAACCCGAGGCACGCCGCGAATAGCGTTTCGGAATGCGCTCGCCCAGGCTGGCCACCGAACGCTTGGACCTGACGCCCCTGCCCGCCGAGGCAGCTGCGGTCCTGCTGAACGATCGGGGTGAGGCTTCTCGCCACGTGGGCGCACGACTTCACGATGAGTGGCCGGGTCCCGATCTTCTCGGCGTGCTTCCTCGCCAGGCCGCGGCATCGGAGGCGATGGAACGCTTCGGCATCTGGGTGATGATCGAGCACGACAGCGGAAGCGTCGTCGGGGATATTGGCTTCCATGGGCCGCCTGACGCCGCCGGGACGATCGAGGTCGGCTATGCCGTTGTCGCTTCACGACGCCGGCGCGGGTACGCCACCGAGGCGGCCAGCGCCCTCGTCGAATGGGCACTCTCCCAGCCGAGCGTCCACATCATCGTCGCGGGCTGTGACCCCAAGAACGTTCCGTCCATCAGCACACTCGAGCGGGTGGGATTCGTCCGGACCGGTGCGGCTAACGGCGAGATCCGATGGCGCTTCAGCGGCGAGCTCGATCAGCTGTGATCAGCGACCGGCCATCTGGGATCGGACGAGCGCCTGTGCAACTCGCCTGAGTTTTGACAAGACTCAGAGTCGTGGAGGACACGGATGTCCGGCAAGAGGTCGCCCGTCTGCGTCGCCAGTTCGCCGACCGGATTGAATCGCTTGACGACGTGGCGTGGGAATCCGCGTCGTGGTGTGAGGAGTGGCGGTTGCGGGACGTGCTCGCGCACCTTGTGCAAAACGCTGAACGGACATACCGGTCACTGACCATCGACCTGCTTCGAGGAGGATTTGGGCCTGACAGGTCGATGAACAAGGCGGCGAAGCGCCTCAGTGGGGTGCCGGTGCCCGAGCTGGCCGATCGACTCCGCACGGTGGCCGAGAGGCGGTTCCGACTTCCTGGGGCCTCAGAGGCGATGGGATTGGCAGATGTCCTCGTGCATAGCGCTGACGCCTTCCGGCCGGTTGGTGTAGACGTGGATGTGCAGCCGGCCCACGTCGCACCTGCACTGGACGCGCTATGGAAATCGGGCCGCGTCGTCGTCCATGCCGTTCCCCAACGGGGTCGCCGTCTGGTGGCGACGGACCTCGACTGGTCCAGCGGGAGCGGGCCCGAGGTGAGGGGGACCGGCATCGACCTCCTCCTGTTCGTCGCCAACCGACGGCAGGTACTCCCCTGTCTCGAAGGTGCGGGGCTGGCCGGGCTGTAACCCCGGCCTCGATTCGTCGCCAGCCAGGCGACGTCTACGTCGTTGGAGTGGTGGTAGGAAGTCATCATGCCCACCACGACCAACGGCGACGTGTCGCTCTACTACGAGACCTTTGGCGCTGACAATGACCCAACTCTGCTCTTGGTCAACGGACTCGGGTCCCAGTGCATCAACTTCAAGGATGAGTTCTGCCGGATGTTCGCCGACGAGGGCTTCCGGGTGGTGCGATTCGACAATCGGGACGTCGGCCTGTCCAGCCATCTCAAAGGTGGTCCGAAATACACGGTCAACGACATGGCGGCCGACGGGTTTGCCATCCTCGACGCCGTCGGCGCCGGCGCGGCCCACGTCGCCGGTTGGTCCATGGGCGGGATGATCGTCCAGGCGATGGCCATTGCACACCCCGAGCGGATCCTGTCGCTGACCTCGGTCATGTCGGCCCCGGGACCCATCCCGGCCTTGCGCGACTCCGACGTCGTGGCCGCCTTCACCGCCCCTCCGGCGACGAACCGTGACGAGGCGGCCGAGCGCCACCTGGCCGGACTGCGAGCGTGGGGCAGCCCGGCCTCTTACGACGTAGCCCGCATCACCGCGGACGCGTACGCCGCCTACGACCGCTGCTGGGACCCTGAAGGCCGGGCCCGCCAAGCCATGGCGGTGGCGTCGTCCCCGTCCCGGGTCGAGGCTCTCGGATCCCTGCGCATGCCGACGCTCGTCGTGCACGGCGACGCCGACCGCCTTGTGCCGCTCGAGGCTGGGAGGGCCACGGCCGAGGCCGTGACCGGCGCCCGTTTGGAGATCGTAGAGGGGATGGGTCACGACTACCCGCCCCAGCTCTGGCCGCGCCTGGTGGAGCTGATCACGACCCACGCCACCTCGGCCAGCCGCTCGGACGCCGTGTAGGGACTCTGTCGGTGGCCGGCAAGCGAGGCCACACCCTCCTGAACACAATGCTGTTCATTGAGATGTGCACCTTGAGCAGAGCCTGGACTGATCTGACTGACGACGAGTTCTTCTGGGAGCCACTCCCCGGCTGTTGGAGCCTCCGTCGTAGCGGCAAGTGCCTTACGCCAACTCCGTTCGGCACTGAGGACTGGGTGGCCGACTTCGACGCCAGCCTCGTCGAGCGAGCCGTGAGAGGCGAGGCCACCGAGCCTTTGACGACGATGGCCTCGCTGATGTGGCACATCGCCTCCGTGCCCGGTCGATTGGTGGAGCTGGACTTCCTGGCCGGTGCGAGGTCAGCCGAGAGCGGCTGGACATCGGCCTACATCGCGGATCATCCCGTCTTCACTTCGGCTGACGAAGCGGTGCAGACGCTGCGCACGGGTTGGAACGCCCTGGACCGGGCGCTGCAAGGTTCGACAGACGAACAACTGGAGCGACAAACCCGGTTCTGGGGATATGCCGGGCAGCCTGGACCTCCCGCGCCCGTGTACCAAATCGTGGCGTTGCTCCTCAACGAGATCAGCCACCATGGCACCCAGGTGTGCGTTCTGCGTGACCTGTACCAGGCGCTGGACGGACGTTCGCTGGCATAAGGGGTGGGGGGCGGGTCGAATCGACGCCCCTCTGTTCGTCAAGGCATCATTGGCATCATGCCGCGACGCTTCGAAGAGTGGGACAAGGACCTGACCTTGATCAGGGCTGCCAACAGGGATCTCAGCCAGGCCGAGTTGAATCTTCGGCATCAGGTAGACGTCGCACGCCGGCACGGGCACTCATGGGCGGCCATCGGATTCGTCCTGGAGATCAACACGCAGGCCGCTCAGCAGCGCTTCGGAACGGCCGGAGAAGCCGGCGCCTGATCAGTCGGCCTCAGAAGTACCGTCCTCCCCACGATTGAAACTGTCCCCCTCAGGTCCCGTTAGGACGCATGAAGCTGGCGGACTGCCAAACTGAGAAACGTGGACGTCGCCGTTCTGTTTGCCGGGATCGCTGTCACCGACTTTGCGATCGCGTGGCCGTGGTATGAGCGCTTCTTCGCTCGGCCGGCGGACATCGTCGCTCACGAAGCCGAGGTGATGTGGCGGCTCACCGACGGTGGCTCGTTCTACATCACTCGGGACGACACTCGTGCTGGCAAGTCATTTTGCGCGCTCGCGGTGTCGGACATCGAGGCAGTGACGTCGGCGCTCGGGGCCCGCGGCATCAGACCAGGGCCAATCGAGTGGGAGGGCGATGTGGGTCGAAAGGCCGTCGTCGTCGACCCGGATGGCAACTCCATAGCGATCATTGAGGTCTCGGAATGAAAGCTCCGAACCGGTCATTGACACGGAGAAGCCTCAGCTCCACCCTGATGAACGTGCCAACGAATGAGCGACCCTCGTCGGGCGGGTTCGAACTAGTCGATCAACGCTACGTCGACCTATATCACCGGACCCAACAGGTCCTTCGTGCTGATCCTCGTGTGAAGGATGTGCAACTGTCCGGCTCGGTCGCCCGCGGGACGGCCGACCGCTGGAGCGACCTGGATCTCAAGATCATCACCACCCCAGAGGGGTTCGAGTCGTTTCTGACCGATTGGGAGATCTGGGTGGCGCAGATCACGCCGACCGTCTTCGCGCGCCGCCCCATCGCACCCTTCATCATCAACACGCTGACCACCGAGGGTCTGACCCTGGACATGGCTGTCTATGGCGGCGAGGCGCCCGCAGAGTACGCCGGGCCCCCTCTCTATTCGGTCGGCCACTTGTCGTCCGAACGGTTCGAGGACCCTGGCGATGCCCTCGAGTATGCCGTCGAGGAACAGCTCCGAGGCCTCGCCGGACCCTTCGTCACCTTGATCCAGCGGAACGAGCACCTGCGTCACTTGACGGGTGTGCCGCACATCCTTGGTCTTCTCACCACGATCTTCCTGGTCGAGACGGGCTCCCCGCCTCCGGCAAAGCAATGGAACCCGTCTTTCACGGAGGAACAGCGAGACACGGTCGCCGCACTGCCTCCCCTATCGGCCACCCGGGACTGTGTGCTTTCCTTCGGGCTGGCCGTGGCCGAACTGGTGGTCACCCGCGCGCGACCTCTCTACATCCGCTACGGCCGGCGCTGGCCCGTCGACCTGGCGGACGTCGCGGCCGATCGGCTTGAAACAGAGCTCGGACTGGACGTCCGCGGCTGGCTGCACTAGCCGCTGCTCGAATCGACGGGCCAACCGTCGACGAGTCGGTCGCTTCAGCCCGTGAGCAACTCGTTCCGGGGGTAGTCCTCGTCCAGGAGGGCGACAGCCTGTTGTGATCCCACGAGGGGCAGGCGTTCGGCGTCCAGCAAGCCGACCTGGACCAGCATCGAGCCCTGATCCCAATAAATCCGCTCGAATGCGATCTTCCCGTTCTCAAATCCGACGACGGCCACATGCGGGAGCTCTACCCGCCGGCCGGTAGGAGGGACTCCGGGAAGGATCGCGTCCATCACCACGTCGTGCGTGAACCTCACGATGAATTCGTCTATGACCATGTTCTCGGACGTGGTGCGGGAGATCCGTTCGACCGAGAGGTCAGAGGGCCACTTCCCGACGAAGTGGTCTCGGTAGAAACCATGAAGAGCATCCTTGCCCCTTGCACCCGTGATCACCGGCACGTGCGTGAGGGTCGGCGCATCAGTCATAGTGGCCATCGCCTCGTCGGCGTCCCGCAATTCGAACTCCGCTGACATGTGCGCGTCGAAGACGGCGCCGAGATCCACTTCTGTATCTGTGTTCATGACGGCCTCCATCGCACCGACTGCCCTGCCAGGCGAACGCTTGACGAGGAAGTTGCTTTGCCTAGCGGTGTTCAGCCAGTACCCAATGCGCCTCGGCAAAGCGTCGCATCTCGACGAATCGCTCGTTGTCCTCCGGTGCCATGCCGAGGAAGCCTCCGTGCCCGGCTGCCTCCCACACGTGCAGCTGGGCGTCGGCCCCCGCTTCCCGCAGAGCGCGGTGCATTCGGACATTGTCCGACAGGAGCCGGTCGCGCGTCCCGGTCAAGAACAGCGCCGGCGGAAACCCGCTGAGATCGCCGAACAAGGGTGAGATGTAGGGCTCTCGGCGGTCGTGACCGCCGGCGTAGAGCTCGGTGCATGGCTCGACCGGACCCGACAGGACACTGTCGAGGCCATCGTTGGTCCGCCAGGAGTCACCCAGGCCCGTGAGGTCAAATGCACCGGTGTTGAAGATCACCGCTGCGGGAAGCGGAAGCCCTTCGTCGCGGGCCCTGAGGATCAGCCCCGCCGCCAGGTTGCCGCCGGCGGATGCCCCACCGACGATGATCTCGCTCGGGTGCCGCTCGTCCAGGAGCATCCGGTACGCTGCAAGGCAGTCGTCGAGTGGCGTCGGGAAAGGGTGGTCCGGCGGCATCCGGTAGTCGACGGACCACGAGCGGGCGCGGACCGCGTTGGCCGAAGCGATCGTCGTTCTCTTGCAGAGCTCGCCACCGCCGAGGACCCAGGCGCCGCCGTGGATGTCGAAGAGCACCCGGCGGTCTTGGTCCGCCACCCCGTCTGGGGTGACGACATAAAGGGGGCATGGGCCAACGTCCCGCTCCTCGATGGTGCCTGCGAAGCCCGCCGTCATGTCACCCACCATCGACTGCACGAAGCCGTCCGTCTCGGCCACGTATGCCTTCCATCCCTCGATGTCGTCGAGTGCCGGGAGGTCCCGCGGGGGCGGTCCGAGCCGACCCATCGCCAAGACGGCTTGCGCCTCTTTGCTGACCGAACCGGGGACCGGTATATCCCGCTCTGGGATGAGAACCATGGACGGATCCCCCTTCGTGTTGGATACCGAACAAGCGCACCATACATGGACACGTGCTCCCTTGGCCGGTGCCCAGGCCGGTGAAGATCCTCCCTCAAGTGCATGGGAGCGACGTCACCCAGGGGTGGAAGTGAAATACCTTGCCAGTCCGCCGAGTCGGTGGATCACCGCCGCGTCGCCCCGTAGTGACTGCTCCATGGCACCTCGGCCCGCCATCGCATCAATGGCTTGCACCGGATCATCAGCGACCACTGTGACCGGTGCACCTTGCTCATCTCCTTCGTACTCCCTCGTCACCGCCCCCGCGATCGCAGGGCCGTCCACGCGCCGGAGCTCCGTGGCGCCGATTCGCATGGATAACGGATCACGACCTGCGAAGAAGGAGGTCAAGACCAGGGTGTACGCGAGACAGGGGCCCGTTTCCTCGTCCACACGCTCGACATCTCGACCGAGTGGGAGCACCACATCGCGTTCATGGATGCTCGCGTCCCATCCGACATGGACGGCGCTCATCCACCACGGCACGGTGCCGGCCGGCGAGAGGCTCGGCTGACCGAATCTATCCGGATCCGAGTGTTCCAGGTCCCACAACATGGCTTCGGTGGACACCAGGTAGCGCTCTCGGATCTCTTGATCTGACGAGGCTCTGTCGTCCCGCACCGCATGGTTCGGAGTGATGCGCGGATCGAAGCCTTCGGCGAGCGATTGGTCACCGGACCAGATCCGTCGCACCGTGACGTCGACCCAGACCAGATGTCGAAGCACGTCGGCGACCGTCCATTCAGCGCACCGCGACGGAGACGCTAATTCTTCGTCGGACAGACCTTCCGCGGTGGAAGCAAACCGACGCCGCTGCCCGGCGAAGGCGGCCAGGGTGGATCCGGGGTCGAAGAGGAAGCGAATGTGCTCTGCTTGAGGCGGGTGCTCCACGAGCTCTCCCCGATGTCTGGGAGCTGACCTTCGCGCATCATCTCTCGACCCAGCTCGCTCACACAAATCAGACTGGGTTTCCGTCAGATCGGCGTATCTCGTCATTCCGTCCGGCGCGTGCAGCGGCACGCCGATTGCAGCCGCACGTACGGAGCACCGAACCGCAGGGCGCCGTGTCGGAACGTTCAATTCGTCTCGGAGACCGTATGGTGGCGCGATGGCCGACGATGCCTGGGCCGGTTTGGCCGACCGATTTGCCGATGAGGCCTATGCCACGGTGAAGGGGTACGTGCGCACCTACGTGATGCACCAGCAGCTGCTGGAGCATCTGCCCCCGGCGCCGGCGCCCGTGCTCGACGTCGGCGGAGGCGCGGGCCATCAGTCGTTTCCGTTGGCGCAAGCTGGATACGACGTCACGTTGCTCGATTCGTCGCCGGCGATGCTGGACAAAGCCCGACAGCGTCTGGATCGGCTGCCGTCTGAGGTCCGGCGACGGGTGACGCTCGTGGAGGCCGGCGGCGAGCAGGCCGACGAGGCTGTCCAGAGCCGGCGCTTCGACGCGGTGCTGTGTCATGGCGTGCTCGGGTATCTCGAGCATCCGGAGCCGGTGGTCGGCCAACTGTGCCGGTGTGCCGCGGAGGGTGGAGTCGTCTCCATCATGACGGCCAACGCGAAGACGATGGCGGTACGCCCGGCTTTGGAACGCCGATGGGAGGACGCGCTGGCCTCGTTCGACGCCAGGACGGGTGTCGGGGTGCTCGGAGTGCACGGACGAGCCGACACGGTGGAGGAGCTCAGCGACCTTCTGCGGGGCTTCGGCGTCCAGCCTCTGCACTGGTACGGGGTGTGGCTGTTCGTCGACTGGCTCGAGTTCAGCGGAGTCGAGTTGGATCCCGACGCTGCCGAGCAGGTGGCGGCGACCGCCGCGGTCGAACTCGAAGCGAGCCGCCGGGACCCTTACCGCCACCTCAGTCGGGTCTTTCACCTCCTGGGCAGGAAAGGTGCGGACTGAAGACTGAAGACCGTGCCCGTCCCTTTGTCAGGGCTTCGCGATGTCTCCCCGCCGAGCGATAGCGTCGTCTGGGCCAAGCGACAGGAGCGCCCATGACGTATGCAGCCTTCGTCCAAGTTGACGTCGACCCAGACTCGGAGAGCGGCCATCGGCACGCGGTGCTCAATGAATTCGTGATCCCCGAAATGAGGTTCGACACCGAGGAACAGGCTGCACGTGCCCTCGGCGTCCTCGCGCCGGACAACAGTCCACGCGTGGTCCAGGCCAGGACCTGCGCAGTCGAGCTGGAGGCGTAGGCACGGTGGTTCGGGGACAAGGGACAACCGTGGTACCCGGCGTCACTCCGGACGAAGCCTTTGACTTCGTGCTCGATCCCGCCCAATACGTCAAGGCGGACACCAAGATGATCTGGGTGACGAAGCTCGCCGACCTACCGGACGGCATGATCGCCCGCGAAGACGGCACATTCCTCGGAAGATTCAAGGGTTCCGTCATCACTCGTTACACCTGGCGTCGTCCCACGAGCATCGACGTCGTTCTCGAGCACGGTGTGCCCCGTGGCCTGCACGCGTGGTTCGAAATCGAGGAGGTCGAAGGCGGCACGCAGATCCACCACGTCGAAGAGCTCGACCTCGGCCATGGCCCTCTGGGCTGGCTGCACGATCTCTTGGCCGGGGATTGGTTCGCCCGGTCGGTCCGGGCCGAGGTGAACGAGATCGGGCGGTTGCTTCAAGCGGGGGAACGCGGGCAGCGGCTCCACGCTCTGTAGCAATTCATTCCCCCTGGCCCTGATTCAGGCGTTCAGGATGTCTTGCAGATCCTTCAAGGCCAGGAGCGCATACTTGGTGCACATGTACTCAGCGGCGAAGATGCCAATGGTGTAGCCCTCAAAGCTGCTCAGCCCACGGGCCTCGAGTTGCGCCAGCATGACCCCGGTACTCGTGTTGTGGCTCAGGCCGGTACAGACGTACTGACCGTCGTCGAGCAAGCGCGTGTCGGAGTCCGCGGAAGGAATGCCGGGAACCATGCGAACGAGCTTCTGGAACGCGGCCGACGGTGACGACGGCAGGTCGGGGTCGTCGAAGTAGAGGAATGCGTCAGCCAAAGCCGCCGAAATGGCGGGGGGTGCGATGTGGGGAATATGGCCTGCGCTGAACCCGAGAAGGTCGACGTGGATGCGGCGCTGGGCGTAGTTGCCCGTTTCTCCCGGCGCGAGCTCGTGGTGCACCATCCACACCAGTCCGCCCACCTGGAAGAACTCTTGCCCTCCGGGGCCCGGCTGCCCCGCCGCTTGGGACAGCCAGGGCCCCTGCATCGGCTTGGTGCAGGGGCCGGTCAAGCTGACGCACCGCGCGATGCCGATCGCGTAGTCAGGGGTACCCCATTCGTTCGCCGAGTAGAACAACCAGAACTGGCCGCCCTGCTCAATCATCGACGGTGCCTCAACGATGCCCCCTTCCCACCGCTGGGTGGCTCCGATCAGCGCATGAGGCGGCCCCGCCACACTCAAGCCGTCGGGACTGAGCTGTTGAATGTAGATGGTGGTCGGCAGACCGCAGCAGTCGCCGTCGCTCTTCCAGAGGAGCCACGGGGTTCCGTCGGAGGCCACGAACACGCTCGGATCGATCGCGCCGCCCTGGGCGGTCGGACAGATGAACGCGCTGGTCGAATCGTCTACGTAGGGACCTGCCGGGTTCGTACTGGTGGCCCGTGAGATGCACTCCGCGTTCCCCGGGCCGTTCTCCGTCTGGACGCACCCTGCTGCGGGATGGGAGCCCTGGCAGCTCAGCCAGCTGGTGGCAGGTGTCGAGTAGTACATGACGTACGTGTTGTCGGGACGGGTCCATACGGCCGGCGCCCACTGAAAGCTGCGTACGGTCCATGACGGCGGGTTCGGGAGCGCGTCCCCGAGGTAGTGACCTGTGAAGTCGCTGAAACGAGTCAGTGCGATCACGGGGATGTTCGCCCCTCTGGCGAACTTCGTCGTCACCGTGCTGGTGGCGAACGCGTACAGCGCGTCCGGCGTGCGGAGAACGTAGGGGTCTGCAAAGTCGCCGCCGAAAATGGGCGTCCCGTCGAGCAGGCCGTTGATCACGCTCAGATGTACGGCTCCTTGGTGGGAGATGTCCGGCGACTCCGGACCCAAGGTGGGTGCCAGTTCGCCCGGTCGCGCGCCGGCCTCGGGCGTGAAGTGACCGAACGGTGACGAGGAATTGGACACGGCAGCCGGGCCGCCGCACGCGGCCAGCGTCCCGCCGACGATCGCCAGGGCCAAGAGGACCGCCATTGGGCCGCACGCGTGCCGCCTCCGCGGCCTGAGTGCCACTGGGCGGTCACGATACCCGCGTGGTCGTCACCGAAGGAGGCATCCATCGCCCGCAGCCGGGCACTCGCCGGATCAGCGAACGGCGGCGATGGCAGCCTGCCGGGCGTGGTAGCTCGATCTGGTGAGCGGCGACGACTCCACGTGGGGTACGCCCAGCCCCTCCCCCACCGACTTGAGTCGCGCGAACTCCTCGGGTTTCCAATAGCGCGAGACCGGAAGGTGGTCCCGGCTCGGTCGCAGGTACTGCCCCACCGTCACGATGGAGACGCCGACCGCGTGCAGGTCCGCCATGGTGACGACCACTTCATCCTCGCGCTCGCCGAGGCCGACCATGAGCCCCGACTTGGTGACGAGCCCGGCGGCTCCGGCCCGGGCCAGCACGGCCAGGCTCCGCGCGTACCCGGCCGACGGGCGGACCGCCCGCTGCAATCGCGCCACCGTCTCCACGTTGTGGTTCAGGACGTCGGGACGCGCCTGGAAGATCGTGTCGAGCGAGGCGGCGTCGCCCTTGCAGTCCGAAATGAGCACCTCGATAGTGGACTCCGGCGCGTGCTCCCGGATCGACCGGATGGTGTCGGCCATTGCGCCCGCGCCGCCGTCAGGCAGGTCGTCCCGGGCGACGCAGGTCACCACCGCGTGCCCGAGGTGCATGAGTGCCACCGCCCGCCCCACCCGATCGGGCTCGTCGGGCGAGAGCGGCAGCGGGTGGCGCGTGTCGACCTGGCAGAACCCGCAGGCCCGCGTGCAGCGGTCGCCGTTGATCATGAACGTCGCCGTGCCGTCGGCCCAGCACTCGTAGATGTTGGGGCAGCCCGCCTCCTCGCACACCGTGACGAGCCCGAGGTCGTGGATGGTTGATCCGAGGGCGCGGTACTCCTTCCCGATGCGGACCGGGACCCGCAGCCACTGCGGCTTCCGCGTGGTGATGTCGAGGGCGGCTTCGGGCGCCACGCCGGCCTGGCGCAGCCGCCGCACCAGTGGACGCTCCGTGGACGGCTCCAGCCCGACCCGGGCGCTGACCGGTCCGCTGACGACGTCGTACCGGTCCGAGTGGCCGTCGGCGAACGCGGTGACCGCGCGCGCCACAAAGGCCTCGGTCACGTCGTCCATGGTGACGTCCAGGCCCTCCACCCGCACCGAGGTGACAGCGCGGTCGGCGATGCCGCAGGGCACGATGTGCCCGAACATGGAGAGGTCGCAGTCGACGTTGAGGGCGACGCCGTGCAGGGTGCGCCGGCGGCCGCGCTCGGTGCGGACCGTGCGCACGCCGATCGCCGCGATCTTGCGCGGGTTGAGCCCGTGGGCGTCCAGCCAGACGCCCGGGTACTCGTCCACGCTGGTCGCACCGGCGAGACCGAGGTCGGCCAGCGTGTCGATCACCACCTGCTCCAGACGGTGCACGTGGGCCGGTCCCGCACCCGGGTCGTCGGGGACGGTGATCAGCGGATAGGCCACCAGCTGACCGGGCCCGTGATAGGTGACGTCGCCCCCGCGGTCCGTCCGTTCCAGGGTGGCACCGACAGAGGCCGGGTCGACCAGCACGTGCGCGTCGTCGGCGTGCATGCCCAGGGTGAAGACATGCGGGTGCTGCAGGATCAGCAGGTAGTCGTCGCCGTCACCGGTCGCGAGCGCGTGCTGCAGGTCGAACGCCTCTTGGTACGGGACGGTCCCCAGTCCGCGGACGCGTAACACCGGACCGGACTCAGAGCTCGGCGGCCCAGTCGCGGCTGCCGAGGAGCTCGGCCACCCGGGCCAGGAACAAGGAGACGTAGGCGCCGTCGACCGCCCGATGGTCCCAGCTCATGCCGACGACGCCGGTGGAGTGGATGGCGATCGACTCGGAGCCGTCCGGCTGGGTGACGACGACGGGCCGGCGCCCGATGCCGTCGGTCGCCAGGATGGCCACCTGGGGCTGGTTGATGATCGGGACCGTGAAGAACGTCCCGAACGGGCCGTCGTTGGTGATGGAGAACGTGCCGCCCGCGATGTCGTCGGCGTTGAGGTGGCGCCCCCGCGCCCGCTCGGCCAGATCGCGGATGCGCCGCGCGATGCCGCGCAGCGTCACCTCCTCGGCGCGGTGGATGACGGGAACGATGAGGCCCTCGTGGGCCAGGTCCACCGCGATCCCGAGGTTGACCTCGGAGTGGACGATCAGCGATTCGTCGACCACCGACGCGTTGAGCAAGGGAAAGTCGCGCAGCGCTTCGACCGCGGCGCGCGCCACGAAGGGGAGGTAGGTCAGGCTGAACCCCTCTTCGGCCAGGAAACGGTCACCCCAGGCCGTCCGCACCCGCTCGACCGCTTCGAAGTCCACTTCGTTGGCAATGAACGCGTGCGGTGACGTGGCCTTCGACCGCACCATGTGCTCCGCCGTGCGGCGGCGCATGTTGGAGAACGGAATGACCTGATCGCCCGCGGTGCGGAACGAGGCCATGGACACGGGCGGGGCGGCCGCGGTGACAGGAGCCGGGGGCGCGGCCGGCGGCGGCGGCGCGGGCGGCTGCGGTGGTGGAGCGGGGGCGGCCGCCGGCGCCGCCGGCGCAGGGGCCGAGGTCCGCCGGGCGTCGATGACCTTCAGCACGTCCTCGCGCGTGATGCGCCCCCCGACGCCGGTCCCCGTGACCTCCGACTCACTGATCCCGTTCTCGGAGAGGAGCTTGCGCACCATGGGCGACAGCAGCAGCGCCTCCGAGCCGCTCCCGTCCGATGTCGGCTGGGCCGGCGCCGGCGCGGGAGTGGGTTCCGAAGCCGGTGGGGGTGCCGGCGCGGCAGCGGGCGGCGGGGGCGCCGGTGCCGGTTCCGGTGGTGCCGGTTTTTCCGCGGCCGGGGCGGCCGGAGGCGCAGCGGCCTCGGCGGCCGGCGCGGCGGGTGCGGCGGGGGCGCCGGCGCCGTCGCCGATCACGGCCAGCTTCACGCCCACCTCGACGGTCTCGCCCTCGGGGACGATGATCTCGATGAGCACGCCCGCCGCGGGCGAGGGCACCTCTGAGTCGACCTTGTCCGTCGATACCTCGAACAGCGGCTCGTCGCGCTCCACCTGCTCGCCGACCGCCTTCATCCAGCGGGTGATGGTGCCCTCGGTCACGGTCTCGCCGAGCTGCGGCATCGTCACGTCAGGCAAGGTGCAGTCCCCTTCCGGTCAGCGCCAGCATCGTCTCACCGAACGTCTCGGAGAGGGACGGGTGCGGCTGGATGAACTGTGCCACCTCGTCGGGGAACGCCTCCCAGTTGACGGCCAGATAGCCGCCGCTCAGCTGTTCGGTCACCCAGGGGCCGCACATGTGCACGCCCAGGACGGTTCCCGCGCTGCCGTCCGGCCGCTTCTCCGCGATGATCTTCACCAGTCCCTCGGTGTCGCCGATGATCTGGGCCCGGCTGTTGCCGCCGAACGGGTCCTTCTTGCTCACGATCTCCATGCCCGCCGCCTTGGCCTGCTGCTCGGTCATGCCGCAGAACGCGACCTCCGGGTGGCAGTAGATGGCCCAGGGCACCTTGGAGTTGTCCACGGGCACCACAGGCTCGCCCAGCATCCCCTTGACGGCGACGATGGCCTCGGCGAACCCGACGTGCGCCAGCTGCGGCGTCCCGGCCACGATGTCGCCCACGGCCCAGACGCCGGGTGCGCCGGTGCGCTGGTACTGGTCGGCCACGACGAAGCCGCGTTCGTCTATTTGGACGCCGACCCCGTCCGCGACCAAGCCCTCGGTGCGGGGGCGCCGGCCCACCGACACCACGATGGCCGCCGCGTCGTAGCTCTGGTCGCCCGCCTTGACCGTCGTCACAGTCCCGTCCTTGGACGGGGCGTGCGCCTCAACCGTGACGCCGGTGACGATGTCGATGCCGCGCTTCTTGAACGAGCGGACGACGGTCCGGATGATGTCGTCGTCGCAGCCGGGGAGGATGGAGTCGAGCGCCTCCAAAATGGTCACCTTGGACCCCAGGTCCGCCAGCAGCGACGCGAACTCGCATCCGACGACCCCGCCGCCGATCACGACCACCGACGGCGGGATCTCCGTCAGGTCCAGGAACTCGTCCGACGTCATGACCCAGCGGCCGTCGACCTCGAACCCCGGCAGCGTGTGGGGTACCGAACCGGTCGCCAGCACGACGTTCCGCCCGACCAGGACGCGGCCGGCGTCCTGCCCGTCCAGGACCTCCACTTTGCGATCGGCGCGCAGGGTCCCAGTGCCGATCAGCGTGGTGACCTTCCGCCCCTTGAGCAGGCCGGCCAAGCCCTTCCAGAGCTTGTCCACGACGGCGTTCTTGCGATCCTGGCTGCGGGCGAAGTCGAGCGATACGCCGGAGACGTCGATGCCGAACTCTTTGGACCCCTCAATGGTGCGGTTGACCGCCGCGGTCTCCAGGAACTCCTTGGCCGGGATGCAGCCGCGGTGCAGGCAGGTCCCGCCGACCTTGTCGCGTTCGACGATGGCGACCGAGAGGCCGGCCGCCGCTCCGTAGAGCGCCGTGGCGTACCCGCCCGGACCGCCCCCGATCACGACAATGTCGAACTCGTCTTCAGTGGCCATGGCCGAACTCTCCTCTGCCATCCCGCGCGTGCAATTGGGCAGCCTACCGGCCACCCTCTGGTTTCCCGGCGACCGGACGTGGCGTCACGCGACGTGCCGACGCACACTCGCCGGCTACCCGCTCGTCCCGGCGCCCGTGTCGGCCGCCACGGTGGCAAGCTCGTCGACGACGTCGTTCCAGTGGTCCCCCGAGTGGCCCTTGACCCAGCGGAACGAGACCGGCACCTCGGGTGCCAGGGCGAGCTCCAGCAGCGGCTCCCACAGGTCGCGGTTGGCCACCGGCTTCCTCGCCGCGTTCTTCCAGCCGCGCTGAATCCAGCCCTCCCACCAACGGTCGGTGAAGCACTTCACGACGTAGGTGGAGTCGCTGACCACGTCTATGCCGGCAGGGCGCCCGGGCGTGAGGGCGCGCAGGGCCTCGAGAACGGCCGTGATCTCCATGCGTTGGTTCGTGCTGTGGGGCTCGAACCCGCTGCCGTAGCGGCCGCCGGGCACCGCCCAGGCCCACCCGCCACGCCCAGGGTTCCCCCGGCACGCGCCGTCCGTGTACACGGTTACCCGCCCGTCACTCTCAGGCATGAACAATGTGTAACACCCGCGGCCGGTGGTCATGCGGGAGCCGTTCCTGCCGATACCGTGTAAATGATGTTGTTCGACGGGATCAGCCACCAGGTCCCCGACACCGACCCGGGAGAGACGCAGGAGTGGCTCGATTCGTTCGATGCCATCGTCGACGCTCGCGGTCGCGCCCGCGCCCGCTACCTCCTCATGAAGCTGCTGGAGCGGGCGCGCACCAAGCAGGTCGACTTCCCTGCGACGGTCTCGACGCCCTACGTCAACACCATCCCCGCCGACCAGGAACCGTGGTTCCCCGGTGACGAGTATGTGGAGCGCCGCATACGCGCCTACATCCGGTGGAACGCTGCGGCGATGGTCGTGCGGGCCAACACGCGCACCGAGGGCATCGGCGGGCACCTCTCGACCTACGCCAGCTCCGCCGCGCTCTATGAGGTGGGCTTCAACCACTTTTTCCGCGGCAAGTCCGACGGTGGTTTCGGCGACCAGGTTTACTTCCAGGGCCACGCCTCGCCCGGCATCTACGCCCGCGCCTACGTCGAAGGGCGTCTGACCGAGGCGGAGCTCGACAACTTCCGCCACGAGGTGGGCGGCGACGGCCTACCCAGCTATCCTCACCCGCGCCTCTTGCCCGACTTCTGGGAGTTCCCGACCGTGTCGATGGGCCTCGGCCCCATCACGGCGATCTATCAGGCGCACGTCAACCGCTACCTCCACTCACGCCAGCTCGTCGACACCTCGAACAGCCGCGTGTGGTGTTTCGTCGGTGATGGGGAGATGGACGAGCCCGAGTCGCTTGGCGCGCTCGGCGTGGCGGGGCGAGAGCACCTCGACAACCTGATCTTCGTCGTCAACTGCAACCTGCAGCGGCTCGACGGCCCCGTGCGCGGCAACGGGAAGATCATTCAGGAGCTCGAGGCCCTGTTCCGTGGCGCCGGCTGGAACGTGATCAAAGTGATCTGGGGCTCCCGCTGGGATGCGCTGCTGGCGAAGGACGTGGACGGCGTCCTCCTCGACCGCATGAACACCACGGTGGACGGCGAGTACCAGAAGCTGGCCGTCGAGTCCGGCGCCTACATCCGGGAGCACTTCTTCGGGCCCGACCCGCGCCTGCGCAAGCTGGTCGAGGACCTGAGCGACGAGGAGCTGCAGACGCTGCCTCGCGGCGGCCACGACTACCGCAAGCTCTACGCCGCCTACAAGCTGGCGACTGAGCAGCGCGGCGCCCCGACGGTCATCCTGGCCAAGACGATCAAGGGCTGGACGCTCGGGCCCGAGATCGAGGCGCGCAACGCCACCCACCAGATCAAGAAGATGACGAACGCCCAGCTGCGCCTGCTGCGGGACCGCCTCTACCTGACCGACGACATCCCCGACGAGGCCCTCGAGGGCGACCCGCCTTACGTCCGCCCGCCCGAGGAGATCATGGACTACCTGCGCGCCCGCGGGCGCGTCCTCGCCGGGCCCCTCCCCGTCCGCGTGGTCCGCCCGGCGACGCCGCGCCGCCCCGAGCCCAAGGCGTTCGAGGAGTTCGCGGCCGGCTCGCGCGGACAGGCGGTCTCGACGACCATGGCGTTCGCCCGCCTGCTGCGCAACCTCGTGCGCGACCCCGCCATGGGCCCGTTGATGGCGCCGATCGTCTCCGACGAGGCGAGGACATTCGGCCTCGAGGCCATCATCGCCGAGGCCAAGATCTACGCCCCCGGGGGACAGAACTATGTGCCCGTCGACGCGGGCCTCCCGCTGCACTACGCGGAGAGCAGCTCGGGCCAGGTGCTGCAGGAGGGGATCACCGAGGCGGGCGCCCTGTCCTCGTTCATCGCGCTGGCCACGGCGTACGCCACCTGGGGCCAGCCGATGGTGCCCGTCTACCTCTTCTATTCGATGTTCGGCTTCCAGCGCGTGGGCGACTTGGCCTGGTCCCTAGGCGACGTGCGCGGGCGCGGCATCCTCGCCGGCTGCACCGCCGGCCGCACGACCCTGCTGGGCGAGGGCCTGCAGCACGACGACGGCCAGTCGCCGCTGCTCGCCTCGAGCAATCCCGCCGCCATGGTCTACGACGCGTCGTTCGCCTACGAGGTTGCCGTGATCGTGGAAGCGGCCATCGCCGAGATGCTGGGGCCCAACCCGCTGGATCGATTCTGGTACCTGACTCTCTACAACGAGACCTATCCCATGCCCGCGCTGCCCAAGAGCGACGAGGGCGAGGCGGTGCGGCTGGGCGTCATGGAGGGCCTCTACCGCTTCTCGCTCGCGCCCGAGGTGAAGGGCGAGCTGCGCGCCTCCCTCTGCTTCTCGGGGCCGATGTGGAGCGTGGCCGCGGAGGCGCAACAGCTCCTGGCCGAGCGCTACGGCGTCGCCGCGGACACCTGGGCCGTCACCTCGTGGACGCGCCTGCGCACCGAAGCCCTCGAGGTCGAACGGTGGAACCGGTTGCACCCCGACGCCGATCCCCGCACGGCATACGTCACCGCCGCGCTGGGAGCGGGACCGGACCCCGTCGTCGCCATCACCGACTACATGCGCGCGGTGCCGGACCAGGTGGCCCGCTTCGTCGAGCGGCCCTACGCCTCCCTGGGCACCGACGGGTTCGGGCGTTCCGACGCGCGCTCGGCGCTGCGCGCCTTCTTCGAGGTCGACGCCCCGCACCTCGTGGTCGCGGTGTTGCAGCAGCTCGCCCTCGAAGGGCGGGTCAAGCCGGCCCTCGTGACCAAGGCCATTCGGGACCTGGGCATCGACCCGGCCCGGACCCCGCCGTTCAAGGTCTGACTCAGGCTCTCAGCATTTCGGCGAAGGAGGTCAGAACCTCCTGCGCGCCTTCGGGCACCGAGAGCCGGAGCACCCGCGACCCGGGCTGGATCTCTATGGCGACGTCGAAGAACGCGCAACACGCCTTCTCGCGCGCGCCGAGCGACGCCGCCGCCAGCAGCGCCGCCTCCGAGTCGGTCAACCGCAGCCGCACCGAGGTGGCGTCCGACTCGACCGCGACGACGGACGCCGCCACCAGTGCGCGCCACTCCTCGACACGCTCGTCCAGCGCGCCGGCGTCGAGCGTGCAGGCGATCTGCACGACCTGGGCTTCGGCCGCGGCGGGCGGGTCGTTCATGGTCGGGCCTGCAACATGTCGCGGGTGATCTCCATCTGCCCCAGGTGCTGGAAGAGCTCCTCCAGAATATGGAGCAGCACCGCCCCCTTGGTCTCTCGATAGGGGACGGGGTCGTCGGGATTTCGCCCCACCTGGACGGGTTCGTCCAGGGCGGCGAGCCCTTCCAGGTCCTCGTGCAGCCGGCGCCGGGCCGCATCCGTCCGGGCCAGCAGGCCGGCCACCTCCCCGCGGGCCCTGAACTCGGCGGCGCGATCTCGTTCGATCGACCGCCCCGCCACCGTCGCACCGCCCCAGTACTCCAGGACGCCGAGACAGTGGGTCAGGATGGCGAAGGGCGAGTTGGCGCCCTCCAGCGCCGGGACCTCGTTGGCCAGCCGGTCGCCCAGATCCTCGACCACGCGGGCCATCTCCCCCAGCGCGAGGTCGGCGAACCACAGGTACGCGGCCGCCGGGACCACGACGTCGCCCGGCGCCGGGGTGGGGACACCCTCAGCGGGCGATCCAGGCATCGGGGTCGGTGACCAGCTTCTGGACGTGCGCCGGGAACTTCCCGGCCAGGACGTCGGCCAGAGTGATCTTCTCCAGGACGGAGCGCAGGCTGGCCCGGACGGCCACCCATACCTGCTGCAGGTTCTCCGCTGCGCCGTCGTAGCTGGTCGCCTCGGGACGGAAGCCCCGGACCTCGGCCAGAGGGCCGTCGAGGGCGCGGATCACGTCGGCGATGGTGATGGCGCCGGCCTGGCGGGCTAGCCGATAGCCGCCCTCGGCCCCCCGCTGGCTGGCCACGACGCCCGCTCGGCGCAGATCGGCCAGGATCGCCCCGAGGAACCGCGGCGGCAGTCCCTGCTCGCCGGCCAGGTACTCGGCGGTCTGGGGCGTGCCCGCGGCGGCCAGCGCGAGCAGCGCCCGGATGCCGTAGTCGACCTTGGCCGGGATGTGCATGGCGAGAGTCTGCCCCGCGGCATCCCCGGAGGCACGTTGGTCCAGGTCTGGCCGATAGCCTTCGGGCCATGACGGTGCAGCTGCATCTCGCCCAGGACGCCGAGGCCGACCGGCTGCTCTCGGAGAGCCCGCTCGCACTGGTCATCGGTATGGTCCTCGACCAGCAGATCCCGCTCGAGAAGGCCTTCACGTCGCCCGCCGTGCTCGCGCAACGGATGGGCCGCCCGCTGGACGCGGCCGCCATCGCCTCCATGGACCCGGCCGAGCTCGAGGCGCTCTTCAAGGAGCGGCCCGCGCTGCACCGCTTCCCGGGCTCCATGGCCGCGCGGGTGCAGGAGGTGTGCCGTGTGATCGCCGAGGACTACGGCAACCGGGCGGAGGACATCTGGCAGACGGCCGCGAGCGGCACCGAACTGGTCGGCCGGCTCAAGAAACTTCCCGGCTTCGGTGAGCACAAGGCGCGCATCTTCGTGGCCCTGTTGGGCAAGCAGCTGGGCGTGCGCCCGGACGGCTGGCAGGAGGCCAGCACGCCCTTCGGCGACGACGGGACGTTCCTGTCCGTGGCCGACATCACCGACGGCCTGACCCTGGACAAGGTCCGGGCGGCCAAAGCGGCCGCGAAGGCCAAGGCGAAGGCCCAGGCGAAGTCGACGGCCAAGGCCGGCGCCGGGGCGTGACCCGGCGGCCCGACCTCTCCGGTCGCCGCCTCTACCTCTGCACCCCGGACCGACCTGACCTGGCGGAGTTCGTCACCGCCTGCATAGAGGGCGGGGTCGACCTGGTCCAGCTCCGGGAGAAGCAGCTCGAGGCCCGGTCCCTCCTCGCCCGCGCCGAGGTGGCCGCGACCGTGTGCCGTGCCCACGGCGTGCCCTTCGTCCTGAACGACCGGCCCGACCTGGCCCGGGCCATGGGCGCGGACGGCGTGCACGTTGGCCAGGACGATGTACCGGCGCGTGTGGCGCGCAGCATCGTCGGCCCCGACGCCATCGTCGGGCTCTCCACTCACGCGGCTGCCGACCTCGAGGGCGCGGCGAACGAGGACGTCAGTTACATCTCGGCCGGCCCGGTCGAGCCGACGCCCACGAAGCCCGGGCGGCCGGGGACGGGCCTGGGCTACGTCACTCTGGCCACTGCACGGTCCAGCGTTCCCGTGTTCGTGACCGGCGGGGTGACACCGGAGAGAATCCCAGCTCTGGCGGCGGCGGGTGTCCGTCACTTCGTGGTGGTGCGGTACCTGACCGAAGCTCCCGACGCGAGAGCGGCGGCGCATGCCCTGCGGTCTGCGATAGATCTCTCGTCGAGTAACGCGCCACCGGCGGGGTGAGGTCGGGCTCCTGCAGCGCCCCGTCGCCCACAACCGAGCGCACGAGAAACGGATCGGGCTCGACCGGAGGACGCAGCGCTACCTCGTCCTGACGTGTGCGCTCGCGCACCGGCAGCCCGGTCGTGCTCGCGTCCATGCCCCCTCCTCAAGCTGGTGAAGCGGGTCGCGCGGCATCGACCGGCGCCCTCGCTCCCGTTGTCACTCCGTTGGTGATGTCGGCGCATCGGTGCGTCGAGTTGAGTGATCGCCCGCAACCCGTGTCAGAAACTATTCACACGCTTGTGCATACTTTTTTTTATGCGACCCTCCGAGGGAACGGCTCAACAGCTCAACAGCTCAACAGCTCAATGGCTCAACGGCTCAACGGCTCGACGGCTCCACGGCGACGCCTCCACCACTCAACGGCTCAAGGGCTCGGCGTCTCAACCTGGACGCCTCGTCAACTGTTAGGGGCAGCGCTCCAGCCAGCCCACCAGGATGGCGACCACGCGGGGGTCGGCCCGGAGCCAGTGGCCGGCGCCGTAGACGACGTGGAGCTCCGAGGGCCCGGTGGCGGCCTCGGCCAGAGCCCGGGCGTCGGCTACGGGCACGTCGGGGTCGTCGGAGCCGTCGACCACCAGCAGCGGCCGCCCCTTTAGCTGGGCGGCGTCCTCGGCCGGGTGCAGCACGGTGAGCTCCTTGGTCCAGGCCTCCTCCGAGGCCGGGAAGCCCGGCGTCGTGATCACGCCGGCCCGCCGGCACCGCTCGACCAGCGCCCCCGCTTCCTGCGCCAGCGGCGCCAGGCTCGCCGGCGTGCCCAGGCAGGCCACGGCGCCGACCCGCTGGTCCTGCGCCGCCAGGTGCAAGGCCAGCACGCCCCCGAAGCCGAAGCCGACCACGATGCGAGCCGACGACGCGGGGATCTCGTGATCGGCCACAAACGCAACGTCCTCGAGCCAGCCCAGCGCGGAGAAGTCCCCGGAGGACTCGCCGGCGCCCCGCAGCGTCGTCGTGACGACGGGGCGCCCCGACTCCCGGGTCAGGCGGTCGGCCAGCGCCGGGAAGGTGAGCGCGACGTCGGCGGCCGAGCCCTTGGGCCGGGGCAGGTCGTGGCAGAGCACGACGTGGGCGCGCCGCGGGTCCGCCGTCGGGACGGCGCTCGTGTACACCCAGAGGTCCCCGGCGGGGCCGGGCCGGAGCCGGAAAGGCCCCGGCACCTCAGATCCCGATGCGCTGTGCCAGGAGCTCGCGGTGGTAGGACGGATCGCCCAGCAGCAGCTCGGACGACTTGGCCCGCTTGAAGTACAGGTGGGCCGGGTGCTCCCAGGTGAAGCCGATGCCGCCGTGGATCTGGATGTTCTCCGCGGCGGAGTGGAAGTAGGCCTCCGAGCAGTACGACTTCGCCAGCGACGCCACGACCGGCAGCTCGTCGGAGTCCTCGGCGGCCGCCCAGCCGGCGTAGTAGGCCGCCGACTTGGCCGACTCGACCTCCAGCAGCATGTCGGCACACTTGTGCTTTATGGCCTGGAAGCTGCCGATGGGCCGCCCGAACTGGATCCGCGTCTTGGCGTACTCGACTGACGAATCGAGCACACGCTGCGCACCGCCCACCTGCTCGGCGGCCAGCGCCACCGCGGCGAGGTCGAGCGTCTTGGACAGACCCGCCTCCGCGCCGCCCTCGGTGCCGATGAGGGTGGCCGGCGTGTCGGAGAACTCCAGGCGCGCCTGCTTGCGCGTCTGGTCCATCGTCGGCAGCGGCGTGCGGGTGAGGCCGGCCGCGTCGCCGTCGACCGCGAACAGCGTCACGCCCTTCCCCGTCCGGGCGGCCACGATGATGAGGTTGGCCACGTGCCCGTCGAGCACGAACATCTTGTGGCCGTTGAGCACCCAGCCGTCGCCCTTCTTGGTGGCGGCCAGCTCGATGCCGCTGAAGTCCCACTTCCCGTTGTCCTCGGTGATGGCGAGCGTGGCGATCGTCTCACCCGACGCGATCCCGGGGAGGTAGCTCTTCTTGGCGTCGTCGTCGCCCGAGGTCAGCAGCGCGTTGGCGCCCAACGCGACCGTGGAGAAGAACGGGGCGCAGAGCAGGGCCGCGCCCATCTCCTCGAGCACCACGATCAGCTCCACATAGGAGAAGCCCGAGCCGCCGA
Organism: uncultured Acidimicrobiaceae bacterium; assembly: GCA_963834405.1. Classification (GTDB taxonomy): domain Bacteria; phylum Actinomycetota; class Acidimicrobiia; order Acidimicrobiales; family RAAP-2; genus Bog-473. The sequence continues at coordinate 1,267,598 of CAWIBX010000005.1, read as the reverse complement.
ACTCCTCGGGGATCGTGAGCGACTGCAGGCCGAGCTGCTCGGCCATCTGGCTCCACACCGCCGGGTCGTAGCCCTCGGTCGTGTCCATGAGCCGGCGGACCTCGGTCTCGGGCGACTTCTCGGTGAGGAAGCGCCGGACCGCGGCGCGCAACTCCTCCTGCTCGTCACTGAAGGCAAAATTCATCACCCGGGTGTCTACCAGAAGCGGCGTATCGGGAACCAGAAGCCCCCCGGCTGTGCCACGCTTGGTCCATGGGACAGCTCGAGAAGGTTTGGGACGACGCCAGGGCCGAGGTGCACCAGATCGTCGTGGGCCCGATGGACAACAACGTCTACATCCTGCGTTGCCGCCGCACCGGCGACGCCATGCTCATAGATGCGGCCAACGAGCACGAGGCGCTGCTGGACATCTGCCGCGACCTGGGCGTCAACCAGGTGGTCGAGACGCACGGGCACTGGGACCACATCCAGGCCGTGCCGGCGGTGCGCGACGCCGGCATCTCGGTGGCGGTGACCAGCGCCGACGCGAACATGCTGCCCAGCTACGACCTCATCCTGGACGACGACGAGGTCCTCACCGTGGGCGACCTGCGGATCCGCACGCTGGCCACGCCCGGCCACACGCCGGGCTCCATCTGCTTCGCCGTCGAGGGAACCGACCTGCTCTTCACGGGCGACACCCTCTTCCCCGGCGGCCCGGGGAACACGTCGTTCGAGTTGGGCGACTTCCCCACCATCATCCGCTCCATAGAGGACCGGATCTTCTCCAAGTTCGCGCCGGGCACCCGCGTCCTGCCTGGCCACGGGGACGCCACGACCGTGGGCAACGAGTCCCCTCACCTGCAGGAATGGGTCGACCGAGGTTGGTAAAGGCCGCCGCGCCGGCTCCGGCGGCATCGTCGCGGCGGCACCCGAATGGGGCCTGTCCCGAAAACCCGACCAAAACGGTAAGCTTTTAGCCGATGAGCGAGAAGCAGACGCCTCCCCTGCTCGAGATCCGGGACCTCCACGTAGCGGCCGAGGACGGCGCCATCTTGCGCGGGGTCGACCTGGCCGTCGGGAAGGGCGAGGTGCACGCCCTCATGGGGCCCAACGGGGCCGGCAAGTCCACCCTCGCCGGGGCGCTCATGGGCCACCCCGGCTACACGGTGACCGGCGGGACGATCCTCTTGAACGGCGAGGACGTGACCGGGTGGCCGACCGACGTGCGGGCCAAGGCCGGCATCTTCCTCGCCTTCCAGTACCCCGAGACGATCGAGGGGGTGTCGGTCACGCAGTTCCTGCGCCAGGCCATGGCGGCGCGTAGCGGCGAGGAGGTGTCGGTGCTGGAGGTGCGCGTGCTCCTGACCGAGTGGATGGAGCGCCTGGGCATGGACACGTCCTTCGCCAGCCGGCACCTGAACAAGGGGTTCAGCGGCGGCGAGAAGAAGCGCAACGAGATCCTGCAGATGGCGCTGCTCAAGCCGCTGGTGGCGGTGCTGGACGAGACGGACTCGGGCCTCGACATCGATGCGCTGCGGGTGGTCGGGCGCGGCGTGCGCGCCGTGCGGGAGGAAAGTCCCGAGCTCGGCGTGCTCGCCATCACCCACTACCAGCGCCTGCTCGAGGAGCTGGTGCCCGACGTCGTGCACATCCTGATGGACGGGCGCATCGTCGCCAGCGGCGGGGCCGAGCTGGCCCGGACCGTCTCCGCCGAGGGCTACGAGGCGTGGCGATGAGCGCGGACCGGACGGCCGGGACGCCGGCGCCGCTGAACACCGAGGCGCTGCGCAAGGACTTCCCGCTTTTGAGCCGGAAGGTGAACGGGCGGCCGATCGTGTATCTCGATTCGGCCTCGTCCGCGCTGCAGCCGCACTCGGTCATCAACGCCATGACGCGCTACTACGAGACGACACACGCCAACGTGCACCGGGGCGTGTACGCGACGGCCGAGGAGGCGACCGCGCTGTACGAGCGGGCCCGGATCGTGGCGGGTCGCTTCCTCGGGGCGGCCGACCCGGCGCACGAGATCGTCTTCACCAAGAACACGACGGAGTCCCTGAACCTGGTCGCGCACTCCTGGGGCCGCGGCAACCTGCGGGCGGGCGACGCGGTGCTGCTCACGGAGATGGAGCACCACTCCAACATCGTGCCCTGGATGCTGCTGTCCGAGGAGCTGGGCGGCCTGGACCTGCGCTACATCCCCGTCGACGACGACGGCCGCCTGGTCCTGGACGACCTTGAGCGGCTGGTCGACGGCGTGAAGGTGGTCGGTGTGTCCGCCATGTCGAACGTGCTCGGGACCATCAACCCGGTGCCCGAGATCGCCGCGGTGGCGCACCGCGCCGGGGCGGTCGTGGTGGCCGACGGCGCGCAGCTCGTGCCGCACGCGCCGGTCGACGTGCACGCGCTGGGAGCCGACTTCCTCGCCTTCTCGGCCCACAAGACCATGGGCCCCACCGGCCTCGGCGTGCTGTGGGCGCGCGCCGAGCTGTTGGAGGGGATGGCGCCCTTCCTCGGCGGCGGCGGGATGATCCTCGACGTCAAGCTCGACTCCTTCCGGCCGGCCGAGCCCCCGGCGCGCTTCGAGGCCGGCACGCCGCCCGTCGCCGAGGCGGTCGGGCTCACGGAGGCGCTGCGGTACCTGAGCGACATCGGCATGGAGCGCATCCGCGCCCACGAGCTGGCCCTGACCAGCCACGCGCTGGCCCGGCTCGACGAGAAGCTGGGACCGGACGTGCGCGTCTTCGGGCCGCCGGCGGGCGACGACCGCGGCGGCGTGCTGTCCATCGCCTACCGGGACGTGCACGCCCACGACCTGGCCCAGGTGCTCGACCAGTTCGGCGTGTGCGTGCGCCCGGGCCACCACTGCGCCAAGCCCCTCATGCGCAAGCTGGGCGTCCAGGCCACGGCCCGGGCCTCGCTGTCCCTGTTCAGCGACGAGCACGACATAGAGGTGCTGATTGAGGGGCTGGTGGAGGCCGGTAGGTTGTTCGGCTGATGGCCGACCTCGAAGAGCTGTACCGCGAGATCATCCTCGACCACTACCGCTCCCCCCGGAACCGCGGCGAGCTCGAGTCCCCGCCCGCGCACCGGGTCGAGGGGTTCAACCCGCTGTGCGGCGACGAGGTCGTGGTCTCGCTCCTGGTGGAGGACGGCAAGGTGGCCGACCTGAAGATCGGTGGGTCGGGCTGCTCCATCAGCCAGTCCTCGGCCTCCCTGATGTCCGCTGCCGTGAAGGGTAAGCCGGTCGACGAGGTGCGCAAGCTGATCGGCACGTTCAAGGGGATGATGTCGATCCACGAGGCGTCGCTGGAACACGACGGGCACGGCGGCGACCTGAACGGCGCCGAGGTGGTGGCTGGGGAGCCCGAGGAGGTCGACCTCGACAAGCTGGGCGAGCTGGCGGCGCTGCAGGGTGTCGTGAAGTTCCCGGTGCGGATCAAGTGCGCGACCCTGAGCTGGAACGCGCTGGCCCAGGGCCTCGACGAGGTGGCCGCCGCCGCGTCCTGACCCCGCTCGCTGGCCAGCTTCTGGTCAGCTCGGCGTGCAGGGCGTGGGGTTGTACGGAGGTGGCGGCGTCGTGGTCGGCGTCGTGGAGGCGGGGGGGGACGTCGCGGACGATGCCGCCGTGGACGCAGCGGGGGGTGTCGTGGTCGGGGTGACCGGAGGCGGCGGCTGCGGGACGCCGTTCTCGCCGGGTGGCGGGTTGGTGGGAGTGATCAACGACGAGCCGAAGATGTTCACCAGCATCTCTTGCGCCGCCGGCTGGTCCGCCGTGAGCACCTCGCCCAGAGAGGGGAAGGCCGTGGACGCGACGGTGGGCAGGGTCTCCCCCTGGAGGTTGGCCGGGTCGTAAGAGTGGTATGTCAGGGCCAGCCCGATGAGCTCGTTGAAGCCGAACCCGTCGTCGATGGTGATGCCCTCGTGGATGGAGCCGATGAACGCGTTGACTGTGAACGGGTTCACCTTCGACTTGGCCGCGCTCATCATCGCCTTGAGGAAGGCGTCCTGGCGCTGGATCCGCCCGAAGTCGCTCGTCCCGTCGTAGTGCCAGTACCCGTTCTCGTAGTAGTAGTAGTGACGCGAACGCGCGACCGCCAGGGCCTGGAACCCGTTGAGCAGCTGGCACCCCGGTGTGGTGATGTTGAGGCCGGAGAGGGAGTCCTTGGCGGGGTAGGGAAAGTCCATGTAGATCCCGCCCAATGCGTTCACCGCGTCCTGGAATCCCGAGAAGTCCACCTCGACGACGTGGTTGATGGGGATCCCAAAGTTGGCGGTGATGGTCTTGACCAGTTGGTTGGCGCCCGTGTTGTACGAGGTGTTGATCCGGTTGTAGTTGCCGTACTGCGTGTTGTCGGGCGCCAGCATCGCGACGACCGTGTCCCGGGGGATGGACACAATCTGAATCGTCTTGGCCGAAGGGGTGACCCGCCACAACTGCACGACGTCGCTGCGCTGGCCGGTGACCACGGAGGCCGACCCGAAATTCTTGGCGGCCTGACCCGTGTCGCCGACCCGGGTGTCGGAGCCGATGACCAGGATGGTGAAGGGGCCGCCACCCTGCACGGCCGCCTCGTCGGCGATGTGGATCTTGTTGATCTGCGTGTAGCGGTACCACAGGTAGGCGTAACCGCCGCCCACCACGGCGCCGATGAGAACGACGAGCGCCGTCAGCCCGACGACGACCTTCTTGGTCGCGCTCCACTTCGGCTTCCCGCTGCGCCGGAAGCCCTTGGTCTTGCGGTGCGACTCGTCGATGCGTGTGCCCAGGGCGCGTAGCCCTGATTCGTTCGCGACGTTTCCGGCTCCGGGGTCACCGGCGCCGCCGGCGCCGCTGGCGCCTCCTTGGCCTCCTTGCATCTGCCGGCCGAGCGCGGCCAGACCCTCTTGGTTCGCGCCGCTGCGACGCCTACCGGAGGGGGAGCGACCCGACTCGTCGTCCGGGGGACGACCGTTCGCCATGACGATCTACGGTACCAACCGCAGTTAGGAAATTGGGGTCACTCGCTGGGGCGGTCGAGGTACCCCGCGTAGCCGGTCTGCTCGAGTTGCAGCGCAAGGGCAGCATCGCCGGTGGCAACAATGCGTCCGTCCACCATGACGTGGACGAGATCCGCCTCGAGCTCCAGCAGAAAACGGTTGAAGTGCGTGATGGCCAGGAGGCCGAGGTCCCATTCCGTGGTGGCCAGCTGCAGGTGGCGCGCCACCTCGCCCAGCGCGTCGACGTCGAGCCCGGAGTCGATCTCGTCGAGTATCCCGATGGCGGGGCGCAGGACGCCGAGTTGGACCATTTCGGTGCGCTTCTTCTCCCCGCCGGACAGGTCGACGTTGAGGGGGCGGTGGAGCAAACGGGTGTCGAGGCCGACGGCCTTGGCCTCCTCGGCCATGCGCGCATCGAGCGCGGCATCGACCTCGGGAACGTCGTAGGCGGTAACCCCGGATGTGCTGTCGGATGTGTCGTCCGTGTCGACGGCCTTCGCAGCGGCCAGGAGAGAGTGCAGTCCGACGCCCGGCACCTCGAGCGGGTGCTGCAGCGCGAGGAACAGTCCCGCCCTCGCCCGCTGCCACGCCGGCAGAGCCGTGATGTCCCGCCCGTCCATGAGGATCTCGCCGGCGGTGACTTCGGTGCCGGGACGTCCCATCAGCGCATGGGCCAGCGTGCTCTTGCCCGATCCGTTCGGTCCCATGATCACGTGAACTTCACCGCTCCGCACCGTCAGGTCGATCCCGTGCAGCACCTGGCGCCCGCCCGCTGACGCGTGCAGGCCCCTGACCTCCAGGACGTGGCCCGTGCTCGCAGCACTCACGGCAGTACCACCGAAACCGTGTCGTCGACCACGCTGACCTCATAAACGGCGACGGGGCGCGTGGCGGGCAGGGAGCACGGCTCGCCCGTGACCAGGTCGAAGGTGCTTCCGTGGCGCGGACACTCGATTTGGCACTCCTCGACCCACACCTCACCCTCGGAGAGCGAGTAGTCCTCATGGCTGCACTCGTCGTCCAGTGCATGGAACTCGTCGTCGATGCGCACCAGAGCGATCCGGTGCCCGGCGACGTCGAAGCGGCGGGCCTCCCCCGAAGCCAGCTCGTCCGTCTTGCAGAGGGCCACGCTCTCAGGCACCGGGGGCCACCTGCCGGCGGCCCAGCGCGGCGCTCAGCCGGTCGTGGACCTCGCGTTCGAGGATCGGTGTCACCGCCGGGACCGGCCCCCGGTCGATGATGGCGTCGAAGAACCCGCGCACGATCAGGCCCTCGGCCAACTCCGGCGAGACGCCGCGCGACTCGATGTAGTAGCGCTGGTCCTCGTCCACCGGCCCCACCGTCGACGCGTGCGAGCACTTGACGTCGTTCTCCAGGATATCGAGGTTCGGCACGGAGTCGGCGTGGGCGCCCTCGTCCAGTACGAGGTTGTGGTTGGTCTGGCGGGCGTCGCTCTTCACGGCCCCGCGGTGCACCCGGATGAGCCCGCTGTACACGGAGCGCGATTCCCCCGCCACCGCGCCTTGGCACAGGAGCTCGCTGTCGGTCCTGGGTGCACAGTGGTCCTGCAGGGTGCGGATGTCGTGCACCTGGGTGCCGTCGCCCAGGTAGGCGGAGAGGATTTCGCTGCGGGCGTCCCGTCCGTCGACCGACACGTCGGCCCGGATCCGGTCGTAGGCGCCGCCGAGCCCCACGGTGAAGGTCCGGACCGTGGCGTTTTGCTCGCCGCGGGCGGCCAGGCGGGCGATCGACCAGGCGGCTGGGCCGAGGATCTGCAGCGAGACGTAGGCGACGGTCCCTTCGGGGCCGGCCGAGAGCTCGGTGACCGGGACGACCAGGGAACGGGGTGTGTCGGCGCCGGCGTCGTGGGCGTCGTCGGCGTCGCCGGCGTCGTCGGCGTCGTCGGCGGAGGGGCCGGCGAAGATCTCGATGACGCTGACGCGGGCTTGGTGGCCGACACGCACGCAGGTGCGGGGGAAGGCGGCGCTGCCGTCGCACCAGTGGACGACGAGCACGGGCGCGTCAACCGACACGCGTGGCGCGACGTCGACAAAGACGACGTCGGCCATGAAGGCGTCGTTGAGCCGCACCAATGCGTCGCCACCGTGCTGGACCGAGCCCAACATGTCGGGCGCGCCGGCCACGTCGGCGGCGCCACCGAAGGAGAGCCCGTCGGCGCTGGCGGCGCCTTCGACAAAGGTGCCCGGCCGGCCGTTGCGCACCAGGACCTGTCCCGCCGTCGGTCCCACCGAGGCGGTCAGGCGCTCGAAGAGCGACTGGGCCGTTCCGTCGGTGTCCGCGTCTCCGTTGGCGCTGCTCGGCTGCACCGGAGGGCTGAACTCGGCCAGGTCCAAGCGGTCGATCGGCGTGTAACGCCAGACCTCTTCGCTCTCGGACGGGAGCGGCGTCGACGCGAAGGCGGCATAGCCGGACGCTCTTCGGTTCTTGAGCCAGGCTGGGCCGGGCAGGGCGGCGGAAGCGTCCGCGCTGAAGGTGTGCAGGGGAAACCTCTTTCTGCTCTCTGCTCTCTGCGAGAGGGAAACGGGGGCTTGGCTATGGGCTCGGACTGAAGGTGGGGTGCGAATGCGGCCAATTAAGCCTAGTTGCCCCCTCCGGGGGTCCCTACCAGGCCGATTAGCCTTCGGGCATGCCTGACATCACGAAGTTCGAGTCTCCGGTGCTGACGCTCGAACAGGACGAGTTCGTGGCCACCGCGTGGCTCGACCGGCCCGAAGCCCGCAACGCCATGGGCATCGACCTCTGGCGGGACCTGCCGCGCGCCATGGCCGCGGTGTCCGAGGACAACTCGGTCCGCGCGGTGGTCATTGCAGCCAAGGGCCCGCACTTCTCGGTCGGGCTCGACCTCAAGGCCATGGGGAACCTGCTGTCCGGGGGCGACGGCGAGACGGGAGGGTCCGGCGGCTCGGCTCCCTCCATGGCCGCCCGAGCCCGCGGTGCGCGCAACGAGGTGTTGCGCCTCCAGGAGTCCATCACGGCGGTCGCTGAATGTCCCAAGCCCGTGATCGCGGCCGTGCACGGCTACTGCATCGGCGGAGGGGTCGACCTGATCGCCGCGTGCGACATCCGCCTGTCTTCGGCAGATGCGATCTTCTCGGTGCGCGAGGCGAAGATGGCGATCGTCGCCGACCTCGGGAGCCTGCAGCGGCTGCCCGCCATCATCAACGCCGGCCACCTGGCCGAGCTGGCCTTCACGGCCAAGGACATCAGTGCCGAACGCGCCAAGGAGATTGGTCTCGTCAACGACGTTGGAGGTGACGGGGAGGCGGTGCTGAAAGCCGCGCGCGAGTTGGCCGCCGAGATCGCCGCCAATTCGCCGATCGCCGTCCAGGGAACCAAGGCGGTGCTGAAGGCCAACGAGGGACGGACGGTGGCCGAGGGACTCGACTACGTGGCGACCTGGAATGCAGGCCAGCTGGCGTCCGACGACCTGATCGAAGCGGTGTCGGCCTTCATGGAGAAGCGCTCGCCGAAGTTCACTGGGCGCTAGTCGCTAATTGCTAGAGGCCGATCGGCGCAGCGCCCACGGGGGGTATCTGCCTCGGGGACCCATTTTGAAAAGACTAAACACGCGGGGTTATCGTTTTCGAAAGGGCGGGGCTCCTGAGACAGGCCTCCTCGCTGAAAAATGGCTCCTCGCTGAAGACAAGCCTCCTTGCTGAAGACAAGCCTCCTCGCTGAAGACAGGCCTCCTTGCTGAAGACTGGCCTCCTCGCTGAAAGAGCGTCTCCGGAGACCCTCCGGTCAACCCTCCAGGAGGCGGAAGGCAAGACGCCGGCCTCGACCTTGGGTCATGGCCAGGGCGACCCACAGGCGGAACAGGGAGTCGATCAGCTGCTCCTGGTCCGGCCCGACGAAGACGGGGCGCAGCCCGACGCCGTCTATTACGGCCTCGACGGTCGATCTGTCGGCCTCCGGTGCGGAGAAGAACATGTCGGCTCGTCCATCGGGGAACTCGGGATCGGCCATGTTCTCGCCTCCGAGAGTGTTGAAGGCCCGCGCGTAGCGAACCCCGGACGGCAGCGCCGCCCGGCTGTTGGACTCGGCCTCGCCCATGCGGTTGGTGGCATCGATCACGAGCTTGCCGTCGAGAGCACCGGGATTCTCCGCCACCAACCCGGCGACTGCAGTTCCGGGCACGGCCAGGATCACGACGTCTGCCGCCGCCAGCGCCTCTGGGACCTTCAGCGTTGTGGCTCCGGTGTCCCCGGCGACGTCGTCCTCCTCGGGGTGACGAGAGCCGAAGGTGACGGTGTGGCCGGAACGTGCGAGCGCACGGCCCAACGTGCCCCCGATGAAGCCGGTCCCTATCACGGCGATGTCCATGAATCGGGACCATACCGGGCACCCGCCGCCGATCGGCGCGGGCGCACTTTCGGGCCTGTGGACCCGAGGCAGCGATCGTCGTGTCGGTCAGCGCTTGCGGCGCCACCAGCGGTTGGCGGCCCGTTCCTTGCGGGCGTCCTCGGCCCGCACCTCCTCGAGGATGTCCGGCGCGACCTCGTTGATGATGTCCTCCGCCGAATCGAGCACTCCGGCCACGTCCTCGCCACCAGCTCCCGGCTCGTCCTCTATGGCCGGCTCGACCAGGCTGCCGTGCACCCAGCCGACATCCGCCATGCGCCGGTGATAGGAGGGGCAGTTCTCCGGGCAGCGCCAAGGCGCTTCGGGCGCGAGGTTCAGCACGCAGAAACGGGCGGCCTCGCCCGAGGCATAGGTGCGGCTCTGGAAGTGGATGCACTCCTCGCGCATCGGCATCGTTCTATGGTGCCACGGCGACGCAGAGGGGGTTGCCGCACCCCGGCACGGCCACGGTGGGTGGGGACGGCGAGACGAGCCAGGTCGGCCCGGTTGGCCGGATCAGCCGACTGCCCCCTCCATCTGGAGCTCAATGAGGCGGCTCCACTCCACCGCGTACTCCATGGGCAGGGTGCGGGTCACCGGGTCAATGAAGCCGTTGACGATCATGCTCATGGCCTGGCCTTCGGAGAGACCGCGGCTCATCAGGTAGAAGAGCTGGTCCTCACCCACCTTCGAGACGGTGGCCTCGTGCCCGATGCGCGCCGTGCGCTCCCCCACCTCCATGTAGGGCTTCGTCTCCGAGGTCGACTCGTCGTCGAGGAGGAGCGCGTCACACCGCACGAAGGACTTGGCGCCATAGGCGGCGGGGTCGACGTGGACCTTGCCGCGGTAGGTGGTGATGCCGCCGTCCTTGGAGATCGACTTCGAGACGATGGTCGACGTCGTCTCCGGGGCGACGTGGAACATCTTGGCGCCCGCGTCCTGGTGCTGGCCCGCTCCCGCGTAGGCCACGGAGAGGACCTCACCGCTCGCCTTCGGGCCCATGAGATAGACAGACGGGTACTTCATGGTCAGGCGCGACCCGATATTGCCATCGATCCATTCGACGTGTGCCTCGGCTTCGGCCCGCGCCCGCTTGGTCACCAGGTTGTAGACGTTGGTCGACCAATTCTGAATGGTCGTATAGGTGATGCGCGACCCCGGCAGCGCCACCAGCTCGACGACCGCCGAGTGGAGCGAGTCGGTGGAGTAGACGGGAGCGGAACACCCCTCGATGTAGTGCACCTGCGAACCCTCGTCGGCGATGATGAGCGTGCGCTCGAACTGGCCCATGTTTTCGGCGTTGATCCGGAAATAGGCCTGCAGCGGCATGTCGACCTTGACGCCGGGGGGCACGTAGATGAACGAGCCGCCCGACCACACCGCCGAGTTGAGCGCGGCGAATTTGTTGTCGTTGGGAGGGATGATCTTGCCGAACCACTTCTGGACGATGTCGGGGTAGTCGCGCACGGCCGTGTCCATGTCGCAGAAGAGCACGCCCTGGGCCTCGAGGTCCTCACGGTTGCGGTGGAATACCACTTCGCTTTCGTATTGTGCGGTCACGCCCGCCAGGTACTTGCGCTCCGCCTCAGGGATGCCGAGCTTCTCGTAGGTGTTCTTGATGGCGTCGGGCAGGTCGGCCCAGTCGTCGACCTGCCCGCCCGTGGGCTTGATGTAGTAGTAGATGTCGTCGAAGTCGAGGTTCGGCATCTGGGTCGCGAACCAAGGTGCCATCGGCTTGCGTTCGAAGTTCTTGAGGGCGCGCAGGCGGAAGCTCCGCATCCAGTCGGGCTCGCCCTTCATCTCCGACATCTCGCGCACGATGGACTCGTTCAGGCCCTTCTTGGGCTTGAAGACGTAGTCCTCCTTGTCGCTCCATCCGAGCTGATAACGACCGAGGTCGAGATCCATTGTCGCCATGTGGCTCCTCGGGTCGTCCGGGGTCCGGGGAGGGAATTTCCCCTATCTAGATAGTAACAACCACCCGGGCCTGCCGAAACGCCCCGTTTCGGCGGGCTCCCGTGCGCTCCCCGTGGCAGGCTCTCGGCCATGGCAGCCGACACCCCAGGTCCACCCCCCTTGGTCCCACCGGCCGCTCCACGCCGGCCCCACGTGGTCTCGGCCCACGGGGACGACCGGGAAGACCCCTGGTACTGGCTGCGGGAACGCGAGGATCCGGCGGTCCTCGACTACCTCCAAGCGGAGAACGCGTTCACCGACGCCGTCCTCGACCCGCTCGACCCCCTCCGCACCGACCTCTTCGAAGAGATGAAAGCCCGCATCAAGGAGACCGACATGTCGGTCCCCGCTCGTCGCGGACCATGGTGGTACTACAGCCGCACCGAGGAGGGGAAGGACTACGCCATCCATTGCCGGCGCCCCGCCCGGGGCGCCGGCGAGCTTCCGCCCGCCTCTGAACCCGGCGACGAGGAACAGGTGCTCCTCGACGAGAACGCGTTGGCGGCTGCTGCGGGTACGGACTACTTCGCGGTGGGCACCGCCGCGGTGAGCCATGACCACCGCTGGCTTGCCTACTCCACTGATCAGACGGGTGACGAGAAGTACATGTTGCGGTTCCGGCCGCTCGATCCCGACCTGTCTCCTGCGATCGCCCCCGAGGAGGTGCCCGAGACGGGCTACGGCCTCGCCTGGTCGCGCGACGGAGACTTGGTGTTCTACGTGCGCCTCGACGAGGCCCAACGGCCCTACCGGCTGTGGCGCCACCAGCTCGGGACCGAACCGGACACCGACGTGCTCGTCCTCGAGGAAGGAGACCGGCGATTCTCGCTCGGCACCGGGAACAGCCGCGACACGGCCTATGTCCTCGTCGGGCTCCACAGCACGAACACCACCGAGTGGCTGGCCATCCCTTCGGCGGCGCCGCTCTCGGCGCCTCGGGTCCTGATGCCGCGGCGCGAAGGGGTCGAGTACGCCGTGGACCACTTGACGGCTGGCACGACCACGGGCTCGGGGGAATCGGGCTGGTTCGTCGCGCTCACGAACGACGAAGCGGAAGATTTCCGGGTGGTGGCGGCCGCGGACGATGACATTGGCGACATCGCGGAGACGGAAGATGCCGGGAGGTGGCGTGCAGTGGTGCCGCATCGGCCCGGCGTGCGCGTCGAGGACCTCGACGCCTTCGCCGGTGCGCTGGTCCTGAGCGAACGCACCGAGGCCCAGACCCAGGTACGGATGCTCGCGCTCCGACACGCCGGCACCGGCACCGCTGCCGGGACCGGCGACCCGTTCGGCGACGACCTGCTGGCCGGGGGTTGGATCGTGCCGTCCATCGACAGCCCGTCCACCACTTGGGTCGGCGCCAACCCCGAACCGGATTCGCCGGTGCTGCGGATCGGCCGCACCTCAATGGTCACGCCCTCGAGCGTCCTACAGATCGATTTGACCAGTAGGGAGGAGACGCTCCTGAAGCAGGAACCGGTGCTGGGCGGGTTCGATCCCGCTTCGTACGTGACCTTCCGGGAGTGGGCGACCGGTGAGGACGGGACCCGGGTGCCGATCTCGGTCGTGCACCGCCACGACCTGACGCTCCCCGCACCCTGCCTGCTCTACGGCTACGGGGCGTACGAAATCTCCATCGACCCCTCGTTCTCGCACCACCGGCTGTCGCTCCTCGACCGCGGCGTCGTCTTCGCCATCGCCCACGTGCGCGGCGGGGGAGAGCTGGGCCGGTCCTGGTACGAGGCGGGCCGCATGGAGCACAAGGCCAACACGTTCGCCGACTTCGTGGCGTCCGGCCGCCACCTCGTGAGCCGGGGCATCGCCCGCGCGGACGCGCTGGCGGGACGGGGCGCCTCGGCGGGTGGCTTGCTCATCGGCGCGGTGGCCAACCGGGCACCCGAGCTTTTTCGTGCCCTCGTGGCCCAGGTGCCCTTTGTCGACTGCGTGACGACCATGCTCGACGACTCGCTCCCTCTCACCGTCGGCGAGTGGGAGGAATGGGGGAACCCGGTGACCGACGTCGAGGCCTACCGGCGCATGCTCACCTACTCCCCCTACGACAACGTGACCGGGGAGAACACGGACGGCACGCCCCGCACGTACCCGGAACTCCTCGTCACGAGCGGCCTCAACGATCCTCGCGTCTCCTACTGGGAGCCCGCCAAATGGGTGGCCAAGTTGCGCGCCTTGTCACCGTCGACGCGGGTGCTGCTACGGACGGAGCTCGGCGCCGGCCACGGCGGCCCGTCCGGCCGCTACGACGCGTGGAAGGAGGAGGCCCTGGTTTTGGCCTTCCTCCTCAATGCATTCGGCCTCGGATCGCCGCCGGGCTGAGGCGGTCGCCGGGTACGACACCGCCCGCTGCCGGCCCCTACCCCGGTGACGAAGTCCCTGCTCCCGTGCCCGTTCCCCCCGTTGGCCCGGTGGCAGCGCCACTTCCCGGACTCACGAACTTCAAGGTGAACGGCGCCTGGAAACCGAGCGGCAATTGGACCGGAGACCCGTTCACGGTCGCCGCAAACGCGTTGGGTGCGCCGGCGATGACGGTCACCGGTCCCGTGACCGGCACGGTGTGCGACTGGCCCGAGAACAAGGTGCCCGAGAAGAGCACCGCGCCCGTTCCGTTGGTGGCTTGGACCCAGCACTCTCCGTTCGTAGCCGAGAGGGCCAGTGAGTAGCTCGCGTCTGCCACTTGATACGTCGCGTTGTGGTTGGTTGCTGCGGCGGGTGCCGACACGACCGGCGCCGCCGTGGTCGTCGTAGTGGCGGCACGGTGATGCGTTCTGTGGGCTGGGGCAGTCGTAGTGGTGTTGGCCGTCTGTGCCGACTTGCCACGATGCGAAGGGGGCGTCGTGTGCAGACCGGTGATGATGAGCACGCCGACGAGGACGATGACCGCGCCGATTGCGGCCAGCGGTGCGCCGAGCCGTCGCGGCCGATGGTTGATTGAGTGCATCGCCCGCTCTTTGCCCTTGGGTGACATCGGGCGTAGCGGCAAGTTGGTGGTGTGCCCGGCACCGCCAACTCCCTCGGCCGCAGCGGCCGCAGTCGCCGCAGCCGCCGCGCCGACCGCGGCAGGACCGTTACCCGTCTCGGCCCCGGCGCCCACAGATTCCCCGGACTCCGCGTAGTCCTCGGTCTCGACCAGCCCACCGTCTTCGTCGTCGAACCGCACCGGTTCCGCCGGAACGGGCGGTGGTGGGACGGGCGGGACCAAGGACTTGTTCGGGTCGGTCAGGCGGACCGTCGGCGAGCCCGAGCCGACCCGGAAGGCGGGCGCGGGATAGCTCGCCTCCCCGTCGCCCTCGGGATGCGTGGGGTGCGCCCGCATCTCCTCCAAGGTGTGCAGCTGCCGGTGGTAATGCTCGACCGAATGGACGTCGTCCTGTGACTGGCGGGCCAGCAGCACGCCGATCGTCCCCCCGACGATCACGACTATCGCGACGAGCCCACCTATCAGCACCGGCACTATTCAAACAGGATCTGGCGGCGTCTCCGAGTCGCCGGATCCCCAAATCGCGGTTGCCCTCGGACTCCCGTTGGACGTCCCCGTGCGCGCCCCGGGTCCGGCCCGGGGTCCGGTCAGGGAGCCGGAAGTGCTGGGACCTCGAACGTCTCGGGCAGCTTCTGAGGCGGCGGGCGACGGGCCAGCGCGTCAGCCACCGCCTTCTCGAGGCGGTCCGCCTTGCCGGCGTCCACCGCATCGGATCTCTCGGCGAATTCCGGCAGGACCTCGGCGGCGAAGAGTTCGAGCGATTCGCAGATGTGCTCGTGGCGGTTCCGCCCGGCCTGGCTCACGAAGATCAGCTGGTCGACGCCCACCTCCTCGTAGCGTCGGACCAGGTCGCGTATCTGGTCCGGGGTGCCGATGGCGCCCCGGAGCGAACCGAGCCCCTGTTCCAGGAGCTGGGCCCCCAGGACCTGCCCCTTCTGGGCGGCCACCCGGCGGTCGAACCCGAAGCGCGACCGGTTCTCCTGGAACTCGTCCCAGACGTTCGTCTCTCCGAGCCGGTGCACGCCGAAGGCGTAGTAGTGGGCGAGCGAGTAGCCGAAGAAGTGACCACCGTCGAGGCCGCGCTCTATCGCCGTCTCCTCGTCGCGGTGGCACATGAAGGGGAGGACACAGGCCACGTTCGCGTTCACGGAGAACCCCCCGGGCACGCACGCCTCCGACGCGATCGTGTCGTAGTAGTCGTCGACCCAGTGCCGCGCCTCGTTTGCCTCTATGAAGGAGAAGGACAGAGCGCCGATCCCCTTCGTCGCCGCCAGGTGGATGGTGTCGCGACGCGAGCATGCCACCCAGAGCGGCGGGTGCGGCTTCTGCAAGGGCTTCGGTACGAGGTTGCGCGGCGGCACCGTGATGCCCGGGCCGTCGTGACCCGCGAAGGGCTCCTCGACCATGAGCCTCGTCACCACGTCGAGCGCCTCGGTCCACTCGGCGCGCTTGCGGGCCCGCTCCACGCCGAAGCCCCCGAGCTCCATTTCGGAGCTCGCTTCGCCCGTCCCGAACTCGACCCGCCCGTCCGAAATCAGGTCCAGAGTGGCGATGCGCTCGGCCACGCGGGCCGGGTGGTTGAACCCGAAGGGCAGTTGGACGATCCCGTGCCCAATGCGGATGCGCGAGGTGCGCTGGCTGGCGGCGGCCAAAAAGACCTCGGGGGCGGACGAGTGCGAGTACTCCTCCAGGAAGTGGTGCTCGACCTCCCAGAGGTAGTCGATGCCCAGACGGTCGGCCAGTTCAATCTGCTCGAGCGCGTCTTTCAGCAGCCGGTGCTCCGAGTCCGGCTCCCAGGGCCGGGGCAACTGGTGCTCGTAGAAGATGCCGAAACGCATCTGCGCCCTGCGCCCCTGCGCCCTACGTCCTCGGGCCCCTACGTCCCGTACCGGGGGCGGATGTCGTCGGGGATGTCCGCCCGCCGCGGGTTGGACTGGTCACGCGCCGAGAGGATCGGATCGGAAAGTCCCCAGTCGGCACCGACCTCGGGGTCGTCCCACGCCAGGCCGAGCTCGTCGGAGTTGTCGTAGTAATTGTCGACGAGATACGTGAGCAGCACGTCGGTCAGCGCCGCGAATCCGTGGGCCACCCCCGGCGGGATATAGACACCCTGGTCGACGTCGCCGTCGAGATCGATCACCGCGGTCTTGCCCTCAGTCGGCGAACCGGAGCGCAGGTCGTGGAGCACCACCCGCACCTGGCCGCGGAGTGCGTACCAGTAGTCGGCCTGGCGCAGGTGGTAGTGGAGGCCGACGAGCGCCCCGGCCTGCTTCTCCGAGCGGTTGCCCTGCACCATTTCGCGGCCGTGGGGGAACCACGAGCGCCGGTAGGTCTCGACGAAGCGCCCACGCTCGTCGCCGTGCACGTCGGGGCGCACGACGACGACGTCGTCGATCACGTTGGAGGGGATCAGATCTGGCATCGGGCGAACGGTAGCAGCGGCGGTCGTCAGGACACGAAGCGGCCGAACCCGGACCGGTAGAACAGCAGCGGCCCACCGGTGCCGATCTCCATGGCCACGACGTCCCCGGTCACCAGCTCGTGGTCCCCGCCGTCGAAGATGTCGCCCAGGCGGCACTCCAGCGCGGCGAGCGAGCCCTCCAACACCGGTGCACCGGTGACGCCCGGCGTCCAGCCCACGCCGTCGAACTTGTCGCCGCCCGAGACGGCGAAGCTCCGGCAGAGGGCCTCCTGGTGCTCCTCCAGGATGTTCACGCAGAACGCGCCCGCCTGTCTGATGCGCGGCCAGCTGGTGGAGCTGCGCGCCGGGGCGAGGATCACCATCGGCGGGTCGAGGGACAGGGCCGCGAACGACTGGCACGTAAAACCCACCGGTTCGCCCTCCTCGAGCGCGGTCACGATGGTGATACCCGTCGCGAAGTGTCCGAGCACCTCGCGGAACCGGGCCTGGTCGAGGCCCGACATCGCTGCGTCCCCTGCCCTGTACGCCGTACCGGTCCGGAGTGCCGGGACCGGCGCCTACGCCTTGCCCAGGTCGACGGACTGCGACTCGTGCGCGGAGGAGATGTCCTCGAGCTGCTTCGCCTCCGGCAGGCGGCGGGCCAGGTGCAGGATCTTGTCCAATTCCCGGTCGTTGTGCGCAGGGTCGTGGTGCGAGAGCAACACACGCTTGGCGCCGGCCTCGGCCGCCACGTGCACCGCGAAGGCCGCGGTCGAATGGCCCCAGTCCGCCTTCATCGCGAACTCGTCCTCCGTGTACTGCCCGTCGTGGACGAGCAGGTCGACGCCCTGGCAAAGCTCCAGTGCCGTTTCGGGGATGGTCCGCCGGTCGAGCGGGGCCTGATGGTCCGGCAGGTACGCCATGGACCGGCCCTCCGCCTCAATCCGGAAGCCCACCGTGTTGCCACTGTGCGGGATGGGCCGCGCCATCACCTTGGCCTGCCCGACCGAGAAGTCCTCCGCCCCCACGTCGACCGTGATGAGCTCGCCGCGGAACTGCTCCATGTGGATCGGGAAGACGGGCGGCTGCACGGCGGCGTGCAGCGCGTCCTTCAGCGTGCCCTTCGGCTGGGCCGGTCCGTACACGGTCAGGCGGGCGCCGGGGTCGTGCAGTGGTGCGAAGAAGGGGATGCCCAGGATGTGGTCGAAGTGCAGGTGGGTCAGCAGCGCGGTGGCGTGCAACGGGGTGCCGAGCGCACGCACCTCTTTGTGCAGCACGTCGCCCAGGGCACGCAGCCCGGTGCCCAGGTCCACGATGAGCGGCTCGTCACCCTCTATGTCGACGACGAGGCACGACGTGTTCCCCCCGTAGCGCCGGTAACGATCCCCCGAACACGGACATGACCCCCGCACGCCATAAAACGTGACGTTCACCCACTGGACGTTACCTTGCGGTAGGGCAGTACGTTTGGTCACGTGCAATCCAAGACGGTCACCGCCAACGGGCTGGACTTCGCATTCCAGGAGGACGGGCCGTCCGACGGGCCCCTTGCCCTGTGCCTACACGGGTTCCCCGATACCGCCCACACCTGGCGCCACCTCCTGCCCGAACTGGCAGCCGCCGGGTTCCACGCGGTGGCGCCCTTCTTGCGTGGATACGCACCGACGCCGGTCGCACCGGACGGGCACTACCAGGTGGGAGCTCTCGTCCGTGACGCCAACGCCCTGCACGGCGCACTCGGGGGTGGCCCTGATGCGGTGATCGTCGGCCACGACTGGGGCGCGCTCGCCACCTACGGCGCGGTGGCGCACCAGCCCGACCGCTGGCGCAAGGCCGTCACCCTCGCCGTCCCGCCGACCGCGGCCATGGGCACGAAGTTCTTCGGCTACCCCCAGCTCCAGCGGAGCTGGTACATGTTCTTCTTCCAAACACCGATCGCCGAAATGGCCGTCCCGCTCGAAGACTTTTCCTTTATCGACGGGTTGTGGGCCGACTGGTCCCCCGGCTACGACGGGACGTGGGACCTGGCCCGGGTGAAGGAGAGCATCGGGCAGACCGAGAACTTTCTGGCCGCCATCGGGTACTACCGCGCCATGTTCGACCCTGCGCTGCAGGCGGCCGAGTTGGCCGACGAGCAGGCGGCAACCGTGCAGCCGACGCCCAAGCCGACGCTCTACCTGCACGGGCGGGACGACGGCTGCATGCTCCTCGAGACGATCGGCCACCCCCTCGAATTCCTGGCGCCGGGCTCCGACATGGACGTCGTCGGCCAGAGCGGCCACTTCCTTCACCTGGAACGGCCCGACGTCGTCAACCCGCGCATCGTGCAGTTCCTGAGGCCCTGAAGTCTTGGAATACCGACCGGGTCGGTCACCTCGCCGGCTCGCCGGCTAGCGGAGCCGGAGGACCTGGTCGGCTCCGCCCGACCACCGGGCGAACCCCTCTGCGACCAGCGCAGCTGCGATGCGCGCTGCCCGCGTCGGGTCGCTCGGCCAGCTGCACGCCGCCGCCACCTCGCCGCGGCGCACCGGTCCGGCCCTGAGTGCCTCGAGCAGGCGTCCCCGGCCCTGGCGGTCCGATCCCGCGAACGCCGACTGCGGGCGCGCCGTGGGGCTGGCGCGCCACGGATCCCCGTCGCCGTCCGCACCGGCGGCGCTCCGGGCGCGGCGCCACCGGCACTGCCGGCGCAGCGGGCAGGCCCCGCAGCCGGGGCGAGTCGCCGTGCAGACGGTCGCGCCCAGGTCGAACATCGCCTGGTTGAACTCCCACGACTGGCCGGGGGGCACCAGGCGATCGCCCAGCGCCATGGCCTCACCGACGGTGAGCGGCACCCCCGCCACGGCACGCGCCAGCACGCGCACGCCGTTGGTGTCGACCGCGGCGACGTCGTCGCCGAAGCCGAAGGCGCGGACGGCCCGCGCCGTGTAGGGCCCGACACCGGGCAGCCTGCGCAGGGCCGTGTCGTCGTGCGGGACTCGCCCGCCGTGGTCCCGGGTGATCGCGACGGCCGCACCGTGCACATGCAGCGCACGGCGGTTGTAACCGAGCCCCGACCAGAGACGCACCACGTCGGCGGGCCGGGCCCGGACGCAGTCGGACGGCGTGGCGAACGCGGCCAGAAAGCGCTCGTAGTGGGGCACGACGCGGTCCACCTGGGTCTGCTGCAGCATCACCTCGGACACGAGGATGTGCCAGGCGTCGCTTGTGCGGCGCCACGGGAGATCGCGCCGGTGCACGGCGCCCCACTCCAGGAGGCTCGCCCCGAACCGCGCGGCGCGCCCCCGCGTGACGGCGGTACCGGGCGTCACCGGCTCGAGCGACCCTGTCTCAGTCCCAGACGTCGTCGCCGTAGGGCCGCCGTCGCGCCGGCGCGAAGGCGGTCTTCCAGACCATCAGCTTGCGCCGGAAGTAGCAGACCTCCTCGCCGCACTGGTTGAAGGCCTTCGTCTCGACCGTGACAATTCCGCGATCCTCCTTGGACTTCGACGGCGTGGCGTCGAGCACCCGGGTCTCGGCGTAAATGGTGTCTCCGTGGAAGGTCGGGGAACGGTGGAGCAGCGACTCGACCTCCAGGTTGGCGATGCACGACCCGCTTACGTCCGGAACGCTCATCCCGAGCGCGAGGGAGTAGACGAGGTTGCCCACGACGACGTTCTTCCCCTGCACCGTCTCGTGCTCGGCGAACCACGCGTTCGTGTGCAGGGGATGGTGGTTCATCGTGATCATGCAGAAGAGGTGGTCGTCGTACTCGGTGATCGTCTTGCCCGGCCAGTGCCGGTAGATGTCGCCCGGTACGAAGTCCTCGAGGTAGCGGCCAAACGGGCGGTCATAGACCGTCACTCGGCCGGCACCTCGCGCGGCCGGGTGGTGAAGCCCAGCGAGGCGCCGGGCAGCGACTCCCCGTCAATGGTCAGGCGCCAGGCGAACCGGGTGCCCGGTGCCAGCGGAATCGGCCCGAGGTTCACGGCCAGGGCGACGTCGATGGGCGAGCCCTCGGGGATGCCCTGGGGCTGGCTCACGGTGAACTCCCCCCGCACCTCGACCGGCTGAGTGCCGTCGGCCGTCTCCATCAGGACCGGGCGGCCGTCGGCGTCCTCCAGGAAGAGCTCCCAGTGGTGCGAGGTCTCCGCCTCGTGCCAGTCCACGTCGATCTTCAGCGCCACGGCCGAGGGCACGGGGTCCGGGCCGGTCATGCTCCAGCCCCCACCCAGGATGTAGAGCTTGCCGTCGGACACCTGGGCCGCGTCGCACAGCATCATGGTCACCTTCACGGGGGGGAGGATATCGGCCCCGGACATGTCACAATGGAGCCGAGGGGAGCAGCCGGGCAGGGGGCCGCTGCAGAGGAGGGGGTCATGGAACGTCTCTCGGCTTGGGCTGAGCGACGGGCCGCGCCAGTGGCGGCGACGGTCGCGATGGTCGTTGCGGTCATGGCCTACAGCCTGCTGTTCCATCCGCTCTTTCACGTCGGCCAGATCCGGTTGCTGTCACCCAGCGACCTCTGGAACCTGGCGCAGAGCTCGAACGCGATCCTGCACGGCCACTTCACGCGCGTCTACATGCGCCACGGGGCGTTGACGTCGCCCCCGGCGTTCGAGGTCGCGCTGGCGCCGGTCATCCTCTTCGGCGAGGCGCTCGGGCTCTCACCGCACCTGCACGCATCCGGCGAGCCCCTGAGCATGTGGTTCGTGCTGGGGCCGGCGGCACTGCTCTTCGCATCGACCGCGCTTTTCGCCCTTGATGCCGTGGCCCGAGAGTGGCGCCTCTCTGACGGCGCGCGGCTTGCGCTCGCCCTCGTCGGAGGCGTCGGCGTCGCCAACGTGGCCGGCGGCTGGGGGCACCCGGAGGACTGCGTCGCGGTGGCCTTCGTCGTCTGGGCAGCCCTGGCCGTCGAGCGCGACGGTCTGCGCGGCGCACCGCGCGCCGCTTGGCTGCTCGGCCTCGGCATCGCCTTCCAGCCCCTGGCCGTCCTCGGCGTCGCGCCGGTACTGGCCCGCGTCGGCTGGCGCCGGGCGGCACGGCTCTCGTGGCGTCTGGTGCTCCCGAGCGTGGTCGCCCTCCTGCCGCCGCTGATCGCCGAGACCCATGAGACGCTCTTCGTCGTCGTAAAGCAGCCCTTCCAGCCCGAGTACATCTCGTGGACACCGCTCACCCATCTGGCCCCAGTCGTCGCACCCGCCACCGACGGGGGCGGGCCCACCCGGGCGCTCGCCATTCTCATCGGCGCCGCACTCTCCATCGCCGTGTGCCGCCGCCGCCACGACCTGCCCACCGTCCTGTCCATGGTCGCGGTGGCCGCGTTCCTCCGCGTCCTGCTCGAGACGGAGCTCAACTGGTACTACCTCTGGCCGGTCCCCGCCCTGTGCCTCGTGCTGGCCGTGCGCCGGAGCGGCCTCCGCTTCGCCGTCTGTTCCGTTGCGCTGTTGGCGAGCATCGTCTTGGGCGATCGCCGCGTCCACCACATCGCGACGTGGTGGCCCGCACTCATGGGCACCTTGGTGCTCATGCTCCTCACCATCGGTCCGTCCCCTCGTGCGTGGCGTTCGCTCGTCACGGGCCGCCGGGGCCCCGCCGAGTCCGTCAGGCCCGTAGAGTTCGAGGGTGTGATGGTGTCGGCGGGTGCGGACCTGCTTCGTGAGTGAGCTGAAGGGCTTACGCGACGACGTCTACCGGCGGCCGCTGGCCACCGCGCTGGAACGCCTCGGCGTCGGCCTCGGCTGGCGCTGCGCCGACGTCGGTGCCGGGGGCGGGGACGTGTCGGTCGCGCTGGCCGAGATGGTCGGCCGCGACGGGCGGGTCTACGCCGTGGACAGCGACCCTCTGGCGCGCGACGAGGTGGCCCGGGCCGCGGCGGCGGCAGCGCACGCGCAGGTCATCGCGTTGACGCAGGCCGGCGAGGACCTCTCCCTGCCCGAGGAGGTCGACCTCGCCTTCTGCCGCTTCCTCCTCCTGCACGTGATCGATCCCGTCGTCGTGGTACGCATGATGGCCAAGGCGGTGCGCTCGGGAGGCTGGGTCGTGGCGCAGGAGCCGATCACCTCGGCCGGGCGCATCGGCGGGTCTCCCCTCTCCATGGCCGATGCCAGCCATCCCGACGTCGGCGCCGTGCTCCCGGCGCTGGTGCGCGAGGCCGGACTGGAAGTGGTCGACGCCTGGGCGGAGGCGCCGGCCGGCGTCGGACCCGGGCCGGTGTCGCGCTACCTCGAGTCGCTGACCGGGGTCGACCCCGGCGACGTCCCCGTCGTCCTCCCGCCGCTCGTCACCGTCATCGGGCAGCGCACCTGACGCGTCCGGCCACGTGCCGAAAAAGGGCATCTCCGGGTAGCCATTAGGGTCGCGCCCCGTGACTGCAGCCGCTCCCAACGCGGTCGCCGGCGCCGCCGAGGCCGTCGAGGTCGCCCAACGACTCGTCGACCGAGCCTGCGACGCCGTACGCGCCCGTGGGGGCATTGACGCCAACCAGGTCGTGGCTTACGACCTGGCCCACGCTGCGGCGGCCGTGGCGACGGCCCGGGCCGCCCTCCTGTACGGCGAGAAGGGAGCGGTCGAGGCGGCCATTGCCGCT
The DNA here is from genome assembly GCA_963834405.1 of uncultured Acidimicrobiaceae bacterium. Classification (GTDB taxonomy): domain Bacteria; phylum Actinomycetota; class Acidimicrobiia; order Acidimicrobiales; family RAAP-2; genus Bog-473. The sequence continues at coordinate 1,244,357 of CAWIBX010000005.1, read as the reverse complement.
GCCTTCGTGGCCGACGTGGTGGCGGACCTGGCCGGGCGCCTGGCCGGCCGAGAGGAGTTCTGGGGCGTCGAGGCCGGCTGGGCCGATCCCGTCGCGGGCTTCCTGCGCGCGCAGCGTGATCCGGCCGTGCTGGCCGGTCTGGCCACCACCGAGGGACCACGGCACCTGGGCGAAGACTTCGAGCTGGTCCGGGAGACGTTCCACCGTTTCGCCGAGGACAAGGTCCGCCCCCACGCCGAGCACGTGCACCGGGCCAACGCCGACATCCCTGAAGAGGTGATTGAGGGCCTCGCCGAGCTGGGTGGCTTCGGCCTGTCGGTGCCCGAGGAGTACGGCGGCTTCGCGTCTGGGGGCGAGAGCGACTATATGGGCATGGTCGTGGCCACCGAGGAGCTCAGCTGGGGCTCGCTCGGCGTGGGCGGCTCGCTCATCACGCGACCCGAGATCCTCACGCGCGCCCTCGTCTACGGCGGGACCGAGGAACAGAAGAAGCAGTGGCTCCCCAAGCTCGCCTCGGCCGAGGTCCTGGCGGCCGTCGCGGTGACCGAGCCCGACTACGGCTCCGACGTGGCGAACATCGTGACCGCAGCGGCACCGGTCGCCGGCGGTTGGGTGGTCAATGGCGTGAAAACGTGGTGCACGTTCGCCGCCCGGGCGGACGTGCTCATGCTCCTCGCCCGCACCGACCCCGACCGTTCGCTCGCCCACCGTGGCATCTCCATGTTCGTCGTGGAGAAGCCCCGCGGCGACGGTCACGGCTTCGTCTTCACCCAGACCGCGGACGAGGCGCCGGACCGACCCTCGGAACTGGCCCCCGGCCGTCTGGAGGGCCGGCCGATCGACACCATCGGCTACCGGGGCATGCACTCCTACGAGCTCGCGTTCGAGAACTGGTTCGTGCCCGAGGCCAACCTCCTCGGCGGGCCTGACGGACTAGGCAAGGGCTTCTACCTGCAGATGCAGGGCTTCGAGAACGGCCGGCTCCAGACCGCAGCCCGCGCCCTCGGTGTGATGCAGGCGGCCTACGAGGCGGCAGCGGCGTACGCGGCGGAGCGCAACGTGTTCGGGTTGCCCATCCTCGAGTACCAACTGACGCAGGCGAAGCTCGGCCGCATGGCCGTCCTCATTCAGGCGACGCGCCAGAGCTCGTACCACGTGGCTCGCCTGATGGCACGCGGCGAAGGGACGCTCGAGGCCTCCATGGTGAAGGCGTACGTCTGCCGCGCGGCGGAGTGGGTCACCCGCGAGGCCATGCAGATGCACGGCGGCATGGGGTACGCGGAGGAGTTCCCGGTGAGCCGCTACTTCGTCGATGCCCGCGTGCTCTCGATCTTCGAGGGCGCAGACGAGACGCTGGCCCTCAAGGTGATCGCCCGCCGGCTCATCGGCAACTGACGCCGCCCGAGTGGTTCAGTCCGCGCTGCGAGTGAGGCCGGCGCGCTCGCCCCGGCTGACGAACTTGAGGGCGATCTTCCGGCTGGCCTCGTCGATCATCTCGTCGCCGAACATCACCGCTCCCTTGCGGTCCTCCTCGGTCGCCTTCCGGTACGCCTCGAGGATGTCGAAGGCGCGATCAAACTGCTCCTGCGTCGGTGAGTACACCTCGTTGAGGACGGTGACCTGGTCCGGGGTCAGTGCCCACTTGCCGTCGTAGCCGAGCATCCGGGTGCGCATGGAGTACTCGCGCAGCGCATCGAGCTCGCGCACCTTCAGGAAGGGTCCGTCTATCACCTGCAGCCCGTTGGCCCGGCCGGCCATGAGGATCCGGCTGAAGACGTAGTTGAAGTGGTCGCCCGGGTACTCGGGGATGTCGACGCCGCCGGTGAGCACCGGCATCTCGATGCTCGCCGCGAAGTCGGCCGGGCCGAAGATGATCGTCTCCAAGCGGGGCGACGCGGCGCAGATCTCGTCGACGTTGATCAGCCCGCGGGCGGTCTCGATCTGCGCCTCTATGCCGATGTGCCCGACCGGCAGGCCGGACTTCTTCTCAACCTGGGTCAAGAGCAGGTCGAGCGCCTCGACCTCGGCGGCCGACTGGACCTTGGGCAGCATGACCTCGTCGAGGCGCTCGCCGGCGTTCCCCACGACCTCTATGACGTCGCCATAGGTCCATTCCGTGTCCCAGGCGTTGACCCGCACGCACAGCACGCGGTCGTCCCAGGGCAGGTTCTTGATAGCGTCGACGACCTTGGGCCGCGCGCTCTCCTTCTCCAGGGGCGCAACCGCGTCCTCGAGGTCGAGGAAGGTCATGTCGGCCGGCACGGTCGGCGCCTTGGCCAGGAACTTCTCGTTCGAACCCGGGGTCGAGAGACAGGAACGGCGGGGCAGGTCACGGGAACGTGCGGACATGACGCCAGGGTAACAAACGGGTTTGGTGGGCCCTTCCCGGGCTGGCGACGGCTGCGGACCCCTCCTCAGGGAGCGATCACTGGGGGCGAAGCATCCACCGGCTGAACGACCTCCCGCGGGCCGCGCCGCCACACCATGGCACTCGTCAACGCGACGAAAGCGAGGGCGGCCAAGAAGAAGGCATTGCCCTGCGCGTACTGAAGGGGATTTGAATAGTGGTGCAGGTACTGAGGTACAGAGGACATCGGTGCGGCGACAAAGAGCACCGCTGCGCCGAGGAACCACCATCGCCAGCCTTGTGGGCGGTCCGCTGCGAGAGCGAGCCAAGCGAGCACCGGGACGATCCATACGTAGTGGTGGGTCCACGAGATCGGCGAGACCATAAGGCCGGTGGCCGCGCAGAGCAGCACCCCAAGGAGTGATGAGGACCTTCGGTAGGCCCACGCCGCGAGGAGTAGTCCGCTCACAGCGAAAAGCAGGGTGAGACCGAACAGCAACACCGTTAGGGGTGCGTGACCGATCAACCGCTCGACGGCGCCCACGAGATTCTGATTGCTCACGAACCACGTACTACCCGTCCGGCTCGCTTCAAAGACGTCCTTCGTCCAGTAGAGCCACGATGAATCGGGAGCTAGCGCGAGAGCAACGAGTGTGCAGAGCAAGAACGAGGCGAGTGCGGTGAGCCCGGCTCGGAACTGTCGGGTGAGGAAGAGAAAAGGAACGAAGATGAGCGGCGTCAGCTTTATGGCGGCGGCGAGGCCCACCAGAACGCCCCGGGGCAACCTGTGATCACGCAGCCCGACGACACAGGTCAGGTCAGCAAATACCATCAACACGATTAAGAAGTTGACTTGGCCGTAGTACAGGGTCAACGTGACTGGTTCCAGGGCCACGACGGGAAGCATGCACACCAGAGCGCTCAACCAGACGCTCGGTGAGAGGCACACTCCCTTGGCCACCTTGATACTCAACGCGATGAGCGCCAACAGCGCCGCGCAATTCACGAGGCTCCAGGCGACCAGGGAGACAACGTGAGGCAGGTGCGCGGCCGGCCAAAAGATCAAGGCAGCAAGCGGCGTGTAGGTGAACAACAGCCCCAATTCTTTCGGGGGCAACCGTACGGAGTAGAGGTCTCGACCCAGGACATGGGCCCCGCCCATCCGATACACCTCGAAATCGAGCTGTTTTCTGGTGAGGGCAACGGCTACAGCGACCACGACCGCCGTGGAAAGCACACCGCAGACCACCCAGGCCCGAGATGGCACCGACCGGTGTTCCGAATGCCTCGGAACGTCAAGCTGCGGGGCACGGGTGTCTGTGTCCACTTCAACCATCTCCGTTTGCATGTTCCCCTCGCGACTGACTTGGACGGCTGACTTTGACGGCCCTATCGCGGCAATTCTGACGAGTCATTCGACCTGCCTTCGGCACCTTTCGACCACTCAATCAGGGTGACCCGCTGCTGCGGGCGAAGACCACGGCGGGCGCCGTTCGGTCGATCACGTGCCACTTTGAATCGCGGATCAAGAAGTTGTAGAGCGGCGTGCCGGGTGACCAGACGACATAGGCGACGTCGTACCTCGACAGGATCGGATCGGGATCGACGGAGAGTTCGAGCATCGCGATGTAGTCAGTGAAGACCGCGCCCGAGAAGTAGTCGGCCCGACCGTCGAAGAACGAGGCCCGGCCTCGCAAGATGCCGTAGCTGGCCCATGCTTGTTCCGTGAAGATACGCCCGGGACGCGAGCTCAGGTAGTTGTAGGCCGCTACCGGAGTGTCGTCCGTGACGGAACCAGCTGGCACTGACGGAACAGCCACGACCGCCACCATCAGTGCGATCCCCAGCGCTCCGAGGAGGCGTCGGGTGCGGGCTCCCACCTCGGGGCGCTGAGGCAGGCAGGACGCCAGGCCGCATGCCGCCACGAACAGGTAGATGACTGCGCGTCCCGAGTGCAGCGCAGCAACAAAACAGAGGGCGGTAAGCGTGACCTCGAGCACCATGAGGTGCCGGCTCCGAACGGCCAAGACGAGGACAAGGAGGGGGACCAGATAGAAAGCCAGTATCTCGATCGAGTGAAAGTCGGGTGATTGCCATTCAGCGATGTAGGTGCCGATCTGTGAGTTTGAAGTGACGCCCAGGTCGTAGGGGAGAAGTCCCGGACCGTACGGGGAGATACACGACGCCACGAGTCCGGCTATTCCAGCAAGAGCAAGCTGGCGCGGGTAACGGGATCGACCGAAGCCTCCAATGGCAGTGACCCACCCGACGGGCACCACCGACCACGCGAGCTCCAACCCGAGCACCAACAATCCGAAGAGGATGGAGCCGTGTGTGTTGACCCAGCACACGAAGAGGAGCGGGAGCCATAACAACCAGCGTGGATTGGCGCGGGCCTTGGTCAGGATGAGGAGCTCCAAAGGAAACCAGATGAGCGAGAACGAGACGCCCCTGTCCTGTGTGATGACGGGAGCTATTCCCATGGCGAGGAGCACGATCAAAACCGCCACGCGCCCCCCTCGGGCACCGAGTGCGCGTGTGTACAGCATGGTGGACACCAAGCACAGCGCCCCTGTCCCTATGGCGAAGATGTTGAAGGCCCAAGAACCGAAGATCTTGAACAGGGAAGCCAGCACGACTTCTGAGCCCCACTCGTCAGCGATCCAACGGCGATGCGGTTCGGTATAGGTGAAAGCGTTGGTGCCGAAAAGGGAGTGATGCTTGAGGATCGACTCTCCGGCTGCCAACGTCCAAAAGACGTCTGTGGTCAGTTTTCTGGCCAATGTGGCAGCCACTAAGAGAGCGATGGCGAGTGCCAGACCCAAGAGCTCAACGGTGAGCGCGCTTAACGCACGAGGGTGGGCGTCACGTTCCGTTTCGAGAGGACCGTCACCAGCACCCTGCCACGAACTCGTAGCCCTATCGATGACCGACGTGACGGCGCTCATCCGACCCCCCCATCCGCCAGCTTTGCAGCCGGCGACACCCGCTCTTACGGTAGAGCCTGGAGCTCCGACCATGGGTTGCAGCACAGTTGCTTTTCTGTTGCGTGGCGCAGGCTCACTTCGCTCCGACGGCAGGAGATGTCTCCAAACGGGAGGCCGCCGATGCTTTGCAGTTACCCCCCCTCGCTCACGACAGGACTCCTACATTTCCAAGCGAAGGATGGAGCGAGGAGGCATGAACGGACAATCGAATTGAATGAGTCCGGCCCCCCGATCTCGACGAAAACTGCGCTTGGCGGACTCATACGGTGGCCGCCGATCGTTTGCCGCCCCAGCTGCGACCGTTACCCCAGGTGTTCGGAGAAGAACCCGAGTGTGCGATCCCACAGCTCGTTCGCCGCCGCCGCGTCGTACACGTCGGGCCGGTCATCGTTGAAGAACGCGTGGTCGGTGTCGGGATAGACGACGATCTCGACCGACTTGCCCAGGCCGCGCAGTTGCTCGGCCAGCGCCTCGGCGGCCTCGGGCGTGAAAAAGCTGTCCTTCTCGGCGTAGTGGCCGAGGACGGCGGCGGACATCGCGCCGTAGTCGGGCTGCGCGTCGGGCCACGGGATGATGCCGTAGCAGGGGACGACGGCCGCCACGGCATCGGGGCGTTGGGTGGCGAGCACGAGCGCGAGGCCGCCGCCCATGCAGAAGCCGATAACCCCGACCTTGTCGCCCTCGCTGCGTCGCAGGACCTCGTCGACCGCACCACTCATGTCGCGGGCCGCCTGGTCCATCTTCATCGCCATCATCGCCTTGCCCGCCTCGTCGGGCTCGCCGACCTTGACCTTCTGCCCGTGGTACAGGTCCGGCGCCAGGGCGACGTAGCCGGCCGCCGCGAAGCGGTCACTCACGTCCTGAATGTGGTCGACGAGGCCCCACCATTCCTGGATCACGACCACGCCGGTCCCCGAGCCGCCTTGTGGAACGGCCAGATATCCGCCGGCAGTGGCTCCGTTGCTCGGAAATTCGATCATTTCGCCCATGAGGCCGACCGTAGTTCCTGCAGACTTGTGTCGTTCTGAGAACTCGTTCACGCGAATGTTCGCAATTTCTTTATTCGACTATGACCAGCACATTCGCACCGTCGGTACGACCCCAGACCGGTGTTTGGTACCGAGGGTGTTTGAATCGCCGGAAAGGCCCCGATAAGAATGTGGGCCATCGTGACTGACGTAGAGCGGGGTAAAAGCCACTCCACGCCGCGGTCTCTCTGGAGCGCTTGGCAGCTCCGGCGGGTTGGGATCCCCGCTTTGACCGTAGTCACAGTGTTGTCGAGCACTGTGCTCGGTCTTGCGCGCCCGGCCGCCGGTGACGCCATCTCGGACGCCAAGGCAAAGGCGGCGGAGATCCAGTCCGAGCTCACGTCGGCGCAGAACGAGATGTCCGCCCTCGGGCAGGCCTACGACGCAGCCAAGTACCACCTCCAGCAAATCGATTCCAGCATCGCGACGACCAAGGCGAACATCGCAGCCGACCAGTCACAGGTCCAAAAGGACCGCACGACGCTGGCTCAGGCGGCTGTCTCGAACTACATCTCCGACGGATCGGCGGCGGCCCAGAACCCGATCTTCAGCGGCAACAACCAGACCGTCGGTGCACAGACCGAGTACAACCAGATCGCCACTGGAGACATCAACCTCGCCGTCGACAACCTCCACACCGCGCAGAACGCTCTGTCCGCGCAGGAAACGAACCTGCAGAACGAGCAGGGACAAGCGCAGTCGGAGGTGCAGGCGGAGCAGAACGCGATAAGCCAGAACGCCGCGGTCGTGCAGGAGCAGAAGAACGCCCTGGCGCAGGAGAACGGTCAGATCGCGCAGCTCATCCAACAGCAGCAAGAAGCGGAGGCCGCCGCTGCCGCCCGGGCCGCTGCCGCCAAGATCGCAGCCGCTCAAGCGGCGGCCGCGGCCGCGGCCGCGGCCGCCAGCCAGCAGTCCGGCTCCGGTAACGCCGCGTTGGCTGGTCTCGACCAGGCCGCCCCGCCCCCGACCGCAGCGGGCGGTGCCGGGGCCGTCCAGGCGGCCGAGAGCCAAATCGGGGTCCCCTACGTCTGGGGGGGTGAGTCCCCCAAGGGCTCGGCCGACCCGGGCTTCGACTGCTCCGGGCTCACCGCTTGGTCCTGGGACCAGGTCGGCGTCGGCCTCCCCCATTTCTCGGGCGCCCAGATGTCGGACTCCGCGCCGGTGCCGATCAGCGACCTGCAACCGGGAGACCTCCTCTTCTACGGACCCGGTGGCGACCAGCACGTGGCCATGTACGTGAGCCCCGGGACGATGATCGAGGCTCCCTACACCGGGGCCGACGTCTGGCTCACCTCGCTGCGCCTGGGCGGTGACTTCGTGGGTGCTGGCCGGCCCTAGGCCTGCCCAGGGCAGCCAGCGTCCTGCCCCTCGCCCGATCCTCCGACTCCTTCTTCCTCGCGGCCGGTCGTAACCTGGCAGAGGCGCGCTGATGAGACCGATACCCGTCCAGTTCCACATCGGGCCGCTCCAGGTCCACACGTACGGCATCGGCCTCGCGCTCACCTTCTGGTTCGGGTTCGTGTACTTCGAGCGCCGGCTGCGCAAGAACGGGTACCCCACCGAATGGCTGGTCGGCGTCTTCCTCTGGATCGTGGTCGCAGCGGTCGTCGGCGCCAGGGCCCTGAACGTCCTCTCGAACTTCACCTACTACTGGCGCAACCCGGGCGACATCGTGCTCATCTGGCACGGCGGGCTGTCGTCGTTCGGGGGCCTCCTGTTCGCCGTCCCGACCGGCATCATCCTCACCCGCCTCAAGTGCCCCGAGCTCCCGCTCGCCCGCGCCCTCGATCTGGTCCTCCCCGTCCTCTTGGCCTGTTGGGCCTTGGGGCGCCTCCTCGGCCCCCAGCTCATGGTGGCGGGAGGCGGACACCAGACGCACCAGTGGTTCGGGATGTACTACGCGCAGCAGCCGGGGAAGCGGCTGCCGGTCCCGATCTTCCAGGCGATGGAGGACTTCTGCGTCTACCTGATCCTGATTTTCACGGAGCGCCGGCTCGACCGCTGGCCCGACGGGTCACGCCGCTCGGGTTATCCCCCGGGGATCTTGCTGGGCCTGGCCATGGTGCTGTGGGGCATAGAGCGCTCGCTCGACGAACACCTCTGGCTCGGGGAGGACGGACGCGTCGGCTCCGATCTGGTCCAGTTGGCGGGGATCGCGCTGGTGATCGGTGGCGTGGTCATCCTGGTGCGCACGCGCGCACGGTGGAGGGAATGGCTGGCGACGCACCGGCCGGACTCCGCGAAGGAGACCGGTGCGGGCGGGCCGGCGGAGAAGACCGAAGAGGCGAACCAGCCGGTTTGAACGCGGAGGGCTACTCCTCGCGCACATGTGAGAATCGGGCCGCGCGGGCCCTGATGCGGTCGCCCTGGCGCTCGATGGCCAGTGCGGCACTTGCTCAAGGGTACGGACGGCCCCTTCGCGAGTGGGGGACCATCTGGCCTGCAACCGGACCTCCAACCGGGCCTGCAACCAGGCCTCTGTTGCGATGGCGGCACCGCGATCAGGAGGTTTGTTGCATCGTGGGTGGTGGTCCGTAAGGCCCCCCCCCATTTCAAGGCTTCTACTCATGTTGCCGATAAGGGAGCAAGAGGGGGTTGGGAAGGCAATGGCTACCATCCAGCCGTGGGTATCTATGACCGCCGACAGGATCTGGAGCGAGGAGGAGAAGGCCGAGTGGCTCGCCGCGCACGGCAACGCTCCGACGCACGTCGTGACCTTCGAGCCGCTCTACCAGATTGAGATCTGCGTCCCGCCCTGGGAAAAGCCGGAGCGCCAAATCGCGCGGTCGGCCGTCACCTGGGGTCAGAACATGAGCAAGGTCTTCGAAGAGGACACCTTGGGGGCGGCCAACGTCGTGGCCGCCCACCACGAAGGGAACTCGCTCGAGGTCTACGCCACCGTCACGCCCAAGCCGCGTCTGCGCTGCGTGACCTGAGCAACCGGCGCCGCCCGGTGCAGTACGCCTCAGGCGTTGGGCTGCTCGCCCGACGCTGCTGCCTTGCGTAACTCCTCGAGACGGTCGATCAGGCCCATCCGCTCCTGCCCGATAGTGCTGTCGAGCCGGGTGGCGATCTCCTCCGGCGTCCAACGGCCCTCGGCGTACATGGCACGCACCTCGGTGGGCTGGTTCCACACGGCGATCTTCGAGCCCACGACGGTGTACACCTGGCCGGTGACGTGCTTGGCCTGGTCGCTCAACAGGTAGACGACCATGGGCGCCACATCCTCCGGATCGCCCATCTCGGCCAGCTCGGTGGGGACGTTGGCCGACATGCGCGTCCGCGCCACGGGCGCGATCGCGTTGGCAGTCACGCCGTAGCGGTAAAGCCCGGCGGCGGCCGAACGCACGAATGAGACGATGCCGCCCTTGGCGGCGGCGTAGTTGGCCTGGGCCACGCTCCCGCTGAACGCGCCGGAGGTGAACCCGACGAGCGCGCCGCCGCCTTCCTGCTTGCGCATGACGGCCGCCGCGGCGCGGAAGACGGTGAAATGACCCTTGAGGTGCGTCGCGATGACGGCATCCCACTCGTCCTCGGTCATGTTGAAGAGCATGCGCTCGCGCAGGATCCCGGCCACGGCCACCACGCCGTCGATGCGGCCGTACGTGTCGACGGCCGTGGCGATCAGGCGCTCGCCCGACTCCATCTTCGAGATGTCGTCCGCCACCGCGATCGCCTCGCCGCCGGCCTTGGCGATCTCCGCCACGACGGCGTCCGCCACCTCGCTGCTCGGATCCTCCCCCGCCATGCCGACGCCGTAGTCGGCCACAAGGACCTTGGCGCCCTCTTCCGCCGCCGCCAGCGCCACCGCCCGGCCGATGCCGCCACCACCACCGGTGACGGCGACCACCTTGCCCTTGAGGAACCCTGCCATCGTCGACTCTCTCCTGCTCTCCGCGCCGTGGTGCGCCCGGCGTCCGGCACCCCGTCCCGGTCTGCGATCAACGGGGCCGGGCAGGCAAATTGCCGTAAGTTAGAACACGTTCTAGCCTGCGGGGGGCGGGGGCTGCCATTTGGCCACGAGGCCGGACGATGCGCCCGCCGCACCGCGAACCTGCAAGGAGAGTGCTGATGGGCGACCTCGGCTTTTGGGCGCTGGCTCAGGAAGACCCGGACTACCTGGCGCTGGTGACGCCGGACGGCGACGAGGTGCCGGCCGGCGAGCTGCTGGGCCGCGCCAACCAGCTCGTGCACGCCTTGCGGGCTCAGGGGCTCGCAGTGGGCGACCGGGTGGCGACGCTGCTGCCCAACGGGGCCGAGATGATCGAGATCTATCTGGCCGCCCTCCAGGCCGGGTGGTACCTGGTGCCCATCAACTTCCACCTGGTGGCGCCCGAGGTGGCCTACATCCTGAAGGACTCGGGGGCCAAGGTGTTCGTGTCCGACGAGCGGTTCGTCGACGCGGCCAAGGCGGCGGCCGACGAGGCGGGCATTCCTCCGGACGGGCGCCTGGCCGTGGGCGACGTCCCCGGTTTTGCGTCGTTCGCCGCCGTACGCGACGCCCAGCCGACCACGCTGCCCGAGGACCGCACGATCGGCGACGTCATGAACTACACGTCCGGGACGACGGGCAACCCCAAGGGGATCCACCGGAAGCTCATGGGAGTCACCCCGGAACAGGCCGCCTTGGGATTGTCGGGGCTTCTCTTCCTCTTCGGGATCCAGCCCCAGGACGACAACGTCCACATCATCGGCTCGCCGCTCTACCACACCGCGGTCCTGCGTTTCGGGAGCGCGTCGCTGCATCTCGGGCACACGGTCGTGCTGATGGACAAGTGGCTGCCCGAGGAGATGCTTCGGTTGATTGAGGAGCGGCGCGTGACCACCTCGCACATGGTGCCGACGCAGTTCCACCGGCTGCTCGCGCTTCCCGAGGACGTGCGCGCCAAGTACGACATGTCCTCTCTGCAGCACATGATCCACGCCGCGGCGCCGTGCCCGATCCCCGTGAAGGAGCAGATGATCGCCTGGTGGGGCAACGCGGTCGACGAGTACTACGCCGCCAGTGAAGGCGGCGGGACGCTCGTCACGGCCGAGGAGTGGCTGCAGAAGCCGGGCACGGTGGGCAAGCCGTGGCCCATCAGCGAGATCGCCATCTTCGACGACGAAGGCAACCGTATAGACGAGCCGGGCGTCATCGGCACCGTCTACATGGCGATGCAATCGATGGACTTCGAGTATCACGGCGACAAAGAGAAGACGGAGAAGAACCGCATCGGCGCCTTCTTCACGGTCGGCGACGTCGGGTTCCTCGACGAGGACGGCTTCCTGTTCCTGCGCGACCGCAAGATCGACATGATCATTTCGGGAGGGGCCAACATATACCCGGCCGAGATCGAGAGCGTGCTGCTCACCCACCCCAAGGTCGGCGACGCCGCCGTGTTCGGCATCCCCCACGAGGACTGGGGCGAAGAGGTCAAGGCCGTGATCGAACCGGCCGAGGGCATAGAGGCGAACGATGCGCTGGCCGACGAGATCCTCGCCTACTGCACCGACAAGCTGGCCAAGTTCAAGACGCCCAAGACGATTGACTTCACCAACGAGATGCCACGGGACCCCAACGGGAAGCTTTACAAGCGCAAGCTGCGCGATCCCTACTGGGAGGGCGTGCAGCGGGCGCTCTGAGACCTGACGGCGCCGGATACTCCGATACCCTCGCCGGGCGATGCCCGACGACGCCGCCCGCCCCGACTCGGGGCTGATAGAGCACCTCCCGAGCCGGGAGTTCCTGCGGGGGATCTTCCACCTCCTCTTCGGGCGGGAGCCCGACGTGAGCGACGGGGGCGCCTACGTCCGCGAGCTCGAGAGCGGCGAGCTCAGCCCGCGCCAGCTCCTCGAGTGGCTCGTGCACTCGGCCGAGTGGAGCCATACGGCCCCCATGACCGAGTTCGGGCCGTCGCTGCACTACGGCCGTGGCGTCTTCATCCGTTCGCTGCCCAAGGCGGCGCGGATCCTCGACATCGGCGGGGCCGCCGTGGGCGATCCCTCGGGCGGCCTCGTGCTCATGGGCTACCCGTACCGCTTCGACGAGCTCGTCGTCGTGGACCTTCCGAGCGAGGACCGGCACGCGCTCTACCAGGACGAAGCCCGGCCGGACTCCGTCGAGACCGGGCGGGGACGTGTGACGTATCGCTACCACTCCATGACGGACCTGAGCGGACTGGCGTCGGAGTCGTTCGACCTGGTGTACAGCGGGCAGAGCATCGAGCATGTGACACGACGCGAGGCCGGCCATGTGCTGGCTGAGGTGCGGCGTGTGCTCAGGCCCGGCGGCGTGCTCGCGCTGGACACGCCGAACAGCACGCTGACCCGCCTGCAGCAGGCGGCGTTCATCGACCCGGACCACAAGTACGAGTACGCACATACCGAAATGGCGGCCATGCTGCGCGGCACCGGCTTCGTGGTGGAGCGGGCGCACGGCATCTCGTTCGGGGGCGAGTCGGTGGCCCGTGGGGTCTTCGACCCCGTCGAGTTGGCAACGAGGCGCGGCCTCTACGACGACATCGAGTCGTGTTACCTGTTGGCCTACGTGTGCCGGCGCCCGCCGCGTTATGCCGCGCGGCCGGTGTACGAACGGGCGAAGTGGCGCGTGGCGGGACCGACCTCGGTGCCGGGCCGCGCGCTCGGACGGGCCCGGCGGGCTCGACGCCGGCGCCAATAGCATCAGGTCGACATGGACGTGGACGTGGACGTGGACCTCGACCGGTTCTCCGCCTCAGCTCTGACCCACCTACTGGTGGTGACCGACGCTTCGGCCAGCCGCGACTGGTACGTCCATGCGCTCGACGCATCGGTCTACGGGGAGTACGGCGGGACGTCAGTCGTGCTCGAACTCCTGGGGAACTGGTTGCTCCTGGTGACCGGTGGAGGTCCGACACCGGACAAGCCAGAGGTCACGTTCGCCCCACCGGAGGGAGGGGGCGCCGGCTACGTCAGCACCGAGATCATCTTCCGTGTCGACGACTGTCGGGCGACCTACGACCTGTTGCGGTCCCGTGGGGTCACCTTCCTCGCCGAGCCCGTCGACTGGGGTTCGGAGATCCGCGCCTTCTTCCGGGACCCCGACGGCCACATCTTCGAGATCAGCCAGCTCACCGGGAGCCGTTGATGCAGACCACCGAGATCGACGTCGACTCCTCCCGGCGCCGCATCGTCGACCTCACCGCGGAGCTCGAGCGGTTCTGCGGGGAGTGCGGCGGCGACGGACTGGTCAACGTGTTCGTACCCCACGCGACAGCCGGCGTCGCGCTTATGGAGACGGGCTCGGGCTCGGAGGAGGACCTGCTCCGTGCCCTGGAGCACCTGCTCCCCCGGGACGACCGCTACCGCCACGCCCACGGCTCGCCCGGGCACGGCGCCGACCATCTGCTGCCCGCGCTCGATAAGCCCCTCGGTCACCGTGCCTGTACTGGACGGCCGGGCCGCCCTGGGGACGTGGCAGTCGCTCGTGCTCGTCGACCTCAACGTCGACAACCCGCGCCGGCGCGTTCGCTTCAGCTTCGTGCCCGCCGGCCCGGCGTGACCACGGCGGTGCGGGCCAGCCGATCCCCCCGCGGTTCGTCAGAGTTCGTCGACGTCGTGGACTGAGACTGCAGACATCACGAGCTTTCGATCAGCGAATTGATCCGCGCGTTGAGCTCGCTTTGGTTCGCGACGTGTACGTACACTTCGGCCGGAAGGCCCGCACCGGACCCCCACGACAATCCCCCCTGTGCGTTCACCACTGCAGCCCCGCCCTGACCAAGCTCGGAGAACATCCCCGACGCGCCCTCGACCGCATACAGCAGGGTGGGCCCGTCCCAATCTCCGTCCCCCGGTGGTCCACAATTGAAGAGCTTCTCGTAGACGATGCGCATCGGGTTCTTCGCGGGCACGGTTGTGCACAGCTCGCCGCCGACCTTCGTGTTGATGCCGACGAGCCCGTCGACCCAGGCGATCGGCGTCGGCCAGCCCTGGCTCCCCACGATGAATTGGGTGGCGGCGACGTCGATCTTTTCGTTGGTGAACGGCGGTCCTCCCGACGGGAAGAGTCCGTCTTCGATCACGAGCTTCTTCACCTTCCGGGCGACGAGCGTCCGTCCCGACAGCGTGCTCCCCTCACCCGGGCCTGAACGCAAGAGCCCGGCCAAGTTGGTGTCGCCACCGATGGCGACGACCGTCACGCTGTGGTCCGGCTGATCCGCCAGAAGGCGCCGGTAGAGACCAACTGCCGGCTGCGCTTGTGAACTGTTCTGAATGGCGTGCGGGACCTTTTCCGCCAGCACGTCGCTGTATCCGTGGGGTGCGGTGTTAGCGGAGCTGTCGGCCACCGCTCCGACCGGGATGTTGCGATGGCCATAGGCCGTGTCGATGGCATCGAGCGCGGCGGCAGCCACGGGGTTTTTCACATCCGACATGACGGCGAGGATGTGGACCTTGTCCCGCTGCTGAAGAACGTTGGCCATCCCGACCGCGGTGGCGTCATCCCACCAGAGGGAGAGGTCGGTGTCGATGATGATCCGCTGAGGGCCGTTGCCGGCGGCTGCGGCTGCGGCGGCAGGGGGCGCCGGGCTAGATGCGGCGAACCCACAGAGACCCGCGGCGCCGACGAGCGCCGAGAGAACTACCGCTGCGAAGGACGGTCGGCCGCGGGTCAGGGTGTCGTTCCGTCCAAGTCGAGTGGTGTGGTCATCGTTCTCCCTCCCTGATGCCGCCTGCCCGTCTTCTGCCCAAGGTAGTCAGGCCCAGCAGGTCGGGGAGCGCCAGGGCGATGCCCAAGGCGGGCGGACGTGAACCATTCAGGGTCCGCCCGCTGTCGTCCGGTTCTGGCCAAGATGGCACCGTGGAACAAGGGCCCACGACGCCCGGTGGGGTCGACGCCACCGGCACGAACCTGACCGGCCTCAACCGGCGCCAGCTTCTCCGGCTCGCCGCCCGGGCACCCGACTCCTATGGCCTCGTGCTGATCCTCTTGGTGGTCGACTACGTGTTGATGAACTTCGACTGGCCGAGCGGGGGCGGTCTGTTCGTCCGGTCGGCGCTGTTCCTGCTGACCCTCCTTCTCGCCTTCCACACCTCGCGGGTGGGTCCAAGGGTCCAGAACGCCACCCGGATACTCGCCGGCGCCACCGTCCTGGCGGCGCTCGGAGTCGCCATCGCCGGCGGCAACAGGGCCAGCGGCGTCATGATCCTGTTGACCTCGGTGCTGCTGCTCGCGACGCCGCTGGCCATCGGCTGGCGGATCCTGCGCCATCAGCAGGTGACCGGGGAGACCATCGCCGGGGCAGTCTGCATCTACGTGCTGATCGGAATGGTCTTCGCCAACCTCGACTACGGGATACAGCTGGCGTCCGCTTCGAACTTCTTCGCGCAGTCCGGCCACCACGGGCTCCCGGACTTCGCCTACTTCAGTTACATCACCATGGCCACCGTCGGCTATGGCGATCTCACCCCGGCCACGGGCCTCCCGCGGACAATGTCCGTGCTCGATGCGCTGACCGGGCAGGTTTTCCTCGTGGTCCTCCTGGCCCGCCTTGTTTCGATGTACCGCGGCCCCCTTGGGTATCGGCAGGGGCTCGAAGGGCGCCTCCGGGAGGGGACTGCCTCAGCCTCGGCGTCGGCCCAGCCCGCCCCGCCCGCCGAGACGTAGCAGTGCCGGCTTTTGGTCCGGTGCATACGATGCGAGGCGCCCCAATGCGGTTCCGGCGTTACGACGGGGTGGCACCTGGAGCGCGATCGGCCATCCGGCCAGGGTTCCTCTCTCGGCCGAGTTGTTTTGAAAAGGATCACTACACCCGTTGATGCTTTTCAAAAAACGTATGTGCCGAGAGACATGCTCTCGGCGGACGGCGGACGGCGGACGGCGTTCGGCGGACGTTCAGCGCTGCGCGTCGCGCGCCCGCGCCATCATGCGCTGCCAGTCGGCATCGACCAGCGGCGGCGCCCCCTCCGAGCCTCCGTCCGCGTTGCCGGTGACGATGTCGAGCATGCGCGACGGCGGGACGTGGATGAACACGCCCTCGGCCTCGGCCGTCAGTTCGCCCTCGTGGTACATCCCGCCCCAGGCGTAGACCTTGCGGCCCTCCTGTCCGGCGTTGCGTGCCGCCAGCTCCAACGGCGCCAGCAGCGGCGTCGGGCGCCGGTACTTGACGGTGAGCGTCCCCGTCATGGCGCCGAGGCCGACGAGGATGTTGGACAGCCCGAGCAGCTCGTCGAAGAGCTCCGCGATGACGCCGCCGTGGACGCAGGTCGGCGGTCCCTCGTAGGGGTAGTCGAAGGTCACGCGGCCCCTGACCTCCCGTCGCCCGTCCTCGCCGGACACGGCCCAGACCTCGACGGGCGGTGCGATGGGGTTGGCGTACCCGACCATGGGGCTGGTCGGGAAGTAGTCCTGGGGGTGCACGCCGGGGAACCCGTTCGGCCCCGGCTGGTTGCGGCGGCGCTTGATGCGAGACGCGGACAACTCGAGCCGATCGGCCAGCGCCCCGAGCTCCGATGCTGCGACGCCGATCTCGTCGTCATCGAGCGGCTGCCCGATGGCCACTGCGCTGATCCGCCGCACGGCGTCGGCCAGGCGGTTGAGCGGCTCGCTGCCCGTCGTCGTAGGCACGTCGTCGATGCCCGGGTGTCCCCCGCCCGGCCCGGGCTCCAGAGGCGGTGGCGACGACCCCCTGCCGACTTTGCCGCC
This sequence comes from uncultured Acidimicrobiaceae bacterium, assembly GCA_963834405.1. Classification (GTDB taxonomy): domain Bacteria; phylum Actinomycetota; class Acidimicrobiia; order Acidimicrobiales; family RAAP-2; genus Bog-473. The sequence continues at coordinate 1,227,329 of CAWIBX010000005.1, read as the reverse complement.
CTTGCCTTCTTCGCCGTCTTTGCCGTCTTTGCCGTCTTTGCCGTCGCTCATGTGCGCGTGTAGTTGGGCGGGCGCTTCTCGGCGAAGGCCTTCTGCCCCTCGGTGGCGTCGTTGGTCGAGAAGATGGGCCAGCCGATCTCGAGCTCGCGGGCGAGGCCGTCGACCTCGGACATGCCCTCGGTCTCGCGCACGCTGCGCAGGATCGCCTCCACGGCCAGCGGCCCGTTCGTCCCGATCACCGCGGCGATCTCGAGCGCCCGCTCGAGCGCCTTGCCGTCGGGGACGACGTGGCCGATCAGGCCGATGCGCAGCGCCTCGTCGGCCGGCACCTCGCGCGCCGTCAACAAGAGCTCCATCGCCATGGTGTAGGGAATCTGGCGCCGGAGCCGCACCGTCGACCCGCCCAGCGGGAACAGCCCGCGCTTGGCCTCGAAGACCCCGAACACGGCGCTCTCGCCCGCCACCCTGATGTGGGTCGCCTGGAGGATCTCGGTCCCGCCCGCCACGGCCCATCCCTCCACGGCGGCGATCAGGGGCTTGCGCAGGTCGTAGTGGCGCAGGAGGGCCTTCCAGTGCAGGTCGGGGTCCTCGGCCATGCGGTGCTGGTACTTCTCGGCGTCGCTGCCGCCCATCGCCTTGAGATCCATGCCGGCGCAGAACGTCCCGCCGGCGCCGGTGAGGACGGCGCAGCGGATGTCGTCGTTGCCGTCGATCTCCTCCCAGGCGTCCTTCATGCCCACGAGCATCGGCAGGCTCAACGCGTTCTTCGCCTCAGGCCGGTTCATGGTCACGACGGCGGTCGCGCCGTCGCGCTCGAACGTCAGGTGCTCAGTCGACACGGATGTCACGGTCCCCTCCGGAGGTAGGCGCCGGTTCTGATGCGTGGAGTTGTGTGGAGCGCGCCCTACAGCCGCTCGATGATGGTGCCCGTCGCCACCGCGCCGCCACAGCACATGGACACGAGGCCGTACGTCGAGTCCGTGCGCTCGAGCTCGTGCAGAATCGTCGTGATCAGCCGGGCCCCGGTGGCCCCGACCGGGTGGCCCAGAGCGATGGCGCCGCCGTTCACGTTGAGCTTGCCCATGTCGGCATCGTGCACCTTGGCCCAGCTGAGCACGATGGACGCGAAGGCCTCGTTCACCTCGAAGAGGTCGATGTCCTTCATGGTCATGCCGGCCTTGGCGAGCACCTTCTCGGTGGCGATGATGGGACCGTCGAGGTGGTAGTAGGGGTCGGACCCGGCAAGCACCTGCGCCACGATCCGCGCCCGGGGCTTGAAGCCCTCCGCCTTGGCCCGGTCCTCCGACATCCACAGCACGGCGGCGGCGCCGTCCGAGATCTGCGACGAGGTCCCCGCCGTGTGGATGCCCTCGGGCAGCACCGGCTTGAGCTTGGCCAGGCCCTCGAGCGTGGTCTCACGCGGGCCCTGGTCCTTGGTCACGACGATCTTTTCGCCGGAGTGCTCGCCGCGTGGCCCCTCCTCGCCCACGACCGGCGCCTCCACGGCGAAGATCTCGCGGGCGAAGCGGTCCTCCGTCACCGCCCGGGCGGCCTTCTCCTGTGACGCCAGGCCGAACGCATCGACGTCCTCGCGTGAGATGCCGTACTTCTTCGCAATCCGCTCGGCCGCCTCGAACTGGCTCGGCATGTCGTAGGGCAGGTCCTCGGGCAGCGCGCGCCCGACGCCGGGCGCCGACGCGTTGGCCCCGAGCGGGATGCGGCTCATGGTCTCCACACCGCAGCCGATCGTCGTGTCGACCGCGCCCGCCGCGATCAGGTTGTTGGCCATGTGGTTGGCCTGCTGTGACGAGCCGCACTGGCAGTCGATGGTGGTGGCGGCGACGTCGTAGGGCAGCCCGGCCAACAGCCACGACGTGCGCGTCACGTTGAACCCCTGCTCGCCGGCCTGGGTCACACACCCGCCGACGACCTGTCCCACCGACGCCGGGTCGATGCCGGCCCGCTTGACCACCTCGACCTGGGCGGCACCGAGAATGTCGGCCGCCCGCAGGCCCGAGAGCCACCCGTTGCGCTTCCCGATGGGAGTGCGCACCGCCTCGATGATTACCGGCTGCGCCATGACCGACGTCCCTTCTGCCTTTGCTGCTGCGAGTCGAACCTGCCGGGCGCTGCCCGGTCCGGACCGGTTTTTAGAACCTGTTCTAACTTTAGCACCGGCTCCCCGCAGTCTGCCCTGGCCTGGTCGCCGGGTGCCAACTTCGCCCGCCGCCTACACGCCCTTGAGCAGTTCCCGGGAGATGACGACCCGCTGCACCTGGTTGGTGCCTTCGTAAATCTGGGTCACCTTGGCGTCGCGCAGATAGCGCTCGACGGGGAAGTCCTTGGTGTAGCCGTAGCCGCCGAGCAACTGCACCGCGTCCACGGTGACCGCCATGGAGGTGTCCGACGCGAAGGCCTTGGCCATGGCGCCGAACAAGGTGAGCTCTCCCAACGGGTCGTCGTCGACCAGCGCGCACGCGCGGTACACCAGGGCCCGCGCCGCCTCGTTGCGCATCGCCATGTCGGCGAGCATGAAGCGCAAGCCCTGGAGGTCGGCGATCGGGGCGCCGAAGGCGTGGCGCTGCTTCATGTAGGACGCCGCATAGTCGATGGCCCCTTGTGCGATGCCGACGGCTTGCGCCCCGATGATCGGCCGGCTCCGGTCGAGCGTGTGCATGGCCACGGTGAAGCCCTGCCCCTCATCTCCGACCCGGTGCGACGCCGGGACGCGCACGTCCTCCAGGACCACCTCGCCGGTGGGGCTCCCCCGCATCCCCAGCTTGTCCTCGTGCTTTTCGATGCGGACACCCCACTCCTTCTCCACCACGAAACAGGAGATCCCGCCGCTCCCTGCGTCCGGGTCCGTCTTCGCGAAAACGATGTAGACGTCGGAGATGCCGGCGTTGGTGATCCAGTACTTGGACCCGTTGAGCACGTACTCGTCTCCGTCGCGGACCGCCCGCGCCCGCATGGCGGCGACGTCGCTCCCGGCATCCGCCTCCGACAGGCAGTAGCTGGCCTGGATCTCGCCGCTGGCGATACGGGGCATGTACTCCTTCTTCAACTCCTCGGTGCCCCAGTTCATGAGCGGGACCATCCCCAGCTTCGAGATGACGACGGTGAGCGACGTCGAGGCACACACCCTTGCCAGCTCCTCGACGGCGATGGCCTGGGTCACGTGGTCCGCCCCGGCGCCGCCGTACGCCTCGGGGATGCCGAGCGCCGGCAGCTCCATCTCCTTGCAGGCTTCGAAGGACTTCCACGGGAACTCCGCCTTGCGGTCCACCTCGGCCGCATGGGGCGCCACCTTCCCCTCGCAGAACGTGCGGAGGGTCTCACGGAACTCGCGCTGGACATCGGTCAGGGCGAAGGTCTGTGTGCTCACGCCTTCATCTTCGCAGAGGTGCGACCCTCCCCCGCCCGCTCCTTCGCTGGGCCGGGGGACGTCTCAGGTGGCTTCCAGGTGCCGCAAGAGGAGCTCCGACAGGCGTGTGGCGGCGGTCTCGGGGATCCAGTGCGAGACGCCCGCCAGCACCTCGAACGTGTACCGGCCCGTCACGCACCCGCGCGTCGCCTCCGCGGCGGCCCGCCCGATGGCGGCGTCGCCGGTCGACCACACGTAGAGCGTCGGAACGGTGACCGGCCTGAGCCCGGCGAGCGCCGAGCGGTCCATGGCGCGGTACCAGTTGAGCGCCGCGGTCAGCGCCCCCGGCTCGGTCAGCGCCTCCACGTACACCTGCGCGTACTCGGCGCCCAGGCCGGTCTCGGTCAGCAGCGCCGCCAGCCCGTCCCCCGCTCCGTCCTTGCCGAGCAGGAGGCGCTCTGGCGTCTCAGGAGGGATGTAGGCCGTCGTCGCCGCGGCCCGCGCCACCTGTTCGGGATCCGCCCCACCGCGGCGTCCGCCGCTGCGTCCACCCATGGCGTGCTGCAGCGCCTGGGGGTGCGGCGTGGACACCACGCTGAGCGAGCGCACGCGCGGTGCGTGGCGCGACGCCACCAGCCACGCGAGCATGCCGCCCCAGTCGTGGCCGACGAGGTCGAAGCTGTTCATGTCCATCGCGTTGGCCAGCGCCAGGACGTCGCGCATGAGCCGATCCGTGGTGTAGTCGCCCTCGTCCGGCGGGCGCGCGCCCGCGCAATATCCGCGCAGATCGGGCGCGATGGCCCGGTAGCCGGCCTCTCCCAGCGCCCGGAGCTCGTCGCGCCAAGCCCATGAGGTCTGAGGGAAGCCGTGCAGGAGCAGCACACGGCGGCCGTCGAGAGGGCCGCACGCCCGCCCCGAAAAGACCAGGCCGGCGGCCTCTATCTCGAGCCGGTCGATCGCCGCCATCGTGACCACGTGAGCCCGGGCCGCCTAGGCGGCGGCGCTCCCTCCCCGTCCCCTTGCCTCCTCTGCCTCCTCCGGCGAGAGGCGGAGCGTGTCCTCGGGCACGCTGTCCACCAGTGCTCGCTGGGCGACGTAGTCGTGGGAGATGCCCGAGAAGGCCGCCTTGCGTTCCGCGCGTCTCTCGGCCGGTTCGTCCTGGAGGAAGCCCCAGAGGTTGAGTGCGAACCGCACGTCGTACACGCTGGGCGCTCGTCCGAAGAGGGCGGCCCGTTTGGCGGCCACCAACGCCACGCCGAGGAGCACGTCGTGCGCGGACTCCCCGTCGTCCAACTGCAACGCGTGCTCGAAGCGCTTGGCCAGTCGGAGAGCGAAACCTGAGTCGGGACCCGGCGTACCGACGATGCGGCTGCGCCGTACGGCGGGCGCCTGCGCCTCGGCCGGGCGTGTCGGCGTCCACGACCCCGGCACGTGCAGGTGCCGGGCCGGACGCACCTGGTCAGCCTCGGCGATGGGCACGAAGGTCGGCTGCGTCATGGGCGGCAGACTACTGGAACAGCTTCACCACCGGCAGAGCGATCGACGAGGGCCGCGACTTGTCGTGGAGCACCTCCTGATCGGCCGAGCGCAGATGCGAGCCCGTCGCCAGGGGCTCTCCGGTGCCGGCGTTGCGTGCGAACAGCGGATGGGCGCCGCTCGACACCTGCAGCCTGATCCGGTGGCCCGCCTTGAAGGTGTTGGCCGTGGGCCACATGGTGATCTCGAGCCTGAAGGAGCCGTCCTTCCGTTTGCGAACCGAGGCGGGGGTCAGACGCAGAATGCCGTCGCTCAGGTTGAATGACTTGCCGTTGGGCGTGACATCGCACAGCCGGACGTGGAAGTCCGTGTCGGCGAGCGACGAGCGCAGATAGAGAGTCGCCGTCAATGGTCCGATCACGGTGAGGTCATCGGTGAGTACCGGGCTGGTGTACGTGAGGACGTCGTGCCGGTGCTCCCGCCGGCGCTGGTCTTTGCGGCCGGCGCTGCGGATGTTCAACGAGGGGCCGCCCACACCGGGGGTCGGGTCGTGTGGGTTGTAGTGGAAGCGGTCCGGAGCGCTCTCGGCCGGCGGCTCCAGCCCGAGTGTGCCCCAGCGGCCCAGGTACCACTGCTGTGTCTCGCCCACGGGCGGCCACTGCGAGAACTCCTCCCATTTCCTCGTGCCCATGTCGAACACCCGCACGGGGGCGCGGTGGACCTTGCCCCATCGCTCGCTCACCTGGGAGTCGTACCACTGGAGGCTGTCCCGGATGGTCTCGCCGTGGAGACCCACGCTGCTGTGGTGCCAGGGACCGATGGTGAGGCGGGCGTTGCGGCCGGCCGCCCGCAGCGCGTCGTAGTCAGCCACCTGGTACGGCAGGAAGATGTCGTACCAACCGCCCACCAGGCTGGCCGGCGGGGCGTGGTCCAGGTGGCGCCCGAAGTCGATGGAGTCCCACCACTTGTCACCGGGTGCGCTGTGCTCGAGCCACTCCTGGTAGAAGGGCGCCGTCTCTCCGATGGTGGCGACGTCGCACTTGCCCAGCGGCAGGACGTTGGACGCCGACGCCAGCGTCCGTCCCGAGCGCACCTGCGCCCGGACGATCGCGCGGAAACCGAGCTCTTGATGCTTGACCTGGTGCATCCAGCAGAGCGCCGTTTCGAGTGCGAACGAACCGCCCGGGTACACGACGCCGTCGCGGAAGTCCGACGACGTGATGTGCAGGGCCAGTGCCTTGACGAAGTCAGGCGCGTCCTCCACCACGGCCCACTGGGTCAGGCCGAGGTAGCTGCCTCCCCACGTCACCAAACGTCCGTCGAACCAGGGCTGGGCCGCCACCCACTCGAGCGTGGCGCGGCCGTCCGCGCGCTCGTTGCGCATCGGCTCGAACTCGCCCTCGGATCCGAAGGTGCCCCGGCAGCTCTGAATCACCACCTGGTACCCGCGCTCGGCGTACAGCCGGCCCAGCGGCCCCATGATGCGGCGCCCGTACGGCGTCCGCATGAGGATCGTCGGAAACTGGCCCGGAGGCTCTGTCGGGAACCAGCGGTCGGCCAAGAGCACCGCGCCATCCTGCATCTTCGCCGCAAGGTCCCGTTCCACGGCGATGTCGGTCGCGCGCGGCGCGGGAAGCCGGATCAGCTTCGCCGCCAGGCGACTCCCCACGGTCATGCGCGACCCCCCTTTGGTCGAAACCACCGGTCCGTCCCCGGAGTGCCCGTTCTCCGGAGAGGCGTGATGCCGGCGTGGCGTCTCGTTAGGACGCCGGCCCCTCACCGGAGTGGAGCAGCCCGAAGACGATGGAATCGTAGAGGGCCTGCCAGCTCGCCTCAATAATGTTCTCGGACACACCGATCGTCGTCCAGGTCTGCTGCCCGTCGGTCGTGTCCACCAGCACACGCGTGACCGCGCCGGTGCCGCGCCCGGTGTCGAGCACGCGTACCCGGTAGTCCGTGAGGTGGATGTGCTCGAGGGCCGGGAACCGCGGTCCGATCGCGCCCCGCAGCGCACCGTCCAGGGCGTTGACGGGGCCGTTGCCCTCCGCCGTGGCGACGATGCGTTCGCTCCCCACGTGCACCTTCACGGTGGCCTCGGTCATGACGCCGAACAGTGCGTTGTCGGGCGCGGGGGCTCCGGGCTCCCCCCGGTCGCCGTGGTCGGTGATGACGCGGAAGGTCTCGACCGTGAAGTAGCCGGCGGTCCAGCCCGCGGCGCGGCGCAGGAGCAGCTCGAGGGAGCCGTCGGCGACCTCGAAGTGGTACCCCTCGTGCTCCAGGCGCTTCAGCTCGTCGAGGACCCGGCCCAGGACCTCGCCGTCGAGCTCCAGGCCCAGCTCCGCGGCCTTCATGGCCAGGGTGGAACGTCCGGCCATCTCCGAGACGACGACGCGGGTGCCGTTGCCGACGGCGTTCGGCTCCACGTGCTCGTACAGGTCGGCGCTGCGGGCGACTGCGCTTGCGTGCAGCCCTCCCTTATGGGCGAACACGGAGTTCCCGACATAGGGCTGCTGTGGGTTGGGCGCGATGTTGACCAGCTCCGCGATGTGGTGCGCCACCGGTGTCAGCCGTTCCAGCCGGTCGGGCGGGATGGTGCGGATGTTGAGCTTGAGCGACAGGTTCGGGATGGCGGCCGACAGGTCGGTGTTGCCCGCCCGCTCGCCGTAGCCGTTGACGCATCCCTGGACCTGGGTGGCGCCCGCCTGCACCGCCACCAGCGAGTTGGCGACGGCGCAGCCGGCGTCGTTGTGGCAGTGGATCCCGAGCTGTGCGCTCGTGCGCTCCCGGACGGCGGCCACGGCCTGGCCGACCTCGTCGGGGAGCGAGCCTCCGTTCGTGTCGCAGAGCACCAGAGCATCGGCACCGGCCTCCTCGGCCGCGGCGAGGACGGAGAGCGCGAACTCGGGATTGCCCCGGTATCCGTCGAAGAAGTGTTCGGCATCGAGGAAGACGCGCAGGTCGTGCTCGCGCAGGAAACGGACCGAGTCGGCGACCATGGCCACCGCCTCGTCCAAGGAGGTCCGAAGGGCCTCGCCCACATGGCGGTCCCAGGACTTCGCCACGATGCACGCGACCGGGGCGCCGGCCTCGACGAGGTTGGCCAGCACGGCGTCGTGCTCGGGCTTGACCCCGGCCCGCCGTGTGGAGCCGAACGCCACCAGGGTCGCCGTGCCGAGCGTCAGCTCCTTCTTCGCCCGCTCGAAGAACTCGATGTCCTTGGGGTTGGCCCCGGGCCAACCGCCCTCTATGAACGTGACCCCGAGGTGGTCGAGTTGCTCCGCCACCCGGAGCTTGTCGTCGACCGTGAGCGACAGTCCCTCTTGCTGGCTGCCGTCGCGCAGGATGGTGTCGAAGATGTCGACCGATTCGGGCAGCTCGGGCAGGTAGTAGTCGTGGGCGTGCGGGCTGTGGCCGTGGGCATGCACGTGACGCACGCCGCCGTGACTGTGCGGGATTTCCTCGTCTACGGCGGGGTCAGTCGACATAATCGAGCCAGTCCTTGTACTGGTCGACCTCCCCACGCACCGTGGCGAAGTACATCTGCTGTATCTCTTTGGTGATCTTCCCCGGGTGGCCGGGCCCGACGGGGCGGTCGTCGACCGCGCGAATCGGGACGACCTCGGCCGCCGTTCCGGTGAGGAACGCCTCGTCAGCCAGGTAGAGGTCGGTCCGGATCATCACCTCGTGACGCACCTCGTAGCCGAGGTCGTGTGCGATGGTCTCGACTGAGCTCTGAGTGATGCCCTCCAGCGCGCCGGCATCGGCCGTCGGCGGGGTGACGATGACGCCGTCGCGCACGATGAAGACGTTCTCGCCCGTGCACTCGCTCACGTTGCCGTTGGGCGCCAGCAGAATGGCCTCGTCGTAGCCGGCCTTCAACGCCTCCACCTTGGCGAGCGAGGAGTTGGCGTACATGCCGGTGCCCTTGGCCGCGGTCGGCACGGCGTTGGGGTCGTGACGCCGCCACGAGCTGACCTTCACCGACACACCGTTGGCCACGCCCTCGTCGCCCAGGTACGTGCCCCAGGGCCACGCCGCGATCGACACGTTGACCGGACAGGGCAGCGGGTTGAGGCCCATCTCCCCGTAGCCGAGGTAGACGATCGGCCGCAGGTAGCACCCGTCGCGCAGGCCGTTGACGCGCACGACCTCGCGGGTCGCCTCCACGATCTGCTCCGGCGTGAAGGGGATGTCGATCATGAACACCTTGGCGGAGGCGAAGAGTCGCCGGATGTGGTCGCGCAGGCGGAAGACCGCGACGCCCCGGCTCGTCGGGTAGGCCCGGATGCCCTCGAAGACGCCGGAGCCGTAGTGCATGGTGTGCGTGAGCACGTGCACGGTCGCGTCGGCCCAGTCGACGAGCTCGCCGTCCATCCAGATCTTCTCGGTCGGGGTGATGGGCATTTCGGCTACAGCCTTTCTGCGATGGCGTCGCCCACGGCGGTCGTGGACAGCGGCTCAGAGGACATCGACATGGAGTCGGACTGGGCGGACAGCGCCTTGAGGATGCGGGCGGCGGCGTCTGCCTCGCCCAGGTGGTCGAGCATCAACGCGGCGGAATGGATCGCCGCCAGCGGGTTAGCGATCCCCTGGCCGGCGATGTCGTGGGCGGCGCCGTGCACGGGTTCGAACAGCGACGGGCCGGTCCGGGCCGGATTCAGGTTGGCGGAGGCGGCGAACCCGATGCCGCCGCTGACGGCACCGGCGAGATCGGTGAGGATGTCGCCGAACAGGTTGTCGGTGACGATCACGTCGTAGCGCCCGGGCTGCTCGACCAGGTAGATGCAGGCGGCATCGACGTGGTTGTAGTCCCACCGGACGTCCGGATACTCCGCCGACACGTCGGAGACCGTGCGGTGCCACAGGTCGCCCGCGAACGTCAGCACGTTGGTCTTGTGCACCAGGGTCAGGCGATTGCCGCGGCGGGCGGCGAGGTCGAAGGCGAAGCGGACGCAGCGCTCGACGCCCATGCGGGTGTTCACGGAGCCCTGCGTCGCCACCTCATGCGGGGTGCCCTTGCGGAGAAAGCCCCCCTCGCCGGCGTAGGTCCCCTCCGTGTTCTCGCGCACGACGGCGAAGTCGGCCCCCTCGGCGATCGACCCGGGCACGCCGGTGAAGGGACGGAGGTTCACGTACAGGTCGAGCTCGAACCGCAGGCGGAGCAGGAGCCCGCGCTCCAGGGTGCCAGGCGGAACGGAGGTGTCGCCCACCGGAGGCCCCACCGCCCCCAAGAGGATGGCGTCGTACCCGCGCAGTTCCGCGAGGGTCTCGTCGGGCAGGACGGCGCCGTCCCGCAGGTAGCGGGCGGCCCCCAGGTCGAACTCCGTCGTGTCGAGCTCGGCGCCCGCCGCTGCGACCACCTTGACGGCCTCGGCGCAGACCTCCGGCCCGATGCCGTCGCCGCCGATGACGGCCACCCGATGCCGGTTGCCTGTGCTCACCTCTGTTGTCCTTTTCTCTCGTGCTGGTCGTGCTGGTTGTGCTGGTCGTTCTGGACGTTCGTGTCGTTCGTATCGTTGGTGCCGTTCTGACCGGTTCCCAATTGTGGCCCGCCGCCGGCCTCCGGGCGGTACCAAACCTGCCCGGGAATTGAAAAACCGCCCACTCAGTGGACGGTTCGACGGCGCGCGGAAGGAGGGCGCGCCTAGTGAATAATGCCTACGGGGTGCTCGGAACAGCGCATGGTCATCTCATTCTCTCGCGTCCGCCGACCACCCGTCAACATCGGCTGCAGACCGTCCGGCCCCCCGTTTGGGGCCGATTAGCCTTGACAGTGCCGCCGGCGCCCCTCAGCGACGCCCGGCTCCTGCCTCCCCGAAGGACAAGCCGTGACCAATTCCCCCGCCAATCAGACCGAGACCACCAAGTTGACCCAGGCCACCCACGAACGGCTCGTGGCCGAGCTCGAGGACCTGACCACGAGGGGACGGGTAGAGATAGCCCAGCAGATTGAAGCGGCGCGGGCCCTGGGCGACCTCTCCGAGAACGGCGACTACCACGCGGCCAAGGACGCCCAGGGGAAGATGGAGTCACGGGTCCGCCAGCTGCAGGCCATGCTCAAGCGGGTCGAGATCGTCGACGAGACAGGCGCGGACGACGGATCGGTCTCACTCGGCAGCATCGTCACCCTGCGCTACGAAGGGGACGACGAGAACGACACGCAGCGGTTCTTCGTCGGCTCCATTGAGGAGCAACAGGGGGATCTGCACGTGATTTCACCGAGCTCCCCACTGGGCCAGGTCCTGGTCGGGCACACTGCCGGAGACGCCGTCGAGTACGAGGCCCCGGGCGGCATGCTCAAGGTGCACATCGTCGCGGTCGACCGCTGATGCCGCCCCGGACGCTCAGCGAGAAGATCTGGGACGCCCACGTCGTCCACGCCGCGGAGGGCGAGCCTGATCTCCTCTTCATCGACCTGCACCTGGTCCACGAGGTGACCTCACCGCAGGCCTTCGAGGGCATCCGCCTAGCCGGCCGGACCGTGCGCCGGCCGGACCTCACCGTCGCCACGGCGGATCACAACGTGCCGACGACCGACATCGACAAGCCCGTGGCCGACCCCATCTCGGCCCAACAGCTGAAGGTGCTCGACGACAACGCCGCGGAGTTCGGCATCACGTGCTACCCGATGGGCGACGCCAACCAGGGCATCGTCCACATCATCGGCCCCGAACAGGGCTGGACACAGCCGGGCATGACCATCGTCTGCGGCGACAGCCACACCTCGACGCACGGGGCGTTCGGCGCCCTGGCCTTCGGCATCGGGACCAGCGAGGTCGAGCACGTCCTGGCCACCCAGACGCTGCCCCAGGTCCGGCCCAAGGCGATGGCCGTCACGGTGGAGGGCGCGCTGGCGCCGGGTGTGACCGCCAAGGACGTCGCGCTGGCCATCATCGGCACCATCGGGACGGGCGGCGGCATCGGGCACGTCATTGAGTACCGCGGCTCGGCCATCCGCGGCCTCTCTGTGGAAGGCCGCATGACGCTGTGCAACATGTCCATCGAAGGCGGTGCGCGGGCAGGTCTGGTGGCGCCGGACGAGACGACCTTCGAGTACGTCGAGAGACGTGACCACGCGCCGACGGGCACGGCCTGGGACGAGGCGCTCGAGTACTGGCGCACCCTGCCGACCGACAGGGGAGCGGTGTTCGACAAAGAGGTGGTCATTGACGCCGCCACGATCACGCCGCACGTGACCTGGGGGACCAACCCCGCGCAAGTGACCTCCATCGGCGGCGCCGTACCGGACCCGACGACCATGGCCGACCCCGGAGACCGTGAGGCGGCCGAGCGGGCGCTTTCCTACATGGGCCTCACGGCGGGGACGCCGATCCGCGAGATCGCCGTGGACACCGTGTTCCTGGGCAGCTGCACCAACTCGCGCATCGAGGACTTCCGTGCCGCGGCGGCGGTGTTGCAGGGCCGGCAAGTCCGGTCGGGGCTGCGTGCCCTCGCCGTCCCGGGTTCCCACCGGGTCAAGACGCAGGCCGAAGCCGAAGGACTGGACAAGGTCTTCCTCTCGGCCGGCTTCGAGTGGCGGGAACCGGGCTGCTCCATGTGCCTGGCCATGAACCCGGACAAGCTCGCCGTCGGCGAACGCTGCGCCTCCACCTCGAACCGCAACTTCGAGGGCCGCCAGGGCAGAGGTGGGCGGACCCACCTGGTCTCCCCGGCCGTGGCTGCCGCGACCGCCGTGGCGGGCACCTTCGCGACGCCCGAGGACCTGGAGGACTTGGAGGACCTGGACTGATGGAACCTGTTGTCGTCGTGACGGGTCGTGCCGTGCCGCTCGACCGGACGGATGTCGACACCGACCAGATCATCCCGTCGGACTGGCTCAAGCGAGTCGAGCGCACCGGCTTCGGCGCCGGGCTGTTCTCCGAATGGCGGGACGACCGCAACTTCGTCCTCAACGATGCCGAGTTCGTGGGAGCGACCATCCTGGTCGCCGGCCACAACTTCGGCACCGGCTCCTCACGGGAGCACGCCGTGTGGGCCCTAATGGACTACGGCTTCCGGGCCGTCGTCTCGTCGCGCTTCGCCGACATCTTCCGGAACAACTGCACGAAGCAGGGCCTGCTCCCCGTGCAGGTCAGCGAGGAGCTCGACCGCGCGCTCCTCGACGCGGTGCGGGCCGACCCCTCGCTCGAGATCACGATCGACGTCGCGCGCGGGACCATAGAGGCTCCCTCCGCCGGGTTGTCGGGCGAGTTCCCGCTCGACGAATTCACCCGGGACCGGCTGCTGAACGGCTGGGACGACATCGGACTGTCCCTGCGCCACGCCGACGACATCACCGAGTACGAGCTGCGGCGGCCGGCCTTCCTGCCCAGCGCCTGACGGCTCGTGGTCGAGTTCCGTCCCATGACGGAGGCCGACGTCCCGGCCGCGGTCGAGGCCTTCGAAAACAGTTTCCTCGCCATGCGCGCCCGCTACGGCCTTCCCGTCACGGGCACCTCCCTGCAGGACGAGCGCTGGCGGCAGGAGCGGACGCGCCACTTCCTGCGGACCGACCCCGCTGGGTCGTGGGTGGCCGACGACGGCGGCACCGTGGTCGGCATGTCACAGTCCTTCGTCCGCGAGGGCTATTGGATGCTGTCGCAGCTGGCGACGGTCCCCGGGAGACAAGGCGCCGGTGTCGGCCGCGAGCTGGTCCGGCTGGCGCTCTCGCACGGCGACCCGGCGAGCCCCGGCACCATCCAGTGCTCGCGCGACCCCAAGGCCATGGCCCTCTACACGAGCTTCGGTTTCGAGCTGCACCCCGTCGTGGCCGCGTGGGGTCTCGTGCGTCCCGGCGGCGTAGAGCGGCCCGGCGACGTCGTGCGCCTGCAACCGGAGCAGGTGCGCGACCGGGAGCTCGACGTCGTGACCGCCATCGACCGTGCGGTCCGGCGCTCGGCGCGGACCGAGGACATCGAGTCGATGCTCACCCAGCCCGGCACCCGGCTGTTGCTCCATGGCGATGAGGGATACGCGGTGGCCAAGGACGACCGGCTGGTGACGCTCGGCGCCCGCACCGAGGACTCGGCGGCGCGCGTGCTGCGCGCCATGCTGGCCGAGGCGCCGGCCGGCGAGACCGTCGAGGTCAATTGGGTCACAGCCGGGCAGCAGTGGGCGATACGGGTGCTCGTCGAAGCCGGCGTCGAGCTTCAGCCCTACGGGCCGGTGATGGTGCGCGGCATGGCGGGGCCCCCGTGTCCCTATATCCCGAGCGGGGGGTACGGCTAGAGCTCTGGCGACGTTCAGGCCTTGCCGCCCACCCGTTCGTCTTCGTCCTGCAGACGCTGCGCGAGGTTGCCCAGGCCGACACCCCAACCGCCCGAGGACCCGACGGCGTCGCGCAGGCCTTCCCAGCCCTCGCCGTGACGGTCGATGTGGCGGTGCTCGAGCTCGACGCGGGTGCGGCCGGCGCCTTCGGGGACGAAGCGGACCTCCACCTCGCTCGTCTTGGCCGGATCGGTCTCGAGCTGCCACTGCAGAGAGATGTCCCAGCTGAAGACGACCCTGTTCGGCGGGTCGTAGGCGAGCACCCGCGCCCAGCGGCACTCACTTCCGTCAGTGCCGACGTCGTAGACGTTCCCGCCCACCTTCGGCTCGAACACCATGTGCGACAACGGCGCCTCGATGATGTGGTGTTCCGTCGGCCACCAACTCCCCATGTCCTCGGTGAACACCGCGAAGGCACGGTCGGGCGGTGCGTCGACGACGATGGACGTCGTCACCGCGGTGGCCTGGGTCTCGGTCATGGCGCACTCCTTCTTCTCTTCGGTCTGGTCGCAGATGTGGTCGGGGACGGCTCGGCTTCGACGCGGGCCTTGAACGAGGACAGGGCGGTGTTCCAAAACCGATCGAGGTAGTCCCGCAGGCCGGCCAGGCCCTCCGGGTCGAGGCTGTAGATGCGCCGGGCGCCGGCCTGGGCGTCGCGCACCAGGCCGGCCTCCTTCAGGACCTTGAGGTGCTGCGAGACGGCCGGCCGACTGACCGGCAGACCGCGGGCCAGGTCGACCACGGCGGAGGGTCGCTCGCCGAGGCGCTCGAAGATGGCGCGCCGCGTCGGGTCGCCGAGGGCGTCGAGGGCGTCAAAGGGGCGGGTCTGCGCCCGGGCCTGGACCCTGGCTTTGGCCTTGGCGGTAGCGTTAGCAGGCACTTACGGTAAGTGATAACTTACTGGAAGCCCGCCGTCAAGAGGCGACGGGGAACCGGGGCGGTGGCCGACCCTCCGGGCCTAGCCGTCGTACCAGCGGTAGTGCGTCCAGCCGGACATCGGGCGCGCGCCGAGACGTTGGTAGAAGTCCATGGCCGGCACGTTCCACTCGAGGACCTCCCACTCGACGCGGCCGTCGGTCTGCTCCCGGAGGTGTTGGAGGAGCGCACGGGCGTGGCCCTGGCGGCGGTGCCCCTCGCGTACGTAAATGTCCTCGAGCCAGATTCCGGTTTTGCCCAGAAAGGTCGAGAAGGTGCGGAACCACAGCGCGTGTGCCGCCAGCGCCCCGTTGCCGACGTCGACGACGCTGTCGTGGACGATCGCGTCGGGGCCGAAGAGGGCGTGGTAGAGGTCGTCCTCGGTGATGACGACCTGGTCCGTCAGCTGTTCGAACTCCGCCAGCTCCCGGATCATCGCGATCAGGGCCGGGACGTCCGCCTCCGTCGCCGGTCGGATCACCCGGGGCGCGCTCGGTTCGCTGCGGACACCACCGCGCTGAGCGAGGCATCGAGGATGGACGAGTCGCGGCCGACGCCCCACCACGTGGAGCCGTCGGTGCCCGCCACCTCGACGTAGGCCACGGCCGAGGCACCCGAACCCTCGGTCAGCGTGTGCTCGGAGTAGTCCTTCACCTCGAGCACGATACCGAGATCGGCCTTGAGCGCCGAGACCAGCGCGTCGATGGGCCCGTTCCCCTCGCCGGTGATGGTGTGGTGCTGCCCGTCGACGAGCAGCTGCGCGGTGACGGAGGTGTGGCCGCGCCCGGTGGAGACCTCGCTCGAGATCAAGCGCAACCCGGCGTCCTCGGGCAGGTAGAGCTCCTCGAAGGCGTCCCACATCTGGCCCGACCCGATCACGGTGCCGCTCGCCTCGGTGATCTCCTGGACCCGCTTGGAGAACTCGACCTGCAGTTTGCGCGGCAGGTCGAGGCCGTGGTCGGTGTCCATCACGTAGGCGACGCCGCCCTTACCCGACTGGCTGTTGACCCGGATGATGGCCTCGTAGGTGCGGCCCGTGTGCTTGGGGTCGATGGGCAGGTACGGGACCTCCCACTCGTCGTAGTCGCCCTCCGAGCCGATGGCGGCCATGCCCTTCTTGATCGCATCTTGGTGCGAGCCGCTGAACGCGGTGTACACGAGGTCCCCGGCGTAGGGGTGCCGCGGGTGGACGGGGAGCCGGGTGGCGTACTCGGCGGTGCGGCGCACCTTCTCTATGTCGGAGAAGTTCAGCATCGGATCGACGCCCTGCGAGAAAAGGTTCATGGCCAGCGTGACGACGTCGACGTTGCCGGTGCGCTCCCCGTTCCCGAAGAGCGTGCCCTCCACCCGGTCGGCGCCGGCAAGGACGGCCAACTCTGCCGCAGCCACCGCGGTGCCGCGGTCGTTGTGCGGGTGCAGGCTGATCACGATGCTGTCGCGGTTCTTTATGGTGCGTCCGAACCACTCGATCACGTCGGCGTACACATTGGGGCTGTACATCTCGACCGTGGCCGGCAGGTTGACGATGAGCGGCAGCTCGGGCGTCGGCTCAATCACGTCCATGACCGCCTCGGAGATCTCGACCGCGAAGTCCGGCTCGGTGCCGGTGAAGCTTTCGGGCGAGTACTCGTAGCGGATATCGGTGCCTCCTGCGGTGAGGGCGGGCTCGTACTTCTTGCACAGCTCGGCCGCCTTCACGGCAATTTCGATGATGCCCGCCTTGTCGAGCCCGAACACCACGCGCCGCTGCAGCTCGGAGACCGAGTTGTAGAAGTGCACGCAGGCGCGGGGCGCGCCCGCCAGTGACTCGTAGGTGCGCTCTATCAGCTCCGGACGGCACTGCACCAGGACCTGGATCTCGACGTCGTCGGGGATGAGTCCTTCTTCAATGATCATGCGCTGGAAGTCGTAGTCCGTCTGCGACGCGCTCGGGAACCCGACCTCTATCTCCTTGAAGCCGACGTCGATCAGCTGTTGGAACAGGGCGAGCTTGCGCTCGGGGTCCATCGGGTCGATCAGGGCCTGGTTGCCGTCGCGCAGGTCGACGCTGGCCCAGCGCGGGGCGTGGTCGAACTGGCGATCCGGCCAGGTACGGTCGTGCAGCACCAGCGGCACGTGCGAGCGGTACTTCTGCCAGGGCATGGGCGAGGGGGAGGGCGCGCACGGCATGGCCAGTGACAGACGATCCCGTTCCTTGCTGATGTCGCTCATGTCGCTGTCACTTCCTTTCCGTGCCTTGCTCATCCCTCATGTCCCTTCATGTGCCTTCTTGATTTCGGCTCATCCCTGTTCCGGATTGCTCCGGACCGCTCCGGACTCCGGCCCAACAAAAAACCCCCTGGCCGTTCTGGCGCAGGAGGTTGCGAGCGAACGCGATGTGGCGTTCGCCGTCAGGTAAGCAGCAGGTCCGAGGTCGTGGTCTTCACCATCGATGACAATTGTACCCAATCCCGGGCGTGGGGCGTCAAGGCACCCGTTCGTGCCTGACCGGGGACCCGAAACGCAGCAGGTTGCCGTCGGGGTCGGTGTGGGCGGCCTCCCAGACGCCGAAGCCCGGATCGAAGAGGTCGCTCGTCTCCCCCACCCCGGCCGCCACCCATTCAGCGTGCAGCGCGTCGGCGTCGTCGACGGCCAGGTAGGCGGCACCCGGCGAGACGGGCGCGGGGCCGGGCTGATGGCGGAAGTGGACTTTGACGCTGTCCCGCGCGGCCGTTGCATAGCCGCTCTGGTGGACCTGCACGGTGAAGCCGAGGGCCTCGTAGTGGGACTGCATCACGGCGAGGTCGGCCGTGTCGAAAATCGGTGCGGCGCTGGCGAGGGTGGCGCTGGCACTGCGGTCGGTGCGGTCGGTGGCCATGGGCGTGCACGCTACCGTGGTCGTCATGCGTCGCCTCGTGTGGACCATCGTCCGTGCCGTCATCGTCATCGTCGTGGTGGCGGTCGTCCGCGAGATCCTGCTCGAGCGCACCCCGGAGAAGGCGCTCCATGGCAGCGAGCCGCTCATCGGCAGCCTGGACACCTGGCCGGCGGTGCCGCGCAAGCCGGCGGACTGAAGAAGCAGAAGAAGAGGAAGATCCGGTTCAGCGACCGGCGAGTTGATCGAGGCGCTTGAGCTCGCGTCCGTAACCAGCTGATTCAGACGCCGCACCCGCCTCCTGCAGCAGAGCCGCCACCTCGGGGTCGTCGACGGGGCGTCCCGCGAGGGCCAGGGCCTCGGCGAGGTCGATGGCGTTGCGCGCCCCCCAGTAGCGTGCCCCGGCAGCTCTGTGCACCTCGAGGCTGCGCCGCAGCCGCTCCTGCCCTTCGTCCGCACGACCCAGGAACGCGGCGAGCCGGCCGACGGCCCGGTCGGCATAGCCGTAGTAGATCGGGCCACTGGCGGCATGAAGCGCGGCGTGCGGTTCAAGAAGCTGGTACACAGCAGCCGCCGCATCATCGTCCGCCAGACCTACGGCCAGCTCCGCGAAGAGGACCATGCCCCCGATCCATACCTGATCGCGTGGAAGGGACGCGAAGCCATCGGCCGCGTCCCGTTCGAAGAGTGGACGGGCTCGCTCCTCGTTGCCGCTCTCGAGGTAGGCCGTCGCCAATCCCGGGCGAAAGGCCGGATAGGCAGCCGCCGCAGTGTCGGCGAAGAGTGATGCGAACTCCTCCAGTTGTCCCCGGACCAATCCCAACTCGAACAGAGCGCCGCCATAGGTCGCCCAGGCCGCGGGGAAGCCCTGCGAGCCGAGCTCGGCGAGCTGGTTGGCTTTCCGTTCCATGTCGGACACGTCACCATCGAGCATGGCGAGACCCATCCCATTGCTCGCCGCCGACGAACGAATCACGGGGAGCGGGTATGCGCTTGCCAGGTCCTCGACCCGTCCGATCAGTGCCCTGCCGCGAGCCACCTCCCCGCCGACAAGCTCGCACCT
Source organism: uncultured Acidimicrobiaceae bacterium (assembly GCA_963834405.1). GTDB lineage: Bacteria > Actinomycetota > Acidimicrobiia > Acidimicrobiales > RAAP-2 > Bog-473. The sequence continues at coordinate 1,208,390 of CAWIBX010000005.1, read as the reverse complement.
GGCCCTCACCCCCATCACATGGCTGAGCACGACCGGGTCGGCGCTGGCCTCGGCCAGCGACAGCGCCAACGACGTCAGCCCTTCGTAATCCTCGTTGAGCACCTCCTGGGCGGGCACCATGAAGTCGCGGCCGAGAACGACCTCGAGCAACGCCCCGTCGTCACCCGACGCCCTCGCATCGGCCAGCGCCTGGTCGGCCAGTTGACGACGGATGCGCCATTCCTCGGGATCCATTTCGTCTGCGATGGCCATCCGCACGCGAGCACGCATCGCGAGGTGGGTCGGGTCGATGTGGTCCAAGACATGGCCATAAAGCCGCAACAAGTCCGCATCCGGGGCGCCGATCGTTCGCCAGGACGGGATCCTCGTGAGTGCGAGCCGGGTGAGAAGTTCCTGGTCGCCCAGGATCTCGGCGAGCCCACCGGCCTCCTTCAGCGTGCTGGCGCTTTGGGCCTGGTCGAGCGGAAGTTGGGCCTTTGCGAGCCGTAACAGAAGATCGCAGCGCATTCTTGTGTCCTCGGACCCGTCGCGCTCGGCCAGCTCGAGCGCCTGGGCGTACCACGAGACGGCGTCGGAAGGCGCCAAGGACTCGAGCGCGGCGTCACCGGCACGCCGGGCGTACTCAATCGCCTTCGACAACTCCGCCGGACGGGTCGCCGACTTGTAGTGATAGGCGAGCATGGCGAGCCCGGCCGCGTCCTGTTGCGATGCGGCACGAGCCTCGAGGAGTTCTGCGACCTGCAGATGCATGCGCTGGCGGCGAACCGCACTCAACTCGAGGTACAGGGCATGCTGGACGAGCGCGTGGGTAAACCGATACGCCCCGGCCGTCTCAGATTCGGAGACCACCTCTGCTAACGCCGCCTGGTCCATGAGGTCGAGCACCCTGTCGGGTTCCACGCCCGTGAGATCGGCCAAGAGGTCCAGGTCGAACTCACGACCGATGACCGACGCCGCGGTCAGCAGCGCCATCACCTCGTCGCCGAGGCGGTCCACGCGCCGGACCACAACGTCACGGACGCTCGGCGGCAGCTCCAGTTAGTTGAGTTTCATGGCGAGGGCGTAGCGACCGGTGGCGTCGGCCGCAATCGCCCCGGTTTCCCCGAGGTGGCGCAACAGCTCGGCGACGAAGAAGGGGTTGCCATCCGTCTCGCGCCGAAGGGCGTGCGCCAACGCAACGCCGGCGTCGTCGAGTTCGTAACCGGCCGCACGCTGTAGGAGGTCAACGATCTCGCTGTCGCTCAGGCCTGTCAGCTCCACGCGGAGCGTCGCGGGCTCTCGGTGGAGATCGGCCAACAGCGCCGACAGCGGATGGTGACGGGAGAGATCGCTCGGCCTGTAGGTGATCACGAGCAACACGGGGAGTGGGGCGGACGACCAGATCACGTGGCGTAACAGGTCGACGCTGGCGGAGTCGGCCCAGTGCAAGTCGTCAAGCACGATCAGCGCCCCCGAGTCCGACGAGAGGGTCTCCAGCAGTCGCACCACGGACTCCATCAGCAGAAAACGTTCGCTGTCGGCGTCGGCGGCCGCCGGTTCTCCGGGTGGCAGCCGCCACGCGTCGCTTCGCAGTACGCGACCGAGCGCGCCGGCGTGCACCGGCGTGAGTTCGGAGAGCAGCTCGGCCGGCGCCGACCGCATCCACTCCGTGAAGGCTGACAGCCACGGCATGTACGGGGCACTCGTGCCGTCGGGGCATTCTCCGAACACGACGGTGGCACCGTCAGCATGCGCATCACGAGCAAGCTGCGCCGCGAGGGTCGTCTTCCCCACCCCCGGCTCGCCCGACACCAGCGCTGTGATGAGGTGTCGCTCGGTTGTCGCCTGCTTCAGCGCGTCGGAAAGCCTGTCGAGCTCCGTTCCGCGCCCTGAGAAGCCGAAGAGACCACCGCTCCCCGCCTTGGCCAGCCGGACGGGCAACGGCACGCCCTCGTCGTCGAGCTCCACGTCCGCCGCCGGCTCCCAGACCACCTCGGCGGCCACCACGGGCTCCGGCAGGCCCTTGAGGTCGAGGTCTCCGATCTCCTGGAACTCGGCTGCGGCGTTCCGACCGACGAGCTGGCGGAGGACTTCGGTCGCGAGGATGTGCCCACCGTCCGCGCGTCCGCAGAGCCGGGCCGCCGTGACGACGGGTTCCCCGAAGTAGTCGTTCTCCTCGAAGGTCGCCTCACCGGCCGCGATGCCGATACGGATCGCGAGGGGCTTCTCCGCCCGCCGGTTGTGGCGCTCGACGGCCTGCTGCATGGCGACCGCGCAGGCCACGGCCCGACTGGGGCTCAGGAACATCACCATGAGCCCGTCGCCCAGGTTCTTCACCTCGGTACCGCCGGTGACGGAGACGGCACCCCGCAACAGGCTGAAGTGGCCCTGGCGGAGCTCGTCTGCCGCCGCAGGGCCCAACGAGGACGACAGTGCCGTGGAGTCGACGAGGTCGGTGAACAGGAAGGTCCCCATTACCGTCTCGGCCATTCCACCCTCCGTGTCGAGGATCGGGCTGCCCCGTCGTCTTCGCGGCAGCCGCCCGGGCTGCCGACGCGGGTCCGAGGCAGATTAGCCGATTGGCCAGGAAAAACCGGGGTGGCAGCGGCCGCTGCGGCAGGGGCCCAGCCCGATGGAGTGGCCTCCGTTGCTCGCCAACCCTCAGAGGGTCACGCGGTGCATCTCCAGGATCCCCTCGTCGCCGCGCAACTGCTCTATGACCGCGTCCGGCGTCGGCGATGTGGTCGATATCACCATCATCGCCGTCTCGGCCTGCGGGCTCGGGCCGACGGCCATGGAGGAGATGGATACGCCCGCCGCGCCCAGCGCCGTACCCACGATGCCGATCACCCCGGGCCGGTCGTCGTTGCGCACGACGAGCATGTGCTCGGATGGCGGCACCTCGACCAGGTGGTCGTCGACGATGACGATGCGCGGTTCGGTGCGCACTCCGACCGTGATGAGCGTGCCCGCCACCGAGTGCGAGCCCGAGCGCAGCGTGATGAGCGACTTGTAGTCGGCTGACGTCGCAGTCGACGACTCGCGCACGGTCAGGCCGCGCTGCTCGGCCAGCTGCGGCGCGTTGACATAGGACACCGGCTCCTCGGTCGTGCCGGCGAAGATCCCCTTGAGCGCGGAAAGCGTCAGGATGCCCGTGCCCTCCGATGCCAGCTCGCCCTGGTACTCCATCTCGAGCCCGTCGGGCAGCCCGTCGTGCAGGCCCACGAAGAAGCGGCCCAGCTGCTCGGCGAGGCCCATGAACGCGCGCACCGTGTCGGACACGTCGGTCGCGGCGACGTTCACCGCGTAGGGCACGAAGTCGCCGTCCAGCGCGAGCAGCACCTGCTCGGCGATCGTCACCCCGGCCTTGTCCTGCGCCTCCTCGGTCGACGCGCCGAGATGCGGCGAGACCACTACCCCCGGGAGCTCGAACAGCGGCGACTCGGTGCAGGGCTCCTTCTCGAACACGTCGAGGCCGGCGCCGGCCACGATGCCGTCGCGAATGGCGTCCGCCAAGGCCGCCTCGTCGACGATGCCGCCGCGTGCTGTGTTGACGATGCGGATGCCGGGTTTGGCCTTGGCCAACAGGTCACGGCCGAAGAGCCCGACAGTCTCCGGGGTCTTGGGCGTGTGGATGGAGACGAAGTCCGCCTCGGCCACCAGCTCCTCGATACTGACCAGCCGCACCCCCATGGCCCGCGCCCGCTCCGGGGACACGAACGGGTCGTAACCGATCAGCTCCATGCCGAACGCGTGCGCGCGCTGGGCCACGAGCGAACCCGCCCGCCCGAGACCGACGACGCCGAGCACCTTCCCGTGCAGCTCGACGCCCTCCCACTTGGAGCGCTCCCACCGGCCCGCCACCAACGCGGCGTGCGCCTGCGGAATGTTGCGCGCCTGCGCCAGCAGCAGCGCCATGGCCTGCTCGGCGACGGACAGGATGTTCGAGGTCGGCGCGTTGACGACCATGACCCCGCGCTCGGTCGCCGCCGCCACGTCGACGTTGTCGAGTCCGACGCCCGCCCGCCCCACCACCTGCAGCGACGTGCCGGCAGCCAACACCTCGGCCGTCACCTTCGTCGCCGACCGGATGATCAGCGCGTGCGCGCCCACGACGGCGCCGAGCAGGTCCTCGGGGCTGAGGCCCTCCTGCACGTCGACGTCGTGGCCCGCCTGGGACAACAGGTCGAGACCGCTCTGCGCGATCTTCTCGGTTACCAGTACCCGTGCCACCGCGGTGGTCTCCTCACTCCCCCCGCCGTCTGCTGCCCCCCGCCCACTGGGTCAGTCTTGCGCCTCCGCGAAGAGGGAGGCCAGCCGGGACACGCCCTCGACCAGGTCGTCGTCGCCCAATGCGTACGACATGCGGAAGTAGCCGGGTGCGCCGAACGCCTCTCCGGGCACCACCGCCACCCTGGCTTCCGTGATGCAGATTTCTGCCAACTCCGCGCTCGTCGCCGGACGTTGCCGCCGGAGGCTCCGCCCGAGCAGCCCCTTGACCGACGGGAACGCATAGAAGGCACCCTCCGGTTCGGCGCACACGATCCCGTCGATGTCGTTGAGCATGGTGACGATGGTGCGCCGCCGGCGGTCGAACGCCTCCCGCATCATGGCCACGTCCTCCAGCCCGCCCGTCACCGCGGCGAGCGCGGCCCGCTGCGCGACGTTCGACACGTTGGAGGTCTCGTGGCTCTGGATGTTCGTGGCCGCAGTGATGGCGTCGGAAGGTCCCGCGAGCCAGCCCACGCGCCAGCCCGTCATGGCGTAGGTCTTGGCCACGCCGTTCGCCACCAGGCAGCGGTCGGCCAGCTCGGGGACGAGCACAGGCATGGAGTGGTGCCGCGCGTCGCCGTACACGAGGTGCTCGTAGATCTCGTCCGTCAGCACCCAGATGCCCTTCTCGACCGCCCAGCGGCCGATGGCCTCAATCTGGTCCCTCGTGTAGACCGCACCGGTCGGGTTGTTCGGTGACACGAAGAGCAGCGCCTTGGCGTTGGGGGTCCAGGCGGCGTTGAGGTCCTCGACCGAGGAACGGAAGCCCGTGGTCTCGTCGGACGAGACGACGACCGGCGTGCCGCCGGCCAGCGCAATCGACTCGGGATAGGTGGTCCAGTAGGGCGCCAGCACCAGGACCTCGTCGCCGGGGTCGCACAGCACCGCGAACGCGTTCGCCACCGCTTGCTTGCCCCCGTTGGTGACCAGCACCTGCGACGCGGCCAGCTCCAGGCCCGAGTCTCTCTTCGTCTTGGCGGCGATCGCCTCGCGCAGCGCCGGGATGCCGCCCGTCGGCGTGTAGTGGTGGTTGGCCGGGTCGCGGCAGGCCTCCACCGCGGCCTCCACGATGTGGGTCGGGGTCGGGAAGTCGGGCTCGCCGGTGCCGAAGCCGATGACGTGCTCACCCGCCGCCTGCAGCGCCTTCGCCTTGGCATCGACGGCGAGGGTGGCGGACGGCGCGACGTTGGCCGCCCGGCGGGAGATACGCCTGAGCTCGGTCGTCGAAGTGGGTGTCGTCACGGGTGCCATGATCTCATACGTGCCAGACACCCCCGACATCACAATTCCGCCCGAGCTCCTGCCCTCCGACGGGCGTTTCGGATCGGGCCCCTCCAAGGTCCGCCCCGCGCAGGTCGACGCGCTGGCCGCCGTCTCCACGACTTACCTGGGGACCAGCCACCGGCAGAAGACGGTCAAGGCTCAGGTCGGGCGCGTGCGGGAAGGGATGCGCACGCTGTTCTCGCTCCCGGACGGCTACGAGGTCGTCCTGAGCAACGGCGGGACCACCTGCTTCTGGGACGCGGCGACGTTCGGGCTGATAGAGGAGCAGAGCCAGCACCTCAGCTTCGGCGAGTTCTCCTCCAAGTTCGCCGCCGGCGTGAAGGCGGCGCCCCACCTGAAGGACCCCCAGGTGATTGAGTCCGAGGTCGGGACGCACCCGCTGCCGGTCGCCGACGCGTCCGTCGACCTGTACGCGCTGACCCACAACGAGACCTCCACCGGGGTCTCGATGACTATCCGCCGTCCCCAGGGAGCGGCGGCGCCGGCGGCGGGCGGTGGCCTCGTCGCCGTGGACGGGACCTCGGCCGCCGGGGGGCTGCGGGTGGACGCGGCCGAGTTCGACGCCTACTACCTGGCCCCGCAGAAGTGCTTCGCCAGCGACGGCGGCCTCTGGCTCGCCCTCATGTCGCCCGCCGCGGTCGAGCGGGTGGAGCGCATCGCCGGCTCGGGCCGCTGGATCCCCGCCTTCCTGGACCTCCAGACGGCCGTTGAGAACTCGCGCCTCGATCAGACCTACAACACGCCCGCGCTGGCGACGATCTACCTCCTGGCCGAGCAGCTCGACTGGATGAACGGCAACGGCGGCCTCGAGTGGACTGCGTCGCGCTGCGACCGCTCGGCGGAGATCCTCTACACGTGGGCCGAGCAATCCGGCTTTGCGCGACCGTTCGTCTCCAAGGAGTCCGACCGCAGCCACGTGGTGGGCACGGTCGACTTCGTCGACGCGGTGGACGCGTCGGTGGTGGCCGCGGTGCTGCGGGCCCACGGCATCGTCGACACGGAGCCCTACCGCAAGCTCGGGCGAAACCAATTGCGGATCGCGATGTTCCCGGCGGTCGAGCCCGACGACGTGGCGTCGCTCTGCGCGTGCATCACCCACGTCGTGGGGGCGTTGGCCAACTGAAACGCACGGTGCGCTCCGGCCTGCCGTGCGAGCCGGCCAAAACACTGGTGCTAGCACCAGCACGAAAGTGGTGAGGGCGCCATAGCGGCCCCACGATCCCCCTGATATACCGGGTATGCGGTTCCGATTGGGGGCCGCCATCAGACTTCCGAGACGAGAAGGGCGGGCCGCAGCATGACGACGGCAACCTTGGCCGACTCTCCGCCGGTGACCGGCGGCGGCAGCCAGTGGGCCGTCGAGACCCACGGGCTACGGAAGCGATTCGGCGAGAACATCGCGGTGAACGACGTCGAGCTCCTCGTCCCCCGCGGCTGCGCCTTCGGTTATCTCGGCCCCAACGGCGCCGGTAAGACGACGCTGATCCGGGTACTGCTGGGCCTGACCCACGCGGACGCGGGCACCATGTTCCTTCTCGGCCACCAAGTCCCTCGACACCGGGACGTCGCCCTGGCCCGCGTCGGCGCCATCGTCGACGAACCCCGCTTCCACGGCCATCTGACCGGCCGCCAGAACCTGCAGATCCTCGCCGCCGCACGTGAACCGGCGGCCAAGAACCGTATCGAGCCCGCACTAGAGCGCGTGGGGATCTTGCACCGCGCCGACGACAAGGTGTCCAAGTACTCCATGGGCATGCGCCAACGCCTTGGTGTGGCCGCCTGCCTCCTCGGGGATCCCGAGCTGCTGATCCTCGACGAGCCCATGAACGGCCTCGACCCGGCGGGCATGCTCGACATGCGCGACATGATCAAGTCGCTCGTCGCCGAGGGACGCACCGTGGTGCTCTCGTCCCATCTCCTCGACGAGGTCGAGCGCACCTGCGACGCCGTCGCCATCGTCGACCGCGGTGCGGTGATCCGCCAGGGCCCGATCTCCCAGCTGCTGGCCGGGTCCTCCTTCGAGGTCCAAGTCGAGTGCTCCGACCCCGACCGGGCCGGTGGCCTGCTGCAGGCCACGGCGTTCGGCGCGCACGTCCAAGTCGGCTCCGACGGGCTCGCCATCTCGCTGCCGGAGGGCACCGAGCGCGACGCCATCGCGGAGATCAACCGCCGCTTGGTGGAGGGCGGGATCTCGGTGTACCGGCTCCAGCACATCCAGGCCTCGCTCGAACAGTGGTTCCTCTCGGTGACGAGCCGATTGGGGGACTCGCAATGACCACGACCTCCGACATCGGCGCACCGGCACCGGGTCCGGCTCCCACTCCGATTCCGGCGGCAGCGCGGAGTGATCACCGCGGCTCGTGGATCCCGACCTGGGGCATGGTCACCACGCGCTTCATGGAGCTGCGCAAGCGGCGGGGGCTGATGATCTCCCTCATGGCCGTCTTCATCGGCATCCCGACCGTCTTCCTCGTCGTGCGCCTCATCTCCCATGCGGTGGACCCCAAGTCATTCGGTCCGGCCGGCGGCTACGACATCTTCACCACGCTGGTACTCGCCTTCATGTACGTCTTCGGGTTCATCGTGGCGGCCGTCGTCGGCTGCACGGCGGGGTCGTCCGACCTCACCGACGGGATGTTCCGCCACCTGGTGATCACCGGCCGTTCGCGCTTGGCCCTGTACTTCGCCCGCATCCCCGCCGGGCTCGCCATCGTCATCGCCATGGTGGCGGTCGGCTACACGATCGTCTGCGCGGTATGCGTCTTCGCCGCCCCGACGGAGCTCAACTACGACGGCGTCAACGTGCCGCAGGGGCTGTCGCGCCCGGCCCTCGACAGCTGGGCGGCGTCGCACGCCGACGAGATCATCTGCAACTTCAACATCATCGGGGGAGGCCCAGGGCTGAACGGCCCGCCGCCGAGCGTCCCGTGCGGCAACGGTCAGACCAGCGGCCCCCCGCCTGGAGCCACCATCCAGACGCCGAAGGGCACCATCACCGTTCCCCTCCATGTCTCGCAGGCACAGGTCCGGGCGTTCGCGGTCGCCGTCGCCAACCAGAACTACGCCGACTACAGCGTCCAGTTCACCGTCCCCCCGACGTCGGTGATGGTCGACGTCGGCCTGTGGATCGCGCTCGAGGCGACCATCGGGTTCATCGTCGGGCTCGGCCTGGCCTCCTTGATGGGACAGCGGACGGTCCCGGTGATCCTTCTCGTCGTGCTCGAGCTGATCCTGACGCCGATTTTCAGCCGCGCCGTCATCGCCTACATGCTCAACGTCCAGCGGGGCATCGTGGGCGTCGCCATGCTCCACATTGAGCCGGCCAACCTGCCGACCCCGTTCAGCGGTGGCGGCCCCGGTGGTGGCGGTGGAGGGGGACTGGGCCGGATGGTGCTGCGACCGGAGTCCACCCTGGTGGCTTCGCTGGTGATCGTGGGCTGGATCGTGTTGTGGTCCGCCATCGGCGCGTGGCGGATGAAGACCCGCGACGCCTGAGGAGCCTCACCGCCTCACCCAAGGGCGAACCCGACCGAGGCGAGCAGCTTCTCGCTCTCGTCCCACAGCTGCGCCGCCGCCCCGTCGTCGCGGGCGTGGCGGCTCATGTGGCCGGGCTTGGAGCGCACCCAGTAGCCACCGGTCTTCTGGGCCACTTGCGGTGATGTCGCGAGAAAGATCGCTGTCTTCGCACCCCGTCGGGGGCTGATCTCGATGGGCCGGATGGCGCGGATACCCCAGCCCATGACCCCGGTCAGGTCGCCGTCCATGCCAAACGAGCTGCGGACCCAGCCCGGGTGGGCCGCGTTGGCGGTGATCCCGGAGCCCTCCGTCCGCTTGGCCAACTCCCGGGTGAAGAGCACGTTGGCCAGTTTGGCCCGGCAGTAGACCTCCATCCCCTCGTAGCGCTTCTCGCTCTGGAGGTCGTCGAACTGCATGCCGCCGAAGGCGGCGTGGTGGCCGAACGAGGTCGCGTTTATGACACGGGACGGGGCCGACGCGCGTAACCGATCGAGGAGGAGAAGCGTCAGGTAGAAGTGCCCGAGATGGTTGACCCCGAGTGTGTACTCAATGCCCTGCGCCGTGAGCTGGCGGGCCGACCAGGTTCCGCCGGCGTTGTTGACCAGCACGTCGAGTCGGTCCCACCGGGTCAGGACGTCCTCCGCCGCCTTCCGGACCGAGGCGAGGTCGGCCAAGTCGAGGTCGACGACGTGGACGTCGTCGTTCCAGGTGCGCTGGGTGACCTCCTTGGCGGCTGCCTCCGCCTTGGCGCGGTTCCGGCAGGCCAGGACCGTGGTGGCCTCCAGAGCGGCCACGCCGACCGCCGTTTCGAGCCCGATTCCGACGTTGGCGCCTGTGACGACGACGACCTTGCCTCGCATGCTCATGGCGGATCCCCTCTGTCGGGCCTGTCTGGTTTCTTAGCCCCAGAGGGGCCGAGGCGTCCATGCCAGGCCGACGCGCTGGACAACCCGGGTTCGACAGGGCAGGCTCAATGGTCGGGGAACGGGCGCTTTGGCCGCCGCAGGCGCAAGCCGGCCCGGCGGCCCGCCCGGGTCCCCGCCTTGGCGGTCCCTTCCTCGCCCTGGTCATGGTGGCCTGGCTCCTGCCCGCGGCTCTCGTGTTGGGCCCGGGTGCAGAGCCGGCCGGTGCTCGCACGGCGGCGCTGCAAGCGGTCGATCCCGTCCGCACGACTGCGGCGCAGTATCTGAGCGAGGCCAAGGAGGACAGCAAGGACATCGCCGGACCCTTGGGCCATTCGCTCAGCCTCACCATGAGCGTCGTCGTGAACACGAAACAGCTCTTCGGCAGTTCACCCGCCTACACCTTCGTGGACGACAGCAGCGGCGGCACCTCGGGCGCGCCCGCCAAGTGCGAGATCCACATCAACCCGGACTTCACCAAGGAGGACGCGGAATACCAGCGACTCGCGCTGATCCACGAGGTCTTTCACTGCTACCAGGCGATGGACTACCCCACCGTGGCGGCCTTCCAGGCGGCGCCCGCCTGGCTCATAGAAGGACAGGCCAATGGGTGGGCGCCACCCTCGCGCCGACCGAGCTCCCGGTCTGGGACTCGTACCTCACTCGGCTCGACATCAGCCTGTTCGCCCGCAGCTACGACGCCATCGGCTTCTACGCGCACATGACCAACAGCGGCGAGAACACCTGGCACCTGCTGGACCCCATGCTCAAGGCGGGCAGCAGCGCGGCCGCCTACGGCGTCGCGGCGGACAAGCAGGTCCGTCTCACCTGGGCGTCGTCGCTGGCCCGACAGGACTCGTTCGGGCAGGGCTGGCAGACGAGGGGTCCGGGCATCACCTCCGCCACGGACCATCCCGGCGTGCAGACGCTGGCGGCGGGATCGACCCTGAGCGGCACGGTGAGCCCGTACACCAACAAGCTCGTCGAGTTCACCACCTCGGCCAATGTCGTCGACATCTCGGCCACCACCCCCTTCAGCCGGATGCACGAGGCCGAGGGGACAGAGCACGACAACCTGTCCGGTCCGCCCAACGCGTTCTGCGTGAGCGACTGCACCATGTGCCCCCAGATGCAGGCGCTGCCCAGGCTGGCTCCCGGCACGACATGGGTCGCTGTCACCGGCGACTCGGCGGGTGCGAGCTACACCGTTGCCGGGCCAAGGCGTCCTGCAACCCGTGCCTGGTGGGTAGCTGGATCGTGACCAACCTCACGCTGATCACGACGCCCGGGGGCAGCCACTCGGGCGGGGCGGGCACCCGTCGTGGACATCACGGACGACGGGAACGCGGTCGGGAACTTCACCCCGGGTGCGCCACTCGTCGGAGAGGGTGGTGGGGTGAAGTTCAGCGGCACCCTCACCGACCACTATTCGTTCCCTCCCCATACAACAGCGCGATCGGGAAGCTTCGAGTCCACCACCGTCACCGTGGGTACGGCGACCATCTCGGTCAACGGAACCGCTCCGATCCCGTTGAAGCCCTCGCCGACCAGCGGCTCGTACGTGTGCAGCGGCACCGGCTTGAAGCTGACCTTCACCGGCGGGCCATCGACCCTCATCTACACACTGGTTCCGGCCTCCTGATCCGAGCCGGCTGCATCAGGCGGCGCGGGGAGCGGGTGGGTCTGCGGTGCCGTCGTCCCGTCGGGTTGTTCTGCCCGGCCGGTCGCAGGCTAGAAATGGGCCCGGTGGGAATCGTCTCGAGCCCCGTCCTCGACGGGCTGCTGCTGCAGGCACTGATCACGCCGGAAGGCCAGGCGGATCCCTATCCCCTCTACGCCCGCATGCGGGAGGAGTCGGTGGTGAGCCGCTCGGCCATGGGGCCCTACGTCGTGAACGGCTACGACATCTGTCAGTCGGTCTTGCGCGATCCCCGCTTGGGCCGGGGCGTCGACATCGAAGACCCCAACGTCGGCATCTTCGGCGACATGGGGGGCCGTCGGGGCGAGTTCATGGACATGTCGCAGCACAACATGTTGCTGGCCGACCCTCCCGACCACACCCGGCTGCGCCGTCTGGTGTCACGCTCCTTCACACCGCGGCAGGTCGAGCGCCTGCGGCCGGCCATCCACGCCCTCGTCGACGAGCTGCTCGACGCCATGGCCGAGGCAAGAGAGGTCGATTTCATGTCGGCCTTCGCGCTCCCACTCCCGATGGCGGTCATCGGGGAGCTCGTCGGGGTTCCCGAGGCGGACCGGGCCGGGCTGCAGCCGTACGTGCGAGCGGCGGCCAAGGGCATTGAGCCCGTGATGAGCGACGAGGAGACCGAGGCTGCCATAGAGGCGGTCGGACATCTGGCCGAGTACTTCGGCGCGCTGATAGAGGAGCGCCGGCAGAACGCCCGGGAAGACCTGCTGAGCTCGCTCGTCGCCGCCTGGGAGAACGACGACCGCCTCACCGACGAAGAGATCTATTCGACCTCCATCCTTCTCTTCGCCGCCGGGTTCGAGACCACGACCAATCTCTTGGGCAACGGGCTCCTCGCTCTTCTGACCCATCCTCATCAGCTGGACGACTGGCGGGAGCACCCCGACATCGCGCCGTCCGCGGTCGAGGAGCTGCTCCGCTTCGACAGCCCTGTCCAGTTCAACCTGCGCACGGCGCTCGAGCCGGCGGATCTCGTGGGTGAGCCTCTGGAGCGGGGTGACCGGGTGGTGGTGTTGCAGGGCGCGGCCAACCGTGACCACGAGCGCTTCGAGAACCCCGACGAGCTGAACCTGCGGCGTGCCGACAACGTCCCGCTGAGCTTCGGGTGGGGCATCCACCACTGCATCGGGGCGGCGCTGGCTCGCATGGAGGGCGAGATCGCGCTCAACGGCCTGCTGGCGCGCTTTCGGACGATGGAGCTTCTGACCGACGAGCCGCACTGGCGGCCCAGCTTCACGTTGCGCGGGTTGCTCGACCTTCCGGTCGGAGTTTCAACTCACTGATCGTCGGCGTCGGCGATGGCGTCGGCCTCGGCGTCCGCGTCGGCGGGACCGTGCGCCCCCTCCCACTCCTCGGGCGGGCCGATGGCCGAAGCCTCGGGACCCAGTTGCTGCACGTACACGCCGTGTACGACACGCCAGCGGTCCGGCGGCGCCCAGGGCAATTCGGTGCCGTCCGCGACGTGATCGAGCTGCTCCAGGCACACGTGCCATCCGGCGGCGTCCCGGGCGGCCTTGCCGTACTCGGGGAAGGTCACCGTGAGTTCCAAAACGCACCCCTCCGCGGGCGCGTCCGGGTCCGGCGAGAGCTCGAACCGCAGCACGTCGTCCGCCCAGCGCAGCTCCATGACGCGGGGCGGGTCGAAGACGAGCATCTCGCCGGCGAACGCTGCACCTCCCGACTCCCGGAAGGAGAACCGCAGGGCGGACCCCGGGGTTCGCCCGCCCTCGATCGTCGTCGGAAACCAGCCCGCGAGGTGCTCGTCCTCGGTCAACGCGCGCCAGACCTTCTCCCGGGAATGACCGAGCCGGCGCAGGTAGCGCAGCACGGAAACGTCGCCGACCCGCTCCAGCACGCCGTACTCAGCCTCTGCGCCGGCGCGTGCACCGGCGCTCGCAGTCGGGCGTCCCCGGTTCACTCCCATGAGGGACCTCCCGCCTCGTCCATGATCTCGAGGTGGCGCTCCAGGGCATTGAGGTGAGAGGCCCAGCGTCGGCGATAGGGCACCAGCCACTCGTCGACCTCGCGTAGCGGTTCGACGCACACCCGGTAGATGCGGCGCTGGGCCTCGGTCCGGGACTCGACCAGACCCGCATCGCGCAGAACCTTCAGGTGTTTCGAGACGGACGGCTGGCTCATTGCCAGGATCTCGACCAGATCCCCGACCGGATGCTCGTCCTCGACCAGGAGATCGAGGATCCGCCGGCGGTTCTCCTCGGCGAGCACCTCGAACATGACGGCCACGAAGGTAGTATGCCTAGGTCAGCATATACCTGTCAAGGAATGTTCAGCCTGCTGCGGCAGCCTTGGTCCTGGCGGCGATCCGGCGGAGCGGCGGCAGCGTCGGCGGCGGCTGCTTGCGCGGCGGCAATCCGCTCAAGAGCTCGGTCGTCGCCTCGGTCACCAGGGTGACGGCCCGCTCGAACGCCTCCTCGGTCTGGAGCGACGTGGACTGGACGCCGCTGACCTTTCGTATGTATTGACGGGCGGCTGCCTCTATCTCCTCGGGCGTCGCCGCCGGCTGCAGCCCCCGCAGGGTGGTGATGTTCCGGCACATGCCGCCCACCCTAGGCAGCGCCGGGCCGTGTTCGGGTCAGTCCGTCCGGTGCGACATCCCGGGCAGGTTGGGCCGCAGCGGGTAGTCCGCGATGACCGCCCGGCACGCCCCAATCGGACGTACGGAGTGTGGGGTGTCCGGCGGGACCACCGCCACACAACCCACACCGAGGATCTGTTCTTCGCCGTCGATCGTGAGTGCGACCTCACCCTCGACGATGTGCCAGACCTCCTCCTGCTCGTGCTGGTGTTCGTGCAGTGGTGCCGCGCCAGCAGCGATGTCGTAATGGGCGAACGTCATGTTCGCCGAGTGCAGGAATCGGCCGCTCCAGCCGGGCAGCGGCTCGCCCGCCAGCATGTCGGGGGGCCGGACGAACGGCATCAGGCGGCGGCGTGGGTGGGAAGGGTGCACGGCATTCGAGTGGTCCTCCCTTCGAACCTTCGAACACGTCCGAATGTAGCGGGACACAGCCCGGGTGCGTCGGGTCGGAAAGAATAGGCACGTGCTCGGGCACCTGGGCGTCAATGTGGCCGACCTTGCGGTCGCCGCGGACTACTACGGCGAGCTCATGCCGCTACTCGGCTACGAGACCTTTCTCACGTCGGACGACACCATCGCCTTCATGCCGACCGGTGGTAAGCGGGGCGCCTATTTGTTCCTGTACGCGGCGACCGAGGACGGTTCCTACTCGCGGGAGCGGCCGGGATTGCAGCACCTCGCCTTCATGGTGCCGACTCGGACGGAGGTCCGGACGGTGCACGACCACGTCGAACGGGCCGGGAGCACGGTCCTCCATCCGCCCCAGGAATGGCCGCAGTACCCGCCCCCTTACTACGCCACGTTCTGGCTCGATCCCTTCGGATTCATGCTCGAAGCCGTGTGCCACTGCGACGTCGAGGCCTGAGTCCTCGGTTGGCTGCCGCGCCACGGTCCTCAGGCGACCTGCTCGAGCGCATGCTCTATCGCCACGTCGCCTGAGACGCTTCGCACGCTGATCTCCACCCGGGCACCGCCCCGCGGCCCGCCGGGTGCCTTGTCCAAGGGAATGTCGGACTCGACCGAACCCGACACGGTCTCTACGTCGACTTCGAGGTCCACGCCGGCTGCGACCCCGACGGCGACGTCGCCCGAAACCGAGCGCACACGCAGGGTGCCCGCCCCGATGCTCAGCACCCGCACATCGCCCGAGACGCCGGTGACCTGTGCGCCGCGCGCGAGCTCACCCAACCGGGCGTTCCCTGACGTCGTCTTGACGTCCACGCGGTCACCCGCCGATCCGATCTCCACGTCGCCCGAGGCCGTGCTGAACAGCACTCGCCCCGCCACGGCGGAGCAGCGCAGGTCACCCGACGCTGTGTGCACCTTGAGCTCACCGCCGACGTTGCCGAGCGTGAAGTTGCCGCTGGCCGACTTGGCCGAGACCTCGCCGGTGACGTCGTCGGTCGAGACCTCGCCGCTCGCCGTTGCGAGGTCCGCATTGCCCACCGGACCCGACACCTCGACGTCCGCCGACGCCGTCATGATGCTGACGTCGCTGCCCTCCGGCACGGTGACGCGCACCGTGACGCCGTTGCGTCGGAGGAATCGCAGTCCGTGCAGCTTCGGCACCTTGACCACCAGCAGGTTGCGGCGCCCGGTCGGACGGCACTCGACGACAGCCCGCTCCACCAGTTCCTCGGCGCCCGCTGTGTCCGGCGAAAGGCTGACCGTCGAGGTATCGGTCTGTTCGGCCAAGACGGCGACGAAGCCGACCTCGTTCTCCACGACGAGACGCACCGGTTCGGACGTCGGGAAGGTGATGCTCTTCTCCTCCATGATGTGTGCTCCTTTCGTTCCGACGTTCAGGTCGAGCCGTAGCCGCGCAGGCGGGTGCCGCCCCGGCCGCCGTAGCTCCGAGACATCGACGAGCCGCGCTCGAGGGCGCGGACGATGTAGCTGTTGACCGAGACGCCCTGGCGCGCCGCGCCCTCCTCCACCCGGGCCTTCAGCGCCTCGCTCAGGCGCAGCGTGATACGGGCTGAGAGCTCACCCTCGCCGTCACCGCCTGGGACGTGCTCGTCCTCGACGTAGGCGAGCTGCACGTCGTCGCCGGCAACCCGCAGCTCCACCCGCCCCTCGGACAACTCGGCCGACAGCTCCGTCGCGGCGTCAGAGAGAAGATCGATGATCCGTGACGGCGCCGAACGGCCGAGGACGGCGGCGATGCGCTCGGCCAGTTCGGCCACAGCGTCATCGCCCAGCTCTCCGACGGCGATGACGTCGGAGCGCAGCCCATCCACCACCAGTGACATCTTCATGATGTCACTGTGACATCATTATGATGTCATGTCAAGGGCGGTCTCGACCTGGGCTTTCTCTCCTTCTCAGCGATAAGGAACTATTCGGCCAGGGCGGGGTCAGGCGGTGCCGGCCGCCATGGCCACGATGGGTTGGTTCAGCGGCTTGCCCCCCATGGAGCCCACGAACGGGAGGCCGAACGAGAAGATGCCGCCGTCAGATGCGACCTCCCAGTAGCCACTCACCCCGGAGACGGCACCCATCCCGACCACCGGCTTGTTCAGCGGGATGCCGCCCATGGAGCCGAGATACGGCGCACCGAAGGCGAAGATGCCACCGTCGGAGGCGCCCTGCCAGTAGCCACCGGTGGGGGCGGCCGCCATGGCCACGATGGGTTTGTTGAGCGGTTTCCCGCCCATCGAGCCGTGGAAGGCGGCACCGGTCCCGAAGGCGAAGATGCCCCCGTCGGAGGCAACGAGCCAATAGCCCGTCCCGTTCGGAGCGGCTGCCATCCCGACGATGGGCTTGTTGAGCGGCTTGCCGCCCATTGAGCCGAAGAAGGGCGCGTTGAACGCGAAGATGCCTCCGTCGGAGGCAACCAACCAATAGCCACCGGTGGCCGGATCGGCGGCCATGCCGACGATCGGAGCGACGAGGGGCTTGCCACCCATGGAGCCCTGGAAGGTGGCGCCGGGGCCGAAGGTGAAGATGCCGCCGTCGGTTGCGACCTCCCAGTAACCACCATTGGCTGGCGCGGCTGCCATCCCCACGACCGGCGCGTTGAGCGGCTTGCCGCCCATGGAACCGTAGAACGGAGTGTTGAAGGCGAAGATGCCGCCGTCGGAGGCCACCTCCCAGTAGCCGGTCGTGGTGTAGGTGAACCGGTCCGCGGGCGAGACTGCACTGGTGCCACCGAAGGTGGACACCGTGACGTCGACGGTGCCGACGCCCGGTGGCGCCACGGCCTCAAGCTCGTACGGGGTGACGTAAGTGACGGAGGTTGCCGGGACGCCGCCGAAGGAGACCGTCGAGCCAGAGAGGAACGCGGCCCCGTTGATGGTGACCGCCGTGCCGCGGCCGCCGGAGCCGGGGCTGACCGATGTCACCACCGGCGCCTGTTGCAACAGCACGTCTCCGGCGTCGCTGAATCCCGTGTTCGAGCCCTGAATGGTCTTGATCGGAGTCTGCGCCCCACCTGAAGCCAGTTGGCTCGGCGAGAATTCGAAGACGCCCGCGGCGCCGTAGTCCGCCACCCACAAGTTCCCCGCGGTGTCGAAGGCCGACCCGACCGGATCCTTGAGCGAGGTGCTGGTCACCGTCACCGCGGGGGTGGGAGAGCCGCTGGTGCTCAGCTGGCCCGGTGTGTACTGGTCCAGCGCCCCACTGCCATAGTCGGAGACCCAGAGGTTGCCCTTGGCGTCGAATGTCGGGAACGTGGGTTCGGAGAGACCCGACAAGGTGACGGCGGGCGTCGGGCTGCCGGAGGAGCTGAGCTGGTTCGCCTTCAACTCGACGACGTGACCGTCTTCGTAGGTGCCGACCCAGAGGTTCCCCGCGGTGTCGAAGGTGAGTCCCCATGAGTCGGACCCGATCGACAGAGTCACCGCCGGCGTCGGGGTGCCCGACGAGGTCAGCTGGTTCGGGGTGAACTCTGCCACGGGCGCGCCGTTGAAGCTCCCGACCCAGAGGTCACCGGCCCGGTCGAAAGCGAGACCGTTCGGCTCGAGCGTGGGCGTCGAGAGCACGACCGAGGGGTCCCCGTTCGTCGCCAGCTCGCTCGGCGTGAACTCCGCGACGTTCGGGCCCCTCGGGCTCGTCCAACTCGCCACCCACAGGTTGCCCGCCGCGTCGAACACGGAGCCACTGGGCTCGTCCAGCTTCGTACTCGTGTTGACCGTGGTAGGCGGCACGTTCCCGTTTGCCGTCGTCGGGAACGTGTTGATGGAGCTGGCGCCGTAGTCAACCTCGTAGAGCACAGGGGCGGGGTTGGCCGCACCCGCGGGCGCGGCGGTGCCGACCAGACCGGCCACGAGCGCGCCACCCACGCACGCCGCCAACGCCACCGCGCAGCGCAGGGCGTGCCTCGCCCTCAGACCGGCACCCGAGCGTGAGAGCGAAACCGAACGTGGTGTGTGTAGCGATGCCATGAGCGCAACCTCTCCTGTGGAACCTGAGCTCCAGCCCCTCGAACCTGACCGCCGAGCGCATGCTAACGCCGGGCGTTTGCGGCGCCAGAGATTGCCTACAACCGCCGTGTCGTGACGGCGGTCGAGCGCCTTAGCCCCCAGAGGCGTCCTGCACCCGGGTCTTCCCGGCCGAGATGAAGGGCATCATCGCCCGTAGCTCCGCCCCCACCGTCTCAATCTGGTGGGCTTGACCCGCCTTGCGCAGCTCGTTGAACCGGGGGCGGCCGGCCTTGTTCTCGGCGATCCACTCCTCCGCAAAGGCGCCCGAGCGGATGTCATCGAGGATGGACTGCATCGTTTTCCGCACCGCTGCGTCTATCACCCGCGGTCCCCTGGTCAGGTCGCCGTACTCGGCCGTGTCCGAAATGGAGTAGCGCATGCCCGCGATCCCCTGCTCGTACATCAGGTCGACGATGAGTTTGAGCTCGTGCAGGCACTCGAAGTAGGCAGACTCCGGCTGGTAGCCCGCGTCCACCAGCGTCTCGAACCCGGCGGTGACCAGCGCGGTCAGGCCGCCGCACAGCACCACCTGCTCGCCGAAGAGGTCCGTCTCGGTCTCCTCGTCGAAGGTCGTGTCGAGCACGCCGGCCCGGGTGGCACCGATGGCGTGCGCATAGGACAGCGCGAGATCCCGCGCCTTGCCGGTGGCGTCCTGATGCACGGCCACGAGTGACGGCACGCCGCCTCCTTCGGTGTAGGTGCGGCGCACCAGGTGACCCGGTCCCTTGGGCGCCACCATCGTCACATCCACGCCGGACGGAGGCACGATCTGCCCGAAGCGGATGTTGAACCCGTGGGCGAACATGAGCATGTCGCCGTCGTTGAGGTTGGGCGCCACGTGCTCGTCGTAGGCGGCCTTCTGCTCGGTATCGGGCAGCAGGATCATGATCACATCGGCCTCAGCGGCCGCCTCGCCGAGCGTTGTGACCCGTAGCCCCGCCTCCTCCGCCTTGCGCCGGCTCGCGCTGCCCTCCCGCAGCGCCACGCGCACGTCGACCCCGGACTCAAGGAGGTTCTGGGAGTGGGCGTGTCCCTGGGACCCGTAGCCGAGGATGGCGACCTTTCGACCCTGGATCAGGGAGGGGTCAGCGTCCTTCTCGTAGTACAGCCTGGCCATGGTTCAGCTCTTCCTCTCGTTCAGCGACGGTCCAGCTTAGGCAGCGCAACCCGCCCGGTCCTTTGGAGCTCGACCACGTCGTAGGGCTCCAGCAGGCCCTCAAAGTCGTCGATCTTCTCGGGCCGTCCCGCCAACATCACGGTGAGGCGCTGCGGGCCCACGTTGACCACCTCGCCACCGAAGACACCCACAAGCTCAATGACCTGGGACCTCTCCGTCGCGCCGGCTGCCACGGTCACGAGCACGAGTTCCCGCTCGACCGCCTCGGCCGGCGAGAGCTCGCTGATGGAGACGACGTTGACCAATTTGTCCAGCTGCATGACCACCTGCTCCAGCGGTGCCGACTCGACGTCGACCACGATCGTGATGCGGCTGAAGTGCTCGTCCTCGTCCGTGGGCGCGACGGCGAGCGAATAGATGTTGAAGCCACGGCGGCTGAACAGCCCGGCCACCCGGGCCAGCACGCCGGCCTTGTTCTCCACCAGAACCGACAGGATGTGGTGCCTGTGCGCACCGGTTGCCGACCAGGCTGTCTTGCCGCCGCTGCCGCGCACCGCGCTCAGTCGGGCCGGGGGCGTCATCGGGCGGCCAACTGGTCGGGGTGCACGACGATGTCGTCGTTGGACGCGCCGGCGGCCACCATGGGGAACACCTTCTCGAAGGCGTCGGTGCGGAAATCGATCACCACGGGACGGTCGTCGATGGCGTTGGCCTTCTCAATGGCCGGGCCCACGTCCTCGGGCGACTCGGCCCGGATGCCGATGCACCCCATGGCCTCGGCCCACTTGACGTAGTCGGGCAGGTCGGGAGAGAGGTAGACCTCCGAGTAGCGCTCCCCGTAGAACATCTCCTGCCACTGGCGCACCATGCCGAGATACGCGTTGTTCAGGATGGCGATCTTCACGGGGATCTGCTCCGAGCTGGCGGTCACCAGCTCCTGCGCCGTCATTTGGAAGCAGCCGTCGCCGTCGATGGCCCACACCGTCCGCTCCGGCCGGCCCACCTTGGCGCCGATGGCGGCGGGGACGGCGAAGCCCATGGTCCCCGCCCCGCCCGAGTTCACCCACGTGTCGGGGTACTCGAAGTTCCAGTACTGCGACGCCCACATCTGGTGCTGACCCACCCCGGCCACGACGATGGTGTCGCTCGGCGCCGCGTCGCGTAGCTGCTCTATGACGTTCTGCGGCTTGATCGCCGCGCCGTCGACGTCGGAGTAGTGGAGCGGGAAGCGCTCTTGCCACTCGCGGATCTGGTGCCACCACGCGTCCAGATCGCCGACCACGGGCCGGTCCGGTTGCGCGTCTATGGCCAGCATGAGCTCCTCTATGACGAGCCGGCAGTCACCTGCGATGCCCACGTCCGGCACGCGCACCTTGCCCAGCTCGGCCGGATCGATGTCGACGTGGATCACCTTGGCCTCGGGTGCGAACGTGCTGATCTTCCCGGTCACCCGGTCGTCGAAGCGCGCCCCCAGGTTGATCAGCAGGTCGCTCTTCTGCATGGCGGTCACCGCGGTGTAGTGGCCGTGCATGCCCGGCATGCCCAGCGCCTGCGGGTGCGAGTCGGGGAAGGCGCCCCGCGCCATGAGCGTCGTGACCACCGGGATGCCCGTGCGGTCGGCCAGGGCCCGGAGCACCTCGGCGGCCCGCGCCTTGAGCACCCCGCCACCGACGTAGAGGACCGGCCGCCGCGCCCGCGAGATCAGCTCGGCGGCACGGACCACCAGCTCGGGATCGCCCACCGTCACCGGGTGGTACCCCGGCAGGTCCAACTCGTCGACCGAAGACGGCCAGTACCACTCCATGGTCGCGTTCGAGATGTCCTTGGGCAGGTCGATGAGCACCGGTCCCGGCCGCCCGGTGGTCGCAACGTGGAACGCCGCGGCGACCACACGAGGAATCTCGTTCACGTCCTTGATGAGCCAGTTGTGCTTGGTGATGCCCATGGTGACGCCCGTGATGTCGCACTCCTGGAAGGCGTCGGTGCCGATGGCCGGGGTGGCCACCTGTCCCGACACGACGATGAGCGGCGTCGAGTCCATGTATGCGTTCGACAACGGCGTGACCACGTTGGTGGCGCCCGGCCCGCTGGTGACGATCGCCACGCCGGGACGCCCGGTGACCATGGCGTAACCCTCCGCCATGTGCCCCGCCCCCTGCTCGTGGCGCACCAGGATGTGGCGGATCGAGGAGTCGATGATGGGGTCGTACACGGGCAGGATGGCGCCGCCGGGCAGGCCGAACATGACGTCGACCCCCTGCATCTCGAGGCTCTTTATGAGGGCCTGTGCCCCTGTCAGCGTCAGGTTCATGGCTGATTTCCCCTGTTCGTGTCTGTTCGTGTTTGTGATCGGTCGAGTTGTCCGGAAATTGAAACGACCCCCCGGTTCGGGAGGTCGAAAGGCGCGGTTGCAATGTGGGCGCGCGCCTAGGTGATGAGTACCAGGATCTCGGGACGGACGGTACGTGCGTACATGGAGTAGCTATTCTGGCATGCCGGCCGCCCTTCGACAACTCCACCCCTCCCGGCGGGCTCCCGTCACATCCTCGTGGCAGTCTCCGGGTATTGGCTCTGAGGCGCCGCGCAGGGCGGCGACCGCACCGAGGAGGAGAAAACCCCATGGGACACGCAGTACTGCACTTCGAGATCGTCGGGCCCGACGGCGCCGCCCTCCAGAAGTACTACGCCGACCTGTTCGGCTGGGAGATCGACGCCGACAACCCGCAGAAGTACGGCATGGTCCAGCCGACGGCGCCCGGCATCGGGGGCGGGGTGGGGCCCAGCCAGGACGGGAGCGCGCTCGTCACCTTCTACGTCGAGACCGACGACCTGCGCGCCAGTCTCGACAAGGCCGAGTCGCTCGGCGGCAAGATCGTGCAGGAGCCGATGGACATCCCGGACGGCCCGTCCGTGGCGATGTTCGCCGATCCCCAGGGCAACGTGATCGGGCTCGTGAAGGGGATGTAACTCAGCGCGGCCATCCTCCTCGGTTGGCCCGATCCCACTCCTCAGGTCACGACGGCGAACCCGCAGGCTGGACCAGGGTGGCGCGCCTCAGGATGGGGATGGCGTCGCCATGCCTCCGCCGAGGAGGGCGGGGAGCGCGGTCGCTCGCATCCGCGCCAGGACGCGGTCGGTGACCGGTTCGGCCTCCGGGTGGACCCCGCCGTTACCCTCGGCCACCGCCCGCCAGGCCGCGCTGCGTCGCTCAAGCGCACCGGGCTCGGCGAGTTGCACGCAGTCGAGACGGTCGGCGTTCAGGTCGACGACGATGGTGTCTCCGTCCTGGACGAGCGCGATCGGTCCCCCGAGGAACGCTTCGGGGGCGACGTGGCCGATGACCAGGCCGACCGATCCTCCCGAGAAGCGGGCGTCCGTCATCAGCGCGATGGTGATGCCCTGCTGACGGCACAGGGCCGTGATCCGCGAGGTGGGGTCGAGCAGCTCGGGCATGCCCGGCGCGCCCCGGGGCCCCTCGTAGCGGATCACCACCATGTCGTTGTCCTGGAAGATCTCGGGATGCCGGTCGAGGGCCTCAATGAGGGAGCGCTCGCCGTTGAACACGCGGGCTCGGCCGGTGAAGACGCCGTCTTTGATCCCACCTTCGACGCCGGCGACCTTGAGGATCGCACCACCCCCGGGAGCAAGGTTTCCCTGGAGCAAACGATGCCCACCGGTGTCCTTGAAGGGCTTCTCGACCGCGTAGGTCACCTCCTGGTCCGGAACAGGGGGGGCCAGCCGCCAGAGCTGCTCGGCCAGGGTCTCGCCCGTGCAGGTCATGGCGTCCCCGTCGAGGAAGCCGCCCTCCAGGAGTTCCTTGACGATGACTTGTAATCCGCCCTTCTCGTCGACGTCCACCATGGAGTACTCGCCGAAGGGCCGCATATTGACCAGCACCGGCAGTCGCCGGGCCAGCTGGTTGAAGTCCTCCTGGCTGAGGACGTCGTCCCACAGGTCGATGCCCGCGGCGCGGGCGATCTCGACGCTGTGCAGGACGACGTTGGTGGACCCACCCATGGCCATGGTGACCGTCATGGCGTTGTGCAGCGCGGCGGGCGTCACGATGTCACGGGGCCTGAGGTCCCGGCTCGTCATGGCGAGAAGGCAATCGATGAGTTGGTCGGGGAACTCGCGCAGCCGGCGCGGGTCGTCCGAGGGCGGGGACACCATGTGCAGCGGTTCGAGGCCGAGCACGGCGATGAACGTCTGCATGGTGTTGTAGGTGAACATGCCCCCGCAGCTGCCCTGGCCGGGGCAGGCGTGCAGGGCGTACCGGGCGCGCACCTCCGCGTCCTGGTCGGCCATCTGGAAGGACGAGACGATGTCGATCGGCCCACCCGTCGCCGGGTCGATCCCGGGCCGGATGGGCCCGTCGGACATGATGACCGCCGGGGTGTTGTTCTCGAGCACGGCGGCGACGGTGCCGACCGGAGGCTTGTCACACGCCACCACTGCGATCAACCCGGCGACGTTGTTCGCCACCAGGTGCACGTCCGCCACGTCATGGACGAGCTCGCGGCCGACCAGGGAGAACCGCATCTGCGGCGTACCGTTGAGCTGGCCGTCCGAGACCCCGAGGGTGAACGCGGGCGGGATCAACCGGACCGGCAGGTCCTCCGCGGCGACCCGTCGGTGCAGGGCCGCCTGGACGGCCTCGACCTTGGTGGGCACGCCCAGGTAGCACTGGCTTTCCCCGAGGTTGCCGATGACGGCCCACACGGGATCGTGGATCTTGCCGACGTCCTCACCGAGGAAGGCGGCCGTGCCGACCTTCTGCGCGTCGCGTCCCGGATTGAGTGAGACGAACGTGGCGGCCGGTTCCGATTCGTCCGTGGTCATGGGCGCCAAGCATATGGCTGCGCCCCCCGGCTCACGCCGGGGCGGGAGAAGGCAATCCGGCGGGTACCGGGGCGCTCGGCGTCACCTCTATGCCCACCCGGGGCATGGAACGGTCCATCCAGCGCGGGAGCCACCAGTTGACAGGGCCGAGGATCTCCATGATGGATGGGACGAGCGCCATGCGCACGAGGGTGGCGTCGAGCAGCACCGCGGTGGCCAGGCCGAGGCCGAACACCTTGAGGATGTGCAGCGGATCCTTGATGATGAACGACCCGAACACGCAGAACATGATGGCGGCGGCCGCAGTGATGATGCGCCCGGTCACGGCCAGCCCGTCTGCGACGGCCGTCGAGTTCTCGTGCGTGCGCAGCCACTCCTCGCGGATACGCGACAGCAGGAACACCTCGTAGTCCATGGACAGGCCGAAGAGCACTACGAACATGGCCACGGGGATCCACGGGTCGATGGGTCCCTTCTCGCCGATGCCGATGACGCTGCCCGCCCAGCCCCACTGGAAAACCGCCACCATGACGCCGTAGGCGGCGCCCACGCTGAGCAAGTTCATGATCACCGCCTTGAGCGGGAGCACGAGCGAGCGGAAGACGACCATCAAAAGGAGGAAGGACAGCACCAGGACGGCGCCGATGACGATGAAGAGCCGGTGGCCAAGGAAATTGGCGGCGTCGATGCTGCTGGCCGTCTCCCCCCCGACCTGGGCGTTGACCCCCGTGCCCGCCACCGCCGGTGGGATCACGTCGTTGCGCAGGGTCTGCACCAGCTGTTCGGTCTGCGACGACTGCGGCGACGTCGTGGGGTACACGACGATGAGCCCGCCCGTGTCAGAGCTGTTGAACTGCGCGGGGGTCACGAAGGCGATGCCGTCGTGGTCCGACGCAATCGACGACTGCAGGTGGTCGACCGTGGCGCGGTCGGCCGGACCGTGCATGTCGGCGGCGATGATCAGAGGCCCGTTGAACCCCGGGCCGAACCCCTGCGCCAACAGGTCGTAGGCCTGCCGCGTCGTCAGCGAGGCGGGGTCGTTGCCGGCATCGGTGAAGGCGAGACGCATGCTGAACAGCGGAAGGGCGAGGAGGACGAGGATGAGCACGGCGACGGTGCCGACGAGCCAGGCCCGGCGCTGCACGAAGCGGCTCCAGCGATGCCAGAAACCGTTCTCGGGCGGCGGGCCCCCGCTCTGCAACAGCCCGGGCACGTGCAGCTTGTCGATCGCGCTGCCCGCAAAGCCGAGCATGGCCGGCAGGAGCGTCAGGGCGGCGACGAGCACCATCAGCACCGCGGCGATGCAGGCAGTCGCCAGGCCGATCATGTAGGGCTGTCCGATCAGGAAGAGGCCGAACAGCGAGATCACCACGGTGCTGCCCGCGAACAGGACGGAGCGGCCCGCCGTCATGTGCGCCGTCATGACGGCGTCGCGCGGCGTGCGGCCCTCGAAGATGCCCTGGCGGTAGCGGGTGACGATGAAGAGCGCATAGTCGATCCCGACGCCGATGCCGATCATGGCCGCCATCTCAGGCGAGAAGTTCGGGACGGTGAGGAGATGCGTGAGCAGTTCCAAGAGCGCGACGCCGATGCCGAGCCCTGCCAGCGCGGTGAGCACCGGCAGGCCCATCGCCACCACGGAGCCGAAGGCGAGCAACATAATGAGGAGCGCGGCGGTGATGCCGATCCCCTCGCTCGGCCCCGGTGCTGCTGTGACCGCGGCGGAGATCGGATTCCCTCCGAGCGCGACCTGGAAGCCCGGGCGCGCGCTCGCCTGGGCGGTCGAGACGACCTTCTTGATCGCCCCGGTGGGGATGTCCGCCGTGTCGGTACGGAACTGCACCCGGGCGAAGGCGATGTTGCCGTGCGGCGCGATCTGGTGGGCGCCTGCGGGCGAGAAGGGGCTCGTGACGCCCTGCACGTAGGGCAACGGCCTGACGTCCGCCAGCACCCTGTCGATGGCGGCACGGTTGTCGACGGTCGGCGTCGCCGTGTGGAACACGATGTCGGCGGTGTCACCCGACTGCGACGGAAAACGCGACTGCAGAATTTTCTGCGCCTGCTGCGACGGGGTGTTGCCCGACGTGAACTTGTTCTTGAAGTCGGTGCCGACCACCTGAGCCACCACGGTGACGGCGATGATGGCCGCCACCCAGAGCACCAGGACGAGCCGCCGGCGGTCGTAGCACCGCCCGGCGAGGCGGCCCAGGGCCGTGATGTGGGCACCGTCGCTGGTGGTCTCTGGTGTGGGTGCCCGGGTCTCAGTGGTCTCGGTCGTCGTTGCCACCCTCGTCAGTGCCCTTCCGGCCTAAGATTCACCACTGATGAGTTGTACCACAGAATTCTCCGCTGGTGAATACCCCAAAAGCGGGTCCTCCTCGGAGACCCCTTGAGCCCCGTCGGCCGGCGCCCAGGGAACGCGGACACCCGCCGCGAGATCATCGAGGCGGCCAAGAGGGTTTTTGCTGAGAGGGGATACGACGGCACGAGCTTACGGGCAGTCGCCCGGGCCGCGGCCGTCGATCCGGCCCTCGTCCATCACTACTTCGACGGGAAGGCGGACCTCTTCGTCTCGGCCATGGCGCTGCCCTTCGACCCCCGGCAGGTGAAGGAACATGCCGCGAGCCCCGAGAACCCCGGACCCGCAACCGTCGAGGCCTTCCTGACCATGTGGGACCGCGCCGAGGGCACGGGCTCGTCATTCGCGTCCTGTGTGGCGGCGATGGCGGCGTCGCCCAACGTCGCCGACGCCATGCGGGAGTTCGTGAACGAGCGGGTCTGGAGCACGCAGACGCCGAATGACGGCGAAAGCGCGGCGATGACAAAGCGCCGGTCCGCCATGGTCTCGTCGCAACTGATGGGACTGGCCTTCACGCGCTACATCCTGCGGGTGCCACCAGTTGCGACCGCGACGCCGAAGGAGATCGCGCGCTGGGCGGGCCCGACGCTGCGGCGTTATGCCGACAAACCGCTGCCCTGACCGTGGCATTCGGGAGCGGAACGGTGCCGTCGCTCGCCGAGTCGCGAATCAGAGCACGAGAGGGACGTCGATGTAGCCGGTGTCGCCGGAAGGGGCGAAGAACCACGTTTCTATCGCATATCGCTCCAGAGGCATGGTGGCATCGCCACCGGTGCGGTGCAGCAGTTTGTCGTCGAACAGCAGCGCGTCGCCCGGGCCGAAGTGCGGCCGCCGCCAACCTCTCGGCCCGGCAATTCGAATCACAACGTCTTCGGCGACCGACCAATTGCAGGACGCGCCCTCGGTGCCGGTTGAGACGATCTCGTCCAGACGCCTCGGGATGACGTCCAGGCTCGGTGCGTCCGTCCCGCAGACGCTGAGTGCGAGCCACACGTTCAGCGCGCTCACCCGTTCGCCCAGGAACGCTCCATCCTGATGCCATTCGATTCCGTTGTCGAAGGTGCCGCGACGGATCGTCCACTTGTCGAGCGACAGGATCGGTGGCTGACCGAGGTACTCCTCGGCGAGCCGGTCGATACCGGCGGCGGTGAACACCTTTGCGACCTCGAAGGTCGCCCGCGGCGAGTCGCCCGTGAGTATCCCGCCTTTGGTTCGCAGCCATGCTCGCGTCGCATCGACGGACTCGTCCCGCCCCGGGAACGGCGAGAACCACGCGCTGTCCGAGTCGCCGGCATCGAACGCTTCGAAGACGCTGTCGATGACGGCAACAAGCCGGCACACGTCTTGAGGCGGCAACAGATCACGCACCAGCAATGACCCGTACCGCGTGATAGCGCCCAGTACGACGGAAGCATCGAGCCCCGGCCCTCGCACAACGGGAAGACCGTCCTCGAACTCAAACGGCGCGTTCGAAGGCTCAGCAGGATGCCGCTTTCCCGGGTCTCGGAGCCGCTCCAACGCAACGTTGTGTCGCAGTGCCAACAGGGCGCGCTCCCGAATAATGCTCTGCTCCATCTGGTTCGCTTGGGTGAGGTCGTTCAGTCGAGCCATGGGGGACCTAGAAGGGCGCGAGCTTGCCGATCATGAGCGACGGCGCAAGCAGCCCGATAACTGGCGGCCGAGTCGCCGTCTTGGGCGCGTTGGTGCCGTCCCAACGACAGGCGAGCGGCATGCCCGAGTCCTGGTATACCTCGACCCAAATACGCGTTACCGGACCCGTCAGCGGGATGCCGGCTTGTACGGTCACCTGCTGCTGTTGGTAGCCCTTTGAGCCATCGCTCAGTACCGTCTGGTCGCCGCGCGCGGCGAGATCGGCGTGATAGGTCAGGTCAGACGCCGCCCCGATGTACGCGGGCTGGTCCATCTGCGGAGTTCCTGTCCCCTGTTGCATGATCCGGATCAGCTTGCGGTGAGTGCGCGGCCTGATCGCCTTTCCTGCGGGGGACCGCGCGTTGTCCCAGGCGATGTTGGCCAGGATCATGTAGATCGCGTTCGGGCCCGGCGGGAAAAGCCACGTCGCGTGATCGGTGTCGAGGCGCACCGGCGTGTCATTAAGCAGCACCCGCGGCCAGGGGATCAACGTCCATTTATCGCTCGGTACCGTGACACCGAGCGGGTTGATCGCCCAGATGTCGAGACTGTTCGACGACGCGGCCGCGGGCGCCGCTCCCGCCAAGAGGACCGCGGAGGCCCCGATCGCGCTGCCCGTGAGTAACGACCGCCGGGACGGCTTCGGTGTATGAGGCAATATGACTCCAGCTCGCATCCGTCCTCGAGTGCCTCGAAATCGAATGACCCGATCAGGCGACCATGTGGGGGGCAGAGCTTACCTCGCAACCGTCCAGACAGGTACCCGGACGCGGGTGATCTCGATGCATCCGTCGCCCACTGGCTCGGCGCGCCTGAGAGACGGGCGAGGCCGTCGATGCGTCGTCGTGGCGCGCTGCACCTGAGGGGACTGTAGTACGAAATTGGTGTCCGTTCCCAGGGACGTCGAGCTCAAGTCGGTGCGTCCTCGGCGACCGTGAAGGCGACGAATGCGAGGGGCGCTGATAGTCCACACCAACGCTGACGACACAGGGAACCATTCGATCGTGAGCCCTCATCTGCCGTCGAAATGGCGAAGCGTCATGACCGATCTGGTAGTCGTGGCAGCTCTGATCGTCATCGCCTTTCTCGTACGTCGACACGGGCTTCCGACTCAAGGTCTCTGGCTCGACGACGCTGTGGAAGGCGCCGCCCAAAAGGCGCCACTGTCACAGCTGATCACGGTCAGCCAGGATCATCCGGGCTATATCGCGGCACTCATGGGCTGGAGCCGTCTGGTAGGCGGCAGTGACGTGAGCCTCGCCTACCCCGCGCTCATCGCAGGGGTGCTCGGTCCCGCGGTCTTGTACCTGACGCTTCGCGCCCTCGGCTACGCGCGATGGATCGGCGTCGTGCTGGGAGCCGCCTTGGTCGCCTCGCGGGCGGACATCGCCTATTCGGGCCGGCTCAAGCCCGACACCACAGACGTTCTGGTGGTGCTCGTTCTCGTCCTGGTCATCTCGCGCCTCGCCCGGACGAAGTGGCGCTGGCCGACGGCAGTCCTGTGGGTCTTGGCCGCCGTTGTCGTCGCATCCATCAGCCTCTTCGCCCTCGTCGCAGTGGCGGTCGCCGGTTTGGTGCTGCTGCTTCATCCGGTTTCTGATCTCAAGGTCCGTGTTCCCGCCATTGCGGTCCAGGCAGGGGCAACCGTCGCGCTCGGGGTCGCCATCGTCGACAGCTACAACACCAAAGCGGTCGCAGCCCAATGGCGTCAACTCTGGGACGCCTTCCTCACCTTCTACCCCGATCCGATCCGGTTTGGCTCCGAGGTGCTCCATCACCTGACCCGGATCGCCCAGGTGTACCCCGGAGGACCTGAATGGTTCGCCACGCTGTGTGTGCTCGTCGCCCTCGCTGGCTTGGCCATTGAGGCGTGGCGAGGGCCCCGGGCGGTCGTGGCCCGCTACCTGCTGCTGCTCTTGGCCGTCGCCTTCGTGGGCGGACTCCTGGGCAGAATTCCGTTCGGGCCGTCGCTGCGAAACCCGCAGGTGACCGGCGGACGTGCATCCCTCTGGCTGGTCCCGGTGATGGCCGTCGGCCTGGCGGCGGCACTTGAGAGAATCCGGAGCAGCCTCGACGTCAGCGGATTCCGCCTCGCGATGGACGTCGTCGCCGGCGCGGGTGCTGCCATTGTTCTGGGATTCGCACTCGAGGCGACGCCCTTGCCCTACCCCCTCCCCGGCGCGCAGCCGGCGGTCAGCTTCGCCGAGTCGAACCTTGGTCCCAGCGACTCTCTCCTCGTGGTCGGGTCCGCCTACTCATTGGCCGCCGAGTCACATTTCGCGGTTCTGTTCGAAGGGGATCCCTCGGGTTATCCCGGCTTCTCCCCGGCGTTCAAGGATCCACGCATTCATACCGATCTCTATCGAGTCGACCCCGACCAGGTTGCCGCTGACGTCGCACACGCCAAGCGTGTTCTCGTCTACATCTCGCAGCCCGCCCTCAGTTCCTTGGACGCGAGCAATCGGTCAACGATCGACCACACGCTTGTCACACTTGGGTACCAGCCAGAAGTGTTCCCCTTTGAGGACGCAAGAGTAGAGGTCTGGACGCACAGCTCGGAGCCGCTCCCAACAACGAGCGTCCTCGTTCCGTCCTCGGGAGCGACGCTTAGCGGATCGACCCGTCTTGACGCCGCCGCGTCGAAAGCGACGAAGGTCGAATATCGGATCTTTGGCGGCAGGTACGGGTACTCGGGACCGGTGATCGGCACGGCCACCCGGACCCCCTACGGTTGGGTGCTCGACTGGAATACGAGGACCGTCCCCAATGGCTCCTACGTTGTGTTGTCAGAGGCCTTCAACCACGCCGGACACACCTTCTCCCGCCGCGTGAGCATCCGGGTCAAGAACTGAGAGGTTCGGCGCAGTCGGAAGGCCTTCCTAGGTCCAGTGGACACTCAGAATGTTGGAATTGATCGCGACGCACGTCCCGACGACGCCTGACGCAGGAAGCAGGAATCGCACAGGCAGCTTCCATCGCTGGAGGGCAAAGGCAATCAGTCCGGCGATGCCGACACAGCCAACGAGCGCATAGCGACCTTTGTACGAGTCGGTCTGAAACGCCACGATCCAGACACTGAGCAGGGCGGCGACAGAGAGGGTGACCAGTGTGATGAGCACGTCGCGAGGGATCTTCTGGCCGTAGATGCCGACGAGGACAATGAGAACGACCACCGTGATGGCGACGTACACTGGCATCTTCCAGGTGAACTGATTCCATCCGGATTCGTACCAGAACGTACGCATGATGGTCTGCGGAACGTCCCAGAAGACGTAGCGAAGCGGATCCTTCACCCTGTAAGGCACCAAAACGGTTCCGAGGCCCCCGTCCAAGGCCAGATAGCGGGAACTCGCCGTCCTGGCCAGTGGATCCCCGTAGCGAACCGTGTTCTGGATGAGATACCACCCACAGGTCAGCGCCGCACCTCCGCCGGCAACGGCCAACAGGGACAGTCGCCGTTTCCACGTCGGCACCAGGAGAACGAGGACCAAGATCACGAGGCCCATCGGAAGGGCCGAAAGCTTGGTCGCCACCAGCAGGCCGAAGGTTGCACCGACGAAGGTCATGGTCCACAAGCTTGGGGAGGTGATGAACCGCAGAGCGACATAGCCGAGGACCGCCCCCAAGAAGTTCACCAGATTGTCGTTGGTGACGAACGCCGAGAGGAAGACAAAGCGCGGGAGAAAGGCGAGAATGGCGGCAGCGACGACGGGGGTCCACGGATCACGGCTCACCCGCCGTATCGCCAGGAACACCACCAAAACGGTTGAGGCCCCCAGCGCAATGTTGGGAAACCGCAGCCACAGAAGAAATCGATGGTCGGAGGCGCTGTGGTGCGCGAACTCCTCCCCGTGGGTGTAGACGGTCGGACTAGTCCGAAGGCTCGGTGGAGGCCTCGGCGGCAACCCCACCACCTTCTGCCAGGCAGCCATAGCGAGGTAATACAAGGGGGCCTGTTGGACCTCGTTTTCACTGCATGTACGCGGCACAACTCCGGAGCCGAGAACGAATCGGCAATGTGTGTTGATCCCATACCAGTGGCCGCCGACCAGCAACTCGATGTTGTAGACGTGACCCGGCTCATCAGCTGCTTCCCAGGCGGGCGTCTTGATGGCGATGAAACTCGACAGCGCCACAAACACGAGGATGACCAGTCCGAGACCCAACCAGACCTGACGAGGACTTCCGGGGTGCGAAGGGCTACCTCCGAGAGATGGATCCGCCCCTGACCTAGATGACGCTGCTGAGTCCAACGTACCGGGTGGTGACTCGATTGCCACCTCATATGAGTAACACATGGTCCGGCTCGGCGGGCGGGAACGTCCCCATGAGAGCACGGGATGTTAGGACAAGTGGAGCGGTGGAGGAACGGGTCGAGAGGTTGCGATGACATCGCTTCCGTCGCCGATTTGGGCGACCGCCGCTGGTCGCGGATCGCATCGTTGATTGCCCCTCAGCCGCGGCGGCGGCGCAGCTCGGCCGCGACCTCCTTGCCGTTCGCCTTGCCGGCCGTCACCTTCATCACCTCGCCGGTGAACATCCCCATCAACTTGTCGTCGCCGGCGACGAAGCGAGTCCACTCGTCGGGGTGCGCGGCGATGATTTCGTCGAGCACCGCGGCGAGGGTGTCGGCCGCGAGGGCCTCGAAGCCCATCTCCTTGGCCACTACCGCCGGGTCGCCGCCGCCCTGCTCCAGCAGGGTGCCGAGCACCGCCTTGGACTGCGTGGCCGACAACTGGCCGCGCGACTCCATTGAGAGCAGCGCCGCGAAAGTAGCCGGGTCCATCCGCAGCCCGGCCTCGGGCTGGGCGGCCACCTCGTTGGCCGCGCGGACCAGCGCCAACCCCACCGGAGCACCCGCGTCGGCCGCCGCGCGCACGAGGCCGTCGAGGCCCAGGTCGACGACGGCCCTGATCTGATCCGTCTCGGCGTCGCTGGGCGCGCCCCCGAGCGCCGCTGCCAACCGGTCTCGCCGTGCGGCCGGCATCGGTCCCAGCCCCGAGCGCACCCGCGCCTGCCAGGCCGCGTCCGGCGCCAACGGCACCAGGTCCGGTTCGGGGAAGTAGCGGTAGTCGTGCGACTCCTCCTTCGAGCGCAGCGCCTCCGTGCGTCCCGCCGCCTCGTCCCAGTGCCTCGTCTCCTGCGCCACGACACCGCCGGCTTCGAGCACGCCGATCTGGCGGGCCGCCTCGTACTCGATCCCCCGAACCAGCGAACGCAAAGAGTTGAGGTTCTTGATCTCGCAGCGGGTCCCGAAGGCGTCGCTGCCCGTCGGCCGTACCGACACGTTGGCGTCGACCCGCACGGAGCCCTCCTCCATGCGCCCGTCCGACGCACCGGTCGCCACGAGGATGGCCCGCAGCTCCGCCGCGTACGACCGGGCCTGCGCGGCGGATCGGATGTCGGGCTCGCTGACGATCTCGACCAGCGGCACCCCGGAACGGTTGTAGTCGACCAGCGCGTGCTGCGCCGTGTTGATCCGCCCGCCGGCCCCGACGTGGGTGAGCTTGCCGGTGTCCTCCTCCATCTGCGCCCGGGTCACGCCGACCCGGGAGCCGTCAGGCAGCTCGAGCCAACCGGCGGCGTTCAGCGGGAGGTCGTACTGGCTGATCTGGTAGTCCTTGGCCTGGTCCGGGTAGAAGTAGTTCTTCCGGGCGAACTCCGACGGCCGGATCTCGCAGTGCAACGCCTCGCCGATCCGCATGGCCAGCTCCACCGCCTGCTCGTTCAGGACGGGCAGCGCCCCGGGCAGCCCGATGCAGGTCGGACAGATGTTGACGTTGGGCTCGTCGCCGAAGGCGTTGCGGCAGCCGCAGAACAACTTGGTCGCGGTGAGCAGCTCGCAGTGCACCTCGAGCCCGATGACGGTCTCCCACTCGCTCACGTGCCGCCCGGCCTTTCTTCACTGCGACGCCCGGTTCCGGTCGGTGCAAAGGACTCGATCACTCGGGCCACCCGGAACATGGTCGCCTCGCCGAGCGCCGGGGCCAGCACCTGGACCCCCACCGGGAGCCCGTCGTCGCCCGTGCCGAAAGGCACCGACATGGCCGGATGTCCGGACAGATTCGAGGGGATGGTGCAGACGTCGTTCATGTACATGGCCATCGGGTCGTCGACCTTGGCTCCCAGCGCGAACGCGGTCGTCGGCGCGGTGGCGCCGAGGAGGACGTCGACGGACTCGTAGGCACGGTCGAACGCCCGCATGACGAGCGTGCGGACCCGTTGTGCCTGACCGTAGTAGGCGTTGTAGTAGCCGGCCGACAGGGCGTAGGTCCCCAGCATGATCCGGCGCTTCACCTCGGCCCCGAACCCCGCCGTGCGGGTCGCCGTGTTCATCGCCTCGGCGTCGTCGCCGTCGACCCGGAGCCCGTAGCGGACGCCGTCGTAGCGCGCCAGGTTCGAGGACGCCTCGGCCGGCGCAATCAGGTAGTACGCCGACAGCCCGTAGGCGAACTCGGGCACCGAGATCTCCTCGACCTTCGCGCCCGCGCCGGCCAGCGCGTCCGCCGCCTCGTGCACGCGGGCCGCCACGTCGGACGCGCAGCCGTCGACCAGGTCGCGGCACAACCCCACCCGGATGCCCTCGGCCCCGTCGTGGACCGGCTCCAGCGTCGGCTCGGGCGGCGACGGCAGGGAGGTGCTGTCACAGGGGTCGTGCCCGGCGATGACGTCGAAGAGGAGCGCCGCGTCCTCGACCCTCGTCGCAAACGGACCGATCTGATCGAGCGAGCTGGCGAACGCGACGAGCCCGTAGCGCGACACGCGTCCGTAGGTGGGCTTCATCCCGACCACGCCGCACAGCGCCGCGGGCTGGCGGATGGAGCCACCGGTGTCCGACCCGAGTCCCAGCCGGGCGAAGCCGGCCGCCACCGCCGCCGCCGACCCACCGCTGCTGCCACCCGGCACGGTGGACAGGCAGCGTGGGTTGCGCGTGGGACCGTAGGCCGAGTTCTCGGTCGAGCTCCCCATCGCGAACTCGTCCATGTTCGTCTTGCCCAGGGCGACCGCTCCGGCGGCCCGCAGCTTGGCCACGACCGTTGCGTCGTAGGGCGGCCGCCACCCCTCCAGGATCTTGGAACCGCACGTGGTCGCGATGCCGCGGGTGCAGAGGTTGTCCTTCAACGCCACCGGGACGCCGGCCAGCGGCCCCGGGTCCCGTCCGGCGGCGACCTCGGCGTCCACCGCTTCGGCCTGCGCCAGCGCGTCATCTTCCAGGACGGACAGGAATGCGTGCACCTCGGCGTCACCGCTTGCGACGGCTGCCAGCGCCTCCTCGGTCACCTCACGCGCCGTGCGCGCCCCGGTACGGACCGCCTCGGCGACCGACCGCGCCGTGTCCGCCGAACCCGCCGTCACGGAGCCTCCCCTTGAATGCGCGGCACCCGGAACTGGTGGTCCTCGACGGCGGGCGCCTGGGCCAGCACCTCCTCGCGGTCCAGGCTCGGCCGCGGCTCGTCCGACCGCAGCACGTTCTCGAGGGCGATGGGATGGGACGACGGCGGCAGGTGCGACAGGTCGAGCGCGGCCACGTCGGCCGCATGGTCCAACACGGTGCGCAATTGCGCGGTGAACAGCTCGAGCTCGTCGTCGCTCAGGGTGAGGCGGGCGAGGTGGGCGACGTGGACCACGTCGTCACGGGTGAGGCCCGAACCGCCGTCGCTCATCGCGATGACAGCACGCCGGTGACGAACTCCACCGTGCGCGCCTCTATCTCGTCCTTGTCGTAGTCGAGCGTGGCCACGTGGTAACTGCGGTCGAGCACCACCTGCTCGACGGGGCCTTTCGCCCGCTCCACCAACAACGCGCTCGACTTCGGGTCGACCACGTGGTCCTGGGTGCTCGTGAACACCAGCACCGGACAGGTGACGGATTCCAACCCCGATCCCACCTCAGCGGCGGCGGAGAAGAGCGAGACCGCGGCGCGTAGCGGCAGCTCGGGGTAGGCGGACTCCACCGAACCCTCCTTCGCGATGTCCGACCCCACGCCCGGCGCTAGCTCGTCGCCGTTCTCGACCATCGCCTGGACGAACGCAACCGAGTCGGCGTCGGGCGGGGCCACCATGGGGTTCACCAGGGCGAGCGCGGCGATCTCTGGATGGTGTTCCGCCAGCCAGACCGCCAGCGTGCCCCCCATGGAGAGACCGACCACCACGACCGCGTCACAACGCGCCGCCAGGTCGAGGTAGGCGGCCGCCGCCGCGCCGGACCAGTCCTCCCAACGCGTCGGCACCATGTCCGACACGTCCGTTCCGTGCCCGGGGAGCAGCGGCATCTCGACCGTCAGTCCGGCGTCGGCGAGCGCCAAGGCGAGACCTCGCATCGATTGCGGGTTCCCGGTGAAGCCGTGGAGGACGAGCGCGCCACGGGCGTCGCCCGAGGCGGAATACGGTTCGGCGCCGGGAAGAACGGGGGCGGTCACGAATCGGCAGCCTACTGGCGGCGCGAGTAGGGTTCCGGCGGCCAGGCGGGGGTGGACCCGCCCTCAACGACGAAGGAGCAACACGATGGCGCCGTACCCGTTCTTGAGCGACGAGTGGCTGGACGAAGCGCGCAAGATCCGTGAGGAGTACAAGGGCAAGACGCCTCCTATCGCCCACTCGGTGAAGATGAACCTCGTCGTCACTTCCGTCCCCTTCTCGGAAAAGGACATCGACGCGCACCTGGACACGTCGAGCGGCGAGCTGCACCTCGACACGGGCCATCTGGACGCGCCCGACCTCAAGGTCACGGTCGACTACGACACGGCCAAGGCGATCCTCATCGAGGGCAACCCGCAGGCCGGCATGCAGGCCTTCATGGCCGGCAAGGTCCGGGTCGAGGGTGACATGGCCAAGCTGATGATGCTGCAGTCGCAGCCGGCGGCGGCCGATCCCAGCGCCGCCGAAATGGCGGCCAAGGTGCGCGACATCACCGCGTAGTACCCACCGCCGGCGGGGGCGCTCGGCTCGTCAGGCCGCTTCGGCCACCAGCGACTCGGACCCGGGGGCCTGCGCGTCCCGGTCCCGGATCAAGGGGCGTATGAAGAACGCGCACCCCACGGCCAGCGCGGCCACGACGGCCCCGATCCAGAAGGCGACGCTGAAGCTGTGCAGCAGCGCCGTGCTGTGATGCACGTTGCCCAGCCCGGACCGCCGCGCCACCGACTCCTGCACCGTCAGCACCACCTGGATCCCCGCCACCTCGCCCACCTGGGCGGTCAGGAGCTGTGCCGCGCTCATCACGCCGTATTCCGACTCGGCCAGCTCGTTCGCCATGGACGCAGAGGTGGCCGGCATGAGGACCCCCATACCGAGCCCTGACAGCGCCAGCGCCACCACCACGACGGCGAGCCCCGAGTCCCCTGCGAGCGTGGCGAAGAGCACCATCGACAGGAGCAGCGCGCCCGACCCGAACAAGGTCGCGTTCCGCTCGCCGGTGCGCACCGTCATGTAGCCGGCGATCGGCGCACTCACCGCGAAGATCAGGGGGCGGGCCACCGAAATGAAGCCGACCTGCGAGACGCTGTAGCCGTAGACCTGCTCCATGAGGAGCGGGAAGAGGAAGAAGCCGCCGAAGTAGGCGAAGCTCGAGAATCCCTTGGCCCCCATCGGGAACATGAAGTTCCGCCGCCGCCAGTACGTGGTCGGCACCAGCGGAGTGGCGAACGTCGTCTCCCGCCAGACGAAGACCACACCGAGCACCAAGGCGCACGCGCCGGCCACCACGACGCCGACCGACGTCCACCCCGCGATCGGGCCGATGCTGAGCACCAGCATCGCCGCAGTGACCCCGCCGGCCAGGCTCCAGCTGCCCACCCAGTCCATGCCCTCCCAGATGGAGGACCGCGACGCGCCGTCCCCGTCTCGCCCCCTGGACGTCGGCCGTCTCGCCTCCCGCTTCGTCGGGAGCAGGACCGCCACCACGACCGACGCGACGACGAGCAGGACCAGCTGGCCCCAGAACAGCGTCCGCCACCCGAAGAACTGGATCACCGGCGAGCCGAGCGTGACGCCCAGGACGGGCCCGCCGGCACCCACCAGCGACCACCAGCCCAGCGCCTTCACCCGGTCGCCGGGCGAGAACAGCTCGAGGATGATCGCCATCGACGCCGTCCCCGTCGCCGCGCCCTGCACGCCGTCGAGGCAGCGGGCGAAGAGCAGCATCCCGACGTCTGGCGCCGTGGCCGTCAGCACCGCACTGACCATGGCCCCCACCAGGCCGAACTGGTAGAGCCGGCGATGGCCGAAGAGGTCTCCGACCTTGCCGAAGAACGGCGCCGCCACGCCGAAGGCGAGCAGCGGCCCCGTGGAGGCCCAGGCCAGCACCGAGAAGTTGGTGTGGAAGTCGGCCTTGACCGTGGGGAGCGCCACCACGAAGACCGTGAACGTGATGTTGAGCGCCAGCAGGCCCGCCAGCAGCGCCACCAGCGCCCACCACTGGTAACGGGGACTGCGCTCGGCGCGGGCCGTGACGCGCCGGGTCAGCAGCGTGAACCAATTGGTCTCGACGGAGCCGTCCGCCCCGATCGTCCCCATGGCGGCACCGCCCGGGTCGCTCCTGGGGTCGAGCAGCACGTCCGTGTGCTCGAGATCTGCCGGGGGGCGCTCCATCCCGGGACACCCTACCGGCGCCCAATTTCACGACCTTCCGACGCAGGCCACCTCTTTCGACCCTGAGGGGGCCGGTCCGCCCGCCCGTCCCGACCTCGTCCAACGAGGTCCGTTCAGCGCAGACCGCGTATCCGGAACCACCAGTTCGGGTCGCGCCCGTGCGCGTGGAAGTGGTTCGGGATCTGGCGCATCACCCGGTCGACCGCCCACCCGTCCGGTCCGAAGCGGGCCTCGGCCACGCGGGTCAGCTGGGCCAGCATG
The DNA here is from genome assembly GCA_963834405.1 of uncultured Acidimicrobiaceae bacterium. Lineage (GTDB taxonomy): Bacteria > Actinomycetota > Acidimicrobiia > Acidimicrobiales > RAAP-2 > Bog-473. Next base: position 1,168,897 of record CAWIBX010000005.1, on the reverse strand, counting down.
TGCTCCAACTCGTCGTCGGGCGGCACCGGTCCGTGGTGCTTCCACACGACCATCGGCACGCCGCAGATCTCGCAGTCGGCCACCCAGCACACGTCGTCCTCGTGGTGCCACTCCGACAGGCGCGCCGCCTCGCAGAGGTCGCAGTCGGGGTCGAAGGGGAGCGCCACGGAAGTCGGAAGTCGGAAGTCGGAAGTCGGAAGTCGGAAGTCGGGATGCGTACGCCGGTAAGGAGGGGCCCTCGTCCCGTCAGTGCGAGGTGAACAACTGGATACTCGAGCCCGTGTTCACCGTCGACCCGACCGAGGGTTGCGTGCCGATGACGTTCTTGCTCGGGTTCCCGCTCACGCCCGAGACGGCGAGCCCGTCGTTCTGCAGCGTGGTCGTCGCCTGCGAGACCGAGTCACCGATGACGTTGGGCACCGTCGTCGTCGGCGGACCCGTGGACACGTAGACGGTCACCGCCGACCCGTAGGGCGCCTGCGCGCCGCTGGCCGGGTTCGTCGAGATCACCTGGCCGGCCGGGACGGTCGGGTTCGACTGCGACTGTTGCGTCGCGGTCAGCCCCACCGCCTGCAGGGCGGCCTGCGCGTCGCTGAACGAATACGAGGTCGGGATGTTGGGCACCGTCGCCGGCGAGTGCCCCTCCGACGGCACCAGCGTGATGGTCGACCCGTAGGCCGCCTTCGACGGGTTGGGCGCCGACCCGATCGACCACAGGATCAGCTGGCCGGCTGACGTGTTGTTGTCGTAGCGCGGCGGCGCGCACACCGCCTTGAAGTGGGCCTGCTGGAGGGCGGCGGTGGCCGTCGCGCACGTCATGCCCCCCTGCAGCGGGACGGCCACGATGGGCGGCCCGGCCGAGGGCACCACCTTTATGACCGTGCCCTCCTTCTCGCTCACACCCTTCGCCGGGGTCTGCGAAATGACCGTCCCGGCCGCCGCCGTGATCGACTTCACCGCTGGCTCGACCTTGAGCGTCATGTGCTCCTTGGCCACCGCGGCCTGGGCCTGGGCGACCGACATCCCTGTCAACGCCGGCGTCGGATGCGACGGGGTGAAGACACTCGACTCGAAAGCCGCCACCAGCAATCCGGCGATGAGCGCCAGCACGGCGACACCGGCCACGATCCACGCCGTCCGCCGCCGGTTCCACGGCTTGCGGGGGGCCCGCCGCGCCGCCGCGGCCTTCGTCGTCCCGGCCACCCCTCCGTAGGGCTCGGCGTCGAAGACCTGGCCCGGTCCTGCCTTGGTCCCCACCGGCGCGCCGTTTTTCGCCGCCACACCGGCAGCCGCCCCACCGGCCACCACGGTCCCGTCTATCGCCGTGGCCGCCGCACCCGAGCCCGTCGCGGTCCCGGTCGGCGACACCTCGGTCAGTTCGGAAAACCCCGGGGCCCGGAACCCGGCGATCGGCGCCGAGCTCGTCGCGTGCCCCAGGGCCAGCGGCAGGGGCGCCGGCACCGGGAGCGCCGCCGCCAACGCGCCGAGCCGCGCCGCCAGCCCGGCCGCGTCGAGCCGCGTCGCCGCCTCGGGTGCCGCCGCCCGCGCCAGCACGTCATCGAGCGGACCCAACAAGGGGTCGTGCGGCAACGGTTGGCCGATGCGGGCGGCCAGTGTCCCCATCGTCGTGTCCGTTACGAAAGGAACCGACCCGGTTACCGCCTCGTACAAGACCAACGCGAGCGAGTACACGTCGGCGTGCCCATCCACCGCGCGTCCCTCGGCCGCCTCCGGCGAGATATATCGAGCGGTCCCCACCATCGCTCCCGCCGGTTCGGTCCACGCCGCCTCCGCCAGCGCCCGGGCCACGCCGAAGTCGGCCACCCGCACGCGACCTTCCTCGTCGAACAAGATGTTCGCCGGCTTGATGTCCCGGTGCACCAGCCCTCGTGCATGCGCGTACGCCAGCCCCTGCGCCACCTCCATCCCGAGCACGGCCGCCTGCGCGTGCGAGAGCCGCACGTCGCGGTCCAGCAGGTCGCGCAGCGAGCCGCCCCCGAGATACTCCAACACCAAGTAGGGCTCGCCGTCCTCCTCGCCCCAGTCGAACACCCGCAGCACGTGCGGGTGGTTCAACGAGGCGACCGAGCGTGCCTCGGCCCTGAAGCGCTTTAGGAAGGCCTCGTCGGTCGCCAGGCCCGGCTGCAGCACCTTGACCGCGACATGGCGCTGCAGGGACACGTCCTCGGCCAGGAAGACGTGGGCGGAAGCGCCGGTGCCCAGTGCGGAGAGCAGCCGGTACCGCTTCCCAAGGACCCGGCCGATGGAATCAGTGATCAGGGGCATCGGGCACTCGTAGGCTATCTAGATCCAGCCCCCGTTCGGTGGACGCCTTCCCACCAGCGCCACCCCGCGTCACCCGCCGAACTCCCCCGTCTGCAGGAGCGACTCGAACGCGGACGCGTCGACGGTCGGGATGCCGAGCTCCTCCGCTTTCTTGGTCTTGGCCGCGCCGGGCGACTCGCCCACCACGACGACGAACGTCTTCTTGGACACACTCCCCGGCGACTTGCCGCCCCGCGCCAGGATCGCCTCCTCCGCCTCCTCGCGCGTGTACCCCGGGACCGACCCGGTGACGACGACCGTCCTCCCGGCGAGCGTCTGCTCCAGGTCGGCCGCCGCCCCGGCTCCCCCATCCGTCCCCGCGGCGGCACCCGTCGCACCCCCTCCGGCCTCCTCGGTGTTCACCCCCGCCCCGCGCAGCCGTGTCAGCACGGCCTCGTTCTGGCCCAAGAACTCGGCCACGCTCGCCGCGATCACCCCGCCTACACCCTCGACCTCGGCCAGATCGGCCTCCGAGGCGCCGATCACCGCCTCGAGTGTCCCGAACGCCCGCGCCAACGCCCTTGCTCCGGTGGGCCCGAGGTGGCGGATCCCCAGCGCGACGAGCAGTCGGCTGAGCGGCTGGACCTTGGACGCCTCAATAGCCCCCACCAGGTTCGTGGCCGAAATCGTCCCGAACCTCTCCAGCTGCACGAGCTGCTCGACGGTCAGCCCGTAGAGGTCGGGGGGGTCGTTGATGAGCCCGGCCTGCACCAGTTGGTACACGCGCTCTTCGCCCAGCCCCTCTATGTCCATCGCGCCCCGCGAGGCGTAGTGCACTATCCGCTGCACGCGCTGCGAGGGGCAGTCGATGTTCGTGCAGAAGGTGTCGCTCTCCCCTGGCAGCCGCGTCAACGGCTCGCCGCAGGACGGGCACGACGAAGGAAAGCGCCACTTCGGCTTGCGCCGGGCCGGCACGCCCGGCCCCTCCTTGACCGGGCCCACCACCTCGGGAATGACGTCGCCCGCCTTGCGCACGATGACCAGGTCGCCCGGCCGGACGTCCTTGGCCGCCACCTGGTCCTCGTTGTGCAGCGTCGCCAGCTGCACCGTCGAACCGCCGACGAAGACCGGCTCGAGGCGGGCGAACGGGGTCGCCCGTCCGGTGCGGCCGATCGAGACCATGATGTCGAGCAGCTTCGTGGTGCGCTCTTCGGGCGGGAACTTGAAGGCGATGGCCCAGCGCGGCGCCCGCGACGTCGCGCCGAGCACGGCCTGCCCCGAGCGGTCGTCCACCTTGGCGACGACTCCGTCGATCTCGTAGTCGAGGGAGTGGCGCGCCTGTTCCAGCTCCCGGGCCCGCGCCGCGACGGCGTCGATCCCTACGACCTGGTGCGCATGCGGACTGACCGGGAAGCCGGCCTTCTTCAATTGCGCCAGGATCCCCGTCTGCGTCTCCGCCGGCCACGCCCCGCCCTTCCCGCCCGTCCCGACCTTCCCTCGGGCCGTCCCGCCCGTCTTGGGTGCGCCCTCGACCGCCCCGATGGCGTAGGCCCAGAAGTACAGGGGTCGCTGCGCGGTGATGCCCGGGTCCTTCTGGCGCAGCGCGCCGGCCGCCGAGTTGCGCGGGTTGACGAAGAGCCGCTCCCCCGCGTCGGCCTGGCGCTTGTTCATCGCGTCGAACTCCTTGACCGGCATGTAGATCTCGCCGCGCACCTCGAAGAGGTCGGGGTAAGGACCGCCGGCCTTGGCCAGTTGCTTGGGCACGTCCTTGACGGTCGCCACGTTCGCGGTGACGTCCTCGCCGGCCACGCCGTTGCCCCGCGTCGCCGCCTGGACGAAGCGGCCGCGCTCGTAGGTGAGCGACATGGCCACGCCGTCGACCTTCGGCTCGGTCGAGAACCCGAGGGAGGACAGGTCGAGCGCGGGGTCCTGGCGGCGCAGCCGCTCCCCACACGCGCAGCTCGGCCTCGTCGAACGCGTTGTCGAGGCTCATCATCGGCTGGCGGTGCTGCACCTCCTGGAAGAGCCCCGAGGGTGCGGCACCCACGGTCATGGTCGGCGAGTCCGGCGTCGCCAGCGCCGAGTAGTCGGCCTCGATCCGACGCAACTCGACGACGAGGAGGTCGTACTCGGCGTCGGGGATCTCGGGCGAGTCGAGCACGTGGTACATCTCGTTGGCGTGGTTGATCTGCGCCGCGCAGCTCCTCCGCCCGCGCCGCCGTACCCCGCGGAACGCCCGCGTCCCCGAGCTTCTCCTTCGCCACGGCCGCCGCACACACCGTCAGGCCACCGCCACGATCCCCGCCCCGACCACGGCGTCGGGATCGCCCGCGTCGTAGAGCGCGACGGTCTGGCCCGGTGCCACAGGCCGCTGGGGCGCGTCGAACCGGACGACGATGCCTCCACCCGTCGTCATCGCCTCATCCTCGCCGACGGTTGTGACAGTGCACGGCAACGGGCGGCCGTGCGCGCTGACCTGTGCGACCGCGCGCGACCCGGAGGCGAGCGGCGCGTCCACCCACGTGACCGTCGGCCCGGCCAGCACGACGGCGGCGCGCAACGCCTCCTCGGCGCTGCCCACGGTCACCCGCCGCGCCGCCACGTCGACAGCCGTCACGTAGCGCCGCCGGCCGTCACTGCCGTGGCCCATGCCCCGGCGCTGGCCGATCGTGACCAGCTCCACCGCCTCCACCGTCCCCGCCGGCTGGCCCAGTGCGTCGACCACCTCGGCCGGGTGGAACGCCATCTGCGGGGCCAGAAACCCGTGCCGCCCTTCGGTGCTGCCGATGAAGCACACGTCCTGACTGTCGGGCTTGGCCGCCGTGCGCAGGCCCAGACGCCGGGCGTGCGCGCGCACCTCGTCCTTGGTCAGGTCGCCCACCGGGAACACCACTCGCGCCAGCGCGTCCTGGCCGAGCATGGACAGGACGTAGGACTGGTCCTTGTTCCCGTCGGCGCCCCGCCGCAGTCGCCACCGGAGACCGTCGCCGGCACCGTCGCCAGGCGGGTCTGGTCCCACCGAGACCCGGGCGTGGTGCCCTGTCGCCAGGCGGTCGAAGCCGAGCCGGTCCGCCCGCCGCAGCAGGCGGTCGAACTTGATGGCCCGGTTGCATTCGATACACGGATTGGGCGTGCGTCCCTCCACGTGCGCATCGACATAAGGCCCGACGACGTCGCGGCCGAACTCTTCGGTCAGGTTGAAGACGTGGTGCGCGATCCCGAGCTGCTGGGCCACCCGCCGCGCGTCCTCGACGTCGGCCACAGAGCAGCAGCCCGAGTCCGAGGGGCCGCCCCAGAGCTTGAGTGTGGCGCCCACCACGTCATGGCCCTGCTCCACCAGGAGCGCGGCGGCCACGGACGAGTCGACGCCCCCCGACATGGCTACGAGCACCCGCATCCGCACAGTGTGCCACCGGCCTTCAGGCGGACCGGCGCAGAGCGGCGACCGCCGGGGGCACGACCGCCAGCGCGCGGTCCACATCCTCGTCCGTCGTGTCGAACCCGAGTGTGAACCGGACCGCGCCCGCCGCCAGGTCCCGCGGCACGCCCATGGCGGACAGCACGTGGCTGGGCTCCAGCGCCCCGCTGGCGCAGGACGACCCGCCCGACACGCACACCCCCTGTTCCCCCAACGCGACGAGGAGCTCCTCGCGCTCCACGCCGGGCACGCACAGGTGCAGGTGGCCGGGTAGCGTCGGCACGCCGGCGGGGATGGTGCGGTGCACGCCCGGCACGGCCGCGACCAGGCCGTCGGCCAGCCGGTCGCGCAGCGAGCCCACCCGCTTCGCCACGCCGTCACGGTCCCCCGCCGCCAAGCGCAGGGCGGTCGCCAGCCCCACCGCGCCGACCACGTCCTGGGTCCCGCTGCGCCGCTCGCGCTCCTGGCCGCCGCCGTGTTGCCGCGCCACCAGCTCCACCCGGGGCCCGACCGCCAGGACACCCACGCCCACCGGACCACCGACCTTGTGCGCGCTGAGCGACACGAGATCGGCGCCGGCGGTGACCTCGCACACGTCCAGAAAGGCGCCGGCCTGCACCGCGTCCGTGAAGACGGCTGCCTGCGGCGCCCGCCGCCGCACCTCCTCGACCACGTCGCGCACGGGCTCGACCACCCCGGTCTCGTTGTTGGCCGTCATGACCGCCACCAGCGCGACGCGCGAGGACAGCGCCCGGGCCAGTGTGTCGCGTTCGAGGATCCCGGCGCCGTCGACCGGCAGTGCGCGCCACTCGGCGCCGGCCAGGGCGCCAGCGCGGCAGGACTCCAGGACGGCCGGGTGCTCCACCGCCGAGCACAGGACCACCGCTTCGCGCCGGGCACGCGGCGCGCCCTCGAGCGCGCCGAGCACCGCGAGGTTGGCCGACTCGGTGCCGCCCGAGGTGAACACGATCTCCCCCGGATCGCGGCCTAAGAACGCGGCCACCTCCTCCCGGGCGTCCTCGAGCAGCCGCCGTGCCCGTTGCGCCGGCGGGTGCGTCCCCGTCGGGTTGCCCAGCGGCCCGTCGAGCACCGCCGCCATGGCCGCCGCCACCTCGGGGCGGAGCGGCGTCGTGGCCGCGTGATCGAGATACGTGATCAAGCGATCCATACGGTCTTGGTGTTGGTGAACTCCTTCAGCCCGACCTCGGACAGTTCGCGTCCGTAGCCCGACCGCTTGACCCCTCCGAAGGGCATCTCGGGCATGGAGGCCACCATGGCGTTGACGAACACGGCGCCGGCCTCTATCCCCTCGATGCAGCGCCGCACCTCCTCGTCGTCGTTCGTCCACACGCTCGAGCCGAGGCCGAAGGTTGTCGCATTGGCGGCGTCGAGCGCGGCCTGCACGTCGGGCACCCGGATGACCGTGGCCACCGGGCCGAAGATCTCCTGCTGCGCGAACTCCATGTCCATGGTGACGTCCGAGAGCACGGTCGGCGCGAAGTACCAGCCGTCCCCGCCGGGGACCTTGCCGCCGGCGTGCACCGTGGCGCCCTCGGCGCGCGCCGCCTCCACTTGCGCCACCAGCTCGTCGCGCTGGGCCTCGGTCACAATGGGGCCGACGTCGGTGGCGGGGTCGAACGGGTCCCCTACGACGAGCGCGTCCATGGCCTCGGTGAAGCGGGACAGGAACTCGTCGTACACCGCGTCGGCGACGATGAAACGCTTGGCCGCGATGCACGACTGCCCGTTGTTCTGCACGCGGGCGGTCACCGCGGTGCGCACGGCCGCATGGAGGTCGGCCGACGGCAGCACGAGGAAGGGATCGGACCCGCCGAGCTCCAGCACGCTCTTCTTCAGCGCGTGCCCGGCCGTCGCCGCCACCGACATGCCCGCCCGCTCGCTGCCGGTCAGGGTGACGGCGGCCACCCGCGGGTCCTCGATGATCGCCGCCACGTCCTTCGACTCCACCAGCAGCGTCGTGAAGACGCCCTCGGGCAGTCCCGCCCGCCGGAAGAGGTCCTCGATGGCGAGCGCCGTCTGCGGGACGTTCGACGCGTGCTTCAGCAGCCCCACGTTGCCGACCATGAGGGCGGGGGCGGCGAAACGGATCACCTGCCAAAGCGGGAAGTTCCACGGCATGATCGCGAGCACCGGCCCGAGCGGCTGGTAGTGCACGTAGGACCTCGACGCCTTCGCTGCGGTCGGGATCTCCTCGTCGGCCAGCAGGCGCTCCGAATTTTCGGCGAACCACCGGAGGCCCACCGCGCATTTCGACACCTCGGCCTTCGCGGCGGCAAACGTCTTGCCCATTTCGGTGGTGAGGATGCGCGCCAGGTCCGGGACCTCACCCTCGAGGAGCTCGGCCGCGGTGACGACGTGGCGCGCCCGCTCGGCGAAGGTCGTCGTCTTGTAGTCGGCGAACGCGGCCACGGCCCGGTCGAGGAGCTTGTCCACCTCCTCGGGGGTGTGGGTCGGGAACACCTTCTCGGTCTTCCCGGTGGCGGGGTTGATGGTGGCGAACGGCATGATCCTGTTCTACCCCTCAATCGAGGCGACGACGCCCAGGTGCTCGGCCACGGCCCGGCGCATCAGCTTGCCGGTGACCGTGCGCGGGAGGTGCCGGGCCCGGAACTAGGACTTGGGCCGCTTGTACGGGGTGAGTTGGGCCGAGGCGGCGTCCCGCAGGGCATCCTCGCCCACCCCTGCATCTGCGATGAAGGCCGCGGAGACGCGCTGTCCCCACTGCTCGTCGGGCAGCGCGAACACCGCCACCTCTCGCACGCCGGGGACCTCCCCGAGCACGTTCTCCACCTCGACCGGGTAGACGTTGACGCCCCGCCGATAATGAGGTCGGGGCGCCGGCCCGTCAGGTACAAGAAGCCGTCGCGGTCGCGGGAGCCGAGGTCACCCACGGCGCAGGGCGAACCGCGCCAGGCGGCCCGAGTCGCCGCCTCGTCACCCCAGTAGCTGAAGCGGGCGAAGTCCGAATGGTGGTACTGGGGCGAGCAGACGAGGTGGCGGTCGGCCGGATGGAAGTGCCAGACCTCGGCCTCGTCCTCGTAGACGGCCTTGGCCGTGGCCTCGTCCCACAACCCGACGGCCACACCCCTTGGGGCGGCCCGTCGTGCCCGACGTGTAGTGCATGGAGCGGGTGAGCGGGTAGGGGGCGAGTTCGAGGGACTTGGTGGCGACGGTGGCGGTGGCGGCGAGGGCGGCCAGAGCTTCGGTGTAGAAGATGCGGAGGATCGGTTGGGCGTCGTCCGCCAGGCGGTCGCGCTCGGCCGGCGTCAGGGTGGCGTTGAGCAGGACCGGGACGATCCCGACGCGTTCGGCGCCGAGGACGGGGCAGACGAGGTCGGCCGACGAGCCCAGTGCGAAGGCCACCCGGTCGCCGGCGCTGCAACCCTGGGCGAGGAGCGCGGCGGCGGCCCGGCGCTGCCGTTGCTCGGCGTCGGCGGCGGTCACAGTTCGACGGTGACGGGCGGTCTCGACGGTACGGACGGTGACGCCATGAGGCAGCGAGGTTACGTCCGTGCCACCATGGCCCGCGATGACGACGGTGGAGATGGAGCGGGCGCGGGCGCTGTTGGCGCGGGCGCGCCGCGTGACCGTGTTGACCGGGGCCGGGATCTCGACCGACTCGGGCATCCAGGACTTCCGCGGACCGCAAGGCTTGTGGACGAAGAACCCCGAAGCCGAGAAGATGGCGCAGCTCGACGTCTACGTGAGCGACCCGGAGATGCGGCGGCGGTCGTGGCAGAACCGCCTGACGTCGACGCTCCTCGAGGCCGAGCCCAACCCGGGGCATCGGGCGCTGGTGGACCTGGAACGGAGCAGCCGGCTGGACACGCTCGTGACCCAGAACATCGACGGGTTGCACCAGAAGGCCGGGACGAGCCCGGAGCGGATCGTCGAGATACATGGGACGACGCGGGACGTGGTGTGCCTGCGCTGCGGCGACCGCCAGCCGGCGGAGCCGGTGCACGAGCGGGTGCGCGCCGGCGAGGACGATCCCTCGTGTCTGGAGTGCGGCGGGATCCTCAAGGCGGCGACCATCAGCTTCGGACAGAGCCTGGTGCCCGAGGACCTGATGCGGGCGGAGATGGCGGCGGCCGACTGCGACCTCCTGCTGGCGGTGGGATCGACGCTGGGGGTGTTCCCGGCGGCCGGCCTGGTGCCGGTGGCCGTCCGGCACGGCGCCGTGGTCGTGATCGTGAACGGGGGGCCGACCGAGATGGACGCGCTGGCCGACGTCCTCGTCTTCGGGTCGATCAGCGAGTGCCTGCCCGCTCTGGTCTCGGGGCTGGAGCCGGTGGGCTCGACGAGCTGACCGGATTGAACGACCTGAACGAGAGGGCTGCTACTTCTTCTCCGTGGTGATGCCGGCGCTCTTGGCCTTGCGCCGGGGCTTGAGCGCGAACCACCAGATGCTGGCGATGGTGCCGAGCGTCACCGCTGCGGCGGCGACGGGCTTCACGACCTTGCGGGCACCGCTCTTGGGCATGGCCCGCGACCTTACCCGTCGCCGGTCCCTGACCAGACCCTTATCGGGCCAGATGCGGGACGGGTTGGTCGGGGAGGCGCACCGTGACCGAGTCCGGCGGGTCGGGGCCGAACGCCAGCGCCAGAATGTGCTCGGCCACCCAGGCGGGCGAGTTGAACCGGTGTTCTTCGGCGGCGCGGCGGAAGCGTTCCACCTCGGGGAACGCTTCCTCGTCGGCGGCGCGGACGCTGGCTTGCATGTCGGTGTCGACGAGGCCGGGGGCGAGCGCATAGGCGGAGAGGCCGTGGCGTGCCTCCTCGAGCGCGAGGACGCGGGTGACCTGGTCGACGGCCGCCTTGGTCGCGCAATACGTGGCCCAGCCCTCGTAGGGCTTGGAGGCGGCGCCCGAGGAGATGTTGACGAGCACTCCGTGCCCCGGCCGGGAGCGCACGTGGGCGGCGAACACGGCCGACCCGTGGAGGACGCCCGTCACGTTCACCTCGACGGCACGGGCGACTTGAGTGGGGTCGGCGTCGGCCAGCGGGCCGATGGGGCCGAGCAGGCCGGCGTTGTTGACCCAGAGGTCGATGCGTCCGAATCGAGCGACGACGGCGTGTGTGAAGTGCTCGAGCGCGACGCGGTCGGTGATGTCGACGGCGGACAGGACGGGCAGCTCGGCCGAGACGACGTGGCCGTGTTGCGCCGTGGGCCTGGTGCGCACCACGAGCTGCGGCTTGTGGCGGGCGCAGAGGCCCAGGTGCATCCCCGACGAGGCGAAGTGGTCGGCGAGGCCGGCGCCCAGCCCGCGGCTGGCGCCGGTGATCACGGCGACCCGGCCGGTGACGTGCGGTGTCATGTCATCACGTCACGTCACGACAGACGGGCCGTCGCCCGACGGTGGTCGTCGTGGAAGGCGCAGGCCGCCCTGACGAGGGCGTCGAAAGGGCGCTGGTCCATCCCCTCTTCGGGGTGCCACTGCACGCCGAGGACGAAGCGGGTTCCGGGCAGCTCGACCGCCTCGACGACGCCGTCGTGTGTCCGGGCGGTCGGGACGAGCCCGCGGCCTACCTCGCGGATGGCCTGATGGTGCGAGCAGCGCACCGTCGGCGTCTGGCCGAAGACCCGGGCGGCCAGCGAGCCCGGTTCGGTGTCGACCTCGATGTCGCCGAACACGTACGGCGCGGTGCGGTGCTCGGAATGGCCGATCAATTCGGGCAGATGCTGGTGCAACGTGCCGCCGAGGTCGACGTTGAGGACTTGGCAGCCGCGGCAGATGGCCAGCACGGGCAAGTCCGCCCGCAGCGCGGCTTGCAACAGGGCCCGCTCGCCGGCGTCGCGGTTGGTATCGACGCCGGCTACCTCGGGCGCCGGCTCCTCCCCGTAGGCGAGGGGGTCGACGTCTCCGCCGCCGGTCAGGACCAGCCCGTCGATGGCCGCGATGACCTCGTCGGCGCCCTGCCCGGGACCGTCGGGTGCCGTACTCGGGGACGGGAGGAGAAGGGGCCGGCCCCCGGCTGCGGCGACGAGCTCGAAGTAGTTCTCGGGGAGGACGGCCGCCCGGCGCTCCCAGCGGCCCCAGCGGACGTCGGCGACGTAGGTGGAGACGCCGATCAGCGGGACGGACTCGGGACCGGCAGTCGCACGCACGGGGCCAGCGTACATAGGGGCTGGACGCTTTCCAGCGACGCGGCCAACATGGCGCATGCCAGGTCGTGAACTGATTGACGCGGGGATCTCCGACGGCTCCATCGACACGGTGATCGTCGCGTTCCCCGACATGTACGGACGTCCGGTGGGCAAGCGGGTGACCGCGGACTTCTTCTCGTCACACGTGGCCGAGCACGGCATTGAGGCGTGTGAGTACCTCCTGGCCGTCGACGTCGACATGACGCCGTTGCCCGGATACCGGTTCGCCAACTGGGACACGGGCTACGGCGACGTCGTGTGCCGGCCCGACTACGCGACCTCACGGCTGATCCCCTGGCTGCCGGGGTCGGCGCTCGTGATCGCCGACCTCACCGACGAGGAGGGCGAGCCCGTCGAGGTCTCGCCGCGCCAGGTCCTGCGCCACCAGCTGGACCGCGCCGCCACGCGCGGGCTGCGGGTCGACTGCGCCACGGAGCTCGAGTTCTTCCTGTTCCGCGACACCTACGAGGAGGCCGCCGCCGCGGGCTGGAGGGGCCTGACACCGCACACGTCGACCATTGAGGACTACCAGCTGCTGCAGACGTCGCGCGAGGAGTACATCCTTCGGCGCATCCGTCTGGAGATGCAGGCGGCGGACATCCCGGTCGAGTTCTCCAAGGGCGAGGCGGGACGCGGGCAGCACGAGGTCAACGTGACCTACGCCGGCGCGTTGGAGACGGCGGACCGGCATCTCGTGTTCAAGAACGGGATCAAGGAGGTCGCGGCGCAGGAGGGCCGGGCCGCCACGTTCATGGCCAAGTGGACCATGGACGACGTGGGGTCGTCGTGCCACGTCCACGCCAGCCTGTGGGACAGGGAGAGCGGCGCGCCCTTGATGGCGGACGCGTCACACCCGAGCGGGCTCTCCGTGGTGGCGCGGCAGTTCCTGGCGGGCCAGCTGTACGCGGCGCGCGAGCTGGCCTGGTGCGCCGCCCCGACGCTGAACTCGTACCGGCGCTACGTCCCCGGCAGCTGGGCGCCCACGGCCGCTGTGTGGGGCAAGGACAACCGCACATGCGGCTTCCGGGTGGTGGGGCAGGGTGCAGGCCGCCGCGTCGAGTCCCGGATACCGGGCGCGGACGTCAACCCCTATCTCGTGCTCGCGGCGACGATCGCTGCCGGCCTGTACGGGATCGACCACGAACTGGCCCTGTCCGATCCGTACACCCGCAACGCCTACGAAGCGACCGACGTGCCGCGCATCCCCTCGACGCTGGTCGAGGCAATCGACGAGCTGCGCCGGTCGTCGGTGGCGGCCGAGGCGTTCGGGCCCGAGGTCCACCACCACATGCTCAACACCGCGCAGCAGGAGTGGGAGGCGTCCAACCGGCACGTCTCGGACTGGGAGCTGCAGCGGAACTTCGAGCGGATCTGACCGGTCAGGGGGATGCTGCGGACTGGTGGAGGCGGCGGCTGTTGAGCCGCTTGTGGATGCCCTTGGTCTCCTTGTAGAGGTTGACGAACTCCTCGAGCAGGTCGGCGTAGAACTTCGAGGCGGCGGGGTCGGGCTCGTACGTCGCCTTGATCTGCACCGTCGCCGGGATGTCGTCGACGGTCAGGTTGCCGAGGGCCAGGTGTGTGAGGAGGCCGGCGCCGCGCACGTTGGCCTGGACCGGGTCGGCCACCTGCCGGATGGGGCGGTTCAGGGCGTCGGCGTGGATCTGGGACCACAGGTCGGAGTTGGCACCGCCGCCGATGAAGGCGAGCGAGTCGAACTTCTTCTTGCAGAACTTCTCGACCGGACCCAGCAGCCAGGCCGAGTTGAGTGCCACCCCGTCGAGGACGGCGCGGACCATGTCGGACCGGGTCGAGGAGAGCGAGAGGTTGTGGAAGCCGCCCCGGATGGTGTGGTCATCGACGGGGGTGCGCTCGCCGTTGAGCCAGGGGGTGAAGAGAACGCCATGGGCCCCGGGCGGGACGGAGGCCGCCATGTCATTGAGGGTGGCGAAGAAGTCGTGGGGGACGGGCAGCCCGGGCTGGGAGAGCGCGTCGTCGGGGAACAGCACGTTGTCACGCAGCCAGGTGAGGCACGCACCCCCCGTCTCGTGCTCGTCGGCGACCACGTAGCGGCCGGGCAAGCCGGATGGGATGGAGGCGACGTTGGTCAGGGCGTCGGTCTTCTTGAAGGGGACGTGGCAGCTGATCCAGCTGGAGGTGCCGATGTAGAGGTGGGCGTCGTAGTCGGCCACCGCACCGGAGCCGACCGCCGCCGAGTGTAGGTCGCCGGTTCCCGTGACAACGGGGGTGCCGGGCAGGATCCCGAGCTCGTCGGCGGCGTGCGGGGTGAGGCCGCCGAGGACGCTGCCGGTCGGGACGAGGTCGGGCAGCTTGGCCCGCTCGAGGCCGGCCAGCGCGATCAGGCCGTCGTCGTACGCGATGGCGTTGATGTCGCGGTTGTCGGTAACCCAGTGCGCCGTGATGGAGTCATGAGACGCCCGCGCCAGGCCGGTGAGGCGCAGATTCAGGTAGTCGACGGGCTCCAGGAAGACGGCGGCGGCTGCGTAGGTGTCGGGGCGCTGCTCGCGGAGGAAGTGGATGTGGCCGACCGGATCCTTGCCCGAGAGGCTGGGGATCCCGCCGGTCTTGCGGACCCAGGGGATCAGTTTGGAGGGCGAGTAGCCCTGCACGTTGACCGCGCCCCGGACGGTGTTGCGGATGGCCTGGGCGCCGCGAGAGTCCATCCAGATGATGGCCGGCTCTATGGCGTTCCCCTCGCTGCCGACAGGGACCGTGCCCAGCCACTGCGAGGTGCAGCCGACGCCGATGATGTGCTCGGGGGGGACGCCGCTTTCAGCGATGGCCTTCCGGGCGGCGGAGACGACGGCCGCCCACCACTCGCCGGCGGATTGTTCGGCGCCGCCGTCCTCGGTGAGATGAATTCCGACCGCCTGAAAGGCGTGGGCGGCGATGCGGCCGGCCGCCGACAAAAGAGCAGCCTTGGGCCCGCCGGTGCCGAGGTCGACAGCGAGGACGTAGACGTCGTCGGGGTTCGTCGAGGTTGGCGTCGTGCGAGGCTCCGTGGTCGCGGCGTCGCGCAGGCCCCCGGACGCGGCAGTGGGCATGGCGGGGAAGCGTATCCACCGCCATGCCCAGAGCGCCGGGTCAGTCGGCCAGGCTGGCCTCGACCTCGATCTCGATGACGACCTTGTTGCTGACAACCACGCTGCCATCGAGCAGGGAGTGGTTGAAGCTGACGCCGAAGTCACGCCGGTCGATCTCCGCCGATGCGGACAGGGCGACCACGGTCTTGCCCTCCTGCATGGACGGGCCCTCGCCGAGGTACTCCACGTGGAAGTCCACCGGCTTGGTGACGCCGCGGATGGTCAGTTCACCCGTCAGGACCCAGTGGCTGTCGTCCTCGCGCTTGAGGCCGACGCTCGTCAGGCTGAGGGTCGGGTAGTTCGGGACGTCGAGGAAATCGTTCGTCCGCAGGTGGTCGTCCCGCATGGCGTTGCCGGTGTAGATGCTCGCGGCCTCGACCGACGCCGTCAGGGTCGACTCCTCGGGGTTCTCGGCCACCGTGAAGGTGCCCTGGGCCTCCGTGAAGCGGCCCCGTACCTTGGTGCCGACGAGGTGACGAGCGACGAAGCCCACCTCGGTGTGGGCGGGGTCAACGACGTAGGTGCCCGCCTTGGGAAGCGTTGCAATGCTGGTTGTAGTGCTCATGTCCTGGCCTCCTGATCGTTTCGGACCTTTGTTGATCCGATAGTATCTGACTAAGCAGAAGCTTGTCAATCAGTGAAACACCCGTGCGGCTGATAAGATTCCCGGGCAGACTTTCGGTAGGAGAGCTATGGGAGCGGCGACCATCCCATCTGGAGGCGGTGACGAGGGCCTCGAGGCACGCGGCGATACCGCGGTTGCCGACGGCGAGGGCACCTGCGGCGTCCTGGGCCAGATCGACGACGAGCGCCTGCACCTGATGGGCCTGGTGATCCGGGCCAACCGCCAGCTGACGGACCGGCTGGGGCGGGACCTGGAGGACACGGTCGGGATCCCGCTGGTCTTCTTCGACGTGCTGATCCATGTGGGGGCCGCCCCGGAAGGTCGTCTGACCATGTCTCGGCTGAGCGCCGACGTCGCGCTGACGACGGGTGGGGTGACCCGACTGGTGGACCGGATGGTGGAGGCCGGGTTGGTGGAGCGGCAGAACTGCCCGTCCGACCGGCGCAGTGTCCACGTGGTGCTGACCGGAGAGGGGCGGGCGGTGTTGGAGAAGGCGGTGGCGGCCCACATCGAGGGCATCGACCGCTACTTGATGGATCCGCTGGACGCTCGCGACCGGATTTCGCTCGAAGTGGCGCTGACTAAGGTTCTCGACGCCGGCTGTTGACGGCGTTTGGCGTGGGCGTCCACCCCGCGCACCACGCAATAGCAACATCCTCGCAAGGGAGCCGACCGTTCTGTCGACGATGACCGGAACCTTCTCGACGATCCTGACGGCGTCCTTTCGGCGCAAATCGTGTCCAAGCTCTCGACCGAGGCGGCTGAACATGGTCGCTCAGACGACCCCAACACCGCCTTGCTGGTAGACGACTTCATCAATTTCACTGCTGGTGCTCGATTGCCGCGAGGGCTGCACTTCTGATTTTTGGATCTGGTGCACACACTCCTTCTCTTGAGTCACACGCCGGGAGGTGCCGACTAGAGCAGGTCCTTAGAAAGCCGAACTGCTGAGCGGGTGGCGGGCACATAAGGGTGCCAGCCCGTCGAGGCCTCTAATCGCTCGACGAACCAGTCTGTGGTGAGGTCCGCATTACCTGGCCCAACTGAACGTCGCGGAGTTGGCGACGTACACGTGGGATACAGCACCACCTTCTGCAGCGCCACAACGCCCCCAAGGGGCGTCATATCCACGCGTTTAGCACCATGATCGCTCCGCGCGGTCATGGAATGGTGCTCGTTGTTCCATTTCGCCCGTGACCGTCCCGTTTACATGGTGCCGAGTCTGGCATCGGCAAATGCCACGTTGCCTATCATCGACAAAATGGATGCCGCGGTATTGGCCAGGGAACACGCTTCACGTCACGCCTGGGGCCTCAGCACCACCAGCACAACCTTCATCATGCGCGTTGTCGTCGCCACCGGCGTGGCTATCGGGCTCTTTATTCGCCTCTGGTTTGTCTTCCATTCGCCGACATCCTCGGACGAGGCGGTCGCGGGACTGATTGCCCAAGGAGCGCTCCATGGGCACTTCACCGCCTTCTATTGGGGCCAGACCTATGGAGGAACCGCCGAGCCGGACCTAATCGCTCTTGCCTTCCTCGTTTTCGGCCAAAGCGGGGTGGTTGCCGAACTCGTGGTTGGGGCGCTGGCAGGCATCGCCGCCATTCTCACCTGGCGAGTGGCACTTCGCATCGTTCCTCCGAGGATCGCCCCACTGGCCGGGGTGCTGGCCTGGGCGGCACCAGCGGTGGCGATACGTGATTCGATCCGCGTCTACGGCTTTCGCGGAGTAACACTCGCGTGCGGAATGGGGCTGATCCTTCTGGCCCTAAGGATGCTGGACGGTCAGGGAAACCTCATCACCTTCGCAGTCTTCGGATTTCTGGCCGGAATCGCTTGGTGGTCTTCACCAGAGATTGGCTACTACGTCGTGCCGACGGTGCTGCTCCTTATCGGTGCCTTAGTCAAGTATCCGAAGTGGCGCACCTGGTGGCAGGGCGGTCTCGTGGCTCTCGGAGCGGCGGTCATGGGCGCGCTTCCATGGTTGTGGGTCAACCTTGCTTCCGGTTTTCCTTCACTCCACCCCATGGTATCGACGAACCTTCGTTACGGTGACCGTCTAAGTGTGTTCTTTCGGTACACGTTGCCGATGGAAACAGGCCTGAGGCTTCCCGACAGTGGGGCGTGGATCCTTCACTCGTCCTATGTGCTGATACTCGCGATGGTAATAGCCGTTCTCATTGCGACCTTGGGGCTATGCCTAGCTCGGGGCGGCAGAGCATTGGCGATCGGCCTCGGGGTCGTGGCGTTTCCGTTCCTGTATGCCGTCTCACCTCTCTCGGGGAATTGGAACGATGGGCGCTACGCGAGCTACCTCGGACCCTTCCTCGCTCTAACGGTAACGATCGGTACGTGCGAGGCAGTTCGACGACTGCGCGGTCCGCCATGGGTCGCGAGTGTGGCTACGTCGGCAGTGGTTGCGATATCTATGGTTCTGGCCGTGATCGGCGTCAGTCAGCTGATCAACAACGAACATATTGCGTTCACGTCTAACTGGGGCAACCCCGACGGACCGACCGTCACTGCGATATCGAAACTGGAGGCTGCTGGCGCAACCGCTGGATACGGCGGCTATTGGGTGCCCTACAAGCTGGACTTCCTAAGCCAGGGTCGGCTCACGTTCACCCCAATTGGACCTGATGCTGCCGCACGCTCCCTTCAGATCAGCGCCGAGGTAGCGCGACGCAAGGGGACAGCCTGGTTGTTCGTGCCGCCCAGCAAAGCGGCGATCGACGGCATCCAGTTCGTTCTTCCGTACCTGGCCATAGGTCCGGGTGGGGTGCCAGAAACCCAGTTTGTTACCACCCTTCGTCGGCTCGGAGTCTCCTTCCGGGTTGTCGACGCGGGCATTCTTGATGCAGTCATCCCCCAAAGGACAATGAGCCCCTATCAGGCCAAGATTCCATGTGAGCCAGCAACAACCGTGCTCGTGGACCCCTCCTGCCGCAAGGCTAGCTTTTAGGCATTCTTTACGCCTCATCTGGGCCCTCGACTTCCAATTCGACCAGACCCCGGAGGGGAGGATGCTCGAACTCTTGAACGTCATCGACGAGTACAGCCGTGAATCCCTCGCCATCGATGTCGACCGCACGATCGACGCTGACGGGGTGGTGGACGAACGTCTGGCCGCCGAGCGCGGGGCGCCCCGCCTACGTGCGCTTCGACCACGGCCCCGAGTTCATCGCCTACGCGGCGGCCGACGGGTGCCGCTCCAACGGGACCGACACCGTGTTCTCCGACCGGCTCTCCGTGGCAGAACGCCTGGATCGAGAGCTTCAACGGCCGCCTACGCGACGAGCTCTTGAACGGCCAGCGCTTCGAGTCTCTGCTCGCGGCCTTCGCGGAGTGCGCGTACACTCTTCTCAGCTGAGCTTTGCCAATGACGACTTACGAGCGCACTCCCCGTTGATCAGAGTGTCTATAGGAATGGCTCATGACGTGCTCCGCCGACAAGGTACAAAACGAGAATCCTCGATTCTTCTTTGTACATCTGTTGAAAACGGGGGGCACGACATTGGTTCATCACATTTGTCGCAATTTTCCTGGCCAGGTCTATCCCTTCGGACAGGAGCATGATGAGAAGGAGGTTACGTTAATCGCCGACTTGTTGGCGACGTCTCCTGAAAGACGAGAGCAACTCCGTGCCTATGTCGGACATTTTCCTTACGTCGTCTCGCAGCTCCTGGGTCAGCAGCTCGTCGTTATCACGATTCTTCGAGATCCGGTGGAACGGACGATCTCGTACCTCAAACATGCAAAGTATTACCATCCACATCATCGCAATTTGAGCCTCGAAGAGATTTATGAGGATCCTTTTTATTTCCCATGGGTGATACACAATCATCAAGCCAAAATGTTCGCGATGACGAAGAGTGATCCCCTTGAGAGCGCACTTGATGTCATCGAAGTGGATGAATCGCGTCTCGCCCTAGCGATCGAAAATCTTGAGCGGGTGCACGTAATAGGACTCCAAGAACGCTACAACGAACTCATTGGAGAGTTGCGAGATCGTTTTCACTGGCGTTTCGAGGCGATACCCAATCAGAGAGTCGGAATCGAGAGTGGGAACGTTAGCGCTGCGTTCCGTCGCCGAATCGCAACCGACAATGCCGCTGACATGGAGTTCTATCGCTATGGTCGTCGTCTCTGTGATTTGAGGAATAAGGAATTACGGCGGACTATTCGTTGAGGAGGCAAACTCTTCTTTGCATTCGCGATGCCTGTGACCTGACCCCTCGGAATGGGGCTCTACACGGACGAGTGGGGAGAGCGGGTTCTGATCCTCGGCGGTGACGGGCGTCTGGGACAGGTGACACCACCTGTGTGGAGAAGCACTCGCAGCCGGCAGTGTTCGAAGCAGGTGAAGCCGTGGCCAGCCCGCTTGACCTTCTTCACGCAAAAACTCAGCCCTTCGGTCGGCCCGTTCGAGGTGCCGGTGCGGTGGTGGTTCAGTATCTCCCCCTTGCAACGCTCGGAGGGTCTCCAAGAAAGCGGATCCCTTTGACCTCGTCACACTTGCACCCGACGATGGCCTTCTGAGGAGCACCCGGGCCTCCTTGGCGTCATCGGTCATATTGATGTCGCGTACGGACTCTTTGGCCAACCGAACGCCGAGCAGCTCGGCCTGGGGATCTCTGTGACACAGCCCCGAGCAGCATGCGGTTGCGGCCCGCTCATCGAGGCGTTCGGATCCAGACAAGAGGAGCTCCGCCCCCCAAGCTTGACGGAGGTGACGACACAGCGCCGCTCGTCGCGGACCGACCGCTAAGGCACGGCCGAGTCGGTCAGGCCTTTCGCAGCCAGACCCTGACGGGCATGTCGAGGAGGTCGTCTGCGAGATCGAGTACGGTCCCATCTCCCTCGCCCGGGCCTACGACGATCTCCACGGCAAGGACCTCTCGAACGATGAAGTCGAAGTGGTCGGCGATCACGTCGAGGCCGACCAGGTGCAGACGGATCCGGTCGGAGACATCGAGCCCGCTTGTCTTGCGCAGGTCTTGGATGAGTCGGACCACTTCGCGGGCGAGGCCCCTCTTGCGGAGATCGTCGTTGAGAGTCAGGTCGAGGGCGACGACCTCGCCGCCCTCGCGCGAGACGGCGAAGCCAGGCTGAGGGCGCACGCGCAACTGCACGTCCTCGGGGGTCAGCTCGAACGTCTCGTCCCCGAGGGTGACGTTGATCGATCGGCCGTCCTCGAGCGCGGCCGCGGCCACCACACCGTCGAGCGCGGCGAACGCGCCGCTGATCTCCTGTGCCTTCTTCCCGAGCCGCGGCCCCAACGTGCGGAAGTTCGGCACCAGCTCGAAGCCGATGACCTCGCCCAGCTCGCGGGCGAGGTCGACCTCGTCGACGTTGAGCTCTTCGGAGACGATGTCGGTGAGGATCTCGGGGGCGCCAGCCGGCAGAAACACGAGGGCACGGGCAAGCGGCTGGCGCACCTTGACCGAGGCCTCGCTCCTGGCCGCACGGCCGAGCGAGGTCAGGCGTCGGGCCAGGTCCATCTGTGCCTCGAGTTCGCGGTCGATCATGGTCGCATCGGACTCGGGCCAGTCCGCCAGGTGCACTGACTCATCGTCCACGGCACCCGCAAGGTCGCGCCACATAGTGTCGGCCACGAACGGGCAGAACGGCGCCAACAACAAGGAGAGCGTCGTCAACACCGTGTGCAAGGTGGCCTGCGCTGCCAGCGTGTCACCAGCCGGCGCATCGGGGTCGGTTCGCCAAAACCTCCGCCTGGTCCTCCTGACGTACCAGTTAGAGAGGTCGTCGACGAGGGCGCCGAGTGCGGTCGCGGCATCGAGCGGTTCGTAATGACGCAGTGCGGTGGTCGCCGCCTCCACCGTGCCGGCGAGGCGCGACAGGATCCAACGGTCGAGCGGGCCCCGATCGGACGGGGACGGAACAGCGGGCTCGGCCGGATCGAACGCGTTGAGCGACGCGTAGGTGGTGAAAAAGCTGAACGTGTTCCACAGTGTCAGCAGCATGTCGCGCATGGCGGTGTCGATGGCACCCAGCGTGGCCCGGGTCGGCGTCCACGGCGAGCCTTGGCTGAACATCCACCAGCGCATGGCGTCGGCGCCCCGGGTGTCGAGGATCTTCCAGGGGTCGATGATGTTGCCGAGAGACTTGGACATTTTTCGACCTTCGGCGTCGACGATGTGGCCGAGACAGACGACATGGCGATACGGGCTCTCGCCGAAAACGATCGTGTTGATGGCAAGCAGCGAGTAGAACCAGCCCCGGGTCTGGTCGATGGCTTCCGAGATGAAGTCGGCCGGGAAGACGAACGCCTCTTTCGATCCCTCCTGGTGCGGATAGCCAATCTGGGCCGCCGGCATCGACCCGGAGTCGAACCATGCGTCGATGACCGGCTCCACGCGCCGAGATACCGACAGGTCGTCGTCGAAACCCTCGGCCGCGCACGTGGAACAGATGAAGGTCACCTCGTCGATAGTCGGGCGGTGCGGGTCGATTGCGGTGACGTCGCGGCCACAGAGGTCGGACAGCTCCACCAGCGAACCCACGCACCGGGCGTGGCCACGGCCACAGCGCCACACCGGGAGCGGCGTGCCCCAGTAGCGGTCCCGCGAGAGCGCCCAGTCGACGTTGTTGGCCAGCCACTCGCCGAAACGCCCGTGCTTGATGTAGGAGGGGTGCCAATCCACCGTCTCGTTCGCGGCGAGCAGGTCCTGTTTGCGGGTCGACGTGGCGATGTACCAGCTCGGCTTGCCCCAGTAGATGAGGGGCGTCCTGCAGCGCCAACAGTGTGGGTACGAGTGGACGTAGGGCATGCGGCGGAGGAGAAAGCCGGTCGCTTCGAGCCGGTCGTTGATGTCGTGGTTGGCTTCCCGGACGTCGCGACCGGCCAGCCACGAGACGTCCTCGGTGAAGCGGCCGTCCGGGCCCACCGGGTTGAGCGACGGGAGTCCGTTCTCCCGGCCGATCTGGCGGTCGATTTCGCCGAAGGCAGGGGCTAGATGCACAAGGCCCGTGCCCTCCTCGGTCGTGACGTACTCCGCGGGCACCACCTGCCATCCGTCCACGGCGTGTTCCGGGGTCAAGTCGTCGAAGGGCCGTACATAGCGGAGGCCGACCAGCGCGGCGCCGGGGAGCCGCTTGGTGATCCGCCCGCGTGCTCCCTCCCCGAGCACTTCGTCGACCAGCTCCTCGGCCACGATCGTCCCGTCCACGACGGCGTAGGTCAGCTCGGGATTGACCGCGACGCCGGTGTTGGAGAGCAGCGTCCAGGGTGTCGTCGTCCACACCCCCAGCGACGTCGCGTCCCCGACGACGGCCGGATCGGGATCGACCAAGGGCAGCCGCACGTAGGCCGACTCGTCCTCCTCGTCACGGTAGACGTCGGGCTGGCCGAGCTCGTGGCTCGACAGCGGCGTGCCGCAGCGCGGGCAGTAGGGCACGACCTTGAGGTCCTCGTACAACAGTCCCTGGTCGTACAGCTGCTGGAGGTGCCACCACACCGACTCGATGTAGGACGGGCTGAGCGTCCAATAGGCAGTTCCCATATCGACCCAATAGCCGATGCGGGTCGTGAGCCTTTCGAACTCGTCGACGTAGGAGTAGACGGACTCGCGACAAAGGCGGATGAATTCGGCAATGCCGACCTGCTCCTCGATCTGCCGCTTGCCTGTGATGCCGAGCTTCTTCTCGACCTCCACCTCGACGGGGAGGCCGTGGGTGTCCCAGCCGGCGCGGCGGGCAACATACGCGCCGTCCATGGTGCGGAAGCGACAGAAGAGGTCCTTGTACACGCGGGCCCACACGTGGTGCAGGCCGGGCAGCCCGTTGGCGGTCGGCGGGCCCTCGTAGAAGACCCACGGGGGAGCCTCCTTCCGCTGCTCCACGGAGCGCTCGAAGACGCGATGGGACGCCCAGCGGGCCAATTCGGCCTGCTCGAGTGCGACGAAGTCGATATCGGGAGGTACGGGCGTGAACACGGGAATGGAGCAGTGGGCGCCGGGAAAGGGCCGCCTGCGTGTCGACAAGGATAGAGGGTATGCCGCGGTCGACCTCCGCTCCCCCGCCGGGCGTCACCATACGGCCCGAGGCCTACAGCGGTGATGGCCCGCGCCTCGTCGTGGCCCGGGCCGAGGCGGAGCTTGTCGAGCGCTATGGCTTCCTCGATGCCGCCGAGCACGGGCTCACGGCGGCCATGTTCGACCCTCCCGACGGCGCCATCCTTGTGGCCCGCCGCGACTGGGCCGACGCACCGCCGGTCGGCGGAGTCGGCCTGCGCAGTATCGCCCCGACAATCGGCGAGGTCAGGCGCCTCTGGGTCGATCCCGGCTGGCGCGGGCGCGGCCTCGGCCGGGCCCTCATGGCGGCGCTCGAGGAGGAGGCGCTGGGCCTCGGTCATGTCAGGATGCAGCTGGCGACGGGCGACCGCCAACCCGAGGCGGTGGCCCTCTACAACGCCGCCGGCTGGCAGCGAGTGCACGTCGCCGCCGATGGTCGCCACCTCCGGCCTGCCAAATCCGGTTCTCCAAGGTCCTCGGCTGACCCTCTAACAGGCCTGTTCGAGCCACCTGAAGGTGCGCACCTGCAGCCCTAAGGGCGTCGGCGAGGGTAAATCGCGCGGAAGGGGCCATAGAGAATCGTCATCTGACCACCCGACTACCTCAGGGATGGACCGCCGCAGCAGTCACCACATGTTGGCCCTCAACTGGAACTGCCCGCAGCCACCGATCGAGGCCTGTACCGAGCCTCCCCCGACAGGGCGTGAAGAGCAGATAGTGACACCCGAGCACCTCGGCGCCCGATACACCCAACAACTCCTTCACCCTTTCGGCCGAAAGCAGCTCCACGCCAACGTCCAACTCTTATCCTCGCACCGCCCGGCGCGTCAGAGGGTTGGTCGGGTTGTGTTCGAAGATGGCGATGAGACCACAGGGTCGAGTGACACCGTTGAGCTCAGTGACAAAGCGCTGCTACTGGGCCGGCGGAACATGGTGAAGAGTGCCGATGGCCACGACCACATCGAACATGGCACGATCAAAAGGGAGCCCCGTCCCGTCGTACGACTGAAAGTGAGCGCCGGGCACGTTCTGCCTCGCCGTGGCGAGCATCGTTTCCGAAATATCAACGCCGTGCAGAGTCCGCACCTCACCCACGAGATGACGGTCTGTCGTGCCTGTACCGCAGCCAACATCCAGGAGGTTTTCGTCGCCCAGATCGTGTCCTCTCTGCTCCTCAATCCTTCCGAGCAGGTCGACTTTCCGTCTGGCGAAGAACGATGCGTTGCGGCCGGTGAACGCGATTGACCGATCGACCAACTGTTCGCTCATTGAGCACGGGGAGTGCGATGTCGACATTGGTCTTGCGCACAGATCCAACCCCTCGAAAGCGACGCGTCGCCTTCAAGTCCCTCTAGCCAGGAGAGCAGCGTATTCCCCCAAAACGCCGGGCGCTTTGGGCGAAACCATTAGGTCACGGGGCAAGTCTGCTACACCCACCGCCATGATGTTAGTTCGGCGTCGGGACGCTCTTCTGCAGGCTCGGTGAGACACAGCGAGCCGGGTCGAGCCTCCCGTGCAGCCGGAAGAGCGAGATGCCCATGAATTTGGTACTAGCCCCCGAAGAGGTCGGAAAGGCAAGTATCTCACGGCGAACCAAGCTTGACGCCGGATCTTCGGCGGTCCATACGGTATACGAGAATGGAGTTGTGAACACCTGCTTTCGGTCGGAAACGAGTCCGGTTGATGTTAGGACGTAGTCGTAGTCGCCGGCGTTGACAAGTCGACGCCATTGGTTACAGCTGGCGATCGCCGTATTGCCGTGGTAGGGCTCCGGCTGTGCTACATACTGGACATAGTTGGTCAGGTCGCGGCCATACAGCGCATACTGAAACTGCATGTATTCCCCGGCCACCCCAATGCGGGCATCGCTTACGCCTTGAGCCCAGCTGTAAACGAACGGAACGTCTGTTCCCGTGTACCGGTGTCGTAGATAGTACTGCTGGAGACTGAATCCCATTCCCAGTATCAGGAGGCTCAAGGCGATGATGGTTGGGTAAACGGCCCGCCGCCTGATCCGTTCGGCGCGTGGGTGACGGTGGGCGTAGATCAGCACCAATCCGATACCGAACGTAACGATCCCCAATAGCAAACCGCCGACGGCTTCGGCGCCGCGGATCGGAGGTGCAAAGCGCTGTGAGAATAGGTTGATGGGCCAGATCGTCCCGTCAAGTTGGGTCGCGGCCAGGATGACGCAATACACGATGAGTAGAAGCCAGAGGCGTTTCGCCGGGCGCAACTGGTGAATGACGGGCAAAAGCACCAACCCGAACACGATGGCTGGATCGACATAACGAACGTTGTAAACGAAGTAAAACGGAACACCCAGAACCGCCAAGTACTGGGGAGTGAAAACGAAGGCAGCAGCGGCAGCCAATCCGACCCAGCCGAGCATACGTGCCACCTGATTGGGCCCCGACAGGATACAGAGCACCAGTCCTGCGCCCGCGAGAGCGAGCAGCGCCCACCAGGCTGGTCCGAACGACAGGCGAAGCCCGGGCAGAAAGTACTCACGCCATGAATAACCCTGCAGCAGGAATTGAGCGATGGTCGAGGACGCCGTGTGAGTCGCAGGGCTTGGAAGAGCCAAAGGACCAAGCTTGAGGTTAAGCGATGGGAGCGGGTTGCCCACGACGATCAAGTTGCGGAAGTACCAGAACCCTCCGGTCAGGGCCAACAGCAGTAGCCACACTGCTCCCTCCCGCAGGCGGCGACCCCGTCGAGCGAGGACGACAACGCCGACTGTCAGTGCCCCGACTGGGGCGATGAAGGTCAGCTTCGTGCCTAGCGCCAGGCCCGCTGCCAGCGCGGCGGCGCCCTGGCCGGCGAGCCGAGGCACACCGTCCGTGAAATAACCCGTGACTAACAGCGCGGCGCTGGAGAGCAGCAGAGCCAGGCCCATGACATCGTCGTACGCTCCACCGGGCTGAGTCGCCACCAGCCCGGGTGTGGCCAACAGTACGACCGCTCCAGTGAGGGAGACGGGTGCCACGCCGAAGGGCTTTCCTATGCACCACGCCGCCAGGAGCGCCACGGCCATCCAACCCAGATTTACAAAGGGTGAAAGCACGTCGTTACTCATGAACATGATTCCCAGCCCGTGGATCAGTTCTGAATTGGCGGGGAAGAAGACGGTCACGTCGCCTGCGTCCATGTAGTGGAGCGGCGTGATGGTGCCTTGTTGGACGAACCGAGCCGCCAGCGGCATGTGGTACCACAGCGTGTCGGTTGTGAGCATTCCGTGGTGGTATGCATCGATCGTCCGAGTGCTCCACTCGGCAACGAGAACGCTGGTCGCGATCAACGCGACGACTGACGCCCAGGGCGAGAGCGCTCCGGGGCCGCCTTCACCTACACCTTCATCTTGGGAATCCGAGCCCCCAGTTCCTCGACGTCCGACCCACCACCCCGCCAACCCGACCACGGCGAGCGTTGGGACAATGGCTGCCGTTCGGAAGACAGATACGGCGCCAAGAATTTCGGACACGACGATCACGACGCTCAACCCGATGATGATCTCGGCCAGGCGTGCTATTGCGCCTCTCCAGGCGGGAAGCAGTCGTGCCCGCAATGCGTACGATGCCATGCCGATGGGAATGAGGGCGATGGCGATGTACACCAGACCCTCTACGTAGCGCTCGAGTGTCACCGACCCCATTCCTCCGCGCGGAACGGGGTCACCCTAACAAGATGAGTGTCCGACTACTGATCAGGACTCGCGCTAGCAGAGCTCGTGCCCGCGATCGTCCGGCCGTTCGACGCGACGACGGGTTCGGGGCTCATCGAGCGCGACCTCATGACCCGCCCGATCATCATCGTCCGGGCACGGCGGCACAGGGCGCAGCCTTCGATGCCATGGTCGTCGAGCCTCTTGTGCGATCGGAGGGCGAGGACCGTCGATGTCTGTGGCCGCTCTACGAGGCGATGGCTCGGCCCCGCGAACACCCGAGCCTCGAGTCCCCGCTACGGGCCGGAGGGGGATGGGCCGGTGCAGGGTCTGGGACCGCAGGGGTCGGTTACCGATCCCGTGGTGAAGAATCGGTGCATCTGTGCCCAGAAGGGCGGGAAGGTGCGGGGCGTGGTGTCGTGCGGGTCCGGACCGACCGTTGGCGGGGTGTCCGTCAGCGGCGCGGCGGGCACTCCGGTGTCCCAGACGAAGAGCGCTGGACCGTTGGACGGCTTGTGCAGCGGGGCCAGGTCCCAGAAGGGCTGGGCCTCGAGGCTCCGGCCGGGGGCGAGGGCGGGCTCGTGGACGCGGGCCCCGATCGTCCGGGCCTCCGTCTCGGTAGCGACGTTGGCCACCTGGTGATCGCCAAAGGCCTCCTCCAAGAGGACCTGGTGCGTCGGGGTCCCCGGGAGACCTCCGGTCATCTGTTCCGCGTACCCGTCGGCCTCGGCCCGGTCCCACAGCATCTGGATAAGGTCGTAGCCCAGTTGCTGTTCGGCCTTGTCGGGATACGACTGGTCGATCAGGTTTTGGAAAGGCATGTAGTCCGAGCTCCGCGTCAGTAGAACCGCGTAGTCCATGCCCGGCACGCCGAGGACGGACCGGCGGACCTCGGTGGAAAGAGCGGTGAAAGCGCCGCCCATGATCCCGCCCTCGGAGTTCCCGTAATAGACCAGGCCCGACTCAGGATTTATCAGGGCCCGGGGCGCCGCGTCTTCGAAGGCAGGATTGTCGGCGAGCCCCTTGGGGTTCACCATGAGGTTGCCCAGGACCTGCGCGTCGAGCAACGACTGGAGCAGGTTGTCCGCCAACGCAGGGAACTGGGCGTAGTCGGAGGTCACCCCAAGCGCAAGCGCAATGGTGCTCGACGACAACCCGAGCCAGTCGGTGCCGCAGAACGAATAGTCGTACGCGTTCGAGAACTGCGGGACGGCAGACGCTGTCACCTCGGCGGCGGACCCGAATAACCCGTGCCCGTACACGCCGACAGATGCCGGGTGCGCGGATGACGCGGCCTTGGGGATCTCGCATTCGAAGTTGGCCCGGACCACGTGGCCGGGCCGCTGGACGGGCAGGCCGTTCGCCCCCTCCGTGAGCACCGATCCGCTCGACCCTGCCGGGCCGCTGAGGTAGCTCGGCACGGAGAACGTCCCCACGACGACACGGGCCAAGTCGGGATTGTCCCGCGGGTCGTTGACGACCCTGGTGACCTGAAACGGTCCGACGCCATTGTCCAACGCGGCAAAGGTCTGATCCCGCATGGTCAGGGCCGGCTGGGTGATGTTGCGCGTGCTGGCGACGGTGAAGTCCCACGCCAGGAAGAGGCCTTGCGAAGAGACGCCATAAAGGCGCAGCTCGTCGAGCACCGTCCGGAGATGCGCCGCGTAGGGCGCGCTCAGGGCGCTGGAGGTCGAGGCGGAGGATGGTGGGCCGAGCACCGAAGCGAACGCCGCCCCCGGCGCGATCGGCGACCCGTCGGCGCGCTTGAGGTCACGGAGGGCGACCAGGTACCGATGGCCCTCGACGAGGTTGCGCGCGGGATGGATGATGAGGACTTGGGTCGAGGGGTCGGGATCGGTGACGTCGAGCTCGGTCCAGGTCGGCCACCATTCACCGTTGGTCGCGTCGATGAGGACGACGGGGCTCTGCGCAGAGAGTGAGGCCCCCATGTCCGAGACGGTGGCGAGGCGGCTGACGGCGAGGCTCACGCCGGGCACGTGGGTGAGGATGGTGGAGCCGGGGCTAAAGCCGTCGTTGGCCTCCCACGGAGTGGGGTTCACAGGGCCGCCCCCCGCCCGGGCGGGGAACGCGCCGGGCGGGAAGTACACGCGGCGACCGGTGGCCATGGCGCGGTCGGGCAGCGTGTAGTAGTCGTCGGGGAAGGGCAGCATGCAGAGGCTCGTATCGAGCGGGTCGCACGGCGACTGCGCGGTGGCACCCCAGTCGGTCGAGGGGGCAGCAGCGGACGAGAGGGCGGCCGTCGATGGAACAACGACGAGGATGCCGCACAGGGTTGCGATGGCCGACACGAACGCACAGGGCCGCTTCGTGACGGCGCCGGTCCTCCTCACGGCTGGCGACTCTACCCAGGCGTCCCCATGAGGCTTCTTCGTTCGACGACGTCGAGCCCGGTGTCGTCGACGTCGCACAAGGACTCCACGACGAGGTCGGCCAGACCGAAAGCGGGATGGTGTGCTTCGGCGGCCTCGGGCACGGCGATGCAGGCCATGGACGCCGCCTTGGCGGCGAGCACGCCGGCCGGGGCGTCCTCCCACACGAGGCACCGCCGGGGCGGTACGCCGAGTTTGCCGGCCGTCGTGAGGAAGACGGCGGGGTGCGGCTTGCCGTAGTGCTCGTCTTCGGCGGAGTGGACCATGGCGAAGCGATCACTGAGGTCGAAGTGCTCCAGCGCGACCTCGATCAACCGGTACTCCGAGGACGAGGCGACGGCGAGCACCAGGCCGCGCTCGTCACAGAGGTCGATGGCATGCTCGGCGCCCGGCTTGAGCTCCCCCTTCTGGAAGATCAGCTCGATGACCCGATCGACGATGGAGACCGCCACCTCGTCGGGCGAGGGGCCGTGCCAGGGATAGAGGGCGAACCAGTGCGCCGTCACCTCGCCCACGAACATGCCCTTGGTCGTTCGCCAGCCGTCCTCCGCGAGGGGCACCCCGAGGCCGCCGAGGATGTCGACCTCGGCCTCGTGCCAGAGGATCTCGGAATCGATGAGCAGCCCGTCCATGTCGAAGATGGACGCGTGAAACCCCGCCTGTACGGGGTGCGGGGGGGTCAAGCGGCGGCGAACTGAGCCTCGATGTCGCCCACGATGACTTGGTCCTCCGGCTCGACCTGGGGCCGGTAGCGGGCCACGATCTCGCCCTTGGGGGAGACGAGGAACTTCTCGAAGTTCCACGTGATGTCGCCGGCGTTCCCCTCGGCGTCCCGCTTCTCGGTCAACTGGGCGTAGATGGGGTGCCGGCCCTCGCCGTTCACCTCGATCTTCTCCATGAGGGGGAACGTGACGCCGTACGTGGTGGAGCAGAACTGCTCGATCTCCTCCGCCGTGCCGGGCTCCTGCCCAAGGAACTGGTTGCAGGGGAACCCGATGACGCTGAAGCCACGGTCGCCGTAGGTCTTCTGCAGCCGCTCGAGTCCCTCATACTGGGGCGTGAGGCCGCACTTGGACGCGACGTTGACGAGCAGCAGCGTCTTGCCGGCGTAGTCGCCGAGCGTGGCTTCTCCGCCCTGGAGGGTGTGGATAGGGATGTCGTACAGGGTCATGACCGGACCCTACCGGCCCTTAGGCGGCGGGCGCTCGGGCTCGTACGAAGTGGGGGCCCATAGGGTGGCCGCCGTGCACGCAGTGGTGATTCAGGACGGGCGGCTGGTGTGGGAGGAGCGAGATGACCCGGTCCCGGGGGACACGGAGCTCCTCGTGGCGGTGCGGGCGGCCGGGATCAACGGCGCGGACCTGGTCCAGCGGGCGGGCTTCTACCCCGCGCCTCCGGGCTGGCCGCAGGATATCCCTGGCATGGAGTTCGCCGGCGAGGTCGTGGACGTCGGGCGTCAGGTGACGGGTTGGCAAGCGGGTGACCGGGTGATGGCCGTCGTGGGGGGCGGGGCG
Organism: uncultured Acidimicrobiaceae bacterium; assembly: GCA_963834405.1. Taxonomy (GTDB): domain Bacteria; phylum Actinomycetota; class Acidimicrobiia; order Acidimicrobiales; family RAAP-2; genus Bog-473. The sequence goes on along the minus strand of CAWIBX010000005.1, from coordinate 1,137,718 downwards.
CAAGCGACGCGGGCGATCGTCGACGAGGTGCATGCGCTTGCGGTGCCCGACGGACTGGCGTGGCCGGAGGCGGGAGGGTTTCCCGAGGTCTTCTCCACCGCGTATGACGCGCTCTTCACGCAGGCCGGGCTGTCCATGGGCGAGCGGGTGCTGGTGTCGGGCGCCGCGGGCGGCGTCGGGACCGCCGGCGTGCAGCTGGCCGTGGCGGCCGGGGCCTCGGTGGTGGCGACGGTGCGTGACGGCGGCCGGCGGGGCGACGTCGAGGCGTTGGGGGCGATGGTGATAGAGCCGGGCCATGAGGCGGAGGCAGGTCCGTACGACGTGGTCCTCGAATTGGTGGGAGCGCCGAGCCTGACGTCGGCGCTGCCGTCCGTGGCGACCGGGGGGCGTGTAGTCGTGATCGGGGTGGGAGCGGGTGCGACAGTCGAGCTGGACCTGTTCCAGGTGATGCGGGGACGGCTCCGTATAGGTGGATCGACGCTGCGGGCCCGCGGTCGGCGGGAGAAGGCGAACGTGGCGGCAGGGGTCGTATCGCAGGTGCTGCCGCTGTTGCGCGACGGGCGAGTACGGGTGCCGGTGTGCGAGACCTTCCCCTTGTCCGAGGCGGAGGCGGCCTACGAGCGGTTCGCGGCGGGAGCGAAGTTCGGCAAGGTCGTCTTGACGGCGTGACGTGATAGAGGCCGTCCTCTTCGACGGGGACCAGACGCTGTGGGACTTCGAGCGCGTCATGCGCGACGCGTTGATGGCGGTCGTAGACGACCTCCGGCGGACCCGTCCTTGCGCGTTCACCGACGGGCTGCGGTGGCAGGACCTGGAAGCGGACCGGACCGTCGTGGGAGACGAGTGGGCGGGGCGCGAGTACAACCTCGCCCGCCTGCGGGTGCTCGGCTTGGCACGGACGTTGTCCCGGCTGCGGGCGTCGGAGGAGACTGATTCGTCGGGTGGCGGTGATGGTGATGTTGGAGCGGACGAGGCGCTGGCGGCGCAATTGGCGGCGTCGTACTTCCGGTACAGGGATCGGGACCCGGCCTTGTTCGACGACACGCTGCCCTGTCTGCATGGTTTGCGGGCATTGGGCCACTACCGCCTCGGCTTGCTGTCGAACGGGAGCCGTCTGCCCGAGACGGTAGGGCTCGCCGGCTACTTCGATTCGGTCGTCTTCGCCCAGGACCACCGCATCGCAAAGCCGGAGAAAGGCATTTTCGAGGTGGTGGAGCGTGACCTCTCGGTTGAGCCGTCGGCCTGCGTCCTAGTGGGCGACCATGTCGTCAACGACGTCGCCGGGGCGAAGCGGGCGGGATGGTCGGCAGTGTGGCTCGACCGAGAGGGCGAGGGGCCGTGGGCCGGCGTGTTGGTGGAGGCGCCGGATGCGACGATCTCGTCGTTGTCGGAGCTGCCCGCCGTCTTGGAGGAACTCGGGATCAGCGGCTGACGACGCCCGACTAATTGCCGAGTTGTACTCGTACCCAAGAATTGCTGCTCTGCAGACCTCCGGGAGAGGACGCAACGGCCTCAACGAGGTAAGTCCCGTTGGGCAACCGCTCGGTGTCCCATCGTCCGAGCCACCCTACTGGCGAACGGACACCCTGCCCGATCAGGAACCGCGGTCCATCGTCACCGTGGCGACCGAAGAATCGTACTGCGGTCACGCCGAACGGGTCCGACGCACCGGCATCGAGGAACGTCATACCGTGAAGCACTTCGCCCGCCTGGGGCTTCCCGAGCACCACAACTGGCGGAGTCGTGTTCTTCGGGATCTGTTGACTCCTGTACCAATCGACTTGGTCAGTCGAGAACAGTGACAGGTGTTCGGACTGTGCGTACGCGGTCATCCGCCGAATGAAGGTGGCGGTCTCGTAGCCCGCGCCGAGCTGGCTTACCACGAGTCCGTCCGGTGCCTGATGGATCTTGGCCTCCAGGACGGCTCCCATCACCTCGTAGCCGCGGTACGTACGCGCGTTGGTGATTCCGTTCACTGTGCCGGCCAGAACCTGGACCAGTACCAGTGCACCGACGGCCACCTTGAAGTTGAGGCGGAGGCCAAACGATGCCCTCTTCGTCGGCGCCTCCAGATCACGTGGTGTTCGGTCGATTGCCACGAGAAGGCACCCGAGCAGGATCAACATGTCGAAGGCCACGTAGAGCGAGAAACTGGCATTACTGATGCCGTCTTCTGATCGGGCGACGGCCGCTGCCGCAGCGAACAAGAGACCCACCCAGATCAGGGGCACTCCGAGAGGCCGCGCACTCGCCTGGTCGACCCGGAACCCATGCGAGCCGAGTGACCAGATGGCAACAGCGAAGATGGCAATTCCGAGGAGAAGCACACCGTATTGCGCGCCATGAGGGGAGTCGGGCAACGGAACGGAGACGACGTCTCCGATGGCGAAAAAGAAGTACTGCAGGGTGTTTCCGAGATGCCCAAACGCGTAGGAGACACCGCTGCCTTGAGTCGCGTCCCAACGATAGAAATAGAGGGCTGTCGTGAGGATCGCCGTGCCGAGCCAGGCCACGATCATCCGTGTCGGCCGCCCCCTCTGCAGCAGGATGCTCAGCCCGGCCACCCATACGAAAAGACCCTGCAACGACGAGAAGCTGGCGATCACGGCGGCCACTGCGGCACCGGTCCAGCCGATCCACGAAAGAGTGGTCTTGTCGAGGAAGAAGAGCGCTGCCGCGAGGCAGAGCACGATCAGGTACCAACCGAGGGAGTAGCCGTAGAGCGTGCCTCCCCATTGCGCCACAGTCAGCAGGAGGAAGGCGACCGGGCAGTACCAGAGCCATGGCGTCGAAGGAGATCGTCGGTGGTGAGCCAAGACGATCAGCGCCAGTGCGGCCACCAAGAGCGTGGCGCCCAGGTACTCCTCGATGAGGACGTTGTAATGGAAGAACCGCGCCAGGACCAGTGTGATGAGGTTTTGGAACAGCACCCGATTCTCGCCGTGCTGCGCCCAAAGGTCGCCAAGACTCAGGGTCCCCGCCGACCATTCGTGGATCAGCTTGACGTCGAACCACTGGTCGGCGCGGACCATGTCGACTCCGTCAGCGGAGATGAGCCAGAGGTAAAGCGCGACCGGGGTCAGGAACCCGACGACGGCCAAGAGCATCGAGAGCCTCTCTGCAGGCTGCTTTGGCACACCGCGATCTTCCGTCGCCCAGCTCTTGTCCACGACCGTACGCGAGCCCTACCGGGTGAGGATGACCACCCCCGCGTTGGCGCCGCGGCCGACAGTATGCGCCAATGCGGTGCGGGCACCCTCAACCTGACGGGAGCCGCACTCCGACCGGAGCTGGGAGACGAGGTCGACGACCTGGCCGAGGGCCGAGGCCCCGAGGGGCTCCCCTTTGGAGAGGAGGCCGCCGCTCGCGTTGACGGGGAGGCGGCCACCCAACTCGGTGGCGCCGGAATCGAACAGTTCGGCGGCGCCGCCGGGCTCGCAGAAGCCGAGCTCCTCGCAGGACTGCAGCTCCCGGGCGGCATCGGTGTCCTGGCACTCGACGACATGGAGGTCGGTGGGGCCTATCCCGGACTCCTCGTACGCGGCCTGCGCGGCGAGGGTGGTGGGAGCCGGCACGTCGTCGTCGGTGAGCCCAGACAAGGGGGTGGACTCGCTGAGGACGGATCCCGGCAGGTGCGAACGGAGGACGGCCGCGGCGAGCCGGACGGGGGGCGACGAGGTGGACGAGTCGGAGGTCGAGGCGAGCTCCTCGCGGCGGAGGACGAGGGCGGCGGCGCCCTCGTTGGGAGAGCACAGCATGAAGAGGTGCAACGGCTCGCAGACGACGCGGGAGGAGAGCACCTCGTCTACTGATGTTTCCTTGCGGAACATGGCGTCGGCGTTGTGGACACCGTTGCGGCGGTTCTTCACGACGACGCGGGCCAGATGGTCCTTCGTGACGCCCGAGGTCAGGGCGAGACGCTGGGCGCGCAGGGCGAAGAACGAGGGCGTGGCGGCGAGGCCCGCCTCCTCCTGCCAGGGTTCGAAGAAGGACGAGCGGATGATGCCTTTGGGCATCTTGTCGACGCCGAAGACCAGGACGGTGTCGTACTGACCGCCCCGGATGGCGGCGGCGGCGAGCATGAGGGCCGCGCTCCCAGAGGCGCAGCCGGCTTCGACGTCGACGATGGGCATGCCGGTCATGCCGAGCCGGCTCAAGATCCTGTGTCCGGTCGCCACGCCGCCGTACGCCGTGCCGCAGAACGCGGCCTGGAAGCCGCCTTTGCCGATGCCGGACTCGGCGAGGGCGCGCCGGACGGCCAGGACGCCGAGGTCGGTGGTGGACGCGCCATCGAAGCGCCCGAAGGGGTGCAGCCCGACACCGGTGATCGCAACGTTCGTCATGAGGACGTGGACGTCGGGGTGAAGGCGTAGGTGAGGACGTCGTCGTGGAGGGGGACGAGGAGGAGCGCCATGGGTTGTCCGGCGCGCAGAGCGGAGGGGTCGTTCTCGGTCAGGCGCCCGATCACGCGGATGCCCTCGGGGAACTCCACGACGCCGACGCCGAAGGGGACGTCGCCCTCGTAGCCGGGCGGGGGCGCGGTCACGGCGGTCCAGGCCCACAAAGTTCCGGGGCCGGTGAGCTCGACCGGCTCGGGGTCGGCGGCGGCGCAGTAGGTGCAGGTGTCGGCTCGGGGAAAGAGATGCGAGCCGCAGTTCGTGCAGCGGCCGGCCAGGAGCACGGTGGGCTCCCCCGGACCGCCGCCGCGGAAAAGGCCGTTACGAACGAGGTTCGGGGTGGTCGACACGGTCAGGACAGTTCGACCAGCTCGAGCTTGTCGAATTCCCAGTAGGCGCGGAGCGAGGCGATCTTGCCGGCGCCGTCGCTGCGGTAGGTCATGACGACGTGCACGACGGCCTGGTGCGTGCCGCCGGCGATCGTCGTCCGGATGATGCCGACGTCCGCCACCTCGTCGCCGGCGAGGTAGGACTGGGTGATTTCGAAGTCGACCGCCTCGCTTGGGGCGATGACCTCGTCGTAGAACGCGGCGATGGCGGCGCGGCCGTGATGGCCCTTGCCCTCGGGGTCGAAGGGAGAGGGCCCGATGGGGTCCTGGACGATGGCGTCCTCGGCGAAGAGGTTCAGCCAGCCGTCGCGGTCGCGGGCGTGGACGGCGGCGCGGGAGCGGATGCCGAGCTCACGCGCGTTCAGTGCGTGGGTGGTGTTGGTATCGGTGTCGGTCACGGGTGGTGTCCCTCGGTCAATGGTCAGCGGACTTTGGCGATGACGTCATCGGAGAAACGGCGCAGGTTGTCGATCTTGGTCTGGAGCGGTTCGGTGTCCTGCTCGTGCCCGTAGGGCAAGCGGAAGCCGACGATGACGTCCGTCACGCCGAGGTCCTCGAGGCGGTGCACGCCGTCCGGCGTGTAGGCGTCCATGGAGATCACGTGGATCCCGAAGGGCTTGGAGTCGGTGCCGTGCTCCTTGCGGAGGATGGCGAGCCGGTCGAGCAGGCCGGGGAGGTCGGCGGGGTCGCCGCCGCCATGCAACCAGCCATCTCCGGAGCGCGCGGCCCTTCGGAGGGCAGCCTCGTGATGGCCGCCGATCAGGATCGGCACGGGAGCGCGCGGTGTAGGACAAATTTTCACGGACGGGAGGTCGAAGATCTCTCCGTGGTGTTCGAAGTAACCGCCGGCGAGGAGGCCGCGGATGATGGCGATCTCCTCGTCCATGCGCTTGCCCCGGCGCTCCCAGGGGACGCCGCAGATGGCGTAGTCCTCGGGCCAGGGGCTGCTCCCGACGCCGAGGAGCAGGCGGTCGCCGGTGAGGACGGCGGTCGAGCTGACCTGCTTGGCGAAGAGGACGGGCTGGCGGACGGGGAGCTTGACGACGAAGGTGACGAAGCGGAGGCGCTGCGTGACGGCGCCCATGGCGGGGATGAGCGAGAACGGCTCGAGGAAGGGCTTGTCCTCGAGGAACTCGCGGGTCCCATCGGGGTTGTAGGGATAGGTGGTGTCGGAGTGTTCGGGGTAGCAGATGGACTCGGGGACGACCATGGCGTCGTATCCAGCGTCCTCGGCGGCCCGGGCGAGGGGGAGGTAATACGAGGGGTCGACCATCGACTCCGCATACGAGAAACGCACGACTGCTCCCTGGCTGGGTGGGTTCTGGGTACCGGGCCGCCTACCATGCGGCTCGTGCCCACTCATCCTGCCAGGACCAGGACTTCGGGGCACAACCCGGAAGTGGAGGTGGGCGTGGACTTGCCGGGGACCGGGCTGACGGCCGGGGCCGGACCGGGGCCGCTGGTGACGGACCTGTCGCTGGAGGAGCTCGAGCACGAGGCCCGCCGGGTCATCGGTGAGATGGCCTACGCGTACTACGCCGGCGGGGCGGACGACGAGCGGCTGCTGGCCGGCAACGTGGCGGCCTGGGGGCACTGGCAGCTCCACCCCCGGGTCCTGGCCGGGGTGGACGGGGTGTCGACGGCGACGACTTTGTTGGGAGCGGCGGTGGCGTCGCCGGTGGCGATCGCGCCGACGGCGATACAGGGGCTGGCCCACCCCGAGGCCGAGGTGGCGACGGCCCGGGGGGCGGCGGCCGCGGGGGCGCTGATGATCCTGTCGTCGCTGGCGACGTGTCCGCTGGAGGACGTGGCGGCGGCGGCGCCCGGGGCGGCGCGGTGGATGCAGGTCTACATACTACGGGAGCGGGCCCGGACCGAGGAACTGGTGGCCCGTGCCGTGAATGCCGGGTACGGGGCGCTGGTGCTGACGGTGGACGCGCCGGTGTCGGGTTTGCGGCTGCGGGAATGGCGGACCGGGGTGCGGCTGCCGGACGACCTGGCGCTGCCGAACCTGGCGGGTGACAGCACGTCGAGCGCCCGGGAGGGTGGCTTCATGGCCATCGTCACCCGGGAGTTCGAGCCTGCCCTGACCCCAGACGACGTCGGCTGGCTGGCGGGGCTGGGCGGCGGGTTGCCGGTTGTGGTCAAGGGCGTGCAACGGGCCGACGACGCGGTGCGGTGCGTTGACGCCGGGGCTTCGGCCATCGTGGTGTCGAACCACGGGGCGCGCCAGCTGGCCGATGCGCCGGCCACGGCCGACGTCTTGGCCGAGATCGTCGACGCGGTGAGCGGCCGGGTGGAGGTGTACGTGGACGGCGGGATCCGGCGTTCGCCCGACGTGGTGAAGGCGCTGGCCTTGGGGGCCCGGGCGACGTTGGTGGGGCGGCCGTCGCTGTGGGCGGTGGCGACGGGGGGCGCGGAGGGCGTGGCGGCGCTGTTGCGCTGGTACGAGGTCGAGTTGCGCCGGGCGCTGGCGCTGTGCGGTGCGGCGACGGTTTCCGACGTGGACCGTGGGCTCGTGCGGCGGGCTCCGGGCTATTGCGTGGGGAGGGACCTCCTATGACGACCGTCGCCGCCATGGTGGCGGCCCGGTCCGACGACGACCGGACCGGTGTCGTGGACGCCGGTGGGACGTGGACGTGGCGGGAGGCCGTCTATGAAGGGGCGGCGAGGGGGGCGCTGGCCCGGTCGATGTTCGCGACCTCGAGTGCCGGGGCCGGCCAACCGCATATCGCGGTCCTCCTGCCCAACGGCCCCGAGTACCTGTTCTGGCTCAACGGGGCCGCCCTGGCGGGTGCGGCCATCGTGGGCATCAACCCGACCCGCCGGGGGGAGGCGCTGGCGGCCGACGTGCGGGCGACGGACTGCAGGCTGATCGTCACCGACGACGAGGGTGCCGCGTTGCTCGGGGGACTCGACCTGGGACTGGGCGAGAACCACGTCCTCGTGGTCGGGACGGAACGGTACGACGCCCTACTGAGGGACCACGCCGAAAGCGACGGGGCGCGGGACCTCGTCATTCGGGCCAGCGACATTTCGGAAGACGCGCTGTACCTGCTCATCTTCACGTCGGGCACGACGGGCGTGCCCAAGGCGGTGCGCTGCACGCAGGGTCGGCTGGCCGGTATCGCCGAGGTGGCGGCCCCCGGCTACGGCTACACGACCGAGGATGTCTGTTACTGCCCCATGCCGCTCTTCCACGGCAATGCCCTCATGGCGCTGTGGGGGCCGGCCGTGATGGTGGGTGCGACGATTGCGACGAGGCCACGGTTCAGCGCGTCGGCCTTCATGGACGACGTGCGCCGGTTCGGGGCGACCAAATTCAGCTACGTGGGCAAAGCGATCGCCTACATCCTGGCCACGCCCGAGCGTCCGGACGACGCCGAGAACACGCTGAAGAGCGCGTTCGGGACGGAGGCGTCGCTGCGGGACCGCAAGCGGTTCCACAAGCGGTTCGGCTGCTACCTCATTGAGGGCTACGGCCAGAGCGAGGGCGGGGCGAGCATCAACCCGGTGCTCGGCATGCCGGCCGGCGCGGTGGGCAGGCCCGTGGACAACGTCGACCTGGCCGTGCTCAACCCGGAGACCGGTGAGGAGTGCGCGCGGGCGGAGTTCGACGCCGACGGCAAGCTGCTGAACGCGGGCGCGGCCATCGGCGAGATCGTCAACCGGAGCGGACGGGGGAAGTTCGAGGGCTACTACAAGCGGGAGGACGCCGAACGTGACCGGCTCCGGGACGGCCACTACTGGACCGGCGACCTCGGCTACGTCGACGCCGACGGTTTCTTCTACTTCGCCGGCCGGTCGGGCGACTGGCTCCGGGTCGATTCGGAGAACTTCGCCGCCGGCCCCGTGGAAAACATCCTGTCCCGCAACCCCGACCTCTCTGTGGTCGCCGTCTACCCCGTCCCCGACACGGAGTCGGGGGCCGGCGACCAGGTCATGGCCGCGTTAGAGATGGTGCCGGGCCGGTCCTTCGACCCGGACGCGTTCGCCGCCTGGCTGGACGACCAGCCCGACCTGGGCCCCAAGTGGGTCCCCCGGTACGTGCGCGTGTCGGCGTCGCTGCCCCAGACGGCGACCGGGAAGGTGACCAAGGTCGGCTTGCGAGAAGAGGCCTGGGTGTGCGACGAGCCGGTGTGGTGGCGTCCGCTCGGGACGCCGGACGCCGGTACCGGGGGCGGTTTCGTGCCTCTGACGGACGAGGAGCGGGAGAAGCTGGCGGCGGGACTGGCCCAGAACGGTCGACCGCCGGTGGGGGCTGACCGCTAGCTCGTCAGCCGACGCCCTCCTCGAAGTCGAAGTCGAGTTCGAGACCAGCGTCCACCGCACACCCGAGGCCTTCGAGGACGTCCAGAACGCCGCGCAGGTCGGCGACGCGGTGGTCGCCCTCGTCCAGGGCGGGCGCCACCTGGCCTCTCCGCTCGTCGTCGCGCCACACGTGGACCGCGGTCATCCCCATCCGACGGGGGCCGCGCACGTCAGGCTCCCACGAATCCCCGACGAAGACGATCTCCTCCAGGTCGACGCCCAACGACTGCGCGGTCCGGACGTAGATGTCCGGGTGTGGCTTGCGGGTCCCCACCCGGGCGGAGGTGAGGGCGGAGTCGACAAGGTCGAGGAGGCCGGTCTGGTCGAGGAAGGGATCGAGCTCCCAGCCCCAGTTGGAGCAGACGCCGACCGCGAGTCCGGCGTCCCGCACCGCATGCAACGTCGACTCCGCCTCGGAGTATGGGACCATGGGTCCCCCGTCGGCGGCGCGCAACGAGTCCACCAGCACGTCCACGTGCAACGGCTGGACGCCGCCACTCTCGACGAGTTGGCGGAGGCGTGCGCGCACCCAGCGCTCGTAGGCGTCCTCGTTGACCGAGTGCTCGTAATGGTCGGCGCCGTCGTAGAGGGTGAAGTAGTCGTTGAGGACGGAGTCGGGCAGGACGTAGCCGTGTCGGGCGAAGACCGCGGCGTAATTGATGCCTGCACCCTCGGCCCAGTGGGCCAGGGTCCCGTAGAAGTCGAAGACGACGGCCGCGACCACGGTCCCCATACTGTCCCGAGGCCGTGACACAGGACGTTTGCCCGACTGAACAGGCCAACTCGTCGGACCGGGTAATACTTCGATGATGGAGGTCGAGGACCAGGCCACGGGAACGGATACCCAGGCTCAGGAGCAAACGGATGGCGAGCCACCGGAGGACAAGGGCCGAGGCCGCCACGTCGCCGCCTCGTCGGGACGGTCGAACCGTTGGGCCATAGAGCTGGCCATCGTGGTCGTGGTTGCGGTCGTCATCGCGGTCCTGCTGCGGACCTTCGTGGTCGCGACGTACTCCATCCCCTCCGGCTCCATGGAACCCACGCTTCAGGTGGGCGACCGCATCGTCGTCGACAAGCTGAGCTATCACCTCCATGGCGTCGACCGGAGCAACATCGTCGTCTTCTCGACGCCGCCGAAGGAAGACTGTGCCGGCCCCCCAGTGTCGGACTTGGTGAAGCGCGTGATCGGGTTGCCCGGCGAGACCGTTTCGCTGGCGCGGGGACGCGTCTACATAAACGGCAAGTACCTGCCCGAACCGTGGCTCCCAGCAGCAGACCAGAACTCGACCGAACCGGGACCGTCGGCCGCGCCGTACTCGCTGCACCATCCCTACCGTGTCCCGAGCGGGGACGTCTACGTCATGGGTGACAACCGCCCGGAGTCGTGCGACAGCCGTTACTGGGGCCCCATCAACGAATCGACGATCGTGGGCAAGGTCGACTTCCGGATCTGGCCGCTGTCACGCCTCGGATTCTTCTGACGTCGACGTTCTGACCCGGACGCTGCTCAGCTGGGTCCCCTTCTTTCCCGCCGCCACACCATCCGCAGTCCCGACCACGTCTCGTCGATCGCACACACCTTGTTGTCGACGAGGCCCAACGGCAGCGCAACTTCGCGTACGACGTCCTCGTTGACGGTGGTCTCGAGCCCGGACGACCGCTTGGGCCAGGCGATCCACAGCCCTCCGTCGGGGTAGATCATCCGGGACAAGGGGCCGACCCGGCGCTCCAGGGCCTGGCGCCGGGTGAAGAACGCCACGACCACGTCAGATGAACCCCGGACCTGGCGGCGGATGGTGACGCTCGCCGGCGTCTTGCCGATCGCCCCCGCCGGCTCGCCGACCAGGGTCAGCGTCGAGCCTTCCTTGACGCCGAGTTTCTTGAGCAGGGGCGTCCCGCTGTACCCGGCGCCCACTCCAGCCAGGGCACCGGCACGAGCCCCTGCGCCGGCACGAGCCCCGGTGCGTCCTGTCATGCCGGTCCCGGCCGGACGTCGTAGACCCGGAACGCCAACGGGTATTCGTAGACGACGTCGCCCCCGTCCTCGTGGGTCCCCACCGCAAAACGAGCCAGGTGCCGCGACACCAGGTCCAACGCCTCGGCCTCACGCTCCGGCGACACACCCATGAACCCCAACTGCGACGTGTCGGCCACTGCCAACGCCGACCCCCGCACGACGAGCTCGTGCTCCACGCACTCCACCGCGCCGAACCCCGCCGCCCCCAATATGTCGCGCACGTACTCGTCGTCCCCCAGCACGAACGGTCCGACGGGGCTCTTCCCCGGCGGCGGCGTCACGGGCGTCGGCAGCAACGCCCGCAAGGCGGAGCGCAGGTGCCATGGGTTGCGCTCGACGTCCTGCCAGCAACTAAAGACGAACCGGCCTCCATCCCCGACGCGGCGTCGTATTGCCCCGAACGCTGCGGTCGGCTCGTCGAAGAACATCACCCCGAACTGGCTCACCACGACGTCGAACGGACCCTCTTCACCTGACCCCGTCTGCACGTCCATCTCGACGAAGCGCACGTTCCGGCATCCGGCCGCCGCCGCACGTTCCCAGGCCATCCCGAGCAGGGGCATCGAGATGTCCAGCCCCACCACCGAACCCACCGGCCCCACCGCCGACGCCAGCGCAACCGCCAACGAGCCGCCGCCACACCCCACGTCGCACAATTGCTGCCCCGGAAGGGCCCCCACCGCCGCCAGCACATAGGGAGAGACGGCCTCGGTCAGCTTCTCCCGCTCCGTCCAAGACGCGACCCACCCTGCGTCGTTCCACCGCTTGGCCTCTGCCTCGTTGGCCACGGCGACAACGTAATAGCGTCCGCGCGGTGCGTGTGGGCCTTGTCATCCTCCCGACCGACCGCTGGCCCGAGGCCCGCCGCCAGTGGGAGTGGACGGACGACGCCGGATTCGTCACCGCCTGGACCTACGACCACATCCGCTGGGGCGGCATGCCTGACGGCCCCTGGCACGCCGCCCTCCCCGTCCTGGCCGCGGCCGCCGCCGTCACAGACCGCATCCGCCTCGGCACCCTCGTCGCCACGCCGAACTTCCGCCACCCGGTCACCCTCGCCCGCGACGCCCTAGCCCTCGATGACGTCAGCGAGGGACGTCTCGACCTGGGCCTCGGCCCGGGCAGCCAGGGTCCGGACGCCGGCGCGCTCGGCCAGGACCCCTGGGCGCCGGCCGAACGTCTGGCCCGGTTCGCCAATTTCCTCCAGGTGCTGGCCCCGATCGTCGAGGGACGTCACGCGACGCGCACCTCATTGCACACCGAGCACTACATCGCCCGGGAGGCGCCGAGCACGCCGGGCGGTGTGCAGCAACCGATCCCCCTCACCATCGCTGCGGGCAATGCGAAGGGCATGCGGCTGGCCGCGCAGTTCGGAAGCAACTGGGTCACCGTCGGTCCGACCTCCGGAGTACCCCACTCCCCCGAGACGGTGCTTCACGCCATTCGGCGGCAGGTCCCGCTCCTCCAAACCGCCTGCACAGACACCGGCCGCGACCCCGCCACGATCGGCAAGGTCCTCCTCTGGATGCCCTACGAGCCGCACATCACGTCGGCCGATCAGTTCGATGAGCTAGCCGCACCCTACGCGGGGCTCGGCTTCGATCAATTCGTGCTCCACCACCCCGATCAGACCGGACCCTTCGGAGGTTCGGTACGCGCCTTCGAGGAGATCGCCTCCCGTCACGCGGGTTGAGAACGACGACTTCTTGCCGCGCTTCCGCCGGTTGCAGGCGACTCAGGGGTCGCGCCTACTGCGCTTCTCCGGGGGTTTCCCGTTCTCTGAAGGTCAGTGCGAAAGACCGGCGCCTGGCTTCACCGTTGTAGCTGGCATGGATCGTCCGTTGGTTCCACACAATGAGATCACCCGGCTCGCTCGCCAAGGTCCAGGCGGGGATCTCAGGGCCTTCGACGCCATAGATCTCCTTGATCCTCTCGGGATTCGCCAGACCCTTGCGCAGCGTCTCCGCGAAGGACTCCCCATAGAAGTTGGAGCCCGGAATCAAGCGAATCGCGCCACTGTTGCCGCTCAGCGAATCGAGGTAAAAGGAAAGCTTTACGTGGTACGTCGACAGTGGGGAGCCGTAGACGTCCGAATGCCAGGACGTCTCGCAATACCAGATGTTGCCGTCGCTCTCGGCATACTCATAGTCATCGCCGATGAGGCCCTTCACGACTCCGAGTATCCGTGCATCGTCCCGCAACCCGCGAAGCGTTTCGTCCTTGTCGATGAAGCCGGCCATTGCCACCCGGCGCCTGCCCCCGTGCAGAAAACCCTCTCCCAATTCCCAGTGTTCGTGCCGCGGGTCCGCAAAGATCCTCTCGAAACCGGCGGTGATCGCTTCGATATCGTCGCGGAAAAGTCCCGGCAAATGAAGAAACCCGAAGGTATTAAAGTACGCAACCTGTTGACCTGAGAGGCGAAACGCCTCTTGTGGAATCAATTCTGAAGCGGAGGTCGTCATCTGAGAGTCAGTCGGCTCGGGTAATTGGTCCTACAGAACACTACTCTCGCGACCGCAGCCCAGGGCGCCTGCGGTCGCCTCCCTCCCTGCCAATTCGGCCCCGTCAGCGTTTACTGAAAGAATTCCGGGACATCGACAATCTCAAAGCTGTCGAATAGAATGGACCCCGCTCGAAAGGGGTGGCTATGAAGGTTGGGTTCTCGGTCGATATCGAGTTGACGAACCGCTGCAACGCTAAGTGCCACTTCTGCCCGCGTGACCAGACCCCACATCAGGGGACAATGTCTCCTGATGTATTCGAGCAGTCACTCAAGCGAGCGGTTGAGTTCAGGAGTGCCTTTCCTGATCGCACCATTAGCGTCAATCTCTGCGGCTTGGGAGAACCGCTGCTCAACCGCAATGCGCCAACGTTCGTTCGTCAAGTCCGTGAAGCTGGATTCACATGCGGCATGTCCAGCAACGCGTCCCTGTTGGACGAAACCCGTGGCAAGGCTCTGCTCGAAGCCGGACTGCAGAGGATCAGCATCAACATTGCGGATCGTGACGAAGATTATGAGCAAGTCTACAAGCTTAAGTTTCAAAAGACGCATGACAATGTCGTGCGCTTCGTCGAGATGGCCGGTGATCTGTGTCGGGTCGAGATAGTCCTCGTAAATTATCGAGACGATAAGGCACATCTGGAGAGGATGCAGGAATACTGGCGCGAGCGGGGCGTCGAAGACTTCTGGGAGCTTGAGGTTATGAATCGCGGCGGAGCACTCTTCGTCGACCACATGCAATTTGAGAACTATCCCGAGCTCGAGGAGGCAAAGGCACTGTTAGAGGCGCAGCCGTTCGCACGTGGCTGTGCGGCGCCGTTCGTCTTCTTGTTCATCGGATACGACGGCCAGTACTATTTGTGCTGCTCCGACTGGAAGAAAGAAGTGCCGCTGGGCAGTGTCTTTGACACTTCGTTTATATCGATCCGGCAGCAGAAGCTCGAACACGTGAACTGCCGGGAGCCGATCTGCAAAACCTGCAACCTGGATCCCATTAATCGGCTCACGGAAGAATTGCGAAGCATCAAGGCGGGAGAGGGCGATGAGGGCACAATGGCCAAGTTGATGGCTAAACTGCAAATCCAAGCTCGGGACGTCGAAGAGATCGTCGCGGAGATGGATAAGGCGGTGGAGTCCACGCCCGTGTTGATAAAGGACCGTGCGACAAGGCGACGTATTCCGCTGAGCGTAAAGTAGGAGTCCTCCTAGAACTTTCGAGGGACTTGTGGGAAGCAGAACATTCCACGTTCCCAGTCGCTTTGTTCGTGGCGCACTTCCAAATCAAGCCGCATCGATCGAGTCGGCCCTGTGGTTGATCGCGCATATCTGCGATCACTTGGACATCGACGATCTCGGCGGGACAGAGGTGCTCGACGTCGGCTGCGGAGTGAAGTTCACGCAAGCTCTGCTGTCTTCCTCGTTGCCGGTCAAGGCGTACGTCGGCTGCGACGTCGACTCTGAGCTGATCAGCTTTCTGAGAAACAATGTCGATGACCCGAGGTTTCAATACGTTCACCTCGATGCGCACAACGCGCGTTACAACCCGCGAGGTACGGCCCTCACTGATGCGACGATTCTACCGATCGGGGAACGCAGCTTCGACCTGATCTGTCTTTTCTCGGTGTTCACTCACCTCGCTCCTCATGATTACGCTGCCATGCTCAAGTTGCTGAGGCGCTATGCCAGGCCGGACACCAGGCTCCTCTTCACTCTCTACCTCGACGAGCTCACCGAAGGGGGCCACGGTCTCATGGATGGATTCGCCCGGATGCTTGCCAACACCGAGGCCGGAGTCAGGCACGATGTCGCGAAGCGGGTCGAGAGTATGTCGGGGCACCGGGATTTCCGGGACCTCGATCCGTCTCGACCTCTTCTGTGGGCGGTGTACTCAGAGGGATATGCGCGCGGTCTCATCGAGGATTCGGGCTGGACGGTGCTGAGCTTGTCTCCTCCTGGCCGTTACATTCAGCATCACTTCGTGTGTGCTCCGTGCTGAATGGCCGAGGGCATCTCCTTAGGCTTGCTCCTCGCCCGAAAAGCAATATATATCGCCACCCACTTCTCTTCGATCATGACGCCGAGCATTCAGACGTTGTCGCCCCCCGACACCTCATTCGTTATGTCGGCCTCGACCTTGGCCACCGCGGCGGGCTGGAAGATTCGATTGAGAACGATGAACTTGACTACCCACACGGTCCCAAAAGCAAAAGCGTTTGCGCCGAGGATCACTACCGTCCGTGCCCAGTGGTCTAGATCATGAGCGTTGTTGAAGTCCCGTGCGAGTGAAGCTGTAAAGAGAGCAAAGACGATGCCGCTGATCGAAAGGATCCAGAAGGGTATGACTTCCCTCCTCAAGCTCGATCGCCCGGACTTGCCCCAGACCCATCTACGGTTGAGGAAATAGTTCAGGACGCTCGCCACAATGTTGGCGAAGAACGCGCTCGGCACTTCGGTCCACAGTTGCAGAACGCCATAGACCAACGTAAGGACCACGAAGGAAACGAGGACCGAAACGGCCGACACCATCCCGTACCTAACGAGCCGCTTGCCCTCGGTGGTGCGAGAGAACAACCAAAGGCGCATCACCGTTGTTCGCATCCGTCCGAAATTTACTCCCTCTGGATTCACGTGTTTCCAGGTCCAAGCCTGAGGAGAGCTCAAGACCAAAAGCGCAGATGAAGGCCGCACTCTGACACGATGACACTGCAGTGTTTTGGATCCGGGCCGCTCAGAGGGCCCAGGCGAGATCCGCGATATTGGCGTGTTCGGTCATGGACATCGCGGGCCGCACCCGCCGCACGCCGCGTACGGGATGGTCGAGTACATGCACCGCATACATCCGCTCGAGCCACGGTTCGCGGTCCAGTGGGCGACGATATGGAAGTATCCTCAGGCGGTCCACGTGCCGCAACTGGTGCTCCGAGTTGAACTCGTCTATGGCGAGAAGTTGGCCGGCGGCCTCCGTGCGAAAGAGACTTCCGATCCGGCGGGCTCCACCGAGCACGTCGTCGAAGTATGAGATGACCACGGGCAAGAGCTGATCGGGTCGAGCATCGAATATGTGAAGCGCATCAGTGGTCGAACTGTAAAGATCGAGGTCAAAGCTGACAAAACCCACCACCCGGTCTTGGAGCGCGTCGACGAAAGGAGGAAGGGTCTCGGCGACGGGACCGATGATCAGTTCTGTGCCTGCCGGGAGGACCTCGCGCAGCTCGTCAACATTGGGCACTCGGAAATCACCCTCGGCCCAAATCTCGGGGTGGTCCCTGTAGTCGACTGGCGCGGTGAGTCCCATGCCGGAGTCGAAACCGACCACCTCTATGCCCACACCCGTTTCCTCGACCACTGCGTTTGCGATGTCGGAAAGGTTGAGCAGACCCGAGCCCTCCGCGACACCGAATTCGATCGCCACGATGGAGTCGACGCCAGAGAAGCGGGCTAGGTCAGCCGCGGCCAACAGGCTGAACGAGTGGTGAGGCCGATCAACCAGGTCAAACCTCACGCGATCTCGGAACGTTCCATCGGCCTCTGCACGTCGTCGTGCCGCGAGCAGTGCGGCCGGATAGCGCATCGAGAGTTCTGCCGCGTCAGTCAGGGGACCCTCCAGAATGCAATATCGGAGTCGTTCGGGGTCGGGTCCGTTGGAAGAGCGTGCTGTGTTCCGGGGAGCGCTCCGTCGAGGGCCGCCCGTTGGAGTAGTAGTAGAAGGCCAGCGACTGTCTGGTGCGATTTGGAGGGCAGCGTAGCGCTTGCGGGTGACCATGAAAGGCGGTGTCCGTGATGGAGAAGATGACCGTGCGGTTGAAGGCTGGTTCGATGATCTTCACCGCGCGTGACATGGTCCGGTCCCATAGCTCTAACTGTCCGCCCCACTCGGATCGCCAGTCACGGTTCAAGTAGACAATGACGTTGATGCGTCGATCGAGCCCGAAGCTCGGATGACGATTGAAATCGGCGTGGATTTCGAGGTAACCACCCTCCTCGATCTGGTGGAGACCACCGCCACGATAATGAGGATCAGGGATCAGCGCTTCCTCGATGCCCGTCAACGTCTGCAGAAAGTCGACGAAAGCCGAAGCGTTGAACTCTGACAAAACGTTGCGGATCGTAGGCCCGCAATCCAGCTCCATGAGTCCGCCGCCGTACTTGCGTTGGTTCTCGTCGTCAAAATGCCTCCACTGCTCGGACGGCGCCGGAAACTCGGTAACGACGGCACTGAGAACGGGGTCGGGAAGAAGTCCATCGAGGACGACGTGCGGGAACGGCTCGGCGGAGAGATATCGAGCATTCTCCGACACGGCCAGTTGCTGGAGGATGTTGCGATCGAACGAGAACCAACGGGGAGCGGACTCCTCGGTCGACTCCATTCCACTGGCCCGTTGGTCGGCGTCGTCGTGACTCATCGTAGAGCAGCCTATTCAGTCGAATGGCGGGCACGCGTGTCTTCCGTCATTTCGACGCGGTGCCCGCTCGAGATTTGGTGGCCTCGATACTGAATTGGTCGGTGAACGCGCCGGGGCTCGACGGAACGAAACTTCCGGCCAGCCTGGACGCGGAGATCGTGAGAAGCAGACCGCCGCGACGTGGCTGCTTGTTCTGACCCATGGTCTTTTCCAGGTAGCGAGCCGGCGGGTCTTTCTCATTGATGGGATAGAGATCGCTGCTCGCAGATCCAACGACCACAAACACCGTTCCCGCTCGACTGCGGAACTGAGAGTTCGAAGGACTTGCGGTCACACAGTGCGAATTGAAGGAGTTGATCTTGACCACCGGACACCCCGGCCGCTTGACACCGATTTGAGTCGATCGCTGATAGCTGTGGTCGCGGGCGCTCAATACCAAATCGACCTGGTTGGTAGTCAACAGTGAAAGCAGATCTGGATCAACGTCGCAATAGTACTGCCCTGCACTTATGCAGTCGTCATTCATGGCGACGATCACCCAATGGATTCCCGCCGTTCTTGCACTTTGGATAGCGCCGGCCAGCCACTCGTATTCCTTACTGCCCTTGTTGTAGTAGTAGTACGTGCCATTGATGGTCAGGTCAGGAGAAATCACGATCACCCGGGCGAGCTTCCCGAGGTCGAAGTAATACTGGGCGGCGTAACTCCCGACTGCGCTCAAGCGATCCGGCAGACATGCCGCAAGGTCATTGAGGCCACCGGCGTTGCCGCCGTCCTCCTCGGCGCGACCGGCCACCAGCTCGAACGGCGCCACCGGCCCGATCTGGGACCGCACCATTGAGCACCAGCGGGGTTCCGAGCCGGCTCCTCCGTCGCTGAGATCCCCGAGACCCACATAGAGATCTGGATGCTTGGCCGCCAGCGCGCGGAGGGTGGCTTGTGCCGAAGGACTCGAGCCGATTTCACCGACCGTCGCCAGCTTCACCTGCTGGGCAGACGACGCCGACCCGCTGGTTGACGGCTTGGCGGGGCCTTGGTGCACGAGGCTGATGACGTTGAATACCGTGAGCACGGCGAACCCCACAGGAATAATTGTCCGCAATGCAAGGTCAACCCAGCGCTTCCGCTGCCGCCGATCAACCGACTTCCCGTTCCCGTCGTCGCCCAACCTGGCTGATCCCTATATCGCGATCTGTTCACAGAACCGGGCCAAGACCTGCTCCGCGCTGAAGTACTGCCTGGCGATTGCGCGCGCTGCTTCAGCATGACCGGCATAGTCACTGACGATGCGATTGGCACCGGCGACGGCCTCTTGAAACGTTCGGAATCCTACGAGACCTTCGCCTACGGGAAGCTGGCGTGAGAATCCCGTGTCCTGAACCAAGACGGGTCGCCCAGAAGCGAGATAGCGCACGCTGCGATCGCTGAACCATCCGCTGTTCGTGTCGACATACATACCCTGCGCCACGGAGAACTCTGCGGACGATCCTTGCACAAACGCTCGGAAGGCCTCCGGCGTGTCCACGGTCTTCGGATCGGTGAGACACCATCCGTGGTCCACGAGGGCTCGGCGGTCGGGCTCATCGGCCGGGTGAATGGTGAGAGCGATCTCGTAGCAGTGATGGGACTCACTCGGCAGGTCCATGAATTTACGGAATTGGTGCGCCTTCAGGCCGTAGTTCACCCCGTCGAATTCAACGGGACCGAAAGGACCACGCCAATTGGCGACGGTGGTGAATCGTCCCGGATCGTCGACGGGGACCACGGGCCAGTCGTCCAGCAGAACCGGTTGCCGCACCACGTGCCACTGGACTCCGGACGTGGGTATGACACAAGAAGGTCCGCCGACGTTCTCTCCAACCGTGAAGTGAAGGTCGTGTACGTCGACACGATCGCCCGGGCTTTTCGCGGCGTGCCAGAACTGGCAGAATCCCGGATCGAGATCCACCATGACGCGGGTTCGGAACTCTGGCCAGAGACGATGGTCGGTGAGGTGGCCGCCGATGTTGACGAGCACTGAATCCGCGGCAACGTCGCGGAGAACCTCTATCGGTGGCCCGACGATTACTTCGCCGCCCGCCATGAGTGCGGATCGCTCTGTCAATCCGAACCGATCCATGACATCTCGGAAGTACGCGACCGGGTCGTCAGACCCCGTGTCTGGAGATGACCCTGCTTTGAAAGATCGCGGAACGCGAAGTTCCTCGACGAACCAGGCGTCGAGGCCTAACTGTCGAAAGCCACGAACCCAGCTCAGGGGTACCCATGCGGCTCCGCCGCTGCCGGCTTTATTCGCGAGTGCCTCTGCCACGACCACGGACGACGCCATGTCAACCAACTCCGAGACGTGCGAGGAGGCGCGAGAGCACTATGTCCGAATCGAAGTACTCGGCGGCGACCTGTCGTGCCGCTCGGGCGTGGCGATCGTATTCGGCGTTCACCGCATTGACGCACTGGACAGCCTCGTCCAGCGTGTCGAAAACGAGGAGACCCTCACCAGTCGGCAGGAGAGATGCCAGACCCGTGTCCTGGGCGACGACAGGCCGGCCGGTCGCCAAATAGCACGCACTTCGGTCGCTGAACCATCCGCTGTGCGTCTCGACGTACATGTTCTTCGCTACCATAAACTCAGCCTTCGACGCCCGCACGTAGTCACGGTACTCCCAGGGATCACTGGCGGCCACGGCAGGATTCGTAATGATCCATTCGTTTTTCTTGAGCTTCTGCAGGTCGTCGCTGTCGGTTTCCTCGATGTCGAGTGCGATTTCGAACTCCCGACCCGTCCGTCGCGGAAGCTCGAAGAAGCGACGGAACTCATGGACGCGAAGCCCATACTTTCGCCCCTCGTAGAGGACCGGGTCGAACACTCCTCGCCAGCTGGCAACTGTCGTGAACCGAGTGCCATGATCTGCATCGACGGTCCAGTGGTCCAGCACCACTGGAGGCCTCGACGTGATCCATTCGATGTCCAGTGTTGGGATGTCACATCCCGGTGCCCCGATATTCTCTCCGATCGTGACGTAGTCGTCATGGCCATGGAAGAGCTCAGCCTGACCTAGCGCCTGCCACATCTGCCCGAACCCTGGATCGATGTCGAGGAACACGCGTCTGGATGCGGCGGCGAGAATCTCCTCATCTTCGAGATAGCCCATGACGTTGAGCAAGAAGGCGCTCTGACGTAGACGATGGAGCACCTCCTTTCGCGGCAGCCCGAACACTCGGCTGCCCCTGTCGAAAAGCAACGCCCAGCGGTCTTCGAGACCGAACCCCTTCATCACGTCGACGAGATATCGGAGGTTGCGCGACGATTCAGGAGGACAGGGCTCTCCGGACTCGTTGCCGCACATATCCGGTTCGAGGCGATCGATGAACAACACGTCCCAGCCCAGACGCTGGAGGCCGAGGATGTATTGCAAGAACACCCACGTGTGGCCACCGTAGAGCGGCCGTTGGGCCAGAGCTCCGGCCACGGCTATCGTTTGCCGAAGCTTCATCAAACGATATTGGTGAGAAGAATGCGCCCGACCGATACGACCATTGAGCGAGTTTAGCGTCAGGAAATCGGTGAATTTCATGCAGGGAGACGGCTCAAGCCGGAGTAGGCCCACAGCTCTTCTGAGCGGCATGATCGCTGCGACTCCTTGGCAGGGGGGCGCGACGTGGGCTGTGCTTCAGTACCTACTGGGCTTACGGCGATTGGGGTGGGATGTGTTCTTCGTCGAGTCCCTTGACCTCTCGCGTTCTGAGGCGGGCGACTCCGTCAAGTACTGCACCGAAGTAATGGATCGGTTCGGGTTCACCGGTCGGTGGGCTCTCATTCAAACCGACTCACCTAATTCAGCCGGCATGGAGCGGGTCGAGTTGGAAGGAGTCGCCGCCGCCGCCGACATCCTCATAAACGTGTCGGGTACTCTGGGCGACCGCGACCTCCTCGAGCCCATCGGAGTCCGCGTGTTCCTGGATCTCGATCCCGCGTTCGTCCAGCTGTGGCATGACGTCGAAGGGATCGACATGGGGCTGGATGCCCACACGCACTTCGTGACGCTCGCCGACACTATCGGCGAGCCGGACTGCTTGATCCCGACCTGCGGTCGCACATGGATTCCCACCTTGCCACCCGTGGTCCTTGAGGAGTGGCCCCTGGCAACAGAAATGCACCATGAAAGGGTTACGACGATCGCCCACTGGCGCGGCTATGGCTCCATTGAGCACGGGGGGATCCACTTCGGCCAGAAGGCTCACTCCTGGCGACCCCTTTTCGAGCTGCCCCAGCGGACACAGGAGCACTTCGAACCGGCACTGGAGATACACCAGGGTGACCACTACGATCTGCGCGCACTGAAGAAGTCCGGCTGGACGATCCTCGATCCGAAATCGGTCGCGGCTACGCCCGACGGATACCGTCACTTCGTCCAGGACTCCAAGGCCGAGCTGTGTGTGGCGAAGAGCGGCTACGTCGTGTCGGGATCAGGATGGTTCAGCGACCGCAGTGCGTGCTACCTGGCCAGCGGTCGGCCAGTGATTGCGCAGGATACGGGCTTCGGACGGCGGCTCCCGACCGGCGACGGGCTCTTCGAGTTCCGGAACACAGAGGACGTCGTCGAGATCTTTGACGAACTCCGTCGGCGCTACCGCCACCACCAATTGGCCGCCCGCGACATCGCTGAGGAGTATCTCGACTCCGACCGGATTCTGCAGCACTTGATCGACGAGGTCATCTCGTGAGTTCGGAGGTAGCTGCGGGACCCGCTGACAGCGAAATCCTCGAAGCGCTCGGCGGCACCATCCAGGGCCAACAAATAGTGTCCGTACGGCGTCGGCCCTATAAGTACGCGACGAGTTTCCTCCTGGAGGAGCTCCGACTGGGACTCGCGAACGGGAGCTCCACCGTCGTGATCCTGAAGGACCTCTCCTGGGACCTGCTGGGAGACGATGCCCGCAGGAGCAAGCCAGAGTTCCTCTACCAGCCCCGACGTGAGCTCGAGACGTATCTCCGAATCCTCGGACCGAGTGGAGTCGGACCTCGCTGCTACGCCGCTGGCTACCACACTTCCGGATCCGACGGCTGGCTGATCCTCGAGAAAGTGCGAGGAATTGAGCTCTGGCAAGTAGGCGACCTTAGGACTTGGGAGTCAGTCGCGCGCTGGATCGCGAAGCTGCATTCGCGCTTCATGGGAAAAGCGACCGAGCTCTTGTCCATTAATCCACATTTGCTCCGCCACGACTTTCGATGGTTCGCGTCATGGGCTGAGCGCGCCCGGGTCGCGATCCTCGGCTCAGCCGACCAGCGGACCCGCGAATTGTTGGACATGCTCGACCGTTACGACGAGATCGCCAGCGTCCTTGCATCGCTTCCCAACACTTTCGTTCACGGTGAGTTCTTCCCCTCCAACATCCTGGTACAGGCCAACGTCCAGGATCCGGAGGTCTGGCCCGTGGACTGGGAGATGACCGCTGTCGGCCCAGGACTCCTCGACACGGCAGCGCTCGTCGCCGGATGGGGACGCCTCGAACGAGAAACGCTCGTATCCGCTTACAGGCTGGCAATGGTGGAGGACGGTGTGGCCACGGGCTCGATCAGCGAGGTCCTTGAAGTGGTGAGCATGTGTCAGCTTCACTTCGCTCTTCAATGGTTGGGGTGGGCTGAGAATTGGAGACCGCCATCGGAGCACGCCCGTGACTGGATTGGGGAGGCGCTCACCTCGGCGAGAGAGTTATTGCGGTGAGCGGATCGAAGATCCTCATCGTCAACGCCGACGATTTTGGGCAATCGTCCGGAGTCAACCGAGGTGTCATAGAAGCCCACGAGAGGGGCATCGTCACCAGCGCGACCTTGATGGTCCGCTGGCCCACGGCCACCCAGGCGGCCGAGTACGCCAAGAAACGGCCGGAGCTGTGCTTGGGACTACACCTCGATCTCGCCGAGTGGAACTACCGCGAGGGAACGTGGGTACCACGTTACGAGGTCACGCCAGCAGACGACGAATCGTCAATCCGACACGAAATACGTCGCCAACTCGACTCGTTCCTCAGGCTGGTCGGCCGGCCGCCCACCCACCTCGACTCACACCAACACGTCCATCGTCATGAGCCCGTGACACGGCTGCTCGCCGACGCCGGCAGAGCCCTAGGAGTGCCCGTTCGCGACATGACGTCCGGCATCACCTACAGCGGCGCCTTCTACGGCCAGGATGCCAGGGGATACCCCTTCCCCGAGGGCATCAGCGTGAAGTCGCTCGTCTCCATCATCGAACAGCTCCCGGAGGGGATCACCGAACTCGGATGCCACCCGGGCGACGGGACGGGCACCGACACGATGTACGGTCCTGAACGAGCCGTCGAGGTCGCCACACTGTGCTCTTCAAAGGTCCGATCAGCCCTCGCCGAGTGTGACGTTCACCTTCGTTCGTTTTCGGACCTGGACCTTTCGGGGCGCGACACACTGTCTGTCGCCACAGTTGATCGGCCAGATCAAGAACCTTGACGCGAGGCAGATCAGTTCTCGAACGAAGGCATTGCGAATCTTGGTTTAGCATGAGCCGATGTGCGCAGTCCGACGATTGGCGCTGAGCATCGTTGTCGTCGTGTACGACATGGATCGGGAGATTGCACGTACGCTTCGGTCACTGGCGCCCGACTATCAGCGCGGCATTGACCCCTCTGACTACGAGGTGGTGCTGGTCGACAATGGATCACCTCGGCCACTCGCACAAGAAATGCTGGCCGCGTTTCCGGGCCACCTTCGTACCGTCAGGTTGGACCCCGCGCTTCCGTCGCCTGCCCACGCCGCCAACGTCGGACTGGAGATGGCAGAGGGAGCCCTCGTCGGCCTGCTGATCGATGGTGCACGATTGGTCTCACCCGGTCTTCTAGAGCAGTCAACCGTTGCACGTCGGATCAATGATCGAGCGGTCATTGCGACCCTCGCTTGGCACCTGGGCTCAGAGCCGCATATGCGAGCAGAGGAGGTCGGTTACGACCAAGCCTCCGAAGACCGACTCCTAGGCGAAATCGATTGGGAGTCGGACGGATACCGGCTCTTCAGCATTAGCACGCTCGCTGGTTCGTCACGTCGTGGTTGGTTCGGGGCGCTTGACGAGAGCAATGCGCTTTTCATGGACCACTCCATGTGGACGGAGCTCGGTGGGCTAGATGAGAATTTTGTGCTGCCAGGCGGTGGCGCGGTCAACCATGACCTATTCCGGCGTGCCTGCGCGCTGGAAGGTTCGCAGCTCGTGGTCCTGCTCGGAGAGGGGACGTTCCACCAAATCCACGGCGGTGCGCTCACGTCTCGTAGCTACCCAAGGGAGTGGGCGCTCTCCGAGTATGAGGCCCTCCGGGGTGCGGCCCTCGATGTCCCTACCTTCTCACCCCTCTACTTCGGCACGGTGCCGGCTGAGTCGCTCCCTCACCTTGAGTACTCCGTGCGTTGGGCTATGAGGGATCGTGACCGCCCGAAGAACTGACCTTTTCTTTAGGAAATTCTCTTCAGATAGCCGCCCGGATTGAAGGTCAGTCCGAATTTCTCCATCGTTGCGTCGGGAATGAAATCGTTGGAGACCTTGAGGATCTCCTTCGTCGCCTCCCGCGGACCGGGTCCCATGCCAGACCAGACCGGGTTTCCATTGGTGATGGTCTCCTCAAATACGACGTATGAACCAACGGGGACCAGCGAGGAGTAGTCGTCCCACATCCTGAGGAGGCGATCGCACCCGCTGAGACCGAAGATCACGAGGGCGTTGGGGGGGTCCCCGACGAGTTCGCGGATGCGTGTGATCGTCTCGACCGAAATTGCATCACCCTTCAAGTACGTGAGGCGCGGATGCTTCGGCAATTTGTCCAAGGGCGCGGCGGTCGAGTCGTCGATCGACACCACGTGTCCGTGTCCCACTAGATCGCAGATGGTGGAGAGGAAGAGTGCGCGGCCGCCGCCGCCAGTTCCTGTCTCAATGACCCAATCGGGCTTCACCCGAACGATCAACTCCTGATAAGCGAGGAGGTCGGTGGGGCATTTCGGGACGCCACGCGCAAGCCATGTGACCTCCTGACGCGCACCGCTTCGCCAGAAGGCGTCGGTGAACTCAACCTTCAGTTCGTCCGGTATCGGCACCGGCCGCGCTGGACGCTGGTCGAGCATGAGTGCCTGTGCCGTCCGGAAGAATTCCGGCGCGGTCAATCGACGCGCTCGGGTGCGACGGGCTGGATCACTGAAACTGCCAATGTAATGAACTGGCTTCCCGGGGCCACGAAGGAAACGCCCACGCAAATCGAAATAATGCTGTCGATACGCGTCGAGTTGGTCCTTTCGTGCGTCGACCTCTGATTCATTCGTCGTGGTGCCCCCGTGCAACTGATGGAACGACCCCTCGCCGAGCAGACTGACCAGCGACACATCCGGCGCAGATGCCACTCGCTCGTAGAGATCGAGATTGGCGTACTCGCCGCCGGGCATCGTAAAGGACTCGTCCAGGCCGCCGATCTGCTCGAGGATCTTACGGGGGACGAGCAGGCAATTGCTCTCCCACATGCCGTCGAACCAGTCACGTTCTCCGATGAAGTGCCCGATATCGAAGAGACGATATCCATCAGTCGGCCACCGAATCGATTCGAAGAGACGGTCTTCGTACTCTTGGTCATATCCGTGCAGCATCGACTCGTTCTGTTGTCCCGGTCCGACGTACCACTGCTGCGTCGCGACAACAGCAAGACCATAGGCCTTCAATCCGATCATGCCGAGTCGGAGCACCCCTGGCGTCAACACGTGCGCTCCGTCGATCATGAGCGCGATGTTCTCACCACAGGCTACCTCGATACCGCGGTTCAACGCCGAGACTGGCGAGGGTTTCGCAGCATCATCCATGTCGACGTAGATGAACTCGGGTCCGAAGCTCGTTACGAATTCCTCACCCAACCTCTGGCTCTCCGATGATCCGTTCTCAACCACGATCACTTCATAGTCAAGGTCTTCTATGCCAGTCTGATAGGCACGCGAGAGGGACCACAACGTTCGCTCTGCTTCGCGTCGCATGTTGTACACGCACAGCACGACGGAGAGTTCCTTGTGTCCGGTCGGTAACGGCGGCGCAAGCGGTGGGCGCTTTCCCCGCTCTTCCCGTTGAGCCGGCTCAACCACGCCATCGGCACGATCCTTGCGCCAAAAAGCGGCCGTCCAGTCTACCTGTTCTATGGAGGATCCAATGGCACGGCGGGTCCGGAATTCGTCTACCGCTTGGCGGCAATCCGTGTTCGCATAGTTCTCGACGATGATGAAGCCTCCCTCTGCCAGCTTGTCGTATAGGAGGTCGAGCACGTTGAACGTGTCTTCGTAGGTGACCGTGGCCATCCGCAGCAGGGCAACCTTCTCGATCGGTGCGTCAGGCAGCGTCTCGTCATACGCACCATGCAGGAACCGGACGTGCTCGTCCAAAAGATTGAACCGGGCGAACCCGTCACGTACCACGTTCAAATCGCCCAGAGCCTCCGCGGGCCATCCGCGTGATGAACTCCCTCTGTCCGAGAGTCCCGCCTCCTCCCGTTGCCGTGATCCTGGCTCGACGAAACCATCGACCGCGGCGCTCTGGAATCGGTCCGCCACCCAGACGGAACGGGTACGCATCTCGTATGCCTCGAGGTAACCCCGCATCATGATGGCGCCCCCCCCACGCAGGGTTCCGCACTCAACGAGGTCACCCTGGATCGGCTTGGTACGGACGACGTCAAGACATCGCCGAATATGGTCCAGGCGCGTGCGGCCTATACCGGTGTAGGGGAAGAAGACGGTCTGCTCGCCGTCGCTCTCGTACGCCCCGACATGTCGCGATCGCGCAAGCTTTTGGTTCTCACTTCTCAGGTCTCGCACTGGATCCTGAAGACGCGTGAGATCGGGCTCACGACCTAGCTCGACACAGTTGAGGAGGTACCAGAGACGAACCTCGTTCTCGAGGTAGTGCTCATTCAGCAGCGCCCCCTCGAGGATATCGAGGTAACGCTCGGCACCGCGGTCGAACTTGGCGAGAAATCCATAGAAGAAGTTGTGCTGTGAGATGACGGATTCAAGGCGAAGCTGTTCGGACAGCTCGAGCAGCGCCCCCCGACCTTCCGCTCCCTCCAGATGGTCGAGGACGCGGCCGAGACCGGGTGCTCCATCGAGGCGCTCCTTCGAAACAATGATGGCCAGGCCGAAGTAGATGGGAAGGACGACGAGCCTCAAATTTTCATCCGACTCGGCCATGAAATCTTCGAGTGCGGTCATCACTCCGTTGCGTGGACCACCCTCTACCAGCGTGTTGTTCAACGTTGGGCTGACACCCCCACCATCTTCAGGCACCAGCTCCGAACGACCTGGTCGCATGCCTCTCTGCGCGTAGGCATGCCGGTACTGCTCAGGGATGTTCTCTGGGGTGTAATAGAGGTCCCGGCGGCCGTAAGGCCAGAGCACGTCGTGCATGATCACGACGGGCAACGGGTGCCCTTCAGACCGCGCTACGTCCGCCAGCATCTTCAGCTCGTGGTAGACCGTGTACCAATTGTGGTCCCCATCGACGAGCGCGACATCGACGTGCGAAAGGTGGGGAAGGACATTAAGGCTGATGTCTCTGTGAAAGACGTATCGGCCCGGGAACCGCGCCTCATGGTCGCTCGGGTCGAACTCCGGTACTGGGTCTATGACGTGCAGCTCGGTGTCGGGCCCGAGTCTGTCCAGCATGCGGGTCGTGGTGTCGCCCCGCAATGCGCCGATCTCGACGATTCTCTTGGCTCCCATGGACTCGATCACGGGAGCGATGACTAGATCCCAGAATGGATACACGGTTAACCGCCAATCCTCAAGTGAATGATAGATTTGGTCGCCTCTTTGGCGCGCCGAGCGCAGAGCCATCTGGCGTGTTCGTAGACCTCAGCGTCAAGCTCGTTGTCCCGGGCGATCCGCTCACGGAAGGCACGAGAAATCGGGACGTGCTCGGTCTGATTGGACCGTACGGGATCGCCGAGCCGCCATCCGAAGCGGTGCGACAGCTCCTCCCAGAACTCCCCGAAGTGCTCCTGCAGCCCTACGACATCAACTCTTTCTAGGTTCTTCTTGGCGCGCTCCAAAGCGGGATTCTTCAGATCCATGCGCGTCAAAGCCCCGTCCACCATCTCGGCGACGGTGAGCGAAAGCATCTTCACCATGTGGTTGTGAATCAATCCGTGAAAACGGAGGGGGTCCTCGTAGATCTGCTCCAGGGACTTGGACCGGTCGGACGGCGTGGTTTCACGGTGATGGCGCAAGTACGAGAGGGTGCGTTCAACCGGTTCTCGCAACACGGTAAGGGTCGTGAAGTCGCGCGCCAGCAGCTCAGCGGTGCACAACGGAAAGTGGCCCGTAACGATCCGGATCTCGTCTCCACGGATTCTCCAGCGATCGCGCAACAGGTCGACCGAGATCACTGCCCGCTCGATGGCCCCGTCTGAAGAATCCGGGTAGATCTCGTTCAGGCGAAAGCAACGAGGAAGCCGGTGTATCAACGTAGTTCCACCGGTCTTCTGGAGGTGGACGAAGAAGAACCGATCGACGGCCGGCTGGCTGACGGACGCGGCACTCGATACCTCGAGGTCGTCGGATGGGACGGTGTTCACGGCCGCCCGACCTTCAACGACTCGAGCGTGTTCCTATCATGGACGCGTGACCTGCCTTCAGGATCAGTCATGTTGAGATCGCCGCTACGCATCGTGGCTGCCGTTCTGATGCTCGGGCTCCTCGCCTTTGCAGGTTATGGCATTGCATCGTTGGCATCCGGCACGCCAGGCCAATTTGCCACTCTCCCTTGCGGCAACGCGCCATCGACGGCGGGTGATACGAATCCGATCAATGGAGAATCGTTCATTCAGGACAACCTCTGGACCTCCGCCGGCCAACAGTTTGCGGTCTGGGTCGGACCAGGAGGAGATCCGTTCGTGGCAAGACACCGGCAATGCTCGTCGACCTGGCAGGTGGTGAACCTCGGTGATCTGCCCGGCAATCCGTTGCTGGCTCCGACGGGTCACGACGAACACGACGTCTACGTCATAGCTGTCGACAGCCTCGGGTATGTCCACATCGCCGGCAACATGCACGGCGTACCGCTTCGCTACATCCATTCCACCGATCCGTGGGAGATCACGACATGGGAGACGGGTCGGATGCCCGGCCCGACGACGACCGTCACCTATCCCCAGTTCGTCGAACTCCCCGACGGGACGCTGCAGTTCTGGTATCGCGAGGGTATCTCTGGCAAATCGCGGGAGCTGATGGACGCTCTGCCAGCCGGCGCAACCACGTGGCGCCCCATGGGGACCATCCTCGACGGCGGCTCCACGCACGAGGGCGCCTACCTGAACCACATTGCCGTCGACTCCAAGACAGGGATGATAGATATCATGTTCGAGTGGCGCCGTACTCCTGACTCCTCCACGACAAATGACGTCGGTTATGCCCAGTCTCCCGACGGCGGACGAACGTGGGAGACGGCGACTGGTAAGCCAATTGCGCTTCCGATCACTCACGATGGCGAGGACACAGTGCTCATGACGGCGCGGAGCGGGTCGGGACTCGAAAACAACGGCGGGCTGACGATCGACGCGCAAGGACATCCTCACGGCGTTGTCGTGTTTGGAGGCCCCGGCGGGCCAGACGTGGTGCAGCTCTGGTTCGACGGCCAGACCTGGCACCGGGACTACCTTGGTGACGTTCTGGACGGGCGTCCAGCGATGGCGGCCACACCTGACGGCCAAGTGTGGATGCTGGGCACTGTTTACGACACGCTTGAGGCGGTCGACGTCACGCCCGGAGGCACGCTCAGCCGGATTGCCCTGGCTCGGGTTCCGCCCGGATGGGAGGCCGTTTTTGACTCCAGGGAACTGGCCCTTCAGGGCCGGGTTCAGGTGTTGATCCCGGACGGAGACCGCCCCGCCGTCGCCGAAGCCGACCTTTCCGGAGCTGGTCATCCGTTGGACGGTTCAGGTTGACCACGGTAGTGGTACTCGACGATCGGCCGGTTGTAGTAGGGGGGAGCCCTGAGTGGATCGACGCCGTGCTTCCAGCCGTACTTGTATCGGTGCCCCTGGATCAGCCAGTCCACGTGGGGATCGAGTGCGGCGGTGGTCCGGCGCATGTGGCTCACACGGGCGGTTGGCACCGGGGAGAGCTCAATACCCATCTCCCAGGCCCGATGCCAGTAATCGGTGTCCTCGCAGAAGGCGGGATTGAACCTCTCGTCGAACGGCCCGATCTCGTCGAAGAGCTGCGCGGTGAGGACGAAGCACCACCCTGCTGTGCCTCCCTGGTCCGGTTGACGGAACCCCTGATCATCGCCGTGATCGGTGTAGGGAAATCCGACGCGCCGCCCCGTGGTCGCCGCTTCAATGAGTGCCACGTCCCAGCCTTTCTCGACCAGACAGTCGCTGTTGAGGAAGGCCAAGACGGGGGCCCGGGCCAGCGAAGCCCCCACGTTCCATGCCGTCGCCACCCCACGGTTCTCCGCGAAGCGGTGCACTATCGCCGGAAGAGGGATGGTGTGCGGCGAACCATTATCGATGACGATCACTTCGGTTGGGACCTGGGACACCGCCCACACCCTCTCAATTGTTCGCCGAGCCATGTCCGCGAGCTCAGGGGTCCGGCTCCACACGGGGATCACCACGCTGAGCGTCGGCGTGACCGACTCCGCCTGGTCAACTGGAAGGGCACGGTTTCCGACCTTCGGCGCTGCGTCCCTTTCCGGTACATTCGAGTCGAGCGCCTCGGAGACTCCCTTCGCGTAAAAGCTGTCGAAGATCGCTCTATAGCATCGGTGGAGTTCGCCCAACATGCCCTCCGCTCCGCCGCCCGCCCAACCAGATCCGTTGAGTTCCTTCTCGAGGGCGTGTGCCCGGTCGACCGTGGCGGCGATGCTTCCTCGGGATGACTCCCAGCGGTCTCGGGCACCTGTGACTTTCGTGTACTTGAGCATTTCGTCTGAAGAGTGCAGCGAAGCAACTCGCGCCTGAGCGCGACCCTTGCCCTCCATACGGGCGCAAAAGTCGTCCAGGTCCATTGCCCGCGCCATGTAACTGCGCGCCGCCGGCCAATATCTGACATCGAGATCATCCTTGAGCCGCCATGCCATCTCGACATCGATCGAATAGTCGATAGATTGGTCGTGCAGGCCTTTTCGCAAGAGCAGGCTTCGTTTGCAGGAGACTCTTCCCTCCCAGAAGCAGCGCCAATCGTGGGCGACGTTCGTCTTGAGATTCCCGTAGGAGAACAGCAGCCTGTCGACTTCGGTGAGGTAGACCATCAACGGGGAGAGCTCGAGTTCGGGAGCCCAATCCGTATGTCCGAGAACGGCTGCGCTCTCGTCGGGGTATTCACGATGGGCAAGTACATGCTGCTCGAGCAGATCCTCGGCGGGGCGGTCGTCGTCGTCGAAGAACAGAATCAGGTCTGCGGACGCCAACAGCACGGCGAGGTTCTTGGCGGCGCTTCGCCCGGCGTGCTCAATTCGCATCCAGGTCAGAGGCAGACGCTTCTCGTAATGCTCCAACACGAGAGCGGTCTCGTGTCCGGCGGATCCGTCGTCGACCACCACCACTTCGAAGGAGCCATCTTCGAGCGTCTGGGAACAAAACGCCTCCAAACAAGAGTCCAGCAGGGCGGGCCGTTCGAAGGTCGCAATGAGGACGCTGATCAGGGGCTCGGCGGTGGCCCGGGAACGATGCACCGCTGGCTCGAACCCGGCCGCACCGTGTACCACAACTTCTGTGACCGCCGCACCGAGAGGAAGAGTGCCGGCGTCCAGCGGCGAGCGCAGGCCGACGGGAACCGCGTCGAGCAGTGTGACGGGACCGTCGACAGGTGCATCCCGGCGTACCGCGAGCACGGGAATCGGCACCGTTTCGGGCAGCTGCCTCGCCACGCATCCACGAAGCTGCTCGCCTACGGGGAGGATAGAGGGACCACTCGAATGCGACGGTTGCGCTCGATCGGCGCCGAGCCGGACGGCGAGAGTGAGAAAGTCGTCCAGGAACCCCGGCCGGATTATCGCGGGGCTGTCGACGAACACCATCCAGTCGGCGTCCGCCTCTGCCGCCTCGTCCCAACCTCGGTCGCGTCCCTCGGGGTCGCCCGCTGCCCGCCACCTCTGGGTCACCCTGTAGCCGCGCGTCGCCTCCAAGGCCTCCACGTCGCCCCGGGGAGGGCCGGAGAGATCGTTGCTGTAGGCGCCTACCACGAGCACCCGCGAGTCCCTCGGCAGCTGCATGGACCCGTCGGGTCCGCCGGCAGGCGTGCGCAGGTCGTACAGGAGCACGGCATCGTCGGAGTAAGCCTTCACGTAGTTGGCCTCGAGGTGGCGCGCGAATTCCCGGTAGTGGTGGATCCACCAGAACGACGTATCGGGTAGGACCAGGTAGCGCGCTCCGCGCCGTCGTTGATCCTCGAGTTGTCGGATAGCATCGTCACTGTCAGCCGGGTGGAAGCCAGCCCACCTGCCGTCGACAGCCTGGAGGAAATGTCTCGTACTACGTCCGTCGAGGTCGAGCAATCTGTCGTCGCCCTTGGAGACGACCAGCACCACCTCACCGGGCTCGGTGACAGTACTCACGGCTTGCCTGACCGCGGCGATCGTGCGTTGGTAGGCTTGGTTGCGTCGTTGGCCGTGCCGGAATGCACCTGATAGGGACCGGTCGACCACAGGCCGGGACATCACTTCCTCGATGATGCCGAGGAATTTGCGCCGAACCGCGTCCTCGTCGTGTGTGGCGAGCACGTATTTCCGGCCGGCCTCCGAGAGGCAAGCCCATGTCTCGGACTCCGTCAGTAGGCGGGTGATGGCCGCTGCCGTCTCACCCGGAGTCTCTGCCACCATCACGTGCTCTCCGGCGGTAATGGCGAGGCCCTCAACACCGATAGGGGTGGTGACGACAGGCGTACCCATCATGAAGGCCTGCAGCACCTTACCCTTCACGCCCGCACCGTGAAGCAATGGAAACGCGCATACACGTGCACGCTCAAAGTAGGGGAAGACCGACGGCACCCACCCAACCATCTCCACGTGTTGCAAGTCCTTCGAGTAAGCGCGGACCTTGTCATCTAGCCCGCTCCCGATGACGGTGAGAGGGTGGAGGGCCAACAGGTCAGGATCGAGGAGTGGCAGGATGTCGCGGCAGAGGTACTCCACGGCCTCGCCATTGGGTAAGTGGCGAAAATATCCGACGAAGAGGATGCCACGGCGACCCTCGAGGGGATGGGGTGGCCCGGTGACGGGCTCTTCCATTGCGAGCCACCGCGCTCGGCGCGGCCCAATGATGTCGTTGAGCCACTCCTCTTCCTTGGCGGATGTCGCAAGCAAGGCGTCCGCCTGCTGGTACGTGTTCAGCTCACGAACGACTGTGGCGCCGTAGCGATTGTCGAGTTGACCTTCGATACCGAAGCAACGGCGTGCCTCTCGGAGGAAGTGCAGATCAATCGTGTCGACCACTATCCGGGCATCGGGCGACAGCTCTCTGATTATCGGGATGATTCGCTCGGCCGGCTGCCAGAATGCCAGCACCGCCAGGTCGAATTTCCCGGAGCGCACCACGGTTTCCGCTTGCTCGTACCCAACAAAGGTGGCCACGCCGAGTTGGCGCAGGCGTTGCACGTGCCAGTCGTCTCCCTCGTGTCGTTCGGACAGGAATTGAACGCTCCACCCCTCATCGACCAGGAATCGGATCATCGCGTCGACCCGCTGAGCTCCCCGGTTGCGGTCGAATTCGGGGACCCATTGGGCGGAGACGAGAGCCCTTCGCTTCATTGCATGCTCCCCGCCACGTCATCCATCGCGAGCAGCTCCCTCCAAGCCATCTCATCAAGCACAGGGGGTCGCTGGGGCCTTCCGCGCAGATGTGACGACCATGATGCAACCGCTCCGTTCACTCCGACGGCCGCGCTGGGCACCGCGCGTACGGCGGCGGCGGCTGGCTCGTACAACACTCGATATCCGGCGGCCCAAACTCTCTCCGCCCAGAGAGGCTGGGCACTTGGAGACAGACCCGCTTGGACCATTTCCTTTACGGCGTCCACTCGGTAGAGCATCAGCCCCGGACCCCAGCAGGTTTCGCGCACGTATTCGTGCCAGGCAGCCGCAACGTCGAAGGATCCGGAGCCAACACCCGCATACGATCCGTCAGCGAAGAGCGTCGTCCCAGCGGCTTCGAGCGAGCCGTTTGCGCCCAGGATCTTGATGGCGACACCGCCGATTCCGTCGTCGCTCGAAAGGACCGCGCGAGCGGCGGATAGACAAGAGGGCAGGGGCAGTACATCGTCGTCCACGAAGGCAACCATGGCCGCACGCTCGAGCACGTCGGGGGAGAGCTTCGTCGCCAGGAAAGCGGAGGGTTCCTCCACCAAGGCCTCGGCCATTCGTTCCAACCATGCCGTGGACAAGGAATCGCTTCCGACGACGACCGCGATCTGCGCTTCGACCTCAGGGTCTTCCTCCGAGAGAAGCTCAACCGATTCAACCTCCGGTAAGCCACTGGACCCGCATCGGACTCGCACGAGGGCTTCCACAGCCGCGCGTCGAGCCTCCGAAAGCTGGAGGTCGTTGTCTATCACCACTACGTCAATGGTTGAGTCAAGATACGGAAGCTCGCCGTCGGACCTCGGCGGGGGAAAGACGTTGTAGTTGGGCATTCGCGAAGCGATGTCCAGCTGTGTCATGTCGAGCACCGCCAGAGGACGTTCAGCCGCTACGGCAATCCGGTCGATCGTGGCGGACACTCCCTTCGGCCATAGGTCTGTTCGTCGCTGTCGGTCCGAGATGTCGACGAGAATTCCGAAACTTGGATCGCTGGCCACCACGCGATACCGGTTGAGGAGGTGCTCGCCGAACGAGGCGTAATGGTCGATCATCCATCGACTCGGAGACGGCATCAACAGGAACCTGTTACCTGCGCACCGAAGCGCTTCGAGATGTGCCACCAGTGCCTGGCTGTTGGCGAGGGCAAACCCTGGGTATCGACCAGTAGCATCCTGGGGAAAGTTCGTCACGCGCCGCCCGTACAGTTCGACGAACGCCGGATCGCTCTTGCCGGCCACGAGCACGGCAGAGCGGTGCGGCACGTTGGCCTGCACGACGCTGCGGCATGCGACGACAACCGGATCGTCGGCACGGCTGCCGGCAAGTGATCGGTGAAGAAGGTCGTACACGCCCCTCTCGAGTACCTCCATCCTGTCGCCCATTGAACCCAGCACGGAAGCGCTCTCGTCCTGGAGCTGGCCGACACGTCCATTCAGGCGGTCCCTCTCGTTCTGGAGCTGAGCGACTCGTCTATTCAGGCGGTCCGTCTCGTCTTGGAGCCGACCGACACTGCCATTCAGGCGGTCCCTCTCGTTCTGGAGCTGAGCGACTCGTATATTCAGGCGGTCCCTCTCGTCTTGGAGCCGACCGACGCCGCCATTCAGGCGGTCTCTCTCAGCTTGGAGCTCTCCGAGGCGACCCTCTATCAGCTCGATGTGGCTACCCTGCTTCTCCGCCACCTCCCTGCTCGCAGCCAGGTCGAGCACCGCTCGATGTACTGACACCGAGGAGTTCGCGGAATCATCAACCTCCATGCTCCAGTCCGCCTCCTCACATAGGCGGCGATAGAGCTCGATCATCGCCGAGCTCACGCCTGCCTCGGCGAGGGAGATGTGGGCGCGCTGGTGGCGAAGCTCCGGGTTGACGCCGGTGTTCGTCTTCGAACGATCTTTGCGGGGCAGATTTGCGAAATCCAGCACACGATCGATCTCGCGGCGGCTCGGGTCGAAGTAGGCCGCGAAGTGTGTGATGAGGCGGCGCTTCGAAGGAACGGCCTCGAGAACGGTGGCGTAGTACTTCTCCCACAGGCTGAGTGCAAGGGCATAGGAAGTCTGATTGCGCCGCTTCAGTGACATTGCGACTTCGACGGGGTGCCGCACGCACACAATGAACTTCTGGCTCGGCACGAGGTCGAGCCAAAAGGGTGCCGTCAGGCAGATCCGGGGATCCTTCCACCCCCAGTGCCCGTGCTCCGACAGGGCCCCTATCGCTTCGCGCGCCCTGTCGGCGAAACGGGACACCCGCGGATCGTCGACGGCCAGAGGCCCGGTTCCGGAGGGGAGGTCCCAGGCGCCACCTGTTGCCTCGAGAAGCTCGTCGTTGAGGCGAACTAGGCGCTCGTGCTCGAAGAATCCCTCCGGATTGTCCGAGGCCGGACTGATAAAGTCTTTGTCGTCGCCAAACCAGAGGCCACCGAGACGCAACGTCTTGGCGATCATGGAGGTGCCAGTTCGATGCATCCCGGTCACCGCTATCGGGTCGGCCGTGGTCCTAGTTGCTCCGCGCCGTGGCGCAGCGGTCTTCCGAGATGGGCTCGCTTTAGCCCTCATGTGAGGCTCCCAGTTCGTAGATCGCAGCAGTCGTCGCCTCCGTGATCAGGCACTGGTATCGATCGTCGAGATGTTTGCTGAGTCCCTGGTAGTGGTCCAGCCACCACAGGGCTGGCGCCGGAACCACCAGATGGGAGGCGCCAAGGCGCCTCAACCCCTCGAGCTGGTCGATCGCGTCGGTATCGTCGGCGGGGTGGAACCCCGCATATCCTCCGTCGGCCGCCCGTGGGAAGTGCCAGCCTTCGTACCCTGGTAGTTCCAACAGCAAGTCGTCCCCCCTAGTGACAACGAGCACGGTAGAGCCCGACGGAATGCTATCCGCGATCATCTCGGCCAATCTTCGGCGCAGCTCGTCATAGGCCGGATCTCTCCGGCGTCCATGTGGGCGCCATTCGACACCCCACTTCTGCTCGAAGCGGCAGCGGTTGGTCGTGAAGAGCTCTCCGTAGGCACCCGCTGCAGCCAAATTTCCCAACGAGCCTTCGCCGAAGTGGTGCACGAAGACATCCTCGGCGCAGACTACGCGTTCATCCTGGTGGCGAACCCGTAGCGCGTAGTCGTCGTCCTCGAACATGCCGATCTCGAAGCGCTCGTCGAGCAGTCCCACAATGTCCAGTGTGGAGCGCCGCAGGGCAACACAGAACATCGTGGTCACGGGGATGTCCGTGAGCTGTCCGAGAGCATCGCGTCGTCGTTCGTCGGCGAAGGCCAGCATCTCGCCGTACGTGTCATAAGAAGTCGGAACTTCAGCTTCGTTCCCGCAGCGGTTGGTGACGGGACCGACGAGCCCGATAGACGCGTTTTCCAGGTGAGTTGCAAGTCCTGGAAGCCAACCCGGAGGAACGATCGTGTCATTGTTCAAGAGGACCACGACCTCGCCTCTGACGATCTGGAGCCCTTGGTTGGTCGCTGCTGCGAATCCCCGGTTGGTGTCGTTCAGTATGAGCCGTAGGTGCCTGTTCTTGGCGGCGAGGACGCTCAAGTACTGCTGGGTGGCGTCGTCGGATCCGTTGTCGACGACGACGAGCTCGTAAGAAAGTCCCGTCGTGTTGACGAGAACGCTCTCGAGCGCCATGCGCGTCAGCACGACGTTGTTCAGAGTGACAACGACGATGCTCGCCTGCGGCCGATCACCGGAAACCGGGACAAATGGAACCGGTCGGGCGCTGACAACTTCGATGGTTTCAGTCGGTAGAACGAGAGGCCTCCGACTGATCGGGGTCAGTTTCAGCCATCCGGGCAGGTCACAATTCCGCGGCACCGCATGAGACCGTCCGACTTTGTGAGGCGGGCGAAGGCCCACATGGTCGAGAAGGGCGGGAAGTACCACGTCGTAACTGAATGTTTCACGCGCGATATCGAGCGCTGCGTTGCGATGATGCTCATAATCGGCCTCGATGGCACGGATGGCGCCAGCAGCCTCGTCGCACGAACTGAAGGCGAAAAGTCCCTCTCCAGTACGCAACGCGTTGCCAAACCCAGTGTCCTGTGTCACTACAGGTCGACCCGAAGCTAAGTAGCTCGCACTGCGCTCACTGAACCACCCGGTTCGCAGACGCACATTCTGATCCTTCGCGACGGTCAGCTCGCCGCGGGACGACACGATATAGGACCTGTAGGACTCGGTGTCACTCGACAACGCCTCCGCTGGGCGCACATGCCAACCATTGCTCTCGAGGAGGTCTCTGTCTGCATCGGTGTATTGGCCGAGAGCGAGCTCGATCGGAGGGTCAACTGCCCTCGGAAGATCCAAAATCTTCATAAATTCGTGATGTTTGCTCCAGCGGTAGACCTCGCCTTGATATGTGAGGTCGCGCCACTCTTGCCTCCAGTTCCCGATCGTGGTGTATGGCGCGCCCACTGGCGGTCCCTCGTTTGACGACCACAGATCGATGACCACCGGCGGGGGGCTGGGCACCATCGGAAATTCCTCTGACCAGGGCAATACGCAGTCTGGATTGCCGTAATTCAGCGCCCAGGTGAAGTGCGCCGAATGGGCGGCCATGAAGTCGATCGCCTGTTGGTCGTTACGGTCGAGCTCAAGCTCTAGGTCGACGGGGTCAGTACCAAGGTAGATGAGGTGCCCAGACGCGGTGTGCTCGGGGAGCGGAAGCGTTCCACCGTGCAAGTTGATGATCAGAGCCGCGTCCCGATAGAGGCGAGCCGTCTCCGATCGCGAGAGCCCGTAGGACCGCTCAGCATCGTGAAGCGAGTGAAGCGCCCACCGCCCGCTGAGACCAAAACGGTCCATCATGGCTCCGACGAACTGCGCTGCTCTGTCGAACGCCCGGTCGACATCCTCATCTTGGTCCTCCATGAACATCGACGGTGTCCGGCCGTGCGTCTCTACGTAGAAGGACTCGAACCCGAGGCGGTCGAAGCCTTCGGCGTATTGGCGTATCAGCCACGCGACTCCTCCCACTGGGATCACCGACAACATCCCCAACAGCACGATGCGGGGTCGGGACGCGGGAGTCACGCGTCACCGACCGGTCCGTTGGGTACGCCGGACTCTGATCCCACGGCCGAGGGATGGCCCTTCTGGGCCTCGAGGAGCTGGCGGTACAGCCCGTCCTGTCCGGCAAGTTGTTCGTGGGTTCCTCGCTGTACCACGGTTCCCTGATCGAGGACGAGAATCTGATCGGCGTTGCGGATGGTGGAGAGTCGATGAGCGATCATGATCGTGGTCCGCCCCTCCGCGAGGCGGTCGAGGGCGTCGAGGATGACTCCCTCGGTCCTCGAGTCGATGCTCGACGTCGGTTCGTCGAGGATCAGGATCGGCGCATTGCGGAGGAAGGCTCTGGCCACGCAGATTCGCTGACGCTCACCGCCTGAGATCTTGGTTCCACCCTCCCCGACGGTTGTTTTGTACTGCTGAGGCAGTTGCGTGATGAATTCGTGCGCATTCGCCGCCATGGCCGCCGTCACGACCTCTTCCCTGGTGGCGTCGGGTCTTCCATAAAGGATGTTGTCGGCGATCGTTCCTTCGAAGAGCAGGGGCTCTTGGAGCACAATGGTGAACTTTCTGCGCAGTGACTCCAGCGTGAGATCGCGGACGTCGAGGCCGTCAATGAGCACCTGTCCTTGCTGGGGATCGAAGAACCTTGGAATGAGGCTGGCGAGCGTCGACTTCCCCGCACCGGTCGGCCCGACGATGGCGAGCGCTTGCCCGCCGGTTACCTGGAACGACACTCCCTTCAGCGCCCCGGGGCGCGTGGCGTAGTCGAAGGCAACGTTCTTGAACTCGACATCTCCTCTGACCCCGTCGAGCTCGATCGCGCCCGGCTTCTCGGTCACCTCGACCGGTGCATCGAGAATACGAAGAGAACCTTGGAATGAGATCATCTGCTGCTGGAATGTAGTCAGCATCACGGCGAGCGAGTCGAGCAGCCCGTATGCCGTCGCGATGTAGGCCATGACCACGACGAGCTCACCGGCCGACATGCGGCCCTCGACGACCTCATACGCCCCGACGCCCAGCACCGCCGCCGTCCCCACGGAGGTGATGAAGTTGACGCCTAGTTGGAAGAGCATTTGACGAACAGTGATGTTGACTTCCATGTTCACCGATGCCTCACCTTGGCGGCGAAAACGCGCATACTGATCGGCTTCCCTACCGAACGACGCGATGACCCGGAACATGCTGAGCGTCTCATGGATGATGGACAGCTGCATTCCCAGCATGCCGCGGACGAGCCAGAGCCGCGACTCAATCCGGTTCGTGTACATGACCGTCAAGTAATAATTCAGGGGAACCACGACGAGTGCCAGCTCCGCGACGTGAGGATCGATGCGATAGGTGATATAGGCCATCCCAGCTATCGTCAAGACATCTTGGGCAAACACCGGTATGGAGACGACCATGTCACCGATACTGCTCGAGAGCTGATTGATCCGGTAAATCAGGACCCCGATTAGGGAGTCGTCATGATATGCAGGCGAGAGACGCTGCACGTGCCCGAACAAGTCGCTCCGGAAGTCAAGGGTCATGCCCAGGTCGACAGTCGTGCTCAGGTACTCCTCCAAAACCTTGGCCCCACCTCCAATCAACGTGATGGCCAACATGGCGATCACCGCAAAGAAAATGAGTGCTCCCGTTCCGTTGCCGACGATGCCCGTGATCCAGGCCGGTGGCGGACGGTCCTTGAGCACTGTGTCGATGACGAATGCGAGGGGGAACGGCTGGGCCAACGTGACGATGACACCCACGCCGGTGGCAATCACGAATCCGGCATACCTTCCACGGAAAGGCTTCAAATACGCGATGGCTCGCGGTACGAGCTTCCAAGCCCGGCCCAGGGCGCTGCCCGACGTGGGCATATCGAAGTTCATGAGCGACGGGTCTGCCATCTTCTCCGTTACTGCATCGGCAGTGCCGGAGCCCGTTGCGCGATCATCGCCGTCGCTGACAGTCATCTATTTCGCCCGGTCACGGGCCATTGGACGGTACGACCCGAGACAAGAGGAGTCGAAGTCATCACGAACCCCCTCCTTGTTCTTCG
Organism: uncultured Acidimicrobiaceae bacterium; assembly: GCA_963834405.1. Classification (GTDB taxonomy): domain Bacteria; phylum Actinomycetota; class Acidimicrobiia; order Acidimicrobiales; family RAAP-2; genus Bog-473. The sequence continues at coordinate 1,095,812 of CAWIBX010000005.1, read as the reverse complement.
TCTCTGAAGGACCTCTGCTGGTGGCTGCGGTCGTATCCGCGCCCCAAGGCCGCCGGATGGCCGTTCTGGGCCTCGAAGAGCTGGCGGTACAGCCCGTCCTGTCCGGCAAGTTGTTCGTGGGTTCCTCGCTGTACCACGGTTCCCTGATCGAGGACGAGAATCTGATCGGCGTTGCGGATGGTGGAGAGTCGATGAGCGATCATGATCGTGGTCCGCCCCTCCGCGAGGCGGTCGAGGGCGTCGAGGATGACTCCCTCGGTCCTCGAGTCGATGCTCGACGTCGGTTCGTCGAGGATCAGGATCGGCGCATTGCGGAGGAAGGCTCTGGCCACGCAGATTCGCTGACGCTCACCGCCTGAGATCTTGGTTCCACCCTCCCCGACGGTTGTTTTGTACTGCTGAGGCAGTTGCGTGATGAATTCGTGCGCATTCGCCGCCATGGCCGCCGTCACGACCTCTTCCCTGGTGGCGTCGGGTCTTCCATAAAGGATGTTGTCGGCGATCGTTCCTTCGAAGAGCAGGGGCTCTTGAAGCACAATGGTGAACTTTCTGCGCAGTGACTCCAGCGTGAGATCGCGGACGTCGAGGCCGTCAATGAGCACCTGTCCTTGCTGGGGATCGAAGAACCTTGGAATGAGGCTGGCGAGCGTCGACTTCCCCGCACCGGTCGGCCCGACGATGGCGAGCGCTTGCCCGCCGGTTACCTGGAACGACACTCCCTTCAGCGCCCCGGGGCGCGTGGCGTAGTCGAAGGCAACGTTCTTGAACTCGACATCTCCTCTGACCCCGTCGAGCTCGATCGCGCCCGGCTTCTCGGTCACCTCGACCGGTGCATCGAGAATTTGCAAACAGTGTTCGAACGAGATCGTTTGCTGTTGAAGATTGGTGAGGTCGAAAGTAAGAGACTCCAGTGGCTGGTACACCGATGCGATGTAGGCCATGACCACGACGAGCTCACCAACCGACATGCGGCCCTGCACGACCTCATACGCCCCGACGCCCAGCACCGCCGCCGTCCCCACGGAGGTGATGAAATTCACCCCGAGTTGAAACAGCACCTGCAGAACCGTCACGTGCACTCGCGTGTCGACCGTGGCCTGACCTTGTCGGCGGAAGCGCGCATAGTGATCGGCTTCCCTACCGAACGACGTGATGACCCGGAACATGCTGAGCGACTCATGGACAATCGAGAGGTTCAGTGCCTCCATCCCCCGGACCCGCAGCAGCCTCGGCTCGATCCGGTTTGCGTAGAAAATCGTCGAGTAATAGATGATCGGAACGACAAAGAGGGCAAGCTCGGCAACGTGAGCGTTGATCTTGTACACGATGTATGCCATTCCCAAGATCGTGAGGAAGCTCTGACCGAGGTCGGGAAGGGCTACGAGCATGGCGCCGACCCCCGCCGCCTGCTGGTTGATTCGGAAGAGCAACACGCCCGTCCGCGAGTCATCGTGATATGCCGGCGAGAGACGCTGCAGGTGCCGGATGACATCACTGCGGAAGTCCAGTGTCGTTCGAAGGTTTATGTTCGTGGCAAGGTACTGCTCGACGACCAAGGTGCTACCTGCCAGCAGGGCGATTCCGAGCATGGCGATCACCGCAAAGAGGACCAGGGCCGCCGTCCCATTGCCCACGATGCCCGTGATCCAAGACGGTGCCGGACGGTCCTTGGTTACGGTGTCGATGACGAATGCCAGGGGCCACGGCTCGGCCAAAGTGATGATCGCGCCGAAAGCGGTGGTAACGACGAGGAAGACCGCCTTGAGCCGATGCCCTTTGAGGTAGGGAAGGGCGCGGGGCATGAGCTTCCACGTCCGTGCGAGGGCGCTGCCCTCAACTGGGGCCTCGAAGGACAGCGAGCCTTCGTCCGCCATTTGTTCGCGCTCAACATCAGTTGAGCCTGCACTGTTCGAGGCGTCGACCGCTCCCTCATCCGCCCCGTCGGCGTCCATCGATTGAAAGGTCATCCGCCTTATTCGTCGGTGGTCCCGGGCACAATGCGACGAAGGAGCAGAGGTACGCGAGCAACTCCCCGCGCTGTTTCGAGGATCGTCAGCGCGGCGACTGCCCCCGCCAGGACCGGTCCGCCAAGGGTGAGTGCGACGAGAGTCACAGCGGCCGCCACTGACAACCGCCCCTTTCGAAGCCGCCGACGGACGCGGATCTGCACGTACCCCGTCGGGTGGCTCGAGGTCTGAAGGTCGCCGAAGACGAAGGTCGAACGCACGATCCGGGCGTCGTAATCGTCCCACCCGCTCGACGGCAGCACTTTCAGTTTGGCGTGGCGCAGCCGACTGACCAACGCTGCGGCGAGCTCAGAGCGGGGGCGGTCTTCGCGCATGAGGATCACGCCATTGTGGCTGGCCTCCACCGCTTCTGGAAGCGGATCGCAAGGCGGGAGGTGTCGGTGGGCAAGGCTCCGCGAGCGACTTCTGCCCCATGTCCGTACGAGCGGCTGGAGGACGTGGTGCACGGCGACGCCCAATCGGAATAGCAGTCGCCCCTTGCGCAGTGACCGAGGGGGCATTGTCCGAATCATGTCGACGAGCATGAGCCCGACCAGGAATGCCGAGGCGCAGGCGGCGGGGATGCCGAGCCACAGCGACATCGCCAACAGGGGCGCGGTCAGTAACAGGATGATGGCGGCCGGCACACCCACCTGATGGACAAGGTCCATGACGAAACCGCCGCCCTGGTAGACCGATTGGTACGCGGCCGCCCCGTACATCCCTCGGTAGATGCGTTGGCGGGCAACGGTCGGCGTCAGCGAGTCGTAGATGTGCCCCCGCCAACGGGCTGTCCCCATGCCCGTGAAGCGATCAGGGTTGCGGACCTCCACCAGTGCCTCGCTACGGCCGTATGTTCGTTGCTGGCGCAAGTAGTCTCGCAGCCCCGGACGGCGGTGGTGCCACACAAGGGCGGCCGGGTGGAACCCGATGTCCCAGCCGTCGTCGAGCACCTTCCAGCAGAAGTCGACGTCATCTCCCGCTGCTGTATAGATGGGGTCGAACCCACCGAGGCCCTCGAGAACCACCTTCCAGAAGGCCATGTTGCAGCCCGGCACGTGCTCCGCGCGGTCGTCGGACACGAGGACATGCACAGGCCCGCCAGGTGCTCGAGCGACAATGTGCGCTCCGATGGGATCTTGTGCCGGCGGCAGATTCGGCCCTCCCACGCCGCCAACGGTCGGCCCGTCGAAGCCCAGCGCCAAGTAATAGGGCCATTCCGGGCACGGATAGGCGTCGCTGTCGAGGTACGCAACGATCTCTCCACGGGCTTCTCGGATCCCTTCGTTGCGGGCTGCACCGAGCCCAGCATGGCGGACCGTAATGACTCGAGCACGGGCGTGTCGACGGGCGATGGCCGCCGTGGCGTCGGTCGAGCCGTCGTCGATCACAATGATCTCTAGGTCCGGGTACTCGAGAGCACATGTGTGGCTCAGACATTCATCGATCGTGGCTTCCGCGTTGTATGCACAGATCACGACGCTCATGGATGGCCATGGAAACTCAAGATCGCGCATGGTCCGACGGTTCCAATTACTGACCACCGATAGGGCGGGCCGGTGTGACCGGTCGGAGCGGGTCAGTCCGAAATGCCAATCACGAACAGGGGAATCTCCCACCCACCATTCGTCCGTCCATGCGAAAACGCAGGTACCGGCGACTCCCCTCTCGGCGGCGGTCTCCAGTTGCCAGTCGAGGACTTCGGCCTGATGCACCTCCCCGCTCCGGTCCGCGGTGGCGTCGAGGCCCATCTCGCCCAGGACCAGAGGGCGGTCGCCGGCGACGTGCTGAACCTTCGTCAGGTACCGCCTGAATTCGTCTTGTCGCTCCAGATACACATTGAAGGTGAGGAAGTCGAGCGTTTCCAGCGGCAGGTACTCCGTCGTCGGGTAGTTGCCGTACGTGACGAGGATGTCGGGGTCCTCCTCACGGACTACCTCGGCCAGCTCCCGGATGGTGTTGGCAACCATGTCGGTCCCGAGCCATCGCAGGACGTCGGCAGGTATCTCGTTCCCAAGGCAGAGAGCCAGGATTCGCTCGTTACCCCTGAGCCGGTGTGCAGCCTCTCGAACCTCTTTCCGGGCTTCTCGACGAACGCGTCTTTGCTCCCGGCGGGAGACGCCCACGAGGTACCGCCAGTCCGGGTAGAAGACATCGGAGAAGACCCGCAGGTCATGATCGGCAGCAAGGTCCAGTAAGTCGTCGGGAGGCAGGGTGTACGTCCGTAGAACCGTGAAGCCCGCCTCCTGCATCGCCTCGAGGTCGAGCTTGATCTGTTGGCGGTCGGGGTATCGGGCTTCGTCTTCCCTCGGGGAAAAGGTGCCGTACGTCACTCCGCGGAAGTTGAACCGTTCGGAGGCACGTCTGAAGAACTTCCCGTCAACCCCAATCCGGGCGTCATCGACTGTCATAGCGATGGCCCCCCACCCTCCTCTGTTCCGACACCCCCCCCCACACGATCGCTTCCGTAACCGACGAGTCGGTCACATGACGAGGATCCTATCCTCGTTTGCTTCTGTCAAACAGTGCCGCCTCGGACCGGCGCCCACGCTGACGGCCGGGCTGCTAACGGCAGGGGCAAGGTGCCCGCGCAGCCGGAGGGTACGGCCGCCAGCACAATGGGTTCGACGCCGACGGCCCGACGGGTGCCCGCGGATTCCACCAGGGCAACTCGGCCGCCCCACCCTCCGTTCGAGGTGGGCCTCACCCTGGTTAATTGTGCGTGCGTTGTCCGTTATCGCAAGGTGAAATGGCTGGTCCAGGCCGTGTTCTGCGACGAGTCGTAGTAGCTCCCCAAAGGTCGCGGGAGCAACTGCGACAGGAAAAGGAAGTAGGTGCCGGGACGATCGCGGGTGGCGCTGGTGTGACTGAAATGCGCCGTTGCGGTCGCATCGGTCGTAGCCGTAACCGTCGTGTAGACCGAGTCCCACGATGGGTCGTAGACGGTCGTCGTCACCGACTGATCCGCGACGGGTGTGCCCTGGGCGTCGGTGACCTTCACGCTCCAGTACACGACCGCTCGGCGTCGAAAGGCTGACGCGGACGTTCCCGTGGAGTTGGTGACATCTATTGACGCGACATGCCACGATTGCGAGAACGGCTTGTGCGAAACCGGACGTGCGTTGGATTCCCGTTGCGCATCAACCCCTGTGCGCTCGGCCGCGCCGACGTCGAACCGGCCCGCCGGACCCCTCGACCCGCGCCTGGAGGACGGCGCCATCTTGAGCTTGGCCTTGCAGCAATCGCAGGGCGCTTCCGAGCAGCAATCGCAGAGCACTTCGGGCTCGGTCGCCGTCCCAGCGACGTCATCTCCATCGCCGGCTCAACAGAGCCAGCCGGCGAAAGGGCGACGTCTCCGCTGACAAGATCACCACCGTTCGTGCGTGACAGACAGTCCCAAGAACGGCACGAAATAGCAATGGTTTGACCCTTTGCACGCTAACGAACGGCGCCCATCCCAGACTCGCCTCAGGAGCCAGCAGGCTCAGGTCGATGGTCTCAACGCTGCACTGTTGAACACCGCTTCTGGGACAAGTCTGCGTGGAGTCTGAGTCAGATCCAACAGCAGATATCCACTATTCAGGGAGCCAGAACCGATCTTTCCGTCAGGATTGGATGCGTCAACCGGGCGCTGAACACTGCGACCGCAAATCCTGATGGAAGTCTCTTCGTCGCCGTCCGCTGTTGAACCCCGACGCCACCCAGCCGCAGTACCCGCCAGCCGCGCTCGGAGACTCCGCCCCACACGTCGTGACGGCCCCGTGCTCGAGCGATGCCGCATGGCGCTCCCCTCGGACGCTGCAGCTCGCACAGACCGCGGTGGCGGCGTCAAGCTACAAACCACGGGGCCGAGAGAGAACGGTCTCGGTGCCCATTCCCCGACAGGCCGCCCGGCGGTGCCACGCCGGCCGATTTACGACCTTGGCCAGGAGGGCTTCTACATCCCGGCGATCCCGGCCCCGGATTCATCGCCGAGGCCGGTCGTTGCTGGCGCAAGGCCTACCACCCACCAGCTTCCGTTTTCAACGTAGGCGGATGAGGAACTCCACTAGCGAGGAGCAACAAGAGTGCCTGGACTGTCGATGAGGGGAACTTTCGCCGAATCTTTGTCCCAAGAGTTACGCAAGGGTGATAGTCCCGAGGATCGGTGTCGTACCGGGCTGCGTCCAAGTGAAGCTGAGGCTCAGAGCGCCTTTCGTTCCTATGAATAGCCCGGTCCCAGATGTCGACGTGAGGGTCATCGAGGCTGTCACCGGCTCAAGATTCACTTGATATGGCGGTGGCGGCAGTACGACGTTGGTGATTTGACCTGCGACGTTGCCACTGACTGTGCCGACGCTGGTGGTGATGGTGAAGGTCCCAGAGTACGTGAAGGTGAAGGGAAAGTTAGCCCCGCCAAAGGGGATGCAGCCTTCCGTCTGAAGCGTCACGGTGCCTACGGCACGGCTACCGGGATACGTAGCGCCAAAGGTGGCACCCACGAAACTGCAGCCAAACGCTGAGGTAACCGTCCCGTTGAAAGACGAGCTGGCAAGGTCGGCAAGGCTGACCGGATGGTGAATCGCATAGGCGATGCACTGTCCCTGGTTCGCGAATGGCAGTCCCGAAGCCTCGGTGAACGTCAACCAGCCACCATCTATGCACGCTTGGCTTGCGCCAGGCGGAGCGGCGCCAGCGTCCGGAGCGAGCGCGGTCGAAATGCCCATGAACGGGACCACTGCCAGAGCGAATACGGCGAATAACCGTCGGACCACGACAACCCCACTAACCCGAGAACACCCCTTTGCCCCATACTCCTCCCAAGGCTCCGATGCGTCAATCTCTCTTTGACTACCTCGTCCTGGCGAGCCCTGCCGCGGCTTCCATCGTCGTTGCGGGTCGCAGCTGGCGCATGGTCTACGGTGACAGCTGCAGGCGATTCACTTCCGCGAGGTGCCGTCGTGGACGGGCCGAAGGTTTTCGCCGCGGAGCGACAGGTGGTTCCGGGTGCGTGCCCCGCATCTGGGCGGACTGACGGGGCTGCGGGAGCTAGGGCCGCGGCAGTCAGCTCGCGAACCGGTCCCCGTCAGGTCCCGACCGGTTCACCCATCCCTCGTTCTGTGGTTCCGAGCAGAAAAGGGTGGGTCTCCCGCTCCAGGAGGAGCCTTAGGCCATTGCTTCTCCGCCATGCGAACATGTGCTAGTCCAAGGAAGTGGTACAGGAGTCGCCACCGAGTGCGTTGGATTTGGCGGCTCTATCTGAAGCCGAGGCCGAGTCTTATCGGAGAGGAACGCTCGTGGCTTGGAAGCCTTCTTGGCTTTCTCACTTGGCAGTACCTTGAGTGAGAGAGCGTGCCCAAGAGCACGTAGGCCGTTCCTTCCCACCGCTCGAGCGTCTGGGCGAGTGCTGGAGTTTCGAGCAGGACAGCCGAACTGGAACCTCCTCGGCACGGTTACTCCCCGGTGAACTCCGAAATGGCCCTTGTCTTCATGGACCCGTAATCGGAGTCCCGGGCTTTGTGCCAGGCTTGATGATGGACCAGGTCCCGCCGTTATTGGCGACGCCGTTGCCATTGGCCTGGCCTGGCGCTGTATCACCCGAGTATCGATACAGCGGATAGCCTTGGTACTCAACTTGGTTGCCACCAGCAGTTTTGCCTAGTTGACCGACGCCGGGTCCGCTAGTCAGGTTCGTGCCTCCCGGTGGCACGAGCAGCGCTGGCCAGGTGTCGCACGATCCGCTGCAGGGAACCGGCTTGCCGCCACTGGTTAATGTGTAGAGGGTTTTACCGGTGCTATCGACCAGGATCGTGCCGTATTTCGGATTATTAGCCGTCTTCACGATGGCTGTTGATGACGACGAAGACGACGACGCACTTGGTCCCGACGATCCGCAGGCCGCCAAAAACACGAGGCCGACTAGCGGCAGCATGAGTGTAGCGCTGCTGGGGCGGATGCCTCGAGTACGAAGGGTCCGCAGGATTCTCATGTTCGGCTGGCTTGTACAAGTTGCTTGCTGCCGCATTCCGCTGTTCACCTCCAGCTGTGCCCATCAATCCAGTGCGGCGGATTGTACTTACATGCAGACGATCGAGTGCCGTCCGACTGATAGCAGCTCAACAGTGAGAGCCCCGCCAACACAGTAAGAATGTTTCTCTTGGCGCGCTCGAAGGTTAGCTTGTCTGAATCGCCTTCGACAGACGCGACGGCAGATCACTCCGAGTCCACTCGCTTTGAGGGTTTTTGACTGCGGTCTTCCGAAGCCCCGAGCGCGGGCAGACCTTGGGTCACATTGCCTTGATCACATGCTAGGCACCTCCAAAGCTTTTGATGCCGTTTCTGGGCGCCTGACCTGCTGCTTTGTCGCCAGAGTACATGTAGAGGGAAAGTCCAGCATGTCGCCTGCTCGAGTCGTCGCGCTGTCTGTCGCCGGCTCTGACCTTCACGCCACGGCGGCAGTAGCTTTTCGCATCAGAGTGCCGGTACCGTTTACTGTCACCCTCCTCTAGAAATGCACTCAATTGCCCAATTGACAGACTGGTTTGTGATCGCGTATGCAATGCTGCTGCAGCGAGGGGGGCGGATGGTGCAAGCTGCTCTCGTGGATCGCAGCGTCTTCAAAGAGGGGGCGAGCATGAGCGAAACCGGTAGGCCTTGCACGTAAACGTCGCCACCATTGCGGACGCGGAAGCGTCGGGTTCCTCTCCGAATCGCGTTCGCCGACGTGTGCCTTTGTGTCGCGCTCTACGATCGAAATGAGCTCGCCGGTGACCATCGTTCGAGCAGCGAAAAGGGCGTTCCGAGCGGCAGGTGCTGGCGAGGGAGCGAATGCACATCGGTTCTTTGACGCAGCCACCATGACCTCTGGCGTTGGTCGTTGGCGAGGTGCCCCGAGCCCTCTTGCTTCTTCGGGTAACTGACGATGGCTGTTCTCGATTCGAGCACCGAGTCAGCAAAACAGCTTGGCCGGCGCTTCCATCCCAGTCGCTTCCACCTCGATCGAGATACCAGCGCCCGGCTGGCTCTGATTGTTTTTTTGGCTGCGGAAGTGGCCATGTTCATCACGGTCCTCGTCCTTGAGCACAATCAGTGGTTCAAACCCGACGATTGGGACTTTCTCGAGCTCCGCAACGCGGGCAGCATCACCAGCTTGTTCGCTCCGCACAACGGACACTGGTCGACGCTGCCGATCCTCGAGTACAGGGCACTGTTTCACTTGGTGGGGCTCACGTTTTGGCCCTACCAAGTGATCGTGATCCTCCTTCATCTGATCGCGGCCGCCCTGCTGCGAATCGTCATGCGCCGAGCGAACGTCGGGCCGTGGATGGCCACCGTCGTTGCTTCGGTTTTTGTCCTCTTCGGAGCCGGCTACCAGAACATAATCGGCTCATTCGACGTAGGTCTCGATGGCTCGCTGGTCTTCGGACTGACACAGCTGCTGCTCGCTGACCATGACGGTCCGATCGATCGGCGCGACTGGCTCGCCATTCTCGCCGGTCTGGCCGGCCTCATGTGTTCAAACCTTTCGGTGACCATTGTCTTTGCCGTGGGCCTGGCAACTTTGATCCGTCGGGGCTGGCGCCCTGCCCTCTTCCAGACCGGCCCGCTGGCGGTCGTCTGGCTGATCTGGTACTTCGGCATCGGTCGGCCTACGTACTCGCCGCCCAGCACCTTCAGCAATCATTTGAGCCTCTCGGTCAATTGGTTCACCACCGGAGTCCGCGCCTCCTTCGAGGCCATGGGACAGTACGCCGGAGTGGGCGTGGCCCTTGCGGTTCTCCTGGTTGTCGGGCTGGTGCTGGCCTGGAGCCGGCTCAACCGTCAGGAGCTTCGCACCCAGGCGGCAGCGCCGGCCGCGCTGCTGGTCACTGCGTTCGTCTTCATGTTCTCAACCGGATGGGAGAAGGTCTTAGTGCATGGCGTCTCGGACGCCACCGAGAGCCGCTACTTGTATGACTTTGCCGCAATGGCGCTGCCTGCCATGGCTGTCGCGGCCAATGCCCTCGTCAGCCGTTGGCGGATCCTCATCCCAGTTGTGCTCGGGCTCCTCGTGATCGGCATACCGGGCAACCTCCAGACCCTCGCGGCACCTCCTTATGGCTGGAGCCCTAGCGCCAATATTGCCGAACGACAGTACGTCCAGGCGCTGGCAACAGTGCCCGTAGCACATGAGGTACCGCGGTCGGCCTTGACGTATCTCTGCCCGCCCGCCTGCACCTACTTTGACCAGCTCCACATCGGATGGCTCCTCGATCAGAAGGCGGCGGGCCGACTGCCCAGTCCCGGACCGGTCAGCTCCACAACGAGAGCAGACGCCACGCTCCAATTGGCCCTGCAGCAGTCCAAGATTTTCCTCGGCTCTGGAGCTGCCGAGCACGCGGCGTCGACCGGGCCGGCCGGGCCGACTCCCTCGCACCCGGCATCGACGATTGTCAACATTGCCGACAATCCCAAGCTCGGCCCCATCCTGGTCGATAACAAGGGCATGACCCTCTATACGCTTACGAAAGGCTACACACCGATATCTTGCTCCGGCGCCTGCGCAGCGACCTGGTCACCTCTGCTGGTTCCCCCGGGCACGAACACCGTCACCGGCGGTCCGGGCGTTGTCGGACTGGGGAAGTTCGGAATACACGTGGACTACTACGGCTATCCGCTCAACCGCTACTCGGGCGATAAGGCGCCAGGCGAAACGAAGGGCGACGGTCTCCAGAGTGACGGCGGCACTTGGCACACCATTCGGGTAACCCCTGTGACGGCCTGCAGCCAACTCACTGCGCCGGTCACGCGCACCCTTGAAAAGGGCCAGCAGATACTAATCAAGCAAGGGACCGTCGGTGTAACCTACGAGGGGGCCCAGGGCACATCGGATCTCTACACATTCGACCCGGCCTACGGAAACACACTCACAGCCGAGGTGAATGGGCTGAAAGTGCAGCTGGTACCAGCTAGTGGCGCTGTGACGCTATGTACGTGACTCACGGTGTGTTGGCGTTTGAGCTTTCAATTTAGGCTCCACCTTCCAGTGCACCACATCCCGAGGGTGCCATGAATCTGGGGCGGATTGGCGTACGCCACTTCCACTGAGTCGACCAAGGGTTCGAGTTCGTCGAGCGGCAGAACCACTGGCGAAGACCGCCGTATACTTCCACGATCCGGCCGACGACCTGCGGGGGCTGAAAGGTGCTGTATCGAGCTGCAAGTTAGTCGCTCCGTCGGCGCCAGACGGCCAACGACACCGTTGACGACGTCGCCTCCGGCAGGGCTCGCCGGCGCGCCTGCTTTGGGACTAGCAGATGATGGTCCCGCCTATCGGCCCGCTTTGGCTTTAACCCCGTGGCCCTCTTCTGCGACAACACCTCAGAGCCCCCTCGACGCCATGCTGCATCCGGGCAGCGCCTCGCCCCGTGACGTCGACGATCACCTCGAGCTCCTCGAGCGCGCCAGGGTCTGCTCGTAAATGGGCGCTCGTTCAAGCTAGTGTCGCTCCTCACAATTCTTGCTGAGACGATGAAAGGGATTTAGAGCGTGGGAAAGCAACCAAGCCAAGTTCACGAGTTGCCTTCGGCTCACCTGGGTCGAAGGCGCCGCTGGGCCACCGTCGTCAGCTGCGTGGTGGCGACATCCGCAGCGTGCCTGACTTTCGCTGCGTGCAGTTCGAGCCCCTCGTCTTCATCGTCGGGCACTTCCACTTCAACTGCGGGATCTGCCAAAGCGATCGTGACGACCGCGAACAACCCCAAGTACGGCACCATATTGGTCGACAGCGAGGGTAGGACCGTCTACACGCTCACCACGGGTGCCGGCATTCCTGTGCCGTGTGAGGGCCAATGCTCAGACATCTGGCCCCCGGTACCTGTGCCCGCAGGTAGCACGACCCTGACCGGTGGAAACGGAATCACCAATCTCGGCAAGACCACTGCCGGCACGGGCGTGGAATACGAGGGTTACCCGCTGTTCCGGTATTCCGGGGACACCGCTCCAGGCCAAGCAAACGGCAACGGTATCAGCAGTTACGGTGGCACCTGGTATGTGATCAAGGTCGGTGAAAAACCCGGAACGCCCGTCACAGCAGGTTGACGCTGAACAGCGGACCCTCGGCGAATGTGACCACCCACCCCGTTCGGCGAGACCCAGAGGAGCGGAGGTGATCCCTACCGAGTCGGTGCCGGCACAAGCACTCGACACACCGACTGACGAATCGCGGTCGCCGCCTGATCGAAACGCACGGCTCGCCCTGCTGGTGTTCGTCGCCGTCGAGGTGGCTGCCCTGATCACGATTCTCGTGCTCGGACGCCACATGTGGTTCACATTGGATGAGTGGGATTTCCTGGCCACCCGTAGTGCCGGCAGCATCGTCGATCTGTTTCGCCCGCACAACGAGCACTGGTCGACCCTCCCGATTCTGGTCTACCGGGGCCTGTTCAATGTGTTCGGGCTCAAGACCTACTTGCCCTATCAACTGGTCCTGGTGCTGCTGGACTTGACAGCCGCTGCTCTGTTGCGAACGGTGATGCGGCGGGCGGGTGTGTCTCCGTGGATCGCCACCGCGGCAGCGTCGCTGTTCGTGCTGTTCGGAGCGGGCTACGAGAACATGATCTGGGCCTTCCAGATCGGCTTCGTGGGCTCTCTCGTCTTCGGGCTCACCCAGTTGCTCTTGGCCGACCACGATGGACCCGTCAGCCGGCGCGACTTCCTCGCGCTCCTGGCCGGATTGGCGGGCTTGATGTGCTCGGGAATCGCGATCCCCATGACGGTCGCTGTCGGCCTGGCCATGTGGTTGCGCCGAGGCTGGCGGATCGCCTTGCTGCAGACAGGGCCCCTCGCTGCGATCTACGCCATCTGGTGGTACGGAATTGGCAAGAGCTATTACAACGGACCGGGCATCCGTGGAAACCTCAGTGAGCTGGCTCGATTCGTCGAGGTCGGAATCAGATCCTCCTTCGCCGCCATGGGCCAAGTGCCCGGGGTCGGGATCGTGCTCGGGGCCGTCCTCGTCGTCGGGCTCTGGATGGCGTGGGGACGAGCGGACCGCAATGAGCTACGCACCAGCGCGGCTGCGCCGGGTGCACTGCTGATCGCTGGGATCGTGCTCTTCGTCGTGACCGGCCTGGGACGCGGCGCCGTCTTTGGACCCAGCTTCGCAAGTGCGGGGCGCTACAAACAGCTTTACACCGCGATGACCCTCCCCGCGATCGCTGTCGCCGCAGACGCGCTCGCTCGACGCTGGCGGTACTTCCTGCCAGTCGCCCTGGTGTTACTGGTCATCGGCATACCGGGCAACCTACGGGACCTTGACCACCCTGGCAGTCTCTTCAATCCGGCATATCAAAGCGGAGTTCGCAACGTCATCCTGACGCTTCCCGACTCGCCCTTCGCAAGAAAGGTGCCGCCTTCAGAAATGCCGGAGCGCAGGCTCGACTTGACGATTGGCTGGCTCCTGGAACAGAAGGCTGCAGGCCGACTGCCTCCTTCGGGAACCCAAGACCCGAGCTCGCTGGCAAATGCCACCTTGATCCTCGCCATAGCGCAGTCGCCAGGCCATGTGGGCTTTGCCGGTTCAGGAAAACCCTGCAACCCCCTCGTTGCACCCACGACCAGGCTCTTCGAGAAGGGAGATTCGATTTCGTTCACGGGCGACATAGGCGTCATCTACCAGGCCGGCCAAGTCCAATCGGGGCTGGTGATCTTCGACGCTGCAAAAGGGAACACGCTCACCGTCATTGCAGGCCCGTTGACCCTGGAGCTGCTTCCGATTGGCAGCAAGACGACTCTGTGCACGTACCAACGGTGACCATCGTGATCGTCTTCCCGGTATGCAAACGCGTTCGCCTGGTGGCAGCGTTGTAGGTCGCCACCCAAGCGGCGACGGGCACCTCCCAAGGGAAAGAGTGATCAAGCTCAAGCCTCTTCGGCCAAAGACTCTGGACGACAAGAACCCGTCCGATGCGGCTTCAGCATCTTGGTTCTACCCATCGCTGATTTCTGTCTGGTTCCTGGGCTTGATTGCGCGGTTGGGATTCGCAATCAGCGTGATGTCGAGAAGCATTCCCGGCGACGCCCTTTTCTTTCACACGACTGCGGCGAACATCGCCAATGGGAAGGGATATTCGGTGGCGACGGACTACGGTCCACTTCACTTGCCACTTGCCGCCACCGCTAGGCATCCCCCGGTCCTTCCGACGCTCCTTGCCTTCGTCGACTTGCTCGGGTTCCGATCGGTCGACTCCCAGCGGATCATCCTTTCTGTCGTTGCGTCCTCGGGGGTTCTGATCATGGGTCTGCTCGGACGTAAGGTGGCTGGTCCTGTCGTGGGTATCACCGCGGCCGCTATCGCGGCCGTGGACCCGCTGTGGTTCCAGTCCAGCGGGATCCTCATGAGCGAAAGCGTCTATCTCGTTGTCATCCCCACGATCCTGCTCTTGACTCTGATCTGCCTGGAGAACCCTCGCGGTTGGCGTTTCGGGGTCGTGGGCATCGCAATCGGTATCGCGGTCCTCACCCGGAGTGAGGCGGTCTGGCTTCTGGTCCTCCTCGGTGTGCCACTCGCCGTGATGGCCGCGGGCCCTTGGAGGAAGCGGCTCTCGTTCATTCTTTGCGTGGCTGGAGGAGCGGCTCTCGTGCTGGTCCCGTGGTTAATCCGAAACGAGGTACAGCTCGGCGGCTTCGTGCTCGCTGACGACAGTGGCGCTACCTTGGTCGGTTCGTACAACGCTGCTACGTTCGATCCGAACAGCCCCGCGTACGGGAGCTTTGACGTGTCCTATTCGGACGACGTAGCCGGTTATTTTGTCCTTGACCAACACCCACCAGACGGGGGCAAGCGATGGTCAGAACGAACACTGATCAACGCACTCACGTCAGTTTCGATCCATTTTGCGCGAAGTCATTTGGCAGACTTACCCGGGGTCGTGTTCGCACGCGAGGCGGCCGTATGGGGGTTCCCTGATCAACGGTGGGAAATGTCCCTGGCGAAGGGCGAAGGCCGAGTGCAGATCTACGAAGAGGGAGGTCAGATCTTCTACTGGATCAAACTTCCCTTCGTTCTTATTGGTACTGTCGTGTTGGCGAGAACGTCACGGCGGATATTCGCCGTCATTGCCATACCCATCGTGGTCGTGGCTCTGAATGCGGCGGTCTTCTACGGAAGCACACGTATGCGCGTGGCAGCCGAACCATCTCTGGCGGTTCTGGCCGCGATCGGGCTGGTCGTCCTGACACGCGCACTCCGAGATCAGAGAACGAAAGGTCTCGAGCCGGCCACATGAGATGGCGCCTGGGTCGACAGGATATGATTGAGAGTCCAATTCCCCTTCCCGAAGGGACCTTGTCGGTGCGGACGATTGCACTTTCATGAGCGAAGACGATCACTGCGGGGAAGGCTCCATGGAGACTTCACAGTCCCGCTACGTGGACCCCTGCTACAGCAAGGGGGGCGCAAATATCAGGTCGGCACTCGACGCCGCGGACGCCCTGCTCGGTGTTGGGCGGTGGCGGGACGCAATCGACGTGCTGAACCGCGCCAACCGCGTTCAGCGCAACCGGGAAGTCGAACGACGCTTATTGCACCTTCGCCATGTTGCCTTCGGTAAGCTTGACCGAAGCAGCTCCCCGCCGTGGCCACCGAGCGCATCCGCGCCTGTCCCCTCGGGCTCCCCCCCTGAAGTCTCCTCTGCCGACCTCAGCTCTGCCGTGTTCACGAACTCGATACTCGAAGCCGGCTCTCTGCTCGTCCGCGGATTGATCCCACCCGCAACTGTCACGCAGCTCGTCGAGGGTATCAACCGCGCGCTCGCCGCCTATGATGCCGCCGACAATGGATCTCTTGCCGACGACGACGCCCCCTGGTTCGAGGCGTTTCAACCGGCCCCAAGTCAACAGAAGTGGGCGCCCAGGTTTCCAAAGTTTCTGCGTAGTGGCGGAGGGGTCTACGCCGCAGACTCACCTCCGGTGTTCTTTGATCTGCTCGAAGCCGTCGAAACCGCCGGCATCCCCGCACTGGTGACAGCCCATCTGGGAGAGCAACCAGCACTCTCCGTCAAGAAAACGACCCTTCGCAGGGTAACGGGGGCGAGCAGCAACGCGTCGTGGCACCAAGACGGTGCGTTCATGGGCACGAACATACGAACTGTGAACGTGTGGCTGGCTCTGACGCGGTGTGGCGACGACGCGCCGGGCCTTGACATTCTTCCCCGCCGTCTGGACTACATCGTCGAGACGGGCACGACCGGGGCGATTTTCGATTGGGCCGCGTCTTCCGAGAAGGTAGAAGAGGCGGGTGAAGGGGTGGGAGTATGCCGGCCCATCTTCGAAGCGGGCGACGCTCTGCTGTTCGATCATATGTTCATGCATCGGACCGCTGCCGACTCCGCGATGACGAAAGACCGCCACAGCGTCGAGATGTGGCATTTTGCTCCATCCCTGTACCCCGGAGGGGAAATTCCGCTCGTCGTGTAGACGGCACGGACGGCAGTTACGGCTGATCGAGCGGGGCGGCGGGTACACCAACCACTGTTGTGTTGGCCGGTACATCGCGTACGACCACGGCGTTGGCGCCGATGCAGCAGCCATCTCCAAGATGCACTGGTCCGATTATCTTTGCGCCGGTGCCTATTACTACATTTCGGCCGACCGTCGGTCCAATCAGGTTGCCTTCGTTCAGGCCAATCGTGACGAACGGGCGGATCGCGGTTCCGCTTCCCACTTCGGTAAGGCCATCGATGACGACTTGGCCGTGCGGTAGATAGACACCAGCGTGAACAACCACGGGGTCTCCGATGCACACCTGCGCGAGGGCAATGGCCAGACGATGAGCTAGCCGCGGCAACACAGGCACGCCGAGCGCCTGTAGTCGAGCCTTTGCTCGATAGCACACCTGCCCACCGAAGGCATCGCTCTGCCACATCAACCGAAGCACCTGGAATAGTGCATCGAGCGTTGAGCTAAATTCCGATCGCTCGCCTCGTCGAGCCGCTGCTATCCGCGCATCCGCGACCACTGCCTGAACCAAAGGCGGATGTTCAGCACGGCGAGCCCGCATAAACTCACGCGCGACGCCCTCAGCCATGATTTGAACGACGTTATATTGTTCATTCGACTAGGGCAAAGGGTACGCGAAACCAGTCTGGACGTTGCACGGGCTTGAGCGCGCTCTGGCGAATCCGCATACTCTTCAGTGACATAATCTTGTCAATGTTCCGGGATCGGTTGATGAGCAACGGGGTGGACATTCCAATCGCCATGAGCAGCAATTGTCTGCGTCGGACCACTCCGTCTTGAACGTCACATGAGCGGTCTGGCGCTAGTGGTGATTCGGAAGGGAGACGACGTTGCCGCCGCTCTCAGGCAAGCTGCCGCGACCCATCCCCTCCAGGGCCCTGTCGAGGCCGTCGAGGTGGACCCACAGAACGAGGTCGAGCCTGACCCGGCCGGTTGGACAGAGGCGGGGTTCCTGTGTCTCTCAGAGGGTGTACGCAGCGACAATGAACTGCAACGCTTCGTCTTGTCGATCGTCGATCGCTTCGTACGTCTGGATCTACCGGGACCTTGGCCCTGGTATCTCGTAAAGAGCGACCTTCATGAGCCGACCAAGTGGCCGTGGCTATTCACATGCAACATATGCGGTACTGAGAACCGGTGGAACGCGGCTCCGCCGGGTCGCGAGGCGCCATCTTGCAACGGCTGCCATTCGAATGTCCGATACAGAGCGACCGTTCAGGCGGTCGTCGAGTCTGTCTTGGGTACGAACGAACCACTCCCGGCAATCAAGCCACAATGGGGGATCAGAGGACTTGGTATCAGCGACTGGCTCCCCTACGCCCTTCGGCTCGCTGCCCTGTTCACATATACGAATACGTTCCTCGACTCGGAGCCTCGCCTTGACCTCACCGATAACCCAAGAGAGGACCAGATTGGGGTCTTCAATTTTGCGATCGCAGGTGACGTTTTCGAACACGTGGCTCCTCCCGTTGAAGAGGCCATGGTGCACCTACGCACAATGCTTCGACCGGGTGGAGTCGCAATTCTCACGGTGCCGTTCACGACCTGGCCGAACCACATTGAGCACTTCCCAGGTCTCTATCGCTGGTCCGTCGAGGAAACAACCGGTGAATCGGTGTTGGTCAACGAACGCGCCGACGGAACAATAGAGCGCTTTACGTCGCTCTGCTTCCACGGACCGGGCCGCTCTCTGGAGATGAGGGTCTTCACCAAGGACTCCTTCGTTACTGCTCTCCTGTCGGCTGGCTTCGTCGACGTGCACTTCTCGGAACACCCTTGCGCCCGGCACGGCATTCTTTTGGGCGGGTGGCCCGGACCGGTGGTCGCACGCGCGCCGTAACGTTGACGTGGCAGGGCAGACCAGCACCCAAAGATTGCGGGGATCAGATCATCATTGCTCCTGAGGGTCTCCGGTGGTGCCGGGGGGTCGGTTCGCCGATTCGTCGACGCGTCGACGTGCTCTGTTACGCATCCGTTCCTGGACAAGTTTGAGGTCATCCGGGTTCTGGCGGATCGCCTCAGCGAGCGCGTCGAATTCTTCGGGCCGCCAGGAGATACGTTCCTGAATTGCGTCTCTCAGGTGCTCCAAAGGCAACTGGTGGAACGTCGGATCCCAGGGCACGACCGTGTACCGCTTGGTGCGCCAGTAGTACTTGAGATCCTGTCGGGTCCATCCGCGGTAGATCTCGTCCCAGGTCAGGCGCGGTGAAGAGTGCGGTTCGAGACAGCTCTCCGTCACTTCCTCGCCCTCGCGTTGAAAGCGATAGTCGACGGAAAGCCGCATGCGGTTCGACTTGTTTGGCAGCGAGCGGTGAACCGTAAGGCTGTGGAAGATGATCGCGTCACCGAGCATGAAGTCTCCCGCCACCCAGTGAAGCCCTTCGAACCGCGCATCGAGCCGCGCCCGACGGTTTCCGGCGCCCAATGAGAACTCCAATGGCGCGACCCCGAATCGGTGTGATCCGCGAAGGATGCTGAGGCTGCCAAATTCGACCGGGCAATCCCCGAGGGGCATCCAGCATGCGTAAAGGTCCTCTGTACCCTGGTTGTTGGGATAGTCCTGGTGCGGTGGCGTCGTCCATTGATCGTTGGCGGGGAACACCAATCGGACAATGGAGAGGGGATGGGGAAACGCAGACTCGCCCAAGAGTGCCGTCATACATCTCCGAACAGTCTCGTGATGGGGAACGGCGTGGAACGCTTCGAGTTTCTGGATCTGATCGTAAACCTCGAAGTACCGCTCCTCGCCTTCGACACATGGAGCTACGGACGGAATGGCGTCCATGGGATCCGAACCGGGCGTGAACCAGCCACTGGTGGCGCACACTGATGTGACTTGTGCTCGGAGATCCAGGAGCAGCCGACGATCGACTACCTGCCGTAGGAAGAGGTACCCATCCCTTTCAAATCGGGCACGCAGCGAGGGAGGGTCATCCAGAAGCCCGGTGGAGTCCGTCAACGGGAGCAAGAACTCGGTCGAAACGACGCGTTCCACGTTTCTAGCGTAGCCCGATAGCCCTCGCGGAGAACCCGCTGACTCCTCCCATTCCCGGCAACCCCGTGTGACCCGGCTCAGCCGAACAGAGTGCTGGGACACGCCACAAGCATTGCTTGAGTGGCGTTGAATGAGTCAAAATGACTTGGTGGCTGACGAACATTGGTAGTCCTAAGTGGAGCAGTTTTTGCCATTGAGGGACGTGGGAACGCGTTATCGGCCGTAACGCGTCGCGGTGCAGGCGGTTGTGCTGGCTCGAAGGAGGGCAATCGCCCAGAGACCACTCAGTGCCGAGATGGACCGCCCGTTCGATCTCTGCTCTCGTTTGCGTGTCTTTTTCAACGAGCGTTGAAGGAGTGAGGTGCACAGCTTTGTATTGATCGCTCGAAAGGCAGGCGGGACGATCGCCCCGCACGTGCATGAGTTTTTGTCAAGGGCTGACACGCCGGAACTGCATTTCGAGCCTGAGTCCCATATCCGGTGGTCGGATAACGCCGGTGCGATTCATTTTGCGGGGTGGCAGGCTGGCACCGACCTCTTCGGAATGGACAGCCACTGGAAGGTCGATGACTTCGGGCTCACCGCTTTTGCCGGGCGGCCCCTCCCGAGTGAGGGGAGCTGGGGAACAGACGATTCTTGGGCCGCACAGCTCGCCAGACGGTTCCGTAGGCGCCCTTTAGCTCAGTCATTGGAAGACCTTCGCGGGGGTTGGTCGGCTGTATCCATTGGATCGGATGGTCGTGGCTACATCGCCAGCGATCCCCTCGGTTTCGAGATCCTGTACCTCGCCGAGACCTCCGATTTTGCAGCCATTTCGAACCGTGCTCCCCTCGCGGCACGGCTGATCACCCAACCCGGCCATGATCCCCTGCGTGATCCATTCGGAGTCGGATGGCTCGTGCACTCCGGCTACCTAATCGGAGACGCGACCGGTTTCCAAGGTGTCCGGGCCATCGCCCCCGGAAGCTGGGTTCAGCTGGACCCGGCAACGGGCGCAACGGTTCGTACATGGTCGGAGGATCCATGGTTCTTCGGTGACACCCGGCACACCGACGATGTCGATCAGCTCATTGGGCTCGTCCGAGATGACATTGCGTCAGCCTTGCGAGCGATGGTCGATTTGCGCGCAAGTCAGCACGTGGCGGACATCACGGGTGGAAAGGACTCGCGGCTGATTCTTGCTCTTCTGATCGCCGAGGGTTTGACGGACCGGCTCCAGTTCCAAACCGGTGGAGCACCCTCTGCTCCCGATGTCGTGATCGGCACGGACATCGCGAAGCGATTCCACTTGAAGCACGACGCGTTTCCGCTTGGGCGGTCCAGCTCGTTTGACTTCGAGGAAAGCCTCAGGACACATGTCTTCCGAGTCGCGGGGATGCTCGGAGCCTGGGACCTGGTGCGTCCGATGCCTTCGCTCCGTCGCGTTCACATTTCAGGGGGATCCGGTGAAATCTTGCGGACCAACTATTCCGGCTATCCCCTGGAACTCTCTTCCGCCCATGAGGTGCTGCGGGTGTTCCAAACAGGTATGCAATTCGACTCTCTAGGTCTGCTGAATCGAGACTTTCGTGAGCACTTCGACCGGGAAGCCGCTGCCTCTCTGCTCGCCAGCCAGGATCGGGTGCGTGAGCCCCTGGACCTGATCGATGTCTTCTACCTGCGCAACCGCTGGCGACGATGGCTCGGAACACTTCAGGACACCGACTTTCAAAACCGGCTGTTCCCCTTGCACTCGCTGGTAGGGGTACGAACTGGCTTTGCCATCGGGGCGCGGCGTCGACGAAACGACTTCATCCCCTTCGAGGTGATCAGGCGTTGTTCGCCCCCCCTGGCCAAGGTGCCACTGGCCGGCGCTCCGTGGGCCGACGAGCTCCTCAAGGACCTACCGGACGCAGAGGAGTTCCGGGCAGCCATGCCTGCGCCCCTTCCGGCGGACACCGAGCCGCAGCAACGTCCCCAGAGAGCATGGCAGGCGGCATTGCTCGAAGACAAGGTGGAAGTCTTTCGGAAGATCCTCGTCGCGGATCCGGATCACCCTCTTTACACGCTGATCGACCGCGACGCTGCGGTCGCCGCGGTCGACGGCACTCGGGATCTGACCTTAATGCAACGCATACAGCTGTTCGGTGCAGTCACAGCAGCGATATGGCTTGGCGGAGAGGAATTGAGCTGGCGAGACCCTGTGAGGTCTAAAACGGGACCGGGATGACCCCTACATCACAGGGAGGCGAGCAAATGACCACGAAGAACGTACAATCCGTACAGGCGTTACACAAGCCTTTCAACGATCGAGACTGGGCGTCCATGTAGCGATTGATCGCTGATGACTGCGTCTGTGTCGACGTGCGTGGCATTGCGCACAAGGGAGCAGAGTCGTTCGCCATCGTCCACTCCAGGTCGGGGCTGACGCGTTCTCTCTGATGGCAAGTCTCCGAGCCGAGGCGTGTGGCGCCCTGCTCTTCGGTCCACTCCCGCGCAAGCAGGTCGGGCGGGATGGCGCGCTCGGCCAGGTCGTAGACGCGTTGGAACCCCCGCCGCTCGCGGCAGACCAGTACGCCGATGCTGAGCAACCACTCTGCTGCGATCTTGGTCGCGGACCTGTCCCACCGCGGCCCGCCCTTCTTGGCGCCCCCGACCCTGGTTGGCGGTGAGCGGACCCTCGACACGCAGGCGGTCCTCCACGGCGGCGCAGTTCTTGTCGTGCTCCTCGAGCCTGTGCCGGCGCCTCCCCTAGACCCAGTCGGGCCCGCCGCGACGCGCCGTAGGCCGGCCAGTCCTCGAGCGGTACGACGCACGCCGCATGGGACCAGTACTCGAACGTGGCGCTCCGGGCCTCCAGTACGCACGCTCGACCCGGCTGCGGCGGACGGCGTCGAGGCGGGCGTACGTCATCAGCTCGTGCCATCGTGCGAGCACCGAGATCGCGTCGAGCTGCACCGCGCCAAGACGGCCCAGCATCCCGGTGACGCCGCCGCCCGGCCGGGGGCCGCGCAAGCCTTGCGCGAAGAGGGGGACTCGGCGTGCCCCGTCGATGCTCGGGGAGTCACGGGCCACGGACGAGGCAAGCTATCAAGCAGGGGGCGGGGCTCGTCTGGACCAAGGCAGTGGGCTCCCGACGAGTCGTGCTCTGGCCTCGCCGGGACAGACCGCTCACCGAGTCAATGAGCTCCGCCCCTGGCCGACCCCAGCCGGGCAAGCCGGCGTGCCGTCAGTCGAGCAGCGCCGACGCCACGGCGTCCTCGAGCGCTCGGTCGTTCGACCACATCAGCTGCTGCTGCTTGGCCCGGCGGAAGTACAGCTGGATGTCGAAGTCGAGTGTGAACCCGATGCCACCGAAGATCTGCTGGGCCGTCGCCGTTATGTCCCGGAAGGACGAGCAGGCGAAGAGCTTCGCCATCGGTGCCAGCGAGCCGAGAGGCCGCCCCGTCGCGCCGGCCCAGGCCGCCTCGTGAACGAGCTGCTCGGCCCCGTCGAGGTTGGTGACGGCGTCGGCAAGATAGTGGGCAAGCGCCTGGAAGGCACCGAGCGGCTTATCGAACTGCCGGCGATCCTTGGCGTACTGCGTGGTGATCTCGAGGGCGTAGCGTGCCCCGCCGACGGCCTGTGCCCCGAGCAGCACGAGCCCGGGTTCCAGGACACGTTGCCATGTCGCCCACCCGGTACCGGCAGCACCGATACGGTCTTTTTCGTTCACGATGACATCGGAGAACGTGATTTCGTACTGGGTATCGGATGCGATGCTGAATTGCTGGCGCATCGATATCCCCGCCACCTCGGGGTTGACGAGGAAGAGATCGACCTGATCGGGGGCGTCGCCGGTGCGGGCGAGGACGAGGAGGCGGTCGGCGGACGAGGCGAAGGCCACATGGCGCTTCACGCCCGAGAGGCGGAACGCGGGGCCTTCGGGCAGTGCCCGTACTTCGACGCCGCGCGGCGAGAATCCGTTCTCCGGCTCGAGCCAGGCCGGCGTCAGGATGGCCTCGCCCGAGGCCACCGGTCGGAGCCACTTGTCCTTCTGTCCCTCGCTGCCCGCCGCCGCCAGCACGCCTCCGCTCATGACGGCACTCACGAAGTGCGGGGTCGGTGTCAACGCTCGGCCCAACTCCTCGTAGAGCGCGACCCCCTCAATGAGGGACATCCCCGAGCCGCCATACGCCTCGGGGAGCAGGAGTCCGATGAGGTCGAGCTCGCCCAACTGGTTCCACAGTGAAGCGGGGTAGCCGACTGGGTCGTCCTCCATTTGGCGGACGACGTCGAGGGAGCAGTGACGCCCGAGAACGTCGCGCATGGTCTGCCGTAGCAACTCCTGCTCCTGGTCGAAATCAAGGTCCAGCACTCAGAACCACCTTCGTGATCGGATTTGGTTCGGGGAGGAGGTCACGTCGGTACCAGCGACGGACGCCAGTGGTCGCCGCGGCGCGACCACGGATTGTCGTTGTCGCCCAGGGGCAGCGCGATGCGAGCGACGCAGGTCGTCTTGGTCTCACCGTTCACGGAGAGGATCACGTGGACCGTGGCGAACCCGCATCCCACCTCGTCGACCTCCGTCGACCGCACGTGACCGCGCAGCGACATCGTGTCGCCTGGGAAGACCGAGCCCTTCATCTTGAAGGTGACGCGCGCCAGGCGGCCATGGGGACCGGTCCAGTCCGTGAGGTAGCGCTCGAACCAGGCTGCTTGGTTCGGAGTGTTCAAGAAGATGTCCCGAGTACCGTTGCGATGGACCGCGAAGTCCTTGTCGTGGTGCATGGGGCGCCAGTCGCGGCTGGCGAGCGCGCCCAGCACCACTGTCGTTGCGTTCACGTCGTAATCCAGCACGGGCAGCTCGTCGCCCGCGGCGACATCGCCGAGGAGCAGCCGGGGCTTGACGGCGAAGGTCATGACCCGCTCCCCTCGGCGCGCCGATAGCCGAACCCGGTGTAAGACTCCACGGCCACCAGCTCACCATCCTGGTTGGCGTAAACGACGTCGATGACCCAGAAACGCCCGATGCCGAGCTTCGTCGTCTTCTCTTCCGTGACGGAGCGCAGGACTTGGTGGGTCCGCAGGACGTCTCCCATGCGCACCGGCGCGTGAAACTCCATCGTGTTGTCGGTCATCACGGCCTCGGGCAGGCCGAACCGCTCCTTCAGGTCGAAGTGCACCTGGAGCGGCAGTGCCTGCTCGGTGCGGCCGGGGGCCCAGTGGTGCGGTCGGAACCAGACTGAGACCATGGTCGGCGGTGCGACCGGCCCACTCGTCAGGGCCTCGGCGAGGTCGTCGTCCCAGAAGAGGGGGTTGCCGTTCTCGACCGAGGCGCACCAAGTCCACACGTAGCCGCGCTCGACGGGAAATTCCCCCACCTCGTGGTACTGCTCCTTCCCGACGAGGTCGAGCGCAGCGGACAATACGTCGTCCGTCGTCATGCGACCACCCTCTTGGCGGCCCAGCGGGCCACCGTCTCGCCGTCGACACCGGCCTCCTTCAAGAGGTGCTTCGTGTCCGTCTGCGCCGCGTCGGGCAAAGCCGTGGGTCCTTCGGGCCTCGGCATGCCGGCGAGCAGCGGCGCCAGCTGGCGCAGCTCGCCCTCCGTGGGGTGGGTCGCCTCCGTCACGACGCCCCGGGCGGCGAACTGGGGATGATCGACCACCTCGGAGACGTCCAGAACCGGGGCGACACAGGTGTCTGCCGCCGCCAGCTGATCGACCCATTCGTCGCGGGTGCGGGTGGCGAAGGCGGCGGCGAAGGCGGCGCGGAGAGCGGGCTGGGCGTCCTCGTGGAGCTGGGCCTCTGCGAACTGGGGGCACCCGAGCGCCCGGCAGAGGTTGGCGAAGAACTTGGCCTCGATCGCCCCCACGGCCACCCACTTGCGGTCGGCCGCCTGGAAGGTGCCGTAGCAGGCGTAGCGGCCCGAGAGCACGTCGTGGCCCGGCCTCGGGTCGGTGCCCAGAGCCAGCTGCTCATCGATGGGGAGCGACATCAGCCACAGGACGCCCTCGGCCACGGATACGTCGAGGTACGCGCCGCGGCCCGTGCTCGAGCGCCCGGCGAGCGCGGCGGTGATGGCCAACGCGGCGTGCATGCCGCCCGCGGCGGCATCGGCGACCGTGGCCCCGGGCAGCGGCGGTGCGCCGTCGGGTCCCGGAGTGCTCATGGCGAGGTACCCGCCGACGGCGAGATAGTCGATGTCGTGCCCGGCCCACTGCGCGTGCGGTCCGTCCTGCCCGTAGCCGCTGGTGGAGCAGTAGACGATGCCCGGGTTCAGCGCGGACACGGCGTCGTAGCCGATGCCCAACCGGTCAACCACTCCGGGCCGGAAGCTCTCGACGACGACGTCGGCCGCGGCAGCCAGGGCGAGGAAGGCCTTCTTGCCGTCACCGTGCTTCAGGTCGAGCAGCACCCGGCGCATGCCGCGGTGGCCGCTGTAGGCGAAGAACGGGGGCTCGACGGGTGAGGCATCCGTGGCGGGGACCGGTCCCACCTTCACTACCCGCGCGCCGTAGTCGGCAAGCAGTCGCGTGCAGCGCGCCGCGGGCCCGACCGTCGAGAGGTCGAGGACGGTGACCCCGCAGAGCGGACCGGCGGAGGACGGGGCGGCTGCCACCTCAGAAGTTCTTCGGCAGTCCGAGCTTGCGCCGGGCGATGATGTTTTTCTGGATCTCGGATGCACCGCCACCGATGGTGTCGATCACCGTATAGCGATAGGTCGACTCGGAACGACCCGCCATGGGTGCCTCCTCGGTCTTGACCCTGAGCTGGCTGCCAGGCCCGGAAATGTCCATGGCGGCGTTGGCGAGACGCTTAGAGAGCTCGGTCGCGAACAGCTTGTACTCAGAGGCCTCCGCTGTCGGCGCGGCGCCGCCCATGGAGGACTCGTAGACGAAATTGAGCCCCATGACCCGTGCCACTTCGAGCTGGGTGGCCAGCTGAGCCAACCGCTGACGGATGACCGGGTCCTCCTTGAGGGGGACACCATCGCGCCTGGTCGTGCGCACGTACTCGACAAGCAGCTCGAAGCGCTGCGCGATCGGGGAGAAGGTGAACATTGTGAAGCGCTCGAGATCGAGAGCTTCGGAGATGTACTGGAAGCCCCGGTTGACCTCTCCCACCACGTAGTCGTCGGGAACGAAGACGTCATTGAGGAACACCTCGTTGGTGCGCTCGTCGCCCATCGTCCAGATGGCGTTGACCGTGATGTTGGGCTGGTCAATGGGCACGAGAAAGAGCGTGATTCCGGCGTGTTTGGGGGCGTCGGGGTCAGTGCGGGCCCCCACCCAATACCACTCGGCGAAGTGGGCCGAGGTGGTCCATGTCTTTTGGCCGTTGAGGATCCAGCCTCCGTCGCCACGGGTGGCCTTGAGCTGCATGGAGGCGGCATCGGACCCGGCATTGGGCTCCGAATAGCCGACTGCGAACTCCACCTCGTTGCGCAGGATCTTGGGCAAGAACTCCGCCTTGAGCCGGTCGTTGCCGTGCCGGATGAGCGTCTTGCCGATGATGCCGACGCCCTTGCCGATTTGGGGGCCGCCTCTACCTGCCAGCCGCTCGTTGAGCAGGTACTCGTAGACCCCCTCGCCGTCGCCGCCGCCGTACTCCTTCGGCCAGGTCATGCCCAGCCAGCCCCGCCTCCCCAAGGAGGCCATGAAGGCCCGGCGCTTCGGCGTGTCGACGATCTGGGCCATGTTCTCCCTGGTCAGGTCGAACACCTCGGGGTCGTCGTTGGCGTCGAGGAAGGTCTCGATCTCCTTGACGAAGCCCGATTGCTCCGGCGAGAATTCGAAGTCCACCGCTGCCTCCATGTCGCCCGGGCCACGTCCGATCTGACGGGGCGTCAGATCCGAGAGCCATCATAGGGCACGCCTCCTGCCGAGCTACGGCCCCCGGCGATCATTTGCCGTGTCCGATCTTGTCTCGATCTGGTGCTGAATCTTGGTTGCCCTCCCGTCATGTCCTCACGTGACACGGCGTCACTTGACAGTGCAACCAGCCCGTTGAATCATGCGGTAGCAAGGGAATGCCCTGGGTGTCGTGTCGGACGGCAACGGTGTCGCTCGATCCGAATCGACGCAACACCGGGGAGAGCGGACCTTCGAAAGAAGGCGCTGGGAGGTATGGGCAAATGCGACTGCTGACGAAGTTGCTCCTGACGATAGGGATCTCGGTCCTGGGTATCGCGACGATCGGCGTGGGGTCGGTCGGCGCCGCCAACCCCTGGGCGGTGCAGCCGACGCCGAACCCGGTGGTGCCCACCGGAGCCCTGTTCGGTGTCTCTTGCTACGCCTTCACGGCCTGTACAAGTGTCGGCTACTCGAGTAACAGCGCCGGTACCGACCTCACGCTGGCCGAAAGCTGGAACGGGAAAACCATGGCGGTTCAGGCAACGCCGAACCCCTCCGGGGCGATCTACAGCTTCTTGTCGGGGGTGTCGTGCCCGTCTGCCACCGCGTGCGAGGCCGTCGGGTACTACGGCAACAGCGCCGGCACCCAGCTCCCGCTGGCCGAGGCCTGGAACGGAACCTCCTGGACAATCCAATCCTCGCCCACCCCGACGGGCGCCGCGTTCAGTCAGCTCGTAGCGGTCTCCTGCTCCTCGACGAGCAACTGCATCGCGGTGGGGGACTACGGTTCGAAGAAGGCGGCGGACCTCACGTTGGCCGAGGTCTGGAACGGCACCACGTGGTCGGTCGAGTCCACGCCCAACCCCAGCGGTGCGACCACGAGCTCCCTGGACGGCGTCTCGTGCACGTCGAGCACCGCGTGCCAAGCGGTCGGCAACTACTTCAACAAGTCCGGTACGGAGTTCACTTTGGCCGAAGCCTTGAGCGGCACCACGTGGTCCGTCGCGTCGACCCCCAACCCGACCGGAAGCACGTTCCCCACCTTGTCGGGTGTCTCGTGCGTATCGAGCACCACCTGTGAGGCCGTCGGCAACTACTTCAACAGTGCAGGCGACCAGTTGAATCTCGCCGAGGCATGGAACGGTACCGCCTGGTCGATTCAGTCCACCCCCAACCCCACGGGCACCACGCTGAGCGTCCTCAACGGTGTCTCGTGCGAGTCGGCGACCAACTGTGCAGCGGCTGGCGCGTACTACAACTCTTCCGGCACCACGCAGTTGACCCTCGTGGAGCGCTGGAACGGTACGGCGTGGTCGATTCAGAGCTCACCCAACCCGTCGAACGAGGTGGTCAGCCCGCTCTTGGGCGTCTCGTGCTCCGCCGCGACGGGCTGGTGCCTAACCACCGGGTTCGCCAGGAACGCCGGCGGGACGAGCACTCCGACCGCCATCGGTTATTACGTCGTCTACGGGTGGATAACGCTCACCGTGCCGAGTCCGAGCGGTGCGGCCACCAGTAACCTGACGGCCGTCTCGTGTTCGACGGCCACGGCCTGCACCGCTGTTGGGCACTCCATCAACAGCTCGGGGGTCGATGCCGCGCTCGCCGAAGGCTGGAATGGCACCACGTGGGTGATCGAGTCCGTACCCGTCCCCACCGGCGCCGAGTCGAGCTCATTCTCCGGCGTCTCGTGTAGCGCCGCCAACGACTGCGAAGCCGTGGGCAACTACGTCAACAGCAGCGGCACCACCGTGACGCTCGCCGAGCTCTGGAACGGGACTGCGTGGACGGTCCAGACGACGCCCAACCCCACGAACGCGACCCGCAGCTCGCTCGCGAGCGTCTGGTGCATCTCTGCGAATAGCTGCAAGGCCGTGGGCAATTCCGTCACGACGGCTGAGAACGCACTCGCGGAGACTTGGAACGGCACGAGTTGGGCGTTGCAGACCATCAACCCGCCGGCGGGCGCCAAGGCGAGCTCCCTGTTGGGCGTGTCGTGCGTGGCGTCGGACGGGTTCTGTGTGGCTGTCGGGTACTACGACAACAGCGCCGGCACGCATGTGACCCTGGGCTATGCCTGGTATGGCGTCTACGGCTGGGTGCTGTACTCGACGCCCAACCCAACCGGCGCCACCACCAGCACCCTCTCGGGCGTCTCCTGCACCGCGCTCACGTCCTGCACTGCAGCCGGCTCGTTCACCAACAGCACCGGAACCCAGACACTGGCGGAAGGTTGGAACGGAAGCAGCTTCGCTCTCCAGACCACCTCGAATCCGAGTGCCACGTTGAGCGCGCTCACCGGTGTCTCTTGCAATTCCGCGTCCGTGTGTACGGCCGTCGGGTACGACACCAACAGCTCGAACGTCACCGTGACGCTCGCGGAAGGCTGGAACGGAAGCAGCTGGTCTGTGCAGACCACACCGAATCCCGCGATCGCGACGGCCAGCGTCCTCTACGGCGTTTCGTGCACGGCTGCGACCACGTGCACAGCAGTCGGATGGTATGCCAACGGCGTGCAGCTCACTCTCGCCGAGGGCGACTGACAGAGAACTCGAGCGAATCGGGGGCCACCTCGGAGCGGAAGAGCGTCAGCTGATCTCCTGCCGTGGCCACCGCAGCCGAAATGCGGCCGGTAGGGCCGACGAGCCCGCTCCCGCGAGAGCGCGCCACCCTTCGAAGGGAGGTGCATGGCGGGCACCCAACCGGGGCCCGGATCGCCACTGACGGTCCGTGTTGCGCGGGCTGACCGTCGATCCGGACTCCGATGTCGGTCACCGAGTATCCCTCGCGGCACCCCCACCGTGATGCCGGCGACGCGCTGCTCCGGCCTCGACCCGAACCCGATGATCATGATGGGGTCGGACGCAGAGAACTATCGACTTGGGAGACGCCACGCACGAGGGTCTTCGCTCACTGGCTCGAATCTCAGTCCCCCACCGGTCGTCGCTCCACGCGAAAAGTCCGTACCGGGCGCTCGATGCCGCGCAGGTCCGCCGGTTCGAGCGGTCGGAGCAACCACCTATCGGGCTTCAGGTCTGCGGCGACGGCCTCGGTCACCACCAGCTCGCCGGGCGCCCCCACCTTGACGAGGCGGGAGAGAAGGTTCACCAGGGGCCCGTAGTAGTCGCCCTCCCGCGGCGTGACCGGCCCGATGCCGACGGCGCCGCGGGCCGGCGGCAGCACGTCGTCGTCGCCCGCCGCCTGGCACACCTCTGCCCCGATCCGGCAGGCGGCGTCGGCGTCGGGCGCGGCGAAGAACACCGCGTCACCGATCGTCTTGACGACACGCCCGCCCGACAGGACCGCGCTCGACCACGCAGCGGACTCGAAGCGGGTCAGGGCCAGGTTCTGCTCCCGGAAGCCAACGCGCTGGGCCCAAGCCGTCGATCCCACCAGGTCGACGAAGCCGAGCGCGACGACCTCCGTTGCACCGCCGAGGTCGTCGTCCCGGGACGGCTCGGACCAGCTCCGGACTGCCTGCACCCGACGCTGCGTGCGCTCGAACTGGTCCATTACGGCCTCGGCGAGGACGCCCGGGACCGCGGTGAAGACCCTGGTGGCGGCCTCGGAAAGCCTCGCTCGTGCCAGCTCGTCGGGTCCCTCGTTGACCGAGCCGGGACCGAACTCGGCCCAGAAGAGGGCGACGGCGGCCTCGGCGATGTTTATGGCGGAGGCGCCGAGCACCCGGGTGAAGGCGAGGATCGCGTCGTCGCCCATAAGCGCCGCACCGGCCTCGAAGGCCTCCATTAAGGAGACGAGGTTGGCGGGCACCTTGCTGTCGGGGGTGACGGGGATGCCGGCAGCGAGCATGGCGCGCATGACCCGCGGTACCGAGACCCCGCTCCGGGCCGAGATTTCCGAGAGCGGCACTTCAGTGGCGCCCCTGATGAGCAGGTCCCCCGCGACGCCCGGGAGCGAGCGCACCCCGTGCGCCTCGACCATCTGCTCCAACGTGGCACCCCTCTCGGTCAGGTACTCCAGGAGGGCGAGGCGTTCCGGAGCGTTGGGATCGTCCGGGTCGTACAGCCCGGCCGCCACCCAGTCGTCGACGTCCACTCGTTCGCTACGCCCAGGACAGCGTCGCCGACAGCTGGGCCCGCGCCATGCCCTTGAGGCGGGTCTCGCGGTGGCCGGCGAACGTGAACTCCCCCGAGCCCGCCACGAGCTGCTCGGAGAGTGAGGAGACCAGGATCTCACCCGGGCCCGCGGCATCGGCCAGCCTGCTGGCGACAATGACGGTGAGACCGAGGTAGTCGTCGTCCTCGGTCACCGCGTCCCCGGTGTGGATTCCGATGTGAACGCCCAGGGGCTCACCCCCGGGGGGCGGGACGTAGGCCAGGAACCCGCGCTGGATGTCGATGGCACAGCGCAAGGCCCGGGCCACGCCCGGAAAGGCGATCATGAAGCCATCGCCCTGCACTTTGATCTCGCGACCGCCGTGCCGCACCAGCGCGTCGCGCACGATGCGGTGGTGGTCGCGTAGGAGCTCCCTGGACAGGTGGTCACCCAAGCGTTCCGTCATGCCCGCGTAATCGACCATGTCGCAGAAGAGAATGGTCACCGTGCCGTCCGTGACAGTCGGGGCGGATTCATCGGTTGGAACGGCCTGGGAACCTGCTGCCTCCGGTTCGCTGGCGTCCGGTTGGCTCACGACCGTCTCGCGATCGCGGTCGGCCGACGGCCAACCAGGTGGAGTCGGCGGAGCGGGGGGCGGCGGCGGCACGGTCCTGTGACGGGCGTGCGGCCCATGTGGGTGGCCGGCCGGATCGTGGCGCATCGCCCGGCGGTCGACCTTGAGCTGCCGCCGGATCTCCCGCGTGACGGCGGAGATGTCGAAGTCCTCGAAGCCGAGCCTGGACCCCGTGCGGGCCGCGAGGGCATCGGCCAATCCCTGCGCACTCTCGGAAAGAGCCTTTGCCGCCTGGCGACCCGAGCGGCTCGACCGACTGCGCACGTCGACACCGCCCATGACGGCGAACCCCCGGACGATGATCCGCGGCGAGCCGGGGACAATAGGTACGTCCCGCAGCCGGAGGCTACGTCCGCCCATGAACGAGAAGCCGCGAAGCTCGACGTCGAATCCCTCCGGAACGATGACCTTGATTCCGCCCCAGAAAGCGAGGGCGGTGATCTCGACCTCGGGCCCTTCGATCTCGGCCCGGCGCAGGTCCAGGTCACAGCCGCCCATCACCGCCACCGCCGTCGTCTTCCCACCGATGCGCCAGCGGCCCTTCGTGTCGTGGCCGCTCATCACGGCGACGTGCCAACGTCGGCTCTTGCGTGTGCCAGCACCGACTCTGGCTTCCGGGAGGCCTGTTGTGGAAGCCGGCAGGTCGGTCATGACCGCGTCGAGGTCAGCCTGGGTGGTCGCCTGAAGGGCACGGCCGATCCGCTCGGAGAACTCGTCCAGGGTCAGCCGGCCCTCGACGACGTGCTCCCGCAGCAAGGTCACCGTGCGGTCCCGATCGGCGTCCGAGACGCGAACTGTGGGCGGGGCACTCGACGCCACGGGCGACGCCGGCACACCCCGTGCCGCCTGCACGGGCGAGGGTTCCTGGTCGGGCCGGGAGGTGTCCGCCATGCAGTCCAGTCTGCTCCGATTCGGGCGTCCCGTGCTGGGGCGACAGGCACCTGACGCCCCGTCAGGTCGTTCCCGAGGCACCCGTTAGGCTTGTCCGCCGTGCGACGCATCATCAGCGGGGCGGGGTACGTGCCGTATAGGCGCCTGTCCAGGGCGGACGTCGCTTCCTTCATGGGGAGCGGCGGCGGCAAGGGGACCCGGGCGGTGGCCTCGCACGACGAGGACACCACCACGCTCGGGGTCGAGGCGGCGCGCCTCGCCCTGCGGTCGGCGCCCGGTCATTCGCCGGACGCACTGTGGTTCGCCACGTCGAGCCCTGCCTACCTCGACAAGACCAACGCGACCGCGGTGGCGGCAGCCCTCCGGCTGCCCGGGGAGGTCGGCGCCTAGGACTTCGGCGGGTCGTTCGCCGCGGGGAGCGGGTCGGGCCTGATCGACCCGGGCTACGACTACGCACACCTCCCCGAGTGCGAGGCGGCCGCCGCCGACGCCTACGCCCAGGCCGGCATCACGGACTCCAGGCGCCAGCTGGCGATGGCCGAGGTGCACGACTGCTTCACGCCGACCGACTCGTTGCTGATGGAGGACCTGGGCTTCGCGCCCTGGGGCACCGCCTGGAAGGAGGTCCTGGCCGGCACGTTCACACTGGACGGCGACCTTCCGGTCAACCCCGACCGCGGGCTCAAGAGCTTCCGCCACCCGGTCGGCGCATCGGGTCTGCGCATGCACTTCGAGTGCTGGCTGCAGCTCCGGGGGTGGCCCCGAGGAGCGCCGGATCGCGACGGCCGACCGCGGCCTCGCCGTGGTGCACAACCTCGGGGGCTACCCCGGCGAAATGGTGTCTTTCGTCCCCGTCGTCGGGTCTCAGGTGGGCTGACGCAGTGCGGCTGAGCCAGAGCGCTCAGTCGAGCAGGCTCTCCAACGGCGTGTACGCCATGCCGTGCGCGTCGGCCACCGGCTTGTAGACCACCATGCCATCGGCCACGTTGACGCCCTCGGCGAGCGCGTGGTCGGACCGGGCGGCCCACTTCCAGCCCTCGTTGGCGATGTGCAGCGTGTAGGGCAGCGTGGCGTTGGCGAGCGCGTGGGTCGAGGTGTGCGGGACCGACCCGGGCATGTTGGAGACGCAGTAGAAGATCGACCCGTGCGCCTCGAACGTAGGGTTCGAGTGGGTGGTGGGATGCGTCGACTCGAAGCACCCGCCCTGGTCGACCGATATGTCGACCAGCACCGACCCCTGGCGCATCTGCTCCACCAGCTTGTCCGAGACCAGGTGCGGAGCCCGGGCGCCGACGACGAGGACGGCGCCGATGACGATGTCCGCATCGAGGCACACCTCTTCTATGGCGTGCTCGGACGAGGCGATCGTCTCGAGCGCGCCCCGAAAGTGGTGGTCGACCTCGCGCAGCCGGTCGAGGTTGCGGTCGAGGACGAACACCTCCGAGTGCATGCCCACGGCCATGGTCGCCGCTGCGAAGCCGACCACGCCGGCGCCGAGGATCACGACCCGGGCGCACCGCACCCCGGGCACCCCGCAGACCAGCACCCCGCGGCCGCCCCCGGGGCGCATGAGGTGGTGCGCCCCCATGAGCGGGGCCATGCGGCCGGCCACCTCACTCATGGGCGCCAGCAGGGGCAATGTGTTGTCCGGGATCCGCACCGTCTCGTACGCGATGGCCACGTTGCCGGCGTCGACCAGAGCCTGGGTGCACTTCCGTGAAGCCGCCAGGTGCAGGTACGTGAACAGGGTCTGGCCCTTCCGCGTGCCGAGGCGGTGGTACTCCTCGGGCAGCGGCTCCTTCACCTTGCAGATCAGGTCGGCGGCGCCCCAGAGCTCGTCCGCGTCCTCGACGATGGTGGCGCCCGTCCGCACGAACTCGCTGTCGGACATGGACGAACCGTCGCCTGCGCCCTTCTGGACCAATACGGAGTGGCCCGCCGAGGTGAGCTCCCGCACGCCAGCCGGCGTCACGGCCACCCGCCACTCGTCCTCCTTCACCTCGGTCGGCACCCCAACGATCATGGTCACTCCTCGATGTTGCTCATCACGTGCTTCACCCGCGTGTAGTCCTCGAAGCCGTAGATCGACAGGTCCTTGCCGTAGCCCGAGCGCTTGAAGCCGCCGTGGGGCATTTCGGCCACCAGCGGGATGTGCGTGTTGATCCAGACGCAGCCGAAGTCGAGGTCGCGGGCCATGCGCATGGCCCGGCCGTGGTCACGTGTCCAGACCGACGAGGCGAGCCCGTATTGCACGCCGTTGGCCCACTCGAGTGCCTCGCCCTCGTTGCTGAACTCCTGCACCGTGATGACCGGCCCGAAGACCTCGGACTGCACCATTTCGTCGTCCTGTTGGAGGCCGGCCACGACGGTGGGTGCGAAGCAATAACCCCGGTCACCCACTTGCTCGCCCCCCGTGACGACCGAAGCGTGCGCCGGCGTGCGCTCTAGGAACCCCTGGACCCGCTCCAATTGATTGACGTTGTTGAGGGGCCCGTAGTCCGCATCCTCGTTGTCGGTGCCACCCACCGTGGTTCCCCGGGCCTGCTCCACCAGTGCCTCGAGCAGGTCCTGGTGCACCGACGGTGCGGCGAGCACGCGGGTCGCCGCCGTGCAGTCCTGCCCGGCGTTGAAGTACGCCGCCCCCGCGATGCCCTCGGCGGTGGCGGCGGGATCGGCGTCGTCGAAGACGATCACCGGCGCCTTGCCACCCAGCTCGAGGTGGACGCGCTTCAGCGTCGGCGCGGCGGCCGCCGCGACCTCCATGCCGGCGCGCACGGACCCGGTGACCGACACCATGGACGGGACGTCGTGCTCGACGAGGGCACGGCCGGTATCGCGGTCCCCGCAGACCACGTTGAAGACGCCCGGAGGGATGTGCTCGGCCATGATCTCGGCCATCAGCAGCGCGGTAACAGGCGTCGTGTCGGAGGGCTTGAGCACCATGGTGTTACCCGCGGCCAGCGCCGGCGCGAACTTCCAAACCGCCATCATCATCGGGTAGTTCCACGGCGTTACCGCCCCGCAGACGCCGACGGGTTCGCGCCGGATGAACGAGGTGTGTCCGCTCATGTATTCCGCCGCGGCCAGGCCCTGCAGATGACGGGCGGCCCCTGCAAAAAACCGGATCTGGTCGATCATCGGCGGGATCTCTTCGTCCATGGTGAGCTGAAAGGGCTTGCCCGTGTTCTCGCACTCGGCCCGCACCAAGTCCTCCGCCCGGGCCTCGAGCGCGTCGGCGATGCGGATGAGCGCGAGGCTGCGCTCGGAAGGGGTGGTGCGGCGCCACGTCGAAAAGGCGTCGAGAGCGGTGAGCAACGCCCGGTTCATGTCGGCCCGGCCGGAAACGGGCGCCTCGGCGAAGGGCTCGCCCGTGCTCGGGTCGACCAGGGTTGCCATGTGGCCGTCCTCGGCGTCGCGGTAGGCGCCTCCGATGAAGTTCTGCAACCGGCGCATGCCGCTCCTTTTTTCCCTCGTCTTTTCCCTCGGCGAACTCTTCGCCCAGGCTACCGACATAAGCTGGCCGAACAAGCGTTTTCGCAGAAATCAGGCCTTCGAGTGACTAATTCTGCTTGACTGATGACCGTTACATGACACAATTCTGCAAGCCTCGGGTTCCCGCCCGGGATGACCGATCACGAGCGAGGTGAGCGATGCCCGACACGACCGGGCCGGCGGAGGCGGGTGCCCACAACGACGTCGCCCTGGCGACCGGCAACCTGCTCGATCCACCGAACCGCGCCATTATCGAGGCGCTGCAGCGCGACGGTCGCCAGCCCTACGGCGCGATCGCCGAAGAGGTCGGCCTCTCCGAGGCGGCGGTGCGGCGCCGGGTCCAGCGGCTGCGGGAAGCCGGGATCATGCAGATCGTGGCGGTCACCGACCCCCTGCAGCTGGGTTTCACGCGCCAGGCCATGGTCGGGATATCGGTCGAGGGCGACGTGCGGCAGGTGGCCGACAAGCTGTCCGCCCTGAACGAGGTCGACTACGTGGTGATGTGCGCGGGCTCGTTCGACCTCCTGGCCGAGGTCGTGTGCGAGGACGACGAGCGGCTGCTGCACGTTTTGAACGACTCGGTGCGCACGATCCCTGGCGTACGCGCCACCGAGACGTTCCTGTACCTCAAGCTCGCGAAGCAGACATATACGTGGGGCACGCGGTAGCGGCCCCACCGAACATCCGGAAGGACGATGACCATGTCGAATACCCCCGCCCCCGGGGGCCGCTCGAGCTGGGGGGCCGACCAGCCCCTCACTGAAGGGACACACACCGAAACACCACACCTGAGCGACCAGGCGGCACGCCATCTGTGGATGCACTTCAGCCGGATGGCCACCTATGCAGACCACGAGGTGCCCGTGATCGTGCGCGGCGAGGGTGCGTACGTCTGGGACCAGCACGGCAAGAAGTACCTCGACGGCCTCGCCGGGCTGTTCACCTCCCAGATCGGCCACGGCCGCACGGAGTTGGCCGAGGCCGGCGCCAAACAGGCGGAGACCCTCGCCTACTTCCCGCTGTGGACCTACGCCCACCCGCGGGCGATCGAACTCGCCGATCGCGTGGCCGGCTTGACACCGGGCGACCTCAACCGCGTCTTCTTCACGACCGGAGGGTCCGAAGCCGTCGAGTCGGCCTGGAAGCTGGCGCGGCAATACTTCCGGCTGACCGGCGAGCCCCAGCGGACAAAGGTGATCAGCCGCTACATCGCGT
This sequence comes from uncultured Acidimicrobiaceae bacterium, assembly GCA_963834405.1. Lineage (GTDB taxonomy): Bacteria > Actinomycetota > Acidimicrobiia > Acidimicrobiales > RAAP-2 > Bog-473. Next base: position 1,058,228 of record CAWIBX010000005.1, on the reverse strand, counting down.
ACCACGGGACCTCCATGGGCGCGCTCTCCATCACCGGCATTCCCGAACTGCGTACGCCCTTCGAACCCCTCGTTCCGGGCGCGGTGAAGGTGCCGAATACGAACTTCTACCGGGCCGAGGTGTTCGCCGACGACGAGGTGGCGTTCGGCCGCTGGGCCGCGGACGAAATCGAGCGGGCCATAGAGCGCGAGGGACCCAACACGGTGGCGGCCGTGTATCTGGAGCCCGTGCAGAACGCGGGCGGGTGCTTCCCGCCGCCGCCAAGCTACTTCGAGCGCGTCCGCGAGATCTGCGACCGCCACGGGGTCCTGCTCGTCTCCGACGAGGTGATCTGCGCCTTCGGCCGGCTGGGCCACTGGTTCGGCGCACTCCGCTACGGGTACCAGCCCGACATCATCACGGTCGCCAAGGGCCTCACCTCGGGCTACGCGCCGCTGGGCGCGATGATCGCCTCGGACCGCTTGATGGAGCCGTTCCTGCAGCCAGGTGCGTCCTTCCTGCACGGGTTCACGTTCGCCGGCCACCCCGTGAGCTGCGCCGTGGCGATGGCAAACCTCGACGTTTTCGAGGGCGAGCAGATCCTGCAGCACGTCCAGGCGACCGAGGCGTCGTTCCAGGCGGCGCTCGAGGGTCTCTACGACCTGCCGATCGTCGGCGACGTCCGCGGGGCCGGGTTCTTCTGGGGCCTCGAGCTCGTCAAGGACAAGGAGACGCGCCTGTCCTTCGACGACGAGGAGTCCGAGCGGCTGCTGCGGGGCTTCCTCTCGGGCGCGCTCTTCGATGCCGGCCTCATCTGCCGGGCCGACGACCGCGGTGACCCGGTGGTGCAGCTCTCGCCGCCGCTGATCTGCGGCCAGGAGGAGATCGACTTCATCGCGGCGACGCTGCGCGACGTGCTCGGGGAGGCGTGGCGCCGGATGTAACAGCCGCAGGCGCAGGCGGAGACGGCGCAGGAACCTCGGGATACCAGCGCCTCTCGCTGTGGTGGGAGGCCGTCCCGGCCCCGCTGCCGACGCGCCCGGCCCTGAGCCAAGACCTCGACGTCGACGTCTGCGTCGTCGGGGCCGGCTTCACCGGCCTGTGGACCGCCCATGCCCTCACGCTCGCCGATCCGTCGCTGCGGGTCGTGGTGCTGGACAAGGAGGTGGCCGGGTTCGGCGCGTCGGGGCGCAACGGCGGCTGGTGCTCCGCGTTGTTCGCCACGTCGGACGCGGCACTGGCACGCCGCTACGGCCACGAGCAGATGGTCGCCATGCGCAGGGCGATGCAGGAGACAGTGGACACGGTGGGGGCGACGGCCGCGGCCGAGGGCATCGACTGCCACTTCGCCAAGGGCGGTTCGGTCGACCTCGTGCGCAGCGAGGCCCAGCGGGCGCGGGCGCTCGCCGAGGTGGAGGAGGCGCGCGCCAACGGCTTCGGCGAGGAGGACCTGCGCTGGCTCGACGCGGCCGAGGCGCAGGCGGTCGTCGGCGCGGCGGGGGCCATCGGCGCGACGTTCACGCCGCACTGCGCGGCGCTGCAGCCGGCGCTGTTGTCCCGCGGCCTGGCCGACGCGGTGGAACGTCGGGGGGCGCGGGTGTACGAGCGCACGGCGGTCAGCGACATCCACTCCTCACCGGCGGGGCCGGTCGCCGTGACGCCCGGTGGCACGGTGCGGGCGGAGGTCGTCGTGCGGGCGGTAGAAGCGTGGACGCCGACCCTGCCGGGCCTCCACCGGGAGATCGTGCCGGTCTACTCGCTCATGGTCGCGACCGAGCCTCTCTCCGACGCGTTCTGGTCGAAGGCGGGCCTGGCCGGGCGGGCCACCTTCGCCGACCACCGGCACATGATCATCTACGGGCAGAGGACGGCGGACGGCCGGATCGCCTTCGGTGGCCGCGGGGCGCCGTACCACTACGGGTCGGCGATACGTCCGTCTTTCGACGTGGAGCCGGACGTGCACGCGTTGCTGCGCCAGACCCTGGTCGAGCTCTTCCCGGACCTCGCGGACGCCCGCTTCACCCACGCCTGGGGCGGCCCGCTCGGGATCCCGCGCGACTGGCATTCCTCGGTCGGTTTCGACCGCATCAGCGGCCTGGCCTGGGCCGGGGGGTACGTGGGCGACGGGGTCGCCACGGCCAACCTGGCCGGGCGCACGCTGGCCGACCTGATCACCGGGGCCGACACCGCCCTGACCCGTCTGCCGTGGGTCGGCCACCGCTCGCCCCGCTGGGAGCCCGAGCCCCTGCGCTGGCTGGGCGTCAACGGCGGCCTGTGGACGATGAAGCTGGCCGACCGGAGCGAGGCCCGCCGGGGACGCCCGAGCCGGATCGCCGGCTCGATGGGCCGGTTGCTCGGACAGTGACCGATGCCACATGATCAGCGCGTGCAGGAGACGCCGGCCGAGGCCATCACGAAGCTCATCTACACCTACGCCGAACGGATAGACGCCGGGGACTTCGACGGCGTGGCCGAGCTGTTCGCCGACGCCACGCTGACGTTCGAGGGCTATGACAACGCCGCCACCGGTCGCGACGCCGTGGCGCGCCTGTACGAGCGCAGCACGCGGCGCTACGAGAACGGAACTCCTTTCACCAAGCATGTAATGACCAACCTCATCGTGGACGTGTCCGACGACGGTGACTCGGCGGCCAGCCGTTCATACTTCACGGTGTTGCAGGCGGTGCCGGGTGCGCTGGCTCTGCAGCCGGTCATCGCCGGCCGCTACCGCCACACCTACGCGCGGGATCAGGACGGCTGGCACGTTGTCACGATGCACGTGATCATCGACCTCGTCGGAGACCTGAACCACCACATGCTGTTCGACCTCGCGCCATGAAGCTGACACTGACCTACGGCTGGGACTGCACCCCCGACAAATTCTGGGCCCTGTACTACGACCCTGAGTTCACGCAGCGGCTCTACCTGGAGGCCCTGGGCTCGACCTCGGCCGAGATCGTCTCGCAAGAGGGCGATCTCGACAGCGGCCTGGTGCGCACGCTCAGGTACGGGCAACGGCCACCCATGCCGGGGCCGGTTCGCAAGATCTTCGGTGAGGAAGTCGTGACGACCGAGGTCAGCACGTTCGACCCGGTGACGTCGACGACCACGTTCGTGATGACCCCGGGCACCATGGCCGAGAAGACCCGCATACATGGCTCCATAGAGCTGGCGGTCGAGGACGGGAGCACCAAGGAGACGTTCTTGCTCGAGGCGCAGGTGAAGATCTTCGGCGCCGGCCCCATCGTCGAGCGTTTCATTGAGCACACGGCGCGCGAGATGCAGGAGAAGTCGGTCGACTTCATGCGGGCCGAGCTGGGCGACTGAGCCGCCGCTTCGCTGCCCGGACCGGCACTGAACCGGACTGTCGCCTGCTACAAGAACCCCCACAGCCGCTCGAGGTCGAGGTGCTCCGCACAGGCATCGGCGATCCTGTCGATCTGCGCCTCGCGTGCGGCGGCGAACGAGACGCCCGATGGCTTCCAGGAACGGTTGCGGAGGCCCGCGACGTGGGACAAGAACGCCGAGCGGAACGCGTCGTCCTCCAACAGCCCGTGCAGCGAGGTGCCGAGCATCGTCCCGGACTCGTCGCGCGCGCTGATGACGTGTTCGTCGGCGCCGGTGTCCATGTCGGTGTCGATGTCGGCCTCCAGCCACGGCGTCCAGCCCGGCCCCGGAAGCGTACGCCCGTGCCGGATCTCGTACCCGTGGACCGGTTCGCCCTCCGGCCCGCGTCCCGCCCGCAACCGGGTCGTCTTCTCAAGCGCGAAGGTCGTGTCGACCGGGAGCCATCCCATGCCTGCGCTCGTTTGGACCGTCGACTCCACCCCGAGCGGGTCGTCGATGCGCCCGCCCAGCATCTGGTAGCCGCCGCAGACGCCGAGCACGACGGGCGGAACCGCCGAGTTCCGCAACGACGCCAGCGCACCGGCGAGGCCGCCGGCCCGGAGCCATTCGAGGTCGACGGCCACCGAACGGGACCCGGGGAGCACGACCACGTCAGGATCGCCGAGCGCTCCGGGAGCTTCGACCCACCGCACCCGCACGCCCGGCTCCACCATGAGCGGGTCGAGGTCGGTGAAGTTCGACACCCGCGGCAAGCGGATGGCGGCGACGTCGAGCACGGCGTCGTCCGCAACAGCGTCCGGAAGGCGGGCCAACGCCAGCGAGTCCTCGGCGTCGAGGCCAAGATCGCCCAGATGTGGCAGCACGCCCAGGGTGGGCACGCCGCACCGATCCTCGAGGGAGCGGGGGGCATTTCCCAAAAGGGCCGGGTCGCCGCGGAAGCGGTTGATGACAAAGGCCTTGATGTGCACCGAGAGCTCGGGGGGAAGGATGGCCACGGTGCCGAACAGGTGGGCGAAGACCCCGCCGCGCTCTATGTCGCCGACGAGGACCGCCGGGATTCCGTGCCGGGCCGCCAGCCCGAGGTTCACCAGGTCATCGGCGAGGAGGTTGATCTCGGCCGGGCTCCCCGCCCCCTCCAGGAGCACCACGTCGAAACGCTGGCGCAGCCCCGCCAGCGCGCCGTCGACGACCGGCAGCAGGGCGCCCTTGGACGCCTGGTAGGGGGCGGCCTCCCGCACGCCCGTCGGGCGGCCCATCACGACGACCTGCGACGCCCGCTCCCCGGTCGGCTTGAGGAGGACCGGGTTCATGGCCACCCCGGGCTCGGCCCGCGCCGCCACCGCCTGCAGCCACTGGGCCCGGCCCATCTCCCCGCCGTCGGTCGTGACCATGGAGTTGAGCGACATGTTCTGGCCCTTGAACGGCGCCACCCGGACGCCCCGCCGGGCCAGCAGCCGGCACAAACCGGTGACCACGGTGGACTTGCCCGAGTCCGACGAGGTCCCGCACACCATCAACGCCCCGCGCATGGCCGCCGTTCTACCCGGTCCGCGCCGACGCGCTTGACCCGAGGCCTTCCAGCACACAAGGTTTGGGCCGACAACCTTCGGTCGCTCGCCAGGGACGCGGGCCGAACTGACAGCGGAGCACGAGGACGAGCGCCCGAGGGAGCTGCCGGGGGGCAGCGCCCATCCCTCGGTCACCCTGCCTGCCGGGGTCGTCCACGGCGTGTCCGCCGAGGCGACGACAAGGAGGCAACGCGGTGACGGTCACCGAGGACTACGCCGAGGACCTCGCGGTCATCCACGACCCGGAGTTCAAGGAACCGTTCCACGTCGAGCAGCACGGGATCGACTTCATCCCCGAGAGCGAACGCTGGGCGACGCCGCGGGACGTCGGTGGCATGTGGGCGGGCGCCAGCGTGCAGATCGAGTACTTCATCTACGGCGCCATCCTCATGACCTTCGGGCTGACCTTCGCCCAGGTGGTCATCATCATCGTGCTGGGCAACCTGTCCTACTTCCTGCTCGGGCTGTGCTCCTTGCAGGGGCCCAACGCCGGGACCACCGTCTTCGCCATCAACCGGGCGCCCTTCGGCCCCAACGGCTCGCGGCCCATCTCCTTCTTCAACTGGATCACCCAGATCGGCTTCGAGGTGGAGGGCCTCATCCTCATCGTCGGGTCCGGGCTCGTGCTCATGATCAAGGCCGGGTACCTGCCGGGCGACCCGGCCAAGGTGATCCTCGTCATCGTGGCCGTGCTCATCCAGGGCATCCTCCCGTTCTTCGGGCACGCCGCCATCCTGAAGACGCTGCGCTGGCTCGTGCTTCCGTTCGTGGTTCTCTTCGCCGTTCTCCTGGCCTTCTCGGTGCCGCACGCCAATCTGCACGTCGTCAAGGCGAGCGGCGACTGGCAGGCCTTCATGGAGGCGCTGGCCTTCACCATCGCGCTGAGCGGGCTGGGCTGGACGGAGAACGGCAACGACTACACCCGCTATTGCCCCACCAACACGTCCAAGAAGGGGATCGTGGGGTGGGTCTTCCTCGGCACGGCCGTGCCCGAGATCCTGATCATGACCCTGGGCGCCTACGTGGGCACGTTCGTGCTCAAAATCGGGACGGGCTCCGGCGGGTTGCTGCCCTTCGCCCACACCAGCGCCATCCCGGCGTGGTTCGTCGTCGTGTTCCTCTTGTTCGCGATCGTCCAGATCTTCGGGATCAACAGCCTGGACATGTACTCGTCGGGCGTCACGCTCCAGGCCATCGGCGTCCCGGTGAAGCGCTACCAGGCGGTACTCGTCGACTGTGTCATCGCCCTCGGCGTGACCATGTACGCCATCTTCAGCTCGTCCTTTACCGCGTACCTACAAGACTTCGTCGACATCGTCATCGTCTGGATCGCGCCGTGGAGCGCCATCTTCCTCGTCGACTGGGCCCTGCGGCGCTACCAGTACGTGCCCAGCGAGCTGCAGAAGACCGGGCGCGACTCGCTCTACTGGCGCAAGGGGGGCATCCACTGGCCGGCCTGGGTGGCGCAGCTGATCGGCATGTTCGCCGCCATCTCGGCGCTGTCGGCCACGTTCCACCTGCCGACCTGGCTGAACCTCGTCACGTACCACACCCGCGACGCGTTCGGCTTCGGCGCCGACTTCAGCATCTTCCTCGGCATGGGGGTCGGCGGGCTGGTCTACCTGGTCCTCGCCCTCCGGGGCGTGCGCAAGGAGGCCGACGCCCAGACGTCGCTGCTGCGGGAGGAGGGTCTGTTCGCGGCGGGCTGACCGGCGCCGCCGCCCGGACGTCGCCCTAGGTGGGTGGTGTCTTTCGCGTGATCGGGCACGCTGACCGCGTGGCGTTCGATTCGCGATCTTGGTCCGGATCTGAGAGAATTACAACCTTGTAGTTCTCGATCTGGAGGGACCGATGACGCTCGGCGTGGCGAACAAACAGGGCGACCTGTTCGACGACGTGACCAGGTTCTGCGACGAGACGCTCGAGGCACACTCGATCTACGCGTTCTTGCACCGTGAGCGGGAGCGCCTCTTCCCCGACGAGGCCTTCGCCGACCTCTTCGAGGACTCGGGCCGGCGCTCGGTGCCGCCCTCGGTCGTGGCCGTGGCCATGGTGCTCCAGCGTCTCGAGGGGCTCTCTGACCGCGAGGCGGTCGAGCGCTACTGCTTCGACACCCGCTGGCGCTACGCGGCGGGCGTCGGCGGCTATGACACCGAAGGGTGGACGAGATTCGCCCATACCGTGCTCGTCGACATGCGCGAGCGCCTGCGCCACTCGGTCGCTCCCAACCGCATCTTCGACGTCACCCGCGACGCGGCCAAAGAGGCCGGACTCGTCGGACGCAAGCGCATATTGGACTCGACTCCGCTCTATGACGCGGTGGCCACCATGGACACGGTTACCCTCATCCGCTCGGCCATCCGGGGAGTGCTCAAGGTGGCCGATCCCGAACTGGCCGCCGAAGTGCGCGAGGTCATAAAGAGCGGTGACGACTACGCCACCTCGGCCAAGCCCCAGATCGACTGGGACGACCCCGCCGCCCGTGACGCCCTGATCGATTCGCGGGCCAAGGACGCCCATGGGGTCCTGTTGCTCCTCGAAGGAAGAGAGCTTGGTCCCGACCTCGCCCAGGCCGTCGCTCTGTTGGCCACCGTCGTCGGCCAGGACATCGAAGAGGATGCGGGGGGCACCTTTCGCATCGTGCGGGGCGTGGCGGCAGACCGGATCATCTCGACGGTCGACCCCGAGGCCCGCCATGGGCACAAGACCCAGGCCAGGGGCTTCGACGGCTACAAGGGTCACGCCGCGGTGGATCCGGACTCAGAGATCATCACCGAGACCGTCGTCACCCCGGGCAACGTGGGCGATGCCGCCGTGGCCGAAGAACTCGTCGCCGACCTCTTGGCCGACGACGAACGCAGCCCTGGGGCGCCAAGGGTTGACGAGGAGTCCGAGGACGATGGCGCGAGCGTCGATGGAGACGAACAGGCCACCGTCTATGGCGACAACGCCTATGGGACCGGGCCGTTTCAAGAGCGACTCGAAGACGAGGGCATCGAGTCGAGGTGCAAGACCCAGAAGCCGACGGCCGCAGGCAGCCTCTTCACCAAGGACCGCTTCGAGGTGAACCTCGAGGACGACACCGTCACCTGTCCCGCGGGCGCGACGGTCACGATCCTCCGTCACCGCGACGGCGGCGGCATGGCCTACTTCGGCGACGCCTGCGCTGGCTGCCCTCTGCGCGAGCAGTGCACGAGGTCGACCGCCGGGCGCACGATCAGCATCGGGGCCCACGAAGCAGCGTTGGCCCGGGCCCGCCAGCGTCAACGCGACCCGGGGTGGCAAGACGACTACCGCACGACGCGCCCCAAGGTGGAGCGAAAGCTCGCCCACCTCATGCGCCGCCGACACGGAGGCCGCCGAGCTCGGGTCCGCGGCACCGTCAAAGTCGGCGCAGACTTCAGTTTGCTGGCCGCCGCCACGAACCTGGCACGTCTGGCCGTCCTCGGCGTGCGGCGCAGTGTCGAAGGGCGCTTGCAGGTGGCCTGAGCGCCAATTGCAGCCTTTCCGGACGTCCTGGGCGCTTGTCCCGCTCGCCTGGCGGTCTGCGGGTCGCCTGCCGGCCCCGGCCACCGCACCGACACGATCCGCCGTGGGCCGCGTGGTTCTGCGGATCAGTCCGTCCGGTGGATACTGACCCGTTTCACACCACCCACCTAGCCCCAGTCCTCGACCAGCCCGCCCCGGCCGTCGGGGTGGAACAGGGGCATGGCGCCGAGCGTGCGGACCAGGGCCGCGTCCTGGCCCAGGGCCTCCTTCCAGCCCCCGCCTTCGGTCATGAGCGTGCCGATCACGACGGGCTCAGCGTCCATCCGGCGCACCAGTCGGAGCGCGGAGGACAGCGAGGCACCGGTGGAGATGACGTCGTCGACCACCGCCACGCGCTTGGTGCGCACCGCCTCGACCCGGGCCGGGTCCATGCGGAGACGCTGGGCCGCGTCCGTGGTGATGGAGTAGACGGGCTCGGCCCAGGTCTCGCCCAGGTGGATCTTGGGCGTCTTGTGCAGGATGACGTAGTCGTCGAGGCCCAGCGCCCGGCTCGCCTCTATGGCAATGGGGATGCCCATGGTCGCCACCGACACCACGATCTCCGGCCGGGCCGGCCGCATCAGCTCCGCCAGCTCACGCCCCGCCGTCTCGGCGAACGACACGCCCAGGTCGACGCAGATCAGGAGGGCAATGGTCAGGTCGTTGTTCAGCTGGACGAGCGGGAGCTGGACGGTCTGGCTCCCCACCGTGGTCGTGTAGATGCCGTCGGCGGTGGTCATGACGCGGCAACGAGCATAGGCGGGGCGTCCCGGTGCTCCCGCGCCCGACGCCGGTCGGCGCAGGACCGGCGGGAGCAGGCCGGGTCCCTCGGGACCAAAGTCAGTGGCGCGTCTCGCTTCCGCCCTGTAAATACCGGAGCGAGAAAAGGGGCCCCGGATGCACGATGAGGCGAAGGCGAGCGAACCGGCACCTTCCTCCTCGCCTCGCGCTGAACGTCGCGGGGCGCTCGATCCCCGGCTGCTGCACTACGCGCGGACGACCCGGCGCTTCCTCGGCCTCTCCGTCGCGGTGGGCGCCGCGATGGCGCTCCTTGTCCTCGCCCAAGCCTGGCTGATCGCGCTGGTCGTCACCGGCGCCTTCCTGCACCACCAGTCGCTGGCCGCCCTGCGGACCGACCTCGCCCTCCTGCTCGGCGTCATTGCGGGACGGGCGCTCCTCGCCTGGGCGGCCGAACGCGCCGCGCAGCGGGCCTCGGCGTCCGTCAAGTCCGAGCTCCGCATGGCGGCAGCGGAGAAGGTGGCCGCGCTCGGTCCCGAAGGGCTCGGTCGCCACGATCCCGGCAAGCTCACGGTGCTGCTGAGCGCCGGCATCGATGCGCTCGATGGCTACTTCTCGCGCTACCTCCCCCAGTTGTTCCTCGCGGTCATCGTCCCCGTCACCGTCGTCGCCGTCGTCGCGGGGGCCGACTGGATCAGCGCCGTGATCATCGCGGTCAGCCTGCCGCTCATCCCGCTCTTCATGGCGCTCGTGGGCGCCACGACGCGCGATCGCACCGCGGCCCGCATGCGCTCCTTGCAACGACTCGCCGGACACTTCCTCGACGTCGTGGCCGGGCTGCCGACGCTCAAGGTGTTCGGGCGCGCCAAGGCCCAGGCCCGCGCCATCGCCGATGTCACCGACCGCTATCGCCGCGCCACGATGGCCACGCTCCGGCTGACCTTCCTGTCCTCACTGATCCTCGAGCTCCTGGCGACGGTCTCGGTCGCGCTGGTCGCCGTCGCCGTCGGCCTCCGGCTGCTCGGGGGCTCCCTCGGTTTCCGCGACGCACTGTTCGTGCTCGTCGTCGCGCCCGAGGCCTACCTGCCGCTGCGGGCGCTCGGTGCCAACTACCACGCCAGCGCCGACGGCATCCGCGCCGCCGAAGAAGTCTTCGCGCTCCTCGACGAGCCGTCCCCTGCGTCACGCCACGGCGCCACGAAGGCGCACAGCCCCTCCATCGCGATCTGCGGCCTCGGGGTCACCTACCCCGGGCGCTCCGTTCCGGCGCTCCACCAGGCCGACCTCGTCCTCGAACCCGGCGAGACCGTCGCCTTGACCGGCCCCAGCGGGTGCGGCAAGTCCACTCTGCTCGCCGTCGTTCTCGGGCTGCACCGCCCGTCGTCGGGCACCATCCGGCTCGGCGGGGTGGACCTGTACGAACTCGACATGGACGACTGGCGCGACCACCTGGCCTGGGTCCCGCAGCGGCCACACCTCTTCGCCCGCTCGGTGGCCGACAACGTCCGCGTGGGCAAGCCGCAGGCGACCGACGCCGAGGTGCGCGCGGCCCTGCACGCGGCCGGCCTGGACGACGTCCTCCGGCGGCTGCCGCGGGGTGCCGCCACCGTGCTCGGCCAGGGCGGCTTCGGCCTCTCCGCGGGCGAGCGCCAGCGCATCGCGTTGGCCCGGGCCTTCGTGCGCGACGCCCCGCTGCTCCTCATGGATGAGCCCACGGCGGGCCTGGACGGCGAGACCGAGGCGGCGGTGCTCGCCACGGTGCGCACGCTGCTCGCCGGCCGCACCGCGCTGATCGTGGCGCACCGGCCCGCCCTCGCCGCCATCGCCGACCGTGTCGTCGCGCTCCCCGGCGCGCCGGCGCCCCTGGAAGCGACGGCATGAACGACCGGCCGGCGTCCGTCGCCCGGACCCTGCGCCTGGCCCGTCCGGCCCGCTCCCGCCTGGCCGAGGCCTCCCTCCTCGGCGCGGGGGCCATCGGCGCCTCCATCGCTCTCATGGGCACGTCGGCCTGGTTGATCTCGCGGGCGGCGCAGCACCCCACCGAGGCGTCTCTCACGTTGGCCATCGTCGGCGTCCAGTTCTTCGGGCTGTCGCGCGGGTTCCTGCGTTACGGCGAGCGCCTGGTCGGCCACGACGCCGCCCTGCGCGTGCTGGCCGCCCTGCGGGTGCGCGTCTACGAAGGACTCGAGGCCGTGGCGCCGGCGGGTCTCCCCCTGTTCCGCCGCGGCGACCTGGTGGCGCGCGCCGTCGACGACGTCGACTCGCTCCAGGACGTCGTGCTGCGCGTCATACAGCCCTTCGCGGTCGCCGCGCTGGTGGGGGCGGCGACCGTGGCCGTCCTGTGGCTGGTCCTCCCGGCCGCGGGCGCGGTCGTACTAGTGGCGCTGGCCCTCGCCGCGACGGCCGTCCCGTGGCTCACCGGCCGACTCGCACGGAGGGCGGAGGCACGGCAGGCGACGGCGCGTGGCGATCTCGCCGCCGCGGTGGTCGATCTCATGGAGGGCGCGCCGGAGCTGACCGTCATGCGCGCCTCCGACGGGCAAGTCGCCCGCATCGGCGCCGCCGACGCCGCGCTGCGGGCGGTGGCCCGGCGGAGCGCCGGCACGACGGGCATCGGTCTCGCCCTCACGACGGCGCTGGCCGGCCTGGCCAGCTGGGGCGCCCTCACGGTCGGCGTCCATGCCACCCACGCCGGCTCCCTCAACGGCGCGCTCCTTGCGCTGCTGGCTCTGGTCCCGCTGGCCGCGTTCGAGCTGGTGTCGCAACTGCCGGCGGCGACGCAGGCCCTGCAGCGCTCCCGCGTGACGGCGGCCCGGGTCTTCGCCGCCATGGAGGCGCCGCCCCCGGTCGCGGACCCGCCGACGCCGCTCCCGCTCCCGGTGGGGCCCCACACGCTGGCGGCTCGGGGCGTCGTCGCGTCCTACCCGGGCGCGGCCCGGGTGGCGCTCTGTGGCGTCGACCTGCAGCTCGAACCCGGACGCCGCGTCGCCCTCGTCGGGCCGAGCGGCGCCGGCAAGTCGACGCTGGCCGACGTCCTCGTGCGCTTCCTGCCTGCCGCGGCCGGCGAGGTGTTGCTCGACGGCGTCCCCACGGACCTCTTCGGCGCAGACGACGTGCGGCGGGTCGTCGGGCTCGTCGAGCAGCGCGCCCACCTCTTCGACACCACCCTGGCGGAGAACGTCCGGATCGGCCGCCGCGACGCAACCGACGAGGAGCTGGCCGCCGTGCTCGTGCGCGTCGGCCTGGGTGACTGGCTGTCCGGGCTGCCCGAGGGGCTGGCCACCCGGGTGGGCCCGGCGGGAACGCGTCTGTCGGGCGGGCAGCGCCAGCGGGTCACGGTGGCACGGGCGCTCCTGACCGACTTCCCGATCCTCGTGCTCGACGAGCCGGCGGAGCATCTCGACGGGCCGGCCGCCGACGCGCTCACCGAAGACCTCCTCGCGCTGACCGAGGGCCGGAGCACGCTGCTGATCACCCACCGGCTCTCGGGGCTGCAGCGGGTCGACGAAATCGTCTTCCTCCTCGACGGCCACGTGGCTGAGCGCGGGACCCACGACGAGCTCCTGGCCTTGGGCGGCCGCTACGCCGGCGCGTGGTGGGAGGAGCGGCTGAACGACCCACCGGCCGACGTAGGGGTAGTGGTGGCCCGCGCCTTCGTGAGTGGGCAGCCCGCCATCCTCAACGAAGGGAGCGAGACGCCATGAACCTCGACCTCGCCCGCTGGCAGTTCGCCATGACGAGCATCTACCACTTCCTCTTCGTGCCGGTGACGATCGGCCTGGCCTTCCTCGTCGCCCTGCTCGAGACGGCCTGGTACCGCAACGGGGACGAGACCTATCGGCGCCTGGCCCGCTTCTTCGGCGCGCTGTTGCTGATCAACGTCGCGATCGGGGTCGTGACGGGACTGATCCAGGAGTTCGAGTTCGGCATGAATTGGTCGGCGTACTCGCGCCTGGTGGGCAACGTGTTCGGCGGCCCGCTCGCCATGGAGGGCCTGGTGGCCTTCTTCCTCGAATCGACCTTCCTCGGCATCTGGATCTTCGGCTGGAACCGTCTGTCCAAGAAGGCGCACCTCGTCACCATCTGGCTGGTGGCCCTCGGGACCATCCTCTCCGCCGCGTTCATCATGGCGGCCAACTCCTGGATGCAGCACCCGGTCGGCTACACCATGAAGAACGGCCAGCCACAGCTGACGAACATCTGGGACCTCTTCACGAACCCGACCTTCGTGTGGGCCTATCCCCATGTCCTGCTCGCGTCGCTCGTCACCGGCAGCGTCATCATGCTGGGCGTGTCCGCGTGGCACATCCGCCGCAACCAGTCACACGACACGTTCCGACGGGCCGCCATCATTTCGCTGGCGGTGCTCCTTCCCGCCATCGTGCTCACCATGTTCGTGGGGAGCGAGTTGGGCGTCGTGGAGGAGAAGTACCAGCCCATGAAGATAGCCGCGGCCGAGGCACTGTGGAACACCTGCCCATCCCACTGCTCGTTTTCGGCCTTCCAGATCGGGGGCGGCAACAACGACATGACCCCGACACAGATCATCAACATCCCCGACCTGTTGTCCATCCTCGCCACCAATTCGCCCAACGGTGAGGTCCAGGGGATGAACCAGCTGAACGCGCAGTACCAGAAGGAGTACGGCCCCGGCGACTACGAGCCGAACGTCTTCATTCAGTACTGGTCCATGCGCGTCATGGCCTATCTGGCGACCCTGGTTCTCCTGTTCGCCCTTTGGGGCGGCTGGCTGCTGTACCGCCGGAAGCTCGAGCACGCCAAGTGGTTCCTCCGAATAGCCCCGTGGGTGGTGATCGTGCCGTTCCTCATGAACACCGCCGGCTGGCTGCTCACGGAGAACGGACGCCAACCCTGGATCGTGCAGGGGCTGATGAAGACGGCCAACGGCGTGTCGCCGTCGGTATCGGCGACCGACATCTGGATCTCCATCCTGGTGTTCCTCGCCGTCTTCGCGGGGCTCGGCGTGGCGGACAGCTGGCTGATGCTCCGCTACGGCCGCCGCCCCCTGGGCCAGGACCCGCTGGCCAAGGTCACGTCACCCGAGGGCGCCGGCGCCCCGTCATCCGCCGACGCCGAGTGGGCCGACGACGAAGAGTCGGCCCTCGTCTACTAGGAGATCCCATGACACTTGGAGATTTCTGGTTCATCGTCGCCGCGCTGCTATGGGTCGGCTTCTTCATCCTGGAGGGATTCGACTTCGGCGTCGGCATGTTGCACTCGTTCCTCGGGCGCACGGACATGGAGCGGCGGGTGCTGATCAACACCATCGGGCCGGTCTGGGACGGTAACGAGGTGTGGCTGATCGTGGCCGGGGCGGGGCTCTTTGCCGCCTTTCCCGGCTGGTACGCCACCATGTTCTCGGCTCTATATCTGGCGCTCGTGCTGCTGCTCGTCGCACTCATGGTGCGCGGCCTCACCTTCGAGTACCAGCGCAAGTTCGACGACCCCCGGTGGCGGACGTTCTGGCGCTTGGGCATGACCATCGGCAGCGCGCTCATCCCCTTCCTCGTCGGCGTCGCCCTGGGCGACCTGCTGCACGGGTTGCCGATCAACTCGCAGCACGAGTACACGGGCAGCTTCTGGGGCTTGCTGACTCCTTTCGGGCTGTGGATGGGGCTGACGCTCACGGTTCTGTCGCTGCTGATGGGCGCCACCTACCTCACGCTGAAGACGACCGGCGAGCTCCACGCGCGGGCTCAGCGAGCCGCCAGCGGGATCGGCGCCGTCGCGGTGATCGTGGCCTTCGGGTTCTTCACATGGGTCCATGTCGGCTTGAGCACCGGCTTCGTCCCCGAGCCTCTGGAGGCGCTGGCGCTGATGGCCGTGATCGCCGCGGCCTGGTTGGCCTCGGCCCGCGCCGACGGCTGGGCCTTCGCGGCCGCGGCCGTGGGCATCGGCGGCACCGTGGGATCGCTCTTCACCGAGCTCTTCCCACGGGTGATGATCTCGACGACCAACACCGCGTACAACCTGACGGTGGACAACACCGCCAGCCCGCCCTACACGCTCAAGGTGATGACGGTCATCGCGGTGTTCACGCTGCCGGCGGTCGTCGCGTACCAGGCCTGGAGCTACCACATCTTCCGGGCGCGGCTCTCGGCGCCGAAGGTGGGCGCCGACGAGGGGGCGGCGGGAGCGGCGGCACCGCCGAACGCGTCGAGCACGCCCCCGCCCTGATCGGGCGGCCGGTCCTCAGAGGCCGGGGCTGCTTTGCATGATGCCGCCGTCGGCGAAGATCGTCGTCGCGGCGAGGTAGCTGGCCGCGTTGGACGCCAAGAAGGCGACGACCGACGCGATCTCCTCGGGCTGGGCCATGCGCCCGAGCGGAATCGCGCTGTTCAGCTTGGCCAGCGCTCCCGGATCGTTCAGCGTCTGGGTGTTGATCGGCGTGGCCACGGCGCCCGGGCCGACGCCCACGACCAAGATGTTGTGGGGCGCCAGCTCGACTCCCGCCGTCCGCGTCAGCATGCGCATGCCGCCCTTGGACAGGCAGTACGGGGTGTTTCCTGGCATGGGCCAGTCTTCGTGGACGCTCGACATATTGATGATGCGCCCGCCCTCACCCTGCTTGATCATCTGCTTGGCGGCGAGCTGCGTCCCGAAGAAGGCGCTCTTAAGGTTGATGGAGAGGACGCGCTCGTACTGCTGCTCGGTGGTGTCGAGGACGGAAGTACGCGTCTCAATACCCGCGTTGTTGACCATCACGTCGAGCCGGCCGAACGTCTTGACCGCGGTGTCGATGACGCGCTGAAGATCGTCGATCTTCGAGACATCAGCCTGGACGCCGACCGACTTCTCGCCCAGGCCGGCGATCTTGCGTTCGAGGTCTTCCGTCGCCTGCTCGTTGGCCACGTAGTCGATGACCACGCTCGCCCCCTTCTCCGCCAGCGCGAGGACCACGGCTTGGCCGATCCCCGAATTGCCGCCCGTGACGATGGCGACCTTGCCAGCCAGCTCCTCAGCCATGGCGCACCTCCGATCCGTGCCCCGCGGGGGCCGTGTCAAGCGATGCACGTACGCTACCGGTCCTACTTAGGCCAGGAGCCGGCGACTCTACGGCCGGTCACCTTCCCGTCACGGATCGGGAGGAGAACCGGAAGCGGAGCGGGAGCGGGAGCGGGAGCGGGGACCAAAGCCCCTTGAGGCGCGGTCCGCGCCTCCGTAGCATCGGCAGCGGTGCCAGAGGACGCTGCCGCCAGGGGGCAGTCACAGAACTTCCCCCCTATCGCCGACTACGGATTCCTGTCGGACTGCGAGGTCAACTGCCTCGTGGCGCCGGACGGCTCCATTGAGTGGCTCTGCCTGCCACGGCCCGACTCCCCGAGCATCTTCGGCGCCCTCCTCGACCGCACGGCCGGGAACTTCCGGTTCGGTCCGATGCACACCCATGTCCCCCATCACCGCCGCTACGTCCCCGGGACGATGGTGCTCGAGACGACCTGGCACACGCCGACCGGGTGGCTGCTGGTGCAGGACCTCCTCGTCGTCCAACGCGTCAGCGACGGGACCCGACGACCCGACTTCCGGCGCGCCCCGGGTGACGCCGCCGCCACCGGCACCTTGCTGCGCGTGGCCACCTGCATCGAGGGCCGCGTCGAGACGGTGGTCAACGTGGTGCCCGTCTTCGAGTACGGGCTGAAGCTCGGCACGTGGGCGTACGAGGGAGACGGCTACGAGCAGATGACCGTCTGCCCGCCCGAGGGCGACCCCGTAGTGACCCTGCGCTCGAGCCTCCGCCTGACGTCGGCCGGCGCGCGGGCCTATGGCCGGTCGACCCTCGAGAAGGGCGAGTCTGCGTACGCCGCGCTGTCGTGGTCAGGCCACCATCCCTCGAACATCGAGGAAGCGCGTGCCCAGCTCGACGACACCGTGACCTACTGGCGCGACTGGCTCTCCAACGGCAGCTTTCCCGACCACCCCTGGCGCAGCTACATGGAGCGCAGCGCCCTCACCTTGAAGGGCCTCAGCTACGCGCCCACCGGCGCCATCATGGCCGCGGCAACCACGTCGCTCCCCGAGACCCCGGGCGGGGCGCGCAACTGGGACTACCGCTACACCTGGATCCGCGACTCGTCGTTCATGCTGCGCTCCCTGTACCGGCTCGGGTTCGACTGGGAAGCGCTCGAGTACTTCGCCTTCGTGATAGAGGCCGTCGGCGGGACGAGCGGCGACTTCAGCCTGCAGATCATGTACGGCATAGACGGCCGCAAGGACCTGACCGAGCACACCTTGGACCACCTGTCGGGCTGGCGGAACTCGCGACCGGTGCGCGTCGGGAACGGCGCCTGGGATCAACACCAGAACGACGTCTGGGGCATGATCCTCGACGCGGTCGACATACACCTCCAGCAGGGGGCGTCGCAGATCGTCCACGCGACGTGGGAGGGCCTGGGCAAGCTCGTTGAATCGGCCATCGCCCACGCGGGTGACCCCGACCAGGGCATCTGGGAGATCCGGGGCGACCCCCAGCACTTCACCGCTTCGAAGGTCCTTTGCTGGGTCGCCATGGACCGGGGCGCGGACCTGGCCCGGACCCGGGGCGACGACGAGCGGGCCGAGCATTGGCGCAAGGCGGCCGACGACTTCCGCACCGAGATCCTCGACAAGGGCGTTGGCTCCGGAGGCCGCTTCCGGCAGCACTACGGCAACGACGAGCTCGATGCATCGCTGCTCCTGATCCCGATCCTCGGCTTCCTCCCTCCCGACGACGAGCGGGTGCGTGCGACCGTGCTCGCCATCGCCGACGAGCTGACCGAGGACGGGTTGGTTCTGCGCTACAAGGTCGACTCAACGGACACCGGCTTCGAGGGCAAGGAGGGGACCTTTACCATCTGCTCCTTCTGGCTGGTCACTGCGCTCGCCATGATCGGCGAGTCGGAGAGGGCGAGGGCGCTGTGCCAGAAGCTGCTCAACTTCGCCGGGCCGCTGCAGCTCTACGCAGAGGAGATCGACGCGAGCACCGGGGAGCACCTGGGCAACTTCCCCCAGGCGTTCACCCACCTCGCCCTCATAGACGCGGTCGGGCGCCTGATTGAAGCGGAGCGCTCCGACACCCTCGGGTAGCGGGCGGTCGCAGATGGAGACAGCCGCCCGTCACCGCGTCGTGGTGGTGGGCGGCGGCTTCGGTGGCCTCCCGGCGACACGGGTGCTGGCCGGTGCCGACGTCGATGTCACCCTCATCGATCGCCGCAATCATCACCTGTTCCAGCCGCTGCTCTATCAGGTTGCAACCGGGATCCTCTCGCCCGGCGAGATCTCACCCGTGCTGCGCCATAAGTTCCGGCGCCATCGAAACGTCCGGGTCGTGCTGGCCAGCGTCACCGCATTCGATCTTGATCGTCGAGTGGTCCACACGACGTCGGTGCCCGGTGACACCGACGTGTACCCGTACGACAGCCTCATCGTCGCGGCAGGGGCGGGGCAGTCCTACTTCGGGCATGACGAGTTCGCCTTGATCGCCCCCGGGATGAAGACCATCGACGACGCCCTGGAGCTGCGGCGCCGAGTCTTCGGCGCTCTCGAGATCGCCGAGACGATGACCGACCCCGCCCTGCAGCGGTTCTTCTTGACGTTCGCCATCGTCGGTGCGGGTCCGACGGGGGTCGAGCTGGCCGGACAGATCCGTGAGCTGGCCTACCGGAGCCTCGGCAAAGACTTCCGCAGCATCGACCCGGCTTCAGCCAGAGTGATTCTCATCGATGGCGGCAAACAGCCGTTGGCCAACTTCGGCGACCGTCTGTCCGAGCGCGCCGCCAAGGAGCTCACGAAGATGGGTGTCGAGCTCAAGATGGGACTGCGTGTCGTCGGTGTCGACCCCTTGGGCGTCGACACCGAGGGCGCCGATGGCGAAAAGGGTCGCTTCGAGTGCGGCACCACCATCTGGGCCGCCGGTGTACAGGCCTCGCCCCTAGCCGGCCTGCTCGCGGAGGCGAGCGGGGCCGAAACCGACCGCGCCGGCCGGATTGCAGTGCAGCCTGACTTGAGCCTTCCGGGGCACCCCGAAGTGTTCGCCTTCGGCGACATGGCATGCATCAACAACCTTCCCGGAGTCTGCGAAGTGGCCATGCAAGGCGGCCTGCACGCCGCCAACACCATCAAGCGCAGACTGAAGGGTCAGGACAGCCTCCCGTTCAAATACCGCGACCTCGGCAGTGCCGCGGCCATAGGACGCTTCAAGTCCATCGTGAGTTTCCGCGGGGTGCGCCTAAGCGGGTTCCCGGGCTGGGTCGTGTGGTTCTTCGTCCATCTCGGGTTCCTGAACGGATTCGGCAACCGCTTCTCGACACTGTGGCGGTGGGGCCGCACCATGATCGGGCGGTCCCGCCCCGAACGCGTCTTCAGCGTCGGGCACACCGGAGGGGACCTGAGTCTCCCCGACGACGTGAAGGCCAAGGTCATGCCCAAGCCGTTCCCGGTGCTGGAGGACACGACGAAGTGGGCGGACCTCGTCGGCCGGATAGAGGAGGCGGAACGCACGCCGACAGACGACGGTGGCGGCAGCGCCGGAGGGGGCGCCGTCCCCGCATGAACCAGCCTCCCAACTCGGCCGTGGGAGCTGCCACTACATTCGTCGGATGATCCTCGATCGATTCCTCGTCACCGACCAGGCTGCAGTCGTCACCGCGAGCGGGCGCGGCATCGGCGCCGGCACCGCCATCGCGTTGGCCCAGGCCGGGGCGGACGTCGTGCTGGCCGCCCGCACCGAGGAGCAACTCCGCGAGACCGCCAAGCAGGTAGAGGCGGCGGGCCGGCGCGCCGTGGTCGTCCCCGGAGACCTCACGGACTTCGACCTGATGGCCTCCTTGGCGGAGACTGCATTCAAGGAGTTCGGCCGGCTCGACATCGTGGTGAACAACATGGGCGGCAGCATGCCCCGGCCGTTCCTCGACACGTCACCGGGCTTCCTGGAACGGGCCTTCCGCTTCAACGTCACGGCCGGCCATGCGCTCCTGCGGGCGGCAGTACCGAGGATGCTCGAAGGCGATCACCCGGGCGGTGCCGTCGTCAACATCTCGTCGGTGATGGGTCATGCGGCGGGGCGGGGCTACCTGGGTTACGGGACAGTCAAGGGTGCCCTGGAGCAGTACACCCGGCTGGCGTCGCGGGACCTGGCGCCGCGCATCCGGGTCAACGCGATCGGGGTGGGCTCAGTGGCGACGACCGCCCTCGACGTCGTCATGTCCAGTGACGAGCTGCGCGCCGAGATGGAGGAGGTGACGCCGCTCGGGCGGATCGGCCAGGTGGAGGATATCGCCGCCGCCATCGTGTACCTGGTGTCGCCGGCCGGTTCCTACGTCACCGGGAAGACCATCGAGGTCGACGGCGGCCTACAGTCACCGAACATCGAGCTGCCGATCCCCGACCTCTAAGGAGGCAGAGGCAACATGCCGTACCGCGTTGTGCAGTGGAGCACCGGCAACGTGGGTCGCCACGCCCTCGCCGGGATAGACGCCCATCCCGAGCTGGAATTGGTCGGCCTTTTCGTGTCCAACCCCGACAAAGTGGGCAAGGACGCGGGCGAGCTGGCCGGTCTCGGCCGCACGCTCGGCGTGACCGGGACCAGCGACACCGAGGCGCTGCTCGCCACGAAGCCCGACTGCATCGTGCACACCGCCATGGCGGACGACCGGCTGGGCGAGGCCCTGGCCGACTTGGAACGGTTCCTCGCCGCCGGGATCAACGTGGTGTCCTCGGGTCCGGTCTTCCTCCAGTACCCCGAGTCCGGCGACCCGATGGCGGCCCCTCTGATCGCGGCGGCGACAAAGGCGGGCGTCTCGCTGTTCGTGAACGGCGTCGACCCCGGGTTTGCCAACGACGCCCTGCCGCTCGCGCTGTCCGGCGTGTGCGAGCGCATAGAGGAGGTGCGCTGCTCGGAGGTCCTCAACTACAACACGTACAACCAACCGATGGTGCTCTTCGACATCATGGGCTTCGGGCGTGACCTGGACGACGTGCCCATGCTGCTGTCGCCGGGCGTGCTGACGATGGCGTGGGGCAGCGTGGTGCGTCAGATCGCGGCCGGACTGGGCGTCACGCTCACCGAGGTGACGCAGTGGTACGAGCGCGAGGCGGCGCCCGAGGACTTCGAGGTCGACGCGGGCACCATCAAGAAGGGGACGGCCGCGGCGCTGCACTTCGAAGTGCGGGGCATGGTCGGTGACAAGGCGGTCGTCGTGCTCGAGCACGTGACGCGCCTGCGGGACGACCTCGGCGCGGGCTGGCCGCAGCCGGCGGGTCAGGGCTGCTACCGGGTCCAGATCACCGGTGAGCCCAACTACACGCTCGACCTGCAACTGATGGGCACCGACGGCGACCACAACACCGCAGGGTTGAAGGCCACTGCGATGCGCCTGGTGAACTCGGTGCCGGCCGTCGTCGCTTCGCCGCCCGGGCTGGTAACGGCGCTCGACCTCCCCATGGTGACCGGGCGGGGCCTCGTCGTCACCTGACACGGGGCGGCGGCGGCGGTGTCCGGCTCGGGCTCCGCATAAGAGCCTGACGGGCGCAAGAGAGGCGCAATCCGGGGGCAAATCGGGCGCATCACAACTTTCGCAAAAGCGCGAGGTCCTGTGCGTCAAGTCTCCTTGTGAGCGGGACGACAGGACCGTGTGCCAAGAACGGAACCGCTCTCGTCGCGCGGCACCGAACACGACCGTACGGTCCTCGCGGTCGGCGTCGCCGTGCTCGTCGGGTTCATCGTGCTCGGGGGCTGGGCCGTCTATGACAACGCGGTCGCATCGGCCACGCCGCCGCGCGTGACGGTCTCGTGGACCGACGGCCCCGGCGGCTCGTCGTCCCCTCCGGCCGCCTCCACGACCACGACCACGACCCCGGCGCCGCCTGCACCCTCTGGTGGAACAGGTGAGCAGTCCGCATCGGTGAGCGTCAACGGTGCCGGTGGGAGCGCCAGCGTGAGTCAGGTCATCGGCGTGTCGATCCCGCCGGGACCCCTGACCGTTGCACCGACCTCGGAATCCGGGACGCTTACGAGGGCAACCGTCGCGCGCTAGCGCTGTCGATCCTCGGCCCGTCCTACGGCGGCGCACTCGGACGCGTCACCGTCATGGACGCCCACGGGTCCCTTGTGGGTTGGCGGATCTCCCTCACGCCGGTGTCGGTGCAACGGGGACAATGGCCGCGGCAACTCCGGCAACTCGGGCAACTCTGGCAACTCTGGCCGAGGCGGCGGCCGCGGCGGGGCCGAGCTGTGCGTGACCCCCGCCCACCATGGTGGCGGGCAACCCCGCCGATATCGTGCGCGCCGACCGGCAGCGTGCGGCCGGGTGGGTCAGCCGATCCCGGTGTGTTCTTCGCCGCACCCGGCGGGGGCGGCGGGACCTACAGCGACACCGGCTCGCTGGCGCTTGTGCTCCCGGACGGGCACGCCGAGCGGGTCACCGCAAACCTGGCGGTCTCGGTCAACTGACACCTCCATCTCGCTCGTCTGCAGGACGGGCGAGATGGAGGTGTAGTTGGCGATGTCGGCCATCACCTCGGCCGTGGCCTCACCCGCCAGCGCCGCTTGCATCGCCTCTCTGCTCTCGAACTCGAGGTGTACCGCCGCTTCGAAGGGCCCGTCGACCCCCCGGTTGATCTCCGCCCGGCTGAGACCCCAAGCCCTCAGGACCAGCGGCACGTGGTGCTCCCGGTAGTAGGCGTGGTCGAAGGTGGCCCCGTACGTCTCGGGGTACAGCACGCTCAAGCGAATCATCGATCCTCCTGGTCGTCTGGGCTCTGAACAGCACCGTCGCGGCCTGTTGTGCCGCGGCGGGCTGGGGCGAATCCGTAGGGGGATTTTTACTGTCATGTCGAGAACGGGGCCCCGGCTCCGACCTTCCGGTGAAAGGCGCCAAAGGGCGCCGGAAAGCGAGGGACCAGACCGGACCCTCCGGGTGCATTCCTCCAGGGTGCATGAGAGCTCGACTTCTCGTTTGGGGTAGTTACGAGAAGCCAGGGCTTCTCGTAACCCGGCAAATTGAGAAGTCGCGGCCCGATGCACTTCGAAGCGACCCCCGGCGACATCCTTCTCGCCACCTGACGCCCGCATCCGGTCTCCAGAAATCCCTCAACGGAAGTCCCGGCTCGCCGGCACCGACGCGCCCACCCCGAGCGCCTCCACCCGCTCGGCGTCGAAGCTCACGGCGCCCTGTCCCTTGCGCACCCGCCCCCGGATGAGCAACACCGGCGCGTGCCGGGCCACGTGCTTCCAGCGTGCCCAGGCCCCACGGGAGAAGACAACGTTGACGTGGCCGGTCTCGTCCTCCAGGTTCACGAAGACCGCGCCCCCGCCGTCTCGGGGTGCTGACGGTGCGTCACCGCCCCCGCCACGCTCACCCGCTCCCCGTCGGCACAGTGCTCCAAGGCCACGGCGGTCAGCACCCCCATCGCCTCGAGCCGCTCCCGGGCCAGGTGCATGGCCGTGCGCTCCGGCGCCAGCCCCAGCGCCCACAGGTCGTCGCCCACCGAGTCGTACAGGCTCGGTTCGGGCAGCGGCGGCGCCTCGGCTCCCACCACGATCCCAGGCAGGCGGTCCGGCGTGCCCTGTGCGGCCGCACCGGCCGCCCACAGCAGGCGGCGCCGCATGGCCGTCACCGACCCCGTCATCTCCTCGCCCATGGGATCGAGCGCCCCCGCCGCCGCCAGCGTCTCGAGCTGGGCCTGGGTCACCCCGGCCCGGCGCACCAGGTCCTCGCCCCCGGCCCAGGGCCGATCCGCCCGCCCGGCCACGATGCGCTCGGCCGTCGCCTCCCCCACCCCGCGCACCGACCCCAGGCCGAGCCGCAGCAGCGGCACCCCCCGCGGCCCCTCCAGCGACGCCCCCACCGCCGAGCGGTTCACGTGCGGGCGGCGCACTTCGACGCCGTGGCGCCGGGCGTCGGCCACCAGCGACTGGGGCGACCAGAAGCCCATCGGCTGCGAGTTCAAGAGCCCCGCGGTGAACGCCGCCGGGTAGTGCAGCTTCAACCAGGCGGACGAATACACCAGATACGCGAACGACACCGAGTGCGACTCGGGGAAGCCGAAATTGGCGAACGCGGCCAGCGCCTCGAACACCTGGTCCGCCACCGCACCGGTCACCCCACGGGCCGCCATCCCCTCGTACAAACGAACCCGCATCTTCTCCATGCGCGCCGCCGAGCGCTTGGCCGCCATGGCCTGGCGCAGCTCGTCGGCGTCCGCCGCGCTGAACCCGGCGATGGCGACCGCCATCTCCATCAGCTGCTCCTGGAACAGCGGGACGCCGAGCGTCCGCTCCAGGATCGGCTCGAGCAGCGGGTGCAGGTACGTGACGGGCTCTTCGCCGCGCCGGCGCCGGATGTAGGGGTTGACCGCGTGCCCCTGAATCGGCCCCGGCCGGATCAACGCCACCTCTATCGCGATGTCGTAGAAGGTGCGCGGCGCCACCCGGGGCAGCGTCCCCATCTGGGCCCGGCTCTCCACCTGGAAGACCCCGACCGTGTCGGCCACGCACAGCAGGTCGTAGACCGCGTCCTCCTGGGGTAGCTGGGCCAGGTCGATCTGCACCCCGTAGAAGTCGCGCACGAGGTCGACCATGCGGTGCAGCGCCTCCAGCATGCCCAACCCGAGCAGGTCGAACTTGACCAGTCCGATGGCGGCGCAGTCGTCCTTGTCCCACTGCAGCACGGTGCGCCCCGGCATGCGTCCCCACTCCACCGGGCAGACCTCGACGACGGGCCGGTCGCACAGCACCATCCCACAGGAGTGGATGCCCAGGTGGCGCGGCCGGTCGAGCACTTCGGACGCCAGCTCGGTCACCAGCGGCGGCACCGCACCACCCGCACCACCCGCACCACCCCCCGCCTCGTGCACCGCCGCCGCCGACGACGCCCCGCGGCCGTGCCCGGCGTCGATGCCCGCCGTCCAGGCCGTTACCTCCTCCTGCGAGAACCCGAACGCCTTGCCCACGTCGCGGACCGCCGAGCGCGGCCGGTAGGTGATGACGTTGGCCACCTGCGCGGCGTGGCGCCGGCCGTGGCGCTCGTACACATACTGGATCACCTCTTCACGCCGCTCCGACTCGATGTCCACGTCGATGTCCGGCGGCCCGTCCCGCGCCGGCGACAGGAAGCGCTCGAACAAGAGCCCGAGGTCGACCGCGTCGACGTTGGTGACGCCGAGCGCATAACACACCGCGGAGTTGGCGGCCGACCCCCGCCCCTGGCAGTAGATGTCGAGCCGCTGGCACACCTGTGCGATGTCCCAGACGATGAGGAAGTAGCCGGCGAAGCCGAGCTGGCCGATGACGTCGAGCTCGTGCCGGATCTGCTTCCACGCCCCCGGCACCCGCTCACATTCGGGCGCCCCGTAGCGGGCCAGCGCCCCCTCGTGCACGAGCTGGCACAGGTAGCCCTGCTCGTCCATGCCCTCCGGCACGGGGAAGTCGGGCAGCCGCGGCGCCACCAAGCGGAGGTCGAAGGCGCAGGCCTGTCCGAGCTCGGCGGCGCGCTCGACCAGGCCGGGCCAGCGGGCGAAGCGCCGCGCCTGCTCGGCCGCGGAGCGCAGGCAGGCGGCCGGCGCCGGGGGCAGCCAGCCCTCGAGCTCGGCCAGCGGCCGGCGCGCCCGCACGGCGGCCAGCGTGGTGGCGAGACGGAACCCGGCCGGCGTGGCGTAGTGCACGTTGTTGGTGGCGACGGCGTCGACCCCCCACTCCACGGCCAGGCGCGCCAGGGCGTCGTTGCGTGCTGTATCGACCGGGTCCCCGTGGTCCCACAGCTCCAACGCGACGTTGTCGCGTCCGAACGCCTCCACCAATCGCCCGACTTCTTTGGAGGCCGCCCGAGGTCCCGCATCCATCAACGCGGCGGGGACCGCTCCCTTCCGGCAGCCGCTGAGCACCAGCCAGTGCCCGCCTGCGGCGCGCGCCAGCGCGTCGAGATGGAAGACCGGCTTCCCCTTCTCCCCGCCGGCGAGATGCGCGTCGGCCAGCACGGTGGACAGCCGCGCGTAGCCGTCAGGGTCGCGGGCGAGGACGACGAGGTGCGCACCGGTGGGGTCGGGTTCGCCGGTGCGCAGGCTCGCGGGTGCGAGCGTCACCTCGGAGCCGAAGACGGTGGGCAGCCCGCAGGCGCGTGCCGCCTCGGCGAAGCGCACGACGCCGTAGAAGCCGTGGTGGTCGGTCAGCGCCAGCGCGCGCAGCCCCAGCCGGGACGCCTCGGCCACCAGCTCCTCGGGGTCGCTGCTCCCGTCGAGGAAGCTGAAGTCCGAGTGCGCGTGCAGCTCGGCGTACTCAGGCACCGGGCACCTCAGTCATAGAGCGCCTCGATCCACCACTGCCCCCGCTCCGTGCACAACAGGCGCGCCACGCCGTCGGCCGTGACCACCTGCAGGCGGGCCCGGCGCCGGCGCACGGACCACCAGCGCTCGGTCACCGGCCACGGCCCCGCCCACGCCAGCACCATCTGCCAGGGACCGCCGCCGACCGAGAGGCGATCGAGCTCGGCGGTGAGCAGCCCGCGCCCGGTCACCGTCACGGCGGCGCCGTCGGTGTCGACCAGCTCCGCCCGCGGCGGTGCGTGCAGCACGTCGGTGGGCGCCGGCGGCGGCAACCGGCCCGGCCACGGCGCGCCGGCGGAGGCGGCGGCTGTGTCGGGGCTGCCCCAGGGAACCAGTACCGACTGGCCGGCCGGGTCGCGCCCGCCCTGTACCCGGCCCATGACCACGGACTCGATGCCCAGGCGCTCCTGCACGCGCACGAACGCGCGCGCCGCCCGGGCGTCGGCCTCCGACGCGCCACCGAAGAAGCCGGGCTGCGACGGCGGGGGCGGCCCATCCGGCGCGCGGTCGGGATCCTCGCCGCGGGCCACCCGCAGGCGCCGGACGATGGTGCGGTCACGCAGCCCGGCCAGCTCCCCGCTGTCACCCCGGGCCACCGCGTGGCACACGGCGGCGTCCGCGCCGAAGCGATCCGAGACGCTCGCCGCGGGGAGGGCGGCGAACTGCCCGAGCGTGGTGACCCCGAGCCGCTGCAAGGTGACCGCCAGGTCGGGCCGTCCCAGCGTGGCGACCGACCAGGGCGCCAGGAACTCGGCCGTCGCGCCGGCCGGGACGATCAGCGACGCGCGCGCCTCGGGCGCGGCGCGCGCCGCCAGCTCGGCGGCGAAGAGCCCGTCGGCCACACCGGCGGTGACGGCGGTCTCGCCGGCCTCACCTGTCTCGCCAGCCGCCTCGCCGGCCGCCGTGCGCACAGCCCGGAGCAGGCGGGACACCACCGCCTCCTCACCCCCGAAGAAGCGGGCCGGCCCGCGCGGGCAAGGCACACACGCCGAGACGGACCGGATGGGCCCACGGGCACAGCTCGGCCGCCCGGTCGACGACACGGGCGAAGCGCCGCGCCTCCTCTCCCCTTGCCCCTTCCTCGAGGAGCTCGTGACACCAGATGACGACAAGCCGTTCCAATATCTCCACTGCCTCACTCAGGCCGCCTCCGGCCCGTCATCCGACCCGGGCCACATCGGCCCGGGCTCCTTCTCCGCATCCGCCTCGGTCTCGGCCGGATCGGTCTCGGCCGGATCGGTCTCGACAGCACCCGAGCCGGCGGGGAGCCACAGCGAGCACTCGGTGGCCCGGCCGGCGGCGCGCCGTCCGCTGACGTGCACCTCGGCCCGCCGACCCTGCAGGTGCCCGTGGCCGCGGCCGACCCCCTCCCAGGCGACCGCGCCGACCGACAGCGCCAGGTCCCCGCCCACCGGCCAGGCGCCGGCGCCCTCGAGCAACACGACCAGCGCGGCCTGGCGATCGCGCGCCTTGGCGACGAGATGGCGCGCCGCGGTCAGCCGCGCCCGGCCGGGCGGGCGCACGAGGACGGCGTCGACACCGGCAAGGAGGTCGCCCGCCGCCTCGGCCCACTCGTTCCCCGGGTGGGGCACGAAGACGACGCGGCGCAGGTCGAGCCCGAGCCCGGCCACCGCCACCATCCCGGGGTCGGCCAGCCCGGTAGCGGCGCACCAGCTCCCGGACGCCGATGCCGCCGCCAGCAGCGCCAGGGCCAGGGTGGTGGCCCCCTGCCCCGGCTGTCCCGTCACGGTGGTCGTCGTCCCGCGGCGCAGGACGCCGCCGGGGAAGAGAGGGGCCAGCGCCGGGGGGACCGGCAGGGTCCGTCCGGCCACCGGCGTGGTGGGCCGGACCCGGTCCGCCAGCCCGGCCGGGAGCTCCCTCGAACGTGGAGATGGCGCTGCTCCGGTGGAAAAAGCGAACATATGTTCGTACCTTACCGAGGTCGTGTGCCGTTTGCTCGGGGAGGCAAAGAGCCAGGTCAGCGCTGGATCAGCGTCGAGGGGAGGCGCGCGGCGGCTTCAGAGTGCCCGCGGTGTCACATCCCGAGGACCCGTACGTCACAATGCTGCCGTCATGTGCGGACGCTTCGCCCTCTATACGCCGCCCGCCCGGGTGGCCCGCTACTTCCAGGCCACGCTGGCCGAGGGGACCGCCGAGACCTACACCCCGAGCTGGAACGTCGCGCCCACCGACACGGTGCTCGGTGTCCGGGACCGCCCCGACCCCGACGGCGGCGCGCCCACCCGCCTGCTCATGTCGTTCCGCTGGGGCCTCATCCCCTGGTGGTCCAAGGACTCCAAGGGGGCCAGCCGCCTCATCAACGCGCGGTGCGAGACGGTCGCGTCCAAAGCGTCGTTCCGCGAGGCGTTCAAGGAGCGCCGCATCATCGTGCCCGCCGACGGCTTCTACGAATGGCACCGCGCCGGCGGCAAGAAGCAGCCGCACTTCTTCGCGTGGCCGACGGCGCGCCCATGGCGTTCGCCGGGCTGGCCGAGCGCTGGCGCGACAAGAGCGCGCCCGACGTGCCGCTGATCCGCAGCTGCAGCATCATCACGGCACGGGGCGGCGCGGATATGGAGGGCATCCACGACCGCATGCCCGTCATTCTCGACCCGTCGACCTTCGACCTGTGGCTCGACCCGGCCAACGAGGACGTCGAGGAGCTGCGCGCGCTGCTGCGCCCACCGCCCAAGGGCACGGTGGTGCACCACAAGGTCGACAACCGTGTCGGCAACGTGGCCAACAACGACCCGGAACTGATAGCGGCCGTCTGACGCCAACCGTGCCACGGTGCGCCGCCTAGGTGCTCAAACCGTTGAGGCTTGTCGGCAACCATCAACGCATTCCCCGCTGACGATCCGGCGCTGCCCTTGGCGTAGCCCTTGAACGAACGCGCTGGCCATCCGGACTACCGTGCAGTTCGTCGTATGGGGAACGGAATGATGTACCCCGCGTGGGGAGACCCAGCGCGGACGATCGAGGCTGCGTGAGCCGGCGCGTCTGGACTGGTGCGGCGGTGTTGGTCCTCGCCGTCCTGGCCGTCGCATGGAGGACGAGCGGGATGCAAACGACGGCCTCCGACAGAAGCGCCAACGCATCCCCGGTCTCCCGGACCGTGAGAGTGAACGCGGCGACGGGCGGCGACTCATCCTGCGCAACGACGGCCATCGCCTCGGCGTGCCGGGCCCAGGTGACAGCCGACGGCAGCGCCTACGACTACGCCGTTCCTTCTCCCGGGAAGGTCACGGTGACCGCACCGACAACTTCAGGGGCCAACAATCGTGAATTCTTCTGGTCGTCGATCAGCCCGGTGGAGACCGACGCCTCGGCGTGCGCGACCTTCGACGGCGGAAAGGGCCAACCGGGCATCGCGCTACGAATCAGCCAAGCGGCGAAGCCGAATCGCATCACGGGTATCACGGGTATCACGGTGATAGAGAACTACGCGTTTTATGTCCACAACGTGTTCGACTTCGACGTGTGGGACTCGAGCAAACCGATCGCCTTCACGCTCTTCGGGCAGACGACGATCCCACCCCTGCGACCCCACCCGGCAACCTACCCGCTGCACATGTGCGCGCGTGTCCTCGGGACTACCGTGCAGTTCGTCGTGTGGGAGAGCGGTATGACTCGACCCCCCTGGGGGGACCCGGTCTGGGGCGGACAGGCGGACCTGCCCCCGGGCGCACCTACAAGCGGGCAGACGGGCTTGTACATCGGACACGTCCGGCCCGGCGCGTCCTTTACCGTGAGCGACTTCTCGGTCGACGGCACGAGCAACAACCCGGCCCCATGACGGTGCCGGACCCACGCATGCCGGACCGGACCCGGATCGACCGGCGGACCTTGCTGCGGGCGACGCTTGCGGCGGGGGGCGCAGGGTTGGTGGCCGCCGTGATGGGCCGGGCCGGAACCGGGGCGGCGGCCATCGCCAAAGCGACCTCGACGCCGCCGGCGGGATCGGACCTGGGCGCGATAGAGCACGTGGTCTTCCTCATGCAGGAGAACCGCTCCTTCGACCACTACTTCGGCACCTACCCGGGCGTGCGCGGCTTCGACGACCACCCTCGGGGGCACCTCGGCGTCTTCGCGCAGGCCTGGCCGGGTGGCCGGGAGCGCACGCTGCTGCCGTTCCATCTCGACTCGGGATCGAGCATCGGCGAGTGCACCGACGACCTCGACCACAGCTGGGGCGGCGAGCACGCCAGCCGAGGGCCGGGCGACAACAGCGCCTTCGTCGCCACGCACGTTCGCCCCGAATACGAAGGTCCCGAGCACGGCGTGCTCACCATGGGCTACTACAAGCGGAGCGACCTTCCCTTCTACTACGCGCTGGCCGATGCGTTCACGATCTGCGACAACTACCACTGCTCGGTGCTCGGGCCCACCCATCCCAACCGTCTGATGTCTCTCTCGGGCACGCTCGACCCGACGGGGCATGCCGGCGGTCCCGTCCTCATCACCGACTCCTCCCCCGACGCGGTCTACAGCGTGCACTGGGACACCATGCCCGAGGTCCTGGAGGACGCGGGTGTGAGCTGGAAGGTGTACACGCCCGCGGGCACCCTTTACGCACCGGCGTTCTTCGAGAAAAACGGGCTTTTGGCGACCGACGCCATCCTCCCGTTCTTCTCGCAGTACCGGAACCCGCAGTCCGCCCTCTACCAGAAGGCGTTCCTGCCGACGTATCCGCACGACTTCGCGGCCGACGTCGCGTCCGGTCAGCTGCCGGCGGTCAGCTGGATCCTCCCGCCCGCCGGCTACGACGAGCACCCTTCCTCGCCGTCCGCCCTCGGCGAATGGTTCACCAGCCAGCTGGTGGCGGCGCTGGTCTCCAACCCCAAGGTGTGGTCCAAGACGGTGCTCTTCGTGATGTACGACGAGAACGACGGCTTCTTCGACCACGTGCCGCCTCCGGTGGCGCCGAAGGGGACGCAGGGCGAGTACCTGACGGAATCACCGCTGCCGCACGATGCCAAGGGGATCCACGGGCCGGTGGGGATGGGCTTCCGGGTGCCGATGCTGGTCGTGTCGCCGTTCAGCCGGGGCGGCCACGTCGCCTCCGAGGTGGCCGACCATACGTCGCAGCTCCGCTTTCTGGAGGCGCGCTTCGGGGTGCGGGCTCCGAACATCTCGGCCTGGCGCCGCCGGGTCTCGGGCGACCTGACCTCGGCGCTGCACATGGGCCGGGCCCCGGACACGTCGGTGCCGACGCTGCCCAGCACGGCCGACGACCAGATGGCGAACATGGCGGCCCTCGGCTGCACCACGCCGATGCTCTACAACATCGACCCGCGCATGCCGGTGTACCCGGTGCCCGAGCATCAGTCGATGGCGACGCAGGAGCCGGCGCGTCGGACGACGTAGGCCACGTTCAGAGGCTGATCGGGTCGACGACCTCGTCCTGATCCGGATCCGGACTGTCGTGCCTCCCCTTCAGGGTGATCCAGCGGACGAGCAGGACGACCAGCGTGATCGCCACGATCACCTCGGTCCAGTAGTAGGCCACGATGTCGATCAGCGATCCTGGTCCGGGGTTGCCGGGGAGCGTCGACCGGATGAGGGGGAAGGCGAAGAGCAACGCCGCCAGATAGGCGAACGCGGCCGTGTCGATCTCGTCCTGCTTGCGCATGATCATGATCACGGCCATCGCCACGCCGCCCAGGGCCAACGCCCACATCAAGCCCATGACGAAGTAGCTGTAGAACTTGACCGGGGCGGACCGCGCGAACGCCACGTCGAACCCGTTGTACGGGGGCTGCCCCGTTACCGAATCAGACTGCTCCGATATCGTCCAGCCCCCGACCGACGTGGTCAAGGCCACGCAGGAAGGGATGAGCTTGCCGGCCGAACCGATCCCTCGTCGAACCTGAAGCACGAACGGGTAGGCGTTCGAGTAGGTATCCCATGGGTACCGGGCCGGCGAGGTTCCGGCGGGGCTGGCGCCCCCGGACGTCCCCGAGACCAACGGGACGGCCACGTCGAGATCCTGCATGTAGTCGTCCTTGAGGAACACATAGGACGAGGAGGCCGAGGAGTACGACAGGGCGCCGGCCGGCGCGGCAGCAGACGACGAGTTCCCTGCCGGCTCCGCGAGCAGGCCGGCGGTGACCATGGTCATGGGCTCCGTCAGAGTTCCCGAGTTGCCCTGGACCACGTTTCCCTGGGGGTCGAAGTCCAAGCGAAGTGTCGCCGTCAGCGAATCGGTGTCCACGGCGATGATCGTCGCCTGGATTGTCACGAGGCTGTTGGTCACCCTCCCCCCGCACTCACCTTCTGAGGGTCCGTGCTGCGCTTCGTTGTAGGTGCTCAGCGACTGCCAGATGCCGAGGCCGACGGCGAGCATGAGCAGGGGCAGCACGATGGCGACGACCCACCAGTGGGAGTGGCGTCGGAAAAAGCTCGTCTGGCCCTTGCTCACCACGGGGCTGGATTCGCTCGCCATTGCGCGACCTCACGGACGATCCTGGGCCCAATGCGGGTTGCTGTAGTGGGCGAAACTATAGGTCGCGGGCTGCGTCAATCCGAGGACCGTCGAACGGCGTCACGGGCGCGGCGAAGGTCACGCCTGCGCGCCACGAGGCCAAGCCGGCCTCATGTGAGCTACTTCCAGCCCTGCATGACGTGCTCGAACCACCACTGGGGCGCGGCCGCGACGAGCGCGGCCATGTCCCAGTAGTCCGTCCAGCGGGTGATGCGGCCGTCACGCACCTCGTGCACAGATAAGACCGGGAGGGCCATCGTCTCGCCCGTCGGCCACAGCCAGTGCTCGAGGTGCTCGGTCATGACGGCGCTGTCGTCCGCGACGAGGTGCCGCCGCTCGTCCCAGATCTTGTCGACCCGGCCCCAGGCGAGCGTCAGGCGCCGCACGATCTCGTCGGGACCACGCGCCACGTCGTCCTCGGGCGTCGAGACGTCGGTGTACTCGCCGTCGGGCGCGAAACGGGCGGCGGCCGCCTGGAGGTCGGGGCGGTAGAGATCGTCCCAGAAGGCTTCGATCAGGGCCCGGTTCTCGTCGGCCGCGGTCACCGCCGGACCATAACGCGCGTCGGCGATGGAGGCGCGCGTGTCCTGACGAATGTCTCTAGGGTGGGCCGCCCAACGCAGCGTGAGGGGTGAACCGTGACCTACCGAGTGATCCAGTGGGCGTCGGGCAACGTGGGCCGGGCGGCCATGGAGGGCGTCCTGGACCATCCCGACCTCGAGCTGGCCGGGTGCTGGGTGCATTCGGCGGCCAAGGACGGGCAGGACGTGGGCGCGCTGCTCGGCCGTGAGCCCATCGACGTCACGGCCACCAGCGACGTCGACGCCCTCCTTGCGCTCAACGCCGATTGCGTCGTCTACAGCCCGATCTTCGCCGACGAGAGCGTGGTGACCCGGATCCTCGAGTCGGGCAAGAACGTGGTGACGCCGCTCGGCTGGTTCTACCCGCCCACCGAGGAACGCGCCCGGCTGGACGGCGTCTGCCGCCGTGCCGGGGTGACCCTCCACGGCACCGGCATCCACCCTGGCGGGATCACCGAGCGCTTCCCGCTCATGGTCTCGGCGCTGTCTGGCTCGGTCACCCGCGTGCGCGCCGAGGAGTTCTCCGACATCCGCACCTACGGCGCCCCCGACGTCATCCGGGACTGGATGCTCTTCGGCAAGACACCGGAGGAGTCGCGGAAGAGCATCATGGCCGAGGCGCTCGGCGCGGGCTTCCGCCAGTCGGTGCACATGGTGGCCGACGAGCTGGGGTTCGACCTCGACCCCCAGCTGCGTACGACGCACGAGATGGCGGTGGCCACGGCGCCGATCGAGTCGCCCATCGGGCCCATCGCACCCGGCCTGGTGGCGGCCCAGCGCTTCCGCTGGGAGGGCCTGGTCGACGGCGAACCCGTGGTGACCGCCGCCGTGAACTGGCTCATGGGCGAGGAGCACCTCGACCCGCCCTGGCGCTTCGGCCCCGACGGCGAGCATTTCGAGGTCGAGATCACGGGCGACCCGTGCTGTCTCGTCACGTTCCGCAAGCTGCATCCCGACTCCATCGCGGACGGGCTGGAGCGCAACCGAGGCATCGTCGCCACCGCGATGCACTGCGTCAACGCGGTGCCCTACGTCTGCGCGGCCGAACCGGGCCTGCGCACCTATCTCGAGATGCCGCTCGTGGCCGGGCGCGCCGATGCGTCGCTCCGGCGCGAACGACACGAAAGCAACGAGAACCGCGAGAGCCGCGAGAGCTGAGCGGGCGGCCCGGCCGTGATCCTCGACCGCTTCCGCCTGGACGATCGTGTCGCCGTCGTGACGGGTGCCGGGCTCGGCATCGGGCGCGGCATCGCCGTCGGCCTCGCGCAGGCGGGGGCCGACGTCGTGCTGGCCGCCCGCACGCAGGCCGACCTGGAGGAGGTGGCGGCGCTCGTGGAGGGCGCCGGCCGGCAGGCCCTGGTCGTGCCCACCGACGTGACCGACCTCGGCCAGCTCGAGCGGCTCGTCGACGCGGCGGTGGGCGAGTTCGGCCGGCTGGACGTCGCGGTCAACAACGCCGGCGGGGCCATGCCGCGGGCCGCGCTCGACACGAGCGAGCGTTTCTTGGAGACGGCGTTCCACTTCAACGTCACGGCGCCCTTCACCCTCACGAAGCTGGCGGCTCGCCGGATGGTCGACACGACGGGCGGCGGGGCGGTGGTCAACATCTCGTCGCGCTCGGCCAGCATGACCCAGACCAGCTTCACGGCCTACGGGGCGGTCAAGGCGGCGCTCGACAGGCTCACGCGCAACATGGCGCCGGAGCTAGCGCCGCGGGTGCGGCTCAACGCGCTCGACGTCGGCGGCGTGGCCACGCGGTCGCTCGACATCGTGCTGACCGACGAGTCGTTGCGCCGCCAGTTCCTCGCCGGAACCCCGATGGGCCGCCCGGGCGAGCCCGAGGACATCGCGTGCGCGGTCCTCTATCTCGTGTCGGATGCGAGCTCGTGGGTGACGGGCAAGGTGTTCGAGATCGACGGCGGCACCGAGGCGCCGGCCATCACCGTGCCGGCGCCGCCCCTGGAGCCGTCCGGGCCGTCGTAGCCGGCTCGGGCTACCGGTCGGGCCGGTCGAGCCGGTCGAGCCGGTCGAGCCGGTCGAGCCGGTCGGTGACCAGCGTCCCGCCCTTCATGACGGCGAGCAGCCTCTCGCGGTCCTGCAGGACGCCGATGTCGGAGATGGGGTCGCCGTCGACCACGAGCAGGTCGGCCAGGTAACCCTCTCGCACCCACCCGAGCTCGTGGGCGCGGCCCATGAGCTCGAACCCGTTGGCGGTGGCCCAGCGGAGAACGTCGAGCGGCGGAATGCCCGCCTCCTTGACGTAGAACGCGAGCTCGTCGGCGTAACGCCCGTGGGCCAGCCCGATCGCCCCGTAGTCGTCGCCGCAGAGGAGCTTGACGCCGGCGGCGTTGGCGGCGGGCAGGATGGCGAGCGCGCGCTCGATGTCCGCCGCCATGGAGTCGGTGAAGCCGAGCCCACCCGCCGTGCCACCCATCAACTCGGCGAAGCGGGCCGGGAAGAGCTGGCTCGGCACGAGGAACGTGCCGGCCGTCACCATCCGCTCTATGGCCGCTTCGTCCAGCCCGTCGCCATGGTCGACCACGTCGATACCGGCCTGGAGCGCCATGTGCAGCGCGTCGCGGTTGGCGATGTGGCCGCGCACGAGGACGCCGCGCTGGTGGGCGGCCTCTATGGCCGCGGCCAGCTCTTCCTGGGTCATCTCGGTCTGCTCGCTCGGGGCGACCGTCCCGTGTCCGCCGGTCACGAACAGCTTGATGATCTCGGCTCCTTGCTTCACCTCCTCGCGCACGGCGCGGCGGAATTCGTTGGGGCCGTCGGAGCGGTTGATCGCGCCGCGGGCACCGACGTCCCAGTACCAGGGGAAGCTCTTGTCCCCGGCGTGACCGGTCGTACTCACGTCGCGGCTCCCGGCCATCAGCCGTGGCCCGGGGAAGAGCCCCTCGGCGATGGCGGACTTCATGGAGGCGTCGATGGCGAACGGCGCGCCGGCACTTACCGCACCGGTGAAGCCGCAGTGCAGCAGGAGCTCGAGATGATGGGCGGCCCGCACGGCCTGGAGCGCCGGCGGCTCCTCGAGCCCGAACGGTGCGGACTTGGAGCCGAGCTCGTGGTAGGTGGCGTGGAAGTGGCTGCTGACCATGGCCGGCATGACGGTGCGGCCGCCCAGGTCGACGACCCGGTCCTGCGGTCCGGCCGTGACGCCGTCGCCGTCGCCGCTGACACCCGTGCCCGTGCGCACGGTCGTCATTCGACGGCCCTCCACCACCACGGTGGACCGGGGGCGGGCGCCATCGGCATCGACGACGGTGGCGCTGCGAAGGACGAGCCGGGACGCCGGCCTCCCTTCCTGAACCGATCCGCTCCCCTGTTCGGGCACACGCCAACGATAGGTGAGGACGGCTGGTTGGCCGCTGTCCTCTGCGGTTGTGTTGCCGTTACGGTCCGGCGATGTCCGTTGAGGCCGCCGCCCTCTTTCAGAAACTATAACCGAGCGTGATTATAGTTTCTGAAAGGGCACAGTGCCGATCCGTAGGTCGGCTTCGTACCTATCCGAAGGTCCGTCTCGGCTTCACTACCTGGCGGAAGGTCGGTTTCGCGCAGTCCGAAGGACCGAGGAGAGGATTCAGTCCCTCGAGCGAATGGCGTCCAGCAGGCCGCGCTGCTCCGCCGAAGGCTCGAAAGCCCGGCGCCGCAGCGACGTGTCCGCGATGGCGGCCGGCACCCATCCCACGTCGGTGTCGTTGAGGTCAACGCCCGGCGGCACGATCTCGTCTATGCGGTCGAGCACGTCCGGGCTGAGGCGCAGCTCCAACGCCGGCAGCTGGGACTCGAGGTGCTCCATGGTCCGCGGCCCGATGATGGGACAGGTCACTCCGGGATGCGCCAGCACGAAACCGAGCGACAGCTGAATGAGCGAGAGCCCCGCCTCGTCCGCCAGCGCGAAGAGCTGGTCGACCGCCTCGAGCTTGGACCGGTTGCCCGGAAGCTCCATGTCGTAGTGGTGGGGCAGGAAGCCGGCCCGACGGCTGGTGTTCTCCTTGCCCGTCCCGAATGCGCCCGACAGCCAACCACCCGCCAGCGGGCTCCACGACAGCACGCCCATGCCGTACTTCTGGCAGACCGGCAGCACGTCCTTCTCGATACTCCGCACCAAAATGGAGTACGGCGGCTGCTCCGTGACGAAGCGCTCCCGCGCCCGGCGCTCGGCCACCCACTGCGCCTCCACCACCTCGTAAGCGGGGAAAGTCGAGCTGCCGAAGTAACGGATCTTGCCCAGGCGCACGAGGTCGGTCAGCGCGCCGAGCGTCTCGTCCACGTCGGTGTCGGGCGAGGGGCGGTGGATCTGGTACAGGTCGATGTAGTCGACACCCAGTCGGCGCAGGCTGTTGTCGCACTCGGTCATGATCCAGCGCCGTGAGTTGCCCTGGGCGTTGGGGTCACGCCCCATCGGCCCGTGCACCTTTGTGGCCAGCACCACCTGGTGCCGTTTCTTCTGGGCCAGCGCCTTGCCCACGATCTCCTCGGACTCGCCGAAGGAATAGACGTCGGCGGTGTCGACGAAGTTGATGCCGGCGTCGAGTGCAGCGTGAATGATGCGGATCGAGTCGTCGTGGTCGGTGTTGCCGAACGCCCCGAACATCATCGCCCCCAGGCACAGGGGGCTGACCTTTATGCCGGTCCGGCCAAGTGTGCGGTACTCCATGGGGCGAATCTAGCCACGGCGCTCCCCGGATGCGCCGTGGCAGGGGCGGCAGCCCCTCACCCGGCGAGGCGGGCGCATGCGTCGGCGGCCGCCCACAACAGCGTCGGGTCGTGCGAACGGGAGTAGCTGCGCACGGCGGCCTCGGTCAGCTTTATCCCGTGCTCGTCCCGCGACTCGACCGCACGGTCGACCAGCGCCTCCAGGGACGGGGCGCTCCGCGCCGGCAGTGGGCCGCGGCGGTCGATGTCGTAGCCCACGTGCAGCGCGGCCACCGCCTGCCAGATGTAGCCGAGCGCGGCATCCCTGTCCTCGGCGGCCAGCCAGGGTAGCAGCATCTCGCACGCCAGCGGCGACGTGATCGAGTGCAGCAGGCCGATGGCTCCGCCGCCGTCCGCGTTGCGGAGGTATGCCCTCGCTCCCCCACCCGCCAGCTCGTCGAGCAGTCCGAGCGCGTCGTCAGCCGGCCCGAGCGACGCGACCGCCTGCTCGAACTCGTCGCTGATGTCCGCGATGTGGCCCACCCGCGCGCTGATGAGGAATTCCACCGGCGTGTCCTCCGGGAGGTACGGCAGGTCTGCGAGCGCATCCGCCACGGCCTGCTGGCCGATGAGGAGCGGCGGCCCGGGCAACTCGCGGTACACCGACGCCCAGAACGCGAGGCCGATCGCCACCTCCAGCCGGCGCGGCGGCGTGTCGGCGGCACCCAGCGCGCGCAGCCCGTGCCCCGTGCGGATCAGGCCGTGGGTGGCGGCGCCGACGGTCCCGGGCAGCAGGCGGGGTGCCCACTCGCCGACGACCGCCGCGGGCGGACGGTCGGCCAGCTCCCGTTCGAAGAGGGCGAGCCACGCCGGGAAGCTCGCGTCCTGGCCGAGGACCTGCGGCCACTCGTCCTCCGTGAGCGGCCGCGCCGCCGGCGGGGGCGCCTCCGAAAGGCGCGCGCGGTAGTGCGCGACCCAGCCGGGGATCGCCTCCTCCCGTCCCAGTTGCGCCAGAGCCTCACAGGCCATGGGGCCGTGGTTGGCGAATCCCAAGGACCCGTACTCGGGCGCCGTCGCCGCGAAGACCGTCAGGGCGTCGTCCAGTACCTCAGTTTCCATTGGCTCAAGTATGTCGAGGCCCCGGCGAGGTTGCCCTGACGACAGTGCACAGGGCGACCCGCCACTACGATCCGGCCTTCGGCACACAGGCAACGCACAGGCCAGAGAGGCGACACAGGCCACACAGGCCGATCAGGAGGTCAGATGGCGTCGACGCCACCGCTGCAGGGCATGCGCATCATCGAGTGCTCGGCGCTCGGGCCGGCGGCCATCACCACCGCGTTGGTGGACCTGGGCGCGGAGGTGATCAAAGTCGAGCCTCCGGCCGGGGACTACATCCGCGAGATGACGTGGCCGATCGTCGAGGGCGTCTCGCTGATGCACCTCCACCTCAACCGGGGCAAGCGTTCCCTCGTCCTCGACCTGCGCACCGAGGCCGGCGTGGCGATCATGAAGGAGCTGGCCGCCGGTTCGGACGTTGTCGTGGAGGCCATGCGGCCGGGTGCTCTGGCCCGCCGGGGCGTGGGTTACGAGGACCTGCGCCTGATCAACCCGAAGATCGTCTTCTGCACCATCTCCGGATACGGCATGACCGGTCCGTACCGCGACTACCCGAGTCACGGCATCGCCTACGACACCTGGGCCGGCATCGTGAAAGTGGCGACCGACGACGAGGGGTTCACGTACATCCCCGAGCACGTCTCCATCGGCATCAACGCCGCACCGCTCTACGGTGCGCTCGGCATCCTGGCCGCCGTCCTCCGGGCCCGGGAGACCGGCCAGAGCGCCTTCATCGATCTCGCGCAGTCCGACGCAGCAGCCGCCATGGACTGGTACCGCTCGGAGACCTGGCGGGCCTACGAACGCCCCGAGTCGGAGGTCACCGGGAACAAGTCGGACGACTACGAGCGGCGCGCACCCGGGACCGCCGGCATGGTCGAGGGCGTCCGCTACCAGGTCTACGAGACGGCCGACCACAAGCACGTGCTGTTCATGGCGTCGGAGCAGGCCTTCTGGAAGAATTTCTGCGAGGCGGTGGGGCGGATGGACCTCTTCGAGCGCTGGCCCGGTTCGAAGTACGCCGACCACGCCCGTGGCAACCGCGAGCTCCAGGGCGAGCTCCGCGACATCTTCAAGACCAAGACGGCCGAGGAGTGGCTCGATTTCGGAGGGCGGGTGAACACGCCTCTCGCACCGGTCAACACGCCGAAGACGCTGCTCGACGACCCCCAGTTCGCCGATCGCTTCTCGCTGCTGCCCGCATCCGACATGGGTGCCGACCAACTGTTCACGCCGCTGCACTTCGTCGGCGAAGAGCTGCCACGGCCGGCCAAGGCCCCGACGGTCGGACAGCACTCGGAGGAGGTTTTGCGCGAGGTGCTCGGGTACGACGACAATCGGATCGCGGCGGCTCGGGCCGAAGGGGCGTTCGGCACCGACGGGTAGACAGCGCGGGCGACGACTGGCACGACGGGGACGAGCACGACCGGGAGGAGAGGCACACCATGGAGAGAGTCCGGCTGGCGGTGCTGGGCGCGGGGAACATCGCGGCTATGAACGTACGGGGCTATCTGGAGGACCCCCGCTGCGACGTGGTCGCCGTGTGCGATACGGACGAGGTGGTCGGGCGGCAAGCCGCGGCCGAGTGGGGCGGGCCGGCGTTCTACGCCGACCTCGCCGACATGCTGGCCGATGACTCCATTGACGCCGTCGAGATCCTCACCCCGACGCACATGCACCACGACCATGTGATCGCCGCGCTCGAGGCGGGCAAGCACGTGTCTGTGCAGAAGCCCGTCGCCAACTCGGTGGACGACGCGCGCGCCATGCAGGCGGCGGCGGAGGCCGCCGGTCGCACGCTGCGTATCAGCGAGTGCTTCGTCCACTACCCGCCCCTCGAGCTGGCCAAGAAGCTGGTGGCCGACGGCGCCATCGGCAAGCCGACGTCCTTGCGGATCCGCACCCTGGTCGGGCAGACCGACTCGCACTTCCAGGCCAATCTGCGCATGGAGGGCTACCGGTGGCGCCTGGACAAGCGGAGCCCGGGCGGACACCTCTTTGACGACATGGTGCACAAGTACGCCATGGCGCTCTGGCTGCTCGACCTCGACATCACGTCGGTGCAGGCCGTCGTGCGGCGGCGCGACTTCTTCTTCGAGCCCTGCGCCGTCATCTTCGAATACGAGAACCCCGACGTGCTCGGCATGATGGAGGTGCAGTACGCACCGAACTTCTACATGCGTTCGAGCTACTACGGCGCCGACGAGTTCTTCGAGATCACCGGCGACGAGGGACAGATCTGGGTGACCCGGGCCACCGGCGAGATGCTCGACCTCGCCCCCGTCATGCTCTTCACCGGCACCAAGGACGGCTGCAAGACCACGGAGTTCACCGAGGTCGACGCGGACTGGGGAGCGGGCTTCGTGCGCTCGTCGCAACACTTCGTGGACTCGCTGGTGCACGGGACGCCCGCAGCCATGACCGTCGAGGATGCGACCAGGGTCCTCCAGCTTTGTTTCGGGGTCTACCGGGCGGCGCAGCTGCAGGCGCCGGTCGACCCGCGCACCATCACGGGGTCCGTCACCCCGCCCGGCTGGGGTGAGTGGTAGGTCAGGTCGCCGCCCGCTTCTGCCTCACTCCCACGGCGGCGGGCCCACCTCGATGCGCGCCAGCGAACTGCGCACCGTGCCGAAGCGGCCGTCGTCTTCCGCCCACTGCCGGCGCGCCTCCGACACCTCCTCGCGGGTGCGGGCGACGAAGTTCCACCACATGAGCACCGGCTCCGGGAACGGCACGCCACCGAGGAGCAGCGCGCGTGCCGGAGCCGCCACTTCGAGCCGGACCTCGTCGCGCCCCTCCCCCAGGTACGCCAGCAGCCCGGGCTCGGCCACCCGTGCGCCGATCGTCGCCGCGCCCTCCAGTACCACGAGCGCGTACTCGTAGTCGCGCCGCAACGGGAGGACGGCGCCCGGCGCATCCAGGACGAGCTCGACGCCCGCGTGCTCGGTGTCGCGGCGTGCGGGTGACGTCTCTCCCCCGAAGTCACCGACGAAGACCGTGGCGCGGGCGCCCGGCAGCTCCAGGCACGGCAGCTCGGCGTGGTGCTCGAAGGCGGCTTCTCCGTGCCGGGTCGACTCCGGCTGAGCCACCCAGAGCTGGACAGCATGGAACTCGCCCCGGTAGCTCCCCGGGTTCTCTTCGGAGTGGGCCACGCCTCGGCCGGCCGTCATGAGGTTGAGCTGGCCGGGCCTGATCGGCTGCTCGGATCCGAGGCTGTCCCGGTGCACGACATCGCCCGCCACCAGCCAGGTCACGGTCTGCAGCCCCATGTGCGGGTGCGGGCCGATGTCGACCGGCTGGTCGTCGCGCACCTGGACCGGCCCGGCGTGGTCGGCGAAGCACCACGAACCCACGGTGCGCCGCGGTCGGCGCGGCAGCACCCGCCGCACGGGGATCGAGCCCACAGCGGTGACCCGGCCGGGCTCGAGTTCCACCTCCTTTTTGACCACCCCCGGCGTGACGTCGGGTGTCGCGGGGACGTCTTCAGTGGAGACCGGTCCGCTCACGCCCTCCTTCCTATACCCTGCGGTTACCCCTGAGACGAGTCGTCCCGGCGGGCCCTCACCCGTGACCGCTGCCCACGAACCCGAGATCGTCGACGTCCCGTCCGAGCGCCG
Organism: uncultured Acidimicrobiaceae bacterium; assembly: GCA_963834405.1. Classification (GTDB taxonomy): domain Bacteria; phylum Actinomycetota; class Acidimicrobiia; order Acidimicrobiales; family RAAP-2; genus Bog-473. The sequence goes on along the minus strand of CAWIBX010000005.1, from coordinate 1,015,309 downwards.
GTTCGTCTACCGCGACGGTGACGCGTTGGCCGAGCTGCAGTACGAGCGCCGCGGCGACCGCCTGTTCCTTCTCCACACCGAAGTCCCGGACCGGCTGGGCGGACGCGGCCTGGGGGGACGGCTCGTCCGGTCCGCCGTCGACCTGGCGGCGCGTGAGCACCTGACCATCGTCCCCTGGTGCCCGTTCGCCCAGCGCTGGCTCAAGGAGCACGCGGACGCGGCCGGTGACGTCAGCATCGACTACAAGATTCCCCGACCTGTCGCCTGAGCGCGGACGGGCCGGCCCGGCGTTCACCGAGGAGGCGCGTGGAAGTTGCGTTGACCAACCCGGCTCTCGAAGACCTCGGATTCTTCGTGGGCGAGTGGAACATGACGATCTCGAATGCCTCCTTCCTCGAGGAGCCGGATCAGGTCGTGACCGGGACGCTGGAGGCCACGCCCATTGAGGCCGGGATGCTGCTCGCACTGCGACAGGCGGGCGACGCCGCCGGTCCGCCGCTGGCCTCCTGGGTGATCGGGCGGGATGGTCCCGAGCGTGACTACACGGTGGTCTACACGGACAGGCGCGGTGTCTCACGCGTGTATCTCATGAGCCTGTTGGGTGACGCCTGGATCATCTGGCGGGACGACCCGGAGTTCGCTCAGCGCTTCGAGGCCACGATCAGTGCCGACCGTCGTTCCCTCGACGGGAGTTGGCAGAAGCGGATCGGCGGCGGATCGTGGGAGCACGACTTCGACATCGCCTACTCACGCCGGTAGGCGGCGTCACCCGGCAAATCGAGCACGATCGAAGAAGCCTGCTCCGGCCTGCGCTTCTTACAATCGTTCGCAGAGCCATGAGGTGAAACTCGTCCTCACGCGACGTCTGGGAAAGGAACGGCGATCATGAAGACGATGACCTGCAAGCAGATGGGTGGACCGTGTGCCTACCCGCACCACGGAGCGACGGCCGACGACGTCATCAAGGCGCAGGACAAGCACCTGCGCGAGATGGTCGAGGGTGGCGACCATCTCCACCAGCCGGCCCTCAAGGAGATGAAAGGCCGCTGGAGGCACCCGATCTCGGGAATGGGCTGGTACCGGCAGACCAAGCGAGACTTTGCCGCTCTCCCCGAGGACGTGGGTCAGTAACGGCCGACGCGCACCGTCAGGCCAGGGCGGCTCAGACGGATCGGAATGACTCGGAACCGCGGGTCCGCCTGAAGGAGTGCGTCTTCCAGCCCTCGCCGAAGCTGTTCGTCTCGGCCACAGAGGATGGTGAGGCTGCCCCCCTCGCCCCCTGCGCCGTTCAGCTTCCAGCCCGCAGCTCCCCATGCCGCCGCGACCTCCATTGCCGCGCGGGCTTCGGCGTTGACGATGTCCTCGTGAAGAAGGCTCTGCGCTTCGGTGTTCTCCGTCATAAGGCGACCCAGCTGCTCGAGGTCTCCTTCGAGTACCGCGTCCCTCGCCCCTTGCGCGCACCGCCGCAGGTGCTCCAGGCTCGTCGAGTCCTGGCCCTCCTCCACCAGACGCGCGATGACCTTGTCGTGCGTGTCGGAAGAGGAGTGGGCACTTCCGAGGTACAGGAGGAGGAGGCGACGCTCGAGCTCGGCCCAGACGGATTCGCGCAGCGTGAGCGGTGCCCGCGACACCGCCGGGTACGGGTCGATCTCCATGAAGTTGACGGCCCCGAAGGCGGCGCAGACCTGGTCCTGCACACCCGACTGCAGCCCGAGCCGGTCGACCTCGATCCGGTGCGCCGCGTCTGCGATCTGGCCCGGGGTCAGGCCACCAGGGGTGAGCGCGTCGAGGGCACCGATGAGCGCCACTGCCGTCGCCGCCGACGTCCCGGTGGAAGAACCGGGCGGCACCTGCGACACGATGCGAACGATCACCGAGACGTCGTCTGGAAGTCCGATCTCCTCCACGACGGCCTCCAGGAGAGGATGGCGGCCAGGTCCGCGACCGGGTTCGAACGCGTAGCGCTCGCCGAAGTTCGCAATATGGAGCGTGACCCTTTCCGGCACCTCTGCGGCGGCGTAGACCTCCATGCCCGCCTCGACGAGCGGCGACACGGCCATGTTGAGGACGGCCCCGTGGCCGGCGAACCAGGTGTCGGTCCACCCACCGAGATCGCAGATGCGCATGGGCGCGGTCGCCCGAACGACGAACCGGGGAACCGCGCGGTCGGCTGTGGGGCTCCCCATGCGTCGTAGGCCGGCAGGGCGGCGGCCTAGTGGCGGCCGAAGAACTCGACGAGATGCCCCGCCGTTTCCTCCGCGTGCGTCACGATGCCGATGTGCCCGGAGCCGGCCACCTCGCGGTACTCACAGCCGGGGATGGCGGCCGCGGCCTCGCGGGCGTACCGCGGCGGTGAGTCGATGTCGTGCTCGAAGGCGAGGACGAGGCAGGGCACGGAGATGTCGGGCCAGCGGGTGGTGCGCGCGGGGTCGGTCGACCAGGCGAGGGCCGCTTCGTACTGACCCAGCCGACCCGGGTTGGGCCAGACCGGCAGGTCCGCCGTGAAGGACAGCCACGTGCTCACGACCTCCGAGTCCTGGAGGTCCGCCGTGGGGAGGTACCGCATGGTCTCGGTGGCGTAGAAGAGCGGTGGCAGGTCGTAGTCGAGCCGGGCCAGGTCGCGCTCGACGGTCGTGATCGCCACCTCCCAGGCGGTCGGCTTGTTCGCGCTCCCCATGAACGCGGCGGCGCGGACGCGCTCGGGATGGTCGAGGACCAAAGTCTCGGCGATCCATCCCCCCATGGAGTGCCCGGCGACGAGCACCGGGTCGTCCCAGCCCAGGTCGTCGAGGAGCGACAGCGTGTCCGTCACCATGTCGTCCACGCGGTAGGGCGCGGGCGGCGAGGACGACGGCGCGACGCCCCGGTTGTCGAACGTGGCCACGCAGTAGCCGGCCTTCGTGAGTGCAGGCACCATCGACAGGTGCCACGCGACAGCCGGCTGGCCGCACCCGGCGACGAGGACGAGCGGGCGTCCTTCCCCCGACACGTCGTAGCTCAGCGTCACTCCGTTGGCAGAGAGCTCGGCCACCCGTCCGAGCCTAGAGCGGTCCGCCCTACGTGGCGCTGCCCCCGGCAGAGGCGTCAGGAGTGCGTCAGGAGTGCAGGATCTCGGACAGCAGCTTCGGCGCGACGTTGCGCCCGGTGAGGATGACCACCGTGGCGCGTCCGTCTTCGTCCGGCGCGACCACGCCCGCCCGCAGCGCCGCGACGCCGACCGCGCCGGCGCCCTCGAGCACGAGCCCCATCTTGTGCGCCGAGAATGCCATGGCGGAGCGGATGTCCGACTCGCTGACCGTGAGGATCTCGACGTGGTGCTCGAGCGCGATGTCGACGGTGACCGCTCCGGGCTCGAGGTTCCCGGCCAGGCCGTCCGCCACCGTCGGCTCCACGTTGATGGGCACGATCCCGCCGGCGGCGACGGCGGCGCTCATGGAGGGTGACGCCTCGGACTCGACGCCGACGATGCGGACACCCGTCCCTTCCAGGCCCAGGATCACCCCCGCCAGGAGGCCTCCGCCACCGCACGGCACCACCACGGTGCCCAGGTCCGGCACCTGGTCGGCGAGCTCGCGGGCGATCGTGGACTGCCCGGCAATGACGTCGGGGTCGTTGTAGGGGGACACGTACCGGCTCCCCTCCCGCGCCGCCAGGTCGAGCGCGTGGGTCTCCGCCTCCCGGTAGCCCTCCCCGTGCAGCACCAGACGCACGTCGAACTGCCGGAGGGCAGACACCTTGGCCGCCGAGGCCCCGGTGGGGACCACGACCGTCACCTCAACGCCCAGCTTCGACGCAGCGAATGCGACACCGAGGCCGTGGTTTCCGGCCGAGGCGGCCACCACGGCGCGCCCCGGATCCCGCTCCAGGGTCGCCGACACGGCGGCCAGCCCGCCTCGTACCTTGAAGGAGCCGGTGGGCTGGACGGTCTCGACCTTCGAGAGCACGCTCTCGCCGAGCTGCGGCGCATCCACGACCGGCGTCACGGGCAGGTGGGTGCGCACCGCCTTCCAGGCCGCCTCGAGGTGAGCTGGGCCGGGTACCTCCACTGCGCGCATGGACCCAGTCTGTCCGAGGTCCACCTGCCATGCTGATCGACGTGGAACCTTCTCGGACATGGACCGTCGACCGCGCCTCCGTCAACGTGCATCCCGACCTCGACGCGCTGGCCCTTGCTGCGGCCGACGAAGCCCGTGACGTCATGCGTGCGGCGTCCGAGGCACGGGGGGTTGTCCACGCCATGTTCGCGACGGGGAACTCGCAGCTGGCTTTCGTCCGCGCGCTCGTGGAGGAGACGGAGAGCGTCCCGTGGTCGGACACGGTCGTCTTCCACATGGACGAGTACGTCGGCGTGGGTCCCGAACATCCGGCGGGCTTCCAGCGCTGGATCCGAGAGCGCATTGTCGAACCGGCCCGACCCAAGGCCGCGTACTACGTCGAGGGACTGGGCGACGCGCAGGAAGAGTGCACCCGGTACGCCGACCTGATCCGACGACATCCCCTCGACCTGTGCTGCCTGGGCATCGGCGAGAACGGCCACCTGGCGTTCAACGATCCGCCGGTGGCCGACTTCGACGACCCGCTCGACGTGAAGGTGGTCAAGCTCGATCCGGCGTGCCGGCGCCAACAGGTCAACGAGGGACACTTCCCGGACCTCGACGCCGTGCCGGCGCGGGCGATCACCGTGACCATCCCGGCGCTGCTCCGCGCCGGCCGGGTCCTGGCCGTCGTCCCCGAGGCACGCAAGGCACAGTCCGTGCGGGACGCGCTGATGGGCCCCGTCAGCACGCGCTGTCCGGCGTCGGCGCTCCGCACCGTTGCGCACGCCAGCATCCACCTGGAGCCGGAGTCGGCCAGCCTGCTGGAGGTCTGACGCGCCCTCAGCCTTCTTGGTCACGGTGCAGCCAGGCCAACAGGCCCGCCGGCGCCAGGGCGGCGGCGCGGGCACGGTAGCGGGCCAACTCCTCCTCTGACAGGAGCGAGCGGCCGTCGCCCGAGACGCCGTGGCGGAAGAAGGCGTCCGGGTCCTTCAGCAGCCCCTCGGTCTCCGGAGGGAAGATGGCATCGGCGCCGCGTCGCATCTCGTCGAAGGTGGCGGCGTGGACCAGGCCGGGCCAGCACTCCTCGTCCACCGCGATGCCGAGGGCGCGGGAGAGGCGCCGCATGGTGCCGTCGAGGTCGCCGATGAGGTCGTCGTAGTGCACGAGCACCACGTTCGGCTCGTCGCGCCGGGTCCAGGCGTCGGCCAGGTGGTGCAAGGTGCCCGGCAGCGAGTCGAGATATTCCCTCGGATCGGGGTCCCAGTCGACCCAGCCGACGAGCCAGTCGTGCAGCGGGGGCCGCGTCGCCGTCGGAGCGGGGGGAGGCGGTGCGCCCGTGAGCTCCGCCAGACGCACCCGGTCGATGTTGGCGCTGTGGAAGTAGAGGGAGACGGCGGCATCGAGGGGATGTCGGGCCACGACGATGTAGTTGACCCGCGCGTCGGAGGGAACGCCGTCGAGCGGGGTGTGCGTCTTGATGATCCGCCGGTGGGTCTGCGCCGCCAGTCCGGTGTGGACGTCTTCGACCGGACGGATCAGATGGTCCAGCCAGGGCGACAGCACACCCGGGGACTCCGGGAACTCGCGCGCCTGATACACGAGCAGGAGGCAGATCATCTGGGTCCAGGTCGTGCCCGAGCGGGACCGCGTGCTGATGACGATGTCGCCCGGTCGGAGCGCGAAGTCCCACCAGCGGGCGCTGTCCTCGTCGGGCGAGACGTAGTGGGCCAGCGGGCGGTCGTCCACACCCTCAGCATTGCGGATGCATGAACGTTGCCGTGGGAGAGCCGATCCGGTGGCCACGGCAACCACATCGAACCCCTGGGGCAACGGGGAGGCAATGGGCGGTCCCTAAGTTTCTGGGCGGTCGGGGAGCCAGAGCGGCCACCGGGACCAAGGTCGCTCGAAAGAGGGGGCATGACGGTCGTACTCGCCACGCGGCGACTCGAATTCGACGCACCTGCCGCGCCGGTGCGCCAGGAGCGCCCGGTGCGCCGGCGCCGCCGCATGGTCAAGCGGATCCTCCTCGCCACGGGCTGCAGCCTCCTCGCCCTGATCGCCCTGGTGGCGGGCTACGTCGGGATCAGCCTCTACCGCATCGACCACGCAGTGCACCACGTCCCCGTGCCGGCATCACTGTTGGCCAAGGGGAAGAACGACCTCCTGGCGATCGTGAAGGGACCCGATCACTCCGAACAGATCTTCGTCTTCCACGACACCGGCGGACGCACCAAGGTCCTCCAGATCCCGAGCGCCCTGGGCTTGCCCGTGGCGCCGGGCCGCACCGTGCCCATCTCGGCGCTCAGCGTCCACGCGCCGACGGCCATCATCGCCGGACTGACGCGGGTGGGGATCCCCGTGAGCCGCTACGTGGCGGTCGACCTGCACACGGTCGACCCCAACTCGAGCCTGGGCCGCCTGGCCACCGGGAAGCTGTCGGTCACCTCCCTGATCACGGACCCGACCGGCACCAGCTCGCTGCTCGAGCAGGTGGCATCCCACATGTATCTCGGTCCCGGGACGCCGGTGTCGGCCGTGCTGTCCCTGATGAACGTGCCCACCGCCCACCCCGTCTCCGTGCCCACGAACCGCGACGGTTCGGGCACCGTGGTGCTCGCGTCCGCCTTCGACTCCGTCCTGCGCAACTTCCTATAGGCGCGGCGCGGTCTAGGGCGGGGCGGAGCGGGAGCCGGCGCAGTGGGCGCGATCAGGACGTGGTGGGAGCGTCGGCGGGCCGCCCGGCGCACGGACGGCACGGCCCCGTCCGGTGGGGGGCCGCCGTCCACGGTTGAAGGCCCCGCCGCCATGCCGCGGGACCCGGCACCGGCGGACGACGGTTCCGCGCCGCAAGCGTCTCTCGACCAACTGCTCCGGCAGGCCGCACACCGGCGCGCATCGTCCGAGGACGACCGGGGTCCTTCAGCCTGAGGCCGCAGCGCGGCCGGGCTCGTGTCCCAGCCGGCGATCGAGGAAGGGCAGCGCCTCGGTGCCGTGCCACTGGTGGCCGCCCTCGAACACATCGTGCTCCAGGCGGTCCCCCTCGCCGTACCACTCGTAGACGGTGCGGGTCCGCCGCACAGACTCCATGGCGGCGGCCACCGGGAACAGAAGGTCGTCGGCCCCCGACTCCACGAGCATGGGGCGGGGCGCCACCAGCGCGCCGAGATCCTCGTGCTCCAGTCGGCCGAGCATGCCGAACAGCACCTGGGAGCCGCACATGTTCCACGGCATCTTGTGGCTCTCGGCCCAGGACGAGAAATAGCCGCTCACGACCGACGCCGCGACCCGGTCGTCCAGCGCGGCGGCGAAGAGGGTCACCGTCCCGCCGTACGAGATCCCCACCATGCCGATGTGCGCCGGGTCTACGAGCGGGTATCCGGACAGGAGGTCGAGGCAGCACTTGAGGTCCCAGACGTTCTGCGTGAGCGGGTTCCACCCAGCCATCACCGCGTGCACCAGGTTGGTGTCGCAGGCGTAGTGGTCCTCGGGGTTCCAGTCCAGCCGTTCGCCGAAGCAGCGCAGGTCGGGCGCCAGAACGACGTAGCCCCGGCGCGCCAACTGGTGCGCGTAGTCGGCGTTGGGCATGTCGGTGTGGGTCAGCCCGACGACCTGGGACTTGCCGGGTCCGTGCCCGTGACAGGCCAGCACGGCGGCACCGGCCGTGCCGGTCAGCTCGCGCTCGTCCGGGATCAAGAGATAGGCCGGGACCGACATCGTCTCCTCGGTGTCGAAGACGATGCGGTCACGCCGGTACCCGTCGCATTGCACCGACTCGGTGATCTCCATGTTGAGCGGGACGGGACCCGGCGCCGGCCCGAGCAGGTCGTCGAGCGTCCGACGCCGGCGCTCCAGCCAGGCCGGGATCGCCGACGGGTCGGCCTCGGGCAGCGGGTCCTCGTGCACGGTCGAGGCCAGACGGTCCATCCACTGGTACCAGGGCGAGAAGTTACGGGCAGGGCGGCTCAGGATGAGGCCTCCGGTGACATCGCTCATGAGCGACCCCTTTCAGGCGGGTGCTGCGTGGCGCACACGAGGCGCTGGGCGCCAAATGTAGGGCGTGGGATGGGCGGAAAGCGCGGCCGTATCGACGGCATGGCTGGCCTCAGGCACAATTGGACGGTGACCCTCGCCACCAGCATCTCCGTCCATCCCCTCTCCCCCACCATCGGGGCCGAGATCTCCGGTGTCGACTTGTCGCAGCCGCTCGCCCCCGAGGTGGTGGCCGCGATCCGCCTGGCCTGGACCACACATCACGTCGTCTTCTTCCGTGACCAGTCGCTCACGGCCGAGCAGCAGGCCGATTTCGCCCGTCACTTCGGGATCGTCACCGAGGCGCACCCGGTGCTCCCGTCCATCGCGGAGAGCCGCGAGGTGCTGGCCATCGACGGCAAGGTGGACCGGGCCAGCTGGTGGCACACGGACGTCACCTTCCTGCAGACGCCGGCGATGGGTTCCATCCTCTACATGATCGAGGCGCCCGAGGTCGGGGGCGACACCATGTGGGCGAGCCTGCAGGACGCCTACGACGGGCTGGCCGATCCGGTGCGCACCATGTGCGACACGCTCATCGCCATCCACCACGACCCGTGGTTCGCGGCCGACGTGGCGGAGCAGGGCGGCTACGAGTGGGACGGCGTGTGGCAGGAGAAGCTGCTGCCGGCGCTGCATCCCGTCGTGCGGACGCATCCGGAGAATGGCCGCAACGGCCTCTTCGTGAACCGCCAGTTCACCCGCCAGATCTTCGGCCTGTCGGACAACGAGAGCAATGCGGTGCTCGAGATGCTCTACAACCACTGCATCAAGCCGGAGTACACCTGCCGCTTCCGTTGGCGCGCCGGGTCGGTCGCCTTCTGGGACAACCGGGCCACGCTGCACTACGCGCTGGACGACTACGGCGACGCCCCCCGCTACGCCCACCGGGTGACACTGCGCGGCGACAAGCCGTACGGGCCCGCCATGCCCCTGCCGGCGTCGCTGGCGCCGGGCTGACGGGCTGTCGGGCTGACGGGCTGACGGGCTGACGGGCAGATCCGCTGTTGGCGACCGGCCTGGCGGCCGACGTCGGGGTCGCGGCGGCGGCCTTCGTCGGAACGAACATCGACAACTGCGTCGTGACCATGGCGCTGGTGGCCGGCGCCCCGGTGGAGCGGGCCCACCGGATCGCAGCCGGACAGGTGGTGGGGTTCGTGGTGCTCGTCGCGACGGCGGCGGCCGCGGCGGCGGTGCTCTTCGAGATCTCGCCCCGGGTGGTGGGCCTGCTCGGGCTCGTCCCCCTCGCCATCGGCGTGCACGGGCTGCTCGGGCTGCGGGCGGGGCGGGGCGGGGCGGCCGACCGCCAGTCGAAGGTCGCGCGACGCGCAGTGGGGCGGGGCTTCACCGCGGCGGCGCTCATCACCATCGGTGCCGGGGGCGACAACTTGGCCGTCTACGTCCCCCTCTTCCGCGACGGGGGCGCAGTCAGCCTGGCCACACTCGCCGTGGTCTTCGTGGCCGGGGAGATCGGGGTGACCGCGCTGATCCTCGCCGGTGGCCGCCACCCCAAGGTGCGGGGGGTCATGACGCGCCTGGGCGCGGTGGCGGTGCCCATCCTGTTGTGCGTGGTCGGGGTGCTCGTGATGGTCCAGGCACGGACGTTCTCGTTGCTCTGAACCGGCACCGTCGTTGGCAGGAGAGCAGGCGTGCTGCTTGACTGCCTCCCGGCAGAGTCGCGTGCTCCTCGGGGCAGACAGGTTTCCGAAACCGGCGAACGGTGTTCCGATCAGTGAACAGCGTTCACTGGTTTTGGAAGGGTGATACCGAGAGGGAACGCCGATCGGCGCGTGCGACCGAGCGTCATCGAGTCACAGCCCAGCGAGGAGGACCACATGGAGAACCTGCAGGGGAAGGTGGCGGTGATCACCGGCGGCGGCAGCGGCATCGGCAAGGCGGTGGCGGCCAAGGCGGCCGCCGAGGGCATGAAGGTCGTGATCGCCGACGTAGAGGAGGGGGCGCTCAAGGAGGCCCAGCGGGACCTCTCGGCCGGCGGGGCCGACGTCCTCGCCGTGCAGACCGACGTGGCGGACGCCGCCGCGGTGCGCGACCTGCGCGACCGGGCCGTCGACCGGTTCGGTGCCGTACACCTCGTGCACAACAACGCCGGCGTCGGGCTCGGCGGGCCCATCTGGGAGATCCCCGAGTCGGACTGGCGCTGGATCCTCGGGGTCAACCTGTGGGGCGTCGTCCACGGCGTCGCGACGTTCGTGCCGCTCTTCGCCGAACAGGGCGAGGGGCACGTCGTCAACACCGCGTCCATCGCCGGCCTGACGACCGCTCCGTTCCTCGGCCCCTACAACGCGACGAAGCAGGCCGTGGTCGCGATCTCGGAGACGCTCTACAAGGACCTCCAGACGGCGGGCGTCACCGGCGTCGGCGTCTCCGTCCTCTGCCCCGGGTTCGTCCAGACCCGCATCGCCGAGTCCGACCGCAACCGGCCCGCCTGGGCACCGGACCGCGAGCTCGTAGGCGCCCCGGAGATGCGCGCCGCCGTGCAGGCGATGGTGGACGGTGGGATCCCGCCCGCAGCGGTGGCCGACCGCGTGTTCGACGCCGTGCGCACCGGCACCTTCTACATCCTCACCCACCCACAGCTGAACGACGCGCTGCGCACGCGCTTCGACGACATTCTGGAGGGGCGGCCGCCCTCGCCCACGATCATCGCCTGAGCAATCGCCCTGCGCCGAGGCGGTGGCGGCTGCGGCTGCGGCTACGGCTACGGCTGCGGCTGCGCCGGAGCATCGTCTCGTCAGATCCCGAAGACGGCCCGCAGGCTCGTGGCGCTCGCCGCCGTACCGAGAAGCGGCAAGCCGAGCATCTCCTCGGTGGCGCGTAACAGTGAGTACTGGTCGACCGCGGTGTTGGCCACCGTTCCGGGACGGACACTCGGCGCCACGACGACGTTGGCCACCGGCGTGGGCTCGTCCCAGACGATGAACAGGGCGGTCGACCCGGACCGGTACGACGCCGTCGCGAGGATCTGGGGCACCCACGTCGCCAGCCACTGGTCGCCCGTGGCCACCGAGCAGTCGTGCATGTCGTCGCAGATGTTGGGCGTGATGGATGTGAACGTCGGCAGCTGGCCGCCGGCGAGCACGGCCCCGAACGCGGTGAAGGGCACGTCGTCGGACGCGCAGGCGGCCCGGTCCCCGGGACCGTCGTAGTACACGGCCGGGTTGTGCTTGGCGGCGTAGGAACCGGCTGACACCAGGTCGCACGGCGCCGGCATCGACTCCGCGAAGGTGCGCTCCCTCCCCCCGGCGGCGCGCACCTGCCGGAAGAGGTTGTCGGCGCTGAAGCTGTCGGCGCCGGGATCGTCGTCGTCGGTGACCCCCTGGGTCGAGCCCGAGGTCGCGCCGAGGTAGTTGGGCAATGAGGGCGACCCCACCGACGCATAGGCACTCTCCGTGCCGCACTCGTGGGCCAGCGTCGTGAGGAACGGTGCGTCGGGGCTCCCGATCACCGAGTCCCAGGAGTGGTTCTCCATCCAGATCCAGACGACGTGCTGGTAGTGGGCCGGGGGTGTGGTCGCCACGCCGCAGGGCCGGGTGGGCACCGGCGTCGGCGTCGGCGCCGGCGCCGGTGCGGTGGTCGTCGTCGACGACGTCGCAATCGAGCTCGAAGCCTTGGGCGGCGCCGTCGACGGTGGTGCGCTCGGTGGGGGTGTGGCCCGTGGAGCCGGGGCGGCGCTGCACCCCGCCACCACGAGACCGATGGTCAAACAGAGCGCTGCGGCCCGCCGCCTTGCCCGTGTCCGCCGCCGCTTCAGCGTCCCGTCGGCCTCCGCCTCAGCCAGCGGGCAGCGGCTTGAACGGCTCTTCCGTCACCCAGCAGGTGCCCTGGGGCTTGTGGTTCGTCTTGAGCTTGCACTGCGACGACGGCGGCACGTTGTTGTGGACCTTCACGACCTGGTACTGGGTCGGGCCGTAGAACTTGTTGGGCCCGAAGCTCCACACAGGGGCGAGCGTGCCGGGATAGTTGGTGATCTTTGACATCGCCGTCGCGAACGTCTTGCGGTTGAGGTCCGGTCCGGCGTTCTTGGCGGCCGTGGCGAAGAGGCGGATCGCCCCGCACCAAGCCTGAATCGGGCCCTGCTCCTCAATGAAGTGGCTCGTCGTCCCGGCGATCGGCTTGGGGTGGTACGCGTGCCACGTGTTGTAGCAGGAGCGCACCCCCGGGTCGTAGCCCCCCTGGCTCTCGGGGCGGTTGTCGTCGAACCCGCCGAGTGTCTCGGTAGTCACGCCCTCCTGCTCGTTGAGTGCCTTCTCGTAGGGCACCGGGATCAGACCGAGCGCCGTTTCAACGGTCGAGTCGTAGTCGCTCAGGAGCAGCTGCGGGTAGTACTGCTGTGAGTTCTCGGCGCCGACGTAGGGGAAGAACGCGTTCTCCGGGAGCATCGGGAAGACCGACTGCACGCCGGCCGCCTTGAACTTCTCGACCGCCAGCTGGGCGTCGGAGTTGGTGGCCGCCGTCTCGTCGATGTTGCCGGCCACCGTCTCGACCATCGGCGTGATGCCCACCTTCTTCAGGTCGGGCAGCAGGTACGAGTTCAGCGCGGCCTGGTCGGCCGCCTGGTCGGACACGACCACGCCGACCTTCTTCGCGTGACCGAGACGGCCCGAGCTCATGCCCCATTGCACCGTCGCCTTCAGCACCGGTGCCATGTCCGGGCCGGTCCACCACAGGTAGGGCGACCCCAGGTTGGTCCAGTTGGTGGTCGTCGACCACGCGCTGATGAGAGGGGTCTGGCCCTGTTGGGTCACGCAGAGCTGGTTGTCGTCCACCCAGGTCCCGATGCCGTCCACGACCGCGAACACGGCCGGGCTGCCCTCGGTCCACTGGCGGCAATCCGCCTGCTGGTTGGCGTCGCTCTCCGGGTCGAACTGGACGATGATCGGGTTGATCTTGCGGCCGTTGATGCCCCCCGAGTTGTTGATCTGGTTCACGAAGAGGTGGATGGCAGGGATCTGCTCGTTGTACTCCTTGTCCTCCGCGAAACCCAGCTTGCCCGCCAGGCTGTTGACGGCCACCACGGGGAAGACGACGTTGATCGCGGTCTTGGAGACGCCGCGGTTGCTCGTGCTGGCCTGGCTGATGGGCGTCGGGGACGACGCGCTGAGTCGGGGCTCGGCCGCGCCGGCCGCGCCGGAGCTGCCCGAGGGCGCGAAAGCCATCCAGGCCACCAGCCCCACGACAATGGCCAGGACGATCAATACGGTGCGCAACTGCATGACCGCCGGCCGCCGCCGCAGGCGGCGCCACGAACGGCCCAGCGGCGCCAGGGGATTCCTCGACACCCGGTGTCCCGCGGCGGACACTTCCACGCTCGCACTGCTCGCACCCATCGCCCCCATCGTCACGCTCCTTCGCTACCGCCCGATCGTCCCCGTCCCCCGTCTTCGGCGACAGGGCCCGACGCCATGAGGGCCTCGTCGCTCGCACCAAGGTAGGCCGCCAACGCCTTCGGATCAGCGCGGACCTGTTCGGGCGGCCCCGTGGCCACCACCCGGCCCAGCTCCATCACGATCACCGTGGAGCAGAGTTCGAACACGAGCGGGACGTCGTGTTCGACCAGCACGATCGTCGTGTCGGCGACCTGGTGCAGGCGCCGCAAGAGGGGGATGAACGCCTCGGCCTCGCGCTGGGCGATACCGGCCGTGGGCTCGTCCAGCAGGAGGAGGCGGGGCTGGGCCAGCACTATGGAGGCCAGGTCGACCACCCGGCGCGTCCCGGTCGACAGCTCCGACGTGCGGTGCTGGCGGAACCGCTCGAGCCCGAACGCGGCGATCACCTGGTCCACCGCCTCGAGCTTGCGACGCTCGGCCCGGCGGGCCCAGGGCAGGCGCAACGTCGTGGGCAGAACGGCCACCTCGTGCCGGGCGTCCTCGGTGAGGAGCAGCACGTCGAGCACCGTGAGCTCCGGATAGAGCCGGCAATCCTGGAACGAACGGGCCAAGCCGATGCCCAGCCGCTCCTCGGGCAGGTACTCGCGCAGATCGACGCCGTCCAGCCGCACCGTGCCCGCCTGCGGGTGCACCAGGCCCGAGATGACGTCGAGCGTCGTGGTCTTGCCCGACCCGTTGGCGCCGATCAACCCGACGATGGCTCCGGGTTCCGCGCTGAAGGTGACGCCGTTCAGGGCGTGCACGCCGCCGTACTGCACGCTGACGCCCTCGACGCTGAGGTGGGCCGGGTGGCGTGCGGCGTCACTCGCACTCGTGGCCGGCACGTTGAGAGCGCTCACGGGTCCGCCCCCTTCGCCGCCAGCGCGGCCGGCGAGACAGGTGGCCCAGCCGGATGGGTGGCGTCACGGTGCAGGACGATGCGCAGGCCGACGGTGACGATGTCTCCGAAACGACGGAGGACCTCGGCCAGGCCGCCGGGGAGGTACAAAATGAACGCGATCAGGCCGAGGCCGCTGGTGATGAATTGAATGGTCTGGTTGGCCCCGAAGATCGCGGGCAGGCCCTCGAGATACAGCGCGCCGAGGATGGCGCCCGAAATGGAGCCGAGGCCGCCGATCACCACCATGGAGATGATGACGAACGATGTCGTCGGGTCGAACGTGATGTCCGTGTTGTTCAGCGTCTGACTGGCGTACGCGAAGCAGACACCGGCGTACCCGGCGATGAACCCCGAGAGGGCGAAGGCCAGCAGCTTCGTGCGTAGCACCGGGATCCCCATGGCGGCGGCGGCGATCTCGTTGTCGCGTACCGCGACCAGCCGCCGAGCGACGCCCTTGTCGCGCCAGACCTTCACGATCAGGACCGAGAGCACGAGCACACCGAACGAGAACCAGGCGAACGACCGCTGCGACACCAGGCTCAGGCCCAGCAGCGAGGGCCGGTTGACGACCGTGTAGGCCGGGTTCGGCAAGCCCGTGCAGAGGGTCCGGTTGATGCCCGGCACCGTGATGCAGGGGGTCGCCAGTACGGCGTTCTGCATGAAGATCGCGAAGGCGAGCGTCGTCACTGCGAGGAAGAGCCCGGGCACGCGCAACGCCGGCAGGCCTACGAGGATCGCCACCAGCGCCGTCACCGTGCCGCCGTAGAGCATCACGATGGGCAGCGGGAGCGACGTCCCGAGGTGCACGGCCACCAGTGCACCCACCGCGACGAGAGCGAATTGGCCCAGCGAGACCTGGCCGGCCCACCCGGTCAGCATCGTCAGCGACAACGCGATCACCGCATAGATGCAGATCTGGCTCATGAGCACGTCGTTGCCCACGGAGAGGAACAGAGGGAGCAGGGCGGGCACGAGCACGCAGAGCCAGATCCCCGCGGCGGAGACCCGCCGGCGCAGGTCGTCCGTGCTTGCCCGCACGGTCGTGGCGGCACCGTGTTCCCACGTGCTGCGGTCTCCACCGCGGGCCCCCCTCCGCAGCCCGCCCACCCGCACGAGCAGCACGACCATGACGACCAGGAAGATGATGAGCTGCTGCTTCGCCGTCGAGGAGACGTTCCACTGGAGGAGTTCCAGGAAGATTCCCATGCCGACGCCGGCGATGAACGCCACCGTCAGACTGACCATCGCCCCCAGCAGCGCCGCGGTCAACGCATAGAGCAACAGGTCGGGTGACAGCGCCTGCGTGAGCGCGCTGGTCTGGTTCGGCGCGTTGAGGATCGCGGTGAAGGCCGACAATGCCCCGGCCACCGTCCAGGTCAGCGTCGAGGTGCGCCGGATCCAGACCCCCGAAAGCCGCGCCGAGTCCGCGTTCTCCGACATGGCGCGCATGGACAGCCCCCACGACGTCGTGCGCACGGCCAGGACCAACGCCAACGTGACAATCGGAGCGACGATCAGCGTCAGCACCTCGGTCGGGGTGACGATGAACGGCCCGAGCGAGAAGGAGAGGTCGAACGGGACCGGGACCGGCTTGTACAGGTTGTGCGGCGCGATGAAGGGCAGCGCCGTCAGCGCCAGCAGCACGTAGCTGAGGCCGATGGTCGCCACCATGACCAGGACCCGGGGACGGGTGAAGAGCCGGCGCAGTACGAGCTCGGACAGGGCGCCGACGAACGCGGCGAGCCCGACCGAGAGGACGAGGGCGAACCAGTAGTTGAACTTGAAGTCCGCCGTGAGCTTGACCAGGAACACGGCCGCAATGACACCGATCTGTCCCTGGGCGAAGTTCAGTACCCGGTTGGTGCGGTAGACGAGCACGAGGCCGAGGGCGAGCAGTCCGTAGCCCAACCCGAAGAACACTCCCTGGACGAGGACGAAGTTGGGTGCCGAGAAGGCCAACAGATGCACGCTCTACCCCAGCGTCTCCAGCCCGGTCGAGGCCGTGCCCAGGAAGACGGGTCGCAGGAGGTCGTCGCGCGCCATCAGCTCCGTCGTGGGACCGTCGAAGCGGATTTCGCCCCGCTCCATGAAGAAGCAGCGGTCGGCCAGGCTGAGCGCCCGGTTCAGGCTCTGCTCCACGAGGATCACGGTGGTCCCGGACTCGTTGATACGGCGCACCATGCCCATGAGGCGTTCGACCGTCATCGGGGCGAGCCCGAGTGACAGCTCGTCGATCATGAGCAGCTTGGGCGCGGTCATCATGACCCGCGACAGCGCCAGCATCTGCTGCTCGCCGCCCGAAAGCGTGCCGGCGGGCTGGTCGAGCCGGGTCGCCAGCTCGGGGAACGCGTCCAGTGCCTCCTGCTGCGCGCGGGCGGTCCGGGCCCGGTCGCGCCGCAGGGTGTGGCTCCCGATCCGCAGGTTGTCGCGCACGCTCAGGCCCGGGAAGGTCATCTTGCCGCCCACCAGCAGGACCACCCCCAGGTCAATGATCTGCTCGGGCTCCAGGTAGGTGCAGCTCGCCCCGAAGAGTCGGATGACGCCGCGGTGCGGATGCTCTAGGCCGGAGACCGTCCGCAGCAGCGTGGACTTGCCCGCCCCGTTCGTGCCGAGCAGGGCCACCATCTCACCGTCCGCCACCTCGAGGTTCACGTCGAAGAGCACCTGGTTGGTGCCGTAATAGAAGTCGAGGTTGTGCACCTGCAGGGCCGGGATGCCGCCTCCGGACTGGCGGCGCTTGCCCTCGGCGTAGCGCTCGAGCACGTCCTCTATCACGAGGGTGATGTCTCGGCGCACGCTGCGCGAGCCGATCACCAGGAGGAGCCCGCCCACCGCGCACACGGGTCCGATCAAGGTGAGCGACACGATGATGCCGTGCAGGCCGCCGATGGCGTCGGATATCGCGCCAAGCACCACCGACCCCGCGAAGCCCCCGAACACGAGCGAGTAGACGCCGAACATGGCGAAGCAGATCGTCCGCATCTCGGCGGGCGCGGTGGCGGCCAACGTCAGGAAGATGCAGATGGCCAGCGGCGAGACCGACGCGTTGGCCAGGAACTGCAGCGTCACGCACAGCCACAGCTGCGGCACGTAGAGCGACAGGACGTAGAGGCCCCCGTAGGCCGTGATGCAGATGCCGGAGATGACGAGGGGGCGCTGCGGGGCCCGGCGGAAGTAGCGGTCGCCGAACACGTAGGCCAGCGGCAGGCCGAGGAACGCGGCCAGCCCGATGATGGCGTAGATCTCGCTGCGCTGGGCCGTGTCGAGGTGGAACTTGTCGATGAAGAAGAGGTTGCCGAAGAGCGGCGCGCCCGTTCCGGCGAAGCCCAGGATCGCCACGGCGACCAGCTCGTAGTAGAGGGAGCGGACGCGCAGCAGGCGCGTGATCGCCGACCCGAGCAGGACGCGGGGAGCCTTCTCCTGTTGGGAGTGCAGGTCCATCCCTGACGCCTTGAGGATGTGGCTGCTCTCGTTGGCGCCCTTTGCGGGCTCGCGCAGCGTGAAGAGCAGGAAGCCGATCGGAATGCCGGCCGCGGCGACGAGCAGACCGTAGCGCCAGTTGTGCGCGATGGTGACGACGTAGCCGAAGATCAGGATCCCGACCGTCTGCGACAACGGGTCGGACAGGTTGTGCCAGCTGAAGATCCGCCCGCGTCCCTCGGTCGGGTAGGCGTCGGCGAGGTACGAGTTGTGCACCGTGTTGTTCACGCCGGTTCCCACCGACGCGGCCAAATAGAGGAAGGCGAACGCCCAGACGTTGGGTGAAATGGCCATCAGGGCGCCGAAGCCCGCGAAGATGAGCAGCGCGACCGCGGCCACCACCTTGCGGCTGCCCCGGTCCGCCCACACCGCGAGCGGGACGGCCCAGAGCAGCTGCGACACCTGGGCGATGAAGGCCACCGCCCCCAGGGACGCGTTGGACATGTGGAACGACAGCTGCAGGTTGTGGCCGATCAGCGTGATGCCCCCACCGAACGTGCCCGGGACGAGCGCCGCGGCAGTCAGCAGGACGAGGGGCGCGTATCCCGACGACTTGAGGATTCCGGTCAGAGGCGGCGGCTTGCCCTCCCCGGTCCCCGGCATGACGGCGATGTCCGCCTCGACGTCGGGGTCCTTGACCTGCGTGACCGCCTCCCGTAGCAGGTCGTCCGGGACGGCAAAGTCGAATATCGGCTCGGCGGGCACTGGTCGAGGACTCTAACCTGACACGTTCGTCAGCGATCGTCCACGTTGGTCACGTTGGTCACGTTGGTCACGGTGGCCACGGTGGCCACGGTGAGCGGGCCTTCGGGGAGGACGGCGACGCGCGCGGACGGGCCCAGCCGATCGACCGCCGCGTCGACGACACCGGCGAGGTCTCGCACCGGCCGGAGCTGCGCGTGGCGTATGTCCTCCTCGCTGAGGCCCTCGCTGTAGAGATGCACCTCCGCTCGCTCCACGACGCGGCCGAGCACCTGGGCCTGCCAGCGGTCCAGCTCCGGGCCGCCGGCCGCGTCGATCAGCTCGCGCGGTGTCGTCGCCCCGGCCAGCAGCCGCGCGAAGGCCCCGTCCGCGGGCACGCCGTCCTCACAGGCGGCCGCCATCACCACGGTGCCACCCGTGCGCAGAATCCGATCCGCCGCCGCCATGCCCTTCACCGCCTGGTACAGGTTTCGGTCAAGCGGGTAGCCGCCGTTGGTCGACACCACGAGGTCGAAGGGCTCTTTCACCTGGCGCACCGCGGACGCGCCGACGTGCGCGCAGGCCGCGTCGTGGGTCGGCGTCAGCGGGCCCGCGAAGACAGCGGTGACCCGGCGCGACCGGTTGATGGCGACGTCGACCGAGAAGTGCGGGGCGGCCAGCGCGGTGGCGGCGCGCACGAAGTCGTGCACCGGGTTGCCCTCTCTGGTCACGAAGGTCGCCCGGGCGTCGGCGATGCGGCGTGGGTGGTGCGCCTCCAGGATGGTCTCCATGGCGGCCAGGCCCGGGCACACGGCCTTCGGCCCGCCGCTGAAGCCGGCGAAGAAGTGCGGTTCCACGAACCCGGTCACGATCCGGATGTCGGCCTCCACGTACTCGCGCTGCAGCAGGACGGGCGTGCCGTCGACCTGGCCCACCGGGACGTGGTCGCCGCCGCCGGCATCGTGGTCTACGACGACGTAGCGCGCCACCACGTCGGGCCCGATGAGCTCGGCCATCTCGGCAGGCGTCGCCTGGCGGTGTGTCCCCGTCGCGCACAACAGCGTGATGCGGCCGTCGGGCACGCCGCACCGCTCGAGCTCGGCCAGCAGCGGCGGTAGCACCGTGCGGTTGGGCATCGGCCGGGTCAGGTCGGGGAAGACGACCGCCACCCGTCCGGAGACCCGTCCGGAGGCCCGTCCGGACCGGCCCATCGCCTCGCCCAGCACGTCGCACAGCGGCGGACCGGCCACGGGGCGCCCCAGCGCCGCGCCGACAGCGCCAGCCTCGTCGGCCAGCTCAGGTGCGTCCACCGGCAACACGACCTCGGCGGTGTCGGGCACGTCCACCACCGCGCCCCGCCGGCCGTAGGCGAGCTCCACGCGCAACGGACCGGCCCTTCTCTCTGTCTCTCAGTACGCCGGGCTGCGTTCGCCGCGCTGGCCGCGTTGGCTTCGTTCGGCGTAGGCCCGCTCGTCCGCGCGTGCGTGCTCGCGTTCCGCCTCCGGGAGCGACTCGGTCGCCGCCAGCACCGCCAGGGCCACGTGGTCGACCTGGGGCCGCAGCCGCCGGTACACCTCCACCTCCTCGGGGTCAGGCACTATGAGCGCGGCCACCGGGTCGATCTCGTCGAGCGTGAGGTTCATGCCGAGGGCGCGCCCGGCCAGCAGTGCGGCGCCCGCGCAGGCGGCCTCCCCCGAGCGCCGCCGTGTGGCGGGCACACCGAGGACCGAGGTCAGGACCTCCACCCACAACGGCAGGCTCGTGCCCGCGCCCCCCAACGTCACCCCCTCTGCGCTGCTGCCACCCAGGCGGCCGACGGTCACCACCTCCATCACCCGCAGCACGTCCCACGCCACCGACTCCATGACGGCGCGGGCCAGGTCGTCGGCGCCGTGCGCCGCGCCGAGCCCCATGAAGCCGGCCCGGGCGTCGTCGCGCCACCAGGGGGCCCGGGCGCCGTCGAGCCAGGGCACTGCCAGCACGCCCCGCGCGCCGGGCGGGCTGCCCGCCGCCAGCGTCGCCAATTGGTCGGGTGTGCGGTCGAGGAGGCGCCCCAGCCAGGCGAGGAAGGACCCGGCCGCCGACAACCCCCCCTCCAGCAGCCAGCCGCCCTCGGCCGACCGTGTCACGACGGCGCCTGCCGGTGAGGGGACCGGGCGTTCCTGCACCGGGACCGACACGTTTGCCGTCGTGCCCCAGCTGACCATCGGGCGGTCCTCCGACGCGCCGGACCCGAGCACCTCGCACTGGCGGTCGCCCGCGCCGATCACGACCGGGATCCCCGGCTTGAGGCCCAATTCGGCGCCCGGCACGGCCTTGAGGTGGCCGACGATGGTGTCGGAGGGCACGACGCTCGGGAGCTTGCCCAGCGCCGGCCCGGCCAGCTCGCGCACTGCGTTGCCGTCGAAGTCGTAGAGCCCCGACCGGGAGGCGAAGGTGACGTCGGTCACCACCTGGTCGGTCATGCGGTACACGATGAAGTCGCGCGGCGAAAAAAGGACGTCGGCCGCCTCCATGCGCTCGGGTTCGTTCTCCGCCAGCCACGCCAGCTTGCCCGCCACCGACGCCGCGTCGAGCGGGATCCCGGTCCGGGCCCGGTTGATGTCGTCTCCCCCCATCCGCTCGGCCAGGACGCGCGCCTGCGCGGCGCCGCGGCGGTCGGACCACAGGATCCCCTTGCCGATGGGGCCGCCCTGTCCGCCCTGTCCGCCCTGTCCGCGCTGGCCGCCCTGGCCGCCCTGTCCGCCCTGGCCGCCCGGCAGCGCGACCGGCACGAAGGTCTGGCGGGCGCCCGAGCAGACCACCACGTCGACCTCGCCGAACGCGGCCGGCGCCACGGCCCGCGCCTCGGCGCAGGCGATCACCACGGTGGTCCACCAGCGCAGCGGGTCCTGCTCCGTCCACCCCACCTTGGGGTAGGTGGTCACCAGCTCCGAACGGGACAGGGCGACGAGGCCGCCGTCGCCCCACAGCGCCACCTTGGTGACGGACGTCCCGAAGTCGATCGTGAGGATCATCACCGTTCGTGCACCAGCTCGGCGACCAGCCCGGCCATCTCGGCCGGGTCGCGGTCTTGATAGATGGTCCGCCCCATCGCCATGCCCGCCCCGCCGCCGGCCATGACGTCGCGCACCTCGTCCAGCACCGGCTCGCGCCCGCCCTCGCCGCGGGGCCCGCCGAGGAAGAGGACCGGCGTCCCGACGCTCGCCACGATGCGGGAGATGGCCCGCCGCCGCTCCGGCCCCGGCGGCACCGCCGGCACCGGCACCTTGATCACGGGCGCGCCCATGTCGTGGGCGACGACCGCCGCCAGCACGATGTCGTCGGGTTCCCGGCTCACCCGTCCCTCCCGCCACACCAGCGGCTCGACGAGCGCCTCCAGTCCGGCGCCGCGCGCGTCCTCCAACACCCGCCCCAAGAGCTCCAGCGCCGACGCCGTGATCGGGTCGGCCAGGTCGATGCGCGTCATGTGCTTGACGCCGGTCCAGCCGTCGGCCGCCGCCCGCGCCACGCTGGCCACGAGCCGGTCGTCCAGCTCGAACACCGAGCCGGCCAACCCGGTGCGGTTGAGCGACAGGTAGGTGCGGTGGCGCGCGGTGACGTGCCCCGCCGCCGCCAGCCCGGCCAGCGGCTCCGCCGTCGCCAGGATTCCGTCGCAGGCCGGGAGCGCCTTGGCCAGGGCGCCGAAGAACTCGTCCCAGTTCTCGACCGTCAGCACGGCCCGGGCCCGGTGGTCCGCCGCCAGGATCAGCGCCGGCGTCGGCAACGGCGACGGCACCGTCATCCGGCGCCCGCACCGGCCAGGGCCAGGACGACCTTGGCCAGGGCCGAGAAGTCCTCCCGGCCGTAGCCCGCGCTGCTGGCCGCCGTGAGCCACTGCCGCGCCGCCGCCGTGGTCGGCACGGGCACCCCGGTGCGGGCGGCGTAGGCCGTCGAGAGGTCGATGTCCTTGGCCATGAGGTCTGTCATGAAGCCGGGCTGCCAGCCGTTCGAGGCCGGGCTGTCGGGGACGACGCCCGTCACCGGCAGCCGGGTCCGCACGGCGACGCAGTCGCCCGTCGCGTGGGTGAGCACCTCGTACAGCTTGGCCATGTCGACGCCCGACTTGACGGCCATCGCCGTGGCCTCCGCGGTCGCCGTCATCTGCGCGGCGTAGATCACCTGGTTGCACAGCTTGACCACCTGCCCCATGCCGGGGCCGCCCACGTGCACCACCAACCCGGCGAACGGCTCGAACGCCGGCTGCGTCGCCTCCAGCACGCCGGCGTCCCCGCCGACCATCAGCGTCAGCGTCCCCTTCTGCGCGCCCGCCGTCCCGCCGGACAGCGGCGCGTCCAGGTACGCCGCGCCGGTCGCTGCCACCCGCGCGTGCTGCGCCCGCTCGACCTCGGGGTCGATGGTCGAGCAGTCGACGACGGTCTTCCCCTGCCCCAGCACCGGCAGCATGGCGTCCACCACCTCTGTGACCTCGGGCGAGTTGGGGACGCACAGGATGACGACCTCGGATGCCTCGGCCACGCCCTGCGGCGATCGGCCGTCGGCCGCACCCCGCTCGACGGCGGCGTCGATGGGCCCCCGGCTGCGCGACGCGACCGTCACCGCATGGCCGGCGTCGGCGAGATGCCCGGCCATCGGCAACCCCATGGCGCCGAGCCCGATGAATCCGATGCGCATGCGAGTCCCTCCCGGTCTCAGACCGTGCCGGCGCCGGCCGGCACTACGCGAACAGGGGCAGCCACTCGGCCGTGCCGGCGAGCAACTCGTCCACCATGGCCTCCATGTCGTGCAGGTCGCCCCGGCCCGCCAGGGGGTCGAGCGCGAACGCCTCGCCCGCCAGCTGACGGTCGCCGCGCAGGGCGGCCTCGACAGTGAGCTCCTGCGTCGCGACGTGTCGCCGCACGATCTCGTCGTAGGGAGGCGGCAGCGCGCTGCGGTCGCGGCCGTGGATGCCGTCGCCGTCGATCACGCAGATCGACTCGAGCACCGCGTCCGCCGGCAGCCTCACCCCCTGCCCCGTGTTGGGGATGTTCACGGGGGCCTCGAACGGCTCACCGGTGAGCATGGCCTCGATCATGGGCGAGGGCAGCTCGCCGGACTGCCACGTCTGGAGGTCCTTCGTGCCCGCCAGCCACGCGTCCACGTCGGCGACGTATTGGGCCTGGTGCTGCTCGCGCCTCGAAATCGGGCTGAGGCCGATGTTGTACTCGGCGCCCCAGCGCGACTCGGGCGTCAGCGCGAAGGAGACGAACTCCGCGATGTGCCGGTCGCCGGCGGCGGGAAACGTGCCCCACCGGTCGAGCAACGTGAGCTTGAACACGTGGCGCTGCGCGAAGTCGAGCTTGGTGAAGGGCTCCGCCTCGGGCCGCCCCTCGTAGGGGGTGAGCGACTCCAGGCCGCCCACCTCGTCGACCAGCTTGCGCAGGACGTCGAAGCCGTCGGCGCCGTCCACCTCGAGCGACGTGAGCACGGGGAAGTGGTTGATGCCGGTGACCGAGCAGGTCACCGCCTCGAACGGCCGGCCCATGGCGATGGCGAGGTCCATGCAGAAGTTGCCCACCTCGTGGCACAGGCCCACCGTCTTTATGCGGGTCTCGCGGCACACGGACCGGGTGAGGCAGGTCATGGGGTTGGTGATGTTGAACATCCAGGCGTCGGGGCAGTGCTCCTCCATGGCCCTGCCGATGCCCACCAGCACCGGGACGTTGCGCAGCGCCCGGTTGATGCCGCCGGGCCCGACGGTGTCGCCGACGGTCTGCGTGATGCCGTGGGCGGCCGGCACGTCGAGGTCGACGGCCATGGAACGGAACCCGCCCGTCGAGATGCACACGATCACGAAGTCGGCCCCGTCGAGCGCCGTCCCCAGGTCGGTCGTGGTGGCGACCGTCGCCTTGGCGTCCATGGCCTCGTTCAGCTTGTGCGCCAGCGCCTCCATCTTGGGGAGCGGCGCCGCGTCGATGTCCTCGAGCACCAGGTGCATGCCCGCCAAAGCGGGCGTCCCGAAGAGGTCGGCCATGAGCTCGGGCGCCCACTGATAGCTCCCGCCCCCGACGATCGTTACCTGGGTCACGCCGTCCCCTCCCTGCGTATGGACATGCGCCGCAGTCTACGGCTCCTCCGGCGGATCCCCCCGGAGCAAAAGACCCGGCAGATCAGGGCACACCGCCTCCTTCGTCCCCGGCCCGGCGCGGCGGCCTCACATCTGTTGAACCGCCCTCCAGAGCCCGCGGCGGTCGATGAGTTCGTAGGCCAGATCTTCTATGCGTTCGGAGACTTCCTCCGCCTCCAACGACGGATTCTCGGCGTGCCGGGCCTCGTCCACCAACCGGGCCGCATGCGGGCCGGATTGGGCCACGATCGTCGCCGCCTTGTCCAGGGCCTGCCGGTGCACCATCGCCTGCAGGGGCTCTTCGGGGACCACCGCGTAGCAGAGCCTGCACCTCATGGACCGGGCGACCATGTCCAGCGTGGCGATCCGGATGTTCCCGTCCACCTCGGCGCGTTCGTACTGGCTGACGCGCGACTGCGTGATGCCAATGCGCTCGGCGAGCTCGAAGGCGGACATGCCCAGGGCCTCGCGGATCTCCCTGATCCATCCGCGCCCCGGGCGCGGTCCGACGACGAATCCGAGACCTTCGAGACGGCGGTCGAGTCTTCGGCGCTGTGCGGACCGGATCGACTGCATGGGTTCCTTCCTTTTCGTGCATTGACGCTGCCCTACTGGGAACACACGTGAACCAGTAGGGCTACCGACTTGTTAGTAGCGACCCCCTATTGGTTCTGTCCGAGGTCCAGGAGGGCGGGCCCGATGCTCTTGAGGGAACGGTCTCTGCGCATGGCGCCGGCACACCGAAAATGACGGACCAAACGGGCCATCAGCCCTTCGAGACGGCCCGGTAGGAACCGTCCGCACCCAGGACGGGCACGGATTCGCTCACGTCGACCTGGCTCGCCCAGGCCACGTCGTCCTCCAGCCCCTTCACCCGCAGCTCACGTCCAGACGCAGAGTCGGCCAGCGCAGCCGCCATCTCCGGGCGGGCAGCCTCGAACGCCGCCTTCGCCGCTGCGGCCTCGGGAGAGCACGAGCGCTCACCCGCCAGCTGGGACACGATCGCCCCGGCCCCCAGCAGGTCCTCCACGGCCGGACGCAGGCCACCGTCGGGCCAGTGCTCGCCGCAGGGCACGACGGCGATGGCGCCCCCCTCCGCCGCGTCGTCCAGCCACCGAGCCACCGCCGTCGCGTTGCGCAGGCAACCGCCCACGACGGTGGCGTAGGAAGCCGCAGCCAAGGCGGAACAGTGAGAGCCGTTCGGGGAAGGGAGCACCACCACATCGCCCGGCCTCACCGCCGAGAGGGACGCTGGTGACAACGAGAGCGCCCGCGGCCCCGACCCGTCCGCGATCTCGGCCCCGTCGGGTAGCGGAATCTGGCTCCGGTCGAACGGCCACGGTGTGGGGTGGACCACCGCTCCTGCCGCCGTGGCGACGTCGAGCGCTGTCGTGAAGCGCAACACGTCGACCAGCGCCACGGCGTCCGCGTCGTCCGCCAGCGCAGCCAGTCCTGCCGTCCCCCAGCACAAACGCACCCCGAACCCCGACTGGGTGGCCCAGTCCGCAACATCCATCATGTCAAGCGCTTCTCCCCCCAGAAACATGCGAACGGGTTGTCGTTGTACGGCTCTATGTCGACGTAGCCGGACGAGCGGTACAGCGCCAGCCCGTGCACCTGCTTCGGCCCGGTGTCGAGGCGCGCTGCCGCGTACCCGAGCGACACCGCCGCCTCCTCGAGCGCCGCGAGCAGTGCCCGCGCCACCCCGCGCGACCGGGCCGGCGGCCGTACGTACATTCGTTTGATCTCGGCCGCCTCGTCGCTGAGCCGCCGCAGCCCGCCGCCGGCCACGGCCTCGTCGCCCTCGAAGCCGACCAGGTAGGCGCCACCCGGCGGCCGCAGCTCACCGGGCGACAGCGGTGGATTGTCGAGCCGGCTGAACGTGTCGTACACGTCGTTCAGCTCGACCCGCATCTCGGCGAGGAGCTCCGACGCGGGCAACTCTTCCGGGTCCCAGCGCTCGAAGCGCAGCCCGCGCTGGCTCACCGCACCCGGTCGGGGTGCAGCGCCTTGGCCATGCGGCGCATGCCCTCGCGCCACGGGACGGTCGTCGGCCCGATCAGCTCGTGCATGCGCGTGGTGTCGATCTGCACGCTGTCGATGGTCCGCTCGGTCGGCTCGAACCGGGCCTCCGTTCCGGTCAGTTCGGCCAGATACGCGCACCACTCCTCGATGCTGACGGCCTCGCTGCCGCCCCAGTTCACCGTGACGGCCGGGACGGAGGCCACTGCGAGCAGGCGCGGCACCATGGCCGCGATGTCGTCCGCGTGCAGCGGGCTGTACACGCTCGGCGCGTCGACGTGGACCGGGACGGCGTGGCCGTTCAGCATCATGTGCAGGTGGATGGCGGGCCAGCCTCCGTTGTCGCCGTAGGGAACCGACAGGCGGGCGATGGTGGTGGGCAGCCCGAAGCGCGACGCTCCCCAGCGAGCGGTGCCTTCCGCCGCGATCTTGCAGATGCTGTACGTGCGCAGGAAGGGCCAGACGCCGTGGTTGTCGCCCAGCGGGTCGTCCTCTGCGAAGACGTGGTGGCCGTCCGGCTTGTACACGGCCGTGCTCGAGCAGTGCAGGAAACCCCGGGCGCGGCGGTGGTGCTCCATCAGGTAGGCCAGCCCGCCGCTGTTGGCCGCGAGGTCGGCCTCCCAGTCGTTGGACTTCATTACGGCGAAGTTGAGGACGTAGTCGGCGTCCTCGGGGAGGTCACCCACGTCCCCGCTCGCCAGGTCCACACGCACGCACTCGACCCCCGCCGTCACGAGCTCGTCGCGTGCTGTCGCGTCGTTGAAGCGGGCCGCGCCGACCACCCGGTTGTCCTTGGCCAACGTCAGGGCCAGCGGCCGCGCCACCTGGCCGGTCACCCCGGTCACGACAATGGTGCAATCGGTCAATGCGTCGGCGTGGTCAGGGCTCATAGGCCCTTGTGTACTCGCTACGCTGCCCCGCGTGCACCTCTACGCGGCGTACCTCGGGGGCGAGCTCGGTCCGGGGCGGATGGGCGAGGACCACGAGGTGGTCTTCGTGGTCGCCGACGACATGCTCTCCGCCCGGCGCGCCGCGAAAGAGAAGTGGGGTGGCGACGGCCGGGCGCACGTGGACGCGCTCACCCGGATCGACATGATCGACGGCTACGCCGTCGGCCTCCGGCTGCAGGGGGACGGCGACGCCACCGAGACCGAGGGCTACAACGCGTAGGCCGGACCCAGCCCTGCCCTGGCCCGCCCTCAGACGACCGGTGACATCCCCCCGTCGAGGTTGATGGCGGTGCCGGTGACGTACGACGACCGTTCCGACAGGAGGAAGCAGCCGAGGTCGGCGAACTCCCCGCTGTGGCCGAACCGGCCCAGCGGGATGCCGGCGTCCGTGGCGAACTTCTCGTAGAACGCGGGGAGCTCCATCCCGGACCCCGCGGCGGCGCGGACCCACTGCCCGCTCTCGATCAGTCCGATGAGCACGGCGTTGACCCGGATGCCGTCAGGGGCGAGCTCCTTTGAGAGCGCCTTCATCAGGGCCATGCCGGCGGCCCGCGACACGGAGCTCGGCTCACTACCCGCCCCGGGCGCCTTGGCCGCCAGCGCCAGCGTGAAGAGCACGGCGCCCCGGCTGGCCCGCAACAGAGGCAGCGCCAGGCGGGTCAGTCGCACTGCGCCCATCAGCTTCAGCTGCAGGTCGGCCTCCCACGCCGCGTCGTCGACCGACTCGATGGTCCCGGCCGCCGAGCGCCCGGCGTTGTGCACGACGCCGTCAATGCGTCCCCACCGGCCCACGGCGGCGTCGACGAACGCCTCGAGGTCGGCGGCCGAAGTCACGTCGGCTCGCAGGGCCAGGACGTCACCGCCCGCCTCCTGCACGGACGCCTCGGCGGCGCGCAACCTCCCCTCGTCGCGGCCGCAGACGGCGACCGACGCCCCCTCCGTTCCCAGCTGCCGCGTCAGGGCCAGTCCGAGTCCGTCCGTCCCGCCGGTGATCAGGACGACCTTGCCCGCCAATTCCAGATCCATGCTCATCTCTCCTTGGAAGCCGACGACGACGCCACGCCCGCGACCAACGCGTCGGCCTCGGATTGCGAACGGAGCCGTACGAAGCACAGCTCCGCCCAGCGCGGGTCGCGCTCAGCCTCGCGATAACGCCGGCGATAAACCTTGTGGTGGGTGGCCGCCCAGGCGATGATCGACTTCTCCGGCTTGAGCGACCACAGGTTCGACAACGGCTCGCGGTTGCCGTTCCAGAGTTCCTCGCGGGTGACGGTGCGGCGCACCGTCCGCCCTATGGTCCGCGCCATCACGCTGGCGTAAGGCAGGTCGAACCACACCACGGTATCGGCCCGGTCCCAGACGATGTCCCGGACCACCGAATAGTTGCCATCGACCACCCAGCGGTCCGCCTCGACCGCCCCGGCCACCCGGCGTCGGAACTCCTCGTCCGCCAGCGGCGTCCAATCGGGCTGGTGGTAGATGGAGTCCAGCTCGATGTGCGGCGAGCCCAGCGCCTGTGCCAACGACCGGGCCAGCGTCGTCTTGCCGGACCCCGAGCACCCCACGACCGACACGCGTTCGATCGGTCAGCGCTCCTGCTCGGTCGGCCGCACGAGGATCTCGTTGACCGCTACCCGGCGCGGACGGGTCACGGCGAACCTGATGGCTTCGGCGATGTCCTCCGCCTGCATGAGCTCGGTGCCACTGAATTGCTGGGCCATGCCCTCCAGGATCTCGGGGCGGTTCTGAAAGGCCAGCTCCGTAGCCGTCGCACCCGGTTCGATCAAGGTGACCCGCACGTGGCGCCTCGTCACCTCCTGCCGCAGGGACTCGCTGAACGCGCCAACGCCGTGCTTGGTGGCGTTGTAGACCCCGCTGTTGAGGCGCGCCACCCGGCCGGCCACCGAGCTGACGTTCACGACGTCGGCGACCGAGCGCGGGTCCGACTGGGCTGCGGTCAACAGGTGCGGCAGCGCCGCGTGCGTGCAGTAGAGGAGCCCCAGGAGGTTGAGGCCGACCATGCGCTCCCACTCCTCCAGCGGCGCTCCCTCAATAGGGCCCAACAGCATGACGCCGGCGTTGTTGACGAGGATGTCCAGCCGGCCCCGCTCCTCGACCGTCGTCGCGATGGCGCGTTCGGCCTGCGCCCGGTCGGTGACGTCCGCCTCTATCACGAGCGGCTTCCCGTCCATGCGCTCCGCCAGCGCCTCGAGGCGGTCGCGCCGACGGGCGGCGAGCGCCACCGTGGCCCCCTCCTCGGCCAGGATGGCAGCCGTCGCCTCCCCGATCCCGCTGCTGGCACCGGTCACCAGTGCGACCGTGCCTTCCAGTCCCTGCGTCATGGCGCCTCCACCGTGGTCTCGTGGCGGCCGGAGCCCGGCCGCCACCACGGTCTAGCGGAACCGGCCCCGTCCCGTCGCGGCCCCACCCGCCTCAGGCGCTCGCGTCCTCGGCGCGGACAAGCGCATCGCGCACGACACATCGGCCTCATCGCTCATCATCCGGCCGCTCCGGTCCCTCACTTGGCACATGGCGGGACGGTGCCGACGCCTAGCGGGCCTCGGTCGGCTCTTTCTCACCCACGGCGGCGCCGTTCGGCTCAATGCCGAACAGTCCGACCGGGGTACCGAGCTCCTCGGGCACCCGGGTGGGCGTGTCGCGGTTGAGGACCTCACCCCGGAAGTACGCCGGACGGACGGCCCGGTAGATCAGGAACAGCACGATGCCAATGACGATCGCCGCCACGTCGAGGATGATCACGCCGCCCACCACCCGGTGCGTGCCCGGAATGGTCCACGTCGTGTAGCTGTTGCTCGGGGTGACCCAGTTGTACCAGAGGAACCAGAACATCGCGAACCACAGGATCAGACCCCCGAGGAGCGGGAGGATGCCGCGAAACCACAAGTTCAGCTTGCTCTCGGTAAGGCTCTTCCTGTAGTACCAGAAGCAGGCGAAGCCCGTCAGCCCGTAGTAAAACGCGATCATCGCGCCCAGGGCCGTGACCGAGTCGCCGATGACACTGCTTCCGCTCGAGAGGTAGTTCATCGCCACGTAGAGCCCAATGGAGACCGCACCCATCACGACGGTCGACACCGTCGGGGTCAAGAAGCGCTTGTGCACACGGCCGAATGCAGCCGGGATCGCCTTGTAGGTCGCCATCGACAAGGTGGTCCTCGCCGTGGGGAGGATGGTGGTCTGCGTCGAGGCAGCCGCCGAGCTCAGCACCATCAGCAGCAGCAACTTGGTCATGAACCACCCGATCCCGTTCGTCCCGAAGACAGACGAACCCAGCACGTTGATCACGTCACCCGAGTTCGCCGGGTTGCCGAGCCCGATACCTTTCGTCCCGACGCCGGCGTAGGACTGCGAAGCCATGACGACCAGCGCGTACGTCACGAGAAGGATGAACGTGGAGAGCACGGCCGCACGGCCGGGGATGCGGTGCGAGTCCTTCGTCTCTTCGTTCACCGAGACGGACGTGTCCCAACCCCAGTAGATGAAGAGCATCAGTGTGAAGCCCACCATGAAGCTGGTGAACGTGATGTTGTGGAACGGGTTGAACCACTCCGCGCTCGGTGTCAGGTGTCCTGGCGGCGCATGGCCCGTGCCCACCTTCGCCAGGGCAACCACGGCGAACAGGATGAGGATTGTCAGCTCTATGCCGAGCAGCGCCTTCTGCATGTTCGCCGAGACCTCTATTCCGACGTAGCAGATCAAGGTCATCACGACGATCCAAAGGATGCCGACCAACAGGACCCAGCTGCTGGAAGGATTCGACCCGATGCCGTGTGCGCCGAATAACAAGAAGACGTACTGTCCGGCGATCTGGGCCAGGCTCGCCATCACGAGGATGTCCGCTGCCACTATGCCCCACCCACCGAACCAGCCTGTCTTGGGACCGAAGGCGCGAGCGCCCCACGTGAACGTGGTGCCGCAGTCGGGATCGGCGTAGTTCAGCTCCTTGTAGGCGTAGGAGATGAACAGCATCGGGATGAAGGCCAGGAGCGTGATGATGGGCGCGCCCAAACCGTTGATCGCGATGACGACGAATCCCAGCGTCGCCGCCAGGCTGTATGCAGGCGCGGTCGAGGCCACGCCGACCACCACGGACGAGACCAGTCCGAGCGCTCCCCGCTTGAGCCCTTTGTCTCCCGGTCCCTTTTCCGCCAGTGAGGCGTCGAGGTGTACCACGTCCCCCCCTTTCACCCAGGGATGTGGAGGGCACGCTATCCAACGCGGCGCAGATTTGCTCTGTTTTTGCAGCCTCCGCCAACTAATAGCGTGCCTAAGTGGACTTTTGGCTCAGCTTTTCCGGGGCGTTGCGGGCCCCGGATGACCGAATCCGTCGCCAGAGCCGGCTTGGCCCTACTGCGCCCCGCCGTCTCCCCGCTCCGCCTGACCGATGCCCTCCCGGAGCTTCTCCAGGCTGGAGCTGAGGAGGCGGGACACGTGCATCTGGCTCACGCCCACGGCGACGGCGATCTCCGACTGGGTCAGCCCCTCGACGAACCGCATGCGCAGGATGGACTGCTCGCGGGCCGGCAGCGTGGCCAAGGCCGGGCCCAGCACGACCCTGTCCTCAACCGAGTCGTAGTTGGCGTCCTGCGAACCGAGCCGGGCCGCCAGGGGGTCGTCCTCGCTCTCGGTCGCGTCTATGGACGCGGCGCGGTAACCCTGGCCCGCTTCTATCGCCTCGAGGACCGCTTCTTCTGTGGCCCCGGTCGCTTCTGCCAGTTCGGCGACCGTCGGGCTGCGGCCCAGCTCCTGCACGAGCGAGGAGGTGGCATGGCCGAGCTCGAGGTAGAGCTCCTGGACCCGTCGGCTGGCGCGTACGGCCCACCCCTTGTCACGGAAGTGGCGTTTGAGTTCGCCGATGATGGTTCTGGTTGCGAACGCCGGGAAGTCGACACCGCGGCCGGGGTCGAAACGGTCCACTGACTTGACGAGGGCCACCGACGCGACCTGCACGAGGTCCTCGAGCGGCTCGCCCCGGTGCAGGAAGCGCCGCGCCAGTTGTTGCGCGAGGCCCAGGTTCTCGGTGATCAGCTCCTCGCGCGCCTCAGGATCCAAGGCGGGTCGTTCGGGCTCGTTGGCGTCAGACGCGGGCCCGGGAGTCCGCTCCCGGCCGACAGTCACGCCGCATGCCCCCCCCGGCGCTTCCGCAACCACGCTCGTACGGATCCGTCCTGTCGCTCCCGGCCATGCTCGTCGACCAGGGCATCGAGGATCTGCTGGCTGAGCTGGGCGGTTTCGTCCCCCTCACCGCTTGGCCCGGCGGCGGCGGCGCCCGCCAGCGTGCACTCCACCCCGATGGCATCGCCGAGGACGATCAGCTCCAGACGGAGGTCGCCCATCTCGCCGTCGCTGCCCTCCAGCGTCAGCAGGCACAGCTCACCGACCGCAAGGCGGAGGTCCTCGAGCTCCTCTATGTCGAATCCGGCGCGGGCGGACACGGCCGAGGTGACCAGCCGCGCCAAGACGATGAGGTCGCCTCGGGCCGGGAAGGTCAGTTCAATGCGGTCCCCGGCGCCGAGCTCCGTCGTTTCCGTCACGACGTGGCGGCTGCCGACACGGAGTCGACGATGGTGAAGACATTGGTGAGACCGGTGATCTCGAAGATCTTCAGAATGCGCGGTTCGGCGACGACGATGTGGAGGTCGCCCCCGGCCTCGCGGCACCGTTTCAGCGCGCCCACGAGGACGCCCAAGGCCGTGGAGTCCAGGAACGTCACGCCCAGGAGGTCGAGCACGATCGTCGTGCTGCCGCGGGCGATCACGCCTTGGAGCGTCTCGCGCAGCTGCGGCGCCGTGGCGACGTCTATCTCGCCGCTCACCGCTATGACCGGCACGTCCCCGCCCGGTCGTTCCTCTATTTGAAACTCTTGATCCATCCGCTCTCCAGCGTGTCGCCCCTCGTCGGGCCCCCCGGGCGTCGTCGATGCAATACCGATTGGCCAGTGCTTCTATAGCCACCCCCCCTTGAATGTAAACCTTCCCGGGTTTGCCGGCGGGCACACACGGGTAGAAGCTCTCACCGCCGTTTCAGGGGGAGACCAGGGCCGGCCGGTCGAAGGTGCCACACGGCCGGCGCCAGGACGTAGCGTTTTCACAGAGCCCGGGGCGAAGACGCACGGGGAGGCGACCGTGCCCGAAGTGGGAGACGAGGAGCAACAGCTCGACAAGAGCAAGGAGCGGGCCGACCGCGCCGAGGCCATCGCGACCCTCGTCGCGTTGTTGTGGGTCTCCACCTGCGCGATCCTCTTCGCCGTCTACGGTGGGAATGTCTCCCTGGTCGGGGTTCTGGCCATCGGACCCTTCATCGCCGCGGCGTTCGCCCGGCCTTGGCGCGTCTTGCTGGTTGGCCTCCTGGCCACCTTCTTCGCGCTGGTCATCAGCACACCTCCGCACAGTTACGGAGAGCTCAACCACACGCTGCGCGTCGTCACGCAGCTTGCGGCGACCGCCGTCGCCATGTGGATCTCCCACGTCCGTACCCAGCGCGACATCCAGCTCTGGACGTCCCGCTCCGAGACGCGGGCAGAGCGGCGGCGGCGCGTGGCGGCGGAGACGGCGCAGCGGATGCAGACCATGGCGCGCGCGCTCACCACGGCGGCGGACCCGTCGCAGGTAGCGGACGCGGTGTTCGCCGCGTTGCGGGACGAGCTGCGCGTGGACGCCGCCACCTTTGCGGTGCACAACGAGCGTGGTGCGCTCCGCACGTTGCGGCGTTTCGGGTACGACCTCGACGAGCCATTGGACCGGGTGCTGTCCGCACTCGAGCCCGAGGGGCCGATCCCGGTCCGCACCGAGGCGATCTTCGTGGAGTCGATCGAGGAGCTCCGGCGCCAGCCGCCCGAGGCCGTGGCGATGCTGTCGTGCAACCGGTTCCGCTCGCTGGCCATCGTGCCCTTGGTCGTCTCGGACCGGACCATTGGCGTGCTCCTCGTGCATTGGGTCGGCGAGCGCTCCGTCTCCAAGCCCGACCGCAACTTCCTCGACACCATCGCGGGAACGGCGGCACAAGCGGTCGAGCGCGCCCGGCTGACGCTGACCGAGTTCGTCAGCCTGGAACGGAGTCAACATCTGCACCAGCTCAGTTCGGCGCTTGCCGCAGCGACGACCCCGCGCGACGTCGCCGACGCCGCCATCGCGGGGTGCCGCCGCGCACTCGGCGCCCAGTCGGGCGTCGTGCGGGTGCCGGCGCCGGGCGAACACGCCTTGGCCTGTCTCGCCAGCAGTGGCAGTCCCGCCCTGCTCTCGCACGTGATCGTTTCCGTCGAAGGCACCGCCTCGGGCGCGTCCTACAGGCTTGGGCGCACCGTCGTCTCCACCGTGGGCGGCGGGGACGACGTGGTTGCGGAACTCGTGGCCGCCGCCCTCTCCGACATCGCCGACCCGGTCATGGTGGTCAGCGAGCCTCTGGTGGGAAGCGTGGGGCCGCTCGGGGTGCTGACGCTCGCCTTCGTGGCCCGTCCCGAGCTGGGCGAACCCGAGCGTCGCTTCCTTTCGACGCTGGCCGCACTGACGGCGCAGGCACTGGAGCGGGCCCAGCTGTTCGAGCACGAGCGAAAGGCGCTGCGCGTCGCGGAGGCCAGCCGGGACCGCCTCTCCCTGCTCTCCGAGGTGACCCGTCTCCTCAGCTCGAGCCTGGAGCCCACGACGGTGATCCGGCGCACCATGAGCCTGGTCGAGGGTCGGCTGTCCGACGCCTGCGTCGTCCATGTCCCGGGCGACGCCGGGTTGGTGCGCCTGGACGTACAGGCCGGCCTGCGCCCGGCGCGGCGACAGGAGGGCGACGACGACCACGGCGAACCCATGCCGTTCCATTCCGATGCGCCGGCCGCGGTGGCCTACCGCACCGGCCGGACCCAGCTCGCCCCGGTCCCCGCGCCCGATCCCGAGCTGGGGCCGACGCTCGGTGCGGCAGAGGAGGAGCCCGGGGATGAGCAGGTCTCCACCGTTCTCTCCGTGCCGCTCGCCGCCAACGGCAAGGTGATCGGCGTCATGACGTTCATTGACAGGCCGGGTCGCGTGTTTGAGACGGACGATGTCGCGCTGGCCACGGAGGTGGCGAGCCGGACCGGCGTCGCCCTGTCGAACGCGACGCGGTTCCAGCGCGAGCACGTGGTGGCAGAGGTGTTGCAACGCGCCGTGCTACCCGACTCGCTGCCCGACGTCACCGGCCTGCGGCTCGATGCGGAGTACCGGGCCGGCGTCGCCGGCACCTACGTCGGAGGTGATTGGTACGACGTCTTCCAGCTGGGTCCGAGCAGTGTGTTCTTCAGTGTCGGCGATGTCATGGGTAAGGGTGCACCGGCGGCTGCGCTCATGGGGCAGGTGCGCAGCGCCATTCGGGCCTACGCGGTCGCCGGGCAGTCGCCGACCGAGGTGCTGTCGTCGCTCGATCTCCTGTTCGACTCTCTCGTCGAGGACCGGGTCGTCACCGCGGTCGTGGGCGCCATCGACCCCGCGACCGGCCGGGTCGTGCTCTCCAACGCCGGGCACCCGCCTCCGCTCGTCCTGCGCGCCGACGGCCAGGCGGTCTTCTGCCCCACGCAGCGGACGCTGCTCATCGCCGCCGGTCTGAGCGGGGCACCCCGGCCACGGGACGAGTTCGTGCTCGAGCCGGGCGATGCGCTGATCCTGTACTCGGACGGACTTGTGGAGCGACGCGGCGAGCCCATCACCGCCGGCATGGAGCGGCTCGCCACGACCGCGTCTGTCATGGCCAACGACGGGTGGCCGGAACGCCCGGCGGCGGCGTTCGCATCCATGTTGGGGGCCTCGATGATGGGGGACGACGAGCCGCGCACTGATGATGTCGTCGTTCTGTGCCTCAGCTACGCCGGTGCGGCGGCCGCAGGCATAGCTACGCCGTCCCTGGGTACGACACGTGATGGGATGTCGACCCTGCACCTCGAGCCAGTCGTGGAGAGCACCCCGGTGGCGAGACACTGGATCGCGGCACACCTGCGCGACCTCCCTCCGGAGGTCGTTGAATGTGCCGGCCTTCTGACCTCCGAGCTGGTGACCAACGCCGTACTGCACGCCGGGACGCCGCTCTGCGTCACGTTGCATATCCTCCCGGGCCGCATCCGCATCGACGTCGCCGACGGCGACACCTCGCTCCCGTCGATCAAGGACTACGGCCGCGAGGCCGCGACCGGACGCGGGCTGACCTTGTTCAAGACGCTGGCATCCAACTGGGGCGTGCAGCCCGTCGAGGGCGGGAAGATCGTCTGGTTCGAGCTCCCCGTGGATTTCCCGGTGACGCCCCTCAGCATCTCGGATGGCAGCTTCCGCTTCGACCTGGCGGGCATCGCGCACGCCGACCTCCATGGCGATGGCGCCCCGTCCCCCAATGTCACCGTCCGCCTGTTGGGCATTCCGGTCGACTTGATCCAGAAGTCGAGCGAGGAGTACGAGGCCCTTTTCCGCGAACTGCGGCTGATGAAGGAGCGGCCCGAGGAGGATGGCACGCCTGCCCTGCCCGACCGCCTGTCGGTGCTTGTGTCAGAAATCGGGACACGCTTCAACCGCCTGGGACCCGGCATGGACGAAGTGTGGCAAGACGCCGTCGACCACGACGTCTCGTGGTTCGACTGGGAGCTTGAGCTCCCGCAGTCCGCGGTCGTCGCCTGCGAGTTCTACAACGCCATGCTCGACGAGGCCGACGAATTCGGGCTCTCGGACCACCTGCTCACCATGCCGGCGTCACCGACGAGCGTGGCGGTGCGGCGTTGGTTCCTGTCGGAGCTGATCGGTCAGCTGCATGGCAAGGCACCTGTCTCCTGGCCGGACAGCCACTTCCACACGGAGCTGCAAACCGGCGCCCAAACCGCTGACATCAGCGCTGGCGGCTAGCGCTTGGCCGTCGCCTTGCGCAGCACCTTCTCGTAGTGCTCCATGCCCTCGGCCGACAGCCGCGCTGCGGGCCCGGCGGCAATGGAGACCCGTTCGGGCACGATGCCCCATACCGGCACCTTGAGCTCGGTCCACCAGCCGATGGTGGCGTCCAGGTCGTTGGTGCCGAGCCGGGCCGAGCAGATCACCACCCCGGCGGGGACGTTGCGCGGCGTCATCGCCAGCGTGGCCACGACCCGGTTGGGCTCCACGCCACCGGCCCGGGTCGGGATGACGACGGAGTCCGCCCGCGCCAGCGCGGCCTGCACGACCGTGCCCTCGCCGGGCGGCGTGTCGACCACCACGATGCCCTCCTCCTGGTTCATGGCCTTGGACACGGTGCGGACCGACGGCCCCTCCAGGAGCTCCACCTCCTCAATCGGATCGGCGTCGTACCACTCCGCCGAGGCCCCCTGGGGATCGGCGTCGACCAGGACGACCGGGCCCCGCCCGCGCCGGGCCGCCGCCGCGGCCAGATAGACGGCCGTGGTCGTCTTGCCGACGCCACCCTTGACGTTGCTCACCACGATGTTCATGTCCGTCGGGTTCCTCGTCCTCCACAGGTCAGTAGGTGCTGCAGGTGCTGCGGGCGCCGCACGTGCGGCCCCACGGTACCGGTCGCCGGACGCGCCGATTACGGGAGCAGGAGCTTGCCGAGCCGCCGCCGTGTGATGAGCACGCCGGCGACGGCCATCGTGGCGAGATAGGCGATGTGGGCCAGCAGGACCCAGTTCCAGATGCCCAGGTCGGCCGCGCGCACCAGGACCACGCCCTGGTAGAGCGGCGTGCACCGCACCACCGCCTGCAGCCAGCCCGGGTAGACGGTCAGCGGGTAGAAAGTGGCCGAGAAGAGGAAGAGCGGGATGAAGGCCAGCGAGATCATGTCGAAGTCCTGCCAGGTCCGCATGTAGGTGGTTCCGGCCATACCCGCCGAGGCGAAGGCGAGGCCCGTCAGTATCGCCGCCGGCCAGCAGAGGACGGCCCAGGGTGTGACCACGTACCCGAGGATCGCCATGATGGTGAGGAACGCGGCCGAGTAGAGGGCACAACGTATGACGCACCAGCTCAGTTCCCCGATTGCTACGTCGTCGACGCCCAGCGGCGTCGCCAGCATGGCGTCGTAGGTCTTGGCGATCTTGAGCTTGAAGAAGACGAGGAAGGTGGAGTCGAGCATGGCGCCGTTCATGGCGGACGAGGCCAAGAGGCCGGGTGCCACGAACGCGGTGTAGGGCACGAGCGTCCCGTCCACGTTGATGGGCCCGACGAGGTGCGACAGCCCCACCCCGATGGAGAGCAGGTAGAAGAGCGGCTCGAAGAAGCCGGAGACGATGAAGATCCACGAGCGCCGGTAGACGAGGACGTTGCGCTCGAGCACCCGCGAAGCGTGGCGCCCTCCCAGCAACGCCAGCGGCGTGATGCGCAGTGCGGCTCCGGGGGGGCGCCGGTCCGGCGAGGCGCTGCCGGCGCTCGTCGTGGCAGGACTCGGGATGGAGGTCGTCACCGGTCCACCTCCAACTCCAACTCCAACTCCACCTCCACCTCCACCTCAACCTCCGCCTCCACCCTCACACCACCAACCGCCGGGCGAAGGTCCGGCGCCCCGCCGCGTAGCCGACGGCGACCAGCGCGCACAGGTAGGCAGCGTGTCCGAGATCCGCCCAGCTCACCTGCCCGAGCGTGAGGTCGCGGCACAACGCCACGCCGTGGTACAGCGGGGTGACGTAGGCGACCACCTGGAGCCAGACCGGGAGCTGTGAAATGGGGAAGAACGTCCCCGAGAAGAGGAACATCGGGATGATGGCGAAGCGGTACAGGGTCGAGAACGACGAGTCCTTGTCCTGCGTGGCGGCGAACGCGCTGACCGGCGCCGAGAACGCGATGCCCGTGAGGACGGCGGCCGGCAGAGCCAGCACGGCCCACGGGGAGTAGACGACGCCGAACGCCGCCATCACCGCAAGGTAGATGGTGACGACGATGGTCAGGCGGGCCGCGATCCAGGCCAGGTGACCCAGCAGGACGTCGTAGACGCTGAGGGGGCCCGCCAGCTGGGCGTGGTAGGTGCGCATCCACTTGAAGCCGCCCATCACGGGGTAGGTGGCGTCGTTCGTGCCGATCTGCATGCAGGTGCCGGCCAACAGCCCCGGTGCGAGATACGCCACGTAGGTGACTCCGTCGACGCCGTGCGAGTGCTTGTCGATGAGCGAGCCCAGCGCGATGCCCATCGCCGCCAGGTACAAGACCGGTATCAGGAAGCTGGTGACGACGGAGCTGCGCCAGGTCCGCTTGTACTGGTAGGCCCAGTAGGCCGCGGCACGCAGCCACATCGGCGTCGCCATGCGCCGTGCCGGAAGGGGCTCGCCGTGCTGGAACAGACGGCTCCCGCCGGGCGCGGGGAGACCCTGCGTGACCGTGGCCACCGGATCAGTCGACCAGGGTGCGCCCGGTGAGGCGGAGGAACACGTCCTCGAGCGTCGACCGGCGCACCAGCGTGCTCTGGGCCACGTGGCCCATGCGAGCCACTTCCGCCAAGGCCGCGTCCCCGTCGTCGGTGTAGAGGAGGATGCGGTCGGGCAGGACCTCCTGGCGCTCGGCCAGGTCCACCAGCGACGGCGCCACCTCCTCGTGCTGGCCCGGCGCGAACCGCAGCTCGACCACTTCCTTGGTCGAGTAGGCGTCAATGAGCTGCCGTGGCGTGCCCTCGGCGGCGAACCGGCCCTTGTCCATCACTACGAGGCGGTCGCACAGCTGTTCCGCCTCGTCCATGTAGTGGGTCGTGATCACGAGCGTCACCCCGTCTTGCTTCAGCCGGTACAGGCGGTCCCAGAGCAGGTGGCGGGCCTGGGGGTCGAGCCCGGTCGTGGGCTCGTCGAGGATGAGGAGGTCGGGGTCCGAAATGAGCGCCCGGGCGATGGTCAGGCGCCGCTTCATGCCGCCCGACAAGGGGTCCACCCGGTCGTTGGCCCGCTCCGACAGCTGGGCGAAGTCCAGCAACTGCTCGGCCCGCTCGCGGATGACCTTGCGCGGCATGTCGAAGTACCGCCCGTAGATCATCAGGTTGTCGAGCACCGTCAGCTCCAGGTCGAGCGAGTCCTCCTGGGGCACCAGCCCCATGCGGGCCCGGATCCGCGGGCCATCGGCGGCCGGGTCGAGGCCGAGCACGCGCAACGTACCGCCGCCGAGCGGGCTGAGGCACGAGATCATCCGCATGGTCGACGTTTTGCCCGCACCATTGGGACCGAGGAACCCGAAGGACTCGCCCTTTTGAATGGTGAAGTCGACGTGGTCCACCGCGACGAAGTCGCCGAAACGCTTGACCAGGCCGTGCGCCTCCACCATGGGACCGTTGTCGGGCCCGGGCCCCGCCGCCGGGCGCGGCGCGTCCACGGGTTCCCGTTCCGAATCGGGGGCGTGACGAACCGGCGGG
The DNA here is from genome assembly GCA_963834405.1 of uncultured Acidimicrobiaceae bacterium. Taxonomy (GTDB): domain Bacteria; phylum Actinomycetota; class Acidimicrobiia; order Acidimicrobiales; family RAAP-2; genus Bog-473. The sequence goes on along the minus strand of CAWIBX010000005.1, from coordinate 974,390 downwards.
GAATATGACGCCATCGTCAGGCAACGATACCGTGCAGCCCTCGCACAGAGGCAAGCGACAGGACGGACGGAGCGGGGAGGGCGCACTGATGGCTGCGGACGGACGGGACCGGGCGTTCCCCGAGGGCTTCCGGTGGGCCACCGCGACGGCCGCGCACCAGATAGAGGGCGGGAACGTCAACAACGACTGGTGGGCCTTCGAGCACGCCCCGGGCTCCATCTGCGCCGAGCCCTCCGGTGACGCGTGCGACTCGTGGCTGCGTTGGGAACAGGACGCCGACCTGGTGGCGGAGCTCGGGCTCGACAACTACCGCTTCTCGGTGGAGTGGAGCCGCATCGAACCCGCGGAGGGGGAGATCTCCCGCGCCGCGCTGGCGCAGTACCGCCGCCAGTGCACGCGCCTGCGCGCCCGCGGCGTCGACCCCGTCGTGACCTTCCACCACTTCACGACGCCACGTTGGCTGACCGCGCAGGGTGGCTGGGAGACCGACCTCGCCGTCGAGCGCTTCGGCCGCTTTTGCACGGTGGTCGCCGAGGCCCTCGGCGACGTGATGGCCAGCGCCTGCACGCTCAACGAGCCGAACATCGTGGCCACCATGGGCTGGCACGCCGGCATGTTCCCGCCGGGCAAGACCGACGTCGCGCTCTCGCGCACGGTGGCGGCTCGCTTCGTCGACGCGCACGGTGTCGCCGTCGACGCCATCCGGTCCGCCGCGCCCGGAGTCCCCGTCGGCCTGACCCTGTCCATGACGGACTACCAGCTCGCGCCGGGCGGTGAGGAGCGCCTCGACAGCATCCGCCACCACGCCGAGGACGTCTTTCTCGATGCGACCAAGGGCGACGACTTCCTTGGCGTCCAGGTCTACACGCGCATGCTGATCGGCCCGGACGGTTGGGCCGGCTACGAAGAGGGCATCCCCGTGCTCGACATGGGCTACGAGTTCTATCCGGCGTCGCTCGGGCATTGCCTCCGCCGCGCCTGGGACTACACCGGCGGCGCCGTGCCGCTGCTCGTCACGGAGAACGGCATCGGCACCACCGACGACGAGCAGCGCATCGACTACGTGCAGCAGGCGTTGGCGGGCGTCCTGGACGCGCTGGCCGACGGCGTCGACGTGCGGGGCTACACCTACTGGTCGCTGCTGGACAATTTCGAGTGGGCGCTGGGCTACCGGCCCAAGTTCGGCATCGTCAGCGTCGACCGCGACACGTTCGAGCGCAGGGCGAAGCCGAGCGCCGAGTGGTTTGCATCGGTGGCGGCGGCAAACGCCCTGCCCGCCTGACCGTCGCTCAGACCGTGGCCAGCTCCGCGTTGGCGACGATGGCGTCGGTGAAGTCGGCCCAGAGCGCCTCGGGCAGGTCGTGCCCCATGCCTGGGATGGTGATGAGTTTCGATCCGGGCACGGCGGCCGCCGTCGCCTCTCCGCCGCTGAGCGTGACGAGCGGGTCGTCCTCGCCGTGGATCACGAGGAACGGCATGCGCACGCCGTGCAGCCCTTCGGTCCTGTCGGGCGAGGCGAGGATGGCGCCGAGCTGGCGGGCGGTGCCGTCGGGGCAATAGCTGCGGTCGTAGGCCGCCGCGGCGCGCTCCCGCAGGTAGGAGTCGGCCGTCGGATACTTGGGCGAGCCGATGACGCGGCTCCCCTCCAGGCTGGCCTCGATCGCCTCCTCGCGGCTCGTCGCCACGGGCCGCAGCAGCGCGCTCATCGCCTCCCCGGTGGGCGCGCCGACCGACCGGTCGCCCGTCGTCGACATGATGGAGCACGCCGTCCGGAACTGGTCGGCGTGGTGGACCGCGAGGGCCTGGGTGATCATGCCGCCCATGGAGACCCCGACGACGTGCGCCCGCTCCACGCCGAGGTGCTGGAGCAGCGCGGCGGCGTCCTCGGCCATGTCCTCAACGCGGTAGGGCGCCGAGGACGCGTCGCCGCCGAAGAGCGCGGCGATGTCCGGCATCCCTTCGAACTTCGTGGAAAGGCCGCAGTCTCGGTTGTCGTAGCGGATGAGATAGAAGCCGCGGGCCCGCAGTCCGTCGACGAATCCCTGCGGCCAGGCGATGAGCTGCCCGCCCAGGCCCATCACGAGGAGCAGCGGCGGGTCCGCGGGGTCACCCTCGGTGACGTACTCGATGTCGACACCGTTGACGTGTGCGGTTGTCATGCCCGCTCCCTTCTCCTTCTCCGATCGACGTCGGGTGGGTCTCGGCGGCATTCCTAGCAGGCGGGAGCGATCCGTCCCGGCCCTTCGTTCGCTACCGGGTCGTGGACGGCTCTGCGAGAGAGACGCTGTGGCGCGCCCGGCGCAAGCGGGGCCCCGGCTCGAACCCAACCAGGAAGACCTGGACCGACCCCATGCACACGATGAAGATGGGAAACGCGGCCACGTCGAAGGTCCAGTGGTCGATGGTCAGCAGGACGACCGCCATGCTGATGACCACACCCACGTACGAGTGCACCGTCTCCGTCTCCGGATGGGTCCAACTCTTCATCAGCGTGGGCACACCGGCCAGGAAGTCGGCGACGATGGCGGCGGAAATGGCGAGCACGCCGTTGCGCGTCGCCAGCCATACGGCGGTGCCCACCACCGACATGAGGCCGCAGGCGTAGTCGATGCGGCGGATCTTCCACACTGCGGCCGGGTTGTGGAACGACGCCGCGAACACGAGCAGAGGCATGAAACCCACCATGAAGGTCGGCAGGGCGCGCAATCCGACCCCTTGGTTGAGCTCGACGGCCGCCGCCAGCAGGGGGGCGATCGCCCAGAGCAACCAGGTCACCCGGTTGGGTTGGGTGGTGCCGCGCAGCGTGTCGCGCAGGTAGACCGCAGTACCGAGGGCCCCGATGGCGGTCCCCAGGTAGATCCAGTTGACGCTGATCACCGTTATCCAGTTTGCCCGCCCACCGCCCGCGACCCCAGGGCGACGTTTCCTGAGGTCACCGGGCCACTAGCTTCGCCGAGGGAGGAACGTGCCCGGAGGAGGGCCGGTGGCCAGCCAGAAGAGCCGAGAGAGAAACGCCGATGGGTGAGCTGATCCTCATCGCGTTCGTCGGCGGCCTGATCACGGGTCTCTCACCGTGCATCGTCCCGGTGATCCCGGTCGTCATGGCCGGCGGCTCCACCGACAGCAACCGCGCCCGGCCCTACATCATCATCGCCGGCATCGTGGCGAGTTTCAGCATCTCGGTGCTGTTCGCCAGCTCCCTGCTCAGTTTCCTGCATCTGCCGCAGGACTTCCTGTTCTGGCTCGGTGTCGGTCTGCTGGGCGCGTTGTCCGTGGGCCTGTTGATCCCTCGCATCGGTGAGGTCCTGGAACGGCCCTTCACCCGGCTCGGCTCGTCGCGGTACGCCACCGAAGGCGGCGGGTTCGTCCTCGGGCTCAGCCTCGGGCTCGTGTTCGTTCCCTGCGCCGGGCCGGTCCTGACCGCCATCTCCGTGGCGGCGGCGCACCACCGGGTGGGCTTCACCTCGCTCCTGGTCACGCTCTTCTACGCACTCGGTGTGACTATCCCCCTCCTCGTCCTCGCCATCGTGGCCCAACGCGCCGCGACGAATTGGACCTCCCTGCGCAGCCACCTCCCAACCGTCCGGCGCGTCGCGGGCGTCGTGCTCGGGGTCACCACCCTGGCCATCGCGTTCAACTGGCTGGGCGCGTTGCAACGTGACGTGCCGGGGTACACGACCGCGCTCGAAGATCACATCGAGTCAACGGGCTCGGCGTGCACCCAACTCCGGCAACTGAGCGGCGAGAAGGAGAACCAGTTCGCCGCCGCCAACGCCCGGCTCGAGGGGAAGAAGGCAACCTGCACCTCGACGGACACGGGCAACTCGCAGAGCGGGCATCTCGCGGCCGGAGCCACACGTGGGACGGCGACGAGCACGACAACCACGACGACGGCCCCGTCGGCGTCCGGCACGCAGGCTCCGAAGAAGCCTGCGGTGTTCATGGCCAACAAGACGGACCTGCCGAACCTCGGGCGGGCGCCGAACTTCACGGGCATCACGGCCTGGTTCAACACGCCGGGCAACCAGCCGCTCTCCCTGAGCCAGCTGCGAGACAAGGTCGTGCTCATCGATTTCTGGACCTATTCGTGCATCAACTGCCAGCGCGCACTGCCCCACGTGGAGGGTTGGTACAACGACTACAAGAAGGACGGCCTGGTGGTGGTGGGGGTGTCCTCACCCGAATTCGCGTTCGAACACGTTGTGTCCAACGTGGAGAGCGCCGCGGGCAACCTTGGCATCGACTACCCGGTGGCAGTGGACGACAACCTGGACACCTGGGACGCCTGGAACAACGAATACTGGCCGGCGGACTACCTGATCGACCCGACCGGGGTCGTGCGGGCGTACAGCTTCGGCGAGGGCGGCTACGGGACCATGGAGTCCAACATCCGCATGCTCCTCTCGGCCAACGGGGTGACCAACCTGCCACCTCGTACTGATGTCCCAGACAAGACCCCGACGAACGAGAACATCACGCCTGAGAGCTACGTCGGGTACGAACGGCTCGACAACGAGGTCGGGACCTCGGTGGCCCAGGACAAGACGATCACCTACCACGCGCCCTCGACGATCCCAGACAACAGCCTCGCCTTCAGCGGCACCTGGACGGTGCACAGCGAAGAGGCGACGGCCGGGTCCGACGCGACGTTGAGTTTGCAGTTCACCGCGGATGACGTCTACCTGGTCATGAGCGGCCACGGCACCGTGGGAGTGGCGTTCAACGGAGTGTCGTTCAACGCGCGCCATCTCACCACGCTCTCCGTAGGCGGCGTCCCGAAGCTCTACACCCTCCTCTCGGGCGCCGGTCTCGCGTCGGGCAGGCTGACGCTGACCGTCTCCCCCGGCGTGGAGGCGTACGACTTCACCTTCGGGTAGCACGCACTGCGCCCACCGGCCTCGCGCTGCCGTCGGCTCAGTGAATGGCCCGATCCTGGCCCGCCCAGTAGGGCGCACGCAGCTCGCGCTTGAGGATCTTGCCGGACGGGTTGCGGGGCAGCCCATCGGCGGTGTCGACGGACGTGGGGCATTTGTAGTGGGCCAGGTTCTCCCGGCAGTGCGATAAGACGGCCCGCTCGTCCAGCGCCGCACCGGGTGCGAGCACGACGATCGCCTTCACCGTCTCACCCCACTTCTCGTCTGGAACACCGATGACGGCGGCGTCGACGACGTCGGCGTGCGAGAGGAGGACGTTCTCCACCTCGGCCGGGTAGATGTTCTCGCCGCCGCTGACGATCATGTCCTTCATCCGGTCGTGCAGATACAGATAGCCCTCCGCATCGAAGTACCCCGCATCACCCGTATGCAGCCAGCCGTCCGCATCGATCGTCACCGCGGTCTCGTCGGGCTTGGCCCAGTAGCCCGCCATGTTGAAGGCCGACCGTGTCCACACCTCCCCCACCTCGCCGAGATCAGCGTCCTTGCCGGTGTCCGGCTCGACGATGCGTAAGTGAATTGACGGATGTGGCTTGCCGGCTGAACGCAGCAGGCCCTGCCGGGGACCACCCGGATCGTGGTCCTCGAAGGGCAGCCACGTGATCGCGCCTGTCGTCTCGGTCATCCCGTACACCTGGCAGAAGGCGCAGCCGAACGCGGTCATGCACTTGACGAGGACGTCCTCGGAGATGGGTGAAGCCCCGTAGAAAATGGTGCGCACACTCGAAAGATCGGTGCCGGCGAGACCCGGCGTGGCGAGAAGGACCATGAGGACAGCCGGGACGAGGAACATCTCAGTGATGCCTTCGTTCTCGATGAGCCGCAGCAGCAACGACGGGTCCACGTCTCGGAGGATGACCGAGCGCCCGCCCCGCGACATGGCCGACAGGGCCCAGCCGGAGCCCCCGATGTGGAAGAGCGGCATGGCGACCAGGCTCACGACATCGCTGCTGGCGTGGAACGTCTCCCCCGCCGCCTCAATCGCCGTCGAGAGGTTGGCGTTGGTCAGCATGACCCCCTTTGGCAACCCGGTGGTGCCCGAGGTGTAGAGCTGCATGCTCACCTCGTCGGGTGCGCCCACGTGGCCCGGGTCCTCCTCCGGGCACCCGGCGATCCACTCGTCGAAGGTCACAGCCCGGGCGTCCGCGACGGCGGGATCGCTCCCGAGGACCACGATCCGCCGGACCGAGGGCAGCCCGCTCTTCATGTCGGCGAGCGCCGCCAGGTAGTCGGGGTGCACGACGAGGATCGGGGCTTGCGAGTCGTCGATGATGGCCGCCATTTCTGCGGGGGACAGGCGCCAGTTCACCGCCACGTTCACCGCGCCGATGAACGAGCCCCCGAAGAGGACGTCGAAGTACGCCAAGCCATTGCGGTCGAGGAAGGCGATCCGATCACCCACGGCGAGTCCGTCGCGAGCAAGCGCCTGGGCCACCCGGCAGGCGGCTTTGTACTCCGCCTCCCACGACCGGCGCTCGTCGCCGACCACGAACATCTCGTGATCCGGCTGCGCCCGTGCCAGGTGCCGGATCAGGCCGGCCACTGTGTAGCGGTCATTGACGCGGGCGCTCGACGGCACGCTGTTCTCTCCTCTGTGGTGCAAAGACTTGCCGAAGGTTTCGGAACGGGACCCTACGCAGTGCAGAATGCTTGCCGCAGGTTTTCGGAGCGCGTCCTATCCACTTGCGCGATCGTGCGTTGCCACTGGTCAGGCGCATTTTTGTGGAATTGAGAACAAATTTATGTCGACTATTGATCCAAAAAGAGAGTCCTTACCTGGAGGTTTGTGATCCGTATCACAAGCTTGGGCGATAAACCCCCAGTTCAGCTGGGTGATTGTGAGGTGAACCTCGGTTGGCGTCCGCCCCCCGCTAGAGTGGCCTCCACAAAAGCCAGATCGGTCTTTCGGATAGATGCGGCGGCGGGAACTGCGCCGACATATCCGAAGGAGGCGCAAGCCGATCGGAGCACTTAGACCACACGATGGTCCCGACGCGCCCGTCCGCGGGTCGGGCCCGACGTGCCACGAAACGAGGACGACACCCAGGACAACCTGAGGGGCTGTACACAACCGGCCGCACACCCTGCGGCGACAAGCCAGAACGGACGAAGCCTTCCCGCTCGCCGTTCGGGGCGCGAATGCAATGGCCGGAGCCCGCCCACACCGAGCAGAGCCTGGCGCGCCTGCGCGCCCGACGAAGGGAGGTGCCGTGCGGTTCCGCATTGCACTCACGACGGCGGTGGCCGTCATTTTGATTCCACTAGTTCTTTTGACGATGTTCTCAACCGGAAGCCCCGCCGCGTCCGCCCGGACAGGCACGCGGCACCAGGAAAACGGACAACACCTAACGAGCTTGGCCGGCCCGAAGCTCATGTCCTATGCCCAGGCCGTGAAAACGGCAAAGCTTGCGACCTTCTACAACGCGGTGATCGCGCAAGAGCAGGCCGCCTACCTGCAGGCACTCGTCGCCGCGCAGCAGGCCGCCTTCTACCGGGCGGTCGGGGCGCATCAACAGGAGGCCGCTGCAGCGGCCGCGGCAGCAGCTGCGGCGGCGGCTGCCGCTGCCCCTCCGGCGCCGGCACCCGCGCCGGCGCCGCAACCCGCGCCCGCCGGCGGCGCGTCCGACGCCACGAGCACGAACACTCCCGACTGGGCGTGCATCCGAGCGCACGAGTCGAGCGACAACTACAGCGAGGGCAACGGCGGGGCCTACCAGTTCGAGCTCGGCACGTGGGAGGGCCTCACGGGACTGCCCAGCCCTGCTGAGGATTACCCGCCCGCGGTGCAGGACGCGGCCGCGCTGAAGCTCTTCAGCGAGCGCGGCTGGGAGCCCTGGAGCACCCGCTTCGTGTGCGGGCTGTGAAGACCGAACCACCGAGAAGCCGCCCTCGCTCTGGCCGGGCGGCGATGCGAATTGAGGACGCCGCCGAGGAATAACCCCGAAGGGCTGTACACCACCGGCCGCACACCCTGCGGCGAAGAGCCAGAACGGACGATGCCTGCCCGCTCGCCGTTCGGGGCGTGAATGCAAAGGCCGGAGCCCGCCCCCACCGAGCAGAGCCCGGCGCGCTCGCGCGCGCCCGACGAAGGGAGGTGCCGTGCGGACTCGCATTGCACTCGCGACGGCAACGACCGTCATTGTGATACCAGCACTACTTTTCGCGTTATTCAGCGGTGGCCCGACCTCATCGGCGCGGAGCCACGCCGCCGACAGCCGTTCGCGGGCGGTCAGGGTCGGCATGAAGTTGACGTCGTACACCGAGGCACGCAAGGCGGCTGCGCTAGCCGCGTTCTACAAGGCGGTCACTGCGCAGCAAGAGACGAAATACCTACAGGAGGTCGCCTACCTCAAAGAGGCCGCCTTCCTCAAGGCTGTCGCGGCCGCCAACTCTGTGAACGCGATACCGGCGGCCTGGATGCCCACGGCGATGTGTGAGGAGGGAGGACGCGACGACCCCCGCGCTGGATACTTCGGCATCCTCGCATGGGACGGCTTCGACGGCTACCCCACCGCGGGAAGCGCGCCCCTGTCGGTCCAGCTGGCGTGGGAAGCCGCGCACGGCCAGGGGCCGCCGGACGCGCCTGGAGAGTGTCACGGGTACTAGGGAGCGGTCGCCCGGGCGTGGTCCGCGGGCGCAGGCGACCTCAGGAAGCAGACGCGCCGCTATCCCAACTCGAAGATCTTGGTGACCTGCCCCATGTCGAAATAGTCCCGCCATGCGGTGATCTTCCCGTCGCTGACGTGGAAGGCGCCCATGACGGGCAGAGGGGCCGTCTTCCCTTTTATGGTGAAGGTGTCGGTCCGCTCCGTGAGCACGGTGGAGCCGTCGCTGGCCAGGTGGTGGATTTCGAAGTCGAGGGCGTCGCACATGCCCACGAACATGTCGACGACGGCCATGGCCGCCTCAATACCCTCGGCCGGGTCCATCGGGATGTTGTGGTACACGACGTCGTCGGCGAGAAAGGACCTGAGCAGCGCCGCATCCCGTTTGCTGGCGGCGGCGCAGAAATCGCGGACGACCTGTTCGGCGCTGGGCATCGCTCTCCTCTCGGCTGGCCGGCAGCACACCGTACCCAACTGCCGCAATGATGGTGTGGTGACCACTCCGACCAGGCGGGTCGCCGTCCTCGCCCCGATGCGGCCCGAACTCAAGGCCATCGTCGCCTCGGGCGGGCTCCAACCGACCGTGGACGACCCGGTGTTCTCGCACACGGGCACGGCCGGGGACTGGTCCGTCGTCTCCCTGGTGACCGGCATGGGTCCGGCGCTGGCACGGGAGGCCACGCGCCGCGCGCTCGCCACGGGCACCTTCGACCACGTGATGGTCGTGGGCATCGCAGGCGGCCTGCACCCGGAGCTGCCGGTGGGGACGTTGTTCGTGCCCAGCCGTGTCCAGCTCCATCCGGAAGGGCCGGAGTACGCCACGCACCCGTTGCCGGGTCGCGAGGCCTCAGGCGCCTTGATGACGACCGAAGGCCTCTTCGACGACGAGACGGTCTGGCGGCCGATCCTCGAGAGCGGCTTCGGAGCGGTGGACATGGAGGCGGCCGGGGTGGCAGAGGTGTGCGAGGAAGCCGGGGTGCCCTGGTCCGTCTACCGCGGCATCAGTGACCGCCCGGACGAGCGCATCGTGGATCAGGCCGTCTTCGGCCTCAGCAAGCCCGACGGTTCCGCCGATCCCGTTGCATTGGCCAAATACCTGGCCCGCGACCCACGGCGGGCCAAGGCGCTGGCCCACCTCAACCGGTGCATGCAGCTAGCGGCGAAGCTCGCTGCGGACGCCGCGTTCGGCGACCTCGCCGGCGGCTGAGCGACCCCGCGGTGTCGCGGGCGCCGCTACTCCTCCTCGGGCGCGGCCAGACGCCCGTTGCCGTCGTCCCGTCGAGCGATGACGTGCACGTCTATGTCGTTGTCGGACGCCATTCGCAGGATCTGTTGAATCACCGACCCGCGCGTGACGGACTGCCAGCGGGTAAGCCGTGACGTCCCGACGACGATCTGGGTGATCTGCTGGTCGACGGCGAACGCGAAGATCGCCTTAGCCACGTTCTCACTCTCAAGCGTCTCCCACCGGCCGCCGACGGCCTTCACGAGCTCCTCGAGCTCTTCGGTGCTCGCGCTCCGGGCCTCGGCGTCACCGGAGACGACGTGGAGCGCGATGAGGTCCGCCTTCGTACGCGCCGCGATGCGTGCGGCCCGGCGGATCACCGACGCGTTGCCCGGAGCACCGGTCACCGCGACGAGAATCCGTTCGGTCGTGTCCCAGACCTCACCTGCCGCTCCGCGCGAGCGGATGTACTCGAGCAGCTCCTCCTCTGTCTCGTCGGCCACGAAGCGCAGCGAGAGCTCGCGGAGCGCGACGAGATTTTGCGCCTGGAAGAATCCCGACAGGGCAGCCGGCACCTTCTCCTTTGGGTAGATGTTTCCGTGGAGCATCCGGCGCCTCAGCTGGTCGGCGGAGGAGTCGATCAGCTCAATCTGGTCGGCACGCCGGACGACCCAGTCGGGCACCCGCTCGCGCACCGCCACCCCGGTGATCCGCTCGACCGCGTCGGCCAGGGACTCAAGATGCTGGATGTTGACCGTCGTGATCACCGCAATCCCCGCATCGAGGATCTCGAGGACGTCCTCCCAACGCTTCTGGTGGCGCCCCGAGCCGGGCACGTTGGTGTGAGCCAGCTCGTCGATCAGAACGACCTCGGGACGGCGTGCGATCACCGCGTCGACGTCCATCTCCTCCCACTCCGCGTCTCTGTAGGTGACCCGCTTGCGCGGCACAATCGGCAGGTCGCGAATCTGCTCAATGGTGTAAGGGCGTTTATGCGATTCGACGAACCCGATCGCGACGTCGGCGCCGCGTTGGAAGCGCCGCCACCCCTCGTCGAGCATGGCGCAGGTCTTGCCCACGCCCGCGGCCGCACCGAGGTAGACACGGAACCGCCCTGCGGGCCGCACCCCTTCGTCGTCGCCGGTTGTGCTCATCTCCACCTCGTCCGGCCGGACCCGGTCAGGGCGTCGGTACACTCGGGAGCCGGCACTTCAACGGCCGACTGAAAGCTGTGACACACGTGATTCGAGGCAGGCTCGTCAGCCAGGGAACGTACCAGCGCACCGCGATGGGGACGGTTGCGATGCTCGCGTCGCTGGGCGTCCTGCTCGCGGTGCTCCTCCCCTTCCGGGCGCACCTGAGCATCGCGATCCCAGCACTGGTCTTCGTGCTGCCGGCCGTCATCGGCGTCGTCATCGGCGGGTTCATCGCCGGTGCCGTGGGCGCAGTGGCCGGCTTCCTCGCCTACGACTACTACTTCCTGCCCCCCTATGGCACCCTGACGGTCCGCTCGCCCCAGAACTGGATCGCCCTGGTCGTCTACGTCTTGGTGGTGCTCATCGTGGCCCAGGTGGTGGCCCAACTCCAACGGGCACGCGAACAAGCGGTGCGGCGGACGGAGGAGGCCGGCCGCCTGTACGACCTGTCGCAGGCATTGATCGGCGACCTCACCCTCTCGCAGCTCCTGACGCACATCGTCGAGACCGTCCAGGGCGTGTTCGAGCCGCGCTGGTCCGCGTTGGTGTTGCCGCTCAACGTCGCTGACGCGCAGGTTCCGGGCGGTGCGCTGGAGGTGGCGGCGACGGCCGGCCAGCCACTCGCCGGCGAGGACGTCGCTGCGTTGACGGCGGGCGGGCAGACACGGTCGCTCGGGCTGTCGGGCGGCCTCGAACCACGGCGGGTCTCGGTCGCGCTCGTGGTGAGCAACCGACCCGTGGGCATGCTGGTGCTGCAGGACGTGCAGCTGGCGGGGCCGGACCGCAGCCTCCTCGGGACCTTCGCCAACCAGGCGGCTCTCGCGGTCGACCGGGCACGGCTGCGCGAGCAGGCGCTGCGGGCCCGCCTGCTCGAAGAAGTCGACCGCTGGCGCAGCGCCCTGCTGGGCGCGGTGTCCCACGATCTGCGCACACCGCTCGCGTCCATCAAGACCGCCGTCTCCAGCCTGCGCCAACCGGGCGGGGGCCTGGGCCCGGACGACCGGGCCGAGCTGCTCGAGCTGATTGAGTTGCAGTCCGACCGCCTGGCCCGGCTGGTCACGAACCTGTTGGACATGACCCGCATAGAGGCCGGCGCGCTGGAGCCCCGCCCGGCTGCCATGGCGATCGACGAGCTGGTGGACGAGGCCCTGGCCGCGCTCAGCGGCCTCCTGCTCAGCGAACGCGTCGTCCTCGACGTTGCACCCGACCTCCCGCTGCTGCGCGTCGACCACGTCCTCATCAGCCAGGTGCTCGCCAACGTCCTCGAGAACGCGGGGCGGCTCTCCCCCCGGGCAGCGTGATCCGCATCGGTGCGCGCCCCGCGCCGCGGAGCGAGGGGACGAGAGTCGAGATCTCGGTGCGGGACGAGGGAGCCGGCATCGCAGCCGGCGAACGGGACCGTGTCTTCGAGATGTTCAGCCAGAACGGCGGAGGAGGGAGGGCCGGCCTCGGGTTGACCATCGCCAAGGCGTTCATCGAGGCCCACGACGGACGCATCTGGATCGATCCCGACGTCTCGAGCGGCACGCGCGTCGTCTTCACGGTCCCGTCCGAGACGCTCGTGGCCGCACCCGCCTGAGGTCTGCAGATGGCAAAGGTGCTCGTCGTGGACGACGACCCGTCGCTCCTCAAGGCCATGCGGATCGGGCTGACGGCGCGCGGGGACGAGGTGGTCGTCGCGCACACGGGGGCCGAAGCCGTCAACCAGGTGGCCCTGGCGGGACCCGACCTGGTGATCCTGGACCTCGGCCTTCCGGACACCGACGGCATAGAGGTCTGCCGGCGCATCCGTGAATTCTCCGAGGTGCCGATCGTCGTGCTCTCCGCGTACGGGGACGAGCGCCGCAAGGTCGAGGCGCTCGACAGCGGGGCCGACGACTTCGTCACCAAGCCCTTCGGGATGGCCGAGCTGGAAGCGCGGCTGCGTGTCGCGCTGCGTCACGGCTCGGCACGGGGTGACGGCGCGGCAAGGGCACAGGCCCTGGAGGTCGGAGACATCGACATCGACCTCGTCCATCACATGGCGACGCGGGGCGGCGCCGATCTGCATCTCACGTCCAAGGAGTTCGAGCTGCTGGCGTATCTGGCGCGGCACGCCGGCAAGGTCTGTACGCACCACATGATCCTGAAGGACGTCTGGGGACCCGGCTACGGGGCCGAGTCGAACTACGTGCGCGTCTACACGCATCGCCTGCGCAAGAAGCTGCGCGACGAGGAAGGCACGATCCTCAGGACGGTCCCCGGCATCGGGTATCAGCTGGTCGACGACGCTCATCCGTCGGCGACCAACGCGTAGCGCGGGTTCAGGATCACCAACGCGCCGCGGACAAAGCCCGGCGTACCGCTCGCCTCGACGCAGCGGCCGGGCTCGAACCCCGGGAGGCCGGAACGGCCCATGAAACGCAGAACGACCACGCCGGTCCCGTCGCTGAGCCCGACGTCGGTTCGGACCCAGGGACGCTCGTAGGCAACGACGCTGACGACTTTGCCGGCCACGGTCGACCGCCGGCGTGGGACCAGCGCGCCGATCGCGGTGATCGTCACGACTCGAGCTTGACGAGCGCCTCGTTGAGCTGCAGCACATTGACGTACGGGGACCCCAGGAAACCGAGTTGCATTCCCTGGGTCTGCTGGTTGATCAGCTGGGTGAGCCGGTTCGCCGAGAGGCCGGTGGCGCGCGACACCATGGGGATCTCCGCCATGGCGTCCTGGGGCGTGATGTCGGGGTCGAGACCGCTGCCCGAGGTCGTGACGAGGTCGGAGGTCGGCTGCACGCCGCGGCTTTTCCAGTAGGCGACGAGCACCTTCGTGTTGTTGACCAATTCCTGCGAGCGTGGGCCGAGGTTCGTCGCCCCCGACTCGCCGGCCACCCCGTTAGCCACGAGGGGGTCGTCGCCCGGGTGCCCGGCGGGGTTGTCCCCCTTGTACTTGCCGGTGTCGGAGTAGGGCCCGAGGGCGTCGGGGCGCCCCTGGAAGACGCAGCTGCCCGGCAGGTGGCCCGGGCACCTGGTCTGCGACCAGTCCTGCCCGATCAGGGTGGAGCCATTGGCCGTGATGGAGCCGTCGGCCTGGTGCTGGAAGAAGAGCTGCGAGAGACCGACGCCGAGGAGCGGGTAGGCGAGGCCGAAGAGGACCAGGCAAACGACGACGAAGATGGCGGATCGACGGAGTTGAGTGAGCATGCTCGGATTCCTTAGTAGGCGTGCAGCGCCACGATGACGAGGTCGATCAACTTGATGAAGATGAACGGGGCGATGATCCCGCCGACGCCGTAGATGAAGACGTTCCGCCGCAGGATCGCCTGCGCACCCGAAGGGCGCCACTTGACGCCGCGCAGGGCGAGAGGGATCAGCGCCACGATGACCAGCGCGTTGAAGATGACGGCCGAGAGCACCGCACTCTGCGCGCTGTGGAGCTTCATGATGTTCAGCGTTTGAAGCTGGGGGTAGATCACCACGAACAGCGCGGGGATGATGGCGAAGTACTTGGCCACATCGTTGGCGATGGAGAACGTCGTGAGCGAACCCCGGGTGATCAGGAGCTGCTTGCCGATCTCCACGACGTCGATCAGCTTGGTGGGGTTGGAGTCGAGGTCGACCATGTTGCCGGCCTCCTTGGCCGCCGTGGTCCCCGTGTTCATCGCGACGCCCACGTCGGCCTGGGCCAGGGCGGGGGCGTCGTTGGTGCCGTCGCCGGTCATGGCGACGAGCTTGCCGCCCTCCTGCTCGGCCTTGATCAGCTCCATCTTGTTCTCAGGCGTGGCCTCGGCCAGGAAGTCGTCCACCCCGGCCTCCTGGGCGATGGCGGCCGCCGTGAGGGGGTTGTCACCGGTGATCATCACGGTGCGGATACCGGCGGCGCGCAGCTCGGCAAAGCGCTCCTTGATGCCGGACTTCACGACGTCCTTGAGCTCGATGACTCCGAGGATCGTGTTGCCGTCGGCCACGACGAGCGGCGTCGAGCCCTGCCGGGCGATGCGATCGACGATGTCCTGGAGACCCTCGGGGACGACCCCGCCCTGGTCGACCACCCACTGGCGAACCGCTTCGGCGGCTCCCTTCCGAATCTGCTTCCCATCGATGTCGAGGCCGGACATCCGCGTGGTGGCGGAGAACGGCACGAACTCGTGCGGGCCCGAGAGCTCCCGCTCGCGGATGCCGAAGCGGTCCTTGGCCAGGACCACGATGGAGCGGCCCTCGGGCGTCTCGTCGGCCAACGACGCCAGCTGGGCCGCGCTGGCGACCTCCTCCTCGGTGTGGCCGCTGGCGGGAAAGAAGTCCGAGGCCATGCGGTTGCCTAGGGTGATGGTGCCCGTCTTGTCCAACAGCAGGGTCTGCACGTCCCCCGCGGCCTCGACGGCCCGGCCGCTCATGGCCAGCACGTTTTTCTGCACCAGGCGGTCCATGCCGGCGATGCCGATGGCCGACAGCAGGGCACCGATGGTGGTCGGGATGAGGCAGACCAGCAAAGAGACCAAGATCACCACGGAGACGGTCCCCCCGGCGAAGCCCGCGAAGGGCTGCAGGACGACCACGACGGGGAGGAAGATGATGGTCAGCACGGCCAGGAGGATGGTCAGGGCGATCTCGTTGGGCGTCTTCTGGCGGTTGGCTCCCTCGACCAGCGCGATCATCCGGTCCAGGAAGGTCTGGCCCGCCTCGGCGGTGATCCGCACGACGATCCGGTCGGAGAGCACGGTGGTGCCGCCGGTCACGGCCGAGCGATCGCCACCGGATTCGCGGATGACCGGGGCCGACTCCCCGGTGATGGCCGACTCGTCGACCGAGGCGACCCCTTCGATGATCTCCCCATCCGAGGGGATGTGGTCGCCGGCCTCGGCCACCACGAGGTCGCCCTTGGCCAGCGCGGCGGCGGGCACTAGCTCTTCGGTGCCGTCGGGCAGCAGGCGCCGGGCCATCGTCTCCGAGCGCATCCTGCGCAAGGCGAGCGCCTGCGCCTTGCCCCGACCTTCGGCCATGGCCTCGGCGAAGTTGGCGAAGAGCACGGTCAAGAACAGCCAGATCGTGATCGACCAGTTGAAGATGCCGCCGTGCGCGATCGACTCGATGAAGGTGATGATCGAGCCGATCAGCACCACGAACATGACCGGGTTCTTCACCTGCACCCGCGGATCGAGCTTGACAAATGACCCGACGAGGGCCTCCTTCACGATCTGCGGGTCGAACAGACCGCGGGACTCGGCCACACCGTGCGGCGCCGAGGGGGAAGGAGGCGGGGCGTCGGTGGCGATGACGGTCATTTAGAAGAACTTTCCGTGACTGAGCTGCTCGACGATCGGACCGAGAGACACGGCAGGGAAGAAGGTCAGGCCGCCGACGATGATGATGACGCCGATCAGGAAGCCGACGAACAAGGGGGTGTCGGAGCGGAACGTGCCGGCGCCGGCGGACACGACGTTCTTGGCGGCCAGCACCCCGCCCAACGCGATAGCCGGAATCATGATCCCGAAGCGCCCGATGAGCATGTCGATGCCGCCGAGGATGTTGTAGAAGGGGGTGTTGCCGGTGAGACCGCCGAAGGCGGACCCGTTGTTGTTCCCCTGCGACGTGAGGGCGTAGAGGATCTCGGAGAAGCCGTGGGGACCGCTGTTCTCGGGCCCGACCTGCCCGGCGTGGAGTCCCACTGCGAGCCCCGTGACGACGAGCACGGTGATCGGCATCACAACGGTCCCCAGGCCGGCCAGCTTCACCTCCGTGGCCTGGATCTTCTTTCCGAGGTACTCGGGCGTTCGGCCCACCATCAGCCCCCCGATGAAGACGGCGATGATGGCGTAGATCAGGATCGTGTACATCCCACTGCCGACGCCGCCGGGAGTGACCTCGCCCAACATCATGCCGGTGAGCAGCGCACCGCCCCCGATCGGCGTGAAGGAGTCGTAGGCCGAGTCCGCCGATCCGGTGGAGGTCTGCGTCGACGACACGCCGAACAGCGCGGAGCTCGGCACGCCGAAGCGCACCTCCTTGCCCGTGGTGTTCCCCGTCGGCTGGTGAACGAGGCCGGCCGCCTGCACGGCGGGGTTGGCCTGGTGCTCGGCGGCCACGGCGAAGCCGACCCAGCACCCGAAGATGATGGTCATGGCGGCCAGCACGGCCACGCCCTGGCGGAGGGCGCCGACCATCTTCCCGAAGACGTAGGTGAGTGAGACCGGGATACACAGCAGCAGGACGATGGAGAGGAGGTTGGTCAGGCCCGTCGGGTTCTCGAAGGGATGGGCGGAGTTGATGTTGAAGAATCCTCCGCCGTTGGTCCCCAGCTGCTTGATGGCCTCCATGAAGCCGACCGGCCCGAGAGCGATCGTCTGGGAGACGCCGTTGAGCGCGTTGTGGACGTTGACCGGGCCGCCGAGCGTGTCGACCGCCCCCTGGCCGACGAAGATGAGGCCCGCCACGATGGCGATGGGAGTCAGCACATAGAGCATGCCACGGGTCACGTCGACCCAGAAATTGCCGACGGTCGGCGAGCCCTTCTTGGAGAAACCGCGAATGATGACGAGCGCGGCCGCGATGCCGACGGCGGGCGTGACGAATTGCTGCACCGTCAGCGAGCACATCTGCGAGAGGTACGACATGGTCGTTTCGCCGCCGTAGTTCTGCCAGTTCGTGTTCGTGATGAACGAGGTGGCGGTGTTCCACGACAGCGCCGGCCCGACAGCGTCGAAGTGCTGCGGGTTGAGGGGGAGCGACCCCTGCAGGCGCAGGATGGCGTAGGTGATCCCGATCGAGAGCCCGGAGAACACGACGACGGAGCCGGCGTAGCGCTTCCAGGTCTGCTCCTTCTCGGGACTGGTGCCGAGGAGTGCGTAGATCGGGCGCTCGATGAAGGCGAGGAACGTCACCCGCCCCTCGAACACGGCGACCATGTAGGCGCCGAGATACCTCCAGGCCAGCGCCAACAGGACGACGAGGACGACGATGGTCCAGAAGAAGCCCATTCAGATCAGAACCACTCGGGCTTGAACATGGCGATCCCCAGGTAGATGAAGACGAGGACCGAGATGCCGAGCAGGAGGCCTTGGATGGCGCTCATACCCGCTCCAGGAGCCAGATGTAGCCCAGGAACGCGCCGATGAAAACCACGACGCTGAGCACGACGAGAAGATCAGCCATGGGCCCATGCTGCTGGTGCGTTCGTGAAGGCGATGTCAACGAGGCGACGGCCTGCGTCAACAGAATGTCAATACCAGCTCGGTGCCCGCTGTGCGTAAGGTGAGCAGGAACACGGTGTGAAAGTGGGGTGGACAATGGCCTTGGAGCTGGACGGATGCCGCACGCTGGTGACGGGAGCTTCGTCGGGGATCGGCGCCGGCCTGGCCGAGGCGCTGGCCGAGCGGGGCGCGATCGTCGGGATCTGCGCCCGCCGGGCCGACCGGCTCTCGGAGGTCGTCGGCCGTTGCATGAAGTACTCGCCCGACAGCCGGATGTGGGTGGTCAACCTGGCGGACATCAACGCCGTGGACCAGCTCGCCATTGACGTGATGGATGCGTTCGGCGGAGTCGACCTGCTGGTCAACAACGCCGGCATCCCCAAACGGCGCCGGGTCACCGCCCTCGACATCGACACGATCACCGCGGTGATGCACGTCAACTATCTCTCCCCCATCCGCCTCACCATGGCGCTCCTGCCCCAGATGCTGGCGCGGGGGTCGGGCACCATCGTGAACATCTCCTCCATCGCCGCCAAGCTCAGCGCGCCGGGCGAGGCGGCCTACGACGCCTCGAAGGCGGCGCTGACCGCCTACTCCGAGGCCATGGCCGTGGACCTGTGGGACAGCGGCATCAAGGTCATGGTGGTCTACCCTGGCGTCATCGACACCGAGTTGTTCGGCCTCCCGGACAACGACGTGCCCGACCTGCCGGTCGAGGCCGAGCCGGTGTCGGTGGCCGTCGATGCCATCCTGGCAGGGCTCGAGTCGGATGCCGCCCAGGTCTTCGTGCCCGAGTGGTTCCACGATGTGGTCGCCAACAAGGAGAAGGACGTCGGCGCCTTCTTGGAGGGCACCGCGGCCTACCTGCGGGAGCGGAAGCAGACGAAGGAGGCGCAACAGACGTGAAGATCGAGCCGGACGCAGCCGGCATGGACGAGGCCCGCCTGGAGCGGATCACCGACCACTTCACCACCGGGTACATCGACACCGGGAAGATGGTCGGCTGTCAGGTCACGGTCGTGCGGGGTGGCCACGTGGCCTACCACCGCTCCCTCGGGCGGATGGACCGGGAACGCGAAAAGCCGATGGGCGAGGACACCATCTTCCGCATCTACTCCATGACCAAGCCGATCGCCTCGGTCGCGCTCATGCAGCTGTACGAGCGAGGCATGTTCCAATTGCTCGACCCGGTCTCGCGCTACATCCCCGAGTGGCGGGAGCTCAAGGTGGGCGAGGTGCAGGCGGACGGCACCGTCCAGTTGGTGAAGCCGCAACGCCCCATGAACGTACGCGACGTCCTCATGCACACGACCGGGCTGCCCGGTGGCCTCTTCCCCGACAACCCGATCGACGCCGCCTTCGCCGAGGCGCGGGCCGCGCTGGGGAATGAGCAGACGCTCGAGGGCGTGACGGCGCTGCTGGCGGAGCACCCGCTCAAGTTCCACCCGGGGACGCACTGGAACTACGGCATCTCGACCGACATCGTGGGCCGCCTGGTCGAGATCCTCTCGGGGCAGCGCTTCGACGAGTACCTCCGGCAGGAGCTCTTCGAGCCGCTGGGCATGACCGACACCTCGTTCTGGGTCCCCGAGGAGAAGGTCGACCGCTTCGCCGCCTGCTACGAGTACCGCCCTGCCAACACGCCGCGGTTGATGGATGGCCCGTTCGCCATGGGCTACCTCAAGCCACGTACCTACCTGTCGGGTGCGGGGGGCCTGGTGTCCACCACCGACGACTACGTCGCGTTCTGCCAGATGCTGGCCAACTGGGGGCAGCTTGACGGGCGGCGGGTGCTCGGACGCAAGACGCTGGAGCTCATGACGGTCAACCACCTGCCCGGGGGAGCCACGCTGCAGGACTTCGCCATCGGTGGGTTCGGCGAGGCCGGCTTCGAGGGCGTCGGCTTCGGGCTGGGCTTCGCCGTCGGCCAGGGACCGGCCGCCACCACCTTCGCGGGCTCGCCGGGCGATTTCTACTGGGGCGGCGCGGCGAGCACCGCCTTCTGGGTCGACCCGGTCGAGGACCTCTTCGTCGTCTTCATGACGCAGCTCTTCCCCTCGGTGGCCTACCCGTTCCGGGCCCAGCTGCGCGCGCTGGTCAACCAGGCCATCGACGACTGATGGCCGAGGGGGACCACCCCGTCGGCCCGGCAGACGCGAGCGCGGAGCCCCGCTTCTCGGGGTTCGCCACCTTCGCCCGGCTGCCCACGACCGACGCCGTGCCGGGGTGGGACATCGCCGTGGCGGGGGTCCCCTTCGACGGCGGCACCAGCTACCGGCCCGGGGCGCGCTTCGGCCCCGCGGCCGTCCGCCAGGGCTCCCGCCTGCTCCGGCCCTACAACCCGGCGCAGGACGCGCTGCCCTTCGAGCTGGCCCAGGTGGTCGACGCCGGCGACATCGCCTGTACGCCCTTCGACCCCGGGGCGGCGGTGTCCCAGATACAGGCCGGGGCCGAAGCACTCCTCGCGGGCGGCGGCCGCCTGGTCGCCGTGGGCGGCGACCACACCATCGCCCTGCCTCTGCTGCGCGCGACGGCCGGCCGCCACGGCCCACTCGCCCTCGTACACTTCGACGCGCACCCCGACACCTGGGACACCTACTTCGGGCAGCGCTACACCCACGGCACGCCCTTCCGGCGGGCGTGGGAAGAGGGCCTCCTCCGGGTCGACCGGACCGTGCACGTCGGCTTGCGCGGCCCGCTCTACTCGGGCGCGGACCTGACGGACGACGCCGGCATGGGGTTCGCGCAGATCACGACCGACGACGTGGCGCGACTCGGGGTGGCGGCGATCACCGACCAGCTCCTGGCCCGGGTCGGCGACGCGCCGGTCTACGTGTCGGTGGACATCGACGTGCTCGACCCGGCGCACGCGCCGGGGACGGGCACCCCGGAGGCGGGCGGGCTGACCAGCCGGGAGCTCTTGGCGCTCGTGCGCGCCCTGCACCCCACGTCGGTGGTCGGGGCCGACATCGTCGAGGTCTCCCCCGCCTACGACCACGCGGAGATCACCGCCATCGCCGCGTCGCACGTCCTGTACGAGCTGGTCACGTTGATGGCACGGCAGGCGGGGCGAGGCCGCGGGTAACCCTCCCGGTTGTAACAGTCCATTCACAACCGGGAAACCCTCCCCGAACGTTGCGCCCGTACCGTGCGTACAGGTCCGCGAGGGCGAGACGCCACATATCGCGGCGAACGGGAGTCGGTGAGCCTGGTGGGCATGTGAAGCGAGACCTGCTGGTCGGGGCGGCCCAGTGGCTCGCCGCGCCGGGAGACCCCCGCCAGAACCTCTCGGTCGCGTTGGGCATGGTCGAAAACGCGGCGGCCCGTGGCGTGGAGCTGCTCGTGCTGCCCGAGCTTTGGTCCTGCGGCTACGACCCCGAGACGCTGGCGCGCGACGCGCGCCGCGATGCCGAGGAGGCTGACGGGCCGCGCACCGAGCGGCTGGCCGAGGCGGCCCGGCGTCACGAGCTCTTCCTCGCCGCGGGCAGCGTTCCCGAGCTCGACGCGGACGGCCGGCTGCACGACACGGCGCTCGTCTTCAACCCGCAGGGCCAGCTGGTGGCCCGCCACCGCAAGACGCACCTGTTCACGCCGACGCTCGAGCACACGGTGTTCACCGCCGGCAACCACCTCACGACCTTCGCGGACCCGGCACTCGGGCTGGTCGGGCTCGTCGTGGGTTTCGAGGGCGACTTTCCCGAGGTGGCACGCGCGCTGGCGCTGCGGGGCGCCCGCCTCGTGCTGGCGCCCGCCGCCTACGAGGTGGAGGGTGCGCCGGCGTGGGACCTGCTGCACCCGGCGCTCGCCCTGACCAACAGCCAATGGTGGGTCCAGGCCAACCAGGCCGGGTCCCACCACACCTCGACCCTGCTCGGGGCCAGCCGCATCATTGCCCCGACAGGCACCGTGGTGGCCCAGGCGAGCGTGGCGTTGCCGGGGTGTGCCAGCCCGGCCGAGTTGTTGGTGCACCGGATCGACCTCCACCTGGCCCACCGGCGCGAGGGAACGGGCGCGCTCTTGGAGGACCAACGGCGCCCGGCGCTCTACGGCGAACTGGTCGGCGCGTTGGGATCGGTCGACCCGAGGACGACGCCCGCCAGGCCCTGAGCGAACGGCGCCTGCGACCGCAGGCAGGGTCGTTGGTAGGGTCGCCGGCCATGGCTGGCAGCGCGAGCGCGGGCGAGGCGATGAGCCGCCGCGGGACGGGCCACGACGACGTCTCTCTCTACGAGGGACTCCTCACGACGCGGGCGATCCGGCGCTACACCGACGAGCGGGTCCCGGACGGCGCACTCCGCGCCATCCTCTTCGCCGCCACCCGGGCACCCAGTGGCTCGAACCGCCAGCCCTTCCGCTTTGTCGTCCTCACGGACGGGCCGGTGGCGGTCGAGGCCAAGCACCTGATCGGCGTGGGCGCGCGGCAGTTCTGGAGCGCCAAGCGGACCGAGGACGGCTACGACCAGGGTTCGGGCGCCGATACCGGCTCGCCCAAGTCCCGCCTGGCCCGAACCATGCAGCACTACGTCGACACCTACGAGTCGGTGCCGGTCCTCATCCTGGCCTGCTACGTCCGCTACCGCGCCCATACGGCGCAGACCGACGGCGCCTCGATCTACCCTGCGTGTCAGAACCTGCTGCTCGCCGCCCGCGCCCTCGGCTACGGCGGGGTCCTCACCGGCCTGCACCACTTCGCCGACTCCGAGCTCCGGGAACTCCTCCGGATCCCCGACGAGGTCCAGCTCATGGCGACCATCACGCTCGGGCGGCCGCAGGGCGGGCACGGGCCGGTACGGCGGCGCCCGCTTCCCGAGTTGGTGTTCGGCGAGCAATGGGGGCAGCCTCCCCCCTGGGCGGTGGACCCGGAGGGCGTGCGCCACACGGCCGCGGGGCCGCCGCGGCCCACCTAATACAGTCAGGGTGCTGCGCCACGCCCCGCCGTCTTGGGAAGGCAGACCATGACCACCCTCGACTCGCCCGTCTTCGACGCCGACAACCACTACTACGAGGCCCTCGACGCGTTCACGCGGCACCTCGATCCGGCCCTCGGGCCCCGGGTGATCGAGTGGGTCGAGATCGGGGGCCGCCGCTACCACGCACTGGGCGGACGGGTCAGCCGGGCCGTGACCAACCCGACCTTCAACCCGATCGCGCCGGCTGGCGCGCTGGCCGACTATTTCCGGGGCAACCCCAACGGCCGGCCCATGCACGAGCTCATGGGGACGCCCGAGCCGATCCGTCCCGAGTACCGCGACCGCGACGCCCGCCTGGCCACCATGGACGCACAGGGCCTGGCCAAGGAGTGGCTCTTCCCGACCCTCGGGATGCTGTACGAGGAGGCGCTCAAGGACGACCCCGAGGCGGTGGTACTGCTCTTCCGCGCCTTCAACCGCTGGCTCGCCGAGGACTGGGGTATGGCCCACCGGGACCGGATCTTCGCCGCCCCCTACATCACCCTGGTGGACGTCGACGACGCGGTGCGCGAGCTGGAGTGGGCGCTCGACCAGGACGCACGCGCCGTCGTCCTGCGGGCGGCCGCGGTGTGGACGGCGAACGGGCCGCTGTCACCGGCGGCCGACACCTTCGACCCGTTCTGGGCCCGGGTCAACGAGGCCGGCATCACGGTGGTGGTGCACGCCGGCGACGCCGGGCTGTCCTCCAACGGCTACGCGGTGGACGGGTTCTCGGCGTCGTTCCGGGCGGGTGGAGGGATGCGCCCGAGCATCAAGCTGTTCGCCATTGAACGGGCGGCGCACGACTGGCTGGCCACGCTCATCCTGGAGAGGTTGTTCGACCGTTTCCCCAATGTACGGATCGCCTCGGTGGAGAACGGCTCGGAGTTCTTGGCACCCTTGTTCCGCAAGCTGCGTACGACGGCGCGGCGCATGCCCGGTTACTTCCCCGAGGACCCGGTGCTCACGTTCCGGCGCCACGTCTGGATCAACCCCTTCTGGGAGGACGACGTGGACGAGATCGTGGAGCTCATGGGCGACGACCGGGTGATCTTCGGCTCGGACTGGCCGCACGTGGAGGGCCTGCCCGAACCGACGGACTGGGTGACCGAGCTGCAGAAGCTGCCGCCCGAGTCGGTGGCCCGGATCATGGGCGGCAACGTGTCCGAGCTCAACGAACGGAGGCCGGCGTCATGACGGACGAGAAGGCAGGGACGACGACCGTGACGGCCACCGGCGAGGGCGGCATGGCGGCCGAGGCGACACCCACCGGTCCCCCGCCGCTGGCGCCTCACGTCATCGTCCTGTTCGGCGCGACCGGCGACCTGGCGGCGCGCAAGCTCTTGCCGGGCCTGCTGCACCTGTCGCTGTTCGGGATGATGCCCGAATACCGGATCATCGGCAGCTCTACCAGCGACCTGTCCGACGAGGAATTCCGCCAGATCGCACGCAACGCGGCCGACCAATTCTCGACCGACAGGATCTCGCTCCTCCAATGGGCCAAGTTCGAGCAGCGGCTGAGCTTCGTGCCCACGTCCGCCGGGCCGGAGGCGATGGCCACCGCCGTGCTCAAGGCGGAATCGGAGATGGGGGGCGGAGACGAGGTGCGTCGGCTCTACTACCTGAGCATCCCTCCCGCGGCGGATGAATCTGTCATCCATCTTCTCGGCGAGGCGGACCTGGTCGAGCGGTCCTCCGTGATCATGGAGAAGCCGTTCGGCACCGACCTCGCCAGTGCAGAGGCACTCAACGCCTTGCTGCACTCCATCTTCAGCGAGGACCAGATCTTCCGCATCGACCACTTCCTGGGCAAGGAACCGGTCCAGAACATCCTGGCCTTCCGCTTCGCCAACGGCCTCTTCGAGCCGATCTGGAACCGCGACCACATCGACAGCGTGCAGATCGACGTGCCCGAGACGCTCGGCGTGGACGACCGGGTGAAGTTCTACGAGGCGACGGGCGCGTTCAAGGACATGGTGGTGACGCACCTCTTCCAGATCTTGGGCTTCATGGCGATGGAGCCCCCGACGGCCCTGGCGCCGGACGCCATCAATGAAGAGAAGAACAAGGTGTTCCGCTCGCTTCAGCCGGTGGACGTGACGAAGGTCGTGCGTGGCCAGTACGTCGGATACCGCGACATCCCGGGGGTGGCGCCGGATTCGGACACCGAGACGTTCGTCGCGCTGCGCTGCGAAATCGACAACTGGCGCTGGGCCGGTGTGCCCTTCTTCCTGCGCACGGGCAAGAAGCTGGGCGGCGGCGAGCGCATCATCTCCATCGCGTTCCGGGCGCCGCCCAAGTCCATGTTCCCCGAGGGCTCGGGCGTGGGCGCCAAGGGGCCGGACCACCTGACCTTCGACCTGGCCGACTCCTCCAAGCTGTCGCTCTCCTTCTACGGCAAGAAACCCGGGCCGGGCTTCAACCTCGAGAAGCTCAGCCTGCAGTTCGCGCTGCACGAAACTGGCGAAGACGCGGACGTGCTCGAGGCCTACGAGCGGCTCCTCTACGACGCCATGGCCGGCGACCACACGCTGTTCAACACGGCCGAGGGGATAGAACGGCTATGGGAGGTGGCCACCCCCCTGCTGGACAACCCGCCACCGGTGGAGCCGTACCCGGTCGGGAGCTGGGGGCCGCCCGCCATTCAGGAGCTGATCGCGCCACGGACATGGCGGCTGCCGTTTGAGCGGCGCTGGCGCGGCCAGGACGCGGGGTAGGACGCGGCGCTCGCACCATGCGCGTCACCCCGTTCCTCTTGTTCGAGGGCGACTGCGCCGAGGCCATGGAGTTCTACAGGTCGTGCCTGGGTGGGGAGCTCAGCATCACCAGGCTGCGCGACACGCCGATGAAAGACGACCTGCCCTCCGAGGATTGGCACAAAGTGGTCAACGCCCGCCTCGACAGCGGCCAGGTCGAGCTCACCGCCACCGACTGGCTCCACCGCACGCGGATGCCGAAGCACGGGAACCTGGTCGGGATCTACCTGACCGACGGGACCTACGACGAGCTGCGGGCCGCGTTCGACAAGCTGGCCGCGGGCGCGGACCCCGACCTGCTCGACGACCTCCGGGACATGCCGTTCGGCGTGTACGGCCACCTGGTCGACCGCTACGGGGTGCAGTGGTTCTTCCGCGGCGAGCGCACCAGGGCCTAGGCGGAGGTCTTCAACCGGCGTCGGCCAGGACGCTGACGCAACAGCGGCCGGGCGCGGGATCGAGCCGCGCCGCCAGGTGAGCCGCCGTCGCTCCTTCGAGCACGCCCGCGATCACCTCGAGGTTCATGCCGCACACGAGCGCGCGATGCTCCTCGGCCAAGGCATGGAACGGGCAGTTCCCCAATGTGACGGTCTCGCCGTCGCGCGTGGGCTCGTACCCGTGCGCGCTCAGGACAGACATAACGCGCTCGAACTCGTCCTCCTCCGCGCGGTCGGACTCGGTGCTGCGCTCGCTTACGGCTTCGGCCACGCCTAGTCCCGCCCCGATCGCCCTCCCGTATTCGCGTGCGGCATGCCGCAACGCGTCGTCGACGGGGATCGACTCGGTCGTGGCGTCGGATACCGCCTGCGCCAGGATCATGGCCGCCAGGTCGTACCGCCGCTCCGGAACACTGAAATCGAGCTCCTGGGCGGTGCGCCGGTAGTACTTGGCGGGACGTCCCGCCCCCGGTCCGCTCCGTCCGGCCGGCCGCCGGTAGCCCACCTCGAGCGCGCCGACCTCGGCCAGCTTGTCGAGATGGAACGCCGCCACCGCGCGGGAGAGGTCGAGCGCCTCGGCCGCCGAGTCACGGCTCACCGGCTCCGGGGACGAGACGACATAGAGGTACAAGCTGCGCCGGAGGGGCTCGGCGAGCGCCGCCAGCGCGGTCAGCCGTCCTCGGCGGTCCTGGCCACGCGGCCCATCTCTATCGGGATCCATGACGTACATTCTAAAACATAAAGATATTGACGAAATACCCCTAGACTTCTAAAGTAGATATAAATCTGTATTAGAGAGAGGGACGATCCGCGATGTCCACGACCTCCCCGCGAGAGATCCCCGGAGAGCCCGCAACCAGCCCGGTCACCCTGGTTGAGCAGGCAGCGACGGTAGAAACGGACGGGGTCCCGCATCTGCGGCAGGTGCCGGAGAGCGAGATCGACCTGGAGAAGGCCACCCGAGCCGTGGCCGATCTGCTCGACGCGTTGGGCGTCGACCGCACGACCGACGGGCTGGCCTCGACGCCGGCTCGGGTGGCCCGGACCTACGCCGAAATGCTGTCGCCCGAGCCCTTTCACGTCACGACGTTCGCCAACCAGGAGGGTTATGACGAACTGGTCGTCGCTCGGGCCATCCCGTTCGCCTCCCTGTGTGAGCACCACCTGTTGCCGTTCACCGGTTTGGCGTACGTGGGCTATCTGCCGGCCGAAAGCCTCGTCGGCTTGTCGAAGCTGGCGCGCATCGTCGAGCACTTCTCGCGGCGCCTGCAGGTCCAGGAGCGCCTGACCGCCCAGGTCGCCAACTTCATAGAGGAGACGCTGCAACCCAAGGGCGTCGGGGTCGTGCTCGAGGCGGAACACCTGTGCATGTCATTGCGCGGGGTCCGGTCCAGCGGCGCGCGCACGGTGACCTCGGCGCTCAAGGGCCTCGTGCGCGATGATCCGCGCACGCGATCGGAGTTTCTCGCCCTGGCCGGAGACCAGAACTGACGCAACCCGGCCAGCCGGAGGAGGTGCACCATGTCACCCGATCGGACCTTCATCATCGTCGGTGCCAGTCTCGCCGGAGCCAAGGCAGCCGAGACGCTGCGGGCGGAGGGTTTCGACGGCCGGCTCCTGCTGTTCGGCGAGGAGCCGGTGCGCCCCTACGAGCGCCCGCCGATGTCCAAGACCTATCTGCGCGGCGAGTCGAGCTTCGACGATGCGGCGGTGCACGCCGCAGACTTCTACAAGTCCCACGACATAGAACTGCATACGTCGACGATGGTGGCGTCGCTGGACCTCGACACCTCACAGATACAGCTCGCTGCAGGGGTGCGTCTCGGCTACGAGCGCCTGTTGCTGACGACCGGTGCTGCGCCCCGGCGGCCCAATGTCCCCGGCGTCGAGCTGGAGGGGTTCCACCTGCTCCGCACGGTGGCGGACTCCGACGCAATCCACACCGCCGTCACCGCGGGCGCGCCGGTTGTCGTGATCGGCGCCGGCTGGATCGGCTGCGAAGTCGCGGCGTCAGCCCGCCAGCTGGGGGCGGACGTGAGCATGCTCGATCTCGCCGCAGTGCCCCTGGAGCGCGTGCTAGGACCCGAGGTCGGCGACGTCTACCGCGCACTCCACGAGGCACACGGCGTCAAGCTGCGTATGGGTGTGGGCATCGATGCGATACGGGGCGCGGGACGGGTCGAAGAGGTGCGCCTCACCGATGGTTCAGTGCTCCCCGCCGGGACCGTGATCGCCGGCATCGGCGTCCTGCCGCGGACCGAGCTCGCCGCCGCCGCGGGGCTGGAGATCGACAACGGCGTGCGCTGCGACGAATACCTCGCGACGAGCGCGCCCGGGGTGTACGCCGCCGGCGACGTCGCCAACACGTGGTACACGGCGTACGACGCACACATCCGGCTCGAGCACTGGTCTGCGGCGTTGAACCAGGGCCCCGTGGCGGCGAAGAACATGCTCGGCATCGTCACGCCGTACGACAAGGTGCCGTACTTCTACTCGGACCAGTACGACCTGGGCATGGAGTACCGCGGCTGGGCCCCCGATTACGACCGCGTCGTCTTCCGCGGCGATCCCGCCGGAGGCGAGTTCCTCGCGTTCTGGCTGCGCGAGGGCGTGGTGGGCGCCGCGCTGAACGCGAACGTGTGGGATCAGGGGGATGCCATTGAGGCGCTTCTGGCGGCGCGTCCTGTCGTCGACCCTGCTGCGCTGGCCGACCCAGGGACCGACCTGGCGGACCTGGCTTGATCCTGGCTGGTGTCGTGAGCGACGTCCCGGGGCCCGGAACGGGGGCGGGCATCGGGCATCCGTCTTCGGGGGAGGCTCTCGAAATCTAGCGAACAGTGTTCAAATTCGAGAACAGTGTTCGCTGCTTTCTGGAACAACCAACCGGAGACAGAGTCCCGAACCGCTGCCAAACCCCTGCTCCGAGCCCCGAGCCTCCGAAACCGGACACCCGGGCCCGGCCCAGCTCCTCAGGGAAGCAGCAGCACCCGCCCGAACGACTGACGGCTCTCGATATAGGCGTGCGCCGACGCCGCGTCCGACAGCGGGTACGAGCGGTCGATCACCACGCGCAGCTCGCCCCGGGCGATCGCCTCGAGGTGGCCCGCGATCAGGGCGTGGACCCGCGGGGAGAGCAGTAGCTCCGCGCCCATGAAGTAGCCCGACAGCGTCTGGTTGTTCGGCCGCATGTTCGACACGTCCACCGTCTCGACCCGGACCCGGCTGGCGTCGCCGACGGTGACGCAGCGGCCCCGGTAGGCCAGCGCGGCCAAGCTGCCCTGCAGTGTGGCCCCACCCACGGAGTCGACGACGACGTCGACACCCCGGCCGTCGGTGAGCCGGCGGGCCTCGGCCACGAAATCCTGCGTCGCATAGTTGATGCCCTCGTCGAGCCCAAGCTCCTTGAGGCGTGCCAGCTTGTCGTCGCTCGATGCGGTGGCGAACACGCGGGCGCCCGCCCGCTTCGCCAGCTGAATGGCGGCGATGCCCACGCCACCGGCGCCGGCGTGGACCAGCGCGGTCTCCCCCGCCTGGAGCCGGCCGAATTCGAAGAGACAGTCGTCGGCCGTTCCGAAGGGCACCGGCACGCAGGCCGCCTCATCCGTGGTGACCCCGTCCGGAATCTTCCAGGCGAACTGTTCGGGCACCGCCCGGCGCTCGGCGTGGGAACCGTCGAGGCCGACCGTCACAGCGCGGTCCCCCACGACGAAACGTGTCACGTCCGCGCCTGTCTCCAGAACCGTGCCGGCGCATTGGTAGCCCACGATGTGGGGCACCCGGCCGAGATCGCCCCCGAGCCGGCTGAGCGTGTCGCCCCCCTCGATGCTCACGGCCTCCACGGCGATCAAGATGTCGCCCGGCCCCGCCACCGGATCCGGAACGTCCTCGTAGCGGAAGACGTCGGGCGAGCCCGTCTCGTAGTACACGGCGGCCTTCATCTGCGCTCATACTCCTTCATCCGGAACTTCTCGTCTTCTGTGTGAACTCGCCCGCCCCCGCGCCGATGATGGCCACCCGCCAATGCGGCATCGACCCATTCGTCCTCCCGTCCATGAGGCCCCGAGTCTGTCACCCGCCGCCGGGTACGGTCTGGCCCCGGGCGCAGCGAAGGGAGGCTCATGGGCGACGTGACCGGGCCGGTGGCGCTGGTCGTCGGCGGCGGATCGGGCATCGGCGCCGCCCTGGCCACCGCCCACCGCGCGCAAGGGACGCCCACCGTCGTCTGGGACGTCCGGGGCGAGCACGACGTGACGTGCGACGTCGCCGACCCCGCCGCGGTGGACCGGGCCGTGGCCGAGACGCACGCGGGCTGGGGCGTGCCCGCCTGGGTCACCGTCACGGCCGGCATCGGGCATGCTGGCCTGCTGACGGAGGTGCCACCGGACGAGTTCGACCGCGTCATGACGGTCAACGCGCGCGGCCCCTGGCTTTGCCTGCGCGCCTGGGCCAGGGTCATGCAGTCCGCAGGCAGCACCGGCTCGTTCGTCGCGGTGTCGAGCGTCAGCGCCCGCCTCGCCGATCGCACCATGGGCGTCTACAGCATGTCGAAGGCGGCACTGTCCATGTTCGTGCGGGTGGCGGCCGAGGAGTGGGGCCCGCTGGGCCTGCGCGTCAACGCGGTCGCGCCCGGCGTGACACGGACCCCGATGTTGGGGCCGGACGCGCACGCGGCGCGCTCACCGTGGCTCGACGGTGTCGCGCGACGCACGGCGTTGGGCCGGCTGGGCGAAGCCGAGGACGTGGCCGAGGTCATCCTGGCCCTCCACGCCATGACGTGGGTGACCGGGCACGTGCTCGAGTGCGACGGCGGGCTGTCCCTCCACAGCCCCATCGACCCGACCGGGATCACGAGCCGCCAAGGCCGTCCCGCCCGAGGACTGAGATTCGCTCAAGCGCCCTGGACCCGGAGCCCGTCGAACACGACGCCGAGGACGTCCGACGTCAGCGCCCCACCCTGGTGGACGGAGGCCTGGCAGGTGGCCATGGCCAGCGTCATGATGACGTTGGCCGTCACGTCGGGACGCACTGCGCCCACGGCCTGCGCTCGTGCCAGCAGGACACCGAGGGACTCGCGCACTTCGTCCTTGAGCGGCGCCATCGCGGACTCGAACTCAATTCCGGCGCCGCTCACCGCGACGAACAGGTCCCGCTTGGCACAGCCCTCCGCGACGAAGTGCTCGAGGTAGTCGAAGAACGCCCGGGCCGGGTCTTCGGCATCGGCCAGCGCACGGGCGTCGGTGGCGAGCGACGTCAGGCGGTCGACCAGGATCGCCTCGCACAGCTTCTCCTTGTTCGGGAAATGCCGGTAGAGCGTCCCCACGCCCAAACCGGCCTTCTGGGCAATGACGTCGACCGGGGCCTCTATCCCGTCGCTCGCGAACACGGTCTCCGCCGCCTCGACGATCCGGGCCCGATTGCGCCGCGCGTCAGCCCGGAGCGGACGCGCCTCGTCCTCGGGCGGCGCCTCGGCGCCCTCGGCGACCCCCGTCTTGGGAACCACGGAAATCTTCTCCCTCCCGGTTGACAAACGGAACCTTGGTTCCGTATAGTCTATCTGGAACCAGAACTCCGGTTCCGATTGTAGGCCACGGGGGCGCCTGAGGGAACCCCCCGGCGCAGGGCCCGCACAGAGCCCAAAGAAGGCCCAGGCCAGGACCGGAGCAGAGACCTTCGCAGCAGACGGGAGAACAGGGATGACCACGACACTCGACGCGACGGACCGGACGACCGGCCAGGAGGCCGGCAACAGGCCCCCGGTCACCGACTCCGACCCCCGGCGCTTCCGCGCCCTGGCGGTCATCGCTGTGGCGCAGCTCATGGTGGTGCTCGACGCCTCGGTGGTCATCATCGCCCTGCCGTCGGCACAGCGGGCGCTCCACATCTCGACGGCCAACCGGCAGTGGATGCTGACGGCCTACACGCTGTCGTTCGCCGGTCTCCTGCTCCTTGGTGGGCGCATCGCCGACTACTTCGGGCGCAAGCGGATGTTCGTGATCAGCCTGATTGGCTTCGCCGGTGCGTCGGCGCTGGGCGGCCTGGCCCAGAACTCCGCCATGCTCTTCGGCGCCCGCGCCCTCCAAGGCGCTTTCGCCGCAGTCATGGCGCCCGCCGCGCTCTCACTGCTCACCGTCGCCTTCAACGAGCCCAAGGAGCGTGCCCGTGCCTTCGCGGTCTACGGCGGCATCGCCGGCGGCGGGGCTGCCATCGGCCTCATTCTCGGTGGCGTGCTCACCGAGTTCGCCTCGTGGCGCTGGACACTCCTCATCAACGTGCCCATCGCCGTCATCGCCGCCGTGGGCGCCACCCGCGTCGTGTCGGAGAGCCGCAGCTCCGCCAACCACGGCTACGACCTGCCCGGCGCCGCCACGGTCACCGGCGGGCTGCTCGCGCTGGTCTACGGGTTCACCAAGGCCGGCACGGACGGTTGGAGCGCCACACCCACGCTGGTCCTTTTCGCGATAGCGGCGGTGCTGCTGGTGGCGTTCGTCGCCATCGAGTACCGGGCCGAACACCCGCTGCTCCCGCTGCGGGTCGTGCTCGACCGCAGCCGCGGCGGGTCGTTCCTCGCCTCGCTGCTCGTCGGCACCGGCATGCTCGGCACGTTCCTGTCGCTGACGTACTACTTCCAGGGGACGCTGCACTACTCCGCGCTCAAGAGCGGCTTCGCCTTCATCCCCTTCTCGCTCGGCATCATCGCCGGCGCCACGGCGGCCAGCCGGCTGCTCCCCCGCTTCGGCCCGCGCAGCGTCATGACGGCCGGGCTCGTCATGGCCGCGGCCGGCCTGGGGCTCTTCAGCACGCTGGACCTGCACTCCACGTACGTCTCCACCGTGCTGCCGGCAGAGATCGTCGTCAGCCTCGGCATGGGCTTGGCCTTCGTGGCCATGAGCAGCACGGCGCTGTACGGGGTGAACCCCGAGGACGCCGGCGTCGCCAGTGCCCTTGTGAACGCCACCCAGCAGACCGGAGGGACCATGGGCGCGGCGCTCATCAACACGATCGCCACCACGGCCACCGCCTCGTACCTCGTGACCCATGGCAGCTCGCCCACCGCGCTGGCCGCCGGCGCCATTCACGGCTACACCACGGCCTTCGTGTTCAGTGCGGTCGTGCTCGGGGCCGCCGCCGTCGGTGCCTTCCTGCTCGTCCGCCGCTCCCGTCCCGATGCCGCTCCGGCCGACGTCGAGGCCACGACGGAGCCCGGGGAGCCGCTCGTGCTCGCCGCCGTCTGAGGGCGGATCCCCTCGCCCTGCCCTCAGCGGCGGTGCGGCTCGGAGTGGTCCCAGTCGGCCAGCAGGGTGCGCAACGCGGTGAGGAGGATGAGCGGCTGGTCGAGCATGGCGTGGTGCCCGGCCTCCGGGATCTCTATGACCGGCGCAACCCGCCCCAGCTTCTCGTACATGAAGGCGCCGATCTCGGGGGTGACAAGCCCGCACTCGGAGCGCAGGAGGGCGAGCCGGCAGTCCACCTGGTCGAGGTAGGGCACGGCGATCCCCCGCACCCGGTCGCCGAACTGCTCGAAGATCCGCCGGTCGAACTTCCACTCCCAGCCGCCGTGCGCCCGCCGGAGCGAGTGCCGCGCCACGAAGTCGATGACGTAGTCGAGGTAGTGCTCCTGCGGCGGGACAGTACGGAACCGTGCGATGGCTTCCTCGGGCGTGGCGTAGGTGCGGGGCCGCCCGAAGGCCTCCCGGGCACTGATCTCGGGGTCCGCCTCGGTCACCGGGGAGTCGCACACAATGACGCCGGCCAGTTCGTCGGAGTGCCGGGCCGCCGTGACGATGGTGATGAAGCCGCCCATGGAGTGGCCGACGACCACGGGTTGTCCCGCGATGGACGCGTCGTGCGCCACGGCCATCACTTCGTCCGCCCACTGCTCGGGGTCGTAGCGGTCGCGGTGCCCGCTGTCCCCGTGGCCCGAGAGGTCGATCGCGATCACGCGGAACCGCGCCGCAAACGTCGCGGCCACCGGTGTCCACCAGTGGGCGTGCGCACCGCCCCCGTGCACGAAGACGAGACCGCGGCGCCCGGGCTCCCCCCAGGCCAGGTAGTGCACCGGGCAGCCGTCGACCTCGGTGTGTCCGTCGGCGTAGGGCACCGCCACGGCCCGGGCGAACCAGGCCGGCGCGTGTGGAAGGACTTCGACTTCCGAACCCGCCATCACCGCCGGGCCCGCCGCCCTACTCGGAGATGATCTCTATCGCGTATTCGGGACAGTTGGCGACGGCCAGCCGCGCCTTCTCCTCGAGCTCGGGCGGGACCTCGTCGACGATCACCGAGGACTGCCCGTAGTCGTCCACGTCGAAGATCTCGGGCGCCAAGGCGTAGCAGCGGGCGTGCCCCTGGCACTTGTCGGGGTCGACGCGCAACTTCACGGGAAGACCACCGGCAAGATGCGCGGGCCGCGGACCTGGCCGCCGGCCCACGTGATCTCCCTGCCCTCCTGGAGGGAGAACTCGGGGATCCGGGCCAGCCACTCCTCCAGCGCGACCTGCAGCTCCATGCGGGCCAGGTTGGACCCGGCGCAGCGGTGGATGCCCGAGCCGAAGGCGACGTGCCGGTTGTGGGTCCGGTCCAGCTGCACGACGTCGGGCTGCTCGAAAGCCTCGGGGTCCCGGTTGGCGGCCGGGAAGTTCATGAGGACCTTGTCGCCCGCCTTCATCGGGCAGCCGGCGTACTCAATGTCCTCGGTCACCTCCCGGGCCATGGTGACCGGGGCATAGGCCCGCAACAGTTCCTCCACCGCGGTCGGCATGAGCTCGGGATCCGACACAAGCCGCTTGCGGTCTTCCGGATGGGACGCCAGGTGCCACAGCGAGGAGCCGATGGCGCTCCAGGTGGTATCGATGCCCGCGATCAGGACGAGCGCCGCCATACCGAGGACGATCCCGTCGTCGACGGGCTGGCCCTCCACCTCGGTCGTGAGCAGCTCGCTCAGGAGGTCGTCGCCCGGATTGGCGCGCCGCTCCTGGAGCTGGCCCACGAAGTAGTAGAGGAGGCCCTCGGCGCCGCGCTGGCGTCGCTCGGCATCGTCCGCGAATTCCAGGATGTCCCGTACCCAGCCGGTGAAAGTGTCGGACAGGTCGGGCGAGACGCCGAGGATGCGGGCGATCACCCGCACCGGGATCTGCTGTGCGTAGTCGGCCGCGGCGTCGGCGTGGCCGGCGTCCGCGAAGCGGCCGAGCAGCCCGCGGCACAGCTCACGGGTCATCGCGACGTAGGTGTCCACCCGCTTGTGCGAGAACCAAGGCAGGAGCAGCCGCCGGGTCCAGGTGTGCAGCGGCGGGTCCGACGAAATCGGCGGCAGGCCGTACTCGAGGTTGGGCCCGTCGAAGTCCGCGTTGGGGTCATCGTCCTCGTCGCCCGGGATCACCGCCACCTTGAGGGAGCTGAAGTGCTCCACGTCATGGGCGATCGCGGTGACATCCTCGTAGCGCAGCGGCATCCAGCTGCTCTTGCGCCGGTCCGTGTGGAGGATCGGGCAGGTCGGCCGCAGCTGGTCCCAGATGGCGAACGGATTCTGCAGGTACCCGGGGTCCATGACGTCGAAGTCCGTGGCCCAGTCCTGCACCGGCGCGGTGTGTGTCATGAAAACCCCCTGGTCGATCCGTCCGGACGCGCGCGATCAACCCTAGCCGGGGCGCTGACCCACCCCTCCGACAGCAGCTATGCCGGCACACCGTTCGCAGTCGGGGCACAGTGACCACGCAGAGCGCCCATACGTTGCCGGCGCAGGGTGCAACCCATGACCACGACGAACACGACCATGCCCAGATCGCCCACCGTGTGGGCCCCGCCCGGCCCGGACGCGGTGCCCGCTGGCGCTGGGCGACCGCGGCGCACCCGCCCGACCGCGCACGCCCGAGCGGTGTGCTCACGGTGACGCGGGCCATTTGCACGCCACCGCCGACACCTGCGCCGCTAAGACGTGAGCCGCGAAGACAGAGCCACCTGTTCCCCGCCGCGCAGGATCTCGAACTGGCGCGCCGGATCGTCCGCCGGTACGCGCTGCAACGGACCGTCGGGCCCCCGCCGGACCACCTCGGCGCCCGTCGGCGCGAACTGCACGATGTAGGCCTTGCGAACGTCTTCCGTGCGGTTCGGTCCTGTCGAGTGCGGCGTGAGCGAGGAGAACACGACGATGCTCCCCCGCGACGCCGGCGCCGGCACCGCCCCGACCGGGTCCCGCAGGCAGACGAACCCGATGTCGGAGTACTCGTGGGCCAGCGTGCCGCGCCGGTGCAGGCCCGGCACGACCCAGGGGCAGCCGTTGTCCTCCGTCGCGTCGGTCAACGCGACCCAACAGGTGAGGTACTGCTGCGGCTCGACGAAGGCGTACCCGTTGTCCTGGTGCCACGGGAAGGGGGACTCGGTGCCCGGCTTCTTGTAGACGGCCTGGTCCCAGTACAACCGCACGTCCCGGCCGATCAGGTCGGCGCACAGGTCGGCGAACAGGGAACCGACCGTGAAGCGCCGCAAGAGCTCGGAGTGCAGCACGAGGTGCGTGGTGAAGGTGATTTCGTCCGCCCGGGCGATGAAGAAGCGTCCGCCCTCCATGCCGCGCAGCGCCTCCTCGGCGCGCTGTTCGAAGGGATCGATGGCCGCGGCCAGCGCGTCCACCTCCGCGGGGGAGAACGCGTCCGCCAGCACGAAGAACCCGCGCTCGTCGTACGAACGGGCCTGTGCGTCCGTCACCACCCGGAACGGCCCCCGGTGGTCGTGCCATTCGAACGAACGGTTCAGTTCGTCCGCCGGCGGCGCGGTCGTGCTCACCGCCGCACCCTACGTCCCGGTGAAACGGGGATCACGGCGCTCCGCGGCGGCCCGCACGCCCTCCGCGAAGTCCCCCGTGTCCCCGAGGCGCGTTTGCTCGGCGCGTTCGTGTGCCATCGCCTCGCGGGCGGCGTCGACCAGCCCGCGACGCAGAGTGGCGCGGATGGCCCGCACGGCCAGCGGGCCCGCCGCTGCCAGCTCGGCCGCGTAGGCCACCGCACCGGCGCGCTCCTGCCCGTCGTCCTCCAGGCGGTCGCACAGACCCAGCGCCAGTGCCTCCCCGCCGCTCACCCGCCGGCCGCTGAGCAGGAGGTCGGCCGCCGCCTGGGCCCCGACGACCGCCGGCAGCGTCACGGTGAGCGCGAAGCCGTGATGAAAGCCGAGGCGGGAGAAGTTGGCGCTGAAGCGGCCGCCCGGTGCCCCCACCCGGAAGTCGGCCGAGAGGGCGAGGCCGCAGCCGCCGCCGATGGCGGCGCCCTGCACCGCGGCGACCACGGGCAGCGGAGCGGCGAAGAGCCGCAGCGCCGCGTCATAGAGCGCGCCGATGTCCTGGCCGGCGTTGCCCGCGAAGTCGAGCCCGGCGCAGAAGTGCTTCCCCTCCGATGCGAGCACCACGGCCCGGCACCAGTCGGTGGCGGCCAGCTCCTCGTAGGCCGAAGCGACCGCGGCGACGAGCGCCGTGTCGAAGTAGTTGTTCGGCGGCCGGTGCATGCAGACGACGCCGACGTGATCGTCCGTGCGCTCCATGGTGACGTCGCCCGCGCTCATTGGCTCAGAGCTCTATGTCCTGGAGGCTGCGCCAGTAGATGAGGGCGTCCTCGCCGTCGACCGCCCGCGGGATGCGCCCGATCTCTTCGAATCCCAGGCGTTTGTACATGCCCCGCGCCGGGTTCGACTCGAACACCAGGTTGAACTGTAGGGCGTCGAACCCGAGGCGCCTCGCCTCGCGCAAGGAGTGCTCCACCAGGAGCGTCCCGACGCCGGTGCTGCGGTACGGGGCCAGGACGAAGTAGCCGGCATTGGCGATGTGGGCCGCCCGTCCGACGAAGTTGGGTTTTATGTAGTAGCCGCCCACCAGGTAGCCGCCGAACTTGGCCACCGACACGGCCGACGACGGCGCCACCCAGTAGGCGTCGAAGTCCTCCCGGGTGAGCGGAGGCGCCTGGGGGAAACCCTCGCCCGCGGCCACGATGCGACTGAACGCGTTGAAGAGTTCGTCGTAGTCGTCCACCGCCGCCAGGCGGATCTCAACCGGCACGTCTTCCAAGGTAGTGGTGACCCCGGCCGCACCGAATGGCACCGCACGCACCGGGGGAGCGCTTCAGCCCGAGTTGCGGGCACTCCGGGCCGCATCGGACAAGCCGAATCCCGTGGAGCCGACGCCGGGCCGGACCGCCTCAATCGGGTCGCGCAGATCGTCGATGTAGCCGAGCGCGTAGGCGCCCCGGTCGTAGCCCATCAGCCGGAGCAAGTCCGTCGGGAGGGTCTCCGCCACCTCGCGGGGCAGGAGAGGTACTGGTTCTCCTCCTGGCGCAGCCAGGCCACGTTGTAGGTGATGTTGAGGCCGAGGCGCGTCCGTGCCGAGCGGTTCGCCCCGCCGCCGTGGTACACGCTGCCCGAGTAGAGGAGCAACGACCCGCGGCGCATGACGGCGGGCTCCGTGTCGTCGGGACCGAACGGCAGCTTGTCCGCGGCGTGGTTGCTCCCGACCACTATGCGGGTGGCGCCGTTCTCCTCGGTGAACTCCGTCATGGCCCAGATGCTGTTGCACTGGACCTCGTAGCCCTGAGGGAACGGGAAGAAGTCGAAGGCCCACTGGTCGCGGTGGATGGGCTGGGCGGTCTCACCCGGGCCGATGGCGATGGCCTGGGTCAGGTGCAGCTGGATGTTGGTGGCGTGGTCCAGCAGCGTCCGCGCCGCCCCCAGCGCCAGCGGGTGCATGACCAGCTCCCGGCAGGCCGGCGACCGTGCGACGAGCGAGCCGGTCCGCCGGGTCCGGTGGCCGCTGAACTCGTCCGGGCCGGTCGGGGTTGCGTCGAGATACGGCCGCAGCTCTTCCTCCACCCGGTCCAGCACCGCCTCGTCGGCCACCCCCTCGACCACCACGGCGCCGTCGCGCCCGACGATGGCGGCGGCTTCCTCCGGGGCGGCGTCGCTCGGCAGCGTGGCGATGGGCACCGGCCCATCCTTTCAGGCCGGCTCGGCCCTTGCGGTCAGCGTGTGTGCGGCGGTCAGCGCTCCGTGTCCGCGGCGTCCGCGTCGGAGACCAGGCCCATCTCGGCCAGCTTGCGCACGGTCAGCCACGCGTCCTCGGCGATGGCGTCGGCGTCGCCGGTGTGCGCCTGGATCAGGCCGGAGGCGATGTCGCCGAACGCGGTGGCACCGTCGCAACGCTCCCACACCGCCGCCGCGCCCACGTTCAGGAGAATGAGGAGCTGGCCCACCTCGTCGTAGACGGCCAGGTTGTCGTCGAGAGGCACCGCCGACGCGCCGTCCCGCCGGCGCGGCCGCGACTGGGCAACGGGCCACTCAGCCTGCACGGACGGACCCCACCACATCGAGGACCAGCCGGCAGGCCTCGTCGAGGTCGGACATGGTCAGTGCGACGCAGGTGCAATGCGCGACGAGCGCACCCAGCGCCCGTGCCCCGTCGGCGCCGTGCTGCTTGAAATTGACGGCGTTCACGGCGAGTGCGACGAAGGCCTCGGTCTCCGAGAGCGGCGTCAGCGCCGTGGCTGCGCCGGGGTCGTAGCGGGGCACCACGAGGACGCCCGGCGTGCAGCGTCCCGCGACGGGCCGGCCCGCCGCCTCGCCCACCGGGAGCAGCCACTCCTCTCCGTCCCACAGGGAGCCGTCGCAGTCGCACCTCCCGGCATCGCCGTCACCCTCCCCCGGACGCATGCCGCGCAGCACGTCGAAGCTGCCCGGCTTCACGGTGATCGGCTTGGCGTACGGGAGCAGCCGCCCGTCCGTCAGGTCCAGTGCGACCAGCTCGTCGGACAGGTAGGAGAGCCCGGCGCGCACCAGCGCGGCGGCGAGCGTCGACTTGCCCGAGCCCGAGGCGCCCGGCATCAGCACGCCGACCGTCGCTGCGCCCACTCCGCCCGCATGGAACAACAAGTGCTCGCACCCCGCGTCCGCCGCGGCCTGGTTCACGTGCCACACCAGCCACCCCAACGCGTCAGCCGGCCGGCTCGCGGCACGCCGGGCTCGCCGTCGATGCACACGTCGACCATGGATTCAGCTTGCGCCGACGCCGTCAACGAGTACCAGTGGTCAATCGGCCCGTCGGCGCGCAGACCCGCGAGGACCCTCTCGGCGTAGCGCCCCAGCCGCGCGTCGTCGCTGCGGACGGCGAAGCGGTAGGAGAGTCCGTTCAGGCTGGGGGTGTGGTGAGCCCAGCGGCGGTCCGCGGACGCCACGGCTCAGGCGGTGTCGCTCGGGCTTCCCGCCTCGTCGGTCGTCGCGCCGGCCCGGGCCGCCTTCGGCACCCGGCTGGCCCACTTATGCATCGCCCATCCGCCGGCGATCATGGCCGCACCGATCTCCGCGTCGCGCTTGATGTCGAGGCCGGTGAACGCCAGGCTGCCCGACGTCGCCGGGGTCTTCCCTCCGTCGGAGGTCGAGGCGTCGGTCGCCGGCGTCGGCGTACCGGTCGACCCCGTCGATGTCGGAGAGGTGCTGACGCCCGTGCCGCCACCGCCGGTGTTGGGGGGGTTGACGGACAGCGTGGCGCCGGACGCTGGCTTGGCCGTCAGGATCTCGGGGACCACCCAGGCGGCGGCCCCGACCGCGGCGCCGGTCGAGACACGGCCGAGCATCTGGCGCCTGGTGTAGCGGGCCCGCGTCGAACCAACGCCCGCGTGGCCCGGGGCCCCCGCCCCGTCCTGCTGGATGTCTTCGCTTCGCATTCCGCCGTCCTTACGTCTCTGCGGGAGAGAAACTTAGACGTGCTCCCGGCACGGACCAGGGATTGTGACCCTGTTTTGCAACCCGCATTCAGGGCCTACAGCTGACCTTCAGCTTTCGTTGTACAAGCAGATAACGGCCCGGCGGGCGCTTTATCGCGAGGAATCCCCAGCAAATGCTGCAGGTCAGGGGGTGCATGATGGTCCGATGAGCGGCCAGCGACCCGACGCGGCCGCCCTGGTGCAGACTGCAACCCTCCTTTGGGAGGCCTGCCGCCGTGATCCCGCCCCGGCCGCCGTCCGGCGTGCCCTCGACGGCGGGGCCGACCTCTCACGGGCGGCCGTTGCAGCGAGCGAGCACCGCGTGGGGCCGCTCCTCTGGCGTGCGCTTGGTGCGGCCGGTGCACAGGAGGCCCTGGGCCCGGTGCGCGAGGGCCTCGGCGCCGCCGCCGACGCCTACCGGATGGAGGCGCTCCTCCTCCTCCCTCGCGCCGTTGCACTGGCGGTGGGCCCGCTCACCGCGGCGGGGCTGGAGCCGGTCGTCTTCAAGGGCCCGGCCGTGGCCGACCGTTACCCCGAACCCGGCCTACGGCCCATGGAGGACATCGACCTGCTGTTGCCCCGTTCCGACCACCCCCGGGCCCTGGCCGCGCTCGAGGCCGCGGGCTGGCGGGTCACCCGTCCGGCCGGCGAGGACCTGTACGACTCCGTGCTGGCCCACCCTGAGGTGCCGTCGCTCTTCGTGGAACTCCACTACGCGCTCGAGGGCGCGTCGCAGCGCGTCACGGCGCTGAATGCCGACGCCCTCTGGGCGCGCCGCCGG
Source organism: uncultured Acidimicrobiaceae bacterium (assembly GCA_963834405.1). Classification (GTDB taxonomy): domain Bacteria; phylum Actinomycetota; class Acidimicrobiia; order Acidimicrobiales; family RAAP-2; genus Bog-473. The sequence goes on along the minus strand of CAWIBX010000005.1, from coordinate 932,619 downwards.
CGCATCGACTGCGCCGGCACGCCGGCGTTCGGGTTGGCGCCCGCCGACGAGCTCGTCGTCCTGGCCGCGCACGCCGGCAAGCCGCACCACGGCTTCGTCCGCCTGGTCTGGACCGCCGACCTCGCGATGGTCGTCGGCGACGCGGCGGCGCGCGGTGCCCCCGTCGACTGGCAGGCCGTGCACGACGTGGCCCAGGCGGGGCGCTGTCTCACGGTCGTCGCGGCCGCGCTGGTCATGGCCCGCCGCGCCGGCGTCGAGGCCCCGCCGGAACTGTTCCCGCTGCCCCGGCGCGGCTGGCGCGGCGACGCCATCGACCGCCTCTTGTCGGTCACCTGGCCGCTCGACCACCTCGAGCTCCCGGGCTACCAGCTCAATTACGCGCTGACCGACGCCGCGCCCGAGCGCGTCAAGATCCTGCTCGTCCTGCTGGCCTCGGGACACGGCATCGGGCGCCGGGTGCGCCGGATCACTGCCCTCCCGCGGCGCGCCACGCAGCCATGAGCTCGTCGGCCGTGGCCAGCCGCCCGACAAAGGCCAGGCTGTAGCGGAGCATCGACTCGTGGTGGGAGGTCGGGACTCCCGCCGTCGCGTCACGCACGATCGTCACGGCGAAATCCTCGTCGGCCGCGGCGACCGCCACGAGGGGCACGGCGAGGTTGGTGGAAACGCCGGCAACCACGACCTCTTCGATCTCCATGTTGCGCAGCACGGTGAGCACCTCTGTCCGGTGGACGGGCGAGATCCCCTGGTGACGCACGAACACGAGGTCGTCGGGTCCCACGCCGACCTCGGGCACGACCTCGGCGCCGGGACGCTCCGGGCCCCAATCCGCCGCAGCCGCCGTACCGCTGGTGATAGGCGAGCGGCGGTTGGTGGAACGGCCCCCCGGCATCGGCGCGTAGGTCAGGTGCGCGACGGTCACGCCCGCGGCCCGCGCCGCCGCCGCCAGCGCGCCGATCCGCTGCAGCACCGGGCGCACCCGTGCGGCCAGGTCGGGCAGCACGGACAGGTCCCCCACGACGCCGCGCTGGCACTCGATCAGCAGAAGCGCCGTCCGCTTCGGGCCTGGTGCGCGCGCCATCGCCGGAGGGTAGTCCGGCCGGCCGCCGGACCGGCCCGGCTCCGCCGCACCACTTAACTTGACAGTTAACTAACTCAATGGTTAAATAGGGCCGTGCCCGCCACCGCGTCGGCGACCATGGCCGAGGACCGGCTCAACGCCGCCTTCGCCGCGCTGGCCGACCCGACCCGGCGGGCGATCGTGAGCCGGCTCTCCAAGAGCGATGCCACAGTCGGCGAGCTCGCCGCCCCGTTCGACATGTCGCTGCCCGCGATCTCCAAGCACCTCAAGGTGCTGGAGCGCAGCGGCTTGATCTCGCGCGGCCGCGACGCCCAGTTCCGGCCGTGTCACCTGGAGGTCGACATGCTCGACGGCACCCTGGACTGGATCACCTCCCAGCGCCGCCTGTGGGACGAGCGCTTCGACAAGCTCGACGCACACCTCGAACGGATGCAACGCACGCGCGGACGCGGCGGGAAGGACCCGCAGGAGACGTCCAATGACTGAGAACGAACTGCGGTTCAGCCGCGCCTTCGCGGCGCCGCGGGAGCTCGTGTTCGAATGCATGGTCGATCCCGACCACCTCACGCACTTCTGGGGCCCGGCCGGAACGAGTGCACCACGGGAGCGCATCGTCGTGGACGCCCGACCGGGCGGCGCCTTCGAGACGGTCATGGTCAACGACGCCGACGGCAACGAGTACCCCACCCGCGCCGTGTACGACGAGGTGCGGCCGCCCGAGCTGCTGGCGTGGACCGAGTCGCGCTCCGGCATGCGGGTGCGCATCGAGTTCGTGGAGGAGGGGCCCGGCCGGACCGAGGTCCACATCCATCAGACCCGGGTGCCCGAGCCGTTGCTGGCCCCCGAGGCCCAAGCCGGTTTCTCGACCTCGCTCGACCGGTTCGCCGCCTACGTCCAAGGCCTGTCGCGCCACCCCGATCGCTGACGAGCCGACCGCTGAGAAGAGAGGAAGACCGATGACCGGCACCACCGGAACCGAGATGAACCTGGCCGAGGAGATCGCAGACGAGTTCCGCACCCTGGCCGACCTGCTCGAGGCCGCACCGACCGCCGTCTGGGACATGCCGTCGCTCTGCGAGGGATGGCGGACCCGGGAAGTCGTGGCCCACATGACGATGCCCGCCCGTCTCACCGGGCCCCAATTCATGGCGGAGATGCAGGCCGCGGGTGGCGATTTCACCACCATGTCAAACGCGGTGGCGGCGCGCGACGGCGCCCGCGCCACAGCCGAGTTGCTGGCGGACCTGCGCTCCGACGCGCTGCACGCCTGGGAGCCTCCCGGCGGCGGCGCCCAGGGCGCGTTGACCCACTGCGTGATCCACGGCCTCGACTTCACCGAGGCGGCCGGCCTCGGACGCGACGTCCCCGCCGCACGCATCGCCCGCGTCCTGGCCGGCGCCGGCGCGGTCGACCTGGCGCAGGTCTTCGGCACCGACCTCGGCGGCGTGGAGCTGCGCGCCGACGACCTGCCGTGGTCCTACGGCAGCGGCGAGCTCGTGACCGGGCCCGCCCAGGTGCTCGCGCTTGTCCTCTGCGGGCGCCGCGTGCCGGCGGGCCGGCTGGGCGGGCCCGCCGCGTCCCGCTTCACCCGACCCGGCTGAACCGGCCGCACGGGCAGGTTTCGGCGCGGCGGGCGTCCCTGGCGCTCAACCAGGGATGCGACAAGATGACGCCGATGGACTCGCTGGAACGGGACGTCAGCCCAGCTCTCAGCGAGGTACCCGAGGTCGACGTCGAGGTCGAGGGTCCCCCGCCGGGTCCGGTGCGCCGCCGCTGGCTTCCGCGGGCCCGCGCCTCGGTGCTCGGCCCGCACGGCGGGGGCACCATCCGCCGCCGGGCGTCCGACGCGGTGCGACTGGGCGCAGCCGTCGTGATCGTCGCCGTGTGCATCCCGCTGGCGCGGGCCAACACCGCGTTCGAGGTGCACCTGGCGACGCTCGTGGCGCCGGCGCCGACCGGCGTGCACTGGCTCTTCACTGCGCTGTGGTTCCTCGGGTCGCTCGGGGTCATCGTCGGTCTGGTCCTCCTCGGCCTCTTCGTGCCCCGGCTCGCAGCGGTGCGCCACATGGCCATCGCCGGCGTGGCGACGCTGGGGGTCTGCCTCATCTTCGACGCCGTGCTCGGCCCGGCCGCGGGGCGTCCGCCCATCCCGGAGCTGGCCGGCTTCGACACCCGCTTCCCCGTGACCCAGCTCGCGGTCGCGATCGCCGTGGCGCTCACCGCGCTCCCCTACCTGAGCCGGCCGCTGCACCGCGTGGTGGGGCTTCTCATCGCCCTGGCCTCGCTCGCCGCGATCGTCGACGGCTACGGCCTGCCGGTCAACGTGATCGCCGCCGTCGCCCTCGGCTGGGGCGTGGCCGCGGCCTGTCATCTCGTCACGGGGTCGCCGGACGGGCTCCCGTCCGCCGCCGAGGTCACCGACGCCGTGCGCGACCTGCGCGTCGACGTGCGCGACCTGACGGCCGCCGAACGCCAGGAGTGGGGCGTCGAGGACTTCACGGGGCGCGACGCCCAGGGCCGGCGTCTCGAGCTCTCCGTCTACGGCCGCGACGCCGCCGACGCGCAGTGGCTGCGCAAGGTGTGGCGCTTCTGCGTCTTCCGCGACTCGGGCCCGACGCTCACCCTGAACCGCCAGCAGCAGGTGGAGCACGAGGCCTACCTCACGTTCCTGGCCGGCCACGCCGGCGTGTTGGTGCCCGAGGTCGTCGCCGCGGGGCGCTGCGGACCCAGCCGCGACGCCGCCCTCGTCACGCGCCTGCCCGCAGGGACGCGGCTGGCCGAGCTGGACGCCGAGCAGGTGAGCGACCACGACCTCGACGGGTTGCTGCGTTCCGTGCGCGTGCTGCGCCACGCCGGCATCGCCCACGGCTCCCTCAGCCCCGACGCCGTGGTGTCCACCGCGACCGGCGCACTTCTGCGCGACTTCCGGCGCGCCTCGTCGTCGGCTCCGGCCAAACGCACGGACCGCGACCTGGCCGCTGCGGTGGCGGCTGCCGCGGTCGTCGTCGGCGTGGAGCGGACGGTGGCCGCCGCGCGGAACGTGTTGGACGAGGAGGCGGTGACCGCCCTGCTGCCTCACCTGCAGCGGTCGACCCTGAGCGCGTCGACCAACCGCTTGGCGCGCGCACAGAAGGGTTTGCTGACCTCGTTGCGCGAGGCGCTGGCGGAAGCGTTCGGGGTGGAGGTCCCGAAGCTGGTGGAGCCCAAGCGGATCAGCTGGCCCAACCTGCTGATGCTCGTGGGCAGCCTCGTCGGGCTGTGGCTCATCATCGGCGTGCTCTCCGACGTGTCGCAGTCGCTCAGCACCATCCGCGGCGCCGACTGGGGCTGGGTCACCCTCGCCTTCGTCCTCGGGCAGCTCCCGGTGATCACGAACGCCTGGGCGTTGACGGGTGCGGTGCTGGCCGTCGTCCCGTTCGGGCGCTGCGTCGCGCTCGAGGCGTCCAACTTCTTCACCGCCTTCGTCGGCGGCACCGCCGCCGTCTTCGGCGTGCGCGTGCGCTTCTTCCAGCGCCAGGGTCTCGATCCCACCGCCGCCGTCAGCTCCGGGGCGATCGCCGGGACGGCCAGTTGGGTGGTGAAGGGCGGCCTCCTCATCGTGTGCCTGCCCTTCGCCGTGGGCGACTTCCACAAGCCCGAGACCGGAAGTGGGAACGAGACCACTGTGTGGATCGTCCTCGCGATCATCCTGGCCGTCGCGGTCCCGGCCGCGATCGCGGTGCTCGTGCCGCGGATCCGGCGGCTGCTGACGGAGAAAGCCCGGCCGCATCTCGTCACGATGTGGAGCGACGTGAAGGAGATCGCCACCGAGCCGCGCAAGGCGTTCTCCGTCCTCGCCGGATCGCTGGGGAGCCAGGTGCTCATCGCCCTGTGCATGGGCGCCTCCCTGCACTCGGTCGGGGAGCACGCCAGCTTCGCCACCATCATCGTGGTCCTCACGGCCGCCGCCATGCTGGGTGGCGCGGTGCCGGTGCCGAACGGCCTGGGCGTGGTCGAGGCCGGGCTCATCGCCGGGTTCACCGCCGCCGGCATCCCCCAGACCGAGGCGGTGGCGGCGGTGTTCATAGAGCGGATCTGCACGGCGTACATCCCGCCGGCTTACGGGTGGGTGACGCTCGTGTTCATGCGCCGACGCGAGTACATCTGAGTTTCCATGACGGTGGTCGTCACCCGCGTGGAATGAAATGCTGGCGCCGCTGCCGAGTGCGGTCGCCGGTTGCGCTTGTTGCCGCGAGCACGTTCTGAGTTTGGCGCGGGGGCCCGGGGGACCGTCGAGTGTCGCCACGTGCACGAATCCCAGACTCCGCTTCGACTCGGTTCCTCCTCGGCAGCCTCTGACGACCAAGGAGGTAGCGATGAAACGAATCAGGGACCAGGTGGCCGGCCTGGACGTCCATCGTGACAATGTCGTGGCCTGTGCCCGCATTGTCGAGATGGACCGCTCGGTCAGCGTGACCAAGGCGTCGTTCGCCACGACGTCAAAGGGCCTGGGCGAGCTTGCGTGCTGGCTCAGCGAGTCAGGGGCCAGGACCGTCGCCATGGAGGCGACCGGTGTCTACTGGAAGCCCGTGTACTACGTCCTCGAGGGGCTCTTCGACGAGCTGTGGCTCTGCAACGCCGCCCACGTCAAGAACGTGCCGGGGCGAAAGAGCGACCTCTCCGACGCCGAGTGGCTGGCCGACGTGGCCGCTCACGGCATGGTGCGGCCCTCCTTCGTTCCCCCGCCCGAGATCCGCGAGCTGCGTGACCTCACCCGTTACCGCAAGGTCCAGGTCGACGCCCGGGGCAAGGAGATCCAGCGTCTCGAGAAGATCCTCCAAGACGCCGGCGTGCGCCACGAGGCGCCATGGAACCGTGCGGAGATGAAAGGACTCCGCCCTCGGTCTGTCGCAGCAGGCCGGTGAAGCTAAGGGCAGTCTGACCCTGGAAGCGCAGGGAAGGACGGCAAGCAGCCCTGACAAAGCCGGGACGTGTCGGCACTACCAGACGACTCGGGTCCGGCAAGCAATGACGGAAAGGCGCAACGCAAGTGAACCAGCGGTTGAACCTCCTTAACATTGGAACCGGCTCCAACCTGGTGGATATGGGCCGGGCAGCAGCGCACACCGAGTGCAGTGATGTGCACATCGGGACTCCGAAGTCGGTTACCGGTATCGACCAGGAGGCCACGAGGAAAGCCTGCGGCGTACTCGTGGCGAGGCTGCAGGGGCATAGCTGGACGCCCATCCCGGCGAGCGGTGCGTGGTGAACGTGGGAACCACCCGAGATCGCCCTTCCCGCCGCCCAGCCAGGGCGGCGACGGGCAGGCCCGCTGTCGGCTGATGGTCTCGGGATGGGACGGAGGGTCCGTAGTAGTCCGAGGACGGGAAAGCCGGCCACATGGCGAAGGGACCCAGCGAACCAGTAGCAACACCATGGCAATGGCAGAAGTCCGTCGGTGAACACCGACGATCTGTGGCCCGACCTCTCCGAGGCCGAGGTCCAGGTACTGCGTATGCAGGCGAAGCTGCACCAATGGGCGACCGACAGCCCCAATCGTCGGTTCTGTGACCTGTACAACCTCGTCGCCGATCCGTGCTTCCTTACGGTGGCATGGCATCGGGTGCGGGGGAACCGTGGGGCACGGTCGGCTGGAGTCGACGGGGTGAAACCGAACTCCATCGTCTTTGGTGACCTGATGCTCACCGAGTTACGAGACGATCTCAAGGCTCGGCGCTTCAGGCCCCTTCCCGTCAAGGAACGGATGATCCCGAAGTCGAACGGCAAACGTCGCCGACTGGGCATCCCGACCTACCGGGATCGGATCGTGCAGGCCTCCTTGAAACTGGTCCTTGAGCCCATCTTCGAAGCGGATTTTGTGCCGTGCAGTTACGGCTTCCGTCCGAAGCGCCGAGCCCAAGACGCCATCACCGAGATTCACCACCTGGCCTCCCGCTCCTATGAGTGGGTGCTTGAAGGTGACATCACGGCGTGCTTCGACGAGATTTCACACTCCGCATTGCTACAGCGGGTGCGAGAGCGGATCGGAGACAAGCGTGTCTTGGACTTGGTCAAGGCGTTCCTGAAATCCGGCCTTCTCAGCGAAGGCGGCCGGGTTATCGGGACGAAGACCGGTACTCCCAAGGCGGCATTCTTTCACCCCTGCTTGCCAATGTCGCCCTCTCTGTCCTCGACGAGCACTTCGCCGAGGCTTGGGAGGCGATGGGCGACTTCAACGCTCGCTACCGACGGCGCAGCAAGGGGCTGGCCACCTACCGGTTGATCCGGTACGCCGACGATTTTGTCGTCATGGTGTCTGGCACCCAAGCACACGCTGAAGGGCTACGGGCCGAGGTCGCAGCGGTGCTCGCTCCGATGGGCTTACGCCTTTCGGAAGAGAAGACCACGATTGTGCACATCGACGAGGGGTTCGACTTTCTCGGCTTCCGCATCCAGCGGCAACGCAAGAGAGGATCGAACAAGGCGTTCGTCTACACCTGGCCGTCGAAGAAGGCACTCGCCTCGATCAAGGCCAAGGTGAAGGCGATCACCCGACAGGGAACGAACAAGCCACTTTCCGACCTTTTGCGCCAGTTGAATGTGGCGCTACGAGGCTGGACCACCTACTTCCAGCACGGTTCGTCCAAGGCGACCTTCGGCTACCTGCGCTACTACACGTGGTTTCGGGTGGTCAGATGGCTCCGCCGCAAGTACCGGCGAGCCAACTGGAAGCAGTTGCGACGCCGCCAACTCGGAAACGGGTGGTGGCCAGAACACGACGGGGTGGTTCTCTTCAACCCAGCGGCGGCGCCGGTTACCCGCTACCGCTACCGGGGAGCGAGGATCCCGACGCCGTGGGACGAGTGGATGACGAAGACGGCTGTGTAACCCGATGGGGTTCGTGGAGAGCCGGATGCGGTGGAAGTCGCACGTCCGGTTCGGGGAGCGGGCCGGAGAGACGGACCAGCCGAGATGCCGGCACCGCGCTCCGGTCCGACTCCACATCAAGCTGACCTCGGTCGCCTCGACGGTGTGGTCCCAGTCATCGAGGGCCATGATCGAGGCGCTTATCGCTGGCGAGCGCGATCCCAAGGTCCTCGCCCAGATGGCCAAGTCGCGTCTGCGCTCCAAGCTGCCCCAGCTCGAAGAGGCCTTCAGCGGGCGCTTCACGGAGCACCACGCGTTCATGTGCAAAGAGATCATCGGCCACATCGATCACCTCGACGCCTCCATCACCACGTTGAACGCCGAGATCGCCCGCCACGTCGCCCCTTTTGAGGCTGCGGTCACCCTCTTGTGCTCGATCCCGGGGATCTCGAGGACCACGGCCGAGGTGCTGATCGCCGAGATGGGGACCGACATGTCCCGTTTCCCCACCGCCGCGCACCTCTGCGCGTGGGCGGGGGTGGCCCCGGCCAGCCACGAGTCCGCTGGCAAACACCGCCCCGCGGGCACCCGTCACGGGGCACCGTGGCTGCGCCGGACTCTCGTGCCGGCGGCCCAGGCCGCCGCTCGGACCAAGGGCAGCTACTTCTCGGCCCACTACGCCCGCATCGCCCGTCGGCGCGGCCACAACAAGGCGGTGGTGGCCGTGGCCAACTCCATGGTCGCCGTGGCCTGGCACCTGCTCCGAAACGGTGCGCTCTACGAGGACCCCGGCGCCGACTACTTCGAGCGGCGCAACGACCCTGCAAAAGAGGCGAAGCGGCTCCAGCGCAGGATCGAGGCCCTCGGCTTCGACGTCACCATCGTCGACAAGGCCGCGTAGTCCACCTCCCTACGATTTCAGCACGGTTGCGGGTGGACAGCCTCCCCGCGCGCGCCCTCACTCCCATGGGAGCTTGAGCATTACATCCCAGCGCAAGGCGGGTGACCCGGTCGCCCGGTCGTCGCGGTCACGCCCTGCGGCTCCAACAGCGCGCCCTCGAGCTGCCCGGCGCCGCCGCAGTTCCCGGCTAACTATCTCGGCCCTGTCGACCTCTGGACCGGCGAGGTCGACCCACTGCCCACCACCGGCGTGGCGCTCGTGCCGCAGGGCGGGCTCCTCTTCGTCCCGGCGCACAATGGCGGCAGGGGTCGCGGCTAGTGGGCTAGCGGGAGGCCGCCACCCTGCCGAGGAACGGCACCAGCCCGGACACGAAGGCGTTCTTCGGGTAGGCGCCCGCGGGGTCGTTGTGGGCGTAGGTGCTCTGCCGGTCGACGAGGGTCAAGTGGCTCTTGGGGATGCCCGACTGCGCGGCCAGCTGCGACGTCGCGTCCAGGATGCGCTGCCCGCCCAGGCGCGCCCCGAAGGCATAGAGCAGCAGCCGGTGCGGCAGGTCCCGGCCCATGGTGGCGTCGACACCGAGGACCGCCTGGGCCGGGTTGGCGATGCCGTTGCCCACGGCCATCGTGTCGTCGGTCAGCCGCTGGGGGAAGTACCACTCCGACCCGTCGGCGTTCTGAATCGGGTAGCCGGAGAGCATGGTCGCGAAGCGCTGAATCGGGGTCAGCGCGCCGGACGGGTTCCAGCCGTAGAACCCGTTGCGCAGCGGGCGGGCTGACAGTCCCTTCCCCAGGTGCGCCTGCGCCGCAGTCAAGCTCTGGGGCGACGTGGCGACGTTGAGCGCGTACCCGAACTGTCCGAGGTTGGTGACGCGCGCCGCCGGCACAATCGACGAGGGGAGCAGTCCGGACGACTGCCCCAGCGAGGGCTGGTTCGGGTACAGCAGCGCCGCCAGCGAACCGGTGGCACTGAAGATCCCCGCGTAGGGCGCCGGGATGCCGCCGAAGGACAGCCACGGCGACGTGCCGGGGGCGTTCAACGCGGCCAGTGCCGCGCTCGCCTGCGGCGCGGAGGCGGCGGGCTCGCTGGCCCCGTCGTCGTAGACGAGGCCGGCCAGGTCGTCCGCCCCGGCCCGTCCGTCGAAGTCCCACGTGGCGTACGCCGTGACGACCGACCCGCCGAGCGAGTGGCCGCCGAGAACGACCTTGCCGCCGAGCCGCTTGGCCGCCCCGATCACGACGTGGAGGTCCTGCACCGCGACGTTCATGCCCCACTGCTTGGCGAACGCGACCGACGAGTTGGGGACCGCGGCGACGTGGTGGGTCACGGAGGGGTCCTTGAGGTAGCCGAGGTAGTAGTCGTAGACCTGCACCGCAGAGGCCTTGCCGCGCTTGGCGAGGTTGAGCACCGACTCGTCATCGAGCAGGGTCTCGCGCCGCTGCACCGCCCAGACCTGCCAGCCGGGCTGCCGCGCCACGACCCAGCGGGCGAGCGGGACGAAGTAGGCCGCGGCCGCGGACGTGCCCGGTTCGAGCACGAGCACGTTCTTGGCGTGTGGGGACCCGACCTTGATCACCCCGACCCGGTCGAACGCCGGCGGGGTGCCGGGGGCGGCGTAGCCCGCCATCCAGGTGACGCGCAGCGGCGGAGAGGCGGCTGCGGCCGGTCCGGGCGCCGTGGCCTGCACCAGCGTGGCCGCGGCCAGCGTGGCGGCTCCCAGCGCTACGGCCGGGACGAGCCGGGCCCACGTCCGCAGTAATCGCACTTTCATCTCCCCCTGCATCCGGGCCGTCCACACGTCCGGAGCCGCTGCGGGCGCCGGGCCGAACAGCGCCCAGGCTAGGCCGGGCGGGAGGCCCGGACCCGGGCGGGGCAGGGCCGGGGCAGGGCCGGCGCGGGCGCGGCTCCGTGACGGAGGTTGTAACGTCCCTGTCATGTTGGGGGGTCGCCGGTTCGAGCCGGTGGACAGGCTCTGGGCGCGGACGGGCCACGCTCGCGCCACCGGGGCCTAGGGACGCCGGGGTGGGCCCGGTCCTCGAGGCCTCACCTGCGGAGAAAGACGACGCGCCGGCCGCCGGCGAGGGACTGCTGGTCGTCCACGAGGTCACCGTCGGATTCGGGGGCCTGCTCGCACTCGACCAGGTGTCGATGTCGGTCGGGCCGGGCGAGATCGTCGGGATCATCGGCCCGAACGGCGCCGGCAAGACCACGCTCTTCAACGTCATCTGCGGCTTCGTCCATGCCGACTCGGGGTCGATCTCCTACCGGGGCAAGCCGTTGCGCAGGCACCACCCGCACGACCTCGCCAAGCTCGGCATCGCGCGCACGTTGCAAGGCGTCGGCCTCTGCGCCGGGCTGACCGTGCACGAGAACGTGATGCTCGGCGCCCAGCCGGCGTTGCGCAGCGACCTCGGGTCGGCCTTCCTCGGGCTGTGGCGCTCGAGCCGCGAAGAGCGGCGCACCGCAGCCCGCGCCATGGAGGTGCTCGACGAGCTCGGCATCGCCGATCAGGCGCAGCGGTACCCGGCCGCACTCCCCTACGGCGTGCAGAAACGCGCCGCCCTGGCGCGGGCGCTGCTGATGGACCCGCAGGTGCTCCTGCTCGATGAGCCCGCCAGCGGGCTGTCCGAGGGCGACATGGCTTCGCTGGGATCGCAGATACGCGGCTTCGGCGCGCGGATGGCGGTGCTCCTCGTGGAGCACCACATGGACCTCGTGATGTCGGTGTGCGACCGCATCGTCGTCCTCAACTTCGGCCTGGTCATCGCCGAGGGCACCCCCGCCGCCGTCCGGGCCGATCCCGAGGTGGCCACGGCGTACCTGGGGGACGAGGTGACCGAGCCGCGCCACCCGCCGGGCGGGCCCGGCGCGCCCGGAGACGCCCGTGCTTGAGATACGCGACCTGAGCGTCTCCTACGGCGCGGTCAACGCGTTGCGTTCGGTCTCCCTCGACGCCGAGCCCGGCGCGGTGACGGCCGTGCTCGGAGCCAACGGCGCCGGCAAGACGACGCTGCTGCGCGCGATCTCGGGGCTGGTCAAGCCGAAGGGCGGCTCGGTGCGCTTCGACGGGGACGCCCTGCTGGGCCGCAGCGTCGAGGGCATCGTGCGTCTCGGCGTTTCGCACGTGCCCGAGGGGCGGGGCGTCATTGAGGAGCTGACCGTCGAGGAGAACCTGCGGCTGGCCACCCTGTGGTGCCTGCAGCGCCGGGAACGACAACAGGCCATCGCCGACATCCTGGACCTCTTCCCGCGCCTGAAGACGTTCCGGCGCCGGCACGCCTCGACGTTGTCGGGCGGGGAGCGCCAGATGCTCGTGCTCGGGCGCGCGCTGATCTCGCGCCCCCGTCTGTTGCTCCTCGACGAGCCCAGCCTCGGGCTCGCCCCGCTGGTCACGGCGCAGCTGATGCGGCTGCTGCGCGAGCAGACGGAGGGTTCGGACATGACGGTCGTGCTCGTGGAGCAGAACGCCCGCAGCGCCCTGTCGGTGTCCCACCACGCCGTGATCCTCAACCTGGGCCAGGTGGTCGTGTCCGACGACGCGGCCACGGTGGCGGCGGACGAACAATTGCGCCACCACTACCTGGGGTTCTGACGCGATGAGCCTCTTCCTGGACTACACGCTCAACGGTGTCTCCAGCGGCATGATCTACGCCGCGCTGGCGCTGGCGCTCGTCCTCATCTACCGGGCCACCCGGATCATCAACTTCGCCCAGGGCGCGGCGGGCATGCTCACGACCTTCATCGCGTTCAGCCTGCTGGCACGAGGCATGGGCTACTGGTGGGCCTTCATACTCGTGCTGATCATCGGCTTCGCCATAGGCGCCGCCACCGAGCGCATTCTGATCCGGCCCTTGCAAGGCCGGTCCGAGCTGCACCCGGTCATCGTCACCATCGGCCTCCTCGTGGTGTTCGAGGGCCTGGTCGGCGCCATTTACGGGAACGCCAGCCGCGGGTTCCCGGCCGCCTTCTCGCAGAGCGGCCTGAGAATCGGCCGCACCACCATCGACTTCTCGCACTTCGACGTCTTCATCCTGATCGCCGTCCTCGCGCTGATGACCGCCACCCTGGTGCTGTTCCGCTTCACCAACCTGGGGCTGCGCATGCGCGCCTCCGCCTTCTCCCGCGAGATCTCGCGGCTGCTCGGCGTGCGCGTGGGCATTTTGCTCACGCTCGGCTGGGGCCTCGCGGGCATCGCCGGCTCGCTGGCCGGCCTCCTCGATGCGCCCACGAGCTCGTTCAGTCCCTATTACATGGACCTGATCCTGGTGTACGGCTTCACGGCCGCCGTCATCGGGGGGCTCGAGAGCCCCGTGGGCGCGCTGGTGGGCGGGCTGATCGCCGGACTGGCGATCTCCTACGTCGGCGGGTACCTCGGGTCGGGCCTCGAGCCGCTCGGTGCGCTCGCCCTCCTGACGGTCGCCCTGATGGCCCGGCCCGAGGGCATCTTCGCCCGCCCGCCGGCGAGGAGGGTCTGACGTGGCCATGGCCCCGTTGCGCACCCTTCGTCTGCCCCGCCAGCCTCTGCTGCGCCACCTCGTCGTCGCCGCGCCCGCCGGCGTCGTCCTCTGGTACCTCACGACCCGGCTGAGCTCCTACGCCAACTATCAGCTCGGAGAGATCGGGGCCTACGTGGTCGCGCTCGTCGGGCTGAGCCTGCTCACGGGGACCACCGGCCAGTTCTCCCTCGGCAACGGCGCCTTCATGGCCGTGGGCGCGTACACGCTGGCGCTGTTGCAGACCCACACCGCGGGCAACTTCGTCCTCGAATTGGCCGCCGCGACCGGGGTGGCGGCGGCGGCGGGCGTCGTCCTCGGCCTGCCCGCCACCCGGCTCAAGGGCCCGTACCTCGCCGGCATGACGCTCCTCTTCGCATTGGCGGTGCCGTCCATCGCGGACAAGTGGCCGCAGACGTTCGGCGGCGACCAGGGCCTGACGACCACCGTCCCGACGGCGCCGGGCTCGCTCGGCGCGGAGGAGTGGCTGGCCTGGATTCAGTTGCTGGGCGCGCTGATCGTCATGGTCCTCATAGCCAACCTCTTGTCCAGCCGGTTCGGCCGCTCCTTCCGTGCCGTGCGCGACGACGAGATCGCGGCCTCGCTCAGCGGCATCCACGTCGCCCGCACCAAGGTCATGGCCTTCGCCATCAGCGCGGGCTGCGCCGGTCTCGGCGGCGCGCTGCTGGTCCTGTCGACCGGGGTGGTCAGCACCGGGGAGTTCCCGCTCACTCTCTCCATCCAGTTGCTGGCGGCGATGGTCCTCGGCGGCACGGGGACCCTCGTCGGCATGGTCTGGGGTGGCGTCCTGCTCGTGTACATGCCGCAGTGGTCGACCTCGCTGTCGTCCGACTTCAACCTCGGCGCCGGCGCCAACGCCTACCTCGCCACGATCATCTTCGGCATGGTGCTGATCGTGGCCATGCTGGCTGCGCCCAACGGGATCCAGGGCGGCCTTCGGTGGGCGTGGAGCCGCATCAGCCGTCCCCGCCAGGGCCCCACGGGCGCGCCCACTGCGCCTACTGCACCCGCGGCGCCTACGCCGGTTCCGGTCTCAGCGGGCGATTGACGATCCACAGAAAGAGAAAGGGAGAAGGAATGCCACGACATGCAACACAGACGGGGTGGGCCACCCGGGCCCGCGTCCTGGTGGCCGCCGCCATCGGGGCCGCGCTGGGTGTGACCATCCTGCCGGCCACGGCGGGGGCGGAGTCCACCCCGGGGGTCACCGCGAACTCCATCACCATCGGGGCGACCGTCCCACTCACCGGTCCGGCCGCACCGGGCTACGACGAGATCGCGCCGGCCATGGAGGCCGTGTTCTCGGCGGTCAACGCCCACGGAGGGGTCGACGGGCGCAAGATCACCTACACCTACCTGGACGACGCGTACAACCCGGCCAACACGGCGACGCTGACCCGCAAGCTGGTCCTGCAGGACAACATCTTCGCCGACGTCGGTTCGCTGGGGACGCCCACCCAGTCGGCCGTCCAGTCCTTCCTGAATTCGCAGAAGGTGCCGCAGCTGTTCATCGAGTCGGGCTGCAATTGCTGGAACAACCCGAAGTACCCGTTGAGCCTGGGGTTCCAGCCGCCCTACACGATCGACGGCAAGATCCTGGGGTCCTACATAAAGGCCAACTTCGCGGGGAAGAAGATCGGCTACCTCTACCAGGACGACGAGTTCGGGCAGGACGTCGTCAAGGGACTCGACATGGAGGTCCCCCAGTCAGCGGTGGTCTCGCGCCAGACCTATGACGCGGCCACGCTCTCCGGCCCGCTGTCGAACCAGATCGCCGCGCTGAAGGCGGCTGGCGCGCAAGTCGTCGTGCTGGCCACGATCCCGGCCGCGACCGCGCTGGCCATGCTGCCGGCGGCGGTCCTCAACTACTTCCCGCAGTACGTGGTCGACGGCGTCGGCGCGGACACGCCGACCGTCGGGCCGCTGCTCCAGTCCTTCGCGCAGAAGGGTGGCGCCTCGGCCTCCCAGGTGTCGGCGGCCGCCGGCCTGCTCAACGGCGTCATCACGAACACGTACTGGGCGCCGGAGTCCGACACCTCCAATGCCTGGGTGCAGTGGGAGAGGGGCATCCTCCAGAAGTACGCGCCATCGCTGTCCGCCAAGTCCGGGCTTGACGGCAACACCCAGTACGGCATCGCGCTGGCCTACACGTTCGTGCAGGCGCTCCAGAAGGCGGGGAAGAACCTCACCCGCCAGGGCCTCATGAACGCCATCAACAGCGACGGCAAGCACTTCAACACGCCCGGCTACGTGCCGCTCTCGTACTCGAGCTCGGTGCACTTCGGCTACGAGGGTGACGAGGTCGTGAAGCTCGAGACCTCCGCGCCGCCGGCCGTGACCCCGACGGGGAGCTGGATCGGGTCGGTCCCCGTCAGCCCCGTCTACACCACGAGCCCGGGAGCGGGGCCGATCCACAAGTACACCGGCCCGACCTCGACCCCGCCCAAGAACCTGTCGTAAGCGGGCCGAGCCGCTGGCGCGACGCGGCCGGCGGTGGGGTGCGTCGCCCCGCCGCCGGCCCGCACGCCGGACGGAGAGGAGCGACGTGGGCACCTTCGTCCTCGTCCACGGGGCGATGCACGGGGGGTGGTGCTGGCGCGCGGTGCGCCGGCGCCTGGCCGAACGCGGGCACGAGGTGCACGCGCCGACGCTGACCGGGCAGGGCGACCGTCACGACGAGCTGACCCCCGACGTGGGGATCACCACGCACGTCCGGGACCTCGAAGACCTGCTCTGGTTCGAGGACCTGCGCGGGGTGACCCTGGTCCTGCACAGTTACGCGGGCGTCCTGGCCGGGCCCCTGGCCGCGTCGAGCGCGGACCGGCTGGAGACCGTCGTCTACCTCGGGGCGTTCGTCACGGGCCCCGGCGAGTGCCTGCTCGACGTGGAGCCCGCGGACGTCGCCGAGCGCTACCGCCGCCTGGTGGCCGAGGAGGGCGAGGGATGGTACGTGCCCGCCACCGACGCCTTCCTGGAGCAGTGGGGCGTCACCGACCCGGCCTTGCGGTCCTGGGTCGGCGCCCGCCTCACCGACTTCCCGTTCCGCTCCCAGGTGGAGCCCACCGAGTTCGACCCCCTGCCCCTGGCGCGGCTCCGCAAGGTGTACGTGAGCCACACCGATCCCCCGCTGGCCAGCCTGCGGCGCCTCACCGACGCCGCCGCGGCGGCCGGATGGGAGACGCACGAACTGCGCTGCGGCCACGACGTCATGCTCGCCGCGCCGGACGACACCGCGGACCTGCTGGAGCGGATCGCCGCCGGGCCGTGAGCCGGGCCGGCGCGGGCTACGGCTGGGCGCAGACCGGCGAGATGAAGCTAATGGTGCTCTCACCCGAGGCGGAGGACTTGGCGCCGGCCCAGTTGGTCCCGACGGAGGCGGTCACCTCGTACCAGTAGTTGCCGTTGGACAAGGTCCCACTGGTCCACGAGGTCGTCGCGACACCACTGACGACGAGGCTGTACGTGCCGCTCGCGGAGGTCGTCGAGTCGTAAACGGAGTAGCTCGTCGCGCGGGTGACCGAGCTCCAGGTCACCTTGATCGTCTTCGAGAACGTCGGCGACGGGCACGACACGGCGACGCCGGTGGGCGCTCCCGGCAGGGCCTGCGCCCTGCTCTCTCCCGCGCTGCTGCTGTGGAGCGTCACGATCCAGCTGGTCGCGCCCGACACCGGGGCAGCGACCGTCGCGACGACCGACGATAGGGTCAGCGCAGGGAGGAGAGCACGAATCAGGGCCTTCATGCTCTTACCGCCTTTTGGCTGCGCCGACCTCCGCTTCCCGGAAGACTCAGGTGGTCCAGGCGTCCGTCGCCGGGCTGGTCGTGGCCGTCGCCGCGCCGCCCGTCGCCGTGATGCCCGTCAGCGACGGCATGGAGAAGTACGTGCTGGCACAGGCCGCCGGCGAGGCGGCCGTCATGGAGGCGTCGTTGGTGAAAGTCACGACGAGCGGGTTGTTGGCCTGTCCGCTTGCCGCGACCGTGAGCGCCGACGTCAGGGTGTGCGACGTGCCGCTCGTCGCCGTCGAGAAGTTCCAGATGACGTCGCTTGGCGTCGCCGCCAGGCAGCCGCTCTGGGGCGTGGTCAGGGCGCTCGTCGTGTACCCCGCGGCGTAGGTCGCGTTCGTGGGCAGCTGCAGCGCAGTGATCGTGACGGGGAACGGGTTCGGGTTGCTGATGGAGACGGTCACGTCGCCGTTGCCCCCCGGGTAGAGCTGGTTCGTGCCACCGCTCGTCGCGGTGATCGTCAGGTTGCTGATGGCGGACGACTGCGCCTCGCCGGAGGAGCCGCTGTTCAAGCCCACCACCCAGTTGGTCGCCGCGAACGCGGCGGTGGCCGCGAGCACGCTCCCGCAAACGGCGGAAACGATCTTGGTCTTCCTCGACCATCGTGAGATCTGCATGGTCCCTTCCTCGTGCGTGTTGGTCCGTCAGTTGTTTCTCGCTCCTAGAAAGTGTCGGGGCGGCTGCCAGTAGGACTTGAGCAAAAAGGGACTAGTTGTGTCACATGATGTGACCTTTTTTGGCAGATGCCGGGGGGACTTTTGGCCTAGAGGCTGTCAAAATCCGCACAACGGAGGACAGGGTCGTGCGCGGGCGCCCTCAGGCCAGGGCGGGGAGCCACGCCGCCACGGCGTCCGCGGCGTCGGATTCGTGCCTCCGCAGCGAGTGGTCGCCGTCCACGAAAATCAACGTGACGGGACCGGCGATGGCGGCCGTTTCGCGCTCGAGCTCCTCGGGGGTGGCGAACGCGTCGCGGCGGCCCGAGACGAACAGACAGGGCACCCGGAGCGCGGGGAAGTGCTCCGTGCGCAGGCGGTCGGCACGGCCGGGCGGGTGCAAGGGGTAGCTGACGAGGACGAGGGCGCACGCGGCGAGGCCCTCGGCGACCGCCAGCGAGCACATGCGTCCTCCGAAGGAGCGGCCACCCACCGCGATGCGGTCCTCCGGCACGGAGAGCCGCCCGGCCAGTGCGGCGACCGCGTCGCGTAGCGTCGCGATGCACACCGCCGGCGGATCGGTCCGGCGCTTCCCGGCCGCCTGCCCCGGGAATTCGATGCGTTCGACGGTGATGCCCGTGGCGGACACGGCGTCGTCGATCACACGGAGTCCGGAGTGGTCGCGGCCGGCACTCGCACCGGGCGTCAGCACCAGGCCGGCCGGTCCCTGTCCGGGTGTGGCCATCGGCCCATGTTGGTCGCGTCCGCGGCGCCGTCGCTACCGTCGCAGTCATGCCCTCGCCCGCCGACTGGCACACCCGCCTGGCCGGAGCGTTGGGACCCCTTCGTACGGTCCGGTCGCTCGGCCGCGGCGCCACGCTGGTCGAAGCGGGCGGGCGGCGCCTCGTCGTCAAGGCCGGACCGGGCACGCCGGACGAGGCGGACGGGCTGCGGCGGCTGGCGGCCGTCGCCGGAGGGCCGCCGGTGCCCGAGGTCGTGCTCGTCGACGGTGACCTGCTCGTGACCGCCGCCGTGGAGCAGGTAACCCGCACCACGGCCCACGACGAGGATCTCGGCCGGTCATTGGCGCGGCTGCACCGCACCACGGTGCCGCACTGGGGCGGCGGCTCGTCGTTCATCGGCGCCTGCACCGTCGACCCGTCGCCGTGGCCGGACGGTCCCGGCTTCTACGGCGCGCGCCTCGAGGAGCTGGCGCGGCGGTGCGGCCTCGTGCCGGCCGTGGCGCCCGTGGTCGCCCGGCTCGGCGACGTGCTGCCGCCCGGCGGCCCCGCGCTCCTGCACGGCGACCTGTGGTGGGGCAACGTGCTGGCGGGCGCGGACGGCCGGTCCTGGCTGATCGACCCCTCGGTCCACGGTGGCCACCCCGAGGAGGACCTCGCCATGCTCGCCCTCTTCGGCCCGGTCCCCGTGCGCCTGCGCGCCGCCTACGGCGAGGTGCTCCCTCCGGCTCCGGGATGGGAGGAGCGTGTCCCGCTCTTCCAGCTCTACCCGCTGCTGGTCCACACCGTGCTCTTCGGCGGCGGCTACCGGACCCAGGCCCTCGACGCCGCCCGCCGCTTCACCTGACGGCGCGGCACGGGCCCGCGGATCCCGATACCGGCACCCGGCTGCTCGATAGTCTCCTCGCCCGTGACCGCGCCCATGGAGTTCTGGCTCTACCTGCCCCAGATGCGTCTGTCGATGGAGCAACTCGTCGGACGCGCCCGTGCCGCCGAGGAGGCCGGCTTCCGGGGTATCGCCGGCATGGACCACCTCGCCCCGCCCGGAGCCGAAGGGTCGCCGATGTTCGAGGCGATGATCACCAACGCCTGGGTGGCCGCGTGCACAAGCGAGCTGGGCGTCGGATCGCTCGTCCTGTGCGACGGCTTCCGCCACCCGGCGGTGCTGGCACGGGAGGTGGTGACGATCGACCACGCCTCGGGCGGGCGCTTCGAGCTCGGGATCGGATGGGGGTCGGTGACGAGCGAGTTCGAGACCTACGGGTTCGGGTCACCGCCGGCGAAGGCACGCGTCGGCCGCCTGCGGGAGTCCCTCCAGATCATGACGGCCCTCTGGCGGGGGGAGACGGTCGACCACGCGGGCGAGCACTTCCGGCTGCAGGGGGCGGAGCTGCGGCCGCTGCCGCTGGGCAAGATCCCCATCACCATCGGCGGCGCGGGCCCGCGGACCATGGAGCTCGTGGCGACGTTCGCGGACTGGTGGAACGTCCACGTGAGCATCCTGGACCGCTTCGACGAGATGCGCCCGCTCGCCGGTGACGCGCGCTGCTCGCTGCAGACGCAGGTCGCCTTCGTGGGTGCCGGTGCCTCCCGCCAGGAGGTCGACGACCTCGCCCGCCGACGCTTCTGGGGCAGCCACGTGCTGGGCACCGCGCCCGAGCTCGTCGACTACTTCGGTGGCCTGGCGGAGAGCGGGGTGGAGCGGGTCTACGCGTGGTTCACCGACTTCGCCCCGCCCGAGACCCTGGCGGCCTTCGGCGAGGGGGTGATCGGGCCGCTCAGCCCGCCGGCGTGAACTCCAGGTGGAGCCGGGTGAGGCCGCGCAGGATGTAGGTCGGCACGTAGTCGTAGTGCCGGGCGTCGGCCGGCCCGTGCGCGGACTCGGAGATGCGGATGTCCTTCATGCGCTCGAGCAGCCGCTCGATGCTGATGCGGGTCTCCGCACGGGCCAGTGGGCCGCCGGGGCAGGCGTGCGGGCCGCGGCCGAACGCGAGGTGCTCCTTGGCGTTGGCGCGGTCCATGCGGAACTGGTCGGGGTGGTCGAACCGGCGCGGATCCCGGCCGGCGGCGCCGTTGAGCACCATGACGCAGGTCCCCGCCGCCACGTCGACCCCGCCCACGGTCGTTCCCGTGCGGGCCAGGCGGAAGTCGCCCTTGACCGGGCTCTCAAAGCGCAGGCACTCCTCCACGAAGTCCGGAATGCGGCCGTAGTCCTCCCGCAAGCGCTGCTGGATGTCCGTCCGTTCGCCGATCGTCTGCAACGCCGAACCGAGCAGCCGGACCGTCGTCTCCTGCCCGGCTGAGAACACGTTGGCCGCCACCCGGGCGACGTCGATGGCCGCGGGCACCGTCCCGTCGGGGAAGGTGGCCGTCGCGAGCCCCGTCAGGACGTCCTCGCGCGGCTCGTGCCGGCGCTCCTCGATGTACGCGCTGAACCGGTCGTAGAGGAACTCGAGCGGGCTGTGGCTGAGCGACGCGTCCCCGGTGCTCCCCAGCCCCTGTGGGCGGTGGCGTCCTCCGCCCTGGAGCTCCTCGCGAAACCACTCGTGGTCCTCCTCGGGCACGCCGAGCAGGTCCGCGATCACGTAGAGCGTGAAGGGCCCGGCGAAGTCGCGGATGAACTCGCACTCGCCTCGGTCGACGAACTCCTCAATCTGGCGATCCGCGTGCCGCCACATGAAGTCCTCGTTCTCGCGCAGGCGCTTCGGCGTGATCAGCCGCATGAGTAGACCTCGGTGCGCCTTGTGCTCCGGCGGGTCCATGGTCAGGATCTGGTCGCTAAACGGCAGTTCGCCCCGGTACTGCTCAATGATCTCGCTCACATCGTCGCCCTCGAGGGGCACGGGGAACCCCGGGAACGGCCCGGTGACCGAGTTGCACGACGAGAAGGTGGCGGTATTGGTGTACACCGAGACGGCCTCGTCATAGCCGGTCACCATCACGACTCCGTGCTTGTCCTCCCGCTGGACCGGGCACTTCTCACGCAGGTCCGCGAAGTACGGATACGGGTCGGCGATCAGCTCGTCTCCCCGGAAGAAGTCGATGGCGTCGAAGTCTCCCACGGCTCCCTCTCGTCCGGCCGGTGGCTCCCCGGGTTGAGAACCACATTCTTACTATGGGAGAATACCCACTCCGGAGCGGGGCTGCCGGGTGACCTGCGGCGACACGGAGGCACGCCGGGCGTCCGCGGGCGGGCCGGCGCCGTTTACCATCGCCATCGGACCTACAAGGGGGCATCGTGGAACTGCGGACCGTCGTCGTCGGCGCTTCAAGCGGGTTGGGCCGCTGCATCGGGGTCGGACTGACCCAGCGGGGTGCCCAGACCGCCCTGTTGGCGCGGCGGGTCGACCGGCTCGAAGCCGCCGCCAAGGAGGCCGGCCCGGGTTCGGTCGCGCTGGCCTGCGACGTCACCAGCACCGAGTCGTGCCGGACGGCGATCGAAGACGCGGCCGCCCGGCTGGGCGGCATCGACGCCCTCGTCTACACGCCCGCCATCGGCCCGCTGTCCAGTCTCGTGGACACCGACGCGGACACCTGGCGGCGCGTCTTCGACACCAACGTCATCGGCGCCGCCCTGGCGACCGCCGCCGCCCTGCCCTATCTCACCGAGTCCAACGGTGTCGCCCTGTACCTCTCGTCCGTGAGCGCTTCGCTCACGCCGCCGTGGCCGGGTCTGGGCGCTTACGCCGTCAGCAAGGCGGCGCTGGACAAGTTGGTGGAGGCCTGGCGGGCCGAGCATCCGTCCGTCGGGTTCACCCGCGTCATCGTGGGGGACTGCGCGGGGGGCGAGGGTGACTCCATGACCGGATTCGCCAACGACTGGGATCCCGACCGGGCCGTGGAGTTCGGGACGAAGTGGGCGGAGCGCAAATACCTGGCTGATTCGCTCATTGCGGCAGAGGAGCTCGTCACCGTGATCGACTCGCTCATCCGCCACGGCGAGAGCCTCAGCCTGCACTCGGTGACCGTCGCGCCGCGCACGGTGCCCGGCGCACCCCCTCCACCCTCGCTCGAGCTCTTGTGAACCGGCAGCCGTGAATCCGGTGCGGCTGCAGCCCTATCCTTACCGGGCGCGCGCCTGGTGGGGCGAGGAAGTGGTGGCCGAGTCCGATTCCTGCCTGTGCCTGGAGCGGGACGGCGAGCCGGCGACGCTCTGGTTTCCCGAGTCGGCCATCAACCGGGCCCGGATCGCCGACGAGAGCGTGCTGTCGGGGCCGGCCGACCGGGCCGACTCCTTCCCGGCTCTGCGCGGCCACGCCGCCTTCGACACCGATCGCGTTCGCGTCGAGGTGCTCGACGAAGACCCCGACGACGAGCAGGACTTCAGCGTCAAGCGGTTCCCGACCTGGGGCGACACGTCCCACCTGGTCGACATGATGGACGTCCGTCCCGACGGCGAGAACTGCTTCGTGAGCGTGGCGTACAGCGACGGGCGCCGGCCCGTCGTCGAGGGAAGTCAAATGCTCGGGCAGGCGGTGGTCGCCGCCCGCCGCCTCGTCCCCGGCCGCCGCGTGGTGTCGGCCACCATGTTCTTCCTACGCGGCGCCGACGCGCGGGCCCCACTGCGCATCCAACTGGAAACGCTCAGCACGGGAAGGACGTTCGCCGCGCTGGGCGTTCAGGTCCTCCAGGACGGGCGTCTCCGCGCGGCCGGGACCCTGCTCCTCGACGCCACGGCGCCGGCCGTGGTCTCCCACGCGACGGAGGCACCGGACGTGCCGGCGCCTGCCGAGTGCCCGTCCCACGACATGGGCGTGACCGGACGCGACCTGCGCGTGGCCGCCGACGCGTACACCGACGATCCGGCTGCGACCGCCGGCCCGCCGGTCATCGACTGCTGGGTGCGCTTTCGGGACCTGCCCGACGACCCGGCCCTGCACGCGGGGCTGCTGGCGCAGTTCACCGGGCACATGCCCATCGCCACCGCCCTCCGCCCCCACGAAGGCATCGGCCAGGAGGCGGCGCACCGCACGCTCTCCATGGGGATCAACGCCATCAACATCTCCTTCCATCGCGAGGTGCGCGCCGACGAGTGGATGCTGTACCACCACCACTCGACCTTCGCCGGTGACGGCATGACGCACGCGCAGTGCCGGGTGCACGCCGAGGACGGCGCGCTGCTCGCCTCCTTTACGGTGGACGCAATGGTGAGACCCTTCCCCTCGGGGGACGGACCCCGGGACGAGCGGACCGCGCTGTGAGCCTCACGACCGGCAAGGGCCCCCTGAGCGCCCGACCGGCGGGGCGGTTCACCGCGCCCATGCCGGCGGCCGTCGCCTACCTGGAGCCCTTCCGCCGCCGCGTCCGTGCCCGGAAGGCGGGGCGCACGGTGATCGACAGCGAGCGGGTGCTGCTGGTGCACCGCGCCGGCAACCCGCCGACCTACGCCTTTCCCGCCAGCGACGTGGACGGATTGGCCTCGGAGGCAGAGCCCGACGTGCCGGGTTACGTCGTCGTCCCCTGGGACGCGGCCGACGCGTGGTTCGAAGAGGACGAGGAGGTGTTCGGGCACCCGCGCAACCCGTACCACCGCGTCGACTGCCTGCGCTCGCGCCGCCGCCTGCGCGTGGAGGCCGCGGGCATGACCCTCGTCGACACGGACGAGACCCTGGCCGTGTACGAGACCGCGCTGGAACCCCGCCTCTACGTCGACCGCCAATTCGTCCGCTCCGACGTGCTCGAGACCAGCACCACGCAGACCTACTGCCCCTACAAGGGAACGGCGACCTACTGGTCGGCGCGGAACGGGGACGAGGTACTGGCCGACGTCGCCTGGAGTTACGAGGACCCGTTGCCCGAGTCACTCCCCCTGCGGCAGCTCCTCAGCTTCGACGAGAAGCGCGTCGAGGTCTTCGACGACCTGCCGGGCGCCGGCTGAAGCCACCGGAGGCGCAAAGTCAGCGGCCGCTAGTGTGAGCCGCCGGATCGGGCCGGCTCCCGGTCCGGCCGCCGAAGGGGGCAGTCGGTTGGACACATCTTTCGAGACGCTCCTGTACGAAGAGGACGAGGGCGTCGCCACCGTCACCCTCAACCGCCCCGACGTCCACAACTCGTTCGACCTGCGGATGGAGCGGGAGCTGAAACGGCTGTGGACGGACTTGCGCTGGCACGACGACGTCCGTGTCGTCGTCCTCACCGGTGCCGGCGACAAGGCCTTCTGCGCTGGGATCGACCGCATGAAGTTGATCGAGGAGGACTATCTCGTCCACAAGCAGAAGACGGACCCCGACCTGGCCGGCCACCTCAATACGCCCTTCATGTACAACGACCCCGGCGCCTTCATCAACCCGAAGCAGAACGACATGTGGAAGCCCGTCGTGGCCGCCGTCAACGGCATGGCCTGTGGTGGGGCGTTCTACCTGCTCGGCGAGTCGGACATCATCATCGCAGCGGAGCACGCCACCTTCTTCGACCCGCACGTCACGTACGGGATGGTGGCCGGCTTCGAGTCCCTCCACCTGCTGCAGAAGGTGCCCCTGGGTGAGACGCTGCGCGTGGCGCTGCTCGGGGCGCACGAGCGCATGTCGGCCAGCCGGGCGCATCAGCTCGGGCTGGTGTCCGAGGTCGTCCCGCTGGACGAGCTGATGGAACGGACCCTGTGGGTGGCGCGGGCCATCGCCTCCGCCCCGGTGCACGCCGTGCAGGGGACTGTCCGGGCCATCTGGATGGCCCACGAGCTGGCCCGGCGCGAGGCGCTGGCGCACGTCTCGAGCTTCGTCGCGCTGGGCACCCAGTACGACGACATCGCCGAGGGCCAGGCCAGGTTCCAGCAAAAGCGGATCGAGTGGCGGCTGCGTTGAGCGCGGCCGGCTGACCAACCTCGCCCGTACGCGACGGTCCGCCGGCGCCAGGCGCCGGCGGACCCTCTTTCGACCGCTGCGAGTGTTCTGCGAACGTGCTCTGGCTAGCCGGCGCTTGCCGTCGACGTGTTGGGCACGTCGGTCCCGCACACCGGGTTCGGCGAGATCGCCGTGAACCCGCTCTTGTGCGCCTGCATCACCCAAGCGCACGTCTTGGAGAGGTCGTGCCCGAAGATGGTCGAGTAGTTGATCGTCTCGGGCAGCAGGCCGTTGACGTTGTATGACTTCAGGTTCCGGAGGTCCTTTATGACCGCGGCCTGCGTCGGGTTGGAGCCGGCCAGCTCCAGGCCTTTGATCATGAGGTCTGCCCCGGCCCAGGCCTCGTACTGGCCGAACGTCGGGAACTGGCTGTTGGTGAAGTGCGCATACTTCTTCATGGCGGCCTGCATCTGCTGGGTGCCGGCGTTCGGCAGGGACCAGGGCCGGAAGGGCGAGAAGAAGTAGGCACCCTGCAGGGTGCTCCAGACCGGCGAGTTGATCACGTCGGGTTCGTAGCCGGTGGCGTACAGGGTGGCCTTGAGCTTGACCCCGGCCTGCGCCAAAGCCTGAGCCAGCGCGTAGTTCGAGTTGGCGTCCATCGCCGGCACCATGGCGTTGATCCCGGCCTGCTTGGCCGCGAGCGCGATGCTGCTGAAGGCGACGCTCCCGAAGGGGATGGAGGTGTCGACGACGCCGATCTTGCCACCCGCGTCCTTGAAGGAGTCCCCGGTGGCGATGGCTGCCCGGGAGGAGGAAGGCGAAATCCCGTAGCCGTAGGAGCCCAGGACCGTGCCGCCGTGCGCCTTGAGGAAGTCGCCGATCTGGGTGTTGACCGGGTACTTGGGGTTCAGGCTCCCCTCGTCGGAGGCGAACATGTTGGTGTACGGCTTCGTGCCCCACTCGGGGCCGTCGTCGTACGTCCCGGTCACCGGAACACCCGCCTGGTTCGGGTACTTGGCCGCCAGGAACATCAGCGGGCTCTGCGAGACGATGCCGAACGCCTTGGAGTCGGCCTCCTGCACCGCCGTCGCGATCTGCGACGGGCTGGTCTGGTCGTCGATCACCAACGGGACGAGCTTGTGCCCGTGGACGCCACCCTGCGCGTTCTGCAGGTCGAGGCGCGCTTCGAAACCGGCCGGCGAGCTCGCGTTCTCCGACCCGCCTTCACCGGTGAGGTCGGTGACGTAGGCGATGGTGATGGGAGCCGGGGACGCTGCCGCCGGAGCCGCCGACGTCGCCAGGACGGCGAGCGGCAGGCCGGCCACCAAGGCCGTCACGGTGAGGGCGAGCCTCCGGTACGTGCGCACGATGGCTGTCTTCTTCGTCGGTCGGTGCACTTCGACAACTGCCTCCCCGGGTCCAGGTCAGGACCCCACACATGGACGTTGTACCCCGCCTGTAACGACTGGTCGGTACGAGCCGGGCCAGCGCCTTACTGTAACCCGTTCGTAACAACGGCGGGGGTCGCGCCCTCCGCCTCCCCGAGGTAGCGGTCGAGGATCTCCTGGCCGGCGTCGGCCGCCGGGCCCGACCAGCCCACCCGGCCCCGGGTCAGGATGACGCAGCTGTCCGCCATGGAGAGAGCCCGGTGCACGAATTGCTCGCTGAGCACAATGGTGATGCCGGATCGCCGCGCCTGTTCGAGGCCCTCGAACACCGACTCGGCGATGAGCGGGGCCAGCCCGAGGGACATCTCGTCGGCGATCACCAGCTTGGGGGAGACGGCCAGCGCCCGGGCCAGAGCCAGCATCTGCTGCTCCCCGCCGGACAGGCTCCCGGCGCGCTGGCTCCTGCGCTCGCCCAGCACCGGGAAGTGTGCGATGGCCCGATCGATCGCCGCCGGACGGTCGGGGCGCCGCTCCTGCGCCACGGCCATGCGCAGGTTCTCCTGCACAGTGAGTCCGGGGAAGATCCCCCTCCCCTCCGGGATGTAGGTGAGGCCGAGCTTGCGGATGCGGTGCGCGGGCAAGCCGGTGACGTCCTGCCCCTCGAAGAAAACCCGTCCGTCCGTGGGTCGCACCAGGCCCGAGACGACCCGGGCGAGCGTGCTCTTCCCCGCTCCGTTCGCTCCGAGGACCGCCAGCACCGAACCGGCCGGCACCCTGACGGAGACGTCGAACAGCGCCTGCGAGGACCCGTAGTGCACGTCGAGATCCCGGACGTCCAGGATCGGCTCGCTCACGTGGGCCGGCTTCCGGATGGCGAGGCGATGGTGGTGCGGCCGACCGGTTCGCTGTCGCCGAGATACGCCGTCTGCACCGCCGGGTCGTTCCTGATCTGCTCCGGCGTGCCTGCGGCGATCCGTTCCCCAAAGTCGAGCACGACGACGACGTCCGACAAGGACAGGACGGCCGCCACGTCGTGCTCGACGATCACGAGCGAAAGGCCGTTATCGGCCTGGTCGACGATCGTCCGGAAGACCTCGAGCAGGTTCTCCGAGGCCTTCATGTCCAGACCCGAGAGCGGCTCGTCCAGCAGCACGACGGAGGGATCGCAGGCCAGCGCGCGCGCTACTTCCACCAGCCGCGCCACCCCGAGCGGCAGCGCCGCCACCGGTGCCTTGGCCACCCTGGTGAGGCGCAACCGCTCCAGGAGCCCGTCGCACCGCTCGTTCTCGGCGTGCGAGGGCAGGAGCGAGCGGGGGTCGAACATGTCACGCCACAGACGGTGGCGCGCCACACGGGCACGGTGGGCCAACACCAGGTGCTCGCGCACGGTCAAGCCGAGAAAGAGCTCCGGCTGTTGGAACGTGCGCGCCAGTCCTCGCCGCGCCCGGGCGCGCGCAGACGCACGGGTCACGTCCTCGCCCAGCAGCGAGACGCTGCCACCGTTCGGGCGCTGCAGCCCCGAGAGGACACCGAGCAGCGTTGACTTGCCCGCGCCGTTGGGGCCGACCAGGCCGGCGATGGAGCCGGGGGCCACCTCCATGGAGACGTCGGAGAGCGCCATGAGGCCGCCGAACCGCACCGTCACCCCCGTGGCGACCAGCGCCGGTGCGTCCTCGGCCGGCGTTCCGTCGCTCTCGGTGTCCGTCACGGCGGCGGTCACGACACGTGCTCCGCAACCCGGGGCGAGGCATCGGCGGTGCTCGGTGGTCCGGCGAAGTACGAGGCGTCGTCATCCGTTGCAAGCTGGGTCGGGACCGGACGGAAATGCAGGATGAATTGCCGCAACCGTCTGCTGTTCTCGGCCAGCGCACCGTCGGGGTACTTGGCGGCCGAGATGGCACCGAGACCGAAGAGTATCGACAGGGTATCGGTCGTCCAGGTCCAGCTCGAGAGGTAGGCCTGGAACAGCGCGGCCGGGAAGACGAACGTGACGCCGGCGATAAGGGCCGCCGCGTTCGAACGCACGCCGATCGTGACCAGCACGGCGAGCCAAGTCAGCCCGAGGAACGTGACGAAGGTTTGACTCGGAATGAAGGGCGACTGTGTCATGGCCAGCAACGCACCGCCGACACCGGCCATCAACGCCGCGATCGATCCGGCGATGACCTTCATTTGCACGACGCTGATGCCCGTCGTTCGTGCCCCTGCCTCGCTCCAGCGCGCCGCGTTCAGAGCGAGTCCCGTCGTTGATCGCCGGAAGTTCACGATGAAGAGGGCGAAGACCGCGAAGACCCCGAGGCAGAGGTAGTCGAACGAAAGGTTGGACGAGGCGAACTCGGGCCGGTTGAGGTTGAGGCCGAGGCCCTGGTTGGTGTAGGTCGGCAGCGTGAAGACCAAGTTCTCCATGAGGAGACCGAAGGTCAAGGTCACCAAGGCAACGTAGAGATCACCGAGGCGGATGCTCAGGAAGCCCACGATGGCGCCCATGGCGGCCGCCACGAGACCACCCATGAGCGCGGCCGCCAGCACAGGCCATCCGTGGTTCGTCGCCAACTCGGCGGCGGTGATCGCCCCGACCCCGGCAAAGGTGATCTGGCAGAGCCAGAGCATCCCCCCCTCACCCGTGACGAGCGTCCACGACAAGAAGATGACGGCGTAGGAGAAGGCCAATGCGAACAAGCCCACCCAGTAACCCGACACGATGGCTGGCAGCACGCCGACGATCACGATCAGCAACAGAGGCCCCGCGTTCTTGCCCACGAAACCCATCGAAGCGCTCTCGACCATGCTGCTCGTCGACCCGGCCAGTCGGCTCTCGCCTTGCGGGGTGATGGCACGGTCGAGCGCTCCACCAACCCCGCTCTTCTCTCCTATGTCTCCGCCGCGCACAAGGGCATAGAGGAGGAAGAGGGCGATGGCGATGTAGGGGACGGCGTCAATCAGCGTGGTCGTCCATTGACTGCTGGGCGGCAGGTAGCGCTGAAAGAGCGAGGTGGCCACACCCATGAGCAGCCCGACGGCGACCGCAACCGGCAGGTTGCGCAGCTTCGCGACGATGACGGCTGCGAAGGCCGTGGCCATGAGAGTGGTCATGTGGCCGATGTCGAGCCCGTTGATCGGGGCGGCGAGCACACCGACCAGCCCGGCGAACAACGTGCTCACCGCCCAGACGCCGAGAGAGATGGCATCGGGATTGGTCCCGGACAGATCGGTCATCGCGGGCGAATCGACCATGGCCCGGACCTTGAGCCCGATTTCCGTGAAACGCAGGACGAGGGCGCCGACGACCACGGTGGCGATCACGCAGCCGTACACGATGACCTGGTCGAGCGTCACCGGGACGCCGAGGAAGTGGTAAACGGCGACAGGTTCCGGGGCCAAACCGGGCGCCGCGGGAATGGTGACGTTGCTGAACAGCCGTGTCGCCAGTGCAGGGAGGGCCACGGAGAGGCCGATGGTGGCCACGACCTTTATGAGCGGTGACGACAGACGCAGAAAACGGAACAGCGCGAGGTAGAGGACAATGCCCATGGCGGGGCCCGCGACGAGGATGGACACGACGGCCGCCGACCAAATCGACCACGCGTGTTGCGTATGGAGGAAGTAATAGAAGCGAGCGATGAAGAACGCCATCGCACCGAAAGCGAAATTCAGAATTCCCGACGAGGTGTACGTGATGACGAGGCCGGCGGCAGCGATCGCGTAGATCCCGCCCAGAACGAGTCCGGCGATCACGAATTGCAGCATCAGGCGGGACCCACCCCTTCTCTACCGGTTCCGTTCATGCCGGCATTTCTGACATCGACGTCGATTCTGATACTAGTGAGGGCGACAGGTCTGTGCACAGCGGCGAATTCGGCCGATGAGCTGCGCTTTCTGACGCTGCGTCCGTTCGTTACGACTCCGCCCGCACCTTGTCTTTCACGGCCGGCACGATCGGCGGGGCCTCCTTCCAATTGGGGATGCCCGCGTCCTCCTTGGCCACGGGGAACCGGTCCTCGTTGACCCAGGCCCAGTGCGAGTGGTTCAGCTCGTGCAACGTGAAGCACGCGTTGAGGGCGTTGTAGAAGCCCATGTTGTCGACGCTCTGGTTCACCGACTCCTTGATGAGGAGGGCGGTCATGGTGGGCAGCGCCGCGATGCGCTGCGCGTACTCGAGCGTGCGCTCCGCGACGTCGTCGGCCGGGAACACCTTGCTGACCATGCCCAGCCGGTAGGCCTCGTCGGCGTCGACGGAGTCGCCGGTGAGGAGGAGCTCCTTCGCCCGGCGCGGCCCGAACTCCCACGGGTGGGCGAAGTACTCCACCCCGCACATGCCGAGACGGGCACCGACGACGTCGGCGAAACGCGTGCCCTCGGCAGCCACGATGAGGTCACACGCCCACAGGAGCATGAGGCCGGCCGCGTAGACGTCGCCGTGAGCCTGGCCGATGGTGATCTTGCGCAGGTTCCGCCACCGGCGGGTGTTGTCGTAGAAGTAGTGCCACTCCTGGAGCATGAGCGACTCGGCGCCCTTGCGCGTGGCGCCGTTGATCGTATGTGTGGGGTGCTGGGTCGGCCCGGGCGTCCACTCTTCCCTCGATGCCTTGGAGCCCAGGTCGTGACCGGAGGAGAACATCGGGCCCGTGCCGCCGAGGATGACCACCCGGACCTCGTCATCCGCCTCGGCATGCAAGAAGGCGTCGTTCAACTCGACGAGGAGCCCCCTGTTCTGGGCGTTGCGGGCGTCCGGGCGATTCAACATGATCCGCGCGACTCTCCCGGAGTCGAGCGTCTCGTAGAGCAGGTACTTGTATTCAGGCATGGCGGGCTCCCCGTGGACTCGTGCAACTCATCGGCTCGGTGACACTACGTGAGAATGCCGCCCGGCCCAAAGGCGCAAGACGGCTACGAGGCTGCGCCCACCGGCGCATCGACCTTCATGATGCGGGCGAGGTTGCCCCCCATGATGTTCCGCACGTCTTCCTCGGACAGGCCCGGCGGCAGGTGGTCGAAGTAGCTGCACGGCTCGGCCAGCCCTTCGGGGTGGGGGTAGTCCGACCCGAAGAGCACGTGGTCGGCACCGATCGTCTCGATGAGAAGGCGGAGATCGTCCTCATGGAACGGGCTGATCCACACGTGGGACTTGAACTGCTCTATCGGGTCCTCCTCGAAGGCCTGGGGCATCTTCTTGTACGTGTCCGCGACGTGGTCGAGGAATCCAGCCACCCAGTCGCCGCCGCTCTCTATGGACGCGACCCGGAGCTTGGGGAAACGTGAGAAGACCCCGTGGCACAGATAGGCCGTCATGGTGTCCTCCATGGGCCGCTTGCCGACGCTGATGGCGCGGAACGGATCGAGCCGGAACGGCAACATCTCGTTCGGCTGACCGATCCAGTCGTTCTGGTACCGGGTGTACCCGCTGTCGGACGAGTGCATGGAGACGAGGATGTCGGCCTCCTCGACCGCCTTCCAGAACGGGTCGAACTCGGAATATCCGAACGAGCGCGAGCCCCGGTACCCCGGAACGGGCGCGGGCCGGATCAGGACCGTCTTGGCACCCCGCTCCAGCACCCACTCGAGCTCTTCGATCGCCTTCTCGACAATCGGCAGCGTGATCACCGGCGCCGCGAAGATGCGGTCCTCGTAGTTGAACGTCCATTCCTCGTACAGCCATTCGTTCAAGGCGTGAATCGTGGCGTGGGTCAGCTCGGGATCGTCGCGCAGTCGCTCTTCGAGGAGGCTGGCCAGGGTGGGGAACATCAGGGCGCGATCGAGGCCGAGCTCGTCCATCAACTGCACGCGCGGGGCGGGCTCACGAAAGGCAGGGATGCCGCGCATCGGCTCGCCGACGATCTCCCGATACGACTTCCCCTCGGGGTTCCCGTCGCGGAAGTACTCCTCCTGCGCACCCGGCCGCGCCACCACCTCGAACGTCGGGTTGGGGATGTACTCGCTGACGGTGCCGCGGATCATGATCTTCGTGCGGCCGTGCAGGTCCACATAGTCGATGGCGCCCCGGTAACGCTCGGGCAGGTGGCGCGTGAACGAGTCCTTCGTCTCGTAGAGGTGGTTGTCCGCATCGAAGACGGGGAAATCGAAAGTTCTCGGCATGGTCTCAAACTATACTTTTTTGACAACGACGTCAATATCAGATTTAGGTGGAACCGGAGCCACAGCGAACGCCTTCAGCGGTTGGTCGGGAAGTGGAGCTGTACCTCGCCCGGTCCCGGTTCGGGCTCGGGCCAGCGGGAGGTCACGACCTTGGGCCGGGTGTAGAAGCGCACGCCGTCGGGTCCGTAGATGGAGGAGTTGCCGAAGATGGAGTTCTTCCACCCGCCGAAGGAGTGCGACGCCACCGGCACCGGGATCGGGACGTTCACCCCGACCATGCCGACCTGGACCTCCCGCTCGAAGCGGCGGGCCGCGCCACCGTCCCGGGTGAAGACGGCGGTGCCGTTGCCGTAGGGGTTGGCGTTCACCAGTGCCAGCGCCTCGTCGAGCGACGACACCCGCACGACGCCGAGGACGGGTCCGAAGATCTCGTCGTCGTACACCCGCATGCCGGGTTTCACGTCGTCGAGGAGCGAGCAGCCCACGAAGAAACCGCTCCCGCTCCCCTCCTCGGTGTGCGAGCCGTCCACGACGACCCGCGCGCCCTCGTCGGCCGCACCCTCGACGTACGACCGGACACGGTCGCGGTGCTCTCCCGTGATCAGCGGCCCCATCATGGAGGCGGGGTCGTCACCGGCACCGATGACCACAGCCGGAATGCGCGCCGCGATGGCGTCGACCAATTGGTCTCCCGCTGCTCCCACCGCGACCACCACCGAGATGGCCATACAGCGCTCGCCGGCCGAGCCGTACGCCGCGGACACCGCCGCGTCGGCCGCGGCGTCGAGGTCGGCGTCGGGCAGGACCACCATGTGGTTCTTGGCCCCGCCGAGCGCCTGGACCCGCTTCCCGTGGCTGGTCCCCGTCTCGTAGATGTGGCGCGCCACCGGCGTGCTCCCGACGAACGAGATCGCCGCGACGTCCGGATGGGCGAGCAAGGCGTCGACCGCCTCACGGTCACCCTGCACCACGTTGAGGACACCGTCGGGGAACCCGGCCCGCTGGACCAGCTCGGCGAGCAGGAGCGAGGCGGAAGGATCCTTCTCCGACGGCTTCAAGACGAAGCAGTTCCCGCACGCCAGCGCGTTCGCCATCATCCACAGCGGCACCATGACCGGGAAGTTGAACGGCGTGATGCCGGCCACGACGCCGAGCGGTTCGAGGACGGTCCGGATGTCGATGCCCGTCGAGATCTCCGAGTTCGACCACCCCTTCATCAAGTTCGGGATGCCGCAGGCGAACTCGACGTTCTCAATGCCGCGGGCCACCTCCCCGCGGGCGTCGTCGAGGACCTTGCCGTGCTCGCGCGTCACCGCGGCGGCGAGGTCGTCCCGGGCGGCGTCGAGCAGCTCGCGCAGCCGGAACATCAAGGAGGCGCGCCTGGTCAGCGAGGACGCACCCCACTCGCCGGACGCGTCCAGCGCGGCCTTCACGGCGGCGTCCACCTCGGCGGGCGACGCAAGCGCGACGTCGGCGCTCTGGACCCCCCGCGCCGGGTCGTAGACCGACGCCGTCCGGCCCGATTGGCCGGGGACGCGCATCCCCGCGACCCAGTGATCGATGTGCGTCACATCCGGGCGAGCGTCACTCATACTCAGAGACGGTAGAGCTTGCGGGCGTTCTCTCCGAAGATCTTGCGACGGGTCTCCGGGGCGAGCGTCTCCATCTTCGCCTCGACGCTCTGCAGCGGGTTCGGGTAGAGGCAGGTCGGGTGCGGGAAGTCCGTCTCGAACAAAATGCAGTCCTCCCCGACGGCGTCGATCAGGTCGGGCAGCTTGTTCCGGTTGTTCTCGAACCAGAACGTGGCGTACAGGTTGCTCCGGAAGTACTCGGAGGGGAGCTTGCCCATCGCGGCCAGCTCCGGCGGCGCGTTCTCCGCCATCTCGTAATCGAGCGCCTCGAGGATGAACGGGATCCATCCCACGCCACTCTCCACCGACACGACCTTCAGGTCGGGGTGACGATCGAACATCCCGGAGAGGATGGTGTTGACGACGATCCGCGCGTTCCCGATGAACAGAAGCGT
Source organism: uncultured Acidimicrobiaceae bacterium (assembly GCA_963834405.1). Lineage (GTDB taxonomy): Bacteria > Actinomycetota > Acidimicrobiia > Acidimicrobiales > RAAP-2 > Bog-473. Next base: position 897,820 of record CAWIBX010000005.1, on the reverse strand, counting down.
GCCGCCGATGGCGAGCTTGGTGTTCTCGGCATGCGACTCCCACGGGTACTGCCCGAAGAACGTCATCGCCGTCTGGCTGGCGCCGATGTGGAAGTGCACCGGCAGCCGCAGTTCGGAACAGGCCTCCCAGAACGGGTCCCAGGCCCGGCTCGCCAGGTCCGGGGCGCCCATGTCCTGGGGGTCGGAGGTCATGTTCACGCCACGCGCGCCCAGCGCGGCCACCCGGCGCGCCTCGCTCACGCACGTGTCGACGTCCCACGCCGGCATGAGCGGCAGGGGCAAGAGCCGGTTGCCCGAGTCCGCCTGAATCTCGGCCATGCCGTCGTTGTAGATCTCTATGGCCAGGCGGCACAGCGCCTGGTCGTCGACCATGCCCAGGTCCTGACCCCCGAGGCCGATGGTGCTGGGGAAGATGATCTGCGCGTCGATCCCGCATTCGTCCAACACGCTCAGCCGGACCTCGGGGTCATGGGCGCCCAGGTGCACCTGGTCGTGGTCCCACTCCATCAGGGCGTGGAAGGAGCTCTCCTTCGTGCCGTCCCGCGCGATCACACCGCCCGCGCTGAAGCGGCCCACCAGATGGCCGTCGAACACCCACATCTGCTGCCCGTCGACCTCCTCCACCCGGGGGACCCGGTCCTTGAAGGCGGCGGGTGCGCGCTTGGTGAAGAGGTCCGGAGGCTCGCACCAGTGCGAGTCGGCGTCTACGACGAGCATATCCTTCAACATCGACGTCAATATTAGGGACGAGTAATGGATCGGCGCAATGGGGTGACGCGTGCAACGTCTCGGGCCAGGTCCGGGCTCGGGGCCCACAGGTCTCCCTCGGTGTGAGTACCATGGCCCGCAGTGTTCGATTGCGACGTCGATGTCAATAGTCAGACCACATGCGGCCGCTCCCTGAGCTGACGCCGGCCAACGAGTGGTTCTGGACCTCGGGGTCCGACGGCCTGCTTCGCATCCAGGGCTGCGCCGACTGTGGGCGCCTCGTTCATCCGCCCGTCCCGATCTGCCCCTACTGCCGGAGCCGGTCGGCTAAGCCCACCGCTGTGTCGGGCCGGGGCACCGTCGTCGGCTTCACGGTCAACGCCCACCGCTGGCTGCCGGACTTCGACCCGCCCTACGTCATCGCCAACGTGGCCCTGGCCGAGGATCCGGCCGTGCATCTCACCACCAACATCGTCGGGTGCGAACCGTCGGCGGTCCGGATCGGCCAAGAGGTCTCGGTCGTCTTCGAGCAGCAAGAAGACGTGTGGCTCCCCCTCTTCGAGCCGACCGGCGCACTCGATCCGGTCGACCGGGTGGCGGCGCCTCGGCGCCCGGTACCCCGGGCTCCGCTCGGCCCCGAACGGTTCGAGCACCGCGCGGTCCTCAGCGGCATCGGCCGGTCGAGGATCGGGCGGCGCCTCATGGTCGACCCCCTGTCGCTGGCGGTCGACGCCAGCCTGGCGGCCATCGCGGACGCCGGCTTGGAGATCGGTGACATCGACGGCCTGTCGACCTATCCGGGCGGCGGCGGCTTCGGCATGAGCGAGGGCGGCGTGAGCGCCATCGAGGAGGCCCTGCGCATCCACCCGACCTTCATCAACGGCGGCGGCGACCTGCCCGGCCCCGGAGGCTCCGTCATCGCGGCGGCCCTCGCCGTCGCGTCGGGTCTGTGCCGCCACGTGCTGTGCTTCCGCACGGTTTGGGAGTCGACCTACGCGACGCTGGCCACGCAGGCCACGCAGGCTGCCCTGGCCGCACAGGCCACAGAGCCACCGGCCGGTGGCGGCGGCCGCAAGGCGGAGCGCGTCTCGGGACCGTTCCGGGAGTGGCGCGCCCCGTTCGGTGCCATGTCGGCCGCCAACTGGATCGCCCTGAACGCGACCCAGTACATGCACCGCTACGGCGCCCCCCGCGAGATGCTCGGCCTCATCGCCCTCAACGCACGTGCGAACGCGGCGCGGAACCCGGTCGCCATCTACCGCGACCCGATGACCATGGACGACTACCTCTCGGCCCGGCCCATCACGTCACCCTTCGGGCTCTACGACTGCGACGTCCCGTGCGACGCCTCCATCGCGGTCATCGTCTCGGACGCGTCCGTCGCCGGCGACCTGCCCCACCCCGCGGTGCGCATCAATGCCACCGGGACGCAGATCCTCGAACGGGTCTCGTGGGACCAGGACACGCTCACCCACGAGCCGCAGGTCATCGGGCAGGCCGCGCACCTCTGGACCAGGACGGACCTGACACCGGCGGACGTGGACCTCGCCCTCATCTACGACGGGTTCACCTTCAACGCCATCTCCTGGCTCGAGGCCCTGGGTTTTTGCGGCTTCGGGGAGGCCTACGACTGGCTCGACGACGGGCGGCGCATCGCGCTCGACGGCGATCTTCCGGTCAACCCGCACGGCGGGCAACTCTCCGAGGGCAGGACGCACGGCTTCGGTTTCATCTACGAGGCGGTGGCGCAACTCAGGCACGACGCGGGCGAACGGCAGGTGCGCAACGCAGCCACCGCCGTGGTCACCTCGGGCGGGGGGACGCCTTCGGGCGTGCTGCTGTTGCAGCGGGGGGACGCGTGACAGGCGCCCCGGCGGCGCGAGCCGTCCCCCAAGGCACGACGGGCGCGACGGTACATTGATGGGACCGTCGGCCAAGGAATCGGTCCCCGGACGGAAGGAGAAGGGCGTGTCGATACCCCGACCGCTCGAGGACGCAAGCGAGCTGAACGCGAACGACAAGCCGAGCGGGCCGCGCTCCCGCAAGGGCGTCGAGACGCGCGCGCGCCTGGTCGCCGCGGCCAAGGAGATCTTCGAACGGGACGGTTTCCTGGACGCGCGCATCTCCGACATCGCGGAGCGGGCCGGCCTCTCGCACGGCTCCTTCTACCACTACTTCGAATCGAAGGAAGAGGTCTTCCACGAGGTCGCGACCGAGGTGGACGAACGCCTCAGTGCCCCGATGGAGACCGTCATCCTCGACCCGACGTCCACCCTGACCCCCGCCGAGCGCATCCGCGAGGCCATCCGCATCCATCTCGAGAGCTACCGCGATGAGGCGCGCATCATGGGCGTGATCGAGCAGGTGTCACGCTTCGACCCCGAGGTCAGGGCCTCCCGCACCGCGCGCCATTACCACTACCACCACGAGATGACCCACTCCATCCGGAGCCTGCAGCGTCACGGTCTCGTCGACCCGACACTCGACCCGGACGTCACGGCGGCCGCACTCGGCTCCATGACCTACCGCTTCCCCGAGATGTGGTTCGTCCAGGGCCTCTTCGAGTGCGACTTCGACACAGGCGTCGATCAGTTCACGCGGGTCTTCGTACGGGCGCTGGGGCTCGAGGACACCCCGAGCGGCGCGGAAGCACCCGCCGCATCGGCGAAGACCGGACCGTCCTAGCGCGTCGAAGCCGCGCCTGAGCCGGCACCCCGCCGGCGCCGGCGTCAGCGCTCAGTCCAGCGCCTCGGCCTGCCAGGCCAGCAGCTGCGGCGCCAGCAGCGGCCAGCGCGAGAAGATGCCCTCGTCCCGCGCCTCGCGTGCCTCGCCGCGCTCTATCCACTCGCGGTCCCCCCACGGCGGCTCTGCCAGCACCGCCCGCGGCAGGAGCCCGGCCAGCGCCTCCGACGTGGCACGGGTGTGGTTGGCGTCGCTCGCTCCGCTGTTGAAGACGATGGCCGGCAGGTCGAGCGCCTGCGCCTCTGCGTCGGGCAAGCCGGGAATGTGCTCGCCGTCGCGCGGACAGTAGGCCTCCATCCAGCGCTCCATGGTGGCGATGAATTTGTCCCGGTCCTGGTCCAGGATCCGCTGCCGGTTCGACGGGTTGCGCTCCAGGGACTCGGCCCACTCGGGCAGGGCCGCCACCGCCTCCATGCCGTCGGTCCAGGCCGCCGCCAGCGACCCCCCGCAGTAGTGGGTGGCGAGCACGAGCAGCCCGTACACCCCGCCGCTGATCCACCAGGTCGCCAGACCCGACGCCACCTCGCGATGGCGGGACGCGGTGAGCAGCGAGACCCGGGCTCCGCCCGACCCGCCCGCGATCACGGCCGGCACCAGCCCGAGGTGCTGCAGCAGCGCGGCGAGCGCGTCGGCCTGCATGGCCGACTCGTTGGCCCCCTCGAAGCACACGTCCGACTCGCCGCAGTTGGGCCGGTCCCAGATCAGCACCCGGTGACCCTCGCCCTCGGTGGCCAGCTCCGACGCCAGCTCGCGGACCCCCGGGGAGTCCTTGCTGAAGCGCCCGCCCGGGGTGATCACCCAGGGGCGGCCTGGCCTCTCGCCGATGACTTCGTAACCGAGTGCGAGGCCGTTGACCTCCGCGATCGCCATGGCGCCTGGAGCCTCCTCTCCGTGGCCGGGTCCCGAGCTAGTGGCCCGACGGACGGCTGCGGGGCACGTCCCGGAAGGGCACGTCCTTGTCCACGCTGCGCTCGCGCGGCATGTTCAGGACACGCTCGGCGATCACGTTGCGCGCCATTTCCGTGGTGCCGCCGCCGATGGTCCCGCCCTGGCGCATCAGGTACCACAACGCGGCGCCCGACGCCGAGCCGTCGTCGGTCCAAGCGGTGGCGTCGGCACCCGCGACCTCCTGGCCCAGAGTCACGATCTTCGACACCGCGCTCGCCTTGAACAAGCGGACGAGGGCGGCAGCCTGGTCCGAGAGGGCGCCGGTACGGATGTGGTCGCTAACGTGCAGTGACAGCTCGGCGCTCACGAGCTCGAGCATGCGGGCCTCGCCGACCAGGTCGCGCGTCGCCGAGTCGTCGAGCAGGCCGCGCTCGCGGGCGAGGGTGTGGATGGCGGAGGCGTCGCTGCTGCTCACCGTCAGCCCGGCCGCCATCGTCACATACGGTGAGCTGTGGAGCATCCGTTCGTGGAACATCCACCGAGTGCCCACCGTCCACCCGTCGTCGACGTCGCCTATCCGGTCCGCGTCGGGGACGATCAGGTCTGTCATGAATTCCTGGCAGAACTCCCGCGACCCGTTCAACATCTCAATCCGGTGGACCTCGATGTTCGGCTGGTGGATCGGTAGCATGAAGACGGTCAGCCCACGATGCTTGGGCACGTCCCAGTTGGTGCGGGCGAGACACAGGCCCCAGTCCGACCACCAGGCGCCGGTCGTCCAGACCTTCGACCCGTTGAGGACCCACTGGTCGCCGTCGCGCACCGCCGTCGTCAGCGCTCCCGCCACGTCCGAACCGCCGCTCGGCTCGGAGAGGAACTGCATCCACAGCTCTTCGCCCTTGAGGATCGCGGGCAGGTGATGCAGCTTCTGCTCGTGGGTGCCGAACTCCAGAATGATGGCGGCGCACGGGGTGAAGTTGGGCACCTGCAGATGGGTCGGGAACTCGTAGCCGACGATCTCCTCGTTGAACACCTTCTGGTGCGCCGGGGTCAGGCCCTGGCCGCCGTACTCCCGCGGGAAGCAGATCCCGGCGAGGTCGGCGTCGAAGAGCATGCGCTGGACCTCGCGGTCCCGCTTCACGATCGTGAGCTCGAGCTCGTCGTCCCCCCTGGCGTAGGAGTAGCGCAGCTCCTCGGGCGACACCCGGCGCAGGTTGGACCGGATGAAGGACCGAGCCCGCTCCCGGAAGCTCTGGAGGTCTTCCATCTCCTCACTTCCCTGCGCTTCTTCCGCGCGCAGCGCGCTCATGCCGCCGCTCCTTCCCCTCGGCTCCACAGCGCCGCCAGCCGCTGGCGATGGTCAGTCGGCGTGCCGGCGAAGGCACGGTTCACCAGGACGCGGCGGAGGTACAGGTGCAGGTCGTGCTCGAAGGTCACGCCGATGCCGCCGTGCATCTGGATGCAGTCCTGGAGCATCTCGGCGCCGTACTCGCCGATGTAGGCCTTGGCCGCGCTCAACCGCTCGTCCGCCCCGTTGCTGCGCTCCTGCACCGCCAGGCAGGATGCCGCGCTGATGGCGTGGCTCGCCTCGAGCCACGAGAGGTTGTCCGCGAAGCGGTGCTTGAGCGCCTGGTAGGAGGCCAGCGGGCGACCGAAGCTGTAGCGGTCGAAGGACCATTCCACGGTCATGTCGAAGCCGGTCTGCATGGCGCCGACGGACTCGGCGTTGAGCATGACCAGCAGGATCTGGAACTGGCGGTCCACGTCAGCCGACGCGCCGCCCGCCGGACCGACCAACGCGTCCGGGCCGACCGTGACGCCGTCGAAGCGCACCACGGCGAAGCGACGGGACAGGTCCACCGATTGCATCGGCTCGACCGACAGCCCGGTGGCCGAGGCGGCCACGAGCACCTGTGTCGTCCCCAACCCGTCACGACAGGTCACCAGCAGGTGGTCAGCCTGCCCGGCCGATTCGACGAAGCGGGCCTCACCGCTCAGGACGAGATCAGACCCCTGCCGGCTGGCGTCCACCGTCGTTCGCCAGCCGTCCGGGCCGAACGCCGGAGCGCACCACGTGGCAACGATGTCGCCCGAGAGCAGGCCGCTCAACACCTCGCCCTGCACCCCGCCGGCATCCGGCGCGCCCTGCGCACTCAGCGCGGCGGCCACGACGTTCGTACCGAGCAGCGGTCCCGGCGCAGCGTGATGGCCGAACTCGTAGGCCACCAGGCTGAGGTCGACCAGGCCGGCACCGCTGATTGTGCCGCCGCCGTGCGCTTCGTCGACCAGGAGCGAGGTCCAGCCCAACTCGGCGCCGCGCCGCCAATAGTCGCGGTCGAAACCGGCGAGGTCGTCCCGCCCCTCACGCAGAGAGTCCGGCGACGCGTGCTCGGTCAGGAAGCGCTCGGTGGTCTGGCGGAAGAACTCCTGGTCGTCGGTCAGGGTCGCCAGCATCGTCCTCCCTCAGACACCGCTCACCACGCCGACACCTGCGGCCTCGTTGCGCCGGCGCCACTCGTCCTTCGACATTCGGGTGACGTCGACGTCACGCGCCGCGGCCCGCAGTGCGCCCACGGTGCAGTGCTCCCTGACCGTGTGCACGAAGGGGTCCCAGCCGTAGAAGCGGCACGCGTTCTCGAACGTGATCTTGTTGATCTCCGTCTCGTCGGTCACGCCCGTCTCCTGAAACTCGCGCCAGGCGAACTCGGGTGACTCGGGCCAGGTCGTGTCGGTGTGCGGGTAGTCGCACTCCCAGGCGATGATGTCGATGCCGATGCGCTCGCGGAGCAGCAAGCCGGAGGGGTCGGTGATGTAGCACGCCAGGATGTGGTCGCGGAACACCTCCGAGGGCAGTTTGCCGCCGAAGTCGCTGTGTAACCATTCCTGGTTGTTGAAGTGGCGGTCGATGCGGTCGAAGTAGAAGGGGATCCACCCGATGCCGCCCTCGGACAACGCCACCTTCAGGTCAGGGAAGCGGCGCAGCGTCGGCCCGAAAAGCAGGTCCTGCGCCGTGATCGCGCTGATCTGGCAGGCCAGCACCATGAGGTGGTCGACCGGTGCCTCCTCCGGCCGTCGGATGATCTGGAACCCGGCGCCGATGTGTAACGACAACACCATGTTCTCGTCGCTGAGCGCAGCCAGCATGGGGTCCCAGTAGCCCGACAGGAAGCTCGGGAACCCCTGCACGTGCGGCGTCTCCAGGAAGCTGATGGAGCGGCAGCCCTTCTTCGCCAAACGCCGCACCTCTGCCACCGCCGCCTCCACGTCCCACATCGGCACGATGCCGAGCGGGATGAAACGGCCGGGGTAGGCCCCGCACCACTCGTCAATGGCCCAGTCGTTGTAGGCCTGCAGCATCACGAGCGCGATCTCCTTGTCGCGCGCCTCGGCGAACGTCCGGGCGTTCCAGCCGGCCATGGTCGGGAAGCACATGGAGCCGAGCACGCCGTTGGCGTTCATGTCACGCACCCGCTCGTGCACGTCGAAGCAGCCCGGGCGCAGCTCGGTGTACGTGCCGGGGTTGAAGCCCCACTCCTCCGACGGCCAGCCCACCGTCGCCGACATCCCGAAGGAGGTGCTGGTCTTCTCGCCCTGGAAGACCCACTGGTCGATGCCGTCTTCGTGCACGACCTTGGGCGCCTCGTCCACCCACTTCTTGGGGACGTGGTTCTCGTACATGGTCGGCGGTTCAATCATGTGGTCGTCGATGCTGACCAGGATCATGTCCTCGAGATTCATGCCGTCCTCCTCTCTCCCTCCGGTGGCCATTCCAAGATCCTCACGCTGCCCACGCCCCTCACCCCGTCCGCACCGGGAGCGTCTCCCAACCGCGGACGGTCGACGTGCGCGCCCGCTTCGCCGCGTCGTAGTCGACCTCCCACTCGGGGAAGCGCTGGAGCACCTCGTCCAGCGCGACGCGCCCCTCCAGCCGGGCCAGCGCCATCCCGAGGCACAGATGGATGCCGTAACCGAACGCCTGGTGGCGCCCGACCTCCCGGTGGATGTCGAAGCTGTCACCGTCCGGGAAGTGGCGCTCGTCCCGATTGGCCGAACCGTTGAGCAGCACCATGACGCTCCCCTCGGGCACCGTCTGGCCCAGGACCTCGACGTCTCTCGCCACGTAACGGGACTGCACGGGCGACGGTGATTCGTAGCGCAGCAGCTCCTCCACCGCGTTGGGAACCAGCGACCGGTCCGACACCAGCTCGGCGCGCTGCTCCGGATGCCGCCCCAAGACCTCACCCGTGAAGCCGATGAGGCGGGTCGTCGTCTCGTTCCCGGCTCCCGCCAGGAGGCCGGCGTAACCGATGATCTCCTCGTGGCTGAGCGTGCGCCTCGTGCCCGTCGTCTCATCGTCGAACTCGGCGTTGAGCAGCTCCGTCATGAGGTCGTCGGAGGGGTGTTCGGCCCTCCAGCGGACATAGTCGCCGAACACCGAGTCCTGGGCGTGACCGTCGTACTCCCTCTCGTTCGGGACACCCTCTTCGAGGCGCAGGCCTTCGTCCAGGCGCTCACGGATCGCTTCCTGGTCCTCCTCGGGGATGCCGAGCAGCATCCCGATGACCCGCATCGGCATGAACCGGCCCAGGTCTTCGACGAAGTCGAAGCGTCCCGACCCGACCAGCGGGTCGAGCACCTGTGCGCAATAGGCCCGGACCTGGGGCTCGAGCGCCTGCATCTTCTTGGGCGTGAAGACCCGGGACAGTATCGAGCGGTGCATGTCGTGGGTGGGCGGGTCCTCGAAGAGGATCGACCCGGGCGGGATCTCCACCCCGGCCTTGATGAGCTCGAGCACCGAGCCCCGGCCCGAGATGTACGTCTTCCAGTCGAGCATGGCGGCGTCGACGTCGTCCCACCGGCTCAAAGCGAAGAACTCGTACTTGTCGTTCCAGTAGAGCGGCGCCTCGTCGCGCAGCCGCTTCCAGATCGGGTACGGGTCCGCGTCTATCTCGAAGTCGTACGGGTCGTAGTAGACGCCCGCGTCTGAAGTGTTCGTGACGGCCACGCCGGATCCTGCCCTGGCTACCAGCGCCCCGCGTCTACTTCGCGTCCGCCGGCCAGGCCAGCGACTTGACCTCGAGATACTGCTCGAAGCCAGGGACGCCGTTCTGGCGGCCGATGCCGCTGTGCTTGTAGCCGCCGAAGGGTAGGTCCGGTCCGTAGGGAGCGCCGCCGTTGATGCTCAGTCCGCCGGTGCGGACGCGCCGCGCCACCGCCAGGGAGTGGTCCAGGGACCCGGAGAACACGCCGCCCTGCAGCCCGTACTTGGAGTCGTTGGCGATGCGCACCGCGTCGTCCTCGTCCTCGTAGGGGATGACGGCCAGCACCGGGCCGAAGATCTCCTCCTGCGCGATCGTCATGGAGTTGTCGACGTCGACGAAGAGCGTCGGCTCGACCCACCAGCCCTTGGCGAACTCGTCGCCCGACGGGCGGCCGCCGCCCACGGCCAGCGTGGCGCCCTCGGCCTTCCCCTTTTCGATGTAGCTGAGCACCCGCTCCCGCTGCTTGGACGAGACCAGCGGGCCCATGATGACGTCTTCCCGGTGCGGCTCCCCGTACGGAACCGCAGAGAAGTTCGCCTTCAGCATTTCGACGCCCTCCTCGTAGCGTGAGCGCGGCAGCAGCATCCGGGTCTGAATGGCACAGCCCTGCCCCGCGTGGAAGCAGGCACCCATGCCCATGAGCGTGGCGATGCCGAGGTCGGCGTCCTCCAAGACGATGGTGGCCGACTTGCCGCCCAGCTCCAGGAAGACCCGCTTCATTGTGGCGGCACCCTTTTCCATGATGCGCTGCCCCACCGCGGTCGAGCCGGTGAAGGAGATCATGTCGACCTTGGGCGACAGCGTGAGCTCTTCACCCACCAGGTGATCTGACGACGTCACGATGTTGATGACGCCGTCGGGGATGTCGGTGCGCTCAGCGATCACACGGCCCAGGAGGGTGGCGTTCCACGGCGTGTCGGGTGCCGGCTTCACGATCATGGTGTTGCCGGTGGCCAGCGCCTGCCCCACCTTGTGCAGGGTCACCTCCACCGGGAAGTTCCACGGCACGATGGCCCCGACGACGCCGACGGGCTCGCGCCAGATCCGCCGCGAGTCGAGCGTGCCCTGGATGCTGGTGGCGTCGGGCAGCACCGTCTCCCACTCGTACTCGTCGATGAGCTTGGCCGGCCAGATGATTGCCTCGGAGAGCGGCGCGTCGAGCTGGGGGCCGTGCGTCGTCATGCGCGGGCAGCCAACCTCGAGGATCAGCTGCTCGCGCAGCTCCTCGGACTCGCCCTGGAGGGCGTCGTGCAGCTGCTCCAGGCAGCGCTTGCGGAAGGCGTGGTTGGTCGACCAATCGGTCTCGTCGAAGGCCCGCCGGGCGGCGTCAATGGCGCGGTGCATCTCGGTGTTCGACGCGTCGGCGACCTGTCCGAGCACCTCTTCGGTGGCGGGGTTGATGTTGTCGAAGGTCTTGCCCGAGTCGGCGTCGACCAGCTTTCCGTCTATGAGCATGCGCTGCTCGGGGTTGACCTTCGCTGCCTCGGCCATGGTCCACTTCCTCTCGTCGTCCGGATCGACCCACCCCACGAGGGCCGGCGCGCCCCGCACGTGGGCCGGAAGAACCCTGGCCCCGTGCCTGGCACGCCGATTTCGGAGGGTATCTGACTTTGACGTCGCCGTCAAAATTGACGGTAGCATCGCCGCCGCCACAAGGTAGCGGCCTCCCGCCGCGGCCCCGGCCGGGTCGCGGCGGACGGGACGCCGCGCGCCGGACAAAGGAGGCCCGATGTTCACCATGGACGCGTTCGTGGAGGCGCTGACCCTCGAGCCGGCCGGCGACGACCGCTACCGCGCCAGCAACCTCCCGGCCGAGCACGGCGTGGTCTTCGGCGGCCAGCTGCTGGCGCAATCGATCATGGCGGGGCTGGCCGGCCAGGAGGGCAAGGCCGTCAAGACGATCCACACGATCTTCGCTCGCGGCGCCAGCCCGGAGGCGCCGCTCGACGTCACGGTCGAGCGCATGCACAGCGGCCGGTCGGTCGCCAGCAGCACGGTGACGATCAGCCAGGGTGACCAGATCGTCACCCGCTCGCTCCTGCTGCTCAGCGCGGAGGAGCCCGACGTGATCCGCCACGCGGACGAGCCCCGGACGAAGTCAAGCCCCGACGACGTGGCCGGCCACGTCCGGGGTAGCGGCGTGTGGGAGATGGGCATCGTCGGCGACGTCGACATCATCGACCCCGAGTTGGTCGGGCCGCCCGAGCTCAACGTGTGGGTCCGCTTCGCCGGTGCGCCCGACGACCCCGCCACCGACCAGGCGCTCGTCGCCTACTCGACGGACGGCTTCCTGATCGCCACCGCCATGCGCCCCCACGCCGGCGTCGGGCAGGCGCAGGCGCACGTGACACTCTCGACGGGGGTGCTCAGCCACACGCTGACGTTCCACGAGCGCTGCCCGGCGGCGGAGTGGCATCTACTGCAGCACTGGAGCTCCTACGCCGGGCACGGGCGCAGCTACGGGCGGGGCGACATCTTCCGCGCCGACGGGCAGCTCGCCGCGTCCTTCGTCCAGGACGCCATGATCCGCGCCCGCTCCGGAGGCGCCGGCAAGCTCTAGGGGAATGGTACGGGCGGCGACCTCAGCTTGTCAGTTAATACAACATTTGATACAAACTGAGCGTGGATTTGCTGACGTTGGATCCCGACTCACCGGAACCGTGGTTCGAGCAGGTGCGTGCACAACTTGCCCGCGCTATCGAGGTCGGAAAACTTGAGCAATCAATCAGGTTGCCGACGGTGCGACAGTTGGCAGCCGATCTGGGCTTGGCGGTCAACACTGTTGCCAAGGCCTATCGACAGCTGGAATTAGCTGGGCTCATCGAAACGCGGGGTCGGCACGGGACCTTCGTAGCCGGAGCACCAACGGCGAAGATGGCTCAGGCGACGCGAGCAGCGCAAGACTTCATTAGAAACATGCGGAAACTCGGGATCGGCAACGAAGAAGCTCTGGCGATCCTGAACCGGGAAGTCGAACGAACCCAGCTGTGACCGACTCAGCACTGAACGTCCCACAGGTCCGAAGCTCCCGGGGCGCCGGGTCGATGGCTATCTCATGAGACGAACTTCGCAAGATTCACTCTGTGACACGGGTCCCCCGATCCGGACGCGGAACGGCATCCGCTCGGTTAGTTCAGGAAGTGGACGGACAAAGTCCCTACCGCTCAAGAATTTGGCCAGCCCGATCTCGGGCGACGCGTTCATAGCGACTTGCCGAACTCAGCCCGCAGCGAGCTGCGCCAGCTGACGCGCCAGCCAGTCGTCCTTGCAGCGCTCGGCCAGCTGGACCGCCGCCGCGTCGGGCACCAGTTGGTAGGCGTGCGGGAGGCCGGCGATGACGTGGAGCTCGCAAGGCACCCCGGCCTGGTTCAGGCGCTGCGCGTAGCCGATGTCCTCGTCCCGGAACCCGTCGATGGAGCCGACAACGACACAGCTGGGCGGGAGCCCGGCCAGGTCGTCGGCGCGTGCCGCGGCCGCGTAGGGCGGCACGTCGTCGGTGCCGTAGCGGGCGCCGAGGTAGGACCGCCATCCGAACTCGTTGGACGCCGCGCTCCACACGTACAGATTGGTTGCGCCAAGGGAGGGCGTGGCCTGGCGGTCGTCGAGCATGGGGCAGTCGAGGAGCTGGAAGGCGAGCGGTACCTCGCCCCGGTCGCGTGCGAGCAGTGCGAGGCCGGACGCCAGCCCGCCACCCGCGCTCAGTCCGTACAGGCCGATGCCGTCCGGGTCGATCCCAAGTTCGGCCGCGTGCTCGTGCGCCCAGCGCAACGCGGCGTAGCAGTCCTCGACGGGTCCCGGGTACGGAGTCTCGGGGGCCAGGCGGTACTGGAGCGACACGCCCACGACACCGTGCTCGGTGCACCAGCGATCCAGCATCGGGCCGTCCATGTCGTACGTCCCGATGACGTAGCCGCCACCGTGGATGGTGACCGCCGCGGGCAGGGTGTCTTCTGCGCCCGCGGGGCGGTACACGCGGACGGGGACGGGCGGGTCGTCCCGCTGACCGCCCGGCACCAGGTGCTCGGTGTGCACGACGGCGTCCGACAGCTCGACGGCCGGGAAGGCCTGGCCGCGGAGCGCGGCGATGCCGTCCGCGTCAATGGGCGGCAGCTCGAATGACTGGAGGACCGGGCGCAGCGCCGGGTCGAGGAGGTCCTTCACGTCCACGTGCTCGCTCATCCGAACGACACTCCCCCGGTCCGGACGGCCGCCACCGCCCCACCGTCGACGGTGAGGTCGACGCCGGTCACATAGCTCGCCTCGTCGGAGAGTAGGAAGGCGACGCCCGCGGCCACCTCCTCGGGCCGCCCCTCCCACGCGAAGGGTGACCCCTTCACGATCATGGCCATGACCTCGTGCTCCTCCGCCTCCTGCCGCCCCATCAACGTGTCGATGATCCCGGGCGTGACCGAGCAGATGCGGGCGCCCGCCCGGCCGAAGGGCACCGCCTCCCGGCGCACGAGGCGGTGCACGCCGCGCTTCGCCCACGTGTAGGACATCCCGGGATCCTCGAGCGAAGGACCGACGGCCTCGCGCAGCCGGTCCAGGAATTGCGGGTCGAGCGGCTCGTCGAGGGCCGCGTCGGCCGGCACGTCCGGGTCGGGGATGGCCATGGACGCCGAGATGGAGGCGAAACACACGACGGCCGTCCCCTCAACGGCCAGGGGGCGGCAGGCGTCCACCAACAGCGCGGTGCCAACAAGGTCGACGGCGAGGATCGCCCGCCAGTCGGCCATGGTGGGCGACACGCCGGCGGCGTGGGCCACCGCGCGCAACGGCCCGAGCTCGCCGACGCGCGCCACGAGTCGGGCGATGCCGTCGCGGTCCGTGACGTCCAGGACGAATGGCTCGACCGACGCCTTCTGAGGCCCGGCGTGCAGCGCCGCCGCCGCCGCGGTCAGGCTGCCCTCGTCGCGGTCGACGACGAGCAGGACGTCGACGAGCTGGGCGACCCGGGCGGCGCACGCAGCGCCCATTCCCCGCGCCGCCCCCGTCACGATGCCGACTGTCATACGTGCCTCCGATCCGCCCCCGTCGTCACGGCCGAGGGCCCGGCGCAGGACAGTAGTGTCCGTCCCGACCCGTGGACGAGGGAGGGAAACATGGCTGACGATCTCGGTGCGGCCGGCCTGCACCTCGAGCGCGAGGGCGCCGTCGCCTGGTGCGTGATCGACCGGCCCGAGGCGCGCAACGCCCTGACCCCTGCGATGTACTTCGGGATCAAGCGGGCGGTGCACCTGGTGAACCGCGACCCGGACTTGGCGGCGCTCATCATCACGGGGACCGGCGATGTCTTCGCCCCCGGCGGGGACCTTGGCGGGCGCCGCCAGGAGGGCGACGAGCCGACCCCCGACATCGGGCCTGACATCCTGCCGTTCGTGACCATCCGCGACAGCCGGGCCCCGGTCGTGGCGGCGGTGAACGGCATCTGCCAGGCGGGCGGCCTGCTCATCGCCGCGCTGTCGGACGTCTGCGTGGCGAGCGACCGCGCCACCTTCCGGGTGCCCGAGCTCCTGCGCGGCATCCCCGACGCCACCTACGCCGCGGTGCTCCCGGCCCACGTCGGCATTGCGGTGGCGCGGGACCTCCTGCTGACGGGCCGCCGCTTCGACGCCCCCGAGGCCCAGCGGATCGGGCTGATTGCACGCGTCGTGCCCCACGACCAGCTCCGCGAGGCCGCGCTCGAGACGGTCGGTGAGATCCTGCAGACCCCGCCTGATGCTCGCACCCACACGAAGCGCATGCTCAACGACCGCTACGGCCTCATCGACTACCAGACGATGTTCTGGGCGCTCGACGAGTCGGACGAGCCGCGCGAAGGGATGCGCGCCTTCATGGAGAAGCGCCCGCCGAGCTGGCTGCCCGAGCAGTTCTGGGAGGAGCCGGGAAAGGACCGCGGCACAAAGAGCTGAGCGATCAGCGCCGGATCGTCAGCGCGCCACGGCGCGCAGGCAGAAGCCGGTGACGCGTTCGACGTCGGCGCGCGTCGGCTCCGCCTGGCGCCACAGCAGGTCCGAGAGCGTGCCGAGCGTGGCGTGGGCGGCCAGCGCGGCATCGAGCGCGGGCGTGTCGCTGCCCAGCGCGGCGAAGGGGTCCTCCAGGAGCGAGGCGAGCGGCGAGGCCGCGAAGTGGCGCCCGGCGGCCAGCCCGCCGGCGGCGCTGCCGCCGTTCCAGAGCACGGCCAGCGTGGTCGCCGCGACGTCGCCGTCGGCCTGGCTCAGCACGCCGGCCACCCAGGCCCGGACCTTGCCCTCGGGCGTGGGGTCCTTGGCCAGCTGGTGGGTGAGATAGCCGCCCAGCCGCTCGGCGCCGTCCTCCAGGAGCGCGTTGACCAGCGCGTCCTTGGAGCGGAAGTGCCGGTAGAAGGCCTCGTTGGACAGACCGGCGGCGGCCACGATGTCGGCCACCCGGGGACGCGACGAAGTGCCGCACTTCCGCATGACCTCGAGGGCCGCGTCGAGCAGGCGCCGCACCTCGCCGGCGTACTCCTCCTCCCGCTTGGCCAGCGAGCGACGCACGATCCGGCCGGTGACGTCAGACTCGGGGGCGACGGACGGGGGCACGCCGGTACCGGTCCGGGCCGTACCGGGCGGTGCATCCGCCTCTGGGTCAGAAATTGCATTCTTGATAGCCAGAATCATATTCTGGCAGAAACGAGGGAGGGCGCACCATGGCGTGGGACTTCGAGACCGATCCCGAATACCAGAAGAAGCTGGACTGGGCCGACGCGTTCGTGCGGGAGGAGGTCGAGCCGCTCGACCTGGCGTTCCCGCACCTGCAGTTCACGCCGCTCGAGGGCAAGCGGCGCGAGGCGGTGGACCCGCTGAAGGAGGAGGTGCGGCGCCAGGGGTTGTGGGCGACGCATCTCGGGCCCGAGCTCGGCGGCCAGGGCTACGGCCAGCTGAAGCTCGCGCTGCTCAACGAGATCCTGGGGCGCTCGTCGTGGGCGCCCATCGTGTTCGGCTGCCAGGCGCCCGACACCGGCAACGCGGAGATCATCGCCCACTACGGCACCGACGAGCAGAAGACGCGCTATCTGCAGCCGCTGCTCAACGGCGAGTGCTTCTCCAGCTACTCCATGACCGAGCCGCACGCCGGCGCGGACCCGACGCTCTTCAAGACGCGGGCCGAGAAGGACGGCGACGAGTGGGTGATCAACGGCTGGAAGTTCTTCTCGTCCAACGCGAAGACGGCGTCCTTCCTCATCGTGATGGCGGTGACCAACCCCGAGATAAGCCCGTACAAGGGGATGTCGATGTTCCTGGTGCCGACGGACACGCCGGGCGTGAACATCGAGCGGAACATGGGCCTCTACGGCGAGCGCGTGAACGAGGGGTCCCACGCGTTGATCCACTACGAGGACGTGCGCGTCCCGGAGGAGGCGCTGCTGGGCGGGGAGGGTCAGGCCTTCGTCATCGCGCAGACCCGGCTGGGCGGTGGACGCATCCACCACGCCATGCGCACCATCGGCATGGCCCAGAAGGCGATCGACATGATGTGCGAGCGGGCGCTCAGCCGGGAGACCCAGGGCAGCCTCCTGGCCGACAAGCAGTTCGTGCAGGGGTACATCGCCGACTCCTACGCCCAGCTCGTGCAGTTCCGGATCTTCGTGCTGTACACGGCGTGGGAGATCGACAAGTACAACGACTACAAGCGGGTGCGCAAGGACATCGCGACGGCCAAGGTGGTCATGCCGACGGTGCTGCACGACATCGCCTGGCGGGCCATGCAGGTGCACGGCGCGCTCGGCACCACCAACGAGATGCCGTTCTTCGGCATGATCCACGGCGCCGGCGTCATGGGCCTGGCCGACGGCCCCACCGAGGTGCACAAGATCACCGTCGCCCGCCAGGTCCTGCGCGACTACAAGGCCAGCGACGACATCTGGCCGACGCAGTGGCTGCCCAAGAGGCAGGAGGCGGCCCGTGAGAAGTTCGCCGAGTATCTCGAGGCCGAGGTCGGGAACCTGTGAGCGCCACCGACGCGAATGTGGGCGAGTGGCCGGTCGGCGACGTCCCGGTCATCGCCGACGAGGAGAAGCTGTGCGCCTGGCTCGACGCGCAGGGTCTGGGTGTGGGGGCGCCGCTGGAGCACCGCTACATATCCGGGGGGAGCCAGAACGAGATCTACGAGCTGACGCGGGGCGACCTGCACTGCGCCATGCGCATCCCACCTCCCGGCGCCCCGGCGCCGCGCGACGAGGGCATCGTGCGCGAGTGGCGGATCATCGAGGCGCTGGGCGGGACCGACGTGCCGCACACCGAGGCCATCGCGGTGTGCACGGACCAGTCCGTGTTGGGGCGGACCTTCTACCTGATGGGCTTCGTCGACGGCTGGTCGCCCATGTCGACCCGGCGCCAGTGGCCCGCGCCCTTCGACACGGACCTCGGCGAGCGGCAGGGGCTGGCCTTCCAGCTGGTCGAGGGCATCGCGCTGCTGTCCCGGGTCGACTGGCAGGCCAAAGGGCTCCAGGACCTGGGCCGCCCCGAGGGCTTCCACGAGCGCCAGGTGGACCGCTGGACCGCGTTCCTGGAGCGGATAAAGGGGCGCGAGCTCCCCGGCTTCGACGAGGCGGCCGCCTGGCTGCGGGCGCACCGGCCGATCGACTACATCCCCGGGCTGATGCACGGCGACTACCAGTTCGCCAACGTCATGTTCCACGACGGCGCGCCGGCCCGGCTGGCCGCGATCGTCGACTGGGAGATGGGCACGGTGGGCGACCCCAAGCTGGACCTGGGCTGGGTCGTGCACTCCTGGCCCGACGACACGTCGGCGGACGAGGACCGGGCGGGTGGGTACGTCGACATGACGGGGATGCCGTCGCGCGACGAGGTGCTCGCGCACTACGCCAAGGTCTCCGGACGCCAGGTCGACGACATCGACTACTACTGCGTGCTGGCCAAGTGGAAGCTCGCGGTCGTGCTCGAGCAGGGCTACCAGCGCGCCGGAGACGACGTGAAGCTGCAGGCTTTCGGCGACGTGGTGCTCGACCTCATGCAGGGGGCGGCCGACCTGGCCGCGACCACCGACTACGCAGTGCTCGCCCCGGCGGGCTGACGAGCCGAGCCCGGCCCGCGTCTATGCGCGCTGCGCTGGTCCCGATGTACGGCGGGCCCGAGGTGGTGGAGCTGGCAGACGTGGCGTCGCCGCCGATCGCGCCGGGCCGGGTGCGGGTGCGGATACACGTGGGAGCGGTCAACTTCCCCGACGTGCTCGTCGTGGCGAACACGTATCAAGTCTCGGTCCCGACGCCGTTCATCCTGGGCAGCGAGTACGCCGGCGAGGTGGCGGAGCTCGGAGAGGGCGCCGACGGCCTCGCGCTCGGTGACCGCGTCTTCGGCTCGACCATCGTGGGCGCCTTCGCGGACGAGATCGTCGTCGCGCCGGGCAACCTCATGCGCATCCCGGACGGGGTGGACGACCACACCGCCGCCGCCTTCGGCGTGGCCTACCGCACCGCGTACCACGTGTTGCGCTCGGTGGCGGTGCTGCGGGAGGGCGAGGAGCTCGTGGTGCTCGGCGCCGGCGGCGGCGTGGGCTCGGCCGCCGTGCAGCTGGGCGCGCTGCTCGGCGCCACCGTCACGGCCGTGGCCTCGACGCCCGAGAAGCTCGAGGCGGCCCGGGCGCTCGGGGCGGCGCGGCTGATCGACCACCGGGCCGGCGACCTGCGCCAGGCCCTGCGCGAGGCGCTGCCCGGGGGGGCCGACGTGGTGATCGACCCGGTCGGGGGTGACCTGGCCGAGCCGGCGCTGCGCGCGCTGCACTTCGGCGGGCGTTTCGTCACCGTGGGCTACGCCTCGGGGTCCATCCCGCGGATACCTCTTAATTTGGTGCTGCTGAAGGGCTGCCAGATCCTGGGCTTCCAGTTCGGCGACTGGGCCGTACGCCGGTCCGAGGAGATGGCCCGCAACGACCGCGAGCTGCTCGACCTCCTGGTCTCGGGCCGGGCCGCCCCACTCATCGGCGCGACTTTCTCCCTGGCGGAGGCCGGGGAGGCCCTGCGCTGGGTGGCCGAGGGCAAGGCGGTCGGCAAGGTGGTCGTGGAGGTGGCGCCCGGGCCGGGTGCCCTGGCCGCAGGCTAATGTCGACGTCGATGTCAGATTTTGCAGAAGGAGGCACGCCGTGACCCCGACCCCGGTGATGAAGGGCGTGCGCGTCCTGGAGGTGGCGGAGCAGACCTTCGTCCCCGCGGCCACGGCGCTGCTGGCCGACTGGGGGGCCGAGATCATCAAGATCGAGCCGGCCGAACGGGGCGACGCCATGCGAGGGCTGGCGTCGACGGGCGTCATGCCCATGACCGGGGACATCCATCCGCTGATGGAGCACTCCAACCGGGGCAAGCGCAGCCTGGCGCTCGACCTCGGCACCCCTGAGGGCGTCGACATCCTCTACAAGCTGGCGGCGACCTGCGACGTCTTCCTCACCAACAAACTGCCCCGCGTGCGCAAGAAGCTCAAGATAGAGCTGGAGGACCTACGCGCCGCCAACCCCAACATCATCTACGTCGCGGGCACCGGCCAGGGCGAGCGCGGGCCCGACGCCGACAAGGGCTCGTACGACTCACTCTCCTTCTGGTACCGGGCGGGAGTGGCCCTGGGCGTGAAGCCGGCCGACATGGAGGGGTACATGCCGCATCCGCCGGGCCCGGGCTTCGGCGACTCCATCGGCGCCATGACGATCGCGGGCGGCATCATGGGCGCCCTGTTCCACCGCGAACGCACGGGCGAGGCGACCACCGTCGACGTGTCGCTCCTCAGCTCAGGCATCTGGGCCATGGGCCAGGCCTACGCGGTGTCCCTGCTGCTGAACCAGCCTTGGCAGGGGCCGCCCTCCAACATGCCGCGCCAGAACCCGCTCGTGCGCAACTTCACGACCAAGGACGACCGCCAGCTCTCTGTCTGCTGTCTGCAGGCCAGCCGGTACTGGGCCGAGCTGTGCACGCTCGTCGGCCGTCCGGAGGCGGGCAGCGACCCCCGCTTCGAGGGCCACGACGCCTTGATGGAGAACACGCTGGACGCGCAGGCGCTGCTGGAAGGTGCGTTCGTCGAGCACACCATCGCCGAGTGGCGCGAGTTGCTGGCCGACTTCACCGGGCAGTGGTGCGTCGTCCAGGACACGCTGGAGGCGGCGACGGTCGACCCGCAGGTCGCGGCCAACGGCTACATCCAGGACTGCGCGACCGCGAGCGGTGCGCCGTTCAAGCTCGTCGCCGCGCCCATTCAGTTCGGCGGTGAGCCGGCGCCGGCCGGCCGGTCGCCCGAATTCAACGAGCACGGCGACGCGATCCTGGAGGAACTCGGGATCGACTGGGATACCATCGTCGACCTCAAGGTCCGCTCCGTGGTGGGCTAGCAGCGTCACCGTTCATCGCACCGTCCGCCAGAGATTTAGCAAGGGTCAGTCAGGAGGCAACAGATGTCACTGTTCGATGCATTCCGCTACGACGGGAAGCGCGTCCTCGTGGTCGGTGGCGCGACCGGCATGGGCGCCGCGGCGGCGGAGCTGGCGCAGGACGCCGGGGCCGAGGTCGTGGTCATGGACTTCGCCGACGTGAAGCTCGCCGGGGCCAAGGCCATCCACGTCAACCTGGCCGAGAAGGAGTCCATCGACAAGGCGGTGGACGAGTGCGGCGGTCCTGTGCACGCGCTCATGAACTGCGCCGGGGTGGCCGACGGCACGCCGGGCATTGAGAAGATCAACTTCGCCGGGCACCGCCACCTCATTGAGCGGATGCTGGCCGGCGGCATGCTCCCCCGCGGCGCCGCCATCGGCTTCATCTCGTCGGCGGCCGGGCTGGGGTGGGAGGCCAGCTGGGACCAGGTCAAGGAGTATCTCGACACGCCCGACTTCGACTCGGCCTCGGCCTGGGCCAACGAGCGCGGCTGGGCCGACTACTTCCACTCCAAGCAGGCCGTGTGCGGCTACGTGGCGCGGCAGGCCTTCCCGCTCCTCAAGGAACACGGCATCCGCATCAACGCCATCTGCCCGGGCCCGACCGACACACCGCTGGCCCGGGCCAACGAGGAAATGTGGCTGGGCTTCGGCGCCGATTACCGCGCCGAGACCGGGATTGAGGCCTCGACGCCGTTGGAGCAGGCCTACGCCCTGGTCTTCCTGTGCAGCGACGCGGGCGCGGCTATCTCGGGGATCACCCTGATCAGCGACGTCGGCTACATCAGCTCGGGGATCACGGACTCCTACCCGCCCGCGGCGGCCGCGGCGGGGTTCCTGCTCGGCCGCATGTAGGCGCCGGCACCACGCGGTGGTGCCGGACCCGGCAGAAGATCCCAAGGGAACCGTCATGCGTCCGGTCGCGCTGCGCGAGCTGCTGTCCATTCGGGTGCGCGTGCGCCCGGTCGTCGACCTGGGCGGGGGGCGTCGCTACGTCCCCTTCGAGGGCGGCACCTTCGAGGGACGTGAGGGACTGCAAGGGATGCAGGGAACCATCCTGGAGGGCGGCGTCGACTGGCAGACGATGCGCGCGGACGGCACGCTCGAGATCGACGCGCACTACACGCTCTCGACCGACGGCGGTGAGCTGATAGAGGTGCGTTCGGTCGGGCTCCGCAAGGCCGCACCCGAGGTGGCCGAGCGGCTGGCCCGGGGAGACGAGGTGGATCCGGACGAGTACTACTTCCGGACCCACGTTCGGTTCACGACCGCAGCGGCGTGGCTGGCCTGGCTGAACGACCTGCTGGGGATCTCGACCGGGCGACGCGACCGGTCGGACGTGACCATCGACGTCCATCAGGTGTTGTGAGCGGCCCGGCGGCCGCGTCCGGGCCGGGTGCGCTGGTCGTCGGGGCAGGCATCGGGGGCCTGGCCGCGGCGCTGAGCCTCCACGAGGCGGGAGTCCGGGTGGAGATCTTCGACAGCGTCGGAGAGTTGCGCCCGCTCGGCGTCGGCATCAACCTGCTCCCGCACGCGGTGCGAGAGCTCGACGCGATGGGCCTGCTCGGCGAGCTCTATGCGCGGTCGGTGGCTCCCTCGCAGCTCCTCTACTGCACGCGGCGGGGGCAGGAGATCTGGCGGGAGCCCCGCGGCACGGCCGCCGGGTACCCCTGGCCCCAACTGTCGATCCACCGGGGCGTCCTGCAGGAGGTCCTGCTCCAGGCTGTGGCCGACCGGCTCGGGCGCGACGCCGTGCACCTCGGGCGGCGGCTGGTCCGGATAGAGACCGCGGGGCCGTGCCCGACGGCGGTGTTCGAGGACGGCGACGTGGCGGCCGACCTGGTGGTCGCCGCCGACGGCATCCACAGCGCTGCCCGCGCCCAGCACTACCCCGACGAGGGGCCGCTCTTGTGGAACGGGTCGCTGCTGTGGCGCGGCCTGGCAGAGCTGCCTCCCGTCCTCGACGGCCGCACCATGATCTGGGCCGGCCACCCCGAGCAGAAGTTCGTCGGCTACCCGGTCGCCGACCGGCCGGACGGGACCCAGTCGTTCAACTTCATCGCGGAGTTGCGGCGGCCGGACTCCGGCCTGGCGGGCACGGAGGACTGGAACCGCGCCGGATCGCTGGACGACTTCCTGCCGGCGTTCGAGGACTGGGACTTCGGATGGCTCGACGTGCCCGCCATCGTCCGTGCCGCACCGCGGACGTACCTCTACCCGATGGTCGACCGCGACCCGCTACCGCGCTGGACGTTCGGGCGCAGCACTCTGCTCGGCGACGCCGCCCACCCGATGTACCCGATCGGGTCCAACGGCGCGTCACAGGCGATCCTGGACGCGCGCGTCCTGGCCGGATGCATCCGCTTGCACCCCGGCGACCTCGACGAGGCGTTGGCCCGCTACGAGTCCGTGCGGCGGCCCGCCACGGCGGCGGTCGTGCAGGCCAATCGCGGCCTCGGCCCCGAGGTCCCCATGCTCCTGGTGGAGCAGCGGGCGCCCGACGGCTTCGCCGACATCGCGGCGGTGATCACGCCCGAGGAGATCGCCCGGGTCACCGAGGACTACCGGCGCACGGCGGGGTTCTCGTTGACCGCCCTGCAGCAGGGTGTCTCGCTGCTCGACCGGCCCTACGCCGAGTGAGGCGACCGGCCTCCTCTTGATTGTGACGTCGACGTCAACTCCGAGTACAGTGGCGGGCGATGGCGCAGGCTGAACGGATGACCGCGTCGGCGCAGGGCCATGCCGACGTCGTGGCGGCGCGGCGGCACGTGCTGCAGGACCTGGGGTGGGACGTCGTCCGCTCCGACGACGGACTGCGGGGGTCCGCGTCGGTCACGCCGGAGATGCACGTCCCGGGGACGGGGCATCTGCGGACCTCCATCCTCGCCATCTGGGCCGACGTGCTGGCGGGCCATCTCGCGGTGGACACCATCAGCCCGCGCGTCCCGGTGACGCTCGAGCTCGACATCCACCTCTACCGGCCGGCCCCGGGCGGCGGCGCGATCACCGGTTCGGGCCGGATCGTGAAGGCGGGGCGTTCCGTCTTCGTCGCCTCGGTGAACTTCGAGACGGGCGAGGGTGACCCGGTCGGCTTCGCCGCCGCGACGTTCGTGCCGGCGCCGGACGAGCGGCTGACCATTCAGATGCCGAAGAACTGGGACCAGGCGACGCCGACGGAGCGCGGACGGCTGACCGTGCCGTTCGCCGCACGGGCCGGGTGCGAGCGCCTGGCGCCGGGCGTCGCCGCGGTGTCGCACTCCGACGAAAAACTGAACGCGTCCAACACGCTGAACGGCGGGCTCATCGCGCTGACCGTCGAAGAGGCCCTGCTGTCGCTGGTGCCCGGGGCCACGGTGTCCTCGCTCGACATGCGCTACCTGCAGCCGGTCCGGGTGGGCCCGGCCGTCGCCCGCGCCGAGGTGCGCGAGGGGCTGGGCCGGGTGGAGGTACGGGACGAGGGCAACGAGGACCGCCTCTGCGTCGTGGCGACCAGCCGCTTCTTCAGCGGATGAGCACCTCCGCGCCCGACCCGGCGCTGCGGGCACAGCGCCGCGGGCGCCGCATCGCCATGAACGACGAGGAGCGGGACGGTTTCCTCGGCGCCGAACGGACGTGCCGGGTGGCCAGCGCCGGGGCGGACGGCGCGCCGCACGTGACCCCGCTCTGGTTCGTCTGGGACGGTGCGTGCCTCTGGCTCACCTCGGTGGTGCACAGCCAGCGCTGGGCGGACCTGCAACGCGACGGCCGGGTCAGCGTCGTGGTCGACGCGGGCCAGGACTTCATGGAGCTGCGCGGGGTCGAGATCCGCGGCGTGGCCGAGGCCGTCGGCGAGGTGCCGCGGACCGGCGAGCCGGTGGCGGAGCTCGAGATCCCGGAACGGCTGTTCGGCGCCAAGTACGCGGGCGGTCGGATGCACCACGACGGGCGGCACGCCTGGCTCCGCATCACGCCGCACAAGATCGTCAGCTGGGACTTCCGCAAGATGTCCGCCTGATCTACCTTCTGACGAGTGACGGTGAGACGGGAAAGGGAGTGCACATGACCCCACAACGCGTGGTCGCCGAAGACCTGGTCGAGTGGCCCTCGGACGAACCGCGCCTCCGGGCCACGCGGTGCGGGCCGTGCGGGTTCATCACCTTCCCCGCCCAGGACGCGTGTCCCCGTTGCGGCAGTGACACCGTCACACCCACCGAACTGTCCCGCACCGGGACCCTGTGGACCTGGACGCGGCAGCGCTTCCAGCCCAAGAACCCGCCCTACATCGGCCGGGAGCCGGCGGACGAGTTCGAGCCCTACGGTGTCGGCTTCATAGAGCTTCCCGAGGGCCGGATAGAGGCACGCCTCGCCGGCGACATGGAGCAGGAGTTGCGGATCGGCATGGCGATGGAGCTGACGGTCGTCCCCTTCGCCACCGATGAGGACGGCACGGAGGTGCTGACCTACGCCTTCCGTCCCGTCGAGGAGGCCTGAGCCATGGACGACGTCGCCATCATCGGTGTGGGCCTGCACCCGTTCGGCCGCTTCCCCGGAACGTCCGCCATTGAGATGGCGGCCAAGGCCACCCGGCTGGCGCTGGCCGACGCCGGGATCACGTGGAAGGACGTCCAATTCGCGTTCGGCGGGAGCTACGAGGTGGACAACCCCGACGCGGTCGTCAACTATCTCGGCCTGACCGGGCTGCCGTTCACCGACGTCTACAACGGCTGCGCCACCGCCGCCAGTGCGTTGACCCAGGCTGCGAACACCCTTCGCCTGGGCGAGTACGACGTCGGCGTCGCCATCGGCATGGACAAGCACCTGCCGGGTGCGTTCGCGGCGGACCCGGTTTTGTACGGGGTCCCCAGCTGGTACGGGGAGACCGGGCTCTTCCTCACCCCCAAGTTCTTCGCCATGAAGATCCAGCGTTACATGCACGACTTCGGCATCACGCCCCGGACGCTGGCCCGGGTGGCCGCCAAGAACTACCGCAACGGCGAGCGCAACCCCAACGCCTTCCGCCGGAAGCCGCTCAGCGAGGACGCGATCCTGGAGTCGCCGATGGTCAACGACCCCCTGACCCAGTTCATGTTCTGCGCGCCGGACGAGGGGGCGGCGGCGGCCGTCTTGTGCCGAGCCGAGGTCGCACACCGCTACACGAAGACGCCCCTCTACCTCAAGGCGTCCGTCGTGCGCACGCGGCGCCTCGGGGCCTTCGAGGTGCACAGCCCGTGGCTCCCGCTGGAACGGGCCGACGCCCCCACCGTGGACGCGTCGCGCGCCGCCTACCGGATCGCCGGCCTCGGCCCCGAGGACGTCGACGTCGTGCAGCTCCAGGACACCGACGCGGGGGCCGAGGTCATCCACATGGCCGAGAACGGCTTCTGCAAGGACGGCGAGCAGGAGGCCCTCTTGGCCGAGGGCGCCACCGAAATCGGCGGCAGCCTCCCGGTCAACACCGACGGCGGGCTCATCGCCAACGGCGAGCCCATCGGTGCGTCAGGCCTGCGCCAGGTCCACGAGCTCGTGCTCCAGCTCCGCGGCGCGGCCGGCGACCGGCAGGTGCCGGGCGCGCCGCGGGTCGGCTACGGCCAGCTCTACGGCGCACCGGGCACGGCCGGCGTGGCCATCGTCTCGACCTAGGGAAGTCTCACCCGCGGAGCGGCGCCTACCCGACGGTCGTCTTCAAGGCCAGGACCTTGGCCGACGGGCTCCACTCGAGGACGAACACCGGCCCGTCGCCGTCGTTGTGCCCTTTCGAGAAATTGAACGTGCCGCCGCCCCCCGGCAGCGTCACGTGCGTCAGCGTGGCCGCACCCTTGGCGAAAGTCTGGTTGTTCAAGGTCTTGCCGGCGGCCTTGACGATGTCCGCGAACAGCGTGACCTGGGCGCAGGCGGTCTGCGGCGCGGTCCAGGTGACCGGCGTCGACGAGGTCGCTGTGACCGGGTTGTTGATGACGGCGGTCGGCTCGGCCTTCTTTATGGTGGCGACGCAGCTCTTCATCGCCGGGTCGTTCCACCAGACAGACGGCGGAGGATACCCGCCCGCGGTGATCGCATCCTTGAGGATGGACTGCGTGTACCCGGCCTTGTTCGAGACGTAGGCGTCCAGGTCAACGGAGTCGGTTGCGACGATGCGCGGCCGATAGGTGCTCTGAACGCTCTGGAGCGCCGACGGGAACCCGTTGCCGGAGTTGCCGACAGCCACGACCACGTTCGCTCCGGCGGACTGGAACCGCTGGGCGATGGTCCCGTATTCCTGCACCTGCGCGGTGGTGTCGGTGTCCGGCACGCTGTTGACCGCGGTCTGCACCACGTCGACACCATCCTTGTGGAGCGCGGGGAGCACCAGGTTGATCTCGGGCTGGTCGATGTTGGTCCCGACCACCGCGACCTTCTTGCCGCTGAACACACCCTCCTGCTTGAAGACGGCCATCTCCTTGGGAACGAGGTCACTGTCGGAGATGATGGGGTTGTACCAAGGAGCCGTCGCCTGGGCGGCCTGTGCGGCCGAAAGGGACGCGCCGATGATCGGGACACTGTGCGTCTGCAGGTAGCAGGCGGTGTCAGGCTGCTGGAAGAACCCCAGGGCGGCGAACACCTTGTCGTCCTCGGTCAGCTGGGTGCACGCGGTGGCCGCGGCCGCCGTTCCGAGTGGGTCGACCGGCGCGAACGTGGCCACGATCTTCCGTCCGTTCAGTCCGCCGTGCGCGTTGATCTGGTCGAACAGCGCGGTGTAGGCGACCTGGTAGTTGCCGGGGTCGACGTTGATGAGGTTCTTGATCGCCGCGACGTCGGGGTAGGTGATCCCGACCTTGATGGTGCCGGCGGTCACGCCCTGTCCCGACTGGGCCGCGTCCGCCTGCCCGGCGGCGGTCACGAGCAGACCGCCCGCGGAAACGAGGAGGGCGGCGCATGCCGCCAGTGCCTTACGCATGTGTGCCTTTCTCTGCGTGCGGTTGTAGGTGAGCTACTCCGCCCCGGTGTACGTACGAGCCCCCGCCGGCTCAGGCTCCGCTCCATGCGGGCCCGAAACCGGGACAGGTTACGTTCCCGGTCCCTGCAGGTGGTCGCGCCCCCTACGGCGTGGTTCAGGCGGCGAACGGGACCTTCATGACCTCGGCCAGGTTGCCGCCCATCACCTTGGCCACGTCCTCGTGCGGCAGGCCGTCGAGCTCCTTGACGTAGGTGAGCGGCTCGGACATCCCCTCAATGTGCGGGTAATCGGAGCCGAACACGACCCGGTCCGCCCCGATCAGGTCGATGAGGCCGATCGGGTCGTCCTCGTGGAACGGGTGCACCCAGATGTTGCGCTTGAGCACCATGAACGGGTCCTCGTCGTAGAGGGAGGGCTCACGCTCGTAGGAGTGCGTGAGCGCCTCGACGATCGGCCGCACCCAGGCGGAGCCGTTCTCGACGGGCAGGATCCGCAGCGTCGGGAACCGGGTCAGGAGTCCGTGCCCGATGAGCGACGCCATCGCGTCGAAGATCCCGCGGCTCTGCGAGTGGGCGATGTCCGAGAAGGCCGACCTGCCACCGGAGAAGGGCAGGAGCTCGCCACCATGATTCCCGGTCCAGTCGTTGTAATAGCGGGTCATCCCGTCGTCCGACGCGTGCATGCCCACGGCGATGTCCGCTGCGGCGACCCGCTGCCAGAAGGGGTCGAACTCGGGGAGCGCGAAGGAGCGCCGGCCCTCGTAGCCCGGCACCGGCGCCGGGCGGATCAGGACGATCTTGGCACCGCGCTCCAGGACCCACTCCAGCTCCCTGATCGCCTCGTCGACGATCGGCAGCGTGATGATGGGCGTCGGGAAGATGCGCCCCTCGTAGTTGAAGGTCCAGTGCTCGTGCATCCACTGGTTGAGCGCGTGCACGACGGCGTGCGTCGCCTTGGGGTCGTCCCACAGACGCTCCTCGAGCAGGCTGGCCAGCGTCGGCCACATGAGGGCGCGGTCGAGACCGAGCTCGTCCATGATCTTGAGCCGGGGCTCGGGGGCGAAGAACCCTTCGGGCGAGCGGATCGCCTCTCCGATCATCTCGCGGCGGGACTTGCCCTCGGGGTTACCCTCCTTGAAGTACGCCTCCTGCGCACCGGGCCGGCCGACCACCTCGAAGGTCGGGTTCGGGATGTAATCCGAAATGACGTTGCGCAACGCGATCTTGGTGCGCCCGTTCACCTGGACGTACTTGACGAGACCTTCGTACCCCTTCGGCAGGTACTTCGTGAACGCGTCCGTCGTCTCGTACATGTGGTTGTCGGCGTCGAACACGGGAAAGTCGACAACGGTGCTGGGCATGGCCACCTCCGGGATCCAAACGCTGACGGATCAGGTTTTCAACTTCGACGTCAATATTATCGGATCGGGCGGCGTCGGGCCAGTCCCGTCCTGGGACGCCGGGAAGGCCGTGTGAGCTGGGTCTAGGTGGGTGGTGTCTTTCGCGTGATCGGGCACGCTGACCGCGTGGCGTTCGATTCGCGATCTTGGTCCGGATCTGAGAGAATTACAACCTTGTAGTTCTCGATCTGGAGGGACCGATGACGCTCGGCGTGGCGAACAAACAGGGCGACCTGTTCGACGACGTGACCAGGTTCTGCGACGAGACGCTCGAGGCACACTCGATCTACGCGTTCTTGCACCGTGAGCGGGAGCGCCTCTTCCCCGACGAGGCCTTCGCCGACCTCTTCGAGGACTCGGGCCGGCGCTCGGTGCCGCCCTCGGTCGTGGCCGTGGCCATGGTGCTCCAGCGTCTCGAGGGGCTCTCTGACCGCGAGGCGGTCGAGCGCTACTGCTTCGACACCCGCTGGCGCTACGCGGCGGGCGTCGGCGGCTATGACACCGAAGGGTGGACGAGATTCGCCCATACCGTGCTCGTCGACATGCGCGAGCGCCTGCGCCACTCGGTCGCTCCCAACCGCATCTTCGACGTCACCCGCGACGCGGCCAAAGAGGCCGGACTCGTCGGACGCAAGCGCGTATTGGACTCGACTCCGCTCTATGACGCGGTGGCCACCATGGACACGGTTACCCTCATCCGCTCGGCCATCCGGGGAGTGCTCAAGGTGGCCGATCCCGAACTGGCCGCCGAAGTGCGCGAGGTCATAAAGAGCGGTGACGACTACGCCACCTCGGCCAAGCCCCAGATCGACTGGGACGACCCCGCCGCCCGTGACGCCCTGATCGATTCGCGGGCCAAGGACGCCCATGGGGTCCTGTTGCTCCTCGAAGGAAGAGAGCTTGGTCCCGACCTCGCCCAGGCCGTCGCTCTGTTGGCCACCGTCGTCGGCCAGGACATCGAAGAGGATGCGGGGGGCACCTTTCGCATCGTGCGGGGCGTGGCGGCAGACCGGATCATCTCGACGGTCGACCCCGAGGCCCGCCATGGGCACAAGACCCAGGCCAGGGGCTTCGACGGCTACAAGGGTCACGCCGCGGTGGATCCGGACTCAGAGATCATCACCGAGACCGTCGTCACCCCGGGCAACGTGGGCGATGCCGCCGTGGCCGAAGAACTCGTCGCCGACCTCTTGGCCGACGACGAACGCAGCCCTGGGGCGCCAAGGGTTGACGAGGAGTCCGAGGACGATGGCGCGAGCGTCGATGGAGACGAACAGGCCACCGTCTATGGCGACAACGCCTATGGGACCGGGCCGTTTCAAGAGCGACTCGAAGACGAGGGCATCGAGTCGAGGTGCAAGACCCAGAAGCCGACGGCCGCAGGCAGCCTCTTCACCAAGGACCGCTTCGAGGTGAACCTCGAGGACGACACCGTCACCTGTCCCGCGGGCGCGACGGTCACGATCCGCCGTCACCGCGACGGCGGCGGCATGGCCTACTTCGGCGACGCCTGCGCTGGCTGCCCTCTGCGCGAGCAGTGCACGAGGTCGACCGCCGGGCGCACGATCAGCATCGGGGCCCACGAAGCAGCGTTGGCCCGGGCCCGCCAGCGTCAACGCGACCCGGGGTGGCAAGACGACTACCGCACGACGCGCCCCAAGGTGGAGCGAAAGCTCGCCCACCTCATGCGCCGCCGACACGGAGGCCGCCGAGCTCGGGTCCGCGGCACCGTCAAAGTCGGCGCAGACTTCAGTTTGCTGGCCGCCGCCACGAACCTGGCACGTCTGGCCGTCCTCGGCGTGCGGCGCAGTGTCGAAGGGCGCTTGCAGGTGGCCTGAGCGCCAATTGCAGCCTTTCCGGACGTCCTGGGCGCTTGTCCCGCTCGCCTGGCGGTCTGCGGGTCGCCTGCCGGCCCCGGCCACCGCACCGACACGATCCGCCGTGGGCCGCGTGGTTCTGCGGATCAGTCCGTCCGGTGGATACTGACCCGTTTCACACCACCCACCTAGTCCGTGCCGACGCCGGGCGCACCCTGCGGCACGGGCGTCGGCACGCCGCCGGCTCCGTCCACCGCACCGCTGCGCACGATCGCACGCTCGTCGGTGCCCAGATAGCTCGCGATGACCCGGGCGTCCTCGCGCACCTGCGCCGGCACACCTTCGGCGATCACGCGACCGGTCTCGAGGCAGTACACGCGACCGGAGATGCCCATGATGAGCGGCATGTCGTGTTCGATCAGCAGTACCGAGGCCGCCAGTTCCTTCTGGATGGTCTTGATCAGCGGCCCGAAGGCCTCGGTCTCGCGTTGGGCCAGCCCGGCCGTCGGCTCGTCGAGGCAGAGCACCTTCGCGTTCAGGGCGAGCAGACCGGCGAGCTCGACCACCCGGCGCGTTCCCGTCGAGAGGTCGCTCACATAGTGGTCCCGGTACCCACCGAGGCCGAGGAAGTCGATCAGCTCGGCGACCTCCGCCAGGGCGGCCCGGTTGTGACGCCGGGCCCGGGGCAGTCCGAGGGCGGTGGAGAGCATGCCGGCCCGCCCCTTCGCCTCGAGCGCGACCAGCAAGGTCTCGTTGACTGTCAGCTCAGGGAACAGGGTCGCGGCTTGGAACGTGCGTCCCAGTCCCAGGGACGCCCGGTAGCCCGGCGACTTGCCCGCGACCTCCTCCCCGAGTAGCGAAACCGAGCCGGTGGCGTTCACGAAGCCTCCAATGGCGTTCATGAGCGTGGACTTGCCTGCGCCGTTGGCACCGATCATGCCCACGATCTCTCCCCCGTCGACGTGCAGCGTCGCACCGTCGACCGCCGCGATGCCGCCGAAGCGCACGCCGAGCTCGGACACCGCCAGAACGGGATCGGCGACCGGCTCCGCGTTCGCCGCGGGCCGGCGGACCGCCGCGGGATAGGCACGCGGCGCGGCGGTCGTGCGCTTGCCCATCCGCCGGTCGGCCCAGGCGAGAATCGCGTCGCGCGTGGCGTACGTGATCTGGTTGAGACCCCTTGGGAAATAGAGGAGAACCACCAGGAGCCCGAGGCTCGAGCTGAGCAACCCGAGAAGCTGGTTGTTCGGCGCGAGGGCGGGGATCCCTATGACGAAGATGGCACCGATGACCGCGCCGCTGACCGAACCCATGCCGCCGATCACCACCATGGCCACGAGGTTGAGCGAGTCGTTCACGAGGAAGAAGTTCTCGGTGAAGGCGATGTTGGCGAAGGCTCCGGCGAGCAACGAGCCGCCGAGGCCTGCCAACGCGCCGGCCAGCGAGAAGGCTTGGAGTTTCACCCGGACCGTCGGCACTGTGTAGGCGGCCGCGGCGGTCTCGTTGTCGCGTACCGCCTTGATGGTGCGACCCACGCCACTGTCGCGGAACCGGCTGAGGACGAGAAGGACCAGGGCCAGGACGGCCAGGACCACGTAGTAGTAGGCGCGCTGCCCCGGGAAGGACAGGAACCACAGCTTCCCCGGGGGAAAGGCGACGTTGGCGCCGTCGGGGGAATCGCCCGAGAAGAAGGGGAGGAAGTAGAAGTACTGCTGCGCGGTCAGCGCGAAGACGAAGGTGACCACGGCCAGATAGAGCCCGCGGACGCGCAGCGATCCGATGCCTATGCCGAGTGCGAGCAGGGCGGACGCCACGGTGGTCGTGATGATCGCCACCCAGAAGGGAACGCCCTCGTTGACGAGGCGCGCCCCGAAGAGCGCAGCCAGTCCGGCGAACGCCATCTGTCCCAGCGACAGTTGGCCCAGCCACCCCGTCAACACGGTGAGGGAGGAGGCGCAGATGGCGAAGGCCAGCACGGCGGTGTAGAGCTGCTGGCGCGACGGCTCGGTCACGATGATGGGCAGGAGCACGGCGATGACGCCGAGCAACAGGATGCCGCCCTTGTCGATGTTGCGGGCCCACCAGTAGGAGCGCAGGCGTTCCGGAATCGGCTGGGCCCGCGGGCTGAAAGCGAAGACCTGCGAGTCCTCGCTTTCGCGCCGGGCGAAGATCACGGCGACGAAGACGGCGATGAACAACAGCAGGTCCGTGATGCCCGGAATGGCGAGGAAATTGTAGGTCAGGGTGCTCTGGATGACCCCGATGGCAACCGCTGCGATGACCGTGACGCGGAACGAGCGCATGCCTCCGATGACCGCCGCGGCGAGTGCCTCCGAGAGCGTCTGCGGACCCAACGTCGACAGGCCGGCCGCGGTCGAGGTCTCGCCGGCGATGAGGACGACCGAGAGGGTGGAAAGACCCGCCGCCAGGGCCCAGACCATGGTCGAAACCAGCTTGGGCGAGATGGCGGACAGCCGGGCCAGCGACGGATTGGTCGCGCAGGCCTTGACCGTCTTGCCGATCATGGTGCGGTCCAGGAACCACATGAGCGCGATGACCGTGACCGGCACCAGGATCAGCACCGCGAGGTCGGCGCCCCGGACGCTGACGCCGCCGACCGTCCAGGTGCCGTTGAACGCGGTCGGATAGTGGGCGCTCGCGTCGGAGGGCTGCGGAATCTCGATGGCGATCGCCTGCGCCAGTCCAGCGATGCCGATGGTGGAGACCAGCACGACCACCCGGGGGGCGTTCTTCAGGCGGCGGATCACGGTCGTCTCGACGATCGCTCCGAAGGCGAGCCCGATCACAAGGGCGATCACCAGCGCGAGCCAGAAAGGGATGTTGTACTGAAGGACAAGGAGCGAAAGGGTCACCGCTCCCACGACGCCCATGTTGCCGACGGCGAAGTTGATGATCCTCGTGGCGCGGTAGACAAGGACGACGCCCACGGCGATGACGGCGATCGCCAGGCCCTGGACGAGGCCGTCGTAGACGATCTGCGAATTGACCCATCCGACGGCGAGCATCAGACCGGTACCTCGCCACCCAGGAAGACCGCGCGGGCGAGGTCGTCCCGCTCCATGAGATCCGAGATGGCGCCCTCGAAGCGCACCTGCCCCTTCTCCATGAAGACGGCCCGGTCCGCGATAGCAGCGGCCACGTTCAGCGACTGCTCCACGATGATCATCGTCACGCCCTCGCGCTTCAGCCGCTCGACCACCTCAATGAGCTCCTGAACGACGATGGGCGCGAGGCCGAGGGACAGCTCGTCAATCATCAGGACCTCGGGCTCGTGCAGCAGGGCAATGGCCAGGGCCAGCATCTGCTGCTGACCACCCGAGAGTGTCGAGGCGCGGCGACCTTTCGCCTCTTCGAGCGCGGGGAACATGGCGAGCACGCGAGCGATCCGCCGGCGGAGGTCGGCGCGGTCGGAACGGTAGGCGAAGCCACCCATCTCGAGATTCTCCGTGACGGTCATTTCACTGAACACGCCCCTGCCCCCCGGGAGCAGATGGATGCCGAGGCGTGAACGCTGCTCAGGCGTGGCATAGGTGATGGTCCGCCCGTTGAGCCGGACAACCCCGCGGTCGGACGTGACCAACCCGGCGGCAACGTTCAGCGCGGTCGACTTGCCCGCGCCGTTTGTGCCGAGGAGTGCGAGCACCTCGCCGCGGCGGACCTCGAAACCCACCCCGAAGAGCACCTGTACCGGCCCGTAGCTGAAGTCGACGTTGTTCACCTGCAGCACGGGGATGGAGCCCGGATCCGCCGCCTGCCGGCGGTGCTCTTCGAGCTCCTCCTGGAGCTCGACCACCACGAGGGAGAGGTCGTTGCGGATGAAGTGGCTGCCCCGGATGATCAAGAGTCCGCCGATGATGGTGGTGGGGATGATCACGATGAGCACGGCCGCACGCGGGCCGAAGGCCTGGTCGAGGGCGGCCGAAAGGATGGCGCCGCCGGTGGCACCGATGAAGAACAGATAGATGCCTCCCACTGCCGTGGTCAGGCCGCGCAGGTGGTACGGGGCCACCGAGGTGAGCACGGGCCCGACCATGGAGAACGCGCTGAGGTACAGCGCCGTCACGGCCACGCTGAAGACCGCCCAGAGCACGGCGTTGGGCATGAAGTACTGAATCGGGACCAGGATGGCGACGGGCAGGATGACTTTGCCGATGAGGGCGAGCGCCTGGGCCGGGTCGCGGCGGTAGAGGCGGTCGTAGTAACGACCCACGAAGGGCAGCACCACCAGGACGCCCAGGGCGCCGATGGTGCCGATCAGCCCGCGGCGGAACGCGTTGAGCCCGTACTCCTGCTGCAGGAACAGGTTGCCCAGCACCGGCGCTGTGAAGAGGCCGAAGCCCATGGCCGAGAAGGCGAAGAGGCACAGCTTTATGGTGCGGATCTTCAGCACCCGGGCGAAGGCCGCCTCGAGCGAGGGAGGCACGGGCTGGGTGTCGCCGATCACTTCGCCCAACACGTCGAGCTTCTCGTGCTGGCCCCGGGGCGGCTCGCGGAGACGGAACGCGATGGCGGCTACGGCGACGATCGGCACCGCCAAGATGTAGAACGCCCAGCGCCATCCGTTGGGGCCTCCCACCACGGTGGCGATCGTCCCCACCAGAATCGGGCTCAGCGCGGTCGCGATACCCGTGGCGATGCCTATGCCGGCGTAGATGCGCCCGCGCAGGCTGATCGGATACGTGTCGGCCAGGAGCGACCCGTGCACCGACTGCGTGGACGCCTGCGACACGCCGGCGCCGAAGCGGGCGAGGAAGAACAGGAAGATGTTCGTCGCCAGACCGGAGACGAACACCATGACGCCGAAGAACAGTGTCGCCAATCCGATGATCGGGCCGCGCCGGTAATGGTCGGCCAGCCACCCCATGGGCAGGATGCCCAAGACGAGGAAGGCGCCCGAGATGCCCGCGACGAAGACGATCACGCCGGAGCTCACGTGGTACGACGAGCGGATGTTCGGCGCCAGGACGCTGAGGCCCGAGCTCTGCAGGTTGTCGAGCGCGACGATGACCGCCAAGACGGCGAAGGTCGAGACCCCTGCCTTGCGCAGGCCGTCGCGCAACGAGGTCTGCGCCTCGCGCGTGCCGGGCAGAAGGTCCTCGGGGAGCACCACCTCTTCTTCTGCTCTGGCTGCGGCGTGCCGCTCCTGCGCGGTGTCGGACAGCATACGACCGAGTTCGGCGGGGCTCCCCGCGACCGGTCGCTCGCCCGGCCCGGCCGCCAACGAATCACTCATCGTCCGACGAGCCTTCGCGTCACACGTTCTCCCCCCACTGCATCGGCCGGATGATACGCTCATTCTTCCCAGTCGTCATGCGCGTTCTCGGCTGAGAACGACATGCCTCCCGGCCGAGGCCACAGCCGGTTGCGACCGCCCATTTTCCCGGCGACCATACGACAGGTCGGGGCCGCTTCACCCGGCAAGACAGGTCGATCGGCTTGGCGCCCGGCCTCACGTCACCGCCTCAGAGCTCGACCGGCTCGCGTCCGGCAATCTCCAGGACGCCGGTGACCCCGTCGGGCAGAGCGGTCTCAACCTCGACTTCCGTGCCGCGGAGATGCCACTCGACCCCGACTTCGCCGTGCGGCGTCTCGAGGCCGGCCTTGGCCCAGGTGAGTCCGCCACCGGGACGTGGCGCGATCCGGACCCGGCTGTAGCCCGGGTGCAACGGTGCGATCCCACAGATCGTCCGATGCATCCAGTCGGCCACTGCGCCCAGCGCGTAGTGGTTGAAGCTGGTCATTTCGCCCGGGTTTATCGTCCCGTCCGGGAGCATGGAGTCCCAACGCTCCCAAACGGTGGTCGCGCCCATCGTGACCGGGTAGAGCCATGACGGGCAGGTGCGTTCGAGCAACATTCCGTAAGCCTCGTCGAGGTGACCCGTGTCGGTGAGGGCATCGAGAACGTAGGGGGTACCCGCAAAACCGGTACCCACGTGGTACCCGTTCGACCGCACGAGCTCGGCAAGGCGGTGCCCGGCTCGCTCCCGGGTCTCTCCGTCGAGCAGCCCGAAGGTGATGGCGAGCGCATACGCGGTCTGGGCATCGCTGAAGACAGTGCCGTCAGGATCCACGTAATGCTCGCTGAACGCCGAGCGGGTCCGTTCGGCGACAGATCGGAATTCCGCGGCCTCCTCGGGCCGACCGATCACTGAGGCCGACTCCGCGACCATCGGGGCCGTCCGGTACAGGCAGGCGGTGGCGACAACGCCCGGGTTCACCTTCGACGCCCAGGGCTCGCCCGGCGGTGCGTCCGGGTCTACCCAGTCGCCGAACTGGAAGCCCGTGTCCCAGACGCCGTTCGGAGACACTCGTGCGACGACCCTCCGTACGTGTGCCGCCATGGACTCGAACTGGGCCTCGAGGATTGCCTTCTCTCCATATGCCTGCCACAGGGCCCACGGGACCCAGGCGGCGGCATCACCCCAGATGGCGTACGGGCCACCCGCGCTCATCCGGTTCCCCTGCATCGTCAAAGGATCTGGCACGACGAGCGGCACGACTCCCCCGGCAGACTGCTGCTCCGCCGCCAGGTCGAGCAACCAATCCGCCAGGAACGCTCGCACGTCGTAGAGGTACGGCGCCGTCGGAGCGAACACAGCCAGGTCGCCGGTCCACCCCAGACGCTCGTCGCGTTGGGGACAGTCGGTCGGGACGTCGAGTGCGTTGCCCCGAAAGCCCCAGACCACATTGCGATGCAACTGATTGAGCAGCTCGTCCGAGCACTCGAAGTGGCCGATGCGCCTCAACTCGGAGTGGACGACCACTGCCTCTATGTCGTCCCGCGTGAGGTCGGGCCAGCCGTCGACCTCTGCGTACCGGAATCCGTGGAACGTCATCGTCGGCTCGAACTCGTCGTCGTGGCCGCTCAGCACGTAGCGATCCGTCGCTTTGGCGGTCCGCAGGGGACGAACCCCCAGCTCGCCATGTTCGAGCACCTCGGCATGGGCAACGCTCACTTCCGTACCCGCCGGCCCGTCGAGGCGCATCCTCGTCCATCCCGTGAGGTTCTGGCCGAAGTCCACGAGGGTGCGACCGGACGGCGACTTCGAAATCTGCACGGGCGGCAGAGACTCCTGGCGCCGCACCGGAGGCCCGACGTACGCAGTGAGTCGAGCCGTGTCGAACGCGAGCCGCTCCACCCTCGACCAGCGGTCGTCGGCGTATCCGGGCGTGAGCCAGCCATGGTCGCGGAGGCGTGCATCTATCACCTCACCGTCGTAGAGGTCGTTACACAGGACCTCTGAAGGATGCGCCCGCCAGGACTCGTCGGTCGCCAGCACCTCGCGGTGTCCGTCCGCGAAGAGGACCTCGAGCTGAGCGATGAGGCCGAGCCGCTCCCCGTAGGTCGCACTTGTGCCCGTCCACCCGAGCCTGCCGCGGAACCATCCGTTTCCGAGTCCGACACCGATCACCGCGTGCGTCCGGAGCAACCCAGTCACGTCATAGGACCGGTATCGGAGCCGCCACTGGTAGCTGCTCCACCCGGGACTGAGCACGTCGTGGCTCACGGGCGAGCCGTTGAGGAAGGCCTCGAAGACACCAAGGCTCGAAGCGTGCAACCACGCGCTGATCGGTGCGCCATGGTCCTCGGGCAAGGTGAACGCTTTTCGGAGCCGCAGGACGCCGCCCAGCTCGTCGACCGGGGAGATCATCGCTGCCACCCAGTCGACGGGCGCACCATCTTCCTCGGGGTCAAGCACGGTGCCTTGTTTCTTGACGTCGTTCTTCACCGGTGCCGTCATCTCACCTTCGGGCGGAAGCATTCAATTGAACCGGTCAAATTCGGCGTCGGCCAGCCCCTGAAAGGACGGCTGATGCTATCGCGTCCCCCTGCCTGAGCGCAGTTGTGAAACGCTCCAAAAATCTCTAGATTTGGATGGTGCCCGCAGGAGGTTCGCCCGGGCACGACGCGGGCCCGACGCCGCGCGCCCAAACCGGAGAAAGGGGACCATGGTCGAGCTCGACGAGATGCTGGCGCGGCTGACGCGCCTGGACATGGAGTTGCCCTCGTGGGCCTTCGGCAACTCAGGCACTCGCTTCAAGGTGTTCCCACAGCCCGGAGCACCCCGGACTCCCGAGGAGAAAGTGGCAGACGCCGCGCAGGTCCATCTCCACACGGGCGCGGCACCGGCGGTGGCCCTGCACATCCCGTGGGACCGGGTCGACGACTTCGACAAACTGCGGCGCTTCGCAGCCGACCTTGGTATGCGCATCGGCACCATCAACACCAACACGTTCCAGGACGAGGACTACAAGCTCGGGAGTCTTGCGCACGCCGACGTCGGGATCAGACGGAAGGCGATCGCCCACATGCATGACTGCGTCGCCATCATGGACGAGGTCGGGAGCACGGATCTCAAGATCTGGCTCGCCGACGGGACGAATTACCCCGGGCAAGGCGACTTCAGACAGCGCCAGGAGTGGCTGGCCGAATCGCTGCGCGCCGTGTACGAGCGGCTGAGCGAAGGACAGCGCCTCGTCTTGGAGTACAAGTTCTTCGAACCCGCGTTTTACCACACGGACGTGCCCGACTGGGGAACCGCGTACGTGCAGTGCGAGCAGCTCGGCCCGCGTGCCGTCGTCTGCCTCGACACGGGCCATCACGCCCCTGGAACGAACGTCGAGTTCATCGTCGCGCAGCTCCTGCGACTCGGGCGTCTTGGATCCTTCGACTTCAACTCGCGGTTCTACGCCGACGATGACCTCATTGTCGGTGCGGCCGACCCGTTCCAGTTGTTCCGGATCCTGCACGAGGTGATCCGGGGTGGCGGGCTGGACGAAAGCAGCGGGCTCCGCTTCATGCTCGACCAGTGCCACAACATTGAGGAGAAGATCCCAGCGGAGATCCGCTCAGTCTTGAACGTGCAGGAAATGATGGCGCGTGCGCTGCTGGTCGATGCCAACGAACTCGAGGACGCGCAACGGGAGGGCGATGTCCTCGGCGCCAACGGCGTGCTCATGGACGCCTTCTCCACCGATGTGCGCCCGGTGCTCGCCGAGTGGCGGGCGTCCCGAGGCCTGCCGGCCGACCCCATGCAGTCCTACCGCGAGAGCGGCTACGCGGAACAGATCTCGTCCGAGCGCAGGGGCGGCTCGGCTTTGAGCTGGGGGGCCTAGCGTGCACCCGGTGGTCCTGGAGCTGCTGGCCCGCTCCCACCGGCTCGGTGCGGACCGCCGGATCACCAACTATGCAGGGGGCAACGCTTCCGCCAAGGGCTCCGACACCGACCCCGCCTCGGGAGAGTCGGTGGAGCTGCTCTGGGTCAAGGGCTCCGGCGGGGACATGGCCACATTGAGCGAGAGCGGACTCGCCGTCCTGCGTCTCGACCGGTTGCGTGCGCTCCCCCGCGTCTACCGGGGGATCGAGCACGAGGACGAGATGGTCGGCGCGTTCGACTTCTGCCTGCACGGCCGGGGCGGTGCAGCCCCCTCCATCGACACCGCCATGCACGCTCTGGTCGATTCGCCCCACGTTGACCACCTCCACCCCGATAGCGCCATTGCCATCGCCACGGCGGTCGACGGTGAGCAGCTGACCAAGACCATTTATGGCGACCGGGTCCGCTGGGTTCCCTGGCGTCGTCCCGGCTTCCAGCTCGGGCTCGACATCGCCGCCATCCGACGCGAGCACCCCGAAGCGGTGGGCGTGATACTCGAAGGCCATGGCAGCACCGCCTGGGGCGAGACCAGCGACGAGTGCGAGGCGAACTCTCGTTGGATCATCGAACAGGCGCAGGCCTACATCGACGCGCAAGGCGTGACCGAGCCG
The DNA here is from genome assembly GCA_963834405.1 of uncultured Acidimicrobiaceae bacterium. GTDB lineage: Bacteria > Actinomycetota > Acidimicrobiia > Acidimicrobiales > RAAP-2 > Bog-473. Next base: position 857,130 of record CAWIBX010000005.1, on the reverse strand, counting down.
TTCGGCCCACCGGTCCCCGAACGTCGGCCTCTGCCCGAGCCGGAGCGGCGGCACTGGGCTTCGGCACTGTTGCCGCACCTGCGTGCCATCGCCTCGACAGACAAACGCATGGTCGGGCACTTCTGCGACGACGAGGCAGTGCTGGAGTTCCTCGCGGGCGAGAAGCTCCCGAGACTGGCAGGGCTGGGCACATCGTGCCCGGACCACTTCCTACGCACAAAGATCCGGCCATTGGTCCTGGACGTGCCTCCCTCGGCGGGACTCGGCGCCTGCCTCGAACGACTGCCGGCGCTCCACCAGGCGTACCGGTCCGACTACGAGTCCTATTACCGCCGCTACGCCGACGAAACGTCACCGGCGATGCGCGGTGCCGATCCCTCCATCGTGCTGGTGCCGGGCGTGGGGATGTTCAGTTTCGGCAAGGACAAGCAGACGGCGCGGGTCTCCGCCGAGTTCTACATGAACGCCATCAACGTGATGCGCGGAGCCGAGACCGTCTCGACCTACGCGCCGATCGACGAGAGTGAGAAGTTCCGGGTCGAGTACTGGGAACTGGAGGAAGCAAAGCTGCGGCGTCTGCCGCCACCACGCTCGCACAACGGTCGGGTGGCGCTCGTGACCGGAGGCGCGAGCGGCATCGGTCTCGCCATCGCCCGAGACTTGGCCGCGCAGGGTGCTTGCGTCGTGGTCGCTGACCTCGACCTCTCTCATGCACGCGAAGTCGCCCAGGACCTCGGTGGCTCCGACGTCGCCCTCGGAGTGTCCGCTGACGTCTCCATCGAAGCGGACGTCCGGGCGGCCGTAGATGCTGGGCTGCTCGCCTTCGGAGGCGTCGACCTGGTGGTCAACTGCGCCGGGCTTTCGGTGTCCAAGCCGCTCCTCCAGACGACTGAGGCGGACTGGGACCTCCAGCACGATGTGATGGCGAAGGGCAGCTTCCTCGTTTCAAGGGCGGCCGCTCGAGTGATGATCGACCAGCACCTCGGGGGCGACATCGTGTACATCTGCTCGAAGAACGCTGTGGTCGCGGGTGCGAACAACATCGCGTACAGCGCAGCAAAGGCAGATCAGGCGCACCAGGTACGGCTCCTCGCGGCGGAGCTTGGACCGGAAGGCATTCGTGTGAACGGGATCAACCCCGACGGTGTCGTGCGCGGGAGTGGAATCTTCGCGGGCGGCTGGGGTGCCGAGCGGGCCAAGGTCTACGGCGTCCGGGAGGAGCAGCTCGGTGCCTTCTACGCGAGTCGCACCCTGTTGGGTCGGGAAGTCGTCCCCGAAGACGTCGCACGTGCGGTCACGGCCCTGACTTCGGACCGCTTCGACCATACGACCGGGGCCATAGTGCCCGTCGACAGCGGCGTAGCCGCCGCGTTCCTCCGCTAGGGACAACAATGGAACGAGTCTTCGGCGCCGTCGACCTCGGCGCGTCAGGGGGTCGCGTGGCGGCCGGAGTCCTCGGCGAGGGTGGATGCACTCTCCACGTGGTTCACCGCTTCGCCAACGGTCCCGTCTTATCCTCGGGGCGCCTGCGCTGGGACATGGGCAAGGTCATGTCCGAGATCGTCCATGGCCTGCGCGTTCTCAGCCACGAATTCCCCCGGGTGGAGTCGATTGGAGTCGATGGCTGGGGCGTCGACTTCGGAATGCTCGACGACCAAGGGGAGCTGCTCGCGGACCCGGTCTGTTACCGCGACGAACGAAGCGCGTCGTTCGTCGACTCGGTGCACGCCGCCATGGGTCGAGACGAGCTCTTTACGCACAATGGCCTGCAGTTCTTTCCCTTCACCACGCTCTACCAACTGGCCGCTGCGCGTACCGATCCTGTCTGGGACCACGTCGCCCACGTCGTGTTGCTGCCGGACCTCGTGGGGTACTGGCTGACGGGCACCCTGGGCACCGAGATGACGAACGCGTCCACCACGGGACTGCTCGACGCGCGAACGGGAGCCTGGTCAAACCCGCTCTTCGCGGCGGTCGGATTGGATCCGGACATGTTCCCGCCGCTGCGAAACCCCGGGCAACGTCTCGGCCCGATCAGCGCGCACATGACGACCGAGACGGGGCTGTCCGGCGCGGTCGACGTCACGACCGTGGCCTCGCACGACACCGCCTCCGCCGTTGTCGCCGTGCCCGCCGAAGACGCCGAGTTCGTCTATGTGTCGTCCGGGACGTGGTCCCTTGTAGGGACCGAGCTGGATAGTCCCGTCCTCAGCCGCGACACCATGGCAGCGAACTTCACCAACGAGCGCGGGGTCGACGGCCGCATTCGGTTTCTGCGCAATGTCGGTGGGCTGTGGCTCCTGCAGGAGTGCATACGGAGCTGGAAAAGCGAAGGTCAGGCCGTTGCGCTCCCTTCACTGCTCAAGGCTGCGACCGACGTGGAGACCGGTCCCCGCATCAACGTCGACGACCCGGAGTGGATCGCACCGGGGGACATGCCCACCCGCATCCGGGCGGCCGTCTCCGCCACGAGCCAGGTCCCGCCGCAGACACCAGCTGCAACGGTCCGCTGCATCCTCGACTCCCTCGCAGCGGCCTACGCGGCGGCCACGGACACGGCCCTCGCGCTCACCAATCGGGCGGTACAGGCGGTCCATGTCGTCGGAGGCGGATCACAGAACGCCTTGCTTTGCCAGCTCACGGCCGACGCTACCGGCCGTCCGGTGGTGGCGGGACCGGCCGAGGCAACCGCTCTCGGCAATGTGCTGGTGCAGGCCAGGGCGCGGGGGGCCGTGCCGGAAGACCTGGGTCTGCTCCGTCGGGAGTTGGCCCAGCAACAGGATCTCGTGCTGTACCGTCCCCGGCCTGTACACGCGGGAAGCGGATCGACGTGAGGCCTGCGCCCGGGCCGCGCCCCCCGGTGAACATCAAAGACGTTGCGGCGCGGGCGGGCGTGTCGGTGGGGACCGTTTCCAACGTCCTCAATCGGCCTGGCATCGTCCGCCCCGCGACCCGGGCCAGGGTCGAGGCGGCCATCGTCGAACTCGGCTTTGTCCCCAACGCCTTGGCTCGCCAGCTGGTCGTCGGTCAGAACCACACGATCGCTTACGTGGTCCTCGATGCCTCGAACCCCTTCTTCACCGACGTGGCTCGCGGAATAGAAGAGGTCGCCAAGACACAGCACCTTTCGCTCTTCATCTGCGACTCGAACCAGAGCGAAGAGCGGGAAGACCGGTTCCTGGAGCGCCTCACGGAATTGCGGGTGGCCGGAGTGCTCATTACGGCGCTGGACTACGACAACGAACGGTTGGGCAGGCTCCGCCAGCTCGGCATTCCCGTGATCCTCGTCGACCGAGCGCCCGATATTGCTCACGACTGGTGCGCCGTCGGAGTCGACGACGTGGCAGGCGGCGACATGGCGGTGGCCCACTTGCTCGAGAGCGGACGCCACCGGCTCGCGTTCGTCGGCGGGCCGGCCAGCGTTCCCCAGGTGGCCGATCGCCTGACCGGGGCGCGCAAGGCGATCGCGGAAGCGGGGCTGAACGAGAGCTCACTTCTCTTCCTTGAAACATCCTCATCGACGATCGGCGAAGGACGGCGTGCAGGTGAGCGCCTTCTCGGGCTGCCCAAGCGAAGCCGCCCCAACGGCGTGTTCTCCGCCAACGACCTGCTGGCGTTCGGTCTGGTTCAGGTCCTGCTGCAACAAGGAATCAAAGTTCCAGACGAGGTCGCCGTCGTCGGCTACGACGACATAGAGCTCGCCGGTGCCGCCGGCGTGCCCTTGACGTCGATGGCCCAGCCACGGCACGCGCTCGGGAGGACCGGCGCCGAGCTGTTGCTCGACGAGGCCAGCGACGCGGGGCACGAGCACCGACAGGTCCTCTTCCGGCCCGAGCTCGTCGCCCGTGCATCGACGGTGCGACGCGGCGCAGGCTGACCTTCACCTCAGCCGTTGCCCGGTACGGCTGCGTCGTGCAAAGCTTTGCAGACCCTACGGCCAAGGAGACCCTCCGCACATGACCTCGTTTCCGAACGGCTTCCTCTGGGGCTCGGCCACGGCCGGCCACCAAGTCGAGGGCGGCAATGTCAACGCTGATCTCTGGCCCGTGGAATGGGCCGAGCACTCGGGTTTCGTTGAGCCCTCCGGCGACGCCTGTGACCATTACCACCGCTACCCGGAGGACATCACCCTGCTGTCCGAGCTGGGCCTCAACGTGTACCGGTTCTCTCTTGAGTGGTCGCGCGTAGAGCCCGAGCCTGGCTATTTCTCCGTCGCCGCGCTGGACCACTACAAGCGCATGCTCGAGACGTGTCATGGCCTTGGCGTCGTCCCGGTCGTCACCTACAACCACTTCACGCTCCCCCGTTGGGTGGCCGGTCGCGGCGGATGGATGGGCCGGCACGCACCGGAGCGGTTCGCCGACTTCGCCGCGCGGTGCACCCGGCACTTCGGTGACCTCCTATCGTGGGTGTGCACGCTGAACGAGCCCAACGTCATGGCCATGCTCACCAGCACCGGCGTCATCCCCATGGGCGTGAGCGAGACCGGCGTGCTGGAGTCCGGGCGGGAGCCTGAGACGGCCGGCATCGGTGGCTACGATTCGGCGCGCTACCGGATCGGCCTGATCGGCGGCGACGTCTCCACCATGGCGCGCGCGCACCGGCTGGCGGCGCAGGCCATCCACGCGGAGGCGGGCGGTGTCAAGGTGGGCTGGACGCTGGCGCTGGTCGACATGCAACAGGCACCCGGTGGCGAGGAGCGCTGTCAGGAGGTGCGGCGGGTGGCCCAGACGGACTGGCTCGCGGTGTCGGCGGAGGACGACTTCGTCGGCGTCCAGACCTACTCGCGCAACATGATCGGACCGGACGGGGCGATCGACCCTCCCGCAGGGACTCCGACTATGCAGACCGGCTGGGAGGTCTACCCCGAGGCGCTCGAACACACGGTCCGTCTGGCCGCCGAGCAGGCCGGCGTGCCCGTGCTGGTCACGGAGAACGGGATGGCGACCGACGACGACGAGGCACGCGTCGCCTACACGCGGACGGCACTCGAGGGGCTGGCGAAGTGCATCGCCGACGGCGTCGACGTCCGCGGCTACATGCACTGGACGCTGCTCGACAACTTCGAGTGGACCGCCGGGTTCGCCAAGACATTCGGGCTCGTCGCCGTGGACCGCCAGACCTTCGCGCGCACGATCAAGCCGTCGGCACGTTGGCTGGGCGTGGTGGCCGCCCGCAACGCCCTCGATTGAGGTCAGCCGGGTCGGCGGACCAGGTCACCTTCGAGGTCGAAGCCGATGCGCTCCATGTCGGGCCGCAGCCGATGTAGGTCGAACCCGTAGACCCACGCCGCGTTCCCGTAGAGGATTTTGCAGGCCACCTCGTTCGTGATGGCGGGGTGCGCCACCAGGGCGTCGACCTGGGTGGCCGTGTCAGGGAAGACGGATTCGAAATGCGGGTAGTCGACGCCGAACATGGCATTGTCACAACCGATGGCGAATGTTTCGTACTCGGCAGAGGGTCGCGCCACCTCGTCGAGTGGGATCTGCGAATCCGTGAACGGCGAAATGCCCGAGTAGCAGTTCGCCGCCCAGTAGTCGCGGGCGCGGCCTCTGAAGGCGCGCGATCGCTGCAGCACCTGGGCCCACCCGGTCCAGTCGTCGCCCCACTCCAGCCGGCGGTCCAGCTTGGTGATGACGGGGCCGATCCAGTCGGCCTCGGTCTCGACGTAGGCCACACGCAGGTCGGGAAACCGCTCGAACACGCCGCCGAGGATCATCTGCCACAGCGAGCGACCCGAGTAGAAGGAGTGTTCGAGGGCCAGCGTCATGATGGCAGCGAAGCCCGGCGGCCCGTAGGCCGGCGCGCCCGAGCCGCCGTGCTGGCTGACGGGGAGGTCGACCTCGACACAGGCCGCCCACACGGGGTCGAGCGCGGGGTCGAAGAAGAAGGTGCCGCCCGGCAACAGCGCCGGCATCATGACGCCGCCCAGCCTGTGCTCCTTGGCCCAATGGATGTCGGCCACTGCGAGCTCGATGTCTTCGAACCCGACGAGGGCCTGGCCCGCCCGGCGCCCGGGTGCCTGTGCGCAGAAGTCGACGAGCCAGCGGTTGTAGGCCAGCCGCGCCTGGCGGTTCAGCTCGGGGTCGGAGAAGCCCGTGATGTCGTCGCTGGGGCGGGACTGGAAGGGCAGCCCGTTGGGGAAGAGGACCTCGGCGACGACGCCCTGGCCCTCCATGTCCTTCAGCCGGAGGTCCGAGTCCCACTGTGAGGTGGGGTCGAGCCCCGGGCTCAGGTTGCCGCTCTCCGGAGCGCCGGCGGCTTCCTGGGCGCGCACCCACTCGTCAAAGACGTCGAGGTAGCGCTGTTCGACGTAGTTGCGGTAGTCGCTCCGCGATGCCCGCACATGTCCGTCGACCGAGATGATCGCTGTTCGCATCATCACCCTCCCTTTCGTGCCGTGTCCTCCGGCGCTCTCATCAGGCTAACGACTGTCGGTTTCGTAGGTCTCGGTGCCCGGTTGCTGGCGGCGACGCGTGCTGTCGGGCAACACGACCTCGGCCACCGTCCCGGGCGGGACCGACACGGTGAGCCGGAAGGTGGCGCCGTCGTCGTGCCAGCTGGACTCGATGCGCCCGTAGGGCGAGTCGTGCACGGCCTCGGCCCAGGTCAGGCCCCCGCCGCACCGGGGCTCGACGCGGAAGCGTCGGTACGCCGGCTCCACGAGATCGATCCCTGCGACATAGCGGTGGAGCCACGTGATCACGGCACCCTTGCTGTAGTGGTTCAGCGACTCGTGGGGCACGCCGTCCGCGTCCATGCCTTCCCACAGCTCCCACACGGTGGTGGCGCCTTGTTCCACCATGTAGAGCCAGGAGGGCGGGGTGTCCTGGTGGATCAGCTCGAAGGCGACATCGAGGTGCCCGGTGTCGCTGAGGACGGGCAAGAGGTACGGCGTGGCCAGGAATCCGGTGCCCAGGTGGATGCCGGCCGCGCGGATCAGCTCGACCAGACGCGTCGCCGTCTGCTCACGAAGTTCGTCCGGCACCAGACCGAAGGCCAGGGCGCGCACGTGGTTGGCCTGTGTGTCCGGCGTGAGTGCGCCGTCGGGCCCGATGAACTCCGCCCGCCAGGCTCCCAGGGCCCTGGCAGCAAGCTCTTCGAAGCGCTCCGCCTCCCCCTCGTGACCGAGCATGCGCCCGATGCGCGACAGCAGCCGCGCGGAGTGGTGCAGGAAGGCCGTCCCGACGGCGCCGTGGTCTTGCTGCATGTGGTCCCCGGCGATCGTCTCCGGCTCGAGCCACTCCCCCCAGTGGTAGCCGCCGTCCCAGAGGAACTCCTCGTGCGGTAACGGCTTCGGACGTGCCTCCGCCCGGCCGGGGTGACGTTGCGTCCGCGCCGTGGTGGCAGCGAAGTCGACCCAGGCGACCATATGCGGCCACATTTCGGCCAGGACGTCTGTGTCTCCGTAGGCGCGCCACATCTCCCAGGGCACCATGACGATGGCGTCGCCCCATCCGGAGGAACCCTGCCGGCTGAGCCACATGCCACCGATCGTCTCGGCACGTTGGCGCAGGGCATCGGGCGCGTAGTTCGTCACGCATCCGTTCTCGAGTTGTTCGGCGGCGACGTCGCGCAGCCATTTGAGTGAGAAGCCGGCGACGTCGTACAGGAACGCCGCGCTCGGGATGAACAGCTGCCAGTCGCCCGTCCAGCCGGCCCTCTCTCGCTGCGGGCAATCAGTCGGGATTTCGCACGCGTTGTCGCGGAAGGACCAATCGGTGATGTCGTGCAGGGTGTTCAAGCGCTCGTCGCTGCAGCGGAACCATCCGGTACGCGGAAGGTCGGTGTGCACCACGACGCCGGTCATGTCCTCGGGCGTGAGCGCTCCCGGGTGGCCCTCTATGCGGGCGTAGCGGAAGCCGTGCGTCGTGTGACGGGGCTCAAAGACCTCGCCCGGCGTGCCGGCGGCCACCACTTCGTCGACCATGCCGACGGTCGTCGGCGCGCCGGGGAAGGCGAGGGTAGGGGTGAGGTGGTCCTGCGTCACGTCACCGGAAGAATCGAGGATCTCGCCGTGGACGAGGGTCAGCTCGGTACCCTCCGGTCCGAGGTCGCGCACGCGCAGCCAGCCGTTGATGTTCTGTCCGAGGTCGACGACGTGGCGATCGGGCCGCGGACGGGTGACCGAGACCGGGCGCAGCTCCTGCACCCGGCGCGTCGGTGGGGCCGGCGACGCCGTCAGGTTGCCGAGGTCGTAGTGGGGGGTCGTGACGGCGTGCCACGCCGTCGGCTCGGTCCGGTGGTCCTCGCGTTGCCCCGCCATGAGGTCGGCGCTGCGGAGCGGCGCGGTGGCCGACTCCCATTCGGGACCGGTGGCGACGACGGTGTCCCCGGCGTGGACCTGGCCTAGGAAGGCGAGGGTGGACCCATAGCCGTCGGTGGCCTGAAAGAAGCCGGTGCGACCGCGCCACCACCCGTCGGAGAGCACGGCCTCCCAGCGGTTCTCGCCGCCGACAAGCAATTCGGTGACGTCGTAGGTCTGGACGTGGAGCGTCGTCGGGTAGCTGGTGAAGCCCGGCGCCAGCTCGACGTCGCCCACGCGCCGTCCGTTGAGGAACGTCTCGTAGACACCGTGCGCCGTGGCGTACATGCGGGCCTGGGCCGGTGCCTCGTGGAGCTGGAAGGCGTGACGCAGCACGTGGGCGGAGCGCTCGGTCTCGTGCGGCTCGATCCAACGGGCGGCCCAGTCGGAAGACTCGAGCAGGCCCGTCTCCATCGTCGCCGGGGCCGACCAGTCGCTCTCGCCGGCGTCCGTCCAGACCCTCACCCGCCACTGGGCGCGCTGGCGGGAGCGAAGGGCGTCCCCGGGCCAAGGCACGAGCACGCTGGCCTCGCCGTCCACCCGGCCTGTGTCGTGGCCGTCGATCTCGACCGCGTAGGCGACCTGGCGCGTGGCTCCCGCCGGGAGCCGCCACGAAAGGCGGGGGCAACGGACACCGAGGCCGAGGACGGCTTCGTCGAGGTGTTCGGCGCGTAGGCGCACGGGAGCGGTCACGACTCATCGCAGTATGGCAAACGGATCTCGGTTATGCAAAGCTTTGCATCGACGTGGTGGAAGATGACCGACTCCTGCCGGCCGAGCCCGGGACCCGGCAGATCGCCCGCCGGCTCTACCGGTCGACCCGGGCGCTGCCCATCGTCAGCCCGCACGGCCATTGCGACCCCGCCGGGCTCGCCGACGACGCCTTCTCCGACCCCGCCGCCGAACTAGTGACGCGGGACCACTACCTGCTGCGCATGCTCTACAGCCAAGGCGTGCCCCTGGAGTCGCTCGGGGTGCCGCCCCTCGACGGCGGGCCGGCGGAGACGGACGGCGCCCGGATTTGGCGCACGTTCACTCGGCACTACCACCTGTTCCGCGGTACGCCGTCGAAGCTGTGGCTGGACCACACGCTCAGCCAGGTGTTCGGCATCGACCAGCCCCTGGGGCCTGACACCGCTGACGCCGCGTACCACCGGATGTGCGCCTGCCTCGCGGAGGATGGGTTTCGCCCACGCGCGCTGTTCGATCGAATGGGGATCGAGTTCCTGGCGACCACGGACGGCGCTCTGGACACCCTGGAGGCACACGCGGCGTTGCGCCAATCGGGCTGGCCGGGGCGGGTCGTGCCGACCTTCCGCCCCGACGACGTGGTCGACCCCGACCGACCTGGCTTCCGATCCAACGTCCAGGCACTGGGTGCGCAGACCGACACCGACACGTCGACGTGGAAGGGGTACCTCGACGCCATCAGGGCCCGTCGGCACTCCTTCATCGCCGCCGGCGCGACAGCCTCCGACCACGGGCATCCGTCGCCCACCACGGCACACCTGCCGACGCGGGAGGCCGAGGAGCTCTACGCCCGCGTCCTCGGCGGTACCAACACCTCGACCGAAGCCGACCTCTTCCGCGGGCTCATGCTGGTCGAGATGGCCGCAATGAGCCTGGATGACGGACTGGTGCTCCAGCTGCATGCGGGCGCCTGGCGCGACCACAACACTTGGCTGGCCGCCCGCTTCGGGCCGGACAAGGGTGCGGACATTCCCAAACCCGCCGACTACGTGGGAGGGCTCAAGCCCCTGCTCGACCGCTTCGGGAACGAACCCCGTCTGACCGTCGTCGTCTACACGTTGGACGAGACGACCTACAGCCGGGAGCTCGCGCCGCTGGCCGGGCACTACCCGGCTCTGCGGTTGGGAGCGCCCTGGTGGTTCTACGACAGCCCCGAAGGGATCCGCCGCTTCTACCGCCTGGTTACCGAGACGGCTGGGGTCGCCAACACGGTCGGGTTCAACGACGACGCCCGTTCGCTGCTGACCGTCCCCGCACGCCACGACGTGGCACGGCGGGTGACCGCGGGCTACCTGGCCGGGCTGGTTGCCGAACACAGGATGGACGAGGAGGATGCCGAGGCTGTGGCGGCCGACCTGGCCTACCACCTGGCGCGCCATGCCTTCCGGACGTCCGCATGACGTTCTACGCCTGAAAACGCGAGGAGGGCCATGCTCCGACCACAGGACAATGAAGTGCGGGAGACGAAGAGACTCGACGGCCTCTGGGACTTCGCGATCGACGCCCGCGGCGAGGGCCGGGACCGGGGCTGGTGGCGCGCGGCGTTGCCCGGCGCGGTGCCCATGCCCGTACCGAGCAGCTACAACGACCTGCTGGTCGACCGCGCGGTGCACGACCATGTCGGTGACGCCTGGTATCAGCGGACGGTCTTCGTGCCCAAGAGCTGGGAGGACGAGCGTGTGGTCCTCCGCTTCGACGCCGCCACCCACCGGTGCGCCGTTTGGGTCGACGACACGCTCGTTGCCGAACACGAAGGTGGGTACACGCCGTTCGAGGCCGACATCACACCGCTTTGCGCTCGGGGCAGGGCCTTGCGGATCACCGCGGTCGTCAACAACGAGCTGAATTGGGAGTCACTGCCCCCGGGCTTCGTGGAGGAAACCCCCGACGGTGCACGGCGGCAGCGCCAATACCACGACTTCTTCAATTACGCGGGGCTGCACCGCGCGGTATGGCTGTACTCCACCCCCCGCTCGCACGTCGCCGACCTGACCGTGACCACCGACCTGCAGGCGGGAACCGGGATCGTGCGGTTCGCCGTCGCCGTCGAGGCGCCCGAAGACAGGATCGTGCACGTGGCGCTCCACGACGCCGGTGGCGCCGTCGTGGCCGAGGAGCCGGGAGCGGAGGGTGAGCTGCGCGTGGCCGAAGCCCGGCCCTGGGCCCCGGGATCCCCCTACCTCTACGAGCTCGCCGCCGAGCTCCGGGACGGAGACCGGGTCGTGGACCGTTATGTGCTGCCGGTGGGCATCCGGAGCGTTCGTGTCGAAGACACCAAGTTCCTGATCAACGGCGAGCCTTTCTACTTCCGTGGCTTCGGCAAGCATGAAGATCTCAACGTCCGCGGTCGTGGACACGACGACCCGTCCATGATCCACGACTTCGCCCTGCTCCACTGGCTCGGCGCCAACTCGTTCCGTACGTCCCACTACCCCTACGCCGAGGAGGTTCTCGACTTGGCCGATCGTCTCGGGATCGTGGTCATTGACGAGACTGCCGCGGTCGGCCTGAACCTGGGCGTCGGTGGCGGTCTCTTCCTCGGTGGCCCGAAGGCGACATTTTCCGAGGAAACCATCGGCTCCGCGACGCAGGCCAACCATCGACGGGCCATTGAGGAGCTGATCGCCCGCGACAAGAACCATCCCAGCGTTGTGCTGTGGAGCCTGGCCAACGAGCCCGAGTCACATACGGCCGAGGCGCAGGCCTACTTCGAGCCCCTCTTCGCCGCGGCGCGGGTGGCTGACCCGAGCCGGCCCGTCGGCTTCGTGAACATGATGTTCGCGCAACCCAAGGCGTGCCGGGTGAGCCGGCTCGCCGACGTCGTGATGATCAACCGCTACTACGGCTGGTACGTGGAGCCTGGCGACCTCGTGGCGGCCGAGCGTGGACTCGAGGCGGAGCTCGCAGAGTGGGTCCAGGAACAGGGCAAGCCCATCATCGTCACCGAGTACGGGGCCGATGCGATGCCGGGCCTCCATTCACTTGACGCCGTGGTGTGGAGCGAGGAGTACCAGGCCGCGCTACTCGAAACCTACCATCGGGTGTTCGACCGCGTCGAAGGCGTCGTCGGCGAGCACGTCTGGAACTTCGCAGATTTCGCCACGGGGCCGTCCTTTATGCGTGTGGACGGCAACAAGAAGGGGGTCTTCACCCGCGACCGCCGGCCGAAGGCCGCCGCGCACCATTTGCGCCACCGCTGGCGGGGCGCCTCGTGACTCTGCCCGTGGACTCGCGGATCACCAGCGCGCCGAAGAGCTCCGTCGAAGAGGTCGCCGCGGCACGGAGCAGCTCCACTGCGGTCGTCCCCGCCTGCTCGGTGGGAAGGCTGATGGTCGTGAGGGGCGGCGCCACCATTGCCGCCATGGGCACGTCGTCGCAGCCGACCACGCTGACGTCGTCCGGCACGTCGATCCCGAGGCGGGCCAGGCCGGCGACAACGCCGAGCGCCATCTGGTCGTTGAACGCCATGACCGCGGTCACGGGGCCCCTTACCAGGAGCGAGACCGACTCCGCCGCCGCCTCGAACGTCGGTGCGGGCGCGTCGAACATGGTGACACCGACGCCAGAGGACGCCGCCGTCTTGCGCACGGCGGCACGGCGCTCCGCCGCCGCCCACGAACTCGGAGGCCCGCTCAGAAAGACGAGCTTGCGATGACCGAGCGAAGCCAGGTGGAGAAGGGCCTCGGCCACGGCAGGAGCGCTCCGCAGCAGCACCGAGGGGAACTTGGGTACCGGGCGGTTCACGAACACCGCGGGCTTGGAGCCGAGTGCGTCCAGCTCACGGTGCAGCCGCCTCGGCGAGAGGACCACGAACCCGTCGACGTCGTGCGCCAGCGTGCGGGCGGCGCGGATCTCTTCGCGCGGATGCTCGCTGGTGTCCGCCAAGAGCACCTGCAGCTCGCCCTCACGCGCCGTTCGCTCCACGGCTCGCACCATGGAACCGAAGTGCGGGTTGGTGATGTCGGGCACGATCACCGCGAGATTGCCGGTGCGGCCGGTCCTCATGACCTTGGCCGCACGATTGGGAACGAAGCCCAGTTTGTCCACGGCCGCCTCAACGCGCTTACGCGTCGCCGGTGCCACCTTCTCCGGGCGGCTCAACGTCCGCGAGACCGTCGCCGGATGGACGCCGGCGCGGGCGGCGACGTCCAGGATTGTCACGCGCCGTGGCTGCCGCACCGCGGCCGACGTTACACCAATGGCGGGATCGACCGATCGTGACACCCGCGATAGAGACACGCGCGCCTGTCCGCGGCGACTGTGACCCGGGCGCGGGCTGACGCGCGGCCGGCCTACGACCGGACCGCCGAACCTTCCATCGTGCACCTCGGCGTCGGCGCCTTCGTGCGCGCGCATCTCGCGGTGTACGCAGACGACCTCCTGCGACTGGGCCGTGCTGCGCTCATCCGTGGCGTCTCCCTGCACAACCGATGGGCGGAGGTGCAGCTGGCGCCGCAGGACTGCTACTACACGGTCGTCGTACGCGAGCCCGCTGCGGCGCCCCACCTGCGCGTCATCGGATCTATCGCCTCGGTCGGGACGGGGAGGGAGGCGGCACTGGGCGCGCTCCGTGCGGCGACGACCCGGCTCGTCACTCTGACCATCACAGAAAAGGGGTACGACCTCGACCCCGCGGACCTGGAGCATCCCGACCGCCCGGTGTCCGCGCCCGGGCTCGTGGCACTCGCCCTGGACCGGTGGCGCACCTCAGGCCATGCGCCGCCCGTGGTGGCTGCACTCGACAACCTGGCGCAGAACGGCACCCTGCTGCGCTCGCAGGTGTTGGAGGTCGCGCCGCGGCTCCATCCGGCGCTGCCGGCGTGGGTAGAGAACGAGGTGCTCTTTCCCAACTCGGTCGTCGACCGCATGGTGCCCGCTCCCGGGGAACCGGACCTGGCCGACATCGCGGCGCGGCTCGGGCTGCTCGACCTCGGTGCGGTGGCCACCGAGGCGCACCGCTCGTGGATCATGACCGGCGCCGGCGACGCGCGGCTGGCGGCGTGGGGCGAAGTCGGCGTGGAGCTGGTTACGGACACCACCCCGTACGAGCAGCGCAAGCTGTGGCTCCTCAACGGGCCCCACTCCGCGCTCGCTTATGGCGGCCTCCTTGCCGGCCACGCCACCATCGCATCGGCGGCGGGCGACGCAACCCTTTCCTCGTTCGTGCGCCGGTTGGTGGACGACGTCCTTGAGGTGGTGCGACTCCCAGCCGCGCTCCGTGCACCTGCCTTCGCCGCCGAGGGCCTGCGGCGTTTCCAGAACCCCAACCTCGGCCACACCTGCACCCAGGTCGGCGCCGACGGATCGCACAAGCTGCCCCAGCGGTTCGCGGACGTCGTGGTCGCCCGCCTGCGGTCCGGCCTCGACAGTTCGCGCCTCGCAACGGTCGTCGCGTTGTGGATCGCAGCCACGGCCGGCATCGAGCTGCGAGGCACGCAGTTGCCCGCCCTGGACGACCCGGACGCAGCACGCCTGCGCGCCCGGCGGTCCGAGGGCATTGACGCCGTGGTCGGCGCCGCTCTCGCCGGTCGCTTCGACCCGGCCTTCGTGCCCACGGTGAGTACCGTGTTGCGCCAGCTCCGCGCCGAGGGCATGGGTGTGGTGGCGGGCCAGGCATGACGGTCACGATCGGCTCCCCCGACGCGATCATCGCCCCCGAGGACGTGCGCGGGTTCATTGCCTCTCAATTCGACACGCTGGATCTCGACGGCCGGTCGCTCTGCCTCGTCATCCCGGACGCCACCCGGAACTGTCCCGTGGCGTCGCTCCTCGCCGCGGTCGAGTCGGCCGTGCGGGACCGCGTCCGCGCCTGCACGGCGGTGATCGCCCTCGGCACGCACGCTCCGATGTCCACCGCCGCGGTCGCCGCCATGGCCGGGCCCGTCGGTTTCCCGGTCGTCAACCACGAGTGGTCTGACCCGAGCACCTACGTGAACCTCGGGACGCTGCGCGCCGCGACCGTGTGCACCCTCTCCCAGGGGCTCCTGAACGAGGACGTCGACGTCCGCATCAACCGGCTCGTCACCGAGAGCGACGTGACGGTGATCATCGGCCCCGTGCTCCCCCACGAGGTCGTCGGGTTCTCGGGAGGGAACAAGTACCTCTTTCCGGGCCTCTCCGGACAGGAGCTCATTGACGTCACCCACTGGCTGGGCGCGCTGCTCACCAGCGCGGCCATCATCGGTACGCCCGGCCCAACTCCCGTGCGTGCGCTAATTGACGCAGCGGCCGGACTCGTCCCGGGGGAGCGTCACGCCCTCTGCGTCGTGGTCGACCACGCCTCCAGCGGGCTCCACTCCCTCTCGTTCGGCCCGCCACCCGACGCTTGGGCAGCCGCGGTCGAGGTCGCGGCAGAGACGCACGTCCGGTACCTACCTGCGCCGGTACCTCGCGTATTGTCACTGGTCGCGCTGCGTTACGCAGACCTGTGGACAGGCGCCAAGGGCTTCTACAAGGTCGAACCGATCGTGGCGGATGGTGGCGAGGTCGTGCTTTTCGCGCCCCACATCACGGAGATCGCCGCGATGCACCCGGAGCAGCAAAGCCTCGGCTATCACTGCCGCGACTTCTTCCTCGCGCACTGGGACGAGTACAAGGATTATCCGCGCGGTGAGCTCGCGCACTCGACCCATCTGTACGGTGCCGGGTCGTACGACCCCGGGCGCGGGGAGCGCCAGCGGGTGCGGGTCTCGCTCGCCACGGGCATTCCCGAGGACGTCGTGCTGCAAGCGAACCTCGGCTACCTCGACCCGTCGTCCGTCGACATCGAGCAATGGGCCGCCGATCCCGACGCGCTGGTCGTCGCGGACGCAGGCGAGATCCTCTACCGCGTCCGCCCCTGAGCCGGGCCCGAGCCGTTACCGCGGACCCTGTTGCTCATGCTCATTCTCAGGATCATCGGACGATGATGGGCAATCTCTCCCATCCCCGGACGGTCGAAGTCGACGCCAGCTTGATGCCGCTGTAGTCGACGTCCCAATGGGGCCACCGGTTCAGCAGCTCGTCCAGCGCCACTCGTCCCTCGAGCCGCGCCAGATGTGTACCGAGACAGAAGTGAAGTCCGTATCCGAAAGTGATGTGCTGCACGTCCTTGCGCAAGACGTCGTAGACATCCGGGGCCTCGAAGCGGCGGGGATCACGGTTGGCGGACGCCATGATTAAGAGGACCGAACTCCCCGCCGGTAAAGTCGTGCCGTAGTACTCGGTGTCCTCGGTGACATAGCGGGCCGAGGAGTGGCCGGTGGGCTCGAAGCGCAGGGTCTCCTCGATCACGTTGGGAATGAGCGACCGATCCTCGACGACGCGGCGGCGCTGGTCCGGATGCTCCGCAAGCACCTTGGCCAGCCATCCGATCAGGCGCCCGGTGGTCTCGTTCCCGGCTCCAGCAAGCACCGAGGTGTATGTCAACACTTCTTGTCGCGTCAGCGTTCGCGTCATACCCGACTCGTCCTCGAACTCGGCATTGAGGAGCATTGTCATGAGGTCATCGGAAGGGTGATGGGAGCGCCACTCGACATAGTCGGCAAACATCTCGCCGGTAACCACCTCGGATTCGACGACCACCATCGGCTTGCCAGGTCGCGTGCGCAGATCGCGGTCGGTCTTATTGCGCACCGCAGCCTGGTCCTGCTCAGGAATTCCGAGGAGCATGCCAATGACGCGCATCGGAAGCATGGACGCCAGCTCCGCGATGATGTCGAAGGTATCGGAGCCGACCAGCGGGTCGAGGCAGCGAATGCAGTAGGCGCGGACCTGGTCCTCGAGCAGTGCCATTCGCTTGGGGGTGAAGACGCGCGACATGAGCCCACGATGGGTCGTGTGCAAGGGAGGGTCCTCCCACATGACGACGCCCTTGGGCAGCTCGACACCGGCCCTCAAGATGTCGAGTAGATCGCCGCGACTGCTCGAAAAAGTCTGCCAGTTCACCAGCGCCTTCTGGACATCCTCGTGGCGGGACAGGGCCCAGAAGTCGTAGCGCTCGTTGTGGTAGATCGGCGCCTCCTCGCGGAGCCGCTCATAGGTTGGATATGGATCGGCATTGATGTAGACGTCGTAGGGATCGAAGTAGACGGCGGAGGCGTTCACGCGGACAGGGCTCCCCAAATCTCAAGTTAGAGCATTTGTTCTAACTTTCTCACTGCCTCCTTGTCAAGCGCCGACCCGGGGGCCGCGAGTTGACCGTGCTGGCGGTATCGGCTCAGAGACTGAGTATTGCGATGAGATCCGGGCGGGAGCCGGACGGATTCTCCGGGCCTGCGGTAGCAAAAATAGGACGCGCGCACTAAATTAGTCGGAAACGTACCAATGTCTGCGAGCACACCTCCCATGCGACAAACCAGGCGCCCTCGCGCCGCCACCCCCGAAAAGCGTCGGCGGATCCTCGATGCCGCGGAGCTGATCATGCTGCGCGATGGGTACGCCGCAGTCACGTCCCGGCGCCTGGAGACCGAGACCGGACTCAAGGTCCACTACCACTTCGGCACCCTCGATGACCTCTTCATCGCGATCGTTCGTCGCCGGGGAGAGGCAAACATCGCTCGCATGGCCGATGCACTCGCATCCCCCGAACCCCTCCGTTCGTGGTGGCGTATCGCGTCGGACCGGCGTGGCAGCCGCCTCCTTGTCGAGATCACCACTGCGGCCAATCATCGGCCCGCTCTCCAGGCAGAGGTAGCGGCGTTCGCACACGAGGCACGGCGCATGCAGATCCGTGCCCTCGACTCCATTCTCGACGAATACGGAATAGACCGTGACGAATTCCCGCCTGCGCTGTTGGCTGCAGCGATGCAGGGTCTCGCCTTTGCCATGGCGTACGACCAGGTGGCGGGATTCGACACCGCGCAGGGAGAGGCGGTTGCCGCGATGGAACGCCTCCTCAATCGCCTCGAAGCGGGGCGGAGCACCAACGTTGCCGCTGAAACAACGTTGAGGTGACCGCGCCGCACGATCTGCGGGTCGAGCACTTCGGTCATGGCGTGCTCGGCATTGGCGAACCGCGCCCGCGGCTGTCGTGGAAGCTTCCCAATGGAGCTCTGCACCAGGACGCTTTCGAAGTAGAGCTCGACGGGCGATCGGGCGGGCGGGTGGCTGGCGACGCCCACGTGCTGGCGCCATGGCCCGGAAGCCCGCTCACCTCCCGCCAGGGCGTCGAGTGGCGAGTACGCGTATGGACCGATTTGGGCCAGAGCCCGTGGTCGCTTGCTTCCTGGTTCGAAACAGGCCTCCTTCATGTCGCCGATTGGGCGGCGCAGTGGATCGAACCACCGGAGCTCCAGCGTTCGGCCCACGTCCTCTGTCACGGGTTCCGCCTCGACGCCCCCGTTGGAAGAGCCAGGTTGTACGCGACGGCACACGGAATCTACGAGTGCTTCCTGAACGGCAGCCGGGTAAGCGACGTGGTGCTGGCGCCGGGCTTCACGAACTATCCGGTTCGGCTGCAGGTCCAGTCCCATGACGTCACCGAACTGCTCGTTCCGGGCGACAACGTCTGGGAGGTGGTTCTCTCCGACGGCTGGTACCGCGGCCGGACGGGATTCCGCCAGCGGCTCAACGGCTATGGAACCGCCCTTGCCTTCCTCGGGCAGTTGGAGGCAGACGGGATGGCGGTCGTGACCGGTGCCGGGTGGGAGTCGGCCACCGGTCCTCTGGTCTCGGCCGACCTGATGGCAGGACAGGTCGAAGACCACAGGCGCCAGCTCGCGCACCGGCGGCCCGTGATCGTCCGAGACGACGATCTTGGTCCCCTGACGTCGTCTCCCGCACCCCCTGTCCGTCGTGTGCAGGAACTGCGACCAGTGTCCGTGACCAGGGTGGCCGCCGACCGTCAGGTGGTGGACCTCGGTCAGAACATCAACGGTTGGCTACGGCTCGGCCGACTGGGACCGGCCGGCACAGAGCTGACCCTCCTCCACGGTGAGGTCCTCGACCGCAACGGTGATGTGAGTCAGGACAACCTGCGGCCAAAGGAGGCCGGAGCGAGGGGGGCTGCCCCTGCGTTCCAGGTCGACCACGTGGTCTCGGCCGGACGCGAAGGCGAGCTGTTCGAACCGCGACACACCACCCATGGGTTCCGCTATGCCCGCATTCAGGGGCACCCCGATCGCCTGACGCCGGACGACGTCACCGGCGTGGTCGTGCACTCAGACCTCCGGCGCACCGGGTGGTTCCGTTGCAGCGATGAGGCCGTAAACCGTTTCCACGACATAGCTGAATGGAGTTTGAGGGACAACGCGTGCGACATACCCACCGACTGTCCTCAGCGAGAGCGATCGGGCTGGAGCGGAGACTGGCAGCTCTATGTCCCGACCGCCGCGTTCTTATACGACGTGGCGGGTTTCTCACTTAAGTGGCTTCGTGACCTTGCGGCCGAGCAACTGCCCGACGGTTGTATCACCAACTTCGCGCCCGACCCAGTCCGCTGGCACGAAGCGGCGGAGGACTATTGGCGGCTGATTCAGGGGTCCTCGGGGTGGGGCGATGCCGTGGTCATTGTGCCCTGGGAGCTGTGGCGCGCCTACGGCGACACCGAAGTTCTCGCCGAACTGTGGCCATCCATGATCCGTTGGCTCGACTACGCAGCTGCCATGGCTCGCACACGCCGCCACCCAAGCCGGGAGGCCATTCGTGGCGAGCCTCTGCCGCACGAGGCCTTCCTCTGGGACGGCAGCTTCCATTGGGGCGAGTGGCTCGAACCGGGAGCAGACGACGTCGTGACCGCTCTCAGGGCCGACCAGGGATCGGTGGGTACCGCCTACTTGCACCGGTCCGCCACACTGACGGCCCAGATCGGTCGCATGCTCGGCTACGGGAGAGACGCGGAGAGGTTCGCCGAACTGGCCACGAACAGTTTGCACGCCTGGCAGGCCGAGTACATCGGTCCGGATGGCGGCCTGACGCCCGACACGCAGGCCAACCACGTGCGTGCGCTCGCCTTCAATCTCGTCCCAGCGGACCTTCGGGCTCAGACCGCCGAGCGACTCGTTGCGCTCATCCGGAAGGCCGGAACGCACCTCGCGACAGGCTTCCTGGCCACCCCGTTGCTCTTGCCGGTTCTGGCGGAGAGCGGGCATCCCGACGTCGCGTACGACCTTCTGCTTCAGCGCACACCGCCGTCCTGGCTGACCATGGTGGAGCGCGGCGCAACCACCGTCTGGGAGCATTGGGAAGGGATCGATGCCCATGGCGTGGCGCACGAGTCGCTGAACCACTACAGCAAGGGCGCCGTTATCTCGTTCCTCCACCGGTATGTCGCGGGGATTCAGATCCTCGAAGGGCAGCCGGGGTATCGCCGGTTCCGTGTGGCTCCTGTACCAGGTGGTGGCTTAACCTGGGCACGGGCTGTGCATGACGCACCCTACGGCCGCATCGAATCTTCATGGCGACGCGTTGCGGACCGATTCGAATTGACCGTGATGGTCCCCGCGGGGACGGAGGCTGAAGTCGAACTGCCAGGAGCGGAGCGCCCCACGCGGCAAGGGCCGGGAGTTGGCGTCCACACGACCAGACTCACCGCTACCTACTGAGGGGTCGCCTCCGCCTTCGGGGAAGCGGCTTCGGCTGGACTATGAGGTGGCCGACTTCAACGAGAAGACGAGCTGCTGCGCAGCGGCGCTGTACTTTCCCACGTAGACCGGGCCTATCGCGAACGCCTGTCCCGGTCCGAATGACACCGGGCCTCCTGACCCGGGAAAGGCGACGTTCCGCAACCCGTACCCGGCCTTGGCGAACGTCGCCACCGTCAGATGCTTACCCGCGGCTTGCGCAATCTTGGTGAACATCGCCAGGTTTTGGCACGCCGACTCCGGAGCCACGTAGGAGTGGTCCGAGGAGTTTCCCGACTCGCTCGGCGGCGTGATCGTGTCGGTGGGATAGGCCTTCCGGATGATCTTCACGCAACTCTGGATCTGAGGATCATTCCATTCCTGAATGGACGTCGGTCCGGGCGCAGAGGTGACGACCGTCTTTAGATATTCGGGATTGCCACCGCTCCCGCTCGTGCCGCCGATCGAACCGGACAGCGCCGTGTACTGCGTGGCGATCCAGGACGGGTTGTACGAACTTTGGTTGGCCAAGAGGCCGGTTGGCCAGGTCGACGATCCTGTTCCCACGGCGACAACCTCATTGACGCCGTCGTTCTGAAATCGCTGGGCGATCAAACCGACCTGTTGGTTGGAGGCCGCCTGATCGGTGGCAGGCGCCGAATCGACGGCGATTTGGACCACGTCGGCATGTAGCTTCCGTAACGAGCCCTGCACCACCGCGAGTTCACTCTTGTCGGTGATGCTGCCGGCGAACACTCCGACCTTCTTGTGCTTGAAAAATCCCATTTTGGAGAAGACCGAGAGTTGCAGGGGATCGTAGGCCGCAGGTGGAGGTGCCAATGTGAAGTTTGGTGCTGCGGTCAGGGGGATAGTGCCTTGAAAGGTTGCGTTGATCGTCGGCGTGTTGTGATCCTCCAGGTAGCAATCGGGCATGTAGGGCGACATTGCAGCGAAGATCGGGCTGTCCTGGGTGAGCTGCGTACAGACGGCGAGCGTCGTCGCGCTGTTTGAGGGATTGACGGTGGCGAAGGACGCCACGACATGGCGACCGTCGACGCCGCCATGTGCATTGAGGTTGGCGACAAGGGCGTTGTATGCATCGGGGAAACTCCCCTGCGTCAGCTTGATGCCTACCGCGTGGAGCGCCGTGAAGTCGATGTAGGGGATGCCGATACGGATCGTGTCGGAGGTGACGCCTTCGTTTGGTGAGGACGCAGCCGCCGGGACAATGCCGACGAGTGGCGCGGCCAGCGCTGCAAAGGCTGCCCCTGCAGCAGACCGATGGACCTGCGCATGTCTTCCTCCCCTACGCATCCGCGACAGGAACGAGTCCTTGGATTTCGGTGGCCGCCTCAGACGGTCGGATCGTGCAAAGGTTTGCATACCACTGGGTCGGCCGCAAGGGCGGGCCGGCTCAAGCGGTCATTCGCCCGGGAAGACCAGGCCGATCTGACGGCGGATCTCGTCGAGCGTGTGCGTCAGGGCAACCGTCTCGTCCAAGGGCATCACGTCGCTCTCCGTCCTCCCCTCGGCCAGGCAGCGGTGCACCTCCTCTATCTCGAAGCGCAGGCCGTTGCCCTCGTAGGTGCCATCGATGTCCTCGACACCGGCAGGAGTGAGCAGCCTGAGGGCGTTCGGGCAGTGCATGAGGGCCGGGATCTCGACGACGCCCTCGGTGCCCGCCACGCGTGCGGTGCACGTCATGTTGACCCGCAGCGCCGCCTTCATCACCCCGAGCCCGCCCCCGCGGTGTCGGAGCACGGCCGCGACGTGCTCGTCCACACCGGTCTCGCCGATGACGCCCTCCGCCGACACATGCTCGACCGGGCCGAGGAGCAGCGTGCAGAGCTGCAGCGGGTAGATGCCGAGGTCGAGCAAGCCGCCACCGCCCAGGTCGGCCCTGAACAGCCGGTTGTCAGGCTCCAGCGAGCGGCGGAAGCCGAAGTCTGCCTCGACGAGCAAGGGTTCGCCGATCCGGCCCGACCCCACGACATCGACCAACGATCGGTACGCGGGCAGGAAACGGCTCCAGATCGCCTCCATCAAAAAGACGTTCTGACGCCGGGCCTCGTCGACCATGCTTTGTGCCTGTCCCTCGTTGAGGGCGAAGGGCTTCTCACACAACACGTGCTTGCCCGCCCGGAGCATCTGGAGCGTGTCGTCCGCGTGGCGCGACTGCGGCGTCGCCACGTAGACGGCGTCGACCTCGCCGTCCTGGGCCAGGGCCGCATAGTCGCCGTACCGCCTCGCGATGCCGTAGCGGTCGGCGAAGGCGTCGGCTCGCTCGGAGGAACGGGAGGCAACGGCGACGATGTCGCCGCCCTCGGCCATCCCCATGCCGTCGGCGAATCCGACCGCGATGGCACCCGGCCCGACCACACCCCAGCGGATCATCGGCACACTCCTCCTCCACTAGCGAATCAGGCCCTCGACGTCGTCGAGCGCCCCGCTGCGGCAGACCACGACGACCGTACCGCCACCGCCGCCACCGCTCGCCCGTGCCCCGAAGACGCCGGGCCGCGCCAGCGCCTCCTCCACTACGTCGGCCGCAGCTTGGTGGCCGAGCCCCATGGCGCCGTAGGCCGCGTCGCTGGCCGCCATCAATTGCCCGAGACCGTGGGGCTCACCGCGACGGAGTGCGGCCAGCGCGCGCCGTGCGCGCTCATGCTCCTCCCTCCCGAACGAAGTGGCCGCCCGGACCGGATACTGCTCGGACGCCTCGACCGACGTGAGCTCGTCGTCTGTCCGCTCCCAGCGGTCGAGGAAGTCCGAGCCAAAGACGATTTCCGGGAGCCGGGCCACCTCCGCAGCGGGCAGCTCGCTGACCCACGGCCACGATCGCACGGCGGCGTCCTCGACCATCCGCTTCCCCATGAAGGCCGCGGCGCGGGCACGCCGGTAGGGCAGCCCGCTCACGTCGTGCTGCGCTCCGCTGGGCCATCCGACCACGTCGAGCCCTGGTGGCAGCGGCACGACCGGCCACGGCGACGCCGGCCGGCACAGCAGCGGGAGCACCGCACCGGGCTCTCCCGCGGCGACGGCAACCTGGTCCATGAGGCCGCAGGGCGCGCCGACGACCTGGTTCTCCGCCTCCTGGCAGAGCGCCGCCAAACGGAGCGGATCGACATCGGCCCCCAAGGCCCGGGCGACGGCCACCTCGAGCGCTGCGCTCGAGGCCACACCCACGGCGATCGGGAGATCGGATGTGATCTCGAGCCGGACCGGTGCCGGTTCGACGACGCCGTGCCGGACCAGCACGACGGCCACCCCGACGACATAGTGGGTCCACCGCGGCAGTGGCGCCACTGCCCGCCGCACCTCGTCGTACGTGAGCCGCGCCAGGCGGGCGATTTCGGCCGACGCGAGCTCGACCGGCCCGACCGCAAAGGACTCGTGCGCCGTCGCCACGACCTCGGTCGATCGCTGCGTGGGGACTTCGAGCACGAGCGCGCCCGCGTAATCGGCCACGCCGCCGAGAAGGTCGAGCCGGCCAGGGGCGCTACCCCGGACGCAGTCCATCCACCAGCTCCGCCAGCACGGGCCCGATCCATCCTGCCAGCGCCTCGTTGGCGTAGCCGACCCAGGCCACCGGTGTCACGGTGTCCAGCGGTGCGTCGAGCGGCCCGCCCCACGGGTCCGTCACGACACCACCCACCTGCTCCAGCAGCATGGACGTGCACACGTCGTAGGGATGGCAGGCGTGCGCGCCCGGTGCGACCAGAGGGCGGAGGTCGGCGACGAACCGGTCGCGGCCGGTGATGAGCTCGTAGAGCTGCCCGCCGGTCGACAGGTACTCGTCGTCGAAGACGTGGCGGCAACCAAGCCGGCGGAACAGCTCGGCCTCGAGCGAGGCCAGCTCGGGTTTCCCGGGGAGGAAGAACTTGGCGACGCCGCTGAAGCTGTGCTCCAGGTCCGAAGCGGCCGACGGATGCGGGGACAACGACGAGCGGGTCCCGTCCGCGAGATGGAGCCGTTCCGCCACGAGGCCCCCACCGCGGCAGCCACTCAGCTGATCGGTCGCCGCCTGCTTGACGGTCGGTAGTTCCGTCATGGAGGCGGCGACCACCTGGGCCAGCGCGCCGCCGCGCGGCGCCGCGGCGGCCAGGCACCATGCAGCCCGCTTGTCGTACATCAGGCCGCGTGTGCCGTCAATGGTGTCGACGATCACTGTCCATTCGGCGGCGGGGCCGATCGTGACGGCGTCGTCCAGGCCCTCGGAGACGACCACCACCTCGGGCCACTGGTTTTCGAACCACCCGAGCAGGACGTCGTCCGCCACCCTGTCCACGGCGTACAGGGTGTCGGCGGCCGTCTCGCCCGTCACGACCGACATGTCCATCCCGCGCGCGCCGAGAACACTCGTCCGCACGTGGTCGCCCAGCGCGCAAAGGAGTGCCCGCGCCTGGTCAGCCGAGCGCTGCACGGAGCTCCCCCGCCTTGTCGTCGGGATCGGACTCGTTGGTGATGGAGCCGCCGCCGATCTCCGGACCGGCCAGGTATTTGAGCAGCCCGGGCGCCCGCAGCAACGGGTGCAGCTCCAGGTGGAACGGGTAGTGGGGGTAGACGCCGACCGGCGCCTGGTGCACCGCGAGGACGTAGGGCAGGCGAAGGCCCCAGAGCGCGTCGTAGCGGCGGACGACGTCGCGCAGCACGAGCCCGAGGGATCGGCAATGGTCGGCGTCCAAGTCGAGGAGGGAGGTGGCGGGTTCCCGCGGCAGGATCGCCACCTCGTATGCGAACTGTGCGAACCAGGGGACGCACGCGAAGAAGTGCTCTCCCTCGCTCACCACACGCCCTCCACGCTCCTCCCTGCTCACCACATCGGCGAGGAGGTCTCGACCGGTGCGCGCATGGTGCGCACCGGCCACGTCCGCCTCACGGGCCATGGTGGCGTACACGAGCGAGCCCGCGTAGACCTGGCAATGCGGGTGCGGGGTGGAGGTGCCGACCACGGCGCCCCTGTTCTCGAAGATGAGGACGTGGGCGACGCCGTCCATGCGCTGCAGAGCCTCCGTCCGGTCACGCCAGGTCGTGACCACGGCGGCCACTTCGTCGTCCGTGAGGTCGGCCAACGAAAGCGCCGGATCGTGGTGGTAGCAGATGACCTCGGCCGTGCCGGTCGCCCGTCGGGTGCGGTAGAGGTCGTCGCCCGTGCTCGGCTCGGGCGCGTCGGGTGAGAACACCGGCAGGTCGTTCGTGAAGACGTACACGCCCCGATAGTCGGGGTTGGTGGTCGCGATACGTTTCCCGCCGGGTCCCAGGGCGTTGTCCACCGGAACCGGCGGTTCCGCCGTTACGGCCGCCGCGCCGATCCATGGGCGCCCACCTCGGTGTGACGTGAACAGCACCCATTGGCCGCGCAACGGGTGCCAGCGGAGCTCCCAGGTCACGCCTGTTCCTGTGAGGGCTCCGCTTCCAAGCGGACCGTCTGCGGGTCACACTCGTCCGCCGTCACCGTCACCACGATCTGGCCGGCTCCGATGGGGCGGATCACGGCGAGCGCGCGACCGTCGAAGGTGGTGCACGCCGTGTCGGCGAACCTCTCCTCGCTCACCGGGTCGGCACTGGCGAGGGCCTGCAGCATCCCCGGTCCCTCCACCGTGAGGCTGACGCGGCGGTCGGGACCTCCGTGGAGCACGCCCTCGTCGTCGACCAGCGTGATCGCCACGAAGGCGAGGTCGTGAGGGTGAGCGGTCATGCGCGCGCGGTCGGCGGTCACGTCGAGCCGCACCGGGCCCTTCGCCGACCGCAACCCGGCGCGCCCGGTCTCCGCACCCCGGCGTCGCGCCACCACCTCGAGCCGGCCGGGCTCGTACACCGTCTCGAATTCGGCCCGGAAGCGCCGCGTGGCTCCCGCCGGCCGTGTCCCGACCGACCGGCCGTTGAGGAACAACTCCACCTGATCGGCGTCCGCGTACACCTCGACCGTGACCGGCGCGCCCTCGTACCCGTCCCAGCTCCAGCTCGACACGCTGTCCGTCCACGACCACGGCGTGGACACCGCCTCTTGGCCGTGGTGCGCGGGCCGCCGGACCGCCACATACGGGTCCGACCGCAGGCCGAAGACAATCTCGCGGTAGTACGACTGGGGGCGGCGATGACCCGTGATGTCGATGTCGCCGCACCACGCCGTCCGCCACGGGTACTCGCCCAGGAAGGAGCCGGGCCCGGCCGGCGAGCCCGGTTCCGGGTAGGCGGTCCGACCGATCCCGGCCTCGCCCAGGTAGTCCCAACCCGTCCAGGTGAAGTCCCCGATCACGTGCGGGAGCCGGCGCACGGCCGCCCAGCCGGTGTCGATGGCCGCTGCATGCGTCTCGGAGCCCACGATCACCCGGTTCGGGTACGCCCCGCCGTCGAGCTCGTAGCGCGACTCCATGTAGTTGTACCCCGCGACGTCGAGGTAGGAGAAGGTCTCGGCCGAGCGGATCCCGACGGACGGCGCTCGCATCAGCGCGTTGAGCCGCTCCGCCAACCCGCTCGTCCCTCCGCTGGCGTTGCCCTCACCGTCGCCGGCCTCCTGGGCTTCGGCGTCGGCGAGCCCACTGCGAAGCTCGTCGAACATCTCGGGTCCCCCCATCAGCAGCCCTGTGACCGCCTCGGTCACGAAACGGCTGGGGTCGAGCGACCGGATCTTCTCGGCCAACGCACGGCCGCGGCGTGAGCCGTGCGGCTGTCCCGCCTCCGGGATCTCGTTGCCGATGCTGTACAGGATGACGCTCGGGTGGTTGATGTCCTTGCGAACCATGGCCTCCAGGTCGGATTCCCACCACTCTGCGAAACGGAGCGCGTAGTCGTGCTCGCTCTTGGGCTGTTCCCACATGTCGAAGGCCTCGTCCATGACGAGGACACCGAGGCGGTCACAGGCGGCGAGCATGGCCTTGCTCAGGGGGTTGTGGGCGCTCCGGATGGCGTTGAAGCCGGCCGCCTGCAACAGCTCGACCCGGCGCTCTTCGGCCCGGTCGAACGTCGCCGCACCCAGAGGGCCGTTGTCGTGGTGCACGCAGGCGCCGCGCAACAGGAGCGGTTCCCCGTTGAGACGCAGGCCGCGGACCGGGTCGAGCGAGAGGGACCGGATCCCGAACGTCGTCGACTCCTCGTCGAGCACATCGTCGTCGTCGGTGAGGGACACCCGGCACCGGTACAGCGAGGGGTGCGCAGGCCCCCAGCGGCGCGGTGCGGTCACACACAGCCGCTGGCGCACGGTGAGGACGTCGCCCGGGAAGGTCGTGGCCGGTGCCTCCGCACTGGCGACGACCGTGTCCGACTCGTCGACCACCTCGAAGCTGACGCGTGCTGTGGAGGTGACGCCCGACTGGTTGCGCACGAGCGCGCTGACCGCGACCACGGCCACCTCGTCGTCGACCTCGGGCGTCAAGACCTGCACGCCGTCGGGCGCGAGGTGCACCCTTCCCGCGGCGAGGAGCCACACAGGGCGGTAGATGCCGCCCCCCGGGTACCACCGGCTGTCCTGGTGCGAACGCGCCTGCACCCTGATCCGGTTCTCCCCGTCGCGGAGCAGATGGTCGATCTGCACCACGAAGCCTGTGTACCCGTTGGGCCGGTGTGCCACCGGGTTGTCGTTCACCAGGACGAGGGCGTCGCGGTAGACGCCCTCGAACTCCAGGCACACCGAACCCGTCTTGCTCGGGCGCTCGAGTGTCCTGCGGTACTCCCACTCGCCCCCGGCGTAGAACGCGGTGGCGGCTGTTCCCGAAGGCGATCGACCGGAGCCGAGCATGGCGTCGTGGGGCAGGGTCACCGGCACACCCTCCGGCCCGAGGCCCAGCCTCTCTTCGAACGCGCTCGACCTCCGGTGGACGGTCCAGCCGTCGGCGAGCAGCGTGCGTCTCACCGCGGCACGACCTCGACCGGCACCCGGCCGGTGATGTCGGCCGACGAGCGCCCGACCAGGATGTCGTAGCGACCGGGGTCGATTTGCCATCCCGGGGCGCGGCGCTCCTGTTCGACCAGCTGCGGCGTGGTCTGGGTGAACCGGGCGGCGACCGCGTCCCAGTCCTCTTGGCCGGGGTCCCAATAGGCGAACGAACGGTCGTCGAGAAGGAGCTCGACGACGGTCGATGCTCCGGGCTCGAGGTGGACCCTGGCAAAGGCCTTGAGCTCCTTCGGCGGCCGAGGCAGGCGCGGGGCAGGCGGCGCGATGTAGCACTGCACCACCTCGGAGCCGGCCCGGGAGCCGGTGTTACCGACCTCGACCGCCACCCTCAGCTCGCCCCCCGGCGTGAAGATCCTTGTCGACGGCACCGGTTCGCCGAGCTCGAAGCGGCTGTACCCGAGGCCGTGCCCGAACGCATAACGGGGCTCTATGCATCGGTGCTCGAAACCTCGATACCCCATGAAGAGGCCCTCGCCGTAGCGGAGCTCGCCGTTCTCCCCGGGGAAGTTGTCG
This sequence comes from uncultured Acidimicrobiaceae bacterium, assembly GCA_963834405.1. Taxonomy (GTDB): domain Bacteria; phylum Actinomycetota; class Acidimicrobiia; order Acidimicrobiales; family RAAP-2; genus Bog-473. The sequence goes on along the minus strand of CAWIBX010000005.1, from coordinate 828,128 downwards.
TGCGAGGGAGAGTGCTCCAGTCGCAAGGGGATAGTGGTCGGCAACCGCCCGCCCGGCTCCGACGTGCCGACCAGGATGTCGGCCACCGCAGGCGCCATCTCCTCACCGCCGAACCAGCACTGCAAGACGGCACCGACGTCGTCCGCCCACGAGAGGTCGACCGGCGCCCCCGCGTTGACCACCACCACCGTCCGCCTGTTGGCCGCGGCGACGCGCCGCACCAGTTCGTCCTGGCGCCCGGGGAGCGCCAAGGTGGAGCGGTCCCGCCCCTCGGTTTCCCACTCGTGGGTCGTCCCGACGATCACGACCGCGGCATCCGCCCCCGCCGCTGCCTCCACCGCGCGCTGGAGGAGCCCGTCGGTGTCGATGGTGCGGAAGCCCACCCGGACGCCCGCGATCCTCGCCTCGACACGGGCGTACTCGACCACGACCTCGATCGGGGAACCGGCGACCAACTCGACCGTGCCCGCCAACTCCTGGCTGGCGAAGCCAAAGAAGTCACTGCCCCCGGGCGGTGGTGGGTTGTCGAAGCCGTCCAGCACGAGCTTCCCGTCCATCAGCACCCGGGCCCGGCCGCTCTGGGCCAGTGCCAGCTCGAACAGGCCGCTCTCCGTGGGCACGACCGTCCCGCGCATCCGCATCGACCAGTCCCCTTCCGGGTATCCCTGCGCGCCCGGGTTGTACACGAGGACCCGGAGCTCCTCCAACGTGCCGCGGTGCACGATGTCGCCCGACAGCTCCAGGCCTTCGAACACCTCGGTCTCGAAGCCGTCGGGCGCGTGCAACACCGAGCGGCCCAGCAGCGTGCCGGAGCGGTCGGCCTCGCACCCGCGAGCGAACACCACCTCGACCTCCGGACCGAGCGCGGAGCGCAGCGCGTCGAGCGGGCTGGCCACGGGGCGCTCGACGACGCGCGCCGAGCCTCCTCCCTGAATCCTCGGCGTCCCCGCGTGGTCGCCGAGAACCGCCACCCGCCGCAACGACGCGACGTCGAACGGGAGGATGCCGTCGTTGTGCAGCAGCACGGTCGCCTCGGCCGCGGCCTGGCGGATGAGGCCCCGATCGGGAGGCAACAGGTCTTTCGGATCGGCCGGTGGCGTGGGTGCGTCCAGGGCACCGCAGCGGTCAAAGCCGACGAGCAGATGCTTGACCGCCCCGTCCAGGTCGTCCACCCGCACCGTCCCGTCCTCGACCAGCGCGGCGATCCGGTCTCCCAACTGGCGTCCGGGCCCCGGCATCTCGAGGTCGAGCCCGGTGGCCAGCGAGGTCCCGCCGTCGGCGACGGCAAACCAGTCCGTCATGACCAGGCCTTCGAAACCCCACTCCCCGCGCAGCAGTTCCGTCAGGTAGCGCGGTTGCTCCGTGAGCCAGCGCCCGTTCAGCCGGTTGTACGCGGTCATGACCGCCAGGACGCCGCCCTCGCGCACCGCGAGCTCGAAGGGCACGAGGTAGAGCTCGCGCAGCGCGCGCTCGTCCACCACCGAGCTGACGGAGTTGCGCTCGTACTCCGCCTCGTTGCCCACGAAGTGCTTCACCGTGGCGAAGACACCTTGGGACTGCACGCCCCTGATGTAGGCGGCGGCCAGCCGGCCGCTCAGCAGCGGGTCCTCGGAGAAGCATTCAAAGTTTCGGCCCGCCAGGGGCGAGCGGTGCAGGTTGACCGTGGGCGCCAAAAGCCCCCGGCAGCCGCGGTCGACGCACTCCGCGCCCACCAACGCCCCCAACCGTTCGACGAGGTCCGGGTCCCAGGTCGCCCCCAGGGCGGACCCGCACGGGATGCAGGTCGAGGCGTCACCGCCGATGCCGGGATAGGCCTGCCCGCGCGCCCCGTTCGGCCCGTCGGTCACGTTCACCTGCGGGATGCCCAGACGCTCGATGGGCGCCGTGCTGAACATGTTCCCGCCCGCGGTGAGCGTCGCCTTTTCCTGGAGCGTCAGCGCCCCGAGGAGCGCCTCGATGTTGGCCACTTTCCCTCCGGCTTACCCGCTCACGGGTTTGGCTGCGATCTCAATGAGCTTCGTCGTCGGGTCGTAGTGTGCCAAATAGACGGGACCGAGCGCGTAGGCCTGGCCGGGTCCGAAGGACACGGTGCCGTCGCCCGGGACCCGCAGGTGACGCAGGCCGTAGCCGGCTTGCGTGAAGGAGGCCACCGTAAGGTGCTTTCCCGCCGCCTTGGCGATGGCGTCGAACAACGCGACGTTCGTGCAGGCACTCATGACCGAGACGTAGGTGTCGTTCGAGGTGTCCGCGGCCGACTGTCCGACCGGGCTCGCGATGGCGTCGCGCGGGTAGGCCTGCTTCACCGTCTTCACGCACCGTTGAATGAGCGGGTCGCTCCATTGGTTGGCCTGTGACGTCTGCGGGAAGGTCGCCACGGCGTTCTTGAGGTACTGACTCGGGAAGCTCTTGCCGGTCAGGACGCCTGCCAGGTCGTTTTCGGAGGTGCCGACCCAGGCCGGGTTGTAGGTGGCCTGGTTCGTGTCCTCGGCTTCGGGCCACACGGCCGATCCGGTGCCCACGGCCACGACCTCGTTCACCCCGTCGCTCTTGAACCGCTGGGCGATGACGGCCTGTTGCTGGTCTTCGGCCGCCTGGTCGGTGGAGGGGGCCGAGTCGACGGCGGTCTGCACGACCTGGATGTGGTCCCTCTTCAGGGCGGCGTCGACGACGCTGACCTCCGACTGGTCGGTGACCTGTCCGCCGAAGACGCCGACCTTCTTATCTTTGAACACCCCCTGCTTCTCCAACACTGAGAGCTGCGTCGGGTCGTAGTTGCTCGCCGGCGGCACGAGCGTGAAGTTCTGCGCGGACCCGGCGTTGACCGTCCCGGTCACCGTGGCACCGATGGTCGGGGTGGCGTGCTCGAGGTAGCAGATCGGCGACAGCGGCGCGAAGGCCACAAAGACGTTGTCGTCCTCGGTGAGCTGCGTGCACGAGGACGCCGCGGCGGCGGTCCCGGTGGGGTTCACGGCGACGAACACCGGGACGACTTTGCGCCCGTTGATGCCACCGTGCGCGTTGATCTGGTCGAACAACGCCGTATAGGCGTCGGGGTAGCTGCCCTGGTTGATCTTCAACCCGAATTGTTTGTCGACAGCCGCCAGATCGACGTAGGGGATGCCCACCTTGATGGACGTGGCGGTGACGCCCTGATCGGCGCTGGCCCCGGCGGGTAGAGCGCCGGCGAGCAACCCCGCCGAGCCGAGGAGTGCCGTGCACCCGATGATGCTGATGGTCCTGCGCATGGTCGGCCCCCCGACGCCCTGAGCGCCGGGCCTGCGCTGTCATCCGAGAAGGACAGCCCTGGACCCGGCCACCAGAATTTTCTCACGGCTGTGAGGTTTTCTGAAATTCTCACAACTGTAAGACTTTGCCAAACCCGATGCAAGGCGTCCGTTGCTCGACCCCTTCCGGCTGAAAAAGCCTGGTCAGCTCGCCGAAGTCCGTTGGTTCGCCTGCCGCGTCTGCTCTCATCCGGCCGGATCTCGGGCGCAACGCTCCGGGCGGGCCCGGACGGGCTCAGACGCTGAGCTCGTCCACCAGGCGGTCGAAATAGGACTCCATCGCCTCGGCCAGATCGACCTCCGACGGGTCGAACAGCCACTGGATCTCCAGTCCCATCAGCACGGCTATTACCTCTCGCGCGATCCGCTCGACGTCGATGTCCGGACGGAGGTGTCCGGCTTCACGCTCGTGTTCCAGCACCGACCGCGTGAGCGCCCGTGCGGTCTCGTACCTCTGGACGAAGAAGTCGTGGAGCGGGTCGTCTGCGTCGAAGCTCTCAGCTCCCAAGACCACGTACAGCCGTGTGAGAAGGGCGGTCTCCGCATTGTGGCGTCCGAGCTCGCGCAGACTCGACAACGTCAGGGAGTCGAGACCGAGCACGTCGCGCCGGTCGCGCTCCGCGACGACCTCTTGGAGGAGGCGCTCCTTGGTCCCGAAGTAGTAGAGCATGCCCGTGGCGGTCATGCCGACGCGCTCGGCGAGTGCTGCGACACCCGTGCCCCGGTGGCCCTTCGCTGCGAACAGCTCTACGGCGGCGTCGAGGATCTGCTGTCTGCGCCGGTCCCCCCTGGGCTGGCGGTTTCTGTCGTCCCCGCCGGCGGTCCGGCGCGGTCGAGACCGCGCAGTGCTCCCGGAGGGACGCGTCTGTCTCGGTTTCTTCGCGGAATCGGTCATGGCGCTTGCCCCGGTACGAGGGCGCCGCAGTGGCACAGAATTTCTCATGATCGTGTAAAACGAGTATAAGCAGCCTGGCCCTCCCATAGCCGGAGGAGAAGAGGAAGCCCATATGCCGCCCGAGCACCCCTACAGAAACGCCAGCGTCCCGATCGAAGATCGTGTCGAGGATTTGCTCGGTCGCATGGACCTCGACGAGAAGTTGGCCCAGATCGGCAGCGTGTGGCTCACCGACCTGGTGAAGGGCGATCGTTTCGACGAGGACTACGTGGCCGGCCAACTCGAACACGGGATCGGGCACGTCACCCGGGTCGGCGGATCCACCGGCCTTCGCCCGGAGGCGAGCGCGCGGCTCATGAACGGGATCCAGCGCGTCGCGGTCAACCGGACGCGGCTGGGCATTCCGGTGATGGTGCACGAGGAGGGCGTGGCCGGGTATTGCGCTCGCGATGCCACGCAGTTCCCACAGGCGATCGGCCTGGCCTCGACGTGGGACGAAGGCCTGGCCGAAGAAGTTGGGGCGGTGATCCGCCGCCAGATGAAGGCCGTCGGGGCACGCCAGACCCTCTCCCCCGTCCTCGATGTCGCTCGTGACGCCCGTTGGGGCCGTGTCGAGGAGACCTACGGTGAAGATCCCTACCTGGCCGGCCGCATCGGCACCGCCTATGTGCGGGGGGTCCAGACCCCGGACCTGCGCCACGGCGTCATCTGTACCGGGAAGCACTTTCTCGGTTACTCCATGTCCGAGGGCGGAATGAACACTGCTCCCGTGCAGCTCGGCCCTCGCGAGCTCCGTGAGGTCTACGCCGAGCCGTTTGCGGCGGCCATCCGCGACGCCGGCCTGGCCTCCATCATGAACTCGTACAGCTCCATAGATGGCAGGCCGTGTGCCGGGAGCGCCTCCATCCTGAACGATCTACTGCGCGGCGAACTCGGCTTCGACGGCGTCACGGTGGCGGACTATTTCGCGGTCATCCAACTCATGAGCCATCACAGGGTGGCGGGCAGTCCCGGGGAGGCCGGCGCCAAGGCCCTGCGTGCCGGATTGGACCTCGAGCTCCCGGGGCGGGACTGCTACGGCGATCCCCTTCGTCCGTTGCTCGCTGACGGACGGCTTCCCATGGAAGTGCTCGACCAGGCGGTCGGCCGAGTGCTCCGGTCGAAGTTCCAAGTAGGGCTTTTCGACAAACCCTACGTCGACGAAGCCTCGGCGGCAGCCGCATTCGACACGCCGGCGGATCGAGAACTCGCTCGGCGGGTCGCCACCACGTCGCTGATCCTCCTGAAAAACCAGGATGGGCTGCTGCCGCTCCATGCCGAACGGCTCCGAAAGCTGGCAGTGATCGGTCCGGCCGCCGATGACCCTCGGCTCCTGCAGGGCGACTACCACTACCCCGCCCATCTCGAGATCATGTTCGAGCGGCCCGAGGCCGATCGAAACCGTGATGCTGGCGCTCCAGTGGCAGGCGGAGAGCAATACCTGCCGACAGACGGCGGCTCGTTTCAACCCGGTCCATACTTTGTCGATCACGTGACACCGCTGGCCGGCCTCCGCCATGCGCTGCCCGAAGCGTCAGTGGCGTATGCACAGGGATGCGACATCAGCGGCGAGGACACGTCGCGCTTCGACGAGGCGGTGCAGATCGCACGCGAAGCCGACGTCGCCTTGGTATTCGTGGGCGGACGATCTGGTTTGCGTCCTCAGTGCACCGTCGGCGAGGCCCGCGACGCGAGCGATCTCCGCCTCACAGGAGTCCAGGAGCAACTCGTCGAGGCCGTGGTCCGGAGCGGAACTCCGACCGTCGTCGTTCTGCTCAGCGGCCGTGTGCACAGCATTCCCAACCTCGCCGCCGGGGTTCCGGCGATCATCGAGGCGTGGCTCCCTGGTGAGGAGGGCGGGCAGGCGATCGCGGACGTCCTGCTGGGACGAAGCGAGCCCGGGGGACGACTCCCGGTGTCACTCCCGCGTGCGGTGGGGCAGGTGCCGCTACACCATGACTTCCGAGCCGGCGGCGGCAAGGCGATGTTCTACGGCGACTACACCGACGGTCCCACGACGCCGCTCTTCGCGTTCGGCCATGGTCTCACCTACACGCGCTTTGAGTACGGCGAACTCGAGATCGTCACCGTGGGATCCACCTCCGAGCCGATTGTGCTCGGGCTGTCGGTCACGAACGTCGGGCAGAGGTACGGGACGGAAGTCGTCCAGCTCTACGTTCGCGACGAGGTCGCTTCTGTGGCCCGTCCGGATCAGCAGCTCGTCGGGTTCGCCCGGGTCGGGCTCGAACCGGGTTCCTCCTCCTACGTCACCTTCGAGGTCCAGCCGAGCCGATTGGCCTTTTATGACGAAGCGATGCAGTTCGTCACCGAACCGGGCGCGTTTCGTTTCATGGCAGGGGGCGCATCGGACAACCTGCCCTCGACGGCAGTGGCTGATCTCGCGGGGCCAGCCGTTCCCTACCTGCAACGGGAGGTCGTCGCCACATCGGTGCTAGTAACCAATTCCGAAAGCAGCGGAACTTCGAGTGGAGCGGCCGACGCTGCGCTGCGGGAGGAGCCCACATGACAGACCCCTACACGCCGAGCCCCGAGGACCGCTTCACGTTCGGGCTGTGGACGGTCGGCAACCCCGGACGCGACCCCTTCGGCGAGGTGGTGCGCGCCAACCTCGACCCGGTCGAGACCGTGCACCGCCTGGCCGAGCTCGGCGCCTACGGGGTCTCCCTGCACGACAACGACCTCGTCCCCTACGGCACGGCACCGGCGGAACGCCAGACGATCCTCAAACGGTTCCGCCGGGCACTCGACGAGACCGGCTTGCAGGTGCCGATGACCACCACGAACCTCTTCTGGCGCCCGATCTTCAAGGAGGGTGCCTTCACCGCCAACGATCCCGCCATCCGTCGTTTCGCCGTGAAGAAGACGTGCGAGTCCATGGAGCTCGGAGCCGAGCTCGGCGCCGGCATCCACGTCATGTGGGGCGGCCGGGAGGGCGCGGAGGCCGACGCCGCCAAGGACGTACGGGCTGCGCTCGACCGCTACAAGGAGGCGGTCGACCTCTGCTGCGAGCACATCCGCGCCAGAGGACTGGGCCTGCGCATCGCCCTCGAACCCAAGCCGAACGAACCGCGGGGCGACATCCTGCTCCCCACGGTCGGACACGCGCTCGCGTTCATCGGCGAGCTCGAGTGGCCGGAGATGGTGGGGCTGAACCCCGAATTCGCCCACGAGACGATGAGCGGCCTCTCCTTCTCGCACGCCGTGGCCCAGACGCTCTGGCACGGCAAGCTGTTCCACATCGACCTCAACGCACAGCGGATCGGCAAGTTCGACCAGGACTTCCGGTTCGGTTCGGAGGGGATCCGCGACGCCTTCTACGTGGTGCAGCTCCTGGAAGACGACTCGTGGGACGGGATGCGCCACTTCGACGCCCACCCGTACCGCACCGAGGACCCCAAGGGGGTGTGGGACTTCGCCCGGGGCTGCATGCGGACGTACCTGATCCTGGCCGAGAAGGCCGTCCGCTTCCGCGAGGACCCCGACATCCAGGAGGCCCTCCGGACGGCCAAGGAGGACCAGTTGCGCGAACCGACCGCGCCCGAGGGTCTCGACCGCCTCCTGTCGTCGGCGTTCGACGAGGACGCACTGGCGTCCCAGGGGTACGGGCACGAGCGACTCGATCAGCTCGTCACGGAATTGCTGCTCGGGGTGCGCTAGTGCCGCTCGTGGTCGGGGTCGACTCGTCCACGACAGCCTGCAAGGTCGAGGTGCGCGACATCGACACCGGCGCGGTCGTCGCGGCCGGACGCGCGCTGCATCCGGTGACGTCTCCGCCGCGCAGCGAACAGCAGCCGCGGGATTGGGAGGCGGCGTTCCACGCCGCGCTGGCCGAAGCCGGCGTGCCGGGAGTGCACGCCCCGGTCGCCGCCGCAGTTGCGGCACAGCAGCACGGTCTGGTCGTGCTCGACCGCGCCGGCGAGGTCCTCCGGCCGGCCAAGCTGTGGAACGACACCGAGTCCGCCCCCGACACCGAGGAGCTGACGGCGGCGCTGCCCGGGGGCCGTGCCGATTGGGCCGCAGCCTGCGGCAGCGTGCTCGTGCCCGCCTTCACCATCACGAAGCTGCGGTGGCTACACCGTTGCGAGCCCGACGTGCTGCGCCGGACGGCGATGGTCCTGTTGCCACACGATTGGCTGACCTACCGCATGACCGGGCGCCGGACGACCGACCGGGGCGACGCGTCCGGGACGGGGTACTGGTCGCCGCGCGAAGGACGCTATCGCTACGACCTGCTCGAACTGGTCGGCGGCGCGGTGGACTGGCAAGCCGCCCTCCCCGCAGTGCTGGCGCCGGAGGCGCCGGCCGGTGAGTGGCGGGGCACCGGAGCGCAGGTCGCTCCGGGAACGGGGGACAACATGGCCGTGGCACTGGGCCTCGGCCTCCGCCCGGGAGACCTCGTGTTGAGCTTCGGCACCAGCGGCACGGCCTTCACGGTGCGCGAGGAAGCCACCGCCGATCCGACCGGCACCGTCGCCGGGTTCGCCGACGCGACGGGCCGCTACCTGCCGCTGGTCTGCACCATGAACGCAGCCAGGGTCACCGACGCGGTGGCGCGGCTGCTCGGCGTGGATCACGAGCGGTTCGACGAACTGGCCCTCGCCGCGCCCGCAGGCGCCGGTGGCCCGGTGCTCGTCCCGCACTTCGACGGGGAGCGCACACCGAACCGGCCCGGCGCCACCGGCACGCTCGTGGGTCTGCGGAGCGACACCACGCCCGAGCAGGTCGCCCGCGCCGCGGTCGAGGGCGTCGTGTGCAACCTGCTTGCGGGCGCCCAACAGCTGGGGCCCCTGCACGGACGGCTGTTCCTGGTGGGTGGCGCCGCAAAGAGCGCCGCCTACCGCCGTGTCGTGGCCGACCTGACCGGCCGCGCCGTCGTGGTGCCGTCCGACGGCGAACTCGTCGCCGCCGGCGCGGCCGTGCAGGCGGCCGGCGTCCGTCTCGGCTGCGGCTTCAGCGGCCTCAGCGACGCGTGGGGGCTCGGCCGGGGAGAGATCGTCGAGCCCGACGACAGCGTCGACGCCGGCGCCGTCCGTGGCGCCTACGCGGCGGCGGTCGGGACCACCGCACCGCTAGCGTGACCCGCGAGCGCCCGGTTCCTGCGGGCGGCACGGTCGAGGAGGAGGTCTCGAGGTGGCGACCTACGTGTTGGTGCACGGCGGCGGTCACGGAGGGTGGTGCTACCAGCGGGTCGCCCGGATCCTCCGGGCCGAGGGCCACGAGGTCCACACCCCGACGCTCACGGGTCTCGGTGAACGGGCGCACCTGCTCGACGAACGGGTCGACCTGAACCGGCACATCGAGGACGTGGTGGCCGTGCTCCACTACGAGGACCTGCGCGACGTGATCCTCGTCGGCCACAGCTACGGGGGCATGGTAATCACGGGCGTGGCCGACCGCGCTGCCGACCGGATCGGGAAGCTCGTCTTCCTCGACGCGGCGAACCCGGTGAACGGTCAGTCCCTTGAGGACGTGGCGGGCCCCGTCATCAACGCGGTGCGGCCCATGGGCGAGGTCCGCGACGGCATGGAGCTGGTGCTGCTGCCGGCCCCGGATGCGGGGCTCCTCTACGGCATCACGAACCCCGACGACCTGGCTTGGATGGCCGAACGGCTCACGCCGCACCCCTGGAAGTGCTTCGACCAACCCCTGCACCTCATCAACGAGGACGCACTCTGGGCGATCCCCGAGTACCACGTCGTGTGCACCTCCACGCTGGCCACCCGGGACCCGGCCCTCATGGAGGCCGCCCGGGCCGAAGGCCGGCTCTGGGACATCGACACCGGGCACGACCTGATGCTCACCGAGCCGGAGCGCACGGCGGACGCGTTGCACCAGGTGGCGCTGGCCTGATACGTATTTGCGCCGTCGGTCGTGTATGCCTATGGCCTGCACGCTCGCAGGAACAGACGGGCTGAGGCCCAGGGGGTGGAATCTTCGGTGAGATCTCGGGACGAGAAATCGATGCGCGGGCGGTCAGCCCGGCACCTGGGCCGCCTGGGGTTGGCGATGCTCACCATGGCGGGCACGACGACCGTCGGCGCTTTGCTCGCGGGCTCCGGCGCCCCGGCCGCGGCCGCGGCCGCGTCGAAGGCGCCGTACACCATCGTCATGATCACGTCGCTCACCGGAGAGGGCGGCTCGGAGTTCGCCAACACCCCGCCCGGCTTCAATGCGCGCATTGCGCTGCAGAACGCCGAGGGCGGGGTGAACGGGCACAAGCTCCAGACCACCATCCTCGACGACCAGACGAGCCCGACCGCGATCGTGACCGCCGTACAGGACGCCATGTCCAAGAACCCCATCGGCATCGTCTCCATCAGCCCGCTCTTCTTCCTGGCCGCCAAGTACCCCAACCAGGCCGGCATCCCGGTCACCGGTGGCTTCTTCGACGGCCCGGAGTGGGGCACGCCGCCCTACCAGTCCAACATGTACGCGGCCGACGTGGGCAGCCTGAACCCCAAGTACCCCGTCAACACCGCCATCGGCACGTTCATTAAGTCGCACGGCGGGACGGTCCTCTGCTCGTACGGGTACGGCATCTCCCCGTCGTCGACCCGTTCCGCCATCGGCACGGCTGACTCCTTCCAGGACGCCGGTGGCAAGACCGGTGTGCTGGACACGTCCATCCCCTTCGGCTCGATCGACATGTCGACGCCGGCGCTCGTGGCCAAGCAGAAGGGCTGCAACTCGTTCTACGCCGGCCTCGACGACAACTCGAACTTCGCCCTCGCCACCGATCTCAAGCAGAACGGGGTGAAGCCCAAGGTGGTCGTGTTCCCCACCGGCTTCGAACCGAGCGTCGTCCACTCGACGTCCTGGAGCGCATTGCAGGGTGGGTACTTCGAAACCGAGTTCCGCCCCTTCCAGCTGCCGAACGCCGGCACTCGGCAGATGCAGGCCGCGCTCGAGAAGTACGAGCACTTCAGCCCCAGCCAGTTCCCGGCCTTCAACCAGTACGAGGGCTGGCTGGGCGCCGACCTCATGATCAAGGGGCTCGAAAACGCGGGCCCGAACGCGACGCACGCGTCGCTCAACCACGCACTGCGCAGCATCACGTCCTACAACGGGGGAGGGCTGCTGCCGGAGAACATCGACTACGCCACCGACTTCGGCAAGGACCTGGCCAAAACCTGCGGCTGGTACGTGATCGCCGAGAAGAACGGCTTCGTCCCGGCGTCGAGCCAGACCTACTGCGGCAAGGACGTGCCCAACACCACGACCGTGTCGGGCTGACGGGAACGCCGAGTCAGTCCTCCACGGAGATGGCGTTCTTGGGGCAGGTGCGCACCGCCTCCATGACCTTCTCCCGCAGCTCCTCCGGGGGGTTCTCGTCCAGCACGTAGAGGAGGTCGTCGTCGCGCACCTCGAAGACCTGGGGGACGATGCCCACGCACAGGGCGTTGCTCTCACAGAGATCGAAGTCGACGACGACGCGCATGGGGCACGGCCTTTCTTCGGGGGCGTCCGTTCAGGGCGATGCTAGGTCGGCCGGCGCACGCCGGTCGCCCTCCAGCCGGCGCAGCAGGTCCTCCACGAAGGCGACCGTCTCGGCGTGACCGGTCGACATGGCCAACGTCTCGTCCTCAATGACCAGGACCGTCGAGATGCAGGTGACCAGGACGCTGCACACGAGGGGCGGGAACTGCGCGGTGTCGACGTCGTAGCGCTCGAAGACCGCCTCCATCCCCTGGCGGAGCTCGGACCGGTACCGCTGGGCCGAGGCGGCGATCTCGGCGCGGATCTCCTTGCGATGGTTGGCCAGCGCGGTGAACTCCATGGTGAGGGCCGTGCCCCCAGGGTCGCGGCTGAGGTCCCAGACCGCCCAGAGTGGCTGGTCCGACTCGAAGGCCCGGGCCTGCCGATATAGCCCCTGCTCCGCCCGGCGGCGGAACAACGCCAGGAAGAGATCGTCCATGGTGCGGAAGTAGTAGTGGACGAGCTGGGGTTTCAGGCCACCGGCGGCGGCGACGCGGCGCGAGGTGACGGCGGCGTACCCCTCCTCGAGCATGAGCCTTTCGGCTGCGTCGAGCAGAGCGGCCCGTGTCTTCGACGTCTCGGCGCCGATCCGCCGGGTGGTGACGGTGCTCAGATGTACATCCCTCCGTTCACGCCGATGAGCTGACCGGTGATGTACCCCGCCTGCTCGGAACACAGGAACGAGCAGGCGTCCGCGATGTCCTCGGGCGTGCCGGCCCGGCCGAGCGGCACCATCTTCGCCATGACGTCTACACTCGGCACGTTGCCGCCCTCCTCACCCTTGCGGGCCATGGGCGTGTCGACGATGGTCGGTGGGATGGTGTTGGCGGTGATGCCCTTCGCCGCCAGCTCCCGGGCGAAGGCCTTGGTGAGCCCGATGACGCCGCCCTTCGACGCCACGTAGTGCGTCATGTTGGGCGCACCCGACTGGGCGCTCGAGGAGGAGATGGTGACGATGCGGCCCCAGCCGGCCTCCACCATGTCGGGCACCGCGAGCTGCACACAGATGAAAGTGCCCGTCAGGTTCACCGCGAGAACCCGGTCCCATTTCTCGGGAGTGACCTCGGTGACGGGGTCGAACGCCTCAATGCCGGCGCTCGTGACGACGATGGTCACCGGGCCCAGGTCCCGGCGTACGGCCCCGTACGCCTGCGCCACGGCGCCGCGGTCGGCGACGTCGACCTCGTGGGCCGCGACGCGATGGCCCTGTGCCAACAGTTCGGCCGCGGCGGCGCGTACCCCGTCGCCGTCGAAGTCGAACATCGCCACGGCGTGGCCGTCTGCGGCTAATCGCCGGGCGACGCCCAGTCCGATGCCCGACGCCGCTCCCGTGACGACTGCGATCCGTTCGCTCATGACGCTCCTTCGGCGGGTGTGAACTCAATGTGCAGTTCGTGCAGGCCGCGCAGGACCCAGGTCGGCTCGTAGTTGAAGTGCCGGGCCCCCGGGGGGCCGTGGTGTTCCTCGGAGAGACGGATGTCACGCATGCGGTTGAGGATGCGCTCGATGCTGACCCGGCCCTCCACGCGCGCCAGCGGCCCACCCGGACAGGCGTGCGGTCCGCGGCCGAACGCGATGTGCACCTTGGCGTTGGGGCGGTCGATCCGGAACTCGTCGGGGTTCTCGAACAGCCGGGGGTCGCGGTTGGCCGCACCGTTGAGCAGCATGACGGGGGTCCCGGGCGCGATGTCCACACCGGACACGTTGGCGGGGCGCCGGGCCAGGCGGAAGTCCGCCTTCACGGGGCTCTCTATCCGCAGGGTCTCTTCGATGAAGCCGGGGATCCGGTCGCTGTGCGCCCGCAGCTCGTCCTGGAGCTCGGGGTACTCGCAGAGATACTTCAGCCCGACGGCGAGCAGCCGGGCCGTGGTCTCCTGCCCGGCCGCGAAGAGGAACGTCGCCGTGCGCACGACGTTGGTGACGTCGGGCGTCGAGCCGTCCGGGTACGTGGCGAGCGCGAGGTCGGTGAGCACGTCGTTGCGCGGCTCACGCCGGCGGTCCTCGATGTACTGGGTGAACCAGTCGTCGAGCCAGTTCAGGGCGTTCGAGGACATGCCCTTCCCCTCGGCGCCGATCTTCCCGGGTGACCCGCTCAGCCCGAAGCCCTCGCGGAAGCGCTGGTGGTCGGCTTCGGGGACGCCCAGGACGTCGGCCACCACCAACATGGCGAAGGGCTGGGTGTAGGCCCGGATGAACTCGCAGCGGCCGTCCGCGACGAACTCGTCGATCTGGCGGTCGGCCAGGCCCCACATGAAGGCCTCGTTCTCCTTGAGCCGCTTGGGCGTCAGGAGACGCATGATCAGCGACCGCTCCTGCGTGTGCGCGGGCGCGTCCATGGTCACCATGTGCTCGAACATCGGCAGGTGGTCGCGGTAGCGCTCGATGATCGGTCCGATGTCGTCGCCCTCCAGCGGCACCGGGAAGGTCGCGAAAGGACCGATGACCGAGTTGCACGACGAGAAGCCCTCGGGGTTCAGGTAGATCTCGGACGCCTCTTCGTACCCGGAGACCGCGACCACGCCATGGTGCGCGGTGGGCAGGACCGGGCACTCCGACCGCAGGTGCTCGTAGTAGGGGTACGGGTCCTCCAGGAGCGACTCGTCCGCGAAGAAGTCAATCGAGTCGTAGTCCGCCATGGGCTGGCTCCATTCCGTGGCTCGGTGGCCGTCGCGCACCTGCTCAGCGGCCATGCTGTGCGAGTGCTTAGCACCCCCGCCGGGCCGGCGTCAATGCCCCGGGCCCGCCGCGGGTCTAGGTGGGTGGTGTGAAACGGGTCAGTATCCACCGGACGGACTGATCCGCAGAACCACGCGGCCCACGGCGGATCGTGTCGGTGCGGTGGCCGGGGCCGGCAGGCGACCCGCAGACCGCCAGGCGAGCGGGACAAGCGCCCAGGACGTCCGGAAAGGCTGCAATTGGCGCTCAGGCCACCTGCAAGCGCCCTTCGACACTGCGCCGCACGCCGAGGACGGCCAGACGTGCCAGGTTCGTGGCGGCGGCCAGCAAACTGAAGTCTGCGCCGACTTTGACGGTGCCGCGGACCCGAGCTCGGCGGCCTCCGTGTCGGCGGCGCATGAGGTGGGCGAGCTTTCGCTCCACCTTGGGGCGCGTCGTGCGGTAGTCGTCTTGCCACCCCGGGTCGCGTTGACGCTGGCGGGCCCGGGCCAACGCTGCTTCGTGGGCCCCGATGCTGATCGTGCGCCCGGCGGTCGACCTCGTGCACTGCTCGCGCAGAGGGCAGCCAGCGCAGGCGTCGCCGAAGTAGGCCATGCCGCCGCCGTCGCGGTGACGGCGGATCGTGACCGTCGCGCCCGCGGGACAGGTGACGGTGTCGTCCTCGAGGTTCACCTCGAAGCGGTCCTTGGTGAAGAGGCTGCCTGCGGCCGTCGGCTTCTGGGTCTTGCACCTCGACTCGATGCCCTCGTCTTCGAGTCGCTCTTGAAACGGCCCGGTCCCATAGGCGTTGTCGCCATAGACGGTGGCCTGTTCGTCTCCATCGACGCTCGCGCCATCGTCCTCGGACTCCTCGTCAACCCTTGGCGCCCCAGGGCTGCGTTCGTCGTCGGCCAAGAGGTCGGCGACGAGTTCTTCGGCCACGGCGGCATCGCCCACGTTGCCCGGGGTGACGACGGTCTCGGTGATGATCTCTGAGTCCGGATCCACCGCGGCGTGACCCTTGTAGCCGTCGAAGCCCCTGGCCTGGGTCTTGTGCCCATGGCGGGCCTCGGGGTCGACCGTCGAGATGATCCGGTCTGCCGCCACGCCCCGCACGATGCGAAAGGTGCCCCCCGCATCCTCTTCGATGTCCTGGCCGACGACGGTGGCCAACAGAGCGACGGCCTGGGCGAGGTCGGGACCAAGCTCTCTTCCTTCGAGGAGCAACAGGACCCCATGGGCGTCCTTGGCCCGCGAATCGATCAGGGCGTCACGGGCGGCGGGGTCGTCCCAGTCGATCTGGGGCTTGGCCGAGGTGGCGTAGTCGTCACCGCTCTTTATGACCTCGCGCACTTCGGCGGCCAGTTCGGGATCGGCCACCTTGAGCACTCCCCGGATAGCCGAGCGGATGAGGGTAACCGTGTCCATGGTGGCCACCGCGTCATAGAGCGGAGTCGAGTCCAATACGCGCTTGCGTCCGACGAGTCCGGCCTCTTTGGCCGCGTCGCGGGTGACGTCGAAGATGCGGTTGGGAGCGACCGAGTGGCGCAGGCGCTCGCGCATGTCGACGAGCACGGTATGGGCGAATCTCGTCCACCCTTCGGTGTCATAGCCGCCGACGCCCGCCGCGTAGCGCCAGCGGGTGTCGAAGCAGTAGCGCTCGACCGCCTCGCGGTCAGAGAGCCCCTCGAGACGCTGGAGCACCATGGCCACGGCCACGACCGAGGGCGGCACCGAGCGCCGGTCCGAGTCCTCGAAGAGGTCGGCGAAGGCCTCGTCGGGGAAGAGGCGCTCCCGCTCACGGTGCAAGAACGCGTAGATCGAGTGTGCCTCGAGCGTCTCGTCGCAGAACCTGGTCACGTCGTCGAACAGGTCGCCCTGTTTGTTCGCCACGCCGAGCGTCATCGGTCCCTCCAGATCGAGAACTACAAGGTTGTAATTCTCTCAGATCCGGACCAAGATCGCGAATCGAACGCCACGCGGTCAGCGTGCCCGATCACGCGAAAGACACCACCCACCTAGAGGGGGATGCCCAGCCGGCGGCAGGTGTCGGCGACCTCGTCGAAGATGGAGTCCGGCACGATGAACGGCTCCGTCGCCGAGGCCGCGTCCATGTGCGTGGCGAGGTCGTCGGCGGTCGGCCGGCTCCCGCGGTCGGCCGACCAGCCCTCGCCGAGGCCGACGAAGACACGGGCGAAGCGGCCGGCGCAGGCGGAGTAGGCACGGTGGGTGAACGTGCAGGCGCCGCTGGCGAGGAAGGTGACCGCCGGGACGACGAGCTCGGGGTCGATGGCGTCGAGGAACGGCACGGCGTCACCGAGGGTCTCCCGGTCCCCGACGGTCTCGGTCACCATCCGCGAGTACCCGAACGGTAGGACGCAGTTGGCGAGGATGCCGTGGGCGGCGCCGTCGACGGCGACGACGTTGGCCAGGCCGACGATGCCGGCCTTGGCCGCCGCGTAGTGGGCCGAGTTCGGCTGGCCGAAGAGACCGGCCGACGAGGAGACGAAGACGAACCGCCCGTACCCCTGCGCCTTCATCGCCCGGAAGGCGGGTTGGCTCAGGTAGAAGGCCCCGTGCAGGTGGACGTCGATCATCCGTCGCCAGTCGTCGGCGCCGAGCTCGTCGAACGGAGCAGTCTGGAAGATGCCCGCGTTGCTGACGACCGCGTGGAGCCCGCCGAACTGCTCCAGCGCGGTGCGCACGATGGCCTCCCCGCCCTCCGGGCTCGCCACCGAGTGGTGCGACGGGGCGGCGAGGCCGCCCGCGGCTTCGATCTCGTCGACCACCGAGTCGGCCACCCCGGAGTCCGCACCATGGCCGTCCATGGCGCTGCCCAGGTCGTTCACCACGACGGACGCGCCGCGGCGGGCGAGATCGAGCGCATACAGACGGCCGAGCCCTCGGCCCGCCCCCGTGACGATGACGACTTGACCACTGAAGTCGACGGGGTCGTCCGTCATCGTCCTCAGCCGAACAGGACCGGCAGCGACGTCGGCGAGCGGAACACCTGCCCGCGGATGTGGGGGTCGTCGCCTTCGGGGTCGAGGCGGAGGTTCGGGAGGCGGTCGAGCAACAGGTTCACGGCCACCCGCATCTCGATGCGGGCCAGGTGCGTGCCGAGGCAGGCGTGCGGCCCCTGCCCGAACGAGATGTGGGGCTTGGGGTTCGGGCGGAAGATGTCGAAGCGGTCGGGCTCGTCGTACCGCTCCTCGTCGCGGTTGGCCGCCGCCAGCATGAGCATCACGGTCGACCCGGCGGGCACGGCGACGCCCCCGAGCTCCGCGTCCTTCGTGGCGAGCCGGGTGATGTTGAGGAGCGGGGTCTCCAGCCGCAGCGCCTCCTCAATGGCCTGGGGAACGAGGGAGCGGTCGGCCCGGACCGCCTCGAGCTGCTCGGGCGCGGACAACAACGAGAAGAGGAGGTTGCCGAGAGATCGATAGGTCGTCTCGACCCCCGCGGGGAGGAGCGGGCGGAGGAACGAGAAGATCTCCTCGTCGGTCAGCCGCTCGCCGTCCAGCTCCGCCTGCGCCAGCTCGCTGATGAGGTCCTCACGCGGCTCTCGACGGCGCTCCTCCAGGATGACCGCCATGTACTCCTTCACCTCCTGGGAGGCGGCCACCGCCTCTTCCAACTTGGTGAAGAAGCTGAGGATGGCGGTCGACCAACGTTGGAACTGGAGGTAGTCCTCGCGGGGGAGGCCGAGGATTCCGGAGATGACCTTGGTCGGGTACGGAAAGTCGAATTCGCGCACGAGCTCGGCCCGGCCACGGGTGGCGAAGGCGTCGATGAGCTCGTTGGCGATGGCGCCGAACAGCTTGTGCTCCCACTGCGTCAGCGCCTTCTGGCGGAAGGCCGCCGAGACCAAGGCCCTGTAGCGGCGGTGCTGCGGGTCGTCCATGCCGAGCATGATGTGCTCGCCCATGATCGGCCCCATGATGAGGTCGATGATGTGGGCCGACGAGAACGTGTCCCCGTCGCGCAGCACCTGGGCGACGTCGTCGTGCCGGTAGACGAGGAACACCTCCTGGCCCTCCTCGTGCGGCATGAGCGACGAATCAAGGCGCTGCACCGGCGTGAGCCGGCGAGCCTCGGCCAGCTCGGGGTAGGGGTCGCGCACGTCGCCGGCCACCGCGTCGTCGAAGAGGCCGAGCTCGTCGCTCGTGCCCGTTCCGTCCTGCGCCCGACCGGCTTCAGTGGTGCCGTCGACTGCCATGGCTGCTCCCGCGTCCTTCCCGAAACCTAATATTTGTTCAGCGGGCTGAACCTAGTAGCGTGCTCGCGATGCGTCAATCCGCGTGCCGCGCCAGAGGAGACGGTCGGTGAGCGACGAGGGTGATCTGACCGGCAGAAGGGTGCTGGTGACGGGCGCGTCGAGCGGCATCGGCGCGGCCACCTGCCGCGCGCTGGTCGCCCGGGGTGCGTCCGTTGCCATGGTGGCGCGGCGCAAGGAGCGCCTGCACCAGCTGGCCGAGGAGCTGGGGCCTGGTGCGGTGCCGGCCCCCGCGGACGTCACCGATCTCGGCGCCCTGGAGGCGGCCGTCGGAGAGGCGGCACAGCGGCTCGGAGGGCTGGACACCGTCGTCACCGCGGCGGGCCAGATGATGACGGGTGAGATGATGAGTGGCACGCCGGAGCGCTGGCGGCAACTCATGGAGCTGAACCTGATCGGGCCTCTGGCGAGCGTCCGTTACGCAGTGCAGCACTTCCCCGAGCACGGACGCCGGGACGTGGTCATCGTCGGGTCGACCGGGGCGTTGACGCCGATGCGGGGTGTCGGCATTTACGCGGCGACCAAGCGCGGCCTGCAGGCGGCGTTCGACACCCTCCGGCTCGAGCTGGCGCACCGCGGCGTGAACGTCGGGCTGGTCATGCCGGGCATGTTCGACACCGAGGGCCTCACCATGGAGGGGCTCGCGTTCGACGGGGACATTCCCGACGTCGACATCCCGTACTTCGTCGCCGACGGCGTGCCCGCGGCCCCCGGGCCTCTCGCCGACTGCATCGTCTACATGATCAGTCGTCCCGAGGGCATTTGCATCCACGAGATCGTCGTGCGCCCCACCGCGCAGCTGAACCCCTGACCCCTGCCCCCGTTTGCCCCGCAGAAGGGCTAGCCGTTCCCGCAGCGACCGTTCGGCTGTACCGTCCGACCGGACTGGCCCGACCGGCCCATCACCCAGCCGGACCAGATGCCGACGGAATAGGGCCCCGGCTGGCCCGCCTGCGCGTAATAGCCCTGGGGGTCGTACACCTTCGCCTCGGGATACGGCCACGCGGCAGGCGACGGACGTGGCGGTGCCGCTCCCTTTGATGATGGCGAAGCTGCCGCCGTAGAGAAATAGATAGGCAGCGTTCAGGATCAGGAACATGACCACGAACGTGCCGAGCACTTCACGGCCGCGGAAGGCGCGGACGCGCTGGCCGAGCTTTTCGGCCACGGTGCGCCCGGTGTCGTCGCGGTACAGAAGGATGCCGGCCGGGATCATCACCGTAGTGACGAGCGACGACTCCCACAGCAGCGGGAACTGGTACGTCGTGCCGCTGAAGAGGGACCCGAACGGGATGACCTGTGAGTAGATGTAGAGCCCCGTCCGGATGAGCAGGATCTCCTGCGCCGCGTCGTAGACGAAACCGAACGCGTAGATGAGCACGGCCAGCGAGATCAGCGGGTGCCGCCAGACGAAGGACTCCACGGAGCGCGTCCGCTGCAGGCGGCGCAGGACGAAGATGGCCGGGAAGAAGGGGGCCAGGTAGAACATCACGTAACCGATGACGATGAAGGGCTCGACGGTCGGCGATAGCGAGACGAGCGGCCAGGTGACCGGCCAGTGCCACAGCTGGGGGTTGTAGACGGCGTACGGCGCCCAGTTCATGATCGGGTCCTGCCACACGATGGCGGTGCAGCAGATCGCCATGAGCAGCACCGGGTGCTTTGGCCGCAGCCGCCACGCCACCGCGAAGACCACGATGATCACCACCACGGCCACGACGGTCGAAATCTGTAGGAACGAGATCCAGTGGGTCCAGCCGAACAGCGGCCGCACCGGTCGGGGCGCACCCTGGACATTGGGGTTCTTGATGCGGGCGGCCGTCGCGCCCTTCTGCGCGTTGTGCGCCACGACGATGAGGAACCCGGCGAGCGCGCTGACGACGAGGCCCCAGACCACGCCGACCCGGACCTCGTGCCGCCGCGAGGAGGGCGGCTGGGGTGGGGCGGTTCCGACCGCAGCCGCTTCGGAACGCACCAGCTGGGTGGTCATTTTCAGACCTCGCCGAACCGGCCCACGAGGCGCGACGAGCCGAACGTGCTCTCGAGCTGCCGGGCGACGAGGTAGCCGGCGCCCATCCAGCCCCGGCGGGTCCACTTGCCGAACGACACCCGGGTCCCCGGCGCGCCCGAAGCCGCGGGAAGCATCTTGACCCGTTCGAGGGCCTCCTTGACCCCGCGTGGCGTCAGCGGGTGCGCGTCGGAGAATGCGTGCAGCAGCGCGTTCGCCACGTCGTGGTTGACGACCGGCACGCAGTACTCAGGGCGCCGGCCGACGGCCGACTCGTAGTAGTCGAGGAACTCCTGACCGACCGGGTTCGCCTCGTCGTACTGGTCGCATCCGGTCCAGCCCTCTATCGCCCTCCACATCACCTCGTGGATCCACGCGTTCTGGAAGGCGGTCCCCATGTACCGTGGCGGGTCCCACTCCAACTGGGCCAGCGCCGGGCTGAGGAGCACGATGCCGAATCCGAAGCCGCAGTGCACAATGGCTTCGGGCTTGGCCTCGTGGAGCTTGCGCACCGCGGCCTCAATGTCCTGGCCGGTCTGGGGTATCCACTCCTCGGCCACGATGCGGATGCCATGGGCGGCGCACGCCTTGCGGAAATTCCGGATGTAGGTGTCGCCGACCAGCGACTGCTCAATGAGGGCGCCCACCTGGCTGTGGCCGTCGCGCGCCAGCAGGTCGGCCCAGAAGATGGGCTCGTCCGTCATGGAGCCCTGGGGCAAAGAGAACGTCCACTCCCCCAGCCAGTCGTCGGTGCCCGTCACGCTGAGAGCCGGGACCCGGAAGCGCTCTTCGATCGCCTCCCTCGTCGGGACGCAATTGTCCGTGATATGCGGCCCGAACACCGCGAGGCACCCCTCGTCGACCAGTTCGCCGTAACCGTCGATCACCGCCTTGATGGTCCCTTTGGGCAGCCCCTCGACCTCTCGCAACACGATCTCGACCGGCCGGTCGATCATGCCCCGTTCGAGACCCTGCCGGAACACGAGCTCGAAGGGCAGGACCAGATCGTCCCGGCCCTCCTGCGGGTAGCCATCGGGGAGCTTGAAGTCGAACAGGTAGCCGAGCTTGATGGGTTCGGCGGTGCTTTCGTATGACACGAGACCCCCCTTGGCGCGACGCGGAGGCGCCTAACCTGACATTTGTTCCGACACTAACCAGCCTCCGTTCGCGGCGTCAACCAGAGGTCGGTCAGCCCGCCCCTTCGGCGGTGTAGGCGTCGATCAACTCGAACAACCCGGCCGTCACGACCGGGTCGTCCGTCAAGGGTCCTGCCACCGCGGCGCGAGCGGCGTCGCGGAAGGACAGCCCCTCGCTGACGAGGCGGCCCGCGGCGACGAGCACCCGCGTCGACGCGACCTCGCGCAGACCGGCGTTCTCAATCCGCCGTATGGCCTGACCGAGCAGCACCAGTAGGGCCGCGGTCTGATGGTCGACCCCGGCCTCGTGTGCCACCACCTTTTCTTCGACCTCCGTGGGCGGGAAATCGATTTCGATCGCAACCATGCGTTGCCTGGTGGAATCCTTGAGGTCCTTGAGGACACTCTGATACCCGGGGTTATAGGACACGACGAGGCAGAACCCGGGGGCCGCCTCGATCGTGACCCCGAGACGGTCGATGGGGAGCTGGCGGCGGTGGTCGGTCAACGGGTGGAGCACGACTGTCGTGTCCTGGCGAGCTTCGACGATCTCGTCGAGGTAGCAGATCCAGCCCTCGCGGACCGCTCGGGTCAGCGGACCATCGACCCACGTGGTCTCGCCGCCCTGCAGCAGGAAGCGGCCCACCAGATCGGCCGTCGTCAGATCGTCGTGGCAGGCGACGGTGACGAGTGGCCGCTGGAGATCATGGGCCATGGCCTCGACGAGCCGCGTCTTTCCACAGCCCGTCGGGCCCTTGAGCAGGACGGCCATGCCCTGACGGAAGGCCGCGTTGAACACAGTCTCTTCATTGGCGACAGGGACGTAGTACGGGCGTGGTCCGGACGTCATGCCGTGATCCTGTCCATGTCCAGGCGCTCCTTGGTCCGCGCCTTGTGTTGGAACGTGTGCCGCTGCACCTCCGCCGACAGGAACGCATGGCGGAACAGCGGTCCGACGAGCGCAGGAAGCTGTCCGACCCTGGGGACGCTGGCGTGCGCGGATGTTCCGAAAACCCTCCGCAGGGCCGCGGCGTCCGTGGCCGCGCCCAGGCTGAGGCACAGGCATCCGGTCCCCCGTCGCCGGGCCTCGACCAGCGCCCGGCGGGCGTCCGCCTCGCCGTAGACACCTTCGTAGCCATGGTCGTACGCGAACCCGTCGGAAAGGACGACGAGCAGCCGCCGGGACGTCCCGGCCTCCCGTTCCAGCACCGCGGCGCCGTGACGGATGGCCGCGCCCAGGCGGGTGTACGCGCCGGGGACACAGCTGCCCAGGCGCGCCAGCGCCCGGGCGTCGAGGGGGTCCCCGAAGCGCTTCACCGGCGCAACATGCACCGAGGTCCGCCCCTGTGAGCGAAAGGCGTAGAGGGCGACGCGGTCGCCCAGGTCGTCGAGCGCCCGCGCCAGCGCCCCGGCGGCGGCGCGCTGATGGTCGTGCACGGTGCCCCCGGCGGGGCTCGGTTCGCCGGCCGACCCCGACACGTCGAGCAGGAGCAGGACGGCCAGGTCGCGTCGCGAGCGCACCAGGTCGATGTACACGCCTTCCTCCGGTGCGGTCCCGGCCCTCAGCTCCACCCAGGCGTCGACGGCCGCGTCGATGTCGATGTCGATTCCCTGTGCTTGCCGGCCCCGGCGCTCCATGGCCATGCCGAGTCGGGCGAGGGCGCGGCGAAGGGGTCTGGCGTCGGGTGGGGTCCATCGGCCCGTCTTGCCCTCGGGGGGGTCCACCTCGGTCACCGTGCACCACTCGCGGCGGTAGCGTCGGCGGTACACGTCCCATTCCGGATAGACCGTGCCCAACGACGCCGCGACGTCGCCCGTCGGAAGCACCGCCGCCACCGTGGACACGGCGGCGGCGGATCGACCCTGCCCCGGCCGCCGGGTCGTGTGCGTGGGCGCGTCCGCCCCTGGCGGACCGCGTCCCGAAGACCGCGCGTCTCCGAACAGCCGCTTGAGCAGGCGGCCGATGGCACCGCTCCCCCCGACGGGGCTGGAGAGGAAGTCGATGACCGGACGGTCGTCCGCCGCGTCGTCGAGCTCCTGCAGCTCGCGATCCGAGTGCGACCTGGGTGCCTTTTCTGGCCTGACGCCTCCGTCGGGTCCGTGTTCGCCGACCCGGCGGACGGCGCGCGGCCGGATGGTCCCGAAGGCCTCAGGGGGCTGGCCTATCGCCTCCCGGCTCAATGCCAGCTCGAGCGACCGGGTCGGCGAGTCGGTCCGGTCGGCGACCTCGTGGTCGACAAACGCGCGCACCGACGGCGGAAGGACCGATTCGACCAACGCGAGGGCACGATGGCCCTCCAGCGTCAAGTAGCGATGAGCGACGTTGGGACGCCGGACCAAGCGGTCCAGGACGGAAGCCTGGAGGCTGCCGGCGCTGAGCAGCGACGCCTGGACCGCCAGCGAGCACAGCCGGTCGCGCGCGTCCGCGTGCGCATCGATGAACACCGTGTTCCCGTCGGTCCACGGCCGTTCGTCCGGCGCCGCGCTGCCCACGTCGACCGACCGTCCCGCGATGGCGGAGGCCAGGATCCCGAAACGCCCGAGATCGTCGGACACGGGGACGGCGTCCATGTTCAGCGCCGAACCGCCGCACCGCGCAGGACCGTGTCGCGGGCCAGCACCTGCGCGGCCCGAGCCCCGGCGGCGCTCACCGGCGTGCCCGTTCCCCAAATCGCCTCGAGCACACAACGGGCACGGATATCCGCCGACGCGCCCTCGAGGTGGATCTCGCCGGCTCGGGTCCCGGAGGCGAGCAGCTCCTTCACGTGTCGGAGCTGCGTCGGAAAGGACACACCCAGGCTGGGGGAGCTCGGCGTCGTCGGCGGTGACTGGCGCATCCAGGCCAACGTGATCCGGACCTCGTCGCTGAATCGATCGACGACGTTTATCGCGACCCACATCAATGCATCGAGTTTGGATAGTGGCGAGGAGCTCGCGTGCACGACCGCGTCCCACGCCATCGTGAGCTTGTCCGAGTAAAAGGACATGATGGTCAGAAGCAGTTGGTCCTTGGACCCCAGAAGCCGGTAGACCGTGCCGGTGCTCATGTCGGCAGCGGTCGCGATGTCCCGCATGGTGGTGGCTTCGTAGCCACGGCGGCCGAATTCCCCGCGCGCGACCGCCAGCAGGTGGGCGAGCCGGTCGTCGGCGTCCTGGGGATCGCCCTCCCACTTGGCGATCGCACGCCGCGCCGCCCGGAACGCATCGGACCGGTCGAGCATGGTGTTCGACGGGTTGCGGTGGGCAAGCCCGTGCAGGAGGATCCGGATCCTCAGCTCCGGAACCTGTTCGCCGCCCGGGGTGACGTGGGAGACACCAACGCCGACGTGCAGCATGCTCTGACAGAGGCGGTCGGACAGCAGGCCCAGGTCGATACCGGAGCGGATGGCTCCCGAAGCACGGCCCGCGCGCAGGAGCTCGAGCATCGCCGCGTGGATGCCGGCGGGCGCCTGCATCGCGAGCCCCGCGGGCTCGTCGCCCGACACCACCGGGGACCCGTAGAGCGTCAGCAGGAGGGCCGCCCGGTGTCCGACGCCGCAGGCGGCGATGGCCCGGCCGAACTCCACGATCCGATCCTCGGCCGGCCGAGGCATCGGCTCGTGCAGCGTGTCCAGCGCCTCCTTGGCCACGCGATCGAGGTCGTCGTGATAGCGGTTGACGAGCTCGACGACGATCGCGTCCTTCGAGTCGAAGTGGTGGTACAGGCTGCCGGGCAGGATGCCGCAGGCCTCGGCGATGTCCGAGAGAGACGTCCGGAACCCCGATGACGCAAAGAGCTTCGCCGCGGTCTGAAGGATCTCTTCTCTGCGGGCTCCCTGGGACGGCATTCGGGCGTATCGTAGTGCCTCCAGCTGGAACAAATATCAGGTTTTGCAAGGTCGTGGCCAGACGGTGAAGGGCTTTCGCGCCGTGGTGCCCGGCGCCCGTCCGCCCGGCGGGAAGCGGTGGTGATGGTGCCTCTCTTCCTCGCCACCCCGGGGCCGTTCTTGCAGCGCCGATGTAAACGGGCCCCCAGGTGGTGTGGATGGCGTGGCAGAAGGCCACGTGCCCCTTCTGTCGGTCCATCCGGAATTCGTCGGCCGCCTCGAGACGGTCCGGGTCCCGGTTCGCCGCGTGCGGACAGACGACGACCGTGCCGCCGGGCCCGTCGAAGCCGTCCAACCGCATCGCGGGTGTATCGTACCGATCGGTACAAGAAGCGGCTTCCAAGCGTTGCGAACGACATTCGCGCACGTCCGCCGTCTGTTCGCCCGCCAGGCGTGGACATGGCTACGAGGAGAGCAAATGGCGCCCGGGCGCAACTCCCAACCATGAACCCCTCCCGACCCGCCGGGCGCGACGTCGACGTGCTCGTCGTCGGTGCCGGCATCACCGGCATCTACCAGCTGTACCTTGCCCTCGAATCCGGCTTCTCGGCGCGCCTCCTTGAGGCGGGAGATGGTGTGGGTGGGACGTGGTATTGGAATCGCTACCCCGAAGCGCGCTTCGACTCCGAGAGCTACACCTATGCCTACATCTTCTCCAAGGAGCTCTTCGAGGAGTGGGATTGGAGCGAGCACTTCTCGTCGCAGCCGGAGATCGAGGAATACCTCAACTACGTGGTCGAAAAGTTCGATTTGCGACCGCACATGCGGCTCGGATCGAAAGTGACCTCCGCCCTCTACGACGACTGCTCCGCCAAGTGGACCGTGCGGGCGAGCGACGGCTTCGAGTGTCATGCCCGGACCTTCATCGCCGCCACCGGAAACCTCTCGGTGCCCTATTGGCCAGAAGTGAGCGGACTGCAGGACTTCCGCGGGGTGCGGCTCCATACCGGGCTCTGGCCTTCGACTCCGGTCGACCTGGCGAACAAGCGGGTGGCCGTGGTCGGGACCGGGTCGAGCGGGGTCCAGCTCATTCCAGCCATCGCGGACCAGGTCGCGTCGCTCACCGTCTATCAGCGTTCGGCCAACTGGTGCACCCCGCTCAACAACCGGCCGATCACCCCCGAGGAGCAGACTCAGCTGAAAGTCGGATTCGAGGAGATGAGGGACACCTTGAACCGCTCGAGGAGCGGTTTCCTCCACCTTCCGTACGATCGTGCCACCTTCGAGGACCCGGAGGAGGCACGTCGAGCCCACTACGAGAAGATGTGGAACAGCCCCGGGTTCGCCAAGTTCTCGAGCAACTACACAGACATGCTCATGGACGAGGCTGCAAACGACGAGTGGTGCGCGTTTATCGCCGACAAAATTCGAGGCATCGTCGAGGACCCCGAAACGGCCGAGAAGCTGATACCGAAGGGCCACGGGTACGGCGGGAAGCGCCCGCCGTACGTCACGGGTTACTTCGAGACGTTCAACAAGCCGAACGTCCGGCTGGTCGACCTGAAGGCCACGCCCATGGTCCGCCTGACCGAAGGCGGCATCGAGACAACCGAGGGGCTCGAAGAGTTCGACGTCGTCGTGTGGGCGACCGGGTTCGACTTCGGGACCGGGGCCTTGAACCGCATGGGGATCAGAGGGCGGGACGGTCGCCGGCTCGAGAGGTACTGGGCCGCCGGACCCCGCACCTACCTCGGCGTGATGTGCCATGGCTTTCCCAACTTCTTCTTCCCTGGAGGGCCCCATGGCTCGGCGGGCAACAATCCCCGCTACTCGGCCGACCAGTCAGAGTTCATCAACGACCTCCTGGTCCACCAACGAGCGCACGCGCACCTGAGGGTCGAGGTGCCCGAAGCGTTGGAGGAGGAGTGGACCGTCATGGTCGACACCGAGTCGGAGAAATCGCCAGTCGGCAAGCAGAGCTATTTCTACGGGCTCAACATCCCCGGAAAACCCCGGCGCTTTCTCATCAACCCTGCCGGACGTCCCAACATGCTGAAGCGCATGGCCCAGGTCGTCGAGCGCGACTACGAGGGCTTCTTCTCCTGAACCGTTCCGAGGTAGCGCCATCTTGGCCGATGGCTCGAGTGACGCCACCAGCCCCTCACGTCGGACGCGGGCTTCAGGTGAGCGGGGCGACCGTCCAGAGAGGACTCGTTCCACCGCGCCGCCTACTGTGTAAACCCTCCGGCAGCGAGAGGGCGACCGCTCCCCGAGCGGGCACCGAGTGTCCGAGTGCACGAATGAGGGCGAAATGAGCGATGCAACGACGTGGCCGCATCACGAGCTCGGCAAGGACCTGAGCAACTGGGGCCGGTGGGGAGACGACGACGAGCTCGGGACGCTGAACTTCGTGACGCCGGAGAAACGAGTTGCCGCCGCACAACTCGTGAAGACGGGGAAGACCTTCGATCTCGGCATGCCCTTCGACAAGAACGGGCCGTTCGCCTCCGGTGGGTTCCGGATCAACCCCGTGCACGTGATGACGTTCATGCCCTCCGACACGGCCCATGCGCCCGACGGGATGATCACCGCCGACGACATGGTCATCATGGGGCTCCAGGCGGCCACCCAATGGGACAGCCTGGCCCACGTCGGCTACGACGGCGCCTTTTACAACAACGTTCCCGCCGCGGCCGTCACGCACGTGGCCGGTGCGACACGGAACTCGTTCGCGAAGTGCGTCGAGCACCTGATCTCTCGGGGCGTCCTCCTCGACATCGCCGGCCTCAAGGGGGTGGACCGCCTCGAGGATCGCTACGAGATCACCGCAGCCGACCTCTCAGCGGCGGAGGAGCGCCAAGGCGTCAGGGTGGAATCGGGCGACATTTTGCTCCTGCGTACCGGGTGGTACCGGTGGTTCTTGGAAGGCAACCGCGAACGGTTCATGGGCGACGAACCCGGGCCTCTCCTCGACAGCTGCCGGTGGCTCCACCAACGCGAGGTGGCCGCCCTCGCTCTCGACAATTGGGCCTGTGAGGCATGGCCGAGCCCCATCCCGGGCGCCAACATCCCCTTCCACCAGGTCACGATCCGGGACATGGGTCTGACCCTGGGCGAAATGTTCAACCTGGAAGAGCTCGCGGCAGACTGCGAGGGCGACGGGGTGTGGGAGTTCCTCTTCTGCGCCCCCGGGCTCAAGGTGACAGGCGGGGTGGGCTCGCCGATAACGCCGATCGCCTTGAAGTGAACCGTCGGGCCTACCGGTGGCGGTGGGCCATGTAATGAGCCGACCAGTCCCTGAGGTCGGCCGGGACGTAGAACTCGGCTTCGTCGTTGATCGTGTCCCAGTTCGCGGCGACGTCCTCCATCGTCGGGTGCTCGCCGGGCGCGACATACCCCTCGGTCACTCCGATGAACATCCGGGCGAACCGCCCCGCGCCGCCCAGGTAGATGCGGCCGCTCACCGCGCACGCCTCGTGGGCCAGGAAGGCGGCCATCGGGGCCACCAGTTCGGGCTCCATGAGTGCCGGTGCTGGCCGGTTGAGGGCGTCCAGGCCGTCCGACGGGTGCGCCCCCATCCTCGTCCAGGCGTTCGGCGCCATCAGGTTCACCGTGATCCCGTGCGAGGCGCCGGCCACGGAGAGGCTGTGCGCCATGCCGATCACCGCGGCCTTCGCCGTGGCGTACCCCAGGTTGTCGGCAAGTCCGAAGATCCCGGCCGAGGTGGTGAGCACCACACGTCCATAGTCCTGGTCGACCATGCGCGACCAGGCGGCGCGGGTCGTGTTGAACGAGCCCCGGACGTGGACCCCGAGATGGCTGTCGAGGATGTCGAGATCGGCCTCCGGCAGTCCTCCCCAGCGGATGTTGCCGGCGTTGTTCACGACGATGTCGATTCTTCCGAAGGTGTCGACAGCAGCGGCGATCAGCGACCGACCACCCTCCTGGGTGGCGACATCGCTCGTGTCGGCCAGGGCAGTCCCGCCGGCGCGCTCGATCTCCGTCACCACATCACGTGCCGGCGACGGATCGGAGCCCTCTCCCTCCATCGTCCCCCCGAGGTCGTTGACGACCACGCGGGCCCCCCGCTCGGCCAGCAACCGGGCGTACGCCCTCCCGATGCCGCGGCCCGCCCCCGTCACCACGGCCACCCGTCCGTCGAACCGGAGCTCGCTCACCTGCTCCGTCATCCCTTCCCCCGCGGATCGCCGGGCTTGAGCGTCGTTGTGAAGCCCCAGGGCACTCCGAGGCTGGTGGCCGGGTCCGTGACGATCGTGTCGTCGGAACTCGTCTGGATCCGCACACCGCAGGCCTCGAGGTGGTGCAGGGTTTGATCGAGATCCGCCACCTTCCAGGTGATGGCGTGGTACGTGTCGTTCGGCCTGTCCTTGACCCAGTCGTCGTGCGCCATCGTCCCCGAGGCGACGGCGTACTCAATGACGGAGTCGGCCAGGCTGACGGAGAGCCCGTATGTGCCACGGGCCTCGTCGCGGCCCTCGTGGACGATGGCGCCGCCCAGGACGTCGACCACGAGCCGCAGCGCCCGGTCCGGGCGCTCCGTGAGCACCGTGTGGTGCGAACAGCACTCGATCCCGAGGGGGTCGTCCCCCGACACAGGGGAAAGCGACCAGTCCGCCGCCGTGCGGGGGTCGGGCGCGAAGGGGATCGTCGGGAAGAACTCGTACCGGAGCCCGACGTCATCGGGGAGGGAGAAGTAGAGCGGCATGGGCGAACCGGCCGCCGAGGGGGGATCGTCCCCCTCGGCCAGCTCGTCGAGCTGGCTCAGCACCCGGATACCCTTCGCGCGCAGCGCTCGGTAGAGCTCGGCCATCCCGTCGACGTACCAGCCGAACCCCTTCAGGTGCGGGCGTTTGATCGACGGATACCGCTGGACGCCGAGCAGCACGTAGCGCGTCGGGTCGATCGAGTCGAAGAGGACGTCGGCGATCGGCGTGAAGGTCGAATAGTCGCTCGGGTAGCCCGCACGCGGGGGCGTCCCCCGCCGCAAGGAGGCGAGACTCGTGCTCGGCCGGCCGAAGACCCGCTCGAACCAACGCTCCGCCTCACCCAGGTCGAAGACGTGATGGCTCGGGTGGTACATCATCACGGCCCGGAACTCCGGCACGTCCCCGCCACTTGTCACGTCGGCCATGTCAGTCCCTTCGTTACGCCCAGAGATCAGCGCGCGCGGCACGACGACGCGGGCACTGGCCTCAGACGCCGGCGGGCGTCCGTTCGAATCCGATGACCTGGCCCAGGGTGCCGCCCAGGATGGCGCGCCGCTCGTGGTCGGGGACGCCGGCGAACTGCTCGGCGATCAGCTGCTTGCTGTGACGGAACGTTCCCTCGGCGTGCGGGTAGTCGTTCCCCCAGATGATGGTCGTCAGCCCCGTGATGTGCCGGGCCGCCACGGCCACGGGGTCGTCTTGGAACGAGACATGGAACTGACGCTGGACGTACTCGCTCGGCTTCAGCGGGTACGGCCAGCGGTCGTTCAGGCGGAAAAGCCGGGCCATCGTCGGCTGGTCGTTGGCCGGGCGGCGGTCGTCCCAATGCCCGAGCCACCAATCGGCGTCCTGGCCGATGCCCGTCACCCACGCCTTGTCCATACCGCCTACCAGCGACACCAGCCAGTGGGCGTTGAACTCGATCAAGCCGAAGTGCAGATCCGGGAAGCGTTCGGGAACCCCGCCGCCGATGAGCTGGCACATCAGCTCGGTCGCTACGTAGGGATGGCCCATGAAGGCCTGGGTGACCATCCGCTCAGTCGCCAGCTTCCCGTCCATGGGCAGGTTGGCCCTCATGGCCATGTCAGTGACCGACTTCATGGTCGACGATTCGGGGTCCTCGACCTTCACCCCCCCAGTGGAGGTGTGGAAGAAGACCGGTGTTCCGTTCGCACACGCTGCGGCCCAGACCGGCTCGAACTCCGGCGAGTAGTACGGCTTGGGTGGAATCGCAGGAAGCAGGATCGCGCCGAGTCCCGCCCGTGCGATCCGCTCGATCTCCGCTACCGCGTCGTCGACGTCGGTGATGGGAACAGGGCACGTCGGTCGGAGCCTCGCCTTGTAAGGCAGGAACCGTTCGATCAGGTAGTCGTTGTAGACCCGGGCGTGAGCCATGGAGAGCTCGTGGTCGTCGGAGTAGAGCCCAAAGAGTGAAAGGTTCGGGTGCATCAGGGATGCATCGATCCCGTCGTAGTCCATGTCCTTAAGCATCCCGTCAGGATCCCCGTCCGGGGGTGGCCCATCGGACTGCCGGTAGCGCGAGATCGTCCATCCTTCGAAGCCCGGCGTGTGTAGCCGGCGGAAGTAGCGAGCACCGCCCTCGACGATCGGCTCGATCTCGAAGTCCTCCTCCCAGACGGCCCGATTCCGCAGGTGCTCGGGCAACCGGGTGAGAAAGAGGTCGCTGGGCTCCAAGATGTGCCCGTCTGCGGAGACGACGAAGTCGCCGCACTCATCGGTCATGTCGACATCCTTTCAAGTGCACCACGTCAGCCCCCTCCAACCCGATGCTCTTACCAACAAGTTGGTCCGAGCGGTCCAAAAAATCAACCCCCCGCTTGGCTGACGTTCAAAGCTGATCTCTCGTTTTGACCTCGGAGAACAAGCGGCGCCGCGACCTGAGATATGTTGACCGATCGGTACAAACCTCCCGGATGGCCGGCTCGGGGCTGGCTGCCGGATGTCCCGAGGAGGGCTACGTCAGGATGACTGTGACTGAGCCTCGACGGACTGCCACACCGGGCGAGGTCCCCGAACGCTGGCGCCTCAGTGAAGCCTTCGTACCGAAGGGGCGCTTCACCGATCCCGAGTTCGCTCGGCTCGAGTTCGAGCGCCTGTTCCCCAAGACCTGGCTCAACGTGTGCCGATTCGACGAGATAGAGCGTGTCGGCGACTACGTCGCCTTCGAGATCGGCGACCAGTCGATCGTCGTGGTCCGCACCGAGGAAGGGCTGCGGGCGTACTACAACGCCTGCAGGCACCGGGGCACGAGGCTGGTGCAGGGGCGCGGAAGGATCGGGGAGTTCCGCTGCCCCTTCCACTCGTGGCGCTGGAACCTCGACGGTTCGCTCAAGTACATCGCCGACGAGGGGAATTTCGACCCGCGTCCAGCCCATGAGCTCTGCCTGCCCGAAGTGAAGGTCGACACCTGGGGCGGCTGGGTCTTCGTGAACCTCGACCCGAACGCCGAGCCCCTGCTCGACTACCTCGACCCGATACCCGCACGCCTTGAGGGCTATCGCCTCGAGGAGATGCGAATCGCTTGGTACAAGTCGGTCGTCGTCCGGGCCAATTGGAAGACCGCCCTCGACGCGTTCGTCGAGAGCTGGCACACCCCAGGCTCTCATCCCCAGCTCCTTCGGCCAGACAAGCGCACCGGCCCGCCGACCATCGCCGAGTGTGAAAAGTACGGCAAGACCTTCAACGAGCTCTTCCGCTACCACTCCCGCCACGCCGACGTCTTTCGCTACGGCAGCGAGGGCGAAACCACCCGGCTTCGCCCCGAGTACGGCATGGATCCCAACGTTGTCTACGACAACGTTGTCTACAACCTCCGGGAGCTCCGCACCCTTTACCTGCAGAGCGACCTCGGGGCGGCTGCCGAGCTCCGCACCTTGCCCGAGGCTTTCGGTCCAAACGGCAACGCCATCTACCAACAGCTTCGCAAGAAGCACGCTCGGGCTGCCGGGGTGAACTACCCCGAGCTCACCGAGGAACAGTTGAAGGGCGGGATGTACGACTGGCACGTCTTCCCCAACACTGTGCTGCTGGTCGACTTCGGCACGGCCATCGCATACCGCACCCGCCCTTCCTTCAAGGACCCGGACATCTGCATTTTCGACATCCAGGGCCTCTGGCTGCCCCCGGCCGAGGGGATCGAGACGGCCGAACCGGAGTTCTACGACGACTGGCGTGTGGCCGACCTCGGACAGATCCTCGAGCAGGACTTCGCCAACATGTCCGAGGTACAAATCGGGCTCCACTCCTACGGCTTCGACGGCTACCACCTCAACCGAGCCCAGGAGATGACGATCTGGAACTACCACCGGGCCATTGACGAGTTCCTCTTCGGCTGACGGCGTCCCTGATTACTACGGAGGGTCCCGACGCACTCCCGTTCGCCCGACAAAGGGGTAGATGCGGGTGAAGTCGACGCCGGGCTCGTCGGCCGCGAAGCGCTCCCACACCGCCGCGGTCACGGGCCCGAGGAGCGACGGCGCGCCCTGTTCCTCGACCGCGCCCGCGTAGAGCCGCAGA
Source organism: uncultured Acidimicrobiaceae bacterium (assembly GCA_963834405.1). Classification (GTDB taxonomy): domain Bacteria; phylum Actinomycetota; class Acidimicrobiia; order Acidimicrobiales; family RAAP-2; genus Bog-473. Next base: position 794,271 of record CAWIBX010000005.1, on the reverse strand, counting down.
TCCTTCGCCATCAGCGAGTTGGCGAACCCCGAGGCGAAGCGCCCGGTGAGCACGTGGTTCACGAACTTGTCGCTGGTGGCCGTGCTCTGCCCGCTCGAGGCGTTGAGCACACGGAGCATCGTGTCCATATCCAGACCCACCGAGACGCCGAAGGCGACCGCCTCGCTCGTGGCGGCGAGGGCCGTCGCGGAGAGGAAATTGTTGGCCAGCTTGAGCGCCTGGGCCAGGCCCGGACGGTCGCCCACCCGGTACCGGCGGTCGCTGAGCCCGGCCAGCACCGTGTCCACGGCGGCGCAGGACTCGTCGGTCCCGGCGTACATCACCGACAAGGTGCGTGCCCGCGCCCCCGCGACGCCGCCCGACACCGGGGCGTCGACGTAGCCGATCCCGTCCGCCGCGAGGAGTCCGGCGACGACTCGGGCGGCGGCCACCCCGATGGTCGACGTGTCGACGACGTGCGCTGCCCGCCGGCCGCTCGAACCCGCGATCGCGCGCGCCACCTGTTCCGACGCCTCGCCATCGGGCAGGCTCAACACCACCACGTCCGTCCCGGCGGCGAGCGCCCCGAGGTCCGGTATGAACGCGGCCCCATCCGGGCAGCGCGCCGGGCCGGCCATGTCGTGGGCCACGACGTCAAAGCCCGACGCCACGAGGTTCACCGCCAGGACGCCGCCCATGTTGCCGAGCCCTACGAAGCCGACCGTCGGCGCCGTCACGGTCAGGCCCCCGCCTCCTCGGCCCGCACCTGCAGCAGGGCCCGCTTGGCCGAGAGTCCGGCCGGCCCGCCGCAGTAGGCGGTGATCTGGAACAGCAGCTCGTCGAGCTCTTCGTCGGTGACCCCGGTGCGCTCGTGCGCACGGGCGTGAAGCTTGAACTCCTCCATGCGCCCGAGCGCCGCAGTCATGGCGAGGACGAGCAAGCTGCGGTCGCGCGTGCTCAACGCGCCGCCCCGGGCCCACACGCCCCAGGCCATGGACGTGATGTAGTCGGAGAACTCCCGCATCCTCGGATTCGGGTCCTCGGCCTGGGCGTCGACGTAGGCCTCGCCCATCATGGCGCGGCGCAGCGCCAGGGCCGCATCGAAGTTGTCGTTACCGGGCACCGCCTCAGGCCCCCTTGTAGACGTGGCCGTCCTTCATCACGAACTGCACGTCCTTGGTCACCTTGATGTCCTCCGACGGGTCGCCCGGCACGGCAATGACGTCGGCCAGGTAGCCGGCGGCCAGGCGCCCGAGGTCGTGCGCGCGCTCTATCAGCTCGGCACTGGTGACGGTCGCCGCCTGCAGCGCCTGCATCGGCGTCATGCCGCGGTCGACCATGGCGATGAGCTCGTCGGCCTGCGTCCCGTGCGGGATGGCCGGCGCGTCGGAACCGCATGCGATCTTGACGCCGGCCGCGAGCGCCTTGCCGAACATGCGGCGGGCCTGGGGGAAGATCTCGGCCGCCTTCTTCTGCAGGATCGGGTGGATGCGGTCGACGGCCATGTGGTCCGCCAGCGCCGTAGTCCCGACCAGGAACGTGCCGGTCTCGGCCATGAGCTTGATCGTGTCGTCGGTGGCCAGCGACCCGTGCTCTATGCAGTCCACCCCCGCCCGGATGCAGGCCCGGATCCCGGCGTCACCGTGCGCGTGGGCGGCGACGCGCAGGCCGTTGCGGTGCGCCTCGTCGACGATTGCTGCCAGCTCCTCGTCGGAGTACTGCTGGCAGCCGGCCGCGCTGCTGAACGACATGACGCCGCCCGACGCGGAGATCTTGATCAGCTTGACCCCGTACTTGATCTGGTAGCGCACCGCCTTGCGGACTTCGGCGACACCGTTGGCGATCCCCTGCTCCACGCTCTGGGGCATGATGCCGGGCGCCAGCCCCTGGAACATGGTCGGGTCGAGGTGCCCACCGGTCGGGGTGATGGCGTGGCCCGCCGGCATGATGCGCGGGCCGGGGAACCACCCGTTGTCGACCGCCTTCATGAGGTCCACATCGAGCACGAACCCCGCCGTGTAGACCATCAGGCCGAGATTGCGCACGGTCGTGAAGCCCGCCATCAGCGTCGTGTTGCAGTTCACCGCGCCGCGCAGGGTGCGGTAGACGGGCGAGTCCTTGACGCCGTGCATCGGGTCGGGCAGGCCGTCGGGGCCGCCCGGACCGCCGATCAGCATGTTGAGCTCCATGTCCATGAGGCCCGGCAGGAGGGTGACGTCGCCGAGGTCGATGTCGGAAGCCGGGCTCGGGAGATCCGACGGTTTCGGGTTGACCGCCACGATCTGGTTGCCGTCGACCACGACCACCGCCGGCGACTTCATCTCGCCGGCCTCGACGTCGCACCACCGGTCGGCGCGGAGGATGATCACGTCGCTCACGGTCTGGCTCCTCTCGTCGGCTCGTCGCTCATTGGATCGGCTCGTCGCCGCTCATCGTCGTCCGGTGCATCTCGCGGGGCGAGGAGGACTCGTAGGGCTCGACGCGGTGCATGACGCCCGTGTTGTCCCAGATGACCAGGTCGCCCACCGTCCACTGGTGCCGGTACACCCGCGCGGGCGTCGTGGCCCGGGCCAGGAGGTCACCCAGCAGGGTCCGGCCCTCCTCGCGGTCCAAGCCCACGACGTGGTCCGCCGTGACGCCGATGACGAGGGACCGCCGGCCCGAGCGGTGCCGCCAGACCAGCGGGTGCTCCTTGTCGGGCTTCTCGCGCCAGCGGGCCAGCTCCTCGGGCGTGGGGTCCGGACTGACCAGTCGCTGCGAGGCCTGAAACGAGTGCAGGACGTGCAGCCCCTCGAACCGCTCCTTCTCCTCTTCGCTGAGGTCGTCGTAGGCGGCGTAGGTGCTGGCGAACTCGGTTTCGCCGCCGGAGGTGGAGAGGACTTTGGCGCTCAGGGTCGTCGCCTTGGTGGGGACGTCGTCCTGGGCGCCGTCGATATGCCAGTTGAACGTCCCGCGTGTGTACGCCGCCGTGTGGCTCTTCGTGGGATCGAGCGACACCGTGTAGATGGTCGGCGGGAGGGCGGGCTCGGCCTTGCCAACGTCGTCGAGCTTCTTGGAGAAGGCGACCTGCGTCTCGTCGTCGATGTGCAGCTCGCGGAACACGAGGACCCCGTTCTCCTCGAGCGCCGCCATCACGGCGGCCGGCAGGGCGTCGTCTTCGAGCAGTTGCTCCCGCTCGAGGCCGACGACCTCGGCCCCGACCGTCGCCTCGAGCTTCTTGGTTGTCAGGGTCGTCACGCGGGTCACTCAGCTCAGACGTACCACAGGCCGTTCACGTTGATCTGCTGGCCGGTGATGTAGCTCGCGTCCTCCGAGCACAGAAAGGCGCAGGTGGCCGCAACGTCGTCCGGCGTGCCGAGCCGGCCGAGCGGTGCCCGGGCGACGATCTGCTCCATGCTCCCCATCTGCCCCGATTCCATCGGACGCCGCATCATCGGCGTGTCGATGGCGCCGGGCGGGATCGTGTTGACGGTGATGCCATAGGGAGCGAGATCGAGCGCGAGCGCCTTGGTGAGGGCGATGACGCCCCCCTTGGAGGCGACGTAGTGGGCCATCCTCCTGGTGCCCGACTGCGCGGAGGATGACGAGATCGTGACGATGCGGCCCCAGCGCGCCTCCATCATGTCGGGGACGGCGGGCTGCACGCAGTGGAACGTGCCGGTGAGATTGACCGACAGCATGCGCTCCCAGGCCTCGGTGCTGATGTCGAGGAATTCCTCGAATCCCTCAATGCCGGCGCTCGTCACCAGGATGCCGATAGGGCCGCCGAACGCGTCGCGGGTCTGGTCCAGCGCGGCCTCCACGGCGGCCCGGTCGCTCACGTCGACCGAGGCTGCCAGCGCGCGCCCGCCGTCCTCCTCGACTTCCTTGGCCACCTGCTCGGCGCCCGCTCCGTCTATGTCGAACACGGCCACGCGGTGGCCGCGCCGGGCCAGGTGGTGGCAGACGGCCCGGCCCATGCCGGACCCGCCGCCGGTGACCACCGCCACGCGGCTCGCGTCCGGCCTGCTCAATCCGTCCGGTCCGCCCGGTCCGCTCGCTTGCCCGGCTCCCAATGGTGCAGCCTCCCCGGAAATCCCTTGCCAAGTGTCCCTAGCACTGAGCGATAGTTGAATATACCGTAGATGAGAACGGGATTTCCCCCCGCCGGGACCGACTGAAAGGAGCCGTTATGCGGATCGGCCTTCAGGTGAGCGCCGACCGCGGTCGCTACGCCACCAAGGTGGAGAAGCTCCAGGCCGACGCCCGCTGGGCCGACGAGGCGGGCCTCGACACCATCTGGACCCCGCAGATCCCCGACGAGTTCGACGTCATGGCGGCCGTGACGCTCCTCGGCCTCGCCACCTCACGCATAGAGGTCGGGACGTCCGTCGTCCCCATTCAGCCCCGGCACCCGGTGGTGCTGGCGCAGCAAGCCCTCTCCGCCCAGGCGGTCTGCGAGGGCCGGTTCACGCTCGGGGTCGGGGTCTCGCACCACTGGATCATCAAAGACATGATGGGCCTGCCTTACGAACGCCAGGCCACGACGATGCGCTGCTACCTCGACGTCCTGGACCAGGCGCTCGCCGGTCCCGGGGTCGTCGAGGTGCAGAACGAGCTGTTCACCATCCGCCAGCCCCTCGACATCACCGACATCACGCCGACGCCCGTGATGATTGCTGCCCTGGGCCCCATCATGCTGCGGCTGGCCGGCGAGCGCGCCGACGGCACGGTGCTCTGGCTGGCCGACGAGCGCACCATCGCGGGGCATGTCGTCCCGACGATCACGAAGGCGGCCGCCTCGGCCGGCCGGCCGTCACCCCGCGTCATGGCGGGTGTGCCGGTGTGCCTGTGCGGCGACGACGAGGTCGACGCGGCGATCGAGCGGACCAACCGCACGCTGAGCGAAGTGGTCGCCTCACCCAACTACGTCCGCCTGATGGAGCACGGCGACGCCGAGGCCATCGGCGACGTCCTCATCTGCGGCAGCGAGGCGGCCATGGAGAAGCGGATGCGCCGGTTCGCCGAGGCCGGCGTGACGGACCTGAACTGCCGTATCGTGCCGCTCGGCGAGAAACGGGAGGACATAAAGGCCTCGGCGGAGCGGACCCGGGAATTCCTCGCATCGGTGGCCCCGGCGCTGCGCGAGGCGGGGTAGAAAGCCGGCCACACATTCCTGTCCGGGGGGAGGCATTCACCGTGACGAAACGCATCCTGGTGGCCCTGGCCGCGGCGATGGTCATCCTCACGCCTGGCGGCATCGGGCTCAGCGGCGCCTCTGCGGCGGCGAGCGACACGCAGGGTGTCACGGCGACGACGATCCGCGTCGGCGTCCCCTACATCGATGTCGGAGCATCAGTGCTCAAGACCGAAGGCGTTGATATCGACTATGGCAGCTTCCCTGACGCCTTCAACGCCCTCGTCGACAACGTGAACGCGCATGGGGGCATCAACGGCCGCAAGATCGTCCCCTACATAGTGGCGGTGAACCCGGTGGGCACGGCGCCGGCTGCCACCGCCTGCACGCAATTGACCGAGGACGACGCTGTCTTCGCAGTCATCTCACCGCTCGAGGCCACGTGCTATCTCCAGCACAACGTGGCGGTGGTGGGTTCCATCTACCCCTCCGGCATCTCTTCGGGTGTGGCCCAGGACTTCTCCCCCACACCTCCTCCCGCCGCCTACGACCCCTTGGAGCTGCGCGCAATCGACAAGGAGGGCGTCTTCAAGCATAAGAAGGTGGCCATCTTCGGCGGAGGACCGGGCGACGAGTCCGAGCTCGCGGTCGTGAAGTCGGCGTTGGCCAAGCTCCACGTCCCCGTGGTGACCACGGCGGTCGATACCGCGCCCCAGGCAGACGAAGCTGCGGTGAACGCGCAGTTCGTGCCCATCGCGCAACGGTTCCAGTCCGACGGTGCCACGGAGGTGGTGGCGGTCGGAACCGGTGGGGCGATATGGCCCGAAGGGCTCTCGGCCACTCAGAGCACTTACAACCCGCCGTGGGTGGCGACCGTTGAATCCGACTTCAACGGTGCCGTGGGGTCCGGCGACAGCGCGGCGTACCTGCAGAACGTCGTGACCACGACCGCACTCACGCCTCCGGCCGAAGCCTGGAGCAACGCCGGGACCCAGCAGTGCGTCCACATCATCAAGAAGGCATACCCCTCGGACGGGATCCGGGCCTTCGACGCCGTCCTGCCCGAGTCCGAACAAACCTGGACGTCCGTCGAGATTGCGTGCACCACCATGGCGCTGTTCGAAGACATCGCCATGGCGGCGGGGAAGAACCTGACCGTCAAGAGTTTCGTGCACGCCGGATACGGCCTCAGAAACGTCGTGCTGCCGGGTGGAAATGTCCCCATTTCGTTCGCGCCGAACCGTCCCTTCGGGCTCGGTCCCGTGTACATGGCGCACTACGACGCGGCGACCAAGTCGGTGGTGTACGCCGATAGGCCGGCCACGGGGTGACGACGAGCACGAGCTCCCCCGACCCTGGCGGCGGCGCCTGCGGCGAGCCATAGTTCGGACGTGGCAAAAACCGTCGATTGGGAGGCCCTGCTGGTCAAGGGTCACGAACCCCTGAGGGTGACGCAGCGAATCTTCCGACGGCTCCCTGGCAATCCTCGCTGCATGCTGTGCTACAACCCCTTTGGTGGCCTGACTGGCAAGGCCGTCGGCGTCTTCGGGCACAAGCCCTCGCGGAAGAACCCGAACGTCTGCCAGTTCTGCTTCGATCGTCTCCCAGAGGGGGGCATGGAGATCGACATCGGCGTCGTGTTCGCCGACGTCCGCGCGTCGACATCGCTGGGCGAGAAATCGAACGCCACCGACTTCGCGAAGCGCTTGAACGAGTTCTATGCCGCGGCAACGAAAGTGCTGATCCGCAACGAGGGCGTGGTGGACAAGCTCATCGGAGACGAGGTGATGGGCCTGTTCATTCCAGGGATCGCGGGACCGGACTACCGTCGCAAGGCCGCGATGGCCGCTCTCGAGCTCGCGTCGCAGGTCAGCGATCTACCACTCGGAGTGGCCGTGAACGCGGGCGTCGCCTTCGTCGGCAACGTGGGATCCGGAAGCGTGCTGGACTTCACGGCACTCGGTGACGCCATCAACATCGGCGCTCGCCTCCAGTCGCATGCGTCGCCGGGTGAGGTCGTGCTCGCGGCACCGCTCTACACGCTCATCGAGGAGCAGCACCCTGGTGGCCGCCCCGACCGGGTGGCGATTCGCGGCCGGGACCAGCCGGTGGACATCGTCGTTTTGACCACATCAGCCTGATTCCGTTCCAAGTAGAACCTGGGCGACAGCCTGTGCAAGCAACTCTGCGACGAAGGGACGACCCATGGGAGACGAACGTGCGGTTTCCGACGAGTCGGAGATCCAGCGGGTCCTCTATGACTACGCCTGGGCGTGCGACAACCAAGACTGGAGCCTGCTGGGCTCAGTCTTCACCTCCGACGCCCAACTCGATTACTCGTCGACGGGCGGTCCGGCCGGTGGGCGCGAAGAAGTGGTCGGGTGGTTGCGGGGGTCCCTGAGCCAGCTCCCGGTCATTCAACACGTGGTGTCCAACTTCCAATTGGAGGTGGGCGGAAACCGGGCGGAGGGTCGGGCCATGTTCTTCACGTCGGCCCGCATTCCTGGGCTCGACGACATGCTGACCACCGGTGGGTACTACGACCTGTCGTTCCGGCGGGAACCGGACGGGTGGAAGATCGAGCGCCTCGTCGAGGACAACAGGTGGATGTCGCCGAAACCGCCGGGGCGGCCCCGATCGTCTTGATGCCGGATGCTGTCGGTCAGCTGATGGTGATGCCGTTGTCAATCGTGTAGACGGCGCCCGTCACCGATCGCGCTTCGTCCGAAGCCAGATATGCGAAGAGGCCTGCAACCTCCTCGGGCTCGGCCATGCCACGCAGGCCTGGCATCCGATTACTGAGGTCGGGGTCCATGTCCCGAGGAAAGTTGGCCGACACGGCGATGTTGGTGTTGGTGCCGGCGGGCGCGATCGCATTCACGCGCAGCGTGGTCTTCAGGTACTCGACCGCGAGTGAGCGGGTGAGTTGGATGACCCCGCCCTTGCTCGCCGAGTACGCCGCCGAGTAGGGCACGCCCTGAATACCGGAGTTCGACGCAATGTTGACGATGTTCCCGCCTGTCTCCAACAGGTGCGGGATCGCCGCTTGGCAGAGGTAGAACGGACCGTCCAGGTTGACGCTCATCACTCGCCGGTAGTCCTCACGGCCCATATCCGGGGTGTGCGCGGCCCGGTAGATCCCGGCCACGTTCCCGAGGACGTCGAGGCGCCCGAAGGTCTGTACGCAGTTCGCCACTGCCGTGACACAGGCGTCGGCGTCGGCGACGTCGGCGACGTCTATGCGGACCTTCTCACCCACGAGGTCGGAGGTCTCTTTGAGAGCAGCCTCGTTCACGTCGACCGCGAAGACAGTTCCACCCTCTTCGACCAACCGAATGGTGACCGCTCGACCGATTCCCGAGCCAGCGCCTGTTATCAGCGCGACCTTGTCTGCGAATCTGCTCACGACGCACAGAGAAGCACGGCGTCTCTCGGGTCCTACGAGTCGGCGAGGATCCCGCGGGACACGAACTCCCACATCTCCTCGGCAGCCCGCGTCCCGTCCCCGCGCCTGCTGCCGCTGATGGTGGGTGCGTACGCGGCGTTGAACATGATCGTGGACAGGATGAGGCCCGCCGTGTCCTCCCGGTCCAGTTTCGAGTTCACGACACCGGCCTCCACGGCGTCGGCGAGCACCTTCTCGAGAAGCGTCACCAGCGGCACGAAGGCCCTCGCTGCTTCGTCCTGGTGGGCGGTGAGCAGCTCGTGGCTGAACTCGGCCATGACCGGGGTCGGGTTGTTCTTCGACGCCTTCCCCCTGGGCGCGGGCAGGCACATGCGGAAGTACTCGACCACGAAGCAGTGCAGCCGGACGAGCGCGGTGGCCTCGCGGGAGACCTGCTCCTCCAGGCGGTCCGCGGTCGAACGGATCGCTTCGTCGAAGAGCGCGAGGAGAAGCTCGTGCTTCCCGGCGAAGTACTGGTAGAAGCTGCGCAGCGATTGACCGGATCGGTCGACCACCTCCTGCACGGTGAATTCCTTGCCGGATTCCGCGCTGGCGAGGAGCTCGAAGCCGGCGTCGAGGAAACGCTGCACCCGGCCCTCGCTCCGCACCCGGGCGGAGTCGAGCGAGCGGGCCACGGCAAGGTCCCGACGGCGTACCGGTGCGTCGGAACCCGAGGACGCCGGGCCGTTGTTCTCCGGGGGCATTCCGGCCAGTATAGAGCGGTTTCCCTATTTGAGAGCGGGACTCTCCCTACGGCCGGACGCGCTGCGAGGATTTTCCGCAACAGCGCTTCCCAAGCGGGGCAGCCGCCTTGGACACCGTGTGCTCAGCTGCTGTTCGCCAACTTCTCGAAGTTCTCCGATAGGCGGGGCTCGCCGAGATGTTCGCGCTGTTGGCGGGCTGCGTGGCCGACCCGAGCCCAGAGCCCCTCCATCCACCACATGTCCAGAACCAGACCGCGGTCGAGCACGCCCTGGTTGACAAAGGTGCCGACCACTTCGCCGAAACTCAGGACCTTTTGGACGGAACCGTCCTCGGTGCCGGCCGTCTCGGGGTTGAAATCGTCGGCCAACACGTTCTTGATGGCGTCCGGAAGATCCATCTCGGCGCTCCACCGGATGATCTGCATGACCAGATTGGCGTCGTCGTAGGTAGCTGGCATAAGGGTCTCCTGTTCTCTTGCTTTGCAAAACGATGCTTCATTTCTTGTGGCTCCGTCAGGGCCCGCAGATAATCCAAGGCCGTTGGGTACATCGGGGCTGCTCTACTGGATTCCATGGAGATCCAGTAGGTGTACCGATCAGTTAGTACCCACGCCCTACTGGAAACACCGACGATCCAGTAGGGCGACTCCAATACAGCTCAGAGCGCAACCGACCACGGACCGGCCCACCCCGAAGCAGGACACGGAATTACAGATTTTGAGAATGCTGTTATCGTCTGCAGCCGTGTCCTCCCTGGACCAGGCGCAGGTCGCAGACGTCCTCGAGCTCCAGCAGGTGCTGGCTCGCTACGCCGTCGGCATGACCCAGGACGACGTCGAGGCCGTCATCGACGTCTTCACGCCCGATGGGTCCTACAGCGCCTTCGGGGAGACCTACGCCCTCAAGGATTTCCCAGCCCTGGTGGCGGCCGCCCCCAAGGGCCTCTTTCTCACCGGGACCCCCGTCCTCGACCTCGACCGGGACCAGGGCACCGGCACCGGCCACCAGACACTCTGCTTTGTGGACCAGACCACGCACGACATGCGCATCGGCTGGTACACCGACACCTACCGTCGCACCGGCGCGGGCTGGCGGCTGCACACCCGGTCCATGACGTTCCTGCGGCGCAGCGGCGCCCGCGACTCGGGGAAGCCGCACGACCCGACGCGCCCGTTGCCGAGCGGCAGCGACGACAGCGCCGGCTGAACCCGCTTCGTCATGGAGCTCGAAGAGTTCAAGGCCGCGGTCGACGTCTGGCTGGACGAGAACCAGCGCGCGCTCACCCCGCCCTACGACGGCATCGGCACCCTCGATGAGCAGATGGGGCATCTGCGTCAGGTCCTGCGCCTCGCCTACGACTCCGGCTTCATGCGGATGGGCTGGCCCGAGCGGGTAGGCGGGCTCGGGGGCTCCAACCTTCTGCGCGCCTACCTCGGCGAGGCGCTCACTGCCCGCGACTTTGTGGAGCCCGGCATCTACTCCATGGCCGAGGTGCTGGCGCCGACCATGATCGACTTCGCGCCCCCGGAGCTGGCGGCCGACATGGTGCCCCGGCTCCTCAGCGGCCACGAGACCTGGTGCCAGGGCTTCTCCGAGCCCGGGACGGGGAGCAATTTGGGCTCGCTCATGTGCCGGGCCACACGAACCGACGACGGCTGGAGGGTGACCGGCCAGAAGGTGTGGACGAGCCTGGCCCAGTACGCGTCGCGCTGCGTGCTGCTCACGCGCACGGGGACGCCGGAGTCCGCCCACCGTGGGATCACCGCGTTCTTCATCGACATGAACAGCCCGGGCATCACTATCCGGCCCATAGAGGCCATGCACGGCTCGCCCGAGTTCTGCGAGGTCTTCTACGACGACGTGCTGGTCCCGCCCGACCGCCTGCTCGGCGAAGTGGACCAGGGATGGTCGATCGCCATGGACCTCCTGCCCTACGAGCGGAGCACCGCGTTGTGGCATCGCGCCGCCTATCTGCGGCGGCGCCTCGAACGCCTGGTCGCCCTCGCCCCCGAGGGCGCGCTCGAGCCGGGCGCCGTCGGCGAGGCCGCGCAGCTGCTGCTGGCGTTCCGGGCACGGTCCCGCGACACCCAGCGCCGGCTCGCCGCCGGCGAGACGCTGGGCGCTGAGACGTCGGTCGACAAGGTGCTCCTCGCCACGGCCGAACAGGCGGTGTTCGACCTCGTGGCCGAGGGACTCGGTCCGGAGGTGGCGTTGGGCGACGCACCCGCCGACACGCGCTGGCGCGCCGAGTTCCTCTATTCGCGGGCGGCGACGATCTACGGCGGCAGCGCCGAAATCCAGCGGAACATCATCGCCCGACGGCTTCTCGCGCTCGGGGACGACAGATGATGGACGCCGACGAGCGCGCGCTCTTCTTGGAAACCGTCCGCCGCACCACCGAATCGTGCGACGGCGCCGCGCTCGATGCGGCGCTCGCCGACCTCGGCTGGGCCGACGCCCTGGCCGCGGACCCGGCCACCGCCGTGTCCGTGCTCTTCGAGTCACAGGGCGCCGCGAACGTCACGTCGTCCGCGCTGGACCAGGTCATGCTCGCCGCCCTGGACGTGTCGGACCTCGGCGCGGCGGCCGTCGTCCTGCCGCCCTTGCGTCGCGACGACGCGCCGGGTCGTTCCGGCGGTTCACGCGCCGCGGTGCGCGGGCTCGGGACCGCGGCCCTCGCACGCGCCGACGCCGCAGTCGTCGTGACGACGACCCGGTCCGGACACGAGGCCTTGTTCGTCGAGACGCACGCCCTCGCGCTGCAGCCCGCGCCCGGCCTCGATCCTGCGCTCGGGCTCGTCAAGGTCACCGCTGACATCGACGTCACAGCAGCCCGGGTCGCCGGGCCGGCGGACTGGGAGGCCGCCATCACGCGAGGACAGTTCGCGCTCGGCCACGAGCTGGTGGGCGGCGCGCGCACGATGCTCGAGCTGGCGCGCCAGCATGCGCTCGAGCGGCTGCAGTTCGGGCGGCCGATCGCCTCGTTCCAGGCGGTCCGCCATCGCTTGGCCGAGGCGCTGGTCGCGTGCGAAGCCGCGGCGGGGCTGCTCGCCGCGGCCTGGGACGAGCCCACTCCGGCGGCGGCGGCCCTGGCCAAGGGGATGGCCGGACGGTCCGCGCGGACGGTGGCGCGGCACGCCCAACAGGTGCTGGCCGGGATCGGGTTCACGGCCGAGCACCCTCTGCACCGCTATGTACGCCGGACCATCGTGCTCGACCAGCTCCTTGGCGCCGGCAGCGTCCTGACCCGCCGCTCCGGGGCAGAGGTGCTGCGCTCCGGCGCCCTGCCGGTGACCCTCCCCCTCTGAACCAGCCCGGCGGTCCTCGGGCCCACTCGATTATGCTTATAGCACTTTTTGATAACTAGGTTTCCGCTCTGCGAGAAACCTCGGGCAGACAGGGGTGGGCCATGACAACGGCAACCGGCCACGAAGAGAGGATGCTCGTCGACGGCGAGCTCATCGAGTCCGATTCGGGCAAGACGTTCGACAACGTCAATCCGGCCACGGAGGAGGTCCTCGGCCAGGTGGCCGACGCATCGGCCGCCGAGATGCACCGGGCCATCGACGCCGCCCGCAGCGCCTTCGACGAGACCGACTGGTCGACGAACAAGGCGCGGCGTGCCGCCTGCCTGACCCAGCTGCAGGAGGCGCTGGAGAAGGATAGGGAGGAGCTGCGCGAGGAGCTCATCCTCGAGGTGGGCTGTCCGCGCATGACCACGCACGCCAACCAGCTCGACATCCCGCTGCAAGACGCGCTGCGTTACCCGATCAAGCTCATCGACGAGTTCGAGTGGCGCACCGACATGGGCGAGGGCGTCGACCGGCGGGGTACCCAGCACACCCGCCAGGTCTGGAAGGAGCCGGTCGGCGTCGTGGGTGCCATCGTGCCGTGGAACTTCCCGGTCGAGGTGACAATGAACAAGCTCGGCCAGGCGCTGGCCACCGGCAACACCGTGATCTTGAAGCCTGCGCCCGACACGCCGTGGAACGCCACGCGGCTGGGCCGCCTGGTGGCGGAGCAGACGGACTTCCCGCCGGGCGTGCTGAACGTCGTCACCTCCTCCGACCACCTCGTCGGTGAGGAGTTGACGCTGTCGCCCAAGGTCGACCTCATCTCGTTCACCGGGTCGACCGTGGTGGGCAAGCGCATCATGGAGAAGGGCGCCGCCACGCTCAAGCGGGTGTTCCTCGAACTGGGCGGCAAGTCGGCCACCATCGTGCTCGACGATGCCGACTTCGCCAGCTCGCTCCCCGCCGGCATGGGGGTGTGCTTCCACGCCGGCCAGGGCTGCGCCATTCAGACGCGCATGCTCCTCCCCCGCTCCCGGTACCAGGAGGGCGTGGAGATGCTGAAGGGGATCCTGGGCTCGGTGCCGTACGGCGACCCGCAGCGGCCCGACGTGCTGATGGGCCCCGTCGTCTCGGCCAAGCAACGCGACCGGGTGCTGGGGTACATCGAGAAGGGTGTGGCCGAGGGCGCCACCCTCGCCCTCGGTGGCGGCCGGCCGGCGGACCAACCGAAGGGCTGGTTCGTCGAGCCGACGCTGTTCACCGACGTCGACAATTCGATGACGATCGCCCAGGAGGAGATCTTCGGGCCGGTGCTCGTCGTCATCCCCTACGAGGACGACGACGATGCGGTGCGGATCGCCAACGACAGCGTCTACGGCCTGTCCGGCGGCGTCTCCTCCGGGTCTTTGGACCGGGCGCGCGCGGTCGCCGAGCGGATCCGCACCGGGTCCGTGTCCGTGAACGGCGGCATGCCGATCGGCCAGGCCGACATGCCCTTCGGCGGTTACAAGCACAGCGGGATCGGCCGGCAGAACGGGTTGGCCGGCTTCGACCAGTACCTCGAGATCAAGTCGGTGGCCTGGCCGACGCCGCAATAGGCCACGGCCGGGGTTTGCGGCGGTGATTGACCACGATCCCGTCCTGCGGGGGCACGGATACCACTCGCTGCGCGTGAAGAAGGTTGTGCCCGAGACGCACGACGCGAGCTCCCTCGTGCTCGAGGTGCCCGAAAACCAGCGGGACGCCTTCCGGTACCGACCCGGGCAGTTCTGCACGTTCCGGGTCCGCATCGGAGACGAGGAGCAATTGCGGTCCTACTCCATGTCGAGCGCGCCGGAGACGGACGACGACCTGACCGTGACGGTCAAACGGGTCGCCGGCGGGCTGGTCTCCAACTGGCTCCTTGACAACGTCGGCGAGGGCGACGTGGTGGAGCTGACGAAACCGGCCGGCGTCTTCTGCCCCCAGGAGAGCGACCGTCCGGTGCTCGGCTTCTGCGGTGGCAGCGGTGTCACCCCGGTGATGTCCATCACCAAACACATCCTGGCCGGCGGCGAGCGGCGCGTGCGGCTCCTGTACGCCAACCGCGACCGACCCTCGGTGATCTTCGACGAGGCGCTCGCCGGCCTCGGTGCCCGCCACCCGGACAGGCTCGCGGTGCGTCACCACCTCGATTCGGACGGCGGGTTCCTCAACCGCGATGGCGTGGCGGCGTTCGTCGGCGGCGATCTCGACGCCGACTGCTACATCTGCGGTCCGGGCCCCTTCATGGACCTGGTCGAGACCACGCTCCTCGAACTGGGCGTGGCCAAGGACCGCATCTTCATAGAGCGCTTCCTCGTCGAACAGCAGGACAAGGAGAAACAGGCGGCCGCGGCCACCACCGGATCCAGCGGCGGCGGGGCCGACACGCCCGAGACGGTCACCGTCATCCTCAACGGCAAGGCGGTGGAGGTCGCCTACCAGCCGGGCGACAGCCTCCTCGAGACCGCCCGCCGCGGCGGCCTGCGTCCTCCTTTCTCGTGTGAGGCGGGCAACTGCGCGACGTGCATGGCGTTCCTGAAGGAGGGGACGGCCGCCATGCGAGCAAACAATGCGCTGACCCCGGAGGAGGTCGAGGAGGGCTGGATCCTCACGTGCCAAGGTGTGCCTCGGGGCGCGACGGTGACGGTCGAGTACGAGGCGATGTGAGGAGCGAGCATGGCAGACGGCCTGCGTGACATCAGGGAACTGACGGGTGACCCCGAGGCCTACCGGGCCGCGCTGCAGCGTCGGTGGTCGGGACTGCTCAGCTACCGCTACATCGGGCGCAACCACTCCTCCATGAACCTGGGTCCAGTGGACAACACCGTTCGCATCCGCCACGACATGCGCAACGAGGCGGGCGGGATCATGGTGGCGCCGCTGGCCATCGCCTCACCCGAGGGCTCCCAGACCGACCTGGTCGCCGTGCCCAACCCGGTGATCGCCTCGGTGCAGATCGTCGACCCCGCGGTCGGTGTGGACACCCTCGAAGTGCTCGAGTCCGGGGTCATCCACCAGGGACGGACGATGGGCTACGGACGCTGCCTCATCGTCGACGCCGACGACCACGAGCGCGTCATCGCCCTCATTGAGGGCCAGGGCGCGTCCATCGGCACGCCGCCCGAAGGCCTGGAGCGGATGGACGTCGAAGACTCAGAGCTGGTGATTGAGGACTCGCCCGACCTGCCCCCACTATGGGAGGTCTTCGGTGCGGCCAAACGCGACGACGGTCACTGGACCCTGCCGGAGCTCCGGGCCGAATTCGCCTCTCCCGATGCTGCGCTGCACATCGGCCCCCAGCACGTCGTCCTCGAGACGGCGGCGGTCGACTGTGCGGCGGCGAAAGCCGGGACCCGGATGCTCCAAGTCCAGAGCTGGCACGTGATGTTCCTGGCCCGGGGGAAGGTCGGCCCCTTCCGGGTCGAGGGGACGGCGCATCGAACCGGGGACGGCCCGGTCGGTGTGCGGATGCTCATCCACGACGAGGGTAACGGCGACCGCGCCATCACGTCGGCGGCGGCCGTCCTCTCTGCGGTGGGGTGAGCACCGGCCCCATCCGATGAAGCTGGCGAATCCGCCGTGGCTCAGGGACCCGGTTCGACGAGAAGGTCGAGATAGGCGGCACCCGTGTCGGGCACCGCGCCCTGGCCCCAGCACTCGACGGGGAACGACACCATGACCATGGAATAGAGTAGGTGCATCAGGTTCTTGGCGTCGTCGGGCATGTCGTCGAGCGGGAACCTGTCGCAGTACGACATCGCGTCCTCGTAACGCGCCGTCACAGCGTCGTAGAAGGCTTGCATCTCGTCCATGCTGGCGGCCAGCCGCTGCGCGAACCGCTCGGGCTCGGTAGCCAGGCACCATGTCTTGGCGAAGGGCTCCAGGTCGGCGAAATCCGCGGGCAACATCGTCTCGGCCATCAGGTCACACCTCCGCGCCGGCGCGCTTCTTGTAGTCGTCAACCCAGTCGGCGACCACCTTGTGCAGGTGGCGACACAGAATCTCCTGGTCGTTGAGCGGGAAGCTGGAGAGGACCCGGGACTCGAGCATTGTCTGCGTCGCCTCGAGTGTGTTCGCGTCCTGCAGGCCGTACTCCTTGAACGAGACGGCGGCCAGCTCCTGCTGTACCCGCTCCCGCGCCGTCTTGGCCGGGACGAAGTACAACGTCCCCTCGAACACGTGCGTGTTGTAGCTCGTCGGCCAGTAGTGGTACGTGAGATACCAGTTCTGGCCCCAGCACAGGATCGTGAAGTTGGGAAAGATCTGCCAGGAGTCGAGACCCCAGGGATCGCATCCCGCCGGATTGAGGCCGGCCGCCTTCGCGTCGTAGTCCAGCTCCGGCTTGTTCCACGGGCCGAAGAGGCCACTGCGCGTGAGGCGCTCCATCGGCTTGAGCATGTTGTCGGCCAGGTTCCACGGATGGATGCCCGCCGTGCTCACCAGACGGTGCGGTCCGTCGATGGTGTAGGCCGGCGCCTCGAAGCCGGCCTGCTGCGCCGCCGTGGACCAGTCCGGCGGGGTCTGCTTCGCGTGCAGTACGGGTGCGTGGTAGAACTCCTGGAAGGCGTCCATGTAGAGCTTCCAGTTCGCGTTCACGGTGGCGCGGTAGAACCAGCGCTCGCTCTGCAGGTGGAACGGATAGTTCTCCAGCTTGGTCACCGTCGGGCCCAGGAAGTCCCACAGGCTCTGCTCGGGCTCCTTGGCCAGGTTGACGAAGATGAACCCCGCCCACACGTCGCAGTGCACCGGGACGAGCCCGTAGTCGGCCTTGTCGAGGTCGAAGAACTCCTGCTCCTGCTGCACGAAGGAGCAGGCACCGTCGAGGTCGTAGCGCCAGCCGTGGTACTTGCAGACGAACTGACGGCTGACGCCGCTCGTCTCCTCCCCGGGGTAGTCGCTCCAGACCAGCTTGTTGCCGCGGTGGCGGCACACGTTGTGGAAGGCGCGGATCTCGTCGTCGGCGCCGCGCACGATGACCACCGACGTGCGGGCGACCGAGAGCTCCTTGGTGAAGTAGCTCCCCTTGCGTCGCAGCTGCTCCACCCGGCCCACATTGAGCCAGGCCCGCTTGAAGATGGCCTCGCGCTCGAGCTCGTAGAACTCGGGCGAGATGGAGTCCTCGTAGGAGATCGGCTCGGTGCCGAGCTGGTAGTGCTCCGTCCAGCTCCCCTCGGGTGGCTTGGGCCAACGTGCCATGAGCGGGTCCTCTCAGTGCGCCGGTGTCGACCCCGAGATGGTAGCACGCCTCTCCCGTGATGAGAAGGGCGTTTTCACCCAGCGCCTACGGCGCCACCGCTTCAGCCCTCGCCCGCCAGAGCCGCCTTGTGCAGCGTGTTGGCGGCCAGGCGCATGTGCGCGGCGTCGACCAGCCGGCCGTCGCGGCCGATGGCGCCCACCCCGCCGGCCTCGGCCTCCCGGTACGCGGCTACCGCCGCTTCGGCCTCGGCCACCTCTGCGGGCGTCGGCGAGAAGACGTCGTTGGCGATCGGGACCTGGGACGGGTGGATGGCCCACTTGCCGTCGAAGCCCAAGGCGCTGGCGGCGCGGGCGGAGCGCCGGTAGCCCTCGGGGTCGGTGTACGCCGGGTACGGCGCGTCGACGGCGTCGACGAGGCCGGCCCGGGCCGCAGTGAGCACCTGCGCGCGGGCGTAGTGCCAGAAGTCGCCCGGGTAGTCGACGAGGGGGTCGAAGTTGCCGTCGACCCGCGCGTGCAGCGAGGCCGACAGGTCGCCGGCGCCGAAGATCAGCGCTTCGAGCCGTGCGCTCGACCGTGCGATCTCCAACGCGTTGGCCAGACCCTCGGCGTCCTCAATCAGGACCTCGAGGCCGATGGGCCGCGCCAGCCCGAGCTTCGCCTCGAGCTGGCCGAGCAGGACGTCGACCCACCAGACGTCCCGGGCCGACCGCGCCTTCGGCACGATGAGCAGGTCGACGCAGTCGCGGGCGCCGGTGACGATCTCAATGATGTCGCCGTGGCACCACGGGGTGTCGATGCCGTTGATGCGAACGGCGCGCACCGTGCGCCCCCAGTCGAGGCCGGTCAGGGCCGCGACCGCAATGGAACGGGCCCCCTCCTTGACCCCCGGCGCGCAGGCGTCCTCGAGGTCGAGGAACACGAGATCCGCGCCCGCGGTCGGCGCCTTCTCACACATGCGCTCGCTGCTGGCCGGGGTGGCCAGTTCCGAACGCCTGGCTCTCGGTGCGCGCACGGCTGCCTCCTTGACCGTTTTCAGATGGTGCCGGCCGCCCGCAGCGACGTCCACGCGCTCGGCGGACAGGCCGAGGAGCCCACCGTAGACCGCGTCGTTGTCCGCCCCGAGGTCCCGGCCCAGGTACTCGACCACTCCCGGCGTCTCGCTCATTTTGACGACGGGCGCCTGCACGGTCATGGTGCCGAGGTCCGCGTCGGCCAATGTGACGAAGGAGCCCCGGGCGCGCAGGTGCTCGTCCGCCAGCAGCTGCCGGGCGTCGTACACCGGTGCGGCCGCCACCTCGGCGCGTTCGAACACCGACATCACCTCGGCCAACGTCCGCTCGCTGATCCATCCGGCCACCAGTGCGTCGACTTCGGCCGCGCGGGCCTGTCGTTGTTGCGGGTCGGCGTAGGCGGGGTCGTCCACCAGCTCGGGCCGGTCGATGGCCCGGTAGACGCGCAACGCGATGTTGGGTGACGCGCTCGAGATGGCGACCCAGCGGTCGTCCGCCGTGCGGAAGGCGTTGCGCGGCGCGCTCGCCGGCAGCATGTTGCCGACCCGCCCGGGGATCTTCCCGAGGTGGCTGTAGGCCAGGGTGGACGTCTCGATGAGCCGGGCCAGCGGCTCCACGAGGTTCACGTCTATCAACTGGCCCCCGCCGCCGTGGAGGTCCCGGTGGTACAGCGCCATCACCACCGCCGCCGTGGCGGACTGGGCGGCCACACCGTCGGCCAGGAAGAAGGGGGGCAGCGTGGGCGGGCCGTCGGGCTGTCCTGTCACGTGGGCGAACCCGCTCATCGCTTCGGCCAGGGTGCCGAACCCCGGCAGGTCGCTCTTGGGGCCGCCGGTGCCGTAGCCGCTCACGTGCAACATCACGACGTCGGGGTGCGCGGCATGCACCGACTCGTAGTCGAGACCCCACTTGGCGAGGGCGCTCGGGCGGTTGTTCACCACGACCACGTCGCTCACGTCGAGCAGGCGGTGGAAGAGTTCCTGCCCCGCGGTCAACCGCAGGTCGAGGGTGACGCAGCGCTTGTTGCGGCTCATGCTCTTCCAGAAGAGGCCGACGCCCTCCTTCTGGTCGCCCCACTTCCGCAACGGGTCGCCCGCGCCGGGCTGTTCCACCTTGATCACGTCGGCGCCGAACTCGCCCAGCATGGTGGCGACCATGGGACCAGCCGCCAGCGTGGCCGCGTCAATGACGCGGATGCCGCGCAGGGGGCGCGGAGTCTCAGCCACGCAGCGACGCGGCGGGCCGCGCCAGCCCGAGGTGCTCGCGCAGCGTCGTCCCGGTGTAGTGGTCTCGGAAGACGCCGCGGCGCTGCAGCTCGGGCACGACGAGGCGGACCACGTCCTCGTAGGCGCCCGGTGAGTGGGTGGCCGCGACGACGAACCCGTCGCATGCGCCGCTGTCGAACCAGGCCTCCATCTGGTCCGCGATGTCCGGCCCGGTGCCGACGAACCGGGGTCCCTGCAGCAGGGTGGCCCGGTGACCCGCCAGGTCGCCCAGGGTCACCGTGTCACCGCCGATGTGCTTCTTGATGTTCTGCACGAGGCCCCGGATGCCCGACACCGACTCAATGAGCTCGTCGGTGATCGGCGCGTCGAGCGCCAATCCCGAGAAGTCGTAGTTCATGAGCTCCGACAGCAGCGTCAGCGACGCCATGGGGTCGACGAGGTCGTTCAGGAAGAGCTGCTCACGTTCCTCGGCGTGGGCCTTGGACTCGCCCACGACGGTGTACGCCATGGGCAGCATCTTGACAGCCTCGGCGTCGCGGCCGCGCTCGGAGATCTTCTCCTTCTGGTCCTTGTAGTGGGAGCGTGCGATGTCGATGTCGGGGTCGCCGGTGAAGATCAGCTCCGCCCAGCGCGCCGCGAACTCCCTCCCGCGACCGGACGAGCCGGCCTGGAGGAGCACCGGGCGGCCCTGGGGAGAGCGCGGGACGGTGAGCGGGCCGCGCACCGTGAACCACTCGCCCCGGTAGTCGAGCTCGTGGACCTTGTCCGGGTCCGCGAAGAACGGGGTCTCGCGGTCGAGGACCAGCGCGTCGTCGTCCCATGTGTCCCACAGGCCGGTGGTCGCCTCGAGGAACTCGTCGGCGCGGTCGTAGCGGGCGTCGTGGGGAATGGCCTCCTTCAGCCCGTAGTTCTGCGCCTCGCTGTCGTTCACCGACGTCACGACGTTCCACGCGGCGCGCCCGCCGGAGACGTGGTCCAAGGTGGCGAACGTGCGCGCCACGTGGAAGGGCGTGTAATAGGTCGTCGAGTACGTCGCACCGAGCCCGATGCGGCTCGTCACGGCGGCGCAGAGCCCGAGCACGATGCTCAGGTCGAGCTTGACCGGCCGCGCCCCCGTCCGCACCGCCTCCCCCACCGACCCGCCGTAGATCCCGGGCATGGCCAGGCGGTCGTCGAAGAACATGAGGTCGAAGCAGCCTTCTTCGAGCGTCCGGGCCAGCTTCTCGTAGTAGCTCGCCGACAGGAACCCGTGCTCGGTGGCCGGGTGGCGCCAGGAGCCGGCGTAGACCGTGGCGTTCCCCGCCTGCATGAACCCCACCAGTGCCATCTGCCGTTTCGAGCTGTCGGCCATCACTCCCCCTTCTTATTGCGGGAATCGCGAGCAGCGCTCCAACTTAATATGTAACATTTCAGATATCAAACTGATCAGTACCACCGTCCGGGCCCAGGCGGCCAGCGAACTGCGGGATCGGATCCTCACGGGCCGGCTGCGGCCGGGGGACCGGCTCGATCTCGACCAGCTGACCGCCGAGTTCGGCATCAGCCGGACGCCGGTGCGCGAGGCGCTGCTCGAGCTGTCCTACGAGGGCCTCGTCGCTATCACCCCGCGCAGCGGCATGGCGGTGGTCGGCATCACGCCCGAGGACGCTGTCGACAACTTCGCCATCCTGGCCACACTGGCCGGCAAGGCGGCCGAGATGGCGACCGGGCGCATCAGCCCCGAGGAGCTTCGTGAGCTGCACACGCTCGCCGCGGCCATCGACGGCGCACAGGACGTGGTGGCGGCCAACCGCCACTTCCACCGAGCCATCAACCTGGCGGCGCGCTCGCCCCGGCTCCTCACCTATCTGCGCCAGGCCGTCCGGGTGGTGCCCGGCAACTACTTCGCGCTGTTCCCCGAGCAAGAGGAGCGGAGCCGTCACGAGCATGCGGCGCTCCTCGACGCCATGGAGCGCGGTGACGGAGAAGCGGCGCGCCAGATCATGGAGTCCCATGTGCTGCAGGCTGGCGAAGCGCTGGGCGGGTACCTGGCCGGCCTCCCCGCGGCCCGCACGCCGCCGCCCCGCGCGCCTGACGCGGTCCCCGGGCCGAAGGCTTAGCCGCCACTCTCCGTTTGCGACCGCTTGAGCATGCGGTCGACGTTGGCCCGCAACTCGGGCGTGGTGAAGGACCGGTCCTCCGCCGCCAGCGCGTAGTCGAGCACGCCGAGGACCGCCCGCTCCATCTGCATGTTGAGGACGCGCTTGGTGTCCTCGGCCGCGCCCTTGGGCAGGCGCGCGATCCGCTGCGCGCAGTCCATCGCCTCGTTCATCACCTCGTCGTCCGGGCACACGTGGTTGGCGAGGCCGATGGCGGCCGCCCGCTCCGCCGAAATGCGGTCGCCGGTCAGCGCGTACTCCTTCGCCAGCTGCAAGCTGGTCAGCAGCGGCCACACCACCGGGCCCCCGTCGGCGGCCACGAGCCCGAGCAGCACGTGGGGGTCGGCCAGGTGCGCGCTTTGGGCCATGAACACGATGTCGGACAGCGCGACCAGGGAACAGCCGAGCCCAACCGCCGGACCGTTCACGGCGGCCACAATCGGCAGCCGGCAGCCGACCATCCCCGTCACGATCTGCCGCCCGTGCATGAGGCTCAGGCTCCGCAGGTCGGCGTCGCGAGCGAGCTCGTCCAGGTAGTCGAAGTCCCCGCCGGCCGAGAAGGCTCGCCCCGCGCCCGTCAACACGGCGACCCGTGCCTCCTCGTCGGCGTCCAGCTGCGGGAAGAGGGAGGCCAGGCCAGCGTGGAGTACGTGGTTGGTGGCGTTCAGCTGCTCGGGCCGGTTCAGCGTCACGACCCGGACGGGGCCGTCGGCGGTGACCAGCAGCTCCGGGGGAAGGTCGTAGTGGTGGCTCATGACGTGGGCAACTCCAGGATTCGGCCGGCGATGAGGTTGCGCTGGATCTGCGACGTGCCGCCCATGACGCTCTGGGCCCGGCTGTAGAGGTACACGCGCAGCCAGGTGTCGTCCCCCGCGGCCGGCGCGACGCCCCCGACGGAGAGGGCGGCGTGGCCGACCGCCTGCTCGACCGCGGTCATGAGCAGCTTGTCGACCGACCCGTCGGGCCCGTGGGTGAGGCCGTCGAGGCGGTCGGAGAGCCGGCGACTCACGTGGCAGCGCAGCATGTCCGCCTCGACCAGGGCCCAGGCCAGTTCCTGGCGCGGGGCGGGCCCGAACCGCTCCGGCGCCGCCTGGACCTGGTGAACGAGCTCGTTGACGAGCTTGCCGTAGCGCGCCACGTACCCCAGCTCGCCCGGCTCACGCTCGTGGCTGACGACGGTCATGGCCAGGCGCCACCCCTCGCCGGGCTCGCCGATCATGTTGTCGGCCGGGACGCGGGCACCGTCGAAGAGGACCTCCCCGAACTCCTTGGTGATCCCGTTGATCATCTTGAGCGGGCGTTGCTCTATGCCCTTCTGGCGCATGGGCACTGCGAAGGCGGAGAGCCCGCGGTGCTTGGGGACGTCCGGGTCGGTCCGCGCCAGGAGGAGGCACCATTCGGCGGCGTCCGAGTAGCTCGTCCAGACCTTGTGCCCGGTGATGACGTAGTCGTCCCCTTCCCGTACCGCTCTCGTGCGGAGCGACGCCAGGTCCGAACCGGCGTCCGGCTCGCTGAAGCCCTGGCACCAGCGGTCCCGGCCGCTCACCAACCCGGGCAGGAAGCGTTGCTGCACGTCGGCGTCCGCGTGCTCCAGGAGCCCCTGGACGAGGTACCCGATGCTCGGGCGCGGCGGTGCGCTGGCGGCGATGAGTTCCTCGTCGAGGATCACGTCGTAGACGCTGGGCAGGTCCTGCCCGCCGACGGCGACCGGCCACGACAGGCCGAAGAAGCCGGCGTCGTAGAGCGTCTGGTGCCAGGCGGCCTGCCCCGCCCAATACTCGTCGGCGGTCGAGGAGGGTGGCAGTCCCGGGTTGTTGTCGCGCAGCCACGCGCGCAGGCGGAACCGGAAGGCGCGCTCCTCGGGCGAATCAGCGAAGTCCATCGTCCTCCCCGATCCCATGGGCGGCGAGGACGCGCGCCAGGCTGGCGCCGACACCACCCAGGACCTCGCCCGACAACAGGGCGCGGCGCAGAAAGACGTGGGCGAGGCACTCCCACGTGTTGCCGATGCCACCGTGCACCTGAATGGCGGTCTCGGACACGCCCCGGGCGGCGCGGGTGCAGTAGGCCTTGGCGGCCGACGCCGCGGCCAGCGCCTCGTACTCGTCCAGCGCGTCCACCGCCCACGCCGCGTGCAACGCGATGCTGCGCGAGCCCTCCATGGCGGTGCGCGCGTCGGCGAGGAGGTGCTGGACAGCCTGGAACGAACCGATCGGCGCGTCGTATTGGCGGCGGGTGCGGGCGTAGTCCACGGAGAGAGTCAGCGCGCCACGCATCACGCCGACGAGGTCGCTGCACACCGTCGCCAGGCCGAGGGCGTGCCAGCGCGCGAGGTCGTCGGGGATCAGCGAGCCGGTCTCGCCACCGACCGGGCTGACTGGCGCGCCGGGGCACGTGAGCGACGGCCGGGTCAGGTCGACACCCCCCGGCTCGCCCCTTCCGAGGGCGAGTGCGCCGAGGCTGTCGCCGGAGTCGCCGCCCGGTCCCGGGAGCAGCACGAGCGCGCCGGCGGCGCCGCGGGCGTCCACGGCCACCGCGCCGGGCGCCAGGTCCCCGCCGGCCGCCCGGGCGGGCGCGGACAGGTCGGCAGTGAGCGCGACGGTCTCGGGTGCGCCGGCCGGGGGGGCGCCGCAGCGGCGGCGCAGGTCGGCCGCGAGGGTCGGGCCGAGGAAGGCGGCGTCGGCCAAGCCGCGCCCGAGCTCCTCGGCCACCAGCGCCACCTCGACGGCGGAGGCCCAGGGGTTGCCGTCGTCGTCCGGGGTGCGCAGCTCACGCCAGCCGGCCGCGTCGACCGCGGCGTCGAGCTTGGACGCGCGCTCCGCGTCGCCGAGCGCGGCGACCGACTTGGGGCCGAGGCGGTCGACGACCTGGGCCGCCGAATCGCGCAGCGCGACCTGCTCGGGTGAGAGACGGACGTCCACGCCGGCGCCTCAGCCCGCTCCGGCAGCCGCGGGCGACAGGCGCGGTCCCCATTCGTCGCGCAGCGTGCGCCGCAGGACCTTGCCCGACGGCGTGCGCGGGACGGCGTCGACCAGCACGACGCGGTGGAGCCGCTTGTAGCGGGCGAGGGTGTCCTCGACCAGACGCTGCAGGTCCTCGGCGCCGACGTCCGCGTCCGGAGCGAGCTGGACCGCCGCCACCGGCACCTCGCCCGCGCCCGCGTCGTCCACCCCGAACACCGCGCAGTCGACCACGCCCGGATGGGCGTGCAGCAAGGCCTCGATCTCGGCCGGCGCGACCTGGAACCCGCTGACCTTGATCATCTCCTTGCAGCGGTCGGTGAGATGGACCCACCCCTCGGGCTCGAGCCAGCCGACGTCGCCCGTCCGGTACCACCGGTCGTCGAACGCGGCCGCCGTCGCCTCGTCGGGCAGGTAGCCGGCCATGGCCTGCGCGCTGTGCACCTGGATCTCTCCGGTCTCGCCGGCGGCGAGGACGACGCCCGTGTCGAGGTCGACCACCCGCAGCTCCACGTCGCCGACGGGCAGGCCCGCCGAGTCGAGCCGCCAGCGCTCGGGCTCGGCGACCGGGTTGGCGGCGATCACCGGCACCTCGCTCGTGCCGTACGCGGGCAGCCAGCGCACCCCGCTGCGCGCGCTGACGGTCTCGGCCACCGCCGGCGTCACCGGCGTGGCGCCCCACATGACGTAGCGAAGGGAGGAGAGGTCGTAGGACTCGAGCGCCGGGTGGTTGGCCATGGCCAGCGCGATCGGGGCGACCGCCATCTCGAGGGTCATGCGGTCCTGCTGTACGGCGGCGAGCTCGGCGTCGAGGTCGAAGCGGCGGTGGAGGCGCACGGTCGCACCCGCGGCGGCCGCGGCCAGGAGGTTGAGCAGGCCCAGGATGTGCGACGGCGGCGTCGCGACCTGGAACCGGTCGTCGTGGCCCAGGCCGAGCGCGAGGATCCAGGTGGCCGTGGCCAGGCTGATGGAGCGGTGGGCGTGGCGCACCGCCTTGGGGCTGTCCGTGGTGCCGGAGCTGAAGACGAGGACGGCGTCGTCCCCGGTCTCCACGGCGGCGGCGGGCGGGGACACGGCAGCCGTCCGGTCGAAAACGGCGGCCGCGTCGGCACCGTCGAGGTCGAGCACGGCACCGGCGCCCAGGTGCGCCGCCAGCAGCGCGACGCCGGGGCCGTCGGCCACCGCGTGCCCGGCGCCCGTGAGGCCCAATGCGGTCTCGACCTCGAGCGCCTTCCAGGCCGGGTTCAACAGGACCGTCGCGGCGCCCAGCTTGCTCAGCGTGTGGACGGCCACGACGAACTCGGGCCGGTTGGACGTCATGACGGCCACGCGGGAACCGGTCCCGACGCCCTGTAACGCGAAGTGCCGCGCCGCGACGTCGGCGGCCCGGTCGAGCTCGGCGAACGTCCAGCGTTCGTCCTCGGTCAGCACCGCCGGGTGATCGGGGAACTTCTGTGCGGCCGACTCGAGCCCGCGATGCATGAGGCCCGGCGTCATGAGGGAAACATTCTTCTCCGAATTGAGATTCAGCGTCAACAGGATTGGTGTGTAGGGTTATCGCCGTGAGAAAGGCCGGGCCGGCGTGAGCGGTGTACAAGCCGGCGCGACCGACGAGGCCATCCGGACCGAGATCATCGAGACCGTTCGCACCTTCGTGGCGCGTGAGGTCACGCCGGTGGCGGCGGAGTTGGAGCGCGCCGACGAGTTTCCCGACGACATCGTGCGCCAGATGCGCGACCTCGGCCTCTTCGGCGTCACCATCCCCGAGGCGTACGGGGGCCTGGGCCTCGACCTGCTGACGTACATCGGCGTCATTGAGGAGCTGGCGTACGGGTGGATGAGTCTGACCGGCATCGTGAACACGCACACCATGGCGGCAACGCTGATCATGACGCACGGAACCGAGAACCAGAAGCAGCGCTGGCTGCCGGTGCTGGCCTCGGGCGAGCGCCGCGGCTGCCTGTCGCTGTCGGAGCCCGACGCCGGGAGCGACACGCGCAACATCTCGTGCCGAGCGCGGCGCGACGGCGAGGAATACGTGTTGAACGGCACCAAGGCGTGGGTCACCAACGGCGAGCGGTCCGGCCTGGTCGCGCTGGCGGCGCGGTCGGAGGAGGGCATCTCCGCCTTCATCGTGGAGAAGGAGCCGGGGCCGAAGTTCGAGGGGATCTCGGTCAGCAAGAACGTCAGCAAGCTCGGCTACCGGGGCGTCGAGACCGTCGAGATGGCCTACGACGACCACCGCATCCCGGCCGCCAACCTCATCGGCGAGGCCGGCCGGGGGTTGCCGCAGATCCTCGGCGTGCTGGAGGTGGGGCGCATCAACATTGCGGCGCGGGCGGTCGGCGTGGCGCGGGCGGCGTTCGACGCCGCGCTGGCGTATTCCATGCAGCGGGAGACGATGGGCAAGATGATCGGCGAGCACCAGGCCATCCAGCTGAAGCTGGCGGACATGGCGACGCGCCTGGAGGCGGCACGGCTGCTCACCAAGAACGCGGCCGAGCGCCGCGCGGCGGGGCTGCGGTGCGACGTCGAGGCGGGCATGGCCAAGCTCTTCGCCAGCGAGACGGCGCTGGAGCTCAGCATGGAGGCTATGCGGATCCACGGCGGCGTGGGGTACACGACCGAGTTCCCGATTGAGCGGCTGTACCGGGACGCTCCGCTGATGGTGATCGGCGAGGGGACGAACGAGATCCAGCGGCTGGTGATCGCGCGGGGGCTCCTGGCGCGGGCGCGGGCCTCGGCCGGCGGGCAGGCCTGAGCCGAGCCGTTCCGGCCGTGGTGCCACCGCCGTCGCCGTTGGTCACCGCGCAGGAGCTGGTCGACGCCGCGGTGGCGCAGACCGGGCTCGAGGACTTCGGCGGCGACACCTTCCGGGAGGGTCTCGGACAGCTGACCTTTGCGCTTAGGAACGAAGCGCGGTTGAACGAGGTCGGCGAGGCGGTCATCTACCCGAGGCTGCTCGGCCATTTGGTGACGCGCCTGCAGGTGGAGGACTGGTACACCCGCCATCCCGAGATCGACGACGCACCCGTCCTGGCGCCGCTGATCGGCCTGTCGCTCCCCCGCACGGGATCGACCGCACTTTCATTCCTCCTGGCCCAAGACCCGGACGTGCGATACCTCCGCCAGTGGGAGTCGTCGCAACCCTGCCCGCCGCCCTCGACCATCACCGGAACCGATCCCCGCATCACCGCGATGGCTCCGCAGCAGGCGGGCACCAAGGACCACGTGCCGGCGGACGTGAACGGGCCCATGGAGTGCCTCGACCTCATGGCGCTGGACTTCCGGACGATGATCTACGAGGCGTTCGCGCGGATCCCCTCGTATGCCGGCTGGCTGAACGACGAGAGCCTCGTCTCGACGTACGGCTACGAACGGAGAGTGCTCAAGCTGCTCCAGTGGGGTGAGCCGCCGCCGCTGAAGCCCTGGCGCCTGAAGTCGCCGGCCCACATGCTGTGGGTGCAGGACCTGGTGTCCGTCTTCCCCGACGCCCGCTTCGTCATGACGCACCGGGACCCGACCGACGTGCTCGCGTCGGTCTGCGACGTCTACGCGGACATCGGCGGCGTCTTCACCGACGAGCTCGATCGCGGCTACATCGGTCGCGTCAACTTGGAGCAGTGGGCGCTCGGGATCAACCGTGTCCTCGCCTTGCGGGACGGACCCGACGACGAGCGGTTCTACGACATCGACTTCCGGGCCATACAGGCCGACCCGATAGGAGAGGTGCGGGGCCTCTACGAGTGGCTGGGCCAGCCGGTGAGTGACGAGTTCGAGCGGCGGATGCGCGCGTGGTGGGAGGCCAACGCCGCCTCAAGGGAGGATTCGGTGCACTCGGACCTGGCGGCCTACGGGCTCGACATCGGCGAGGTGCGGCCGCTGTTCGCCGACTATGTCGCCCGGGCCCGGGAGTGGACCGCGCACCGGAGCTGAGTGGAGGATTGGAGGAGGAGTCATGGGCATCGACACAACTGGAGGGTTCAGCGAGGATCTCGAAGACGTCTTCGCCAAGCAGCCTGACGATCCCGAGATGCGCGAGTCGGTCAACGCATGGGTCTGGGACAACCGGGCCGAGATCGGGTTCCCCCGCGTCGGCGTCGAGGCCGTGGCAGACCAGTGGGACACCCATGACGTTCAGGTGAACATCGCCTTCGCCGACGGCAGGGTGTTCAACATCTTCGGACCGGGCCCTCGGCACGACCCATTCGGCTCCGGCGACCGGCCGCGCGTGCTCGGCGCCGGACCGCTGTCGTTCGAAGTGCTCGAGCCGTACGGCCACCTGCGGCTGCGGGCCGAGGGCCAGGCCGTGGTGACCTCGGTGGCCGCGCAGATGGACGGCGCGCTGCCCGGCCAGGCGGCACCGTCGACGCCTGTGGAAATGGAGCTCGATCTCTACCCGGCGGCGCCGCCGTTCATGAACGGCGCGCTGCTCGAAGAGGCCAAGCATGTCCTCGACACGCAGGACGAAGGGGACCTGATGGGGCATCCGTGGCGCTTCGAACAGCTCTGCCGTGCCGCGGGGACGGTACGAGTCGGTGAGGAGCGCTTCACCATTGACGGAGGCGCCAACCGGATCCGGCGCCAGAGCATCCGGCGGCTGGCGAAGCTGCGCGGCCACGCGTGGCAGGCCGCGCTCTTCCCCAGCGGGCGAGGTTTCGGCTACATCGCCTATCCGCCCCGCGACGACGGCAAGGCGACCTACAACGAGGGCTACGTCTTCGAGGGTGACGGTTCCTTGATTCCCGCGCGGGTGGTCCAGGCTCCCTGGCTGCGCACACTCGCGCCGAAGGGTGACGACGTCAGCTGCGTCCTGGAGACGGCCGAGGGGGCCACCGTGAGTGTGAGCGGTGAGACCGCGCTGTCGACCTTCATGATCATGCCGCCGGACGTCGGGGGCGGCGGGTTGCAGCTCCAGCAGGCGATCGTCCGCTACCAGTGGGACGGCGAGGAGTCCGTGGGAATGCTGGAGCGCTCGACGGCGGCGGCGACCATCGACTGAGGACGGGGGGCGGCGGGGCGGCCGGGCGACCTGGGCGGCCGGGGCGCCGGCGGCCGGGGCGGCCCAGGGGGGACCAGTCGGTCGAGGCGTGGGCGAAAAAAAACACTATAAGTACGGGTGTGCATAGTTTTTTGCGAGGCTCCCGGGGGAGAGGTGTTAGGCCGCCTGAACCGCCTCTCTTACGCCGGCGGCGGCGGCTGCGTCAGCTCCTTGAGCACCTCCTCGGTGTGCTCGCCCAGGCGCGGCGCCGGTGCGGCGGGGCGGAGCGGGACGTCCGAGAAGGTGACCGGCCCGTTGACGGAGCGGCTGGTCGTCCCGTCCTCGTTGCGCAGGGCGAGGAAGCCGTCCGTAGCGGCCAGCTGCGGGTCTTCGAGGACGTCGGCCGGGCCCTGGGCGGGCGCCCACCAGACGCCCTCGCGGTCGAAGCGCTCGGCCCAGACGTCGAGCGGGTGCTCGGCGATGATGTCATCGAGGACGGCGATGACCTCGGCACGGTGCTTGCGCAAAGAGCCGGCGTTCGCGAAGCGCGGGTCGTCGTGCAGGTCCTCCCGGCCCAGCGCCCGGTACACCTTGTCGATGTGG
This sequence comes from uncultured Acidimicrobiaceae bacterium, assembly GCA_963834405.1. GTDB lineage: Bacteria > Actinomycetota > Acidimicrobiia > Acidimicrobiales > RAAP-2 > Bog-473. Next base: position 763,595 of record CAWIBX010000005.1, on the reverse strand, counting down.
CGGTCGGCTTCGAGGCCGGTGAAGAAAAACCAGCGGCCGTCGGCGGCGCGATAGGTGTTCATGAGCGGCGTCTGGTTGGCGTGCCGGTCCTCGGCCTTGGCCACCTTGCCCACCGTCTCCTGCAGGCTGAGGTCCCAGCCGAGCACGTAGGTCCCGGTCCGGAGCAGCGAGACCTCGACCACGCGGCCGCGGCCGGTGTGGCGCTGCTCCATGACGGCGGCCAGGAGGCCGGCCAGCGCGGCGAGGCCGCTGATGTGGTCGCCGATACCGCCACGCGCGTTGAGCGGCACGCCCTCGCTGTTGGCCAGCTGCACGGAGAGCCCCGAGCGCGCCCAGAAAGCGCCGATGTCGTAGGCCGGCCGGTTCCGGTCCGGGCCGCGCAGGCCGTACCCGCTGACGCTGCAGTAGACGAGACGGGGGTGGCGCGCCACGGTGGCGTGCGGCTCCAGGCCGAGGCCGTCCAACGCGTCCGGCCGCAGGTTGGTCAGGAAGACGTCGGCCGTCGCGAGCAGCTCCTCCAGGCGGTCCCGCGCCGCAGGGTCGCGCAGGTCGAGCACGACGCTGCGCTTGCCCCGGTTGTCCTGCCCGAAGGCGGGATTGGGGAAGTCCTTGCCGATCCCGAGCGAGCCGAACGCGCTCCGCATGGGATCGCCGGTCGGCGGCTCCACCTTGACGACGTCGGCGCCCCAGTCGGCCAGCAACGCGCCCGCCGCCGGCGCCGCCACCCACACACCGAGCTCCACGACGCGCAGGCCTGACAACGAGGAAAGGCCGTCGGTCACGGATGCGCCACCCGTTCGCGCAGGACGTCCTTCATCACCTTGCCGGTGGCGTTGAGGGGCAACGCATCGACGATCTCGACGGTGCGGGGCACCTTGTAATTGGCCATCTCGCCGCGGCTCCACGCCACGATGTCGTCGCCGTTGGTGTCGCCGGACACCACGACGAAGGCCATGCCGACCTCGCCCAGGCGGTCGTCGGGGACGCCGATCACCGCCGCCTGCTCCACGGCCGGGTGCCGCAGCAGGGCGTTCTCGATCTCGGCGGGGTAGGCGTTGAAGCCGCCGACGATGAACATGTCCTTGACCCGGCCCACGATGCGCAGGCGACCCGCCTCGTCGATCACCCCGAGGTCCCCCGTGCGCAGCCATCCGTCCGGAGACAGCACCTTGGCCGTCTCCCCGGGGTCGTCGAGGTAACCCGCCATGACGCTCCCGCCCCGCAGCAGCACCTCGCCGGCCTCGCCCGCGGGTAGGTCGCGGCCGCCCTCGCCCACGATCCGGACCTCGAAGCCGGGGCGGGGGCGGCCCACCGTGGTCGCGATGGCCTCGGGATCGTCGCCCGGCGACGTGGCGGTCGCGGTGCCGGCCTCGGTGAGCCCGTAGCCGACCACGACGACGGAGAAGGGCAGCTCGTTGTGCACGCGACGGATCAGCTCGACCGGGATGTCGGCGGCTCCGGTCACGGCAACCCGCAGGCTCGACAGGTCGTGCGCATCGCGGTCGGGGTCGTTCAGGATGGACTGGTAGATGGTGGGCGCGCCGGGCAGCACAGTCACGTGCTCGCCCTCGACTCGGGCGAGCGCACGGGCGACGTCGAAGGTCGGCTCGGGCAGCATCGTCGCACCGGCGGCGACGCTGGCCAGGATGCCCGCTTTGAGCCCGAACATGTGGAAGTACGGATTCACCTGCAGGTAGACGTCGCCCGCCTCCAGGCCCGACATGGCGACCCAATCCGTCGCCACAATGACCGTGCGCCCGTGCGTCATGACGACGCCCTTGGCGATTCCCGTGGTGCCCGAGGTGAACAGGATGTCCGAGGGGTCGTCGGGTCCCAGCGCGGCGCTGCGGCGCCGCACTTTCGACAGGCCCGCGGCTCTGGCGCGGCCGAGGAAGGAGTCCCAGTCCTCGGCCCGGTCGGAGGCGGGACCGTGAGCGGCGACGACCGTCTCGAGCGCCGGCAGGGACTCGCCGGAGTCGAGAAGCATCGCCACGTAATCGGTCCCGAGGAAATCTGTCACGGTGACGAGGACCCGGGCCCGGCTGCGCGCCAGGATGTCGGCCGCCTCGGCGCCCTTGAACCGGGTGTTCACCGGGACGAGGACGGCGCCGGCGGTGAAGACGCCGAGCACGGCCACCACCCATTCCGCGCAGTTGAAGCACCAGATCGCCACCCGGTCGCCCGGCCCCACCCCCGACGCGACGAGCGCCGCGCCGAAGCGCCGGGCGGCCGCGGCGAGTTGGGTGTACGTCAGGACGGTCTCGCCGTCGCGCACGGCTACCCGGTCGCCGTGGCGCTCCTCGGCCGCGGCGAGCATGGCCGGGATGGACGGCCAGGGGGGCGCGGCGGGCCCGTTCACGGCGCGGTCACGGCGCGGTCACGGCGCGGTCACGGGACGCAGGGCCGCGCCGAGGATTGAGAATGCGGCTCTTGCCACGCAATAATGTTACTTTCAACCGGCGCACCCACAAGAGGTCGGGTGCGCCCGCCCGCCGCGCTGCAAAGCGGCAAGGAGCTGCAAGGAGACGTCATGGCCACGACCGCGCCCGCTCCGTACTACGACCCCTACGACTTCGACATCGACGCCGACCCCTATCCGGTGTGGAAGCGACTGCGCGACGAGACGCCGCTCTATTACAACGAGAAGTACGAGTTCTACGCGCTGAGCCGCTACGCCGACGTGGAGAAGTGCTTCGTCGAGTGGCAGACCTACAGCTCGGCCAAGGGATCGGTGATCGAGATCATCAAGGCGGGGACAGAGCTGCCGCCGGGCATGTTCATCTTCGAGGACCCGCCCGACCACGACCTGCACCGGGGCCTGCTGAGCCGGGTCTTCACGCCCAAGCGCCTGGCCGCCATTGAGCCCAAGGTACGCGCCTTCGCGGCGCGGACGCTGGACCCGCTCATCGGCGGGGGCGGCTTCGACTTCATCGCAGACCTCGGGACCGAGATCCCCATGCGCACCATCGGCATGCTCCTCGGTATCCCTGAGGAGCAGCAGCAGTCGATCCGGGACCACATCGACGAGGGCCTGCGCCTCGACGAGGGCGTCATGCCCGAGCCCAACGTCGGGACCACCGACATCGCGGCGTCCGACTACGGCGCGTACGTCGAGTGGCGGGCGGAACATCCCTCCGACGACCTCATGACGGAGCTGCTGACCTCCGAGTTCACGGACCGCGAGGGGAGGGTGCGCACGCTGACCCGGGACGAGATACTCGGCTACATCGGCCTCCTGTCGGGCGCCGGGAACGAGACGACGACGCGCCTGATCGGCTGGGCCGGCAAGCTCCTCGCCGAGCACCCGGAGCAGCGCAAGGACATGGCCGACCACCCCGAGCTCATCCCGAACGCGATAGAGGAGCTCCTGCGCTACGAGCCCCCGTCACCGGTGCAGGCGCGCGCCGTCACCGCGGACGTCGAGCACTACGGCCAGGCCGTGCCGGCCGGCAACGTCATGGTGCTCCTCAACGCGTCCGCCAACCGCGACGAGCGGCAATTCCCCGACCCGGACCGCTTCGACATCCACCGCAAGGTCCAGCGTCACCTGAGCTTCGGCTACGGGATCCACTTCTGCCTGGGCGCCCACCTGGCTCGGCTCGAGGCGCGCATCGCGCTCGAGGAGGTGTTGAAGCGCTTCCCGGTGTGGGAGGTCGACTACGACAAGGCCGTGCAGGCCCGGACGTCGACCGTGCGGGGCTGGGAGACACTCCCCGTGCGCACACCCTGACGCCGTGGCCGACGCAGCGGTACTGACCTCGGCGGACGACGGGGTCTTCGTCATCACCCTCAACCGCCCCGCGGTGAAGAACGCCATCGACTCGGAGCTGTCGCTGGGCGTGCTCGCCGCCCTCAACGCGCTGGACGCCGACGACGGCCTGCGGGTCGGCGTGCTCACTGGCGCCGGCCGCTGCTTCTGCGCCGGCATGGACCTCAAGGCGTTCGCCGCCCACGGGCTACCCTCCAAGATCGACGACGTCTTCCGCAACGGTTGCCGCAAACCATTGGTCGCGGCCATAGAGGGCGTCGCGGTGGGCGGCGGTCTGGAGCTGGCGCTGATCGCCGACCTCCTGGTGGCGGCACGCGACGCCCGGCTCGGCTCGCCCGAGGTGAAGTTCGGCTTGTTCCCCGGCGGCGGCGCACTGCTGCGGCTGCCCCGCTCCCTGCCGCAGTCTCTGGTCACGGAGCTGGCGCTGACGGGCGAGCCCATGTCCGCCGAGGTGGCACACGCCCACGGACTGGTCGTGCGACTCAGCGAGCCCGGCGCTGCGCTCGACGGGGCCATGGAGCTGGCGCGGGCCGTCGCGCGCAACGCACCGCTGGGGGTCGACGCCGCCCTGCGCCTCCTGCGCATGGGCCCGGGGCGCACCGAAGAGGAGCTCTGGGCCGAACAGCGCCGGCTGGTGGACGCGGTGTTCAACTCCGAGGACGCGCAGGAGGGGGCGCGGTCGTTCGCCGAGAAGCGCCCACCCAATTGGTCGGGGCGCTGAGAGGTCTTGGCCGGACCCCCTCTCGGGGAGCGCTCGCAAGGCCGTGGGTGTGGACGAGCCCGGGGGAAAAGGTGCGCAGAGTATCCGTACACATGTACGTACATTCGCCGGCACAGGACCTCCTGCCTGAGTTCAGGTTCCCCGGCCGACAACGGCGGCCCGCAACAACGGCGCGGCCTCCGCGGCCCAGGCGGCCACGACCTCGTCCAGGTCGCCCAGCTGGTTCTCGGTGACGTAGAGGCCGCGCGTCGGCAACGTGGCACCGAGTTCGACCAGCACGGGCCGCAGGTGGACCTCGACCGCGAGCGCGTGCTGCAGCCCGGCCCCGACCATGAGGGGAACGACGGTCACCCCCGCCAGGTCGGTCGTGGAGAACCAGTCGAGGAACGACTTCAGCAGGCCGGTGTAGCTGGCCTTGTAGGTGGGTGACGCCACGACCGCCAGCACACAGCCCCGGACGGCGTCCACCGCGCCGCGCACCCGCGCCGACGACCAGTCGAACAGCTCCGGCCCGAACTCGGCCAGGTCGAAGGTGACGCGTTCCCGCTCCGTCGGGGCCAGCCCGGCGGCGGCGGCGGCGGCCGACGCCACCGACTCCGCCACGGCGAGCGTCCGTGAGCCCGGCTTGGGGTTCCCGACGACGACACCGATCACGGGACGCACCAGCGCGCGCACCGGCAAAACTCACCGGAAGGTCGGGATGATCTGCGGCAGCTCGACCGACGTCACGATCCCCGGCGCGGCGGCGCACACGTAGGGCACGGCGTTCACGGGGCGGTGCGCCGTGAGCCCTGGCGAAGTCGCCGCCCACGCCTCGGCCGGCACCGGGAAGCGGATCCCGACGTCGAGCGGCGTGTCTCCTTCCACGAGCACGCGCCAGCCGGTCTCCCGCAGGTCCCACGCCGGGTCGACGACGGCGGTCAGGTACCAGTTGGCGCAGAAGGTGAGCAGGGGACGGCCGTCGCGCTGGCCGCTCACTTCCAGGCGCTGGGCCGCGATGGTGCCGGCCGCGAGCGACCCCGCCGCGACTTCCACGTCGGCCCGGGCGACCGCGACCTGGCCCTTGGCGACGACGTCGTCGAGGGGCAGGGACAGCGCGTCGGCGACGGTCGCTAGTGAGCCGGCGAAGGAGGCGCCGCCGTGCTGCTCCACCCCGCGGGGGTCGAAGTGCTCGGGAGGGCGCCCGAAGCCCATGAGGTCGAAGATGAGCTCGGGCGAGTTGCGCGAGGACATGTCCGCGAACTCCTCAATACGCAGATGATCGAGCCGCCGCTGCAGGGACAGGAGGACGAGGGGCAGTGCCTCGGTGATGAAGCCCGGGCTCGAGCCCGTGCTGTGCAGCGTGCTGCCGCCGCGCCGGCAGGCCCCCTCAAGCCGCTCCCGCACGGCCGGGTCCAGCGCCTCGGGTCGGTGGAACTCGCTGCGGGTCGACACGACGTTGGCCCCCGACTCGAGCAGGCGGCACAACACGTCGTAGTCGGCCCGGTCCCCCATGTAGATGATGCAGTCGGGCCGCAGCGCGACGATGTCGTCCACGTCCCGGGTGGCGACGACCCCGGTCGGCCCCAGGCCGCACAACTCGCCGGCGTCCTGGCCGGCCTTAGCCTCCGCGTAGACGTAGAGCCCGACCAACTCGAGGTCCGGGTGCTCTATCACCGCGCGCAGCGACCGGGTGCCGATGTTGCCGGTCGCCCACTGGACCACCCGATAGGGACCACCGCTCATGCCGATCCTCCTCCTGGCCCGGTGCGGCCGACCTCGGGGACGCTATTGGATGGGCCGGATGGACGCGCACCGGTGGGAGGCCGCCGGGCGGCGGGCGGCAGGGTGGGGGCGGGGGTGCCAGAATGCGCCGGATGACGGCCCAGGGGGACACGCGGCTCGCACCGGTCCCCTTCGCCGCGTGGGACGACCAGACCCGGACCACGCTGCTGGCCCACCTGCGCCGCCCCGAGCTCTACCTGTCCGGGGCTCCGGACGCGCCGCCCATGCCCGTGGTCCTGGAGCTGTTCGCCAACCACGTCGGGTTGAGCGAGACCTTCCTCACCTTCACCGACGCGCTGGCCGACGCCGAGGCACGGCTCGACCCGAGGATCCGCGAGCTCCTCATCCTGCGTGTGGCCTGGCGGACCCGGTCGGGCTACGAGTGGAACCAGCACGTCCGCATGGGACGCGAGCAGGGCCTCACGGACGCGCAGCTGCGGGCGGTCCGCGAGGGCCCCGCGGACCCGGTGTGGACGCCGGAGGAACGCGCCGTGCTGACCGCGGCGGACGAGATGGTCGACGGCTTCGCCGTCGGAGAGGAGACGTGGGACCGGCTGTCCGCCTCGTTCGACGGGCCGCAGATCTTCGAGCTGCTCTTCGTCGTCGGCGGCTACCTCTGCCTGGCCGCCGTCCTGAACAGCATCGGCCTCCGGGGGGACATCCCGGCCGACACCAGTGAAACGGGAGCATCGACATGAAAGCTGTACGCAGCCAGGAAGGCGGCGTCGCCGTGGTCGACGTCGACGAGCCGCCCGGCCTCGGTGACGAAATCCTCGACATGCGGGCGACCAGCGTCTGCGGCTCCGACCTGAGCTACATCAAGATGGGGAGCACCGACATCCTCGGGCACGAGCTGGCCGGGTTGCGCGCGGACGGCACCCCGGTCGTCATTGAGGCGATCTACGGATGCATGGAGTGCGACCAGTGCCTCCGGGGCGCCTACAACCTGTGCCCGGTGCACCATACGCGCGCCCTGGGCATCGGGGCCGACGGTGGCATGGTCGAGCAGTTCCGCGCGCCGACCGTGCGGCTCGTGCCCGTCCCCGAGGGCCTCGACGTGCGCGACGCCTGCATCGTGGAGCCGACCTCGGTGTCGTGGCACGCGCTCCGCCTGGCCGGCACCGGTCCCGGCCAGCGGGTCGCCGTCGTCGGCGCGGGCGCGTTGGGTCTGCTGGCCGTGGCCGGGGCGCAGCGGATGGGCGCGGAAGACGTGGCGCTCGAGGCGCGCCATCCCCACCAGCGCGAGGCCGGCGAGCGACTGGGCGCGCACATCGGAACCTCGGGCACCTACGACGTGGTGATTGAGGCGGCCGGCTCCCAGGAGAGTCTCGCCCGCTGCGCCCAGCTCGTCGGCCCCCGGGGCGTCATCTCGGTGTTGGGCGTCCATTTCGGACCGGTCCAGCTCGACTGGATGCCACTGTTCTTCCACGAGGCCAGCGTCATCCCCTCGCTCGGCTACTGCGCGCACGAGGGTGTGCGCGAATTCGAGGAGGCCGCCGCCATGCTGGCCGACCAGCCCGACATCGCCCGCACCGTCATCACCCACCGCTTCCCCATTGAGGACGCGAGCGAGGCGTTCCGCGTGGCCTCGGAACGGGCGAGCGGGGCCATCCGGGTCGTCATAGAGCCCGGATGACGTGAATGGCGCCGACCAGTTCCACGTCGGCATCGTGGTGGACGACCTCGACGCCGCGTTGTCCGAGCTCACCGATCTGTTCGGCTACGCGTGGTGCCCCCTGCTCGCGGTCGAGACGCCGGTGCGCCTCCCCACGGCCGACATCATGCTGGACCTTCGCTTCACGTACTCGGCGACCACGCCGCGGGTCGAGGTGATCCGCAGCGTGCCGGGGACACTGTGGGTCCCGGCCACGGCCTCGGGCCTCCACCACGTGGGCTACTGGTCCGACGACCTGGAGGGCGACGCCGCCCGGCTGGTGGCGCGGGGCTACGCGGAGGAGGCCAAGGGCGTACGGGACGACGGTGCCGCCGTCTGGGCGTACCACCGGAGCGCCCATGGGCCGCGCATTGAGCTGGTGAGCCGGGAGATCGAGCCGGGCCTGGCGCAGTACTGGGCGTCGACGCCGGCCTCCGGGGACGGGTAAGGAGTCAACGTGCTCTTCGGCCTCCGCTTCGACTTTCGGAACCCTGACTTCGCGGCGACCGCGACGGCGGACCGCTACGAGGCCGCGCTCGACATGGCCGAGTGGGCCGACCGCCTCGGCTGCCTGAGCATCGCCATCTCGGAGCACCACGGCTCGCCCGACGGCTACCTCCCCAGCCCCCTGCCGCTCGTGGCCGCCATGGCGGCCCGCACGTCGGCCGTGCGGCTCTCCGTCGCCGCCCTCATCGCCCCCTTCCACAACCCGCTGCGGCTGGCCGAGGACCTGATCGTGCTCGACAACCTGAGCCGGGGACGCGTCGACGTAATCGTCGCCGGCGGATACGTGCACGAGGAGTTCGAGCTGTTCGGGGTGCCGATGGGCGAGCGGCCCCAGCGGGTCACGGAGGCCGTGCGCACGTTGAAAGCGGCCTTCACGGGCGAGCCTTTCGAGTTCCGCGGCAAAACGGTGCACCTGACACCGGCACCGTTCCGGGCCGGCGGTCCCATGGTCATCCTCGGCGGGAGCAGCGCGGCGGCGGCGCGCCGGGCCGCCCGCATCGCCGACGGCTTCATCCCGTCGGACCCGGAGGTCTGGGAGCCGTACCGGGAGGAGGTCCTGAAGCTCGGGCGCCCCGACCCGGGGCCCTGCCCCATCGGAGAGGTCACCGTGGTCGCTTTCGCCGAGGACGCCGAGGTGGGTTGGAGGAGCATGGCGCCCTTCTTCCTGCACGAAATGAACGCCTACGGCAAGTGGCAGGCGCAGGACGACCTGGCCAATCCGTACCGCACCGTGTCGGACGCGGACGAGCTGCGCGCGACTGGCCGGTACCGGGTGCTCACGCCCGACGAATTCGTCGCCGAGCAGGCGCTGGCCCCGGATCCCTTCGTCATGCTGCACCCGATGTGCGGCGGCATGCCCGTCGACCTGGCCTGGTCCAGCCTGCGCCTGTTCGAACGCGAGGTCCTTCCCGAGCTGGCGTAGGCGTCCGCGTACGGTGGGGCCGTGGCGCTCTCCCCTCGCTTCCTCGACGTCGGCGGCGCCCGGCGGCGCATGCTCGTCGCCACGCCGCCCGGCCCGGCGAGCTCCATCGTCCTGAGCCTGCACGGGAGCCGGTCGAGCCCCGAGCGCGAGGCCCGGCTGAGTCGCATGGCGCCCTGGGCCGAGGCCGGCCGGGTCGTCGCGTTCCCGGAAGGGGGCCTCCGGTCGGGCTCCGGCTCCGAGTGGGACCTCCGGGGCGACGTCGACTTCCTCCATGCTGTCGTCGGGCAATTGCGGGACGACTTCCAGCCGGCGTCGCCGCAGGTGTGCGTCGCGGGCATGTCGGGCGGCGCGCGCATGGCCTCCCGGTTCGCCTCCGTCCGCGCCGGCGAGGTCGAGGTTCTCGGCGCCGTGGCGGGTCTGCGTCGCCCCGCGGCCGACGCGCTCGCGCACCCGGTCCGGGTGCTCGCGTTCCACGGGACGAGCGACCGCATCAACCCCTTCGCGGGGAGCGGCACGCCGCGCTGGGACGAGAGCGTCATGGACGCGGCGACGGCGTGGGCGCGTGCCAACGGCGTTACCGCCGAACCGCACGAGGAGGAGGTGACGGCCGCGACCACGCGGCTCTCGTTCGGCCGGGAGGACGAGCCGGGTGCGGTCACCTTGTGGGTGTCCCGCGGCGCGGGGCACACGTGGCCGGGCACGCGCCTTCCGCTCCTGCTCCGCCTGCTCCTCGGCCGGACGTCCTACGACGTGGACGCCACCGGCGAAATCTGGCAGGCGCTGCAGCGTCACTGACCCGCGCCCACCCGCCCGCGACCGGGGACGCGGATAGCTTGAGCGGCGTGCACCGGGGAAAGGCACGGGGCCCGCGTCCCCGGTGGGAACCAGCCGTCCTCCGTCTCCTCGCTGCCGCCGCCGTGGCGCTCGTCCTGGCGCCGGCCACGGCCGCGGCCACTGGCGGTGGTGCCGCGGCGGCCGTCCGCCCGCTGCCCGTGCCGCCCGAGGCCGCGTCGAAGGCGTCTGGCCGTACCCCGACCACGACCCCCGCAACTCGCGCCTCGCGTCGGGCTCCCCGATCACGGTGCGCAACGTCGGGACCCTCGCCACCGCCTGGACGGTGCCCGCCACGGGGGGACTCCCCACCTCGCCGATCGTGGTCGGCCGCTCCGTGTTCGTCGAGGACCAGGCCGGCGAGGTCTTCGACATCGATCTGCGCAGCGGACACGTCGTCTGGAAATCGGCGCCCAACGGGTACTCCATCGGGCCCGAGGGCGTGGCGGTCGGCTGGGGCAAGGTCTTCGGCGTGAGCCCGACGTCGCTCTTCGCGCTCGATGAGAAGACGGGGCGCATGCTCTGGTCGACCCGGCTGACCCGTTCTGCGACCGACGGGGTGGACGTCCAACCGCAGGTCGTCGGCAGGGACGTGATCGCGTCCACGGTCCCCGTGAGCATCAAGGGCATCTACGACGGCGGCGCCCGGGGCTTCGTCCAGGCCGTCGACGAGAAGACGGGGCGCCTGCTGTGGGCCTTCGACACCGTGGCGTCGCCGAACCTCTGGGGGAACCCGGCGGTGAACTCGGGCGGCGGCTCGTGGTATCCGCCGTCTTTCTCGCCGGCATCGGGGCTCCTCTACGTGGGCATCGCCAACCCGGCCCCGTTCGTGGGCACGCCGCAGTACCCGAACGGCAGCAGCCGGCCGGGACCGAACCTCTACACGAACTCGACCGTCGCCCTCCGGATCGCGAACGGCCGTCTCGTCTGGTACCACCAGGCCTACGGCCACGACCTGTTCGACCGCGACTTCGTGCACACCATGCTGGTCCCCGTCCCGGCGTCGAACGGGCGGCCCGCTTCAACGGTCGTCGTCGGCACCGGCAAGGGCGGCGTCGTGATCGGCATGGACCCCGCGACCGGGCGCCGGCTCTGGCGTACACCGGTCGGACTCCACCTGAACGACGGCCTCGCCGCACTGTCGGGCCCGACCGAGATCCTGCCCGGGACGTTCGGCGGTGTCCTCACGCCACCGGCCTCGGCCCACGGCACGGTCTTCGTGGCCACGCTGAACGCACCGGACATGCTCTCGCCCGACCAGACGGCGTACTTCGGCGGGAAGACGGGAACCATGCCCGGCGAGGTCGTGGCCCTCAACGCCCGCACCGGGAAGAAGCTCTGGGACACCTCCGTGCCGGGCGATCCCACCGGGGGCGTGACGCTGGTGAACAACCTCGTCCTCACCGCGACACTGCAGGGCACCGTGCTCGGCCTCTCCATGTCCAACGGCCGCATCGTCTGGCGCGCCCAGGCCCCCGGCGGCATCGACGGATGGATGTCGGTCGCGGGGAACACGGTCGTCGTCCCCGTGGGGTATGCCAAGCCGCCGACTATCTGGGCCCTCCGCCTCCGCCGGGACTAGGGACGCCGGCGTGGCGGACACGGAGATGGAGCTGGAACAGGCCTGCGCCGCGTTGTTCGGACGGCACCGGGTCACCGCGTTCGGTGGCGCGTTCCACGTCCCGGACCGCGACCGGTACCCGGCGCTGTTCGCCTGGGACAGCGGCTACCACGCGCTGTGCACACGGCACCTGCAGCCCGGGCTGGCCCGCGACGAGCTCGCCACCCTGTACCGGGCGAACCTCCTGCCCGACGGGCTGCTGTCGCATCAGCGCTTCGTACCCGGGGCCACCGAGACCCAGCGCTTCATAGAGGACCTCTTCGGGCCCATGTTCGACGGTGACCGCACGCCGTTCATCGACCCCCCGACCGCCGCCTACGCCGCGGCGCGGGTCGCCGCCGGGTCCGGCCCGTCCGCCGACGACCTCCTCGACGCGGCCCTCGGCCATCTGCGGGCGCTCGGGACGAACCGGGCCGTGGACGGGATCCCTCTCCCGGTGGCGCTGCACCCGTTCGAGACCGGGACCGAGGGCAGTGTGCACATGCGGCCGCTCCTCGGCACCTCTGATCCGCTGGCCCGCCTCAAGGACATGACCATCTCGGCGGTCGCGTCCGGGCTGTCGCCCGCGCGCGCCAGGTCCGGCCGACACGGCTTCGTCGTCTACGACCCCACCGTGTGCGGCTGGTACCTGCTCGCCCTGGAGGAGCTGGCCTCCGCATGTCACGCCCGGGGACGGACGGCGGAGGCCGCGTGGGCCGAGACGACCGCCGGCGCCGTGGCCGACGCGGTGGATGCGTTCCTGTGGTGGGACGCCGGCCAGCTCTTCGTGGCCTACGACCTGGTCGGCCGCCGGCAGCTTCCGGGTGTCGGGGCGATGGGGCTCATCCCGGCCGCGGCGCGGGCCTTCGCCGGGCGGGGACGGACCGCCGACGTGGCCGCACACCATCTGCGTCCCGGCGCGCCCATGTGGGGTCCCCGGGGCTACGCCGCGGGGACGGTCCGATCCGGCGCCGGCGTCGGCGACTTCGTGCAGTGGGACGGCAACGCCGTCTGGGGCGCGACCGTCTACTGGGCCCACCTGGTCGCGCTGCGGGCCGGGCGGCGCGACGAGGCGACGCGGTTGCGCGCCGAGCTCGAGGCGCTCGTCCGCGCCCACGGGTTCCGCGAGTTCTACGACGCCTGGTCCGGCGAGCCCGGTGGTGCCGGGGCCGAATCGGGGTTCACGTGGCCCGCTCTCGTGCTCGAAATGGCGAGCAACGAGCGCAGCCACGCGGAGGCCGCCCGGTGACTCCGACCCGCCCCTCTGTCACCCCGTGGCCGCTTTGTCGGCGAAGTTCAACACGTTCTTGGCCGGGTCGTACGTGACGACGATCACCGTTCCGAGCGGGTAGGACCGCCCCGGCCCGAAGGAGACGGCTGACGCCGCACCCGGGATGGTCGCGTTGCGCAGTGCGTAGCCGGCCTTTTCGAAGTTGGCCACGGTGAGGTTCTTGCCGGCCGACTTGGCGATGGTGGTGAACAGCGCCAAGTTGATGCACGCCGACTCGACCGAAAAGAAAGTCTGGTCCGAGCCCTTTATCGGGTTGGTGGGTGGCGTCATCTTGTCGGTCGGGTAGGCCTTGCGCACGACCTGGGCACAGTGCTGCACGAACGGCGTGTGCCAGATCTGGTAGTTGGAGGGGACGGGACTCGAGGTCAGGACGCCGCGCAGGTACGTAGGCGAGATGGAGGCGGCGAGCACCGCCGTCTCTATCGTGCCCTCGTTGGTGGCGACAAAGGGCGGGTGGTAGGTGCTCTGGTTCGCCTGGAGCGCGTCGGGCCAGACGAGGGAGCCCTCGCCGACGGCCACCACCTCGTTCACGCCGGACGACTGGAAGCGCTGCGCAATGATGTTGGCCTGCTCGTTGATGGCAGCCTGGTCGCCAGAGGCGCCGGCGTCAACCGCTGTCTCGACGACATCGACGTGGAGCGACTTGAGCGCCGACGCCACGACGTGCAGCTCGTCCTCGTCCGTGGTCTGTCCCGCGAAGATCCCGACCTTCTTCCCCTTGAACACGCCCTCGTGCGCGAACAGCTTCATCTGCACCGGGTCGTAGGCCGACTGGGGCGGCGTCAGCGTGAAGTTCGGCGCGACCCCGGAGGCCGGTCCCTCCTGGTACGACCCCGCGATGGTCGGCACGCCTTGCTGCAGGAAACAGCTGGGCTCGAAGGGCGCGATGGTGACGAAGACCTTGTCGTCCTCATCGAGCTGGGTGCACGCCGTCGCCGCCGGTGCCGTGCCCACGGGGCTCACCGCCAGGAGGTAGGGCACCAGCTTGCGGCCGTCCACGCCGCCGTGCGCGTTCAGGTCGGCGATGATGGCGTTGTAGGCGTCGGGGTAGTTCCCCTGGTCGAGGGTGATGCCGTACTTCCTGATCGCCGAGAAATCAATGTAGGGGATGCCGATCCGGATGGTGGTGGCGGCGACCCCCTGACCCGAGGACGACGCGGCTGCCTCGGCCGAACCGGCCGCGCCCGCCACGACGGCGCCCGCCGTGACGAGCGTGCTGACCACCAGGAATACGGCGACCCTCCGCATCGGAACCTCCTCCATCGCCGGTCGGAACGGCGGTTACAGCATGCCCCATGGGGCTCAAAGATCCCAGGCGCCACCGCGACCGTTGGACTCGAAGGCGTCGCGCAGGGCCGCCTCGTCGGCCTCGGTGAAGCGGCGGAACCGGTCGGCGCCCCGCTCGCGCACGTACACGGGATCGCCGCCGACGCGATCGGAGCGGAACCTCTGGTGGGCCAGCGTGCGGGTGAGGACCTTGTTGGTCGGCGTGGTGGGCAGCGAGGCGCAGAGCCGGACGAACCGGGGCCGCCATTTGGGGCCCATGTCCTGCTGCGCGTCCAGCCAGGCGGCGAACGACCTCCCGTCGAAGCCGGCGCCGCCGCGGAGGACCAGGGCCGCCATGACCTGGTCGCCGGCGTCGGCGTCGGGCACCCCGTAGACCGATGCCAACAGGACGTCCGGATGGCGCCCGACGATCGTCTCTATCGGGGCGGCCGGGAACATCTCGCCGTCGACGCGGAGCCGGTCGGTCGTCCGGCCGGCGAAGTAGACCCAGCCGCCCTCGTCGACGTAGGCCAGGTCACCGCTCCAGTACCAACCCTGGCGCGTCGTCCGGTCCATCGCCTCTTCGTTGCGGTAGTACCCCTCGAACGGACCGACGCCGAAGGTGTTGACGAGCTCCCCGACGCACTGGTCGGCGTTGAGGAGCCGGCCGTCCCCGTCGAAGACCGCCCGGGGGAGCTCGCGTCCGTCCTCGTCGGCGACCATGATCCCCTGCCGCAGTCTCCCGATGGAGGTGGGTGGGCGCTCGCCGGCACGGTCGAGCGCGATGGCACCTTCGGTGGACCCGAAGACGTCAATGATGCGCATGCCGAAGCGGGACGCCGCCGTCTCGACAATCTGCGGGGACCCCTCGTTGCCGAAGGCCACCCGCAGCGTGTTGTCCGCGTCGTCGGCGCGCGCGGGCGTGGCGAGCAGGTAGGCCAGCACCTTGCCCGTGTAGTTGAACCAAGTGGCGCCGTAGCGTCGGACGTCGGGGAGGAACCCGGACGCGCTGAAGCGCCGGGCCAGGGAAAGCGACGCGCCGGCGACCAGGGCCGCCGCCAGGCCAGCCATCAACGAGTTGGTGTGGAAGAGGGGCATGGCCGCGTAGCCGACGTCGTCCGGCGTCAGCTCGAGCATGGTCGCCATGCGGTTCCCGGTGCTGAGCAGCCGGCGCTGTGTGCAGCGCACCGCCTTGGGGGCGGCCGACGTCCCGGACGTGAACAAAAGCACCCACAGGGTCTCGACGTCCTGCGCCGCTCCCCCGCGACATCCGTTCCGCCGGGCGAACCGGACGCCGCGGACGCCAGCGCCGCGTCGAGCGACTCGCCCGCGGGCGGCGGGTCGTCGGCGTCGGCGAAGCGGCCGGACACGAGGAGACCGCCCGGCAGGCCCGCGCTCCCGAGCGCGCTCTCGAGCAGAGCCTGGTGGCGGGGCTCCGTGATGACGAGCTGCAGATCCGTGTGCGAGACGTCACGGGCCAGATGCTCGCCGCGGCGGGTGTAGTTGAGCCCGGCCACCGCCACACCCGCCAGGGCGGCGCCGCACAACGCGAAGACGTAGTCGGGCGTGTTGTCCAGGAGGACGCCCACGTGGGGCGGGAGCCCGGGATCGAGGCGGGACCGGTAGAGGGCGGCGAAGCGCTCGGCCTCGGCCAGCAGTTCCCGGTGCGTCCAGACACGGTCCCCGAAGCGGAGGGCAGGCCGTTCCGCGTGCTCCGCCGCGTTGCGCCGCAGGAGCGCCGGGGCGTCGGCCGCAGGCAGTGGCGCGTCCTCGAGCTGCGGTGCGAAGTCCGTGGACGCGGCGGCGGTCAATCCATGTGCGGCGCTGTCACGTTCCACCGGGAGCGGGAGTATAGGACCCGGCCCGCGGACGGAATGGGCCCCAGTCCCGAGCGTCGGCGGCGCCGCCGCGGCCTAGCATGAACACGGGTCATCGACCGCCACGGCGGACGGTGTCGTCACCGAAGGAGATCAGCGCCATGGATCTCGACACCATCGTGGTCGGCGCAGACGGCGTCGTCCCCCGCGCGCGCTATACGAGTGCCGACTTCGCCGCCCTGGAGTTCGAGCGACTGTGGTCCCGCGTCTGGCAGGTGGCCTGCCGGGAGGAGGAGATCGCAGAGGCCGGCGACTTCAGCGAGTATCTGATCGGCGACCAGTCGATCCTCGTGGTCCGCTCCGATCCCGAGACCGTCCGCGCCTTCCACAACACCTGTCTGCACCGGGGGACGCGCCTGGCCGGCGGGACGGGCCGTTTCGAGGACGCCTGCATCCGCTGCCGCTACCACGCCTGGCGCTACGACCTCGAGGGGCGGCTGGTCGAGGTGGTCGACGCGGACGAATTCGATCCCGTGCCGGCCGACTGTGGGCTCGCGCCGGTCCAGGTGGCCCGCTGGGGCGGCTTCGTCTGGGTCAGCCTCGACCCCGCCGCCCCACCGCTGCTCGAGTACCTCCATCCCCTTCCCGCGTTGCTCGCCCCGTACCACCTGGACAGGCTCCGGCTGCGCACGTACCTGTCGACCGTGCTGCCGGCCAACTGGAAGGTGGCGGTCGACGCGTTCAACGAGGGCTATCACGTCCAGGGCACCCACCCGCAACTGCTGCCGTGGACCGACGACGTCAGCCTGGAGTACGAGCCTCTGGGCATCCACTCGCACTACGGCCGCCTCCCGAACGCGCGGCGCCAGCTGCGGCCCAGCCCGCGCCTCGGGCTCTCCCCGGGGGAGTACGACGAGGGCGAGATCCTCCAGAACTTCATTGCAGGGCTGGGCGGCCTCTTCTACCGGGACGAGCAGGCCCTGGTGGAGGAGATCCGGGCCAACCCGTCCGACGGCGAGTCCATGCTGAGCCGCTACCAGAAGGGCCGGCGCGCCCTGCTGGCCGGCCGGGGCGTGGCGGTGGAGGAGTTCGCCGACGATCAGCTCACCAGTGCGGACGACGTCTTCTTCTTCCCCAACATGGTGGGGCCCATCTACCCGGGCATCGCCATCCTCTTCCGCGTGCGGCCCAACGGCCTCGATCCGGACAGCTGCATCAAGGACACCTGGTTCCTGGCCTGGCCGCAGGAGGGCGCACCGGCGAAACGGGCGGAACGACGTTTCTACCCGGACTGGACCGAGCGCGACTGGGGCGCGATCACCAACCAGGACTACGCCAACATGGAGCACGTCCAGATCGGCCTGAAGTCCCGGGGCGGTCCGGGCATCAGGCTCAACCGCCGCCAGGAGTCCAACCTTCTGCACATGCACCGGGTCATCGACCGCTACCTCTTCGGGACCTAGCAGACAACGGGTCCACGCGCGCTCACAGCGTGCGGTACATCCCCCCGTCGACCGGGACCTGGGCGCCGTTGATGAACCCGGCGGCGTCGCTGGCCAGGAACACGCACGCCGCGGCGACGTCCTCGGGGCGGCCGAGCCGCTTCATGGGGTTGCTCTCGGCGATGCGCGCCTTCGTCTCGGCCGACCACCCGCTCGTCAGGTCGGTCTCGGTCCCGCTGGCCAGCACGAGGTTCGCCCGCACCTTGGGCGCCCACGCGCCGGCGAGGCCGAGCGTCAGTGCGTTGAGCGCGGCCTTGGCCATGGCGTAGGGCAGGTCGGTGGTGGTGGGCCGCCAGGACCCGACGGAGGAGATGTTGACGATCGACCCTCCCTCCCCATCCGCCATCCGCGTGCCCACCAGCACGCTCAGCCGGAACGGGCCGCGCGCGTTGACGGCATGGACCTTGTCGTACAGGTCCTCGCTCACGTCGGTCAGGTCGGCGTAGGCCGGCGACATGCCGGCGTTGTTCACGAGCACGTCGCAGCGCCCGAACTCGCCGTACACGGCGTCGACCAGCCCGTCGCACTCCTCCCAGCGGCCCACGTGGCAGGCGAGCGGCAGGGCGCGCCGGGCCGTCGCGACCTCTATCTCCCGGGCCGCCGCCTCGCAGTTCTGGAGCTTCCGGCTGGCGATGACGACGTCGGCCCCCGCCGCCGCCAGGCCCTCGGACACCGCCCGCCCGATGCCCCGGCTCCCGCCGGTGACCAGGGCCACCTTGCCGTTGAGGCCGAAGCGTTGGTCGGAGGTCTGCACCATGGTTCGAGTTCGATTCCCCTCTCCGGCGCTCGCAGGCCGGTGGACAAACGGATGGACTGTTGCTTCACTACCACCGTCTCGTCCATCGGGGGAATTCCGGTCATGACGTCATGAGATTTGGTGTGGCCGTACCCACCTGGGGTCCCTTCGCCGACCTCGGCGCGTTCGCCGACATCGTGACCCTCGTCGAGGAGCTGGGCTACGAGGGCGTGTGGTTCTCCGATCACGTCGCCGTTCCGAGCTACGCCACCGACCGGTTCGACCCGCCGATGCTGGAACCGCTGGCGCTGGCGGCCTGGGTGCTGGCCCGGCACGAGCGTCTGCGCGTCGGGACCGACGTCCTGGTCGCCCCGTACCGCCATCCCCTCCTCGTCGCGGCCGTGGCCGGCTCGATCCAGCGGTTGAGCGCGGGCCGGCTGCTGCTCGGGGTCGGCATCGGCTACCTGCGCGGCGAATTCGACGCCCTGGGCGTACCCCTTCGGCGGCGGGCCTCCCTGACGGACGAGGCGCTGGCGGCGCTGCGGACGGCCTGGTCCGGCCGGGGGCCGCACGCCTTCTCCGGGGACGCCTTCGCCTTCGACGACGTCCTGCCCGTCGCAGTCCCCTCCCCGCCGGTGCCGATCCTCGTGGGAGGGAACAACGCGCACGCACGGGCCCGCGCCGCCCGCCTCGGGGACGGGTGGCATCCGCTGTACCCCTCGCCGGAGGACTACGAGGCCGGGCGCGCGGAAATCGACCGGCTGCGAACCGAGCACGGAGCGACGGCGGCGCCCTTCCTGTACTCCTACAGCGCGGCAGCGTGCCTCGTCACCGAGCGCCCGCTCGCCGGCGCCGGCGCCGGCGGCGGCCAGCCTCCGGGCGAGCTGCGGCCGGAGTACCGGTACGCGCCGGACATCCCGCGCGACCCGGGAGGCCGGCCCCTGTTGTGCGGCTCGGCGGAGCAGGTGGCCGGCGACATCGGCCGGTACCGGCGGGCCGGCGTCGAGCACATGGTCCTGCGGGTCTGGAACGCTTCTTCTCGGTTCGGCGTGGAAGGCGCCATGGACCAGTTGCGGAAGTGGACGGAACTCACAGGAGGCTGACCATGACTCCCCCGCGCACGCTGCAGGAACTCCTCCATCTGGAGGCGATAAAGCAGCTCAAGGCGGACTACTTCTACCTCATGGACACGAAGCGCTGGGAGGAGTGGCGGGAGCTGTTCACCGAGGACTTCGCCGTCGAGGGTCCCGCCGCGCACGAAGGTGGTCGCGACCGGTTCGTCGCGTTCGTGCGCGAGCACCTGCAGAGTGTCTCGAGCCGTCACGAAGGCTCCATGCCCGTGATCGAGATACTGGATGAGACCTCCGCCCGCGGCAGATGGTCGATGTGTGACGACCTGCGGCTGCCCGCCGGGCACCCGTGGTCGGGACCGCGGCCCGTCCGGCGGCTGGGCTACGGCCACTATGACGAGGAGTACCGGCGCGAAGGCGGGCGCTGGCGGATCGCCTCCATGCGGCTGTCACGCCTGCGCGTCTGGACGGTCCCCGACGAAGACGCCGCCCTGCCGGACTGACGGGGGCGCGCACTAGCGTGGCCCGCATGAGCACGCCGCGGGTTGCGATCGTCACCGGAGGAGGGTCCGGTATCGGACTGGCCATCAGCCTGCGTCTGGCGTCCGACGGGCACGCGGTCGCGGTGCTCGATCTGAACGAGGAGGCAGCCACCGCCGCGGCGAAGGGCGTGGACGCGGCGGGCGGGAAGTCCATCGGGGTGACCGCGGACGTGAGCGACCGTGAGCAGGTGCTGGCGGCGGTGGACGCGGTGCGCGCGCAACTGGGCCCCCCGGGGATCCTCGTCAACAACGCGGGCATGGGAGCGGCCTTCAACCGCTTCCTCAAGATCACCCCGGAGGCGTGGAACCAGGCCCTCGCCGTCAACCTGACGGGTGCGTTCCACTGCTGTCAGGCCGTGCTGTCCGACATGGTGGAGGCGGGATGGGGACGGATCGTCAACATCTCCTCGTCGAGCACGCACAGCGGGCAAGGCCTGCTCGCCCCGTACGTGTCGTCCAAGTCGGGCCTCAACGGCCTCACCAAGTCGCTGGCCCTCGAGTTCGGCCCCCGCGGCATCACGGTCAACGCCATCCCGCCCGGCTTCATCGACACCCCGATGCTCCGGGCGTCCGAAGCCAGAGGCGAATTCGGCGAAGGGGGCATCGACGACGCGGTGGCCCGCACGCCGGTGCGCAGAGCGGGCCTGCCCGAGGATGTGGCCGCCGCCTGTTCCTTCCTCTGCCGCGACGAGGCGGCTTACATCACCGGACAGATCATCGGGGTGAACGGCGGGCGCAACACCTGACGCCGCTCAGCCTGCGTAGGGCAGCAGGTCCTCGTCCAGCTCGACGTCGAACGTCCGCAAGAACATGGCGAACACCTCGTAGGCGCCCACGGTGAAGACGACGTCCATCAGCTGCTGCACGTCGAGGTCCTCCGCCAGCGCGGCGTAGGTGTCGTCCTGGATGCGCGCCGTCGCGACCAGCTCGTCGGCGGCGGAGAGCAGGGCCCGCTCCAGCGGCGTCCAGCCGTCGGCGCCGGGGCCCGTCCGCACGCGGGCGATCTCGTCGGGGCCGAGACCGGCCACGCCGGCCTGGTAGACGTGCTGCGCCCACTCGTAGGCGGAGCCGCGCAGGTGGGCGACGCGTAGGACCAGGAGCTCCCTCTGGCGCGGGGAGATGGTCGAGAAGTAGAGGGCGTGGCGGATGAGCTGGTTGTAGGCCGCCGTGAGCTCGGGGTGGTGGGCCTGGGCGCCCATGGCGTTCAGCCCCTTCGGACTGGTGGCGTCCCGCGGCGGGAGGGGATGGCGCGCGTCGGCCGGCCGGAGCGCCGCGGCCAGGGTCTCGGCCATGCCCTCGGGCCACTGTCGCGGCGGGATCGGCGGGACGCGCGCCATTCAGGCCGTCACGGCTGCGGGACGGGCGCCGTCACCCGGCGAACTCCCCCATGACGTCGCGCACGAACGCCTCCACCGCCGACTCACCCGCGCCGGGCCAGCCGCAGACCAGGTAGCCGTACCCCGCGTCGCGCCACTTGGCGGCGTGGCGGCGCGCCGTCTCCAGGTCGTCGAGGGAGAGCGACCCCGCCCGCATGATGGACGCCGGGTCACGGCCGGCCTCGGCCGCCAACTGGTCCACCCGCGCCCCGGCCTCGCGCAACGAGTTGGGCGTCCCCCAGGCGTGCCACACGTCGGCGAAACGCGCCACCAGCGGGAGGGTGCGGCGCGGCCCGGTGCCACCGACCCAGATGGGCGGATGGGGCAACTGCACGGGCCGCGGTCGCAACGAGGCGTCGTGCAACGACACCGTCTTCCCCTCGTAGGAGACGACCTCGCCGGTGCACAGGCGGGTCACGATCTCGAGCGTGTCCTCCAGCAGGTCGAAGCGCGCGGGGGTGGGCGGGAACGGGATCCCGAGCTCGCGGTGCTCCTTGTCGAACCAGGCGGCACCGAGCGCGAGCTCGAGCCGGCCGTGCGACGCGTGGTCGATGGTGACGGCCTGGGCCGTGAGGATCGACGGGTGCCGGTAGGTCGCGCCGGTGACCAGGAGGCCCAGCCGGATGCGAGAGGTCACCCCGCTCAAGGCGGCCAGCGTCGTCATGCCTTCGAAGGTCTCGCCCGGCCCCTCGCCGTACATCGGCTGGAAGTGGTCGAAGCCCCAGGCGCCGTCGAACCCGAGCTCCTCGGCGAAACGCACGCGCCGGACGAGCTCGTCCCAGGGCATGCGCTGCTGTGCGACGTCGAGTCCGAATCTCATGGGGTCACAACCTACGCGCTGAATTCGGCGGTGCGGCTGTGGAACCGCCAGACGCCGCCGTCGCCGTGGAGGACGTCGTGGTACCTCCCGACCAGTTGCACCGCCCACCCCGTGTCGGCCTTGAGCAGGAAGACGAGGTCGCTGGTCGCCCTCGCCTCACCCTCGTCCCCGAGGGTGACGAGGGTGTTGAGGACGAGGTGGCGCTGGGGCCGCTTGGGTTCCGCCTTCCCGTAGGCCTCCCGCAGGGCGGCGTGGCCCTGGTGTCGGCCCAGGCCCGGGATGTCGCACATCCCGTCGGGGCAGAACGTGGCCACGACGTCGTCTGTACGGCCGTCGTCGAGGGCCAGGGTGTACGCGGCAATGGCGGCACGGACGCCCTCGGCGACCTCGGCGACCTCGGAAAACGATCTTGCTTCTCCCATCGCGGAGGACTCAGAACTCGATCTCGAGGATGGGCTGTTCCAGAGGGTTCAGGTTCACCTTCGGCAGCGCCGCGAGAAGCTTCTCGACCGGGACCCCGGCCAGGAAACCGTCGATGACGCGCTGGTAGTTCGAGATGTGCCCCTCGTTGCGCTCCGAGAGGCGCATGTACTCGAAGCCGCGCGCGTGCAGTCCGCGCTGCTGCTTGGGCAGGTTGGAGAAGTCCTGCGTGGGAATGGGGGGCCATCGCGGGTCGCCGTGCTCCCAGCGCTCAGGAAGGGGCGGCGTCTCCGGTTCCTCCCCCGCGGGATACCGGGTGAGCGACCAGATGTCCATGATCGTCTCCTCCGGGCCCAACGGGCGGAAGCGGTAGGCCGTGGCGCTGCTGTACATCGGGAGCACGAAGAAGTGCGGGAAGAGGTACCACAGCGTGTCGTCGATTCCCTGCTCCGCCAAGGTGTTCAGGTCGGGCATGTCGCAGCCCCGGGCGCGGTGCGCGCGGCACACCGCGTCGTTGAGCGCCCGGTCCCAGGTGGATCGCGCCAGCTTGTAGTCGGCCGGGAGTTCCATGTCCGCGAGCTCCTCCGCGATCTGCACGTCCCGGGCGTGGACCATGCCGGCCATGCCATCGCTCATGATCCGGAGGTACTGCAGCTCGGAGTCGAGGAACGAGTGCGAATCGAACCCGTCACCGGCCGGATAGCGCCCCGGGATCCGCAGCTGCGGGTGTGACTGCAGGACGTGGTACTGCTCGACGAAGGCCTCCACCCCGATCTTCCAGTTGATGGGGAGCCGGGCGCAGTACCACCATTCCGCCCGGAGCGACTCCACCTTCCAGGCATCGAGCACGGTGGCAAAGGGCTCGATGCACTGTCGCAACGGGGGCGCGTCGGCATCGAGATTGATCCAGGCGCAGCCACCCCAGGCCTCGCAGCGCACGGGCGACAGATTCAGCTCTTCGGGCTGGAGGTTGTGCTCGGAGAAGGCCCCCGCTTGCGTGACGCGGGTGTTGCGGCCGTCCGTCCCATAGCACCAGCCGTGGAACGGGCACACGAACCCGCCCGGCTTGGAGCCCCTTCCTTGGGCGAAGCGGACCCCGCGGTGCCGGCAGGCATTTTCGAAGGCACGCACGCCCATGTCCTCGGTGCGAACGACCAGCACCGACTGGTCGAGGATCTCGTACTCCGCAAAGTCTCCCGGGTTGGGGATCTCCTCAAGGCGGCAGGCCATCTGCCAGACCCGCGGCCAGAGCCGTTCGGTCTCCATCCGGTAGAAGTCCGGGTCGTAGTACCTCTGCTTGGGCACCCGGTCCGGCACTTCTATGGCAAAGGGCACGGACAGGGCCGACCACTTCTTCTCCATGATCGTCATTGTGCTGCGTCCCCGGGCTCCGTTGGCTGGCGTTAGACTAACTGGTCGGTACAACGTATCGATGGTGCGCTCCCGGGGTCGTCGCCTCGGTCCACCCGGCGACAGGGCCTGCCAATGACCGCCTCATCCCACCACCCCCCGACCGGCGGACGCACGCCCGGAACCGAAGTCGACGTGCTGGTGATCGGGGCCGGCATCACCGGCATCTACCAGCTGTACCGCGCCCGGGAAGCGGGCTTCTCCGTCCAGCTCCTCGAGGCCGGCGCGGGAGTCGGCGGCACGTGGTTCTGGAACCGCTACCCCGGTGCCCGCTTCGACTCCGAGAGCTACACCTACGGCTACCTCTTCTCCCGGGAACTGTTCGAGGAGTGGGAATGGCGGGAGCACTTCGCGCCACAGCCGGAGACGGAGCGTTACCTGAACCACGTGGTGGACCGCTTCGACCTGCGCCGGCACATCCGCTGTGGGGCCCGGGTCGCCTCGGCCGACTACGACGCCGACACCGGCACCTGGCGGGTCGCCACCGGGGACGGGACCGAGTGGCGCTGCCGATTCCTCGTGGCGGCCACCGGGGTCCTGTCCATGCCGTACATCCCCGACGTGCCCGGGCGCGAGGACTTCGCGGGTGAGGCGTACCACACCGGTCTCTGGCCGCAGACCCCGGTCGACTTCCGTGGGAAGCGTGTGGCGGTC
This sequence comes from uncultured Acidimicrobiaceae bacterium, assembly GCA_963834405.1. Lineage (GTDB taxonomy): Bacteria > Actinomycetota > Acidimicrobiia > Acidimicrobiales > RAAP-2 > Bog-473. Next base: position 738,923 of record CAWIBX010000005.1, on the reverse strand, counting down.
GTCGGGACGTCGTCCAGCGGCGTGCAGGTCGTCCCCTCCATCGTGGACGAGGTGGCGTCGTTGACGGTGTACCAGCGGACGGCCAACTGGTGCACACCGCTCAACAACGCACCCATCAGCGCCCAGGAGCAGGCCGACCTGCGCGCCGGCTTCGAAGCGTTGCGCGAGACGCTCAACACCTCGGCCCACGGGTTTCACCACCCGCCCTGCGACCGGGCGGCCTTCGACGACACGGATGCAGCGCGGCGTGCGTTCTACGAGAGGATGTGGAACAGCCCCGGCTTCACCAAGCTGACGAGCAACTACACGGACCTCCTGTCCAATCCCGACGCGAACCGGGAGTGGTGCGCGTTCATTGCGGAGAAGATCCGCCACCTCGTGGACGACCCTGCGACGGCCGAGCGGCTCATCCCCAAGGACCAGCGCTTCGGGGAGAAGCGGCCGCCCTTCGTCGCCGGGTATTTCGAGGCGTTCAACCGTCCCAACGTGTCGCTGGTCGATCTGCACGATGACCCGATGGTGCGGGTGACGCCGCGGGGGATAGAGACGACGACGGGTCTCCGGGAATTCGACATCATCGTCTGGGCCACGGGGTTCGACTTCGGAACGGGCGCCCTCTCCCACATAGACATCCGCGGGCGCGACGGTCTGCGGCTGGCCGACCACTGGGCCGATGGCCCGCGCACGTTCCTGGGCGTGCAGACGCGCGGCTTCCCCAATTTCTTCATCCCCGGCGGGCCCCACGCGGCGGCGGGCAACAACCCGCGCTACAACGGGGACCAGGTCGACTTCATCACCGACGTGCTCTCCTACGCGCGCGATCAGGGCCGTGACGTGGTGGAGGTGACGGAGCGCGCCGAAGAGCGCTGGACCAACATGATCGACCGCGGCGCGGCGTCGCCTCTGTCGTTCGGTGAGAGCAGCTACTACTTCGGCACGAACATCCCGGGCAAACCGCGCAAGTACCTGCTCAACTCCGCCGGCCGCCCCAAGTTGTTCTCGGTCGTGGCCGACGAGGCCGCCAACGGCTACGCCTCGTTCGAAATGACCCCGGTCAGCGAGCCCGCGGGCGCCGCCGGCTGAGCCCTGGCGTCACACGGTTGCCACCGGCGTCACCGGCGAACCCACCACGCCGGGCATCCGCAGCGGCGGAGCGGTCAGGAGGAACCTGCTGCGGCCGTGGGCGCGCAGCCAGGCCGCGAGCTCGTGCAGGTACCACATTTCGCCCAGGGGCACGCCGAGCTTGAACAGGCAGAGATGGTGGATCGGGAGGAACGAGTGTCGGCTCGGGTCGCGATCCTTGCCCAGGAGCCCCTCCACGGCGTAGTTGTCTGCCACCAAGGCGGAGATCTGTGACTCGGCGATCCACTCCAGGAGGGAGGAGTCACGCGCATCGAGGTAGGAACACAGCGTGTGGATCTTCACCGGGTCCGGGTTGCGCTCCCACTCGAGCACTTTCGTGGCAAAGCCGGTATGCAGGAGCAGGACGTCCCCGGGTTCCACCACGACGCCGTCGGCGTCCATGATCTCTTGGAGCGTCCGGCGGTCGACCCGCTGCCATTCGTGCCCCAGGTGGTGCGCCAGGTCGACGAGCACGCCCCGGCCCTGGACGCCGTGCGCGGCCATGTGCTCCAGACCGAGATGGTGGGCGAACGCCGTGTGACGGCTGCCGTCGCCCCGCGCGTCGGGCTTCGGCCCGACCAGGTCGATACCGGCGCGGTAGCCGTTGTAGTACACGGCTTCTTCGACCCCATCGCCGTCGGCGTCGTACTCCGCCCCCACGTGGGCGAGTGAGTCCCATTGGGTGGAGTACTGCAACGAGAGAGTCACGACGTCGTCCGCCCACACGTCGACGTACTTGGGGTCTCCGAAGTCGGGCATGGCGCTCATGCGGACGTTGTAGAAGGTGCCCGGCGCGCCCTCCATGTCCTCGGTGGGCGCGACGACCGGAGGGTGCCGGCGCTGGTTCAGCGCCGTCCCGCCCGGGTAATCGAGGGGCAGGCTCAGGCAGAAGCTGACACCTGCCTCCACCTCGCGCGCGCCCTCCAGCACCTTCTGCGGCGTCATGAGGTTGATGCGCCCGAGCTCGTCGTCGTCGCCCCAGTCGCCCCAGGTGGAGCCGGGCGGGCGTTGCTTCCACCGTGCGGTCACCGCGTGCCCTCCTCGTTGCCGTGCGCCGTTGTGATGTACCGACCGGTTGGTCTAGTCTGGCGAGAGGAGTCTCGCGCGCTCCGACACGTCTCACTTGTCCAGGACGGAAGGGAACACATGCCGGACAAGACCTTTGTCGTCTCCGCCGACGGGCACATTCTGGAGCCCACCGACCTGTTCACAACCCGCCTTCCCACCCACCTGCGGGACCGGGGTGTCTGGGAGGAGGACTTCGAGATCGAACCGCTCGTCGAGGGCGGCGCGCGCATCTTCCGGCGGCTGCACACCCCGGGATTCGACGGTTGGACCATCTCCCGGTACCGCCAGACGGGAGGGCGGATGCCCGAGGGTGACCCCGAGATGATCATCGAAGACCTGGAGTCGGACGGCGTCGACGTCGGGGTGATGCACCCGAACCTCTCGCTCTTCGGGCTCTACTCGGACGACCACGAGCTCTCCATGGCTCACGCCCGCGTGTACAACGACTACATCATGGAGCGGTTCTCGCCCTACTTCTCACGCCTCGTACCAACCGCGCCGGTCCCGATCACCGACATCGGCGACGCGGTCGCGGAGATTGAGCGTGTGGCGGCCGGGGGTTTCCGCACCATCCTGCTGCCCGCGGTGCCGCCCAAGCCCTACTATTCGCGCGAGTTCGACCCCGTCTGGGCGGCGGCGGTCGCCAACGGCGTGCAGCCCTTCTTCCATACGCAAACAGGTGGCGTGAAGGTCAACGACCCCGAGTCGACGACCTTGAAGGTGGTCATGGAGAACGCGGCGCAGGTGAACCAGCCGGTCACCGAGAAGTCTGCGTCCAAACGCATGATCACCCAGGCGATCTACAGCACGATCGTCCCCCAGCAGCTGATCTGCCAGCTCATCGGAGGTGGCGTCGCCGAGCGGTACCCCGAGCTGCACTTCTCCCTGATCGAGTTCAACGCCCACTGGCTGTCGTCTTTGGTGGGCGCCATGGACAAGTGCTGGGTCACCGGCATCGGGCAGGACGCCGACTGGTGGCTCGGCCACTGGGACGAGACCCTGCCGCCGGAGCAGCAGAAGCACATGGCGCGGCTGTTCCGATTGAACGAGAAGTGGCCGTACCCGCTGATGCCCAGCGAATACGTCCGTCGCCAATTCCACGTTTCCTTCCAGGACGACCCGGTTGCGGTCGCCTGTCGGCACATCACGGGCCTGACCACGCTCGTCTGGGGCAACGACTACCCGCACGCCGAGGGGACGTTCCGCGGCAGCCGCCAGCTACTGGCCGAGCAATTCGTCGGGGTCCCCGATGACGAGCGCGATGCCATGGTCGGGGGAACCCTGGGCGGGCTCCTCGGGTTCACGGCCCCTGTCGCTGCCTGAGGCCGAATCTGAGCGACCTTCGCTTCGACGGGCGGGTTGCCGTCGTGACCGGCGCGGGTCGGGGCATCGGGCGCGCCTACGCGCTGCTGCTGGCCGGCCGGGGCGCCGCCGTCGTGGTCAACGACCTCGGCGGAAGCATGGACGGAACCGGGGCGGACGCCGCGCCTGCCGAGCAGGTGGTCGCTCAGATCACCGCAGCGGGTGGGACCGCGATCGCCGATGCCGGCGACGTCGTCACCGCGGCGGGGGCGCCGTCGGTGGTCGACGTTGCCCTGGCGAAGTTCGGGCGCATCGACATCCTGATCAACAACGCCGGCATCATCCGCTGGGCCGGGTTCCCGGAGGCGGACGAGGAAAACCTGGCCCGGCATCTCGCAGTACACACGGTCGGCTCGTTCAACACGGCCCGGGCCGCCTGGGCCCACATGGCCGAGCAGAGCTACGGGCGCATCGTCATGACCACGTCGAGCGAGGTCTTCGGCCTGCCCAACAACACCTCCTACGCCACCGCCAAGGCTGCGGTCATCGGGCTCACCCGGAGCCTCGCCACCGCGGGCGCGAAACAGGGAATTCGGGTCAACCTCGTCGCGCCGGCGGCAATGACCCGGATGGCGGGCGGAGACGACGACTCCGGCGTGATGGCACCGGAGCTGGTGGCACCCCTGACGGCCTATCTCGCCCACGAAGCCTGTCCGGTGAACGGCGAGATGTACGCAGCCGGAGCGGGCCGGTTCGCGCGCATCTTCATCGCGTCCACCCCCGGCTACGTGCACCCCGGACCGGGCGTGACCATGGAGGACGTGGCCGAGCACTGGGACGCAATCAACGACGAAAGCGGATATGCCGTGCCGGGCGACCTCAGGAGCTGGTCGGCCGCCTTCCTGGCCCACCTGCCCGCGGAAGAAAGCTGACGTCCCCGGGCGGGCCTATTCGTCCAGGAGGTCGGGCTCCCGGGCCACGATGAAGTCGTAGAGCGGCTGGAACTGGCTCCAACCCGTGCGGTGCCCACCGGTCTGCTGGGCCGTCTTCTGCGCCACGTCGTGGTCGATCAGCACCGGCTCCCCAGCCGCCTCCGCCGCGAGCTGCACCTGGCACGTGCGCTCCATGGTCACGAACCACCATGCCGCTTCGTCCACTGTCTGCCCGACGGTGAGCAGGCCGTGATTCACGAGGATGGCGGCCTTGCACGAGCCGAGCGCGTGGGCGATACGTTTGCCTTCTTCCGTATCGAGGACGGCCCCGGTGTAGTCGTCGAACACGGCGTGATCCTCGTAGAAGGCGCAGGCGTCCTGGGTCAATGGGTCGAGCCGCCGGTGCAGCACCGACCACGCCTTGCCGTAGACGGAGTGCGAGTGTGCGGCGGACACGACGTCGGGCCGCGCTGCATGGATCTGGGAGTGGATGACGAACGCCGCCAGGTTGAGCGGCCAGTCACCCTCGACGACCTCACCGCGATGGTTCACCAGCAGGAGGTCCTTGACCCGGATCTGCCGGAAGTTCATGCCGAGCGGGTTCACCCAGAAGTGGTCCACGAGCTCGGGGTCGCGGGCGGTGATGTGGCCCGCCGTACCCTCGTCGAAACCGAGCCGCCCGAAGACACGGAAGGCGGCGGCGAGGTGTTGCTTGCGGTATCGGCGCTCCTCTTCCACGCTGTTGAATTGCGGGAAGACGTGCGGGGCGCGGTCGGAGGGCATACCCGCAAGTGTACTGGGTCGTTGTACCGGTCAGTCCATAGGATAGGTCCGTGGACTTCACCCTGGGCGAGCACGAGCGTGACTTGGCCACGCTCTGCCGTGACTTCGCGCAGAACGAGATCGCGCGCCGCGCGCCGGCCGCCTGGGAGGAGGCGCGTTGCCCCACCGATCTGCTCCGGGAAATGGGGACGCTCGGCCTGCTCGGCATGCTCGTTCCCGAGAAGTGGGGCGGCATCGGCATGTCGACCGTCGGTTTCGTCGCGGCCATGGAGGAGATCGGCCTCGCGGACCAGTCGGTCGCGGCGGCGGTGCAGGCGCACGTGACCATCGGCTCGCTTCCTCTCCTCTTGTTCGGTACGGACGAGCAACGCGACCGCTGGCTGCGCCCGTTGGCCGAGGGCCGGGCGCTAGGGGCATTCGGCCTCACGGAACCCGACGCGGGCTCGGACGCACGGGGGATACAGACCCGCGCGGAGCGCCAAGACGGGGGCTGGCTCATCAACGGCCGCAAGACCTTCATTTCCAACGCTGGCACCGACATGTCGTTCGGCGTGACCCTGCTGGCCCGCACGGGCGGCTCCGGCGAGGAGGCCGCCCGCTACGCCACCTTGGTGGTGGAGAGGGACACGCGCGGGTTCACCATGGGGCCCAAGATGCGAGGGATCGGCTGGCGCGGCCTCGACACCCGGGAGCTGTACTTCGACGACGTCTGGGTGCCCGACGACCACCTGGTGGGTGATCCCGACATGGGGTTGAGCCAGTTCCTCCGCACGCTCGAGGTCGGGCGCATCTCCATCGCCGCGCTGTCGCTGAGCCTGACCCAGGCCGTGCTCGACCTGGCCACCGAGTACGCCCGGCAGCGAGTCCAGTTCGGCCAGCCGATCTCGAAGTTCCAGGCGGTGCAGTTCAAGCTGGCCGACATCGCCACCGAGCTGGAGGCGGCACGCTGGCTCACCTACCGCGCGGCCTCCCTGCGTGACGGCGGGCAACCCTTCCAGAAGGAAGCGGCCATGGCGAAGCTCAAGGCCAGCCGCACCGCAGCCTGGGCCGCTTCCGAGGCGGTACAGATCCACGGCGGCCTGGGGTACATGCTCGACTCACCCGTCGCGCGCTTCTACTGCGACGCCAAGGTGCTCGAGATCGGTGAGGGCACCAACGAGATCCAGCACCTCGTGATCGCCCGCGCGCTCGGCTGCTGACCTCTTCGGCTCCTGACCGGACCCGGACCCGTCACACCGCGGCCAGCCGTCGGATCGCCGCCGCGATCTCCTGGCGGCCCGGGAGCCACGCCCGTTCGAGCTCGGGGGCATAGGGAGGCGGGGTCGCGGAGGCGCCGACTCGCTCAATGGGTGCGTCGAGATCCCAGAACCCCTCGCGTGCGACCGTGGCCGCGATCTCGGCGCCGATGCCGAACGGCACGACGGCCTCGTGCGCGATCAGGATCCGGCTCGTCTTGTGCAACGAGTCGAGGACCGGTGCCATGTCGAGGGGTGCGACCGTCCGCAGGTCGACGACCTCCACGGAGATCCCCTCTCCGCTCAACTCCTCCGCCGCCGCCGTCGCCTCGTGCACCATCCGCGAGACGGAGACGACGGTCACGTCGGTCCCTGGCCGGACGACCGCCGAGCGGCCGATGGGGACGAGGTGGTCCGCCGGCGGCATCGGACCCTTCATGCCGTACAGCAGCCTGTTCTCGATGAACACGACCGGGTTGGGATCCTGGATCGCGGCGCGCAAGAGGCCGTAGGTGTCGGCAGGCGTCGAGGGCATCACGACGGTGAGCCCGGGGACGTGTGCGAGGAGGGCCTCCAGACTCTGGGAGTGCTGGCTGCCCGAAGACCGGCCCGCGCCGAACTGGGTCCGTACCGTCAGCGCCATCTCCGCCGACCCTCCCGTCATGAAGGGCAGCTTGGCCGCCTGGTTGAGCAACTGGTCGAAGCAGACCCCGATGAAGTCGAGGTACATGACCTCCACCACCGGGCGCATGCCGGCCATGGCCGCGCCGACGCCGAGGCCGACGACCGCGGTCTCCGATATCGGCGTGTCGCGGACGCGCTCACCGAAGCGCTCGCGCAGGCCCCGGGTGAGGCCGAACACGTTGCCACCCTCCCCGACGTCGACGCCGGCGAGGAACACCCGCTCGTCGCCGGCGAGCTCGGCCTCCAGCGCTCTCCGGATGGCGTCCATGGTGCGGTACTCCTCCGCGTTCTCCGGAGGTGCGGGTGGTTCGTCCCGCGCCGGTCGTTCGCGCACGACGAAGTCGAAGCGAGAGCCGGCCGACGGGGCTGCGAAGGCGCGGGCCCGATCGACCGCCGCATCGAGTTCCGCCGCCACCGAGGACTCGAGCGCCTGGAGCTCGGCCTCGCCGACGCCGGCGTCGAGCAGGCGACGCCGGTGGAGCAGCAACGGGTCCCGCTCCTTCCACTCCTCGAGTTCCTCCGCGGAGCGGTAGCGCTGGGGGTCACCCTCGTAGTGGCCGTGCCAGCGATAGGTCGATGCCTCGACGATCGCAGGGCCCCGTCCCGACCGCGCGGCGAGGATCGCTTCCCGCGTGACGCCGGCTGTGGCCACGACGTCGTTGCCGTCGACGAACGCGTACGGAACCGCGTAGCCGCCAGCCCGGCGCTCCAGGGTCGTGGCGTGCTGGGACGCTGCCGGCGAGAACTCGGAGTAGCCGTTGTTCTCGCAGAAGAAGATCACGGGAAGCCGCCACACGGCGGCCAGGTTGAGTGCCTCGTGAAACGCTCCTTGCGCGGCGGCACCATCGCCGAAGAAGGCCACGGCGACGGTGTCCTGGCCCCGTATCTGCGCTGCCGTTGCCGCGCCGACGGCGATGGGAAGGCCTGCAGCCACGATGCCGTTGGCGCCGAAGATCCCCAACTTGGGATCCGCGATGTGCATGGACCCGCCGCGGCCGCGGTTGGTGCCTTCCTCTCGCGCCATCAGCTCGGCGAACATGCCCAGGGGGTCGAGACCCTTGGCCAGGCAGTGGCCGTGGCCGCGATGCGTCGAGGTGATGACGTCGTCGGGTCGCAACGCCCAACAGGCGCCCACCGCAGCCGCCTCCTGTCCGATCGACAGGTGCACGAATCCGGGGACCAGCCCGTCGCGGTAGAGCTGGGCGACTCGTTCCTCGAACCCGCGTATGCGCAGCATGCGGCGCTGCATCTCCACGAGGTCGGACTTCGAAGCCGTCCACTTCTCTTGTTCGCCGGCCGGCATCACCGTGTACTGTACTGATCGGTACAAGCGTGAGGCTGATGAACGGTCCGATCGACATCCCCGACGCGTTCCCCGCTTCCGGCGCCGTCGATGTGACCTCTCTGCTCGCATGACGACGGGCGGCGGGCCGAGTCGCGTCGTCGCCGTCACCGGCGCGGGAGGCGCCCTCGGCGCGGCCATCGCGCGAAGGCTGGCCGGTGAGCCAGCCACGGATCTCGTGCTGAGCGACCTGTCCGCCGAGTCACTGGCCGCGACCGTCGACCCTCTGGCGGAGACCGGTGCCCGGATAGAGACGACCCTGGCCGACGTGAGCGACTTCACCCAGGTCGAGAGGGTCGTCAGCCTGGCGGTCGAACGTTTCGGGCGCCTCGACGTGCTCATCGGCAACGCCGGCGTGCTGGGGCCCAACGGCCGCATCCACAACCTGGCCACCGAGGACTGGGAGCGGGCATTCCGGGTCAACGTCCTCGGAGCGGTCAACGGCGTGCGCGCCGCGGTGGGCGTCATGCGGCCGCAGCGCTCAGGCTCCATCATCCTCACGGCGTCCGTGGCGGGCATGACGGCCTGGTCACACTCGGCTCCCTACTGCGCCACGAAGGCGGCGGTGATAGAGCTCGCGAAGGTGGCGGCCGTGGAGTACGCGCGGGACGGCATCAGGGTCAACTGTGTCTGCCCGGGCACGTTCCGGTCCGCCATCCACACCGGACTCCCCGAAGAGGCGCTGGACGCCATCGCGGCGCGGCATCCTCTCGGACTGGGGTCGGCCGCCGACCTGGTCGGTGCCTACTCGTATCTGGCCGGTGACGACTCCCGCTGGACCACGGGAGCGGCGCTCGTCATTGACGGCGGGTATTCGGCACCGTGATCTCCGTGACCTCCGCGCCGCGGTCGCCGGCACCGGTCGCGATCCCGCGCATGAAGATCTCGGCAAACGGCTGTGCGATCGACCGGGCGTCGAGGCGCCCGCCCGGCTTGAGCCACAGGTAGGTGTAGTTGTGCATGCCGAACCAGGCCCGGGCCGTCAGCCAGGGATCGACGTCGCGGAACTCGCCCGCCTCAATCCCGGACCGCAGGACCTGCTCCACCCGCGCTTCGTACTCCCGGCGGCGGCTGCGAAAGCGCTCGGCCCTCGCTCCGGTGAGCGCCGGGAACTCGTGCAGGAAGACCCACACGTGGTCCGGGTAGCGGTGGATGACATCGAGCAGCTCGCTCCCGAGAAGCACGAGCTGCTGCGACGGGGTCCCGCCCGCCGACACGGCCCGGTCGGCACCCTGTATGACCTCGTCCATCACGCGGTCGTGGATTGCGGCCAGCAGCTCTTCCTTGGAGCCGATGTAGTGGTAGAGGGCGCCCTTGCCCAGATCGTTGGCGGCACAGAGCTCCATGATCCCCGTGGCGTGGTATCCCTGCCGGGCGAAGAGCCGTGCCGACGTGTCGATGATGGCGTCGCGGCGCGACTCCCACTTCTGGCTGCGCCGCGATTCCCCGTTCGCCTGCGCACTCATGGGGAAGACGCTAGTGGGGAATCAGGATGAAGATGGAAACAGACGTCAACTGGTTCGGGGTGCTGGAGCATCACGCGGTGTGGTCGCCCCAACGCGCGATCACGCGTTTCGAAGGCCGGACCACGACATACGGCGAGATGGCGGTGGCTGTGCGGTCACTCGCCGGCGGGCTCCACGCCCGAGGCGTCCGCAGAGGCGACGTCGTGGGGCTCCTCTCCTACAACTGTCCCGAATTCCTGCAGACGATCTTCGCCGCCAATTACCTCGGTGCCATCGCCATGCCGATCAATTGGCGGCTCGCGGCACCGGAAGTGCGCTACATCCTGGAGCACTCCGAGGCACGCGCCCTCGTCTGCGACGAGGCACTTCTTCCACTGGCGGACGATGCAACCCGGGGCTTGGAAGGCGTCCTGGTACGGTCCTGCCTCTCGGCCGCGCCGGAACGCGGGTGGACCGGCTTCGCCGAGCTGCAGTCGGAGGCAACCGCGCCGCCCAGGGCGTCGGCCGAACCCGACGACGTCCACCGGCTCATGTATACGTCGGGCACCACGGGCCGCCCCAAGGGGGTGATGATCACCCACGCCAACCTGGCCTGGAAGAACCTCGCGCAGATCGTCGAATTCGGTTTCACCGCGGACGACCTGGGCCTGGCCTGCGGACCGCTGTACCACGTGGGCGCGCTCGACCTGACGACGACGTCGCTCATCGCGGCGGGCGCCACCACCGTGATCCACCGCTCGTTCGACGCCGCTGCGGTGGCCGACGACCTGGAGCGGTCGCGGGTGACCACGGTCTGGCTGGCCCCCGCCATGGTCAATGCACTCATGGCCCTGCCCGACATCGAAGAGCGCGACCTGTCGTCGGTCCGTCTGATCATCAACGGCGGCGAGAAGATGCCGATACCGCTGATAGAGCGGATCCAGCGCGTCTTCCCCTCGGCCTGGTTCGCGGACGCGTACGGCCTCACGGAGACGGTCTCGGGTGACACGTTTCTCGATCGTGACAGCATCGTGTCCAAACTCGGCTCCGTGGGCAGACCGTGCCTCCACCTGGAGCTCGACCTCTGGGACGAAGAGGGCCGGCCCGTGGCCGCCGGCCAACGGGGCGAAATCGTGCTGCGCGGGCCCAAGGTGTTCAAGGGCTATTGGCGGGACCCCGAGGCCACGGCGAAGGCCTTCGCCGGCGGCTGGTTCCACACCGGGGACATCGGGGTGCGCGACGAGGACGGCTACCTGTTCATCGTCGACCGGCTCACGGACATGATCGTGTCGGGTGGCGAGAACATCGCGGGCTCCGAGATCGAGCGGGTCCTCTACGAGCACCCGGCGGTGCTCGAGGCTGCGGTGGTCGCACGACCGGACGAGCGCTGGGGCGAGGTCCCGGTGGCGTTCGTCGTGCTACGGCCCGGACTCCCGGCGACCGAAGAAGAACTCCTAGAGCACTGCCACGGACAGCTGGCGCGCTTCAAGGTCCCGAAGACCGTCACCTTCCTGGACGCGCTACCCCGGAACCCCTCGGGGAAGGTGCTCAAGCGGGAGCTGCGGACGCCTTCTTGAGTCTCGGCATTGAACCTCTCCGCTGTTCACGTCATACTCTGACATCAAATCTTCGTCGAAGGTCGACCCGGGGAGGCGGACGTGAGCGACGTCTACTACGACATGTACAGCGTCGAGATCAACGCCGACCCCTACCCCGTGTACCGGAGGCTGCGCGAAGAGGCGCCCATCTATTACAACGACACCCACGACTTCTTCGCCGTGAGCCGGTTCGAGGACGTGGAGAAGGGCCTGCTCGACGCGCAGACGTACATTTCGGGCAAGGGTGCCATTCTCGAGGTCATCAAGGCGGACATTGAGATCCCTCCCGGCGTCATCATCTTCGAAGACCCCCCGACGCACACCATCCACCGCCGGCTGTTGTCCCGCGCCTTCACCCCGCGGCGCGTCGCCGAGCTCGAGCCGAAGATCCGTGAGTTCTGTGCGCACAGCCTCGACCCGCTTGTGGGCTCGGACGGCTTCGACGTCATCGCCGACTTCGGCGCGCAGATGCCGATGCGGGTCATCAGCATGCTCCTCGGCATCCCCGAGAGCGATCAAGAAAGTGTGCGCGACCACGTGGACGCGAGCCTCCGTACCAAGGAGGGTGAGCCCATGAAGGTCGAGGGCAACATCGTGACCGGGGCGATGTTCGCCGACTACATCGACTGGCGAGCCGACCATCCCTCCGACGACATCATGACCGAGCTGCTCAATGCGGAGTTCACCGACGAGACCGGGACTGTGCGCAAGCTCACCCGGACCGAGCTGCTGACCTACTTAGAGGTGCTGGCCGGCGCCGGAAACGAGACGACGACGCGCCTCATCGGATGGACCGCCAAGGTGTTGGCCGATCATCCCGATCAGCGGGCGGAGCTCGTGAAGGACCCCTCGCTCGTCCCCAGCGCCATAGAGGAGATCCTTCGCTTCGAGTCTCCGGCGCCCCACGTGGGAAGGTGCATCGCCCGCCAGGATCTCGTCGTGCGCGACATGAAGGTGCCCGAGGGAGGGGTGATGCTCTTCCTCCTCGGGTCCGCCAACCGCGATGATCGACGATTCCCGAACGGGGACAGCTTCGACATCCACCGAGAAGCCAGCAGGCATCTGACCTTCGGGAACGGAATCCACCTCTGCATGGGGTCGGCCCTCGCCCGGATGGAAGGGCGCATCGCCCTCGAGGAACTGCTCGCCCGGATTCCCGAGTGGGACATCGATGTGGACAACGCCCGGCTGTCGCCGACATCGACCGTCCGGGGCTGGGAGACGCTACCGGCACTGATCAGGTAGGTGCACCGTGACCAAGGCGGCCACCCCGGCCTCGCGACAGTACGACAGTCCCCTCCGCCGCCAACAGGCCGTGGAAACCCGCGAAGGGATCGTGGCGGCCGGGTGCGAACTGCTCCAGGGTTCCTCCATCCGTGACTGGCGCGCGCTGACCGTCCGGGGCGTGGCCGAGCAGGCCGGTGTCAACGAGCGCACCGTATACCGCTATTTCGGGAACGAGCGCGGCCTCCGGGACGCCGTGATGCATCGGCTGGAGCAGGAGGCCGGCATCGATCTGGGGGGGATGCGACTCCAGGACGTCGCTGACATCGCCTTCCGAACGCTGGCGCATGTGTCGTCCTACCCGCTGCGGGCCAAGACGCCCCAGGATCCGACGCTCACAGACGCGCACCGACGCCAGAGATCCGCACTCCTCGCGGCTCTCGAGAACTGGACCCTCGATTGGCCCGATTCGGAACGCCGGGGTGTCGCCGCCCTGCTCGATGTCCTGTGGGGTGTGGCGAGCTACGAGCGGCTCGTCTCGGACTGGGAGCTGGACAATGACCTGGCGATTCGGACGCTCACGTGGGCGATCCGCTTGGTGCAGGATGCCGTACGGAGCGGCGACTCTCCGTCTTCCTTCCCTCGCGCGTGATCGGGGCGCCCGTCAGGCCCCGCGCTTGCGAGCCTCCCGAGCTCCCAATTCTTCGATGACCTCGTTCGATCGCTGTATGTCGAACTCGTTGCCGCTGGCCCGCAACTGGGCGAGGAGGTCGGTGAGTCGGCCGCGCTCCGGCTCGGAGAGTCCGATGCTCTCGTAGACCTGCGCGTTCAGGTCCGCCGTCGCCTCCATGGCGACCCTGCGTCCCCTCGCCGTGATCTCTGCGAGCGTCGTGCGGGCGTCCGACGGGTGCGGCACCCGCCGGACGAGCTTGTCGTCCTCCAGCCGGTCGATGATGTTCGTGACCGTCGCCGGTGGGATACGCAGGGTCTTGCTGATCCAGCTCAGGGTCAGGGCGGACTCGGGGTCCGTGGCCAGCCAGGCCAGGACCTCATAACGGGCGAACGTGAGGCCGTGCCGCCGCGCCACGTGTTGCACCTGGTCGTTGAGCAGCTGATAGGACCGCAGAATGGCGGTGAACACGGCCATCCCTGACGCCGCCTCGGGGTCCCAGCGCTGCAGCCAGACGCGGCGGGACGCCTCGACGACGTCGAAGGGGGCCGCCTCGAATCCCATCCTCGAAGAATACGGCGGTGGCGGCATGCGCCTAGGCCTCCGAGACGAGCGAGGCACCGATGACCCCGTCGGCTTCGAGCGTGTCGATCTCGGCGCTGCTCAGGCCGAGCTCCCGCAAAAGCTCGTCGTTGTGCTCACCGAGCAGTGGCGCGGGCCGGGCGTGCAGGCGGTCGGGGCTGTTCGAGAATTTCATCGGGAGCGTGCTGTAGCGAGACGTCCCGATGACCGGATGTGCCAGCTCCTCGAAGAAGCCCCGGAATTCCAGCGGCGGGAGATCGGGTTGGTGGTGGGGCTGCATCACCTTTCCGACGGCCACGCCGGCCGGCCACAAGAGACCGATGATGTCGTCCGCCGGCCGGGCGCGGCACCACTCCGCCATGCACGCGTCTATACGATCATGCGCGCGCGTGCGTCCGGCCGGTGTCTGCAATTCGGGGTCCGCCGCCCACTCCGGTTCGTCCAAGGCGCGGCGCAGCGCCAGCCATTGCTCGTCGGTTGCGACGGCGAGCGCCACCCAGGAGTCGTCACGACCACTCTCGTCGGGTCCGGCCGCTTGGTACAGGTTCTGGGGTGCGGCGCAGGGCCCGCGGTTCCCCTGGCGCATGAGGAGGGAGTCATAGGCGGAGGACTCAATCACCTGCTCCGCAGCGACGTTGACGCCGGCATCCACCATCGCCGCCTCGACCAGACAGCCCTCGCCGGTCCGGCGTCGGTGCGCCAACGCGAGCAGCAACCCATACAGCGCGTGCAGCCCGGCGTTGGGGTCGCCGACCGTATAGGGCTCGAACGGCAGGAGGTCGGGATGGCCGGTGAGCCAGGTGAGGCCCGAGGCATCCTCTATCACGAAGGCGAACGCGGCTTCGTCGCGCCAGGGCCCGTCGAGTCCGAACCCGGGCATCCGCACCATCACAAGGTCGGGGCGGTCGCTCCGGAGCGTCTCGAAGTCCAGGCCTAGCTGGTCGAGGACGCGAGGGGTGTAGTTCTCGACCACCACGTCGCACGTCGCGACCAGCCGGCGGAGGATCTCGATGCCGCGGGGTGCCCGCAGGTCGAGCGTCAGGCTCTTCTTGTTGGTGTTGAGGGCGGCGAAGATCGGACCCCGCTCCCAGTACTGCTCCTCGGACTGGGGCACGCCGCCGACCAGCCGCACCCCGTCGGGACGGCTCGCCGACTCCAGGTGGATCACCTCGGCGCCGAGGAGTGCGAGCACGTGGCTGGCCAGAGGGCCCGCCCAGAACGCGGTCATGTCCAGGACGCGGAGGCCCTCGAAGGGCAGTCCCCGCGGCGCCGAACGTGCGGGTACCCGGGTGCGGGGCTTTTCGGCATCGGGTCGCTCCAACAGATCCGCCATCTTCTGCTCGTCGAGCCCGGGCGCCGGTTCGGGGGTGCGTAGCCGGCCTGCACTGAGCCGGAAGGGCGGGCCGGGGTTGGTCGCCCCGTCCTTGGGATTGGGCGCGAAGCTCGCGCGGGCGCGGAAGTGCTCGAACGTTGTGACGTTCGAGCCATTGGCGATCGGTGCGTTGGGAATGCGGAAGGCGGACGCCAGGTCGAGCACCTCCTCGACGGTGTGCGCGGCGATCCAGGCGTTGATCGTCGGTGCGAGCGCGGTGCGGTCGAGGAGGAGCTTGGGGTCCTCGGTCCACTCGGGCTGCTCCACCATGGCGCAGAAGTCCAGCCACTGCTGCCCGGTCCCCACCCCCAGCCCGACCAGCCCGTCACTCGCCGCTCCGACTCCGGGCGTCGGGATGAAGCGGCGCCGCCGCATCGGCCGGCCCAGCTGGTCGTTGAATGTGACCGGGTAGTAGGTGAGGCACAGGACCAGCGCCTCGAGCACGGAGACATCGACGAGGTCGCCTTCCGCGTCGTCCCTCCGGTTGGCCGCCAGGGTCCCGATCGCGGCGAAGAGCCCGGTCAGCCACTCGCCGATCTGGCCGCCGACGTAGACCGGCGGCCGGTCGGGCAGCCCCCGCGCCAGACCGACGATCCCCCCCGACCAGGCCTGGAGCGTGAACTCCGTGGCGACCCTGTCCTGCCACGGCCCCTCCAGGCCGAACGGAGTGATCGCGGTCACCGTGAGGTGAGGGTGGGCGAGGCGGATCTCGGCCGGGGTCAGCGCGGGGAGCTCGGCCAGGGCAGAACCGGGCGACCAGACGACGGCGTCCGCCGAGGCGAGCAGGGTCTGGAGCGACGCCCGGTCGTCGGCGTCGGCGCCGTCGGCGACGACGGCCTGCTTCGAGGTGTGCAGGAAATTGAAGAGCGCGCCGTCGCTTCCCGGTTCGATGGCGGCGCCCGAGGCAGACCACCGGCGCAGGGGGTCGCCGGCGGGCGCCTCGACCTTTATGACCTCAGCGCCGCCGTCGGCCAGCAGCTTGGTGCAGTAGGCGCCGGCGATCCAGGTGGAGAGGTCGACCACGCGGAGACCGCCGAGCGGCGTCGTGACGGGCCCGCCTCCGGGCCCGGACGCGGGCGTGGCCGCCACCTCAGTCGTCGTCGCGACGACGGCGGCCGGACCGGCTCAGCCGCCATTCCGGGGGGTAGGCGTTGTCGTTGTTCTTCACCTCGACGTTCAGGCCGGCGTCCATGGTCTCCATACTGAGGTTCGCCGACCTGCCGTCAACGTCGTTGCGGGCCAGTCCGCCCATCGACTCGAGCCAGGCGCTGAGCATGCTGCCCATGTACTCGCCCTGCTGCTGCTTGTAGATCTCGAAGAACACCTTCTGCAGGAACACCGTGTCCGTGGGCCGCGTCCGGGCGCATGCCTGCGCGTACTTCTCGACCTCCGCCTCGAGGTCGGCGCGCGGAACGACGCTGTTCACGAAGTTGCACTCGTACATCTCCTTCGCCGTGAAGGGACGCCCGGTGAACACCATCTCCTGGAACTTGCGCAGACCCATCATCGTCGCCCACTGCCACATCCGAGGCGCCCAACCGACATAGCGGAAGGCCGGATGGCCGAACAGGGCGTCGTCTGAGGAGATCACGATGTCGGCATCGCCCGCCTGATAGAAGTGCCAGCCGTAGCAGTAGCCCTTCACCTCCAGGATGCTGATCTTCTTGAAGTCCTGCAGGCTGCGGCAACCGGATCGGACGTTGCCGTACCAGTGCAACAGCGAGGCGCCGGCCCGGTACGAACGTTGGGACGGCATGGTGACACCGTCCTCCTCGTCCAGCCCCAACTCCTCCCAGAGCACCCGGCCCTCGGCCTGCTTGTACATCACCTCGTCGAGGTCGGCGCCGGTGCCCAAGTGGTCGCCCACCCCCCGGACCACCAGGACCTTCACGTCGTCGTCGATGCTGGCCTTGAAGATCAGGTCCGCGTACCGCTTCCTGGCCGCGATCGTGGGAACGTTGAGCTGGTCGGGCCGGTTCAGCGTGATCGTCGCGATCCGGGTGCTCGGGTCCTTCTCGTAGAGAATAATCTCCTCCTGGGGTGGGACTTCGGCTGCGGTCATGTCTGCGGGCTCCTTGTCTCGCGGAACGGCGTGGTCGAGAGCGGCTCCGGTCCGGCCTCGGTGATGACGAGCGGCTCCTGGCCGAAGTGCGCCCCGACGCCCTCCTTCCAGACGTAGCCGGTGAGCGCCAGCACCATGCCCGGCTCGAGCCGCTGCTCGGCGGCGAGGTGCGGGAGCGCGCCGGTCACCAGGGGAAGGTCGAAGCCGAGCCCGAGTCCCCGGGCGATCGGCATCGGGGGCACCGGCACCCCCGCCGCGTCGTAGGCCTCGAAGAGACCGGACAGCGACGCGCCGACGCGGCAGGCGGCCAGCAGACGGTCCCGCAGCTCGTCCCACTTCTCGGAGAGCCCACGGTCGAGGGATCCGCCGACCGCACACGTCCGGCCGAGTTCCCCGGAGTACCCCCGCAGGACCACGCCCGCCTCGAACGCGACGAGGTCACCGTCACGGACGGGCTGGTCGCGACTCGACCGTCGCCACGGGTGCTGGCGCGAGGTGATCCAGGCCACGTCCTGGCCGGCGGGCGTCGTCACGCCGGCCGCCGCCATCGCCTCCATGAACACGCCCGTGAGCTGTCGCTCCGTGACGCCGGGCGCCAGGGAGCGCACGGCCGCGTCCAGCGAGCGTTCCGCGACGGCGACCGCGGCGCGGATGGCCTCGACCTCCCCGGGCGTCTTGACGCTGCGGAGCCGACGGAGCATCGGCTCGCCGTCCACCAATTCGGCCGAGGGGAACGCCTTGGGCAGCATCTGGGCCGATGACGGCGTCAGCGCGTCGGTCGCCACGGTGCGCACGGTCGCGGCACCCTCGATGTTCTGGAGCACCTTCAAAAACGTCATCCGGTTGAACGAAATCCCGTAGAGGTTCTCATGGGGGATCTCGGCGGGAACCCCTTCGTCCCAGGTACTCAGCAGGTGTACCGCTCCGGTCGCGCGCACGAGGACGCAGCCGGGGCCGAACGGGTGCGACCCCGCCGTCCACAGCCGCGGCGCCCCGGACACGTAGCGGGCATTCGCCTCCCGGCCGACGACGAGCACGTCAATGTCCTCGGCCTCCATGGCGGCGAGCACTGTGGCCCGGCGGGCCAGGCGCAGCGTTTCGTCGTCGGGACGGACTTCGGTGGTGGTCACCTGGGCTCAGAAGGGGTCGTAGGGGTAGTCGGTCATCGGCTCCCATCCGTCCTCGGTGATGAGGAGCACCTCCTCCGAGCGATACCCGGCCGCGCCGTCTTCCCAGACGAGCGGCTCGAGCACCAGAACCATCCCGTCCGTCAGGACGAGCGACGCGTCGAACGCCTCCCCGATGTCGCTCCCGACGTAGGGCATCTCGGCGCTGTCGATGCCGAGGCCGTGCCCGAGGTAGAAGTGGGGCATCCAGGGCTTGACCCCGCCGGCGGCGTCGATCGCGGCGGCGGTGAGATCCGCCGCCGTCGCTCCGGCCCGGGTGACAGCGAGGACGGCGTCCATGATCGTCCGCCACTGTTCGAACTGTGCGCGTTGCGTGGCGTCTGGCTCGCGCCCCACCACCCATGTGCGCCCGAAGTCGGAATGGAAGCCGCCATAGCTGATGCCGGTGTCGACCCACAGCACGTCACCCTCGGCGAGCTCACGCTCGGTCGACGAGAGCGGACAGGCGAGATCCCCTGTCGTCGTCCAGGGCCCGTCGGCGATGCGGGCGGGCATGACCTGCCAGATGGGGTCGAGGACATTGGCGTCCGCTCCCGCCTCGAAGATCGTGCGGAGGAACGTGGCGGTGAGGTCCGTCTGGCGCACCCCGGGGGACAGTCGCGCCTGAACATCCGCGATGGCACGCTCGGTGATGCGAAGGCCTTCGCGCATGAGTGCGAGCTCGTCGGGTGTCTTGCGTGCCTTGGCCCGGCTGATCACCGGCCCGCCGTCCAGCGGGGCCTTCCCTGCGAAGAGGAGGGAATCCTCGCGTCGTAAGGCGTTGGTCCATTCGTCCGTCGCGATCACGGCTCCGGAGGGAACGAGACCCGCGAGCGCCACTGCGAACAACTGCACACCCTCGTCGAAGTCCAGGTACACGGGGCCATGCAGATGATCGGACGGCCATTGGGTCCGGAGCCGATCATCCGGGCGGACCGGCGAGAAGAGGTGTGGCCACTCGTCGTCGGCCAGCACCACCGCGACGGGCAGCTCGAAATTGGCCCGGCCCGAGTCGGCCAGGGGCCAGATCGCACCGGTCGCGTAGACGACGTTCGTGTTGCCCAGCAGGATGAGCGCGTCGAGCCCCTGCTCGTGCATCAGGCCGCGCACGCGCGCCATCCGGTCCCGTTGCATCCGGCGGGCGTCCGCCTCCGGCGGGATGCGCGTCGGAGTGACGGCTGCCATGAGCCCGGCGGGCATCAGCTGTCGATTCCGAGAAAGCGTTTGACGTTGCCGCTGGCGATCGCCACCGTCGCCTCGGGCCCCACCGCGTCCACGACGGACCCCAGTGACCGGTTGCTGTAGCCGTAGGTGCTCTCGTTGTGCGGGAAATCGGTCGACCACATCACCCGGTTCACGCCGATGCGCGCCAGGAGGGCGAGCCCGAGCGGGTCGACCATGAACGAGGCGCACATGTGGTTCTCCCAGTACCACGTCGGCTCGTGCTCGATCTTGAGGTCCGCAAGATGCTGGAAAGAAGCCGCGATGTGCTCGGCGTCCTGCAGCGCGGCGGGCACCCAGTTGATCCCTCCCTCGAAGTAGCCGATCTTCAGGCCGGGGTGGCGGTCCAGGATGCCCCCGAAGATGTACTTCCCGAAGGTGTCACGGAAAGGTGCCACCGACTGGAGCATCCCGATGCTGAGCGCGTTGAACGCGATCGGCGTCGCCGGCGGGTTCTCACCGATGTGGTGCGCCACCGGGACGCCCGCCTCCTCAATGGCGTCCCACACCCCGTCCATCGCGGTGCTGGCGTAGTCGATCGGGTTCCCGTCGGTGTCCTTCCCCGGCATGAGCGGCATCAGGAACGTCTTGAGCCCGAGCGCCTTCAACTCGTTCACCGTCCGGCGAGCCCCCTCGGGGTCCCACCAGTTGATCAGGCCGACGCCGTAGATGCGGTTGCCAGACCGCTCCTGCACATCGGCGATGTGCTCGTTGTACACGCGGAAGCAAGCCTCTCGGACCTCCCGGTCCGGCCAGCCGAACAACGCCAGGATGGAGTTGGGGAAGGCGAGCTCCCTGGTGATGCCCTCCGAGTCGAGCGCCGTGAGGCGCGCCTCGATGTCGCCGGAGTGGGACCCGGGCACCGGGTCGTACTGGGTGAGCACCCTGACGAATTCGGGGACGAGAATCGACTTGCCGTCGACGCCGAGCACCCATCCGCCCTCGACGTTCATGACACGGGGCGCACGGTCCTTCATGCCCTCTGGGAGGCGCTCGTAGAAGATGTCGTCCGCGAGCGAGATGTGGTCGTCGGCGGAGAACACCTCGGTTCCCGCTGGCAGTCCGAGGTCGACGAGAGGTGCCGGATGGCGGTCTTTCGGGGCACCCAGGCCCTCGGCTGGATAGGTCAGCATCCTCGAATTCCCGCTCATGGCCCCCACTTTGCTCATCGACGGTCCGCCGCAGAATACTTCGGACTCGTAGCAATCGTCAACGGGGCCTGCTAGCTTCACGTCCGCGCGGCAGTGGTTCTCGGGGAGGTCAGTGAGGTCGTGACATGACGACGTGGGACTCCACCGTCGACGTCGTGATCGTGGGGTCCGGCGGCGGTGGCATGGTCGCGGCGCTCGCCGCATCGGATGCGGGCGCCGAAGCGCTCGTGCTCGAGAAGCAGGAGCGGATCGGAGGATCGACCTGCATGTCGGGCGGGATCGTCTGGGTCCCGGACAATCCCGTGATGCGGGCCGCAGGGATGGCGGACTCGTACGAGGACGCCATGGTCCACTTCGAGACGGTCGTGGGTGACGTTGGGCCGGCCTCCACGTTCGAACGCCGCCACGCCTTCCTCACCGCCGGGCCTGAGATGGTCTCCTTCCTCCAGGAGCAAGGCGTGCGCTTCACCTACTGCCGCGGCTACAGCGACTACTACTCGAGCGCCAAGGGCGGCCATGAGGTCGGGCGTGGGATTGAGCCGATCCCCTTCGACGGCCGGGTCCTCGGGCCCTGGCTCCAGAAACTGCAGCCGGGGCTGGCGCAGAGCCTTGGGCTGGCCGTGATGACGAACGAGGCGCGCTCCCTGTCCCACTACAACCGCAGCATGGGGGCATTCGCCGTCTCGGCCCGCGTCGTGCTCCGGACGTACGCGGCCCGGCTCCGGCGCCAGGCGCTGCTGACCAACGGCGCGTCCCTGATCGCCCAGATCGCGAACGTCGCCCTCGCCCGCGGCGTCCCCGTCTGGACCGAGGCACCCCTCGAGGAGTTGATCACCGAGAACGGCCGCGTCGTCGGGGTGCGCACGGTGCGGAACGGGTCTCCCGTCCTCGTCCGCGCCCGTCTCGGGGTCCTGCTGGCTTCCGGGGGGTTCGCCCACAATCCCGAGATGCGTCAGCAGTACGGGGGCGACCAGCCGAATCGCGGCAGGTGGTCCATCGCGAATCCGGGCGACACGGGCGAGGTCCTGCGGTCGGCCATGGCGCTCGGAGCGAAGACCGACCTGATGGACGAAGCCTGGTGGCTCCCGTCGCCTCGGACGGGTCGCTTCGGA
The DNA here is from genome assembly GCA_963834405.1 of uncultured Acidimicrobiaceae bacterium. GTDB lineage: Bacteria > Actinomycetota > Acidimicrobiia > Acidimicrobiales > RAAP-2 > Bog-473. The sequence continues at coordinate 716,852 of CAWIBX010000005.1, read as the reverse complement.
CAGTCCACGCTGGACCAGGCACGCCAGCGTCCGCGCACGATTTACGTCGACGCCGCAGGGCAGCGCTTCGTGAACGAGTCGAACTCGTACATGGAGGTCGGAAAGGCGATGTACGCCCGCGACAAGACCAGCCGCGCCGTCCCCTGTTGGCTCATCTTCGACGACCGTTACCGCAAGCGCTACGCGCACCTGCGCTCCCGGCCGGGTCGCTTCCCCAAGACGTTGCTCGAGAGCGGCATGCTCAAGGTGGCCTGGACGCTCACCGACCTGGCCCACATGTGTGACATCGACGCCGCCGGGCTCTCCGAGACGGTGGAGCGGTTCAACGAGCACGCCGTACATGGCTCCGACCCCGACTACGGCCGGGGCGAGTCCGCCTACAACCGGGCGTTGGGCGATCCGAACCGCAGGGTGCATCCCTGTCTCGGGCCCATAGACGAACCCCCGTACTACGCGGTTCAGGTCGTACCGGGTGACATCGGCACCTGTGGTGGGCTGCTCACCGACGAGCACGCGCAGGTGATCGGCCAGGACGATCGGCCGATCGAGGGTCTCTACGCCACGGGCAACGGCACGGCGACGGTCATGGGCCGTCACTACCTCGGCCCGGGCGCCAGCATCGCCAACACCATGGTCTTCGGGTACGTCGCGGCTCGCCACGCCCTTTCCGAAAACCGCCACAACCCCAGAGAGGTCGCCGGTGAGTGAGTTCGAGAAGACCAATTTCTTCACGGACCGGGAGATTCAGGACGACCCGTACCCCTACTTCGACTGGGTCCGGGCGCAGAGCCCGGTCTGGCGGGAGCCCCACTACGGCGTGTTCCTGATCACGGGCCATCAGGAAGCGATGGCGGTCTACGGCGACCCCGCCGTGTTCCCACCGAACGATCGGCCGTCGGGGACCTACTCGTCGTGCAATGTGGTCGCGGGGGCGTTCGTGAATTTCTCGCAACCGCTGGAGGGGGATGACGTCAGCGACATCATCGTCAACTGCCGCGACGAGCTGCCGTTCAGCGACCAGCTCCCCTCGTTCGACCCCCCGAACCACACGAACCATCGTCACCTCCTGATGCGGCTCATCACACCGAAGGGGCTCAAAGAGAACGAGGACTTCATGTGGGCCTACGCCGACAGCCTCATCGACGGGTTCGTCGGCGAGGGTTCGTGCGAAATGGTCGGCGCCTACGCCGAGCCGTTCACCCTGACCGTGATCGCCGACCTCGAGGGAGTCCCCGAATCCGACCACTCCCTCTTCCGGGAGCGGCTGTCCACGGCGCACGAGGACGTCGGCCACAAACCGCTGGAGTTCCTCTACGAGCGCTTCCACGGCTACATCGAGGACCGCCGCCGCGAGCCTCGGAACGACGTCCTGACCGGCCTGGCCGCTGCGACATTCCCGGACGGCTCGACGCCCGAGGTGAAGGACGCCGCGCTCATCGCGGCCAACCTGTTCGCAGGCGGACAGGAGACCACCGTGCGTCTCCTTTCTTTTGCGCTCCGGGCGCTCGGCGAGCGGCCGGATCTGCAGAAGCTCGTCCGAGACGACCGGACGCGGATCCCGAACTTCATTGAGGAGATGCTCCGTCTGGAGAGCCCGCTGCGCACGCAGTTCCGGATGGCCCGCGTCCGCACGTCGCTCGGCGGCGTCGACATCCCGGCCGGCGGCACCGTCATGCTGGTGCCCGGGGCGTGCAACCGTGACCCCCGTATGTTCGAGAACCCGTATGAGTTCGACATAGAGCGGGCGAACGCCCGTCAGCACATCGCGTTCGGGTTCGGCCTGCACACCTGCGCCGGGGCGCCGCTGGCCCGTGCCGAGGGCCGCGTGACGGTCAACCGATTCCTCGATCGCACGTCGGACATCACGATCTCCGAGGAGCACCACGGCCCGGCGGACGATCGGCGGTATGACTATCTGCCGACCTTCTTCCTGCGCGGCCTCCAGAGCCTCCATCTCGACCTGGCGCCGGCGTCCTGAGCCAACGGCCGCCCGGCCGTTCCCGTCACGGCTTCGGGCCGGGAGCTTCCTGCGGGGGCATGGCGGTGGACATGATCAGCTTCGTCTGCGCGTAGGGAGGGCCCGCCGTCGTCCCGCCGTCGATCGGGAACACGACGCCGGTCACCTGGGCCGCACGCTCGCTGGCCAGGAAGACGACGGCGTTGGCCACGTCTCCGGGCTGCGCCTGCCGCTCCAGCGGCTGCATGTAGCGCAGTACGGGCTCCATGTCGTAGGTCGTGATGCCGGTGCGGATGTGCGCCGGCGTGAGGCAGTTGACCCGGATGCCGTACGGCGCCAGGTCGATGGCCATGCACTTCGTGGCGTGGGCGATCGCCGCCTTGGAGGCCCGGTAAGAGATCATGCCAGCCCCGGCATTGATGGCCGCGATGGACGCGTTGTTGATGATGCAGCCACCGCCGTGGTCCTTCATGTAGCGCGCCGCACGCTGCGCGCCGGCGATCACGCCGAACAGGTTCACGCCCATGATGCGCGGGAAATCCTGGAGGTCGTCGTGCAGGAACCGGGTGAGCGTTCCACCGATCCCGGCGTTGTTGAACATGATGTCCAAGCCGCCGAACCGTTCGACCGCGAAGTCGACCAGCGCCTGTACCTGGTCCAGGTCGCTGACATCGGTCTCTTTGAAGGCGGCCGCGTCACCGATTCCGGCCGCAACCTGTTGGCCGGCCTCCGCGTCGACGTCCGCGACCACGACATTGGCTCCCTCGGCCACGAGCAGTTCAGCCGTCGCCCGCCCGATGCCGCCGGCGCCCCCGGTCACGACCGCCACCTTGCCGGCCAGCTCCTGCGATTGCATGCCGCGACATTACGGTTTCGTAGCTTTGCGTGCACCTCCGGGCCGTTCCGACACCACCGGGGCACCTCCAACGTCTCGGGCTTGGGCACACCGATCAGACCCGGCGCGACAATCGCTCTGGGATTCCGGCACCGAAGGAGGCTGCGATGAATGCGACGAAGGCAGGCCGCGAGAGGGCCGTCGACCTGAAGCTCGAAGTGGTGGTCATCCCCGTCTCGGACGTCGACCGCGCCAAGGCGTTCTACGGGCAGCTCGGCTGGAGGCTCGACGCGGACTTGTCCGCTGACGACGGGTTCCGGATTGTGCAATACACCCCGCCCGGCTCGGCGTGCTCCATCCAATTCGGCACGAATCTGACGCCGGCGGCGCCCGGTTCGGCGCACGGCCTCTACCTGATCGTCTCCGACATAGAGTCAGCGCGAACAGAGCTCGCCAAGGTCGGCGCCGATGTCAGCGAGACGTTCCACGCAGAGACACCCGGCGCGCAGTTCCAGCCCGAGGGGTCGGCCAGGCGCGTTGCGGGCCCCGACCCGGCTGGCCCCAGCTACCGCACCTTCGCCACCTTCAGCGACCCCGATGGCAACGGCTGGCTCGTCCAGGAGGTGACGACGCGCTTGCCGGGCCGGGTCGACGCGGCGACCTCGTTCACCTCCGCCACAGAGTTGGCGGGCGCGCTACGGCGAGCGGCGGCGGCGCACGGCGAACACGAGAAGCGGATCGGCCACGCGGACGCGGACTGGCCCGACTGGTACGCCGAGTACATGGTGCGCGAAGAGGCGGGCGAAGAGCTGCCCCGCTAAGGTCGGTCAACGGAGGCTGTCGTGACCACGGGACCACTGTCCGGCGCAGTGCTCGAGTACGACCGGGTGATGACCCAGCTGGTGCCGACGGTCAAGAGACCAGCCGACTGGAAGCCGTTGACCAGGTTCATCGCCGTCAAGGACTTCGAGCGGATCGGGACCTTTCTGGAAGTTCAGGACTGGGACACCTACGCCCAGATGTCGACGGGCTGGGCGCACGCAATCGACTCGTTTGAAACGTCGGTGCACCGCGTCTCCGAGGTGTCGAATCTCGTCTACTACGAAGTAGGGGTCATCCGGAATTCGAGTGGGTACCTGGGTAAAGCTGTAGCCCGCCGCAGTGGAAGAAGATGGCGGTCTTGAAGTGCTCGCGGTTGCGGAATCCGTAGGCCATCTTCTTGATCGTTTGGATTTTCGAGTTCAGTCCCTCTGCAGCTGCATTCGTAATCCTCGCCACCGAGAAGTAGTTGAGCACGCCGTAGAGGTGTCGCTTGAGCATGTAGGCCACGTCGATGACCGGCTCGAGGCGCGAGTGCGTGGCCCAGAAGAACCACTGCGTGTAGAACTTGGTCGCCCAGCCGAGGCGGTGGTAGTTCCACATGACGGCGAGTGACTCTTTGATGGCCCAGGCCCGCGCCGTCTTGAGGTTGAGAGCCTTGAGGGCCCGGAACGGTCCCTTGTGCTTGGCCGGCAGGTTCCTCTCGACGTAGAGCCAGAGATACTTGGTGCCCACCAAAGTGTCGATGCCCTCGGCGCGCAGCTCTTTGTGCTCGCGTTTGCGCACGGTGTCGACCGCCTCCCCCATGTGCTTCATAATGTGAAATCGATCAAACACGATCCGGTCGCGCGCGTCGTCGAAGTGCGCCTCGACCGAGTTGATATAGGCCGGCCACATGTCCATGACCACGGCTCTGATCCCTTCACGCTCGTCTTCGCTGAAGGAGGTGAAGTAGGGATCGAGGCTGGCCTGCGTGCGGTCGTCGGCGATGTAGTCGACGGTGCCGGCGGCGATGTCATAGACGAGCGTGAGATAGGAGTGGCCCTTGCGGGCCGCCTTCTCGTCGACGCCGACCAGGGCCGGGACCTGGTGCTCTTTGGCGGCGCGGCCCCGGGCGACGGCGCGGGTCATGATGCCCCAGCACTCGTCCCAGCTGGCCTTCAAGATGTTGGACGCCCCCGAGACGTCGGTCTCTTTCAGCACGTCGATGGCGAAGCGTTCGAAGGCCCGGGTGAAGCGGCTCTTGGGCTCGGCCCAGGGCAGGTGCACCTGGCGGACACCGTGGGTGGGGCATTTCACCCGTGGGGGGCGGGCATGGAGCCAGGTGGGGAACCCCCCGGTGTCGAGGTGGCGCCAGGCCCGTTCCTCGGCGTGGTCGTAGAGGGGGAGCTCGCTCTCGCACTCCGGGCAGGCCCACAGCCGGCCCTCGTGGTGGGCGACGGCGATGTCCACCCGCTTGTTGGCAATGGAGAGGTCGACGTCTTCGACGAACCACGGGTCGACCAGGCCCAGCACCTGGGCGTAGAACTCGATGTCGCGCATCGCTGCCTCCTTCAGCTGCGCCCCCTCGGACCGGGGAGCGACGCTCCAGTGTCGCTCCCTCCTCAGACCCTCTGCCACGGAGGAGACCGGGGTCAAGGGCGGGCGAAGCCCGAGCGAGAACCGCAGCGAAAGCGGAGGATCGCAGCGAAACCTTGATGCCGGGCGACGCAGTGGCCACGAGATCACGTCGGCGCGAACCACGCGCGCCGGACCTTTCGACCGCGTGGAACCGCTCGGCCTTACGCCCCGGCGCGCTGGCCATCAAGCTCCACTACGGCGAGGTCAACCGCTGTTCAGGACCCACGGAAAATCCGGAAGGACCCGAAGTAGAAGAGCGGCATCACCGCGGCGACTCCGTCAGCGTGGTCAACTCGTTGACCGTCTTCGAATTCGACCACGAGGGACTCATCAGGCACCTCGACGTCTTCCTGCAGCAGCCGCGCTGACGCGCCGAACCCACGAGCGCCTTCCCTGCTCCTCCTCCCCGGGTCTATGCGAAAGCCCTGCTCCAGCCCGTCAGAGGGGCCAGGCCGCCCGGGCCTCATCCACGATGGGCTCGACGTCCCGAGGGAGGACGACGGCATCCGCCTCGGCCGCGCGGGCGGCCTTTTCGACGCGTGCGAAATAGTCCTGCGGCGTGGGGTAGAGCTCCTGGAGACGCTCGGCCGAGAAAGGCTCGTGCGAGCCCACTAGGCGCGCGAAGACGTCGGGGCTTTTCTGAATCGCGCTGTTGTGAGCGACCGGTACCTCGACCGGTGGCAGGCGGATGCCGCCCCGGGCGATGCCGTCGGCGTCTCGCACGATGACAGCCGGCTGACCCTCGAAGTCGATCAATGGTTGCACGGGCGGGGCGGTGCCCTCGCGAAGCCAGCGGTCCAGGTGATGCAGGGCGGCGTCCACGACCGGCGCGACGGACACCCGGTTGATCCCGGCCATCATGTCGTCGTCGATCGGCATGACGAACCTGAAGTCGCGCTCCAGCCGCGGCGCAGATGACTCGATCCCTTGCAACGAGACGTGTGAGGCACCCGCGACCTCCCAATAGCGATAGCGATCCGTGTCGGGCTGCCGCACGCCGCAACAGGAGAGCGCCTCACACTCCGTGTTGACGACCATCACCGGTATGCCTTGGTCGTCACGTAACAGGTGGGTGCCCTCGGCGATCCGGGAACTCCTCGGGTTGTCGGTCGCCGTCGCCTGGACGGTCATGACTGCGTCGCCCACCTCGAGCGGCGCCCCGCCCCCGAAGTAGAGCAGGAGCTGGAACGCATCGAAGAGCCGGGCCGTCGGCTGTACCGCGTTGAGGTACGTGGCGAGACGCGCCGCGGACTGCGAGCCACCCGTCGCGATCAGTCGCTGCACCTCCAATCCGCCCAGCGGGTCCACCCCTGTCTGGGGACGGTCGTGCGCGACGGCCGTCGCGGCCTTTGTGAAGATGTCGTACGAGTAGTCGTCGCTTGGTATGGAGAGCGACCCGTAGCGCTCGGGGTCCCAGGCCTGGAGTCCCTGTGGATTTGGCGGCACCCCGTGCACGCCCACACGTTGTGCCGTCACCGCGACGTAGGCGTAACCGCCTTCGAAGATCTCCGCGCTCTCCCCTCCGCCGATGTGCTCATAGCCCGCCGAAACGTTGTTCCAGAAGACCAGCAGTGTCCCGTTGAAGGCCGCAGGGTCGGCGGGACGGACGACCAGCAGGCGCGCGTCCGGAAGGGCGAGCTGCCGGCCGCTCCGACGGTCCAGCGGCCGTCCCAGCCGAGTTCCGAGCCGGGCGCCGGCACAAATCGGGAGGCTGTGCCTTCGAGGAAATACTCCTCCTGGAGGTACCCCTGTGCCGCGAGATCAACGCCGGGACCGCCGAACGGCCAGCCGTGCAACCCACCCGTGACCGGCCCACTCAGCGTCGTGGCATCTTCCACCACGCAGCCCCGCTCGGCTTCAGCCGGTGGCTGACTTGTTGGCGTACACGACGTTCTTGATCGACGGGTCGTAGTGCACCATGTAGACCGGCCCGAGCGCATAGGCCCGGCCCTGCCCGAACGAGAAGGCGGCGTTCGACCCGGGGAGCACCACGTTCTTCAATCCGTACCCGGCCTGGACGAAGCTCTTGACGGTCAGGTCCTTTCCGGCGGCCCTGGCGATGTCCTCGAACAGCGCCATGTCGGTGCAGGCCAGCTCGACACTCATCCAGGTGGCCTCGGACTCGGGCAGGCTGGCGTTGAAGGCCCGGATGCCGTCGGAGGGATAGGCCTTCTTAATGATGTGGACGCACTGCTGGGTCCCCGCGTTGTTCCAGATCTGAGCGGGAGGCGTGAGGGCGGTCGAGGTGATCACGTTGGTGAGGTAGTTCGAGCTGTACTTTCCTCCCACGGCGCCGGTGAAGTTGCCTTCGTTCGTCGCCACGTAGGGGGGGTTGTACGTGCTCTGGATCGCGGAAAGGCCCTCGGGCCAAACGGCTGAGCCGTCGCCCACGGCGACGACCTCGTTGACTCCCTCGGACTGGAACTTTTGTGCGATCACCGTCAGCTGTGAGTTCTCGGCGGCCAGGTCGCCCTCGGGCGCGGAGTCCACGGCCGTGGTGGTGACCGGCACGTGCAGCTTCGCCAGGTCGGACTGCACTGCGGCGACCTCCGACTGGTCGGCCGTGGTGCCACCGAAGACGGCTACCTTTTTGTGCTTGAAGACGCCCTGCTTGTTGTACACACCGAGTGACAACGTGTCGTAGGCGGTGTCAGGAGGGGTCGTCGTGAAGTCCTGAGCGGTCGTCGGAGATTTCCCGGATGCGGCGTAAATCGACGCCACCACCGGCACGTTGTGCTGGAGATAGCACGTCGCTTGCAGGGGAGCGATGGCCACGAAGATGTTGTCGTCCTCGGTCAACTGCGTGCAGGCGGTGGCGGCAGGCGCCGTGCCCGTGGGGTCCACCGCCACGATGTAGGGCACGATCTTGCGACCGTTGATGCCGCCGTGCGCGTTGATGTTGGCGATGACGGCGTTGAATGCATCCGGGACACTGCCCCAGCTGATGTCGACGCCGACCGCCTTGACCGCGGCGACGTCCACATAAGGGACACCGACTCGGATGGTCGTCGCCGTGACCCCCGGCGTGCTGCTCGAGGCCGCAAATGCCGGGCTGATCCCAATCAGTCCGTACCCCAACATGACGATCGCCGCACCGGTGGCGACCAGATAGCGCTTTCGCATTGTCAATTACCCCCCCGGTCAACCCGAACTTTCGCACACGCGTCGGCGCATTGCTCGTCACGGCCCCGAGGCGGATCTCTGCTGACGCAGAGATCACTCGGGCAGCGGTGGACCCGCTGGGCCGTCCTGGTGTAGAGACTTGGAAGGATCGTCAAGGAGGGGACCATGACCGTTGTCCCGGCCACACTCAGCCACCCGCCGGAGGTCGACGCATCGCTCCGGTTCGTCCCGACCGGGAGCTTCCGCGGCAGCCTCCAGGAATTCGACTACTTGGAGGAGGAGTGGTTCGCGGCCGGCGAGGTCGACGGCCATCCCTACGTCACTGCCTTGACCATCCGGCGGCCGCGGGACCCGGCCCACTTCAGCGGCACGGTCGTCGTGGAGCCCGTCCACGCCGCCAGTGCGGCGCCCATCTGGATCTACACCTCGACGTACCAGCTGCGCGCCGGACACGCGTGGGCCTCCATCTGCTCCCAGAAGACCGTGCTCGACACCTTCGTGAAACCGATGAACGGGGAGCGCTACGGCTCCCTCCACATCTGGTCGGACGCCCCTCCGATCGGCACATCGGGGCCCGACCAGCTCCGGGTGCCTCGTGAGCCGGCGGCCATGCAGGCGCGGATGGAACAGATGCGGCGCATCAACGTGCTCTCCACCCCGATCCTGGCCCAGGTCGGTGCCGCGCTCGGTGGCGAAGGCCCCTTCTCCGAGCTCGGCGTGCGGAACGTTCTCCTCGTGGGCCATTCCCAGACGGGCGGTGTCGTGACCAACTTCATCCTCGACGGCCACGACGCGCATCGCCGCCCAGATGGATCGCCCGTGTACGGAGGCTTCTTCCCCAGCGGAGCGCCCTCGGTGCGATTCGGCCCCTGCGACGTGCCGATCGTTCAGGTCCTCAGTGACGGCGACATCTCGGACCCGAATCGGCCTGGACGCGAGGGCCGCCGGTATCGGCGGGACGACAGCGACGACCCGGCCGACCGCTACCGGCTCTACGAGCTCGCGGGCGTAGGCCACATGGGCACCAGGTATCCGCCCTACAACGACAACGCCATGTGGCAGAACGACCCGCTCGGGACGGCCGGCCGCGTCCCAGACGACGCGGTCATGAACAGCCTTCCCCACGACGAGCTGTTCGGCATGGGCCTGCACCACCTCGTGCAGTGGGTGGGCGGGCAGGCCACCCCGCCTCGGGCCGACCGCATAGAAGTGGGACCGGACGGGCTCTTCGTCAAGGACGACTACGGGAACAGCCGGGGAGGAGTCCGCTGCGCGCTGATGGACGTGCCCCGGCTGCGCTATCAGTCGAACCCCGGCGTGAAGGAGGACGGGACACCCGCCTTCGGCGTCGTCGGGATAGAGGAGCCGCTGCCACCGGAGACCCTGCGGAAGGTCTACCGCGACCATGCCGACTTCGTCGATCGTTTCAATCACCGGCTCGACGAGCTCATCGCGGAGGGCTGGTTCCTCGCCGAGGACGCCGACGACATGCGAACCGAGGCCGAACAGGCCAAGATCCCCTGACGAACGCGGCCTGCTCAGCGCGTGAGCAGCACGCACCCGGCGATGGGTCCGCCGCCGTTCGACACCGCCGCCACCTCCGGCCCGCCGGGCACCTGGCGCTCTCCGGCCTCGCCCCGCAACTGAAGACACGCCTCGTGGAGGACCCAGTAGCCGTGCATGCGCCCGGCCGAGAGCTGGCCGCCGTAGGTGTTGAGCGGGAGCTCGCCGTCGAGGGCGATGCGGGTCGCGCCGTCGACGTAGGGACCCGACTCGCCTTCGCCGCAGAATCCGAGAGCCTCCAGCCACGCCATGGTGAGGAACGTGAACCCGTCGTAAAGCTCGGCCACGTCGACGTCTCCGGGGCGCAACGCCGTGGTGCGCCACATCTCCGCCGCCGCGTCGGTCGAGGCCATCTTCGGGTAGTCGGGCCGCTGGTCCCAGCCCCCGACGCCCTCCGCACCGCCGACAGCTTCGACCCGCACGGCATGGTCACAGTCCGAGGCGTGGGCTGACGGCGAGATCACCACGGCGATCGACCCGTCGGCCGGGACGTCACAGTCGTAGAGCCCGAACGGGTCCGAGATCATGCGCGCCGAGAGATAGTCGTCGAGCGTCAATGGATCCCGGTAGGCGGCGCGCGCGTTGAGCGCTGCGTTGCGCCGGCTGTTCACCGCAATCCAACCCACCTGCTCCCGCGTTGTTCCGTACAGGTACATGTGGCGCCGCAGGTGCATCGCCAGCCAGTTGGCGGCGGAATATGCGTGCATGGTCAGGATGCGGCCGATGTCGCGCATGGCGGGCGGTATGGCGCTCGGGTCACCTGATCCCGCTCCGCTCGCCTCTCCCCCGATCATGTGCACCGTGCGGTAGACGAGCACGTGCCGCGCCGCACCGGACCCCACCGCCTCGAGCGCGTCGACGACCGGGGTCAGCAGGCCGTACCGTCCCATCCCGCCACTCGTCCAGGTTGGGCTGATGCCGAGGCGGCGCGCCGCTTCCTCTATCGGGGTCTCGCCCATGGTCGCGATCCCGTCGATGTCCGCCGGCGCCAGGCCCGCGTCGGCGATGGCCGCCGCCGCGGCCTCCTCGGTCAAGTCGCCGACGGGGACGCCGAGCCGTCGCCCGATGCGGGAGATCCCGATGCCCGAAATGATCGCGGAGCGCACCGCCGGGGTGTCAGGCATCGGCGTCGGATCCTACTGTTGGGTCCGTGACGTCGCCCCCTCGCATGCTTCCCCCGCTCGACGACGACAACCGCGAGTTCTGGACGGCCGGCGCGGCGGGTGTCCTGCGCCTCCCGTACTGCGGCTCCTGCGGGCGCTGGGTCTTCCCCCCGACTCGTCGCTGTGGGACGTGCGGCGGGACCGCCGAGTACCGCACCCTCAGCGGGAAGGGCCGCGTCTTCACCTACACGGTCAACCATCACCCCTACAACCCTGCCGTACCCGTGCCCTACCTCATCGCCATCGTCGAGCTGGTGGAGCAGGACGGCTTGCGCTTCACCACCGACGTCGTCAACTGCTCTCCGGACGAGGTGACGATCGGTCTGCCGGTGCGCGTGCTCTTCGAGGACCAGGGCGAGGTGTTCGTCCCGGTCTTCGAACCGGACTCAGGAGTCTGAGAGAGCCGCCCGCCACCGTGCACCGGGCCGCCGACCGGGCGAGACTGACCTGCGCGGCACCGCCGCCCAGGTCAGCGAGGAGGACGCGGGAATGAGCGAGGACGTCTACATCCTGGGGACCACCATGACGAAGTTCGGGAAGCACCCGGACAAGGACGTCATCGACCTTGCCGCCGAGGCCGCCATGGCCGCACTGGCCGACGGAGGGGTCACCATGAGCGACATCGACGTCCTCGCCTACGGCAACCTTCTCGGTCGCACGGTGGGCCAGCACCTGCTGCAGCAGATCGGGCAGACCGGGATACCCGTGTTCAACGTGTCGAATGCGTGTGCGACCGGGGCCACCGCGCTGCGCCAGACGGTGATGGCGGTCAAGGCGGGCGAGGCGGACATGGGCTTGGCGGTCGGGGTCGAGAAACTGTCGGGTGCCGGCCTGCTGGCCGGCGGTGAGCGCGCCGAGGACGAGTCCACCTGGACACCACAAGGCCGGTTCGGGGCGGTGGCGCCGCTCGATGGCCGCGTGGGGACCGAGACCATGCCCGGTGTGTTCGCCCAGATCGGCATGGAGTACGGCTACCGGCACGGCGGCACCAGCTTCGAACTGTTTGCACGTATCAGCGAGAAGAACCACGCGCACTCGACGCTCAATCCGCTGGCGACCTACTCCAAGAGGATGACGCTGGAGGAGATCATGAATGACGTCATGATCGCGTACCCCAACACGCGTGCCATGTGCTCGGCCAATTGTGACGGGGCGGCCGCCGCAGTGGTCGTGTCGGACGCCAAGCGCAAGACCCTGTCGGCTACGCAACGGCGGCGGGCGGTCAAGGTCGCGGCATCCGTGCTGACGAGCGATCCCTGGGTCGAGTCGGGACAGTCGCTGCCGGACGTCTCGACCTTGACGCGCAACGCCGCCGCCCAGGCCTACGAAGCGGCCGGAATCGGCCCCGACGACCTCGACCTCGTCGAATTGCACGACTGCTTCGCCACCGCCGAGTTGGTGCACTACGACAACCTGCGGCTGTGCGAGCCGGGCGGGGCGGTCGACTTCTTCAACAGCGGCGCTCCGTGGCGGGACGGGCGGATGCCCGTGAACGTCTCCGGCGGTCTGGAGTCCAAGGGGCACCCCATCGCCGCGACCGGGCTGGCCACCATTTGGGAGCTGTGCCACCACCTCCGGGGCGAGGCGGGCGCCCGCCAGATCCCCGGCGCGAAGGTGGGACTGGCCCATGTCATCGGTCTCGGGTCCTCTTGCGCGGTGCACATCCTGGAGGGCGCGGCCTGAGCGCGCCCACCGCGGCCCGCCGATGCCGAGTCGCTAACGCATGGACTCGGGGATGAGCCCCGTGATGTCGATGCTGCCCGTCATGACGGCGCCCATCGTCCCCCCGTCGGTCACGACGTTCTCCCCCGTCATGTAGCTGGCCAGCGGGGAGTTGAGGAAGATGAGCGGCCACGCCTGTTCGTCCGGGGTCGAGCGGCGCCCGAGGGGGACCGGGAACTGCTCCATGAACTCCTTGCCCACGTACTTTTCGAAGTCGGGCATCATCGGCGTCTCGGTGGGACCGGGACTGATGCAGTTGACGCGGATGCCCCGCTCTGCGAATCCGAACGACGACCACAGCGTCCAAATGATGATCGCCTCCTTGGAGGGGGCATAGCCTCCCTCTATCTCCTCGGGATGCGTCGCACACCAGTCCTTCGCGGCACCGAACCCCGGCAGCGTGACGAGGGGCATCCATTTCCCGATGTTCGCCAGATAGCCGGCTCCGGCCGTCGAAGAAATGCTGGCGATGGCCGCTCCCGGTTCCATGCGGTCCGACACCAGTTCGGCCAGGTGCCGCATGCCCACGAAGTTCACCACCATGACGTCCAGATCGGGGAACTTCGACCCCGGGAGACCGGCACAGTTGAACAGGGCGTGGATGTTGCCCCCGATGGTCTGCACCGCGGCCGCGGTGGCGTCGGGGTCGCGCAGGTCGACCGCCTGGTGGCTCGCGACCTTGACGGGTGGCTCCTTCAGGTCGAGGACATGCACCTCGGCTCCCAGATCGCTCAGGTGGCGTACCGCGGCGGCCCCCATGCCGGCTCCCCCTCCGCCGCTCACGACGACCCGCCGGCCCTCGTATCCCCAGGTTGCTGTCACGTGAGACCCTCCTTCATTTCCAGCTGCTTTCCACCATGTTGCTCCGTCCTCACCGCGGGAGGCCGAGGCCGTGCTCGGCGACGACGTTGCGATTGATCTCACCGGTGCCCCCCGCGATGGAGTACGACGGCGACATGAGGAGGGACGTCGTCCACGGCCCGGCGAGCAGTGCTTCGGGACCCAGGAGGTCCACGGCCAGATCCGCCAGCTGCTGGCCGGCCTGCGCCCAGGCCAGCTTGGCCAACCCGCCCATGGCCGCCGAGGGCTGTCCTCCCTGCCCGATCTTCGACAGCTCCCGGGACGTGGTGTAGCGCAGGCACGCGATCTCGGCGTAGAGGCGGGCGAGGCGGTCACGCAGCACGGCATCCTCTATCGGTCCGTGCCGGCGCGCCGCGTCCAGGAGCGTCGTGAAGCGGGCGCTCAGTTCGAGATGCAGCCGCGCCACTCCGGCACGCTCGTGACTGAGCGTCGTCATGGCCACCCGCCATCCCTCGTCGAGGCCGCCCAGCAAGGCCGAGCGGGGAACGCGCACGTCGTCGAAGAACAGCTCCGAGAAGGTGAAGTCTCCGGACATGGTGCGCAGCGGCCGGACGGTGATGCCCGGTGTGGCCATGTCGACGAGGAGGCAGCTGATCCCCTTGTGTTTTGGCGCGTCGGGGTTTGTCCGCACGTACAGCTGGCACCAGTCCGCATGGCGGCCGAGGCTGTTCCAGGTCTTCTGGCCCCGCACCACGAACGTGTCGTCCTCGGCGTGCGCGGCGGTCCGCAGCGAGGCGAGATCCGACCCCGCGTCGGGCTCGGACATCCCCTGGCACCAGATTTCTTCGCCCCGCAGCATCGGCCGCAAGAAGCGCTCCTTCTGTTCGTCGGTGCCGAGCAACATGATGGCGGGGGCGATGTTGGACACGCCGATGGTGTTCACCGGTCCTGGCGCCCCCGCCCGCACCATCTCCTCGTGATAGGCGAGCTGCTCGTCCACCGTCGCGTCGCGACCCCCGTAGCGGGCCGGCCACGACACGGCGGCCCAGCGCGGCGTCCGCCAGCCGGGCGTTCCAGGCCCGGAGCACATCGAGTCGTTCTTCACCGTCGGAGGCGGCGCGGTGCGCCTCCCGCACCTCGGGCGTCAAGTTGGCCGAGAGCCACCCGGCCAGGCTCCCTCGGAACTCGGTGAGCGCCGGCGCGCCGCTCACCGCGCCGGAGTCCTTGCGTCCGCCCTCACGCGCTGTGCGCCACTTCGCCGAGGTAACGGTCGATGACCTCCTGGCCCGCGTCTGCGGCGGGACCCGACCAGCCCACGCGACCGCGGGTGAGGATGACGCAGCGGTCGGCCAGGGCGAGTGCACGATGGACGAACTGCTCTATGAGCACCACGGTGACACCCGTGCGCCGCGCCTCCTCCAGTCCTTCGAACACGGCCTCCGCCATCAGCGGCGCCAGCCCCAGTGACATCTCGTCGGCGATGATGAGCTTGGGACGGACCACGAGGGCGCGCGCCAGCGCCAGCATCTGCTGTTCGCCCCCCGACAGGGTCCCCGCGCCCTGGCGGCGACGCTCCCCGAGCACCGCAAAGAGCTCTATCGCCCGGTTGATGGCCGTCCTCGCGCTCGCCCCGCCTGAGCTGCTTGACGGCCATGCGGAGGTTCTCCTGCACCGTCAGTCCGGGGAAGATGCCGCGTCCCTCCGGAATGTGCGCCAGCCCTTCGGCACTCAGTTTGTGCGGTGCCCTCTTGGTGATGTCGACTCCGCCGAAGCGGATCCGGCCCGCCGTCGTCGGGACCAGGCCTGATACGGTCCGGGCCAGGGTGCTCTTGCCCGCCCCGTTCGCCCCCAGCACGGCGACGAGTGACCCGGTCTCCACCTCCATCGACACGTCGAACAGCGCCTGGGACGTCCCGTAGCTCACGTCGATGTGCTCGACCGACAACATGGGCTCGCTCATGTGTGCGCCCTGACCGTGGCCTCGCCGCCTGCGGTGGCGTCCTCGTCCCCGAGATAGGCGTCGCGTACCACCGGATCGGCCCGCACCTGGTCCGGGGTGCCCTGCGCGATGAATTCACCGAAATTGAGCACGAAGATCTTGCTCGAGAGAGCCAGGACCGACGCCACGTCGTGTTCGACCATCACCAAGGAGAGACCGTCGTCGCTGCTCGAGACCACGCGCTCGAACGCGGCGATCAGGTTCTCCGTCGCGTGCACGTCCAGCCCCGACAGCGGCTCGTCGAGCAGCACGACACGCGGGTGCGTCGCCAGGGCCCGGGCCACCTCGACCAGGCGAGCGAGGCCCAGAGGGAGGACCGAAACCTGGGTCTTGGCGATGTTCGTCAGTCCCAGCAGCTCCAGGAGGGCGTCCACCTGCTCCGTCTCGAGCTTGGTCGGTGGGAACAGGACGCGCAGGTTGACGAGGTCGCTCCAGCAGCGACGCCGCTCGTAGTGGGCCCGGTGTGCGAGGACGATGTGGTCCCGCACCGTCATGCCCATGAACAGCTCCGGATGCTGGAAGGTGCGCGCCAACCCGAGGCGGGCCCTGACCTGCGGGCTCAGTGCGGTCACGTCCTGTCCGGCGATGAACACGCGGCCCTTCACCGGGCGGACCAGACCCGAGATCGCCGCGAAGAGCGTGGACTTGCCGGCGCCGTTGGGCCCGACGAGCCCGACGATCGTCCCCGGCTCGACGTCGACGGTGACGTCGTCCAGAGCGGTCAGACCGCCGAAGCGCACGGTGACGCCGGTGGCGGCGAGGGCAGGCTCGGACGACGACGTCGCCTGGCCTCTGGGTTCCGCGCCCTCAGGCAAGGTCGCCACCGATGGCCGCCGTCTCCTGTGCGGCGAGAACCTGATTGGGGACGGCCGCCGTGGGTATCACCACCTGGTTCGGCTTCGAGACGCCGCGCACCTTGTCCCAGGCCCAGAGGACCTGGCGCGCGTTCTCGGTCATGGCTCCGTTCGGGAACTTGGCAACCTGCACGGCACCGAGCCCGAAGAGTATCGGCGTGACTTCCGAGAACTTGGCGGGCAGGTACGCGACGGCCACGCCGGCGAGGACGGTGTAGGAGACCCCCGCCAGGAGCGCAGCGGTGTTCGAGCGGATGCCGAGAGTGACGAGGATGGCCAGCCACACCAGGCCGAGCAGCGAGGAATAGTTGGTGGGCAGAGCGGTCCCCAGGGAGAGCGCGTACATGGCGCCGCCGATCCCGGCGACGCAGGCTGCGATCCCCGAGACGAGGACCTTCATCTGCACCACGCTTATCCCGATCGTCCGGGCACCGACCGGGCTCCAGCGGACAGCGTTCAAGGCGAGGCCCGCGGTCGACCGCTGCACGTTGAGGACGACCAGCGCCGCGACGGCGAAGACCCCGAGGGCCAGATAGGTGAAGGCGAGCGGGCTCGACGCAAAACGAGGGAGGTTGACGTTCACGCCGATGGAATAGTTCGAGAAGATCTGCTGGGTGAACACGAGGTCGTCGAACAGGAGACCCACGGTCAGCGTGACCAGTGCGACGTACAGGTTGCCCAGGCGGATGGTGAGCAAGCCGATGACCACCCCGAACGGGGTCGCCACCAGCCCTCCGACGACCACTCCGAGCAGAACCGGCCATCCGTGGCGGGCGGCGAGCTGCGCCGCGACCACGGCGCCGATGCCGGCGAACGTGGCCTGGCAGAGCCAGATCATCCCGCCTTCGCCGGTCACCAACGTGATCGACAAGAGGATGATCCCGAAGCAGACCCCCTGACCGATCAGGCCGATCCAGAAGCTGCTCACGACCAGGGGAAGGATGCACAGGATCACGAAGGCCAGCAGGGGGAGCTGCCAGCCGAACGCCGACGCGTAGCGGTCCCGGTTGAAGCCGGTCGGCGCGTCGCCCTGGGGGGTGATTGCCCGGTCGAGGGGCCCGCCGACGCCTTCGGTCTCTTCGGTCCCGGTTCCGCGGATCATGAAGAAGACGAGCACCAGCGCAGTGACGATGAACGGGATCGCCGGGATGACGTCGGCGCTCAGGGTGCTCGAGTTCGAGAAGAAGTACTGCACCAGCGTCCCCGCGATCCCCATCAGGAGGCCGACCGCCATGGCCACGGGGAGGCTGCGCAGCCGCGCCGCGATCACCGCGGCGAACGCGGCCACCATCACGAGCGTGATCTCACCGGGGTCCAGGCCGACGACGGGCGCCGCCAGGACCCCCACGAGGCCGGCCAGACCGATGCTCACCGCCCAGACGCCCATGGAGATGAGCCCGGGGCTGGTGGCCGAGAGGGAGGTCATCGCCGGCGAATCCACCATGGCACGTACGCGCAGGCCGATGTCCGTGAAGCGGAGGACCACGACGCCGAGTACGACGATCACCGCGACACAGATGTACACAATGATCTGTTCCATGGTGACGGCGACACCGAAGACGTTGAAGACGCGGACGGGCTCAGGGGCGAGCCCGGGGGCGGACAGGATCGTCTCGTTGCCGAAGATCAATGTCGCCGCCGGCGGCACCGCGACCGAGACGCCGATGGTTGCGACGACCTTTATCAGCGGACGAGCGAGGCGGAGCCGCCGGAAGAGGACGAAGTACAGTCCGACTCCCAGTGCCGGTCCGGTGATCACGATGGCAACCAGGGCGGCCGGCACAATCGCCCAGTGTTCCTGCGAGTTGAGGTAGTAGTAGAAGCGCGCGATGGCAAAGGCGAGTGACGCGAACGCGAAGTTGAAGATGCCGGTGGACTGATAGGTGAGGACCAGACCGGATGCCGCGATCGCGTAGATCCCCCCGTAGACCAGTCCAGCAATCACATATTGCAGCACTGCATCCCCCGAAAGGATCCATCCGCGCCCATCGCCGGTGGATCAGAGGTCGTTCATCGCAGGTTCGATTCGCTTTTGGGCATTTGCCCAGTACGCGCCTACCGATGGTACCGTAGCAAGAGGGGGCGGTTCCACCGGTCTCCGCCAGCGCGTGAGCGGCGCAGTCGCAGTCGGGAGTCAGCACTTGGAACTCGGCCTCACCAGTGAGCAGGAGCTCCTCCGGGAAACCGCCGCGCGCTTCATCGACGCGACCTGTCCGCTCCCGGTGGTGCGACAGCTGATCGGGAGTGAGAGCGGCCTTCCCGCGGACTACCTCCGCGCCGCGGGGCAACTCGGCTGGTTCGCCATGCTGGTGCCGGAGGACCTGGGCGGCGGAAGCGTCTCGGGGGCGGGTCTCGCCGACCTCGCGATCGTCGCCGAGGAGCGAGGCCGGGCGCTCCAACCCGGCCCCTTCGTCTGCACCAACGTGGTGGCCGCCGCGTTGGCGGCAGGCGGGACGCCAGAGCACCAGAAGCAGATCCTCCCGACGATCCGGGACGGCGAAGCGGTCGCCACCTGGGTCGTCGACGGCGGTCTGATCCGTGCCGAGCCCGGCGGCTCCGTGCGGGCGGCGTCGCGCGGCGAGGGGTTCGTCTTGTCGGGACGGGCGGGACCTGTCCCCGCGGCCGCCCAGGCGGACTGGCTCCTCGTGTCGGCCGCCGACGGCGACGGGACCTCGCAATTCATCGTGGAGGCGACTGCCCCAGGGGTCACCGTGACCTCGCTCGACGGGCTCGATGTCACCCAGCGCTACGGGTCGGTGGCCTTCGACGACGTCGTCGTCCCGGCCGCCTCGGTCGTCGGGACGGTCGGCGGGTCCGGCCCCGACGTCGAGCACCAGTTGCATGTCGCCTGCGTCCTCATCACCGCAGAGACGGTGGGCGCGATGGATTCCCTGTTCGACCTGACCCGCCGCTACGCGATCGACCGCGTGGCGTTCGGCCGGCCCATCGGTTCCTTTCAGGCGGTGAAGCACCAGATGGCCGACATGAGCCTCGCACTGGAGGCCAGCAAGGCCGTCGCGACCGCCGCGACCCGCGCCGTCCAGCAGTCCTGGGAGGGCGCGGACGAGGTCGTGAGCATGGCGAAATCCTGGGTGGCCGACGCCGGCGTCGACCTCGTCCAGGGCTGCGCCCAGGTCTACGCCGGGATCGGCTTCACCTGGGAGCACGACCTCCATCTCTTCTTGCGCCGCGTCACCATGAACGGAGTGTTGTTCGGCCACTCCGACTGGCACCGTGAGCGCCTGTGCCGGGCCGAGGGCCTGTAGCGCCATGACAGCCGGGGACCACACCCCGCTCGCGGAGTATCGCCGGGCCGCCCGGGCCTGGTTGGCCGGCAACATGCCGAGACGGGAGGGTCCGGGCGAGGACCACGACGTCGAGCTGGTACACGCCCGAGGTCATGGCGGCCAACCGGGCGCTGCAGCATCGGCTCTTCGAGGGCGGGTACGCCGGCATCACCTGGCCCGAGGAGTACGGCGGTCAGGGGCTGCCGCCGGCGTACGAATCGGCCTTCCTGCACGAGGCCGCCGCCTTCACCCTTCCGGATTTCGGTGCGCTCACCATCACGACCTTCTACGTCTGCGTCCCGACCATGCTCACCTATGCGTCGCCGGAGTTCCTGCGCCGGTTCGTGCCGAGGGTCTTGGCCGGAGAGGAGCTGGTCTGCCAATTCTTCTCCGAACCGTCGTCGGGCTCGGATCTGGCCGGCGCCCGGACGAGCGCGGTGCGGGACGGCGAGCAGTGGGTCCTCAACGGGCAGAAGATCTGGAGCACCCTCGCGCACCTGGCCGATTCGGGCATGTGCCTCGCCCGGACCGACTGGAGCGTGCCGAAGCATCGCGGACTCACGTGGTTCCTCGTGCCGTGCAATGCGCCGGGTCTCACCATCCGGCCCATCAAGCAGATCAACGAGGTCGCCGAGTTCTGTGAGGAATTCCTCGACGACGTGGTCGTCCCCGACGCCGACCGCCTCTGCGAGGTCAATGCCGGGTGGGACATGACGCAGACGATGTTCGTCATGGAGCGCGGGGCGGGGCGCCCGGCGGACGACGCCCCGCTCGAGGGCCCCGGCCCGATGGCGCCCGATCTCGTGGCACTGGCGCGGCGGGCGGGGCGGCTCGCCGACCCGGTCGTCCGCCAGAGGCTCGCCTGGGCGCACACGGTCGACTACGTCGGGAAGGCGTTGGGCGCCCGCATCGCCGAACTGGGCCGGCTCGGTCGTCTCAGCCCCGGGGTCGCCTCCTACGTCAAGCTCTTCCGGGGGACCTACTCCCCCCTGCGTGCCCGCCTGGCCGTGGACATCGGCGGGGCGGGTGCGATGACGTGGGACCCGGGCGATCCCGACGGGCAAGAGCCGTCACTCGCCTATCTGCGCGGCCGCGGCGCGTCCATCGCCGGCGGCACGAACGAGACGCAGCGCAACGTGATCGGTGAGCGTGCCCTCGGCCTCCCCCGCGAGCCCAGCTTCGACACCCAGAAGCCCTTCCGTGAGGTGCTCCGCGACGCGCAGGACTGGACCGGGAAGGTGTGATCAGCCGCCGGCGCCGGATCCGTCCGGGATCTCGCCCCAGAGGTCGGCGTTCGGCGTGGCCTGCGCCACCAGTTCGGTCACGACCGGACCCAGCTCGGCCGGGTCCCAGCGCCGGTCGGCGTCCACCGACGGTCCGGCGTGCCAGCCCTCGAGCACGCGGATTTGGCCGCCGCGCACCGTGAAGACCCGGCCGGTCACGTGGGACGACTCCGGGCAGGCCAGCCAGGCGACGAGGGGCGCGATGTTCTCCGGGTCGGAAACGTCGAAGGCGCCCGCGTCGACCGGCTGGTAGGCCCCGGGATTCGCCTGCTGCGTCATGCGCGTGCGCGCGCCCGGGATTGATCGCGTTCACGGTCACGCCATAGCGCCCCAGCTCCTGGGCGGCGATGATCGTCAGCGCGGCGATGCCCGCTTTCGCCGCCCCGTAATTGGCCTGGCCGACGTTGCCGAACAGCCCCGAGGCCGACGTCGTGTTGATGACCCGGGCGTCGTTCTCCTCGCCGCTCTTCACCCGTTCGCGCCAGTGCTCCGCCGCCCGCCGCACCGTGGCGAACGTGCCCCGCAGGTGGACCCTGATGACGTCGTCCCACTCCTCCATCGACATCTTCACCAGCATCCGGTCCCGCAGGATGCCCGCGTTGTTCACGACGACGTCGAGACGACCGAACGACTGCACCGCCTGCTGCACCAGCCGGCCCGCGCCCTCCCAGTCAGACACGTCGTCGTGGTTGGCCACCGCCTCTCCCCCGGTGGCGCGTATCTCGTCCACCACGGTGTCCGCCGGTGCCGCCGAGCGACGCCGGCCGCCGACGTCCCCGCCGACATCGTTGACGACGACCCGGGCGCCCTGCCGCGCCAGTTCCAGCGCATGGCCCCGGCCGATGCCGCGGCCCGCCCCGGTCACGACCGCCACCCGGCCTTCGTCTATGCCGGCCACTGTGCCCTCCCCTCCTCCCTCCTCAACGCGACGGGGACCCGGCCTCCCGCTCGGGCACCCCGATGGCGGCACTCGCCAGCAGGTCGCCGAGCTCCGGCTCGCCGCAACCCAGCCACTCCCGGAAGACGTCGGCGGTGTGCTCGCCCAACCTCGGTCCCCCTGTCCGCACACCGGTTTGCGCCCGGCCTTCCCCGAGGGGCGCGTCCGGGTACTCGAGAACTCCGAGATCGGGGTGCGTCACCTCGACGTAGGCACCGCGGCTTCGCAGCTGCGCGTCCCGCCAAAGGTCCTCGCCGTTCTGGACCGGCGCCGCCGCCAGGCCGAGACCCTGCAGCCGATGCGCCGCCTGGTACGGGGTGACCGTCGCGGCCCAACGATCCACCGCCGCGCCCATCGACTCCCGCTTCTCGGCCGACGCGCCCTCGGGCCCGAGGAACAGATCGGGCCGCTCGAGACACGAGCACAGCCGCGCCCAGTCGCGTCCGTCCTCGAGTTCGACGGCCACCCACGCATCGGCGCCGCGACAGCGGATCACGGCGGAGAAGAGGGAGCCCGGCACCTCGTTCGGGCCTGCGTCCCACTCCCGGCCGTTGGCCAGGTAGTCCAGGTAGAGGCCGGGCATTATGGCGGCACCGGTCTCGGTCTGGGCCATGTCGATGAAGACCCCCGGTGCACCCCGGTCGGTCTCGGCCAGGGCGGCCACGACGGCGCAGGCTCCATGTGTGCCCGCCACGAAGTCGAAGTGGATGCCGTCCAGGCGCCCAGACGGACGTGAGACCGAGAAAGTTGTTGATGTTGGACGCATAGGCGCTGAAGCCCGCCAAGGGGCCGGTCCCGCCGTACCCCGAAATGGAGAGCATCACCAGCACCGGGTTGCGACACCGGAGTTCTTCGAACGAGCAGCCCCACGAGGCCAGGGTCCCCGGGCCGAGGTTCTCCACCACGACGTCCGCGTGCTCCGCCAACCTCCGGAAGGCGCGGCGGCCGTCCTCGCTCGCCATGTCGATACAGGCGCTGCGCAGGCCGCGCGTCATGCCGGCGAAGAGGGCAGTCGTCCGGATGCCGGACGGCTCGACGACCGGTGGCCGGTCCGGTGCGTCGTAGGCCCGCAGAGCTTCGGGATGCACGCTGGACTCGATCTTCACGACGTCCGCGCCGAGCTCGGCGAGCATCACGTTGCAGATGTTTCCCGCCACGAACGACCCGAACGAGAGGACACGCACGCCGCGCAGGAGGTGCCTGGGGTTGGCGCTAGACGAGGCCATCGGACCGCCATCGCCGTAGTTCGTCCGCCGAACAGCCGAGGTCGTACAGGTACACCTCCTCGTTGGCCTCGCCCAACCCCGGCGCCGAACTCCGGTAGGCGATGAGCGGCGGCTCGGAGAGGAAGGGCCGGCCGGGTATCGGGACCGACCCGGTGCCGTCCCGGCGGGAGGAGACGAAGAACCCGCGTGCGGCGGGTTGGGGATCCCGGGTGAACTGGGCGGGCGACTGCGTCAGTGCGCACGGCAGGCCGGCCGCCTGGGCGGCGCTGACGAACTCCCGCGCGTGCCAGCTGGACAGCTGCTCGGCGATGACCCCGGCCAGCAGGTCGAACAGTTGGATCCGCATCAGCCGGTCGCGATAGAGCGGATCCGACAGGACGTCGGGCCGTCCCAGCAGGTCGACGAAGGCCTCCCATTGACGGTCCGAGTGGGCGCCGATGTCCACCCGTCCGTCCCGGCACTCCCAGATCCCACCCGGGGGCGGCCCGAAGTTGGTCGCCCGCGTCTTGATGTGCCCGGCGAGGCCGTACTGCTCGGTGCCCAGCTTGTTGAACAGGCCGACCTCGTGGACGGAGAGGTCGATCACTTGCCCTCGCAGCTCGCTCGGGGCGCGCAGCGTTGCCTGCACGAGGAAGGCCGCCCAGATCCCGGTTTCGTCGTAGAACTGCTGCCCTGGCATCGCGACCGGTGGTCCGTCCGGCGGCCCGAAGGCGTGCATGTACCCGCTCGCCGCGAACGAGGTGAAGGGCGTGGCCCGCCAGTCGCGGTACGGACCCGTGAGCCCGAACGGCGTGATGCAACAGGTCAGCACGGAGTCTGGGACCCACGACAGCGACGGTGGGTCGTCGAGCAGGCCGATCGGCCGTTCCGGCTCCCCTCGCGGTGAGGCCAGGACCACGTCCGCCGAGGCGGCGAGCCTCTCCAGGAGTTCGCGCGCCTCGTCGCGCTCCCAGTCGAGAGTGATCCCGCGCTTGTTGTGGTGGTAGTACGCGAAGAGCAGGCTCGCCTCCGGCCCCGTACTGCCGTCGCGGAAGGGGGGCAGGAACCGCATCCGGTCGCCCGACGGCAACTCCACCTTGATCACATCGGCCCCGAGGTCCGCCAGGAGCTTGCCGCAGTACGCCCCCGTACGCCCGCTGACGTCGACGACCCGCACACCGCTCAGGGGAGGCCCGACGCCGGCCCCGGCTCCGTCTGCCGTCACCTCTCCGCCGCAGGCTCGAAGCGGTAGAGCGCGCTGCCCTCGCCGGTGTCGCAGAACACGACCCGCACGGGCTGGCCGATGGACACTGTGTCGGGGTCGCACCCCACGATGTTGGTCAGCACGCGGGGGCCCTCCTCGAGCTCCACGTAGGCGACGACGAAGGGCACCGCGTCGCGGAACGCGCCCGGCGCGCGGTGCACGACACTGAAGCTGTAGACGGTGCCGCGGCCCGACGCGTCGGTCCACGAGACCGAAAGCCCGCCACAGGCGGGGCAGTACGTCTTCGGATACCAGATCACCGTTCCGCAGTCGTCGCAGCGCGCCAGGACCAGGTGGCCGGCGGCGGTCGCCTCCCAGAAGGCCTCCGTCTCCGGTGTCCGCTCCGGTGCCGGCACCGGCAGCGGTGCGGCCGTCACACGTCCTCCTGCCCCAGGATCAGCGTTGCGCTGCCCGTCCTCGTGCCGAGCGAACCGCCCGTCCCGTGCGCCAGGGCGATGTCGCAGTCGGGCACCTGCACGGCGGGGTGGGCCTCACCCCGGAGTTGACGGACCGCCTCGATGATCTTGGTCATTCCCCCTCGGTTGGAGGGATGGTTGTTGCACAGCCCGCCCCCGTCCGTGTTGCACGGAAGTCGTCCGCCGGGCGCCACGAGTGCGCCGTCGAGGACGAAGGTGCCCCCGTGCCCCTTCTCGCAGAACCCCAGATCCTCGAGGGTCTCGACGACGGTGATGGTGAAGGAGTCGTAAATGGAGACGTAGTCGATGTCGGCCGGAGTCAGTGACGCCTCCGCGAAGGCCTGCGGGCCCGTCGTGGCCGCGCCGGTGACGGTCAGGTCGATGCGGCCGTTGTCCGTGTGCTTGACCGTTTCCGCATGGCCCAGGACCTTGACGCACCGCCGTTCGAGGTCACGTGCCACCTCGGGCCCCACGACCACGGCGGCCCCGCCCCCGTCGGTCACCACGCAGCAGTCGAGGCGGTGCAGGGGCGAGCTGATCAGCGGCGAGTCGAGGACCTCGGCCACCGTGACGGGCTTCTGCAGCAGCGCCTGGGGATTGTGCTGCGCGTGCAGCGAGGCCGCGACCCTCACCTCGGCCAGCTGGGCGCTGGTCGTGCCGAACTCGAACATGTGCCGCTGCGCGGCCAACGCGTACCCGGTCACGGCCGTCATGCCCCACGTCGACTCGAAGGCCGCCTCCGGGGAGCCCGAGGACCGGGCCGTCGGTGCCTGCCCGCGGCTGCGGGCCAACCCGGCCATGGTGACGAGAGCGACGTCGCAGCGGCCGGCGGCAATGGCGTCGGCGGCGTGGCCCACGTGGACCAGGTACGACGAGCCACCCGACTCCGTCGAGTCGATGACGCGGGGACGGAGGTTGAGGTATTCGGCCATGGAGACGGGACCGAACCCCGCCGAGGAGTCGCAGAAGTAGGCGTCGACGTCTGACACCTCGAGTCCCGCGTCAGCCAGCGCGCCGAGCGCCACCTCGGCATGGAGCTGGGACACGCTGCGATCGGGGATCTCCCGGCGGGGATGTTCGTAGACCCCTGCGATGCTCGCGCGCCTGATCGTCATGGCAGCAGCTCCTCGGCCTGCAAGCTAGCCCACTGCATGCGCGTCGGGTCGGGACATCGGACATGGCGAGCCCCGCGCCGACGCGCGCTCAAGCGATCGCCGGTACTACGTCCCGAACGGCCGGCAACACGTCGCTGGCGAACAGTCGGAGGCTGTTCTCGGACTCCTTCACGGACATCCCGGCGATCGAGTGGAGCATGATGATGTGGTCCGTTCCGGTCACCTCCGCGTACATCCGTATCTTCTCGATGCACTGGTCGGGGGTCCCGAAGATCCCGCTCTTGATGTAGTCGTCCCGGGGCGACGGGCCGCGCGGGTCGCCGCCACCACCGGGCGCGTACTGCTGGTAGCCCTTGATGCCGGCGAATTGCTCCGGCTTGTCGAACCCGTAGTGCCGGCGGGATCCGTCTATGTAGCCGCCGAAGGCGCGCTCGGCCATTTCCATCGCCGCTCCCGTCGTCGCGGCGCAGTAGCCGGGCGCGGCGATGATGGGGCGCGTCGGCCCGAGACCGACGCCGGCCCGGGCCTGGTTGAAGATCTCGCAGTTCTCGGTCATGGTGGCCACCGAAGTGCCGCCGGTGCACATCAGGTCGAGGCCCATCTCGGCCACGGGCGCCAGGCTCGTCTTGCTGACGAGAGCCCCGTACATCGTCTCGCCCAGCTCGGCCGACCACGGTCTCGGCCTGGTCGTGGCGTCGGTGATCCGGTAGTGCGTGCCTTCGTACGAGAAGTGCTCCTCGCGGAGAGCCAGCCGAAGGATGTCGACGCCCTCCTTGAACCGCTCGCTGGCCTCGTTCTGGTCGATGCCCAGGTAGCGGTACTCACTCGGTGAGCTGCCCCGCCCGACGCCGATGTAGATCCGGCGGCCCCGGAGCATGTTGTCGAGCACCGAGAGCTCTTCGGCGACCCGGAGCGGGTTGTTCCAGGGCAGGACGACGACGCACGTCCCCATTTCGAGTCGTTCGGTCCGTCCGGCCATGTAATAGAGGATCGCGAGGGGATTACTGGTCATGTGGTACGGCGAGCCGTGGTGCTCCACCTGGAACAGCGCGTCGAACCCGAGTGGTTCGAGCAGGTCGGCGATATGGATGTTGTCCTCGTAGATCTGACCGTCGCGTACCATCGGCGGTCCGCTCACGTCCGGGGAGTCGTGGTAGAGCCAGTCGCCACCCTGGAACCCGAGAAACACGCTGAGCTTCATCGCTTCATCTCCCCTTCGTGCTCGCTGCAACCGTCACGTCGGCACCGGTCCCGGGGTGAAGCGGAAAAGTCGCTCGGCGTTGCCCCGGAGGATCTTGTAGCGGTCGGCCTCGGTAAGGCCTTCCAGCTGCTTCTGCGCATGCTCAAGGCAGTGCGGCCACGTCGAATCGCTGTGGGGATAGTCCGTTTCGATCATCACGTTGTCGACGCCGATGGCGTCGAGGTTCTTGATCCCGTGGAGATCGTCGATGAAACAGCCGTAGATGTGCTTGCGGAAGGTGTCGATGACGGAGAAGCCCTCCATGTCGACCCCGCCTTCGGCGATGACCTCGACGTGGCCGGACAGAGAGTCGTGGCGGACGTCGCCCTTCTCAATCCAATACCGGTGCTTCTCGACCACCTGCACGCAACGATCGAGGAAGAAGGGCATCCACCCGATGCCGCCTTCGGCCAGCGCGACTCGTATCCCGGGGAACTTCCGGAGGACCGGGCTGAAGATCCACTCCACCATGGCGCCGGCGATGCTCACGGGCGGACCCCACGACATCGTCACCAGCATCGGCGACTCGTCGGACATGGTGTACCGCCTGCTGCTCGAGCCGATGTGCATGCACACGACCGTCCCGGTTTCCTCGCACGCCGCCATGAGCGGATCCCAATGGCCTCCCCTGTCCTGAATCGTCGGCAGACCGAGCATGGCCGGGTTCTCCGAGAAGGCGACCGCCCGAGAGCCCTTCTCCGCGGTCCGGCGCACCTCGGCCGCGGCCAGGACCGGGTCCCACAGGGGAACGAGCGTGAGCGGGATGTAGCGGCCGGGCGCACGGCCGCACCACTCGTCGATCATCCAGTCGTTGTAGGCCCGCACGCAGAGCAGCGCGAGCTCCTTGTCGTCCGCCTCGAGGAAGACCTGGCCGCAGAACCGGGGAAAGGACGGGAAGCACAGCGAGGCCAGGACGCCGGCCCGGTCCATGTCCTCCAGGCGCGCCACGGAGTCGTAACAGCCCGGCCGCATCTCGTCGTACGTGATCGGTTCGAAGCTGAACTCCTCCCGGCGCTTCCCGGCCACCGCGCCGAGGCCGGGGGTGACGTTGCGCCTCCCCTCGTACACCCAGGCCTCGCCCTGCTCGTCGCGGACCAGACGGGGCGCGGCGTCACGGAACTTAGCCTGGATGCGGTCCTGCCACACGTGGCCGGGCTCCAGGACGTGATCGTCGACCGAGATCAGCCACTCCGACGCACCGTGGGCCGGGCCGTTGTCCGTCACCTTCGCCTCACAACACGACGCCCTGGTTCTTGAGCGTCTCGATGTCGTCCCAGCCGAGACCGAGGTCGAGCAGGACGTCCTCGGTGTGCTGCCCGTGTTCCGGCGCACCGGCGAGCGTCCCGATGGGGCTGCGGCCGAACCGGACCGGTGACGCGATGCCCCGGTAGACGCGGCCGTCGCCCTTGTCGACCTCGGGGAGGTAGCCGTTCGCCAGGGCCTGCGGGTCCTCGCCGATCTCGGCCGGGCTCAGCACCGGTGCCCACACCCCTTCGAGGGTGGCCAGGTGCGCGCGCCACTCGGCCAGCGTCCGCGTCGCGAAGATCTCGTCGAGCACCTGCGTGCACTCCTCGACGTGGCTGTTCCTGGCGTCCGCGTCGGCGAACCGGGGGTCGTCCACCAGGTCCGGGCGACCGAGGTGCCGGCACAGGTCCGGCCACCAGCGGTCGGCCTGCAGGAACACCAGGCACAGCCAGCGGCCGTCGCGGGTCGGGAAGTAATTGACGAGCGCGTTGAACGGGTTGCGGCGCGTGCGGAACTCCCGCGTCACGCCGACGGCGCCCGCGGTGATGGCCTGCGCCATCCACCACATCCCGGTCGCGTAGAGCGACACCTCCACCACCGGCGCGTACCCGTCGCGCTCCCGCCGGTACAGGGCGGCGGCTACCGCCCCGGCCAGGTTCATCCCGCCCGACAGGTCCCCGAAGGATCCGGGCTGGTTGGGGGGCTCGCCGCCGTCCGGGGTCATCTGGTACGCCGCCCCGCCTCGTGCCCACGCGCTGGCGAGGTCGAAGCCGCCGTACTCCGCCTCCGGCCCCACCGAGCCCTGACCGGTGCCGAGGGCGTACACCACGCGCGGATTCCGGGCCTGTATGTCGTCGACGTCGATACCCAGCCGCTGCCGTGCGTCCGGCAGGAAGTTGGTGAGAAACACGTCGGCTGACTCGACCAGCCGGTAGAGGATCGCCCGGCCCTCGTCCTTGGCGATGTCCAGGCCGACGCTCCGCTTGCCCCGGTTCGGCAGTTCGGTGTTCGGGTTCATGAGCGCACCGTTCGCTTCGGCGTTGGTGAGGCCGCGGATCGGATCGCCGGTGACCGGGTGTTCGATCTTTATGACGTCCGCGCCCCAGTCCGCCAGCACTGCTCCCGCCGCGGGCACGAACAGCCACGAGGACACCTCAACGACTCGAATGCCCTTCAAGATGTCGTACATGACCCTCGGCGCGTCCGACGAGGCGGCGCCGGACTGATTTAGGCATATGCTTAATCTTTTGTCCGGACGGTGTCAAGCATGAGCGGCGCCACGAACCGGCTGTGCTCGTACCCGCGTCACGTGGTCAGGAGGATGCACCCGCAGCGGAAGCCGCCGCCGGCCGAGGTCACCGCGACCTGAGCACCCGGGACCTGGCGTCGCCCCGCCTGCCCCCGGAGTTGGAGCACCGCCTCGTGGAACAACCAGAAGCCGTGCAGGCGACCCGCGGACAGTTGGCCGCCGTAGGTGTTCAGCGGCAGCGCACCACCGAGGCCGATGCGCTCGCCGCCTTCGACGAAGGCGCCGGCTTCGCCCTCTCCACAGAAGCCCAGCGCCTCGAGCCACGACAACGTGAGGATGGAGAAGCCGTCGTAGAGCTCGGCCACGTCGACGTCGGCCGCCGTCAGGTCCGTACGGGCCCACATCTGTGCCGCGGCGTCCTTGGCCCCCATGGCCGGGAAGTCGAGGCGAGGTTCCCATCCGTGCGTGTCGTGGTTGGCGCAGCCGACCGCTTCCAGGCGTACGGGTGGATGCGGACAGTCGGCCGCCGTGTCGGCCGCGGACAGCACCAGGCCGACCGCACCGTCGATCGGCAGGTCGCAGTCGAGGCGCCCGAGGGGATCACTGATCATGGGAGCGCCGAGGTACTCCTCCATGGTCAGCGCCGACCGCATGACCGCCTGGTCGTTCAGCCCGGCGTGGCGCCGGCAGGTCAGCGCCACCCAGCCGAGCTGCTCCTTCGAGGTCCCGTACTCGTGCATGTGCCGCCGCGCCTGCATCGCGATGAGGTTGACCGCGGAGTACTCGTGAAAGGGGACGTGCCACTCCCAGGGCCCGGACGGGTCGGGCAGGGCCCCGGTGGCGCTGCCGAGCAGGCCGCCCAGCTGGGCGACGGAGCGGTAGACGAGGACGTGGCGGCACAGGCCGGACGCGATGGCTATGGCCGCGTTCATGATCACGCCGAGCTGGGCGCCCGCGTTGGCACCGCCCATCCAGTTGAGCGCGAGCCCCAACGCGTCCACCATCTCCTCGGGAGGCCGGTCGCCGAAGGGCATGGAGGCCAGCCCGTCGACGTCCGACCGCTGCAGGCCGGCGTCCGCGATCGCGGCCAGCGCGGCGTCGAGTGCGAGGTCGAGCCCGTTCCGCGTGAGATGCCGGCCCGTCTCCGAGAGGCCGAGGCCCGACACGATCACCCGGGACTCGAACTTCTCCATCACGGCGCCAGCACCGAGCCCCACACCGTCTCCGCGTGCTCGTCGACGTGGGGGGCCCGGGCCCGTACCTGCCAGGGTGCGGCCGGCGCCTGGAAGACCGGGCCGGGGTACACGAAAGACCGGCCGAGGTCCTCGTGCGGCACGTCGACCGCGAACCCCCGGGCGACGAAGTGGGCGTCGCCGAACACCTCGTCGGGCGACAGCAGCACGGCGGCCGGGATGCCCCGCCGCTGCGCCTCGAGGAAGAACGCCTCGCCGGGAAGGTGCGCGGCGACGAAGCGCAGGGCGTCCGCTCCCGCCTGGTAGATCGCGGCCGCCTCGGGGTCCGACGCCACCTCGGGGATCTGGACGCCGCCGCGCTCCACCCCCATCTCCAGGAAAAAGAACTCCTCGAACTGGCCGGCGAGGCCCAGTTCCTCCATCCACTCCGCCAGCGCACCGAACTCGCCGGCCCGCCGGGGCAGGGCGCCGATCACGGTGTTCCCGTCGGCCGACGGCATGAGCCGGGGCGGGGTGAGCCGCACCGCCGCGTGCCGGAACGTGTAGCGCTGCACGGTCGCTTTCGCCACGAGCCATTCGTACGTGGCCGCCTCGGTGGTGACGTTGTTGGCCGCGTGCATGCTCACGTCGACCAGCTGTCCGATCCCCTGCGACTGCCGGACGTAGAGCGCGACCAGGGCGGCCTCCACGGCCCACAAGCAGGCCGTGTGATAGCCCTGATTGCCACCCGGACGCACCGGGGGCAACGAATGGTCGTCGTAGCCGCAACTCCACACCGGCCCCGCGCCGGCCTGGACCGTCAGGTCCGTGACCGGTTCGCCCGAGCGGGGGCTCGATCGGCCGAACGGTGTGACGGACACCCACACCAACCTGGCGTCGCGCGCGCCGAGCGTCTCGTAGTCGAGACCGAGCTCGCCGAGTGCGCCGGGCGGTTCGCCTTCCAGGACCATGTCGCAGGTCTGGGCGAGGTGCCGGAACCGGTCGGCCCCCTCGGCGGTGTGCAGGTCGAGGACGACGCTGAGCTTGCCCGCGTTGTAGAACCACCACCACAAGCTGCGCTCGGGCCCGGGCGTGTCGTCGAGGAAGGGCCCGAGGCTCCGGGACGGATGTCCGCCGGGAGGTTCGACCACGATGACCTCTGCACCGAGGTCGGACAGGATCCTGACCCGCCAGCGCCCCGTGCTCGCTCGCCAGCTCCACGACCCGGACGCCGTGGAGCGCACCGGGCGGCACCTCGGCGCGTGCGCGCGTCGCCTCGCTCACAGCACCCCCGCGGCACGGAAGTCCTCGAGCTCCTCGGCGGAGTGCCCCAGGAGTTCCCCGAAGACGAGATCGTTGTGCTCCCCCAGGCACGGTGCGCCACGTTCGATCGCCCAGTCCGTCTCGGAGAAGTGGGCGGGGATCCCGTCCACGCGCACCTCGCCCATCTTCGAGTGGGTCACGGTCGGCCACAGACCCCAGCGCGCCGTCTCGGGGTCGTCCTCGATCCGCTCCGCCGGGCGCTGGACCGCCGCAGCCGGGACCCCGGCGGCACGCAGCGAGGCGGCGAGCGCGAACCGATCGAGTGTCCTGGTCCACTCACCCAGCCGGTGGTCCAGCTCGGCCTGGCCCTCCAGGCGCGCCGCGCACGAACCCCACCGCGGCTCCTGGGCCCAGTCGGCGTCCACGATCCGCGCCAGCGACCGCCAGTCCCGGTCGTCCCGGCAGGCGATCGCCACCCAGTTGTCGTCGCCGGGCGCCGGGTAGACGCCGTGCGGGGCCATGGCCGGGAACTGGCTGTGGTTGCTGTCGGGGGACCCGGTCCGCCGCATCGGCCGCCCGTTCACGGTGAAGTCGAGGAGCGCCGGACCGTTCAGGAACGCCCCGGCATCCGTGCACGAGATGTCGATCCATTGCCCCTCGCCGGTCCGGTCCCGGTGGATCAGCGCGGCCATGATCGCGATGGCCATGACGTTGGCCCCGTGATGGTCCATGTACGAGTACCCGATGCCGGCCGGGTGCTGGCCCGCGATGCCGGTCGCGAAGGCCAGCCCGCATTGTGCCTGCACGAGCGGTCCCCACGTCTTGAACGCGCGATACGGCCCGGCGTGGCCGAACCCGGAGTTGGAGACGTAGATGATGTCCGGCCGTATCGTCCGCAGCACCTCGTAGGGGAAGCCGAGGCGCGCCATCACGCCGGCGACGAAATTCTCGGTGACGACGTCGGAGATCGCGATCAGCTCGCGCAGGAGCCCCTTGCCGGGCTCGGTCCGCAGGTTCAACGTGACGCCGAGCTTCTCGACGTTGTGGTTGTTGAAGGGCCCGCCGAAGTCCGGCCCGCGCCGTTCGTCGATGAAGGGCGACACGCCGCGCAGGACGTCCCAGTAACCGTGCGTCACGGGATCCTCCACACGGATGACCTCCGCTCCCATGGCCGCCAGGAACCGCGTCGCCCCGGCGCCGGCCAGCTGGCCGGAGAAGTCGCAGATGCGCAGGCCACGGAGCGCACCCGACACCGTCACGGCTCCCCCGCCACGGCCTCAGCCTCACCCTCTCTCCAGAAGATCCGCTCGGCGTTGGCGCGCAGGAACGACGGCATGGCCTCCTCGCTGATGCCACAGCCGGGGAGCTCACGCCGGACGCGCTCGAAGGTGAGGAGTGGGTAGTCCGAGGCGTACACCACCTTCCTGCTCCCGCGCCGGGTGTTGGCGTACGCAACCAGCTCGGCTGGATAGCGGCTCGGCGGATAGGCCGAGAGCATGGCATGCAGGTTGGGCCACGTCCGCAGGAGCTGCACCAGCAGCGCCGTCCACGGCGCGCCACCGTGCGCGCTCACGACCACCAGCTCGGGGAAGAAGGCGCAGATCGTGTCGAGGTGCTTGGGGTTCTGCACGATTCCCCGGCGCTGCACCAGGGGCATGCCCACCGTGATCGTGACCGGGATGGCCAGCTCGATGCATTTGGCGTAGAGGGGGAAGTACGAGCGATGGCTGGCCCGCTTGCCGTCGCGGTACGGGACGATGCGCAGGGCCCGGGCCCCGTCGTTCCGCACCATGTGCTCGAGCTGCCGGACCGCCTGCATGCCCTGTTCCGCATCGACCCGCACGCTGAGGCCGAAACGGTCGGGGTGCTGCTGTACCGCGTCCAGCGTCCAGCGGTAGCCTTCCACCGGGTCTCCCCTGGCCGATTCGGGCGGTGGGGCCAGCAGGGCCCGGGCGATGTGGTTGCGGTCCATGTCCGCCACGAGCTGCTCCAGGCTCTGCGATTCGGTCCTGGCGTCCCCGTAGGTCTCGTCGGTCAGGCTCCAGGTCAGCCCGAGATGCGGCGGGTTCGCGTTCACGTAGCCGTCCACGATCCACGGCATCACGCTGTCGGACACGGCACTCCCTCCCGCTCCACAGCACCTTGATGTGGCAGCCTCGTCCCCTTGGCCGGCCTCCGACGCGGAGGGCTTCCACCCGCTCCGGCGCCTACCCCGCGGCCTCGAGCTCCTCTTCGACCTGCCCCCAGATGCGGTGCAGCATGGCCAGCAGTTCGCTGTGCCCGGCTCTGATCCCGACCAGCCGGTCGAGGATGAGCTTGGACGTGATCGCATCGAGCAGGGTGACGATGGCCTGCGCGGGGTACAGCTTCTCGTCGACCCCGTGCTCCTCGAGCATCTCGCTCACCTGCCGCTCGTGGAGCTTTCTCGTCATGGTCGACGCTTTCACGTACTGCTTGCGGATCTTCGGCCGGTTGGCGGCGAGGGTCAGGTTCTCCAGCCATACCTTTCCCCAGCCGCGCTCGAAGTCGGAGGTGATCATCGCCTGCATCTCTTCGAACCAGCCGTCCATGAAGGACCCGTGGGTGCTGTAGATCTCCTGGGACCGTTCGTTGACCTGGACGGACACCCGTTCCAGGGCGGCCAGCAGGAGCTCCTCTATGGTCCCGAAGTGGTAGTGGACGAGCGCCTGGTTCACACCGGCCTGCTCGGCCACCTTGCGCGTCGTGATGGCCGCCATGCCCTTCGAAATCAGGAGTTCCTCCGCGGCGTCGAGAAGTGCCCTGCGCGTTGCGTCTCCAGCTTCGGACATCAGTGGACTCCTCCGTCAGCGCGGCACCCTCGTCCGCGGGGAACCGTCTGGGCAGCCTATCCCCGGCCCCTTCTGCGGAAGTCCTGGTTGCAGGCGGCTTCAGGCGGGCCGTGACTGTTAACTTTCCGGCGTCGGGAGTGTGACCGAGTGGGGAGCAAACATGCCGCCGCTGCGTAGGGTTCCGGGCCTCCACGAGCTCAACCGGGGGTTCTGGACCGCGGGACGCGACGACACACTGCGCCTGCGCCGCTGCGCGCGTTGCGGCTACTGGGTCCACCCTCCCCGCCCGATCTG
Source organism: uncultured Acidimicrobiaceae bacterium (assembly GCA_963834405.1). GTDB lineage: Bacteria > Actinomycetota > Acidimicrobiia > Acidimicrobiales > RAAP-2 > Bog-473. The sequence continues at coordinate 681,616 of CAWIBX010000005.1, read as the reverse complement.
TCCGAAATGCTGGGGGCGCGATCTGCCGTGGGACGCCACCGGCGGGAGGGCGACCCTGTACAGCTACACCGTCAACTGGAAGACATGGAATCCGGACGTCGCAGTGCCCTACGTGATCGGTATGGTGGAGCTGCCCGAGCAGGTGGGGCTGCGGCTGACGACGAACATCGTCCATTGCGGTAACGACGATGTGCACATCGGGATGCCGCTGCGAGTGGTCTTCGAACAGCAGGGCGAGCACTTCGTCCCGCTCTTCGAGCCTGACACGTTTGGGCATACGCCCTAAAATAGGACACACCGACCCGGGACAAAGGGGGCACGCGTGACGCAGAGCTGGAATTTCGACCTCTACATCGACGGGACCTGGACCGCCGGGGAAGCGGGGGGGTCCATTGAGGTCATCAACCCGGCCGACGAAGAGGTGATCGGCACCGTCCCCGAGGCCACGCCCAAGGATGCCGTGCGGGCCATCGAGGCGGCGCGCAAGGCCTTCGACGAAGGCCCCTGGCCCTACACCAAGCCCGCCGAGCGGGCGGCCGCCCTCGTGCGGATGGCCGAGTACCTGGAGGCACATGCGGCGGAGCTGCGCGACCTGATCGTCGCCGAAACGGGCTCGGTCGGCTTCCTCACCGACTACGTCCAGGCCGGCGGCTCCATCGGGATGTTCCGCGCCAACGCCATCCAGATAGAGCACGTCTTCGAATGGGTCGAGGCCGGTGCGCCGACCGGCGGGCCCAACGGCATGACCGGGTCGGCGCTCTTCCGCGAGCCGGTCGGCGTGGTCGGCGCCATCACGCCGTTCAACTTTCCGTTCATGCTCAACGTGGTGAAGGTCGCCCCGGCGCTGGCGGCGGGCTGCACCGTCGTACTCAAGCCGCACCCGTGGACGCCCCTCGACGCGTTCCTCATCGCGCGTGCCGCCGACGAAGCCGGCATCCCCCCGGGCGTGCTCAACGTCATCACCGGACACGCCGAGGTCGGCGACGAAATGACCTCCAACCCCATGGTCGACATGGTCGCCTTCACGGGGTCCACCGCCACGGGACGGCGGATCATCGCCAACGGCGCGTCCACGGTGAAGCGCTACCAGCTGGAGCTGGGCGGGAAGAGCGCCCAGGTGCTGCTGGACGACGTCTCGGAGGACTATGCCCGCTCCGTGGGCTTCGGATCCACGCTGACCCACTGCGGCCAGGGATGCATCCTCGCCACCCGATTGCTCCTGCCCGAGCACCTCTTGCCCGCCTACAAGGAGGGAGTGGCCGCGGCGGCCCCGAACGTGAAGATCGGTGACCCTCGCGACCCCTCGACCGTCCTCGGTCCGCTGATCCGCGAGCAGCAGCGGGCGCGGGTCGAGGGCTACGTGGCCTCCGGCCTCGAGCAGGGTGCTGAGCTCCTCACGGGCGGGAAGAGGCCGGACGGCTTCGACAAGGGCTTCTACTACGAGCCCACCGCCTTCATCGGGAGCAACGGCATGCGGATCGCCCAAGAGGAGATCTTCGGGCCCGTCTTCACGGTCGTGCCCTATTCGGGCACCGACGACGATGCGGTCCGGCTGGCCAACGACTCCATCTACGGATTGGGTGGCGGCGTCGAGTCCCAGTCGACGGCGCGGGCCTTCAATGTGGCGCGGCGAATCCGCGCCGGCACGGTCATGGCCCAGGGCGTCGGCGGCTCAGCCGGCGCCGACCTAGGGCCGGGCGCCGGGCAGGGCCCCGGGTGGGGCGAGACGATGGCCGGCATCGGGCAGAGTGGCGCCTTCGGCGGGTACAAGCAGAGCGGCATCGGCCGCGAGTGGGGAACGCACGGCCTGGAGGAGTTCACCGAGATCAAGACGATCCACTGGAGTTGACCGACCCGGAGCCCGGTGGGTCGGGCCTCCTTCAGCTGGGCAGCGCCGCGACCGGTGGAGTGGACCGGTCGGGCATCCCGTAGCTCTTCGGGGTGATGTCGACGTCCACCGCCTCGGCGCGGAGGGCTTCGACGGTGCACGCCGCCCGCTCCCGGTGGGCCAGCGGGTCGAAGCTGAAGAACCGGCAGGCGTTCTCCCAGGTGATCTTGTTGATCTCGTCGTCCGGCACCTGCGCCGCCTGGAACGACTTCCACGCCGATTCGGGCGCGTTGGGCCAGGTGCAGTCGGAGTGCGGGTAGTCGCACTCCCAGGCGATGTTCTCGACGCCGATGTCATGGCGCAGCCGGAGCCCCGTGTAGTCGTCTATGAAGCAGGTCAGCACCCGGTCTTTGAAGACCTGACTGGGAAGCTGGTCGCCGAAGTCCTGGCCCGTCCACTGGTGGTGGCGCTGGTAGGTGTAATCCGCGCGCTCCAGCCAGTAGGGGATCCATCCGATGCCGCCCTCGGCCAGTGAGAACTTGACGTGCGGGAACTTGCGAAGCACGGGTGACCACAGCAGCTCCGAGGCGAAGACGCCGGTGTTGAACGGCATGGTGTGGATCATCGTGTCGAACGGAGACCGCGGCATGAACTCGGGCGAGCTGCCGAAGTGGAAGACCATGACGGTGTCCGTGTCCTGGCACGCCCGCCAGGCCGGATCCCACTCGTCCCCGTGGTGGTCGGGCAGCCCGAAGCGATGGGTGTCCGAATGGAAGGAGACCGCGTGGCAGCCCTTCGCCGCCATCCGGCGGATCTCCTCGGCCATCCATTCCGGCCCGAGGATGAACCCGGACAACGCGAGCGGAATGAAGCGGCCAGGCTCTTTGCCGCACCACTCCTCCATGTGCCAGTCGTTGTAGGCCCTGATCATGAGGCCGGCCAGCTCGCGATCCCCGCTCTGCAGGAAGTACTGGCCGCCCAGTCCCGGCCACGAAGAGAAGCACATCGACCCGAGCACTCCGTTGACGTTCATGTCGCGTACCCGCTCGTGGACGTCCCAGGTCCCTTGCCGCACCTCCTCGAAACAGCCGGGATCGTTCCCCCACTCCTCGGGCACCCGCCCGGCCACCGCGTTCAGGCCGAAGCTCGAAACCTCGTGGCCTTCGATCAGCCAGGCGTCCGTGCCGTTGTCACGGTGGATCACCCGTGGCACGCGATCCCGGTACTTGGCCGGGAAGTGATCGGCGAAGTAGTCGCTCATTGACGGTGGCTCGACCAAGTGGTCGTCCACGCTCACCATGATCATGTCCTCGAGTCGCACGGACGACCTCCCCGAGTGGACGGGCCGGTGACGGGCGACAGCCGGCCAAACCAGATTTTAGCACCCGCCCAACTTTTTCACCATGGCCGCCCGGACGACGTCGCGGTCACGGAGCGCCGGACGGACGGAGTTCGAAAGGAACGTCGTGGTCCCCGCCGGCGCGCAACGCGGCACGCAATACGTTCTTCTGGATCTTCCCCGACGCCGTGCGGGGGAAGTCCTCGACGAAGCGCAGCTCCTCGGGCCACTTCTGCCGCGCCAGGCCGCCCGCCTCGAGATGCCGCTGCAGCGACTCCAGGTTGAGGGCAGGGCTGCCTGGCAGGAGCCGGACGAGCGCCGCGCCGTGCTCGCCGTAGCGGGCATCGGGTGCCGCCACGACCGCGACCTCGGCGACGCCGGTCATGTCGGCCAGGACGCTCTCGACCTCGGCGGACGAGACGTTCTCGCCCCCACGGATGATGATGTCTTTCTTCCGGTCCGTGATGGTGAGGTAGCCGTCCTCGTCGAGCACGCCCACGTCGCCGGTGTCGTACCAGCCCGCCGCGTCTATCGCATCGGCGGTCAGCCCTGGGTCCGTGTACCCGGCAAAGAGCTCCGGCCCGCGGGAATAGATCTCCCCAGGTTGGCCCACTCCGACGGAACGGCCGTCGTCGTCGAGCAGCCGGATCTCCGATCCGGCGATGATCCTGCCGTCAGTGGAGATCCTCTTCTCGAGCGGGTCCGAGTGCAGCGACGCCGTGGTCGAGGGATGTTCGGTCGACCCGTAGGCGCGGATCAGGGAGATCCCGAGCTCGCTGGCGCGCTGGGTCACGGCGGTAGGGACGGGCGCGCCACCCATGATCAATCGATCCATATAGGGCAGGTGCACTGAGGGGTCGAAGTCCGGGTGGTTGAGCAGGCTCAGCAAGAAGAACGGCGGGCCCCCTCCCGTCGCGACGCCGTCGGTCGCCATGGCGTCGAGCACCGTCCCCGGATCCCAGACGTCCATCAGCTCCAGCGGGCTCGCCGCGAAAAGCGGGCGCAGTGCGCCGGCGATCCCCATCACGTGGCCGATCGGCGAAGCCGTCAGTGACGCGTTGGGTTTCACAATGGGAGGCGGGGACGTGTCCTCCTGCAGGAAGGTGGCCCAGGTTCGTTGGTCGGCGAGGTAAGTGCGGTGGGTGTGGATGACGCCCTTGGGCGCCGACGTCGTGCCCGAGGTGTACCCGATGAGCGCCGGACTGTCTGGGTCGACGCGGGCGGGATGGTCCAGGGGATCGACGTCGCCCGCCACGGCGTCGGACCATGACAGGGTGCGTGCGCCGAGCCTCGGCAGCGGTGTCTCCTCGGTCGAGACGACGACGACCGTCTCGAGGTCGGGCAGACCCCCGACCTCGGCCTCGAGGTTGGCCAGGTAGTCCTGCCGGCCGAAGCGGTCGGCGGTGACGAGGACGCGGGCCCCGCTCTCGCGCAGGATGTGTCGCACCTCCTTGGACCCGTAGATGTGGACGATCGGCACCACGACCACGCCCAGCGGGAAGAGCCCGTACAGGCAGGCGACCGCCTCGGCCCAGTTCGGAAGCTGGAACGCGACGACGTCTCCGGGCACGACCCCGAGACGGCGCAAAGTCCCGGCCAGCCGCCGCGCCGTGTCCCCCACCTCACCGATGGTCCCGGAAAAGGGGCGGCTCCGGGAGCGCACCCGGCACCACAATGCTGCGGACCGCGCCACTCCCCGGAAGGCGATGTCGGCCAGCGTGTCGTCGTTCCACCAGCCGGAATCCCGGTAGAGCCGCACCAGGTCAGGCGAGGGGAATCGCAAGCGCCAGTCGCGGTCGGCGCTCACGCGCGACCCCCGTCGGTGTGGCTCATCGCGCTTCGAACCGGGGCGCCCGCCGCTCGCGGGCGGCACGGGTCCCCTCGGTCAGGTCCCACGTCTGTGCGAGCGACTCCTGCACTGCGGTCTCGTGTCCGGCGGCCGCCCGGAAGCGATCCACCAGCTGGGCCCGCATCGTCCGGCGAATCTCCCGCACCGCCAAGGGGGCACTCCCCGCGATCTCCGCCGCCAGTGCGTGCGCCTCGCCGCGGACCTCTTCGACCGGGACCAGGCGGTCGCACAACCCGATGGCCATCGCCTCGTCGCCCTTCAGCCGTCGCCCCGTGTACAGCAGTTCGAGGGCGTGTTGTTGCCCGACGATGGAGGGGAGCGTGACCGACAACCCGAGGATGTGGTGGTAGCCCAAGCGGGCGAAGTTGGCGGCAAAGCGTGCTTCGGGACAGGCGACCCGGAAATCGGCCAGGCAGGCCAGCGCGAACCCGGCACCGATGGCCGCACCCTGCACGGCCGCCACCACGGGCGTCCCGGCACCGACGAGCCGCGCGGCCTCCAAGTCCATCTGTTCCGGGCCGTCCGCCTCCGGGTCCGTCCCACCGGCGGCCCGGCCGCCGATGTTGGCCCCGGCGCAGAAGTGCTTGCCCTCCGCGCAGAGCAGTATGGCGCGGCAGGCTGGATCGGCGTCGAGGGCCTCGTAGGCGTCCCCCAGCGACCGGAGTACGTCGACCTCGAAGAAGTTCTCGGGTGGCCGGTGCATCTCGACCGTCGCCACAAAACCGCCGTTCAGCGTGACGGTCACGTCGCCGAATCGTTCCATCGTGAGTCAGCCCCTCCGCGTGCCGGCTGCGCGGCCGGTGCTTCCGAAAACTAAGCCCGCACCGATGCCCGAGCAAGCGGCTCCGACACGGTGTCGGAACCCGTGCGTCCGCACGCGCCCACACACACCTCGTGTGCGCGGACGGTCCGGGTGCCACAATGCCCCTCGAGCGAGGAGTACGGGGGCGATGGGAGAATTCGAAGACCGTGTGAGCCTGGTGACGGGCGCCGGAAGCGGCATCGGTCGGACGGTTGCCTGCGAGTTTGCCAAGGCGGGGGCCCGGGTGATCGTGACCGATCTCTCACTCGACGGTGCCGAAGCGACCGCGGGCGAAATCAAGGACCTCGGAGGCGAGGCGGTCGTGCGGGCGATGGACGTCACCAGCGAGGCCGACGTGACGGCGTCCGTGGCCGAGCTGTCGGCCTCGGAAGGACCCATCACGTTCCTGGTCAACTGCGCAGGGGTGTCCTCCATGGCGCCGTTCCTGGAGCTGACGGAGCACGACTGGGACCTCAACATGAACGTGAACGCCAAAGGCGTCTTCCTGGTGACCCGCGAGGTGATGCGGTCGATGGTCGCCCGGCGGGAGGGTGCCGTCGTGTCGATCGCCTCGGCCGCCGGCAAGGAGGGAACCCCGCTCCTCGCCCACTATTCCGCCTCGAAATGGGCCGTGGTGGGGCTCACCCAGAGTGTCGCCCGAGAGGTTGCTCCCTTCGGGGTGCGGGTGAACGCGGTCTGCCCAGGATGTGTGCGGACGCCGATGCAGGACCGCGAGATCGTCTGGGAAGGCCGCCTCCGGGGCATGGATCCCGAGGACGTGCGGCGGAGCTACGTCACGCACACACCGCTCGGTCCGCTCTGCGAGACCGAGGACGTGGCCGACGTCATTCTGTTCCTCTGCTCGGACAAGGCACGGTTCATGACCGGGCAGGCGGTCAACGTCACCGGCGGGATCGTCCTGCACTGAGGGAAGACTCGTGACCGACACCAGTGTGTTCGCCCACAGCGACGATGAGCAGCTCTTCGAGGCCACGACGAAGCGGCTCTTGGAGGCCGCCTCCCCGCTCGACGGGTTGCGGGAACTCTCGGCACAACCCAGCGGGTACGAACCCGCCTTCTGGCGGCAGGGTGCCGAACTCGGGTGGACGTCGCTCGTGGTCCCGTCGCAGCTGGGAGGCGGGAACATCAGCGGGCACGGGGTGCGGGACCTCGCGCTCGTCGCCTATCAGTTCGGCCTGCACGCGGCGCCGGGTCCGCTCTTGGGCTGCAACGTCGTTGCCGCCGCCATCGGGCGATGGGGCAGCGCGGAGCAACAGGCCGGCCCGCTGCAGGAACTGCTGCGGGGCGAGGCGACCGGCGCGTGGGCGCAGGCCGAGACGCCACCCCACCGCGCGCTCGGTGATCTGGCGATCGGGAGTACCGAAATGGCCGACGGATTCCTGCTCGACGGGGTCACCTCACCGGTCGAGAGCGGTCTGCACTCCACCTACCTGCTCGTCGCCGCGCGCACCGGCTCGGGCGTGAGTCTGTTCCTCGTCCCGAACGGCGCGCCGGGCCTGCAGGGCACGCCACTGCACAGCCTCGATATGACGAAGCGCTTCGCCCGGGTGCGTTTCGACGGCGTGCGCGCGCTGCGTGCCGCACTTGTCGGGCCGGCGGACGGCGCCGCCGACGCGATGCGCTGGCTGACCGATTTTGCGGTCACCGTGCAGGTGGCGGAGATGTGCGGCGCCATGCGCTGGGCCCTCGACACCACCCTCGAGTGGGCCGTGAACCGCTACGCCTTCGGCCGGCCCCTGGCGTCGTTCCAGGAGATCAAGCACCGGTTCGCCGACATGAAGATGTGGCTCGAGGCGAGTCATGCCATTGCGGCACGGGCGTCCGACGCGGTCGACCGCGACCTGCCGAACCGGTCGGAGCTTGTGAGCGCCGCGAAGTTCTACGTGGGGCGGTACGGGCCCGAATTGGTGCAGGACTGCGTGCAGATCCACGGCGGCATCGGGATCACCTTCGATCACCACCTGCATTTCTTCCTGCGCCGAGTCGCGACGAACACCCCGCTCTTCGGCACGCCCGGCCAGCACGCCGCACGGCTGACCGACCTGTTCGAGACGCGGATGGAGACACCGTGACCGGCGAGGGCGGGGTGGAGAGCGTCGAGGCGTTCGCGGCCCGCGCCCGGTCGTGGCTGGCCGGGCACATGCCGCGGCGGGCGACGGCGGCGGAGGGTTCCGGCCGGTCCGCGGCTCCGATGAGGAGGAGCTGGCCCAGCTCCAACGGTCCCGGGAGCTCCAGCGCATGCTCTTCGACGGCGGCTTCGCCGGGATCTGCGTCCCCCGCGCCTACGGCGGCCAGGGTCTGACGGCGGAGCATCAGACTGCGTTCAACCGGGAGATCCGCGGCTACGAGTATCCCGCCCAGACCCAGGTCCCCACCCTCACGCCGTGCATGGCGCTGATCCTGGAGTTCGGGACGGAGGACCAGAAAGCGGAGCACGTGCCGCCCATTCTCAGGGGCGAGACGCTCTGGATGCAGTTCCTGTCCGAGCCCAGCGGTGGCTCGGACCTGGCCGGCGCCCTCACCACCGCCATCCGCGACGGCGACGAGTGGGTGCTGAACGGCTCCAAGATCTGGACCACCGGCGCGTGGTGGGCCGATTGGGCGCTCTGCCTCGCCCGGACGAATTGGGACGTGCCCAAACACCGTGGCATGAGCGTGTTCATGCTGCCCATCCGCCAGCCCGGGATAGAGGTGCACCGGATAGAGATGCTCAACGGCTCGCGCGAGTTCTGCCAGGAGTTCCTGACCGACGTGCGCGTCCCCGACACCATGCGCATCGGCCCGGTGGACGACGGATGGGCGGTGGCGGTGCGCTGGATCTACCACGAGCGCACCATCGCGGGAGGCTCGCCCTACGTCACCGCGCCGGCCGGACAGCCGGCGGTGGCGCTCGATCCGACCGGTGGACCGCCGGCACTGTTGCCGGGTCTCCGCAGCGCTGGCGCCGCCGACGAGGTGAAGGTCCGGGAACTGATCGGTGAGTCGCTCGCGCTGCGCCTTGTCGGTGACGCCCTGTCGGGGTACGTGGCCGACCGGATCAGGACCGGTGCTGCCTCCGATCAGTGGGCAGCCATCACGCGCCTGTGGTACGGGACGGCCGCGGCGCGTGATTCGACCATCGCCTTCGAGCTTGCGGGTTCGTCCGCCGCGGCGTGGTCCGACGAGGAGCGCTCCTTCGGTGCGGTCGGGACCCGGTTCCTCATGCGCCAGGCCTCCTGCATCGCCGGCGGGACGGTCGAGATGGCCCGGAACGCGATCAGCGAACGGGTGCTCGGGCTTCCCCGGGAGCGCAGGGTCGACCTGGACGTGCCATTCCGGGACGTCCCCCGTGGCCCGGCCTCGCACTAGCGGCGAGTCACAGGCTCAGATCGGCCAGCGGTACTCGTCGCCCGCCTCGTAGACGATTCCCCGCGTCAGGAGGTCGTCGATCTCCTCGCGCGAGTAGCCGAGCCGTTCCATGATGCGACGCGTGTGCTCCCCCACCAGCGGTGGCGGCCCGTAGGGCCCGGTCGGCGTCTCCGAGAAGTCGATCAGCGTGCCGAATTGGCGCAGACGCCCCAGGATCGGGTGGTCGTATTCGGCCACGAGGCCGAGACGCTCGTTGTCTGCGTCGTGCAGCACCCCCTCCCCGTCGTTGGTGTCGACGGACACCTCGGCCGGCACCCCGGCCTCGGCGAGCTCGTGGTACCAGGCCACCGCGGTGCGGGTGCGGAACACCGGCTCAAGTTCGGCTTCGATGTCGCCCCGGGCGGCGACGCGCGCCTCGAGGGTGTCGTGCTTCTCCAGCTCCGGCCGGCCGAGCACGTGGCACAGCCGTGCCCATTCGCCCGGACCGAACGCGGCCACCTGGAGCCACCCGTCCTGTGTCTCGTAGAGCCGGCAGCACGGTGAGACCCCCATCTGCTCGCGGTCGAGCCCGGGACGAACGGGGCCGGGCCGTCCGTCGACGAGGAACACGTCGGAGCCGAACACGGCCGCACCGTTGAGGAGCGACGTCCAGAGGTCCTGTCCCTCGCCGGTACGACGTTGGTGGTATAGCGCGGCCAGCACGCCAATGGCGGACACCATCGCGTTGGCCGTGTCGGTGATGCCGAAGCGCAGATACAGGGGGGCGTTTCCCTCGGCCACAGGGCCGGCCTCGTACTCCAGCCCGCAGGCGGCCTGGTAGAGCGGGTCGAGACCGCCGAAGTCCGAGAGCGGTCCCTCGGCCCCGTAGGCGTAGGTGTTGCAGTGCACGAGGTCCGGATTGCGCGCCGTAAGCGCTTCGTAGTCGATCCCGAGCCGCGCCGCGGTCCCCTTGGTCATGTTGTGGTGGACGACGTCGGCGATCTCGGCCAGCCGCAGCACGACCTCGAGCCCTTCGGGTGCCTTCACGTCGACCGCGATGTCGAGCTTGCCGCGCTGGCAGCCGACGAGGGCCATGCCGACCGCGCGCATGCCGTCGCCGCGCACCGGCTCCACCTTGATCACCTCGGCGCCGAGGTCCGCCAGGAGCATGGCGCCGTAGGGCCCGGCCAGGTACTGGCCCAGATCGAGAACGACCACCCCGCTCAGCGGTCCCACTCGGCGCTCCCTTCCACGATCCCCGCCCGGATGAGACTGTCGATGTCGCCGTCGGAGAATCCCGCCTCCTCCAGCACCTCCCGGCTGTGTGCGCCGGGGCGGGGCTGGCCGCCCCGGACGCCACCCGGCGTGCGTTTCAGCACCGCCGGCACCCCGACCTGAGTGGTCGGCCCGTGCTCGGGGTCGTCGACGGAGACCGCCATCCCGTTCGCCACGAACTGGGGATGAGAGAAGACCTCGGCCATGGGGCCCACGGGCTCGGCACCCAGCCGCGCTTCGTGAAGGGCCTCGACCAGCTCCTGGCGGGACCGCTGTGCGTAGGCGGCGCGGAGGCGTTCCTCGTGACGCGCCAGCAGTTTGGGATCCTGGTACAGCGCGCGCATGTCCACCGGGTCCAGACCCAGGATCTCCTCCGGCGTGCGCGTCGGCGTGAGGCCGTTCATGGTGGCGGCGTGGATCCACTCACCGTCCGCGCACTCGAACAGGGAGCTCTGATGCACGCCGGGCGGATACGTCTTGGCCAAGGGCTTGCGAAAGCCGGCAGGGGCGTGCTCGTGCTCTTGCCAGATCTGGGTCGTATAGGCGAGCACGCCCTGGTAGAGCGAGGTCTGCACGTGCTGGCCGCGCCCGCTCTCCTCGCGGGCGATCAGGGCCGACAGCACGCCGGCCGCCAACAGGAAGCAGGCGGCCATGCTCGGCGCGGGGAAGTGCAGGTACACCGGTCCGGGCCGCCAGCCCGGCTGCTCGTGTTGCATGCCCGAGCGGGCCTGCACGGTCGCATCCCAGCCGGGACGGCCGGCGAAGCGGTGCCCGGGCGGGTACGCGGGGACCGAGCAGTACACCAGCCGGGGAACGCGCTGGGCCAGCGTGTCGTAAGAGAGCCCGAGCCGCGCCATGGTGCCCGGGCTGAACGTCTCCACCAGCACGTCGGCGGACTCGCACAGCCGCAGGAACGCGGCGCGGCCCTCTTCCGCCTTGAGGTCCAGCACCAGCGAGCGCCGGCTGCGGTTCCAGACGTGGTAGCCGGGCTGGCGGCGGAAGGGGTCTCCGCCGGGCGGCTCGACCTTGACCACGTCGGCGCCGAGCTCCGCGAGGAGCAGGATGCCGACGGGCCCGGCGATGCCCCAGCTCAGATCGAGCACCCGCACCCCCTCGAGCGGGCCGGCCGCCTCGGCCACGCCCGCGGTCACGCTCCGCTCACGCCGCGCTCACCTTCCACCGGAGGTCCTCCTCTCGCACGAGCGGTCCCGGGCGGCACCCTTCGTTGACCGCGCCGTGCCACAAGGGTACAGTCCGCCACGCAGTGTTATTGGGCGTATGCCTAACGGTAGTTCCGACCGCGACCCCCAATTTGGCAGAGCGATCGCTACCATCCCGGGCTTCGCTGAACAAGGGGGGCCATCGTGCCAAAGCCAGTCGTCCCGGTCCGGGTTGCGATAGGCCTGTCTGTGCTCGTCGCATCCATCCTCGTCTGTACTGCACAGGTGGGCGCCAGCACTGCGGCTGTCCGGTCCAGTTCCACGCTTCGCGCGGATACCGCGCAGGGCATCACGCCGACCACGATAAAGATCGGAATCCTGACCGACCTCAGCGGAGCCGCCTCGTCGTCCTTCGCCACCTCCCCCGGGGCCATGGAGGCGCGCTTCAAGGCGATCAACGCCGCCGGCGGGATCGACGGGCGCAAGATCACCTGGGTGGTCGACGACACCACGTCGACGCCGACCGGAGCCGAGACGGCGGCCAAGGACCTGGTGGAGAACAAGGGCGTCTTCGCCATCTCCGAGCTCAGCAACGCCTTCTACGGTGCGGCCCCGTACCTGGCGTCGGCGAAGATACCGGTGACCGGCGTGGGACTGGACGGCTCGGAGTGGTGCCAGCAGCCGAACACCAACCTGTTCTCCACCACCGGCGACTGCTCCACGCAGACCGTGGCCTACGGCGACGGGGGCTTCTACAAGGCCATCGGCGCCACCAAGCTCAGCTACGTCGAGTCCAACGTGCAAGCAGCAATCAACGAGGGTAATCAGGTCTACGAGTCCGTCAAGCGCGACGGGCTGTCGGCGTGTGACAAAACCATCGTCCCGCTCGGCTCGGTCGACTTCTCCGCCTTCGCACTGAGCTTCAAGGCCGACGGATGCAACGCCGCCGAATGCGCCTGCGTCCTGTCCTCCAGCCTCGCCATGGCCACGGCACTGCACCAGGCCGGCTTGAACAAGGTGAAGATCATCTTCGCCGCCGGCCCCACGAACGACATCTACCAGAACGCCCAGGACGAGGCGGCGGCCGCCAACGCCTACTTCCCCGGCATCGGTTCCTCCCCCACCTATACCAATGCGGCGAGCAAAGCCTTCCTGGCCGAGCTCAGGAAGTACGACCCCGGATACACCGGTGGCTTGCCCGACCTCGGCACCGCCAACGGCTGGTCGTCGGCCAACCTGATGGTCGAGGGCCTGCAGCAGGCGGGCAAGAACCCGACGACCGAGTCCTTCATCACCGGCTTGCGCAAGGTCAGCAACTGGACCGACAGCGGCCTCGGCGTCGGACCGGTCAGCTTCACCCACTTCGGGCAGAACGCCAGCACCCAGTGCTTCTCCTACGTGCAGTTCGTCAACAAGAAGTACGTGGGGTACCCACCGAGCGGGAAGGCCTTCTGCGGCAAGATCCTGCCTCCGGCGTAGGCGCCGTCCCGCGCCGCGTCAGTACGGCTCGCCCTGCGGGTCGAGGTAGTCCTCGGCCAGGATCCGTTCGCGCCGATAGCGTTCGAACTCCTCATCCGAGACGCCCAGGATCTCCTTGTAGACGAACGCGTTGTCCTCGCCGAGCACGGGCGAGCCCCGTCGCCACGCCTGCGGCACGCCGCGATAGGGCAGGCCGGGGTGCAGGTGGGTCCCCACATCCAGGCTCGTCAAGGGACGCTGCCACTGCCGGTCGCGCAGGTGGGGATCCGCCGCGAACATGTCGTCGCTCAAACGCGGACCGGCGGCCACGCCTGCCCGCTGCAGGAGGTGGAACGCGGCGAGCGGATCCTGGTCGGCGGTCCAGGCTCCGATGACGGCATCGAGCTCGTCGTGGTGCGCCTGGCGACCCGATAGGTCGGCGAAGCGGGGATCGCTCCCCAAGTCCTCCCGCCCGATGGCGGAGGCCAGCGCGCGCCACGCCTCGTCGTCACGCGCCGAGATGGCCAGCCACTGATCCTCGCCGCGGCAGGGGTACAGCCCCTGGGGTGCACGCCACGGGTCACGGTTCCCCCAGCGCCGGGGCTCCACGCCCAACTGGCAATCGACCAGGACGTCCCCCAGGTGGTTGAGGATGTTCTCGCTCTGGTCGAACTCGACGAACTGACCCCGCCCCGTGCCGGCGCGGTAGCGCAACGCCGCGACGGTGGCGAAGGCGGCGGCCGGACCCGAGGCGGCATCCATGTAGGTGGTCCCCGGAGTGGTCACGAGCTCGGAGTCCAGGGGGCCGGTCAGCCACAGCATGCCGGTGAGCCCGTCGAACTGCGCACCGAAGCCGGTGTACCCCGACCAATCACCTGTGAGCCCGGTCGCGGGCATCCGGACGACGACCAGCTGGGGATTGCGTGCTCGCAGCTCGTCGGGGTGGATCCCCATGCGAGCGAGCGCCCCCGACTTGAAGTTGTCGATGAAGACGTCCGATCGGTCCGTGAGCCGCAGCAGGAGGGCGCGGCCCTCGGGACGCCGGGTGTCGATGGTGCACGAGAGCTTGTTGCGCGCCAGCGAGTTGTTCATGGCGTGGCGATTCCACGGCCGGTCGGGACGGTCCGGCACGCCCGGGCCGTAGAGCGAGCCCAGGAACCCCGGATTCAAGATGGTGGGGCGAGCCTCGTAGCCCTTGGTGGTCGGCGGCAGCACCCAGGGGTTCTCCACGCGGATGACTTCCGCGCCGAGGTCGGCCAGCAGCATGGTGGCGAACGGCCCGGACCACACCGTCGTCATGTCGACGATGCGGATGCCCTCGAGGGGCGGGGCCTGCCGTGGGGCAACGGCCGGCGCGGCCCGCGCCGCCGGCTGCTGTGCTGATGCCGGTGACTCGTCCGATGACGGGTCCGGGGATTCGTACTCGCCCAGTCGGGGCGCGAGGCGGCGCAGCGACCACCCGCCTTCGGCGAAGCGGCACGGCGCGCCGGGGAGGTCGATCGGGCCGGCGGCGGGGTCGTCGGTGTGCGCCCAGAATCCCCGCTGCGCCAGGTGTTCGGCGCCGAGGACCTCCGCCGGCGTGTTCACTCCGGCCAGCGGCCACCCGACGCGCTGCGCCTCGGCGGTTGCCTGGGCCCGGGTGCGCGACAGGAGCCAGGGGTAGAGCGCGGCATCCATGGCTTCCCTCGTCTCGCCGCGCTCGAAGGCGTCGGGATGTTTGAAGGCCTCCCGTAACGCGTCGTCGTCGAGCACATCGAGCAGTTCGTTCAACTGCTGCGGTGTCGACATCATGGACACGTACCCGTCGGCGCACGGGTGCACGCCGCCGGGAATGAGGGTCTCGCGGGCGGCATCCACCAGGCTTGGAGCTGGTTCGCCCCCGCGGTACTGGTGGGCCAGCAACGTGCTCGCCCGCGCCGGCAGCGTGGCGAGCACCTCCAGCGCCGCGCAGTCGACGAAGCACCCGAGTCCCGACGCTTCGCTGCAGCCGACCGCCGCCAGCGCCCCCAGGGCCGCCATGTTGCCCACCAGGCACAGGCCGAGGTGACCGGGCAGCCGGACCGGACCGTCGTCGCTGCGGGGCTGCACCAGCGCATTGCTCATCGCCTGGACGACGAGGTCCTCCCAGGCGTAGTCCGCGTACGGCCCGGTCGCCCCGAAGCCGGTGATGCTCACCACCGAGAGACCCGGCCAGGCCGTGTGCACGGCGTCCCACGTGAGGTGCCAGTTGGCGAGGCAGCCGCGCCCCGTCTCCTCTATCACCAGGTGTGCGTGCTCCAGGAGACCCGCCACTCGCTCCCGGCCGCCGGGGGTGGGGTCGGCGACGGTGCTGTGCTTGTTGGTGTTGAAATGCACGACGCTGCCCCCGCGGAACAAACCGTCCGTGTCGCGGGCGACGCTCCCGCGGTGACGCAGCATGTCGCCTCCGGCGATTTCGACCTTCACCACGTGGGCGCCGAGGTCCGCGAAGAGCTTGCCGCAGTAGCTCCCCGCGACCCCCTCGGCCAGCTCGACCACGTTGATCCCGCTCAGCAGCTGTCGCACGGTGCCTTTCCTTGACCGCCGCTCACACGCAGACTCCTCGCGGCGCTCGCCGTCCGCCCGGGACGCCGGGAGCATGGTAACGAGGCCGGAACGCCCTGTTCAACGGAGCCGTTTTCGTTTTTTGGGCATTTGCCCAGCGACTGTCGAATTCTGTTGGTAGCCTCTGCCGTGGGCGTGATGCAGTCCGATCCTTGCGTGAGGGAGGGCCATGACCGAGGAATACATGTCCGATGCGTTCATCTACCTGCGTGAGCGGCACCTGCCCTACCCGGTGTTCGATGCCGACAACCACATGTACGAGAACACCGATGCCCTGACAAAGTTCATTCCGGCGGAGTTCGAAGGGGTCGTGAAGTACGTCGAGATCAACAACCGTACGAAGGTCGCCTTCAAGGACAAGATCAGCGACTTCATACCGAACCCGACCTTTGCGCGCGTGGCCCCACCGGGCGGACCCGACGCCGACCCCCAGCACCGGCGCGGTATCCCGTCGGTCGACGCCTTCTTCGATCCGGAGCCGCGGCTCATGCTCATGAAGGACATGGGCATCGACCGGTCCATGATCTGGCCCACGCTGGCCACCGGCGTGGAGGAGCGGCTGGCGGACGATCCCGACGCCATTCAGGTCGTCCTCCGCGCCTTCAACCGCTGGATGCTGGAGCACTGGACGTACAACTACGCGGACGCCATGTTCCCCACTCCGATGATCAGCCTCTCGGTCCTGGACGACGCGGTCAAAGAGCTGGAGTTCGTGGTGGCGCACGGTGCCAAGTCTTTCCTGCTGCACACCGCACCGGTTCCGACCTGGAAGGGCCGTCGCTCGTTCGCCCTGCCCGAATTCGATCCGTTCTGGGAAGCGGTCCAAGAGGCAGACATCCTGGTGGGCATGCATCAGACGGACTCCGGCTACCAGCGCTACACGAACGAGTGGGAGGGTTTCGGCGGCAGCGAGTTCCGGCCGTTCGACAAGGGCATACCCGGGTTGAACGGGTCGCCCGCGTTCCTCTCCCTCGCCACGCCGCGCTCAGCCATCCGTGACGGCATCGCGTCCATCGTCGGCCACGGGTTGGCCACCCGGTTCCCGCGGCTGCGCTTCGCTCCCGTCGAGTTCGGTACCGAATGGGTCCGGCCGCTGATCCACCACATGCAAGCCGTCTACGAGAAGTCGCCGGAGTACTTCGACGAAGACCCGTACATGATCTTCAAGCGCAACATCTTCGTCCACGCCTTCCAGGAGCCCGACCCCGCGGGGCTGGCCGCGCTGATCGGTGTCGACAACGTCATGTTCGGCTCCGACTTCCCCCACATGGAGGGCCTGGCCGACCCGCTCAGCTACTCGGAGCTGGTCGAGCGGACCATGTCGCCCGAGGACACGGCCAAGGTCATGGGGGGCAACCTGGCCCGGATCATGAAGGTCTAAACCGGTATCCGTCCGGTGGTCGCCCCGCGGCTAGGTGGTGGGCCAGACGAGTTCCAGGTTCTGCACCATGCGCAGGCCGGGCGGGTATTCCAGTTCGAGGCCGGGCTTCAACTCGTAGTCGGGGATGCGGCGGTGCCATTCCCGCAACACGATCCGCAGCTCCCGGCGGGCCAGGTGGGAGCCCAGGCACCGGTGCACGCCGCCGCCGAAGGCCAGGTGCCGGTTCACCTCGCGATCGAAGCGCACGGTCATGGAATCGGCGAACTCCGCCGGATCGACGTTGGCGGCGCCGATGGAGACGAACACGACGTTCCCCGCGGGGACCGGGCAGCCGCTCACGACGCTGTCGGCGGTGGCCAGCCGGGCGGTGCCGGCGACGGGGGTCTCCCACCGCAGCATCTCCTCGACGGCCTTCGGAATGACGGACGGGTCGTCCACGATCTGGCGGCGATGCTCCCGATCCCCACCCAGATAGGCGAAGAAGCACGTCAGGGAGTCGGTGACCGTGTCCAGCCCCGCGATCAGGAAGAGGAAGCAGATGTCGAGGATCTCCTCGCGGCTCAGCTTCTCCCCGTCCACTTCGGCGTCGAGGAAACCGGTGAGGATGTCGTCTTCAGGTTTCTGCCGGCGCAGGTCCAGGATGGAGTTGAAGTAGGCGTAGATCTCGGTCCCGGTCTCCTCACGGATCCGCATCTGCTCCTCGGGGGGCAGTCCTCCGCCGCCCGGGCGCATGATCCCGTCCTTCAGGCGAAGGAGCGTGTCGAGCTCGTCCCAGGGCAGGCCCATGAGGCCGAGGAAGACGGCGGACGGAAACGGCACGGCCAGTTCCTCGGTGAAGTTACAGGAGCCCCGGTCGATGAACGCGTCGATGAACCGGTTGACCCGGACGGCCAGGTCGTCCTCTATCTCGTCCATCCGCTTGGGAGCGAACAGCGGATCGAGGATGCGGCGGTACTTCTTGTGCTCGGGCGGGTCGACACTGAGCGGGATGAGCGGCCGGACGTTGCCCAGCTGGACGAGGTCACGCGAGGTGTAGGTGGCGGGGTCCCGCAACACCTCGTCCACGGCGGCCCGGCTGGCGACCACGGTGAAGCCCTCGGTGGGGGCCATGACGCCACCCATGTCGAGCATCGTCATGTACTTGGGCTGCGGGTCGGCGCCGTCGAAGAGATCCTCCATCCCCTCTTCGGTGCCACGGAACGCTCGAGAGTCAGAGGATTCCGTCTCGTCCTGTCCTGCGTCGGTCATCGATCCCCTCCCTGCGAGGCTCGTTGTAGCACACTGATCGGAACCCGGCGTAGGCCGTGCGCAGGCAGGCGTCGGCAGAAGCCATCACGAACTGGAAGGGTGCTCGCATGAGCGAACTGGACGGTCGCGTCGCGATCATCACAGGGGCGGGACGCGGAATCGGCCGCGAACACGCGCTCCTCTTTGCCGCCGAAGGTGCGAAGGTCGTGGTGAATGACCTGGGTGGGAACACCGACGGGACCGGGTCCGACACCTCGCCGGCGCAACAGGTGGTGGACGAGATCACGGCCGCGGGCGGCACGGCGGTCGCCAACTACGACGACGTCGCCGACTGGGACGGAGCGAAGCGCATGGTCGATCAGGCGATCAGCACGTTCGGCGATCTGCACACCCTGGTCAACAACGCCGGGATCCTGAGGGACCGCATGCTGGTCAACATGTCGGCGGAAGAGTGGGATGCCGTCATCAGGGTGCACCTGCGGGGCCACTTCTGTCCAACGCGCTGGGCCGCCGCCTACTGGCGCGAACAGTCCAAGGGCGGGAGGGACGAAAAGCGATCCGTGGTCAACACCTCGTCGACGTCCGGCCTCTTCGGCAACGCGGGACAGACGAATTACGGCGCCGCCAAGACGGGCATCGCCACGTTCACCATGATCGCGGACTCCGAACTGCGCCGCTACGGCGTGCGGGTCAACGCCATCGCGCCCGCGGCGGCCACCCGCCTGACCGCCGGCCTCGGCCACGAGGAGTCCGGCCCCCCGGAGGGGGGTTGGTCGCCCAGCGTGGCGGCCAACATCGCCCCGTTCGTCGCCTACCTGGCCACCGAGGACTGCCCGATCCACGGTCGGATCTTCCTGGTGGCGGGAGGGTCCGTGCGCCTCTTCCAGCCTTTCGCCATCGTCGACGCGATTGAGAAGGAAGGGCTGTGGTCGGTGGGCGAGCTGAGGGAGCAGGCGGCGCGCTTCGCCGAGGTGCCCTTCACCCTCAACAACCCGTACGAAGGCCAGCTCGGCTGACACAGACTTCACGCAGGAGCCGTCACAACGACCGCGCCAGCACGTCTTCGACGGATTCACCGGCTGCCTGGGCGGACGCCTCCAGCCTCTGGTAGCCCTCGGGGCTCATCAAGTCGTGCAGCGTCATCTGCGGCGCGCCGCCGAGCAGCCGGATGAACGTGGCCTGGCGGGCCGCCCGTTCCACCATCCGGGCCACGTGAAAGGCCTCCTCGAACGACCTTCCGACGCACACCGCGCCGTGTGAGGGCAGCAGCGCCGCCTTGGAGCGGGGGCCGAGCGCGTCCACCGCCTGCCCCGCGACCTCCGGGGTCGCCACCCCACCCGACGGCGCGCACTTGATCGGACCCAGACCGGCCACGAGGTAGGTCTCCGACGTGTACGTCGGGATGTCCTGACGCAGGACGGAGAAGATCTGGGACCACTCGCCGTGGCTGTGGACGATGGCCTGCACGTCCCGCCGTGCGTCGTAGATCGCGAGGTGCGTCTGCAACTCCACGGTGGGCTCCATCCCGTTCTGGAGCACGACATTCCCGGCGCGGTCGACCACGGCGACATCTTCTTCGCCTATCTCGCTCCAATTGGCGAAGGGACGATCGGGGTTCGGTCTCGGCAGGATGTAGACGGTGCCGGTCTCGGGGTCCCGCAGGCTCGTGTCCCCAGCATCGAGTCCCGAGGTCAGCCCGAGCTCCCAGAAGGTCTTGGCCGATTGTGCGACCTCGGTGATCAGATCGGCCCTGATGGCGGGCTGGTGCGGCGCATCCGACATGATTATCCGACCGGGTCGGGGGCGCGGACCTGGTCCATGACGGCCGGGACGACGGGCGACGCCGTGCGCCAGTCGATCATTCCGTCCTCGGGCAGCCCGACCGGGTAGCCGTTCTCGTGGATCTCGGCCCAGTGCGCGTGGTTCAGCTGATGCAGGGTGAAGCAGGCCTGCAGGGCGTTGTAGAAGCCCATGTTGTCCACCGACTGGTTCACCGACTCCTTGATCAGCAGCGCCGTCATGGTGGGCAGGGCGGCGATGCGGCGGGCGAACTCCAACGTGCGAGACTCGAGGTCCCCGAGGGGGAACACTTTCGAGACCATGCCGAGCGCATACGCCTCCTCGACGCTGACCGAGTCACCGGTCAGCATGAGCTCCTTCGTCTTGCGGGGCCCGAATTCCCAGGGATGGGCGAAGTACTCCACCCCGCACATGCCGAGCCGCGTGCCCACCACGTCGGCAAACGCCGCGTCGTCGGCGGCGACGATGAGGTCGCAGGCCCACATGAGCATCAGTCCGGCGGCGAACACCGTCCCCTGCACCTGGGCGATTGTGATCTTCCGGAGGTTCCGCCAGCGCAACGTGTTCTGGAAGAAGTAGTGCCACTCCCCCAACATGCGGCCCTCCGCACCCTCCCTGGTTCCTCCGTTGCCTTTGAACGTCGGATGGAGATCGGGTCCCGGTGTGCGCTCGGCCAGGGATTCCGGCGAGCCCATGTCGTGCCCCGACGAGAAGATGGGGCCTGCGCCGCTCAGGATGACCACGCGGACGGCATCGTCCGCCTCGGCAGCCATGAAGGCCTGGTCCAGCTCCACGAGCAAGCCTCGATGTTGGGCGTTGCGGGCCTTCGGACGGTTCAGGACGATCCGCGCGATCCGTCCTTCATCCGTCGTCTCGTACTTGATGAACTTGTAATCGGTCACGGGCCCTCCTCGTGTCGGCTGCCGTGCGATGTTAGGCGAGTGCTCAAAGAAAGGCGACGGCGGCAGAGCTCAGGACGGCACCACCGTGTCAAAGGCCTCGTGCTCCGCGACCGCGGTACCCAACCTCTCGAGCATGGCGGTGGTGATCGGTGGCGCCACCTTCAGCGTGATCGCCCACAGGAAGAAGCCGTACACCAGCCCCCGCGCGATGCCGCGGCGGGCATCGTCCCACGACGGCGCCTCGGCGCCCTCGGCGCGGAGCCGGTCGAGGTAGTGCGCCAGGAGGTCGCGCTCGTTCCGCCGTCGTTCCTCCGGGCTCAGCGTGCACCCGAGGTGATAGCCGACATCGAGGTACCACGGACCACCCTGGACCAGCTGCCAGTCCACCAGGCAGGGGAGCCCGGACGCATTGAGAAAGAGGTTCCCCACGTGGGCGTCGCCGTGCAACAGGCAGCGCGGCGCGGCTCCCTCGCCGTCCAACAAGTCCGCGAGCCCGTGGACCGCCTGCAACAGGCGGGCGGCGTCGCGCACGGTCTCGGGCACCCCCACTCCGATGGGACCCTCGAAGTTGCCGCGGATCTCGGGCAGCCCACGCGCCTGCATGGTCTGCCGCACCCGCGGTCCGAGCCACGGCTCGTCGAGGCTGCTTCCCCACGTCTTCCCGTGCAGGATGGCGTACTGCTCCAGGCTCTCCGCCACCTGATCGGCGGTATAGGGGCTCAGCGCGTCCAGGAAGGTCGCGCCCTGCGCCGCGACGTCGCCGGTGATCACGACGCCGTGCTGGCTGACCGGGTCGACGCCGGCCCAGAAGCACTCGAGGGTCCGCACGCCGCTCGCCTCGGCCAGGTGGCGGTAGAAGAGCACCTCGGGGACACCCGCGGTGCGGCTGGTGGCGGCCGTCTCGGAGAGGTCGGCGAAGTAGCCCTTCACGCAGAGATCCGCCGGGAGCCCCGGCGGCACGCTCCCCTCGTACGTCACGCGGAAGCGTGCGTTGGTGGAGACCCGCGAGACGACCGGTCCGGGCTCGACGGCAGAAACTTTGATGCCGGGAAAGCGCTGGCCCAGCGCCGCGCTCAGCCATTCGGGGTCGAGCACCGCTTCGAGTGTGTCCGGCACGGTCTGCGACATCGGCGTGTGACTTCGTCGCCTCACACCTCGCCGTCACGCAGACGGCTCCGGAGCACGAACTTCTGCACCTTGCCCGAGGACGTGCGCGGAAAGTCGTCGACGACCGCGAGCTCCTCGGGCCATTTCTGCCGGGCCACTCCCGCCGCCTGCAGATGTTCCCTGAGCTCGGCCAAGTCCGGTGCGGGTCGATCCCCCACCATGCGGACGAAGGCCGCCGCGTGCTCGCCCATACGGGGATCGGGTGCCGCGACCACCGCGACCTCGGCGACGCCCTTCAGGGTCATGAGGACCTCTTCCACCTCGGCGGCGCTGATGTTCTCCCCGCCGCGGATGATGACGTCGGAGATGCGGTCGGTGATCGACAGGTACCCGTCCGGGTCGAGCACGCCGATGTCCCCCGTGTGGTACCAGCCGTCGTCGTCGAACACCCGCGCCGTCAGCGACGCGTCGGTGTAGCCCAGGAAGCATTCCGGTCCCCGCGAGAGGATCTCGCCAGGCTCTCCCGGTTCCACCTCCCGGCCGTCGGGGTCCACGAGCTTGACGGCACACCCCGGGAGCGGTCGCCCGCTCGACGACATTCGCTTCTCCAACGGGTCGTCGTACGTGCACCCGGTGATGGAGGGGTGCTCCGTGGACCCGTACATGGAGTAGATGGTCAGGCCGATCTCCGTCGCGCGCTCCATGACCGCCCGCGGCACGGGAGCACCTCCCATGCCCTGGAAGTGCAGGCGTTCCAGATGTTCCGCGCCGCAGCGCGGATGATCGAGCAGGCTCGTCAGGAAATACGGCGCACCCCCGCCGGCGCCCAGGTCCTCCGAGTCGATCAGGTCGAGGACCTCGCCGGGGTCCCATTGGTCGAGGAGATGGACCGGCTTGCCGCGGTCGATCGGGATCAGGAGCGCGCCCAACGTCCCGATCGCATGGCTGATGGGATTCGCGATCAGAGAGGCGCGGCCGCTGGGCGGCTGGGTGGCGCCGAGCTGGGCGACCTCCGCGCACACCGTCTGATGCGAGTGCACGACGCCCTTGGGGCTGGCCGTCGTCCCCGAGGTCCACCCCACCAGCGCCGGCGCGCCGGGGTCGACGGTGGCGGGCGCCTCCAGGGCCGGCGCGTCGAGCAGCTCGCCGAACCCCACGCTCCCCCGCGGTCCGGCTCCGTCGACGACCACCAACTCCATGTCCGGGAGGTCCGGCATCGACTCGAGGTTGGCGAGGAAATCCTGGTGCCCGAACCGAGCCGCCGTCACGTGGACCTTTGGACGGCATGCACCGAGGATGTAGGAGGTCTCCCGGCTCCCGTAGATGTGGACGATCGGTGCCACCACCGCCCCCACCAGCGTGGCGGCGTAGAAGGTGACCGCCCCCTCCAGCCAATTCGGGGTTTGAAAGGTCACGACGTCGCCGGGGCGCACACCGCGGGCGACGAGGCCCGAGGCGGCGCGGCGAGCCAGGTCCAGGACGTCACCAAAGGTGCCTTTCCACGGGCGGACGTGAGAATGGATGACGAACGCGGCGTCCCTGTTGGCGGCGAGACCGTCGGCGAGGCGCTGACCGAGGCTGTGGTCCGGCCACCACCCCTCGGCGACGAACCGCCAGCGGTCAGGACGGCCGATCTCACGCAAGACCCACCGGGACGTACTCATGCGATCTCCGTCATCCTCCTTGCCCTCCGTTCAGGGCGGCGGCGCAGAACTCCCACAACCTTTGCGCGATCGCCTCGGTCGGCTCGTCCACACCGGCGCAGTCGTAGTGGTGGAACACCGCCATCGTCAGCTGCGTGATCAGCCACGCCGCGTACTCCGGGTCGTGAGGGTGCAGGCGTCCCGTGGCCATCGCCTCGTGAATCTCCTCCACGAGCAGGTCCGTGTACGGCTGTGTGGCCCGGGAGACCTCGGCCGGGTACAGCGTCTGGAGCCGGAAGTGTTCGGACGTCACGAAACTGGGACCGCTCCCGGTCGTCTCGAGCCCCCGAACGGTGGCCGTGACGTAGAACCGCAACCTCTCCACCGGATCCGAAAGCGCGCGGGCCTGCTGGCGGAATGCCGCGCAGTTCTCGTCGATCACGTGTTCGATGACCGCGAGGAGCAGCGCGTCCTTGCCCGGGAAGTACCGATAGAACGTCTGGAGGGCGACGCCGGCCTCCTTGATGAGCTCCTGCGTCGTGAAGCTCGGGCCCTTGGACTCGATCAGCCGGAGGGCGGCCGCGACGAGGGACCTGGCCTGCTCGACGCTCCGGTCCCTCGATCGCTGCACCGACGGCGACCGATCCGCGACGCGTTCGGCCCAGGACTCCCGAGCGGACGGATCCGCGCCGTCCTCGGGCTGCGCGGGTTTCACGGAGCTGGCGCGTGCCATCGTCAGAAGGGAACCGCGCTGTAGGCCACGGCGCTCCCGTAGTGCGGCGAGGAATGGCACGCCACACCGATGGACACGCCGGCACGCTGCCGCTCCCCCGCCCGGCCGGCCAGTTGCAGGTAGCACTCGAGCATCTGCGGGACGCCGTGCATGCGCCCGTTGCCGAGCGCGCCTCCCCCGGACAGCACAGGCAGCGACTTCACGCGGTCGCTGTCGATACCGCCTTCGAGCACCACCCGATGCGCCTCTCCGAGCGGGCTCAGCGACAGCGATTCCATCCACAGATAGACGAAGGGCGAGAACCCGTCGTAGACCTGCGGGAGGTCCACCTCGTGGGGACCGACGCCGGACCGCTCCCAGAGGCGGCGCGCCGTCTCCACGCCGACCTCCATGATGTCGTCGAGGGGCCAGTGCAGCGGGAGGCGGTGGCGCACGGGCGCGCCCGTCGCATACCCGGTCACGTAGACAGGCCGGTGGGGAAGGTCGCGGGCGCGTTCCGCCGACGTCAGGACGAAGCAGGCCACGCCGTCGACGGGGATGTCGCAGTCCAGCCGGCAGATCGGGTCGTTGATCATCGGTTCCGACAGGTATTCGTCGGCTGCGAGCGGCGCCCCGTGCCAGTACGACCACGGGATCCGGGCGCCGTTCTTGCGGGCCTCCACGACGACCGCAGCCATGGCTTCGCGGGAGGCGCCGTACCGCTGCATGTACTCGGTGTAGGCGAGCGCGATCATCGCAAGCGGGCCGAAATAGCCCTGGGGGACGGTCCACTGCTGGTCGCCGCGGACCTCCGTCATCGGGTTCCCGTGGTACGTGCCGCGCGGATTGTGCAGGGCCCGGTGCACGAGCACGTAGTCGGCCGCGCCGCTGACGACCGCGTTGACGGCGAGGGCGACGGCTCCCGGCAGTTGCCCGAATCCCTGGAACCCGGCGGCGTAGCGGGGGTTCACGCCGAGGTGTCCGGCCAGCCAGTTGGCCGACACGAGGCTGACGCCGTCGACGGCCGCGTGCGCGCCGGCCGACGGGAACAGGCTCGCCGTCACGAATCCGTCCACGTCGGGCACGGCCAGCCCGGCGTCCGCGATGGCCCGGCGCGCGGTCTCGACTGTCAGGGCCCCCAGGCTCGCGTCGGCGTGCCGCGTCACGGGGCTCTGGGCGTACCCCGCGATCGCCACCCGGTTGCTGCAGTCCATGCGCCCGCTCACGAGGCGTCCGCCAGCGCGAAGGCGGGAACGGCGACGCCGGGCGCCACGTCCTCGAAGGCCAGGCGGACGGGCGCGCCCAGGCGCAGCGGGGCGTCGGGGCCGTCGACCAGGCGACCGATGAGCCGCAGGTCCGGCTGCGCCGACAACTCGACGTCGACCAGCACGAACGGCACGTCGAAGCCCGGGAGGAACGACTGCCGCATGACGGTCCACGACCGGATCGATCCCGACCCCTCCACCACGGTGAACTCGAAGGCGGGATCGGTCGTTCCGCAATGGGGGCAGACGGTGTCAGGAGGATGGGCGAGCTTCGTGCACCGCGTGCAACGGGCGAGCACGAGGGCACGGGTGGCGGCGGCCGACCAGAACTCCTGCGACCGCTCGTCGGGGACCGGGACCGGACGGTTCGTCCCACTCACAGGATGACCCCCGCCTCCTTCAGGCCGGCGATGTCCTCCCAGCCGTAGCCCAGCTCGAGCATGAGGGACTCGGTGTCCTCGCCGTGCTCGGGAGCACGCCGAAGGGGCGGAGGCCGGCCGTCGAGCTGCACGGGGACGGCCGGGAGCCGGTACGCGGTCTCACCGTCGATCAGCACGTCGCCGACGTACCCGTTGGCCTCCACCTGGGGGTCGTCGAGCAGCTCGGAGACGGATTGCACCGGGGACCACGGCGCGTCCAGCGTGGCGAGGATCTTCTTCCACTCCTCGAAGGGGCGCTTGGCGAATACGCGATCGAGCTCGGCGACGCATGCCGCCGCGTGCTCGCGGCGGGCGACGTGGTCGGAGAAGCGGTCATCGTCGAGGAGGTCGGGGCGTCCGATCACCCGGCAGAAGTCGGGCCAGTAGCGGTCGGGCTGGAGGAACACCAGCTGAATGTGACGGTCGTCCTTCGTCCTATACATCCCCACGAGCGGGTTCACGAGCGGTCCGCGTCCGCTCGACGGCATCGGTTCGCCCCCGCTGAGCACGGCCAGGAGGTCCGACGACAAGGTCCACATGGCCGTCGCCAGGAGGGAGACGTCGACCACCGAGCCCGCACCGGTCCGCGTCCGCTTCAGCAGGGCCGCCGCCACGCCGAAGGCGAGGGCCAAGGCGCCGTTGCGGTCCCCCATGGCGCCCCGCTGGCCGATCGGGTAGTCGCGCTCGGGTGGCGTGAGAATGTGCGCCATCCCACCCCGCGCCCAGAAGGCCGTGGCGTCGTACCCCGCCTGGTCGGCGTCCGGGCCCCGCACGCCGTAGCCATGACCGCGCGCGTACACCAGCGCGGGATAGCGGTCCGTCAGGGTGTCGGCATCGAGACCGGCGCGCGCCAGGGCACCCGGCCGCATGTTGGTCAGGAAGACGTCGGCCGACTCGAGCAGCCGATGCAGCACGGACCGCCCGTCGTCGTGACGGATGTCGAGCGCGAGGGACCGCTTCCCCCGGTTGGCCAACGCCAACGACATGTTGACGCCGCCGCGTTCCGCACCGATCCCCTGGGTGGCCAGGCCGCGGTAGGGATCGCCCTCCATCGGTTCCACGTGCACGACGTCCGCACCCCAGTCGGCCAAGAGGGCGCCGGCCACGGGGACGAACACCCACTGGGCCAGCTCGACGACCCTGACTCCCTCGAACGGCTGCTCTGTCATGGTGGTCGTGCGGTCAGGGTGTCGGGGCCGGCGACAGGACGACGACCGGGATCACGCGCTCCGTCCGGGACTGGTAGACGTCGTAGTTGGGCCACAGGTCCGTCATGATCTTCCAGAGCCGGGCCTTCTCTTTCTCGTCGGCGGTCCGCGCCGTCACGTCGACGTGCTCGGCGCGCACCTGTACGTGCGCCGACGGATCGGCCAGCAGGTTCCGGTACCAATTGGGATGTTGCGGGGCCCCGCCCATGGAGGCGACGACGAGGTAGTCGTCACCGTCCCCCCCGTGGATCAGCGGGGTGGTCCGCGGCTCGCCGGACTTGCGCCCCGTCGTGGTCAGCAGCAGCGTCGGGACCCCGTTCCAGATGTAGCCCACCTCACCGTCCGTCTCCCGGTAGCGGCGGACGTGCTCCGCCCCCAGCAGGTCGAGATCGGGTGGCCGGTACGCGTCTTCGCTCAACGTCTTGGCTCCAGGTCAGCCGAACCGGACGGGGATGGCCGTGGCCCCCCGCTCGTAGAAGCCGATGATGCGGGGCGGTTTCGCATCGTGGTCGAGCTCGAGGTCGGGGAGGCGGTCGAGCAGCGCGTTGATGGCGACGGTCATTTCGGCCCGGGCGAGATGCTGCCCGAGGCACACGTGCGGGCCCCCGCCGAAGGCCAAACTCGGCTTGGTGGGGCGGGAGGGGTCGAACTCGTCGGGATCGTCCCAGCGCTGCGGGTCCCGGTTGGCGGCCCCGAGGCAGATGTGGAGCACGGCTCCCTTCGGAAGGCGGGCACCGAAGAAGTCCACGTCCTCGGTGACCCAGCGCGAGAACATCGGGTCCGTCGGCGACCACCGCACCGACTCTTCGATGACCGCTCGCAGGAGGCTCCGGTCGTTCCGCACGGCGTCGAGGAGGTCCGGCTGCTGCAGCAACGCGGCGAGCGTGATGCCCATCTGCTTCCAGGTCGTGCCCGACCCCGCCGCGAGCAAGAGCAAGGCGAAGGAGTGGATCTCGGCGTCCGTGAGGCGGTGGGTCTTTCCGTCCTCGTCGGTGATCTCGGCCTCGACCAGGACGCTGATCAGGTCGTCCTGCGGGTGCTCGCGGCGATCCGCCACGATGGGCGCCAACATGCCGATGATCCGTTCCGGCTGGCCGAGGGACTCGCGGACGTCGAGGGCCTGGTCGACGGGAACACCGAAGCTCCCGGTGATCGTGAGCACCGGAATGGCGGCGCACAGCTCGACGTTCAGCTCCGCGCGGCCATTGCTCTCGAAGGCGTCGATCAGGGCGTGGACGGTCGACTCGATCCAATTCTCGACCCACCACCGCACGTTGACCGGCGAGAAGGAGGGCTGCACGAGGGCGCGGTAGCGGCGGTGCTGGGTGCCCCCCATGGACAGCATGCTGTTGATCGGCCCCGGTTCGCCCTCTTCGAGGTCGACCGCCTCGGCGGAGGAGGCGAACGTGTCGGGGTTCCGGTAGACGGCGTCACAGGCGGCCCAGCTGAACGCCGAGTAGTGGGGCCGGTCCGGGTAGGGCAACCCGTGGAACATGAGGTCGTCCTCGACGCCGGAGAGCGCGTGCACGGTGCCTTCGTGGACGGACGCCTGCTCCCGGAGTCCGTTCCAAATCGGGTTTGGATCGGCGTGGTAGTGCCCACCGTTCCAACCCTGCACGTTGCCGGCCAGGTCGAAAAGCCGGCGGACCCGGTCGAGGTCCAGGAGCTGCCGGGTCCCGGTCATTTCGCCACGTAACCCCCGTCGATCGGCATGAGGATCCCGGTGACGTTGGACGCCCGGTCGGAGCACAGGTACACCGCGGCCTCCGCACAGTCCTCGGCGGTGATCGGGCGGCCCAACGGGTGCATGGAGCCGGTGTGCGCCGCCACCGCGTCCAGGTCCGCGCCCGAGACCTGCATGCCGCCGGCGGCCATGAAGCCGGTGTACGGCATGCCGGCCGGGCAGATGGCGTTGACCCGGATGCCGCACGGCGCCACCTCGACGGCGACCGCCCGGGTCAGCTGGTGCACCGCGCCCTTGGTGGCCCCGTACACCGTCCCGCCCCAGCCCACGAGTCCGGCGACCGATCCCGTGTTGAGGATCACGCCACCGTCACCCTGCTCCTTGAACCGGACCACGGCATGCTTGCAGCCCAGGAACACGCCGCGGAAGTTGACCGAGGTCAGACGCTCGAAGTCCTCGACGGAGTGGTCCTCGAACACCATGCCCAGTTTCGGCGTCGGAATGCCCACGTTGTTGAACATGATGTCGAGACGGCCGAAGTGCCCGACGGCGCTCGCGATGACCGCGGCCACGTCCGCGTCCTCGGCGACGTCACAGCGCTCGGCGACCGCCCTCCCAGCGGCGGCCTCGACCTGGGCCACGGTTTCCTTGGCGCGGTCCAGGTCGATGTCGGCACAGACGACCGCAGCACCCTCCTCGGCAAAG
Source organism: uncultured Acidimicrobiaceae bacterium (assembly GCA_963834405.1). Classification (GTDB taxonomy): domain Bacteria; phylum Actinomycetota; class Acidimicrobiia; order Acidimicrobiales; family RAAP-2; genus Bog-473. The sequence continues at coordinate 651,900 of CAWIBX010000005.1, read as the reverse complement.
CGCAGGGACGAGGCCCGTCCCACGCCCGAACCGGCTCCGGTGATCACGGCGACCTTGTCCTTCAGCAACACCGTCCCTCACTTCCCTTCTTGGTCCACGAGCAAATGGCCCGGGCGGTCACCCTGCAGCCACCGGAGGTTCGGCCGGCTCGAAGCGGTACAGCTGCTCGGCGTTGCCGCGGAGGAGCTTGTACTGGGTCTCCGGCGGTAGGTGCCCGATCACCTTCTTGACTGCAGTGATGCAGTTCGGCCAGGTCGAGTCCGAGTGCGGGTAGTCCGTCTCGCACATGATGTTGTCCTCGCCGATTTCGCCGATGCTGGCGATCCCGTGATGGTCTTCGATGAAGCACCCGAACACGTGGTCGCGGAACAGCTCGCGGACGTTGAGGGTGTCGAGGTCGACGGTGTCGAGGTCGGACTTGGCATGGTCCATGAACTTCTGGCCGCGCATCACCCAATAGCGCTGCTTGTCGAGCACCTGCTCCGCCCGCTCCAGGAAGTAGGGCATCCAGCCGATCTCGCCCTCGGACAGCGCGATCTTGAGGTTGGGGAAGCGCTGGAACAAGCCGCTGAAGAGCCAGGACAGCATGGCGCCCGACGTGCGCACCGCCCCCCAGGCCAGGTTGGCCATGAACGGGGAGTCCGGGGCGATCTGGGGGACCTGCGACGACGAGCCGACGTGCATGGAGGCCACCATCCCGATGTCGTTGGCCGTCGCCATGACCGGGTCCCAGTACCGGTCGGGGTCGTGGATGGTGGGGAGGCCGATCGGGGCGGGATTCTCCGAGAACGCGAAGGCGGTGACGCCCTTCGCCGCCATGCGCTCCATCTCCTTGGCCGCCAGTGTGGGATCCCACATGGGGATCAGCATCAGCGGGATGTAACGCCCGGGGGCGGCCGCGCACCACTCCTCGACGATGAAGTCGTTGTAGTGCTGCAGGCACTCGAAGCCGAAGATGCGGTCGCTCGCCTCCATGAAGAGCTGGCCGCAGAAGCGCGTGATGGTGGGGAAGCACAACGAAGCCAGGATCCCCGCCCGGTCCATGTCCTCAATGCGGGCCTTGGGGTCGTAGCAGCCCGGGCGCATTTCGGAGTACGGCAGCGGCTCGGGGCTGAACTCCTCCTTGGACTTGCCCGCCACTGCGCTCAGGCCGGAGCTCGGGTAGCGCTTGCCGTCATAGACCCAGTAGTCCATGCCGTCGACGTTCTCCATGTGCGGGGCCCGGTCGCGGTCCTTGGCCGCCACCCGGTCGACCCACACGTTCGGCGGCTCCAGGATGTGGTCGTCGACGGAGATCAACCACTCCAGATTCAGGTCGTCCGACGTCATGCGCACACTCCTCCTTCTTCGTGGCTCAGGCCGGAAGTTCGCCGATGCACAGGTGCTTGATCTCCTGGAAGGCGCGGATGCCCTCCACACCCCGCTCACGGCCGAGACCGCTCTGCTTGTATCCCCCGCTGGGCGCGTAGGCGCTGAAGAGGGATGTGTTCACGTTGACGGCGCCGCTCCGGATCCGACGCGCCACCGCCGTGGCCGTCGCCACGTCGGCGCCGTACACCTGTCCCGACAATCCGTAGACGCTGTCGTTGGCGATCCGGACCGCGTCGTCGAGGTCGCGGTAGCCGATCACCGCCAGGACGGGGCCGAAGATCTCCTCCTGCGCCGCAGGATTCGCGTTGTCGGGGAGATCGAGCACCGTCGGTTCGAAGTAGTAGCCCAGTGCGAGCCCGGATGGCCTCCCGCCTCCGACGAGGACCTTTCCCCCGTGCTCCTCGGCCAGCGCCACGAAACGCTCGCAACGCTCCCGTTGCGAGGCGGTGATGAGCGGACCCATCAGGGCGGTCGGGTCGCTCGGCGGCCCCACGGTGATGCCCGCGTACGCCGCGCCGACCGCCTCCAGCACCTCGTCCTTGTTGTCCTGCGGCACCAGCATGCGCGTGGCCGCCACACACGCCTGGCCGGCCGTCATCGCCACGACCTGCGCGGCACCGGCCGCCACGCGGTGCAGCGCGTCGGGCAGGTAGATCTGCGCCGACTTTCCTCCCAGCTCGAGCGCGACGCGCTTCACGGTCGGTGCCGCCTGGGTCAGGATCTGGCGGCCGACGGCCGTCGATCCGGTGAAGGAGACCATGTCGACGGCGGGATCGGTCGTGAGCACCTCGGCGCCGGCCGCACCGGGCTCGACGACGACGCTGAGCACGCCGGCCGGCAGCTCGGCCGCCTCCGCCGCGGCCCCGAAGGCGAGGGAGGAGAGGGGCGTGAGCGGGCTCGGCCGCAAGATGACCGAGTTCCCCGCCATGAGGGCGGCGAACAGTTTCTGAAAGGCCATGATGATCGCCCCGTTGTAGGGGGTGATCGCGACAACCACGCCCACCGGCTCATGGCGGCGCAGGCTGAGCGCCACCCGGCCTCGCGTGAGCTCGTCGGCCGGGACCGGGTTGGCCTCCTCGTGCGGCAGCGACAGGTACAGGTCGATGGTGTTGCGCGCCAGGCTCATGCCGGCGGCGTACTGGGCCATCTCGGCGAACAGAAGGGGTTGGCCGGCCTCGGCCACCATGGACGCGACCAGGGGTTCGTGCAGGACTTCCAGGTGGTCGAGCACGCGGTGCAGGGCACCGGCTCGGTCGGTGACCTGAAGGCCGGCCCAGACTCCCTCGTCGAAGCTCCGGCGCGCCTCGGCCACGGCGCGGCGCACCTCGACGATGGGAGTGGCGGTGAGCTCGGACACGACGGTCTCGTCGGCCGGGTTCTCGACCTGGAAGCGCTCGTCGCCCCCGACCCAGCGTCCCGCCACGAAGGAGCGCCGCTCGGTGAGGATCCCGCCCTCAGCCGCCACGGTGGACCACGTCGGCGAGGTAGAGCATCATTCTACTTTTTCAGAGAACGATGTAGCAGTCAAGCGATCCGCCCGTGGTCGGAGGGCCCGGCCCGCTCGCCTACGCGAAGGTCAACGACCGGGCGTTCTCGACCATGATCTTGCGCTGATCGTCCAGGGAGAAGGACTCGACGTTGGCGAAGAAGTCGCGCGGCTGGGCGAGGCCCTCGGCGTGCGGCCAGTCCGAGCCGAAGAGGATCCTTTCGACCGGGAGGAACCGCGCCAACTCCGCAACGTTGTCCTCGACGAACGGCGCCACCCAGCAGTGGTCGACGAACTGCTGGACCGGGTCCGAGGCGAACAGGCCAGGGTTCTGACCGGCCAGCATGTGCAGCGTGTGCAGGCACCGCGGCACCCAGTCCGCGCCGTTCTCTATGTAGGCGAACCGCAGGCGCGGAAAGCGCTCGAAGAGCTTGTGGGCGACCATCACCGTCGCGAAGTCCTCAATGAGCCGGTGCTTCATGAGCTGCGCCACCAGGGACGCCGATTGCACGGCCGCGGCGTCGGGACGGAGGTCGCCTTCCGACGTGGTACCGAGTCCCCAGGTCCGCGCGATGTCCCGCGCGACGTCCGTGTAGCCGTCCTCGAACCCCGCGTGGGTGGTCACAACGATGCCAGCTTCCTGCGCTCTGGCCCAGAACGCGTCGAACGCCGCATCGGCCGGCGAGCGCAGCCCCTCGGGCGTGAAGACCGGGCCGTTGCGGATGGTGATGACCCGGGCTCCCCGGTCCAGGCACCACTCGAGTTCGCGCACGGCGTGGTCGAGGTCGGACAGCGTCAGGAAGGGGACGGCGAAGATCCGGTCGTGATAGGCGAAGCCCCAGTCCTCGTCGAGCCAGCGGTTGAACGCGCGCAGCACCTCGATGGAGGCCTCGATGTCGGGCTGCATGGGACCCTCCATGCACACGCCCTGGGACGGGAACAGCCAGGCCGCCTCGACGCCCTGCGCGTCCATGCAGGCGAGACGGGCGTCCCGGTCGAACCACTCGGGGTGCGCCGCCGGCTCCTCGCAGGCCAGCTCGTTCCCGACCCGTTCCTTGCTGCTCTTGCCGCTGAAGTAGTCGTAGAGCGCGCCCGGGCGGGGGCGCGGGTGGACGTCACCTGGACCGGGGATGATCGGATGGGCGCGCTCCCCGAAGAAGTAGCGGGGTTTGCCGTCGACCTCCCGCAGGACGACGCCACGGTCCGCGAACTCGGGGTCGCGGTGCCGGGTGAAGGAGTCGCTGACCTCCCAGTAGTGGTTGTCCGCGTCGAAGACACGGCCTATCTCGGATTCGGCGTGTGACATGGTGGCCTCCTCAATCGGTGCCGTGGCGCAGCAATTTGCCGGGCGTGGCGTCGGTGCACTCCCCGTCGACGAACGTGGTCACACCGTTCACGATGATGCGGTCGTAACCCACGGCCTTCTGGATCAGGCGCCACTCCCCAGCGGGGTAGTCCCACACCCTTTCTTGCGGGGTGGCGTCAATGGTGTCCGGGTCGTAGACGACGACGTCAGCCGGCGCCCCTTCCGCGAGAAAGCCCCTGCCCTTGAGACCGGCCGCCACGGCCGGATAGTACGAGAGCCGCCAGTGCGCCTCCTCGAGCGACATGATCTCGTGCTCGCGCACCCAGTAGCCCAACATCTCGGTGGGGTACCGCGCCGTGGTCACGAACTTCGTGTGCGCACCGCCGTCGCTCACGCCGGGAAGGGCCACCGGGGACGTGGCGATCTCCTTCATCGACTCGGGCGGGGTCTCCAACATCTTGGTCGCGAAGCCCACCCTGAGCTGCCCGGCCACCGCCACATCCAAGAAGGCGTCGATCTCGTGCTTGCCCTCCCGTGCCGCGACCTCTCCCACGGTGAAGCCCTCGTAGGTCTCCTTGAGCTCCTGTGCGTCCGGGACGTCGCTCGAGATCCAGTGGATCTTGATTTCGGTGAGGTCGTAGCCGGCGCCGAAGAGGCCGCCCCGCTCCTCGTGGACCTCCTTCATGGCGGCACGACGCACCGGGTCGGCGAACTTGACCACCTTCTCCTCGACGGTCCCGAGGCAGGCTTCCTTCCAGCACGGGACCGTGTCGGCGAGGTTGTAGTCCTCGAGGGTGAACTCGGAGACGAAGTTGGTCGTGAGGGCCTGGGCGAAGACGCGGAGGCCCTCCTCCTCGTTCAGATAGGCAAGCTGTTTCAGGGCGTCGCGGTGGCTGTACCTGGCTCCGCCGTGCTGGTTGAGCGCGCCGTCCGCCAAGAGCGCGTTCCAGATGATGGGGCGGCCGCTCTCGCGGGCCATGAGGGCGGCGGTCTCGAGCGTGCCGGTCAGCTGCGCCGTGCCACGGCCGAGTGATCCCATGGCCCGGGAGAATGCGATCACCTCCTCCTCGGTCATGCAGTCGGTCACCATGGGCGTGCCGTCGAAGTCGAGCTGGACATTCCCCACTTCTCCGGAGACCTGCGCGCTGAAACCGCACCCGCCGGCCTCCATCCCCTCGACGAGCAGGCGGCACATCTCGTCCAGTTGGTCGGTGGTGACCCGGTAGGCCTTGGCGTTGTCCACGCCCGCCACATAGGCGTAGAGAGGCGCCAGCGGAACGAACGACATCACGTTCACGCCCTTGGGCGTGCGGTCCACGCTGTCGAGGAACTCCGGGTACGTGAGCCAGTCCCAGGGCATGCCGACCCGCATGGTCTTGAGGGGCACCGCCTCGTTGCGCGAGACGGTCAGCATGGCGCGGTCACGGTCCTCCGGCCGGCAGGGGGCGAAGCCGAACCCGCAGTTGCCGATGACCACACTGGTCACACCGTGCCAACCCGACATGGTGCACCACGGGTCCCAGAACACCTGGCTGTCGTAGTGCGTGTGGAGGTCCACGAAGCCGGGCGCCACGACCCTGCCCGACGCGTCCACCACGTCACGGCCGTCGGCGGCGTCCACCCGGCCGATCTGCACCACCCGGCCCCCGGCGATCCCGACGTCGGCCTTGTAACGCGGCGTGCGCAGGCCGTCGATCACGGTCCCCCCCTTGATCACCACATCGAGCTTCGCCATGCCGCTCCTTTCACCGTGGGACGTTCCCCATTTCCGGACCGACTGCGCGGCGCGACGCCGCCGCACCGAGGGCACCACGGCCAAAGTTACTTGCTTGCTATGCGCCTAGCAAGTAACTTTTCAAAATGAGTCTTGCGCAGGAACGCCAGAGCCAGGCCGAGCGGCGCAGCCGTTCGGAGGACGCCTTGCTGGACGCCGCGGCCGAGCTCATCGCCGAACGAGGCGTCCAGGGCGCGTCCTTGGCCAGCATCGGCGAGCGGGCCGGGGTCAGCCGTGGCCTGCCGACCCACCACTTCGGTTCCAAGGACGCGCTCGTCTCCCGCCTGGCCCAGCGGGCGCAGGGCGGGATCGCCGAGGAGATGGAGGAGACCCGGCGCGAGCATGCCGGCGGCTCCGGCGTGCTGTCCGCGCTCGACGAGGTCCTGCTCACGGTCGACAGCTACCTCGAGATGTTCGAAGACCCCACTCCCGATCAGCGCGCACTCCTCGTCATGTGGGGTTCGACCTTTCCGTCCCGCGCCTCGGTGGACGGGATGGCGGACGCGGAGCGGCGCAGCTACGAAGGCTTGTCCCAGCTCGTGGTGTCGGGACAACAGGACCGTTCCGTACGGCCAGACGTCGACCCGATCGCCACCGCCGTGCTCCTCCACGGGCTTATGCGGGGACTCGCTGCGTTGCGCCTGACCGACAGCGAGCTGACGGACATGCGTGGCGTCCGCCAGGCCTGTCGCGACTGGATCTCGTCGGCGTTGACGCCGCGATGAGGCTCCCACGCGAGTGTCTCAGGCGCTTCGTATGCCGGCGAGCACGTCTCCCAACCAAGACGGAGGCTGGGCCGAGCCTCCCTGCGCGTCACCCTGGCAAGGGAGGAGCACCAGGTGACGCGCCCCGGCCTGCACGAACGCGACCAGTCCATCGACCACCTCACCGAGCATCCCGGCGACCGCAACGCGGTCGATGAACTGTCTGAAGTCCTGTGAGTACGTGGTGCCCAAGAAGCGAGCGGCCCGTTGGCGCGCGGCCTCGCGGTTCGTATCGACCGAAACCATCACGTACGCCATCCAGGCGAAACCGTCCAACGAGCGCTCGTGCGTCGCGGCGATCTCCTGAATGGCCGCAACCGAACGGGCATAGCGCTCGGCTGAGTACAGATAGGGCATCCAGCCGTCCCCGAGGCGCGCCGATCGCCGCATGGCGGCTCGCCGCCTTCCCGTGACGACGATCGCAGGACCGCCGGGGCGCGTCGGTGGCGGATGGATGCGCAACCCCTTGTAGTGGAAGTACGGCCCGGAGTGATCGACCGGATCGGAGGTCCAAAAGCGCCGGAGAAGGCCGATCGATTCGTCCAGGCGCGCCCCGCGCTCGCCGATGGGCACACCGGCCGCGGCGAAGTCGTCGGGATACTCCCCGCCGGATCCCACCCCGACGACGAGACGGCCCCCGGCCGCCCGGTCGATGTCCGCCAGTTGTTTGGCCGCGACCGGAGGTGGATACCAGGGCAGCACGAGGGTGGCGGTGCCGATCGTCGCGCGCGTGCTCTGTTCCGCCAGTCGCGCCAACCACACCAGCGGCTCGGGCGAGGGGTTCGGTGACGCCAGGTGCCCCCCCACCCACAGGGAATCGACGCCCAGCTCCTCGAGCGCGTGGACACGCTCCGCCGTCTGTGGGGCCACGACGCCGACGCGGACCGTCTCCTCGCTGGTTGTTGAAACGGAAAAATTGGATTTCGAAATGTGGAACGTCTCCTTCTGAAGTGGCATGGGGCATCCCCGGCCCGCGGCAAGTCTTACCGGATTGCTGATTCGGGCCGGGGCTGGACGGCGGCGCGTCCGTCCAGCAGAATTCCGCCACGAGAGGTCGTAGCGAGTGGGGAGGTACCGATGGCACGCGTCGGGGTCATTTCGGTTGACGGGCACGTCAGGGCGACGCGGCAGGGCTACCGGGACTACATCGATCCAGGCCTGCTGGAGGAGTACGACGTCCACGTCAACGCCCTGGAGGACGCCGGCACGCCCGACACCGGGAATTGTGATCCGGCGTGGGGAATCGAAGTCCAGTGGGACAGCGCGGCCCGGCTGGCCGCACTCGAGGCCAAGGGCGTCGTCGCCGAGGTGCTGTTTCCCAACGGCGTCCCCTTCCAGCTCAACGCGTTCGAGGACCACGCCCGGGCAGCACGCCCCGAACTCGCGGACGCCGGCCGACAGGCCTACAACCGATGGCTCAGTGATTTCAGTGCCGAGGCACCGGGCCGGCGCTTTGGCGCGGCGCTCGTGTCCTTCCATGATGTCGACCAAGGTGTCAAGGACATCGAGTGGGCGCACGAGCACGGACTCGGTGGCGTCATGCTGCCGGTCCCCGCACCGCGGATGTTCTTCGATCCCGTGCTGGACCCGATGTGGTCGGCGTGCGCGGAGCGGGGCATGACCCTCTGCCAGCACGGGGGTGTCGGGGGCGACAGCTATGCCCCCGCCGGGTTCGCCGCCATCATGACCATCGCCGTCGAGAGCGGCTTCTTCTCCAACCGCTCCTTGTGGCAGATGATCTTCGGTGGCGTCTTCGATCGGTTCCCCAACCTGCGGGCGGCCTTCATAGAGACCCAACTTGCGTTCGTTCCTCAGGTGGTGCAGACGGTGGACCGGCGGCTGGCCAACACGGACGACTGGATGCGGTTCGCCGCGCACCTCGGCCGCGACCGATCGTTCACGAAGTTGATGTCCGAGTACATGCACACGAACATCTACTTCGGAGTGTCACCGTTCTCGCCGGTACAGCTCGGACTCGACGACATGCTCGGAATCGTCGATGACGGTGAGTTCCATCTCGGTGTGGACCACGTGATGTACGGGGTGGACTTCCCACACTTCGAGTCCAACTACGCGACGACCGGGGAGGAGATCGCCAACCTCGTGGCCCATCCCGGCGTGAGCGGCGAGGACGCGCGCAAGATCCTCTACGACAACGCCCGGGACGTGTTCCGCTTCGACTCCTCCGCGTTGGCCCCGCACGTCGAACGGGTCGGCCTCGACCTCGGTGCCGACCTGGCCGTCACCGGCGGCTGACAAGCCGAGCGGTCACGTGGTTGCCGGCGCCATGTCGACAGAAGAAGTCGCCGACACCATCCGGCGGGCCGGTGCCGATCGCGACCGCATGCGCCGCACCATGAGCGCGCTCTACGGCGACACCATTGAGCTTGCGCATGAGCCTCCGCTGCCCAGCGACGGTCCGATGCCTGCGAGCGTGCTGATCGCACTCGGCCGAGAGGAGGTCGCCGCGGTCGAGCGCGCCATGCGGACGTCTGGGTGGACGAGCCGGCTGTCACCGTCGAAGGCGACCGCATCCGCGTGCGCAACCGCATGGGAGGCACGCTCGCCGACGGCACTGAGGGCCGCGTCTCCACCAATACCGTGTATGCGATCGACGAGGGTCGCATCGTGGGGCTTCGTTCCGAAATGGCGCCCGAGGACGGCAAGCGATGGGGTGTCGTGCTCAGCGCCGGGAACTTCCAGGTCCCGCCGGAGCTGTTCCCACTCGGTCGCCAGGCACCTTGAGCAGGTCACTGGCCCGGTCGGCCAGTTCGACCAGCGCCTCGATCACCGCGGTGACGATCCCGTCCTGACGGGGTACGAACTGTTCGCCGAAATCCCCGATGCCCCGCAGCCCTGGCGGCAGCTCAACCTGGACACCCTGTGACGGGGGCAGGTTCACCGGGTTGTTGGCGTCGAATCCGAGCCGGATGCGCTCGTCGGCAACGCGATAGCCCTCGAAACGGTCGTGGAAGAGTCGGCGTGCGACGTCGAGGAACTCAGGATTGCGCCCGCCGACGATGATCCCACGCAGAGGTTTCGTCTGACTGCCACGGAGCGCAGGGCCGTACGGTTCGAGCACGAGGCCGTGCGTGGGGTCAAGACTCAGGCTGAAGCCGTCCCGCCCGAACCCATGCACCGAAATGGCGATTTCGACGTGCTGCAAGAACGCCCGTAGTCGCTCCGAGTGGTCGGGGTTGTGGCGCCGTGAGGTGAGGTGGACCCGCAACCCGCTGGGCTGCACGATGGCGTAGTAGGACGCGCCGGCCCTCTCGGCGGCACGGCTGGCGATCTCGTGCGTCCCCCTGTCCTGTGATCCGCCGTGCAGCGCCATGAACCCGACCACGGAGCGCAGGACCAGGTCCTCCTCGACGTCGGGCAGGGCGAGGAGTTCGGCCAGTTCCATCTTCCGCGTGACTCTACGATGTGCGGAGAGCTCTCATGACGCAGCTATTCGTCCTCGGGCAGGGGGACGACCCCGATGCACCGGCGGTCGTCCTCCTCGAGATGCCACCCGGCTACGTGCTGTTCCGCCACGCACACCCCTGCCACCGCTTCGAGGTCGTCGTGAAGGGATCGCTCCAGGCCGGCGCCAGGGTGCTCCGCCCCGGTGACGTCATGACCGCCGCACCGGGCGAGTGGTACGGCCCGCACGTGGCGGGTCCGGAGGGCTGCACGACGGCCGAGGTCTTCGACACCCAGGAGGGTGTCTTCCGCGTCTTCGCCGAGTCGGATGAGGGACCGCGGGAGTTCGACTTCCGGACCGGCGAAGTCCCGAGAGACTTCCAGGACCTCAGTTGAGTGCCGTGTTCACGGGTCGAGTCCCAGAACCCCGGCGCTAAGAACCCAGATCGGTCAGCGCCGCGTCCGGGTTGACCGGCGAATGGACGAAAGCGGCGAGCGCCGCCGCGACGACGCATGCGGCCGAACCGACCAGGAGGGCGGCTCGGGGACCACCGGCGGAGGTGATCCACCCGGTGAGGATGCTCCCCACCGGCGTCGTGCCGAGATAGACGAAAACCCACAGCGCCATGATCCGGCCCCGGAAAGCACTCGAGCTGTGCAGCTGCAGGGTGGTCGAGCACAAGGTGACGAAGCAGAACGCGGCGACGCCGGTCGCCAGCAACGTGATGCTGGCAACGGTCACGTCGGGTGCAGCCGCCGTCACGGCCAACGTGACACCGAAGGCCAGCGCGGCAAAGAGCAGATAGGGACGCCGGGGGTGGCGGACGAGGCTCACGCTGAACGAGCCGAGGACGGCACCGATGCTCAGCATGGTGGTGAGGAGCCCGTAGGTGCCGCCGGAGCCGTGGAAGGTGTCCTTGGCGAGCACGGGCAGAATGACGGCGAAGTTGAAGGCCAAAAGCCCGACCAACAGCATCATGACGAGGGGCAGCCAGAGCTGCTGACGGCCGGCGGCGTAGCGAAGCCCCTCCCTGACGCCTCGGCGTCCGGGTGGAGAGGTGCCACCCGCCCGGATGGGCCGGATGACGAGCAGAGCGACAATCACAGCCAGGTACGACAGCGCGTTGAGCCCGAAGCACACCGTCGTACCCACGGTCACGATCAGCACGCCGGCCAGCGCCGGCCCGACCACCCGGGCGCTGTTGACGACCACGCCGTTGAGGCTGACGGCACTCGCCAGGTCGTCGGGGGGCACAAGACGGCTGAAGAAGGCCTGCCGTGCCGGCGAATCGGCGATCTGCACCACCCCTCCTGCGACACCGATGCCGATGAGGACCGCCACGCTGGCTGCGCCGGCGGCGGCCAGCGCCCAGAGCAGCGCGGCCAACAAGCAGTAGAGCGCCTGGGTGACGAGCAGGAGTTTGCGCAGGTCCACCCGATCGGCCACGAAGCCACCCCAGGGGCCCAACAACAACGAGGGGATTCCGCCCGCGGCGAGCACCAAGCCGAGCGCGCTGGCCGAACCGGTGAGCTCCAGGACGAGCCAGCCGATCGCCGTCTGTTGCAGAAAAGTGCCGCTGGCCGAGACCACCTGGCCTGCGAAGTAGAGGCGGAAGGGTCGAGAGTGCAGCGCACGGAACGAGCTGCCTCGGTCGGATTTAGCGGCTGGCGTTACTTCCGCTTGTGGTCCAGCCTCGGGCATGGCGGCCAAGCCGTCACGGTCCATCGCGCATCAGCACTGAGGGTATCGGCGTGAGCCGACCGGACTGAATCAACCGACTCCGTGTCTGAAGGCAAGGCTCATCCGGGGACCGGCCGCCTTCACCTTCGGGACGCTGTGCTCGAAGCGGCGCTGGGCCTGGCCGCCGGTGACCAGGAGGTCACCGTGACCGAGCCTGAACGCGCGCGAACGCCCGCCTCCCTGGGGGCGCAGCAAGAACGTGCGTGGCTCACCGAGCGACACCAGGGCCACGACGGGATCCACGATCTCGGGCGGTATCCGGTCGCGGTGCCAGGCGACGCTGTCGGCACCGTCGCGGTAGAGATTGATACCCAACGAGTCGAACTGGACTTCGTAGTACGCGGACAGTGCGACCCGAGCGTCCCCCAGCCACCGGTACGCATTGCCGGTCCCTTCGTCCATCGGCTGCCAGGAGGTCAGCCGCGGTTCGTCCACCTGCCGGTCGTACATCCAACGACGCCTCTGGCTCCATGGGGCGGTACGGAGGAGCTCTTCGAAGGCCCCGTCTGAGCCCGACAGCCATTCCGGGCAGTAGTCGACCCAGGAATCTGCATCGAGCTGTGTCCGTCGGAGGGCGCGAAAGGCCGGATCGATGGACGTGCCGTGGCCCGCCCACAATGACGGCTGCCAGGTCAAGGCCGGAACCCGCGGAGAACTGCCCACCTCGACAGTTGTACCGGGACCGGTCCTCCTACCGTTCGGCCGACCGACGCCGGCGGGCCACGGCGGCCTCTTCCGTGGCGTGCGTGATGACCTGGTTGCGGTTCTCCAGCTGCAACGCGGCGGGCAAGTCGGGGGCATCGACGTTGACCTGCAACGCCTGCTTCGTCATGCTGACCGCCAGCGGCGGATGCGCCGCGATGGACCCGGCGAGTTCAAGGGCCCGCGGGAGCAGGCGTTCATCGTCTACGAGTTCGCTCACGAGCCCACTCCTGTAGGCCTCTTCGGCAGACACGGTGCGGCCGGTCAGCATCCAGTCGGAGGCCACGGTGAGCCCGACGATGCGGGGGAGGTAGTAGCTCATACCCATTTCGGCGCCGGAGAGGCCCAAGAGGATGGCCGCATTCCCGAACGAAGCGGACCTCCCGCAAATCCGGACGTCGGAGGCCAGGCAGAGCGCCAACCCTCCGCCGACGGCGGGCCCGTTCACCGCGGCGATGACCGGCTGGGGAAGGGCGCGGATCGCGAGGGGCAACGACGCCATCCTCTCCTGGAACCGCAGCCGTTCGACGGCCGGCGCGGCCGCGACCGGCGCGCTCGGGCCGAAATTTCGCACGTCGATGCCGGAGCAGAAGCCTCGACCTGCTCCCGTCAGGACGACGACCCGAATGAGTGGGTCGGCCGCGAGTGTCGTGCACGCCCGCAAGAGCTCGGCGACCAGCACCTCGTCGAGGGCATTCAGACGCTCCGGGCGGTCGAGCCTCAAGAGAAAGATGCCCTCACCCGGCGTCTCCCAACCGAGGACGGTCACAGGCGGTCCAGGATCGTCGCGGTGCCCATGCCCGCGCCGGTGCACATGGTCAAATCCGTGACCGGCACGAGGCCCCGATCGAAACGCCTTTCGTTCATGGCAACAGCAGCTGTCCGCTGGCTTTCCACGGCAAAGGCGTCTACGTCCGATCGTGTGAAGCCATCGATGGTGGCGGACCCGGCCGCGCGGTTCCAGCGAGACATCGACTCGACTCCGTCGGCGACGACGAGGTCTTGTTCCCCACTTCTGACACCCATCGCCGCGATGGTGATCGCCTGTTGGGCCGAGCCGCAGAAGCGGTTGAGCGTCATGCCCGGGACGGTCTCGGGCCAGCCGGCCAACAGGGTGGCGAAGCGGCCGACCGCTTCGTGATCGCCGGTCAGGATGCCGTTGCCGGCAATGACATCGTCGACCTCAGCGGGGTTGAAGCCAACCCGCCCGGCCAGCGCTTGACACTGGGCCAGTAGCTCCTGGGGATGCGCGGCGTGCAGCGCTCCATCCGGGCGGCCCTTGGCCCGAGGTGTCCGGACCGCGTCGATGATCCACGCGTCAGCCACGGTCTGGACAACTCGCTGATGAATTCACGGGTTCTGGCATCCACATCGGCCCGACGGCAAGAGCGCACGTCAACCGGCCGACCAGGACGATACCCCAGGTGTCTCGGGTCACCGACTGAGCAGGATTCCCACTCGCTGGAGAAGGCGGGGAAGCACGCCGGCCATCGTCTCCAGGTCGGCGTCCGGCTCAGGGCGCCGCCGGTTGTGCTTGACGATGCGCGACCACGTCGCGACCGACTTGAAACACGCGAGCGCCTCGAACCAGGTCACGTCCGGCACGGCGCCGTACACCGCCCCCAACTCTTCCGGTGTCGGGAGTGCGTCGACGAAGCGGGTCCGGCGCCGGTAGGTGTCCGGGTCCGCATTCACGAGGAACCAGCCGAGGTCCACCCGGGGGTCTCCGACGGTCCAGATCTCCCAATCGATGACCGCCCGCACGGCCGACCCGGTCGCCAACATGTTGCCCAGACGGAAGTCGCCGTGAACGATGGCCGGACCCAAGGGCGACGGCTCCGCGGCACGGAGCAGGCCCGCCGCCTCCTGCCACCCCGGCGCGAGCTCGGTCTCGACGCTCGCGAGGAGCCGGCACCAGCGCTCGACCTCCTCGGTCAGGCCGACGATCGGCTCGTCCCGGAGGCCGATCGTCGGCGGATCGAGCGCGTGCAGGGCCGCCATCGTGCGAGCCGCGCTCCGCATGCGATCTGCCACCATGGCAACGTCACCGTCGCCATCCGCATCGAACAACGGCTCGAACGAGCTCCCTTCGACGAACGACATGACGAAGAGTGGGGGCACCTCGGGTGGGACGCCGGCGTCTTCCCAGATCACCTCCGGCACCGGCACCGGCGTTCCCGACAACGCACGGAGAAGGCGCGACTGGCGCAGGACATCGCGGTTCAAGACGGGAGGGAGACCTGCCGGCGCCACCTTGGCCACGACCCGACGCCCGTCGGGAGCCGTTCCGGCGTAGGTCAGTCCCGATGCCCCACCAGCGAGTCGGCGGATTTCCTCCACTCCGAGCGCAGCCAGCCTCTCCTCGAGCTGTTCCAGCGGCGGCTCGAAGACGGACACGTTCCTAGTATTGCGGCCATGACGGGTGCAGCCGAAGGGAAGGTGGCCTTGGTCACGGGGGCCAGCCGGGGCATCGGAAAGGCGGTCGCGCAGAGGCTTGCGGCGGAAGGAGCCGTGGTTGCGATCACCGCGCGCACGCTCGATCCCGACCCGAAATACGTCGGGTCGCTCCGTGAAACGTGTGAGGGCATCACCGCCGCCGGAGGGGAGGCCGTCGCAATCCGGGCGGACCTCTCCGACGTCCAGGACCGGGAGCGGCTCTGGGCGAGTGTGACCGATCAGGTTGGTCCGCCCGACATCCTCGTCAACAACGCTGCGGTGACCTTCCTTCGGCCCCTCAACGACTTCCCGGAGAAGCGGGCGCGCCTGATGGTGGAAATGCACCTTTTTGCACCACTCCACCTGACGCAGCTCGCCCTTCCCGCCATGCGCCAACGGAAACAGGGCTGGGTGCTCATGCTGGTCTCCCTCGCTGGTGAGCGCATTGAAGGACCGCCCTTTTCCGAGTTCGACCGCAGTGCGGGCTTCGGCATGTACGGCGCCTGTAAGGCCGCCCTGGGCCGACTGGCTCAGGGATTTGCCGCGGAACTCTACGACGACGGCATCGCCGTGAACGCGGCGGCCACCACGAAGCCGGTCGCCACGGAGGGCGCCGGCGCCCTCGATCTCGCCAAAGAGGACACCGAGGACATCAGCTACATCACGGAGACGGCGTTGCTCCTCTGCACCGGCGATCCCTCTGTCCTGACCGGACGGGTCGTGGAGACGCAGCCCTTCCTCCGTGAGCATGGCCGTCTGCCTTAGGACGTCGCTCAGCAGCTGTCGACGATCTGCAGTCCGTCAACGGTCGAACGCGTCCGGTACTGGGCCAGGGCCAGCAGCCGCAGCGTGCGCGACCTCGTGGACGAAGGACGGTTGCTGAGGAGAGCACCTACCGCGGGCCTGACGCAGGCGGCGATCTGTTGCTGGCCCGTGACGGTCGGGTGGAAGATGGCGGGGGCGGGATAGCGAGCCAGACTGGTCGACGTGCCGTTCACCGAGAATCCGTAGGCGTACGGTTCGCGGTAGACGAGGTTGTCTGTGCTCGGGCTGAGGTTTCCGTTTTTGTCGTCAC
Organism: uncultured Acidimicrobiaceae bacterium; assembly: GCA_963834405.1. GTDB lineage: Bacteria > Actinomycetota > Acidimicrobiia > Acidimicrobiales > RAAP-2 > Bog-473. The sequence continues at coordinate 635,840 of CAWIBX010000005.1, read as the reverse complement.
ACCATTGGTACCCGTCGTCCACCTTGTCCAAATTGACAAGGCTGACATTGGCCCCGAATGTGTTCGTCTTCTGGTAGGTGCCCACCCATTGGGCTATGTCAGTGTTCAGCTGGTCGACGAGTCCTGAGAAGTAGTCGACCTGTGCGTTGTAGAGGGGAAAGGTGTCCGGACAGTAGTCAGTCGCCCAGTTGGTCCCGCTCTTCTGCGGAAGGTTATTCGGCAAGGGGTTCGGATAGTTCGTGATCACGACCTTGGGCGATCCGCTCTGTCCCGGCTGTTGCCCCTCCTTCTCTATCGCCATCAGCAAATTCGTGAGGTGCGCGTGAAGCGTTGCCAGTTGATTGGTGTAGTAGTCCTGAATGACGCCGTCCGGATAGGCCGAGCCCGTGGGGCCTTTCCTATCGGTTTCATTATCGACAGAACACTGCAGATCCCCGCTGTACCCCTCGCCGCCTCGTGAAGGCAGCCCGATGTCGGATTGCGCGGCGTCGGGGGTGTAGTTCCATTCGATGCACGCAGTCAGAATGTCGACGAACTTGAGGTCGTCCGCTCCAAGGGTCAGCAGCACCACCTTGGGATTGGCTGCCGTGTAGGCGGGATTGACGTTGCTCGGTGTGCCGTCGGCTGCGATGTCCCCGAACTGCGGGGGGACGGATGTGGTCACCGTCGGTGCGCCAACCGTGTACGGGCCGAGAAACGCCGACCAATAGACGTCTCCTTGCTCGAATGGTTCACTGCCCGTGATCCCGGTGAGGTACGAGGCACCGGTACACGCGAGCTGCGTGAGCTTGGCGGCGTAGGCGGCCGAGACGATCTTGCCGTAGGCGTCGGGTGATTGGTGGCATTCCGGATACGCGGTGGACCCCGAGGGAGTCCACATGCCGGGCGACGTCGACGGCCAGTTCTTCCAGTATCCGTTGTAGTAGCGGTAGAAGTACGAGTAGCAGTTACTTGACGGGTCGCTCGATGATTTGCAGAAATAAAGCTGCCCGTTCGGTGTCTGTGGATTCGGTGCTTGGTACAGCGTCCCCTCGCCCGAGGCGATGGAGTCACCGAGCCGGACGATGGAAAGTGGGGCAGCGGCCGACGCAACGGGCGACGACATCCCGCCGCTGAGCGCGACCGCGACCGCCGAGAAGGTCAGGATCGCAGCCGACAGCAGCTGCGAGGCCCGGCCATGTGACACAGCGGGATTGTAGAGGCCGCCCCCTGTGGCAAGGGGTGGACAACCCTTAGGGGGCGGGTCATTCTGACTACATGCAATTGTCGTTGTTCCCTGCGATCTCCTGGCGCTGTCGCCTGTTGCTCGGAACTCTCGCACTGGCCACGTCCGCTGCGTTGGTCATCGGCGCTGGTGCGGGCCCCGCCGCCCAGGCGACAGGTTCGCATTCCGCCCGAAGCGACCTGTCTTCCAAGCATCAGAAAAACAAGCATCCGAAGAGCAAGAAACAACAGAGCAGTGGCAAACCCTGCCTGGAGGGGAACTGGAACGTGTCGAGCATCTCCCTCAGTACGACGAGCTTGACCTTCACGGGTGGTGCAGGAACGACCGTGGACATTATGTCCAACGGGAACGCACTCGGAAACTTCACTCCGGGCACACCGCTCGTGGGCAGCGAGGGCTCGGCCAAGTTCAACGGGACCATCACCGACCACTACGGCTTTTCGCCCAAGACGACCGCGCACTCCGGTACGTTTCCGGTCTCGACGGTCACGGACAACGCCACCATCACGGTGGCTGGTCTGACGAAGGCCGTCACATCCTCGCCCGAGGAAGGCGCGTACACCTGCACCGGGAAGGACCTCTCGCTGACCTTCACCAGCGGGGCCAGCACACTCAAGTACGAAATGACACCCGCGGGCTGACACCCTCGGCGTCCACTGGCCTGAGGCGACGCCCTCGTGAACGCGGCTGCTCAGCTCGTCGGCTCCGACCCCGCCTTCACCAACGGAGCGCAGATCGTCTTCCCATGGTTCAGGACCACGAACTTCCCGTTCTTGATGCCCATCTCGAAGAAGCAACTGTTGTTGGCCGGCTGACCCTTCACGAAGTGCAGCGGCGGCGCCAGCCCACCGAGCGTCTCGCCCGAGGGCAACCCATAGAGGCCCTTGAGGATCTCTGCCGAGGTGAGGGGCGAGCTGGAGGTGACGTCCGCGGCCTGTACGGCGGCCTGTAGGAGAGCCCCGTCTGACCAGGACTGCAACACGATCTCACCGAAGTTCGGTCCGCGCGGCACCTGAGGCGCATACTTGTCGAGCGCCTCGTACATCGTCTTGGTGGCCGAGTCGTGGACGAACCAGAGGAAATCCGACTGGCTGTCGATGTTCCCGTTGAAGGCCGGGATGGTCAGCCAGGCAGCCGCCACGGTCCCGTCGCTCGAGAGTTGGCGCGGCGTGTAGTCCTGGGCCGCACAGTCCTGGACCACGTGCTCGACGACTGAGGAGGCGTCACCCACCGTCATGGCCGTCGCGCCGGATTGCTTGGCGGCCAGGCACTGCGCGGTGTAATTGGGGGCCGCGAAGCCGATCCCGACGGTGTAGACGTAATCGATCCCGTAGTGCGTCGCCAGCTGCTTGCCGTTCTGCACCGACTGCTCGCAGATGTTCACTTCCTCGCAATAGAGCGCGGCCATCTTCTTCACGCCCGCGTCCTTGGCGATGATGGAACCGACCGCGTTCGTGTAGTTGAAGCTGGCTCCGGCCGGGAAGAAGTCGGGGTTCTGCCAGCCCGACTGGGTCTCCTGCCCGCCCAGCACGGGAACGTGCGCGCCCTGGACGAGCGAAGCGAAGGAGGGGTCTTCGTCGCTGTTGTCGAAGATGGCGACGACGTGGTCCTGGCTGACGGCGGTCTGGGCGTTGGCCAGCGCCTTCGCCGCGCTGTAGCCGTCGTCGAGAACGACGAGATGCACCTGGTGCCCCGCCAGCCCGCCGTGACTGTTGACCCAGGACGCCCACGCCTGCATGGTCGCGGAGGTTTGGCTGATCGACGAGGCCTCCGGGCCGGTGCAACTGCACAGATCGGCGATCGTCACCGCGCTCGACGAACTGGCGGCTCCCGCCGGCGAAGCCGGCACCACGGCACCGCTCACCGCGCCCACGGCCACGGCCGACCCGGCGGCCAGCGCCAACGCCGCCACGGATCTCCTCACGCGTCCGAACACGTGCACTCCCCCCTGGGCCCGTGGGCCCCGTTCGGGCGATGCATCCGCATCGTCCCCTTGCTCTCCGGGGACGGACTATATCGACCCTGTTGGAGACGGACAGCACGCCTCCGTGCACCATTTGGCACAATCGGATACGAGTACGGCTCGTCGGGGGGTGAATTTCTTCATGGAGGACGGGAGCAGGCCACGGGGCACCGTGTGACGGAAACGAGCAGCGTGGTCGCGAGGACCAGGGCCGCGAGGCCCGGCTGAAGGGCTGATCCGTGCAGGAGTTCCTGCCTTTCGTCGTGATCGGCATCGCCACCGGCGCTGTCTACGGCCTCGCCGGTGTGGGCCTCGTGCTCGCGTACAAGACCTCAGGGATCTTCAACCTGGCCTACGGGGCGATCGCCGCTCTGACGGTGTTCGTCTTCTACTGGCTGCATAACGAGCACGGCTGGCCGTGGGGGCTGGCGGCGGTGGTGTGCGTCTTCGTCCTCGGCCCGGCCGAGGGACTCCTCATGGAGCTGCTGGGACGCGCCCTGGAACCTGTCGGCGCGACGTTGAAGGTTGTCGCCACCGTGGGTCTCCTCCTGATCGTCCTCGGAGTGGGCGAGCTCTGGTACGGGAACAACGAATTGAATTTCCCGCCGTTCCTCCCCACGTCGACGGTTCCCATCCTCGGTGTGAACGTCGGTTGGGACCAGATCACCGTGACAATCATCGCCGTCGTCTCCACAGCCGTTCTGTACTACTTCTTCCGCTACGTCCGGATGGGTTTTGCCATGCGAGGGGTCGTCGACAACCCCGACCTCCTCTCCCTGACCGGCGAGAACCCCATCCGGGTGCGGCGCTGGGCCTGGGTCATCAGCATGAGTTTCTGCTCCATGGCCGGACTTCTGCTCGCGCCCGGACTGAGCCTGAATGCCGACATCATCTCGACACTTGTCGTCTACGCGTTCGGGGCGGCGGCCATCGGCTACTTCTCCAGTCTCCCGCTGACCTTCGCCGGCGGTCTGCTCATCGGTATCGCGGGCTCACTCGCGACCAAGTACGCCGTGTCGGTCAGCTGGCTGAGCGGGTTGCCCCCGGCCATCCCGTTCATCGTACTGTTCGTCGTCCTCATCGTCACGCCCAAGGCGCGACTGGCGGAGCGCCGGGTCGTGACCACCCTGCCCGTTCGCAAGTCCTGGTACGCGCCGTGGAGGGTGCGCTTCGTCGCGTTCGCCGGAGTGCTCGTCGTGCTCTGCCTCGTCCCGAACTTCGTGGGTTTCAACCTGTCGATATGGGCGAGCTTCCTGGCGGACGCCATCCTGCTTCTTTCGCTCGGCTTGCTCGTGCGCGTCTCAGGACAGATCTCCCTCTGCCATCTGGCGTTCGCGGCCGTCGGTGCCGCAGCGTTCTGCCACTTCGCCGACAGCTTTCACATCCCGTGGCTGCTGTCGCTCCTGTTGGCCATGCTGATCGCCGTCGCAGTCGGAGCGATCGTGTCGATCCCGGCCATCAGGCTGTCCGGGATGTTTCTCGCGCTGGCGACCCTGGGCTTCGGGATCCTCCTGCAGTACCTCTTCTATCCGACGAACCTGATGTTCGGACTGACGACGGCGGGGATCCCGGCTCCCCGCCCGCAGATGAGCGTTTTCGGCCTTTCTCTGGCGTCCGACAGGGGCTTTTACTACGTCCTGCTGTTGGCGGCCGTGTTGAGCACGATCGTGATCATCGCCATCCAGCGCGGCAGGATGGGACGCCTCCTGGGTGCACTGGCGGACTCGCAGGTGGCGCTCGAGACGCAGGGCGCCACGACCAACGTGATCAAGGTCCTGGTCTTCTGCATTTCGGCGGGGTTCGCCAGCCTCGCCGGTGCTCTCCTCGCGATGGAGTTCCACTACGCGGTCGGGAGCAATTACGACCCGTTCGAGTCACTCGTGTACGTGGCACTGGTGGTCATCGCGATCGGGGGGGAGCCGTGGTATGCGTTGGTCGCCGCCCTCGGCGTGTCGATCATCCCCGGCTATGTATCGGGGGCAAACGTGACCACGTACCTACAGATCCTCTTCGGTTTCTTCGCTGCCGCCTTCGCCGTCTTCGCCAGCAGGACGGCGACCGTGCCGCTCAAGGTCCGCCAGATCCTCGATCGTCTCGGGGGGCGCGCCCCGGAGGGGGCGGTGACCGAGGAACAGGTGCGTCGCGCGGTGGCCCTGGCCGCGACGTCGGAGGAGGCGGCGGCGCGAGAAGACGAGAGGGTGGCGGTGGCTGCAACGAAGACCGCTCCCGGTGGCGCAGGCCTCGACGTCCGTGCTTTGTCGGTGCGATTCGGGGGCATCACCGCCGTGCAGGATGTCAGCCTCCACGCACCGATGGCGAGCATCACCGGGCTGGTCGGCCCCAACGGCGCAGGGAAGACGACGTCGTTCAACGCGTGCTCCGGTCTGTTGAGACCGACACACGGTCGGATCACGCTGCACGGGCGTGATGTCACGTCCCTCGGCCCGGCGGGCCGGGCCAGGTTCGGCCTCGGCCGGTCGTTCCAGCGGGTGGAACTCTTCACGTCATTGACGGTGCGGGAAAACGTCGCCCTGGGCCGGGAGGCCTCGATGGCAGGAGCCAACCCGGTCCGACAGCTCGTGACCAGTGCCGGTCAGCGCACAACCGTGCACAGGGCGGTCGAGGACGCCATGGAGCTGACCGGCATCAGGCCCTTGGCCGACCTCCAGGCCGGCCTGCTCCCGACCGGCCAGCGCAGACTGGTCGAGCTGGCGCGCGTGCTCGCCGGGCCGTTCGACATGTTGCTGCTGGACGAGCCGTCCTCTGGTCTCGACGGTGCCGAGACAAGGCGTTTCGGTGAGATCCTGGCCGGCGCGGTCGCCGACCGCGGCGTCGGAATCCTGCTGGTCGAGCACGACATGGCTCTGGTCCGCCAGGTGTGCACGAAGATCTACGTCCTGGACTTCGGTCAGCTCGTCTTCGAGGGAACCCCCGACGAGATGCTGGGGAGCCCCGTCGTGCGGAGCGCGTATCTGGGTTCCGAGGGTGTGGGCGCCCCTCAAGACACCGTGGCCCCGTCAAGCGGGGCGGGCCGTGCTTGAGCTCGAGGCCGTGACGGCCGGATACGGCGAGACGGTGGTCCTCCGGGACGTGACGATCTCGGTTCCCGACTCGAAGGTCGTGGCGCTGCTCGGTCCGAACGGCGCCGGCAAAACCACCACCCTGCGGACGGCCTCCGGGCTCATCCGGCCGATGAAGGGCCGCGTGCTGCTCGGCGGTGAGGACGTGACAGGCAAGAAGCCCCACGCCCTCGCACGGCGCGGGCTCTGCCACCTGCCCGAAGGGCACGGGATCTTCCCCTCCCTCACGGTGAAGGAGAACATCTTCCTCTACTCGCCCAAGGGAAGGGAGAGCGAGAGCGTCCAAAAGGCCGGTGACCAGTTTCCGGCGCTGGCCAAGCGACTGGGCCAGCAGGCTGGAAGCTTGAGCGGCGGCGAGCAGCAGATGCTTTCCCTAGTGAGGCCCTCCCTCTCCAGTCCCGGGGTCGTCGTGGTGGACGAGGCGTCCCTCGGGCTGGCACCGGTGCTCGTCGACCAGCTCTTCGAGGCGCTCAAACAGATCGTGGCGGGCGGTACGTCCCTCCTGATCGTCGAGCAGTACGTGACGCGGGCGCTGGACCTGGCCGACACCGTCTACGTCATGAACCGCGGCCAAATCGTGCTCTCCTGTCCCGCTTCCGACATCCGGGCGGAGGACGTGTTCGAGCGCTACCTGGGCATAGAGGTCAGCCCCTGACCCGGATGAACGGCCACGGTCGTCGATCATTCTGATACAATCGTATCAGTGACACAACTGTATGACCAGCCCTCGACGGCAGCCGCCCTCCTCCAGCTCGCCCGGATGAAGAGCGGCTTGAGCCAGGCGCACCTCGCCCAACGTGCCGGGGTTCCCGCGACGATGATCTCGGCCTACGAGCGGGATCAGCGCCAACCCACCCTGCCCACCCTGCTTCGCTTGCTCGAAGCGGCCGGGTTCGACCTCCGGATGGAACTGGTTCCCCACGATCCCCACGACGAGATTCTGGCCCGGCTGGACTCAAAGCGGACTCGCCCAGAATGGTCGCGACGCGAGCGTCAGCAGGCGGCGTGGCGACGGGCTGTGCCCGTCCCGTCCGACGCACAGTGACGCCGCCGCTTCGAGCAGCCGCCATCGTGGAGGTGCTGAACCGTCACGGCGTGCGCTATGTCGTCATTGGAGCGTACGCAGCCATCGCGCAGCGGGCTCCAATCCGCGCCACGCGGGACATCGACTTCACCCCTGACACCTCGGCGGACAATCTCGAACGGCTCTCTGCCGCATTGAAGGACCTCGGAGCACGCATCCGGACCGATGCCGTCCCGGAAGGCCTGCCGTTCGATCACGATGGGCGATCATTGGGCGCATCGTCGGTCTGGAGTTTGATCTGTGCAGATGGAGAGTTCGATATTTCGTTTCGCCCCAGTGGCTTCGCGGCCGGTTACGCAGAGTTCGAGCCGAACGCACGTCGGGTCCGAGTCGAATCCGTCGAAGTGATGGTGGCTGCTCTCGAGGACATCATCCGATCGAAGGAGGCCGCCGGCCGGCCGAAGGACATCCAGGTCCTTCCGATCCTCTACCGCTTTGTTCGTGAACAGAACGAGAGCGCTGATTCCGGTGACCGCGATCGCTGACCGAGTCGCTACGGTAGGCGGATGACCGGCCCGCTCGAGGGTGTAGGCGTCGTCGAGTTAGGAGCCTGGGTCGCCGGTCCGGGGGCGGGCGGCATCCTGGCTGACTGGGGAGCCGACGTTGTGAAGGTGGAACCGCCCGCGGGTGATCCGGCCCGAAGCTTCGGACGGATGCTCGGAGGGGACCTCCCGGTCAACCCCGTCTTCGAACTCGATAACCGCGGCAAGCGGAGCATCGCCATCGATCTGTCCGACGAGCGCGGGCTCGCGGTCGTGCATCAGCTCGTGGCCGGGGCGGACGTGTTCTTGACCAATCTGCGCCCGGCCGCGCTCGAGCGGGTGGGCCTGGGTCCCGACGAGACCTGCGGCAGACATCAGGGTCTGGTCTACGCCATCATCACCGGCTACGGCCTCGAGGGTCCCGAAGCAGACCGTGGCGCCTATGACATCGCCGCCTATTGGGCGCGTGCCGGCATCGCGGAGTCCCTGCGACCGCCGGGAGGGCCGTTGCCGTTCCAGCGGGGCGGCATGGGTGACCACACCGTCGCAATGACGGGTGCCGCCATGGTGAGTGCCGCCATGGTCGAACGGGCGCGCACCGGACGGGGTCAGCTGGTCTCCACCTCGTTGCTCCGTCAAGGCGTGTACACCATCGGCTTCGACATCAACGTCGCACTGATGTGGGGTAGGACACTGGGCATCGGTTCGCGAGAGACAATGCACAGCCCCGTCCTCAACAACTACACGGCGAGTGACGGCCGATCGTTCTGGATCGTTGGTCTCGAAGGTGATCGTCATTGGCCGGCCCTGGCCCGAGCGGTGGGACACCCCGAGTGGATCACCGATCCGCGGTTCGTCAGTGCGAGAGGCCGAGCTGAGCACGCCGCAGAGCTGATCCGGTTGCTCGACGAAATCTTCGCGTCGCGCCCCCTTGCGGAGTGGGCGGCCGCCTTCGCTGTGGAGCCCGAGCTGTTCTGGAGTCCGGTGAACAGCATTGACGAGGTCGTCGCCGACGAACAATTCCTCGCCGCCCATTCGGTGGTCGACGTTCCCGACGAAAACGGAACGCTCCCGATGCTCGCCACACCGGCCGACTTCGGCGGAAGGCCACCGTCGCCGCGATGGCGCGCGCCACGGCTCGGTGAACACACCTCCGACGTGCTGAGCCAACTCGGTTTCGACGAAGCCGCCGTTGCGTCGCTGATCTCCGACGGTGTCGCCGTCACCGGCGGCGTGGTCGAATGAGCCCACACGTGAGGCCGGTGCCAACGACCGGAATGCTGGAGAGACATGGTGGACCAAGATGACGACGGCAAAGGCCCCTAAGTCCGCGGCGCAGGGCCGTCGGTCGGAGCTTGGACGCGCCCGGGAGCATCTACGGAAGGCGGATCCGGTGATCGGGAGCCTCATCGAACGCCGGCCTGACTTCGAACCTTTCGCCTGGCTCAACGACCTCCCGCCGATGGATCTGTTCGGGTCCCTGCTGTTTCAGATCGCCGGGCAACAGCTGTCCGTCGCTGCGACCAGACGAACACTGGAGCGGCTGCGGTCGCTCTTTGCTGGGCACATGCCTTCGCCCGAGGAAGTGTTGGCAGTGGACCCGGATGAACTGCGGGCTGCCGGGTTCTCGTGGCGCAAGGTCAACACCATCCGTGATCTCGCCGAACGTCTCGCCGACGGACGACTGGACATGGAACGGCTGAGCACGCTGCCGGACGAAGAGTTCATCACCGAACTCACGACCGTCCCTGGGATCGGACCGTGGACCGCGCAAGGCGCTTTGTTGGTCGCCTTGCGACGGGAGGACGTGGTGCTCCCGGGCGATCTCGCACTCCGTAAGGCAGTTCGCAAGGCATATCACCTCGACCACCTTCCCACCCAGGAAGAGGTTCTCGATATCGCGCAGAAGTGGCGCCCGTTCCGCAGCCTCGCCACGTCCTATCTCTTTGCAGCGGCGTACGAGCCGGACGAGGCCTGATGCGAGCGTGGCGGGTCGACCGCGCGGGAGAGCCGTCGGAGGTTCTGAACCTTGCCGACGTCCCCGTCCCCGAGCCCGGCCCGGGCCAGATCCGGGTCCAAGTGACCGCCGCCGGCCTCGGACTACCGGACGTCCTGATGTGCCGCCACACCTACCCGCTCACGCCGCCCGGGGCTTTCATTCCCGGGCAAGAAGGTACCGGCGTCGTCAGCGCCATCGGTCCGGGCGTCGACATGTCCCTCGGAACGAAAGTCATGTCGACCACCAGCTTCATGGAGGGTCATGGTTCGTTCGCCGAGGAATGCCTGGCTCCCGCACAATCGTCCTTCGCTGTTCCATCCGGCCTGAGCGACGTCGACGCCGCCGGCTTCTGGATACCCCACCTCACCGCGTGGATTGGTCTGGTCGACCGCGCCCGTCTCGAACCGGGTCAATGGTTAGCTGTGCTCGGCGCGGCCGGTGGCAGCGGCATCGCCGCCGTACAGCTCGGCCGGGCCCTCGGGGCTCGGGTGGTTGCGATCGTGAGGAACCAGGAACGGGCCGAGTTTTGCCGTGGCATGGGCGCGGACGAGACCATCAATTATCGAGACGGCGACATGGTGAGCCGGCTGCGGCAGATGACAGACGGCCGCGGGGTAGACGCGGTCTACGACCCGGTGGGCGGCCCGGTGGCAGAAGAGGCGGCGACAGCCTTGGCTCGTCACGGTCGGCTGCTGGCCGTCGGATTCGCGAGCGGGGCCTGGCCTCGAATGGAGACCAGCCACCTGGTGGTCACCAACACGTCGCTGCTCGGCGTCTACGCCGGCGGTTACAAGCGGGACGAGCTCGATGCCATCCATTCCGAACTCTGCAACCTCCTTTCCTCGGGTCGGCTGCAGAACGCGGTCACCGCCCAGGTCCCCTTCGACGACCTCCCTTCCGCGCTGCAGCGCCTGGCGGATCGCTCGGTCATAGGAAAAATGGTCATGGTGCGGTGACGACTGGGGGCGTGACAATGAGAGCTTGGCTGGCTCACGAATTCGGTGCACCGACCGACGTACTTCGGTTGGACGAGGTCGTCGATGCACCTGAGCCCGGAGCGGGCGAAGTTCAGATCGCAGTGGAGGCGATCACGATCAATTTCAACGACATCGACGGAATCCGTGGCCGATACCGGACGGTGCCAGTCGAACCGCCGTACATCCCAGGGATGGAGGTTCTCGGCCGCGTGCGTGCGGCGGGCGAGGGCGGTGAGGGGATGATCGGAACGCGCGTCTGCGCGATCCCTGCCGGAGCCTTCGGCGGGTATGCGGAGATCGCAGTTGCGCCGGTCGCGATGACCTTCGCGATGCCGGACGATATGGATGCGGCAGCCGCAGCGTCGGTCTACATGCCGTTCCATGTGGCATATCTGGCGCTCTACGAACGTGCCCACCTCTCGGCCGACGACACCGTGCTCGTGCACGCCGCTGCTGGGGGTGCAGGCTCGGCCGCCGTACAACTCGCGTGCGCACGCGGTGCACGAGTGATCGCGACTGCGGGTGGGCCAGACAAGCTCACGTTCGCCACCGCGCTCGGCGCTGACGTCGCAATCGACTATCGGAATGACGACTTCGTCGCGCGAGTCCTCGACGAGACCGGTGGGCGGGGCGTCGACGTGGCCTTCGATACCGTCGGTGGAGCCACCACGGTCGAAACGTTCCGGTGCATGGCATTCGGAGGCCGGCACCTGCTCGTCGGTTTCGCGTCGGGGATCGAGGCCGAAGACGAAGGCATCGTTCCGCGGCCAGTGTTGTTCGGCAACTTTTCGCTCGTCGGCGTCTGTCACGCCTACACGGAGGATGCGCTCGCCTTCAAACGCGCGACCGGATTGAACTTCCCGTCGCACGCAGACGGCGTCCGGCTCCACGAGGATCTCTTAAGAATGATCGGGGCCGGGACGATCCGTCCGATTGCTGGTTCGACGTCGTCATTTTCGCGGCTACCAGCGATCGTCGGCGCGATGGAGGCGCGGGCGACGATGGGTCGCAACGTGGTGCTGGTCGATTAACGGTTCTCGAGCTGCTGTCGAGACCGACCTCACGGCGCGGAATTGGCGCTCTGGGACTAGGACGGGGCGCCGTCCGTTTGCCATGGCCCGTTCCTGCCTTGCGTCCTCAATCACGGCATCGACGTCTTTGGTGTCCAAGAACCTCTGACGCCCGACTGGGGGCAGGGGGTCCACAGGGGCACCGTTCGTCCGTTCAGGACGACGCCTGGCCGTTCTCGACGGCTGGCACGTGCCCAGCTCCGTGGGGGGCGTAACGTCGGTGCCGTGGAGGACTTCGGAGAGAAGGTCGCCGTGGTCACCGGCGGTGCCAGTGGCATCGGAGCGGGCTTGGTCGAGGCGTTGGCGGAGGCCGGTGCCGCCGTCGTGATCGCCGATATCGAACGATCCGTCCTCGATGAGACGGTCGAGCGCTTGCGCGGTGCCGATCTGGCGGGCAAGGTCGAGGGCGTCGTCACAGACGTGTCGCGCCCTGAGTCGGTGGAGGCGTGTGCGGCCCACGTGTTTGACACCTACGGGCGGTGCCACCTTCTTTTCAACAACGCCGGCGTCGGCGGCGGGGGTGTTGCCAAACCGTGGCACTGGACGCCGAACGACTGGCGATGGTGTTTCGGTGTGAACGTCTTCGGTGTCGCGTACGGTGTGGCTGCCTTTGTTCCCCGCATGATCGAGGGTGGGGAGGAGGGTTGGATCGTGAACACCTCCTCTAACGACGGCGGGTTCCAACCACTGCCCGACCTCGGCGTGTACGCGGCCTCGAAGGCAGCCGTGTCGGCCTACACCGAGTGCCTTGCCAACGCGTTGGTGCGGGAGGGGACGCATCTCCGCGCCGCCGTGTTCTACCCGGGTGGCGACGGCCTGCTCGAGACGCGCCTGTGGAACAGCGGCCGCAACCGACCGCCCGAACTGGCCCGCGAGCACCCGCACGTAGATCCCCAGTGGGACTACCAGGAGGTGAAGCAGCGCGTCCTCGCGTCCGGCGGCAAGGTCGCCGACTTGGTCGCCCAGGGCCGTGCCGTTCTCGAGGCCCTGCGCAAGGAATCGTTCATCATCGCCGACGACCCGGGCTCCGCCGGAGACCTGATGCGCCGACGCGCCGAGCGCGTCGCGCGGGCCGAAGTGCCAACCGTCGAACAGGGAGGGATCTTCGGATGAGTGGTCACTACGTCATCATCTCCGCTGACTGCCACGCCGGGCCGGAGTCGCCGCACTACCGGGACTACCTCGATCCCGAGTTCCGCGACGCCTTCGACGATGAGTTGGCCGAGCGGCAACAGCTGGTCGATCGGGTCAGTTTCGAAGGGGACGACGACTTCAAAAAGGAGTGGTTCGGCGAGGACGACGACAAGGTGAGCTTGCATGAGGTGGGGCTCCGCGGCGGCTGGGATGCCGCGACCCGGGACAAGGAACTCGATAACGACGGGGTATGCGGCGAGGTGGTGTTCCCCGGGCCGGATGCGGTGACGGGAACGATGGGAGCGCCGTTCGGGGCCGGCTTCAATCCTGTCGCCACACGTAGCCCGGCGCATCTGATCGCGGGAGCCCGTGCCTACAACCGTTGGGCTGCGGAACTGTGCGGGCAGAGTCCGGATCGCCGGAAGGGCCTGATCGTGGCGCCCCTCCTCGGCGCCGTCGACGAGGCGATCGCGGAGATCCGCCGCGCCCATGCGGAGGGTCTCGTCGGGGGCATCATCATTCCGCCGCAATGGACGGGTTACGAGTCCTACACCAGTTACGCGTACGACCCGGTGTGGGCCGTGTGCCAGGACCTCGATCTGCCGGTCCACTGCCATTCCGGACCCGCACCCCGCGAGGACTACGGCCAGGCGAGGGGCTGGATGAGCGTGTACGGGTACGAGACGATCTTCTTTACGGCCCGCCCCCTCTGGTTCATGCTGCTGACCGGCGTCTTCGAGCGGTTCCCGCGGCTGCGCATGGCGGTGACCGAAGCGGGAAGCTACTGGGCCGCTGACATGCTCTGGCGGATGGACATGATGGCGATCCGCGAGCACGGCATGCGCAAGCTCGTCGATCCGCGCGGGATTCTCACCATGCTGCCCAGCGAGTATTTCGACCGAAACTGCGCAATCGGGTCCTCGAACACTCGGCGCCGCGAGCTCGGCCGGCGCTACGAAATCGGTGTGGGCAACATCATGTGGGGCAACGACTTTCCCCATCCCGAGGGAACCTGGCCCTACACCCGGGCGTTCCTGAAGGAACGGTTCTGGGACATTCCCATCGAGGAGACGGCGGGGATCCTCGGCGGCAACCAGGCGGAGTTCTACGGCTTCGATCTGGACAAATTGCAGCCGATCGCCGAGCGCGTCGGGCCGACACCCGAGGAATTCGGTCAGGACGACCCGGCCGCCGTGGACAAATGGGAGCCGTACAGGCGGGCCGGGCGTCCGTGGCTGACCGGCACTGAGGCGGGGGCGCTGCTCACGGACTGACGGCGGGCTACGGTTCGGGCATGGTGCGCTATGCGGCCGTCCACGGGGAACCCGAGCCGGCGCCTGGGCCGGCGATGTGGTCACGCAACCTTCTGGCTGTCTATGAGACCGACCCGGAGGTCATCGCAGCCGTCCTTCCCCCGCCACTCCAACCGTCGGAGCCGCACGTCCGGGTCAATCTCGCCCAGGTGGACATGCCCGACGGCAGCCCACTCAGTGCGGGCACGTTCGCGGTGAAGTGTGCCTATGGCGACAGCGCCGGCTCTTATGACCTGCTCATGATCATGAGTACGGAGGCGGCGGTGGTAGGGGGTCGTGAGACCTTCGGCGAGCCCAAGAAGATAGGGTCGGCGAGCATCGACCGCAACGACAACGAGATCGTCGGGACGATGAGCAGGCTCGGGGTCGACCTGGTGGAGGTGCGCGGCAGGGTCGTCGAGCAGCTGCCTCCCGAGCCCCTCAACGAGCGGTTCGCCTTCTACTTCAAGTTCCTCCTCGATCCGGCGGGAGGACGCTTCGACGGCGACCCGAGCCTCGTTCAGGTCCGGCGGACCCAGGAGGACCGACTCCGCGAACGCGTCGAGGGACAGGTCATCCTGCGCGAGTCGAGGCTCGACCCGGTGGTCGACCTCCCGGTCCGAGGGGTGGTGAGCATCACATACACCGAGAGCCAGCAGACACAGACGGGTACCATCCTGCAGACCGTGCCCGCCGAGTGGTTGTGGCCATTCCGGCACCAGCGTTACGACGGCCTCATGGCCAGGCTCCAGCCGGTGTGAGATGGACCGCTACACGGTCATATCCGCTGACTGCCATGGGGGGGCCGACTTGCGCGACTACCGGCCATTCCTTGAGAGCCGGTACCACGACGCCTTTGACGACTGGGCCGACCACTACGTCAACCCCTTCGCCGACCTGAAGCGCGCCAACGCAGACCGCAGCTGGGATAGTGGCCGCCGGTTGCGCGAACTCGAAGAGGACGGGATCGTCGCCGAGGTCATCTACCCCAATACGGTGCCGCCCTTCTTTCCCCGCGGTGGGCTCACCGCGCTCGTCCCATCGGCGTCGGAGTTCGAGCTGCGCTTAGCGGGGCTGCGGGCCCACAACCGATGGCTGGCGGCGTTCTGTGCCGAGGCCCCGGATCGCCGCGCGGGCGTCGGCCAAATCCTGCTCAACGACGTGGGCGAGGCCATCCGGGATGTGGAGTGGATCGCCGATAACGGGTTGCGCGGCGGCGTCCTGCTCCCCGGGCTGCCCCCGGGGGCACCCATCGCGCCGCTGCACGACCCCGTGTACGATCCCGTGTGGCGGTCGTGCGAGGAGCGCGGCGTTGTTCTCAACGCCCACGGCGGCAGCGCCTCGCCCGACTACGGGGACCATCCGGCGTCTCAGTTGCTTTGGCTGATGGAGACCACCTGGTTCTCCCACCGCCCGTTCTGGACCCTGATCCTGTCTGGCGTGTTCGACCGGTTCCCCGGCTTGCGACTCGTGCTCGCCGAGCAGGGCAGCGGCTGGATCCGCCAGACGCTGGACACCATGGATCAGCACTACGCCAGCATGGCCGGCGGCGGCGTCGGCGAGCTGCGCACCCTCAGCGGCGTGCGCCTCGAGCGTCGCCCCACTGAGTACTGGCGCACCAACTGCTTCGTCGCCGCCAGCTTCATGCACCCGCACGACTGTGCCCGCCGGGACTTGATCGGGGCCGACCGGATCATGTGGGGCGCCGACTACCCTCACCTGGAAGGGACGTACCCGTTCTCGGTCGAAGCGATCCGCCGGACCTTCGCCGGTATCGACCCGGTTGAGACGCAGGCGCTCCTGGGCGGCACGGCGGCGTCGGTCTACGGCTTCGATCTCTCCGTCCTCGAGGCGATCGCTGCCCGCTTCGGCCCACTCGTCGACGAGGTGGCGGTCGGCCTTGACGCCGTTCCAGCGGGCGCGCAGAGTCTCGCCTTCCGAGAACGGCCACCGAGCAACGTGTAGCCGTTCAAAGCAGCCCAAAAGCAGCCCCAACGGGGATTCGAACCCGTGTCGCCACCGTGAGAGACCGGGTGAGTTGGTCCACTCCCGAACCGTGGCGCTGTATCAGTTCAAAGAGCTGGACCCGTCCAGCCCGTCTGCTCAGTCAGGCAAAATATGGCTCGCTGGTTGGGCAAATGGATGGGCACCCAGCGTCCGGGTTTCTGAACCACTTGTCGTTAGGCGGTTGAGCGTCCGCGATCGCCCGCCAATACGCCCAGGCGT
This sequence comes from uncultured Acidimicrobiaceae bacterium, assembly GCA_963834405.1. GTDB lineage: Bacteria > Actinomycetota > Acidimicrobiia > Acidimicrobiales > RAAP-2 > Bog-473. The sequence continues at coordinate 619,308 of CAWIBX010000005.1, read as the reverse complement.
TTGCTGACCACGTTTGCTGACCACTTGTGCCATCACCGTGCCTTCCTGTTCGGGAGGCTGGTCACCGCGGCCAAGAGAATGGCGTTCAGTCGATGAGCCTCGGGCGGATCCAACCCCGATGCTTCCCTCACTCCGATCCCCGCATCTATGGCACCGATAACCCACGCCGCGGTATCGGGATCGTCGAGCTCGGTTGCGGCATCACGCGTCCGCGCTTGCCGCTCGAAATAGAAACTTCTCAGGCCGGCTGCGACTTCGGAGTCGTGACGCGCGGCGGCTGCGGCATCGACTTCGAGCAGGCGGATGTCGCGGCGGGTCTCGTTATACATGAGTTCGACACCGCGCTCGGGATGAGCCCTGGCCTCTGCGAAATCAACGGATTGATCGGCCATGGAGGACTTCCAACGGATGACTTCGACGAGCAGCTGGCCTTTGGAACGAAAATGCCCGTAGACGGCACCCTTTGACAACTCTGCGGCCGAGGCGATGTCGCGCATCCCCACGGACGCGTAGCCCCGCTCAATGAACAACCGAGCTGCGAGTTCGAGCAGAAGCCGTCTCGTACTCGCTGACTTCGGGGTTTTTGGCGGCGGAGGCGGCACGAACACCCCGGTGGCGCTCGTTGACTCAGCCCCGGGGCTTTTGGAATCCGGCGATTCCGGTGACTTGTTCACTTCAATCCCTTTTGGTGACTTGTTCACGCCAATTCCTTGAAATATATTCCAGTGGTCGAAAAAACGGCAAGGGCCGTGAGGCGGCCGGGGGTCGGAAAAGGGGTGGTCGTGAAGAAGCCGAGCGGCGTGTTCGCGGGGGTGACCTGCCTGGCAACCCTGAGCATAGGCATTTTCGCAGGAAGCGGGCCTGCCGCAGCGACCTCGGCGGCCCCGGGGGTGACCGGGTCTTCGATCAAAGTGGGGATCCCCTACATCGACTTCGCGTCACTGGTGAGTGTCGGCGTCAACCTCAACGAGGGCAACTGGGCGGACGCCTACAACGCACTGATCGCGAACATCAACACCCATGGGGGGGTTGACGGCAGGAAGCTCGTGCCCTACCTGGTGGCGGTCAACCCCACCGGCAGTACCGCCGCCGTCTCCGCCTGCACCCAGCTGGTCGAAGACGACGACGTGTTCGTTGCCCTCGGTCCCGAACAGGTGAACTGCTATGTGAACCAGTTCCACATCGTCGCGATCAACGGGCTGATGGAGACGTCAACGGCGAGCTCAGCCGCCAACTTCACCCAGGTGCCTCCTTACCAGCCCTACGACCCGCTGCAGCTGTCGCTCTTCGACAAGAGGGGGGCCTTCAAGGGAAAGAAAGTCGGCCTCTTCGCCGGAACGCTGGCCGACACGGACGAGCTGACCGCGGTGCAGTCCGAGCTCAAGAAGCTCCACGTCGACGTCGTACAGAGTGCCGTTGACAGTGCTCCAGCCACCGACCAAGTGGCCGAGTACTCCGACGTGCAATCCATCGCGCAGCGCTTCGAGAGCGACGGCATCAACGAGGTGGTCGCCGTCGGGACGGGCTCTTCGCTCTGGCCCAAGGCAGAGTCGAGCAATCAGAGCGCGTACAACCCGCCGTGGATCGCCACTCAGGGAGAAGCCCTGTTGGGCACGGTCGACACCGGTAGCACCAACAGCGTGTCGCCTCAGTACGTCAAGAACATGCTTGCCTCGGTCCCCGTTCCAAGCTACGTCGCGATGTGGAAGGACCCGGCGGTGCAAAAGTGCGTCTCCATCGTCCGGAAGGCCTATCCGTCGGACGCCATCGCTACGCCGACGCTGACCACTCCCGGTTCGGGCGAGACGTACGAGGCCGTCGTGCAGGCGTGCCAGAACTTGGCCATGTTCAAGGACATTGCCGACGCCGCCGGCAAGGACCTGACGACCTCGAGCTTTACCAACGCCGGCTATGGGCTGCGAAACGCGACCATTCCAGGACTGGGTGGTCCCGTCTCCTTTGGACATGACCAGCCGGCTGCCGTCGGCCAGGTGTATGCGCTGGACTACGACAGCAAGACGAACACGCTCGCTATCTCCAACACGCCGCTCAGCCAGTAGTCGACCTCAAGGATCCGTCCCGGCGTTCGCGAACGGATGACCGGTAAAGACACCACAGAGGGGATTCAATCGATGGCCGTTCTGTCAGGTCCGGTGATCGCCGGCGAAAAGGGTGTGCCCTTCGGTCGCCCGAATCTCGACTTCGCGGGTCTCGGCTACCTGGAGAAGGAGTACTTCCTCGAGGGAACCGCCACGAAGTACCGGCCGGGGGCCGGGACCGAGCTCGGGCGAGACGGCAGGTGGGATGTCGAGCCGGCCGGCACCGCTCCCTACCGAACCCGGGTTCGGCCCGGGTGCCATCCCCCCATGCAGCCATGAATGCGGCGACCACTGCCTCCTCTTCCGCGCCCATCAGACGACGGCGGGTGTGAAAGGGGGCGCCGTGGATTCTCGCCTAACACGACAGGTCACAACCGGAGCGAGAGCCGTCTGATTCCGTGGAGCGATTCCGATCGTCCAGGTGGTCCAACCAGGTCCCTCCCTCTGGACCAGATCCGGGGCCCCAGATGTGTCAGCCGGTAGGGAGCGCCTCGGCCAAGCAAGCTGGTCGGCGCGAATCGATCATGCCTTCTCGTCAGCGACCAGGCCGGCAGCGACATACGCCGCGTGGACGGCGGCACGCTGGGCGTCGGTGAACGGAGGCTGGGGAGGCCTCGACCGCGGGTAGCCACCGACGGGCAGGTCGAGCTCGGATGCGGCGGCTTTAAAGGCGGAGCCCCAATGCGTGTAGGCCGCGTCGACATTGGATGCGCCGAAGGCACGGTGCAAGTTGGCGACGAGGTCGTCGAGCCCCGAGTCGTACCAATGGTCAATGGCCTCGGAGAGTTTGTCGGACGCCAGGAGCTCCCATTGCTGGCGGTACAGGGGGATCTCCGGGCGCTCGTAGAGGTACCCCGTGCCACCCAGGATGCCCGGGGCGCTGATGCCACGTCGCAGGAACCCGCCCCGATAGGCCAACATGTCGCATTCCCAGATGACGAGCTCGGGCGCGATCCGATGGAGCTCGGCGGAGTGGGAGGGACGAAACATCCCGTTCTTAACGGCGCAGATGGCGGGGAACTCTCGTGCCAGGTCCGCGCACTGGGCCGGCGTCAGGATCCAGCCCGCGGCGTGCGTGTTGAACAACCCGAGGGCGATGTCGGTCCGCTCGGTGACGTAGCGGAACGTCTCGCGGACGCCTTCGAAGGTCCGGGCCTCGAAGTACGGCGGGATGAGGAAGCAGATGTCGGCTCCGGTGGCAGCCGCATGCTGAGTGAGCTCGACCGTCTCGAGGACGTTCGTGCTGGCGGGACAGGCCTCGATCAGCGCTCCGGGCTTGAGCGACCGGGTCACGGCGACGGCAACCTCCAGGAGTCGCTTGCGCTCGAGCGTGCTGAGCGCCCAGCACTCACCGACGAGCCCCCCGACCCAGATCCCGTCGTGGTCCAGCGCCCCGATGCAGTGGGCGATCAGGCCCCGCAGCGCCTCCTCGTCCACGCGCTCGCCGCCCGGCCCGCTGAACGGGGTATAGAGGGAGTCGATGATGCCCTGAAGCGCGTCGGGAGCCCAGTCACGAGCGTCTGCTGCGCTGGCCATGATCGACCTCCTTCTGTTGGACCAGTGTGCCCGCGCTCATGCCTCGACTCAGCGGGCCTGGAGCTGCACGCGCAATTCCTCATGACGTCTGACCAAGAGACTGTCGACCCAACGCGGCGGATGCCCGGTGTCTAGGGAGATGCTGCTGGTGCGATCGAGTAGCGCGCAGAGCACGTTGCGTGCCTCGATTCTGGCGAGGGGCGCACCGACGCAGTGATGGATCCCGCGCCCAAAGGCCACATGTCGACGCGGGACCCGTCGGCTCAGATCGACGTCGTCGGGCCGCTCGAATTCTTGCTCGTCCCGATTCCCGGCGGCCCAGAGCAGCAAGACCGTTGCCCCGGCCGGAATGTCGACGCCGCCGAGCGACGTGTCGGCCGGCACGGTGCGCATCATGTAGCGAAACGGGGACTCGAGACGAAGAGCTTCTTCGACGAAGAGCGGTACGAGATCGAGGTTCTGACGGAGGTGCTCTTGAAGCTGAGGGTCCCCCGCCAGAATGCGCACCGCGTTGCCCAGCAGACTCGTGGTGGATTCTCCGCCCGCGCTCAACAGGATGGTCAAGATGCCTGCTGCCTCGGATGCAGTGAGGATTCCGTCAACGATGCTGCGAGCGACGGCGCCGAGGAGATCCTCGCTCGGGTCCTCGACGGCTACGGCCACCTGGTCGGCAACGAAGGCCTGGACCTGGTCACCACCGGCCGCGTAATTCACGAGCTCGTCGAAGGTGAGGTCGACCCGACCAGCCTGGTCATGTGCACGGCCGAGCGCCACAGCTCGTCGAGATCGCTGTCACGAAACCCGATGAGGCGGGTGATCATCGTGACGGGCACGACGTTGCCAATGGCGCCCATGAAATCCACTGTCCCGCTTTGCAAGGCACGGGACACGAGCTCGTCTGCGAGCTGTCGGATCTCCGGATCGAGCGCCTCCATGCGCTTGGTCACCAGCTCGGGAAACACCGCTCGGCGATGGACTTCGTGCAAGGGCGGATCGGCGGTTGCCAGCGCCTGTCCACCGGCGTCACCGAACGTGAACCGGCCAGGAAGTCCGGCGTCGTCGCGGTAGAGCAGGCTCTTCATGTTCGATGAGAAATCGGTAACCCGAGCGCTCGCTTCGACCAAGAGATCGAACGTGCTGACCGTGAACACCCCGGTGCCGCCCGCCTCCCACACCGGGGCGTGCTCTCGCAGCCGCCTGAAGAAGGGGTACGGATCATCAACGACCTGTGGGTCCAGCAGCAGCGTTCCGGGGATCTCCTGGTCCACCTGGTCCCTTCTTCTGCCAGCCCCCTGGCGGAGCTTCCGGCCGTCGTGGGTGTTATTGTCGTACGGCATACTAGAAATAAGCAGCGAGACGAGCAAGCGGTTGCCCAGTAGCCATCCCCCCAGCGCTCGCTCACATTCCGCGGCGAATGACAGACCTCGCTCGCGGGGGCGACCGCCGTCGCTCAGCACACATCAGGTCGTCGAGGGCGCCCTTCGTCTGACTCGCGATGTCGGCCTGGAGAATCTCTCGATGCGAGCACTGGCACGGGAGCTCGGCGTTCCGCCGATGACGATCTATCACTACGCGCCGAGTCGGGAATACCTCCATGCACTGGTCGTCGACGACATCCTGAGCGAAATCCGCGTCCCGGGAATCGATGAGGGCGACTGGGAGGAACGGCTCCGGAAGCTTCTCCACGAGGCCCGCCGGGTGTTCGCCGAGCACCCCGGGGTGTCAGCACACTTTGGGGACGGAGGTTCAACCGAGGGCGCTCGGCTGGCGGAGGGCGTACTCACGCTCCTGACCGAAGGCGGATTCGGACCAGAGGGCGCCGTCGTGTGTTTCGCGACGATCTTCACATTCATGACGGGTCAGATCGATCTCGATGCAATGTCGCACTTCGTCACACAGAGCGTCCAGGTGACGACGTTGGACAACGTGACTCGATCCTCGCCGTTCTCGCGAGGAGCTCTTTGAGCTCGGTTACGACGCCGTCATGGAAGGGCTTAAGCGAAACCTTCTGCAGCCCAGAGGATGAGAGAGGACATTCCGTGAGAGGCCAGATCACCCGCGCTTCACGTCAATGTGGTTCCGGGAGCAAGGGCGTTGCGTGCACAGATATGAAATGACGCCCGACTGGCCGACCATCGACCGGCTGGCCATGGAATCGGCTGATTTCAGCCCAAGCGCGACGCGAAGGACCTCCAAAGGTCACGCGGCGAATTGTGCCTCGATCTCCTTCATGTCGTAGTACTCCCGCCAGTCGGCAATCTTGCCATCGTCGTTGATCTTGAAGACCCCTACGGCGTGGATCGTGATGTCCTTGCCCGACATGTGCACAGTGTCACTCCTCTCGGCGAAGACCGTGTCGCCCACAGTGGCGATGTATTTCGTAGAGTGTGCGATATTTCATACGGGGTGCGCTATAGTGTACGACGTGCGATATTTCACAGGATGGACTTAGGACCTAATGGACGTCAGTAGTCCCATTTCTAGCGTGATACCCAGCCTCGACGGCCACGTCTACGCCGCCCTGAGCTCGACCAACGGCCCAATGACATTGGGAGCGGTGCATCGACTCACCGTAGGGGCCTCCAAGAGTGGCGTCCGGACCGTATTGCTGCGAATGGTCGCCTCGGGACTCGTAGACCTCGTCCCTGGCGGCTATCGGCTGAACCGAGAGCATCTTGCAACCGGACCTATCGAGGCCCTCGCATCCCTTTATGGCGAGTTGACCAGGCGCATTCGGGCGGAGGTCGACTCTTGGCAACCGAAGCCGCTACTGGTCGGCCTCTACGGATCGGCGGCGCGCCGGGACGGAGATGAGGCGAGCGACATCGACCTACTGATCGTCGGAGATGTCGAGAACCTTGGCGATTCGGCAATGCACCTCGCCGACCTCATCGGACGTTGGACCGGCAATCCGGCTCAGGTTGTCCTTAAGAGCCCAGCAGAGATCGGGCGTTTGCGACGCGCCGAGGAGCAGATCGTAAGGAGCTGGGAGCAGGACCTTATGGAGATCAGCGGGAACCGCTCAGCACTGGCAAGGGCATCGTGACCCCTCGAACGCAAACGTGCGGCAGGCCAGAGGCGCAGACGCGACTCGAGCAAGCCGAGGCCTTCGTACTCGCGGCCGAGCTCGTTCTTGAGGACACAACGGCAGTGCCTAATTCCGGCGTGGCAGCCGCCCTGGCGATCCTGGCCGGCATTGCAGCATCAGACGCCGCTTGCTGCGCCCGCCTTCGCAAACGAGCGTGTGGGCAAGCTCACGAGGAAGCCGTCGCTCTTCTGGAGACCGTGGAGCCGGGCGGGGCGGAAATGGCAAAAGACCTCAAGAGACTGCTGCAGAAGAAAGACTTCGCCAGTTATGGCGTCTCGTTTTTCGCTCTTGGGGAAGCGCAGGATCTCGTTGGATGGGCCAAGAGGCTGATCGGGCGTGCGCGGACGGCTGTAGAGGCCTAACCGTTGCTGAACTGCGGATCCCGACCGCGGCTGTCGCAGATGTCGCCACCCTTTCTCGGTAGCGATGCACCTCTTGGCATCGTGCATGTCATCAGCGGCTGATGACATGCCTTGCCCGGCAACTCAGGGCTAGAAGGACAACTGGATGGGCGCCGCCGAACCAAGCCGAGAGTTCCAACTCGCTGACCAGGAATTCTGAAGCAGCCCCAACGGGAGCAGCCCCAACGGGATTCGAATCCGTGTCGCCACCTTGAGAGGGTGGACGAGGACACCAGCACTACCAGCCGAAATCCAGACTGACCAGCACTTTCACCATTCACTGTCTTGCGTCACTTTGCCCTGTCTTTGGACCTCTGACGGACGAAATACGGACGAAGTTCGCGGTAGTCGGCGGCGGCACGGCCACATCTCGACGCCTCCGTCCGTCACCCCACTCGGGTGTGCGACGACCACGCGGCAATGTGAAGGCGCTACGGCCAATCTGTTGGCCGAGGGGTGGTGGTCACCGATTCCCTGTCCGGCCGATCAGCGGGCACCGTGCTGCCACCACATCAGTGACCGCGTATGGTGATTTGCTTCCTCGGCATCTGCCCGAACCTTCTCCGTCTCCTCCTTGGCTTCCGCTCGGACCTTCTCGGTCTCCTCCCGAATCGGCTTCATCGCCTTCTCCTCGCGCCACGCTCGGTGTTCCTTACCGAACTTCGATTGCGACCGCTCCGTTAGCCACCACAGACCGGCGTAGATGATTGCGGCGCAGCCGACGATGGTCACCAAGATTCGCAATCCCACAAGCACCCCGAGAAGTGCGAACGCGCCTGCGACAATCAGCACTCCTGCGCCAGCACGGAGGACACTGACAACCCAGTGGCGGTGGCCCACTCTCGGAGCCTATGGCTATGGGGTGTGCTCGTGCGACGGCCGTGCGGGAGATGGGGCCGCCACGTCCGCTTCGCGCGTGCCACACGGCTCCGTATGTTCCGGGGAAGGCACTTCACGATCAGGTTAGAGGGACAAACGACCCCGTCAGTACGCACGCCATGGCTGAAGGGCAGAAAACTTCAGCCTTTGCACAGGGCTGAGGGCGCTCAAACTCATTCGGTGGAAAATGTCGACCTCGCATCCCTGCGTTACCCACTCTTTTTCATCACCAAGAATGAATGTGGTCCCACGGGAACCACGGCTTCCAGCCCAAAGCCCTCCTCCGACATCGCATCAAAAAACTCTTTTACCGTCTCGGGAGTGGTTGTGTCGGAAATCTTCAAGATTCTGTGCTCGTCAGCCACCATTGTCCCTTCCATCATGTGTAGTGGAGCGTGCTCGTCGATACACCCTCGCCGCACAAAGGTCCATCAGCACCTCGCGGAACTCCTCGTCGTCCAGAATCCGCTTGAAGATCGCCTCGTTGTCATCCATCCGACCGACGACCGTCCCATGAACATGCGGTCGAAGACCAACCTGAAGTTCTCGATGGTGTTGTTCTGAGGCTGGGCGGCCACTTCCGGGTCTGAAACCCAGGTCTCCTCGATAGTCACGCGGGTGCCATACCTAACGCGGTTTCCCAATGAGTCGTTGCTTCGCCCGAGCGAACTCCTCATCGGACAGGGCACCCGCATCGTGAAGTTCGGTCACTTCCCGGTGTTGAGCGGCCAAGGACCCACTCCTCGGTCCCCTGGCTGCGTTGGCTGTTGCGGCTCGCTCTCTCAGCTTGTCCACGACAGGCGCAACGAGCGCGGTCATTCTGTCGGGGGGTTTGAGTCTGGCTGACCAGGCTCGCCCGGCCACCCGTTCACCCGAAGTAGACCATGGTCTCCAGGCGTTCGACCGTCTTGGAGGTAACGATGACCACGCTCACGTAGAACCCGCCAGACCTGCTCATTGAAATCCGCCACCCCTGAGTCCTCGGTGAACTGACGATCCACCATCGAGGGTGGCCCCCTTCCGAAGCTTTTGGTGTCCAAACCAGAGCCTCGGAAGGAGGACCTCTCTCATGTTCACAGGGAATGAGGACATGGAAGCAACGGCATTACGTGCGCAGGGCTGGTCGATCTCGGCCATCGCCCGTCACCTCGGCCGCAATCGCGAGACGATCCGCAACCACCTGAACGGGACACGGGTCCCTGGCATGCGTCGTCGCGCCGAACCCGACCCCTTCGAGGCGTTCGTGCCCTACGTGCGCGAGCGCCTGCGCGAGGATCCTCACGTCTGGGCCAGCGCGCTCTATGACGAGGTGGTGGCCCTCGGGTTCACCCTCAGCTATCAGAGCTTCACGAGGGGCGTGCGCGCCCGAGGGCTGCGCCCGCACTGCGAGGCGTGTGACGGCGTCAAGGGCCGGGCCACCATCGAGATCGAGCATCCGCCGGGCGAAGAGATCCAGTGGGACTGGGTCGAGCTGCCCGAGGCCCCCTGGGGCGACGACGACGCCCACTTGCTGGTGGGCTCGCTGCCGTGTTCGGGCAAGTTCCGCGGCGTCTTTTCCGAGTCCGAAGACCAGCCGCACCTGATCGAGGCGATGGACGGCGTGCTGCGACGTCTCGGTGGCAACGCGCGGCGCTGGCGGGTCGATCGCATGGCGACCGTCGTCGACCCCAAGAGCGGCACCGTCCAGCCGAGCTTCGTCCCTGTGGCCAAGCACTACGGGGCGACCGTGGTCGCCTGTCCGCCCCGGCGCGGGAATCGCAAGGGCAGCGTGGAGAAGTCCATCCACTTCGCCACCGGGCGCTTCTGGCGCACCATGAGGGCCACGAGGATCGACGACGCCCAGCGCCAGTTGGACCGCTTCTGCGAGCGCACCGGCGACCGACGGCCGAGATCCATCGCCAAGCTCGAAGAGCTCGTCGGCAAAGAGGCCGCCGTCACGTTCCTCGCCGAGCGGGGACGCAAGCGACCAAGCGTCGGGGATCTGGCCGAGCTCGAACGGCTCCGGCCCCTGCCGGCCGCCTGTTACCCGGCGACCATCGAGGAACACAACAGCGTCGGGGCCTCTGCTCTCGTGCCCTTCGAGGGCAACGCGTACTCGGTCCCACCGGGCCTGATCGGGGTCGAGGTCACGGTGCGCCACCGCCTCGGTGCCGCCGGCATCGAGATCGTCTCGGGGGCCGGGGTGCTCCTGGCCAGCCACTACCGCGAAACTCCCGGCGGGGGCTACGTGGTGCGCGACCCGGCCCACAAGGCCGCTCTCGAGCACGTCGTGCTCGGCGCGTTCACCACGGATCCACCGTGTCGGCGCAAGGCCAACCGGCCACCGGGAGACGGCGCACGGGCCGAGGCGGCCAAGCTCTTGGCCGGCTTCGAGGACGACGAGGTCGTCGTCTCCCTCGCCGCCTACCAGAACATCGTCGACGACATGGCGACGCGCGAGGCGCGCTCATGAGCGAGGACTCCATCTACCAGCAGCTGCGCGGATCGCTCTCCTACCTGCGTCTCGCCGCTGCCTCCGAGGCCCTGCCGGCAGAACTCGACTATGCGCACAAGATGAAGCTCGGGCACTCGGCCTTCTTGGGCCGCCTGCTCGAGGTCGAAGTGGCGGCCACCGAGGAACGCCGGCGTGCCGGCCTCGAACGCTTCGGCCGCTTGCCCGGGCCCTGGCGCGTCGATGACTTCGACTTCGACGCGCAGCCCGCCGTCGACAAGGCGATGGTCAACGAGCTCGCCACCTTGCGGTTCTTAGAAGACGCCACCAACGTGCTCTTCATCGGACCGGTCGGAATTGGTTGACACTGCACCTTCCTTTCATCTGGGTGTGTCGAAGAGTCCAGGGCTTGCCGCGTTCACGTTGATACGCAGGCCTTTCCTGCGTCCCTGGTTGACGTGGACGGCCTGGAGCTCACCGCGTTGGACCTTGTGCAACACCGTTTGACGAGCGACGCCGAGGACCTTCGATGCCTGATCGAGCCCCACCCAGCCGTCGGGAACCTCCGGGACGATGCGGCGACGAACCTCATCGGTGATGCGGATATGCCAGGGGCCACCAGGCGTGAGCTGCTCGCCGTTGATGAAACCATCATGCATCCAGCGATACAGCGTCACCCTCGAGACGCCGAGGATCTGCTCGGCCTTCGTGATGGAGACCACCGGCACATCATCGACGGCGGGTGTGACCGTCGACGGCTGAAACGCGGCGATGCCCCGTGAGTTCCGGAGGGTCTTCACCCGCGTCTGGGTGAACGGAAGGCCGGTGCCGGTGCGCCGGCCCTGCCTCGACAAGACCGCGGCGATTGTCTTGTCGTCATAGCGCTCAGACAGACGGCGAACCAGATCGACGGTGCTTTCATCCGTCGTCCGGAAGTGTTTGCCGGTCTTGTTGAGGTCGATGTCGAATGCGGCGGTCGCACCTCCCTCCCACACGACACTCACGTCGGCACGGCGCTCCTCGGCGTGCACGGTCACGACGACCTCGGTGATGACTGCCCGCAGCAGCTGCTTGCGCTCCCGCCACGTGGTGGTGGGCGCGTGGAACACGGCGCGCACGTCAGCCCCTGCCCGCTCGAGCCACGCCGTCTCCTCCTCGGTGAGTCTGGTCGGCTGACGGAGCCGTTGAGCGGCGAGATTCGCCTCGGCCAGTCGCTGCGCTGTCAGGGCCTCCTCGAGCGACCGTTCGAGGGTCCTCGCGACGAGGCGGTTCTCAGGCTCGACGGCGTCGAACTGGCGGCGCGCCCGCTCGGCCTCGAAGCGGGCGCGTTCGACGGCCAGTTCGAAGACCGCGACATGCCGGCGGTGGTTGGCGTCGGCCTCGGCGAGCGCTTTTGCGGTTGCCGCCAGGCTGGCCGGCTCGAGCATGGCAAAGACTTCTTCGAGGACGCGGTTCTCGAGCCTGCGGCCGCCGAGGCTCTGGCAGCCTCGTTCCCCGCCATAGAGCAACTTGTTCCGGCCACAGAGATAGCGCGGTGTGTCGCCCGTCGTGCCCGAATATCCCACCTGCATCATCCGCCCGCAGCGGCCGCAGCGCACCCGGCCCTGCAGAAGGGCGGTCCCTTCCCGCACCGCCCCGCCGCCGTGGCCGCGCGGCGCCCGCCAGTTCGCCCGAAGCTCGTCCTGGGTGCGCTCATAGCGCTCCCAGGTGACGAACCCCGGATGATGGTCGGGGATCAGCACCGCCCACTCGTCGCGGGGGAGCTCACGCGTGCGCTTCACGAGCCGACCGTCGACGTCAAGGCGCTTCTCGTCTCGGCGGCGGCCGAAGACGAACGCGCCCGCGTAGGCGGGGTTGGTCAGGAAGTCGTGGATCGCCGGGTAGCTCGCCGGCGCCCACCGGATCCGGCGCGACCCGGTGGGCCGGCGCGGGATGAGCAGGTTGTCCTCAAGCAGCGACAGCATCACCTGCCGGGCGGACCCGAGCTCCTCGAAGCGCCGGAAGACCACGGCGATCGACTCAATGACCGCCTCGTCGGGGTCGAGCGCCACCCGGTCAGCCTCGTCATAGACGAATCCGACCGGCAGGCCCTGGCGCAGCTCGCCCTTGGCCGCCTTATGGAGCAGCCCGGCCGTGAGCCGGTGGCGGATCAGGTGCAGCTCAGCCTCCGACATGGTGCCTTTGAGGCCGAGGACCAGACGGTCGTTGAAGTCGCCAGGGTGATACAGGCCGTCGCCGTCGGCGATCAGCGTGTTGGTCAACGCGCAAAGGTCGAGCAGCTGATACCAATCCGCATTGTTGCGGGCGAGGCGGGAGACCTCGATGCCCAAGATGATCCCGACCTTGCCCAGGCCGACGTCGGCCACCAGATTCTTGAAGCCCTCCCTGGCTGTCGCGTCGGCGCCGGAGCGGCCGAGGTCGCTGTCGACCACGACCACCTGCTGAGGCGGCCAGCCCAGAGTCTGCGCCCGGGAGGCCAGCTCGTACTGGCGCTCCAAGCTCTCGGTGTGCTCACGCATCTGCGTGAACGTCGACTGGCGCACATATACGTATGCATCACGACCGAGGTGCGACGCCGTGACCTTGGAGGCGAGCTCAGACGTGAGCGTCATCTGGATCCACCTCCTCGTCGGCCTCGTCGACGACACCGGCGGCGATCATCCGGGCCAGGACACAGACGACGGCCTCCTGGGCCTCTTCGGGCAGAGACCACCACCGTTCGACTGGCGAGACGCAAAGCCCCGGAATATCCAGAGCCAGCTGGGCGGGCGCGGCTAATCTGAGCCTTCGCAAAGAGGCTCACCTCCCTTGTTCGTTGGCGCGTGCAGGGTCGGTCGAGCCTATTTGCGCTTCTTGGCGCTCGATGGGGACCGCCGCCTCGGCTTCATCGAGCCGACCAGCGCACGCAGCTCGCGGATCCCCTCCACCGACAGCGCCGCGGCGGGCTCGACCACCGGCTCGTCCTCCAAGATGTCCGTCGCCGAGACGGCGATGGTCCCCGGCGACCCGTCGGGAAGCCCCACGACCAAGTAGAGGGATCCATCGATTCGCTTGAAGCCCGTCGCCGGCAGGAGCCGCCCGAAAAGAGGATGCACCGTCGAGGTGACTCGCACCTCGCACGGCAGCAACCGCCGAAGATGTTGCAGTCTGTCGCTGTCCCGCCCGGTGTCGGAAAGACGATGCTGGCCGTCGCCCTTGGGAGAGCGTCGATCGACGCGGGCTATCGCACGTACTACACGACGGCGGCCGACCTGGTGGCCCGCTGCCACCGAGCTGCCCTCGAAGGACGGTGGGCCACCACCATGCGCTTCTTCGCCGGGCCGCGCTTGTTGATCATCGACGAGGTGGGTTACCTGCCCCTGGCCTCTGAGGCCGCGGCGGCCTTGTTCCAGGTGATCACCCAGCGCTACCTGAAGGGCTCCATCGTCATGACCACCAACCTGGGGGTGGGCTCTTGGGGAAAGATCTTCGACGACCCCATGGTGGCCGCCGCCATGTTGGATCGACTGCTGCACCGCAGCGTGGTGTTCAACATCGACGGCGACTCCTACCGCATGCGGGCGCATCGGGCCCGATCAGAACGCTTGCGGCCTCGCCGAAAGCCCGAGGACCCCTAAATGACGGTGACGGAAACTGAACAGGCCCGCTCAGATCGCTCTGGAGGCCCCCAAAGCGATCACTTGGCAACCAGGTCCGGGGAGCCGACCTGGCGAAACGGCATCACGAGTCATCACGTGACACAAGGAGGTGCAACCACGTAGCGTCACCGCAGACGACCAATACGCCGAGTGCTCAACTGGCGGATTTCGGTGAGCGACTCTGACGGATTTCGGTGAGCGCCATCAACGACGCTGAGCGCGGTGGCTACCTCCCCGTGACCATGCCCACGGGTCCGAAGCCCCCACCCAGAATGTCATCCTCCCAGCGTCCACGTCGTTGCAGCCTGGCTGGCGTTGCCTTCAGCGGGCGTGAACGTGACCGTAAACCCTGTTGCGGACCCCGGTACCTCAAACATGACCCACCCGGTTCAGCCTCTCGACAAGCTCCAGGCTCTCGATCCCCATGAAATCTGGCCCCACGAAGCCCACGACTTCACTCCGTGGCTGCTTGCCAACTCAGATGCATTGGCCGAAGTGCTCGGGATCGATCTTGAGCTGACGGCTAATGAACAGCCTTCGGCGTTCTGGGGGCCGTGACGGCCAAGGCCGCGGAGGATCGAGCGACAGTGCTTGTTTCGCTCAAGAACGGTGAGGTCGGATACCTCACTATCAACAAGCAATCCAAAATGGCCGTTATCCTCATGGACCCGTAATCGGGGTCCCGGGCTTTGTCCCAGGCTTAATGATGGACCAGGTCCCGCCGTTACTGGCAATGCCGTTGCCATTGGCCTGGCCTGGCGCTGTATCACCCGAGTATCGAAACAGCGGATAGTCTTGGTACACAACTTGGTTGCCACCACCAGTTTTGCCTAGGGGACCGACGCCGGGTCCGCTAGTCATGGCTCCCGCTGGCACGAGCAGCGCTGGCCAGGAGCCGCACGCTGGGTTGCAGGGAACCGGCTTGCCGCCACTGCTCAATGTGTAGAGGGTTTTACCGGTGCTATCGACCAGGATTGTGCCGTATTTCGGATTATTAGCCGTCTTGACGATGGCTGTTGATGACCGAGCCCTCGAGGAGCGCTTCCAGACCTCTACACTCGCGTCCGAGAAAGAGGTCACATGTCCCTGGAACCCGAGAGCGACCAGGGTGTTGTCTAGCGTTGTCTCAGCGGTATTGGAGGGCCGCTGCGATATGTAGACAATCACGCGGTTAGCCTGTGCGACATCAGCGGCAACCTGTTCAGTGTCCACAGACGCATATCCCACGACCTGAATTCGTGGGTCAATGAATATCGGGTAGTAACCCCAGGAACTGTGAGCGTCCGCTTCAAAGCGAACCGCAAAGTGCGACTCTGCGGCAAACGAGTATGAAGAGTTGGCCACGATCAACGTGTCATGCCGACCGAGGTTTGATTCGGCGAAGGCTGCCGCCGGTTTTGCGCCAGGGAACGGGTAGAGCAACGGCGTCGCCTCGAGTGCGAGCACCAGGGTAGCGGCAGCGGCCAAGCAGGCGATGCCGTCGAACGCTCTCGGAAAGCCGGTGATACGGATGCTGGACCGCACTCTCTCGAGAGCCGCCGCCAGCCCAACGGCCATAACAGGAGCTAGCCACAGGGAGGCACGTTCGCCAGTGGCGAGCGGGTTGGTCTGGGTCGGCCCGAAGGGAACCTTGCCCATGACGCTGCCCACGAAAGCTACAACGAGCAAGAGAAGAAGGTATCTGGTGACGACGGCCAGTGGCCCCCGCCATGCCGTGACGGCTAAGCCAACGATCGCTACGAGCGCGCACACCGTCGTGAACCAGCCGGGACCGCCGGGGAAGACCTGGGCCACCTGGCTCAGCTGGCGTAGCACTTCAGCACCAAATCGAAGCGGATTCGGGTAAAAGGTCAGAAAGCCGTGCCAGATCTGACGCCATTGCGTCGCGACTGCCTGAGTGTTGTAGTGGTTGAGGATTGCAACGCTGAGGGCGACGTTGGCAGCGACCTGTACTGCAATAGCGGGAGCACGACACTTTAAATCTGAGGCTGGATGAACAAGCAGCACCACTCCCGCGACAACCACAGCGATGAGGCTGAAGATGCTGTTGGACGAGAGCAGAACGGCTACCAAGACCCAGAGGATGGCCATCGGCCAGCGCCACCTGATGCGGGCGAGTCGCCAGACGAGTAAGGCGAGAACGAGTACCACGAGAACATCAGTGGTGTCGGGCTTGAGCCGACCCGAATAGACGATGTCCGCCTGTGACGCGACCAGCGCCGCACTCAATACAATGCCGATTGAGCGCGCGTAGCCGAATACTCGGAGCGTCAGGTACAAGAGGCTTGGACCGATCACCCCGGCAATGAGCGCGGGGTAGGCGAGACTAACGTCACTCCCGCCCGTCAGTACGCTCCAGCCCTTCAATAGTGCGATGAAGCCCGGATGATCTTGGCTGACCGTTATGAGCTGCGACAGGGGTGCTTTCCGGGCGGCCCCCTCCACGGTGTCGTCGAGCCAGAGACCCTGCGTCGGCAGGCCATGTCGACGCACGAGAACGGCAATGGTGATGAGTGCGCCCAGAACGACGAGATCAGTGACGACGCTTCGCCATTTGGTGCCTGATTTGAGTGCGGTCGCACCAGGCAGATACGGCTTTTCGGCACGGATGACCGTATCGGCAGAACTTGTACTCACATGTCTCCCCTCGTAGCCGACCAGGGCCTCGCCGTGCTCTGCCGAGCTGGCAAGCAGCATCCCAGAGCTAGCGCCTTCAAGTCCATGTTGCCGTTGCTGGCTGGCAGGTCAACCTCAGCAGGGCGTGGTTTTGGGCACGTCCACGCCGCCTCGATGACGCAGCTCAGCGTCGTGGTGCAGCGGAGCGGCCGGATTCTTCTTGGGACTCTTTTTAGGGCTGATCGGTGTCATCATCATCGCGGTCATGCCGCCAACCATTGACGCTGAAGCCAAACGACGAGTCATGGTCGAACGGGCTCTGGGGAGCAGACACGCGCAGCTTGCAGCGGACACGCGCGACACTCGGACCTGTCCTTGGTGTGCGGAAACGATCAAGGCCGCTGCGCTGACCTGTCGATATTGCGGAAAGGACGCGACGGAATCGTCATCGCACTTCGAGCAAGGGTGCGTGGGGCAAGAGCGCGATTCGCTCAATCCTGGCTAATCCCCGCTACACGGGCCATGAGGTGTGGAACAAGCAACGTCGCGACGAGGTGCTCATCGACGTCGATGATGTGGCGCTGGGGAGTAGCAGCAAGATGCGCTGGAACTCCGCGGAGGACTGGGTCTATTCCGATCGGTTGATCCACGAGCCCATAATCGACAAAGCGACCTTTCACCGCGCTCGCACCCAGGCTGCGAGTGGTTCTCGAAGCGTGACGACCAAGGTCAAAAGGGCACGTCATCACTACCTTCTCCGAGGCATTATCTACTGCAAAGACTGTGGCAGGCGGATGCAGGGAAGTTGGAACAACAACTCGCCCCACTACCGATGCCGCTACCCAGACGAATATGCCTCGAAGAAGGGCACCGACCACGCGCGAAACGTCTACATCCGGCAAGATTCCATCGAACCCCTTTTGGACGAGTGGCTCGGCCGCGTGTTCAATCCCGACAACATCCGCGAAACCTGTGCATCCTTGGCTGCTCTGGCGGAAGCCGAGACCGATGACCAGGGAACCGAGAGAGTTGCGGCGGAACGAGAGATTCGCCAATACGACGCACGGCTCAACAAGTATCGCCAACTTCTCGACGAGGGGGGCGACCCCAAGATCGTCGCTCAGTGGATGTGTGAGGTCCAGAGCGACCGGAAGGCTGCCGAGCAGAAGTTGGCCCTCTTGCAACCTCAGCAGACCATTACCTCTGAGGACATTCGTCGGATGATCGACGCCGTTGAGGACAAGCTGAGGCTGCTCTCAGAGGCCGACACGGAAGCCAAGGCCGCCCTCTACTCTGCGCTGGGTATCCGCCTGACGTTCGACCATCGACAGAGGGTTGTGACCGTTGAGTCCGAGCCGGACGTATGGGCTTCCACCGGTCTGACGGACATCCACCATCAGGGGCACAGCCCCAGAGAGGATGTCCAAAATGGAGACCATGGAGAAGAGGAGGCAGCGTCCGCGGCGCTCGTTCACTCCGGAGTTCAAGGCTGAGATCGTCGAGCTGTGTCGACGCGGCGATCGCAGCATCGGCCAGGTGGCCAGGGACTTCGATCTGACCGAGACCAACGTGCGCAGCTGGGTGAAACAAGCGGAGATCGACCAGGGCGAACGCCCGGGACTGACCACCGAGGAGCGGGCCGAGCTCAGTCGCTTGCGCCGGGAGAACCGCTCCTTGCGCGAGGACGTCGAAGTGCTCAAGCGAGCGACAGCTTTTTTCGCAAAGGAGACCCGATGAAGCTGTACCCCTTCATCGAGGCGGAAAAAGTCGCAGGCCACAGCGTCGCCAAGGCGTGTGGGCTGCTCGAGGTCTCCAAGTCCGCCTACTACGAGCGCCGCAATGGCGTCCCGTCGCAAAGAGAGGTCACCGACGCCGAGCTGCTCGAGCAGATCACGGCCATCCACAAAGAGTCCAAGGGAACCTATGGCGCCCCGCGGATCCACAAGGAGCTCCTGCATCGCCACGTGGCCTGCGGGAAGCGCAAGGTGACCAGGCTGATGCGCCAGGCCGGCCTCGAGGGCCGGTGCAAGAAGCGCTGGCGCAAGACCACCGTGGCCGACCCCGATGCCGAGTTGGCGCGCGATCTCATCCAGCGCCACTTCGGGCCGTGCACCGAACTCGACCGGCGCTACGTCGGCGACATCACCTACGTCTCGACGTGGGAGGGCTGGGCCTACCTGGCCACGGTCATCGACCTGGCCAGCCGCCGCGTTGTCGGCTGGGCCCTGGCCGATCACATGCGCACCGAGCTGGTCCAAGACGCCCTCACCATGGCGTTCGAACACCGCACACCCGAAGAAGGCGTCATCTTCCATTCGGACAGGGGCTGTCAATATACGAGCGGAGACTTCGCCGAGCTGGCCCGGGCCAACGGCGTCGTCCTCTCGGTGGGTCGCAAGGGTGAATGCTGGGACAACGCGGTCGCCGAGTCGTTCTTCGCCACCATCAAGCGCGAACTCATCGACACGCGCGCATGGCCGACGAGGACTGGACTTCGACGCGCTGTCTTCGAGTACATCGAGGGCTGGTACAACACCCGTCGGCTGCACTCGACGCTCGGCTACCTCAGTCCCGCCCAATACGAAGCTGTCCACCACAACGCCGACCTTCAAGCCGCATAATCAACACAACCAACCTGTCCGTCAAACCGGATCAAGCCCAGTATGGGGCTTAGATCGTGTCGGAGGGGGGACTGTGACCTTGAACACACGCGTCTAGGACGGCGGGTCACCCCAGGCCCGGCCAAGGAATCAACTTGCTCCGCGGGTCTGTGATTTGCAGCCAGAGTGTGGGTTGTCGCGAAGGAGTTCCCCGATCTGAGCCGTGGCGACCGGGCATGTCGATGCCGATTGGGATCGGTGCTTGGTCTCGCGCTGGCACTCTCGGGGCAGTTGACGACCCAAAGCACGAGGTTGCGCCTACCCCCCTTGCGTACACCCCGTTCAGGTGGGACGATCATCTCCACCCAACGTGTTCGGGCTTGCGGACACCTAGGAAGTTGGGAGTGGCTGGTCTCGCCCGTACAGCCCAGTAGGGCGGGGCCAGACCGCACCCTCAGGCGGCGGAACCTGTATCGGTGAGTCAGGTAAGTCAGAGCCCAAATCTGCGGGTTCGGTTCGGGGGACGCCACTTGCACTGACCCCCTGATCGGGGGTCAAATGGTCGATGAGGACACCCCGTCAACGACCGCCTTCCGCCATCTCGGGCGATTGGGGGTGACGGTTCAACCCTTTCAGCGGGGTTTGAACCGCGGGTTGTATCAGTGATGCGGGCGGTCGATCGTCCGAGTGCTCCGCACATGTCGGCTCAGGCTCCGCGTCGCATCGGAACGCGACGGCGCTCGCAGTGGTTCTCCCACAACAGCTCAGCCCTCTCGCGTGATTCGACGGGAGTGTTGATCCCGATGGGTGTCGCGGATTCGTAGTCCCGCTCACAGTCGTCACAGGCGACCGCACACCTACGATCAGCGCGTTGCACGATCTTCGGATGGTGGACCTTGTGCATCATTCCCACCCCCTGTTCACCAACCGCCGTGCCGACCGCCTCGCAACGACCCTAACCACGGCCTGGGACGGGCTTCAGGGCCGGGCGGTAGTCCCAGGTCGTACGCGACGTTTGCGTGAACTGGCGTCACTCGATGGGTCGCGACGGATTCGCCGGACTCCGCGCGGGTAAAAGCCGGACTCCGCGCGGGTATAAGTAACAACGCCTACGTCAGTCACGAGACAAAGGTGCGGCGGCCCCTCCTCCACCCAATCGAGGGGCCGTTTCCGCGTCGTAACTCCCGCGTACCCTCGGTGGCCGGGAGCGACGAGCCTCGGCCATTCGTTCGGCGGGAATGTTCGCATGTACGCGATTAGGCCGGTCACGGAGTGAAGACCGATCGACACCACACACTTGGGCATCGTCGGCCTTATAAGGTCATTCATTCTTGGGTAGGCGATCAAGCGTCTGTCCGGTCCACCGTTTGCCGTCCCACCAGCGGAGCATTCGGTTGTCTTCAGGACTCGGATACCAGCCGGGTGCGGGCAGATTGTTCGGCCCTGCCGCCGGGGCATATGCAGCAGGACGATTGGTGTTGCCGGTTCTGATGTAGCGAAAGATGACCCCTCCGAATATCAGCAGAAAGATACCTAACCCACCCAACACCAACGCCGGAATCATCTGGTTCTGAGCGGCTGCTCCGCAGAGAACACTCGCTTGTTGAGCATCCGTCTCGTTGATCCCGGCGGGAACGACTGAGTTCGGGTCGATCCATACGACGATGGCTGGAACGTAGGAGGACGCACCCACGGTTTGTGTGGTGCCCACCCTGGCGATGCTCTCAGGGTTGCATCCAACAGAAACACCCACACCCAAGACGGACCCCGAGACGGACGCGGGCAACAACGCGATGATCACGGCGGGCACAAGCAGAAGCAGCCCCACCACGATCACTACCCGCCGAGCGACTTGATCCATCCTCGGGAAGGCTAGACGTAGTTCTGCGCTACGGCTGTGTCCGACCCGAACGGTCCAACGTGTGTCACTGTTCCGGGCGGCGACGGGCACCACGCCCGGCGGGACCGAATCGAGGCGCATCGGGAGGCAGACTTTGGTTTGCCGTGGACCAGAATGCGTTGATCGCAGAACTATGCGGTTTCCCGCCTGATGAATGGCGGAGGATTGTGAAGGACTGGCACCTGTCACGCCATTTGACCGGCATCAACCTTTAATCGGTGTTGGCTCTTGCCTGGGTAACGCCGCACACACCCGCCGCCCTACTACCGCGGGCTGAATGGCTAATCCTGTTCCGTGCTGCTGGATTCCACGTTCACGCGCGTCCTGACACTCCTACTCCTTCGACCGATCTGAGTGACGCCTTTGTGTGGCGAGTGGCTAGGGATGTAACCGAGGCTCGGGGAATGTCCTGGTTTGAGCACGAACAATCGGCCTGGGGATACGTCGCAAAGTTCACCAACCCAAAGACACCGCCATGCTTGTTCCGTGCATGGGCTCCAGCGTGCGCGGTATTAGCCCGATACTCAGTCCCGCCGGAATGGGACGAACTGGTCCTCGACCCCGATCTGCTCGCTGATGTTGAGCAGATCAGCTTCTGACAACACCCGCGCCGAGTAGGAGCGACTAGTCAGCTTTACGTGTTGCCGCTGTTGCCGTTGCCCGTCGTACCCGTGTTATTGGGAAGGCCCGCGGCGGCCCTGCAACCGGCCGCCCATTCCGAATAGTTGTCGTTCCGATCGTGAGCATCATTGATCATTACGTACTGGGAGCATCCGGGTAACTGTGGACCCAATGTACTGAACTGACTCGCGTAGTTGTAGCCGTCCGTGTATGGATTGTTGAAATCGTGGTACACCGCTATGCCGATCCCGGTCGCTACTGCAGCGAAGACCCCCAGGACGACGTATGCCACGACCTTGTTCTTCCGCCGTTGCTGCGGAGTCTTGGCCGCTTGTTTCGCTTTTGAGGTCGCTGTCCTGTCCGCGCTCTGCTGTCGAGCTACTGCCTTTTGCAAGGACCGGATGTGACCGTTCGCAATGTTGATCGCGTCCCTCTCGGTCCGTCGGCGGGCGGTGTCGACCCACCCACATGAACATCGCATCCGATACCCGGCGTGGCGATCGACCCAACTCAACCGGTGCGGAACACCGGCGACGGTGGCCATTGCGGCTTGGGGCTTTGGGGTCGTCCTCGTCTTGGGTACTCTGACGTACCTGACCCATCCCATCGGCCGCCAATGCTATTTCACCGTCGCCCCGCCCCCCACGATGCCCCTTGCGCCCCCCAAAACGCGCGGGTGGCACGCACCTAACCGGACAATCCTCCGTCGCCTACCGTGGTGTCGTGGGCATTGCGACCATCGTTGTCGGCTCCGTGGCGGCGGTGGCCGCCGTGGTGGCGGCCGTGGCGACCGTCAGGGGCAACCGCGTGTCCCGTGAGACATTGAAGGTTGCCAAAGAGGACCGGAACCTCACCACCCGGGCATCGGACGCCGCCAAGGTTGACCGTCAACGTCAAGCGTTGAAGGAAATCGGCGACGTGATCGAAAGCCTTGCAATGTGGACTGGTGAATACCGATTCCAAAACTTCACCGGTAACGAATGGCAGCATGAATGTAACCGACTAAAGCACCTGCTTGTCGGACGCGAGGACTCGCTCCCAAACTGCCACGCCCTTGGGGACGCGTCCTCGCGGCAAGACGCTGGGTCGAAGGTGCAAATGGCTAGGGGTGAGGTCGGACTGGCTCTCGCGAACTTGTGACCAGGCTACAGATATTCAGTCGTTGGAAAGTAGTCCCGCGTTTACGAATACCTGCCACCAATCTCGCCAGGTGTGCTCACCGATCGGAACCAGAACGAACGGATTGACGCCTATTTGTCCGATCTTCTCGTCAGGTAGCCAACCGACAAAGACATTTGGATCCGTTGACTTCGACAAGGTGTCTTTGTGACGCTCTCGGACTCCTGGCGACAACTCTGTCCGAGGAGTCATGGTGACATCAGTTATCTCTGACCACGGGCAGAATCCTGCCTCACCTTCGGCGATCAGTTGTAGTCCGTCAGAGTCAAAGCCTTCGGCTATGAACAACCCTTCGATCGGTTCGCCAAGAACCGGCTCAATCCATCCCCGCCCGTAGATACCCCGGTCAACCGGCGCGGCGCGGGGTTTCCGTCGAAGCATCACAACAGCTTTCCATGATCTGCCGCACTCGCCAAAGTACCGTATGTTCCCGTGGCCGACGAGCCCCCGATGATCCATCTACGACGATCCACTGTCGTCCGAATCGGCATAGCCCTCGCCATCCTCGCCGCCGTCGGCGTTGGACTCGCCATCGGGTTGTCGGTTCGTTCCCCATCCTCATCGCCATCCAAGTCAGCCGCGACAACAACCAGCAACACAGGGCATGTTTCGACCACAACAACGACAGTGCTACCCACCACGACTACTACTGCGCCACCGGCGACGACAACGGTCAATCCGGCACGGCAAATCTTGTCACCGGCAACGACGCCGCCCGTCGTAGACGAATGTTCCGTGCCCATTTCCCAGAGTGCGGATGGGAACCCGTACCCAACGACTTGTCCCGCTGGTGGCGGAATCAACGTAGTCGCATGGCGGTATATCGCGAACAGCTATTCCAACATCCTCGGGCTCGGTGCCAACGCGTCCGAGCAACAGGTGCTTCAAACCATGTGCAGTAGCTCAGTGCCCGGCGGGGAGGTAAGTGTCGCGGCCGAGGTCGCCGCAAGGTACTACGGGTGGTCGTTCGCGAACGATCCCGCGTTCACGGGTTAGTATCCCGGCGATCCAGCCGATTGCTCAGGGTGATCGAGCTGGCAACGCTCCACGTTCAACTCGGCGACCTCGCCGAATGGCTTGCCGCCGCGGGCACGATCGCGGCCTTTGGGGCGACTTGGTACGTCATCAGCCGGGACCACAGGGCCCGGCGCGAACTTCAAGCGACGGCCGCGTATGACGCCGCCTTGGCAGTCACAGTCACGGTTGGACCCTCGGGAAAGATGCTGCCGAAAGAACCCGACGAGTTTGCCGCACAAATCGTCACCGTTCCCCTTGTAACCGTGGCCAACGAAAGCACACGAACGATCTTCGAAGTTACCGCCACTGTGAAACTCCCCTCAGGCGACCAACTCGGCTTGGCAACGTGGGAGGAGATACCACCCCATACCTTCGTAACCTTCGAGTGCGCTGCACATGACGACATGTGGTCGAAGTAACCTGGTGCCTACGCGCTTGACCTCGTCGCAACGATCGGTTTTGCGGACTCCGGCCACGTCTATTGGCTGCGGGACAGCAGCGGCACCATTCGCCGACCAGCTCAGTTTGTTGAGCGGTCACGTAGCCGGTTACGTCGGGTCTTGCATCCCTTCCATCCACAACGTCGGTTGATTCGCGGGGACCCGGCCGACCCTTCTTGAACGGTAGCAGCTAATCATCGGTGATCCAGTTCTCAACCCAGGCCGAAGAATCGCCACGGCATCAGCGCGGCAGCGATCAGACACCTGGCTCCCACAAGAAGTCGAACATTTCGGAGCACCACCCACGGAGCTGCTCCACACGTTGTTTCCACTGCGCATCGTCCCAACGACGTAGGTCGCCGATCATCACCTCAACCGACAGAACATCGGCGATGCCCCTCTTGCTTTTCACCGACTCGATTCCCGGTGCGGTTGTGGCACCCCAGACCAACATCACACCATCCACCCTAATCGGGCTCCCTCCGACCTTCGCGACGAGACTGTGGCCGGGTGACGCCAGTTCAAGAAACCGTAGGAACGCGTCTCCCTGGTGGTGGTCGAGTTGTGCCGATTCGGTCAAGCGGAGATAACGGTAACCGTCATAGGCCAGCTCGCACTTCATCTCCGCGACGAAGATCGCATTGTTCTGGTCGCGGAACGTGAAATCTAAGGTGTGCCGCTTTTCCTCAGGCGTATAGACGGTCGGTCGACCCAGGTCGAGAAGAGGTGAGTTCGGATTGGCGCACCACATCCGAACGATTTCCTCGTTGAAAATCCCGAATACGCGAGAGAGAAAGTTGTCCCTCTTGGGGTCACCGGAGCGAAACAACTGCTCAATGTCGCGCATCTCCGGCGACTCATTGGAATGGGCCACCGCTATATTGTGTCGTAACCCATCCAGACGAGCCGAGGCACCTGGGCCGACGACGCTCACCAACCGACCTTCGGGCACGGTGGTAACGCCAGGCGATGGAGGTTCACCATGTCCAGCTCCGGGGCACCCCCGCTCCCGTTCCCCTCCAGATCGCGCCTCATCAAGAGTACGCGTGACTGGTCATCACTCGAAGATGTCGCGACCGCCGTCTCCGTGGCGACCGAGTATGAGTCCGCGTTTTACATCGAGCGCATTGGTCACACGTATAGATGGAGCCTCGTGCATCGCGGAGGCCCCTACCCGCTGCTGCGGACCACCGCTCGCTTTCTGGGCGTTGACTTTCGCTCCATCTTCATCGGATGTCGGGAGGTTGGGGACGGTTACAGCGCCCTCTCCGAGCATCCTGGTGGCGATCCTCCGCCAGATGGATCGACCATTCTCACGGTCGACGGTCAGAAGTCCCAGGAGGTAGTTGAGTCACTCATCCGCGAAGCGCTGCCATGACCGCCAACAAACACCGTCAGCCCTTCCTGGCGCGCACTCTTCTTGGTTTCTTCATGAGGTCCAGGGGATCGACCCCGAGTTTCTCGGCGATCCGCTCCACGGATTTCAGCGTGAGGTTGCGCTCCCCCCGTTCGACACCACCCATGTATGTCCTATGAACCTTCAGTTGAGCTGCGAGAGCCTCTTGGCTCATACCTCGGCCGTCTCGGTATTCGCGCAGATTGAGCCCAACTCGCCGCTGTAGCTCGCCCTCTGCCACCCCGACAAGTTGCCTAGATTGCTACTCGACGGTCTACAGACTTATAAGTAGCATCGTGCTCGCCCTCTTTAAGCCAAGAACCATCGAGGGAACACGAGGATCATGGCAACAACGAGCCGATACTTGCCTTGTCGTGTCTGTGGAGCCAACCAATGGCGGAAGATTCGCAGTGGCCGAGGAATGGTCGCTGGTGGCGTAGCCGGTGATGTCATAGCGGGACCAATCGGAGCCGCGACGGGCGCAGCATTATCGCCCAAGACACGCCTGGAGTGCATGGCCTGTGGAACCAAGGCATATGCCAGTGCCATGCTCACACCTGCTGCGAGAGCGCAGTCAATATTTAATCGGCGTGCAGGATGTCTGCTCGTAGTGATCGGTGTGGTCGTGATCGTCATCATTTCTGTAATAGTCAGTGCCATACGCGGACCGGGCGAGACCGCAGACCCCGCTTATCGCTCTGGATACGAAGTTGGATACAACGGCGGTGGATGTGTGTACGCGTTCGGAACGGCGAGTTGTGGGTCCGCAGCCCAATACTGCTCAGGGGCGAACCCTGGGGACAGCAAAGTCTGGTACGACGGCTGTCTCCAAGGTGTGAGCGACGAAAACGACCCCACCGGATACAACAAGTATGCCAACAACAGTGGCGGGACCTAAAGGGCTGACTGTCGTCTCAACGCGAAGGCTTGCCGACCGTCGAGAACCCGGTGCAGTGCCGAGATGGTGTCTCTTGGGATGCCTGATCGCCGCTTGCACTGTCGTCCCGCGGTGTCACTGCTGAGCCGGGCGGATGCAGCTCCGGATCGAGAACTACAGCCGAATGTTCACTCCTTGCGTCCGCGCACGCGTCATAGGGGTAGCCGACGTCGAGCACACGCAAGTGATGAGACACCCAGATCGAGTCGAACCGCACCGGAGAGCCAGGACCGTCCGCCGTTTGCCAGTTCGATGTGACACCCGCAGCGGCCCCGTCGGGACTCGTCGCCATGATGTCGGCCATCTCTGCCGCGTGGTCTGCCAGCCAGAGGCGAAGGACATCGTCCAGCTCGTGAATCTTGTCGGGACCTACGAGTAGATCATCCCTCGGAGCGCCCCCAAGTCTGCGCGATCCCGTGTGCCAATGAGTTCGAGTCAAAGCGAAGTCCGGCGCGTCGAGCAGGGGCGTGTTGGCATCAGCACCGAAGATCACTGGCCAGTCGACAGAACTAAGCCAGCGCGCGAACCCGACGCCCTGCTCAGGCTTCTTCAGACCCCAGTTGACGCCGGGTGGAGCGTGGAAGGAGGCGACGAGGGTGTCCATGCCACCCAGCGGTACTCGGGCGATCATCGAGCGCTCAGGGAGCGGCAGATCGTCCAGGAGGTGCTCGCAGGCTCGGGACCGCGACCAACGATGGCGACTCCCCGCCTGTGGACCGGTCGGTCGTCGGGCTCGGGCGCGCGGATGTCCAAGGCGAGTCGCCACCAGGTGAACTCCACGGCCCGGCACAGCGCGTCGATGGAGTTCGGATTGGCCTCCTGGAGCAGGGCAAGTGTCGGCTGCGGGTCAAGTGACGTAAACCAGTCACCTTCAGCTCGGGCCGCGGCCCCAACGCGGTAGGCCACGATCCAGGACACGATCCTCACGGCGGCTTCCGCCTTCATAGCTTGACCCAGCCGCAGGACCCGTTTGGAAGCCCCGGCAGACGAGGCAGACCCTGGCCATTTGTTCGCCGCTAGGCCGAGTGATCCAGATGAGGAGGTGGCATCCTTCGGAGATGGACATCTCAGCCGCCGCAGCGGCGTGGCGTCGCGATGGCTTCGTGGTCCTACCAGGCTTCCTATCGGGGTCTGAGGTCGAGGCGGCTCGGGCCGACCTCCCGTCCGTCTACCCGAGGGCTGAGGAGTACCACACTGATCCGTTGAGCGAGCGCAACCGTCGCCACACTGGCGATGAGTACGGAGGGCTTGTCGCCTTTCCGTTCCCGACGTTTGCCCTCTGCAACCTGGCCGTCCACGAGCGGGTCACTGCGTTCGTGGAAGCCGCCTTCGGCACCGAAGACATCCGCATCTACGCCGCAGAACTATGGGCCAAGTATTCGGGGGCGGTTGGCTACGAGCAGGAACATCACCGTGACTACCTCAACCACACGCCCCTCGCTCCGTCGAGTGACATCCGGTGGCGCGGCCTAGAGATGTTTATCTGGCTGAGCGACGTGACAGAGGAGTTCGGCCCGACACACCTCGTGCCGCTCGCCTTGACAGAGGGCCTCCCCGTTCTCCCGCACGTCCAGGCGCGTGACAAATGCCCGGCGATCTACGAGCAAGAGGTTTCAGGGGCGGGGCCGTCTGGAACCGTCGTCGCCTACAGCACCGACACCTTTCACCGGGCCACCGAGCTACGCGCCCCGCGCGCCGCCCGGTTCAGCATCCACGCCAGCTACAGCCATGGAGAGAACACCTGGAACTCACGACACGCTTGGGGTGACCAGTCCTTTCACCGCAACTGGAAGCCCTTTGTCGAACGGGCGAGCACGAGTCAACTTCTCCTCTTCGGCTTCCCACCTCCCGGTCACCCGTACTGGACCCCCGAGACCTTGGAGGGCGTCGCGACGCGGTACCCAGGTCTCGACGTCACACCATGGCGAGCACGTCTTCGATGAGGCGGCTCATGACCCGGCTCCGGCGATCGGGGACGGCACTCTCGCAGCCAAGGGCAACCCCCGAAAGGGGGCGACGACCCTCCCTGACACCGTACCCCTCAGGGCCGCCGCCCCCGCATCGAATGGTGCCCCCGCGGCAGGTGCCTTGCGTAGAGCCGGTCGGACTGTGCTGGGACAACGAAGCGACAACTCGCACTGAAGACAACATCGACTCCCTCGGCATAAACGCTTCAGTTCCGGCATCGTCCAGAAAACCCCATCGAGGTGCACGCGAGAGGGCCTTGCGAAGGGACGCACCGAGCGGACACTGCGCGCGCGTTCGGGTTGACAGATGGGGACGGTGGGAAGAGGCTCGTAAAGAGGGGTACTGAACGGAGGCACAAATGCGCCGACGCCTATCAGTCGCCGGGTTCGTAATCGTCGTCGGCCTGTATGTCTCGATCCCCACCGTTGCCGGTGCCGTCGGAGCGGCACCAACGGGTTCAACCAACGTGCCTGCGGGCGTCGGTCTGTGCCAACGAGGCGGGTGGCGGACCCTGACCAACGCGCAAGGGCAGCCGTTTGGCAACCAAGGCCAGTGCATCAGCTATTTCATCCATAATCCGGTGAGCCTCGCCGACCTGGCTGGTTCGTTCTCCGGTACGACGACGTGGACGTTCGGGAGCGGGAACGATTGTTTCGTCAACCAGGCCTTCGCCGCCAGTTATCTAGGAAACTCCGCGGTGGGAGCGGTCGCGTTCCACGTGGGCGGATGCGTCAACCCTCCGTTATCCAGCAGCACTACATGGACCTTCGCCGGGACCTTTACCATCGCGACGAACGTAGGCACTCTTGCGGGCGATACGGCTGGACCCTTTAATGGCCCAGACTTCCCAACGCCGCCGGACTATTTTGAGCTGACGCTCACCATTGTCTCGGGAACCGGGGCGTTCGCAGCGACGACCGGCACGATCCATGTGAGCATTTTGTGGTCCAGTTTTCCATCTAATACGCCGTCTACGTCTCCGGTGGCCGGGTCGGTCACGATCCCGTAAGCGAGGGCTATCCTGTGTGCTGCACGCCGTCCGCCTAGGCACCTCTTCCTCGCGATTTCACATTCGCTCGGGCCGACCAGTGGCCTGCGGGCGTCCCCGACGTGCGGCAGGGTCACACGCGTTCTCGATGCCCGCGGCCCGCCTCACCGCCCGCGACACCATCCCCCACACCACCGCGGCCTCCTCCGGTTGACCACAGCTTCCGCCTTCAACGCCCTGATCCTCCGCGACCGTGACCCACCAATCTCGGTTATGCCGGTCGAGAGCAGGAAGCCGCATCGCCTACAGCGCCAGGATTCCGTCGATGGTAGAGTTGCAACCCCTATCGATCAAGGGGGAACCATGGGTCAACGGCGAATCGCCACGCTCCTCGTAGCGACTACGGGTTTGCTGTTCGTCGGCATCGGTGTACTGCCAGGTGTCGAAGCCAGTGCCACTACCACCCCGACGGTGCAGGCACAACCCTCCACGGGTGTGGACGACGGGCAAGTAATCACGGTGACCGGCTCTGGATTCAGCCCGAACGCCACCATCGTCGTCATCGAGTGTCAGACGGGTACCACGACCGAGGCTGGTTGTGACCTCTCGACATACATTTATGTCACGGCGTCTAGTGCGGGGGCCTTCTCGACGCCCTATATCGCATCACGCTATCTGCACATCTCGACCACCATTGATTGCGCGGTTTCCGGTGCTTGCATCCTGGCTGCAGCGAACGAGAGCAACACCGCGGAGGCTGCCGCGACTCCTTTGACCTTCTCAACCGCGCCCCCACCGCCAGCTCTCGTGCTCGGCGCGTCGCTCGCGCCAACCGGCACGGTCGACCACAAGACGGGTGTGGCGACATTGTCAGGCACCGTCACCTGTAACCGCCCGGTAATCGCTTCAATCAGTGGCGAACTCAGCCAGGTCTACCATCGCTTCATCTTCACCAGCTACTTCTCCACCAGCGTGCTTTGCACCTCGTCAAGCAACTGGAGCGCCGTGGTCCAGCCAACAAATGGTTTGTTCGGACACGGCACGGCCTCGGTTAGCGCCTATGCGAGCGGGTACGTCGGCGGAACGTCGAGCCAAGTCGAAATCTCTGGCGCGGTGACACTCAGCTTTGCGAAGAAGTAGGCGGGGGGTAATCAGGCTCGTTCGCGTTCTGGGCCTCGGTTGAGGGTAGGGAGCACGGCCTTTTCGACCCGAGTCCTGCGTACTGGGCACCCTGAATCTCATGTCTGTCCGATGTCACACTCCATGACGACGAGCACGTTCGTCGGGTGGCCAACCTCTGGCATCGTTTCTCCCGATAAGCGCATCCCCATGTTGAGGTACGCCGTCAGTGCCTGCTCGTTGCCCTCCCGAACTCCGAGACTCAATATGGTCGCACCTTCCGAAGCCGCCCACGCCTTCACCTGATCGAGCAGTTGCCTGGCCATTCCACGTCGGCGATGGGACGGTGCCACCCACATTCCGACCAGCCCACGCCTTTTTGGGTCCCCTGACCAACCGTCCACACCGACGGCTACTCCGACCAGTCCATCGTCGTCCGCCACAAACCACCGACCGGTATCAGCGAGGTCGCGCCACTTCGCCTCGTCATACGCCGATTCGCGACTGGAGTTCGATGTGAAGGCATCAGGTGCGTCTACCAAGGAGCGGAGACGGACATCTCGGATGTCCTGCCAGTCATCGGAGTTGAGGGCGCGAATAACAATCACTAGCTGACGGACGATAGTTGGGAGCTGAACCACGCCACCCC
Organism: uncultured Acidimicrobiaceae bacterium; assembly: GCA_963834405.1. Classification (GTDB taxonomy): domain Bacteria; phylum Actinomycetota; class Acidimicrobiia; order Acidimicrobiales; family RAAP-2; genus Bog-473. Next base: position 587,806 of record CAWIBX010000005.1, on the reverse strand, counting down.
GGCCCCTCTAGTTGACGACTGAGGGTCTTCGGCGTCACTCCGCATCGTCTAAGCCGTCGTCGGGGCCGTAGGTCCCGCTGGGCGTAGCCTGGCGGCAGAGGGGTGACGAGTGATTGCTCTGCGATCCCGTGCGTGGCAAAAGCGATTGTCATAACGTGTTGTCGCCCTGTTCTAAGGGTTGTTCCTAGGTGCCAGCTAGAAGAGGAGGTCGAGAGTGAGTCAGGTTGCAGGGGCGGTACGCAAGGCCGCGCTCACGACATGGGAGGGCATCTGGTATGTCCTCATGAACATCGCGCTTGGGGCGGGCTACTTCGCAAAGGTACCCGCGAAAAAGGCACTGCATGACTTCGGACTTGTCGAGATGACCAGTGCGGAGCGGTTCTGGTATGTGCTCATGTGCATTGCGTTTGGCGCTGGCTACTTCGCGAAGATTCCCACCGCGAAGGCCATTTCCGAGCTGCCGCAGTATCGCTCGCACGTCCAGGCCAACCTTGGCTCGATTTCGCCTCCCCCGCCGCCACCAGTGATGTCACCACCCCCAGACCCGCCGGATTCGGCCAGCCCTTCGTAGCGTCGGCGTCGACTATCCCCCGGTTCCGGCACCTCGATCTGCCAAGGGATCGCGTCAAAGCCGAGGTGGCGTCTCTTGGCGCGTGCCCCAAGCCCTGAGGCGTGGCTCAGATGCCGCGTGAAGCCCTGAACCAACGGCCCGCATCAACACTAATCCGGTAACGACAGAACGGCTTTGAGGACCCTGTCTTCTAGAGGGTGGTGTCGCGCGCGTACGTGGTTCGTCGCGCGAACCACCCGAGGTGGTCGATGGTCCTGGTGGCCCCGGCACCGTAGGTGCCAGGCGGTGGCGAAGGCACCGATAGGTCACTTCAGGACCGTTCGCCCGCAGGGCGATCCAGAGGACATACCACCGAGGACAATGGTCGGAACGTGTCGGTCACTGGAGAGAGCCTCCCGCAGCGCGTTCTCCCCACAGCCGCCGACGTCAGCTTGCAGGAACAGGCCACCCGTCCGGCCCGAGTTTCTCCTCGTCCCTAATCCGTAACCGATCCTTCAATCGCTCCATGGCCTTGGAGTCCGCAGGTGGCAGATCGACGTCATGTGCCCCGACGAGCGCCTTGTCCGTCGAAGCCACCTTGGGATTGCAGCCCTCCTCCATGTAGACCTGAGCCCGCTCGGTGGCGTCGAGGGGTGAGATGCCGACCCGCTTCCACCTGGGCTTGGGCTTCACCTCCTTCCACTCGCGGGAATGTGTCATCCGACGCCCGTCGTCTGGATTCAGTTCGATCGCGACCGCCACGTCTTGTTCGTCGATCACCTCTCCGACGTCGGCATCAGTGAGGATGATTGACTTCCCATCGGGTGCGGGGATGCGGTGGTACCTAGCCCCATCGCGATCAACGTGCGTTTTGTGGAACGCCTCCCACTCTTCGTCGTCAGCGAGGACAGCGTGGATGGGTCCACCTCGGAAGTCGTTCATGATCTGGTCGATCTTCTGCTGGCGCTTCTTCGGCCCGCAGACCGGACAGGTCTTGACCTTGCACCGAAGCTGGACGTCCCGACCGTGGGTTTCATCGCCCCTGTCGCTGAGCAGACTTCCGAACCCTTCTATGCAGGTCTCGGGAACTTCGTCAGGCTCATCCTCCGCGTCGTCCAGAAGGGCCATCAGTCCTATCCAGTCATTCAGTTGTGTCCCAATAGCTCTCTCTTCTATGGATGTATTAGAGAGAGCTATTGGGACATTCTCTCCGGCTGGCCCAGTGCGCCGTCGACGCCGCCGGCGCGGGAGGGTGACGCCGAACTTCATCAACTGAAGGCGAACGGGTTGCCACGGGTACCCAACCGCCCTACAGAACTTCTTGAACGCCCTCGGGTCGGGGGCCTCCGGAAAGTAGTACTCCAACACCATGTCGAACACGCAGGTCGCTTGCGCGTTCGCATCATCGGTCGGAGCGGGGGGCTCTTCACAGGGCGTATCCCAAGTGACAGTGCTATGCTGCATCTCAGTTACCTTTCATACGAGTGATGGGATTCCGAACGGGGCCGCCGGACAGGGCGGTCCCTTTCGCGTCAGGCGGCTGCTCCAGCCATCGCCTGTGCTTCAAGGCGGTTGGCGTACTCCTCCAGCGCCACCGCGGGCACCCTCACCGCGCCCGCGATGGACACAGACGGGATTGCGCCACCTCGGACCAGGCTGTAGGCCGAGGTCCGAGAGATTCCGAGCAACTCGGCCACCTCACGTACCGCCACGAACTTTTTCGTCATCACTGCCTCCGTTCTTGTCATCGCCGTGCTCATAGCGCACATGACGTTCCTAGCGATGAAGACAGTGACAGGGAGAAGTGGCCGATGGGTGGATTGCGACCAGGGAAAACGCAAAAAAGGTGACGCCACACCCCTCCATGCGGTCAGCGTCAAGCGGCCGAAGTCGCTCGGGTCGTCTCCCCCAGCACCGCTCTCACCGTCGAGGCGTGCCACTTGGCTCCGCCATGACCGGTCGGGACATCCTCGTCGTTCAACCTGTTCGCGATGGCCCGCAGCGACTTCCCGGCCTTGCGTTCGCGCCGGATACGCTTGACGACGTCATTCCCGATTGACCGCGGGCGACCCAGCTTCACCCCTTGACTTTTCTTCACCGCCAACGCGTCCTTGGTGCGCTGCCCGATGAGCCGCCGCTCGAACTGAGCGAAGGTGGCCATGACATTGGCGATCATCTCCCCCGAAGGCGTGGTTGTGTCGACCCCGAGGTCCAAGATGACGAGCGCCCAGCCCTCCCTCCGCGCGTCCTCCATGAGGGCGGCGAAGTCGAGCAGCGAGCGCGAGAGCCGATCCAGCTTGGCGACGACCAGCGCGCCCGCAGCGTGGCTCCTGACGGCATCCAGGGCCTCCTGGAGGGCGGGGCGACCGACCATGCTCCGACCACTGGCCCCGGCGTCCTCGTAGACCTCGACCAGCTCCCAGCCGCGGCGGTCGCACTCCTCGGCGATGGCGGCGCGCTGGGCGTGCAGGCCGAGCCCCGAAGGTTGCCTGCTCGTCAGTCGAGACCCGGACGTAGCCGACTACCTGGGTGCCGGGACGGGCACCTGAGCCACGCTTCGCGGCAGTCGATTTGGCCCTCGCGGGGTGTGACGTCACATCCCCCACTGTACAGTCAACGACCGTTTTGTGTACACGGGGCGTGAGCTGCTCGTCCTCCAGCACGGCCCGCTTACTCGACATCTGTGTAACTACACAGTTGTCATCCACAGCCCTGAGCGGGCAAATCCACCAGTTTATGCACAAGATATTGGGGCTTATCGTCCCCAGCGCTGAGGGTTCATGCTTGATGTAGTTACAACGATGTCAGTTCGATGGCGAGGTCGGTCAGCTTGGAACAGGAAGACGGAAATCCCGGTCGGAGGTGGTCGGGCTATTTCGAGAAGGTGGGTGGGGCGCTGCTCCTATTCGGTGGCGTCCTTGCCGCGGGCCAGTCAACGCGCCAGCTCGGCGTTGGGGTGGCCGCTGCCGGGTTCGTTCTGCTCGTGATTGGGATCACCGGACAGTTCAGAAACCCTCCGCCGCCACCATCACCCCCAACGCGGCGGCGCGCTCGAATGTCGGGCGGCGGAAGGTTGGACCAACACTGACCAGAAGGTGAACGTGACCTGACTCGAATCCTGTAGCTCGGGTCTGACGGTCGACGTGGTGGCGCCCTTAGTGACGGGCAGGATCGGGCGGTCCCGCCTAGCCCGAAACCGGCGTACTGGGATACACCAGAACCCGCTTGGTGGGGGCACATCCCCGATGGGCGATAGCCGTTAGCGTTACGCGCAGCGACACTGATTGTGGTTTGGTTCATGGCTGTTCGTTGCCTTGAAGCTGACGACACCCGTTAAGAAAGTGACCAGATGGCGGGACAGAGAATGAGGCTGCGGTGGCTCTCCACGCTTGCCGCGATGGTCGTCCTCTGCGCTCTTTTTGGCGTGGGTTCAAGTGCAAACGCAAAGTCATCCCGCGTCGTTCGAGCTTCGACCAGCCAGCCCAACAGCACCAGGTTGAGCCTGAATGCCGAGTCGACGAACGCAGGCCAGAGTTTGCCGAACAATCTGGATCTTCGGTTCGTGGTGTGTCCGTCAACGATCCATTGTGTAGCCGTCGGCAGCTTGATTCATGCTGGGACGATTGGCGCTACCGAAGCTGTCTATTCTCTTGACGGCGGCATCTCATGGTCCAAGGCAAGACTGCCTAACGATCTGGAGTTCAATCGCATCTTGTGCTCGTCGGCCATTCATTGTCTCGCAGTGGGTGTCACAGTCAACTCTCTCGCTGGCGCAATCGCCTTCAGCACGAATGGCGGAACTTCTTGGTCCAAGGGCGTCGTGCCCAGCGGAGTGGGCGCTCTTGATGCCGTCTCATGTGCTTCGACGCGACACTGCGTTGCCGTCGGCCACAACAGTGGCGCCGTGCTCTTTACACAAGACGGTGGGGCTTCCTGGTCCAATGCCACCCTGCCGGGCGGGCTTTATAACGTTGACACGGTGTCGTGCCCATCGAAGAGCCGATGCATCGCGCTTGGGTCCACCTCTCATCCCGAAAGCCTCACCAACGCCGCACTCCTCACTACCGACGGCGGGGCTTCCTGGTCCAAGGCCCACATGCCCAGCCAGTCGTTTTCGTCCACCGTGACGGCATGTCAGACCATGACGCACTGTGTGGCTGTCGGTCTGGGTCGCGGAAATGACGGCGTGAGGATCACGACCGACGGCGGATCCTCTTGGACTGCCGTTTCTGTTCCACCGAGCAAAGCCAGCGAACTCGTTACCCTGTCGTGCCCGTCGCCGAACCATTGCGTGGCCTTCCATGGGGACGGCGAAGCAACCTTCACAACAGACGGCGGCCACTCCTGGTCCGAGGCCAGCCCGCCAGGCGGATTCGATCTCACAGTGCTCTCGTGTCCCTCGTCAAGCCGCTGCGTCGCTGTAGGGCCAACACGTGCTGTTGCCGCTTTTTCCACGACTGGAGGCGCCTCTTTGGTCGGTGGCGACATTGCCAGGAGGACTGTCGAATCTAAACGACTTGGCGTGTCCATCGACGAGCCACTGTGTGGCAGTTGGCAGTCGGCTCAATGGCAGCGTTGGGGCTGCAATCGTCTCCACGGACGGCGGAGCAACCTGGAGGTAGCTCAGCGAGACTGGTGTTGGCTCTCCCCTCGGAGCCGAAGTGAGTCCCACCGAGCCGGCGTACGGGGCGACCCTCGAAGCCGGTGACGACCAATTGAAAGAGCGAACTACACGGTTTGATCGCGGCCGACCGTTCATCGCATGAGGTGACGAACCAGGCCGTTAGCGAGTCCCAGTGACGTCAATCCCGCTCAGGTCAGGAGATTGTCCGAATGATCCCGCAACTGGACTTGGTTATCGCGGAGGTCGCGAGCCAGTCTCAATCAGTGTTTGATCCGTCGCTGTCAATGCATTGATGCCATAACCCACGGCCACGCACCTTTTCGGTCTGGTGCACGACACGCTGGAGAGACTGTCACTACTACCTTGGTTGGGACTGGGGGTGACCAACCATCCGGTCCGCTTCCACGACTCGATCAGGGTCCCGAAGCTGTAATCGCCCACCGCCACACACTTCGTCAGCTTCGTGCAGGACACACCCAGAAGTTGGCTGTTACCGCTGGAGTTGGGGCTGGACGTGACGGACCATGAGCTCGCGTTCCAAGTCTCGATAAGGGTTTGCAGCACGTCCGATGCGCTGATGTAGTGACCCACCGCCACACAATTGGTTGGTGTGGTGCAGGACACGCCACTGAGGACGTTGTTAAAGCTGCCCAGGTTTGGGCTGGGGACGACCGTCCACGTGCTGCCGTTCCAAGACTCGATCAGGGTCTGGCTTGTCAGCGATGCGTTGTCGTAATAACCCACCGCCATACAGCTGGTCGAGTTGGTGCACGATACGCCTGAGAGGTTGTAGTTACTGCTCGACGGGGTGGGACTGGGGACGATCGACCAAGCAGTCCCGTTCCAGGATTCATTGATTTCGCCTACAGCCGCACAGTTCGTTGAACTGGTGCAGGACACAGCGAACAGTTCGGCCTGCCCTGGGCTAGGACTGATTGTCCAATTGCTCCCGTTCCAGTTCTCGATCAGGGTTTGGTACATCCCAGTCACGGGGTCGAAGTAGGAGCCCACCGCCATGCACCATGTCAGGCTGGTGCAGGACACACCTTCAAGCTGGTTGTTGAGGAAACCCTGATTGGGGCTGCTGACAATTTGCCAGGTGCTCCCGTTCCAGTTCTCGATCAGGGTCTGGTCTGCTATTCGGATTCCGTTGTAGACGAGGTCGTAAACGCCCACCGCCATGCACCAGGTGGGGCCAGCGCAGGACACGCTGGCGAATTGGTTGTAACCGGTGCCCTGATTGGGGCTGGGGGTCACGGACCATGTGGCGGGGGCAGCTTCAGCCTCGCCAGCGTGCAGCAAAACAACGCCAAGTGAACTTGCCATGGTCAGGCAGCACAAAAGAATGCCCCAGGCACGAAAGAAACGTGCATTCCGGCGAACGGCGGCAGTCAGGGGGCAGTTTTTACCGGACGATTCTCTCCATCCGTACCCGAGAGGCTTCACAGTGAACCCCCCATCCATTCTCGTATTCTGAGGATCAGATGATCCGCCAGCTGTCAATCGAGCCAGATGCTTTGGGCGCACCCGAACGGTTGACCGCGGGCTTGTGTGGGTTTATCACTTCCCCAGCGCCGCGCCAACTCACCGTTCTTGACGCGTATAAAGCAGCGACACAATGGACGAGGGCCCTCGGATACCGCTTGACGCGCCTTGGGGCTGCAGCTCCCGACTTCACGACTCGGCAAGTCGAGTGCAGGAAGGCCCCTGAATCTCGACATTGGTCACGGGCATGCCCAGAGCGAGTCGAACAGCTCTTCGGTGCCGTCCCTGGATGCCATCCCATTTGAATCGCCTGCCCCCGTCGTGCCGTTCCGGGGCAGGGTCATACCGGTCACCGTTCTCCCGGTTTCCGCCCCGCTCCACTCCCTCGCGACGTCTCCTCCCATGCCGCCGCGGCTCCCTCCAGTTGGCGTCGGAGCGCGCGGGCCTTGGGGTCGTCGGCGTCAACCTCCCCCGCGTCAATGGCGGCCAGGAGGCGACGCAGGGCCTCCGCGGCTTCTGCAACGGTCGCGTGCGTTGGAGGTCGAGCCACGCGTCCATAGTGGCGCGATGTGGTGAGTGGATCGCGGACTCCTCTACCTGGCTCGGCTTCGCCTAGAACCGGTGGGCGCTCGCCCTTCGGCTTCGCGCGCGGACCCCTTTTTTTCAGAGTCGAACCGGATGAGCTGGGTGACCGCCGAGGGATTCACTGTAGGGATTCCATGTGCAGGGATAGCAGTGCGGTTGTCCCCTATGGAGAACCTCTCCGGGCACCGGACTTCACCACTGGGCGCTCGCTCGGTCTGGCCGGTGTCAATCGGTCTCATCGAGACGGAGTCCACATCTAAGTGGGGAGCTGGTGGCCCGCGACCCCGGCCCATTGAGTAACCAGCGCAGGTGTGTGGACCAGCGGTCTAGGGAACGCATCAGACCGCAACGGATTCCTATCCATGACGACCACGAGCAGGTTCTCCCCGCGGAATAAGTTGCTTGGCACAGGTTGGTTAGGCTCTTGGCTTGGCGGGGGAGGTTGTTGCAGCCACCCAGCAGGAAGATTGCGGTTCTCCGTAACTGAGGCCACTATGTCCTCATAACTGGGGCGCGGCGCAGGATGCTGCGTTACCTGCGTTGTGCTGGCGGAGTTGTCTCGTTTGGCGACAACTCGCACCTCATAGCCACATAACTTCAGGCGTTCGTCAAGCTCGCGAGCTGCGGCTGTCCACGTCTGCGCGCCTATTGCTGCTTTACCCATTCCTCTACCTCCTCTTGGACGTACCGAAGGTGCCTGCCGACCTTGTGGGAGGGGGGACCGACGCCCTTGTGTCGCCAGCCGTAAAGCGTCGCCAGAGGGACTTTCAAATGAGAGGCCAGGTCGAGGGCGCTCATCGTTTCCGGCAGTTGTGCGGTCTCTTGACTCATCTCGCAATAGTGAGCCATACTATCGGGTATTGTCGACCGTTGACGGGAGAGTCAGGAGGGTTGTGGGTTCAAGAAAAAACTCTTTCCTCAGCGCGTTCGAGACGCGCGAGAGGGTCAGAGACGATGCAGGACTGTCCGGGTGGACGACCCAAAACGGTGAGCTGGGACAGCAAGCAGTATTCGAGGGCCGCGTTGATGGTCAGCCTGACTGGGCACTGCGAGCCGTGTTCAACATTGAGATGACGGGCATGCCGATGGTGGAGTTGTGCTTGTTCGCAGCGACCCTCTCGCCCCCCGGGAACGGGCTCACTGTCGACGTAGTGAGGGGCCTCAAAATGGCTCCTCTTCACGCAGCATTACGAGGGTGGCTCGAACTACCGCCCAATGCCGGTCCGGTGCTTGATTTTGATCGAAGCGAACTTGGTGGCTCTCGTCGTCCTGGCCGGGCAGGTCGCCCCGACTTGTTCTATGCAGAATGGGCAGCTCGCTACGTCACTGCAATGAGAGAGACCGGACCTCCGTTACCTCGACTGGCGGAAGAGCACGGCTTCAATACATCCACCATCCGAGGGTTTCTCAACGAAGCGCGGCGTCGCGGTCTCCTCACGCAGGCACCTCTGGGACGAGCAGGTGGCGAGCTGACGGAGAAGGCAAGAGAGTTGCTGACCGTGTCGAACAGCAGAGGCTAACGATGGCTCACGTTCAGAAGATCAGCTACACGTCGAGGCGAATGGGTAAGAAGACCACCGCGTGGCAGGGACGGTATACCGCACCCGATGGCCGAGAGCGGACCAAGCGATTCAAGCGCAAGGTCGACGCAGAAAACTGGGGTAAAGCCAACGAAGGTGACCTCGTCCGCGGCGCGTGGGTCGACCCGAAGGCCGGTCAGGTCACGCTCAGGGCTTTCGCCGACAGTTGGCTGGAGCAGCGTCCCGACCTCAGGCCGACGACCCGGAGCAAGTACCGGCACCTCCTCGACCGCCACATTCTGCCGTCGCTGGGCGACACTCCGTTGAACAGACTCGCGCCTAACCGGGTTCGCATATGGCACGCCGACATCTCCCGCCAACATCGGGCCACAGCAGCAGGGGCCTACCGGCTGCTGGCAACAGTCTGCAATACCGCCGTAACGGACGAGGTGATCGTCCGGTCGCCATGCAGGGTTCAAGGCGCGGCAGACGAGAGGGCCGCGGAGCGACCCGTCGCTTCCGTCGCGGAGGTCAACGCCGCGACGGAAGCCTGTCCCGAGCAGTACCGGCTCGCCATCCTCCTGGCCGCATGGTGCCAGCTCCGCCGCGGTGAGATTCTCGGGCTGCAACGCCAGGACATTGACGCGCTACGCGCCAAGATCGAGGTCGTCCGCGCCTGGCTCCAGGTCCAGAGTGGTCCAGCCGAGGAAGGACCCCCGAAGACGAAAGCGGGCCGACGCACGATCAACATCCCACCCAACGTGATGGTCGTCCTGCGGGACCACCTGGAGCGGTTCACGGGGCCCTCGCGTGACGCGTGGCTCTTTCCCGGTGAGAAGGGGCGACCCGTGTCTCCGCGTACCCTCGACAGGGCCTGGGACACCGCGAGACGAGCTGTCGGCCGCGGTGATCTTCGCCTGCACGACCTGCGACACACCGGGCTGACGTGGTCGGCCGGGCTCGGAGCAACTACAGCCGAACTCATGTACCGGGCGGGCCACAAGAGTCCGACCGCCGCCCTCCGCTACCAGCACGCCGCGCAGGAAAGGGATGAGGTGCTCGCCGACGCGCTGGGCGCATTGGCAACGGGAGACATTGTCCATCTGCGACGGACGAAGGACGGACGAAGTTCTCCAGGAGGCACCGCCAATGCCGCGAAAGGCAGCGCTGACCAGGAAAGAGATGAGCAGCCCCAACGGGATTCGAACCCGTGTCGCCACCTTGAGAGGGTGGTGTCCTAGGCCTCTAGACGATGGGGCCGAGCGGAAGCCCCCGACCTGAAATTCGGGGCGCCGCCGGTGCTCGGGGGGAAGGACTCGAACCCTCAATAACTGGACCAGAACCAGTCGTGTTGCCGATTACACCACCCCCGAATGGGTGGACGTTCAGATTAGCCGAGCGCCTCTCGGCGGCGGATCGGCCCTATGACCTGCAAGGACCAACACGTCGGACGCAGTCCCCGGGGACCCGCGCGTTGTATCGCCGCTGCCGCGATGGAATGATGCCCCGGCCGGGACCCGGCACGGATCCGCACACGAAGGGAATCGACATGCACCGGTGGGCAGTGGCAGGCGTGGCGGCTGCCCTCGGGTGTGGGTGCGGGACCGCGACCGCCCTCTTGGGCGCCGTCTCGCCCGCAGCACCGGCCGGTGCGACGAGGCCCAGGGCCACCGTCACCGTCTCGCCCTCCCGCGGCCTCACCGCGGGACAGACCGTGACCATCACCGGGAAGGGGTTTCCCAAGCCGTCCGGCGGATCCCCCGTCACGTGGTTCGTCACCCAGTGCACCACTGCCGTGCACGTGCACCTGAACACCTCCACCGACACGCCCCACTGCGACGTGACCTCCGCCAAGGCCGTCCACATGGGCAAGAACGGCACGTTCACCGCCCACTACCGGGTCGAAACCGGCATCATCGGCGACGGCTACTGCGGCACCGTAGGGCATCTCACCTGCGTCATCGGCGTCGGCACCGCCAACGGGACCGGCAGCGTCGTCAAGATCACGTTCCGGAGCCCGCCGCCCTACCCGGGCTCGGCGCCGGCACCGGCGCCGTCGTCCACGTCCACCACGTAGCTCCACGGCCGCCCGCATCGCTCAGGCGTCGTGCAGCCACTCCAGGTGGTTGTACCCGATGATCCGGCCCAGCCCCACCCCGACCGCCTCCTTCAGGAAGTAGGGCACCCGGCCCCAGCCCGTGATGGGCGAGGTCATCGTCGGCGTAGGCGACGGCTCCAGGTTCATGTCCGACGCGATGGCCATGGACCGGTCCTCGTGGAAGGGGTCCGTCGTCACCAGGACGACGCGGACCTTGCGGGCCGACAGCTTGGCGGCCGCGTCCTCCATGTTCTCGTACGTCGTGTTCCCCCCGGCCTGCAGGATGGCCGAGGCCGGCACCCCTTTGCTCTCCAGGTAGCGGGCGCCTGACTCGGCCTCCGTGCACCTGTCGCCCGGTTGCTTGCTGCCGGTCACGACGATCAGGTCGGCGTAGCCGTTCCGGTAAAGGGAACGCGCCTCGTCGAGCCGCGCCTTGAGGTCGGGCGAGGGGACGCAGTTGTACTGGGCCGCCCCCATGACCACGATGGCGCCGGCCGGATGCGGGTCGTAGTCCCGCGAGGTCAGCCAGACCTGCACCAGGGTGACGACGAAGTAGAGCACGATCACCGCCACCACGGCCCCGGCGATCTTGAGCGCGAGCTTGATCGGCGCCGTGAGCATCAGCCGGCCGAGAGCCGGTCGAGCGCGGCCGCGATGCGCCGCCGCGTCTCGTCCCGCCCGAGCACGGCCAGGGAGTCGAAGAGCGGCAGCCCCGTCGTGCGGCCCATCACCGCCACCCGGATCGGCGCCTGCGCCTTGCCGAGCTTGCGCCCCACCGACTCGGCGATCTCGAGCGTCACCGCGTGGAGGGCCTCCGCTTCCCACGGGCACGACTCGTACGCCACCAGCGCCGCGGCCAGGATCGCGGGGGCGCCCTCGTCGCCCGCCACCGCCTTGCGCCAGCTGTCCTCGTCCATCGGCGCGTCGTCCAGGAACAGGAAGTCCACGAACGACGGCACCTCGGCCAACACCGACACCCGCTCCTGGGTCACGGCCGCCAGCCGGCCGAACAAGACAGGGTCGAAGCGCCCCGGCTCCCACGGGGGCGGCTCTGTGGCCGGCGCCCCGGTCTCCGGGTCGCGCCAGCCCCCCGGCGCCCACTCGCCCGGCACCGGGTCGAGCCAGGGCCGCGCCGCCGCCACGAAGTCGTCAACGGAGAGTGCGCGGATGTAGACGCCGTTGAAGTGGGCCAGCTTCTTCAGGTCGAAGGCGGCCGGGGAGCGCTGCACGTCTTCCAGCCGGAAGCGCTCCACCAGCACCTCCACCGGGACGATCTCCTCGTCGCCCGGGCTCCAGCCGAGGGTGGCCAGGTAGTTGCGGAAGGCCGCCGGCAGGTAGCCCTGTTCTCGATACATCTCGACCGCCACCGGGTCACGGCGCTTCGAGAGTTTCTTCCCGCGCTCGTTCACCAGCAGCGGGAGGTGGGCGTATGCCGGCAACGGCAGCATCCTGTTCTCTGCCCGGTTCAACGCGCCCCACAAGAGGATCTGACGCGGCGCCGTCGGCAACAGGTCCTCGCCGCGGATGACGTGGGTGATCGCCGTCGTGCGGTCGTCGACGGCGTTGGCCAGCACGAAGAGCGCCCGGCCGTCGCCCCTGACGCAGATGAAGTCCTCGAGCGCGCGCAGCGGGTAGTCGACCTCGCCCCGCACGGCGTCCTCCACCCGCACCGTGCCCTCGTCGGGCGTGCGGAAGCGAAGCGCCCGTCCCTCGCCCCGGGCCAGCCCCCGGTCCCGGCAGAACCCGTCGTACCCCGGCGTGGGGTCCCCGGCCGCGGCGCGTTCCTTGACCCGGGCGTCTATCTGCTCCCGCGTGCAGTCGCAGGCGTAGAGGGCGCCGCTGGACCAGAGGGCCTCGATGGCCGCCGCGTGCGCCTCGTCCTCGTCCGACTGGAAGTACGGTCCCGCGTCGGGCGCCATCCCGAGCCAGTCCATGGCCGAGATGATCCCGTCGGTCCACTCGGGGCGGTTGCGCGCCTGGTCGGTGTCCTCTATCCGCAGGACGAACGTGCCGCCACGCTGCCGGACGAAGAGCCAGTTGAAGAGCGCGGTCCGCGCGCTACCGACGTGGAAGTAACCGGTCGGCGAGGGGGCGAAACGCGCCCGGGGCGCGGCGGGAGCGAGGTCGGTCAGTCTTCCTCAATCGAGATGGCGCCGGTCGGGCAGCCGTTGACGGCCTCGCGCAGCCGCTCCCGGAATTCCTCGGGCGGGTGCTCGTTGAGGACGTAGAGGTAGCCGTCGTCGCGCACCTCGAACACCTCGGGCAGGATGCCCATGCACACGGCGTTGCTGGCGCACTCGTCGAAGTCCACGACGACTTTCACAAAAACCTCCTGCTCGGGGTTCTGGGCTGCTCCGGTCCCGCCGAGCATACCGGCGGGCACCGGCGGCCTTGGGATCGCGGCTCAGGGCTTGTCGGCGCCGACCACCCACATCGAGAAGAACTGGGACCCGCCGCCGTAGGCCTGCCCGAGCGCCCGGCGGGCGTCGGCCACCTGGTGCTCGCCCGCCAGCCCGCGCACCTGCAGCGCGGTCTCCAGGAAGCGGAGCATCCCCGACGCGCCGATGGGGTTCGACGACAGCACGCCGCCCGAGCAGTTCCACGGGATGTCCCCGTCCTCCATCATCGACGTCGCCCCGTCCCTGGTGAGCTTCCAGCCGTCGCCCTCGTCGCAGAAGCCGAGGCTCTCGAGCCACATCGGCTCGTACCAGCTGAAGGGCACGTACACCTCGGCCATGTCGAAGTCGGCGCGCGGGTTGGTGATGCCGGCCTGGCGGTACAGGTCCGCCGCGCAGTCACGGCTGGCCCGCGGGTTCACCTGGTCGCGGCCGGCGAACATCGTGGGCTCCGAGCGCATCGCCATGCCGTGGATCCAGGCTGGAGGCCGCCCGGTTTCCGCCTGCGCCGTACCGGCGGCCTTCTCCGATCCGATGACCATGGCCGCCGCGCCGTCCGACGACGGGCACGACTCCAGGTAGTGGAGCGGGTCCCACAGCATGATCGACTCCTCGACCATCTGCATGCTGATGTCGGGCAGGTGCAGGTGCGCGTATGGGTTCTTCAGCGCGTGCAGGCGGTCCTTGACTGCCACCATCATCCCGATGTCCCGCGGCGCGCCCGACCGGTGCATGTACGCCCGGATGATCGGGGCGAAGTAGCCGCCCGCGCCCGCCAACAGCGGGGCCGAGAACGGCTGGGGCACCGACAGCGCCCACATGGCGTCCGAGTCGCTCTGCTTCTCGAAGGCGACGGTCAGCACGCGCTCGTGGATGCCGGACGCCACGAGGTGCGACGCCACGATGGAGGTCGATCCGCCGACTGATCCGGCCGTGTGGACCCTGAACATCGGCTTGCCCACCGCGCCCAGCGCCGGCGCGAGATACAGCTCGGGCATCATCACGCCCTCGAACATGTCGGGCGCCTTTCCGACGACCACCGCATCGATGTCGGCAAAGCCCAGCCCCGCGTCCTCGAGCGCCATGAGCGCCGCTTCCCGCACCAACCCGGCGATCGACACGTCCTCCCGCTTGGACTTGCAGACCGTCTGGCCCACCCCGATGACTGCGCACCGCTCGGCCATCACACACCCTCCAGGACGGAGACCAGGTTCTGCTGCAGACAGGGCCCCGACGTGGCGTGCGCCACCGCCCGGTCCGCCTCGCCGGACCAGATCCTTGTCGCCGCCTCGCCGATGCGGATCAACCCCGCCGACATCATCGGGTTGGCCGCCAGCGCGCCACCCGAGGGGTTCAGAGACACCCCGTCGCCCAGCCCCAGCGCCGACGACAGGATCAGCTCCTGGTGCGCGTACGGCGCGTGCAGCTCGGCCACGTCGATCTTCTTCTTCCCGACCCCCGCCTTCTCACCGGCCATCCGGGTCGAGGGCGACACGGTCAGGTCCCGCGCCCCCACGGAGTGCGTCTCTATCCGGTGATCGATCCCGGTGATGAACGCCGGCCGCTCACACCACTCGTACGCCTTGTCCCCGGCCGCCAGGACGACCGCGGCGCACCCGTCCGTCAACGGTGGCAATGCGTGCCGGCGCAGCGGCGCCACCTCGTAGTCCTCGCCGAGTAGCTCCTCGGCCGACCGCTCGTAGGCCACCTGCGCCTTCGGGTTGCCCAGCGCCGACTTCCGGGACCTGCTCGCCACCGCCGCGAAGTCCGCCTCGGTCGCCACCCCCCGGTCGATCATGGCCTGGGCTTGCAGCGCGGCCAGTGACGTCGGGTCCGGCCACAAGGGCGCCAGATAGTACGGATCGAGCTGGACCGCCATGATCTGGCTCAAGTCCCCCATCGACGAGCGCCCGAACGCGTACACCAGGGCGGCGTCTATCTCACCCTCCTGCAACAACACCCAGGCCTCGTACAGCGCCCATGCACCGTCCATCTCCACGTGCGACTCGGCCCGCGGCGGCCACACGCCCACCGCGTCCATCGCGGCGACGAAGGAGAACGGCCCGCCGATCAGATAGTCGGTCGACCCCGAGCAGATGAAGCCGACGTCGTCCTTGGTGATGCCGATGTTGCCGAACACCTCGGCCACCACCGGCATGAGCATCTCCACCTCGTTGCGCGCGTCCTCGCGCCGCACGTTGTCGTACTGCGCGAACGACACCACGCCCACCGGACGGCGGCCCGACGTCAGCTCGGGGAACGCCCCCTTGGGACTCATAGGTACTCCTTGTACGTCTCGTAATCGGCGTCGGGCTCACCGTTGGGCCGGAAGTACTTCACCGACGCCAGCGTCGGCCCCCACTCCTCGGGCGGCGCCCACACCGCCTCGACCCGCAGACCCATGCGGACCTCGTCGATCGGGATCTCCTGCAGCAACCCCATGAACGAGAGGTTCGCCCCGTCCAACAGGATCTGGCCGCAGATGTAGGGAATCTCTATCGACTGCCCCGCGAACGGCACGTTGACCACGCAGTAGGTCGTCACGGTCCCCGTGTTGGCGAGCTCCACGATCTCGTCGGTCGGCACGCCATCGGTCGGGCACGATCCCCTACTTGGCACGTAGACCTTCTTGCACTTCGGGCACCGCTGCCCGAGGAACTTGCCCTGCTCGTACCCGTGCAGGTTCTTGCTCATCGCCACGCCGGCGGTGAAGCGGTAGTCGAGCCGCGTGGCCGCATCCATCATCGTCACCGGCTCACGCTCGCTCACTGTCGGCTCCCCACTGCCACGAAGCACTCGATGTCTTTGACATGACCGACCCGTTCCGCCTCGGGCGCGAACTGCGGGCGCACCCTCATCCCCGTCGACACCTCGTCGGGCGACGCGGCCGGCAGTACATGGAGGAACGACGTGTCGGCGCCGTCGAACCGCACGAGCACCCACGCGAAGGGCGCATCGAGCGGGTGCTTCTCCCGCGGCCTCGGCACCCAGGACCACGAGGTCACCGTGCCCTCGGGGCCGACCTCGACCACGTCGGAGGTCTCCTCGCCCGTCTCGGGGTCGTACTCGGTTGGGGGCACGATGACCCGTCCCCCGGTGCCCTTGATCCCCACGATCTTCCCGTCGCGCAGGCCGGTCAGGAAGGCGCCGACCGCCGGTCCGACGGAACGCACGAAGGGATACTCGAGCACGTGGTCGGCCGTGTAGATCACGGTGTCGTCAGCCATCGCACCTCCCCGTGCCGGACTCCGACGGGCCCCTCCGGGACCCTCGATGAAAACTAGAACAGATTCCAGTTCTGTGCCAAAGGCCGGCTGCACCATAAGGGGCAGCTGCACAAAAACCGGGGTCCGTGCACCGAAAAACGGGAGCCTCAGACCGTTGCCTTTGTGGCAATCCCGGTGCCAATAATGCAATACCCGAGATACGCGTACGGACAAGATTGCCTCCGACACCGGGCGCGCCTCGGGTTCGGGGTGGGTGTGGCTGACCCCATGGACGTACATCCCCTTCCTGGGGCCAGTCTGCACCCCGTCTCCGTCTCTCGCCGTTCGTAGGCTCCCGGCATGGCAGCCACAGCAAGCAGAGCAGTTCGGATCGATCACGCCACCCGACAGACAGCGCGGGTTATCGGCGGCCGCATCTATGTCCTCGCAACGACGGTCTACAGCCTGTTCTCGATAGTGGTAGGCGGGCCTCAACGGGTCATTCTTATGAATGGCGGCGGCTCAGTCCGCCAGGCTGGCCATGTCGACCCCGGCCAGCAGCTGCTCGATGAAGGCGCGGTCGTTGAGGATGGGGATCTCCGAGACGAACATGCGGCCGTAGCGCTCGAAGTACATGAGCTGCTTGGCCAGCAGGAAGGTCCCCCGGTCGAACTCCGACATCAGTCCGCCCGACTCGTCCGCCAACCGCCGCACCTTCCGTTGGGTGCGCAGCCGGCGCACGATGCTGCGCACGCTGCGCTGGTGCGCCTCGATCCCCTGCGCCTGCGCCATCTGGAGCTGGATCGTCTGCATGATCCCGGCCAGGCTGACCTCGCCGAAAGGCCGGGTCAGTGCCGGCTCCAGTATGGAGCGGAAGAACGCGGTCAGGTCGTCCCCCGACAGCCCGACGGCGATGCCGATGGCGGGGCCGTAGACGTCGGTGATGTGCTTGGTCACGACCGGCCAGGCCGACTCGTCGCCCATGGCGGCGGCCAGGAGCGAAATGAAGAAGCGGTGCGTCGACGGGTCGAGCCGGCCCACGATCCCCCAGTCGATGACCCCGATGCGCCCGTCGCGCAGCAGCATCATGTTGCCGGCGTGCACGTCGCCGTGGAAGGCGCCCCAGCGCACCGTGGTGAGGAAGAAGGCGCGCATCACTTCCTGGACGAGGGGCGTCGGGTCGTAGCCGAGCTCGGCCACCCGACCCAGGTCGTCGATGGGGACGCCGTCGAAGAACTCCATCGTGAGCACGTTGCGCCCCGACAGTTCCAGGTAGGGCTCGGGCACCGCCATCCGGCGCAGGTCGAACTCGTTCTG
Organism: uncultured Acidimicrobiaceae bacterium; assembly: GCA_963834405.1. GTDB lineage: Bacteria > Actinomycetota > Acidimicrobiia > Acidimicrobiales > RAAP-2 > Bog-473. The sequence continues at coordinate 570,025 of CAWIBX010000005.1, read as the reverse complement.
CAGCCGCCTGAAGTGCACCATCGAGCGCGCCTCGTTGCGCAGGTCCATCTCCTCGCCGATCTGCACCCGGAACCCGTCGAGCAGTTGCAACGTCGACCCCGCCATCTGGTCACCGGTCTGGCGTACCAGGATCTCGAGCAGCGGCTGCATCAGGTCGAGGTCGGTGGCGACGATGTGCTCGACGTCGGGCCGCAGCACCTTGACCGCGACGACGCGGCCGTCGAGCAGCCGGGCCCGGTGCACCACCGCGATGGACGCGGTGCCGATGGGACGCGGTTCGAACTCGGCGAAAGCGTCCTTCAGTGAGAGGCCGAGGTCCTCTTCGACCCGCTGGCGCACGTCGGGGAAGGACACGGGCGGCCCGGTGTCCAGGCAGGCCCGGAATTCGTCGGCCACCTCCTCGCCGAACATGCCCGGGGACGACGCGATGATCTGCCCGAACTTCATGAAGGTGCCGCCGAGGTCCTGGAAGCTCTTGCGCAGGGGCCGGGCCAGCTGGGCCGCCGGGAGCGCGCCGTGGCGGATGGTACGGAGCTGGCGGATCGCCGTGGGCGTGAAGCGGACCGCCACCACCTTGGCGATGGTGCGGCTGCGCCGGAGGAGCTCCCGGCGGGTGGGGTCGGGCAGCCGCCGCGGGTAGATCCGGGGGACGTCCTCGGTGAGCGGGTGTCGTGCGTCCGCCGCGCCGCTCGTCACCGCGTCAGGGTAGGCGAGCAGCCCGTGCGCTCACCTCTTCCCTGGTGACCGCCCGTTGCTCATGTACTTATATGTGTACGTACATGATCGGGAGACCATACCGGTAGCCGCCGCAAGGGCCCACGAGGGCCCGACCGACCCGCAGATCGCTTACCGGGCAGCCGCTCAGGCCAGCGTGTTCCCCAGCTGGGCCAGCGCCGCCTTGTAGGTGTCGCCGAAGATGGGCGCCATCTCGTCGGGCGTCACCTCGTAGGCCCACGTCACCTTGGATCCCTCGCCGTCCGGCTCGACGGTGATGGTGGCCTTGTGGCTGTCGATGGGCACGCCCTCTATCACCGAGTAGCAGATGGTGCGGGTGTCCTCGTCACGCGAGAGCAGGCGCTCGCGGATCTCCATACCGAACATGCCGATGATGCGGTCGTCGCCCTCCAGCCGGAACGACTCGATCCCTGGGAAGAAATCGGCCAGCCCCCCGAAGTCGCCCACGATGTCCCACGCCGCGTCTGGCGCGGCCGCCACTGTCACGTCCACCTCTCCTGCTGCCATGGCTGCCTCCTCGCGTGTCGGACCGTTCCTTGATGCGCCGCCGGTACAGTACTGCCGACCCGGTCCCGTCCGCAGGGAACCGGCCGACGGGGAGGTGCCCGATGGACACGCGCACGATCGGCTCGCTCACGGTCAGCGTCGTGGGCGTGGGCTGCAACAACTTCGGCGGGCGCATCGGGCGCGCCGAAACCGCGGCGGTGGTCAACGCCGCCCTCGATGCAGGCATCACGCTCTTCGACACCGCCGACGTCTACGGCGAGGCCAAGAGCGAGACCTACCTGGGCGAGGCGCTGGGGACCCGCCGGGACGAGGTCGTGGTGGCGACGAAATTCGGTGCGCCCTACGACGGGCACCAGGGGGGTGCGTCCCCCGCCTACATCCGCACTGCCGTCGAGGACAGCCTGACCCGGCTCGGCACCGACCGCATCGACCTCTACCAGCTCCACCTCCCCGACCAGAAGACGCCTCTGGCCGAGACGCTGGGCACCCTCGGCGAGCTGGCGACAGAAGGCAAGGTCCGCGAGATCGGCTGCTCCAACTTCTCCACCGCGCTACTCGAGGAGGCCGAGGCGGCGGTGCCGGGCGGCGGACCGGGCTTCGTGAGCGTGCAGAACCAGTACAGCATTTTGCACCGGGAACCCGAGGACGGCGTCTTGGAGGAATGCGCCCGGACGGGCACCGCGTTCTTGCCCTACTTCCCGCTCGCCATGGGATTGCTCAGCGGCAAGTACCGCGCCGGCCAACCACCGCCCGAGGGTACCCGTCTCGCCAAAATAGGCGAGCGGGCGGCGACCCAGCTGACCGACGAGCGCCTCGCCACCGTGGACGCGCTGAACGCGCTGGCCCGGCGCAGCGGCCACAGCGTTCTCGACCTGGCGTTCGCCTGGCTGTTGACGCGGCCCGCCGTGGCGTCGGTCATCGCAGGGGCAACGAAGCCCGAGCAGATCGAGGCCAACGTGGCGGCGGGCGCCTGGCGCATCGACGACGACGTGCTGGCCGAGGTCGACACCATTGCGCCCCGTCAGAGCGGGGGCTGAGAGTCGGGTCCTCTCGGTCCTCTCGGCCGTCCGGCGTTCTAGACCTGTCGCGCGTGGCGCCCGGGGGCGACGGGCGCCGGCTCACTCTCCTCGCCGACCGGGGCCACGTGAACGAGCAGGTTGTACGTCACGAGCGCGATCGCCACGTGCATCGCCATGAGCACCAGCACGCCTTGGCCCGCTTCACCCTTCCACCAGATCCACAGATCGGGCAGGAACAGGACCAGGGTCACGACGATGGCGGAGCGGAAAAAGAGCCAGCGCGGCGCCGAGCTGACCCGGGTCACGATGGGCCAGGCGGCGCATGCAATGACAACGCCGATGACAGTCAGCTTGGCGTAGTCGTGGAACTGGAAGTGGACGAAATCCGTTGTGGCCGGGAAGACGCGCTTGCCGATCGCCACCAGAACCGCGTCGACCGCGAGCGAACCTGCGATCGCAAGGACGGTGGCGAGCGCGACGCGCCACCAGGCCGGCTGCCGGTGCGCGGGGCGGAAATCGATCCGGACCAGGTTCAGGATCGATTGCACTTCGTCGGGGAGTACGTCGGGGGAGAGCGCCACGGGCGCAAAGGCTAGGGAACACCGACCCCTGCGGAGATCATCCGCGAGGCGGAATCCATCGGCTCCGTGTCATCCTTTCGGCCCATCTCCGCCGTCAGGTGGGAAGCTCGAAGTCCTGGGTGATGCAGTTCGTCGGGGTGGCGGCCTCGGCGGCCGCATGCCCGAGCAGGTTCCAGTACACGTTGAGCGTGGCTCCGTCGAGGCACGAATAGGCCGGATTGGTCGATTGGAAGTCGGTCACCGTCCCCGCGGGTGTGAGGTTCTGCACCTGGCTCGCGGCGACGGGCGTCAACGTCACGGTGGTGCCGTTGCGCACAGCCGTGGTCGTGCCTGCGGGGGCGGTCGTCGTGGTCGTCCCCGGTGCGATGCTCGTCGCCCGCGCCGGGGGCGGCGGCGCCCCCGTTGTTGGGGTGCTGCTGCCGCCAGCCGCCCCGCTCGCCACGGGAGCAGCCGACGCCGGCGCAGGCGCTGGTGCGGGCGCAGCCTGGGCCGGTGCAGCTGGCGCGGCCGCCGAGACGACCGGCGGGCTGGCCGAGGTGGACCCGGGCCCCGTCCCACCGGGACCGCTCGGGGGTCGCAGCCCATCGAGCGCGCCGATCATCTGTTCGTCCTTGCTCTCCATTCCGAGCGCCCAGATGCCCACGCCACGGATCCCGAAGTAGGCGGCCATCTGCGAAATCTCGTAGAGCCCGTACTCGCCCTCGTAGTAACTCTCGTGCCACTGCCCGCCCACGACCTGGTAGCTGGTCCAGTCGGTCTCGGTGACCGGGTCCCAGTACTGGGGCCCGTTGCTCTCCGCCTGCGAGTCGGCGATGTCGTTGGCACCTCCGGCCGCGGTGGCGGCCATGGTGCCGTTGTTGGTCGGCCAGTCGATACCGAAGAAGGGGACGCCGAGAATCACCTTGGACGCGGGCACGACGGCCGTGTACTGCTTCAGGGTCGTGAGGCTGCTGAAGGCGCCGCTCGTGAGCGGCGACGAGGCCGACGGCGTCCCGCTGAGGTTGAGCTCGTAGTCCATGACGAAGAACGCGTCGACAGACGGAGCCAGCGCCGGAATGTTGTAGAAGCCGTTCGGATCGCCCGCCGACGAAGCGTATGTGTCCATGGTGATCTGCCAGTGCGGGTTGGTCGTGCGCAGCGTGTTCGACACCGCGGCGATCAGCGCGGTGAGGCCGGCCTGGTCCGCGTTGCCGTCGCCCTCGAAGTCGAAGTTTATGCCGTCGAGGTTCTTGGCCTGCAGCAGCGGGATGAGCGCGGACGACAAGGTGCCGGCCGCAGTCGGCGACGACGTGAGCGCGTCGAGGGAGCTCTGCCCGAAGTCGTTGACCGTCAGCACCACCCGTTCGCCCTGCGCGTGGGCGTGTGAGATGAGGTCCGCCAACGCCTGGCTCTGGAACCCGTCCCATCCGGCGCCGCTCTCGTCCAGAGTGCCGTTCGGATTGACGCCGACCGCGAAGTAGGCGAGGGTCGAGAGCCCGGTCAGGTTGAAGGAGCCGGACTGCGGGAGCGTCCAGTAGGGCGCGAACGCGAAGTTCTCGCGGGCAGCGATTGGCGGGCCGTCCGACACCGTGGTCGGCGCGGCCGACGGCGCGGCGGAGGCGGGCGGCAGGAACAGCGATCCCGTCGCGCCGAGCTGTTCCATGGCGTTGCCCACGCCGTCGCCCGACCGGGCGTCGGCCAGGTGAGCGCGGACGTGAGCGGAGTGCGCGCTGGTCTGGGCGACCGGCGGTGAGCTGCCGATCAGTGCGGCCAGGAAGCCGCCGAGGGTGAGGACGACTACCCCCACGGCGACGCCGGCCGAGGGAGCGATGCGGCGAAGCCGAGCCCAGGTGGCTGCGGCGACCGTGCCCAAGCTCGACCCACCGTCCTCGGTCCCTTGCGCGAGGTGGCCCGGCTGGTGGGGCGGAGGCGCGTGACGGCGAACCCGAGCCCACATGCCCGCGGCTCCCCTCCCCAACCTCGACCGGATCGTCCCCCTGGCGAGGTGGGCCGGCTTCCTAGCCAGCGCCATCTCTCGGTAAACGGCTCAAACGGTCGTTTACCTACGGTACCGACCTCATTTCGGCGCACCAGCAGGGGCGCCGCGGGCGCTACACCGATCCGTTGATACTTTTAAAAATACCTAGGCGGAAGGACGCCCCCGCCTCTCCGGCCTCTCCGACCTCCCCGACCTCCCCGACCTCCCCGACCCCCCCGACCCCCCCGACCTCCCCGGCCTCCCTGGCCCTCCCCGACCTCCCGGCCGTCGACTCAGGCGTCCCCCACCGCCGCCACCAACTTCTGCAACGTGTCCTTGGCGTCGCCGAAGAGCATGGTCGTCTTGGGGTCGTAGAGGAGGTCGTTGTCGATGCCGGCGAATCCCGGACGCATCGACCGCTTCAGGAAGATGATGTTCTCCGCCTCGTCGGCGTGGATGATCGGCATGCCGTATATGGGGCTACCCGGCGTCGACTTGGCCGCGGGGTTCACCGTGTCGTTGGCGCCGACCACGAGCGCGACGTCCGCCGACGGCATCTCGGGGTTGGCCTCGTCCATCTCCTTGAGGTCCTCGTAGGGGACGTTGGCCTCCGCCAGCAGCACGTTCATGTGGCCGGGCATCCGTCCGGCCACGGGGTGGATGGCGAAGAACGTCTCCACCCCACGCGCTTTCAAAACCTCTTCGAGCTCGCGCGCCGTGTGCTGGGCCTGCGCCACGGCGAGCCCGTAGCCCGGGATGATGACGACCTTGTGCGCGTAGGCCAGCAGGACGCCGACGTCCTCGGGCGTGCCGGTGCGCACCGGCCGCGAGGCGTCCCCTTCCTCCCCGCCGGTGGCGGTGATGACGGCACCGAACGCGCTGAACAGGATGTTGGGCAGGGACCGGCCCATGGCCGCGCTCATCAGCCGGGTCAGGATGATGCCGGACGCCCCGACCAGGGTGCCGGCGACGATTAGCAGGTAGTTGTTGAGCACGAAGCCCGAAGCGGCCACGGCCAGACCGGTGAACGAGTTGAGCAGCGAAATGAGCACCGGCACGTCGGCGCCCCCGATGGGCAGCACGAAGATCACCCCGAGCACCAGCGCCAGGCCGAGGATCACCCAGACGTAGACGATGCTGCCGGTGACGAGCGCGAGGACGATGATCGCCGCGATGGCGAGGCCGACGAGGCCGTTGATCTGCTGCTGGCCCGGGTAGGTGATGGGCCGCCCCGTGATGAGCTCCTGCAGCTTGATGAACGCAATCGCGCTCCCCGAGAACGACACCGACCCGATCAGGACGCCGAGCAGCACCTCGGCCGTGACGTAGACCGCGGGCTGCAGCCCGAGGAAGTGCAGGTGCAGCAGCTCCACGATGGAGATGAGCGCCGCCGCGCCGCCGCCCACCCCGTTGAAGATGGCCACGAGCTGTGGCATCGCCGTCATCTTCACGAAGCGCGCCACCGGCACCGCGATGGCCGCGCCGAGCGCCATGGCGATGAGCGCCAGCACGAGGTTCTTCCCCGAGTGGCGCAGCGTCGGCAGGGTAAACGTCATGCCGACGGCCAGCGCCGCCGCCGCCGCACCGACCAGTTCCCCCTGGCGGGCGTGCTTAGGTGAGCTGAGGCCCTTGAGGGCGAAGATGAAGCCCGCAATGGCGACCAGATAGGCGAGGTCGCGCGCGGTATCCAGGGTGAAGGACGCCGCCAGCATCAGGCCGCACCCCCGGTCCCGCCACTGGCGGCGGCCGACCCGTCACCGCCCGGCCCGGCTGCGGCGTCCTCGGCCTTGGTCGCCGCGGCCGACGCCTTGGCCCGCTCACCGGGCTTGCCTTTGAACATCTCCAGCATGCGGTCGGTCACCACGAATCCGCCGACGATGTTCAGCGTGGCGAGGAATACGGCCAGGAACCCGAGGACCAGTTGCGCCGTGCCATGAGCGTCGCCCATGACGACGAGGGCGCCGACGAGCACGATGCCGTGGATCGCGTTGGACCCCGACATCAGCGGGGTGTGGAGGATGCTGGGGACCTTCGAGACGACCTCTATCCCCACGAAGGCTGCCAACACGAAGACGGTGAGGTAGGCGACGATCCCCGTCGTCGTCGTCGGCTCTACGAATCCCAACAACCCCATCACGACTGTGCACCCCCCGTTCCGCCGACGCCACGGCCGAGCAGCTCCACCGCCGCCGGCGCTACGGGCTTGCCGTCCCGCAGCACGCACATGCCGGTCACGATCTCGTCGTCCCAGTCCGGCGCCAGCGTGCCCTCGGGACCCATCAACCCCAGGACGTTGGCCACGTTGCGGGCGTAGAGGAAGCTGGCGTGGGTGGGCATGCCCGCCGGCGGGTTGGCCATGCCCACAATCTGCACGCCGTTGTGCTCCACCGTCTCGCCATCCTGCGTGAGCTCGCAGTTGCCGCCCTGGTCGGCCGCCATGTCGACCACCACCGCCCCCTCGGCCATGCCCTCCACCATCGCTGCGGTCACGAGCACAGGCGCCTTGCGGCCCGGCACGGCCGCCGTCGTGATGACCACGTCGGAGCGGCCGACCTCCTCGGCCAGCGCCGCGCCCTGGCGGTCGAGCTCCTCGGGGGTCAGCTCGCGGGCGTACCCGCCGGTGCCCTCGGCCGAGACGCCGGTGTCGAGGAAGGTGGCGCCGAGGCTCTCCGCCTCCTCCTTGGCCGCGGCGCGTACGTCGTACGCCTTCACCACGGCGCCGAGGCGCCGCGCCGTCGCGATCGACTGGAGGCCGGCCACCCCCACGCCCATCACGAGGACCTTGGCCGGGGGCACCGTGCCGGCCGCCGTCATGAACATCGGGAAGAACTTGGCGAGATGCTCGGCCGCCGCCAGCCCGGCCCGGTAGCCCGACACCGTGGCCTGCGAGCTCAGCGCGTCCATGCTCTGCGCCCGGCTGATACGCGGCAGCAGGTCGAAGCTGAAGACGGTGGCGCCCCGGTCGGCCAGCGCGCGCACCGCGTCCTCGGCCTGGGCGACCCCGAAGAAGCTCAACAACGCGGCGCCCTCGGGCAGCGCGGCGGCCTCCTCCGCTGACGGCGGGTTGACCTTCACGACCAGGCCCGCACCCGACACCGTCGATCCGGCATCCGGCGCCACCGTCGCCCCGGCGTTCGCGAACGCGGCGTCGGAGAAGGCGGCCGCGGCGCCTGCCCCGGCCTGGACGGCGATCTCCCAGCCGGCGCCCACCAGCTTCTTGGCCACGTCCGGGACGAGGGCCACACGGCGCTCCCCGGGGCGCGTCTCGGTGGGGACCGCCAATTTCACGGTCGTTGTGTCTAGCAGCTAAGCCCCCGTTCGCCCCTAATCGCCGAGTTCGTCGACGTGGACCGAACGGGCGCTCGGGACCGCTCCGCCGGCCCTGCGGCCCCTCGGCCGTCCGGCGCCGGCCCCGGCCTTCCCGCCTACTCCTCGCGCAACGCGCCCAGGAAGGGCGGCTCCTCGCCGCCGCCGTCGAGGACGAGGTTCGCTCCCGACACGAAGGCCGCCGCCGGGCTCGCCAGGAACAGGCACGCCTGCGCCACGTCGTCGGGCGTGCCCATCCGCCCGAGGGGCACCGTGGCCGCCACCCTGGCCAGGCCCCCGGGCCCGCCGTAGAAGTCGTCGCCCGCACCGGTGTCGAGCAGCCCGGCACTCACGCAGTTCACCCGGACCAGCGGCGCCCACTCCATGGCCAGCGTCGCGGTGAGGTTGATGAGCCCCGCCTTGGCGGCGCCGTAGGCGGAGGCCCCCGGCGACGGGCGCAGCCCCGACACGCTGGCCACGTTCACGATGCAGCCGCCGTCCTCCTGCACCACCATCACCTTGTGCGCCGACTGGGCGCACCACAGCGGGGCCAGCAGATTGAGTCCGACCACCGCCTCGACGAAGCGGGGGGTCTGCTCGGCCGCCAGGGCGTGGGGCGCGCCGCCGGCGTTGTTCACGAGGACGTCGAGCCGGCCGAACTGTTCTATCGCCTTGGCGATCACGCGTTCGGCGTCGGCCGGCTTGCGTACGTCGGCGGTGACGAAGACCGCACCGTCGACCGTCGCCTCGTGGCGGCCGCAGGTCACGACGCGTGCGCCCGCGCCGACGAACGCAGCCACTATGCCGGCACCCACCCCGCGCGATCCGCCGGTCACCACGACGACCTGTTCGCTGAAGTCGAAGGCCGGCTGCGTCACGGCTCGCCACCCTAGGTGGTCTGCCCCGCCCCGGCCCCGCCCCGGCCCCGTCCCTGCCCCGGCCCGGGCAGGCCCCCGTTGGCCCGTGCGAGCGCCCTGGCCTAAGTTCCCTCCGCCATGCCGATCCAGACCCTCCAGGAGCTCGACGGCGTCGCCGAGGTGGTCATCGACCACCCTCCGGTCAACGCCCTCGACGTGGCGGGCTGGTTCGCGCTGGCCGACGCGCTCACCGAGGCGGGACGGGTCCCCGACAACCGGGTCGTCATACTGCGGGCGACAGGACGCGGCTTCTGCGCCGGCGTCGATATCAAGGAGATCAACGCCAAGGGCGACGAGGCCCTCGTCGGCGCCAACCGCGGCTGCTTCGCCGCCTTCGCCGCCGTGTACGACTGCGAGGTGCCCGTCATCGCGGCGGTCAACGGGTTCTGCCTGGGCGGCGGCATCGGCCTCGTCGGCAACGCCGACATCGTCGTGGCGTCGGAGGACGCCACCTTCGGCCTGCCCGAAGTGGACCGTGGCGCGCTCGGCGCGGCCACCCACCTGGCCCGCCTGGTCCCCCAGCACGCCGTGCGCAAGATGGTCTACACGGCCGAGCCGATCACGGCCGCCGAGCTGGCGTCCTATGGATCGGTCGCCGCGGTGGTACCGCCGGACCGCCTCCTGGCGGCGACACGTGAGCTGGCCGCCGCCATCGCGACCAAGAGCCCGACCATCATCCGCCGCGCCAAGGAGTCGCTCAACGGGATCGACCCCGTCGACGTGAAGCGGAGCTACCGCTACGAGCAGGGCTTCACCTACGAGCTCCACGTGCGCGGGGTGGCCGACGAGCAGCGCGCCGCCTTCGTCGAGAAGCGCGACGCCGACACCTCCAAATGAGCGGGTAGTGCCCGACAAGCGCACCACCGTCGACGACATCGTGGGCGAGCTCCGCTCGGGCATGACCATCGGCATCGGCGGCTGGGGCTCCCGGCGCAAGCCCATGGCCGTGGTGCGCGCCATCTGCCGCTCGTCACTCACCGACCTGACCGTCGTCGCCTACGGCGGGCCCGACGTCGGGCTGCTCTGCGCCACGCACAAGGTGTGCAAGGTCGTGTGCGGCTTCGTCACGCTCGACTCCATCGCGCTCGATCCGCACTGGCGCGCCGCCCGCCAGCACGGGCAGGTCGAGGTGATGGAGGTGGACGAGGGCATGTTCTTCCTCGGGCTCCAGGCCGCGGCGTGGCGGGTGCCCTTCCTGCCCACGCGCGCCGGGCTGGGCTCCGACGTCCTCGCCGTCAACCCCGACATCGCGCTCGTCCGCTCCCCCTACGGCATCGGCAGCCCCCACCTGTCCGACCCCGCCGACGCTGACGTGGAGCTGGTCGCCATGCCGGCCCTGCACCTCGATGCGGCCATCGTCCACACCAACCGGGCCGACTCGGCCGGCAACGCGCAGGTGCTCAGCCCCGACGCGTTCTTCGACCCGCTGTTCCTCGGCGCGGCCGAACGCCGCTTCGTGACGGCCGAACGCATCGTCGAGAACGGGACGCTGGCCGGGGGCACCAACCCGCTCTCGAGCGTGCCCATCCACCGCATGCTCACCGACGGGGTGGCGCCGGCGCCCGGCGGCGCCCATTTCACGGCCAACCCGCCCGACTACGGGCGCGACGAGGCCTTCCAGAAGGAGTACGCCGCGGCAGCCGGCGACCCCGCCGAGTGGGAGGCCTTCGCCAAGCGCTACGTCCTGGTGCCCGAGGACGAGTACCAGGCCCGGGTGAAGGAACGGGCCCAGGCGTGAGCCCCGACGCGCTCACGAACGTCAGCCCCGGCGTCTCCCGCGCCGAGTCCTGCGTGATCGCCTGCGCCGACGCCTGGCGCAGCGCCGGCGAGGTCATGGCGAGCCCCTTCGGCACCATCCCCTCGCTCGGTGCCCGGCTGGCCAAGCTCACCTTCGCACCCGACCTCGTGCTTACCGACGGCGAGGCCGCGCTCATGGTGGGCGCGCCGTCCCTCGCCACCCCGCCAGGCGAGATCCTGCGCGAGGCGGCCATGCCCTACCGCAGCGTGTTCGACGTGGTGTGGTCGGGCCGGCGCCACATCATGATGATGGCGAGCCAGATCGACCGTACCGGCAACCAGAACATCTCGGCCATCGGCGACCACCGCCGGCCCAAGGTGCAGCTCGTGGGCGTGCGCGGCGCGCCGGGCAACTCCGTCAACCACCCGACGAGCTACTGGGTCCCTGACCACAGCGTCCGCACCTTCGTCGCGCACGTCGACGTCGTGAGCGGTGTCGGTTACGGCCGGGCCGCCGCGGCCGGCGCCGGGGCGACGCGGTTCCACGACATCCGCCGGGTCGTGTCGAACCTGGGGGTGTTCGACTTCGAGACGCCGGACCACACCATGCGGCTGAGCTCATACCACCCCGGCGTGACGGTCGACGAGATCGTGGCCGCTACCGGCTTCGAGCTCAGCGTCCCCGCCGACGTCGCCGAGACGCGCCCGCCCACCCTCGAGGAGCTCGACCTCATCCGGGTCGTGCTGGACCCGGGTTTGCTGCGCGACCGCGAGGTGCGGACCTGACCGCGACCCCCGGCGCCCCGGACGCCCCCGGCCCGCTCCACCCGGCGCTGCACACCGCGCTGTGCGAGCGGGTCGGCATCCGGTACCCGCTCGTGCAGACCGGGATGGGCTGGGTGGCGGGACCCCGCCTCGTCGCCGCCACGTGCGAAGCGGGCGGCCTCGGCATCCTCGCCTCGGCCACCATGACGCTCGACGACCTCGCCAAGGCCATCGCGGAGGTGCGCAGCCGTACCGCCGCGCCGTTCGGGGTCAACCTGCGCACCGACGTGGCCGACGTCGGCGAGCGCATAGAGCTGATGATCCAGACGGGCGCCCGCGTGGCCAGCTTCGCCCAGGCTCCCAATCCCGCCCTCGTGGCGCGCTGCAAGGAGGCAGGCCTCTTCGTCGTGCCGACCGTGGGCGCCCGGCGCCACGCCGAAAAGGTGGCCGAGTGGGGCGTCGACGCCGTCATCGCCCAGGGCGCCGAGGGCGGCGGCCACACGGGCACCGTGCCGACCACCCTCCTGTTGCCCCAGGTGGTCGACGCCGTGGGGGACCGGGTGCTCGTGATCGCGGCCGGCGGCTTCTTCAGCGGGCGGGGGCTGGTGGCCGCACTCGCCTACGGCGCCGCCGGGGTCGCCATGGGAACCCGCTTCCTCCTCTCAGCCGAGAGCCGGGTGCCCGAGTCCGTGAAGGGCCTCTACCTGGGCACGCCGGTCACCGGGACCGTGGTGACGACGAAGGTCGACGGCGCCCCGCAGCGGGTCGTGCGCACCGTGCTCGTCGACCACCTGGAGTCCCAGAGCTGGCTGCGCTCACTGCCGCGCGCGCTGCGCAGCGCCTGGCGCTTCCGGGCCGAGTCCGGTGCGAGCATGCGCTCGCTCCTGCGCGAGGGCCGCGCCATGAAGCACGGCAACGAGCTCACCTGGGCGCAGGTGGTGATGGCCGCCAACGCACCGGTCATGACCAAGGCGGCGCTGGTCGAGGGACGAACCGACGTCGGCGTGCTCCCGACCGGTCAGGTGGTGGGGCTGCTCGAGTCGCTGCCGCCGGTCGCCGAAGTCGTCGACAGCATCGTGCGCGAGGCCGATGCGGTGCTGCGGGGATGGGACCGTTCGCCGACCTAGTCGGCGAACCAGTCGTTACTCGCTGTCGGACCCGCCGGCACCCTGCGCCACCCGGCGCAGCAGGTTCGACACCCGCTGGTGCGTCACACCGAAGAGGTGGGCGATGCTCGGGATGCTCTGTCCCTCGGAGCGCAGCGCCACGACCAGGGACCGGCGCAGGTAGCCGCTGGCCTCGGATTGGCGGCGCAGAATGGTGCTCACCAGCTGGACGGTGCCGGGCTCGTCCTCGTCGCCCAGGATGGCCTTCCATTCCTGGCCGTTCTGGCGCGCCAGGCGCACATCGGCGATCCGCTTGGAGAGCAACCGCTCGCTCTCGGCGTTTTCCCGCAGCACCGACTCGAGCTCCTCGAGCGCGTGCAGGACCTCATCGGACCCGTCTCCGTGCTCCTTGTCGGGCATGGCGTCTCCAGCTCCCCTCTGACGGACCCCATCTTGTCGCAACTCCGTCGCGTTGGTCGCCAACATGCAGTACTTCCTCCATTCGCAGCGTCGTTCCGCGCCGACACCGACTCTCAGTGACTCTTACGCGTCCGTGTCGACAAGGTTAAGAGGCCTCGCCCCTGAATTGGTGTCAATTCAGGCAATACCCGAAACACCGGTCATTCACACACCGAGCGCCGAAAAGCCGCAGGAGCGCCGGTATCAGGCGCGCCACCTGGGGTTTTCAGCGCGAAAGCACAACCGAGGAGCCGTGGCCGAATAGACCCTGATTCGCGGTCACCGCCACGCGTGCCCCTTCGACCTGCCGACCGGCGGCCGTGCCCCTGAGCTGCCACACGCACTCGCAGACCTGTGCGATCGCCTGGGCGGGAATGGCTTCGCCGAAGCACGACAGCCCGCCCGACGGGTTCACCGGCACGCGTCCGCCCAGGGACGTGGCGCCGTCGCGCAGCAGCTTCTCCGCCTCGCCCTCGCCACAGAGGCCGATGTCCTCGTACCAATCGAGCTCCAACGCGGAGGAGAGGTCGTACACCTCGGCCAGGCTCACGTCCTCGGGGCCGATGCCCGCCGCCGCGTAGGCCGCGGCGGCGATGGACGGCCGGAAGCGCGCCACCTCCGACGAGGTGTCCGACGACACCGACGACACGGTGACCGCGGAGTCGGTCGCGAAGTTCGGCATCTCTATCACGGTGTTGGGGAACGCCGGCGTGACGGTCGAGACGGCGTCGACGGTGACGATCGGCGCCGCGCCGCCCGTGTGCCGCCGCGCGAACTCCATGGAAGAAAGCACGAGCGCCGCGCCGCCGTCGGAGGTGGCGCAGATCTCTAGCAGGCGCAGCGGGTCGGCCACCATCGGCGAGGCCAACACCTCGTCGACGCTGACCTCCTTGCGGTAGCGCGCCTTCGGGTTGGCCAACCCGTGCCGGGCGTTCTTCACCTTCACTTGCGCGAAGTCCTCCTCGGTCGCGCCGAAGCGGTCCATGCGCCGACGCGCGTACAACGCGAAGTAGGTCGGATTGGTGGCGCCGAGAAGATGGAAGCGCAGCCAGTCGGGATCGTCCTTGCGCTCACCCCCGACTGGCGCGAAAAAGCCCTTGGGCGTGGTGTCCGCGCCGACGACGATGGCGACGTCGCACAGGCCGGCGAGGATTTGGGCGCGCGCGTTGCCGATCGCCGCGGCGCCCGACGCGCAGGCGGCGTAGACACTCGAGACCGGCGCCCCCGTCCAGCCGAGCGCCTGGGCGAAGGTGGCACCGGACACGAAACCCGGGTAGCCGTTGCGAATGGTGTCGGCGCCCGAGACGTATTGCATGTCCCGCCAGCCCAGCCCGGCGTCGGCCAGCGCGTCGCGGGCGGCGGCCAGCCCGTATTCGACGAAGGGCCGCCCCCACTTGCCCCATTCGTGCATGCCGGCACCGAGGACGGCGACCTTCCCTTCTTCCCTGGCCACGCTCATCCCTCCCGGCCGGGCGTCCCGGGCACGCCGTCGAGGGGCCGCCACTTCCAGACCAGGTAGTCGCAGCCGTCCTCCGAGTACAGGGTGTCCACGACGAGCTGCACCTCGTCGCCCACGGTCAGGTCGTCCACGGTCACGCCGCCGACGATCTGGCCCATGACGACCAGCTTCTCGTCGGCCAGCTCCACTGCGGCCAGGCAGAAAGGCACGTAAGGGTCCGCCGCCACGTACGGTGCCGGCGGCTGGTAGCGGGCATCGGTGTAGGACCAGATGCGGCCCCGGCGCGACAGCTCAACCGTCTCGAACGTGGTGGAGGAGCAGTCGGGGTTCCGGCAGTAGCTCGCCTCGGCCGGGAAGGCGTAGGTGCCGCAGCCCGTGCAGCGCGAGCCGAGCAGCGCCGGCGCCTGTCCGTCCGCGCCGGTCGTGAACCAGCCTTCGACGACGGGTACCCTGGTCACGGCCTCACTGATGCTCATGCGTCCGTCAGCCGTTCGCCCGGTCAGCCCAGGCGCTCGATGATGGTGGCGTTGGCCTGCCCTCCGCCCTCGCACATGGTCTGCAGGCCGTAACGGCCGCCGGTGCGCTCCAGCTCGTTGAGCAGGGTGGCCATCAGGCGGGCGCCCGAGCACCCGGTCGGGTGGCCGATGGCGATGGCGCCGCCATTCGAGTTCACCTTGTCCATGTCGGGGTGGTACTCGCGCTCCCAGGCCAGCACGACCGAGGCGAAGGCCTCGTTGATCTCGAAGAGGTCCATGTCGTCGAGGGTCAGCTTCGCCTTGGACAAGACGAGCTCGGTGGCCGGGATGGGCGCGGTCAGCATGATCTGCGGGTCGTTGGCGGCCACGGCGAAGGTATGGAAGCGGGCCCGGGGTGTCAGCCCGAGCGCGGAGGCCCGCTCCTCGCTCATGATCAGCACGGCGGCCGCGCCGTCGGAGATCTGCGAGGACGACCCCGCGGTCACCGTCCCGGTCTCGGAGAAGGCCGGCTTCAGCGCCGCCAGCTTCTCGGCCGAGGTGTCGCGCCGGATGCCCTCGTCGGCCTCAAGGAGCCCGTGCGCCGCGTTCACCTCGTCCGCCCCCGGCACGTCGGGGTGCACCCTGGCCTCCAGAGGGACGATCTCGCCGGCGAAGCGGCCCTCGTCGGTTGCGCGGGCGGCCCGCTGGTGCGAGCGCAGGGCGAACGCGTCCATCTCCTCGCGGGAGATCTTCCAGCGCCGGGCGATCTCCTCGGCGCACTCGCCCTGGTGGATGAGCTCGAAGCGCTCGAGGTAGAGGGGGCCGTAGGCCTCACCCGGCCCGGGCTCGGTGGTCGAGCCGATGGGGACCCGGCTCATCGACTCCACGCCCGCGCCGATGGCCACGTCCATCGCCCCGGCCATGACGGCCTGGGCCGCGAAGTGGATGGCCTGCTGGGCCGAGCCGCACTGCCGGTCGACGGTCGTCCCGGGCACCGAGTCGGGGAAACCGGCTCCCATTGCCGCGTTGCGGGCGATGTTCATGGCCTGCTCCCCGACCGTCATGGTGCAGCCCATGACGACGTCCTCCACCAGGGCGGGGTCGAGGTCGTTGCGGGCCAGCAGGGCCGCCAACGGCTGGGCCGCCAGATCGGTGGCGTGCCACCCCGAGAGGCGGCCGCCCCGGCGACCCACGGGCGTGCGGACGGCGTCGATGATCACCGCGTTCGGCATAGGAGGCTCAATTCTGACGCCGAATCAGGTTAGGTGCCAGATGGAGTGGACTCGGCCGTCCGACGGCGAACCCACCTGTATCGGGATCCAGCTTCTCGTTCGCCCCGATTTCGAGTAGCCAGGGCGCCTCGTTTGTGCCCGAAACGAGAAGGCGCGGCCCGATGCAGTTGGCACATACCCAGGACGTGACGGCGGGCTGTGGTCCACAGCGCGGACCGGGGTAGAACCGCCCGAAGCCCCGCATCGACCAACATTGGGGGGCCATGCGCAGACGCCTCTCGACCGCCGCCGTCTGCACGCTCGCCCTCCTCTTTCTGGCCACCCTGTCCGGCTGCACCAGCGCCAGCCCGACCACCCCCGAGGGCGGTGGGGCGGCCACGACGGTGGCGAATGGGGCGGGGACCTCGTTCACCCATCCCCTGGCTGCGGGCCAGCAGCTGACGATCACCTACTGCAACCACGAGCACGCGCGAATCACCGAGCCCACGAAGCTGCACGGTCCGGCCCCGGCGGCCGTGTACGTGCACGGCGGTTCCTGGATCTCGGGGGACCTCACGACCGGCGGCTTCATCATCGGCACCGTCGGCCCCGACCTGGCGGCGCAGGGGTTCGTCGTCGCCAGCCTTGACTACCGCCTCGGGCCTCGCTCGCCGTGGCCCGCACAGATAGAGGACGTGAAATGCGCGATCCGCTTTCTGCGGGCCAACGCCCAGGACCTCAACGTCGATCCGAATGAGATCGGGGCGTGGGGCCAGAGCGCGGGCGGCCACCTGGTCGCGCTGCTGGGGACGGCCGGCCCCGCGGCCGGCTGGGACGTCGGGGCCTACACGGACGAATCGAGCAAGGTCGAGGCCGTCGTCGACATGGCGGGTCCGAGCGACCTGCTCACCCTCGGCGACCAAGGCGAGAGCATGCTCGTGCAGGAGAATTTCATTTCCCTGCTCGGCACGGTGCCGCCCCAGCGACTGAGTGCCGCGCTGCGGGCGGCCAGCCCCGTGACCTACGCGGCACCCGGCAACCCGCCCTTCCTGCTGCTGCAGTCGGACAACGACAACGTCGTGTACCCGCAGCAGTCCGAGGAGCTGGCCTGGGACCTCGCGGCCAACGGCGTGCCGACCCGGCTGATCATGATCCACGGGGCAGGACACGGGTTCGACCAGTCCGGCGGCTCACCCGACCCGGGGGACATCGCGCGGATCATCGTCGACTACTTCGTGCAGACCTTGATCCTGCACCGGGCCCCAGGCGCCCAGAGCTGAGCGGCGACCAGCTCCACCCATCGCCACCTTGGCAAGGCCGCAGTGCCTGTGCCAGATTCGCACCGCCATGGACCTGACCTTCAGCGCCGAGCAGGAGGCGTTCCGGACCGAGGCCCGTGCGTGGCTGGAGGCACACGTCCCCGCCAAGCCCCTCCCCTCCTTCGATACGCGCGAAGGCTTCGAGGCGCACCGCGCCTGGGAGCGCACCATGTTCGAGGACCGCTGGTCCGTCGTCAGCTGGCCCGTCGAGTACGGCGGCCGAGACCTCGGAATTTTCGAGTGGCTGATCTTCGAGGAGGAGTACTACCGCGCCCGCGCCCCGAAGCGCGTGAGCCAGAACGGCATCTTCCTCCTGGCGCCGACCATGCTCGAGTACGGCACCGACGCCCAGAGGGCGCGCTTCCTCCCGCCGATGGCCGCGGGCGACGAAATCTGGTGCCAGGGCTGGTCCGAGCCGGACGCGGGCAGCGACCTCGCCGGCATCCGCTCCCGCGCCGAACGCACCGCGGAGGGCATATGGGTGCTCAACGGCCAGAAGACCTGGGCTAGCCGGGGTGCGTTCGCCGACTGGTGCTTCGGCATCTTCCGCAGCGACCCCGAGTCGGATCGCCACCGCGGCCTCACCTACTTCCTGATCGCCATGGACGCGCCCGGCGTGACCGTGCGCCCCGTCCCCCAGATCGACGGCGAGACCGGCTTCGCCGAGATCTTCTTCGACGACGTCGAGGTGCTGGAAGACCAGGTGCTCGGCGAGGTGGGCCACGGCTGGTCCGTCGCCATGGCCACGGCCGGGTCGGAACGAGGACTCTCGCTGCGCAGCCCCGCGCGTTACACCGAGGCAGCCGACCGCCTCCTGCGGCTCTACGCCTCGCGCGGCGGCCCCGACGCGTCGGCCGACGCCGTGGCGCAGGCCCACATGAACGCGGAGGCGTACGAGCTGCACACCTACTGGACCGCCTCCCGCGTGGCACGGGGACACGCGGTCGGCCCCGAGGCCAGCGCCAACAAGATCTTCTGGTCCGAGACCGACGTCGCCATCCACACCGCGGCCCTCGACCTCCTCGGGACCGACGCCGAGCTCCTGCACGCGGGTGCACCGGGCGAATGGCTCGATGGCTACCTGTTCTCCTTGGCCGGACCCATTTACGCCGGGACCAACGAGATCCAACGCAACGTCGTGGCCGAGCGCCTGCTCGGGCTGCCCCGCTGAGCGGGACGGCGCGGACGAGCCGGACGAGCCCGTGGACTTCACGTTCTCCGACGAGCAAGACGAACTCCGTCAGGGGGTGCGCACCGTCCTCGATGCCGAGTGCACCGTCGACGACCTGCGCGCCTTCGAGCTGGCGGACGACGACGGCCGGGCGGAACAGAGCCGCAACCGCTGGGCCGTGCTCGCCGAGCTGGGTGCGCCCGCGCTTGTCGTGCCGGAAGCCGCACTCGGCCTGGGGCGGAGCGACGTCGACCTCGTGGGCGTGCTGGAGGAGGCCGGCCACGCCTGTCTGCCCGAGCCGCTGCTCGAGACCGCTGCGCTGGCGGCGCCCACCCTGGCCGCCTTACTGCCGGACCCCGCGGCGGCGGCCGCCCTCGACGCGCTGGTCGAGGACGACGTCGTCGCCGCCGTGGGCGGCATAGATGTCACGGCGCGGGGCATCACGTCCCCGACCGAGGTGTCGGCCGACGGCATGCTGCGCACGCCGCGCGTCTCGGGAGCCCGCGACGCCGGGATCCTGCTGCTCGCCTGCCGCGACACCGAGTCGGGCTGGCAGCTGCACGCGGTGCCAGCGGCGTCGTGCACCGCCGAACCGACTCCCGCACTCAGCGCGTCGCGCGACCTGTCCACCGTCCACTGGCCGCTGGCCTCCGACACGTTGCTCGCCTACGGCGTGGCGGCCGAGGCCGCCGCCGCGCTGCTGGCCGACCGCGCCGCTGCCGGATCCGCCGCCCTGCTCATCGGGCTGGCCGACCGGATGGTCGCCATGGCCGCCGCCTACGCCAAGGTGCGGCACCAGTTCGGCAAACCGATCGGCAGCTTCCAGGCCGTCAAGCACCTCCTGGCCAACGCCCGGGTGGCGCTCGAGTTCGCGCGCCCGGCCACCTACCGCGCCGCCTGGTCCCTGGCCTCGGCGCAGCCGACCCTCTCGCACGACGCCTCCATGGCGAAGGCGATGGCCTCGGACGCCGCCGACCTGGCCGCCCGGGTGGCGCTCCAAGTCCACGGCGCCATCGGCTACACGTGGGAGTGCGACCTCCACTTCTTCTTGAAGCGCACGTGGGCGCTCTCACGAGCCTGGGGCGACGCCGCCACCCACCGCCGGCTCGTCCTGGCGCACGCGCTGCAGCGCTGAGGCCGCCCGTCCGTCAGAAGAGCGCCAGCTGCTTGAACGACCCGTCGAGGAACGGCTTGGGATCGGTGCCGAGGACGCCACCCAGCATGGTGGCGTAGAGCGTGCGGAAGTCGGTCGTGTAGACGGTGTTGCCCTCCGAGAGGTTGGTCAGGCTCGGGGGCTCGCCGTAGAAACCGCCCTTGACGGGCGGTCCGGCCACGAACGCGACGTTGGCCCACCCGTGGTCCGTGCCCGCGCTGGCGTTGGCGCCAACGCGCCGGCCGAACTCGGTGTAGATGAGGACCACCGTCTTGTCGCCACGGCGGGTGCCACGCAGGGTGTCGACGAAGGCGGTCACCGCGGTGTCCACCTGCGTGAGCAGTGCGCTCTGCACGGCGACCTGATCGGCGTGGGTGTCGAAGCCGCCGAGCTCCACGCTGTAGACGTCCGCGCCGGCGCCGGCCAGGATCAGGTTGGCGACCGTGCTCAGCTGCACGGCCATGACGTCACCAGCCGACGTGCCGCCGCCGCCGTTGGCGATGGCGAGCGCGCCGGCGGCACCCTGGCTCTGCGCCGCGGGACCCGACAGGTGCAGCGGGTTCGCCGTCCCGCTCTTGTCCAGGAGCGGCCCGAGCCGCCGGTTGAGCTCGAGCAAGACCGCGTCCGACGTGGCGGCCTGTGCAGCCAGTGGCGGGTCCGCCGCACCGGCCCGGGCGAGCGCGGCGTAGAGCGACTGCTCGGCGGCGTCGCCCGGCAGCACGAGCGGGCCGATCGGGATCGCCGCGCCCTGCACCTTCTGGCCCGAGAGGGCCGTCGGCAGGGTCGGGCCGAGTGCGATGGCCCGCAGGGGGCTCGACTTGGTGCCGTCCAGCCAGCGTCCGAGCCATCCGGTGGCGACCGGTGTCTCCGGCACCCCGCTCTGCCAGATGTCCATCGACTCGAAATGGCTGTAGTTGGGGTCGGCGAACCCCACGCCGTGGACGACAGCGAGCTCATGTGCGTCCCAGAGCTTCTTGAAGCCGGGCATGCCGGCGTGCAGCCCGTAGCCGTCGGCGAGCGGCAGCACGGTCGAGGGGTCGACGGCCAGGGACCCGCGCGTCGCGGCGTACGCCGGGTTCTGGTACGGGATCACGGTGTTGAGGCCGTCGTTGCCGCCGTAGAGGGTCAGCAACACCAGCGTCGCACCGGCATCGGTGCCCATGGCGCCGGTCGTCGCGCTGGACCCGCCACCGAAGAGGCTGTCCCAGGCGCGGGGGCCCAGCACCGCGCCCAGTGCGCCCAACGCGCCGACGCCCGCCGCCAGCCCGAGGAAGGCGCGCCGGTCGAGGTGGCGTCCCGGCGGAGGTGGACCGGAGGGCGCCGGCGCCTCCTCCGCCGGGAGGGTCTGTGGGAGGTCGGACCGCGACTCGGGCCCCTGCGCTCGCGGCCACGTCTCCCACGTCGGAACGGGCGGCGATTCGGTCCAGGTCGGTTCGGTCGGCTCGCGCACGGACGTCCCTCCTCAGTTGCTCACGTACTCGGGGGACACCAGCGCGAGGGTGACCAGGGTGGGCGGGTCGTTCGCGGCGCCCCGGAGCACGGCCGCCGTGGACGCGCTCCAATCCGAGATGGTGAGCATCTCCGCGGCTGCATCCACCCGGGAAGGCGGCGCGGCGTCGGCGACGGGCGAGATGTCGGCGGCGTGGGCCAGGCGGTGCGCGAACTCCCACCGCGTGAGGGAGGCGGAGGTCGAGAGCCAGTAGCCGTTCTGGGGCCAGCCACCCACGCTCGGCGGGTCGAAGAGGACCTGGCCCAGACTCTCAAAGACGGGGATCAGCTCGGCTGGTCTCGCCTGCACGCCGGCCGCGCTGACGCCGAGCGCGCGCAGCGCCCCGACCATGTACTCGGTGGGCTGCTTGACGAGCCCGGTGCGGGCCCGCGCCTGCGTGAACCGCGGGTGCTGGAAGATCGCGGTCAGGAGGTTGCCGATGTTGCGGTCCGCCGCGTACCCCGGTGCCAGGTCCGCCACGACAGGATCACCGGGGCTGACCGGGTAGGCGAGGTAGCTCCAAAAGCGTGACGGCACGAAACGGCTAGAGGCCTCGCTGTGCGTGACAATGTCGATGACCTGCTGGCCGCTGTTGACGCGAGTCGTCCCGAGGAACGTCTGCGGCGTCGTGCTGTGCTGTGCCGCATCGAAGGCGAACGCGTTGGTGCGGGGGTTGAGCTTCCACCCGGTGAAGCAGTAGGCGGCGGCGCGCACGTCGTTCTGCGTGTAGGTGCCGATGCCCATGGTGAAGCGCTCCATGAGCTCGCGGGCGAAGTTCTCGTTGGGGTTGGACGCCTGGTTGGAGTTGGCGTCGAGCCAGATGAGCATGGCGGGGTCCGTGGCCACCGCCTGAGTCAGGGTGTCGAAGTCCCCGCTGCCCTGCGTGCGGAAGAGCTGGTTCTGGCCGTACATGTAGAGCGGGAACCGGACCTTCGAGATCGCCGTCGGGAAGTGCCCGTGCAGCAGGAACGTGAGCTTCTCCTTGAGGGGGTTGGACGTCGCCATCATCCGGGCCAGCCACCACGAGGACAGCTCCACGAACTGCTGGCGGATCTCCATCTGCAGCTGACGCCGCGACGCCACGTCCATGGCGCGCCGCTGCGCCGGCGGCGGTGGGGGGCTGAGCGTCGGTGCCGCGATGGCGGCGGCGCCCGGATCGGGCTGGGTGAGCCCGCGCACCAGCGTGGCGACCGTTGCGTCGTATCCCTCGCCCGTCGCGGTGGCCAGCTCGCTCGGGAGCGCGCCAAAGCCGGCGCGTCGATACAGGTGAGCCACCAGGTCCGCGGTCCCGGGCTGGGCGTCCGCTAACACCAGGTCCTCTGTCCCCGGCCTCCGGGGCCCCTACACGTCTGTGTGACGCGCCCCATGACGCCAAGCATCGGCGCCGATCCTGAAGTTCCGATGTGGAAAGTGTGAGGGAAGTGTCAAGGACGGACCGACACCCCCGTTCGAGGAGCCGCGGCGGGCCCGACCGGATGTGTAGCTTGACGAGCCCATCCGATGACCACCGGCTCACGGGTCAGCTGCCAGATCCCCGGGCCGTCGGCGAACGAAGGACTGGAGTGATCTACATGGCCGAGACACCAACACAGATGAGGGCTTCACTCGAGGAGATAGATCGGCAAATGAGCGTGATCGACGAGAGAACCGAGAATGGGACGGACATGAACCTCGTGGTCCACGCCATCCACGACCTCGTCCGCATTCTCGACAACCTCGTCATCCGCCTCCCCGACTAGAAGCCTCAGGCGGTCCAGGACCATTCACATCCCCGGTCCGACGGCCATGTCCGATTTCCGCCAGTAAATTGGCACAACCCCGTGCCACCATGGGCCGGTGCTCGAGGACCCGGACCGCTGCTACGAAGCAGCCAAGAGCAAGGACGCCCGCTTCGACGGCTGGTTCTTCTGCGCCGTCACCTCGACCGGGATCTACTGCCGGCCGAGCTGTCCGGCCCGGACGCCCAAGCGCGAGAACATGCGCTTCTACGCCACCGCGGCGGCCGCCCAACAGGCCGGCTTCCGCGCCTGCCTGCGGTGCCGGCCCGATGCCACGCCGGGCTCTCCCGAGTGGAACCTGCGCGCGGACGTCGTGGCGCGGGCCATGCGGCTCATCCGGGACGGCATCGTCGACCGCGAGGGCGTCGAGGGATTGGCGGCCCGCCTCGGCTACAGCCCGCGCCAGCTCAACCGCCTCATCACGGCGGAGGTCGGGACGGGCCCGCTGGCCCTGGCGCGGGCCCAGCGGAGCCAGACGGCGCGTGTCCTGCTCGAGACGACGGACCTGCCGGTGGCGCACGTCGCGTTCGCGGCGGGCTTCGCCAGCGTCCGGCAGTGCAACGAGACGGTGCGTCAGATCTTCGCCGACACGCCGAGCGGCCTCCGCCGGCGCGCCGCACGGAACAGCCGCGCCGTCGCACGGTCGGGAACCGGGCGCGAGCCGGCCCAGGCCATCCATCTGCGCCTCCCCTGCCGCCGCCCCTTCGACCCGGCGTCGGTCCTCGACTTCCTCGGCGCCCGGGTCCTCCCCGGCGTGGAGGCGGCCGACGGGAGCACGTACACCCGCAGCCTGCGCCTGCCCCACGGCCATGGCGTCGTCACGCTCGGCGCGCCCGCCGCGGACGGCAACGCCGACGGTGGGGGCCCGGCGTACGCTGAGGCGGACCTGCGCCTGGCCGACCTGCGAGACCTGACGACGGCCGTGTCGCGCTGCCGGCAGCTGCTCGACCTTGATGCCGACCCCGTCGCCGTGCGCGACGCGCTGGGCGACGACCCCCTGCTCGGCGCAGTCGTCCGCGCCGGGCCCGGCCGCCGCGTGCCCGGCGCCGCCGACGGCTTCGAGCTGGCCGTGCGCGCAGTCATCGGGCAGCAGGTCTCCGTGTCCGGCGCCCGCACCGTGACCGGCAAGCTCGTGTTCGCCGCGGGCGAACCGCTTCCCGTGGGCGACTGTGGCGTCACCCACCTCTTCCCCACGCCGGCTGCGCTGGCCGAGCTGGCCCAGCGCGACCCCGGTGCCTTCGCGATGCCGGCGGGGCGCCGGCTGGCCCTCGGC
This sequence comes from uncultured Acidimicrobiaceae bacterium, assembly GCA_963834405.1. GTDB lineage: Bacteria > Actinomycetota > Acidimicrobiia > Acidimicrobiales > RAAP-2 > Bog-473. The sequence continues at coordinate 545,628 of CAWIBX010000005.1, read as the reverse complement.
GCGCTGGCCGCCGCGGTCGCGTCGGGCGACGTCGTCATCGACCCCGGCGCGGACCCGCGCGAGCTGCGCCGGTCGCTCGTCGCCCTGCCCGGCATCGGGCCCTGGACGGCCGAGTACGTCGCGCTGCGGGCGCTGCGCGACCCGGACGCGTTCATGCCCACCGACCTGGGCATCCGCCGGGCCGCCGCGTCGCTGGGCCTGCCCGACGACCCCGCCCGCCTCACGGCCCTGACCGAATCCTGGCGGCCCTGGCGCAGCTACGCCATGGCGCACCTGTGGTCGCTGCCGGCGGCCGCGGCGGCCGCCACCCCGCTCACCACCCGCACCACGAAAGGACGTGCCGCATGACCACCGCGACAACCAAGACCACCAAGACCACCCCGACCGCCACCATGCCGCTCGAGACGCCGATCGGCCGGCTCGTGCTCGAGTGCGACGAAGACGTCCTCATCGGCGTCTGGCTGCCCAACGAGCGCCGCCACCCGCGCCGCGACGGGTCGGATGTGCCGCCGGTGCTCAAGGAGACGGCGACCCAGCTCGAGGAGTACTTCGCCGGCGAGCGCACGTCATTCGACCTGCCGATGGAGCTCGACGGCACCGACTTTCAGCGCGAGGTGTGGACCGAGCTCACGCGCATCCCCTACGGCGAGACGATCAGCTACGGCGAGCTGGCCCGTCGGGTGGGACGCCCCAACGGGCCGCGCGCCGTGGGCCAGGCCAACGGGCGCAACCCCATCCCGATCATCGTGCCCTGCCACCGCGTGCTGGCGAGCAACGGCATCGGCGGCTACGGCGGCGGCCTCAAGGTCAAGCGCGCGCTGTTGGCAGTGGAGGGCGTGACGGCCTGAGCGGCTCCGGGGCGCCGGGCGCGTAGGGTGCGCCGGATGGAATCCCCCCGGAGTGTGCGTGACGCGTTCGACCTGGCGGGCCGCGTGGCCCTGGTGACCGGCGCGGGCGGAGACATCGGGCGCACCACCGCCGAGGTGCTCGCCGCCGCGGGCGCCACCGTCGTCTGCGCGGACCTCGACGCCGCGGCCGCGGCGACGACGGCGCGGGGCATCGTGGGCGAGGGCGGAAAGGCCGAGAGCGCCGACCTCGACGTCGCCGCCCGCGGTGCCGCCGAGACCCTGGTGGGCCACATCACGTCCCGGCACGGCGCGCTGCACGTGTTGTGCAACATCGCCGGGGTCATGATCGACAGCTCCATCATCGAGGTCGACCCCGACGAGTTCGACCGCATCCTCGCCGTGAACCTCAAGGGTGTGCTGTACGGATGTCAGGCCGCCGGAAAGGTGATGGTCGCACAGGGCGGTGGCTCCATCATCAACATGGCCTCGGCGGCGGTGCTCACCCCCGCAGCGGGCATCGGGCCCTACGCCATCACAAAGGCCGGTGTCGCGCAGCTGACCCAATCGATGGCCGTCGAGGTGGGCCAGCACGGCGTGCGGGTCAACACCGTCGCACCCGGCTTCGTGCCGACCAACATGACGGCGCGCTACTACCGGCGGCCCGACGGCACGGTCGACGAGGAGACCAAGGCCGCCGTCCTCACGCCGATGGCGCGCCACGCACCGCTGCGCCGGGTCGGGGAGACGGCGGACATCGCGTACTGCGTGCTGTATCTCGCCTCGGACGCCAGCAGCTTCGTGACGGGCCAGCTGCTGAGCCCGAACGGCGGCGTCTCCATGCACTACTGAGCGCGCCGCCGGGGCCGCGGCGCGGCCGCGCGCGCTAGGACAGGCGGAACAGCTCGAACTGGTCGGTCGACGTGTCGGCCGCGACGACGGCCGGCCCCGGACCGAGGAGCGTCACGGCCGCCCCCACGCCGGAGGGATCGCTCACGTTGCCGTGCACGTCGATGCGGAACACGCACGACGAGGGTGCCGACGGGCTGGCCTGGGGGCAGGCGGCACTACCGGCCTGCTCCAGGACGAGCGGCCCCGCCGCGGTGTCGACGACGCTCTCGGAAACGGTGCCCGAGAAGCTGCCCAGCGGTCCGAGGTTGGTCACGTCGTAGGTGCTGTAGCCGGCATCGAGCCCCTGGCCCGCGGGCTCGCTGATCCACACCGCACCGCCGGCCACGGCACTCACGTACTGCACACCCCCGCCGAGGCCGTTGGGGCTGTGGGCGAGCGCGGGCCCCACGGCTGTGGCGCCGCCGGGACGCAGCACGGCGAGGTGGTGGTCGGCGGTCTCGTAGTAGACGGAGCCGTCGGACCCGACCTCCGCGCCGAGGGTGGTGACCACGAGGTGGGGCGCCGCCGACGCCGCCGGGTTGATGCGGTACACGCGCACGACGTTCCCCGTGGTGATGAAGACGTACACGTTCCCGGCGACCGCGGTCATGGACACGAGGTCGTCGTCGGAACTGTTGGACGGCGTCACCTTCGGCAGTGTCCACTGGCCGTCCAAGTTGCCCGACGAGCGGTTGTAGGCGTAGACGGTGCTGTAGGTCGCGGCATAGAAGTTGGCCCCGTCCGCCGCCAGCGCGGCGATGCCCGCGTTGACGTGCTCGGCGACGGCGGCGGGACCGTCGCCGTCGACCACCCAGGCGACCGCGGGTGACGCGCTCGTCGGGTCCTGCGGGGCGACGAACACGGCGCCGTCGGGGCCCTCGGCGGCCGTCACCCGGTCCGCCTGGAACGGGATCTCTATGGGGGCGCTCACCGTCAGCGGACCCGTCGTCGCCACGGGGGGCAGGCTCGATGCCGTCGCGGTCGCCGCGGTGGTCGTGGTCGTGCCCGCCGTGGTCGTCGTGGTTGCGCCGTGGTGCACCGTCGTCCCCGTGGCCCGGGGCGCGGCCGGTCCGCCCCCGCACGAGGCCAGCACGAGCGCGGCGAGACCGAGTACCGGAAAGGCCAGTTGCAGGCGCAGGCGTCGTTTCCCACGCATCACGGCCAGTATGGCGGCGCGCGCGGGTACGGTTCGGGCATGGTCACCACACACACCGTCGACACCCGCGCCATCACCTACGAGGCGGACGGCCGCACCATGATCGGGACGCTGGCCGTGCCGGAGGGGACGGGACGCGTCCCGGGCGTGCTCATCTGCCACGAGGGACCGGGCCTGGACGACCACGCCCGCGCCATCGCGGGGCGCCTGGCCGCCGAGCTGGGGTACGTGGCGTTCGCGCTCGACTACCACGGCGGGGGCGAGTGGCTGGCCGACCGCGACGTGATGATGGCGCGCATCGGCGAGCTGGCGGCCGACCCCGAGCGCACCCGCGGCCTGGGGCGGTCCGGGCTGGACATCCTGCGCGCCGAGCCGCGCACCGACCCCGGGCAGCTCGCCGCCATCGGCTTCTGCTTCGGCGGCACCCTCGCGCTCGAGCTCGCGCGCGGGGGCGCCGACCTCCAGGCGGTGGCCGCCTTCCACGCCGGGCTGGGCACGTCGCGACCGGAGGACGCAGTCAACATCAAGGGCAGGTCCTCGCGCTCATCGGCGCCGACGACCCCATCGTCGACCAGCAGCAGCGAAAGGCCTTCGAGGACGAAATGAAAGCGGGCGGGGTCGACTGGGTCCTCATCGTCTACGGGGGCGCCGAGCACTCGTTCACGCGCCCGGGCGCGGAGACGATCGGCATGCCCGGCATCCGCTACCACGAGCCCACCGACAAGCGCTCCTGGCGGGCCATGCTGGACCTGTTCGCGGAGACCTTCGGGTGAGGCCGCCAGCCCTGTCGCGCTGACGCCGGGCTTCGCAGCGCGCCGCTGTGGGTATTGGGGTGTCGATGTGCATCGGGCCGCACCTTCTTTCTTTCGTGCAATTGCAGAAGCCTTGCCTTCTCAAATTTGCGAAATCACATAAGCCACGGTCCGATCCACCGAGAACCCTCCTCTGATGCACGGAGACCCTCCCAACGCCGGACGCGCGCCCGGACGTGCGTCGGACGGACAAGTCCGCCCAGCGTCGCCGCCACCCGACGACCTTTCTGACGCCCCGTCAGGTCCCGGCTAACCTCGATACCCATGCCCGAGCCGCTGCCGCTCATCATCTCGGTCGACGACCACGTGGTCGAACCGCCCAACGTGTGGCAGGACCGCCTCCCCTCCAAGTACGCCGAGGTCGGGCCGCGGATCGTGCGGGCGCCCATGCCCGAGGTCGAGTTCCGGGGCGGCTCGCTGAAGGTGAAGCCGGGCTCGAAGGGGGCGCCGGTCGACTGGTGGTACTACGAGGACCTGAAGCGGCCGCTGCTCCGGGTGGACTCGGCCGTCGGCGTGCCCCGCGACGAGGTGACGATGAAGGGTGTCACCTACGAGGACATGCGCCCGGGCTCGTTCGAGGTCAAGCCGCGGCTGGAGGATATGGACGCCAACCACATCGAGGCGGCGCTGTGCTTTCCGACCTTCCCCCGCTTCTGCGGCCAGACCTTCACCGAGGCGGAGGACAAGGACCTCTCGCTGCTGTGCGTGCGGGCCTACAACGACTGGATGGTCGAGGAGTGGTGCGGCGAAGCCAAGGGCCGTCTCATCCCCCTGTGCCTCATCCCGCTGTGGGACGTCGAGCTCGCCGCGGCCGAGGTGCGGCGCAACGCCGAGCGGGGCGTGCGCGCCGTGTGCTTCAGCGAGATCCCGCCCTTCCTCGGCCTCCCGAGCGTGCACGACCCCGACCACTACTGGGATCCCTTCTTCCGCGCCTGTGCCGAGACACGGACCGTCGTCAACATGCACATCGGGTCGTCGTCCAAGATGCCGTCGACGTCGGCGGACGCGCCGCCGGCCGTCGGCTCCACGCTGACCCACACCAACGCCACCTTCTCGCTGGTCGACTTCCTCTTCAGCGGCGTCTTCGTCCGCTTCCCCGACCTGAAGGTCGCCTACTCGGAGGGCCAGATCGGCTGGATCCCCTACATCCTCGAACGCGCCGACACCGTGTGGGAGGAGAACCGGGCCTGGGGCGGCGTCGCCGACATCGTCCCCGAGAAGCCGAGCAGCTACTTCAAGGACCACGTGTGGGGCTGCTTCTTCGATGACGCGCACGGCCTGCGCTCGGTCGAGGAGATCGGCGAGGACAACATCACCTACGAGTCCGACTACCCCCACTCGGACTCCACGTGGCCGCACACCAGGCAGGTGGCCGAGGAGCAGATGGCGGCCCTGACCGACGCGCAGCGGCGCAAGATCGTGCGGGGGAACGCAATAGAGCTGTTCGGCCTCGACCTCGTCGCCTGAGGCGAGCCGGGCCTCCGCTGCGCCGGACGCATGGACCTCCGCTACACCGCGTCCGAGCAGGCGTTCCGCGGTGAGCTGCGGGACTGGCTGGCCTCCGTCCTGCCCGGCCTGGGTGCACCGCCTCCGCACGACGACTGGCCGGCGCGGCGGGCTTACGACCTGGCCTGGCAGCGCCTGCTCTTCGACGCCGGCTACGCCGGGGTCGACTGGCCGGCCGAGGGGGGCGGACGCGGCGCCTCGCCCGTCGAGCAGCTCATCTTCAAAGAGGAGTGCGAGCGGGCCAGCGCGCCCTACGTCGGCGTGAACTTCGTCGGCCTGCTGCACGCGGGGCCGACGATCATCGCCGAGGGGACGACGGCCCAGAGGGAGCGCTACCTCCCGCCCATCCTGCGGGGCGAGGAGGTCTGGTGCCAGGGGTTCAGCGAGCCCGACGCGGGCAGCGACCTCGCCTCGCTGCGCACCCGCGCCGTGCGCGACGGCGACGACTACGTGGTGACGGGCTCGAAGATCTGGACGTCGCACGCCGAGGTCGCCGACTTCTGCGAGCTGCTCGTGCGGACCGGTGACGAGGACCGGCCGGGCAACCGCGGCATCAGCTGGCTCGTCATGCCGATGGACGCGGCGGGCATAGAGATCCGGCCGTTGCGCACCATTGAGGGCACGACCGAGTTCGCCGAGTTGTTCCTCAACGAAGTGCGCGTACCGGTGGCCAACCGCGTCGGCGCGGAGAACGACGGCTGGCGGGTGACCATGGTGACCTTGTCCTTCGAGCGGGGCACGGCGTTCGTGGGCGAGCTGCTCGAGGCCATGCGGTTGCTGCGCGAGCTGTACGCGCTCGCGACGCGCCTCGACCTCTTCAGGCACGACAGCACGGGCGTGCACCATCGCATGGGGCACCTCCAGGCCGCCTTCGATGCCCTGTGGGCCCTTACCAAGCGCAACGTCTCGGAGGCGGCGCAGACCGGCGTGCCCGGCATCGGCGGGTCCGTGTTCAAGCTCTCCTTCTCCGAGCACGCGCAAGCGCTGGGCGACCTGGCCATGGACATGCTCGACGAGGCCGCACTGTGCGCGGACCCCCTCGTCCGTCACGGCGAACCGATCGGCAACGCCGAACAGGTGCACAACTGGTTCAAGTCGATCAACCTGACGATCGCGGCGGGCACGTCGCAGGTGCAACGCAACATCGTGGGCGAGCGCATCCTCGGCCTGCCCCGGACGCGCTGATGGACTTCCGCATCGGCGACGGTCAGCGCGAGCTCGCCGAGGGGATCCGGGCCATGGTGGCGGGACGGCTGCCCCTCGAACGCATCCGCGCCCGCGAGGGCGACGAGCGCACCGCCGGCGCCGACGACTGGGCCGCCCTGGGCGAGACCGGCGTCTTCTCCCTGACGCTGCCCGAGCCCGCCGGCACCGGGCTCGGCCTGGCCGACGCGGCCGTGGTCTTCGAAGAGCTGGGCCGGGCGTTGGTGCCCGGACCCCTGGTCGGCACCTTCCTCGCCGCATCCGCAGACCTGGTTCCGGGCGCGGCGGAGGGGCGGGCGCTCGTCGGGGTGTGCCTCGGGGACGGCGGGCCGCCCTGGCTGGTGGAGCACCTGTCTTCGCTCGACGCCGCCTTCCACCTGCCGGGCGGCGGCCTGGGCGGCGGGCGCAGCCTCCTGACCACGATCCGCGACGCCCCGACGGCGCAGCGCGTGGCGGCGCCGCTCGACCCGCTCACGCCGCTGTGGCAGCTGTCCCAGCTCCCGGCGGGACGGCCGCTCGAGGACCCGGAGCGCCGGCTGTTCCGCGACGGGGGCATCCTCACCGCGGCGCTGCAGGTGGGTCATGCCACCGAGACGCTGGACCTCGCGGTGGCCTACGCCAAGGAGCGGCACCAGTTCGGCAAGCCCATCGGCAGCTTTCAGGCGGTGAAGCACATGTGCGCCGACATGCTCGTGCGCGCCGAGGTGTCCCGGGCCGCGGTCCAGGCGGCCGCCTGCCTGGCGGACGCGCCCGACGTGCTGGAGGCCGAGGCGGAGGCGGCGGGCCACACGCCCGCCGCGTGGATGCAGCGGGCCGTGGCGGGCGCCAAGCTGCTGGCGGACGAGGCGGCGATCGCCAACGCGCGCGCGGCCATCCAGGTGCACGGCGGCATGGGCTACACGTGGGAGGTGCCCCTCCACCTGCACCTGAAGCGCTCACGCGTGCTGGCCACGACATTCGGGACGAAGGGCGAGCTGTCGTCGTTGGTCGCCGCGTTGGTCCCGGCCGCCTGAGCGAAGATGGACGCCACCGCCGCCACCGTCGCTACCGTCGCCACCAACCCCGCACGAACGGAGCACCCCGAGTGACCGATCCCGACCTCATTCCCGCCGACGTGGTGCGGGCCGTCCCCGAGGGCCGCGTGGTCTACGGCATGCAGCTGCCCATTCAGTCGCAGTCGACCCTCTACGTCGCCGACTGGGAGACACGCGCCGGGCCCGAGGAGCTGGCCCGAGTGGCCCGCGTGGCCGACGATGCAGGGTTCTTCTACGTGGGGGTGTGCGACCACACCGCTATCCCGCGCCGCCTGGCCGACGCCATGAGCACGACCTGGTACGACACGACGGCGACGCTGGCGTGGCTGGCGGCGCAGACCACGCGGACGCACCTGCTGTCGCACGTGCTGATCCTGGCCCAGCGGCATCCGCTGCGGGCGGCCAAGGAGCTCTCGACGCTCGACCTGCTCTCGGGCGGCCGCGTCATCGTCGGCGTCGGGGCCGGCCATGTGCCCGAGGAGTACGAGCTCTTCACAGGGGACTTCGAGGAACGCGGCCGCCACACCGACGAGGCGGTCTCCGCCCTCGCCCGCTGCTTCACCGAGGAGTTCCCCGAGCTGCCCGGGCCGCGCTTCCCCGCCCGCGACATGGGCCTGCGCCCGCGGCCGGCCCGCACGCCCCGGCCCCCGATCTGGATCGGTGGCTCGTCGCCGGCCGCGCTGCGCCGCACCGCCGCGTTCGGCGACGGGTGGCTCCCGCAGGGGACGCCGCGACGCGACCTGCCGGGCCAGATCGCCCGCCTGCGCGAACTGCGCGACGAGCTGCGGGGCGGGGCGCCGCTCGACATCGGCACCATCGTGGAGCCGCTCTACCTGACCTCGGGCGGCTCGGGCTGGGACCTGCCGCGCTGGGTACTCCAGGGCCCCGCCGAGCAGGTCGCCCAGTCGCTGTACGAGCTGGTGGGGATGGGGGTGAACCACCTCCAGGTCCGCTTCATGGCCCGTTCGGCCGAGGAGTGGTGCGACCAGACGGCCCGCTTCGGGTCCGAGGTGGGGCCCCTACTGAACCGCTGAGGGGCGCCCGGCCGTAGGGTGGATCCGATGGTCGTGTCCTACGCGCTCGGGGTGATCGTCCTGATCCTGGTGCTCTTGCGCCAGGTCCGGGTCCGCCCTGTCCCCCGCGTGTTCCGGGCGCGCCTGCCCATCGTCCTCGGGGTGATCGGGCTGTTCGAGATGGTCGTGTACGCGGGCGACCACCACGTGACCGGCAACGCATGGGCCTGGGTCCTCGGCGCGCTGCTGGTCGGCGCGGTGGGCGTGGGCGCGCTGCGCGGGCTCTCTATGCGCGTCTGGGCGAACCACAACTGGGTGGTGCGCCAGGGGACGACCGTCACCATGGCGCTGTGGCTGGTGTCTCTGATCCTGCACTTCGCGGCCGACGACTACGGCGGCGCCCGCGGTCTCGAGGGCGCGAGCTTCCTGCTGTATCTCGGCCTCACGCTGGCCGTGCAGTACTACGTGGTGCACCGGCGCGCGCAGCCGCTGTGGGCCGCCCTCGGTCCCGACGCGGGCCGGCCCCTGCAGTTCCACGTGTCGCAGGGACCGGGCGGCATGTTCACCTTCTTCAGCAGCGGCGGGATCCCGCCGAACCAGTGGGGCCCCGGGGCCCGGCCCGGGCCTGGGGCCGGAGCCGCCCGCCACGACGGCGACGTCATTGACGTCGAGGTCGTGGACGACGACCACGAACCCCCGGAACTGCCGCCGGCGCGCTGACGCTCGACGGCGGCGCCTCACGAGGCGCCGAGCCGATCCTCCCTACACTCGGCCCCCGTGGCCACGCCCCGTTCCTTCAGCCAACGGCCCTACGCGCCGCCGCCCGGCGCGACCGAGCTGCTGCTGATCCGTCACGGCGCCTCCGCCGACTCGGTCGAGGGCGGGGCGTTCGAGCTCGTCGAGGGCCAGGGTGACCCGCCGCTCTCGGAGGTGGGGCACCGTCAGGCCGAGCAGCTCGCACTGCGCCTCGCCCGCGAGCCGTTCGACGGGCTCTTCGTGAGCACGCTGCGCCGCACGTCCCAGACCGCGGCGCCCTTGGTGGAGCGCACGGGGCTCACCCCCGTCGTCGACGCCGACCTGCGCGAGGTGTTCCTCGGCGAATGGGAGGGCGGTCTGCTCCGGCAGAAGGGGGCCGACGGCGACCCGGTCTTCCAGCAGGTGATGCGGGAGCAGCGCTGGGACCTCGTGCCGGGCGCAGAGTCGCGGGACGTGTTCGGCGGGCGCCTGCGGGCGGCGGTCGAGCGGATCGTGGCCACGCACCCGGGCGGGCGCGTGCTGGTGTTCAGCCACGGCGCCGCCATCGGCGAGCTCCTGGCCCAGGCCAGCGGCGCCGAGCCCTTCGCCTTCCTCAGCGTCGACAACGCGTCCATCTCGAAGCTGATCGTGGCGCCGGAGCGCTGGATCGTGCGCGGGTTCAACGACACGGCACACCTGGCCGGCGAGTGAGCGACCGCGGCCCGGTGCTGCGCATGGCGGTGGACACGTGATAACGACAGGACAGTACCGATCAGCCTTCCCGCGCCCATGAGCGGGGGTAGTCGGGGTCGGCGATGCGTCTGGCGTCGTCGCTGAGCCCGAGGCGGCCGAAGGCGTCGATCATGACGGCAACCTCCTCGGTCCCCGTTGCGTCCACCGCACGCTCGACACTTCCGGGTTGCGGGCCGTGGACGAAGCCGGCCGGATGCATGGAGATGGACCCGGCCCCTATGCCCGCATCGGCCCGGCTCATGAAGTCACCGTCGGCGTAGAAGATGACCTCGTCGGTGTCGACGTTGGAATGGTGGTAGGGCACCTTGATGGCACGGGGGTGGAAGTCAAAGGGGCGGGGGACGAACGAGCACACGGTGAAGTTCGGTCCTGCGAACGTCTGGTGCACGGGGGGCGGCTGATGGATGGCCCCGACGATGGGCTCGAAATCGAAAATGGACAACGCGTAGGGGTAGAGGCAGCCGTCCCAGCCCACGACGTCGAAGGGGTGGTGCGCGTGCACGTGCCGGCTCAGTCCGGCGTGGGTCCGCACCAGGATCGGGACGTCGGTGCCCTCTTCGGTGCGCGGTGACTCGGGACCCCGAAGGTCGCGCTCGGAGAAGGGGGCACCCTCGAGCAGCTGCCCGCGTGCTGACAGGTACCGGGACGGGACGGTGACGTGGCCGGTCGCCTCAATGACCAGGGCGCCCAGCCCGTCGGCGCCGAGCCGCCACTGGTGGGTCGTCCCGGCCGGGATGACCACATAGTCCCCCGGCTGCGCGTCCAGGGCCCCGAAGAGGCTGTGGAGGGACGCCGTGCCCCGGTGGACGTACACAAGCTCGTCGCCGCAGGCGTTGCGATAGATCTCACTGTCGGCGTCCGCCGACACCCACGACACCGTCAGCTCCGCGTTCCCGAGCAGTGGCGTGCGTCCAAGGACGGGGTCGCCCCCGCGTTCGAGCATCCCGGTGCGCAGATGCCGCGGTACCAGCGGCAGGTCCGGGGTGAAGCACGCAGGCCGGCGCGGCACCGCCTCGGCGGCGACGATGGCACTGGGCGAATGACGGTGGTAGAGCAGCGCGGACTCCTGGGAGAAGCCGTCCATCCCCAACAGCTCCTCGTGGAGGTATCCACCTCCCGGTTGATCCACCCGCAGGTGGCGCTTGGGGGGCACGTCGCCGACCCGGCGGTAGAAGGGCACGGTGGGACCTCCTCCTACGCAGTGCTCAAAGGTTGCCTCTACGGGCCTGGTCCCGCTCTATGGCCTCGAAGAGCGCCTTGAAATTGCCTTCGCCGAAGCCGCGGGCGCCGCGACGCTCGATGATCTCGAAGAAGATGGCCGGCCGGTCGGTGATGGTCTCGGTGAAGATCTGCAGCAGGTGGCCTCCGGCGTCACGATCGACCAGGATCCCCAGACGCTCGAGCTCCGGCCACGGCAGGTCCACTCCGTCGAGCCGCCGACGGGCCTCGTCGTAGTAGACGGGCGGCACCTCCAGGAAGCGGACGCCGCGCGCGACCAGCGCGTCGACGGTCGCAACGATGTCGTCGGTCGCCAGCGCGATGTGCTGCACCCCCGGTCCGTCGTAGGCCTCGAGGTATTCCTGAATCTGACTCTTGCGGCGGCCGGCGGCGGGCTCGTTGATCGGCATGACGATGCCTTTGCCGTCCCCCACCACGGTGGAGGCGAGGGCGGAGTACTCGGTGGCGATCTGCCCCTCCGAGAAGTGTTGGATCGGTGAGAATCCGAGCACCTGCTCGTAGTAGCGCACCCAATCGTCGAGACGGCCCTGTTCCACGTTGCCCACCACGTGATCGATGGCGCGCAGGCCGACGGGCGGTCCCACCGGCGCCTTCGGCAGGTGCACCGTGTCATAGCCGGGCTCGAGACGTGGTCCTACGTACCGGCTCCGGTCGACAAACGTGTGCACTGTGTGTCCGTAGGTCCCGATCTGCGCCAGCGCCAGGACGCCCTGATCGTCTTCCTCCTCCCAGGGCGCCCGGACGGGCGTCGCGCCGCGTCCCACGGCCGAACGGTAGGCCGCGGGTGCGTCATCGACCAGCCAGGCCAGGTCGTGGACCCCGTCGCCGTGGGCGCGCACGTGGGCGGCGATGGGGGAGTCCGCCACCAGGGCCGCCGACACGACCAGGCGGATGTCCCCCTGTTCCAGGACGTAGCTCGCCTTGTCCCGCACACCGGACTCCGGCCCCGCAGAGGCCGTACACGAGAAGCCGAACGCGGACATGAAGAACCCCGCCGTCGTGCGCGCGTTCCCGACCCAGAGTTCGAGACAGTCCCAGCCGAGCAGCCGGGACGCGGGAGCGGCGTCGTGGCCGCTCGCCACGGTGGTCGCCTGCACGGCCGTCATGTCGTTGCGCTCCGGGCTCGCCGTCCCCAGCTGTGCCGGCCGCGGGGCCGGCGGGTACGGACGTGGGACGAGTACCACTCCTCGTCGTAGGAGCGGAAGAACTCGCCGAGGTCGCGGACGAGCCGCTCGTACGAACGCGCCGCGAACAGCATGGGCTGGTAGTGCGTGATGTCGTAGTCGCGGGTCCCCATGGCGATGAGGTCCCAGTCGCGGACTTCGGCCTGCCGGAACTCGTCGAGCTCGCCGTAACTCGAGAGCAGGCCGGCGCCGTAGGCCTTGAGGTCGCCCGCCTCCTCGACCACCCCGAACTCGAGCGTGAACCAGAACACGCGGGAGAAGAACTCGAGGGCCTCGGGACTCGACGTGCGGCGCGACGCTGCGCCGGCCTCGACGTAGAGCCGGGCCAGGCTGTCCGAGGCCAGCATGTTGGCGTGTCCGATGATCTCGTGCACGAGATCGGGCTCCGGTGTGTAGAAGGGGACGGAGTGGTGACGGACGTACTGCGTCGACAAGAACGTCCGCTCGGCCAGCGCTCTGTAGAACTGGCGGGTCGGGACCAGACCCGGCACGGGACGCAGGTGGAACCCGGTGAGGCCGTGCACGCGCTCGTCGACCTCGCGCAGTTGCGGCACCCGTTCGCAGGGGAGGTCCAGGCGTGCGGCCGCCGTCAGGTAGGCGCGGCACGCCCGCGAGTAGTGCTTCACGGCGAGCTCGCTCGACACGATCCGCCACACCTCGTCCTCCTCGGGCGTGTAGGCGACGTCGGGAATCGGATCACCCGGCCGGTAGGCGGCACCGACGGCGGCGATGCGCTCCCGCCGGGCGCGGTACCCGGGGTCGGAGAACCCGGGGTGGTCGGACGGGAGCTCGAACGTGGCAAGCATTCTGCGTCTAATTCTGCGCCGAGACCGACCAAATATCCAGGTTTTCTGTCTGATTCTGCACAGATGGTCCAAAGTCGGGCTGTTATTATGACGATTTGTACAGACAGCAGCTCCGAGGAGGCACCCCGGTGGACGATCTGTCCCAGTCCGACCTCGACGAGATCGACCGCGTCATGGTCCGCGCGCTCCTCGCCGACGGACGCCTGTCCGTCAACGCGTTGGCCGAACGCGCCAACGTCTCGCGGGCGACGGCGTACGGCCGCTTCAAGCGGTTGTGCGACACGGGTGTGATCCGCGGCTTCAGCGCCCTGGTCGACCCGGCCAAGGTGGGACTCCCCATCACGGCGCTGATCCTCGTCAACGTCGAGCAGAACAGCTGGCAAGAAGTCCGCGACGAGCTGAAGTCGCTGCCGGGACTCGAATACCTGGCGTTCACCAGCGGGGGCTTCGACATGGTGCTGCTCGTCAGGGTGCCCGACGTGGTGGCCCTGCGCGACGTCGTGCTGGTGCGACTGCACGGCTCCCCCCGAGTGCGGGACACCCAGACCATCTTCGTCCTCGACGAGGACCGGCCGGCCGAAGGCCTCTTCGCGGTGCCGCGCTGACCTGCGGCGAAACGGACGCGGGCCGAGACGTCACCCGTCAGGCGCGTTGCAAGGCATCCACGATGATCGTTGCCGCCGCGGGGCACGCCTTCGTGAATCCGAAAAAGGGACCGAAGTCGCGGGAGGCCGCGAAGCCTGGAACGTACAGCCCCGCAACGGACGACTGCAGGGTCTCATCGAGCGCCGGAGACCCTTCGAGAACGTCGATGCCCGGCATGAGGGATCGCAGGTAGGGGACGTTCGCCATTTCGGCCTTGTACCCGGTGGCGAAGATCACTCGGTCCACGCTGAGGTGTTCCCCGGTCGAGAGCGTCACGACCGTCGCCTCGGCCCCCGGGGCGACTCCGACGACCTGTGCGTGCGGCCAGATGTGGAACCGGTCACCCGCCAGGCGGGGCGTGAGCCACCACTCGAGTGTCAAACGACCGACCTCCCAGAACCTCCGGGCGATCGCGTCCTGGTCGGCGCGCGGCAGAGAGCGCCACCACCCCGGAATCCTGAGGGTGGCGTCTATGTAGTCGTCGACGAATTTCCAGCTCACGCGCTCGAATCGGGGCACCGCATGGCGGTGGACGATGTCGACCCGTTCGGCGCCGCTCTCACCGAGAAGGGCGGCCCATTCATAGGCACTCTGGCGTCCGCCGACGATCAAGACGCGTTGGCCGGCGGTCTCCTCGAACCGAACGAGGTCGCACGTGTGCGCCCCCACACCCTCGGGCAGTTCCGCGGCCCATTCCGGAAGGTACGCGAAGTACCCGTTTCCCGGTGCCGCCACGACGACGTCCGCGCGGATCTGCGACCCGTCTTCGAGTGACGCGACAAAGCCTGCCTCACCGCGCTCCAGGACCGTTACGAGGTGTTCTCGAACGGTGACCTGCTTCTGGTGCTGGAACCACGCCGCGTACTCGAGGAAGACGCTGATCGGGATCGGGTCCAGCTCGGCCGCGGAGAGTGCCCGCTCCTCGACGAATGCCTCGAAGGTGTGGATTCCGGCCGCATCGAGATGCCAATCGGTGCCCGACCGAAGGTACATGCCTGCGGGCATGTGGTCCGTCCAGAAGCCCAACGGACGGCCGACGATCACCTGGTCGATCCCGCATTCGAGTGCCCGCGCCGCGACGGCCAAGCCGTACGGTCCCGCACCCACGACCAACAGCGACGTCGACTCCATCGGTCACCCAGTCCACCAGACACGTGCCATGTGCGCTGCAGGGCGCGTCACGGTTCTCGGCGACCGCAGAGTGCTCCGGTCCGGCAGAATTGGCCGAGTGGCCGCCAAGAGGAACAAGCCACGGAAGCCTCCGAAGAAGCTCCCGCCGGTCCCCAAGTACACCCCCATGCCGAGGGGAGGCACCCGCTACTGGCGCATGGGCGGGCCGCTCACGAGGGACAAGGAGGCCGAGGCGCACGCGTCCGAGCGGGCCAAGCCACCGGGACGGGCTGGGCGGTTCGTGCTCCGGGTGCTGGGCGGGAGGACGAAGCCGCCTCAGTGACTCTGCGAACCGACTGGGTGCGCCGCGAAGAAGTTCCACATGAGCGTGCTCGCCGAGATGTCCATGGCGGTGTAGCCGAGGATGGACGACAGCTGGCCGGAGGTGGAGCCCCCGAGACCCGCCCGGTTCGACCTCGACGGTAAACCGGTCGTGCCGCCCGGCGGTCGCGGGCTCCACCGGGGGCGGCGAAATGGGGCCGCTAGTTGCGGCCCATGGCGACGGCCTGTCGCCGCAGCGCGGGAAGCACCTCGACGTCGGGGACATCCAAGACGGCCGCCTCAATGACATCGGTGATCTCCGTCCCGACGAGCTCGTCCCGCTGAAGCAACGCGTCGCGGAGCGCCTCGACCACCTCGGGGTGCTTGGTGACGATCTCCTTGGCCACGTCGCACGACCCCATGAGCAAGGCGTCGAGCTCGGCGCGGGCGTCCTTGTCCCCGAGTACCTTGTCGACCAGGCTGCCCGCGAGATACCCGCTGCCGGCGGCGGCGACGGAGATCAGCGAGGTCCCCATGCCGCAGGCACCGATCATCTGGGCGCCGAGCGCGGTGGCGGCAGCGAGATCCGAGGCCGGGCCGGTCGACACCTCGTCGAACCAGTGCTCCTCGGCCACCATGCCGCCCATGCAGATCTGCAGGAGGGCGTGCATCTCCTCGCTGCTCTTGGTGAAGCGCTCCTCGGTGTCGGAGTGCTGCAGCAGACCCAGCGAATCGCGCCGCTTCACGATGGAGAGCACGTCGAGTTGGCGGGTCTGGCCGACGAAGTAGGCCACGGTGGCGTGGCCCGCCTCGTGGGTGGCGACCCGGTCGCGCTCGTCGGGCGTGTAGATCGTCTCGTCGGTGACGCCGAGCTCGACGAGCATCTTGGCCTCGGCCACGTCGGACATCGTCATGACGGCACGTCCGTGCGTGAGCGCGATCACCAGCGCCTCGTCCATCAGCCGTTCGAGTGCGGCGGGCGAATACCCGAAGGTCATGCCGGCGACCACGTCCGCGGCGCCGTGCTCGTCGAGGTCGACCGCGTGGGCCTTCTTGCCGAGGTAGTAGGCCACGATGTCGGCCCGGGCCCGCCGGCCGGGCAGCCCGAAGTAGATGGTGCGGTCGAAGCGGCCCGGACGTACCAGGGCGGGGTCGAGGTCGTCCTTGCGGTTCGTCGCGCCGACCACGAGGACGTTGGCCGGCTCCACGGCCGGCTTGTGCAGGTGGTGGCCCTCGGGCAGGTACCGGTTGATGAGGTCGATCCAGGCCGACACGAAGCGCTGACCGCGCGTGGGGCTGTCGAAGGACTGCAGCTGCACGAGGAGCTCGTTGACGACACCGGTCACGCCCTCGGTGCCGCCGCTGCTCCCGAGCCCGCGCCGGCTCGCGCCGATGGCGTCGATCTCCTCAATGAAGCCGATGGCACCGCCCTCCTTGCGGGCGTGCTTGCGGAGTTGCTTGAAGAAGGAGCGGATCTTGCGGTTCGTCTGCCCGTAGTACATGGACTGGAACGCGGACGACGACACGAACAGGAAGGGGACGTTGGCCTCCTTGGCCATGGCCTTGGCCACGAACGTCTTGCCGGTACCGGGCGGACCCTCGAAGAGCACGCCCCGCCGGGCCGAGCCGCCCATGGTGTCGCGGAAGGTCCGGTGGGCCAGGAAGAGGTTGATGGAACGGACGACCTCCGCCTTTATGGGGTCGATCCCGACGAGATCCTCGAGACCGACCGACGTCTCGCCCGGCCGCACCAGCGTGTGCGGAGAACGGCCGGCACCGATGAACGGCGCCGCCATGACCGCGCCGAGCATCAGGACGATGATCGCGAGCGGAAGCGCGGCGAAGGCCCAGTGCGGCAGATGGAGCGACGGGAAGATCCCGCGTCCACTCGCGGAACGGATGGCGACCCACCCGAGGCCGAGGGCGGCCACGGCGACGAGCCGGCGGAGCCGCGTTTGGCGCCGGCGCTCCCGCGCCCTGGACACGTCGGCAGTCCCGAGGATGGACGAACCGACGATACGGGTGACCGTGTCGGTGGCCTCGGGAGCGGACTGCGCGGTCGAGGGGACGAGTGGGGCTGGCCGACTCATGACCAACTACCTTTCATTTCCCCCGGAACAGTGCAACTAGAGAATCGCACAGGGAATGCAACCTTGCGAAGTGAGGAAAGTCACAATTTCGGATGCGAACCCTCTCCGCCAGTGTCGCGCCATCGGGAAGGGTGAATCACAACAAACGACCAATTGTGCGGCGGCCCGATACAGCCACCCACTCGTCGCGGCGGGCGAGTGGCACTCGGGAGACGTGACGCGAGGCGGGAGGCGCGGCGCACCGCCGGCTTGAACGGATCTGGTACAGATTGAAGTCGGTGCTGACCAACCGCTTTCAACAGGTCGTCGTGGTGATCGGTCTCGGCCTGGCGCTGTTCTACGTCGGCGCGTACGTCACATCCCTCGGCGAACCCGCGACCGCGTTCGGCTGGGTTGCCTACGCACCCCTCTCCCATGCCGTCAACCTGCCGGGGACCGACCTCGACTCCGCCGAGCAGATGCTCGTCTGGCTGGCGATGATCGCCATCTGGGTCGGCCTGTCGGTGCTGATCTTCAGAGACCGGAGCAAGCCGACTCCCGAGTAGGCGGTGGTTGTGGTGCAGAAATCCCGTTTGCACCGAAGACCCACCCGTATCAAAAGGGGATTTGGGTGGAAAGCCTCGGGCGGGCTTGAATGTGACGCACCGTCAGATCCACCACCCGGCGACCCGAATCTGGAGCACCCATGGCCGAGAGCACCCACCGCGACGAGCACCAGCTCCTCATCGGGGGCAAGTGGGTCGACGTGTCCGACGGCACCTACGACATCGTCAACCCGGCCACCGAGGCCGTGGTGGGACGGGCCCCCAACGCCAGCGCGTCCGATGCGCTGGCTGCGGCAGAAGCGGCCAAGGAGGCACAGCCGGCCTGGGCCGCGTTGAGCCAGGACGAGCGGAGCGCCCTCATGCGGAACGCAGCGGCCGCCATCCGGGACAAGGCCGCCGAGCTGTTGCCGCTCGTGATCGCCGAGACGGGCGCGACGGCGACGGTGGGCTCGCGCATGCAGGTGCCGGTGGCGGCGGACCGGTTCGAACGCTACGCGCGCGACCCCCGGCAGGTCCTGCAGACCCCGCTGCTGCCCCAGCCCGCGCAGGCGACGCCGCTCGCGCCGGGCGGGATCATCGGCGGCATGATCAACCGCCAGCCGCTCGGCGTGGTCGCCTGCATCACGTCCTACAACTTCCCGATGGTGAACATGGCGGGCAAGGTGGCGCCCGCACTGGCTGCCGGCAACACCGTCGTGGTCAAGCCCGCGCCGCAGGATCCGCTCGCCATCGTGGAGCTGGTGCGGATCCTCGACGAAGCCGGGTTCCCGCCGGGCGTCGTCAACCTGGTGAACGGCAACGGTCCAGCCTCCTCCGCCGCTCTCGTCGATGCCGACGAGGTCGACTGCGTGAGCTTCACGGGCTCGACCCAGGTGGGGGTCACGATCGCCGAGAAGGCGGCGCGCACCATGAAGCGCACGCTCCTGGAACTGGGGGGCAAGGGCGCCTGCGTGGTCTTCGAGGACGCCGACGTCAAGGGGGCCATCGGCTGCATCGGGTCGACGTGGTCGTTCCACTCGGGCCAGATCTGCACGGCGCCGACGCGCGCCGTCGTGCACCGCAGCCTGTTCGAGCAGGTGCGTGACGGCCTGGTGCAGATGGCCGGGTACCTCAAGGTGGGCGACCCCACCGACACCGCCACCGTCATCGGGCCCGTCATCTCCGCGGCACAACGGGCCCGGATAGAGGCGCACATCGCCACGGCGGCGAAGGACGGCGGGGAGGTGGTCCTCGGAGGCGAGCGGCCGCCCGAGCTGCCCGTGGGCTACTACGTCGCCCCGGCGTTGATCACGGGCGACAACGGCATGCGGGTGGCCCGGGAGGAGATCTTCGGCCCGGTGATCACGATGATCCCGTTCGACGACGAGGAAGAGGGCATCGCGATCGCCAACGACTCCGACTTCGGCCTCTACGACTACGTCTTCACCAAGGACGGTGCGCGTGCGCTGCGCGTCGCCAAGCGCCTGCAGGCCGGCCACGTCGGCATCAACACGGCGCAGCGCAACCACGACGCGCCCTTCGGAGGATTCAAGATGTCGGGGGTGGGCCGGGACGGCGGTGACTTCGGGCTGCTGGCCTACACCGAGCCGCAGTCCATCATCTGGAGCACGTAGTCACGTAGTCAGTCCTCGCCGGTTGGGGCGCCGAGGAAGCGCTCGGCGAACGACTCCATGGCGCCGAGGACCTCAGCCGTGCGCTGCCACGGGGTGACGATCAGCCGGTCGACCCCCGCCTCCTCCCACGCCACCACGTCGTCCTCGCTCGCGCACGCACCGCCGACCGTCACCTCGAACGGCGCCGACAGCCGGCCCCCATGCCGATCCATCCGTCGCCCAGCCGCCCCGCTCGGCGCAACGCCACGGCCGACTCGCCGCCGATGAGGATGGGGACCCGCCGCTGCACAGGCTTGGGCTCGAAGGCCACCTCGGCGAACGGGAAGTACGCGCCGTCGTGCGCGACGGTCTCCTCGGTCCAGAGGCGGCGGCACACCCCGATCGCCTCTTCGAGGCGCGCCCCGCGGGTGGACGGGTCGATGCCGAGGGCCTCCCACGCCGACCGGAGCCAGCCCGCGCCCGCACCGATCACCGCCCGGCCCCCCGAGAGCCAGTCGAGCGTGGCGAAGGCTCTCGCCGTGATGAAGGGATGGCGGAGCCCGAGCAGGTACACGTAGGTGCCGAGCCGGACCGTCGACGTACGGGCGGCCACGAACGAGAGGAGCGACGCCGGGTCGAAGAGCTGGGTCGTCGGCGGCACGGGCGGGTGCTCTGCCCGGGCGAAGGGCGAGCCGGCCATGGCCAGCGGGAGCACCAGGTGCTCGGGGAGCCAGACCGATTCGAAACCGAGCCGGTCGGCCGCCTCGGCGGCCTCCACCCAGAGACGCGGGTGCATGCGCCCGAATGTGACCGCGAATTTCATGACCCCCGGCCCACGACTTCCCAAGGTATCCGGCCCGCGCCGCGGGGAGGGTGGAGTAAGAACGGGCGGTGGACGCCATCCCCCATACGCCCCTGCCCGACCACGGGCTGCCCCGGGACGAGGTCATGCAGCGCCTGCTGGCCCTGAAGCAAGGCGACCAGGACTGGCGGGGCGGACGCGTCTTCAGCCTGGTGTATTCGGCCGGTGACGAGGTGCACGAACTGCTGCAGGACGCGCTGGCCCTCTACAGCGCGGAGAACGGACTCAACGTGCTGGCCTTCCCGAGCATCGGCATCATGCAGCACGACATCGTCTCCATCACCGCCACGCTGCTCGGCGCGGACGACCCGGCCGCGGGGGTGCCGTGCAGGGGTACCTCACGTCGGGTGGCACCGAGAGCCTCCTGCAGGCGGTCAAGACCGCGCGTGACGTCGCCCGGGAACGTGGCCTGGCGCGTCCCGTGGTGGTGGCGGGCGAGAGCGCCCACGCTGCGTTCACGAAGGCGGCCGACTACTTCGACGTCGACCTCGAGCGGGTGCCCGTGGGGGACGACTTCCGCACCAGCGCAGACGCGTTGGCCGCGGCGTGCACCGACGACACCATCATGGTCGTGGGCTCGGCGCCGACCTACCCCCACGGCGTGATCGACCCGATAGACGACATCGCCGCTTTGGCGCAGGAGCGGGGCATCCTCTGCCACGTCGACGCCTGCATGGGCGGCTATCTCTTGCCCTTCCTGACCGAGCTCGGCCGGGTCGACGTGCCGTTCGACTTCCGCGTCCCCGGCGTGACCTCGGTGTCGGCCGATGTCCACAAGTACGGCTACGCGTCCAAGGGCGTCTCGGTGATCCTCTACCGGACCGCGGAGCTGGCCCGGAAGCAGATCTTCGCCACCAGCGACTGGCTGGGTGGCTTCTACGCGTCGACCGCCATGGCGGGAACCCGCCCGGCCGGCCCGATCGCGGCCGCCTGGGCGGCGCTCATGCACATCGGGCACGAGGGCTACCTGGCGCTCACCCGCACCGCCCACGACGCGGCGCGGGCGCTGTGCGCGGGCATTCAGTCCGTCGAAGGGCTCGCGGTGCGCGGGGACCCGCCCGCCACCGTCGTCGCCTTCGGAGCCCGCGACCCCGACGCGCTCGACATCTTCGCAGTGGGAGAACGGCTGGCGGCCCAAGGGTGGTATCTGGACCGCCAGAACCGTCCCGACTCGCTGCACGCGACCGTCCATGCCGGCAGCGCGGCGACCGTCCCCCTGCTCGTCGACGACCTGCAACGGACGGTCAAGGCCGTCGGGTCGTCCCGCACCGAGCGCCGCGACACGACCTATGGGCAGGGCTAGACGCCGCCCGCCGCTCTCCGCTGCTCTCTCTCCTCGATGGTTGGTCCCAGAACGAGCGAACACTGTTCTCGAATGAGACGGGCGTTCGCGGAATTAAGGGTCATCCGGAATTCGAGTGGGTACCTGGGTAAAGCTGTAGCCCGCCGCAGTGGAAGAAGATGGCGGTCTTGAAGTGCTCGCGGTTGCGGAATCCGTAGGCCATCTTCTTGATCGTTTGGATTTTCGAGTTCAGTCCCTCTGCAGCTGCATTCGTAATCCTCGCCACCGAGAAGTAGTTGAGCACGCCGTAGAGGTGTCGCTTGAGCATGTAGGCCACGTCGATGACCGGCTCGAGGCGCGAGTGCGTGGCCCAGAAGAACCACTGCGTGTAGAACTTGGTCGCCCAGCCGAGGCGGTGGTAGTTCCACATGACGGCGAGTGACTCTTTGATGGCCCAGGCCCGCGCCGTTTTGAGGTTGAGAGCCTTGAGGGCCCGGAACGGTCCCTTGTGCTTGGCCGGCAGGTTCCTCTCGACGTAGAGCCAGAGATACTTGGTGCCCACCAAAGTGTCGATGCCCTCGGCGCGCAGCTCTTTGTGCTCGCGTTTGCGCACGGTGTCGACCGCCTCCCCCATGTGCTTCATAATGTGAAATCGATCAAACACGATCCGGTCGCGCGCGTCGTCGAAGTGCGCCTCGACCGAGTTGATATAGGCCGGCCACATGTCCATGACCACGGCTCTGATCCCTTCACGCTCGTCTTCGCTGAAGGAGGTGAAGTAGGGATCGAGGCTGGCCTGCGTGCGGTCGTCGGCGATGTAGTCGACGGTGCCGGCGGCGATGTCATAGACGAGCGTGAGATAGGAGTGGCCCTTGCGGGCCGCCTTCTCGTCGACGCCGACCAGGGCCGGGACCTGGTGCTCTTTGGCGGCGCGGCCCCGGGCGACGGCGCGGGTCATGATGCCCCAGCACTCGTCCCAGCTGGCCTTCAAGATGTTGGACGCCCCCGAGACGTCGGTCTCTTTCAGCACGTCGATGGCGAAGCGTTCGAAGGCCCGGGTGAAGCGGCTCTTGGGCTCGGCCCAGGGCAGGTGCACCTGGCGGACACCGTGGGTGGGGCATTTCACCCGTGGGGGGCGGGCATGGAGCCAGGTGGGGAACCCCCCGGTGTCGAGGTGGCGCCAGGCCCGTTCCTCGGCGTGGTCGTAGAGGGGGAGCTCGCTCTCGCACTCCGGGCAGGCCCACAGCCGGCCCTCGTGGTGGGCGACGGCGATGTCCACCCGCTTGTTGGCAATGGAGAGGTCGACGTCTTCGACGAACCACGGGTCGACCAGGCCCAGCACCTGGGCGTAGAACTCGATGTCGCGCATCGCTGCCTCCTTCAGCTGCGCCCCCTCGGACCGGGGAGCGACGCTCCAGTGTCGCTCCCTCCTCAGACCCTCTGCCACGGAGGAGACCGGGGTCAAGGGCGGGCGAAGCCCGAGCGAGAACCGCAGCGAAAGCGGAGGATCGCAGCGAAACCTTGATGCCGGGCGACGCAGTGGCCACGAGATCACGTCGGCGCGAACCACGCGCGCCGGACCTTTCGACCGCGTGGAACCGCTCGGCCTTACGCCCCGGCGCGCTGGCCATCAAGCTCCACTACGGCGAGGTCACCCGCTGTTCAGGACCCACGGAAAATCCGGAAGGACCGGAATTAAAAGGGCCTGCCTTCGGGAAGAGAGCCTGATATCGGGAGAGGAAGAGACAGCCCGACAGAAGTAAGAGACAACCCGAGAGGAGTAAATCGAAGGCGCTCAGAAACGCCGGCCCGAGGCCCTCGCCCATGCGACGACTCCTACGTCGTCATCCCCCCGTCGACGGGCAGTGCGGCACCGGTCACCCCGCTCGATCCCCGACCGCACAGCCAGGCGATGAGTGCGGCCGTCTCCTCCGGTTCGAGGAGCCGCTCCACCAGCTGTTGGCTCGCGAACTCCTCCGCGGAGCTGAGGCCGTAGACGGCGGCCGAGACGTCGAGGAGCAGCCCACGGGTGGAGCCCGGGCAGACGGCGTTGGCCGTGATGCCGGTCCCGGCCAGGTCGGCCGCCAACGAGCGCATCAGTCCGATGACCGCGTGCTTCGACGCGCTGTACGCGCTGAGCCGGCGCAGCCCGAGCAGGCCGGCCGCCGACGCCACCGCCACGAAGCGGCCCTGCCGGGGCGCCGGCGCCTGCAGCAGCGCGGGCACTGCCGCGACGGCGAGGTTCCGCACCCCGTTCACGTTGACGTCGAACTGGACGTCCCACTGCGCGTCTGCCGTCTCCCACACGGGCGGCCCGCCGTTCACGACGCCCGCACCGGCGACCGCCGCCTGCAACCCGCCGAACCGGTCCAGCGCGGCGTCGACGGCGGCGCGCATGTCCGCCGCGCTCCGCACGTCGCCGATCATGGTGATCACCGCGTCGCCGTGACGCGCGCCCACCGCGTCGAGGTCCTCGGGAGTGGCGAGCGGGTAGTCGAGCGCGGGGTCGTCGGCGCCGATGTCCACCGCCACGACCCGCCAGCCCTCGGTCACGAGGGCGTCGACGGTGGCGGCGCCGATCCCGCGGGCCGCGCCCGTGACGACCGCGGCGGGACTCACGACGACGGCCAGCGCGCGGACACGGCCGCATGGAGGTCCGACACCAGCGACGTGAGGAGGGACCGACCCTCTTCGGCGCTCGCACCTGCGGGGTCGCCCAGCACGCCGTTGGACGATACCGGCCGCACCCCGACGGCGCGCAGCCGCGGCAACAACACGTCGAGGGGCTCGGTGCACCCCGCCTCTGCCGCGTCCGCACGGACCGTGGCCGGGTCGAGGGCGAGCATGAGCGAGGTCTCCGTGCGCCCGGCGTGGGCGTCACCGCCCGCCGGCCCGACCGTCCACGCCAGCACGTCGTCGCCCTCCACGTCGCTGCGCCGGCACACGGCCGCCAGCGCCTCCTGGTTCCCGCCGTGCCCGCAGACGAGGACTACGCCGCGGAACGAACTGCGGGCCGAGCGCACCAGCTCGCTGAGCACGTCGGCCAGCACCTCGTGGCCGAGGAGCAGCGTGCCCGGAAAGCCGGCGTGCTCCCCGCTGGCGCCGTAGGCCAGCGACGGTGCGACGACGACGTCGGGGCGCCGGGACGCGAGGCCGGCGGCCACCGCGGCTGCGATGCGGGAGTCGGTGTCGAGGGGTAGGTGCGGGCCGTGCTGTTCGGTCGAACCCAGCGGAATCGCCAACAGGCTGTGCCCCGCCGTCGCCTCCACCTGGGGCCAGGTGGCGCCGGCGAGCTCCACGGCGGCCGCGCTCAGGCGCGCACCGGTGCGCGGAGCCGCACCGGGGCCGGCACCGGCACCGGCGTGCCGTCCCGCCGCACCTTGGAGTGTCCGAGGTTTGCCCGGGGCGCGACCGCCCGAACGGCGAGCGCCGCCTCGCCGTGGCCGTGCACGCACTCGGGGTCGGGGCCGTCGAGCGGCAGGCCGGTGAAGAACTTCGCCGCCATGCAGCCGCCCCGGCAGGCGTCGTAGGAGCCGCACGAGGCGCAGGCGCCCGCGCTCTGCGGCTCGCGCAGCGACAGGAACAGGGCGGAGTCACGCCAGACGGCGGGGAAGCCGCCGGGTGCGCGGACGTTGCCGGCGAGGAACTGGTCGTCGATCACGAACGGACAGGCGTAGACGTCGCCGACCGGGTCGATGAGGCACACGACGCGGCCGGCCCCACATAGGTTCAGCCCGTCGAGGGGCTCGCCCAGCGCGGACAGATGGAAGAAGGAGTCCCCCGTGAGCACGCCGGGCCGTTCCCGGAGCCAGTGGTACAGGCGGCGTTGTTGCTCGGCCGTCGGGTGCAGGGCGTCCCAGGTGTCGACCGCGCGCCCGGAGGGTCGGAGCCGCGTCAGCCGCAACTGGGCCCCGTAGGAGTCGGCCAGCGCGGCCAGCGCGTCCAGCTCCTCCACGTTCTGGCGCGTCACGACCACGCTGACCTTGAAGGCGCCGAAACCGGCGGCGGCCAGGTTGTCCATGGCAGCGCGGGCGGCGGCGTACGACCCCTCCCCGCGTACGGCGTCGTTGGTCGAGGCCATCGCGCCGTCCAGGCTGATCTGCACGTCGAGGTAGTCCATGGCGGCCAGCCGGCGGGCGCGACCGGCGGTCAGGCGGGTGCCGTTCGTCGAGAACTTGACGCCGACCCGGCGCTCCACCGCGTAGCCGACGAGGTCGAAGAAGTCGGGCCGCAGCATGGGCTCGCCGCCGCCGATGTTGACGTAGAAGACCTTCATGTCGACGAGGTCGTCGACCACCCGCCGGGCCTCGGCGGGCGTCAGCTCGGCGGGGTCCCGGCGCCCCGACGAGCTGAGGCAGTGCACGCAGGCCAGGTTGCAGGCGTAGGTGAGCTCCCAAGTCAGGCAGATGGGCGCGTCCAGGCCCCGCTCGAAGCGGTCCTTGAGCGCCGGTGGTGCCCCCTCAGCGCGCATCGATCACCCCGGAGTCGGCCAGCCGCGCCAGAGCGCGCTCGTAGCGCGCGCGTTGGCCGGCCGGGACGAGCGCGTCGAGCGCCGCCGACGCGGTGCCGTAGCCGTCCAGCGCGGTGACGAGCGCCACCAGCGGGCGCGATTTCAGGAAGACCAGTCGGCGGTTGCCGTAGTGGTAGGCCAGGGCGCCGAAGGCCTCATCCCGCAGTGCCACCTGGGGGCTGAGCCGCCATGCCTGTTCCGGTGCGAACGCCGTCGCCGGCGCCGCCTGGGCGACGCTCAATAGACGCCGCACATCCCGTCTATGGAGACCTCTTCCACCAGGAACTCGTCAACGTCCTCGTCGTTCAGGTCTTCGTCGTCCTGGGTGTCTTGGTCCTCTGCCAGCATCCGACCTCCTCGGGGCAAAGGCCCAGCCTATCGCCGGCTTCCCGACTGCCAAGATTGTGCGGTGCAGGCTGCCGACCCCTCCGCGGACCCCGCGCCGCTGCGTGCCGCGCCCTCCCGCGCCACGACCCCGCTGCCGGCTCCGTTCCGCCTGACGAAGGATCCCTCGACCGTCGCACTCGACGGCGGCGAAGTCCTCTTGGGCGGCAGCCCGCTCCGGCTGCTCCGCCTGTCGGCCCGAGCCGGCGAGCAGGTGGCGCGCTGGTGGGCGGGCGCCCCAGTCGGCCGCCAGCGGGGGCGACGGTTGCTGGCGCGGCGGCTCGCGTTCGCCGGCATCGCCGTGGCGCAGCCGGGGACGACGACGTTGGGCCCCGGCGACGTCACGGTCGTGGTCCCGGTCCGCGACCGCCCGGCGCAACTCGACCGGCTGCTCGGCTCGCTCCATGGTCTGGCCTGTGTCGTGGTCGACGACGCGTCGGCCGACGCGGCCGCCACCAAGGACGTGGCGGAGCGCCACGGGGCCCGGTTCCTCGGGCTGGCCGTCAACGTCGGGCCTTCGGGTGCGCGCAACGCCGGACTGGCGCTCGCACACACAGCCGTCGTGGCCTTCGTCGACTCGGACTGCGTGGCGGCGCCGGGATGGCTGGACGGCCTGCTCGGGCACTTCGACGACCCGCTCGTGGCCGCGGTGGCACCGCGCGTCGTGCCCGCGCCCGCCGTCCCGGCGACCGCGGTGTCGCGCTACGAGGCGCTGCGCTCCTCGCTCGACAGGGGCACCGGCGCCGGGCTCGTGCGGCCCCACGGCCGCATCTCCTACGTGCCGAGCGCTGCGCTCGTGGCCCGGCGCGGCGTCGCCGAGGGCGCGTCCCTGTTCGACCCCGCGCTGCGCGGCGGCGAGGACGTGGACCTGGTGTGGCGTCTCGTGGCGGCCGGATGGGACGTGCACTACGAGCCCTCGGTCACCGTGGAGCACCAGGGCCCTGCCACCGTCGGCGCCCTCGTCTCGAAGCGGTGGTTCTACGGGACCACCGCCGCGCCCCTGGCGCGCCGCCACCCGGGCGCCTTGGCTCCGTTCGAGGCGTCGGCGTGGTCGCTTGCGGTGTGGGCGGCCGCACTGGCGCGCCGCCCGTTGCTGGCATCCACGGTGCTCGCAACGTCGGTCGCCATCCTGGAAGAGCGGTTGCGCGGCCTGGTCGGGCGCCCTGCCGCCGTCGCGGCCCGGATCGCGGGGGGTGGCACCGCGCGGGCCACCCTCCCCGCACTGGGCGGCGTGGCCCGGACCTGGTCGCCCCTGCTCGTGCTCGGTCTGTTCCCCCGCCGGACCCGCCGCGCGTGTGCCCTGGCGCTCCTGCTGCCCGCCCTGGTCGACTGGGTCCGCCGGCCCGCGGGGTCGGACCCCGTCGCGTACAGCGCGCTGCACGTCGCCGACGACGTCGCGTACGGGGCCGGCGTGTGGGCCGGCTGCCTGCGCGAGCGCACGGCGGCGCCACTCGTCCCCCGCGTGGCGTGGCGGTCGCGCGTGTGGTCCTCCCGAGGGCTGCGCGCCAGCCTGCGTGACCGGGTGGACGCGGGCTGACTCAGCCCGCCCCGGCCACCCCCACCATGGGCCGGTTCAGCACGGCACCACCCTCGGAGCCCGCGAACCCGGCATCGCCGAAGCTGAAGATGCCGCCGTCTGACGCGACGAGCCAGTACCCGCCGCCATCGGTGGTGGCGGCCATGCCGACGACCGGGCGGTTGAGCACGGTGCCGCCCATGGAACCGTCAAAGGTGGCGTCGCCGAAATTGAAGATCCCCCCGTCGGACGCCACCAGCCAGTAGCCGAGCCCGTCGAGGGTCAGCGCCATCCCCACCACCGGCCGGTTGAGCACGAGGGCACCGGTGGAGCCGTGGAAGGCCGCGTCCCCGAAGCTGAAGATGCCGCCGTCGGACGCGACCAGCCAGTAGCCGAGGCCGTCGTGGGTCGTCGCCATGCCCACGATCGGTTTGTTGAGCGGTTTGCCCCCCATGGACCCCTGGAAGAGCGCGTCGCCGAAGCTGAACACGCCGCCGTCGGCCGCCACGAGCCAGTAGCCGCGCCCGTCCGGCGTGGCGGCCATGCCGACGACCGGGCTGTTCAGCCGCAGGGCCCCGGTCGACCCGAAGTAGGTCGCGTCGCCGAAGGCGAAGACCCCACCGTCGGATGCGACGAGCCAGTACCCGCCGTGATCGGGCGTCGTGGCCATGCCCACGATCGGGCTGTTGAGCGTGAGGGCACCGGTGGAGCCGTGGAACTGGGCGTTGCCGAAGGAGAAGACGCCGCCGTCGGACGCCACCGTCCAGTACGACGAGTTCGGCGGGGAGGGCGGCCCGGGCAGCCCGAACGACCCGGAGAAGGCGTACACCTGGTCCGTGCTCGGCGCGAGGAGCAGTCCGTCCCCGACCGAAGGGGTCGGGAAGTGGTTGGCCTGCCCGCCCACGGACACTTGTTGCACCGTGGCGCCCGTGGCGGGGTCGAGGCCGTAGAGCGTCCCGCCGGTGATGGACCAGACGAGCCCGCCGGCGACGATGGGAGGGCCCTTCGTTCCGCTCGCCGCCGTCCAGGCAATGCTGATGGATGGCGACGGGCTGGTGTTCACCGCCGTGACGCCGTTCCCGCAGGGCACGTACACCGTGGAGCCGACGACGGCGTCGCCGCCCTCGGCCGGGTCAGTACCACAGAGCACCGCATAGTCCAGCTGACCCCCGATGCCTCCGAGGTCGGCCTGCCTGAGCAGGTATCCGATGGAGGCCTTCCCCACCGCCAGGACGGTGCCATTCGACAGCAGCGCGGGCGCCGTGGAGAAGTCCAGGTCGGCCGCGTTCTGCGACTGCCAATCCGTGGGCGCAAAGAGCTGGAGTCGATTCAGCGCGGGCGACAGGTCAATCACCGAATCGCTGCCGTCGTAGGTCGAGCCAAGCGTGCCGTTGCCCGTTTCGGCCCAGATATTCCCTGCGCCGTCGACCGCGGGGGCGGCGCCGCCCATCCAGACCGCCCCCTGCTGACCGTTCGACGTCGTGTTGTAGACCCCGATGGGACCGCCTCCCTCGGGCACCGAGACGATGTACCCGTGGTAGGAGCCGCAGTCGCCCGCGTTCCCGCCGTACCCGAAAACGACATTGCCGTCGCTGAGGTTCAGGCCGGTGCGTTGCAGAATGGTGGCCGGGTCCTGGCCCGGCGGATCCACCGGCTGGCTGAGCAACGTCGCGCCGCTGTAGATGTCCAGCCCGACCAGAACATGTTCAGGCGCCCCATCGACCAGCTCGTCGGCCACTGCGAAGACCTCGTCGCGCGCGGTGTCGACGACCGGGGTGCCGGTGATGCCGAGTGTCGGGGAGATGTCGCCGCAGGGGAGGTCGCCGCTCGGGACGGCCGTCCCCACGTGGGTGGACCACAGCACGGCTCCGGTGTCAGCCGCCAGCGCGTACACGGTGTCGTTCTCCGTGGCGACGAAGACCCGGCCCGTCGCCTCGAGCGGCTCGCCGTAGAGCTGGCCGTCGAGGACCGGCGACGTCCACGCCGACGCGGGCGGGTTGAAGGTCACCCCCGACGTGTCGACACCCGTGCCCTGCGGATTGCCGTGGTAGACGGTCCAGGGGTGGTCGCCCGTGAGGTGGGGCCGGACCGACGCCGTGGCCGGGGATGCGGTGAGGAGCCCGGCGGTCAGCGCGACGAGCGCGGCCACGGCGCCGCAGGAGAGAAGGACACGCCGCATCGCTCAGGCCGCCTTCTGCCAGACCGACACGTGCTTCTCCGAGTCGCTCGTAAAGGGGCGGCGGTCCCAGTCGCCCCAGCGCTCGCGCAGCTCCATCCCGGCGATGCGCGCCATGAGGTCGAGTTCGGCGGGCCAAACAAGGCGCCACGGTGTGGAGAACTGCTCCACCTGGTCGCCCCGGATCAGGTAGTGGTGGGAGACGCCCTGCTGGGCCGCGACGTCGATCTCGTCGAAACCGAGGTGGCGAGGCGTCACCTGGAAGGCCTGGACGGTCTCGCCCGGCGGCAGCCGCCGCAACGCCGGAACCCCGACCTCAATGACGAAGCACCCGCCCGGCTCCAGATGGCGGGAAGCGTTGCAGAAGCAGGACACCTGGTCGTCCTGGCTGGTCAGGTTCCCGATGGTGTTGTAGACGAGGTACACGAGGCGGAACTGTTGTCCGCCGTCGACTTCGTCGGTCGCCATGTCGCCGACTTTGATCCCGATCAGCTCGGACCCCGGCTTCCCTTGCAGCACGGCCACCATGTCGGGCGACAGGTCGATCCCCTGCACCGCCACGCCGCGCCGGCTGAGCGGCAGCGCGATCCGGCCCGTCCCGATGGCGAACTCCAGCGCGCGCCCCTCGCCGGCGAGTTCGGCCAGGAAATCGACCACGGGGTCGACGAACTCGGCCGCCGCGATCTCGGTGGTGGCGTCGTAGAACGCGGCCTTGCGTTCGTCGAAGAGGTTCGGGCGCACCGGCACACTTTGCCAGCGTGACGACGCGGGCGCTACTAACCCTCGCGCTCCGGGGGCTGCGGGGCGGCCGTCAGCTGGCGACGCGGGCGGGCCGCTGCGTCAGCAGCATCTCGTCGATGCGCTCCGCCGGCACCGGGCACATGTAGAGGTAGCCCTGGCCGTAGTCGCAGCCCAGCCGGCGGAGTTCTCGGTCCTGGGCTTCCGACTCAATGCCCTCGGCCACCACCTGCAGGCCGAACTCGGCACCGATGGCGAGGATGGAACGCACCAGGGTGGACTCCTCGTTGCTGTTGCACACCCCGTCGACGAACGCCTTGTCCACCTTGACCACGTCGACGGGGAAGCGCTGCAGGTGCGACAGCGACGAATACCCGGTGCCGAAGTCGTCGACGGCGATGGTGACGCCGAGAGCCGACAACGACTCGAGGACGCGGGTCGCACTCGTCACGTCGGCGATCAGCGAGCCCTCCGTCACCTCAATGATCAACGCGTCGCCCTCTATGCCCGCGTCGGACATGGCATGGCGGCACTCCTCGACGATCCCGGGATCGC
Source organism: uncultured Acidimicrobiaceae bacterium (assembly GCA_963834405.1). Taxonomy (GTDB): domain Bacteria; phylum Actinomycetota; class Acidimicrobiia; order Acidimicrobiales; family RAAP-2; genus Bog-473. The sequence goes on along the minus strand of CAWIBX010000005.1, from coordinate 514,125 downwards.
GCAGCTGGGCGGCGGAGAGGTTGACGCTCACCTTCAGGTAGCCGTCGTGGTCGCGACGCCAGTGGCGGATCTGCCGGCACGCCTCGCGCAGCACGAGCTTTCCGAGCGGCACGATCAGGCCCGTCTCCTCGGCCACGTCCATGAAGTCGGCCGGCGAGAGCAGCCCCAACGACGGGTGTTGCCAGCGCACCAGGGCTTCGACGGCCTCCACCCGGCGCTGGGCCAGGGCGAGGATGGGCTGGTAGTGCACGCGGATCTGGTCACCGGCCAACGCCGCCCGCAGCCACGACTCGACGTCGAGGCGGTGCCGCAGCCCCTGCTGCATCTCTTCGCTGAAATAGACGTACTGGTTCTTCCCTCTGGCCTTGGCGCGATACATGGCGATGTCCGCCTGCATGAGCACCGAGTCCCCGTCCGGTGTCTCCTTTTCGTACTGGGCGATCCCGATGCTGGCCGTGACGCGGATCTGGTGCCCGGCCACCTCGAAGGGATCCTGCAACGCGTCGATGACCCGCTGCGCCACCGCGCCGGCCACGTTGCCCGTACGCGACCGGTCCTCTATGAACACGGCGAACTCGTCGCCCCCCAGCCGGGCCACGAGGTCCGCCGAACCGACACAGGTGCGGAGCCGGTTGCTCACCTCGACCAGGAGCCGGTCCCCTGCATCGTGGCCGAACCCGTCGTTGACCGTCTTGAAGTCGTCGAGGTCGATGAACAGCATCGACTGGCGGCTCCCGGCGGTGGCGGCTCGGCCGAACGTCGCCTCGACCCGGCCCCGCAGCAGGCCCCGGTTGGCCAGCCCTGTGAGCGAATCGTGAAAGGCGCGGTGGATCAGTTCCTCCTCCAGGACCTTGCGCTCGTCGACCACGCGGTGGTTGATGACGATGCCGCCCACGGTGGGCTCGTCGACCATGTTGGTGAGCGTCGACTCGACCCAGCGCCATGTGCCGCGGGAGTCGAGCAACCGCAGCTCCAGCGTGCGCGAGGTGCCCGGGTTCGTCAGGACGTCGCGGCCGGCCGTCGAGACCGCGTCGCGGTCCTCGGGGTGCACGAAGTCACCGGCGACCAGGCCCAGCCGGTGGCCGGAGCTCCAGCCGAGGATCCGCTCGACCGCCGGCGACTCGTAGGTCAGCACGCCGTGTTCGTCCGTGACGGTGATCATGTCGGTGGCCCGCTGGACGAGCGCCCGAAAGCGCTGCTCGCCCTCGCCACTCGCCTCGGCCTGGGCCGCCCGGGCGGACGTCCAGCGCACGGCGCCGAACAGGTAGGTGACGAACTCACCGATGAGCACGAAGAAGATGCCCTGGCTGACCCAGACGCTGGTGGGCTGCATGGCACCCGTCGCTGCGTCCGCCGGCAACAGGGGGCCGGCGACGATGGTCGCCACCAGCCCCGCCCACAGCGCGCCGAAGGGACCGAAGCGGAGCCCCGCCAGGAACACCGGCAGATAGAACCAGAGCGGTGCGACCACGCTGCCGCCCCCCAGGGAGACGGCGGCGAGCCACGACGTAGGGAACAGGACGGCGATGATCGCCAGCGCAGCCGGCGCGGGCAGGTCGGCCATGGTCATCCAGGCGATCACCCGCACGGTGCGAGATCTCCGTGCGCTCCCGTCCAAGGCGGTCACTCCCGCTATTTCGGCAGGTCGCGGTCGAACATGAACCATTTGCCTGCCCTTGCGGGCCAATTTGTGCAGCGTCAGTTGCAGCTCAGTCGGCCCGGCGGGTCCTCCACACGTCGCTGCGATAGGCCATGTCGAGCGTCGCGTCGCCCTCCACACCGTCCGCGCGGAGCATCCGCCGGGCCGCCTCGAACACGCCGTTCCTGGTGGGCTCGTCCATCACGATCATCCAGCTGAACGTCCCGAGCAGCCCGATGAGCTGGTCCGCCGTCAGGGACACCTCCCAGCGCACCACCGTGTGCTCGGGCGCCTCGAAGGGCAGCCCCGGGGGGATCTCCAGGACCTGACCGGGCCGGTGCGGGTTCTCCAGGGCCTGGGCCAGGGCGGCGCCGGCCGCGCCAGCCGTGCGTACCCCGCCCCCGGTCAGCCGCCCCCGGGCCTCGGCCATGAACTCGCCGTCGGGATCCGGGCCCGACCACAGCGCGCCGAGGATTCCGCGGGGCACCAGGACGCGCGCCGCCTCGCGGAGGGTGGGCACCGGGTCCATCCAGTGCCACGACGTCGAGGCCACAACGGCGTCCGCGGTGCCGTCGGGCAGCGGGATGTCCTCGCCCCGTCCCTCCAGCACCCGCACCCCCGGCACCGACGCGGCCAACACGGCGCGCATGCGGTCGTCGGGCTCCACGGCGACCACGTGATCGGCACGCGCGAGCAAGAGACGCGACAGGGCGCCGGTCCCCGCACCCAGGTCCACGGCGGTCTCCACCCGGGTCGGGAGGATCCAGTCGACCGCGGCGGGAGACGGGCCGGGCCGGTAGCGCGCGTACTGGCTCGCGACCTCGCCGAAGCTGGCGGCGCGCTCGGCCTTCTGCTCAGGGGTGATGGGCAGCTCGGCCACGAAAGCGGACCCTATCCGCACCCGGGATCGGGGCCCAGAGCCCCCTGTCGTAGAGTCTCCCGGTCACCTGGTCTGCGGCGGGAAGCCGGAACGGGAGCACGAGAGGTCGACATGGCGAACAAATGGTTCGAGACAGTGGCCGAGGCGCAGCGGCGGGCCCGGAGGCGGCTGCCCAAGTCCGTGTACGGGGCCCTCATCGCCGGCTCCGAGCGGGGCCTCACCGTCGAGGACAACGTCGCCGCCTACGGGGAGCTCGGCTTCGCCCCCCACGTCGCCGGCCTGTCGGAGAAGCGCGATCTCGGCACGACCGTGATGGGCCAGCACGTCGCCCTCCCCGTGCTCATCTCCCCGACCGGCGTGCAGGCCGTCCATCCCGAGGGCGAGGTCGCCATGGCCCGGGCCGCCGCGGCGCGGGGCACGGCCATGGGGCTCAGCTCCTTCGCTAGCATGCCCGTCGAGGACGTCGTTGCCGCCAACCCGCAGACCTTCTTCCAGGTGTACTGGATCGGGACGCGCGACCACATGCTGGCCCGGCTCGAACGCGCCCGCGCCGCGGGTGCCGTCGGGCTCATCGCCACCCTCGATTGGTCGTTCTCCCACGGACGCGACTGGGGCAGCCCCACCATCCCCGAGACCGTGAACCTGCGGACGCTGGTGCGCTTTGCGCCGGAGGCGCTCACCCACCCGCGCTGGGCGTGGTCCTTCGCCCGCACCGGCCACCTGCCCGACCTCACCACCCCGAACATGGTCCCGAAGGGACAGCGCGGCCCGACCTTCTTCGGCGCCTACGGCGAGTGGATGCAGACGCCGCCACCCAGCTGGGAGGATGTCGCTTGGCTGCGCGGCCAGTGGGACGGCCCCTTCATGCTCAAGGGGGTCTCCCGCGTGGACGACGCCAAACGGGCGGTGGATGCCGGGGTGAGCGCCCTTTCGGTGTCGAACCACGGGGGCAACAACCTCGATGGCACGCCGGCGACCATCCGCACGCTCCCCGCCGTCGCCGACTCGGTCGGCGGACAGGTCGAGGTACTCCTCGACGGCGGGATCCGCCGAGGCAGCGACGCGGTCAAGGCGCTGGCGCTGGGCGCCCGTGCCGTCATGATCGGACGGGCCTCCCTGTGGGGCCTGGCCGCCAACGGCCAGGACGGAGTCGAGAACGTGCTGGACGTGCTCCGCAGCGGGATCGAGTCAGCGCTTCTCGGCCTCGGTCACGCGGACATCCATCACCTCAGCCCCGACGACCTCGTCGTCCCCGAGGGCTTCACCCGGCGGCTGGGCGCCTGAGCGCCGTCGCCGCCCTCAGGTGTCGAACGCGACGACGCCCCGGATGATGGTGCCGGCGGCCTGGTCCTCGTAGCCCTGCTGCACCTGGTCCAGCGTGTACTCCTGGGTGATCAGCTCGTCTATCTGGAGCTGCCCGTTCTCGTAGAGGTTCAGCAGGTTCGGCACCTGCACACGCGGGCTCTGTGACCCGAACACGGTGCCGAGGACGGCCTGGTTGTACATGGCCAGGTTGAACAGGTTGAGCTTGACGTCCATGGCGGAGAAGGGCGAGATGGCGGTCACCACGACACGGGCGTCCTTCGACCCGCAGGCCAGCGCCTCAGCGATCATCTCGCCCCTCAGCACGCCGGGCGTCAGGATCACTACGTCCGCGTTGCGGCCCGCGGTCAGCTCGGGGAGCATGAACTGCGCGTCGAGCAGCGAGGCGGCGACGTGCGTCGCCCCGATCTCCTTGGCCTTCTCGAGCTTGAAGGGCACCGGGTCGACCGCGATGATGTGCCGCGCTCCGGCGATGCGCGCACCCTGAATGGCGCCCGAGCCCACACCGCCGGCGCCCGCGACGACGACTGTCTCGCCCGGCTTGACCTTGGCGCGGTCGACGGCCGACCCGAAACCCGTGGCGATGCCGCAGCTGATCAGCGCGGCCGCCTTCATGTTGACCCACGGGTCGAGACGGACGACCGAATTCTCGTGACAGACCATCTCCTCGGCGAAGGTGCCGAGCTGCGCCATCCGGTTGATGTTCTCGCCGGCCAGGTGGTAGCGGTAGGTCCCGTCGCTGATCATGCCCCCGGCCAGTGTCGCCATCCCGAGGTCGCAGAGGTTCTGGCGGCCCGAGGCACACCAGTGGCACACGCCGCAGGAGGGGATGAACGCGACGGCGACGTGGTCGCCTACCGCGACCTGGGTGACGTTGTGCCCGACCTCGGTCACGATGCCCGAGCCCTCGTGGCCCCCGATGATCGGGAACATCGACTTGACGCCGATCAGGTCCAGCACCTCTTGCGGCGCGCTGATGTCGCCGGTGCGCAGGTGCTCGTCCGAGTGGCACATGCCCGACCAGACCATCTTCACGCGGATCTCCCGGTTGGCCGGCGGGTCGATCTCGACCTCTTCGGTCTTCCACGGCTCGTTGAGCCCGGTGCACACCGCCGCACGCGTCGTCGACATCGTCAAACCCTCCCGACTTTCTTGCGATCCTGCTCGCGCCCTCAGTATCGCCCCCCCGGGGCCGGGTGGACAACCGGGACGGCGGTAGCGTGAGCGCGGTGTCCGCCCACCCGCGTTTCGACGAGGTCGCGGCCCGGGTGCGCAATTGGGGGCGCTGGGGGCCCGAGGACGAGCTGGGCACCCTCAACCTGATTGACGAGGACGCCCGCCTGCGCGCGGCGGCGTCGGTGGTTTCGGGCCGCGCCTTGGCCCTGGGTCTGCCGATGTCGGAGTCCGAGGGCATCCAGACGGGGTTCGTCGAGGGCCGCGCCGACCCGAGCGTCACCGTGATCAAGGCGAACGGCCCCCAGACCGACGACCCGGAGTGGGTCTGCTTCAGCGAGGACGTCCTGACGCTCGGAACCCAGGCCTCCACCCACTGGGACGCCCTGGCCCACTGCAGCTACGCGGGCGTCCTCTACAACGGGTTCGCCGCCCGCTCGACCACCGCACAAGGCGCGGCGCGCGACGGCATCGGCCGGCTCGGGGCCGTGGTCAGCCGGGGCGTCCTCCTCGACGTCGCCCGCGTCCTCGGGCGCGACGTGCTGGAGCCGGGGTACCCCATCACGCCGGCGGACCTCGACGCGGCCTGTGCACTGGCCCGGGTGCAGCCCGCGCCGGGGGACATCGTCCTGGTGCGCACCGGCCAGATGGTCCATCTGCAACCCGCGCACCGGGACCTGGTCGCCTACACCTGGCCCTCCCCCGGGCTCACCGTCGAGACGGCGCTGTGGTTCCACGAGCACGACGTGGCGGCGGTGGCGACCGACACCTTCGTGTTCGAGGTCTTCCCCTGCCAGTACGAGGACGAGTACCTCCCGGTGCACGTGCTGCACCTGGTCGAGATGGGCCTGACCCAGGGGCAGAACTGGGTGCTCGATCCGCTGGCCGAGGACTGCGCGGCCGACGGCCGCTACACGTTCCTCCTCGACGCCACCCCGCTGCCCCTCGTCGGGGGCCTCGGCTCGCCCGTCAATCCGGTCGCGCTCAAGTAGCCCGCGGACGGCTCTTCGCCGTTGCGCCGCCCAGCACCGGCCCGGTCCGCGGCCGGGTCGCCTCTCGGGAAGGGAGCTCGGCCGGCGGCGCGGGGCGGCCGGTGACCGCCCAATGCAGCATGCGGGCCTGGGTGTCGACGAGGTTCTTGGTGCGGATGCCCCAGAACTCGAAGCCGTAGCGGTGCGCGGCGACGCTGGCGAACATGGCGACGAGGGTGCCCGCCACCGCCATTGGATCGGCCCCCGCCGGCGACGCGGTGGCGGTGCCGGGTGTCCCGCCCGCCGACGGCGAGGCCGCCGTGATCACCTGGGCCAGCGCGACGGTCACCGCGTTGAGGGCGCGCACGCGGATGCCCCGCAGCTGCGCGTCGCCCTCCTCCGTGGCGAGGTCGACGACGCGGAACACGGCGCGGTTGTCCTCCCAATAGGAGAGGAAGCCCTCGGTCACCGAGCGCGCGGTGTCCCAGCTCGCCTCCTCGGACCAGTCGCCCCCGACGAGCTCGGCCAGTTGGGCCGCCTGGTCGACCATCCCCTCGGCCAGCACGCGGATCGCCTGTTCGACGTTGCCGAAGTACTGGTAGAAGGTCGCCGGCGACGTCCGGGCCTGCCGGGCGATGTCGGTCACCTTCACAGAGCGCCAGGACGTGGTGGTGAGCAGCTCCACCGTCGCGTCCAGCAGCCGCTGGCGGGTCTGGCGCCCTCGCTCACCGGGGAGCCGGCCGTCGGTGGTGGGCAGGGCAGCCGCGTGCTCCGCCAGGGGAACGATGGCGGCGCCGGGCTCCGGATTCGCGGCGGGCATGACGACCCAGCGTAGTGGTCCCCTTCCAGAAGACCCAGGTGGCGGGCTTGTTACCATGGCGGAATGGAGCAGACGCTGACCCGCCCGCTCACCCGCGCGCAGCAGGCCCGGCGGCAGAGGGTCATCGATGCAGCCATGGCGCTGGGCCTCGAAGGGGGGTACGAGGCCGTCCAGATGCGCGACGTGGCGGCCCGCGCGGACGTCGCCATGGGAACGGTGTACCGCTATTTCACGAGCAAGGACCATCTGCTCGCCGCCGCCCTCGTGCACTGGGTCGAGATGCTCGACACGCGCATCGGGCAGCACCCGCCGCGGGGCGAGCACCCGGCCGACCGGGTGCTCGACGTCCTCGACCGCGCCCTCCGCGCCATGGGTCGCCAGCCCAAGCTGGTCGCGGCGGTCTTCACCTCGCTGTCGTCGCCCGATCCGGCTGCCGTCGGCTGCCAGCAGCAGATCACGCTGCTGATGGAGGGGATCATCTCGCGGGCCATGGGCGAACGCCCGGTTCCCGACATGTCCGACCGGGCCCGCATGATCGGACACGTGTGGTACTCGGCACTCGTCGGTTGGGTCAACGGCTGGTCGACCATGGCGAGGGTCTACGACGAGCTGGCGGTATCGGTGCGGCTGCTGCTGCCCGACGAGCTCGTCGAGCGCAGTTTCTCGGCCTGACGCCGCGCCAACGCGCCCCGGCGCGGCCGCACCCTCGCGCTAACGTCGCCCCGATGACCGCCGGCTCCTCCACCCGCGGCCTCCCCATTGAGATCACCGGGCTGTCGAAGCACTTCGGGCCGGTGGTGGCGGTGGACAACCTCTCGTTCACCGTCGAGCCGGGGCGCGTCACCGGCTTCCTCGGTCCCAACGGCTCTGGGAAGACCACGACGCTGCGCATGCTGCTCGGCCTGGTGCACCCGTCGGCGGGCACGGCCACCATCAACGGTCGCAACTACGCGGAACTCCAGGACCCGTCGGGGACCGTGGGCGCCGTCCTCGAGGCCACCAGCTTTCACCCGGCTCGCCGGGCGCGCACGCACCTGCGCATGGCGGCCCGGGCGGGCGGGCACGACGAGAAGCGCGTCGACGAGGTGCTCGGGCTGGTGGGCCTCTCGGGCGACGCCAAACGCAAGGTCGGTGGGTTCTCCATGGGCATGCGCCAGCGTCTCGAGCTCGCCACCGCCCTCCTGGGCGACCCCGACGTCTTGATCCTCGACGAGCCGTCGAACGGCCTGGACCCCCAGGGCATCGCCTGGCTGCGCGACTTCATGCGCTACCTGGCCGGCGAGGGGCGCACCGTCCTGGTCTCCTCTCACCTGCTGGCCGAGATGGCCCAGACCATCGACGACGCCGTGATCGTCTCCTTCGGGCAGCTGAAAGCCAAGGGCACACTGGACGAGATCACCTCCAACCTGAAGGGGATCGTCATGCGCGCCCGCACGCCCGAGGCCGACCGCCTGTCCTCCGTCCTCACCGGCGCCGACATCTCGTTCCGGCGGATCACCCATGACGAGGTGGCCATGGACGCGGTCACGCCCGAGCAGGTCGGGCCGCTCCTGGCCCAGAACCAGATCGTGCTCTACGAACTCATTCAGGAAGGGGTGGACCTCGAGTCGGTCTTCCTCTCCCTCACCGCCGGGCTCGGCTTCGGCGACGTGGCGGCGACGACGCAGTCAGGACGGACGGCGCAGTCCGCGCCGGCACCAGGTCCGGCACCGGCATGATCAACGCCATCCGCGCCGAGCTGATCAAGATGCGCTCCATGCCGGGGGTGTGGGTCACCTTCGGCCTGGCCCTGCCGCTGGCGGTTCTCGGCGTCATCGGCGTCCTGGCCGACGCCGGGGGCTTCCCCGGCCACACCTTCTACTTCGTGCACACGCTCCGGCAACGGCGCGAGCTCCTCGGCGCCGGGTACTTCGCCCTCGTGGTCCTGGCTCCGATCATGGGCGTCCTCTGCGTCACCGGCGAGTACCGGCACAAGACGATGACCACCACCTTCGTGCTGCGGCCCGTGCGCGCCCAGGTGCTCGCCGCCAAGGTTGTGGTGACGGCGGTGTGGTCGCTGCTCCTGTCGCTCATGACGCTCGTCGCCGTGGTGGCCGTCGGGTTGCCCTGGAACGCCGGCCTCGGCGGGGTGACCTCCCAGGTCACGGACCAGGTTGGCGCCGTCGTGCCCGGTCTGGTCATCTCGGCCGTCCTCCTCGGGCTATTCGGCCTGGGGTTCGGCACCTTGGTCAAGAACCAGATCGCGGCCATCCTGCTGACCATCGGCGGGACGCTCATCCTCGAGACTCTGCTCGTGGCGCTGGCCCGGGCCATCTTCCATTACGACCTCAATTGGCTCCCCAGCGCCGCGGGTGCCGCCTTTGCGGGGGACGTCGCCCGCGGCTTCGGCGGAAACGGAGGGCGCGCGGCCGAACGGCTCCTCGATTGGTGGCAGGGCGGGCTCGTCATGCTGCTGTGGGGACTGGTGCCCCTGATCATCGGCTACTTCACGACCTTCCGCCGCGACGTCACCTGACGTCACCTGACGTCACCTGACGGCACCCCGCAGACGCGGCGCGCCGGCCACCGGGCTCAGCCCCGCAACACCGTCCCCGGCTTGGCCGCCAGCCCCTCGGTCTGGGGCGCACCGTCGGTACGGATGGGCACTCCGTTCACGAGCACGTGCGTCATGCCGACCGGCGCGTCGGCGGTGAGCCGTTCGCCGTCCGCCGGGAAGTCGCGCACCCGCCGCAGCGGCCCCGGGGCCACCGTGGCCGGATCGAGGACGCACAGGTCGGCCCGTTTCCCCACCGCGACCGTGCCGCGGTCGGTGAGGCCGTAGACGCCGGCCGGTTCGCCGGTCAGCTTGTGGACGGCCCGCTCCAGGGGCATGACGCCCTTGTCGCGCACCCAGTTGCCGAGCAGGTCGGTGGAGAAGCAGGCGTCACAGAGCTGCGACACGTGGGCGCCGGAGTCGGCCAGACCCAGCAGCACGTTGTCCCGAGGAAGCAGCGACGCGATCGCGTCGGGGTCGTCGTTCGCCAACACGGACCAGAAACGCGCCTCCAGGTCGTCGTCGAGCGAGATGTCGAGCATGACGTCCAGCGGCGTCCCACCGCGCTCCTCGGCCAGCACCGTCAGAGGGCGGTCGACCAGGTCCGGATGCGCTGACGACTCGGCGACGGAGAGCTTGTCCCAGTTGAGCGCGAAACCCCCGGCCCGTCCGCTCACGTCGTCCCAGGCCTTGGCGCGCCAGGCGGGGTCGCGGTAGGCGGCCACGCGCTGCTCCTTGGGCTTGTCCATCAGTGCGGCGAATGTCGGACGCATGTTCAAGGTGAAGGGCTCGGCGAGGTTCATCTGGAAGACGAGGGGCCGGCACGACACCTGGGGCCACACCTCCACGCCCTCCTCCCACGCCACCTCGTGCTCGGCGATCACCTTCTCGTGGTACGGGTAGCCCTTGACCGTGAGCAACGCCGTCCAGGTGAAGGGGCGCCCCACCTCGCGCTGCATCCGGAACACCTCCGCGTTCGGGAAGGTCCCGCCGGGCAGCAGGGCCACCACGCCGCGCCCACTGTCCTTCACGGGTTGCAGCAGTGCGTCCAGCTCGGCCAGGTCCGCCACGCGGGACGGGACCGGCCGCCCGCTGTCACCGTTGTGGGTCGGGGACGCGCTGGAGGCGAAGCCTGCGGCGCCCGCCGCCATGGCGTCAGCCACCACCTTCTGCATCGAGGCGATCTCGCCCTCGGTGGCCGGGCGCTCGTAGGCCTCGTCTCCCATCACGTACAGCCGCACGGCCGTGTGGCCCACGTAGCAGCCGTAGTTGAGCGCCGTGCCGTGCCGCTCGACGGCATCGAGATACTGCGCGAAGGTTTCGAACTCGTCCCACGGCACGCCGGCGGACAGCGTGTCGAAGCTCATGTCCTCCACGTGCTGGAGCGTCCGTGCCAGCAGGGGGACGGCGTCGGGACGGACGGGGGCGATGGAGAACCCGCAGTTGCCGGCGATCACGGTGGTCACCCCGTGGAACGACGAGGGCGTGAGGTCGGGGTCCCAGAAGACCTGTGCGTCGTAGTGCGTGTGGATGTCGACGAACCCCGGACAGACGACCTGTCCACGTGCATCGAGCACGCGGGTGCCGTCGAGGGCCGGGCCGACGGCGCTGATACGGCCGTCGGTGACGGCGACGTCGGCCTCCCGGCCGGGCGCCCCCGTCCCATCCACCACGGTTCCACCACGGATGACGATGTCAGCGGCCATGTCCACCATCGTCGCAGTCTTGCCCCCGGCGTGCACGTGCGGGTGCCAGTTGCCGCCCGGCGCTCGCGTTCGGATACGGTGGCCAGGACCGGGTGGCTCCTGGGAGGGGTGAGGTAGCGCGCTGGGATGCGCGGGACTGGAGTGTCGACATGGCGGTTCGGTTTTTCAGGAAGGGTGGCCAGCAACCCGAGGACTCCCTCCAGATATCGGGCGCGATCGTCGCCCCCTCCGACGGTCCCTCCCCGGTCCAGCTCGTCGACGCCGGGCATGCGGCGCACGGTCTGGGCGTGGTGCGCGACCAGTACGTGCGCAAGGTCCGCAAGTCGCCGACCATCCGGATGGTCCCGAGTTCGATCATGGTCGAGGGCCGGCGCCTTCACTTCGCGGTGTCGGACAACGACGACGCTTGGGGCCCCGACGGCCCGGGCACCCCGCCGGTATGGGCGGTGAACATCCACGGCTACTTCGCCGGCGGCGGCATGTACTGGCGCGAGAGCGCCCGGCTGGCCGAGCAGATGGGCTGGCGCGTGATCAACCCGAGCCTGCCCGGGTTCGGCGGCAGCGACCCGCTCGAATGGCAGGAAGTGTCCATGGAGAACCTGGCCAACCAGGTGATGGCCATCGTGCACAAGGTGGGCGCCGGGCCGGTCGTGTTGCTCGGCCACTCCATGGGTGGCGCCGTCGCCGTGCAGTTCGCCCACGACCATCCGCGCCGCACGCTGGGCCTGATCTACCGCGACGGCGTGAGCACGCCCGCGTGGAAGGACCGGACCGGCATCATCCCGACCGTCCTCTCCCCCCTCCTCCCCGACGTGGCCCCCATGGTGGACATGATCGCATCGGTCGTGTTCGACCTGCCCGACCTCTTTCTCGGGCGCATGTACTCCACGGTGCGGGCGGTGCTCCCCGACGTGCGCCAGAACATCCGCACCGTCGCGCAGACCATGCCCGTGGGCAGCATGCTCATGTCGGTCGACCAGCGGAGCCAGGTGCGGGCGCTGGTGGCCCAGCAGATCCCCATCCTCAACGAGTGGGGGTGTTTCGACCGCATCACCCCCGGCAGCACCGCGCTGGAGTTCGCCTCCATCGCCCGCGCACCCGTGCAGTGGGTGCCCGGCGGCCACAGCTGGATGCTCGCCCGGCCCCAGGGGCAGGCCGACATCCTCACCTACCTGCAGTCCGGGCGGGAGTTCATGGACAGGATGGACGACCGCTGGCGCCAGCTGACCCCACGCGAGTACACGCTGCGCGCCGTCAACTGAGGGCCTCCGCGCGGAGCCCGATCATGGAACCGCCGGGCCCATCCGCCACGAGCCGTACGGGCGGGGAGGATCCGCCGTGATCGACAAGCTCCTCCAACCGCTCCTCTCGCTGCAGGGCTGGGAGGCCTATCTGCTCGTCGGCGCGCTCGTCGCGGCCGAGGCCTCCATCATGATCGGCTTCGTCTTCCCGGGCGAGACGGCTGCCATCCTCGGCGGCGTGCTCGCATCGAAGGGGAGCGTCACCGTGGCCGGGATGACCATTTGCGTCGTGCTGTGCGCGATCGTCGGCGACTCCATCGGCTACTGGGTGGGCGACAAATGGGGCGACAAGCTCCTGCAACTCGGTCCGCTGCGCAAGCGTCAGAAAGGGCTGCAGGTCGCGCTCGGCCAATTGAAACGGCGCGGCGCCGTCGCCGTGTTCGTCGGGCGCTTCACCGCCTTCCTGCGGGCGGTGATCCCGGGCCTGGCCGGCTTGTCCAAGATGCGCTACCGCATCTTCCTTCCCGCCAACGCCCTCGGCGGCATCTGCTGGGGCACTCTCTACGTGCTGCTGGGCTACTTCCTCGGCCAGCGTGTGGAGAAGGCCACGGGCATCGCCTCCGACATCCTGCTCGGCCTGATCGTCGTGGTGATCGTGGTGCTCTTCATCCTGCACCGCCGCAAGGAGAAGCGGGAGTTCGAGGGCCCCGCTGCCTCGTCGGCGACCGCGGATGCGGGAAGCACGAGCGGCAACGACGACGCCTGAGCCGGGCGGGGTCCCGGTGCGGTCACCCCGCGTCGAGCACCGAGCGGTCGCCGGCGCGCAGGCCCGCCACAACACGGGCGAACTCGCCGGCGGCGTCATCGCCCCGGGCGTCGGTGTCGAGCCACCGGACACGGCCCGGGTCGCTTCGGTCCATGCCGAACAGGCCGAAGCGGGGCTCGTAGGTGCCCCACTCGTAGTTGTCGACCAGCGACCAGTGCAGGTACGCCGTCACCGGCGCGCCGTCGGCCACCGCGGACGCGACCGCGCCCAGGTGTTCGCGCACGTAGCGCGGGCGGTCCATACCGTCCTCCCGCGGTTCGCTCCGGCCGTCGTGCACCCGGGTCGCCATCCCGTTCTCGACGACCCACAGCGGGAGGCCGCCGTGCAGCGCCGCTTCCGTGACACACCACGCGCGCAGCGCGGCCGGATGGGCCTGCGTGTCCCACAGCGCACGCGAGAAGGACCAGTCCCGCGCGCCCGCGGCCGTGCGCCGGCCGGGCACCCGCATGGCGTGGCTGGCAACCGGGTCGTACCAGTCGAAGGAGACGGCATCGAGCGTGCGACCGCGGGGCGTCCGGGCAACTGTGTCCACGACGCGCCGTGGTGCGTCGCGCCGGCTGACGCGGCGCAGGCGGGCCCAGGCTGCCCCGCCGCCGCTGTCGCTGCCGTAGGGCGACATAGCGGCGAACCACCGCCGGATGGCCGCTTCGCCCCCGTGTCGGGGAGGGAACGCCGCGTCGTGCAGCGCCCGTCGTTCGTCTATGTAGCGGTCGACGTCGCTCGGGTCGACCCCGGCCGCACCGAACAGGAGCAGGTCGGTCAGCATGCGGTCGTGTTCGTAGACCGACGACGAGCTGGTGTTGGTGGTGATCAGCGCCTCGGGCTGCACCTCCGCCACGGCATCGGCCGCCAGCACGTGCGCGGTCAGCAGGTTGTCGAGCACGCAATACGCGTCCGAGACCGCCATGCGCCGCCCGGGCGGCGTGGCGCCTTCTATCCAACCCGTGAGCACGACGATGTTGGGCTCGTTGATGGTGATCCAATGTCGGCAGTACGGCGCGAGCGCGGGCACCGTCCGGGCGACGTGGCGCGCGAAGACGTCGGGTGAGCCCGGCCGCAGCCAGAATTCCTCGCCCAGCCACCAGGGATGCGCGAAGTGGTGCAGGGTGACCATGGGGGTCAGTCCCCGCGCTGCGCACAACGAGAGAATCACGACGTAGCGCTCGAGCGCGGCGTCGTCGAACTCCCCGGGACGGGGCTCCAGCCGGGCCCATTCCACGGAGAGCCGGAAGGCGTTGCACCCGATGCCCGCGGCGCGGTCGAGCGCCTCCTCGGGGTGGCGCCAGAAGTCGCAGGCGACGCCCGACCGGGCGGCCCGGCCGATGTCCTCCCAGCCGGCCCAGTTGTTGTGCGGCTCGTCCGGCCCGTTAAACCCGCCCTCCACTTGGTAGCCCGATGTGGCCACGCCGATGAGGCACCCTTCCCCCAGCAGGCTCGCGTCTGCCGCCGGCTCCGCGCACCGCGCCCGGGCCTGCGTGCGCGGGGCGCGGACTTGCGGGGTCGGGAAGTCGACGGCACCGGGTCAGCTTGGCAGGCGGCAGCCGGGGACCCCTTGAATGCGCCGCGCTGTTTCCGAAACGATCAACGTCGCTGCTTACAGTTTTTTTTCGAGCAATGCCCGCCGGGAGAGGCGTCAGCCACCGTCAGCCGCCGTCAGCCGCCGTCAGCCCCACAACCTCACACGCGGGATCGGCGCAGCCACTCGACTTCAGTGCGGCGGCGCGATCGAGCGCAGCCGCGACAACGCGGCCGACACGATCTCTATCTCGTCACGCGCTTGGCGCACGAGCGACCGCACCTGTGGTGCCGCGGCGACGCTCCCGGCACGCAACGCGGCCGCCTGCACGTCACGGGCGGCCCCGATCACGTCGGCCACCTGCGACCGCACGGCGTCCCCACGCCCGGTGACCGCAGGCAAGCGGCGCTCGTGGCGGAGGAGCCCGTCCAGCTCGCCCGCCACCGTCCGCAGCGAGCGGCATACCGCGGGCAGGTCGGCGACGGGCGCGTTGCGCTCGTCGGCGTGGGACACCGCCCGCTCGGCGTCCTCGACGGCCACCCACATGCGCCGCCGCACCCTGGAGGAGGAGCCCCGGCTGAGGTACTCGGGAGTCAGCCGCGCCCAATAGCGATCGCGTCCTGCCGCGAGGGCGGCGAGACCGGCGAGGAAACCCCGGTACGCGACGTGGCCCCGTACGAGATGCCAGTGCTGGCGCACGTAGGCGCGGGCCAGGAGGAAGGCCACGCCCAGGGCCAGGGCCACGACCAAACCGGCGATGAACAGGAACACCACGACGTGGGTCACGAACGTCACGACCGGAATCCTACGCGGACTGGCCCCAAATTCACGGCGGTACCCTTTTGTATATATGGATCCGGCGCCGGGCCCCGCTTCCGAGGCGGAGGGCACGCCCGCAGGCAGCACAGCCCCGGGCGACCAGTGGCAGCCCGGGATCCCCTCCATCAGAGAGCACCTGCCCAGCCTGATCTTCGGGGCCGCCCTGCCGATCGCCGTGTACTTCCTGGTGCGGCACCACGTGCAGACCGACGCGCAGGCGCTCATCATCGCCGGCGGCTTCTCGGCCGCCTGGGTCGTCCTCCAGTTCGTCCGGCAGCGTCGGGTCGACCTCGTCGGCGCCATCGTCCTGTCCGGCTTCGCCATCGGCGTCGTGAGCTCGACGCTCCTGGGCGGCAACACCTACCTGCTGAAGGTGCGCGACGCCTTCTTCACCGCGCTCTTCGGGATCGCGTGCGTGGTCACGGTGTTCACCCACGACCGCCCGGCCTTCTTCTATCTGAGCCGTTACGTGTCGGCCGGCAACGACAAGGACAGGATCTCGGCCTTCGACCGGCTGCATGAGTTCCCGACCGGGCGCCACGCGTTCCGCGTGCTCTCCGTCGTGTGGGGCATCGGGCTGGTGGTGGAGGCGGGCTTCCGCATGACGCTGGCCGACCTGCTGCCCACCGGGACCTTCCTCGCCATGTCGCCCTTCATCACGACGACCATCATCGGCGGCCTGTTCGCGTTCACGGTCGTGTACACCAGGCGGGCCCAGCTCGACGCGGCCGCCTTGTTCCAAGCGGGCCCCGAGACCGTCGTCGACGACCCCACGGGCCGTGGCGGGGACGGCGGCGCCGAGCCGGCCCCTGCTGCGGATGCGTTCCCGCAAATTCCTCTTCCGTAGCGCCCGCGCCTAGCCTCGGCGGCGCACCGGCACCGGCACCGGCCGGCACCAGCGAAGGGAGCACCATGGCAGACGAGGTGTTGCGGGAGCGCCGCGGCAACGTGGAGATCCTCACGATCAACCGGCCCGAGGCGCGCAACGCCATCAACGGGGCCGTCAGCAAGGCAATGGCCGCCGCCATGGACGAGCTGGCCGAGGACGACGGGTGCATGGTCGTCGTCATCACCGGCAGCGGTGAGAAGGCCTTCAGCGCCGGCATGGACCTCAAGGCTTTCAGCAGCGGCGAGGGTGGCGACATCATGAGCGGGAGCGGCGGCTTCGGGGGCCTCACGCACCGGGACTTCCCCAAGCCGATCATCGCCGCGGTCAACGGCGCCGCCCTGGCCGGAGGCTTCGAGATCATGCTCTCGTGCGACCTGGTCGTCGCCGCCGACCACGCCACGTTCGGTATCCCCGAGGCCAAGCGCGGCCTCATCGCCGGCGCCGGCGGGCTTATCCGTATGCCGAAGCGGTTGCCGATCGCCGTCGCGCTGGAGCTCGCCATGACCGGCGACCCCATCGACGCCGAGCGCGCCTACGCCCTCGGGCTCGTCAACAAGGTGATCCCCGTCTCGTCGCTGATGGACGAGGCGTTGGCGCTGGCCGAGCGCATCGGCGCCAACGCCCCGCTGGCCGTGCGCTATTCGAAGAGCGTCATGAAGCGAGCCGCCGAGGTGCCCGAGGCTGAAGGCTGGACCATCAACGGCGAGGCCGCGGGAGTTGTCTTCGGCTCGGCGGACGCCATGGAGGGCGCGGTCGCCTTCGCCGAGAAGCGCCCGCCCAAGTGGCAGGGCAAGTAGAGCATCAGGGTTGGGCGAAGCGATTGCGGACCCGCCGAATAGCCAGAGCTGCGCGGTAGGCGCCGAACCGTGCAGCTAGCGCTGCGCGTTCGGCCCGAGAACGTGTAGTCCGACTCCGATACAGCGAGATACCAACGACTCACCCATCGCCGGAACCCGTGCACCGAGAATCCCCCAATCGCCGAGACCCCCCATCCGTCTAGACCCCACCCCCATGCTCGCCCCCGCCCTCGATACCGTCCGACTCACGCTCCACGTCCTCGCCGCCACGGTCTGGGTCGGCGGCCAGATCGTGATGCTCGGCCTCCTCGGCCCGGCCCGCCAGATCGGAGGCGACGCGCCCAAGGTGCTGGCCCGGGCCTTCGCGCGCATGGCCTGGCCGGCCTTCGTCGTGCTCGTGGCGACCGGCATCTGGAACGTCACCGCCGTGCACTACGCCTCGCAGGACGCGGCCTGGAAGGCCGTGCTCATGGGGAAGATCGCGGTGGTGGTCGTCGCAGGGGTGGCCACGGGCCTCCACCAGCGGGCAGGCACGAAGGGACAGCTCGCGCTGTGGGGGTCGGTGGCCGGCACCGCCAGCGTGGCGGCGCTGGTCATGGGCATCCTGCTGGCCGGTTGACTCCGAATAGGAGTTGTGGCCGCCCGCCCGACCGCCGTGCCGGTACCGGGGGGCGGGAATGGGTCTAACCTGGGACCTAGTTCACCGCCACGTGGACCCGGGTGAAGGAGAACCCAATGCTCGCTGACATTTTCGGACCCGACCTTCTCATCGTGGCCATCGTTCTCGTGGTGCTCCTCTTTGGCGGTGCCGCCATCCCCAAGCTCGCCCGCAACCTCGGCTCGGCCAAGAACCAGTTCGAGAAGGGTATGGCCGACGGGAAGGCGGAGGCGGCCTCGAGCAACGGGACCTCGGCCGCGAACGACACGCCTGCCCCGGCGCCCTCCGAGGAGAAGACGCAGGGCAGCTGACGTAACTTGGCGGCCATGGCGCCCGACGTCCTGGCCGTCGCCGACAAACTCTGGAACGGGGAGCTCTCGACTTCGACGTTCCATCCCGTCGACCACATCGGCGGCTTCGTCGAGATCACCGACGGCGTCGGGTTCTGCCCCTCGTTCGCCAACGTCTCGTCTTTCGCGACCGAGGACGGCCTGTTCCTGGTCGACACCGGCAGCGCCCCTCTGGCCAAGATCGTCCACGACGACATCCGGACCTGGAGCGGGGCCCGCCTCCACACGGCGGTCTACTCCCACGGGCACATCGACCATGTCTTCGGCGTCCCGGTGTGGGAGGAGGAGGCCGCGGCGGAGGGCTGGCCCGCCCCGCAGGTGATCGCGCACCATGCGCTGCCGGCCCGCTTCGACCGCTACATCTTCACGGCGGGCTACAACACCATCATCAACCGGCGCCAGTTCGGCTTCACCGACCTCAACTGGCCGACCGAGTACCGCTACCCGGACCGCACGTACCACGACACGCTCGACGTCTCCGTCGGCGGCGTGCCGTTTGCCCTCCGCCACGAGAAGGGCGAGACCGACGACCACACCATCACCTGGCAGCCCGGCAAGAGGGTGCTGTGCTGTGGCGACCTCTTCATCTGGGCGTCTCCCAACGCCGGCAATCCCCAGAAGGTGCAGCGCTACCCGCGGGAGTGGGCCGACGCACTGCGCCGCATGCTGGCGCTGGACGCCGAGTTCCTGCTGCCCGGCCACGGGTTTCCGGTGATCGGCGCCGACCGGGTCCGCCAGGCGCTCACCGACACGGCCGACCTCCTCGACTCCCTGGTGGACCAGACGCTGGCCGTCATGAACGCGGGCGGCCGCCTGGACGATGCCATCCACACCGTCCGGCCGCCGGCCGAGCTCGAGGCCCGGCCCTATCTGCGCCCGGTCTACGACGAGCCCGAGTTCGTGGTGCACACGGTCTGGCGCCAGTACGGGGGGTGGTGGGACGGGAACCCGGCCACGCTCAAGCCCGCGCCCGAGCGCGCGCTGGCCGCCGAGCTGGCCGCGCTGGCCGGCGGCCCCGGCATCCTGGCCGACCGGGCCCAGCAGCTCCTCGCCCTGGCCGAGGACGCACCCGACTCCGAGGAGGCAGAGCAGGCGCTGCGCGTCGCCGGCCACCTGGCCGAGCACGCGTGGCTCGCCGCGCCGGAGGAGCCAGGGGTGCAGCGGGCGCGCCGTGAGGTCTTCGCCGCCCGGGCCCAGCGGGCAACCTCGACCATGGCCCGGGGCGTGTTCACGTGGGCGGCCAACGAGGCGGCCGAGCCGGACTAGGGCGCGAGCCCCTGTGCTGCTATTTCGTGTTTTTTTGGCGCTTTCGCTAGTGTCACCGCGGTGGACTCGTCGCTGACCAGCCCTCAGCCCGACACGCGCCAAACTCCCAGGAAGAGCCGGGTTCGGCGTCGGCTCGCGGCGGCGGCCGTTCTCGCCGGCGGCCTCCTCCTCACCGGCTGTCAGCTCCCGACCTTCGGCGCCTTCAAGGGGGCCACCAGCCAGGGCCGGGCGACCTTCCACCTGTGGCAGGGCTTCTTCATCGCCGGCCTGGTGGTCGGCGGCTTCGTCTTGCTGCTCATCCTCTACGTGATCATCCGGTACCGGAAGCGCTCGGACGAGATGCCCCGCCAGACCCAGTACCACACGCTCACCGAAGTCCTCTACACGGTGCTCCCGATCCTCACCGTTATTGGCCTCTTCGTCGCCACCGTCATCGTGGAGAACCAGGTCGACGCCATCTCGCCCAATCCCTATACGACCATCCACGTCTGGGCCTTCCAGTGGGGCTGGGAGTTCCAGTACAACAACGGGGTCAAGGTGATCGGCCAGACCACCGACGCACCGACCATGGTCGTCCCCACCGGCGAGACCGTCGAGATCTACCTGCGGTCCTACGACGTCCTGCACGGCTTCTACGTGCCCGAGTTCAACTTCAGCCGCTACGCCAGCCCCGGGTACTGGACGTCCTTCAACTTCAACGTGGAGCACGACGGCGTCTACCGCGGCCAGTGCACCCAGTTGTGCGGGCTCTACCACTCCATCATGTTCTTCAACGTGCGTTCGGTTTCGCCGCCGGCCTACCAGACCTGGCTGCGCACCACGGGTGCTTTCCAGCGCGCGCATCCCACCTCCATCGGCCAGCTCCCGAGCTCGGTGCACGCCAACATCAACGGCACGCCCCCCGGCTACTCTGGGACGTCGGGCAACTCGGGCAACTCGGGAAACTCCAGCAACACCGGTAACACAGGAGGTCTGCTCTACGGTGACTGACGTCATCGCTCCACCCGGCGAGCACCCCGAGCAGACTGGGGTCGCCCATCCGCCGCTCGCCCCCGAAGACGGCCATCTGGAGCACATCCACGAGGATCACGGCCCCACCGGCATCCTTAAGTGGCTGACCTCGACCGACCACAAGGTCATCGGGATGAGCTACATGATCACGTCCATCGTGATCTTCTACATCGCCGGAATCATGGCGATGTTCTTGCGGCTCCAGCTGGCGTCGCCGCACTCGTCGCTGCTCAGCTTCTCGCAGTACAACGCGCTGTTCACCATGCACGGCAGCCTCATGATGTATCTGTTCGCCGGTCCCTTCGCGTTCGGTGGCCTGGCCAACTACATCGTGCCGCTCCAGGTCGGCGCGCCCGACATGGCCTTCCCCCGCCTCAACGCGCTGAGCTATTGGCTCTATCTCACCGGCTCCATCACCATGATGATGACCTTCTTCGTCGCCGGTGGCGCCGCCCAGTTCGGTTGGGTGGCGTATGCGCCGCTCTCGAGCGCCACCAGCTCGCCCGGTGCCGGACCCGACCTCTGGATCATGGCGCTCGCCCTCACCGGGTTCTCCGCCATCTTCACCGGCGTCAACCTCTGCGCCACCATCTTCTACCTGCGCGCCCCGGGCATGACCATGTTCCGCATGCCCATATTCACCTGGAACATGCTGGTCACCGGGATCCTGATCCTGATCGCGTTCCCCGTCCTGACGGCGGCACTGATCATGCTGTTCTGCGACCGCCACTTCGGAACGCACATCTACACGGCGGTGGGCTGTCACCTCGTCAGCGGTGCCGTCGCGCCCTCGTGCGGGTCACCGTTGTTGTGGCAGAACCTCTTCTGGTTCTTCGGCCATCCCGAGGTCTACATTCTCGCCCTGCCGTTCTTCGGCATCGTGACCGAAATCCTGCCCGTCTTCTCCCGCCGACCGGTGTTCGGCTACAAGGGCATGGTCTTCGCCACCATGGCCATCGCGGCGTTGTCCACCGGAGTGTGGGCACACCACATGTTCACGACCGGTGCGGTGTTGCTGCCCTTCTTCTCGTTCCTCAGCCTGATGATCGCGGTGCCGACCGGTATCAAGTTCTTCAATTGGATCGGCACCATGTGGCACGGCCAGCTCACGTTCACGACGCCCATGCTGTTCTGTATTGGGTTCCTATTCGCCTTCCTCATGGGCGGGGTGACGGGCATCATGCTGGCCTCGCCGCCCATCGACTTCGCCACCCACGACACCTACTTCGTGGTGGCCCACTTCCACCAGGTGCTGTTCGGGACGGCCGTCTTCGCCGGGTTCGGCGGCCTCTACTACTGGTATCCGAAGTTCTTCGGTCGCATGATGCGCGAGAGCCTCGGCAAGTGGCACTTCTGGCTGATGTTCATCGGCTTCTGGATCTGCTACATGCCCCAGTACGTGGTCGGCCTGCTCGGCATGCCCCGACGCGTCGCCAGCTACCCGTCCAACCTGGGCTGGCAGAGCTACAACATCGTCTCGACCGTCGGTGCGTTCATCATCGCCATTTCGTTCGCCTTCCTCCTGGTGAACTTCTGGGTCTCTTGGCGCAAGCCGATCCCGGCCGGCAACAACCCGTGGGACGCCCACACGCTCGAGTGGTTCACCACCTCGCCGCCGCCGCACCACAACTACACGCACCTGCCGCCGATCCGCTCCGAACGCCCGACGTGGGATTACAACCACCCCGACGCCATCACCGTGCCGCACCGCAGGGGTGCCCGGGCCAACGGACACGGCAACGGCAACGGCAACGGCAACGGACACGGCAACGGGAAGGGCAACGGCAAGAAAGTCGGGGGCGAAACGTGAAGGTCGAGTCGCTCTTCCTGATATTCCTCGGTGCCTTCTTCGGAGGCATCGGCATCTGGTACTGGTTCTGGGGCTATGACGACGGCGGCGGCATGATGCTGCTGGGTGCCACCCTTCTCGGCTTCGTGCCCGGGCTCTATTACTTCTTCTGGCACCGGCGCTTCCACGGACACAAGTACTTCGTCTTGGGACGCATTCCCGCGCCGGGCGACCGCCCCGAGGACCGGGAGGACGCGACCATGGCTGAGGGCGCCGGGAACATCGACTCGTTCCCGGGCTCGTCCATCTGGCCGTTCGTGCTAGGGATGGGCGCCTTCGTGACGGTGCTCGGCCTCGTGTTCGGCGTCTGGCTCATGTTCGTGGGCATCCCGCTCATCCTGACCGCGCTGACCGGTGTCACCGCCGAGAGCCGGCGCGGCGGCGCAGTCTGAACCAGACCGGACAAGACACAGACACCGCACACGCGCTCTCGCGCGCGCTCGTCGTCCTTATCGCCGTCGCTACCGGCGCCATCGTCGCCAACCTCTACTACGCGCAGCCCCTCCTACATCAGGTCTCGCGGACCTTCGGCGCCGGTCCGGGACCGACGGCGTCGGTCATCACCGCCACCCAGGTCGGCTACGCCGCCGGGCTACTGCTCATCGTCCCGCTGGGTGACCTGCGCCCGCGCCGTGGGCTGGTCACCGTGCTGTTCGTCGTGGCGGCGGCCGCGCTCGTCGCCTGCCGCGCTGGCGCCCACGCTCTGGTTCTTCGCCCTCGCATCGGTCGCCGTCGGAACCGCCTCGGTGGCCGGACAGGTGATGATCCCCTTCGCGGCCGATCTGGCGCCCGAGGCGCGGCGAGGTCGGGTCGTGGCCCGGATCATGACCGGCCTGCTGCTGGGGATCCTCCTGGCCCGCACCGTCTCGGGCCTGGTCGCACAGGCTGCCGGATGGCGCGCCATCTACTGGATCTCCGCCGCGCTGATGGTGGCCTTCGCGCTGGTGCTGCGGCGGACGCTGCCCGCCGAGGCTGCGCGACCGCGTCGCTCGTACGCCAGCCTGGTCCGGTCGTCACTCCGGCTGCTCGTCGACGAACCCGTCCTGCGCCGACGGGCGTGGCACGGCGCCTGCGCCTTCGCCGCTTTCAGCGTGCTCTGGACGACGCTGGCCTTCCTGCTCTCGGGGAGTCCGTACCGGTACTCCAATGCTGTGATCGGTCTCTTCGGACTGGTCGGCGCGGGTGGCATCCTCGCCGCCAACCTCGCGGGCTCACTGGCCGACGCGGCACGGAGCCGAGCCGCCACCGTGGGCGCCGGAGTGCTGCTGGCGGGCTCTTTTGGCCTGCTGTGGGCCGGGCGCACCTCGCTGGCCGCACTGATCGCGGGCGTTGTCGTCCTCGACATCGGGACGCAAGGCATGCAGATCACGAACCAGGCGCTGATCTACGCCCTGCGGCCCGACGCTCGCAGCCGGATCAACAGTGCGTACATGGTCTGCTACTTCGTGGGCGGCGCCGCCGGTTCCCTCACCGCAGGCGCCCTGTACGGCACCCACGGCTGGGCTGGCGTCTGTCTCCTCGGCGCCGGGCTCGGCCTCGCCACGCTCGCCATGTCGGCGTACGAGAGCCTGCCCGTGCGGGTCCGGCGACGATGACGCCGGGATCGGCTCAGGACCCCAGACGCTCCTGCAGGACGACGGTCACCGTGTCGCCCACGTCCTTGCCGATCCGGGTGCGGAGGTCGGTCTTCATCGGAGCTCGTGCCGGCCCTCGCCCAGCGCCATAAACGAGCTGCGGAACGCTTGCCCGTCGACCGTCCCGAGGACCTAGGCCAGACCGCGGGTACCGAAGGAAGACGGCCGAGTCGGGCATCACCACGTAGGCCCAACCGCCCCTGCTGGGCTCCCGCTCAACCACGGCGGTGAAGCGCTTTTGCAGCGGGGTCATGCCGTCTCCACGACCTTGAGCTGGTTGCCGTCCTGGTCGCGGAAGATGAACATGGCGGGGACGCCAGGCCAGCGCAGCACCTCGTCGGTGTCCACGCCGCACCAGACGAACGACGCGTGGTCGGTCTCTGCGTCCGTCGTGGCGAACGTGATGCCCGTGTCGACGCCGACCCCGGCCGCGTCCCCTGCTGCCACCAGCGCGACGGGCACCCGGCCGCCGGGAGGCCCGACCTGCAGCCAGCGCCCCCCGTCACCCATGGCCACGTCGCGCAGCACCTCGAAGCCGAGCCGGTCGACGTAGAAGCGGACGGCCCGCTCCTGGTCGGAGACGGGAATGGCCACCCCGGCGACGTCGGCGATCCTGGTCCGGCGGTTCTGGATCGATGAATCACTCATCGTCCTCTCTCCTTTCGATCTGTTCGTTCGATCCGTTCGTTCGGTGTTGCGCCGACAATCACCGGCCTTACGCGTACTGCAACGACCCGGGCGTCGTGAGCAGCTCACCCGTCTCGAGCCAGGTCTTGAGGCCAGAGAGGATCATCGGCCAGCCGCCGAAGATCTGGGAATTGGCGCCCTCGCGCATCTGGTCGTGGGTGAGGGTCAGGTGGCAAGAGTCGCCCACCTGCTCGATCTCCCACGTCACCCGCGTCGTGCCCTCCGCGCGCACATCGTCGTCCCACAGGCAAGCCATGGTGTGCACGAGCCGCCGCGGCGGATCGAACTCGAGGACCTCGCCCTCGCCGAGGTGCACGCCGTGCTTCTCCACGTCCACGCTAAGCGGCGATCCCACGTTCCACTCCGAGTTCACCGCGGCGCCGAAGTTGTACTTGGCCCGGATCTCGGGGTTGACGATGGCGTCCCACAGTCGCTCGGGCGTCGTCTTTATGAAGATCTCGTAGACCTTTTCCATTTGCCTCTCCAATCTGTCCTTGATCTCGCTCAGCCCCGCCACCCAGGGCTCCGAGTACTTGCTGACCCAGCGGTCGTGGATGAGGCGGATCGGCACCGGGTTGAGGAAATGGAGCTTCTCCCGGCCCCGGCGCCGCGTGACGACGAGGCCGGCCTCCTCCAGCTGCTTGAGGTGCTTCATGACGCCGAAGCGCGTCATGGAGAACTTCTCCTCCAACAAGCCAAGGGTCTGGCCGTCCTCCTGGAAAAGCTCGTCCAGCAAGCTCCGCCGGGTCGGGTCGGCCAGCGCCTTGAACACTTCATCCACTCCGCCACTTTATGTGACCTTTTGGTCACATGTCAACCACCGGGGCATGCACCATCCCGATCCTCGTCATTCACGTTCCCGTAAGGGAGGGACGGCATCATGTGGCGACGGTTCCCGGACCCAGGGCCGGCGCCAGACTGGGATGCGAGCTCCAGGAGGGACATGGCGGCGAAGAAGCGTGCCAACCGACCGGCCAGGCCGGCCCAGCCGACCCCGCGGGCGTCCCGCCGCCTGGTCGGCTCCAATGCGCCCGCCGCGGGCCCGACCCAGGGTGCGGGACCCTGCCCAGCCCCGACCGCCGGGGGCCGGACGGCCGCACCGGCCCGCGAGCCCGTCGCGCCGCCCCAGCGGCGCCAACCCGGGGAACGGGGCATGTTCGACCGGGACTGGCTCGCTCCACCTCCCCGGGCCCGCTTCTCCGCCGGTTGGGCCCTCCTCCCGCTGCGCGCGTTCCTCGGATTCACCTTCGTCTTCGCCGGACTGCAGAAGCTCGCGAACCCGGGCTTCTTTGACGCGTCCAACCCCGCGTCCATCCAGGCGCAGATGGCCGGCGCCGCGCTCCGGAGCCCGATCCACTCGCTGATCAGTCCGCTGACCCACGTCGCCGTTCCCCTCGGGGTTGTCATCGCGGTCGGCGAGGTGGCGGTCGGACTCGGCACACTCGTGGGTCTCTGGGCGCGCGTCGCTGCCGTCGGTGGCCTGCTCCTCTCGTTCATGCTCTTCCTGACCGTGAGCTACCACTCGAGCCCGTACTACACAGGCTCCGACATCGTCTTCGTCTTTGCCTGGATGCCGCTCATCGTCGCCGGTGCCGGCGGCGTGCTGTCCGCGGACGCCATCCTGGAGAACCGCGCCCGCGAAGAAATGGGAGCCGAGCCGGTGGCCGTCGTGCCCATCCCGTTCTCCGCCGCGCGCCGCGCCTGCGGCTTCTACGAGCACGGCTCGTGCGGCGCGCGCAACGGTGAGCCCTGTGCGCCGGCGCCGTGCCCGTACCTCGTTCAGCGTGCGCGCGAGGCAAACCGGTTGGGAAGGGCCGAGCTCGATCGCCGCACCGTCGTCGTGAAAGGCGCGGCGACCGCGGTCCTCGCCGCGGTGGCGGTCGTCGGTGCCGGGCTCGTGGCCGGGCTGGGGCGGCTGGCCGGCTCGGCGACGACGACCAAGACGCCCACGCTCGGGGGCAGCGGCGGTGCCTCCGGAACCGGGGGCACGCCCACGACCGCGCCCGGCGCCTCGGCCGGGCCGGTCCCGGCGCACCCTCCGGGGACGGCGGTCGGTGCCGCCTCCGACGTGCCCCTGGGCGGCGCCGCGGCGTTCCAGGACCCCACCTCGCACGACCCCTCGCTGGTCGTCCAGCCCCAGGCAGGGACTTTCCTCGCCTTCGATGCGGTGTGTCCCCACGCCGGCTGCACCGTCCAGTACGACAAGGTCAGCAAGCTGTTCGTCTGCCCGTGCCACGGCTCGGAGTTCAACGGCGTGACCGGCGCCGTCGAGGTGGGCCCGGCACAGAGGGGGCTCACCCGCCTCACGGTCGCCGAAGGATCCGACGGTCAGCTCTACGTCGCCTGACCGCCCGGCCGCGGCGGCCGCGGTCGGTCAGACGCCTGTCCGGGGCGCGGCGAACAGTGGGGCGAGCACCGGCCTGAGCAGCCGTCGCAGGGAGTCGCGCAGCGCGTCCTCGTCCTCCACGCGGAACACGGTGTCCCGCGTCAGGATGAACGACAGGCCCATGCGGGCGGCGATCTCCGCCAGTTCCGCCGCGTGCTCGGGCTCCATGACAGCGCCCGCCGCGCCGGCCAGGCCCGGCCAGCATCTGGCGGGTGAGGGCGACGAGCGAGCCCGCGTTCGTCGTGAGGAACGGCAGGACGGTGGCCGGATCGGACTGCAGCAATTTCGCGACGAGCGACCCGCGCAGCGCGGCCAGGCCGACCAGTGCCCCTTCGATGATCCCTTCTTCGACGGAAGCGCACGCCGCGGCGGCCGTCGTGATACAGGTGATCGTCCCGCGGAGCTCACGTGCCAGGACCGCGTGCACCAGTTCGTCACGCGACCCGAACGCGCGGTAGGCGCTCGTCCGGCCGATGGCCGCCCGCGCCGCGACGTCCTCCATGCTCCAGCGCGTGTGGCCGTAGGCCACCATCAGCTCGGCCGCGGCATCGAGGATCCGTTCGAACGACGGGTCCGCGCTCGCGGCCGCGCCGAAGGCGCCCATCATCGGCTCGAGCGCGACCGTAATCCGGCGGCGGGGCACGGCTCAGGCGGCCCGGGTTGCCCGGGCGGAGGTCCGCTCCCAGCCCGCCAGTGCCCTGGGCTGCCACCGCACCGAGGCGGGCAACAGCGGCCACGCGCGCCGGACCGCGTGCTCCAGCCCGCGCAGCGACCACGCGTCGACCGCGCGCCACGGGATCCCGAAACGCTCGCGCACCGTGGGTGGGAGCCCTCCGAAGGCCAACAGCCGCACGACGCGGAAGACCGAGAGCCGCACTGGCTCCACCCGCGCCAGCGGGCGCAGCACGGCGAGGTGTGGAGGTAGGAGCGGTTCCGCACTGAGGGAGGGCCGGCGCAGGCTGTCGAGCACCCATTCGGCCGCCTCGTTGAGCTCGAGGACCTCGGCGCAGTAGTGGTCCCACTTCTCCTGGAAGGAGGCCCGGTCGGCCGGCACGGAGCGATCACTCACGCCGGAGCGCCGGTACCACTCCACACCCTCTTGATAGAGCTGCTCTCGTTCGGCCGGGGTCAGGCGGTGACCGTCGAAGCGGTCGGCCACTTGCTCAGTCATGTACTGGAAGGTGGCGTGCGCCCACCAGAACGTCTCGGGTTCCAGCGCGTGGCACCGGCGTCCCTGCGCATCGCTGCCCTTGATGGTGCGGTGGAAGTCCCGCAGCTCCTTGCCCGTCGGTGCGGCCTGCGGGCCGTCGTAGACCACCCCGAGGATGCGCGGCAGGGACCGGAACACCCGGCCGTACGGGTGTCCCCGAAGAAGTCCGAGTGCTCGAGCACGCCGGCGCCGGTGGCGGGGTGCAGCAGCTGGAGGAGGCCGATGGGCGCCCCGAGGAAGGCGATGCGGGTGTCCCCCGCCCAGCGCCACAACAGGGAGTCCGGGCCCAGTTCCGGGCGCTCCCCTTCCGGCCCTCCGGCCTCCCCGCCTGGGGTTTGGACGCTGTTCTGGGACTGCCGGTCGGCGACGTTCAGGTCGCCGAGCTGGCTGCCGAGCTCCGGGAGCCGGACGGCCGGCGCCGCCAGGTGTCCAGGCAGCCGGCCGAGCAGAAGAGCACTGCGGTCCCACGGACGTCGTGGGCGATCTCCTCGGCGGTGTCGTGCGACATCGGGAGGCCGCAGATGGGGTCGAAGAAGCCGTCCTCGCCCGGTGGCGCCATCCGGATGCTCGACGCCGGCACAGGTTTCTCCACGCCCTTGAGGGCCACGTGGGTCTCGGCGTGCGCGAGGCCCCAGTTGGGCAGGTGCCCGAGCACGGACGGGTCGGCCAGCGCCTCACCGCCGGGGGCGAGGTCGCACAGCCGCGACGCCACGTTCACGCAGTGCCCGACGTAGTCGTCGCCCTCCATGAGGATCACCTCGCCCGACGTCACGCCGGAGCGGATGGACACCGTCTGCACCGGCCCCGCGACCTCGCCGACGACGTGGTGCAGCTCCAGGATCGTCTCGAGCAACGGCCGCGTGTCGACGCACACCAGCATGACGCCGTCACCCAGCCACTTCGCGATGCGCACGCCCCGCCTTGAGCAGATGTCCCTTAGCAGCGCCCGGAACGCGGTGAGGACGTCGACCGCGCGCTCGTCGCCCTCAAGCTCGGTCAAGGCGGTGAACCCGGAGACGTCGACGAAGGCGAAACTGCGGTGCACCCGCATGCCTCGATGCTGCCATGCCGCCCACCCGCCGGCCCAATCCGGGCCCGAGGCCTGGAATTCGACAACGGCCCTGGTGGTAGCGTCGGCCAGCCGCGGGTGGACGGGGCCGGCGGACGAAACGGGTCGGCATCGTGCGGGCGTGGGCACGTGGTCTCGGCGTAGTGGGAGTGGTCTGTGTCGCCTGCGGGGCCTCCTCGTGGCACCCCCGGCAGGAGCGACCTCGGGTTCGCTGCCCGTCGGCACGATCGTCCAGGGCATCGCGTCGCAGCTGGCCGACCCCAGCGGTTTCCCGCCCAGGCATGAACGACTGGTCCTGCCGGCCGCCGGCGGACCATCCCTACCCGGTCATCCTCCTGCACGGCACGCTGTTCAACGAGAATCTGACCTGGCAGGCGCTCTACCCCGAACTGGCCGACGCCGGCTACTGCGTAGGGCCCGGCGCCGTAGTCCAAGCCGAAGACGTGCTGGCCGACACCGGAGCCTCCCAGGTCGACATCGTCTGGGGTGCGTCGCCTGCACGGAGCAGATCATCGGGCAGGGGTCGCCCTTCCTCTCCACCCTCAACGCCGGCGGGGACACCGTGGCCGGCCCCGAGTACGTGGTGATCGAGTCGACGTACGACGAGGTGGTGACCCCGTACACGACAGCCTTCCTCGACGGACCCAACGTGCAGAACATCCTGCTGCAGGACGAATATCCGCTCGACTTCAGCAAGCACGTCGGCATCGTGTACGACCCCGTCGCCCTCCAGGACGTCATGAACGCGCTCGGTCCCGACGACCAGTCCTTCGTGCCGGCGTGCTCGCTCGTGCTACCCGTCGTCGGGTAGCAGCCCTCGCGGACCAGCCCCCGCGGACCCCCGCACTCGGCGCTCCCCACCACCGCTCGTCGTAGCATTGGCGCCATGACGGCCGCGCCTCTCCGACCCACCGCGGCCGTGCGCAGGAAGCGTTGACCGTGGGCCTGCTCGGGGGGAAGGTGGCCCTGGTCAGTGGCGGGGCCTCCGATATCGGCCGCGCCACCGCGCGGCGGCTGGCCGAGGAGGGGGCGTGCGTGGTCGTCGGTGACGTATCGGCGGCCGACGCCGAGTCGGTCGCGGCCGACGTGGCGGCCGCGGGGGGACAGGCGATCGGCGTCGGCTGCGACGTGCGCAACGACGATTCCGTTGCCACCTTCGTGGCGCGCGCCGTCTCCGAGTTCGGCGGGGTCGACTGCGCGGACCACAACGCGGCGTGGAGCCACCCGCGGCTCGACACCGACGCCGTGGACGTGGACCTCGGGGTGTGGGACCGCGTGCTCCAGACGACGACGCGCGGGGCGTTGCTGCTGGCCCGCCACGCCGTGCCGCGTATGGCCGAGCGCGGCGGCGGGTCGATCGTGACCATCTCGTCGGGGACCAGCACCATCGGCGAGTCGACCCGGGTCGCCTATGGCGTCTCGAAGGCGGCGCTCAACCAGCTGACCCGGCACCTGGCCGTCCGGTACGGCCGCGAGGGCATCCGGGCCAACGCGATCGCCCCGGGTTTCATCCTGACCGCGACGGCCGCCGCCAACGTGCCGGAGGAGGTGCAGCGGCGCCTGGCCGAGGCCAACCCGACCCGCCGCCTGGGCACGCCGCTCGACATCGCCGACGTGGTCGTGTTCCTCTGCAGCGACGCCGCGCGCTACGTGAACGGACAGGTGCTCCATGTCGACGGCGGGCACCAGATCGCCGGGATGATGTAGGTGGCCGGTCCGACACGAGTCGCGCTCGTCACGGGTGCGAGCCGGGGCATCGGCCGGTGCGCCGCCGTCGCCCTGGCCCGGCGGGGCCTGGACCTCGTGATCACGGCCCGGACGGTCCACGAGGGTGAGGGGCGGTCGCACCCCTCGAGCGTGCTCGCCGAAGACCAGCCCATGCCCATCGCGGGCAGCCTCGAGTCGACGGCGGCGGAGGTCGAGGCCCTCGGCCGCCGCTGCCTCAGCGTGCCCATGGACCTGATGGACCGGGACTCGGTGATCCACGTCGCAGCGGCCTCCCTCGCCGACATGGGTCGGGTGGACGTCCTGGTCAACAACGCCATCTACCAGGGGCCGGGGACGATGGACCGCATCCTGGACCTGCCCCTCGAGCTGGCCGAACGCTGCCTGGTGGGCGACTATCTGCACCCGTTGCTCCTGACCCAGCTGCTCCTGCCCCAGATGCTCGAGCGCGGGGAGGGCCGGCTGGTCAACATGCTCTCGGAGGCTGCCTTCCTGACGCCGCCGGCGCCGGCGGGTGCGGGTGGGTGGGGCGTGGCCTACGCCGCCGCCAAAGCCGCGTTCCACCGGGTGACCGACATGTGCCACGTCGAGTTCTTCGCGTCGGGCATCTGGGCCTTCTCCATCGCGCCCGGTCTGACCCTGACCGAGTCGATGCGCGCCTCGGGCATGGACCGGGTGCTCGTCGGTGCAGGACACCGGCCGGCGCCGCCTGAGGTGGCGGGCGAAGTGGCGGCGTGGCTCGGCACGGACGCCGCGGCGGCGCAGTACGCCGGGCAGATGGTGTCGTCGCGCCAGCTGTGCAAGGAGCTCGGCCTGGTGCCGGGCTGGCCCCCGCCCCGCGCCTCGGAGAACACCTAATGTCTAGCCCCCTCAGAGCGCCGGCAGCCCCATGGGGTTGGGGAACGGATACAGACCAGACGCCTGCACGTCGGCGGCACAGGCGCGCAGCGCGCCGTGGAGGTCCTCGAGCGCGCCTTCGCTGAGGGACGCGTAGGCCGGCTCGGCTAACGCGTCCGTCAACGTCTCGACCGACGCGTGCAGGGTCCGCCCGGTGTCGGTGACACGGCCGTCGGCGTGCAGCAGGCCCCGGTCGACCAACGACGCGGTGCCGGCGTCCCACGCCTCCTCGCTCCAGCCCCGGTTCTCCCGCAGCAACTCGGCCGGCACGCCCTTGGCCCCGGCGGCGAGGAGATGGGCCTCCAGGCCGCGGACCCCGTGCGCCACCAACGCGGCGACGTGGCCGTCCCCGCGGTGCTCGCGCAGCGTCGTGCACGACTGCCACGCCTCGCCGAGACCGCCGGTGCCCAGGGCCGTGGCGATGGCGGGCCACAGCGACCGGTTGGCTCCGGCCAGGGGACGCCCCGCACCGTCACAGGCCCCGGTGGCCCGCCGCAGGAGGGGAAGCGCGGCCAACAAAGCCGAGCGGGACTCGACCCCGCACACCTCACCAAGCACCTCCGCCGCCGCGATGGCGCGCACCCGGCACAGGGTGGCCGGGACCACGACGTCCCAGCAACCGGGGACGGCCTGGGCGACCATGGCCGGCGCGAAGTTGAAGAAGGCCGCCGCCACCGGCCCCGCGCCGGCCCGGCCCAACGGGGCGGCGCGGGCGGCGAAGTACCCCGCCCAGAATCCGCGCAGACCGGTCTCGCGCAGCGCGGTGCGACTGGTCGGGGCGAAGTAGGTGACGGCGTGGATCGACTCGGTGGCGACCCACAGGTCGCGCGGGGTGACCCGGCGCGGTCCGCTCAGCGCGTGACCTGGCGGACGCCGGTCGGCGAGGGCTCGGGTTCGCGCTCGCGGCCGCCGTTGACCAACGGCTCTATGTCGATGCGCTCCGGCACGGGCTCGGGGTCGAGCTCGGTCCGCTCGTCGTCGGGACGGGGCGCCGCCGGCACGGTCGTGTACTCGCCCTGGGCCGAGCGGCGGACGATGACGGCCCGCTTGCGCTGCCCGATGCCGTGGACGCCCTGCATCTCCCTGCAGAGCTGGTATGTCACGAGGCCGGCGATCACCGGGACCACGAACACCGCGATGCGGAAGAACCACAGCACCACGTTGAGCGAAACGTGGAAGTAGTTGGCCAGGACGTCGGTGGAGCTCGCCGCGAACAGCGTGAAGAGCAGGGCGAGCATGGCTGCGCCGGCCGCCGCGCGCTTGGGCCGGTTGCGCGGCCGGTCCAGCAGGTTGTGCAGCTCGTTGTCACCGGTCCAGCGGCGTTCGATCGCGGGCCACAGGAAGCAGATCGTGAAGATGAGGCCGGGGAAGACGACGGCGGGCAGGAAGACCTCGAGGGGCACGGTATGGCCGACCCCGGCGAACTCCCACGACGGCATGATGCGCAGGGCGCCGTCGAGCCAGCCCATGTACCAGTCCGGCTGGACCGCGTAGGAGATCTTCGACGGGTTGTAGTAGGCGCCGAACTGCCAGATCGGGTTGATCTGCGCGAACGCGCCCAACAGCGCGGTGGCGCCCGCCACCATGAAGAGAAAGCCGGTCGTCTTCGCCGCGAAGGTGGGGAACATCGGCGAACCGACCACGTTGTCCTCGGTGCGGCCCTCGCCCGCGAACTGCGTGTGCTTCTGGCGCACCAAAAGCCCGAGGTGCACGCCGATCAGCACGGCGAGGATGGCCGGGATGATCAGGACATGGATGATGTAGAAGCGATCGATGATCTCGGTCCCGGGGAACGGCCCGCCCCAGAGGAACGAGGTGATGTAGCTGCCGACGAAGGGGATCGACAGCGCGATGGAGTAGCCGATGCGCAAGCCCGTGCCCGAGATCAGGTCGTCGGGCAGCGAGTAGCCGATGAAGCCCTCGAAGATGGCGAGGATCAGCATCAGGAGCCCGACGGTCCAGTTGAGCTCGCGGGGCTTGCGGAAGGCGCCGGTGAAGAAGATGCGCGCCATGTGGACGATGATCGACCCGGTGAAGATGTCGGCCGCCCAGTGGTGCATCTGGCGGATGAGCAGGCCGCCCCGCACCCCGAACGAGATGTCGACCGTCGACCCGTAGGCCTGGGAGACGAGCTGGCCGCGGAGAGGCGCGTAGGAGCCGTGGTAGACGATCGTCTGCTGCGACGGCACGAAGAACAGGGTGAGGAAGATGCCGGTCGCGATAAGGACGACGAAGGAGTAGAGCGCGATCTCGCCCAGCATGAAGGACCAGTGGTCCGGGAAGATCTTGTCCAGGAGGACGCGGCCGCCCTTGGCGATGCCGATGCGCTCGTCGAGCTCGTCGACCGCTTGACCGACGCGGCCGAACGGTCCCATGGCCTGGCGGGCGCTGCGCTTGGTGGTCGCCGTGTCGCTCATGTGGTGCGCTCGAAGAAACCGGGGCCGACGGCCTGATCATACGGCGCCAGCGCGATGAGGTAGCCGTCGTCGTCGTAGCCGAGCTTCAGCTGGGGCAGCGGGCGCGGGGCCGGGCCGAACTGGGGGACGGCGCCGTTACGCACGTTGAACATGGACTGGTGGCACGGGCACACCAGCAGCTCGAGCTCCTGCTCGTAGAGACCCACCGGGCAACCCAGGTGGGTGCACACCTTGGAGTAGGCGACGTAGCCGTCCGGGGTCCAGCCCTCCCGGCCCGGCATGGTGGTGAAGGGACCGCCCGGCAACCTGATGAGGACGGTCTGGTCGGTGGCGAAGCCTTGGTCGGAGAAGGTGAGCTGGCCGTCCACGTACCTGATCTGGTTGGCCGGGTAGACCGTCATGATGCCGCCGGGGACCAGGGTGCCCCGGCGGACCCGGCGCCCGGTGGAGTCGACCAGCGCGGTGCCGGCACGCCAGTCGGTGGTCTCGAGGGAGGTCCCGGGGAGCGGGCCGAGCGAGCGGATGAGCGGGAAGGCCGCCACGATGCCGAAGATGGCGGCCCCGAAGGCGAAGAGGCCGCCCAGCATCTTGCGGCGTTGCACCACGACGGCCGAACGCTCCACCAGCGCGGCGGTGAACAAGTCGCGCTCCGCCGGGTCCGAGGCCAGGCGGTGGCGCTCCTCGACGAAGGGGCCCTGGGGCATCAGGTACTTGCCCCAGGCGGTCAGGCCGAAGCCGAGCAGGAACATGCCGGCACCGAGGGCACCGCCGAAGACCCAAGGGCTCCAGTTCTGCCAGTAGGCGGCACCCGAGATGCCAAAGAAGACGGCGGCGAGCAGGAAGGCGGCGGCGACGATCTTCTCTATGCGGGCCGGGTGCTGGGCCGCGTCGCGCATGTGCGGGTCGCTGAGCGTCGCCATGGGCATCGGCACCCTGGTGCGCGAGGGGCGGTGGTCGGCGTCACTCACGCGAGCGGTCTCCGATCCAGAAGCAGATGAGCGCCAGGCCGCCCACGCCGATCAGCAGCGCGACGAAGCCCTCGGCAACGGGGCCGACGCCGCCCAGTGCGAACCCTCCCGCGTTGACCGGGTGCTGGATGCGCCCGACGACGTAGGAGGTGATGTCGCGCACCTGCGCGTCGGTCAGGTTCCCGCTGAAGCGCGGCATGTTGGCCGGGCCGGTCCGCATGGCCTCGACCACCTGCTGCGCCGTGACGGTCTTGTTCTGCAGGGATGGCGCGTTGGTGCCAAAGGCCAGCGCGTCGCCCGAGCCGGTGATGGTGTGGCAGGCGGCGCAGTTCAGCGAGAAGAGCTCGTCGCCGGTCGACTGGTTCGCGCCCTGTAGGTGCGGGGTCGGGATGGCGGGAACCGAGGGGTCGAGCGAGTTCACGAAGGCGGCGAGTTGCAGCGCCTGCTGCGGCGTGAGCCGGGTGGCTTTCCGCTCTGCCTCGACCGCCTTCACGTCGGTCGCGGGCATGCGCCCCGAGCTGACCCAGAAGTCCACCGTCGCCGCACCGACGCCCTGGAGGTTGGGGCCGATGGTGGCCTGGCCTTCCGGGCCGACGCCGTTGGCGTCGTTGCCGTGGCAGCTCGAGCAGTACTGCGCGAACAGCTGCCGGCCGACCGACACGAACGACTGGGGCGGGTTGGCGTAGGTGATGGCGCTGTTGCCGTAGGAGACGATGTGGCCGCCGACGCAGTGCAGGTTCGAGCTCGTGAACGGATTGCCGGTGTTGGGCTCCGTGCTGACGCCCTTCACGTTCACCGTGCCGCACGCCTTGGTCGAGGTGTGCGTGGTGGACACCTGCGACGTGTCCTCCTTGCCGCTCGCACCGGCCGACGAGGCGGGGACGAACAGCGCGAACGAGGCCAGGGCGACGACGCTCAGGAGGCCGGCGGGCAACAAGACCTTCGTGCGGAGCGTCCCCCGTCTGTCTGCGCGCATGCCCGGCATGCCTACTTGAGGAGGAACAGGCAACTGTAGAGCCCGACCCAGACGATGTCGACGAAGTGCCAGTAGTACGAAATCCCCTGCATGGCGGAGAGCTCACCGGGGTCGCCACCCTTGTCACCGCGCATGCGCCCCAAGAAGAAGGTCATGGCGACCAGGCCGATGAAGACGTGCAGGCCGTGCAGGCCCGACATGATGTAGAAGAGCGACCCGTACGAGTTCGTGTACCAACGCGTGGGGCTGAAGAGCCACTCGTAGAGCTGGTTCCCCAAGAATGCGGTGCCGAGGATGATCGTCGCGACGACCCAGATGCGGGCGGAGCGGCGGCGGCGCCACTCGGCTTGGTACACCGCGTACTGCATGGTGAAACTGGACGAGACCAGGACCAGCGTGAAGATGCCGGCCCGGAGGACATCGAGCTGGGTCCCCGCCGGCGGCCAGGGCCCGACGGTGTTGGCCCGGATGGTGAAGAACGCGGCGAAGAGGCCGCTGAAGAACATCAGCTCCGAGCCGAGCCAGATCATGACCCCCACCGCCAGCATGGGCGGGCGATCGTGAACGATCTTTCCCTGGGGCAGTGGCGCGGGGAGTTCCGCCGAAACGGCCTGGGTCACAGGCCAATTTCTAGTCGACCCACGCTCGGAGGTGCCAACCCGCAGATGGGGGCTCGGCGCGCGCGGTCAGGACGCTGACGCCCAGGTCAGAGCGATGTCAGGTGAGCTCGACCGGGAGCGGCTCGGCGTGGACGACCGCCAGCCGCCGGGTCGGCCGCGTCAGGGCGACGTAGAGCGTCCGCAGCCCCCGTGTGGTGGCGACCGGCGGGCCTTCTCCGGCCGGCTCGTCCCCCACCGACGCGACCAGGGACGGCTCGACGACGACCACGGAGTCGAACTCCAGGCCGTTGGTCTCGTCGGCTGGGAGCACCACCAGCCCGGCGGCCAGGCCCAGGCCGGCGGGGTCGCGCGGGTCGATGGGGTCCAGGCCGGCCTCGTCCAGCGCACGCTCCAGCTCGGGAAGCATGACGGCCGGGCCGAGCACGGCGACTCGCCCGGGCGCCACCGCGGCGACCTCCTCACGCGCCACGCCGGCCACCGTGGCGGCCAGTTCGTGCCGCGTCACCTGCACGACGCGCGGCACATTCCCCGACTCCCGCACGGGTCGGGGCGGGGCGACGTCCGGCGCCGCGATCGCGAGGACGCGGGAGGCCAGCGCCACCACCTCGGCCGGCGTGCGGTAGCTGACGGTGAGCTCCACCAGGCGCGGGGCACGCTGCGGGCTGAGATGCCGCGTCACCTCGTCCCAGCTCTGCGGCGCCCACGGCCCGGTCGCCTGGGCGATGTCGCCCACCACCGTCATGGAGCCCGACAGCGACCGTCGGGCCAGCATGCGCAGCTGCATGGGCGAGAGGTCCTGCACCTCGTCGACGACGATGTGGCCGAAGGAGCGGATGTCGTCCTCGGGCGTGGACGCCGACCCGTTGGCCGGCACCGGTGACGCGGCCAGGCCCTGGGGCCAGAACCCTCCCTCGCCCGCCGCGCCTTCTTCGACCCGGGCCCGGTTGCGCGCGGCGCGCCCCCGGCGGGGACCGAGGACCGTGCGCGCCTCGTCTATGAGCGCAGTGTCGCCGACGGTCCAGGGGACCGCGTCGAGCGACGCGCTGCGGGGGCGGTGGAGACGGCGCACCTCGTCGTCGCGCAGGATCCCCTTGCCCGCCGCGGCGAGGAGCGGGCGGGCGCCGAACAGGTCGTGCAGGAACTCGTGCGGCGAGAGCCGGGGCCACATGCGGTCCAGCGCGTCGGCCACCTCGGGCACCCGGCGCAGGCGGCGGGCCAGGTCCTCCTGCTCCTCCTGGCTGGTTTCCTGCTCGCCGGGCGGGGCGTCGTTGCGGCCGAGCCGGGACCGGTAGTCCTCGGACAGCGCACGCACCACCTGCGCCTCCACGAAGCGGCGGCGGGCGTTGTGCGTGCCGGGACGGCGCCGGGCCGCCGCGACGATCTCCTCGGTGGCCCGCGCGCGCAGGCGCAGCACCACGGCACCGAAGGGCACCTCGACGTCGAGCCGCAGCGGCCGCTGGCGGGTCCGCACGGCGCGGGCAAGCACGCGCACCATGCGCACGTCGCCCTTGAGCTTGGCGACGGATGGGTCGTCCACCCCGCGCACGCGCACCTCCGGGACGAGGCCGGCCACGGTCGAGAGGCTCACCCCGGTCTCGCCCAGCGAAGGCAGCACCTGCTCGATGTAGCGCAGGAAGAGCGGGTTCGGCCCGACGACGAGCACGCCCTGGCGCTCCAGGGGGAAGCGGTGGGTGTAGAGCAGGTAGGCGGCGCGGTGCAGGGCCACCGCGGTCTTGCCGGTCCCGGGGCCGCCCTGGACGACGAGGACGCCAGGCAGCGGTGAGCGGATGATCTCGTCCTGCTCGCGCTGGATGGTGCCGATGATGTCGCCCATGTGCCCGGTGCGGGCCTGGCCGAGCGCGGACAGGAGCGCGCCGGGGCCGCCGAGGACCATGCCGTCGGTCAGCAGGCGCTCGCCGCCGGCGGCGCCGTTGGAGGCCGCCGCGCCGTCGGGGACGGGAACCGGGGCGGCGACCTTCCCGTCGGGGTCGACGAAGTACTCGTCCTCGAGCCCGAGGACGGCGCGGCCGCGCACGGCGAGGTGGCGCCGGCGGGCGAGGCCCTGGGGGTCGAGCCCCGTGGCGCGGTAGAAGGGCTCGGCCACCGGGGCGCGCCAGTCCACGACGAGGGGCTCGTGGTCGGGGCCCGAGACGGCGAGGCGCCCGATGTGGAAGGACTCGCCCACCAGCGCGTCGTCGCCGGGCTCGGGGAGGCGGTCGATGCGCCCGAAATAGAGGGCCTGGTCGCCGATATCGAGCTGCTCCAGGCGGGCGAGGCTGGTGCGCACCACGATGTCGCGTTCGGTGCGGGACTGGAAGGTGCCGCCCCGACCGAGATCGAGCACGCCCTGGAGCATGTGGCGAGCCTCCCCCCGCATGAACTCCAACCCGTCGTAGGCACGGTTCAGGTATTCCTGCTCAGCCTGCAGATCGGGATGCTCTGCCACCGGTCCCCTTTGGTCCCCTTTCTCCCCTCGCCAACGGGGAAACCGTCAATCCTAGACGCCGTCCGGCGCCCCGGGGCGCCTGCGCGGCCACGCCTACGATGAACCCGACCGGGACCGGGACCAGGACCAGGACCACCAGGACCAGGACCAGGACCAGGACCGTGACCGAACCGGGACCGAAAGGCGAAAGGACCGCCCATGCTCATCTCGACCATGAACGACGTGCCGGGCTACAAGGTGACCTCCGTGCTGGGCGAGGTGTTCGGCCTCACCGTCCGCTCGCGCAACGTGGGGTCACAGTTCGGCGCCGCCTTCAAGTCGCTGGCCGGGGGCGAGCTCAAGGGCATGACCAAGAACCTCCAGCTGAGCCGCGAGGACGTCGTGCAGCGCATGGTGGCCGAGGCCCGGGGCGGCAACGCCGTGCTGGCCATGCGCTTCGACACCTCGGAGATGGGTGGCAACTGGACCGAGATCTGTGCGTACGGGACGGCCGTGGTGATAGAGCCGGTCGGATGAGCCCCGCCGCGGGCGGGGACGGGGACGGGGACTCGGCGCCTGCGCCGGACCTGGTCCGGGCCTGTCTGGGGCAGCCCGTGCGCCGGACGCCGGTGTGGTTCATGCGCCAGGCCGGGCGGTCGCTGCCCGAGTACCGGGCGGCCCGGGGCGAGGGGTCCATCCTCTCGGCCATCGAAGACGGCGCGCTGGCCGCCGAACTGACCCTGCAGCCGGTGCGCCGCTACGGGGTCGACGCCGCCATCCTCTTCTCCGACATCGTGGTGCCGTTGCACGCAATCGGCTTCGGGGTGGAGGTCGAGGCGGGCCGGGGCCCGGTGGTGGCGCAGCCGTTCCGCTCGGCGGACGACCTGGCGCGGGTGCGGGCGTTCTCTCCCGAGGTGGATGCGCCCTATGTGGCGGAGGCGGCCCGGCTGGTGGCGGCCGAGCTCGAGGGGAGCGGCGTGGCGCTGATCGGGTTCGCCGGCGCGCCGTTCACCGTCGCCAGCTACATGGTGGAGGGCGGCCCGTCGCGCACCTTCGCGCGGGTCAAGGCTCTGATGCACGGCGAGCCGGAGCTGTGGGAGCGGCTGTGCGAGCGCCTGGCCGCGATGGCGGTGGCGTCACTGCGCGCGCAGATAGAGGCGGGGGCGCAGGCGGTGCAGCTGTTCGACAGCTGGGCCGGCTCCTTGTCGCCCGACGAATACGCGCGGTTCGCGCTGCCGGCGGTGCGGTCGGTGATTGAGGGGGTCGCCGCCCTGGGTGCACCGACCATTCTGTTCGGCGTGGGCACAGGGGAGCTGCTGGGACTGATGGGCACCTCGGGCGCCGACGTGGTGGGCGTGGACTGGCGGGTGCCTCTGGACGAGGCGCGCCGGCGGGTGGGCCCGGGCGTGGCGGTGCAGGGCAACCTGGACCCGGCGCTGTGCCTGGCGCGCTGGGAGGTGGTCGAAGAGGCGACGACCGACGTGCTGACACGGGCGGGCTCTGTCGACAGGAGCGGCACCGGAACCGGGCACGTGTTCAATCTCGGACACGGCGTCCTGCCCGAGACCGATCCCGCGATCCTGCGTGGCGTGGCCGACCTGGTGCACGAGAAGACGGCGCAGTGAGTACCGGAGTGAGTACCGGAACGAGCGCCGGGTGAGCGCCGCGTGAGCACCGGGGTCCTGGTCATGGCGCACGGCACGCCGGCACACCCCGAGGAGATCGAGGCCTTCTACACGCGCATCCGCCGGGGCCGGCCCCCGGAGCCGGCGCAGCTGACCGAGCTCGAGGGCCGCTACGCGGCCATCGGCGGCGTGTCGCCACTGGCGGAGCGCACGCAGGCGCAGGTCGACGCGCTGCGGGAGGCCCTGGAGGCGCGGTGCCCGGGTCGCTACACCGTGGCGTTCGGCGCCAAGCACACCGAGCCCTTCATTGAGGACGCGGCGGCCGAGCTGGCGGTCGGGGGCGCGACCCGCGTCGTCGGGCTCGTGCTGACACCGCACGGGTCGTCCATGGGGTCGCAGGAGTATCTCGACCGGGCGGGTGCCGCGCTGGCGCTGGCGGCGCCGCCGACGCCGGCCGCGGTGCCGGTGCGCCTGGTGGCGGTGCCGCCGTGGTACGGAGAGCCGGCATTCGTGCGGCTGATGGCGGACAGAGTGGCTGACGCGCTGCGGGCGGCGGCGCCGTCGGCGTCGGGGGCGGGGTCGGGGTCGGGGTCGGGGTCGACGTCGGGGTCGGGTGAACGGTCGGGGATGCTCCACGTCTTCTTCACGGCGCACTCGTTGCCCGCGCGCGTACGGGCGGCGGGCGACACCTACGACGCGCAGGTCACCGAGTCGGCGCGGCTGGTGGCCGAGGCGGCCGGTCTCGGCGGTCCGTCATGGCCGACCGTGACGTGGTCGGTCGCGTGGCAGAGCGCGGGCCGCACCCCCGAGCCCTGGCTGGGGCCCGACGTGCGCGACGAGGTGCAGCGGCTCGGGGCGGCAGGGGGATATGGGGCAGTGGTGGTCTGCCCGGTCGGGTTCGTGGCCGACCACCTCGAGGTGCTCTACGACCTCGACGTCGAGGTGGCGGCGGTCGCCGCCGAATGGGGCGTCGGCTATGCCCGCACGGCGTCGCTGAACGATGACCCCGCCTTCATTGCGATGCTGGCCGGCGCCGTCGTGGCGGCCGACGAGGCCGCGGGCTGACGCCATGGCTGACCGCGCGCCGGGTCGCGTCGTCGTGGTGGGCGGGGGCATCAGCGGGCTCGCCGCGGCGTGGGAACTCACGGGCGGGGCCGAGGGTACGGGTGTCACGGGGGCGGGGGCGGAGTCGGTTCGGCCTGAGGTCGTCGTGGTCGAGGCGTCCGATCGCCTCGGCGGCGCCCTGCGCAGCGAGCCGTTCGGCGGACGGACCGTGGACATGGGCCCGGACGGGTTCTTGGGCCGGCGGCCGGAGGCCGTCGAACTCTGCCGCGAGGTGGGACTGGGCGACACCCTGGCGCCCATCGGCGCGCGCGGCGCGTCGGTGTGGGCCCGGGGCCGCCTGCGCGCGCTCCCAGAGGGCCTCGCGCTCGGCATCCCGACACGCCTGTGGCCAACCGCGCGTTCGGGACTGCTCGGGCTGCGCGGCAGGCTCGGCCTGGCACGCGACGCGCTGCTCCCGCGGCCGGACACCCGGGGTCCCATGGGCGACCGTTCCATCGGACCGCTCGTCGCGCGCAAGCTCGGCCGTTCCGTCGTCGACGTCCTCGTCGACCCCTTGATCGGCGGCATCCACGCCGGGTCGGTCGACACCATGTCCGCGGCGGCCGTGTTCCCGCCCCTCCTCGACGCCGCCCAGCGGCGAGGCGGGCTGATGCGGGCCTTGCGCGCCGAGGTCCCCGCGCCCGACCCCGACGGACCCCCGCTCTTCTGGTCTCCGGTGGGGGGCATGGCGGCGCTGGTGCACGGTCTTCATGCGGCGCTGCGCGCACGGGGAGTCGAGTTCCGCCTCGGCACGACAGCCGAAGCGCTGGAGCGGGGACGGGACACAGCCGGCTGGGCGCTGCGCGCGGGGACGGAGACGCTCACATGCGACGGAGTGGTGTTGGCCACGCCCGCCCCGACGACCGCCACCTTGTTGCGCCCGCACGACGACGAGGCGGCCGCCCTGCTCGACGCGATCGACTACGCCTCCGTCGTTCTCGTGACGTTCCGCGTCCATGTCGACGAGGTTCCCCCGCGCATGGGCACGGGTTTCCTCGTGCCACGGGCCAGCCGCCCACCCAAGGGGCGCGACCCGTGGTCGGTGACCGCCTGCACGTTCCTCGATCAGAAGTGGCCGCATTTGGCGCGAGAGGACGACGTCCTGCTGCGGGCCTCCCTCGGACGCGCCAACGACGAGCGCGCCTCCGGCTGGAGCGACCCCGAGGTGACCGAACGGGCGTGGGAGGAATTGGGTGCGCTCATGGGCGTGCGGGGCGCGCCGACGGACGCGGTCGTGGTGCGGCACCCGTCGTCCTTCCCGCAATACCGCGTCCACCACCTGCTGCGTACGGCGGGGGTCGAGGCGGCGGCGGCCCGCCTGGGTGGGCTGGCGGTCGCCGGCGCGGCGTACCGGGGCGTCGGGATCCCGGCCTGCATCGCGAGCGGCCGGGCGGCGGCCCGCGCGCTCCTGTGAACGTCCTCGTCC
Organism: uncultured Acidimicrobiaceae bacterium; assembly: GCA_963834405.1. Taxonomy (GTDB): domain Bacteria; phylum Actinomycetota; class Acidimicrobiia; order Acidimicrobiales; family RAAP-2; genus Bog-473. The sequence goes on along the minus strand of CAWIBX010000005.1, from coordinate 470,689 downwards.
CCGGCTGCCTCGGCCTCCACGGTCGCCAGCCCTGTGCCGGGCGGGTCTCGCCGCCTACACGCACATCTACGCGCACGGATGTACGTACACATGTACGTACATCGGCAGAGGGCACAGGCCCGCACGAGGAGCCGGCCAAAGGACCAGGTCGATGAGCTCCGGGCGGTGGGGGCGCGTGGCCGGGCCCTCTCTCGGTGCCGGCGTGCTCCTCGCCCTCTCGCTGCCGCCGTGGGGGTGGTGGCCGCTCGGCATCGTCGGCGCGGGGCTGTTCTATTGGCGGCTCGCCGGCCTGCCGCTCCGCACCCGCCTGTGGGCTGGCTGGCTGGCCGGGCTGGGCTGTTACGCCATCGGGCTGTTCTGGGCGCGGGCGTTCAACTGGTACGGGGCGGTGGTCCTGGTGCTGGTCGAGGCGCTGTTCTTCGCCGCCGCGGCGGGCTTCACGCCACCGGACCGGGGCCGGGCCCTCGCGTTCGTCGGCGCCTGCACCCTGGCCGAGGCGCTGCGCATGACCTGGCCCTTCGGGGGTCTTCCGCTCGGCGGGGTCTTCCTGGGCCAGGCCCGCTCTCCACTGGTGGAGCTCGCCCGCCTCGGGGGACCGCTCCTCATCACGGCGGGTGTCTGGGCGGCCGGGGTGGCGGTGGCCACCTTGGCGACCCGGCTGTGGGCGCGTCGTCCGCGGGTACCGGGCCCGGGCCCGATCGCCGCGGTCGTGGTCCTGGGCGGGCTCGTCGCGCTGGCCGTCGTGGGTGACGTCGTCCCGGACGGCGGCCCGCCCCTGCGCACGCTCCGGGTCGCGCTGGTCCAGGGCGGTGGCCAACGCGGCCTGAGCAAGGAACAGGTGTCGCCGACCACGGTGTACCTCGCGCAGCTGGCGGCCATGGAGACTGCGGTGGGCGACCGTCCCTCACCCGAGCTGGTGCTGTGGCCGGAAGACGTCGTCGCGCTGGACCGACCGCTCGCCGGCTCGCCCGAGGCCGCCGCGCTGAGTGGCCTGGCCCGCGAGCTGCACACGACGCTGGTGGTCGGTGTCACGCAGCCGGGCCCCACGTCGGCGACGTTCTACAACCGCATCGTGGCGTGGGGCCCCGAGGGCAACCTCGTGTCCGTGTTCGAGAAGGTGCACCGCGTGCCCTTCGGCGAGTACGTGCCCGACCGCTCCTTCTTCGCCCACTTCGCTGACCTGTCGGGCGTCCCGTCCGACGCCATCCCGGGCCACGGCACCGGCCTCATGCGCACGCCGGCCGCGCCACTCGGGGTCCTCGTCTCCTTCGAGGTCTTCTACGCGTCGCGCAGCCATTCATCGGTACGGGCGGGCGCACAGCTCCTGGCCGTGCCGACGAACACGTCGTCGTACAGTACGTCGCAGGTGCCGACCCAGGAGATCGCGGCGGCCATCGTGCAGGCGGTGCAGACCGGACGCGACCTCGTGCAGGCGTCGCCCACGGGCTTCAGCGCCGCGGTGACCAACCGGGGCGTCGTCACCACCCGCAGCAGCCTCGGACAGCGCCAGCTGCTGACCGCGACGGTGGCGTTGCGGTCGGGCTTCACGCCCTACGACCATTGGGGCGACCTGCCGGTGCTGATCGGTGCTGCCCTGGCGCTCGTGGTCGGATGGCTGCGCCAGCTGCGCTACTCGTAGCGACTCGTAGCTACTCGTAGTAGCCCGAGTGGATGTAGACGCAGGGCACGCCCGCAGCGACGTACATCGCGTGGTTGGACGGATCGTCCTCGAACGCCAGGCGGAGGTCGAAGCCGAACGCCCGCAGGTCGTACACGACCGACTGTTTGAACGACGTCACCTGCGCGTAGTCGCCGCGCGACCGCATGACGAGGAGGTCCCAGCGCAGGCCGTAGCGCTTCAACCAGGCCAGCGTCTGGGGCTGCACCCGCTGGGGCCGGCCCGTGAGCAGGATCACCGACAGCGACGGGTCGAGCAGCTCCAGGAGCCGGGCAATCTCTTCAATCACCGGGTCGTCGCCGCAGGCCTCGAAGAAGGAGGTCCAGTCCCGCCGGCCCCGCTCCAGGAAGTGCTGGCGCCCCGCGGCGTCGGAGAGGACCCCGTCGATGTCGAAGATCACGGCTGGGCCACCGCGGTGGTCGCGCCCGGTGCCGGTGCGCCAGGACCAGTTGGGACGGTCCTCGCCGGCGCCGGCGCCTCCGGTGCCGCCCGCGTCCCCGGCGGATGTGGCGGCGGATGCAGACACGAAAGCCCAGCCTAACGGCACCCTCTCCACCTTCAGGAGGAGCGTGTCCACCCTTCGAAGGAGCGGCCGGGTTCCCGGGAAGGTGACACGATGGACCCTGCCATGAGCGGCGTCGACCACGAGGGGTCCGAGGGGAGACGGGGGGAGGCCCGGTCTCTGCACGTGGCGCTGGGCCGCCGGGTCGAACTGATCGGCGACCTGCTCCTGCCCCCTGAGCCCACGGATTGCTCGCGAGCGACCGTCCGGGACATCGCGCACCGGCTGGCGGAGTGGCAGGGCCCCGGCATCGTCATCCTGTGCGGGCGGCTGGTGGCCAGAGGACCGGAGCCGGCCGGCGGACCGCCCAGCGCGCTGCAAGCACACGTCGACCTCCTCGACGCGCTGGGCGCCTTCGCGACGCGGGGGGACTCCGAGGTCGTCGCGGTCGTGCACCCCGAAGAGCAGGACCCTGCGCTGGCCGCAGTCCTGTCAGGCCACGGGGTGCGCGTGTGCGACGGAGTCGACCTGCACTGCGAGACCGGTGCGGCCACCCGCGTCGTCCTCGTCCGCCCCGGCTGCATGCGGCCGGACGCCAACCCCCCGCTCGATGCGGCGCCCACCGACGACCGCCCGTGGCTGGACGGCATGGAGCGCTTGGACGACCCCCTCCTGGCGCGCCGCTTCGTGACCTCCCGCCTGCTCTACCGCCGGCTGCGCCGCTACCTCTGGGCGCCGCCGCTCATCCTGGCCGCCGTCGCGCTGCTGTTGCGCTTTGACTTCGTGGTGGACGGCCTCGGCCGCATCTTCCGCTCCCCGCGCCAGCAGAACGCCTTGAACCGCGCCTACGCAGCCACCTGGTTCTCCCGCTTCATCGTCACCGTGGTCGTGGCGGTGTTCCTCTTGGTCATCTTGGCCGTGGTCGTCGCGGTGACCTCACGCGGTATCTGGCGCGCGCTCGGCGGTGAACAGCTCCCGGCCCCGTGGAAGCGGGGCGCCTCGGGCGCGCGTCCGATCGCCCATGCCCAGCTCGAGGTCGACGGCGAGGACGCACTCGACGCGACCCGGGCTGCGGTCGAGGGGGGCGCGGCCGGTCTGGTGGCGGGCGGGGCGCTCGTCCCCGAGCTCACGCACCTCGACGTCGGTTTCTTCGCCTGTCCGGGTGCCACGTCCGAGGTGGTGCACGAACACCGCGGGCGGTTCGGCCTGCCCCCCACGTTCCTCCACCACCGCCAGGAGTCGACGCTCGAGATAGAGACGGGCGCGGACCTCCACGTCCGGCTGGTCCTGGCGCAGGCGGACCTCCCGCTGTCCACCATGGGTGAGCGGCTGGTGACCCGCGGCATGGTGATCAAGGGCCGGTCCAAGGCGGCGGACGTGCACGCCGAGCTGGCGGCGAGCTGGCCCGGCGGCGCATCGTGGCCGCCGGCGCCCGACGTGGCGGCCGACCGCATCCGCGTCCGCCGCATCCGCCGCCTGGCCGCCGTGTCGCTGCTCGTCGCCGGCGTCATCGATCTGCTCTCGGCCGTGACGGCGCCCCTGCGCGAACACCTCCATCTGATCGCGACCTACCTCCCCGTCGCCGTCGTACAGGCGGCCGGCGCCCTCACCGCCATCGCCGGCCTCGGCATGATCATGCTCTCGCGCGGCGTCCTGCGCGGACAGCGACGCTCCTGGATGGTGGCGGTCGGACTGCTCTCCGCGTCGTTGGCGCTGCACCTCGTGCACGCGGCCGATCTCATCACGCTGCTGGTGTGCGCGGCGGTCCTCGCGCTCCTGCTCACCCAGCGCGAGTCCTTCCGCGCCGAGACCGAGCCGGCCACGGCCGTCACCGCCGTCGCCATCCTCGTCGTGGGCGGCCTGATCGCCACGCTGGGCGGGTTCGTCGGGGTGGAATTGGCGGGCCGGGTGCACCACCATCCGCTCCCCGACTGGCCCCACGTCCTGCTCGGATCGGCCGAACGGCTGGTCGGGATCAACTGGGTGGCCCTCCCCCCGACGATCGACCGTTACGCGTCCATCAGCCTGCTCGCGGTCGGTATCAGCCTGATCGTGGTGGCGCTCTACCTGCTGACCCGGCCCGTGGTGGATCGGCGCCTGTCGTCCGGCCGCGCCGCCGTGGGCCGGCGGGCCGCGGAGCTCCGCGCCCGCGACATCGTGCGCCGCCACGGGACGGGAACCCTCGACTACTTCGCCCTGCGGGACGACAAGCAGTGGTTCTTCCACCGCGACTCGCTGGTCGCCTACGCCGTCCTCGGCGGCGTCTGCCTCGTGTCACCCGACCCCATCGGCCCCTTCTCCGAGCGGGCCCACGTCTGGGACTCGTTCCGGCGCTACGTGGACCGCAACGGATGGGGGCTCGCCGTCATGGGCGCGGGAGAGGAGTGGCTGCCCACCTACCAGGCCTCGGGCATGCGGTTCATCTACATCGGTGACGAGGCCGTGGTGGACCCGCGGGTGTTCTCCCTCGAGGGCGGCAAGATGAAGGGGCTGCGTCAGGCCGTGAACCGGGTCGCCCGCTACGGCTACACCGTGCGCTTCCTCGACCCCGCCCACCTGGTACCGGACGACGCCGCCCGGATGGCCGAGCTGATGGCGAAGAGCCGCCGCGGCGAGCAGGAGCGGGGCTTCTCCATGATGCTCGGCCGCCTCTTCGACCCCCGCGACACCGGCCTCCTCCTCACACTTGTCGAGGGCCCCGACGGCGCGCCCGTCGCCATGTGCCAGTTCGTGCCCTCCCCTGCCATCGGCGGCTATTCGCTCGACCTGATGCGCCGGGACCCCGGCGACCACCCGAACGGGTTGCTGGACTTCGCCCTGTGCTCGACGATCAGCCACCTGCACGACATGGGCATGCGCGGGCTGAGCCTCAACTTCGCCGCGATGCGCTCCATCCTCGAGGGCGACTCGGGAGACGGCGTCACCCAGCGAGTGGAGCGCTGGGCCATCCGGCGCTTGTCGGGCGTGCTGCAGATAGAGACGCTGTGGCGCTTCAACGCCAAGTACGAGCCGCGGTGGCTCCCCCGCTACATCGTCTTCGACTCGGCCGAGCAGTTCGTCCCCGCGGCGGTGCAGATCATGCGGGCCGAGTCGCTCACCGAGGTGCCCGTCATCGGCCGCCTGCTCACGACCGGCGTGGCCAAGCGGTCCGGCCCGGCCGTCCCCGAGGAGGTGCTCGCCGCCATGGGGGAAGGGAACGGCGCGGCGGACAAGCGCGAGACCGAGCACACCGGTCCGCGGCCCTGACGCTCGCAACCACGCCGGCTGAGCGACGACTCCCCGGCGTCCCGCACTCCGGGTCCCGAGCTCGTCAGTTGCAGATGATCAGGATGCAGGTCGTCGTGGTCGTCGTCGGCGGTGGCGGTGGCCTCGTCGTCGTCGTGGTCGTCGGCGGCGGCGGCGGAGGCGCCGTCGTGGTCGTCGTCGGGCGCGGCGCGGTCGTGGTGGGGGTGGACGCGGCGGTCGTCGGGTTGGAGCCCGGAGCCGCCACGACCGAGGCCGGCGGCGCGGGCGCGGCGGGTGCCGGCGTGGACGTGGACTTGTGGGTGGAACTCTTCGACGTCGTGGGCGGCGTCTTCCTGGGCGCAGTGGTCGTCGTGGTCGGGGCGCTGGACGACGACGTCGTGGACGAGGGCGGCACGGTCGGCGGCGGGACAGTCGAAATGGTCTGCTGCTTCACGTCATGCGCGGCCGACGCCGCGGGCAGGGTCGGCTTGCTCGAACCGGGCGTGAGAAGGAAGGCGGCGCCGAGCATGATGGCAATCAGGCCGAGGCCCACCCACATGCCCCACTGGCGCGTCGGCGAGCGTTCGGCTTTGGCCGTCGCCGATGTCGATGCCGATTCCGGATAGAACTCCCCGTGGATCAGGCTGTCCGCCTGGCCGGAGACGTCGATCGGTTGTTCGCCGGGGGCGCCCGGCAACGTCCCTTCCTCGTCCATGCTCCTGTCCGCTCCCTCGTGCGCCGGTACCCCCCAGCGCTTCCCATAATGGGAAACCGTGCAAAGCCGGGGCCCTTGCGGTCCGCAGCCAGCGGGTTCCCCAATTACGGACTTTGGACCTATCCCGGTCCGGTCCGGCCCAACCTCGGGCCTGCTGGCACGGCCATGCCCCGGCACAAGTGCCGGATTTCACGAGTCCGTGAAACCTCCGGGGACCCTTCGTGACTCGACGGCAGCGGAGGCGAGCGGAACGACGGGAGGGCGACGTGGGCGGCGGGTACTCCATCCGCCAGTGGGACCCGGGGGTCATCTTCGGCATCGACGTGTTCTACGTGGTCGTCCTGGTGGTGCTGCTCATCGGGCGGCAGGCCCACTGGCTCTGGATCGACCGGATATCGAGCCCCATCGGGGGCATCATGCCGCTCGGCGTCCCCTAGTTCGGTGCCCTGGGTGCGGTCACGATCAGCCTCTACGGCGTGGTCGACCACAACGACCACTGGGACCCCAGCTGGAACATCTGGCACCTGGTCCGGCCAGTCATCTGGGCGATCCTCGGGACGATCGCCTTCCTCATCTTCATCGGCTTCATTCAGGCGACCGGAACGACGCCGACGTCGGTGTCGTCGTCGACGTCATCGACACACCTCGACTCCTTCGTGTACCTCGTCATCGCGTTCGGCGTCGGCTTCCGCGAGCAGACCTTCCGGTCGCTGTCCAGAAGGTGGTCGACACGCTGCTGTCGCCCCGCGACGGGACCAAGGCGCCGACGCGGTCGGTGTCAGCGTCCCCGGTGGATTTCGGCTCCGTCGATCAGAACGACCACCAGGACATGGTGGTTACCGTCACGAATGTCGGGACGTCCGCCCTCGTCATAAAGAGCAAGGCCGCATCCCCCGCCGGCCTCGCGCTGCAGGGCGCGGCCTTTTCGGTGGTGCACGACGTCGTGTCCGGCGCGACGATCAACCCGTCGGCGTCCGCCACGATCACCGTGCGGTTCGCACCCACCGCGGCGGGTGACGCCAACGGCAGCGTCACGCTGTCCTCGAACGTGGGGAACTTCCCCGTCACCCTCACGGGGACGGGAGTGGCGGCGGCGGCGGCCGGCGGTTAGGCCGGCCCGTCACGGAGATAGAGCTGCTTCGTGAGCTGAATCTGGCCGAGATGCTCCCGCGCGTGGCCGTAGTTGCCGATCAGCCACGTCAGCCCCGGACGCACCTCCTCCGCCGGCAGGGTCGGGAGCGAGATCTCCGCCCGCAGGCGGTCCTCTTCTAGTCGGGGCTCCAGCTTCCCAAGAAGGTCGTCGGCGCCGCGGAGAAGCCCGAGGACGTCCCTTCCTGTCCGTGTGCGTGCGACGAACTCCGCCTCCCGGTCCCGCTCACAACCGACGCCGGCCACACACCGGAGCGTCTCGGCTTCGGAGCCGACGGTGTGGGTGACGATGGTGGCGATGGAATTGGCTCCGGGAGTGGGCACCCAGTTGCACGCCTCGTCGGGGAGACCCGCGAGCTCGTCACGGAGCTGCTGATGCAGCTGGCGGAAGAACACCAGGATCGCGGCACCGGTGCTCGGGCCGTCGGAAGCGGCGGGGATCGGCACGGCTTCAGTCTGTCGGCTCTGCGGTACCGCCGACCCGGGGCGCCGCGAACACGAGCTCCTCCACGGACGGGCCAGCCGGAAGCGCAAAGGTGCACCGGCCGATCTCCGCCCAACCTCTCGCCCGGTACAGGCCGACGGCCGCAGTTGCCGACGCCACCACGTCGAGGACCGGGACGAGACCGCGCACCACCGCTTCGGACCGGGCCTGCTCGAGGAGGCGCGCGCCGAGACCGCGGCGACGGAACCTGGGATCCACGAGGAGCCGGGCGACCACCCCCACCTCCCCCGTGATGCCGGACGAGCGCACGACCGCCATCGCTTGGTGATGCGACTCCGTGAGCAAGGAGACATGGCCGGCCACCTGGCCGTCGACCTCGACGACCCAGGCTGCGAGCGCCGGGGGCCTGGTCAGGAACCGTTGGAAGTCGCCGCCGGGGAGGTAGGCCGGGTAGCCGTCGCGGGCGCGGACGCGTGCCGCGACGTCGACGAGTGGAGTCAGGTCTACGGCAGCCCGCGCCCGAATGGTCACGCCGCCGGACAGTCGGAGCTACGAACCTGCGACGTACGTCGCTTCTCGGTTCGCGTCGTTGAACATCTCCGACACGATCGGCCAGGTGCCGTCGGCCTGGCGCTTCAGGACCCGAAGCGAGAAGCTGTCGCGTAGCTCTATCTCCCCGCCCCCGACCGTGCCCTGGCCCTCCACTTGGAGGTGCGCCGAGACCAGCACGACATCACCGCTGAGCACGCGGATCGTGGTGTCCGGTGGAGCCTTTAGCGTCCCGGCGTTGAAGTTGTCGTCGGCGAACAACCCGCGCAGATACGAGAGGATCTCCGCACTGCCGTGTTTCACCGTGCCGAAGGCGTTGACCCAGTCGGCGTCGGCGCTGTACACCTCGGCCAGCCTGTCCACGTCGCGCTGGCGGAACCCGTCCATCAGGCTCAGCAGAGTCGCGGCGATGGCGTCCTGATCCGCCTGCGGGAGCGACGCCAGGTCCGGCGAATGAGGGGAAACCTGTGACATGACGGCCCTCCTCCGTGAGCGGCCAGACAGGGGCGGTGCGAACCTTATCGGTGCCCGCCGTTCCGGGTCCCGAACCGCGTGACCCGCCTACTTCGGCAGGAACAGCAGCGTCGCGTTGTTGGCGAAGTCGATGAGCGGCTGGGGCCACACGCCGAAGAGCACGGTCACGCCGACGCAGACCCAGATGGCGATGCCGCTCAACACGGGGACCCCGACCGCCTCCAGCGGCGCCGGCACCGCCTCGTCCGGCGCGTCCTCCAGGAGGATCTGTTCGTTGAGCGTCGTGACGGCGACCGACACCGACTGCGGCGCCACCCGCTCCAACGCCGTGTCCAGCGCCAGGGCGTGCCCGGCCGAGGCACCAGTACCAGCCCCAGCCCCAGCCGCAGCCGAGACCGCCTCCGCCGGCACCGCGCCCGGGTCGGCCGACCCCGACGTGCCGCCCTCGGGCTCCCCCAGCCCGCCGCCGGCGTACATGAGGACGGCCACCCGCAGGTAGAAGTAGGCCGCCACCACCGCCGTCACCAGCGCGATGACGCCGAGGGGCACGTACCCGGCGGCGTCGGCCGCGAAGACCACCTCGACCTTGGCCCACAGCCCGGTGGTGAACGGTGCGCCCGCCTGGGCCAGCAGCAGGACGGCAAACGCCAGAGCCAGCACCGGCTGGCGTCCCGCCAGGCCCCGGTAGCGGGACAGGTCGTGGTCGGCGTCGCCCTCCCGGCCGAGCACGGTCACGACGGCGAAGCTGCCGACGGTCATGAAGAGGTAGGCGAACAGGTAGTAGAGCGATGCCGACGCCCCCCGCGCCGTGCCCGCCACCACACCGAGGAGGATGAAACCGGCGTGGTTGATGGAGGAGTACGCCAACATGCGCTTCACGTCCCGCTGGCGCAGGGCGACGAACGCGCCGAGCACGAGCGACAGAACAGCCATCCCGTAGACGATCGGTCGCCAGTCCGTCTCCACCACGCCGAACGAGGAGAACAGCACGCGCAGCATGGCCGCGAAGGCGCCCGCCTTGGCCACCGCCGCCATGAACCCGGTCACCGGTGAGGGCGCGCCCTGGTACACGTCGGGCGTCCACATGTGGAACGGGACCGCGGCGATCTTGAAGCCGAACCCCACCAGCAGCAGGGCCAGGCCGGCCAGGAGAAGCCCGTTGGTGAGGACCACGTTCTTGGACAGGAAGTCCGCGATCTGCGTGAGGTTGGTCGACCCTGTGGCCCCGTAGGTGAGCGCGATCCCGTACACGAAGATGGCGGAGGAGAAACTGCCCAGGATGAAGTACTTCAGGGCCGCCTCCCCCGAGGCGGCTCGGCGGTAGTTGAACGCGGTCAGCACGTAGAGAGCGATGGAGAGGATCTCCAGGCCCAGGAACACGATGATCAGGTCGTTGGCCATCGCCATCAACATCGCCCCCGACGCCGACACCAGCGCGAGGACGTGGAACTCGGCCCCCTGCCACCCCTCCCGGCGCAGGTAGCCGTCGGCCACGAGCGCGCTCAGGATCATGGCGATCGACATGAGGATCATGAAGAAGACGCTGAACCCGTCCATCACCACGGCCTTGGCCACGTAGGTGTGGGCGCCGTGCTGCTGGACGTCGGACCACTGCCACAACGCGACCCCCAGCGCGCCGCCCGAAATGGCCACGGTGGCGACCGTCGCCACCGCGATGCGCAGCGGCCGGCGCACCAGCGACGCCACCCCGAGCAGGACGACGGCGCCGCCGATCATGATGATGGGCGGCAAGATGGCCAACCACCGGATGGGCGGGACCGCGATGTGGCCCGACGACTGGTTGGTCGCCGCGGCGAGTCCGAGCAGCGGCGCGATCACGGCGATCCCTCCGCGTGCTGCACGCCGGCGACGCCCTTGACCGCCACCGGCGGCTGGTACTGGTGAGTGCTGGACTCGACGTGCGCGATGAGTTGGTCCACCGAAGGGTTGATGCGGTCGAGCACCGGCTTGGGATACACGCCGAGGAAGACGATCAGGATGATGAGCGGCGCCATGATGAAGCGCTCCAGCAGCCGCAGGTCGTGCGTCTTCTCGTCGGCCTCTCGCGGCACGCCCTGGAACACCTGCTGGTAGGCCCAGAGCAGGTAGATCGCCGAGATGATGACGCCGACCACCGCCACGACGGCCCACCAGCGGTGGGTGAGGAAGGTGCCCGACAGCACGAGGAACTCGCTCACGAAGCCGTTGAGCCCGGGCACCCCGATGGAGGCCAGCATGACCACGGTGAACACGCCGGCCAGCACGGGTGCCGCCTTCTGCAGCCCGCGCATCTCGCCCGCTTGCCACGTCCCGCGGCGCTGGTAGATGAAGCCGATCAGGATGAACAGGGCGCCCACAATCAGACCGTGGTTCAGCATGAGCAGGACGCCCCCGGCCAGGCTCTGGCTGCTCAGCGCAATGGTGCCCAGCGCGATGAACCCGATCTGAGCCAGCGAGGAGTAGGCGACCAGGCGCTTGAGGTCGCGTTGCGCGCAGGCGACCGCCGCGCCATAGATGATGCCGATCACCGCCAACGTGAGGAGCAGCGGGGCCAGGGTCCGCGTCGCCTGTGGGAAGAGGTTGAGGTCGAAGCGGATGATCCCGTACGTGCCGAGCTTGGCCAGCACGCCGGCCAGCACGACCGAGCCCTCCTCGGGCGCCTCGGCGTAGGCGTCGGGCGACCAGGTGTGCAGCGGGAACAGGGGGGCCTTCACCGCGAACGCCGCGGTGAAGCACAGGAACAGGAGGATCTCGGTCGACGACGACAGGTGGGTCTGCATGAGCGGGCCCAGGGAGAAGGTCAGGTAGCCCTTCTGCGACAGGTGGATGAAGGCGAGCACCAGGATGCCGACAAGGAGGAAGGCCGACCCCAGGAAGGTGTAGAGGAAGAACTTGATGGCCGCGTAGGCCCGGCGCTGGTGCCCCCAGCCGGCGATGATGAAGTACGCCGGCACGAGCGTCAGCTCGAACATGAAGAAGAAGACCAGCAGGTCGAGTGAGAGGAAACTCCCCATCACCGCAGCCTCGAGCAAGAGGATCCAGGCGAAGTAGGCCCGGCTGTTCTGCCGGTTGCGCCCGAGCACTATGACCAGCGGGAAGAGGATCGCCGTCATCAGCACCAGGAAGATGGAGATGCCGTCCACACCCAGGTACCAGTGCACCCCGAGGGTGGAGCCCGTGTAGATGTGGTCCGACACCAGCTGGTAGCCCCCGTCGTGCTCCCGCATGGTGGCCAGCGACGCGACGGCGAAGCCGAGCGTGCCCAGCGAGACCAGCAGCGCGAGGGCGTACGAGACCTCGCGGTGCAGCCGGCGGTCCAGGCCGAGCAGGCCCAGCACGAGGGCGCCCGCCGCCGGCAGCAAAATTAGAATGGTCAGGAAGGGGAGGATGTGTCGCATCGGCTCAGCCCCACCACGTCCGGCTAACCATGAACGCCACCACGAGCGCCATGCCGAGCGCGATCCCCAGCGCGTAATTGCGGGCGTAGCCGGTCTGCAGCTTGCGGGCGGAGGTGGCGGCGTTCTTGACCAGGTGCGCCGTGCCGTTCACGGCGCCGTCGATCACCCGGGCGTCGAGCACCCAGGCGCAGAAGGCCGCCACCCGCTGCGCCGGGCGCCCGATGACGAGGTCGTAGAAGTCGTCCCAGTACCAGACCCGCTGCAGGAAGGCCGGCTCCAGCGCCGGCTTGTCCACCTGGGCGCCGCGCCAGAGCGCGAAGGCGACGATGACGCCGATCACCGCGGCCGCCGTGTCGGTCAGGGCCAGCGCCCACTCCGCCCCCGCCCCGAGGCCGTCGTTGTACAGCGTGCCGGAGAACACGGGCGCCAGGAAGCTCTCGAGGTCGTGCGTGTGCACCCAGGGCAGGTTGATGATGCCCCCGAAGAAAGCGAAGAAGGCCAGGATCACCAGCGGCGCCCGCATGACCCAGGGCGACTCGTGCGGCCCCGCCAGCGCGGGCTCCCCGCGTGGCCCCGGGCGCTCGAAGCGCGGCTCGCCGCCGAAGGCCAGGACCTCCAGCCGGCTCATGTAGTAGGCGGTCAGCACGGCCGTCACCAGCCCGATGGCCCAGAGCACCTTGTAGTGGGCGAACGCGTTGTCCAGCACGTCACCCTTGGCCCAGAAGCCGGACAGTGGCGGAATGCCGGCGATGGCCAGCCAGCCGACGCCGAAGGTCACCGTCGTCCAGCGCATGTAGCGGCGCAGCGCCCCCATGCGCTTGAGGTCCTGCTCGTCGTGCAGGCCGTGGATGACCGAGCCCGCGCCAAGGAACAGCAGCCCCTTGAAGAAGGCGTGCATCACCATGAGGAAGATGGCGGCCACGTAGGCGCCCGTGCCGACGGCCAGCACCATGTAGCCGATCTGCGAGATGGTCGAGAAGGCGAGCACTTTCTTTATGTCCTGCTGTGCGCAGGCGATGGTCGCGGCCACGAACGCCGTGACCGCGCCGATGGTGGCGACGACCTCGGCGCCGGGCGTGGTCAGGTGCAGCAGCGGGTTCATGCGGCAGAGCAGGTAGACCCCGGCCGTGACCATCGTGGCGGCGTGGATCAGCGCCGAGACCGGCGTCGGGCCCTCCATGGCGTCCGGCAACCAGTTGAAGAGGGGGATCTGCGCCGACTTCCCCGTGGCGGCCAGCAGCAGGAGCAGGACGGCCGCCGTGGCGGTGCCCCCGCCCAGGTGCGAGAGCTGCCCGAAGATGCCGCCGCCCGGCCCACTCTCGTACTGCACCGTGCCGGTCTTCTCGAAGAGCAGGAAGATGGCGACCAGGAAGCCGGCGTCGCCGATGCGGTTGTAGATGAACGCCTTCTTGCCGGCCGAGGCGGCCGTTTCGCGCTCGAACCAGAAGGCCACCAGGAAGTAGGAGCAGACGCCCACGCCCTCCCACCCCACGAACGTGAGCAGGAGGTTGTTCGCCAGCACCAGCAGGACCATGGAGAAGACGAACAGGTTCAGGTAGATGAAGAACTTCGTGTAGTCCCGGTCGCTCTTCATGTACCCGATGGAGTACAGGTGGATGAGCATGCTCACCCCGGTGACGAAGAGGCACATCGTCACGGACAGGGGGTCGACCAGCGTCCCCACCGGGACCGTGAGGCCGCCCGCGCTGAACCAGGTGAAGTAGTCGTGGACGACGAGGCGGTGGTCGGACGGGAGTCCGAGCAGGCCCGCGAACACGATGCAGGCCACCACGAAGGCGCCCCCCACGGCGACCGTGCCGACCCAGCCGGCGGCGGGGTCTCCGATCCGCTTCCCGAACGCGACGAGGAACAGGAACCCCGCGAGCGGGAACAGCAGCATGAGGTAGGCGACGTGGACCACGGGTCAGCTCAGCCCTTGAGCGAGTCCAGGTCGTCCGCCGTCGTGGTGGCGCGGCGCCGGTAGTTGGTCACGACGATGCCCAGCCCGACCACGACCTCGGCGGCCGCGACGACGAGCACGAAAAAGACGAGCGCCTGCCCGCCGATGTCGTTGAGCATGCGCGCGAAGGTGACGAAGGTCAGGTTGGCGGCGTTGAGCATCAGCTCGATGCACATGAACATGATCAGCACGTTGCGCCGCACGAGCAGCCCGACGGCGCCGATGGAGAACACGATGGCGGCCAGGCCCAGGTACCAGGCTCCCGAGACGCTCATGCCTGCAGCTCGCTCTGGGTGGTGTCCTCCTGGTCCGCGTGCACCGTGGGCGGGCGGCGGGCCAGGACGACCGCGCCGACGACTGCGATCACGAGCAACGCGGCCGTGGCCTCGAATGCAAAGAGGTAGGTGGTGAACAGCTGCTTGCCCAGCTGCGCCGGCTCACCGGCCGGCGAGTTCGGTCCGGCCACGTGGCCCTGGATGGGCCCGACGACCTGGTGGGCGCCTGTGACCCAGTGCGCCGTGGCCGCCATGGCGATGACGCCGCCCAGCGTGATCGCCACCATGGCGACGGCGAGCGGGCGCTGGCCGACCAGCGGCTCCACCTCAATGTCCTCGTGGCGGTCGACGCCCAGGAACATGATGACGAAGAGGAAGAGCACGACGATGGCGCCGGCGTAGACGATGATCTGCACGGCGGCCAGGAAGTCGGCCGCCTGCTCAATGAAGAGCACGGCCACGCCGAACAGCGTCATCACGAGGCTCAGCGCGGCGTGCACCGGGTTGCGCGAGGTGACGACGCCGAGCGCGCCGACCAGGATGACGGCCGCGGAAGCCGCGAACACCAGGATGTCAGGCCAGGTGGGGCGCGTCGAAGCCAGGAGGAGAGCGGTGTGCACCACGGTCAGTCGCTCTTCCCGTAGAACACCTTGTCCGCGTCGTCGGCCGCGGCCTTGGCCGCTGCGCTCGCCTGCGCCTTGTCTGACAGCCTGGCCGAGGCCTTGGCCGCCTTGCGCTCGGCCCGCAGCTCTTTCATGCGGGTCCGCATCGCCTCAATCTTGCGCCGGTTGCGCTCGGCCCCCTTCTGGGCCCGCCAGATCCGGCCCCGCATGCCGCGGTGGGCCAGCGGGATGTCCTCGTCGAGCAGGTGCGACTCGAGCGTCTGGCGCAACGGCTTGGTGCCGGTGGCCTGGTCGTTGCGCCGGCCCGACTGCCCGCCCTCGGGGGCGCGCACGCCGTAGCCGAGCTCGCCGGACCACTGCACCTCGCCCTCGTAGGCGGCGCTGCCCGACGGCGAGGTGGCGCGCATCCAGCCCGACGTCATGAGGTCGTCGCCCTCACGCCAGTCCTCCCAGGGCAGCTTCTTGGGCGTGCCGTCGTCGTTCACCACGAGCTCTTCCTTGGTGTAGATCGCGTCGGAGCGGTTGGTGAAGGAGAACTCGAAGAGCTTGGACTCGGTGATGGCCTCGGTCGGGCAGGCCTCCACGCACATGTCGCAGTGGATGCAGCGCAGGTAGTTGATTTCGTAGACGTAGCCGTAGCGCTCGCCCGGTGACACGGGGTGGTCGGGCGGGTTGTCCAGCCCGCGCACGTAGATGCAGTCGGCCGGGCACACCCCGGCGCACAGCTCGCAGCCGATGCACTTCTCCATGCCGTCCTCGTAGCGGTTGAGGACATGGCGCCCGTGCTGACGCGGCTGCTTGGGCTTCTTCTCCTCCGGGTACATCGTCGTGACCCGGGGGCGGGTCAGGTGCTCGAAGGTGAGCTTGAACCCGCCCAGGAACGACAGCTGGTCCTTGACTTCGTCGCCCACACCCATCAGGCGTCTCCTCCTCTCGGATCGTCCGGCGCACCGGAACCGCCGGCATCGCCCGGACCACCCGGCGCCGCCGGCAGCGGCGCCAGCCGCAGCGGGCGCGTCACCCGCCGCCCGATGGACGGGATGACCACGTCCTCCTCGCTGCGCCCGTCGCCCAGCTGGGTCGCCCGCATGAGCAGGACGGCCGCCAGGGCCACGAACGGCACCAGGATCAGGCCCCGGACGCCCCAGGCCACGATGGCCGCCACCAGCAGGAGCCAGCCCAGCGTCATGGGGATCAGGCGCTTCCAGCCCAGGTCCATCAGCTGGTCGTAGCGGAGCCGCGGCAGGGCGGCCCGGAACCAGACGTAAATGAAGCAGAACGCGGCCACCTTGAGGAGGAACCAGATGACCGGCGCGTAGATCGTGGCGCCCGGGATCGGCGGGATCCAGCCGTTAGGCCCGCCGAAGAACAGCGTCACCACGACGGCGGACATGGTGATGGTGTTCATGAACTCGGCGAGGAAGAAGAGCCCGAAGCGGATGGAGGAGTACTCGGTGTGGAAGCCGCCGACCAGCTCCTGCTCGGCCTCGGTGAGGTCGAAGGGCGGCCGGGTCAGCTCGGCCGTGATGGCGATCATGAAGAAGATGAAGGGTAGGAAGCCGAGCCTGATCAGGTTCCAGTTCCAGAAGCCGTCCGACTGCGACGCCACGATGGCCCGTGTCGAGAGCGAGCTGCTCACCAGCACGACCATGACGGTGGTCATGCCGAGCGCGGCCTCGTAGGAGATCACTTGCGCCGAGGCGCGCACCGAGCCCAGCAGCGGGTACTTGGAGCCCGAGGACCAGCCGGCCAGCATGACGCCGTAGACGGCGATGCCCGACATGGCGAGCACGAGCAGGATCCCCATGGGCGGGTCGGCCACCTGCAGCTCGAACGTGTGGCTGCCGATGGTGATGACGCCGCCTACCGGCACCACCGTGAAGATGAGGACGGCGGGGACCACTGACAGGTAGGGCGCCAGCTTGAAGACGAACGCGTCGGCGCGGTCCGGGAGCAGGTCCTCCTTGAAGACGAGCTTGGTCCCGTCGGCCAGCGTCTGCAGCAGGCCCCACGGCCCGGCCCGGTTGGGACCGACGCGGCTCTGCATGTCCGAGATCACCTTGCGCTCGAACCAGATCATGAGCGCCGTCGCCACCAGGAGCGCCACGAAGGCGACCAGGCACTTGATGATGACGATCAGCCAGACCTGCCAGTTGAGCCCGAAGTAGAACAGCGGGTCGCCGTTGCCGTTGTCGGCGCTGTGCGTGAGCACCTTGGGGCCGAGGTTGGAAGCGATCGTCGTGGAGGTGGTGGCGGCGGCGAGCAGGTGGGCGGCGATCACACCGACTCCAGTCGCACGTCGGTCACCGGCTGGCGGCTGTCGATGAGCGTGGCCACCGCGTTGCCCGGCGCACTCTCGCCGCCGGGCACGTTGAAGTCGATGGCGACGACGCCGCGGGGCACGCCCTCGTCGGCCTGCGCGGCCAACGTCAGCTCGCCGCGCGCCGAGCGCACCTTCACCCGGTCGCCCGTGTCCGCGCCAAGGCGGTCGAGGTCGTAGGGGTTGGCCCGCGCCACGAGCGCCGGCACGAGCGGCGTGAGTGACGGCGAGCCGGTGACCGAGCTGCCGGCGTCGTAGAGCCGGCGCCCCGCGACAAGGCGCAGCGCGTAGGCGTCGGGCTTGGCGATCTGGAGCGGACCGGTGCCGCCGGAATCGCTGAGGGTGAGCAGGGGCGGTGGGCTGCCTAGATCGAGGCCGCGCGGCAGTCCCAGCCCGCTGCCGCTGGTGCCCACGCGCGGCGGTGCGCCCTGGCGCTCGACGGATTCGACGCCGGGCAGGGCCACCGGGTCGATGGGCTCCACGTCGGTGCGGCGGCTCTCGTCGGCGCCCAGCGGCACCACGATCCCGTCGTGTGCGGCGTCCGAGTGCAGCACCTCCTGGGTGAGCCCCGCGTAGGCGGGCGCCGTGCGCGCCAGCTCCTCGGCCAGGTCGGCTACATCGAGCACGCCGAGGTCGCCCCCGAGCGCGGCGGCGAGCTCGGCCGCGATCATCCAGTCGGGCCAGGCGAAGCCGGGCTCGGTGATCTTCGGGCCGAGACGGCTGACCCGCCCCTCGATGTTGGTCGTCGTGCCCGCGCGCTCGTGGGCCACCGCGCAGGGCAGCACCACGTCGGCGTGCGCGTCGGCCGACTGCGACGGGTGTCCCGTCACCGCCACGACGAAGCCCCCCGACGAGAGCGCCTGCTTGGCCAGGGCGTGGTCGGGGAAGTCGCTCAGGGGGTCGGCACCGAGCAGGACGAGCGCGCGCACGCGGTCGCCGCCGGCCGCGGCGGCGAACTCGCCGGCCATGGAGGAGAGGATGCTGGCGGTATGGAGCCCGGGGCTTTTGGGAACCCCGCCCCACGCCGCCGTAAAGCGCTGCCGCCCGGCCTCCAGGGTGACGCGGCCGGGCAGGAGGCCGGGGGCCAGCCCCATGTCGAGCGCGCCGAACACGTTGCCCCGGCGCAGCGCCGGCAGGAACGTGGCCTGGGGCAGTGCGGCGGCCAGCGCCCGCACGGCCTCGGCCGCGACCTCGCCCGCCTCCGCGTACGACGGCCGTCCGGCCACGATCACGACGCCCTCGCCGCCGGGGTGGGCCTCCAGGACGGTGTGCGCCGCCTCGAGCGCGCCTTCACCGAGCGCGCTGCCCTCGGGATGGGTGCCCAGCGCGGTGGCCGCCGCGTGGTCGCCGGTGAGCGCCCGGGCGAGGATGGGCGCGTCGCCGGGCCGCACGCGCAGCGTCGCCGTCGCGAACGGCGTGAGCGCGGTCGGCGTCGGCGCGATCTCAATCAGGTCCGTGCCGGCGCGCTGCACCGCGGCGCGCAGGCGCAGGAACAGCACAGGCAGCTCCTCGCGCAGGTCGCCGGCCAGCGTGATCACGACCGGCGCCGCGCAGGCCTCGTCGATGGTGGCCCGGGGCAGCCCGAGCACCAGCTCGGCCGGCAGGCCGTCGCCCAGCTGGGCGTCGACCGAGTCGGTGCCGATGACGCCCTTGGCCAGCCGGGCCCAGGCGTAGGCCGACTCGTTGGTGAGCCGGGCGCCGCCGATGACGCCGACAGCAGCGGGACCGCCCGCCTCCGTGGCCGCCCGCAGGCCCGCCGCGGCCGCGGCCAACGCCTCGCCCCAGCTGACCGGGGCGAGCTCGCCCTCCTTGCGGACGCGCGGCTCGACGAGGCGGCCGTGCTCGAAGCGGCCCGTCTCGCGCACCTCGCCCAGGAACTGGCCCCGGCTCACCCCGAGGCTCACCACCTGGGAGGCCGTGGCGGGGGCGACGTCGACGGCCTCGTCGGCCACCTCCCGGGGCACGGGGCCGGCGGCGATCTCGTCGCCGTTGACCGACTCGTAGGCGAAGCGGCCCTTGTCGCACAGCCAACCGTGGTTCACCGGCTCCGAGTCGATGCCGAGCAGGCGGGTCAGGCGGTTCTGCGACGACTGCACGGCCACCCGGCAGCCCACGGCGCAGGCGGTGCAGGTGGACTCGACCTGGTCCAGGTCCCAGGGGCGCGCCGTGAAGCGGTAGGGCGTCGCGGTGAGCGCCCCGACCGGGCAGATCTGGACGGTGTTACCGCTGAAGTAGGACGCGAAGGGCTCGCTCGGGAACGTCGCCACCTCGACCGCCTCGCCCCGCCCGGCGAAGTCGATCTGCGCGTCGCCGGCCACCTCGGCCGCGAAGCGGGTGCAGCGGGCGCACTGGATGCAGCGCTCCCGGTCCAATAGGACGAGGTCGCTGATGGCGATCGGCTTCTCGAAGTGGCGCTTCTCCTCAATGAAGCGGCTCTCCCCGGGCCCGTAGGCCAGCGTCTGGTCCTGCAGCGGGCACTCACCGCCCTTGTCGCAGACCGGGCAGTCGAGCGGGTGGTTGGCCAGCAGGAACTCGAGCACGCCGTCCTGCGCCTTCTTCACCCGGTCGTTGGCCGTATCGACCACCATGCCGCCGGAGACCTCGACGAAGCAGGCGGGCGTGAGCGTGGCGCCGCGCGGGCCCTCGACGTCGACCAGGCACATGCGGCACATGCCGACGGGATCCATGCGCGGGTGGTAGCAGAAGCGCGGGATGTAGGTCCCGTGGCGCTCGGCGGCTGCGATGAGCAGCTCGCCCTTGTAAGCGGTGACGGCGCGGCCGTCGAGGGTGAAGGTGAGTTCCACCTCCGGGTGCACCTCCGTGTGCAGCTCGCGGGACGAGTCAGTCAAAGGGGCACCCCCCTTCCTTGACGTGCACGAGGAACTCGTCGCGGAACATGCGGATGCCCGACGCGATGGAGGAGGGGATGGACGGGCCGAGCACGCAGATGGTCGTCTGCTGGGGCGGCCAATGCACGCCGGGGGAGATGTTGTCGCACAGGTCCATGAGGAGGTCCAGATCCTCCTCGCGGCCGGCGCCGTTCTCAATTCGGTACATGATGCGCTCCAGCCAGCCGGATCCCTCGCGGCAGGGGGTGCACTGGCCGCACGACTCGCGGGCGAAGAATTTGGTGATACGCCACGCGGCGCGCACCATGCAGGTGGCCGAGTCCATGACGACCACCGAGCCCGAGCCGAGCATGGAGCCGGCGTCGCCCACCTCGTCCTGCCCCAGCGGCAGGTCGACCTGGTCCGGGCCGAACCACGGGGCCGACACGCCGCCGGGGATGAAGGCCTTCAGCGCGTTGGAGCCGCGGATGCCGCCGCCGAGCACCGGCGCGTAGATGAGGTCGCGGAAGGTCGTCTTGACCATCTCGAGCTCGTAGTTGCCGGGGTTGCGCACGTGCCCGGCCAACGCGAAGAGCCGGGTCCCGGTCGAGCGCCCCTCGCCCAGGGCGGCGAAGGCGGCCCCGCCGTTGAGGACGATCCAGGGGATGTTGGCCATCGTCTCGACGTTGTTCACGACGGTGGGCTCGCCGTAGATCCCGATGGCGGCGGGGAAGTACGGCGGCTTGATGCGGGGGAACCCCCGCTTGCCCTCCAGCGACTCGAGCAGCGCGGTCTCCTCTCCGCAGATGTAGGCGCCGGCGCCGGGGTGGACGACGACATCGAGGCTGAAGCCGGAGCCGAAGATGTCGGAGCCGGCCGCGCCGTGCGCGTACGCATCGTTGACCGCGGTCTCCAGCCGCTCGAGCCCGAGCGCGAACTCTCCGCGCACGTAGATGAAGGCCTGGCTCACCTGCAGGGCGTAGGCGCTGATGAGGACGCCCTCGAGGATCTGGTGCGGGTCGCCCTCAATCAGCATGTGGTCCTTGAACGTGGCCGGCTCGGACTCGTCGCCGTTGACCACCAGGTAGGTCACCGGGTTCTTGCGCAGCATCGACCACTTGCGCCCAGCCGGGAAGCCGGCGCCGCCCCGTCCCAGCAGGCTGGCCGCGTCGACCTCGGCCGCCACCGCCTCGGGCGTCATGGTCAGGGCCTTGCGCAGCCCCTCGTAGCCGCCGGTGGCCAGGTAGCGCTCCAGCGTGTACGAGTCGTCGTAGCCGAGGCGGGACGTGATGATCTTGGGCGCGTCGGTGATGGCCATCAGCCCACGCCACCTCCCGCACCTTTGCCTCCGCTGTCCGACGCGCGGACGGCCTCGGCCCCGGCCATAGCGGCGCGCTCGGCGGCGATGGCGGCTCGGTCGGCCTGCAGGCCCACGGTGCGCCGCACACGAACCAGAGTGCCGTGCCGGGGAACCGTGTCCGCGAGGCGTCCGGTTCGTAGGTCGTCGAGCAGCGCGTCAAAGCTCTCGGGCGTCTGCGGCCCGACGTAGCGGTGGTTCACCTGCACACACGGCGTGCGGTCGCAGTCGGCCAGGCATTCGGCCTCGTGCAGCGTGAACATGCCGTCGGGGGTGGTGGCGCCGGCGCGGACGCCCAGCGCCGACTCGGCGTGCTCCAGCAACTCGAGCGCGCCCCCGAGCATGCAGGCGATGTTGGTGCACACGGCCACGACGTAGGTGCCGACGGGCTCTGTGTGCAACATGTCGTAGAAGCTGGCCGTGCCCTGCACCTCGGCCGCGGTGACGCCGCACAGCTCCGCCAGCTCCTCTATCGCCTCCGGCCGCAGCCAGCCGTCCTGCGCCTGGGCCAGGTGACACAAGGGAATGAGCGCCGAACGGGGCTCCGGGTAGAGGGCCACGAGCGCTTTGGCCTGCTCGGTGATCTCGGGGTTCAGGTGGCTCACCGGTCCACCTCCCCCATGACGGGATCGACCGAGGAGATGACGGCGACGGCGTCGGCCATCAGGCCCCCGCGCAACAGGAGCGGGAGCGACTGCAGGTTGACGAAGCTCGGCGCGCGGATGTGCATGCGGTACGGCTTCGACGTGCCGTCGGACACGAGGTAGCAGCCCAGCTCGCCGCGGGGCGACTCGATCGCCACGTAGACCTCGCCCTCCGGCACCCGGAAGCCCTCGGTGAAGATCTTGAAATGGTGGATCAACGCCTCCATCGACTCGTCGATCCGCGCCCGCGGCGGCGGCGTGACTTTGCGGTCCTGCACCCTGTAGTCGCCCGGGGGCATCATCTCCACGATCTGGCGAACCATCTTGATGGACTCGCGGACCTCGTTGAGGCGCACCGAGTAGCGGTCGAAGTTGTCGCCGTAGGTGCCGATGATGACGTCGAAGTCGAGCTTGTCGTACGCCAAGTACGGCACGGTGCGGCGCAGGTCCCACGGCACGCCGGTGGAGCGCAGCATCGGGCCGGTGATCGACAGCGCGAGCGCTTCCTCGGCCGAGATGTTGCCGACGGCCTCGGTGCGGTCCCGGAAGATGGGCTGGCCCGTCAGCAGCTCGTCGTACTCGTAGGTGCGGGCGAGGATCGTCTCGCAGATGATGTCGATGTCGTCCTCCCACCCGTCGGGGAGGTCAGCGGCAACGCCTCCGGGGCGGATGAAGTTGTGGTTCATGCGCACGCCCGTGGTCTTGTCGAAGAAGCTGAGGATCATCTCGCGCTCGCGGAAGCCGTAGACCAACATGGTGGTGGAACCAAGGTCCCCACCGTTGGTGGCCAACCACACCAGGTGCGACGAAATCCGGTTGAGCTCGCACATGAGCATGCGGATCCACGCGGCCCGCGGCGGCGGCTCTATGCCGAGCAAGGCCTCTGTGGCCATGGAGAACACGAGTTCGTTGTGTAGCGGCGACAGGTAGTCCATGCGGGTCGTGTTCGTCGCACCCTGGACGTAGGTGAGTTCCTCGCCGGTCTTCTCCATGCCGGTGTGGAGGTACCCGATGATCGGCTTGGTGCGCAAGATTGTCTCGCCGTCGAGCTCGAGCATGAGGCGTAGCACGCCGTGGGTCGAGGGGTGCTGAGGCCCCATGTTGATGATCATCGTCTGGTCGTCGCGACGCTCGACGTCTATGTCGGCCGGGTCGATGTAGCCGCCCTCGGGCAGCCGGAGCACCGCGCCCACCTCGCTGCGGAGCTCGCCCGCGCCGGTCGTATCGCGGGGCATCAGCTCCTGAATGCCCTCCGACGTCTCGGGCATGAAGTACCGGTGCTCCTCGGCCTCCCGGTGTGCCCGCTCGGTCGTCTCCAGGCCGAAACCGGCCTCCGTGTCCGATGGGCCGATTTCGGGGTCGCGTTCCGTCTCGTGCTCGTCGTCGTGCTCGGTCATCGCGGTCCGGGCGCTTCCTTGAACTGCACGGGCACCCGCCCGACGCCGTAGTCCTTCCGCAATGGGTGGCCTTCCCAGTCCTCGGGCATGAGGATGCGGGTGAGGTCGGGGTGCCCCACGAAGACGACGCCCATCATGTCGAAGGCCTCGCGCTCCATCGCCTCGGTGCCCGGATAGACGTCGAACAGGCTGTCGAGGGTGGGATCAGACTCGGGCACCTGCACTCGGATGCGCACGCGCTGGCGCATGGATAGAGACAGCAGGTTGACGACGACCTCGAATCGCTCGGGCGTCACGCCCTCAGGCAGCGAGCGGCCGGGGTGGGTCAGGTAGTCAACGGCACAAAGGTCGGCGCACATCTCGAACCCGGCGTCCCGAAAAGCCCGCACCATGCGGCGGTAGGTGTCGCGGCTCGGGAATGCCAACTGGTCGACCAGCCGGTCGGACAGCCGCGGCACCTCGGGGAGCACGGCCGTCGGCGTCGGCGTGGGCGCCGGCGCGGCATTCGGGGCGGTGCGGGTCGATTCGGTCACCGGCTCCCGCTCACCGCGGCGTGGCCACCCGCACGGCGTCGGGCACGGTAGGCACCCATCCGCCCGTCGCCTGCTCCCCAACCGGAACCGACGTTCCCGGCCGGCGTGTGATCTCGCCGGTGCGGATCTTCTCGTGCAGCGTGAGGATCGCGTGCAGCAAGGTCTCGGGCGACGGCGGGCAGCCCGGGGCGTAGACGTCGACCGGCACGATCTGGTCCACGCCCTGGACTATGGCGTAGTTGTTGAACATCCCGCCCGTCGACGCGCATACGCCCATGGAGATGACCCACTTGGGCTCCATCATCTGGTCGTAAATTTGGCGAAGCACGGGCGCCATCTTCTGCGAGACCCGCCCGGCCACGATCATGAGATCGGCCTGACGTGGTGAGCCTCGGAAGACCTCCATGCCGAGACGGGCGATGTCGTAATCGGCGGCACCGACCGCAATCATCTCAATGGCGCAGCACGCCAGCCCGAAGGTGGCCGGCCACACGCTGTTGCGGCGGGCCCACTTGACCATGTCCTCGAGGCGGCCCGTCAGGAAGTTGTGCTGAAGGTCCTCGATCCCCATGCCTCAGGCCGCCTCACTCGGGGTCGGGCGCGCCGCGCTGATGCGCGTGATGGTCGACTCCGAGGTCCGGCTCGGCATGCCCGACTGCAGCGTCTTGGGCGGGCCCCAGGTCAGGGCGCCGTTGGAGATGAGGTAGAGGAACGACACGAAGACCACCGCCGCGAACACGATCACCTCGATGAGCCCGAACGTCGCGATCTGGTGGAAGACGATGGCCCATGGGTAGAGGAACACGATCTCGATGTCGAAGATGATGAAGATCATGGACACGAGGTAGAAGCGGACCGGGAAGCGCGTGGGTGGCTCGACGGTCGGCACGATCCCGCACTCGTAGGGAGCCAGCTTGGCCGCCGTGGGCTTTTTCTTCGGCGCCAGCATCGCCGAGGACACCAGCGAGAAGAGGGTGAACGCGGCGCCGAGAAAGCCCACGATGAGGATGGGGAGGTACTGGTCCACTGTGGCCCGTTTCTACCATGCGACCCCTTCGGCGGGCACATCCACAGCGCTGGTCGGAGGCGTCTGGACGGGGCCTACGATGCGTGGGTGACGCCATCCGACGCGACCCCTCGGCCCGGCAGGCCCGGCGCTCCCAAGAAGGCGGCCAAGGCGGCGAAGAACACCGCCAAGAAGACCGGGAACCCGCCCGAGCGAGCGGCCAAGGCGGCGGCTCCGGAGGCCAAGAAGGCGCAGCCGGCGAAGCGTCCGGCCAAGAAGGCGACGGCGCCCGCCCGCCGTGCAACACCGGCGCGGCAACGGCCGGAGCCGGTGCACGACGTGGTGGTCGTCGGCGCCGGTCCCGCCGGATCGTCCTGCGGGTACTGGCTGGCCGACGCCGGTTGGGACGTCGTCGTCGTCGAGAAGAAGGAGTTCCCTCGAGAGAAGACCTGCGGCGACGGACTGACCCCGAGGGCCGTCCGCCAGCTGGCCGACATGGGGCTCGAGCAGGCGCTGGCCGGATCGCATCGGTACACGGGGTTGCGCGCCTTCGGCTTCGGCCAGTCCATTGAGATGCAGTGGCCCGAGCATCCCCACTTCCCCGACTACGGCTACACCATCACCCGGCACGACCTCGACGGTCTGGTCGCCGACCGGGCCGCGGCGGCGGGCGCCACCCTTCTGCAGGGGACCGAGGTCGTCGGCGTGGATGTGGACGAGTCGGCCTCATCGGACGGGCCGCTCCCGACACTCGAGGGCGTCACGGTGAAGGGGAAGGGCGACGCGGCCAGCCGCCCCATCCGGGCGCGCTACGTGGTCGTCGCCGACGGCGCCAACTCGCGGGTGGGCCGCCTGCTGGGCACCTCGCGCCGACGCGACCTGCCGCTCGGCATGGCGCTGCGCGGGTACTACACGTCGGAGCGTCATGACGACCAGTTCATAGAGTCGCACCTCGACATCCGTGACCCCGACGGCACCGTCGTCCCCGGGTACGGCTGGATCTTCCCCATGGGCGACGGGCGGGTGAACGTCGGCGTGGGACTGCTCTCCACCGAACAGCGCTGGAAGGGCATCAACACGTCGACACTCATGGACACGTTCGTGGACTATGCGCCGAAGTCGTGGGGGCTGCGGCCCGAGACCTGCCTCGGGCCACCGACCGGGGGCAAGCTGCCGATGGGGCTCTCGGTCGGGCCGCGCGCCGGCGGCAACGTCATCATCGCCGGCGACGCCGGTGGGGTCATCAACCCCTTCAACGGTGAGGGCATCTGCTACGGCTACGAGACCGGACGGCTGGCCGCGGCCGCCCTCGGTCGCGCCCTCACCGGAGAGGGGACCGAGGCACTGACCGGCTACGACACCGCACTGAACGCGGCCTACGGGCCCTATTACAAGGTCGCCCGCGCCTTCGTACACCTCATTTCGCACCCGGAGGCGATGCGCATGGCCGTGACCCTGGGCATGCGCTCGGAGCTGTTGATGAACCAGCTGCTGCGGATCATGGCCAACCTCATGCGCCCCGACGCGTCCGGGCCGGCGGAGCTGGGCTACCGGGCGCTCGAGCTGGTCTCACGGGTTCTGCCCGACCCCGACGTGCAGGAATCGACTGCCGCGTAGCACCGCCTGACGGAGATCACGGAGCGGGCGGGCGGCCTCGTTCGAGATCCCCGGGCCGGAGTTCGATCAGCCGGCAAGCCGCGCCCGCAAGGCGTGCGCCTCCGCCACGAGCCGCGCGTCCTCGAGCGCGGGGGTCTCGGCCTGGTGGAAGGCGCCGTCCTCGAGCGGCCCCCCGGCCCGCGGGTCCTCGAACGGCCGGGGCACCAGATGCACGTGCAGGTGCGGCACCCCGTTGCCGAGGTGCAGCCAGTTCATCTTCGCCGGCTTGTATTCCGCCGCCAGCGCATCGGCCACCCGGGCGACCTCGCCCCAGAACCCCAATGCCTCCTCCGCCGAGAGCTCACCGGGCTCGGCGACATGGCGGCCCTTCCAGATCACCACGGTGTACCCCGGCCGCATCGGATACCGGCTCAGGTTGGCGTCGCACCACCGGCCCTCGAAGACTCGCACGCCGTGCGGCGTCTCCGCCGCGCCGGCGGACGCGCACATGGGGCAGCCCTCGCCGCGCTTGAGCGCCTTGAAGTTCTCCGGCCACAACCAGGGTGTTGCCACGCCCTCAGTTTGCCGGGGTCCGGCCGCCTGGTCCTCGAAAGGTGGGACTCTTCGCGATGTACGTATAGGTGTACGTACATTGTCGGCGGTACATAGTCCCGCGCCGCCCGCCACCGGCCGCCGGCCGGCCGTGACACCCCCAACCCGGCCCGTAACCTGGGGCCCTTGCCGCCGCCCGACCGCCCCCCACGCCGGACCCGGCCCCGGACCCTGACCCGGACCCGGGCGGCCCTACCGACGCGACTTCACCGCCTCGCCCGGCCGGCCCTCGTGCTCGCCGTGATGGCCGCGGGCCTCCTGTGGGCGGGGACTCTCGCCCCCGCGCCCGCCGGGGCGACCGCGCCGGTGGCCAACAGCGCGGTCGCCATCGCCCGGACCCCCGACGGCGGCGGCTACTGGGTGGCGTCCTCCACCGGGTCCGTGTACCCCTTCGGCGACGCCCACTCCTACGGCTCCATCACCGGCCTGGCCCTCAACGCGCCGATCGTGGCCATGGCCGCGACCCCCGACGGCGGCGGCTACTGGCTCCTCGGCTCCGACGGCGGCATCTTCAGCTTCGGCGACGCCACCTTCTGGGGCTCGACCGGCGCGCTGCGCCTCAACGCGCCCATCGTCGGCATGGCGCCGACCCCGACCGGCCACGGCTATTGGCTGGTCGCCTCCGACGGCGGCATCTTCAGCTTCGGCGACGCGCAATTCTGGGGCTCGACCGGCGCGCTGCGCCTCAACGCCCCCGTCGTGGGCATGGACCCCACCCCCACCGGCCACGGCTACTGGCTGGTCGCCTCCGACGGGGGCATCTTCAGCTTCGGCGACGCCACCTTCCGGGGCTCGACCGGCGCGCTGCGCCTCAACGAGCCGGTGGTCGCCATGACCGCCACGCCGTCGGGGAACGGCTACTGGCTGGTCGCCTCCGACGGCGGCATCTTCAGCTTCGGCGACGCCACCTTCTGGGGCTCGACCGGCGCGCTGCGGCTCAACGCACCCATCGTCGGCATGACCGCGACCCCAGGGGGTGACGGCTACTGGCTGGTGGCCTCGGACGGGGGCACCTTCACGTTCGGTTCGGCGACCTTCGACGGGTCGGCCACGGCCGACCTCAACCCGTTGCTGGTGGACCAGCTGGCCAGCACCGGCGGCGCGCAGCAGGTGGTGATCGTCGACGCGCCCTCGGCCTCCAGCACCACGGCCACGCTGACCACCTACGAGAACGACGGCGCCGGATGGTACGCAGCGATGGGCCCGATGCCCGCCGTCGACGGGGTCAACGGGTGGGTGCCCGGCAACAGCCGCAGCGAGGGGGACGGCGCCACGCCCGAGGGCATGTACGCGTTCGGTCCCACCATGTACGGCACCAACCCCAACCCCGGAACCGCCTTCGCCTACCACCAGCTCGTGTGCGGCGACTGGTGGGACGAGGACCCGAGCAGCCCGACGTACAACACGTTCCAACACGTCGCGTGCGGCACCACGCCGCCCTTCGCCGGCGACTCCGAGGCGTTGTGGACGGAGGGCAACGCCTACCCCTCCATGGCCCCCGTCGAATACAACACGCCGCCGAGCGGTCCGCTGGGGTCGGGCATCTTCCTGCACACGAACATCGGGACGCCCACCCAGGGCTGCGTGTCCCTTCCCTACTCCGACCTCATCGCCGTGCTGACGTGGCTGAAGCCCGCACTGCACCCGGTCATCGTCCTGGGACCGGACTCGGTCATCCGCTCCTTCTAGTCCGCGAGGCCTTGTCCGCTAGGTCTTCTGCCCAGCCACCTCGCCCGCCACCTCGCCCGCCACCTCGCCCGCGACTTCGGCCGCCGCCTCTCCCGCCGTCTCGACCACGCGCGCCAGCACCGCGTCGTCGTGGGCCAGGCCCGGGAACGACACCTCGTAGGCGCCCGGGGCCAGCGCCACGCCGCGGCGCAACATGGCGTGGAAGAAGCGCGGGTAGACGCCGTTGCCCGCCAGCGCCTTGGCGCTGTCGTAGTCGTGCGGCGCCTCAATCGGCCCGCCCGCTCCCGGCGCCACGAACAGCCCCACGAGCGGCCCGACCGTTGGCACAACCGCAGCAAGGCCACCGGCTGCCACCGCCGCCTCCAGGTCCTTGGCGAAGACCGCGACCCTTCCCGCCAGCGCGTCGTAGTCCGCCGGCGTGACGTGGGTGAGCACCGACAGCCCTGCCGCGGTCGCGAGCGGGTTCCCCGACAGCGTTCCCGCTTGGTACACCGGGCCGCCCGGCGCCAGCACCGCCATGA
Source organism: uncultured Acidimicrobiaceae bacterium (assembly GCA_963834405.1). GTDB lineage: Bacteria > Actinomycetota > Acidimicrobiia > Acidimicrobiales > RAAP-2 > Bog-473. The sequence continues at coordinate 441,193 of CAWIBX010000005.1, read as the reverse complement.
GCTCGCGGCGCCCGCCGAACGCGCCGACCGGCAGTCCGCCGCCGATGACCTTGCCGAAGCACCAGAGGTCCGGCGTCACCCCCGCCCAGGCCGTCGCGCCCCCAGGACCAAGCCGGAAGCCCGAGATCACCTCGTCGAAGATCAGCAGCGCGCCGGCCGCGTTGCACGCCGCGCGCAGGCCCTCGAGGAACCCCGGCGCCGGCGCGACGAGGTTCATGTTCGCCGCCACGGGCTCGACGATGACGCACGCCACCCTCTCGTCCACGACGGGCACCACGTTGAAGGGCACCACTTCGGTGTCGGCCACGGCGCCGGCCGAGACGCCGGCGGACCCCGGGAGCCCGAGCATGGCGACTCCGCTGCCGCCACCGGCGAGCAGTCCGTCGGAGTGCCCGTGGTAGCAGCCGTCGAACTTGATCACCCGGTCACGGCCGGTGGCGCCACGGGCCAGGCGGACGGCGCTCATGGCCGCCTCTGTCCCCGACGACACCAGGCGCACCTGCTCGCAGCCGGGCACGCGCGCACAGATCGCCTCGGCCAACAGCACCTCGCCCTCCGTCGGCGCTCCGAAGGTCGTGCCGCGCGCCGCTGCCGTCGCGACCGCCTCGGTCACCACCGGGTGGGCGTGGCCCAACAGCACCGCGCCGTAGGACTGGACCATGTCGATGTAGCGGGTGCCTTCCGCGTCCGTCACGTAGGGCCCCTCGCCCGCGACGACCGTGTAGGGCGTGCCCCCGACGGCGGAGAAGGAGCGCACCGGCGAGTCGACTCCGCCCGGGATCACCCGGCGCGCCCGCGCGAACCAGTCGGCGTTGGACGAGCCGGAACCGGACGCCGCCGGCGCCTCAGCCACCGAGTGCCTCGGCCACCTCTGCGGCAAAGTAGGTCAGGACGAAGTCCGCGCCGGCGCGCTTGAGCACCGTGAGCTGTTCCAGGGCGACGGCTGCCCCGTCGATCCACCCGGCGGCGGCGGCGGCCTTCACCATCGCGTACTCACCACTCACGTGATAGGCCGCGAGCGGTACGTTGACGGTGCGCCGCGCCGCGGCCAGCACGTCGAGGGACGTCATGGCCGGCTTCACCATGACCATGTCCGCCCCCTCGGCCACGTCCTGGGCGATCTCGTCGAGCGCCTCGCGCTGGTTGCTCGGGTCCTGTTGGTAGGCGCGCCGGTCGCCGCCGCCCGCGATCGTGACGTCGACCGCGTCGCGGAACGGCCCGTAGAGCGCGGAGGCGTACTTGGCCGCGTACGCCAGGATGGCCACCTCCTCCCGCCCGGCGCCGTCCAGCGCGGCCCGGATGGCGCCGACCTGGCCGTCCATCATCCCGCTGGGTGCGACCACGTCCGCCCCCGCCTCCGCCTGCGCCAGCGCGACCTGCGCATACAGGTCGAGCGTCTCGTCGTTGAGGACCTCTCCATCGGGGCCAAGCACGCCGCAGTGCCCGTGGTCTGTGTACTCGTCCAGGCAGAGGTCGGCCATGACGACGAGTTGGTCGCCCACCGCGTCGCGCACGGCGCGCAATGCCACCTGCACCACGCCGTCGGGGTCCCAGGCACTGCTGCCGCGCGCGTCCTTGGTCGCGGGCACCCCGAAGAGGATGAGGCCGGGAATCCCCAGCGAGACGAGCCGCTTGGCCTCGAGCACGAGCGAGTCGAGGGTGTGCTGCACCTCGCCCGGCATCGATGCGATCGGCGCCGGTGCGTCAATGCCCTCCCGCACGAAGAGGGGTGCGACCAGGTCGTCGACGCCGAGCCGCGCCTCGGCCACCAGGCGGCGCAGCGCGGGCGTGCGCCGCAGCCGGCGCTGCCGCCGGGTCGGAAAACCCACCGGCGGGGTCGGGTCGGACGCGGGCGTCTCGGCCGGGGCCATGGACTCCAGCCTACGAGGCTCCGCCCCGGGTCTCGCCGAAGTGGGCCGTCAGCTCGGCGACGATCCCCTCGGCCGAGGAACCCCACGCCTCGTGCACGCCCGTCATGCCGGCCTCCACAGCCGCGCCCGCCGTCGTCGGCCCGATGCACACCACGTGCGACGGCACCTTCACCGGCGCGCCCTCGGGCGTGCGCAGGGCGGCGAACGCCCGCACCGAGGAGCTCGCGGTGAAGACGATCGCGTCGGCGGCCTCCGCTTGCGCCAGCAGCACCGGCTCCGGCGCGGACAGCGGCACCGTGCGGTAGGCCTCGACGCGCCGGACCTCCCATCCCTTCTGACGGAGTCCGTCGGGGATCGTCTGCGGTGCGAGGTCGGCGGCGGGAAAGAGCACGCCGCGGCGCTCGTCCGGGCCCGGGTCGGGGAACTCCTCCACCAGACCGCGGGCGCTGTGCTCGGCCGGGACGAGGTCGGGTTCGACGCCCGCCAAGCGCAGCGCGTCGGCGGTGGCGCGCCCGACCGCGGCGACGCGCACACCGGCCAGCGCCCGCGCGTCGCGCAGCAGGGCCATGAAACGGTCGACGGCGTTGACCGACGTGAAGGCCACCCAGCGGCAGCCTCCTACCTCCGCGGCGGCGGCGCGCAGCACGGCACCGCCGTCGGCGGCCTCGATCTGCCGGGTGAGGGGCAGCTCCACCACCGCCGCACCGGCGCGCTCCAGTGCGTCGACCAGGTTCTGCGCCCGCGTTCCGGAGCGCGTCGCCACCACGGTGCGACCGGCCAACGGGCCGGCCCAACCGGCGACGGGCGCGTCGGCGCCCAGCGCGGCGACCGGCCCCACGACGATGACCGCCGGTGAGCCGAGGTCGGCGTCGGCCAGTCCGGCCAGCGTCGTGCGGACGACGCGCTGCGCCGGCGTCGTCCCACGGGCGATCACTGCGGCGGGCGTCTCGGGTGATCGACCGCCCCTGATGAGCTCCTCGGCGACGGCGGCGCGCGTCAGCATGCCCATCAGGATCACGAGCGTCCCTTTCAATGCAGCCAGGGTGGCCCAGTCGACCCCGCCCGCAGCCGGGTCCCCCACACGCCCGGTCACCACCGTGACCGACGAGGCAACGCCTCGTTGGGTGACCGGGATACCGGCCGCCGCCGGGACAGCGAATGCGGAGGTGACGCCCGGGACCACCTCCCAGGGCACGCCCGCCTTCGTCAGCACCTCGGCCTCCTCACCGCCGCGCCCGAAGAGGAAGGGGTCGCCGCCTTTGAGGCGCACCACCACCGGGGCGCGCCGGCCGTGCTCCACGAGCAGCCGCCCGATCTCGTCCTGGCGCTCCGTGCCGGGGCCGCCCCGGCCCGCGTCGGGGTCCTTCCCGACGTCGATCAGCTCCGCCGTCGCGGGCGCGAGGTCGAGCAGCGCGGGCGACACCAGGCGGTCATAGAGGACGACGTCGGCCCGGGCCAGCAGCCGGGCACCCCGACGGGTGAGCAGTCCGGGGTCGCCGGGGCCGGCGCCGACCAGGTAGACGGTCACGGCCCGGGCGGGTCGGCGAAGCCGTCTACGGCGCGCCCGCCACCCTCCAACAGCGCGCGCGCCACTGCGGCACCCACTGCCTCGGGATCGTCACCCTGGCGGGACAGCCTGATCACCGTGTGGCCGTCGGCGCTCGCCAGCAACCCGTGCACGCGCAGTCGCGCCCCGTCGCCCATCACCACTTCGGCATGGGCGCCGACCGGCACCGTGCAGCTCCCGCCCAGGGTGGCCAGCACGGCGCGTTCCGCCCGCAGCGCCCGATGGCTCGGCTCGTGGTCGATCGCGCCGAGCACGCGGCGCGTGCGCTCGTCGTCGGCCCGGCACTGCACCGCGATCGCGCCTTGTCCGGCCTGTGGCAGCACGTCCACCGGGTCGAGGACGTCGGTCAGGCGGTCGGTCCAGCCCAGCCGCTCCATCGCCGCCACCGCCACCACCACCGCCGACACCTCGCCGGACTCGCCCACGGCGACCCGCCGGGCCATGTTGCCCCGCACGTCGGTGAACACGAGGTCGGGACGCAGGGACGCCAGCTGGGCCCGGCGCCGCGCCGACCCCGTGGCGACGAGCGCCCCGGCGGGGAGATCCGCCAGTGCGGTGCCGACCAGCCCGTCGCGCGGGTCGGCCCGCGGTAAGACGGCCGCCAGGACGAGGCCCGCCGCCATCACCGAGGTCATGTCCTTGGCCGAGTGCACGGCGGCGTCGGCCCGGCCGTCCGCCACCGCCGCCTCCACCTCGGTCACGAACACCCCTTGCCCGCCGATCTGGTCCAACGGGGCCGCCGCGTCCACGTCGCCGCGGGTCCGCACCACGACCACCTCGACCCCGAGCTCCGCGTGCGCCAGGCGCAGCGCGTCCGCCACGAGTTCGGTCTGGTGCAGCGCGAGCGGCGAGCCGCGGGTGGCCAGGCGCAGCGATCCCGGATCTCCCATGGGTGTGACTATCGCATGGCCCGGCCGCCGGGGCCTACAGGTCGAAGAGGATGCGCAGCGCCTCGACCAGGCGCTCGCCGCGCGGCGTGCCCGCCGTCTCCTTCAGGAGCATGGTCGGCTCGTGCAGCATCTTGGCCAGGGCGGCCCGGGTAGCCGCATCGACCTGTTCCCACTCGGCCTCGTTCAGGTCGGCCAGCTGCGCTCGGTGCTTCTCCAACTCCGAGACGCGCAGCGACTCCAGCCGCGTCCGCAACGAGGCGATCACCGGCGCCGCGCCACGCTGGCGGCTCGCCGTACGGAAGCGTTCCACCTCGACGGCGACGATCTGCCGCGCCTCCCCCGCCTCCTCTTCGCGGTCGCCGAGCGCACGCGCCACCGACTCGCTCAACGTGTCCATGTCGAGCAACGTCACGCCCTGCATCGCCCCGACCAACGGGTCGACGTTGCGGGGCACACCCAGGTCGATCACGAACACCTCGCGCCCCTCGCTCGAGCGCCCGCCGAAGTCGTCGGCGCGCAGCACGTGGGCCTCGGCTGCGACGGCGGTCAGGACGACGTCGGCTTGCGCCAGCTCCGACTTGACGTCCGCGAGCGAGACGGCGCGCATCGGCACGGACCCGCTGGAATCGCGCACCAGATCCTTTGCCCTCTTGAGCGAGCGGTTCACCACGACCACCTCTGCCGGCGCGTCCGCGGGGGGAATGTCGGTTAGGGCGCGGCACACGCCGAGCCCCATGTCGCCGGCACCCACGACGACGACACGTCGGCCCCGTAGTCCGGTGCGGTCGTCGCCCTGGGCCACGGTCACCGCGGCGTAGGCGAACGACGTCGTGCCCTGCCCGATCCCTGTCTCGGTCCGCACCCGCTTTCCCGTCTGGAGCGCGTGGCGGAACAGCGCGGACAAGACCGGGCCACAGGTGCCCTCCTCCTGGGCGCGTTCGAAGGCCCGGCGCACCTGGCCCACGACCTCGCTCTCTCCGGTGACCGCCGACTCCAGGCCGGACGTCACCGAGAAGAGGTGGGCCGTGACGTCGTCGTCGAAGCGGATGACAGCGTGGGCCATGAGCTCGTCCATGGAGAGGCCCGAGTGCTCCGACAGCACCTCGTAGATCTCGGCGACGGCGTCGTGGAAGCGGTCGACGACGGCGTAGATCTCGGTGCGCAGGCAGGTCGAGAGGAGGACGGTCTCTTGGAGGTTGCGCCGATGGCTCAGGGTGCTGAGCAGCTTGTGCAGGTCCGCGTCGGACACCGCGGCCGCCTCGAGCAGCGGCAATGGGGCTTGGCTGTGCTCCAGCCCTATGACGACGACGGACACGCATCCCTCCTAGGTCGGGCCCCAATTTTGCCGGGCCGGCCGCCGAACGTGCCAGTCACGGCCCCCACAGGCGTAAAAGCGGGAAAGCCAGGGGTCCGGGGACGCCCGGGAAACGCCAGAGAGCGCCGGGAAACGCCGGAGAACGCCGCGGAAACGCCAAAGAGCGTCAGGCCAGTTCGGGACCCGGCGACATGCCCACCGATCGCATCAGCGGCAGGCCGGAAGCGGCGTCGCGCCCGTTGCCCTCCGAGCGCGCCCGGTAGAAGCCGAGCACCTGCAGCTCGATAGAGAGGTCGACATAACGCATGTGCACGCTCGACGGGACGTTGAGCACGCGTGGTGCGAAGTTCAGCAGCGACGTGACGCCGGCCCGCACCAGCAGCTCGGCCACTTGCTGCGCCGCCCAGCCGGGCGTCGTGATCACCCCGATGTCGGGACACTCCTGGGCTTTCAGCGTGGCGAGCTCGTCCATGTGGCGCACGGTCATGCCGCGGATCTCCTCGCCCACCACAGCGGGATCGACGTCGAAGAGGGATGTTACGTGACAGCCACGGGAGGCGAACCCGGCGGAGTTCGTGAGCGCGCGGCCCAGGTTGCCGATCCCGACGATGGCCACGGACCAGTTCTCGTCGACGCCGAGTGCGCGGTCGATCTGCGCGATCAACAGATCCGGGTCGTAGCCCGAGCCCCGGGTGCCGAACGACCCGAGCAGCGACAGGTCCTTGCGCACCTTGGCGGCGTTCACACGCGCGAGCGTGGCCAGCTGCTCCGACGACACGGTCGATGCTCCCGTCCGCGCGAGCTCGGCGAGGATGCGTTGGTAGATGGGCAACCGGAGCACGGTGGCCTCCGGTATGCGCTTGGGCGTGGAAGGGGGTGGGGATTCCGCGCTCATCCCGTCGGATGGTACAGAGGTGCCTCCCGGCGACACCAAACCGGCCACGGCGGCTGTCGCGGCGCAACGCCCCCAAATTGGGCCCCCCGACGCCAGCGGCCCCAGCGGCCCCACCCGCCCTGCCTTCCTCGCCTTCCTCACCACGCCAGGACGACTAGCTCCCCCGCTCTGACGTTGAGCCAATGGGCCGCCGACGCCTCGCCCGCCACCACGGCCAGGTGCCCGTTGGCGTCGACCAGCAGTCCGAACTCCCCCTGTTTGAGCTCGCCGAAGGCGTCGACGCAGCGCAACTGCACCCCGTGGGGCACCAAGGACAGCGGGAGGGCGTCGGGATCACCGCCGCCCCGATCGGTCCGGGCCGCCAGCTCGATGCTCCCCGTCGCCGGCATGCCCGCCACCCGCGCGTCGGCCACCGTGGCGGCCAGCTGGAGGTTGCCGAAGTGGTCTACCCAGGTGACCTCCGCCCGCAGGCAGCTGCGCCCGTCGCGCAACCGGCCCTGTTCGACCACGCCCCCGATGAGGCGCACCAAGGACGACGCCTCCACCGGCTCCCCGAGCTCCGCCAGCGGCACCCCCGCACACAAGGCCGCCGCCGCCGGCGCGAACTGGTCACGGCCGTCGAACGTGGCGCCCCGATCCGGCGGCGCGGGGTCCCGGTGCAACTCCACCGCCGTGGCGATGGGCGCTTCTCCGGCCGACTCCGCCGCCGCGACGAGGAGCCCGTTGTCCGGCCCGACGAAGTACATCGGCGCGCCGCCGGCCAGCATCACCGCGATCCCGATGCCGCGCCGCGGGGTGCCCACCCCCGGGTCGACGACCGCGAGCACGACACCGCTGCCCAGATGCGGCACCGCCCGCACCAGCGTGTGGCTGCCGGCCCGCACGTCAAAAGGCGGGATGTGGTGCGTCAGGTCGATCACGGTCGTGCCCGGCGCCCGGGCCGCAATGACGGCGTGCACCACCCCGGCGAACTCGTCCTCGGTCCCGAAGTCGGACAGGAAGAAGACGGTGCGCACCGGAGGGCTCGTCATGACGTGCGGCTCAGCGGTGCAGGTTCCGGGCCCGTTCGGTGGCGGCGGCCACCGCCTCCATGAAGGCCGATCGCACGGCCCTGGCCTCGAGCACCCGGACCGCCGCCGCCGTGGTCCCCGCCGGCGAGGTCACCATGGACCGCAGCGCCTCGGGCTCTTGTCCCGTCTCGTCGAGCATGCGCGCCGAGCCGAGCATCGTCTGGACGACGAGCGTGCGGCTGACGTCGTGCGACAGGCCCATCTGGACGCCCGCCTCAATCATCGCCTCCGCCACCAGGAAGAAGTACGCCGGGCCGGATCCCGACACCCCGGTCACCGGGTCGAGGAGCCGCTCCGGCAGCCGCACCACCGTGCCCACGGCCGACAGCACGTGCTCCGCCCAGGCCAAGTCCTGCGAAGTGGCGAACGCGCCCCCCGAAATGGCGGTCACGCCTGCACCCACCAGGGCCGGCGTGTTGGGCATGGCCCGGATCACCACCGGCTCGCCGCCCAACGCGGCCTCCAGACGGGGGGAGGGCATGCCCGCCACGATGGAGAGGACCCGTGTCACACCCGTCGCGCCGAGGGCCCGGCACGCCCCCTCGGCGGCGTCGGCCTTGACGGCGAGGATCGCGCCGGGCAGCCGCAGTCGCTCGGCCTCCGCCTCGCCGGCGGAGAGGAGCCCGGGCTCGGGCGCGGCGACGGAGCGCACGTCGGGGAATTCGGCGGCGAGCTCGCGGCGCCGGGCGTCGAGTGGCTCCACCACGACCACGTGCTCGGGGCTCGCCCATCCGGAGCGCAGCAACCCACCGAGCAGGGCACTTCCCATCTTGCCGCCCCCGACGACGAGCAGGTTGGCGCTCATGGCGAGACGATACCGAGGCCGGCTCTCCGTCGCCTTCTGAAGAGCCCACCGAAGTGTCCCCGCGCGAACTACAACTGGGGTGGCATACTTGGGGTCACCAACGAACGCCCGTGCGGTTGGCGGGTCGTACCGAAGGAGGCGGGCGGGCCCGAGTGGAGGCGGGGGCGCCACGAGCGGGAGGTGCCCAATGGATTCGCGGCGACCTGTACCCCGCCATCGCGCGGGATGGCCGGGTGCCGTGCTCATCGAGGATGACCTGGCCGGTGTCGGATGGCGGGAATGCACGGTTCTCGACATCTCCATTCGAGGAGTGGGGATCGCGGTCCGTGATGGCCCCCCGTCGAGTTTGGTGGTCGGCCACAGCGTCTCTATCGAGCTTCCGGCGGACTGCCCGTCGGTTTCCGTCCGGCTCAAAGGAGTGATCAAGAACGCGCTGCGGGTCCCGTCTCGCGGCGTGCGGATCGGCATTGAGTTCGCCCGGTTGTCGGCGGCGGAGCGGGCGATCGCAACGGTCCTGGGGGCGCTCACCGAGCTGGACGCGACCGAGACCATGCGTCGCCTCACGTCGCGCCCCGCATCTATGGAGTAGTCCTTCGTCGCTGTTTCGTGCGGGACACCGTCCTCTGGTCCTCCACCCAGCAACGGTGCTTCCGCATGGCGGCGAGTGCGGGACCCTCGTCCCACCTTGCAGCACTCTCTCGGGACGGGGGTCCTGCGCGTTCAAGAAGTGGTCGCCTAGCCCCTCCGGGGCCGGCGCCGGTAGGTCGACGGGTGCCCGAGCGTCATGGCGGTCGGGAAGTGATCGTCGGTGTAGACGACCGAGGCACCGGCAATGCGGTCGAGCTCGTCATCGTCGATGAGCCGCGCCGGCACCCGCCCGACCAGATACACGGCGTCTTCGGGCCCCAGCGCGAACCACATGCCCAACAACCCCGTGTTGCTCCGCAACAGGTAGGCGTAGACCTCTTCCTTGTTCGCCTCGGGTGCCGGCATGACCTGCGCCTCGTGCCACAGCGTCCGCTGCTTCAGGGTGAACCACACGGTGATGAAGTCCTTCTCGTCACCCTTGAAGCGGAGATACCACTGGAACGACGCCGTCCGGTCGGTCACCTCCTGGCGCTCGGCCGCCACCAGGGGTCCGTCGGCAGCCAGCTCGCGGGCCGCCCAGGCGTCGATGCAGGCGACCGCCGCCGCCATCTCTTCGTCATCCGGGAGATCGACGAGCGGCACCTCGCTCAGCCGCTCAACCGTTCAGCCACGCGGCCGCGCCGTCACTCGGCCGCTCAGGTGCACTCGACCAGCCGGCTGCTCGCCAGCTCGTCGTGCAGCTCCACCAGCGCCCGGGCGGCCGCCCGCCAGGTGTAGCGCCGGGCCCGCAGCACCGACGCCGTGGACAGGCGCTCGGCAGCCAGCGGCTCGGTGAAGACGCGCCGGACGGCTGCGGCGTAGGCGCCGGGGTTGGCGTCGTCGACGAGGAAGCCGGTGTGCCTGTGGTCGACCAGCGTGGTCAGCCCGCCCACCGCCGAGGCCACGACCGGCGTCCCGCAGGCCGCCGCCTCCAACGCGACGAGCCCGAAGGACTCGGAGCGGCTGGGCACGATGCAGACGTCGGCCGCCCGGTAGTACGACGAAAGCAGCTCGTGGGGCTGCGGCTCCACGAAGTGCACCAGGTCACGCAGGCCCCGGGCGTCGGCCACGTCGTGCAGTCCCTGCAGGGCCTTCTCGCCGTGGGGCCCCGAGGGCCCGCCCACGATCACTAAGCGGTACGGCCCACCGTCAGCGCCGCCACCGCCAGCACCTTGCAGCTCAGCCAGCGTCTCTATCGCCACGTCGGCGCACTTGAGCGGCTGGATCCGCCCCACGAACAGCAACAGCCGCCCGTCCTCGGGCAGCCCGAGCGCGCGCCGCGCCTGCGGCCGGTGCCCCGGGCCGAAGAACGCGTGGTCGACCCCGGGCGCCACGATGCGAATGCGGCCCGGGTCGCCGCCGTACAGCGACTCGATCTGGTCGGCCTCCACGCTGCACGACGCCAGCACGGCGTCGGAGCACTCGATGATGGACGCCTCGGCCTCGGCGCGGCGGTGCGGCATGTCGGCGATCACCTCTTCGGGCACCGACTCGGCCTTCACGCGGTCCAGCGTGTGGAAGGTGCACACGAGGGGCAGCTCGAGCTCGTGCTTTATCACGTGGCCCGACAGCCCGGAGAGCCAGTAGTTCGCGTGCACCGAGGTGTAGGGCAGGCCACCGCCCGCGTCCCCGCCCGGCCCGGTCGCGGCGGCCATCGTCTCCAGCACACGGGCTGTGAACTCGTCGACCACCGCGGGCAGCGACTCCTTGGGCAGCGCGTGCACCGGTCCGGCCGGCACATGGTGCACCCGGAACCCCGGTTCGACGTCCACGACGGGGGGCAGGCCGGGCGCCCACGCCCGGGTGAACACGTCGCAGGCCACGCCGCTGCGGGCCAGTGCGGCCGACAGCTCGCGCACGTAGACGTTCATGCCGCCACCGTCGCCGGTGCCGGGCTGCGCCAGCGGGGACGTGTGCAAGGAGAGGACTGCGAGCCGGCGCATAGCGCTCAGAGCCTACCGGTGGGCCGAGAATTGGTTCCGGGCCGTAGTGTCCGCCCGACCAGGACCAGAGTGACGCTCAGTCACGCCGCAGGCTCGTCACCCTCGGACGGGTCGTGGCCGGCGGGGGGGTGTTCGTCCTCGTACTCGCGCCGGAACGAGAGATAGATCCGCACCAGGGCCTGCTTCTGCTCCTCGCTGATGGTCTGATCGGCCAGGATGGCGCGGGTCAGGTCGGGTGAGCCCGCGGGGGGCTCGAGGATCCCCGCCTGCACGTAGAGCGTCTCGGCCGAGATGCGCAGCGCCTTTGCGATCTGCTGGAGGATCTCGGCCGACGGCCGGCGCAGGCCCCGCTCGATCTGGCTCAGATACGGGTTGGAGATGCCGGCCAGTTCCGAGAGTCGCCGCAGCGACAGCCGGGCCGACGCCCGCTGCTCCCGGATGAAGGACCCGAGGTCGCGCCAGCGATCTTTGGGATCCGTGCTCACTCTTGCAAGCGTACCCCCCCATCCGAGCAAAACACGGAGCGCAGGCCAGCTCGCGCCCCGGTTGAGGAGGACGTCCGCTCCCGGTTGTCCTTTGGCATCGTTCGGGTATGGTCCAGCAGGCAGCACCACGACGACCACCACCGAGGAGACCGCCATGGCCGAGTACACCCTCCCCGACCTGCCCTACGACTACGCGGCGCTCGAGCCCCACGTGTCGGCCCAGATCATGGAGCTCCACCACGACAAGCACCACGCCGCCTATGTGACGGGGGCCAACCAGACGCTCGAGAAGCTGGCGGCGGCTCGGGACAAGGACGACTTCGGCGCCATCGTCGGCCTGGAGAAGACGCTCGCCTTCCACATCTCAGGCCACGTGCTGCACTCCATCTTCTGGAAGAACCAGAGCCCCGACGGTGGCGACAAGCCCGACGGCGCGCTCGGCTCGGCGATCGACGAGAACTTCGGCTCCTTCGACAAGTTCAAGGCGCACATGACCCAGGCGACCTCGACCATTCAGGGCTCGGGCTGGGGCGCGCTGTCGTGGGAGCCGCTGGGCGGACGCCTCATTGTGGAGCAGGTCTACGACCATCAGAGCAACATCGGCCAGAGCTCCATCCCGCTGTTGGTGTTCGACGCCTGGGAGCACGCGTACTACCTGCAGTACAAGAACGTGAAGGCCGACTTTTTCGCCGCTCTTTGGAACATCGTCAACTGGCCCGACGTGGCGGCGCGCCTGGACGCGGCCAAGGGCTTCAAGCTGGCGGGCTGAGCGGCTTCGTCGCCGGGCGCCTACTCTCCCAGCGACGGATCACCCAGCCCCAGGTGCTGCTCGCACCGGCGCCGCGTGGGGTCCGCCTCGAGGTCGGCGCCCTGGATGGGTGCACCACAAGTCTCGCACGAGCCGTAATTGCCGTCGCTCAGACGCTGGAGCGCGCCGTCAACCCCGTCCAAAACGGCGGCGGACTGGGCCAGCTCGGACTCGTAACGCTCCTCCACGAGCAGGCAGGGTAGCCCCGCCCGAGACAGTGCGGTCGATACGGTCGGCCGTCCGCCTAGTTGCCCGCCCACGCTCCGCCCCGGCCCGTCCACGAGCTGGATCACCCGAGCGCCGATCACGTGAGCAGTTGTCCGTATTGTGACGCCCGTGACCGCACAGGAACCGCTGGCTGAGCTCGTCGGCGCGCACGCACCCGTGCCCTGCCTTGACGGCTCGGCACGCCCGTACCGCGACTTGGACTGCGCCGCCTCGACGCCGGCCATGCGGGCGGTGGCCGAGCGGGTCGCCGGGTTCCTTCCCTGGTACTCAAGCGTGCACCGCGGCGCGGGGTACAAGTCCCGCCGGGCAACCGCGGCCTACGAGTCCGCCCGCGACGAGGTGCACCGTTTCGCCGGCCGACCCGCGGGTGGCGAGGACGTGGTCGTGATCGTGCGCAACACGACCGAGGCCATCAACCACCTCGCCTACCGCTTGCGCCTCAGCGGCGACGATGTCGTGGTCACCACGGTGGTGGAGCACCATGCCAACCTCCTGCCCTGGGCACGGGTGGCCCGCCCCCGTTGGGTCGAATGCGGGCCAGAGGGGACCTTCGGCGTCGAGGACGTGGTGAAGGTGCTCGACGACGGGCCGCGCCCTGCGCTCCTGGCACTCACCGGGGCGTCCAATGTCACGGGATGGCTGCCCCCCGTGGCCGGCATCTGCGCCGAGGCGCACGACCGCGGCGTTCCCGTTGTGCTGGACGCCGCGCAGCTGGCGCCCCACCGGCCCCTTCCCGCCGGTCCCGACGCCCCCGACTTCGTCGCCTTCAGCGGCCACAAGCTGTACGCCCCCTTCGGTTCGGGTGCGTTGATCGGACCGCGCCGCGTCTTCGAGTCGGGCGACCCGTTCCTCGCCGGAGGCGGGGCGGTCGACCTGGTCGACCTCGACGAGGTGATCTGGTCCGAACCCCCCGAACGCGAGGAGGCCGGGTCACCCAACGTGGTGGGCGCCGTCGCCTTCGGGACCGCGATGGAAGAGCTCGGACGCATCGGCTGGGATGCCATACGCGCCCACGAGTCCGCACTCTCCGTGCAGCTGCACGACGGGCTACGGAACATCGACGGGGTCGACGTCCTCGGCCCGGGACCCGGGTCAGAAGGCGACCTGCTCGCCGTCGCCACGTTCACCGTCGCCGGCATGCACCACGCGCTCGTGGCCGCGCGGCTCAGTGCCGAGTTCGGCATCGGCGTCCGGCACGGATGCTTCTGCGCCCACCCCTACCTCATCCGGCTGCTGGGCATCGGGCCAGAGGGCGTGGCCCGAGCCCTCGCCGCCGTGCGGCGCGGCGAGCGCGGCGCTGTCCCCGGCGCGGTACGAGCGAGCTGCGGGCTCGGGACGACAGCCGCGGATGTCGAAACGCTGCTCTCGGCGATTCGGCGCTTGGCGGCCGGGGAGCCCGCGCCGGTGCCCTATGTCCAAGACGACGTCACTGGCGACTTCTGGCCCGAGGGCGAGGCGGCGGGGTGGGGGGCGGCGGACCGGCCCGCCGGCGCGGCGTGTGCGCGGGGCTGAAGGAGACCGAGATGCGGTTGCCGCGGACCTCCCTTCTCGTCGCGTCGGCGCTCGGCGTGCTCGCACCCTCGTTGGCGGCCTGCGGGAAGCCGGTGGGAAGCGCCACGGCGACCGACGTCGCCTGGGTCACGACCGGCGCCTCCGTGGCGCTTCCGGGCATGGGGGTCACGCCGGTCAAGCTGGGTCCTCGCAGAATCGGGGCACAGGTGCCGGTGGGCAGCCTCCCCTCGGCGCTCGCCTACACGGCGGACGACTCCGGGCTTTTGGTGGTCACACAGGGAGACGACATGCTCCACGAGATCGACCCGGCGACCCACGACGTGGTGCACTCCGTCGGTGTCGGGGTGGAGCCCGATGCCGTGGCCGTGGTGCCCGGCGGCACCGGTGGAAAAGGCATCGCGCTCGTGGCCAACCTTGACTCCAATACCGTCACACCCGTCGACCTCGGCACCTGGCGGGCCGGGCGTCCCATCCCGGTCGGCAAGCAGCCCGTCGCGATCGCCGTGGCGACACCGCCGACCCCGGCGACTCCGAGCGCGGCCACCACCGCCACCGCTTTCGTCGCCGACTTCGGGAGCAAGCAGGTAACACCGATCGCGTTGCCGGCCTTGACGCCGGGCGCCCCCATCGCCGTCGGGTCCGAACCACAGGCTGTCGCCGTCGCGCCGGGCCACGTCCTGGTGGGCAACTTCGGCGACCACACGCTCACGAACATCGAGACCACCACCGTGCGTCCGCTCTCGACGGTCCCGCTCCCGCTCAACCCGACCGGGATCGCCGTCTCGCCCTCTGGCGCGACGGCCTATGTGTGCGGCGGTGCCGACGTCGTCACGGTGGGCCTCGGGGGCCTCACGCTCGCGGTGGGCACACCGGTCGCCCTGCCGGGCGTGGCCCAGGGCATCGCGCTCAGCCGGGACGGCTCGACGGCCTGGGTGACCCAACAAGCGGGGGCGATCATCTCGGTGACGCTGAGCAGCGGAGCCGTCGGCAAGCCGATCCACCTCGGTGGCCACCCCTCCGCCATCGTCATCGGGGCCGGCTGAAGTGTCCGCGGTTTCGCCCGATGGGTGACTCGCCGCATTTGGCACTTTCGTCAACCTGCTCTTGACGAAACGGGTGCCGTCAAGCTACGGTTGACGCATGTCCCCTCCGACCCCACTCACCCTTCAAGACGCCATCCACTGGGTCGGCGCCGAGGCCGCGCAGCCCGACGCCCTGCCCCGGCTCCAGGCGGCCTCGGCCCTCGTGCAAGACCTGGCCGACATCGGCGACGCCACTCTTGGCTACTACGTGGACCAGGCCCGACACGCCGGCCACTCCTGGTCGGAGATCGGCGACGCCCTCGGCGTCACCAAGCAAGCAGCCCAGCAGAGGCACACCGTCCGACTCTCTCTCGGTCCCAACGCCCCGACCTTCGAGCACCTGACCCCGCGGGCCCGCAAGGTGGTGGGGGCGGCGAAGGAGATCGCGAGGAGCTGGGGGCATGGCTATGTGGGCACCGAGCATCTGCTGTTGGCCCTCTACGACGAGCCCGAAGGCGTCGCGGCACAGATCCTCGTCGACGCGGACATTCCGCAAGACAGGGCCGAGTCGGAGGTGGCCGGCCGTGTCCCGCGCGGTACCGCGACGGCTGAGGATCCGCCCTTCACGCCGCGGGCGGTCGCCGCCTGCACCGGCGCACTCTCGTCCGCCCTCGACCTTGGCCACAACTACATCGGCACGGAGCATCTTCTCCTCGGCCTCGTGCGCGGTGACGGCGTGGCCGCCAACGTCCTGCGGGAATGCGGACTGACGGAAGACGCGCTCGCGCAAGCCGTCGCAGACAGGCTGGCCCAGTACGCCCAGCTGCTCCGCACGGCGGGCCCTCCGAAAGAGAAGTCCCCAGGCAAGTCCTCTTCCCCTCAAGAGTGCACCGGCGAAGGCTCAGGCGAAGAAGGCAACGAAGAGATCGGGGAAGAGATAAAGCCAGACGGCATTGTGGCCGGGCATGGCAGGGTGTACCTCGTGGCAACGGTCTACGACGCGGCGGGCGGCGCGGAGGGTTTCTTGCGGCTGGCCGGCGCGTGGCACACCCGGATTCTGGCCGACGAGATCGTCGAGCACGCCTTCAGCTACGGATACCACCCCGAGCACACCGAACGCCTCGCCGCCTACTGGGCGGAGGCTCTCGGCGGGCCTCCGACATATTCGGACCGCTACGGCGACGAGACCGCAGTGGTGCGCATACACAGCGGTCACGGCCCACACGAGGAGATGGACCACCGGGCGATCGCCTGCTTCGACCTCGCACTTCAGGATGCTGGCCTCGCCCGCGACGAACGGCTGCGGCAGGTGCTGCACGACTACTTCAGCTGGGCGACCACCACCACCATGGCGCGCTACCACCACTCGGCAGACGACGTACCGGACGGCTTGCCCATCCCCAAGTGGTCCTGGAACGGCCTACTCGAGCCGTAGGACCCCGGCGCCGACTGAAGCTACGAGTGGAAGTACCCGGTGTTCAGGTCGTTGATGACGGAATCGATGGGGTGGCCGCTCACCTGAATGGCCCCTCGCCAGGGCGTGGCGAGCGAAAGAAGGAGCGCGATGCTCAGTGCGATCACCACGGTCAGGCTCGTCGTCACAACGGCGGCGCGCAAGCCGCCCTTGCTGCCCACCACGCTGGTATTGACGATGAGCGCCAGTCCCGTGACTACCACGAGGATGGCGTAGAAGTCCGGGATCGAATGCGAAGCGGCGGCGAGACGCAGCCGCCGTTGGCTGGTCAGCGCGTCCAGGTTGGTCAGGAGCTCCGTGCTCGTGGGTGTCCCGATCGCCGTGCTGGTCGCGTCGGCCCGGACGGCCCGTTCCAGGGCGGCGAGCGCGTCGTCCGTGGGGGAGTCGTCACCATTGGCCGCGGCGCTGCCTTGCCACTCGTAGGCCCGAGTCGCCACCAAGTAATGGTGGAGCGCAGCTTGAATCGGTGTCGTGTGGACACCGGGATTCGTCGAGGCCCAGGCGAGGGTAGAGGCGTCTGCCGCCTCGGTGCTCACGATCGTCTGGGCCGAGGACAGCGCGGTGACTTCGTTGGCGAGTGTCAAAGCCGTGAGGAGGACGAAGGCGGCGGCGAACGCCGTCATGAGCGCCGCCGCGATGGAGTGCGCCTCGTCCTGCTCAGCCGCCGGGATGAGCTTCCGCGCCGCCAAGCGGCTGCCGAAGGAGACCGCCAAGCGCGATGGCCAGGCAGCCAACGACCAGGACCCAGACCGACTGGGAGGTCAGCCACGCCATCGCGACCAGACACTACGCGTGTGCGCAATCCGGATAGGGGATCCGGTGTCAGGCGGGACGAGTCAGACGCTGTAGACGGCGCGGGCGCGGAAGCGCAGCGGCGGCTCGGTCAGCTCCTCCAGGTAGTGCGCGGTCCAACCCGCGATCCGGGCGACGGCGAAGAGGGTGCGACCCGTGTCGGGCGGCATGCCGGTCCCCCAGCTCAGCGAGGCCAGGGCGAGGTCGCAGTTCGGCAGCGGCACATTGTGCGCCGCGGCCAGCGCGATGACTTCGTGCACGAGGGTCCGCCGGTCGTCGCTCAGCAGCGGCTCGGCCAGCTCCATCAGCGCCGTGAAGCGCGCGTCGCCGCTCTTGTAGACGGCGTGGCCGAAACCGGGCAGGCGCCCCTGTTCGCGCAAGACGTCGTTCAGCGCGCGTGAGACGCCGTCCCGCTCGGCGACGACGAGGAGCTCGTACGCCATTTGGCTGGCGCCCCCGTGCAGCGGCCCTGCCAGCGTGGCAAGGCCCGCCAGCAACGCGTCGTAGGGGTCGGCCCGGACGGACGCCGCCACGCGGACGGCCACGGTGGAGGTGGCGAGCTCGTGGTCCGCCAGGAGGATGAGTGCGGCGTTCACGGCGGTGGCCTCGACCGAAGCGGACTCCGGCGCGAGGCGGGCGGCGAGCCGCGCCGCGATCGTGGCGTCGCCGTCGCCCCCGGGCGGTGGCGGTCCGATGACATCAGTCAGCGCCGCGACGGCGCGGCGGGCGGCGCGCGTCACGGCGGCGGGCCGGAGGTCGGCGCGCAACGGGTCGGTGCTGCCGCACATGACGAGGGTCCAGCGCAGGCGATCGAGCGTGTGCTCCAACGCGCAGGGCCCGAGATCGGGGGGCGACCAGTCGCCCGGCCCATTGGCTTGCCAGAGGAGCTCGGCGACGTCCTCGAAGCGCATGGCGGTGGCCAGCTCGGTGGCGGTCCGCCCGCGGTAGAGCGGCCCCAGCTCCTGGCTCAACTGGGTCACACCGGTCGTGATCGTGGCCAGGCGGCTCGCGGTCTGACGCCCGCCCCGGCTGCGGGCGGCGAGGGCCTCGATGTCGGCCAGGTCGAAGAGGCTGCCGCGCCGGGAGGGGTCGCGGTGCGACTCGAGGAGGCCCCGGCTGACGTAGGCGTAGAGCGTCGGCACCTTGACCCCTAGACGGCGCGCCGCCTCCTCGGTCGTGAGCATCCTCTCGGTCGCGGCGGTGGTCATGGCGCGAATCCTATATTGACTTGATCAACGTTTACAGTCCCTGCTCAATCCGGGCATAGTGGACCCATGGAAACCATCGTGCGCGATCTCATGACCTCCCCGGCCGTGACCTGTACGGCGGACCGGGCCCTGGCCGAGGCGGCCGGACTGATGCAGCGGGCCGACACCGGTTCGGTCGTGGTGACCGACGGCGGCAAGGTCGTCGGCATCCTGACCGAGCGGGACTTGTTGCGAGCTGCCGTCGGGGCCGGCGACCCGCGGCGCGAGCAGGTCCGCCTCTGGATGACGGCCCGCCCCGACGTGCTCGGGCCGGACGAGCGGGTCGACGCCGCCTGGGCCAGCCTGACCTCGCACCACTACCGGCACCTCCCCGTCGTGGAGGACGGCCGCTGCGTCGGCGTGGTCTCGCTGCGCGACCTGATGGGCGTGGCGCGCATCCGGCCGGCGGGCGAGACGAGCGGCGACGTGCCGGCGGGGCTCGAGGGCGTCGTCGTGGCCGAAACGACGATCGGCGACGTGCGCGGGCTCGAGGGCTTCTACCACTACCGGCAGTACAACGCCGTGGAGCTGGCGGAGAAGCGCTCGCTCGAGGACGTCTGGTACCTCCTGTTCCGGGGCGAGCTCCCCGGCCATGCGGAGGCGGCCGCTTTCGGCGAGGAGGTGCGACGCCGGCGCACGCTGCCGCCCGGCCTGCACACGCTGCTGCCGGCGCTGAGCCAGCGGGGCGCGCCGCTCGACGTGTTGCGTACTGCGGTCTCGCTGCTCGGGGCGGAGCTGGGCTGGCAGCCCACCCACGACATCTCGGCCGAGGAGCTCTCCGACCAGGCGCTGGGCCTGTGTGCCGTCGTGCCCACGATCTTGGCGGCGGCGCACCGGCTGCGCGAGGGACACGACCCACTCGAACCGCGGGACGACCTGGGCTTCGCGGCCAACTACCTCTACATGCTGACCGGAACGGAGCCCGACGAGCTGCATGCCCGCGCCGTGGAGCAGTACATGATCCTGACGATCGACCACGGCTTCAACGCGTCGACCTTCACCGCGCGCGTCGTCACCTCCACGGGGGCGGACCTCGGGGCGGCCATCGTGGCGGCCATCGGCGCGTTGTCGGGCCCGCTGCACGGCGGGGCCCCGAGCCGCGCCCTCGACATGCTCGACGCCATCGGGACGGCGGACCGGGCCGAGGCCTACGTGCGCCGGGCCGTCGAGAACGGCGACCGCATCATGGGCTTCGGCCACCGCGTCTACAAGACCGACGACCCGCGGTCGCTGCTGCTGCGCGCGGTGAGTGAGCGCCTGGGGGGCCCGCTCGTCGAATATTCGCAGGCGGTCGAGCGCACGGTCGTCGACGTGCTGGCGGAGCTCAAGCCCGGGCGCCAGCTCTACACCAACGTCGAGTTCTACGCCGGGGTGGTCATGCACTCGTGCGGCATCCCGCGCGAGATGTTCACGCCGACGTTCGCGGCGGGACGGATGATCGGCTGGTCCACCCACGTCATGGAGCAGGCGGCGCACAACCGCCTGATCCGGCCGGCGGCGCGCTACGTCGGGCCGCCGCCACCCGTGCCGGTGCCCCTGCCCTAGAGACGGCGGGCGGGTCGGTCAGGGACCCGGTGCGCCGGGCGGAGGGACGGGAGGGCTCGACTCCGCAATACCCGACTAATCTGGTCGGAGTTCACGGAGTCCGGATCGGAGCGGGACATGGGCGACAGCAGCACCTCGAGGACCGGTGCCCCCTGGCGCGGCCGAGCGCGCTCGCTGTTCGCCTTCCCCAACCCGGTCAACGAGGTGTCCGCCCGGCTGGTGGCGGCCGGGGTCGTGCTCATGGTGGCGGTGACGATCGCCTTCGGCCTGCGGTGGATGACCATCGTGCTCGCCTACGGCTTCGTGGCCCGGGTGCTGACCGGCCCGACGCTGTCGCCCCTGGGCCAGCTGGTGACCCGCGTCCTCACGCCCCGACTCCGGATAGAGCCACGGCCCGTGGCGGGGCCGCCCAAACGCTTCGCCCAGGGCATGGGCGCCGCCTTCTCGCTCAGCGCGCTGGTCCTGACCGGCCTCGGCTACTGGACGGCGGCGGTGGCGGTCCTCGGCCTGCTGCTCGCGGCCGCGACCCTGGAGTCGGCCTTCGGGATTTGCCTCGGCTGCATCACGTTCGGGCTGCTGATGCGCACCGGCGTCGTGCCCGACGAGGTGTGCGAGCGCTGCAACGACATCTGGGCCGTGGCTCCCGCGTCCCTGCCGGGCGGCTGAGTGTGTCCCGCGGTCGTCCCGCTGTGACTGAGGTCTAGCTGTCGTACATCAGGACGCCGCGGATGTTCTTCCCGTCGCGCATGTCCTGGTAGCCCTGGTTGATGTCGCCCAGCTTGTAGGTGCTGGTGATCATCGCGTCGAGGTCGAGCTGGCCGTCCCGGTAGAGCTTGAGCAGCTTGGGGATGTCGGAGTGGATGTTGGCCGACCCGAAGATGCTGCCCACGACCTGCTTCTCCATGATCGTGAGGTACATCAGGTTCATCGTCACGTCGGTCTCCATCATGGGATGGATGTTGGTGACGACGACCCGGCCCCGCTTCGCCGTGAGCTCGAGGATCGACTGCATCAAGGCGCCCGACCCGACGCCCATGGCGCAGATCACCTTGTCGCACATGTGTCCCCAGGTCTCCTGCTGAATCAGCGCCATGGCCTCTTCCACGGAGGGGGCCACGTGGGTCGCCCCGAACGAGGGTGCCAGTGTGCGCTTGAGCTCGACCGGATCGATGGCGAAGATCATCTCGGCGCCGGCGAGACGGGCACCCTGGACGGCCGCCGCACCGATGCCGCCGATGCCGATCACGGCGACGTTGTCCCCGGGCCGCACGTCGGCGGCGTACACCGCGGAGCCCCACCCGGTGGTCACACCGCAGCCGACGAGACAGGCCTTGTCGAGGGGGATGTCGTCGAGGACCTTCACGCAGGACGCCTGGTTCACCACCGAGTAGGGGGCAAAGGTCCCGAGACAGACCATGGTCGAGACGTCCTGGCCCCGCGCGTGGTGCCGCACCGTGCCGTCCATCTGCCGGCCCGCCATGAGCGTCGCACCGGCGTCGCAGAGGTTGGAGTGCCCGGTGGCGCACGGCGGGCACTTGCCGCAGGCGGGAATGAACCCGAGGACGACATGGTCGCCCGCCTTGAGGTCCCGGACGCCGGGACCGACCTCCTCGACCACGCCGGCGCCCTCGTGACCGCCGATGACGGGGAGGGGGACCGGCATGTCCCCCGTGACGAGGTGTTCGTCAGAGTGGCACATGCCCGAGGCGGCGAGGCGGACGAGCAGTTCGCCCTCCTTGGGCGGATCGAGCTCAATCGGCTCGACGCTCCAGTCGGCGTGACGCTCCCACAACACGGCGGCTTCGGTTTCCACTGTTCCTCCCCGGGGTCGTGCGACGGGTACCCACGCTACCGGGCGGCGTGGCGGCGGCGCTGCTGGCCCAGGCCAAGCAGGTGCAGTTCCCACAGCGCTGTACGGACGCGTCGGGCCGCTCTACCCCATGCCGATGACAGCGGAATGCGGGTCGTCGTCGATCGCGGGGCCGAAGAATTGCGCAACGCCGTACGTGAAGGACCCCGCCGTCGGCCGCCACCACGGAGTAGCCGCCGCCGTCGGACCTGGGCGCTTCAACGTGGGTTCGCGGCGAGTTATTTGGCGTCGTCTTCGATTACTGCTCCACGGCGGCTGCGAGGCGCTCCAGCGTTCCGCTCATCGTCTCGAGGTTGCGCGCTCCTCTGTCCTCGATGCCAGACACCCGCTTGCTGAACTCCAGCGCCGACTCAGGACGGAGGTCCTCGCTCCACTCCGTGACACGACATCCCATGTCCGTCGCTTCGATCCGGTACCCCAGGTGGAGTAGTGAAATTCCATCATGGAGCACTCGAAGACGAAGGACCGGCCCGCGACCGCTTCAACGACCTTGCCTTGGGTGGTCCACTCGAGATCGCCGTGACGGTTGTGACCATCGAAGGTGGCACCGACCACCGGTCCGTCGAAGCCGTCATGCCATTCGCACGCGTAGCACTCTTGCGACCATTCACCCATGCGGGTCACATCCGAGATCGCTTCGTAGACCGCATCGGGCGATGCGGCGATGCTCCGTGACGTCTCGATCCTGGCGGCCACGCGCCCGATTCAACCACGCCGGACGCGGGCTCCGGCCGTCACGAGAGAAGATGACTGCGGCCCGAGCGGTGGAACTCGGCCTCGATGCCTTTGACGTCATCGCCCGTCAACTCCCGGTACTCCAGCGACCGGCCCGTGCGCCACCAGACGGGGTCGTCGGTCTGCCAACGCTGGGCCCGGAGCGACGCGCGGTCGAGCTTGCCCGTGCCCGTCACTGGAAGGGAGTCGATGATCCGTACGTAGGTGGGCGCCCACTTCGTGCCCAGATCGGACTGACCACCCAGGAACTCGACGAACGACCCGGTCTCGAATTCCGTGCCGCTCCGCAGTTCGAGGACCGCCATCACCTGGTCCCCCGTTCGCGGGTCGGGCACGGCGAACACGACCGCCGCGGCGACGTCCGGGTGCCTGCTCAGAATCGCCTCCACCGGAGCGGCGGCGAAGTTCTCGCCGTCGACCCGGAGCCAGTCGTCCCCCCGCCCGGCGAAGTAGAAGGTCCCGTCGCCGTCGCGGTACGCGAGGTCACCGCTCCAGAACCAGCCGTTGCGGGTCCGCAGGGCGTCGGCTTCTTCGTTGGCGTAGTAGCCCTCGAAGGAGGCGTGAGAATCCCGGCGGACGATCTCGCCGATGGCCTCAGTCGGGTTGAGGAGCTCTCGCCCGGGACCGAAGCGAGCCGGCGCGCACTCCCGCACCGTTTCGGGGTCGATGATGGCGACGTCCATGCCGTCGGGGGGCCGCCCGAGCGCATTGTCGGACATGCCGGGAAACGGGTTGATGGAGACACCACCTTCGCTCGACGTATAGCCCTCGACCACGTGGCAGCCGAACCGGCGGCGGAACTCCCTGCGGTCTCGGGCCGATGCCTCGGCCCCCACGCAGAAGGCGAGTGCGTTGTCGGAGTCCTCGTCCGTGGGCGGCTGGGCCAGGATGTACGACAATGCACGGCCGACATAGTTGAACGAAGTACAGCCGTGCTCCCGCACGTCAC
Organism: uncultured Acidimicrobiaceae bacterium; assembly: GCA_963834405.1. Lineage (GTDB taxonomy): Bacteria > Actinomycetota > Acidimicrobiia > Acidimicrobiales > RAAP-2 > Bog-473. Next base: position 417,543 of record CAWIBX010000005.1, on the reverse strand, counting down.
CGAGGAAGCTCGTGGCGGAGAACTTGCGTTTGAGGACGACGCGTGCTCCGACGCTCAACGCCGGGAGCAGGCTTCCCGCCAGCGCGTTCAAGTGGAACATCGGCATGGTGCAATACAGGATGTCCGCGTCCGTATAGACCGCTGCGGCACCGGCCATCATCTTCACCGCGCGGCGCTGGGAGACGCGGACGGCCTTCGGCGCTCCGGTCGAGCCTGAGGTGAAGACGAGGAGGTAGAGCGACTCGGCATCGGCCAGGCCGTCCGGGAGCGGCGCTCCCATGTGCGAACCCACTTCGTGGGCCCATCCGGGCTCGTCGACGAGACGGACCGGTGCCCCGACGTCGACACCGTGAAGGATCTGCGCCTTCGACGTGTCCGTCAGGACCAGGGCGCAATCGGTGTGGCGCAGATCGCTCCCGAGCGCTTCGCCGCGGCGGGTGTCGTTGGCACCGACGATCACCGAACCCGTCAGGGCCGCGGCGCCGAGAAGGAAGACGTACTCCGGGACGTTGTCCAGCAGCACGCCGACGTGCGCGCCAGCGAGGTTCGACGCCTGCAGGAGCGCCGCTCGCGCCAGTGACTCGTCGGCCACCTGGCCCCATGTCCACGTCCGACCTTCGAACACGAGTCCGGGGCGGTCGTCACCGATCCGGGCGGTGAACAGGGTGGCGACCGATTCGTCCATCGCGCCGATGTTGCCATCGGGGGCTTCGACGAGCAACGCCGTACGCTCGAGCGGCCATTCCGAGCGTTCGGTCATGAGCCGACCGCTGTTCGGTCGGCCGCCCCCCACCGTTCACTGAGATTCACCCATTCGACGCGTGGGCGTCACCGAATGGTACGGGGACGGTTTGAACACGACCCATGCCGGGGATCGAGGCAATCGAGTCCAACAAAGGGAGCGATCATGAACCCGGGAACGAAACTTGCGATGGCGGGAGTCGCTGCGTTGGGTGCTGGCCGACGCAGCAGCGGCCACACTCAACTTCCCGGTTACAACGATCAGCAATGCCCGCAGCCAACACTGGCAGATTTAGCCAACGACGTGGACCGTTCCTCATCAGGGCACCCCAATCTCGGGCTTGGCGGACAGCCTGCACGATGGATACCCCTCACCGGCACTGCACTAATGACTTCTGCTCGGTCGCCGACACCAATCCCAGCGTGTGACAGCCCGGGTAACAGACACTGTCTCGTAAGTTCTACGCTAAGGGTCTCTGTCGGATGTAGGGGGCTAAAGGGGCTAAAGGTCCCAACTGGTCGGGGTCGGTCGTGCAGCGAGAGCAGGTTGGGGTGCCTCCGACCGCCGGGAGAAAGACGTCAACTCACACTGTTTGTCCCTACCCATTGCGGGGTTAGAGATCGAGTTTGCTCTTGGCGATGCAGATCGCGAGATGCGCTTCCAAGATCGCGTCGCGGGTAGCGGGTGACACGCCCGGGTCAGCCTCCACCGCCACCTTGGCACTATCACCTGCTTGCTCCAGTTCAATGATGGCGACGCGCTCGTCCGGCAATTGAGCCGCCTTCTCCGCCTTGTTGGCGAACTCATTGACTACCGCCGCAAGCACCGGCGACGCTCCGTCGTCTTCTCGCACGGCGTCGCGTGCGATATTGATTTTGATCTGAGCTGCTTGAAGTCGCTCTGTCATTTTGGTCACAGGGGAAGGCTACGCCGGACCGGCCCCGGACTGTCCCAGTCGCCGGTACGTGGCCATGCCTATTGTGTCCGTCCAGACTTCCTTGGCCGCGACAAAGACTGGGTGACCCATGAAGAGGGTCCTCAGATAAACCGTCGTCACCCGGTCACATCGAGCGTCAGTAGGTCGCTCGCCATGAGGATTTCGCCGTTGAAGTGGTCGGCGGCCAGATCGATCCATTCCTGTTCGGTTCCCGGTGAGGGTGCGGGCACGAGATGGCTCAGAAGGAGAGTCCGAACGCCGTTTCGGGCTGCTGTCTGCGCCGCTTCGACCACTGACGAGTGGTAGTCGAGTACGTCCATGAGCCGGGGCAAACCGATTTGCTCGATGAGATCGCGACGCACAACGGTATGAACCAAGACGTCAGCCTCCGAGCACAGCTCATCAAGTCCGACACACGGCACCGTGTCACCGGCAATGACCACTGACTTGCCCCCATCGTCTATGCGGAAAGCGATGCTCGGCACGACCGGCCGGTGGTCGGTCAGAGCGGCTGTGACCCGAACCGAGTCTTCATCAAAAATCACGCCTTGATCTACTTCGGTGACAACCGATGAAGGGCGCCACTTCAAGTCGTTGTGATGGGCTAAGCGATAGCCGATATCTGATTCGAGCATTGCTTCTGTTGCCTTCATGAGGTCCGCTGTGCCGTCTGGACCGAAGACGGACAACGGATTGGGCGCGAAGGTCATAGCCCAGCGCATCGTAAAGATGTCGTTGAGATCGGTGATGTGATCGCTGTGGAGATGAGTCAGGAACAACGCCCGAAAAGCGGCGGCGGCGGACCCAGCGGCGGCGGCCCGCATCAGGACCCCCCTTCCGCAATCAAACAGCAAGTCCCCCGCTGTAGTGCGGACGAGGGTCGACGGCCCGGCCCGGTTGGGATCGGGGAGCGGGCTACCACTACCGAGGATGATTACCTGCATCACGCCTCTTCTCTTCGAGTTGGCCGAGGTTAGGCCGGGCAGGATGGCGTGTCGTCGGCCACTGTCCCCGTCCCGCGGACTCGGGCGTGGCCGATCGGCACTTCGGGGGCATGCTCCACCTCGCTGACAACACTGTCAAAGCGGGATACCTCGAATCGGTCAGAATGTGAACTTCTGACCGATGAATGAATTTGCGGGACCTGCAACGTCCAACTGTATGAAACCACTGACGTGCGCTCGGTAGAGCAGACGCAGAGTGCAGAGGCAGAGACAGAGAGAAAGAGGACTCGACCATGGCAGAGGAAAGCAGGCCGGTGGAAGTGTCACGCAGAATAGAAGCACCGGCGGCCCTCATTTTCGAGATCCTGGCGAATCCGCAACGTCACGTGGATTTCGACGGGTCCGGCATGCTCCGGGGAGCCGTCCTCGACCGTCCCATCTCCGACGTGGGCGACACCTTCACCATGAAGATGCATCGGCTCGGAGACGACTACCTCATGCTCAACTATGTCGTGGAGTTCGAGCCAGATCGGCGCATATTTTGGGAACCGGCTCCCGGAGACCCTTCTCGGGCTGAGGGTGATGATCCATCCAAGGTCGGCATTCCTGCGGGCTACCGCTGGGGCTACATCCTCACTCCAGACGGTGACGACGCCACCGTCGTCACCGAGGTCTTTGACTACGGCCCCTTGCCGGAGGACCTCCTACGTGATGGCGGGGCGTGGATCAACGGGACCAATTCGGTGCTTGAGTCCATGACGGCCAGCCTTGAGAGGCTCGAGAAGATCAGTACCGAGTAGGACCGCTGCCGAAGCGTATCTATGATCGGTCTTCAGAGCGTTCGAGTAGGCAGACCCCCTGTCCCATTACGCCAATCGGATAGTGGCGTTTGCTCATTCCGGCTGCATGATGTCGAAATGCGGAGGAATCCCAGGCGTCTCCGCCCAAGAAAAATAGCCCCTCTCATCAATGTCGGCTTTGATCCGAGGTAGGTTCCGAGTGGCTTGGCGCATTGACATGTACTGCTTGATGACATGCTCCCTGTGAGACTTGTTGACCAAGACCACGCGGGGACCCTTCGAGTTTGGATCGACTGCCCCAAAACCCGAGCGCGTCGATCAGTCCAATGATCCAGCCACCTGCCCCCGTTGACCGCACTCGCAAGGACGGACCGTTGTCAAGAAGTCACAAGAAGAACCTGCGATGCGGAACTCACTCTTCCTAGGACGGCCCTGAAGTAATCGCACCAAAGGCTCGCGATTTGTGCCCGGGTGGGCAAGAATTTGTGGCATGGCACTCGGTCGCTCAAATGTCCAGCCACGGTTTGAGAACCCGAGGGAGATCCTCGGCGACCGGCTGAAGGAAGGTTCGATCTACCGCCTGCTGGCCGATCACGGACAGCGGCTCTTCGGCGACGACTACTTCGCCGATCTCTATGCCGAATCGGTGCGGGGACGACCGACCATCCCCGCCCGGGTGATGGCGAGCGTCATGGTCCTCCAGGCCTTCGAGGGCCTGAGCGACGCTGAGGCGGTCGACCGGCTCAGCTTCGACCTGCGCTGGCAGGCGGCGTGCGGGGTCGACACTGGCTCTGTGGCCTTCCATCCGACCTCCCTCGTCGGCCAGCGCAACCGGCTACGCGCCTCTGATCGTCCCCGGCGCCTCTTCGAAGACACCAAGGTGGTGGCCAAGGAGACCGGGGCCATGAAGGGCCGGGCCCGAGTCCTCGACTCGACCCCACTCCATGACGCCGTGGCCACCCAAGACACCGTCACCCAGCTGCGCGCCGCCATCCGCAAGCTCCTCGGCGCCCTCGACCAGGCGGCAAGTCCCTTGGCCGGTGCAGTCCGATCCATCCTCAGGCGCGACGACGCCTATGACACCGTGGGCAAGCCTCCTTGTGACTGGGACGACCGCGATGCCCGCGAGGCTCTAGTCGACGCCCTCGTGCGCGACGCCCACGCCGCCCTCGGCGCCCTCGACGGCGAGGTCCTCCCCGCTGGTGCCGCTGGCGCAGCCGAGCTGTTGGCCCTCGTCGCCGGCCAGGACACAGAAGGGGGCGACGACGGGGTCTTTCGCATCGTGCGGGGCGTGGCCAAGGACCGGATCATCTCGACCGTGGACCCCGAGGCCCGCCACGGCCACAAGTCGCGCAACCGCCGCTTCGACGGCTACAAGGCCCACCTCTCGATCGACCCCGACTCCGAGCTCATCGACGAGGTGGCCGTCACAGCGGCCAATGTGCCCGACCGCGACGCGGTCGACGAGCTGGTGGGTGCCCTTTCCGAGGAGGAGGACAAGCCCGAGATCATCGGCGACTCGGCCTATGCCGACGGAGCCACCCGAGCAGCTCTGGGCGAGGACGGCTTCGAGGTGAGGGCCAAGGTGCCTCCGGTGCGCAACGCGACGGGACTCTTCACCAAGGACCGCTTCGTCGTCGACCTGCCGACACAGAGCGTGACGTGTCCGGCCGGCCAGCGCGTCGCCATCAACCCCACCCGCGACGGTGGCGGACGGGCCTCGTTCAAGGTCCACTGCAAGGAGTGCCCGCTCCGCCGAGCGTGCACCAAGTCACGCGCCGGGCGCAGCATCACGATCGGCCGCCACGAGGGCTTGCTCCAAATGGCCCGAGCCCAACAGGGGACCCCTGAGTGGCAGGCGCGCTATCGGGCCGACCGGCCCAAGGTCGAGCGCAAGATCTCCCACTTCGTCCGCCGGCCCTGGGGTGGGCGCAAGGCACGAGTGCGCGGCAGGCGACGCATCGCAACCGACGTCGACACCCGGGCCGGTGCCATCAACTGGGCGCGACTGGCCGTGCTCGGACTCGATCATGACGGCGCCCGATGGAACGTGGCGGGGCTGTAGGGCCCCTCGAAGGGCTCCATCCGTTCCGCGGTGAGCCGCGTCAGGGGGAATCTCCGGCCGTGACCAGCCTTCACCCCGAAATGCACGGCATCCGCACGCGATCGCCGCGTCTTACCCAAGTCCAACCCAGCGCTACTACTTGTGCTCCGCGGAGTCGCAGGTGACCCTTACTTCAGGGGCGTCCTAGATCGGACGTTTCGGTTAGTGGGTTGAAAGTGCCCCACTTCACCGGGTAAGGGTGCCACCGTCCGGCGCCTGGGCTAGCCCTTTGGCGACCACTGCGGTTCGTTACACACGGGAACCAAAGAGAGGTCGCAACGATGCCCCGACCTGATCGACAATCGCGACGGCCACCACGCGGCGCTCGTAGGAGACCTCGTACCCCGGCGTCGGCGTCATGACGAAGCGGCCCAACACCCGACCTTGGTATTGCACTTGCAACTCGATATGTGGGCCGGGGAGCCCCATGCGATCGACACTCCAAACCCGACCCCCGAAATAGACCCGTCCGTCATGTTCGAGCTGCATCATGGGTCCGTCGGGCGAGCCGGACTCGTAACGGCAGGCTCTGAGGTGCAGCAGGGTAACAAGTTCGCTGCGCACGCGTTCAACGACGTCACGAGAAGGTGCACCCGATGTGGCGAGCTCCGAGACCTCGTGGATCAGTGCGACGAAGTCGGCTTCCTCGGCTGCTGTCTCATGGTGATGACGGCTACGCGCCGCTAGCTCGGTCACGATGATCCCGACAACGAAGAGGCTCACGGCAGTCTCGATGTCTTGCCGGTGCGTGATGGCAAGCTTTTCGTAGGGCTGGGTTAGGAAGAAATCGAACCACACGGTGGCAGAGATCGTGGCCACGAACCCCGAGATCCGGTTACCCAATGCAGCGACCGCCACGATCACGGCCACGAGGATCAGAGCGGATGCCGTGTTCGTGAAGCTCGAACGGAAGGGGACGAGGATGGCCGCCACGCTAAGCGGGAGGACGACCGCGGCAACGAGGGCTATCTGGTCTCGGTGAAGCCGGATCTTGTCCATGGCGACCTCGTTTCGATCTCTGCTCCACAGTTTTCCACGTGCTACTGCCGTAGGATTTTCAGCATGTTGCGTCCAGCCCGAGCCAGCGTCACCGCAGCCGTCATGATCGCCGTTGTCGCCTTCACCGTTCAACTGGGCGGAGCATCCTTCAAAGCAGGGGCCGCAGACGCCGTGGCGTCCGCACCCGATACGTGCACGATTTTGTCGGCCTCGGAGGCGAGCCAGCTCCTCAAGCTGCCTTCTTCGAGTCAGGCGTTCACCGATCTGGGCTTTCCGGTTTCTCGGACTACAGCACCGAATCCCACCTACTCGCAGTGCCGGTTTGCCGCTAAATCATCACCAAGCCAGATGAGGCTGATTATCAATGCCAACCTCGCTAAGGCACCGCGCTTGAGGATTGAAGCGATCACCGCGAGGACTCAACCCGGCGGCCGGATACTGACGATTGACAGGGAACTCGCGGTGTGGCTGCCTTGGACGCAAACAGATCTTCGGGGACAAGGTGGCGTCCTGAGTTCGAGCAAGGATGGTGACTACGTTGCAGTAGTCCTGATCTACGTTCACCGTGACCCGCTCGGCGCCGCCGAAGATGCGATGCGTATTGTGCTGCCACGGATCTCGAGCTCGCGTTAAGCCCCTCCATGGCGTGCTCGAGTTACCGGGCCGATTTGGCATCTCAGGACTGCAGCAGAGCCTCTCCACCTCGCGCGTAGCGGGTCCAGAAGAACTCGTCAGGCGTGCCCCCGACCGCCGTCCTGAGGTCATTCGGCGACTCTCCGTGTGGCTGACGGCCTCGTGTACCGTCAAGTCATGCCGGGCGCCCCAAGGCAGACTCGATGGGAACGATTCAAGCTGTGGCTGGCGAGGCGCATTTCAAACCGCAAGTATTGACGCTGCTTCGAGGCGCCCCCGATTCAACACCGGGAGTGGGTGCCCTCGTACGGCACGACTGGGGGCAGGGATTCGAGGCGGCCGGCCGCCCGGGATCCGGCAAAGTCGGCCGGTTCCTAGACCCACCAGACTGGCGGCCCAACTCGTGACGGACCTTGTCGCCCGACCTTCGCTAGCTTGGCAGTAATGAGCGAGGATGACCTCGACGGCGCGTCGACAACCGGCGACGAAGGGGAGGCCCGGACGTCGCGTCGCGCCGGTTATTTGCACGAGATCCAATTCGTCCTCGTCGTTGCCCTCGTCCTGATCTGCGGGGCGACCGGCGTCGCAGCGTGGCGCCTTCATCCGGCATCGAGTGGATTTCCGGCCATTCCCGAAGGCCTGCGCATCGTCACCTCGGGATCGCAGTTCAACATGACGCAGACGCTGACACAGACCGGGGACGGAGGCGCGACGCTGCAGATTGACGAGCCGGTGGTGGGCGTGGGGGCGGTGCGCGGGCGGCTTCTCGACACCGGGCATTTCTATTCAGATGACCCCGGCGCGGGGTCGGCGACGGCGGGGCTCGGTCCGATGGTAAAGCTTGACGGCAGCGCTATCGCCAACGAGAGAGCTGGAGCTACTTGATCCTGAACCCCGGCCCAGCTCGACTCTGTCGTAGCGCCCCGGTGCCGGGAGAAGACGTCACCACCAACTACAAGGCGGGCAGGGTCGTGCTGCCGTGGTACGGCGACAAGCCTGTTGCCGCCTTCGTGGTCGCTCTCACGGCCCCCCCTGCCATTGACAACTTCTTCCCGGTGCCTGTCATTTTCCTGCACTGGTCGTCGGGGAGCCCGATAGCGGCCAGTGGCGCGTACCTGAGCGCACGATTTCCCCCCGTGCACGGCATCGCCGTCGATGCGCTTGGGGATGGAACCAGCCAGGCCGACGGGGGGGGGCGACCTGGCCACCGGGACGGTCACCCGGGTACTCAACCTGGCCGACGCCACCACGTCTGACTTTAATGTTCAGAGCGACCCGCAGCCCACCGTGCCCGGCGAGCGGTCATGGACCTGGGTCAGCCACGACCTCCCTGAGGCAGTCCAGCTGGCTGCCATCAACTCAAGCGACCTGCAGCGGGAGAACAACAATGCCTTCTACGCCGGCATCCTGTTCGGGATCGCCGGCGGGGCTCTGGTGGCCCTCGTCGCGGAGCTCGTCCGACCCTTCAACCGCGGGAAGCCGGCCGACTGAACCGACACGTCACCCCGACTCGCCAGCGGGAACACTGCGGAGTGCGGATGAGAGTCGCCCATTTGCCTGTGAGGCCTCGGCATTGTGACCGTACTGTATGTACTGACACGGAGCGGGTGCGAGGGTGCCCCGATCGCCGGGAAGAGGATAATGCCAGTCAGGCTTGATCGGATCAGTTCCAGAACGGGCTCGGTGGCATGATTTGTGGCGATGAGCTTCGAACCACCCGAGCGAACCCGCGAGTACCGCAATCACCACCTCGACAGCACACGTTGGGACCAGTTCGCACCGCGCGATGACGACATCTTCGTTACGACTGCATACAAGGCTGGCACGACATGGACGCAGCGCATCCTGGCTGCTCTGATCCTCGGACCAAAACCCCTGCCTGCCAGATTGAACGAAATATCCCCGTGGGTCGATGCTCGGTTCATGGGACCCCTTCAACCGATTCTCGATCGTCTAGATGCACAGCGTCATCGCCGGTTCATAAAGAGCCATCTGGCTGCTGACGGGCTTCGGTTCTTCCCACAGGCCAAGTACATCGTCGTCGGCCGCGACACCCGGGACGTCTTCATGTCGTTGTTCAACCACTATTCGTCCTATACGGACATGATGTTCGAACTGTTCAACGACCCTGATCGGCCTGGGCCGGAATTTCCGCGTTGCCCGGCGACGCCGGGCGAGTTGTGGCCAGTGTGGGCAAAAGAAGGATGGTTCGGATGGGAATCTGATGGCTGGCCATTCTGGTCACATCACCACCATCTCTCGACCTGGTGGGCGATACGAGAGCTTCCTAACGTGTTGTTCGTCCACTTTGGTGATCTCAAAGCCGACCCTGAAACCGAGATGCGTCGGATTGCTGAGTTCTGCGCCATCGATGTCAGCGAGGACTCCTGGCCTGCTCTGCTCGCGACGGTCGGACTCGACGCCATGCGCGACGAAGCACGCCCCTTCGATGACCGCATGGCCATGGTCTGGAAGGGCGGCGCAGACAGCTTCTTCTACAAGGGCGACAGCGGTCGATGGCGCGGAGTGTTGACGCCCGACGATCTTGCTCTCTATGAGACCTCCGCGTCGGCTCTCGATCCGGCGCTTCGACTGTGGCTCGAAGGCGGGCGCCATGCAGCCGGAATCAGAGTGTAAGGACGGTTCGCGGGTGCCCCCTATCAGTGACCGGGTTGGCGGCGCCTTACGACGTCTGGGGTGGCGGCGTAGGTCGAGCGGGATTCGGTCGAAAACCTCCTGCGGGTCCGACGTCCATCCATCCCTCGTCCCACGACTTCACGGTGCCATCGGGGAGCTTCACTTCGAGCCTGCCGTCCGCGAACACCGTGTAGCTCACGGCTTCGAACACCCCGCCGGGCTTAGCGTCAAAGAGCAACACCTCGACCATCATCGTTTCCACCAGGCCGAGGGTAGCGGAGGACAGTCTGGCGCTAATAGCCCCGAACGCCGGGATCGGGAGGTGTCGCTGCGAGGTGTTAAACGCAGTCTCCGAGGGCGTCAGGCCGAAAGCGTCATGGCCGTCAATGGGCTCCGGCGCGGCGATCCGTTCGCATCATCTCCGAGATAGAACTCATACTCCACCGCGCCGCCGGTCAGGTCGTATTGCCCGTGCCAAAGAGTTCTCACGCGGCCGTCTGGATTTGCTTCGTCTCTGCGCCGGTCCGCTCGGGCCGATTCGAGAAGGTCCCAAAGCCCATCCCCGGTCAGCGGGGTACGGCCCACGCCATCGTTGAGGATACGAGCACGTCGATAGGCATCATTGGCTCCCTCATTGTCGGTGTCGTCGGGCACACTTCCGGCGCCGTCCCTGAATAGCAGATGGTTCGTTACGCAGAGTGTGCCGGTATCCGTAAGCACGGCGTGCTCGGCGTTATGCGTGTCCCGTTCCCAGACGAATGCTTGCTCCTTGTCAGCTATGAGGTAGTGAGCCACGGCGTACTCGTCGTACTGCTTGGTTCCATAGAGCGCCTCTTTCGCTTCCTCGGCGGTGGCACAAGTATCGAGGACGTAGCGCATGATGTGCATCTCGTTGAGGCCCGCCTGCGGAGCCATGCTCGGTCGCAGAGACGTGCTCTCATCGTCGGCTAAGACCGCAACCGTCAGCCCTCTTTCATTGATCCCATCGAGACAGCTCGTCAGATCGCCGACCGTACAGACGATTGCGGCGTGACCCGTGTCTGGGTACGTTTCAATAACGAAGGGACGCGAGAGAACTGGTGGTTCGTCAAGCTGGGGCGGAGCGCCGAGCATCTCACTGAGTGTTCGAGTGGTGAAGTCAAGATTGCGACCGACCCGAACGTGCCCGTCGGCATTGACCTGCGATGAGCACCACACAGCGGAGCAACTTGCAGTGAAGGGCTCCGCCATGACGTTGGCGAAGTCCAAGGTGTCATCGTCAATGTCCACACCGAACGCGGTAGCTACCCCCACCATGCGCGAATACTGATCCGGCCAGTTCCGTTCGAACCATGTACGGCGGGCACGGTTGCGGACCGGATCAGCAGCCCGAGGTGGAGCCCAGCCGAAATGATCCCGAGCCTCTGACGCAAGTGCCTTGCCAATCTCGAACTGGGAGCCACGCACTTCCAGGTGGCAAACGGTCATGAAGTCATCAGGCCCGCCGGCGATGACACGTCGCTGCACCTCAGGCTGCCTTACCTCTCCCACCGGGACAGTCTGCCATTGGGTGACTCCACGAGACTGAGCGAATCAGGGTGTCCCTAATGCCACTCGACCCTGCCCCCGTACGCCATCAGGAGTAGCGCACAGGATCCGCCGCCCGCTGTGGGAATGCTGGGCCGGTCGATGGGCCCTACAGGTTCGAAGTCGTCGTCAATATGCGCTTTCAAAAGCTGACGTCTGCTTGAGCGAGTAGCTTCGCTGAACGACCCCACGCGAGGTTCGAAAGGAAGACAAGATGGCGATCGGCGTGCAATTGGACTTTAAGGGCGGCGCCACTACCGACCAGTACGACCAAGTCATCCAAAAGATGGGTTTTCACAAGGGCAGGAAGGGCGCCCCGGGTTGCATTTTCCACTGGGTAACCAAGACGAGCGAGGGCATCCGCGTTACCGACGTGTGGGAAGACCGGGAGACGTTCGAGAAGTTCGCGCAAGAACAGATCGGCCCGATTACTCAGGAAGTTGGCGTACCAGGCCCGCCCGAGATCACCTTCTTCGAGGTGCACAACTACCTCACCGCAGCGTAGCGACGCCTCGTGGCAGCGTGGGCGATCCAGTCGCTCACCGCGTAGCCCGCTCCAACGCACGACCCCAGTTAGCGGGCGTTCTCGACAGCCTGCGCCGGGTTTCAGAGCGGGACGGCGCTAGCCCAGTACACCGGGAGTGGACGCCACCCTTCACCATCACTACGGGGATAGTCCTGGGAGCTAAGGAAGTCCCGCTCAGTACACAGGCATTCCGTGCGGGGTCTCCCAACCGTGGCGGCAGTTGCTGGGGAGTTGCGCGTGCCCCCGTACGCCATCGGGTAGGTGTGACGTCGCGTCGTCCGCTGACCATCGCTTCGCGGAGGATCGGTGGACATCCACCGTGGCCTGATCGAAACTCTTCCCTATGGCCACAGCAGTTCGGAGCAAGCTCGAAGATCGAGTGGTCAAGGCGGCCGAGGCGGCCCTTGCCGATCGCCACTACGTGACAGCGATCGACGTGCTGGTAGGCATCGGATGGCTGACGACATCCCAGGTCGATCGGTGGCGTCAGGGTCGGGTCGACTACCTGGAGCGCCAGGTAACGGCCAATCTCTCGAAGATTTCGATCGCCATGGCCACCTTCCGCCGTTGGGCCAAGGAACAGGGTCTGAAACCCAGCGAGACCGCTTATCTGTCGCGAGCAAGGGATCATCGGCCACTGCGGTTCTCGAAGAGCGGCGATCTGGGAATCGAAGCCGCTTACAGGACCCATTGGATCTCCCCGGAGCTCTCCGAGGCCAAGAAAGTGCGCCTGACCGAGGAGCAGGGGCGGACTCCCGATCTGGTCGTCATCTCACCACTCAAGGGGTGGACCTGCACGGAATGCGCCGGCACCGGCGAGCTGCTCTTCATGGAGGGTGAGGGACCTCTGTGCCTTGTGTGTGCGGACCTCGACCAATTGGTCTTCTTACCTGCCGGCGACGCGGCACTCACCCGGAGAGCAAAGAAGGCGAGTGGACTTGCCGCAGTCGTGGTGCGGTTCAGTCGCTCGAGAGGCCGTTACGAGCGCCAAGGGGTTCTTGTCGAGGAACAGGCACTGGCCCAGGCCGAAGCTGCCTGCCTGGCAGACGAGGAGGCGCGGGCCAGGCGCCGCCTGCGCGAGGCCGGTCACCGATCGGTTGAGGACAAATCCTTTACGGAATCTCTAGGCAAAGAGATCATTCGGCTCTTCCCGTGCTGTCCACAGGAGAGGGCCGAGGTCATCGCGGCCTACGCCGGAACTCGGGGAAGCGGACGCGTGGGCCGTAGTAAATCCGGCCGGGCGCTCGACCCCGACGCCGTGACGCTTGCCGTCGTGGCGTCGGTGCGCCACGTCGATACCGGCTATGACCAACTCCTAATGTCCGGCGTCCCACGTGCTGAGGCTCGCGATCGGGTGCGATCAGACATCCAAGGTGTTCTCGAAGCGTGGCGCAGACCTGCCACACGCAACTGATCGACCTTCCGAACGTGAGGTATGAGCGCAAGCTCAGATGACGTTGGGCCAGCTGCTGCGCTCATAACGGGCAGGGAGCATCGGACGGGGGCAGTTGACTTCGCGGAGGCGCCGTCATATCGGGGCATAGCCTGACCTGACTATCCAGCCCGGCAGTGGCCCGAACAGCTGCCGCCGGCAGGATAGGTGATCACTCATCCGGTCTGGTTCCCCCCGTCCGAAGCTTTCCTCCCGGAGCCGAGACCATCAGCTTGATGAGCTCCTCGGTGATCCGGGGCTCCAGTCCCTCGGTGTGGCCCTTGTCGATCCTTACCACGTCCGCGATGACCCGGCCGTCCTTGGCATTGGGGAACACGTAGACCTGGGCTGTGCCCGGGGTGGGCCTGCGCCCCCAGCTCTTGGTCGGGTTCTCGTCGAAGCGACCGTCGTGGACCTTGCCCGGCTGTGTGTCGACGACATCGGCCATCCGGACCCGGGCCTCAGCGCCGTAGCGCTCGGCCCAAGGAGAGATCTCGGGAAGCGAAGTGATCTCGTGCTCGCCGGTCGCGTAGATGAACGAGAAGTCGGCGGTGGGCGGCGGTGGTAGCTCGAAGATGCGGCGACGGGAGAACACCTCCTCCATGCGGGCCCTCTCCGCCTCGCTGCGGGGAGGACCGGCGTTGGCGGCGCGCTCGGCGGGAAGTCCGAGACGTCCCCCCGAGAGGCTCAACCAACCGTCCACACGATCGGCGAAGTACCGGTTCGTCGACAGCAGCCGGTTGGAGGTGATCCCGCCCTGCGAGTGGCCGACCAGCCAGAAGGAGCGGATGTTCCGGGCACCGAAGCGCTGGACCACCGCCTCGACCAGATCAGCGAGGTACTCATCGTCCGCCTCGGCCGCCCAATGGGGGGTGGGTTCTTTGGTGGCGGCCGATGGGGTGGCGATGACCAGCCGGTAGGCGTCGGTGTAGTCGTAGGCGGGGAAGTACTCGCGCTGCCAGGCTCCGACCGACCCACCGCCGTGGAGGTTGAGGATGAAGGTCACCTCCTCGCCATCGGAGAGATCGGACGGGAGGTCGAGGTAGCACTTCCGGCCGGTCTTCTGATCTACGAGCGTCTCCTGCTCCACGTCTTGCCCCCCGAAGGTTCGGTCCGGACGCCCTGCGCTCCGGCTCCCGGGCCGGAATATACGCCGAGCCGATCTCCTCGACGCCCGCGCCATGGTCACGATCGCTGCGTGATGGGCCAGCGGTGAAGCGTCAGTCCTCCGGCGGGCGAGTATCGATGAACGGAGGCAGTGGGCACACCCGTCGAGCCTGATTTGGGACCACTGGACCCACTGCGGGGCTTGGTCGGAAGAAGCGGCACCCGAGGCATGGGACGCCCGCGGTGACCGGGGCAACCCGCGTACCGCAGTCGTCGCCTCCGAAGGGATACTTAGCCCGAGGAAAGACGTTGAACTTGGAGGGACCATGCGGCTACGACCCGGACTGGCAATTGATCTTGGAACCGTCAACACCTTGATCTACGTAGCCGGGCGGGGCCTCGTGGTGGAGGAGCCGTCCGTGATCGCCCTCGATCGGGCAAGCGAGAGGGTGGTCACGGTCGGGACATTGGCCGAAGCGCTCTTTGGGAGGGAGCCGGAGGGCATCAAGGTGGTTTGGCCACTCCGAGACGGCGTCGTCGCCGACCTAGAGGTGTCGACGCTTATGCTCAATGTCTTCTTGCACCGAGCTCATGTGCATCGGAGGTTGCTTCGGCCACTGGCAGTCATCTGCGTCCCGAAGGGCGCCACCTGGTGGGAGCGCCAGGCGGTCGCCGCCACGGTCGAGACCCGAAGCCCGCATTGCACCGTTCGGCTGATCGACGAGCCGGTTGCCGCCTCCATCGGAGCGGGAGCACAGGCCTCCAGCGGAGCTGGCGCTTTCGTGGTGGATGTCGGAGGCGGGACGACCGAAGTCGCCGTGGTGGTCGGCACCCGGGTGGCGCGTGCCCGCTCGCTTCGCGTGGGCGGGAACGCTATGGACGGATCGATCATCCACGCCGTTAAATCAGCCTTCGGCGTGTCACTCGGTCACCGAGCTGCGGAGAACTTGAAGATCGCTCTTGGGCTCACCGGCGGCGACACCGGCTGGGCCGAGGCGATCGGCGTCTGCGCCGCTTCGGATGGCCTCCGAGCCGTACAGGTCTCAGGCGACCTGATCGCGGGAGCGTTAGATCCCGCTATCAGAGCGATCCTCTCGGCTGTGCACGAGGTGCTGTCGGAGATGCCCCCGGATCTCGCCGACGACGTCCTCAGGAGGGGGATCCAGCTCGCCGGAGGCGGAGCTCTCCTGCTTGGTCTAGCCGAGAGGATCGAGATCTCCACAGCGATCAAAACCTGCGTGGTCGAAGACCCGCTGCGCTGCGTCATACGAGGAGCAGCCAACCTCATCGAGCACGACGACCGGGTCAGGAATGCGACCGCGGCATGAGCGCTCAGCTCTTGGACTTTATCCGCCGACGGGGAACCCCCATGGTGCCGCAGCTGTCACCCCTGGCCGGAATATGGGCGTCAGCAACACATAGACCCCATCCAGTCGACGGGTCGGTCTCCTGGATCCGCCCGAATGGGCTGCTGTCCAGGCATTTCAGTAGCAACTCAGTAGGAAGCCGCGTTATTCACCTGTGCAGCGCGAAGCACGCCTTCGTGCCGGCTTGACCCAAGCCGAACTCGGGGGCCGGATCGGCAAACCCCAATCCGTCATCGCCCGGTGGGAACGAGGTGACGCTATCCCAAGCCTGGAGGTGCTCCGGCAAGTAATCAACGGTTGCGGCTTGGAGCTCTCCTTCCGTCTTTCACGGCTGGACGAATCGAGCGCTGTCGTCATCGATGAGCACCTTCGAATGACACCTGCGCAACGCCTGGCCGATCTGTTGGAGCGCGTGCGCTTCGACGATCAAGTACAGAGGCGCAGGAGAGATCGCGTCTCTGAAAATGTCTGAACCTGTTCCGTATCGGCCAGCCGAACTTTTGGGAGTCCTTGAACGCCACGGCGTTCGCTACGTCATCATCGGAGGGCTTGCCGCCGAACTCCGGGGTTCCCCATACATCACCCGAGACGTGGATGTGACCCCGTCACACGATGGAGTCAACTTGGGTCGTCTGGCGAGCGCGCTCCGAGAGCTCAACGCGAAGATTCGCCTCCCCGACGTTGCAGCACCGGTCGAGGTCCCACTCCATGAACATTCATTCGATTGGGGTACAGCATGGACCTTCGTCACAGACCTCGGGTATCTCGACATAGCCTTGCTCCCTGATGGTACGCGGGGTTATGACGACCTTCGGCGTGGCGCGAGCCGGGAATGGATAACGGACTCGCTCCAAGTCCAAGTTGCCAGCCTGGCGGACGTCATCCGGTCGAAGGAGGCCGCCGGACGCGAGACGGACAGAGCGGTCTTGCCCGTTCTCCGCCAGGTTCTCGAACGCTCACGATCCCTTGAGCACGAAGGACCCGAGATCGGTTTCTAATAACCATTCTCGGAGTAATTGGTGGGCCGCCCGGGTCTCGATCCCGGCACCTTGGGATTAAAAGTGCTGGTCAAGTCGTTCCAGTCTGAGTCTTCCCGTTGCATCACGTCGCAAAACCGCTGGTGCGAACGAGAATGAGCGAGGGTGCCAGTGACGGACCGAAACGGCGTGAGACGCAGTGCAACACGGTTGTTGGGACCGGCGCCCTCCCGTTGTGGTCATTGGTGAAGTACCAATTCGAGACCATCCGCCGGGGACTGCGCTCGTCTTGGCTCCTACGCCCCGTACGCAAGCTGGCACCTCGGAGGCATGCCCCACATGCTTATTGTTCCCGTCAAACTGGGACACCTCCACGGAACGTTTGAGAACGTGACGCAATCGTGACTCAAGATCTTGGCAATGGCTCTGCGGCGTCGCGACCTTCCTTATTTTCGCAGATCACAGCAAAGACATCTCGCCAAGTCACCCACCAAGACCCAAGACGTAGAACCCCGCCTACAGGCCGGCTCACGTCACGCGTGGAGCCCGGCGGCGGGCACGCTCGGCCAGACGAGGTGGTCATGTAGGGAGGCGGACAACGCGCCACCACCCGCCCGGGTGCTAGCACGAGGTCACACCGGCGCGCTAGCTACCTTGGTGGCATCCTGCTGCTCAGCAACACTGAAGCCGTGGCGCCAGGGCGGTACCGGTAGCCGGTCCACCGGGGCCGTGCATGAGGAGCAGGAGGGTCAGGGTTGATCCGAGCGGTTGTGCGCGAGGCCTCCTACCGGTTCCGGGCGACCCTTCGCCGGCGCTGGGGCGGGTATCTCACGCTGGTGGTGCTCATCGGCCTCGTGGGGGGCGTCGCCATGGCGGCGGTGGCCGGTGCGCGCCGCACGCAGTCCTCCTTCCCGACCTACCTGGCGAGCACCAACCCCTCGGACCTGCGGATGTTCGCCGAGTTCGGCCCCATCACGAACATCGGATACTCGCAGAAGGTGGCCGAGGCCGTGGCCCGGGTCCCCTATGTGAAGCGAGCGGTGGACGTCGTCGGCTTCGACGGCACCCTGCAGGTTCTGGGACACCACCGTGGGACGGGCGTCCCGGGCGAGGCACCACCCGCTCTCGAGGGCAGCACGGGCAGCGACGCCGAGTACTTCTCCACGGACCGGGTCACCGTTCTGCATGGCCGCATGGCCGACCCCACCCGGGCGGACGAGATCGTCATGTCCGCAGGGGCCGCCGCCCAGTTCGGGCTGCACATCGGGTCCACCCTGCCCGTGGCCTTCTTCACCGACGCCCAGGCGAACCAGCCGAGCTTCAGCGGGTACCCGCGTGACAAGCCCCACCTCATCGTGCCGTTCAAGCTCGTCGGCATCGTGGAGTGGAACCCCCAGGTCGTCCAGGACGACGATGCCGCGCTCGGTAACCAGATCGCGGTGATCACCCCCACGCTGACCAGGCAGCTCGAGACGTGCTGTGCCTACTACACCTACGTGTCGTTCCATCTCGACGGCGGTTTGGCGCACGAGGCGGCCGTAGTCTCGGCCGTGAACAAGGTCATCCCCAACATCGGCCCGGTCGGGGGACCGACCACGAGTGCCCCGTACGTCGCCAAGGCCGAGCGCGCCATCCGCCCCGAAGCGATCGCCCTCGGGGTGTTCGGGCTCATCGCCGCCCTCGCCGCGCTGGTGATCAACGGTCAGGTGATCAGCCGCCTGGTCCGGCGCAACGCCGAGGAGGGCGCTATCGTGCGCGCCCTGGGGGCCGGGCCCGCCATGGCGGTGGCCGATGGGCTCGTCGGAGTCGGGGGCGCAATCGCGGCCGGATCGCTCCTGGCGGTGGGGGTCGCGGTGGGGCTGTCCCCGCTGGCCCCGATCGGCCCAGTCCGGCCCGTCTACCCAGACATCGGCGTGGCCTTCGACTGGACCGTGCTCGGTCTCGGGTTCCTCTTGTTCGTCGTGGCCCTCACGGCGACCGCACTGCTCGTCGCCTACCGGGTGGCGCCGCACCGGTTGGCGCGGAGGCTGGACACCCCCAACCGAGACCCCGGGTGGATCCGGGCGGCCGCGGCCGGGCTCCCCCCGAGCGCGGTGCTGGGCATCCGATCGGCGCTGGGCGGGCGGGCGGGACGCGACGCCGCACCGATGCGCTCCGCGCTCCTCGGTGCCGTGGTCGCGATCACGGTGATCGTCACCTCGCTCACGTTCGCATCGAGCCTCAACGCCCTCGTCTCCCAACCATCTCTGTACGGATGGAACTGGGACTACGCCCTGCTGGCCGGCTTCTCCGCCGCAGAGAACCTGCCGGCTGCCGAGACGACCGCACTGCTCGACCACGATCCCGACGTGGCCCATTGGGCCGGCGTCTACTTCGAGACCGCCACCCTGGACGGGCAGTCCGTGCCGGTGCTGGCCATGCGGCCGGGCGCCGGGGTGAGCCCCTCCATGCTCACCGGCCGCCCGCTGGACGAGCCGTCTCAGGTCGTGCTCGGACCGGCGACCCTGGCGTCGCTGCACGCACACGTCGGCGGCACGGTCGTCGCGCAGATGGACGGTCACACCAAGGTCCGCCTGCGCATCGTCGGGACGGCGACCCTGCCGACGATGGGCGGGTCGGGTGATCCCACTCTGGAGATGGGGACCGGGGCGGTAATGGCCACGTCGCTCTTCTCGGCCACCGATCTCAACCAGCAGGGCAGCCTGGTTCCCGGCCCGATGGCTGTCTTCGTCGCCGTCCGCCAGGGCGTGAGCGACGCCGCCGCGCTGCGCTCGCTCGACCACCTTGCGGCGGTGCTCGACCGGCCCTCGGATCCCGATGTGCCGGTCGGCGGAGTGGTCAGCGCGCTGCGCCCGGCCGAGATCGCCGACTCCCGCAGCATCAGCGCGACCCCAGCGATCCTCGCCGCCGTCCTGGCCATCGGGGCCATCGGCGCGCTCGGGCTCACGCTCGTCGCGTCGGTCCGCCAACGCCGACGCCAGTTCGCCCTCCTGAAGGCGCTGGGATTCACCCACCCGCAGATCGCCGCCTCGGTGGCCTGGCAGTCGTCGGTGGCCGCGGTGGTCGGGGTGGTGCTCGGCATCCCGATCGGGATCGCCCTGGGGCGCTGGTTGTGGACGTTATTCGCTGACGGTATCTCGGCCGTGCCGCATCCAACCGTGCCCCCCCTCTCGATTGCCGCTGTCGCGCTCGGGGCGGTGGTATTCGCCAACCTGGTTGCCCTCTTCCCTGGGCGGGTCGCCGCCAGGACGCGCACCTCGCTGCTGTTGCGGGCCGAGTGACCGGGGCGGTGGGCCGGTCAGGGATCCGCCATGGCGATGATCGGCCCGCTGGCGACACTCGAATCTGGTTCCGTCAGATCGGACCCGCGAACAGCCTGCAGATCGACCAGCTCCACAGATCCGGTGTCGGGAAGGGTGCCCCATTACGCGCGAGGGTCATCACTGTTGAGACCGTCCCCGTCCGGTTACGCCGGATATGCGCCCGTTTCTTGCCGAGTCACGACGTTGGGATGATCGGCGATTCCCCGAATGTCCCGTCTGTTGAGTCAGCTATTGAGAGACCAGAACAGACCAGCCAGGTCCACCACCTGGTGAACGAGATAGGTCCCCTCGGCGACCTGTGTGGGGCTCAACCGTCCCGGGGTCCGCACGAATGAGATCGGTGGTGGCGTGGTCGACATGGATGCCCCCTTCCCGGCAAGGGTTATGGGACCCAAAGCTACGGCCCTGCGTACATAACGGCGACCGCCGTTCCCGGTCGAATCGCGTCTCTAGGTGTCGCGTCCGGACGTGCCGGTGCCGATCGGGCAACGATCGCGAGCACCGGGACGGATGCAGTCAGGACATCGACCCCTTGCCTGGTGGAGGGCAATGTGCTATATGTTACACATGACTTCGGTGGGAGTGCGCGAGCTTCGACAGCGTGCCAGCGAGCTACTCAGACTTGTCGAACGAGGCGAGGTGATTGAGATAACCGATCGTGGTCGACCCGTCGCGCAACTCACTCCACTCCCTGAAGGCAGTCCGCTCGAGCAGTTGCGGGCGGCTGGAGAGATCAACGCGGCCTCGGCCGATCTCGATGACCTCCCCGCGCCACTGACCCTGCCTGCGGGTACCGAGTTACCTTCTGCCATCCTCAGACGTTTGCGCGACGACGAACGCTAAACGATGGCGGCCACCTACGTGGATTCGTCCGCCATCGTGAAGCTGGCAATCAAGGAACCCGAGTCCGATGCCCTGCGCAAGTACCTGAGACGGCGTCGGCCTTTGATTTCGAGCGCCCTCGCTCGCACCGAAGTGCTCAGGGCTCTGCTTCCCGTTGGGGAGGCAGCGGTCGCCGCTGGCCGACGGGCTCTTGCTCGATTGGACCTGGTGCGGGTCAGCGACGGAGTTCTCAATCTGGCCGGTTCCTTAGGTCCCATTGAACTGCGATCACTCGACGCTATACACCTGGCTACTGCCGCCCGGCTTGGCATCGATCTGGGTGAGATCGTCACCTACGACGAACGGATGACGGTCGCCGCCCGTTCGATGGGGTATCGCGTCGCCATGCCGACGTGATCCGCGCGTCTCCTCGAATTGCAGAGGCAGTGATGGGTGACGGTGACTTCAGAGCCAATTGTTGGGACCGGGATTCACGTTGCGGAAGCAAGGAGCAGAGTCAACACCCCCTCTGACCACGATATTTAGAGTGGGCCGCCCGGGTCTCGATCCCGGCACCTTGGGATTAAGGGTCATCCGGCTTCCCCGTGGGTAGCTGGGTAAAGCTGTAGCCCTCCGCAGTGGAAGAAGATGGCCGTCTTGAAGTGCTCGCGGTTGCGGAATCCGTAGGCCATCTTCTTGATCGTTTGGATTTTCGAGTTCAGTCCCTCTGCAGCTGCATTCGTAATCCTCGCCGCCGAGAAGTAGTTGAGCACGCCGTAGAGGTGTCGCTTGATCATGTAGGCGACGTCGATCACGGGGCTTGAGGCGCGAGTGCGTGGCCCAGAAGAACCACTGCGTGTAGAACTTGGTCGCCCACCCGAGGCGTGGTAGTTCCACATGACGGCGAGGGACTCCTTGATGGCCCACGCCCGTGCCGTCTTGAGATTGAGAGCCTTGAGCGCCCGGAAGGGTCCCTTGTGCTTGGCCGGCAAGTTGCGTTCGGCGTAGAGCCACACATACTTGGTGCCGACCAACGCGTCGATGCCCTCGGCGCGCAGCTCTCGGTTCTCGCGCTTTCTCACGGTGTCAACGGCTTCTCCCATGTGTTTCATGATGTGGAAGCGATCGAAGACGATCCTTTGATGCGAATCGAGCAGATGAGTTTCGACGGAGTTGATGTAGGCCGGCCACATGTCCATGGCCACGGCTCTGATCCCCTCACGCTCCTCTTCGCTGAAGGACTCGAAGTAGGGATCGAGGCTGGCTTGGGTGCGACCGTCGGCGATGTACTCGACGCTGGCGCCGGCGATGTCGTAGACGAGGGTCAGGTAGGAGTGCCCTTTGGCGATGGCCTTCTCGTCCACGCCGATGAGGGCCGGGACCTGGTGCTTCTTTTGCGCCTGGCCCCGGGCGACGGCGCGCTCCATGATCCCCCAGCACTCGTCCCAGCTAGTGCCCAAGATGTCGGCCGCCCCGGTGACGTCGGTCTGTTTGAGCACGTCGATGGCGAAGCGTTCGAAGGCGCGGGTGAAGCGGCTGCGGGGCTCGGCCCAGGGCAGTGGGACCTGCAGCACGCCATGGTCCGAGCAGCGGACCCGCGGTGGGCGCGCCGTGACGAAGGTCTTGAACCCCCCGGTGTCGAGGTGGCGCCAGGAGCGCTCGTCGGAGTGGTCGTAGAGCGCGAGCTCGGCGCCACAGGTCGGGCACGGCCACAGCCGTCCCTCGTGGTGGGCGACTCTGACCTCGACGCGGCGTTCTTCGATCGACAGGGCCACGTCTTCGACGAACCACGGATCCACCAGCCCGAGCACCTGGGCGTAGAGCTCGACGTCGCGCACGACCATCACCTCCTCTGCTCCGGCGCTCTTCCCACGCCGGAGCGACACGATCAGTGTCGCTCCCTCGAGCGCCTCTTGCACCCGGACGAGCCCGGGGTCCAGGGACGGACGGAGTCCGAGCGAGAACCGGAGCGCAGCGGAGGCCCGCAGCGGCGCCCTGGACGCCAGGCGAGCCGGGGGCACACCACCGAGGACGGCAAGGACCGCATTTTGGAGACGCGACGCCCTCTCGGGGAAGGACCTATCGCGTCGCGACGATCGTCACATGGGGATCAGACCGAAACTAGCGTTCGCCGCAGTCACCCACGCCGATCCCGGAACAACCGGGATTAAAAGGATGGGTCCGACCGTCTACGTGGTTGCTCTCGGTCCAGAGGCGCAGATGGACTCGGGCGGCGCGTCCACCGACGCGCTTTAGGTGCGACTCTGTCCGAGCAGTTCAGTAGCAAGGCAGTAGCAACCTGGCCGCTCGGTTGACGTTCAGAGCGCGGGTGCGAACTGGAGCATCTCCTCGCAGTGGAACCAGTACCACCGACCGAACCCGCTTCCGAGAGGCCAACTGCCCCTCGGGCATTCGGACGTGGTCAGAGCATGGCACCGACACCTGTGGCGCCGCGGCGGAGGCCCTGCGCTGGTCGAGCCCCCGTTGGGAGCATGATGGGGACGCCGCCATGGACGTCCTCCTCGTAATCGACTCCGCCGCAGTCCCAGAGCGAGTTTCCGCACGTTCCCGCCGACGGCTGGACGTTGCCAACGGCCCCTTGCCACCGGAAACGATCGCCGATCTGCGGTCGCACATCCCGCGCTCGATCGGACTGATTGCTCCCGACAGCAACCAGGGTAGGGAATGGCTGGTAAAGGTGGCAGGCCAACTCCACCGGGCCGGCCTGCCGGTCGAGGTGCTGAGCGACGTCCCTGTCGCGGTCGACGCGGGCATAGAGGTGAGTTCGATCAGCGATGCAGGTCCGGCGATGGAGGCCGCGGATTCGTTGCTAGACCTGATCGGGAACACTCCGCTGGTCCGGCTCGACAGAATCGGGCGAAGCGTTCCAGGCCAGCTGCTGGCCAAGCTGGAGTTCCTCAATCCTGGCGGCAGCGTCAAGGACCGGCCCGCGCTCACCATGGTCGAGGCGGCCGAACGCGACGGGCGGCTCAGACCGGGAGGAACCATCGTCGAACCGACGTCTGGCAACACCGGCGTCGGTCTGGTGATCGTCGCCGCCCGGCGCGGCTATCGCTGCATTTTCACTATGCCCGACAAGATCGCTTCGGAAAAGGTGGCGCTCCTCCGCGCTTACGGAGCGGAGGTCGTAGTCTGCCCAACGGCAGTCGACCCAGACCACCCGGACTCCTACTACTCGGTCGCCCGTCGTTTGGTCGAGGCCACGCCCGGTGCCTTCCAGCCCGACCAGTACTCCAACCAATACAACCCAGAAGCACATTTCGAGACCACGGGACCGGAGATCTGGCGCCAGACCGCAGGCCGCGTCACCCACTTGGTCGCGAGCATCGGGACCGGAGGGACTATTTCGGGTGTCGGCCGCTACTTGAAGACCCAGAACCCCGCCATTCAGATCATCGGCGCTGACCCCGAGGGATCCGTCTACTCGGGCGGCAGCGGTCGCCCGTACCTGGTGGAGGGCATCGGCGAGGACTTCTGGCCTGAGGCCTACGATCGCGACATCGCGGACAAGGTGGTCATGGTTTCTGACCGCGACAGCTTCCTCACGGCGCGCCGGGTTGCCCGCGAGGAAGGAATTCTCGTCGGTGGCTCCGCCGGTACCGCCGTCTGGGCAGCCGTCCAGGTTGGACTGGAGGCCGGACGCGACACCGTGATCGTGGTCATAATCCCCGACTCCGGCAGGGGTTACCTCTCAAAGGTCTATGACGACGGCTGGATGTCCGATCACGGGTTCCTCCGCTCCGGTGGGTCCGGCGGGGACACGGTCAGTGAACTGCTCGCGTATAAGGAGCGCAATGCCACTTCTTCGCTCCCGCCTCTAGTCCACGTCCACCCGAACGAGACCGTCCGCGAGGCAATATCGATCATGCGCGAGTACGGCGTGTCCCAGATGCCGGTGGTCAAGGCCGAGCCGCCGCTCGCGCTTGCGGAAGTCGTTGGGACCGTGAGCGAACATGTCCTCCTCGCCCGGCTCGTCAGCGCTGCCGATTCATTGGACGTTCCGGTCCACGCGGTCATGGCGCTGCCTCTGCCCATGGTCGGGACGGGTGAAGCAGTTGAGATGGCCGCAGGTCGCCTTGCGGACAGCAGCGCCGTTCTCGTCGTCGACGGTGGCCATCCGACCGGCATCGTCACCCGCAGCGATTTGCTGGACTTTCTCTCCGGGGTCGGCAGATGAGCCGAGCCGGATTCGTCGGCGATGGGGCGGGGTTTGAGACTCGTGCAATCCACGCCGGGCAACCACCAGATCCGGCCACCGGCGCGGTGATCCCGCCCGTGTCGTTCGCGACGACCTTTGCCCAGGAATCCGTGGGCGAGCACCGTGGCTATGAGTACTCCCGAAGCGGCAACCCAACACGTCGTGCGCTCGAGAGATGCCTGGCCTCCCTCGAGCAAGCGGAGCATGGTCTTGCCTTCGCGAGCGGGCTAGCTGCAGAGGACGCGGTGCTGCGGCTGCTACACCCAGGCGAGCATGCGGTAATTCCGAACGACGCGTACGGCGGAACTTATCGGCTGTTCGACAAGGTATGGGCACCGGCCGGACTCCGATACACGCCCGCGGATCTCCGATCACTCGACACAATTCGTGAGGTCTGGCAGGACCAAACGAAGATGGTCTGGATTGAGACCCCGTCCAACCCACTGCTATCCATCGTGGACATCGAAGCCGTGTCTGCTCTCGCCCGCGATCGTGGTGCTCTTGTCGTGGTGGACAACACGTTTGCCACGCCTTACTTACAGCGACCGCTTCGGTGGGGAGCAGACGTGGTTGTGCACTCGTCGACGAAATACTTGGGAGGCCACAGCGATGTCGTTGGTGGGTTCGTGGCGACCGACAACGAAGAGCTGGCGGCACAGATTGGGTTCGTGCAAAACGCGGTGGGAGGAGTTCCGGGTCCGATGGACTGCTACTTGGTGTTGAGGGGGGTCAAGACGCTGGCCCTGCGCATGGAACGCCATTGCTCCAACGCGGCCGCTATCGCCAAGTTCCTCTCCGGACATCGCGCAGTCGCCTCGGTCCTCTACCCAGGCCTACCAGATCATCCTGGTCACGAGGTCGCGACCCGACAGATGAGCGGCTACGGCGGGATGGTGTCGTTCTCGCTGAGCGGAGGTGAGCGGGCCGCGCTCGACGTGGCCCGCTCCACCTCGCTGTTCACGTTGGCCGAATCGCTAGGGGCAGTCGAGTCGCTCATTGAGCACCCTCACCGGATGACTCATGCATCGGCAGCAGACTCGCCGCTGGCCGTGGATCCAGGCCTGATTCGCCTGTCGGTCGGTGTCGAGACCCTCGACGATCTCCTCGCCGACCTCGGTGCTGCTCTCGACGCGGCCACAAGGTAACGCTTCTGTAACCCGTCAATCAGACAGCAGAACCTCCCGTATCACGTACGAATCTCCCTTATCACGTACGAACGGGGCTCGGTCGGGCGGGCCTGTCTTTCCTGGGTCATTCGTGGGCATTCGTGGGCATTCGTGGGCCGCCCGAGTCTCGATCCCGGCACCTTGGGATTAAAAGTCCAGGTCAAAGCGTTACAGCATGATGCTTCCCGTTGCATCACGTCGCAAAACCGCTGGTGCGAGCAAGAACGAGCGAGGGTGCCAGTGACGGACTGAAACGGCGTGAGACACAATGCAACACGGTTGTTGGGACCGGCCGATCGACTCCGGTGCCGTCGACCGGAAAGTCCCTGTTAGCAGCCAGTGGTGGTCACCACACGCGCTACGGAGGGGTACCCCCCTGTCGACATCGCTCCGGTTCTTCTTTAATGGACCGGTGACAAGTCACATGTCCACCGTCCAAACGACGGACCGGTAAAGGGGTTGGGGTGGCTGCCCTCATCTGGGTCGTTGCGCGCCAGCTCCGGGCGCGATGGCGGAACTGGGCATTGTTGGCCGCGATCGTGGGCCTCGCGGGCGGAGTTGTCCTGACCGCCACCGCCGGCGCCAGGCGCACCGACTCCGCGTATGGTCGCTTCCTCGCCAGCACCAACGCCGCCGACGTGCTCATCTCTCCGGACAACACCGGGTTTGGTGGCTATTACCCGGCGCTCGCCAAGCTGCCCGGCGTCGAGACGGTGGCGCCGCTGATCGGGGTCCAGGCACTGCCGGTCCGGCCGGGCCCCAAGCTGGTTGAAGCTCAGGTCTTTGCGCCCGTCGACCAACGATTCGGCCGGGTCATCGAGCGCCCTCGCATCCTCTCAGGGCGCCTGCCACTTCCGAATCGGGTCCACGAGGTGGCGCTGGACGTGCGAGCGGCTGCCGAGCTCCACGCGCAGGTCGGCAGCGAGATCACGCTCGCCGCGACCCTTTCCACCGCGACCGGTCAGTCGCCGCAGGGACTGCAAGTCTTCCACCAGAGGGTCGTTGGCCTCTTCCTGACGCGCGACAATCCGGTGCCGATCAACGCGTTGGCGCAGCTCCCGGTCGTTTTCGCCACACGTGCCTTCTACCACCAACTCGGCCCTCCCTACCGGAGCTTCGACGGGGCCTACGTGCGCCTCCGCCCGGGTGCGTCGGGGTTCCAATTCGGTCGGCAGGCCGAGGCACTGGCCAAGAAGTTCCCGGCCACGGGCGGAGATGTCTTTGTCGCGAACCTGAGTGACCAAGCCGCCCAGATTGAGCGCGCCATTCGGCCCGAGGCGATCGCGTTGGCCATCTTCGCATTCCTCGTCGCCCTCACCGCATTGGTGCTAATTGCTCAGGCGGTGCTCCGACAGCTCAGGTCGTCGAGGACCGACATCACGACGCTGAGGGCACTCGGACTCAACCACCAGCAGTTGTGGTGCATCAGCCTGATGCAAGTGGCCGTCATGGCCGCGGTGGGAGCGTTGCTCGCGTTCGTCATCGCCGTCCTGGCGTCTCCGATCATGCCACTAGGTCCGGCGCGGGTCGCCGAGCCCAGCCCCGGCATCAACGTCGACGGCGCCGTGCTCGGCATCGGTTTCCTGTGCATCCTCGTCGCGCTGATTGCTGCCGTGGCGGTGCCGTCGTGGCGGCTGAGCTCGAGGGCTGGCGAAGCCGGGGACCGCAGAACGGCGGCAGCTCGAAGCAGGCGGTTGGCCTGGCTCTCGAGCAGCGGAGCCCCTGTCACCGCCACGCTTGGCATCCGCGAGGCGCTGAACCCGGGTGCGGCGCGAGGGGCCGTTCCGGTGCGCAGCGCGCTCGTCGGCACCATCTTGTCGATCACCATGGTCGTAGGCACCCTCACGTTCGGCGCCAACCTGGTCCACCTCGTGACCACGCCGTCGCTGTACGGGCAGACCTGGCAGGCCGCGATCGACACCCAGTTCAACCCCATTCCGGCCACCGTCATCCACAACTCAATGCACCACCGAGCCGGGGTCGTAGCCTGGACAACCGGGGACTTCGGAACGGTTGACGTGATGGACTCCCATGTTCCTGCCATCGGCCTGTCCAAGGGGGCTGGTCCGCTTGTCGGGCCGACTCTGGTGACCGGCCGCTTGCCAACCCGCCCCGACGAGGTCGCGTTGGGAGCCTCGGTGCTCCGTCTGGTCCACCGGCAAGTCGGGGACGACGTGACTCTCAGCGTCAATGGCGTACCGCGGAGGATGCACATCGTTGGACAGGCGGTGTTCCCGGCCTTCGACCAGGGGAGCTTCACGTCGACCGACTTGGGACTCGGGGCGGCCGTCACCGCGGCAGACCTCGTGCCGCCCGGAACGTCGGTAGCCGATTCCTCCGTGTTCTTGCTGGTGCGCTTTGCACCCGGTCCTGATCAGGCTGGTGAGGTGCGGAGCTTGGGCAAGGCGACCGCATCGTTTTGCGCGGGAGTCCAACAAACCACCTGTTTCGTGACGAGGCAGGCTCCCTTCGACATCGGCAACTACGCGCGCATCGAAGGCGTTCCCGAGTTTCTGGCCCTGGTCTTGGCCGTCCTCGGCGTGGGGGTGCTGGCCCAATTGATGATCGTCTGGGTCCAGCGACGCCGCCGCGACATCGCCATCCTCAAGACGATCGGATTCCGCCCTCGCCAGGTCCTGGCGCTCGTGGCTTGGCAGGCGGGGACATTCGCTGCAATTTCGTTGGTCGTCGGGATACCGCTGGGTATCGTTGCCGGCCGCGCCGCCTGGGCCCTCTTTGCGAACGAGCTCGGAATCGGAGCGTCATCGGTGGTACCGGGCACCCGCGTCGCGTTATGCATTCCGGCCGTCCTGCTCGTCACGATGATCGTCACGGTGGGGCCGGCATGGTTCGCCAGCCGCGTGCAGCCGGCCCGAGTCCTTCAGTCCGAATGACGGGTTTGTCGGCGGTTCTCTCTGATCGTTTCTAACCTCGTCTCTACGCTGAAATCGGCAGGTAGGTGCACGGACTATCTACAACGCACTCGAGTGGCGGGGCAGCGATGAGTGATTGCTGCGTCTCCCCCAATTGTTGGGACCGGAGTCCACGCCAAGGAAACGTCATGCCGATTTCATCCCACTGACACGACTTCTGGTGGGCCGCCCGGGTCTCGATCCCGGCACCTTGGGATTAAAAGTCCCCTGCTCTTCCGGATGAGCTAGCGGCCCGGCAGTGCACGATAACGGCCCCGAAAATCGGCGACGGACATCGTCTCGTCCCGGACGTTCCACCGGCTCTCGGCCGGCCCGGCTGGTGCTCAGCCCCCCGTCCGTATCGCCGCGAGACGGGGGACCACCGGTGCCCATGTCTCCTGGAGCCACCGGACCGGATCGGGCCCGGTGGAGCGGATCACGATGGCGTGGACTCCGGCACCGGCGAAGGCCTCGGCCTGTCGCAGGATGTCGTCGGCGCCGGCGTCCTCCGCCACCATGGCGAGCGCCGTCACCTCTATGTCCGACGGGTCACGGCCCACCTGCTCGCAATGGCCCCGCAGAACCTCCACCTTGTGCGCCACGACCTCGACGTCCCCGATGAAGTTGCATGCGTCCGCGTAGGTGGCGACCAGGCGCAGCGTCTTCCGCTCACCACCGCCACCGATGAGCAAACGGGGCCGGGGCGAGCTCACGGGCCGTGGGGAGCACAGCGTCTCGGCCAGCTGGTAGTGCCTGCCCTCGAACGGTCCGTTGTCGTCGCTCCACATCTGGAAGCAGATCTGCAGCGTCTCCGACAGCCGTTCATAGCGTTCGCGCAACGGCGGGAACGGCACGCCGAGCCCCCGGTGCTCCCGCTCGTACCACGCCGCTCCGAGCCCGAGCTCGGCGCGGCCGCCCGAGAGCACGTCCAGGGTGGTCACGGTCTTGGCGAGCAGTCCCGGATGGCGGTACGTCACTCCCCCCACCAGCATGCGGAAGCGCAGCCGGTCGGTCTTGGCCGCGGCGAAAGACAAGGTGGTGTACCCCTCGAGCATCGGCTCTTCGGCCGGCCACAGCATCTCCATCTGGAACCAGTGATCCATGACGGACAGCGTCCGCACCCCTATGTCCTCCGCGGTCTGCGCCAGGGACGCGAAGGTGGGCCCGATTGCTTCGGGACCGCCGGGCCACGTGAAGCGCGGAACGTGGATGTCGAGTTGCATGCAGGCGAGGGTACTCGGCCACCGCACGGATTCACACGGCCACTGGCGACAACGGAGCCGGTACGCTCACGTCCGCATGAGCTTGGTCATGGACGCGCTCGATGCTCCGGAAGCCGAGCGGTCGCGCGTCTTCTGCCTCTCCGCTGGCTCCGCTCCCGTGACGCTGTCGGAGCTCGGACGGCGCTCGCTCCGGGCTGGTGCATGGCTCGAGAGCCTCGCCGGAAGCGGGGGCGCCGTGGCCGCGCTGCTCACGGCGGGCCACGACTGCCTGGCCGGGCTCTTCGGCGCCTTCCGGTCTGGGCTCACGCTGGTTTCGTTGCCGCATCCGGCCCGCGGCATGGACCGCGAGGAATACGTGTCTCAGATCAGGGCCATGTGCACCCTCACCGGCGCGCAGCACCTGCTCTGCGAACCCGGGCTCTTTCCCCCCTTGGAGGCGGCCGGGGTGCCGCTCCATGGGTTCGGTGACTTCGAGTCACACCGCCGGACGAATCGCGGTGACACGCCGGGCCGGTTCGTGCAATTCACGTCTGGCAGCACCGCGGCACCCCGCGGCGTCGCCCTCAGCCTCACGTCCCTGGACGCCAACCTCGACGCCATGTACGGGTGGTTGGCACCCGCACCGGGCGCCGTCGTGTGCAGCTGGCTCCCCCTCTCGCACGACATGGGTCTCATCGGGCTCGCCCTCTACGCCCTGTGCTCGGTGAGCCCTCCGTGGTCCACCGCGACCGACCTGGTGCTCATGACGCCGGAGTCGTTCCTCGCCGACCCCGCCAGCTGGATGGCCGCCTGCACCGACTTCCGGGCCACCTCCACCACCGCGCCGCCCTTCGCCTTGCGGCTCGCAACCCGTTCCCTGTTGGCGAGCTCCCGTTCCTTCGATTTGTCGTCCCTGCGGAGCTTCGTCGTGGGCAGTGAGCCGGTGCCCGCCGCCGGCCTGCGTGAGTTCGGTTCGGCGGCCGAAGCGTTCGGCTTGTCCGCGCGCGCGCTGTGCCCCGGCTACGGCATGGCCGAGGCGACGCTCGCCGTCGCCATCGGCAGCACGAAGGAGCGGTGGACCTCCGTCCGGCTCGACACCGGCGCACTGGCCGACGACGAGTGGGTGGAGGCCGAGGGCGGCGGCACCGAGGTGGTCTCGTGCGGTCCGCCTCTCCCCGGGACGGCGATCCGTGTCGCAGGCGGTGCCGGGCCCGGTGAACTCCAGGTCCGGTGCCCCTCGTTGCTCGAGAGCTACGTCGGCGACGCGCGCTCGCCGCTCACGTCCGACGGATGGCTCCACACGTCCGACCTGGGCGCCGTGCGGCGCGGCGAGGTCTACGTCATCGGACGGACCGACGACGTGTTCGTGGTCGCAGGCCGCAATCTCGACGCCCGCGCTCTCGACGCCGTCGTCGCCGGGCACCCGGCGTGCCGGCCGGGCAACGCGGCGTGCGTACCGGACGGCGACGGGCGCTACGTGGTCGTGGCCGAGCCGGCCGCCGCAGACATGAATCCGCAAGACCTCGGACGGAGCGCACGCGAGATCAGGGGATCACTGCTGCGGCAGTTCGCGGCCGGGCCCTCTGCCGTGATCTTCATTGAGCGGGGCACCCTGCCCAAGACACCCAGTGGCAAGGTGCGGCGCAATCAGGTCCGGGCGCTGTGGGCCGACGACAGGCTCGCCCGGATCACGACCGCCTGACGCCCCGCGTCACCCCCGGGCCCGTGGCGACAGCGGGGCAAGAACGCGGCGGTTTCCGAGTACTGTCTTTTCGACGCCCGCGCCATGCGGCCGTGGTTCGACCCTCGGAGCTGTCGTGTCGATTGAGAAGACCCGTGCCGACGTGATGTCGCTCGACGAGTTCAAGACATGGTTCGCGTCGGAACTCGAGTGGGCTCCGGCCGAGGTCTCCGAAGAGGACGACCTGGTCGCCGATCTGGGAATGGACTCCGTCGGTGCGGTCGACCTGATGGTGGGAATTGAGGACGCCGTCGGAGGCGACGTCATCATGCCGATCGAGTGTCTGTTGCAGATCACGACCTTGCGCGACGCCTACTTGCAGTACTGCGCGCTCGCCCATCTCCCCTATGAGAGCGGGACGCCGTGACGGACGCGGACCTGATCCCCGATGCGGATTCGGGACTCTCGCCGAGTCTCCTGACCCGCCGGCTTCATCTGCGCATGCTGACCAGCGAGGACCACGCCCCGCTCTACCGGCTCTCCAGCGACCCCGACGTCACGTTCCAGTGGCGGTTCCGGGGTACCACGCCGAGCTACGACGAGTTCCTCAAGCAGCTCTACCCCGGCGTGCTCTGCCAGTTCGTGGTCAGCCCGCACGGCTCGCAGGAGGTCCTGGGTCTGGTCGTCGCCTACAACGCGGACTTCCGCCATCGCTTCTGCCATGCCGCAGTGGTGATGCATCCACGCCTGCACCGCCGCGGCCTCGGGATCGAGGCCTTCATGGGCCTGGCGCGCTACGTCTACTACGGCTGGGACTTCCGCATGATCATCATGGAGACGGTGGGCATCGCCTACGAGAACTTCGCCTCCGGTGAGCAGGCGGGTTACTTCACCGTCGAAGGCCGGATCCGCGACCAGTTCTATTACGGCGGGCGTTATTGGGACGGCATCTCTGTCACACACCGTCGCGACCAGTTCGAGAAGGTCATGCAGGGACCGCTCGGCCGGCTCCTGTCGCCGGGCCGACGGGTGAAGGCCCCACCGCCGCCCACCTAGTCACTCCTGCGGGTCACACGGGCGCTGCGGCGGAGGACGCCATACCATCGGCACCGTGAGCCAGGCGCTCGACGACATCGCTGCGGAGAAGGACCCGGTCCTCCGGAACCTCCTGATCACCCAGCGCTATCACGAGCTGGCGGTGCAGCTGCGCGACGCCGGCATCGGAGAGGACGCCACCTGGTGCGCCTTCGCCGTCTGGGCCTCCAAGACGGCCGGTGCGACCATTCGGGGCGAGGTGCTACCCACGCGGGCCCGCGTGGCGATCCTCGACAGCGAAGACGTGCAGGACGTCCTCAAACGGTTCAACCACGGGATCGCGGGATGGGCCGTCAAGCACCTATCGCACGACCACCTGGCCGAGGCCATTAAGGCCATCACCGCCGACGTGTCCGACGCCATCGCGGAGGGCAACGTCTTGGTCTTCTCCGAATTGGCACCGCTGTTCACCGAGCTGCTGGCGTCATACGGGTCGTCTGAACCTCCGAGCGTGGAGTCGACCACGGATGCGTTCGCCGCCACCGAGTCCGCGTTGGCGAGTGCAGCCGGGACGTCTCCCGTCGCCACGGCCTTCACGGCATATCGCGATGCGCTCTTCTCGCCTCCGGGGCGGGCGGCCATGATCCTGCAGGCCAACGTCCTCGCCGTCGCCCACGAGCAGCAACGTCTGCAGCCGGCCATCCAGCGCGCGCTCGACGCGGCCATCTCGGACACCCTGCAGAAGCTGATCGACGACCACGTTGTGCGCCACGTGCCAACGTCGGAGGCCCGTCGCGCCCTCGACGAGGCGACGGCCGACCTCTGCCGCGTCCTCGACGATGCGTGGGACACGGCCCTGACCGAATCCATCATGCAACTCGTCACGGCGACCGAAACGCTGGACCTGCGCCGGGACGTTCCTCCCCTGAAGGGTCAGATGTTCCCCTCCGCGCTGGCAGACCTCACGGGGACGCCGGCCGAGAGCGCGATCGGCACCTGGGACAAGACCAAGGGTACGGGAATCCCGTCCGGCGCCCGGGACTGGGCCGAGCTCCCTCAGCGCATGAACTTCATCGTGAATCTGTTCCGGTCACGTCAGCGCGATCCGGACCTGTTCAGCCCCCCGTTCACGCCTGCGCAGCAGGCGGTCCTGGCCCAACGTCAGGTGCCACCCGGCCCCCTGTAACGGGGAAGTTCCAGCGCGCGGCCAGCGACGTCGGCACCTGGAAGGCGGGCCGGCCGCCGTAGCGCTCGGCCCTGACCGCAAGCCCCAGCATGCCGAAGCCGATCCGCTCCGACAGCTTCGTCAGCGCCCGGCGGTGCAGCTTGTCCATGGACAAGCGGCGGCTCACATCGGCCAGGGGGCCGAAGAGGATCCGGGTCCAGTCCGCCGCTGGGACCCCGAGCAGGTCAGCAGCCTTGTCGCCGACGTAGAAGCGGACGGTTGTCGCCGGCAACCCGCGCAGCCCGGGCGGGGTGAGGCGGCGACTCTGCTCGAGGAGCGCCTCCGTCAGCTCCTGGCCGGATTGGCTGGCGGCGAACTGCCGGCGCCGCACAATGGGCATGAGGACCGAGGTCTGGGCCCGGGTCAGCGGCAGCAGGTCGGGGCGGACGCCGAGGTGATACCCGATCACCGACCACGTGTGCAGGTAGTCGTTGGCCTCCCGCTCGGTGTACACGATCCCGGTGCGATCGAACACCTCGAACACGATCTCGGTGAACGTCAACAGCGTCTCGAGGAGGTCCTCCTGATTGATCGGGGTACCCCAGGCCGGGTCCCACTGCACCCGCGGGTCGTGTTCGATGAGCCAGCGGACCGCAGCGTGCATGAGCCGGACGTGGCGCACGTCGGAGAAGCCCTGGGCGCCGTACTCGAGCCCGCCCGGTTCCATCACGTCGAGGTGGAACTGCGCCGTTTCGTTCAGCCGGCGCTTGGCGTCGGTCTCGAGCCGGGCCGTGAGCCCGAGAACCTGGACACCACGCCAACAGGCGTAGGCCGACGGCAACGCCGCGGCGTAGAGCGCCGTGAACACGTGTGATCCCCACGAGGCGAAGCACTCCTGGCCTGCCGCCACCCTGGTCTCGTTCGCCCATGGCGGGGGATCGTTCTTCTCGCTCAAGTAGGCCGCCAACGCCGGATCCATCTGCTCGTTCTGCTCGACCACGAGGGCCCGAAACGCAGAACTGGCGTCCGCCGTGCCCGCGAAGAGTCCGGAGATGACCGCGTCGGCATCCGGATCGCCGACGGAGCGGAGTCCGTCGAGAAACGCGTCGTCCCAGTCCGCGGGGCTCATGGCCGGCTCAGGACTGCCGAGGCCGCATCGAGGCACTTCGACGGCCCACCCGCCGCAATGTCCGCGCTGCACACACGGAGCTCTTCTCTCACGTGGGCAGGAAAGTCCGGCAGGCGGGCCCAGTCCGTCAGCGCCTTGAGCTCCAGCATGGGGGCGCCCCGCGCCCGCGCCAGCGCGACGGCGTCCGCGTAATCGTGGGCCGCCGCCTCGAGCCGGCCGGCGTCCCGGTGGATGCCGCCCCGGACCCGGAAGATCTCCGGTTCACAGAAACCCTCGCCGGAACTCCGGGCCGTCGCCAGCGCCTCCGACAGGAGCGTCAGTGCCCGCTCCTCGCTCACGCGTGGGTCGTCGGCCAGGAGCATGAGGAAGTAGGGCCGCAGGTGCGACACCGGTAGTTCCGGCTCGCCGAGGCCTTCCCCCGCCCACCAAAGCAGCGACTGGGACCACTGCCGCCATTGCCGGGTGGTCACCTCGTCTGAGACGTGCCACGCCTGGCTGGCCTGCTTGACCACCACCTCGCGCTCGCCGTCGAGCTGCGCCATGATCGAAGCCGTCACGTGCGAGAGGGCCACGGCCTGCGGCACGTCGCGCTCGGTGGTGAAACGCATCACGTCGTTCGCGATCTGCCACGCCTCCGTCGTCTGTCCGCACAGCCAGCAGGCGACGGCTGTCGCCACCCGGGGTGCCGCCAGGACCAGCAGCTCGACCGACGGCATGGGAGGAAGATCGCGCAGCGTCCCGTCCAGCGCGGGCCCGAGCTCGCCGTAGGCCGTGCGCATGAGTTCGAGGGCCTCGGTCGGCCGTCCTTGCCACAGACGCGTCGTCGCTTTGTACAGGCCGAGCAGCCGTATCGCCCATTCGTCCCCGATGAGTTCGGCTTCCTGCCTCGCTTCGGCCAGGATCGAATCGATGCGGTCGTATTGCGCGCTGGCCTGCCACCACGGCACGAGCACCATGTAATTGCGCAACAGAAGAGCGTGGTCCTCGAGCCGGCGGGCCAGCTCGTCCACCTTCTGAGACTCCCCCAGCACTTCCGGGTTGCTCTGGTCGACGGCGGTCATGCACATGACCAGGCGGCTCCGCGATTTTAGCTCTATGCGATCCCGTTCTGTTTCGGGGAGCTGCGGCAGAAGCGCCAACACGGCTCGCTCATGGCCCGCTGCCTCGCGAAAACGCGCGTTGGCGCGTGCCGTACGTCCGGCGCTCTGCCAGAGCGGTACGGCGTCGGTGGCTCGACCAGCGGCACCGAGGTGATAGGCGGCGATCTCGGGCCGGGTCTCGGCCTGACCCGTCTCTACCAGCATGTCCCCCACCGCCTCGTGGATGTGGACCCGGTCCGCTCGCAGCACTGATCGGTACGACGCCTCGTGGAGGAGTGCATGGCGGAACTGCAGTTCCTCGCCGCGACCGGTCGACTCGATGATGGCGTGCTCCATCAGGCGGCGAAGATCGGCCTGGAGCACCGGGTCGTCCAGGCCCGTCGCCGCGCGCAGCACCGGCGTTTCGAACGTCCGGCCGATGATGGCGGCCGCCTGGGCGACCCGCTTGGCGTCACCGAGCCGGTCCAACCGCGCGGTGATCACCTCGCTGAGCGTCACCGACATCGACAGGGATTGCGGGTCCGAAACCCCTTCGGCCAGGCTCCGCGCCAACTCTTCCAGGAACAGTGGGACCCCATCCGCCCGCCGGACCAGCGCGTCGCGCAGGTCGGGCTTCAGCTCAGCCGTCTCCGGCAACAGGTCGAGGAGCTCGTGTGCGCCCTCGTCACTGAGACGATTCAGGGTCAGTTGCGACACGGGCCGGACGTGGGGGTCGTCGGCCGTCTCCGGGCGGGCGCTCATGAGCACGAGGATCGGGGATGATTGCCGGGCGACGAGGTGCGCCGCCTCCAACGTGCTCGGGTCGGCCCAGTGGACGTCCTCCACGACGAGAAGAAGCGGACCCGAGCCGCTCATCTCTCGAGCCCACTCGTCGACCTCCAGCGGCGTCGCGGGCGTGCCGTCCATCAACTCGGCGAAGGGCTGCAGCGGGCTCAATGAGCCCCGCCGGCTGCAGAAGACCGTGCGGACCGTGTACCCGCGCCTCGACAGATCGGAGCTGAACTCCAAGAAAAGGCGCGACTTCCCGATGCCCGGCTCACCCATGACGAGTGCCAGGCGGGCCCCTCCCGTGGCAGCCCGGTCCCATTCGGTGTTGAGCCAGGCCAGCGCGTCGTCCCGCGAGACGAACGCGGCCAGCGGCCTGGTCTCCAGCCGGTGACGTGCCGCGTTCCTCCTGAGCGCGTGGAACGCCGGGACGGGTTCCGCGATCCCCTTGAGAGAGAGCGACCCAAGGGGGGCGAGCTCGAAGTAGCCCGAGACGAGACTCGCCGTGTCGCCGCTGATCACGACCTGCCCCGGCTCGGCCGCGGCTTGCAACCGTGCCGCCAGGTTCGGGACCTGGCCCCACACGTCCGCGAGCCGCTCGTTGCCACCTGCCGTCACCGCCGCCACTACGACCTCACCGGTGTGCACGCCCGCCCGCGCCTGGAGCTGTCCCACTCCCAGTCCGGGCGGAAGATCCGCGCTCAGGACAGCCATGCCTTCCACCACCGCCAGGCCGGCCGAGACCGCGTCACTTCCGGCGGACTCGACGGCCTGCGGGTAGCCGAAATAAGCGACGGCACCGTCGCCCTGGAACTGCGCGATGACGCCCCCGTTGGCGGTGACGATGGAGGCGACCCGGTGCTGATACGCGTCGAGCACGTCGTGCCAATCCTCGGGATCGAGCGCCGAGGCGAGCTCGGTGGAGCCCACGAGGTCCGTGAACATCACCGTCAGTTGACGCCGCTCGTCGGGCGCGGCTGACGGTGCGGCTGGTCTGGTCGAGGACATCCTCAGTCCTCGGCGACCGCCGCGCCCGCAGACTTGAGCGCTTCGCTCCACGGTGGTGGAGGCACGGAGGAAGGATACGTCCAACCAGCGTGTCGCGACAGGAAAAAGAGCTGTTCGGCGAGTCGCCGGTCCCGAACGGCTCGAGAAGCACATCCGTGCACTGCGGCAGGGGTCGTATCTAGGCTGCCGGCATGTTCGCTGGCGTCCTGCGGCGTGGTGTGGTGCGGTCAGCGGTCGTGGCTGCCGTGATCGCCCTGCCGCTGCTGGGGATCACATGCGACCTCGTCGCGCCGGCCGGTGCGCAACCCACGACTTCGTCGACCCCCACGTCGGTGCCGGAGACCACCACCACGGCGGCGCCCACGACCACCACGACTGCTCCGCCCGCCACGACCACCACGCTCGCCCCGACAACGACGACACATGCGCCTCGAACGACCACGACCACGCACCCGCCGACGACCACGACCTCGCACCCGTCGACGACCACCTCCTCGTCGACGCCATGGGGCTGGATCCTCCTCGCCGTCGTCCTTGCCCTCGCCGCGCTCCTCCTCATCTTGTTGATCGCCCGCAACCGGCGCCAGGGCCGCGAGGCGACCTGGGAGCGTTCCGTCCGCCCGGCCGTGACGGCCGCCGAGCTCGCACGGGACCTCGTCCTGTCCCAGACCGAAGCCGACGACGCGCAACGCCGCGCCAGCGTGGCCGCGCAGGTCGACGACGCGGTCGACGGGCTCGAGCGCGCCGGCGACTCAGCGCCCGACCAGACGGCACGCGCCCTGTGCGAACGATGTGCAGAGAGCCTGCGCGGCCTGGCCTTCGCCGTCGAGGCCGACCATCTGATGCGCTCGGGAGGGGAGCACCCGACCGGGGCACAGCTGGCGGCGGCCGATCAGGCCCGTCGGAACCGGATGGCCGAGCTCGATGCCGCGCTGCGGGAGCTCAAGGTGGCCGTCAGCCCTCCGGCCCCCGAGGCCCGCCGCTAGCGCGCATCCGGACCACCCGGCGCGACGGACGAGGCGCCGCTGTTCACTCGGACCGCAACAGCTGGGGTCAGCGGGATGATGGTGGGGAGAATGTCGACGTCGTCTTCGACAAATTCCGAGTTGAGCTCCCCGAAGCCCACGATCTTGAGGTTCTCCCGCATTGCGGGCTGCACTGCCTTCGTCCCGAAACCAGGTTCGCTCTGTTGTTGCTGCGAGTAAAAGCCGTACGGAATCACCTGCCCGACGTGCCAGCCGAGCAGGCGGGCGACGACGGGGGCCACGACGATCTCGTCCGGCCGGCTCGGTGATGCCGGACGCCCCGCGGAAATCGCCAGACGGTCCTGGGAGAAGAAGAGTCCGTTGACGCTGCCCACGGGGTACGCAAGCCGGTGACGCGGATACGCGGTGAGCCGTCCGCGGTCAGAGGCGCGCCCACGACCTCGAGGGCAGGCGCGACGTGGGTGACATGGGGCAACCGGGCGATCGCCGCGGTGAGCGCAGGGTCGTAGTTCGGGTTGTTCGCCCCGGTTCCGCCTGCGAAAACCGACGCGATGAGGTCGGAGGGGTTCGTCGATGCCACGAAGGTCGAGAAGGACGACTGGGTGCGGCGGGCGGCGGACAGGCTCCCGAGCCCGAGCCCTCCGATCAGGCCGACCAGCACGACCAGCGCCAGATACCCGCCCCACCGGTGCCGGAGGGTGGAACGAAACCTGTAGCGCGCCAGGCCGAGGCGCCGCTCCATCACGT
The DNA here is from genome assembly GCA_963834405.1 of uncultured Acidimicrobiaceae bacterium. Lineage (GTDB taxonomy): Bacteria > Actinomycetota > Acidimicrobiia > Acidimicrobiales > RAAP-2 > Bog-473. The sequence continues at coordinate 377,512 of CAWIBX010000005.1, read as the reverse complement.
TGCCGATTCTCCGCTGCCGACCTGGTCCACCGCAGTGGAGTGTGGCGACGGACCCTGCCGGGGCCAAGGGTGCCACCCGGTCCCGGCTGGGGATGCCAGCACCATGGAGAGGTGGGCCGCTGGCCTTGCCGAGGGACAAAGAGGAGGACGCGCTACCGTGACGCGGCGATGGCGACGATCCGGGTGGTGCTGGCGGAGGACAATGCCCTGCTCCGGGAGGGGATCTCCCGCATCATCGACGGCGAGGACGATTTCGAGCTGGCCGGGAAGGCCTCGGACCTGCCCGAGCTGTTGGAGCTGATCAAGACCGAGTCACCCAACGTCGTGGTCACCGACATCCGCATGCCTCCGACCGGCACCGACGAGGGCATTCAGGCGGCGTCCTGGCTCCGGGAGCACCAGCCCGACGTCGGTGTCGTCGTGCTGAGCCAGTTCAAGGCGCCGTCCTACGCCCTCGCCCTCCTCGAGACCGGTTCGGCGGGTCGGGCCTACCTGCTGAAGGAGCGCGTGGCGGGAGTGGACGAGCTGGCGCAGGCCATCCGGACGGTTGCCCAGGCCGGCTCCATGATCGACCCGCAGGTGGTGGACGAGCTGATAGAGGCGAAGTCCTCCCGGCGGACCTCCGACCTGTCGTGGCTGACCCCCCGTGAGTCGGAGATCCTGGGCGAAATGGCGAAGGGAAAGAGCAATGCGGCGATCGCCGCCACGCTGCAGGTCTCGGAGCGGGCGGTCGAGAAGCACACCAATTCCATCTTCTCCAAGCTTGGCCTGACCGAAGAGCCCGACGTCAATCGCCGTGTCAAGGCCGTCCTCGTGTACCTGAGCGAGCCCGGGGGAGGGTGACCCCACCCGTCCGAGCGTGCCACCACCAGGGTGAACACCCGGGGCACCGTGCGAGAATGAGGGGGTGACCGAGCGGCTGCCCGCCATTGTCGTGGACGACCAGCCACCGTTCCGGGCCGCCATGAAGGCCGTGCTCAAGAGGACAGCCGAGTTCGAGCTCGTGGGTGAGGCCGCGAATGGGACCGAAGCCGTGACCCTGGCGGCGGAGGTCCATCCCGCCCTCGTCCTGATGGACATCAACATGCCGCAGATGAACGGGATAGAGGCGACCCGCGAACTGGTCACGCTCCAGCCCGGCATCGTCGTCATCCTGTGCTCGACCTACGACGCCGCCGACCTCCCGGCGGAGGTCGCGACGAGCGGCGCCCGGGCCTACCTGAACAAGGAGCACCTCGGTGCCGACACCCTCCGCCGGGTGTGGGAGGCCGGGGACGGCGAGGGCTTCATCTCGGTCTGATCAGACCAGCGGCACGGACCCGCGCACCAGCGAGCCCTTGCCGATTTCGGACTCCCAGCGCACCGTGCCGCCGATGGCGCCGAGACGGTCGGCCATGTTCACGTAGCCGTGGCCCTTCTGCGCCTTCTCCGCGTCGTAGCCCGGCCCGTTGTCGGACACCGTGAAGAGCAGCCCTCCCGATTCCTCCGACAGCTTGACCTCGACGCGGGAGTCCGGTGCGTGCTTCGCGGCGTTCTGCAGCGCCTCCAGGCAACAGAAGTAGACGGCGGCCTCAGCCTCGGCCGGGTACCGCCCGATCCCGTCGGCGACGATCTCCACCGGGAGGGGATTGCGGTTCGCCGCCGCGCGCAGGGCCTCGACGAGGCCGCTGTCGACAAGCAGCGGCGGGTAGATGCCGTGCGCCAGCTCCCGCAATTCCTGAATCGTCTCCTGCACCTCTCCCGCCAGCTGGTCGAGCATCTCGACACCGCCATCGGGGTCGTCGGCGATGATGTCGCGGGTGAGGCGCAGGTTCACCGCCAGGGCGACCAGCCGTTGCTGGGCCCCGTCGTGCAGGTTGCGCTCGACCCGGCGCCGCTCGGCGTCACCGCTGGCGACGATCCTCGCCCGGGACTCGCGCAGCTCGTCCGCCTGCTTGCGCACCTCGTCCAGCGTCGTCTGCAGTGCGGTGTCGAGCTGTGAGTTGTGCAGCGCGAGCCCGACCTGGCGCGCCAGGTCCGACAGCACCCGGTCGTCCTCCTCCGAAAAGGCGGTGTCCTGGGACGAGCGCTCAATGACGATGAGGCCGAGGAGTTCGCCGGCATGGCTGACCGGCGCCACCCGGAGCTGCTCGCCCTCCCGCCCTTGCAGCAGTGCGGGCAACCAAACGGAGGCCCAGGCCGTTCCGGACACGCCGGCCCGGGTCACGACCGGCCGTTCCCGGGGCGACACCACAATGGTGCCCGGGCCTGCATCGGGCACCGATGCCGTCCGCTCCAGCACCTCACCCGTGCCCGTGTACACCTCGGCGCTCGCCAGGCTGAGGGTTTTGCGCAAGGACTCCGCGAGCTGCAGCAGCAACTCGTCCATCGGGATGGCCCGGGTCAGCCTGCTGCCAAACGTGCGAAGAACCTCGTCCGGCGCCTCCCGCGCTCCGTAGACGAAATGCGTGGCCGACTCCATGAAACGGGCTCGCACGGGCACGTAGATCGCCGCGGCCACACCCGACGCGACCAGCGCCAAGGCGAGCGCCTCCTTGTCGCCTGTCGTCTTGGGTGCATGGCCTAGTCCGAGCACGACCACGAGGTAGATGGCGGAGACGACCACCACGAAGCCGAAGATCGCCAGTGCCTGTACCAGGACCCGGCTGCCATGGGGCCCGAGCCGGCGGCTCTCGCCCGCGAGCAGGCCCAACGGAATCAAGCCGGTCGACGCAGCCGCCACCGCCCCGAAGGGACCCGGCCAGCCCACGAGGAGGTGCAGCACCGTCACGATCAGGGCGACCGTGGCGGAGAGCGTGACACCGATGGCGAACCACTGCATCCGCTCCCGCAGGTACCCGATGGACTTGACGTAACGGACCCGCATCGGTGCGAGTGCGAGTGCGGCCGCGATCGACCACGTGACGGCGCCGTCGACCACCGTGAAGGACCGGCTGTCGACGATGAACGCGAGCGCGAGTCCTAGTGCCACCGCGTAGACGGCGACGACCGCAGCCCGCCGGGCGGAATCGACCAGGCGGCCTTCGGGCAGTCCGAGCAGGAAATGGAACGAGATCGCGGTCACCAGCACGGCGGCCAGCGTGGCGACGTCACGCGACGCATGGGAGACGTGCAGCGTCTCCGCCTTGCGCCCGGCGGTCAGCGCGACGCTTGCGACGAGGGCGTCCACGCCCGCCAGCAGATGGAAGGCGGAGACCCGGGAACCCGTTCGGTCCCTCGCGTGCAGGTCGACGAACCCGACCAGCGCCCACAGCAACGTCAGCGCGAACGCCACCGCCTCCACCGACGAGCTGCCGTTCGGAACGTTGATCCGGAGCCCCACGACGACCCCGCCGATGGTGAGCCCCAGGATCGCGACCTGGACCAGCCGGAACGCCCCCAGGCCGGCCCTGACGCGGCTGTCGGCCGCCGTGATCACGGCGTCGCCCATGTCGAGCTTCACGTCGCCTCGCAACGCCACGGCGTCCCGGCCTTTAGGTGACCCCGACGGGGGCGGCGTCCACTTCGTCGAGCGCGATCCTCCCGTCCCGCATGCGGACGACCCGCCCGGCCGCGGACGCCACATCGGGGTCGTGCGTCACGAGCACGATCGTCTGTCCGCCGGCGTGGAGACGGCTCAGCAACTCAATGACCTCTTGCCCGCCTTCGGAGTCGAGCGCACCCGTCGGTTCGTCGGCCAGGAGCAGGGTGGGCTCGTTGGCCAGCGCCCGGGCGATGGCCAACCGCTGGCGCTGTCCGCCCGACAGCATGCCCGGCACCGTGGAGGCCTTGTCACCGATGCCGAGGAGGTCGAGCAGGTCGCGGGCCCGTGTCTCTGCCATCCGCCGTTTGCGCCCCGCGATGACCGCGGGAAGCGCCACGTTCTCGAGCACCGTCATCCCCTCCAGCAAGTTGAAGAACTGGAAGACGATGCCGATGTGACGCCGCCGGAGCTGTGAGAGCTCGTCCTCGGTCCGGCCGGTCACGAGCTCGCCCGCAACCGAAATCGTCCCCTCGTCGGCCACGTCGAGGCCGGCGATGAGGTTGAGCAACGTCGACTTTCCGCAGCCGGAGGGACCCATCAGGGCGACGAAATCACCCGAGGGGACGACGAGGTTCGCGCCCCGCAGGGCCCGAACCGGGGCGTTCTCCGCCTCGAACGTCTTGCGGACCTTGTCCACGACGAGAGCATCCATGTGATCGCCTTTCACTTGTCGCCCTTCCCAGAGTGACCTGCATCTTGCACCAGTTTGTAGGCCACGACGGGGGTGTCGCGGCCCTTGACCAATTGTGGGGGCAGCGCGACGGTCGGCCTGGGGTGGCACCACGTCTCCACCGTCCCCTGGGACACCACGGTCTCCCCCGCCTCGGCGAGCTGCTGCAGGCGCTGTGACAGGTTCACGGTGTCGCCCACCAGCGTGTACTCCAGCCGTTCTTCCGAGCCCAGGAGCGCCGCCGCCGCCTCGCCCGTCGAGAGGCCGAGGCCGAGACCGAAGGACGGCAACCCTTCCGTCTCCCAGCGCCGGTTGATCTCGAACTGCTTCTCGTGCATGGCCAACGCCGCCGCCACCGCGCGGTCCGCATGGTCCGACTGTTCGAAGGGGGCGCCGAAGACGGCCATCACCGCGTCGCCGACGAACTGCATGACGGTGCCGTTCTCGCCCAGGATGGCGTCGTTCATGGCGGCACGGTGAACGTTGAGCTGTCCGGCCAACTGACTCGGGTCGGCGTGCTCCGCGATCGTGGAATACGACCGAATGTCGCTCATCAAGACGGTCACGACGACCCGCTCCGTCTCGCCGATGTGGCGGCCGTCGCGGCGAAGCTTCTCCGTCAACCCGCCGGGGAGGAGTCGAGACAGCGTCTCGCCCTGCTCCTCGCGGTCGACGATCGCCTTGTGCAGCAGACGAAGCCTCTGCAACGCGCCGTCGGTCCCGGCGGAGACCCCCTCGGCCAGCTTGACGAAGACCGCCTCGACCTCCGCGTCGACCGCCTCGGCGGGCAGCCTCCGGGACGCCGCAATGGCCTTGATGGGTTTGCCCTCGGCGACCATCCCGAGCAGCTCCTCCTCGGCGGCGGAGAGGCCTCCGTTCGACGTCACGGGCCGAACGAGCGCGTCGACGATGGCGGGGTCGAGCGCGTTGCCGCCGGTGGCCACCGCTCGAATGGCGTCCACCAGTTGGTCGCCCTGGGCGATGTGGTCCTTGAGGAGGTAGCCGTATCCCGCGGAGCCCTCGGCCAGCAACGACACGGCGTATTCGGGATCGTCGTACTGCGAGAGAATCACCACACCGGTGCCCGGGTGCCGCTTGCGCACCTCCTTGGCCGCATCGATCCCCTCGCGATTGAAGTCGGGCGGCATACGGATGTCGGTTACGAGGACCTGGGGCGCAAGTTCAGTGGCGCCGTTGACCACCTCGTCGTAGTCGGCGGCCACGCCCACGATGCGCAGGTCCTGGTGCCGCTCTATCAGGGCCTTGACGCCCTCCCGCACGATCAGGTTGTCGTCGGCCAGGAGCACCGAGATCGTCCCGTTCGGGCTCGAGGCACCCGCTGCTTCATCCATTGGACCCGTTGTCCCACAGACGGGGCCTGCTGGGAAGGTGGCGACCCTCCCAGTTGCAGGTAGTACTAGGCACACCTCGAAACGCCAGTCACCACACTCGCAAAAGGCCCGGCGTGAGTAGACGCTGGCTCCATGGCTACAGACACAGGCACCCGCAGGGAGGGCAGGGTCACGTCGCTGTCGTGGATCCCGTCCGAGGCCATTGAGGGCGCGCAGCGCCTGGCGTTCGACTCGGGGGTCACGCACTACGACCCGCCGCCGCCCACCGAGGGCATGGACGTGGAGTCGCTGCAGGAAGAGGACCGCTTCCGCTTCGCCAACGATCTCCGGGCCTTCATCACGGTCGACGACGAAGGGCACATCACCGACTGCGGCTACCTCGGAGGCGGTGTGATGGGCTCGACCATGGTCAACCTGCGCGCGGTGCGACACCGCTTCCAGGCGGTTCAGCTCCAGGACATTCAGCGCGAGCCCGAGCGGGGCGACGGATGGGTCAAGTTCGTCCAGACCTGCGGGGGCCGCACGGGTGTCCCGGCGCCGCGACGAGTCCGCCGGCGCCCCTTCATCCAATGGCAGGCCCCCCTCGTGTGGACGACGCTGTCGCTGACGCTGTACACGGATGGCCGGTCCGAACACGCCATGGAGGGAGCCAGCCGGTTCCCGCGTCACTGGGTGTACGGAGCCGACGGCAGTCTCTCGCTCAAGTCGGGGCTGACCGACTTCAAGGACTGGTACCGGAAGTCGTTCGGAAAGCACAGTCCCTGGGGTGACGAGGACTCCGAGGCGTTGGTCTCCGCGGTGGAGTCGGCACTCGAGACGGCACTGTCCGCGCAGCTGATGCAGGGAGACGGCAAACGCCGCATCGAAAAGGTCCCCGCGGGGACGGTCCTGGTGAAGGAGGGCGAGCCCGGCACCGAAGTGATGCTCGTTCTCGACGGGATCGTCCTCGTCGAACGGAACGGTGAGCGCCTGGCGGAGTACGGGCCCGGTGCCCTCTTGGGCGAGCGTGCCCACCTGGAGGGCGGCGTCCGTACGTCGAGCAACATCGCGGTCACCGTGTGCCGGGTGGCCCTGTTCGATGCGGAGCAAGTCGACCGGACGCACCTCGAGGAGTTGTCCACCGGCCATCGCCGGGAAGACCAGGCGCGATACTGAACAGGTGCGGGTCTACTTCTGCGGGACTCGGGGATCGACTCCCGCGCCGGGATCCGACTTCGTCCGATACGGCGGGCACACCTCGTGCGTGGCGCTCTCCCACGACGGCGACTCCGGTCCTACCGTCCTGCTCGATGCCGGCACCGGTCTGCGCCGGCTGCCGGAACTCCTCGACGAGCGGCCCTTCCGCGGGAACATCCTCCTGACCCATCTGCATTGGGACCACGTTCAGGGGGTGCCGTTCTTCGCCAGTGGAGACCGTGCCGACGCGCACGTGTCCGTGCTGCTTCCCACGGAGGATCCCACCGTCGACGCCGAGGCGCTGCTGGGCCGCATGATGTCCCCTCCGTTCTTTCCCATCACGCCGTCCCAACTGCGCGGCACGTGGCACTTCGGACCGGTCCCCGACGGCCGCCTCGAACTGGACGGTTTCCGTGTCGATCCGCTGGAGATCCCCCACAAGGGTGGACGGACGTTCGGCTTCCACGTCAGCGACGGGCGCTCGTCGCTCGCCTACCTGCCGGACCACTGCCCGACGGCGCTGGGCTCCGGGCCGGAGGGCCTCGGCGAATACCACGAGGCGGCGCTGAGCCTGGCCCGTGACGTCGACCTGCTGATACACGACGCCCACCTGCGCGCGGAGGAGGTCGAGGCGGAGGGGTCCTTCGGGCACGCCGCCGCGGAGTACGCGGTCGGGCTGGCCGAGAGGGCCGGCGCCCACCGCGTCGCGCTCTTCCACCACCGGCCCGAGCGGACCGATCCCGAGGTCGACGCAACGGTGTGCCGGTTCAAGGACCGCGCCGTGCCCGTGTTCGGGGCCGCCGAGCAGATGGAGATCACGCTGTGAGCCCTCCCGACGCCGTCGTGGTCGGGGCCGGTCCGAACGGACTCGTGGCCGCGCTCCTGCTGGCGCGCGCCGGGCTGACCGTCGAGGTCTACGAAGCCGCGGCCGAGCCCGGCGGCGGCTGCCGGACCGCCCAGCTGACGCTGCCCGGGTTCCACCATGACGTCTGCTCGGCGGTGCACCCGCTCCTGGTGGCGTCCCCCGCGTTCGGCGAGATCGATCTGGCGGCCCGCGGGGTGCGGCTGCTGACGCCGCGCACGGCCTTCGCGCACCCGTTGGAGGGAGGCCGCGCCGTGACCGTCGGGAGCAGCGTGATCGACACCGCCGATTCGCTCGGTGCCGACGGGCACGCCTACGCCCGGACGTTCGCACCGCTGGTACGCGACCTCGACCCCATCCTCGCCGCCTTCCTCCGGCCGCTGCGCGGCATCCCACGGCACCCCGTCACCGTTGCAGGATTCGGACTGCACGGGCTGCAGTCGGCCGCGCGCTTCGCCACGCGCTTCCGTACCGAAGAGGGCCGGGCGCTGGTGGCCGGGACGGCCGCGCACTCCATGTTGCCGCTGACCGCGCCGCTCTCGGGCGTCTTCCCCCGGCTCTTCACTGCGCTCGCCCACGGCGTGGGCTGGCCGGTCGTCGAGGGCGGCAGCGGGCGCGTCATCGACGCGCTCATGGGCGAGCTCGCGGAACGCGGGGTGCGCGTGGAGTGCAACTGCTTCGTGAAGAGCCTGGCCGATCTTCCGCCGGCGCGGGCCACGCTGCTCGATGTCACCCCACGACAACTCGCTTCCATGGCCGGGAAGGACCTGCCCGCCCGCTCCCGTCGGTCGTTGGCGCGCTATAGGTACGGCCCGGGCGTCTGCAAGGTCGACTGGGCGTTGGGGGGTCCCGTGCCCTGGCGCGCCCCGGGGTGCCACGACGCGGTCACCGTCCACGTGGGTGGCACTTTCGAGGAGATCGCCCGAAGCGAAGCCGATGTCGACGCGGGCCGCCATGCCGAGCGTCCCTACTGCCTGGTCACCCAGCCGGTCGTGGTCGATCCCTCCCGCGCCCCGGAGGGACGGCACACGTTGTGGGCGTACTGCCACGTGCCGAACGGCTCCGACGTCGACATGACCGAGCGCATTGAGGCACAGATAGAGCGGTTCGCGCCGGGGTTCCGCGACCTGGTCCTGGGCCGGGCGTCCGTGACCGCGGTGCAGGAGGAGGAGCACAACGCGAGCTACGTGGGCGGCGACATCAACGCCGGCGCCGCCACGCTGCGCCAGATGGTGTTCCGCCCGACGGCCCGGTGGAATCCGTACCGGACCGCGCTGAAGGGCGTGTACCTCTGCTCCGCCGCGACGCCGCCCGGAGGCGGGGTCCACGGCATGTGCGGGCTCGGGGCCGCGCACACCGCGCTGGGCGACCTCCGCCACAATGGCTGAGCCGTGGACCGCACCCTCGCGTACGCCTGGTACCGCTTTCGCAGAACCCTGAGATCCGAGGCGGGCTATGTCGTCTCGGTCATCGTGCTCGTTGGCCTCCTGGGCGGGCTGGCCATGGGCGCGGTGGCGGCTGCCCGCAGCACGGAGTCGTCCTTCACCGACTACGCCGCGGCGTCGCACGTGCCGCAGCTCTACGTCGTCGACGGGGTGATCAACCCGGGTATCGGCCTGGACTCCGCCTACAACCCGGCCCTCCTCCGGCGGCTGGCCCATCTCCCGCATGTCGCGCACGTCGCCAGCACGGTCGAATTGAACATGGGCCCGCTGTCACGCACGGACCATCCGCTGCTGAATTCGTCGATCCCGGCGGAGGCCAGCGTGAACGGGCTGGACTTCACGGAAGACCCCGTGTCCATTATGCAGGGTCGATTGCCGGACCCGAGTCGCGTCGGCGAGTTCGTCACCGACGAAGCGAGCGCAAAGGCCCTCGGGTATCACCTGGGGGAGATCGTCACGATGGGCTGGGCGACCAACGCGCAGGCCAACTCGGGAAACCTCAGCCCGCAGACGGTCATTCCGGCCGATCAGCGGGCGCGGGTCAAGCTGGTCGGCATCGCGGGTGGGCAGGCCATGTCGCTCTTCCAGGACGGAGACGCCGCGAACAGCAACTCGAGCATCCTGCTGTTCACTCCGGCGCTCACCGACAAGCTGCTGGCCTGCTGCAGCAACAGCATGACGAGCGCGCTCACGCTGCAGAACGGCAACCGTTACCTCGCCGCTGTCGAGAACGAGGTCAAGGCGGTCCTGCCACGAGGACTTCCCTTCGTCTACGTCCAGGCCGAGACCGTGCTGGGGACGGCGGACCAGACGCTGCGGCCCGAGGCCATCGCGCTGGGGGTCTTCGGTGGCATCACCGGCGCCGCCACCCTCCTGATCGCTGGGCAATTGATCAGCCGGCGACTGCGCTTGCGGACCGTTGACCTCGAGGTCATCCGGGCGCTCGGGGCGAACCCTTCACAGCTGCTGTGGGACGGCCTCATGGGCTCGCTCGGTGCCGTCGTGGTCGGCACCGTCGTCGCGGGTGTAGTCGCACTCTTACTCTCTCCACTGGCGCCCCTCGGACCCGTCCGCCCGTTCCTGGCCGTGGAGGTCCACGCGGACTGGACGGTGATCGGCCTGGGGGTCATCGCCCTGATGGCCGCATTGGGCTTCGTGGCCCTCATCGCCTCCTGGCGCGCCTTGCCCTGGCACGGCACCGAGCGGATCCGGCGCGTCACCGCCTCCTCGCGGGTCACGAGCGCTGTCGCCGCCGCCGGCTTGCCTCCGGCGGCGGTCACGGGCGTCCGCTTCGCCTTGGAGCCGGGTGCCGGGCGCGCGGCCGTCCCGGTTCGCTCGGCCCTGCTCGGCGCCGTCCTGGCCGTTACGGTCGTGGTCGCCACGGTGACCTTCGGTTCGAGCCTCGACACCCTGGTGAGCCACCCGGCGCTCTACGGCTGGAACTGGACCTATGACATGGACGGCGGCGGCGGGCTGGGGGACATCCCGGGCCAGGCGGCAACCAAGTTGCTCAATGCCGACCCTCTCGTGACCGGCTGGACCGGCGTCTACTACTCGACGCTCGAGCTCGATGGCGCGAACGTGCCCGTCCTGGGGACCAGCCCCCACGCGGCCGTGGAACCCCCTCTGCTGAGCGGTCACGGCCTCAATGGGGCAAACCAGGTCGTGCTCGGTGCAGCCACCCTGCGTCAGCTCCATCGCCAGGTGGGCGACACCATCGACGTGCGCGCGCACAACCAGCCACCCGTGAAGCTGACGATCGTCGGTACAGCGACGCTCCCTCCGATCGGCGTCGTGGGTTCCTCGCACCTGGAGATGGGCAGCGGCGCCGTCCTGGACTACCGGCTGATCCCACCGGCGGACCGGGACCTCTTCGAGGTCACCCCCGGGCCGAACGCCATCCTGGTCCGGACGAAGAGTGGGGAGAGCCCGCAGGCGCTGCACTCGCTCCAGGCCATCGGGCAGAAACTCGATATCGCAATCAACGGCGGCTCGGTGCTCCCCGTGCAGCGGCCGGCGCAGATCCTCAACTATTCCTCGCTCGGCTCCACACCCGTTGTTCTTGGCCTGGCTCTGGCCGCGGGTGCGGCGGTGGCGTTGGGCATCACGCTGTTTACCTCGGTCCGGCGCCGACGGCGCGACCTCGCCATCCTGAAGACGCTCGGCTTCACCGGCCGGGAGCTGGCGGCGTCGGTCGGGATTCAGGCCACGGTCGCCGCGGTCATCGGGTGCGTCGTGGGGATCCCGCTCGGCATCGCAGTCGGCCGCTTCCTGTGGGACCTCTTCGCCGGTCAGATCGACGCCGTGCCGCTCCCCACCGTCCCGGCCGGCACGGTCGCCCTCGTCGGCGTGGCGGCCGTCGTGCTCGCCGTGCTCGTGGCCACCGTGCCCGGGCGCCTGGCGGCGCGCACGCGCACGTCGCAGCTGCTGCGGGCCGAATAAACCTCAGGCCCCGAAGCGCCCCACCAGCAGCTCTCCCACCTGGCGCACCGTGTCGGGCGTGCCCGTCGGGACATTCCAGATGAAGTAGTCCACGCCGGCCGTCGCCAGCTCCTCCACCCGGGCGACCAGTTCGTCGGGTGTCCCGACGTCCGAGCCGCCGGGGTCGGCCCCCACCTGCCGGAGGAAGGCGTTGGTCGCGGCCGTCTCCTCCTCGCTCCCGGTGAGGACCAAGGTGCTCAGCCGGCTCACCGTCACCTCCGCCGGATCGCGTCCGATCGACTTGCAGTGCCCGCGCAGCACGTCGACCTTGTGCGCGAACGTCGCGGCGTCGCCGAACAAGTTGCACATGTCGCCGTACTGGGCCGCGAGACGCAGCGTCCGCTTCTCACCGCCACCGCCGACGAGGATGGCCGGCCCTCCCGGTTGGACCGGCCGCGGGATGTTGCGCGCCTCCTCCATCCGGTAGTGGTTGCCCCGGAAGGACGGGGCGTCCTCAGTGAACATGGCCCGGCAGATCCGGAGCGCCTCTTCCAGCCGGTCGAGTCGCTCGCCGGCGGGCGGGAAGTCGAACCCCAGGCCCTCGTGTTCGACGTCGTACCACGCCGCGCCGATGCCCAGGATGGCCCGGCCCGCGCTGACGACGTCCAGCGTCGTCACGATCTTGGCCAGATGCGCCGGATTGCGGTACGTCACGCCCGTCACCAAGGTGCCGAGCCGGACTGACGTCGTGCGCGCCGCCAGCGCCCCCAACAACGTGTAGCTGTCGAGCATCGGCTGGGACGGCCCGCCCATGGGCGGCAGTTGATAGAAGTGGTCCATCACCCACACCGAGTCGAAGCCGGTGTCCTCCGCGGCGTTCGCCATGGCGACGACCTCGTCGAAGAGGACGCCCGGGGTCTCGTCCGTCGAGAAGTTGGGGATCTGGAGTCCGAAGCGCATGTCGCGCAACCTACCGGTGCCACCGCCTCCGCGTGCCGGCATCGGCGCGGAGGCCTTTCACCACCCCGTGCGCCGGCGCAGCCAGGCCAGTGCCACCTCGCCCTGCGCGGCCTGGAAAGCCCGGACCGTGGGCAGACCCGGCGCGGGCGGCCGCAAGGAGTGGGAGACGAAGAAACCGCACACCGCGGCGAGGAGAGCCGTGACGGCGTCGGGGTCGGCGTCCCGTGTCGGCCGGTGCGCGGCCAGGAGCAATTCGGGCTCGGGCCCGCCCTCCAGGACCACCGACGGGGCCCACGCCACGACGTCGAACACCGGTGTGCCGATCGCGGCATGCGGCCAGTCGACGAAGACCACCCCGTCCGCGGTGACGAGGACATTGTCGGAGCGGATGTCGCCGTGGACCAGGGTGGTGCCGGCGGACGCGGCGGGCCAGTCCGCCTCGAGCGCCGCGAGCCGCGGGAGGTTGGCGCGGGCCCACGGGTCGAGCGAGCCAGGCGGTTCGTCCATGGCGGCCAGCTGGGCCCAGCCGCCGAACAGGGTGCGCCAGTAGACCTCGGTGGCCTCGAGCTGCGGGGCCGGGCTCGGCGTGAGCGCGTCGTGCATGGCGCCCAGCGCCTCGAGGACCGACGTCAGCTCGCGCGGCTCCCAGGGGTGGCGGGGCAGGCGCCCCTCGACCGCCTCGAACGCGAGCGCGACCCAGTCCCCGTCGTCGTAGGTGTCGAGCAGCCGCGGGAACATGGCCTCGGCCGGCAGGGCCGCGGACACCACCGCCTCCCGCCGGTGCATCAGGGGCGACTGCAGGTTGAGCTCTACGCCGACGGCCTTGACGAACAGCGCGCGGTCGGGACAGTCGAGCCGGGCCGCCGCGCCCGGACTGAAGCCCCCGTGGAGGTCGCGCACCGCCGCGGGGCTCCCACCGCCGACGTGCGCCGCCCACTCCCGCACCGCCTCCGGGACCTGCGCCCACGGCAAGTGGACGCCGGCCGCCGGAGCGACAGGTGTGGTCACGAGGCGGCGGCTCCGGCAGCAGCCAAGGCTTCGGTGATGCTCTCCACGAGGCGGCGGGCCGAGTCCGCACTGAGCTCGACGGCGACCCGGGCGCCCGGCCCGCGCGAGGGGTCGGCGAAGTCGATGTTGAGCGTGTGTGCGAAGGGGGCGTGGAACGGGTGGTCGAAGTACACGTTGGCCGAGGTGACGGAGAACCAGCCCTGCGCGCCCTTCGCGCTGCCGGCGATGTCGGTCGGGACGGTGAGGTACGAGCACATGGTCAGCCCCCCGCCAGGTAGCGGCCGAACCACTCGAAGACGCGCTGCCAGCCGTCCACGGCGGCCTCGGGGCGGTACGCCGTCCGGTCGACGCTGAAGAACGCGTGGCCGGCGCCCTCGTAGCGGTGGAACTCGTACGTCTTGCCCGCCTCCTTCAGCGCCTGCTCCAACTCGTCGACCTGTTCCGGGTTCGGGAATTGGTCGTCGAGCCCGAAGAGACCGAGCAGCGGGCAGTGCAGGTCCGGCGTCCGGTCGACGAGCGGGCCCACCTTGAGCGGGAAGCCCTCGGGCACCGTGCCGACGACGAAGGCCCCGTAGCAGTCGACCGCCGCATCGACGGGCAGGCTCACCGCGGTGAGGAAGGCATGGCGGCCGCCGGAGCAGTAGCCGATGACGCCGACCTTGCCGTTGCTGGTGGGCAGCGCCCGCAGCTCTTTCACGGCACCGTCGGCGTCCCCGACGAACTGCTCGTCCGGAACGCCGCCCGCCTCGCGGGCGGCCGCGGCGGCGTCGTCGGGATCGACGTCGAAGCCCTGCCGCGCGTACAGGTTCGGGCAGATCGCGTTGTACCCGTGCGCGGCGAACCTGCGCGTGATCTCCTTCGTCCCCGAGTCCCACCCGGGCAGGTGGTGGATGACGAGCACCCCGGGGAAGGGCCCCTCGCCTGCCGGGAGGGCCTGATAGGCGTTGACGGTGGCGCCCCCGTGACCCGTGAACGTGACGTTCCGGGCGGAGAGGGCCTCTTCTGGTGCCGGCACGGCGGCCTCCTTTGCGTCGTCTGTCGTGTACGTCGTGATGCGTGCGGCGCCCACTATGGCGCGCCGCCGTGCCCGCCGTCGTCCGGCCCGGCATGATGATCCGGTGCGCCGGACCCTCCTGCCGCTCACCGCGCTGGTCGTGTCGGCCGTGCTGGCTGGATCGACCTGGTGCGCCCCCGTAGCGGCGGCGTCCCCGACCGTGCGTACGGTGCTCGCTCCCGGCACGCTCGCCGCGCCCGGCGGCATCGCGCTCGACGCGGCGGGGGACGTGTTGGTCGCCGACACCGGGCACTGCCGCGTGCTCATGGTGCCGGCACACACGGTGACCCGCGGTGGCAGGGTCCTCCACGCCGGTCACCCCGCGACGCTGGCGGGCGGGCGGTGCTCGGGCGGCGGATCCCTCGGCTACCCGACGGGCGTTGCGGTCGACCGGCAGGGCGACGTCTACGTCGCCGAAGCGACGGACCAACGGGTACAGGTCGTCCGCCCGTCGGGCGTGGTCTCCACGGTCGCGGGGACGGGACGGGCCGGGTTCAACGGCGACGGTCTCGCCGCCACGGCCGCGGAGCTCGACCGACCCACCGGGATCGCAGTGGACGGAGCGGGCGACCTCTTTATTGCCGACTCCGCCAACTGCCGGGTCCGTGTGCTGCCGGCGGCGGCGGCGACTCTGTTCGGGCAGACGATGACCGCCGGCCACCTCTACACGGTGGCCGGCACAGGTGTCTGCGGCACGGCCGGCCAGGGAGGTCCGGTCGGCGGGGCCCAGCTGTGGAACCCGGTGGCCGTCACGGTCGACCCGGCGGGCGACCTCCTCGTCGCCGACAGCGGGGACCAGTCGGTGCTGCTGGCGGCGGTACACGGCGGTACCTACTACGGCACGACGGTGGGCGCGGGCGACATCGGCGTCGTGGTGGGCGGCACGGGGAGCTACGGGCCGTATCTCGCCGACGGCCTCTCGGCGACCAGCGTCGCCGCGGAGGTGAACGACCCGCGTGGCCTGGCCGTCGGGCCGACCGGCGCGCTGTTCCTGACGGACGGGTTCATGCACGTCATGCGCGTCGTGCCCGCCGCCACGGGTGCACTGCTCGGCCGGACCATGACCGCCGGCGACCTCTACACGGCAGCGGGCGCATTGCCCGTGACCACCCCGGAGGGCCTCGGGGACGGGACGCGCTGGGTGCTCACCCGCGTGGGCACCCCGTCGGGCATCGCCGTGTCGGCGGCGGGCGCGGTGTACTTCAGTGACGCCGCGCTCGACGACCTACGGGTCATCGGATGACGCAGCGCGGGTGCGACGGATGACCCGTTTCGGCCGCCGCACCTTCCTGGCGACGTCCGCCAGCGTCGCAGCCGGCACCACCGTGGCCGCCGGCATGCCCGCGGCTACGCCGGGCGCAGACGAGGAACAGAAGGCGGCCCGCCGCATTGGGCAGTCCCTGACCGCCGCGCGTCCGTCCGGCCCTCTTCGCGCCGGCGCGCTGACGGTCAACGGCGTGGTCGACCCTGTGGGCGTCGACCCGGATGACTGCTCGTTCGCGTGGACCCTGTCTGCGCCGGGACGACAGGTCGCGCAGACGGGCTACCGCGTCGTGGTCCGGCGCACGGACCCCGGTCACGCCGCGACGGTGTGGGACAGCGGGCTGGTGGCGACGGCCCAACAGGCCTTCGTCGCGTACGCCGGTCCCGCGCTGGCGGGCGACGCCGCCTACGAGTGGACCGTCCGGCCGCGGGGCGACGCCAACCAGTCGGGCCCGGTCTCCGCAACCGCGCGCTTCACGACGGCACTGCGACAGGCCGACTGGCAGGCCAAGTGGTTGCATCCGGCCTCCGCCTCTCAGCAGCCGGACCGCTTCACCTACCTCCGCACCGAGGTGACCCCGCCCGCGGGAACGGTCCGGCGGGCCACGGCGTACATCTCGGCGGCGCACACCTATCGCCTCTTCGTTGACGGCGCGTCGGTCGACCAGTGGCCCAGCTTCTCGTACCCCGACGAGCAATACGCGCGTGCGGTCGACCTGACCGGCATTGTGCGGGGGGGCCGGCCCCTCGCTTTCGGCGTGTTGCACCGGTGGTACGGCGCCGGGAAGGGCCGGCCGGTGTCGGCACCGGGGCTCTTGGCCCAGTTCACCCTCTGGTACGCCGACGGGCGCCACGTCGTGTACGGCTCCGACGGGAGTTGGCGCGAGCTCCCGGCCGAGTGGCTCCCCTCGCCGCAACGCAACTCCGACGCCTGCGACTTCGTCGAGTGGATAGACGCGCGGGCCCACCCCGACGGGTGGGCGACCGTGGACTACGACGACAGCGCGTGGTCCCCGGCCACGGTGATCGGCCCGGCCGGCTCGGCCCCGTTCACCCGTACGTATGCGCAACGGACCCGCGTCGCCGAGCACGTCGTGTCGCCCGCGCGTCCACGCCCTGGCCTCGGGCTCGATCGTGGTCGACTTCGGCGCCGTCTACCCGGCCCGACCCCGCGTGCGGTTCGCCTCCGGGCAGGCTGGACGGACGGTGCCGATGCACGTCGGCTACCTGCTCGATCCCGACGGGCAGGTGTCGACGACGCACGGAACCCAGGTCACCAACCTCACCTTCTCTTACGTCATGCGCGACGGCCCCCAGACCTTCGAGGCCTTCTCCTTCCTCGGCTTCCGCTACCTGCAGATAGACGACCCCGGCGGACCGATCGGGCCGGGCCAGGTCGAGGCGCTGGCGCGCCACGCCGCCATGCCGGAGGTGCCGGCTGCGACCTTCCGTTCCGGGGTGCGCACGCTGAACGCAGTGTGGAACCTCAACGCGCGCTCCTGCCTGTACTGCTGCCACGAGCAGTTCGTCGACACGCCGACGCGGGAGAAGGCGCAGTTCCTCTGGGACGCGGCCAACGAGTCCGAAGCCGTCATGCGTACCTACGGCGAACAGAACCTGAGCTGGCAGGGGCTGCGCGACATCGCCCGCGGGCAGGCCCGTTTCTGGCCGGACGGCCGGGTGAACGTCGTGTACCCCTACGGCTTCGGCGCGCGGGACATCCCGACCTTCACCGAGCGCTACCCCGAGTGGCTCTGGCGCTACTACGTCTCGACCGGCGATCGCGCCACGGCGGTCCGTCTGTACCCGAGCGCATCCCGCGTGTCGGACTACCTCTGGAGCGCGCGCCAGGCCGCCACGGGCCTTCTCTACGGGCTGGCCGACGTCCCCGAGGGCGATTCCTTCTACGGTTACGACCTCAATGTCGCCGCCGACACGGCCAGCAACGTGTTGGCGGTCAACGCGTTCAACCGCATCGGCCAGCTGGCCGACCTGGCCGGCGACACCGCGGGCGCCGCGACCCAGCGCAGCCGCGCCGCCCAGCTCACCGCCGCTGTAAACGGATTGCTGATGCGACCCGACGGCGTGTACGTCGACGGCATCGACGCGGACGGGGCCAGGAGCTCCCACGCCTCGCAGGAGGCGAACGCCCTGGCGCTCGCCTACGGCGTCGTCCCGGCGGCCGACGTGACGCGGGTGGGGGCGTACGTGGCCTCGCTCGGCATCAGCGTCGGGCCGAACCACGGGTTGGAGCTCATGCGCGGCCTCGCCGCGGCGGGCCGGCACGACGACATGGTGCGGCTCCTCACCGACGCGTCGACGCCGGGGTGGGCGCAGATCCTGGCCAAGGGTGGGACGTTCACCTGGGAGGCCTGGCAGCCCAGCGACCTCATCGGCGACTCCATGTCGCACGGGTGGGGCTCGTCGGCCCTGGTCGCCATGCAGGAGTCGCTGCTGGGGGTCTCGCTGCAGACCCCGAACCCCGACGGCACGGTGCGGGCGCTGGTGGCGCCGCCGTCCGGCGGGCTTTCGGCGGCGTCGGGGTCGGTGCCGACGATCGCCGGGCCCGTCGCGGTCTCCTGGAAACGGTCGGGCCGCCGCGTCACCCTCGATCTCACCGTCCCGGCGAACGCGCAGGCGCGCGTGATGCTCCCCGCATCGAGCCCCGCGGCGGTGCGCGAGGGCGGTGTGGCCGCCGGTTCGGCGCCGGGCGTCGCGGTGCTCTCGGTCTCCGGGGGTGTGGCTGCGCTCTCGGTCGGCAGCGGGAGCTACCAGTTCACGACCACGTAGTGCATCTGCCCCCCGCTGGAGGTGACGCGCACGGCTCAGGCGTCGCCGGCCAGGCCCACCACGGGCGCGTTGAGGGGCTGCGCGCCGGCCGAGCCGCGGAAGACGGCGTCGCCGTAGGAGAACACGCCGCCGTCCCGCGCGACGAGCCAGTAGCCACCGCCGTCGGGGGTCGCGGCCATGCCCACGACCGGGGCGTTCAGGTGTTGGGCGCCGGCCGATCCTTGGAACGAGGCGTCGCCGTAGGAGAACACGCCGCCGTCCCGGGCCACCAGCCAGTAGCCACCGCCGTCGGGGGTCGCGGCCATGCCGACGACCGGGGCGTTCAGGTGTTGGGCGCCGGCCGATCCTTGGAAGGAGGCGTCGCCGTAGGAGAACACGCCGCCGTCCCGGGCCAGCAGCCAGTAGCCGCCCCCGTCGGGGGTCGCGGCCATGCCGACGACCGGCGCGTTCAGATGTTGGGCGCCGGCCGATCCTTGGAAGGAGGCGTCGCCGTAGGAGAACACGCCGCCGTCCCGGGCCACGAGCCAGTAGCCGCCCCCGTCGGGGGTCGCGGCCATGCCGACGACCGGCGCGTTCAGGTGTTGGGCGCCGGCCGATCCTTGGAACGAGGCGTCGCCGTAGGAGAACACGCCGCCGTCCTGGGCCACGAGCCAGTAGCCACCGCCGTCGGGGGTCGCGGCCAGGCCGACGATCGGCGCGTTCAGATGTTGGGCACCCGCCGATCCCTGGAACGGCGCGTCGCCGTAAGCGAACACACCGCCGTCTTGGGCGCCCAGCCAGTACCCCGCGCCGCCCGAGGCGGAAGGCCACCACGAGGAAGCCCAGGTGACGGCCGCGAGCGTCGCCTGGCCCACCTGGCTCGGGTGGAAGTAGTCGATGGTCGAGACCTCGGCCGGGGTGAATGCGGTATCGAAGGTGGCGTCGTCGTCCCATCGGCAATTCGCGTACTGCGTGCACACCTGCCCCAGGACGGCGTTGTCCGCCTCCTCCTGGGCCAGGACCTGCTGCCGCTGCGCCTCGGTATTCGACATGGCGAGCATCGACTGGCAGATGTGCGCCAGCGACCAGACCGTCTGCGCCGTGGGGTTGGTGTGCAGGACCGACCACAGCTGGTAGATGTTCGGGATGGAGGACACGAAGATGTGTGCGCCGGCCGGCAACCCCGACTCCAACGTCGACATGGCGCTCTGGAAGGCCGACTGAAATGCCGCCGTCGTGGTCATGGACGCGATGGTCGGGGTGCACACGTCGTTGGCACCGATGAGGATCGTCACGTAACGCGCGCCCTGCGCCACCGCCATCTCGGCTTGGCCCTTGGCGTCCGCGACCGTCGCGCCGGGGACGGAGTCGTTGTAGGCGTGTCCCGCGATGGAGGGGTCCAGCGCGAGGATCCGCTGGTAGTGACTCAGGATGCCGTTGGCCGGCCAGCCGTTCCCGGTGCTCCAGGAGTCCTGGGGGTGCGCACCGAGGGAACAGCAATCGTCGACGGCCTGGCTGATTGAATCACCGATGGCGGCCATGCTGCTGGGAAGGGCCGCCGGCGGCGGTGTCGATGCGCCCGCGGTCACCGGCCCGTGCACCAATGGCACCCAGGGTGCCGTCGCACAGAGCGCGAGGACCAGGAAGGGCCGTCGCCATCGTCTGATCATCTGGTTCCTCCAGGGCCGGAGTCGGCGTGATGTTACTCACGTGGTCGTCTCGAAACCCGGGCGCTCTGCGGTCACGAGGCGCACGTCGTGCCGGGCGGCGGTGTCACACCGCTCACGAGGTAGGACTGCACGTACCCGCGCACGCAGCTGCTGTAGAAGTACGCCACGTGGTCGTCCCCGTCGCGTGTGAGCAGCATGCCGCGCCGGAGCTCGTGCGCCACGTTGACGGCCCAGGCATACGGTGTCGCCGGGTCGTTCGTGGTCCCCACCACGAGGATCGGCGGGGCGCCGGCCGACGACACCGGGCCGACCGTCCGGGTGGGGGGCGCCGGCCACACGGCGCAGGTCGCCTCGCCCCAGGCGAGCAGAGGACCGAACACGGGCGCCGACGCCTTGAGGACGGCGGCGAGGTAGCCGTAGGCCGCCAGGTCGTGCGAGACAGGATGGTCGAGGCAGTCGACCGCGACGCCGGCGTCCGAGGCGTTCGTCGACCCGTTCGCGTTGTAGTGGTCGGACATGGCCACCACCTGGGCACCTTGCCCCGAGGCGTCGGCCGCCAACGCGTCGGCCAGCTCGGGCCAGTCGGAACGGGCGTAGAGCCCGTCGAGCAGGGCGTCGTACAGCTCGCCCGCTCCGGCCACGCGGCCGTTGCCCGCCGGCACCGGAGACGACGCGCTGGACGCGATCAGCGCGAGGAGGGCCTGGGTGGGATCACCGGCCGGCCGCCACGGGCACGCCGAGTCGGACGCGCACCACGAAAAGAAGGCGTCCAGGTCGGTCTCGAAGCCCTGGGCCTGTCCCTCGGTCATCTGGTTGAACGTGAGCGCGGGGTCGATCACGCTGTCGAGGACCATCGCCCGCACGTGCGTCGGGAACAGTGAGGCGTAGGTGAGACCGAGCAAGGTGCCGTAGGACTGGCCCATGTAGGTGAGCGCGGAGTCGCCCAGCGCCTGGCGCAAACGGTCCATATCGCGCGCGACGTCCACCGAGCCGACATCGGGGAGGATGCTCCCGCTCGCCTTCTCGCACGCGGCTGCGTACTGCTTGAGCCCATTGATGGTGCTCGCCTGTGCCGCCGGTGTGGTGGGCACCGGGTCGGGCAGCGTCGACGGCGGTGCGCCCGGCGTTTCCCCGCACGATACGGGGTCGCTGCGCTCCACCCCGCGCGGGTCGAAGGCCACGATGTCGAAGTCGTCGAGCAGTTGTGGGGTCAGGACGCTCAGTTCGTTGGCCATGTCGTCGATGCCGGAGACTCCGGGCCCTCCCGGATTGATGACCAGCGAGCCGATGCGGGCGGAGGGGTTCTCGGCCGGGTGTCGCGCCACCGCGATCGCGATGGTCGGCCCGCCCGGGTCGGCGTAGTTCAACGGCACGACCAACGAGGCGCATTGAAGGTCACCGTTGCAGGGGGTCCACATCAAAGGAGTGACGGGCGGCCCGTTGGCAGCCGAGGCGCTGGCCGGCGTCGATGAGGTCGTCGCCGAGGCGGCGTGGACCGTCCGTGCCCCGTGCGGCGGGGATATGGCATGAGCACCACCGGGTGCGCCGCCGGCGCAGGACGCCAGGACCACAGCGGCCGCGACCAGCGGCAGCATTCGCGCCAGGGCCGCCGACCTCGGGATCACCCGGCCACAGTGGCACGGCCACCGGATCCGGGCGGTTCACCCCGGCACGATCGGGTACGGCTAGTAGACGTCGTCCTCCAGGATCTCGAGATCGACGAACTCGGCCGGTCCTTCGAAGATGTCGGCCATGAGGGCGCGCACCCCTTCGAGATCCTGCTGGCGCGCCGGGTCCTCCTCGCGGGCGCGGGCCTTCTCTTCGCTCTCGAACAGGACGAAGTGGTAAAGCCTGGTGGGGTCCTTCTGGTCGCGGGCGGCGGTCGTGCGGAGCAGGCCGGTGCCCGGCCGCTCGGCCGCGCGCAGACCTTCGTAGACCCGCGGGAGGTCGTCCTCCTTGCCGGGCTTCAGTCGCATGGTGATGAGTTGTGCCCACATGGTCGCCCTCCTTGTTTTGCCGCAGCGCAGCTCGCCCTCGCAGAACCCCTGCGAGCGCCGGCCACGCTAGTCACAACCCTTCGGTACCGTCCGCTGCGAGGTGGAGGTCGGCATGGCGGAAGCGCACGAAGCGGAATCGGCAGAGCGGGAGCGGGCGGCGATGGAGCTGGGAACGGCCGGGGCGTCGGCCCGGGCTCGGTACGCCGCCCTGCGCCGGCGCGATGACGTGCGAAGACGCGCCACGTTCGGGCGGCTGGCACCGTTGGCGCGGTTGATCGCCGGGCCGAACGAGGCCACCGAGGCGTGGGGACGCGGAGCCGACGGCGAGGAGCGGATCGGGGCCTTGCTCCGCCGGGCCGTGGGGAACAACGGCATCTTTCTGCACGACAGGGCGGTCCATGGGAGCCGCGCCAACCTCGACCACATCGCCGTCGTGCCGTCCGGCGTCTGGGTCATCGACTCCAAGCACTACCGCGGGCGCCTCGAACGGCGGACCGTCGGAGGATGGTTCCGGTCCCGCCCGGCGCTCTTCGTTGCGCGGCGGGACCAGACGAAGCTCGTCGCCGGCGCTTTCCGTCAGGGCACGTGGGTGCGCGAGGCGGTCGGCCCCGGGGTGCCCGTCCGTGTGGCGCTGTGTTTCACCGGGACCGAGTGGTCCCTGTTCGCCCGCCCCTTCAGCGTCGACGAAGTGCTGGTGACCTGGCCGAAGGCGTTGGCCCGGGCGCTGGGAGCTCCCGGCCCGCTGAATGGGTCCAGCCGGGCCACGGTCGCCTCGCGCCTCGCGGCTGCATTCCCTCCCTACGAGTCCCGGTAAGGATCCCCGTTCCTTCAGGCTTCGAAGACCCGGAAGTACTACACCGTCTTGTGCATACTTTCTAAACCGCCAATACCTCCCGAGAGACCTGCCCTCGGGCGCTCCAGCGGACCCGCTGTCCACGACATCCGACGCCCCCTCCGGCACCCCCACAGCCCGACCCCCAGGCCCGCGCGGGTCTGCGAGCACACTTTCGGGCGTTCGGACCGGGCATGACGTGACGGCTCTGCGGTTGGGCCACGCGACCGCGGTGTCAGTAGGGTCAAGCGGGCAACGCGACGGTCACGGCGAGGAGCGACGCATGACGGAAGAGGCCGACAAGTGGAAGTGGACCACCTTTTCGGAAGGGTCTGGAACGCGGAACCTGATCGCCCGCCGCCCCAAGTCCGCGTGAGCCGGATAGAGACAGAGGACGCCGCGCCGGGCGTGCGGGTCGTCGCCTTCAACCGGCCCGAGGTCCGCAACGCGTTCGACACCGCCATGTACTTCGAGGTGAGGTCGGCACTGCGGGAGGCCGACGCCGACGAGTCCATACGTGCCGTGGTCCTCACCGGGAGGGGCGGAGCCTTCTCCTCGGGCGCGGACCTGCACGAGATGGCCGCCATCGCGTCGGGCGCCGTGGTCGAAGGGTCGGACCTGGGGTTCCAAGGGTTCCTCGACACCGTGGGCACCATCGAGGTCCCCCTGTTGGCCGCGGTCACCGGGGTGGGCGTCGGGCTGGGCTTCACCCTCCTTGCCCACTGTGATCTGGTCCTGGTGGACGAGGGGGCCCGACTGCGCGTGCCGTTCGCCGAGCTGGGTGTGCCGCCCGAGGCGGCGAGCAGCCTCCTGTTCCCCGCCGTCATGGGCTGGCAGGAGGCGGCGCGCGTGCTGCTCACCTCCGACTGGGTGGATGCGCACGAGCTGGTACGGCTGGGGCTGGCGCTGCGCACCTGTCCGACCGGGACCGTCCTGGCCGAGACCGTCGCCTTGGCGGCGCGGGTTGCTACGCACCCGCGAACCGCCACGCGGGCCATCACCTCGCTCATGCGCGTGGCCCGGCGCGACGCGGTGGAACTGGCGAACCGGCGCGAGCAGGCGGCCTTCGGACGACTGCTGGGTGACGCAGTCGGCGCGGGCACCCTCGCCGACTTCGCCGCCAAGGCGCCGACCCGCGCGGGCTCCGCCCCCTGACGATGCGCCTCGGGATCACCGTCGCGCTGACCGACCTCGACGTGACGCCGGCCACTGTTGCGGTGGTAGCGGAGGAGCGGGGCTTCGATTCGTTCTGGGTCCCCGAACACACCCACCTCCCCGTGGACGAAGGCGTGCCGCCGGCGTTGGTCCAGGGCGTTCGCCTCGACGACTACAAGCGCTGCCTGAGTCCGATTGTCGCGCTGGCCACCGCCGCGACGGCGACGTCGCATATCGGCCTCGGCACCGGCATCCTGCTGGTCGCCCAGCACGACCCCATCGTCCTGGCCAAAGAGGTGGCGACGCTGGACCACCTTTCGGGTGGCCGCGTCACGCTTGGGGTGGGGATCGGCTGGAACCGGACCGAGGCCGAGGACCACGGCGTCGACTTCGGGCGTCGCTGGCACGTCGCACGCGAGCATCTGGCCGCCATGGAAGCCCTCTGGTCGGCCGAACAGGCCGAGTTCCACGGGGAGTTCGTGAACTTCGGCCCGTCCTGGTCCTGGCCCAAGCCGGTCCAGCAGCCCCGCGTCCGCACGCTCGTCGGCGGGGGCGCCAGTGAATCGGTCTTCGCCGCCGTCGTGACGTTCGCCGACGGCTGGCTGCCCATCGGCGGCGGCGGCCTCACCGAGGCCATCCCCCGCCTGCGGACGCGCGCCGAGGAGGCGGGGCGCGACCCGGCCACGCTCGCCGTCGTTCCCTTCGGCACCCTTGCCGACAAGGGGAAGCTGGAGCACTACGCACGTCTCGGGGTCGACGAGGTCGTCCTCCGTGTGCACGCCGGCGACGAGTCCGCCGTGCGGGCCGAGCTCGATGCGTTGGCGCCACTGGTCGACTTCGCGGCCACACTGGAGCAGCCATGACCGACACCGCCGCCTCCGCCCCGCCCCGGCTCGGGAGCACCACCCCGCTGCCGAAGATCATCAGTGTCGACGACCACATCGTCGAGCCGCCCCACCTCTGGGAGCGCTGGCTGCCCGCACGCTTCCGCGACCGCGGACCCAGGGTCGAGCGTCGCGGCATCGGGGAGATGGAGCACATCGGCGGCGGGACCTACCGCCAGACCTTTCGTCCCGACGGCCCGCCCGCCGATTGCTGGGTCTACGAGGACCTCGTCTACATCAACAAGCGGCACGTGGCGGCGGTCGGGTTCGATCGCGACGACATGACGATGTCCCCGATCACCTACGACGAGATGCGGCCGGGTTGCTACGACCCCGTCGCCCGCATCGCCGACAACGAGGCGAACTGGGTCGAGGCCTCGTTGTGCTTCCCGACCTTCCCTCGCTTCTGCGGCCAGACCTTCCTTGAGGCGAAGGACAGGGAGCTGGCGCAAGCCTGTGTGACCGCCTACAACGACTTCATGGTCGAGGAGTGGTGCGGCGACTCGGACGGCCGCCTGCTGCCGCTCTGCATCATCCCCCTCTGGGACGCCGACCAGGCCGCGGCCGAGGTGCGCCGCAACGCCGCCCGGGGCGTGCGCGCCGTCTGCTTCAGCGAGATCCCGCCCCATCTCGGCCTGCCCAGCATCCATGCCGGGTACTGGGACCCCTTCTTCGCTGCCTGCGAGGAGACCGGCACCGTCGTGTGCATGCACATCGGGTCGTCCTCCAAGATGCCTGCCACCTCCGCCGACGCGCCCGCTGCGGTCGCCGCCACGCTGAGCTTCGGCAACGCCATGTCGTCGCTGTGCGACTTCTTGTTCTCGGGCGTCCTGATCCGGTATCCCCGCCTGATCCTGGCCTACTCCGAGGGCCAGATCGGGTGGCTGCCCTACATCCTCGAGCGGGCCGACGACGTCTGGCGCGAGCACCGGGCCTGGGGCGGCGTGAAGGACATCGTCCCCGAACCTCCCTCGACGTATTTCCATCGCCAGGTCTACGGGTGCTTCTTCCGGGATCGGCACGGCCTCGACTCGCTCGGCGTCATCGGTGCCGACCGCATCACGTTCGAGACCGACTACCCGCACACCGACTCGACCTGGCCCGAGACGCGGGCGGTGGCCGAGGACATGGTGCAACACCTCTCCGACGACGACGTATACCGCATCATGCGTGGCAACGCGATCCGCATGCTCGGCCTCGACCGCACGTGAGCTCGTGAGCTCGTGAGCCGCACGTGAGGCTGGGCGAGGTCGTCAACGCCGACGCGGTGCAGTGGGGCAAGCCGCTCACGGGCTTACGCGTCCTGGCCCTCGAGCAGATGCAGGCGCTGCCCTACGCGACCCAGCTGCTCGGCCGGTTCGGCGCGGAGGTGGTCAAAGTCGAGGCACCCGGGACCGGCGACCTCGGGCGCACCGCCGTGCCGGCCATGGACGACCCCTCCGGACGTCCCGTCGGCGCCACCTTCCTGCGCAACAACCTCTCCAAGCGCTCCGTGGTGATCGATCTCAAGAAGCCCGCCGGACGTGACTTGGTCTTGCGCCTGGCCCCGCACTTCGACGTGGTGGCCGAGAATTTCCGCGCCGGTGCGGCCGAGCGTCTCGGCCTGGCCTACGACGACGTCGCCGCCGTGCACCCCGGCGTCGTCTACGTGTCGATCTCCGGCTTCGGCCACGCCGTGCCCGCCGGGACGCCCGACTCCCCGTACGACGGCTGGCCGGCGCTGGCGTCCATCATCGAGGCCATGAGCGGGGCCTACGAGTTCAAGCGCCCCGAGGGCCAGCCGCCGATCGGCGCGCCGATGGGCGGCCTGGGCGATATCGTCACCGCGCTCTTCGCCGTCATCGGCACTCTGGGTGCGCTGCGCCAGCGCGAGCGCACCGGACGGGGGCAGCGCATCGACGTCGCCATGCTCGACGCCATGGTCGCCGTGCTCGACGTCGTGCCGAACTTCTGGTCCATGGGCATGCCGATGGGCACGCCGTGGCCCGGCATCCTTCACGGCTTCCGGACTGCCGACGGCTGGGTGATGCTCCAGGTCCTGCGGCCCCACCAGTGGCCCGACCTGGCCCGGGCCATCGGCCGTCCCGAGTGGGCCGACGACCCCCGCTTCGCCACGCCGCAGGGGTGGCTGGACCACCTCGAGAGCGACATCCGGCCCGCTCTCGAGTCATGGGCGTCCGGCCTGACCAAGCGCGCCGCGTCCGACGCGCTGAACGCGGCCGGGCTGGTGGCGGGCCCCGTGGCGACCGACGACGAGGTGGTCCACGATCCGCACCTGGCCGGCCGCCACATGCTCGTCGAGCACCCGCGCTCCGACGGCGTGGCCCAGCCCGTCCTGATCCCGGGGCTCCCGGTCAAGTTCGCCGACGTCGCCGAGGGGCCCGAGACCCGGGTCCCGTGGCTGGGCGAGCACACCGACGCCGTCCTGACGACCGAGCTGGGCCTCGACGCCGAGGAGCTGCGTGCGCTCCGCGCCGCGGGGGTGATCAGCTGAAGACCCGCTCAGTACCGCGGCAACGCGATGAACGCCACGACATAGGCGAACAGCGCCGCCCCCACGAGGGTGCACGCGTGGAACACCTCGTGGAAGCCGAAAACCCGGGGCCAGGGGTTGGGTCGCTTCCGCGCGTACACCAGCGCACCGGCGGTGTAGGCGCATCCCGCAGCCAGCATGAGCGAGAACCCCGTCCAACCGAGCGCGTGCACGAGTTGCGGCGCCGCCACCGCCGGCGGACCCCAGCCCACCACCACGTACGGGACGGCCACCGCCCATTGGGGCGCGTCCAGCCAGACCTGGCGCAGTGCGATGCCCGCCGCGGCACCCGCCCACACCAAGGTGAGCACGACCACCTGGGCCCACCCGGTCAGCGCCAGCCCGGCCACCGCCGTAGCGGTCCCCGCGATGCCCACGAAGATCGCACTGTGGTCGGCCCGGCGCATCCGCCGCCACGCCGGGCCGGACCAGCGGATGCGGTGAAAGGCCGCACTCGTGCCGAACATGGCGAGCATCCCGGCCACGTACACGACGAGCACCGCCTTGGCGCCGGCGTCCGGTCCCGCCGCGATGAGGAACGGCCCGCCGACGAGCCAGCCGACGAACGCGACCACGTGCAGCCAGCCCCGCAGGAGCGGGCGGGAGCCCCGGTTGTCGGCGAGCTTGCCCTGCTCGCCCTGGGCGAGCACCGTCACCGTGCGTCCACCTGTTCCCTCTGGTCCAAACGGTCCGCCAGCTCGACCTCCCGCCGCGAGATCCCCAGCAGGAAGAGGATGGCGTCGAGGTACGGGACGCTGAGCGCCGTGTCGGCCGCCTCTCGCACGACCGGCTTGGCGTTGAACGCGATCCCCAACCCGGCGGCCGCCAGCATGTCGATGTCGTTGGCGCCGTCGCCGACCGCGATCGTGCGGGCCAACGGGACACCGGCGGCAGCGGCGAACCGGACGAGCGCGGCCGCCTTGCCCGCGCGGTCGATCACAGGCCCGGCCAGTGCGCCGGTGACGACGCCGCCGTCGACGACCAGCTCGTTGGCCGCCAGGTGGTCGACGCCCAGGTCCGCCACCAAGCCTTCGATCACCTGGACGAAGCCGCCACTCACCACGGCCGTCTCATACCCCAAACGCTTGAGAGTCCGCACCAATGTGCGGGCACCCGGCGTGAGCTGCATCTCGTCGCGCACCGCCTCGAGGTCACTCGTGCGCAGGCCGGCGAGCAGCCGCACGCGCCGGCGCAAGGCAGCCTCGAAGTCGAGCTCACCCGCCATGGCCGCCTCGGTCACCGCCGCGACCTCGGCCGCGCACCCGCCGCGCGCGGCCAGCAGGTCGATGACCTCACCTTGAAGGAGCGTGGAGTCCGCGTCCAGGACGATGAGGTGCTTGGCCCGCCGGTGCAGGCCGGCCGCCTGGACGGCGATGTCCACCTCGCGACGGGCGGCCTCCTCGGCCAGGCCCCGCCGCAACGAATCGAGGTCGGCACCAACCACGGTCATCTCATAGCTGTGTACCGGGTAGGCGGCCAGACGGACGATCCGCTCGATGTTGCCGCCGCTGGCCGCCACGCGACCCGTCACGCCCTGCAGCGCCGCGGCGTCGATTTCTGGCGCCAGCACGGTGACCATCTGTTGCTCCGGTCCCGCGCTCTTACCGGCGGCCTCCTCGGCGCCCGGATCCTCGCGTTCGAGGAGAGGTCCGATGGTGACCTCCACCCCGCACCCCTGCAGCCGCGCCGCCACCGCGTCGCGCAGCACACCCTGCTCGCCTAGCGGCAACGCGACCTCAATGCAGAGGAGAAGCCGACCGTGCACGCGCACCTGCTCGACATCGTCGACCCGCATCCCGCGCCCGGCGAGCGCGTCGAACAACCGCTCGGCGATACCGGGGCCGTCCTGGCCGCTGACCGTCACCAGGTGAGGAACGAGAGAACCTCGCGCGGTCACGGCAACGACAGGTCTTTTTCCTGGACCCAGCCCCTGCCCTCCACCCAGCGCTTCACGATGCGCGCCGGGACCCCGGCTACGACGCAGCGGTCGGGTACCTCGCCGCGCACGACGGCTCCCGCTGCCACCACGACGTGCTCGCCGATCTGGGCCCCGGGCAGGATCACGGCGTTCGCCCCCAGCCAACTCCCCGATCCGATGCGGACGGCGGCCTCGGTGGGCCACTGCTGTCCGATCGGTTTGGCCGCATCCTCGTAGGTGTGGTTCTGGTCCGTGATGTACACGTAGGGGCCGGTCTGAATGTCGTCGCCGATCACGATCTCCCAGTGCCCCACGATGTGCGACCCCCGGCCGATGAGGCACCGGCTCCCAATGGAGACGACGGGATCGGTGGGCATGTTCTGGCCCGGTGCCATCCCGGCTGACAGACAGGTGCCCGACCCGACGATCGTCTGCGCGCCGATGTGGATCAGGTGCTCGTTGTAGATGGCTCCCTGCGGGAAGAGGATGCAGGCTCCGGGCCCCATGCGCCCGAAGCGCCGGCCCCACTCGTCGTCGGGCCCGATTGCCCCCAACTCGCAGGCCGTATTCCACCCCGCGTGCACCAGGCGTGCCACGGTCCGCCGCAGGGGCGCAGGGAGAGACCGAGCCCAGGTCACGCCGGAATGGTAGGGGGTCCAGAGCCGGCCGACGGACAAGCGGGGCCTACACTCGCAGCGTGCAGCCCCTTTCCCCGGGTGGCGGCGCGGACCCCACCCCGGATCCTCCCGACGGCCCTAGCAGCGATCGTGGCATCGACCGCCGGCAATTCCTCCAGCTCGGCGCGGTCGGCGCGGCGGGTCTTGTCGTCTCCGCGCAGCACAACAAGGTTCCGGCCCAGGCGAAGCGGCACCGACCCCGCAATGAGCCCGCCGTTGTGCTGGCCAACACGCCGGGCGGCGTGGCGGTGCCGACCGCACCGTGGCTGATCGCCGAGAACGCGCGGCCGGGGACATTGAACTGGATCTGCAACCACGTCCAGCCCAATCACGCGCTCGAGGGCTATGCCAGCCAGGTCAGTGCGGTCCCGGGCGACGACGTCGCGGTGTTCGTGAACACGACGGCCCGCGCCGTCCAGGTGCAGGCGTACCGCATGGGCTACTACCAGGGTCTGGGAGGACGCCTCGTCTGGCAGAGCGACATGGTGGCGGCGGGCGCCCAGCCTGCACCGGAGGTGACACCCGGCATCGGCACGGTGCGGTGCCCGTGGTCCCAGACCACCACCGTGCCCGTCACCGACGCTTGGCCGCCGGGCTGCTACCTGCTCAAGCTCGTGGGAAGTGGCGGCGAGGAGCAGTTCGTGCCGTTGACGGTGCGTGACGACACCAGCACGGCGGCCTACGTCATGCAGAACAGCGTGACGACCTGGCAGGCCTACAACCTCTACGGCAGCTACAGCCTCTACTACGGGCCCAACGCAACCGGACATCCGGTCTTCGCCAACCGGGCGCGCGCCGTGTCGTTCGACCGTCCCTACCCCCAGACATGGGCCTCGGGAGCGGCCGACTTCGTGGGCAACGAGTTGCCGCTGCTCATGCAGCTCGAGAGCCTCGGACTCGATCTGACCTACTGGACCGACGTCGACCTCCACGCTAACCCGTCCCGCCTCTCGAACCACCGCTGCATCTTCAGCCTCGGCCATGACGAGTACTGGTCGCGGCCCATGCGCGACGGCGCCGTCCAGGCGGTCGCGAACGGCGTGAACTTCGCCTTTCTCGGGGCCAACGCCTGCTACCGCCAGATCCGGATGCAGTCCACTTCTGTCGGGCCGAACCGGCTGCAGGTCTGCTACAAGGACGCCACCGAGGACCCCATCGCCGACCAGGATCCCTCCCTGACCACGGTGAACTGGAACCAGGCCCCGGTCGATCAGCCCGAGTCCGAGCTGATCGGCTCCATGTACCAGTCGGTCGGCGCCAAAGCCGACATGGTGGTGACCGACGGGTCCTCCTGGTTCTTCGACGGCTGCAACGTGCGCGACGGCCAGGTCTTCCCCCAGGTGATCCTGGGCGAGTACGACCGCTTCGTGCCTTACCTGCCTGGCCCGCGCAACATCGACGTGCTGGCGCATTCGCCCGTCCCGCACCAGTCCAACTGGTCCGACGTCACCTACTACACCACGCCCGGGGGCGGCGGCGTCTTCGCCAGCGGCTCCGCCTCGTTCATCGCGCAGCTTTCGACCACCGGCCGCATCCCGGCCCTCGTGATTCCCGGACCGTTCCCCGGCATCAGCGACGTGTTCCGGCGCGCCATGGAGAACCTGTACGGGCTGTTCGGGCTCGGCCCCGCCGGCCCCTACGGGTCCTCGGGCGGTAACTGGACCTCCGTCTACAGCGGCGCCGCTGCAGGCGCGGCCTCGGCCGCCGGCACTCCCGCCGCATGACACGACCACGTCCGTCCTCGGCCCCTTCGGCGTCTATCAGGCGCTGACAGAGACAACAACCGCGGCCGCTTGACCTGCGTCGATCAGCGGGGCGGGCCGCAACCGTCCTGCCACCGCACATGCCACCACTTGCGGGCCCCACGCCTCTACGATCGTCTCGCAGAAATGGCTTCTCCTGTCGACACCCACCGACGGGCGCGGAGTCCGCTCGCCTGGGGTGCTGTTGCCGCCGTCGGCCTGGCGGGACTGGTTCTCAGCGCCTGCACCGCATCCTCGGCCTCGCACCCCGACGCGATCCACAAGGACAAGCCGACTTCCACGACGACCTCGACGACCGCGCCGCCACCGACCTGCCCGCTGACCGGCGCGGCCGCACCGATGGGCAGCATTCCCCAGCGCCCGGCGATGGCGGTCAAGATCGACAACTACCCCGCCGGTCGCCCGCAATCGGGGCTCGACAAGGCGGACATCATCTTTGAAGAGCCCGTCGAGGGTGGCATCACGCGATTCGCGGCGGTCTTCCAGTGCAACGACGCCGCTCTGATCGGACCGGTACGCTCCGCCCGCAACATCGACATCGGCATCCTCGGGCAACTGGGCAACCCCCTGCTCGCGCACGTGGGCGGCATCAACCCGGTGCTCGCCAACATCAACGCCTCGCCCATCGTCAACGTCGACCTCGGCGCCAGCGACTCGCTCATGATCCACCCGTCCGGCCGGGTACCGCCAGACGCCGACTTCACCTCGACCGCCATCGTCTACGGCACGCACCCGAACATGACGACGCCGCCGCAACCGCTGTTCACGTACGAGGACAACACGCCGGCCGGGGGGAGCGCGGTGTCCACGGTGAACATCGACTTCTCCGGCACGTCCAACGTGACCTGGAAGTTCAACCCGGCGCTCCACGCCTTCCAGCGCTTCTACAACGGCACGCAGCCCGACATGCTCGTCAATGGAGTCCAGAACACCGCCGCCAACGTGGTGGTGCAATACGTCCAGATCAGCTACGGGCCGTGGGCGGAGAACGAAGAGGGTGGCCTCGAGGTTCAGGCGGCCCTCTACCCCAACGAGAGCGGCACCGCGGTGATCTACCGCAGCGGCTACGCCTTCCCGGCCACCTGGCACCGCACCACGCTCGGGTCGCCGACCCAATTCGTCGATGCGGCCGGCAACCAGATCCCCCTGCAGCCGGGCCAGACCTGGGTGGAGCTCGTGCCGAGCACCATCATGGCGACGACGACGCCCTAGCTCGACGCCCTAGCCGTCTCGCCGTCCTCGCCGCCCCAATCGCTCAGGCCGGCTTCCGCGCCACCAGCGCCAGCAGCAGACACTGCTCTGCCGCCGCGAACACTCCAGGGTGCGCGCTGGCCTCGGACTCGTCGAACACCCCGGTCGCCACGCCGCGCCGCATGAGGTTCAGGCCCTTGCGTTCGGTCACCGCAAAGCCGGCGCCCGTGAGCTTCGCCTCCAGCTCACTCGCCGAGTACTCGACCTTGTGGTCGTCGTTCATCAGCTCGGCCGAGCGCAGTCGCCAGACCGGACCGTTGGGCGTGTCGAGGCAGAACCACCCTCCCGGTGCCAGCACGCGGAATACCTCGCGTGCCACGACGTCGCCCTCCGCCTCGGTGACGTGCTCAATCGACTGGCCGCTGTAGACGAGGCCGAACGACTCGTCGGGGTAGCGGCTCAGGTCGGCCATGGAGTGGAAGGCGAACTCCACCGGCCCGAGCTCCGATCGCACCGGCTCGCCGGCCGAGCCGCCTTGGTAGATCTCGTGGCGCTCCTCGACCGGCAGGTCGACCACGACCAGGCGCTCGAAGGGGTAGGGGTAGCCCAGGTGCACCAGGGCGCCGTCCGGGAAGCCCTGATGGGTCCCGCCCAGGTCGAGGATGCGTTTTGCCGGGGGCAGTCCGGCCACGAACTCGCTCCGGCTGACGTGCATGGACAACAGGACGTCGTCGATGGGCACCTGGCGGCGGAACTCCTCCGAATGTGCGAGCGCCTGCGCCACGCCGTGCCGGGAGAGCTCACCCGCCACCAGCTTGTGCGCATACTCCGCACCGCCGGTCGGGTCCGGCTCGCGGTCGAGCACCACGTTGTAGGCGATGCGCACGGACTGCTTGGGCGGCAGGAACCGATAAGGCACGGTGGGCACGAACCGGTCGAACACCCGGTAGGCGCGGCGCTTCCACTCTTGGGACGGCATCGTCACATTCTGGCCCTGACGCGAAGCGCTCCGGACCGGTCACCCGTGAGAGTGCTGGTGACCGCCCGGAGGCTTCGGCCGCTGTGAGGGCGGAGCTGGGTGCTGCGGCGTCTGAGCTGCTAATTGTCGAGCGTGATCGGCTGGTCGTCGGGCTCGACGGCGTCTTCGGCCAGCCCGAGGGAGGGCTCGTCCTCCTTGGGGGCGAGGCACTGGCGCACGCGCTCGTCGATCTCGGCCATCAGCTGCGGGTTCTCGGAGAGGAACGTCTTCACGTTCTCCCGGCCCTGCCCGAGCTGCTCACCCTCGTAGGTGAACCAGGCGCCCGACTTCTTGACGAACCCGAGCTCGAGCCCGACGTCGAGCAGGGAGCCCTCGCGGCTGATGCCCTTGCCGTACATGATGTCGAACTCGGCCTGCTTGAACGGCGCCGAGCACTTGTTCTTGACCACCTTGACCCGGGTGCGGTTGCCGATCACGTCGGTCCCGTCCTTGATCGCTTCGATGCGCCGGATGTCGAGCCGGATCGAGGAGTAGAACTTCAACGCGCGTCCACCAGGCGTGGTCTCGGGCGAGTTGTGCACCACGACCCCGTCGACGAGGTAGTTGTGGCTGTCCTCGACCTCGATGTCGAACCGGTGCATCGACCGGGTCGGCGGCTTGACGTGGATGTCGGTCACGGGAAGCGCCACCAGCTCGTAGCGCATCGGTGTGAGGACGGGCTCCACGGCGAACCGTCCCCGGTAGGCCGGGAGCAGCTTGTACTCCATGCTCGGGTGTACGAAGGGGGCGATCAGCGCGTGGAGCTTGGTTGTCTCCGCGCTGTCGAAGATCAAGTAGGCCTGTTTCTTGGCGCCGCGAGTAGTCAGCTTGGCTCTGATGTCCCACGTGTCCGCTAGATACCCCACCAGGCGCTCACGGGTGGCCGGCTCCATAGCCTCGACACAGATAGTGGCCCGACCCGTGAGACCGGCAGTGCGCTTCTGTACACCCTTCGACCGAATGGAGAGGTTGGCGTCGTCCATGTACCAGAGGGCCAGCGACAGGGGGGAGAGGCTCTTTAGGTAGTCGTCGCCGAAGACCTTCTTCTTCCCGACGTAGACCTCGTGGCGCAGCGGCGCTAGCTCGGGCAGCGGCATGAAGTCGTAGAAGACGGCACCGTCCGCGCGGGCGTGGTGGCTGAATTCGAGGTTGGAGAGCAACGACGCCTTCCAGTCGGCATATATCGTCTGCTTCTTCCCGTGGCCGTAGCGGAACCGAGCGCCGTGGCCGCTGCGCGTCGGCGACAGGGCGCCGTCGCCCATGAGGGTGCCGCGCAGCGCCTCCCACTGGAAGTCCGACAGGTGGTGTGGCAGGGCCTCCAGCACCCGGTCACCCACCTTCAGCTCTCCGGCCTCCCGCCAGCCGCTGGGGGTCCGGATGAGGTGATTCGAAGTGCAGGCCAGCTGGGCTCTCCCGTTCTTTGCCGGCTTGGCCACGGTGATCTGGAGGAACTGGTCGGTTTTGCCGTTGTCGAACCAGTTGACGACCTTCTTGGGCACGATCGCGCCGAGCTTGGCGTCATAGGAGAGCACTTCGACCGGGAGGCGCTGGTTGACGATTTTGCCGATCTTCTCCGTGCTTCCGTCGGCGAGAACCACCCGAGAGCCATAGGAAAAACACCCAAACATGACGCCGATCTTCTCCCGCAGCTGGTTGATGAAGATGGCGATGGTGTCGGACTTCGACAGCGTCCCCGTCAGCTTGCGCAGCGCCTGCGACATGAGGCGCGCTTGGAGGCCGACATGGGTGTCGCCCATCTCGCCCTCGATCTCGGCCCGTGGCGTCAGTGCGGCGACCGAGTCGATGACGAGGATGTCGATGGCGCCCGAACGGATCAGCATGTCGGCGATCTCGAGCGCCTGCTCGCCGGTGTCGGGCTGGGAGATCAGCAGGTCGTCGACGTTGACCCCGATGGCCCGCGCGTAGACCGGGTCCATGGCGTGCTCGGCATCGATGTAGGCGCAGATGCCGCCGTTGCGCTGCGCCTCGGCCACCGCGTGCATGGCCAGCGTGGACTTGCCCGAGGACTCGGGGCCGTAGATCTCGACGATGCGGCCCCGGGGCAGGCCGCCGATGCCCAGCGCGAGGTCGAGGGAGAGCGCCCCGGTCGGGATGGACTCGATCTGCATGCCGACGTTGTCGCCCATCCGCATGACCGACCCCTTGCCGAACTGCTTCTCGATCTGGCCCAGTGCCGCATCGAGCGCCTTCTGCCGTTCCTCTTCGGCCATCTCTCTCTCCTCTTGTGTGCCTGTTCCGACTGCGTGCGATCCCTGGGCGACCGGCGGGTGACCCCTGGTAGCGACCCTACGGCGGGGGTGTGACGGACCCGCCGCTCCTGCGTGTTCGCCAGCATAACGAACGTGTGTTCGTAAGTTGTGGACCCCGGGACCTCCTCCCTGCACCGGAGAACGGTCGACCGCCTCGCCGAGATGGCACCCGAAAAGTGGCACCTGCGCGGTCCGTCCGGACCCGCCGCGCGAAGCTGACTGGTCCCCGTCGAGGTCGTGGAACAGAAAGAAGAGAGGAGCACGCCGGTGCACCATGCGGGAAGGCGGGCCGCCCTCGCTGCCACCGCCACCGCCGCCGCCATCACCGCCGCCTCCCTCGCCGCCGCCGCCCTCGCCTCCCCC
This sequence comes from uncultured Acidimicrobiaceae bacterium, assembly GCA_963834405.1. GTDB lineage: Bacteria > Actinomycetota > Acidimicrobiia > Acidimicrobiales > RAAP-2 > Bog-473. Next base: position 340,738 of record CAWIBX010000005.1, on the reverse strand, counting down.
TTCACCGCCACCCCCGCCTCCGCCGCCACCACCGACGCCACCACCCTCTACCACCAGGCCATCGTCGCCACGCACGGCTGGTCGGTCCACTACCAGTCGATGGCCACGGTCTCGGGCTCCATGATCGTCGAGAGCGGTGACGCCGGCCCCGCCTCGGGGACCCAGACGGTTGCCGTCGGCAAGAGCAAAGGGGCGTTGACGGACGACGCCACCATCATTGTGATCGGGGCCATCACGTACCTGAAGGGCAACGCCGCCGCGCTCGGCGACCTCGCCGGCTTGTCGCCGACCCAGGCCGCGGCGGCAGCCGGGCAGTGGGTGCAGTTCGCCACCGACAACTCCACGCTCTCGTCGGTGTCGGCCGGCGTGCGCTCCACCGACGTGGCCAAGGAGCTCGCACTCACCGGGCCGTTGAGCCTGGCGCGGACGCGCACGCTCAACGGGGTGCGGGTCGACGCGGTGGAGGGCTCGCAGAAGATCGGTGGCAAGCACGTCCGTGTCGTGCTGTACGTGCGGGCCACCGGCACCCATGTCCCCGTAGAGGAGGACGCCGTCGGCACCGCGGGCAAGCCGAGCGGCGCCCTGCACGTCGTCTACTCTAAGTGGGGCGAGGTTGTCCGCCCGCTTGCACCCCAGGCTGCAGGCTCCATCGGCCCCGTCAGCTCGACGTGAGACCGACGTGAGACCACGGCCGCCGGACCCCGGGGCCGAGGCCGCCACCGCCCGCCGGCGTGAGAGAATGGGAGCCACCCCTCGCGTGCCCGAGCCGCCACAGCGACGCCGCCGGCCCGAGCCCCTCGGAAACTCGAAAGTGACGGTCATGTCCCTCAGCCCGACTCGCCTTCTCGCGGCCACGGCCGCGGCGGCCGCCGCCGCGCTCGCCGCCTCCCTCGCGCCCGTGTGGCTCGCCGGACCCGCGGCGGGCGCCGCGCCGGCGCAGAGCGCCGAGTCCCTGTACAACGCCGCCATCAAGGCCGCCACCAGCCAAGGGGTGCACTTCGATTCCGTCGCCACCCAGTCCGGCACGACGCTGCGAGTGACCGGCGACACCGGCGCCAGCTCGGGCGTGCAGACGCTGACCGTGACCAAGGGGAACGTCGCGGAGCACGTGACCGCCCTCGTCGTGGGCACCACTGGATACGTCAAGGGCAACCCCACCGCCCTCAAGAACATCATCGGTCTCACGTCCGCCCAGGCGTCGAAGTACGCCGACAAGTGGATGTCCTTCCCGACGTCGAACCAGGCGCTCGGCACCCTCGTCGCTGGTCTCAAGAATTTCAGAGGTCGCCAGCGAGCTTCAGATGCAGGGGCCCTACACCTACGGGACAACCACGACCGTCGGCGGCCAACGCGCCCTGGCCGTCCAGGGCTCGGTCTCCGATGGCAACGGCAACACGGTGCACGTGGTCCTCTACGTGCCGGCCCTCGGCAACCCGAAGCCGGTCGAGCAGGTCACCAACCCCGGCGCGTCCAAGAGTTCGGCGGACATCCACGGGACCGTCAAGTTCTCCAAGTGGGGCGAGAAGACGACCGAGACCGCCCCGGCCCACCCGGTGTCGCTGCTCAAGCTGGCGCCCCTCTCGGTCTCCGGCTCATCGTCGGGCTAGCGGCGGTGGCGCCCCGCCTCGAGGCCGCCCGCGGTGACATCACGGCCGAGCGCGTGGACGCCGTGGTGAACGCGGCCAACCGGCACCTCAGGGGCGGCGGGGGCGTCGACGGCGCCATCCACCGGGCCGCCGGCGCCGTCCGCTTGCACGCGGCCTGCCGGGCCATCGGCGAGTGCCCGCCGGGCCAGGCGGTGGTCACCGACGGCTTCGCGTTGGCGGCCCGCTTCATCATCCACACGGTCGGGCCCGTCTGGCGCGGCGGCCACCAGGGTGAGGCCGACGTCCTCGCCTCGTGCTACCGCAACGCCCTTGCCGTGGCCGACGAGATCGGCGCGCGCAGCGTCGCCTTCCCGGCCATCTCGACGGGCATCTACGGCTATCCGCCGGATGAGGCCGCCGCCGTGGCCGTGACAACCGTCGGCGCGGCGGCCACCGACGTCTCCCTGGTCCGCTTCATTGCGTTCGACGCGGACACCCACGAGCGGTACACGTCGTTGCTCGCGCGTCCACCCGGCGCCTGACCGGGGCGGCGTGCGCCGTCAGGACGCGTCGGTCGTGAGGTCGTAGACCGTCACCCCGTCGACGTTCTCCGAGTGGAAGTGGGACTCGACCCACGACGTGATCTGCGTGGCGTCGTCGCCCGAGCCGCCGCCGAACCCGCCGAACCCGCCGCCGCCGGCGATGAAGTAGTGGATCTTGCCCTCGGACACGTACTTTTCGAACTGGGCCAGGGTCGGTGCCGGATCGGTGCCGTTGAAGCCGCCGATCGCCATCACGGGCTCGCCGCTGGCCAGCTGATACCCGGCGGCGTTGTTCGAGTTCACCGTGGCCGCGGCCCACGTGTAGCGGCGCGCGTTCGACTGGAGCAGCCGGTTGAGCGCGGCGTTCGACGAGCTGGAGTTGAGGAACCCGCCACCGGGGCCGCCGCCGGCGCCGCCGCCGGGGAAGCCACCGCCCGCGCCGTTGGTGCCCCTGCCGAACCGACCGCCCGGGAAGCCACCGGGGAAGCCGCCGGCAGAACCACCGGTGGAGCCGCCCGGGGCACCGCCGGCGAACCCGGGGAAGCCGCCGCCATTGCCGAAGGCGCGCCGGAAACCGCCGCCACCGGGGAAGCCGCCGCCCCGGAACCCGCCGCCGGGGCCGCCCTGGCCACCGGCCGGCGTCGGGGTCACCGACGGGATCGCGCCCGTGTGGGGGGTGGCCGCGGTGGCGACCGTCGAGAAGAGCGGCGTCACGAGTGCGGCACCGAGCCCGAGCGCGGCCACGAGGCCCACGGCGAGCTTGGGGACCGTGCGCAGCAGAGGGAGCGCCAGGATGGCGAGCACGCCGCAGCCGCCCGCGACCGCGACGAGGGGACGGAGGGCCGGGAACCAGTCGGGGGTCCGGCCGAGGAGCACCACGGTCCACGCCACCGTGGCACCGAGGCCGGCGGCCAGGCCGATGCGCCCCGCCCACGTGGCGCGGCGTTCCCACAGGCCCATGGTGGCGATGCCGACGAGCGCGCCCAGCGGCGGCGCCAGGGCGACCGTGTAGTAGGGATGGATGATGCCCTGGGCCATGCTGATCACGAGGCCGATGCACACGAGCGAGCCGCCCCACAGGAGGAGCGCCGCCCGTTCGCGGTCGACCCGGCGGGCCCGGATGGTGAGGACGAGCAGCACCGCGCCCATCACGAGGGCGCCCGGCAGCAGCCACGACATCATGTTCCCGAACGACGTGTTGAACAGGCGCGTCCAGCCGGTCGGGCCCCACATGGCGCCGCCGATGTTGCCTCCCCCCACGCTGCCGGACTCGTTGCCGGTCAGCCGGCCGAAGCCGTTGTAGCCGAAGATCAGGTTGAGGATGCTGTTGTCCTGCGAGCCGCCGACGTAGGGACGGTCCGCGGCGGGTGTCAGCGCCACGGCGGCCACCCACCAGCCGGCGGCCACCACCACGGAGACACCCATCACCACCACCTGCCAGACCCGGCGCCACCAGCCGGTCGGCGCGGCGAGGAGGTAGACGACGGCCATGACCGGCAGGATCAGGAAGGCCTGCAACATTTTGGTGATGAAGCCGAAACCGACCAGCGCGCCGGCGAGGACGAGCCACTTGGTCTGGGCCTTCTCGAGCCCGCGGATGGTGGCATACGTCGCCCCCGTGAGCAGCAGGGCCAGCATGGCGTCGGGGTTGTTGTAACGGAACATCAGTGCGGCCACGGGCGTCATCGCCACGACCGCGCCGGCGAGCAACGCCGCCTGCGCGCTGAACCACCGGCGCACCGACAGGTAGACCAGGCCGACGGTGGCGACACCCTCGAGGGCCTGCGGCGCCAGGATGCTCCACGAGTGCACGCCGAAGATGCGCGCCGAGATCTCCATCGGCCACAGGAAGGCCGGCGGCTTGTCGACGGTGATGAAGTTCGAGGAGTCCGAGGATCCGAAGAAGAAGGCCTTCCAGCTGTGGGAGCCCGCCTGCACGGCGGCCGAGTAGAACGAGTTGGCCCAGCCGCTCGCGCCGAGGTCCCACAGGTAGAGGACGGCGGTGGCGACGAGCAGCGTCAGCAGCGCCGGGCGGACCCAGGGGGCGTCACTCTCCTTGCCGCGCACGAACCGCGCGAGCCGACCCCGACGGGGGGGCGGCGGCCAGGCCGGCACCTGATCCGACGACGGAGCCGAGGCCGGCTCGTGCAGCTCGAGGGGGATCGGTGGATCGAGGGTTTCGGTCATCGGGCTGCTGCCTCCACCGGAAGGACGGACGTGCCGCGGCCCGGCTCGGCACCGGTCCGGGCGCTCGGGCGGAAGATCCAGGCCCGGAGCACCGAGAAGCGGAACACCGCGGCCACCGCATTGGCGACGGTCAGGGCGACCAGCTCCCAGGCGAGAGAGCCCGGCGCGGCCCAGTGGGCGAGGAGGAGGCCGGCCGTCGTCCAGGCCAGGCTGATGAGGTAGAGCCCGCCCGCGACCACCGCCATGCGGCCCCGGCGCGCCATGCCGTCGGCGTTGTGCGACAGCTCCCGGTGCACCGCGGTGTTGAACAGCGTGGCCAGCGCCAAGGCGACCGCGTTGGCACCGAGGGCGCCCAGCAGCGGGCGCCAGGCGACGAAGAGGAAGAGGTAGCCGAGCGTGCTGACGATGCCCACGCCGGCGAACCGCAGCAACTGGTCGGCGGGCACGTCGTTGGACCGGACGGGACGCACGCCCTTGGGCCGCCGGAAGAGCAGGCGTCCCACCCCGCGCAGGTCCTCGAAGGCCGTCGAGACGATGTGCACCCGGGAGTCGGGGTCGTCCACCCAGTCCACCGGGACCTCGCTGATGCGCAGCCCCAGGCGCTCCGCGGTGACGAGTAGCTCCGTGTCGAAGAACCACTCGTTGTCCTCCACCAGCGGAAGCAGTTGCTCGGCGGCGTCGCGTGTCAGCGCTTTGAAGCCGCACTGGGCGTCGCTGAAGCGGCCGCGCAGCGTCACCTTCAGCAAGAGGTTGTACGCGCGCGAGATGAGCTCGCGTTTCGGACCGCGCACGACGTGCGCGCCCCGGGCGAGCCGGGACCCGATGGCCACGTCCCGGTGGCCCGACAGGAGCGGGGCGACGAGCGGCAGCAGCGCTGGCAACGACGTCGACAGGTCGACGTCCATATAGGCGACGACGGGCGCGACGCTGGTCGACCACGCGGCGCGCAGGGCGTAGCCGCGGCCCTTGCGGGGCAGATGCATGGCCGCCACGCCGGGCGTGGTGTCCGCGAGCTCGGTGGCCACGGCATAGGTCTCGTCGGTGCTGGCGTTGTCGACCACGGTGACGAGGGCCGGGAACGGGAAGGAGGTGTCGAGGAACCGCCGCAGCTCCGTGATGCGCTCGCCGAGGTGGTCGGCCTCGTTGTAGACGGGCACGACGATCTCGACGTCCACCGGCGCCCGGCGCGGGTCCACGTCGGTGTCGCGTGCGGCAAGTGCAGTCATGGCGAGCATGGTGGCGGACCGGGTTCCGACCTCAATGAGCGGCGCCTGTGGATCGGGTGTGAATGTGGATCCCTCGTCTGAGCAGGGCCTCGGCCGCGGTCGCCGGCCTGAGCCAGGGGTGGCGTGCCCTCAGACGACCGGCTCGGCCGCGCCATCCGGCGCCGGGACGGGTTCGGACCGGGCGGGCGCGCCGGTCGGGAGGCGCACGGTCACCGTCATCCCCTCGCCGGGCGCGGACTCCGCCGAGACGGTGCCCCCGTGGGCGGCGACGATGGCCCAGACGATGGACATGCCGAGCCCGCTGCCGCCGTGGGTGCGCGAGCGCGCCGGGTCGGCCCGGTAGAAGCGCTCGAAGACGCGCCGGGCCTCGTCGGGCGGCATCCCGGGGCCCGAGTCGTGCACGACGATCTCGGCTTCATTCTCCCCCTGATCGACGTGCACGGTCGCGGTGGTGCCGGGTGGCGTGTGGGCCCGCACGTTGGCGAGGAGGTTGTCGACGACCTGACGCAGCCGGTCCTTGTCGCCGTGGACCTCGACGGGCCGGGTCGCCGTGAAGCGCACCGGCCAATCCGGGCCGACGGCGGCGGCCGTGCGGACCGCCTCCGACGCGAGCGAGACCAGCTCGACGGGGGCGGTCTCCATGGGGACACCCTCATCGAGCCGGGCGAGCGTGAGGAGGTCGCTCACCAAGCGGTCCATGCGCGCCGTCTCGGCGCGAATGCCGGCCGCCACGCGCGGCAGGTCCTCGGGGTTGTCGGCGGCGTAGCGTTCGAAAAGCTCGGCGTAGGCGGAGACGGCGGCGATGGGCGTGCGCAGCTCGTGCGACGCGTCCGCGACGAACTGCCGCAGGTGCTGCTCGTTGTCCTTCAGCCGGGCCTCAGAGCGGAGCCTGGCGTCGAACGCGGACTGAATGCGCTCGAGCATGACGTTGAGGGCCCGGGCCAGGCGGCCGACCTCGGTTGGCTGGTCGGCGCCGGGGACGCGCTGGTCGAGGTTGCCCGCCGCGATCGCGTCCGCCGTCGTCTCGACGTCCTCGAGCGGGCGCAGGCCCAGGCGGACCAGCCACCAGCCACCGATCAGCGCGATCACGATCGCCGCCGCGGTCACCGCGACCTCGGTGACGAAGAGCGTGTGCAGGGTGCTGTCCTGGTCGGTCAGCGGAACCGCCAGCACGAAGACGTCGCCGGACTGCGGGTCCTTCTGCGCCCGCACACGGAAGGACGGCCCGCCCGACGACGAGGAGGCGGCCGTGAAGTACGCCACCTGGCTGCCGTCAGACTGCGTCGTGAACGAGAACTGCGAGGGAAGCTGGGGGCGGTAGGCGTGGCTGCCGACGTAGGCGGGGCACTGCAGTCCATCGACCACGGTGCCGTTCGTGCTGGCCACGGCGATGTAGCTGATGCCGAAGACGTTGGAGAAGCCGCCGGGGCCGCCACCGCCGCCGTTGGAGCCGCCGCCACCGCCCCCGCCACCGCCTCCTGTGCCGGGGGCGCCGGGGCCCGGGCCCGACGAGCCGCTGTTGTTATCGACGGGACCGACGCTCCCGAACCTGCTCTGGGGCGAAGGGCAGGTCGCGCCCGTCTCGTTGACCTCCAGGCGGAAGGGGCGCGCCGCCAGTTCCTGGTCGACCTGGTTGTACAGCGAGTTGCGCAAGGCCGAGTAGGTGGCGAAGTCGGCCACCACCAACGCGACGATCGCGATCAGCCCGACCGCGACAAGCAGGCGCAGCCGGAGGGACACTCAGGCGCTCCCGTTGGCCGGCTCGGGCTCGCGCAGCGTGTAGCCGACGAGGCGGATGGTGTGAATCAGGGGCGGTCCGAACTTCTCGAGCTTCTTGCGGAGGTAGCTCACGTAGGTCTCGACGACGTTGCCGTCGCCGCCGAAGTCGTAGTGCCACACGTGGTCGAGGATCTGCGCCTTGGAGAGCACGTGGCGCGGGTTGAGCATGAAGTAGCGGAGCAGGTTGAACTCGGTCGCGGTGAGGTTGATGGCGTTGCCGGCCCGGCGCACCTCGTGCGCGCTCTCGTCGAGCTCGACGTCGGCGAAGCGCAGGATGCCGTCGTCCTCGGGCTCGTAGCCGGTGCGGCGCAGGATGGCGTGCACGCGGGCGATCACCTCGGCCAGCGCGAAGGGCTTGGTGACGTAGTCGTCGCCGCCCACGGTGAGGCCGGCCAGCTTGTCCTGGAGCGTGTCGCGGGCGGTCAGGAACAGCACGGGCACGCGCACGCCGTCGGAACGCAGGCGGCGGGTGACCTCGATGCCGTCGAGGTCCGGCAGCATCACATCGAGGATGAGCAGGTCCGGCGGGTCCTCCTGGGCCTGGGCGAGGGCCTTGCGCCCGGTCATGGCCTCGTCGACGGTGAACCCCTCGTAGCGCAGCGAGGTCGCCACCGCATCGACGATGGAGGGCTCGTCGTCCACCACCAGGACTCGTGGTCCGTGTTCGGTCTCGGTCTTCACTGGCACTGATCGCACCTCCCTGCGGGACAGGCTCGCACCTTGGATTCGCCGTTCAGTGTGACCCCGCTGTGGCCCCCCTGTGAGCGCGGGCGCTCAGCCGGGCAGGGCGTCCAGGGCGCGTCGTACCAGGTCGAGGGCCGAGATGGCGCCGTACTGACGCACCCGCTCGCGGTCCCCCGGCACCCGGATCTCCCGGGTCTGGGGCGCCTGGCCGGGCAGGACGAGGCCGACGAAGACGGTGCCCGGGGCGACGCCCTCCTGGTCGTCCGGGCCGGCGACGCCCGTGATGCCCAGGCCGACATCGGCGCCGGTCACGGAGCGGACGCCCTCGGCCATGGCCGCGGCAGCCGCCTCGGTGACCACCGGTCCGACCGGCACCCCGAGGACGTCGAACTTCACCTGCTCGTTGTACGAGACGACCCCGCCCCGGAACCAGGCCGACGCGCCGGGCACGTTGACGAGGCGGGACGCGACGAGGCCGCCGGTGAGCGACTCGGCCACGCCGAAGGTGAGGCCGCGGGCGCTGAGGCGGGCCGCCACGGCGACCTCCATCGACTCGTCGTCGACGCCGAAGACGATGTCGCCCAGCCGCTCTTCGATGGCCCGGCGCACCTCGGCCTCCTCCTTGTCGAGGAGCGCGGTGGCGTCGCCTGTTGTGCGGGCGCGGGCGGTGATGCGGACCTTGATGCCCTCGATGCCCGAGGCAAGGAAGGCAAGCGTGGTGTCGCCCACCTCGTCGAGGGCGTCGATGCGGTCCTGCAGCGCCTCGGCCAGGCCGGACTCGGTCGAGCCCCAGCAGCGCAGGACGCGCGACGCGATGACGCCCTCCTCGCCGGCCTCGGCCATGCGGGCGCGCAGGTCAGGGAGGATGCCCCGGTCGAACATCTCGGCCATCTCGTAGGGGACGCCCGGGACCGCATAGACGACCTTGTTGCCCACCGGGCAGATGAGGCCGGGGGCGGTCCCGCCCACCTGGGGGATGACGGAGGCGCCCTCCGGGACGTCGGCCTGGCGCATGTTGTTGGCCGACATGGGGCGGCCCCGCGCCTGGAAGAAGGCGTCGATAAGGTCGACGATCTCCTGATCGCGCACGAGCTCGACGTTCATGACCGCGGCGATGGCCTCGCGGGTGATGTCGTCCTGGGTGGGGCCGAGGCCGCCGCACACGATGACGCCGTCGCTCCGGGCCAGCGCGGTGCGCAGCGCGAGCGTGATGCGGTCGTGGTTGTCGCCGACGGCCTGGTGGAAGTGCGAGGCCACGCCGTTGGCAGCGAGCCGGTCGCCCAGCCAGGCGGAGTTGGTGTCGGCGATCTGGCCCAGCAGGAGCTCGGTGCCGACCGCCACGATCTCGATTCTCACGGCGGTGACCTTAGGGGGGTGACGGTCAGGCGTGGTCAGGGGGCGGGCGTCGCCCTGGTCCGCAGGACGCGCCGGCCGTCGAGCAGGTACTCGGCGCCGGTGTAGAGCGTCAACGCGCAGGCGAACCAGATCATCGCCACCTGCAGCGTGTGCTGGTGGGCCAGCGGCGGAATGATGCACGTGCCGACCGCGAAGTCCTGCACCAGGGTCTTGAACTTGGCCGTGTTCCGGGCGGGGATGGAGACGCCACGCCGCCCGACCCACGAGCGGTAGCCCTGCATGCCCACCTCGCGGATCGTGATGAGGACGACGGGCAGCCACGGCAGGTGTCCCTGCGCTGCCAGCGTGATGAGCGCGCCGAGGACGACCGCCTTGTCGGCCAGCGGGTCGAGGAAGGCGCCGGAGCGGGTGGTGCCGTGGCGGCGGGCCAGGTAGCCATCGAGCCCGTCGCTGGCTGCGAGGACGAACCCGACGACGACGTTGACCCAGGACGCGCCCCAGGCCACGAGCATGAGCACGTAGATCGGCGCGGCGAGGAGACGGGCCACGGTGATGGCGTTGGCCGGCGTGACCAGGGCGCTCGGGCCGAAGGTGAAGCCGGGGTGTCCGGGGGTGGCCGAGGGACGGGCGGGGACGACGGGCTGCTCGTGGGCGGTGTCGCTCATCGGGCGGCTCCGGCCACGGTCAGCGTCACGGGGGCGCGTTCGGCGTGCAGGTCGGGCCCTTGCGCACCGGTGATCTGCAGGTCGGCGAAGGCGCCAGGTGCGAGATCGTCCGGCACGCGCACGATGCCGTCGATCTCGGGGGCCTCGTGGACCGTGCGGCCGCGGCCCGAGGTGTCGACGAGGACGCGTCGGATGCTGCCGATGAGGCGGTCGCGCTTGGCGGCGGTGATTTCGTCCTGGTGCTCGGCGCATTCGCGCAGTCGCTCGAGGGCAAGCGCCTCTGGGACCTGGCCGGGCAGATCGGCGGCGTGGGTGCCGTCCTCCTTCGAGAAGGTGAAGAAGCCGGCCCAGTCCAACTGCGCGTCGGCCAGGAACTGCAGGAGCAGGTCGTGATCGCCCTCGGTCTCCCCGGGGTAGCCGAGGATGAACGACGACCGGAAGGTGGCGTCGGGCTCGGCGCGGCGGATGTCGCCGATGCGCCGGAGGAAGCGGTCACCGTCACCCCACCGGCGCATGCGCGCCAGGTGGGGGCGCGAGACGTGTTGGAGCGAAAGATCGAAGTACGGCACCCCGGTGCCCAGGACCGCGTCGATCAGCTCGTCGGTGAGACCCGACGGGTACAGGTAGAGGAGCCGGGTCCACTCCACCTTGGCCGCCACGGCGCGGGTGAGTGCGGCGATCGGTGAACGGCCGGCGGCGACGCGCCGCCCCGGGGTGGAGCGGTCGCGCCCGTAGGAGGCGAGGTCCTGCGCGACGAGCACGACCTCACGCAGCACGGGACCCTCCGGCGGAGCGGCGAGGAGCGCGTCGATCTCGGCCAGCACGTCGCCGTGCGGGCGCGAACGTTGTTTCCCCCGGAAGGACGGAATGGCGCAGAAGCCGCAGATGCGATCGCAGCCCTCGGCCACCTTCACGTAGGCCCACGGGACGCGGGAGGCGGGGCGCGGGAGCTCCAGGAGGTCGAACCCGTTCAACGCCGGCGCGTCGTCCGGCCGACGGGACGGTCCATGCAACCTGACCGGGACAGACACCGGCACGAGATCGCGGCCGAAGCCTGCGACAAGGTCGACCTCGGGGAGCGCGTCGCGCAATTCGTCGCCGTAGCGCTCGGCCATGCAGCCGGTCACCACCAGGCGTGCCCCGTCGGCCCGTTGGTCGGACAGCTCCAGGACGGTGTCGATCGACTCCTGGCGTGCCGCCTCTATGAAGGCGCACGTGTTCACGACGACGAGATCGGCGGCGTCGACGGCCTCGGCCCGGTCGTACCCGCGCGACGAGATACCCCTCGAGCTTGTCTGAGTCCACCTGGTTCTTCGGACACCCCAGGGTCTGAAGCCAGTACCGGCCCACGCTCTCGTCCACTCCTCGCAACAACCGGCCGGAACCGCCACAGTGGCGGCACGGCAGACCCGCGCCGGCGGGCCATCCTTGTGGGTGTCCGGCACGCCGGGCCGGGCCCCCCAAGCGGAGAGGGAGGGATTTGAACCCTCGGACCCGGTTACCCAGGTCAACTCATTAGCAGTGAGTCCGATTCGGCCGCTCTCGCACCTCTCCGAGGGGGCCAGTCTAGGTCATGGGGGGGTGATCACGGCAGCGATCGGAAATATGCTCCTAGCTGGGTACTTTTTCCTCTACCGACCCGCTTAGAACGGCACCGGACCGCCCTTTCCGCCATCATTCTGGCCCCTTCCGGACCCCGTTCCGAACGCCAATTTTCCCTCCGATTCCACTCTGATTCAACACGATTCCACAGCCCGACCTAAACTGACGGCCGTCGGTGGCCCTCCGTCGGCCTGTGGACGAGGGGCAGAGCAGAGAGAGACGGCATGGCCCGCACCTATCCGGATCCCTGGGTGCCGAGAACGTTCTCGGCCTGGATCAGCAAGCACACGACCAACCAACGGACCACGGACCGCCTGACCGGCGCGGTCGTGCGGAGGCCGGTCGACTGCTGGGACGTGCAGGGGCGGGCCGACGGCGTCCAGTGGCTGAAGCGCTTCCGCAAGGCCGGGCTGGCCCAGACCTGGAAGGCCCGGATGGAGGCCGACTTCGCCGCGGGCCTGCTCTTCGACGCCCGGACCAAGCAGTTCATTGTTCCCGAGGCCCCCTCCGGGCCGGTGGCCCCCACCGTGTTCGAGCTGACCGAGCTCTTCTTCGGCCAGCACCCCGAGTGGGAGCCGGCCACGAAGGAGTCGGCGGCCCGGTCGTTCAACCGGGCCCGGCGCTGGCTCCTGGTCCCCGGCGCCGAGCCGACGGACTCCGAGGACGTGGCGGTCGACGACTTCCTGCGTCACGCGAGCTTCCTGCCCCATCGGCTGGCCGACAGGATCACGCAGCGCCAGCGCGCCGGCCAGGCCTGGCTGGAAGCCCACTCGGCGCGAGTCGACTCTCTGTCCCCTGCACAGGTGGAGGAGTTCGTCGCCCGCTTCGAAAACAGCGCGCGGGACCCCGAGAGGCGGATATCGCCGGCAACGATCACCCGCTTCCTCCAACCCATCCGGCAGTGCTGGACCTGGGCCGTCAGCCGGGACGACATCCTGATCGACCGCAGCCCCTGGGTCGTCGTCCGCAGCCGCAAGAAGGTCAAGGGCAAGGCAACCATGGCGACCAGCCGGACCGCCCTGGCCGTGGATGCCGACATGGTGCTGTCCGTCCCACAGTCGCTGGCGCTGGCCCAGGCCTGTGTCTCCGAGGGGTCCTGGGGAGGCATCGTCGAGTGCTTCGTGTTGGTCATGGCGCTGTGCGGCTTGCGCTGGGGCGAAGCCACGGGTTTCCTTTGGGAGGACGTCGAACTGCCTGACGCGGACGGCCCGGGGTGGTTGGTGGTCCGGCGCAGCCACCGCCCCAAGGAGGAGCGCTGGCTCGACACCGACGAGGATCCCGAATGGGGGCCGCTCAAAGACCGCGACGTCACCGAGACCCGCCGCGTGCCGGTGCCCCCACTTCTGGCCACCAAGCTGCGCCGTCACCACGAGGTCTACGGCGAAGGGCCCGGCGGATTGGTCTTCCACCACAACGACCAGCCGTTCAACAACTCCAACTTCGCCCACAGTGTCTGGGAGCCGGCCCGGTCCAAGATGTTCCCCCGCCGTCCCGATCTTAAGGCGAACGATCCCCGCCAACCCAAGCTGTCACAGCTGCGTCGGCACGATCTGCGACACGCCGCCTGCTCGTGGTGGCTCCGGGAGGGAGTCGATGCCGTCGTCTGCCAGCGCTGGTCCGGGCACCGGACGCTGTCGGTGTTCCTCGACATCTATCAGGGCGTGGCGCCGGGCCGAGAGGACGAGGGTGTCCAGCGGCTAGTCCGGAGCCTGGCCAGAACGGCGTAGGGGCGGCAGGGACGCTGCACCGACGTATCCAATCCGGCGCCCACGAGGAGTCGGGACCTTCGTGCTACTGCTCCAGCTCGCCTAACCACGTCTCGTACCAGTCACGCCGGACGCGGATGTCGCCGTTGCGCAAGCGGATCGAACGTGGGAACCACGGTGCTCCCCGGGCCGACCACTTGTAGGCCGTCGAGCTGGACACGCCGAGGTCCGCGGCGATCTCACGGATACTGAGCCAGCGGGCCTCCGTTGTGATCCCGCGTCTGTCTATCGCCGTCGGCGCGATCTCGCGCGCCAGGGTCATGGCTTTCCCCTTGCGACACGGTGGAGCAACCCGTCATCACCACGGACAATCGTGCGGTCGGGTGGACGGCACACCTCCGTCTTGGCGTCCCTGGCCGTCAAATGTGATTCGGTCACCATCACGTGACCTCCCCTGGCTCGATTTCGGGCTTCTCCCCCCTGGCCGACAGGCGGCCACTACTGGCCCCGGGTCCGCTGCCGCAAGGCTTCCTCCCCTGGGAATCGCTGAGGGTTCATGACCGCTGAGCCAGCAGGGTTGTTGCGAAAACTCCCACCCGCATGAGCGGGGATACGCCCAGTACGAATCCTCTTTGAGTCAAGAACCCAATTTCGGGTCCTTTCGGGCGCGCAAGATCGACCCTTCACGAGACGGCGCAGCTGCGTAGGCTTTGGGGTGGTCCGGGAGTGACTTCGCCAAAGAGCCAGCCTTCAGGGTGCAGAGCTGACCACGCGGCTATGAGTCGTTCCCTAGTGTCCTCCCGGGCCGCTTATCGGGCGTCGAGGACGAGCTGGCGGTAGACGGCGTTGCTGACCTGGCGCTTCAGCGAGCGGACCGCTTCCTTCTTCGTCTTGCCCTCGGCGACCTTGCGTTCGAAGTAGGCGCGACCCGCTGAGTCCTTCTGACGGATCTGAGAGATGGCGGCCATATGGATGGCGTGGTTGAGCTGTCGATTCCCGCGCCGCGACAGGCGGTGCACGACGCGACCGGCTGAGGACAGTTCGATTGGTGCCGTGCCGTTATAGGACGCGTAGACGTCGCGGTTGGCAAAGCGGCGGACGTAGCCGGTGTAGCCGATCAGCTGACCGGCGATGATCGGACCCACCCCATAGAGCTCGGTGAGCGAGGTGCCCGACGCCTAGACGGCGACACGGATCCGGCGGTGCGACTCCTTGGTCTGGGCGTCGAGCCGGCGCACATCGTCGAGCAGCTCGAGGGCAAGGTCGTAGCGAACCTGCTCTGCCGGAGTCTGCGGGGTGATGCCTTTCATCAGGCGCTCGGCATCGGAAACGTAGAGTTCCTTGGCAATTCCGCCCGGAACCAGCTCGGCCAAGAGTCCATGGAGCCGACAGACCACCCGGGTGCGATGACTGCCGAGATCCCCGTTGCGCTTGGCCAGGAGCCGTAGGACCTCGGAGTGGTCAGCCGCCTCGACGCTGCGCAGGTTCGGAGCCCGAAAGGCCGCGATGGCGACCGACAGGGCGTCGTTGGGGTCGTTCTTGTTGGAACGCCCCGTGGCCAGCACCCGAATGCGCGAAGCCAGAGTGGGCGGCACATCGTGCGGATTCCGATCGTTTCCGTACACCGATTCCGATCGAATCCGTACACCTACAAGGAGGCTGCAATAGGGCTGGCGTGAGGTGAGGTAGGCCCACCCTCCTTCGGACAAAACGTCCGTTTGAAGGAGGACCGGGTGCCCAGACCCCGCACGGCCATGCGCAAGATCCGAGACATCCTGCGGCTGACCCATGGCGAGCACCTGAGCCGCCGCCAGGTCAGCGCCTCGACCGGGATCCCGGTCGCCACCCTCTCCGAGCACCTGGGGCGGGCCAAGGCGGCCGGGCTCAGCTGGCCGCTGCCAGACGACATGGACGACGCCGCGCTCGAGGCGATGCTGTTCCCGCCGGTGGCCCCGTCGAGCGTGCGCCGTCCACTGCCCGACTGGGGCCACGTCCACACCGAGCTCAAACGCAAGGGGGTCACCCTCCAGCTGCTCTGGCTCGAGTACCGCGAGGTCCACCCCGGCGGCCTGGGTTACAGCCAGTTCTGCAACCTCTACCTGGCCTGGCGCAAGAAGGTCGACGTCGTCATGCGTCAGCACCATCGAGCCGGCGAGAAGATGTTCGTCGACTTCCCGGGCATGCGCATCCCGATCTATGACCCCGACACCGGGGCGCGTGTCTTCGAGGCCGAGCTGTTCGTGGCATGTCTCGGTGCCTCGAGCTACACCTACGCCGAGGCGCTGCGCTCCCAAGAGCTCGTCCACTGGGTGGCAGGCAACGTGCACGCGCTCGAGTTCTTCGGCGGCGCCCCCGAGATCTGCGTGCCCGACAACCTGCGCTCGGCGGTCACCCGGGCCAGCCGCTACGAGCCCGACATCAACGCCACCTACCAGGAGTTCGCCGAGCACTATTCCATGGCCATCGTCCCGGCCCGGCCCTACAAGCCGCGGGACAAGGCCAAGGCCGAAGCCGCGGTGCTCATGGCCGAGCGCTGGATCATCGCCGTGCTGCGCAACCGTCGCTTCACCTCGCTGGCCCAGGCGAACGTCGCGATCGCTCACTGCCTGGAATCCATCAACGCCCGGCCGTTCAAGAAGATGGACGGCTCGCGCAAAGAGCTCTTCTTGGCGCTCGACCATCCCGCCCTTCGCCCCCTACCCCCGGTGCGCTACGGCTTCGCCACCTGGAAGAAGGCCAAGGTCAACATCGACTACCACGTGGAGATCGACAAGCACTACTACTCGGTGCCCTACCAGCTGGCCCGCTCCGAGGTCTACACCCGCGTCGCCGACTCCACCGTCGAGGTGTTCTACAAGTCGCGGCGCGTGGCCTCGCACGTGCGCAGCTTCGTGCGCTTCGCCTACAGCACCGACCCCGCCCACATGCCAGAGGCCCATCGACGCCACGCCGAGTGGACCCCGTCGCGCATCGTGACCTGGGCAGAGACGACCGGCCCTTCGACGGCCGCACTGGTGGCGGGCATCTTGGAGCGCCGCCGGCACCCCGAGCAGGGCTACCGGGCCGCGCTCGGGATCATCCGCCTCGGGGCGCGTCACGGCACCGATCGTTGTGAGGCGGCCTGTGCCCGGGCGCTCGCGCTCGGCGCCTACTCCTATCGCTCGGTGCAGTCGATCCTGGCCCACAACCTCGACCGCCAGCCGCTGCCCGACGTCCGCCCCATCGTCGCTCATCCCCATCACCGCAACGTCCGCGGTGGCACCTACTACCGCTGAAAAGGAGATCCACCATGCTCACCGGACCCACCACCGAAGGCCTGCTCGCTCTCAACCTGATTGCCATGGCCGAGGGCCTGGCCGAACAGCGCGGCCATCGCGACTACGAGGGGCTCGGCTTCGAAGAGCGCCTGGGCCTGCTCGTCGACAAGGAGCTCATGAGCCGGGAGAACCGCCGCATGGCCCGGCACCTCAAGGCGGCCAAGCTCAAAATCGCCGCCACCGTCGAAGACATCGACTTCCGCCGCCCACGCGGTCTCGACCGCGCCCAGATCCTCTCGTTGGCCGACGCCCATTACGTCGAGCATCACCAGTCAGTGGTGATCGTGGGCCCGACCGGTGTCGGCAAGACCTACGTGGGGTGCGCATTGGCGCACGCGGCGATCCGCCGGGGGCACAGTGCCCTCTACGTGCGTGCTCCGCGTCTGTTCGACGAGATCACCATCGCCCGCGCCGACGGGCGCCTGGCCCGCCTGATGGCGGCGTGGACACGGGTCGGCGTCTTGGTGGTCGATGACTTCTTGCTCAGGCCACTCGTCCCGGACCAGGCAGCCGATCTGCTCGAGGTCATCGAGGACCGCAGCGGGCTGCGCTCGACCATCGTCACCTCACAGCTGCCAGTCGAACACTGGCACGAAGCGCTGGGCGACGCGACGATCGCCGACGCGGTGCTCGACCGCCTGCTCGAGAAGGTGCATCGCATCGAGCTCCACGGAGAGTCCCTCCGGCGTCCCGCTGCGGCCGCGGAGGACACGGCTTCCGATGCCGCCAAGCCTCGTCGCCAACCTCCCCAGAAGCACTCATGACGGCCATGGGGCACCGATCGCGCCAAACGCCTCCTTCTGTGTGGCCCCAGGAGGCCACGAACCGAGGTGGCTGAACCCTGACACCCGCCCATCGTCGTGGGTCAACGCCTCCGCGGCGACAAGCGCCACGGTCGTGCCGACCATGACAGACTGCCCGCCCGAGACCATCAAGGAGGTGAACGTCAGGGGATAGCCAGAACCTGCCGTCGGCCGCTATGCGGCCTCCGACCACCGGTGCGCCGGACGTGTACGAAAACGTCGGAACTGGTGTACGGATTCATCGGAATGCTCACACATCGAGGACCTGCTCGCCCCGGGCGACGAGCTGCTGGGCCAACAAGTAGCCCAGTCCGCCGGCCGACTCGATGGCCCAGGTGCGCTTCTCGAACGGCTCGGCCCAGTTGAGGAGCTGATCGACCTGGCGCCGTGTAGCCCGGACCCTGACGCGTGAGAGCTCGTCTTCAGCTCGGTCGATGGCCACCGCCGTGTGCGATGCCTTGTGTGGATCGACACCGATCACCACATTCATGCCTACCTCCTTGGTCGTGATGGAACCGCGGAGGGCACTCCTGCTTTCGGACTGTTCGTGCTCGATCCTCTTTTGAGCCACTCCGGGGCGAAGCCCGGGCGGGACACTCTTCGTACGAAAGCCAGCCAGCTCTGCTGGCGGCAGGCAATACGAGAGTGATCCCGCCAGGACCTCTAAACGCTACGGATGAAGCTCAGCGTCTGCAGGAAGTCTCAAGCAGGCACCATGGGGATACCCGATTGAAAGGCCAACTGGCCATTGTTCGGCCTGTGGAAACAAATATGAAATCGCGAGGAAGAAACGTGTCTAGGCGGACGGCCGCAACAGATCCACTGGCTAGCCCTTGCCTACGGGACTGTAACCGACCCGGTCATCGGTTCCGCACGGAACGACCCTCCGGGAAGCACCTGAATGCTCACGTGAATGGTGCCTGTCGTCGTCGCGAACGCCCCGGTGCCCAACACAACGGTGAGCGTCAGCTCGAAACCGGAGGTGATTGATCCGGAGACGTTGCCACTCAGTGTGCCAACGTTCGTCGCGATGGAGAATGTTCCGATGTAGTAACCGCCCTCGATGTCGCAACCCTCAACGCCGAGCGTCACCGCCCCCACCGCGGCGCTTCCAGGATAGGTGGCGTAGAAGGATTGGAGGACTGAGGGCAAGAGTGAGCAATAGTGCGACGGGAACGGTGGGATCGTCGTGCCGGAGAACGAACCAGCCAGGTCGGCAAGGCTCACCGGGTTATGGGTGAAATAGCTGATGCACTGGCCTTGGTTGCCAAAGGGCTGGCCTTGGGCGTTGGTCAGGTTCTGCCACCCGCCGTGTTGACACAGACTGACACTCAAGGGCACGTGGGCTGAACTCGCTCGAAGGACTATGACCACCACGCCCACACCCTGGCCCGAAGCGTTGATCCCCACCGCCACGCACTTGGTGGGGATCGGACAGGCCAGTGCACCGAGCTCAATGCTCTCGACCCCCGACACCATCTGAGGGATGCCCGGTGTGCCGTTGGTGATGGGCACCACTATGTTTCCCGCCACTATCTCGCAGGTGGAGGCGCTGGGACAGGCCACCCCCCCAATGATCGGTACCACCTGGGCGGTGCCCGGGGTGCCATTGGTGATGGGCACCACGATGCCCTGGTACACGACCACGCCCTCTTGGAGCGAAGCGTTTGCCCCCGACGCCTCGCAGGTCGCGCTCGGACAGGCCACGCCACCAAGGAACGCTGTCCCCGGCACCACCTGGGCGCTGCCGGGGGTGCCGTTGGTGATGGGTGCCACCACCCCCTGGGTCCCCGTGGGAGCCGTTAGCGAATCGGTTTCCCCCACCGCCTCGCAGGTGGTGGCGCTGGGACAAGCCACGTCATCGAGGAAGCCGGCCCCCGGCACCACCTGTGGGGTGTTGGGGGCGCCGTTGGTGATGGTCACCACTACGTTTCCCCCCACAGCCTCGCAGGTGGTGGCGCTAGGACAGGCCACGCCATCGAGGAAGCCCGCCCCCGGCACCGTCTTGGCGGTGCCCGGAGTGCCGTTGGTGATGGGCACTACCACCCCGTTGGAGCCCACCGCCTCGCAGGTGGTGGCGCTGGAACAGGCCACGCCAGAAAGGATGAACGTCCCTGGCACCATCTGGGGGGTGCCAGGGACGCCTTTGGTGATGGGCACCACGACCCCTTCGGGGGTGCTCGGGCCACCGCTGGTGATGGGCAGCGAGTTGTAGCCCACCGCCACGCAGGTGGTGGCACTAGGACAGGCGACGCCCTCAAGCAAAAAGGTCCCCGGCACCACCTGGACGGTGCTGGCCGACGCAGGGGCGGCCACACTCAACATCGCGGTTACAACGAGCAGCAGTGCCGCAGCCGACAGTGCCAGGTGTTGCCAACCACGTGGACGGTTCCTCATCGGGGCACCCCATCTCGACTTGGCGGACAGCCCGCACGATGGATACCCCTCACCGGCGCTGCACTAATGACCTCTGCTCGGTCGCCGACACCGATCCCAGCATGCGACAGCCCGGGAAAACAGACTTTGTCTTCTATGTTTTACGCCAAAGCATCAGTCGGATCTAGAGGCTGAAGGTCCAACTGCTCGGCGGTCGGTCGTGCAGCGAGAGCAGGTTCGGGTGTCTCCTACCGCCGTTCAGGACGGGGTGCCACCCGGCGGCACCCTGGGGGCACCCCTCCGCGCACAATGGCCCGCGCGTTATGGGTCACCTATCCAGGCGCAGATCGCCAGTTCGCCGTGGCCGGGCGTTCGGCTGGGACAGGAGAATTGGCGTCGTTGCGTGGGCAGTCACGCGTCAAACAGAGTTCCCCTCCGGATGAGCTATTCAGGGAGGTGAGAGTTGGTGCAGCTCACTCGCTTCGCAGAACCGAGGCGACTTGCACGCGCCCCGCTGCCCATCCGGGTGCGGCTGCTATGACGTTGGCCAAAACAAGCGCGGTCGGGATGATCAACAGAACAGCGAGCAGCGGCACCTGGACGGCTCCTGGCACGCCAACAGAGTCGGCGAAGAAGGACCACGAAAGGCGACCGGCCACGATTCCGAGGGGAATCCCCAAGGCTAGGGCAAAGGCGGTGAGGGCGGTCGCCTGCCAGGCCACCACCGCTGAGACCTGGCGCCGCAGCAGACCAAGAGTCTTCAGCAAGGCCAGGTCGCGCCGACGCCTTCTCACCCCGGTCACGAGGACGTGGGTGAGCATTGCCACGGCCAACAGCGCCAATAGCCCTCCGAGCACAATCGGGGTGTTGCGGATACGCGTGTAGTTCTCGATGTCGCTCGGCCGCTGGTCGGCCACGACGTGACAGGAACCGACCGGACACCCTGCAGCGACTACCGCTCTCTCGAGGCTGACTCCGGCTGCGGCCAGGTTCGTGCCCGCCCGGAAGCGCACGAGGGCGAAGTTGTAACAAGTGGGTCCCACGGGACATCCGGTGCTCGGATCGAGCACCGACAGATCCGAAGCCACGAGAGCGGCTCCGTTTCCGAGATCGGTGGCATCGAAGGATCCCCTGCTGAAAGCGGCAAAGACCGCTTCGCCGACGATGTGCATATTCCGGGTTCCTCGGTTAAGCGCGACCGGGACCGTATCTCCGACCCGCAGGTGAAGTGTCTCGAGTGTCCGTGCCCCCAGCGCTATCTCCCCCGGGGCCGATGGCGCCCTTCCCTGCAGCACGGTGAGGAAGCTGCCACCAGATGAGTCGATGCCTATGGCGGGAACTTGCACGCCGGAAATGGCGAGTGTCCCGAAGGGCGCATAGTTGCCCATCGCGTAAGAGGCCACGTCGCCCTGGCTCGAAACGACGGTGCTCAGGAACTGAGCGGGTACCGAGCCGAACCCGAGGTCGAGCTGGCGGTCCCAACTCTGCCCGTACAGGCGAGGCGTGTCGACAAGGTGCAGCAGGCTTGCGCCGAAGACAAAGGCGGCCACCAAGGCCGTGACCGCGATCGTCGTGCCAGCCAGCGCGCTACGCACCGGCACGGCGGTGCGCCCCCGTCCAGGATCGAGCGCCATGCGCAGCCCGAGCGAGGCCGTGAGAGGTCCTAGTCCAGCTCCGATCGCCGGGACAAGGCTCGAACGGTTTTCCTCGCTTCCCGACGCGGCAGAGCCCAGGGGTCCGAACCTGCTGGCACCCCGCCACGCGGCTGGAACCACGACGAGCAACGGTGCCACGAAGGCGAGCACAAAGCCGACGCCGAGGATGGCCAGGTTCACCTCTATTCCTGGGCTGGGCTCGGCGACACGAGCGGGTCCGATCGGCATCAACGGAGACGCGGCAATGGCCACGGCCACAGCGACCAGTGCGCCGAAAAGGGTCACGATCCCGACTCGCAGGAGCGACAACACGACGAGGTCACGGCGGCTCATCCCGAGAGCACTCAAAACAGGATGCTCGCTCGAATCGAGGAGGACCTGGCGTCCGATGAGCTGGGACATGACCGCCAGCGCGATCAGCCCGGCCAGGGCAGCGAAGATGGCGAGGGCAATCGCTTCGGGCTGGATCGCCCGTTCGGTCGCAGCCGCCTGCGCGTCGAGGTCTCCTACGAAGACCTGTCCTCCGGTGCTGGACGAGAACTGGGGGGAAGAAGCCAATGAGCTCGTTTGGCGCAAGAAAGCGGACCTGTTCGCCCCGGCGCGAAGAGTGACGGCGCCTCCGTCAGACCCATGTAGTCCCTTGTAAGCAGGCAGCCGGAAGAAGGCTGGGGTCAGCAGTACCCTCGGGTATCCGTTCGCGCGATTGGCTGGCACGATCTGGTCGTCGAAGGCGGCGATGCCGCTGACCCGGAACGACATAGGAAAGGCGCGAGAAACGTCCGGATTGCCGCTCTGGTCGTTGGGGATCCCGAGCAGGTGCAGGGTGCTCCCCGGTCTCAGGTGGTCACGCTCGGCGAGCTGTTCGTCGACCATGGCCACTCGGGCATCGTTGGGGTCGAACAAACGCCCCTGGAGCACCTTCACCTTGTCGCCGTACACGCCGGAGAACTGGGTGCTGCCTTCTACCTGGACATTCGTGTCAACTGTTCCTCCCGAAGCTGGCAGCCCGATTCCGTAGAGAAGCACCACAGATAGGGAACGCACTTCTGGCAACCGCGAGAGAGCGCTGTAGTAGCCGTCCAGTCCCGTGTTGTTGGGGGCGACTAGGAGGTCCGGGGCTCCATCCGACTGCAGCATGCGCGGGTATGCGGTGTCAGTGCGTCGTGCGCCGGCCGCAGCGGTCAGGACGGCTCCGCCGATGACGCCCAGAAGCAGGCCCATCGCCACCCACGCCTTCCACCTGGCGCGCGACTCGGTGCGGAGCCGAAGCCATACCCCCCGCATCAGCCGGCCTCGCATGGGGAGAGGACGCTCACAGTCTCCAGGTTCGGCCCCTCCCGACGCTGGGTCAAGGGTGATTACCTGCGGTTCCGGGTGGTGCTGGCCACACCGCCGGGAGGTTAAGGCGACCTGACTGCATGAGCGATGGCCGAGCCGACCCTCGAGCCATCTATATGCGCGGCGAAGTAGAACTGCCCAGCGCTGCGGGCGACCGACCGATTACCCGATGGGTATCGACGCCGAGGATGCGATGCGGCCTCAATGCCGCCTCGAACGACGGATTTGGCGAGCGGCAGGCGTCCCATAACGCGCGTCGACCCGTGCTGAGGGTGAATGCCCCGGGAGGCGGGCACATAACCAGCAAGGAGCGGTTGACCGTTGCCCTGGCGGGGTGCGACTCGATCAGCAATGCTCTTCGACGTGGCCGTTACCCACGTCATTCTCCATCCCGATGATTGGGATGGGCTTGACGACGACACGCGGACCGAATACTCCGAGGCGGCTGCCGAGCATACGGTCCACCTGCGGATCGCCGATCCAGGGACCCTCACCCCGAACGGCACGCTCGTAGCGGTCAACGATGGCGACTTCACTGCTTTCGCCGTTCCGTTCTATTTGGGTCCCGTGCACTGCAGCAGGCCTCATTGGGAGCACAATTTGAGGGAGCTTCTTGAGATGGACGACCCCTGCTTTCCCAATCCCTTCCGCGACGACCCCGGGTCGATCCGGTCTCTCTAACGGGAGACTGACCCCGACATCAACGCCGGTTCTGCGCGAGCGTTGATGGAAGGCTCCTTCGTTGAGGCTCAGCGCCTTTGAGGTGTTGGTTCTGGGTAGTCGGTCGGTCAGACTGTTCGTGTGATGAAGAGCCCGGCGACGAGGTACGTGACCGTTGGTGGTGCCGAGATCGCTTACCAGATCATGGGCACAGGTCCCGATCTGATCTGGGTTTAGGGGCTTTGGGCACATCGACATGCAGTGGGAGTCCCCGGTCTTCGCCGAGTATTTCAAGAACTTGGCCTCTATGAGCAGGCTGATCCTCTTCGACCGCCGAGGCACCGGTGCTTCAGAACCTGTTTCCGGCGATGCATTTCCGACCTGGGAAGACTTTTCAGACGATGTCCGGGTGGTACTCGATGCGACGGAATCTGAACAGGCCGTGGTCCTTGGCGAGTGTGATGGCGGGGGACTGGCGCTGTTGTTTACAGCGATGCATCCCCAACGGGTGAGTGCGCTGATCTTGGCCAACACCACAGCCCGGATGGCAAGTGCGCCGGACTACCCCATTGGGATCGCCCCGGAGGTGGCCGACACCATGGTGGAGATGCTCAGATCGGCCTGGGGCACGCCCGAGTTCGTCCAGGGCGAGTTCCCAAGCAGAGTTCAAGATCCGGAATTCGTTGAGTGGCTGGCGCGCATGACCAGAGCCTCGGCAACGCCGAAGAGTGCGGCTGCCCAGATCCGCTACAGCTTCGAGAATTTCGACGCGCGTGAAGCGTTGCCCCTAGTTCAGGTGCCCACACTCGTCCTCCACAACCAGAATCTCTTCATTCCCATGGCCATGGGCCGCTACCTTGCCGAACGCATCGATGGTGCGAAGTTCGTCGAGTTACCTGGGGCTGATTTCTTTCTGGCAACGTCGGACGACGCGATGGCCGAGATCGCCGAGTTCTTGACTGGCTCCCGGCCCGCTCCTGAGACCGACCGGATCCTTGCCACGGTGCTCTTTACCGACATCGTTGGCTCGACCCAGCGCGCCGTAGCCGAAGGTGACCAGCGGTGGGCCGAGTTGCTTGACGCCCACCACGAGGCCGTCCGTTCGGAACTGAAGCGATATGGAGGTATTGAGGTCGACACGGCCGGTGACGGCTTCTTCGTCACCTTCGACGGTCCGGCGCGGGCAATCAGATGTGCCTGTGCCATTCGGGACAGTGTTGATTCTCTCGGGCTGCGGATCTGAGCTGGTGTCCACACCGGAGAGGTCGAACAATCAGACGAGGGGCTCCGCGGCCTTGCAGTTCACATCGGGGCGCGGGTCGGCGCCGCAGCCGGAGCGGGCGAGGTGTTTGTTTCGCGCACGGTGGCCGACCTCGTCGCCGGGTCCGGTCTCACGCTGTCAGACCGGGGGGAGTACGACCTGAAGGGCGTTCCGGGCCCATGGCGACTGTTCGCCGTCGAGGGCTGAACCGCCCGGTAATGCGCAGAGGTGTCGAAACGGGCGGCCACCCTGCACGTGCCGAAACCGGGCGGAATGTGAGGGGTGATGTCCCAGTTCGCCGGATCGGCGGCGATTCGAATTGACCGTTAGTCCCGTTCAGGCACCTGCCGCAGCTCCCCCCTGCGAGCCCAGGCCGTCAGATCGAGCAATGCTGTGAACAGACTTACGAGCAGCTGTGAGCAGCTTTTGGGAAGGCGGCTCCATTGAGTCCTCAGGGGAAGGAGGTTGGCGATGGGGAATCAGTCGGGCTGGCGGCCTGATCCATCGGGGCGCAACCAAGAACGGTATTTCGACCTTGACGGTTCGGCGACTCACCTCGTCAGAAACGACGGGGTCGAATCGACCGAAGGATCCTCGCCGAGCGGTCTCTCAGTCACGGCGTCACACGGCGACATCCAACCGCTCGACCAGGGCGTGATTGCCAAACGAGAGCAGAACGTGTCGAGTGAGGCGGGTCCGATCTTGATCTCTCGGCGTCGATACCTTGGGAACGAACCAGTGGTCTTCCAAGCGCAAATAGGAGCAGAAGGCCGGGCCATTTCGGTCGCTCCGACTCCCACTATCGTCCATCAACGCCGCAGTCCTTGGCTTATCGCTGCGATGTGTGCCCTAACGGTACTCCTTGGCGCAGCCATTACCTACGCCGTTCAGGAGCACTCCGCAGCCAACCGGTGGATGAGCGAAGATCACGCCGAAGTGCTCACACATGGAGTTTTAACGACGACTCTTTATCTCACCGATCTTCAGGTGAAGTCACTTCATAACCAGGTATCGAGCCTCCACAGCCAGCTCTCAGCACTTGCAAATCAGAATGAACGGGCGCTCTACCAGAATCCGGCCCTTGCGCCTGCGCTACAGGATGCCCAGACAGTCGCCTTCGAACTCAACAACTGTGTTAACGAAACCCAGGTCCTTCTGTCGGATATTTCGGCTGGCCTCGGAAGTCATGGACTCGTTCCGTCCACGAGCTATTCCGACGCTCTGACCGCCAACCATGTGTGTCAGTCAGCCCAGGCCGACGATGCAACATTGCAACAAGCGTTATCTGGGGGATAACGAGATGGTGTCGTGTGCTGGCGGGCCGTGATAGCGGCTGGAGACAGGATGGCATCTGGGGTGCCACCGAACGCCGCGACGATGGGACAGGTCGGCACAACCAGGGCAGGGCGCCAACATTCTGCTACCGCGTATTCTCGGACATCTCCGTCACAGCGAGATCGGTTCTGTGCGGAACGCGAATTCGAGCAACCCGGTCACAAGCGAGGACAACATAGGCGCGCTTGCCGTCGAGCGACGAGATGAAAACACCTAATAGAAGGAGAGACTCGTGAGCAAGGAATGTCGGGTCGCAATTGCAGCGCTGCAGATGTCGCTGGATGGCTACATGCAGGGAGCCGACGGTGCGGTCGATTGGGTGGATGCGTGGAATGACGCGCTCGCCTTGATCCCAGACGCAGACGCGGCCGTCATCGGAGGCGGAACGTACCCTGGCTACGAACAGCTATGGGCTCAATCGCGGCAGATTCGAAAAGCGGCACCGCGATGTTGGGGCGTGAGGCAACGCAGGGCGAAGTCGAGTATGCGCAGTGGACTCAGCGAACGCCGCACTACGTTCTATCGACCACCCTCGACGAACCGAAATGGGAGACAGCTCGCCTCATGCGTGACGTGAATGAGCTCCGGCTTCTTAAGGAGCAGCCGGGTGGCGCCATCTACGTGATCGGGGGCCCAGCGCTCGTATCGAGCCTGTTGAACGAGGGCTTGATAGACGAACTCAGGCTGATCGTTCACCCGATCATTCTGGGCGGCGGTAAAGCGCCATTTGCGGGCGCCAGGCATCGACAAACGCTCGAGCTTGTTCGGTCCGAGGCCGGTCGCTCGGGTCGGTCCCTCCTGACTTATCGAATCTGACAGCATCGGAAGGAACGATCAAATCCGATCCAAGGGCAAGGTGGTGCCCCAGTGCGCCGGGCCTGGGGCGATCCACGGTCGCCAGATGATCCGGGGGATTACCGAGCGGGCTCGATCACTGCCACAATCTCTGCCTGTGTCGCATGCTCCTTCAGTCGTACTTGTCCACGGTGGCTTCCTCGGCCCTTGGCTTTGGGAGGACGTACAGCGAGTCCTACAAACTCGTGGCGTCCATTCAGTCGCACCTGACCTTCCCAGCGTCGGTGAGCGGATGGGCGATCTTGGGGCAGACGTGGCCTGCGTCGTGGAGGCTTTGAAAGTGGTTGGTCCATCTGTCCTCTGCGGACATTCTTATGCCGGTTTGGTGGTAACGGAAGCGGCAGCAGACGAGGCGGTCGAAGTCACGCACCTGGCCTACCTCGCCGCCGCGGTGCCTGACGAAGGTCAGAGCATGCAGGCGCTCGCCACCTCACTTGGTCTTGCCGATGGCGATGATGGGGGCGAAGAGATTGTCGTGCTGCCCGATGGCCGTATCCAACTCACGGCCGAAGCTGCTCGCACCAGCCTGTTCCACGACTGCACAATGGAGCGTGCCGAAGAGGCGATTGGTCTCCTGAGACCAACCAACCCCGCCACCGGGACCCAGCTTGTCACTCGGGCAGCATGGCGTCAGATACCGGCGACCCTGATTGAAGCTAAGGATGATCGTTTACCTAGGCTCGTCTGCTCGGCCTTCGATTCGACTCCCTACGATTCACCGTCCATCCCAACTGGCCACTGCCCACAGTGGAGTCGGCCTGATCTCGTCGCGGACCTACTCAGCGAACTTGTGCTCGCGAAGTGATTTCGTACGGCCACGCTTCGATAGACACGGGTGCCCCCATATGTTCATCGACTGCAGCGTCGGAGGGTCGCCCCGTTCGCCGGCTCGGGGCGCATTACGGGCGCGTGATCCGGGCGACCGGCCGAGGGCAGCTCGCATCGGTCTCCCAAGAGAGTCGAGGACCCACACACCAGGGACTCGATGTGCTCGGGACTCGATTCTCGAGAGCGCAACCAGCACCATGCTGGAATGCTGGGCGATCGCATCATTCGGGGCTTGACGTTGGATGGAGGGGTCAATGATGGAGCTTCAAGAAGTACGGGTTCTCGCAGAGGGCTTGGCCTTTCCTGAAGGGCCGGTGGCGCTACCCGATGGGTCGGTGATCCTGGTTGAGATGAACGCCGGACGGCTGTCTCGAGTTCACCCAGACCACAATGTGATGGTCGTGGCCGAAGTGGGAGGGGGCCCCAACGGCGCCGCGGTCGGGCCAGATGGGGCCCTCTACGTCTGCAACAACGGAATGTCACGTGACCCTTCCACTGCCTGCATACAGCGGGTTGACATTGAAGACGGGAGTCACCAGGTCCTCTATACGTGTTGGGAGGACCTTCCATTGTCGCTTCCTAACGACATCGTGTTCGATACGACCGGCCATTTTTGGTTCACCGATTTCGGCAACAACGCAATCTTTTACGCCGGTGTGGACGGCAAGTCCATCAGACGCGTGATTGCTGGCGCCTCCCGACCGAACGGGATCGGCCTGTCGCCGGAGGGCGATGTTCTCTATTGGTCAGAGACCAACACACGCCAGCTCCATCGCCGGCACCTGACGGGACCAGGACAGATCGCCGATTCGGTGGGCTGCGGCCTGATGAGCCTCTTGTCTTCTGGCTCTGTCGACCGTTGGAGCCTCGTCGCCGGCCTCCCGGGCGCGTCTGCACTGGACTCCCTGGCGGTGGAGGCAGGCGGGATGGTCTGTGTCGGGACGTTGATTGACAGCGGAGTGACCGTCTTCAACACAGATGACGGCTCACACGATCTGTACACGCTCCCGTCAGCTCTGGCTGACGGGGCAGTGACCAACATTTGCTTCGGTGGCGCGGCCATGCGCATTGCGTACATCACCTGTTCGCAGAACGGCCGCCTGCTCTCGTGTCGGTGGCCACGCCCCGGCCTTCCGCTCGCGTTTCAGGAGCTTCCCTGATTTCATCCGGTCTAACGTCGGCAATCTCCCACAGGGTCGATTCCAACACACCTGAAGCATGCTCCACAGACCGTCACCGACGCCGGGCCGGGGCGCACCCTGCGGCACTTCAGGGACAGGCGGCCGGGCTTCGCTCGGCGTTAGCGTCAACCAGTTGATATCGCAAACAACCAGCGCTTCGGAGGCCGCCATGTCCCAGGTCCGTGTCCACAACTTCTCGATCTCCCTGGACGGTTTCGGGACGGGCGAGGGCTTGACGTTCGACGCCCCGTTCGGCCACGCCGGCCATCGTCTGCACGAGTGGGTGTTCCCCACCCAGTTCGGGCGCTCGGTCATCATGAATCAATCAGGTGGTACAACCGGTGTCGACAACGCGTTCGCAGAACGCCTGAATGTCGGGTTCGGTGCCGAGATCATGGGCCGGGGCAAGTTCGGCCCGCAGACCGGCCCGTGGACCGATCTGGGCACCGAGGACGAGTGGCGTGGCTGGTGGGGGCCGACCCCGCCGTTCCACACGCCGGTGTTCGTGCTCACGCACCATCCGCGCCCGTCGATCGAGATGGAAGGCGGCACCGTGTTCCACTTCGTCGACGCCTCTCCGCAGGAGGCTCTCGACCTCGCCCAGCAGGCCGCCGGTGAACTCGACGTGCGCATCGGCGGTGGCCCGACGGTCGTCCGCGACTTCCTCGCCACCGACCTCATAGACACCCTCCACGTCGTGCTGGTGCCGATCCTTCTCGGCCGCGGTGTTCGACTGTGGGACGGCCTCGAAGACATCGAGGAGCGCTACAACAGCGAGGCAGTCTCGTCACCGAGCGGTGTCACCCATCTGACCTTCACACGCCGATGACCGATCCCTGCTGACGAGCTAACGACCTGCCCCCGATTCAGTATGGAACGGCCGACTCCTCCGGCATCCGCATTTACGTGGATCATTCACCTGTCGGTGAACGGAGCCGACATACGGAAGGAAGGAGCCAGCCGTGTCCAGTATTGCCCACCGAGGGTTCGTCCACCTGGGGATGGACGTCGCGAAGGACTCGATCGCGGTGGCGGTGCTGTCGCCCGATCGCGACACCGCCGAGGTCGACAAGATCTTCCACGACACCGACTCGGTCCGACGCCTGGTCAAACGGCTGGGCAAGCCCAAGGAGATCTGGGCCTGCTACGAAGCGGGCCCGACCGGTTATGACCTCCAACGCCTGCTCACGTCGATGGGGGTGCGCTGCGACGTGGTGGCGCCCTCCTTGATCCCCAAGGGCCCGGGCGATCGGGTGTAGACCGACCGTCGGGACGCCAGGCGACTGGCCGGACTGCACCGGGCCGGTGAGCTCACTCCTATCGCCATCCCCACCCCCGCCCAAGAGGGAGTGCGCGATCTGTGTCGCACGCGCGGTGACATGGTCCAAGATCTCACCCGGGCCCGCAACCGGCTCAGTGGGTTGCTCCTTCGTCACAGCGTCGTGTGGCGAGGAGGTTCGCCGTGGACCGAACGCCATCGGCGCTGGCTGGCCACCTTGTCCTTCGACGATCCGGCCATCGCAACGACCTACGCCCATTACCTGGCGACCGTCAAGCTGCGGGACACCGCGCTCGAGTCGGTCGAGGCCGATCTCGTGCCGTGGTGCACAAAGGGTCCCTTCGGTGAGCAAGTGTCACGCTTGGCCGCCTACCGGGGCGTGACCAGAATCGGCGCGCTGTGTCTGGCCGCCGAGGTGTTCGACTGGCGTCGCTTCCCGAAGGCAAGAGCCTTCATGAGCTTCACCGGCCTCGTGCCCGGGGAGAACTCGACGGGTCTCACCCAGCGTCGGGGCTCGATCACCCGGGCCGGCAACGCCCACCTGCGGGGCCAGCTCTGTGAAGCGGCCT
Organism: uncultured Acidimicrobiaceae bacterium; assembly: GCA_963834405.1. Classification (GTDB taxonomy): domain Bacteria; phylum Actinomycetota; class Acidimicrobiia; order Acidimicrobiales; family RAAP-2; genus Bog-473. Next base: position 309,948 of record CAWIBX010000005.1, on the reverse strand, counting down.
GGGCCTACCAGCACAGCCCCAACGTGGGGGCTGGCATCAGAGAGGCGCCAGCAAGGTGTGCCGCCCGAGACCGTGGCCCGTTCGTGGGCCGCGCAGGTCCGCCTGTCGCGGCGCTTCCGCCAACTCGCCGCTCACAAGAACGTGCGCTCGGTCGTGGCTGCCGCCATCGCCCGCGAGCTCTCTGGCTTCCTCTGGGCCGAGATGGTGCCCGAGGTCTGACGACGTGATCGTCCTCTTGCTCAGCGCGCGATCGGCGCCGCGTCTGAGCGAGCCCTCCACGACGCGCCGGAGCACCGCCGCAGCAGACCCGATCCTCGCCGGCGTTCAGCCCACCATCGCTCCCCGTGACGATGCCACGGGCGCCCCTATTCAGAGGCAACCACCTGCGAATGGCTTTACTGCGATTTCGATACGCGTACATCATCGTGGCGGTTCTCCGATCCACTGCGCTCCGGCGCGTCGTCGATGGCTCGCCCGACCACCACCGTCCTTCGCACGGGGAGACGAGTAGCAGCCTCCTCCCCGGTGTCAACACCGTTCGTCCTCACCCTTCGGGCTGCGGGCGCTCCGTGTTGACACCGGGGCCCCACCGACTGCTCAGCAACATACGAGCGCCGCACCTCTGGTGCGTCGCGGCCAAAAGACGGTGATGCGGACTTCGCGCGGGGGGTTGACAGGCCGTTCCACATCAACGCCGGGAAGAAGTCACAGCGCGGGGAAGCGCTCTTGGTGACCTTGCCCCGAAGCCGGCCCTTTACGACGACGTGCGCCATCTTGACCATATGTCGGCCAGCGCCGTCGCCCGCGGCAGCAGCCAGAGCGCGGAAGGACCCGCGGTCCATGTTCCCTTGTCGCTCTGAATGAGGTCGAGCCCCACCAGGATGGACTGCAGTCCGTACAACTCCTGACGGACCCGACCCGCATCCAGCCCTTGAACTTGGCTAGTGACCCAACGATCGCCGAGCACGGGCAGGAGCCGAGCGGCCAGCTCGTCGGGTCGGCAGGGGCCGTCGACGACGAGGTTGGCGACGGCGTCGCTGACGAGAATGGGCACGAAGCCGTCGCCCGGGCTGAACCACGACCTGAGCCGTCGGATCACCTCGAGGTCGTCGACGGCGGCCCGCGTGGGACCGAGAGTTCCTTTGTGGAAGCGGAGGAGCCCGACGTAGCGCAACAGATCATGCAGGGCAGCCAGCGGCGGTAGGTCCTCTTCTATGGACGCGGGCCGTTCCGACAGGTTCCAACTCGGATAGAGCTCCTGGACTTCCCGCACGAAGGCACGCGGCAGGCGACCACCTGGAGTCAACTTCACTCCATCGGCTGCCAGCCCGAGTAGGAGCCGAACCGGCGCCGGCACCGCACCGACGGTTTGGCGGACGAGCAGGTCGGTGGCGTCCAGGTCGAAGCCGTCGTTCCAGCTTCCCGCCCAGGTCCGGAAGTGTTCGTGCTCAGTCTCGTCGGGGTCAGCCATCACCCTTCGGAACTCGACATAGCCATGCGGCCCGCCGACGTCCTCGGGGGGGCATGCGCCCTCCCCCGAGACGACGCCCGGGAGGTCACCTCCGGGTCCGACTACCACCACCTCATGCTCCCAGCCGTCACCGAAATCGTAGAGGTAGACGAAGCGATTGGGCAGCGCCCGGAGCGCCACGGCCGACTCGTCGCGCTCGTCGTCTGGTCCGTCGATGTCGGGCGTCCCGTAGCAGATGTCGCCAGCGACGAACTGATGCAGGTGCGAGTCGGTCCAACCGATGGCCACCTGCAGAAGATCGTGCAGCTGGGGAAGGAGAACCCCCGCCGGGGCATCGAGGACCCGCACTACGGCTGGCTGTACCTCGCTCATCGTGACTTCGAGACGAGTCGTCTTCATGCCGCAGACCCTAATGAGGGCTGCAAGCAGCCGAGCGTGCCTGACCGAGACTGCCGGACCTGGACTGCCGATCGACCACGAGCCCTCGCCCTAACGCTCAGCTGAACTGTCAACGAACACTTACCCCCTCCAGCGGGCCGACGGCCCGTCCATGCCGGCTTGGTGGCGATTGTCCTGCTGACGTCAACGCGATGCGGTCATACCCAGTGTTTACGAGTTACGCCCCCCGAGCACTGGCGGACGGGGTGTGGACGCTGCTGGAAGGCAGATCGAATTGCCCCGTTGGCGACGGTGGGTGGTCGGGCTCAGCTTTCGGCGGTTGGGGGACGGCAATGGCCCTGTTCGGCCTGGTCAGCGAGACCGTGGCGGTTGTAGCCACCAGATCCCCGGGTCAGACCGAAGGAAGGGGCGGACCGGGAGCCGGAGTTCGAGTGGCATCTGCAAACGGGTGGAACCAGTCTCTCGGGTGCAAGTTGACAGCACCGATGAGCGAAGATTCGGCGGCTTTGTCGCTCTCTATTCCGTCGAGTTCGGGATCCCATAGCCATTCGACGTCGTAGTCCCAGCAGACAATCGTCTCGATACGGTTGAGATCGAAGTCGAAGTCGTCGCCGTGGCCGGGCCACTCGTCAAAGTTCGGTGGGACCGCGAGTCCGTCGTTGAGCACCCGTGCGCAGTCGCTCAGGAGAATCCGGAAGGCCACTTCTTCGCCAGTGCACGCGAGCTCGAGATGACCGCTCGCGACACCTGCGGCGAGGTCGTCGAAGGAAGCCGCAAAGCGGGAGAGCCAAGCTGTCGTCCCGAGGCGGCGGGCGATAGGGGGGAGGTCGTCGAACCAGTGATCGAGCGCCGGGCGATCAGAACTGGACAAGCTCGGGATCGCGAGACGCTCGTGCCAATGATCGGCGAGGACCCCGGCGCTGGACCACAGGGCGTACGCCCCGCGGGGCGCCAGACCTTTGTGCCGTTGGCGATCACACCGGTCAGGTTCACATGGCCAAGCGGTGACCAGGTCGGGTACGTCGGAGAAGTCAAAAAGCGAATCAACCACGTCGCTCACTCGGCAAGTCTCGCACCCCGGGGCAGGTCCTTCTCGAACGGACTGCGATGCGCGCGCCGGATCGGTGGACATCCGCCGTGGTCTGATCGAAACTCTTACCTTATGGCCACAGCGGTTCAGAGCAAGCTCGACGATCGGGTGGTCAAGGCGGCCGAGGAGGCCCTTGCCGATCGCCACTACGTGACGGCGATCGACGTGCTGGTAGGGATCGGATGGCTGACGACACCCCGGGTCGATCGCTGGCGTCAGGGTCGGGTCGACTATCTGGAGCGCCAGGTCACGGCCAATCTCTCGAAGATCTCGACCGCCATGGCCGCCTTCCGCCGTTGGGCTCAGAAGCAGGGCCTGAACCCAAGCGAGACCGCGTACCTGTCGCGGTCGAGGGATCATCGACCATTGCGGTTCTCCAAGAGCGGTGATCCCGGCATCGAAGCCGCCTACAGAACCCATTGGGTCTCCCCGGAACTCTCCGAGGCCAAGAAAGTGCGCCTGGCCGAGAAGCAGGGGCGGGCTCCGGATCTGGTCGTGATCTCAGCACTCAAGAAGTGGATCTGCACGGAATGCGCCGGCACCGGCGACCTGCTGTTCATGGAGGGCGACGGACCCCTGTGTCTCGTGTGTGCGGATCTCGATCAACTGGTCCTCTTACCCGCCGGCGACGCGGCGCTCACTCGGCGAGCGAAGAAGGCCAGTGGACTTGCCGCCGTCGTGGTGCGCTTCAGTCGCTCGAGGGGTCGCTACGAGCGCCAGGGGGTTCTTGTCGAGGAAGAGGCGCTCGCGGAGGCCGAAGCTGCCTGCCTGGCAGACGAGGAGGCGCGGGCCAGGCGCCGCCTGCGCGAGGCCGAACACCGATCGGTTGAGGACAACTCCTTCAAGGAATCTCTCGGCAACGTGATCATGGGGCTGTTCCCAGGCTGTCCGCAGGAGAGAGCCGAGGTCATCGCGGCCCATGCCGGATCCCGTGGCAGCGGACGCGTGGGCCGGAGTGCGGCCGGCCGGGCGCTCAAAACCGAGGCCGTCACGCTTGCCGTCGTGGCCTCCGTGCGTCACATCGATACGGGCTACGACCGCCTCCTCATGTCCGGGGTACCACGTGCTGAGGCTCGTGATCGGGTGCGAACTGACATCGAAGCTGTCCTCGAAGCGTGGCGCAGACCTGACAAACGCAACTGATCGACCTTGCGAGCACCGCGGACTCAAACTGATAGCCAAGGCACCCTAACCGCCGGCGACGAACGCCACGACGACGTAGGCGGCATGGCGGTCGAAGTTCTCCCGCCGACGGTCATAGATGGTCGTCGTGCGCGGATCGGCGTGGCGGGCGGCCAGCTGGACGTCACGCAGGGGCACGCCGGCGTCGAGGGCGGCCATGATGAAGGCGGCTCGGAGCATGTGGGGATGGACGATCCCGAGCCCGGCCCTCTTGCCGATGGAGCGGACCCAGCGGTGGGCGGTACGCCGGTCGAGGCGCACGCCGTCGCGCCGATGGAGGATCGGGCCCGCGCAGCGCTCGCCGAGAACCAGGTCGATGGTGCGGGCCACCCTTGGGACGAGGGGGATGACTGCTGGCTTGTTGCCTTTGCCGATAATGCGCAGCGTGCGGTGACCCCGGTCAAACCCGAGATCCTCGGCATCGGTAGCGCAGGCTTCGCTCACCCGGAGCCCGTTCAGACCGAGGAGCACCGCCAGGGCGGCATGGTCATGGTCGTAGCGCTCGGCCGTGAAGAGGAAGGTACCGAGCTCGCCCCGGTCGAGACCGCGGCCCTCGCTCGGGTAAACCTTGGGGCGTCGGACGTATTGGGCGGGGTTAGCACTGATCCGCCCGTCGATGTGGGCGAAGCGGTAGAAGCCGCAGATGGTCGACAGCCGCCGGTCGATGGTCGACGCGGCCAGTCCTCGCTCCTCGCTGGCCGCTCGCCACAGCTCGATGTGCGGTCGCTTGGCCTCGAGGACAGCCAGTCCGACGCCGGCGCACCACCGGAAGTAGCTGCGCAGGTCAAAGCGGTAGGTCTCGAGCGTCCGGCCGCTGTAGCGGGCCAAGAAGGCCGCTGCTGCCATGTGGGCTTCCTCGAATGGGCTTTCGGTGGCGCTCACCAGTACGGTGGCATTCAGGTTCACTGTGGACATCGTCTTCCTCCTTGTGGCGAAGAAGACAGCGAACACCTCATTGGCGCCCATTGCTTTCGGGCAGAATGAGATGGTGAAGCTCGTAGGGCCCGCAGTGCTCGAATTGTCGAGAACCCCGCGCCGGGGGCACCTTCAGCGACGACGGAGACGTCTACCTGTGTCCGAAGTGCCTGGCGTTCCATGCTGAGTACATGAGGATCATGGCCAAAATCGACAGTGACATGAAGGCACTCAGCGAGAGCGACGGCCTGAGGGACGGAACACCCGCATAACCGGCGATCGAACAGTAGGGCGAAGAATTTGCGTGTCGTGCGAGACAACCGGGCCGATTGTTATGCCGCGGCCAGGTAGTTGCGTGCGTACTGGTCGTCGTGGATGGCGAGGGCAGCTGTCATGACCCGTTGGCCATAGGGGGTGACCCGATAGAGCCGTGATCGTGGGACCTTGGCCACGAGACCGTGTCCACGCATCTTGGTGATGAGCCGTGACGTGCGTTCGCAGCGACGGTGCGACTCGGCGGATGTCCGGGCTCGGCGACGATAGAGCTGGTTGGTGATGTGGCGGTTGCGGAACCCGTTCACGTTGTGCTGGCCGGCCAGCACCGCCCGGAAGAGGGAGATGTCGCCCTGGCTCAGCGGGTTGAAGCGGGCATGGGTCCGCCCTCTGGTGGTTCGGGGCCGGCACAAGGCGTCGAGGGCGGCGACACCTTCGCCCTTGAGGGGGGCAGCCGCCAGGGCGTCGAGGTAGCGGCGGTTGGAACCGATCCCCACCTCGTAGTTGCGCCACATGTCGCCGACCCCTTTTCGCATGGGGCACCACCGCCGCTCGCGCCGGCCCGCCTCGTCGGTGACGAGGCGCAGGACTCGGAACTCGCGCGGATTGTTGATAGTGGTCTCGACGCGCAGCACCGAGACCTTGTCGTAGACCTTGACCCAGTTGCCCGCCACCCGGTGACGGACCCGCCAACCTTGGGGCCGGCGCTTGGTGTCGGTGACGACCTGGGCGGCGACGAGGCTCGGGTGGAGCTTGCGGCCCAAGAAGCCGAGCACGTCCTCGGCGGACATGTTCAAGGCGGCGTGACGGACGAGGTCCGGCCAGACAGCGAGGAGCTCGGAGCGGGAGCGGAACATGACGTCGGTGGCGATCTCGGCCTGGTCGAGCACCCAGTAGTAGCCGCCGAAGCCGGCACGGGCGATGGAGCCGAGGAGCGGGTTGAGGCGTCGGGCGAAGGCGTTGAGCACCCGGGGCCACGCTCGATGCGCGAAGCGCTCGCACAATTTGGCGGCGCGCTCGAGGTTGTCGATGGCCAAGAGCGAGTTCTCGTAGCGCACGTAACCGACGCCGGCGCGGTCGTAGCTGGCGCGCCAGCCATTCGCGGCCGTTGATGTAGATCTGGACCTCGTAGGGGATCCAGCCCTGGATGCGCACGTGCATGAAGCCGAACTCGGGATCGATCAGGTACATGTAGTGGTGCAGGCACTTGCGCTCGCGCCGAGTCACCTCGATGCGATGGGTCTGGTAGCTCTTGCGGACCTGGAAGCTCATGCAGGGCTCCACCGCGCTGATGAAGCACACGATCCCCTCGCTGATCGCGTCATCGGCCGCGATGGACTTGGCCAGGTCGTCTTTCATCTGGGTGCGGTTGCGGGTCTTCACGTGGTCAAAGGAGATGCGAGGACGGCCCGACTCGGCGGCCAGGCGGTCGACGTTGTTGGCGATGCGGTTCGTCGTGGCCTTGGCGTACTCGGTGAAGTCGGTGATCGGGTAACCCTGGGCCCACAGGAGGGCCCGGACGGCGTCCGGCTTGAAGAGGTGCGACAGGTGACCCTTGAAGATCATCCGGTCGAACATGGCCAGGCTGCCGGTGATGTGGCGGCGGTGGATGTCCTCGAAGCTGTCCATGGCGGACCTCCCTGCTGGTGCCTCGCCAGCGAGTGTGCATCTTTGGCTGCCGGCCTGCACGAGGTCGCGTCTTAGGAGCACGGCCGACGCCGTCAGGGGCGGCTTTGCCGCCCCGGCACCGATCCGTCGCTCTCGGTCGAGGTCACCCCGCGGACTGCGGCCGCGCGCCTTTCACGGAGTCGTCGCGGTGTTTGGTTGCGGCCGCAGGCTGCGGTAGGGGGCACCTGCACACAAGCGGTCGTCCTAGATGTCGTGAAACGCCGGGGTGTAACACACGGCGACGAGCAAGCCTTCGGGGCTCAACAGACGAGCGGTGATCTGGCCCCACGGCTCCGTGCGGGCACCGTGGATGAGCCGATAGCCCTTCCCAGCGAGTTCGGCGGCCGCGTCGGCGACATCGGGGACCTCGAACTCAATGCTCGCCTGAGGTGTAGGAATGGCGGCGGGCCATTTGGTAGTTCCAAAGCAAGCGTTCGCCGCTTCCGACAGTGGCCAGAGGCCGAAATGTTTGGTCCCTTCAAGCTTGTGGGTGAACACATAATCGCCTTCTCCACCTTCAAAGGAAATGCCCAGGGCGTCCTGGTAGAAGGATCGAGAGGCATCAGCATCTCGCACGATTGGGGCGACGCTCGTTACGAACTGGACGTTCATCGGTTCCACCTCCGCGACTAACTGCCTAGCGTGTGCGTCCTCCCCTTATACCCGCGAGGTGCGACACGACCGGCGATCGAACAGTAGGGCGAAGAATTTGCGTGTCGTGCGAGACAACCGGGCCGATTGTTATGCCGCGGCCAGGTAGTTGCGTGCGTACTGGTCGTCGTGGATGGCGAGGGCAGCTGTCATGACCCGTTGGCCATAGGGGGTGACCCGATAGAGCCGTGATCGTGGGACCTTGGCCACGAGACCGTGTCCACGCATCTTGGTGATGAGCCGTGACGTGCGTTCGCAGCGACGGTGCGACTCGGCGGATGTCCGGGCTCGGCGACGATAGAGCTGGTTGGTGATGTGGCGGTTGCGGAACCCGTTCACGTTGTGCTGGCCGGCCAGCACCGCCCGGAAGAGGGAGATGTCGCCCTGGCTCAGCGGGTTGAAGCGGGCATGGGTCCGCCCTCTGGTGGTTCGGGGCCGGCACAAGGCGTCGAGGGCGGCGACACCTTCGCCCTTGAGGGGGGCAGCCGCCAGGGCGTCGAGGTAGCGGCGGTTGGAACCGATCCCCACCTCGTAGTTGCGCCACATGTCGCCGACCCCTTTTCGCATGGGGCACCACCGCCGCTCGCGCCGGCCCGCCTCGTCGGTGACGAGGCGCAGGACTCGGAACTCGCGCGGATTGTTGATAGTGGTCTCGACGCGCAGCACCGAGACCTTGTCGTAGACCTTGACCCAGTTGCCCGCCACCCGGTGACGGACCCGCCAACCTTGGGGCCGGCGCTTGGTGTCGGTGACGACCTGGGCGGCGACGAGGCTCGGGTGGAGCTTGCGGCCCAAGAAGCCGAGCACGTCCTCGGCGGACATGTTCAAGGCGGCGTGACGGACGAGGTCCGGCCAGACAGCGAGGAGCTCGGAGCGGGAGCGGAACATGACGTCGGTGGCGATCTCGGCCTGGTCGAGCACCCAGTAGTAGCCGCCGAAGCCGGCACGGGCGATGGAGCCGAGGAGCGGGTTGAGGCGTCGGGCGAAGGCGTTGAGCACCCGGGGCCACGCTCGATGCGCGAAGCGCTCGCACAATTTGGCGGCGCGCTCGAGGTTGTCGATGGCCAAGAGCGAGTTCTCGTAGCGCACGTAACCGACGCCGGCGCGGTCTAGCTGGCGCGCCAGCCATTCGCGGCCGTTGATGTAGATCTGGACCTCGTAGGGGATCCAGCCCTGGATGCGCACGTGCATGAAGCCGAACTCGGGATCGATCAGGTACATGTAGTGGTGCAGGCACTTGCGCTCGCGCCGAGTCACCTCGATGCGATGGGTCTGGTAGCTCTTGCGGACCTGGAAGCTCATGCAGGGCTCCACCGCGCTGATGAAGCACACGATCCCCTCGCTGATCGCGTCATCGGCCGCGATGGACTTGGCCAGGTCGTCTTTCATCTGGGTGCGGTTGCGGGTCTTCACGTGGTCAAAGGAGATGCGAGGACGGCCCGACTCGGCGGCCAGGCGGTCGACGTTGTTGGCGATGCGGTTCGTCGTGGCCTTGGCGTACTCGGTGAAGTCGGTGATCGGGTAACCCTGGGCCCACAGGAGGGCCCGGACGGCGTCCGGCTTGAAGAGGTGCGACAGGTGACCCTTGAAGATCATCCGGTCGAACATGGCCAGGCTGCCGGTGATGTGGCGGCGGTGGATGTCCTCGAAGCTGTCCATGGCGGACCTCCCTGCTGGTGCCTCGCCAGCGAGTGTGCATCTTTGGCTGCCGGCCTGCACGAGGTCGCGTCTTAGGAGCACGGCCGACGCCGTCAGGGGCGGCTTTGCCGCCCCGGCACCGATCCGTCGCTCTCGGTCGAGGTCACCCCGCGGACTGCGGCCGCGCGCCTTTCACGGAGTCGTCGCGGTGTTTGGTTGCGGCCGCAGGCTGCGGTAGGGGACACTCAGTCGGCCATTCTCAACTGTTCCGCCGTCGCCATGATCGTCGCTGACGGGCAGCCTCATTCTTTCGGGGCTGATCCTGGAGCTTCGCCTGGCGTTCTCTGCTTTGCTCTAGGTGTTCTCCGAGCGTTGGTCCAGGGTGTTTGTAGACCGGCTTCCGTCGCAAGCTACCCGGATCCCCGTTCGCGCCTGCCTGGAGTTCTTGCTTCACCTGATGTCGGTGGGCGCGCTCAGCCCTGGCTCGCCGCCTCGTGCGTTCCTTCCGCCAAGGCTTGTCGAGCTTCCACCCATCGTGAACACGGTCCCGCGCCAGCGAGATCCGCTTCTTCTCCTGCGGGGACCGCTTGCGTCGAGCCATGGTGCAATTGTGACACCCACTGCGATGTCCGCAGAACCGGCGAACGGGGACACGCTCGTCAAGTCATCGGGTCACAATGGAGAACGTGAGCCAGCCACCCTTGACGGATCACCCATCCGGCAGTTCAGCGTTCTATGCGACCCTTCCGACAAAGCATGTCGGTGCCGGGTGCCTCTTCTGTGATGATCTCGGACGTGTCCTACTCGTGAAGCCCGTGTACAAGGACCCATGGGAGATTCCCGGCGGTGGCGTCGAAGCTGATGAGTCGCCCTTAGCCGCCTGTATCCGAGAGGTTCGAGAAGAGCTGGGTCTCGACCTACAGCACGCTCGGCTTCGAGCCATCGACTATCGACGACCCGTAGAGGGGGTTCGTGGTGACGCGCTTCGGTTCGTCTTCTTTGGAGGTGTGCTCTCGCAAGACGACACCGCCAGATTTCAGTTACAACCGAGCGAGCTGGCCGAATGGAGATTCGTCAAGGCAGAGGATCTCGACGCCTATGTGACCCCCGTGATGGCGCGTCGTCTCCGAGCGAGCCTCGCTTCGACGGACTTCGTCTATCTCGAGGAAGGGTATCGAGAGTAGGGAGAACCCGCGATCGGCCCAACTTCCGTGTCTCGAACCCGGCGGTCTGGGATACAGCGTGGCGACGAAATGCTTGAGCATTCTGGGGCACCCGGGTCAGCGGGTGAACAGTGTCCGAACAGTGTCGTCGGATGGGGCCCGTACGACGACCTGTGCGTGAATCTCTCCGGGCGGGTCTCACGGGACGGTCCCGTTGTGCCGAGCTGTCTGAACTGCGCCGCTCCCGGAGGGAGTTCGCACTATGGGGTAGCGACGACAGGGTCATCGACCACTTCCGCTGCTCCGCAGCAGGGCTTGCGAAGGGGCCCTGGCAGCAGTTCAGCCGATATCTCGATCTTACAATAAACCTTGACGGTTCATTGTTTCTTTGTATATCGTGGCCTTATGGCCCAGACCAGAGTGCGTCGTACCCAGGCGGAGCGCACCGAGACCACCAGGGCCGCACTCCTAGATGCCACCTTCGATTCGATCGTCGAACTTGGCTATGGAGCTACGACCACCACGGAGGTTGCCCACCGAGCCGGGGTATCCCCTGGTGCCTTGCTGCACCACTTCCCGACCAAGGCCGAACTCGTGAACGCTGCCGTAGCCCACGCCTTCTTCCGCCGTCACGAGGAGTTCCGCAAGTCCATGGCCGACATCGATCCGAGCACCGACAAGCTGGATGCCGCCATCGACCTCTTATGGGCGATGTTCTCCAGTCCCACATACACGGCTTGCCTGGAGCTTTGGGTCGCAGCCCGAACCGACCCGGAGATGGCCGAGGTCGTCATCCGGAACGACCGTGACTTCCTCGCCGCCAGCGAAGAGCTGTTCGCCGAACTGTTCCCCGCCGAGGGCGACTTCGCCGACCCTGTGTTTCAAAGCATCGGGCTCCAGATGGCCTACGCGCTTCTCGATGGGCTCGCCTGCAGCCGAATGCTCCCGGGCTACCAGCCTTATGCGACCGACGAGGTGCTTGAGGCCTTCAAGTCCATGGCACACCTTGCCCTTGCAATGTTTCAACCAAACGCCACTGATCTCACCGGAGGAACACCATGACCTTGACTGAGACCACCATCGCTGAGGAGGAAATCTGCGACCGGGGCGAACAAGTCGACGACCACGACTGGCGGGCACTCCTGGGGCGGCTGAACCGACTGTCGGTCACCCGTCATTTCGACGCCTATGCAGACGTCGACTGGGATGATCCCGAACTGGCATTGGATCCGACGGATCGGCGCTGGGAGTTGCCCTCTAGCGAGCCGCTCGGTGCGACCGGATGGTACCAACAGCAGTCTCGCGAGGTTCGCTCTCGGCTGGGTTGTGAACTTGTGGCGTCTCAGATGAAGATGGGTCTGGTATTCGAAAACATCCTCAAGCGTGGTCTGTTGGAGTTCGCCGCCACGCTACCGAATGGTGCTCCGGAATTTCGGTACGCATACCACGAGGTCATCGAGGAGGCACAGCACTCGCTGATGTTCCAAGAGTTCGTGAATCGCACCGGTTTCGACGCTGCCGGTCTGCGCTGGTTCGAGCGGGTGGCTACCCGTCAGATCATTGCCTTGGGCCGCCGGTTCCCTTCCTTGTTCTTCGTCTTCGTATTGGGCGGCGAGGACCCCATCGACTACGTGCAGCGGCGTGAGCTCCGCAGCGGCGCACCGATCCATCCGTTGCTGGAGCGAATCATGCGCATCCACGTGACCGAGGAAGCCCGTCACCTCTCCTTCGCCCGCCATTACCTCAAAAGGACTGTGCCGGGCCTGTCTCGGTTCCGCCGAGTGCAACTCGCCGTGTTCGCACCGCTCGTGCTGACAATGATGGCCCAGTTGATGCTGGTGCCCTCCGCTCAGCTCGTCCGGCGCTACGGCATCCCTCGCGATGTAATCAAGACCGCCTACCTCCAGAACCCGGCCCACCGGGTCGAAACCGTAAGATCCCTCGCCAAAGTACGGAGCCTCTGCGAGGAACTCGACCTGTGCAGCGGTCCGTGGGGAACTCTGTGGCGAGTACTGGGCCTAACCGAGCCCCGCTAGTTCCTCTTCCGGACTGGCCTTCCGGCGGCCCTCGGGGTGCCCCCAAATATTCGACTGTCAGGACTGGAGGTGCCCCACTCGTGATGGCATGAAGGAGCGGGGCCTCCGCTCCCCGTGACGGCGCCGGTCTCTCAGGTCGAGACTCGGGGTTGTCACACCAAACCCTCACGACAAGGGAGCCCCGATGGAACAAGAGTACGTGGGCATCGACCTGCACCGCAGACGCTCGGTGATCTACCGCATGGACCAGGCCGGCGACAAGGTCGACTCGGTCAGGGTCGATAACGACCCCATGGAGTTCGCCAAGGCGGTGAGCGCCGCCCCGGTCGGCAGCGACGTGATCGTCGAGGCGACCTATGGCTGGTACTGGGCGGCCGATTTGCTCAAAGAGATGGGCTACGACGTCCACCTGGCCAACCCGCATGGCAACGACTGGGGTCATCGCCGCGTCAAGAACGACGAGCGCGACGCGAGGGACCTGGCTGATCTGCTTCGTCTCGGTCGCCTGGCCGAGGCCTGGATCGCCCCGCCCCCGACCAGAGAGCTCCGCGAGATGGTCCGTTTCCGGATGAAGCTGTGCAATCTGCGCACCGGCCTCAAGGCCCAGGTCCACGCGGTGATGGCCAAGAACGGCATCTTGCCGTGCCACAACGACATGTGGGGCCCGGGCGGGGCCGCCCAGTTCGATTCGCTCGAGCTGCCCGACGCCTACTTCAACCGCATCGCCGTGCTGCGAGACCTCGTCGAGATCTATGACCGCGAGATCGGCTTTTTGGACCGCGACATCCACCGCATCCTCTGCGACGACGCCGGCTACAACGCGGTCCAGGCCATCTATGGCGTCGGGCCCGTCTTCGCCGCCATCTTCGTGGCCGAGATCGGCGACGTCACCCGCTTCGAGTCACCCAAGGCCCTGTGCTCGTGGGCGGGCCTCACCCCCAAGCACAAGGAGTCCGACACCCACGTCAAACGGGGCAAGATCACCAAGCAAGGCTCCCGCCTCGTGCGCTGGGCCGCCATCGAGGCCGTGGCTCGTTACCACGGCGGAGCGCCGCTGCGCGACAAGTTCGATTCGATCGCCGGACGCCGTGGCAAGACCAAGGCGAATGTGGCCATCGCCCGCAGAGTTCTCACGCTCGTCTACTACGGCCTGCGCGACGGAGAGATCCGCGCTCTCGCCGACCAAGAGGCGGCGTGACGCTCGGCAATCGGCCAGGTGCGTGCTCGTGTAACGGCATGGCTCCCATCTCCTCGGTGGCGCAGCCGGGATAGTGATTGAGCCCACCTGGTCGTGGCCGGAGACCACCATGCCGATCAACTTCGGCGAAGACATGCCTCAGCAAGCCCGAGCTCCATCAACTATCTCGTCACCGCGAGAGACCCTGGTGGTCGAACCCGGTGCCGAATGGCACCACTGACAACCTGAAGCATTTTGCGGAGCCAGGCGCCCGGCCTCAAGGTCGTTCGTCCTCGCGTCGCTGCGGGCGCTCCACCTTGACCCCGAGCGTCCTCGCTCACGCGCGTCCGCGCACAGGCTGCCGTGGCGAGCTCGAGCAAATCCTACGAACAAAGAGGCAGGCCGCGGATCTTGACACGGCCCCGCTCCTTCAGACATGCCGTACGGGGCGTAGGCGCAACCACTTGCCATGAGCCCCGACGGGGCACCCGTGCAACCGCGATTGTCAGCGGAACTGGCACGCAAAGTCGAACCCAGAACCACGGGCGCTCCACGGCGTCAAGTCGCCGGCTCGGCTTGCAACAAGTTCTGGCGGTTTCGTGATCGTCCACGTTCGCCCTGCGGGCGAACCCGCCAGAACTTCTCGCTCGGCCCCAGGGCTTCCCTCGCCGGGACTGGACTCCGCTCGCTGCCGGTGGGGTTCGTCGGTCATGCGAACGACGCGGTGGCGTCGTTCGCTACGAACGAAACCAGGAGGGTGGAGTCCCGGCCAGGCTCGGCTGCTTGCAAGTCCACACGTACTAGCGCGGAGGGTGGGGATCGCACCGGAGCCCGCTGGGTGACTTGACGCCGACCACGCTGCCCTGGCTCCTTGTGAACCCAACCACTCACCTCCCCTGCCACATCCCCACCTGCTCCACCTCCAGCACCTCCAGCACCTCCAGATTGCTCCACACGTCTGGCACCCGAGGCTCACTCAAGGGGCCGATCGTGGTCGCCAGTTCCGCGGTAGCTGCGGGACGAGAACCGTCCCGGCGGCGGGAGCGCGACGTGATTTCTCTGCGCCGGATGAGTCTGGGGTCGGGCGATCGCTACCTGATGGAGTCCGTGGCCGCGGGCGATGGGGTCCGTCGCCAGTCCACAAGTCTGACCGACTACTACGCCGAGTCGGGTACCCCACCGGGAGTGTTCCTCGGCGCCGGGCTGGGCGCCCTCGACGACGGTCGAGGGGTGGAAAAGGGTTCGGCGGTCAGCGAAGAGCACCTGTTCAACTTGCTCGGGATGTGCGCCGATCCGGTGAGCGGCAAGGCCTTGGGTCGCCCGCCCAACCGCTCGCACCTCTCCTTGGCCACCCGGGTGGCCAAGCGAGTCGCGGCCATGGCCCCAGCCGCCAGTGAGGCGAAGCGAGCCGAACAGAGAGCCCGGAGCGAGGCCGAGGAAGAAGCTCAAGAGGGCAAGTTCCGCGCCCCGGTGGCGGGGTTCGACCTCACGTTCTCTCCCTCCAAGTCGGTGTCCACGGCCTGGGCGCTGGCCGACCGGGAGACCAAGGACGTGATCTATTCCTGCCACCGCCGGGCCATCGACGTCGTCCTGACCTACGCCGAACGCGAGGTGTTCCACTCGCGCTCGGGCAAGGGCGGCGTGGTCCAAGAGGACGTCGAAGGTGTGGTGGCCACCGCGTTCAGCCACTGGGACTCACGGGCCGGTGACCCCCAGCTTCACGACCATGTCGTGGTGGCCAACCGAGCCCGCTCGGTCTCTGACGGTGTCTGGCGGACGCTCGATTCGCGGGGCCTGTTCAAGTCTGTGGTGATGCTCTCCGAGCTGCACCAGGGCGTGCTCGCCGACCTGTTGACCGAGGCGCTCGGGTGGGGCTGGGACGGCCGGGCACGCCGGCACTCCAACCAACCCCGCTTCGAGGTCACCGGGGTATCAGAGGCGCTGATGACCGAGTTTTCCCAGCGGGCCGCCGTCATCGAGGACCGCAAGACCGCGTTGGCCCTGGCCCAGTCGCTGCTGGTCTCAGCGCCCGAGTTGCACCACACGCCCGAGCGCCTGCGCCGCGCCGACGGATCGAGCCGGTTCCGGGCCAAGGGTCACGAGGTCTACACCACCGCGACTCTGTTGGAGGCCGAGGCCCGGCTGCTCGAGGCCGGGCTCCGGGTGGGCGGGCTCGCCGCCTCCATGGGCATTGTGGCGTCGGTGACCGGGACCGAGCTGCCCGGACGGCACCATCCACTCAGCATCGATCAGGCGCTGGCCGTGGAGCGAATCGCCACCTCGGGCCGCTCCCTCGACGTGTTGGTCGGCCCGGCCGGGACGGGCAAGTCCACCACCATGGCCGGGCTCCGCGCGGTGTGGGAAGCCGAGTACGGACCGGGCTCGGTGCTCGGCCTGGCCCCCTCTGCCGCCGCGGCCGAGGTGCTGGCCGAGGAGCTCGGTATCGACACGGAGAACACGGCCAAGTGGCTCTACGAGCACCGCCGAGAAGCCGAACGGCTGCACGCGCTGGCGGAGCTGCGAGGTGAACTGGCGTCCCCCCACCTCTCGTCCGGGCCACCCTCGGCCACGCGAGCCAAGGTGGCCCGGGCCGAAGCTGAACTGGCCCCGCTGGGCGCTCCGCGCCAGCCAGTTGGTCATCGTCGACGAGGCCAGCCTGGCCGGCACTTTCGCCCTCGATGAACTCGTGGGGGCGGCCGGAGCCGCCGGGAGCAAGGTGGTCCTCATCGGTGATGACCGTCAGATCGGCGCGGTGGAGTCCGGCGGGATGTTCGCCGCCCTGGTGCGTGACCGCGACGGCCTGGCCCCCGCATTGAGCGACGTACGCCGGTTCGCCCACGAATGGGAGAAGGCAGCCAGTGTCGAGCTGCGACAGGGATCTCCCGACGCCATCGACGCCTACACAGCACACGGACGGATCAGCGAAGGGAGCCGTGAGGAGATGCTCGACGCCGTCTATCTGAGCTGGAAAGACGACACCGCGGCCGGCCGGACGAGCCTGATGATCGCCGGAGACCTGGGCAGCGTGAGCGAGCTCAACAGCCGGGCCCGGGCCGACCGGATCGCGGCCGGAGAGGTGGCAGAACGCGGCTTGGACGTGGCCGGTGGAGGAACGGCCGGGGTGGGTGACCGGGTGATCACCCGTCAGAACGACCGGCGACTCGGCACCGGCCGAGGGTGGGTCCGCAACGGCGACCGGTGGACCGTGACGGACACTCGCCCCGACGGCTCCATGACCCTCCAGAGGGACAAGGGAACCGGGAGAGTGGTGCTCCCGGCCGGCTACGTGGCCGAACACGTCGAGCTGGCCTACGCCTCGACGGCGCATCGGGCCCAGGGGCGCAGCGTCGACACGGCGCACGCCATGGTCTCTCCGACCACCACCCGCGAGGTCCTCTACGTCTCGGCCACGAGGGGCAGGGAGCACAACCGGCTCTACGTGGACACCCACTACGACCCCGACCCGCAGACCTCGCATGACGGCACGGCCGAGCCGGTGACGGCTCGCCAGGTGCTGGCCGGAGTCCTGCGCAACGAGGGGGCCGACGTGGCTGCGCACGAGATGATCCGGCGGCGCCAGCACGAGGCTGAGGGCATGGAGCGCCTGTCGGCCGAGTACCTGACCCTGGCCACACTGGCCCAAGCAGAGCGCTGGGACGCCTTGCTCATCCGATCAGGCCTCACCGAGGCTGAGCTGGAATCTGTTCGGGCCAGCGAGGCGCACGGCCCGCTGCTTGCGTCACTGCGCGAGGCCGAAGCCAGCGGTCTCGATGTGGAGGCGGCCGTCCCCCAACTGGTGGCCCGACGCTCCCTGGCCGACGCCTCCGACGTGGCCGCGGTCATCCACGGCCGGGTGGACCGTTGGGCCCAGGCGGCTGGTGGTCGCCGCCGGATGGCGGGCAATCTCATCGCCGGGCTGATTCCGAGAGCACACGGTGTCAGCGACCCCGAGATGGCACAGGCGTTGGCTGAGCGAGATGCGGCCATGCAAGCGCGTGCCCTCAGCGTGGCCGCCCAAGCGATCGAGGCCGGAGCCGGCTGGGTGCAACGACTCGGGAGCCTGCCGTCCGATCCTTCCAGACGGGCCCGCTGGGTGCGTGAAGTCTCGACGGTCGCGGCCTATAGGGACCGCTGGCACATGACCGAGCAGCGCAACATCGGGGCCAAGAGCGACGTCGGGAGCACCGAGCAGATGAGCCAGCGGCGGAGGGCACTGGCCGCGGCAGAGCGCGCCATGGCCATCAGCCACGACGTCCACGGCGAACAGGCAAGCCCCGTCTGGGAGCCGCAGATGGAGGTGGTGAGGGGAGTCGAACTATGAGCAAGCCCCAGGAACGATGGCGAGCGTCTTCTGAAACTGGCTCATGCCCTCCGTGACAAATCGTCGGTTATGAACCCAGGCCCTCGGCTACGCGAGGGGAGACGCCAGGGACAGGGGAATCCCATAGGTCTCACAAGCGCGGGCCAAGGGTGGCGACGCAGTAGCGACGCGAATGCTGCCACTACTGAGAAGTGCGACAGCAATAGCTTCCGCCGTGAGCAGGTTTGGCCGTGGTTCCAGGCGCAGCGCGCCCATGATCGGAACAACCAGCCGTGGACCAGGGATGGTGATCAGGTGCGGAGGGTCGTTCAGCAGATCAATCAGCTCCGCCCTTTTCTCAGAGGACAGCGCTGCGACGATCCGGGAAAACATCCCCGTCGACTTCGGGTCGTTGACGGCACGGTGAAGTCGGTAGTACCAGGTACCGGTGGTCAGGACCTCACCCGAGTCCACCGCGGAGAGCAGAGACTCGCCAGCGTCGTTGCTGAGAATGGCCAGCAGCGTCAGATCGTCGACAACCTGGGGCATCGTGATCGGGCCGTCGCTTGCGACCTACAACGATGCCAGGTCGGGCTCTTCCTTGCCGATCCGTGTGATCTCTTGCTCGTAGGTGCCGTCTGCGATGATCTCGCGAATGAACTCCGACACTTCGACCGACAGGGGCGGCCTGTGGGAACCCTTCCGGTTCGGGCGGAGTTCGCCGGTCGCGGCCGCATGTTGCTGTGCGCGCCTCACGGCGGCATCCAACTCGGAAGGAAGCGATACATGCAGCGTCATGATTCCAGGCTACCGCCTTCCCTCTGGATTCCCCACAGATCATTACGGGCCTTTTCCCCAAGGCTCGACCGAATTCGACTCACTAGAAATGAGTCGCCGAGCACCCCTCGGAACCCCCTCCCGATTCCACTCTGGTTCCACAGCAGAATGAAACGAACGGCATTCAGCGGCAATTAGGGGCACAGGTGTTCGCCATGGATATGCCCACTGAACAGCACTTTCGTCGAATTCCGCTGTTCAGGCCGACCGGAGAATTCGGGGGCCTTCGCGTTAGCAGTGAGTCCGATTCGGCCGCTCTCGCACCTCTCCCAGGGCTTTCGCGAGCGCTGTCCGGAGTCTTGTCCAGTAATTCGCCGGCGAAATCCTGTGCCGGACAAGCCTACGTGACGCCCGGGTCGAGGTTGCGCGGCAACCGCTCGGACAAAGGTCCTGCTCGGGTTCGTGCCCATTGGGGCCAGCACTGGCGCACCGACCCTCTGGACGTTCGGGAACTCAGATGCCGGACCGGCTTCGCTAAAGACCGAGCCCCGGACCTTCCATCTCGATGCCGATCTCTGGGTGCTGCGATCGCCACCGCTCCATGGCCAGCCCGAGCTTCGGCACGTCGTCCTGCAGGGTCTGCCAGACGATGCGATAGTCGACTGCGTGATAGACGTGATCGACGACGATGCGCATGCCGCGGCCCTCGTCCCATGGAACGTCGGGTGTCTCCCGGATGACCTCCTCGGGCAACTTCGAAGCCACGTCGCCGATCCGGCCGATGACGGCTTCACCCGCGAGCCAAGAGGTCGTTCGGTCTGCCACCGGTCGTGTCCGCACCCGACGATCTCTGCAGCGGCATCGACCGCCTCGTTCAGGTCGGCGAGAAGGTCCGGCAGCCTCCGCGGCGCCATCAGAGTTCTATGGCTTGGCGGATGATGCCCTCGTGCCTCGGCTGCAATCCACCGGCCGAGATCACGTCCACCCCGACGCCCAGGAGGCGTTCGAGGTCGTGGACGAGGCCGACCTGATCGAGCGCCGAGGCGTCGGGCTCGAAGTCGACGAGGAAGTCGACGTCGCTCTCAGGACTCGAGCTGCCACCAGCGACCGACCCGAAGATCCGGACGCGCTTCGCCTTCCTGGCATGCGCCAACTCGAGGATCCTGCTGCGCTTCGACATCACCTCGACGAGGGTCATGCGTTCCATTGTCCCAAATGGTTGTCCATAATCCTGTTCATAAAACTCAGCCGGAACGTTCCGGGCCACGTGGACCCACTCGACGTGGTCCCAGATCAGAACGGTCTCGGCAGAGCGCGGATGTCGAGGTGGACCCGCTTGCCCGGGTTAGCAGTGAGTCCGATTCGGCCGCTCTCGCATCTCTCCAGCAGGACTTTTGCAATTCGATAAATGGACGGCTGTCCATAATCTCCGAGTTCGGTCCCTTGGCAGCCAAGCCTACGTGAACGCCCGGCCAGCATTTGGCGGGTGTAACTGGCTCGACCACATTTGCGCCGGGGCAAGTCTCCAAAGCGCCAGATTCGCATCAGGGCCTATCGGCCGTAGTCTCAGGTCAGCTGCGACAACTCGCCTCTCGCCCGGCGCTCGACCATCGCGTAACCGCGGCTGGCCGCACTCGATGCTGCCTCCTGGAGCAGCTCTCGAGCTCGGTGGATGTCACCCGCTGCCCCGCGTGCGTGCAACATCTGACCCCACAGCAGATTCGTCTGCGCTTCAGCGAATCGCATTTCACCTCGAGCGTTGAGCTCTGCGGCTTGGACGAAATAGGCCTCCGCCTCCTCGTAGCGGCCGAGCACGGTGGCGCAGCCACCGATGGTCATGGCCACCGGTGGCTGGGGACAAAGCCGGTTGAAGGGCACTTGGTCCGCGTATGGTGCCAGTAGCTCCATCAATGTCCCGGCGTAGTCATGCAGTTGCAACCCGATGACAACCCTGGCGTAGTTGGTCATCCCGTCGAACCACCCACTGTCCTCCGGCAGAGCGAATGACATGCTTGCCGCCTGATCCACGATGCTCCGAGCGGATGTCTCATCTCCGGCCTCGAGCTGCGCCATCGCCAGGACCGCCTTGAACGTCGGTATGGATGGATTCTGATCAGCCGCGTCGGCGATGAGCGACACCAGCTCCGCGAGCCTCCCCTGCATGTCCCGGGTGCTCATGAGCTGGATGCCGTAATACTGGAAGGCGTCCGGTTGGCCGCAGGCGCTGCCCAAATGAAGGGCCTCCGTGGCGAGCCGCTCAGCACGCTCCAGATCGCCGTGCAGGAGAGCATCGGAGGCCTCGCGGTAACAGGCCATCCAGAGGAACGACGCCTGGCCGAGCTTCTCCGCCATTTCGCGCACAACCGCCAAGCTCTCGCCCGCAAGCTCGAACTGGCCTGCAAGCGCCGCCACGTGGAAGCGGGGAAGGGCGGCACGGAGCAGCCGTACCGGGTCATCAAGAACTCTGGCGGCAGCCATAGCCTCGACAGCATCCGCGAGTTCCGCGACAAGGGTAGAGGGAGCCATGAGCGCACTGGAGCAGCTATGCACCACATCGATGAAGGTGGCCGCATCGCCGAGGCGACGTGCAATTGCCTTGGCCTCGTCGGCGAGAGCCAGACGGCGCTCGAGCGGGCTCCCGTATTGGATCTCGCCGCAGAGCGTGGCGAGGAGACGGGCCCGGTCTTGACTGTCGGTCTCAGGAAGGGCATCGAGAGCGGCCTCGAGCACTTCGACCCTTTCGAGGTCGACTTGGCCGAGTGAGCTGAACCACCCGCGGCTGTTGGCCAGCGCCGCCATGACCAGCCGATCGGCGTCGCTAAGCTCTCGTGCGCGTCGGGCCGCCTCGAGGAGGTTCTCCCTGAATGCTGGGATACCGCTCTGGCGTTGTGCGGTGCCGAGGTCGATCAACAAGTCGACGCGCGCGGTGGGGTCCACGGTCGCCACGTGGGAGGCCAGCTCCAGTGCTTGGGCAAAGTAGCGCACCGCCTCGTCCGGAGCGAGGGCCGCTAGCGCCGCTTCCCCGGCGCGTCGTGAGTACATGATGGCCTTGTGCACATCCGTCGGCCTCGTTGCAAGGAGGAAGTGACGTGCGAGCTCCCCGATCACATCGTCAGTGCCGTTCTTGTACAGCCTCTCTATCGCCTCGCCTACGGCACGGTGAGCCCGCGTGCGGCGAGTCCCCCCCATGTCTTCGTACAGGGTGTGCTGGATGAGGGCGTGAGAGAAGCTGTAGCGGCCAGGAGAATCAGCGAGCTCATTGACGAGGGCGGCGTGCTGCGCTTGCTCGAGGAGGTCGATGAGGTCTTCCTCGTCCATCGCTGTGGTCTCTGCCAAGAGATCGAGGTCGAAGTCGCGTCCGATGACGGACGCGGTGGACAAGACTTTCATCGCTTCCTCGCCCAGTCGGGAGACTCGGGTGCCGATGACCGCGCGCACGCTGTGAGGCAGCGCCAGATGACCGTCGGAGTCTGCCGCGGTCCAACGTCCCGTCGCTGCATCCTGGTAGATCGCGCCTGACTCAGAGAGGTTGCGCAACACCTCGGCCACAAAGAGGGGGTTTCCGTCGGTCTCCCGGTAGAGATCGTATGCAAGGTTCACACCGGCATCGTCGAGGACGTGCCCAGCGGCTGACTCCATGAAAGCGAGCACTCCGGTGTCGTCCAGGCCCTTGAGGTCGAAGCTCGAGACGCCCGACGGCTCTCTGCGCAGGGCGACCAGGGCTTCGGAGAGCG
Organism: uncultured Acidimicrobiaceae bacterium; assembly: GCA_963834405.1. Lineage (GTDB taxonomy): Bacteria > Actinomycetota > Acidimicrobiia > Acidimicrobiales > RAAP-2 > Bog-473. The sequence continues at coordinate 287,474 of CAWIBX010000005.1, read as the reverse complement.
GATGCGCGCTTGAGAGCTCGGCGTCCCTGTAAGTGCAGAGAATCAGCAAGCGACTCGAGGAGGTGTTGCAGACGACATGGCGCAGGAGCTGGAGGCTCGGCTTGTCAGCCCAGTGCAGGTCGTCGAGCACGAGAATCACGGAACGCTCGCTACTGGCTGCTTCGAGAAAACCCACGACCGCTGCATAGAGGAGATACCGCTCGGTGTCGGCGTCGGCGGTCTGAGGTGGGGGGAGCTCCCCGAGACGCTGACGGAGGGCGGGCACCAATTTGGCAAGCTCCGAACCATTGGAAGCCACGTGTGCGCGTAGCACGCTGTCTTCTGCGTGCATGACGTAATGGGAGAGGGACTCGGAGAACGGGCGGTAGGGAGCACCAAACTCCTCATCGCAGCGCCCGAGGAGCACCGTCATCCCGGCCTTGTGACCCCGCCGGCTGAGCTCCGACACAAGCGTCGTCTTTCCCTGACCGGGCTCACCCCCCAGAAGGACCACCTCTCGTCCCTCCCCCGACGACACGCGCTTGGCAGCGGCCTCCAAGGTGGCGAGCTCGATCTCACGACCGATCACCCCGACGGTGGGACGATGTGACAGACGTGCCGGCAGCGGGACCCGGCCGAGCGTGGGAACATCGTCCCGCACGGGCTCCCATCCGACTTCGAGGGTGTCGACGGGCTCGGACAAACCCTTGAGCTCGAGTGATCCGAGGGAGGCGAAGGCGTGGGAGCTTCTCCGACCAGCGTTGGCGCGTACGAGGTCAGAGATCAGAATCTGGCCGGCATTGGCCCGTGCACAGAGCCTCGCCGCCTCAATGACCGGATCGCCGAAGTAATCCTCGGCCTCTCTCGTGGCCTCCCCGGCGCTGACTCCTACGCGAAGCCCCAGAGGCCGTTCGGTCTCGGTGTTGTCTCTGTGCACCGTTTGCTGCATGGCGACGGCGCAACTGAGCGCGGCGGAGGCGACCGGGAAGACGACCATGAGCCCATCGCCCAGGTTTTTCACCTCGCTGCCTCCGGAGCTCGCGATTGCCTGACGAAGAGAGGAAAAATGCTTCCGGCGCAGCTCGTCCGCGGCTTCGGGGCTGATCGCAGAGGCCAACTCCGTGGAGCCGACGAGATCGGTGAACAGTACAGTGATGTTCTCGGTTGTGGCCATGTGTCCCAGCTCCAGTGAATCAATGTTAGGCGAGAGCAGGGGAGTTCGTCACCTGAGTTGCAAAGGGCGACCCCATGAAAGCGGAATGGGATTCAGGAGTACAACTGACCCTTCAACCGAGCATCACAGCTCGACCAGACCAGCAGCTATTTCCTAGCCATAATGCTGGCCATAAATCCGACGGCATTGCCAGTGATGGCAACGGACGAAGTAGACAAAGGGCCAGATCGTGACGCACTGGATGGAACCTCCGGAAGGGATTGGACTGCTTGCTGCTGATTAGCAGTGAGTCCGATTCGCCCGCTCTCGCCCCTCTACAGCAGGACTTTGGCGTTTCGAAGGACCGGTCTGTCCAAGACCTGTCCAGAATCGCAACGCTCGATCCCGTGGAGGGAAAGCCTACGTGAACGCCCGCCGGGCGTTTGGCAGGTGAGGGTGTCCCTCGGACGGGACCTGGCGACTCGTCGCTAGCGGTATACGGCGACGACGGTGCGAGGGACCAAGCGCGAGGCCCAGCGGGCCGCGGCCCGTCCGGTGAACGAGGCGTCGCAGAGACGGATCCCCATGACGAAGGAGACGTTCGGGGGTCTTCTGACCCGCTGGCTCGACCACATCGAGGCCCGGGGGCGGGCCCCAAGACGTTGGTCGAGAATCGGCGTATGGCCGCCACCATTGCCGAGGAACTCGGGACGAAGGACCTTCAGAAGTCCAATGCGGAGCTCTTGCAGCCTCAGTAACCTTTGCGCTGATTGGGCCGTTAGCCCTCGGGCCTTCCGACGCGTGCTGGTTCGAATACTTAGACATGTAGGACCTGGGAAGTCCGAGGGGATGCCGAACTTGGATCAGATCCCTGGCGACCGAGAGAGCCATGCCTGAGGCAACCGAGACAGAGAGGATGGCTCCGTCACTACGGCGGATGCTTCTTCCGCTTGCAATGGCGCAGTTCATCTGCAGTTTCGCTGGTTCCAACATGAACGTCATGATCAATGACATCAGCCAGGATCTCCACACCACGGTCCAAGGCGTTCAGATCGCGATCACCCTGTTCTTGCTGGTAATGGCGGCTCTCATGATCCCCGGCGGCAAGCTGACCGATCGATGGGGCCGAAAGCGCTGCTTCACGCTGGGGCTCTCGATCTACGCGGTGGGCGCTGTGATCAGTGCCATCGCTCCCGGGTTGGGGGTCCTGATCCTCGGAAACTCGATCCTCGAGGGTGTCGGCACCGCACTCCTGATCCCACCCGTCTACATCCTCACGACGATGCTCTTCCACGACCTGAAGTCCCGAGCCCAGGCGTTCGGCATCATCAGCGGCATGGGTGGGATCGGTGCTGCCACTGGTCCCCTCATCGGGGGTTTCATCACTACGGCGATCACCTGGCGGGCCGCGTTCGTCTTTCAGACCCTCGTCGTCGTCTCCATTTTGTTCCTCGCACGCCGCATCCAAGATCCAGTGCCAGCAGACCCCGCTCGCCCCTTCGACCTGGTAGGGGCGGCCCTGTCGGCGGCTGGCCTGGTGATTCTCGTCAGCGGGATCCTGGCGGCCGACAACAACCTCGCCTTGACCGCGCTCCTCATCGTGGTCGGAACGCTCACCCTTGTCGGCTTCTTCGCCTGGGTCCGGAGCCGGGAACGTGCCGGAAAAGACGCACTGCTCTCGACCAAGCTGTTTCACAATCACACGTCGAACCTCGGACTCGTGACGCAGAACGTGCAGTGGTTGATGCTCATGGGAACTTCGTTCGTCGTCTCCGCTTATCTCCAGGTGGTGCGGGGCTACAGTGCGATCAAGACCGGAGTGATCTTCACCGCGGCCACCTTGGGCATCCTCGTGTCCTCACTGGCCGCAGGTGCACTCGCGAAGCGCTTCCAGCAGCGCACGCTCATTTTGGCAGGCTTCGTGATCACGATCGCCGGGGTGGTCTTCCTCCTCCTGATCGTCAAGCACTCGCCGAGCGAATGGGCCTTCGCGCCTGGGCTGCTGCTCATCGGGTTGGGACTCGGCGTGATGCTCACCCCCTCGGTGAATGTGGTGCAGTCCGCCTTTCCTGAGAGCCAGCAAGGTGAGATCTCCGGACTCTCGCGCTCGGTTTCGAACCTTGGTTCGTGCCTCGGCACCGCGATTGCCGGCACCATTCTCGTATCAGGACTGACCGACCCGACGCGGTCCTACGCCCTGGCCATGATTGTGGTCGCCGCGATCGGTTTCATCGGCCTTGGGGCAACGATGTTCCTGCGGACCCCGGCACCTGCGTCGCCGATCGCGGGATAACGATGCGATGCTCTCCGTGCTTTTCCCCGCAAGGAGGAGAAGGCTCCTCGTCCCGCCGGAACGGTTGACGCAGCTCCTCACACGGCAGGCGGTCAGGAAGCGAGGACCTTTGCTTTCTGAGCCTCGAATTCGGCCTCGGTGAGGATGCCCTGAGACTTCAGCTCGGCGAGCTCTTTCAGCTGCGCGACGGGGTCTGGGGCAGCTGGAGGGGCCGGTGCCGGCTGCGGGGCGTACTGCTGTTGTTGCGCGTACTGCTGGTCCTCCTGTTGAGCCCACCGATTTTGCTGCCGGCGCGAGACACGGTTCGACACGGCCGTGGCCGTTCCTGCGATGGCTGCGGTGCGTGCGATACCCCGGAGAAGTGGCATGTTGTCTTCCTTTCTTCCTTCGATCAGCTTTCGGCGGCGTCGAGCGCCGCGACGAGGTCCCCCTGGGGGATGTAGCCGGCAGCGACGAGCTCGGCCTGGCCGCGACGCAGGGCCTGGATGAAGGGCGTCGCCCAGCGGTTCTCGAAGATCAAGATCCCAGCTGAGGACCCCGGTTCGATCACCGACGCCGCCTCGGAGAGATCGCTCTCGCCCAACAGGCCCGAAGACGCGCCAGCGAACACGGCGAGGTCGAACTGTCCATCGTGATCGATGTCCTGGAGCTCGAGCGCTCGTATCGAGCCATCGGAGTCCCGCCTCACGAACATGAGGTCGAGGATCCGGATGACCCCACGGTCGACGAGGTCGAGCAGGGTCGCAAACCCTTCGCCCGTCATCTTGTTGCCTGGGAACTCGACGATCAGATAGCTGATCGGGCCAAGGGCAACCGTTTCGTCTGCCATCGTGAGGCTACCTTTCGAGTCGGTGGACGTTCTAGGAACCGAAGTTAGTCCGATCACCTGAATCTCCGCGCGCTTCATGGCTGATTCGATCTTTGCCTGCATGTCCGAGACAGCGACGACGACGAGCCCGGCCTGACCGCTGTCGAGGCTCTCGCCGAGTTCCTTGAGATCGCTGCGGCTCATGCCGGCCCCGGCGTGCCCGGCCACAGCCCCGAGGATGGCCGCTCCGCCCCCGGCGGCGAGCAGCAGCCCACCGCCGATGGCTGCCGCGGGGAATAAGGCGATGACCAGGCCCGTGGCCAGGCCTACCCCCGCCCCCGAGTACGCCACCGACCCGGGTAGGCCGCTCGTGCTTCTTGACGATCTTGACCTTGCCGTCAGCCTTTCGCTTTATAACCGCCGCGTATGCACGACGACCAATGGCTCCCGCCGGTGAACGACCTCAGAATTGAGGAGGTCTGCTAGCACTCCCCCACAACCCTGCCCCCGTTCACGGGCAGTGGGGGTGCCACTCTGCGCCCGACGGGGGCAGGTGGGTGGGAATCCCTTCGGAGTCCCCAACAACTCGCTGACCCAGGAATAGCCTCAACTCGTGGACGTCGAACAAAGTCGCTCACAGAGCAGATTTGGGCATTGGTCACTCGAAGCGGCATGACCTCAGCTCACGACCGGGCTAGTGGGTGGTGGCGTCGCCGATACCAAGGATCCGTCTTACAGGATCTGATCAAGAGTCTCCGCGAGGTGGAATTCGGAAACTGGATCATCCTGTTTGGGGCCTCGTTCCTGCTGTCCGTCCTCCCGCTGATCATCCTCCTTAGCGCGCTCGCGAACAGCAGGGTCGACGACAATATCGCCACACGTTTGGGACTGAACCGGGAAGGGTCCCACATCGTTGACACCCTTTTCACGTCATCGCACGCTGGCTTGAACTTCGGCGTCGCCGTCGCTCTTGTCCTCTCCCTGTTGGGAACGATCGCTGTTGCGCGCTTGGTCCAGAGGCTCTACCAACAAGTCTTCGATCACCTCGACGATCGTGGATGGTCGAATGTGCTTCGGTGCCTTGTGTGGGCCCTGGCGGCTGCTGTGGAGGTGTATGTCGATGCGGTGACCAGCAGGCCGCTTCGGGATCTACCGGCCGGCCGAGTGTTCTTGGGCTTGGGAAACCTGGTGATCGTGACAGCGTTCTTCTGGTGGGGCCTGCACTTTCTACTGCGTGGGAAAGAGCCTTGGCGACGACTATTCCCCGCCGCGCTTGCCACGGGGGGCTTCTGGGTCGGCCTCGGCGCGTTCGCGTCGCTCTACTTCTCATCAACTCTCGTCTCCGACAGTCACCTGTATGGAGCGATCGGGGTGGTGTTCACGCTTGTCACTTGGTTCATCGCGATGGGAGCAGTGATCACCCTGGGTGCAGTGGTGGGACACACTTGGACGACCCGTAGGGCTCCTGCGGCGGTCGTCATGTCGGGTGGCACTGACATAGCGACTCGTCGTTCGACAAGCGGGGCGAGCGCTCGATAGTCACCAAGTGAATCAAGTGGCGACAGAAGCTTTCTCAGTACCAGGCTGGGGGGAGTATGCGCGAGAGGTGCGCACGACGTTTGGCGAGTCGGCGAGTTCGGAGACGAAGGTGCGTGTCCCGCTCGTGTGGACTGCGCTGAGTGCAACGGCCTCAGCGATACCGGGCCGATTGGTACTTTGCACCGCCTACGGCGGCACCGCCGGGCCATGGCGGATGCGCGTCCCGGGCTGGACTCGCTCTACTGGGTGTGATCGCCGGGCGTCGCATCCGGCGACTCCTGCTCGCCCGAGGGTCCCAGCAGGGGACCTGAGCTGGAGACCTCTGTGGTCGCGTCACCGTGCTCTCGGCGGAAACCGCGCCAGAGGCGGTCGAACAACACCACCACCGCAACCAGGACTCCCCCGATCGCGAACACAATGGCGACGATTCGAATCATCTTGATGAGGCGTCGCCCCACGCTGTGGGCCCGGTCTGCTACTTCGAGCATCTGCTGGGCGGTGTCCAGAGCGGTTTGCACATGAGCCAGGTCAGTTTCGGCCCGGGTGATCGCGTTATCGAACGTGGTCATGGCAGACCTCCTCGCGGCGGAAGTTGGGATGTGATCGCGACCTTGTTACCCGAATCACGCGATTCTTTCGTGTCCATAATCCTGTCCATAAACACGGACCGAACCGTTTTGGACGTAGACAGACAGCGCGGACGGGCTCCGGGTCAGGGTGCTCCCAGTGGATTGTGCAGAACGGGATGGACTGCTTGATGCTGGTTAGCAGCGAGTGCGATTCGGCCGCTCTCGCACCGCTCCAGCAGGACTTTGGCGCCTCGAAGGATCGGCCTGTCCAAGACCTGTTCAGAATCGCAACGCTCGATCCCGTGGAGGGAAAGCCTACGTGAACGCTCGCCGGGGGGTCTGGCAGGTGAGGGTGTCCCTGGGTCGGCACCCGGCGACGCACCGCTACCGGTATACAGCGACGACGCTGAGAGCAAGCCGGCGCGACGTCCAGCGGGTGGGGCTGCCCGTCTGGTGACCGAGGCCGCGAGGGGGCGGATCCCTTTGTCCAAGGAGACCTTCGGGGGCCCCTCTCACTCGCTGGCTCGAGCACATCGAGGCCCGGGGACGGCTCAGGGCGAGAGCCGCCAAGGAGAACTGAGGTCGGGATGGGTCCCGGGTCCCGGCTCGCTTTCGTCAAGGAGGGTGTCCGGCGAGCGGTCCGGATGGGCCCAGTGCACCATCAGCGAGGGGCAGCCGCTCACCCAAAGTCGACACCTTCAATGTCTGCCTTCGGGGTGATATCGGGTAGGCGACGCATGCGGAATGAATTGGCCACGCCGAGGAGGGAGGCGATGGCCGGAACGCATAGCGCCACCTGGAGCGAGCGGTTGCGAGCTTCAGTGTTGATAGCCAGGACGGCGTCTTGGACATCCTGGGGCTGGCCCGCGATCTGGTGTTGAAGCTGTGTGTTGCTCATGACCTCGGCATCGTGCTCGAGCTCGGCGGAGATTTGCTGTTGCTGGGCCGGGGGGATCACGGTGCTGGTCTCAGTGAGGTGGGTGAAGCTCAATGCCAATGCCCAAAGCATGATGCCTCCGGCCATGGCGAGTCCGAAGGACAGCCCGAAGGAGCCTGCGGCCGAGTTGACACCAGCCGCCTCACTGACGCGGTCTTCGGCGATCGGTGCCAGGGTGAAGTTGTTGAGCTGGGAGACCAGCAGGCCCAGACCCGATCCGGTGATCAGTAGCGGGATCACCAGGTACCACCCCGAATCCACCCGCGGCACCAGGGGAATGATGGCAGCCATGCCGACGGTGCTGAGGGCGAAGCCAGCCAGCACGATGTTGGCCGGGCGCCGATTGCCCGCCTTGCGACCGGCGAGCATGGCCATGCCGAACATGGACAGCGAAAGTGGGGCAAGAGACAGACCCGCCTGCATGGCGTTGTATTCAAGAGTCATCTGCAAGAAGAGCGGCAGCGCGATCATGGCGCCGCCCAACGTGACCTGCTGGAGCATCTGCTGCGTGATGCCGATGCGGAAGTTCAGGTGCTTGAACAGGCCTGGATCCAACAAAGTGGGCTTCCCGTGGCGCTTACGGCGGACGAGCCAGAGGGCGAGGGCAGCCAGCGCCACTGCGCCAAGACCGATGAACAGACCGACGTACTCACCGCCCTCCTGCCATACAAGGATGCCGAGGACAACGCCGCCCATTCCCACCACGGAGAGCACTGCACCTACAAAGTCGATCTGGCGCGATCCCGTATAGGGCACGTCCTTGACAAGTCGGATCTGGGACAACACCAAGAGGATGATGACCACCTCGAGCCCGAAGCCGACGCGCCATGACAGGTAGGTAGTGAGGAAGCCGCCGAGAAGCGGTCCGACCGCGGCTGCAATGGCAGCGGACGCGCCTACGAGCGCATACGCGCGCTTCTGGGCGGCCCCCGTAAAGTTGCCGTGGATAAGGGACTGCATCGCTGGCAGCAGCAGGGATGCGCCCAGCCCGCCGATGATCGCCCAGAAGATGATGATGGCGGTCAGGCTCTGCGCGAGGGTCATGGCCAGTGCGCCGATGGCATAGGCGAGCAGGCCGATCACATAGGCGCGCTTGCGGCCCATCAGGTCACCCATATTGGAGTTAATCAAGATGAAGGCTGCAGAGACGAGGGCTTCCAGCGCGATTGCCGACTGGACGCCGCTCGCCGTCGTATGCAGATCCTTGATGACCGCCGAGATCGACACATTCATCAACGAGGTGTCAACCACCAGGACGAACATGGCCGCAGCCAGCAGGAGGGCTAGCCGCGGACTGGCGCGGTTCTCCTCCTCCACGGCGTCGTCAGACGCGGGGCTCATGGCGACGGCGTGACTTCCAGACTGCTGCCCTCTGCGGTACAAGGCGGCGTGGAGGCCATAGCTTCCATTGTGGTTGGTCGAGGGCGACGGCGGTGTGACCCGATGGCCAAGCGATGACGGCGAGGACCACGGCGACCATCGGAAGGCGCCGGCGGAGAGCAAGCACTACCAAGAGGATCCCGGTCGCCACGAGCGCGACCGACGGACCGAGCCAGGTCACCGCTTTCATGACCTCGTTGAGCGCCCGGGTTCGCTGAGCGACAACATCGGAGGTCACGTGGCGGTCGAATGCATTGACGGAGGAGGAGTGCACGACCCCTATAGCGACAGCGATCAGAACCCCGGTCAGGGCAGCCCAGGCCAGGATGAATACGAGGGGCCCGTACGGAACGGCTGCGGCGCTGGCGGCGCACCTGCGGTGAGTCTGGCGATTCGGCTGTATGCGATCCTGGAAGCAGGATCGACAAGGTGCATACTGGGGTGTGGCTATGCGAGGGGCGCGTCCCACATGATCAGCCGTGAGCGGATGTGGAAGCTGGTCTCCACGGTCACGGGCTTGCTGGGCGGGTTGCTCGCCCGAAAGGTCATTCGGGCTACCTATCAGGCCATCCGTAAGGACACAGCCCCTGCGACGCCGTTCGACCCCGCCAATCCCCGGTTTTCATGGCCCGACGCCTTGCTGTGGGCGGCCGCGGCCGGTGTAGGTCTCGGCATCGCCAAGGTGCTGAGCGCCCGTCTCGCGGCTGTCGGCTGGAAGGCCGCCACCGGGACCCTGCCCCCTGGGGAGGTCGAGGAGTTCGCAGTCCCCTGAGCTCGGCTGATCTGGCCCGCGACCAAAGATCACGAAACCGCATTTGCCACCTGCGCCGGCTCGAGATTGCGAACGAACTCCGTAGCCATGCAAGCCTATGAAGCCGATAGACCCGACCACGATCATGGCGAGGGCGTAGGAGCGGTAGGAGTGAGCCCCGAGACGAGGATCGTTCCGGCCGCCGCGGTGCCAAATGGTGAGCCCAGATTGGAGATGCCGCGCGACAGCCCCGAGATCTCGCCCGGGCGCTCCTCGGGAAAGGCTGACTGCACGACGTTGACCGACGGGGTGAGCATGACCCCGAGGCCCAAACCGATGAGTAGGAGGCCTGGAGCGAAGGCCCAGGGACTGGGCGAGTGCTTCACGATTCCGAGCAGGAACCCGACGCCGGCGACGGTCGTCACGAAGCCTGGACGCGCCGGGTCAACGCAGCTGGCGGACGCTCACTTTCCGAGGGCGAGGTCAACCAGGTCGTGCACGTGGACATCCCGGGCCTGACGCCGCAACGCAGCTTCGATGTTGCCCTCGGGGACGAACATCCGCAGGCCTTCCCGATGGATGCGGAACCGGAGCGGTGTCTCGAGCTCGAGCGCCTCCCCGTCGATCCCGGCATACGCCTTGCCCGAACGCGACCGAACTTCGAATTCCTCACATTCGAACTGGTACGCGTGGCCACTGGCCGTCCCCCGACCCGCCAGTGCCAACGTGATCACCTCGGCCGCCTCGGCGCCCGTGCCGGCGCTCACGGCGAACACGCCGAGCCGTCCCGTGTCGAGCCGCCTCCGCTGTGACAAGTCAAGGGACGCACCCAGCACGTAGGGATTGTTCGAGACCATGATCAGGAACGCACCGTTTACCTCGGTTCCGTCCGGTGTGACGAACTGGAGATCGAACGGCTCGCTCCGCTGACCCAAGAGCTGTGGCAGCAACGTTTGGGTCGTTTCCGCCTTGGCCTCCCGATAGCCCTCCTGTTGCACGATGGTGGCGTAGATACCCAACGAGACGTTGTTGACGAAGAAACGCTCGTTCACCGTCGCGTAGTCGACGCGGCGCTCGATCGCGTCCCGAAAGGCGTACACGCTCTTCTGGGGATCATCCCGATTGAGTCCCAAATCGAGCGCGAAGTGGTTACGTGTCCCCGCCGCGACGCAAACGAAGGGAAGGTCGTGCTCGACGGCAAGCGACGCGACCAACGCCTGGGAGCCGTCCCCACCCGCCATGCCGAGGCAATCGGCACCACGGGCGATGGCGTCGCGAGCCAGCTCGGCGAGGTCCAGGTCGTGCTGGAGGGTGACCGTCTCGACGCCGAGTGAGGTTGCGAGATCCTGGAGGCCGAAGCGCTCCACCTTCCCTCCGCCGGACCACGGATTGCACAGGAGTACGGGATGGACCGGCGGTGGCACCCGATGAGCGGCGCTGCTGTCTGATACCTGTAGTCGGGCGAAGAGCGACGCGCGGGCCGAGATGATCGCAATGCCCAGGAGCAGCAGTGCGAGGACGAGTCGGACGACCGAGGCCCAGCTCTCCTGTCCGGCCCGGAGAAACGCGACGACCATCAGCACAGCGCCGACGGCCACTCCGGCGTACCCGACGAGACCACGCAGCGAACGGTCGGTGATAACCCACCAGCCGCCGGCGATCCCCAGCACCGCGCCGGCGAGGCCGACAGCGACATAGACGCCGTTGCGCACCAAGAACCCGACGACCAGGATCACCAGCAAGGCTCCCGCGCCCAGTGAGGCGGCTGCCAGCGCACGGGGCCGACGAGACGTTGGGTGCGACGAATCGGTTCCGGCGGTTCCATCGGGACAGGGCCTTGCGCCCATCTCCGGACCTTTTGCCATGGTGGCCTCCTCCGGTCCCGATCGGCCCGGCACTGTAAGTTCACCATCACAGCCACGGAGGATCCAACGCCACGGTGAGCACGGGACACGAGACGACAGGCCGTGGCGCTGCCATCAGCCGATGGATCCCAGGCGTCCGCTCTGTCCGCACCTATCAGGGCAGATGGGCCCGCCCCGACGTGATCGCCGGCGTGGTCCTCGCTGCGATCCTCGTTCCCCAGGGGATGGCGTACGCCGAGCTGGCCGGCCTTCCCCCTGTGACGGGCCTCTACACGACCATTGCTTGCCTGATCGGCTATGCCATCTTCGGACCGTCGAGGATCCTGGTGCTCGGGCCCGACTCGTCCATCTCCCCGTTGATCTTCGCCGCCTTGGTGCCCTTGCTCGTGGGAGGGGACACGCACCGGGCCATCGCCCTGGCCGGAATGCTCGCGGTGATCGTCGCGCTCATCGAGATCGGCATGGGCTTGGCTCGCCTCGGATTTGTGGCCGATCTGCTCTCCAACGAGGTTCAGGTCGGCTACATGAACGGGCTGGCGCTCGTCATCATCGTCGGCCAGCTGCCGAAGCTGTGCGGCTTCTCCACCGATGCCGAGGGCTTCGGTCCCGAGATCAAGGCTTTCTTCGTCCACCTGGACTCCACCGTCGGGGCCGCCCTCGCCGTGGGGCTGGGAGTGCTGGCCATCCTCCTGATCCTCCCCCGCTTCACCCGCTTGCTCCCCGCCGTCCTGGTTGGCATCGTGGCCGCCACGGTCGTCTCGGCGGTCTTCGACCTGCACGCCCACGGCGTCCCTACCGTCGGAACCCTCCCCAGGGGGCTCCCCAGACCGTCGCTCCCATGGACGAAGTTCGCCGACATCGGGCCGCTGATGATCGCTGCTGTCGGCATCACCTTGGTGTCACTGGCCGACACCATCGCCACCTCGTCGAGCTTCGGTGCCCGGCGAGGCGAGGAAGTGGACCCGAACCAAGAGATGATCGGTATCGGCGCGGCCAATCTGGCGGCCGGTTGTCTCCAGGGCTTCGCGGTGTCGACCAGCGGGTCTCGCACGGCGGTCGTCGAGCAGGCCGGCGCGAAGACTCAGTTGGCCTCGGTCGTCGGGGCCGGGATCGTGGCCGTGCTGCTCTTGTTCTTCAATTCCCTGTTGGCCGACCTACCCCAATCCGCCCTCGCGGCGGTGCTCATCGGGGCCGCTCTCTCGCTACTCGACCTGTCCGTGCTCGCCCGCTACTGGCGGGTTTGCAAGAGCGCGCTCGTGCTCTCGGTCATCGCCAGCCTTGGCGTGATCGTCCTCGGCGTCCTCCAGGGCATCGTGATCGCCGTGGCCCTGGCGGTGGCCCTCTATTTCCGACGCGGGTGGCAACCGCACGGGGCGGTACTGGGCCAGGTCGACACCATCGGGGAATGGCACAACGTGGAGCGCTACCCGGACGCCCACCAGTTACCTGGGATCGTCGTCTACCGGTGGGAGGCGCCCCTCTTCTTCGCCAATTGCTCCTCGTTCCGTTCCCAACTCCGGCACGTCGTGAAGGCGCGCCCGGTGTCGTGGGTAGTGATCCAATGTGAGGCCATCACTGACATCGACGTCTCCGCCGCGCAAATGCTCGAACAGCTTGACCAGGAGCTCAACGCCAGCGACATCCACATGGCATTCGTCGAGATGCGCACGCGACTCCAGCTTCTCGTGCGGCGATACGGCCTCTTCGAGACGCTGGACCGCGATCGGTTCTATCCGACGCTCGAGTCGGGACTCACCGCGATCCAAGGCGAGGACTGGCGACCAGGCAAAGCGTCCACGTGAAGCGGTCGGGGACCTTAGCCTCGATCATTCGTCCGGCCTCCGGTGATGCAGCCTCAAGACCCAAAGTTGGTTCGTAGGCGGTCTCCGGCGCGGCGAGCGGCCTTCAGGGCGTGAAGCGTCCAGAGCACTCGATCCGCTTGGTGATGTCACGCCCTGCGAAGTCGCTTCGGGGTCGGGCGCCGGGACCCGTTCTGCTATGGGAACGCGGCGCGTAGACGCGTGAAGGCCGTGGCCAACTCGCTGGCCCAGGGCCAGGTCTCGTCGAGGTGCACGATGAGGTCACGCCCGCGGTGGGCGAGGACGGCGGCGACGTGCAGGACGCGATAGCGCATGGTCTTGGGTTCGGCCTTGGCCAACGCTCCGTCGAAACACGTCATCTGGCTCCAGGCCATAAGTGCGCCGGCGATCAAGCTGACCGCCACCCAGGCCTCGTTGGCACAGAAGCCATCGAAAGGCAGGTTGGCCAGTCCGCAGTCCTTCCAGGCGCGAACCCGGTCCTCGACCCTGGCGTGACCACGATGGCGCAGCTCGATCGCCGCGATGTCCTCGTCGTTCGTGTTGGTGACAAAGCAGGTGTGCCGCCAGCCGGCATGGGTGTCAAAGAGGGAGAGCTGGGCTCCGGGGTGCGGGCGTTCGCGGCGACAGATCAAGCGCATGTCATCGGGCCAACCCGTCACTGAGTAGAGCTTGCTGAGCTCGATGACCTCGGCCCCGTCTCGGATCCCCCCGTCGAGTTCTCTCGCTCGCACCCAGTCCTCCTCTTGGGCCAAGAGCAGGGCGTCACGCACAGAACCGCTGATGGGGAAGCCGATCGAGTAGTCGAAGTTGGCGTCGGTGAGCGATTGGACGAAGCGATGGGAGGCCCCGGCCGAGTCGGCCCGGACCAAGATCGGGTGGAGCACCAGTGCGGGATCGTCACCTTCTTCGTGGCCGAGGGCATACTCGGCAGGGACAGCACGCACCACCTGCTCGAGCAGTTCGAGGTGGTCGTCGGTGTCGCCCGGTGCCGCATTGCCCGGACGCAGCATGGCCGCTAAGGGCTCGGTGGTGGTGTCGCACCACACGGCCAAGGGGTTGAACCCGAAGCCGTGCTTGTAGGTCGGGGCGGCATCCTCTTTCTCAGAATGCACGTTGAGCAAGGTGGAGTCGAAGTCCCAGATCATCAGGCCGACCGGTGGCTGGGCGGCCCAGACGCGCGCACGGGCGGCGGCCATGGCCAGTGGAATCGCCCGCAGTTCGACAGAAGCCGTCGCGTGCACGGCCCGCCACGCCGTCGCCACCGAGGCGACCGGGCCGAAGAGATCTTCTTGTTCTTTGAGGGCGGCGATGTCGGCCAGACAGTCAGCCCCATCCGCGATGGCCACGGCGAGGTGGGTGAGCACGACGCCCGGATCATGGGTATGCCAGGAGATCCCACACTCGGCCATGGCCACCGACATGGCCTCGGTCAACCCGCTGCGATCAGCCAACTCGGCCAGTAGTGCGGCACCGGCATGGCTGACCAAGTTCTTGGCGTCGGGTATCACTTTGGCGCGCCTGACCGAGCGACTACGGTGCACTTTCAAGGAGCCCTCCGGAACTGGTTGGAAGGTGTGTTCGGCGACAACCATTCTCCCAGTTACGGGGGGCTTTTACGCGGACGCGCGCACCGCGCGTTCAGGGGCCGGACGAATTATCAGGGTTAGGACCTGTGGCCGCGCAGTGGATGAACTCACCGAGTTGTACCGCCGCTGGCGCAATGAAGGCTGAGCCGTTTACGCGAGCCCAAAATCACCGGCTTGTTTTCGAGCTCCAGTCCAGGAGCGTCTCGGTGAAGAGCGACGGATCCTGGCCGTGCATGGAGTGGCCCATCCGATCGAAGGATCGGTAGTCGACCGCGACGCCGGCCTCGGCGAGCAGCTCCAGCGCACGCTTGGCGTGCAGATCGGACAGCGCCCCCATGAGGAACCCGGTCTCGGGATCGACCTTCCGAAAGTGATGGGTGAACAGCACGGGCGTCTTGACGGACCCAAGCATGCGTTCGTGGTCGCATGACGCGGAGACCGTGCCGGTCCGGAAGGCGCGGCCCCACTCCGGGTCGTACTCCTTGAGGTTCTGCGGCGGTGCACTGGGCGGCATGAACCCTGGCTGCATCCAGGCGGGCAGCACGTCCGGTGCGGCGGCGACGAGGCCATCCCAGTCGCCGATGCTCCACTGGTCGCCCAGGTACGTGCTCCACAGCCAGAAGGCGGCGCCGATCCCTTGACGAATTCCTTGACCGGTGGCCGGCTCGACCTCTGCGTGGAACAGCGGAGGATCCTCGTAGTGCGCTCCGAGAACCTGACCCGGTTTCGCATAGGCCGACAGCCACGCCGCAAGCACACCGCCCGACGACAGCCCGCTCACGAAGGCCGGGCGTGCGATGACGAGGTCGATGAACCGAACGAGGTCGTTCCCCATGTTGTCGAGCGTGTAGCGCCCGGGTGTGCGCGTCGACCGCCCTTGCCCGCGGAGATCGACGGCGTACAGCTGGAAGTGCCCGGCGAGAAGCGACAGGGCATGCTCGTAACCCCACCAGGATTCGGTCTGTCCGGGTATGAGCAGCAGGGCCGGCTTCGACGGGTCTCCCGTGGTGGCGTAGTTCATCTGCACCTCGCCGAGGTCGGCGAGCTGTTCCGCGAAGGCGTGCGGGATGTAGGTCTCATCGGGGTTGTGAGGTCCGAAGCGCCCTCCATACGTAGCCACCGGATCGTCTCCTTCCTCCGGAATCCAATCGTCTCGATGGATGCGGCTACGGCGCCGTCACCAGCGGGATGCTCCTTACCGATGCGCCGTCCGCCGCGACCGGGTCCGGATGGCCACGGCTCCGCACGACGGGCTGGCCGGCCGCCTGCATGTCCGCGACGACGTACTCGAGCAGCGTGCTGCCATGGGGAGAAGCCACCGCGACGTCGTGGCTCAACGCGGTGGCGTTGCGAAGGCATTGCAGGCGGAGGACGTCTCCGGCCGCCTTGTTGTTGGGGAAGATGCCCGAGTACGACAGCCGGAGCTCCTCGAGGGATTCGCTCACGTGGGCCGACTCGGGCCGGTCGAGCGGCAGATCCACGTAGAGGGCATCCACCCCCTCGTAGAACAAACGGGTGCGCTCCGCGTCGACCCGCCCCGTCAGATCGGCACCCGCCTGGCCCACCGTCAACAGCGCGACGTTGTCACCGGTCCGGACTTCCGCGTGCAGCTCCGAGTTCGGGGGCAGACTGAAACGGTCCGGCGGATCGGCGAGTTGGGCGCGAAAGTCACAGATCTCTATCGTGTCCCGCACGATCTCCCGGTGACGGCCCGGTGCATAGACCGTCCGCTCCTTTCCCGGCCGTAGACGAAGAAAGAACAGGGCGGCCGATTGCCGGCCGGGACTCGGGGCCGACACGCTGTTGTCGACCGATTCGGGGATGAAGCCGAGCAGGAAGCCTGTCTCGTGCCCACCGAGGTCGAGCAGTGCCTGCTGGCTGTAGGGGTGCGCCGCGGTTGCTTCGCTGTACATGCCCATGAGCCCGCGCGTTGTCACCCAGTCGACCAGGTATCGCTTGACCGTCGTGAAGACGTGGCGCCCCCGCGCCGCCGGCAGGGTCAACGCCTGGCCGGCGTGACCGACGACGTCGTCGGGAGCCGCGAGCGAAAGGCCGGAATGGCACAGCAGCTCGCCGTCGGCCGTCTCGGCGATGGCCGAAATCAGGAGACCTGCCGCGATGCGCCGCGCCACTTCCTCGGCGTCGTAGGCCCACAGCACGGGGTAGGTCTCGCCGTACACCGCACGGACGGCGTCCCCGAGGCGGGCCGCCTCCGCGGGGGCGAGCATCCGTACGCACATGTCACCGACCCGGATGGGATCCGGTGTCGGAGGTTCAACGGCCGGCGCCACGGGCGCCATCGTAGGCAAAGCCGGTTGGCCGAAGGCCGAGATCGCGGCAGACTACGGCGCCAAGGAGGATTGCGACGTGGCCGACGCCCAGTCTCCAGTGGACCCGACACAGCATCTCTTCTCTTTCGAGACCGCCAAGGACCCCCACCCCACGTACCAAGGGCTCCTCCGGGAATGCCCCGTGGCGCGCGGGCAGTACGGCGACCATCCGAGCGTCGTCGTCTCGCGCTATGCCGATGTCAACTGGGCGCTCCGGCATCCCGAGTTCTTCAGCTCGGCGGGCGGAACGGTCGGCGTCGGCGAGCAGCCGCTGATCCCGGTGGAAGTCGACCCGCCGCGCCACACCGCCTACCGTCGCTTCCTCAATCCGCGCTTCGTGCCGCGCGAAATCGAGAAGCTGGAGCCCGAGGTGCGCGCACTGGTCCGCCGGCTGGTCGACTCCTTCGCCGACCGGGAGGGCTGTGACTTCCACGAGGACTTCTCCACGCCGTTGCCCTCGGGCATCTTCCTGGCCCTCATGGGCCTGCCGGTCGAGGACCTGCCGCAGTTCCTGCAATGGCGGGACGACACCATCCGTCCCGATGTCGCCCCGGGGGACTTCGAAGCGGCGGAACAGGTGCGCCGGCGCACAGCGCTGGCGATCAACGAGTACTTCCGCGATGCCATCGCCCGCCGGCGGGACAACCCCGACGGAACGCTCCTCTCAGACGTCGTGGAGGCGAGCGTCGACGGAGAACCCCTCACCGAGGTGGAGCTGCTCGGGATATCCCATCTCCTTCTCCTCGGCGGGCTCGACACCGTGACCGCCACCCTCGACTGCATGGTGGCGTTCCTCGCCGAACACCCGGCCGAGCGGGCGCTGCTCACGGGCAGTCCCGAGGCCGTACCGGCCGCCGTCGAAGAGCTCCTGCGCTGGACCACCCCCGTCCAGGTCCTGCCCCGCATCGTTGCGCAGGAGGTCGAAATGCGCGGCGTGAAACTCCAAGCCGGCGATCGGGTCACGTTGGTCATCGGCGCGGCCAACTGCGACACCGAGATGTTCGAGCCGGGCTGGGACCTGGGCCGGTCGCCGAACCGCCACGTCGCATTCGGCGCCGGCAACCACCTGTGTCTCGGGGCGCACCTCGCCCGTCTGGAGTTGCGGGTGGCGTTGGAGGAGTTCCATCGCCGCATCCCCGATTACCACATCCGTGAGGGCGTGGAACTCGTGTTCTCCCCCGGCATCCGCCAGGCCAGCACGCTGCCGCTCGTCTTCGACTGAGCCAGGGCTGATCCCCGCTCGCTCGAGTTCAGCCTGCCTCGTGGGCCAGCGCTGCCCCGTCCGGAGTGAGGACCGGCGCGGGGCTTACGCCTCGTACCCCGTCGGCCTGCCGTCGAGGATGACCGTCTTCGTCTCGAGGAAGGGGAGGAGCCCCTCCGTCCCACCCTCGCGGCCGATCCCCGATTGCTTGAACCCGCCGAAGGCGATGCCGAAGTCGGTGCGGAAGGCGTTGTGCCCGACCGTGCCCGAGCGCAGCCGGCCCGCGACCTGGCGGGCGCGGTCGAGGTCGTTCGTGAACACGGACGCGTTGAGTCCGTAGATCGTGTCGTTGGCGATGTCGATGGCCTGTTCCTCGTCGCGTGCCGGGATGACGCTCAACACCGGCCCGAAGATCTCCTCCTGGGCGATGGTCGACGCGTTGTCGACCTTGCCGAAGACCGTCGGCTCTATGTAGTAGCCCTTCTCCAGCTCCTTTGGCCGCCCGCCGCCGGTGATCAGGGACGCCCCTTCCGCCTTGCCCTTCGCGATGTATCCCTCGACGCGGTCGCGCTGCCGTTCGGCCACGAGCGGACCCATCTGGGTGCTGGGTTCGAAGGGGTCGCCGACCCGGACCTGGGAAAACGCGTCCGCCAGCGCCTCCGCCATTTCGTCGTGCCGGCCTTGCGTGACGACGATCCGCGTCAGCGACGAGCACACCTGACCGGTCAGCATGCACTCGGCCCGCGCCAGGGTCGCAGCCGCCGTGGGGATGTCCATGTCGTCGAGGATCACCGCAGCCGACTTCCCCCCCAATTCGAGAGTGCATCGCGCGATCCGCTCGCCACAGATGGACGCGATCCGCCGTCCGGCCGCGGTGGAACCGGTGAAGGTGATCTTGTCGACACGCGGGTCCCGCACGAGGAGCTCCGACACTTCCCGGTCGGCGGTGACCACATTGACCACTCCGGGCGGCAGCCCAACTGCCTCGGCGATCTCCGCCAGGATGTATCCCTCAGCCGGCGCTTCGGGCGAGGACTTCAGTATCACGGTGCATCCCGCAAGCAACGCGGGCGCCACCTTGTAACTGATCAGGCCCAGGGGTCCGTTCCACGGGATGATGGCGCCGACGACACCCACCGGCTCTCGGACGAGAAGACCGAAGTCGCCCATTGAAGGGGTCGCGGGCTCCTCGAAGGGGAACGTGTCGGCGAGCCCCGCGTAGTACTCGAAGGTGGCGGCGCCTCCGGCGGCGGCGTACTGCGCGATGGAGTGCAGGACGCCGGACTCGCGTGGCCACAGCTGGCCGAAATCGGCGGCGCGCTTGCGTAGCCCATCGGCCAACGAGCGCAGATATCCAGCGCGCTCGAGGTGGGTCATGCGAGCCCACGGTCCCTCGTCGAAGGCGAAGCGGGCCGCCCCCACGGCGCGATCGATGTCGTCTTCCTTCGCCTCGGCCACCGAGAGAAAGATCTCTTCGTTGGTCGAGTCCGTGACGTCAACGGTGTGGGTCGTCGACGGCTCGACCCAGTCGCCTCCGATGAAGAACTGCCTCGCGTGGCGCAGGGCTGGTGCAGTGTCGCTGGCGACGGTCATGGTCACACTCCCCTCATCGGGTTTCGGGATCGGATCCGACCGGAGCATAAGCCCAAGCCGTGGGCCCGTGATAGGGACAGCGACGATCGAGGCGACCCACCGTGCGCAAAGCCTCGGTCGGCGACAGCCGTACAGCCCACGTGGCCCGGGCAGAAGCCCCGCGATGACACCGCTGGCGCGGGCAGGCGAGCCTCTTTCAGCCCTGCCAACGGCTCGACCCGGGCCGGGCCCGGGTCAAGGACGGCTACGGGCTCGGGCTCTCCATCGTCCGGGCCAGCGCGGCCGCGGACGGTGCCACCATCACCGCCGAGCCGGCGGCCCCTGCGTGACCGCTCAGGCGGACCGGCTCTCCATGCTTTGCACGTCGAAGTAGATGGGCAGCAGGTACTTCACGTAGAACGCATGCACCGTTGTGCCCGGGTACTCCAGGTCGTTGTAGCGCTTGATCTTCACGCGGTCGTCCTTGTCGGCATACAGCTCGCACTCGTGGAGCAGGCGGTCGACCTCCTCGCGGGAGTCCTGGAGCAGGCCGAGGTGGTCATAGCCGGGTGACGACATGGGTGCGTCGCTCTCGGCCAACAGGAGGAATTGACCCCGGTCGACCATCAAGAGGTGGCAATCCTGCCCGACGACCTCAGCGTCGAGCGCGGACCAGCCGAAGACGGCCGAGTAGAACGCGTCCACCTCCTCGCGGAACTCCTTGCTGAGGGTTCCCCTCGGAAACGTCAGCTCCATGTGGTTGAAGCGCATCGGCCCTCCTCTTTCGCCCACGACTCTACGGCCCGCCCGGCTGGAGCGCCGCCCCGCCTAGGGCGCCCGCCGGGACCGGCCGATGATCGCGTCGAATCGGGACTCGACCTGGTCGATCCGCTCGTGGGTGAACACGTACAGCTGCTCCTCCTCGACCGCCGCCATGATCCGGGCGGCGGCCGCGTCGGCGCTGATGATGCCCGGCTCGGCGTCTTCGTCCATGGCGGGCGGCGGTGCGCCGCTCGGGAGGCCGATGCCCGTGGCCACCCGGCCGGGCATCACGACGCTGACGCCGATCGTGCTCCCTGCCGCGCGCAGGTCGCCGAGGAGCGTCTCGGAAAGGGCGAGGACCCCGTGCTTGCTGACGTTGTAGGGGGCGATGCCCGGCCACGGGACGACCGCGGCCATGGACGCCACGTTCACCACGTGTCCGCCCTCGGGGTTCTCCAGCAGCAGCGGGACGAAGGACCGCACGGCGTGGATCACGCCCCACAGGTTGACGCCGAGGACCCGGCGCCACTGGTCGAGGCCGATCTCCCACGCCGGGCCCCCGGTGACGACCCCGGCGTTGTTGCAGACCAGGTCGACCTGCCCGAATCGTTTCATGGTCGTTGCGCCGAGTGCGTCCACCTGCTCGGGGTCGGTCACGTCGCAGACCACGCCCACGGCGTCGGCACCTCCTTGGCGCAGACGCTCGGCCACCTGTGCCGGGTGCGCCGCTTCCACGTCGCTGAGCACGACCCGCATCCCGCGGTCGGCCATCGCCGCGGCCAGCGCGAGACCGATGCCGCGTCCGGCACCCGTCACCACCCCGACCCTGCCCCCGAATTCCCGCATGCGTGCTCCTTCGGTCCGCGAACGGCCACATGGTCGCGCGCCGGAGCGGGGAACACGAAGACGACGGGTCGCGCCTCGGAAAGCGCGCGGCCGGGCTAAGAGACGGTCAGGTGCGATCGACGGCCCCGAGCCGCCCGTTGAGCACCCGGTCGAGGTCGGCGTCTTCCTCTGAGACCTCCGCGGTGCCGATGGGGTCGTGCAGGACCACCTTGTCGCGCCCCTCGCGCTTCGCCACCATCAGCGCCTCGTCGGCACGGCGGAGCACAACCAGGAGCTCCTCCCCCGGCTCGCACTCGGTGATGCCGAAGCTCCCGGTGAACTTGGGCAGCCCGCCCACCGTGACGGCGGCGTCGAGCTGGGCGCGCACGGTCTGCAGCGCACGGCTGGCATCGGCGGCCGAGCAGTCCGGGAACGCGATGGCGAACTCCTCGCCGCCGTAGCGCGAGACGATGTCGCTGGCGCGCAGCGTGTCCCGCAGCACCCGGGCGAACAGACGCAGGGCGCGGTCACCAGTCTCGTGTCCGTAGGTGTCGTTGAGCAGCTTGAAGTGGTCGAGGTCCGCCATCGCCACCGCGACCGGGTGGAGATGGACGGGGATGGCCGCCACCTTCTGCGAGAAGGAGCGGCGGTTGAGCAGACCCGTCAGGGTGTCGGTCGAGGCCTGGAGCTGTGTCTCGGCCATGACCCGGAGCAGCCCGATGCGCGCGCCGGCCAGCTTGGCGAGCGTCGCCAGGTCGTCCACCATCTCGTCGGCGACAGTCTCGTCGGGCTTTCCGGTGGCGTGGATGACACCGACCGTCCGCCCCATGATGGACACCGGGACGCACAGCGCCGAGAGGCGTCCCTCCGGTCGGTTGCGCAGTTTCGGGCAGGCGTCGAGGTCGTCGCTGTCGGCAAAGGATTGGATCTGCGCCCGCCGTGCCGCGGGGCAACGGTCGGGAGAGTCGACGGTGCAGCAGGGCGGCTCGCCGTCCGGGCCGACCGCGGCCATCCGGAGCAGGTGGGCGTGGCTGTTGTCGGCCAGCAGCAGTTCTGCTGGCGCATCCGGGAGGACTGCCGCGAACGAGCGCTCGATCACATCAATGACCTCGGGTTCCCCCTCCGCCATGTCGAGCGCGTTGGCGAGCCGGCTCTCGAACTGTTGCCGCTGCACCTGGGAGTCGCGCACGACGGCGTCGTGCTCCGCGGCCGCGATCGCCTGCGTGAGCTCCGTGTTGAGGGCCTTGACCTTCTCGTCAGTCCGTCGCTGCTGGCGTTCGCCGAGCACCACGAGCGCGAACGCGACGGGGATGACGAAGGCCATGAGGAAGGCGATCGTGACCAGGTAGCTGGCCACCCCCGTCGCCAACACGTTGCCCGCGATCAGGCACGGCACGAGGATGGCGATGAAGCCGCCGATACCGATCACCGGGCTGAGCCGTCGCAGGCGCTCCGCCCGGGCGACCTCGCCGCTCCACTCCTCCTCTGTGACCATCGCTCTGTCGATCCCTTCCGAACCGCCTCGCCGAGGGCGCCCATCGGCGCCCAACGGCCGATGCATGGTTCACCTCGAATCGTTGTCGTCCACACCGGGCCTGAGCTTTAGAGATCCCGCCCCACCTGGGCGGACGGCACGCAGGGACGGGCATGATGACCCCATGGAGGCACCGGACCCCGACGCACCGGCTCGTGTGCCCTTGGGGACCTGGCCGACGCCGCTGGAACCGGCCCCGCGCCTGGCCCGGCACCTCGGCCTCGGGCCCGACGACCTGTGGATCAAGCGGGACGATCTCACCGGGCT
The DNA here is from genome assembly GCA_963834405.1 of uncultured Acidimicrobiaceae bacterium. Taxonomy (GTDB): domain Bacteria; phylum Actinomycetota; class Acidimicrobiia; order Acidimicrobiales; family RAAP-2; genus Bog-473. The sequence goes on along the minus strand of CAWIBX010000005.1, from coordinate 264,303 downwards.
CGGCGGCGGGGGGAACAAGGTCCGCAAACTGGAATATCTGTGCGGCTCCGCGCGTGGAGCGGACCGCGACGGTGCTCGTGACGAGCGGCGCCGCCCAGAGCAACCACGCCCGCCTCACCGCAGCAGCGGCCAGCCGGCTCGGGTTGCGCTGTTGTCTGGTACTCGCGGGAGAACCACCGGTCGTGCCGCGCGGCAACGCGTTCCTCGACGCGCTCCTCGGCGCGGAGGTGGTGTGGTCCGGGATCTCGGACGACGTCGAGCTCGTCCAACGCACGGCGGAGGTGGCGAAGGAGCTCGCAGCCTCGGGGGAGGTCGTCGAATTGATCCCATACGGAGGATCCAACGTCCGTGGCGCCTACGGCTACGTGGAGTGCGGCCGCGAACTGCTCGCGCAGCTCCCCGAGCTCCACCACGTCGTCGTCGCCGTCGGCTCGGGAGGCACCATGGCGGGACTGGTCGCCGCCCTGGGAGCGGAGCGGGTGCTCGGCGTCGACGCCGGCGCCGTGCACGACCCGGCGGGCCGGGTACAGGCGCTCGTCTCCGGTCTGCGCGGGCACACCGCCAGGCCCAGAGACCGGGCGGACCTGCGGCTGCGCGCCGATCAGGTCGGTCCGGGCTACGGCGTCCTGACGCCCGGCGCGCACGCGGCCTTGAGAGCGGCCGCGCGTTGCGAGGGCCTCCTCCTCGAACCGGTGTACACCGCCAAGGCGCTCAGCGGCCTCGCGGCGGCCGTCGCCGACGGAGAGGTCCGGCGCGGCGAACCGGTGGTGTTCCTCCACACGGGCGGCCTGCCCGGACTGTTCGGGCACGACGTCGTGGACCATCCCGCGCGTCAGGAGAGTCCCGAACACCGCGAACCGCGCCACCTTGCGCCGTAGCCTGGCCGAATGAGCCGGTCACGCGTGATCGTCGTGTCGGACAGCCACCTCTCGCCTCGGGTGACCGCAACCCAGGACAACTGGGCCGCCGCGCTGCGCCACATCGAGACCTGCCGGCCCGACCTGGTCGTCCATGTCGGAGACCTCTCCATGGACGGGACGCACGACGCGGAGGATCTGGCGTACGGGCGTGCGCAGATGGACGCCGTGCCCGTGCCGTGGCGGGTCATCCCCGGCAACCACGACATCGGCGACTCCCCCTCGGCCCACATCGAGCCGGATGACGTGGTGACCGCGGCGCGCGTCGCTCGGTGGTGTGACACCTTCGGCCCGGACCGCTGGACGGTCGAGCTCGGCCGGTGGCGCCTCGTGGGACTGAACGCGCAGCTCTTCGGAAGCGGCCTGCCACGCGAGGCGGTGCAGTGGGACTTCATCGAGGACGCACTGCGCGACGGACGCCGGGCCGGACAGCGCCTGCTCCTGATCATCCACAAGCCGATCGCGGCATCCGCATCGGAGCTCGCCGACGCCCCGCCCTACCGCTTTGTGCCCTCACCGTCCCGTGACCGCCTGTGGGAGCGGACGAGGAACGCAGGTGCCGAGGCGGTGCTGAGCGGACACGTGCATCAGGCGCGGGCTTTGCAGGTGGAGGGCGTCACCCAGCTGTGGGCACCGACGAGCTGGGCCGTGCTGCCCGAAGACACGCAGCGGACGATCGGGACGAAGCGGTGCGGGCTGATGGAGCTCGAGCTTCCCGACGACGGGCCCCTGGTGCACGAGTTCGTCGTGCCCGTCGGGACGACGCAGCACCAGATCTCCCCTGACCTGCCCTACCCGCCGCCGGGCTGACCCCTTCCCTTACGGTCAAAATAGTTCTACTCTAACTAGTACCATGATTTCGGTCCGGATCGACCGCGGGGAGCCAATGCCGCTCCACGAGCAGGTGGCGGCCGACATCCGCCGGGCCATCGCCGACGGCGAGGCCGGTCCAGGGGAGCGCCTGCCGCTGGCCAAGGACCTCGCCGCCGTCCTGGGGGTCAACAGGAACACCGTCCTGCGCGCCCTGCACATCTTGCGGGACGAGGGTCTGCTCGAGTTCCGGCGGGGCCGCGGCATCACGGTGGCCGGGACGCCGGAGCGGAGCCTGGTGCAGGAGAAGCTCCACGAGCTCCTGGTGGTGGCGCGCGCCCACGGCTTCCGGCGCGAGGACCTCGTGCGGATGATCGAGCGCGCGCGGTGAGCCCCACCGGCGCGCCGCCGCGCCCTGCCTCGCCCACCGCGCACCCGCCGCCTCACGACGCCGAAGCGTTGTTCCACGAAGCACGGGCCCGGCGCCGGCGGCGCTGGATGCTCGGGCTCGCCCTCGCCGCGGTCGTGATGCTGGCCGCCGCCGCCGCGGCCGTCGCGGTGTCGGTCGTGACGGGTCCGGTCGCGGGCCGCGGCGCCTCCCGGCCCGCACCTGCCCCGGCCCATGCCGCCCGCCCGCCCACCATCGCCTGGGTCGACTACCTCGGCGCCGTCCACGTGGGCGATCCGCTCACGGGACGTCAATCCATCGTGACCACGGCCCACGCGGACCCGACCACGCCGCTGCTCTCGCTCGACGGACGGCTCTTCTGGGTCGGCACCGGCTGCACGTACCAGCCCGTCAGCCGCTGTCCGTACTCCGTCAACGCCGGCTACTCGCTCCCCGAGGTGAAGGAGTTCATCGTCGCCAGCCGGACCACGACGTCGCTCGGCCGGGGCGACGCGGTCTTCAGCGCGGGTCACGACGCCGTCTACATCGAACGCCCCACGGTGGCCTGTCCCCCCTCCGGGCCGACCTGCGACCCCAAAGCGCAAGAGGTGATCCGCGTGCCGTTGGCGGGCCACCGCACCCGACGCGTCCTCGCCGTGCCGGCCGGCTGGTACGTGAACACCGGGTCCGGACTCGGCGCGGCCCTCGGCGTGGGCGGCGACATCGTCGTCGAATCGGCGCCGGCCACCGCCATCTGGAACCCCGTCCTCGGCCTGTGGGATCCCCGGACCGGCACGGTGCGGACGCTCGGGCACGACTGGGGTGTCGTCGACACCCACACCGGTCGCAACAGTGCACCGGACCTCCTGGCCTGGATCCCCGCGGCGTGCGACGGCCGGCCCACCTGCCCTCTGCAGATCACGAACCTCACTTCGGGACGCACCGTCACGGTCGCCAGCCCGCTGCCCTACGGCTTCGACATCGGAGGCGCGTTCTCCCCCGACGGATCGCAGCTGGCCGTCTTCGTCAAAACGAACGCGGGTGACGTCAACCCCGCCATGCAGCTCGCCCTGGTCGACCCGGCTACCGGATCGATCCGGCTGATCCCGGGCGCGCAAGGCGACATCGGCGAGTCGGTGGGCTGGGCCCGCTGGCTGCCCGGCGGCACCCAGGTCCTGACGGGCACGTTCTCCGACGACTACAAGGTCTACAACCACTACCTGTTGGACACGACGACCGGCGCCGTGACGAAGGTGGACTTCTCTTCCGACCGCAACCGGGACGTCAACTTCTCCGCCTCGCAGATCGTGGGCGGCTGAGCCTTCGTCAGCGGCGGCCCAGCCCGTCGGCCACCGTGCGCAGCTGGGCCCGGAAGTCGGGGTGGGCGATGTCCACCAGCGCGTGCGCGCGTTCGCGCACGGTGAGGCCGCGCAGGTCGACCGCGCCGTACTCGGTGACGACAACACCGGTGTGATGGCGCGGCGTCGAGACCACCGATGCCTCCGGGAGCACGCCCGCGATGCGCGAGAGCGTCTCGCCCTCGCGCACCGCGGTGGAGCGCAGGCAGATCAGCGAATGGGCGTCGAGGTGCATCTCCGCGCCGGCGACGAAGTCCTCGTGCCCGCCCACCCCCGAAATCTGGCGCCCGTCGATGCTGTCCGCCACCACCTGCCCGTAGAGGTCCACCGACAGCGCGCCGTTGATGGACACCAGGTCCGCGTTCCGCGCGATCACGGTGGGGTCGTTGACCACGTCCACCGGGAGGAAGGCCACCGCGCCGTTCCCGTCGAGCCATGCATACAGCTCTGCGGTCCCCAGGGCGAAGGTCGTCACCGACACCCCGTCGAAGACACCCTTGGCACTGTTCGTGACCTTGCCCGCCTGGTGCAGCCGCATGAGGCCGGTGGTGAACATCTCGGAGTGGATGCCGAACCCGCCCAGGGCGCCCGAGGCCAGCTCCGTCGCCACGACGTTGGGGATCGCGCCGATGCCGGTCTGCAGCGTCGAGCCCTCCTTGACGTACGCCAGGGCGTGGGTCGCGATGGCAGCGTCCACCTCTTCGGTCGGGAGCTCGGTGAGCGCGAAGGGGACGGCGTCCGATTCGATGAGCACGTCCACCAGCTCGAGCGGAATGGTGTTGTCGTACTGCGGAGGCAGGGTCGCGGTGCGCGGCAGATGGGGGTTCACCTCCACGATGAGGAGACGGTCCGGGTCTTGCCCGGCGCGGAGCAGCTCCGGGCGGGTCGCCCCCATGTGGAGGGACAGGTTCACGCGCCCGGATTCGTCGGGGGGCGCCCCCTGCGCCACCATGATGCGGGGAGCGAAACCGGCCAGGATCGGCGCGAACTGGCGGAAGCCCCCGGGGACCAGCTCAATCCGATGGCCCATGGAGAGCAGGAGGCGTTCCGCCGGGCCGAAGAACCCGCACCGGTACCGGACACCTGCCTTGGTGAACACGTCGTAGAAGTCCAGGCACAGGGCGCCCCCCAGCTGGAGGTCCTCCCAGTCGTCCCGGGTGCCCAAGGTCCGCAGGAAGGTGTCGGGGTTGGCCGGCCCCAGACCGAACCCGATGGTGTCGACCGGCCGCACCAGCGCGACGGCCTGCTCGGCGCTGCGGACGGTCGTCACGGCCCCACTCTCGCATCCGGTCGGCCGCCGCGACGGATATTCGCCCTGGCAGGGGGTTGCACCCGCACCAAACCCGTGACTTTCGGCTCTATTGCCCGCGCGAGCCCACCGTCAGAATGGACAGGACACCCTCCTCTTCCCAGACAACGGTGCTTGGAGAATGGCGGCCACCCCCCTCGGCCGCCATTTTCCAATTGGGGCGATCGTCCGCCACCGCCACGGGGGTGCACCCGGACGCTCCCGCCCCGGCCGCGCTCGCCCGGAGGGCGGTTCGCCCGGGAACCGCTGTTGGATGGGACCTCTGGCCCTGCCCAAGGCCCGCGGCGGAGCGCATGCTGATCGCAAAACTGCTTGGGATGAGCCATGGAGGAGGCGGTTATGCGAGCGAGGCGGAGGTTCTATTGGCACCGGCTCGACCGGACGAGGGTGCCTCCCTCGTACCTGCTGCCCCCGGTGCACTCCGCGGTGGTCTTCGACCCCACGCTCCGGCGGGCAGGCGACATCCTGCGCGAGGGTTGAGGGTTCTGCAGCGGTCCCCTGACCCGCTGATGTCCATGTACACCCAACTGCTTCACGCCGCGTATGCAGAGCGCGGGCGGCCCGGTGGCCACCTGACGCGCCGCGTGGCCGTCGCCGAGGTCATCCGGTGCCGGGACGAGCTCGACGAGGGCGTGCCGCCCGGGTTGGACCCCGACACGGTGCCCGTCGTCCTCGCTCTGGAGATCGGCTACGACGTCGCGCTGATGGAGCTCGCGCGCGTTCTCGGGGTGAACACCGACCCGAGCCGTTTCGACCAGCCCCAGCGTGAGCGGGACCGCCTGGAGCATGCCTTCAACGACCTCGGCATCGACCTCGCCGTCGAACCTGCGTCCGCCGCGGACTGAGCCCGCCCTCAGGTGCCGGTGGCGTCCGCGCGGGCGTCCTGGGCCGAGCGCTCGTTGAGCCGCGCCGCGAACGTGGCCGCCTGGGTGCGGCGCTCCATGCCCAGCTTGGCCAGGAGGTTCGACACGTAGTTCTTGATCGTCTTCTCCGCCAGGAACATCGTCTCGGCGATCTGGCGGTTCGTCCGGCCTTCCGCGATGAGGTCGAGGATCCTGCGCTCCTGCGGGGTCAGGTTGGCCAGCCGGGGGTCCACCTTTGGACCCTCCCGCAGCCGCTCGAGCACGCGCTCGGTGAGGGCGGGATCGAGCAGGGATTGACCGGCCCCGGCGCGCCGGATCGTCTCGAGGAGGTCGAGGCTCCCGACCTGTTTCAGGACGTAGCCGGCCGCGCCCGCCATGATGGACGCGATCAGCGCCTCGTCGTCGGCGTACGACGTGAGCATGACGCAGGCGATCTCCGGCGAGGCCGAACGGATCTCCCGGCAGACCTCCACGCCGCTGCCGTCGGGGAGACGCACGTCCAGGATGGCCACGTCCGGGTTCGTCGGGGGGATGCGCGTGAGCGCCTCTTCCACCGTGGCCGCCTCGCCGACAACCTCAATGTCGTTGGCCGCCTCGAGGAGCGCGCGCAGGCCCGTCCGGACAACCTCGTGATCGTCGAGGAGGAACACGCCCAGCGCCACGGGCGACATCATCCCACCTGGGCGGTGTCCACGGCGAGCCGAGGCTCCGGCGGTCACGGGGGGCCGTGGGTATGCTCCGCCCGGTGCCGTTCCGCTCCATAGAGGACCCGACGAAGCTGCGCCGGGTCCTCGAGGCGACGCTGCTGATCGAAGCCGATGTGGAGCTTGCCGCCGTGCTCCGTCACGTGGTCGAGGAGGCCCGCTCCATGACCGGGGCGCGCTACGGGGCCCTCGGGGTCCTCCACGAGGACAAGCGCTCGCTCTCCGAGTTCATCACGGTGGGTCTCTCCGCCGAAGAGGAGTCGGCCATCGGCCCCCGGCCCACGGGTCGGGGCGTCCTGGGTCTCCTCATCGAGCACCCCCGGGCCATCCGGCTCACCTCCATCGGCGACCACCCGGACAGCGTCGGGTTCCCACCCAACCACCCCCCGATGACCTCCTTCTTGGGCGTGCCCGTCAAGGTGCGCGACGAGGTGTACGGGAACCTCTACCTCTCCGAAAAGGTCGGCTGGTCGGAGTTCACGCTCGACGACGTCGCGCTCGTCGAGGCGCTGTCGCTGGCCGCCGGCATCGCCATCGAGAACGCCCGTCTGCACGAACGGGTGCGCCGCTCCGCGGTCGTCGAGGACCGCGACCGCGTGGCCCGTGACCTGCACGACACCGTGATCCAGCAGCTCTTCGCACTGGGCCTCACCGTCCAGAGCATGACGACCCAGGCGAGCGAGCCCCAGGGGCAGCAGCTGCGCGACCTGGTGGGCGAGATCGACCGCATCATCGCCCAGGTCCGCGCGACGATTTACGAGCTCGGCATGGGCGCCGAGCCCCGCGGCCTCCGCGACGACATCCGGTCGTTGGCGGGCGAACTGAGCGCGACGCTGGGCGTCCCCGTCGAGGTGGCTGTCGAAGGGCCGGTCGACACCGCCGTCCCGGCGTCTGTCTGCGAGCACCTGTTGGCCGCGCTCCGGGACGGAGCGACCCTCGCGGCGCGTCGGCCCGGGGCGACCCGGGTCGCGGTGGCGGTCCGTGCTGCGGGCGGAACGTGCCTCCTCGGCATCTCCGGTGACGGCGACGCCGCGGAAGCGGCCGGACTCGACGAGGAAGGCCTCGCCGCCCTGCGCCGGCGCGCCGAGAAGTTACGCGGTGGGCTCGAGATCGACGACGGCGCCGCCGGCACGATGCTCACGTGGCACGTCCCGATCAAGGAGGAGCACGGGCCATGAACGCAACGCAGACGGGAACGGGACGGGTCGTCGTGGGCATCGACGGGTCCGCGGCGTCTCTCGATGCCCTCGCCTGGGCGGCGCACCAGGCCGACCTCACGGGCGCCGCCCTCGAGCTCGTGGCCGCATGGGAGTGGCCCACCAGCTTCGGCTGGGCCGTGCCGGTCCCGGCCGATTACGACCCCGAAGCCGAGGTGCGCTCGGTGCTCGACAACGCCGTGGCGTCCGCGCGCGCCTCCCATTCCGCGCTGCGTGTGGACGCCCGGATCGTCCACGGACATCCCGCACCCGTCCTCGTCGAAGCATCGAAGGGCGCTGACCTCCTCGTGGTCGGCAGCCGCGGGCACGGCGAGTTCGTCGGCATGCTCATCGGGTCGGTGAGCGAGTACTGCACCACCAACGCGCACTGCCCGGTGCTGGTGCACCGGCCCAGCGCCTGAGCGGAGCCGGAGGACCGGCTCAGGCCGACAGCACGCGGTCGACGGCGCGCAGGCGCTCGGTCCGGTCCTCGCGCAGCTGCGCCAGGCCGGGCCCGCCGGACGTCGGCGCTGCTGGGTGGGTGTGCAGCCCCAGGAGCGGGGCGAGCGTCGCCTCGACCGACGTCTGCAGGGCGACCGGGTTGTACCCGCCCTCCAGGAACAGTGCGATGCGGCCGGGGCCGGGGGCGAATTCGCCGACCACGCGGGCCAGCTCGGCGAAGTCCCCGCTCGACAAGGCCAGTTGGCCGAGCGGATCGGCCTGGTGCGCGTCGAACCCGCACGACACGAGCACCCAGTGCGGCTGGAACTCCTCTATGACCGGCCGCGCCGCCTCGTCGAGCGCGGCGCGCACCACGTCGCCCGTGGCACCCGGCGGGACGGGCAGGTTCACGGTCAAGCCGGCTGCCGCGGCGCCGCCCACCTCGTCGGGACGGCCGGTGCCGGGGTACAGAGGGTGCTGGTGCGTCGACACGTACAGGACGTCGGGATCGTCCCAGAAGATGGCCTGGGTGCCGTTCCCGTGGTGCACGTCCCAGTCGACGATGAGCACCCGGTCCCCCCGGGCCGTGCGGGACGCCGCCGCCACGGCGACGTTGTTGAGGAGGCAGAACCCCATGGCGCGGTCGGGGTAGGCATGGTGTCCCGGCGGCCGGACCGGAACGAAGGCCACTCCGTCGCCCCGCCGCTCCAGCTCGTCCAGGGCGGCCAGCCCGGCACCGGCCGCCCGGCGTGCCGCGTGCCACGAATCCGCCCTGGCGTAGGTGTCGGGGTCGAGGTCCCCGCCCCCGCGTCGGCAGAAGCGCTCGAGATCCGCCAGATAGCCGGGCGCGTGCACCCGGACCAGGTCCTCCATGGGAGCCTCGTCGTAGGCCGGGTAGACGACCTCGTCGCCCAGGCCGAGCCCGCGCACCCCGTCCATCACCGCGACGACACGCGAGGGTTGCTCGGGGTGGCGTGGCCCGCCGTCGTGGGCGTCCGCGCCGGCCGGCCCGGCGACGACCAGCGGCGTCACCGCGGGTCGTCCACCGGGATCGTGGGCCCGGTCCCCCGCCCGGCCCGGGCCACCTCGTACTCCTCCGTGGCGGCGATCGGGAAACGCAGAGACACCGTCCCGTGCTCGGTGCGCGCCGTCACGGGGAAGCCGGCGTGCCGGAACACCCCGAGCATCGGGTGGTTCTCGGCCAGGGTGTCCGCGCAGAACGTCAGGACGCCGCGGACGCGCGCGGCGGCGGCCAGCTCGTCGAGCAAGCAGGAGCCGATCCCGTGGTGCTGGTACTCGTCGGCCACGACGAACGCGACCTCTGCCTCTGTCGCGCCCGGAGCCCGGTCGTAGCGGGCGACCGCGATCAGCCGGTTCCCGACGGTGGCGACGAGGGCGAGGCGGTCGAGGTAGTCGACCGAGGTGAACCGGCGCACCTCTGCTTCAGAGAGCGTCGGGTGGAGCGTGAAGAAGCGGAGATAGACCGAGCGCGTCGACAGGTGCTCGTGGAAGGCCACGAGCCGCCGCCCGTCATCCGGCCTGATCGGGCGCACGTGATACCGGAGCCCATCGGCGGCGACGACGTCGCGCTCGAGCGCGCGGGGATAGCCCTGCGCGCCGGCGCGCCCGGGGGACGTGGTGGGGGACGGGGCGGCGGACATCAGACTCTCCGCGCCCAGGCTACGGGCGGGAGCAGGGGCCGGCGGCCCACTCTCGCGCCGCGCGCCGTACGCTGCGTTCCCGATGGCGGCGACCATGACCGCGTGGGCGGTCGACGAGCCCGGGCCCGTCGACGGCGGGCCGCTGGTGCGCGTGGAGCGGCCCGTGCCCGAGCCCGGTCCGGGCCAGGTACGTCTGCGCGTGCGGACCTGCGGGGTGTGCCGCACCGACCTTCACCTGGCCGAGGGCGACCTGGCGCCGCGCCACCCGTTGGTCGTCCCGGGCCACGAGGTGGTCGGAGTCGTCGACGCGCGCGGCGCGGGCAGCACGCGCTGGCGCGAGGGCGAGCGCATCGGCGTCCCCTGGCTGGCCCACACCTGCGGAGTCTGCCGGTTCTGCCGTGAGGGCCGTGAGAACCTCTGCGTCGACCCGCGGTTCACCGGGTGGGACATGGACGGCGGCTACACCGAGTTCGTCGTCGTCGACGAGGCCTACGCGTACGCGCTCCCCGATGCGTTCGACGACGTGCACGCCGCCCCCTTGCTCTGCGCCGGCATTATCGGTTATCGCGCGCTGCGCCGCGCCAACCTGCCGGAGGCGGGCGTGCTCGGCATCTACGGCTTCGGTGGATCGGCGCACATCACCGCGCAGATCGCGCTCGCCCGTGGTGCCCGCGTGCACGTCATGACGCGCGCATCCGACTCACAACAGCTGGCGCTCGAGCTCGGCGCGTCGAGCGCGGCCGGTACCGACACCCCCCCGCCCGAACCGCTCGATTCGGCCATCCTGTTCGCCCCGGTCGGGACCTTGGTCCCGACCGCCCTCGCCGCACTGGGCCGGGGCGGCACGCTGGCCATCGCCGGCATCTACCTGAGCGACGTCCCGCCGCTCGGGTATCAGGCGCACCTCTTCATGGAGCGCACGCTGCAGAGCGTGACGGCGAACACGCGCCGCGACGGAGAGGAGTTCCTCGCCGAAGCGGCGCGCATCGGGCTGCGTGTGTCGGCCACGCCCTACGCCCTGGAACGCGCCGACGCCGCGCTGCGCGACCTGGCGCACGATCGGGTCAACGGAGCCGCCGTCATGGTGGTCTGAGCACCGCGGAGTACCGCGTAGACCACGCGGGGAGTAGTGAGCACGAGTAGGCCGTCTCCGAAAAAACAAGCGCCGACGGTGCCCCAGTCGATTGACGTCAAATGCGCTGTCTCAGGGCCCTTGGCGATGGGATCCTGGAGCTCTCGACTGGGGCACACACGCCGGCAGTGCGATCAGGCGGTAGATCGCTTCTGCCATTATTCCCCAAACATGGGGGTCTAAACATCAAATTTTCGAGTTTTTTTGAAGCCGGGCGGCGGCACTTCGCCCTGGTCGCAGGGGGTTTCAGATCAGGGGTTCCGCCTGCTGAGCGGCACCGAGGACGGTAACGAGCTCCCGGTCCCGGGGGTAGGTCAGCACCCGGGTTGCCTCGTCGAGCCCGACCCAGCGCAGCTCGTCCACCTCCATATTGGGGGTGAAGGACCCACTCAGGGGCTCCATGACCCAGTAGGCCACCGCCTTGGGCCGTCCCTTGCGGTCGGTGTACTCGGTGTGGCCGATGAAGCGGATGAGCCGGCAGGACAGGCCGGTCTCCTCCTGGACCTCGCGCCGGGCGGCCTCGTCGAACGCCTCACCCTGCTCGAGCTTGCCCTTCGGGAACGACCAGTCCTGGTGGGCGGGCCGGTGCACGACGGCCAGCTGCAGGACGCCCCGCTGCCGGCGGATCACCAGTCCGCCGGCCGCCTGGACAACGTCGGTTGGGTTTGGAGTTGGGAGATCAGCGGTCATCGCCTGTCGCGCCACCAAGGGCAGACTACCGGTGGCCGTTCCGCAGGTGGCGGAGCCCCGGTGCGCATGAGGGGCGCCGCGCCCGCGGCGGTAGCCTGACCCGGTGGCCGACGAGACGGACGAGGCGACGGCGGCTGGCGGCGACCCGGTCGAGATCGAATGGCAGTTCGACGCGCTGGACCTGCGTCCGGTGGAGCGCTGGCTGGCCTCCCTTCCCACCCTCGCCGTCGAGACCGAAGACGGTGGGACCGTCACCGCCCTGGCCAAACCGCCCCGGCGGCTGGTGGACACCTACCTCGATACGGACGACTGGCGCATGGCGCGGGCGGGCTTCGTGCTGCGCACCCGGCGCCGGGGCCGCCATGACGAGGTCACGCTGAAGGACACGCGGCCCGCCGAGGGGAGCGGGTTGCGGCGCCGCCTCGAAGTGACGCAGCCGCTTCCCGCCGAGGGCGTCGCCGCGCTCGACGACACGGGCCCGGTCGGCCGGCGGTTGCGCGCCATCGTCGGCCGGCGCGGACTGCACGAGGTCCTGCAGGTGCGCACGCGCCGCCGTCCCTTTGCGCTGCGCGTCGGCGGCGTCGATGCCGCCGAGGTCGCGCTCGACGACACCATGATCGTCGTCGGTGGCGGCCAGCGGCCCATGCAGCTGCGCCGGGTGGAGGTCGAGGTCCGCCCGGAATGGGCCGACCCCCTTGAACCGATCGTCGCGCAACTGCGCGTCTCCTGCGGACTGCAGCCGGCGACCTTGTCCAAGTTCGAGGCCGGCCTCCTCGCCGTGGGCCAGGTGATCCCCGGCCCGCCCGAGCTGGGCCCGACCGAGGTCACCGAGTCCGCCACCATGGGCGAGCTCGCCTATGCGGTGATCCGCCGCCAGCTCAGCGTGCTCGCGGCGAAGGAGCCCGGCACGCGCCTGGGCGAGGACCCCGAGGAACTGCACGACATGCGGGTGGCGACGCGGCGCCTGCGCGCCGCGCTCAGCCTGTTCGCCGAGGTGCTCCCGGTACGGGCGCAGGCGTACCGCACCGAGCTCGGCTGGCTGGCCTCGGTGCTCGGGGCCGTGCGCGACCTCGACGTCCAGATCGACGGGCTGGGCAACATGTCCGACACCCTGGCCGGCTGGAGCCCCGCCGCGTTGCATGTGGGCGACCACGACCCGCTGGCCGATCTCTCCGCGTTGCTGGAGCGGGACCGTGCGCGCGCCCGGGACGAGCTGCTCGGCGCGCTCGACTCGGTGCGCTGGGAGCGCCTCTTCGCCGGTCTCGCCTCCCTGGCCCGACAGGGGCCCCTGCGCCGTTCGCTGGCCACGCGGGTTCCGGCCGTGGTCGGCATGCCCGACCTCGTCGTGGCCCGGCACGACAAGGTGTCGAGGGCGGCCCGGCGGGCCCGGCGCTCGGGCGTCGTGTCCGACTTCCACCGGCTCCGCATCCGCTGCAAGCGGCTGCGCTACTCGCTCGAATTCAGTGCCGACGTCTACGGCGGCGCGACCGCCCGCTACGTCCGCCGGCTCACCGCGCTGCAGGACGAGCTCGGGCTGCTGCAGGACGCCGAGGTCGCGTCGACCCGGCTGGCCGAGCTCGCCACCGGCGAGGCCCACCTCCCGCCCGCCACGGTCTTCGTCATGGGCGCCGTGGCCGAGCGCGACCACCGGTCCGAGCGCCGGCTCCTCAAGCGCCTGCCCGCGCAGGTGCGCCGGGTGAACGGCCGCGAGTGGGACGACCTCCTCGAGGTGCTGGAGGAGCGCCGGGCCGAGGCCGTGGCGGCCCAGCCCCCGGCGCGCCGGACCCTGCGGGCCGTGCCACCGGCCCCGCCGGCGCCCGCCCCCGAGGCCCATCCGGCGCTCGCGCCTCCCGCGCCCGGCCCGCTGCCGGCGCCGGCCGCGCCGAACCTGACCGCCCTGTGGCCACCGCCGGCGTCGCCCTCCTCAGGCCAGGGGGAATGACCCGTCCCCGCCCATGACGAGGCGGGGGTGCTCGGTCACGACGAAGTGCAGCGCGTCGAGGTCGAGGAACCGCTCTATGTCGGCCCAGACGTCCCGGAAGTCCGGCTCGGCCATGTGGGCCTTGTACTCGTCCATGGACGCGAACCACTGCACCGTGACCCCGTCGAAGCCCGGGTCGTCGTCGCCGGCGTAGTCGTCGAGCGGCCGCGGGTGCTGCTCGTAGCGCAGCGCGTGGGAACCACTGCGGCTCGCCGCAATGAGGGGGCCGTGCACGTCGCGCCAGTAGGCATGGAACTCGGCCGGGGTGAGCCCGGGCTTGCGCCGGAGCAGGCACGTGAGCCTGACCATGGGACCTCCTCTGCGCACGCGGGTGCGGACGCGATACCCGCGACGCTAGGAGCTGGGCGCTGGCGCCGCCTCCGAGAACCTAGGGGAGCGACAGGGTGGCGCCCGAGTCGGACCCGCCCAGGTTGACGCCCACGTTCACCGGGCCCAGCGGGATGGTGACGGGAGGGGCGCTCACCGGCAGCGAGGGCACCGGAACGTTGATGGTCGTCGACCCCGTGTTCGAATTGACCGTCGGTACGCTGACCGTGGGGGGTTCGGGCAGCGCGCCCGAGGGCGACTGGGCGGGCAGGCTGGGCACCGAAGGTGCCGAGCCTGCCGAAGGCAGCGGGAGCGAGGGGATGGAGGGCGTCTTCGAACCGGTGGCGGCGGCGGCCACGCTGCTCACGATCGGTCCGAGCGCGCTCACCGACGGCGACGGCGTGCCGTGCTGTGTCTTGTCGGCCGTCGCCCCGATCGTGGCGCCGCCGAGCGTGGGGGCGCCGTCGGGCAGCCCGCCTCCGAGGGAGGTGATGCCGCCGGTGCCGAGCGAGCCCACGGGCAACCTGGTCCCCGACAGCGGCATGAGCGAGCTCAAGTTCATGAGCGTGCCGGTGACGTCGGACACCACGCCCTCGAGCGGGGGCACCAGCCCGGTCAGCATGGCGGTTGGGTCGTCGGAAAGGGTGCCGAGGTCGTCCAGCGCGCCGGTCAGGTTGGCCATGATGTTGCCGAGGCCGAGCTCCAGGATGCCGGTCGCCTGGCCGATGGTGCCGCCCGAGCCGGAGCCGCCGTTGTTGCCCTGCGACGGGTTGGTGGAGCCGACGCCGCCCGTGCCCGCGCTGGCGGAGCCCGAGCCGCCGGACCCGTCGCCGCCCGACGGGCCGGGCGAGGTGGGCGCGGTGGTCGGGAGGTCGGCCGTGGGCACCGTGACGTTGGTGAGCCCATGCACGAGGGGACCGGCGGCCTCGGAGAAGGCCGCGGCACCGGAGGCGTCGTTGGTCACCGATCCGGCCGCCGGCGCGGCCGGCGCGGCCGAGGCGGTGACGCCGTGGGCGTGGTACGCCGAGTGCACGGCGGAGGAAAGGGGCAGGTCCTGGCTCGATGAAGTGACGGGGTGCGCACCCGCGGGCGAGAGCGCGAAGTAGCCACTCAGGCCGCCGAGCAGGGCGCCGACGATGGCACAGGCGAGGCCGCCGGCGCCGACGAGGGCGGCCGAGCGGTAGCGGGCGAGTCCGCGGGGGGGTTCGGGCGTGGGCTCGGCGTCAGCGCACGGGACGGCGGCGAACTCCTCGTGCAGCATCTGGTCGTACCTCTCGTCGAGGCTGTTCATCGACATCCGTTCCTCCTCCGCGGCCCCTCGCCGGGGGATCCACCGTGGGAACGGCCGTGCCGAAAGGACCTTTCGGTGGCCGCACCCGCCGCTGCGCAAAATCCGGTCAGCTGAACGTCCAGCTCCCGATCGTCACCACGGCGCCCTGAACCGGGAGGACGACGGTCATGGCGTGCTCGCCCGGCGCGGACCCCCCGGACAGGGTCACGGTGGTCCGCAGCACCACCCGGGTGGGGGTGCCGCCGGTCGAGTCGATCTCGACGTCGAGGGGCGCGTCGTGGCCGGTGACGGCGGCCCCCGCCAGCTGGGGTGGCAGCGGGACGCCGTGCGCCATGGCCGCCCACCAGGCCGTCTCGTTCTGCGCGCCCGCATGGAGCCCGCCGAAGTAGGTCTCCAGCGCGGCCGCCTCCAGGGAGAGCGGCCCCGGCGACTGGGCGAAGGCCACCGAGGGGTTGACGAGGTTCATGGTCCCCATCGGCGCCTCGTTCTGCTCGAGCGTCAGCCCCTGCGCCTGCAGCGCCGGCGGCGCCGACGTCGTGTAGTCGGTCGACGCCACGGTCTTTATGAACTGGGCCCCCTTGTTCAGGCGGGCGCCCTTGGTGGCCTCCCCCACCTCGGTGGCGTGGATGAGCAGGCGGTTGGGGGTGAAGAAGAGCGCGTTGGGCGGCCAGCACGTGTCGAGCACGAGGCTCGGCGTGGGCGTGTTCGCCACCGCGGAGCCCGCCGCCACGACCTGCTGGTCGGTCACCGAGAACTTCACCGTGTTGCAGGCGGTCTCGTACGTGATCTGGTCGCCCGGCTTCAGCGCGTTCAGGTGGACGAAGTAGCTGACGTCGTGCGCCAGGAACACCGACGACCCGTCGACACCGGGCCACACCGACTGCGGCGCGTGCCCGACGGCCACGTTGAGCTCCTGGTCGTCGGTCCCCTCCTCGACGGGCGCCGTCAGGTTGATGGCGGGGATGCGCAGGATGCCCGAGAGCTGCCCCTGCTGGACCCCGCTCACCTGGCAGGAGGCGCCGTGGGTCTGCTTGGCGATCTTGGCGATGGCGACGTGCTCGCTCCGGAGGAGCACGTTCTTGGCGTGGTCCTGGTGTACCTTCCAGGCGACGGCGTAGCTGCCCGCGAAGATGGCGCCGAAGAGGAACGCGACGCCGAGCAGCGTCAGCCCCCACTGGCGAAGCGTTCTGACGGACCTCATCGGCCCGACTCCGCTGCTGGCTGCCACTGCCCGGAACGGGCTTCCGCCTTCCCGTCCCGGGCAGCTCGCAGCATCGGTTCCCGCTGCATCTGCCTCTCCCTCCAGATCCTCCGAAGATCTCTATGGCTGTGTTGCTGGCCGGAGTGGCGGAACACCCCGGCGGTTCTCCTGGTCCTACCTACGGCTGCCGCCGGGCCGGCCCCCAAGACCGGAGGGGGAACGGAGGAGGTCCCGGAGGCCGGGCCCGGTGGCGGTCCCGCCGCCCGACCCGCGGCTGGGTCGTCCGGGGGCGGCTCAATGGCCACCCCGGCGGCGGGTGAACGAGGTCAACGAGCGGGCGACCGAGAAGACCCGGCGCCGGCCGATCAGCATGATCCCGGCCAGGCCCATCCCCGTGAGGAGGATGATCGGCAGGGTGCCCGCCCAGAACTCGCCCGTGTGGACCGAGGTCACGCCGGGCACCGTGGCGGCGGCCGGAGCGGCGGTGGCGGCCGGCGCGGTGGCCGGTGCCGCGGCGGCGGGCGTGGCGGTCGGGGTCGCGCTGGGGGAGGTCGACGGTGACGCGGCGGTCGTGGCGGCCGCGGAGGCCGACACGTCGTTCACCGCGACACCCAGGAGGCCGCCCGAGCCGGCCACCGGGAGCAGCTCGAGGTTGGCGATGCCACCCTCCACGCTGTTCGAGGAGCCGCCGTTCGTGGTCACCGGGGCGTCGCAGTTCAGGACGCCGGGCTGGGGGACGGCCAGCAGCGCGTCCAACAGGGGCTGGAGGGCGGTGGCCTCGAGGGCGCCGAGGAGCTGGTTCAGCGCGGTGCCCAGCGGCTGCAGCGAGACGAGGTTGGGCGTCCCGTTGTTCACCGTGACCTGAATGAGGCCCGGCGTGCAGCTCTCGATGGTCTGACCGGTCGTGGTGTCGACGGTCGCCGAGGCGACGGCGGGGACGACCTTTATGTCGAGCGTGCCGCTCAGGACGTTCACGTCCAGCGTGTCACCGATGGCCGACGCCGTCTCGGTCCCGTCACCGTTGCTGCCGGTGCCGGTGGCCACGGTCGACTTGGACTCGACGGCCGAGATGCTGAGGAGCGAGGTGCCCATCACCGCGTTGAGCGAGGTGCCGTTCACCAGGCCGGCCACGAGCGGGCCGAGCACGGGCACGCCGTTGATCTCGTTGACCAGGCCGCCGAGGATGGAGCACGTGCTGTCGGTCGGGCTGTCCGTCGAGACCGTGCTGGGCAGCAGGGTCGGCAGGTGCAGCGCCTGCGTGATGCTGGTCACCGTCCCCAGCAGACCGGACGCCGCACCCGAGAGGGGCGTGGTGTTGGAGCCCGGCGTCGAGCTGGCCGGGGTGGTGCTGACCCCGGCGCACGGGGCGTTCGACAGCGACGGGAGCGCGAGGCCCATACCGGACAGCGCGCTGCCCAGCGTCAGGTTGACGCTGCCGCCGAGGATGGAGCCGTCACCTTCTGCGGTGGGCTTGCCGTTGGCCTCCGAGGCCGAGGCGTTGCCACAACCGACGGTGATGGTGACCAGCACGAGCGGCAGGTTGGCCGCACAGGCCGGGCCGGGGGCGACGGAGCCGTTGGCGCCGTTCTGAATCGCCTTCTGCGTCGTGGCGAACGAGGCACCGGACGGGCTGGTCACGTTCGTCGGGCAGGCGACGGGCGTGCTCGCGTTGATGCAGAGGCCGGTGCCCATGGCCTCCGACGTGTTACCGCTGTTGGCGTCCGCCTCGGTGAGGCCGCCGCCGATCTCTACGGCGTGGCCGAGCAGAATCACATCGAGCGCTCCCGAATTGGCCTTCACGTTCCAGGAATTGACCGTGGTCGTTGCTCCGGCAACGGACGTCATGGCCGCGATGACCGCCAGCGTCACCAGGCCGAACGTCGCAAGTCGAATGCGACCCTTCATCCCCTATTTCCCCTTCCGTCTCCGCTCCGCCTGAGCACAGCGAACTCCTCTGTTTGGCAAAGAAACGGGGGAGGTAGGGGAAACTTGCGCCTCACCGACGAAGAAATTCCGTCGCTCACCCGGGTTCAAACCGGATCCCGTGCACGGCCCGTCCGAACCTGTGCACCAGGGGGAACGCCGCAAGTCCCGTACTGTTTCGGTTCGTGACCCCGGTGGCTCCCCCCGCGGCCCCGGCGCAGGCACGGCGCCCGTGAGCGCCTCCCATGCCCTGTTCATCGCCCTGGGCGGCGTCGGAGCCGGCATCTTCAACGGCGTGGCCGGCGGCGGCAGCCTGATTTCGTTCCCGATCCTCCTGGCGGTGGGCTATCCGGCCCTCACCGCCAACATCACCAACACCATCGGGATCTGGCCCGGCTACGTCGCCTCGGCGGCCGGCTTCCGCGCCGAAATCGGCGACCAGCGGGCTCGCCTCCTCCGGCTCACCCCGGTGGGCCTGGCCGGCGGCGTCGCCGGTGCCCTGCTGCTGCTCACCACCTCTGCCGGCACCTTCGACCGCGTGGTGCCCTGGCTCGTTCTGGGTGCCTCCGCCCTGTTCGCCGCCCAGCCGCTTCTCCGGCGTGCCCTCGACCGCGGCGCCACCCATCCCCGGGCGCGGCCGGTCCTGCTGGTCGTGGGGGTCTTCGCCGCCTCCGTCTACGGCGGCTATTTCGGTGCCGCCATGGGCGTCATGTTCCTCGCCGTCCTCGGCCTGGCGCTCCCCCTGTCGCTCGCCCACACGAGCGGCCTACGCGCCGTGCTCTCCATGATCGTCAACGGCATCGCGGCCGTGGTGTTCCTGGTGCACGGCGGCCTGGCCTGGGAGGCGGTCGGGTGGCTCGCGCTGGGCAGCCTCATCGGTGGCTTCCTGGGCGCCCGCCTCGCCTTGTCGCTCCCCGCCCCGGCGTTACGCGTCGCCGTGGTCGTCATCGGGGTGGGGACGGCGGTCAAGCTCCTCGCCTGAGCGCCCGCCTCAGCCCACCGCGAGGGGGAAGTGCCCGATGACGGCCTGCTGCAGATCGCGCCGTGTGGCCTGCGCCGCCTGGGTCGCCTCGGCCGCGTCAATAGGCACGAAGCGGACCTCGGTCCCCGGCGCGCACTGCCCGAGCACGCCGTGGTCCGCCGTGATGACGACGGCCACGACGGGGTAACCGCCCAGCGTCGCGTGGTCGGACAACAAGATGATGGGTCGTCCGCCCGGCGGCACCTGCACGGCGCCGGTGACCATGCCCTGCGAGTCGAGCTCCTCCGCCTCGTTGCGCTCGTTGCGCCCGCCGTCCCACCGGTCCGGCGCACGCGGCACCAAGCGCAACCCGACGCGGTTGCTGCGGTCGTCGACGACGAACGCGCTCCCGGCCAGACGGGCCAGCACGTCCGGTGCGAAGCGCTCGGGATGGGGCCCGGCGACGACGCGCAGCGGCACCGGCTCCTGCGGTGCCACCTCCGGCGCGGCGCCCGTCGCGAGGTGGTCGCCCAGTGGCGGCGCCCACGGTCCCGCGTGCAGGCGCGCCCCGGCGGTGAGGCGGTCCGGCCCCAGACCGCTCAGCTCGTCGCGGGCCGTCGACCCGAACGCGGTGGGCCCGAGGAACCCGCCGGCCACCGACAGATAGGCGCGCAGGCCGCGGCGCACGGGCCCCACCCGCACGAGCTGGCCGGCCTCGAGCGCGATGACCCGGCCGCTCCCGGCCGGGACGCCGTCGACGGCCACCTCCGCCGCGCCCCCGACCACCGCGATGTGGCAGGTCTCCAGGCACCGCAGCTGGGCGGTCCCGGCGGTGATCTCCAGCGTGCTCGCGCTGTCGGGGTTGCCGGCCAGCCGGTTCGCCAGGAGAAAGGACACCGGGTCCGCGGGTCCCGCCCCGGGCACCCCGATCCCGGCGACGCCCCAGCGGCCGGCGTCCTGCAGCACCGCGCCCAGGCCGGGCACCACGACCTCGAGCACGGCCCTCGCCCCCGCCGGCGGGTCCCAGCCGGCCTCGGCCGGCGCCGGCGGCGGCGGCGCGGCGGGCGGGGCTTCGCCGGCGATGGTGAAGCGGACCTGGTCGCCCGGCGCCAGCGCGGCGAAGGGTGGCGCGGCCGGAGAGAAAAGAGCGAACCCGGTCCGGCCCACCAGCTGCCAGCCGCCCGGGGACGCGGTCGGGTAGACGGCCGCGTGCCCGTTGGCCAGCGCGACCGAGCCGGCCGGCACCTCCGGCCGCGGGCTGTCCCGGCGCGGGATTGCTGCCAGTTCCGGCGGCAGCCCGTCGAGGTAGGCGAACCCCGGCGAGAACCCCATGACCGAGACGGTGAGCGGGCGGCCGGTCAGGAGCGCGACGACCTCGCCGGCGCCGCAGCCGGCCCGCGCCGCCACCTCGCCCAGGTCCGGGCCGTCGAACGCGCACGGGATGGTCACCGTGCGGCCCGGTTCCGAAGTCGGCGACTCGTTCGTCTCGGCGGATGCGGCGAGTACCGCCTCGACGCCGGCCCGCACCGCGTCCATGTCGGCATCGGGGTCCAGCACCGACACCAAAACCGTGGCCGTCCCCCCGACCATCTCGACCGCTCCGGCCAGGTCCGGTGACGCCTGGAGGGCGCGCCCGAACGCGCGGCCGGCCGCCGGGTCGGCGACGCCGATCAGGAGCGCGCGGTCACCGAAGAGTCTGACTGCGCCGACTGGGACCGAGCGGGTCATGCACGCGCGGGCGCGACCACGTCGATCCCCAACTCGGCCAACGCGGCGCGCACCGCGGTCGCAATGGCCACCGCGGCGGGCGAGTCGCCGTGGATGCAGAGCGTGTCCACCCACAGCGTCAAGATCGACCCGTCGGAGGCGACAACCGCGCCGCGGGCGAGGCTCAGTGCCTGGTGCGAGGCCTCGCCGGGATCGGCCAGGATGGCGCCGGGTTCGGAGCGGTCCACCAGTCCGCCGTCGGGACGGTAGGCGCGGTCGCAGAACCCCTCCTCGCAGGCGGGGACCACGTCGCGCAACGCCATGGCCGTGGCCCGGCTGCCCGAGGGCAGCACCAGCGCGGTGGACGGCCCGCAGGTGGCGCGCATGGCGTCGCGCACGGCCTCGTAGACGGCTCCGCCCTTGGCGACCTCTTCGTAGAGCGCGCCGTGGGGCTTGACCGACTCGATGGTCGTGCCCGCGGCCTGGCAGACCCGGCCGAGGGCGCGCAGCTGGTCGCCGACCGAAGTGCACAGGTCGGCCCGGCTGATCCGCATCGGCCGGCGGCCGAACCCCTCACGGTCGGGATAGGACGGATGCGCGCCGACCCGTACCGAACCCTGGAGCGCCGTCGCCACGGTCGCGGTCATGGACGCCTCGTCACCGGCGTGCCCGCCGCAGGCGATGTTGGCGGAGGTCACCAGGCCGAGGAGCGACCGCTCGCGGGCGATCCCCTCCTCGTCGGTGGCCTCGCCGACGTCCGCGTTCAGGTCGACGGTCCGGGCCGGGGCCATCCGCTCACCCCGCCTGCAGGTGGTCGACCACGACCCCGTCGCGGTACACCACGCGCTGATGGCGCCGCGTCGGCACCCGGGTGCCGCCGAGGATGGTGCCGGTCATGTTCAGCGGGTCGGCGCCGGCCACGACGATCTGCGCGCCGTCGGGCGCGCTGCGGTGCACCCGCTGCAGCTCCTCCACGGCGTCGGGCAGGGCGTACTGCTCGCCCGAGAGGCCGGCCACGAACCGGCCGCCCAGTGCGAGTCCGCGTGCCTCCATTCGCCGCAGGGCCCACACGACCTCGCGCCAGGGCACCTTGAAGGACTCGCGGCTCCACACCTCCCAGGCCACCACGCCCCAGCGCAGCAGCAGCTGGTGCGCCACCCACTCGGCCAGGTCCTCGTTCCCCGGCGCCAGGACGCCGTCGCCCACGATCGGCGCTCCCAGCACCTCGGGCCCGGGCAGCAGCGACCAGCGCCCCTCGCCCACCCCCGTGCCCACCGGCGCGCGCCGGCGTTGGAGACGGCCCGAGGGCCGGCGGACCGTGCGCGTGCGCCATCGGTCGCGCGCCGAGAGCAGCGCACGCACGGCGGAGAACGCGTCGGCGGTCACCAGCCCGCGCGCCACGAGGTCCCACAACCCCTCGTCCACTTCGGCCGGGAGGCGCCCGGTCAGCGGCGCCAGCTCGGGGCGGAAGCACGCACCCCGCGTCCGCAGCGCCGCCAGCACGTCGGCCGCGGCGCCGACCTCGGGCTCAGGTGCGGGGGCTCCGGCGCGCACGGCACGGAGCATGGTGACGAGGTCCTCGCGCACGGTGAAGGCGAGCGGTGTGGCCGGAGACGGCGCGCCGCTTCGTCCGGGCCGTTCCGTTCTCGGGGTGAGGCGCCCCCAGACGACCTCGCCCGAGAGGCAGAGCTCGTCGAGCCAGCGGCCGTCGTAGTCGCGCACGCGCGTGGGCAGCACCTGGGCCTCCCACTCCGCGGCGGGTGCCTCAATCCCCTGCAGCTGCTCGAGCACCTCGAGCAGCCCCGCCCGTCCCTCGAGCCGGGTGTCGGGCGTGACGTGCTGCCAGCGCACGAGGAAGCGGACGTACGACGCGATCGGTACGGCCTCGACCAGGCCGCGGCGGTGGTTGCGGCTGGCCCGGTGCAGGCGCACCAACAGGTGGCGCGCACACCAGCGGCCGTCGGGCAGCTCTATGGCAGAGCCCTTCGCCTCCAGACGGGCCAGCGCGGTGCGGGCGCGGGCCGGCGACAGCGGCGCCCCCGTCGGCGCACCGGGCGGCAAGGGGCCGTCGGCGATCAGCTGCTCCAGCGTGACCGGGCCTGCGACCTGCAGGTGTCCGGCCAGGCAGGCGGCGGCCGCCTCGTCGTCCTCGGCCAGCGCCAGAGCGGCGTCGCGGCGCTCGGCGGGCACCCAGGAGCCGTTGACCAGCGAGGCCCGGTGCTCGGACTGGAGCGCGGCGAACCAGTCCTGCCATTCGGGCAGCGGGCGGGCGGCCACGAGCGAGAGCAGCAGGTCGTGCAGCTCGTCGGGGTCGCGCGGACGCGGGCAGACCTGCTCGAGCACGGCGGTGACGGCGTCGGGGTCGAACGCGGTCAGCTCCCCCGCCGGCACGGGTAGACCGTCGGGGCCGAGCTCGCCCAGGCCGCGCCGGAGCGACAGGGCGCGGGTGCGCCGCTCCTCGAGCGGCGCGTCGTCGAGGTAGGTGTAGGGACGTCCGCTCAGGATGGCGTGCGACAGGACAGAGGGCTCCGCCGACTCCACCGTGTGCACGGCGATGGCGCCGGACTCCACCTTGGACCACACGTCGACCAGCCCTTCGACCGAGAGACCCTCGTGCAGGCAGTCGTCGACGGTCTGGCGCGCCAGGACGTGGTCGGGCACGCCGACCGGTCCGGCGGACGCGTTCTCCTGGCAGGCGGCCAGGCCCGGCCACACCGCGGCCAAGAGGTCGTCGGCGTCCATGCGCTGCAGGTGGATGGGCCGCCGCTTGCCGCCGTTCATGCGCGGCATGACCAGGGCGCGGGTGAGGTTCCACCGCCAGCGGGCACCGAGCATCGGGTGCAGGAGCACCGCCTGGGTCAGCGTCTGGGTCGCGGCGGCGCTCGAGAGCATGGACTGCACCCGGGTCAGCGGGAAGCTGTGCTGCGGGCCGAGGGACAGCACGACGGTGTCGTCGTCCGCCGCCGCCTGCAGCTCGAAGTCGAACGACACGCAGAAGCGCTTGCGCAGTGCGAGGCCGAGCGCGCGGTTGATGCGCCCGCCGAAGGGCGCGTGGATGATGAGCTGCGAGCCCTCGCTGTCATCGAAGCAGCGTTCGACCACGATGCGGTCGGTGGTGGGCAGGTGGCCCAGCGCGTCGAGTCCGGCGGCGCAGTAGGCGACCACCTGCTGGGCCACCTCGGCCGACACCCCGGCGCGCTCGGCCACCAGGACGCGGGCGCCGTCGCCGTCGCCCGCCTGCAGCACCGGCTCGAGCGCGGCGCGCAGGTTGCTGACCGCCTGCGACAACTCGGCCGTGCGCGCCGGCGCCTCGCCCAACCAGAACGGGATGGTCGGGGGGAGGTCGCCGGCGTCGTGCACGCGCACGGTCCCGACCTCCACCTTCGCCACCCGCCACGAGTGGGTGCCGAGCAGGAAGATGTCGCCGGCCGTCGCCTCGACCGCGAAGTCCTCGTGTACCGAGCCCACCGTCACGCCGTCGGGGTCGAGCACCACCCGGTAGTCCCCGGTCTCCGGGATGGCGCCGCCACCGGTCAGCGCGGCCAGCCGCGCCCCCCGCCGGGCGCGCAGGCGGCCGTTGACGGCGTCGTGGTGCAGATGCGCCCCCCGGCGGCCGCGTCCGGTCTCGATCCCCCAGCTGACCAGGGCGACCACGTCGTCGAAGTCTTTGCGCGACAGCTCAGCGTAAGGGGCGGCGGCCCGCGTCAGCCCCCAGAGCGCCTCCACCTCGCGCTCGCCGGCCGAGGCGACCTCGGCCACCAGTTGCTGGGCCAGCACGTCGAGCGGCGCCACCGGCGGCTCGAGCAGGTCGAGGCGTCCCTCCCGCACCGCGGCCAGGAGCGCGGTGCACTCGACGAGCTCGTCTCGTGTCGTCGGGTAGAGCCGCCCGGCCGGCGTCCCGTGGCGCTGGTGGTTGGCCCGGCCTACGCGCTGAAGGAAGGTGCCGATGGCGCGCGGCGACCCGATCTGGCAGACGAGCTCCACAGGGCCGACATCTATGCCCAGCTCGAGCGACGCGGTGGCTACGAGCGCGCGCAGGTCGCCGGCGCGCAGGCGCGTCTCGACGATGCGGCGGCGGGCCGCGGAGAGGCTGCCGTGGTGCGCGGCCACGAGGAGGGAGGCGTCGACGTCGCCGCCGCCGCCGGCGGACTCGCCCTCCAGGCGCTCGCCGAGAAGGTGGGCGACCCGTTCCGCCATCTTGCGCGTGTTGACGAAGATGAGCGTCGTCCGGTGGTGGCGCGTGTGCTCGGCGATGCGGTCGAGGATGTCGGACATCTGGCCGCCGCTCATCACGGCCTCGAGCTCCGACGAGGGCAGCTCTATGGCCACCTCGATGTCGCGGGCGTGGCCGCAGTCGACGATCACGGTCGGGTCGCGGCCCTCGTGCACGCCACAGAGCAGGCGGGCGACGAGGTCGAGGGGACGCTGGGTGGCAGAGAGCCCGATGCGCTGGAGCCGGCCGCCCTGTTCGGTGACGAGGGCGTCGAGGCGCTCGAGGCTCAGGGCGAGGTGGCTGCCGCGCTTGTCCCGGGCGAGAGTGTGCACCTCGTCGACAATCACGGTGCGCACGTTGCGCAGAAGGGCGCGGGAGGAGGGCGCGGTGAGGAGGAGGTAGAGCGACTCCGGCGTCGTCACGAGGAGGTCGGGCGACTGCTTCACCATGGCGGCCCGCTCGCCGGGCGGCGTATCGCCGGTGCGCACCGCGATGCGCAGGCCGGGGTCGGGATAGCCGAGCCGCGCCGCCTCCTCGCGGATCTCGGCCAGTGGCACGTGGAGGTTCTCGTGCACGTCGACGGCGAGGGCGCGCAGAGGCGAGATGTAGAGGACCTCGGGGCTCGACCCGTCGCGGGTGCCCGCCTCGGCGGCGCGGTAGGCGGCATCGATTGCGACGAGGAACCCGGTCAGCGTCTTGCCCGACCCGGTGGGCGAGGCCACGAGGACGTCGCTGCCCGCCGCGATGTGGGGCCAGGCCCGGGTCTGGGGCGGCGTGGGCCCGTCCGGGAAGCGCCGGGCGAACCAGCTGGCCACGGCCGGGTGGAACAGCGGGTCGGGCATCGCCCTATTCCACCAGGATGTTGTGACCGGTGTGCCGCCGGCTGGTGCGGCCTCCGAAACCGCTCGTCAGGACCGGGGCCGTCGTCGCCCGCAGAACATCCTCGGGAGGGCGGGTCAGGGGGACGGCGCGGGGGCCGGCTCCGGCTCGGGGCCCGCGCTCTGCTCGGTGATCCCCTCCGGCGGCGCGGTGACCGGCGGGGCGGGCTCCAGCCCGAGGTCGTGCGAGGTGCCGGCGTACCGGTCGAGGACCAGGCTGACCTCGCGGCGCCCCTCCTCGATGAGGGTCACGGTCGCCGAGAAGTCCCGGTACTGCCCGGCCGGGTCGCCGCCGCCGCTGAACACGATCACCTCGACCCCCGGGGGGAGGGCCGCGAGCTCCCGCACGAATCGAGCGTGGACGGCCACGAAGAAGGCGGTGAGCGCGGCCTCGGCGGGCCGCCTCGGCGGTGGCGGGTGGTAGTGCAGCGGTCCGCACAGCAGTACGTAGATACGGTCGCAGCCCGCGCTCAGCGCGCGGCTGATCGGCACGTTGTTCACCACGCCGCCGTCGACGAGGACGTCGCCGTCGATAATCACCGGCGGGAAGATGGACGGGATGGCCGAGGAGGCGAGGACGGCCTCGACGGCGGGGCCGTGCGTGATCCAGCGCTCGCGCCCGTCGGTGAGCGACGTCGTCACCACCTCGACCGGGATCGTCGCGTCCTCGAGGTTCTCGTAACTGAGCCCTTCCTCGATGATTTGGCGCAACCCGGTGTTGGCGTGGACGGCGGCGCGCTTCTGGAAGAATGCCCACGGCCCGTCGAAGGTGCCGCGGGGGAAGATGTCGGTCCCCTTCACCTCGCGCCAGATGTTCTTCATGTGCTCGACCCCATCGAGGGTGGGATTGCCCGCGTAGGAGGCGCCGTTGATGGCGCCGACCGAGGCGCCGAAGACCCTGTCCGCCCGGATGCCGCGCCGGATCAGCTCCTCCAACATGCCGACCTGCACGGCGCCCCGGCTGCCGCCGCCCGCGAGCACGAACGCCGTGCGGCGCGGCGAGGGCTGGCGGGAGCCGGCCCGCTGAGACCGGCGCCCGCGGCGTCCGAGCCGGGCGCGCAGCCGTTGCACAAAGCCGGGGTGGCGCGCGCCGTCGGGCGCGTACTCGAGGCCGGGTGCGGGTGCGGGTGCGGTCACTGCGTCGGGTCGGCCGGTGACGCGGGCTGTCCGGGGAAACCCGGCGGCCCCGGCCGGTTCGGAGGCGATTGCGCGGTCGGGCGGTCGGGTGAGACGGTTGGGGCGGCCGCCTCTTGACGTTGGCGCCAAGCCGTGCGCCCCGCCAGGTCGTGCCGGACGGCCCACACGATGATGATCACGATGAGGACGAGCATCGCCGCCACAAAGATCCCGAAGATGGTGTAGAACGCGGTGTTCGAAGCCGACGCCGGCGGGACGAGGGCGACTGGCATGCACCCGTCAGGGTAGAGGAGGTGTCACAGGCGGCGGGCACACTCCGCCCATGGTCCTGGTGGCTCCCGATCCCGTCCGGCGTGCGTCGCCCGGTGCGGGAGCGGACGGGCTCCTGGCCCGGCTGCGCGAGCCCACGGGGCTCCGGCCGGGGTTCGAGGGCCTGGCGGGCGGCCTGCGGGCCTGGCTCGAGGATGCGGCCTTCACCGCCGTGACGGCGCGCGGCGACGGTCCGCCGCCGCTCTTCGTCGGACCGCGCCGGCTCCTGGGGTCCCCCGGCGACGCACCGCCGTACGAGGCGCTCCCGGCGGAGCGCGTCCTGGCGCGTCTCGTCCGCGCGCTCTTCCGCCAGCTGGTCACGGCCGGGAGCATCGGCGACCCGATGACCGACGCGCTCGACGCGCTGCGCGCCGACAGCAGTGCGTCCGACGTCGTGCGCCACGTGGAGTCGATGAGACGCGAGGCGCGGGCGGCGCTGGCGAGAAGCCTCGTGCTGCATGTGGCGCATCTCCGCGCGATGGTCCCCCGGTTCGCGTCGGCGGCCATGCCGCGGACCGATGACCGGGTGGCGATCCCGCTCGCCGGGGGACGCGTCGTGCTCGGCGGGATCTTCGACCTCCTGGTGGGTGACGGCGGGGGGTCCAGCTCGTCGCTCTGCGCCGTTGGCCTCACGGTCGACGGCCCGCTCGACCGCGACCGCTGGCGGCTGCACTATCTCGCGCTCCTCCAGACGCTGCGCAGCGGCACACCCCCCGTGCGGCTGGCCCTCCTGCACACCGCGACCGGCACCTACGGCGTCGAGGACGTGCGCGCGGAGCACGTGCGCGCCGCCGCCGCGCACGTGGCGGCCTGGCTGGGTGGGTGTCCGGAGACAGCCGGGGATGACTGACGCACTCACCAGCGCGCTGGTGGCGCCGCCCACCGATGTCGCGCCCGCGTTGTGGCGGGACGCGCTGAACGAGGCGCGGCGTGCGCTGGAGACCCTGGCGGCCCGGCGCGCCGCGGGCCCGGCGCGCATCACCGAGCACACGGTGCGGACCTCGTACGACGACGCCGGGTTTTGGGCGGGTGGGGAGCGGCCGTTCACGTGGTCGGCCCGGACGGCGCGGCGCCCGATCGGACTGGCGGCCGTCCGCGCCCTGGTGACGGGCGAGGCGCGCACCCCCGCGGACGCGGTACGAGCACGGGTCGCGCAAGCGGGGCGCCTGGTCCGTGAGGGCGCACCCGTGGCGTCGGGTCCGTTGTCGCTCGACCGCTGGTTGGTCTCGCTCTCCCCGGCGGGGCGGGCCGCCGCGGGAGCCGAGGCCGTGACGTGGGCCACGCGCCTGTGGTGCGGCGTCGACTGGGACGCGCTGGCGGGACCCATCGTGCTCGGGCGGGACCACTGGTGGGACAGCCCGCACACGCCGCTCCTGGCGCTGCGCGGCCGCGCCGAGGTGCGGACGCGCACCGCGCACCTCGTGGTGCTGTCCGGGCCGCGGCGCGACTCGGTCCGTGCCGAGCTGGCACTGGTCACGCTGGTGGAGTCGTTGCGCGGCCGCGACGCGGCGCCGCCGGGGCGCGTCGTCGGGTGGTGGCCCGAGTCCGGCCAGGTGGTAGGGGTGGAATCCGAGCCCCGGGCGCTGGTACTCGGCACGACGGCGGTGTCGCGGGCGGTCGATGCGTGCCGCCCGGTGGCTGCGAGGCGCGCCGCCTAAGGCTGGGCTGGCGTGGGCCTGGGCGTCAGGCTGGGCCTGGGGCTGGGCCTGAACCACAGCGGGCGTCCTCTACTCTGGACTCCCCCATGGGCAGCCGTGACGACATCCGCAACGTGGCGATCGTCGCACACGTCGACCACGGCAAGACCACGCTGGTGGACGCCCTGTTGCGCCAGACCGGCGCCTTCGGCGCCCACCAGGAGCTCACCGACCGGGTCATGGACTCGGGCGATCTCGAGCGTGAGAAGGGCATCACCATCCTGGCCAAGAACACGGCGGTGCGCTGGGGCGGCGTCAAGATCAACATCGTCGACACCCCCGGGCACGCGGACTTCGGGGGTGAGGTCGAGCGCGGGCTCACCATGGTCGACGGCGTGCTGCTGCTGGTCGACGCGTCCGAGGGCCCGCTCCCGCAGACCCGCTTCGTGCTGCGCAAGGCGTTGGAGGCGCGTCTGCCAGTGGTGCTGGTGGTGAACAAGGTCGACCGGGCCGACGCGCGCATCGAGGAGGTCGTGCACCAGGTGGAGGAGCTCTTCCTCGACCTCGACGCGGATGAGGACCAGATCGACTTCCCAATCCTCTACGCCAACGCCAAGGCGGGCTGGGTCAGCGAGGACCGTGGCGTCGAGGGCGTGAACGTGGAGCCGCTCTTCCGCGCCATCGTGGGACACGTGCCGGCACCGTCGTTCGACGACCGGGCGCGTTTGCAGGCCCTGGTGTGCAACCTGTCGGCGTCGCCCTACCTTGGGCGGGTCGCCGTGTGCCGCGTGCACAACGGGACGATCGGCAAGGGCGCCGTCGTGGGGTGGTGCCGGCTCGACGGCACGGTGGAGAAGGTGAAGGTGACCGAGCTCTACGTCACCGAGGCGCTGGAGCAGGTGCCGGCGGACTCGGCGGGCCCGGGCGAGATCGTCTCGGTGGCGGGACTGGCCGAGGTGACCATCGGCGAGACGCTGGCCGATCCGGACGAGCCGGTGGCGTTGCCCGCGATCACGGTCGACGAACCGAGCCTGGCGATGACGATCGGCATCAACACCTCGCCGCTGGCCGGACTGGACGGGACGAAGATGACGGCCCGGCTGCTGAAGAGCCGCCTGGACCAGGAACTCGTGGGCAACGTGGCCATCCGGGTGGCGCCGACCGACCGGCCCGACCTGTGGGAGGTCCTGGGCCGGGGGGAGCTGCAGCTGGCCGTGCTCGTCGAGACGATGCGGCGCGAGGGCTTCGAGCTCACGGTGGGCAAGCCGCAGGTCGTCACCCGCGAGGTCGACGGGGTCGTGTCCGAGCCGATGGAGCGAGTCAGCATTGACGTGCCCGACGAGTATCTCGGGGTCGTGACCCAGCTGTTGGCGCTGCGCAAGGGGACGATGCTCGAGATGGTCAACCACGGCACGGGCTGGGTCCGGCTGGACTACCGCGTGCCGGCCCGGGGGCTCATCGGGTTCCGCACCGAGTTCCTGACCGAGACGCGGGGGACCGGCATCCTGCACCACGTGTTCGACGGCTGGGAGCCCTGGCACGGCGAGCTGCGCACGCGCCGCAACGGCTCCATGGTGGCCGACCGACGGGGCGCCACCACCACGTTCGCCTTGATGAACCTGCAAGAACGGGGCACGCTGATCGTGGGGCCGACCGAGGAGGTCTACGAGGGGATGATCGTGGGCGAGAACGCGCGGGCGGACGAGTTGGACGTCAACCCGACGAAGGAGAAGAAGCTCACCAACATGCGCTCCTCGACGGCTGAGGAGTTCGAGCGCCTCACGCCGGCGATGACCTTCTCCCTGGAGCACGCGCTGGAGTTCATCGCCGAGGACGAGTGTGTGGAGGTCACGCCCAAGGTGGTGCGCCTGCGCAAGGTCATCCTGGACCAGTCGACCCGGGGGCGGCTGCGGAGCCGGGCCCGCGACGCCCGCGACGCCCGGGCCGGGGGAAGGGGCTGAAGTGAGCCTGCGGCGGGCGCCATGAACGCGGTGAACGCAGTGAACGAAGGGTTCGACCACATGACCGTGGTCGTCGAGGACCTGGAGGCGGCGCGCCGGTTCTTCGGCCTGCTCGGCTTCACCGAGCGCGTCGCCGTCGTGGCCTCGGGCGAGGTGATCTCCCGCTACATGGGGATCCCCGACTGGGAGGCCGACCACGTCACGCTGGAGCTGGCGAGTGCGCCGGTGCACCAGGAGGTCCAGCTGCTGCGCTTCCACCGGCCGGCCGCGGCCACCGACGAGAGCGCGGGTTCGCTGCGCCGCACCGGATTCAACCACGTCTGCTTCCGGGTCTCGGACCTCGACGGCATGCTCAGCCACCTCGCCGCCCACGGCGTCACGCCGCGCAACAACGTCATGGACTTCCACGACCGCAAGCTCGTCTTCCTCGACGGCCCGGGCGTGGTGGTGGAGCTTGCGGAGTGGGTCACCACCCCCTAGCGCCGTAGCATGAGCCGTCGGGAGGGATGGCAGAGCGGACGAATGCACAGCTCTTGAAAAGCTGCGAGGTGCAAGCCTCCGTGGGTTCGAATCCCACTCCCTCCGCTCAGGCTCCACGCACAGCTCACTCACATGGCGCTCGCTCCGCGGTGTCATCGTCTTTGACAACGGGATCGCAACCACGGGACCCTCCGTCCGGAACGGGTTGCCCTGTGCTTGGATGGGCCAGGTGGACTTGCTGACATAGAGCTTGAAATGGCGGCGCGAACCTGGGCGGTAGATGCAGTCGACGCCGAGCGTCGGCCGTTCGCGCCCACGCCCCAGCACGTGCAGGACCGGCGACGGCGCTCCCGGCGGGCGTGGTGGATCGCCGCGCTGCTGTTCGCGATCGCTTTCGGCTGCGTCCTGGGATACCTCGTCCACGACGAGGGGCAGGCCAACGACCGCTACGACCGGTCGCGGGCCGCGCTCGGGGTGACGCGCAGCAACATCACGACGACCAACCACGACCTGGCGGTCGCCCGCCGTGAGCTCGCCCTGGTGACCGCGCAGGTGGGAAACGAGTCCACCGCGTTGGCTCAGGACCAGTCCCAACTCAAGGCGGCCCAGGCCGCGCTCGTCGCGGCCCAGGCCCACGTGTCGCAGCAGACCTCGCAGATCGGCTCGCTCAACGCGTGTCTCGGAGGCGTGGAACAGGCGCTCAATGCACTGGCGGTGAACCAGCCGGCCAACGCCATTGCCGCCCTGAGCGCGGTGTCGACCAGTTGCACGCAGGCGACGTCCAGTGGGTGAGAGCCGCCGCCGCCGGCCGGGCTGGTGGAGCCTGCTCGCCCTGATCCTCGGGGTCGCCTGTGTCGTCGTGATGCTGGAGGCGGTGCGCACCGACGTCGGCGCCCGCGCCAGGGGCCGCCAAGAACACTCCGACCTCGTCGCCGCCAACGCGCATCTGGCGAACCTGCGCCACCTGAAAGCGCTCACCGTGTACTCCGACGCGGTCACGACCAACCAACGGAACGTGCTGCAGTCGACTATCGCAACCACTCTGGGACAGTTGGGTTCGACCAACTCGTCGCTGAGCACCGCGAACACGGACGAGTACCTCCAGGGTGCGAGCATCGCGACGCTGCAGGCTTGCCTCGGCGGGGTGCAGAGCGCGCTCGGCGACATCAAAGCCAACAACAACGCGGCGGCGACCAAGGACATATCGGCCGTGTCCGGGCCGTGCACGGCCCTCGCCGGCGGGCAGACGGGCGGTCTCGTCTACCCCTTCGACTTCCCCGACCCCGACATCATCGTCGTCGGGCAGACCTACTACGCCTACGCGACCAATTCGGTGGCCGGGAACATCCAGATCCTGCAGTCAGCCGACCTGGTCCACTGGAACGCGGTCGGCAACGCGCTGCCGAGCCTGCCCCAATGGGCCGCGCCCGACGACACCTGGGCCCCGTCGGTGACGCAGATCGGCGGCAAGTTCCTCCTCTACTACGCGGCCGACCTCGCGGGGAGCGGGACCGAGTGCATCTCGGTCGCCACCGCCAGCCAGCCCCAGGGACCGTTCACCGACGGGTCGAGCGGCCCGCTGGAGTGCCAGCAAAACCTCGGCGGTTCCATCGACCCGTCCATCTTCGTGGACAGCAACGGCACGCCGTACCTGCTCTGGAAGTCCGGCGGATCGGGGAACTCGAAGATCTGGTCCGAGCAGCTCGCTGCCGCGGGCACGGCGTTCGCCGCAGGCGCCACGCCGACGGGGCTCCTCATCCCGGCGCAGTCCTGGGAGTCGGGAACGGTCGAGGCGCCCAATCTCGTCGAGGCGAACGGGCACTACTTCCTCTTCTTCTCGGGCAACGACTGGAACAGCGCCGACTACGCCATCGGGGTGGCGGTCTGCACCGGTCCGCTCGGGCCCTGCCTCGATGGTGCTCCGCAGCCGCTGCTCGCCAACGGCCCGGGGGCGGAGGGACCCGGGGGCGAGTCGGTGTTCCAGGACACGTCCGGCTCGTGGTGGATGGCGTTCCACGCCTGGGCCCCGGGCGCCGTCGGCTTCCCGCACGGCCGGGACCTGTACCTGCGCAAGCTCGACCTGTCCGGCCAGCTCCCCATCGTCGAGCCGGTGGGCTCGGGCTAGCGCGCGTTGTTGGCGTCTGGCCCGCCCGGGATCTGTCCAGGCCGGAACCCTCGGGCCAGTGGGCGGGCCCGTCGTATACGGGTCCGCCCACCAGCGCCGGCGAAGTCCCTGAACGCGATCGCCCGGGAAGGAAGCCTTCCCGGGTTGGGGGAGCTCACGTCAGGAACCTCCGACCTTTGATTTTGACGGGATTTGGATCAGACGTAGGTGTCGTCCCGGCGGACGACGTTGCCACGTCCGTCGTCGACGATGGTGCGGTGCCGACGCATCCCGTATCCCGTCGTCAGTCCGAACAACAGCGACACGACGAGTCCGACCGCCCCGACGATCATCAGGATCACGCCCACGGTGTTGATGTTGAACCCGTGCTGGTATCGGCTCACCGTCACGGCGAAGTCGAGGATCGCGCCGACCGCAAAAATAAGAATGCTTACTATCGCTCCACCAACCATCTGCCTTCACCTCTTCCCGGTGTCTCGATGTCTCGGTGTTGCGTGTTCTGCGGTACCCGGGGTGTAGGAGGGATCAAACCTCGTTGCAGTCGGTCTCTCTCAGACACCGGGGTTCGGCGCAAGAATCGTGTGAGTTCGGCGGGCTATCCGGCGCGTCACGGCAGTGTGCATTCACCTTTGTGCCGAGGCTGGTTCGCCCTGAGAGTCCCGTGGGGTGGGTTCAGCGGGAGTCTGCCGTTTTTAAAGAATCATCACCGATGATTGGTCTTTTTTTTATGACACTCCGCAGAGGGCTTTAGACCCAAGGGCGCCCTGGCCGGTGGCATGGAACAGCGTGATCCGCGCGCGGCGGCGAGCACCCTTGACAGGAGAGCCATTTTTAAAAGAGTAATCGCTGATGATTAGTCTTTTTTTTAGGGTCATCCGGAATTCGAGTGGGTACCTGGGTAAAGCTGTAGCCCGCCGCAGTGGAAGAAGATGGCGGTCTTGAAGTGCTCGCGGTTGCGGAATCCGTAGGCCATCTTCTTGATCGTTTGGATTTTCGAGTTCAGTCCCTCTGCAGCTGCATTCGTAATCCTCGCCACCGAGAAGTAGTTGAGCACGCCGTAGAGGTGTCGCTTGAGCATGTAGGCCACGTCGATGACCGGCTCGAGGCGCGAGTGCGTGGCCCAGAAGAACCACTGCGTGTAGAACTTGGTCGCCCAGCCGAGGCGGTGGTAGTTCCACATGACGGCGAGTGACTCTTTGATGGCCCAGGCCCGCGCCGTCTTGAGGTTGAGAGCCTTGAGGGCCCGGAACGGTCCCTTGTGCTTGGCCGGCAGGTTCCTCTCGGCGTAGAGCCAGAGATACTTGGTGCCCACCAAAGTGTCGATGCCCTCGGCGCGCAGCTCTTTGTGCTCGCGTTTGCGCACGGTGTCGACCGCCTCCCCCATGTGCTTCATAATGTGAAATCGATCAAACACGATCCGGTCGCGCGCGTCGTCGAAGTGCGCCTCGACCGAGTTGATATAGGCCGGCCACATGTCCATGACCACGGCTCTGATCCCTTCACGCTCGTCTTCGCTGAAGGAGGTGAAGTAGGGATCGAGGCTGGCCTGCGTGCGGTCGTCGGCGATGTAGTCGACGGTGCCGGCGGCGATGTCATAGACGAGCGTGAGATAGGAGTGGCCCTTGCGGGCCGCCTTCTCGTCGACGCCGACCAGGGCCGGGACCTGGTGCTCTTTGGCGGCGCGGCCCCGGGCGACGGCGCGGGTCATGATGCCCCAGCACTCGTCCCAGCTGGCCTTCAAGATGTTGGACGCCCCCGAGACGTCGGTCTCTTTCAGCACGTCGATGGCGAAGCGTTCGAAGGCCCGGGTGAAGCGGCTCTTGGGCTCGGCCCAGGGCAGGTGCACCTGGCGGACACCGTGGGTGGGGCATTTCACCCGTGGGGGGCGGGCATGGAGCCAGGTGGGGAACCCCCCGGTGTCGAGGTGGCGCCAGGCCCGTTCCTCGGCGTGGTCGTAGAGGGGGAGCTCGCTCTCGCACTCCGGGCAGGCCCACAGCCGGCCCTCGTGGTGGGCGACGGCGATGTCCACCCGCTTGTTGGCAATGGAGAGGTCGACGTCTTCGACGAACCACGGGTCGACCAGGCCCAGCACCTGGGCGTAGAACTCGATGTCGCGCATCGCTGCCTCCTTCAGCTGCGCCCCCTCGGACCGGGGAGCGACGCTCCAGTGTCGCTCCCTCCTCTCTGCCACGGAGGAGACCGGGGTCAAGGGCGGGCGAAGCCCGAGCGAGAACCGCAGCGAAAGCGGAGGATCGCAGCGAAACCTTGATGCCGGGCGACGCAGTGGCCACGAGATCACGTCGGCGCGAACCACGCGCGCCGGACCTTTCGACCGCGTGGAACCGCTCGGCCTTACGCCCCGGCGCGCTGGCCATCAAGCTCCACTACGGCGAGGTCAACCGCTGTTCAGGACCCACGGAAAATCCGGAAGGACCTTTTTTTATGGGTCATCCGGAATTCGAGTGGGTACCTGGGTAAAGCTGTAGCCCGCCGCAGTGGAAGAAGATGGCGGTCTTGAAGTGCTCGCGGTTGCGGAATCCGTAGGCCATCTTCTTGATCGTTTGGATTTTCGAGTTCAGTCCCTCTGCAGCTGCATTCGTAATCCTCGCCACCGAGAAGTAGTTGAGCACGCCGTAGAGGTGTCGCTTGAGCATGTAGGCCACGTCGATGACCGGCTCGAGGCGCGAGTGCGTGGCCCAGAAGAACCACTGCGTGTAGAACTTGGTCGCCCAGCCGAGGCGGTGGTAGTTCCACATGACGGCGAGTGACTCTTTGATGGCCCAGGCCCGCGCCGTCTTGAGGTTGAGAGCCTTGAGGGCCCGGAACGGTCCCTTGTGCTTGGCCGGCAGGTTCCTCTCGACGTAGAGCCAGAGATACTTGGTGCCCACCAAAGTGTCGATGCCCTCGGCGCGCAGCTCTTTGTGCTCGCGTTTGCGCACGGTGTCGACCGCCTCCCCCATGTGCTTCATAATGTGAAATCGATCAAACACGATCCGGTCGCGCGCGTCGTCGAAGTGCGCCTCGACCGAGTTGATATAGGCCGGCCACATGTCCATGACCACGGCTCTGATCCCTTCACGCTCGTCTTCGCTGAAGGAGGTGAAGTAGGGATCGAGGCTGGCCTGCGTGCGGTCGTCGGCGATGTAGTCGACGGTGCCGGCGGCGATGTCATAGACGAGCGTGAGATAGGAGTGGCCCTTGCGGGCCGCCTTCTCGTCGACGCCGACCAGGGCCGGGACCTGGTGCTCTTTGGCGGCGCGGCCCCGGGCGACGGCGCGGGTCATGATGCCCCAGCACTCGTCCCAGCTGGCCTTCAAGATGTTGGACGCCCCCGAGACGTCGGTCTCTTTCAGCACGTCGATGGCGAAGCGTTCGAAGGCCCGGGTGAAGCGGCTCTTGGGCTCGGCCCAGGGCAGGTGCACCTGGCGGACACCGTGGGTGGGGCATTTCACCCGTGGGGGGCGGGCATGGAGCCAGGTGGGGAACCCCCCGGTGTCGAGGTGGCGCCAGGCCCGTTCCTCGGCGTGGTCGTAGAGGGGGAGCTCGCTCTCGCACTCCGGGCAGGCCCACAGCCGGCCCTCGTGGTGGGCGACGGCGATGTCCACCCGCTTGTTGGCAATGGAGAGGTCGACGTCTTCGACGAACCACGGGTCGACCAGGCCCAGCACCTGGGCGTAGAACTCGATGTCGCGCATCGCTGCCTCCTTCAGCTGCGCCCCCTCGGACCGGGGAGCGACGCTCCAGTGTCGCTCCCTCCTCAGACCCTCTGCCACGGAGGAGACCGGGGTCAAGGGCGGGCGAAGCCCGAGCGAGAACCGCAGCGAAAGCGGAGGATCGCAGCGAAACCTTGATGCCGGGCGACGCAGTGGCCACGAGATCACGTCGGCGCGAACCACGCGCGCCGGACCTTTCGACCGCGTGGAACCGCTCGGCCTTACGCCCCGGCGCGCTGGCCATCAAGCTCCACTACGGCGAGGTCAACCGCTGTTCAGGACCCACGGAAAATCCGGAAGGACCTTTTTTATAACACTCCGCCGAGGGCTCTCTAGGCCCAAGGCCCCCGGCCCGTGGCGTAAGGCGGCGTGGATCAGCGCGCGGCGGCGAGTGCCTCCGCCCGCCGGGCCAGCGCCGGCGCGTCGAGCGCGTCGCACACACGGGCGAACGACGCCGTCGGTCCGGTCCAGCGCAAGTCCTCGACGGAAGGCAGCAGTGACCGCTCGACGCGGAGGGTGGCAAGCCGCTTGAACAGCGTCGCGAGGTCCTGCCCGGCATCGAGCGCTTCCGCCAGCTTCGCCGCGCTCCGGACCGTGACCTCCCATTCGCCCGGGTCGGCGGGGATGTCCTCAATGTGGCTCCAGCGGGCCAGCACGGCCGCCGCCGACTTGGCGCCCCATCCGGGCAGGCCC
This sequence comes from uncultured Acidimicrobiaceae bacterium, assembly GCA_963834405.1. Lineage (GTDB taxonomy): Bacteria > Actinomycetota > Acidimicrobiia > Acidimicrobiales > RAAP-2 > Bog-473. The sequence goes on along the minus strand of CAWIBX010000005.1, from coordinate 226,297 downwards.
GGAAACCCGTCGGCGCTGTCGCCCACGAGAGCGAGGTAGTCGGGGATGGACGCGGGAGGCACTCCAAATTTCGCGACGACGCCGGCTTCGTCAATCACCTGGCTCTTGCGGCGGTCCAGCTGGACGACCCTGGTATCCCGGACGCACTGCCCGAGGTCCTTGTCTGGCGTGCAGATCACCACCTGTTCGACCGCCGAGTCGTCGTCCGCCACGGCGGCTGCGCTGGCGAGGGCGTCGTCCGCCTCGTCGTCCACCATCGCCCAGACCACGACGCCGAGCGCACCGAGCGCGTCCTCCAGAGGCCAGGCCTGGGACCACAGGTCCGGGTCGATGCCCTCGCCTGTCTTGTACCCCGGCCACAGGTCGTTGCGGAACGACTCGATGACGTGGTCGGTGGCCACGCCGACGTGGGTGGCACCCTCACCGAGCAGCTGCAGCACAGAGCTGACCACGCCCCTGACCGCGGCCACCTCCTGCCCGGCGTCGTTGTGGTGCGACGGCGCGCCGTAGAAGTGACGGAAGAGCTCGTAGGTGCCGTCGACGAGGTGGACCTTCTCCTTCTCCTTCACCATTTTCCGCAATCCTTCTCCGGTCTCCGGTCTCCGGTCTCCGCTCTCCGCTCTCCGGTCCTCAGCCGTTCCCTGCGTCGAACCGATAGGCGAGGTAGAGGACGCCGTTGTCGTAGGTCTCGCTGTGCAGGAGCGAGAGCCTCCCTGGCTCCCCCTCCGGAAACAACCGTGGCCCCGTCCCTCGGAACGTCGGGTACACGAAGAGATGCAGTTCCCCGAGCAGCCCGTCAGCGATCATCGAGCGGACCAACTGCCCGCTGCCACTCACGTAAAGATCCCCAGCCGCCTCCTCCGTGACCCGGCGGATGCCGTCGATGCTGTACGGCAGGACCTCGGTGTTCTTCCACGTCGGATCGCGGAGCGTCGAGGAGACGACGTACTTCGTCGTCTCGTTCATGAAGGGCGCACCGGGGTCGTCGTCGGCCGTGCGCTTGGACCAAGCCGGTTCGAACATGTCATAGGTGTGACGCCCCAGCAGAATTCCCGCACACCCCGACATGACGCCGCCGATCGCCTCACCCATCCTCGGGTCGAAGCCGTACTCGAACGTCCATTTGGGTTCGTCTATCACGCCGTCGAGCGACATGAACTCGTGCACCCGGATGGTGCGGACGGTGCCGGCCTCTCCCATTTCGCTGCCTCCCTCGCTCCCGACCCCGGTCAGAGACTCTCAAAGAAATAGGTCCGGTGTGTCGAAACGGCGCCCGCCGGATCGTCGGAAAAGCATGACGACGACCGGCGAACGACCGGAGCCGCTGTCACAGCGGCGTGCGACCGTACGTCCGAATCTCGCCAGACAGCACGCCCCGGCCTCCGTAGGGTGGGAATACCCCCGCTCCGCCCGGCGTTGGCCGCAAGCGGAGGGAGAGCCACCCGCACGCACTCGCTCAAGGAGCCTCATGCCCGGCGACCCCGGTTACGACAGTCACCACGTGGAGATCGCCCCCGGGCGCACCGTCCCGGCCTGGCTGGTCCTCGGCCTGGTGTGCATCGGGCAGTTCATGGTCGTGCTCGACGCGTCCATCGTGAACGTGGCGCTGCCGTCCATCCAGCGCGACCTGCACTTCAGCTCCTCGGGGCTGCAGTGGATCGTGAACGCCTACACGCTGACCTTCGCCGGCTTCCTCCTGCTCGGGGGACGGGCGGCCGACCTGTACGGCCGGCGCCGGGTCTTCATGATCGGCCTGGCCGTCTTCACCGTCTCAAGCCTGCTCGGCGGCATGGCCCAGAGCCAGGCCTGGCTGATTTCGGCGCGCGCCCTCCAGGGTCTGGGGGCCGCCATCCTGGCCCCGGCCACCCTCACCATCCTCACGGCGAGCTTCGCCGAAGGGCCGGCGCGCGCACGGGCCCTCGGCGTGTGGAGCGCGGTGTCCGCCGCCGGCGCCTCGGCCGGCGCGCTCTTCGGCGGCATCCTCACGGACTTTCTCAGCTGGCGCTGGATCCTCTTCGTCAACGTGCCGATCGGTGTCGTCGCCCTCCTCGCCGCGAGCCGGTACCTGCCGGAGTCCCGTGCGGACATGGCGCACCGGCACCTCGACGTGGGCGGCGCCGTGACCGTGACCGCCGGCCTCACCGCGATCGTGTACGCCATCGTGAGCACCGAGACCAACCCCTGGGGCTCGGCCCACGTCCTGATCCCGCTGGCGGTCGGGCTCGGGTTCCTCGCCGTCTTCTTCTACCTCCAGGCCCGCGTCTCCAAGGCACCGCTGGTGCCGCTCCACTTCTTCCGGTCCCGCTCCGTCTCGAGCGCGAACGTCGTCATGCTGCTGATGTTCGGTGCCCTCTTCGGATCCTGGTACTTCGAGACGCTGTTCATGCAGCACGTGCTCGGCTACAGCCCGCTCCAGGCCGGCCTGGCCTTCCTGCCCCAGACGCTGCTCATCGCGGCGGGCGCCCAGGTCACGGCGCGCCTCGTGCCGAAGTTCGGCCCCCGCTTGCTGATCATCGCCGGCTCCCTGGTGGCCGCGGGCGGGTTGGCCTGGATGTCGCGGGTCACCCCGGACACCACCTTCCTCGCCGGTCTGTTCGGCCCGTATGTGCTCATCGGGCTCGGCATGGGTCTCGCGGTCACGCCGATCGCCGTGGCCGGCACGGCGGGAGTGCGCCGCGAGGAGGCCGGCCTCGCGTCGGGTCTCCTCAACACGTCGCGAACCGTCGGCGCCTCCATCGGCCTGGCCGCACTCGCCACACTGGCCGCCACCCGGACCACTGACGTACTGCGCGGGGTCCCGGTCACGGCGGGCCACACCGCCGCCGCCCTCAGCGACGGCTACACGCTCGCCTTCACCGTGGCGACCATCGTCCTGCTCGTCACGGCCGCGGTGGCCATCGTGGCGCTGCCGTCCCTGCGACAGCCGCAGCCGGCGGACGCGGGCGTCCGCGTGCCGGAGCTCGACGAGGCGTTGGAGACGTCGCCGTCGTAGGTCAGGCTTCTGCGATCTGCTCCATGAACTCCAGGCGGATGCCGCCCGGCGCTTCGACGAACGCGATGCGGCGGGTACCGAAGGGGCCGCGCACCGTCCGTGGCCCCCACAACACCCGGTGGCGCGCCAGCTCCGCGTCGAGATCGTCGACGAACAAAGCCGGGTGCAGGAACCCCTCGTCGGGCAACTCGCACGCATCCTCGTAAATCGCCTTCGTGAACAGCGTCAGGGCGAGCGCGCCGAGCTGGACATCGGCCCGGCGCCCGTTCTCCCATTCCACGGGCTCCGTGACGGTGGCGCCGGCCGCGGCGTACCACGCGCACGCGGATTCGAGGTCGGCGTCTGCCACCTTCACCGCCAGGTTGGCCAGGCCCGTGACCGCCATCAGCCCATCAGTGCAGCGGCGTGCCGTACAGCGAGCCCAGGTCCTCGGCGATGAGCTCCAGCCGGACCCCGTCGGGATCGGAGAAGTACAGCGAGATCTCGCTCTCTATGTGCGTCCCGACTCCTGCCTCCTCCAGGCGCTGCTTGGCCGCGTCCCACTGCGCCCGGCCCACCGAGATCGCCAGGTGGTGGAACCCGCCGAGCACCTCTTGATAGGGACCGAGGTCGAGGCCGGGGAAGTCGAAGAAGGCGAGCGTGTTGTCGTGGCCGAGATCGAAGAAGAGGTGGGTCGACCCCTTGTAGTCCCGGTTCTCGAAGAGCTCGACCAGCGGGAACCCGAGCAGGTCCTGGTAGAAGCGGATCGTCCGCTCCACGTCGGAGCACAGGAGGGCGAGATGGTGCACGCCGCGGGCCGTCGACGCAGGGCGCTGCGCCGGCTCCTGCAGGTAGAGCGCACGCAGACGCTCGCGCTCGACGGCCGCCGCCTCCAGGTCGATCGTCACGACGCCGACACCGACGCCGGCTGCAGGCCCAACAACCAGGCCGCGTTGGCGCCGAGCAGGTTCGTCCGCGCCTCGCCGGTGAGCGACCCCACGGCCCGCTCGGCGGCGGCCATGGGGTCGGCGACGCCCTCGGCGTGCGGCCAGTCGCTCCCGATCATGAACGTCGACTCCCCGACCTTCGGCACGAGGCGGTGCGGCATTTCGTAGGGCAACGCCGCGACCCGCACCTGGCGCAGGAAGTAGTCCGACGGGCGCTCGTTCAGGAGGTGGTAGGGCTCGCCGTGGCGCTGGGCGTAGAAGTCGGAGGCCCCGTCAATGTGGAGCAGGAAGTGCGGCACCCAGCTCGCCGTCAGCTCTACGACCCCGACGCGCAGCAGCGGGAACCGCTCCAGTACGCCGTTGAGGATGAGGTCGGCCAGCGCCACCGCGGGCGCCAGGTACAAGAAGATGGAGTCGAACAGCCGCTCGCCGTCCTCCGGCTCGCCCTGGCGCCAGGCCGGGTGCAGCGGGCTCTCGAACTCGGACACGTGGAAGACCGGTGCGACCTCCTGCTCGCTGAAAGCTGCCCACACCGGGCCGAAGTCCGCGTGCGACAACGGCTTCCCGTCGACGGGCGCCGGGGCGACCATGGCCAGCCGCAGCCCTTCGGCACGGATCCGCTGGATCTCCTCGACCGCCCAGGCGGGGTCGTGCAGGAGCACGTGTGCGACGCCGAAGAGCCGGCCCGCCCCGTCGGCGCACGTGTCCGCCACGAAGCGGTTGTAGGCGCGGGCGTTGGCCCGCTGGGCGCCGCGGTCCGAGGCGAGGCGCTGCTCCCACAGGAGCCCGTAGTTCGGGAACAGGACGGCCGCGTCCAGGCCGAACTCGTCCAGCGAGGCCAGGCGGGCGCCCGTCAGGCGGTAGGCGTCTGGCACCAGCTCCTCAAAACTCGCTGGTGCGCGCTCACCGCGCACCCGCCGCAGCCGGTCGGCGCCGATGAGCGACGAGCGCTCGGGGATCGGGATCTCCAACGGAGTCAATAAGGACCCCCGCCACGACAGCCAAGGCCAGCCCGCCTCGTCGTCGGCGATGGAGAGCGCGTCGTCGCGGTGCGCCGGCTCGATGTACTCCGACCACGTCGTCCGCCCCTCGAACAGATGCTGGTCGACGTCGATGGTCTGCAGCGCCATTGGCCCGGCCCTCCCCGCGCAGAGTACCAGCGGCCCGCCCGAGCCCGCCCCGAGCCCGCCCCGCCCCGCTCTGCCCCGCCCCGCTCTGCCCCCCTCCGCCCCGCCCACGGCTACTCCATGTCGTCGCGCAGCTCGCGCAGCCAGTCGTCGGCCGCCTGCCAGGCGGCGTCCGCCTGCCGGCGTTGTTCGGCGCCGTGCTCGCCCGCCGCCGGGTACGAGCCCAGGAACTTGACCCCGGCCAGGCTGGCGTGCAGGTCGCGCAGGCAGTCGGCCACCACCTCGTCGCCCACGTGCCCCGTGAGATCGATGACGAAGCAGTAGTCGCCCAGGCCCTGCTTGGTCGGACGGGACTCGAGCTTCGTGAGGTTGATGTTGCGCGCGGCGAACTGCCCCAAGATGCCGTGCAGGCTGCCCGGGTGGTCGGCCCGCTGGAAGCACACGATGCTCGTCTTGTCGTGCCCGGTGGGCCTGGGCACCGTGCGGCGCGCCACCAGCACGAAGCGGGTCTGGTTCTCCGGATGGTCCTCGACGTCCTCCGACACGATGTCGAGCCCGTAGCGCTCCGCCGCCAGCCGGGGCGCAATGGCCGCCCCGTCGCCCGCGTCCGACTCGCCGAGCGCACGGGCGGCGTCGGCCGTCGAATTGGCGGCCCGCTGTTCGGCCCCCGGCAGGGTCTCGGCGAGGAACTTCTGGCACTGGGCGAGCGTGTGGGGATAGGACGACACGTGCCGGATGTCGGCCAGGGCGGTGCCCGGGCGCGCCATCAGGTGCAGGTGGATGTCCATGACCACCTCGCGCTGGATGTGCAGGTCGACGTCGTGGATCAGCCCGTCGATGGTGGCGCTGACCGTGCCCTCTATCCCGTTCTCCATGGGCACGAAGCCCAGCGGCGCCCCGCCCCCGGCCACCGCGTCGAGCACGGCCGTGATGGAGGCCATGGGACGCAGGTCCGCCCCGGCCAGGTCGGGCTGGGTCAGCAGCGCCTCTTGGCTGAAGGTGGCTTCGGGCCCCAGATAGGCGACCGAGGTCGCAGGAGGGATCACAGACGGGCAGGATAGAGCAGGTCATGGACGTTTCTTCCCTTCGTGCCCTCATCGAGGCGGTCGCCTCGGGCGAGTGCGCACCCGACGACGCCGTGCGCCGGCTGCGGCGCCTGCCCTACGCGGACCTCGGCTTCGCCCGGGTCGACCACCACCGCGACCTGCGCCTGGGCATGCCCGAAGCGGTCTTCGCCCCGGGCAAGACGCCCGAGCAGTGCGCCGCCATCGTCGAGGAGCTGCTGCAGGCGACCGACGGCCCCGTCCTGCTGACCCGGGCGAGCGACGAGCAGGTAAAGGCGGCGACGTCGGTCGCCGCGGCCGCCGGTCTCGGCCCCGGGACGGTGACGGAGAGCGGGGCCCACGCGACGCTGGTCTTCCGGCCTGCGGCGCACCGCCCCGGTTCTGTCCTCGTCGTCACGGCGGGAACCGCCGACCTGCCCGTGGCCACCGAGTGCATGGCCGTCCTCGCGGCCCTGGGCTTCGCGCCGCTGCAACTGACCGACTGCGGCGTGGCAGGCTTGCACCGGCTCCTGGCGGAGGTCGACACCATCGCGATGGCCGACGCCGTGATCGTCGTCGCCGGCATGGAGGGCGCGCTGGCCAGCGTCGTCGGGGGCCTCACGCCGGCGCCGGTCGTCGCCGTCCCCACGAGCACCGGGTACGGCGCCGCGCTCGAGGGCGTCACGGCGTTGCTCACGATGCTCGCGGCATGCTCGTCCGGCATCACCGTGGTGGGCATCGACAACGGCTACGGCGCGGCCTGCGCCGTGGCGCGCCTGCTCCCGTGACGGCTCTCCCGTGACCGTCGCCTGGTTCCACTGCTTCGCCGGCATCGCCGGCGACATGGCCCTGGGCTCCCTGTTCGACGCCGGCGCCGATCAGGGCGAGGTGCGGGAACTGCTCGACCGCCTGGCGCTGCCCGGATGGGACCTGCGCGTAGAGGAGACCCTGCGTGGCGGCATCGCCTGCACCCGGGTCGTGGTGTACGGGGACGACGTGGTGGTGCGCACCCACGCCGCCATCGCGGAGCTGGTCACCGAGGCTGCGCTGCCGCCCCGGGTGACCGAACGGGCCCTCGCGGTGTTCCACCGGTTGGCCACCGTCGAGTCAGCACTGCACCGCCGCCCCGTGGACCAGGTGCACTTCCACGAGGTCGGCGGGCACGACGCGGTGGTCGACGTGGTCGGGACCGTGGCGGCGCTCGAGGTCCTCGGCGTGGACGAGGTCTTCGCCTCCGCGGTGGCGACCGGTTCCGGCACCGTGCGCAGCGCCCACGGTTTCCTCCCGAACCCCGCCCCCGCCACGGTGCGGCTGCTGCGCGGGGTCCCGACGTACGGACGCGATGTACGCGTCGAGCTCACGACACCGACCGGCGCCGCGCTGCTGGCCACCCTGTGCTCGTCGTTCGGGCCCCTCCCGCCCATGTCGATCACGGCCTCCGGTTTCGGGGCCGGCGCGGCGGAGATGGACGAGCTGCCGAACTGCACCCAGGTCGTGCTCGGGCAGCGCGTGGCGCCGGAGGCGGTCGGGTCCGGCCAGCCCGCACTGCTGCTCGAGACGAACCTCGACGACGTCACCGGCGAGCAGCTCGGCTACGCCGTGGCGGCCGCGCTCGATGCGGGTGCGTTCGACGCCTGGGTCACGTCGGTCACCATGAAGAAGGGCCGTCCCGGCCACGTGCTCCACGTGCTCACCGACGCCACCCACGTGGACGCGCTCCGCCAGGAGCTTCACCGGACCACCGGCACCATGGGCGTACGCGCCACGATGCTGGAGCGCTGGCCCACGGCGCGCGAGCTGGGACAGGTGACGATCGACGGGATGACGGTACGCATGAAGGTCACCGGGGGCCGCGCCAAGCCCGAGTTCGACGACGTGGCAGTCGTCGCCGCCAAGACCGGGGCCTCTCTGCACGAGGTGTCGAGCCGGGCCGAAGAGGCCTGGCGCTCGAGCCGGCCTGCCCCGCCGGTCCCCGACCACGACGACCGCGCACCCGCCTGATGCCGAGCTCCATGTTTCGCTTCGACGAGGCGATGACGGACCTCATCCTCGCCGCCTGCCGCGACCGGCTCTCCCTCGAACCCGTCCCCCTCGACTACGGCGGACTGGTGGAGTCGCTCGACGCGGAGCTCGCCGGGCTGATCCGCGCCGACGGCAACGACGCCAAGGAGGTGCTCGCACTCTTCGTCGAGAAGCTGGCTACCGCGGTGGTGTCCTGTGACAGCCCACGGTTCCTTTCGTTCATTCCCGCCGCACCGACCAAGGCCGCGCTCCTCTTCGACATGTACGTCTCCTGTTCCTCGCTTCACGGCACCTCGTGGCTCGAGGCGGCGGGGGTCGTCGTCGCGGAGAACCAGGCCCTCGCTGTCCTGGCGGCCCAGGCGGGCTTCCCGCCCGAGGCGGGGGGCTGCTTCGTGGCGGGAGGCTCGGCCGGCAACATGTCGGCACTCATGGTGGCCCGCGACACGACGGGGTACCGCCGCCACGCCGAGCCGCCGGCGCGTCCCCTCGTGGCCATCAGCGAGGACGCACACTCCTCGGTGGGCAAGGCCCTGCACGTCCTGGGCATGGCGGCGTTCTCGGTGCCGACGCCCGACCACCGCCTGACCGCGGACGCATTGCGCGCCGCGCTGCGCGACCACCCCCGCGCCGCGGACGTCGTCGGCGTGGTGGCAACGGCGGGCACGACCAACGCCGGGATCGTCGACGACCTCGACGGCGTGGCCGACGTCGCGGCCGAACGCGACCTGTGGTTCCACATCGACGGCGCCTACGGCGGCGCGGCCGCGCTGTTCGCACCGTCGGTCCGGGAATTGTTCAGGGGCTTCGAACGGGCCGACTCGTTCATCGTGGACCCCCACAAATGGCTCTTCGCCCCGTTCGACTGCGCCGCCCTGATCTACCGCCGGCCGAACCTGGCCAAGGCCGTCCACACCCAGGACGCGCAGTACCTCGAGGTGCTCCACAGCAACCCCGAGGAGTGGAACCCGAGCGACTACGCCTTCCACCTCACTCGCCGGGCGCGCGGCCTGCCGCTGTGGTTCTCCATGGCGGTGCACGGCCTCGACGCCTACCGCGAGGCCACCGAGGCGGGACTCGCCATCGCGCAACGGGCGGCCCAGCGGATCACCGAGGTGCCGCACACCGAGCTCGTGCGGGATCCGGGACTCTCCATCGTGCTGTTCCGGCGGCCCGGATGGACCAAGGCGGACTACGACGCCTGGTCCGCGCACATCCTGGCTGAACAGATCGCTCTGGTCACGCCCACCACGTGGGAGGGCGAGACGGTCGCCCGCTTCTGCTTCCTGCACCCCAACACGACCATGGAGATGGTCGACGAGATCCTGTGGTCGATGGCCTGACTCAACTCGACGTGGCGGCGCGCGTCCACGCCCGGCGCAGCAGGATCAGCATCGTCTCGACATCCTGGGCTCCGGGGACCGGCCAGGCGCCGTTGATGAGGAAGAAGGGCACGCCGGTCACGCCCATCTCCTCGGCCGCCGCCTCGTCGGCCCGGACTGCCTCCGCGTAGGCGCTCCCACCGAGCACCTCCTGCACCCGTTGCGCGTCCAGCCCGGCCGACACCGCCACGTCTACCAGCACGTCGTGATCGGACAGCAGACGGCCCTCGGTGAAGTAGGCGGCGAACAGGCCGTCGACGAGCGCGTCCTCCGAGGGTGATCCCCGCGCCGCCTGGGCCAGACGGTGGGCGTTGAACGTATTGGTCAGCTGGACGCGCTCGAACGCAAAGTCGATGCCGGTCTCTCGCCCCAACGCTGCGAGGCGCTCGTGCCCCGCGGTGCCTGCGCCGGCGCAATGCCGTACTTGGCGGCGACCGCCTCCTCCATCGACCGCTCCACCCGGGCGGGCGCCCGTGGGCGCAGCTCGAACGAGCGGTGCACGACGGACACCGTGTCGCCGTGCTCGAACGCTCCGCAGGCCGCCCGCAAACGGGCTAGCCCCAGTACGCACCAGGGGCAGGCGAAGTCGGACCAGACCTGAATCTCCATGTGCCCGGCCACCCTACGGGCCTTGGCACACGCTGCGCCGACCCGGAAGCGCGCTCTGTAACCATCGGACGTGGCCCACGTCACGGGTGCGGTTCCACCAGACCAGTGGGTTCTCCGAGCAGACCTTCTCTTTGCTCGCTATAACAGGGGCCGAAACGGGGCCGGGTGTCCACGCCTCGCAGGAATCCACCGCGGGAGATGCCCGCGCCGGGAAGAGTCAAGGAGGCAACGGCGGTGACAGACGGAATGCTCGTCCATGGTCGTCAACCAACCGAGAAGCCCGCCGGACTGCTGCGGCGGGCGGCCCGGGCCGCGGCGGCATTCGCCTGCATTGCCGGCCTGGGCACGGCCGCCGGGATCGCGCTGAGTTCAGTCACGGCGAGCGTCGCGGGCGCGGCCACCGAGCGGGGCACGCTCTACGTAGGCGACACCGGCATTGCGCCCTCGCAGATCGACGCCTTCAGCCTGCCCAGCGCCGGCGGGAACATCGCACCCAGCCCCATCGTCACGTCGAACGCATCCAACTCGGTCAACGAGCCGTACAACTTGGTTCCGGACGCGGCGGGCGACCTTTGGGCCGCCAACTGGGGCGAAGGCACCCAAGCCCTGAGCAGCGTTGTGAAATTCTCTGCGGCCCAACTCCAGGCGGGGGGTACCCCGACCCCGGTCACCATGCTCACCAGCACCAGCGTCGTCGGCCCCGTCGGAGTGGCTTTCGACGGCGCCGGCAACATGTGGGTGTCGAATTACAGCGTCGACACCCTCGTGAAGTTCACCGCGGCCCAGGTGGCGGCCGGTGGCAACCAGACTCCGGTCCTCTCCATCTCGGGCGCGAACACCGCCCTTCACGGCCCCGAGACCTGCAACTTCGCTTCCAACGGGGATCTGTGGGTCACCAACTCCGCAACGAACACCGTGATCGCGTTCACCCCGGCGCAACTGGCGGCCGGCGGCAACGTGACGCCGGCCATCACCATTTCGGCCACCGGCGGAAGCCTCCACTATCCCTTCGCCACGCTGTTCGACCCCTCTGGGAACCTGTGGGTGTCCAACAGCGACGCCAACACCGTCGTGATGTACACCCCAGCCCAGCTGGCGGCAGGCGGCGCGCTCGCCCCGACGATCACGCTCTCGTCCACCGCCAGCGGCAGCATCGACGATCCCTGGCAAATAACCTTCGACGGCGCGGGCGACCTATGGGTGGCCAACGTGGAAGACCCTGTCGCGACCAAGGGTTCGGTGTCGGAGTTCTCCCTGGCCGAGCTGGGCAAGAGCGGCAACCCCAACCCGATCACCTTCATCGCCGGGAGCAAGACCACCTTCGACGAAGGTCCGAGCGGCATCGCCTACGTCCCGCCGCCGCCTAACTACCTAATGATCGGCTCCGATGGTGGCACCTTCGCCTTCGGGTCAGTGAACTTCTACGGCTCGCTACCGGGCATCGGGGTGCACGTGAACAACGTCGTGGGAGCGGTGCCGACTCCCGACGGCAAGGGCTACCTCATGATCGGCTCCGACGGCGGCACCTTCGCCTTCGGCGACGCCATCTTCGAAGGGTCCCTGCCCGGCATCGGGGTGCACGTGAACAACATCGTCGGCGTGGTGCCGAGCGCCGATGACAAGGGCTATCTCATGGTTGGCTCCGACGGCGGCACCTTCGCCTTCGGCGACGCCACCTTCGAGGGCTCCCTGCCCGGCCTCGGAATCCACGTGAACAACATCGTGGGTGTGGTGCCGACCCCCGACGGCAAGGGCTATCTCATGATCGGCTCCGACGGGGGCACCTTCGCCTTCGGCGACGCCAACTTCGAGGGCTCCCTGCCCGGCCTTGGCGTGCACGTGAACAACGTCGTGGGCGTCGTGCCCACCTTGGACCAGAAGGGCTATCTCATGGTTGGCTCCGACGGCGGCACCTTCGCCTTCGGCGACGCCAACTTCGAGGGCTCCCTGCCCGGCATCGGGGTGCACGTGAACAACATCCGGACCGTGCTGCCCACCCTGGACGCCAAGGGCTACCTGATGGTCGGCACCGACGGCGGGACCTTCAACTTCGGCACTGCCGTCAACCTCGGATCGCTGCCGGGCCTCGGCGTCCACGTGAACAACATCGTGAGCGCCATTTCCATGTAGCGCCGGGCTACGTCCAGGACGGGTCGGGCCAGCGCTCGGCCGCCGCCATCACGCCGCCCGGGTGCGTTCGACGCCGAACAGGAGGCGGTGCCTGCGTCCAAATTGGGCACAGTGCAGAGAAAGGTGTTCCCGACCTGAAAGCTGACCGCACCTCCGGTCGGTGTCGTCGGCGAACCGCTCACGTTGATCGTGTACATGACCGACGTGCCGTACTGCACCGGGCTCGTGCTCACGCTCGCCACCGCCGTCGTCGGCTCGACGGTCGCCGACGAGGCGGCCGGTGCGACGGCGACGAAGGCCATGCCGAGGGCGAGGGTGAGGGCACCGGTCGCGGCGGCGACCGGGAACAAACGAAGGTGCGGTGCGAACCGCCGGAACATGACGACCTGCCCCCCCGACTGACCGAGAACGATCCTTGCGGTCGGCTCTTCTGGTCCGAACGGATGATCCGGTCTGAACCGGTGACCGACTTCCGCCGTCAGCCCGCGGCGATGGCGGCCTCCAGCTCCGCCCCGGCTGCCAACAGGCGTTCCTCGCTGTGCGCGGGCCCGATCAGCTGGATGCTGGCCGGCAGCGGGCCGTCCGTGGGAACTGGCAACGACAGTGCAGGAACACCGGCCAGGTTCACCGGCAAGGTGCAGCGTGCGACCAGAAGATCGTCGCCGTCGTCGAGCGGCGGCGGAAAGATGGTGAGCGTCGGCGTCACCAGCAGGTCGACACGCGAGAACACCCGTTCCATCGTCGCCTGCCACTCCTTCTGCGCGACCCAGGCGTCCCGCACGACCTTGTCGTCGAACGACGCGCCCAGCTCCAGGCGGCCGAGCACGTCGTCGCCGATCTGGTCCGGGTGCTCGGCGACGAGCAGCGCGTCCGAATGCCCCGCCTCCACGACGAGGAGGAGCCCCGCCTGGGCGGTGGCACTGTCCCAGGTCGGGATCGGGAACTCGGTGCAGGACCACCCCACCTGGCCGAGGGCACGGTCGATGCCCGCACTGATGGACGCGTGGGCGTCCACCGGCACGCGCCCGACGACGAGGTCGCCGAGGGGAGCGACCCGGAAGCCCGGCTCCAACAACGCCATGCCCTGCACGAGGCCGGCGACGTCACGCGCCATCGGGCCGACGGTGTCGAAGCTCGGAGACAACGGCCACACGCCCGTGAGCGGGATCCGTCCCCAGGTCGTCTTGAGGCCGGCGGTGCCGCAACAAGCCGAGGGGATGCGCACGGACCCACCGGTGTCGCTGCCATAGGCGACGTCCGCCTCACCGGTCGCCACGGCGACGGCCGAGCCGCTCGACGAGCCACCGGGCACGAGGGAGGGGTCGAGCGGGTTGACCGGCGTCCCGTACCACGGGTTGACACCCGTGACACCGAGCGCCAGCTCGTGCAGGTTCGTCCGCCCGACGATGCGCGCGCCGGCGGCGCGTGCGCCGGCCAAGCACTCGGCGTCCCTGTCGGCGGGCCGCGCCCGCTCGGCCACCGCGCGGCAGCCCGCGGTCGTGGGCTGGCCCTCCATGTCGATGAGGTCCTTGACGGCCAACCGCACGCCCGGTCCGGACGTGTCGTAGCGGGTGATGAAGGTAGTCACGCGGTCTCGTCCTGCAGCTTCCCGGCGTGGTCTAGCACGTGCCGGGTCCTGCACCGCCGGAGGTAACGGGCGGGCGGACCCCGGCCGCGCCTCCCCGCGGCGCTCACGTCGTGGGCGTGGTGACGGTGCTCACGGTGGCCCCGGGTGGCAACTGGAAGAGCGAGGAGGAGGGTGAGCCCGAGTAGCTGGTGATCTGGAAGGTGGTCGAGTTCGACGCCACCTTGACGTAGCCGAGGATGTTCTGGGCCGTCGTGCAGATGGTGCTCGTGCCGGGCACGCCCTGCGCCACCAGGTCCACGCACTGCATCGGGAACCCGTTCACCGTCATGCTCGAGGACGTGACTTTGTCACCTGCGAGGCCGGCGACGAGCGAAACCCCCTTGAGGAAGGCCACCCAGTGCGACGGCGTATAGATGTCGAAGATCTTGTTCTGGCTGGCGGCGTCCGCCGCCGAGAGCTTCTGGCACGACCACGTGCCGCCCGACCCGCTCTGGTTGCACACATACTCGCCCGAGGAGTTCACGATGATCTGGAGGTTCGACGCGTTGGCCCCGGTCGACGTCTCGTGGAAGGCAAGGCCGTGGTCGGACGGATCGACGGCATAGACGACCGTGGCTGGCGAGCTGCCCGTCGTCGTGTAGTTGGCCTCGAACGGCGTGCTCGTGGTCGACTGCAGGTTCTGGCTGAACGAATCGATCGTCGCCCTGTTGCCCTCGACGTTGTGGACGGTCTGGCGCACCTTGTTCACCACGCTGCAGCCGGCCATCAGCACCGCCACTGCGGCGGCAGCGACCACTAAGGCACCGACCCGCCTGCTCGTGCGTGACATTCCCGACCTCCCCGACGCGGACCGCCACTGAAAGGACGAGTGTCCGGCCGCGAGGTTACGGCGGTTGCCGGTCGAGTGGGGTGACCGCCACGAGAGCGCGTACCGCCGCCCGCACGATCGCGCCATGATGGCGGCGGCCAGGCGGGAACCGGCTCATCCGCTCGTCCGGTAGTCCCCAACCGACCGTTCTGCAGGTGCCACACTGGGGTTCAGCTGGAGGATTCGACATGACCGAGGACAACGCAGCGTTGCTCCGACGGGCGTGGGCCGCGTACGACGGGGGCGACGTCGACGCCTTCGCTGCGTGCCTGACTGAAGACTGGCGAGAGCACAGGCCGTCCGGCGAGATCTCGACCTTGGCCGACGAGCGCAAGACGATGGCCATCCACCGGGAGGCCTTCCCGGACAAGCACACCGTGATCCATCAACTGGTCGCCTCGGGCGACCTCGTCGCCTGCCACTGCACGACGTCCGCCACCCATACCGGTCCCTACTTCGACCTGGCCCCGACCGGCCAGCACGTCGAGGTGGACGAGATGATGTTCAACCGCATCGAGGACGGACTCATCGCCGAGACCTGGGTCATCACCGCCGGCGACGGCTTCTACAAGCAACTCACCGGCCGCAGCGCTCCGGACGACCTCGACAACATGGGCTGAGGCGCTACCCGGCCGACCCGGCCGCCCCGGCCGCTCCCGTCATCTCGGCGAGCATCTGTTCCAGCGCGGCCTGGTCCGGGCCAACGAACGGCGAGGCGCCGGGCACGGACTCGAGCGCACCAAGCAGCCGGTCCAAGGAGGAGCCCTGCGCAGCCGGCAGGTGGCTGCTCAGGACCATGGTGGGCTCCAGAGCGCGGATCCTGTCCAAGTCCGCCGCCAGGGCAACCTCATCCACCTTGTGCAACCACGGCGAGTCCACCGTGGCCCAGAAGACCTGGCCTTCACGCAGCGCGTCGTCGGACAAGTCCTCGGCGCTTTCCGGCGGCTCCTCCTGCAACAGGGCCCCGAAACAGTCCGAGCTGAAGAAGATACCCGACCGCTCGTCGCGTAGGCCGGTGGTGATGGGGTTGTCGAAGGCCGGCGGCCGGACCGCGGTCAGCGTCCGGTCTCCCACGCCGAGCGTCTGGCCCGGGTTGATCAGGTACACCCGGTCCATGGGCAGGGGCATGGCCAGCCCCATGATCCCTACCCCGAGGAAGCTCGTGATCACCCTGAGCTGCTCGTTCTCGTCGAGAAGGCGGTGCAGCGAGCCGATGTGGTCGAAGTCGGTGTGGGTCAGCCAGATCCAGCGGAGATCGGCGGGGTCGATCACAGACCGCAAGGCAGCCATGAAGTCGTCGCTCTCCACCACGGCACCCGTGTCCACGAGCACCGGCTGCTCGGCGTGGATCACGAACGCGTTCACAGGGATGTATCCGAAGCCCGGGATCTGGGCGTTCGACGTCAGGACATCGACGTCTGGCGCGACTTTGTACGTGCTCGTCATGTGTTCGGCCTCCTACCGTGTCGGCGTCGTCTCGGCGACGCTCTTCAACTGCTCGAGCGTGTGCTGCATGCCCTCGCGCAACTCGCGGACGCGGTTGGTCGGGACGTCGACGATGCGGGCCCACGTGGGTATCCGTCGCACCTCATAGGACTCGGTCACGCGGGTGCCACGCTCGACGGGCTCGAAGTCATACCGCCACACGACGGACTCCTTGCCCCCCTCCTCGGTCGCGAAAGCGAACTCACGTCCGGGGTCCGCCGTAAGGACGCGGCCACGGCGAGACCACTTCAAGAGACCGCGCGGGCCGCCGCGGTTGTGGCCGATGAAGCGGGTGCCCTCGGCCGGCCCGGTCGAGCCGTCGAGCCACTCGACTTGCTGGCACTCCGGGCTCCACTCCCCCATGCGGGGCATGTCGGCCACCATGCCGTAGAGGCGCTCGGGGGTCGCTTCGATCTCCGTGGTGCACGAGTCCTGGCGAAGCCACCACCTGGTGCTCCGACTCGGCCTCGAGTCCTGTGTCATGCCATCCACCGCCTTCTCAGTCAGGGTCATGGTCGTATCTCCTCGCCGGTCGAGAGTAAAGCTAATATCATTAGCTATTGCTGTCAAGGCCTTATTAAGCTATACTTCATAGCGATGGCAGCAGCTGGCAGCACGGCGCCGGGGGAGGCAGGAGCGGCGACGGCCAGGCCGGACCGCCGGGCCCGGCGCCGGCAGGAGACGATCAGCGAGATCCTCGACATCGCCCGTGACGTCATGACCGAAGAGGGGGTGAACGGCCTCAGCCTGGCGGAGGTGGCACGACGCCTCGGCGTCCAGCCGCCGTCGCTCTACAAGTACTTCCCGTCGCTCATGGCGATCTATGACGCGCTGTTCCTGGCCGGGCAGCGCGACAACCTCGAAATGATGCGCGCCGCCATGCAGGCGGCCGAACCCGGGCTCGATGCGCTCATCGCGGGCCTCGAAGCGAGCGGGCGCTGGGGTCTGGCCAACCGCGCCGTCGCCGAGCTGCTCTTCTGGCGTCCCGTCCCGAGCTTCCATCCCACGCCGGAGGCGTTCGCGGTCAGCATGGAGATGGTGGAGCTCCAACGCGACGCCCTCGCCGACGCGGTGGCCAAGGGCGAGCTCGGCCCGTCGGCCAACGAAGAGAAGGCCATCTACCTCGTCTCGACACTCATCGCCGGGGTGCTCGGCCAGGCCATCGCCAACGAGCCGGACGTGCCCTGGGGCGAAGGGCGCTTCAGCCAGGTGTTCCCGCGGCTCATGCGCCTGCTACCCGCCGCCTTCCCGCTCTCCCAGTAGGGCGCCGAAGGCTTACGTCAAGGTCCGGCGGTAGACGTTCGTCGTGCGTTGCTCGAACCCGAGCTTCACGTACAGGCGGTTGGCCTCCTCGCGGTCGGGACGCGACGTCAGGTCAACCGTCCGGACACCGAGCGTCGCCGCGTGCGCCAGCGCGGCCTCCACCAGCGCGCTGGCCACTCCCTTGCCGCGGGTGTCGGCGTCGGTGACGACATCCTCTATCCACGCGCGCACGCCGGTCGGGATTTCGAAGGTGGCCAGCGTCAGCATGCCCACGATCCGGCCCTCGTCGCGCGCCACGAACAGCGTGGTCCCCGGCTGCGCCAGGATGCGGGCCAACGCGTCCGCCGTCGGGGCCGGCGAGGACCGGGAGAGCTGGGGGACGAGGGCGGTGACCGCCGCGCACAGCTCGTCGTCCGCAGAGGCGGCGGCCCCGACAGAAATCACGACCTGGTCGAGTCGCCCCGCCACATCGGTTGGCGCACCCGGTCGTAGAGGACGTCGCGCTGCTCTCCCTTGAGGGCGGCGAAGACGTGGTCGCCCCAGCGTTCCGAGCCGACCAGGGGATGGGGCAACGTCTCGCGGGTGAACCAGCCGACGTCGCGGGTCTCGAGGGGGTGGGCCTGCAACTGCCCCCCGACGGCGCGGCAGTAGAAGAGCAGTGAGTAGAGCGGCACCCGGGTCATGCCGAGGCGGAGGCCGTCGAGCACGGCGATGAGGCGGACCGGCTCCACGATGATGCCAGTCTCCTCCTCGACCTCCTTCACGACCACCTCGGCCGCCGAGTAGCCGACGTCGCACCAGCCGGTCGGGTAGAGCCAGATGCCCGAGTCGGCCCGCTGAATGAGCAGGAGCTCGCCCTTTTCGTTGCCGACCGCCGCGCCCACCGCGACCTTCGGGGTCACGTAGCCGGGGATGCCGGAGCCGACGGTGTCCATCCACTCCTGGACCAGGCCGCCGGCGTAGTCCCCGTCGTCGTCCGTCTCGCCGTCCGTCTCGGCGCGGATGTCGGCCGCCACCCGCAGGATCTCTTCGAAGCGTTCCCGCTCGTAGAGGCTCTGCGTGAAGCCCAGGCCGGTCCGTGCGATGCCCGAGAGGGCCTCGCTCCAACGCAGCAGCGTCTTGAGCGGAACAGGGCGGTCGTCGCTCTCATCCACGAGCGGTGACGCTACCGCGCCCCGCCCGGTGGGCCAGAATGGGGCGTGCCCGTCAAGGAGGATTGCCGCCACTACGTGATGCGGACCACGCCGCGGGGCGAGCGCCTCGAGCGCTGCAAGGTCGACGCCAACGAGCCGCTGCCGTTCGCCTGCCCCGAGGGCTGTGTCTTCTACGAGCCGCGCCAGGTCTCCTCGGCGGGCTGGACGGTGCCGCGCCAGTCCGAGGACTAGCTCCTCGTCCGCTCCTAACCTTCGAGCACGTCTCCCAGCAGGTCGACGGTGATGCGCTCGGCGCGCAGCCAGTCCAGGGCGGCCTCGACCTGGGCGGCGTCCCCGTCGATTTCGCAGACGATCCAGCCCCGGTGCTCCTCGACGTCGGCGCGCCGGATGTTGGGCTCCACATCGAAGCGGCGGACGAGGGTGGCGAGGACCGGCTTGGGCACCTCGGACTCGGGGAACGTCAGCTTGACCCGGACCCGCACCTGGCTCACGGCAGGACCCGGTTGAGGCTGCCCGAGCGAAACCCCTCGAGGTCCAGCGCCACGAAGGCGAAACCGGCGGCGCGCACCGCCGCCACGACCTCGGCGCGGCGCGCCACGACGGCGGCCAGCGCGTCGGGCTCCACCTCCAGGCGGGCCGCCTCGCCGTGATGGCGCACCCGGAGCTGGCCGAAGCCGAGCGCGCGCAGTGAGGATTCCGCCGCCTCGACGGCCCGCAGGCGGCCCAGCGTCACGGGCGTGCCGTAGGGCAGCCGCGAGGCCAGGCAGGCCGCGGCCGGCTTGTCCCACGTCCGCAGGCCGAGCGCGCGCGACCGCCGGCGGACCTCGTCCTTCGTGAAGCCAGCCTCGACGAGGGGAAAGCGCGCGCCCTGGGCGGCTGCCGCGTCCTGTCCGGGCCGGTGGTCGCCCAGGTCGTCGAGGTTGACCCCGAGCACCACGGTGGCCCGCTCCGCGGCGGCGAGCGGTGTCAGCGCCTCCATGAGCGCGGTCTTGCAGCGGGCGCAACGGTCGGCGCCGTTGGCGACGTAGGCGGGATCGTGCATCTCGTCGGTCGGGACGCCCACCCAACGCAAGCCCCACTCCTCGGCCAGCGCGCGGCAGTCCGCCTCCTCGTCGGCCGCCAGCGAGGGCGACAACGCGGTGGCGCACAGGACGGCGCCGAGCCCGAGGGTGTCGGTCGCCACCTTGGCCAGGAAGGCGGAGTCGGCCCCGCCGCTGAAGGCGACGACGACGCGGCCGAGCCCGCGCAGCTCGTCGCGCAGGCGGTCCAGGGAGGCGGTCTCGGTCAGCGTCACGAGAGCGCCGCGAGGACCTCGTCGAGCGTGCCCACCATGCCGGTGTAGAAGGGACCGAATTCGGCGAAGCGGGCCGAGACCTCGTCGAAGCGCATGGAGTAGACGCAGTCCTTGAGGTCGTCCGGGTGGACGCCGAAGAGCGTGACGCCCCACTCGTAGTCGTCCAGTCCGGTCGAGCCCGTGATGAGCTGGAGGATCCGTCCGGCGAAGGTCCGGCCCACCTTGCCGTGGCCCAGCATCAGGTCCTTGCGGGCCTCGAAGTCCAGGGCGTACCAGTTGTGGCCGGAGGCCGGGTCCCGGCGCTTGGACATGGGATAGAAGCAGAAGGCCGGCTTGCCCTCGGGCGGCAGCTGCGGGAAGAGGCGGGCCTGGCGGGTCTCCTCGGGGACCCCGGCGGCGTACTCGGAGACCTCGGTCAGCGAGACGTAGGACTGGACGGGGACCACGCCGGCGTGGGCGGCCTCGGTCTGGAACCGGCGCAGGCGCCAGACGTCGGGGCCCACGACCATGAGCCCGAGGTCGGCCTTGTGGCCGAGCAGGGCGACCGGGACCACCTGGTAGCCGTCGGACTCGGCGGACTTCACGGCCGTACGCAGGGAATTCGCGTCGAAGTCGGGCGCCAGGCGGCAGAAGAGGTGGAGCACACCCCAGCCGGTCGTCGGGGTCAGGGCCACGCGCTCAGTGTAGAGAACACAGGTGCGCCCGGCCTTACGGCCGGGCGCACCAATCAGCCTCGGTTGGGGGTGAGGCGGTTCCCAGTGTCACAGTTTCCCATTGCAACGGTGTGGCATCCGAGTGACACGCCGCCCCGGGAGACAGGCGCAAGGCTCCCTTTTAGAAGTCGTCCATGCCAGCGCCAGGCATTGCAGGCGCATTTTCCTCGGGCTTCTCGACGATGACCGCCTCGGTGGTCAGGAACAGCGCCGCGATAGACGCCGCGTTCTGCAGCGCCGACCGGGTGACCTTGGCAGCATCGATGACCCCGTCCTTGAACAGGTCGTCGTACTCGCCGGTGGCGGCGTTGAGGCCGTGGGCGCCCTTGAGGCCCTTGACCTTCTCGACGACGACCCCGCCCTCCAGGCCGGCGTTGACCGCGATCTGCCTGAGCGGCTCCTCCACGGCCTTGCCCACGATGCGGGCGCCGGTGGCCTCGTCAGACTCCAGCTTCTCGGCGGCCTCGAGGATGGCGGTCTGGGCCCGCAGCAGGGCGACCCCGCCGCCGGGCACGACACCCTCCTCAATGGCGGCCTTGGTCGTCGAGACCGCGTCCTCGATGCGGTGCTTCTTCTCCTTGAGCTCGACCTCGGTGGCCGCACCGACCTTGATGACGGCGACCCCGCCGGACAGCTTGGCCAGGCGCTCCTGGAGCTTCTCCCGGTCGTAGTCCGAGTCCGTGTTCTCTATCTCGGTCTTGATCTGGTTGATCCGGCCCTTGATGTCGCTCTCGGTGCCGCCGCCCTCGACGATCGTCGTCTCGTCCTTGGTCACCACGATCTTGCGGGCCGAGCCGAGCAGGTCGAGGGTCACGTTCTCCAGCTTGAGGCCGACCTCCTCGGTGACCACCTGGCCGCCGGTGAGGATGGCGATGTCCTGGAGCATGGCCTTGCGGCGCTCGCCGAACCCGGGAGCCTTGACGGCGACCGAGCGGAACGTGCCGCGGATTTTGTTCACCACCAGCGTGGCCAGCGCCTCGCCCTCGACGTCCTCGGCCACGATCAGAAGCGGCTTGCCGCTCTGGATGACCTTCTCGAGCACGGGCAGCAGGTCGCGCACGGCGCTGATCTTGGAGCCGACGAGCAGGACGAAGGCGTCCTCGAGGACGGACTCCATGCGCTCGGGGTCGGTGACGAAGTAGGGGGCGATGTAGCCCTTGTCGAAGCGCATGCCTTCGACCAGGTCCATGTCCATGCCGAACGTCTGCGACTCCTCGACGGTGATGACGCCGTCGCGGCCCACCTTGTCGATCGCCTCGGAGATCATCTCGCCGATTTCGGTGTCGGCCGCGGAGATGGAGGCGACCTGGGCGATCTGGGACTTGGACTCGGTCTCCTTGGCGATGGCGTGGATGGAGCTCACCGCGGTGTCGACGGCGGCCTCTATGCCCCGCTTGAGCGCCATGGGGTTGGCGCCGGCGGCGACGTTGCGCAGGCCCTCGTGGACCATGGCCCACGCCAGCACGGTCGCCGTGGTGGTGCCGTCACCGGCCACATCGTCCGTCTTCTTGGCCACTTCCTTGACCAGCTCGGCGCCGATCTTCTCGAACGGGTCCTCGAGCTCGATCTCCTTGGCGATGGACACGCCGTCGTTCGTGATGGTCGGGGCGCCCCACTTCTTGTCGAGCACCACGTTGCGGCCCATGGGGCCGAGGGTGACGCGTACGGCGTCCGCCAGCTTGTTCATGCCGGTCTCGAGCCCGCGCCGTGCCTCCGCATCGAAGGCGATGATCTTGGCCATTCGGTCTACTCCTCCATTGAGCCTGTTAGCACTCTCGTCGTCTGAGTGCTAACGGTACCCAGAATACGGGTCGTGGCGCAAGGTCGAGCGCGGCCTGATTCCGCCGGGGGTGGGCCTCAACCCTTTCCCCGAGCCGGGGGCTGGGCGCCGGTGGGGGGCCTGCCGGGTGGCTGGGCGCCAGCCGGCCTCGGGAAGGGGGTCGCATCTGCATCGGGCCCGGACTGCTCGTTGGTCCGAGAAACGAGAAGCTGCGGCTACTCCTTCGGCCTCCGAACGAGCAGCTGACGTCCGATGGAGTGGGGCGAAGGGTCCGGCGGGACCGGGTCAGCCCCCGGCGACCGCCGGCACGACGGAGAGGGTCTGCCCGTCTCCGACCGGGGTGGCCAGGCCCTCCAGGAAGCGCACGTCCTCGTCGGCCAGGAAGACGTTGACGAATCGGCGCAGGTTGCCGGCGTCGTCGAAGAGCCGGTCCCCCATGCCGGGGTGCGCGGCGTCCAGGGCCTTCAGCGCCTCGCCGACGGTCGAGCCCTCGACCTGGACCTCCCCGGCGCCGCCGGTCAGGGTGCGCAGCTGGGTGGGGATGCGGACGGTGAGGCTCATCGGATCGCCTCGGTCTCGGGGTCGGGCTGGTAGGAGAGGGCGGCGTCGAAGGCGGCCAGGGTCGGCGCGATGGTGGCGGTCGGCCCGGTGTCGGCCGCCCCGGAGTCGGCGAGCGCCTCCACCGTCTTCAGCCCGTGCCCGGTCACCAGGGCCACCACCCGCTCGTCGGGCCGCACGACGCCGGCGGCGGCCAGCTTGCGCAGGGTGGCGATGGTGACGCCGCCGGCCGTCTCGGCGAAGATCCCCTCGGTCCGCGCCAGCAGGCCGATGGCCTCTATCACCTCGTCGTCGGTCACGGCGGCACACGAGCCCCCGGACCGGCGGATCGTCTCCAGCGCGTACCAGCCGTCGGCCGGGTTGCCGATGGCCAGGGACTTGGCGATCGTCTTCGGCTTGACGGGCCGGATGGCGTCGGTGCCCAGCTCGAAGGCCGTGGCGACGGGCGAGCAGCCCTCCGCCTGGGCTCCCGAGATCCGCACCGCCGGCTCTTCGGCGAGCAGGCCCACCTTGCCGAGCTCCGCGAACCCCTTGGCCACCTTGGTCAGCTGGCTGCCCGAGCCGATCGGCACCACGACGTGGTCGGGGGCCTGCCAGCCCAGCTGCTCGGCGATTTCGAAGGCCAGCGTCTTGGAGCCCTCGGCGTAGTAGGTGCGCACGTTGACGTTGACGAAGGCCCAGCCCGGCCGCTCGCTGGACAGCTCCGCACAGAGGCGGTTGACGTCGTCGTAGGTGCCCTCCACTGCGATGACCGTGCCGCCGTAGATCGCGGTCATGGTGACCTTGGCGGCCTCGAGGTCGTGCGGGATGAGGACGACCGACTCCATGCCGGCCCGGGCGGCGTGAGCGGCCACCGAGTTGGCGAGGTTGCCCGTCGAGGCGCACGCCGCCACCTTGAAGCCGAGCTGACGGGCCTTGGTCAGCGCGACCGAGACGACACGGTCCTTGAACGAGCCCGTCGGGTTGGCGGTGTCGTCCTTGATCCACAGTTCCCCCAGCCCGAGCTCGGCGGCCAGGCGGTCGGCCCGCACCAGCGGCGTGAAGCCGGCGCCCAGGTCGACCGGCACCTCGTCGTCCAGGTCCACCGGCAGCAGGTCCCGGTAGCGCCAGATGGTCCGCGGCCCGGCCTCTATGCGCTCCCGGCTGATGGTCGCAGCGATGCGCTCGTAGTCGTAGGCGACCTCGAGCGGCCCGAAGCAGTAGTCGCACACGTGCAGGGCTTCGGCGGGGAAGGTGCGCTGGCACTCACGACAACGCAGCCCAGTGACGAAATCGACCATTTGGTCCTCCTCATCGATCGGGCATTGGCACCTGGTGCGAAATGTGACTTCTGCGCTGGTTGCCGCGACGTCAACGGGCCCGTCCCTCAGTCGCTCTGGATGATGTCCACCCATGGTAGCCGCCCAGGGCAGGGGCCTCAACGCACGGCTCAATGCATGGCCTGACCCGGCGGCTGCTTGAATCGGTGCGTGGCGCAGAGGGCGCAGACCTACCACCACGGGGATTTCCCCACAGACCTGGTCGCGCGGGCCAAGGCGGCCACCGGGCGCACGGTGTCCGTGTGCATCCCCGCCCGCGACGAGGGCTCGACCGTGGGCTCGGTCGTGCGGGCCGTCGTCCAGCCGTTCCTGGCCGCCCACGGCGGCAGCGGCCTGGTCGACGAGGTGATCGTGCTCGACGACGGCTCGGCCGACGACACGGCCGATCAAGCCCGCGACGCCGGCGCCCGGGTGGTGGGCGGTCCCGGCGGTTCGGGCGGGAAGGGCCGGGCCATGGCCGCCGCCCTCGAGGCCTCGGAGGGTGACGTGGTCGCGTTCCTCGACGCCGACGTCGCCAACACCACGCCGGCCTTCGTGACGGGCCTGCTCGGCCCGCTCCTCACGGACGACGACGTGGCACTGGTCAAAGGCTTCTACACCCGGCCCCTGCACGGCCAGCCGACGGGCGGCGGGCGCGTGACCGAGCTGGTGGCGCGTCCGGTGCTGGAGCTCCTCTTCCCGGAGTTGTCCTGGGTGCGCCAGCCGCTGGCCGGGGAGACGGCCGGCCACCGCTGGGTCTTCGAGAAGGTCGGCTTCGCGGACGGTTACGGCGTGGAGCTGGGACTGCTCATAGACGTCGCGCGCAGCCTGGGCGCCGACCGCATCGCCCAGGTGGACCTGGGCGAGCGCATCCACCGCAACCGGCCCCTGGACGAACTGCGGCCCCAGGCGGTCGACGTCCTGCGGGCCGCGCTGGCGCGCGCCGAACCGTCCCCGCGGCCGAACCGGACGTGAGCCGCGCGCTCGTCGTCTCCAACCGCGGCCCGCTGACCTTCCGCACCGGCGCGGACGGCGCGCTCGTGCCCGTGCCCACGGGCGGCGGGTTGGCCTCGTCCCTGCACCGGCTCCTCGCGGGGAGCGGGACGACCTGGGCGTCGGTCACGATGGGAGCGGCGGACCGGGAGGCCGTCGCGCGGGGCCTCATGCACGAGGACGGCCTGGACCTGGCGCCGGTGGTGGTCGACGACGCCACCTACAGGCAGGCCTACGACGTCGTGGCCAACACCACGCTGTGGTACTGCCACCACCACCTCTTCGACCTGCCGAGCCGGCCCCGCTTCGACCGGCGCTGGCGTGAGGCGTGGGAGGGGTATCGCACCTACAACCGGGCCATGGCCGAAACCGTGGCGACGAGGGCGGCGGAGGGCGACACGGTGCTGGTGCAGGACTACCACTTCTCGCTGCTGGGGCGGATGCTGGCCGAGGCGCGGCCGGACCTGCGCACGGTGCACTTCCTCCACACCCCCTTCGCCGATCCCGGCATGTTGGGCGTGCTCCCCGACGACGTCTCGGCCGAGCTCCTCGACGGCATGGCCGGGTACGGCGCGTGCGGATTCCACTGTCACAAGTGGGAGGCGAGCTTCCTGGGGTGCTACGCGGCGGCGGGGCGTCGGGCGCCGCGGACGTTCGTGGCGCCGCTCGGGCCGGACGCCGACGCGCTGACGCGGGAGGCGGCCTCGCCGGGGTGCGCGGCGGCGGGCGACGCCTTGCGGGCGGCGGTGGGCGGGCGCCCGATGATCGTGCGGTCGGACCGAATGGAACCGTCGAAGAACATCGTGCGGGGGATGCTGGCCTTCGAGGAGCTGCTAACCGCGCATCCGGAGTGGCGCGGCCAGCTCGTGCACGTGGCGCTGGCGTACCCCAGCCGGCAAGGGCTGGCGGAATATCTCGCCTACGGGGCCGAGGTGGCGCACACGGCGGAACGGATCAACCATTCGTTCGCGGGCGGCAGTGGCGGCGGCGGGGACTGGACGCCGATCGTGCTGCACGTGGAGGACGACCGGGACCGAGCGCTGGCGGCCCTGTCGATGTCGGACGTGCTGCTGGTGAACCCCGTGCGCGACGGCATGAACCTGGTGGCCAAGGAGGGCGCGTTGCTGAACACGGTGGACGGGGTGGTGGTGCTCTCGCAGGAGGCCGGGGCGTGGGAGGAGCTGGGGCCGGCCGGCGCGCTGGGCGTGAACCCCTTCGACCTGACCGCGACCGCCGAGGCGCTGCATGCGGCGCTATTGATGCCCGCCGCCGAGCGAGGTGAGCGGGCCGCTGCCTTGCGCGACACCGTGCGGGGCCGGACGTCCGCGGATTGGTGGGACGACCAGCTGGCCGCGGCTCAGGGCTGAGCGGCGTCAGCGAGCGTGCGCAACAAGGCGACCGCGGCGGGGGCGCCCGCCACCGTGAGGTCCGCCGCGGCGGCCACCTCGGGCGGGCTCTCGTGGTCGACCACGGCGACCCGCACGGCTCGCACCGGGTGGCCCACGAGCGCCTCGAGGCCGCCCACCGCCTCGAAGGCGGGCAGGTCGCCCTTGTCGTCGCCGAAGGCCGCGACGGCGCGGAGGCCTTCGACGGTCGGGGCGAGTGAACGGATGACGGAGCCCTTGTCGACATCGACGGGCGGGCGCAACTCGAGCTCCATCCGGCCGCCGAAGACACGCAGCCCGCGCGCCGCCCGCTCCCTATCGGCGAACGCCGCCACCCAGGGCTGGGCCTCGGGTGCGTGCCGCCAGTGCAGGGTGACGGTCAGGAGCTTGGGCTCGACATAAATGCCGGGAGGCGCCTCCGCCTCCGCTTCGGCCACCACGTCGTTGATCACGGCCGCCCAGTGTTCCGCCTGGCCCGACGCGGCGAGCGCGCGCGCCAGGCCGTAGAGGCCGACGACCTCGACGCCGCGCGGCTGGCCCAGGACGTGTGCGAGAAAGTCCGGGGGGCGTCCGGAGATCACCGCCACCAACGCGAAGCACCGCGCCAGGTCCTCGAGCAGTGCCGGCACGCCCGGCAGCGGCATCGCTCCGACGGGGTTCTCGACGATGGCCGAGAGCGTGCCGTCGAAGTCGAGGAACAACGCGCCGTGCCGCGGGTCGTCGGCCAGCGGCTGCAACGGCGCAGGAAGTGCCGGTGCCAACGTCAGCGGTGCAGCCGGCTCAGCTGGACTGGGCCAGGTCCTGCCCGACGACCACGACGACGTCGGTGCCGGTGACGCCGTTCACCGGCGTCGCGGTGCTCAACGGGAGGACCTGCTGCGGCTTGACGCCGATCATGTTGGCGACTTCCGCAGCCGCCGCCTGCTGCCCCGCCGCGTAGTAGACGGCGGAGGTGGCCTCGGTCGTCGTCGCGTCAGTGGGCGTCTGCATGCTCCAACCGCCGCCACCGATGACAGTGGAGAAGTGCGCGGCCAGCCCGTTCGTGCCGGTGGCGTTCGCCACGACGACGCTGACCGTGTTGCGGGGCGCCGTGGTCGTCGTGGTGGCTGTGCTGTGATGACCAGCCTTGGTCGTCGTCGTATGACCCGCCGCGGTGGTCGTCGTCGTATGACCGGCGCCGGTGGTCGTCGTGGCGCCGCCGGCCGCGGTGGTCGTCGTAGTGGCGGCGGAGGTCGCGGCGGTCACGCTGGGACGGGTACCCACCGCAACGAGGATGGCAACCGCGACGACGAACACGACGAGCACGACAGCCGCCCGCACGGGCGACACCCTCGGTGACGGCACGGTGTCCTGTCCGTCGGCGTCCATTCGGGTCCAGCCTGCCGTGCCACCCGCCCCGACGCAAGCCTTTCCGCTGGTCGGGGCCGTTGTAATGTGAGGTCTGCGCCCGAGTAGCTCAGTTGGTAGAGCACTTCACTTGTAATGAAGATGTCGCGGGTTCGATTCCTGCCTCGGGCTCCCTCGGCCTCCGTCGGAGCGTGTTTGGGGTGGGAGCGACGCGGATAGGGAGGCACCGATGCTGAGTGATTTCAAGAAGTTCGTCCTGCGCGGCAACGTCGTCGACCTGGCGGTCGCGGTGGTGGTCGGCGTGGCCTTCACCGCGATGGTGACAGCATTCGTGGCCGACCTGATCACTCCGCTGATCGCGGCCATCTTCGGCAAGCAGAACTTCTCGAACCTCTACTTCACCTGGCACCACTCGCGGTTCAAGTACGGGTCGTTCATCAACGCGGTCTTGTCGTTCCTCATCATCGCGACGGTTGTCTTCTTCGCGGTCGTCGTGCCGCTCACCGCGTTGATGCGCCGGCTGAACCTCCTGCCGAAGGAGGAGCCCGAGCCCGAGACGCGGGAGTGTCCAGAGTGCTTGAGCGACATCCCGGTGGCGGCGCGCCGATGCGCGTTCTGCACCACGGAGGTGGGCGCCGCGGCCTAGCCGACGGCGGCGGCGCGCTGCCGCGCGACTTCGAAACAGGCGACCGCGCCCGCCACACCGACGTTGAGCGAGGGCAGCCGGCCGTGCTGGGGAATGGACGCGAGCGCATCGCAGCGCTTGCGCACCAACGGCGCCAGCCCTTTCTCCTCGCTGCCGACGACGAGCGCCACCGGTCCTTGGCCGAGGGGAAGCTCGTAGAGCGACTGCTCGGCCTCCCCGGCGAGCCCGATCGACCACACCCCGAGCTCGCGCAGCGCGGTGAGCGCGGCCGGGACGCCGCCCACCACGGCAAAGGGCAGATGCTCAATGGCGCCGGCCGCCGTCTTGGTGACGGTGGGCGACAGCCGGGCCGAGCGATGGCGGGGCAAGACGACCCCGGTCACCCCGGCACACTCGGCGCTGCGGAGCAACGCGCCCAAGTTGCGGGGATCGGTGATGCCGGCCGCGACCAGGAGGAACGGCGGGGTGCCGCCGCCGCCCCCGGGCGCGCCCAGGTCCTCGAGCGGCACCGGGTCGACCGGGCGCGCCAGGGCCAGGACGCCCTGCGGCGCCTCGGTGCGGGCCTGGGCGTCCAGCCGGGCCCGGGGCACCGTCTCGAGGGGCACCCGCATGGTGGCAGCCAACGCCTCTATCCGATCGAGCTGCGGCGACGGATCCTGATCCTCCGCCACGAGGACCCGCCGGACGGTGCGGCGCCCCGCACTCAGGAGCTCGAGGACGGCCCGCCGGCCCTCGACCTGGTCGCCGCCGAGCTCGCTCATGGCCTCAGGACGCGGACCCGAGCGCGGGCGGGGGCGCGGTCCCGGACGCGCCCCCCGTCCGCGAGGTGATCCGCGCCGCGAGGCGCTCATAGTGGGCCCAACAACACGACGGCCAGGCACGCGATGCCCTCGGCCCGCCCCAAGGCGCCGAGACCCTCGGCGCGCGTCGCCTTGACCGACACCGGTGCGCCGAGCACCTCGGTGAGCCGGGTCACCATGGCCGCGGTGCGCGGCGCCAGCCGGGGCGTGTCCGCGACGACGGTGCAGTCCGCGTTGACGCACGCGAAGCCCGCGTCACGCGCCATGCGACCGACCTCGGTCAGCAGCGCGACGGAGTCGGCCCCTTCCCAGGCGGGGTCGTCGTCAGGGAAATGCCGGCCGAGATCGCCCAGCCCCACGGCGCCGAGGATGGCATCCGCCAGCGCGTGGCACACGGCGTCGGCGTCACTGTGCCCCCGCAGGCCGCGTGCACCCTCAATCACGACACCACCGAGCACAAGCGTGCGGTGCGGGTCATCGGAGAACGGATGGACGTCGATCCCCTGGCCGATGCGCATGCCCGCGTCCATCCCCTCAGTCGCCGCCCCGGGCCAGGTGGCGTTCTGCCGTGAGGAGGTCCTCGGGCGTCGTGATCTTGAGGTTGGCCGGGTCGCCCGGCACGACGACGACGGCCTCGCCGATCGCCTCGACCAGCGACGCGTCGTCCGTGGAGCCCGCACCAGGTGCGGCGTGCTCGTGCGCGCGGCGCAGGACGGCGGCACCGAAGGCCTGAGGCGTCTGCACCGCCACCAGGGTGCGCCGGTCGGGCGTGGCCGTGACGTGCCCGGAGTCGTTCACGACCTTGATGGTGTCACTCGGGGTCAGCCCGGGGACGGCTCCGCCGGCGCCGCGCTCGGTCACCGCCCGGATCACCGCGTCGAAGAGTGCGGGCGTGGCGAGCGGGCGGGCGGCGTCGTGCACGACGATCACCTCGGCGTCGGCGGGCACTGCGGCCAGACCGTGGCGCACCGAGTCGGCGCGCGTCGCGCCGCCGGTCACCACCGCGTCCGCCCCGTGGTCCCCGGCCTCGCCGGCCGGGACGACGAGGACGACGCCGGCAGAACAGTGGCGGCACGCCTGTACCGCCCAGTCGGCGACGGGGCGGTCACCCAGAAGCGAAAATTGCTTCAGTTGGCCGAAGCGCCGGCCCGCACCTCCCGCCACGACGACCGACCACACCTTCGCCACGGTGCGTGCGGCCGGGTCAGGTCAGGGCGTCGTTCAGACGCTCTTCCGCCGTCTCCTCGTCCACGTTGAGCGCGAAGGTGAGCTCCGACACGAGGATCTGGCGCGCCCGCTGCAGCATCCGCTTCTCGCCGGCGGACAGGCCCTTGTCCTTGTCCCGGATGGAGAGGTTCCGGACCACCTCGGCGACCTGGTAGATGTCGCCCGAGCGCAGCTTCTCCGAGTGGTTCTTGTAGCGGCGGGACCAGTTGGTCGGCATGCGCGCTTCCTTCTTGCGCAGCACGGCGAAGACCTCTTCGACCTCCTCGTCGTTAATGACCTCGCGCAGGCCGACGCCCTCGGTGTTGTCGGCCGGCACGTTGAGGATCAGGTCGCCGTAGGCGAGCCGGAGGACCAGGTACTCCCGCTTCTCCCCGAACGCGACCTTGGTCTCACGCTTCTCGATGACAGCTGCCCCGTGGTGGGGGTAGACGACTTTGTCTCCGACCTTGAACGACACAGGACTCAGACTCCTTGCATGCAGCCGCACGGGCACACAAAAGTGCCGGTGACGCTGGTGAGAGGCTGCCGGAAGGGGTGCGACCCCTCCGACGGCGGCTCACCATTCTACCAGGCGCGGCCGCTCATTCGTATCGCTCGAAGATGCTGGCCTCGACCAGACGGGCGAGCCCGTCGCGCACGTGGCGGGCCGTCGCCGCACCGATGCCGTCCACGGACTCGAGCTCGGCGGCCGAGGCGGACAGGACCTCGGGGAGGGTGCCGAAGCGGGTGACCAGGCGCTCGATGAGGACCTCGGACAGCTGCGGCAGGCGGTGTAAGAGCCGGTAGCCCCGGGGGGCCAGCTCGGCGTGCAGCTGGCCGTCGTGCGCGGGGAGGTTCAGCGCCGACACGACCTTCGGCAGGTCCATGAGCGAGTCGGGTGACATCGACTGCAGGTGTTCGATGCCCTGGGCGTCGCTGTAGTCCTGCAACACGAGCGCCAGCGTCTCGGGCACGCCGCCGCTGAGCTCCTCGGTCTGCAGGTGGATGAGGCGGCCGTCGGAGCCGAGCTCGACGAGGTGGCCCTCGATCTCGACGGCGATGCGTCGGACCATCTCGCCCGGCTGGAGCACGGAGACGACATCACGGACGGAGACCGAGTCCTCCATCTCGAGGCGGGTCAGCGTGGACAGCGCGTCGTCGAAGCGCACCCGGAACCGTTGCAGCGTGGCCAGCGCCTGGCTCGAGCGGTCGATGAGCCATCCCGCGGACTGGGTCGTGTGCTTCCGGTCGTTGCGGTACACGGCGATGGTCGCCATCGCCTCGGACACCGCGACCACGGGCACGTCGATGGAGCGGGCGACCCGCTCGGCGGTGCGGTGCCGGGTGCCGGTCTCCGACGTGGGGATCGTCGACTTGGGGACGAGGTGCACGTTGGCCCGTGCGATGCGTGAGGCGTCGGGGGCCAGGATGATGGCGCCGTCCATCTTGGCCAGCTCCGAGAGGCGTTGGGGGGAGTACTCCGCATCGAGGAGGAAGCCCCCGGTGCAGATGGAAAGGACGGCGGGATCGTCCCCGACGATGATCAGCGCCCCGTGTTTCGCCTGGAGGATCCGGTCGAGCCCTTCGCGCAGTGCGGTGCCCGGGGCGATCATGCCCAGGGCGTCGTTCAGCGGCTGGCTGCCACTGCCCTGGTCGACCACGTGGGCATCGTATCCGGCGCTGCGCCGCGTTCTTCGGAGAACACCCGGGCGAGCGCGTCGTCGAGGGTGCGCACGGGGTGCACGGTCAGGGCGGGCGGCGCGGCGTCGGCCGGCGTCGAGAAGGGCACCAGCGCGCGGGTGAACCCGGCGCGTTGCGCCTCGGCCAGCCGGCGGTCGGCGCCGGGGACGAGCCGGACCTCTCCGGCGAGACCCAGCTCTCCGAAGACAACGAGGTTTGCCGGCACAACGCGCCCGTGTGCGACGGACGCCACAGCGAGTGCGACCGCGAGGTCGGCCGCGGGCTCGGACACGGTGATGCCGCCGACAGCGGCGACGAAGACGTCCGCGGGCGTGGGGAGTTCTTCCGTTGTGCGGCAGGCCAGTACGGCCATGAGGAGGTTGACCCGGCCGGCATCGAGGCCGAGGGCGTGGGAGCGGCCGGTGTGGCCGTGGCTGGTATGGCCGGTGTGGCCGGTGTGGCCGGGGTGGCCGTGGCCGGTGGTTGCGCTCGGTCCGAGGAGCGCCTGGACCTCCACGAGGAGCGGCCGCCGGCCCTGCAGCACCGGGACGACGACGGAACCGGGCACCCCCAACATGCGGTCGCCGAGCATGAGCGGGCCGGGGTCGGGTACGGCGCGGAGCCCGTCGTCGCGCATCTCGAAGATGCCGACCTCGCCGGCAGGCCCGAAGCGGTGCTTCACGGAGGTCAGCACGCGCAGGGCGTGATGGCGGTCGCCGTCGAAGGAGAGCACGGTGTCGACGAGGTGTTCGACGGCGCGTGGTCCGGCCAGATCGCCGTCCTTGGTGACGTGTCCGACCAGCACGACGGGGACGCCGGAAGACTTCGCCAGTCTTGTCAGCCGCTCGATACACGCGCGCACCTGCGCCAAGCTGCCGGCGGACTGCGACAGGAGCGGGTCGGCGATCGACTGGAGCGAATCGACGACGACCAGCGCGGGACGATGCCGCGCCAACGCGGCCTCGATGGCGTCGACGTCGTACCCCTCGAGCGCGAGGAGATGCGGGGGGACGGCGCCGATACGTCCGGC
This sequence comes from uncultured Acidimicrobiaceae bacterium, assembly GCA_963834405.1. Lineage (GTDB taxonomy): Bacteria > Actinomycetota > Acidimicrobiia > Acidimicrobiales > RAAP-2 > Bog-473. Next base: position 192,981 of record CAWIBX010000005.1, on the reverse strand, counting down.
GCGCCCACCCACCTGGGCGAGGGACTCCTCGGCCGAGGCCAGCATGACATCGACGCCGGTGGCCGCCACCGAGGACAGCACCTGGAAGAGCAGGGTGGACTTGCCGATGCCGGGCGGCCCGAAGAGGAGCGTGACGGAGCCGGCGACCACGCCGCCGCCGAGCACGCGGTCGAGCTCGCCGACGCCCGTCGGCAGGGGGCGGGCCGAGTCCGTGCCGACGTCTCGTAGGGCGACGAGTGCTGGGGGTTCGGCCGCGTGGTGCGAGGCCGGGTGGTGCGGCGACCCCGGGTGGTGTGGCGCCGCCTGCGGTGCTTCACACAACGTGTTCCAGTTGCCGCATTTGCCGCATCGTCCAGCCCAGCGGTGCGCCGTCGCCTTGCATTCCCCGCAGACGTAAACGACGGAGCGGGCCCGCGGTGCCATGCGGCGCACTGTACGGACCCGTTGTCACAACGGGGCTGGTCAGCCAGGTCCGGATCCGGCGATCGTCTACGGGGGGCCCGTGAGGGGGGCAAAGGCCCAAGAGGGCGAAGGCCCCCGGTGCGGGGCGAAAGCCAGAAGGGCGAAAACCCGAAGGGCGAACACCGACCGGGGTAGAGGTATTCGCCCGAAGGGCGAACACCGACAGCGGTAGGGCGGGAGGGCTAGGTATTTTCGAAAGGATAATCGCCGATGATTATTCTTTTTTTTAGAGGACACTCCGCAGACGGGCTCTCAACCCAGCGGCCCCTGCCGAACGGGCTCTCGACCCACCAGCCCCGGCCGAACGGGCTCTCGACCCACCAGCCCCGGCCGAATGGGCTCTCGACCCACCAGCCCCGGCCGAATGGGCTCTCGACCCACCAGCCCCGGCCGAATGGCCCCTCGACGCCAGAGACAGACACCACCATGAGGGCTTGTCGCGGAAACGGTGCCAGGCGAGGCTCGGGGCGTGGATGCACCCCACCGCCTCCGGCCGGGCGCACTGGGCGGAGAGCCTCGGCGACCAGGATCTGCACAGACGCCTCATCGCCGACCTCGCCTGCCTGCACGAGGTGGAGACGCAGCTGCACGCCCCGGCCCAGCAACCGACGCCCCTGAATGGGTGGGTGCGCGTGGTCGCCTGGAACGCGGAGCGCGGCGGGGACGCCCCACGCGCCGCTGAACTGCTGCGCAACTGCGCGGGGGACGTCCTGTTGCTGTCCGAGCTCGATTCGGGCATGGCGCGCACCGGCGACGTCGACGTGCCCAGTGTCCTCGCGGAACAGCTGGGGACGGGGTATGGGTACGGCGTGGAATTCGTGGAGCTGGTCGGCGACAACACGCGCGGGCTGCACGGCAACGCAATCCTCACGGCCGCTCGACTCGAGGACCCGGCCGTCGTGCGCCTCGGTGGGGAGGGCGCCTGGTTCAAGGCGGGCTCGACGGAGCCCCGTGTCGGCGGGCGCATGGCGGTGCTGGCCACGCTCGAGGTGGGCGGGACGCCGGTGCGCTTCGCGTCGACCCACTTGGAGAACATGACCGAACCCAACGGGCGGGCCGCCCAGTTGGAAACGCTCCTCCAGGCGATAGGCCCCGGACCGGAACCGGCTGTCGTCGCTGGTGACCTCAACACGTTCGGCGTGGCGCTCGAAGAGCTCGCCGATCGTGCTGCCGTCCGCCGCATGCGCGCCCGTGCCCCGGCGCGCTTCACCTGGCCGGTCGACACGGAGCCGCTCTTCGAGGTGGCGCGGGCACACGGCTTCGCGTGGACCGACGCCAACGTGGCCGCGCCCACGACGAGCCACGACCCCCGGGGGCTGCCCGATCACGTCCCGCTCAAGCTCGACTGGATCCTCGTCCGCGGGCTCGAGGCCCGGCGTCCCGCCGTCACCTCGTGCGACGGCCTCTCCGACCACCAGGTCGTGTCCGTGGCGGTACGGGTGCCGCCAGCGCCGGCCGTGCCGGCGGCGCCGTCGTGACCGTCGCCATCCGCCTCTCCCGGGACAGCGATGCCGCGCTCATCCTCGACGTCGTCGAGGACGCGTTCAGCAGCCCCGAACACGACGCCAACGAGGAGATCGACATCGTCCGGAGCACCTGGTCGCGCTGCCACCCGCTGCGGCTGCTCGAGCTCGTCGCCCACGACGGGCGCAACGTGGTGGGCCACGTCATGGCCGCGCCCGGGCTGCTCGGCGCAGGCACAGCCGCACGCGCACGCGCACGCGACGTCCTCGGCGTGGCGCCGCTCTCGGTCGCGCCGGAGCGCCAGGGTGAGGGCATCGGCAGCGCGCTGATGCTGGCGGTGATAAAGCACGCCTGCGACTGGGAGCATCCCCTGCTCCTGCTGCTCGGAGACCCCGTGTACTACGAGCGCTTCGGCTTCGAGCCCGCCTGGCCGCTCGGCATTCACTACCCCCCGGTCGACCGGCACAACCCGAACTTCATGGCGCGGCGGCTGCCCGGGTACGACCGGAGCCTGCGCGGCGAGTTCCGCTACTGCTGGGAGTGACCCGCGCCCGCGTCTATTCGGTGTCGGCGCCCGCGCCGGCCAGCTCGAGCGGCGGGGGCTCCATGCCCTCTATCGCCCGGAACGAGAGCTGCGGGCCCTCGCCCTCGATGGGCGAGTCCTCCAGGTCCACGACGATCGTCTCGCCGACCCGGAACTCCTTCCACAGGATGCGCTCGGACAGCGGGTCCTCGACCAGCTGCTGGATGGCCCGCCGCAACGGCCGGGCCCCCAGCTGGGGGTCGTAGCCCTTGTCGGCCAGGAACGACCGGGCCGCCGGCGTCAGCTCCAGGCCGATGCCCTGCTCCGACAGCTGCTTGACCGTGCGCGACATGAGGAGATCGACGATTTCAGTGACCTCGGCCCGCGACAGCTCGTGGAACACGATGACCTCGTCGATCCGGTTCAGGAACTCGGGGCGGAAGTGGGCCTTGAGCGCCTCGTCCACCTTGGCCTTCATGCGCTCGTAGGTCACGGCCTCCGACGTCTTGGCGAAGCCGATGTTCGCCTTGCGCAGGTCGGCGGTGCCGAGGTTCGAGGTCATGATCAGCACGGTGTTCTTGAAGTCGATGGTGCGGCCCTGGGCGTCGGTCAGCCGGCCGTCCTCCAGGATCTGCAGCAGCGTGTTGAACACGTCGGGGTGCGCCTTCTCGACCTCGTCGAAGAGCACGACGGAGAACGGCTTGCGCCGCACGGCCTCTGTCAGCTGGCCGCCCTCCTCGTAGCCGACGTAGCCGGGGGGCGAGCCCACGAGCCGCGACACCGTGTGCTTCTCCATGTACTCGGACATGTCGAGCTGGATGAGTGCGTCCTCGTCGTCGAAGAGGAACTCGGCCAGCGTCTTGGCGAGCTCCGTCTTGCCGACGCCCGTCGGCCCCAGGAAGATGAACGACCCGCTCGGCCGCTTGGGGTCCTTGAGCCCGGCCCGCGTCCGGCGGATGGCACGCGAAAGCGCCTTCAAGGCCTCTTCCTGGCCGATGACACGCTTGTGCAGCTCCTCCTCCATGCGCAGGAGCTTGGCGGTCTCCTCCTCGGTGAGCCGGTAGACGGGGATGCCCGTCCACGCCGCCAGCACCTCGGCGATCACTTCTTCGTCGACCACGTCGAACAGGTCCACGCCCTCGGCGCGCAGCTCGGCCTCCTGGCTCTCCTTGATGTCGAGGCGCTCCTTCTCCTGCTCGGCCAGCTTCTTGGCCTGCTCGAAGGCGCCCTTCTCAATCGCAGACTCCTTGTCGGCGCGCAGGCGCGTGATCTCCTCGTCGAGCTTCTTGGCGGCCGGCGGCGTGCTCATGCGGCGGATGCGCAACCGGCTGCCCGCCTCGTCAATGAGGTCGATGGCCTTGTCCGGCAGGTAGCGGTCGGCCAGGTAGCGGTCGGCCAGGTTGGCGGCGGCGACGAGGGCCTGGTCCGTGATGCTCACGGCGTGGTGCGACTCGTAGCGGTCGCGCAGGCCCTTGAGGATGTCGATCGTCAGGGCCACCGACGGCTGGTCGACCTTGACCGGCTGGAAGCGGCGCTCGAGCGCAGCGTCCTTCTCGAGGTGCTTGCGGTACTCGTCGATCGTGGTCGCCCCGACCGTCTGCAGCTCGCCGCGCGCCAGCATCGGCTTGAGGATGGAGGCGGCGTCGATGGCGCCCTCGGCCGCGCCGGCACCGACGAGCGTGTGGATCTCGTCGATGAACAGGACGATGTCGCCGCGCGTGCGGATCTCCTTGAGGACCTTCTTGAGCCGCTCCTCGAAGTCGCCGCGGTAACGGCTGCCCGCCACGAGCGCGCCCAGGTCGAGCGTGTAGAGCTGCTTGCCCGTGAGCGTCTCGGGCACGTCGTTGGACACGATCTGCTGGGCCAGGCCCTCGACGATGGCGGTCTTGCCCACGCCGGGCTCGCCGATGAGCACGGGGTTGTTCTTGGTGCGGCGCGACAGCACCTGCATGACGCGTTCGATCTCCTTGGCGCGCCCGATGACCGGATCGAGCTTCCCTTCCCGCGCCAGCTGCGTCAGGTTGCGGCCGAACTGGTCCAGCACGGGCGAGCCCGACGGGCTGTCGCCGGAGCTCTGGCCCTGGCTCGCGCCCACGGACTCCTTGCCCTGGTTGCCCGACATGAGCTGGATCACCTGTTGGCGTACCCGGCCGAGGTCGGCGCCCAGGCTGACGAGGACCGTGGCGGCCACGCCCTCACCCTCGCGGACGAGGCCGAGCAGCATGTGCTCGGTGCCGATGTAGGAGTGGCCGAGCTGCAGCGCCTCGCGCAGCGACAGCTCGAGAACCTTCTTTGCCCGCGGGGTGAACGGCGGCGAACCGCTCGGCGCGGTCCCGGCCATGCCGATCGTTTCTTCGACCTTCTCGCGCACTGCCTCGAGCGAGATCCCGAGGGACTCGAGGGCCTTGGCCGCGACACCCTCACCCTCGTGGATGAGGCCGAGGAGGATGTGCTCGGTTCCGATGAAGCTGTGATTGAGCAGGCGCGCCTCTTCCTGCGCCAGCACCAAAACCCTCCGTGCCCGGTCGGTGAAACGTTCGAACACCCTGACCGCCTCTCTTCTTCCTCTCTGACTTCTCGGCCCAGTGTACCTGTGGCCTTAGTTGGAGCAGGCGGCAGGTGCGAGGGGGTACAGGAGGGAACCCCGCCACCGGGAATTTCCTTCGCCCGGGTCCCGGGGTTGCTCCGTCCCTGCTCGGGCGGGTTGTCGCCGCGCCGGGGACGTGCCCTAACGTCTGGGGGAGTGAACCCGACCCAGGCCCTCGGCCTGCCCCGCCTGCAAGAGGGACTGCGGCGTCTGGAGCCCCTCCTGACCGAGTCCGTGGTCACGGGGGACGGCTTCCTGGACGAGGTGACGACGCATCTCATCGCCGCCGGGGGCAAGCGGCTCCGCCCGCTCCTGGCGCTGGCGACGGCGACGGGGGGCGATCGTGACGCCACACACGAGGACCTGATGGGCGGCGTCGCGGTCGAGCTGGTCCATCTCGCCTCGCTCTACCACGACGACGTGATCGACGAAGCGACGATCCGGCGCAACGTCGAGAGCGTCAACAGCCGCTACGGCAACCTCGTGGCCATCGTCGCCGGCGACTACCTGTTGGCGCGCAGTGCGGCCATCGCAGCCAGCCTGGGGACGGAGATCGCGACGCTGCTGGCGGACACGCTGGGGAAGCTGTGCCAGGGACAGGTGTCCGAGGTGCGCTCCGCCTTCCAGATCGGCCGCAGCCGCGAGGACTACACATCGGCCATCAGCGGCAAGACGGCGGCGTTGACCGCGACGTCGTGCCGTATCGGGGCGCTGACCGGCGGCCTGCCCGGGACCGAGATCGAGGCGTGCACCGAGTACGGGCGCTGTTTCGGCATGGCCTTCCAGATCCGCGACGACATCCTCGACATCACCGCCACCGACGGCCAGCTGCAGAAGCCGGCCGGCCAGGACCTCGCCGAGGGCATCTACACACTGCCCGCACTGGTGGCGCTGGCCGATCCTGACGCCGGCCCGGACCTGCGCGCGCTGCTCGGCCAGCCGCTGGCCCAGCCCGAACGCGACAAGGCCCGCGCCATGGTCATGGCCTCGGCGGGCATTGCCGCCTCCGTCCACGAAGCGCGGACCTACGTCGAACGCGCCGAGGATGCCACCGCCGGGATCGGACCCCCCGAGTTACGGGCGGGCCTCACCCGGCTGGCGGCGGAGCTCCTCAGCGACCTTCCGGACTAGGCGCCCGAGCCGGTCGAGGACGTCGAGGACGTCCCGCACTTGGCCTCGGCCTTGGACAGCCGTGCGTTCACCTTGTTCTCGCGGGCCTCGATCCGGCTGATGCGGTTGGCCAGCCTCTGGGCCTGCGCCGTCTTGCCCTCGTTCTTGAGCGTGGTCTCACGGGCCTCGGCCTTGGGCAGCCGGGTCTTCAGAGCGTTCTCGATCTTCTGGACCCGCGCTTCGACCTTGGGCAGCTTGGCGCACAGGGTGGAGCCGCTCGTCCCGGACCCGCTGGACGGGGTCGTGGCCGTGGCGGCTCCGGCGAGGCCGGCCGCGCCGAAGGTCAGGGCCCCCGCGACGGCCGTTCCGGCGATTATCTTGCGAAGCATTGCTCCTCCTTGGAACAGGCGGTGCACACTGCACCTGCCCGCGACTCTGAACGTCAGATGTGAGGAACCTGTAAGGACCGTGTGAGGAACCGGGCCGGAGCGTAAGAACGGGAGAAGAATCAGCCTCCGGCCCAGGAAGCGTCAGCGCTCCGGCCGCAGCGTGGGGAAGGCGATGACCTCGCGGATGTTGGACACGTCGGCGAGGAGCATCACGAGGCGGTCCACGCCCAGCCCGAACCCCGAGGTGGGGGGCAGCCCGTACTCCAGGGCGCGCAGGTAGTCCTCGTCGATCACCGCCGACTCCTCCTCGTCGCCGGCGCGTGCCCTGGCCGCCTGCTCCTCGAAGCGGGCCCGCTGGTCGTCGGGGTCGGTCAGCTCGGTGAACCCGTTGCCCAGTTCGCGCCCGGCCGCCACCGGCTCGTAGCGCTCCACGAGCTCGGGACCGTCGCGGTGGCGGCGGGCCAGGGGGGAGACCTCGGCCGGGTAGTCCGTCACGAAGACCGGGCCCCACAGCTCCGGCTCGGTCGTCTTCTCGTAAATCTCGAGCAGGATCTTGCCCGGCCCCCACGCCTCGTCGACCGCGATCCCGACCTCGTCGGCGGCCTTGACCAGATCGGCCCGCGGCGAGCGCAGGTCGAGGCTGAAGCCCGTGGCGTCGCTGATCAGCTCGGTCATGGGCGCCCGCCGCCACGGCGTCGCCAGATCGAGCGCGCGCCCGCCGTAGGTCAGCTGCGTCGTGCCGAGGACGTCCGTCGCCAGCCCGGACACCAACCCCTCGAAGAGGGACATGGTGTCGGTGTAGTCCGCGTAGGCCTGGTACAGCTCGAGCATCGTGAACTCTGGGTTGTGCCGGGGCGAGATGCCCTCGTTGCGGAAGATGCGCCCGATCTCGAACACCTTGTCGAAGCCGCCCACGACGAGCCGCTTGAGGTAGAGCTCGGGCGCCACGCGCAGGTAGAAGTCGGTGTCGAGCGCGTTGTGGTGCGTCACGAACGGCCGCGCCGTGGCGCCCCCGGCAATCGGGTGCAGCAGCGGCGTCTCGACTTCGACGAAACCGAGGTCCCACAACCGCCGGCGCATGTGCCGCACCACGTCGCTGCGCATCTGCATGATCTGGCGGCTGCGCTCGTTGGCCCACAGGTCGACCTCGCGCTGGCGGTACCGCGTCTCGGTGTCGGTCACGCCGCGCCACTTGTCGCCGAAGTTGCGGCGCGCCTCCGCCAGGAGCTTCCAGCCCGCGAGCTTGACGGAGAGCTCGCCGCGCCGGGTGCGTACGACCTCGCCCCACGCTCCGATCCAGTCGCCCAGGTTCAGCTTGGTGAAGACGTCGAAGTGCGCCGTCCAGTCGGCCGAGGCGAACAGCTGGATCGCGCCGGACTCGTCGCGCAGCTCCGCGAAGGCGAGCTTGCCCTGCGGCCGGGAGAGCATGAGGCGGCCCGCCACCGACACGGAGTCGCCGGACTCCTCCCCCGGGCCCAGCGCGGACCACCGCTCGGCCACCTCGGCCGCGTCGTGGGTGCGCTCGTAGCGGTAGGGGATGTCGGCGCCGCTCATGGACGGCTCACGAGCGGCTCATGTGCCGACGTTGCGCTCGTACACGATGCGCAGGCCGTGCAGGGTCAGCCAGGGCTCCACGTGTTCAATCGTGTCCGAATACGGCGCGATGAGCGAGCTGAACCCTCCCGTGGCCACGACGGTGGCCTCCCCCAGCTCCTCCATGAAGCGGCGGGCCAGCCCGTCGACCAGGCCGGCGAAGCCGTAGAGGGTCCCCGACTCAATCGACTCCACCGTCGAACGCCCGATCACGCTGCGCGGCTCGACGAGCTCGACCCGCCGCAGGGCCGCCGCCTGCTGGTAGAGCGCCTCCAGGCTGATGGACACGCCCGGCGTGATGGCGCCGCCCAGATACTCGCCCTTCTCGCTGATGGCCTCGACCGTGGTCGCGGTCCCCATGTCGACGACGATGCACGGGCCGCCGTAGAGGTCGTAGGCCCCCACGGCGTCGGCGATGCGGTCGGCGCCCACCTCCTTGGGGTTGTCGTAGAGGATCGGCATGCCGCTCTTGGTCCCCGGCCCCAGCACCACGCAGGGAAGGTCCGAGAACCAGCGGCTCGCCATCTGGCGCAGCTCAGCCGTCACGTGGGGCACGGAGGAACTGATGGCCATGCCGGTCACCGAGGCCCCGATGTCGAGGCCCTCGAGATCGAGCAGCTGGGTGAGGAGGACGGCGTGCTCGTCGGGTGTGCGCGTGGGCACCGTCGACAGCCGCCAATGGTGGGTCAGGCCGGCCGGGGCGCTCGTGTCGCGCTCGGTCCCGATGCCGGCGCCGACGCCCTCCTCGACCGCCGGGACGCTGTCCGTGTCCTCGCGCGTGTACAGGCCGATCACCGTCTCGGTGTTGCCGACGTCAATGACCAGCAGCACGCTCGTCCTCTCTTTCCGTTCTTTCTCTGTTCGCGTCTCCCTCGGTCCCCGGGGCACTCCAGATCAGGTCCAGGCCCAGATCGAGCACGGCGGCGGAGTGCGTCAGCGCGCCCACCGAAATGCGGTCCGGCCCCGCCGCGGCGTAGGCGCCGATGGTGTCGAGCGACACGCCTCCGGAGACCTCCGTGAGGATGGGTCCCGGTGCACCGAGGTGGGCCACCTCCACCGCCTCGACCACCTGCTCGGGGTCCATGTTGTCCAGCAGGACCACGTCGGCGCCCGCGCCCGCCGCCTCGGCCACCTGCTCCAAGGTGTCGCACTCCACCTCGACCGTGCGGCCCGGCCACAGCGCGCGGGCGCGCCGGACCGCGGCGGTGATGCCGATGCCCGCGAGGTGGTTGTCCTTGACCAGCACGGCGTCGGAGAGCCCGGCCCGGTGGTTCGTCCCCCCGCCGGCCCGCACGGCGGCCTTCTCGAGCAGGCGCAGTCCCGGCGTGGTCTTGCGGGTGTCGAGCACCTCGACGGCGGCGTTCTGCGCGTGCGCCGCGGCGACGTACCGCGCGGTGAGCGTGGCGACGCCCGAGAGGTGACCGAGGAAATTGAGCGCCGTCCGCTCGGCGGTGAGGATGGGCCGCAGGGCGCCGGTCACCTCCATGACGGTCTGGCCGGCGGCGAGCCGGTCGCCGTCGGCGGCGTGCCAGAGGACATCGAGCCCCGGGTCGACGTGTCGGAAGACCTCGGCGGCGCAGTCGCGGCCCGCCAGGACGCCGGCGTGGCGCGGCGCGCAGCACGAAGTGCGCGGTGGCGCCGGCCGGGACCAAGGCGGCGGTGATGTCGCCGTCGGGCCCGATGTCCTCGTCGAGCGCGCGGCGCACCGCGTCCGCCACCGCGACGGCGATTGCGGCGGCGGTCACGCCGGTTCCCCTGCGGCCCCGTGCACCAGGCGCCGGCGCCAGGCCGCCTCCGTGTCGGGATACTCGCGCCGGGAGTGGGCCCCCCGGCTCTCGGTCCGGGCCAGCGCCGACGCCAGGAGTGCGTCGGCCAACTGGAGGAGGTTGGCAAGCTCGCCGGCGCCGACCGACGCCGTGCGGTCGCCCAGGTTCACGGCGGTCTCCTCGACCACGGCGCGCGCCGCCCCGAGAGACTCGGCGCTGCGCACGACGCCGGCGCCGCGCGTCAGCGCGCGCTGCAGCGAGTCGCGCAGCTTGGGGACGTCGGGCACCGGATCCGGGACGCCGTCGGTCGCGCCACGGCCGGCGCCGGCGCCGGACCCCGACCCGGACCCCGACCCGGACCACCAGGTCGACGCCTCTCCGCAGACCGGCGTGACACCGATGCCGTCAATCGGCTCCTCACCGAGCACGGCCCGCAGCGCACCTGAGGGCTCCGGCCCCCCGGCATCGGCCGCGACCCGCTCGGCCAGGCGGGCGCCGAACACCATGCCCTCGAGCAGGGAGTTGGAGGCGAGACGGTTGGCACCGTGGACCCCCGTGCACGCGACCTCGCCGACGGCCCACAGGCCGGGCACCGCGGTGGCGCCCCACAGGTCCGTGACGACCCCGCCCGAGAGGTGGTGGGCGGCCGGAGCGATCGGAATCCAGTCCCGCTGCGGGTCGAGCCCGATGGACGCCAACGACGCCGCGATGGTGGGGAAGCGGGCGGTGAAGCGCTCGAGGCCGGTGGCATCGAGCCAGAGGTGGTCCACGCCCTGCTCGGCCATGGTGGCGGCCATGGCCCGGCTCACCACGTCCCGCGAGGCGAGCTCGTCGACGAACCGCTCGCCGTGGGTGTCCCGCAGGATGGCCCCGTGTCCCCGCAGCGCCTCTGACAGCAGCGGCCGCGGCATGGCGGGGTGGTGCAGGGCGGTCGGATGGAACTGCACGAACTCCACGTCGGCGGTGGGGACGCCGGCGCGCAGGGCCATCGCCACGCCGTCACCGGTCGACTCGTGCGGGTTGGTCGTGACCGAGTAGAGCTGGCCGGCGCCCCCCGTCGCCAGCACGACGTGGGTGGCCCGCACCTCGACCGGAACGGCCGGGCGGCCGGGTGGGAGCGCCCGCACGCCGGTGCAGCGCCCGCCCTCGAACAGGAGGTCGAGCGCGAACCAGCCCTCGAGTACGGCACTGGCGGAGCGGTAGGTCGCATTGACCAGCGCCCGCTCCACCTCGGCACCCGTCGCCGCGCCGCCGGCGTGCACGACGCGGGGGCGGGAGTGACCGCCCTCGCGCGCGAGCGAGAGCGACCCGGTCGCCTCGCGGTCGAACTCGACCCCGAGCGCGATCAGTTCGTGAACGCGTCCCGGGCCCTCGTCGACGAGGATGCGCACGGCCTCCTCGTCGCACAGTCCGGCGCCGGCGCGCAGGGTGTCGGCCAGGTGCAGGTCGGTCGAGTCCTCGTCGCCGCCGAGCACCGCCGCGACCCCGCCCTGGGCCCAGCGCGTCGCCGACTGGGACAGCGCGCCCTTGGTGAGGACGCCCAGCGTGCGCGTCGGCCCGCCCGCAGCGGCGGGGCCGGCCAGGCGGACGGCGACGGAGAGCCCGGCGACGCCGCTGCCCAGGACCAGGACGTCGAAGGGACCCGGCGCCTCCTGGCTCACGCCCTCACGCCGGCTCGGTCAGCGCGAGCTCGGCATCGAGGCGGGCCGCCGCCTCGTCAATGACACGGTTCCGCGCGTCGACGTGCACGACCCGGGGCACGTACGACTCGAGCTCGGCGCGCTCGTAGTCGGCGTAGGTGATGACGATCACCTTGTCCCCGGGCGCCACCAGCCGCGCTGCGGCCCCGTTGAGGCAGATCTGCCCGCGCTCGCCTTCGATGGCATAGGTCTCGAAGCGGGCGCCGTTGTCGATGTCGAGGACGGCGACCTGCTCGTAGGGGAGGATGTCGGCCAGCGCCATCAGCTCGGTGTCGATGCTGATGGAGCCCACATAGTTGAGGTTGGCGCCGGTGACGGTGGCCCGGTGGATCTTCGACTTCATCATGCGGCGGCGCATCGGCTCACCCGATCCTTTCGAGATGGCGGACAGACTGTTCGTGCTCGGGCCCGCGGGCCGCGGGGACGTCGGCGACGCCCGGGGCGTTGTCGATCAGGCGCACCGGCCCGACGGCGGCGGCGATGAGCAGGCGCACCGACGCCGGGTCGGCCAGCTCCTCGGCCACGGCCAGGGTGCCCGCGTCGACGGCGGCGGCGTAGTCGAGCCGGACCAGCGGCTCCGCGGCCACCACGTCGCGCATGACCGCGGCCACCGCCGGGCCCGAGCGCTCGCCGGCGGCCACCGCCGCCTGCCCGGCGGAGAGCGCCCGCGAGAGCGCGACGGCGGCTGCGCGCTCTTCGGGCGACAAGCGGACGTTGCGGCTCGACAGCGCCAGCCCGTCCGCCTCACGGATTGTCGGGCACCCGACGACCTCGACCGGCACGGCCAGCTCCGCCACCATGCGACGCACGACGGCCAGCTGCTGGAAGTCCTTCTCCCCGAAGTAGGCCCGGCTGGGCCCGGCGACGGCGAAGAGTTTGGCGACCACGGTGGCGACGCCGTCGAAGTGGCCGGGGCGCGAGGCGCCCTCCCACTCGTCGCTCACGCCGCGGACCGACACCGTGGTGGACGGCGCGTCGGGCCAGGAGGGGTACATCTCCGTCACCGGGGGGACGAAGACGACGTCGGCCCCGGTCTCTTCGCATACGGCGAGGTCGCGCTCGAGCGTCCGCGGGTAGTGCGCGATGTCCTCGGGGTCGCCGAACTGCAGCGGGTTCACGAAGATGCTCACCGCCACCACGTCGCACTCGGCGCGCGCCCGCACCAGGAGCGACACGTGACCGGCGTGCAGGGCGCCCATCGTCGGCACCAGGCCGACCGTGCGGCCGGTGGCGCGGGCCGCATCGAGGAGGGCGCGGCAGCGTGCCGCCGTCTCAACGACCTCGACGCCCATTGTCAGACCGCGGCCGGCACGCCGGCCCGCTCCTGGTCCGGCCCGAGCGTGGCCGCCGGCACGGCCGACTCGGCCAGCCGCGTCGCCAGCGCCGCCCCAGCCTGGTACCCGGCCCGCTCGCCCTCCGGCAGCGCGTCCAGGTGCCCGCTCAACGTGGCCCAGTCGCCCCGGCGGGCCGGCCCGGTGAGCGCGGCGGCGGGGCCGAGGTCGGCCACGTCGTCGACGGCGGCACGGGTCAGCGGGAGGAACGACTCGAGGTCCAGCCCGACCGAGGCGGCGACGCGCTCGACCTGGCCCAGCAGCGCGACCACGTGGTTCGCCGCGATACAGGCGGCGGCGTGGTAGGCCGCCCGGTCGCCGTCGGCCACCTCGACCAGCCGGCCGCCGAGGCTCTCGGCCATGGTGCGGGCCATCGGGTCGCCCGCCACCGCGAAGGTCACGCCGGAGGCCAGGCGCGCCGCCCCCACGGTGCCGTTCGGGAGCGGGACGAGCGGGTGCAGGGCGGCCCGGCGCGGGTGGGGCGCCAGCGCCCCGAGGCCGAGCGACCCCGAGAGATGGACGACGGTGGTCGCCGGGACGGGTTCGACCGCGGCGGCCACGTCCGCGACGGCGTCGTCGGGGGTGGCCAGCACGAGGACGTCGACGCCCCGGGCGGCGCCCGACAGGTCGTCCCCGCGGCCGAGAAAACCGGCGAAAGCCCAGCCCCGCGCCGAGAGCGCGGCCGCGAGGGACGTGCCGGCCCGCCCGGGACCGATGATCCGGATGGAGTGCATCTGACCTCCTTCGGCGTTCCGGCCCCTGGCGGGTGCCGTTCGCCTACAGACGATCTGAAAACGTCGCCTACAGCCTACCCACACGCTCGACACGCCCACCAGCAGCTTCGAGCCGGGACGGCGACACCAGGTCGGGCGCCAGGTCGGCCAGCGGTTGCACGACGAAGCGCCGCCCCCACAGCCGGGGGTGGGGCACGGTCAGGTCGGGCTCGTCCACTGCGGCCCCCTCGACGAGGAGGACGTCGGCGTCCAGGGTGCGGGGGCCCCAGCGCTCGGCGCGCACGCGCCCCGCCGCGGCCTCGAGGGCACGGCAGCGCTCGAGGAGCTCCCGCGGCGTGTCCTCCGTGAAGAGCTCCACCACCACGTTGAGGTACGGACCCTGCCCGGCCGGACCGCCGACGGGCTCGGTCTCGTACAGGGGCGACACGGCCACCACGTCGCCGCCCGCGCGCAGGCCGTCGACCGCGGCGTGCAGGTGCGCCCGCCGGTCTCCCAGGTTCGAGCCGAGGCCGACGAACGCGCGGGCCCGGGCCATCAGGTCATCAATCCATCAGCCCGTCAGCCCGTCAGCGGGCCCGGCGCACCCGCACCCCGGTCGAGCCCACGTCGAGCGCCATCGGCGGGCGCAACTTGCGCACCGTCACCTCGACCGCCTGGAGCCGGGGGTCGGCGACGAGCAGCGCGCTGGCCAGGCGCCCGGCCAGGGCCTCGAGCAGCCGGTAGGACCGTCCCCCCACGACCTCGGCCGCGGTCTGTGCGAGTGCGCCGTAGTCGACGGTGTCGGCCAGGTCGTCGCTCTGCTGGGCGTCCGTCATGTCGACCCAGGCCACGATGTCCACCGAGAAGGGCTGGGCCCGCGCCTGCTCCTCGGCCAGGACACCGTGGACCCCCAGCACGCGGAGGTCCCGGACCTCTATGCGGTCGTTCACTTGGCCTGCCGGGCCGGCATGCCCTCCAGCTCGGCCAGGAGCTCCCGGCCGGGCTCGCCCATGGCGTGGCCGACCACGTGCTCGACCAGGGCGACCGCCAGGGGTTGGGTGGCGATGCGGTCGGACCACACCAGGTAGCCCGCCACCGCGCCCATCAGGCGGTCGCCCAGTTCGTCCTGATGCACGAGGATGCGGAGCCCCGAGCGCAAGGAGTCGTCGATGTCCTGGTAGGCGGCGGCCAGGACAGGGCGGGGATCGCCGGAGCGCTCCAGGGGGTAGTGCGCCCAGACCACGCCCTCCTCGTCGTAGGCGGCCAGGTTGTGCGGCGAGGGCAGGAGCGATATGACACGGCCGAAGCCCTGGACGCGCAGCCAGATGATCTCCTCCTGCCGGCGCACGCGCCGGTGGTTCTGGGAGAAGCCGCCCGGGCGTTCACTGACCGCCAGATGGTCCTTGATCACCCAGGTGAAGTTCCGCGGTGGGATCCCGGCGGCCCACTTGCCCTTCATGCGCCAGGACCATACAGCCGGGCCAGCTGCACCGTCGCCGCCACGTCGTGCACCCGGACCATGCCTGCGCCGGCCACCATGGCCGCGGCGGCCGTGGCCAACGACCCTTCTTCGCGCTCCTCGGGCGGCGCCGGCTCGGGGCCGCCGGCGGCCGCCAGCACGCCGACGAACCGCTTGCGGCTCGTGCCCACGAGCACGCCGGCACAGCCGGCCGCGGACGCCGCGTCCACCAGCTCGGGCAGGTGACGCAGCAGCGAGAGGTTGTGCGCCACCGTCTTGCCGAAGCCGATGCCCGGGTCGACCCAGACCTCGCGCACCCCGGCCTCGAGCGCGGTCCGTGCGCGCCCCAGGACGAACGCCTCCACCTCGGCCACCACCTCGGCATACTGCGGCCGGGCCTGCATGGTCCGCGGGGTCCCCTGCATGTGCATGGCGACCCAGCCCGCGCCCGCGGTGGCCGCCTCGGCCCACAGCGAGGCCGTGATGTCGTTGAGCAGCGTCGCCCCCGCCGCCAGCGCGGCCCGGGCCACCTCCGGCTTGACCGTGTCGACCGAGAGGCGCACCGCCCGTCGCGGCCGTCCCGCCCGCCCCGCCTGCGCCGCGTCCGCGGCCAGCGCCTCGACGACGGGGACGACCCGGGCCAGCTCGACGTCGACCGGAACGGGCTCCGCCCCCGGCCGGGACGACTCGCCGCCGACGTCGATGACGTCCGCGCCCTCGGCCATCATCTCGACGCCCCGGGCCACCGCGCCGGTGAGGGTGTCATGGCGACCGCCGTCGTAGAAGGAGTCGGGCGTGACGTTGAGGACGCCCATCACGAGCGGCCGTTCGCGTTCGGCCAACGGCTCCATGCCGACCGGCCTCAGACGGGCCTCAGTGGCCCCGGATGAACTGCATGGCCTCGGCCCGCGTGGCCGCGTCCGTCCGGAAGAGCCCCCGCACCGACGAGGTCACCGTGAGCGTCCCCGGCTTCTTCACACCGCGCATGGACATGCACAGGTGCTCTGCCTCCAGGACGACGAGCACCCCGCGCGGCGAGAGGACGGTGGCGATGGCGTCGGCGATCTCGGTCGTCATGCGCTCTTGCACCTGCAGCCGGCGGGCGTAGCCGTCGACCAGCCGGGCCAGCTTGGACAAGCCGGTGATGCGCCCGTCCTCCGCCGGTATGTAGGCGACGTGCGCGCGGCCGAGGAAAGGGACGAGGTGGTGCTCGCACAACGAGGCGAAGGGGATGTCGCGCACCATCACCATCTCGTCGTGCTCCGCCGCGAAGGTCACTTTCAAGTGACGGGCCGGGTCGTCGTGCAGGCCGGAGAACAGCTCCTCGTACATGGCGGCGACCCGGTCGGGCGTCGCCATGAGCCCGTCGCGATCGGGGTCCTCCCCGATGGCGGCCAGCAGTTCCCCCACGGCCTTGCGCACGCGCTCGACGTCGACGCTCACTGGTCCGCCCCCTTGTAGCGGTGCACGCCGGTCAGGTTCCGGTAGCGCTCGCCCACGTCGAGCCCGTAGCCCACCACGAAGTCCGGCGGGATGGTGAAGCCGACGTAGCGCAGCGGGATCTCCACCCGCTGCTCGCCTTCCTTCACCAGGAGCGCGCAGATCTCCAGGCTCTTGGGCTGGCGGGCCGCCAGGTAGCGCCGCAGGTAGTTGAGGGTGAGGCCGCTGTCGATGATGTCCTCGACGACCAGCACGTGCCGGCCCTCGAGCTCGGAGTCGAGGTCTTTGACGATGCGGACGACGCCCGACGTCTTGGTCGCGCTGCCGTAGGACGACACGGCCATGAAGTCGACGTCGACGGGGAGCTCTATGGCGCGGCACAGGTCGCTCAGGAACAGCATCGCCCCCTTCAGCACCGCAACGAGGAGCGGCGGCTCGTCCGCGTAGTCGGCGGTGATCTGCTCGCCCAGTTCGCGCACCCGGGCCGCCAGGCGCTCGGCGTCGACGATCACGGGCCCCACGTCCGGCTCGGCCCAGGACGGGACGCCCGTACCGGCCTCGGGCTGTGTCACCGGGGGGACACTACCGGAGCCTCCGGGAACCTCCCACAGCCGGCCGCGCGTCCGGCTGACCCTCCGGCCCCCCGAGAGCTCGGTCGCCACGGCGTTGCCACCGGCCACCGCCAGCACCCGCTCCACCTCGGCCAGGGACGGGGGGTGTCCTTCGGCCACACGGAGCCACCGGCGCAGCGCGCGCCGCGCCAGCGGTCGCGGCGCGCCGGAGAGCGCCCTCGCGTCGGTCGGGTCGGGGAGGGCGTCGGCCGCCAGCAGGTCCATCAGCTCCATCTCGTCGCGCAACACCGCCGCCTGTCGCGCCAGCAACGGGACCGGATCGCGCCCCGCGACGGCGGCGCACAGGGGCAACAGCTCGTGGCGCACGCGGTTGCGCACGAAGGCGGGGTCGTCGTTGCTCGGGTCGCACACCGGCGTCAGCCCGAGAGCCGCGCACAGGGCGTGGGTCTCCGACCGTCGCAGTCCGAGGAGCGGGTGGCGCGGCCCCGGGGCCATCCCCGACAGGCCGTCGGGCCCGGCGCCGCGCAGCAGATTGACGAGGACGGTCTCCGCCTGGTCGTCCATGGTGTGGCCGGTGGCGGCGCCGGGTGGCAAGGCCGCGAAGCGGGCCGCGCGCGCGCGGGCCTCGAGGTTCGGGCCCGGTCCGACCGCGACCGTCCGGCTCTCGAAGCGCGCCCCGAACCGGCCCGCGGCGGCCGCGACGACGCCGGCCTCCGCCTCCGAGCCGGCCCGCAGCCCGTGGTCGACATGGATGGCGGTCACGTCGCAGCGCGCCGCGACCGCGAGAACGAGCAGCGCCAGCGAGTCCGCGCCGCCCGAGACGGCGCACGGCAGCGCGGTCCCCGCCGGCGGGAAGGTGCAGCGACTCAGGAGGTCGGGGACGGACGAGCCGTCCGCCGCCGCCTCAGCCACCCGCGCGGGCCACCCACAGGGACGGGTCGCGGATCTCTTCGAGCGTCGGCAGCCACTCCGGGCCCTCCCACGCCTGCGCCAGCAGCGCGGCGCCCCCGGTGGCCTCGACGGACTCCACGAAGCGCTCGCCCTCCGCGTACTGGCGCATCTTGGCGTCCAGACCCAGGACCTTGGAGACGACCTTCGTGAGCCCCCGCGCCTGTGTGCGCCGCTCGTGCAGCACGCGGGAGAAGTGCGCCGCACCGGGCACCTCTGCCGCGCCGGCGCGGTCCATGGTCACGTCGCCGTGGCCTTCGAGCAGGCTCATCATCCCCGAGATCTTGGACAGCGCCAGCCGCTGCTCGGGCGTCGCCAGCATGCCCACGACACCGGCGTCCCGGGCCGGGCTGCGGCCGGCGCGCACCTCGGTCGCGACCCGCCGGACGGTCTCGGCGAACCCCACGGGATCGCCCGAGAGTGGGCCGAGCAGCTCGGAGATCAGGCCGACGAAGTGGTCGCGCAGCCACGGCACCGCCGTGAACTGCAGGCGGTGGGTCACCTCGTGCAACGCGAGCCACAGGCGGAACTGGCTGGGGGCGAAGCCGTACTGCTCTTCCACGGCGAGGATGTTGGGTCCGACGTAGGAGACGAGGTCCTGGTCCTCGGGCGACTCGTCGTTGATCAGCAGGTCGTACTGGCCGAGCACACGCGTGGCCATGTAGGCGAGCATCAGCCCGAGCTGCGTACCGGCCATGGCGCGGCCCACGGCGAGCGCCGGGCCCGAGATCTTGGCGCCGCGCCGCTGCTGCAGCTCGCTCAGCGGAGGGCCCACCAGGCGTTCCATGGAGCGGACGTTGGCCGCGGCCCAGCCGGGCCGGTCGGTCACCTTCGCCCGCGCGTGGCCGTGCGCGGAGTGCCAGCCCGTGGCGGCGCTCACGAGTTCCTCGGCCCGCCTCGTCAGCTCGTCGAACTGGTCCTGCAGACGCGAGGAGCGGTAGGTGGAGGGCGCGGGCTTGAGGATGAGGGCGCCGGCGGAAACGCGCTGCGCCAGCGCCCAGTCGACCATGCTGGGACCGGCGGGCCCGGCCACCTCCGGAACGGGAGGGACGGGTGAGAGATCAGTGCCCGACGTCGTGCTGCCGGCTTTCCTCTTCGATTTCAATGGCCTCAGCCACCCGGCGGATCAGGCTGTCCGGCACCCGGTCCTTGCAGCGGTTGGCGATCACCCTGCGCAGTTCGGTTTCGAACTCGGCGGCGCCTCCGCAGGGGCCGCAGTAGTCGAGGTGGATCCGGATCTCCTCCCGGCGCTCCTCGGTCAGCTCGCCGTCGAGGTAGGTGTACAGCTCGTGCACCGCCTCCTCGCAATCGACGTGGACCCCGAACAGGGCCACCGTCTCCGGCGTGCCTGCCGTGTCCGCCGTGCCGGCGGCGGAGTCCTCCTTCTTGTCCACGTTCTTGCTCACTCCCTCGACCCCCCTGGCAGGCTGCCCACCAGCCCCCGTGCCTCTGCAACATCTGACAACGCCTTCTGGAGTGCCCTTCTTCCCCGGTGGATCCGGCTCATGACCGTGCCGATCGGCACGTCGGTGATCTCGGAGATCTCCTTGTAGCTGAAGCCCTCGACGTCGGCGAGCAGGACGGCCATGCGGAACGTCTCGGGCAGCGCCTCCAGGGCGGCCTTGATGTCCTCGTCGGTGAAGCGCGCCAGCGCCTCGTCCTCGGCGCTCCGCCCCGGCTCACTGCCTCCCGAACCGGCCAGGCGCTTGTACAGGTACAGGTCCTCGACGTCCTCGACGTCGGTCGTCTCGGGGCGCCGCTGTGCGGCACGGTACGAGTTGATGTAGGTGTTGGTCAGGATCCGGTAGAGCCAGGCCCGCAGGTTCGTCCCCTCCTTGAAGGAGCCGAACGAGCGATAGGCCTTGAGGTACGTCTCCTGCACCAGGTCCTCGGCGTCGGACGGGTTGCGGGTCATGCGCAACGCGGCGGAGTAGAGCCCGGGCATGAACTCCATGGCTTCGGCGGTGAAGTTCGCCTGGTCGGCCATGGGGACCACCCTATCCACCCGTCTCGGCCCGGAGATATCGTGACCGCCGTGACCTTGGCCCCCGCCGCTCTCGGCATAGACCTGTTGAGCGGCGAGTTCTTCGGGCGGGAGCCGCACGACGCCTACACCTGGATGCGGGCCCACGCCCCCGTCTACTACGACGAGGCCAACGACCTGTGGGCCGCCGCCACCTACGCCGCGGTCAAACAGGCCTCGGTCGACACCGAGTCCTTCTCCAACGCGGGCGGGATCCGCCCCAAGTTCCCCCCGCTGCCGATGATGATCGACTTCGACGTGCCCGAGCACGTGCGGCGGCGGCGCCTCGTCTCCGAGGGCTTCACGCCCAAGCGGGTACGGGCCATGGAGGACAAGCTGCGCCTCGTCTGCGACGCCATCCTCGACTCCGTCTGCGAGCAGGGTCACTGCGACTTCGTGAAGGACATCGCCGCCCCGCTGCCGATCATCATGATCGGCGACATGCTGGGCGTCGCGCCGGAGGACCGCGACGACCTGCTGCGGTGGTCCGACGACATGCTGAAGGGCCAGGGGTCCCCGGACCCGGCCGCGCTCGAGAGGTCGATGGAGGCCTTCGTCGCCTACACGTCCTACATCAACCCGGTCCTCGCCGACCGCCGTCGCCGTGCGGACACCGAGGACCTCGTCGGCGTCCTGTGCCACGCCGAAATCGACGGCGACTCCCTCGACGACGACTCGCTCGTCCACGAGACGCTGCTGATCCTCATCGGGGGCGACGAGACGACCCGCCACGTCATCAGCGGCGGCATGGAGGAGCTGCTGGCGCACCCCGACCAGCTCGAGCGCCTGGCCGCCGACCCCGAGGCCCTCATGCCGGGCGCCGTCGAGGAGATGCTCCGCTGGGTGTCGCCCATAAAGAACATGGCCCGCACGGCGACCCGCGACGTCGAGCTCGCCGGCTCCCGCATCAGCGAGGGGCAGGAGCTGTTGCTCCTCTACCCGTCGGCCAACCGCGACGAGGCGGTGTTCGACAACCCCGAGACGTTCGACATCGCGCGCAGCCCCAATCCCCACATGGCCTTCGGGTTCGGCGCGCACTTCTGCCTCGGCAATCAGCTGGCCCGCCTGGAGCTGCGCGTGATGGTCGAACGGGTGCTGGCGCGCCTGCCGGACCTGCGGCTCGCGGTCGACCGGTCCGCGCTGCGCCGGCGGCCGGCCAATTTCATTTCGGGGATCGAGGAGATGCCGGTGGTCTTCACGCCGGCCGCGCCGGTCGGGGCCGGACCGGTCTGATGCCGGACCGGCCGGGCCCGTCGGGCCCGTCGGGCCCGACCGACGGCATCGCCGGCTGGTCCATCCTCGTCACCGGAGGCGGCAGCGGCATCGGCCTCGCCACGGCGGAGCGCCTGGCCGCCGACGGCGCCCACGTCACCATCTGCGGCCGCACCGAGCAGAAGCTCGCCGACGCGACCGGGCGCATCGCCAAGGCGGCCACCGAAGACGCGACAGCCCGCTACGTCGTGGCCGACGTGACGGTGGAGGAGCAGGTCACCGCGGCGGTGGCCGCGGCGGCCGAGGCCACGGGCCGGATCGACGGGCTCTTCGCCTGCGCCGGTGGCTCGCTGCACCTGGGCTCGGTCCTCTCGGCCGACGCCGCCGCCGTGCGCGCCACCATCGACCTGAACCTGATGGGCTCGGTCCTCTGCGTGAAGCAGGGTGCACTGGCCATGCAGGCCCAGGGCGGCCCGGGCGCCATCGTGCTGATGTCGTCGGGCGCCGGCCGCTTCCCCCACCCACACCTGTGGGCCTACGGCGTCTCCAAGGCCGGGATCTGCTTCCTCACCGAGACCGCGGCGGAGGAGCTCGGTCCGCTGGGCATCCGGGTCAACGCGGTGGCGCCCGGCATCATCGACGACGAGCTGATGTCGTTCATCACCGCGGGCGGCCCGCTCCTCGACGACTACCTGGCCCAGATGCCGCTCGGCCGCGTCGGCACCGTCGAGGACGTCGCCGCGGCCGTCCGCTATCTCATCGGGCCGGAGTCCTCCTTCGTCACCGGCGAGACGCTCGGCGTCGACGGCGGCCACCACCTGCGCCGGGGCGCGGACTACTCGCTGCTCTTCGGCTGACACCCGGCGAGGGCCCGGGCCGGTCGTCTTCTCCGCGATGTACAGACACGTGTACACACATCGCCAATCGGGACCATCCCCCACACCCCCAACCGGCACCGGGGACGGTCACTGACGATCGAAAGGCCCAGCCAGAGGCTCGCTGCTGTTCGGCTGAACCGTCCTCAGCCGCCCACGGCCGCCGGAGCCGCACCCAGGCGGACCCGCCCGACCCGCCCGACCCGCCGGCGCGCCGCGGCAGCCCAGAGCCGGCCGCCCACGAAGCAGGCGGCGCCATAGGCACCCACGAAGAAACCCACCGGCCAGTTGGTCTGGTAGGAGCTGGCGATGGCGGCCCACGCGGTGAGCAGCGCGAGGACGACTGAGAGCGCGAGTGCGGAGAGCGGCCGGCGCGTCAGCGCCCGAGCCGCCGCCGGCGGGCCGATCATGAGGCTGAAGACGAGCAAGGCGCCCACCACCGGCAGCGTCACGGTGGTGGCGGCGGCAACGACGAGCAGGAAGCCGATGTCCGTGGGCCGGGCGCGCACGCCCCGTGCCTCGGCCACGTCGGGCGCCACCGTCGACAGCAGGAGCGGGCGGTAGGACAGGGCCAGGAGCAGCAGGCAGGCGAGGCCGACCGCGCCGATGGGTAACAGCGCCGTCGTAGAGACCCCGAGGATCTCGCCGAAGAGGAGCGCGTACACCTCCGGCTCGTACCCGCCACTCAGGCTCAAGAAAACCGAGCCGAGAGCCAGCAGCGTCACGAGACCGAGCGCCGTGGCGACGTCCCGGCGGTTGCGCTCGCCGAGCGAGCCGATGCCCACCGCGGCGAGGCCGGCGCAGAGGCCGAGGCCGAGCAGCTCGTTGGCGCCGATCCAGTACGCCGCCGCCGCGCCGGCGAACGCGCCGTTCGGGATCGCGTGTGCCGCGAACGCCGCACCCCGCAACACGACGAAGAAGCCGACGGCTCCCGCGACGATCGCCACGATGGTCGCGGCCGCCCAGGCGTTGGTCATGAACCCGGAGAACACGGCCCTCCCTCCGCCTCCCCGGTCAGCGCCGCCAGCGGGCCACGAGCCCGCTCGACAGGTACACCACCAGCACCACCGCGACCACGCAGAAGCTGACGGGCAGCGCCTTGTGCGAGCTCGTCCAGTAGTAGCTGTCGTACGAGAGCAGAATCCCGACCCAGGTCGTACCCACCCCCAGCGCGACCGCGGCGGCCATGGCGGTGCCCACTCGTCTGGTCAGGCGCAGCGCGCTGGCCGGTGGCCCGATGAGCAGCGCCGTGGAGAGGACCGCTCCGATGGCCAGCGCCGAGAGGCCCACCGCCAGGGCCAGCGTGGTCATGAACAGGGACCCCACCAGCCGGAGAGGGACGCCCCGGGCGGCGGCCGCCTCCGTGCTGACCGAGCTCAACAGAAGAGGGCGGTAGATGAACGCCACCGCGCCCAGGGTCAGCGCTCCGCACACGGCGACCACGGGGATCGTCGACGGGTCGATCGTGAAGATCGACCCGAAGAGGATCTGCTGTGTTGCGCCGTTGATGGACCGGCTCGTGGTGTCGAAGTAGAGGAACAGGGCCGACAGCCCCGTGGCCGCACCGAGCACGACCCCGGTCGCCAGGTCCCGGCCGCGCACGCGCTGCACGCCGATGAGATCCATGGCCAGTGCCCCTCCCACACCACCGGCGAGGAACCCGGTGAGCGGGCTCAGCCCGACGAGCAGCGCGCCCGATCCGCCCGCCGTCGAGACGTCCGCCAGGGAGTGCCCGGCGAAGGACTGCCCGCGCAGCACCGTGAAGATGCCCACGACGGCCGAGACCAGGGCGACGACACCGCCGATCGTGACCGCCACGTGCACGGGCTCGCTGGAGAAGAAGCCCGGGCCGAAGAGCCAGCCCATCGGTCAGCCCGCCTCGAGAGCTGGGTCGACCGGGATCGTCGCGCTGGTCTCGTGCTCGTGACCCGGACCGGCGACGACGATGAGCCGTCCGCGGACGTCCAGCACGTCGACCGGGTGCCCGTACAGGGCGCTCAGCACCTCGGGCCGTACCACCTCCTCGGTGGTGCCGCTGGCCGCCCGTCCCCCGGCGAGATAGACGATCCGGTCCATCACCGGGAGCAGGACGTTCATTTCGTGCGCCGACAGCAGCACGGACACGCCGTGGTCCTGCACCAGCTGATTGAGCAGCACGACGATGTCGTGCGCGCTGGCAGGGTCGAGGTTGGCCAGCGGCTCGTCGAGCAGGAGCAGCCGGGGCCGGCTGATCAGCGCGTGCGCGATGAGGACCCGCTGCAGTTCGCCACCTGAGAGGGTACCCACGCGGCCATCCGCGAAGGACTCGGCACCGACCGCAGCCAGCATCTCGTCGACGGCCGCGCGCCGGCGCCGGTTGGGAAGGGGAACGCCGAACCGGTTGCCGTCGATCCCGAGGCCGACCAGGTCGCGGGCGCGCATGGGCACGTCGGGGTCGAGCAGCGTCTTCTGGGGCACGTAGCCCACGGCCCGCCGCAACCGTGTTCCGGTCACGCCGGGCATCTCCACTCGTCCCGCGACCGTTCGCTGCAGCCCGAGGATGACCCGCAACAAGGTCGTCTTGCCCGCCCCGTTCGACCCGATGAGACCCGTGAATTCTCCCGCCCCGACCTCGAAGGACACGCCGTTCAGGACGCGGCGCCCGGCCAGCACGACCTCGACGCCGTCCACCCGCAGCGTGGGCTCTGTGGTCGAGGTCGTTGGAGCGGCGGTCATGGTCACAGGCGTTCGGTGGAGACGTGCGCGGTGACGGCGGACTGAATGGCCTTCACCTCCGCCAGCATCCAGCTCTGGTAGTCGTACCCCGGGGTCGGCATCGTCTCGTAGACGCCGACGACCGGGACCCCGGCCCGTTCCGCCGTGAGACGGATGGAGGTGGTCAGGGGGTCCACCACCTGCTGGTTGTAACAGAAGACCTTGACCTGGTGCTTCGTGAAGAAGCCGTCCTCCAGCGTGACGTCCTGGGGCGCCGGGTCGACGCCGTTCATGATGTCGGCCTGGAAGGCGAACGGGGTCAGGTTCTTGAGCCCCATGGCGGTCAACAGGTAGTCCGCCACCGGCTCCGTCGTGGCGACGGCCGTGCCGCCGTACTTCGCCTTGAACGCCGCGATGGCGGAGAACCACGGCTGCAGGGAGCGGTCGAAGGTTGCGAGGTTCGCCTCGAAGTACGCCTTCTCAGACGGGTCGATCTCGGCGAGCGTGGACGCCATGGCCTTGGCCACGACCGGCATCGTCGTCGGCGAGTACCACAGGTGCGGGTTCGCGGTGGAGTCCGGCAGGCGGAGGAGGTGCTGCACCACGAGCACGTGCCGCCCGGACGAGGGCGAGGCCGACTCGATGCTGTTCATCCACGGGTCGTACCCGACGCCGTTCTGGACGATGAGCTTGGCCGCGGCGACCTCCCGCGCCACCTGCGGGCTCGCCTCGAACGTGTGCGGGTCCGTATTGGGGTTGTTGAGGATGGAGGACACCGACACGTACTTCCCGCCGATCTGGGACATCACGTTGGCGTATTCGTTCTCCGTCCCGATCGCGTCGATGACTTTCGGTGTGCTCGCGCCGGCCGGGCGCCCGGACGCGAGCAGCCCGGCCGGGGCCACGATTGAGGCCAGGACGGCCAGGCCCGCCAGGACGGTGGATCGAGCGGGACGAAGCATGGTTGCGTGCATGCCTGTAACCTATATTGAGACTGAGTCTCATTTCAAGTCCCAGTTCCAGCGGTCCCGGGACGAGCACGACGATGTGGTTCTATGACTCCAGTGACCAGTGAGGACGGCGCGACCGAGGTCGACGGGCTGCACGACCTCGTTACGGCCCGGCTGCGCCGGGCCGACCTGCGCTACACGTCCGGCCGCCGCGCCCTGGTCGACCTGCTCGCCCAGGCCGGCCGTCCCGTGAGCATCGCCGACATCGCGGACGACCTGCCGGGGCTCCCCCGCAGCTCGGCCTACCGGCACCTGGTCGACCTGCAGGTGGCGGGCGTGGTCCGGCGGGTCGCGGCCAACGACGACTTCGCACGCTTCGAGCTGGCCGAGGACCTCACCGAGCACCACCACCACTTGCTCTGCGTGGGCTGCGGCAAGGTCACCGACGTCACGCCGAGCCAGAGCTTCGAGCGTCAGGTCAGCCGCACGGTCGACGAGCTCGCGACCGACCAGAACTTCGAGCCGCACGGCCACCGCCTCGATGTCATCGGGCTCTGCGCCGACTGCCGGCCCTAGCGACCGCCCCTCCCGATCAGCCAGCCAGCCGGAACAACCCGGCGTCAATCACCGTCTCGCCCCGCTGGGTCTCGGTGCGGAAGCGGTACGCCCCCGCCGCCACGTCGCCGATGTCCCACACCGAAATGGTGAGTGTGTCCCCCGGCATCGTCGGCTTGGAGAAGCGCGCCCGCATGGCGCCGAAGCGCGCCGGGTCGGAGCCGCAGACGAGGTGCAGCAGGCCCCGCCCGGTGAAGCCGTACGTGCACAGCCCGTGCAGGATGGGCCGGTCGAAGCCGGCGCGCTTGGCGAAGGCGGGGTCCGAGTGCAGCGGGTTGCGATCGCCGCTGAGGCGGTACAGCAGCGCCTGGTCCGAGCGCGTCGCGTAGCTGACGACCTCGTCGGGCTCCCGCGTCGGCAGCGGCTCGGCCGCCAGCGCGCTCTCCTCGTCGCCCTCGGGGTTGCGCGGGCCGCCGAAGCCGCCGGCGCCCCGGATGAAGAGCGCCGAGCGCGACGTGAACGCGAGCTCACCGCTCTCGGCGTGCCGCGACTCGCTCTCGAGCACGACCAGGCCGGCCGAGCCCTTGTCGTACATGCCGGCCACCGTCGTGGTGATGGAGATGCGCCCTTCGGTGGGCAGCGCGCCCTGCAGCGCGATCGACTGCTCGCCGTGCACGAGCATGGCCGGGTCGAATTCGCCCAGCGAGGCCCGGGTCCCGCCGCCCTGGCCGACGATGGTGGTGAAGGCCGGCAGCACGCGCTGGGTCACACCGGCCGAGTTCTCCGTCGTGAACTCGAGCTCGAACCCCGTCGGGTCCAGCGCCCCGGCGCCCACCCCGAGGGCGTAGAGCAGCGCGTCCTTGCTCGTCCACGACCGCTCCACCGGGTCCGACTTCGTCCCCACCGCATCGGGGTTCAACGCCATGGCACACCTCGCTTCGCTCGGAATCCGGGACCGGGACGGGTCCCCTTTCTCTGTGACCTGCCGTCTTTGATGTTACATAGATATGTGTAATACTTGTCAAGTGGACACCGCCCGCCTGGCCCCCGAACCAGACGACGCGCTGACCATCGACCAGCTCGCCGCCGCGACGGGGACGACGACCCGCCGCCTGCGCGCCCTCCAGACGCTCGGCCTGTTGCCCCACCCCGAGCTGCGCGGCCGCACCGGCCTCTACGGCCCGGCGCACCGGACCCGGGTCGAGGCGGTCCTGCGCCTGCAGGAGCAGGGGTTCTCGCTCGAGTCCCTGCGCGTCCTCTTCGGCGCGCTCGACGAAGGGCGCTCCCTGGCCGCCGTCCTCGGCGTCGACCGCCCGCCCCGCGGCCCGGGCGACGCCGAGCTCTACGGCTTCCCGGACCTGCGCCCCGCGTGGGCGAGCCACCCGCTGCTCTCGCTGGTCCCGACGACGGTGTGGAACGAGGACGCGGCGTCCTGACGGCCTGACGGCCTCTGTATGGTCGGGCCCCGTGTCCCTCCGTCGCTTCTGGCCGGAGTCCGAAGAGCTGGGTGTGGCGCTCGGGGTGACGACGCGCCAAGGCGGCGTGTCCCGCCCGCCCTACGACTCGCTGAACCTCTCGTTCCGCGTCGGTGACCGGACGGAGGACGTGGCCGCCAACCGCGCCCGCGCCGCCGAGGCCTTCGATGTGCCGCTGGGCACGCTCGTCTTCGGCGACCAGGTGCACGGCATCGGGGTCACGGAGGTCCACGCGGCCGACGCGGGCCGCGGGGTCGGGGCGCTCGACGACCCGCTGCCCGCCTCCGACGCCCTCGTCACGACCACTCCCGCCGTCACGCTCGTGATCCTGGTGGCCGACTGCCTCCCCTTCGCCCTCGTCGATCCGGCAGCCCACGTCCTTGCCGCCGTCCACGCCGGCTGGCGCAGCGCCGCAGGCGGGGTCGTGCCGGCGGCACTGCGCGCCATGGCCGACCGCGGCGCGCGGCCGGCGCGTATCCGGGCCTACCTCGGGCCGGCCGTCGCGCCGGAGCGCTACCAGGTCGGCCCCGAAGTGGTCGACGCGCTGTCCGGCGCCGTCGCTCCCGCCCCGCTCGATGCCGGCGTCGCCCACGCCGACCACGGCGAACCGGGCCGCGCCCACGTCGACCTCGTCGCGGCCGTCCGCCAGCAGCTGCTCGTGGGAGGGCTCCGGGCGAAGCACGTGTGGGAGAGCGGGACGACGACCGCCGACCCGTCGTTCTTCAGCGACCGGGCGGCGCGGCCGTGCGGGCGCTTCGCGTTGCTGGCCCGCCTCATGAGCTGACCGGAACCCCCCGCGCCGTAGCATGGGACGGCTCCGGACCTGCCATGACGCCTCCCGACCAGTTCCGCTACGACGGTTACGCCATCGACCGGGCCACCGGCCGGGTGCGCTGCACGTACTCGACGGGGACCCACACCTTCACCGAGGAGTTCGGGTTCACGCCGGCCGGGACCGTCGCGTGGGAGGACCCCGCCGTCGTGGCCGCGGTGCGCCTCCTGTTCCTGCTGGCGGGCGTGTCCTACTACAAGACGACCGCGGCGGCCGCGGTTGACCTGGGCGACCACGCGACCACCACTGCGGAGCGGACCTTCCTCAAGACGTTCCTCGTGCAGGGTCTGGGCGAGTTCGCCCACCGCAACGGGCTCACGCTACGGGACATCACGGTCACGGGGCCCGAGGCCGCCGTGTCCGCGCCCGCGCCGTACGCGCCCGTGGCCGGGCGGCCCCTGATCCCCTTCGGCGGCGGCATCGACTCCATCGTCACGGTCGACGCGGTGGCCCGCACCCATCCGGAGTCGGCCCTCTGCATCGTCCATCCGCCCGGGGACCGGTTCGCCGCGATTGAGGACGCCGCCGCCGTCACGGCCCTGCCGGTCGTCCGCGTCGCGCGCCTGATCGACCCCCAGGTGCGCCGCTCGGCCGAGCTCGGCTTCCTGAACGGACACGTGCCGGTGACCGCGATCGTCACCGCCGCCGCGGTCGTGGCCGCCGTCCTCGAGCGCCGGGACGCGGTGGTGTTGTCCAACGAGTGGTCCGCTTCGGCCCCCACGCTCGTGGCGCACGGGGTCGCCGTGAACCACCAGTGGTCCAAAGGCGAGGCGTTCGAACAGGCTTTCGCGGCGCTGATCCGGGACACCATCGGGACCTCCTTGTCGGTCTTCTCCTACCTGCGGCCGCGCAGCGAGCTGTGGGTGGCTCAGCAGTTCGCCGCGCTACCCGCGTTCCACCGCGCCTTCCGCAGCTGCAACCGCGCCTTCCACCAGGACCCGGCGCAGCGCCTCGACCACTGGTGCGGGGAGTGCGACAAGTGCTGCTTCATCGACCTCGTCCTGGCCCCGTTCATGGCGGCGCCCGACCTGGCGGCGGTGTTCGGCGGGCACGAACCCCTGGCCGACCCGGCGAACGAGGAGCGCTTCCGCACCCTGCTCGGGCTCGGCCCCGGGAACCGGCCCTTCGAGTGCGTCGGCGACGTGGACGAATGCCGCACCGCGCTGGTGCTGGCCGCCGGACGGCCCGACCGGCGCGACGCCCCGCTGCTACAACGCCTCCGCGCCGCCCTCGCCGAGGCGACCGGGCCCGCCGGCACCGATCACGCCGGCCCCGCCGACCTCGCCGTTCTGCTCGCCCCCCGGGGGCCGCACCTCATCCCCGACCGCTATGCGCCCGCCGATCTCCTGGTCCGCACTCGCTGACGCGTCCGTCGGCGTCTGGGGGCTGGGCGTCGAGGGGCAGGCCAGCCTCCGTCGCCTGCGCGCCATGGGGCAGGTCCCGCTGCTCGTCGACGACGACCCTCCAGGCGCCGAGCTCGACGGCCTGGAGGTCCTGGCGACGAACGCCGGCGGGCTCGAGCGGCTGGCGCGTTGCGACGTGGTGATCAAGAGCCCGGGCATCAGCCGGTACCGGGCCGAGGTGTCGCAATTAGAAGGAGCGGGCGTCGCCGTGACCGGCGGTCTCGGCCTCTTCATGGAGGAGGCGGATCGGGCCCGCGTCGCCTGCATCACCGGCACGAAGGGCAAGAGCACGACCACCGCGGTGGCCGTACACCTTCTGAACGGGCTCGGCTACGAGGCCCGTGCGGGTGGGAACATCGGCACCCCGCCCTGGGACCCGGTACCCGGACCGGCACCCGCCTACTGGATCATCGAGACGTCGAGCTTCCAGGTTCCCGATCTCTGGTCGGGGCCGGCGGTCACCGCGGTGACGTCGCTGTCGCCGGACCACCTGGACTGGCACGGTTCGGTCGAGCGGTACTACGCCGACAAGCTCTCCCTGACCACCAAGCCGGGAGTGCTGCACGCGCTGGCCGACGGGTCCGACGAGGAGCTGCGCACCCAGGCGGACCTGCTGGGCCCCAACGTGCAGTGGATCGGGCCCGACGACGTGGAGCGCGACCGCTCGTGGTCCGACGGCCTCGCGTTGCGGGGCTCGCACAACGCCCACAATGCTTCCATGGCCCGGGCCGTGGTCCTGGCGCTCGGCGTCGTGGCGGACGACGGCGCCCTGGCCGAGGCGGCCGACGGCTTCGTCCCGCTGCCGAGCCGCTGTTGCTCCCTCGGCTTTGTGGGACCGGTCGAGTTCGTCGACGACAGCCTCTCGACCAACGTGCTCCCGACGCAGGCCGCGCTCGATGCGTTCGAGGGCCGCCCGGTCGCTCTGCTCGTCGGCGGTCAGGATCGCGGCATCGACTACGCACCCCTGGCCCGGTCGGTGGCGCTGCGCAACGCGCCCACCATCGTCGTCACGATGCCCGACAATGGCCCGCGCATCGGCGGCGTCATCCGAGCCGAGGCCGGCGACCACGTCGAGGTGGCCGACGCGGCTGATCTCGACGCCGCGGTCGACGCCGCGTACGGCTGGGTCGAAGGGCGGGGCGGGGGCGTGGTCGTGCTGTCACCGGCGGCGCCGAGCTTCGGGCGCTACCACGACTACCGCGACCGGGCCGACGCCTTCGCCCGGGCCGCCGCCCGTTACGGCCGGCTCACCTGAGCGGTTCCCGGCGGCGGATCAGCCGGCAGCGGCCGGGGCCATCTCCTCCTGCTCGCTGAGGAAGAGCCACCACGAGTCGGCCGAAACCGTTGCCGCGGCCTGCACTACGACCGGGTCCGCGTCCAGGGCCTCGAGCGCCTCCATGGTCCACCCGGCGTGCTCGACCTCCTGGGTCCGGTGCACGTCCCAGAAGGCCGTGCCCACGCTGTCCATGCGGTAGTGCATCTGCAACCCGTCCGCCTTCGAGCCCGCGATGTCGGCCGCCTGCACCTCGTAGGCCGCCACCATGGAGAGGGCGGCCACCGGATCCATGGCGACCGCCGTCCGCACGAGCGCCAGCAGGGCCGCTGTCGACGGGGTGGGCGCCCTGTCCGGCGCCGCGCCGACGGCCTCGGCGAAGGACTCGAACAGCTCGACATGCGGCGCGGGCCTGCCGCGCTCGTCCGCCAGGTTGGCCTCGACCAGCCGGCGCGCCTCGCCCTCTGGGAGCTGCGCGGCGATGGCCGCCAGCGTCTCGGGGAGTTCACGCTCTATGTGGCGGTACTGCTCCGCATAGGAGGCCAGTTCACCCTCGCCGAGGGTCCCCGCCTTCCAGCGGCGGTAGAAGGGATGGGCCAGCAGGTGGCGCCCGACAATCGCCTCTGCCAGAACTTCGCGTATCCGGTCAGTGGGCATGGCGGGCAGATTAGCCAACCACCCCCCCTTTGCCCACTGGTGCCTCTGACCAGCGGCCACAATCGTGGCCGTGCTCAGCCTGGCCTGTTTTCTCGCCGGGGGCCTGGTCGGGTGGGGTGCGGCGCGCGGCGGCATACGGGTCCAGCGTGTCTGGCCGGTCGTCCTCCGTGCGCAGATCCTGGTCACATCGGCGGCGCTCTCGCTCGTGGCGGCCTGGCGGCTGACCTCGGCGGCGCAGCTGGTCGGGCCGCTGGCGTTGGCCGCCGGCCTCTGGGTGATGTTCGCGGTGGCGGTCGGCACCCGGGCCGGCGCAGCCCGGGTGAGGGCGCACTCGAGGCGTGGGCGGTCAGCCCGAACAGCGCGTTCTGGGTCGTCCCGACCGCCACCGCGTTCGCCGGCTCCACCGGGACCATGATCGCCGTTTTGGCGAACGTCATCACCACCGCGTGGGGTGCGGTCTGCATCCACCTGCTGCGCCGCGACGCGCCGATCCGCCAGCGCCACGTGACGAGCTGGGTCGACCAGTCCCCGTTGGTCGCGTCCCTCGTCGGCTTGCTGCTCCACGTCTTCGGCTCCGCGCCGGCGTGAACGGAGGGCGTGCTCACCCTGGCCGGACCGTTGCTGGCCTTCTCCGGGGCGGCACTCTTCGCCGGCTCGGTCATCCATCCGCACAACCTGTCGGTGCCGCGCTCGGAGCACGCCCTGCGTCGCTGGACCTGGCTGACCGTGGTGCGCGTCGCGTACTACCTCGCCATCGTCGTGGCGGCCGCCCTGTTCTCCTCGACGTCCCTCGCCGTCGTCGCGGCACTGAGCGCGCTGAGCGCGCCGTCGTTCCAGCCGGTGCAGCTCGCCGTCCTCTACGGCTACCGCTCCGAGGTGGTGGTGGCGGCGGTGCGCTGGGGCTGGCTCCTGGCGCCGCTCGGTCTCGGCCTGGCCGCCCTCACACGGTGACGGCACGCCTCCAGGGCTCTCGGTGCATCGAGCGCGGGGCGCCCACGGCTTTCTGGGCCTCACCGCCGAACTCCTCCACCTTCACGACCTTGCTGGCGCGGATGGGGTACGGATCGGGATACTCGACCACGCGAACAGTGCCGGTGGGCCGAAAGCGGCCATTGTCGATGACGTCACGGGGCACGTAGGGGTTGCGGCCCATGCTCCGAAAAAGGCGTGCCGTCGGCTCCCAGATCGTGACCCTCTCGTGCCAACGCAAACGGTCCAGCTTGCGCAGCAGGACCATGAACGTGACCATGCTCCCGGCCAGGACGCCGACGACGAGCGCACCGAGGACGGTGCCGCCCGGGAGCGCCGCGAACAGCGACAGGAGCAGGAGGAGCAGGAGGAGGAGACCGCTCCACTCCATGGCCGAAAGGGCCTGGCCGGTGGCTGCCTCAATCAAGGCCCGGTCCCCTGTGGTGTTGATGCACAGCACGACGAGCTCCTTGTAGACCGCCTCCTGCTGGGCGTCCTGCGGCTCCAAGGCGTAGACGGCATCGGTCAAGCACTGGAACGACGGTGTGGCGCGGTGGTAGTCGACCAACCGGTAGTCGATCTGGTCGGTGAGGTGTTCGTCGACCATGTCCCGGATCTCGCGGGCCCGCTCCCCACCGAACACCGCCACCAATTGGTTGATAGAGAAGAGGGACGAATTGTCCTTGGCGAGGAGGTCCTGTACGAGCGCCAGGCGCTCCCTCGTCCGCACGATGGTGAAGGCGAGGAGCACTCCGAACAGGAATGCGGCCATGCTCGCCATCGCGACATCAACCCGCACGTCGCCCCGGTCGGGCCCGATGGCGAACGAGATGCCCGCCACAACGATGCCCGCGCCCACCGCAGGCCAGAGGACGACCTCACCGTCGACGACCGCCTTGGCCTGGGCGCGCACCCCCGCCGTCAAGCTCGTCACGCGGGCTGACTGTAATGCAGCAGACGCGTGACGCGCAGGTGTCCTGGGTTCGAACCAACATCCTGCGGGAGACTTCCTGTGTCAGGCCAGACAACGGCCGCGAAGTGCCCTCACCGAGAGCCACCGCGGGCAGGAAAGGTGATCAGTCCGTCCGTGCGCCTCCCGTCCCGCGCTAGTAGCGATACGGGTCGCCGGAGGCGGCGAACGTGGCGGGGTAGGTGATGACCTCGGTGACGGTCAGCACATTTGCCGCGTTTGGTGCGACGGAGACGTAGTTCAAACAGGGCCCCGCGTCGGCAGTCGAGGGATCGCAAAGCGGCAGAAGCCCCGTATATACGGTGTTGCCACCACTGTCCGTGCTGCTGGGCGCCGGTCCGCCGCTGACGTCGTTGAACTCTTGATTCGCTCGGAAGCAGACCCAGAAGGCACTCGATTGGCCAACAGCGGAACTCCAAGACTCAAACGATGGGTCGAGAACCACACCGTCGGCCGCAGGGAAGCTGTCCGAGGACGTAATCGTGCCGGTCGGAGCGCTGAACGTGTTGCTCTCGCTGATCACGCTGGGGGCGTGCGCGAAGGTGTCGCCGCAGCTGAACGCAGGGACGTCGCTGGAGTTCACGGTGGGGTTCCCGGAGACCAAGAGGTCTCCCGACTCGCCGCTCGATGTCCCCACCGTGGCGTCGACTGAGCCGGAGGTCACACTGCCACTGCACGCTGCGCTTCCCGAGCACGAGGTGACCGAGTCGGCCACGGCCACACGGTTGCCCGTGACGGTGGTGGTCGAACCGCCGTCGTCGACGATGGTGAAGGTCACCGGAGAAGGCTCTGACCCGCCGGGGTCGAGCGCCGTGTTGGCGGTGTACGCATAAGTCCCCGTCACCGTGAATGATCCACCCGAGCCGGTGATCACAACCCCGGAACTGGTGGGGGCGGTCCCGTCACCCCACGAGATGGTCGTGTTGGCGAAGTCCGAGGTCGCGGCGGACGAGTTGCCGTCGGTGAACGTTGCCGAGGCGGTGAAGGGAACGTTGGTCTGTTGCGGGCCGATGGGGGCAGCAGTGCCCGGAGTCAACGGCGCGTCGGCGACAACGACGGACCCCTTCGCCGAGGTGACGGTAGCGACAGCGCTCGAGTACGACACCAGGTCGGGGTCGGTGACAGTCACGGTGGGCTGGTCCGGTGTTCCAAGGGGCGTCTCATCGGCGTAGGTGTGGGTCCCCGACACCGTGAATGATCCACCTGAACCGCTGATCGTCGCCGAAGGGGTGGTGGGGCTGCTGCTGTTGGAGGTGTTGCTGGTGGTCCCGTCGCCCCAGTTGATGGTTGCCTGGAAATAGCTGGCGGGCGAGATCGATCCCGTGTCGGTGAACGTGGCGACCTGGCCGCTCCGTGCAGTGCCCTCGACCGCGTTGGTTATCACAGGCACCGAGACCTGCAGACCGGTGTGGAGGGTGGCGGTGGCCGTCGTCTTCGTCGGGGCAGCCTCCAGGGACAGGAAGGTCGTCCCTTGCGGCAGGAGAGGCGTCGTGAAGGCGATCGTCCCCGCGCCCGCGATCTTGTTGGTCGTCGTGATGTTCGTGAAGGTGTTGTCCGGGCCCTCGTAGTCGTAGGGGTTGATTCCCGTTGTCTTGTTCCTGGTAGTCGTGTACGAGGCACCACCACTCGGCCCGTTCGTCTCGCAGTAGTTCGAAGAAACCGGGGAAGTGAAGGTAAAGGTGCAGATCCCGTCACCATCGAAGCCGAAGACGTTGCTCGTCCCCGAGAGCGCGAGGCTCGACACGATGGCGTTGGAGTCGTTCACCACCCCGACCGCGACATCGTCTCCCTCGCCCTTCCCGTCAAAGCCCGAAGTATTCGCGCCGGCGGCGATCGAGACGCTCCCGTTCTGGTTCACGGTGATCACGTACGCACAGCCGCTCCCTTGTCCGATGCTCGGGCACATCGGGGTGGCACCGGCCCCGCTGCTAGCCGCCGCCGCGACAAGCATGGCGACTCCCGCGCCCAGCGCACTCGCGAGGAATACAACGAACACCTTCTTGACCCTTTGCATCGCCAACCTCCGTTTGGGCCCGAATCAGCGCTTGCAGGTGACGACCGCCTCGGCACCCGGCGATGCGCTATGTGGGTTGCAGCGCAGACTAGATGGTTGACGAGGCAACCACAACAGCGGGTGAACCGGGATCCGGCGCCATGAGGTCCGGGACCCACACGACACCAAGTGCTCGGAGGATGCCATCGCTCTCCTGGGCCAAGTCCTCCGGAGCCCGCCCTCCGTCTTCGAGACCGAGGGCGGCCATGACCCCGAGCGTCAAGGCGACTTCGTAGTCGACGTGATCCGAACGCGCCGCCTCCAGGCTCCGGCTCAGTGCCTCGGCCGCGCCGTGACGGTCTCCCGCTCGAGCCAGGGCCACACCACGCACGCGGTACAACAAGGGCAACGGAGCCACGGCACCGAGCACCCGCGCGTGTTCCAACTCCGTCTCGGCTCGAACCCGTGCTCCCTCGACGTCGCCGGCCAGCAGCCGGCATTCGGCCCACCGGGCACCGGCCTCAAGCGATCTGGCGTGGCTCCCCATCGCTTCGGCCTCCTGACGGGACTCTGCGAACAATCGGTCGGCCTCGTCGAAACGTCCGGCTTTCGCTGCGGATCGAGCCATGTTTCCCTTGGCGTAAGCCTCACCCGAGCGGTGCCCGGCGGCGCGGCAGACGCGCGCGACCGACGCGAAGAGCCGCTCGGCTTCGACGACCCGGCCTTGGTCGAGAGCAATCTCGGCGATGTTGCTTTCGGTGATTCCCTGGTGAACGACATTTCCCACCCGGCGCATCCGTTCCTCCGCTCGGCGATACATGTCGAGCGCATCGTCCCACCGCCCCCGGAAGTAGAGGTAGATCGCGAGAGAATTGAGCACACGAGCTTGCCCGTCCAGATCACCGAGCTCCTCCATGAGCGCCAGGGCGCGCTCGGTGTTGCTCGGGTCTTCCAGCGTGCCGAGCTCCATGTGCGCGGCGTCAAGGGTGCTGAGCGCCTTGGCCAGTGCCTCCTTGTCGCCAGCCCGCTCTGCCTGGGTGATCGCTCTGTTGCACCAGGTGACGGCCCGCTCGTGACTACCTTGCTCTTCACAGAACCACCCGTACCAGGCGAGAAGTTGGGCTCTTTGGCGTCGGACCTCGAGGTCCTCTTCGGTGCCGTCGAGGATGTGCAGCGCCCGCGTGATCCAGCGCAGCGCGTTCGAGAAGCGGTCGAGGCAGCTCTGGGCCCGAGCCAACTTCAACATCAGATGAGCGTCGGCCAGCGGATCGCCACGCATCAGGCGCCGGGCCGCACGATAGGCGGTCACGGCCTCCTGATATTGCGACCCCTGCGCCCTGGCGTCTCCGAGCGCCTCGGTGACTTCGGCCACCTGCTGGGAGGTGAGCTCCGGAAGCCGCCGCGACACGACCAGGGCCCGCTCAAAGAACTCGGCCGCCTCAACATTGGCGTAGACGGCCCGGGCCCGCTCGGCGGCGACAAGCGAGTACGTCCAGGCCTCTTGGTATGCCTGGGCATACAAATAGTGCAAGGACAACGTCTCGGCATGCTCTTCGGGTCTGTCGCCCGCGGCCAGTCGAATGGCCGCACCAGCACTTGCGTGGAGCTGTCGACGCAGACGGTACGACAAGCCGTTGTAGGCGCCGTCGCGAACCAAAGCATGACGAAAGGTGAGACTGTCAGTAGCATCGACCGTCACGAATTCTTCGAGACGCTTCCAAAT
Source organism: uncultured Acidimicrobiaceae bacterium (assembly GCA_963834405.1). Classification (GTDB taxonomy): domain Bacteria; phylum Actinomycetota; class Acidimicrobiia; order Acidimicrobiales; family RAAP-2; genus Bog-473. The sequence continues at coordinate 155,320 of CAWIBX010000005.1, read as the reverse complement.
GGAGTCACCTTCCGTGGGCACGTCGTCGAGGACGGCGCTCAGCAGCCTGTACGGAGTCGTTCGGCCGAGCACCGAGACTCGCCTCAAGAAGCGCCGATCATCGGCAGAAAGCCGATCGATGCGTGCGGCGATCACGGCCTCCACGGAGTCCGGGAGGGACTCGATGTCGTCGGTGTGGCGGGCTGCGGACACGAGCTCCAGCAAGAACAGGGGATTCCCCCCGGAGCGCTCGGCCAGGGTGGCGACAACATGGGCCGGCAGCGGGGCGTCACCCAACGTGACCTGGACCAGCTCCGTGGCCTCGTCTCCCGCAAGGGGTTCGAGGTGCATTTGGACAGAGCTCCCCTCATGAGCGACGAACCCTGTCTGCTCGTCCCGACGGGTAAGACAGAGGAGCCAAGGCCGGGTATCGACCGACGCCGCGACATGACGCAGCAGGTCAGACGATGCTTCATCCATCCAGTGAGCATCCTCAACGATGATGACCGTCGGATCACGCAGGCAGCAGTCGAGCAAGTCGACCATGACCTCGCCCAAGCGCTGGCTCCGGAAAGCCGGGGCGAGCTCGGAGGTCTCGGGTGTATCGGGCAGGCCGACGTCGACGACGGCGCCCACCAGCGGTGCCCACGCACCAAGTTCAGGTGCGATCATGTCGATGGCATGTTGCAGCTGTTCCGGAGTCGGTGCATCACCGATCTCCTCTAGTCCCAAGAGCTGCCGTATCGTCCCCCGCAGCGCACCGTAAGGCGTCGACGAGTCGTAGTACTCCCCGGTGACCCTCAGCGTTGTTACGTCGTGGGTCACGGTTCGGAATTCCTCGATCAGCCTCGACTTGCCAGCTCCCGGCTCGCCGATGATCTCGATCACGGATCCTGACCCTCGGCGCATGGCATCGGCCGCCTGACGCCACTGCTCCATCTCCGACCTGCGACCGACCAGGGAAGAGATCGTTGCGTTCTCGGCTCGTCGGGCGCCGATCCGGGCGCCGACGTCGAACGCCTCAACCGGTTTGGCCTTTCCTTTGACGTAGAACGGCTCCACCGCGGTGACGTCGAAGCGGGATCCCGCTCGGGACAGGACCTCGGGGGTGGCCAGGATCTGCCCCGGGGATGCTTTCGCCATCAGGCGTGCCGCCAGGTTGACTGCGTCTCCCATCACCGTGAATGTGCGCCGGTACGCCGGCCCGATGTCCCCGGCGAACACCGGACCTCGATTGACGCCGACGCGCACCCTGGGACTGCGGTCGCGGTCCATGATCTGGCGCAACGCCAAGAGCATGCGGTGCTCGTCATCACCCGATGTCGATGGGGCGCCCGCGACCAGGATCACCTTGCCACCGTCGTGGTCGATGTCGGTGCCGAGGAAGGTGATGCCCTGTCGATCCACGGCCTCCTGAACGTCGGTGACGAGGGTGTCGAGATAGTCGGCGACGGCGTTCGCACCCCCGCCCGCGAACATGGCATCCGTGCCATCGAAGTGGATGAAGGCGACGGTGACCCTGCGATGCTCGGGCTCGTTCCCGCTTCGAAGGGCGGAGTCCAAAATGGCCACGGGTACACATCGGGACAAGTCGACTCCGGAATCGACCGCATCGCGCGGCGTGGGCGCGCCACTAACGGTGGGACAACGGCGCAGCAGTTGTCCCACGCCCTTCAGCGACCCCAGGTCCGACGCGGACAATGCGGCAGCCGTCCGATCGCTCACCACGATCTCGCCGGCACTCGCCGTTGCTTCCATCGAGACGGTCGTACTTGCGGCCGGACCAGTCACAACGAACTCTCGGTGCGACGCTCCGAGGAGGAACATGTCGAAAGACCCGCTGTGGACCCCGATAGACATCCGTAGGGTTACCCGGTGTCCGAGGACCGTCATTCGGCCCACCTCTCGCAGCTTGCCCCGCATCTCGTATGCGGTCCGACAAGCCCTCGCTTCGTGGTCGACCCCCGTGAACAAGAGGAGCAAGGCGTCGCCTCCGAACTTCAGAAGGCGGCCTCCGGCGTCGTACGCAATCTCCAGGAGAGCGACGAAGCATTCCCCGATGGTGGCGGCGAGTTCCTCGGCACCGATCTTCCCATGCTTGGCCAGTCCTTCGGAGAGCTTCGTGAATCCCGAAATGTCGACGAAGGCGACGGTCCCCTCGACGACTCGATACCGCAGTTCGGGGCTCTCCTCCAACCAGTCGATGACCAGCCGAGGCAGGTAAGGCGCCAAGAGGTTGTGATGGTCGACGGTCGACTGCAAGGACACGATGGCTCAGATCACTCGGGCGGTGAAACCGTGAAAAACATTGGGGACGTGTTCTAAGCATGTCACCGCGGAAATTCATCTCTCAGATCCGGCGCCTCCTGAAGCCACAGGCGAACAGAACCCGGATCGGCCAGCAGGTCGGTTGCGGCGTCGCCCTCCCAGGTGTTCAAGAAGGACTGCAAGCAGGAGGGGTCGCATGGGCAGCGGCGTGGGCTCGGCGTGGGGACCCAGGCGGGCAGAGCCATGCAGCGATGGTAACCCGAATGACCGGTAAATCTACTTAGCTGGTCTTGTCGTGACGGTCGCGGGTTTGATGGTCACGTCCGGATGGGCACGGGGGGCACCGAAGATCATGGTGCTCGCACAGGACGCAAGGTTGCGCCTGCGACGGGTGGCCCGTGAGACCCCATGGAGGCCGGGTTGCGGACTGGGGCGCCCGACGAGCATTTTGGAAAGGGGCCTCATCGGCTGTCGCTTCGCTGTGCCTGCCGAACAGCTCTGCCCAGCGGGAGCAGCGCCGGCGATCGCTCGCGGCGCAGTCTCATGATGCGCCGCGACTTCCACGTCCCGCGGTTGGCGTTCAGGGGAGGGCGGCGTCCGCGCGCCGAGAGCGCAGCTTTCGGTTCTTGATCCGGTTGCCGCACACCGCCATGTCGCACCAGGAGCCCCGACCGGCGTGGGAGCGATCGAAGAAGGCCCACCGGCACTCGTCGTTGCGACACGCCTTGAGCCGGTCCCACGTCCCGTCGTGCTGGGCGTCGCGGACGATGAGGAGGAGGCGCCCCAACGCCGAGGGTTCGCCCCGTAGGTCTTCGGCCTGCAGCTCCACGCGTCCGTCGGCGCCGAGGACGGGTGCGAGCCGGCTCCGCTCGGCCAGTGCCTCGAGTGGGGCCAACTCCGCCGGGGTGGGTGGCGGGCCTCCACCGTTGTGGACCAAGAGGGCACGGATGCCCTCCCGGAGCGCGCGGGCCTCGGCCAGGTCCATCCTCTCGGAGCGAGCGGCCAGGAGCCCGGCTCGCCCGAGCCAAGCCCGTGCCGCCCCTTCATCGTCGCCGAGCAGGTCCGTTCCGGTGTCGGCCTCCCAGGTGTTCACGAAGGCCTGCACCACCAGCAGCGGCGTCGGGGCGGGCTTGACCTCGCCCTCGGGGACCCACCCGGGGAGATGATCTGTCACGGGGGCATGGTACCGGAATGACTAGTAAATGGGGTTGACTGGTCATGGAGTGACCTTCATAATGAAGTTTGATGGTCATCCGCAGCGTGGTGCTCGAGGAAGCCGGCACCGGCTATGCGGTGCGCCGGGTCCGCCTGCGAGACCGGGCACGCGCCCGGTTGCGGGCCTTGGCGCTCGACCGTCAGCTGGCGGACGGCGTGACGCCCGAAGCGAGCGTCGCACTCGCGCTGCACGCGGCACGCGTGTACGAGCCATCCCAGCGCCGGATCCTGGCCCGCAGCCTGACCCGCATCGCCCACGTGTCCCAATCACCACCGAGGCGGCTGGGGGTCCCGCTCAGGCGGGACGCGGTCATGCAGGCGCGGCCGGAACTCGAGGCGGTGGCTGATCGCCTCAGCACCGACGGGCCTGTGAGCGTGCGGGGCCTTGCCCGCATCAGACTCCTTCTGGCCGACGGATCCGGGCCGCTCTATGGGGCGTCGTCGCCGGAGGAGCTGCGGCAAGAACTGCGGTCCGCGCTGGCTGTGTTGGATCTCGCGTCCTGATCCGCTCCACCTGTTCGGGCGTCGCGCCGCTCACTCACTCCCGCCGTGGGTTCGCCTCGCCCATCCTGTCCGACAGGCTCTGCAGTTGCTGTCGCAGCGCTGACAGCTCCCGCGCCAGGACGGCGAGGGTCTCCTGCACGTCGGGAGCGCTTCCGCCGGCCGGCGCCGGCTGGCCGAGTTCGGCCGATGTCTGACCCGAGGACACGTCGGCACCCTCATCGCCAGATTCCCTCTCCTCAGCAGGCGTCAGCCGGAAGAAACTCGCCATAGAACCAGAGAGCACACCGAGGACGGCGATGCCGGTGACCATGATCACGACCGCGCCCACCGTCCGGTCGACGTCTTGGGCACGATGTCCCCGTACCCCACGGTGGTGAGCGTGACGATGCCTACCAGAGGGCGTCGCCGAACGTCTTGAACTCGGGGTTGGTCGGACGCTCGGCGTAGTACGCGACCACGGAACCGAAGAAGGTGACGCCGAGCGCGAATAGGGCAACCCGTCCGAGCCGTGAGAAGAGCCGGCGCGAACCGCGACTGGCCACGACGAGACGGGCCAGGCGGGCGAGGCGCAACAGGACGACGAAGCGGCCGAGCTGGGCCCCGGGGATGAGGAACCACGGCGCGGTCACCACCACGACGAGCAGGTCGAAACGCCCGTATCCGGTCCGGCCGTAGGGGACCACATGGCGCGTGTGCACCACGTAGTCCAAGAGGAAGACCAGCCACGTGACGACCCCGATCACGATGCCGGGCCACCCGCTCGAGTTCGGCACCACGATAAGGGGGAGGATCGCCGAGATGATGATGGGCAGCCGCATGACGCGGTCGAAGCGCGCCAGGAAGGCGGCCGACGCCTCGGACCTGGGCTGGCCGGGACGCAGCTCGGGCGCTACAGCCGAGTCCGTTTGGACCCTCGTCAGCCTGCCGGGTGAGGACCGCGGGCTGGTGGATAGGCGCCGCGCGCGGGCGGGGCAGCGTCGCCCTAGGAGGCGCCAACCTCGCCGAGCCTGCGGAAGGTGTTGCAGTAGAAGAGGCGTCCGCCGGGCGCCCGCAAATCGGCCCATTCCGTGAACGCCTCGCTGTCGCCGCCGCCCAGGCGCGGCGCCACGTAGTCGATCATTGTCGAGAACGTGCCTTCGGCGTCGGCGTTGTCGAACTCGTAGAAGTGCATGTAGAGGGGATCGGTCCCCGCGGTGTTCTCGTACACCGAGATCTGGGTGAACCCGGGAATGCCCGCGTCCGCGATGTGGCGGATGTGGACGAAGTCGCCCCAGTCGCGCAGGCTGAGCGCCAGTTCCGGAGTCCGCGGGCTGATCCACACGACCAGGAGGCCCTGGGTGGGCTCGTCCGTCAGGACGCCCTGGCTGGGGCGGGAGTGTCGGCGGAAACAGTGGGCCTCCGAGATGTCCTCGGGCGGCGACGGCACGACAAAGCTGTCGTCCGCCTCGACAACCACCAAGGCCCTGCCGTCGCGGATCCGCATGGGGAGATCGGTGCGCCCGAGCACGCAGTTCTCCCACCAGGTCACGCGAACCGCACCCGGGCATTGGTGGAGCTCCTCGGCCCGAGCCGCACGGGCTTCGGGTCCGGCGTCCCCCAGCTCGAGGTAGAGCACCGGGGTGCAGCGATCCTCCACGGCTAGACCCTCTCCGGGGCGACGATCGTCGCGGACTCCGTCACCGGCACGGGTGTCCAGCGCCCGTCGTTGCCGGCGGATTCCATGATCGACTCGAGCACCGCCATCTGGGCGACCCCGTCAGCGAAAGTTGCGGGCCGCGGGCCGTCGAACTTCTTGCCGGCGATCAGGTCCCGAAAGGCGGCGGCCAAGTGCGTGTAGGGCCCGTACTCCACGCCGAATGTGATCATTCGCTCGTAGGTGGTGCGGACCGCTCCCTCAGGGAGCGGCGGAGGCGCCTCGCCCGTCAAGCCCTCCGGAACAGGCGCCGTGCGCACCCCGTCCGGTCCTGCCACCTTGACCGTGGCACCGACACCCTCTATCCACGCCGCACCGCTCGAGCCCGTCACCCTGGTCTCCACGAGCACGCCCCAGTCACCCGCGGTCGACTGCATGACGCCCACGGTCCCGTTGCGCATCCGGAAGTGCACGACGAACCCGTCGTCGGCGCTCATCGCCGGCCGGTCGACGACGTGGACCAGGTGGGCGCTCACGCCGTCGAACTCTCCCAACGTCACCCGGATCTGGTCGATCAGCTGGGAGCCGTGCGCCCATAGCCACCCGCCGCGCGAAGCGGCATCGGCCCACCAGTCTGGCACGACCGCGCCGGGGTCGGCCAACACCGGGACGTGCATGAGCCACGTGGCCAGGCGGGGCTCACCGATGTCGCGCCCTCGCACGACCTGGGCCAGGGCCGCCTGTCCGGGGTCCCACCGGAACTCCGTCCCGAGGAGGTGGACCACCCCGGCCGCTTCGGCCGACGCGAACACGGTGCGCGCCTCGTCGAGCGTCGCCGTGAACGGCTTCTCGCATACAAGGTGACGGCCGGCGGCGATGGCTTCGAGGGCGAGCTCGGCGTGCGTGCCCGGAGGGGTGGCGATGGTGACGGCATCTACGTCGGGAACGGCCAGCGCCTCGCGGAGCGAGACCAACGCCCTCGGGACATCAAACAGACGAGCCCGTTCGGCTGTCTTGTCGGGATCCCGTCCCACCAGAGCCAGCACGTCGAAGCCCGACGCGCGCAAGGCGCGGACGTGGGTGTAGCACCCGAACCCCGTTCCGACCACGGCAACGCCGGTCATCGGTCCTCAGCCTCCGTCTGCTCCTCGTTCCACGTCGGAGAGTAAGGCACGCGTGGCCCGGGCGGCTCGTCCAGCCGCTTCGGCCGCCCCGAGCGCGTGGAGGTCGTCCGAGAACACTTCGACGCCGACCGGCGCCCGCACGGCTGAGGCGCGGAGCGCGCCGAGGTAGCCGTGCAGGTCGAACGAGCCCGCGCCGGGGAGGAGTCGCCGGTGCAGGGTCGCCTCGACGAGGTCCTCCTCGGGTTCCGCCGGTCCGTCGTCGACCTGTATGGCCAGCACTCGACCGGCCGGGACGCTGCCCAGATCCGCGGCCGTGGTCCCGGTACGGGCGCAGTGCCACATGTCGACGTTGAGCCCGCCGTTCGGGCGGTCGGCCAAGGTCACCACCTCTAACGCAGTGGCCAGATCGGGGATGCGCGACCACGCCAGCCACTCCAGGTGTACGAGCAGGCCGTGTTCGGCTGCCCGATCACACAACGCGGCGAAGCGGTCCGCCGCGTCCGCGACGCCCCAGTCACCACCGAGGACGTCTGCAGCGTTCACCGACCGGGCCCCGAGGACCTCGCCGATGCGGAACAGCTCCGCCTCGCCGAACCGGAACACGTCAATGGGATCGAGCTCCGGCGGAATGGAGAACGACTCCGCTCCCGGAGTCCACCACCAGACGGGGTCGAGCTCTGCCACGGCGAGGCCGTGGTCGTCGAGGAGCGCGACGAGGTCCGCGTCGGAATACCCCTCGTCCAACGCGGCCTGGTAGTCCCGGCCCCACAACGACACGCCGCGGTAGCCGGCGCCGGCCGCGGCGTCGAGCCGCTCACGAAACGGCGTCTCGCGCGCCAAGGTGCCGGAGCACAGCACGAGGTCGTCCGGGCCCAGCACGAATCGACCCGCTCAGTAGCCGGCGACGGGGTCGACCAGGCCGGTAAAGGGGTCACCCGCGCGAAACCGGTGCACGTTCTCCACGAAGAGGTCGAGCGTCTTGGACATGGTGGCCGGCGCACTCCAGCTGATGTGCGGGCTCAGGCGCACCCCGGCGTGCGTGTAGAGCCAATGACCCTCGGGGAGGGGCTCCGGGTCGACGGTGTCGAGGCTCGCAAGTGCCACTCGTCCGTCCTCCAATGCCTCGTGGAGCGCATCCTGGTCCACGAGGCTCCCCCGGGCGATGTTGACCAGGTGCGCGCCCGGCTTCAGCGCGGCGAAGGCGGCCGCATCCATCAGATGGTGGGTCGCAGGGGTGGCCGGCGCGGCGATCACCAGGTGGTCGGCGCGTCGGAGGAGATCGTGCAAGTCCCCGACCATCTCTATTCCCGGCAGGACCGGCGGTGCCGTGGTGCGCCGGAAGGCCACGATTTCGGCGTCGAACGCGTGGGCCCGGCGTGCCACCTCGTTGCCGATGGCGCCCACCCCGACCAGGCCCACGGTGCGACCGGCCAGTGTGCCCAGCGTCGCCCTGTTCCAGTTCGGCGTCGGGCCGTCGATGAAGGACTGCGGGATCGACTTCTCGAAGGCGAGCATCACGGCCAGCACCCACTCGGCGATGGCGACTGCCGCGGCTCCGCGGGAGCAGGTCAGGGTCCGGTCGCCCAGGGCGTCGAAGGGAAACCCGTCGACCCCCGCGCCCAGGACGTGCGTCCAGACGATGGACGGCACGAGGAGGTCGCGGATGGACGCCGGGTCCTGCAGCAGGGTCACCAGCACCTGCGCGTCGGCCGGGACGTCGTTCGCCGCGTCGCACGCGACGACGGTCTCTTCTGCCGGCAACAGCGAACGCAGCCCGCCCGCGAGAGCCTCACCGAAGGGCCGGGCGTTCACGACGATCGGTCCGGCGCCCCGGGCTGGCGCGACATCGCTCACCGGGCTCCCGCCTCTGCATCAGCCCGCACGTCCTTGAGCACGCCCGCCCGGTGGACCGACCCGAGGTTGTCCGCCAGGTACTGCGGCGCCTCTGTGGTCTCGACGAACCAGCCCGTCGGGCACATGGTCAGGATCTCCACGAAAGAGAACCCCGCACCCGCGAGCTGGGTCTCGAGCGCCCTACGCAGGGCGCGGTGGGTGCGCGCCAACGCCCCGGCCGAATTCACCGCACACCGCGCCACGTAGGCTGCGCCGTCCAGCCGCGCCACCAGGTCGGCGAGGAGGATGGGGCGGCCGTGCGCCACCGGGTCCCGCCCGTCCAGGCTGGTCTTGGTGCGCTGTCCCAGGACCGTCGTGGCCGTCATGTGGCCGCCCGTTTCGCCGAAGACGCCGTTGTTGAGCATGACGCATGTGATGTTCTCGCCCCGGGCCGCGGCATGGAGCACTTCCTGGAGGCCCTCGCTGACCATGTCTCCGTCGCCCTGCACCGTGAGCACCGTGGTGTCGGGCCGGGCGCGTTTCACCCCGGTGGCGACCGACGGAGCCCGGCCGTGGAGCGCCTGGAGGACCTCCACGTCGAGGTTGTTGGAGAACGCGGTGTAGCACCCGATCCCGAACACCGCGATGGTCCGCCGCGCCAGCGACAGCTCGTCTATCGCCTCGACCAGGCTGCGCACCGCGATCGGCTCTCCGCATCCCGGGCACAGGTGGTGCAGGCCGACGTCGACCAGTGCGGGTGTGAAGTCGTCGACCAGGTGGGCCGGCGCAGCAGGCACGGTGTCGGTGGGCAGGACGTCGCCCGGACGGTGCTCGCTCATGCGTGACGCTCCACGACCTGAAGGATGCGACGGCGCACAACGGCAACGTCGAGGTCGGGGGCGATGCCGAACCCGGACGCGTCCAGGCTCACACCTCCGATGAACTCCACCGGCGCCTCGCCGAGCACGGCCAGGCGGACATCGTCGAGCATCTGGCCGGTGTTGTTCTCGAAGACGGCCACCGCCTTCGCTCCCCTGGCCGCCGCAGCGATCGCCTCCGAGGGGAACGGAACCAGGGTCACCGGCCGGATGAAGCCCACTCGCACACCCTCTTCCCGGAGGCTGCGGACCGCCGCCCGCACGTAGGCGCCCGGCGTGCCGAACGCCACCACGACGACATCGGCATCATCCAGGTGTCCCGTCTCCGCTTCCGGCGGCACCTCGCGCAGCATCCGGGCCGTGTGCTCGGCACAGGCTGTGTAGTGCACGGCCAGGTCGTACCCCGTGCCGTCCCGCTGCTTGGCCGAGCCGAGGAACGACAGCAACTTGGCGTGCCCGGAACCGCCACTCTCACCCGTGAGCGCCCACTCGGCGGCTGGCATGGGTCCGAGGTCCGACGGCGCGGGATCGACCGTCCGCGCGGTGTGGGCCAGGTAGTAGTCGCCGAGGATCATCACGGGGTTGCGCCAGGCCGCCGCCAGGTGGAAGGCCCGCGGTACGAGTTCGACGGCCTCGGTCACGTCCACCGGCGCGAGCACCAGGTGGCGGTAGTCGCCGTGGCCACCGCCGCGCGTCGCCTGCCAGTAGTCGCCCTGGGCCCGGGCCATGTTGAGGACGACGAGCGGGATCTGGGCCAGGGTGATCTCGGCCAGCGACTCTTGCATGAGCGAAAGGCCCTGTCCCGTTGAGCCTGTCGCCGCCGGCGTGCCGGTGGCGGCTGCACCCCAGGCCATGCCCACCGCCTCGAGCTCGCTCTCCGCGTTCATGCACACGCCGCCGACGGGAGGAAGCTTCTTCGCCATCTCCTCCAGTACCTCGGTGAACGGGGTCATCGGGTATCCGGCGAAGAAGCGGCAGCCGGCGGCGACCATCGCCTCGGCGATGGCCTCGCTCCCCTGGAGCAACCGGCGGCCGGACGGCGGGCGGACGGGACGTATGGAAACGGTGGACGTGCTCATGCGCGCTCACCCTGCGCCGTCGGCTCCGGCAGTTCGAGAGGAGTGTCGTACTTGTAGACCTGGAAGACGAAGTCAGGGCAGATCTGGGAGCACGCCTTGCACCCGGTGCACCCCGGAACCAGCATCGGGTAGCGGTACCCCCGCGTGTTCACGAGGTCTCCCATGAAGAGCACACCGGGCGGACAGGCGGCGATGCAGAGCTCGCACCCCTTACACGCCTCCGTGTCTACGACGACGGTGCCCCGGGTGAGCACAGTGGGCGGAGCGTCGGGGTGGGGACCAGTTTCCTTGGGCTCGTTCATCCCCGCTCCGTCCCGGCCGTCGCGACGGCCGGCCAGGCTTCGTGTCCCGGTGACGGCGCCACGGCCGCCGCACCCGCCTGCAAGGCGCGGTCGTTGAGCGCGAGGTGCTGTTGGCGGTAGGAGGGCACACAGTCGCGTACCGCGGCGCGGAGCCCCTCGAGTCCCACGAGACGCGTGAGCGTGCTCAGGGCGCCGAGCATCACCATCGACACCGCCATGGCGTGCCCCGCATCGACGGCCAGGTCGGCCGCGGCCACGTCGACGACATCGACATCCGTCCGTTCGAGCGGTCGGTCCCACACCACGGCGTTGCGCAGCACGAGGCCGCCGGGACGGACCCGAGCCAGCACCGGGTCCGCGTAGTCGGGGTGTAGCAGGAGGGCCGCCCAGGCCGACCCCACCGTCGGCGGCGCCTGGATGCGCTCGTCGCCCACCACCAGCTCGGCGTCGGTGTTGCCACCGCGCATCATCCCGCCGTAGGAGCCGAACAGCTGCGCGTCGCGGGCCTCGGCCAGCGCGGCGTGGGCCAGCACGTTCGCCGCCAACTGCACGCCCTGGCCCCCGATGCCGGTGAGGAGGATCTCGCGTTCCATGCCGTCCCTTGCCCTGGGTACGCCTGTCTCCCGGCGGTCCTTTCCTGCCGTGACCGCCAGATCAGTGATCCTATGGGATGAGAACATCGTTCTGCAACCCGCTAGTCCAGGCCTTCCGCCAACAGCCGGCGCTGGACCTGTCCTGTAGCCGGGGTGCGTGGGATCTGGTCGACCAGGACCAGTCGGCGGGGGTGCTTGTAGGAGGCCAGGGCATCGGTGCACCAGGCGCGCAGCTCGGCCAGTTCCGGCGGAGTGCCGTCGGGCGCCGGCACCACGACCGCGCACACCAGGTCTCCCCATTGGGCGTCCGGAAGGCCGATCACCGCGACGTCGGCCACCTTGGGATGCCGCGCGAGCACCCCCTCCACCTCCGAGGGGGCCACGGCCTCGCCTCCGGTGCGGATGACCTCCCCCACGCGGCCGACGATTGACACGAAGCCGTCCTCGTCTATCTCCGCGAGGTCTCCCGTCGCGTACCACCCGTCGGCCAACGCGGCGCTGGTGGCGGCGGCGTCGTCCAGATACCCGTCGAAGAGGAGCGGCCCCTGGACGAGCAGCTGTCCCGACGAGTCGGTACGGATGGCCACGAGCGGCCCCGGCACACCGCAGCTTCCCGGCTTGCGCGCAATATCCGCGTCCTCCAGCACGGTGACGCCACCCGCCTCGGTCGAGCCGTAGAAGACGCGTACCTGAGCCGCCGGCAACATCCGGGCGATGGCGCGCAACAGCTCCGGCGGGGTGCTCGAAGTCCCCGTGTCCGCGTAGCGGAGGGACGAGAGGTCCGGCGCGTCGGCGCGCGTGGCCGTGTTGATCAGGCGTCGCCACACGGCGGGGATGGCGTTGAGGCGAGTGGCGCGGTGCTGTTGCACCGCTGTCCCGATCTCCTTCGCCGTCGCGGCGGAGACGAAGATCACCGCGTCGCGTGCCTGCCACTGCTGCAGTGCGATCGTCCAGGCACCCATGTGGAAGAGCGGATAAGGGCAGACCATGGCGCCCCGGGGCTCGAGCAAGGCGCCGGGGAGGGTGCGCAACACGTTGGCGCGGTGCGAGAGCACAGCCCCCTTCGGCACGCCCGACGAGCCGCTGGTGAAGAACACGACGTGCGGATCCGCCTCGCCGACGGCGGTCCGGGGATCGTCGGCGGGGAACGATGCGGCTGACGCGGCAAGTTCCTCAAGCGACTGCACGGCGATTCCGGTGTCTTGCGCGGCAATCCGGGCCCGCTGCGCGCGCCCGGCGTCGGCCAGCAGCAAGGCGGGGCGACAGCGCCCGAGCGCGTCGGCCACCTCGGCCTCACTCCACAGGGCGTTGAACGGGGCGAAAACGGCTCCCAGCTTGGCCAGGGCCGCGAACACGGGGACGGCGGCCAGGGTCGTCTCGGCCCATGTGGCCACCCGGTCCCCTCGTCCGATCCCCCCCGAGGCCAGGGCGCGGGCGGCGCGGTTCCCGGCGAGGTCGATCGCGCCGAAGGTCAGCACATCCTCCCCGAGGGCGGCCGCGATTCGATGTGGTGTGGCCCGTGCGGCGTTCCGGAAGACGTCACCGATCACCAGTGGTTCGGCCACGCCGCGCTCACCCCTTCCTCCGCCTTCTGACTTGTGCGTGCCAGATCGGTGATCTTAGATTGGAAGAACGCTGTGCTGCAGGCCGGATCGGCAAGGTGCCGGGCGGGCGGCGCCATGGAGGTCCGAGTGGACGCTTCGACCATTGAGCACCTCGCCGACCGTGCCGTCGAGCGCACCGTCGCCGGCCGCCGCGCCGAGTACAGCGCGGAAATGCGCCGGATCGTGGACAGCACGTTCTCGCTGATCGAACGCACCGGTTCGCTCGACCCCTCGATGCGGGAGATCTTGGCCGAGACCGGGCTTTCCACACAGGCCTTCTACCGTTACTTCTCGTCCAAGGACGAGTTGATGCTGGCTTTGCTCGACGAGGGGCGGCGCCGGCTCGTCGAGACGCTCGAGCGACGGATGGCACGCGCTGCCGACCCGGCCGGGCAGGTGCGGGCCTGGATCGAAGGCGTCCTGGCCCAGGCGTCCAACGCCGCCGCAGCCACGCGTACCAGCCCCTGGGTGCTCAGCGAACAGCGGCTGGCAGAGCTGTTCCCCCAGGAGCACGAGGCATCGGTGGAACTCCTCGTCCGTCTCCTGCGTCAGCCGCTCGCGCGGCTTTCGGGCCCGAAGAAAAAGAAGTCCGGCGACGCCGACTACGCCGCCATCATGGTGTACCAACTCACCTTCGCCTCCCTGCGCACCCACCTCGTGGCGGGATCGAGACCCGATGCCGACGAGAGGGAGGCACTCGTGTGGTTCTGCCTGCGCGGTGCGTCGGCATGAACGACGAGCGCGTCTTCGGCGGCGTCGGGACGAAGGTTCTCTACGAAGACGAGACGATCCGGGTGTGGCGACTGACGCTTCGGCCCGGCGAGGAGAGCCCGCTCCATCGGCACGAGCTCGACCACCTGCTGATCCAGGTCAGCGGGGACCGCATCGCGGTGATCCCGGAGGCCGACACCCAAGGTCCGTACACCGAAGTTCTTGAGGCGGACGTTGTGCCGGGCGCGGTGGTGCGTGTCCCGCGGGGTGGCGTGGAACGGGCCCGCAACGTGGGGACCAAGCCCTACCTCGAGGTGATCGTGGAGCTCAAGGACCCTCGCCCCAGCCTGCCCCCTTCGTAACCGAGGACGGCCGCCGTCGTCACACCCTCGGGACCTCGACGGGGGAGTGTTCTGCTTCGGGGACGCCTCTTACTTGGGCTCAATGGCGGCAGTGCGCCTCAACCAGCCGGTGGTCGGCATGGTCGCCTACGGCGGCGGCTACACGCTCGTCGCCTCCGACGGCGGAGTCTTCAACTTCGGCACGCCGTTCTTGGGCTCCTTGGGTTCGCTGCACCTGAACGCGCCGATCGTCGGTATGGCGCCAACCCCGGACGGGGACGGCTCTTGGCTCGTCGCCCGTGACGGTGGTGTGCTCAGCTTCGGGGACGCCGGGTTCATGGGCTCGGGAGCGGGCACGGGCAAGACGTTCTCGGGGATCGCACGGTCGGACTCGAACCGACGACCTGCGCAGCAGGTGTCAGGTCGGAGAGAGTCTCGCTGGATCTCTTCCTGCCTTGCTCAATCCCGTCTGTCCTGGTAGCGGAGTATCTGGGCTGTCACGCCGGCATCGCACCGGCCCGCGACACCAGGTCGAGATCTGGTGAGCAGCACAGGAGGATCATTCGGGCAGCGGAACGGTCCGAGGTTCGCTGAACCGAACCGATCCGTATCGCCGGTGGTAGAGCCAATAAGCGGCGAGCCCAGCCACCATGGGGAGCCAGTACTCGGCTAACCGGTAGGCCAGCGTGGCTAAGACGGCGCTGCGGCCGCCCACTCCCGCGAGCACGAGCAGGCCACTGAGACTTGCCTCCACGATGCCCAATCCTCCGGGGGTGGCCGGGATCAACGCGATCACACCTGCTGCGGAGTAGGCAAGCAGGACGAGCCAGGCATGTGGCTCACTTCCTGTCGCCCGTAACGTCGCCAGGAGGCAGAGAAAGTCGAACGCCAGGCGTCCCACCTCTAAAAGAAGGACCTGCTTCCACTCCCTCCCCAATGCGCCACGTATCTGGTCGCGCTGGGTCAGCAGACGACCATCGAGTCCGGTCAATGGAGCGTGGTGACGACGAACCTTGTTCCAGATCCATTGGGCGCCCCTGCCCACGAACCGGAGTGGTCGATCAGTTTCGAGGAGCAGGATCCCAAGCCCGGTATAGACGACGAACCCCGCGACCCCGATGAGCGCTGTGTTCACAAGGGCATAGTTGACGTGCGCGCCACCAAGTACCGCCGGAAGGGTGAGGAGCGGGAGCATCAGCAGACCGCCAACACCGAGCAGTGACGACGCCGTCAAGCCACCGGCGGCGGCGTCGGGATTGATCCCGGCCGCCTCAAGCATTCGGAACTGCACGGCTGCTCCGGCAGCGGAACCGCCGGGCAGCACATCGGTCACCATGTTCCCGGTGAGTCCCGCCGCCACGACTGCGAACCAGCCTCGGGTCCTCAGCACAATTCGCTGGATGCCGAAGTTGCAGACGAAGCTCGCCGCCTCGGCGAGAAGCGCCGCGCCCAACCACACCCCGCTCAATTTTGCCAGCCTCGGCCACGCCCCGAACACCGCCGTCAGGCTCGGCAACACCACGTAGAAGGCGACCCCTGTCACCACCAGGGCAACGATCCGCCCGATCACACGCTTGGCACCGTGGCGAGCCGCTTCTGTCCGTCCCGTGGCCACGGGTCCAGGTGGTCCATCACCTCGGGCCTCGGGTCCGCGGTTCACAGGTATTCGCGCCTTCGCATCCACATGAGGGTGAACCAACCAGCGATCGGCGGGAGGTAGGCGGTGAAGGTACGCTGCACGAAGACCGCGGCCGTCGCCTGGTTCTTCGAGATCCCCGCAGCAGTGAGGGCCAAGATCAGGCCCGCCTCTGCGACCCCCATGCCGCCTCCGGCCGGTGAGGCCGATGCCAGGACTCCTGCGGTCGTCGCCACGATCACCAGCGCCGCCACGGAAAGCTGGGTCCCAAAGGCGTGCAGCGCCGCCCCGAGGGCGAGGATGACGAGCAGTTGCGCCGCGATCTGGCCGCCGAACAGCTGGACGATCTTGATCGGCTGCGTCGTCAACGCCTTGAAGTCCTCGAAGACCGTGGCGAACTTGGGTCGCAACTTCTCTTTGACGTGCTGACGCCAACGCGGAACGGCGAATATGGCCGTCAGGACGAGGCCGATGACGATCACGACGACGAGCAGTCCGTAGAGGACTTTGGCGTGGCTCCCCTGGTGCAGGCTGTGGCCGAAGTGGAAGGAGCTCCAGGCGATCGGGAGGGCTATCAGGAAGAGGACCAATTTGATCGGGAGGCTCGACAGGCTCAAGAGCGCGCCGGAAGTGACGGCGGTGGTGGTGTCGAATCCCTGCTGTTGGTAGAACCTCACCTGCGTGGCCAACACGGCGGCGTTCCCGCCGGCCAGTGTGGTGAACGAGTTCGCGAGTTCCAAACCCAGGACGCGGCCCATCGGGAGCGCACCCGGCACGCTGCCCCGGTTCGAGGTCGCGCCGCCGAGGTAAGAGGTCGCGCAGAGGAGCGCCGTGGCGACGACCCAACCCCATTGGGCGCTCTTGATGGTGTTGATCGAATGTGAAGCGTTGATCAGGACCAGGATCAGCGCCCAGCCTCCGACCAGAGATCCCAAGGCCACCAGGACCTGGTTCCAGCTCAACCGTCTCGGCTCGATGAGCGCGGGGACCTCCAAGCCAGCCTTCTGCGCGACGCTCGACCGGAGTTCGTCGAGCAGCTGCTTTTTGCCCTTCAACGCGACGGTGATGGCGGGGTCCAGACCGGCCCGGCGGAGATGGCTCATCGCTCCCGGCAACAGGTCGGAGGGCACGACCCGCACGACCGATCGCGCGGCGCGTTCGGGGCCGGCCACGAGCGCCGCCGAAGCCATGGCGCCCGCGAGGTCCTGGTCCAGAAGGAAGCCGGTGGCATTCGAAATCCCACTGCGAAAGTCCACGATGGTCGCCGTGCCGTGGTCCACGTCGCCGAGAAGAGTGTGCGGACTGATGGCGCCGTGGGAGATTCGGGCCGAGCGGAGGTCGAGCAACTGGGTAAACAGATCGTCGAGGACCTGATCGGAGACCGAATCGGGACCCAGCTCGTCAAAGGATGTTCCTGACACGGCGCGAGCGATTAAGACGGCGTCGTGACTCGGCCCGATCTCGGACGCACTGATCACTTCAGGCACCCGGGCGCCAGAGCGCGCCGCGAGCTGCGTGACGGACGACTCGTGCTCGACCTGTTGGATCCGGGTCAGGCTGATGGCCGGTCCCGAGTTCCGGTACATGATGAGCCGGTACACCTTGCTGAGGAACTGGGCGTCGGCTGCGTCCCGGCCGTAGAACGACACGACCAAGGAGTCCCCCGACTTCGTGACGACGGAGTAGTGGGCGGCACCCCAGGTCTGATACCGGGTCGGCTGCGCGGAAACCGCGTCGATCCCGACCGTCGCGAGCGCCTCGCGCAGTTCCTCCCCTGAGGGCAACCCGAGCGGCGAGCCCCAGCCGAGATGGATGGCGGCGGTCACGCCCCAACCGATCGCCATGCTGCCGAGGACATTGGCCGGGAGGCCATGGCCCGCCACGACGGTCGCGAGCACGGTGAGGAACACGATGAGCTCTATGAGGCGCTGCACAGTACGTGACAGGTAGGGCAGCCCCGCCGTGGCGACGCTGAGCGCCAAAGCGACATGCAAGACGGGGAAGCTCAAGACGTAGCCGTAGAACTCGATGCTGCGTGGCCGGCCGCCGCTCGCCCCGAGCGCGAGGACGAGGATTCCGCTGACGACGAGTGTCCCGACGGCCGAGGCTGCGAGATCCCGCACCACCATCCAGCGTTTGGCCAGGCTGGCCACCACGAGGAGGAAGGCGATCGTCCCGAACGATCCGCCGATCCAAACGAGAGTCACCAGCCAGCGGATGCCGTAGGGAGGGGGGCTGAGTACGTGCGTGATCACGTCTTCGGGGTGCGAGTTGGATCGGAGCACCAGGACCGCACAGAGCACCGCCAAGGTGGCGACGATCAGCCGAACGCCGTCAGACCCGCGTCGCCGCCGCTGGCCGTCGCCGATGGGTGCGAAGAATATGGCCCTCCACGACCTGCGAGCTGATTCCGTAGACGGAGGGGACTGGCTCTCGACGGGAATCTCTGTGGCCACTGACGTTTCTCGTACTGCCACCAGCCGGCGACGTCAATCGCGACCGTACAAGGACCTGCGTAAGGCCAGAGGTCTGGTCGGGTCGGGCTCGTGGAATGCCGAAAGCACCCTCGCGATCAGCTCCAGAACCTCCGAGCGTTCCCCCGCCGCATCATCGGACTCAGCGATGTAGACCCGGCTTCCCAAGCGGGCCGTGGTGGGCTCGGGCTGTCCGGATCGATGGCGTTCAAGTCCTTGCCGACCTGCGGATCAAGACGAGTCGCGAGAGTCCCGCTGAGTCTTGCCTCCTCCCGTCTCGTCCCGTCCGGTGCGGACGAAAGGATGCGCGAGAACCCTTCCCGGGGCGGGCCGGACCCGGGAGTGCCACGATGGCGGGTGACGCATTGGTTCGATGGAGTCCGAAGGAGCGTCCATGACCCTTAGGGCCCGCCACCCGACGGGAACCGCCAAGCCGGGGGAGCCCAACGACCCACCACGGGCGCCTGCTCCTCCGCCTCCGCCACGCTGGCGCATGTGGCTCTTGCCTATCGGGGCTCTCATCACCCTCCTTCTGCTTTCGCTCGTACACACCTCGAGCACGCCGACGAAGAACTTCAGCTATTCGAAGTTCTTGTCGCAGGTGCAGGCCGGGGATGTGCGCACTGCGTCGGTCAACCCCGGCGGTGCCATCACCGGCACGCTCAAGGGGGGCGACGACTACACGAGCCAGATCCCGACCGCCATCGACGACACCCAGCTCGCGCCGACCCTCAAGGCCCACGACGTCGACGTCACCGGCGTCGGATCGGGCTCGGCGCTCCTGGCCGACCTGCTGTCCTTCCTCCCCCTCCTCTTGTTCGTCGCCTTCTTCATCTGGATCGGGCGCAGGAGCGCCAGACAGCTGGCGGGAGGGATCATGGGCTTCGGGGGTTCGAGGGCCAAGGTCTACGACGAGGACAGGCCGACCACCCGGTTCACCGACATCGCCGGCTACGAGGGAGCCAAGCGCGAGGTCACCGAGGTGGTCGACTTCTTGAGCCATCCCGAGCGCTACGCCGCGGCCGGGGCCATCGGCCCCCGCGGCGTCCTCATGGTGGGCCCACCGGGAACCGGCAAGACGCTCATGGCCCGGGCGGTCGCCGGCGAAGCCGGAGTGCCTTTCTTGGCCCTCACCGGATCGAGCTTCGTCGAACTCTTCGTCGGCGTGGGGGCATCCCGGGTCCGGGACCTCTTCGCCGACGCGCGCAAGCGGGCACCCTCCATCATCTTCATCGACGAGATCGACGCCATCGGCCAACGCCGTGGTGGCTCCATCGTCTCCAACGACGAACGGGAACAGACTCTGAACCAGCTTCTGGCCGAGATGGACGGGTTCGACCCCACCACCGGCGTGGTGGTCATGGCCGCCACCAACCGGCCCGAAGTGCTCGATCCCGCCCTCCTCCGGCCCGGTCGTTTCGACCGGGAGGTCGAGATCCCCCTGCCCAATCAAGCCGAACGGTCGGCCATTCTGGCGGTCCACGTGAAGGACAAGCATCTGGCCGACGACGTGGACTTCGACGCGGTGGCCCGGGCCACCCCGGGGTTCTCGGGCGCCGACCTCGCCAACCTCATCAACGAAGCGGCCATCGTGGCGGTCCGTGACGGACGGGACGTCATCTTCGCCCGTGACATCGACGAGGCCCGGGACCGGATCATCCTGGGGCGCCGCGACGCCTCCAATGCCCTGCTCCCCGAAGAAAAGCACTCGGTGGCGGTGCACGAAGCCGGTCATGCGCTCGTCGCCTTCCTCTCCGCGCACGCCGACCCCGTGGCCAAGATCACCATCCTCCCCGCCGGACGAGCGTTGGGGGTCACCGAGCAGCTGCCGGTCGACGAGCGCCATCTGTACTCGGAGAGCTACCTGCTCGACTCGCTGGCCATCCGTCTCGGGGGAAGGGCTTCAGAAATTCTCGTGTTAGGAGAGGCGTCCACTGGAGCGGCCAACGACCTCTCCGGCGCGACCGACCTCGCGATCAAGATGGTCAGGGAGTGGGGACTGTCCCCCCGCCTCGGCCCGATCGGCTACGGGTCAGACCAACCCTCGTACCTGAGCGGGACTCCCTTCGGCCAGGAGCGTCCCTACGCAGAAGGCACGCAAGAGGTAATCGACCAGGAGGTGAGCCGGCTGCTCGGCGAAGCCGAGGATCGGGCGCGGACCTTGCTGAGCGACAACCGCAGCACCCTCGATGCCGTGGTCGCTGCTCTTCTTGAGAAGGAGACGATCTCCGGAGAGGAGCTGGCGGACATTGTGAACCACCGCCAAGCCGCGACGGACGAACGCCCGTCCGAGATGGCGGCATCCAGGACCGGCGAGACTTCGCAGTAACAGTTAGGGGGAAAGACGGCCGGCACCTCCGTGCAACGCGCGCTGTCTGCGAGAGTCCTCACCGTTCACTCCGCGGGCACTGCGGCCGCAGCCTACTGTCGTCCCGACGGGAATCAGAGGGTGAGGAAGGAGATGAAGATGGGAAAGCTCGACGGCAAGGTGGCGTTCATCACCGGAGCTGCACGCGGGCAGGGTCGGAGCCACGCCATCCGGCTCGCTCAGGAGGGCGCCGACGTCATCGCGGTGGACATCTGTCGGCAACTGCAGTCGGTCGCCTATCCCATGGCGACACGCGCCGACCTCGAGCAGACCGTCAAGGAGGTCGACGCCCTCGGACGTCGGGTCCTGGCTCGCCAGGCCGACGTCCGGGACTTCGACGAACTGCAGCAGTTGTTCGACGAGGGAGTCAAGGAGCTCGGGCCTGTCACGATCGTCGTGGCTAATGCAGGAATCGGACCGAGTGGCATGGCCTCCGACCAGGAGCAGTGGGACGAGGTGATGGGGGTCAACCTCACGGGCGTGTGGAACACCGGGCGAGTGGCCATCCCATCAATGATCCGGAATGGCCACGGTGGCGCGATCGTGCTGACGAGTTCCACGGGCGGACTCACTGGGGCGCCAATCCACGCCGCCGGGATGCTCGGCTACACCGCTGCGAAGCACGGCGTCATCGGCTTGACGCGTTCGTGGGCGAACTCCCTAGCGCCCCACTTCATCCGGGTCAACAGCGTGGCACCCACGACGGTCCGCACCCCCATGGCCGGAGACGGGAATGTGGCCGAGATCATCGAGCACGTCCCTCAGCTGGCGGGCTCGCTGACGAACGCCATCCCGGTCGAAGCCGTCGAGGCGATCGACGTGTCGAATGCCGTCCTCTGGCTGGTATCAGACGAGGCCCGCTACGTGACCGGCTCTGTCATTCCGGTCGATGCCGGGAACATCAACCGACGCTGATGCCGGGTCCGTCAACGGCGGATCTGCGCAGGTACCAGATGACTGGACGGGCCGAGCCAGGACCCAAATTGTCGGGACAGAGTTGGGACGCCAGGCTGGTCCTCGGGCGCCGCAGTTCATTCTCGAGCCCTAAAAGTTTGGATCCGGGTACAAGCTTCGTGGGCCCGACCCGACGCCTAAAGCCGTGAAAAATGAAGCTAATCGCGTCGGGTGCGCGCCGCGCGCGTCACACGCGGCCCCGGCTTTCGCGAAACAGACGCGGCAGATTCGATGAGCACTTGGGCGGCCACCTTGGCCGCGAGGCCGGCCGCCGGGCCGTGGTCGAGACGCGACTGGGCTAAAGCACCGTCATATAGCAAGGTGAGCTGCCGCGCCAGGCAGGTCGGATCCATTACACCCAGCGCTGTCGTTTGCTCGACCATCACCTCGAGCAACCACGCGTGGACGTTACGTGTCACGTCGGCGGCGGCGCTGTCAGGCTCCGACTCGGCGGAGGCATTGGCGAAAGCGCAACCGCGGAACCCTCGCTGATTCACTGTGGTGCCGAGCACATCGAACACGGCGAGCAGCTTCCCTTTCGGGTCATCATGCATCTCCATTGCGGCAAGGATCCTTTCCCGGCGCGACGTGTGACGCTCCTCCAGATAAGCGCGCACGAGCTCTTCCTTGCTTCCGAACGCGCTGTAGAGGCTTGCTTTCGCGACGCCAGCCCGGTCGATGATCGTGTCGATGCCGACGGTGTGGACCCCGTGTTCGTAAAACAGTTCGCTCGCCGCTGCGAGCAGCCGCTCCCGCGGCGCCTTGCCTTTGCTCACCTGATCGCCCACAAACAGAGTGTGACAGACAGATCTGTCTGAGGACACTTGACAGTACAGACAGGTCTGTCTATCCTGCCGAAGGTCAACCCGGAAGACAGGCAACGACAGACGCGCCTCAACCCGTGATCAGGGGCGGCGGAGCCCAACGAAGGAGCGCCAATGAGTGCACAAGCGGCATCCGAAATCACCACCTATTTCCGGGTTTGCGATGGAGTGCGAGTTCGGTATGCGGACACCAAGGCGGATTCCGACAAGGTCGTTCTCATGTTGGCCCCCTGGCCGGAGAGCCTTTGGGCGTTTCGCCGCATCTGGGAGCAGGTTCGCGCCGTTGGGCGAATAGTGGCTCTCGATATGCCTGGATTCGGCCACTCCGACCAACCGGCCGAACTGATTGCGCCCGATGCCATGGGAGAGTTCCTTGGTCGTCTGATCGACGATTGGGCCTTGGGCGCGCCACATGTCGTTGGACCTGACGTCGGCACGGCGGCCGCACTCTTTCTGGCCGCAAGGGCGCCAGAAAAGGTGACCAGCCTCTCCGTCGGAGGTGGGGCGGTGCGCTTCCCGATCGAGGCGGGAGGGGCCCTCGAAGGCGTGATACAGGCTCCAAGTCTGGACGCAGTGCGACAGCTCGATGCTCGGGCGAATATCAGTGCAGCTGTCGAGATCGCCGCCCCCCTCTAGCCCTCGAGCCGGAGGTGCATCAGGACTATGTAAGTGCCTACGACCTGGGGCGTTTCGCAGAATCGGCTCGGTTTGTTCGGCATTATCAAGTGCAGAACGAGGTGTTGCGCGATCTACTGCCGTCGATTCTCACCCCAGTCCAGATACTTGCAGGGAAGAATGACGTACTCGTGCCGTGGTCAAACAACCAGTACCTGGCCGACACCCTCCCGAACGGCGTGGCCCACGCGCTCGACGCCGGTCACTTTGCTTGGGAAGAGGCAGCCGGCGAGTACGGACGACACGTTGCCGAATGGGTCACCGGAGGTTGCAAAAGCCGCTCAGGCGGCTAGGAAGCACAGCTACCGCCACACTGAGGCCGTCACTTCCCGGCAGATGACGGCATATTCCTCTGAACTGGAGGGCCTGAGGTCCGACTCGAACCGACGACCTGCGCATTACGAGGCAAATCGGCGGAGTCTCAATGCATCCTGCCTCGTCTCCCACCGTCCCAATCTGTCCTGGTTGTGGAGCCGCTCAGCCCGTTCCACGGGACCCAGCGGGACTGTGCGGAACGGGCTGGGACCCAATTGTCGGGATGGAGTTGGGATGGATTGCTGCCGTTCATACTTGGGGCGGCAGGGTCCTACGCAGAGCACGATGGCCCGAAGCTCAGGTCGTCACCCACCGAGTGGGTCGGACTCATCTGGGTCGTCCCATTCCGGAAGGTTCTCCTCAAGCCGGCGAGGCGGCGTGCTGGCGGAGATAGCGGATCAGTCCGACGACATCCTCGGGTACCAATCGGCCGATTGCCCCGCTGGAATAGACGCTGACGACCACCTTCCCGTCGGGGTCGAGCACGAAGCCCGTCGATTGTAGGTATGTCGGCTCGTTGTTCACGAAGGCCCCGGTCGCGTCGGCGACGGCGCGGACATCGGCCGAGTGCCCCACCGGAAAAGTGAGACCGTGTTTGGCGACGAGTTCTTTCGTGGTGGCCTCGTCGTCCACCGACAGAGCCACGACGAAAGCGCCGAGGTCGGCCAAGCTGTCGGAGGCTCGCTGGAAGGCCCTTAGCTGCGCGTTGCAGTAGGGGCACCACGCACCTCGGTAGAACAGGACGACGCCGAAGCCGCGCGCGAGGTCGTCGGGTAGGACAAGGGCCCCGCCACCCGTGAGGGTCACGGTGAGGGTCGGGAAGCGGTCGCCAGGGCGGAGCAGTGTCACGGTGTTCTCTATTGGGATGTGATACGAGTACGGATCGACGAGATGTGGTGCCGCTACTTGTTGGCGATGACGTCGACCATTCGGATGTCCGGTTCCTTGGCCAGCAGATCCGAGGCGACCTGGCCGAGCGCAGTGGGAATCTCGCCGTTCAGGTGGGCCTGTCGGCCATCTTCGGTCTCGAACGAGTCGAAAATCCCGTATTGGGTGTCGCTGAGCTTGAAGGCGTACCAAGTGACGGTGCCGATCTCAGATGCGGCCAGGGCACGGCCTGCTTCCAAGAAGTCGCCGAGTTCGGCACCCTTGCCGTCCTTGGCCTCAAGGAGGGCGAGCAGCCCGAGCTTCACGATCATGTGTGTCTCCTTTCGCTCCCGAAGTCGCGACGATGAGATGAGTGTCCGCGTCTGGGCCGGTCTTACCCGGTTCTCGAGAACCAATTGGGCGAGCGATGTTTGGGCGGCGGGTTGGCATCGCTGCCCCAGGGCGAGACGGTCTTCAGTCCCCCGCAGAGGAGGCTCGAATGGCCTCGATCAGCCCGTGAAGATCCTCAGCACACGGCCCGCACGCTCGCAGGTGGGCAGAGACTCCCGGGTAGAGAACCTCGGGGTCCTCATCACCGGTCATGATCTCGGCGTAGACATGCAGGACGGTCATTGCCTCGTCGCATCCCACGTCCTTCGGGTCTGTGCGGAGAAACCGCTCAAGTTCCGGCCACCTCGTCATGGTGTCTCCATCGACTCGATGTAACCCCCGCTGACCAACTCCTTGCGCAGCTTCTGCCGAGCGTCGAACATCACCTTGTAAATGGCGGTTCGGGTTGTTCCCATACGGGTCACGAGAGCATCTAAGGGAACCCCCTCCACCACGATCGCAACGAACACTTCACGCTGTCTCGGAGTCAAGCAGGTTTCGGCCGCCGCACGAACAGCGGCGATCAGATCCTCGAGTTCTGCGGCTTCGGCTGGCCGGGTCCCGAGGCGATCGGGCAGACGGTCCCAATCCACCTCTCCGCTAGGAGCCCGATGGCGCTTCCAGAAGTGACGGCCCAGTTTGGTCGACACTTCGAAGACCACGAACTTGTAGGCCCAGGTTGTGAAACGGCTCTCACCTCGGAACTCGTCGATCCGGCTGGCGATGAGCAACACCGCGTCTGCAGCCGCCTGATGAGCCAGGTCATCCACCTCGGGACCCGTGATCTGTCCGCCTGCGTTGCGGCGTCTGATCTCGCTTCGGGCCACTCGTAGCAGAAGGTCGTGGAGCTGGCCGATCGCCTCCTCTCTCCTCGCACCTCGGAGCGAATCGAGCCATTCCGTCGTCTCGGGATCGAGGGAACGGCTCCCCGCGCCGCTCATCCCCGGGGAGGTGGCCGGTTCGGAGTGGGGCACACAGGGAAGGGTAGCCCTCGGTCCGGTCCTCGTTTCGGTCGGACGAAGGCGGTGACCGCGACATGGGGTGGGTCGGCCAGGGCCGCCTGCGCGTCGGCTCACTGGGACTCGAGACACCATCGCCGGAACAGTACGAGCATCTCGCTCTGCCGCACCGGGCTCAGATCGTCACCCGCGAGGGATCCGGTCAAAGCAACTGTCGCGCGCATCTGCTGGAGGAACTCGGTGCAGTGATCGCACCCTGACAGATGCGCCTCGAACCTGCGACGGTCCCTCCATGAAAGGGAGTCCTCAAGGTAGTCGGTGACCAGCTCGACCATCTCCTGGCACGTGAAGCGTCGCCGTCGGTACGCTTTCACACCCCACCCTTACCGAACTCGTCTTCGAGAACGCTGCGGAGACGGCTCCGAGCGCGGTGCAACAGCACTCGTTGGTGGCCCTGTCCCAAGCCCAGGATCTGGCAGGCGTCAGCTGCCGTCAATCCCTCCACATCGCGCAGAGTCAGAACATCCCGCTGAGGGAAGGGTAGTTGATCGATCGCGACCTGGATCGACTTGGTCATTCGCTCCGCCCGCACTCGATCCTCGACTTCGTCCGCCCAATGAATCGGTGGGTACGACCAAGACCCGTCTCGTTGGAACCTTCGTCGGTCTACCGCCCGCTCAGGATCCTCGATCGGGACATGTCTGCGCTCTTTCAGTCCGGCCATTCGAGCCTGGTTCAAGAGGATGGCGTAGAGCCAGGTCTTCACCGATGAGCGGCCTTCGAAGGAGGCAAGACCGCGAAGCACAGCCAGCCAGGTCTCCTGGACGACTTCTTCGGCGACCGATTGGCTCGGAACGTAGGAACGGGCGAGGCGGACCATGACCTGGTGGTGTTGCTGTATGAGGGCGACGAAGGTCTCTTCGTCACCGGCCCGCAGGCGTTCGACCAGCCCGGCCTCGTCAATGTCCTGCCGGCGAACGCGCGCCAGCCCATGCCTCTGCACCAATGCGTTCGTGGCACGAGGCCGTCAGGAAATTACCGAATTTCCTGTAACGGTTCACGCGGCCGCCGAACTGTAGATGGCAATCCAGCTAGCCCCACGACCATGGAGGTCACCACACAATGCGTCACCGACTCCCCCCAGCCAAACGTCTCGCCGTCTGTTCGGCCGCTCTCGCCGGACTCGGACTGGCGATTGCTCCCGCCGTCGCCGGCGCCTCGCCGACAACGCCATCACCCGTCGTCGGCAACGTGTATGTCAACGACAACACGACCGGCGTGAACACGATCGCGGGCTTCGCCCGTCACGCCGATGCCAGCCTGACACCGCTGGCCGGTTCTCCGTTCGTTGCCGGAGGAGCCGGAACCGGCTCCAGCCTTTCGTCACAAGGTGCCCTGCAGATCACGCCCGACGGGAAGTTCGTCGTGGCGGTGGATGCTGGCAGCAACCAGATCTCAGTGCTGCGAGTCGAAAACAGCGGCGGTCTCAAGTTGCTGCCCGGCCGGGTGGTGTCGTCCGACGGCACTACCCCGGTGAGCATCGCCATTCACGACGACCTCGTCTACGTGGCGAACGCTGGACCCACCGGCTCCAACTACACCGGATTTACGCTCAGCCCCTGCGGGAAGCTTCATTCCCTGCCGGGCTCGACCATCGCCTTGCCTGACGACTCTCTGCCTGGGGACGTGACCTTCAACTCCACCGGCACAAACCTGATCGGCACCCGGATCGGTACGATTCCGGGCACGTTCCTCATCGACAGCTTCAGCGTCGGCTCCAACGGGCTGCTGACCGCCGCAGCGGCGTCGCCCTTCGCGGCACAGGCCGCAGGACCGTTCGGAAGCGAGTTCGACCCGGCCGATCCGAGCCAGCTGTTCGTCTCCAACGCCCACCAGGGAGCGGGACAAGGTTCTGTGTCGGCCTTCGTCGCCGCCGGCGACGGGACGCTTTCGGCCGTCTCTCCCACTCCCTTTGCCAACGGGCAGACGGGAACCTGTTGGGTCGACATCAATACCAGTGGGACGACACTCTTCGCGGTCAACACGGGCTCCGGGACCATCTCCAGCTACTCAATCGGCCCCAACGGCGCTCTGACACCGGCTGGCAACACGCCGGTGTCCGCGAACGCAGGAGTCGGCGCGGTCGACCTCCGCCTTGGCCCCGCGGGCAAGACCCTCTGGGTGGATGAGAGCAAGGCTGACGCGATCGGCGTGTTCGCAGTGAACGGCACGAGCCTCACCGAGCTGCCGTCCGTTGCGCTCCCCGCCGGCGCTGCTGCTGCCGGCATCGTCGTCACCTAAGGACCAGATACCATCGGATGGCCGGGGGCCGCTGTGCTCCCGGCCATCCCGCGCGGAGCTCGTGTTGCGCGCCGACCGAATCCAACGCCGCTCTATCTCGTACCTAAACTCAGCTCGGATGTCCGAACCCATCCCCGCCAACGGGCAGTGAGAGCGGAGCCTGAACTTTGGAGCCTAATCTAAAACTGACGGAGATGTAGCGGAGCCTGAGGTCGGACTCGAACCGACGACCTGCGCATTACGAGGAGGCTCGATGTGGTCTCTTCTCGTCTCGCCGGGTCTCACTGCGTCCCGCTCCGTCCTGGTCTGAAGGTCTCGGTACGTGAGGCGTGGGACGGAGCGGGATCGAGCGGGACGTCCTGGGACCCAATTGTCGGGATGGAGTTGGGATCGTCAGCCCGTCTTCAGATACTGCCGGAGGGCTTCCCTGATGACCTCAGATGAGGTCACCTTGTCCGCCTCAGCGCGATCGTCGAGGGCTCGCCTGAGTTCGGGATCGAGGCGCACCGGCATGGCCCCGGCAGCGGCGGAGCCCATTGGGGGGCGGCCTGGCCGCCTGCTCAATTTCGACACGTCCAATCCAGCCTCGGCCTCCTCGCTCATTCGTTCGAGAACTTGGGGCGTCAGCTCAACCCCCGACTTGGAACGCCCGTGGGACTTCTTGTCAGACTTCATCATCACCAGCCTCGGGTAACAGGTCCTCGTAGATGCGCCTCATGGGCATCGCATGGATCACTACTTCTGTGTCGTCATCGCGCTGCACCGTCACGATTTCGAGGAAACTTCCGGCCCGGTCGGGTCCGAGTTACAGCACCTTGTCCTCATCATCTTCAGCCACCACCATGGCGTGGTCGATGCCGTGTTCGATATCGCTGTCGCTGACTCCATGTCTGCGCGCTGAGCCATAAATCTCCACGACCATAATATCGTAATACGAAACCCAGGTCGTTTGGCAACGGCCGGGGCGGTACATCGTGAAGGCGTACTCGGCCGACCCGACCGGCGTCGCGACGGGAACGTCCTCGTCCCAGCTATTCCAAAGAAGGCGAGGCGAATGGACGCGCCCGAAACGCCGAGTCGTCGCCCATGTGGAAGAAGATGTGGAGCTGGAGCTCGTCGCTCTC
Organism: uncultured Acidimicrobiaceae bacterium; assembly: GCA_963834405.1. Taxonomy (GTDB): domain Bacteria; phylum Actinomycetota; class Acidimicrobiia; order Acidimicrobiales; family RAAP-2; genus Bog-473. The sequence continues at coordinate 126,369 of CAWIBX010000005.1, read as the reverse complement.
GACCTCGGCGGCCCAACCGCGGCCGCTGACCGGATCACCTTCGTCCGTGCCCTCGAATGTGAACTCGACACCGTGCCGGCCCTCGATCTCGGCCGGCCGATAGTCCAGCCAACCCTCGACCGCCCTGAACCGGAAGGAGCCAGTCTGATCCTCGCGAAACTCGACGTACGCGGCACCCGCCAAGTCCAGAGCATCTCGATCCCAAAGATCTGAGTCGTCGATCCTCCAGCAAACGGTCGGCGCGGTCCTTGGAACCCGGCGAACATCGTCCCGAATGTACTCATCGCTCAATGCTCGTACGCTCGACGAGCGGTCGTCTTCTTGCGCCACGGTCAACAGCGTGAACGCGGCATCCAGACGCTTCTGGCGTCGGCGGTTCGGTTCGTGGTTGGCCTCTGCTGCGAGATACTCGGCCAGTTCATCCAACTCCTCGTCGTTCAGCTTCAAGAAGATGCGACCGGACTCGACCCGCGCTGCGAAGACCGCACGTTCGCACGCCAAGTCGAGGATCTCAATCTCCCTGAGGACGGAAACGACCTCAGAAGTCGCCTCGAGCCTCCTCTGTATGCCTCTCGTGGTTGCGCCCGGCGGCGTTCGTTCCCTGAGATCGAAGTACGACCCTTCCCATCCGCTGATCACTCCCATGTCGCCACATCCCGTGCACCTCCACTCGATGGAGGGCGGGACGTCGATCCGAAACACGGCGATGGTCCCCGTGCAGGGTTTGCGATTTGGGCGTCGACGACAAGGCAATGCGCTCATCCACGGTTCGCCGGATTCGGCGGCCGTGGCCGCCTTGACGATGCCGCCGAGATGATCGGCCATTCGCCGGGCCGGCCCCGGAGCATCGTCGGGCATATCGAGGAAGTGGCGAAGGTCGCTCACGAACACAGGACGACGGTACCGAACCCAGGACTTGTCATGGCAGATTCGGGACGAGGCCCCGTGGCGGTTCGAAATATCCACCCCGAAAGCAGAAGCGGAGAAGGGGACGATCCCAGAACAGTTCGCTGCTTTATGATCGGTCAGCGCCTCGATCAGGCAGTACGAACCCTCGCTGCGCGCCGGATTGTTGGGACGGCTGTTGGGAGAACCCCGTCGATCGCTAACGCAGCCGATCACCAGCCGTCTGACCAGCAGTTATGGAGCCTGAGGTCGGACTCGAACCGACGACCTGCGCATTGCGAGGGAGGTCCCGCGAGTCCTGCTGCGTCCCGTTGAATGCCAACGGGTCCCACTGCGTCCTGGTCAGACGGCTGCAAGAAATACGAAGAGGAAACAGCGGGATCTGACGGGACGCCCTGGGACCGAATTGTCGGGACAGAGTTGGGACAGACAGCGATCGGGTTCATCGATGATCGAAGGCCTTCGCGTGTCGTTTGAATCAAGTCCTGTCCTGCATAGGCGTATCGATTGAGACCGAGGCTTGTCAAGGGCTGCCGGCGGCAGAGCGAGGACACGGAGCGAAGCGGCGTCCCGCAGCTTCCCTTGACGAGCCGGCGGACCGGCGCGATCACAATGGCATAGGCCGGCCAATTGGCCGGCCTGGTGGCTCGTTCGATTGGGCGGAGACCTGCCGGGTGCCTCCGGATCGGTGTTGGCGGAGACTGACGAGGCGGTCCACCGAGGAAGGAGGTTCGGGGTCGAAGTGGTGACCGGAAAGTCCAGACGGTGGTCATCTGCCCGACATTCCCGAGGCTTGAGGCCACTTCTGTCAGTACACCCGCCAAGACACTGCCACCATGCGAGTGGCCTGCCAACCGCCGAACTCAGCTCCTGGGTCGAGGGCGACGCGGCACCCTCGCAGCCACCGAGCACGCCGATGACGGTTCGAGCGGAATATCAGGAACGACAAGCGACAATGTGTCGGTTCGATCGTGGTTTCGGCCTGGTTTGTTAGGGAAGCCGTCCCCGACGGCAACCGCGATCCCCTACCGCACTGGAAGGCTTAGCATGGGTGTGTGGCACCGAAGTGGCGCTGGGTGCTGATGGCCCTTGCGGCTATGGCCGTGAGTTGCGTCGTATCGGGTTCCACTCTGTCTAATTCGCCAACAGCCGGTGGCGCCGCCATCGTCACGGCTCTCGCGCCTCTCCCATCGGGGAGTGAGTGCGCAGCGGTGTCGTGTAATCGGGGGTCGCCGTCGTCGACGACGCCCCTCCCCGGCGTCAGCCTCGTCGGCACGCTCGCCGCCGGGATCCTTGTACTCCTGGCGCTGTTCGCCGTCCGCCGGGCTCGACGGCTTGCGGGCGCTTTGCCTGCCGGCACCCGGTCACCGTTGCTGAGGCCGCCGCAGCGCCTCGCCTGCGCATAAAGAGCTGGCGCCGAGGCGCCGAGACTTCTCGTAGACATGCGCGCTGCATCGCAGCGCCGTGAGCACCGCTGGCGATGGCGTGATCTCTCCCAAGCCAGCCCTGCCTTCTCCTCCGAGCGAAAGAAGAGTCGTCATGTCGAACAAGCGCCCCCGACCGCCAACGCGACCGCAGAAGGGCAAAGCATCCACCGCCACCGCGCCGAGCAAGAAGTCGGCGTCGAGCCGTCGCTTCGCTGAACGCCAGGCGGCCAAGGAGCAGGCCGCACGCGAGGCGCGTCGGACGCGCAACCGGCGCTACGGACTGACGAGCATCGTGCTCGTGGTCGTCATTGTGCTGGCGCTCGTACTCGTGAAGGTGTCGGGCGGAGGTGGCAACGCTGCTGCAGGCGACGCGCCTTCACCGCCCGCTGGCACGCCGATTCCGGTAGCGACGCTGTCGAAGTTGGCGTCGGTCCCGTTGTCGACGCTGGCCGCCGCACCGACGAACGGGATCATCAACCAGATCCAGTCCGTCAGCGGCCAGTCGCTGAAGGAGAACGGCAAGCCCGAGCTGCTCTTCATTGGGGCCGAGTACTGTCCGTACTGCGCCGCCGAGCGCTGGGCCATGTACACAGCGCTCTCGAAATTCGGGACGTTCACCCCGAATCCGGGCCGCATTCACTCAGCGACGTTGGACGGCAACGTCCCGACGTTGACGTTCTACGGCACGAACTACTCGAGTCCGTATTTCGCATTCACTTCGGTCGATGTGACCACTAACAAGCCCTCCGCCAGCGGTGGTTACACCACGCTCCAGACGCCGACGGCATCGCAAAACGCCCTCTGGCAGAACCTGGCGGGTGGGACGATCCCCTTCCTGGACTTCGGGGGAAAGGAGGCGCTGGTCGGCGCGCAGTACACCTACGTGCCCATGCAGAACCTGTCGTTCGACGCGGTGGCGGCCCAGGTCGGGAACAACGCCACCACCATCGGGGCGAACATCAACGCCGGTGCTTACCAGTTGATCCAGACCATGTGCCGCTCGTTGTCCTCACACCAACCTGCTGCGGTGTGCTCCTCCACCAACAATGGATGAGCGGTTCCCCCGATGGCCGGCGCTGGCGGGGACGGTCGCCAGCGCGCTCGGGCTGGCGGTGGCCGGCTACCTCACCTTCGAGCACTTCACGTCCTCGACGTCGCTCGCCTGCTCGGACAACGGCGTCGTCAACTGCCTGAAGGTCACGACGAGTTCGTACTCGGCGGTCGCGGGCGTGCCCGTGGCCGTCCTGGGCCTCGTGTACTTCGCGGTGATGTTGGTGCTGCAGTTGCCGCCCATGTGGCAGCGACCGGAGCGGGCCCTGCGACTGGCCAGGGTCGGCTGGTCGGTCGTGGGGCTCGGCACTGTGCTCTACCTCCTATCGGCAGAGCTGTTCGTCATCGACGCGATCTGCCTGTGGTGCACCTCGGTGCACGTTCTCACCCTGGTGCTGTTCGGGACGACGGTCTACGCGACGAGTGCCTATCCCGCGCCCGTCGTCGAGGAGGTCGACGTCGACGGGTGAACCCGGCAGCCAGCAACGTCAAGTCAATGCCGCCGTGGGCGACGGCGCGCGGCGAATGGTTCAAAGCGGGCCCGGCGGGCACAGAACACCACGACGCGCGGTTGCCACACTCGGTGCCGTCAGCGGGGTGGACGGCACCGACAGAGGACGATTCCCGGTACGATGAGTACCGACTGCAGGAACCCCGGAGCATGCTGATGAGCGCGGAAACGAAATGTGACAATCCGATGTGCTCATGTGATCCGTGCACCTGTGTTGAGTGCGCCTGCGGCGTCGTCACACTCGGAGACCTCGAACGGCGGGTATTGGGTATCGTGTGGGACCTGCCCGACTCGGAGCCGACGGGACGTGAGGTGGCCAATGCGCTTCCAAAGCATGCCTACACAACCGTGGCCACGGTGCTGGACCGCCTCGTCAACAAGGGGCTCCTGAACCGCCGCAGGGATGGGCGCTCCATCCGGTTCGCTCCCATTGGCGTTCGGGGCGCCCACACGGCCGTCGTCATGCACCAGGCTCTGGCGGCCGACAGCGACCCCGGCGCGGCACTCGTCTGTTTTGTCAACACGCTGTCGCCCTCGGAGGTGACCGTCCTCCTTGGTGCGCTCGACGAGCGCACCTCTCACGCCACGGACTGAAGAGTTCCGGCCCCTCGATTTCCGATGGACCGCTCAGCGTCAGGCCCGGCTGGCAGAACCGACATGCACTCCGGACAGGTGTGAGCGCTAGATCATCAATATCAGCATGAAGCCCATGCCAATAGACATGACGACGTGGCTCGCGTCTTCGAGCCATGGAGCGGTGATCACGCCGACCGCGCCACGGCCGGCCGAGACAGCTGCTTGCCCGCCTGGACCTTCTACCGTCCCACCCGCCGCCCCACTCATGGCGTAGGCCCGGGCGTGCCTGCCGTGATGGGAGACACCCTTAATCGGTGAGGCAAGCGTGAAGATGGCGGATGCGAAGAACGTGAACGCCAGCAGGAAGCTGAGCCCGGGATCGATTCTCGCACTTGACGACGTCATCGACATCGACATGGCTCCCGAGTGGGCTCCGGCAGGGAACACGTACATCAGCAGCATGGCGAAACTCATGGCGGCGTGAATCAGATAGTGGGTGAGGTGGATGCCGAACGCAATCACCGATTGGATGCTCTGCGCCACGAACCAGACGAGCAGCACCGTGAAGATGAGCTCCCAGATCGCGCTCGGGCCGAACGCCCAGTCGGCGACGAACATGCCCGCCATGGACACTCCCATGAAGATGTGGGCGACGTCGACGTCCCAGCCGGCGGACCTGCGAATTGCGAGGGACACGGCCAGCAGCACGAGGCCGTAGGCGGCTACTGCCAGCATCGCCACCGCGAAGAGGTAGTAGAGCCCAGGCGGGGGGGGCGTCATGGGACGGCCTCCTTCAACTCGGCCGTCCAGCTCGACCCCACCCTGTTCGCAGTATTTCGAGCCGTCGTCAAAGGCCAGTAGATCAACGCGAGGATGATGACCAGCGGTCCGGAATTGGGATCGGTGGCCCCGCCAGCCAGGATCCCGCCGAAGTTCTCGGTGGCCACCCAGATGAACACGAAGGTCACGATGCCAAGGACCAGCGTGAACCGGGTGAACTGCGGAGAAAGGTAGACCCCGACCGCCACCACCACACAGATTAAGGCGAGCAGGATCGCGGCCGTCGTTCCGTGATGGAGGAACATCGATGCCGTGGCCCGATCGATGCGGGCAAGCCATCCGGGCTGTCCGGTGTAGCTGGCGACCAAGTCGTGCAGTGCCCGGGGCGACCGGCCCGAGCCAACGACGGCCAAAACGGCCAACAGGCCCCACACCACCGCCCAGATCGCCTTGGCGGCGGTCACCCCGACGGTCCGAGCAGCAACGAAGGGTCGGTCTGAACCCTCGCTCGGCCACAGCAGTACCGCTAGGAGGGCGTAGAAGAGCACGGCTCCGGGGCCTCCCCCGAAGGGCGTGGCGCCCCCGTGGGCGATGTTTCCGAGACCCTCCCCGAACCACCAGACGCCGAGAGACCAGAGGATGGAGAGCGCCAGCGCGGGTTTGAGCGATCGCTTCCAGACGATCCCGAAGCCGATGAGGAACTGTACGGACGCGAAGACACTGTTGCTGAGTACCGGGTTGTGATACACGTTCGAGGCGTTCCAGGTGATCGAGTGCGCCACCCAGCCGGGGTTGCCCGCGGCGAGGTTGTTGAGCATGCCGCTGAACCCACTCGACCCCCGAGTGAACATGAACGGTTGGAGTTGCAGCACCGCATCGAGGAGCCAAACCGTTGCCAGGACCAGTTGAAACGTCCGCTGGAGGTCCCGTGGTTGCTCAACCGGAGTAGTCGCCACCCGCTCCGAGTCAACTACGGCAGCAGGCGCACCACTGGCCCTCACCTCGGTCACGCTCATCGCACACCACCCTCAAGCCGGGGTTGACTACTACGACCGGTAGTTGTTATTACTACGGCGCGTAGTATTTCCGCAACCCACTTTTGTGGGATCGGGATTCTGGCGCCAATTCGACCTCCGTGAGGCGTTTCCCGGTGGACTCCAAGGAGTTGAAGACCGGGGCGATCGCCGGGCCGTTTCATTGGTCGGGGACGACCGCGGCGCCTCCCGTCCCGGTGTGGCCGATCGCAGGCCGCCTGACCAGGGGTTGTGGAGGGGCAATAGCATGGCGTGGTGACCTCGTCAGGAACCTCGGACACACCAAGTGCTCAGGTCGCCGTCACCCAGCTCACGGTCGAGGGCATGCACTGCGGCTCGTGCGTCGCGCTCATCGAGGAGACGCTCAACGAGCGCGAGGGCGTGACGGCAGCACTGGTCGACCTCGACACCGCACGCGCAGTGATCGAGTACGACCCGTCCATGCTTGGTGTGGAGGAGATCCGTGCGGCGATCGCCGGAGCTGGGTACTCCGCCACTCCAGTGAGCTAGCTATCCCGATGCTCACGTCCGCCTCGCAGGCGACGTCCCTGCTCGAAGTGGACCGGCCTTCGATCGCGACCGCGGAGCTCGAATTGGGCGGCATGCACTGCAGTGCTTGCGCCACGAGAATCCAAAGGGCGCTCGGACGCCTGCCTGCCGTCGCGAGTGCCTCGGTCAATCTGGCCACTACCCGGGCCTATGTCGCCTACGATCCCGCCCAGCTCGATCCCGAAGCCCTGTGCCACGCCGTCAGCGATACGGGCTACACCGCGACTCCCGTCGTCCACGGCCACTCCGTTGAGTCGACCCGAGACCCGGACCATTGGGATCTCCGGGTACTCGTCTCGTGGCCACTGTCAGCGCTGGCGCTCCTGGTCGCTTTGGCCGGTCCTGAGTCGGCGACGGCCGGATGGACCGTCCTGGTTCTGGCCATCGTCGTGGAGATCGTCGGAGGCTGGCCGTTCTTGCGGGACAGCGCTCGGCTGCTTCGGCACGGCGCGACCAGCATGGACACGCTCATCGCGTTGGGAACATTGGCTGCGTTGGGAGTAAGCGCGGTCGAGGCGATCGCTCTTGGCGGTCGGCACGTGCATCTCGGTGGCGGAGGCGAGTTCGCGGCCAGGTTGCACGGAGTGATGGCCCCGTTGATCGTGTCCGTCCTCGCAACCGGACGGGCCATCGAAATGCGGGCGCGAGCGCGGGCCGCGGAGGCCATGCACTCCTTGCTCTCGCTTCGACCACCCACGGCGCGGGTGGTCGTGAGCGTCGAGGACGAAGTAGGGGTGTTGGTTCCGCCGGAGAGCCTTCCCGTTGGAGCCCTCATCCGGGTCCGGCCGGACGAGGCCATCCCCCTCGACGGGACCGTTCTTTCCGGATGGTCACCGGTCGACGAGTCGATGCTCACCGGGGAGCCGCTGCCGGTCGATCGAGGGCCCGGGAGCTTCGTGACCGGGGGGACTCGCAACGGGAACGGCGTATTGGTCGTCACCGTTGCGTCCGTGGCGGACGAATCGGTCTTGGCCCACCTGCAGCGCCTCGTGGAGGATGCGCAGAGGGACAAGGCGCCGTTGCAGCGGATCGCCGACCGGATCAGCAGCGTGTTCGTTCCCGCAGTGCTCATCGGTGCCGTCGTGACCTTCTTCACTTGGTGGCTCGTCGTCGGCGACGCCGGACGAGCGGTGCTCAGTAGCCTGGCCGTCCTCCTGGTGGCCTGCCCGTGCGCCATGGGCCTTGCCGCCCCGGTCGCCATGATGGTCGGCTGCGGGCGGGCCGCGGCCCTCGGGATCTTCATCCGAAACGGAGACGTTCTCGAGCGGCTGGCCAAGGTCGATGGGGTGGTGTTCGACAAGACCGGCACCCTCACCGAACGGCATGCAGCGGTCACCTTTGTCGCTGCGGTGCCCACGTACTCGGACGAGGAGGTGCTGTCGCTCGCGGCGGCGGTCGAAGCCGAGAGTCAACACCCGATCGCCCTCGCCGTGATGGCCGCCACCGGATCAGGAGCCCGGGCCACCGACGTCCGCTCTGTGCCCGGGGTCGGGGTGATCGGGAGGCTGGACGGTCACGACATCCGAGTCAGCAGGGTGGTGCTGTCGCGCCTGCCGGAGCCGATCACGGCCCCGGTGACCGAGCGCTACCTCCGTGGCGAGACGGTGGTGGCGGTCGAGCGCGACGGTGTCGTCATCGGTGCCATCGCCGTCGCAACCCCTTTGCGACCTGAGGCGCTCCCGGCCGTGGCCCACCTCCGTGCCCTGGGTCTCTCGTCGTCCATCCTCAGCGGAGACAGCGATCCGGCTGTGCAAACGGTGGCCACGGAGCTCGGGATCACGTCGGCCCGGAGCGGCCTGAGTCCGGCGGACAAAGTCGACGCCCTCACCTCCATGCGTGAGGGCAACCGACAGCTGCTCATGGTGGGTGACGGCATCAACGACGCCCCTGCCCTCGCCGCGGCCGACGTGGGTTGCGCCATCGGGAGTGGTTCGGAGGCGGCTCTGGCCAACAGTGACATCGCCCTGCTCGGCAACGACCTCCAAGGAGTGCCGGCGGCCGTCGGCGTCGCCGGATCGACCTACTCGGTGATTCTGCAGAATTTTGGGTGGGCCATGGGCTACAACGTCTCAGCGCTGCCCCTCGCCGCGTTCGGACTTCTGGACCCGCTCGTCGCTGCGATCGCCATGGGGCTGTCGAGCCTGCTTGTCGTTCTCAACAGCCTGCGGTTGACTCGACTCGGCCGATCGGGCCTGTCGAACATCCAAGTGCCCCGTTTTATGGAAAGCCGGCGCGGTGTCGTCGTGTCGGTACTGCTTCCGGTGGTCCTGTTCGCCAGTCTCACGGTGATCAGCGAGGTGGTCTCTCCCGCTCGGGGCCAGTCCCTCCTTCCCGAGCTGCCTTCGATCACAACCGTCGCGCTGCCGCATGGTGGCTCGGTGGAGATGTATCTGGACCCCGGAGCCGTAGGAGTCAATCAGTTCCACCTGATCTTCAGTGGGTCGGAGGCGGATCTGGCCACAGTGAAGCCCCTGGTGGTCGTCAGTGTCGCGGGCGGTGCGCCTCAGAACGTCAGGCAACTACGCGTTGCGACTGGCCACTACACCGACTTCGTGCTGTTGCAACCGGGTCGATCGACGTTCCATGTGGTGGCCAAATTCCGAGGCACCCCGGTGTCGTTCGACTTCAGCCGGACGCTGCCGTGAGTACACATCCGGACTGCGGCGGTCGATCGCCCCGCCTCAATCACCGTCCCAACAACCGAGAATGACGTCTGCGACCGACTCGGCGACAGTCCGCGAGCTCGTGGGCGGCCGGCCAAACTGAGCGGGGAGACCCGCTGAATTGACCAGGAGAACCTTCCAGTCCTTGCGCACGATGATCGATCCGTCGGTGGTCTCAATCGCCGCCTGTCCGAGCCCATTCAGGCTTTGGGACGTGCCCATCAGCTTTTCAAGCGTTCGGAAATAGCTCTTCGTCTGTGCCCAGTTCGAGAGTTCCTTCACCGAGAGCACCATCGACCCGGTCGGATAGCTGTACCGGCAGGAGTAGAGGTGATGGACCCAGGTTGGATGGGAGACCGTGGCGAACACGCCGAGCACCGATGCAATCTCTTGTCTCGCCTTCGGTTTGCAGATCATCGTGGCGATCGTCGAGGGCGTCCGACCGGCCGGAAGCGGCGCCTCGGAAGCCGCCTCGCCGGTTGGCACTTCGAAACAGATGGCGACAAGCACTGCCAGGGTGAACAGCGCACCCAGAACTCGACTACGTGCGCCTGGTGATGAGCTCCGGCGGATCACCGAGCCATTCCCCACGGCCCCCCATGCCGAGTTCGATGTCGTGAAAGCTGAAGGCGTTTTGGGCAACGCGTCGGGGTACCCGCCGTTGTCCTCGGGCAAAAGGTCGGGTCGGCGCATGCCCGCGGTCGTTGGATCTGACTCAGGCATTGACACCGGTGTGCCCAGATCCGCACGGTCTCCATCACGTTCCCGTCGACATGATCGCCGCCTCGACGATCTGGATGTCCGGGGGTTGAATGGCCAGAGGGCCTCCGGCCACCGGCACCTGCCACACCATTGTCATGAACGGCGTCGACTGCTGGACGCTCCCGGCCGGGCACGGTGGTACCCCTGTGATCTGCAGCGGGTTCGAGGCAGACTCGCTGCTCGGGCCGCAGACGTCCGTGCGCTGATGCCACTGGACCAAGGCGCCGTAGGGCATGGGCGCAGTCACGGTCGACGGCAAGAGGTACATTGCTGCGGCCAGCACCTCTTGATGCGCAGGCGTCTGGGCGAAGACGACGCCGTCCACGCTTTGCGGGTCGAGCGTCCTTCCTGCTGCTGCGTTCGCCGCCACGATGGTCGGATTGACGTAGTACACGACGGGGTAGTTCGTCGGTGAGACCGGGACGTACCCGGCGGCAACGGCGGCGCTGGGGGAGGTGTAGCGCGCCACGGCCTGACTCGTGCTCTGGACGTACTGAGCCCCCTTGATCTGTTCGGAGAAAGTGGGCTCCGTCGCGCAGCCACTCATGCGCATGTGGATATCAGTAGGACCGTTCTCTCCCTGGGCCAGGAGCTCCTGCGCCTCTGCCGTCGGCAATCCGGGACCGGTGTAGTGCCAGTTGGCCTCGGTGGTGTTGAGGCCGGCAGCTGCGCTGGCGTCGGCACCGCTCATGTTCATCCCGGTGCCCGGCCCCGCCATGATCATGTTCGGCGTGTTGTTGATGTCCAGCCCGGCTCTAGGAGCGCCGTTGTTCCCTTTCGTACACGTTGCCGTCGTCGCTGTTTGGTCGCTCGAGCCGGACATGGACGACCCGGCCATCCCCGTCATGCCGGCCATCGCGGTGCTTGGTGACTCCTGGGCGGCCACGGGGTACGCCGCGCTCGAGGAACAGGCCGGCAACGAGTGCCACCAAGCCCCCTAGCACAGCCACGGGATGGACAAGGAGCGCAGTCGAAATCGTGGGGCGCCACGTCGCTGGGTCCGGGAGCGCGGCCGGCACCATGGCCAGCGCCAAGAGCACAACGAGGGGCCCAGAGTTCGGGTCGGTCCCCGAGCCGGTGAAGATGCCGCCGAGACCCTGGCCGCTGACCCAGAAGAAGGCGGCCAGGAGGCCTCCTGCGGCGAGATAAGGAGTCGGTCGACGGAAGACAAGGGGTCCGAAACCGACGACGAGCGAGCCGATGGCCAGCAGCCACGTCGTCCCAACGCCGCCACTGCCGAACTGGTTGCCGAAGCTGTTGAGAAAGTGGGAGTAGGTGCTCGGCTCGCCAGCTGACATGCCTGTGATCGCGCTCGACACCGACGTCGGGGTTCGATTGTTCGGCAGCAGGAACAGGATCGCCGCAAGCGACCAGTACCCGCACCACACCAGGAGCGGCGTCGCCGCTCCCCCAATGCCCTGTGCGGCGGCCGAGGATGCGATGCCAACCTTTGGCTGCGCACCAGCGCCCTGCTCGGCGGGGGCGGGCCGTGGCCATGCCATCAGGCCGATCAGCCCGTAAAGGAACACCGAACCCGGAGCGCCGGTGAGCGCCGAGGCCGATCCGGTGAAGATCTGGCCGAGGCCTTCCCCGAAGAACCAGACGCCGAACGCCCAGAAGAACGAGAGGACCAGGGCCGGGCGCACGGTCCGCCGGAACAGCAATCCCACTCCGATCGCCACCTGGATGAGGGCGAAGAAGGTGTTCCAGACAGCGACGTGGGGCCCCACGAAGTTGCCCACGTTGGTGATGACCCACCGGACGATGTCGGGCTGATTGTGTGCGTTGTTCAACAAGTAGGTCGAGGTGAAATTGCTGCTGAACATGTACGGTTGGAACTGCAGGCCGGCGTCGAGAAGCCAGAAAAGTCCCAAGATGATCTGGAGAACGCGCTGCGTCCTGACGAAGGAGTGGGACCGCCGAGGTGGATCGATCGAAGGGCTTTCGTCCATTTCCATCGTGGTCATGACGCCCCCTCCACTCGGAAACTTGGGACCACTTCGGCGTGTCTATGGCTCGCCCCGTGGTGGCACCCTGCGAGCGTCGTTCTGGTGGCGATCAGGATGAGCAGCGCTCCAAAAGCCACCGAACCGAACCGCACTGGACGTCCCCTGCACTCGATCTGCTTCGCTACTACAGCTCGTAGTATTCCGGTCGGTCGATAGCTGGTCAAATCAGACGACGCGGCTCGTGTCCAGGGATCTAGACCGCCATGACACCGGTGGTGTCGACGAGATCCGCGGTGGGCAAACAGAGCACTCCGTCATCGGGCCCTCGATCGGTTCGTCGCGTTACATCCGTCGAGAAATGACGCAAGCGGGCGCTGTTCCACACCACACACGCGGACGAGAGCGCCATGGCGGCGGCGGCAATCAGAGGATTGAGGAACCCGAATGCGGCCAGCGGAATGGCGATCACGTTGTAGCCAAAAGCCCAGAGCAAATTGGCCCGAATCGTGAGAAACGTACGCCGAGCCAGCCGTATTGCCGTCGGGACCGCCGTGAGGTCGTCGCGCATGATGATCAGGTCAGCCGACTCAAGTGCGACGTCGGTCCCCGAGCCGACGGCAAGGCCGAGGTCGGCGCGCGCAAGAGCTGGACCGTCGTTGATGCCGTCTCCCACCATCGCGATGCGATGACCCTCTTGTTGCAGATTCCTGATCGCCGCAACCTTGTCTGCAGGCATGGCGGCGGAAATCACGTCATCGATTCCGATGGATGTTGCCACTGCTCTCGCCGCCGCCTCGTGGTCTCCGGTTACGAGGACACAACGCAACCCAAGAGCCTTGAGGGCGCGCACGGCGAAAAGCACAGTCGTGCGCACCCTGTCGCCGATAGCGAGCGCACCGACCATCAGCCCGTCTCGCCCAAGGAGCACGACGGTCCGTCCCTGGCGCTCCCACACCTCGCATTGTGATGCCAGCGAGTTGGGGATGGTCGAGAGTGTGCAATCCGGAAAGAGCTCGCGTCGCCCGACCATCAATTCGTGGCCATCGAGAGACCCACGAGCCCCTAGACCGGCCAGTGCTTCGAAGTCCTTCACCAACTCCAAGCTGACCCCTTCACTCTGGGCCCTCCGGACGATGGCCCTGGCCACAAGGTGCTCCGACGCCAGCTCGAGCGATCCGGCCCACCCCAGCAGATCTTCGGACGAGATCCCCTCCACAGTGCTGACCTCTGCGACGACCGTTGCCCCCTCCGTGACGGTCCCGGTCTTGTCGAGCAACACGGTGTCGATTTGTCGAGACTCTTCGAGGGCCTGGAACCCTTTGAAGAAGATGCCCAGTCGAGCTCCCTCTCCCGAGGCAACCATCAGCGCAGTGGGGGTGGCGAGGCCCAGCGCGCACGGACACGCGATGATCAGCACGGAGAGTGCCGCGCTGAAGGCCTGCTCGTTGGTACCCCCGAGGAGCAGCCAGCAAGCCAGCGTGATGAGCGCGATAGCGACCACGACGGGCACGAAAACCCCGGCGATCCGGTCGGCCAGGCGCTGCACGTCTGCCTTTTGGTTTTGCGCGTCCTCGACCAGCCGGAGCATCTGCGCGAGCTGCGTGTCCGCCTCGAGGGTCGTGGCTATGACCACCAGCCGTCCCCCCACACACACGGTGCCTCCCAGGACGGTGTCACCCACGGTGACGTCGGCCGGCACTGACTCGCCGGTCATAGCGCTGCGGTCGATGGCCGATTGCCCGAAGACGACCTTGCCGTCGGTGGCGACGGTCTCTCCGGGTCGCACGACGAAACGATCTCCCTCACGGAGTGCTGCGATCGGCCGCCGGTGTTCAGTTCCGGCGTCATCGAGCACGGCGACGTCCTTTGCGCGCACCGCGGAGAGAGCACGTAGCGCGCTGCCACTGCGTCGCTTGCTAAGTGCTTCGAAATACCGTCCAGCGAGGAGGAACGTCGTCACACCTACCGCCACATCCAGATAGATCGCTCCACTTGTCTGATGGGCCAAGACGTAGCGCCACGATCGGGCCATATGGCTTGTATCGCGAAAGAACATGGCGTAGACCGACCAGGCCGTGGCCGCCACGATGCCCATCGAGACCAGGGTGTCCATGGTGGCCATCCCGTGCCGGGCGCTTCGGATCGCTGCCTTGTAGAACGGCCATGCGGCCCAAGTCAAAATCGGTGCCGCCAGGACTAGCAGGATCCACTGCCATCCGGGAAAGCGCAACGACGGGACGAGCCAGAAGGCAATGGAGGCATCGCCGAGCGGCATGAAGAGGAGACCCGCCACGACCAGACGCCTTCCGAGATAGCGCACCCGGCGGTCAGCCTCGGCGCCGACGTCTGGAGGGGAGACGAGGTCGTCGACAATCTCCGCGGTGAAGCCGGCCGACTCAATTCGTTCGATGACGACGGCGGGGGAAGTCCCTCGCGGCATCAGCACCCGGGCTCGTTCCGACGCCAAGTTGACCCGTGCCTCGACGCCGTCGAGCGCATTGAGCTTGCTCTCGATCCGAGCGACGCATGCACCACATGTCAACCCACCGATGGAGAGGGAGACCTCGGTAGTCGAATCGGTGGCGGCCAGTTCAGTGGTGGTCAACGGCTACTCCGAGGGTCTGCCGAGTCGATAGGTTCAGCGGCACCCGGAACATCACAATCCGGCGGGCCACCCCTTCTACACATCACAGATCGAAGTAGTCATGCCGACCTAAAAGCCCGATATCCAGCGTTTCGAGTCTGCATGGCGTCCAATCCGAAGACAAGAGGAGTGCGACCCGAGGTGCACCGTTTCTCGCCCTCAGATTATGACTCCGCCGGGGGGAAGACGACGAACGCAGGAGGGCAGCCCTCCCGGCGCCTGGCTCCCGGCGAGCGACCGAGTTACCACGCGTCGGGCGACGCAAGACCCCAGCGAACAGGTCGGCCTCCCACCCGCATGCGCTATCGCTTTGTCTTGATGACCTGGCCCTTGGGCGAGAGCACGTACCAGTAGCCACCGAGACTGTCGATGCCTTGCCCAGTGGCCTGGCCGGGCTGGGTGTCGCCCACCCAGAGGTAGAGCGGCCAGCCGTTGTAGGTGACCTGCAGGCCACCGTCCTCTCGGGCGGTAGTGCCGAGGAGTGAGGGCTCGGCCTGTTCGCCGGCCACCGGTACGGCCACCCCGGTGGGCAGCCGGAGCGGAGGCCAGGCCGAGGCGCAGGCGCGGTAGCACGTCGACCGCCCCCGCTGGTGGTCGGGCACGAACATGTAAAGCGTCAGGCCCTGGCCATCGACCAGGACCGTGCCGAGGCCCGACACGGTGCCCGTCTTGACCTCGTAGTAGGGCGGCGTGCCCGCGGGCGCCTCCTGGCCGCCCGAGGCGGTTGTGCTGGTCGCGGCGACGCCGCGGCTGTTGTTCGCGGGATGGCTGGTGGAAGTGGGTGCCATACTGCCGCTCCCCGAGCTGCAGGCCGAGGCCAGCATGCCGACTGCAGAAAGCACCACGAGTATCGGCCGTCTGGTCGCCCCGGCCCATCTAGTCGTCCGCATGGTCCTCCATCCCCGTGCGCGGGCGCCAAGATAGCTGGTGGCGAGCCCACCCGACCCCTGGACGCCGAGGCACGACTGCTACGCTCAGCCGCGTGCGCCGGCTGATGGCGATCGTTGCCGTTGCGCCGCTCATGCTCCTGGCTTCGGTGTGCATCGCGGGCACCCCGTCAGCCAGCGCTACGGTGGCCAAGCGGCCACAGCCGGCGGGCCGGTATCCCTCCCCGATCGCCCTTATGGTCTGTCGGCCCAAGGCCCAACGCGAGATCAACGAGGTCCTCGGGGTGCGGGCCACCGTGAGCGACCGGAGTTGGGTAGACCACAAGTACTCCTGTCGGTACGGCTATCCGAACGGGTCGTTCGAGCTGTCGGTGAAGGAGCTCTCGAGTTGGACCCAGACTCTGTCCTACTTCCATGGGCTGGGGGCCCAGCAGGGTAACACCCAGACGCTGGGCAACCTGGGTCAGGGCGCCTTCCGCACGTCCGGCGGCAACGTGGCGGTGCGCAAGGACTGGAAGGTGCTGTTGGTCGACGTCTCGGGCTTGCCAGCCCAATTCGGCGTCCCCCCGACCAGCGCGACGGACGTGGCCTTCACGGTGGCCGACCTCATCTTGGGCTGCTGGGACGGCGACTGAGCGCCGGCTGGCTTTTCACCGTGCCGCACGGTGGCGATGAGCCAGCGCGGATCAGACTGAGGGACTGAACGCATGCGCCAGCGCGACCGATTCGGACTCACTGGTCGGCGGCGTCGTGAAGATTAGGCCGAGGCACATCTCGTCGGTCGAGCCGTCTCCCCACGTCACGAAGTGAGCTGGCACCTTGCGCAGAATGGGCAGCTCCTGCTGGAGCTGCGGGTTGTAGGTACAGGTGATCCCCATCGTGTCGCCCGGCGTGATGGGGACGGGCTTCGACAACACGTACCCGCGCTGGTAGTGGAAGTCGTAGTCGGTCACGTTCAGCAGCGTTTGCTGTGTCTGCGTGCCGGGGTTCAGGACGAACTTCATGCCCACTCCGAGCAGATGCATGTGTGGCGCGAGCTCGACGATGTTGCCCGACGTGTACAACGGCCAGGTGCACGTCGTGGTGTCTCCGACGGGCGGGTTCGACGGACTCCTGCCGCAGATCGACTCCAGCCCGTCGACCAGGGCCTCCTGACCCATCCCGAAACGCTGACCGACGGTGGCCAGTTCGGCCGCCCGGTTGCACATGGGCCCGGTCACGCCCGGCGCGCATGGGATGTCCGGCGGGGCCGCCACGATGTTGAGGCGGAGGGGGCGCAGAGGCGTGGAGGCCGGCACGGTGGTGAGCGTCAGCTGGGAGCGGACCGGCTGGTCGCCCACCAGCATGTTGTAGTGCTCTTGCATGATGACGAGGGTGCCGGCGGGCATGGGTGCGCCCGTCCCGGCTGGTTCCTTCGAGATGTTGTGCCCAGGTCCCCAGGCCGTGAGCCATGGGGTGCCTCCGTTCAACGACCGCCCGGCCCCGCCCGCGTCGAGCCCGGACTCCCCGAAACAGGTCCACCCCTTGCCCCCGTCGTTCTGGGCCTCAGCCTCCGCTGCCAGGTCCGGGGGAACTGCGTAGGTGATCTCGTGGTGCACTTCGGGGCTGTTCGGCTGAAAGTCAATGGACGTGATGAACGCGTCGTGCGTCAGGTGGGGGTTGAGCAGGGTGCAGTGGTAGTCGTCGGTGCCTCCGCCCGGTGGTGCCTTCGGCGTGTACGCGGTCGGTGCCTGCAGGACGATGGTGGTCGTCTCTGGACCGGGTTTCACAGCTGTTGCGCCGACAGCCGAACTCACGCCGACGAGCACCACTATGACCATCACCAGGGCCGCGATCACCCGCAGTAACCCTGGGGCCCACGATCGATCCTCGCGCACCGCTAGAGGCTACCGCCTGACATCCAGGGTGCACAGGTCGGGCCACTTCCGGTCAACTACTCATGAGAACGATCGCTGTGCACACGAAGAAGAGGCCACGGCAGGCGCAAGACCGCGTTCGGTCTCGAGTCTCGGATATTGGCGGTAAACACCACCTGTCCTTCTGGAGCCTGATGTGAGCCTGAAATTGGAGCCTGAGGTCGGACTCGAACCGACGACTTGCGCATTACGAGGTGGGTCGACGGAGTCCCATCCGGTCCCGCTGGGTCCTGCACCGTCTCGCTCCGTCCTGGTCAGAGCGCCATCAGACGGCTTGGGTTGGACTCACTGGGACAGAGCGGGACGCCTTGGGACGCAATTGTTGGGACGGAGTTTGGATAAGAAGGCCAGGTGCTCACATCGGACGAGGGCCTACATACAGCACAATCGCGCATGAGCTCGCATCGTCACCGACTACTGACGACAACGCGGCGGCATCCGCCGGATCTGCCCATGCAGCGAAGTCGGCAGCGCTCATCCACGTCACGATGAAGTCGTGCTCCCCGTCGCTGACCCCGATACCCCACGACGGCGGATCACGAAACCGCAGCCTCCTCGCCTCGGCTGACCCCGGCCGCTGCTCCACGAGATCGAGGGCCTCGTTGACTCGTCCCAGTACACGACCGAGCGCGGGGTCCCCCTCGAGTCTCCTCATGCCTTCTCGGGCCGGACCGGTCAGGAACAGTTCTGGCATGTCAGCGACTACTGCGGGTAATACCCGAAAGTGGGTAAAGTGGCATTTCCCTAAGTGGGTGAGGACTGGAACATTTCTGGCATCAGGGGATGACCGCTCGAGCTTTGGAGAACCGATGGACACAGCTAAAAAACTGGTAACGGTCGACAGTCGTCAGCGCGTGAGTCTGGGCAAGCTGGCAGATCGGGAGCACTACCTGGCTACCAAGGAGCCCGATGGTCGCATCGTCCTGACCCCCGCCTTGGTCGCCCCGGAGCTTCTCGAATACCCAGATGATCTGAGGGTGAACATCGATGCCAGCCTGCGCGATCCCGCGTCATGGTCTCGACGGGGTGACCTGGACGCCATTGGACAGCACTGATCGCTGAAAGCTGGAGTCCCGGGTGGATCGAGCTCGCACCCAGGCGAGCACGGATGAGTTGGAGGTTCTCCGCCAGGAGATAGCGGAGCTCCGTGCGGAGAACGCACGTTTTCGGGATCTCCTCGGCGTGGGGACCCGAGACGATCCGGTCTCGCCTTGGGAACCGACCCTCTTTCCCGACGCCGACGCTCCCGGACTCTCCCCCGTTGCCGTCGACAACGGGTCCCCGCAGGAGGCGAAAGTTGTGCTGTACCGGTCACTCTTCGTCGGCCGAGATGACATCCATGCGATTCGATGGGAGAGCGCTCGAACCGGTAAATCGGGTTGGAGTCCCGCAGTCAGGGGAGGGTGGGCGAACGCAAAGAGGCCGGACCGGGAATACCTTCCACTCTCGGACGAAGTCATCGCGGCACACCTGTCCGGCGAATGTCACGTCGGGCTCTACCCGCTGCTCAAGGGGGATGCCTGCCGAGTGCTCGTGTGCGACTTTGACGGCTCAGGCTGGGTACTGGACGCGCTCGCTTACCTCGATGCGGCCCGCGCCACGGGAGTACCGGTAGCACTTGAGCGTTCGAGATCCGGGGACGGTGGCCACGTCTGGGCGTTCTTCTCGTCGCCAGTGCCCGCCGCGACTGCTCGAAGACTTGGCGCATATCTGCTGCGCGAGGCCATGACAGCGCGAACAGAGTTGGACCTCGCTAGTTACGACCGGCTCTTCCCTGCTCAGGACTTCATGCCCAAAGGTTCGTTTGGAAATCTGATCGCGCTGCCGCTTGAGGGGACGAGCCGGAAGCGCCAGACCACAATCTTTCTCGATCCATCGACTCTCGAACCGTTCGAAGACCAGTGGTCCTTCCTCTCCACCCTCGAGCCCCTGTCACCAAAGGCGATCGCCGACATCGAGGCTCGCCTTCCCCCGATCGGGGCGGGACCAGAGGCCTTCTACCGGAGCTCGTCCACAGCAGCATCGCCTCCGCCGCCCGAGCAGATCGTGGCGAGCATGGGAGCGATGATTGGCATTGAACGGATCGGCATACCTCCGGCCCTGGTGTCGTCCATCAAGCACGCTGCCTCGCTCCATAACCCGGCGTACTACGAGAAGGAACGGCTGCGGTTCTCGACCGGGAACACACCACGGTTCATTCGTTCGTACAGCGAGACATTGGACTTGTTGATGGTCCCCCGGGGGATCCGGCAACAGCTCGAGCAGATCATCACCGCGGCCGGCAGCAAGCTGGTGGTCACCGACGCCTGCAAGGACCCGCCAGCAGTGGAGTTCTCGTTCACGGCGACGCTGACGGAAGATCAGGGGCGAGCGTTCGCCGGACTGCGCGCCCACGATCTTGGCGTCCTCGTGGCTCCGCCAGGCTCGGGCAAGACGGTCATCGCTTGCGCCGCCATTGCTCATCATTGCGTGCCCACCCTCGTCATCGTCGACAGACAGCCCCTCGTTGAGCAGTGGCGACAGCGTCTCTCCGATCACCTTGGCCTCTCTATGAAATGGGGCCGGTTGTCAAGGGGGCAATTTGGTTGGCCCTGAGGAAAGCCGGCGTCAAGGGCGGAGGGCGAAGCCCGGAGTCCCCTGAAGGGGACCCCATCGGGGGCCCTTGACGCCGTGCGAGTCAACATTGTCGTCAGCGATCATGGTCCTCGAGCCGCAGCTCGGCTGCGGCCGCTGAGTGCGTTGCTCCCGCACTTGAATCGAGCCATGGTGCTCATCTCTCTATCGCCTGCTCGAAAGCAGGATCAGGCTGGTGGGAGCGTGGGTTCGTTCCGGTGGCGCAATTCGATTGGGGGCCGTCACGCGGCCAGAGGCTAAGCGGCGCCTGCCGGAGCGAAAGGTTCGTTCTTCTGCAACATGTGCCAGATCGCCTCGGCGAGGCGGCGGGCGATGTCGACCCGGGCGATCTTCTTTCCGCGGTTGCGTCCGAGGCGGGCACCGGTGCGCTGATAACGCTCTGCGTAGGCGCGATGGCGCGCAGCGTGGGTGGCTGCCTCGATGAGCGCCCAGCGCAGGTACTTGGGGCCGTTCTTGGTCAACGACCCCCGGTGGTCGCTCTCGCCGGACTGGTAGACGCGCGGACACAGCCCGCTGTAGCCGACGAGCTTGGTCGGGGTGGCGAAACGAGTGATGTCGCCGATCTCGGCTGCGATGGTGTATCCGAGTACGTGGCCAATGCCGGGCACGGTGCAGAGCAGCGGGACGTAGCGGTGATCGGCTCCGTCCGCGCTCAGCTCCTCTTCGAGCTCTTCGATCTGGAAGGTGATGGTGTCGATGAGACGCACGGCTGCCTCGATGTCACCCTTCCAAGGCTCTTCGAAGGATAAGCGGTCGAGGAGCAGCCGGCCCTCGAGGCCGAAGAGGTCCGAGACCGGGCAGGGGTGACCGAATGCGAGCAGGCTCGCATGGATGCGGTTCTTCAGCGCCGTTCGGTGCTTGACCAGGTGGAGCCGCCAGCGCGCCAGCTCGCGCTCCTGGCGCGTCTCGGGGCCGGGCAGCCAGATCGTCGGCACGAAGTCTCTGCGTGAGAGCTCGGCCAGGACCCTGGCGTCGATGCGATCTGTTTTGCAGGCCAACGGGGCAAGACCCTTGACCTTCTTCGCGTCCGCCAGCTCAACCGACCAGCCGTACAGCTCCAAGGTGTCATGGATAAAGCGTGCTCCGTTCATCGACTCGACGACCGCGAGAACTTGCTGGTCTCCATGGTCACGAGCCACGGTGCGCACAAGGCTCCGGAGGCCGTCGCGGTCGGGGGGAGCGGTCCGCTCCTCGACCGTCGAGCCCCCCTCGTCCAATAGGCAGACATCGAGGCGACGTCTTGAAAGATCCAGTCCAGCGTGCAACATGGTGTCTGGGCCTCCTTCGTGTGGTTGCTTCCGGTGAGAAGCCACATTCCCACCGGGGGAGGCCCCTTTCATGGCATTCGATCCGAAACAAATCGGTCAACTTGGCGGAGGGCGACGTAAGGCAAAGGGGCTGGTGGATATCGCAACCGCCCAGTCCCTGGCTCGGCGGGAGGACCTCCCCGAGCTCGGGCGGAATTATGGGCTTGTGGTCGTTGACGAGTGCCATCACGTGCCGGCAGTCACCTTCGAGCGCTGCGTTCGCCAACTGCCGGTAAGAAGGTGGCTCGGCCTTACCGCTACGCCCTACCGACGCGATGGGTTGCAGGGTCTCATCTCGATGTACTGCGGCCCAACCCGCTACAACGTCGGGGCGGGAGGCGCCGCCTCCTCCACCGCTCGGCTGGATTTGCTCGTTCACGGAACCTCACACTCCGTGCCCAATCCGGAGGCCACTGGGATCCAGGAGATCTTCCGGGGTCTCGTCGAGGATGGTGCTCGGACCGAACAGATCTGCGCAGATATTGCAGCCGCCGTCGAAAACGGTCGGCACTGCCTTGTCCTGACCCAATGGACTCAACACGCCGACAGAATCTCCTCCGGGCTGAGGGAATTGGGCCTCGAGCCATTCGTCCTCTATGGCGGCATGCCAAAGAAACAGCGAGAAGCTACGGTGAGCGAGCTCAATCGCGATCGAGCAGGACGGTCGTTACTACTGGTTGCGACGGGGAGCTTGCTCGGGGAAGGCTTCGATTGCCCGCCGCTCGACACCCTGTTCCTTGCCTTCCCACTGGCGTTCAAAGGCCGCCTCGTGCAGTACGTCGGCCGGGTTCTTCGCCCGACTGAGCAGAAGGCGAGCGTCGAAGTCCACGACTACGTCGACTTCGACATTCCTGTGCTAGCCCGCATGCACGGGAAGCGCCTCACCGCCTATTCGAGCCTCGGCTTTGACACCAAACGCCCCCGCAATGTCTGACATCACCCACTCTCCTCAGACGGCTCTCTTGGCCGCACGAGATGCCTTGACGAGGGACCGAACGGATGTTGGGATAGATGTTGGGACAAGTGTGGCCGCTCAAAGAGCGCGGCGCTGTGACAACCCCAAACTAGGGCCACAAAACTCCAGCAATACTGGAGCCTGAGGTCAGACTCGAACCGACGACCTGCGCATTACGAGGTAGATCGACGGAATCCCACCCGGCCCCTCTGGGTCCCGTCCTGTCCCACTCCGTCCTGGCCACACCAGACACCCGAGCCGGGTTCCCGGGACGGACTGGGACTGAACGTGACGGGCTGGGACCCAAATTGTTGGGACAACTAGACCGAACGTATTCCAAGTTGTTCCTTCGTCGCCAGCGGCGTGCGACCGCTCCGCGTTGCTTAAGAGGGTCCAGGCTGCCGTCTCGTAGAGGCCCTGAACCGCCTGCACCATCGCGAGAGATTGGTTCGCCATCGAAGTCACCCACGGATGCTCGATCCGCACAGCTGCCTCGATCGCCTGATCGAGCAAGCTTTCGGCTCGTGATGGATCGACCGATATCAGGCGTGTCGCGAGCATCATTGGCGCCCAGGCCACGTAGGTCGGGACCTGGAGCTCGAGCGCCAGTTCGAGAGCCTCCTCGCCCAGACGAACTGCTTCGTGTTCATCCTCGACGGTGGAGCAGAGAAGGACGAGTGACCGCAGCTCCTCGAATTTGTCGTTGCTTCGCCGTGCATCGTCGAGTCCCCTAATGCAAAGGCCAAGAAGCCGTTCCGCGTCGCCTTGATAGGCGACCGGGGTCGTTACGCAGCCCCGTATCCGGCAACGGATCTTGTCGATCCCCGGTCCGAGGGATACCAACATCGCATCCGCCCTGTCGGCGTACCTGATCGACTCTTGAAGCTCGCCCTGTTCAGCAAGCGTCATGGCGACACAACCAAACGCGGCCGCTCGCAGGGGATGGTCAGCTGCTGCAGGCATATCCGCCACCTCAAGCGCCAGCATCCCGAAAGGCAAGTGGCTCAGCGAACCCACGTTTGAGAGGGCCTAGACTTCGGCCAGCGCCGAGTCTGCATCACCCGTGGAAATGAACCAGCGGAGTGCAGCGCGCAGATTCTCCAGTTCCTGTTCAACACGGCTCCGCCACAGAGTTTCGTCAGGGCTCTCGAGCCCGGCGTCTGCCCGTTGGGCAAAGGCAAGAAAATACTGCGCGTGCCGTTCGGCTATCCCATCGAGCTCCGCGGCTTCCTGCAAACGCTCCCACGCGTAGTCGCGGATGGTCTCGAGGAGTCGAAAGCGGGTGGCGCCAGAGACGTTTTCCGCGAGCACGAGGGACTTCTCCACGAGCCGCCCCAACAGATCGAGGACATCGAAGTTCTCGACACCATCACCTGAAACCACCGACTCTGCGGCCTCGAGTCCGAACTCACCCGCAAAGACGGCCAGCCTCCGGAACACCTGTCGTTCCGGGTCCTCGAGCAACTCGTAGGACCAATCGATCGTGTTTCGCAGCGTCTGCTGGCGTGTCGAAGCGGTACGTCGCCCACGGGTGAGGAGCTTGAAACGTTGGTCGAGATGCCCAGTGATCTCCGCCGGCGTCATGCTGTTTGAACGTGCGGCTGCGAGCTCTATCGCCAGCGGGATGCCATCCAACCTCCGGCAGACGTCGGCAATGTCTGCTGCTTCTTCAAGGCCAGCCACAAAGCCCGAATTCGACTCTCGGGCACGGTCGACGAAGAGCAAGCTCGACTCGCTCTCCAGGGACACCCCTGGTGAGGCTTCGTTTCCCGGCAGCTGAAGCGATGGGACGGTGATCACGCTCTCGCCCGGAACTGCGAGTCCCTCGCGACTGGTGGCCAGAACTCGAAGGCCGCGGGACTCCCTCACGCCCACGTCAACGAAACGAGCGACGGCGCCAAGGAGGTGTTCACAATTGTCCAGGACGATGAGGAGCTGTTTGTCCCTTATGTAATCGAGGACGCCCTTGAGTACGGGCGTACCAGGGCGCGGCTGGACCCTGAGCGCCGACGCGATCGACTCGTCAACCCCATCAGGGTCGCTCACTGCCGCGAGTTCGACCAACCACACGCCATGGGGATAGACGAA
Source organism: uncultured Acidimicrobiaceae bacterium (assembly GCA_963834405.1). Lineage (GTDB taxonomy): Bacteria > Actinomycetota > Acidimicrobiia > Acidimicrobiales > RAAP-2 > Bog-473. The sequence goes on along the minus strand of CAWIBX010000005.1, from coordinate 101,731 downwards.
TACCGTCTCAGCGGCTACCTGGAGGGCCAATCGAGTCTTGCCCACCCCCCCGACGCCACACAGTGTCACCACCCTGGCCCCTTCGAGCGCCTTCGTTACGGCTACGAGTTCCTTCTTCCGGCCGATGAAGCCAGTGGCCTGAAAGGGCAAATTCCCGGGATAGCTGTCGAGCGAACGCAGTGGCGGGAAGTCACCCGGCAGCCTCGGATCGGTGAGCTGAAACAGACGCTCGGGTTCGGACAAGTCGCGCAACCTGTGCTCGCCCAAGTCCCTCAAACTGGCGCCGCTCGGCAGGTGGCCAGCGATGAGTGACCCGGAAACGGATGAGCTGAGTACCTGCCCACCGTGCGCCGCCGCCATCAGTCGAGCGGCGCGGTTCAACGCCGGGCCGAAGTAATCGCCATCCCGCTCCAAGGCCTCGCCGGTGTGCAGGCCCATACGCACTCTGATCGTCACCCCATCGGGCCACGTCTCGGCGGCCAGTCCCAGCTGGCCCTCCGCAGCCGCCGCCACCGCATCGCCGGCGCGCTGGAAGGCAGCGGCGAACCCGTCACCGCCGGTCGAGAACACGTATCCCCCATGGGCGTCGATTGCCCCCGACACGGTGGCGTCGTGCCGCTCAAGGGCCTGGCGCATGGCCTCGGGGTGGTCCTCCCAGAGCTGCGTTGATCCCTCGATGTCCGTGAAAAGGAACGTCACGGTCCCCGAAGGTCGGCCCACGCCAACACAATGGCACGGCAAAAGCGAAAAAGGGGATGTGACTAGGGACGTTGGAGCCTGAGGTCGGACTCGAACCGACGACCTGCGCATTACGAGTGCGCTGCTCTACCGACTGAGCTACCCAGGCCAACTCGGCCGTCGGCGGAGCCCGGTGAGCCGGCCGGCGGACCGTCGGCCATGGTAGGCGCGGGGCGGCCCCCCGAGAGGACGACTTCGGGGCGCGGAACCCCTGCCCGGCGCTTTACTACCCGCCGGTCGACGCCTCGAGATGGACGTTTGTTGGAGGTCCCGCAGCGGCCCGCACCGCTCTGCAACGACGTTGCAAGCCCTTCGGCGCACACTGGCCTGGAGGGAGGGGTCGTGCGCGGGGCGGGGCGGCCCCGCTCGGTTGGAAAGAGGAACGGCACGGTGGTCTCTACGCTCGGGCGGCAGGCGGCGGTGAACACGCTCCAGGCGGTCGATCCGTTCCGCCACTGCACCCGGGCCCAGTTGCGCGAGGTCGAGCGCCTGGCGGAACGGATCCAGGTGGGAAGCGGCGAGGTCCTCGCCCGCGAGGGACGCATCGGCCGGGAGTTCTTCCTCATCCTCGCCGGCACGGTCGCCGTCACCCAGAAGGGGCGCCGCGTCAACACGCTCGGACCCGGGGAATTCTTCGGCGAGCTCGCCTCCATGAACCCCGGACCGCGCAACGCCACGGTCGCCGCGCTCTCCGACCTCGACGTGCTCATCATCGGCCCACGCGAGTTCGCCGCCATGGCCGGCATCCCGGGCTTCCGCGACGCGCTGTTCAAGGCCATGGCCCGGCGCCTGCGTACGGTGGACGCGCAGCTGCAATCGGTGTTCGAGAAAGACGCCGAACCCTCCGCGTGATGTACCCGTCCTGACTTTGGGTTTCACGTAGCCTGAGTCGGCAGAAGGGTCGGGGGTGAGCGATGAATGGCGAGGTTGGCGCTGACGACGCGGCGGATCGCGCCACCGATCAGAGTCGCCTGCGGGGCGTGCCTTGGTTCGTCGCGTGCACGGACGAGCAGCTGGCCGAGATCGCGCGGCACGCAGAGCGCCTCGACGTCCAAGCCGGTGAGGTCATCCTGCGGGAGGGGCGCCGCGGCCGGGAGCTGTTCATCGTTCTGGAAGGCACGGCCACGGTGACCCGGGCCGGCCGGGTGGTCAACATCCTCGGTGCGGGCGACCATTTCGGCGAGCTGGCCGCCATTGACGACCAGCCACGGACCGCCACCGTGACGGCCACAACTGACCTCAAGGTGCTCATCATCGGGCCGCGGGAGCTCGACGCGCTCATGGAGATCCGCGGCTTCCGCAACGCCTTGCTCCGCGGCATGAGTAGACGTATCCGCCAGGCGGACGACCGGCTGGCCGCCTATGCCGACCGGGAAGAGGGGGCAGGACCGGAGTCCGAGGGGACTCCGGGCGGGCCCGCTACCTCATAGGCGCCCGGTCCCCTCCTCAGCCCGGGGCGGCCGCCCTCGACGCGATCCGGCGCAGCCCCATCTCCACCGCGGCCTCTTCGGCGTGGCGCAGCAGCACGGCGACCTGCTCCTCGCCGCGGCCCCGCTGGCGTAGGACGAGGGCCAGCTCCAGTTCCGCCGCGGCGACGAAGGGGCGGGACCGCATGCGCCGGGCCAGCCGTAGCGCCGCCTCGAAGTGCACCTCGGCCAGGGCGAGGTCGCCCATGGCCGTCGCCAGCATGCCCAGGTACTGGTCCGCCGGTCCCACACAGGCCGCCGCCGGGGCGCGGATGACTACGGCCGTGCCGGCGTAGGGGCGCAGGTACTCGTAGATGTTGGTCGCATGGCCGGCCGCCCGCAGGCCGATGACGCCGCAGGCCGCGGCCGTCATGGCGAGCGACACCCCCTCGGTCTGGTCGTCGGCGACCGCGGCCCACCCGAGCCCGGCGAGCGCGTCAAGCTCGGACAGGGCTCCGCCGACGTCGCCCGCCTCGGCGTCGACCAGGGCGAGGGCCGCCCGCACCACCGGGTAGTCCGACGGTGCCTGCGCGATCACGTCGCGGAAGACATGGCCCAGCCCGGACAGCTCGCCCCGTTGCCACCAGGTCCACGTCATCAGCGCGCCGTAGAAGGTGAAGGCCATTTCGTTGTACTCGGCCGCCGTGTCCATCGCCAGCGGCCCCAGCCGGTCCGCCTCCTCGAAGTCCCCCGCGACGAGCGCCATCATCGCCTCGACGTTGTACGAGTACGAAATGGTAAGGGGGTGGACGGGTCCGGTGTCACGCGCCGCGAAGCGCTGCACCTCCTCGTTCACCGCGTCCACGTCACCCTGGGCCAGCAGCTCGCGTACGCGCCACATGTGACCGTGCAGCGCCAGCAGGTCGTCGCCGACATCGGTCGCGATCTCCTCGAGCTCGGTCCCGGTGGCAAGCCGCTCGGGCGCGGGATCGATGCCCCAGAGCGCGTGCATCCGTGCGTTGAGGGCGTAGCCCAGTGCATTGCGGTCGCCCAGGCGGCGGGCCATGCCGACCGACTCGGTGTTGAGGGCGAGGGCGCGTTTGAGGACGCCCGGGCCCGGGATGCCCGCCGCGTAGACCATCACCAGCCCCAGGCGCGCCGTCACCATGGCGCGCAAGTGCGAGTCGGTGTCGGGCAGCATGCTCCGCGCCTCTTCGAGGAGCCGGACCTGCTCCGCGTTGGCACCGACGATGCCCAGGTAGCTCAACGGTCCGGCCCGCAATGCCGCCGTGGCCAGGCGCTTTGCGTCTCCGGACGCACGCGCCATTGCCGCGGCCCGCTCGAAGTTGGCGTTGGCGCGCGCGGTGTCGCCCGCCCTGTTCTGTGCCTCGGCCAAGGCGATCAGCGCGTCACACCGCAGCGCCTGGTCCTGGTTGCCGAACTGCTCGGCCACCTCCAGGCCGCGCCGGAAGTGCTCGACGGCCTCTTCGAAGGCCAGCAGGCGGAGTGATCGCTCCCCCGCCGCCATGCAGTAGCGCAACGCCTTGTCGGCGTCCGCAAGCGCTGTACCCATGTAGAAGTGGTGCGCCAGCTCGTTGACGTAGTCCTCGGCGTCCGCGCCATGCACGCGTTCGGTCGTCACCGCGACCTTGTGGTGGTACCGCACCCGCCGCCCGCGCAGGAGCTCGTCGTAAATGGCGTCGCGCACGAGGGCATGGGTGAAGGCGTAGCGTTCGCCCGCTTCGTCGACCCGGCGCAGCAGCCTCGACTCCTCGGCCCGGTCGAGGGCGTCGAGCCCGCGCCCGGGGTCGAGCTCCGCCGCCTCGGCCACGATCCCCGCCTCGAATTCGCGGCCGGCCACGGCCGCGGCCTGCAGCAGGTAGATCACGTCCTCGGGCTGGCGCGAGACGCGGCGGGCCACCAGCTCGCGGATGGCCTCGGGCGGGCTGAGGTCCGGGGGGACCGGGGTGTCGGCATCGGAGGCACCCGGGTCGTGGTAGCTGAGCTGGCGGATCATCTCGTCGAGGAAGAGCGGATTGCCGTCGGTGAGCACGAACAGCTCGGCCACCAGGCCGGCCCGTGCCCTCGAGTTCCGCACCAGCGCGGACACCGCGTCACGGCTCAGGCCGCGCAGGTGCACGGTGTCCACCCTGCGGTCGGCCCGGAAGTCGGCCAGCACCGCGCGCAGGCGATCGTCGGGCGACACCTCGGTGTCGATATACACGCCGACGATGCCGAGGTTGTCCCGGTCGAACCTACGCAGAATGTGACGCAGGAGGAGCAGGGTCGGCTGGTCGGCCCAGTGCAGGTCGTCCACGACGATCAGGATCGGTGCACGGCCCGCGATGCCCCGCAGCGTGGCGGTGACTGCTTCGAAGAATCGGAACCGGTCACTCTCGGGGTCGCTGATGTCGTCCTCGACGGCTGGTGCGTACTCGCGCAGCCGGGGCACCAGCCGGGACAGCTCACTCAGCTGCCACTCGGGCGCCCGGGAGATGCGGTCGGCCGACACCGACTGGAAGAACCGGCTGAACCCCTCCGCGAAGGGTTGGAACGGCACCACCGGCTCCTCGTCGCACCGCCCCCACAGCACGACGGCGCCGTCATACTCGGCCTGGCGCGCCAGCTCGGCGACCACGCGCGTCTTGCCGATGCCCGAGTCGCCGTCGACGAGGAGCACCCGGGCGTAGCTCTGGCGCGCGCTCGCCCACCACTCCGCCAGCGTCGCCGACTCCTCCTCGCGCCCGACGAGTGGCCCCTCGCCGACACCGGTCGGCACCAGCACCGGATGCTCGGGCGCCCCCACCTCGTCCGGCGTGGCGAGCGGCGCGGCCTCATCCCGCTCCGGTGGCACCGGGTAGTCCAAACAAGGGTCATGCGCCAGGATCGCCTGCTCCATCCACGTCACGTCGTGACCCGGCTCTATCCCCAGCTCGTCCACCAGGGTGGTCCGCAGGTCCTGGAACACCCGCAGCGCCTCGGCCTGCCGCCCGCAGCGATACAGCGCGAGCATCCGCTGCGACCAGAGCCGCTCGCGCATGGGGTTGCCGAGGGTCAGAGTCTCGAGGTCGCCGACCAGGGCCTGCTGGGCCCCCATCGTCAGCCCGGCGTCTATGCGGGTCTCGCTGGCGGAGAGCCGCAGCTCCTCCAACCGGCGGGCCTCGGCGCGGGCGAAGGGCTCGTCGCGCACCTCGCTGTAGGCGGACCCACGCCACATCTCCTCGGCCTCCCGCAGCAGGCGGGAGCACTCACTGGGTTTGCCCCGGGCCAGGGCCTGCCGGCCGTCCGACACCAGGCGTTCGAATCGGAACACATCGGTGACCTCGGCGGGTGCGCTGAGCATGTACCCCGGCGCCCGGGTGACGATCAGGTCTTCGGTGGCCCCGGCCTCGCGCAGCCGTTTGCGTAATCGGGAGATCGTCGAGCGGAGCGCGATCTCGGCACCCTCGCCGCCGTGGTCGCCCCACAGGGAGTCGACGAGCCGGTCCACCGAGACGACGAGGTTGCGGTCGATGAGCAGGCGGGCCACGAGCGCGCGCGCCTTGGCGCCCCCGATGTCCACGACCCTGCCGTCCCAACAGACCTCCACCGGGCCGAGGACGCGGATCTCGAAACCGTGCGACGGTGCCTCCGCGCCGGGAGCGGCCTCGGACGCCCCGCTCCCGACCCTCTCGGACTCACTCGCCGACATCGCGTATCCGCTCTCCTCCGGCCGCTCCCGATGGTAGAGCCGAAGCGTGCAACCTTTGCAGGAAGAAGGCGGGGCACCGATGAGACGGTCGGCCGCCTCCGGGGCGGGCCCGCCTACACGGCGCTCTGCTCCAGCACCTGGTGCGGGTGGTCCTGGCGGAACGCCCGTACCGTGTAGCCGATCACGACCGAGTCGGTCACCGCACGCACCGAGGCGCTCCGGGGCAGGTTCAGGATCGGCCCGAGCTCGCCCACGTAGTTCCCCGCCTCTGTGCGTGCCAGCACCTCGGTGCCCCCGTCGGCCAGTTCCCGGTACACCTCCATCAGCCCCGACTCGATGTGGTAGATCAGCTCGCCGCGCTCGCCCTGCCGGAACAGGACGTCGCCCGCGGCCAGCTTCACCACTTCGGGCTCGCGGTCGGCGTCGGAGAAGTGCGGCGCCATCTCGACCACCCGGTCGGCCAGCTGGGTGACGCGGTCGTCGTGCGTCGAGACCACCACGATCCGGCCCGGAGCAGCCAGGTCGCGCAGCAGGCGCAGGATCCCCTCGACCTGAATGTGATCGAGGTGCGCGGTGGGCTCGTCGGCCACGATCAACGGCGGCTCGTGGACCAGCGCACGGGCGATGGCCACGCGCTGCTGCTGGCCACCGGAGAGCTGGGCCGGCCGGTGATGCGTGCGCTCGCCCAGACCCACTCGCTCCAGGAGTTCGCCGGCGCGCGCCTTGGCCCTCGCCCTGGGCACGCCGGCGAGCCGCATCGGGACCATGACGTTGCCCTGCGCGGTGAGGCTCGGGATCAGGTTGAAGGCCTGGAACACGACGCCCACCGTCTGGCGGCGGTACTCCGACACGGCGGAGCCTTTGAGCTCGTTGACGACGATCGGGCCGAAGCGGATTTGGCCCGACGTCGGCGTCAACAGTCCGGCGACGCACGAGAGCAACGTCGTCTTGCCGCAGCCCGACGGGCCCAGCAGCACCACCAGCTCGCCGTCCTCCGCCGTGAAGTGCAGCCCGTCGAGCGGCTTTATCACGTAGCCCCCCGACTCGAACGCCACGGTCAGGTCTTCGACGACCAGATGGTCGCTCACGAGAACGCTGCCGCGGGGTCGGCGCCGGTGACCCGGCGCAGGGCGCTGATGCTGGCCACCACCCCCACCAGCACCGCCACGAGCGGGAGCACCAGGCGGGCGTCGGGTGTGATGTCGAGCGGCTGCGCGAAGGTCGGCGTCAACAACGTGGCGACGGCCTCCGCCAGCAGCGCCGCCAGGACCGTCACCACGACGGCCTCGAGCACGAGGCTCAGGAACAGCGTCCGCGACGAGGAGCCGAGCGCCTTGAGGACGGCGAAGTCGCGCTTGCGCTCCAGCGCGGCCACATAGAGCATCGAGGCGACGATGACCGCAGCGATGATCCACATGAGCCAGCGCGTGTTGTCGATGGAGGACACGGCCGACTTCAGCTGGCTCAACGTGTCGGTGACCACGTCCGACGGCGCCAGCACGACGAGGCCAGGCGGCACGTGCGCCGGCGTGCCGCGCACGGCCACAGCGGTGACGAGCGGTTTCCCTCCCGCCACGATCTGGTCCACCGCGGGCACCGTCATGTAGGCGAGGGGGACGCCGCCCAGCATGGTGACGCCGTCCACCACCCCGACCACCGTGTACGCGTGGCCGCCGGATATGAGCGTGCTGCCGAGTTTCGTGGTCACCTTGGAGTCCACCACGACCTGGCCGGGTCCGGAGATCCCGTGCCCCGACACCACATGGGGGGCACCCAACCCCGTCGGCGCCACGCCAACCAGGTTGATCGTCAGCGGCGCCGCCGTGCTGTTGACCTGCACGACCTGTGACGCGGCGAAGACGAGGGGCGAAGCCTGGCGCACGCCTGGCTCCTGCGCGATGGCGGCCACCTCGGAGGCGGGAAAGGCGGCGAAGGGGGTCACGCGCCCCTGGGCCGCCTTGGACATGACCCACGACGAGGCGCCCACCGAGTCCACGAAATTCTCGATTTCGGAGTGGAACCCGTCGGCCAGGCCGGTGATGGCGAGCGCCACGGCGAGGACGAGGCCCACACCGATCACTGCGATGAGGAACTGGCGGGCACGGAACCGCAGGTCGGCGAACGTGACGGCCAGCATCCGTACTGCACCCCTTTTCGCCTACCGCTCCGGGAACTCGGAGCGAAGGCTAGCCAGGGTGCAACCGCCATGCACCGAGAACAGGGTGAGCGCCTACTCTCCCGACCACTCTGTTCTGTCTGCGTTCTGTCTGCCCGCGCCTCTTACGCCGCCAGCGCGGCGAGCCGGACGAAGAGCGACTGCAGCAACAGCGTCTCGTTCGGGTTGCGGGGCAGGGCCTGCGCCGCCTCCGTGATGAGACCCACCGCGGTGGCGGCGGCCTGCACCTCACGGTCGGCCTGCGGCACGCCCGTGGCCGCGCGCGCGGCGCCCGTGGCCCGGGCGCCGTAGGTGCGCGCCAAGACGCCCAGCCCCGCCCGCAACGCGTCCGTCCGGAACCGGCGCTCCTCCCGCTGCTGCTGTTCGACGATCTCCTTGCGTCCCGGCAGGCCCCGCTCGCCCATGGCGCGCGCCGCCTCGGCGAGCGTCTCCAGCTGGCGCGCGTTGGCGGCGCGCAGGGGCTCGACGGCGCGGTCGGACGACTCGAGCACGCGCCGCGTCATGGCGGCCGCCGTCGTCCCCGACGTCGTCAGCCGCTCGGGCACCGAGGCCCAGAGCGCGACCCGCGCCGGGACGTCGGGGTCGTCGACCATGATGCGCGCCCGCTCGGGGTTCCCGCCGCTGCTGTCGGCGACCACCGCCGCCAGGTCGGGCTCGACGCCCGACGCCGTCAGCGAGCGCACGATCACGTCGCGCGGCACGGGCGGGAACGGCACCTCGACGCTGCGGCTGGCCACGGTGACGAGCTCCGGGACCATCTCGTCAGCCAGCAGCACGAAGACGGTGTCACCGGGGGGCTCCTCCAGGGTCTTGAGGAGCACCGGCGCGCGGTCCTGCACGAGATGCATGTCGAGCACGACGATGACCTGGCGCGCCGAGGCCAGGGGTCGGCGGTGGGCCAGGTTGACGACCTGGCGGATGGTGTCCTTCGAGACCGACGCCCCGCTGCGGCGCACGACGTGGAGGTCGGGATCCGTCCCCGCCAGCGCGCCCCGGCAAGTGGCGCATTCCCCGCAGCCGCCCTCGGGGCAGAGCAGGGCGGCGGCGAACCCGAGCGCCGCCGCGTAGCCCCCATTCCCCGACGGCCCCCGGAACAGATAGGCGTGGACCGGGGTGACGGCGGCGGCCCGGAGCTGCGCGACCGCCTCTTCCTGGCCGACGACGGACGAGAAGAGCGCGGCGACTGGGCGATCTGCGCTCACCGGCTCGAGACCGGCGGTTCGCCCAACCTCTCGCGCACGACCGCGAGGATATGCGCCGCGAGCGCAGGGACTTTCGCGGTCCCGTCGACCACGGCCCAGCGGGCCGGATCGGCCTCGGCCTGGGCCAGGAAGCCCTCCCGGACCCGGGCCGCGAACCCCGGCCCGAGTCGCTCCAGCCGGTCGCCCCGCGGGCCCAGCCGCGTCGCCGCCACCTCGGGGGTCACGTCGACCAGGACGGACAGGTCGGCCACCAGTCCTTGGGCGGCCCAGGAGACCAGGGCCTCGAGCCACACCGGATCGAGGCCACGCCCCCAGCCCTGGTACGCCAGCGTCGATCCCGAGTAGCGGTCCGTGACCACCCACTCCCCGGTCTCCAGCGCCGGCTCTAGAACGGACGCCACGTGCTCGGCCCGGTCGGCCGCCATGAGCAGTGCCTCCGCCTCCGGCGTGAGCGTGACGCCCTGTCCCAGCGCCTCGTCGGGGTGGAGCACGAGCTCACGCAAGCGGGCCCCGAGCGGGGTTGCGCCCGGCTCGTGGGTGAGGCGCGCGCCCAGCGCGTCGGCCAGCGCCCGGGCCTGGGTCGACTTGCCGCACCCGTCTATGCCTTCGAGCGCGATCAGGCGGCCCCGACCCTCCGGCACGGGCGCCGGCACCTCAGAACGGCTCGGCCGGTGGGGGTTCGGGCGTCTCCGCCTTCGCCGGCGCCGCCTTCTTCGCCCCGGCCGCCTTCTTGGCCGGCGCCTTCTTCGCGGTGGCGGACGCCTTCTTCGTCGGCGCCTTCTTGGCGGTCTTCTTCGCCGCCTTGACCGTCTTCTTCGCCGCCTTCTTCCGGGTCGAAGGGCCGGCGGCGCGGCGCTCGGCCAACAGCTCCGAAGCGCGCTCTATCTCTATGGACTCCACCACGTCCCCCTTGCGCAGCGAGGCGTTCGTCGTGCCGTCGGTCACGTAGGGCCCGAAGCGCCCGTCCTTCACGACCACCGGCAGGCTGGTCGACGGGTCGGTGCCGAGCTCGCGCAGCGGCGCGGCGGCGGTCCGGCCCCGCCTCTGCTTGGGCTGCGCGAACAGCGCCCGCGCCTCGTCCAGGGTCACGGTCAGCAGCTGTTCCTCCGAGCCGAGGCTGCGGGTGTCGGTCCCGCGCTTTAGATACGGCCCGAACCGCCCGTTGTGGGCGACGATGTCCACGCCCGTCTCGGGGTCGGCGCCTACCGTGCGCGGGATGCGCAGGAGCTCCATCGCCTCCTCGAACGTCAGCGTCGCCGGGTCCATGGCCGCGAAGAGCGACGCCGTGCGCGGCTTCTCCCCGCCGTCGGTGAGATCGCCCACCTGCACGTAGGGCCCGAAGCGCCCGGCCTTCAGCTGCACCTCCAGGCCGCTCACGGGGTCGACCCCGAGCACGCGGTCGCCGCTCGGGGCGGCGAGGATCTCCTCCGCCCGCTCTATGGTCAGCTCGTCGGGCGCCAGGTCGTCGGGGATGGAGGCGCGGTCCTCGCCCCGCTGCAGGTACGGCCCGTAGCGGCCCACCCGCGCCACGATGGGCTCGCCGTCGCTGCCCGTCCCGAGCGGGATGGAGTTGACCTCGCGGGCGTCTATCTCGTTCAGGTGCGCCGCCACCGTCGCCTTGAGCCCGAGCGTGTCGACCTCGGTGCCGTCGCTCTCCATGGCGCCCGGCGCGTCGGACCCGAAGTAGAAGCGCGTGAGCCACGGGAGCGACTCCTCGCTGCCTGACGCGATCTCGTCGAGGTCGTCCTCCATGGTGGCGGTGAAGCCGTAGTCGACCAGGTTGGCGAAGTAGCGCTCGAGCAGTCCGACCACGGCGAAGGCCGTGAAGCTCGGCACCAGCGCCGTCCCCTTCTTCCACACGTAGCCGCGGTCGAGGATGGTGGCGATGACGCTGGCGTACGTGGAGGGCCGGCCGACGCCGAGCTCCTCCATCGCCTTCACCAGTGACGCCTCGGTGTAGCGCGCCGGCGGCTGCGTGGTGTGCCCGCCGGGCTCGAACGCGCTGCCCTCGACCGCGTCGCCCTCGGCCAGCGCCGGCAGCACCATCTCCTCGGGGCTCTCGGTGTCGGGATCGTCCTCGTCCCGGCCCTCCTGGTAGACGCGCAGGAAGCCGGGGAACGTGATGACGCGGCCGCTCGCCGAGAATTCGGCCTCCTCCCCGGCCGCCACACCCTCGGGCACCGTCGCCGTCAGTCGCAGCTGCGCGCTCGTGCCGGTGGCGTCGTTCATCTGGGAGGCCACCGTGCGCTGCCAGATCAGCTCGTACAGGCGGAGCTCGTCCCCCGACAGCTGGCGGCCCACCGCATCGGGCGTGCGGAACGACTCTCCCGCCGGCCGGATGGCCTCGTGCGCCTCCTGCGCGTTCTTCACCTTGCGCTCGTAGCGGCGTGGCGCGTCGGGCACGTACTCGGCACCGAAGCGCTCGCGGGCCTGGGTCCGCGCCGCGGTCAACGCCTCGTCCGACAGCGTCGTCGAGTCCGTGCGCATGTAGGTGATGTAGCCCTGTTCGTACAGGCGCTGGGCCACCTGCATGGCCCGCTGGGCACTGAAGCGCAGCTTGCGGCCCGCCTCTTGCTGCAGGGTAGATGTCATGAAGGGTGCCGCCGGGGAGCGGCGGAACGGGCGCTCGGTGACCGAGGTCACCGTGAAGGAGCGCCCGGTCAGCGCGCCGGCCACCGACGTCGCCTCGGACTCGCCCAGGAGGCGGACGTCGCTCTGGTCGCGCAGCCCGCCCCGCTCGTCGAAGTCCCTGCCGGTGGCGACGGTCCGCCCGCCCAGCGTGACGAGGGTGGCCCCGAACCCGTTGGGCGCGGCGGCGTTGGTGAAGGTGCCCTCTATGCCCCACCAGGTGGCCGAGCGGAACCGCATGCGGGACCGCTCGCGCTCGACCACCATCCGGGTGGCCACGCTCTGCACGCGGCCGGCGGAGAGCCGGGGCATCACCTTGCGCCACAGCACGGGCGACACCTCGTAGCCGTACAGGCGGTCGAGGATCCGACGGGCCTCCTGCGCGTCGACCAGCCGGCGATCGAGCTCGCGCCACTCCTCGACAGCCCGGGCGATAGCGGGGGGCGTGATCTCGTGGAAAACCATCCGCTTGACCGGGACGGACGGGTTGAGCACCTCGGAGAGGTGCCAGGCGATGGACTCGCCCTCGCGGTCCTCGTCCGTGGCGAGGTAGAGCTCGTCGACGCCCTTCAGCAGTTTCTTGAGATTGGCCACGACCGGCTTCTTGGGCGACGACACCACGTACAGCGGCTTGAAGCCGTTGTCCACGTCCACGCCAAGGCGCGCCCACGACTCGCCCTTGTACGCCGCCGGCACCTCGTCCGCACCGCGGGGCAGGTCGCGGATGTGGCCGACCGACGACTCGACGATGAAGTCCGATCCGAGCATGCCGCTGATCGTGCGCGCCTTGGCGGGCGACTCCACAATGACGAGTGCCTTACCCACGGCTCACCTCACCGTCGTCGCGACGGCCGCGCCGGACGTGAGGAACCCCTGGGGGCGGCGTTCGGTCCGGAGAAACGAAGGGCATGGGTTGGCAGATTGAGGGTCCCGACACCCTCCTGTCAAGGCTAGGGGGTGGCGGTGCGCCCGCCGCGCAGGGTCCTCTCAGCGAGCTGACCTGGTCAATCGACCGATGCAACCGCCGCCGGTGTCGGTGTGCTCTCGGCGGCCGCTTCGGTGTCCATCGGTGTCGCCGCCCGCTTCGAGAAGGCCAATGCGGCGAGCAGCACGACCAGGGCCACCCCGGCGATGGCCAGGCGCGCGCCGGTGTGGTTCCGCAGCGTGATGACGGCCGGCAGGATGAGCAGAGACACCAGGTTCATCACCTTGATCATCGGGTTGAGCGCCGGGCCGGCCGTGTCCTTGAACGGGTCGCCGACGGTGTCGCCGATGACGGCGGCCTTGTGGGCGTCCGAGCCCTTGCCGCCCTCGTTGCCGTCCTCTATGTACTTCTTGGCGTTGTCCCACGCGCCACCCGAGTTGGACAGCGTGTTGGCCAGCAGCTGCCCGGTGAGGATGGTGCCGGCCAGGAACGCTCCCAACGCGAAGTAGTTGATGCCGAAGCCGATGATGACCGGGGACAGGATGGCGAGCAGGGCCGGCGTGGCCAGCTCGCGCTGGGCCGCCGTGGTGCAGATGCCGATGACGCGCCCGTACTCCGGCTTCTCGGTGTAGTCCATGATGCCCGGGTGCTCACGGAATTGGCGGCGCACCTCGAGCACGACGGTGCCGGCCGAGCGCCCGACGGCGCGGATGGCCAGCGACGAGAAGAGGAATCCGATCGAACCGCCGATGAGGAGCCCGATGAAGGTCTTCGGGTTGGAGACGTTGATCTGGGTGAACGGCGACACCAGCAGCTGGTTGGCGCGCAGGTGCAGGTTCAGCTGCGAATTGATGGTCTCAATGAAGGCGGAGAAGAGCGCCACGGCGGCGATCACGGCCGAGCCGATGGCCACGCCCTTGGTGATGGCCTTGGTCGTGTTGCCCACGGCGTCGAGGCTCACCATGACCCGCTCGGCCTCGCCGGTGAACTCGCCCGACATCTCGGCGATGCCCGCCGCGTTGTCCGACACCGGACCGAAGCTGTCCTCGGACACCACCATGCCCGCCGTGGCCAGCAGGCCGATGCCGATGAGGGCCACCAGGTAGAAGGTGAGCTCGATGTTGCCGTTGCCGAGCCCGATGGCGACGCCGAGGGCGATCGCGATGGCGACGATGGCCCACACCGATGACTCCAGCCCGATGGAGAAGCCCGAGAGCACCGTGGTGGCCGGCCCGGTGCGCGCCGACTCGGCGATCTCCCTCACGGGCCGCCGTTCGGTCGAGGTGAATTGTTCGGTGATCTGGCTCGCCACCAGCGCGAGCACCACGCCGGTCAGCACGGCCCAGAAGACCTTGAGGTCGTGCACGTAGTACTGCGCCACCAGAAGGGCACCCACCACCGTGATGCCCGCCGCCAGCCAGAAGCCGCGGTTGATCGGCACGAGCGCGTTGCGGTCACTCTTACGGGCCCGCACGGCGAGCACGCCGATGATCGACGCGAAGATCCCGATGGCCGGGACGATGAGGGGGAAGAGGACGGCGGGCGTGGGATTCTTGTGGATGGACCCGAAAGCCGAGTACCCGAGGATGAGCGACGAGATGATCACGATCTCGTAGGACTCGAAGAGGTCGGCCGCCATGCCGGCGCAGTCGCCCACGTTGTCGCCCACGTTGTCGGCGATGGTGGCGGCGTTGCGGGGGTCGTCCTCTGGGATGCCGGCCTCCACCTTGCCCACCAGGTCGGCGCCGACGTCGGCCGCCTTGGTGAAGATGCCGCCGCCGACACGCATGAAGAGGGCGATCAGCGAGGCGCCGAAGGCGAACCCGATCAGGACGGCGGTGGCCGAGTTCTGGAAGATCAGGACGATGGCGGTGGCGCCGGCCAGGCCGAGGCCGACGCAGAGCATCCCTGTGACGGCCCCGGTGCGGAAGGCGACCCGCAGGGCCGCGGCCATGCCGCCACCCTTCGATGCCGCGGCGGCGGTGCGGACGTTGCCCCGCACGGCGATGCTCATGCCGATGAAGCCGGTCAGTCCGGAGAAGGCGGCGCCCCACAGGAAGCACAGCACGCGGTAGAGGCCGTCCTGCTGGAAGGTCAGGGCAACCCCCCCGTCGGGCTTCACCACCTTGGTGGCGGTGAAGAAGATGAGGATGGCCAGCGGGATGATGATCATCGCGATGGCCCGGAACTGGCGGCCCAGGAACGCCTGCGCCCCCTCCTGGACCGCCTGGGCGATCTCCTTCATCTTCGCCGTGCCCTGGTCGAAGGACAGCACGTTACGGGCGAGCAGGAGGCCGGCCGCGATCCCGACGATGCCGGCGGCCAGGCAGATGTACAGCCAGGTCTTGTCCGCACCGCCGAGGTGGAAATTCTGGTACCCACCCTCGGCTGCGAGGAGATTGATCATTCCCGGTGTGCCCTTTCTCTTCCACCCGTGCGACCGCGCTCAGAACCACGGTGGTCGGAGTCGCGATCTCGGCCGACGGCGCGCCGGGGTGCGCGCACCCGACGCTGGGCCGGGGGGCACGTTAGCGACTGCCGCCGGGGCGGGCAAGATTGCGCCCGCCGCACCCCGCCCCACCCGGGCGGGTCCCGTTAGCCCTCGGCGGGATCGGTCGTGGCGCCCTGGACCAGCTCGAAGGACGGGTTCAGCATGGCGGGCCGGCGGCCCCAGGTGCCGATCATGCCCTCCGCGACCAGCCGCGCCCCGGGCTCTATGCCCGCGATCTTCGGCCGTCCCTGGAACACGAGCAGCAACCCGCCGGTCCCGTCGCTCAGCACGCATTCGAGGTTCTGGGTGCCGGCCCTGGGCTGGACCCGCACGGACTTGACCCGTCCCGCCACGCGGACGCGCTGACGGGGTTTCACGGTGGCGATCGGCGGGCAGTCGCCGGCACGTTGCGCCAGCGTCTTGTCGGCATCGAGCACCGCCCGGGCGCGTCGCCCGTCGCCACCTCTCTCGCCGGCGGAACCGACCGCCTCCGCGCCGTCACCGCCGCCGGCGACCGCGCCGCCGCCGCCTCGGCCCAGCCGCCGGGCGCTCTGCACCAACTGCCCGTACCGCCGCACGTGCTCGGCCTGGCGACCGTCCACGTTGTACGGGACGATCGTCGCGCTGACGTGGGGAACCTGACCGATCACGGCGGCGATCTTGTCCGCCGTGCGGTCGTGCAGGACCCGCTGCCACGCGCGGGCGAAGGCGCGCCGTGGCAGCAGCACCGTGCACTCGGTGTCACCGTCCAGGGTGGCCTCGGCCACGAGCTCAATGGCGGCCCGGCCGATACGGCGGTCCGGACACTCCACGATGTCGAGGGGGACCCGCAGCCCCGTCCGGCTCCACTCCTCCTGGAGCTCCCGGGCGGCCTTGGTGTCGATGTCGAAGTGCACGGCCCGCAGGTCGTCGGGGGTCAGCGTCCGGGCATACTGCAGCGCCCGCACGGTGGCCATGTCCAGGCGGTCGACCAGCACGATGACCACGTGACGGCGCAGCATCGGTTCTTCGGTGGCTTCGCTCACTCCGGTCTCGAGCGCGTCCTCTTCGCGCGTGTACTGGGCGTGCAGCCGGATGAGCCCGAAGTAGAGGAGCGGGCCGATCACCACGATCAGCCATGCCCCTTCGTGGAACTTGGCCACGGCGAAGATCAGGACCACCGTGAAGCAGAGGAAAGCCGAGAAGCCGTTGATGACGACGCTGCGCCTCCAATGGCCCACCCGTGCATCGAGATGGTGTTTGACCATCCCCGACCCCGCCATGGTGAACCCGGTGAAGACCCCGATGGCGTAGAGAGCCACGAGGCCGTTGAGCTGGGCCCGGTAGACGAGCACGAGAGCCAGCGCGACGGCGGTGAGCACCAGGATCCCGTTGGAGAAGGCGAGGCGGTGCCCCCGCCGGGTCAGCTGTCTCGGCAGGAAGGCGTCACCGGCGACGAAGCTGGCCAGGTACGGGAACCCGTTGAAGCTGGTGTTGCCGCCCGTGTAGAGGACCAGCATCGTCGCCAGCTGCACCATGTAGAAGCCGAAATGCCCCAACGGGCTGGTGCCGAACACGGCCTTGACCTCTTGGGAGACCACGGTCGGCGATCCCTGGGCATAGGGGATGGCGTGTGTCCAGTGCGCCAACATCGTGACGCCCAGCACGAGGAAGGCGAGGGTCGAGCTCATGATGACGAGGGTCTGGCGGGCGTTACGGGCCTCCGGCTTGCGGAACGTGCTTACGCCGTTGGAGATGGCCTCGAGCCCGGTGAGCGACGACCCGCCGTTGGCGAACGAGCGCAGGAGCGAAATGAATGCCAGCCCCATCAGCCAGCCCGATCCCGGCGTCCCTATCTTCCCCCCGTAGACCTCGTTCGCCGGCGGCAGCGGAATGGTGTGCAGCAGGCCCGCCGCCTCCTTCACGAAGCCGACGATGATCACCGACGCCAGCGAGAAGATGAAGAAGTAGGTGGGGATGGCGAAGTAGCTGCCGGCCTCGCGGATACCTCGCAGGTTGCCGTAGAGGAGGACGAGGATGACGCCGACGGTGATGGCAATTGTGTCGAACGTGTTGGCCAGGCTGGGCACCGCACTCGTGAGCGCCGCGGTACCCGCCGACGTTTGCACGGCCACGGTGACCGTGTAGTCGATCAGCAGCGCCACGGCCGCGATCTGCGCGATCCGCGGGCCGAAGTTGTCGCGCGCGACGACGTAGGAGCCACCGGCCTTGGTGTAGGTCTGAATGACCTCCAGATACGACAGCGTCACGAAGAACAGGACGCCGAGGATGGCCAGGGTGATCGGCACGACCAGCGTGAACGCCGCCAGCCCGATGTACGGCACCAGCTGGGTGAGCATCTCCTCGGTGCCGTAGGCCGAGGACGAGATGCAGTCCGGGGCCAGCACCCCCAGGGCGACCGGCTTGCGGAGGCGCTCGGACGCGAGCTGCTCGGTGACGAGCGGTGGCCCCAGGAGCTTGTTCTTCAGCCGGTAACGCCGCGTTTCGGGGATCGCGTCCACGCCGAGCCCCGGGGACGCTCCCAGCGGCCCTGTCTGGCCGTCCCCCGGTCCGGCCTCACCGTCCGCCCGCGCCACCGGCGCGTCAATCGGGACGCCAGTCGACGTGCCGGTGGAGGTGGTGGGCGGGGCCACGGCCCCACAGTAGAAGCAAACCCCACGTCTCTTGCGCCGGCTTTGCACAGCCCGACCAGGCGTGTTGCACTGTGGCATGCACGTCGTCATCGTCGGCTGTGGCCGTGTGGGCTCGGGCCTCGCCCTCTCCTTGAGCGCGGAGGGGCACACGGTCGCCATCCTCGACAAGAACGCACGGGCCTTCCGACGCCTGAAAGGTTGGGACGGTCCGTGCATCGTGGGCTCGGGTTTCGACCGCGACGACCTCGAGAAGGCGGGGGCGCTGCACGCCGACGCGCTCGCCGCGGTGACGAGCGGCGACAACACCAACATCCTCACGGCGCGGATCGCACGGGAGACGTACAAGATCCCGAACGTGGTGGCCCGCATTTACGACCCACGCCGGGCCGAGGTCTACCAGCGCCTCGGCATCCCGACTGTGGCGACCGTCACCTGGACCATCGACCAGGTCCGCCGCCGACTCCTGCCCGACGGGGGCGTCGACGACTGGTCGGACCCGAGCGGTCACCTGACGCTGGTCGACCGCACGCTCCCCGACGGCTGGGCCGGCCGCACCCTCAGCGCCCTGGAGGTGCCGGGGCGCACCAGCCTCGTCGCCCTGTCCCGCGCCGGCGAGCCGCGGCTCGATGCGCGTGACCTGGTCGGCCAGGAGGGTGACGTGCTCCACGTGGCCGTCCTCGACGACGCCAAGCGAGACCTCGACGCCGCCCTGGCGCCCCGCCGACGCGACGAGCACGACCATGACCACGAGCACGAAGGACCGCGCTCGTGAAGGTCGCCATCGCCGGCGCCGGCAGCGTGGGCACCGCCATCGTGGGCGACCTCCACGCGAACGGCCACGAAGTACTGGTACTCGAGAAAGACCCCGACCTCGTGGAGAGGCTGCGCCCCACGCTCGACGTGACCTGGATCGCGGCCGACGCCTGCGAGGTGGCCTCCCTCGATGCCGCCGGCTTCGCCACGGTCGACGTCGCCGTCGCGGCCACCGGCGACGACGAGGACAACCTGGTGATCTCGTTGCTCTCCAAGCAGGAGTTCGCCGTGCCGCGCGTGGTGGCCCGCGTGAACCACCCGAAGAACCAGTGGCTCTTCACCGAGAGCTGGGGCGTGGACGTTTCGGTGTCGACGCCCCAGCTGATGACCGCCCTCGTCGAGGAGGCGGTCTCGGTGGGGTCGCTGGTGCGTTTGCTGCAATTCCAGGGGGGCTCGGCCCACCTGGTCGAGATCACACTGGCCGAGGACTCGCCGGCCAACGACCAGGCCATCACCGACCTCGCCTTCCCCCGTGACGCCGTAGTGGTCGCGGTCGTGCGGGCCGACCGCCTCATCGTCCCCCGGGGCGACACCACGCTGCAGTGCGGCGACGAGGTGCTCGTGCTGACGGTGGCCGAAGCCGAGGACAAGGTGCAGGCACTGCTCGTCGGCAGCCACAGGCTCTAATGTCTAACCGGCGACCTGTCAGCGACAGAACGGCAACCCAGCAACACGGCGCGCATCCGGTTGCGCCGGCCCTGCTCAACGCCGCCGGATGTTCGCGCCCCCGTCCTCTGAATTGTCACAGTTGCTCAAGGTGGGGCCGGAACCGCCCGTACCATTATTGATATGGAGGCGGCCTTCTTCGATCTCGACAAGACCGTCATCGACCGCGCCTCCATCGCAGCCTTCGGCCGCCCCTTCCTGAGGGGCGGGCTCATCAACCGGCGCCTGGTGGCGCGGGCGGTCGTGTCCCAGCTGATCTACCTCTACTTCGGCGCCGACGAGGATCGCCTGGCCCGGGTGCGCGAGTCGATGCTGGCGGTGACCAAGGGGTGGGACCGGGCCCAGGTGCGCCAGATCGTGCGCGAGACGATGCTCGAGACGATCGAGCCGATCATGTATGCCGAGGCGCTCGAGCTGATGGAGCTGCACCGGGCGGCCGGCCACCGGGTGTACCTCGTCTCAGCCTCGCCCGAGGAGATCGTCCTGCCGCTGGCGGACCTGCTCGGCGCCGACGGCGCCATCTGCTCCCGGGGCGAGGTCGACGAGCAGGGGCTGTACACCGGCCGCATGGCCTTCTACGCCTACGGCGACGCCAAGGCCGACGCCATGCGCGAGCTGGCCCAGCGCGTCGGGCTCGACCTGGCGGCCAGCAGCGCGTACTCGGACTCGGCCACCGACCTGCCCATGCTCGAGGCGGTCGGGCGCCCCGTCGCCGTCAACCCTGACCGTGCGCTGGCCAAAGTCGCCCGCGAGCGCGGCTGGGAGGTGCGCAACTTCACGAAGCCCATCCGCCTGCGCGACCGGGTCGGCCGCACCACGCCGGTTGTCACCACGAGCCTCGCCGTGGCGGGCGCCGCGCTCATCCTGTGGCGCCGGGGACTGCGCGGCCGCAACCCGTCGCCGACGTCGGGGGGCCGCCGGGCCGCCTGAGCCGGTCCGCCCCTGCCCGATCGGTTACACCGACCCGCGCACCGCCTCGTCTGCAGTCACTTCGCGCAGCCGACGGGCGGCGACAATGCCGAGAGCGACGATCAGGGCCAAGATCAAGAGCTTCTTCATGAGCGCCGAGCCTACGCGTTGGCCGTCAGCCGGAAACGCTAAGCGCGCGCACGCATACTTTCAAAAATAGGCACCGCCAGGTGCTCTGCAACCTTCGTGTGTGTCCTGCCCGCGCGGCCCGCGCGGCCCGCGCTGCCCGCGACGAACCCCGAAGGGCCCAGGCCCAAAAGCCCAGTGCTCAGACGGTCAGCAGGTCCCGCGCGCCCGTGTCGGACGACGGGTGGCGCAGCTTCGACATCGCCCGCGCCTCAATCTGGCGGATGCGCTCCCGGGTCAGGTTGAAGTGTTCGCCCACTTCCTCCAGCGTCCGGGGCTCGCCCCGGTCCAGCCCGAAGCGCAGCCGCAGGATCTCGCGCTCGCGCTCGTCCAGCGGCGACAAGAGCCGCCCGATCTCGTCCGGAAGCAAGGACACCGCGGCCACCTCGAAGGGCGATTCGGCGGAGCGGTCCTCGACCACGTCACCGAGCTCGGCGTCGCCGTCCTCGCGCAGCGGCTCCGACAACGACAGCGGCTCGGCCCGGAACCGCAAGGCCTCGACCAGCTTGTCCTCCGGCATCTCCACCTCAATGCCCAATTCCGCCAAGGTCGCCGGGCGACCGAGCTTCAGCTCCAGACGGGCCTGCGCCTTCTGCACCCGGGCCAGGGTGTCGCCGGCGTGCACGGGCAGGCGGATCGTCCGCCCCGTGTTGGCGATGCCCCGGGTGATCGCCTGGCGGATCCACCAGGTGGCGTAGGTCGAGAACTTGAAGCCCTTGCGCCAGTCGAACTTCTCGACGGCGTGCATCAGGCCCAGGTTCCCCTCCTGGATCAGGTCCAGCAGGGGCAGCCCCGAAGCTTGATACTTCTTGGCGATCGATACCACCAGCCGCAGGTTCGACTGCACGAACGTCTGCTGGGCCTGCTCGCCCTCCATGATGGAGCGCCGCAGCTCGCGCTTCTTGGCCGTCGTGATGTTCTTGGGCGCCTTGGCCGCTTCGCCCTCGGCCGCCCGGCCGGCCTCGATAGCCTGGGCCAGGCGCACCTCGTCGTCCTTGGTCAGCAGGGGATACTGACCGATGTCCGTCAGGTAGAGCCGTACGAGGTCTTCGTCGTCGCGCTCGATACGTTCTTTCGCCAAAGCCGAACCTTCCGTCCCTTATTCGCCACAGCCAGGGGGCCTCGCCGAGCGTTCGCGATCACCAAAACGCAGCTGACGCCCGTTCCGGGCGCACATGGGCTGCTGAGACAGTGTAATGGGGTTGTCAAGATGGGCGTACAGCAGGGAAAACGCCGAATCCGTCAAACGCACGTTCAACGACCGATGCCAGTTCGCCCATTTCGGCTGATCTCGGTTCTCCATCCCCAGTTGCACCCCTCGGCAACCCCTCTAAGAGGGTGAGGCCGCCCCGGATCTCCCCCAGGACTTCGCGGCGGGCTTGCACCAATCCCTCCATCACAGGCGCCTCGCTCACCGGGGAGGCCCCCTCGAGGTGGGCCCCGTAGGTGGCGGCCAACCCCGGGAGCACCCCCTCGGCGAGACCGGCCAGCGCCCGGGAGGGGTCATGCACGGCCAGCCCGGAGATTTCTTCCAGCAGGCCGGGCAGGTCCCCGGGCGGCGGGGCCACCAGCGCGTCCCGGTCCACGCCGGCGCGCAGTGGGAGGTGCTCGGCCCAGCGGGCCGCCCGCGCCCCATGGCGGTGCGAGGCGGCCGCGAACCAGACCCGGCACTCGGCCTCGCCCGGGTCGCCCGCGACGACCACGGGCGCCGCGGCGGCGGCCCCGGTCAGCGCGAAAAGCTGGTGCTCCACCCAGCAGTAGTGCCCGACGAGCTGGGCCAGCTCCCCGATGCCACGGTGCGCGGCGCCGTCCGCCTCACCCACCGCCTCACTCACGCGCCGACTCCTCGAGGGCCGAGGAGCGGTAGCGGTTGGTGATGGGCATGCGGCGGTCCTTGCCGAACGCCTTGGTGGTGATGCGCACGCCCGGCGGCGACTGGCGTCGCTTGTACTCGGCGCCGTCGACCAGGCGCACCACCTGGTCGACCACCGCCGGGTCGAAACCCTCCGCGACGAGGTCGGCGGCAGTGCGGTCGCGCTCGACGTAGCCCTGGAGCACGGGGTCGAGCTCCTCGTAGGGCGGGAGCGACTGGTCGTCGCGCTGGTCGGGGCGCAGCTCGGCGGACGGCGGCTTGTCGAGCACGCTGTCCGGAATGGGCCCGGGCAGGCCCTCGAGCACGGCCTGGGTGTTGCGGTACCGGCACAGGTCGTAGACGAGCGTCTTGGGCACGTCCTTAATGACGGCGAAGCCGCCGGCCGAGTCGCCGTAGAGGGTCGAGTAGCCGGTGGCCATCTCGCTCTTGTTCCCCGTGGTGAGGACGATCCACCCCTTGGCGTTCGACGCTGCCATGAGCAGCACGCCACGCAGGCGCGACTGGAGGTTCTCGTCGGTGAGCCCGAACGGCTCGCGCCCGAGCACGCCCGAGAGCATGGACGCGAAGGCGACGTGCGCCTCCTCAAGGGGGACGACCTTGAGGTCGATGCCGAGCCGTTCGGCCAGCGCCTCGGCGTCGCGCACCGACCCCTCGCTCGAGTAGCGCGACGGCATGGCGATGCCGTGCACGCGCGCGGGCCCGAGCGCGTCGACGGCGATCGTGGCGACCAGTGAGGAGTCGATGCCGCCTGAGAGCCCGATGACCGCCTCCGAGAATCCGTTCTTGGCCAGGTAGTCGCGCGTCCCGAGCACCAGCGCCGCGTACACCTCGGCGTGGTCGCTCAGCTGCTGCCGCGGCGCCGGCGCCTCGAGGGGCGAGCGGGCGCCGCCGCGGGGCTCGGTGACCACGATGCGGGGCAACAACTCGGTCACTCCGTGGGGCCGGTGCGGACCGATCGGCAGGTCGACGAGCACGAGGTCGGTCTCGAACTGCTTGCCCGACGCCAGGAGCGTGCCGTCCGCCGCCACCACGAGGGAGTCGCCGTCGAAGACCAGCTCGTCCTGGCCGCCCACCTGGTTCACGTAAGCGATGGCACACCCGGCCTCGGCCACCCGGCCGCGCAGCAGGGCGAGGCGCTCGGCGTGCCGGCCGCGGTTGTAAGGCGAGGCGTTGATGTTGACCACGACGTCGGCGCCGGCCCGGCCCTGGTGTGCCACCGGGCCGTCGTCGAGCCAGACGTCCTCGCACACCGACACCCCGACCCAGGCCCCCGCGATCCCGAAGAGCGTGGGCTGCGCATGGCTCGGCACGAACCAGCGCTGCTCGTCGAACACGCCGTAGTTGGGGAGCAGCTGCTTGCGGTAGACGCCGGCCACCCGTCCGCCCGCGCACACCGCGGCGGCGTTCGCCAGCCCGGTGCCGCCTTCGGCGGCCGCTACGAAGCCGACCACCAGTGCGCACTGCCGCGGTCGCCGCGGCCACCTTCTCGAGCGCCGCCACGTTATCGGCGACGAAGCCGGGCTTGAGGAGGAGGTCTTCGGGCGGGTACCCCGTGATGGCGAGCTCGGGGACGATGCACACGTCCGCCCCGGCCGCCTCCGCGGCGACCAGCGCCTGTAGCACGCGCTCGACGTTGCCCGAGAGGTCACCGACCACGGTGTTGAGCTGCGCAGCAGCCAGGCGCAGGTACGGCATCAGTTCAGATTACCGGGCGCCCCCCATAACTCGTGAGGGCCGCGTCGTCGGTTCCTCAGGCTTGCGCCGCTCAGGCGAGATCCATGAGAAAGGCGCGCACGATGCTGGCGACGGCCTCGGGTTGCTCGAGCGCGGGGAGGT
This sequence comes from uncultured Acidimicrobiaceae bacterium, assembly GCA_963834405.1. Lineage (GTDB taxonomy): Bacteria > Actinomycetota > Acidimicrobiia > Acidimicrobiales > RAAP-2 > Bog-473. The sequence continues at coordinate 77,558 of CAWIBX010000005.1, read as the reverse complement.
GTGCGGCGCCCTCCATTACCTGCAGCCGCGCGCCCGGGATCCGCGCCGCCACATCCCGGCAGCGGGTCTGCATGTGACTCATGTCCAGGTCACCCACCACCAGTAGCACCAGGCAGCCGATTTCGTCGAGTCGGGCCCACGCGTCCCGTGTCTGCATTTCGGGTCCCGGCGACTCCGCCGAGAGCGCGATCGCGTTCATCTCCAGCGTGAGCCGGCGGGGCTCGCCGCCAATGCGGCCTTCGGGGGCCTCCAACCCGTCGAGCCACAGGCGGACCTCGCCCCGGTTCAGCATCTCGAGATCACCGGCCGCCTCGGCCGTCTCCAGGCTCTCCCAAAAGGCTGACTCGTCTGGTCGCAGGTCCGACGGCGTCGCCCGGGGTGCGCCCGAGACGGCCGGCGCCAAAAGCACCAGGGCGGCCACTGTTTCGGGGTGCACCAACGCGAAGTCGAGCGCGATCTGCCCGCCCCGTGAATTGCCGATGAGGACGGCCTGCTCGAAGCCGCACTGGTCGAGCAGGGCCATGAGGTCATCAACCGGATCATGACCCTCGGGCACGTAGGTCGTGGCACCGAAGCCCCGCTGGTCGTAGGCGACCACGTCCATGCGGGGTGCCAGCAGATCGACGAGGTCCAACCAGCTGCGGTGGTCGGCGATCCCGGCGTGCAGGAGGATGAGCTGCGGCGTCCCGCCGGCTCCGGCACGCACACCGGCCAGTCGGGCCCGGCCCACCCGGACATCCAGCACCTCGGTCCGGGACGATCGCGTGCCACCCACGTGCTCAGGCTAACGAGGGCCGGATTGTGGGCCCGTCCCCGGCGCATGCGAAGCTTGTTCGGTGCAGAGCCAGCGCGACTACGTGCTCCGGACCGTCGAGGAGCGGGGCATCCGCTTCGTCCAGCTGTGGTTCACCGACGTGCTCGGGACGCCCAAGGGCTTCAACATCACGTCCGCCGAACTCGAGAACGCGCTCGACGAGGGGATGACCTTCGACGGCTCCGCCATCGACGGGTTCAGCCGGGTCCAGGAGGCAGACGTGCTGGCCCGGCCCGACCCCACCACGTTCCAGCTGTTGCCGTGGCACCACGACGACGCGCAGGTCGCACGGGTCTTCTGCGACATCGCCAACCTCGACGGCACGCCCTTCGAGGGTGACCCGCGCCATGCGCTGCGTCGCACGCTGGAGCGGGCCCGCGCGGCCGGCTACACGTTCTTCGCCTCGCCCGAGGTCGAGTACTTCTACTTCGCCGACGCCGACCCGCTGCGCGGCCCCGTGGTGCTCGACTCGGGCTCCTACTTCGACCTCAGCGTGGCCGACCTCACGAGCGACCTGCGCCGCCGTTCCGTGCTCATGCTCGAGGAGATGGGCATCCCCGTCGAGCACACCCAGCACGAGGACGCGCGCAGCCAGCACGAGATCGACTTGCGGTACACCGACGCCCTCACCATGGCCGACACCGTCATGACGACGCGCATGGTCATAAAGGAGATGGCCCGCCGCGAAGGCGTGTTCGCCAGTTTCATGCCCAAGCCCCTCGGCGGCGTCCAGGGGTCCGGCATGCACACGCACGTGTCCCTGTGGGAGGGCGAGCGCAACGCGTTCGTCGACGAGTCCGACCGCTACGGCCTCTCGGAGGTGGCCCGCCGCTTCATCGCCGGCCTGCTGTACCACGCCCGGGAGATCACGGCGGTGACCAACCAGTGGGTGAACTCCTACAAACGACTCATCAGCGGCTATGAGGCGCCGGTCCACGTGAGCTGGGCCCGCAACAACCGCTCGGCGCTGGTGCGTGTGCCGGTTGTGAAGATGGGCAAGTCCGAGTCGACCCGCGTCGAGTACCGGGCGCCCGACAGTGCGTGCAACCCGTACCTGACCTTCGCCGTGATCCTCGCTGCCGGGCTACGCGGCATCGCCGAGGACTACCCGCTGCCGCCCGAGGCCGACGACAACCTCTTCACGCTCACACCCAAGGAGCTGGCCAAGAAGGGGATAGAGCCGCTGCCCTCCAGCTTGCACGACGCCGTGAACGAAATGGAGGGCTCGGAGCTGCTGGCCGACACGCTCGGCGACCACGTGTTCGAATGGTTCATCCGCAACAAGCGCGAGGAGTGGGCCGCCTACCAGGCCGAGGTGACCCAGTTCGAGCTGGAGCGCTACCTCCCGCTGCTCTGATCGACCGCCGATGGACCCGCTGCTCTGCTTCCCTGCCGACCTGCCCGCCGAGGTGACCCTCGCGCTGCAGAGCGCGGGGCTGGGCCATCTGGCCGTCGCCGACGCGGAGGCGGTGGCCGCGCCCGGTCCCGACGGCCGCATTGAGGGCTATTCGGGCGCGCTGGTGGTCTCGGGCCAGGACATGACGGCGGCCGTCGCGTTCTGCCGGCACCTGCGTATGCGCGAGGTCCCCCTCAGCCCCCTTCTGCTCGCCATCTCGTCGGACCAGGTCGGCGAGCTGCTCCTACGGGACGACCTCTACGACGACTTCTGCGTGCTGCCGGCGCGTCCGGAGGAGCTCGTGGCGCGCCTGCAGCACCTCTTCTGGAGGACGGGGCAGAGCATGCGGCCGGACATCATTGAGTACGGGCCGCTGATGTTGAACCTCGAGACGTACCAGGCGGCCGTGGCCGGAAGGGTGCTCGACCTCACGTACATGGAGTACGAGCTGCTGCGCTTCCTGGCCGGGCATCCGGCCAAGGTGTTCACCCGCGAGACCCTGCTCAGCCGGGTCTGGGGCTACGAGTACTACGGCGGCGCGCGCACCGTCGACGTGCACATCCGGCGGCTGCGAGCCAAGCTCGGCGAGGAGCATGCGCACCTGATTCAGACGGTGCGCTCGGTGGGCTACCGCTTCGGACAGGTGGCCTGGCACCCCGGCATGGGCCAGCGCAACGGCGCCGGGCAGACGGCACCGGGCGCGCCCGCACCCGCCCCTCAGACCACGGGCGCGTAGGCCCAGGCCTCGACCTCGACGCGGGCCCCGATGGGCAGCGCGGCCACCGCGACGGCCGATCGGGTCGGCCGGTTCTCCGTGAAGTACTCGACCCACACCTCGTTCACCGCTGCGAAGTCGCCCATGTCGACGAGGTAGAGCGTCGTCTTCACGACGTCGGGCAGCGTGGCGCCCTCGACGGCCAGCACCTCGGCCACGTTTTGGAGCGCCTGGCGCAGCTCGGCGACGGTTCCGCCGGGCACGAGGGCGCTGCCGCCCTTCCCGTCGCCGGCCAGGCCCACCTGGCCCGAGGTGATGACCCAGTCGCCCACGCGGCGGACGGGCGAGTAAGGACCCACGGCAGGGCTCACGGTGCCTCCTCTCGACGCCCCGATGGTGCCACGTCGCGTCGCGGCGAACGCACGGCGGCACGCCGGGTCGGCCAGCGCGGGGGCAGGCCCTCGGCCTGCCATGCCGCGGCGAGCGTCGCCGCGAAGACCGCGTCCGACCCGTTGACGGGCCAGCCGTCCTCGTCCCCCTCGTGCAGGTCGACGGTGACATCGGGCATGTCGCGCGCGGCGAGGATGCCGAAGGAGCGGATGGTGAGGTCCAGCGGCGCACCGGCCCCATCCACCGCCACGCCCTCGCTCCAGACCACACCGAGCCCCTGGTGCACGGAGCCGAGCACGTACGAACGCAAGGTCACCGGGTCCAGCACCGCGCCGGCTCGGACGTCGACGTGCAGGCGCCCTCGCCCGCCCTCATCCAGGTGCAGCACCACCTCGGCGCTCCCGGCGTCGGGGACTTCGACGGAGGCGCGACCGGCGCCCACCGCCGCTCCGTCACGCCCACCATCGGCGCCCGTGGCACCCGCGGCCAACGAGGTGGCGACGGCGCAGGCCGCCAAGAGCTCCGCCACGACCGCGGCGCGCAGGTCGGGCGAGACCGGGGGGCCGGCGACGTCGACCACCTCGACCGTCACGTCGGGCGCCACCGCCCGGAGCCGGGTCAGGAGCGGTGCCAGCTCGGCCGAACCGGGTGTCCGGGCCACGCGGAGCACGCCCGACCCGTCGGCCCGCAGTCCGAGCGCGAGCGGCGGCCGTTTGGGGCCGCGGCGCACCACGTCTTCCCTGTGCCACAGCACCCGCACCGGCCGCCCCGACTCGTCGGCGCCCGCCTGCGCCACGTCGGCGACCGGGCTGTGCCGCTTGCCCCCGAAGGCGCCGCCGTTGGCCAACGCAGAGGCGGGAGGGCCGCCCGGGCGGCTCCAACTGGCGTCGGGTTCCACGTAGGCCGGTTCGACCCAGGTCGTCTGCAGCGTCAGCGCCCAGTCGCCCGCGGGCACGTCGACGGGATGGTTCAGCGGCACGGTGCTGTTGCGGCCCTGGACGCGGCCCGTGTCGGCGCGGGCGTCCCGGAACCCCTCGGCCAGCGGCGCGCCTGCACCCAGTTGCACCAGCGCGTCCGGCGGCGCTCCGTCGTCGGCGAACCCGCCACCACCGAGCACGACATCGGCACCGGAGCTCTGGAGGGTGCGGCCTTCCACCTCGGCGCGCCACGCCGCAAGGAGCGGGTCACGCGCACCGCGGGCGGCGGCGGCCGCCCCCTCGCGTCCGGGGGTGTCCGGCACCCCGAGCGCCGCGGCCGCGGCTTCCACGATGGTCTGCCACCCGGTGCAGCGGCACAGATGGGCGCGCAAGGCGGCCTCGATGTCGTCGCGGGTCGGCGGCTGCCCGCCCGACGCGCCCTCGAGGGCGGCGAGGCGCATCACGATGCCGGGTGTGCAGAAGCCGCACTGGCTCGCGCCGCTGGCGACGAAGGCCTCCGCCCAGCGGTCGCGCCACGACGCGGGCAGGCCCTCCAGCGTGGTGACGGCGCGCCCGGCGATCCGCCGGACCGGAGTGACGCACGCGACGCGCGGCAGGCCGTCCACCCAGACGGTGCAGCACCCGCACTGGCCCTGGGGGCTGCACCCGTCCTTGACCGAACGGCAACCGAGATCCTCGCGTAGCGCGTCGAGCAGCGAGATGCCGTCGTCGACCCGCGCCGGCGCGTCGTTTAGCGTGAAGGTGACGGGGGGTGACGCCGCGGCCATGCGATCCGGAAGATCGGGCGGCGGCGTGGCGGTGCTCAGTGGGCCCGGGCGGCCCGACGGACCCCGGCTCAGCTGAACGAGGAACCGCAGCCGCAGGTGCGGGTCGCGTTCGGGTTCGTGATGTGGAACCCGGCACCCTGGAGGCCGTCGCTGAAGTCGAGCGTGGAGCCGGTCAACAGCTCGGCGCTCGCCGCGTCGACGACCACCTTGACCGTGCCGAACTCGCGCACCACGTCGTCGGCCATGACCTCGGAGTCGAAGAACATCTCGTAGCTGTAGCCCGAGCAGCCGCCGGGCTTGACGGCCACACGGAGTGCGAGCGTCTCGCTCCCCTCCTCCTGGGCCAGCAGCTCCGCCACCTTGGTGGTGGCCTCGTCGCTCAGGATGACCGGTGCCGGCTTCTGCCCGATGTTGACGGACGTGGAGATCGTCGTCACTGCTTCCTCCTCGGTGCGCCCTGGGCCCGCATGGCCGGCCGCTCGCCGGGGGCTTGTGCCCTCGGACACGCACCATGTTAACGGGGCCGGCGGCGGGGCCGCGCCCGCCACGAGAACGGGTGAGACCTGGTGAGAGCAGGGGGGATGATGCCCCTGCCCAGGTAGAATCCGCTCATGACCTCCGGGTCCGCACCCCGAACCGCACGGCCGATGGCGGCGCGCGCTCCGATGCCGTGAACGGGACCAGTGCGGCGTCCGGGCCGGGCGGCCGCGAGGACGAGGTCCGCGACCGGCTCCGGTCCGTCATCGATCCCGAACTGGGCGACACCATCGTCGACCTCGGGATGGTCCGGGGCGTCACCGTCGACGGCGACGCCGTCGAAGTCGATGTGGCGCTGACCATCGCGGCCTGCCCCCTGCGAAACCAGATCGAGCGCGACGTGATCGGCCACGTCGAGTCGCTGGACTGGGTGCGTTCGGTCACGGTGCAGGTCGCCGCCATGGACGCCGAGGAGCGAGCCGCTGTCATGGCCCGGGCCCGCTGGAAGGCCCGGGAGGACGCGCCCGAGACGGCGGTGTCGGCGACCACGCGGGTGCTCGCCATCGCCTCGGGGAAGGGCGGGGTCGGCAAGTCGTCGGTCACCGTGAACCTGGCGGTGGCTCTAGCCGCCCGCGGCCTCGTGGTCGGCATCCTCGACGCCGACATCTGGGGCTTCTCCGTGCCCCGCCTCTTGGGCATGGAGGGCGACGTCGAGGCGCGTCAGGGCAAGATGGTCCCGCTCGAGCGCCGGGTCGGCGCCGGCACGCTGCGCGTGCTCTCCATGGGATTCCTGGCCGACGAGGAGCAGGCGATCATGTGGCGCGGCCTCGTCCTCAACCGCGCGGTGCAGCAGTTCCTGCAGGACGCCCACTGGGGCGACCTCGATTATCTGCTGATCGACCTGCCGCCCGGGACCGGGGACATTCAGATGGGCCTGGCCCGCCTCCTGCCGCGCACTGAGATGCTGGTGGTCACGACCCCGCCCGTGGCGGCGCAGAAGGTAGCGGCCCGGGCGGCCGACATGGCCCGCAAGGGTTACCTCCGCGTGGCGGGCGTCATTGAGAACATGAGCGACTTCACCTGCGAGCACGGCACCACTTACGCGCTCTTCGGCTCGGGCGGCGGCGAACGGCTGGCCCGTTCGCTCGGTGTCCCCCTCATCGGCTCCATCCCGCTGCACCCTGAAGTGGCCGCCGCCGGTGATGCCGGCGTTCCTGTCCTCCTGGCCGGCGCCGGGAGCGAGACCGCCCCGGTGTTCGAGGAGATGGCGCGGGTCGTGGCCGAGGAGGTGGCGCCGCTTGTCGAGACCGAGTCGTGCACGGCGCGGCTCCTCGAACGCGTGGAGGCGGCCGTCGCTCAAGGTGAGCCGGAGGGCTGACGGGCTGAAGGTTTGACGCGCCGGCGGCGGCGCGAGGCCCGGGGCGTCAGGCGGCTGCCCAGCGGCTGTCGAGCGTGTCGTCCCCGGGGGCGGCGTCCACAACGGTCGCCCGGCCCTCCTGGACGAGGGCGCGCAGGTGGGCCCAGAGCGAGAACCGCGCCACCGGGAGCTGGGGCTCGGTGACGTCGGCGTAGACGTCGGGCAGGAGCTCGTCCACGGTGCCCGCGCCCTGTCGTGCCAGCGCCGCCGCCACGGCTTCGTGGCGCGCCCGGCGGTGCGCGACGAGCGCGTCGACGACCTCGGTCACGTGGTCCATGACGCGGCCGTGGCCGGGGGCGAGCGTCTTGATCGGCGGGTCGGCGTCGCGCACCCGAGCCAAGCTGTCGAGGTACTGGTGCAGGTCCCCGTCCGGCGGGCGGATCACCACGGTCGAGCCGTGCATCACGTGGTCGCCGGTCAGCAGCATGGCGTGCTCCTCAACCAGCCAGCAGAGGTGGTCCGATGCGTGACCCGGCGTGTGCCGGGCGCGCAGGGTCAGGGTCTCGTCGGCCGTGCGCACCGTCCAGCCCTCCCCCGCCCGCTCGTCGGGGTCGAACCCCGCGGCAGGGGCGAACCCCACCACGCGGGCACCGGTCGCGGCGGCCAGCGCCCTGGCCCCGGGCGCGTGGTCGACGTGGGTGTGGGTGACCAGGATGGTGCGGATGGCGCCCAGTGGCGCGGCCGCCGCGACGATCGCCACGGTGTGCCCGGCGTCTTCGGGGCCGGGGTCCACGACGACGGGGTCCGCCTGGCCGACGAGATAGGTGTTGGTACCCGGCCCGGTCATGAGACCCGGGTTGGGCGCGGTCAGACGGCGCACGCCGGGTGCGACCTCGTCCACGCGGCCCGGTGCGGGCGCCGGCCCCAGTCCGAAGTCGGGGACGGCGGGAAGCTCCGGGCGGTGCGCGGTCACGGACCGGGACGGGGGCCGGGTGCTCCTTCGGGACCCTCGAGGTTCGCCTGCATGGACACCGCGCGCACCGCCTCGTTGAAGCCGCCCAGGGCCTCGTCGCCACCGGGGTCCGGCACGGGCGCCTCCTCGAAGCCCGGATCGCCGGGCAGCACAATGCGCATGCCGTTGCCGTCGGCCACGACCCGGGGCTCTATGGCCGGCACCGCGCTCGACGCCCGGGCGGCGGCCGCCAGCAGGTCGGTGCTGGTGGAGAAGCGGCCGATGGCCTGCAGGTTGCGGATGGTCGGGAAGATGATCTCGATCTCACCGGCGCGGTGGCGCGCCAGCGCGTCCTCGGGCGTGATCCACACCTCCGCGATCGTCTCGCCGGCGCTGTGGGCGGCGATCTGCCCGGGCGGCGCGGCTGCGACGAAGAAGCGCGTGTCGTAGCGCCGGGGTGCGCCGCGGGGGGTGATCCAGTGCGCGAAGTAGTGGACGTCGCCCACCGCCAGGCGCAGCCCCTCGTCCCGGCACAGATCGAGAAAGCGCCGGGACCCCTCGTTGACGGCGACCCGCTCGGCGGCAAAGCGCGTCTCCTCGTCCGGGTCGCCCGCGAGCAGGGCCGGCCCGCCGGGGCGCTCGGCCAGCAGGAGGCCCGCCTCCTCGAACGTCTCTCGCACGACGGCGACCCAGTAGGCCAGGCCCCCCGCCGGCTGGCCGAGCAGGGCGCTCGCCCCGGCATCGGTGCGCCCGGCGCACAGCGCCTCGGCCTCGGCACCCCCGTCGTGGGGGTCCACCGCGCCGCCGGGGAAGACGTAGGCCCCGCCGACGAAGTCCGAGCGCAGGTTGCGCCGCACCATGAGCACCTCGAGCGCGCTCGCCGCGCCGGGCCGGGACGCGTCGCGCACCAGCATCACCGTGGCGGCGGGGCGGATGGCGAGCGGGGCCGATGGAGGCACGCCGGCGAGGCTACTTAGCACGCGGGCGGTGCAGGAAAGCCGCCCATACCCCTTGACTAATCTGACCCAACCGATGAGCCAGCCCCCTTCAGAGCTCGCGCCGGCGCCCGCGCTGCGCCAGATCCCGCGGCGCTACGTGGCACTGGGGCTGGTCATCCTCGCGATCGCCCTGCTGGGGACGCTCGTGCTCGTGCGGGACAACGCCGCGCCGGGCAGCTCGTCGACGGTGGAGACCTTCAACGGCGCGTCGCCGTCGCTCCTCTCCATGCTGAAGGTACCGGCCCCGGTCTACAACACCGTCGGCGTGACGTCACCGACGAACCTGGTCACCCCGCCGCAGGAGACCGGGAGCCACCAGGCCTGGGAGGCGAGCGTCGACAACGGGCCCGCGCTGCCGGTCGTCTACTTCTACGGCGCCGAGTTCGCGCCGTACGCGGCGGCGCAACGCTGGCCGCTCGTCATGGCGCTGTCCCGCTTCGGCACCTTCAGCCGGTTGGGGCTCATGCAATCGAGCGCGACCACGGCCTTCCCCGATCTCTCGACCTTCACCTTGTGGGACGTGGACTACTCCAGCAGGTACGTGTACCTACAGCCGGTGGAGCGCTACAGCTCGCTGAACCCGACCGGCGGCGGCTACCTGACCCTGCAGAAACCCGACGCCCGGCAGTCCGCCGCCGTGGCCCAGTACTCGCCGAACGCCGACACGTTCGCCCTGACCGACGTGGCGAACCAGTTCGTGTTGAGCGGCAGCGGCTTCTCGCCCGCCGTGCTGGACGGGCTGACGCAGGACCAGATCGCGGGGGATCTCGCCAACTCCGCCGCACCGCTGACCCAGGCGCTCGTGACGGCGGCGAACGAGATCACCGCGACCATCTGCGCGGTCGACGGCCAGAAGCCGGGCGCGGTCTGCCAGAGCCGCGGCGTGCAGGAGGCGGACGAGGTGCTGAAGCTGGCACCGCCGCCCTAGAGGCGGCGGTGCCGACGGGTGCCGGCGGGACGTGCTGGGTGGGCTAGCTGGCGCGGCGGTCGAGCACGAGCTTGCGCTCGACCTCGTTCATCCCACCCCAGATCCCGTGGGGCTCACGGATCCTGATGGCGTAGTCGAGGCACTCGCCCCGGACGCGGCACTGTTCGCAGATTGCCTTCGCCCGGAGCTCACGAGAGGCCTTCTCTTCCTTCCGCTCGGCGTGCGACGGAGGGAAGAAGACCGCAGACTGCGGTCCTCGGCACGCCGCCTTCAACTGCCACATCTCTGACCCCTGGCGCATAGAACCCCCCGATAGGGCACATCAGCAATCCCCCCCGGCGCCAAGTTAGCCAAGGGGGGTGGCAGCATTCAAGGGTCCTGAGCAGCAACTTTGGGCTGCGATCGGTTGGATCGCACAGCCCGCCAACTACGCTCGGCCCCGCATGGACGTGGGGACTTTCGCCGCGCAGAGCCACGTCGTCGTCGTCGCCGGAAAGGGGGGTGTCGGCAAGACCACCATGAGCGCAGCGCTGGCGCGCATGGCCGCCGACGCGGGCCTGTCCGTCCTGATCGTGGAGCTGGAGGGGAAGTCCGGGATCACCGGCGCCTTCGGGCGGCCGGGCGACCTCGGCTACGAGGAGATGGCGCTGGCTCCCTCGGTGCGGGCCCGGCGGATCACGCCCGACGACGCGCTGGTGGAGTATCTCGAGGACCACGGCCTCAAGCGGGTCTCGAAGCGGCTGGCCCACTCGGGCCTGCTCGACGTGGTGGCGACCGCCATCCCGGGCATCCGGGACGTGCTGGTGCTGGGCAAGGTCAAGCAGCTCGAGCGGGAACGGGCGGCCGACCTGATCGTGGTCGACGCCCCGGCCACCGGGCACGCCATCACGTTCCTGACCTCGGCCAGCGGCCTGGTGGGCGCCGCCCGGGGTGGGCCCCTGCGCAGCCAGGCCCAGGACGTGGTCGAACTGCTCTCGGACCCCTCGCGATGCCGGGTCATCCTGGTCACCCTGCCCGAGGAGCTGCCGGTCTCGGAGACGATCGAGTCGGCGTACACCCTGGAGGACAAGGCGGGCGTGCAGCTCGGGCCGGTCATCGTCAACGCCTGCGACCCCGAGCCGGTGGGTCTGGAGCGGCCGGCGGCCGAGGTGGCCGCCGTGGTGGGTGGTGCGGCGGTGGGTGGTACCCCGGTCGGGGTCGGGGCCGGGCACCTGGCGGCGCTGGAGGCGGCCCGGGAGTTCCGGCTGGCCCGGCACGCCGTCTCGGTCGAACAGGTGGAGCGGCTCCGGCGCGAGCTGCCGCTGCCCCATCTGACCGTGCCGGCGCTCGATGCGGACGTCATCGGGCCGGCCGAGACGGCCCTGCTGGCGGGGGCGCTGGCCGACGCGGTCGGAGGGCTGGTGTCGGTGCCGGTGGAGCCGGTGGCGGAGCCGGGGGGGGTGGAATGACGGACGCGTTGACGGCACTGGTGGCGGAGCGGCCGGTCATCGTGTGCTGCGGCTCGGGCGGTGTGGGCAAGACCACCGTGTCGGCCACGTTCGCCCTGGCGGCGGCGCGTGCGGGCCGGCGGTCGTGCGTGGTGACGGTGGACCCGGCGCGCCGGCTGGCCGACGCGCTCGGCGTGCATTCGTTGCCGAACACGCCGACGGAGGTGAAGGGGGACTGGCCGGGGCACCTGCACGCGCTGATGCTCGACTCGAAGGGGACCTTCGACGACCTGGTCCACCGCTACTCCCGCACGCCCGAGCAGGCCGAGTCGATCCTGTCGAACCGGATCTACCAGAACCTGGCCGGCGCGCTCAGCGGGACCCAGGAGTACATGGCGATGGAGAAGCTCTACGAGCTCGTCCAGTCCGACGAGTTCGACGTCGTGGTGGTGGACACCCCCCCGACGCGCAACGCCCTGGACCTGCTCGACGCGCCGCGCCGGCTCACCCGGTTCCTGGAGAACCGGCTCTTCCGGGCCCTGCTCGTCCCGACACGCATGTCGCTGCGCGCGGTCGGCGTGGCGACGCAGGCCCTCCTGCGCACGATCGCCAAGGTGGCGGGCGCCGAGATCGTGCAGGACGCAGTGGCCTTCTTCCAGGCGTTCGAGGGGATGGAGGACGGCTTCCGCAGTCGGGCCAGTGCTGTGCACGAGCTGCTCAACGACCCGGGCACCGCCTACGTCCTCGTCACCTCGGCCCGGCCCGACGCCGTGGCCGAGGCCGGGTTCTTCGCGGAGAAGCTGGCCGAGCGGGAGGTCTCGGTCTCGGCCCTGGTGGTCAACCGGATTGCGCCGTCGTTCGGCAACGGCGGGAACGGCGGGAACGGTGGAGGCGACGGCGACGGTGGAGGCCGAGGGGTGCCGGGTATGGAGGCTCTCGAGGTGAACCTGGCCGAGCTCAACGGGCGGGCGGCCCGCGACGAGTCCTCGTTCTCGGGGCTGGCGGCGCAGGTAGCGCCTGCGCCGGTCGGGAAGATCCCGCTGTTCGGCCAGGACGTGCACGAGCTGGAGGGCCTTCGCCGCGCCGCCGACAGCCTGTTCGGCTGAGCGCCCTTACACGAGTCCGTCGGACCCCTTGTTCCGCCGAATGTCCGTATAGATGTACGTACATTTCGTACCGTGAGGCGGACTCCGATGGGATGCGTGGTTCGGTTACCGGGCGTCCGGGCCGGTCCGGTAGTGTCCGGCCCGTGCAGACCATCCTGGTCGCCAGCGACGCACCCACCCTGCGCAAGGACGTAGAGGCCGTCATCAGCGGACCCGACATAGAGGTGCGAGCCGTGACCTCGGGCCCCGAGGTCGTCGCTTTCGTGGCCGATGAAGAACCGGACCTCGTCATCGTCGACATGCAGATGGGCAATATGGGCGGCATGGCGGTCTGCCTGGAGCTGCGTCTCCAGGAGTCCTACGACGCGATCGACCACATAGCCGTGCTGATGCTCCTCGACCGGCGGCCCGACGTGTTCCTGGCCCGGCGGTCGGGTGCGGAGGGGTGGCTCGTCAAGCCCATCGACCCGCTGCGGCTGCGGCGGGCGGTGTCCGCGTTGCTCGACGGCGGGACGTTCCACGACGACTCCTTCACGCCCGTGCCCGTCCTGGCAGGCGCCGAACGACAACTGCAGGCGGGTCCCGGGCCCACCGCCTGAGCGGCCGTCCGTGCCGACGCGCCGAGAGAGCAGCGACCGGCCCCCGGCCAAGCGATCACGCCGGCGCTGGCGCCGCGACCGGCAGGCGGGACCGGGCGGCGGGGCCGACGGCCGCGCGGGGGCCTCACTCGACGCCGAGGCGTCGGAGCAGGAACGCATCATCATTGAAGCGCTGGCCGACCTGCGCGACATGGACGTGCGCGAGGTGATGACCCCGCGAGTCGACGTCACCTACCTCACGATCCCGGTTCACGCCGAAGACATCGCCCAGGCGGTGCGGACGTCGGGGCACAGCTGCTTTCCCGTCGTCCACGACGACCTCGACGACCTGATCGGGATCCTTTTCGTCAACGACATCTTCCGCACAGGCGGCCGCGACCGGCGCAACGGCGGCCTGGACAGGCCGGAGCGGGACGCCACCGACCCCAGTCCGCTGGAGATCTCGCGCAAGGTGCGCCAGCCGCATCTCGTGCCCGAGACGCTGGGCGTGCTCGAGGCGCTGGCCGACATGCGCAAGCACCGGCGAGCCGTCGCCGTGGTGGTCGACGAGTACGGGGGCGTGGCGGGCCTCCTCACGGTCAAGGACCTGCTCGAACCTCTGGTGGGCGATCTGCACGACGAGTTCGACGAGGACGAAGAGGCGCTCATCGTGCGCGTCGACAACACCCGCTGGCTGATTGATGGGCAGACCAACGTCGACGAGATCCGGGACCGCCTCGGCATCGATATCCCCGAGGGCGACTACGTCACCTTGGGCGGGCTGCTCTTCGAACGCTTCGGGCACATCCCCGCGGAAGGCGAAGAGGCACGCGTGGGCGACTGGTCCCTCCGGGTGGTCGAGATGGACAAGCGACGCGTGGCACAGGTCGTGGCGACGTACGTGGGCGCAGGTACCGGCACGCCAGGGGGTGCGGGCGATTCGGACCTGCACCCGGGGGAGCCGGAACGGTCCGGACACGGGCCGGCGGCCGACGACACGGAGGAAACCGCCGGCTGACGCCGCGGTAGTGTGGCGGACCTGCTCCCCCCCGGGAGCGGACGGGCTGTGGCGCAGCTTGGTTAGCGCGCTGCGTTCGGGACGCAGAGGTCCCCGGTTCAAATCCGGGCAGCCCGACTCACTCTTTTCGTCAGGCGGTCTCCGCCAATCGTGTGGCGACGATCACATCGAGCTCGCCGTCGCCCGTACCGAGGCGCTTCCGGGTGCCCCACCAGCCCGTGCGTGCGAGGGCCTCTGCGAAGTAGCCCTTTCGGAACCCGAGCTCCAGCCATCCGTAGGTGCGGCTCGACCACACCGAGAGCCCGTCGAGCCGGGGGCCCCACGGGAACGGCATGTCGTGCACCGGCTCGGAGGCGAACACGACGAAGCCCTCGGCGCTCACGATGTCGTGGAGCCGCCGGAGCATGGCGAGGTGGTCGGCGCAATGGTGGAAGCTCTCGAAGAAGACGGCGACGTCGTACGGCACGTCTGCGGCGAAGGCCAGCATGTCCAGCGCCGCGATCTCCAGGCGGCCCGGGCCGGCGTAGCGGCGGCGGAGCAGCGTACGAAAGTCGTCGTCGACCTCGACAGCCGTTACGTCGATCCCCGAGGCAGTCAGGTCGGCCGTGAGGTTCCCCCAGCCGGGACCGAACTCGACCGCCCTGGATCCAGCCCCCAAGCCCATCTCCCCGATGGTGCGCAGCACGTGCCCGCGGGCGATCAGGTCCCGTCCGACGGTCCGGGCGGAGCCGGTGGCGTACGGGAACGGGCACGCCGTGGCTGCCTCGAGGTCGAAGGGCGAGCTCTCGTTGGCGACGTCATACGATTCGCGTCCCGAGATGTGGCGGTAGAGCTCCCAGGTCCAGGCGCGGTACTCGTCCGAAAACGGGTTGGGCGGGGGAACGCCGGGGACCGTGACCACGGTGTGCTCCAACCGGGACCGGGCCCCGTCGGGGTCGGACTCGAAGAGGGCGGCGATGTCGCGGAACTCGCGGTCGAACTCGAAGAGGGCGACGGTCTTGAGGCCGGGTCGTCCCAGGGCACGCCGCACCCGTCCCCCGACGGCCGGCGGGAGCGCGTCGACTGCCTTCGCCCCGGCGGCGCGGACGGAGTCGGGGACTTTAGGCACCGGTTGCACCCGGCGACTCTTCGCTGATCCCGGCGCCACGGAAACCGAGGCCCTGGGTCAAGCGGTCGAGAAAGGGAACCTGCCCGCGCAACAGTTTCGTCCGGGCAGTGGCGACGGTGACCCACTCCACGCGGTCCACCTCGGGGAACGTGCGCAGGGTCCCCGAGCCGCGCGGCCATTCCATCTCGAACGTGTTGCTCGTCGTGTGCTCGAGGTCGACGTCGCCCTCGAGCGCCCACGCCACGACGCGCTTTCCTCCCGGCTGCGTTAGCTCGCCCAGGGGCAGCGGCTCTGACCCGGGCGGGGCCTGGCCGATCTCCTCTTCGAACTCGCGGCAGGCCGTGGCGAACGCGTCGTCGCCCTCCCCGTACTCGCCCTTGGGGATCGACCAGGCACCCGCGTCCTTCTTCGCCCAGAAGGGACCCCCGGGATGCACGATGAGGACGTCGGCCACCCGTGACGACGTGGTCCGGTACACGAGCAGTCCGGCGCTCCGCTTCGGCACCGCCCCATCATGCCGACGGGGAAGGAGCGGTGACGAACCGGGGCCCTGATCAGCTCTTGCCGTTCACCCCCAGCTCGATGGCCTTCACGAGCAGAAGGATCACGGCGACGACCAAGTAGCCGCGCAAGAGGTACATCGCGGTCAGCCGGCCCTTGGACCACTTCGGACGGCTCAACAGGTTGAGGGGCGGCATGCGCCAATTGGCCCGGCGCTCCTTGGACATCTCATCCGGGTGAGGTCGGGTATGGCGGGCCCGGAAAAGGATGACGCCGGCGACGGCGTAGGCGACGAGCAGCACCGCGCTCAGGGCGAAGACGACGTCGGTCACGTTGATATTCGTCAGGAGTGTCGTGGCCATGAGCACCAGCGACAACATGAGGAGAATGGAGACGATGATGCCGGCCAGGATGTTGAGCCAGAGCCGGTTGACCCACGGTCCGAGGACCTCGGCGTCGTTGCACAGCAGGAGCAGGAACACGGTGGCGCTCGGGAGCAGGATGCCAGCGAGCGCCTGCACGCCCGTGGTGATCAGCCCGAGTGGCGCGCCGGGAATGATGACGATTCCCGCCGCCAGCGCGACCATCCCGGCGAACGACGTGTAGAAGAACTTCGCCTCGCTCCAGTGCCGGTGCAGCGAGTGGCGCACCCCGAACATGTCGCCAAAGGCGTACGACGTGGCCAGCGTCACGGAGGCCGCGCCGATCAACGACGCGTTGAGCAGGATGACGGCGAACATGGTGCCGGCCGCCGCGCCGACGTAGTGCTGCAGGCCGTGCGCCACGCCCCCGGCGTTGGTGTAGTTGCCGGCCAGTGCGGTGTGCGTGAAGGCCGCCGCGACGACGGCCATCAGCAACGAGGCGGCGATCACCGTCACGAACGAGCCGAGGATGGTGTCGACGCGCTCGTAGTTGATCCAGCGGGGGGTGATGCGCTTGTCGACGATGTTCGACTGCTGGAAGAAGAGCTGCCAAGGGGCCACGGTGGTGCCGATGATGGCGATGACCAACAGGATGGAGGTGGAGTCGAAGCCCCCTTGGACCCCTGGGACCGTGAGCCCGTGGAGGAAGGCGGAGGCGGACGGGTGGCTCAGGACGGCGAGCGGAATGACGAGAAGGTTGGCGAAGATGAAGACGAACATGAAGCGCTCCCAGCGCCGGAAGCTCCCGGTGGCGGTCATCACGACGAGTGCCACCGCTGCGATCGGCACCGAGACGTACTCACTGACCCCGAAGTAGCCGAGAGAGAGGCTGACGCCGATGAACTCGGTGGCGATCGTCAGGAAGTTCAGGATGAAGAGGTCGCCGACGGAGAAGGCGCCCCAGAACCTGCCGAAGCGCTCGTTGATGAGCCGCGCGTGGCCGACGCCGGTGACGGCACCCAGCCGCACCACCATCTCCTGGTTGACGATGAGGACGGGGACGAGCAACGGGAGGGTCCAGAGCAGGGTGAGCCCGTAGTTCTGGCCGGCCTGGGCGTAGGTGGAGACGCCGCCGGCGTCGTTGTCGCCGACCATGACGATCAACCCCGGGCCCATGATCGCCAGCAGGGTGAGGAGGCGGGCGCCCCACGAGCGACGCGCCTCGGTGTCGTGCTGGCGGATGGTCCCGAAGGCCCCCTTGATGTCGCCGACATGGGCTTCGTCGAGGACGGCGGTGCCCGCGGCGGGGCTGTCGACCTCCCGTGGGTCCGACACGTGTCTCACCTCCTTCTGGTTCTCGCTACGCCGCCGGCGGGGGCGGTTCGCTCGGGCGGGCACGGTCTTGTGCCCGTGTGGCCTTCAGGGTGGAAACCGGGCCCCGGGATGGACCCGTCGGCGGGAATCGCTCAGTGAGGTGATACCCGCCGCGCTGCTACGGATGATGCGGATGTTCCGGATGCGCCGTTGGCGCGGGTGTATGTCGCCAGAACACGGTCACTCCTCCGATGCGGCCGAGGCCACGCCGAAGTCGCGGCGCCAGCCCTGGGGCAGGAGCAGCTCCAGGACGTCGTCGACGGTGATCACGCCGAGGATCCGGCCGTGGTCCGGATCGAGCACGGGGGCGACGGTCAGGTTGAAGTCCGACATCTTGCGCACCGTCGCGCCGAGGTCCCAGTCGGGGTGGACGTGCGCGACGTCGGCCGTGGCCACCGAGGAGAGAGGGGCGTCCGCCGGGCTCTGAATGAGGTGGACGGTCGACACGGACCCGATCGGGTGGCCGGCGGGATCGGAGACGAACACCACGGCCAGCGCCTCGCGGGGCACGGAGCTGGTGCGGACGGCATCCAGTGCCTGGGCGGCGGTCGTGCCCGCCGGCAGCATCAGGAAGTCGGGGTTCATGAGCCCGCCCGCGGTCTCGGGGTGGTAGCTGAGCAGCGACCGGACCTTGCGCCGTTGCGGCTCAGGGAGCAGCTCGAGGATGGGGGCGCGGCGCTCCTGGTCGATCTCCGAGATCAGGTCGGCGGCATCGTCGGGGGCCATGGAGCCGATCAGCTCGGCGGCGTCGGCGTCGGAGCGCGCCTCGACGAACTCGATCTGGTGCTCGGGGTCGAGCTCCTCGAAGACGTCCGCCTCGAGGGCAGGGTCCTGGGACACCGCCTCGATGAGCTCCTCGCCCTCCTCGTGCGACGCCGCCTCCACCATGTCCGCGATCTGGGCCGGATGGAGGCGGGCGAGCTTGCGGTAGGGGATGCGCAGCCGGGCGGTGGGCACGTGGGAGACCAGCGGCTCGATGCTGGCCCAGTCGACGATGGCCCCTGCCTGGGAGCGCTGGCCGAGCCGGCCGGGCAACAGGCGGCGGAACAGCCCACGGGCCGTGGGGTCGACGCCGACGACCTCCCAGCCGTCGCCGACGCGGGCCAGCTCTATTTCGTTGGCCCGGATAAGGCGCCCGCCCACAAAGTTGATGAGGTGGCGCGCCATGAGGTCCCGGGCCAGCAGCAGCTCGCCCTCGCGGCGCTCGAAGCGGCGCAGGTCCACGCGGGCGCCGTCGAAGGTGACCCCGCCGGGCTGGATGTCGGAGATCTTGCGGATCGGCACGAAGAGATCGCGGCCGCCGATCTTCACCACGAGGCCGACAATCGGCGGGTGCGGCGCGTCGCCGATCCGGACGATGAAGTCCTCGACGCGCCCGAGCCGGTCGCCCGTCTTCGCGTCGCGAAGCGGCTTCTTCAACACGCCCGAAAGGTGAATCAGCTCAGGGGCCATGACCATCTCCTGTGCGCCTCCTCACGCCGTCCGCCGGTCGCGTCGGTGGAGCGCAATGGAGTGTATGGGACGGTGACAAAGGGCGACGAAGGCGGGTGTGACGGGGTGACCCCACGGTGAACTGGTGTATCGCTGCTGCACCGGGTGGGTGCGGCCCCCGGGTGGCCCGCAGGGGCTGTCTCGGTCTCCCTCTCCCCGACTGCCATCGCGCAGGGCGCCCCGGGTAGGCTTGCCAACCGTTCCGGCCACCCAATCCGGAGCCTTCGGGGGCGCGGGCGTCCGCCGCCAGACGTGGCACGTCATTCACGAATCTACCCATGAGTCCCTCCAGCCCCGAGAACGATCCCGTCCACAAGGGCCTGCACGACCTCGGCCGCCAGATTGAAAAGGCGGAGACAGACGACGTGGCGCCCGGTGCGGCCGAGCCCCCGGCACCCGAGCCCGCGGCACCCGAGGTCGAGCCCGGGACTGTCGAGGTCGAGCCCGGGACTGCCGAGGTCGCGGCAGGCGGTCCCGATGCCGGCGGGGCGGAAGAGGACAGCGATGAAGTGCACATGGAGGCGGTGCCGCCGGCCGATCCGAACAACCCGGTGGAACGCGGCCTGGGGGAACTGGAACGCCAGATCGCGGCAGCAGAGGCGGCCGCGGGTGCCGCTGCCGGTGCGGGCGCCGCGGCGGCCGCCGACGACGGAGACGCCGCTGCGGACGACGGAAAGGACGCCAAGCGCCGGGCGGCGCACGCCGCCCCGAAGCGCAGGCGCTCGAGGAAGCGGACGGTGGCATGGATCGCCGGCACGTTCTTCACGGTGCTGGTGCTGCTGGCCGGGGCCGCGGCCGGCTACGGCTGGTACCTCAACCACGAGATCCACCGGATCGACCTCAAGAACCTCACTTCGTCCCCGGCCAAAGGCGCGGACGCGGGCACCGAGAACATCCTGATGATCGGTTCGACCGACCGTTGTGCGCTCAAGGTGCAGAACCCCGCCTACGGATTGTGCTCCCAGGGGGTCAACGGCGTGAACAGCGACGTCGTGATGATCCTGCACCTGAACCCCGCCAACGGGTCGCTGTCGATTCTGTCCATACCGCGCGACCTGTTCATCCCCAACGCACGTGCGGAAGGGGCCAACAAGATCGACGCGGGCCTGTACGAGGGTGCCGACCAGCTGATCAACTCCATTGAGGAGGACTTCGGCATCCCGATTCAGCACTTCGTCGAACTGAACTTCGACAGCTTCATCAACGTGGTCAACGCCCTCGGTGGTGTCAAGATGTACTTCCCCGAGCCGGTCTTCGACGCGTACTCAGGGCTGAACATCCAGACGACGGGTTGCCTCACCCTCAACGGGACCCAGGCCCTCCAGGTCGTGCGGGCACGCCACCTGCAGTACAAGGGTCCCGGGGTCACCACCACCAACCCGAACTACTGGCCCTACGAGAATCAGAGCGACCTCGCCCGTATCCGCCGGGACCACGAATTCCTCCGCGTCCTGGCCACCGCCGTCAAGGGGAAGGGCCTCGGCAACCCCCTCACGGACCAGTCGCTCGTGGCGGGGGTGGTCGGGCAGCTGACCGTCGACTCGGGCCTGTCGGCCACCGACATGATCAGTCTGGTGCTCACCTTCCACGGGGTGAACGTGAACAGCTCGCCGCAGCTGACGCTCCCGGTGGCCGTGGACCAGTTCGGCAACTACGTCTACAAGGGCGGCTCCTACGGGGACATAGAGTTCCCGGCCGAGCCGCAGGATCACACCGCCGTCGACCAGTTCCTGGGCTTGAAGCCGGGCGACGACACCTACGCGGGCGGCGCCCTCCCGGCGCCCTCGACGGTCACCGTCTCCGTCGAGAACGGCTCCGGCGCCACGAACCAGGCCACCGACACCGCGGACAGCCTCAAGGCGCTCGGCTTCCAGATCGGAACCGTCGGGGACACGACGCCGGTGGGGCAGGAGGCGGAGACCGTCGTGTACTACTCCTCCAAGACGCCGGCCAACATCGCGGCGGCACAGGCCGTCGCCAACTCCATGTCGGGCGCGGTGATCATGGCCGACGACCCCACCCAGGTGCAGCCCGGCTCCCAGATCACCGTCGTGACGGGCACGGACTTCAGCGTGAACCCGCCCCCCACGACGGCGACGACGGGGACGACGGGCGCCGGGGGCGGGGCGGTCGCGGGGTCGACGGGGACGGCATCGTCGGGGACCACGACCACGACGACGTCCTCCTCGTCGTCCTCCACGTCCTCCTCCAACCAGGCGTTCCAGCCCCCGACCCCGACGGTCTCCCCGCTCCAGCCCTGGGACCCCCGTTCCTGCACGGCCAGCGGGGGCGAGGGGAAGTAAGGCCGCCGGGGCAAGAGGTGCTGCCCGGCGGGCGACGGGGAGGCAACGTCGTGGCGCGACGCCCGGCAGCGAGTTCGGGCGGCGGTCAGGCGAAGATCTCGCCGCCGTTGGTGTCGAGCGCCTGTCCCGTCACGGCGGCGGACAGGTCGGAGGCGAGGTACACGATGGAGCCGGCCACGTCCTGGTCGCGTGGGATCCGCCCCAGAGGCACGCGGGCGTTGAGCTCGTCGACCACGACCTGGGGCTCGACTCCCCGCCCGGCCGAGGTCATCTCGATGTAGATGTCGACGGAGGGCCCGGCCATCCAGCCCGGGACCACCGCGTTGACGCGCACGTTGGAGGGGCCGAGCTCGTAGGCGAGGACACGGGTCGCCGTGAGGAGCGCGCCCTTCGAAATCGCATACCCCCCCTGCCCGGGCTGGGGCTGGCGCGCCACCATGGACGCCACCATCACCACCGACCCGCCTCCCCGCTCGCGCAGGTAGGGCAGTGCCGCCCTGGTCATCTGCAGCGAGCCGAAGACGTTGACGTCAATGATCTTGCGCCACACCCCGAGATCGACGTCCTCGAAGCTCTGGAACACGTCGGGCCGGAAGGCGTTGTTGACGACGACGTCGATGCCACCGAATTCCTCGGCGGCGGCGGCCATGAGACGCGCACACGCGTCTTCCTCGACGATGTTGGTGGACACGGCGATGGCCCGGGCCCCGAGGGCCTGTACCTCCGCCAGGACGCTGTCGAGATTGGGTTGCTTGCGGGCCGCCAGCACGATGTCCCCGCCGTGCGCCGCCAGCGCCCGGGCCGCCTGCCGACCCAGCCCGGGGCCGACGCCCGACACGACGCACACCTTGCCGGCCAGGAGCCCCGGCGCCCCGGTCCGCCCCTCGTTCGTCTCGCGTTCTGCCGTCGTCATGAACCGCAGCGTAGGACAGGGGGCCCGCGGCGTGGTCGGGGGCCGGCCTCCTTGTGCGCCTCATCCGCCCCGTCGTCACAGCAGGCTGAGATGATCGGCAGCAGGGCCTCACGGGCGACATGTCACAAAGGAGGGTCATGGCGATCTGCAAGCACTGTGGCGGAGAGATGACCGACGGGATCAGCTGCCTCTCCGATCCGATCGTCATCGGCGGCAAGGCCTACGCACCGGTCCGCTTCGGGCAGGAGTACCGACCGCGGCATCGCTTCGAGCCCGACGAGTGCCGCGACTGCGGGACTCCGCTCGGCGGTGTCCATCACCCCGGTTGCTGCATCGAGCGCTGCCCCGCCTGTCACGGCCAGGCCCTCGGGTGTCCCTGTTTCACCGAGCAGCCGTGCGACTTCGAGAGCACGCGGGCGGCGCGCTGCCGCGCGCACGTCATGCGCCGGGTCGGCTGGCGCTGACGAGCCTGCCCCGGCGACGACCTGCTCAGTCGCCGATGGCCGGCGTGCGGCCGGAGCGCCGGAGCAGTGCGCGCCAGGGACCGAGGCGGGAGCCGACCGGGACGAGCGCCGACGCGGCCCGGCCGCCGACCCCGCCGCGGGCCCGGGCCAGACAGGCTCCGGCGGCGGCGAACAGGGTGGCCGGGTCCGAGGGCCGGTGGCCCATACCTCTGGAGCGCGCGAGATCCCACGTGTGCAGGTGCCACTCGCAGGCCGCCATGCCGGCGTGGAGCCCGGCGGTGACCGTCCCCCGGGGATACCCGTAGGGGAGGTCCCAGGCCGGAGCGACCCGCATGCGATAGGCGCGGGCACTCGCCACGAAACGTGCGACTGCGTCAGGACCCGGCATGTCCCCCAGCGCGTCCAGGGCCGCGGCGTTCTGGCCGCGAGCTGGCCGGCGGCGAACGGTGGTGACGCGTCACCGGCCTCGGCCCGGTCCAACCAGGCGTGGTACCAGCCGGCCACCGCTAGCAGGTGGCGGGCGAGCTGCTCGGCCGTCCATATCCCGCAGGCGGGGCGCTGCCACTCGCCCGGGACGTGCAGACGCCCTGTGAGAGCGGCGAACCGGTCCACTCCCTCGTCGTAGAGGGTGAGCACAGCGTCCAGATCGACCCCGGCCACGCCGGGACCCTATCGGGGGCCGAAGGCCCGAATGTTCCCCGCCTTCACCCGGCCGAGCACGAGGTTGGCGCGCCCTCCATCCCCCGCCGGCCGGCGCCCGTATTTCGGTCGATACCCGCGTTGCGGGCAGCATTGGGGTCTACGAGGCGATGCCGACCGGGTGACGGCGGCGGCGCAGAACACCGACAGGGAGGTTGTGTTGGCAGGAGTCGACGTCTGGCCGGTCGTCCACGGCAAGCGCGAGGCCCTGGCGGCCGATCTGGCGCCGTTGCGCGAGGAGCAGTGGACCACCACGTCGTTGTGCCCGCAGTGGACCGTCCGTGACGTGCTCGCCCACATGGCGGGTACGGCGCAGATCACGCCCGCGTCGTTCTTTCCCAAGCTGATCGGGTCAGGATTCAGCTTCGAACGGCTGCAGGCCAAGGGCGTCGCCGCCAACCTCGGCGACTCGGGGGCCGACACGCTCGCGCACTTCGACGCGATCGTCGTCTCCCAGAAGCGTCCACCCGGTCCCAAGGACACCATCCTGGGTGAGACGATCGTCCACGCCGAGGACATCCGGCGGCCCCTCGGCATCACGCACGAGTATCCGCCCGAGGCCGTCATGGAGCTGGCCGACTTCTTCAAGGGCTCGAACATGCTCATCGGTACCAAGAACCGCATCAACGGTCTGCGGTTGACCGCCACCGACGCCGAGTGGTCGCACGGCGAGGGGCCCGAGGTGCGCGGCCCGATGCTGTCCCTTCTCATGGCTATGACCGGTCGCAAGCCCGTCCTCGACGACCTGTCGGGTGAGGGTGTGGCGACGTTGCGCGAGCGGCTCTGACGGTCCGAGCTCGCTCAGGCGTTGGTGTCGGGTATACGGCGTGATCGCCGGATACCCTCGGCAACATGGCTGGCATCGGCCGATTCGCCCGTCGGCTGCGAGACCAGGAGGACGACGCCCGCCTCCCTCTCGCCGCCGGGCCGATCTCGAACGGTGAGTTCGTGCCCGCGGCCCGGACGCCCCAGGACCGGGCGGTCAACGACGCCATCCGCTCGTCCATCGGCGAGGCGGCGCGGCGGCTCGGGGTGGACCGGCGGCGATTCCTCCAGGGTGCCGGCGCCGTGGCGGCGTCGCTCGCCGTGTTCGAGCTTGCCGGGTGCTCCTCGCCCCATCAGACCGCCGCCTCGCACGGCCGGGGTGGCACGTTCAAGGTGCCTACACCCGAGGACACGGCGGCCTGCCGGGAGGCGCTGAACGGGACCGGGGAGTTCATCTTCGACGTCCACACCCACCACGTCGTGCCCACCGGGGCGTGGGTGCAGAACGCACCGGAGACCACCGGCCTGGTCCTGTCGATGCTGCCGGCGGACTGCACCGACACCGACAAGCTCGACTGCGTCGATCGGGCCAACTACCTGCACGATCTGTTCCTGGCCAGCGACACGACGGTGGCGGTGCTGACCGACGTGCCCAACTCCGGGCCCGCGAACGCGCCGATCCCGTTCCCCGAGGCGCTGAGCACTCAGCACATCACGAGCGAGCTCACGGCGGGCGGCTCCAGCCGCGTCCTCGTGGAGAACATCATCGCCCCCAACGTGGGGCCGGTCAGCGCCACGCTCGACGAGATGACCATCGCGGTCGAGAGCGGCCCCCCCGCCGCCTTCAAGGTGTACACGGCGTGGAGCCCCACGGGCGGGGGCTATTCGCTGCAAGACCCCGTCATCGGACTGCCCACCGTGCAGCACGCGCACGACCTCGGGGTCAAGGTCTTCGTGGCCCACAAGGGCCTGCCGCTCGTGAACTTCGATCCCGCCTTCAACCATCCCGACGACATCGTGGCGGTCTCCCGCATGTTCCCGGACATGAACTTCGTCATCTACCACGCCGCCTGGGACCCGTCGCACGTCGAAGGGCCATACGACCCGACGGCGACGATCGGCATCGACACCCTGCTCGCCGCGCTCGACAACCATCAGGTCCCGGTCAACGACAACGTGTGGGTCGACGTCGCGACGCTGTGGCGCCAACTGCTCACGCAGCCGGATCAAGCGGCCCACGCGCTGGGAAAGCTCTTCAAACGGGTCGGGGAGCAGCGGGTGCTGTGGGGCACCGATGCCATCTGGTACGGCAGTCCCGAATCGCAGATCATGGCCATGCGGGCGTTCGACATCAGCACGGAGTTCCAGGACACCTACGGATATCCGGCATTCACCGCCGAGCTCAGGGAGCGGATGTTCGGTCTCAACGCGGCATCACTGTTCGGGGTCGATCCCTCGGCCGTGCGCTGCGGACTGACCAGCGATCCCCTCACTGCGAACGTCTCCGAGTCGGCCGAGCTCCGCGGGGACGGCGCGCTGCCCTCCGCCTGGACCCCGCGCGGCCCCACCACCCGCCGTGAGGTGCTGGGGTGGCTCTCGTCGCCGGCCACGCATTGGGTCCCTTCCTGACCGCCGGTTGACCACGGCGCGCCGGCGCGAAACCATGGCGTCGACCGCAACCGCGATTGGGGGGTCATTTGACGAAGCCTGCATGCACCGGCGCGCCGGGCCGGCCGTGACCAGGGGCTTTCAGAATCCGTCGTGGCTGCCCTTCTACGTGGGAGAGGCCGCGGTGGCGGGCGACGCCACCGCGGACGACCTCGTCTCCGGGCGGGCCTGGTCGCACCTGCTCGACCGCTTGCGCGAGGCGTCGGAACGGGTACTGGCCGAGTCGGGTCCGCGTAACGCCCACGACCTGGCGGCGGGGTTCCGCCACCTGCTGGTGCTGCTCGGCATCGGACTGGACACCGGGCTGCGTGCACAGGCCAACCCGGTACTCGCCGTCAAGCCTTCGGGCGTCGACAACGTCTACAAGTGGGGCATGGACTGCCCCGATTGCATCTATGCCGGCGGTCCGCTGCGCGGCGGCGAGTCGTACCGGATCTGGGGCAACCGAGGGACGGCGCGCTACGTCGGCCTCCAGTCGATGGCCGGCATGGCGTCTTCGGGGAATGTCCTCCTCGACGAGCTCGATCTCGGACCCGGGGGCGAGGTCGAACTCTTTCTTTCGGAGAAGAGGCGCGACGGCAACTGGCTGCCCATTGCAGCCGACGCCACCGCCCTCGTCGTGCGGCACTTCTTCTACGACTGGGACACCGAGGTGGCCTCGTCCCTGTCCATAGAGCGCATCGGCGGGTCGGGGGAGCGGTCCCCGCGGCGATCGGACGAGGACCCGCCGCGGTCATCGCCCGGCAGCTGATCGCACTGGGCGACTACCTCGTGGGCAATCTCGACTTCTTCCTCCAATTCGCCCGTCCGGAGACTCCCAACACCTTCCTCCCGCCGCTGGACGGCACGGCCATGGGTGCGGCGGCGGAGAACCGTCCGGTCATAGGGTCTTTCGAACTCTGCCCCGACGAGTCACTCCTGGTGGAGGTCACGCCACCCGAAGGTCTCTACTGGAGCTTCTCCATCGGGAACCCCTGGTGGGAGACGATCGACTACGCCAACCACCAGAGCAGCCTGAACGGATATCAGGCGGTGGTCGACGACGACGACGTCGTCCGCGTGGTCATCGCCCACCACGACCCCGGCATCGCGAACTGGCTGGACACCGCAGGGCACAGCGCGGGCCCGGTGATCCTGCGCTGCGTGCGGACCCAGACCGCACCGGTCCCCACCACACAGGTGGTCCCCTCTTCCCAACTCGACGCTGCCCTGCCGGCGGGGACCCGGCGGGTGACCGGTGACGAGCGCGCCGCCGTGCTGCAGGCGCGGCGCGTCGCCGTGAGCAAGCGGTTCGCACGATGACCTTGTCGGCCGACACGCTCGAGGCCAAGGCCTGCGAGCAGACGGGACTGACCGACTTCGGCGACGGTTTCCACCACGAGGGACTCGAACGCCTGGTCGACTCGCTGAATGCAGAAGCCGGCCTCAGCGAGTCCGGAGAGGTGATGTTGCTGCACCGGCTGGTGAGCCTGCTGACCTCCCGCCTGCAGGTGGAGGACACGTACCGGACCAACCCGTCCATCGAGAAGGAGCAGGTGGAGGGGCCGGTCTTCGTGATCGGGCTCCCACGCACGGGGACGACCGCCTTGAGCCAGCTCGTGGCCAGCGATCCGCAGTTCCGGTCCCTGCGGACGTGGGAGTCCTCCGCACCGTGTCCGCCGCCCGAGGCCGCGACCGAGCACAGCGACCCGCGCATCGCCGAGACGGAAGCGGGGCTCGCCATGATGAACGAGATGTTCCCGCTGATGCAGACCATGCACCACGCCGAGGCGACGACCGCCACCGAGTGCCAGGACCTGCTCGGCATGAGCTTCCGCACCGTCCACTTCGACGGCTTCGCCCGCGTGCCGGCCTACCTGGCTTGGGTCACCGAGTGCGACATGCGCAGCACCTATCTGTATCACCGACGCGTACTGCATCTGCTGCAGTGGCACTGCCCACCGCGGCTATGGCACCTCAAGACCCCGGTGCACATGTTCTCGCTCGACGCGCTCGTCGAGGCGTACCCGGATGCCAAGTTCTTGTGGAGCCACCGCGATCCCGCCAAGGTCCTGGGCTCGGTCTGCAGCCTCATCCACTACACCCGGAGCTGGGCGAGCGATCGTGACGACGCCAAGGAGCTGGGCGCCGAGCAGCTGGAGCGATGGTGGCTGGGGGTGTCGCGGGCCATGGACTTCCGCGCCCGCGTCGGTGACGAACGGTTCGCCGACGTGGCGTTCTCGGATCTGCAGACGGACCCGATCGGCGCGTTGGCTGCCGCGTACGAACGGATCGGGGTCGCGTTCCCCGAGTCGTCCCACAAGGCAGTCACCGCGTGGGCCGGAGGGCACGAGCCCGGTGCGCACGGGATGCACAGCTACGAGCTGGCCGACTTCGGCCTGGAGGCAGCTCAGGTCCGGGAGCGGTTCGCGCCGTACCTCGAGACGTTCCGTGCCGATCTGACGGAGACAGACAGAGGAGGTTGAGCAATGGATCTTGGACTCTCGGGTGCGTACGCCGTCGTCGCCGGCGGGAGCAAGGGCATGGGACGGGCCGTGGCGGAGATCCTTGCCGCCGACGGCGCCAACGTCGCGGTGATGGCCCGGGGGAAGGAGGCCCTGGACGAGACGGTCCAGTCGCTTCTCGCCGCGGGCAGCCCGGACGCCGTCGGCATCAGCGTCAACATGGCGGACCCGGACTCCATCGCCGGCGGCTACGCCGAAGTGGAGAAGCGGTGGGGATCGCTCAACATCCTGGTGCACACGATCGGTCCGCGGGACGGGACGTTCGACGCGCTGGACGACCAGGGCTGGGAGGATGCCATCACCCTCGGGACGATGTCGGCCGTGCGCAACGTGCGGGTCGCGTTACCCCTGCTGCGCGCCGCCGAGTGGGGCCGCATCGCCATCTTCTCGGCCCATTCCGTTCAGCGGCAGAGCCCGCGGCTCGTCGCCTACACGGCGTCGAAGGCCGCCGTGACCAGCCTGGCCAAGAACCTCGCCAAGACCCTCGCACCCGAGGGCATCCTCGTGAACACGGTGTGCCCCGGCACCATCGTGACCGCCAGCTTCACCGAGAACCTCAAGCCGGTCTTCGCAGCCGAGAACCTGGACCCGTCTGACCCGCACGACGTGATGCGGTGGATCGACAAGGTCTTCCATCAACCGGCCGACCTCGGGCGCGCCGGCCTGCCCGACGAGGTGGCCTCTCTGACCGCCTACCTGGTGTCCCGGCGCAACGGGTACGTGACCGGGGCCTGCGTGAACGCGGACGGCGGATCCGACTTCGTCTGACGCTGCGTTCGGGCCGCAAGCTGGCCGGGGACCCTGGGGCTGTGTGTACAGATGCGTGTATATATGCGGGACGGGTCCCCCACCCACAGGGCTCATATCCTCGAACTTCAAGGGGGACCTGACGCTGACCACTTCGCTGCTGGTGCCGGATGGGGACAAGGCGATGATCTCCGTCCTCACCTACGGCATGTTCGGGTTCGTGTTCGTGTTCGCCGTGGTGGAGGCGTGGGAACTGACCCGTGAGCCCCCGCAGGACGTGCTCGTGGACACCATCGTGACCCTGGTAATGCGCGGCTTCAACGCGATCGGCGGGCCGCCGGTCGCCGCCACGGCCGGTAGCGCTTGACCTCGGCGCGCCGCCTTACAAAGGTTGGCGCCGTGAACCCCCCCGGAACGAAGGCCTGACGACGCATGGGACCTCTCGACGGCGTCCGGGTGCTCGAGGCGGGACTGCTCGTCCAGGGTCCACAGGCGGCCCTCACCATGCTCGAATGGGGTGCCGACGTCACGAAGATCGAGCTCCCGGGATTCGGCGACCAAAGCCGGTGGCTCCCCCTCAGCCGGGAGGACCGGCGTTCGCCCTGGTTCACCGCGTGCAACCGGGGCAAGCGCAGCCTGACGCTCGACCTGCGGGTGCCACAGGGCCGTGACGTCTTTCTGCGACTGGTCGAGCAGGCCGACGTCGTGATCACGAACTTCAAGCCCGGCACCGTGGAGTCCTGGGGTGTCGGCTACGCGGATGCAGCGGCGCGCAACGAGCGGATCATCTACGCCATGGGGTCGTCGTTCGGACCGGTCGGCCCCGACGCCACGCGCGAGGGCGCGGACCTGAGTGGACAGGCTGCCGGCGGGATCATCAGCACGACGGGCGGCGCCGGATCCGACCCGAGCCCCGTCGGTGCGACCATCGCCGATCACATATCGGGCCAGAACCTCCTGGCCGGAGTCCTGGCCGCGCTGTACGAGCGGGAACGGACGGGACGAGGCCAACTCGTAGAGACGTCCTTGCTGGGAGGGCAGATCTGGGCCCAAGCGGGTGAGATCACCCACTACCTCCTGTCGGGCCAGGTCTCCGGGCCGAGCGGTCGGGGGCACCCGATGGTGCCGGGGGTCTACGGCATGTTCCCGACGGCGGACGGCTGGCTCGCCATCATCGGCGTCGCGGGGCCCGCCCGGGACCTCTTCTACCGGACGATCGGTCGGCCCGATCTGATCGACCGCTTCGATCAACTCCTGTACTTCCCGGACGACAAAGCGGAGTTGTGGCCGATCCTGGACGAGGTGTTCGCGTCCAAGTCGACCCAGGAGTGGTGCGACCTGCTCGGCGCCGCGGGTTTGCGCTTCGCCCCCGTCCGGGACCACGCCGAGGTGGCCGCCGACCCGGGGGTGAGGGCCAACGGGTACATCGCCCCCCTCGCGGACCCCGAGGACCCGGACACGACGACACTCGCTGTGCGCACCCCGGTCCGCTTCTCCGACGGCCTGGCGCCCCTGCGTTCGCACCTCCCGGAGCTGGGGGAAAACACCGAGGAGGTGCTGCTCGAAGCGGGCTACACCTGGGACGACATCACCGCGCTCTCCGAGGCGGGCGCTATCTAGACGCCGGCGCGCGGCCGCCCCCGCTTGGGCAGCGGCTGTGCCTGCTTGGGCATTCGTCCCGCCTCGTCGAGCGCCCGGCGCAGGAGCATCTCGACGTGGGCGTTCACGCTGCGGAACTCGTCGTTGGCCCAGCGGATCAGTGCATCGTGCACCGCGGGGTCCATCCGCAGCAGGACCTGGCGGCGTTCGCTCACGTATAGAGCGTTCCCGTGTTCACGATCGGGGTAGGCGGCTGGTCCCCGCACAACACCACCATCAAATTGCTGACCATGGCAGCGGTGCGCTCCTCGTCCAGGGCGACCACCCCTCCCTCGGTCAGGCGGTTGAGCGCCAGTTCAACCATGCCGACCGCGCCTTCCACTATGCGGGTACGTGCCGCGACGACCGCGTTGGCCTGCTGGCGACGCAGCATGGCCTGCGCGATCTCCTGGGCGTAGGCGAGGTGAGAGATCCGGACATCCATGATCTCCACCCCGGCGACGGCGACGCGCTCCGCCACCTCGCGGGCGAGCTCGCCGGCGACGATGTCCGTCGAGCCCCTGAGCGACGTCCCCGCGCCGGTGGTGTCGTCGTAAGGATGGCTGGTCGCCACGTGCCGGAGGGCCGACTCGGCCTGGACCGAGACGAAGTTCGAGTAGCTGTCCACGGCGTAGGTGGACTTGGCCGTGTCGACGACCTGCCAGACGACGATCGCCGCGATCTCAACTGGATTGCCGTCGGCGTCGTTGACCTTGAGGTGGTTCGTCTCGAAATTGCGGACCCGGACGCTCACCCGGCGACGTACGGTGAGGGGTAGCACCCACCAGAAACCGGGCCGCGAGACAGTCCCGACATAGTGGCCGAAGAACTGGATCACCGAGGTCTGCCCCGGAGGCACGATCACGAGGGCGGTCGCTGTGAGGACGGCGATGAGGATCGGTAGCCACAGCAACCACGGGGTGTGCTGCGCGGCCGCTACCGCTCCCGCGACCGCCGCCAGGAGGACGAGCACCCCGAACCAGCCGCTGGTCGCCAGTGCGGGGCGCTGGGAGATGTCGACGCGGGTGTTCAGCTGCCCGGCCGGGGAGTCGGCGCGAGAGGCGTCTGAGGTGGAGATAGCCATCGATGGCTCCTTTGATTTAATCTGATATCAGGTAGATATCAGATTATTGCGCAGAAGTCCAGGTACCTTCGAAGGAGGTGGAACGGATTCACGGCCTCGTTGTTCTAGGAAAGGCGGCTCAGCCACGCGGGAAGCTGCTCGCTGTGTGCTTCCCGAAGCAGTGGAGGTGAAGGGACTCGAACCCTCGACCTACGGCTTGCAAAGCCGTTGCTCTTCCAGCTGAGCTACACCCCCGGACGTCCGGCCCGGTGCTCGACCGACCCGAAGCGGCTAGGCCTCGGTGGAAGTGCAAGTGTAGGTGGCCCCCGGAGAGAGGCGGGCCCTACGACGATGGACGATGGCGGCAACGCGCTCGGCGCGGCCGCCGCCGCGTCGCCGGCTCAGCGGGCTGGTCAGCTGCGGCCGGCCCGGGCGAACAAGCGGAACGCTCCGGCCACCGCGGCAGCCGTGAACAGGCCCAGCACGCCCAGCGAGAGCGCCGCCATGGCAGGCACGCTGTGCAAGCCCCAGATGTTATGGAGCGCCCGGCCGCCGTCGCCCGTGATCCCGTACCGGAAGAGGGCTAGGGCGTGCGTCAGGGGGAGCACCCGGGCTATCGCCGCCAGCCAGTGTGGGAGTGCCGTGATCGGGAAGAGCGAGCCGGCGAAAAAGAACGGGACGATCGCGATGGCCGGCACCACTGCGATGTACTCCTCGGGCCGCGGCACTCGCACGGCGACGATCTCCGCCAGCGCGTACATGAACACAGCGAAGAACAACGCCGCCGCGACGAACCAGACCGTGCGGCCGGACATGACGTAATGCGCGCCACGCAGTGCAGAGACGGTGATCAACAGGACCAGCTGCAGAGCGGTCGTAGCCAGCGCAGCGACCAAGTTCCCGATGACGATGGATGAGCGCCGTATGGGTGCCACCAACAGCTCGCGCATGGCGCCCTGCTGGCGATCCACGATCACCCCCAGCCCAGAGAACATGCAATTCAAAGGGATGAGCAGCCCCGCAGTCGCCAGCGCGACGAACGTCATGTAGGACGTCCGCGCTGAGGGCGCCGCTATGGTGTTCGCCAGAGCCGGCGCGATGACGAGTGCGAAAAGTACCGGCGTCAGCAGCGGGACGACGAGGGACCGTGGCGAGCGGATGGTGAGGGCCAGGCGCCGGGCGGTGAGGGTGGGCACGGCGCGGACTCTTGGAGCCGCCGACGCGGGGGCCCGCACTGGGGCCGGTATCTGGAGGGTTGCGGTCGTCATGGATGGGTCTCCTCTGGTCTCTCAGTCGGTTGGGGTCTGTATGCGGTCGCCGGTCAGGCGCAGGTAGACGTCATCGAGGGTGGGGCGCCGGATCGTCGAGGCGCGGACAATGCGGCCCTGCCTCTCGAGTGCGTCCATCACCTGACGGCTGTCTTGGACCGTAGTGAGCACGGTCACGGTGTTGCCGATGCTCAGGACCTGCGACGAATCGATGCCGGCGGACCCGAGTACGCGCACTAGCTCGCCGGGTTCGTCCGTGCGGAGCTCCACGATCTCCTGGCCCATTGTCGCCAACAGGCTCTGCGGTGAGTCGCACGCGACCATGACGCCCTTGTCTATGACGGCGATGCGGTCACAGAGCCGTTCGGCCTCGTCGAGATAGTGGGTGGTGACGATCACTGTCACCCCGGTGCGCTCGCGCAGCGTAGCGATGACGTCGAAGAGGTCGTGCCGGATGCGGGTGTCGAGCCCGACGGTCGGCTCGTCGAGGAACAGCACCTCGGGATCCGATAGCAAGGCGCGTGCGATCTCCATGCGCCGGCGCTGACCGCCCGAGTAGGTCTCAACGGGACGGTCGAGGATGTCGTCGATGCCCACCACGCCGGTGAGCTCGCGTAGCCGGGCGCGGCCCGCTGCAGGGTGCACACCCCAAAGGCGCAGGTGGAGCTCGAGGTTCTGGCGGCCGCTCAACGGGCGGTCGACCACGGTGTCCTGGAAGACGACGCTGCTGACCGCCCGCGCCCCGCGAGGGTCGGTGGCGACGTCGAAGCCGCTCAGCACCGCCCGACCGCCCGTGGGAACGACCGTCGTGGTGAGCATGCCGATCGTCGTCGACTTCCCAGCCCCGTTGGGCCCCAGGAGGCCGAAGGCCTCGCCGCGGGCCACTTCGAAGCTGAGATCCTTCACCGCCTCGATGTCACCGGCGTATGTCTTGGTGAGCCCGATCGCCTGCACGGCTACTGGTGCCATCGTCATCGGCCTGCTCCTTCCTTCTTGGAGAACACATTGATCAGGTGGGATTCGGGGTCCCGGAACGTCATGGCCCGGCGGCCCCACGGTTGCAGCGTGGGCGGCATGACCCACTGGACGCCCAAGGCGTCGACGCGGGCGTGCTCGGCGTCGATGTCGTCGGCGGCAAAGTCGAGAATCACCTCGCCGCAGCGGACTCCCGCCGGCGGCCCGCACGGACGTTCGGTGAGCTCGGAGAACCGCACCCTGGAGACGCCAACCCGCTGCGCCGTCGTCGGCACCTCCACGTAATAGTCGTTGACCACTACATCGACGCCGACGAGGATTGCGTAGAAGCGGGCCAGCTTCTCCACGTCCTCGGTCACGAACCTGCTCTGCACGAGTTCCATCGGAAGATAGGACGAAGCCAGACCGGCGGACGTGACACATGCCGCAAACGGCCGTGCCACCATGGTCCGCAGTCACGTTTCCGGTTTCTCTTTCGTCCTCTTGGACGGGACCCGACGCAAGGACGTCCGGGGCCGGCACGGAGGAGGCGTATGCCGACCGAACAGCAGTTCAACACCGCGTGGACCGACCATCGCCCGTACCTGGTCGACATGGCCTTTCGCATGCTCGGTGACATCGGACAGGCCGAGGATGTCGTTCAGGAGGCTTTCTACCGCCTGTCAAGGAGCGATTTCGACAGCATCGAGGACGCGCGCGGCTGGCTCATCGTGGTGACAAGCCGCCTCTGCCTCGATCTCATCGGCTCGGCCCGCAAGCGACGGGAACGATCGGTCGGGGGCTCGGACCTCGACGTCGTCGGCCGGGCGCTGGTCCAGCACCCCGTCGACCCGTCCGACCGGGTCACGCTCGACGACAGCGTCCGCCTGGCCCTGCTCCTCGTGCTCGAACGCCTCACGCCGGCCGAGCGTGTGGCGTACGTGCTGCACGACATCTTCCAGGTGCCCTTCGAACCGATCGCAGAGACGGTCGGGCGGCCCACGGCGACCTGCCGTCAGCTGGCCCGCCGGGCCCGGCTGAAGCTGGAGCAGTCCGATGCGGTCACCCGGTTCGAGGTGACGGCACCGGAACACCATGCGGTGACCGCGCGCTTCATAGAAGCGTGTACGAACGGTGACTTCGACGCGCTGATCCGCGTGCTGGACCCCGACGTATCGGGTGTCGTCGATCTACGCCCCGGTCTGGTGGTGCATGGAGCCGGCAACGTTGCGCGCAACATCATGCGGTTCTGGGGCGGGCAAGCGACACTGGTGTCACTGCCTGTGGGCAATCAACCGTGCATCCTGGCCTTCGTCGAGCGCGACCTTGCCGCCGTGATCGCACTCGACATCGAGTCCGATCTGATCAGGGAGATCCACGTGACGGCGCGGCCGGAGTCCCTGCGGACATTGCGAGCGCAATTGGTGACCCACCCGACGTAAGGCTTCCGGCCGCGACGACATGGGCGGGTCCGTCGGGTTCGTCGGTTTGTCGTTTGTCGGGTGGCCCTGCGGCGCCGATAGGGTGCGCCCCCGTGGATGCACGGACCTTCTTGGGCATGGAGCCCGATGGCGACGACCTGCACTGGCGGATGAAGGTCGTTCCCCAGCTCACGACACCGGGGAACTTCCTGTTCGGCGGATGCGGCCTCGGCGCGGCCCTAGTCGCACTCGAGGCGGCGTCGGGACGCCCGACCGTGTGGGCAGCGGGGCAGTACCTCTCCTATGCCGTGACCGACTCCCTCCTGGAATGGGAGGTCACACTGGCGGCCGTCGGCGGCCACGTGACGCAGGGTCGCGCGGTCGGGCGAACGGAGGGCCGTGAGATCCTCACCGTGAACGCCGCCCTCGGCAAGGACGAACTCGACGTCGGCGGGATCTGGGTCGAGCCGCCGGACGTGCCGAGGCCCGGGGACTGCCCGCCGCGCTTTCTGCCCCAGATGTTCCGCAACACGATCATGGACAGTATCGAGGTGCGGACCGCGGTGGGTCGGTCGTTCGAAGAGATGGATGGCACGCCGGGCAGTCCGGACTCTGCACTATGGGCGCGAGTACCCGGCCACCTCACGCCCTCAGCGGCCACGTTGGCCATCGTCGGCGACTACGTCTCCGGTGCGGTCTCGCAGCCGATCGGCCAGCGCGCCATGGGCCGAAGCCTCGACAACACCCTCCGTATGGTCCAGCTCAAGCCGACCGAGTGGGTGCTCTGCGACATCCGCATCCACGCGCTGGTCGGAGGGTACGCCCAGGGAACCGCGTTCCTGTGGTCCGAGTCGGGTGAGCTCCTCGCCACGGCGAGCCAGTCCATCGCCGTACGCCTGTGGCCCCCTGACGCCGTGCTCCCCGAATAACACGCCCGGTGCGCTGAACCTCGGCCGCCGGTAGGCGAAACTGTTCCTCTTGTCTCGCAACACGCCTAAAAGGCGCCGGTGGCCGGCACGCGTCGCCTGCATCGGCTTGTGCCTCCTCCTGGCCGCGCTCACCGCCGGTGCGGCGGTGGTGGCGTTCCGCGCGTCACCCAAGGCGGGCTCTCCCCACACCGCCTTGGCCAGCTCCCAGCCGCGCGGCACGGCCACGAGCACCGTGATCTCGACAACGACAACTACCCTCGCTCCCACGACGACCACGGCCTCCACGTTGCCGCCGCCCGGTCCTGGATTCGTTGCCGGCCGGGTGACGGCGGTCGGCGACTCGGTGATGCTCGATTACGAGAGCCCGCTGCAGACGGACATCCCAGGCGTGGTGGTCGACGCTGCGGTCAGCCGCCAGTGGGGAGACGGTGAGACGCTCCTCCAACAGCTCAAAGCGGAGGACGCGCTGGGTGCGGAGGTCATCGTCGGCCTGGGAACCAACGGTCCGATCACGGACACTGACTTCGACGACATGATGGCGATCCTCAGCGGCGCGT
This sequence comes from uncultured Acidimicrobiaceae bacterium, assembly GCA_963834405.1. Lineage (GTDB taxonomy): Bacteria > Actinomycetota > Acidimicrobiia > Acidimicrobiales > RAAP-2 > Bog-473. The sequence goes on along the minus strand of CAWIBX010000005.1, from coordinate 40,968 downwards.
CCCGCGTGGTCTTCGTGAACGTCCACGTGGACCGGCCGTGGCAGGACGCGAACAACGCGGTGCTGGCCAACGGGGTGACGCGGTATTCGAACGCCGTCGTCGCCGACTGGGCCACGCTGGCAGCGCAGAACCCGGGATGGTTCGGGGCGGATGGCACCCACCTGGCCATAGACGGCACGGGCGCCGATGCCTTGGCTTCGTTGATCACGACAACCCTGGCCAACGGCTGAGCGCGGCGGGAATCGGCCGCGGACCGTGGTGTAGCCTCGTTCTTCCTCTCGGGGATTCGACGCCGCTGCGGGGCTATAGCTCAGTCGGTTAGAGCGCAGCACTGATAATCCGCCCCGAAGGGTTTTTCTGGACGGCGCCGGACGGCGTAAAACGGCTTGAGCAGGGATGCTCTAGACAAGCGAAGATGGCCGACGACGGCAGACGGTGCGATTTGTAGGGCAAGTCGTAGGGCAAACAGCCTCAGCATTGGCTCTAACATGCGGGTGCGGCCGAAGTCAGTGGACGCGTCCCTGCTCAGACGCAAACGCGAGGACCTCGCTCAGGCTCATGCCGGGAGCGCTCATCGAACTGGTGAGCCTGCCACCCATCAGGGTTCCTGCTGGTCGATGATGCGATAGCCCACATTCGGAATGGTTTCGATGACTGTGGGCTCTCCGAGTTTGCGCCGCAAGCGGCTGATCGTGACCAACACCGCATTGGTGAACGGATCGGCGTGCTGGTCCCAGACCGACTCGAGAAGATCCTCAGCTTTGAGGGCTGCGCTGTCCGCCTGCATCAGGGCCTCGAGCACGCCGAACTCCTTTGCCGAAAGGTCCAGTGGACGACCATGACGAAAGGCCGTGTGTCGCAGAGGATCGAGCTCGACTCCGCCGGCGCGAAAGACACGAGCCCGGGCTTCAGGCTGGCGGCGGGCGAGGGCCCGAACTCGCAAGAGTAGTTCGGGAAAGTGGAAAGGCTTGGTCAAGTAGTCGTCAGCTCCCAAGCCCAGTCCCGTCACACGATCGCCCGGTGAGTCCGCTGCGGTGAGCATGAGCACCATTGCTGGTCGGTCACTCTCAGCGATCATCCGGCAGACCACGTCGCCGTGTAGGCCGGGCAGATCCCGGTCCAGCACGACCACGGCGTAGGCAGTGTCATCGATCATGATGGCGGCCTCCCTGCCGTCGTGGGCCACATCAACGGCCAGGCCCTGGTCGCGCAGCCCTTCCACGATCAGTTCGGCGAGCGGCTCGGCGTCTTCGACCACGAGCACCCTCATGTTGAGCTCGATTTCGTCGTGACCTCTGCTGACGGAAGCTCGATGATCGCCTGGAAGCCGCCATCTGGCAGGGCGTGCAATTCGAGGCGACCGCCATGCAGCTCGACAATGGACGCGACGATCGAGAGCCCGAGTCCGACACCGCGGTCCGACCGCGTCCGAGCCGCGCTGAGTCGACGAAAGGGTTGCGCAAGATCCTGCACGGCCTCCTCGCTGAGAACCGGCCCGGAGTTCTCCACTATGAGTCGGGCACTGCCGTTCACGACTTCGGTGCGGACCCGAACCCAACCTCCGGACTCGTTGTGCTGCACCGCATTTCCGAAGACGTTCTCGACCATCCGAGCCAGGAGCACTTCGTTCCCGCTCACGAACGCCTGAGCGTCGTGGTGCTCACTGAAGTCGAGGTTGATCGCGGCGATTCCCTCCTCGTTCTGCTCGCGGGCCGATTCGACAAGAAGGTCGAGCGAAACCACGACGTCATCGCTCCGCGATCCCGACTGTGTGCGAGCGAGGATGAGGAAGCTCTCGAGGAGCTCATCGACCTCATCGAGCTCCAGGCGCAAGCGATCGATCAATTGAACGGTCTGCTCGGGAATGGTTCCCGGCTTGGCCATGGCAACGTCGAGCGCCGCCCTCATTGTGGCCAGGGGCGTGCGGAGCTCATGAGACGCGTTAGCGACGAACTGGCGCTGAGCATCAAACGAATGCTCGAGGCGCCCGAGCAGCTCATCGAAGGTGTCGCCCAGTTCCTTGAGTTCGTCATCGGGGCCATCGAGATCGAGGCGCTCGTGGAGGTTCGTCGCCGAGATTTCACGAGCTGTTGTCGTGATCGTCCGCAGCGGTTGGAGAATGCGGCCGGCCGTCCACCAACCGACAGCCAGAGAGAGGACCGCCAGGATGGCGAGGGCAAGCGCGGAGTACAGCAGGAGCTGATGCAGATCGGTCGTGTGCTGACTAAACGCGAGGTCGTTGAGCTGCCCCACCACCTCCTGACGCGCGTGGCTGACCTGGTTGATATGGGGAGGGGACGACGGAACTTGGCTCGCTGAATTGAGCGCCCGACCGAGTCCCGCGCTTTGGAAGACCCGTCCGGAAATGGGGGACGTCACCGTGACGCCGCTGGGGGTGTTGCTCCCCCACAAGAGGGCTGCAATGGCCAACAACGCGGCGCCCGACCCAAGTGAAAGGGCACCGTACAGCCATGTGAGGCGCCACCGCGCTGTCCCACCCGGCCAACGGAGCCGGATCACGCCCACAACCAGCGATCGCCGCGGCAATCTGGTAAAGGCCCCACCACTGCCGCACAGGCCCGCGGCGCGACCTCACCGCGGTCACGATCCCTCGATCTGCAGGAAGACATTCAAGTCCAGGATGCACGATTTCGCCTTACATGGAGCTAACAGGCCCCGTTAGTCCGCTGTAAGCGCCGGCACCGTACAACCCTCCCGACGCCAGTCGCCGAGTCGGGAGAGGTCGATGTCCAAGAGAGCGGGCCGAGACGGTGCTTCGGACCAGGGCAAATGGTCGCCTTCGTGCTGTCGTCGTGGCCGGGTGTTTCCCCTTTTCCGGTCGTGACCACCCGCGCCGTCCTTGCTCAGTCGGCGGTTGCCGTCCCCGACTCCGGGGCCGTCGGGGCGCCGGAGCGCGGTCTCCGTGAAGCAGACACCATCCGTTTCGCCCGCCGTGCTCGACCGCGGTTGGGCCAATGGACTCGGGTGGCATTTGTGTTCGTGGCCGTCACAACCGGTGGACTCGAGAGGCTGTGGGTGGAGACGCACTCACTCGGAACACTTACCTCCGACGGTTCGGTCATCGGCCTGATGGCACTCGACCTCATCCACCACGGTCAACTTCCGGCATACATGTGGGGTCAGTCGTACGGGGGCAGTGTCGAGGCCATCATGACCGCGGCAGTGTTCACCCTTGCCGGTGTTGGTACAGCACAGCTCCTGGCCACCACAGCCCTGTCCTCGGCACTGGCGACCCTGGCCCTGTGGCGAGCCGGCCGCTGGATCGTCGGCGAGCCCGCAGCGACCATCGGCGCCCTCGCCTTCTGGGTGTGGCCCGCGTCGGTGATGTGGCGGTCCCTGAAGCCCGGCGGAACGTACATGATCGGGCTCGCCCTTGCGCTGTGTGCGGTTGGCGCGCTGGCGAGACTGCGCCATGACAGTCAGGGGTGGACACGCCCCGCCGTGGCAGGAGGGTGGTGCGGGCTCGCCTTCTGGGCGAGCCCGATGTCGCTACAACTTCTGATTCCGGCGGCGCTGTGGTGTACACCGGTGTTTGTCCGCATGGGACGACGAATGTTCGGACTCGGCGCGGGCGCACTGGTTGGGGCGCTCCCAGTGTTCATCTTCGGGAGCAGCCACCACTGGTCCAACCTGCACATGCCCGGAAACGGCGCCATGCTCTCCGGGGCAGTCGGCCGAATGGCACAGTTCTTCCGCGTCGAAGCTCCCATCGCGATGAGTCTCCGCGTCGAAGGGTCGCTCAGCTGGGTCGAGGGGCCGTTCGGCATTGTCCTCGCGCTGGCCGCCTGGGCCGGCGTGGTAACTCTCATCATCTTCGTGGTGGCCGGCCGAGCGCGGCGATGCCAACTGCCGGCCTTGACGCTGGTCTTGTTGCCCATCCTGTTCTCGCTCAATGTGATGGCCGACCACGTCGGCCAAGGTCGATACGTCATGTTCAGTTCGACCATGGGGGCGCTACTGGTCGGAGTCGGTCTTGAGAACGTTGGCCGATTCACCCTCCGAACGCGCGCGTGGTGGAAAAGACGCGGGGATCTGCCGGCCGCGCGGTCACAGCCCGGGATCCGTTTCTCACCCCCTCCGGTGCTGTGGCCATTTGGTCTCGTGCTTCTGGCCGTACTCGGCGCCGTCGCGCTCGCCCGGGAGCCAGCCTCTGCTCTGGCCACCTTCCCGGCTCCCGACGTGCCGATGCCCATGGACGACGGCGGCCTGAGGGCTCTCCTGTCCAAGCACCACATCCACGACGCCTATACGAACTATTGGATTGCCTACCGGATCACCTTCGAGACCAACGAGACGACAATCGCCGTGCCGTACGACTACGACCGCTACCCGCCGCTCTCTCGACTGGTCCGTGACAGTCGCGATCCCTGCTATCTCTTCGTATCTACCTCCGACTCCGTGACCCGTTTCGAGAAGTGGTGCCACGAGAAGGGAATCGCACTGCAGATCTGGAGCAGTGGCGGCTTCACCGTTCTGCAGCTCCCGCTCAAGGTTTTACCTTCTCAGTTGCCTGGCGGCGTACTGACTTGATCTCGCGGTCGAACCTGCCTAGGACTTCCCATGGCAGGGCACAAGCATGAGAAGAGCCGGTTCACGACAAGGACCACCGGGAGGGACGCGTGATACGGCCGGGACAATCAGACAGCTGTCAGGCCGGGGGGCGCTATGCGATTGGAGCTCTTCCTTTTTTGGAGCTTGTCCGACATTGTTCAAGCTCGAGGGCGTTGTCTGATTCGCCACGAGCCCCGTCCGATCCGATGCGCCCGCCGAGCACACGAGCCATGGGTTCGGGCAATGCTCAGGTTGGAAAGCATTCAGTAAACCCATATCTCGTGACCGATGCCCGAAACATGGATTCAGGCGACGAACCCCCCAGTTCAGAGGGTCAGCTCGCCCTAAACGATGAGGTTGACTGGCTCAGCCTCCGGCGGATGCACTGCCGTCGGCCAGGTGCTCACGATAGCAAGCACGCGGTGAATTTTGGTGGGCTTTCTGCGTCGCGAAACCAGCGAGCTGTTCGGGGACGGTCATCGGTCAGACTTCGCCGGTGGGAATCGCTTGGATCACCGGGAACTCCGCCACGGGAAAGTCGGCGGTCTGTACCGTCCTGAGCGAGCGGGGGTATCTCGCCGTCGATGCCGATATGGGAGCTGCAGCTTGGGTCCATCGGACGACCGGCGAAGTGACAAGTGCGGCGGACACCGGTCCGCTGAACCAGGAATGGTTCAGAGACCACCAATGGCTGCTGTTGCGATCCCGCGTCGAAGCATTGATCGAGTCTGCCGAGGGGAGACCGGCCTTTCTTTGCGGAATGGCCCAGAACGACGAGGAGCTATGGGATCTCTTCGACGTCGCGGTCTGTCTGACTCTCGACGATGCGACCATCCGAAAGCGGGTGGCGCTGCGACGAGGCAACCCATTCGGCAAGGCCCCCGCCGAAATCGAGGCGATACAGGCGATCAACGGTCCGCTGACAGCGAAATATGCCGCCATAGGGGCGCCGTTGGTCGATGCGGCCCAACCTCTTGAGCAGGTTGTGGCAGACGTGTTGCGAGCCTGTGCCAGCTCAGGGATGGATCTGGATATGTGACTCCGAGCGCACGGGGATACCCTTCAGCTCGATCTGCTCCATTTGACAGGCCCAGCTGACTCCGCGCCGCCAATCGCACGAACAGTTCGAGAAATGCGAATATCTGGATGCGGACGACCGCTTTCTGCCGGAGATGCACGAAGGGACTCTCGTGACCCTTGAGCGCTGGCCCAACGAGGAGCAGATGATCGCGGAGCTATACGGAGGTGCCTGGGCTGACCTAGAGAGCTGGGCCCGACGTTGCAGCCCAGACGGCTGCGTCATCTGTAGGTCGGGGCGACCCTACGGGATCCTCGGCGAACTTGCTCACACTTGGGTCACCACTGATCCCGAAGTAGCCATTTTCGGCTACCTATGCGTGATCTCCAAACGCCACGCGGTCGAGCCGTTCCATCTTTCCGACGCTGAGCAGATGCAATTCTTCCGCGAAGCGATGGCCGTCTCCGAAGCGCTCAGCCACTATGTGCACCCAGTCAAGATGAACTACGAGATCCACGGCAACACATTGCCGCACCTCCACATGCATCTGCTGCCCCGACAACCAGACGACGCCTTTGTGGGACGCCCTATCGACATGAAGGAGTTCCACCACCGATATACCGACGCAGAGGTAGACGCGCTCAGGACAGCTGTGGGCTCGGTAAACCGCGCAAATTTGTAGCCTGCGAAGACCTCGCGCGGTCGTCGACCCCAGAATCGTGCGCGCCGGCCCGGCGGACGGGGGCACCCAGCTTCCAACGATCGAAGAGCTCTACGGCGCGCTCCGACTTGCTACCGCAACGACCCCGAACATCTTGAGGGCCATCGAAAAGCGGCCTTCGTGTGCAGCCGAGTGAATGGTCGAGACGAACCGATCCCGGTCGTCGGCGCCGAGTTGTCCGACATCAATGAGGTCCTCGGCGAGGCTGGTCATCGAAAAGCATCCGTCGGGAGCAGGTGACTCGTCAGGATTCCAAGCAGTCCAATGCTGTGTGGCCGTCGTTTGATCCACCAGTTCGAATCCGAAGTCGTTGACGAGGTCAGCGAGCCGGCGCCCGATGTTAGACGCTCGGCGTCTCTTGATCTGCATGGCGTCGTGAACACGCTTGGCGAAGTCGCCGTCGCCGACGTCGATGTCAAACGTCGACCAATCGGTCTCGATAAGTGACAGGACGCCGCCTGGCCGTAGCACGCGGGCCATCTCGGCGACGGCTGCTTTGGGATCGGTCAACCACTGCAGGGTCCGTTCGGATCGAGCGATGTCGAAGGTGCAATTCGGCTCGGCAAGCTCAAGGGCGTCGCCGATGGTGAATCGGACCCGGCACCTCGCTGTGCGCGCCCGCGATCGGGCACCTGCGATCATCTCCGCCGAGGCGTCGATGCCGACGATCTCTCCATCGCTTCCGAGATCGTCAGCCAGGGCGAGGGCGGCATCGCCCAGGCCGCAGCCGACGTCGAGGAGCCGCTGACCAGGGGTGAGGTTCAGCTGCTCGCGTTCCCATGCGCGAAGTCGAAGGGTGGCTTCCCAGCGCCCGGTGGCCTCCATCGTTTCGAGGAGGACTGAGACATTCGGATCGTCGTCGACCCGCTCGTAGCCGAGCGCATGCGTCTCATCCGCGTCCATGCCGTAGACGCTAGGACGAGCGGCGAATCGCTGGGCACTGTCCCCGTGGTGCCGCAGGCACCTAGTCCCGGCGGTCTGGGACAATGTGGCGAGAACCACGGCCCATGCGAATCGCTCTCTTCGACCTCGATAACACTCTCTACGACAGGGATGCCACGTTTCGACGGTGGGCGGAAAGGTTCGCACTGGATCATCGATTCAGTCGAGCCGCCGTCGAGTGGCTGATCGTCGCCGACCAGGACGGTCTTACCGACCGAACTGATCTATGGACGAACGCGAAGGCGCACTTCGGTCTGCAGGAACCTGTTGAGACCTTGGTATCGGTGTATTACGAAGGCTATTGGGAGATGCTCAGGCCGGATAGCGATATCCAGAACTGCCTCGCCGACCTCCAGGCGGCCGACTGGCGGATCTGCATCATCACCAATGGGCCACACACTCACCAGCTCAGAAAGGCCGAGCGGCTGGGACTTCTTCCCTTCGTCAATGGTTTCTGTTCGTCAGGGGAGTTGGGTATCGCCAAGCCAGACCGCCGGATTTTCGAAGTAGCGCTTCAGCGGGCTGTCGGTGAAGAGACGGCAAAAGCGCGTGCGCAGGCCAAATGGATGATTGGCGACTCGCCCACCGCCGACATCGCAGGTGCCCGCCACTGTGAAATGGCGACGATATGGATCCACCGGGACCGGATCTGGGACCTGACGCTCGGAAGTCCGTCCGATCAGCTCGCGGGCTCCATCCGCGAAGCTGTCCGTTAGCTGCTCGGGCAGGAGTAGATGACACGCAGACCCGGCCTACTGGGGCGCGTTCTCGTCACCATGCGGACGGCCCGTGCGGAAGTCGGCCAATGCGCAGGAGATCCTCAAGGGTCGTCTTGATCGTGGGTGCTGCCGCCATCTCGGCCGCGATTGCTCGGGCACCTTCGCGGTAGGAGTCGTCGGCGAGCACTGCTTCGACGGCGTCGCGGATGTGGCCAGCCTCGCCACTGCCAAGGGGCCGCCGCCCTTGTGTATCTCGGTCGACCTCGATCAGAAGGCCAGCACCGACTCGGAGCACGCGGGATCCGTTGGTGAACTGGTCGGCGAAGAGCGGAACGACGACCACCGGGACACCAGCTGCGAGGGCGCCGAAGGTGGTCCCCGATCCGCCATGGCAGACGACCAGTGCAGCCTCGCTGAGCGCGTCCGCCTGGTCGACCCAGGCCTCGACGTGGACGTTGTCGGGTACGTCGTTGAGCTGGGACGGGTCGAACCTCCGTCCGACGGTCAGAAGAACGCGGGCGTCGAGCCCGGTGACGGCCTCCAACGCAGTCCGGTAGACCTTCGATGCGATTGTCATGTGGCCGAGGACCGTGCCGAAGCTCATGTAGACGAGGGGGGCGCTCGAACCCGGCCACCAGTCTCCCAACGCGCCGTGCGGCGCTGGTAGCGGTTGGCTGAACCGTCGAGTGTCCGGGAAGGGCGACGGGTCCACGGTGGCCGGGAACCGTGTCACGTAGGGCGATCGACGCAGCTCCTGGACGAAACTAGCGCGATGGGCTTCGAGCGCTGGAGCCGCGATGTCGATCGAGGCCCACTCGACCTCGGCCAAGCCAATCGCGACTGTCACCGTCGGGATCCCGAGTGGGGCCGCGGCTACGGCCGAGGCGTATTCACACGGATCTCGCAGTACGACATCTGGCTGCCAGTCTTGCAGGACCGCGTCCATCGACGGCAGCATTGCGGTCGTCGCCATCCGTCCGAACAACTCCTTGTTACCCAGAACTGATGCCTCGTCCGCAGGCACGATCGCAAGCTGCTCCCGTATCGGTCCGACAGCGTGTTCTGGCGGCTCACCGCCCATTTGGAAGGGGTGCCCAGTCTCGTCGACCATGCCTGCCATCGCAGGAGGGCAGACCACCAGCGTCTCATGGCCACTGCGGCGCGCCTCGTTGAGAAAAGGCACGAGTGGCTGGAGATGGCCGGCTCCACCGAGTGAGCATGCTGCGAGCACTCGCATGCGATGACAGTAGGCGTTGAACCTTCCCTAGTCCCGGGCCCGGTCAATGAACGGGCACATTCACCCTGCTGAGGCTGACCTCGGCCCTCCTAACGCCGAACTACGACTGGCTCATTGTCTGCCGGCCACCGCTGCAACGAAGTCGACTATGTCTGCGGGCCCAGTTGCGAGCTGTCGGATTGACTCGGCGGTATGGGCGAGGGTCAAGATGTCGGCGGCCTGCTGCGCCGGCCCGAGCACGATCGGCCCAAAGCCCCAAACCCCTTCGGAATCGGTTGGTACAACAGGCTCCATCTGAGCCATTGCAGCGGCCACCTCGATCCCAGTGCGGAGGAACTGCCGGTCCGCCAGCGACCCCAAACCGAGTGCCCTGCGGATTTGTGAATGGTGGATCCAGCGCTCGAGGTACTCCCGGGCGATCGCCTGCCAGAACGGGGAGCTCGAGTCTTGGCTCGCGCCGAACAGCCCTACGGATTCACCGGGCGAGTCCGGATCGACGGACTCGTAGTACGCGGCGGTCCACTCACCGGTGAGACGGAGCAGTTCGATCAGAAGGGACGGGCTCATGAACCGGGTCGTTGCCACCCATCTGTCGTTGAACGCGTCGAGGAGCGTTCGGAAGTCGGCTCCGGGAAGCTCGTCGGCCATGTACACCAAGCCCTGGACGGCAGCATCACGCTGTCGGCTGAGGAGAGAGAAGTCGTCACCCAAGACATGCGTGGCGATGCCCTTCACTGAGTAGGCCGGACATTCAGTCGGCTGGGTCCAATCGTCAGCCGAGAGCCTGGCTAAAAACTCCAAAAGGGCATCACGCTCCGGCCGATAAGTCCGGAGAACGACGGAGATGGAGGAGGAATCGAGCATCGGCAACATTGTGACTCACGCGTTGTTGCACAACACAGCCGTTACGTCTGCAACCTTTCTGCTGCCTCGGACGTGTCACCAGAGGAGAATCTCAGGAATGACCGGGCGGCCAGACGCGACCTTCGAGGAGACCTATCGACGCAGCTACGCGCGCCTCGTGGGCCAGGTGACCTTGGTCACAGGAAACCTCCACGCAGCCCAGGATGCCGTCCAAGAAGCCCTCTACCGCGCCTGGAACCGCTGGGACAAGGTGTCGGTCCTCGAGGATCCTGAGGGCTGGATACGCCGGGTCGCATTCAACGAGGCCACGAGCAACTGGCGCAAACTCCGCCGAGTGGTCGCCGTTGGTGAAAGTGATCTTCAGTACGTTCAAGCACCCGAGGTCGCTCCGCAAGACCTCGACCTCCTCGACGCGTTGCGAAAAATCTCGACTCGACAACGTGAGGCCATCGTCCTCTTCTATCTCGTCGGGCTCCCCCTCGAAGGGGTGGCAGCCGAGATGGCGGTCAAGCTGGGGACAGCGAAGTCTCTCGTGAGCCGGGGCCGACAGGCACTCCATCGAATCATGACCGAGCCCATTGACCGAGGTGAATCCAGTGTCCTCCACTAACCAACTTGACGATGCCCACATCGCCGACCTCTTACGCACGACGTCTCGAAGAGTGGAAGAGACCATTCCGCGCGTCGGCCCTCCCAACGTCGAGAGGTTTCGTCGGGTGAGAAGAATCCGCAGAGGGGTGATCGCGACCTTGGGCACCGCGGCAGGCGTGCTCGGCCTGGTGATCGCCCTTACCGTGGCGAGTCCGACCCCGACCTCGGAACCGTTGCGGATGCAGCCCGTGCTGGCCATCAACCCCAGAGTCAACCTGGGCATCGTGACGGCACAGCAGCAGGTCACCGTCAACCTTGCGCACGGGTACATACATGGCAGAACAAGCTCGCTACCTCTGGGTGCGGGTCCGGCATACGTCCTGAGCCGAGCTGGTTATGTCATTGGACTGGGCGGCGCAGATCTCGGACTGAGCGCAGATCAGCTCGTCTCGCTGTCTCCGAACCTGCAACAAGTTCTTCACCGCTGGGGCCCTTCGGCCGGCAGTTACCCCGCACCGGCGAACAACCCGCAGGACGTGTGGCTCACGCGTTCTCCCTTCGGTGCAACCAGTGCCGCCGAGTACGACGGACGCGGCGTGATGGTCGGTCAGCCCATCTCAATCCCCGCACGCTCAATCGTGATCGGGCAGTCCGGACCGTCCTTGATCCTTGAGAAGAGTCCCACGACGCAGGTCCTCGAGCTGTGGGACCCTGTCAGCGAGTCGGGGATTGCGTCACTCGGCCCGTGGGATCAGGTGGCCTCCACGTCCACCCAGGTGGTGTGGACGTTTGGAAACACCCTCCACGTCGATAACCCAGAGGGCGATCCGCTCCGGTCTGTCGCCGGCCCAAGTGGTGATTGGGTTACAGCGATGTCGATCTCCCCGGACGCGTCCAAGGCTGCGGTGGTCTGGGCGCCACGCCCCGGTTCTCCTGGTGCAGTCAGTTTTCGCTCAATCGCCCGACTGAGCCGGCTGGTTCTCATAGACCTGAAGACGGGTCGTTCGGCGGTTGTGCCCGCGAGCATCGGCGCGTCCGGCCCCTTGGCATGGACACCTGACGGCTCACGGCTCTTTTTCGGGCAGTTCAACAAGCAGCACAGCCCCGGCATTGCTACCTATGCCCTAGCCAGTAGCAAGGCGCACCGTTTGGAGCTACCAGGCGTAAAGCTCCCAGCGGACTTTGGGCCCCCAGTCGGATCTATCTATGTCTGGGTCGAATCGCCTTAGCCGAATCAATCCGGCGGATCCGAAAGCTGCCCGCTACGGTGCAGATCCGCTGGAATACGAATCAATTCGAATATGCGTCTCCGCCACTCACCCAGTCTGCGATACGGCGGTCACACAAGGTCGACCGGGGGACGGTTGACGACCACTCGGCTGGTGGGAGAATGATGGGGTGCTTCGCCAGCCGATACTCACGCTGAGACGGCGGCTCCTGGTGACCGCACTCGGAGTTGTGCTGGCCGGAGGCACTTGTGCGGCGGTGCTAGTTCTTCTTTGGAGTTCAAACTCTTGACGATGTGACACGTTTTCTCATGCGGCAACTCCGAGGCGGGCGTCATCCGCGTAGTCCCGTATAGCCGAATCGATGGCTCGCAGGGCGTTACGTAGCTCGGGTGGCGCAGGCGGTCGATCTGCGTCGAGAAGGGGGTCGAGCAGTCGGCGATAGAGCTTGGTGTAAAAGACGGCAACCCTGATGCCCACTGCAGTGGTGACGTAGGTATTGGTGTGCGGGATCCGTTCGATGAGGCCGTGGAGACGGAGACGCCGCAGGTCATAGGTCATCTGGGTACGCGTGTAGTCCGTGCCGAGGAGTCCGGCCACCTGCCCGCGAAGGCTTTTATTCGTGAAGCCGGTGACGGCGTGGACGATGAGACATAGTGCGCCGGCCAGGGCCATGGCGCGTGGATCCCCGAAGCGCAAGGCCCCGGTTCGTTGGCCCTCTCGTGCGTAGGGCTGGTGGATGCGCTCAAAGAGCGCAGAGCCGATGGCACAACCCTGGCCGGCACGTTCGATCATAAGCACCCGATGGTTGACCTGCCGGGCCCGCTCCACCAGCTCGGGGAGATGTTCGATCCGCGAGCGAATGGTGAGGTCCCAGGCCTTGTTGATGACGGTTTCGATACGTAGGGCTCTCCCTTCTTTCAAGTACTGCTTGACCCGGCTGTGCTTGTAGCGAAAGTCCATCTTGACGTCGGTGCCGGGCGAGAAGATCCGGGTGCCGAAGGGTTCTTTGGTGGTCTTTCGCACCTGGCGGGCAAAGATGACCGAGACCTCTTCGGGTCGTCCCACATCGATGTTGTCGGCAACCAAGGCCTCGAAGAAGCGTCGGGCCCGGCGGGGATCGTCAAAGACCAGCGTGCGAGAGACTTCCACCTGGCGCATCGAGAGGTCCCAGAAGTACCCGGCGGCTCGATCAGCTTGGGTCCATGGCACAGGGATGACGGTGGTCCAGTAGGAAAAGAAGGCGTTGATCTGCTCGGGTCCGAGGCGGTCGCAGATCTCTTGGAGCCGCTCCGGGTCCGCACAGCTGGCGAAGCCGTTGACCAGCGCGGTGTAGGCGAGGCCCTCCCGCTCGGCCTGACGCTTGGCCCACTCATGGCCGTTCAGCCATACCTTGGTCGGATAGGGGAAGTAAGTGGCGATCTTGATGAAGCCGGGTCCGAACTCAGGATCGAGCAGGTAGAAGTAGTAGATCCCGACGCGGCGCTCCTCGCGGACGAAGTCGAAGTGCTTGACCTTCCCGCGTGAATGGTCCTTGCCACTGAAGACCCACTGGAACTCCTGGGCCTGGACAATGGCGACGACCCCGAATCGGGCCTCGCGCTCGGCCCGCTCGAGGAAGGGTCGGACATGATCGAGCTTGCGGTCGTCCCAACGAGATCGGTCAGGCTTCTTTAGGTGCAGGATCGGGATGTCGTTCTCCTCGGCGAAGGCCTTCACGTCGCGTCGGAAGCGGTTGCCGATCTTCTCAAGGAGGGCCGGAGAAGGGATCTTGTTCCCGAGGTGCGCTGTGAGGAAACGCACCACCTGCCCGCCGACGGCCATGTTGGGAACGTAGGCGTTGAGATAGATGCGATCGATGCATGACAGATCCAGACCCACATGGCCCTCCAGCACGTCATTGATGTTTGTCACGCTCGCCATGGGCAACGCGATAGCGCATGAGGGACGGCTCTGCCGGCCCGACAACCTCAATGGGCACCCGGTCGCGCCGGGAGGAGGACGGGAGGGGGGCCTGCCCCCCTCCCGCTAATGCTGCGCGGCCCAACACGGGGACCGGAGACTGCGGGTCAGCGGGACGTCACCCCGCATCTCGTACCCGATGTCGGTGGACTCCATTCGGGGTCGCAGGGACCGAGTTCGGCTCCAAAGGTGACGACGGTTAACCCCGGGATCAAGCTGATTCCTTCAGCAGGTGGGCCCGTAAGCCTCTACGGCGGTGCGCCCGGCGGTGCGACCTTCCTTCCCGCTCACGACAAGGGTTAAGCCCACAGCCTGGGTGCTCTCGCTCCCGGCGCTCGGGGACGTTCGAACCACTCTGCCCGCCTGAGCGTCTACATCATGTGCATCTCCGCAGCATTGCTTCCGTGTGGAGGGCGATTCGGATCCACGCTCTGACGATTGTCGCCATCGTCGCAACTGTGTCGATCCCGGTAGGGGTGGCCGGGACATCAGCGGCGGTCGAGCCGAACTCCAGTTTCGACCCCGCCGATTTCAGCTGCTCACTGCCGTCGCTGCCGCATGGTGTTCGGCAGACCGCTCACACCAGCACCAGGCTTTCGGGTCCAGCGGTGAGCGCCCTGCGAGGAGGCGCAGCACGCCGCGGTTTCACTCTCGACGGAAACGACCTGGTGGTCAAACCTCCGCGACCAGGCGATGCCCCGTTTCTCAGTGCGCACCAGGCCCTCTGTGGTGCCATGGCGTCAACGGGCGGGCTGAGTTCGGCGGCGGCACAGGGCGTCGCTGTCGGCTACGGCCGGGTCAGCCTCGCCAAGAAGTTCTTTCCCGCCATCACGAGTTTTCCCTACCCAGGGAACGTGGCCGCCCAGAACCCGACCGTGGCCTCGTTCCACGATCGGCTGGCCTGGCTGGTGGTGGTCCACGAAAATCCCCCTGCGCTCAGCTGCCCGGCCGAGAGCCACCCGGTGCACCTCGTTCCCCGCCCCGGCGATCACGGCTACGAGGTGTTCATGATCGACGCTCGCAGTGGTACCGACGCGCTCATCTACTGGGAGGGTGGCCCGGGTGGGTGTACCTCGGGTGCTCGGGTCGCGCCCCGCGTCGGCGTGGCCGGAGAATCAGTCTCGGTGTCCTGGACGCTCGTCTCGCGCAACCCCGACGGCTATTCGGGCACGATCGCCGCGACGGCCTTTCCATGCGACAAGGTTCCCGATCCCGTCCTCGTCGACCAAGCCGGTCCCAACGTGGCGGTTGTTGTCACCCAACCGTTCGGTCAGTGTGGGCAACCCGAGTCGATTCCCATCAGCCTGCACGCGGCGGTCGTGACCGCGAACTTGCCCGCCGTGATCGGCCACGATCCGACGGGGCTGTTGACGGGTTTTAGCGCCCGGCCTGCGACCCCCTCAGGAACGACCTCGACGACTACGACGACTGTCCCGCCCGCCCTCGTCCCCGTCAACATTTCGACGAGTGGCCAAACGTTAGATGTGAGCGTCGGCGAAGTCGTCACGATGAATCCGCTGCCCGGGGCCCAAGGGACTTCCTTCACCAATCCGGCTGTTTCGAGCGACCCGGCTGTCCTGGGTCCTTTGACCTCGAGCCCTCAACCTCTCGTCGCCGAGTTTCGGGCCTGGAAGCCGGGAACCGCGGAGATCACTGTGTCCGAGAGCGACTGCGTCCACCCCGGCTCAGGTCAGTTGCCTTGCACTGGGGCCTTCGTGGTTTACGTCGTGGTCCATTGAGGATTCGCGATCGGAAGGGGTAGCCGACATCGGGCGTACGGCCTAAGAAGTGGATCGCGGTCGCATCGATCTGGCGGAGTACCGCACATCGTCGACGGGGAGTAAGAAAGACATATGCGGCGAACGGCGATGCCGTGGTTGATGCTTGTCTTGGTTGGGGCTTTGACGGCCGGGTCCGCGGCTCTAGGAGTTGTCGAGACGCCCGGACGTGCTGCCAGGGCGACGTCACGCCTCGCCCCGCCGAGCCCGGCACCGCCCGCCTACAGCGTTCCGGCCTACACCGCGCCCACACCGACGACGGTGCCCGCGGGTCCGACAAGCCCACCCGCGCCCGGGCCCCTCGCTACCAACGGCAGCGCCTGGGCCGGCCATGGCGACCTCGCCTTCGTCTCTCGGGGCCAACTCGCCGTGCTCGATGACGCGGGGACGCTCTCGACGATCACCGGACCGTCGTCCGGCGGCTACGACAGCAGCCCCTCGTGGTCGATGGACGGTCAGTGGCTGGGCTTTCTCCATACCGCTGGCTATTCGGGCGTCGACATCCCCGCACCAACGCTTTGGCTGGTGGCGGCTGGCTCCACGGTTGCCCACGAGGTCACACCGGAGGGAGTGGCCATGTTCGCCTGGTCGCCGGTGACCGCAGAGATGTCCTTCGCCGTCGCGACCTCGACCAATGGCACCGTGCCGGTGCCGGAGAACCTCTACCTCGAACGACCCGGTTCGAGCCCCGTCCCGCTTCCGATCGGCACGGGCAATGGCGTCGAGGATCTGGCCTGGTCACCTGACGGACGCCAGATCGCCTTCGACGACGCCGAATTTGCCTCGCCGGCGACCACGACCGGCCCTGCCACCCCGGCCGCCGGGCAGCTTGGCGTCATTTCCCCGGCTGGCGGCAGTGCCGACATCGTGTACCGCCTCCCCGGGAGCGACATCCGTCTGGCTGCTTGGTGGCCCCAGGGCGGAGGTCTGCTCTTCTGGGAGGCCCCGGGTTTCGCGGAAGCCGCCGACGGGCTCACCCTCTACAGCCTCGCGTCGCAAAGCACGACGCCGGTGCCGCTCCTCCCTTCGCTCGCCGGACCCATCTGGGTCGTCCCAGAACCCGGGGGTGATGCCGTCGCCGTGGTGGCCGGAATCGGCCGGAGCATCTGGAGCACCGGACGCGACGTCGAGCGCTGTATCTTCCCTTCGGCTCAGTGCGTCCCGGTCAAGGTGCCCCCCGACACCGAGTCGCTGGCACCGAGTTGGACGGCGTCGGGGGCCCTCCTCTTCTCCGAAGCATCGACGTCGGCGCCCTTTGGCTCTGAAGGCAACGCGTTCTGGAGCTCGGGCTACCTGGCGCAGTGGAACGCCACCAACGCCGAATGGGGGCTCACCCCTACCGGGACGCAGGGCCGTCTGGCTGGCGCACCGCCGGGCACCGTCTTGGCATTGCCGGCCGCCGCGGGAAGCTCGGTCCTCTACGTGGCCGACGACGAGCTGTGGTTGGCTGACACCTCGTCGTTGGCACCCGCGGTCATGGCGGTCGGTCCGCTCTATTCGAGCGTCGCACCAAACGGCTACTACGGAGAAGTCGACTGGTCGGCGAGCTTCTCGTGGTCACTCGCTCCCGTCGCACGCCAGGTCTCAGCACAGCTCATCGGAGAGGTGCTCGCCCCCTCAGGAACGGTCATCCCCTGAGGCAGGCCAAACCTGCACACAAGCTTCCTCCACTTTCGAACGTGCCGTTTGCCAGTCACATGGGACCAGCTGATCGCTGGTTTCGCCAGTGACATGGGACCACCCTCTTTGCCAGTTATGGGACCACCCTGAGGGTCCACCAACGCCGGCCGAAAAGACATTCGGCTGGGCCTCTCAAGCCGCTGGCGAGGAGGCCCCATGGCGTTTCGGGAGGTATCGGTGGTCCAGGTCAAAGAGGCACTGCGGCGCTGGCTGCGCGGCGAGGGTGAGCGGCCCATCGCCCACGGGGTCGGCATCGATCGAAAGACGGTCAGGCGTTACATCGCCGCGGCCATGGAGTTGGGAGTTGACCGTGCCGGCAGCGAGGAGCAGCTCGGTGAAGAGCTGATCGGCCAGGTGGTCGAGCGGGTCCGCCCGCACCGTCCCGATGGCCACGGCGAGGCCTGGCGGATCCTGCTGGGCGAAGAAGAGCGCATCAAGGGCTGGCTCAAAGATGACCTCACCGTCACCAAGGTCGGCATCCTGCTGGCCCGCCGGGGGGTGGTCGTTCCACCGCGGACCCTGGCCCGCTTCGCCGTCGAGCGCTGCGGAGCCGGGAGGCGGACGGTCACCGTCCGGGTCTCGGACCCTCCACCGGGGCGAGAACTCCAGGTGGACTTTGGACGCCTCGGGTTGGTCCCTGACAGGGAGCGCCGACGGGTCTGCCACGGGCTGATCTTCACGGCCGTCTCGAGCCGGCACCACTTCGTCTGGCCGACGTTCCTCCAAACGACTGAGGAGGTGATCAAAGGGTTCGAAGCCGCCTGGGGCTACTTCGGCGGCGTCTTCCCCGTCGTCATCCCCGACAACATGAAGTCCATCGTCATTACGGCCGAGAACACCGCGCCGCGAATCAACGACACCTTCATGGAGTACGCCCAGTCCCGCGGCTTCGTCATCGACGCCGCTCGGGTCGCCACCCCCACCGACAAGCCACGAGTCGAGCGCGTCGTCCACTACGTCCAGCACAACTTCTTCGCCGGAGAGTCCTTCGTCGACCTGCCCGACTGTCGGGTGCGGGCCGAGACCTGGTGTGACACCACCGCCGGGATGCGCATCCACGGCACCACCCAGTGCCGACCCATCGAAGTCTTCCGCACAGAAGAGCTCCCGCTGCTCTTGGCGCTGCCCTGCGCGCCCTTCGACACGCCGAAGTGGTCCGATCCCAAGGTCCACCGCGACTTCCACGTCGAAGTGGACAAGGCGATCTACTCGGTGCCTCACCACCTCGTTGGCCGGACGCTGCGGGCCCGGCGTGACACCTCCACGGTCAAGCTGTACTTGAAGGGCGAGCTGGTCAAGGTCCACGCCCGCAAACCCCCCGGTGGAAAGTCCACCGACGTCGCCGACATGCCGACTGGCACCGAGATCTACGCCACCCGCGACATCGAGCGCCTCGGGCGCATGGCGGCCGATCACGGTCCCTCCATCGGCGTCTATGCCGCCGCCATCTTGGACACACCGCTGCCCTGGACCAAGATGCGCCAGGTCTACCGCCTCCTAGGCCTGGTCAAGAAGTGGGGCCCCGAGCGGGTCGAGCTGGCCTGCTCTCGGGCCCTCGAGGCCGAGGCCGTCGACGTGAACCTCGTTTCGCGCATGCTCGAACGGGCCCGAGAGGACGCCGATCCCGACGTGGCGCCCCAGCCGGTCGTGATCCAGGGACGCTTCGCTCGCGACCCCTCCGAGTTCACCAGCGTCACCGAGGCGGGACGATGAGCGCGCCCACGCCGTCGGTCTCGCCCGAGCTCAAGGTCCTCATGCGTCGCCTCAAGCTCGGCCAGCTCATCACCACGCTGCCCGAGCGCCTCGCCCTGGCGCGCAGCCACAACCTCGGCCACGTCGAGTTCCTCGAGCAGCTGTTCAGCGACGAGGTGTCCCGCCGTGACGCCGCCTCGGCCGGTCTGCGGGCCCGGGCGGCCAAGTTGGATCCGCACATGGTGCTCGAGGCCTGGGACGAAGGAGCCAAGATCACCTATGACCGCGCCGTCTGGTCCGAGCTGGTCTCCATGCGCTTCGTCGGCCAAGCCCGCAACGCCTTCATCATGGGGCCGGTCGGAATTGGTTGACACTGCACCTTCCTTTCATCTGGGTGTGTCGAAGAGTCCAGGGCTTGCCGCGTTCACGTTGATACGCAGGCCTTTCCTGCGTCCCTGGTTGACGTGGACGGCCTGGAGCTCACCGCGTTGGACCTTGTGCAACACCGTTTGACGAGCGACGCCGAGGACCTTCGATGCCTGATCGAGCCCCACCCAGCCGTCGGGAACCTCCGGGACGATGCGGCGACGAACCTCATCGGTGATGCGGATATGCCAGGGGCCACCAGGCGTGAGCTGCTCGCCGTTGATGAAACCATCATGCATCCAGCGATACAGCGTCACCCTCGAGACGCCGAGGATCTGCTCGGCCTTCGTGATGGAGACCACCGGCACATCATCGACGGCGGGTGTGACCGTCGACGGCTGAAACGCGGCGATGCCCCGTGAGTTCCGGAGGGTCTTCACCCGCGTCTGGGTGAACGGAAGGCCGGTGCCGGTGCGCCGGCCCTGCCTCGACAAGACCGCGGCGATTGTCTTGTCGTCATAGCGCTCAGACAGACGGCGAACCAGATCGACGGTGCTTTCATCCGTCGTCCGGAAGTGTTTGCCGGTCTTGTTGAGGTCGATGTCGAATGCGGCGGTCGCACCTCCCTCCCACACGACACTCACGTCGGCACGGCGCTCCTCGGCGTGCACGGTCACGACGACCTCGGTGATGACTGCCCGCAGCAGCTGCTTGCGCTCCCGCCACGTGGTGGTGGGCGCGTGGAACACGGCGCGCACGTCAGCCCCTGCCCGCTCGAGCCACGCCGTCTCCTCCTCGGTGAGTCTGGTCGGCTGACGGAGCCGTTGAGCGGCGAGATTCGCCTCGGCCAGTCGCTGCGCTGTCAGGGCCTCCTCGAGCGACCGTTCGAGGGTCCTCGCGACGAGGCGGTTCTCAGGCTCGACGGCGTCGAACTGGCGGCGCGCCCGCTCGGCCTCGAAGCGGGCGCGTTCGACGGCCAGTTCGAAGACCGCGACATGCCGGCGGTGGTTGGCGTCGGCCTCGGCGAGCGCTTTTGCGGTTGCCGCCAGGCTGGCCGGCTCGAGCATGGCAAAGACTTCTTCGAGGACGCGGTTCTCGAGCCTGCGGCCGCCGAGGCTCTGGCAGCCTCGTTCCCCGCCATAGAGCAACTTGTTCCGGCCACAGAGATAGCGCGGTGTGTCGCCCGTCGTGCCCGAATATCCCACCTGCATCATCCGCCCGCAGCGGCCGCAGCGCACCCGGCCCTGCAGAAGGGCGGTCCCTTCCCGCACCGCCCCGCCGCCGTGGCCGCGCGGCGCCCGCCAGTTCGCCCGAAGCTCGTCCTGGGTGCGCTCATAGCGCTCCCAGGTGACGAACCCCGGATGATGGTCGGGGATCAGCACCGCCCACTCGTCGCGGGGGAGCTCACGCGTGCGCTTCACGAGCCGACCGTCGACGTCAAGGCGCTTCTCGTCTCGGCGGCGGCCGAAGACGAACGCGCCCGCGTAGGCGGGGTTGGTCAGGAAGTCGTGGATCGCCGGGTAGCTCGCCGGCGCCCACCGGATCCGGCGCGACCCGGTGGGCCGGCGCGGGATGAGCAGGTTGTCCTCAAGCAGCGACAGCATCACCTGCCGGGCGGACCCGAGCTCCTCGAAGCGCCGGAAGACCACGGCGATCGACTCAATGACCGCCTCGTCGGGGTCGAGCGCCACCCGGTCAGCCTCGTCATAGACGAATCCGACCGGCAGGCCCTGGCGCAGCTCGCCCTTGGCCGCCTTATGGAGCAGCCCGGCCGTGAGCCGGTGGCGGATCAGGTGCAGCTCAGCCTCCGACATGGTGCCTTTGAGGCCGAGGACCAGACGGTCGTTGAAGTCGCCAGGGTGATACAGGCCGTCGCCGTCGGCGATCAGCGTGTTGGTCAACGCGCAAAGGTCGAGCAGCTGATACCAATCCGCATTGTTGCGGGCGAGGCGGGAGACCTCGATGCCCAAGATGATCCCGACCTTGCCCAGGCCGACGTCGGCCACCAGATTCTTGAAGCCCTCCCTGGCTGTCGCGTCGGCGCCGGAGCGGCCGAGGTCGCTGTCGACCACGACCACCTGCTGAGGCGGCCAGCCCAGAGTCTGCGCCCGGGAGGCCAGCTCGTACTGGCGCTCCAAGCTCTCGGTGTGCTCACGCATCTGCGTGAACGTCGACTGGCGCACATATACGTATGCATCACGACCGAGGTGCGACGCCGTGACCTTGGAGGCGAGCTCAGACGTGAGCGTCATCTGGATCCACCTCCTCGTCGGCCTCGTCGACGACACCGGCGGCGATCATCCGGGCCAGGACACAGACGACGGCCTCCTGGGCCTCTTCGGGCAGAGACCACCACCGTTCGACTGGCGAGACGCAAAGCCCCGGAATATCCAGAGCCAGCTGGGCGGGCGCGGCTAATCTGAGCCTTCGCAAAGAGGCTCACCTCCCTTGTTCGTTGGCGCGTGCAGGGTCGGTCGAGCCTATTTGCGCTTCTTGGCGCTCGATGGGGACCGCCGCCTCGGCTTCATCGAGCCGACCAGCGCACGCAGCTCGCGGATCCCCTCCACCGACAGCGCCGCGGCGGGCTCGACCACCGGCTCGTCCTCCAAGATGTCCGTCGCCGAGACGGCGATGGTCCCCGGCGACCCGTCGGGAAGCCCCACGACCAAGTAGAGGGATCCATCGATTCGCTTGAAGCCCGTCGCCGGCAGGAGCCGCCCGAAAAGAGGATGCACCGTCGAGGTGACTCGCACCTCGCACGGCAGCAACCGCCGAAGATGTTGCAGTCTGTCGCTGTCCCGGTCGGGGTCGGCAAGACCTTCATGGCCACCGCCCTCGGGCACATCGCCTGTCGGCGCCGCATCAGCGTGCACTTCGAGCGCCACGACCGTCTGCACAAGCGGCTCAAGGCGGCCCGTCTCGACGCCAGCTACGACCAGGAGATGCGCAAGCTCATCGGCGTCGATCTGCTTGTGATCGACGACTTCGCCCTCCAGCCGCTCGACATGCTCGAAACGGCTGACGTCTACGAGCTGTGCGTCGAACGACACCACGCCAAGGCCACCGTGTTGACCTCGAACCGTGACCCGAGCGAATGGCTGGCCAGCATGGCCGACCCCCTGCTCGCCCAATCCGCTGTCGACCGGCTCAAAAGCGCGGCGTGGGAGCTGGTCATCGAAGGCGAGTCCTATCGCCAGAACGAGAAGCCAACCCTCGAAACGGATCCGACCGACGACACTCCAGCACCCCGGCGTCGGCGATGATTTCGTGTTCATCCCCTGGGCCTGTGGTGCCAGGCATCCCGTTTGCGGAGCTCCTCGGCCATCTGAGCGGGCGCTATTTCGCCTCGCGACCCCCCACTTCCGCACTCGCGCACTTGACACCGAGAGCGTCCACCTAGATCATCCTCACAGCCGGCAGAAGTGGACGCGATGTGGCCCCATGCTTCTGGCAACGAGGTGGTCCCTTAAAACTGGCAAACGACAGAACGTGGGAAAGTCCTGGCCAAACGCCGAACCGGGCGCATGCAACTTTCGCGATCGTCGGTGCCGTTTGGGATGAAGCATGCATCCCAGCAGTACGAACCGGGCACTGAACCGTGGGTCATCCTCCGACGCCATCGCCTCGGTCCGGAGGTTGGAAAGCATTCAGTAAACCCACGTCTCGTCGGCACGAGCCGAAACGTCACCTTCTAGTGTGGACCCGCAGTTCAGGGACCCAACACGCCCATTCTGCTCGGGTCCACCGGCTCGGTTAACCGCCAGTGATCAATCGTGACAGGAGTGCTCACGATAGCAAGCAGACCGGCGCCTATACGGCCGGGCTAGTGCGTCGCAAAACAGGCATACCCGGACAGGTTTCATTGCGAAGGGGGCCGACCTTGAGCTCACCTCTGAGAATCTGTCGTCATGGTCCCGTCTCTCCAAAATGTGGCAGGAACGACGGTGTTCAGCCTCGGGCCAATGGACGGACAAGAGCATCCGATTAAAAGTGACACGAAGCCTTCAGCGACTTCTTACATCTCTGACAATCACCGCAGCCACACAGCTCTGGAGGGCAACGCTCCGATCAGCCGAGTAAATGACCTGGCGGGTCAATACATCTAGCCCTGCTCTAGCCCCCGGAAGCCGTTACGTTGGTCGCGTAGGTGTCGGCCAGTGTCGTGCCCGAACCCGTAGCGGGATCGATCTGATCGAGAAAGCCCTCCAGTTCCATAGTCGGTTGGTTGTGTGCCACTGGGGCCCCTGCGGCGAGGGCCACTGTGAAGTACACCGTCTCAGACTGGTTGCCGCCGAGGATGTCCCCCTGAGGTCGACCGACCGTCCCGTCGATACCGCCGTGGTTCACGGTGGAGCCGGTCAGCGCCATGTTCGTGAAGGGGCCGTCGGGTCCGTTGGTGGAGTAGGTGATCCGGACCTTGGATGCATCGAGGTTCGGCGCCGACCCGTGGGGGAAGACCACCAGGTCGATGCGGGCGGAGGTGATCGCTTCGGGCGAGTTGTTGGTCACGGTCAGTTTGAACGGCTTGGGCGCGCCCCCCGGTGCCAGTGAGGTCGGAAAGTCGGCGCTCGCTGTGGGAGCGCTCGACTGCGTCGAGCCCTGGTAGACGATGCTCTGGGAACTCTTTCCTCCAGACGCCTCGGTGGCCACGACGTAGCAGACGACATTGTCCTTCGTCGTTCTGTATGTGACGTCCGCCACTCCGTCGTCATCGGTCTTGGCTTGGGTGGCGCTCAGCTGCCCGCAGAGGCCGCCGCCGGATGCCGCGTACTCCGAGAAGGTGACCTGGTCACCGCTGACGCCGTAGCCGGCCTTGTCGGTGATCACCACCCGGTCGTCGGTGGTGGAGGTCCCGTCGGCTGGGAGCATGAAAGGCGACGCGTCCGAGAAAATGGCGGCGACTGACGACGGAGGAGCTGCATGAGCCTTGACCGTCGCCGTCGCCTGGCTCTGCTGGCAGCCGTTGCCGAACCCGCGAGACGAGTACGCGGCGTTGGAGAACTCTTCCTGCGTGTAGTACTTGCCCCCGTTGATGACCTGGTTGTACTTGGTGGTGTCGGGGTGCTTCGAGGAAGTGGATCCGAGTGCCGGGCCGTAGGCATCAGAACAGATGTCCCCGATCTCGTTTCCGCTCGAGTCGAACCAGCCGTCGGCGGCGGGATCCGTGATGGCTTCGCTCAGCTCGTGACTGAGAGTGCTGACCTCACCGTCGGCCGCATAGCTGCCGTTGGGCTCCTGACCGTCGCCGCAACCGTCCTTCTCGTACGGCATGTTCGCGTAGTCGAGCAAGGCCGATCCCGTCCCAAAACTGCGGTGGTAGCCGCAAAAGCCCGAGTCGGAATTCGAGCCGTCCTTGTCCTGGGTCTCGACACCTGGGGGAAAGAAGACGGGGTAGAACTCGCCGAGGCCAGTGGATAGCCCGTGCGCCGACACGACATGCGCCACTTCGGCCTGGATCTGCGCGTCCGTGACACAGGCCACGTAGCCAGACCCGGGCGAACACCCTCCGGCAGGGAAAGGATCATTGTCGGTGATCGATGTCCCCGCCTTCAAGGCATAGCTCACATCGGCCTTGGCGCCGTTTGTTGACTGGTAGTACTGGGTGGCGACGGAGAGAACGTCCTTCGACGAGCCGCTCGCCACTGCCAGATTGTGGATGAAGCCGTCGACGATCGACTGATAGTTGGAAGGGAACGGCTGCGACCAGCCCGACGGCGCCCAATAGACGGGTGTGATCGTCAGCGAGCCGGACCCACCGGCGGCCAGGACCGGTCCACCGTTGTAGATAAGTGGGGGGGTGCAGCCATCGCAGTAGTGAGGGTCTGCAGCGCTGGGTGCAATGGCGCCGGGTGCTCCGTCGGCGAAAGCCGTTTGATACCCCGTCAGCAAGGAGAGAGCTAGAACGCCGAATCCGCAGAGCGAGACTCGGAGCACTTGCCTGAGTAGTTGATACGACCGCTGGTATTGCAGCGCCCGTTTCATACAGCACCCTCCCGCGATTTGGTTTTTGAGGCGTGGCCGACGGCTATTGAACCGTAGTGGGATCAATGGGTAGTTAGTACCTATATTTCGTTTCGGATATTCGGACGAGACGACCTAATGTCCCGATTCACGGGTTTGGGTCCACCATAGGTTAATACGCGCGTTGTAGACTCTCCATGTGGAGGCGACGTCCGAGGAGCTGGTCTGGTATTTCGAGACCGTTCTGCCCCACGTCAACGAACGCCAACGCCGTGTGATCGTGGGAGCGACGGCGTCGCTGCTCAGGCGTGGCGGCAAGACCATGGTGGCCGAGGCGGCCGGTATGAGCCGCAACACCGTGATCCGCGCCACCAGCGAGGTCGAAGAGGGCGTCGAAGTATCAGTTCGCCAACGGGTGGTCGGCGGCGGTGACAAGCCGGCCATCGACAAGCAACCGGGCCTGCTCGAGGCGCTCGATGAGTTGGTGCATCCCTCGACGCGAGGCAACCCGATGTCGATGGCGCGTTGGACGTCCAAGTCGACCTACGAACTGGCCGATGAGCTTCAGCGCCAGGGCTACTCGGTCTCCGCAGAGCTGGTGCGGCGCCTGCTTCACCAGCTCGGGTACTCACTCCAGGCTCCCTCCAAGCAAAAGGAAGGGACCCAGAGCCCCGATCGAGACGCCCAGTTCAGCTACCTCAACGACACCGCCGTGGGCTTCGTCAAGAACGGCCAACCCGTCATCTCGTGTGACACCAAGAAGAAGGAGCTGGTGGGCGAGTTCTCCAACGGAGGTGCCGAATGGCACCCCGCGGGCGAACCGACGCGGACCAAGACGCATGACTTCATCGACAAGGATCTCGGACGTGCCGTGCCCTATGGCGTCTATGACATCGAGAACGACGAGGGCTGGGTCTCAGTCGGCGACACCGCGGACACCGGCGCCTTCGCCGTCGAGGCCATTAGGCGCTGGTGGTACTCGATGGGCCAGCTCCGCTTCCCCGACGCGCACAAGCTCTTGATCACCGCCGATGCCGGCGGGTCCAACGGCCACCGGGTCAAACTCTGGAAGGTCGAACTGGCCAAGTTCGCCCGAGAGAGCGGCCTCGAGATCACCGTCTGCCACTACCCACCGGGAACCTCGAAGTGGAACAAGATCGAGCATCGGATGTTCAGCTTCATCTCCATGAACTGGCGAGGCCGACCCCTGGTCTCGTATCGCACCATCATCGAGCTGATCTCGGCGACGACCACCAAGAGCGGACTCAAAATCAAAGCCGAACGGGACTGGAACTACTACGAGGCCGGCGTGCAGGTGAGCACGGCCGAACTGGCCGCCCTCCCGCTCTTTCGTCATGAGTTTCATGGTGACTGGAACTACACCCTGGCCCCGGCACCGAACGCGTAATCAAAATCGCGGCGGGCCCTTTGTAGTGATATGAGAATTCACGAGGTGTAGCGCACGTTCACGTGACGGATTGTGCCGTTGAAGGGGAAGGGCGCTCGGTCGTAGTAATCCAGCGAGACCCGGCCGCCCAGGCACTGACCAAAGTCCAGACAGTCGTTCGCCGTGAACAGAAGGGGAGCGCTGATCGGCACCTGGCCTTGGGCGTAGACCTCGTCGTTCACCTTGAGCGTGATGTCGAGCGGGCCACCGGGACGGGGCTCGGGATAGGCGGTCTCCACCCGGATCTGGGCCGGGCCAGTCGGGACGCGCTTGGTCGAGCGGATCTTGGTCCGCATGATGATGAACAGGTTGTACTCGTAGCAGAGGATTCCTTCATCGATGTAGCAGGTGAGGCCGCCGCCAGCTCCCCCTAACGAGTACAAGACTCCGCTCCCATTTTCCGGTATGTCGGCATCGATGGTTACGTCGTTGGCGCGGTTGCCCAGCGCCGGTGCGCAGAACTCCGGCATGCGGTTCACGTCCCCGGTGAAGTTCCACTCGCGGTACGGGGTCGAGATGCGCAGCTCGGGATGAAAGACCGGGATCCAGAGGCCACCGCCGATGGGAAAGACGCTGTTGCGGGCGGCCTCGATGGCGAACAGTTCCTTCATCTGCGCCAGCTTCTCGGGTTGGGCCGCCGCGAGGTCGTCGGCTTGCGACCAGTCAGCGGCGAGGTCGTAGAGCTCCCACTCGTCCTGGTCGGGTGTCCACTCGTGGATGCCGGGGGGCAGCCCCGGCACCCAGGGAACCCGGGGGCCGAACGCTGAGGCCATCCAGCCGTCGTGGTAGATGGCCCGGCTGCCCATGATCTCGAAGTACTGCGTCCTCAGGCGTCCCTGAGCCAAGGCATCGTCGAAGGCGTACACGAAGCTCGCGCCGTCGATTGGGTCTTGTGGGATCCCGCTCACGACCCGGGGCGGCGTGATGCCAACGACTTCGTAGATCGTCGGAACCACGTCGTTGCAGTGGTGGAACTGCGCACGCGGCGTCGGATCCGCATCGATCTTGGCCGGCCAGCGGATGACCAACGGGTTGCGGGTTCCGCCGAAGTGCGAGGCGAGCAGCTTGACGCCCTTGTAGGGCGTGCTCCCGGCCCAGGCCCAACCGGCGTGGTACTGGTTGTCGACCTTGGGTGTACCGAGCACGTCGAGGCCGCCGAGCTCGTCCAGGGCCTTGAGGTGCATGTCGAGGGTCGTCGGGATGCCGTTTTGGGCGAGCAGCTCGCTGATCGTGCCGTTCTGGCCTTCGCCCGACGAGCCGTTGTCGCCCCAGATGTAGAACACCAGCGTGTTCTCCCCGCAGCCCAGGGCATCGATCTCGTCGACGATCCGCCCGACCTGGACGTCGACGTGCTCGGCGAACCCGGCTGCGACCTCCATACTCCTGCGGTGGAACGCTCGTTGTTCTTCAGGAACGTCGCCCCACGCCTGCATGAGTGGGTGCCGCGGCGTCAGTTGGGCGTCGGAGGGAATCCATCCGAGCTCCTTCTGACGTTCGAAGACACGCTCGCGGTAGGCGTCCCAACCATCGTCGAAGGCACCCGCATAGCGGTCGGACCATTCCTTCCAGATGTGGTGTGGGGCATGGAGACAACCACTCGCCCAGTACATGAAGAACGGCTTGTCCGGCTCGAAGGCCTGGTGCCGGTGCAGCCAGGCGATCGCGTCATCGGCCAGATCCTCGCTGAGGTGATAGCCCTCCTCGGGCGTGCGCGGCGGCAGCACCCCCGTCGTGTTGCGAACCAGATTGGGTTCATACTGTGAGGCCTCGCCGGCCAAGAAGCCGTAGAAGTACTCGAAGCCGATCTCCGACGGCCAGTTGTGAAACGGTCCGGCCGTCGTCGTCTCGATGGCGGGTGTGTTGTGCCACTTGCCGAAGGCTGCCGTGGCGTAGCCGTAATGCTTGAGGACGTCGGCAGCGAGGGCGCTGCTTTTCGGAATCTCGCCGGCGTAGCCATCCCAATCGTTTGCCAGTTCGGCGATCTGTCCATTGCCGATCCGGTGGTGATTCCGTCCTGTCAGTAACGACGCACGCGTCGGCGAGCACATCGCCGTCGTGTGGAAGCGGTTGAAGCCGATGCCCTCGCTATAGACACGGCTGAGGGTGTTGGTCCTCACCTCGCCTCCGAAGGTGTCGGGCAGGCCAGGTCCGGCGTCATCGATCAAGACGAGCAAGATGTTCGGGGCGTCCTCGGATAGGCGGCGAGGAGTGACCCGTTGGCCGTAGGTCGACTCTTGCATCGTCCGGCCGGCGATGCTGGCCGAAGGGGTCGGCGGAAACGGCAAAGTGTCTTGAGCTACCACCGAGGTATCCTTCGCTTTACCCCGGCGATGGTGGTCAAGTCGTCGTCTCGTGGTGGCACGGATGGCTCCAATCGTCTTGTCGAAACACGCTCACGCACAGTGGGTTGTCGATCAATCGTTCCGCTGGACGGAAAGCCGGGCATCCCAGGTCTTGTGCCAGTGGCCGATGAGCGATTCACCCACGCCCCCCACGAGCGAGCGCGCCCCGGCGTCATAACCTCGTTGGCAGGCTTCGGTGGCGACGTAATCCTCGCGGTCGAGGATGCTGAGGTTCACCTCCATCACCTCTTCGCAGCCCGCACGGGCGTCGGCGTCCATCGGACCCGGGGTGCCCTCGATCATGTGCACGATGCTCTCACCAGGAGAAGCGCCCGGTGAGACCCGGTGCATCGATCCGCCTTGCATGTGGTCGATCAGCACTGTCGCGGGGAGGATGCACGTGACCATGATCGTGTCGAGCCGCTCGGGCCAGTCCGCCTCGGGTATGTCGGCGAGCTTCTCGAGCCCCTTGAAAGGCACGCACATCCGACTGTGTGGTCCGAACGTGTCGACGGCGCAGTTGTCAGAGAGGAACGGGAGCAGGCTCTCGCGGTGCAGGGAGGGAACGTGATAGGCCTCGTTGTTGAGATCGATCATCAATTTCCAGTTGGCCGCTTTGTGCAGCACGCGCTCGGAGCCGCTGCGGTAGCGGTCGTAACCAAGCCACGCGTACTCGTCACCAAGCGGCTCGAGGAAGCCTTCCACCTCGACATCAGGTCGGAGGCCGACCACGACCAGCCCGGCCTGAACGTCCACCGGAAGCCGAAGTAGCCCGAGCGTGTCGACGTCGAGCGCTGGGAAGCGATCGCGATTGGGGATGCCGACCAGGTTGCCCGCAAGGTCGTAGTTCCACCCGTGATATGGGCACGTCAGGCGACGGCGATTGTCGACGCCGTCGCAGAGCGTCATGCCCCGATGGGAGCACGCATTGAGGAACGCAGACAACCCGCCATCTTGATGGCGGGTGACCACCACTGGCACTCCGGCAACGTCACGGGCGACGATGTCCCCGGGTTCGGAGACGTCGCCCGCCCAAGCGATCACCTGGGGCGTCCGCCGAAAGAGCAACTCCCGCTCTAGCCCGAAGCGGTCGGGATCGGTGAAGACCGACCCCTCACCGACGAACGTCGAATCACCGAGGTCTGTCGTGTCGGCCAGGATGTTGGCGATCATGCGGCGGCCAATTTCGATCATCTGCCTGGACGCCGACCGCTTTGAGGTGGCGGTGTCCTGCATCGAGTCGGTCACCGCGGGCCCCGGACCAGGCGGCCAGGTCGGGCACCGGTGTCCACGCCGTCGACGAAGGTGACGACCCCGGACTTGATAGTGGCCGCGTAACCCCGAGCTCGCTGCACGAGCCGTGACCCACCGGCGGGTAGGTCGGACACCACGACCGGCGGCTCAAGTTGGAGCGCGTCGTAGTCGATGACATTGACGTCGGCGAGCATCCCGGCCTCGAGGGTGCCGCGGTCGTGGAGGCCGTAGAGCCGGGCCGTGTCGCGTGTCTGCTTGCGGACCGCTAACTCCAGCGGGAGGAGCTGGCCCCGTTGGCGATCACGAGTCCAATGCGTGAGCATGAAGGTCGGGATCGATGCGTCACAGATGACGCCGCAATGGGCCCCGCCGTCGCCGAGGCCGTTGGCTGAACGGGGATGCAAGAGCATCTCGCGCGCCGGCTCGAGGCTCCCGTCGGCATAGTTGAGGATCGGCAGGTACAACAACCCGGTTCCGTCGTCGGCCAAGAGCGCGTCATACGCGACCTCGAGGGGGCTGCGCCCGGCCGCCGCGGCCAGCGCCGAGAGGGAGTCCTCCGGGCCGGGCTCGTACTGGGGCGGATCGCCGAGGACAAACGTGCGGTCGCAGGCGGCGGCGATCCGGATCGCCGATTCCTCGTCGGGCTGCCACTCGAGGATCGCCCGTCGCACCTCCGCAGTTCGCAACGCGCTGATGAGCGCGGCGGGCGTCAGCCGTTGTGCCTTGAGCTCTTGGTAGGCCGGAACGACGTCGAAGATGCAGTAGGTGGTGAAGTGCCCCGACAGCAGGCCGGTCGCTCGCCCCGCGACTTGCGGCCATAGGTCGGCACCCTCGTCCACCGCCGCGGTCGTCATGTCCATCAGATCGCGCCACAGGTCGGGGTCGGCATCGACCTGGACGAGAGCAAAGGTGACGGGCCGCTTGATCTTGGCGGACAGCCGACGCATCCAATCCACCTCCTTCGCCGGGCTGAGGACGTCTTCTCCGGCGACGCCGGCCGGGGCGAGCTCAAAGACACCCGCTCCCAGATCGCCGAGCGCCTCCCCAATGCCGAACAGCTCGTCCTCGGCTGCGTAGGTTCCCGGCACCGGTTCGCCGTCGATGGCTCGGTGGGCGATGGTGCGAGAGGTCGAGAACCCGAGCGCTCCGGCGCTGATCGCGTCTCGAACGATCTCACGCATGGCATCGATGTCGGCAGGAGTCGCCGGTTCGTTCCTGGCTCCCCGATCACCCATGACGTAGGTCCGGACGGCCCCGTGGGCGACCTGGGCACCGACGTCCACCGTCCACTTACGTCGGTCGAGGGCGTCGAGATACTCGGGGAACGACTCCCACTGCCAATCGATCCCCTCGGCAAGCGCGGTACCGGGGATGTCCTCCACGCCCTCCATCAGTCCGATGAGCCAATCCCGCCGTGTGGGGCGCACCGGCGCGAAGCCAACGCCGCAGTTGCCCATGACCACGGTGGTGACGCCGTGCAGCGCAGATGGTGCAAGCAGATCGTCCCAGGTGGCCTGGCCGTCATAGTGGGTGTGGATGTCGACCCATCCCGGCGTCACCAAGAATCCGGTGGCATCGAGGACCGGGCTTCCGGTGTCCGGGAGATCGAACCCGATGGCAACGATGCGGTCGCCCTCAATTGCGACGTCAGCTTGTACTGGCGCCGCCCCGGTACCATCGACGATCGTCCCGTTTCGGATCAACAGATCGGACATGTATTGCTCCTCTTTGGTCAACCTCGGCGGCGGGGGCGGCTGTGCTGGCACAGTGGCACGCGCTCGCGGCGCCCTAAGACAGATTCACTTTTTGTCTTATCCAAGCTAACATCACCTCGTGGGAGTGACAACACCCGAGGTCGACCTACGCGAGCGCCTCGTGGCGGCCACGGCGGCGCAGATCGACGAGGAAGGGCCGTTGGCCGTCCGGGTGGACAAGATCGCCCGGAGAGCTGGGTGCTCACGGGCCACCGTGTACCGCTACGTCGCCGACAAAGATGAGCTCGTCCGTGAGGTGCTCGTCTCGCGCTCGGCTGAGATCGCCGATCGCTTAGAAGCCGACATCGACGAAAACGGCGATCCGGCCGACTGGATCGTGAACGGCCTCCTTGCTCACGCTGAAGCCATCCGCGCCGAGCCATGGTTCCAAGCCCTCGATCGTCAAGGAGCGACAACCGCCATTGCCCGGGTGGGTGGCGGGCCGCAAGCGGTCGCCGGCCTCGCCGCCCCGATCGTGGCCAGGTTCCTCGACCGCGTCGCCGGACGCGGCGCTCTTCGGCCCGACGTCACCATTGCGGAAGCGACTGAATGGCTCGTTGACGTCCACGTCACGCTGCTGAGCCCACTCTTTGCCGACCGCCCTCCGGAACAACGCGCCAGGGCACTCTACAAATTCGTGGCCTATCCGCTTCTCGTCCATCCCCAACCACCCCAGAGTGGTTGAGCGGGGCCGTGGCATCGTCTTTACAGCTAGACAGGCCCGCCTTTAGCGCCGGCAAGCGTGCGTCAATGACTATGACCGCCCCTTCGGGTTCTTGGCCCGATGGTGGCGCCGCCGGTCATTGGCGCCGTGCATGTGCAGGGCAATAGGGCAAGTGCCTGCTCAATGTAGCCAGCTACCGGAGAGAGCGTCGCCCGAGAAAACCCGTGGCCATTGTGAATCATCTCGTGACCTTCAGGCTCGTCACCTGCAGCAGTCCATCGCCGGAGCACTGTCCAGTGGCTCCGCAAGGATCCCTGGAAGAGTCGGTGCGGATGTGCCGTAGGTTTCACACGGTCCATAGGGCTTGGGTGGGTGACATGCGGGCGGCGCGTAGAGCGGGGAGCAGGCCTGCTGCTGCACCGATGATGAGGGTGGCTGCGAAGCCGCCGGCCCAGGCTTCGATAGGGATGACGGTGGCCCAGCCTTTGGTGTGGGCGTAGACAGCGGTAGACAGAATGCCAAGGATGACCCCGACTGCGCCGCCCAGGATGGAGAGGAGGATCGCTTCGGAGAGGAACTGGACCCGGATATGGCCTTTGGTCGCACCGAGGGCGCGGCGCAGCCCGATCTCTGAGCGTCGTTCGAGGACGGAGATGATCATGATGTTGGCCACACCCACGGCTCCGACGAGCAGTGCCACCGCGCCCAACCCGAGAAAAAGATCGTTGAGGGCACTCTGTGCGTCGGCCCTGGCAACGAGGGCCTGTGAGGGTTGGCTGACGTTGACCTGGCTCGGACCCTCCGGATTTGCGGTGGACGCCAGGAGGGCCTGGACCGCATCGACGCTGTCGGTCTGCGCTCGCACGTAGATGGTGGAGGGATGACCATCGGAGCCGAGGTACGTCTTGGCCGCGGGGTACCCGACGAGCACGGAGGCGTCGATGCGGGGGGCAAGGACGGCCGGGGTGAGGATTCCGGCCACATAGAACCATTGGTTGCCGACCAAGATGCGCTCTCCCGGGTAGACGCGGTCGATCCCGAGCCGTTGCGCGGCGAGCGCACCCAGCACGGCGACGGGCTCGGTGGCAGTGGCCGCGTTGAGGAAGCTGCCATGCGCCAGGGTGTCTCCGGTGGCGTGGAGGAGGCCGAGGCTTGCTGCTTGGACGCTGAGGGCGTTGGTGTCGATGGACGGGATGAGCTGACTGCGGAAAGCGTCGATGTTCGGGACGTAGGCGGTGGATTGGACGGCGGTGACCCCGGCGATGCGTCCGATCATGGCGGGGGCGGTCTTCGGCAGTTCGGCGGGTTCGCCGAAGAGCGTCTGGCCGTTTTGGACGGTGAGCATGTTGGTGCCGAGTTGGTCGATTTCGGACAGGAGGCCCGCCTGCGAAGATGAGGATAGGCCGAGGACGGCGACGATGGCCGCTACTCCGATGGCGATGCCCAGCGCGGACAGGCCAGCGCGGAGCTTGCGGGTGCGCAAACCGACTGATGCCAGCCGGCCGAGGTCTAGCGGTCGCAGGTTTCTTCGGGCGATGACGGGTGTGGCCGTCATCACATGGCGTGGGGGGTCTTGTCTGGATGGCTGCTCGGGGCAGTGGCGTTGAGCGTTGCTGGTTTCAGGGTCGCCGCGGTCGGCGTGTCAGACACGATCCGCCCGTCGAGCATCTCGACCTGGCGCGCCATGCGCTCAGCGATGCCGCGGTCGTGAGTGATGAGGACGATGGTGACGCCGCGCTCGTGGAGCTGGGCGAGGAGGGACAAGATGGCCTGGCCGGTGGCCTGGTCGAGGTTGCCCGTGGGCTCGTCCGCCAGAACGATGGCCGGCTCGCCGACGAGGGCGCGGGCGATGGCCACGCGTTGGCGTTGTCCTCCGGACAACTGCGTCGGTCGTGCCCAAAGGCGAGAACCGAGGTCTACGAGGTCGAGCGCCTCGCAGGCCCGCTCCCGCCGCTCGGCCTGACGGACACCGGAGTAGAGGAGCCCATCGGCGACGTTGTCGAGGATCGGCTGGTGTTCGGCTAGGAAGAACTGCTGAAACACGAAGCCGATCCTGTTGGCCCGCAACGCGGCGAGATCGGCGTCGGCCATCGTGGCAACGTCGAGGCCAATCAGGCGAACCGTGCCCGAGCTGGGGCGATCGAGAGTGCCCATGAGGTGCAGCAAGGTGGTCTTTCCCGACCCCGAGGGTCCGACGACACCGACCAGTTCGCCGCGCTGGATCGTAAGGCTCACTCCTCGAAGCGCCTCGACGGGCGGAGAGGTCGGGTACACCTTGGTCACGTGGTCGAGCTGGAGCACCGGCGGAGCGCCGCCGCCACCGAAAGAGGTGAGCTCCGAGGGTGGGGAGAGGCTCGCGGTCGCACGGGTCTGGCTCGCCGGAGTCATAGCTTGGGCACCACGACACTGTCACCAGCCGACAACCCCGACGCAGTGACTTGGACCAACCCGTCGGCGTCGTCGAACAAGCCGAGCGTTACCGGCAGCAGATGGTGGACGCCGCCAGCACCGACGACCTCGACGGCGAAGCGCCCAGCCGACAGAGCGAGCAGCGCATCGATCGGGACGACGAGAGCGTCGTTCACGGTGCCGGTCGTGACGGTGACGGTCACCGGAGCCTGATCGAGGGCTCCCGTCGCCGCCGGATCGGTGGGGGTGATGTCCACCTCGATGGTCGGCGTGCTGCCCGAGCCGCTGGAGCCGCCCGACGTTCCACTCCCCGACGACCCACTGGCGCCTGATCCACCGGAGGACGGTGTCGTGGCCACCGCGCCGACCGTGCTCACCACTCCGGGAGTGGTCTGGTTGTTGGGCAAGGTGATCGTCACCTTGTCGCCGACGCTGACCTCGGACTGCTCTGCGGCGTCGAGCTGGGCTATCACCGCCCGCGTGGTCGAGGTGGCCTGCACGACGGTCGCGCCGGGCTGGGCGGGCGCCCCGAGTGTGGCCGAGACGCTGGTCACTCGTGTGGCGGTGGGCAGGAAGACCACCTGGGCGGGGGTGAGGCTGCCCGTCTGGGTGACCCCGAGGTGGGCTTGGAGCTTGTCGACCCCGGTCGCCGTGGCGGCGGAGAAGTAGTCCGAGCTCGGGTCGAGGTCCGTCTTCGACGCGTCAGCGAGCTCGACCAAGTCGGCGTTGAGCTGCTGGACGTCGGCGCCGCTCAGCCCTACCGACAGTGTCCGCGAAGCCGGCGTTGAGCCGTACAACAGCACCACTGGGGTGAGGGTCACCGAGTAGAGCGGCTGCCCCTGGCTCACGACCTGGCCGGCCGACGGGAGGGCGGTGAAGGTTCCTGTCGCCTGGCCTGACGCTTGCTGACCACCGCTTCCCCCCTGGTTGGAGACACTCTGCGAGGCGGCTCCAACCGAGGGGACCACGACGGAGTAAGTGCCGCTGTAGCCCAACGTGGCGTTCACCTGGGTCTGCGACGACAGCGACTGGCGGGTGACCGTCGCCAGCGAGGTCGGATCGGACGCGGCCGGCGCAGCGGCTTTGGTGCCGGCAAAGGGGTCGGTGACCAACAGCCCCGCCGCGATCCCGGCCAGCGCGACGACCACGCCGATGGCGATCACTCTGCGGCGCCGCCGGGGTCGGAGGCTGCTTGGACGCACCGCCAACGAAGGAACTTCGGCCGTCGTCTCGGAGAGGGTGTCGCTCAAGGCTCAGCCTCCGAGGCCGGCGCCGTTATTGGGAAGCAGCGAGCTGCACGCCTGGAACGCCGACTGGAACTGCGGCGAGTTCGAGTCGACACCCTGTGGAACCGACAGTGCTCCGTTGCTGGAGGGGTCGGGGAAGTTCGGCACACCATGGGTTTGCATGCAGTGGGCGAACGCCAGCTCGGCCGAGCTGTTCGATCCCCCGCCGCCACCGTTGGTGGCCGACCCGCCAGGTAGCAGGTGCTGGCAGGCTTGGACCGCGGACTGGAAGTTCGGGTTGTTCTCGTCGCTCCCGCTGATCAGGAAGTGCCCGTTCTGAGGATCGGGGAAGTCGGGCACTCCGTGCGCGCGGACGCACTGGGCGAAGGCGACCGTACCGCTCTGCGAGGAGCTCGAGGAGCCCGAGCCCCCAGACGACGAGGTTGACGTGGACTTTGCAGCACCCGGATCGGAGCTGCCGCCGCAAGCGGCCAGAATGACGGCCAGGCCCACGAGCAACGCGGCGAAGAGGCCCGTTACCCGCAGCATTCTCCATCGCCCCCGCCTCGGAAGGTCGGTCAAGGGTTGATGCGGTCTGTGCTCCATGTCGCCGTGGCCTCCTGTTGATCGGCGTTCCTCAATGGAGGCGTTCTACGACGGAGGCGGTAACAGGCATGTAACGCTGTTACCGGCCTGTTACCGCCCGCCGGGCACTCTGGGATCCACGAAATCCCAGCTCAGCGCCGCGCCAAGCCCGCCCCGGTCACGAGCGACAATCGAGGACGCCCCCATTCGGAGGAGGAAGTCTCATGAGGGTGCTGCTGGTCGAAGACCACGCCAAGCTCGCCACGACGGTCGCGAAAGGGCTCCGGCGGGCAGGTATGGCCGTCGACGTGGTCTTCGATGGCCAAGACGCCCTTGGTCATCTCGCCGCTACCGACTACGACGTGGTCGTGCTCGACCGGGATCTGCCTGGCGTGCATGGCGACGACGTGTGCCGGGCCGTCGTCACCGACCAACGTCAGAGCCGGGTACTCATGCTGACCGCAGCGGGTGCGGTCGACGAGCGGGTCGAGGGTCTCGCTCTCGGCGCAGACGACTACTTGCCAAAACCGTTCGCGTTTGCAGAGCTCGTCGCCCGGGTCCAAGCACTCGGGAGGCGCTCCACGCCGTCGATTCCACCCGTACTCGTGCACGGCGATCTCACCCTTGACCCGGCACGACGAGTCGCCACTCGGGCTGGCAAGGACCTCGGGCTCAGTCCGAAAGAGCTCGGCGTCCTCGAGCGCCTGCTCGCGGCGCAAGGAAGGGTTCTCAGCGTCGGCGAGCTGCTCGAAGGAGTATGGGACGAGATGGCCGACCCGTTCACCCAGACCGTCAAGATGACCGTCAGTCGTCTACGGGCCAAACTCGGGGACCCACCGGTGATCGAGACGGTGCCCGACGGCGGCTATCGGATCTGAGCCATGGGGCGTGCGACCGACACGTTCACCACGGCCCGCTCCCGGCTCCTGCTGTCCGGGCGCAGCATGCGTTTCCGGCTCACCGTCCTCTATGGCGGCCTCTTCCTCGTGGCCGGCATCGCATTGCTCGCCGTCACCTACGTACTCGTGGATCACGCCACCACGACCGCGCTGTTCGTCGACAGGAACGGAGAGCGGGTCGCCGTCAGAGGTTCACAGGTCGGCTCGTCGACTCACGGTCCGCAACTCAAGACCGGCACCGCCACGCTCCAACAGTTACAGGTCGCCCGGCAGATCGCAGCGCAAACAACGGCCCAGCACGCTCACGACCTCCATCAGCTCGTCACCCAGTCCGCCATTGCGCTGGGCGTTATGGCGGTGCTGGCGATCGTCCTCGGCTGGCTGGTGGCGGGGCGGGTGCTCCGGCCCCTGCGGACGATGGCGGCCGCAACCCAACAGATCACCGAACGGAACCTCCACGAGAGGCTCGCCCTCTGCGGACCGAATGACGAGGTGAAGCACCTCGCCGACACCATCGACGGCCTGCTGGCCCGACTCGACGATGCCTTCCAAGCCCAACGGCACTTCGTTGCCAACGCCTCCCACGAGCTGCGGACTCCGCTGACCTACGACCGGGCTCTCCTTGAAGTCGCTCTCGCAGATAGCGACGCGTCTCCCGAGGACCTCCGTACCACCCTCGAAGAGCTCTTGGCATCAGGCGAACAGCAAGAGCGCCTGATCGAAGCCCTGCTGACCCTTGCAAACAGCGAACGCGGTCTCGACCGGCGCGAGCAAGTCGACCTGGGCACTGTCGCAGCACGGGCGCTTCCGACACTACGCCCTGAAATCGCTCTACTCGACCTGCAGGTGACGTCCTCGCTCGAAACGACCCTCGTCACCGGCAACGCCGCCCTGGTCGAGCGGATGGTCGCCAACTTGATCGAAAACGCCGTTCGTTACAACATCCCCGGAGGATCCATCGACGTCCGGACCGAATGCCACGACGGATCGGCTGTGCTCACCGTGGCCAACTCGGGCCTCTCGGTGTCACGAGACGACGTCGACCGGCTGTTCCAGCCGTTCCAGCGCCTCGGCAACGATCGTACGACCCACCCTGGCGGCCACGGACTCGGGCTCTCGATCGTCCGTGCGGTCGTCACCGCCCACGACGCCGGCATGAAGATACGACTCCGCCCCAGCGGTGGGCTCGTCGTACAGATCTTCTTTCCGCTCTCGCCCGTCGGCGAGAAGGATCATCGAGATACTGCCGTATCGGCCGCAGCAGAAATTCAGCGCGTTCGAAGAGCCAGCAGCTCGCCGATCGAGACGTGAGGACAGCCGCAGCCGGTTCTCGCGCGAGGATCGGGCACAGGCGGGCGACTGGGTTGACGTCGAGCTGGCCGGTATCCCTCGACCGCGGGTCACGATCGCCGAGAGCGTTCCGGGCACTCACACCGTGCGCAACGCCTCGGTCGGCGAAAGCTGGGCGGCCCGCATCGAAGGGTAGAGGCCGGCGACCGCCGCGATGTACGACGGCCGCGCCATCAGCGCTGTACTGATGTCCGATCGGCAGGCTCGCTCTCTCCAAGTCATCCCGGCAGGAGAAGCGACTTGGCGACAGTCTCTCTCGCCTCGATGGCGAGATGTGCCTTCTCGGCGTGAGCGAGAGGGAATGTCTGTCCGACCAGTGGCGCAACACGCCCGTGGCGCAGCTCTTCGAGGATCGTCAGCAAAAGTCTGGACCGGTCGCCATCCCGGTACTGAAGGTCGGCGATGCTCGTGAGAGAGATCTCGCGCTGCCGTGCAGCGTCGCCGTCGATGCGAGCAAACGAGCCGCTGGGCGACCCGTGGGCGGAGAACCGACCTCCGTCGCTGATCAGCTCGAACGCCTCGCTGCCCAGGGTGCCCCCGACGCCGTCAAGGACGACCATGGGCCGGTGACCACCCGCTGCTGAGAGCACTTGGTCTGCCCAGTCCGGTGCGCGTAGTCGACCGCGACATCGGCGCCGGCACCAGAGACCACCTCCTGCTTCGTCCGTCCCCGTACCGCACCGACGACGTGCGCGCCGCGATTCGCCAGCAGCTGGACGAGAAGGATCCCCATCCCGCCCGCCGCGCCGAGCACGAGCACCCACTCCCCTGCTCGCACGCCCGTGACCTCCATGACGCGCAGCGCGGTGGTGCCGTCGTGCAGCACTGCCGTCGCGTCGAGAAGCTCGACGCCGTCGGGGATGCGCGCACAGGCCTCGAGGTCCGCCACCGCAAGCTCGGAGTAACCCCCCTGACCGCCAGCTCCACCCGTGTGCGCCACCACGGTCTCGCCCACCCGGCCACTCTCGACACCTTCCCCGACAGCGGTGATGGTGCCCCCGACACCGCTTCCGGGGATGTAGGGCGGCCTGATCGGAAAGTAGTCCGCCCCCCTCCCCGAGCGGATCATCGTGTCGACGAAGAGCACATCACTCGCTGCCGTGGCCACGAGAACCTGGCCTGGCCCGGGCGCGGGATCTGGCAGCGCTCGCAGCTCGAGCACCTCGGGTCCTCCGAAGCGGCTGACCTCGATGGCGCGCACTCTCAGGCCACCTCGGTCTCGCCCTGAGCTGCGGCCACGTCGCGCGTCGAAAAGCCTGGCTGCTCAGGGTCCACATTGAAGGAGATGATCCGGCGAGGGTGGATCCGGATGATCTCCGGCGCCAGGTGCCCGGTCGGGTCCTGGGCTCCGAGAGCGGTCTCGGCCGCCCCGCGAATCTCGAGGAAGTGCGCACCCTCCATGGTGGGCTCCGTAACCTCGTCGACGACGAAAGCCACGTTCGGGCTCGTCTGCACGTTGCGGTACTTGGCGCTCTGTCCCATGTTGAACCCCGCGATGTCGATCGTGCCGAGGTCAGCGTTGTAGGTGAACCCGACCGGCTTGACCTGGGGGCTCCCATTCCGCGCCACGGTGGCGAGGTGCCCGCGCTGGAGGCGGGTGAGGAACTGGGCTTCAGCTGCGGTGAAGGACATGCCGTGCACCCTAGAACCTAGGTAAGGTTGAGGTCAAGTGCCGATCGCTGATTCCTCCCCGCCCCATGAACTCAGCA
>CAWIBX010000004.1:0-273924 GCA_963834405.1 uncultured Acidimicrobiaceae bacterium | reverse complement strand
ATGGACGAGCATCTGGGCCGAATGGCCGAGGAGTTCCCCGATGAGGCCGCGTTCACGGTGGTGGACGTCGGGTCGATGACCTTCGCCGAGTGGGACGGCGCGGCCAACGCCATGGCCCGGAACCTGCTGGAAGCCGGCCTGCCCGAAGGGGGACGCGTCGCCCTCCACCTGCACCCCGAGCTCGCGCTGCGGTGGCTGGTCTCGTACTCCGCCGCTCACCGCGCCGGAGGGGTGGCGGTGCCCGTGAATCCCCGGTTGGCGCAGGCCGAGGTTGCGCACGTCCTGCGCCATTCTGGCGCCAGCGTCGTGGTGGCGGACGGAGAGCTGGTGGCTTCGGACCTTAAGTCGGTGGACGACGGTTTGGTGGCTATGGTCGACGCGTCAGCTTCTCCGGCGTCCGTCCCTCCAGGCGAGGGACCACAGGTCGCCTGGGACGCCGTGATCACGGGCGACCGCAGTCCGTTCCAGGCGTCCCGCGACGAGGACGACCTGGCCGACGTCCTCTACACCTCCGGCACCACCGGCCGGCCGAAGGGCGTGGCCGTCCGGCACTCCAACGGCGCCATGATCGGGGCGGTCGAGCCGAACTGGTCCGGTGGCGGCTGGCTGCATTCCAGCCCGTTGTTCACCTTCGCCGGTATCGCTCTCGTCTACACCCCGATGAAGATGGGGATGCACGTGATCTACCTGCCTCGTTTCGACGCCGATCGCTGGATCCGCGTGGTCGAGGAGAGGCGGCCGATCTTCATCTTCCTCGTGCCGGCTATGGCCCACCTCCTGATCGATCATCCCCGCTTCGACGAAGTCGACCTCTCGTTCGTCCAGATGTGCTCCGTCGGCTCTGCGCCACTCGCTCCCTACGTGGTGGAGCGCCTACAGGCCAAGATGCCCCACGCGCTCGTGTCCAACAATTACGGCATGACGGAAGCTGGCTCGGCGTATTGCATCATGCCGCAAGGCGAGGCGGTGAAACGCCCCGGTTCCGTGGGCCAGATCGCACCGCCGGCGCTCGTGCGCATCGTCGACGAGCACGACGAGGCCTTGCCGCCCGACGTCGTCGGCGAGGTGCGTCTGCAACTGCCCGGCCACCAACGCGAGTACTACAACGACCCCGAGGCGACCGCTCAGACCTGGCGCGACGGCTGGGTCATCACCGGTGACCTTGGCAAGCTCGATACAGACGGTTACCTCTACATCGTCGGTCGTTCCAAGGACGTCATCATCCGGGGCGGCAACAATGTGCATGCAACCGACGTCGAGCACGTGCTCGTACAGCACGACGCCGTCGCCGAGGTGGCCGTCGTGGGTGCGCCTCATCAGGTGCTCGGCGAGGACGTCGTGGCCTTCGTAGTCCTGCATGCCGGAGCGGGCACGGAAGCCGATGCCGACCAGTTGCGCGACTTCGCGCTCCAACACCTCGCCGACTACAAGGTGCCGCGTCGATACATCTTCGTGGATGCCCTGCCGCGTAACGCCACCGGGAAGGTCGTCAAGCCCGAGCTGAAGGCCCGGCTGGCCGACGCCCCGGCCTGAGGTACCCCCGAATCGCGGCGGCGTCTTCGGGGGTCCGCAGCGCGGGCGTGGAGGTGTCATGTGACGCGCCGATGAACTCTCCTCGAATTGGTCGTTCTAGCCCCCGCCGCGTTCAAAGAGGGTCTCGGCGTTCTCTATACTGAGGCATGGTGACAACGCAGCACGCGTCGAGAAGCGGGGATTCCCGGTGTCAGCATGGCTGGAACGCCCTGTTGTGCTCACGCGTCTCCGTGTCGGAAGTACAGATCAACGGCATCCCGAAGGTGAGCATGCTGGAGGTGGCCTCGACGGCATAACAGGACTCGTACCAGTCCCGTCGTCGAGGAGCCGCTTCCCACGGGGAGCGGCTCTTTGTGTTGCGGGGCATCGTGAAAGCGGCCGTGGGGGCCGCATTGTCCACAGGCACTTCCCGTCCGGGACACAGCCTCATCCCAACTCGGGCTCGTCAAATGGCGGTCCGCCGAACGATTGCGAAAGGAGATACGCCAATGGTCGTGCCGCACACCCTTCCTGACCAGCGTGGGGTCGGGTCTGCCGTCAGCTCCGGACGTCCTGACCGGTCGAAGCGCGCACCGGCCACGGAGACGCTCTGCCGGCACTGCCAGTACAACCCGGCGTCGCCCCGGATCTTCGGCTTCTGCTCATGGGACTGTCACGACGCCGAAGACGATGGCGGCGACTCGGAGGGCGACAAAGCCGCCTGAACGAGCTCGCCGGTCACCGGCACGGGGCCGGCGTCCGCTGCGTCGACGGGCAACAAGCTTGGCCCCTGCACAGAAGTCTCCTCTGGGGACGCCGCGACGGAGGAGAACCGCGCTTTGCGGGCCAGCGCCGGCCGTTCGACGAGTCGCCACGAGGCCTCCGCCGTGGTGAAGGTCGCACCGAGGGCCAGAGGCACGCCGAGCAGGCCAAAACCGGCGAGCCAGGTCAGCCACACGTAGTGCCACAGGTACAGCCCGTAGGAGCGTCGCCCCACGTAGGTGGCGAGGGGAGACTCGGCCAGGCCGCGGGGAGATCTCCGTTCGTCCAGGAACGCGACGACCAGGAGGCCCGCCGCGAGCGAAACGGCAACCCAGGTCGCGGTGAACTCCCAGCGCGGCACTCTGTGGTCGAAAGCCCAGGCGCCCCAGCCGAGAACCAGCAGGGTGGTCGGCACCAGGATCCGGCTCCCCACACGCTCGACCAGTGCCAACCAGCGCGATCGGCGTGACCACGCCGCGGCCAGCGCCGAGCCGACCAGGAAGGCGCCGGCCCGGGTGTCGGTGCTCATGTCGATGACCAGCGACAGCCCGTGTCCGTCCCGTAGGGCCACGTCGACGAAGGACGCCCCCGCGGCCAATGCCGCTGCCCAGGCGACGGCGCTCCGGCTGCGGCGGCACACGAGAAGCGCGACCACGGGCGACCAGATCAGGTAGAACTGCTCCTCGACCGCGAGGGACCACAGATGCCCCAGTGGGACGTAGCCGGTGAACCAGCCCCAGACCGTGGCCCAGTTGGTCACGTAGAGCAGCGCCGCACCCACGCCCTGGAGCGCCACACCCGCAGCCGTTCCCGGACCCGTCGCCCCCCCGGGCACGCTGGTCGTCCACGGTCCGCTGCCCCGGCTCACGAGCACGACCGCCAGCCAGGCCACGAGGAAGAACGCCAGTGCGGGGAGCAGGCGCAACGCCCTCCGGGCGAAGAAGTTCCTCAAGGACACGCGCCCGGTCCGTGCCCGCTCTTCCAGCAGCAGCCCGGTGATGAGGAATCCGCTCAGCGCGAAGAAGACGAACATGCCCTCCTGCCCGACTGCCAGCGGGAGCACGAAGGCATGCGAGCAGAACACGATGGCCCACGCGATGCCGCGTACGCCGTCGAGTGCGGGGCGATGGCCCAATCGCCGCTCCGTTGACACATCGAGCACCGCGTGGAGCTATCACCCCAATATTGGATCAACCTTGAGCGTTCATTGGACTTCTATGAGCCGAGCATGAGAATGAGGTGGGAACGTCAGCTCCGGACGCTGATGCCACCCCAGTTGGGATCCGGGCGTCCCGACGCGTACGCCGTCGCCA
This sequence comes from uncultured Acidimicrobiaceae bacterium, assembly GCA_963834405.1. Lineage (GTDB taxonomy): Bacteria > Actinomycetota > Acidimicrobiia > Acidimicrobiales > RAAP-2 > Bog-473. The sequence goes on along the minus strand of CAWIBX010000004.1, from coordinate 270,337 downwards.
GATTATCCAGCCACCCCACACTGTCGTCGAGGCCACCGGACCGGTTACGGGCCAGCCACAGCGAGCGGTATCGCCCAGTCAGCTCGTCGAGATCCGCCGCCAATTCGGCGCGGGTGTCCGGGGGCACCGAGCCGATGCTGCCGTCGCCCGCCAGGCGCGCCCGGGCATCGTTGACGAGCAACGACACGAGGTCGGCGCCGAACACCGTCTCGTCGATCAACAACGAGGAGTCGGGCCGATCGGGGTGCACCCCGCTCACGGTCGACCGGGCTTCCTTCAGGCAGGAGTCGACCGCGTCCAGTTCGTCCACGCGCAGGCCGTCGGTCAGGCCCCGCCCGACGGACAGCTGGGGGTAATAGAGGTTCGTGACCAGGGCGGACATGTTCGGGAACTGCGGGGTGATCAAGCGGTGCGCGTCGCCCAGCGACAGCACCGCGTCGGCCAGGCGGCCGGTTCGGTCCAGGAACACGTGCGTACTCAACGCGGCGGCGAGGTCGAGGTCGGCGTTCGTCTCGAGGCACCACGACACCGCCGCGCCGTAGGCGAGCGCGGGCTCGCTCACCACGGACTGTTGCAGGTGCCCGTTGTCGCCCCAGTCGGTGTTGAGGTAGCCGACGCCACCGTGAGCCAGCGCCGCCTCGGCGGCCCGCCGACAGGTCGTCCGGGCGTTCGTCACGCGCCCGAGGATGCTCAGCCAGCTCGACGTCCCAGGCGCGACCCAGAACGGCACGCCGGCCGTTGCGAGGTCGGCGCAGCGCTCGTCGAAGGGGTGCCAGTCGTCGTAGCCCCATTCGCACAAGGTCACCCCTCCGGGCAGCTCGCCCAGGAGGTCTCGTCGTCCCGAGAGCATGTCGCCCCACATCAGCATCTCCCGGCCCTCGAGTTCGGGGAGTTCTCGCAGCGTCCTCACCCAGTGCAGGAAGTCACCCATGCGCTCGTGGGGCAGCTCCCAGGCTTCGTCGAGTCCGACGTGCACACGCCGGCTCGTGAACAAGGGCAGGAGCTCGCCCAGGAGCTCGCGGACGAGAGCGAGCGACGCGGGATTGGTGGGCTCCAAGGTCATCGCCTGGCGGGAGATGCCGTACGGGTCGACGAAGCCGTCGGGCGTGATCGCCAAGGGCCGGTAGCGCTCGTGGGACAGCCAGCGGTTCATGTGCCCCAAGCAGTTCTGGTTCGGCACGAGCTCGACATGGCGTTCCCGGCAGAAGGCATCGAGTGACCGGATGTCGTCCGCATCGAGCGGGCTGGACCCGGCGTTGACGTCGCCATGGTCCCGATAGGCGAAAGTGTGCTCGGAGTACAGCTGCAACTGGTTGACCTTCAGGGAGGCCAGGCGGTCGACCAGCGCACGCAGCGTCTCCATGGTGGGGACTTTGTCCCGCGAGATGTCGAGCATGACGCCGCGCACCGGCAGGTCCGGGTGGTCGTGCACGCTGCCCAGGGGGAGGCTGGAGCCGTGGAGCCGCGCCAGCTGCGCCACGGTGGCCTCGCCGTAGAAGAGGCCCGCCTCGTCCCCACCGGCGAGGTCGACGTGATCGCGGCCGATGCGCAGGGCGTACCCCTGGGCGGGCAGCGACCGGTCGAGGCGCCGTGTCGCCGGGCGAGCGGGGACCAGCTCCTCGGTCAACTGGACCGTCCGTGGCACCGGGATCAAATTCATGCGAGCTCTCTGCGGTAGACGAAGTAGACGTCGGTCACCCGCCCGCCCACCGCCGCGTACGGCACGACCGGGCCGATCCATACGACCGACACGGACGACCGGCCCCGCCGGCGGAGCTCGTGCAGCGCGCCGAGCAGCGCAGCGCGGCCCTTGCCCCGACCCATCAGTTCCGGACGCACCGCCACGGGGCCGAGCAGGCCGGCCCGGTTCACCTCGAACGCACAGAAGGCGTCGATGGCGGCGTCGTCGCCGCGGGAGATCACGAGGTTGCCCTTGTCGAGGGCGCGCAGCGCTTCGGGCCGCCAGTTGGACCAGTGGGTCTGCATCCAGTCGTCGACCTCTCCGCGGTCCCCGGGTCCCGCCAGCTGATGTCCGCCCGGGTCGGGCGGGATGCCGGCGAGGTCGACGTCCATGTTGAAGTTGGCTTCCGCCCGCACGTAGTGCAGCCGCTCGAACAGGCAGAGCAGCTCGGTCTCGCTGCTCGGGACGCCCGGCCAGAGGAAGTAGGGCGGGTCGGCACCCACGATGAGGCTGTGAGCGCCGGCCCTACGCGCCCACTCCTCGGCCGCCCGCACCAGCGCACGCCCGTGCCCGTGGCCGCGGTGTGCCGGGTCCACGGCGAGGAGACGGATGTGCGGCCCGTCGCTGCACTCCGCCACGGCGACGAGGCCCCGCGCCGGGTCGCCCAGGACGGCCACCGGCTGGTCGGGTGCGAACAGCGCACCCTCGAGTTCTTCGGGCGTGGGCGTGTCGCGGACCGAGCGTGCGCAGAACGCTGCGATCGCGTCCAGGTCCGACGGGCCGAGCTCCTTCATGCCGGAGGCTCCGGTGACCGCGTCGTCGCTGGGGTTCGCATCGCGGCCAGGCTATGCGGGCGTCCCCGGGGCCGCCCTGGCGTGTCAGCCGGGGTCGTCGGGGAAGCGGAGGCGGGCGAGCTGGGTCGACTGCGCGACCACATGACCCCGTTCGTCCCACAACACGCAGGTCTCGTCCACCACGCCGTCGGCCACGACGTTGGCCGTCATGCGGATCTGGAGCCACCCGGGAGCCGGAAGCGCCCGCACGTACGTACTCATCTGCAGGGTGGGCACCCAGCCGGTCGAACCGATCATCAGCGGGGCCGGCGGAACAGCGTCGACGGAGAAAAGCAGCGAGAGTGCATCGGGGCCCCGGCCGTCTTCGAAGCGGGTCCAGCCGCGGATTTCGGCGACGGCATCCTCCGGTGCCGGCGATTCCCGGAACGGGATGGTCGCCGGGTCCAGACGCAACTCGGTGACGTCCATGATGCCGACGCGGGCGCCGCCCGGGATCTGTGGTGGCAGCCGGACGCACTGGTCCGGTGCCGGGAGCGACAGGGCAGCCGTGGCGTCGTAGCGCGGGACCGGGGACTCGGGCAGGTCGCCCAACACGAACACGGCGTCGACCAGATTCTCGCCCCCTTGCATGAGAAGCGAGCGCACGTGGGTGGCGGAGCGACCGCGGCGCAGCAGTTCCGTGCGGACCACCGCACGGCCGAAGGTCGGAGGCCGCAGGTAGGTCACGGCGGCGGACTGCACCTCCCACGCCCGTTGGCCTTCGCCTCGGCCGGTCGTGCGGGCGGCACGCCCGAGCAGCGCCTGCAGGTAGCCGCCGTTGGGCTTGTCCCCGACCGCCCACCCTGCATCGACGTCGGCCTCGAAGAGGCCGGGCTCGCCGGACGGGCGCACTGCAGTGACGGTGTCGAAGGCACGGGCTTCGCCGGCAGGCATGGAGCCGACCATAGCGGCGAAGATGGCGCATGCAGTTCGACCTGGAGGCCACGTTCAGCGACGACTACCCGTACTTCTACGCCGAGTCGATAAACGACGAGCACTCGGACGCCGACACCGCCGAGATCCTGGGCGTGCTCGAGCTGCCGGCCGGTTCGAAGATCCTCGACGCCCCCTGTGGACACGGGCGGATCGCGCGCCGGCTGGCTGCGGCCGGCATGGAGGTAACGGGGGTGGACCTCACGCCGGCCTATCTCGAACAGGCGCGGGCGGACCCACTGATGCCGCCGAACGCGGTGACCTACCTCGAGGGCGACGTCCGCGACCTCCCCGTCGACGGTCCGTTCGACGCCGTGGTGTGCTGGCTCAACTCGTTCGGGTACTACGACGACGCGGACTGCCACACGGTGTTGCGCGAGTTCCACCGCGTGCTGCGGCCCGGCGGGAAGGTGGCGATCGACACCATGCACCACGACGGGGGAGTCAGGCACTTCGTCCCCGCTCCGGAGGCCGTCGTGGTGATAAACGGTGACGACTCCATGATTGAGCTGTCGACGTGGGATCCGGTCACCGGCCGCATGGTGATTGAGCGCACGGTCCACCGGGACGGCCAGGTCCGGCACGCGTCGTACTTCGTCCGGCTCCCGACCCCGCCGGAATGGGTCGTCTGGCTCGAGGCCGCCGGCTTCCACGACGTTCAATTCCGTGCGGGTGCCGGCGGGGCGCTCCAGCTGGACAGCTGGGAGATGGTCGTGGTCGCAACCGCATAGCCCGTTCCGGCGACGAGGGGGCCGCCGCGTCGGGCCAGGTGGGAGCCGAGGCGGTCGTTCCCCGAAAGGGGCGCAGCCGGCGGCATCGGCCCGAGAAGGCCGAGCGGGGTGAGCGGGGTCGGTAGGGTCACTGTCCTATGACCAGTGGCATCGTCGCCTGGGGCACCTACCTGCCCTTCTGGCGCCTGCAGCGATCGGCGATCGGGGGCGTCCTCGGGGCCGGCGGCGGCAAAGGCACGCGGACGGTCGCGTCGTACGACGAGGACACGACGACCATGGGCGTGGAGGCGGGGCGCCGGGCCCTGGCGGCGGCCGCGGCCGGCGAGGCCCCGTCGGTGCAGGACGTGTTCTTCTCCACTCCGGACCCGGGCTACCTCGACAAGACCAACGCCACGGTGCTGCACGCCGCCCTCGGCCTGGACCGCTCGTGCGGCGCCTACGACTTCGGCGGTTCGCCGCGTTCGGCGGTGGCCACCGTGCTGCAGGCGCTGGGCGCGGCCTCGGCTGCGGGCCGTTCGACCCTCGCCGTCGTCTCCGACCTGCGGACCGGGCTGGCCGGCTCGTCCGAGGAGCGCGACAGCGGCGACGGCGCCGCGGCGTTCGTGTGCGCGGGCAAGGGGACGGTGGCCGAGCTGGTGGGACGGGGCGCCAGCAGCGACGAGTTCCTGGACCGCTGGCGCGTGCCCGGCGAGTTCGACTCGCACGTGTGGGAGGAACGCTTCGGCGAGGAGCTCTATGTGCCGCTGGCGCGGGAGGCCTTTGCGGCCGCGTTGAAGGACGCCGGCGTGACCGAGGCCGACGTCGACCACGCCGTCGTCACCGGCCTGCACGTGCGGGCGGTGAAGGCCGCGTCGTCGGGGCTCGGCGTGCGCGACGGGGCGCTGGCGCCGGACCTCACGGCTTCCGTCGGCAACCTGGGCGCGGCGCACGCCGCCGTCGCGCTGGCGGACGTCCTCGAACGGGCCGAGCCGGGGCAGGTGATCGCGGTGCTCTCGCTGGCGGACGGTGCGGACGCCTTCGTGCTGCGAACCACGGACGCGTTGCCCGGCGCGCAGGCGGCGCAGCGCGCGGCGGGCGTGCCCACGGTGGCCGAGCAGGTTGCGTCCGGCCGGGACGACCTCGCTTACCCGTCGTTCCTGACCTGGCGCGGGCAACTGCGCCGGGAGCCGCCGCGGCGGCCCGATCCCGAGCGGCCGGGCGCGCCGACCGTGCACCGCTCCGAGTCGTGGAAGTACGCCTTCACCGGCAGCCGCTGCCTGGTGTGCGGGTTCCGGCACATGCCGCCCACCCGGGCCTGCCTCTCGTGCCACGCCATCGACCAGATGCAGCTCGAACGCCTGGCCGACGTGCCTGGCACCGTGGCCACTTTCACGATCGACCACCTGGCCTTCTCCCTGTCGCCGCCGGTGGTCGGGGTCATCGTCGACTTCGACGGCGGCGGCCGCTACCGGTGCGAGATGACCGACGTCAAGGCGTCCGAGCTCTCCATCGGGGACCGGGTGGAGATGACGTTCCGGCGCGTGTGGACCGCGCAGGGCGTGCACAATTACTTCTGGAAGGCGCGGCCGGTGGTGGGGGAGCAAGGAGCGTAGGACCGATGGCAAGCAGAGGGATCAAGGACCAAGTCGCCATCGTGGGCATGGGCTGCACCCGCTTCGGCGAGCTGTGGGACAAGGGGGTCGACGACCTCCTGACCGACGCGGCGACCGAGGCGACCGCGTCCGCGGATGTGGCGTTCGACGACATAGATGCCTACTGGCTCGGCACCATGACGTCGGGCTTCTGCGGCGTCACCCTGTCGCGTCCGCTCAAGATCGACTACCGCCCGGTGACCCGGGTGGAGAATTACTGCGCCACCGGCTCCGAGGCGTTCCGCAACGCGTGCTATGCGGTCGCGTCGGGCGCCTACGACACCGCCATGGCGATCGGCGTGGAGAAGCTGAAGGACACGGGGTACTCGGGGCTGACCGGTGTGCGCCCCGTGGGCGACGGTACCGACCCCGGGCTGACGTCGCCCGCCGCCTTCTCCTTCCTGGCGCCGTCCTACTGCCACAAGTACGGCGTGGAGCCGGCGCAGCTCAAGGAGGTCATGAGCCGGATCGCATGGAAGAACCACCAGAACGGGGCGCGCAACCCGCGCGCGCAGTTCCGCAAGGAGGTCTCCATGGAGACCATCGCCAAGGCGCCGCTCGTGGCCGGGGACCTCGGCGTGTTCGACTGCAGCGGCGTGAGCGACGGGTCGGCCGCCGCCATCGTCTGCCGGGCCGAGGACGCGCACCGCTACTGCGAGAACCCCCTGTACGTGAAGGCGCTGGCCTTCGTGGCGGGGCCGGCGGCGGGGCCCATCGATCCGGGCTACGACTACACGACCTTCGAGGAGGTGGTCCGCTCGGCGGCCGACGCCTACGCCCAGGCGGGTATCACCGACCCCCGGGCGCAGCTCGCCATGGCCGAGGTGCACGACTGCTTCACCCCGACCGAGCTGGTGCTCATGGAGGACCTCGGGTTTGCCGAGCGCGGCACCGCCTGGAAGGAGGTGCTGGCCGGCACGTTCGACCGCGACGGTGAGTTGCCGGTGAACCCCGACGGCGGGCTCAAGAGCTTCGGCCACCCCATCGGGGCGTCGGGCCTGCGCATGCTCTTCGAGTGCTGGCTGCAGCTGCGGGGCGAGGCGCCGCCCGAGCGCCAGATCACCACGGTGGGGCCGGGGCGCACGCTGGGGCTCACCCACAATCTCGGCGGGGCGCCCGGCGAGGGCGTGAGCTTCGTCGGCATCGTCGGCACCGAGCTCGGCTGATGAGCGCTCCGGGGGGTGGCTCCGGTCCGGGCGGCGTGGACCTGCTGGCCGAGACCGAGGATCAGGCGGCCCTGCGCCAGCTGGCGCGGGACGTGGCCGAACGCGAGGTGGCCCCGCGGGCTCACGAGGGGGACGAGGTGGGCGCGGTGCCGGCCGCGGTGCGCAAGGCGCTGGCCGAGTCGGACCTGCTGCGCATCACGGTGGGGGAGCAGTGGGGCGGCCTGGGCCTGGGCGACGTCGAGGCCTCCATCGTCCTGGAGGAGATCGCGCGGGCCGACGTCTCGTCGGCCATCTGCTGCCAGCTCACGTTCAACGGCCCGCCGCGGGGGATAGAGCACCTGGGGCCGGAGGCGATGAAGGAGCGCTGGCTGCCCGCGGCGGCGAACGGTGAGGCGCTGATCAGCATCGGCATCACGGAACCGGACGCCGGGTCAGCCGTGCAGAACCTGCGGGCGGCCCTCGTGGCCGACGGCCCGGGCCGCTGGCGGCTGAACGCCTACAAGAACTACTCCACCCTCGGCGACGTGGCGCAGGGCGCGCTGGTCTGGTGTCGCTGGCCGGGCGGGGAGGGGGCCAAGGGGATCGGTGCCGTCATCGTGCCGACGGACCGGGACGGGGTCTCGGTCACCGGGCGGCACAAGAGCATGGGGATCCACGCGGCGACGGAGGCCGAGCTGGCCTTCGACGGGGTGGAGATCACCGAGGACGACGTCCTGATCGCCGGCGACCCGGCCAGCACGGACGCCTTCAAGGTGCTGCTGGCGCACCTGAACCACGAACGGTGCGGCAACGCATCGATGTGCATCGGTGCGGCCCAGGGCGCGCTGGAGCACGCGGTGCGCTACATGAACGAGCGGGTCATCGGCGGGCGCCCCCTGGCGGAGCTGCAGGGGCTGCAGTGGAAGATCGCCGACATGACGATGCAGCTCGAGGGCGCGCGCCTGCTGCTGGCCCGGGCCGTGCGCCTGGCCGGCGACGGCGGCACGCCCCCGGCTCTGGAGACGGCGATCGCGAAGGCGGCGGCCAATCTGGCGGCGAAGTTCGTATGCGACGAGGCCATGCAGATCCATGGCGGCTACGGCTACTCGCGCGAGTACCCGCTCGAGCGGGCCTACCGCGACATCCGCGGGCTGTGTGTCGGGGCCGGCACCGTGGAGGCGCAGCGCAACTACATCGGGCTTCGTGTGTCGGGCGGGGCGCGGACGGGCTCGCCGGGGTGGAGGGATCCGCTGGCCTAAGGGTCAGACGCCGGCGGCAGGCCGATCGCCGCCGGTCGCGGCCGGGCCGGAGCCGGGTCGGTGGCCGCAGCCTCTGCGGGCCGACACTCCGACGAGCAAACGCGCGTTGGGGCGCGTACGATGACGGCAGCGTCAGGGTAAGCAACGGGGGTTTATGCGTCTCGGTGCATCGGGAGGAAGGGCCGTGCGTACGGGAGCAGCAGTGTGCCTCGGTACCGTGCTCGGAGTCCTGGCGTTGTCGGCACCGGCGGTGGCGGGGCCGTCGGCGTTGACGCCCGGCAGCAGCGTGCCGCTCACGGCCGGCGGTGCGTCCGGCAAAGCCGGGTACCTCGTCTACTGGGACCAGAACGAAGAGGTCGACTTCCTCTCCATGCCGTCGGGCCGGCAGGGGCAGCTGCTCCCGGCGTGGGACCTCAACGGGCAGGTGTGCGTGCTGCCGCACGGGCGCTTCGTCGGCGGCTACGACCCGACGCTGCCGAGCCAGCACAACCTCGGCGGGGAGAAGCCCTACAAGCAGCCGCCCGACGGCGAGGAGCTCGACGAGCCCAACGGTTCGTTCAGCGGCCAGACCCTCTACGTCCCGGGCGCCTACAAGCTGAAGGGCGAGTCGATCGGGTCGGACTCGCCGCCCTCGTCCAACGGCGTCTTCAACAACAACCAGACGTACACCGGGTGCGCCGTGGACGCGCACCACAACGTGTTCGCCACAGACATCGCGACAGCGCAGGGCGCGTACCCGCCGCCCAGCGACGGGCGGCTGGTGGAGTGGTTCGCCCCGAGTTACACGACCTACTGCATTGTGTACGGGCCCACGGCGGGAGGCGCCGGGCCGCACCACGATGACGGCACCGGCGGGCTGGCCCAGCCGGGGACGATGGCGCTCGCGCCGAACGGCGACCTGCTGGTGCCGAACGTGGGCACGCAGAGCGTGCTCCGCTTCGCCGGCACGTCGCTGCCGACGAGCGCCTCCGCATGTCCCGGCGGCCTCTACCCGCGGAGCAAGGTGCTGGTTTCGACGTTCGTCGGCGGGCTGCCCTTCCCCGCCGGCGTGGCCGAGGACCCCGCGTGCGGCTGCTACGCCGTCAGCAGCTTCATCGGCAATCCCGGCATTCAGTGGGTGACGGCGGACGGGAAGCCCCAGCCCGGGTACGGCACGGTCCCGGGGACGCCGCTGGCCGAGATGGGCACGAACCCCGACCAGTACAACCCGTTCGGGCTGGCCTTCGCGCCCGACGGCAGCTTGTACTTCGTCGACATCCACATCACGTGCAAGTCGCCGCTCGTTGGGTGCGGCCCGGCGTCGTACGGCGGCCGCGTCATGCGGGTGGACGTGTTCAACGGCCAGCCCTCGGCGCCGGTGACGGTGGCCGGCGGCTTCGACTTCCCGACGAGCGTCACGGTGTGCGTGCCGGATAAGACCAAGTGCCCGTATCCCATCGGCAAGATCGTGGCCCCCCTGTCGGGACCCGCCGAGAACCCGGCACCGGCCGTCGGGCCGAAGTCGGACAAGCCGGCGACGGCCGGCTTCGGCTGAGCGCGCGTGGCAGTGACGGGGGAGGGGCGCATGCGGGCGCGGGCGCGGACGCGCCGTCGGTGGGTCCGGTGGGCGGCGGGAGGGCTGGCCATCGCCGCCGCGGTGCTGGCGGGTTACGCAGCCTCGTTGCCCGCGCCGGCGGGCACGGCAACCGCTTCGGGGTCGGGCGGGGCAGTGACTGTGAGCCCCTGGGACTGGCCCAGCTTCGGCCACGACGCGCAGCACACTTTCCACGGCCGGACGACGTTGACCGCGGCGTCGGCTCGGACGCTCAAGGCGGCCTGGTTCTTCCCCACCGGTGACGCCGTGACGGCGACGCCGACGGTGGTGGGCGACACCGTCTACGTCGGTTCCTGGGACGACTACTTCTACGCCCTCAACCTGCGGAACGGCGCGCTGCGCTGGAAGGTCCGGCTGCACTCCCAGAACGGCATCACGCCCTACCCAGGACAGCAGCCGCGTGACGCCTCGTCCGACGGCGGGCTCGTGACGTCGTCGGCCTGGTACCAGCCGGCGAGCGGCTCGCGACCGGCGCTGGTCATCTTCGCGGGCGGCTACACGCTGTACGCGCTGCACGCGGCCACCGGGGCCGTCTACTGGGAGCACGAGTATCCCGGGACGCCGGGACGGCCGGACCCCGATCACGACAGCACGCGCATCTTCTCGTCACCCGTCGTCGTCGACGGCAAGGTCATCGTGGGCGTCGACGAGGACGGCCAACCCCGTTCGGGCGGCTACATCGTGGCGGCCAGCCTGGACACCGGAGACCCGGTCTGGAAGTTCGAGACCGACGTGCCGAGGGCTGGTTCGCGGCACGTCCTCGACGACAGCTGCGGCAGCGTCTGGTCGTCGGGCACGGTGCTGCCCGACCTCGGGCTGGTGGTCTTCGGCACGGCGGACTGCGACTTCCTGGGTTCCGCGCCGTACGCCGATGCAGTGCTCGCGTTGCGGGTGTCGGACGGGACGCTGGCGTGGGAGTTCCACCCCAAGGCCAACCCGCTGCCCTGCGACGATGACTTCGGGGCGAGTGCCAACGCCGGCTTCTCGGCCTCCGGGGTGACCGTGTTCCTCGGCGAAGGAGCGAAGAACGGCACCTACTACTCGCTCGACCCCCGGACGGGCCGGCTGCGCTGGGCCACCAACGTGGTCTTCGGCGGGACCTCGGGCGGGTTCATCGGCAACACGGCGTACGCGAACGGGCTGGTGGTCGGGGCCACGGCGTTCGGCGACTTCCTCCCCTCGTCCCACGGGGTCCGCCCCGTCTGCGACCCGGCCGATCCCCGCGACGTGGCACAGCAAGAGCCCTCGGTGCACGCGTTCGACGCCGCCACCGGGTCGGTCCGGTGGCAGGCGAACGGGGCGTCGTCGTTCTCCGCGACGACGGTGTCGGGCGGGCTGATGTTCAACGGCGTGGGGCTGGGGGCGAAGGCGATTCAGGTGCGCGTGGCGGCGACGGGCCAGATCGCAGCCCTCATCGCCGTTCCCCAGTACTGCTGGTCCGGCATCGCGACCGTGGGGGACGCGCTGGTCTTCGGCGTGGGCACTACGGCGGACGACGTGTCGTCGGGGATGGAGGTGCTGACGCCGGGCGGGGCGCCGCCGGTGGTGCCGGCGATGGCGCCGGCAGTGTCAGCCCCTGATGGCTAGCGCTGCATCGACTTGGTCTCGATGAACTCCTCGAGGCCGTACTTGCCCCGCTCCCGTCCGTTGCCGGACTGCTTGTAGCCGCCGAAGGGCGCGCCCGGGTTGAAGGCGCCGCCGTTGATGTCGACCTGACCCGTACGCAACTGCCGCGCCACCTTCTCGGCCCGGGCCGGGTCGCTGCTCCACACCCCACCCGAGAGGCCGTAGGGGGTGTCGTTGGCGATCTCGATCGCCTCTTCCTCGGTGTCGTAGGGGATGATGGAGAGGACAGGACCGAAGATCTCCTCCCGGGCAATGGTCATGTCCGGGGTGACCTCGGAGAAGACGGTGGGCTGAACGAAGAAGCCCTTCTCCAGCCCCTCGGGTGCGGCCGCCCCGCCGATGACCAGCTTGGCCCCCTCGTCGATCCCCTTCTTGATGTAGCCACGCACCCGCTCCCGCTGTACCGAGGACACGAGCGGCCCGAGCAGCTTGCCCGGCTCGAACGGGTCGCCGGGGGCGAAGCCGGCTGCCGCACCCGCCGCCAGCTCCTCGACCTCGGCCAGCTTGTCCCGGGGGACGAGCATCCGGGTGAGGGCCGAGCAGGTCTGGCCTGAGTTCATGTAGCAGGCGAACACCCCGGCCGGCACGGCTGCCGCGAGGTCGGCGTCGTCGAGCAGGATGTTGGCCGACTTGCCGCCCAGCTCGAGCGAGACCCGCTTGATGCCCTCGGCGGCCAGCTCCATGACGCGGCGCCCGGCCCGGGTGGAGCCGGTGAAGGAGACCATGTCGACCTTGGGGTGCGAGGCGATGGCCTCGCCGACCACCGGCCCGACGCCGCTCACCAGGTTGAAGACACCGGCCGGCAGGCCGACCTCGTCGATGATGTCGGCCAGGATGAAGGCATTGATCGGCGCCACCTCGCTGGGCTTGAGGACGACGGTGCACCCGGCGGCCAGCGCGGGGGCCACTTTGAGCACGACCTGATACAGGGGGAAGTTCCACGGCGTGATGGCGCCCACGACCCCAATCGGTTCGTGCACGATGAGTGAGTTACCGAGCTCCTCTTCCCATTGGAAGGTCTCGGCGGCGTTGGCGGCGTCGGCGAACGCGCCCGCCGGCAGGCCGACCTGGACGGACCCGGACAGGGTCATCGGCATGCCGACTTCCTGCGAAATGATGGTGGCGATCTCGTCGGTCCGCGCCGCCAGCGCCTCGCCGATGCGGGTCAGGAGCTTGCCCCGCTCCTCGCGGGAGGTGGCCGCCCAGCCGGGGAAGGCCGCCGCGGCCGCCTGCACGGCCTTGTCGACGTCCTCGGCCGTCCCCTCGGGGATGGTGGCCATGACCTCTTCGGTCGCGGAGTTGATGACCTCGAGCGTGCCTTTGCCGGTCGAGGGGACCCAGGCCCCGTTGATGTAGATCTTGTCGCGGACGTCCATGGGATGCCCTCCCTCGTGGTCGGTGCTGTCTCTCCCACCCTACCCAGGCCTCGCGGGCATCGCTCCCTGCGGCGCCGGCGCCGGCGCCGGCGGCTCAGCCCTTCTTGCCGAGGAGGGGGTGCTCTCCCATGCCGACGGGCTGGAGGTGCTGGCCCAGCACCTCGTGGAAGTGGTCGGCCACCTCCTGGGGCGTCCACCCCCCGTCCTTCCACATGGTGGCGATCTGGCGCGGAGTCTGGAACAACGTGTAGGCGAACCCGGTCCGGCCCAGCACCTGGCCGTTCACGTAGGACGCGCCTTCCGAAGCGAGGAACGCGATGAGCGGCGCGTTGAGCGCCGGGTCCTGGTCCGGTGGCGGCCCCTCCCCGCCGTAGAGGCCCTCGGTCATCCGGGTGAAGCCGGCCGGCGCCACGGCGTTGACCGTGATGCCGTACTTGCCGAGCTCGAGCGCCCACACGAAGGTCATGCCCATGATGGCGGCCTTGGCGGCGCCGTAGTTGGTCTGACCGAAGTTGCCCCGGAGACCGGCCGACGAGGTGATGTTGACGACGCGCCCGTAGCCGGCTTCCCTCATGAGGGGCGCCGCGTGCCGCACGGTGTTGAACGTGCCCTTCTGGTGCACGGCGATCACGGCGTCGTAGTCCGCCTCGTCCATCTTCACGACGGTCCGGTCGCGGACGATGCCCGCGTTGTTGACCACGATGTCTATCCCGCCGAACGCGTCGACGGCCGTGGTGATGATGTTGCCGGCGGCGGCGAAGTCGCTCACCGAGTCGTGGTTCGGCACGGCCGTGCCGCCGGCCGCCTCTATCTCCTTGCAGACCTGCGCCGCCGGGTCTTCGGCGGTGCCCTCGCCCGCGAGAGAGACGCCCACGTCGTTCACGACAACCTTCGCCCCCTCGGCGGCCAGGCAGAGCGCGATGTCCCGCCCGATGCCCCGGCCCGCACCCGTCACCACCGCCGCACGACCGTCCAGAAGTCCCATGGCGCGCAGATTACTCCGGCCCCGTGCGTCGTCCCGGGCCCTGCGGGTTTCAGCACACGCGGAAGAGAGCCTTGGTGTCGTCCCGGATGCCGTCGAAGGGCGTGTGCGTCAACGCGATGATCCGGTCCTCGTCGAACCTGAAACGGCTTGCGACGATGAAGGGCGTACCGAAGGGCACCTCATCCGGCGTGTACGCCTGGAAGGACACCGCAGCAAGAACCGACCCGGGGGTGCCACGACGTCCGCCACGAGCGCCTCCACCCTCGCCTCTCGAATCGCCTGGTCCATTGCAGCAGGACGGCGTCGCGATCATTGATGATCGAGCCGGTACGCAAGAGGTCCGACACCTGGGCGTCCGTGTCAAGGAGCCTGACGGCGCCGGCGAAGTCCTTCTTGTTGAAGCGGTCGACGCCGGTTCGGACGACTCGCTCCCGATCCATGACCGGAGTGATGGTCCACGGCCACCGCCCGATGGCGTCTCCCCACCCTTTCTCTTCTCGCTGTCGCCGGCGGTCCCGGCAATTGCCAATTGCTGACAGCGGTGTCAGGGATGGTGGCCCGGCGGTACGATCTGCCCACCGGGCGGCCGCCGTCGCCCACGAGCGCTGAGGAGCACGCCCGTCATGGCCACCTTCATTGAGAACGCAGCCGAGCAGATCTGCGCCGCGGCCAAGGAACTGCTGGAGAAGGGACTGGTCGAGGGGACCTCGGGCAACCTGTCGGCCCGGATGGAGGACGGCAACATCGCCGTGACCCCGTCGTCGCTCGACTACCGGATCATGACGCCCGACGACATCGTGATCGTCAGCCCGGAGGGCGACGTCGTCTCGGGCGAACGGGGCCCGACGTCCGAGAAGTACCTCCACCTGGCCGTCCAGAACGCCTACGAGGACATCGCCGTGTGCATCCACTCCCACGCCGTGTACGCCACGATGTTCGGCGTGGCGCACCAGGACATCCCGAGCTGCATTGACGAGTTCACCGTGTATCTCGGCGGTGACATCCGCTGCACCGAGTACTGCCCGAGCGGCTCGGCCGAGCTCGGGGAACAGGTGGTAAAGGCGCTCGAGAACCGCGGCGCCGCACTCATCGCCAACCACGGCATGGTCGCGGTGGGGACGACGATGCACAAGGCAATGCACAACACCGCGCTGGTGGAGCGCTCGGCGAAGATCATCTGGGGCGCCAAGCAATTGGGTGGCATCTTCCCGTTGCCGGAGAAGGTGAACCAGAACTTCGCCAACGTGTACCCCTACATGCGGTAGGCGGCGGCTCCCGTGAGCGACGGCGCCGTCCGGGCCCGGCTGTCCGAGTTGGGCCTCACGCTGCACGGCCCGCACCCCCCGCACGACCCGCTCGACGCCGTGGTGGTGCACGACGGCGTGGCCCGCACCTCGGGCCAGCTGCCCCGGATAGAGGACAGGCTCACCTGCCTCGGGCGGCTGGGCGACGACGTCAGCGTGGAGGAGGGGCGGGCGGCCGCGGCGGTGTGCGCGCTCAACGCCCTGGCGGTCCTGGAGGTGGCGCTCGGCTCGCTCGACCGCATCGAACGCGTGCTGACGGTGACCGGCTACGTGGCCTCCGCCCCGGACTTCCACGAACAGCCGGCCGTCGTGGACGGTGCCAGCCGGGTGCTGGCCGACGTCTTCGGAGCGGCGGGACGGCACACCCGCTCGGCCATCGGCGTCGCCGCGCTGCCGCGGGGCGGGGCCGTCGAAGTCGAGGTGACGGTCGCGGTCAGGGCTTGACGAACGCGTCCTGCATGCGCGGGCGGGCGGCTGCCGCGGCCTCCCAGTAGTTGGGCGTGCCCTTCTCCTGGAGCTCCTGGACGGCGCGCACGGCCAGGCCGTAGCCGGCGGCGGCGATGGCACCGCCGACCGAGATCCGGCTCACCCCCAGCGCCGCCAGCTCGCCGATGGCCGGTGCGTCCGGCGTGATGAGCACGTTCACCGGCCGGTCCACCGCGGCGAGGAGCGTGCGCAGGTCGCCGGGATCGACGACGCGCGGCGCGAAGAGAACGTCGGCGCCGGCCTCCTGGTAGGCCTGCAGCCGGGCGATGGTGTCGGCCAGGTCGGGCCGTCCGTGGAGGAAGTTCTCGGCGCGGGCGGTCAGTACGAAGGGAACCGGCCCGGCGTGCGCCGCCTCGGCGGCCGCGCGCACGCGTGCGGCGGCGTGGGCCGGCTCGTAGATGGGTTCGTCGGCGGTGCGGCTGAAGTCCTCGACGGACCCGCCGGCCAGGCCCTCTCCGAGGGCCGCGGCGATGGTGGCGGCGACACCGGCCGGGTCGTCGGCGAAACAGTTCTCGAGGTCCGCGGACACGGGCACGTCGACCGACGCGACGAGCTCGCCGCAGTGGTGCAGCACCTCGTCGCGGGTCATGGCGCCGTCGAGGCGGCCCCTGGTCGCGGCGAACCCGCCGCTGGTCGTGGCGATCGCCGCACATCCCAGGGAGGCGAAGAGGCGGGCCGACCCGACGTCCCAGGCGTTGGGCATGAGCAGCGGGCTTTCCGGCCGGTGGAGGGCCCGGAACCGCTCGGCCTTGTTGGCTTGTTCGGATGTGGACGTTTGGGGGGTCATAGACGCACGGTAGCTGCGTAGGGTGGGGGCTCGCCCCCCTGAGCGGGGGTGAAGTTGCGACCATTGCGCGGTTTTTATGACTTTCGGACCCGTGGTCGACAGGGGTTGGACAGGGTACGAAGGGAGTGGCGGGGCGTGGGGCGGGTTCGTGGGTCCCGGGGCAGATCCGACCCGAGCGGCGTCACCGTACTCAGGCGGCGAAAGGGAAAGAGACTCTTCGGCGGTCAAGCGACTCCACCCGGCTCACAGACCCTGCGAGCGGCGGCCCCCACCCGGGACTTCTTCCCCGTTGCCCCACGCGTGGGGGCCGCTTGCTGTCTGGGGACCCGCCGTTCCGTTGCCATGGTCCGGCTGCGGGGCTGGCTGTCTGGATCGGGCCGACTCGGGCCGGGTTGGGCCGAGTCAGTTGGCCGACTCGGGGAACTCCCAGTACTGGAACTCGACCGTCATGGGCAGGATGTAGCGCACGTAGAGCGAATGGATCTTGACGACCGTCTGGTCGTCGACGTGCAGGTCGATGAGCTCCATGCGGTCGTCCTTCTTGCGGAAGGTCTCGGCGCGCTGCTGTATGCCCCGGAGCTCGTCGAGGGAGCCCACGGAGAACCCGTAGTGGTCCATGCGCGGGCAGCGCATGGGGTCGTCCTCGGCGATGAGGAAGATGAACTGGTCCCAGTGGACGCAGCTGAGGATCAAGCGCCGCCGGTCCTGGGTCATGACCGGCATCTCCTCGAAGCCCAGCACCTCGTCGAAGAAGCGACAGATGTCCGTGCGGTTCCGCTCGTCGAGCAGATCGGAGGGGAGCGACATGGCGACGTGGTTGAAGCGCGGATTCCCCGTCGGATAGTAGGGATGTGCCATCAGCCACTCACCTCCGGGACGACCATGACCTTGCCCGCGATGCGTCCGACCGCGAGGTCCTCGAGCGCCTGGCCGATCGCGTCGAGCGGGACGGCGGTGGGCTCGATCAGGAGGTCGGCCGGGAAGCCGTCGGACGCCAGCAGCTCGAGCGCGCGTTCGAACCCGCCCAGGTCGTAGACGAACGAGCCGGTGACCGTCAGCTCGTTGAGGATCATCCGGTTGATGTCGAAGGTCGGGTGGTCGATGCCGGCGCCGACCATCACGAGGATGCCTCCCCGCCGCAGTTGATGGAACCCGGCCTCGATGGCCGCCTTGTGCCCCGAGCACTCGAGCACCACGTGGACCGGGCGCGAGGACAGGCGCTCGGGCTCCCACGAGGGGAAGACCTCGAGGTCGGCCGGATCGATGACGGCGCGGGCGCCGAGGTCGGCCGCCAGACGGCGGCGGGCCTCGTGGGGCTCCACGACCGTGACGTCGGTGATGCCCATGGCGCGCAACGCCGCGATGCTCAGCGCGCCGATCGGGCCGGCGCCGAAGACCATGACGGTGTCGCCCGGCGCGACGCCCGAGCGCGTGATGCCGTGCAGCGCCACGGAGAGCGGTTCGGCCAGCGCGGCGTGCCGGGCCGACAGTCCCTCGGGCAGTCGCAGCACGCCGGCCGCCCGGCAGAGGATGAACTCGGCGAAGGCGCCGTCGTTGTGCTCACCGGTCATCAGCGCGCGGTTTTCGCACTGCGAGGGCTTGCCCTCGCGGCAGCGCCGGCACGTCCCGCACTTCGGCGATGCGCCCCCGACGACGCGCTCGCCGACAGACCACCCGGTGACCTCCTCGCCGACGGCGGCGATGGTGCCGCTCCACTCGTGCCCGGCGACCGTGCCCGGCTTGGAGCCCCAGCCGTCGCGCAGTTGATGGATGTCGGACCCGCAGATGCCGCAGGAGTGGACGCGCACCACCAACTGGTCCGGGCCGGGACGGGGGACCGGGCGCTCCTCGACGGCGAGGACGCCGGGCGAGCGGTAGACGGCCGCGGCCATGGAGTCCGGGAGGGGAGCGGTGGCCGACGACCCTGACATGGGCGTCAGGTTAGGCGCTGTCCTCGAGCCAGGCGAGCCCTCCGGCCAGGTGGCGGAGATAGACGGGCAGCTCCCAGGCGAGGTGGAAGTGGCCCAACGCCGTATAGAAGGAGCGGGCGGCGCCGTCCTGTACGCACCAGGCCAGCGGGAAGCCGCACGCGGGCACGCGGCCTCCGGGGGCGGAGAGGTCGACCTGGTTCTCGGCCAGCCGCAACAGCACCCGGGCGTCGGGCCTGAGGTCCCGGAAGAGGTACACCTCGTCGTGCCAGGGCCACTGGTCGCCGAGATGCGCGGTGGCCGGGTGGTCGTGGTCCACGACGTCGACGGCGAAGTCCTGGGTCCAGGGGTGCCCGTCGAAGCGCGCACCCAGCATCTGGCCGTACTCGGGCCAGGTGTGGCTGGCGTCGGTGGCCGAGTGCACGCCGAAGACGCGCAGGCGCCCGTCCACCCAGGCCTGGTGTGCGGCGCGTTTCTGGTCGTCCGACCACGGCGTCTCCCCGATGGTGAACAGCGCGAGGACCCGGGCCGCGGCGAGCTGGTCCGGGGAGACGTCGCGCACGTCGGGGACAGCCACGGGGACCAGACCCGCGAGCCCGGCGAGCTCCGACAGCGCCGTGGTGGCCTGGGTGAGCGTGCCGTGGACGCCCGCCGGGCCGTCCACGTAGGGGGCCACCTGGGTCACGACCAGCATCGTGTCGGGCATGGGCCGGAGTGTACGGCTGGTGCGCCGCCGGTGCCGGGTGGTCCAATGCACGGCGGCAGGTGTCCGACCCGAGGAGGAGCGACGTGGGCGACGTGACGGATGCGAGCACGAGCGCGGCGGCGCTCGCCGAAAAAGGGGCGGCGTTGGCCGCACTGGGCGCGGCCACCCTGGGGGAGTCGGGCGGGTGGGCCGCCCACCGCAGGCTTCGGCCCGCCTGGCCCGGCGCGGCGCTGGCGGCGCCGGCCTACCCGGTCCGCTGTGCGCCCGGCGACAACCTGGCCGTGCACGTCGCCGTGACCCGGGCCCCGCGGTGGAGCGTGCTCTGCGTCGACGTCGGGCTCGTGCCCGACCGCGGCTACTGGGGAGAGGTCCTGACGACCGCGGCCGAGGCCGCGGGCCTGGCCGGGCTGGTGCTCGACGGCGGGGTGCGCGACGTGGCCGCCTTGGAGGCGCACGGCTTCCCTGTGTTCTCCGCGGGCGTCGCGCTCACCGGGGCGACCAAGGACAAGCCCGGGACGGCCGGCGCTCCGGCCCGGGTGGGCGGGGTCCTCGTCTCGCCCGGGGACTGGGTGGTCGGGGACCGCGACGGCGTGACCTTCGTGGCCGGCAACGCGCTCGACGCCGTGCTGACGGCCGGGCGCGCCCGCGAGGCGAAGGAAGCGGGGTTCTTCGAGGCGTTGCGCTCGGGTGCCACCACGCTCGACCTCCTCGGTCTGGACACTTCGCTTGTGACGGACGGTCCCTAGCGGGCTGCGGTGGCCGGGGTGGCACACTGTCGGCCATGTCCGACGTGACCAATTCAGAGTCCGCAGAGAAAGTCGAGCGCATGGAGGTGCAGCGGACGATCCCGGCTGAGCCGGCGCGGATCTTGGCGCTGTTGAGTGACCCGCAGGGACACGTCGCCATCGACAGCTCGGGCATGTTGCAGGATGCGACCGGCCAACCGGTGTCCAGGGTGGGCGACGAGTTCGTGGTGCACATGGACCGCGAGGCGCTCAACGACTACCCCATGGGCAAGTACGACGTGACCGTGACCATCACGACGCTCGAGCCCGACCGCGAGATCGCCTGGACGATCCTCGGACAGATCCGGCCTCAGATCGGCCACGTTTACGGGTACCGGCTGGAGCCGACCGAGGGCGGGACGCTGGTCACCTCGTACTACGACTGGTCCGACATCGACCCGCAGTGGAAGGAGGCCGACATCTTCCCCGTCATTTCGGAGACGGCGCTGCGGGCCACGCTCGGCATCATCGACCGCACGCTCAAGCACTCCACGACCTGGTAGGCGCCTAGAACAACACGCTGTACGTGGCGGACGAGGGGTCGGGTGACGCCGCCTACTCGGCCACGACGGGCGGCCCGCTGGGCGAGTACCGGCGGCCGCCGCGTCCACCACGGCGGGCCTGCAGAAGTGGGTCTTCGACGCGGCCACGCAGTCGTGGCAGCTTGCCTACACGCTGCAGAACGGCCTCGACCGGCCAGCCCTACCAGGGTCCCGGCTACCCGACCGGCCTGAACTCGGGCACCGGCCCATCGGGCCTGCCGTGGGCGCCGGCCACCGACGGGCTGCGCAACCTGGCCGGGCGGGTCAACCCCGACGGCACCGTCAGCCTGTGGGCGATCACCTCGACCGTGAGCGGCAGCGGCGACCAGGGTGCCGACCCCAACCAGCTCGTGAACATCACGGACGACCTCCGTGCGAGCTCGGTCCCGCCGGGCGAGCACTTCGTGACGCTGCAGGCGCCGCGCGACCGCATCGTGTACCGGGGCGTCTCCTTCACGCCGGGGACGGACCTGACGCCGCACCCGGGCTGCGGGATCTTCTGCCGCTTCCTGAACGTGAAACCGGGCCTGGGGTAGCCGTCGGGCCGGTGCGCCGGAGCCGCCGGTGGCCGGGCGTCAGCTGATGCGGGGGAGAGGGTCGCCGACGAGCATGTCGACGATCCTCGTGGGCTTGCGTTGAGACCGCCGGGGACCTTGTGAGCTCAGCCGCAGTCGGCGCAACGACCCAGCATGGCGAAGTGGTGTGGGTCGATGATGAACCCGAACTGCGACCGCGCCTTGTTCGCGAGCCCGTCGAAGAGGGTGTCCGGAACCTCGATCAGCTTTCCGCACTCCTCGCAGACGAAGTGCCCATGCACCGACGTTGCCAGGTGGTAAGTCGCCGGCCCGTGCCCGAAGTGTGCGTGCACGACCACGCCCAGCCGTTCCAGCTCCTCCAGATTGCGATAGACGGTCGACATGTGGATGTCCGGCGACTCGCGCTGAAGCTCGGCCGCCAGTTCCTCGGCGGTGACGTGCCCTTTTGCTGTGAAGAGGACCCGGAGGAGGGAGCGACGGGACGGGGTGACTCTCCCGCCGGCACGGCGCACGAGGTCGAGCGCATCATCGACCGAGGCCGCCTCCGCCGTCCCGACCGGGTGATCCGGCGAGCGCCTGCTCACGCCGGCCGATCGTACCGGCGAGCGGGTCCAGTCTCCGGTCCCTCGGATCGAGACTCTATTGCGACTCATTTGCAATAAGCGTACAGTCCGGGAGTCGGCTCCGTATGAGAGGCGTGCCCTTGACTGACTTATCTGAGAAGCCTCGCTTGTCTGAGAAGCCCCGCCGCCGATACCGGAGGCTGCGTTCGGGTCTGTCCCGTCGTGAATGGTCGCGAATCGGCGGGATGGCATTCGTCGTCGTGGCGCTCAATGTGGTGGGCTGGCTCCTCCTGGGCGATGCCGTCGGACACCACCTGCGCGTCTCCCAGACCAAGCTGTTCGGCCTGGGCGCCGGCACGCTGGCGTACACGCTGGGCATGCGCCACGCCTTCGACGCCGATCACATCGCCGCCATCGATAACACGACGCGCAAGTTGGTTCACGAGGGGCGGCGCCCCCTCGGCGTGGGCTTCTTCTTCTCCCTCGGCCACTCGACCATCGTCGTTGTGCTGGCCGTCCTGCTGAATTTCGGGATCCGGGCGCTCAACCTCCAAGTCAGCAACGGATCGTCCGGGCTGCACTCGGCGACCAGCGTGATCGGTACCTCCGTCTCCGGGACCTTCCTCTATCTGATCGCCTTGCTCAACTTCGTCGTGCTGGTCTCCATCGCCCGCGTCTACAGGCAGATGCGGTCCGGGCACTACGACCCGGTCGAGCTCGAGCGGCAACTGGAACAGCGGGGCGTGATGAACCGCATGCTGGGGGGTTACGCCCGCCGGGTCGACACGTCCTGGAAGATGTACCCGGTTGGCGTGCTTTTCGGCCTGGGCTTCGATACTGCCACCGAGGTCGGACTCCTCGTGCTAGCAGGCTCCGCCGTCGCAGGCGGCCTGCCCTTCTACGCCGTCGTCTCTCTCCCCATTCTCTTCGCCGCCGGGATGTGTCTGTTCGACACGCTCGACGGCTGTTTCATGAACTTCGCCTACGACTGGGCGTTTGCCAACCCGGTGCGGAAGGTCTTCTACAACCTGACCATCACCGGTCTGTCGGTGGCCGTCGCCTTCTTCATCGGCACGGTCGAGATCCTTGGTCTGATCGGGCAGGAAGCCAACCTCAACTCGCCGTTCTGGGTATTCGTCCGGAGCTTCAACATCAACACAGCCGGTTATGCGATCGTCGCTCTGTTCGTGGTCACGTGGGCGGTCGCCCTCCTCTATTGGCGTCTCGGCCGTGTCGAGGAGAAGTGGAGCGCCGCGCTGGCGGCGGATCCGCGTGAGGAAGTGCTTTCGGCCTGACCACTCGCCCGCCTCGTTCCCCGGAGGGCCTCTCCGTAGGCTTCGAGCAGGGGTGGGTCGAGATCCACGAACTCTCCATCTGCCACGCGACCGCCAGCTCGGCGGAGAAGCGCGGTGGGCCGCACGGTGACGCAGGTGCGTATCGGCCACCTACGGCAGGTGGTGCCCGAAGCGCTGCAATACTCCTGGGAGGTCGTCTCGAGCACGATTGAGCTTAAGAACGCTCGAGGGCCTGGGGTCGTGGAGATCACCGTGGTGAACACCAGCACCGGGTTCGGTGGGGAGTGCCACCTGGACGCGGTGATGTTGCAGTCGGGTCCGGGCCGCCTCGACCTGAACGGCATCGATCTGCTCATCATCGAGAACGTCGCCAATCCGGCAGTCGAGCGCGACCCACGCAGCTCATGAGGTAGCTACGACGCCGCGACCGATCGTCGATGTACCGGCTTAAGGCACGGCGGCGAGCCCAACGACAGGCCGGTTCAACACCAGGTTTCCGGTTGACCCGTAAAAGCCGGCGTCCCCGAAACTGAAAATGCCGCCGTCGCGGCCGAGCATCCAATAGCCCTGGCCGTCGGGCGTCCGCTCGATCGATACCATCGGTGCATTCAGCGGCAATCCTCCGGTTGACCCGAAGTACCCGATGGTGCCGAAGGTGAAGACGCCTCCGTCCGACGCGACGAGCCAGTAACCGGCACCGGTGGGGTCTGCCGTCATCCCGACGATCGGGCTGTTGAGGGGTATCCCACCCGTGGAACCTTCGAAGGTGGCGGCGCCGAATGCGAAGATGCCGCCGTCGGAGGCTACGAGCCAGTAACCGCCCCCATCGGTAGTTGCGGTCATGCCCACGATCGGCCTGTCGAGGTGGATGGCACCCGTCGAGCCGAAGTAGCCGGCGTCGCCGAAGGCGAAGATGCCGCCGTCGGACGCCACCAGCCAATATCCCTGTCCGTCGGGCGTCGACGCCATGCCGACGATCGGCGCGTTGAGCGGAGTGCCGCCGGTCGATCCGTAGAAGACGGCGTCACCGAAGGCGAAGATGCCGCCATCGGACGCTACGAGCCAGTAGCCCCCGGCGTCGGGGGTGGACGCCATTGCGACGATCGGCTGGTTCAGTTGCAGGCTGCCGGTCGACCCGTAGAACTGGGCGCCCCCGAAGCTGAAGATGCCGCCGTCGCTGGCCACCAGCCAGTACCCCGGCGGTCGAACGGGACCGACGGTGACCGTGATCGGCTCCGAACTGGAAAGGCCGTTGGCGTCTGTGACCGTGAAGGTCACCGACGGAGTTCCGGGGATGGCCGGGACACCGCTGATCGTGCCCTGGGCGGAGAAGCTCAACCCGGCCGGGAGGACGCCGTTGCTGATCGACCAGCTGTAAGGCGCGAGGCCGCCAGTTGCACTCAGGGTCTGTGAGTACGGGACCCCGACGGTGCCGACTGCGACACTCGTCGTGGTGATCGTCGGCGGTGCCGAGAGGGTGGCGATCAGGCCGCCGAAGTCGGTTGCCCTGCCGACGGCGATGCAGTTGGCGGTACTGGCGCACGAGACGCCGACCAGAGAGCCGACCCCGGGCGGAACGGCCGCCCTACTCCAAGAGAGTCCGCCCGTGGTGGTGTTGACGATGGCGGTCTGGCCAACCGCGGTGCACGTGGTCACATTCAGGCACGAGACAGAGGAGAGACTGCTCGGCCCGGCCGGCACGCCGAGGTCACTCCAGATGGCACCGCCGTCTGTTGTTCCGATGGCATGGGAGCCGACTGCGATGCAGTCGCTCGCGTTGGCGCAAGAGATGCCATTGAGGGTCGATACGCCCGCTGGGACCGTTTGTGGTGACCAATTCTCCCCACCGTTTGTTGTTGCAAGGATGACGGAACCGGGGCCGCCCGAGGACGAACCGATTGCGATGCAGTCGAGGAGGGTCGAACAGGAGATCCCGATGAAGTTGGTGATGGTGGCCGGTATCGATTCGGTCGACCATGAACTCCCGCCGTTTGTCGTCACGACGATGCTCGGTGACCCGGCGCTGGCGTCGAAATCGCTCACGGCATGACAGGTGGTGGTGTTAACGCAGGAGACCGCCGACAGGGATCCGACCTGCGACGGCACCGGTTCACTGGTCCAGGTGGAGCCGGCGTCGCTGGTGCCGATGATCACCGGGCTGGAAAAGATGCCGAAGCCGACGGCAGTGCATTGCGAAGGTGACACGCATGAAATCCCTGTCAAGCCGCTGACGTTCGATGGAATCGACTGAGAACTCCATGTTCGTCCGACGTTGACGGTCTGCAGGACGGTATCGAGCCCGACTGCGAAGCAGTGTGCAGTTGTGGGACAAGAGACGGAGTTGAGTTGGCTTTTGCCGGCCGGAGGCGTCTGCAACGACCAGGACAGTCCTCCGGTCGTCGTTGCCATGATGGTGGACCCCGCTCCGGCATTGCCTGTGCTCCCAACTGCGATGCAGTCGTTCGCGCTGGCACAAGAAATATTCGTCAAGTCGATGGCATTGGGTGGGACTGTTTGGCTCGTCCAAGTCGATCCGTTGTTGAGAGTGCCGACCACATAGGGGGTCGAGCTAAGGTTTGTGCCTACGGCGATGCAGTTGGTTCCATTGACACAAGCGACACCTGCCAGCTCGGATCCACTTGGGATCGATGATGTATTCGCCCACGTTGAAAAGTTCTGAGTGTTGATCGAAGTAGCTCCACCACCAGAAGCGATCCCGGAAGCAACGCAAAAGGTTCCGGAAAAGCAAGAGACAGATGAGAGAAGTGTGACCAATGGTTGATCGAGATCGCTCCAAGTTGATCCATCATTCGTTCCGACTATTGCCGGGTTGCCGCTTATGTCCCCTACGGCCACACATGTCAGAGGGTTTGGACAAGAAACGCTGATTAGGGAGTCGGTACCGTTTGGAGGTGTTTGTGGTGTCCACGATGCTCCATCGACGGTCTTGACAATCTTTGATCCTTCGACAGCCGTACATTCGATCGTCGTGACGCAGGAGATCGACTGCGGTGAAAAGGAACCGTCTTCAATCGTCCACGTCGAGCCACCATTGCTCGATTTCATGATCCCTGAGCCACCGCCCGCGTAGCAGACGGATGCCGACGGGCAGGACACGGCGGCGAGCGTCGTGACGCCGGCGGGCGGCGTCCCATTGGTCCAGGTGGTGCCGCCGTTGTTGGTGAGGATGATCGAGGCGTAGTTGCCGCCGTCGTCTCCCACGGCGACGCAGGTCGTGGTGCTCGGCGTGGCGTCCGGGGCGCAAGACACGGCCCGAACGTTGGTCAAGGGCGGGTAGGAGGCGGCCGTCTGCCAGCTCGGGGTGGAAGCGACCGCCGGGACCGGGAGGAACGGGTTCGCGGCCACGACGCCGATGGTGATAAGAGTCACCGACACCGAAACGGCCGAGATGGCGATGCTCCGAACCGCTTTCACGGCACCTCCTCCGCCTCACACGTGGCGACAACTCGACGCGACGGATCGTATCCCCGCCCTTCTCCGATGTTTCGGGCGGGGACAGAGACAGAAGGGAACGGTCGGGCTATTGCGGGGGAAGTACACCCCTCACCGTGTTCGGCGGTGTCCGGCCCGCGAGGACGTCCGAGACCCCCTGGCACGCAAGCTGCGCCATGCGCGTCCTCGTGGCGATAGTTGCACTGCCGATGTGAGGAAGCAGGGTGGTCCGGGGTGCCGCGAGCAGCCGGGGATTGACCACCGGCTCGCCGTCGTACACGTCGAGACCGGCGCCGTAGATGGTCCCCCTCTCGAGCGCGTCCGCCAGCGCGTTCTCGTCGACCACCGGACCGCGTGCCGTGTTGACGAGGACGGCGGAGGGCTTCATCCGGGCCAGTTCCGGCGCGCCGATGAGGTGGTGCGTCGAGTTGTTGAGGGGCACGTGCAGACTGACGATGTCGGAGCGCTCGAGCAACTCGTCCAACGACGCCACGAAGCCGGGAAGTCCCGTGTCGTGTCTTGTCGTATGGAGGACACCCATGTCGAAGCCCGAGGCGCGCGCCGCCACCGCCCGGGCGATGCGCCCGAAGCCGACCAAGCCCAGCGTCACCCCGTGGACGTCTCGGGCCAGGTGCGAGGCGAACCCCCACCCCTGCCAGCGGCCCTCCCGGAGGATCCGCTCCGCCTCGGTCGACTGCCGTGCCGCCGCCAGGATGAGGAGGAAGGCCAAGTCGGCTGTCGTGTCGTCGAGGACACCGGGGGTGTTGCACACGACGAGGCCGAGCGCGACTGCCGTGGGTACGTCGATGTTGTCGTAGCCCACCGCCGCGTTGGCGACGACCCGGAGCCGGCCGGCACGTCCCGCCTCCAAGACAGGCGCATCAATACGGTCGGTCAGATGGCACACCATGCCGTCGAACGCACCGACGAGCCCGACCAGTTCGTCGTGCGACGGGGCGACATCTCCATCGCCCTTCGCGTAGACGACGTCGTGGCCCGCCTGGACGAGCGGATCGATGCCTTCGTCTATCAGGTTGCGGGTGACGAGGACGCGGCCCATGTGGTCGCGGCCTCCCTAGTGGGTCGTGTAGTTGATGGCGCCGGCGCCCTTCACGCCGATGGCGAAGCAGAAGCAGTGGATCGGAGCGTGGTCGCTGACCGGCCGCAGTGAGTGGACCTTGTCCGGTGGGATGTACACGAGATCGCCCTGGGCGATGGGGCGGTCCTCTCCGTCAATCGTCATGATTCCCCGTCCGTTCATCACGTAATAGAACTCGTGGGTCGGATGGGAATGGGGATCGACCAATCCTCCGCCCGGGACCTCGAATTCGTTGACGAGCTCCAGATAGCCCCCGTCGGTGATGTCCTTGAACTCGCGGGACTCGATCATCCACCACACCGGAACCGTGCCGTTGTGCTCGACCACCGGCTCCTTGTCCTCGATGCTGCGCACGTCCATCCTGCCGTCCCTCCCACATTTCGTAGACTGACTCCGGTGTCAGGTTAGGCCGCGAGCAGCCCGGGGCGCAGTGCCCGCCGCACCGGGTTCACGCAACGCACCTGGGCACGAAGGACGCAAAGGGGTGGAGATGTCCAAAGAAGGCAGGACCGTCGTGCCGGAGCGGCTGTCCGAGTCCGCCTGGGCCCCCTTCGGCTGGCTTCCCGTGGCGGACACCGACCCCAAGGACGGCGAACACCACATGACCTTCAAGTGGGACGACGCCCACGTGAACATCATCGGGCACTTCCGCAACGAGGTGCCGGAGACGGCGCGGGGCCTGCGCTGCGAGATGCTCTACCGCCACGACACCCACACCCAGTCCTTGATGGTGCTCGACGTCCCCGCGGTCATCGCCGTGGCGCCCGCCGGCGTCGAGTTCACGGAGGAGGGCGACGGGGAGACCGTCCGCGTGTTCCGGCTCGAGCCGCTCGAGTCCCTCGTCCTGCACCTGGGCACCTGGCACTGGGGCCCCTTCCCGGTCGAGGCGTCCGAGGTGCGGCTCTTCAACGTGCAGGGTCTGCGCTACGCCGAGGACAACCGGTGCAAGGACCTGGCGGCCCTGGGCCTGTCCGTCGACGTAGTCCTGACCAGCTGATCGTGGAGATCGACGAGGCCGAAGAAGCCGAACTCGTCTCGGCCACCGTGGCCGACCTCGTCGCCGCCTTCACGGCGACGGAGCAGGAGGCCCGCCCGGACGGGTCGCGGGTGTTCACGACGACGAGCCCGAACTGGTGGATGGGCGACCGCACCTTCGGCGGCATGGTGGTGGCCCAGTCCCTGAGCGCCGCCCTGCAGGCCGCGCCGCCCGGCTTCGAGATCCACTCGCTGCACGGCTACTTCCTCCGGCCCGTGCCGCCCGGGTCGCAGACCACCCACGTCGTGTCCGTCGTGCGCGACGGGCGCTCGTTCGGCACGCGGGAGGTGCTGAGCAGCACGGACGGCAAGGAGACGTTCCGGATGACCTGCTCTTTCCACGCTCCGGAAGAAGGCGAGGAGTACCAGCTCCCGATTGCCCCCGGCGTGCCCCGGGCGTCGGAGATCGAGGGGTTCGAGGCGCCGTTCCCCTACGACATCCGTGAGCTCGGGCACACCGAGCAGCGCGCGGACGGCACCTACCTGTCGACCCGGCGGTGCTGGTTCCGCACCCGGGAGCCGTTGCCCGACGACCCGGCCGTCCACGCCTGTGCGCTCGCCTACTTCTCCGACATGACCGGGGCGTCGTTCCGGCCCGGTTCGATCGGGACCTGGGGCACGCACACCGACGCCAGCCTCGACCACGCCCTCTGGTTCCACCGGCCGTGGCGGGCCGACCAATGGAGCTTCTTCGACATCCAGGCGCTGGCGAACGCGGGAGGCCGGGGCACCATCCGCGCCACCATGCACGGCGAGGACGGCACCCTGCATCTGAGCATGGCGCAGGAGCTCCTCATCCGGAAGCTCGAGGTGCCGCTGGTCTTCGACCCGCCCGCCTGGGTGGCCCGCGCGCACCCGCCCACGTCCGGGGACACCGGGGAAGGACGAGAAGGAGGTTCGGGCCATGGGGCTCCTTGACGGACGTGCCGCGGTGGTGACGGGCGGCGGGTCGGGGATCGGCCGGGCCACGTGCCGGCGCATGACCGAAGAGGGTGCCCGGGTGGCCGTGCTCGACCTGGACGGCGATGCCGCCGAGACCGTCGCGCGGGAGATCGGCGGGGTCGCGTTCGGGGTCGACGTCGGCGATCCCGATGCCCTGCGGACGGCCGTCGATGCGGCGGCGGCCGCACTCGGCGGTCTCTCGATCATGTACAACAATGCCGGCGTCGGATCGTTCAACCGCCTGCACGAGTACGACCCGGCCGAGTGGGAGCGGGTGCTGCGCGTCGACCTCACCGGGGTCTGGGCCGGCTTCCGCGCCGCGGTGCCGCACCTCCTCGCCGGCGGGGGTGGCTCCATAGTGAGCACCGCCTCCATCAGCGGCACGCGTCCGGCGGCGGGGGAGGCGCCGTACTCCGCCAGCAAGGCGGCCGTCGCGGCGCTCACCGCGTCGGCCGCCCTGGAGTACGGGCCCACCATCCGGGTCAACGCCGTCTCTCCCGGCATGATCCGCACGACCATGACGGCCCCGTGGTTCGAGTTCATGCCGGACCAGGAGGAGCGGTTCCGGAAGGGGACGCCGGCGGGTCGGGTGGGAGAGCCCGAGGACATCGCTGATGTGGTCGTGTTCCTGTGCTCGGACCTGGCGCGCTTCGTGACGGGCCAGAACATCGTCGTGGACGGCGGGCTCACGCTGCACGGGTCGGGCGTCGACACCGTGTACGAGCGCGTGTTCCCAGACGGGCCGGGCTGAACCGGGACAGAACTACGCCGATCCCGTCGCCCCGGCAGGAGTCCGGCGGAGCGGCGGGGTGCAACCGTCAGGCGTTCGGGTCGAAGAGGGCCCGGTACACCATGGTCGTCATGGTCTCGAGGGCGACGTCGTCAATGGGTTGGCCGACGAACTCGCGGAGATAGTGGAAGCGGTCGAGCATGGCGAGCGTCGCCATGCCGGCGGCGTCCGGATCGATGATGTGGCCCGACGAGTCGGGGCCGATCTGCCGCGTCAGGGCGCCGGACATCGCCGTGAACGTCTGGCGGATGATGTCGACCAGGTCGGGGTCGATGGTGGCGAGGTCGGTCCAGGTACGGAACAGCGGGGCGTAGCGGGTCCACAACTCGGAGTAGGCCTTGAGCCAGCCGTGCACGTCGTCCCAGCGCGGCGCCCCGCCCTCGGCCGGCAGCGCGCTCGAGCGCGTCGTAGAGGGTCTGCGCCTCGCCGGCAGCCTCCGTCACGAGCGCGCGCAGAAGGTCCTCCTTGTTCGAGAAGTACAAGTAGAAGGTGCCGTGCGAGGTTTGGGCGATGTCGACGATGTCGTTGACGCGCGTCGCGTGGTAGCCGCGGTGGTCGAAGGCGATCATGGCCGCATCGAGGAGCTTGCGCATGGTGCGGCGGCCCTGGCTGCGCAGGACCCGCCTGCTCGCCGGGGCGCCGATCATGTCGGCCTCGGCATCCAGCACGCCGTTGGGGGAGGGCGCCGACGACCTGTCGGCGCGGGCGGCGGGCACGACGTTCGAGTTGGGTTTTTTGGGCGATTTCGGGCCCGCCAACCCCGTGGTGGCGCTCGCCGGGTCGCGTCGGACTCTCGGCGATCCCATGCGTGGCGAATGCTAGTGCCGGGCCCGGTCGAACTGGCTAACCTGACACGGTGGTCAGGTTTGTAATGGGGCTGCAATGCACCCCCCACCAGGGAATGTCCGCCCCGTCGGCTGACCCAGCGCCCGTCTCGTGAGTCCTGCGCCCCCCGCGCCGGCCGGCCCGCTCGTCACGTCGCTGGACGACGCGATCGCACGGAACGTGCGCGCCGGCGACTCGGTCCACGTCATGCTCGGGCACAGCCGGTGGACGGCGGCGGCGCGGGAGCTGGCTCGCCAATTCTGGGGCCGCGACGCCGGGTTCACACTCGTGATGACGAGCCTCGGCGCGCTCGGCGCGCTGTTCTTCCGCGGCGGTCTGGTCCGCAAGGTCCTCACGACGTACTCGGGCAACAGCTTCCCGACGTACACCCCCAACCCCGTCTTCCGCTCGGAGTACGAGTCGGGCGCGGTCGAGCTCGAGCACTGGTCGATCCTCACGCTGTCGCAGCGGCTCGAGGCCGCCGCCCGCGGGCTTCCTGCGGTGGTCACCGGGTCCCTGGTGGGATCGTCGATGGCGGAGAACGAGGACTTCACCGTCGTCGACACTCCCTTCGGTCCGGTAGGTCTGCTCGCGCCCCTCGCCCCCGACGTGTCGCTCGTGCACGCCGCCGCCGCCGACCCCGCCGGCAACCTCGTCTTCTCCGAGCCGCTCCTCGACGGGGTGTGGGGGGCCTGGGCGGCGCGGCGCGGTGTCGTGGCCACGGTGGAGCGCGTGCTGGACGACCTCGACGGCCTCGGCCACCGGGTGCGCGTCCCGGGCCACCGAGTCCTGGCGGTGGTGGAGGCGCCCTACGGGGCGCACCCCGGCGGGTGCTACGCCCCCGGCGTGCCGGTCCGCAGTTACGGCGAGGACATCGCGCACTGGAGCGCAGTGGCGGACGCCTGCGCCGACGGCTCGCTCGACGCCTACGCGGAGAAGTGGGTGCTGGGACCGTCGACGCACGAGGACTACCTGTCCCTGGTGGGTGCCGAGCACCTGTTGTGGCTGGAAGGGCGCTCCGATCCCATGTCGTGGAAGGCGGACGCCGACGCCCACCCGATCCCGGATGACCCGGCGATCACGGACTGGGAGCGCGCCGCTGCGCTGGGTGCCCGGGAGGTGGAGCGGGTGGTCGACGACGTGAACGCCGACGCCGTGCTGGCCGGCGCCGGGGTGGCCAACCTGGCGGCCTGGGTCGCCGTCGCCCGCGCCCGGGCGGCCGGACGGCGCGTCGCCCTCACGGCGGAGCTCGGACTGTGGGGCTACGAGCCCACGCCGGCCGACCCGTACATCTTCAACCAGCGCGTCTTCCCGGGGACGCCGTACCTGTCGGACGCGTCCTCGGTCCTGGGGATGGTGATCGGCGGTCCGGGTACCCGGACCGTCGGGTGTCTCGGCGCGGCCGAGGTCGACCGGGACGGATGCCTCAATTCGACGCAGCTGGCTGGTGGGCGCTTACTGGTCGGGTCCGGGGGGGCCAACGACGTGGCCAGCCGGGCGACCGCGTGCGTCGTCGTCACGCTGGCCCGGCCGGAGCGGCTCCCCGAGACCGTCGCGTATGTGACCTCGCCGGGGCAGCGGGTGGTGAGCGTGGTGACCGACAAGGGCATCCTGCGCCGGGACGACTGGACGCTCCGGGTGGCCGCCGTGCCGGCCGGGGAGGGGACGGTGGCGGAACGGGTCGCCGCCTTCGCCGCGGCGTGCGGGTACCAGCCCGAGGTGGCGCGACGGGTGGAGGAGCTGCCGGCGGTCCGCTCCGACGAGGTGCGGGCGCTGCGTGACTACGACCGGCAGAGGTTGTTTTTGGCCTGAGCGGTACACCGGAGGACGAGCCGCTGACCATTCGATGGCTGCTGAAAGACGAGACAGTTGACGAAGAAGACAATGCGATGTCCGCAGGTGACCGCAGCGGATAAGGGACGGATGAGGGACCGAGCAGGAACCGAGAAGGGCCTACGAAAAGGGACATGGGGCGAGCGGTGGGTTGCGGAGCCCGCAGCTACAGTGACCGGCATCCCGGGGGGGATGCACACCGGATGACAGGGGACGACATGCGAGTAGGACATTGGTTCAAGGCGCTGATGGCGGTGGCGCTGACGGGGACGGCGTTTCTGACGGCCGTCGTCACGACGTCGGCGGGGAGCGCCGGCGCGCAGACCTCGAATGCGCCCGGGGTGACCTCGAATTCCATCACGGTGGGATCGATCTCGACACAGACCGGAACCTTGGCGGCCAACTTCTCCTCCATGATCCCAGGAGAGAGGGCCTACTTCGATTACATCAACGCACAGGGCGGCGTGAACGGCCGCAAGATCAACTACAAGTACCAGCTCGACGACGGCGGCAACTCCACCACGTTCAACCAGCTGGCCAACACGCTGATCAACCAAGACCACGTGTTCGCCGTGACGGGCGTGGCGACGGCATTCTTCTCGCCCAACATCTTCGTGGAGGCCCACATCCCCACGTACGGCTACAACGTGACCGGCAACTGGGCGCCGCAGCCCAACCTGTTCGCCGCGGGTGGCTCCGTCGAGTTCTACGGCGCCGGGGCGCCCCAGTGGGCTTTCGTGGCACGCCAGACGCAAAAGAAGCCCTCTATCGCGATCATTGCCTACGGCATCGCGGCGTCAGCCAACGCGTGTCAGGCCAGCGACAACGCGCTCACCGCGGCCGGCTACAACGTCAGCTACGTGGACCTGAAGGTCAACTACCCGGGCACGACGGTGGCGACGGACGTGCAACGCATGAAGCAGGCGGGGTCGAACTTCGTCGTAACCTGCATGGACGTGTCCGGCAACATCACCATGGCCCGTGCCATACAGCAGTACGGCGTCAAGATGACGCAGCTCTGGCTCGACGGGAACGACCAGTCGACGCTGAACCAGAACAAGAGTCTGATGCAGGGCGTGTACTTCTACATCGCACACGTGCCGTTGTCGGCGTCGACGAGCATCTACCCCGGCCTCAAGCTCTATCTGACCCAGATGAAGAAGTACCAGCCCGCCTACACCTATGACGAGTTGGCGATCCAGGGCTGGGAGTCGGCGGCCTTGTTCGTCCAGGGAGTCAAGATGGCCGGCAACAACCTCACCCAGCAAGCGGTGATCAACGCTGACAATTCCCTGACCGCATTCACTGCCGGCGGGCTGACGGCGCCCATCGACTGGAAGTACGCCGGGCATACGGGGCACAAGCCCCCGTACTGCGGTGCGATCATCAAGGTGTCGGGCAGCAAGTACATCCCGGCGCTCAACCAGGGACAGAACGTGTTCAACTGCTTCCAGTCGTTGAACCCGAACAAGGGTCCGGTCTTCCCGGTTCCGCCCGGAACTCCCGCCCCCGCCTGATCGGTTCGGGCGCGAGCGGGTAGCGGGTAAGGGCCAGGCCGGGCCGGCGAGCGGAGCGCAGGCGTGGAACAGTTCCTCGGGTTCGCACTCCCGGGCGTCCCGTACGGCTGCACCTACGCGCTGGTCGCGATCTGCCTGGTCCTGACGTATCAGGCCACCGGGGTCTTCAACTTCGCGTTCGGGGCACAGGCTTTCGCGTCCGGGTACGTGTTCACGTACCTGACCCAGATCGAGAACTGGTCGGGGTTCGAGGCATTCCTGGTCTCCGTCGTCGTCATGGGACCGGTGATGGGGTGGGCTTTCGACCGGCTCCTGTTCCGGCGCATCGCGAACTCGAACGCGATCGCGAAGATGGTGTGCAGCCTGGCGCTGCTGGTCGGGATCCCGAGTCTCTTGCCCGTGATCTTCGGGCCACAGAACCTCGACGCGACCGCGACCATCCTGCCGTTCTTCAATCCGAACAACGTCTACCTCACCATCTGGGGGACGCCCATCAACGGCATTTACCTCTCGACGATCTCGGCGACCGCTGTCGTGCTGGTGCTCTTGACCGTCCTCCTGCGCGGCACGAACCTGGGCTTACAGATGCGCGGCGCCGTGGAGAGCCGGCGGCTGGTGCAGCTCGACGGCGTGAACGCCAACGGTGTGGTGGCGGTGGCCTGGATCGTGTCCAGCTTCATGGCGGCCCTGGTGGGTGTGTTGCTCGCCCCGGTCTACGGGGCGGGCGCGTTCAGTACCGACGACTACGTGATCTTGACGGTCACGGCGATCTCTGCAGCCGCCTGGGCCCTCCTCCGCTCCATTCCGATCGCCGCCGGCGTCGGCATCCTGATCGGCGTCGGGACCACGGTGCTGCAGGGCTACATCCCACCCGACAGCTTCTGGAACGCCGCCGTGGTGCCGTCCATCCCGTTCGTTGTGATGGCGGCCGCGCTGCTCATCCTGCCAGGCATGCGCAGTCTGGATACGAGCCGCGACCCCCTGGCGAGCGTCGACCCACCACCCCCGCCCATCGCCGCCACGACACGGGCTCCCACAATGGACCGGATCATCCGGACGCTGTGGTGGATCCTGTTCGCGGGTTTCTGCGTTTCGATGCTGACGTGGATCCCGGACGCCTGGACGACCGTCTTCAACAATGGCCTGACGTACTCCATTGTGCTGCTGTCGATCACACTGATCACGGGCATGGCCGGCCAGCTCTCGTTGTGCCAGGCGACCTTGGCCGGGGTCGGTGCGTTCACCGCGGCGCAGCTGGCGAACCACTTGGGGCTCAACCTTCTTCTCGGCGGGCTCGTCGGTGCCGCGCTGGCGGCGATCGTAGCGGTGATCCTGGCGCTGTTGTCTCTCCGGCTGCGTGGGCTGGGCCTCGCATTGATGACGCTGGCCGCCGCACTATTCTTCGACGCCACGCTCTTCAACACGACTTCCATCACGGGCGGTCAAGAAGGGATCAGCATTCAGGCGAAGTGGCTCGGCACCAGCGAATTCTTCAACTTCGACGGACATGCAATGTTCCTGCTGTCCCTGGGGGTCCTCGTTGTGGCGGTGATCGTGGTCCTGTTGGTTCGGAAGGGGACGGTCGGCCGGAACCTGGCGGCGATGCGGGGCAGCGAGACCGCGACTGCGGGTCTGGGCGTGAACCCGTCCTGGCAGCGCATTGTGGTCTTCGCGCTGTCCGGGGCGATTGCGGGCATTGGCGGCCTGCTCCACAGCCTGGAGCAGCAGGTCGTGAACCCGACCGACTGGAATGCCGAGTTTTCGCTGGTGCTGGTCGTGCTCGTGGTGACGACAAGCGTGACCACCGTGGAGGGCGCCATTCAGGCGGGGGTGGGCTTCTTCGTGACTGAGCAGATCCTCACCACGGTCCTTCCCGCGCGCATCGGTGCCTCCAGCCTCACGGTTGTCCTGTTCGCCTTCGGGGCGCTGACCTACGCCGCCCATCCCGAGGGCGTCCTGGAGTACCAGAAGCGACGGGGGACGCAGCGGTTCGAGCGGCTGTTCTTCTCCCGAGACTCCGGGGATGCAAAGGGAAGTCAGCGTGGCCAGGAACCAGAGCTCGCCGGCTCCTTCTCGACCTCGAGTGCGAGCGCCAATGGTTGACTTCGGTCCACTCCTCTCGTTGCGCGGCGTGTGCAAGTCCTTCGGGGGGATCCAGGCGGTGCACAGCATTTCGTTCGACGTCGCACCGGGCGAGTGCGTCGGTCTGGTAGGACCGAACGGGGCCGGGAAAACCACGTTGTTCAACTGCGTGTGCGGGCAACTGCGGCCCGAGTCCGGCAACATCGTCTTTGACGAGACGCCGCTGACCGGGTTGCCGACATATAAGCGGGCCCGACTCGGCATCGGCCGGACGTACCAGAGGGTAGAGGTGTTCACGGACATGTCCGTGCGCGAACACCTGATGGTGGCCGAGCGGGCGCGGCGGGCGGAGAGCCGGCTCTGGCGCGACCTCCTCAACCTCAGCAGGCCGACGAAGGACGAGATCGAGCGGGTGGACGCCACGCTCGAACTGGTCGGGATCACCCGGCTGGCCGGGACGTCGGTGAACGCCCTGGGGTTGGGTAACTGCCGCCTGGTCGAGCTGGCGCGGGCGCTGGCGGCGGAGCCCAAGATCCTGTTGGCGGACGAGCCCTCGTCCGGCCTCGACCTGCACGAGACGTCGGAGGTGGCCTCGGTCCTGCGCCAGGTCCAGCGTGAGCGGGGTACCGCCGTCCTCCTGGTCGAGCACGATCTCACGATGGTGGCGGACGTGGTCGATCGCACCGTGGTGATGGACCTCGGCGCCATGCTCGCCGAGGGCACGTTCGACGAGGTCATGGCGGACCCGCTCGTCCGCCACGCGTACCTCGGCCACATGGGGGCGGCATGACGGTCGCGGACGTGGACACCGGATGGCTCGGCGTGGGCGACGGGGCGCACGTGCTGACAGTGCAGCACGTCAGTGCCTGCTACGGCCCGTACCGGGCGCTGTTCGACGTCTCGTTCCGCGTGCCGAATGGCGGGGTCGTGGCCCTGGTCGGCTCGAACGGCGCCGGAAAGTCGACCGTGGCGCGGACGGTGACCGGCCTGGTGGAGGCGACCAGCGGTCAGATCACGTTCGCCGGGGCGGACATCACCAGGCTCCCGGCCTACAAGATCGCCCGCCTCGGGATGTCACACGTGGTGGAGGGCCGCGGGGTCTTCTCGAGCCTCACCGTGGAGGAGAACCTGACGCTGGCATTCCGCCAGCGCGATGGCCGGGGCAAGCTCCGCGAGAACCTCGAGCGTGCGTATGCGGCCTTCCCCATCCTCGGCGAGCGCCGGAAGCAAAATGCCGGCACCCTGTCCGGCGGCCAGCAGCGCCTGCTCTCGCTGGCCAAGGTGCTGGTGGTCCCCGCCAAGGTCCTCTTCGCT
Source organism: uncultured Acidimicrobiaceae bacterium (assembly GCA_963834405.1). Classification (GTDB taxonomy): domain Bacteria; phylum Actinomycetota; class Acidimicrobiia; order Acidimicrobiales; family RAAP-2; genus Bog-473. The sequence goes on along the minus strand of CAWIBX010000004.1, from coordinate 232,721 downwards.
GACGAGCTCTCGTTGGGCCTGGCCCCCGTCGTGGTCGACCACGTGTACGACGGACTGCGTGAGATCAACAGCAACGGGACAGCGCTGGTCGTCGTGGAGCAGCAGGTGCACCGGGCGCTCGAGCTCGCCACCTGGGCGATCGTGCTGGACCACGGCGCCGTGGCCTACGAGGGCGAGCCATCGGGGGCGGGCGCGGTGGTGGAGGCGCTCATGCAGCGGCGTGAGCAGGCGGCATCGGCGGGGGCGGCCGAAGCCGGGACTTGAGCTGGCCGGACGGGCCGAGAGTTTGGGAGGATCGGCGCATGAGCGTGAGAGAACCGGTGATCGTCGACGTGGTGCGGACGGCGTTCGGCAAGCGGGGCGGTGCCCTGGCCAACTGGCACCCAGCTGATCTCCTCGGCTTCACCCTGCAGTCGCTCCTGGACCGCACGGGGGTCGACCCCGAGCGGATCGACGACGTCATTGCGGGCTGCGTGAGCCAGGTGGGCGAGCAGAGCACCAACGTCGCACGCAACGGCTGGGTCTCCGCGGGCCTGCCGCAGAGCGTGCCGGCCACGACGGTCGACCGCCAGTGCGGCTCGTCGCAGCAGGCGGTGCACTTCGCCGCGGCCGGTGTGGCGGCCGGCCACTACGACCTGGTGATCGCGTCGGGCGTGGAGGTGATGAGCCGTGTCCCACTGGCCTCGAACGCCCGGGGCGGGACCGGGCCCTTGCCACCTTCCTTCCTGGAGCACGTGGACGGTCGGTTATGGACGCAGTTCCGGGTGAGCCAGGTGCTGGCCGAGCGCTACGGGATCACCCGTGAGGAGATGGACGCGTACTCCCTGGAGTCGCACCGCCGGGCTGCTGAGAGCTGGGACAACGGGCACTTCGAGCGGGAGGCCATTCCGGTGCCGATCCGGGCGGAGGACGGAAGCCTGACGGCGGAGCTCTTGCGCGCCGACGAAGGCATCCGGCGGACCACCACCCTCGAGGCACTGGCGGCGTTGCCGCCGGCACAGCACTGGGAGCCCGAGACGGCGCCGGACATCACGGCGGGCAACTCGTCGCAGGTCACCGACGGCGCCGCCGCGATGCTCATCGCCGATCGGTCCGTGGCGGAGTCCTTGGGGCTGCCCGTGCGCGCCCGCTTCTTGCACTTCGCCGTCGCGGCCGAGGATGCCGCCATCGTCTTGTCCGCACCCGTGCCGGTGACGCACAAGCTCCTGAAGCGATCCGGCATGAGTGTCGAGGAGTTCGACGCGGTCGAATGCAACGAGGCCTTCGCCGCCATCGCACTGATGTGGCGCAACGAATTCTCCTACGACCCTGTGCGGCTCAACCCCCGGGGCGGTGCCATCGCCATTGGGCACCCGCTGGGGGCGAGCGGTGTGCGGCTCATGGGAACCTTGCTGAACCACCTGGAGGCCTCCGGCGGCCGGTACGGCTTCCAGACCATGTGCGAGGGCGGCGGCCAGGCCAACGGCACCGTCATCGAGCGCCTGGGCTGACTCCTTCGCCTGAGGTGGCGGCCGCTTCCTGGGCCGCCAGCAACGGGTGGATCTTCTTCGTCACGACGATCCACTCGACCAGGAACGTGAGCCCGGGCACCAGCCCGGCGGCGAACATGAGGATGATCCACGGGATGTGCAGCCGCGCTTTGAGCGCGAGCAGCCCGGCCATGATCAGGTACACGATGTAGAGGTACCCGTGGCCGACGCCGAAGACGGCCAGCTCGACCTTGTAACCGCCGCCCTGCGCAAGATGCAGGAAGAAGAAGACGAAGAGCGGGATGATGAGCACGCCGACGATGTTGGCCATCAGTTGGTAGCGGAACAGCGCGCCGCGCAGGCCGCCCTGGAAGAGCCGCTTCACTGTGGTCTGCTCACTGGGGTCTGCTCACTATGGTCTGCTCACTGGGGCCGGCGCACGACGACGGACTCAGGCGTCCGCCAGGTCTTGGGTCCGCGGGCGGCGAGTTCGGCTAGACGCTCGTTGTAGGCCGCCAGCTCGGGGTCGTCCACCACGATCGGCGGCGCGGGAGGCGGCGCTGAGGCCTCCCCAGCCGCTCCGTCCGCCCCCGCCTCCGCCGCCTTCCTCGCAGCTTCCAGTGCGGCCTGCCGCTCCAACCCCTTCCGGCCGACCGTCTCGTAGTCCGTGTGGATGAGCATCCACCAGAAGTAGACGGCGACGAGGGCGAAGACGGGCCACTCGACGGAGTAGAGATAGCTCAAGCCGTTCCCGTCGAAGGCCCGTGTGATCTGCCACCAAGCCGCCAGCGCACAGCCCGGCACGAAGAGGAGCACCCCGACGTGCAACGAGATGGCCCGTTTCGAAAGCCAGCGTTCGCGCACGTGCCCAATGGTACCGGCCCGGTCCCGGCGCAGGATTTCGCCGATAGCCTGGCCCGATGTCTCCCCTCACGCGGCCGGAACCGCCCTTCGTCGCGGATGAGCGCGCCATGTTGTCGGTATGGCTGGACTACCAGCGGGCGACGCTGATGTGGAAGTGCGAGGGCCTGGACGGGGAGGAGCTGGCGCGCCGGGGAGTCCCGCCCTCGACACTGAGCCTCCTGGGGCTCGTACGCCATATGACGCTCGTCGAATGGTCGTGGTTCGAGCACATCTTCGCCGGGACCGACGCGCCCCGACCGATCTCGACCGAGGACGACGATGATGCCGACTTCAACGATCTCCGTCCCGATCAGGCCGACGCCGACCTCGAACGGTTCCACCTGCAATGCGACGTGTCCCGGAGGATCGTGGCGGCGGCGGACAGCCTCGATCAGCAGGCCTCGGCGGCGCACGATGAGATCGTCCTGCGCTGGATCATGATCCACATGGTCGAGGAGTACGCGCGCCACAACGGCCACGCCGACCTGCTGCGCGAGCTGATCGACGGAGCAGTCGGGGAGTGAGCGACGTCGCCGGCCGTTCGCCGGCGTACGGAGAGCCCAGGCACCATCAACAGCCTGCACCGTTACGCGCTGCCGCTCCCGCCGGAGGAAGCAGCTCGTACGGGCGCCGCCGTGTGGCGTCTTCCGGGGGACTAATCTCTCCTACTCCGTGAAGTTCTCGGCTCGCCAGATCCTCGCGTCTGCCGTGGGTGCGGTACTGGCAGCGGTGATTGCGTCGTTCTTCGGTGTCACAGGCACGATCGTCGGGGTGGCGATCGGGTCATGCGTGGCCACCTTGGGCACCGCGCTGGTGTCACAGTCCATTGAGCGGGGCCGTGACGCCGTGAAGCAGGTCGTCGTGCGGGCGCCGGATACGCCGTTGCTGCGCCGGCTGGGCGGCACGGACGCCAGCGGAGGGTCCGAGCCGACGACGCCGACCACATCGATCGACTCCGGGATCGCACCGACGGAGGCGCTGGCGGCGACGTCGGCCGGCGGCGCGGCGGCCGAGGAGACGGCCACCATGGAGTCGCCGGTGACCGGGGTGGGCGAGACGCAGCAGTTCGAGGCCTCCACCGTGGCAGATGCTCCCTCCACGGAGCGCCTGCAGTCCGTGACCCTGCCGGCCGGGCCGACGCGCCGGTCCCGTCCGGGCCTCCGGATCACGTGGCGGGCCTTCGCCGCCACGGCCGGTGTCGTGTTCCTGCTGGCGCTGCTGTTCGTCACTGCGGTCGAGCTAATTTCGGGGCAATCACTCTCGGCGATCTTCGGCCACAACAGCACGGGCCCGAGCGTGGAGCGGATCTTCGTGCCCTCCTCCCCGGGGCCCACGACCACGACGACGACCGTGCCGGTCTCGACCACCACGACGACGAACGGCGTCTCCACCACGACGACGACCGCGAATACCACCACCACGACCACGGTGCCCAACCGCGCGTCTACGACTACGACGACGGGCGTCGGCTCGACCGGGACGACGACCACCACCACCACCGGTGCGACGACGACGACGTCGCCTGCTGGGTAGCGCCGCCGACGCTCCTTCCCTACCAGCCCTTGAACTCGGGTGGCCGGCGCTCCACGAAGCTGGCGATGCCCTCCTGGGAGTCGGCGGTCCGGTTCACGATCTCCTGGCCCATGGCCTCTTCGTAGAACGATGTGCTCCGGTCGACGTCGAGGGCACGATTGGTGAGCCACTTGGCGACGCCGATGGCCTTCGTGGGAGCCGTGGCCAGCCGGCCGGCCCACTCCTCCAGGGTGGACCGGAGCTCGGACCGGGGCACCAGTTTGTTGACGAGGCCGATGCGGTACGCCTCGGACGCAGGAAGGTCGTCGCCGAAGAAGAACAGCTCTTTCGCCTTCTGAATTCCGACGAGCCGCGTGAGGATCCAGGCCCCGCCGGCGTCGGGTGCGATGCCGCGGCGGATGAACACCTCAATGAACTTGGCCTCCTCCGCCATGATCACCAGGTCGCAGGCGAGGGCCAGGTGCATGCCGCCGCCGGCCGCGGTGCCGTTGACGCCGGCAATGACGGGCTTCTCGCAGTCGATGATGGACGCGACCAGCCGCTGCCAGCCGTCGCGGATCATCCTGGACGCATCCCCCGCCACGCTTTCCGGGGCGTCGCCAGGCTTGGGCCGAGGCGGGAGTCGCCCGCCCACCAGGTCCGCCCCGGTGCAGAACGCCCGGTCACCGGCCGCCGTGATGACCACGACGCGCACGAAGAGGTCGGCGGATGCGTCGCGCACCCAGTCGGCGATCTGGTCGCGCATGAACTGGGTCATGGCGTTGCCGACGTCGGGGCGGTTGAGCGTGATCCAGCAAACGCCGTCCTCTATCCGGCGGGTCACGTCGTCGCCGGCGGGGCTCTCCGTGGTGTCTGTCATTGGTCTCCTCGTGCGGTGTGGCCGGCGGTCACGACGGGCGTGCACCGTATAGGACGCCGGTGTCAGTGTCGATCCGCCGCGCGATGAATCGTCCCCGGTGGGAGCTGAAATTGTGAGGCCCGGACGGCACCGTTACGGTGGGTGAAAGACGTGTCACAGACGCGGGGGATTGGAATTTCATGGGCATTCTGCACGGCACGATCGCCGTCGCCGGCCGGGATACGGCATCGGTCGGAGCGGCGCGCTCGACATGCTGAATCGGGGCGGTGGTTGGGCGGTGGTTGACCGGTGACCGGCCGCCGGGTGGCCATTGTGGGCGCGTCGATGTCCGACTGCGGCCGCGTCGACGACAAGACCGCGTTCCAGCTGAACTTCCAGGGCACCACCCGCGCGCTGGCAGACGCCGGCATCTCCAAGGACGAGGTCGACGGATTCATGTCGCTCACCGGCGCGTTGCCCCCGGTGGAGCTGGCCGAGTACCTGGGGATCCGTCCAAACTGGGTCGACTCGACCGGTCACGGCGGCAGCATCTGGGAGTTCATGGTCGAGCACGCGGCGGCCGCCATCGCGCAGAGGCTGGTGGAGGTCGTGGTGCTCACCTACGGCTCGACCCAGCGGGCCGATCTCAAAAAGAAGTTGCGTATGGCAAACCTCTCGTTCGGGACCCGGGGTCCGGTGCAGTTCGCCGCGCCGTTCGGCCACCCGGTCGGGTCGCACTACGCCATGGTCGCCCGGCGGCACATGTACGAGTTCGGGACGACGATTGAACAACTGGCCGAGGTGGCGGTGTCGGCTCGATACAACGCGGGGCTCAACCCCGATGCCTACTACCGCGATCCGATCACGATCGAAGACGTGGTGAAGTCGCCGATGGTGTGGGACCCCCTGACCAAGCTGCACTGCTGCATCCGCTCCGACGGCGGAGGCGCCGTTGTGCTCACCAGCGAGGAGCGGGCCAAGGACTGCGCCAAGGCACCCGTCCGGGTCCTCGGGACCGGCGAGGCGGTCTCGCACGCGACCATGAGCGAGTGGGACGACTTCACCGAGTCGCCGTGCGTCCGCTCGGGTGAGCTCGCCTTCAAGCGGGCGGGGGTCACTCCGGAGGACATCGACACCGTCCAGGTCTACGACGCGTTCACCCCGATGGTGATCCTGACCCTGGAGGGTCTCGGGTTCTGCAAGAAGGGCGAGGGCGGTCCCTTCGTGGAGGACGGCAAGCTGCGTGTCGGCGGTGCCCTGCCGACCAACACGGATGGCGGAGGGCTCTCGGCCTGCCAGCCCGGCATGCGGGGCATATTCCTGCTGATTGAGGCCGTGAAACAGCTGCGGGGCGAGTGCGGTCCGCGCCAGGTGCCCGGCGCGCGCCTGGCCTGTGTCAACGGCACGAGCGGCTGGTTCACGGCGACGGGCACTGTCATCCTCGGGCGCGACTAGTCCGGCACTCCATCGCCCCTAGCCTGACGCGGTGCCTGCTCCCTACGACCTCTCGCGCCAGGAGCTCCAAGAGCTGCTCGCGGGCGAGCCGCCCTACCGGGCGCGTCAAGTGTGGGACGGACTACACGTCCGGGCCCTGCGGCCCGGCGACATGACCGAGCTCCCCGCGGACCTGCGTCAGGAGCTCGAGGAGGCGCTGCCGCCCGCCCTGTCCGAAGTCTCGCGCCGCACGGCCGACACCGGGCAGACGACGAAGTGGCTGTGGGCGCTGGGCGACGGCAGCCGGCTCGAGACGGTGCTCATGCAGTATCCGGACCGAGTCACGGTGTGCGTCTCCACCCAGGCCGGCTGCGCTATGGCCTGCCAGTTCTGCGCCACGGGGCAGGCGGGCTTCCAGCGCCATCTGACCAAGGGCGAGATCGTGGAACAGGTGGCGGTCGCCATGCGGGAGGCCAGGCCGCGGCGCCTCTCCAACGTCGTGTTCATGGGCATGGGCGAACCCCTGGCCAACTACGACCGGGTCTGGGCCGCGGTGACCCGGTTGCACGGCGACATGGGTCTCTCGGCCCGCCACCTGACGTTGTCGACCGTCGGAATTGTGCCGGGGATCCGCCGGCTGTCGGCGGAATCCCTCCCGGTCAACCTCGCGGTCTCGTTGCACGCGGCGAACGACGCACTGCGCGACGAGTTGGTACCGATCAACCGGCGCTATCCGCTCGGCATGCTCGCCGAGGCGTGCGCCGGCTACGTGGCCGCGAGCGGGCGCCGCCTCTCCATCGAGTGGGCCATGATCGATGGTGTCAACGACCGTGGGCGGGACGCCGAGGAGCTGGCGGGCTTCGCACGGCGTTGGGGGCGCACGTCAACTTGATCCCGTTGAACCCGACACCCGGGTACGCCGTGGTGGGCTCCCCACCGAGCCGAGTGCGGAGGTTCCGGGAGGAGCTGGAAGCGCTGGGCGTCAACGCCACGGTGCGGGCGACGAGAGGGGTCGAGATCGACGCCGCCTGCGGTCAGCTCGCGGCGACGGCCGGTGCGCCGCCCCCGACGGCGCTGCGATTGGCCCGCCCCGGGCGTACTCGCTAGAACGAGGGCATGGCAGGTCGGCGACAGCGGGGCGTCCGGCGCCCCTCTCTCTTTTGGTTCCTCCTCCTCGACGGCGGAATCGTCCTCCTGGGATTGCTCGTCTTCAACGACGCGGCCTATTCGCGCGCCCGGGAACGACTCGAGAACCGACTGCCATCCCGCGAGACCCTCGTCGGCCTTCTGGTCGCGACGGCGGTGATCCACACGGTCGAGGCGCTGGCCGCCGGACGCATCGCACGGCGTCGCGGCCTGCCGGCTGGCGGCTGGCGGGCCCAGACCTTCGTCGTCGGGTTCCCCTCCCTGCTGGCACTCCGCCAGACGAAAGAGCCGTGAGCGGCATAATCACGCTGCACGGTCGGGCGGTGGGCCGGATGGGTTTCGGCGCCATGCAGCTCCCGGGACCCAGTGTCTTCGGGCCGCCACGGGATCGCCAGGCGGCGCTGGACGTCCTCCGTCAGGTGGTCGATGCAGGGGTCACCCACCTCGACACGGCCCAGTTCTACGGCCCCGATGTCGCCAACGACCTGATCAGAGACGCCCTGCACCCCTACCCCGAGGACCTGGTGATCGTGTCGAAGGTGGGCGCGGCGCGCGACGCCACGGGTGGCTGGACCGGTGCGCAGCGACCTGAGCAGTTGCGTGCCGGCGTGATGGCGAACCTCGCGTCGTTGCGCCTGGAACAGGTCCCGGTGGTCAACCTGCGCCGCCATCCCGGCTCGGAGGTCCCCTTCGAAGACCAGGTGGCGGCGATGGTCACCATGCGCGACGAGGGCCTGATCGGGGCGATCGGCCTGAGCAGCGTCACCTTGGACGAGTTCCGCCGCGGGACGGCGCTGACCGACGTCGCCTGCGTCCAGAACGCCTACAACGTGGCGGACCGCTCCGACCAGGACGTGTTCGACGCCTGTCGCGAGGCCGGCGTCCCGTACGTGCCGTTCTTCCCGCTCGGCTCGGCTTTCATGCCGGGCAAACCCGTTCTGAACCACGCCGGTGTGCTCGCGGTGTCCGAGCGCCTGGGCCGTACCCCGGCGCAGGTGGCGCTCGCCTGGCTGCTGCACGTGTCGCCGAACGTCGCGCTCATTCCCGGGACCTCGTCACTGCAACACCTGCGCGAGAACCTCGCTGCGGCCGAGATCGAGCTCGACGAGGCCGCCATGGCGGCGCTGGGCTGAACGCCGGCCCGCCGGCCGCAGCTGGGTACCGGCGAACCCATCCGTGTCGTATTGCGTCATACCTCCCGAAGCGCGTCTGCGACGCGCCCAGAGGAGGTACGGGTATGACGGAGGAGCAGGCCGCGCCGACGCGCGGGATCCGTTCCAGGGGAACGATCGTGGTCGGAGCCGTGGTGGCGGCTCTGGTGCTCGCGGGCGGTGTGGGCCTCGGCCTCGCGTTGAGCGATGCCGGCGCGAGCACACCGGTGTCTCCGCAGGCGGGCTGCGGTGGCTCGAACCCCAAGCTGACGGTACAGGGGACGGGCCAGGCTTCGGGCACGCCCGACGTGCTCAACGCGGTGTTCTCCTTCAGTTCCACGGCTGGATCGTCGGCCGCGGCCTTGAGCCAGAACAACGCCGAGGTCGGCCAGGCGATCACGGCGCTGACCGGCTCCGGAGTGGCGAAGCGCGACCTGCAGACGACCGCACTGAGCCTGGCGCCGCAGTACTCCTATACGCATGGCGTGACCAAGCTCACGGGATATCAGGCCTCTGAGTCGCTCTCGGCCACGCTGCGCGACACAGCGACAGCGGGCACGGCTCTCGACGGCGTGGTCAACGCCACCGGGGACGCGGCACAGATCCAGTCGCTGACGTTCTCCTTCGGCGACCCCACCAAGGTGCAGGACGCGGCGCGGTCCGACGCGGTGACCCAGGCGAGGTCACACGCCGAGGCGATGGCGGCGTCGGCGGACCGCCGGCTCGGGGCGCTGTGCTCTCTGACCGACAACACCCAACCTCCGAACACCCTTCAGGGGGGCTTCGATGCTTCCGGACTGAACGCCGCCGCCCCCGCGGCTGTCCCGCTGGAAGCGGGCACCCAACTGCAGACGGACCAGGTCACGTTGGTCTACGCGCTCCGACAACACTAAAGGGGCCCGGCACCGCCTTCGGACTATTGGTCACGAGGCGCCGCTAACGCGACTCCGGGCGGCAACGTGAGGGGCCCTCGTCTGCCATGCTGGCTGCCGCATCGCTCGACCGACGACACGCCGCCGGTCGGCCCGGGGCCCCGACCAAAGGTGATCTGTTGGTTCGACGCAGGAATCGTCGTCATTGCATGCCGGCGTGCTCGGTCGCGGTCTCTCCCCCTTGGCGGTGGGGGCAACCTCCCCTCGGCCCGACCGGCCACCACCCTTGGCCAGATGCTTCGGGGATGGCTGAATGTGTACTGGTATGAAGTCACGCTCGGGGCACGCGTGGTCGGCCAGCCTCATCTGGATGCGCCTCAGGTCCGAGGTGCGTCGCCGCTGGCGGATGCTGGTCGCGCTGGCTGTCGCTCTCGGTATCGGGGGCGGGGCGAGCATCACCGCGCTGGCCGGGGCGCAGCGAACCGACACAGCGGTCTCTCAGTTCGTCGCCTACAGCGAGCCCGACACCGGCGGCTTCCTCTACGGCAGCGTCGAAGCGCCGCCCGTCAGCCCGGGAATCCCGGCGTCGTCGCTGGCCCTGGCCGCCCCGGAGGACCGGGTGGTGCACCTGCCGCAGGTCGCGGCGTACTTCCGAGCGCCGTACCTCTACCTGAGTGCGGAGCGGAACGACGGCGACCCCGTGCCGATCAACGTCATCGGCGACGCGGATGCCGATCTCTATCGCGCGGTCGACCGGCCGCTCGTCGTGGCGGGGCGTCTGCCGGACCCACGCCGGCCCTTCGAGGTCGCGGTGAACGAGTTGGCCGCCGCGGACGGGCACCTGGGAGTGGGCATGACGCTCCGCCTGCACGCCTATTCCTATGCGCAGGTCACGAGCGGGGTGCTGACGAACAGCTCCTCGGGTGTGATCAGACCCGCCGGGCCCATGTACCGCGTGCACATCACGGGCATCGTCCGCTTCCCGCAGGATGTCAACGCGGCGTTGCCTCTGGTCGACAGTCAAGGCGTGTCGTACGAGATCCAACGCAACCTCTACACCACGCCGAGCTTCCTTGTGGCGCTAGCCAAGGGCGAGGGCATCGCCGTGCAACAGGTGACGGACATCAACCTCGTGGCGGTGCGACTGCACCACGGCGTCTCCGATTGGAACGCCTTCGCGCACTCGGTGGCGCGAGCGTCGGGCGGTGCCATCACTTTCACGTCGCCGGGAAACGTGTACGGGATCAACAGCGCCGCCGCCAGTGCTCAGCGCGGAATCCGTCTCGATGTGGCGGCCCTGCTCGTGTTCGGCCTGCTCATCGGCCTCATCACCCTCCTCTTCGTGGGTCAGGCACTCGGGCGGCTCGCGGCGAGCCAGGCGGGTGACTACGCCGTCCTGCGCAGCCTCGGCGCGACAAGGGGCCAGGTGATCGCGGTCGTGCTCTTGATTGCGACGCTGGTCGGGCTCGTCGGATCCGCCCTCGCGGTCGTCGTGGCGTTCGCCGCCTCACCGCTCATGCCGGTCGGACTGGCGCGCCAGGCGGAGATCCACCCCGGATTCGACGCCAACGTCGTCTTCTTCGTATTCGGGTTCGCGGTGCTGACGCTCCTGGTGACCGCCACCGCGTTGATCCCCGCCGTGCGCGCCAGCCATCAGGCGCTCTCCGAGCGCGGTTCGGGCCAGAGGAGGGTCGGCGCGGTGTCGGCGTGGTTGGCGCGGGTGGCGTCGCCTGTCACCTCCATCGGTGTGCGCTTCGGTCTCGGATCACCACGGGGAATGGCCACGTCGACGGTCAGCGGTTTGGTCATCGCGGCCGTGGCGGTGGCGACCGTGGCGGGAACGCTCACCTTTGCCGCCAGCCTCAACGCGCTCACCGGGAGTCCACAGGCACAGGGATGGAACTGGGACGTCCTCGTCGGCAACCCGAACGCCGAAGCCGACCAGGAACGGCAGATGGCCGCGTTGCTCGCCCAGAACCGAGATGTCAGTGGGTATTCCGCCATCGGCATCCTCGCCGGCGCCAGCCAGGGGACGGCGATCATCGACGGTCACGTCGTGCAATTCCTGATCGCGCTCGACTCTTTCAAGGGGTCGGTCCACCCGACGCTCGTTGCCGGTCACGCTCCACGGGCGGGGAACCAGATAGTGCTCGCCGCCAACACAATGGCCGTCCTGCACAAGCACATCGGCCAGAGCGTCCACATCCCGACCCCCAAGGGGACCTTGACGTTGCACATCGTCGGGCAGATGATCTCGCCGTCTGTGGGTGATCTGTTCACCAACGGCCTTGGCGACGGCGGCTGGGTCTACGGACCGGCGCTGCAGGCACAAGGAAACACACAACCGGACAACGGTCTGCCGCCGTTGGTCTTCGATCTCTTCCTCGTCCGGTACGCGCCGGGCGTCGCGCCGCCGTCGGCCCTCGCCAGCCTCCAACGGCAATTCGGTCGCGACGTGCTCCAGCACGTCCCCCCGGAGGACGTCATCAACCTGCAGAGCGTGAGCGGCCTGCCCTGGCTGTTGGGCGGACTGGTGGTGGCCATCGGCCTCGTCACCGTCGGCAACACGTTGATCGTCACCGTTCGCCGGCGGCGCCGGGACCTCGCCGTCCTCAAGACGGTCGGCTTTGTCCGCCGTCAGGTGGCGGGCGTTGTGGCCTGGCAGGCGACGGCGATCGGCGTGATGGCTTTGGTGGTCGGACTGCCCGTCGGCATCGCCAGCGGGAGATGGGCATGGACGATGGTGGCGTCGGGAGTCGGGACGTCCAGCCCGCCCGTCGTCCCGTTCGCAGCCGTCGCGCTGGTGATCCCGTGCGTGCTGGTCGTCGTCAACCTGCTCGCCGGGTGGCCGGCCTGGAGGGCGGCGAGGGTGGCGCCGGCACAGGCCATGCGCGCCGAGTGAGCCGCGGCCCGCTCCCGGTCAGCGGTTCTTCCAGTTGGGCGGCCGCTTCTCGGCGAACGCCCGGGGTCCTTCCTTGGCGTCCTCGCTGCTGAAGACCTCGCCGGAGAGCTCCGACTCGAGCCGGTAGGCGTCCGGCATGTTCATGGCCAGGCCCCGCAGGACCGACTCCTTGGTCTTGCGGACCGCGAAGGGGCCGTTGGCCGTGATGCGACGCGCGTAGTCGAGGGCCCGTTCCATCAGTTCGGCCGGCCGGCAGACCTCGTTGAGCAGGCCCATCTCGTAGGCGCGCTGGGCCGGGATCTGGTCGGCGCAGAGGAGGAACTCCATGGCCTGCGGGAACGGGATCTGCCGCGGCAGCCGCACGGTGGTGCCACCGCCCGCGAAGAGGCCCCGCTTGGGCTCCATCACCGCGAAGGTCGCGGTGTCGCTGGCCACCCGTAGGTCGGTGCCCCCCAGCATCTCCATGCCGCCGGCGACACAGGTACCGTTGACCGCGGCAATGATCGGCTTGTAGAGCTTCGTCCCGCGCAACACGGCCTTGACGCCATCGTCGAGGCGGTAGCCGCCGATCTTTGCGACCTCACCTGCCTGCATCTTGCTGTGCAGCTCGGTGATCTGAGGGATGTAGGTCTTGAGGTCCGCGCCCACACAGAAGTCGCGCCCGACGCCGGTGACGATGGCCACGTAGGCGTTGTCGTCCTCGGCAAAGCGGTCCCAGGCGCTCCGCAATTGGAAGAAGTGCTCCATGTCCAGGGAGTTGCGCGCCTCGGGGCGGTTGATAGTGATGGTGACGACGTGGTCGTCACCCGCCGCGTAGTCGATCGACATGTGCTCCGCTCTCTGGGGTCAGGACGAAGGGCCGGTAGGGTCAAATACGGCGGTCGTCCGGCGTGGCCGGTCCGGCCAGGGGCGCTGGCTCAGTCCCTGTCCGTCATCGCGCTGAGGCGCTTTGTGAAGCTGCTGACGCTCACTATGCCTTCCTCGTTGGTCTTCGTGTGACCGCGGGCCCGAGAGACGAGCGACGTGTCGACGTCGGCCGCCTCAGCGCGGAGCGCGCCCACCGTGCACTGTTCACGCGACCGCACGCTGAAGGGGTCGAACCGGAAGTGGTTCATCGCATTCAAGTGGGTGATCTTGTCGATGTCCTCGTCCGACACGCCCTCGAGGTACTTCATGAGGGCTTCAGGCGCCTGGGGCCACGTCGAGTCCGAGTGCGGGTAGTCGCACTCCCACGTGATGTTGTCGATGTTCATGTACTGGCGGTTCTGCACCCCGAAGGCGTCGTCGATGAAGCAGACGATGACGCGGTCCTTGAAGACCTGGCTCGGCAGCTGGTCGCCGAAGTCCTGGCCCGTCCACTTGTGGTGGTGCTGGTAGACGTAGTCGATGCGCTCGAGGGCGTAGGGGATCCAGCCGATCCCGCCCTCGGAGAGGGCGAAGTGCAGGTCCTTGTACTTGCGCAGAATGGGTGACCAGACGAGGTCGGCGGCCGCCTGCACCATGTTGATGGGCTGCAGGCTGATCATCACGTCGATCGGCGCTTCAACGGAGGTCATCAGGATCTGCGACGAGGAGCCGAGGTGCATGCACACGACCGTCCCCTCGTCGGCGCAGGCGGTCCAGAACGGGTCCCAGTGCTCGTTGTGCAAGGAGGGCCAGCCGAGCTTCTCGGGGTTCTCGGAGAAGGTGACGGCGTGGCAACCCTTCTTGGCGACCCGGCGGACCTCTTCCGCTCCGAGCTCGGGGTCCCAGATGACGGGGATGGACAGCGGGATGAAGCGCCCGGGCTCCGCGCCGCACCACTTGTCGATGTGCCAGTCGTTGTAGGCGTGCACCATGGCGAGGGCCTCGTCCTTGTCCTCGCGCCGGGCGAACAGCTGGCCGCAGAACTGCGGGAAGGAGGGGAAGCACATCGACCCGAGCACGCCGTTGACCGACATGTCGCGCACCCGCTCGTGCACGTCGTAGCACCCGACCCGCATGTCGTCGAGGGACATGGGCTCAATCCCGTACTCCTCGGGCGGGCGGCCCACCACGGCGTTCAGCCCGACGTTGGGGATTTCGTTGCCGTCGTAGTACCAGTAGTCGGTCCCGTCCGGGCGGCGGATCAGCTGCGGCGCCTTGTCCTGGTACTTGGCGGGCAGCAGGCCGTCGAACATCCCCCTGGGCTCTATGACGTGGTCATCCACGCTGACCAGGATCAGATCTTCGGTCCGCATCGCGTCCTCCCCTTGTGCGCCGTACGGGATGCGGGACCTTCCCTGACACCCGTGTCACCCAACCTTACGCGCTCCGTCCACCCGGGCTGCCTCCCGGGGCCTCAGTCCGGGGCGGGGTGGTCGCCGAGGGCGGCGGTGGGACCGGTTGACCGGGGTAGCCCCGGAGCAGGCCCGGCACGGGGTTGGCCGGCGCGGCGAGGTCCGAGGCCGGCCCGCGGCACCGACCGGCGGCTGACGGGGCGGTGGCCGGTCACGAAGGCGGAGGCGTTCGCGCGGGCGTCGTCTCCTGGGCCGGCATGACGTTCTGCGTCGGCGGCGGGTACGGGACGCCCTCGTCATCGGTGCCGGCCAGTGCGTTGATCACGACCTGCTCGTCGACGGTCGGCATGAATAACGAGGTGTCCGGGAGGGCAGGGACGGTCGGGTCGGCCGGCTTGCCGAGGGCCAGCGCGCTGGTCATGTCGCCCGTGGCGCTGCGCCGCCAGGCGGAGAGGTTGGGCACCGGAGCGCGGAAGAGCGTCTCCAGGAGGCGGAGGGTCGAGGTGTGGTCGAACGTCTCGCGCGCCACGAAACCGCCCCGGGTGAAGGGAGACATGAGGAGGCAGGGCACCCGGAAGCCGAGGCCGACCGGACCGGCGATGCCGTCGGCGGCGGCCGGGAGAGGATTGACGGTCAGGTACTCGCCCCCGGTGCCGGCTGGCGGCACGGGCGGCGCGACATGATCGAAGACGCCGCCGTTCTCGTCGTAATTCAGGATGAACAGCGTGTGCGCCCACACCTCGGGGTTCGACGTGAGGATGTCCAGCACGTTCTGCACGAGGTTCTCGCCCCATTCGGGAGCGGTGGCGGGGTGCTCGCACTGGGTGATCGGACCGTGGATCCAACTCACCTGCGGCAGCGTGCCGGCGGTCACGTCGGCCTGCAGGTCGGCAGGAAAGTTCGGGGTGATCCCGTTGGCGATGAGTTGCTGGCCCCGCGTCGTCGTCGGGTCGTTGTAGGCCTTGAAATAGGGGAGCGGGCTGAAGAGCGCGAGGCCGGAGGGATCGTTGAAGACCTTCCAGGAGACGCCCGCATCGAGGAGCTGCTCGGGCATCGTCGTCCAGGTGAAGGTGTTGTACTGCTGCGGGCGTCCGGTGGTCTGCGTCACGAGGACGGGCCCACCGCCGCTCCCGGCGGGGTCGATGGTGGCCGAGAAGGACATGACCCGGTTGGGGTCGGTGGGACCGAGGACAGAGCAGAAGTAGCCGTCGCAGATGGTGAAGGCGTCCGCCAGTGCGTGGTAGAAGGGCAGGTCTCCGCGGGTGAAGTAGCCCATGGTGGTGACGAAGTTCTGCGTGCCGTCGGCCGCCAGGTGGGCGCGGACCCAGTTGTCCATGACGCCGCCGGCCCACGCGTCGTGCTGGGTGCCCCACTCGTGACTGATGTCGTTGGTGGTCTGGCCGTCCTCCGTCGGCGGCATCTGCATGAGCTCGAACGGAACCGTGAAACCGCTGGGGTCTATGCCGACCCCGGGCTCGTATCCGAGTTGCTCGAAGATCGAGTAGCGCGTTCCTCCGGACGTGTAGTGGGACGCGTGGGGATCGGAGAAGCCGCGCACACCCGAGAGGGTGCCGAAGTAGTGGTCGAACGAGCGGTTCTCCTGCATCAGGATGACGACGTGGCGTATGTCGCTCAGGGACGGGTTGGTGCTGCCCGCCTCGAGCGTCAACGCCCGCTCGATACTGGCGCCCGCGGCCGAGGACAGGCCGGCGGCCGTGACGCCGGCTCCGAGAGCCAGGCCTCCTTTGAAAAGGTTGCGCCGGGTGATCCGGTTGGCGGAGGCGAGGCGGTGCGCCTCGTGGGGCCGCCCGCCGTCGCTATCCCTGTCCCCCCGTTCGTCCGTTCCCATGCCGCGCGCTCCCGCTCGTCGCTGTCCTTGTGATCACCCGCCGGACCGTCCGCCGGGGACGCCGGTGTCCGTCGATGGGAAAACGATCGTTGGGGAGTGGACTTTCGGGGAGTCAGGCGGTATTCACGCGCCGGCCACCTGGAGTTCGGGTTCCCGGTCGGCCGGTGCCGGCGCAATGTCCGCTGCAGGCGCCGCGCACAGGCCCCGGCGCGGGAGGATGATGTCGTCGATGAGCCCGTAGTCACGGGCCTCGGCCGCGGTCATGTACCGGTCCCGGTCGATGTCGGCCGCCACCTGCTCGACGGGCCGGCCGCTGTGGTGGGCGATGATCTCGGACATCCGGCGGGTGAGCGAGAGCACCTCGCGCAGCTGGATCTCCATGTCGGAGGGTGCGCCGCGGGTACCGGCCGAGCCCTGGTGGATCATGATCCGCGCGTTGGGCAGGGCGAAGCGTTTCCCCGGCGTGCCGCCGCACAGGATCATGGCGGCCGCCGACATGCCCATGCCCACGCAGATCGTCGACACGTCCGGCTCGACGTGCTGCATGACGTCGTAGATGGCCATGCCGGCGTAGGCCACGCCGCCCGGCGAGTTGATGTACAGGGCGATGTCCTTCGAGTTGTCCTGCGCCTCGAGGAACAGCATCTGCGAGATGATCAGGTTGGCGACCTGGTCGTCGACCTCCTGGCCCAGGAAGACGATCCGCTCGCGCAGCAGCTGCGAGTACAGGTCGAAGGCGCGGTCGCCCCGGCTCCCCTCCTCTATGACCGTGGGGACCAGGACCTGGCGTAGGGGCTGCATCGTCGACTCCTCCTGTGGCGGCTGTGGGTCAGCTCCCGAGGTTATATCAAATATGAGATAATCTGTCACCGTGAGCGAGAGTGCCCGGCGTCACCCCACCGTTTTCCCCGGCTTCAAGGAGATGGCCGAGCGGCGGCGCACGGTCACCGGGCAGCTGGTCTCCCTGCGCCGGGAGCTGGGGTTGTCGCAGGCCGAGGTGGCGGCGCGGATGGGGACGTCGCAATCGGCGGTGGCCCGCTTCGAGGCCGGCGACCTGGACGCCCGGCTCTCGACGGTGGACCGCTACACGACGGCCCTGGGGGCGCGGCTGGAATGGAGGATCGAGCATGCGTGACGACGAGTGGCCGCTGATTCCGGACCTGCCGGGTGTGCCGGGGGTGCCGGGGGTGCCGGGCCTGCCCGGGTTGCCGGGCCGTGACCCGCTGTCGGACACGTTGGGCCGCCGGCTCTTCGAACAGCGCGTGGTGCTCCTGCACGGGCCGGTCGACGACCTGTCGGCGACCCGCACCGCCGCCGAGCTGATGACGCTCGATGCCGACGGCGACGACCCGGTCACCCTGCGGGTGGACTGCGGCGAGTGCAGCCTCGCCCACGCGCTCACGCTCATGGACGTGGTGGAGCTGATGGGCGTCCCGGTCCGGGCCCTCTGCCTGGGCCAGGTCGGGGAGGGCGCCGTCGGCGTGGTGGCGGTGTGCGCGCGCCGCGCCGCCCTCCCGAACACGCGTTTCGCCCTGCGCGAGCCGGCGAGCGGGGGAGAGACGGCGATGCATGTGCGCAACGTCGCCCAGTGGGCCGAGTTGCGGGCCGACGAGCGGGACCGCTTCTGCACCCGGCTGGCGGCGGCCGCGGGCCGCACCGCCGAGGAGGTGCGCGACGACCTGGCCCGGGGACGCTTCCTCGGGGCGGCCGACGCGGTGAGGTACGGCCTGGTCGACGAGGTGTGCCGGCCCGGGGCCGACATCAAGAAGCTGCCCGACCCGCCGGGGCAGCCCATGGGATTCCGCCCCCCGCGCTGACCGCGAGCCGTGCCTACGATGCGGCGATGACCGCGTCGCCGGCCTCAGCCGCCTCAGCCGCCTCAGCCGCTTCAGCCGCCTCAGCCGCACCACGGATCCCTCCGCTCGCTGCCGGCGAGTGGGACGAGCGCCTGGCCACGGTGCTGTCCCTGTCCCCGGGCGGGATCGAGGAGCCCATGCACATCTTCGCGACGTTGGCCCGGGGCGGCCCGGACCTGTTCCGGAGCTGGCTGCGCTTCGGCGGCGCGCTGCTGGGCGGTGGGAGCCTCCCGCCTCGCCTGCGCGAGCTTGTCATCCTCCGCACCGCCTACCGCTTCGACGGCCTGTACGAGTGGGCGCAGCACATCGAGATGGGAGAGGGCGAGGGGGTGACCCGGGACGAGATGGTCGCCCTCGGCGGCGACCTCGGTGCCGCATTTTGGACCGAGCTCGAGCTCGCCGCGCTGCGTGCGGTCGACGACACGGCCGACAACGGCGCGGTGTCGGACGCCACGTGGGAGGTGCTGGCAGCGCAGCTGGACGAGGCGCACCTGATAGAGCTGCTGATGCTGATCGGCCACTACCTGATGCTGACGACGGTGCTGCGCTCCCTGAAGATGACGCTCGAGCCGCGGGCCGAGGCGTTGGTGCGGAGCGTGCCGGCGGGGCCGGGGCGATGAAGTGGTGTACGTGGTGAGGCGGTGCGGAGGGTGAGGCGGTGAGCCCCATGCTCCAGGGCCGGTGCATCACCGTCGTCGGTGCGGGCACGCAACCGTCGCGTGATCCGGAGGCGCCGGTCGGGAACGGCCGGGCCATCGCGATCCGGGCCGCCCGGGAGGGTGCGACGGTCGTGTGCGTCGACCGCGACGAGGAAGCGGTCGAGGAGACCTGGCGCATGATCACCGAGGAAGGCGGCAAAGGGGCCGTCGTGATCAGCGACGTGACCACGGAGGAGGGGTGCCGCATCGCCGTGGGCGACGACGGTGTCGGCGGCCCCGCGCCCGACGGCATCGTGCTCAACGTGGGGACCGGCTTCGGCATGGGCGTCGCCGGCACCTCGCCCGAGGACTGGGACCGCACGTTCGAGCTGAACCTGCGGGCGCACTTCATGCTCGTCCGCCGGGCGCTGGTGACGCTGCCCGACAACGGCTCCATCGTTTTCATCGGGTCGGTGGCCGGGCTGCGGCCGGGCAGCCGCATCCCCGCCTACGACGCATCGAAGGCGGGCCTCGTCGGTCTGAACCGCCACGTCGCGATGGAGGGCGCCCGGAGGGGTATACGAGCCAATGTGCTCGCGCCCGGGCTGATCGACACGCCGCTGGGACGGGCGGCCTCCGCGGGCCGGCCGTCACGGACGCGCACGCCCGTTCCGCTGGGGCGCCAGGGCACGGCCTGGGAAGTGGCCGCCGCCGCGGTGTTCCTGCTGTCGGAGGAGGCCAGCTACATCACCGGACAGGTGCTGGCGGTCGACGGGGGGCTGACGTTGCTGTGAGCACGGGGAGCGGAGGCGCGCAGGTCGCCGGCGGCGCCGGCCACACGCACACGCCGCGGCTGGGCCGCCGCATGGCGCGCTTCAACAAGCACGTGCTCAACAAGGTGACCATCCATGTCGCGGGCAGGCTGCCCAACATGGGGATCGTGATCCACGTGGGCCGGCGCACCGGGAACGTCTACCGGACTCCGGTGAACGTGTTCGGACCGAGGACGGGTTCCGGTTCGCGCTCACCTACGGCCGGGACGCCGAGTGGGTGCGGAACGCCGTGTCGTTCGGCGCGGTGCGGCTGATCACGCGGCACCGGGAGTACGAGCTGACCGCACCGCAGCTGGTGACCGACCCCGAACGCCACGGTGTGCCGCGGCCGGTGCGCTTCCTGTTGAAGGTCTTCCGGGTCACGGAGTTCCTCGACTTCCATTCAGCGGCGTAGGGTTGCCCCGTCCCTGCTGAGACGGATTTCCGAGAGGACCAGCAACCTTTCCGACCGGCGAGGGGTTTAGACGTGTGATGGAGCACGATCGGTGAGCCGGCGCCAGACCAGGACCAAAGCCGAGTTCGACCGGTTCGTCACCGATTCGGCCGAGGGTCTCCTCCGGACCGCGTCCCTGATGACCTGGGACGTGGCGGCCGCCGAGGATCTCGTGCAGGAATGCCTCCTGCGCGTCTCGCGGCACTGGCCACGCGTGCGGGCCATGGAGCATCCGAAGGCCTTCGCCCGGACGGTGCTGGTGAACCTCGCACTCGATGACGGACGGCGCCGTAGCCGCCACCGCGCCGAGCTCAACGGCACCGGCCACCAACACGTCGACGACCACGAAGACGACAGCGCCGTCCGCGTCCTGGTCCGGGTGGAAGCGAGCACCGACCTGAACCGGGCGCTCGCGGAGCTTCCACCGCGCCAGCGCATCGCGCTCGTGCTCCGGTACTTCGACGACCTGACCGAGGCGCAGACGGCCGAGGTCATGGGCTGTTCGGTGGGCACGGTGAAGAGCACGACCTCACGCGCGCTCGAACGGTTGCGAGAACTGATGAAACGACACGAGACAGAAGGGATCACACGATGACGACCGACCTGGAGACCGAAATCCGCGCTGCCTTGACCGCGCACGCCGCCGAGCTTCCGGCGACGGCGCTGACGCGGGTGCAGGCGTTCGACTACCGGCCCCGTACGGCCCGGCTGACGATGCCGGCGCGGGTGGGCGTCGGGGCCGGTGTCCTCGCGGGCGCAGCCACTGCCGGCACGGCGCTCTCCGTCGTGCTGGGCGGGGCGGCCCCCGCCTATGCGGGATGGAGCGCCGCGCCCACCGCCGCGCCTTCGGCCGCGCCGTCGGCGCAGGCCGCCCAGGCCTGCCTCAGCTCGCTCCCTTCCAACGAGCCGGCCGGCGGCCAGCTCGGCTCCGGGTCCTGGCAAACCGTCCTCACCGACGTGCGCGGGCCGTTCACGGTCGCGCTGTTCCAGAACAGCGGCGCTTACGCCAGCTGCTTCACCAGCTCGTCCTTCACCGAGGTGACCCAGGTGTCGGCGAACGGCGGCGCGGCCTCCAACGCACAGAGCGTCAACGGCGTGCTCCGTGTCAGTTCCAATGGGTCCGGGAGTCCCCCCGCGGGCCCCTCGACGATGAACGTGGGCGGGACGAGCTCGGGTGACCTCCAGAATGTCGTGCAGGCGCACCTGTCCACGTCGGCGGACGGTCCCTACACCATGGTCGACGGCCGCGTCGCGTCGGGCGTGACGGGGGTCACGCTCGTGCGTGATGACGGGCAGGACGTCGTGGCCACCGTCGCCGACGGCTGGCTGATCGCCTGGTGGCCGGGCGACGCCACGGCGACCTCGTCCCAGGTCACCACGGCGTCGGGCACGTCCACCGAAGCGTTGCAGTCGTCGACAAAGGGTGGGCCGGCGGCGCCGCCTGGATTCAACCCGGGTGCCTGCGCCTCCGCTGCGGGTGCTGCCAACGCTTCCAAGGCGCCGTCGGGCGGTGCGGCCAATGTCCCGGTGCACTGTGTCGGCTCGGGCGGCAGCAACACCGGCATGACCGGCAACACCGGCGCCGGGGGTTAACGGTTGGGGGCCGCTTTGGCGTCCGTCGGCATGCAGAAGTACACCGGTGTTGATCGCTTGATCGCCCCGGTCAGATCCGCCTGGTAGCTCCCCGCGGCCTCGCAGTGCGCTCGTACCCACAGGAGGACGGGACTGCGGGTCAGCGGGTCGGTGGTGACCGTGGCCCGGCTGATCCGTCCCGTCGTAACCAGGCGTTCGAATTGCGCCACGGTGGGAGCAGGAACGTCGCCGGTGAACCCCCCGACCGGGAGGAACTCGCGCCCGCTGACCAAGATGTCGCCGCCGGCGGCTTGGGACGTCTCGAGCACGTCTGCCGCACCGGAGCGAGGCACGGACCGGAAGAACTCGTTCAGGAGCGGCCCGTCGTGTTTGAACTGCGCGACCGACTCCAGCGTGAGCTGATTCAGGTGGGCCGGCTCGTACGGGGAGTTGAAGGAGCCGAGGCCCTCGCTCACGACGAGGGCGGAGGCCCACGCGGTGCCCATCAACATGGTGGCCAGTGCGAGCGGGGGTCCGACGGCGAGGGCCCAGCGGGAGTCGTGCCCCTCGCGGAGGGATGCCAGGAGGATGCTCACGGCGAGAACGCCGAGCGCCTGCTACTTCGGGGTCGCTGGCCGACTCGGCGTTTCGGAAGCAGATGCGGTTCGCCGATGTGCGGCGCGCGAGGTGCGGCGCGCGAGGTGCGGCGCGAGGTGCGGCGCGAGGTGCGGCGCGCGACGTGCCTCGCTTTACACCCGCCGCACCGAAGTCAGGCGATCACCTCCATGCGCAGCCCCACGTCGTCCAGCTCGCCTCCGAACCGGACCGAGTCGCCCGCGACGTAGCGGCGCGCCGTCCAGGCACCCGCCAGCGCGTCGAACACGTCGTCGGGGGCGGCCCCGGGAGGTGGCTGCTCCACCAACCCGCCCGCGTCGGCGAAGACGGTCTGGAGCACGGCGACGCGTTCGGCCCGCCCGGCCGCCGTCTTCTTGTTGGCCTGCATGGGCGTGCCGGCCAATTCCGCGAAGCTGAGCTCGGGGCACATCTCGAAGAGGGCGCGCTGGTGCGCCGGCGTGACGCGCTCGTCGAGCTCTTTGATCTTGGGGAGGATGTTGAAGAGCTGACGCGAGATCGCCTTGCCGCAAGCCGCCTGGGAAAGGGCGCACGCCTCCTCGTACGTCCGTGCGGACAGGACGCTGCGGGCGGGCGCCGGGAAGACCGAGCTCCGACGCGGACCCAGCCGGCGCCTCGCCTCCATGTCCGCCCGCCGGGGACCGCCGCCGGCGAGCCCGATCGGCATGTCGACGCCGGCACCGACCAGGCGGCCCGACTCGATCGCCGACAGCACGTCCCCGAAGTCGGGCACCACGCGGACGTCGGCGGGACAGGGGAAGGGGTGTTCGAGTGGCACCGAGGCCACGACCCATCCGCCCCGGCACCCGTCGATCCCGGCGACCACGCGATCGCGATCGCGACCGCGACCGCGACCGCGAGCGGCGGCGCGCACGGCGTTCACCTGTTCACCGGTTCACCCGCTCAGCCGGGCCTCGTTGACCTCGCCCTCGGGGTGCAGCATCACGGTCCGCCCGATCAGCTCCTCCTTCTCGGCCTGCGCCAGCGCGTCCGGCCCGTCCGCCAGCAGCGCGTAGGCACGGGTCCCGTCGGGCACGTCGCAGACGAGCAGCGCCCGCTCCGGCCCGCCGTCGCGCCCGTGCAGCACCGAGTAGGTGGCGACCGTCGCCTTCCCCTCGGGCGAGCCGACGATCGTCTTCGGCGCTGGCGCCCCGGCCGTGGCCGTCGTCCCGGCCGGCGTCGGAGCACCGCCCGTCAGACCGTCGGCCGGCAGCCCCGGCACCGTCGACCACACCCCGTAGGCGTGCTTCTGCAGGTGCATGCCCACGCCGCTCACCATGCCGTAGGAACCCGGGTCCGCCCGCAACGTCTCGGCCAGGGCCGCCAGCGAATGCGTCACGTAGTTGGACCCCGGCCCGCCGTGGTAGGGGAGCCCGCCCGTCTGGGTCACGGCAGCGGCACGGGGATCCGACTCGTCGATCCCCAGCCCGTCGAGCGCGAAGCACACCGAGCTGGCGAAGCACGAGTACAGGTCTCGATACGCCAGGTCGTCCACCCCCACACCGGCCGCCCCCAGCGCGCCGCCGGCCGCCGCCGCCAGCGCGGGGGAGCGCCACAGCTCGGGGTGCGCGGCCACGTTCGCCGGCTCCTCGGCGTAGCCCCAGCCGCGCAGGTACACCCGCCTGTCCTCGGGGACGCCGAGCGCATCGGCCTTCTCGGCGCTGGCCAGCAGCAGCGCGGCGGCCATGTCGACGTCCATGATCGAGGTCATGAGCTTCGTGTACGGGTAGGCCACCATGCGGTTGTCCGGCGTCGCCGTGACCAATTCGTCCGCCGAGCGCCGCACCGGGAACCAGGCGTGCGGGCTGTGCGCCGCGACCTCCGTCATCGGCGCCAGCACGCGCCCCAGCGCGGCCCGGTGTTCGTCCAGCCCGCGTCCCAGATGCGCCCGGCGCGCGTTGTCGAACAGCGCGAACGTCAGATACGCCTCGAAGACCTGGTGGCTGACCTCGGACGGGTGGAAGGCCATGTCCATCGGGAAGGGCCGTTTCTCGTCCGGCCGGTACGACCACTGGGCCCGCTCGCCCGCTTTCTTCAGCCGGCGGAGGGTGGCGAGGGCCTCCGCGCCGACGAGCAGTGCGAGGTCGAGGTCGCCGTCCAGGATCTCCCGCCCCGCCGCGGCGGCCAGGACCATGGGCACCGAGCCCCCGATGCCCGAGTAGGTGCGGCGCCGGGGCGACGCGCCGAGGCGCTCGGACAGGCGGGTCACCGCGTCGTCGTACTGCCACGACTGGCAGTACACGATGTCGATGCTCTCCAGCTCGGCCAGCGCACCGGCGGCGCGGCCGCCCGCGTCCGCCGCCGCGGCCCGGGCCACCCGCTCCCACATGTCGAGCGGCTCGGGCGCCTGCCCGTCCGCCCCGACGACGTCGGCGTCGTCCGGGTGCCAGGTGTGGCGGGCGACGCCGATGATGCAGGCGCCGCGGGGGTCGGCGGTCACGGGTTCACCTGCTTACCCGCCTTCGCAGGGGAGCCACAGGGGGTTGTGTCTGCGCCGTATACGTACACATGTACGTACATTGCGCACGGGCCCCACCCGTGCGGACAAGCCGCCCTTCCCCTGCGGCACCTCCCGGCACCTCCCGGCACCTCCCGGCACGTCCCGGCACCTTCCGGCACCTCCCGCTCCCGTGCGGCGCTCAAGCGCGCGACTTGCCGGGCATGGCGATCGCCCGGTCGGCGATGATGTTCTTCTGGATCTCGGTGGAGCCGCCGCCGATGGTCGAGTAGCGCTGGAAGGCGAACAGCCGGGTCCACTTGCCGCGGTCGACCGTGTCCGCCCCGCCCTTCGCCAGCAGGCCCGCCGGCCCGAGCAGGTCGACCGCGAGCTCGGACAGGGTCTGCGCCATGGAGGACCACGACAGCTTGGCGAAGGGCACCTCGGGCCAGTTCTTCTCGCCCTTCATGATCTTCGAGAGGGCGCGCAGTGACAGGAGGCGGGCCAGCTCTATCTCGCTCCAGATCTTGGCGATGCGCTCGCGCAGCGACGGGTCGTCGAGCGCGCCCGGGTTCACGCTCCGGGCCGCCTCCACGACGGCGCGCAGGTCGGCGGCGAGGATCGCGATCTGCGATGCGATGCCGACCCTCTCGTACCCCAGCGTCCCCATGGCCACCATCCAGCCGGCGCCCTCGTCGCCCAGGCGCCCCGAGGCCGGGATGCGCGCGTCGGTGAAGAAGATCTCGTTGAAGAGCTCCTCGCCCGCCATGTCCCGGATGGGCCGCACCTCTATCCCCGGCGTCTTCAGGTTCAGCACGAAGGCGGTGATCCCCTCGTGCTTCTTCCCCCGCTCAATCGCCGTCGGGTCCGTCCGCAGCAGGAACAGCCCCCACGTCGCCAGGTGCGCGGAGCTGATCCAGATCTTCGAGCCGTTCACGACGTACTCGTCGGTGTCGGCGTCGTAGATCGCCGTCGTCCGCAGGTTGGCCAGGTCGTTGCCGGCGTCGGGCTCGCTGAAGCCCTGGCACCAGTGCTCCTCGGCCTCGAGGATGGACGGCAGCCACTGCGCCTTCTGCTCCTCCGTTCCCCACTGGATGATCATCGGCCCGATCTGCCAGATCCCGTTCGTGTTGAACATCCCCGGCGTGCGGTACTCGGCCATCACCTCCGAGTAGAGGAGCCGCTGCATGGCGTTGATGGTGCGCCCCTTGGCGTACTCGGGGCCCCAGTGGATCGCGGCCCACCCGCCTTCGTGGAGCTTGCGCTGCCATTTCTGCCTTCGTTGTTGGCTCGCCTCGCCGCTCAGCTGCACGTCGTCGCCGAGGGCTTCCGCTTCGAGGAACGGCGGCAGGTTCTCGTCCAGCCAGGCCCGGAGCTCGTCACGGAACTTCTCGTCCTCGGGCGCCAGCGCAAAGTCCACGGCGGGAAGGGTAGTCGACCGCCCGTGTACTGTGACGCTGGTGTCAGGTTTCGTGAGCGCACCACACGGACGCGTCTGACACAGCATGGATACGTAGGGGAGGCCGTGGACTTCACGTACGACGAGGAGCAGTTGGCGCTGCAGGAGGTGGCGCGCACGGCGCTGGCGCGCGAGTGCGGGCCCGAGGTGCTCCGGGTGCTCGCCGACGACGACGCGGGCGTGACGGCCGGGTTGTGGTCGACGTTGGTCGAGCTCGGCTGGACCGGCCTGCTCGTCCCGGAGGAGTACGGCGGCAGCGCCAGCGGCCTGCTCGAGATGTGCATCGTGCTCGAGCAGATGGGCCGCATCCCGCTCCCGGGTCCGTTCTTCTCGTCCGCCGTGGCGGCGACGCTCGCGGCACGGGCGCTCGGCGCGACCGAGCTGCTGGCCGACCTGGCCTCGGGCGCGCGCCGGGGCACGATCGCGCTCGGGGAGCAGGGGCACGGCGACCCGCTGTCGACCGTGCGCACCCGGGCCCGGCGCAAGGGGGCGCAGTGGGTCGTGAGCGGCGAGAAGCCGGCGGTGGTCGACGGGCACACGGCGGACTGGGCCATCGTGGTGGCCCGCAGCGAGGAGGGTGTGCGTTCGTACCTCCTGGAGGGGCCCGCAGCGTCAGCGTCGGCGTCGGCGTCGGCGTCGGCGTCAGCGTCAGCGTCAGCGTCCGCGTCGGCCGGCGCGACGCTCGTCCCGTCCCTGGACCCGACGCGCAAGCTCGCCCGGCTCGTGCTCGACGAGACGCCCGTGGTCCCGCTCGGCCCGCGGGGGTCGCAGGCCGCGCTCTGGCAGCGTGTCCAGGACGACATCGCCGTCGCGTTAGCGGCGGAGACGGTGGGCGCCGCCGACCGGGCACTGTCCGAGGCGATCGCGTACACGTCGCAGCGGATCGTCTTCGACAAGCCGGTCGCGACGTACCAGAGCATCCGCCACCGGCTGGTGGACATGTACCAGCAGGTGGAGATGGCCCGGGCGGGGTTCCAGTTCGCCGCCTGGACCTCCGACACGGAGGCGCCGGAGCGGGCGCAGGCGGCGGCCATGGCCTCGAGCTACGCGGCCGAGGCGGGGGTGAAGGTGACGGGCGAGGACATCCAGATGCACGGCGGCGTGGGGTTCACGTGGGCGGACGATGCGCACTTCCTGTTCAAACGCGTGAAGCAGAACGAGATCCTCTCGGGCGGCGCGGGCCCGCAGCTGCAGCGCCTGGCGACCATGTTCGTCGAGTCCGCGTGAGCTCTCTCGGCCCACCTTCCCGCCCGAGTTCCTAGAGTCGGCAGCGTGACTGGTTCCTCAGGTTCTTCTGGTTCTTCTGGTCGCTTCACCCTGAGCCCCATGCCGGCCGACCTGGCCGAGCGCTACCTGCGCGAAGGCCTCTGGGACGACCGCACCCTCGGACAGCTCCTGCGCGACGCGCTCGATGCGGATCCCGATCGCCGTTTCCGCATCTGGTCGCCTACGAATCCGTATCTCGGCACGGTGGGGGAGGTGTACGGCGAGGCCCGCCGCGTGGCGAACGGACTGCGCGCCCACGGCCTCGGCCCGGGCGACATCGTCGCCTTCCAGCTGCCCAACTGGGTCGAGGCGGCCATCACGTTCTACGCCTGCACCATCCTCGGCGTCACGATCGTCCCGATCGTGCACTTCTACGGGCCCAAGGAGGTCGGGTTCATCCTGCGCCAGAGCGGCGCCCGCGCCCACGTCACGGTTTCGTCCTACGGCAAGCGTGACTTCCTGGCCGAGCTCGCCACGGTCCGTGACGGCCTGGACGACCTCGAGATGGTCTTCGTCGTGGGCGACACCGCCGACACCGCCGACACCGCCGACACCGCCGACACCGCCGACACCGCCGAGACCGCCGGCGCACCCGCCGACCTCTTACCCTTCCAACCACTGCGCGAGGCAGAACCCATGGAGGATCTCGTGCCGGTCGACCCCGACAGTCCGGCGGTGATCGGCTACACGTCGGGCACCACCGCGGACCCCAAGGGCGTCGTCCACACCCACCGGACGCTCGGGTGCGAGGTGCGCCAGCTGTCGGGTCACCAGGCGAACCGCGACCGTGCCGGCCTGATCGGTGCTCCGGTCGGCCACGCCATCGGCATGCTGGGCGGCCTGCTGTGTCCACTCGTGGGCGGCAAGTCGATCTACATGATCGACGGCTGGGACCCGCCCAGCGTCCTCGACGCGATGCTCGAGGAGGACATCTCGGCGGGGAGCGGTTCGACCTACTTCTTCACCAGCCTCCTAGACTGCCCCGGCTTCGGCCCCGAGCACGTCGAGCGGATGCACTTCATCGGGCTGGGCGGTTCACCGATTCCCAACGCCGTGGCGGAGCGGGCGGACGCCCTCGGGATCTCGCTCGTGCGCTCCTACGGCAGCACGGAGCACCCCTCGGTCACCGGCTCCGAGCACGAGGCGCCGCGTGAGAAGCGCATCCACACCGACGGCAGGCCGCTCGATGGTGTCGAGATCCGGACGGTCGATGAGGATGGCAACGACGTCGGCGTGGGGAGGCCGGGGGAGATCCTCTCGCGCGGGCCGGACCGCTTCGCCGGCTATACCGATGCCGCCCTCACGGCCGAGGCCGTCGAGGAAGGTGGCTGGTTCCACACGGGGGACGTCGGCATCATCGATGCCGACGGGTACCTCACCATCACCGACCGGGTGAAGGACATCATCATCCGCGGCGGTGAGAACGTCAGCGCCGCCGAGGTGGAGCAGTTACTCGCCCACATGAAGGGTGTGGCCGAGGTCGCTGTCGTGGCGGCACCGGACGAGCGGCTTGGTGAGCACGGCTGCGCCTTCTTCCGCATGCAACAGGGCAGCGAGGGTGCCGCACCGGACCTCGGGGCCGTGCGGGCGCATCTCGAGGAGGCGGGGCTCGCCCGCCAGAAATGGCCCGAGGAGATTCGGATCGTCGACGACCTGCCCCGCACACCGTCGGGCAAGGTCCAGAAGTTCATGCTGCGGGAGCGGCTGCGAGCGGGCGGCTGAGCCCGGAACGAGCCCGGAAGGAACCCCGGAACAAACCCCCGTTCCACCGGGCCGCGGGATACGCTCAGCCCGTTCGGGGGGACACGAGAGAACGAGAACGAGAGAGCGAGAGAGCGAGAGAGGCGGTCGGTCACATGCGCAGCCGTATCCCGAAGGAACAGATCGAGCTCCTCGGCAACGTTCCGCTGTTCTCCAGCTGCTCCCAGCACGAGCTCCGGTCCATCGCCCAGCTCGGCACGCCCGTCGACGCGGAGGAGGGGGCGGTCCTCACCCAGCGGGGCAAGCCGGGACGGGAGTTCTTCCTCGTCCTCGACGGCACCGCCTCGTGCCGGGTCGGGAGCAAGGAGGTCAAGCGCTTCCGTACCGGCGGCTACTTCGGCGAGCTGGCACTCCTGCACGGTGGCATCCGCACGGCGGACGTGGTGGCCGTCACCCCGATGGAGCTCCTCGTCTTCGACTCTCGTGAGTTCCGGTCCATGTTGACGACGACGCCGAGCATCGGTGTGAAGATGCTGGCGAACCTGGCCGAGCGGTTGACGGACGCGGACAGCCAGTACACGCATTAGTGCTGGTTCTACGGCTGGGTTCTAGGGCTGGTTCTAATCCACCGGGCACGGGCACAGCGGCGCGCCGGGGCGCCCGACCGTCCCCCTCATTCCTGCTGGGGCGGCGGCCTCTGGTTGCGCAACCGGTTGTGGAAGCCGCAGAGCAGCCGGCCGTTCTCCTGCGTCGTGCGCCCACCCTCTGACCAGGGGACGATGTGATCGACCTGGCACCGGTCCGCTCCCACGTCGCAGTACTCGTGCAGGCATTCCCGGTCGCGTAGCTCGATCGCCCTCTTGGTCGCACCGGAGAAGATGCGTCGGGTCGGCGACACCTCCACCCGGCCCGCGGGTTCCATGACGGCGCGTTCCAGGTCGGCGACGCTCAGCCAGTCGACGAGCTCGCCGGGCGAGACCACGACGCCTTGCGCCAACTCGCACACCCGGCCCGAGAGCGTGGGCCAGTCCACCAAGACGCTGAAGAGTGGCGCCGGAAGCCGGGCCTTGTCCGGATCGACCACGGCCGAGCGGGCCGCCATCTCCACGAGCGCGTCGGCGCGTCGCTGCGACGGTGTCCGCCACAGCTCGTCCGACGTGGGATCGCGGCCGAGCTCCTCCTTGGCCCGGGCCCGATCCGCGATGAAGAACTCGCTCTCGATCCGGTTCAACTCGCCCGACACGGTCGCCCCTGCGATCGGGTCGAGCGTGATCTTTCCGAGATACATCCCCGAGAAGGAGGGCTCGAGATAGACGTCACGCCGTGACCGCCGGTCCTCGGCGGCCTCCTCGGTGCCGTCCGGGTCCGCCAGCTGGTCCCAATAGGCGACCGCTCGTGTGAAGTGCTCGAAGGGGAGCCGCCGGGCCTGTTTGACCAGAAGGGCCTCGTCACGGGCGAGCGCCTCCTGGGTGCACTCCCGCCGGACGGAGGCGACGAGATCGAGGTGGGCGGACGTGATCTGTCCTTCGGCGAACGCCTGCGCCACGACCGGAAGGTTCCGCAGGCTCCGGCCCCGCCGTACCAGGCGCCGCCCCATGGCCCTGGGCAGACGGCACCGTCGAGCCAACCACGCCCCGGCGGTCTTGGCACCGTCCAGCCCCCACTCCCCGGAGGCCTCGAAGGCATTGGCCGCATTGGTCGTCACAGACTCGAGCCGGGAGAGTTGCCGGACGAGGCATACCATCGAGTCGCGGTCCGCGTGTGCGTCCGGTCCTTCAGTCACCAGACAGTCGATGGCCTCCATAAGGGCGTCGGTTCCACTGCTCACTGCCACCACTGAAGCACGGGGGTGTGACAACAAGACCGAATCGACCGAGAATCCGCGCGCCCGGCGTCATCGCCCGGCCGACCGTTCTCCGTCATGGAACCAGAGAGCCGGGTACCAGAGAGCTGTGTACCGGAGACCGTGGTCGCCATCTGCGTGTTCTGCGGGGAACGAATGGCCGAGGGTGCCAGCTGCAGCGAAGAACCGCTTCTCATCGGCGACTCGCTCTACACGCCGATCCGCTGGGGAGACGAAAAGGGCTATCCGTTCCGGATCATGACCGAGATGTGTGGCGACTGCGGCGTCCGGAAAGGCGGGGTGCACCACCACGGCTGCGACCTCGAGCAGTGCCCGGCCTGCCTCGGCCAAGCGATCACGTGCGGGTGCCTTGACGATGTGTTCGATTCGATGTGAGCACCGGGCCCGGCTCCCCGGGACCGAATTCCGGCGTGCACACGACCGACGGCTCCGGCATCCGCCCCGTCACGCGCCGCCCGCGTCGACCCGGGCTTCCAGGACCTCCTTCATCAGGCGGACCTCCTTGCGGATCTGCTCCAGGCTGCCCGCAGCAGCCGCCGCGGCCATGTCCTCGTCCAGGCCCTCGGGCAGTGTGAGCCATAGGGTGAGCGTCGCCTCGCACCCGCCGTCGGCGCGGGGACGCACGACGAACTCTTCGTAGGCTTCGCTGCCGCCCTTCATGCCGGCCGCCACGAGCGCAGAGTCCACGACGTCGATGATCCAGAGTTCGACCGACTGGCTCCGCCCGGGCTGGCGCGCGTCGGCCAGGCCGAATGTGTAGCGCGCGCCCGGACCGTGGACACCGCCCACCCCGCCGGCGTCCCCGTCCTCCACACGCTCCACGTCCGAGACGTCGGGGTTGTACTCGGGCAGGTTGGCGAAGTCGAGGCGATAGCGCCACACCGTCTCCGCCGGCACCGCGAAGACGGCGTCGGCAACGGCGGTCGGCGGGCCGTCGGGAGTGGGCACGGACGACAGTGTGTGCCGGTCCCGTCGGCAACGGCAACTCGCCCTCCTACACTCGCCCTCGGTGAAAGTCGTCGGCATCTACATCGTGCGCAACGAGGTAGACGTCATCGAGACGAACCTGCGTTACCACGTGGCGGGGATCATCGACGAGGCGATCGTCATGGACAACGGCTCGACGGACGGCACGCTGCAACGCCTGGCTGCCTTGTCGCAGGATCTGCCGATCCTCCTGGCCAGCGAGCCCGGGGCGTTCGACCAGTCCGCCCAGGCCACCGGCCCCGGCCGGACGCCGTCGGCCCTGACCAGCTGGTACGGATCCCCACCCTTGACGAGCGCGCCTCGACGGCAGACCCCTAAGTCTGGGGTCCTTTTTCCGAGGGGCCGAGGGGCCGAGGGGCCGAGGGGCCGACGAGCCGAGGAGCCGAGGGGCCTGGCCCGAGTCCTCAGGCCCGTGGGCTCAGGATCTCGGCCGCCTCGCGGGCTCGCTCCCCGGCCAGGGCGATGAGATCCTCGCCATCCGGAAGGACCCCCGAGGCGTGCTCGACGAAGACGCCGACGATCATGGCGCAGAGAAGCCGGGCGACCGCCGCCGCGCCGACCCGTTCGTCCAGATCCGGTCGGTTCCGGTGGATCCATTCCTCAATGGACTTCTGGAACGTGGTGAACAGGTCCAGCCCGACCGACCGCGCCGTCGACTCGGCCCGCATCGCCTCACCGATCATCAGGCGGACGAAGTCCTCGACCTCGAACATGGAGACGAGGATCTCGCCGAGCAGCACTTCGAGCGGTGAGTCGGCCGTCCGCCCGTTGCGCGACTCACTGCGTGCCTGCACCGGAAAGAATCCGTGTTCGACCAGGACCGCTTCGAGCAGATCACGCTTCGACGGGAAGTAGTGGTACAGCGACGCGACGTTCAGACCTGCGGCCGCGGCGAGATCACGCATGCTCGTTCCGTCGACGCCGCGCTGCGACATCAGGGTCAGTGCGATCTGGAGGATCCGGCTCCTGGTCGTCGAACCGTCCCCCGGAGCGCCTCCCTCGCTGCGCGTTGTCCCGTATTGGGAGTCGGTTTCCAGGTTCGTCATGTTCTGTCCCATTCTGCGTCGAAACTTGGCGCCTGTGCTAGGAAAACGGGCTTCGTCGCCAGGGGACCTGCTCAGACCCGCCGCCGCGCCCGCGGGTTCCGGCGACCGGAGAGCTCGGGGTGCGGCCGACCGCCGCCGCGCCTCGACCTGCCCAACGATCGTTTGCTATAACTGACACCGGTGTCAGGCACATTCGACACCTCAATTTTGGGGGTGGAGGCAGGCATCATGACCGGGACCCACACCGACACCGACGACTCCGTCGTCGTCCCCTTCGATCCGTTCGAGCTGAAGGACGTGGTCGGCGGCAGCATCCGTGATCCCTACCCGAGACTCCACGAGTTGCGGCGGGAGTCGCCGGTGCACACCGGGCCGATCGACGTCGGGGAGGGCGCCGAGGTCGGTGACCCGGACAAGCCGCCGCCGGTGACGGTCTTCGGCTTCGATGAAGTGGTGCAGGTGCTGCGCGACAACGAGACCTACTCGTCGACGGTCTACGAGGACGTCATGGGAATGGTCATGGGGCGCACCGTCCTGCAGATGGACGAGCCCGAGCACCGCGTCATCCGTGGGCTCGTCGCGCCGAGCTTCCGGTCGAAGGTGCTGGAGCGCTGGGAGGAGGACCTGGTCGCGGTCGTGGTGAACGAACTCATCGACTCGTTCGCCGAGAGCGGCCGGACCGACCTGGTGCGCACGCTCACGTTCAACTACCCGGTCCAGGTGATCGCGCGGATCCTGGGCCTGCCCCGGTCCGACTACCAGCAGTTCCAGCGTTGGGCGCTGGAACTCACCAGTGTCGCCGCCAATTGGGAGCGGGGCATGGCGGCGTCGGAGGCGTTGCGGGACTATTTCGCCGGCGTTATGGCGGACCGGCGAAGCCATCCCGGCGACGACCTGATCAGCGACCTGGTCAGGGCGGACGTCGAGGGTGAGAGGCTCACCGACGAGGAGATCTTCTCCTTCCTGCGCCTCCTGCTTCCGGCCGGCGTCGAGACGACCTACCGGGTCTCGGGCAGTCTGCTCCTCGCGCTCCTCAACGACCGGCCGCAGCTAAATGCGCTCTACGCCGACAGGGCGCTGTACCCACAGGCCTTCGAGGAAGCGGTGCGTTGGGAACCGCCGGTGACGGTCATCCTCCGGCGTGCCGTGCGCGACACCGAACTCGCCGGTGTGAAGATCGACGCGGGAGCCGACATCGCCCTCATGATCGGCGCGGCGAACCGGGACGAGCGCAAGTATGTCGATCCCGATCGCTACGACATGTTCCGGGAGATGCGCCAGCACGTCGGCTTCGGCTTCGGCGTACACGTGTGCCTCGGCATGCATCTCGCCCGGATGGAGTCGCGCGTGGCGATCAACACCTTGTTCGACCGGCTCGGTCCGTTCACACTCGATCCGGAGGCCGAGCCACCGCACATCGAGGGGATGGCGTTCCGGTCGCCGCTCTCGCTGCCGGTGGTGTTCTCGGCGGCTTGAGGGCGGCCAGGGTCGGATAGCTTCGCGTCTGCGGGCCACCTCGACCTGCCAGGTGGAAGGGGCCGAGACCTGCCGGGCCACGTCGTGCGAGGCCGTCCGGACCAGCGCGATCATCCTCAGGGCGGCCTTGGCCGAAGGCACCGAACCCAGAGGGAACCCAGAGAGAACGAGGACGAGCAGTGAGCAGGAGGACACGGGCATCATGAGCGAGCCGCTGGACATACGGATCGACTGGGACGTCTGCATGGGCTCGGGCAATTGCCTGTTCTGGGCGCCCGACAGCTTCGACCTCGACGACGACGGCCATGCCATCGTGACGGATCCGACCGCCACCGACGAGGACCGACTGCGTATCGCGGCCGAAGGATGTCCGACCGGCGCCATCTCGCTGTGGCGCGACGGCGTCCGGATATACCCGGCGAACGGCGCGTAGTGCCCATCGCCGTCACAGACGAACACGAGTCGCTGCGCCAGACGGCGGCACGATGGCTGCAGGCGCACTGCCCGCCGTCCCTCCCGCGTGCGGTCGCCGATGCCGGGGCCGAGGGTGAGAGCACGGGACAGAGCGCCGCCGTGTGGGAAGACGTCTGGGCGGAGATGGCCTCGCAGGACTGGCTCGGGCTCCACGTCCCGGAGGCGTACGGCGGTCAGGGCTTCACGCTCGCCGAGCTGGCCGTCGTGCTCGAGGAGCTCGGGCACGCGTTGTTCCCCGGTCCGCTAATCCCGACCCTGCTCGTGTCCGCGCTCCTGGCGCGCCACACGAACGGTGGCGCCGCAACCGGGGCAACAACCGGGGCAACAACTGCGGCCACCATGGCCGCCGCGGTGGCCGCCCACGGCCACCTGCTGCGGGGTCTCGCCGACGGCACCATCACCGGCGCGGTCGCGCTCGGCGCGGACCCGCTGGCCGCCGAGGCCGGCCCGGACGGGACGACCCGGGTCTCCGGCACGGTGCGCCCCGTGCTGGGCCTGCCCCAGGCGAGGCTGGTGCTGGTCCCGCTGGTGGGGGAGGGCCGGGACGGCGTGCGCTGGTGGCTGCTGGACCGGGACGACGCCGGGGAGGCCGTGCGCGTCGAGTCCCTCCCGGTGCTCGACGGAACCCGGTCCCTCGGTGCGCTGCACGCCGATGGCTTGGTGCTCCCGGCAGAGCGGCTCGAGTTCGCCTCCTCCGACGTACGCGGCGTACTGCTCACACTGGCCGCGGCCGAGAGCGCGGGAATCGCGCGCTGGGCCCTGGAGACCGCGTCCGAATACGCCAAGGTGCGCGTGCAGTTCGGACGGCCGATCGGACAATTCCAGGCCGTCAAGCACGCCCTCGCCGACATGCTCGTGGCCGTCGAGCAGTGTGCTGCCGTCGCCTGGGATGCCGCGGCCGCCTGGAGCGAGCCACCGGACGATCCGGACGATCCGAATCCGACGAACCCGAAGAACATCGGCGACGACACCACCACGACGCCGTCGGCCGGCCGCGCGCTCAGCGCGCACGTCGCGGGTGCGATCGCGCTGGAAGAAGCGGCTCGATGCAGCAAGCAGTGCATCCAGACGCTGGGCGGCATCGGGTTCACCTGGGAGCACGATGCGCACCTGTACCTGAAACGCGCCATGGCCAACCTCCAGCTGCTGGCGGAGGGCGATCCCGGCGCGCTCGAGCTGCACGTGTCGGCCCTGGCCGTCCGGGGCGCCCGCCGCGGCCTCGCCGCCGACCTGCCCCCGGAAGCGGAGTCGTACCGCGCCGACATTCGTGCGGTGGTGGCCGGCGTGGCGGCGGCTGCGGAGGGACAAGCACAAAGGGACGCCTTCGCCGACGCGGGGCTGATCATGCCGCACTGGCCGCCGCCGTGGGGCCGGGACGCCTCGCCGCTCGAGCAGGTCGTGATCGACGAGGAACTGGCTGCGGCCGGCCTGCAGCGGCCGCACCTGGCCGTTGGCGCCTGGGCGCTGCCCACCCTCATCTCTCACGGCACGGAGGAGCAGCAGGAGCGCTGGGTCCGGCCGACCCTGCACGGAAAGCTGCAGTGGTGCCAGCTCTTCAGCGAGCCGGGTGCCGGCTCGGACCTCGCGTCGCTGAGCATGAAGGCGCAAAGGGTCGAAGGGGGGTATGTCCTGAACGGGCAGAAGGTCTGGACGTCGCTGGCCCAGACGGCGGACTTCGGCATCTGCCTGGCGCGCACCGACCCGGAGGCGCCGAAGCACGCGGGCATCACCTATTTCATCGTGGACATGAAGAGCGAGGGCATCGATATCCGCCCGCTCCGCGAGCTCACCGGTGCGGCCATGTTCAACGAGGTCTTCTTCACCGACGTCTTCGTCCCCGACGACGCCGTGGTCGGGACCCCGGGGGACGGCTGGCGCATCGCCCGCACGACGCTCGCCAACGAGCGCGTCTCCATGTCCTCGGGTGCCGCCTTCGGCACCGGCGTCGAGTCGCTCGTCCGGACCGTGGCGCGACGCGGCGAAGCCTGCCCGCCCAGCCTGGCCGGGCGCCTGGGCCACCTGCTCGCCGAGGCGCAGTCGCTGGCCTTGTTGGCGCACCGGTCGACGCTGCGCACGCTGGCGGGGGCCGATCCCGGCGCGGCGGCGAGCGTGCGCAAGCTGTTGGGCGTCGAGCACGAGCAGCGCGTGCAGGAGATGGGCATGGCGCTCTACGGCGCCGACGCCGCGGTGCACGACGGCCGGGCCCAACGCTGGGAGGACGGGTTCCTGTCCACCCGCTGTCTCACCATCGCGGGCGGCACCAGCGAGGTGCAGCGCAACGTCATCGCAGAGCGGATCCTCGGCCAACCCCGGGATCCGGAGCCCGGCGGGTGAACCCGGGCGGCGCCGGTAAGGTGCCCGCCATGTCGCCCGACCGGCCGGCCGAAGACGACGAGGATCTCGACTACGACGTCACCGAGGACCTCTGGCCGTTCCCTTCGGAGCGCTTCCTGCGCGAGTTGGCGCCCGGGGTGCTGCAGGCGCAGAACGCGTGGATGGCCTCCATCGATTCGCTGCGCGCCCCCGATCGCAAGACGCACGAGCTGATCCGCATGGTGTGCACGGTCATCGCGCGCCAGTTGGGCGGCGTCCAGCGCCACGCGCGGCTGGCCGCGGAGGTCGGAGCGAGCTGGGAGGAGATCGCAGGCTCCATCCTTCTGACCGAGCCTGCGTTCGGCATCGTGCTCGCCATTCAGGCTCTGCCGGCCGCCCGACGCGGTTTCAAGCAGGGCGCGGCGGTCTTACACGACGCGGACGAAGAATCGTAGAGGGCGATGCGGCTCGCACCTGACGACACGGTCTCCGAGTTCCGCCGCGAGTTCGAGAAGTGGCTCGACACGCACCTCCCGGCACCCGAGGTGATGGAGCGGGACCCGCGCCGCTCGTCGTCGCACTTGCCCGACTGGGCCCGTATCTACCAGCGTCAGATGTTCGATGACGGGTACCTGGTGCCGGGGTGGCCGCCGGAGTTGGGCGGCCGCAACGCCACGCCGGAGGAGCAGATGGTCTACTTCGAGGCCCTGGCCGAGCGCGCCGCCCCGCGCGGGCTCAATGTGCAGGGCCTCAACATCTGTGCACCGTCCATCATGGACTACGGCACCGACGACCAGAAGGAACGGTTCGTCCTGCCGACGTTGCGCGCCGAAATCTCGTGGTGCCTCGGCATGAGCGAGCCCAACGCGGGCAGCGATCTGGCCTCTCTCGCCACACGGGCCGAGCGACGGAACGGCCACTTCGTCGTGAACGGGCAGAAGGTATGGACGTCGGGCGCGCACGATTCCGATTGGTGCCTGTGCTACGTGCGTACCGACCCCGAGGCACCGAAGCACCGGGGCATCAGCGTCCTCATCATCGACATGCGTTCGCCGGGCATCACGTGCCGTCCGATCCCCGAGCTGACCGATCCGCATCACGCCGATTTCAACGAGGTCTTCTTCACCGACGTCGAGGTGCCGGCCGAGAACCTCCTCGGCGAACTCAACAACGGGTGGGCGGTCAGCCAGGGTTCGTTGGCCCATGAGCGCGGCATGCTCTGGATCATGAACACGACCAAGGTCGAGCGCACCCTGCGCGGTCTCCTGCGTCTGGCCGACCGCCCCGACGGGCGCCGTGGGCGGATCGGAGACGACCCTCGACTGGCGGAGGCCATCGGCCGGCTCGCCATCGACACCGCCGCCATGCGCTGTCTCGGCTACCGGGGCTTCGGCAAGTCGATCCGGGGCGTCATGTCGCCCGAGCACCTGGTTCTGAAACTCTTCACGAGCGAGGTGGAGCAGCGGGCCTGCCTGCTGGCGCAGGAGGCCTTGGGGCTCGACGGGCTCGAGGTGGACGGAGCGGGGCCGGAGCGGATGGACGAGTGGGACCGCGCGCACGCACGTGATCTGACCGCACCGAGCTCCTTCCACGAAGGCTCCTGGCCCGTACAGTACCTGCGCTCGTTCTCCGGCACGATCGCCGGCGGGACCTCCGAGATACAGCGCAACATCGTCGCGGAGCGCGTGCTCGGGCTGCCCCGGGGGTGATCGCGCCGATGTTCGTCACCGACAACGACTGACACTGGGTGACGCGCTGGAACGACTCGTCGCGCGGCGGTGATCGTGTCGCGGTGACGCGAGTACCCCCCGACTAGGACCAAGTGCCTACGCCGCGCGGGGTGTCGGTCCCGCGCTCCGTTGATCACTACGACCGGTCAACTCGGCCGTGTGACACCCCGCCCCGGCAACGCGAGGTCCATGGCCACGGGACCCCAGTTCACCGGCCTTTTCCCTGCCCGGCCGAACCCTGTGCTGACCGAGCCCGCGCACCGTAGTTGTCGCACCGTCGTCCGGGCACGACCCCCTTGATTTAGTCCAAATGTCCCATTTCCTCTGACGGGCGGGTTCCGCATACTGGCCAGAACGAGCCGCCTGCGGGTGGTGGGGGAAGAGGTTCTGGAGGGGGAAAGCCGTGCTTGCACGTGCACGTCGTCGCGTCGCGACTCTGCTGCTACCGATCGGGGTCATCATCGCGGGCACGCTCGTGGCGGGCATGATCGGCGGTTCGGCCGGTGCCGCCGGTTACATTCCGCCCTCCAATCCTCCTGCGAACATCGCGCCGAGTAGCAGCGACTGGCTTTCGGCCATCAACTCCGCGGCCGCCCAGGAAGGCGTCGGTGCCATGCCGATCTCGGAGTCGCAGCTGAACAACATACCCCTGCCCGAGCAGGTGTTCACCGTCGTGAACCAAGAGCGCATCGACCGCGGCGAGGCGCCGATCGACTACATGACCTCACAGCTGGACGCGATCGCACAGCAGGGTGCGAACGCGGGCAGCGACCCGTCTTTCCCGGGCTCGCTGACCGGCGGCGCGCCGGTCACGTGGGGCGGGGCCATCTGGGCCGGCGGGCTCACGTCCGTGCTCGAGGCCGATTACTACTGGATGTACGACGACGGTTGGGGTGGCGCACTGACCAACACGTCCAACATCGCCTGCACGCTGGCCACGTCATCGGAGTGCTGGGGCCACCGTGACATCATCCTGAACCAGTTCCCGAACTGCCCGTCGGGGGCGCCGGTCCTCTCCATGGGCGCGGCCTACTCGCCCAGCGGCTACTCGGGCGGCTCCATAGCAGCCATCCTGGTGAGCTCGTGCTCGGCGCCGAGCGACGTCACCATGACCTGGGGCCAGGCGTCGGGGAACATCTCTTCGG
This sequence comes from uncultured Acidimicrobiaceae bacterium, assembly GCA_963834405.1. Taxonomy (GTDB): domain Bacteria; phylum Actinomycetota; class Acidimicrobiia; order Acidimicrobiales; family RAAP-2; genus Bog-473. The sequence goes on along the minus strand of CAWIBX010000004.1, from coordinate 192,503 downwards.
GTTCGCAGACAATCGGCCTCGCACCACTCACCAACGGCACCGGCTACTGGGAGGCCGAAGCGGACGGCACGGTGGCGGCTTTCGGCAACGCGCCGAGCCTCGGCTCCGTGAACGTGCCGCTCAACTCGCCCATCGTCGGCATCGCGGCCACGCCCGACGGCGGCGGCTACTGGCTGGTGGCGGCGGACGGCGGCATCTTCAGCTTCGGTGACGCGCAGTTCTACGGCTCGACCGGCAACCTCTCGCTCAACTCGCCGATCGTCGGCATGACGTCGACGCAGGACGGCCACGGCTACTGGATGGTGGCCTCCGACGGCGGCATCTTCAGCTTCGGTGATGCCGTGTTCCGGGGCAGCATGGGCGGCCAGCCACTCAACCAGCCGATCGTGGGCATGGCCACCGACCCGGGCACTGACGGGTACTGGCTGGTGGCGGCGGACGGCGGCGTCTTCAGCTTCGGCGCCCCCTTCATGGGGAGCACCGGCGCCATCCATCTGAACAAGCCAATCGTGGGCATGGAGGCGACCGGCGACGGGCAGGGTTACCGCTTCGTGGCCTCCGACGGCGGCATCTTCAGCTTCGGCAATGCGCCGTTCGACGGCTCGACCGGGAACCTGTCGCTTGTGGCGCCGGTCGTGGGCATGGCCTCCGACAACGCCACCGACGGCTACTGGATGGCGGCCAAGGACGGCGGGATCTTCACCTTCGGTGGGGCCTCGTACCTCGGCCGCATCGTCAGCGCCGCCTAGGTGGGTGGTGTCTTTCGCGTGATCGGGCACGCTGACCGCGTGGCGTTCGATTCGCGATCTTGGTCCGGATCTGAGAGAATTACAACCTTGTAGTTCTCGATCTGGAGGGACCGATGACGCTCGGCGTGGCGAACAAACAGGGCGACCTGTTCGACGACGTGACCAGGTTCTGCGACGAGACGCTCGAGGCACACTCGATCTACGCGTTCTTGCACCGTGAGCGGGAGCGCCTCTTCCCCGACGAGGCCTTCGCCGACCTCTTCGAGGACTCGGGCCGGCGCTCGGTGCCGCCCTCGGTCGTGGCCGTGGCCATGGTGCTCCAGCGTCTCGAGGGGCTCTCTGACCGCGAGGCGGTCGAGCGCTACTGCTTCGACACCCGCTGGCGCTACGCGGCGGGCGTCGGCGGCTATGACACCGAAGGGTGGACGAGATTCGCCCATACCGTGCTCGTCGACATGCGCGAGCGCCTGCGCCACTCGGTCGCTCCCAACCGCATCTTCGACGTCACCCGCGACGCGGCCAAAGAGGCCGGACTCGTCGGACGCAAGCGCGTATTGGACTCGACTCCGCTCTATGACGCGGTGGCCACCATGGACACGGTTACCCTCATCCGCTCGGCCATCCGGGGAGTGCTCAAGGTGGCCGATCCCGAACTGGCCGCCGAAGTGCGCGAGGTCATAAAGAGCGGTGACGACTACGCCACCTCGGCCAAGCCCCAGATCGACTGGGACGACCCCGCCGCCCGTGACGCCCTGATCGATTCGCGGGCCAAGGACGCCCATGGGGTCCTGTTGCTCCTCGAAGGAAGAGAGCTTGGTCCCGACCTCGCCCAGGCCGTCGCTCTGTTGGCCACCGTCGTCGGCCAGGACATCGAAGAGGATGCGGGGGGCACCTTTCGCATCGTGCGGGGCGTGGCGGCAGACCGGATCATCTCGACGGTCGACCCCGAGGCCCGCCATGGGCACAAGACCCAGGCCAGGGGCTTCGACGGCTACAAGGGTCACGCCGCGGTGGATCCGGACTCAGAGATCATCACCGAGACCGTCGTCACCCCGGGCAACGTGGGCGATGCCGCCGTGGCCGAAGAACTCGTCGCCGACCTCTTGGCCGACGACGAACGCAGCCCTGGGGCGCCAAGGGTTGACGAGGAGTCCGAGGACGATGGCGCGAGCGTCGATGGAGACGAACAGGCCACCGTCTATGGCGACAACGCCTATGGGACCGGGCCGTTTCAAGAGCGACTCGAAGACGAGGGCATCGAGTCGAGGTGCAAGACCCAGAAGCCGACGGCCGCAGGCAGCCTCTTCACCAAGGACCGCTTCGAGGTGAACCTCGAGGACGACACCGTCACCTGTCCCGCGGGCGCGACGGTCACGATCCGCCGTCACCGCGACGGCGGCGGCATGGCCTACTTCGGCGACGCCTGCGCTGGCTGCCCTCTGCGCGAGCAGTGCACGAGGTCGACCGCCGGGCGCACGATCAGCATCGGGGCCCACGAAGCAGCGTTGGCCCGGGCCCGCCAGCGTCAACGCGACCCGGGGTGGCAAGACGACTACCGCACGACGCGCCCCAAGGTGGAGCGAAAGCTCGCCCACCTCATGCGCCGCCGACACGGAGGCCGCCGAGCTCGGGTCCGCGGCACCGTCAAAGTCGGCGCAGACTTCAGTTTGCTGGCCGCCGCCACGAACCTGGCACGTCTGGCCGTCCTCGGCGTGCGGCGCAGTGTCGAAGGGCGCTTGCAGGTGGCCTGAGCGCCAATTGCAGCCTTTCCGGACGTCCTGGGCGCTTGTCCCGCTCGCCTGGCGGTCTGCGGGTCGCCTGCCGGCCCCGGCCACCGCACCGACACGATCCGCCGTGGGCCGCGTGGTTCTGCGGATCAGTCCGTCCGGTGGATACTGACCCGTTTCACACCACCCACCTAGGTCCCTTCTCAGCGCCTTCGGGCAGCAGGAGGATGTCGGCGATCTCGTCGAGATCCTTCCAGTCCCGGAGCAGCGCCGCCATCGTCGGGTAGGGCCTCTCGTGGCCTGAGGCGGCGTCGAGCATGGTCGCCGTGTAGCCCAGCCGCTCGAAGTAGCCGAGGTAGTCACCGAGCGACATGTCCGAGACGCGCTCTAGCATCTCCTGCTTGAGTTCGGTCGTGACGACCGGCCGGTGACGCTCGATGAGGCCGGTGGCGCCCCGTACCACCCGCCCTTCCGCGCCCTCGACGTCGAGTTTGAGGAACCCGACCGGTCCGGTGACGAGCTGATCCAGCCGGAACGTCGGCACCACCGCACCGGGGCGGCTCAGGAGGTCCCGGTCGTCGATCAGCCCGCCGTTCGAGCCCACGTGGCTGGAGTAGTAGGCCCACCCTGTCTCGGTGTCGCACGCGACCGGGAGGAGGTCGACGTTGGTGATCCCTTGCTCGCGAAGCGACGACAGGAGAAGTCGGCAGTTGTCCGAGTTCGGCTCCAACGCGATGACATGGCCTGACGGGCCGACCAGCTTCGACGCCAGGACGGTGAAGTAACCGAGGTTGGCGCCGACGTCGACGACGGTCATCCCGGGCCGGCAGTAGCGCTCGAAGACCGCCGTCAGGTGCGGTTCGTAGGAGCCGGAGCGGAGGCCCGGAGCGACCGCTCCGTCCGCCGGGTCGCACAGGATCTCGACGGGGCCGACGGCGCAGCGCAGCACCTCGTCGCGCATGACCTGCACGGAGAAGGGGGTCGGCGCATCCTGGTGCTCGACGGCGCCGAGCATGCGCCGGATGGTCGACACCTGGGAGAGGTCGCCGGCACCCGCCTTGTCCACCGCGGCACGTCGGTGCTCGGGCAGGCTCGGGTACAGGAGGTGGACCAACTGTTCGTACGTGACCCCGCGTTCGGGGACCGTCGGAACGGTCCCGCCGAGGCGGCGGACGACACGGTCGCGCAGGGGCTTCAGGCGGGCCTTCGCCCGCGGACGCCATCCGGTCTCCGGGGCGGGATCCACGGCGGCCAAGGTACCCGCGTCCTCACGGTGCCCCGGGCGCCGGGCGCCGGGCGTCCGGGCGTCCCGGGCGGCCGGGCGATCAGACGATGCCGCGTGCGACGAGGTCGGCCAGCTCGTCCTCGCTGAGGCCGACGACGTCGCACCAGACCTCTTTGTTGTGCTCACCCAGCCGCGGCGCGCCGTCCGGCACCGATGACGGGCGCCGTGCGAGGCGCGGGAACGGGGCCTGCTGGCGCACGGGGCCGATGACGGGATCGTCAATCGCCACCAGGTCACCGCGGGCCGCCATGTGCGGGTCCTCGAAGATGTCCGCCGCGCTGTAGGCCGTGCCGACGGGCACGTCGTGCTCGACGCAGCGCGCCGTGACCTCCTCGGCGGTGAGACCCGAGGTCCACGCCGCCACCAAGCCGTTGATCTCGTCGCCCCGGGCGGCGCGGTCCGCCAGCGTGGCGAACCGGGGGTCGCGCACCAGGTCCGCACGGTCCATGGCCGCGCAGAGGCGCGCGAAGTTGGCGTCGGAGCCGGCGACGATGCAGACGTAGGACCCGTCGGCGGTGGGGTAGTTGTCCAGCGGTGCCGAGTGCGAGAGCCGGTTGCCCTCGCGCTGGCGCACCAGACCGAGCCGGTCGTAGCCGGCGAGCGTCCATTCCAAAATGCGCAGCACCGACGCGTAGAGGGGCGCGTCCACGACCTCACCGCCGCCCCCTGCCGTGTCCCGGGCGTAGAGAGAGGCCACCGCGGCGAAGGCGGCGAACACACCGGTCAGATAGTCCGACACCGTGACGCCGGGCCGGACGGGCGGCCGGTCCGGGTCGCCGGTCAGGTGGAGAAGGCCGCCGTACGCGATGCCGAGACGGTCGAGGCCGGGGCGCGGCGCGTACGGCCCCGTCTGCCCGAACACGCTGATGCGGATGTAGACCAGGTCCTCGTCCAGTGCATCGGGGCCGAGGCCCCAGCGTTCCATCGTCCCGGGACGGAAGTTCTCGCACAACACGTCGGCCGTGGCCGCCAGACGTTTGAACATCGCCTGCCCGTCCGGCTCGCGCAGGTCGCAGGTGACGCCGCGCCTGCCCCGTCCCTCCACGGCCCAGGAGAGCGAGTAGTCGGGTCCGCCCTCGACCGGCACGAACGGTCCCATGGTGCGCATGAAGTCGCCCTCGCCCGGCAACTCGACCTTTATGACGTCGGCACCGAGCTCACCGAGCAACCCGGCGCAGAACGGGGCCGAGATGCGCGTGCCGACGTCGATAACCCGGATGCCGGCCAACGGGCCGCCCTGCGGATTGCTCATGCGGTGCGGTCGGGATGGCCTTGGTCGCGTTCGGCGATCACCTCGCGCATGGAGCCCTTCTCCTTGCGCGCCTGGAGCGCCGACAGGGCGGTGGCCGTGTTGTGCACCCAGTGGTGGGCCATGAAGTGGTACTTGAGCGCGTCCCGCTTGCCCATCAGGGTGCCCGTCTGGTTGAGGGAGTCCTTGACGGTCTGTGCGGTGACGGCTGGAACCAGGGCGACCCGGTCGGCCAGCTCCCGCGTCCGCGCCGCGAGCTCGTCGCGCGGCACGACCCTGTTCACGAGCCCGAGGCGCCATGCCTCCTGCGCGTCAATGGTGTCACCGGTGAGGAGGAACTCCTTGGCCTTGCGTATACCGAGCTCCCACGGCTCCACGAGGAGCTCGACGCCGGCGCCGGTCAAGCGCAGCACCGGGTTGGAGAAGACGGCGTCGTCAGCCGCGACGATCATGTCGCACATGGCGGCCAGCATCAGCCCGGCGGCGATGCAGCTGCCCTGCACCGCGGCGATGGTGGGCTTGCGGAAGTCATGGATGCGGAGGCAGCGCTCGTAGTACATCGTCTTCTCGTGCTCGAACTTGCCTTCGGGCGTCTCGCGGAGTGTCACCCATGGGTCCGAGCCGTCGCCGGCCACGAGTGCCTTGAGGTCGTGGCCCGAGGAGAAGTGCTTGCCGGCAGCCGCCAGGATCACGACGCGTACCGCGTCGTCGGCGTCGGCCAGATCGAACGCGGCGTCCAACTCGTCAATGAGCTGCGAGTTCTGCGCGTTGGCGACCTCCGGCCGGTTCATGGTGATGGTGGCCACCGCGCCGTCGACCCCGTAGTTGACCGTCTCAAACGTGGGTTCCATGTCATCCATCCTCTCGCGTTGCGGCTCGACGGCGGACGGACACGGTCAGCGGGGCAGTCCGAGCACACGCTCGCCGACGAGCGTGCGCTGGATTTCGTTGGTCCCGGCAAAGATGGACGAGGCCTGGTAATAGAGCCACGAGCGCTGCCAGGCCCCGTCGGCGGGATTGCCCGGGGCCCCCTGCCACAAGGGCGACGCCGGCCCCAGCACGTCGAGCGCGGTCTGGTGCAGGCGCTTGGACATCTCGCTCCAGTACAGCTTGAGCGCGCTCCCCTCTGGTCCGGGTGACTCGCCCTTGGCGAGCCGGGTCAGCGTCCGCCAGTTGTGCAGTTGGAAGAGGCGCACCTCGGTCGCCGCCTGCGCCAGCTGCTGGCGTAGGCGCCAGTCATCGAAGCTGCCGTTGTCCTCGGCCAACCGCAGCAGCTCCTCTATGAGCTGCGAATGGATCACGAGCTGGCGCGGGTTGATCCCGCGCTCGTGCGCCAGCGTCGAATTGGCGACGGTCCACCCCGCACCCTGGTCGCCCACCCGGCGGTCGCTCGGCACGAACACGTCGTCCAGTTCGACCTCGTTGAATTCCGCCTCCCCGGTGGACTGCACCAGCGGGTGGACGCCGACGCCGGGTGCGTGCATGTCGATCACGAGCGCGGTGATCCCGCGCTGGCGGGTCGGCGCGTCCGGATCGCTGCGGGTCAGGCAGAACCCCCAATCGGCGAACTGTGCATAGGACGTCCACACCTTCCGACCGCTCACCCGGTAGCCACCGTCGACGGGGGCGGCGCGGGTCGTCAGCGACGCCAGGTCGCTGCCGGCATCGGGCTCGCTGAACAGCTGGCACCACAATTCGTCCGCCGACAGGATGTGCGGCAAGAACCGTGCCTTCTGCTCGCCCGTCCCGTGCGCCAGCAGGGTCGGCCCGACCAGGTTGATCCCGATGCGTCCCACGAGCTCGGGTGCCCGCGCCCGGGCGAGCTCCTCTATGACCACGTAATTCTCCAGCGCGCCCAGTCCGCGCCCCCCGTACTCCTCCGGCCAGGTGATGCCCACCCAGCGATCGGCGGCGAGCTCGGCTTGCCAGCGCCGTCCGAAGGCGACGGCCTCGGCCAGGTCGTCGAAGCGCGGGGGGAGTCCCGTTCCGTACGGCCACGGGAGGTGTTCGGTCAGCCAGCCGCGGAACGCGCGGCGCAGCTCCTCCTGCTCCGCCGTGGTGCGCAGATTCATGGGCGGCAGCATGGCACAGCGGCGTCAGCGGGTGACACCCGCGTCAGCCATGACCGTAGACTGCGCCGCCGTGGACTTCGACTTGTCGGCCGACCAGCTCGCACTGCGCGACGCCGCCGGCGCGCTGCTCGATCGCTACGCCGGACATGATGCGCTGCGGGCCCGGGTTGGCGACGGGGTCGTCGTGGGCACGTTGCCCGGGGCGTCCGGCGGGCCGCCGACGGTGGACGCGGACGGGGAAGCGGCACCCTCTCCCGCGAGCGGCGCCGAAGCGCCGCACGGGTTCGACGCGACCGTGTGGTCGGCCATGGCTGACCAGGGCTGGCTGGCACTCGAGGTGCCCGAGGCGGACGGGGGACTCGGGTTGGGCACCGTCGAGGTAGCCGTGCTCTGTGAGCAGCTCGGACGCCGGCTCGTGCCCGCACCCTACGTGCCTTCCGTCCTCGCCCTCGGCGCCCTCGGCGGCGACGACGCCCGCGCCGACAGTGCGAGCAAGGAATGGCGTGAGGCGCTGGCCGAAGGAACGGCCGTCGGCTGCGTCGTTTTCGCACCGGGCCCGGACCGGGTCTCCGTCAGCGGATCGGGTGAGTCGGTGCGCCTGAGCGGGCGGACCGGACCCACCCTGTTCGCACCGTCGGCCGACGTCGCAGTGGTTGTCACCGACATGGGCGTCTACGCGATTGATCTTCGGACAGAGGGGCGACCGGATCCGTTGCCCGCGATGGATCGAACACGTGAATTGGGCGAGTTCGATTTCGACGGGACCCCCGCCAGACAGATGGGCGGCCCGGACGCCGCCGCGTGGGTCCTCGACCGTGCGGCCACCCTGGTGAGCGCCGAGATGCTCGGTGCGGCCGACCGCGTGCTCTCCATGTCGGTCGAATACGCCAAGGACCGCGTGCAGTTCGGTAAGCCGATCGGCTCGTTCCAAGCGATCAAACACATGCTCGCCGACGCGCTCGTCGATGTGGAGGGCATGCGGTCCACGGTGTACTACGCCGCCTGGTGCGCGTCGGCCGACGACAGGGACCGTTCCCTGTCAGCCAGCATGGCCAAGGCGTGGTGCTCGGATGCGTCGCGGCGGGTCATGGCCTCCGGGCTGCAGGTGCACGGTGGCATCGGCTTCACCTGGGAGCACGACATGCACCTGTACCTCAAACGGGCGCAGCTCGACCAGGTCTCCTTCGGCGATGCCGCCTTCCATCGCGATCGCATCGCGACGCTGCTCCGCGCACGCTTGTCCTCGGGCCAGGCCATCTCCTGATCGCCGGCGACGCCCGTCAGGAGCCGAGCGAGGCGACGGGCGTCCCGTTTATCTGGAGGAGCTGCAGCTTTTCGCCCTCGATCCCACGCGCGGCCAGGGTTCCGCCATTGAACGTCTGCGGCGGGACGACGATGGTGATGCGCAACGTCACGAGGTAGCTCGACCGGACCGTGGCCACCTCCAACACCGTGCCACGTACGACAGTCGACTGGGGTGCACACTGCGTGCCGACCGCACGGGGTACCCGTTCCGAGTACGCGGTGAGGGTTTCGGTCCGCCGGTAGGTCGACCCCGCCGCCGCACTGCTCACATTGCCGGTCCACGGCGTGGTGCCCCCCACCATGGCCGTGTAGGCGTTCAGCGCGCAGTTGATCGCGCCCTGGTCGAGGACGGCGAGCAGCTTGAGGTGGGTGCCCGTCTGGTAGACCGCCATGCTGTCGGGCCCGACGAAGTCCACCAGGCGCACCTGGCTGAGGGGGGTGGCGCCGAGCCCAGAGGACACGGTGCTGACGAGGTGCATGGAGAAGCTGTGGGCTCCGTCCGGATACCCGAATGTCTCACCGGTGGCGTTCTGGACCACAAGCGACGACGAGTCGGGGGAGGAGGTGGCCGCCAATGCGGCGAACACGCCGGTGAGCACCGCCGGGACGGCAAGGAGGAACAAGGGGATGACGTTCCGCCGGGGCATCGAGTAGACGCTATCCCCGGGCGCACACGGCACTGCGGTTTTTGCGTTCAGGCGCGGGCCGTTGCCACCGGCTCCGGGGCCGCCTCCGAAGCCAGCTCACGGCGCCGTGGCGCGCCGCTTCAGCTCTGCTCTGTCCGCCTTTCCCGATCCGAGGAGCGGCAGTCGATCGACGCGTTCGACCTTCTCGGGCGTCTTGAAGATCGCCACGCCTCGGCCGGCGAACCAGCGGCGGCACTCGTCGAGGTCGAACGGCGCCGCCGACTCCACGAACGCTGCAACGCGCTCGCCCATCAGCGGGTCCGGGTACCCGACCGCCACGGCGTGGCGGATGTCGGGGTGCGCCTCGAGCACGGCTTCGACCTCCGAGGCGGAGATGTTCTCGCCGCCGCGGATGATCACGTCCTTGAGCCGGCCCACGATGCGGAGCCATCCCTCCTCGTCGACGGTCGCCAGGTCGCCGGTGCGGAACCATCCGCCGTGGGCGATCACCGCCTCGTTCTGGGTCGCGTCGGCATAGCCCGCGAACAGCTCCGGTCCTCGCACCCACAACTCGCCCGAGGCACCGGTCGGACGGCGGCCGCCGGTGTCCGGGTCCGACACGCGCAGCTCGACCCGGCCCACGGCGCGCCCGTCCGTGTCGCGCGCCTTTTCGAAGGGGTCGTCGTCGACGCTGGTCGTGACGGTGGGAGCCTCGGTGGACCCGTAGGTGCGCTTCACCCGGCAGTCGAAGACGCGCGCCGTGTCCTCCACGAACGCCGGCGTGACCGACGCACCCCCGCTCGAGATCAGCCGGACCGAGGAAAGGTCGACCCCGTTCCGACGCCCCTCGACGAACGCGGCGGCCATCGCGATGAAAAAGGTTGGTGGCCCGGCCATGAAGGACACCCGCTCCCTTGTGACCAGGTGCAGCGCATGCTCCGGATCGAAACGGCGGACGAGCACGGCCCGCATGCCGGCCGCTCCCGGGACGAGGACGCCGTTGAGCAGCCCGGCCACGTGCGCCATGGGCGCCGGCATGAGCACGGCGTCCGCCTTTCCCAGGCCGTGCACGCGCGCCATGAGGCTCGCCTTCCAGCTGAGGCCCCGGTGGGTGTGCAGCACCGCCTTGGGTGTGCCCGTCGATCCAGAGGTAAAGAGGACGAGCGCGAGGTCCGACGGCCGCACCGGGCACGTGCTGGCGGCCACCGGCCGGCCGCCGTCGACCGCGGCGGCGATGGCGACGGGATCGGCGAGCGCATCGGCGGAGAGCTCGACGGACAGGGCGGGGTCGATCTGCGCCAGCGCGGCGTCGACCTCGGCCGGCCCGAACGAGTGGAGGACGGGTGCGGCGACCGCGCCGATCCTCCAACAGGCCCGGTTCAGGACGGCCGCCGCGAGGCTGTTGGGCAGCTGCCAGGTCACCGCCTCCCCTTTGCGGACCCCGCGGGCCAGCAGGCCGCCCGCCACCGTCGCGACCAATGCGTCAGTCTGCGCGGCCGACAGCCGGACATCTCCGTCGACCACCTCGCCGGCATGGGCCGAGAGCAACGTGTCGAGCGGCGGTACGTCCCAGGGTCCGCCGGGGCGGCGGTAGTTCTCGGCGCGGCTCGGCACCCAGGTCGGTCGGAGACGGGCCGTCACGGCAGGGCAGGCTAGCGGGGCCCCACTAACGTGACGCCGATGTCAGGGTCGTCTGCGCACCCGTCTGTAAACCCAGCTGCACACTCGTCGAAGGCGCCGGCATGGACCTCGCGCTGAACCCGGAGGACGAGGCGTTCGCGCGGTCGTTCCGCGAGTGGCTCGCCGAACATCCGCACCGCCCGCGGCCGTTCGTCGACCTGGCCGACGAGGTGGCGTGGGGGCGTCAGTGGCAGGCCACCCTGGCCGGCGACCGATGGGTCGGCGTGCACTGGCCCCGCGCCTACGGCGGTCGCAGCGCCACACCCGTCCAGGTCGCGCTCTACCAGAGCGAGTACGCGCGCTCGCAAGCGCCCCAACCCGTGAACCGCGTCGGCATCAACCTGGTGGGTCCCACGCTGCTTGCCCATGGCACCGAGGACCAGCGACTGCGCTTCCTGCCGGCGATCCTCTCGGCCGAGGAGATCTGGTGCCAGCTCTTCAGCGAACCCGACGCCGGCAGCGACCTGGCCTCGCTCAGCACCCGGGCCACGCCGGTCGACGGGGGGTACATGGTCACCGGACGCAAGGTCTGGACCTCCTACGCGCAGTTCGCGACCTGGGGCCTGTGCCTCGCTCGCACGGAGGCCGACGCGGCGCGTCCCCAGCAGGGCATCACGGCGCTCGTCGTCGAGATGGCGGCCCCCGGGGTCGAGGTCCGGCCCTTGGTCCAGATGACGGGCGACGCGGAGTTCAACGAGGTCTTCCTCACCGACGTCTTCGTGCCCGCCGAACAGCTGGTGGGGACGGAGGGCCAAGGCTGGACTGTCGCGGGTTCCACTCTGGCGCACGAACGGGGGACGAACTTCCCCTTCAAGGAGCAGGTCGTCCACGAGACGTACCTGGCCCGCCTGTACGACGAGGCCCGGGCCAACGGCACACTCGACGACCCCCTCGTCGCCGACGCGCTGGCCAACGCGTTCATCGCGCTCGGGGTGCTCCGCCTGCACAACCTGCGCACGCTCACCAGACTGGGACGGGGCGAGGAGCCCGGGCCCGAGTCGAGCTGGGTCAAGCTGGCCTGGACCACCATGACCCAGGGGCTCTCGGAGGCGGCGCTGCTGGTCACGGGTCGCGACCCGACGAGCGCAGAGTCCGGGCCGTGGGCCCGCCAGTGGCTGTGGAGCAGGGCGGCGAGCATCGCCGGCGGCACCTCGCAGGTGCAGCGCGACATCATCGCCGGCCGGATCCTGGGCCTGCCCCGCTGAGCCACTGCTCCGCGCAGGGTCTCGTCGCACCGCAACGCGCCGCTTCGACGCACGCGATCACGCGCAGTGTGACGGTCCGTCGCTGTGATGTGGCCCGGCGCCTTCAGAAGGCGATCGCAGCCGTCCGGAGACAACCGGAGACAAAACGGATACAAACCGAGACAAACCGGAGACAACCCGGGGATGACCTGCGATGTCCTGGGACGACCCGGGTCGGCGGGGTAGCCTGCGGGTGGATCCGCACCTGGGCGTAGGGGTACGGGAGGTGATGGTGTTCGTCCGGCAGGTGACGTTTCGGGGGGCGAGGAACATCGACGCGGGCGTGGCGTACATCCGGGAGGACGTGTTGCCGATGATGAGCTCGCAGCACGGGTTCCACGGGATCTCGGTCAGCGCGGACCGTGAGGGCGAGGTCCTCGGCGCGCTCACCATGTGGGCGACCGAAGAGGCTCTCGATGCGAGCGACAGCGCGCTGGATAAGGCCCGCGACGGTGCGGTGAAGATCGTCGGCGGGGTGATGACGGTCGAGACCTACGAGCAGATGAACGAAGCCATCTCCCGCCTCCCCGTCGCTGGCAACGCGGTCGTGGTGACGCGCATGACCGTGCACCCCTCGACCCTCGATGACCAGGTGGCCTTCTTCGAGCGCGACCTCCTGCCCACCATCGAGGCGCAGCCGGGGTTCTGCGCAGTGCGGACCCTGGTCAACCGGCGCTCCGGGCGCTGTGTGGTCAGCGTCGTGTGGGAGAGCCGGCGCACCCTCGATGCCTTCATGGTCTCCATGCCCGGGGTGCGGGACATCGCGCAGGAGCGGGGCATCCGCTTCGACGAGCAGAGCTACCGGGACATCGTCCTCTTCGAATCTGGCTGAGCCGGGAGGGGCACCGCCGGATCCTCACCCTTGCCTGACAGCAGCGTCAGCAATTGGAGCCGGGCCGGACTACGTTTCCCCCGATGCCGCGCTGGTTGAGCGAGAGCGAGTACGCGACCCTCCGGGCCGCCTGCGCGCAGATGATGCCCTCCGGCGAGGACGCTCCGGGAGCCGACGAGGCCGGTGTCCCCGACTACATCGACACCCTGCTCGGGGCCTTCACCTTCGATCCGCCCCGCATCTGGGCGGGGGGCCCGACCTCCGGGCGCAAGGGCGGGGCCGCCGCGTTCGGCACGTTCGTCCCGCTGACACGGCTCGACGAGCTCGCGTGGCGCATGCGCATCGAGGGCTCGCTCGGGCTCCCGGAGCGCGAGTTCAACGGGCCCGTGGTGGGGCTGCAGGAGAAGTACCGCCGCGGCCTGGCTGCGCTGGGCGACGACTTCACCGAGGTCGACGGTTCGGAGCAACGGGCACGGCTGCGGGCGGACGACGAGTTCCGCGAGTTGCTGTGGCAGCACTGCTGCGAGGGCATGTACGGCGCGCCGGAGTACGGCGGCAACCGGGACCTGGTCGGCTGGGCCTACATTCAGCACGAGGGCGACGTGCAGCCGCGGGGCTACAGCGACGCGGAGGTCTCGGAGCCGTGAGCCGATGAGCGCGAGCGCGGCCGCCGCCGACGCCGTCATCATCGGGTCGGGCCCGGGGGGCGCCACCGCGGCGGAGGTCCTGACCCGGGCCGGGTGGTCGGTGGTGATCATGGAGAAGGGCCGGAACCACCTGCTCCGGCCGGACGACCTCACGAAGCCGGCGGGCGACTACTCCAACGACGAGATCAAGTTCATCTCGCGCTGGTTCCTGGGCCCGGACCCGCTGATAGAGCCCCGGGCGTTCCGGCGCAACGCCGAGGAGGGCGAGCACACCCACGTCGGCGAGGTGAACTCCATCCCCACCACGGTCGGCGGTGGCGGCACGCACGCCGACGGGAAGGTGCCGCGCTTCCGCGAGGAGGACTTCCGGATGCACTCGACCTACGGGCCCCAGGAGGACGCCCGGGTCGAGGACTGGCCGCTCGACTACGACGAGATGGAGCCCTTCTACGCCGAGGTCGAGCGCGCCATCGGCGTGGCCGGCCGCGAGGGCGCCAACCCGTTCGCCGCCTGGCGGTCGGGCCCCTACCCGATGCCGCCGGGCGCGCCGATGTACGGCGCGGTGCTCTCCTCGGCCGCGGCGGAGCGGGTCGGGCTGCATCCCTACGAGGCGCCCACCGCGGCCAACAGCGTGGCCTACGACGGGCGGCCCGCCTGCAACAACTGCGGGTACTGCGCGTTCTTCGGTTGTCCCATCCACGCCAAGGGCGACCCGGTGGCGCTCCTCACCAAGGCGATGGCGACGGGGCGCGCCCGGCTCATGCCCGAGACGTACGTGAGCCGGATCGTCACGGACGGCCGGCGGGCCACCGCGGTCGAGTACGTCGACGCGGTGGGGGAGGCGCACCGCATGGATGCGGCGCTGGTCATCGTGGCGGGCGGCGCCATCGAGACGCCCCGCCTGCTCCTGCTCTCGGGACTCGAACACCCCGCCCTCGGCCGCTACCTGACGGTGCACTTCCAGACCATCGTGGTCGGGCACTTCCCGCACCTCTCCCTGCACCCGCACAAGGGCCGGGCCGTGACCCACGTGCACGACGACGCCATGGTCCAGGACGACCAGTCGCGGGCGGCCGCCAAGGAGGCGGGCCTGCCCTGGTTCCGCGGCGGCATGGTCGAGCACAGCGGCGGCGGCCTCCCCATCATGGCGGCGCGCCACACGCCCTGGGGCCGCGCCCACGCGCCGACCATGCGCGACTCGGACCTGCGCGAGCACATGTGGGTCTTCATCATGCAGGGCGAGGACCTGCCCTACGCCACCAACACGGTCGACCTCAGCCCGTCCGTCCGGGACGCCCGCGGGTTCCCGGTGGCCCGGGTGACCTACCAACCCGGTCGACACGAGCTGGCGGCGTCCAAGCACCACGGCAAGATCCTGCAGTCCGTCCTGGAGGAGATGGGCGCCGAGTACGTCATCCACACGTCCTCGCCCGGCGTCTCCTACCACGGGCCGCTCGGCGAGCACCCGGTCCCCGAGAGCCGCCACGTCATGGGCACGGTCCGCATGGGGGACGACCCGGCGACCTCGGTCGTCGACCGCTGGGGCCGGGTGCACGCGCTCGACAACGTCGTCGTGGCGGACTCGTCGGTGTTCGTGACGGCGAGCGGCTACGGCCCGACGCTCACCCTGGTCGCCCTGGCGGCACGGGCGGCCCACCACCTGGCCGGGACCAAGCCGGGCTGAAGCGCGGCCGGCCTCGCCGCGTCGGGAGAGGGGTGAATGTGTATCGGACTTTGCCTACTTCTTCAGGCATATTTCAAGAAGTCGCAACTTCTCGTTGGACCACCGAATTAAGAAGTCGACTCCCGATGCAGCGAGATGGGCCGCCCACCAGGCCTGGCGGGACCAGGGCATGTGCCCCGGCGCCCGGAATCCGGCCAGCGGCGGGCCTAGCCGGATCCCCGGGTCAGCAGCATCGTCCCGGCGATCGGCCCGCCCCCGTTGGCGACGGCGGCGACCTCGGGCATCCGCCCGCCCGGGCGCACGACCTGGCGCGCGCCGCCCTCGCCCCGCAGCTGCACGCAGGCCTCGTGGATGAAGCCGAACCCGTGCAGGCGTCCGCCCGAGAGCTGGCCGCCGTTGGTGTTCAGCGGCAGCAGCCCGTCGCGGGCGATGTTCGCCCCGCCCTCCAGGAACGGCCCGCTCTCGCCGCGCCCGCAGAAGCCGAGGGCCTCGAGCCAGACCACGGTGATGATGGAGAAGCCGTCGTAGAGCTGCGCGGTATCGACGTCGGCCGGCGTGAGCTCGGTGCGCTCCCACATGGACGCGCCGGCGTCCCGCGCGGCCATGGTGGTCATGTCGTCGAACTGGTCCCAGCTGGGACGCCCCCGCAACGCGGTGCCCACGGCGTTGATGTGGACGGCGGGATGATCGAGGTCGCCGGCCATGTCGCGGTGGGAGACGATCACCGCGGTCGACCCGTCGCAGGGTGCGTCGCAGTCGAAGAGGCACAGCGGGGTCGTGATCATGCGGGCGGCCAGGTAGTCGTCCATCGTCATGGGCTCGGTGTAGATCGCCTTGGGGTTCAGCGCGGCGTTGCCCCGGTTGTTGATCGGGATGGCGCCGAGCTGCTCGCGGGTCAGTCCGAATTCGTGTATGCGGCGCTGCGCCACCATGGCCAACCAGTTGGCCGCCGACACCGCGCCGTAGGGGAGCGACCACTGCATGAAGCTGCCGAAGCGGGGGACGCCGCCCCCACCGCCCCCGCCCAAGCCGCCGATGCCCTGGCGCCCCCCGGAGCCCTGGGCCGAGCCCTCGCTCACCGTCCGGTACACCAGAACGTGGCGCGCCAGGCCGGCGGCGACGGCGAGCGCGGCGGAGATCACGGCGCGCATCTGGCCGGCGCCCTCGCCGCCCCCGTCGTGCCAGTTGAGCGACAGGCCCAGCGCGTCCTGCACCTCGGGCGACGTCGGGCCGGCGAAGCCGGCGGTGCCCGCGCCCATCCCCGGGTAGGTCGACAGCCCGTCGATGTCGTCGCGGGTCAACCCCGCATCCGCGATCGCAACCTGCGCCGCCTCCACGGTCAGGTCGATCTCGGAGCGCCCCAGGCGCCGCCCGACGTCCGACTGGCCGATGCCCGAGATGATGGCGCGCCGTTCCAGCGGCTCCTCGCCCACGACGGCCGGGCTCACGACGCCGGCCCGGCGCCGGCCCCGTCGGCGTCCGGCGTGAACAACGGCAGCCACACGTCCTCGACGTGCTCGAAGACCACCCGCACGGGGAGGCCGACGTGGACGTCCTCGGGCTCCACGCCGACGAGGTTCGTCGTCAGCCGCACGTCGGGCTGCTCCGCAATGGAGACCCAGGCGATGATGTAGGGCTCGCTGCCGGGGATCCACTGCTGGTGGTTGACGGTGAACGTCTCGACAGTGGCGCGGCCGCTCACCGCCTGGGGGCCGAGGTCGCGGGACAGACACCGGGGGCACACCGGTCCCGGCGGGTGGATGAAGTACCCGCACGTGTTGCAGCGCAGAAACCGCAGGACGCCGTCGGCACCCGAGGTCCAGAAGAACGCGACGTCGTCGCTCAGGCGCGGCAGGAGACGCAGGGAGGGCCCGTTGGCGACCATGGGCTGGCATGTTGGCACCGCACGCGCTCAGGGCGCCAGGACGCCCACCTCCACCAACGCGCGGCGTGCCTCGTCCGGGCCCTGCACCCGCCTGGCCCGGAAGCCGCCCGCCGTCGCCGCCTCGACGTTGACGGCGTTGTCGTCGAGGAACAGCACCTGCGCCGCCGACACGGGCAGCCTGGCCGCCACGGCTTCGAAGATCTCGGAGTCGGGCTTCACCAGGCCCAGCTCGAAGGAGAGGAAGCGGTACTCGAAGGCGTCGACGAGCGGCAGGCGCTCGAAGTGAGCCCCCCATTGGACGGCGTTCGTGTTGCTGAGGCAACCCACCCCGACCCCACCGCGGCCGTCACGACCTCCGGCCTTCACCTGCCCCACCAATTCCTCGGCGCCCGGGTACGGGCCACCCTGCCAGGCGACGAAGCCCGACAGGAAGTCGTCCGGCGAGACCGTCAGACCCCACTCTGCGACGACCCCGGCCGCGAACTCCTCGCCGCCGCACTGGCCGGCCTCGAGCCGGCGCACCCAGGGGCAGCCCAGCCAGCGGCTCCAGAGCTCCTCGTCGCTCTCGATCCCGCTCAGCTCCCGCATGGGACCGACGCCACCGACGCGGATGAGCACACCGCCCAGGTCGAAGAGCACGAATGCGATGTCGGCCCTGCCGTCGCCTTCCTGGTCTGGGCCCGGGGTCGCCATGGCTGCGATGCTACGGGTCATGAAAATCTCCATGACACTGAATTACGCCGGCGGCTTCGAAGAGTCGGCCCGCCAGGCCGCCGACCTGGAGCAGGCCGGCCTCGATGTGGTCTGGGTGGCCGAGGCCTACAGCTTCGACGCCCCCAGCTTCATGGGGTACCTGGCCGCCAAGACCCAGCGTGTGCACATCGGGTCGGCCATCCTCCCGATCTACTCCCGCACGCCCACGTTGATCGCCATGACGGCCGCCGGTGTGGACGCCATCTCCGGCGGACGGTGCGAGCTCGGCCTCGGCGCCTCGGGCCCCCAGGTCATAGAAGGCTTCCACGGGGTGCCCTACGACCGCCCCCTCACGCGCACCCGCGAGATCATCGACGTCTGCCGCAAGGTGTGGGCGCGCGAGGAGCCCCTCACGCACGAGGGTGCGGCCTACCACATCCCGCTGCCACCGGGGCAGGGCACCGGTCTGGGCAAGGCGCTCAAGATCATCAACCACCCGGTGCGCCCGCGCATCCCCATCTGGGTGGCGGCGCTGGGGGAGAAGAACGTCGCCATGACGGCGGAGGTGGCGGACGGCTGGCTGCCCATCTTCTTCATGCCCGAGAAGGCCAAAGAGGTGTTCGGTCCTTCGCTCGCCGCCGGCAGCGCCAAACGCGACCCGTCCCTCGACACGCTGCAGATCGCAGCGGGGGGCATCTTCGCGATCCGCGAGGAGAAGGACGCGGCACCGATCCGCGAACTCGGCCGCGGGGCCGCCGCGCTCTACATCGGCGGGATGGGCGCCAAAGGCCGGAACTTCTACAACGCGCTCGCCCGCCGCTACGGCTTCGAGAAGGAGGCCGAGGAGATCCAGGACCTCTATCTCTCCGGGCAGAAGAAGGAGGCGGCGGCGCTCGTGCCGGCCGAGCTGCTCGAGGCCACGTCGCTGTGCGGTCCTGAGTCGTACATAAAGGAGAAGGTGGCCGCGCTGGCCGAGGCGGGCGTCACGCACCTCAACGTGAACCCGGTGGGACCCGATCCGGTGGGGATGATCGAAAAACTGCGAAACTGGGTCTGATGCACGACCTGATCATCCGGGGCGGCACGATCGCCGACGGCTCGGGACGGCCCGTCGCCCCGGGCGACGTCGCCATCGACGGCTCGCTCATCACGGCGGTGGGCGAGGTCGACGGCCCGGCCCGCCGGGTGATCGACGCCGAGGGCCAGCTCGTGACGCCGGGTTGGGTCGACATCCACACGCACTACGACGGGCAGGCCACGTGGGACCCCGAGGTGTCGCCGTCGGGCTGGCACGGGGTCACGACGGTCGTGATGGGCAACTGCGGCGTCGGCTTTGCACCCGCCCGCGCGGCCGACCGCAATTGGCTGATCCAGCTGATGGAGGGCGTCGAGGACATCCCGGGCGCCGCGCTGGCCGAGGGCATGTCCTGGAACTGGGAGACCTTCGGCGAGTACCTCGACGAGGTGGAGCGCACGGCGCGCGTTCTCGACGTCGCGGCCATGATCCCGCACGGCGCGCTCCGCGCCTACGTGCTCGGTGAAGGACGAGCCAACGACGCGGCCCGGTCCGAGGAGATCGCCGAGATGGCGGCCATCGTGCGCGAGGCCGTCGAGGCGGGGGCGATCGGCGCGTCCACCACCCGCACGCTGTTGCACCGGGCCAAGGACGGCGAGCTGGCGGCGGGGACGACGGCGGCGGCCGAGGAGCTGATCGGCATCGGCGAGGCGCTGGGCAAGGCGGGGCACCGGGTCTTCTCGGTGGCCAGCGACTTCTGGGACCTCGACTACGAGTTCGCCTGGATGTCCGAGATCTCGCTCCGGGCCGGCGTGCCCGTGACCTACGGCGTCCTGCAGGCCGACTTCGCGCCCGAGCTGTGGCGGGAGTGGATCGACCGCGGGGTGGCGGCCAACCGGCGCGGGGCTTGGTTGGTCCCGCAGGTGGCGGGCAAACCGACGTCGCTGATGGTTGGGTTCCAGTCCGTGACCCATCCGTTCGCGCACCACCGGGCCTACCAGGAGATCGCTCACCTGCCCCTGGACGAGCGCGTGGCCCGCCTGCGCACGCCCGAGGTGCGCGCCGCCATCCTGGGCGAGGAGCCGCGCCCGGGCGGCTTCGTCGAGATGCTGCGGAACACCCTCCACAAGCTGTTCCCCCTCGGCGACCCGCCCGACTACGAGCCGCCGGCCGAGCGCAGCATCACCGCGCGGGCGGCGGCCGAGGGGCGGTCGACCGACGAGGTGCTCTACGACCTCATGCTCCAGCGCGACGGCCGGGAGCTCCTGTACCTGCCGCTGCTCGACTACTCGTACAACACCCTCGACCCCGTGCGCGAGATGCTGACCCACCCCGCCACCGTGCTCGGCCTCGGCGACGGCGGCGCCCACTGCGGCGTCCTGTGCGACGCCAGCCTGCCGACCTTCATGCTCACGCACTGGACCCGCGACCGCAGCCGGGGCGCCACCCTGCCGGTCGAGCAGGTGGTGCACCTGCAGACCCGCCGGACGGCCGAGCTCTACGGCTTCTTCGACCGCGGGCTCCTCGCCCCGGGGCACCTGGCCGACGTCAACGTGATCGACCACGACGCGCTGGCCCTCGAGCCGCCCGAGATGGTCTACGACCTGCCGGCCGAGGGGAAGCGGCTGATCCAGCGGGCCCGCGGCTACGTGGCCACGGTCAAGGCGGGCAGCGTCGTGCGGGAGCACGACGAGCCCACCGGCGAGCGCCCGGGCCGCCTCCTGCGCGGCCCGCAGCCCCGCCCGGTTGTGGCGTAGGCCGACTGAGCTTCGGGCACGTTCGTACCCCGCCCGCCTGGCCCGCCTGGGCGAAGCCGAGTCGAGCCAACGGACGCCCTTCCCACTGCATCAGACGCTGGCTAATACTTTTGGGGCTCAACGAGTAGCTGCAGGCGTGCTCAAGGGGTGACCGCGACAAGTTGGTCAAACCGCTCGGCTGGAGTATCCCACCCAAGCGTCTCGCGGGGGCGGGTGTTGAGGAGTCTGGCAATGGCGTCGAGGTCCTCTTGGCTATAGCGCGATAGGTCGGTCCCTTTGGGAAGGAACTCGCGGACAAGGCCGTTCCAGTGTTCGTTGCTCCCGCGCTGCCAGGGGCTGGCGGGCTCGCAGAAGTACACCGGGATGCCGGTGGCCACGCTGAAGCGGGCGTGGGCGGCCATCTCTGAGCCCTGGTCCCAGGTGAGCGAGCGGGCGAGCTCGGCCGGCAACGCCACGATGTGCTCGGCGATGCGCGCGGCCACGTGCTCGGCGTCCTTGTTCTCGAGCTTGATCAACATGCCGAGGCGCGTCTGACGCTCCACGACGGTGGCCACGACCGAGTGGTTCCCCGCCCCGACAATGAGGTCGCCTTCCCAGTGCCCGGGCACGGCGCGGTCTTCGGCCTCGGCGGGGCGTTCGGAGATGTTGACCATCCCCACGATGCGCGCACCCTCGCTCGGGTTGCAGCCACGGTGCCCCCGGGGCCGGCGCCGGGCCCGCCCCGATCTGAGGCACTTGGCCAGCTCCTTTTTCAGCTCACCTTTGGCCTGGACGAAGATGGCCTGATAGATCGACTCGTGCGACACCCACCACTGTGGCTCCTCTGGGTGGTCGCGTCGCAATCGCTTGGCGATCTGCTCGGGTCGGCACCGCACCCGCAAGAGATCTTGGACCTCGTCCCAGAGCCACGGGCGGGCGTCGGTCCAGAACAGCTTGGGTCTTAGGGCCTCCTCGTCGGCACGGGCCTGGGCGTGGTAGGCCCGATAGGCACCACGGCCCCCGTTGGCGCGGATCTCTCGCCCGATGGTGCCCCGGTGACGCCCGAGGCGCCGAGCGATGGCGGCATCGCACTCGCCGCGCGAGATGCCCACCCGGATCTCCTCGCGTTCGTCGAGGCTGAGCGAGCCTGGTCGGTGTCTTCGTTGTCGTAACACCACGACAGCTTCTTCGTGGACCCGGAGCTGAACGGTGGATACCGAGATCCCGGCCACCGCGGCCGCCTCCTTCAACGTCGCCCCGCGTGCATAGGCCACCAGTGCCGGTTCCACCCATTGTCGGTCCAGCCTCGGGCGACCGGACAGCTTTGGCTTTCGGGCCACGAAGTCAGGATCGGCCTCATGCAGCCATCTCGACACGACCTTCTTCGAGATCCCGACCAGGGCCGCCGCCTCCTTGATCGTCGCCCCGTTGGCGTAGGCCTCCAAGGCCGGACGCACCATTGCTTCGGGCAGCCTCGGTGCTCCCATGCGACACCTCCATCAGGTCGGTGTCGCGGTCACCGGTTGAGCACGCCGCAGCTTCTTTTTTTCCGACGAACCAGAAGTCCGGGTCCGATGCACACGCGCACCCTTGCCCGGATCAGCTGCCAGCCCTGCCTCCCGCTCAGCCGTCAGCCGGCCCCGCCGCGGAGCGCGTCGGCGAACCCGCGCACCACGAGCGAACGAATCCGCCCGCCGACGATCTCGAACACGTCGCGCACCCGGTTCTCGGCGCCACCGATGTGCACGTCGATGTCCACCGTCACCGTCGACCCGTCCGACCCGTCCGACCCGTCCGACCCGTCCGACCCGTCCGGCCCCACCACGACCTCGCCCGGTGACGGGCGGAAGTCGGAGAACGTGAACGTGCGCTCGGTGTAGTAGTCCAGGATGGCCTCCCACCCCGTCCGACGGTCGCCGTCGACGTCGAAGGAGGCATCCGGCGCGAACAGACCCCGCAGCATGTCGGCGTCCTGCGCCGTGACGGCGGCGAAGTAGTCGTCGATCAGCCCGGCCGTGCCCTCCCGGCGCGGCGGCAGGCCGTACAGGCGTCGCGCGTTCAACCCCAGCACCCGGGCCTGCACTGCCGTCGGGCACGGGGCCACGGTCGCACGAATGGCGTCCACCGCCCCCGGGAACGTGGCGTCGTGGTGCGGGTAGTCGCTGCCCCACACGATGCGCTCGGAGCCCACGAAGGGCACCAGCGCCGGCAGCGTGCGCTCGTCCACCTCGAAGCTGATGGCGCACTGGCGGGCGAAGTACTCGGAGGGGCGCAGCTTCATGTCGGGGCAGAAGCCGCCGAAGGACTCGGCCTGCTCGTCCAGGCGCTCCAGCCAGAACGGGCCCCAGCCGCCCGAGGACTCCAGGAACACGACGCGCAGCCCGGGGTGACGCTCCAGTACGCCGAACGCGATGAGCTGCGCGCACGCGAGCATCTCCTCGAACGAGTGCGACACGGCGTGCAGGATCATCGGGTTGAACGGCCGGTCCGCGCCGAGGGTGGGGACGATCACCGAGCTACCCTCGTGCACCCCGATGGGCACGCCCAGCTCCTCCGCGGCGGACCACACCACGTCGTAAGCCGGGTGCGACAACGACCGCCCCAGGCAGGGGTTCGGCCGCACGAACCCCGTCACGAACCCCAGTTCCGTCACGGCCCGCCGCAGCTCGGCCGCCGCCGCGCCCGGGTCCTGCAGCGGCAGCATGGCGGCGCCGAATAGGCGCCGGGCCCCGTCGCCCGCGCCCGACGCCCCGCAGTACGACGCCAGCCAATCGTTGTACGCCCGCGCCACCGCCACCGCGGCAACCGCATCGTCCAGCACCGACGTGTAGAGCCCGATGCTCGGGTAGAGCACCGCCTGGTCGATGCCCTCCGCGTCCATGTCGGCCAGGCGCGCCACCGGGTCCCACCCGCCCGGCTGGGCCTCGGCCAGCGGCCGGAACGTGGCGGGGTCGTCGAACCGCGACCCCGGGCGGGCCAGGTTGCCGAGCGGCACCGCCAGGATCTCGGTGTCGCCGACGACGACGTGCTCGTAGCCGTGCCCGTCCGGCACCACCCGCACCCGGTGCTCATCGGGCAGCCCGGCCCACGCCGTCTCGGGCTCCACCACGTGGCCGTCGGCGTCGACGATGGGCCCGGCCCTCGGCGGGAGCGGAAGCGGTGGCGGCGCCTCGGCCATCAGCCGCTCCAGACCATCACGCCGACGCGACGCGCCAGTCGTCGGCCGGCGGCATGGGGTGCCGGAACAGGCGGGCGGCGTTCTCGTACGCCACCATGCGCAGCTCGTCGTCGGGCAGCGAGCCCCAGGCGTCGGCCAGCACCTGCTGGGTGTCGGGCCACGACGAGTCGGCGTGCGGGTAATCGCTCTCCACCATGATGTGGTCGACGCCGATCTTGTGGCGCAGCGCCACGATGGACGGGTCGTCGATGGAGCAGAACCAGAAGTTGCGTCGCAATACCTCGCTCGGGAGCATCGGCGACGGCCAGGACGTGCTCTCGCTGCCCGACGCCGAATGCGAGAGCACGTAGTCGACGCGATCCATCAGCATCGGGACCCACCCGAGCCCGCCCTCCGACATCGCGATGTTCAGAGTGGGGAACCTCAGCGGCACGCCGGACCACAGCCACTCGCCCGCGGCGATCACGGCGTTGACCGGGAACAGCGTCGGCATGATCTCGAAAGGCGGGTCGCCCGACGCCAGCGGCGCCCAGCCGGCGGAGCCCGTGTGCAGACAGACCACGGTGTCGGTCTCCTCACAGGCCGCGATGAACGGGTCCCACACGCCGCTGAAGATCGACGGCAGGCCGAGCCGGGCCGGGAACTCGGGGAAGCTCACCGCCTTGAAGCCCCGGGCCGCGTTCGCCCGCACCTCGGCCGCCGCGATCTCCACGTCGGCCAGCCACGGCAGCTGCAGGGGGATGATCCGTTCGGGGTGCGCGCCCGCCCACACCTCCATGTGCCAGTCGTTGAACGCCTGCATGCAGGCCAACCCCAGCGCGGGGTCCTTGGCCCGCGAGTACACGGCACCGCAGAACCCCGACACGAGCGAGGGAAAGCAGAGCGCCGCCCAGATGCCGGCGAGGTCCATGTCGACCACCCGCGCCTCGATGTCGAAGCACCCCGGCCGCATCTCCTCGAAGCGCGCCGGGTCCATGCTCCACTCGTCCTTGGGCCGCCCGATCACCGCGTTGAGCCCGATGTTGGGGTAGAGGTTGTCCTCGAAGACCCAGGCCTGCGCGCCGTTCTCGAACTCGATCACCTTGGGCGCGCCGTCCTGGAGCGCGGCCGGCAGGCGTCCCTCGAAGAGGTCCGGCGGCTCTATGAGATGGTCGTCGACCGAAATGACCGGGACGCGGATCGCCCGCGGCTCGGGATCGGGCAGCAGAGTGGCCCCGCCCGCCAGCTGTTCTGTCTCGACTGCTCCCACGAGAACATGACACTATCGTCAGGGATCGTCAGCGGCCTGCTCCGGGGGTGCAAAATGACCACACACGTCGAAGACGTCACTACCAGCGTCGGCCTCGTCATCGACGGCGGGGTCGAGGCCGGTGCGGGCGGCACCTACCCGGTCACCAACCCGGCCCGCCCCGCCGAGGTCGTCTTTCAGGCTCCGGTCACCTCGCCCGGGCAACTCGACCGGGCGGTGGAGGCCTCCCGCCGGTCCCAACCCGGCTGGGCCGCGCTCTCCATGGAGGAGCGCGCCCGTCAGGTCATCGCCGCGGCCGAGGCCGGGACGGCCAAGGTCGAGGCTCTCGACCTGGCCACGTTGCTGACCCGCGAGCACGGCAAGGTCAAGGCCGAGGCGCTCATGGACTCCTCGCTGCTGGGCGGCATGGCGGCGGCCTTCGCGCCCCTGGTGGCCGACGCGCTGGCGCCGCGCACGGTGAGCGGCGGTGCCACCACCATCGAATGGGAACCGCACGGCGTGGTCGCGGCCATCCTGCCCTTCAACTGGCCCGTCTCCGTCATGGGCAACAAGATCCTCCCGGCCCTGCTGGCGGGCGACACGGTCGTGGTCAAGGCACCACCCACCTGCCCGGGCGCCGTCCTGCTCATCGCAGCCGCCATGTCCGAGGCGCTCCCGCCCGGCGTGCTCAACGTGGTGAACGGACCGGACGCTGCGCTCGGCGCCGCGCTGGTGGCCCATCCGGGTGTCGACATGATCTCGTTCACGGGCGGGGTGGGCACCGGGCAGGCCGTCATGGCGGCCGCGGCGGCCCGAACCCGTCCCGTCGTCCTGGAGCTCGGGGGCAACGATCCCGCCATCCTCGCTCCCGACGTCGAAGCGGACGCCGCACTGGCGGACCGGCTGGTCGAGGCCGCGTTCCCCACCAGCGGGCAGGTCTGCATGGCGATCAAGCGCCTCTACGTCCACCGGGACCGCATGGTGGAGACGGTGGACGCGCTCCACGACCGCCTGTCCCGCGAGGTCGTCGGCGACGGACTGGCCGAGGAGGTGACCATGGGCCCCGTGCACACGGCCGCGGCGCGCGACCGCGTCGAGCGCTTCATCGCGGAGGCGGCATCGGCCGGCGCGGTGGTCCACCGGCCCGGCCGTCTGCGCGCCGAGGACGAATCGTCGGAAGGGTATTTCGTCTCCCCGGCGCTCGTAGAGGCGCCGCCCGTCGCGTCGGACATCGTGCGCGAGGAACAATTCGCCCCGGCGCTGCCGGTGATCCCCTACGACGACCTCGACGAGGCCGTCGCCGCCGCCAACGACACGCTGTTCGGGCTCTGCGCCTCCGTCTGGAGCAACGACGACGAGCTGGCGGCGGACGCCGCCTCCCGCCTCGACGCGGGCATCGTCTGGACGAACGCGCACGGCATGACGGCGGTGGACATGTACGCGCCCATGGGCGGGTGGAAGCAGTCGGGCTTCGGCGTGGAGCTCGGTCCCGAGGGCATGCAGGCCCTCGCCCGGCAGCGGGTCCGGGTGCGGCGGCCGGGCCCGGCGCAGGCGGGGGGTGCGGCGTGACGCTCGCCATCCGGGGAGGCACCGTGGTCGACGGCACCGGCGCGCCGCCTCTGCCGGCCGACGTCCTCATCGACGGCGACCGCATCGCCGCCGTAGGACCCGATGCCGGCGCCGGGGCCGACACGACCGTCGGCGCCGACGGCCTCATGGTCGCCCCCGGGTTCGTCGACCTGCACACCCATTACGACGCACAGCTCTTCTGGGACCCCAACGCCAGCCCGTCGCCCCTGCACGGGGTGACCACCGTCCTGGGCGGGAACTGCGGGTTCTCCCTGGCGCCGCTGACGCCCGACGGCGCCGACTACATCGCGCGGATGATGGCGCGCGTCGAAGGCATGCCGTTGGCTGCCCTGCGCGCGGGCGTGCCGTGGGACTGGGGCTCCTTCGGCGACTGGCTGGGCCGGCTCGACGGCCGCACCGCGGTGAACGCGGGCTTCCTCGTCGGGCACTCGACGTTGCGCCGACTCGTCATGGGCGAGCGCGCCGTCGGCGGAGAGGCGACCGAAGCGGACCTCGCCGCCATGGAGGCCGCGCTCCACGCCGCGTTGGCCGAGGGCGCGCTCGGGTTCTCGACCTCGCAGGTACACACGCACAACGACGGCGACGGCCAGCCCGTCCCGTCGCGGGCGGCGAACCGGGCCGAGATGGAGAGGCTGGCCGCGGCGGTGCGCGCGCACGAGGGGACCACGGTGGAGCTGATCGTCCCGGGCTGCCTGAACGGGTTCACCGACGAGGAAGTGGAGTTCCTGTCCACCATGTCGCTGCTGGCGGACCGGCCGGTGAACTGGAACGTCCTGGGCGTCTCCTCCATGAACCCCGACGGCGCCTGGAGCCAACTGGCCGCCGGCACCGCCGCCGCGGCGCGCGGGGCCACGGTCGTCGCGCTGACCCTGCCCCACACCATGCAGATCCGCCTGAGCTTCGAGCACGGGGCGATCCTCGACGGGCTGCCCGGTTGGCGCGAGGTCTTCGCGCTCCCGATCGACGAGCGCATGGCGGCGTTCCGTGACCCGGACACGCGCCGCCGTCTTGAGGCGGGCTCGCAATCGGAAGAGGCGGGCATCCTGCGTCACCTCGCCAACTGGAGCCGGCTCGTCTTCGAGGAGACGTTCGCGCCCGAGAACGCCGGGCTCGAGGGGCGTTCGGTGGGGGAGGTCGCACGCGAGCGTGGCCTCGACCCGTTCGACGCCCTGCTCGACGTCGTCGTGGCCGACCGGCTGCGCACCGGACTGCGGCCGCCGATCGGCGAGTCCGAAGAGGACTGGGTGCTGCGCGCCAAGGCCTGGCAGGACCCTCGCGCCATCGTGGGCGGCTCCGACGCCGGCGCCCACCTCGACACCATGTGCGGCGCCATCTATTCCACGTCCATGCTGGGCGACGGCGTGCGGGCCCGCGCCTTGCTCACATGGGAGCAAGGCGTGCGCCTGCTGACCGACGTCCCGGCCCGTCTGTACGGGCTGCGCGACCGCGGCCGCCTCGTGGCCGGTGGGTTCGCCGACGTCGTCGTCTTCGACCCCACCGCCATCGGGCACCGCCCGGTGCGCACCCGCGACGACCTGCCCGGCGGCGCCAGCCGGCTCTACGCCGAAGCCACGGGCATAGAGCGCGTGCTCGTCAATGGAACGGAGATCGTGCACGCCGGCTCCTTCAGCGGGGCGGTCCCGGGACGGATCCTGCGTTCGGGCCGCGACACCGACACGGTGCACGCGGGGTCGGACTGGGCCGGCGCCGCCGCCTGAGCCAGTCAGCACCCCCGCGGGCCGCCTCAGAGCACGCGGGTCGGAAGCGGCTCCTCCTTGGTGGTGTCACCCTCGCGGGTGAGCGCGTAGGCCACCTTGCCCTCCTGCTCCGTGAAGGCCTCGTGCAGCTCCGTGCCGAAGAACACGAGCCCGGTGCCGTTCTCGGTGGCGTAGCCGTCGGGCAGGGTGCCCTCTGCGATCAGGCGGTGGATCAGCGGGCGGCGCTGTTCCTCCACGTCGTGATGCGGGCTGTTGGAGTAGGGGAGAAAGGCGAGACCGTTCGTGACCGGCTGCAGCGTCGGACCGAACGAGTCGGTCGTCCCGCCGACGTGCCAGCAGAGCGAACCGGCCGACACACCCGAGAGGACGACGCCGGCCTCCCAGCACTCCCGCAGGATCGCGTCGAGCCCGTGCAGGCGCCACAGGGCGAGCAGGTTGGCCGTGCTGCCGCCCGCAACGAAGATCACGTCCTGCGCCAGCAGGTGGGCGCGCACGTCGGGCACGTTGGGCATCGGGAACAGCGACAGGTGGGAGGTCACGAAACCCAGCTGGGCGAGCGCGTTGTGCGTCATGGCCAGCCTGGGAGCGTCGTCGCCCGTGGCCGTCGCGAGCATGCACAGCCGCGGGTGCGCGCCCGCGCCGGCCAGGTCCGCCGCGAGGCGGTAGGACGGCCCCGGGCGCAGGTTCAGCGGGTCCGGCCCGTCGGATTGGAACCCGATGGACGTCGCGACGATGGTCGGTTGGCCGGCGGGCACGTTAGTCCGACAGAACCTCGGGGTTCACGATGTGCAACGGGCGCGCCCCCGCCATGAGTCGGCACAGGTCCTCGGCGATCGTGCGGGTGTGGTTGGACTCCGTGTCGTAGGTGGCGCCGCCGATGTGGGGGGTGAGCACGACCTGCGGGAAGGTCGTCAGCGGATGATCCGTCGGCAGGTGTTCCCCCTCGAAGTGGTCGAGGCCGGCGGCGGCCACCTTCCCCGATGCCAGAGCTGCCACCAGCGCGTCGGTGTCGTGTATCCGCGCACGCGCGGTGTTGAGGTAGACGACCCCGTCGCGCATCTTGGCGAAGGCGTCGGCGTCAATCATGCCGGCCGTCTCCTCGGTCACCGGCGCGTGAATGGAGATGACGTCGGCCCGCGCCAGGAGATCGTCGAGGCTGCTCGTCGCATCGGCGGCGTAGGGGTCGTACGCCAGCACCTCCATCCCGAGGCCGCGCAGGCGCCAGCGCAGCGCGCGGCCCACTGCTCCCAGCCCGACCAGGCCGACGGTCTTGCCCGCGAGCTCCCAGGCCCGGTAGCGCTGGTAGGGGATTTTCCCATCGCGGTAGATCTCGCCGGCGCGCACGTCCCGGTCGGCGGGCACGACACCCCGGGTCGCGGCGAAGAGCAGGGCCACGGCGAGCTCGGCCACGGCGTCGGCGTTGCGCCCAGGGGCGCGCAGGACCGGCACTCCCGCCGCCGTGGCGGCCGGGACGTCGACGTTGGTCGGGTCGCCGCGGCAGCTTGCGACCGCGAAGATCGGCTGCTCGTAGAGCTCGGCGCCGCAGACGTCACCCTCGACGACCACGATGGACGCTCCCTCGGCCGCCACCCGCTCCGCCAATTGCGTGGCGTTGTAGATGCGCAGCGTCGGCTGGTCGAGCCAGGAGTCGAGGACGAGATCCGCCAGCTGGTGGAGCAGGTCGAGGCCGGGGCCGCTCACGGCGGCCGTCACCAGGGCCTTGGGCCGGGCCGGTGTCATGGTGGGTGTCCCTCTCCTCTCGCTCGCCCGGGGCGGGCGTCGTCCATAATGACAGCGGCCGGTACGACGTGCGCTGGCATCGGATGGGGGGCTGGTCCTGCACCTGTCCCCCTGGGGTCGGTGCTCTCACATCGCAGCGGCGGCGAGCGTCACCATGCGCGCAGTGGGGAAGCCTGCGCCGGCCAGCCAGCCCGCCCGGCGGCAGCCAGCCAGCCAGCCGAGGGGTTGGTCACGGCGGAGGTATCGGTGCAAACGCCCACGGGAGTGAAGACTGGCGACACGATCTATGCGCTTTGCGGAACTGTGCAGGATGCGAACGGCAAACAGTTCACTGGGGATGTCAATGCACAACCAGCTTCGGGTAGCAACGGGCTAATGCTGCAACGCATCAGACTGAGACGGGCCTGGTCACTGTTGCGCTGGATAAAACTGCCGCGGCCCCGCTTTAGCATCGTTCGCCAGGTGGGCAATGACGCGGGTTTGTGGTCCATCCCGTCACAGGCAGAGGGCACCCAGACTCTAAGGTGAAGAGCGTGGCCGCCCCAGGCCCCCGCCCCCACGGCTGACAGTCGACCGGGGGGGTCGCCCAGATCCGGCGATCAGTGACAGGCGATCGCCTCGTGGACCATCATGGACGCGTGGAGCTGATAGGCGAGCTGGTGCAACAGGCTCCCCAGCATCGAACTCGAACCCTTCTGCTCACTTTCGTGTGGGTTCTCGGAGCCGTTGTGCTGTCGATTGGAGCGTGGTCTCTCAGTACGCCGCTGGGCGCTGGGGCGCCCGATGAGCCCGCTCAAGTAATCCAGTCATCCGCGGTCGTGCGAGGCGAATTCGCTGGCCGACAAGTGCCCTTCAGGGCCGGCCCGATTTTAATCGGCCGGATCGGTACCGTGGAAGTTCCTGAATGGGTGACGAGTTTTCCCCTGCCGAACGTTTACCTCAATGTCCCGTATTGCGTCGCACAGGGACCGCATGGGTCCGTAAGTTGTGAGACCTACACGCTGCACAGGGTCTCCGTAAGCACGGGTACCGATACCCGTACGACTCTATCGGGAACTCAATTCTCCAATTACCCACCTCTCTACTATCTGCTCGTTGGGGTGCCCACTTTGCTAGCCACTGGCACCGGGGCGTTCTACGGCGTGCGAACCATCGGAGTCCTCGTTGACTCCGCACTTATCGCGCTTGGACTGTTTCTCCTGGCCCACTACCACCCCAGGAGACTTCCACTTCTTGGGGCGATGGTCGCGCTCACACCGATGGTGCTGTTTATTTCAGCTGTGGTTAATACGAGCGGCATGGAGACAGCTGCGGCATTCGCCGCTTGGTGTGGAGGGCTCTGCGTCGTAGCGAGAACCGAGGTCCCACGGCCGCTCGCCGCGTTGACATCTCTGCCCTTCTTCATCCTTATTCTGAGCCGACCTATCAGCCTATTCAACGCGGCGGTGATCGTTGCTGTGCTGGCGACGTTGGCTGGATGGGATAGGACCCGAGAACTGATTCGCAATCGGAGCATTCGTCCGATATGGGTGTCCGCGCTCGTTGCGACGATGGTGACCGTGCTCATGTACGCGGTCTTCGGTTTACCCACACTGACGGGAGCTCCAGAGAAGCCACCCCTAAATGTCGTCGGCAGCCTGTGGCTGACGTTGCGCCTCGCTGGAGGTCAACTTCGTCAAATCATCGGGGCCTTCGGATGGGGCGGCCACATACTTGCGCCTCTGTGGGTGATCGTTGCTTGGAGCACGGCCTTGGTTGGACTCACGGCCTATGCGGTGGCGGTATCCCAGAGGTGTCGGCGTGCACTGCTGCTTCTTGCCCTGGCCATATTGGCGATGCCGGTTATCTTCGAGTCGCCACAAATAAACTCAGTCGGTCCTTACTGGCAGGGTCGGTATTGGCTGCCCTTGACGGTCGGGCTCCCGTTGGTGGCAACCTCCATGGAGCCTCGCCTGCAACATCGGCTTGCTCGGTGGGCAGTACCGCCATCACTGCAGCTGGCCGGATTCGTAAGTCTGGGGGCGATTCTCATCGTGGTGCAGGTTGGCGCGTTTCTCAAGGCTCTTCATTGGTGGGTAGGACTCACACTTACCGTCGAGGGGTTTCGCTTTAACTGGAGACCCCCGGGCAACGCAACCTTGGCGATCGGCCTCTTCATCAGCGGCCAAATTCTCCTTCTTGGCTTTCTGACTTGGCAGTACCTTCAGAAGAGATCCACGATTGGCTTCGCGCCGACAGTGCAGTCCGACGCACTTTCAAGGTAACCACAACTTCGTCGACGGAACCTGGCCCAGCGCCTGAGACTGCACACCGTTCGAGGGCGGGGCGCGCGTGACGCCCCTTCTTCGTCGCAAGGCTCTGGGGCACCACGTCATGGCCCAGCCGTGATGAGCAGCGGCTAATCGAGCGGTTTTGGCTCGGAAAGGCGGCTGACCTTCTCACGCAAGTTCGTGCCCTTGAAGGTGACTTCTACGCCTCCGACGCTCATCTGACGGCTCCGGACTTCGTGAGCATCGGCGAGGCTGCATCCAGGAGGTTCCACGAGCTTCATCCCGAGGTTGCAGGGGAGGCGGTGCAAGCCCTCCGCTGGTGCTACACGTTCGACTACAGGAAGCCGCCCATCCGAGGCTAGTGGGACATCCCCGAGCTACGCCGGTCCGTAACCCTCGAGGATCCTCTTGTCACCAAACACTCTCTGCCGCAGCCCAGTTAGCCCGTCCAGATGGTCGGGGCACACCCACACCCGGAACCACCTGTCGCCTCGCGGCGAGAACCACCGGCCCGTCCATGACGGCGTCTCGCGGCAGTGCCACATTTTGGCGCCGACTATGGAGCCAGCCAACGAGCCGCTGGAGACGAAATTCCGAATGGGTCAAGGGCCGGGACATGCCGAGGGATGGGAAACATCCGCAGTCCTACCCGTTGGAGTTCGCTTCACGGTCACCACCGCTGGGGCGTACACCGTCGTGACCGAAGTCGACGGCGCGGCCATGCAAGTCAGCGTCCGCTTCCTTGACGCACCGCCGGCCTGATGCGGGCGTGGAGCGGTGGCGTAGAACCGCTCCCTCGTCCACAACGCGCCGTTTATGGGGCAGATCCTGGGGCAGATTTTGCACAGAACGAACAGGGACCGCGCCTCGGCCACCCACAATCCAGCACGTCACAGCGTTGGACGCGGCTAGACGCGGCTCTACAAACCAATAAGGCAGAATGACGGATCATGACACGGGCGTCAGATTCGTGAGCCGGTCCGGACGCAGCGTCACGGTCGGCGTCGACATCGGCACGACGTCCGTGAAGACGCTGGCCGTCGACCAGGACGGCACCGTCGTCGCCCGCAGCCGGGTCCCCCACGCCGTGGTGGCGCCCGAACCGGACATCTTGCGCCACGACGCCAAGAAGGCCTGGCGTAACGGGCCCAGGCGCGCCTTCGCCGACCTGAGGGCACAGCTCCAGGCCGAAGGAGACGGGTTGGCCGGCGTGGCGGTGGCCTCCATGGTGCCGTCGCTCACCGCGGTCAACCGCAGCGGTGTGCCCGTGCTGCCCGGTCTCCTCTACGGCGACCGGGAGGGGCGGCCCGCCGTGGCGCCGGACCCCGAGGAGGTGGTGCCACCCGGGACCATGCCCGACGGCGAGGGCTTCCTGCGGTGGGCGGCCGCCGAGGTGCCCGGCGCGCGCGGGTACTGGCCCTGCCAGGCGGTCGCCACCCACGCGCTGTCGGGGCTGCCCGCCATCGACACCGGCGTCACCGCCGCACTCGGCTCCCTCCTGCGGGCCGGGCGGTGGGACGCCGAGCTGCTCGGCTCGATGGGCGTCGACGAGTCGCAGATGCCGATCGTCGTCCCGATGGGCCAGGCGGCCGGGACG
The DNA here is from genome assembly GCA_963834405.1 of uncultured Acidimicrobiaceae bacterium. Taxonomy (GTDB): domain Bacteria; phylum Actinomycetota; class Acidimicrobiia; order Acidimicrobiales; family RAAP-2; genus Bog-473. The sequence goes on along the minus strand of CAWIBX010000004.1, from coordinate 158,753 downwards.
CTGCCCGACTCGGACACGGTCGTCACCGGCGGCACCATCGACGCACTGTGCGACCAGATCGTGGCCGGCGCCAACGAGCCGGGGGACGTGCTGGTGATCTTCGGGGCCACCCTCATTGTGTGGGCGGTCTGCGACGAATGGCTGGTGGCACCCGGCCTGATCAGTTACCCGCACACGACACGCGATCGATTCCTCATCGGCGGCCCGAGTAACGCAGGCGCGCTGTTCGTCGATTGGGCGCGCACCCTCCTGCGGGGCGCGCCGCGCCCCGGTCCCTCCCGTGAGCGCCTGGAGCCGAGGCTGGGCCGCCCGGACCGGGTGCCGGTCTGGCTGCCCTACGTGCGCGGAGAGCGGACGCCGTTCGAGGACCACACGCTGCGCTCCAACCTCTACGGCCTCGACATCGGGTCGGGCCCCGAGGCGCTGGAGCGGGCGGCGTTCGAGGCGAGCGGGTTCGTGGTGCGGCGCATGTTGGACCGGGCCGGCGTGAAGGCGACCCGGATCGTCGCCAGCGGCGGCGGGTCACGGGTCACGGCATGGATGGCCGCCGTCGCCGACGCGACGAACCTGCCCGTCGACGCCGTCGCGGTCCCGGAGGGGGCCGCGTTCGGCGCCGCCTACTTCGCCCGCATGGCCGCCGGGCTCGAGACCTCCCTCGACGACTCCGCGCGCTGGGCCGCCATCGGCCGTCGCATAGAGCCGGACCCGGCCTGGGCGCGGGCGGCCGAGGGGCGCTACACGCGCTTCAGCGAGCTGGGCACCGGCGCCTGACCCGGCGTCCCGCCGCGCGCTTCAGCCGTTCGGCGTGAAGGCGACCTTGAGGGCGCCGCTGTGGTCCTGCCGGGCCAGCGCCTTCAGTGCGGGCCACCACTCCTCCAACCGGAAGCGGTGGGTCAGCATCGGGGTGATGTCGAGGCGCCCGTCGCGCACCAACGCGAGGTAGTGCGCGATCGCGTGCTGCCGCGTCCCCTCGAAGTCCTCGAGCCCGAACGCGTTGGAACCGGCGATGGTGAGCTCCTTGAAGTAGATCGGCGTGGACTCCCAGCGCTCGGGCGTGGCGACGCCCGTGTAGACGAGACGGCCCCGCTCGGCGAGGACGCGTACGCCGACCTCGAGCGTCTCCGCTTTGGCGATGGTGTCGTAGACCACGTCGATGTGACCGGGGTGCGCGGTGGGTAATCCGTCGAGCGCCGGGTAGAGCACGCCGCCGGACCACTCAGCCAGTGCCTCGACCAGCGCCAGTCTGGGCTTGTGGGCGAAAACGGCGGCGGCGCCGAAGCGCTCTGCCATCTCCTGCTGCGCCTCGAAGCGCGCCACGACACCCACTTCGACGTCCGGGTAGAGCGCGCGCAGGATGGCGACGCTGGTCAGCCCGAGGGTGCCCGCCCCGTACACGAGCACCCGTCCCTGCGGCGGAGGCGGGTGGCGCACGATGGCGTGGAAGGACACGGAGAACGGGTCGGCCAGCACGGCGGCCTCGTCGGACACGCCCTCGGGAACGGGAATGAGCATGGAGTCGTGGGCGGCCAATCCCTCGGCCCAGGCGCCCGGTGCAGCGGTGATCACGCCGACGTGCACACCCGGGCCGAGGTCACCCTTGGTGAAACTCCAACAGAGGCTGAGGTCGCCCGCCTGGCAGGGCGGGCACAGCGGTGTGATGCCCCGCGGGCCGCAGGTCAGCCACGGGTTGAGGACCACCCGCTGGCCCACCTCGAGCCCGCGCGCCTCGGGTCCCAGCGCGGTCACCTCGGCGACGACCTCGTGCCCGGGGACGTGGGGGAGCGACGAGAAGGCGGCCATCGGGTTGTCGATGTCGCCCGTGTTGAAGTCGCCCAGGACGAGTTTGGCGTCGGAGCCGCAGATCCCCGAGAGGATCGGCTTGGTGATCACCCAGTCGGGGCGGACGGCACGAGCGTCGTCGATCTGGTGCAGCCCGAAGGGGATTCCCGCCAGCATGGTCTCGAGCTCGTCCTCGGGGGTGGGGCGGACCTCGGACGGATCGGGCGGTGCGCCGAACAGGAGCGCCTTCATGGGGCACCGCCCCCGGCTTTGCCTGCACCTGCACCGCCGCCCGACGCTGCCTGCTCCGTCATGGCGCGCATGCCGGCCATGAACGCGTCGATGTCGGACGTCTTGAACTCAATCACGGCCTTCATGTCAGGCAGATAATGCTCGAAGTGCGGGCTGTCGATGGCGTCGACCACGCCGCCCGCGATCGCTTCGGGTGGCTCCTTCGGGCCGTCGTACAGGGGCGCGTCGTTGTCGGGTTGGTCCCAGATCTCGGTATCGATGGCACCGGGCAGGACGAGCTTCACGGCCACGCCCGAGCCGTCGAGGTCTATCGCCAGCGACTCGCTCCACCCCGCCAGCGCGAACTTCGAGCCCGAGTAGGCCGCTTCGGTCGCGATGCCGAGGCGCCCGCCCAGGCTCGAGACGTTGACGATCGTGCCGGAACTCCGCTCGAGCATCCGCGGCAGCACCGCCAGCGTGATGGCGACGGGGGAGAGGTAGTTGATCCGCATCGTGCGTTCGACTTCGGCGAGGGTCAGCCGAGTGGCGTGCCGGCGCATGGGAACGGCGGCGTTGTTGATGACGACGTCCAGCGACCCGTAGTGGTCCCAGATCGCCAGTGCCAGGTCGGCCGCCTCTGTCGGGTCAGAGAGGTCGGCCGCCCAGCGTTCCGAGGCCGGCGAGGTGCGCCGGCAGTCGGCCAGCACCTCGCCCAGACGCTCGCGCCGACGCGCGACGAGGGCCACCGTGTCACCGCGGGCGGCCAGTTCTCGGGCGACCGCGGCACCGATACCGGACGACGCGCCTGTCACCAGGACGGTCCGTCCCTCCGCTGCGCTCATCGTCCGACCCCCGTTCGTACCGCCGACCGAGACCGCGGCCCCACGAGCGGGACAACGGTGTGATTCGGGGTGAGCGAGGGGTCTCGAACCCCCGACCTCCAGGACCACAACCTGGCGCTCTAACCAACTGAGCTACGCCCACCGAGGGGGACCAGTGTGGCACAACCGCGTCGGCGTGGTTCGCACGGCCTCAGCCCGACAGAGCCCGGCCCCAAGGGGTGGTTGGCTCCTTGACGAACCTCGTAGGAGTGTCGTGACGGTTTCACCGCGCCGTTCCTCGACGTGGTACGGACACATGCAAATCGTCAAAGCGAAGGTGCTGCAGCAATCGGTCCGTTCCGCGTACTGGAACCAAGCAGGGCCCTCACGCTGAACGTTGGCAAACTGGAGGGCAGGGTGACACGTAGAGTTCATGGCGGGCCCCCGTAGCTCAGAGGACAGAGCGATGGACTTCTAATCCAAGGGTCGCAGGTTCGACTCCTGCCGGGGGCGCCCTGAGCTCTATTGCCACGGCTGATCTGTTCCAGATCAATAACGGCGGATCTGCAAGCCAGTAACGGGTGATTTGTGACGCAGTAACGGTTGATCCGCTACCCGGCAACCGGTGATCAGCGCCCCACGTGAACCGGTAGCCGGTCAGGAGAAAGAGCTTCGGAATCGGCTCGGAGGGAGCGGGCACGGGACCACAGAAGCACGGCGACCAGGCCCAGGAAGACCAATGTGGCGATGACATACGCGTTATCTCGCAAGTACCACATCAACCCGGTGCCTCCGGGCGTGAACTGCGGAATCACTATGTAGACAACTGCGCCGGCCAACGCCCAAGAGACGCCTCTTGGCGGCCTGTCCGTCCCGACCGCCAGCCAGATGAGACCAGGAACGATCCAGACGTAGTGGTGGATCTCGGAGACGGGTGAGATCAAAAGGCCGGTCGCTGCGCAAACGAGCAGCCCGAGCAGAGCAGACGAGCGTCGGTAGGCCGCCGTTGCGAGAGCGATCCCCGCGCAGAGCACGCCGAGTGCGATCAGGTCGACAACTGACGCGATGTGGAGATGCGCCCGATGAAGAGCAGTAATCAATGTCTGATTGCTGAGCCCATTTTCATTACCTGCCCGTGTGAGATCCGTCATATATCTGGTGAAGTAGAGCCACGAAGAACGGGGAGTCACGGCGAACATCGCTCCGCTCACCACTGCGAACGTCACAAGGGCATTGCGCGCCGACCTCCACTGCCGCGTCGTGATGAGGTACGGGACGAAGATGAGCGGCGCCAGTTTGACAGCAGCTGCCGCGCCAACGAGTAGGCCGCACGGGAGGCTCGGAACTTCCGCCGTCCGCAAGATTGTGAGATCCGTCACGACCATCAGCACGAGCAGAAGGTTGATTTGACCAAGATTGAGGTCGTAGCGAACCGGCCACAGGAGAAATCCCACGGGGGCCAAGAGAATCAGTGACGTCCGCCAGTCCGATCCGTTGACGGGCCGAGAACGGGCCGCTGCGAGACTCACCGCCATCAGGGCAGTGAGCGCGCCCACGTCCATGACGTCCCAGATGATCTGTGCAACATGGGGGGCGACCAGAGAGAAAGGCCAGAAGAAGAGTGCGGAAACCGGTGGATAGATGAATACCAACGACCGTCCGAGCACCGTGATATGCGACGAGTACAGGCCCCCGCCGACGACGTGCTGACCGGCCATTCGGTAGACCAGAAAATCCATCTGAGGCAGGCGTGCCAGCCAGAAGCAGTAGTAGGCAAGGAGAGAACCGGCGGACAGCGCAGCCAGCAGCCAGAGGGCGACAGAGCGCCCAGCGGGACGCCGGGTTTCAGCACGCGGCTGGCCACCACCCTTCCATCGTGAGGTCCGACTCTCGAGGGGGGACACGACGACCTTCACGTTGAGTATTCGTCACGACGGTGGCTTCCGTTTAGGTCGAACAGCGCATTTCGTGTGCGCCAGAACCGATATTTCCGTCGTCCCGCGTCCACTGAAGTCGCGCCGTCACCCTGTCGGAGACCTCCGGGCGACCCCGATGCGGCCCGGTCCGAGCCAACGGGTCAGCCAACGAATTGCGGAGGTGCGGGGGTGGGCCGGACTGCGCTGTCCATCACCGTTCATCCCAGAGCCCTTGCAGTCAGCGTTGCGGGTCGACGGGCTCGGTTGCGGTTGCGTTGCTTCTGCACCCCGTCCCACGGGGAGCCGTCTGATCAGGGGATCCTTCCTGAGCTTCCAGGTCCGCTCCACTGCGACACCCTGGCCCGCCGCAGAGGGCCGATGTCACAATGGTGTGGGACGGGCGCACGGGCAAGCGCTCGGTCGAGGGGGGATCATGCGCAGGGTGTCGTCGTGGCTGGACACGAGGTCTGTGCCGGTCATGGTGACCGTATGGCTGGTCGCCGGCTCGGTGGTGTACTCGCTCGTGTGGAGCGCGTTCGCCCACCACAAGTGGCAGGTCTACACCGACCTCTGGAACAGCGCCGGCATGGCGCTCGCCGTCGGCCAGCTGCATTTTTCCGCCGTTTACGCGTACCCGTCACAAATCGATTCGCCGCCCGGGTTCGAGTACCTGCTCGCACCGTTCATGTTGTTGGGGCACGCCGTCGGCCTGCGCACGACCATCGCCCACGGGGGCGGGTTCATGGTCTACGGGCTCCTCCTGGTTCCGCTGGCGACCCTCATGGCGGCAAGCGTGCTGTTCGCGCTGGACGCGGTTGCGCGCTACTGGCAGTTCTCGAATAGGCAGCGCACCGGCCTTGCGGCGGTGGCAGGCTTGAGTGTGCTGAGCGACGTGGTGTTCTGGGGTCACCCGGAGGACTGCATCGCACTGGCACTCGTGTTGTGGGCCGCGCTCGCCGCTGATGGCGACTCGCCCCGTCGCGTGGGGCGAGTCGGCTGGCTGCTCGGCGTCGCGGTTGCGTTTCAGCCACTCGCGCTCTTGGCGGTGGCCCCGGCGGTTGCTCGCTACGGGCGGCGGGATCTGTGGCGCTCGGCCTGGCGGATCGCTCTGCCGAGCGTGCTGTTGCTCCTGCCCGAACTCCTGGCCTCAGCCGCCGTGACCCTGCACCGCGTTGTCGACCAGCCGTACTTCCCGGCTGACGAGTCGAGCACGCCATTGGGCCACTTCGCCCGCGCGCTGGGCCATGGGGCGTACAGCGGCGGGACGCTGCGTCTCGTGTCGATGCTCGCCGCCATGGCCCTGGGCTATGTCGCCTGTCGTCGCCGGCACGACCTGCCGACCGTGCTCTTCGTCATGTCTCTGGCCTTCACGCTACGCGTGCTGCTGGAGAGCGAGCTCCTCGGGTTCTACTTCTTCCCGGTGGTCGCGCTCTGCCTGCTCCTGACCATCCGGAGGAGCTGGTCGCTCTTCGGTGTGTGTGCGGCGACCTCGGTTGCCTGCCTGATCCTCGGCAACCGACGCGCCCACGACATCGTCCTCTGGTGGCCGGCCATCATGGCGACGACGCTCTTTATGGTCGGTCTGGCGGTCGCGAGCCTGCGGGCTACCCCCGCTTCCGACGGACAGGAGCTCCCGCGGCCGGCACGGCGGCGAGCCGCGCTCACGTCCTGAGAGAGGACGATCGGCTCTTTCCTCGTCCCGCCGGTCTGTTCACCGAGGGCGCGTGGGCCCCGTGGCCGTGACCGGGCCGACGACGGCGTCCAGGAGCGCGTCGACATCTTCCGAGACCACCAGCGCGTCGAACTGCCTCTGGCGGATGAAGCCGCTGTCCACCGCATGTGCGAAGAAGGCCAGCAGCCCGTCGAAGTAGCCGTTCACGTTGAGGACGCCACAGCGTTTGTCGTGCAGGCCGAGCTGGGTCCAGGTGACCGCCTCCAGGAACTCCTCGTAGGTGCCGAAACCGCCGGGCGCCATCAGGAAGGCTTCCGAGAGTTCGTACATCAGCGCTTTGCGTTCGTGCATGGTGGTCACGACGTGAAGGCGGTCGAGCGCTCCGTGCGCGATCTCGTGGCCGGCGAGGGCCTCGGTGATCACTCCCGTTGCGCTCCCGCCGGCCGCGATGGCGGCATCCGCCAGGATCCCCATCAGGCCCACCGAGGCGCCGCCGTAGACGAGCCCGAGGCCGTGTCCGGCCAGCCCGCGGCCGAGCCGCCGGGCCGCCTCTGCGAAGGCGGGGTCAGAGCCGGGGCTCGATCCGCAGAAGACGCAGACCGCTCGGCCTGAGGTCACGCCACGCGCTCGCGGACGTGGGCCGGCTCGGGTGCCGCGGTGCGGCGAGCCCGCGGGACGCGCCGCACGATGGTCTCGGCGGCGTCACTGTCGTGAATGGTCAGCGAGAACACCGCACCGGCCAGCGCGAAGAAGGCCGCGGTCAAGAACGCGAAGTGATAGGCGCTGAGATCGGGAGCCGACCCCCCGCCGAGCGCCTGCGTCGATCCGACGCCGATCAACACAGTCGACAGGATCGCCACACCGGTGGCGCTGCCGACCTGGCGCATCGTGTTGAAAAAGGTCGAGGCGCGCCCCATCGACTCGGACGGGATCATGGCGAACGACGCGGCCTGGTTGGGGACCATCACCTGCGCCATCATCCAGCCCAGCACGAACATCAAGCCCCGGATCAGCCACAGGTTCGTGACGATCGTCACCTGGGTGAGCGCAAGCATGCACAGGGCGAGCCCGACCAGCCCGCCGGTGATGTGACGCCGGGGCCCGATCCGGGGGTAGATGAGCCGGCTGGCGAACTGCGCGCCGATCATCACGCCGAAGGCCTCCGGGAAGGTGGAGAGACCCGACTGCAGGGGGCTCATCCCGCGGGCGTCCTGGAAGTACAGCGGGATGAGGTACAGCATCCCCAAGAACGCGGCCGCCGCCAGGAACATGACGCCGTTGGTGGACCGGAACAGACGTCCGGACAGGAGATGCAGGTCGACCATCGGTTTCGTCGTGCGCAGCTCGACGACGACGAAGACCACCAACAGCGCGGAACCCAGAAGGCCGGTGACCACGATCTCGGGCGAGGACCACGACGTGAACGGGCCCTTCGAAATTGCGTACATCAACAGACCCAGGCCGGCCCCGCCCAGGAGGAATCCCGGCAGGTCGAACCGACCGGCGTCCGCGGCGCCGATCCGCTCCAGGAACAACGCACCGAAGGTCACCGCCGCGATTCCCAACGGGAGGTTGACGAAGAAGACCCACCGCCAAGAGAGATCGGTCACCAGGAACCCGCCGAGGACCGGGCCGAGTGCGGGTGCCATCGTGGTCGGGATCGTCAGGATGCTGGCGGCACGGACGCGCTCGGACGGTGGGAAGACGCGGTAGAGCATCGCCATCCCGACCGGCGCCATCATGCCCCCGCCCGCCCCTTGGATCACCCGGAAGACAACGAGTTGGGTCATGCTCTGCGCCAGGCCGCAGAGCACGGAGCCGATCGTGAAGACGATGATGGCGACGAGCAGGACCCGCTTGCCGCCGAAACGGTCACCGAGCCAGCCCGAGGCCGGAATGAACACGGCCAGGCTGACCAGATAGGCGATCACGACGCCGTCGACCGCGGTGGGAGCAATGTGAAAGTCGCGACCGATCGTCGGGAGCGCCACGTTCACAATGGTGATGTCCATGATGGTCATGAACATCGCGGACACGAAGACGGCTCCGACGACGACCTTCTGACTCAACCGCGGTACGTGCACTGTCCGTCTTTCCGTTTCCGAGCGTCGTCGTGCGGGGACCGGTCACCCAGCGCCAACGACCGTGTTCCCCGACGACTCCCGGCATCGACCCTAGGCGCAGTGCGACCCCCCTTCCGCCCGAGCCGTTCCTGAGGCGGCTTCGGACACCGGTCTGACGCCGGTTCGGCCGGGGCGGCACGTACCCTGTCCGCCAGCGGCGGACGGACGAAGGGGTGTGGGTGCGATGGCGACGGGCAGGCTCGTACTTCGGCCGGCGGGTCCGGGGATCGGCGTTCTCGTGGCCTGCGCGCTGGTCCTGCCCGTGTGCGCCGGAGCCACGGCCGCGCTGGCCGCGCCGGCAGCCGCCGCCCGTCCCCTGGCCGCGCCCGGCTCCTCGACCGTGTGGTTGTGCCGGCCCGGGCAGTCGCCCGACCCCTGTGCGTCGAGCCGCTCCGCCATCAGCGTCAGCGCGTCCGGCACGACCTCGTCGCAGCCGTCCGGCGCCACGAGCTCGACCGCACAGAAGTTCGATTGCTTCTACGTGTACCCGACGGTCTCCACGGAGCAGCAGGCCAACGCCAACCTCACGGTGCAACCGGCGGAAACCGCGGTCGCCGTCGCTCAGGCTTCACGGTTCTCGTCGGCCTGCCAGGTGTGGGCTCCCATGTACCGCCAGGCCACGTTGCGCGCGCTGGCCAGTGGACAGATCGCCAACGCATCGGTGATCGGCACGGCGTACTCGAGCCTCCTTTCCGCGTGGGACGACTTCCTGGCCCACGACGACCACGGACGGCCCGTGGTCTTCATCGGCCATTCCCAGGGTGCGGCCATACTCATCAAGCTGCTGCAGGCACAGGTCGACCCGTCGCCCACGCTCCGCCACCGCTTGGTGTCGGCGATCATCCTCGGGGGCAACGTCCAGGTCCCGGCCGGGAAGGCCGTCGGCGGGACCTTCGCCCACGTCCCGCTCTGCCAGTCGGCGACGGAGCGCGGGTGCGTGATCGCCTACTCCAGTTTCGGCTCGACGCCACCGGCGAATTCCCTCTTCGGACGGGCCGGCGGAGGTGTCAGCTTCCTGTCCGGGGAGCACACGTCCACCGGCCAGGAGGTTGCGTGTGTCAACCCGGCCAGCTTCACCTCGGCGCCGGGGTCCTTGTCGCCGTACTTCCTGACCGCGACGCAGCAGGTCAAGGGCGTCACGCTCAGCGCACCGTGGGTGACCTACCCCGGCCTGTACACCGCAACGTGCGAGACGAGTGACGGAGCGACCTGGCTCCAGGTCACCAGCTCGGCGTCACCCGGGGACCCGCGCCCCACCGTGACGGCGTCGCTGGGGCCGCAGTGGGGATACCACGTGGACGACGTGAACCTGTCCCTGGGAAATCTCGTTTTCGACGTCGAACGCGAAGAAGCCGCCTACCACTGAGCGGAATCGCCTTCGCGCGGCGCCGGCCCGGGGACCGACGGCCGGAGCGGTCCTAGACTCGGGCGGTGCTCAAAGTCATCGCCGTCGCCAACCAGAAGGGCGGCGTGGCGAAGACGACGACCGTGCAGTCGCTCGGCGTGGCCATGGCGGAACGGGGGCACCGCATCCTCGTGGTCGACCTCGATCCGCAAGCGTGCCTGACTTACTCCCTCGGCTTCGATCCCGACGAACTCGACACGTCCCTGCACGACGTCCTGGTTCGCCGCGCCCGGCTCGGCGAGGTCGTCCGGCCCGTAGCGGGGACCGAGGGGCTGTTCCTCGTTCCGGCCACCATCGACCTGGCGGGCGCCGAGGTGCACCTGCTCAGCCGCACGGGCCGCGAGCACGTGCTGGCGCGGGCACTCATGCCGGTGCAGCACGAATACGACGCGGTTCTCATCGATTGCCCGCCGTCGTTGGGCGTGCTCACGATCAACGGTCTGACGGCTGCAGAAGCCGTCATCGTCCCGCTGCAGTGCGAGGCACTGAGCCACCGGGGCGTCGGCCAGCTGCTCGAGACCATTGAGGACGTCCGCCAGTTCGCCAACGAGCGCCTGCGGGTCCTCGGCGTGATCCCGACGATGTACGACGGCCGCACAACCCATGCACGCAAGGTCCTGGCCGAGGTCGAGGAGCGCTACGGACTCCCGATGTTCGAGCCGCCCATACCGAAATCCGTGCGGTTCGCCGAGGCGCCTGCGCTCGGTCAATCCGTGCTGCAGCATGCGCCCGCATCCCCGGGGGCGCTGGCGTACCGCACACTGTCGGAGTCGGTGTTCTGCGCGATGCAGGACGCCTGACGTGCCCTCGCGGGGACAAGGCGCCCGATCCCCTGGGCAAGCGGGCGCTGTACTGGGTGCCCCCGGCCGAGGGCACCGAGCGCGATCCCTCGTCCGGGGCGACGGTGCCGCTGCCGGTCGGCAAGCGCGCCCTGTATTCGGGCGCAAAGCCTGAGCGGGACAGCCTGATCGCGACGTCCGAGAATCCGCTCGCCGGGCGGGGCACGTTCATCGTCGAGTGCGAGCGTTGTGGGCAGACGTCCTACGTCGGGGTGCTCGATCTCCTGATCTTCCAGTTCCCCGTGCCGGTCTGGTTGCCGCGGGGCCGGTTCGACCGCCTCATGACGTGCCCCTCCTGCCGCCAGCGCTCGTGGTGCAGCGTGTCCCTGCGGCGGGGTTGACCTGACACCTGACTCACCGGCGCCGAACCAGCGCGTCGGCCCGGTCCTCTAGGACGGCGGCGGCCGGGCCCGGTCCGTCGCACGCGCGGCCTCGGCCATCTCGTCGACCCCGACGGGTCGGACCGGCAGGCGCCGTGTCATCGCAAGGGCGATCAGGGAGAGCAGCGCGAGCACCGACAGCGCGGCCCGCAGCCCGTTGATGCGGCTGGCCGCGTTCTCGTCGGTGATGGCCTGTGCGGTTGACGGCGGGACGCCGGCGGACTCCAAGGCGGAGTGGAGCTGGTCGTCGCTGACGAAGGGGACTCCCGCCGACAATTCCACCTGCGCCTTGGAGGACATCTCCTGCGGCACGGCGGGGTTGTCGGACACACCGGCCAGGAACGTGGTCGTCAGCACCGAGATGAGGACCGCGCCGGCGAGTGCCGTGCCCAGGGACGCACCGAGGTTCGTCACGGTGTACTGCAGGCCCCCCACTTCGCTGCTCTTCTCGTCGGGCACCGCGGAGACGGTGACGGCGCCCAGTTGCGAGGCCAGCGCGCCGATCCCGAGCCCGACGAGGATCAAGGGCACCGTCACCACCTCGGGTCCCGAACCCTGGTCGAGGGCGAGGATGAGGACGAGGAGCCCCAGGAACACCATGGCGAAGCCCACGCGCACGATCGCCCGGGGAGACGCGCCGCGGAACAGGCGCGGCACGAGCGCCGCCGAGAACAGCAACGCGAGTGAGAGCGGAAGCAGACGGACGCCGGTGGCCACGGCGGAGAGCCCCAACGCGACCGACAGGAAGAGCGGGATCACGAAGAAGAGCCCGGCCTGCAGCAGGAACTGGAAGAAGAAGGACACGAGACCCGCCTGCAACCCCGGCACGCGCAGCATGGCCGGGTCGACCAGCACGGCCCGGCCGCGGCGCACGCGCCACGATTCCCAGCCGATGAACGCGGCGAGCACGATGGCGCCCCCCAGCATGAGCCAGAGGGACAGCGAAGCGCCGAGCCATTCGGGCGCGTCGGGCTTCGGAACGACGAAGCCCCAGGTGCCGGTGCGGATGACGCCGTACACGACGAGTCCGAGCCCGGCCGCGGAGAGCAGAGTGCCTACGGGGTCGAGACGTACGCCGCCTTCCGGCGGGGTGTCGGCCAGCCGGGTGGTGAGACCGAGCAGACAGAGCACGATCACCACCTCGCCCGCGAACACCCAGCGCCACGACGCGTAGGTCGTGAAGAGCCCGCCGACCAGCGGTCCCACCGCGACGGCGATGGCCGCCGCCGAGGCCACCAGGCCGTAGACGCGGGGGCGGTCGGGCGGGTCGAAGTTCGTCGCGACCAGGGCCACCACCGCCGGCATGATCAGCGCCGCACCCAGGCCTTCCAGGACGGACCAACCCAGGAGGAGCAGCCCCAGCGAGTGGGAGATCGCGGTGAGGAACGACCCGATGCCGTACACCACGCAGCCGATCATGAACACGCGCTTGCGCCCGATGATCGCCCCGATCTTCCCGCCGGTGATCATGAAGGCTGCCATCACGAGGGTGTACAGCGTGATGGCCGACTGGATGCCGCTGACCGTCGTCCCCACATCCTTGGCCACCGTCGCGATGGACACGTTCATGACGGACGTGTCGAGCGTCATGAGGAATTGGGCCGAGGCCAAAGTGAGGAGGACGACGTGGCCACCCCGTGGATGTGCCCCGGAGGCCTCGCTCACCGGGGCATTTTGGCGCACGCTTTCGTTGGTGGTCGGGATGCGGGGATTTGAACCCCGGACCTCCTGCTCCCAAAGCAGGCGCGCTAACCAAGCTGCGCTACATCCCGTCGGTGAGGCCGGTCAATCTCGATGCAACTCTAGCCAGCTGACCAGGTCTTTCCGAGCCAGGTGGCGCGGCCGCGGCGGTCCGCGCCCGGCTGATCCGCAGCGAAATGTGTTAGGCCCCTACGTTGATTGGCGAGGTAGGCCGGGCGGTGGCGAGGAGGTGCTGAGGCTGGCGCGGGCTGCGCGACGACGAGTCATGCCGTTGGTGGCGATCACGACGGTCGCGTGCGCCGCCCTTGTCCAGACGGCCGCGGCCGGCGGCGTTGCGGCGGCGACCACGACCACCACCACGACGACCACCGCCACAACAACGACGCCCTCACCGCTCGGTGCACAAACCACCACCACGTCCACGCCGCCGCTCGGCGGCACGACGACCACCACCACGCCCCACGTCCTCAACCAGCCCAACCTCAATGCGCTGACCCCCCATATCAACGCACTGACCGGCCCCGGGGTGCAGTACCAGCACAGCTTGGGCCCTTCCGTGCAGACAGCCGCATCGGGCACCCCGAGCTTCATGACCTCGCCCGGTGGTCCCTACATCTACGACTCACAGAATCGGATCGTGCTCCTGCACGGCGTGAACGTCGTCTACAAGCACCCGCCCTTCATCGCCTACCCGGATCCCGGCCAACCGTGGAACATCGATGCCAACGACGCGGCACGCATGCGCGCCCTCGGCTTCAACATGGTGCGGCTCGGGATCGAGTGGCAGGCCCTCGAGCCGGGCTCTGGGGGACCGAACCAGCCTCAGATCTGCACGCCGGGCGCTCCGGGCGACCCCCACGAGTTCAACAAGGCCATCGCGGACCAATACCTGGCGCACGTGGCCGCGACCGTCAAGCTGCTCAGCCGCTACGGCATCTACACGCTGCTGGACATGCACCAGGACGTCTACAACACGCTCTTCCGCGGCGAGGGCGCACCGAATTGGGCCGTCTGCACCGACAACCTTCCCATCGTGCCCAAGGGTGGGCGGTGGTCCAACAACTACTCGAACGCGACATTGCTGATCGCGGCCACTCACTTCTGGCACAACGACGTCGTCGGGGGCCTGCAGGGCCAGTTCGACCTGGTGTGGAAGACGGTGGCCGACTACTTCAAGAACGACCCGTGGGTCGTGGGCTACGACCCCTACAACGAGCCTTTCTCGACACAGACGCAACTCGCCTCCGGGTCGACGTTCACCGGCAACCTCGAGTGCTTCTACACCGGTAAGGACCACACCGGGTTCCTGGCCAACGGCACCGCGCCGCTCGTCTGCCCGTCCGACGTGCCCGCCAACGGCCTCATCCCGACGATCCGCTCCGTCGACCGCCGGCACCCGATCTTCACGGAACCGGACATCTATTGGGTGATCGGTGGCAACAAGCCGTCCCAGTTGGGACCGATGCCCTTCTCCAACATCGTCTTCAACTTCCACGACTACTGCGGCGCCCGCAGTCCAGTGACCGGCGATCCGACCGACCTGCTCAAATGCCTGCAGGCGGAGGAGACGATGGCGGCCGAGCAGGACATCACGCGTCTGTCCATGGCCTCGGCCGCGCAGCCCGACGGGCCCGCGATGTTCATGAGCGAGTTCGGCGCCTCCACGAGCGTGTCCCTGATCGGCTTCGACACCGAGTGGGCCGGGATCAACTTGGTCGGGTGGTCCTATTGGGCCTGGAAGTACTACGACGACCCCACCGGGTCCTCGGCCGAGGGCCTCGTGCTGCCCGACGGGAACTACACCGGGATCGTCACCGTGCTGTCGCGTACCTACCCCCAGGAGACGGCGGGTACCGTCTCGGCCAACCTCTTCAATCCGTTCACCGGCGCGTTCAGCATGATCTACACGCCGTCCGCCGCGGCGCAGGGCCCGACGGTCATCGCGATCGCCGCCCAGCAGCACTACCCGACCGGGTGGTGCGCCGCGGTGCGGGGCGGACGCATCACGTCGAAGGCCGGTGCCAGTCACCTCACCGTCGTGCCGGTCCGCAACCCGCTGCAGGTCTATGTCACGGTGACGGCCGGCGACTGCCCCGGCTGAGACCGGATCCGCCCCGGCTGATCGCTCAGGCCTGCTCGACGGCGAGCACCTGCCATTCGTCGGGTACGCCCTTGAGGTTGTGCCGGCCGCGGTCGTCGAACACGATGCCCGAGCCCACGACCAGGTCGCGGACGGTGCCGGTCACCAGCACCTCCTTCGGGCCGGCCATGGCGCTCACCCGCGACGCGATGTGCACGGCCATGCCGCCGATGTCCTGGCCCCGCAGCTCCAGCTCGCCGGCGTGCAGACCGGCCCGCAGCTCCAACCCGGCGCTGTCGGCGGCCGAGACCATGGCCAGCGCGCACCGCACGGCCTGCGCCGGCGAGGCGAAGCGGGCGAGGATCCCGTCACCGGTGTTCTTGACGAGCACACCGTCGTGGCGCGCCAGTAGGCGCTCCACGTTGACGTCGAACTCGTCGAGCACGGCGCGCCACTCCCGGTCGCCCAGGGCCGCCGCGCGGATGGTCGAGTCGACGATGTCGGTGAACAGGACGGACGCGAGCAGGCGCGTGGCCTGGTGTGCGCCGCGGGCGCCCGTCACGAACTCCTCCATCTCGTCGACGATCGTGTCGAACTCGCCGGCCCAGGGAAGGAGGTCGCGCCCGAGAAGGCCCACGAAGCGCGCCCCGGCGATGTGCTCGGCGAGATACTGACCGTGCCTGTACATGTCGGAGACGCTGTCCCGGCGCGAGATCACCAAGGCCGGGCGCGTGATGTCGGGCAGGCACCAGCGCACGTCGGCCGAGAAGATCACGAGGTTGAAGGCCACTGCGGTCGCCGGGCTCGCCCCGCGCCGTGCCGCCCGCGACCACCACTCCCGGAAGCCGACCCGGTGCGCCAGGCTGGGCGCGAAGTTCGCGATGTCCTGGGGCACACCCGCCTCGGTGAGCGACACGTCGATGTCGGCCGCGGACGCGATCTGGTCGTCGGGCACGCCGAACCCGTAGTCCTCGGCGCGGCCGACGCGGGCCGTGCCCGAGACGAGGACGAGCGAGGCCACGCGCTCGGGGTGGGTGGCGGCCAGCCAGAGGGCGGCCATGGCGCCGCCCATGGAGGACAGGACGTTGGCGGTCCGGCACCCCACCGCGTCCATGACGGCCAGGGCGTCGCGCCCCCAGCCCTCGATGGAGGGGTCCGTCCCGTGGGGGAGGGGGTCCGAGAGGCCGATGCCGCCGGCGTCGAAGCGGATGAGGCGGCTGAACTCCGCGACCCGCTGGGTGTAGCGCAGCCAGTTCGGCTCGTCGACCGTCTCGTCGATGGAGATCATCAGCCCGCTGCCAATCTCGAGCACGTCCGGCACGTCCGGCCCGCCCGGCCCGCCCGGCCCGCCCGGCCCGCCGCCGTCCCAGACTTGGTAGCCGATGTGGACGCCGTCGCGCAGGGCGTACTGGGTCTCGGGCGCTTCCATACGGGTTGCGGTCTACCCGTCCGTCCCGGCGGACGGCGCGTTCAGCGCGCCCCGCGCAGCAACCGGCCCGGCAGCTCCCCGGTCGGCTCGCCGTGGTCGAAGGTGACCGTTCCCTTCTTGATCGTGGCCACGTACCCCTCGGCGCGCTGCAGCAGGCGGCGCCCGCCCGCCGGCAGGTCGGCCCGGACGAACGGCGTCCCGAGGGACAGCTCGTCGTACTGAATCAAGTTGAGGTCGGCCAGCGCGCCCGGCTCCACCGTGCCGCGGTCGGACAGGCCGTAGAGCCGGGCCGTGTCGTGCGTCTGCTTCTTCACGATGTACTCGAGCGGCAGCGTGGCGCCCCGGGTCCGGTCGCGCGTCCAGTGCGTGAGCATGAACGTCGGCATGGAGCCGTCGCAGATCGTCCCTGTGTGGGCCCCGCCGTCGGACAGCCCGAGCAGGCCCCGCGGGTGCAGCAGCATGTCGTACACGTGGTCGAGGTCGCCGGTGGCGTAGTTCAGGATCGGCAGGTAGAGCAGCCCCTGTCCGCCGTCGGCCAGCATCTCGTCGTACGCCACCTCGAGCGCCGACACCCCACGAGCCGCCGCGAGGCCCGCCAGCGAGCGCTCGGGCCCCGGCTCGTAGTCCGGCGGGTCGCCCAGCACGAACGTGCGGGCGTAGGCCCGCTCCATCGACTCGGCCACGGCCGGCGTCGGCGGCTCCCACGACACGATCGACCGCCGCACCTCGGGGTCGGCCAGCGCGTCGGCCAGCTCGGTCGCCGGCAGCCGGCGCCGACGCAGCTCGCGGTACGCCGGGATCTCCGAGAACAAGCAGTACGTCGCGTGGTGGCCGGTCAGCAGCCCGGTCGGCCTTCCCGCCACCTGCGGGTAGAGCTTGGAGCCCTCGGCGCAGGCCTGCAGCGACTCGTCGAGCTGCTTGCGCCACAGGTCCGGCGCGGCGTCCACCTGCAGAAGCGCGAACGACACGGGCCGGTCGATCGCGGCCGAGAGGCGGCGCATCCAGTCGACCTCGCCCATGACGCCCTCCGGCTCCTCGCCGGCCGCGCCGAGCGGCGCCAGCTCGAAGACGCCCGCGCCGGCCTCGCCCAGGGCGCCCCCGATCCCGAAGAGCTCGTCCTCCGCCGCGTAGGTCCCCGGCACGACCTCGCCGTCGACGGCGCGGTGCCCGATGGTGCGCGAGGTCGAGAAGCCGAGCGCGCCGGCGCGGAGCGCGTCGAGCACGATGGCGCGCATCGCCTCGATGTCCTCGGCCGTGGCGGGCTCGTTCCGCGCCCCCCGCTCGCCCATGACGTAGGCGCGCACGGCGCCGTGGGGGACCTGGGTGCCGACGTCCACGGTCCAGCGCCGCCGCTCCAGCGCATCGAGATACTCGGGGAACGATTCCCACTCCCACTGCATCCCCTCGGCCAGCGCCGTGCCGGGGATGTCCTCCACCCCCTCCATGAGGCCGATGAGCCACTCGTGGCGGTCGGGCGCGGCCGGCGCGAAGCCCACGCCGCAGTTGCCCATCACGATGGTGGTGACGCCGTGCCACGAGGACGGGGCGAGCTCGGGGTCCCAAGTCGCCTGGCCGTCGTAGTGCGTGTGGATTCGACCCACCCGGGCGTGACCAGCAAGCCCTCCGCGTCGATGATCCGGGTGGCGCCGCCCGTTACGCCCCCGACCTCGGTGATGCGGCCCTCGTCCACCGCCACATCCGCCGGCCTCGCCCCGGCGCCGGTCCCGTCGACCAGCGTTCCCCCCGTGATGATCAGGTCGTGCATGCCGCAGATCGTCTCACGCCGGGCCGGCGGTACGCAGCCGACCCGGCGGGCACTGCATCAACGGTGGATCAAGTCTGGGTCAGACCTTGGCCTTGCCCAGGATCCGGTTCATCTTGGTGCCGCAGACGGGGCAGGTGCCCTGGGCGGCGCGCCGGCCGTTGGCCAGGTCGACCTCGTGCCCGTCGAATTCCCGCTTCTCGCGGCACTTCACGCAGTACCCCTCGTAGTTAGCCATGGAAACAACTCCTCTGGTCTCTTGGATCGGGCCCCCGGATGCCGATCGAAGGTAGCGGCCGGATTCCGGGAAAAGGGGGATGCTCCCGGTCCCCGGCCCGGCGGCCGGGGCTAGGGTCGGGCTCATGGCAGACAACGGTGCAGGTCAGGACGGTGGTTGGCGGGAACGGGGGCTGCGGGCCCGGGCCGCCCTCGAGGAGACCTGGACCTCGCTGGCCGAGGCCTGCCACGACCTGTCGGGCACGGAGTGGGGCCTGCCCACCGAGTGTCCGGGCTGGGACGTCAAGGACCAGCTGTCGCACCTGATCGGGATAGAGCGCGCCCTCATGGGCGAGGCGCCGCCGGTCTGGGACGGCCCGCTCGGGGACCACGTGAAGAACGACTTCGCCGCCCGCAACGAAACCTGGGTCGCCGTGCGCCGGGCCGAGCCGGGACCGGCGGTGCACGCCGAGTTCGTGGAGGTGACCCGGGACCGGCTGCGCACGCTCGACGGCCTGACGGAGGAGCAGTGGGCGGCCGTCGGCTGGAGCCCGGTGGGCGAGGTCCCCTACGCCGTCTTCATGGAGGTGCGGGTGTTCGACAGCTGGGTGCACGAACAGGACGTGCGGCTGGCGCTCGACCGGCCCGGCGGCTCGGGGAACCTGGCGTCCGCGCTCTCGCTCGACCGGGTGCAGGGCGCGATGCCGTTCGTGGTGGGCAAGCAGGCCGGCTGCGCCGACGGCATCGCGGTGCGCTTCGACGTCGCCGCCCCCGGCGCCGATGCCCGCACCTTCACCATCGCGGTGGAGGGCGGCCGGGCCAAGCCGGTGGGCGCCGGCGCCGGCGCCGTGCATGCCGAGGGGGCGCCGACGGTGACGCTGTCGCTCTCCAGCATCGACTTTCTGCGTCTCGGCTGCGGCCGGGCCACGGCGCAACAGGTGGAGGCCGCCGGGGGGATCGGTGTAGCAGGCGACGCGGCGGCCGCACAGAAGATCCTCGCCGCGATGAACTTCATGGTGTGAGCACCATCATGTAAGCGGGGACGCCGGTGCGGGGGCGGCCGGGGGTGCCCGGTAGAGTGGTCGCCCCGTGATGCGTGCCACCACCGAACCGCTCGAGGGGAACCTCGTCAAACTGAGCGTCGAAATCGACGAGCCCGAATTCGACAAGGCGCTGGGCGACCTCGTGCGCACGCTGTCGCGGCAGGTGCGCGTGCCCGGGTTCCGGCCGGGCAAGGTCCCGCGCCGGGTGCTCGAGGCGCGCATGGGCGGCGCCGGCGCGCTGCGCGCCGAGGCGCTGCGCGAGTCTCTGCCCGACTTCTACGCCCGCGCCGTGGTGGACACCGAGCTCGACCCGATCGCGCAGCCCGAGATCGACATCACGAGCGGTGAGGACGCCGGTGCCGTGTCCTTCGACGCGGTGGTCCAGGTGCGGCCGGTCGTCTCCATTCCCGGCTACGACGGGCTGCAGGTGACGCTGCCCACGCTCGCGGTCAAGGACGAGGAGATTCAGCACCAGCTCGACCGGTTGCGCGAGAACGACGCCGAGCTGCAGGTGGTGGACCGCCCCGCCATCGACGGCGACCTCGTCACCGTCGACCTGCACGGCAACGATGCCAGCGCCGCCGAGGTCGTCGGCGTGGACGACTACCTCTACGAGGTCGGCAGCGGCTCCGTCGTGCCCGAGCTCGATCCAGAGCTACGCGGCGCCAAGGCCGGCGCCATCCTCGCCTTCGACGCGGCGAACCCGAACGAGCCCGACGCGTCCATCTCGTTCCGCGTGCTCGTGAAAGAGGTGAAGGTCAAGAAGCTCCCCGAGGCGACCGACGAGTGGGCCGAGGAGAACTCCGAGTTCTCCACGGTGGCCGAGCTGCGCGACGACATCGCGACGCGCATCGGACGGGTCAAGCTCATGCAGAGCCAGATGGCGCTGCGCCAGCGGACGCTCGAGGCGGTGGCGGCGCTGGTCACCGACGAGGACGTCCCCGAGGTGCTGGTCGACGCCGAGGTCAACGAGCGCCTGCACGAGCTGCAGCACCGGTTGGAGGCCCAGAAGCTGACCCTGGCCGAGTACTTCTCGGCCACCGGCCAGAGCCCCGACGAGCTGCTGGCCGCCGTGCGGGTGGACGCCCAGGAAGCCGTGAAGGCCGACCTGGCCCTCCGGGCCCTGGTCGAGGCCGAGGAGCTGACGCTCAGTGAAGAGGAGCTGCGTGCCGAGGTAAGCACGATGGCCGAGCGCATGGGCACCTCCCCGGCCGAGCTGCGGCGCCAGCTCGACACGGCCGGCCGGACCGGCGCGGTACGCTCGGAGCTGCGCAAGGGCAAGGCGCTGCAGTGGTTGCTGGACCACGTGGAACTCTTCGACGACGAGGGCAACCCGATGTCACGGGACGACCTCAAGGCCGATGCAGGCGACGAAGCAATCGACAAGACCGAAGTAGCCGAAGAGGCCGCAGTGGACCAGGAGAGCGAGGAGAGCGAGTGATGAGGCAACCGGGGGACCGCTACAAGGCGTACGACTACCTCGTGCCCACCGTGATCGAATCCTCCAACCGCGGCGAGCGCGCGTACGACCTGTACTCCCGCCTGCTGCGCGAGCGCATCATCTTCCTGGGCACGCCGGTGGACGACGCGGTGGCCAACCTCATCTGCGCGCAGATGCTGTTCCTCGAGTCCGAGGAGCCGGACAAGGACATCCACCTCTACATCAACTCGCCCGGCGGCGAGATCACGGCGCTCTTCGCCATTTACGACACGCTGAAGTTCATCAAGGCGGACGTCTCCACCTTCTGCTTCGGCCAGGCCGCCTCGGCGGCCGCCGTCCTGCTGGCGGCCGGGGCGAAGGGCAAGCGCTTCGCCCTGCCCCACGCCCGCATCCTGTTGCACCAGCCCTGGGGCGGGGTCGAGGGCCAGGCCAGCGACATAGAGCTGCAGGCCAAGGAGATCCTCCGCATGCGCGACCTCCTGTCGCACATGCTGGCCGAGGACACCGGCCAGACCCAGGAGAAGGTGGCCCAGGACACCGACCGTGACTTCATCATGACGGCGGAGGAGGCGGTGGCGTACGGCGTGATCGACGAGGTCATCACCGCCCGCACGGTCGCCCCCCTCGAGGCCATCGGCGCCGCATAGGGCTGCTGAGGGCTACGGTTCGGGATAGTTCGGACGGATCGGGACAACGGGGACGGGAGAGCGATCGGGTGGCCAAGTTCGGTGAGGGCGGGGACCTCGTCAAGTGCAGCTTCTGCGGCAAGACGCAGAAACAAGTCAAGAAGCTCATCGCGGGCCCAGGCGTCTACATCTGCGACGAGTGCATCGACCTGTGCAACGACATCATCGCCGAGGAGCGCGACGAGTCGGCCGAGCTCAGCTTCGAGGATCTTCCCAAGCCGCGTGAGATCTTCGACTTCCTGAACGACTACGTCGTCGGGCAGGAGTACGCCAAGAAGATCCTCTCGGTCGCCGTCTACAACCACTACAAGCGCGTGCAGGCGGGACCGCCGGCCGCCGAGGACGGCGTCGAGCTGGCCAAGTCGAACATCCTCCTGCTCGGCCCCACCGGGTGCGGCAAGACGTTGCTGGCCCAGACCCTGGCCCGCATGCTGAACGTGCCCTTCGCCATCGCCGACGCCACCGCCCTCACCGAGGCCGGTTACGTGGGCGAGGACGTGGAGAACATCCTCCTCAAGCTGATCCAGGCCGCCGACTACGACGTGAAGCGCGCCGAGACGGGGATCATCTACATAGACGAGATCGACAAGATCGCCCGCAAGAGCGAGAACCCCTCCATCACGCGGGACGTGTCGGGCGAGGGCGTGCAGCAGGCCCTGCTGAAGATCCTGGAGGGCACGACGGCGTCGGTTCCCCCGCAGGGCGGGCGCAAGCACCCGCACCAGGAGTTCATCCAGATCGACACCACCAACATCCTCTTCATCTGCGGCGGTGCGTTCGCCGGGCTGGACAAGCTGATAGAGAGCCGCATCGGCAAGCGCGGCATCGGGTTCCGGGCCGAGGTGCATCGCACCGACCGCGAGGACGGCGAGATCCTGCGCCACGTGCTACCCGAGGACCTGATCAAGTTCGGGCTCATCCCCGAGTTCATCGGGCGCCTCCCGGTGGTCAGCGCGGTGTCGCCGCTCTTCAAGGACGCGCTGGTCCAGATCCTCGTCGAGCCCAAGAACGCGCTGACCAAGCAGTACGAGCGGGTGTTCGCCCTCGACAACGTCGAGCTCGAGTTCACGCCGGACGCGCTGGAGGCGGTGGCCGAGCAGGCCCTGCTGCGCGGCACCGGCGCCCGCGGCCTGCGCGCCATCCTCGAAGAGGTCCTCCTCGACGTGATGTACGACCTGCCGAGCCGCACCGACGTGGGCAAGTGCGTGGTCGACCGCTCCGTCGTGCTGGACCGGGTGGCCCCGACGCTGGTGCCGCTCGGGGGCGCGCCGGTCAAGGCGACCCGCTCCCGCCGCGCCGCGTCCTGAGCGGGCGCCCGCCCGTCCCCTCCCCGCCGCCCGCCGTGCCCGATCGCCCGCCGGCGTCGTTGCCCTTCGACGGCGTGGCGGACGCACTGGGGTGGCTCGACGGCCACATCGACTTCGAGGCCCACATGCCGCGCCGGCGCGCGGTGCCCACGCTCGACGGCATGCGCGCCCTCACCGCGCTGCTCGGTGAGCCGCAGGACTCCATCCCGTCCATCCACGTCACCGGGACCAACGGCAAGGGCTCCACGTCGGCCATGGCGACGACGCTGCTCATGTCCAAGGGCCTGAGCGTCGGGACCTTCACCAGCCCCAACCTCGAGCGGGTGAACGAGCGCATCGCCCGCGACGGCGAGCCCATCGACGACGAGGCGCTGACCGGCGTGCTCACCGAGCTGGCGCTGCTGGAGTCGCTCCTGGAGGACCGCCCGACGCGCTTCGAGCTCCTGACCGCGGCGGCGCTTTCGTGGTTCGCCACCGAGGCGGTCGACGCCATGGTGATAGAGGTCGGCCTCGGCGGCACCTGGGACTGCACCAACGTGATCGACGGGGACGTGGCCGTGGTGACCAACGTCAGCTACGACCACACCGACGTGCTCGGCCCCACCCTGGAGGGGATCGCGACGGACAAGGCCGGGATCATCAAGGCGGGGGGCCGGGCCGTCATCGGCGAGACCGACCCGGGCCTGGTCGCCCTCCTGGAGGAGCGGGCGGCGGAGGCGGCAGCGGCCTCGGTCTGGGTGGCCGGGCGCGACTTCGGCGTCGAGTCCAACGGCCTGGCCGTGGGCGGGCGGGTGGTGACGCTGTGGACGCCGGGCGGCCGTTACGAGGACGTGCTGGTCCCGCTGCACGGTGCGCACCAGGGCGCCAACGCCGCCTGCGCGCTGGCCGCGGTGGAGGCCTTCTTCGGGGATGCGCTGGCCACCGACGTGGTCGAGGAGGGCTTCGCCGCCGTGCGCGTGCCGGGCCGGCTGGAGGTGCTCGGGCGGCGGCCGCTCCTCCTCGTCGACGGCGCGCACAACGCGGCGGGCATGGCCGCGCTGGGGGTCGCGCTGTCCGACGAGTTCGCCGTCGACGGCGCGTCCGTCGCCGTCGTGGGCATGTTGTCGGGGCGCGACCCGTCGGCCATGCTGGCGCCGCTCGCCGACGCGGGTGTCAAGACGGTCGTCGTCTGCCGTCCCGAGTCGCCGCGCGCCATGCCGGTCGACGTCGTCGCCGACGCGGCGCGCGCGCTCGGCTTCGCGGTGCACGAGGAGCCCGACGTGTTGGCCGCGCTGCGGACGGCGCGCGCGCTGGTGGACGCCGACGGACTCGTCGTCGTGGCCGGCTCTCTTTACATCGTGGGCGCGGTGCGCGCCGACGTGCTCGGCGCCGCGGTGCGGTGGGAGGACGCCGGGCGCTGAGAAACGGCGCGGGCGCGGGCGCGAACCCGGCGAACGACGACCGGCGGCGGTGTAGTCTCGGCGCCTCATGGACCGCACCCTTGTCATCGTCAAGCCCGACGGCGTCGAGCGCGGCCTGGCCGGCGAGATCGTCCGCCGCCTGGAGCGCAAGAAGCTCCGCCTGGTGGCGGCCGAGCTCCGCACCGTCACCAAGGAGGTGGCGGAGCGGCACTACGCCGAGCACGCCGAGCGCCCCTTCTTCAGCGACCTGGTGACGTTCATCACGCGCTCGGCCTCGCTCGTCATGGTGGTGGAGGGGCCCCAGGACACCTACGCGGTGGTGCGCCTGATGATGGGCGTCACCAACCCGGCCGAGGCCGCTCCGGGGACGATCCGGGGCGACTTCGGGATTGAGACGACCGAGAACCTCGTGCACGGCTCGGACTCGCACGAATCGGCGGCGCGGGAGATCGCGCTGTTCTTCCCCGACCTGGCCCCATAACCCCTGTTCGGGTGCGTGCGGGCGCCCGTCCGCCTTGTGAAGGTCCATGAGGTCACCTACCCTTGGGGCCGCATGGGCGCCGGTTCCCCCGGCGAGTGACGCATTTCTTCTGGGAGAGAGAACACCAATGGCCGACAACCGACTTTCCCTCCTCGGTCGCGACATGGCCGTCGACCTCGGCACCGCGAACACCCTGGTCTACGTGCGGGGGCGCGGCATCGTCCTGAACGAGCCGTCCGTGGTGGCCGTCGACATCAAGGACGGGCGCCCCCTGGCGGTGGGGGCGGAGGCCAAGCGGATGATCGGCCGGACCCCGTCGAACATCCAGGCCATCCGCCCGCTCAAGGACGGCGTCATCGCCGACTTCGAGATCTGCGAGAAGATGCTGCGCTACTTCATCCACCGCGTGCACCAGCGCCGCTTCGCCAAGCCGCGCATGGTCATCTGCGTGCCCTCCGGCATCACCGGCGTCGAGCGCCGCGCCGTCATGGAGGCGGCCGAGTACGCGGGCGCGCGGCGCGCCTACATCATTGAGGAGCCGATGGCCGCGGCGATCGGCGCGGGCCTGCCCGTGCACGAGCCGACCGGCAACATGGTGGTCGACATCGGCGGCGGGACGACCGAGGTGGCGGTCATTTCGCTCGGCGGCATCGTCACCAGCCAGTCGGTGCGCATCGGTGGCGACGAGCTCGACGACGCGATCGTCTCGTTCGTGAAGAAGGAGTTCAGCCTCGCGCTCGGTGAGCGGACGGCGGAGGAGATAAAGATCACACTCGGGTCCGCGTATCCGCTGGAGCAGGAGCTGCACGCGGAGATCCGCGGCCGCGACCTCGTGAGCGGGCTTCCCAAGACGATCGTCGTCTCCACCGAGGAGATCCGGCGCTCCATTGAGGAGCCGGTGTCGGCCGTCATCGACGCCGTCAAGGTCACCCTGGACCGGACCCCGCCCGAGCTGGCGGCCGACATCATGGAGCAGGGCATCGTGCTCACCGGCGGCGGCGCCCTCCTCCACGGGCTGGAGTCCCGCCTCCAGCACGAGACGGGGATGCCGATTGTGGTGGCCCGGGACCCCCTGAACTGCGTCGCCATCGGCAGCGGCCAGTGCTTGGAAGAGTTCGACGCGCTGAAGCGGGTGCTGATCACCACCTCCACGCGCTGACTCACTGAGCGGTTCCCCGAGTGGCCAGGTCTCGGCGGTCCCGCCGCACGGTGACGGTCGTCGTCCTGGTGGTGCTGTCGCTCTCCATCATCTCGCTCGACCTCAACGGCCGGACCCACAGCCTCACCTCGGGCATCAAGTCGGTGGCCAACGACGTCTACAACCCGTTGCGCCAGGGTGTTGTCGACATCCTCAGCCCCATCGGCAGCTTCTTCGCGGGCGCGTTCAACTACGGCTCGCTGCAGTCGGAGAACCAGAAGCTGCAGGCGACCCTCGGCCAACTGCGCATGCAACAGGCCGAGCGCGGCTACCAGAACGAGGAACTGCGCAAGTTGCTGGCGCTGCAGAACCTCCCGTTCCTCAATCAGCTCCCGGTCGTCACGGCCCAGACGGTGGACGAGAACTCGTCGAACTTCACCGCCACGATCACCATCGACAAGGGCCGCTCCGACGGCGTCGACGAGGGCTACACGGTGGTCGGCGCGGGCGGCCTCGCGGGGCAGGTGACCTTCGCGTCGGCCCACACGGCGACGGTGCGCCTCATCACCGACGGCCAGTCCAAGGTGGCGGTCAGCTTCGGGCCCTCACAGGAGTACTCGGCCATCGTGGACGGCCAGGGCCCGACGAACGACCTGACGGCCGACCTGGTCCCTCCGCACACCCCGGTGCGGAAGGGCGAGACGTTGTTCACGAGCAGCCTGGACGCCGCGGCCTTCCCACCCGACATCCCGGTGGCGACGGTGTCGACGTTCCACACCGCGGCCGGCGCCAGCCAGGAGAGCATCACGGTGGAACCGTCGGCCGACTTGAGCCAGCTCGCCTACGTCGACGTGGTGCAGTGGGTGCCGCCGACATGAGCGCCCGCTCCATGGTCCGGGTGGCCTTCGTGATCTTCGTCGTCCTCATGGTGCAGTCGACGGTCATGCTGTCGCTGCGAGTCTCCGGCATCCACCCCGACCTGCTCTGGCTGCTGCCCATCACGGCCGCCCTCCTCGACGGGCCCGAGACCGGGGCGATCGTCGGCTTCTGGGCGGGCCTGGCCTTCGACCTCCTGCTGCCGACGCCCTTCGGCCTGTCGGCCCTGGTGGGCTGCCTCCTGGGCTTCGCCACCGGGGCCCTCACCGAGGCGGTGGACCCCCGCGCCGCCTGGCTCAAGCCGGTGGCCGCGCTGATCGGGAGCGTGGCAGCGGACATGCTGTTCGCCGTGCTCGGTGCGGTCTTCGGTCAGCAGCAGATGGTGCAGGTCGACTTCGTGGCCCTCTTCCTCGTCGTCGCGGTGTCGAGCGTGGTGCTGGTGCTCCCGGTGAACCGCCTGATGCGCTGGGCACTGGCGGGCGAGAACAACCGCCGCTCGCTGGTCCCGGCGCAGACGGACACCAGGCTGTGGTGACGCGCTGGTGAGGCGGACCCTCCGCCACCCCATCCGCGGCGACCGGCTCCACCCCAGGCCCTCCACCCGCCCCGCGCGTGCCCGCTCCGGGTGGCGGGCCGACCGCCAGCCGCGGATGCGCCCGCGCAAGGGCGTCCACGTCGCGTCGCTCGTCGGAACGCCCGAAGAGGAGGAGGCCCGGCCCAATCTGCGGCTGCGCGTGGTGGGGATCGCCGTTCTCGTCCTCTTCGGCGTCCTCGTGCTGCGGCTCTGGACGCTGCAGGTGATCAACGGGAAGACCTACGCCGCCGCGGTGACGCGCAACGAGGTGCGCGTGGTGAGCATCCCGGCGCCCCGGGGCGAGATCGTCGACCGCGCCGGGACGGTGCTCGTGACCAACGTCCCGCAGCAGGAGGTGCTGCTGTCGCGGCAGGAGGCCCTGCAGAACCCGGCGATCGTCGGGATGGTGGCCGCGCTGGTGGGGGAGACGCCGAAGCAGGTGGAGGCGTCGCTCCACAACGACCAGTACAGCCCGTACGAGCCCGTGCCCGTCGCGGTGGGCGTGACGGCCGCGACCGTGCAGTACCTGCAGACGCACCAGTCCCAATACCCGGGCGTCAGCACACAGACGGTCACGCAGCGCACCTACCCCCAGGGTGGGACCACCGGCACGCACGTCCTCGGCTACGTGGGGGACATCCCGTCCACCTTCCTGGCCGCGCACCCCAACCAGGGCTACACCCAGGCCAGCCAGGTCGGGCTGACCGGAATAGAGGCGCAGTACGAGCCCTACCTGCGGGGCGCGGACGGGCGCCAGGCCCTGGCGGTGGACTCACAGGGCACGGTGGTCGGGACGCTGAGCACGACCGCGCCCCAGCTCGGCGACACGGTGGTGCTCAACGTCGACACCGGGCTGCAGCAGGAGGTCCAGGCGGCACTACAGAACCAGATCCTGGCCGACCGCAAGACGGTCGACACCGTCAGCGGGAAGATCCCGCCGGCACCCAACGGCGCCGTCGTCGTGCTGAACCCGCAGAACGGCCAGGTGCTGGCGATGGCCTCGTACCCCACCTACGACCTCAACGAGTGGGTGGGCGGCATCTCGACGGCCCACTACCAAGCGCTCGAGCAGACCACCGCCAACGAGAACGAGGCCATCGACGGCCTGTACACCCCCGGGTCGACGTTCAAGCTCGCCACCGCGACCGCCGCGCTGCAGTCCGGCCTGTGGAACCCGACACAGCAGTACACCGACACCGGCAGCTTCCACATCCCCGGCTGCCCGGCGGCCGGCGTCACCGGCACGACGTGCACGCTCAAGGACGACCCCGGCGACTCGGGCGGGACCTTCAACATCTCGGGCGCGCTCACCGTGAGCAGCGACTCGTTCTTCTACAACCTCGGCTACCTCTTCTGGAACGACCGCGCCACCTACGGCGACACGCCGATTCAGAACACCGCGACCCAGTACGGCATGGGGACGGTCACCGGCATCGACCTGCCCGGTGAGGGGCAGGGGTGGGTGGACAGCCTGGCCACGCGGACCAAGCTGCACCAGGAGGCGCCCAAGGGGTTCCCCAACGCACCCACGTGGTACACGGGCGACAACATCGAGATGGCGTTCGGGCAGGGCGAGACCGTGCTCACGCCGTTGGAGCAGGCGATGGCGTACTCCACGTTCGCCAACGGCGGCACGCGCTACCAGCCCGAGGTGGCCAACGCCATCGTCGACCCGACCACGGGCAAGGTCATAAAGCAGATGCAGCCGGTGGTCACGGGGCACGTGGCGATTTCGCCCGCGAACTACGCGACCATCCTCCTCGGCCTGGAGGGCGTCATCTACGACAAGACCGGAACGGCCTACAGCGCGTTCCAGGGCTTCCCGGCGAACTGGGTCCTGGCCGGGAAGACGGGCACGGCCTCGAACGGGCTGGGGCCGAACGGCCAGCCCGAGGAGCCGAACTCGTGGTTCGTCGCCTTCGGGCCCAACCCCAACCCCCAGTACCTCGTGCTGGCCGTGATTGACCAGGGTGGCTACGGCGCCGACGCCGCGGCGCCGCTGGTGCGCAACATCTTCGACTACCTCGTGACCAACCCGGTCCCGGCGGTGAAGCTGCCGACGCCCACGAACCCGGCGAGCCAGACGGCGCCGGCACCCAACGCCCCGTTCGGCACGCCGGCCACGACCACGACGGCCAAGCCGGGCAGCCCCACGACCAGCACGAGCACCAACTCCACCACCACCACGACGCCGCCGGGGGGCTGAGCGTCCCGTAGGGTTGGGGGCGGATGGAGAGCATCTGGCCGCAGATAGAGCGCCTCCTGCCCGGAGTGAGCAAGCCGGCCCGCTACATCGGCTGCGAACAGGGGGCGCGCTATCCCGAGCACCTGCCGGGCACCGTGGCCTGGCTGCTGCTCTACCCCGATACGTACGAGATCGGGCTGCCCAACCAGGGCCTGCAGATCCTGTACGAAATCCTCAACGAGCGCCCCGACGCCGTCGCCGAGCGCGCCTACGCACCGTGGGTGGACATGGAGGCGGCCATGCGGGACGCCGGCGTCCCGCTGTTCAGCGTGGAGAACCACCTGCCCGCGCGCGCCTTCGACGTCCTCGCGTTCAACCTCTCGGCCGAGCTCGTCTACACGAACGTGCTCAACCTCATCGACCTGGCCGGCCTGCCGCTGCACGCCGCGGCGCGCGGTGGCGACGACGCGCTGGTGCTCGCCGGCGGGCATTGCGCCTTCAACCCCGAGCCGCTCGCCGACTTCGTGGACGCGTTCGTCCTGGGCGACGGCGAGGAGGCGGTGGGGGAGGTCACCGCGGTGCTCGGCGCCTGGCTGGCCGGCGTGCCGCCGGCCGCCCGCGACCGCGGTGCGCTCCGGCGCGCCCTGGCGGGCCTCGAGGGCGTCTACGTCCCCGCGCTCTACGAGCCGGCGTACGAGGGCGGCCGCCTGGTGTCGACCCGTCCCGTGGAGCCCGGGATCCCCGAGGTGGTGGCGAAGCGGACCGTGGCCGACCTGGCCGAGTGGCCCTACCCGGCCCGGCCCCTGGTGCCGCTGACCGAGGTGGTGCACGACCGCCTCAACGTCGAGGTGTTCCGCGGGTGCACGCGCGGCTGCCGCTTCTGCCAGGCCGGCATGATCACGCGCCCGGTGCGCGAGCGGCCGGCCGCCCAGGTCCTGGAGCTCGTGCGCGACGGCCTGGCCTGGAGCGGCCAGGACGAGGTGGCCCTCACGTCGCTGTCGTCGGCCGACTTCTCGGGGATAGAGGAGACGGTGCGCGACATCATCGCCGACCCTGACTACGGGGGCCGGGTGTCGGTCAGCCTCCCGTCGCTGCGCGTCGACGCCTTCACCGTCGGCACCGCCGCACAGATACAGAAGGTGCGCCGCACCGGGCTCACCTTCGCGCCCGAGGGCGGCACCTGGCGCATGCGCACGGTCATCAACAAGCTGATCACGGAGGAGGACCTCTACAGCGCGGTGGACGCCGCGTTCAGCCAGGGCTGGCGGCGCGTCAAGCTCTACTTCCTCATTGGCCTGCCCACCGAGCACGACGAGGACGTGCTCGGCATCGCCGCGCTGGGTGCCCGCTGCGCGGAGATCGGCCGGCGGTACCACAACTCGGTGACGGTCACGGCGTCGGTGGGCGGGTTCGTACCCAAGGCCCACACGCCCTTCCAGTGGTTCGGGCAGGACCGGCGCGCCGAGCTGGAGCGCAAGGTGGCGCTGCTGCGCGACGCGGCGCGCAAGGCCCGCGGCCTCACGATCCGCTGGCACGACCCGGCGGCCTCGGTGGCCGAGGGGCTGACCAGCCGGGGGGACCGTCGCATGGGTGCCGTCATCGAACGGGTCTGGCGGGCCGGCGGCACCTTCCAGGAGTGGTCCGAGCGCTTCGACCTCGCGCTGTGGGAGGAGGCCCTGGCGGCCGAGGGCCTCAGCCTGGAGGGGGAGTGCCACCGCTCACGCGGCGAACACGAGGCGCTGCCCTGGGACCACATCTCGGCCGGGCTGCACAGGGACTTCCTGTGGGGCGACTGGCAGGACGCGCTGGCCGGCGCCGCCGTCGAGGACTGCCGCTGGACGCCCTGCTACGACTGCGGCGCCTGCACCGGCTTCGGGCTCGAGCACGTGGTGGCGTCGCCGCTGCCGCCGGCGGGTGGCAGCCAGGGGACGGGGCAGGACCTGCGCCAGGGCGACCGCATCCCGGTGCGGCTGGTCAGCCGTGCGTGAGGACCAGCGTCGGCTGCGCTTCCGCTTCGCCAAGACGGGGAAGATCCGCTTTACCAGCCACCGCGACGTGGCGCGCATGTGGGAACGGGCCTTGCGGCGCAGCCGGCTCCCGGTCGCCTACTCCCAGGGCTTCGCCCCCCACCCCCTGTTGAGCTTCGGACTGGCGCTGCCCACGTGCTGCGAGTCCCGGGGCGAGTACCTCGACGTTCGCCTGGGACCGGCCGCCGCGGGGGAGCCTTCCCTGGCCGAGATGCCCGAGCTGATGACCGCGTTGCTGCCCGAGGGCATGACGGTCCAGGCCACACGGCCCGTGGACATGGCGGAGGGGTCGTTGCAGCAGGAGGTAGCATCGTGCGATTGGGACCTGGAGGTGTTCGGGGTGTCAGGCGTGGAGCTAGCGGAGCGGGTTGAGCGAGTGCTCGCCGCCCCCAGCGTCACGGTCCGGCGGGAGCGGAAGGGTCGTCACGCCGACGACGACATCCGCCCGGCCATCCTGGGGCTCTCCGTGACCGACCCTGCAGGGCGGCTCCGGGCGGAGGTGGCCACGCACCCGCGTGGTGTCCGGCCGGCCGACCTGCTCGTGGCCCTGGGCGCCGGGCTGGCACCCGGCCGGGCCTGTAGGACGCATCAATGGATCGAGCGCGACGGCGCACGGTTCGAGCCGCTCGCGCTGGGCGGGCTCGGGACCTCCGCCGTGGCGACACAGCACGCAAGGAGGGATCTCCCTCATGTCCGAGCCGGAAGTCAGCCAGACCCCGGAGGGTCGCGCCCCGGAGGCGACGGGCAGCCCTAGCCCGCCCGCCCCGCCGCGCCCCGCGCCACGCAAGCCGCAGATCGGCGACACCCGGCCGGCGCCGCCGCCCCCGCGACCGGAGTCACCGGCCCCGGCACCCGCCGTGGCCGCCCCGGTCGTGCCCCTGGTCCGGCCGCCGGCGTCCACCCCGGCACCGGCCGAAGGGACGGCCGAGCCCGTGGTGGCAGTCGACGCCGAGGCCGCCGACGGCGAGCGCCCGGCCGGAGCCAAGCGGAGCCGCAGCCGGCGCCGCTCGGGCCGCGATCGCCGGTCCAAGCAGGTCGGGCGCTACCTGGTCTGCGTCCACGTGCAGCCGCAGATGACGCAGATCGCCATGCTCGAGGGCCGCTCCCTGGTGGAGCACTACGTGTCCCGGGCGGCCGACGACACCACCCAGATAGACGGGAACGTGTACCGCGGCCGGGTCCAGAACGTGCTGCCCGGGATGGAGGCCGCCTTCATCGACATCGGCATCCCGAAGAACGCCGTCCTGTACCGGGGCGACGTGCGCTACGACAAGGACGACATCGAGGGCGGGGGCGGGACGGCGTCGCAGCCCCGGATAGAGGACGTGCTCAAGGCCGGGCAGACCATCCTGTGCCAGGTCACCAAGAACCCGATCGGCGCCAAGGGCGCCCGCCTCACCCAGGAGGTCTCGCTGCCGGGGCGCTTCGCCGTGCTGGTGCCCAACTCGAGCGCCTTCGGCATCTCCAAGCGCCTCGGCGACAACGAGCGCCGGCGGCTGCGGCGCATCATCGACGAGGTCAAGCCCGCCGGCCACGGGATGATCGTGCGCACGGCGGCGGAGGGCGTTTCGGCGGACGAGCTGCAGCGCGACGTGACCTCGCTGCTGGAGCAGTGGAACGCCATTGAGGCCGAGTCCAAGAAGTCGGACCAGCCGGGCCTGCTCTACCGCGAACCCGAGCTGTCGGTGCGCATCCTCCGCGAGGAACTCAACGCGGAGTACCGCGGTGTCGTGATAGACGACCGGGCGCTGTTCGAGCAGGTGCGCGACTACGTGACGACGGTGAGCCCCGACCTGGCCGACCGGGTGGAGTACTACGACCCGGAGGTCGAGGGCCTCCCCATCTTCGAGCGCTACCACGTGCACGAGCAGCTCCACAAGGCGCTCGACCGCAAGGTGTGGCTGCCGTCGGGGGGATCGCTCATCATCGAGCGGACCGAGGCGCTGACCGTCATTGACGTCAACACCGGCAAGAACGTGGGCAAGACGAACCTGGAGGAGACCGTCTTCCGCAACAACCTGGAGGCGGCCGAGGAGGTGGCCCGCCAGCTCCGGCTGCGGGACATCGGCGGCATCATCGTCATCGACTTCATCGACATGGAGGTCCGCGAGAACCGGGACAAGGTGGCGGCGGCGCTGCGCAACGCGCTGGCCCGGGACAAGACGCGGACCCAGGTCTTCGACATCTCGGAGCTGGGCCTCGTCGAGATGACGCGCAAGCGGGTCTCGGAGGGCCTGCTCGAGACGCTGTCCACCGAATGCATGGTCTGCGGCGGCCGGGGGGTCACCCTCGACGATTCCGTCCTGCGCTAGTGCGCTAGGATCTCCCTCTTATGTATGCCGTGATCAGGTCCGGAGGGAAGCAGGAGCGCGTGGCCGAGGGCGAGCGCGTCCGCGTGGAGCTGCTGGGCCAGAAGGTCGGCGCCGAGGTCCAGCTGGAGCCGGTCCTCGTGGTCGACGGCGACCGCGTGCTCGCCACCCCCGAGCAGCTGGCCGGGGCCAGCGTCACGGCCAAGGTCGTCGGCGAGGAGAAGGGCCCCAAGATCGACGCCATGGTGTACAAATCCAAATCCAACCAGCGCCGCCGGTGGGGCCACCGCCAGCACTACGCCACGCTGGAGATCACGGCCATCACGGCCGCCGGGTAACCGGGGAGTCCGAGGAGTCCGACATGTCCAAGACCAAGGGCGGCGGGTCGACCCGCAACGGCCGCGACTCGACGGCCCAGCGCCTCGGCGTCAAGAGGTTCGACGGGGTGGCGGTGACGGCCGGCTCCATCCTGGTGCGCCAGCGGGGCACGAAGATCTATCCGGGCGCCAACGTCGGCCGCGGCGGCGACGACACACTGTTCGCGACCGCCGATGGCGTCGTGAAGTACGGCGAGCGGCGGGGCCGCCGGCTCGTCAGCGTCGTCACGAGCTAGGGGCCAGGCGCGACGCCGGGACGCTCGGCGCGGCAACCCCGGTACGACACGACCGTCCGCGTCACAACATGCAGCGGTCGCCTACTCGGGTAGCGGCACTACCTGTCGCGATATCGAAGAACTTCGGTCATCGGGCAACACGCGCGGATAACTTTTTCCCCGGTGACCGGTGTCGGACGGTCTATTCGTGGGCGGAGTCGGGCGCGGGCGCGCCGGGGCGTGTTCGTCCTCGTGTCGGCGAGTCCGTTCCTCGTACCACTGACGAGCGCCGGCGCCGCCACCGCGGCGGACGGAACGCCGACCGTCTCTTACTACGAGCAGGGCGCGTGGGGGCAGGCTCTGTACCTCCAAGGTGAGCAGGCGGGTCTGGCCGGGGCCCAAGGGATCGCGGTCCTGGACTTCGGGCGACCCGCCTCGGACGGCACGACCGACGGCATGGACAGCTTCGAGGGCAGCTTTCTCTCCTTCGCAGCGATCAGCCAAGGCGTCGAGAACTACATCATGGGCTACTACAACTACGCCCCCGCCGGCACGACGCTCGACGTCGCCGTCGGAACGAACAACAGCTGCGGTGTGGACCAGCCTTGCGGATCAGTCGTGTGCGGTTGCCCCGACGAACCCCGGAACTACGTCAGGTGGGGGCAAAAGCTCGCAGCCGTCGTGCAACAGCTCGGTGCCTGGTCGGCCGAGTACGCCTCCGAGAACGGATATACCGACACCGTCCGCGTCGCGGCCGGAGACGACGCCGAGCCGGCATTCGACCCCGCATACGACAACACGTACGACGTCATGCAGGGTTACGCAGAATCGGTGGGCGGTAGCTACCCGCCGATGGTGGACTACGGCTCAGCGGATCCGGGCATCTGGTCCGAGGATCAGCTTCTGCAAGTGGCCAACGGTTTCGCGCCGAACGTCGCCATGCCCGAGGTGTACAACGCCAGCCAGATCACGGAGTGGGCCGATCTGGTGGCCTTCGCCAAGGAGAGCTACGGCGAGGACGTCACCGTCTACGGCGTGATGACCGATGCGGCCGGCACCGACCCGCCCCAGGACGCGGTGGCTCAGACGCTCGGCGCCGTGTCCGCCGTCACCGGTCAGGACAGCCTGGAGTGGGTGTCGGCGATCACACACTGACCCGGCCGCAGGGTCACCCCTCCTGCACGGACACCGGGTCGACGCCCACGCCGCCCCGCGCGCCGCTGGCGTAGACGGCCAGGGCAAAGCGCAGCACGTCGACGGCCTCGTCGGCGCTCCACCACAATGGTCCCTCGCCGGTGCGCAGCCAGCGCAGCCAGTGTTGACCGGAGTCCCTGAAGCTGCTCGCCCAGTCGTCGTCGAGGGCGTGGTAGGCCCGAATTTCACCGTCGGCGTAGGTCTCGAGGCTCGGTTGCTGAATGCCCCGGCCGGTGCACCGGTTCACGCGTGAGTAACCGCGACGTCCCGTGACCTCCCAGCGTTCGTCGTTCGTGTAGTAGTCGGACCGCAGGTACATGTCGGGGGCCAGGGTGATGTCCCACACGCCGCGGACCCCGTTCCTGTGCTCCCAGACGATGGTGGTGGGCGCGTCGACCTCCACGCCGGGCGCGACCTCGGTGCCGCCCACCCACGCCCGCACCTCCCGCAGCGGGCCGAAGAGCCACAGGGCCGTGGACAGCTTGTGCCAGCCGTCGTCGAACACCAGGATGCCCCTGCCCCGGCGCATCTGGGCGAACTGCCACTCGTAGCTGGACTGGGGCACGTCCCAGCCCCCGCGGCCGCTGCCCACCATCTTCAGGTGGTAGCCGCTCACCGTGCCCAGCGCCCCGGACTCGACCGTCTCCTTCAGCCTCCGGAGCGGCTCGTAGAAGAGGTAGTTCTCCATCACCCGCAGCACGCGGTCGTGCGCGCGCACCGACTCGAGCATCCGATGGGCCTCTGCCAAGTCACTGCACATCGGCTTCTGCAGGTTCAGGTGCCAGCCGTAGCCGAGCATTTCACAGACGCCGTCGGGGTGGAGCGGGATCGGGAGCAGGACCTCGGCCGCATCGACCTCCAGGCCACTCGACGCGAGCTCGGCGGCCGAGCTGAAGGTGCGTGCGGCGGGCCAATCGGCTTGTCGTTGGGCGCGCCGCTGCGGATCGGGGTCGACGAGGGCCACCACCTCGACGTCCGGGTTGTCCATGTAGGCGCGGACGTTCAGGTCGTAGATGCGGCCCAGGCCGATGAAGGCGGCCCGTACCGGCCGGTCGTAGGGAACGAACGTCATGGTGATCGCCCTCTTCTCGTGCAGGTGTTCCGTAGGCGGCGCGAGATTGTGCCACCGGCGAGTGGCCATCGCCCGGTGAAGGACTTCGAGCCGGCGCCACGCCCTCGGTACGCTGTCCGTGTGGAAGCCGAGGCCGTCGGCCCCGTCCCGAGCGAGCGCCTGCCTCGCCTTGTCGTGCTCAGGGCCTTCGGCGAGCTGAAGACCGTGACGGCGATGTTGGGGGCGGGGATCCCGGTCCTCGTCCTCGTCCGCACGACAGAAGCAGACGAGCGGCGCGTCCTTGACCTCCTCAGCGGTTGGGCACTCGGCTCGGGTGGTGCGTTGGACCGGATCGGGCCGCACACGGTGCTCGCCGTGCCCGCGCACAGCCCGCCCGTGCACCTGGGGCGGAGCGCGATGGTGTCGGCGGTGGAAGAGGCCTTCGCCGGCGAGGGCCCGGCCCCGATGACCCGTGACGAGGAGGAGCGGCTCCTCCCGTTGGCCGTCGCGGGCTCGCCGGACGCACGGCGGCGCCTCGTCGACACCTACGCCGAGCTCGCCACGCTCCTCGCGTTGCGCGTCAGGCCGCGGTCCATCTCCGCCGACGCGGCCGTGCGGGCCGCGCACGAAGAGCTGGACCGGCTGGTCACCTTCCCGTCGCAGGGACCCCTTCTCGCCTCCCTGGTCGAGGGCATAGTGAGGCGCCTCGCCCGCTGAAGAAGCAGGTCAGGACGACGGGCGCTGGTGCAGCTCTATCCCGTTGCCCCAGGGGTCCATAGTGAACGCTTGCTTGCGGCCCGTCGTGCCGACGTCGACGGGGTCGCTCACCTGCAGGCCGGCGGCGCGCAGCTCACCCACGACGGCCGCGAGGTCGTCGAACGCGAGCGCGAAGTGCTGGCCCAGGTTGGGGGGCGTCTCGGCGCCGATCAGGTGCACCTGCTGGCCGTTGGCAGTGTCGAGCCAGGCACCCGGGAAACCGAAGTCCGGCCGCGAGTGGTTCTGGGTCAGGCCGAGGGTCCCGGTGTAGAAGGCGAGTGCGCCGGGCACGTCGGTCACGTTGATGGACACGTGGTCGACGCCGGTGGGGGTGATGGTCACGGGAGCGAGCCTACGACGTGCCGGACGACGGCCGCCACGGCCGGTGCCGCGGCGGCTCCGACGTCGTGGACCCCGGCGACGTCGGTCGGCACGCCCGCCGTCGCGGCCCGGTTGGTGACCAGGGCGAGCCCGAGGACGTCGGCGCCGGCGTCGCGGGCGGCGATGGTCTCGACCGCCATGGACATGCCCACCACGTCGGCGCCGGCGGCGCGCAGCCAGCCGATCTCGGCCGGCGTCTCGAGCTGGGGCCCCAGCACCTGCGCGTAGACCCCCGACCGGGGTGAGAGGCGCGCCGCGGCCTCGGGATCCGGGGTGGCCAGTGCGAGGTCGCGCAGTGTGCCGGAGTATGCGCCGACCATGTCGATGGCGCCGGTCCCCGTCAGCGGGCTGCGCCCGGTGAAGTTGAGGTGGTCCTCCACGACCATGAGGGAGCCCGTCGTCAGGTCGTCGCGGATGCCGCCCACCGCGGTCGTGAGGACGACGGTGGTGCAGCCCGCCGCGATACCGGTGCGGAGGGGATGGACCACCTCGGCCGGTTCCAGGCCCTCGTAGAGGTGGCAGCGCCCCCCGAAGATCAGCACCTGGCGCTCCTCGATGCGCACCGACCAGCCGTGGGACCGGTGACCCGTGGCCGCATAGGCGGGAAAAGAGGGGAGCGTGTCGAGCGGGAGCGAGGGGCCGTCGGCACCGAGGATCTCGCCCGCGTCGGACAGGCCGCTGCCCAGGACGACGAGCACGTCGTGGTGGTCGATCCCGATGCGCCGGGCCAGTTCGCGGGCGCTGCGCGTGGCCCGGTCGAGAACGTCGCTCATCGCGGGCATGGTAGAGGCCCTCCGAGCCGGGGCGCGGAGGGGCCGCCTAACATCGACCGGGATGCCCCCTGTGCCCGTGACCGCCGCGCCCCGGCATCCCCTGGAACCGCTGAGCGGCGAGGAGATAAAGGCCGCGCGCGACATCGTGCGGGCGAGCGGCCGGGCCGCCGTGCCCGCCGAGGCGCTGCGCTTCGCCTACGTCGGCCTGCGCGAGCCGCCGAAGGAGGCGGTGCGGGCGGCCGACGGCGGCGAGGGCGGGGCGGTCGAACGCCAGGTCCGCATGGTGCTCCTGCAGGGCCCGGAGTCGGACGTGGTCGAGGCCGACGTGTCGCTGACCCGGGGAACCGTCGAGCGCTGGGAGGTCGTGCGCGACGTCCGGCCGCCGCTGCAGATAGAGGAGTCCATCAGCGTCATCGAGGCGTTGCACGCCAGTGCCGAGTGGAACGCCGCCCTGGACCGGCGGGGCATCGTCGACCGCTCGCTCGTCCAGATCGACCCGTGGCCCGCCGGCAATTTCGGCCTGCCCCACGAGGAGCGCCGCCGCATTGTGCGCTGCCTCGCCTACCTGCGGGAGTCGGCCGACGACAACGGGTACGCCCGCCCGCTCGAGGGGCTGCTCGCCTTCGTCGACATGGGCCGGGGCGAGGTGCTCGAAGTGGCCGACTACGGGATCGTGCCCATCCCGCCCAAGTCCGGGAGCTACTACCCCGAGGACAACGGGCCGCCGCGCACCGACCTCAAGCCGCTGTCCATCACCCAGCCCGAGGGGCCGAGCTTCAGCGTCGACGGCAACCTGGTGCGCTGGCAGAAGTGGTCGCTCCGGGTCGGCATGGACCCGCTGGAGGGGCTCGTGCTCTGGCGCGTCGGCTACGAGGACGGCGGCCGCGTCCGGCCCGTCCTCTACCGGGCCGCGGTGAGCGAAATGGTGGTGCCGTACGGACACCCCGGGCCCATGCACGCGTGGAAGAGCGCGTTCGACGCGGGCGAGTGGGGCCTCGGCCGCATGGCCAACTCCCTCACGCTCGGGTGCGACTGCCTCGGCGAGATCGTCTACCTGGACAACGTCTTCGCCGACGAGCGGGGAAAGCCGCACACCCGGCCGAACGCCATCTGCATGCACGAAGAGGACTACGGGATCCTCTGGAAGCACGTCGACATGGTCTCGGGGCGCACCGAGGTCCGGCGGTCCCGCCGCCTCGTGGTCAGCTCCATCGCCACGGTGGGGAACTACGAGTACGGCTTCTACTGGTACTTCTACCTGGACGGCACGCTGCAGTTCGAGGTGAAGCTCAGCGGCATCATGTCGACGATGGCGGTGGGGGAGGAGGGCGCGGGCGACCACGCGCGGATGGTGGCGCCGGGGCTGGCGGCGCCGTTCCACCAGCATCTCTTCAACATGCGCCTCGACGTCGAGGTGGACGGGCCGGACAACGCGGTGTTCGAGGTCGACGCCGTGCGCGCCGGCCCGCCCGGCTCCCCCGAGAACCCGTGGGGCAACGCCTTCGGCTCTGCGGCGACGCTGCTGGAGTCCGAGTTGGCCGCCCGGCGCGACGTCGACCCGTCGCGTAGCCGCACCTGGCGCATCGCCAACCGCTCCTGCCGCAACGGCGTGGGTGAGCCGACGGCGTACAAGCTGCTGCCCGGCGCACCGCCGACCCTGCTGGCCCATCCGGACTCGAGCGTGGGGCGGCGCGCCGCGTTCGCGTCGCACAACCTCTGGGTCACGCCCTTCGACGACGCCGAGCGCCGGGCCGCGGGCGACTACCCCAACCAGCACGCGGGGGCGCGGGCCTGCCCGACTGGACGAGCCGGGACCGCCCGCTCGTCGACACGGACGTCGTGCTGTGGCACAGCTTCGGCGTGACGCACGTGCCGCGGCCGGAGGACTGGCCGGTCATGCCGGTCGAGTACACGGGCTTCACCCTCGTGCCCTTCGGCTTCTTCGACCGTAACCCCGCGCTGGACGTGCCGCCGTCCACCGACGGGCACTGTCATGACTGAGCGGACGGCACACTCGCCGCAGGAATACCACCCGCCGGTCGAGGAGTACCTCGAGACCATGCTCGCCCTCGACGAGGAAGGCGTCCCGGTCATCCAGGCCCGCATCGCGGAGCGCCTCGGGCGTTCGGCCCCGTCGGTATCGGAGATGCTGGACCGGCTGACCGTCGACGGGTACGTCTCCCGGGAGGGCCGGCGGCTGTCGCTGACCGAGAGCGGACGCGCCCTGGCCGAGAAGGTGGTGCGCAAGCACCGTCTGGCGGAGCGCCTGCTGGTCGACGTCATCGGGCTCGAGTGGCACAAGGTGCACCGGGAGGCGGGGCGCTGGGAGCACGTGATCTCCGACGACGTGGAGGCGCGGCTGGTCGAGCTGCTCGGGGACCCCGCCAC
Source organism: uncultured Acidimicrobiaceae bacterium (assembly GCA_963834405.1). Lineage (GTDB taxonomy): Bacteria > Actinomycetota > Acidimicrobiia > Acidimicrobiales > RAAP-2 > Bog-473. The sequence goes on along the minus strand of CAWIBX010000004.1, from coordinate 117,797 downwards.
CTGCCCCCACGGCAACCCGATCCCCGGCGCGCACACGCCGGCGCCGGTGGTGCCGACGCGCCCGCTGGGCGAGGTGTCGGAGGGCGAGCGGGTGCGTCTCTTCCGGGTGAGCGAGGAGGTCGAGCTCAATCTCGGGTCGCTCACCCTGCTGAGCGAGGGCGGGTTCATCCCGGGCGCGGTCGCCCGCGTGGGCGGCCGGGACGGCGACGGGAATCTCGAGGTGACGGTGGAGGGTGCCGGGCCCATCCGCGTCTCGCCCGACCTGTCGGACCGCCTCTTCGTCGGCGCCCCGTGACGGAACGGCTGGTCGCCGACGCCGTGTTCACGGTTGACGCCGACGACTTGGTGCTCCAGCCCGGCGCGGTCGAGGTGGCCGACGGCGTCATCACGTGGGTGGGCGACCCGCGGCTGGAGCCACCGGCACGGGGGACCGACGTGCGCACCCTCGGCGGCGTGCTGATGCCCGGTCTCGTCAACTGCCACGGGCACTCGCCCATGACGCTGCTGCGCAGCGCGGGCGACGGGCTGCCCCTCGGGCGCTGGCTGAGCGAATCGGTCTGGCCCCGCGAGGCCCGCCTGACCGACGAGGACGTGTACTGGGGCATGACGCTCGGCGCGGCGGAGCTGCTGGGCAACGGCGTCACCACCACGTGCGAGCAGTACCGCCACCCGGGGCCCGTGGTGGAGGCCGTCGTCGACGCCGGCATCCGGGCCGTCTACACACCGGGCATCTTCGACGTGCCGGGGGAGGACGGCACGGGTGAGACGTGGGAGGTCCTCCTCGACGAGGCGTGCACGCTCTTCGACGACATGGACGGCCGGGAGGGGAGGGTGCACCTCGGCTTCGGGCCGCACGCCGTCTACACGGTCCCGCCCGAAGGGCTGGCGCAGATCGCCCGGGAGGCCCAGCGGCGCAACGCCCTCTTCCAGATCCACCTGGCGGAGACGGCGGCGGAGTGCACGCTGGTGCTCGAGCGCTACGGCAAGAGCGCGCCGGCGGTGCTGGCGGCGGCCGGCGCACTCGACGGCCGCGTGCTGGCCGCGCACGCGGTCTGGCTGGACGAGGACGACCTCGCGCTGGTGGCGGGGTACGACGTGGCCGTGGCGCACTGCCCGGGCTCCAACGGGAAGCTCGGCGCGGGCGTGGCGCCGCTGCGCGCGTTCCGGGCCCGCGGCGTGCGGGTGGGGCTGGGGACCGACGGACCCGCCTCGAACGACGATCTCCATCTGTGGGACGAAATGCGATTGGCGGCGCTGCTGGCGCGGGCGTCCGCCGGCGACCCCACCGTGGTGACGTCCGCGGCCGCGCTCCGGCTCGCCACCCGCGGCGGCGGTGAGGCGCTGGGGCTCCCGGTCGGCGTGCTGGAGGCGGGCCGACCGGCCGACCTGATCCGCCTGCGCACCGACGACGCCCGCTTCGTCCCCTCCGTCACGCGCGCCGAGCTGCTGGGTCACCTGGTCTGGGCGGGCGCCGGCTACCTGGTGACCGACGTCTGGGTCGCCGGCCGGCGCGTCGTCGAAGAAGGGCGCTGCGTGCTCATAGACGCCGCGCGGGCGCGCGCCGAGGTCAGCCAGCGCGCCCGGCGCCTGATGGCCTCTTAAGCTTTTCCGCCATGCCCGGCTTCGTCGACCAGGCCCAACTGCACGCGCGCGCCGGTGACGGCGGCGCGGGCGCGGTGTCCTTCCGGCGCGAGGCCCACGTCGAACGGGGCGGCCCGGACGGCGGGGACGGCGGCCACGGCGGGGACGTCTGGGTGGTCGCCTCGCTCAACGAGTCGTCACTGCTCGGGTTCAAGGAGCACCCGTTCCGCCGGGCCACCGACGGCGAGCACGGCTCGGGCCAGAAGCGGCACGGCGCGCGGGGCAAGGACGTCGTCGTGCCACTGCCGGTCGGCACGGTCGTGCGTGAACGCGACGGGGTGGTCGTCTGCGACCTCGTGGCCGACGGCGCCCGGGCGCTGGTGGCCGAGGGCGGCCAGGGCGGCCGGGGCAACGCCCGGTTCCTGTCGAACCGGCGCCGCGCCCCGGCTTTCGCCGAGCAGGGGGAGAAGGGCCAGGAGCGCTGGCTGGACATGGAGCTCAAGCTCATGGCCGACGTCGCGCTGGTCGGGTTCCCGAACGCGGGCAAGTCGACGCTGATCGCCACCGTGTCCGCGGCCAAGCCCAAGATCGCCGACTACCCCTTCACGACCCTGGAGCCCCACCTCGGCGTCGTGCGGGTGGGCGGTCCCCGCGACGGGACCGAGTACGTCATGGCCGACGTGCCCGGTCTGGTCGAGGGCGCGGCCGGCGGCCGGGGGCTGGGACACCAGTTCCTCCGGCACATAGAGCGGGCCCGCGTCCTCGTGCTGCTGCTGGACCTGGGGGCGCCTTTGTTCGAAGGCGACGCGCCCGAGGCGCAGCAGCGGGTGCTGCTCACCGAGCTGGGGTCGTACCGGCCCGAGCTGCTGGACCGGCCGCGGCTCGTCGTCGGCAGCAAGGGGGACATCGGTACCGACGACGACGGCGTCTGTGACCTCATCGTGTCGGCCGCGACCGGGGAGGGGATGGGCACGCTCACGGACAGCCTGGCGGCCCTCGTCGGCGCGGCCCGGGCGGCGGAGACGGTGGCCGAGGCGAGCGAGGTGGTCGTGCACCGGCCGGTGCCCGAAGGGGTCGAGGTGCAGCGCGCCGGGCCCGGCGCGTGGGTGGTCGGCGGGCGGGCGGCCGAGCGGGCCGTCGCCTTCTCCGACCTCACGGACGCGGGCGCCCAGGCCGAAGCGGTGCGGCGGCTGCGCCGCATCGGCGTCGACCGCGCCCTGGCGCGCGCCGGTGCCCGCGACGGCGACGAGGTGACCGTCGGCGCCATGACGTTCACCTGGGGCGAGGAGGACGCGTTGTGATCACGGTGGTCAAGGTCGGCTCGTCCTCGGTGACCGAGGAGACGGTGCAAAGGCTCTGCGCGGAGATCGCCGCGGTGCGCGCGGGCGGGCACACGGTCGTGGTCGTGACGTCGGGCGCCATCGCCGCGGGCTGGGCCGCACTCGGCCGGGGCGACCAGCGGCCGTCCGACCCGGCCGTGCTGCAGGCCGTGTCGGCCGTCGGGCAGCACCGGTTGATGCGCCTCTGGCAGGACGGGCTCGACCCGTACGGGACCTTGGCCGGCCAGGTCCTGCTGGCCCCGCTCGACTTCGTGCACCGGACCCAGTACCTGCACGCCCGCGGGACGTTGCGGCACCTGGTCGACCTGGGGGTCGTGCCGGTCGTCAACGAGAACGACGCCGTGGCCGACGAGGAGATCCGTTTCGGGGACAACGACCGGCTCGCCGCGCTGGTGGCCCACCTCGTCGGGGCCCAGCTGCTGGTGCTGCTGACCGACACGCCCGGCCTGCTGACGGCCGATCCCCGCCGCACGGCCGAGGCGTCGCTCATAGAAGAGGTGGTCGAGATCGACCACGAGCTGGAGCGGATGGCGGGCGGGCCGGGCAGCGTGGGCAGTGGCGGCATGGCGTCCAAGCTGGCGGCCGCGAAGATCGCGACGTGGTCCGGCGTGGAGACCGTGATCGCCGACGCGGCGCGCGACGGTGTGCTCAGCGCCGCGGTGGCCGGCGAGGCCGGGGCCGGGACCGTGTTCCGCGCCCGGGCGGCCCGCCTGCCGGCGCGCAAGCTCTGGATCGCGTTCGCGCTCGGGTCCTCGGGCAGCCTCACGGTCGACGAGGGGGCGCGCACGGCGCTGACCGAACGCGGCCGCTCGCTGCTGGCCGCCGGGGTGACCGGGGTCGCCGGCGGCTTCCGGCCTCAGGATGCCGTCGAGATCGCCGGCCCCGACGGGCGGGTGTTCGCCAAGGGCCTGGTCCGGCTGCCGGCCGACCGGGCGACCGAGTGGATGGGCCGGCGCAGCCAGGTCGTCGTCCATAGGGACGACCTGGTGCTTGTAACCTGAACCGATGACCTCGCCCGCATTGGAGCAGCTCGCGGGCCGGGTGCAGGAGGCGGCCCGGGTGGTCGGGCTGTCCTCGGGCTCGGTGCGGGACGACGCGCTCCGGATGGCCGCCGACCTGCTGGAACAGGAGTGGGCCGGGCTGGTCGCGGCGAACGAGATCGACCTGGAGCGGGCCGAGACGGCGGGCATGGCCCCGGCCGCCCAGGACCGGCTCCGGCTGACCGAGGCGCGGGTGCGCGCCATGGCGGGTGGCCTCCGCAAGGTGGCGGCGCTGGCCGACCCGGTCGGCGAGGTGGTCGAGGGCTGGGTGCGGCCCAACGGCCTGCGGGTGTCGCGGGTGCGGGTCCCGCTCGGGGTGGTCGGGGTCATTTACGAGAACCGGCCGAACGTGACGAGCGACGCCGCCGGGCTGTGCCTGAAGGCCGGCAACGCGGCGTTCCTGCGCGGGTCGTCCTCGGCGCTCGCGTCGAACCGGGCGGTCGTCGCGCTCATGCGCAAGGCGGCGGTCAAGGCGGGGTTGCCCGCGGACGCCGTCGCGCTGGTGGAGGACACCTCGCACGAGACCGCCGTCGACTTCATGCGCCTGCGCGGCCGGATCGACTGCCTGATCCCGCGCGGCGGCCCGGCGCTGATCGCGTCGCTCGTCGAGCACGCGACTGTGCCCTACGTGCTCGACGGGGACGGGAACTGCCACCTGTACGTGGACGGCGCGGCCGATCTCGTCATGGCGCACGACCTCGCGGTCAACGCGAAGACCCACCGTTTCGGTGTGTGCAACGCCGTGGAGACGATCCTGGTGCACCAAGCCGTGGCGGACGCCTTCCTGCCCCGCGTGGCCGAGTCGCTGACGGCCGCCGGCGTCGAGATCCGGGCCGACGACCGGGTGCGGTCCGTCCTGCCCGGCGCCGTCGCGGCCGGCGACGGCGACTTCGAGACCGAGTTCCTGGCGCCCATCGTGGCGATCGGCATGGTCGACGACGTGGGCGACGCCATCGCACACATCACCCGCTACAGCTCGGGCCACTCCGAGGCGATCGTCACGTCGGACGTGGCGACGGCCGACCGGTTCGTGTCGGAGGTCGACGCCGCAGCCGTGCTGGTGAACGCGTCGACGAGGTTCGTCGACGGGGAGGAGCTCGGGCTGGGCGCGGAGGTCGGGATCTCGACCCAGAAGCTGCACGCCCGCGGCCCCATGGGAGTGAAGGAGCTGACGACGTTGAAGTGGGTGGTGCGCGGCGACGGGCAGGTGCGGTCGTGAGCGGGAACGGGAACGCGGCGCTGGGGCTGCCCGAGAGCGGCCCCCCTCGGTTCGAGTCGCTAGACGACGTGCGGGGTGGCCTGGCCCGGGTCGGTTACCTGGCCGACGAGTCCATCGCCGGCGTCGTCTACCTGGCGGACCGTTTGGCGAAGCCAGTGCTCGTGGAGGGGCCGGCCGGCACGGGGAAGACGCAGCTGGCCAAGTCCGTCGCCGACCTCACGGGGGCCCGTCTCATCCGCCTGCAGTGCTACGAGGGGCTCGACGAGTCCAAGGCGCTCTACGAGTGGAACTACCGCAAGCAGCTGCTGCGCATTCAGGCGGGAGAGCACGGCCAGGGGGAGACCGAGGGGCCGTCGTGGAAGGAGCTCGAGGGGGACATCTTCTCCGAGGACTTCCTGTTGACGAGGCCGCTGCTCGAGGCCATCCGGGCCACCGAGCCGGTCGTGCTCCTGATCGACGAGGTCGACCGGGTCGAGCTCGAGACGGAGGCGCTGCTGCTCGAGATCCTGTCGGAGTACCAGGTCTCCATTCCCGAGCTCGGGACCGTGCGGGCCACCCAGCTGCCCATGGTCTTCCTGACGTCCAACAACACCCGGGAGCTGTCCGAGGCCCTGAAGCGGCGCTGCCTGTACCTGCACATCGACTACCCCGACCTCGACCGTGAACGCGACATCGTGCGGGCCAAGGTGCCCGGCATCAGCGAGGAGCTGGCCGACCAGGTGGCTCGCATCGTGCGCTCGCTGCGCACGCTCGAGCTGCGCAAGGCGCCCTCGGTGTCCGAGACGCTGGACTGGGCCCGCACGCTCGTGTTGCTCGGCGTGCAGACGATCGACGCCACCGGGGCGAAGGACACGCTGCACATCCTGTTGAAGTACCAGGGCGACATAGAGCGGGCGGCCAAGGAACTGCTGTCCGCGTCCGCGGACTGAGGCCGACCGGCGGGCCCATGCTCGACCTTCTCTCCGGGTTCGTCACCGAGCTGCGGCGCTCGGGGATCCCTGTCTCGCTCACCGAGCACCTCGACGCGGCCGAAGCGGTCAAGCACATCCCGCTGGAGGACCGCGAGGGCCTGAAGTACGCACTCGCGGCCACACTGGTGAAGTCGTCGTCACACTGGCGGGCATTCGAGACCGCCTTCGAGGTCTTCTTCGCGCTGCGCACGGGCCCCGGCGCGGCCGGGGAGGGCGACCAGGCGGGCGAGGCGGGCGAGGCGGGGGAGGACGGCGAGGAGGGCGACCGGGGCGGCGAAGCCCGTATGCCGGGACAGGGCCGCTCCTGGCGCGGTGGCGGCGGGGGCGAGGGCATGACGCCCGAGGAGCTGGCCGAGCTGCTGTTCAAGTCGCTGGTCTCAGCGGACGCCGGACTCATGGGCGTGGTGGCCCGCAACGCCGTCGACCGCTACGCCGGCATGGAGCCGGGCCGCCCCGTGGGGGGGACCTACTACCTGTACCGCACGCTGCGGAACCTCGACCTGGAGGGGATGCTCGAGAAGCTGATGGCACAGGCCCAGGCCGGTGCCGCCGGCGGCTCGCTGACCGAGCTCGAGGAGCGTCTGGCCCAGGACGAGTTCAAGGCGCGCATAGAGAAGTTCCGCCGCGCGGTGGAGACCGAGATCAGGCGCCGGCTGGTCGAGGACCGGGGCGCGGAGGCGCTGGCCCGCTCCGTGCGCAAGCCGTTGCCCGAGGACATAGACGTCATGCACGCGACGCGCGACGAGCTGGCGATGCTCCACCGCATCCTGCACCCGCTGTCGCGCAAGCTGGCCGTCCGGCTGGCCCGCAAGCGCCGGCACGGGCGCAAGGGCCCCCTCGACTTCCGGGCCACCATGCGCCGGTCGCTCTCGACCGGAGGCGTGCCGGTCGAGCCACGCTTCCGTCACCCGCGGCCGGCCAAGCCCGAGATCTTCGTGATCGCCGACATCTCGGGGTCGGTGGCGAGCTTCGCCCGCTTCACGCTTCACCTGGTGTACGCCATCAGCTCGCAGTTCTCGAAGGTGCGGTCGTTCGTCTTCGTCGACGGCATTGACGAGGTGACGCGCTTCTTCGAGGGCGTGGTCGATCCGACGGAAGCCGTTTTCCGCATCAACACCGAGGCCGATGTGATCTGGGTTGACGGCCACTCCGACTACGGGCACGCGCTGACCGAATTCCACCGCCGCTGGGGCGACCAGGTGACCAACCGCTCGTCCATCCTGATCCTGGGGGACGCGCGCAACAACTATCACGCCTCGCAGTCGTGGGTGCTCGAGGACCTGCAGGCCCGCGCCCGCCACCTGTACTGGCTGAACCCCGAGCCGCGTGACTACTGGGGCTCGGGTGACTCCATCGTGGGGGAGTACGGCGCGCACTGCGACGAAGTCGTCGAGTGCCGGACGCTGCGCCAGTTGGAGCACTTCGTCGGCAACCTGGCGTGAGACGCAGCCGCAGGCGCAGCCGCAGCCGGGGGCCGCAGCGAAGCAGGGTGTATCGACGGGGACATGTCGCGAAAAATGTACGCACGAGCGTGTTTAGTGTTTTTAAAATCACTCCCTCCCGGCCCGTACCGGCCCTCCCGCACGAGGTGAGCCGGCCCTGACAACCAACACAACCGACAAAACAGACACGACCGACACGACCGACCCGGCCCACGCGGGCGTCCTACGGGTGGTCCCGCCCGTGCCGGGCGCGACGCGCATCGTGCTGGTCCGCCACGGGGAGGCGGAGTGCAACCTGAACCGCGTGGTGGGCGGCGTGAAGGGCTGCACCGGGCTGACCGCCCTCGGACGGCGCCAGGTGGCGGCCCTGGCGGACCGGCTCTACGAGTCGGGGGAGCTGCGCGGGGCGACCACGCTCTATTCCTCGGTGCTGCCGCGGGCGATCGAGACGGCGGAGCGGCTGCGGTCGGTCGTAGGACCGGGGCCGGGGGCGCTGGGCCCGGTCGTGACGGACTGCGACCTGTGCGAGCTGCACCCCGGTGCAAGCGACGGCATGTCCTGGGACGAGGTGGTCGAGGTTCTCGGCGTACCGGACTGGGACCGCGATCCCGAGGTGCCGATCGCACCCGGGGGCGAAAGCTGGGCGGGCTTCATCGTGCGGGCCTCCGGCGCCGTGCGCGGCCTGGCCCGGCGCCATCCCGGCGAGCTCGTGGTGGCGGCGGTGCACGCCGGTGTCATCGAGTCCTGCATGATCGCGTTCCTGGGCGTGCCGCCGGAGGTCTACCGCCGCGGCTGGGTCCGCATCATGCACGCGTCCATGACGGAATTCGCCTGGGTGCCCGCCGAGGACCGCCTCATCCTCATGCGCTTCAACGACGCGTGCGGGATCCCTTCCGGCTGAGGCCGCCGCCCAGGTAGTCGTCGGCCAGCCGCGGCGGTGCGCAGGCCATCCACGCGTCGACGACGGCCTCGCGCAGGGGACGCTTGGTCACGACGCGCAGCTGCACGAGGACGGCCGCGAAGCCGTCGAAGTGCGGGATGGTGAAGAACCCCTTCGGCTGCATGGCCAGCACGGCGTCCTTGTCCTCCAGGTCGGCCACGCGCAGGGCGAGGATGGGCCCGTCCGGAGGCGTCTCGTCGCCGAAGCGCTTGAGGTCCGCCTTGCTGAACGGGCGTTCCCACGCGAACGCCTTGCCTGCGACGAACCAAGTGCGCCGGCCGCGACTCTCGCCCTCGGTGACCTCGGGCAGCCCGGCCACCATGTCATCGACGTCGGAGAAGGCGGCCACGGGCGCACCATACCGCTACCCTCCCGGACGTGAGCCCGCCCGGATTGACCGACGCTGGCCGCGCCCGGCTGCACGAGCGGCTCGCCGCGCAGGTGGAGGCGGGAGCTCTCCCCGGACTGGCCGCGCTCGTGGCGCGGGGCGACGATGTGCACGTCGAGGCACTGGGCACGCTCGCCCTCGACGACCCCGCGCCGCTGCGGCGCGACAGCCTCTTCCGCATCGCCTCGCTGTCCAAGCCCATCGCCGCCGCCGGGGCGATGGCCTTGGTCGACGATGGCACCCTCGCGTTGGACGACCCGATCGCGCGGTACCTCCCCGAGCTGGCCGAGCGGCGCGTGCTGCGCGCCCTGGACGCGCCGCTCTCCGACACGGTTCCGGCCGACCGCGCCATCACGGTCGAAGACCTCCTCACGTTCCGGCTCGGCTTCGGTGCCGTCATGGCGCCGCCCGGCACCTACCCGGTCCAAGAAGCAGAGGCGGCGCTCGGCCTCATGACGATGGGCCCGCCCTGGCCGCCCCCGCCCTGGGACACCGACGAGTGGGTCGCCCGCTTCGCCACGCTGCCGTTGCTGCACCAGCCCGGCGAAGGCTGGCTCTACAACACGGGCGCCCACCTGCTCGGTCCCCTGCTCGAGCGCGCCACGGGGACGAAGCTCGAGTCCTTCCTGCGCGCCCGCTTGTTCGATCCGCTGGGCATGGCGGACACCTCCTTCTGGGTGCCGCCGCACAAGGAGGACCGCTTCACGACGGCCTACTGGCCGGACCCGGGGGGAGGAGGGCTGCAGGTCCTCGATCCCGCCCACGGCGGATGGTGGAGCAGCCCGCCCGCGATGGCCAACGCCGCCGGCATGCTGGTGTCGACCCTGGACGACTTCTGGGCCTTCGTCTCCATGCTGCTGGCGGACGGTGTGCACGACGGCGCGCGGGTCCTGTCACCTGCGTCGGTGCGGGCGATGACGACGGACCACCTGACCGATGCCCAGCGCGGGACGGCGCCCCTCTTCCTGGGACGGACGGGTGGCTGGGGCTACGACATGGCGGCGCCCGGACCGCTCGGGCCCGGCACGGAGCCACCCGTCCCGTGGGGCTACGGGTGGGACGGCGGCACCGGCACGACGTGGCGCAGCGACCCGGTACGCGGGCTCACCGGCATCCTGTTGACGCAGCGCGCCATGACCTCGCCCGAGCCGCCGCCGCTCTTCGTCGACTTCTGGGACGCGGCGTACGGGCGATGACCCGCTGAGTGCGCCGGGCCACGTCCGGCCGGCTTGCACGGGACGCCAAGGCGGGGCGCCGCTACGCTGAGGCCTCCCGCCGTCGCCCTCGGCGTACAAGGAGGTCCACCCATGTACAAAGTGATCCTGGTCGGAACGGACGGATCCGAGACGGCCGGCAAGGCCGTGTCGGCGGCAGCCGACGTCGCGCGGTCATTGGGCGCGGAGCTCCACATCGCCTCGGCCTTCCGGCCAGGCTCCGTGGCCGCCGGGATGGCCGCGGCGGCGGGCGCACCGCTTGTGGACACCGGCGTGCACCACGCCATGCTCGAGGAGGCCGCGAAGCAGGTCAGCGAGAAGGCTGTCGAGACCTATGCAAGCGGCCTGAACGCGCACGCCCACGCTATTCCCGGCGATGCGGTCGACGTGATCCTCGACACCGCGGTCGGCGTGGGCGCGGATCTGATCGTCGTCGGCAGCAAGGGCATGCGCGGGGCCCGACGCTACATCGGGAGCGTGCCGAACTCGGTGGCCCACGGCGCCGCCTGCGACGTGCTGGTGGTGAAGACGGCATAACGACGCCGGAGGGCAGGGAGGGTAGGCGATGGCATTCATACAGATCATCGAAATGCGCACCTCGAAGATCGACGAGGTGGAGGCACTGATGGACGAGTGGATGGCGAAGACGGAAGGGCGCCGCAAAGCGCACCGGGCCGTCCTGGCCGAGGACCGTGACCATCCCGGGACCTACCTCCAGGTGGTGGAGTTCTCGAGTTACGAGGAGGCCATGGCCAACTCCGACATGCCCGAGACCTCGGACTACGCGGTGCGCATCGCGGCGTTGTGCGACGCGCCACTCGCGTTCCGCAACCTGTCGGCCCGGCGCGTCGACGACCTGGACTAGCCCGCTCGTGGCCGGGCTGGCACCGGCACCCGCCGAGACCATCGCGCGGTTCTTCGCGGCGCTCTCGGCCCGGGACTGGTCGGCGTTCGCGGCGGTGCTGGCGCCGGACGTCGAACGCATTGGCCCCTTCGACGACCGCGTCAGGGGGCGGGAACGCTACGTCGACCTGCTACGCGGGCTGGTGCCCTCGGATTACGGCAACGACGTGCACCGCATCACCTGTGCGCAGGACGGGCGGTCGGGTTTCGCCCGCGTCACCGAGCACCTGGCGTACCCCGACCGTGCGCTCCACCTCCAGGAGGCCTACGCGTTCGGCCTGGACGAGCACGGGCTGGTGTCGGTGGTCGAGATCTTCCTGCAGACGCCGGACGCCGACCCCGGTGGCTTCGGCTCCGCCGCCAGCCAGGAGAGCTATGCCTCGGGCGGCGGGCCGGGGCCCGACCAGCACCGGGTCGGGGGCTGAAGAGCGCACCGGGCGCGGCCCTCCCGGTACGGTGAGGCCGATGTCCGCCGTGCCAGGCGCGGCCCCCCCGCCGCTGTGGTGGGTGCCGCGCGCCATCCGGCAGTCCGCCTCCGCCGTGGCCGCCGGCCTCGTCTTCGTGGCGTTCACGGTCGACGCCGACGACTTGGTGCTCCAGCCCGGCGCGGTCGAGGTGGCCGACGGCGTCATTACGTGGGTGGGCGACCCGCGGCTGGAGCCACGGGCACGGGGGACCGACGTGCGCACCCTCGGCGGCGTCCTGATGCTGCTCTGCGCCTGGCGCTGGTACCTGGTCCCGTACGTGGCGCTGACGGACGAGCGTCTCGTCGTCCAGGGGGTCTTCGGCCGGCACTCGGTGCGCTATTCGTCCATTCGTGACGTCCGCCCCTGTCTGTACGGCCTGCGGATCCGGGCGAAGGCCCAAGAGTCCCTCGTCGGTTGGGCGGTGCAGAAGTCGAAGTTCGGCGAATGGTCGCACCGGGAGACCATGGCCGACGAGGTGACGGCCGCGATCATGGCGCGCGTCCGCGACGCCCCCAGGCGCCGCCACCACGCCTGACCGGCGCGTCCCGCCGGCTCAGCCGTCGCGCAGGCGCCCGAACGCGGTGCCCGCGGGTCCGTCGTCCAGCCGGGCGGCGATGCGCGCCGCGCAGGCGGCAGGCGTGAGGAGCGACGTGTCGACCTCGAGGTCGTAGGTCATCCCGGCGTGCACGGCGTCCTGCCAGCGCCGCACCGCCTCGCGCAGCGACACGTCCGCCGTCTCCGGGTCCTGTCCCCACGAGTCCCGCCGGCGCTCCCAGATCACGTCGACCGGGCACCGCACGCCGACGAGGAGCACGGGCAGCCCGTGCAGCCGGCGCGCGCAGTCGGCCCGGACCCGGAGTGGGCTCGCGTACGACTCGTGCAGGCCGGTGTCGGCCACCACATCGAGGCCGAGGCGTGCGTGGGCCGCCACGGCGTCGAAGAGCGCGGCGTACAAGGTGGCGACGGAGGCCTCGAGGTCGGGCCGCTCCCCGCCGGGGCGGAGCCCGATGCCGGGCTGCAGCCGCGCCGGTGTGGCACGCACGGAGGCATCGACGCCCAGGTTCACCCAGGCCCCGTCGACGCGCGCCTGGACCACCTCGGCGATGCAGGTCTTGCCGGCGCGCGGGGCACCGTTCAGGATGACGATCCGGCCGGGGACGTGCACCGCCCCAGTCTCCATCGGCATTGACCTTCCGGAGCGACCGACCGGGGCAAGTCGGGTTGGGCGCGGTGTCCCCGGCGACGCCGGCGTGCGGCCCTAGCCTGCAAAGCATGGGCGGTCTGTTGGAAATGACGGGCCTGCGCCGGACGTTCGGCGCGCTGACTGCGCTCGACGATCTGTCCTTTTCGGTGTCGTCGGGACGGGTGGTCGGGTTCCTCGGTCCCAACGGGGCCGGCAAGACGACGACGATGCGGGCCATCTTCGGCCTGACCGACCTCGATGCGGGGTCCGTGCGTTGGAACGGGGCGGACATCGGGCAGGCCGAGCGCCGCCGCTTCGGCTACATGCCGGAGGAGCGCGGGCTCTACCCCGGCATGCTGGTGGGCGAGCAGATCGAGTACCTGGGCCGTCTGCACGGCCTGGGCGCGGTGGAGGCGGCCGACGCAACGCGCTCCTGGCTGGAGCGGCTCGGCCTCGCCGACCGGAGCGCGAGCAAGGTGGAGGCGCTGTCGCACGGCAACCAGCAGCGGGTGCAACTGGCCGCCGCGCTCGTCCACGGCCCCGAGGTGCTCGTGCTGGACGAGCCCCTGGCCGGCCTCGACCCGACGGGGATCGACGCCATCGGCCAGGTGTTGGTGGACCAGGCCCAGGCCGGGTGCTGCGTCCTGTTCTCGAGCCATCAGCTCGATCAGGTCGAGGACCTCTGCGAGGAGGTGGTGATCATCGACCACGGCCGGCTCGTGGTGTCGGGCACGGTGGACGACCTCGCCACGCAAGGCGGGCGCCGCCTGGTGGTGCGCGTCGACGGCGACCGGGCGGCGGCCTGGGCACGCGGGCTGCCCGGTGTGGCCGTGTCGGAGGTCGACGGCGGCGCGGCCCGGCTCGTCCTCGACGACGCCGTGGACAGCGATCGCGTGCTGCGGGCGGCCATGGCGGCGGGGAAGGTCACCCAGTTCTCCTTCGAACGGCGCCGGCTCTCCGAGGTCTTCCGCGAGGCCCTCGCGTGAGGTTCGTCCTCGTCGCCGTGATCATCGCGGCCGCCCTGTCGTTGCGCGTCGTCGTCTACCGGCGGCGCCGTGGCCACGGCACGTCAGGACCGGTGAGCGCCGAACGGCACGTGGACCGGCCGACGGCCCGGCGCACGGCGGCACTCGGCGCCGCACTCGGCGACGTCGGGCTGGTCGCCCACCGCGAGATCCGCGAACGGGTGCGCAGCCGCATCTTCCGGGTGGGGACCGCGATCATCCTCCTCGGCGTGGCGGCCGCGATCGTGATCCCGACGATCCACCACCGCGGCAGCGCGCCCCAACAGGTCGGAGTCGTCGGGGCGAGTTCCGCCACGCTGACCGAGGTCATTGAGGCGAGTGGGACGCTGAACGGGACGGCCGTCCGCATCGTCCCGGAGCCGACGACCGCCACCGCCGAGGCCGCACTGCGGTCGGGGCGGCTCGACCTGGCCGTGGTCGACGGCGAACGAATCCTGGTGAACCAGGCCGTGGGGGCCGTCGACACGTCGACGACGGCGGGACTGGTGCAGACCCTGGCCGCGGAGCTCGGGGTGCTGCAGGCGTATCACCGGGTCGGGCTGAACGAGGCACAGATCGCGCAGGTCGCGCACGCCGCACCGGTCCCGGTGCACAGCCTGCAAGCGGGCGCGGGCAGCTCGAAGGGGACGATCAAGGGCACGTCGGTGATCGCGATCATCCTGCTCTTCTTCATGCTGACGCAGTACAACACCTGGATCCTCATCGGCGTCATGCAGGAGAAGGCGAGCCGCGTCGTCGAGGTGTTGTTGGCGACGGTCCGCCCCATTCAGCTGCTCGGGGGGAAAGTGCTCGGCATCGGCCTGGTGGCGATGGGGCAGGCCGCGCTGATCCTCGCGTTCGCCCTCGTGCTGGGCAAAGCGGTCGGCTCGGATCTCCTGCACGGCACGGCGCCGCTGGTGCTCGCGAGCGCGCTGCTGTGGCTGGTCCTCGGGTACGCCTTCTACTGCTGGGTCTACGCCGCGGCGGGCTCCATGGCCGAGCGCCAGGATCAGGTCCAGACGCTCGCGCTGCCGCTCAGCCTGCCCATCCTGCTCGGCTACATCCTGGCCATCACGGCCGCCAGCAGCGGCCAGGTCAGCCTGTTCTTCCGGGTCCTGGCCTACCTGCCCCCCACGGCGCCCTTCGCCATGCCCGTCCTGGTCGGCCTCGACGAGGTGGCCTGGTGGCAGTTCCTCCTGTCGGCGCTGATCAGCGTCGCGGGCACGGCCGTCATGGCCAAGGTGGCCGCAGAGGTCTACCGGCGGGCGGTGCTCCAGTCAGGCCGCCGGGTGAGCCTGCGCGACCTCACGACGCGCCGGATCCGTCCGTCCGCCGCCACCGGCGCACCCGCCTGATCACGCACCTAGCAGGCGTAGTCCTCGTCGTAGGTCAGCGACGAATCGAAGGTGGGGCTGTCGTACTGGACGACCTCGAGCGGGCCGCTCGGCAGCTGGTGGCTCGAGGCGAAGCCGGCGTACGCACTGCAACTGTTCGGGCCGCTGCCGGTCCAGTCGGCCATCCAGTAGGGGACCGAGGGCTGGTAGTCGCCCACGATGGAGTTCCAGGAGTCCGGGCTGGCATAGATCCCCACGTCCGCGATGCCCTCGGTCTCGTGCAGCGCCGTGATCGCCCCCTGCACGAGCTCCACGTTCTCGGTCTGGTTCGAAGACCAGTTCGCGCCACTCGTTTCGACATCGAGCCACCAGGCCACGTTCGTATTGGCCCCGGCGGCCTGCGCGTCGTCGAACGCATGGATCCCGGCTTGGTATCCCGCGTTGCAGGCTTGATCACTGTTGCATCCGGGTTCGTTAGTCGACGAGGTCGTATAGCTGAGAAATGTGTACAGGTTGAGGCCTGCGCCCGCCCACTGGACCTCAGACGAGAGGCAGGGGTTGGTGAAGCTCGACGACCCGCCGTCGACCTGCACGATCCCGATCGTGTGATCACCCGTAGGCAGGGTCCCACACTGGAACGTGCTGATGTCGAAGCCGTAGGAGCCGGACGGGTACGCCATGCCCACGAAGGCACCGGTCCCCTGGGCCGAGGCCATTCCCACAATCGGTTTGTTCAGCGGTGAGGGCGCAGAGCCGTAGTAGGCCGCGTCGCCGAAGTTCGAGACGAGGCCGGCGCTGTCGGTCATCCAGTAGCCCTCTTTGTCGGGTGTCGTGGCCGCGGCCACGATCGGGTGCTTCAGCGGCACCCCGCCGAGTGACCCGAAGAACGGCGCCGACCCGAAGCTGAACATGCCACCGTCCGACGCAACGAGGAAGTAGCCCTGCCCGCGCGGCCCCGTGATCATTCCGATGACCGGTTGGTTGAGGACCAGGTTCCCGGTGCTGCCCCAGAAGACAGCGTCGCCGAAGGCGAAGATGCCGCCGTCGGACGCCACCAGCCAGTAGCCCTTGCCGTCGGGCGTCGCCGCCATGCCCACCACCGGCTTGTTCAACCGTATGTTGCCCGTGCTCCCGTAGAACTGCGCGTCCCCGTAGCTGAAGATGCCGCCGTCGGTCGCGACGAGCCAGTACCCGCCCCCGTCGGGCGTGGGCGTCATCCCCACCACCGGCTTGTTGAGGACGATGTTGCCCGTGCTCCCGTAGAACTGCGCGTTCCCGTAGCTGAAGATCCCCCCGTCGGACGCCACCATCCAGTAGCCCTGGCCGTTGGGCGCCGCCGCCATGCTGACGATGGGCTTGTTGAGCACGATGTTCCCGGTCGAGCCGAAGAACTTCGCGCCGCCGAAACTGAAGATGCCGCCGTCCGTGGCGACCAGCCAGTAGGCCGGCGTCGTCGTCGTTGTGGCCCCGGCCGGGTGGGACCTCGTGGCCGTGGACAGCGTCGTCACCGCGGTGAGCGCCAGCGCCGTCATGAGGACGGCCAGCGCGATGCGCCGGATCAAGACCGGAGGAACTCGGCCACGCGGTACGCGAGGTCGAGCGACTGGCGGGCGTTCAGGCGTGGGTCGCAGGTGGTGGTGTAGCGCTCCTCGAGGTCACCTTCGAAGATCTCCTCCGCTCCCCCGAGGCACTCGGTGACGTCGTCCCCTGTCAGCTCCACGTGCACGCCGCCGGGCCACGTGCCCTCGCCCGCGTGGACGTCGAAGAAGGTGCGCAGCTCGGAGAGGATGTCGTCGAAGCGGCGCGTCTTGCGGCCCCCGCCGCTGGTGAAGGTGTTGCCGTGCATGGGGTCGCAGGTCCAGACGACCGGGTGGCCCTGGGCCTCTACCGCCCGGACGATCGGCGGCAGCAGCTCGGCGATGCGGGCGGCCCCGAAGCGGGTGATCAGCGTGAGCCGGCCGGGCAGCCGGTCCGGGTTCAGCCGGTCGCACAGCGCCGTCACGTCCGCCGGGGAGCAGGCGGGCCCGATCTTGACGCCCACCGGGTTGTTGATGCCGGAGGCGAACTCCACGTGTGCGCCGTCCAGCTGGCGGGTGCGGTCGCCCACCCACACCATGTGGGCCGAGCAGTCGTACCAGTCGCCGGTGAGCGAGTCCATCCGGGTGAGGCACTCCTCGTAGGGGAGGATGAGCGCCTCGTGGCACGTCCAGAAGTCGACCTCGTGCAGCCCCTCCTCCGCCCCGAGGTCGATGCCGCACGCGGACATGAAACGCAGCGCCCGGTCGATCTCCGACGCGATGCGCTCGTAACGCCGTCCCTCCGCCGACGAGGAGACGAACTGCTGGTTCCACACGTGCACCTGCGAGAGATCGGCGAAGCCGCCCTTGGTGAAGGCGCGCAGCAGGTTGAGCGTCGAAGCGGACTGCTGGTAGGCGGCGACAAGCCGCTCGGGGTCGGGGCGGCGCGCCTCAGGGTCGAAGGCCTCGTCGTTGACCATGTGGCCGCGGAAGGCCTCGAGCTCCATGTCGCCCACGCGCTCGGTCGGGGCTGAGCGGGGCTTGGCGAACTGGCCAGCGATGCGCCCCACCTTTACCACCGGCACACCGGCCGCGTAGGTGAGGACGACGGCCATTTGCAGGATGATCTTCAGCTTGTCGCGTATGGCGTCGGCCGAGAACTCGTCGAAGGACTCGGCGCAGTCGCCGGCCTGCAGGAGGAACGCCTCTCCGTTGGCCACGTCGGCCAGCTGCGCGGTCAGATGGCGGGCCTCACCGGCGAACACGAGGGGCGGCAACCCGGCCAGCCGTGTCTCGGCCTTCTTGAGCGCGTCCGCGTCCGGCCAGACGGGCTGTTGCGCGGCGGGGAACTTCCGCCAGGACGCGGCGCTCCACAGGGCAATCTCGGGCTGGCTCGGCACCGCAACAGCCTAACGCCGTAGGATCCCAGTTCATGGCCGCCTTCCGGTTCGCACTGCAGGCGTCGCGCGCGCCGACCCCCGCCGCGTGGAGGGAGTTGGCCCGCAGGAGCGAGGACCTGGGCTATTCGACCCTCTATGTGCCCGATCACCTCGACGACCAGTGGGCGCCCATGCTTGCACTGGCGGTTGCCGCGGAGGCGACCACGACCCTGCGCGTGGGGACGCTGGTGCTCGACAACGACTTCCGTCACCCGGTGGTCCTCGCCAAGGAGGCGGCGACGCTGGACGTCATCACGGACGGCCGGTTCGAGTTCGGCATCGGTGCGGGGTGGGCTAACGCCGACTACGACATGTCGGGCATCCCGATGGACCCGCCGGGCGTGCGGGTGGCGCGGTTGGCGGAGAGCATCGAGATCATGCGCGCCATGTGGACCGAAGGCAACGCCGCGTTCACCGGCGAGCACTACCGCGTCACCTCCGCGTCGGGCACGCCCGCACCCGTCACACCGGGTGGTCCGCCGCTGGTGATCGGCGGCGGCAGCCGGCGCATCCTGGAACTGGCCGGCCGTGTGGCCGACGTCGTCAGCATGGTGCCCAGCCTGCGCGCGGGGGTGATCGGCGAGGAGACGGCGGCCGAGGCAGTGGCGGAGAAGTACGCCCGGCGCGTGCGTTGGGTGCGCGACGCCGCCGGCGACCGCGCCGGTGACGTGGAGCTGCAGTGCTGGACCGCGGCGGTCGCGGTGGTCCCCGATGCGGAGGATGTCATCGACAAGCTCGCGCCGGCCTTCGGGCTCTCGCCCGACCAACTGCGCGCCGCGCCGGTCGCGCTGATCGGACCCGTCGGCGAAATCGCCGAGACCCTCCGCAAGCGTCGGGAGGAGTACGGCTTCAGTTACATCGTGGTGCACGAGGGCGAAATGGACGCGCTCGCGCCGGTGATCGCCGAACTTGCGGGAACCTGACCGACCGGCGCGGATCGGCATCCTCGGCGGGACGTTCGATCCGCCGCACGCCGGCCACGGGGCGGCCGGACGCGCCGCCGTCGAATCACTCGGGCTGGACCGGCTGCTGCTGGTGGTGGCGAACGACCCGTGGCAGAAGTCGGGACGGCGCAGCGTCTCACCGGCGGAGGACCGCTACGCGCTGACCGAGGCGCTCGCCGACGACATCCCGCGGGCCGAGGCGAGCCGTCTGGAGGTCGACCGGGGCGGCCCGAGCTACTCGGTGGAGACGGCGGAGGCGGTGCTGGCCGAGGCCCGGAACCGCGGCGAGGAGGCCGAGCTGTTTCTGGTCGTGGGCGCGGACCTGGTCTCCGGGCTGGAGTCCTGGCACCGTCCCGAGGACCTCAAACGCCTGGTCACCCTGGCCGTCGTCCCGCGCCCGCACAGCCCTGCGCCGGCCGTTCCCGACGGGTGGCGGGTGGTCCGGGTCGACGGACCGTCCGTCGACGTGTCGAGCTCGGAAGTGCGCGAACGCCTGCGGGAGGGCCGTTCCGTGGCCGGCCTGGTGCCCGACGGGGTGATCCGTTGCATCCGGCGCCGGGATATGTACGCTGTGCCCAGATGAGCGCCATGCCGGCCAGGGTGACGGAGCTATCCGAGAGTCCGGCAGTCGTTGCGTCCCCCGCTCCCGCGGCGCGCCGGGCAGACCGGCGGGCCATGCTGAAGTTGGCGCGGCGCAGCAGGCAGCGCTGGGCGCTCCTCGGAGGCGCCATCCTCACGCTCTCCTTCCTGTTGACGGTCGGGATCCTGGACGTGCTCCGTTGACCCCAGGAGTGGACGTGCACGTCCACATCCCGCCCGCGGCGACGACCGCGGCGGAGTGGGCGGATGCGAAGCTGGGGCATGAGACGGTCGTGCTGGCGATGGGTGAGCTGTTCGGCGTCGTCGACGCGTTCGTCATCACGAGCGCCTCGAACACCAGGCACGTCAAGACCCTGGTCGAGGAGATAGAGCGCGGCGTCAAGAACGCGCACGATACGGCGCCCGTCCGCATAGAGGGTCTGGCCGACGCCACCTGGGTGCTGATGGACTACGGCGACTTCATCGCGCACGTGTTCCTGCAGGAGACGCGCGAGTACTACGACCTCGAGCACCTGTGGTCGGGGGCGCCGCGGGTGCACTGGCGGCGCGAGGTCGAGAACGCCGGCTGAAGGGCGGCGCCGGCTCTACGGCGCCGCGCCGCCCAAGAACTCCAAGAGGTAGACCGGCCCGGATACCTGCGAGCCGTTGGCGATCGGCACATCCGTGTGTACGCCGTCTATCTGGAAGATCACCCCGGTGCCGAACCCGTTCGCGTTGGCCACCGTCGCCACGACCTGAGCCACCGCCTGCTCTGTGTTCGTGCCGGTGATGTCACCGAATGCACTGTTGAAGTTGACGGTCACGATGCTCCCGTTCGCCGTGGCCGACAGCACGGTGACGTCGCTCGGGATGGCCGTGGTGAGCCCGCGGTTCTGTTCCAGGTTGCTCGGCCCCGCGATGAGGTCGGTGAGGATCGCCGTCAGCGGCGCCGGGGAGGTGGCGACGACGCGGTCGGCCGGCGTGAGCTGATTGTTCGCGCTGGCGTTCAGAAAGAAGACCTTCACCGGCACGAGTGACGGGGCCTTGGGGAGCGTGGTCGTCGTCGTCGACGCGTGCGGGTTCAGGAGCCCGAACGGCACCCTCGACGGCGCAATGGCCACGGGCCCGCTCTGCGTCGGGATGGCGCACCCCGCGCCGAGCACCGCCACCACGGCCGCCGCGCCCAGTGCGCCGAGCCGGCCCCGTCGCCGTCCTGTCACCTGAGGTACCCGAGCCGGCCGGGTCACTCGACCATCCCCTCGCCGACGCGGTGGCCGATCCGCTCGCCGCCGCCGCCGCTGCCGCCGCTGCCGCCACCGCCGTCGCCGCGGTCACCGGCCGCACCGTCGTGGCCGTGCTCGCCCCCGTCGGAGGCCTCTCCGGGCTCTCCGGGCTCTTCCCCGTCCGTGGCCAACACGGGGAGCGCGACCACGAAGCGGGCCCCGCCGGCGGGCGACGTCTCCACCCGGACGCGGCCGTGCATGACGTGCATGTGCTCGGCCACGAGGGAGAGCCCGAGCCCGCTGCCGGTGCCGGTGCCCCGGCGCCCCGAGGCCGAGCCGCGGTAGAAGCGTTCGAAGACCTTGGAGCGCTCGGCCGGGTCGATCCCCGGCCCGGCGTCGTCCACCACGATCTCGACGGTCTGCCCGCCGGCACTGGCGCCACTCGCGCCACCACCGCCACCACCGCCACCACCGCCACCACCGCCGGTACCGCCGGTACCGCCGGTACCGGCCCCCGGCCGCACCGAGATGTCCGTGGCGCCCCCGCCGTAGTTGGCCGCGTTCTCCATCAGGTTGACCATCACCCGCTCGAAGCGGCGCTTGTCGACCCCCACCCGCCACTCGGCCACCGCAGGGTCCACGTGGACGGCCGGGGCGGTGGACCCCTTCCCGTCGCCCGCGCCCACGCTGGCCGCCCCGGCCTCCACCGAGCGCCGGACCAGCTCCGCCACGTTGACTTCCGCGAGGAACACGTCGCTGGACCCGGCGTCGGCCCGGGACATCTCGAGCAGGTCGCCCACCATGCGCTGGAAGCGGTGCAGGTCGCCGCTCAGCAACTGCAGCGCGCGCTGGGAGCGTGGGGTCAGGTGCACCTGGTCGGCCTCGAGCACCTCGAGCGACGCCGCCAGCGTCGTCAACGGGGACCGCAGCTCGTGGCTCACGTCCGAGTTGAAGCGGGCCTCGCGCTCAATCCGCTCCTGCAGCTGGTCCACCATGGCGTTGAACGACAGCGTCAGCCCCTCGAGGTCCGGGTCGGCGGCGTCGGCGTCGAGCCGGGTGTCGAGCTCGCCACCGGCGATGGCGCCGGCCGCCCGGGAGACGTCGGCCAGCGGGCGCAGCGCGCGCGTGCTGGCGAAGCGGCCGAGCGCGACGCCGAGCAAGGTCGTGACCGCGCCCGCCACGAAGAGGGTGAGGCCCAGCACGTGCAGCGTGTGATCGAGATCCGACAGGTCGAACACCTCGAAGTAGGCCGACTTGACCGACGGGATGGGCACGCCGACCACGATCTCGGCCGTCCCGGCCGACGTGCGGTAGGTCTGGGTGGCGGCGGTACCGCTCCGCACCTCCGCGCGGAGCCGGCCGGGGATGACCGAGGCGTTCACAGAGAGCACACCCGAGTACGACTTGCTGAGGTGGTAGAGCACCGAGTGGGCGTCGGAGCCGGCGTCTATGGAGGCGAGCAGGCCGGGGTAGTTGGTGTCGCCCGTCTGCAGCGAGCTGCGCACCAGGTTGGCATTGGCGAACGCCTGCTGCTGGGCCGCCGTCTCGCGCCCGGCCAGCAGGAAGTGGCGCGTCGTGAAGTAGGACAGGCCCCCCATCAGGATGGAGAGCACCAACGCGCCCAGTCCGAAGATCGCGGTGATCCGGGCGGCGATGCCCAGTTTCACGTCACGGCACCAGCTTGTAGCCCATGCCCCTGACGGTGAGGATGTGCTGGGGCACCGCGGGGTCCGCCTCGACCTTGGTGCGCAGGCGCCGGATGTGGACGTCGACCAGGCGCCCGTCGCCGAAGTAGTCGTAGCCCCAGACGCGGTCCAGCAGCTGCTCGCGGCTCAGCACCTTGTTCGGGCTCGCCGCCAGCTCGCACAGCAGGCGGAACTCGGTCCGTGTGCAGTGCACCTCCTCGCCGCTGAGCCGCCGGAGCACGCCCTGCTCGGGCAGCAGCTGCAGGTCGCCGAACGTCAGCGCGCCGGGCTCCTCCTCGGCCGGGCGCGCCCGGCGCAGCAGGGCCCGGATGCGCGCCGCCAGCTCCTTGGCCACGAAAGGCTTGGTGACGTAGTCGTCTGCCCCCGCCTCGAGCCCGGCCACCACGTCGTGGGTGTCCGAGCGCGCCGTCACGATGATGATGGGCACGGCGCTGTTGCGGCGCAGGGCGCGGCAGCACTCGAAGCCGTCCATGCCCGGGAGCATGAGGTCGATCAGTGCGACGTCGGTGGGCGCCTCGGCGAACAGGTCGAGGCCCTCCTCGCCGCTGGCGGCGTCCCGCACCTCGTAGCCCTCGCCCTCGAGGGCCAGCCGCATTGAGGAGCGGATCCGCTCATCGTCCTCGACGACCAGGATGCGACCGCTCATCGACCTCCAGCTCAGCTGATCCAGATTTGTGTGGGCCAAATCGACCCTCCGATCATGCCAAATGCGGACTGGCCTTGAGGCGAAGTGGGGTTGTTGAAGTTCTTCACCTTCGGTTGACTGATGACCGCCCAGACGGCACGGTCCAGCCACAGGTAGGGCAGGTCGACGGCCAGGCGCTTGTTGACCGTCTGGTAGGCGGAGGACCGTACCTCGTGTGCGGTGCTCGACCGCCCGGCCAGCAGCGCCGCCTCGACCTTGGGGTCGTGGTTGCGGGCCATGTTGATCGACAGGTCGCCCTCGCCCCCCACCGTGGTGGTGCTCCAGAAGATGTAGTTGAGGTCGGGGTCGACCGCCCCGAATTGGCGCCAGCCCAGGGCCTGGTACTTGCCCACGAGCGCGTTGTTGATGTCGTCGTTCTGCTCGACGATGGTGTTCTGCACCTTGAACCCGACGGCCTGCCACGCCTGCTGGATGTACTCCTGGGCCCGGATGGCCGCCGGCGAGTTGGTGCTCCCGTTGGTGAAGCTGATGGGACCACCGTGGGCCTTCTCGGCCGCCTGGACGAGCCGCTTCGCCGCACTGGGGTTGTACTTCGGGTAGTTCGTGGCGGAGAAGTACGGCGAGCCCGGGACGAAGAGCCCGTTGCTCACCGGCAGCACGTTGTCGTCGATGACCGACGCGTACTGCTTGCGGTTGATCGCCATGGCGGCGGCCAGGCGCACGTTGGGGTCGTTGAACGGTGCCTCACCGCCGTTGAGCTGGACGCAGTTCATGTCCGGCTCGCCGGCCACCTTGGTGCTGTCGTCGATGTAGGAGTAGCTCCGGTTGCCACGGAACTGCGTGATGATCTGCGGCGTGTCCGTGATCATGATGTCGATGGTGCCCGTCTTGAGCGCCTCGGCTCGGGCCGATTCGTCGGGGATGGGCTTGAACGTGATCGACTCCAGGTGGGGCAGGCCCGGCCGCCAGTAGTGCTCCCAGGCCGTCGCCGTGAAGTGGTCGTTGGGGATCCACTCCTTGAACTTGAAGGGCCCGGTGCCGACCGGGTTCGACGTGCCGTTCTTGTTCGCCAGCATGGACGGCGCCACGACGTACGCGATCTGGCCGCCGATGCAGCCGGCCAGGTAGTAGGGGAACGGCACCCAGGGTGCCTTGAACGTGATGGCTGCCGCCAGCGGTCCCGTCTGCGTGATCGACTCGAGCGTCGGGTTGATTACGACGCCGGTCAGCAGCGACTTGGACTGCGCCTGCAGGTTCGCCACCAGTGCCGCCCCGTCGCACGGCGTCATGTCGTGGAAGAGCACGTTCGGCTTCAAGGTGATGGTCCACGTCGTGTAGGACGAGTTGGGGACGACCGACTCGGCCAGGTAAGGGGCCCAGTCGCCGTTGGCGAGCACGATGGTCAGCGGGTCGAACACGGTGCGGGCGTACATGACGCCCACCTCGTCGAAACGGGCGCTCGTGGGGTCGAACCCCTGCTCCTCGGCGTCGACGCCGAAGACGAGGGCGCCCCCCTTCTGGGGCGTCGCCGTGGAGACCCCGTTGCGCCCCGGGCCGTTGGTCGTCGCCCCCGCCATCTCGTCCCGGCCCGTCCCGAGCGCGGACGCACCTGCGAAACCCGCCGCGGCAGCCGCCCCGCTTGCGAGCAGCGTGCGCCGATCGAACTTCGAGGCCATCGGCCCCCCTTTCCGGAACGCAGCGGACCCCCCGATGGTTCCCCGGCGACGTTAGTTCCCAGGATCGGCCCAGTGCGGGCGGTACCGTTCGTTTCGTGCCGAATTTCGTCTCTCCGGACTGGGACCTGCCCGGATTCGATGCGTGGCTGGCCGGGCGCTCGCCCGCGACCCGCACCGGCTACCGCGGCGACGTGGCGGCGTTCGCCGAGTGGATGGGCCGCAGCGGCGTCACCGGTCCCGAGGGCGTCGACCGCATGTACCTGCGGCGCTACCTGGCCTCGCTCGGCACGCGGCGCCTGGCCCGCGCCACCGTGGCCCGGAAGGCGGCTGCGCTGCGCGCCTATTTCTCCTGGCTGCTCCGGCAGGGTCGCATCGTCTCCGACCCGGCGCGCTCCCTGCGGGCGCCCTCCGGCGGCGGGCGGCTGCCCCGCGTGCTGTCGGGCGGCGAGATGGCGACGCTGCTCGACGCGCCGGCCGCGTCCGCGCTCGACCGGCGCGACCTGGCGGTGCTGGAGCTCCTCTACGCGGCGGGGCTGCGCGTGTCGGAGCTGTGCGGACTCGACCGCGGCGACGTCGACCTGCGCGGGCGGACCGTCACCGTGCTGGGCAAGGGCGGCAAGCAGCGCCGCGTCCCGATCCACGACACCGCGGTGGCGGCCTTACGGGCGTGGTTCGAGGGCGGGCGCGACGGACTGGCCGGCCCGCCCGAGGCCGTCTTCGTGAACCAGCGCGGCGCGCGCCTCGGCCCCCGCGATGTCCGCCGCATCCTCGACCGTCGCGCGGTCGCGCCGACGCACCCCCACGCCCTGCGCCACACCTACGCCACCCACCTGCTGGACGGCGGCGCCGACCTGCGCGTGGTCCAGGAGCTGTTGGGCCACGCCAGCCTGGCCACCACGCAGGTGTACACGCACGTGAGCAAGGAGCGGCTGCGCGCGGTGTACGACGAGACGCATCCGAGGAGCTGACCCATGGAGACGCGGCCGATGGACAGCGACGCACTGGCCGCGCTGTCACTGCGCGTGTGGGGCTACAAGCAGGGCGAGGTCGTCGGGCTGATGATCCACCTGGGTGACCAGCTCGGGCTCTACCGGGCGATGGCAGGAAGGGGGCCGCTCCGCGCCGACGAGCTCGCCGCGCTGACCGGGCTCCATGCGCGCTGGCTCCTGGAGTGGCTGCGCTGCCAGGGCGCCGCCGGTCTGGTGGAGACGGCGGACGGGGACCGCTTCGAGCTCACACCCGAGGGGGCGGCGGTGCTCGCCAACGACAACGAGAGCGTGTTCTTCGCCGCCGGCGCCTTCACCGGCGCCGCGCTGCCCACCGAGGTGATCCCGCGTCTGGCCGACGCCTTCCGCACCGGCCGGGGCCTGAGCTACGAGGACCTCGGCCCGAGCGCCGCCCACGCGGTGGAGCGGTGCACCGCACCGTGGACCAAGGTCGTCCTCGTCCCGCAGATCCTCCCGGCGCTCAGCGGGGTGGTCGAGCGGTTGACGGCGGGTGCGCGGGTCGCGGACGTCGGGTGCGGGTCCGGGGTCGCGTTGGTCGCGCTCGCCACCGCCTACCCGGCCTCACGGTTCGAGGGGTACGACCCCTCCACCCACGCGCTCGACCGTGCCGGCGAGAAGGTGGCGGAGGCGGGCCTCACGAACGTCGTCCTCCACTGTGCCCCCGCCGCCGGCTTGCCCGCCGAGCCCACCTACGACTTCATGCTCACGCTCGACTGTGTCCACGACATGCCCCGGCCCGCGGAGGCGATCGCCGCCATCCGCCGCAGCCTGCGGCCGGACGGCACGTGGCTCATCAAGGACATCCGCAGCGCCGCCACCTGGGCCGAGAACCTGCGCAACCCGATGCTGGCGCTCATGTACGGAACGTCCGTCGCCACCTGCATGTCCTCGGCGCTCTCCGAGCCCGGTGGCGCCGGGCTCGGGACCCTCGGCCTGCATCCCGAGCTGGCGGAGCAGATGTGCCGGGAAGCCGGTTTCGCCACGTTCACCGTCCACGACTTCGGCGATCCGGCCAACCTGTACTACGAAGTCCGGCCCTGATCCGCCGCAGGCGGGAGCTGTGGGCCCGCTGAACGGCTACGATGGCACGGCCCACCGACCGGTGGGCGGCCACACCGACCAACACCACCTGGCGCGATACCACGGTCGCCACCCCGCCGGGGCGGCGCGTCGCCAGGGCAGAAACCGACTGGAGGAACAGTTCTATGGCCGTCGTCACCATGCGACAGCTCCTGGAAGCCGGAGTCCACTTCGGCCACCAGACGCGACGGTGGAACCCGAAGATGAAGCGCTACATCCTCGGTGAGCGCAACGGGATCTACCTGATCGACCTTCGCAAGACCCTGGGCGGGATCGAGTCCTCCTACTCCTTCGTCCGCGACCTCGTGGCCGACGGCGGCACCATCCTGTTCGTGGGCACGAAGAAGCAGACCCAGGGCCCCGTGGCCGAGTACGCCGAGGCGTGCGGCATGCCCTACGTCAACCAGCGCTGGCTGGGCGGCATGCTGACCAACTTCGCGACCGTCTCGGGCCGGGTGAAGCGGATGCAGGAGCTGCGGGCCATGCAGGCCGCCGGCGACTTCGACGGCATGCCCAAGCGAGAGGCGCTGCAGCACACCCGCGAGCTCGACAAGTTGTCCCGCAACCTCGGCGGCATCGCGACGCTGGAGCGCCTGCCGAACGCCGTGTTCGTCATCGACACGAAGAAGGAGCAGATCGCCGTGACCGAGGCCCGCAAGCTCGGCCTCCCGGTGGTCGCCGTGGTCGACACCAACTGCGACCCCGACGTCATCGACTATGTCATCCCCGGCAACGACGACGCCATCCGCTCGGGATCGCTCATGTGCCGTGTGATCGCCGACGCCGTGGCCGAGGGCCGCTTCATCGCGGAGCACCGCCGCCAGACCGCACCGGCGGCTCCCGCCGACGAGGGCGGCGCGGCGAGCCCGTCGCCCCGCCCGCGCCGCGTGCACGCGCCGGCCGCGCCGGCCGCTCCGGCCGCGGCGCCCGCGTCACCCGCGGCGCCGGCGTCGCCCGAGCCCGTCGAGGTGGCGTGAGCGTGGCTGACTTCACCACCCAGGACATCCAGCGTCTGCGCCAGATGACCGGCGCAGGGATCCTCGACTGCCGGCGCGCCCTGACGGAGGCCGGCGGCGACCTCGAGGAGGCCGTCCGGCTCCTCCGCCTGTGGGGCCTGGCCGGCGCGGCCAAGCGCGGCGAGCGGGAGGCCGCCGAGGGCGCGGTCGCCGCGGTGCGCAGCGGTGACGCCGCCGCCGTGGTCGAGCTCCGTTGCGAGACCGACTTCGTCGCCAAGTCCGACGACTTCGTCGCCTTGTGCGACGAGCTGGCGGCGCTGGTGGCGGCCAAGGGCGAGGACGCCGTCGGCGAGCTGAGCGACGAGGTCGACCGGCTGCGGTCCACCCTCAGGGAGAACATCTCCGTCGGTCGGGTGCGCCGCCTGGTCGCCGAGTCCGGCCAGGTCGTCGACACCTACCTCCATCAGCAGTCGGGCCGCGGCGTCAACGCCGTGGCCGTCGTGATCGAAGGGGGGAGCGAGGAGCTGGCACACGACATCGCGGTGCACATCGCGTTCACCAAGCCGGCCTACCTCTCCCGTGACGAGGTGCCCGAGGCCGACGTCGCGGCCGAGCGCGCCACCGTCGAGGAGATCGCGCGCAACGAGGGCAAGCCCGACGCGGCCATGGCGAAGATCGTCGAGGGCCGGATGAACGGGTGGTACAAGGAGCGCGTGCTCCTCGACCAGGCGTACGTGCGGGACGAGAAGCAGACGATCGCCGGCATGCTCGGTTCGGCCCGCATCGTGGCCTTCGCGCAGGTCGTCGTCGGCGCCTGAGGCGCGGCGAGGTGGGAGAGCCGCGCCGGATCGTCCTCAAGATGTCGGGGGAGGCCCTGGCGTCCGCCGCGTCCGACGAGACCATCGACGCCGCCACCGTCGAGCGCCTGTCCAAGGAGATGGCGCGGGCCATGGACGGCGGCGGCCTCGAGCTGGCCGTGGTCGTCGGTGGCGGCAACATCTGGCGCGGAACGACGGGCGAGAGCGGCGGC
Organism: uncultured Acidimicrobiaceae bacterium; assembly: GCA_963834405.1. Lineage (GTDB taxonomy): Bacteria > Actinomycetota > Acidimicrobiia > Acidimicrobiales > RAAP-2 > Bog-473. The sequence goes on along the minus strand of CAWIBX010000004.1, from coordinate 88,968 downwards.
ATGGACCGCGCCACCTCGGACACGATGGGGATGCTCGGCACGGTGATCAACGCGCTGGCGTTGCAGGACGCGCTCGAGCAGCAGGACCAGCCGACCCGCGTGCTGAGTGCGCTCTCCATGGCGGAGGTGGCCGAGCCCTACATCCGGCGCCGCGCCATCCGGCACCTCGAGAAGGGGCGCATCGTCATCTTCGCCGCCGGCATGGGCAACCCCTTCTTCACGACCGACACCCCGGCTGCGCTGCGGGCGGCCGAGATCGGCGCGGAGTTGCTGTGCAAGGGCACCCACTCAGGGGTCGACGGCGTCTACTCGGCCGACCCCAAGCTGGACCCCACCGCCACCCGCTACGACGAGATCTCCTTCATGGAGGTCATCAACCGGGACCTGCGGGTGATGGACCTGACCGCCATCACCTTCTGCAAGGACAACAACCTGCCGATCAGGGTGTTCGACCTCATGATCCCCGGGAACATCGTTCGTGCGCTCGGCGGCGAGCAGATCGGTACGCTGGTCCGTTGATGGACGAGGACCTAGCCGCCCTGGTCAAAGACGAGACCAGGGAGAAGATGGCCAAGGCCATCGACCACGTGCGCGCCGAGATGGGCCACGTGCGCACGGGAAGGGCCTCGTCCGCCCTCATCGAGCCGCTCCTGGTCGACTACTACGGCACTCCGACGCCGCTTCGCCAACTGGCCGGGTTCAGCGTGCCCGACGCCATGCTCCTGATGGTCTCCCCGTATGACAAGGGGTCGCTCGGGGCCATAGAGAAGTCGATCATGGCCTCCGACCTGGGTATCAACCCCACCAACGACGGCACCGTGATCCGGCTGGCCTTTCCGCCATTGACAGAAGAGCGGCGTAAGGAGCTGGTGAAGGTCGTGCGCCACAAGGCAGAGGAGGGGAGGGTCGCCGTGCGGAACGCACGCCGGCAGGGGCGCCACGATCTGGAGGCGCTGCAGAAGGAGGGCGAGCTCTCGACGGACGAGCTCGAACGGGTGGAGAAGGAGCTCGAGAAGATCACGCACGAACAGGTCGGGTTGATCGACGAGTTGCTCGCGCACAAAGAGCAAGAGCTCCTGCAGGTCTGAGGAGCGCGCGACATGCCCGACGACACGGAGGACTTCGGCAACTTCGGCGAGACCGACTCGGAGGATGCCGGCCGCGCCAACGCCGAGGACTCCGAACTGAACGACGTGCCGTCGTACCACTCCGGGCGCGTGCGCATCATCGGCGCCGAGCCGGCGGGGGACACCGTGCGCGAGGTCACCGGTCCGGTGTTGGAGGAGCACCCGGACATCCCGCACTGGAACGACGCACCCACCGGGCAGGTGCCGGCCATCCTCGACCGCAGTAACGGCGAGGAGCCGCTCGTGGCCCCTCCCATGTGGCGCGAGGAGGACACCGACTGGGAGGCCCAGGAGGACGTGTTCGAGCCGTCCATGCTGTCCGAGGACCTCCCCGCCGTCGGTGCCCTGGTCGGCGAAGTGGAGGAGGTCGACGTCGAGCGCCGGCCCTGGCACTTCGAGTCCGACGACACGCTGGTGATCCCGCCTGAGCCGGAGGCCGCGCCGCCGCCACGGCGAACCCGGGTGCGCGCGCCCGAGCCCGAGCCGGAGCCGGAGCCGGAGCCGGTGGCGTCCGAACCCGAGGCCCCCGAGGCCTATGAGCCGGTCGCGGCCCCCGTGCGGCCGGTGAACGCAGCCGCCACCGCCGCGGCCGCCTCGCGCCTTCAGCGCGCCCACGCCGCCGGAGCCCAAGACGCGTACGACGCGCACGACGCGTGCGGACAGATCAAACGTGCGGACCGGGAACGTCAACACCGCGGGGACGGGCGGCCGCGACATGCGGGTCGCCATCGGCTCGGGGATCATCCTCGGCATCGCGGCGCTGGCCTGCTTCGCCGCCGGCACGGTCGCCACCCTGGTCATCGTCACCCTCGTCGTGCTCCTGGCGACGGCCGAGGCCTTCGCCGCCTTCCGGCGCTCGCAGTACCATCCGGCCACGCTGCTCGGCCTCGTGGCGGTGCTCTCGCTGATGGTCGAGACCTACAACAAGGGCGTGGCGGCGCTGCCGCTCGTGCTCGTGCTGCTCGTCGCCGGCTCGTTCATTTGGTACCTGGCCCGCGTGGAACCGGCGGCGGACCCCGTGTCGGGACTGATCTCGACCGTCTTCATCTTCTGCTGGGTCGGCGCCTTCGGTTCGTTCGCCGCGCTCTTGTTGAACCCGAACCTGTTCCCCGACCGGCACGGGATCGCGTTCATCCTGGCGGCCGTCATCGTCACCGTGGCCGACGACGTGGCCGCCCTTCTGGTGGGCTCGGCCATGGGGCGCCATCCTCTCGCCCCGAGCATCAGTCCGAACAAGAGCTGGGAGGGGCTCATCGGCGGCGCCGTGGCCGCCATCCTGGTCGCGGTCATCGTGGTGCATTTGATCCACCCCTGGACCGTCGGCAAGGCGCTGCTCTTCGGCGTCGTCGTGGCGATCGTGGCGCCGCTCGGCGACCTCAGCCAGTCCATGATCAAGCGGCACCTGGGGGTCAAGGACATGGGCCGGCTGCTGCCCGGGCACGGCGGCATCCTCGACCGCGTCGACGGACTGCTCTTCGTCATGCCCGCCACGTATTTCGTGGTCAAGGCGCTCCACCTCGGGTGAGCTGATGCGCTCCGTCAGTCTGATGGGTTCTTCAGGCTCGGTAGGGACCCAGGCGCTCGACATCCTGCGGCGCCAACCTGAGCGCTTCCGGCTGCACGCCCTGGCGGTACACCGTTCCGTCGACGTCCTCGTCGCGCAGGCACGCGAGTTCCGTCCGCCCGTGGTCGTCGTCGGGGACCCCTCGCTCGCCGGGGCCGTGGAGGCGGGGGTGCCACGCGGGACCGCGGTCCTCACCGGTGAGGCCGGCCTGGTGGAGGGGGCGCAGGGTGCCGACGTCGTCCTCAACGCCGTGGTGGGCTTCGCCGGCCTCCCGGTCACGCTGGCCACGCTTGAAGCGGGCAAGCGGCTGGCGCTGGCCAACAAGGAGTCGCTGATCGCCGGCGCGCCGGTGGTGCAGAAGGCGCGCCGCACGCCCGGCGCGGAGATCGTCCCCGTCGACTCGGAGCACTGCGCACTGCACCAGTGCCTCGCCGCGGTCGACGGCACGGCCGCGGTGGCCCGGTTGCTCCTCACCGCGTCGGGTGGGCCGTTCCGGGGCCGCTCGGCGCGCGAGCTCCAGGAGGTGACGGTGGCGGACGCGCTGTCCCATCCCACCTGGTCCATGGGCCCCAAGATCACCGTCGACTCGTCCACCCTCATGAACAAGGGGCTGGAGGTCATTGAGGCCCACGAGCTCTTCGGCATCGACTACGACCGCATCGACATCGTCGTGCACCCGCAATCCGTCGTCCATTCCATGGTGGAGCTGCGAGACGGATCGACGCTGGCGCAACTCTCGCGGCCCGACATGCGCCTGCCCATCGGCTACGCGTTGGGCTGGCCGGACCGCTCGCCCGCACCGTTCGGCGCCATGGACTGGTCCGGCCCGCTCACCCTCACGTTCGAGCCGCCCGACCGGACGGTCTTCCGCTGCATCGACCTGGCCTACGCGGCCGGGCGCCAGGGCGGCTCGGCCCCGGCGTGGCTGAGCGCGGCCAACGAGATCGCCGTTGCGACCTTCCTCGAGGGCGGCCTCCGGTGGGCGCACATCGCGGACGTGGTCGCCGAGACGCTCGAGGGCTGGCGGGACGAGCAGATCGACCAGGTCGAGGCCGTGCTGGCCGCCGACGCCGCGGCGCGCGACCGAGCCCGCGCCATCGTGGGCCGCCGCCTGGGCGGTTGAGGCCGCCGGTAGCCTTGGGGGCGCGATGACCCTGACCAAGGAGGCCCCGCCGGCCCCGCCGCCTCTCGGGCCCGACGCAACCCCCAGCGGGGGTGCGGGCCGCATCCTCCAGCTCCTGCTCGCGCTGGCGCTGCTGACGGCCGTCTTCGTGCTCGCCGGCCTGGGATACCTCCTCCTCTTCATCGCCATTCTGGTCGTCATCGTGATGCTGCACGAGCTGGGCCACTTCGCCACCGCCAAGTGGGCCGGCATGAAGGTGACCGAGTACTTCGTCGGGTTCGGACCGCGCCTGTGGTCGGTGCGCCGGGGCGAGACCGAGTACGGCGTGAAGGCCATACCGGCCGGTGGCTACGTCCGCATCACCGGCTTCACCTCGACCGAAGACGTCCCGGCCGAGGACGAGCCCCGCGCCTACCGCAACCAGCCCTTCCACAAGCGGATCATCGTGGCGTCCGCCGGGTCGGCCATGCACTTCCTCATTGCCATCGTCCTCGCCCTTATCGTGGTGCTCACCTTCGGCACGGCGGGCAACAACGTCACGGTCGCCGGCGTGGAGAAGTGGCCGGGCGTGGCGCAGACCCCGGCTGCCGCGGCCGGCCTGCGGACCGGAGACGTCATCGTCTCCATTGATGGCAAGCCCTTCAACAACCCGAACGCGATGAGCGACGTGGTCAAGCACTCGACCGGCAAGCCGCTCGTCCTCGGGGTGAAGCGCGACGGCCGGTTGATCCACCTCACGGTGACGCCGCGGAGCGGCAAGGGGGTCGTCGTCGAGGGGCAGCACCTGGCGGACCGGGGGTACCTCGGGGTCAACATCACGCCCGCCAGCCAGTCGGTCAGCGCGCCGGGCGCGGTCCCGGCCGCGTTCACGACGCTGTGGCAGGTGACGGACCAGGAGGTGACGGGCATCGCCCAGACCTTCTCGCCCAGCGGCCTGTCCTCGGTGCTCCACCAGGACACCAACTCCAATGCGGCGCAGAAGGTGGCGGAGAACCCGGGCTCCGCGCCGCGACCGGTCTCCATCGTCGGCATCGCCAACCTCGGCTCCCAGGCGGAGGAGGAGGGCCTCTACTCCGTGTTGGTGCTGCTCATCGCGATCAACGTCGTGTTCGGCCTCCTGAACATGCTGCCCATGATCCCGCTCGACGGGGGGCACGTGGCGATCGCCGTGTACGAGTGGGTGCGCACCCGACGCGGTGAGCCCTATTACCGGGCCGACATCACCAAGCTCTTCCCGGTGGCCTTCCTCTTTATTGCGTTCCTGAGCGTCTTCGTCGTCTCGGGGATCTTCCTCGACATCACGCACCCGTTGCATATTCCGGGGCACTGACCCCCTGATGGAGCTTTCCTCGTCCCTGCTGTCCCCACGCCGAAAGACCCGGCGCATCGTGCTCGGCGGCGTGCCGATCGGCGACGGCGCGCCCGTTTCGGTGCAGTCGATGACGACCACGAAGACGGCGGACGTCGACGGGACGCTGGCCCAGATCTACGCGCTGGCCGCTGCGGGTGCCGACATCGTGCGGTGCACGTGCAACGAGGAGGCGGCGGCCGAGGGCCTGGCGCACATTGTGCCGCGCGCGCCCGTGCCCATCGTGGCGGACATCCACTTCCACCACGAGATGGCGCTGGCGGCGTTGGAGGCCGGCGTCCAGGGCCTGCGCCTCAACCCGGGCAACCTCCGCAAGGAGGCGGAGATCAAGCAGGTGGCGTCCGAGGCGCGCGACCGTGGCGTGCCCATCCGCATCGGCGTGAACGCGGGCTCGCTGCACCCCGACCTCTACAAGAAGCACGGTGGGGCGACGCCCGAGGCGCTCGTCGAGTCGGCCCAGAACGAGCTGGCACTCTTCGAGGAGGTCGGGTTCCACGACGTGAAGATCTCGGTGAAGGCGTCGTCGGTCGCTCTCATGATCGCCGCCTACCGCCTGGCATCCGAGACGTTCGACCACCCGCTCCACCTCGGCGTGACCGAGGCCGGCCCCCCGCCGGCCGGCCTCCTGAAGGGCACCGCGGGCATCGGCACGCTGTTGGCGGAGGGCATCGGCGACACCATCCGCTACTCGCTCACCGCCGACCCGGTCGAGGAGGCCCGCGCCGGCCGCCAGTTGTTGGAGTCACTGGGCCTGCGTGAACGCAAGGGCCTCGACCTGATCGTGTGCCCGTCCTGCGGGCGGGCGCAGGTCGACGTGATCGCGGTGGCCCAGGCGGCGCAGGAGGCCCTCGAGAAGCTGAGCCTCCCGATCCAGGTCGCGGTGATGGGCTGTGTCGTCAACGGGCCCGGCGAGGCGCGCGAAGCCGACCTCGGCATCGCGGCGGGCAAGCAGAAGGGTCACCTGTTCATCCGCGGCAAGATCATCCGCGTCGTTCCCGAAGCCGACATGGTGCAGGCACTCGTCGACGAGGCGGAGCGGCTCGTGTCCGAAGGCGTCGAGGCGCGGATCGCGGCGGCGGACCAGGGCGCCGAGGCGGAGGCGGAGGCGGACCGGCGCGCGCTGCTGCAAGTCACGGGGGACGACCCCAACCAGACCGCGGAGAAAATAGAGATCATCCGTCGCCACAACGACAGCTAGCCTTCTCCGATGGCAAAGGGCGCGATCGTGACGCGGGCGGAGGACTTCCCGCGCTGGTACCAGGAGGTGATCGCGGGGGCCGAGCTGGCGGACAACGGCCCCGCCCGCGGGACCATGGTCATCCGCCCCTGGGGCTACGGCATCTGGGAGCTCATGCAGGCCGAGCTCGACCGGCGGATAAAGGAGGCGGGCGCGGAGAACGCCTACTTCCCGTTGTTCATCCCCGAGGCCTTCTTGAAGCTCGAGGCCGAGCACGTCGAGGGCTTCGCACCCGAACTCGCCGTGGTGACCCACGCCGGCGGCAAGGAACTCGAGGAGCCGCTGGTGGTGCGGCCGACCAGCGAGACCGTCATCAACAGCTTCTTCTCCAAGTGGATCCAGAGCCACCGCGACCTCCCGCTGCTGCTCAATCAGTGGGCGAACGTGGTGCGCTGGGAGCTGCGCCCGCGCCTGTTCCTGCGGACCAGCGAGTTCCTCTGGCAGGAGGGGCACACGGCGCACGCCACCGAGGAGGACGCCCGGGCCTACGCGCTGCGCATCCTGAACGACGTGTACCGCTCGACCATGGTCGACGTGCTCTCGGTGCCCGTCCTCACCGGTCACAAGACCCCACGCGAGCGCTTCGCCGGGGCGAACCGGACGTGGACCTGCGAGGGAATGATGGGCGACGGCAAGGCGCTGCAGATGGGCACGAGCCACGAGCTGGGTCAGAACTTCGCCCGGCCCTTCGACATCACCTTCTCCAACGCGCAAGGCACGCTCGAGTACGTGTGGCAGACCTCGTGGGGCGTGTCGACTCGGCTCGTTGGCGCGCTGATCATGGCGCACGGCGACGACTTCGGCCTCCGCCTGCCGCCCGCGCTGGCGCCCGTCCAGGTGGTGCTCCTGGTGGTCAAAGAGGAGGAGGGCGTGCGCTCCGCCGCCGAGGCCTTGGCCGGCGAGCTCCGGGCGCAGGGAACCCGGGTGCGCATCGACGACCGCACCGACACCAGCTTCGGACGTCGCAGCGTCGACTGGGAGCTCAAGGGCGTGCCGGTGCGCGTCGAGGTCGGTCCCCGTGACCTGGCCGACGGCAACGTGACCCTGGTGGTGCGGCACTGCCGGGAGAAGAAGGCCGTGCCCCTCGCCGCGGTGGCGACCGAAGTGGCCGCCGTGCTGGCGTCGGCGGGCCGGGAGCTGCGAGACGAGGCGGCGGCGGCGCTGAGGGCCCGGACGGCGGAAGCCGCCACGCTGGAGGAGGCCGTCGAGGCGGGGTCGGTCGGATTCGCCCGCATCCCCATGTCGGCGCTCGGGGACGACGGCGAGGACCGCCTGGCGGAGCACGCCCTGAGCGTGCGCTGTCTGCAGCGGCCCGACGGTTCGTTAGCCGGGCCCGGGGACGGAGACGACGCGCTCGTGGCGGTGGTCGGCCGGTCCTATTAGGGCCCCGGTTGGTATACTCTTCCTGAGCTGTCCATTTTTAGATCAGTACCTCGTAGAAGCGTGGGCTGCGGCCCACGCTTTCGCTTTGGGGGTGCAGTCGGTAGAGCCGAAGGGAGAGAGGAGGTGGCGGTGATGACCAGGGACACGAGCGAGCTGGAGGGTGCGCTGTCACCGGTCCTCGCTGCCCGCGGCCTCGACCTGGTCGACGTCGAGGTGTCGGGCGCCACCCTCACGGTGTTCGTCGACCGCGACGGCGGCATCGGGGTGGACGAACTCGGGGAGGCCACCCGCGACGTCTCGTCCGTGCTCGACGACTTGGACCCCATGCCGGGGCGGTACACGCTCTCGGTGTCGAGCCCGGGCCTCGAGCGCCGCCTGCGCACGCCGGCCCAGTTCGCCCGGGCCCTCGGGGAGACGGTCACGGCGCGCGTGGACGCCGGCACGCCCGAGGTGCGCCGGGTTACGGGGACGCTCGAGCAGGCGGACGGGGAGGGGTTCACGCTGGCCGGGCCGGAGGTGACCGGAGGGACCATGCGCGTGGCCTACGACCGCGTGGAGCGGGCCCGGACGGTTTTCCAGTGGGGCCCCGAGCCCAGGCGAGCGAAGAGTGAGAGGGTGAAGCGGTCATGAGCAAGACGAACTTCGAGTTCCTCGACGCGCTGGGTCAGATCGCGCGCGACAAGGGGATCTCGGTCGAGACGCTGCTCGATGCCCTGGCCAACGCCCTCGTGGCCGCTTACAAGCGGCGACCCGACGCCGCCGAGGAGGCCGTGGTCACCATCGACCCGGACTCCGGCGAGATCCGCGTGTACGGCCAGGAGCTCAACGACGACGGCGAGGTCGTCCGCGAGTGGGACGACACGCCGGATGACTTCGGGCGCATCGCCGCACAGACCGCCAAGCAGGTCATTCTGCAGCGGATCCGCGAGGTCGAGCGCGACATGAAGTACGAGGAGTACGCCGGGCGTGAGGGCGACATCGTCACCGGGATCGTCCAGCAGACGGACAACCGCTACACGCTGCTCGACCTCGGGAAGGTCGAGGCGCTGCTGCCGCAGGCCGAGCAGGTGTCCTACGAGCGCTACGAGCACGGGACGCGCCTCAAGGCCTACATCGTCGAGGTGCGCAAGACGACCAAGGGGCCCCAGATCGTGGTGAGCCGGACGCATCCGGGTCTGATCAAGCGGCTTTTCGAGCTCGAGGTGCCCGAAATCGGATCGGGCGTGGTCGAGATCAAGGCGGCGGCACGGGAACCGGGCCACCGCACCAAGATCGCGGTCTGGTCGAACGACCCCAACGTCGACCCTGTCGGCGCCTGCGTCGGCGCGCGCGGTTCGCGGGTGCGCATGGTCACCAACGAGCTGCGGGGCGAGCGGGTCGACGTGGTGCCGTTCTCGGACGACGCGATTGAGCTGATTCAGAACGCGTTGGCACCGGCACGGGTCCGCGAGGTGCGCCTGGACGAGGAGACGGGCACGGCCACGGTGATCGTGAGCGACTTCCAGCTGTCGCTGGCCATCGGCAAGGAGGGACAGAACGCCCGCCTGGCCGCCCGGTTGACGGGGTGGCGCATCGACATCAAGAGCGAGACCCAACTGGCCGAGGAGGAGGCCGGCGGCTACGGCGACCAGGAGTGGGCCGAAGGCGAGTGGGTCGAGGACGAGAGCGGCGACCTGGTCTGGAAGCCGGCCGAGGGCGGCGAGGCGATGTCGGCCGAGGAATGGACGCACCAGGCGGAGGACGCGGGGGCCACACCCGCCGGCACCGAGGCGGCAGCCGCACCCGAAACCGAAGCCGAGGCGGAGGCCGAAGCCGAGGCCGAAGTCGAGGCGGTCGCCGACGCGGTGGTCGAGGCCGTGGACGAGACGCCGGCCGAGTCTGCGGCGGCGCCCAGCCCGGAAGAGGCCGAGGCATAACGCCGAAGCGGACCTGCGTCGGCTGCCGCCGCACCCGGCCCGCCGACGCGCTCGTCCGGGTGGCGCGGCGGACCGACGGGTCGCTCACGCTGGAACGGAGCGCTCCTGGCCGGGGCGCCTGGCTGTGCCGGGATTCGCTCGACTGCCTGGAGCAGGCCGTGCGCCGGCACGGCTTCGAGCGGGCCTTCCGGGCACCGGTCCGGGCCGACGACGTGCGGCGTTTGCACGCACAGCTGGTGCAGGCGTGGGGGAGCCTGGCACCCGATGTGCGAGGATAGGGGGCTGGGTTGATCCCTGGCCCCGAAATGGACAAAGGACGAAGAGAACCACTTGCCGAAGAAGATTCGCGTCTATGAGCTGGCCAAAGAGCTAGGGCTCACCAACAAGGAAGGGCTCGAGCTGGCCCTGTCCCTGGGCATCGGGGTCAAGAGCCACTCCTCTTCCATTGAGGACGCCCAGGCCGACCGCGTCCGGCGCAAGGCCGATGCCGAGGGTCTGCGCCGCCCCGTCCAGCCCGAGGAGCCCGCCGCCGCGAAGAAGGCGGCCAAGAAGGCCGTCGCGGCCCCCGCCGCGGCGCCCACCAAGAAAGTGGCCGCCTCGAGCGCGACCGCCGGCACGGCGCCCGCCAAGAAGGCGCCGGCCCGCAAGGTGGACGCGCCCGCCGCCTCTGCCCCCGCCCCGGCGGGCGAAGCGCCCGCGCGTTCGTCCCGTCTGATCAGCAGCCGGCCTGCGTCGGCCCAACCGAGCGCGCCGAGCCAGCCGAGTGCGCCGAGCCAGCCGAGCGCGCCCAGCGCGCCCAGTGCGCCCAGCCAGCCCGCCGCATCGGCCCCGGTGATCCCCGCCGCCAAGGCCCCCGACACCGCCGCGCCGCCGGCCGATGCGGCGTCGCGCGCGTCGCGGCCCCCGCTGAGCCCCTCCGGCAAGCCGGTCCCGCCCCCGCCCGCGCCGCGCCCGCCCCTCGGCCCGAGCGGCCGGCCCATTCCGCCCCCGCCCGGCATGGGCGGCCGGCGCCCGAGCGCACCATCGTCGGGCCCGCGCCCGGCGAGCTCCTACCCACCCCGGACCGGCGGACGGCCGTCGGGCGGCGCGGGCCGCCCCAGTGGCCCCTCTTCGGGTGGGTACGGGGGGCGCACGGGCGGCAGCTTCGGCGGCCGGTCGGGCGCGGGCGCACCCGTCGGCGCACCGCCCCAGGGTGGCCGCGGCGGCATGCCCGGACGGCGGCCGCCCCAGCGCCGGGCGCGTCGTCGCCGGCGCAACCTCGAGGAGCTGGAGCCGACCCAGCTCACCACGTACCAGCCGTCGACGGCGCCGGTGCCCGAGGGCGAGATCATCGTCGAACGCGGCTCCACCGCGCGCGACCTCGGACCGAAGCTCAATCGCAGCGCCGGTGACGTCGTGCGCTTCCTGCTCCTTCAGGGCGAGATGGTCACGGCCACCCAGTCACTGTCCGACGACATGATCGAGCTCTTCGCGGCCGAACTGGGCGCGGACGTGCGCCTCGTCGACCCCGGCGAGGAGCAGGAGGCGGAGCTGCTCGCCCGCTACTTCGAGGACGAGGACGACGAGGACGAGGCCGACCAGCGGCCGCGGGCGCCCATCGTCACCGTGATGGGCCACGTCGACCACGGCAAGACGCTGCTGCTCGACCGCATCCGCTCGAGCAACGTGGTCGCGGGCGAGGCGGGCGGCATCACCCAGCACATCGGCGCCTACCAGGTGGACTGGCAGGACCATCCGATCACGTTCATCGACACCCCGGGCCACGCCGCCTTCACCGCCATGCGGGCCCGCGGCGCACAGGTGACGGACATCGTGATCCTCGTCGTCGCCGCCGACGACGGGGTCATGCCCCAGACCGTCGAGGCCATCGACCACGCCAAGGCGGCTGACGTGCCCATCATCGTGGCCGTCAACAAGATGGACCGTCCCGACGCCGATCCCCAGCGGGTACTGCAGCAGCTCTCCGAGCGCGAGCTGGTGCCCGAAGCCTGGGGCGGCGACACCATCACCGTCGAGGTCTCCGCGCTGCAGGGCACCGGCATCGACAACCTGCTCGAGCAGATCGTCCTCGTGGCCGAGGTCGAGGAGCTCACGGCGCGGGTCGAGGGCGAGGGCCGCGGCGTCGTGCTGGAGGCCAACCTCGAAGCCGGACGCGGCCCGGTGGCCACGGTCATCGTGCAGCAGGGGACCCTGCGCGTGTCGGACCCGGTCGTCGCCGGCGCGGCCTGGGGCAAGGTCAAGGCCCTGGTCGACGACCGCGGCGACCACATCAAGGAAGCGCTGCCCTCCACGCCGGTGCAGGTGCTCGGTTTCTCGGAGCCGCCGCACGCGGGCGACGAGATGCGCGGGGCGAAGGACCTGGCCCGGGCGCGCAACCTGGGCGAGGCGCGCGCGCAGCGGTTCCGCCTCTCGGGACACATGCCCGTGGCCGCGGCGACGGGGGCCCGGTTGGAGGACCTGTTCGAGCAGATCTCGCGGGGCGAGACGGCGACCCTCAACATCGTGCTCAAGGCGGACGTACAGGGCTCGCTCGAAGCGGTGACCGAGTCGCTCAAGCGGCTCGAGCGCGACGACGTCAAGTTGTCCTTCGTGCTGCGCGGCGTCGGCGGCATCACCGAGAACGACGTGCAGCTGGCAGCCGCGTCGAACGCGACGATCATCGGATTCAACGTCCGGCCGGACAAGCGGGCCCGTGACCTGGCGGAGCAGTCCGACGTCGAGATCCGGACCTACGAAATCATCTACAAGCTGCTCGAAGACCTGGAGGCGGCCATGCTCGGCCTGCTCTCGCCGGTCTTCGAGGAGATCGTCACGGGCGAGGCCGAGGTGCGGGAGGTCTTCCGGGTGCCACGGGTCGGCGCCATCGCCGGCTGCTACGTGCGGGACGGCAAGATCACCCGCGGGTCCAAGGTCCGCTTCCTGCGCGAAGGCACGGTCATTTGGAAGGGGGCCATTCAGTCGCTGCGTCGCTTCAAGGACGACGTACGCGAGGTGGCCGCCGGCTTCGAGTGCGGCATCGGCCTCTCGGACTTCCAGGACCTGAAGGAAGGCGACGTGATCGAGACGTACGAGGAGCGCGAGATCGCAAGGAGCTGAGGCTCGGTGACGGTGAGACGCCGCACGGCGACGTATCCCCGCGCGTTGCGGGTCAATCAGGTGCTGCGGCAGGTGGTGGCGGAGGAGCTCGAACGCCTGGCCGACGCCGACGAGGTGCCCATGATCACGGTCACCTCGGTCGAGGTGGCCGCCGACATGCGAACCGCGGTGGTCTACCTGGCCTCGCTGGACGAAGAGACCGCGGCCGTGCTCGAGGAGCAGCGGGGACACCTGCAGCGCCTCATCGGGACGCAGATGACCATCAAGCGCACGCCGCGCCTGAGCTTCCGCGCCGACCCGGCCATCGCGGCGGGATCGCGCGTCGAGGAGCTGTTGCGAGGGCTGGAGCGGGAGCACGACGACCGGTCGTGAGGCCGGGATCGGCCGGGTGACGCGGCCGTGAGCGTCACCGGTGTCGTCGTGGTCGACAAGGAGCCGGGCTGGACGTCGCACGACGTGGTCGCACGCTGCCGCCGCATCTTCGGGCAGCGCCGCGTCGGCCATGCCGGCACCCTCGACCCCGACGCGACCGGGGTGCTGCTGGTGGGGCTCGGCCGCGCCACCCGCCTCCTGCGCTTCCTCACGCCGCTGCCCAAGACCTACACCACCGACATCGTGCTCGGGACGGCGACGTCGACGCTCGATGCATCCGGTGAGGTCACCGCGACCTACGACATGGCGCACGTCACGCCCTCTGCGGTGGCGGCGGCCGCGGCCGGGCTGACCGGCGACATAGAGCAGGTGCCACCGATGGTCTCGGCGGTGAAGGTGGGCGGGCGCCGCCTGCACGAACTGGCCCGCCAGGGCGTCGAGGTGGAGCGGCCGGCGCGTCCGGTGACGGTGTACCGCTTCGAGACCGAACCGGACCCCGGCCGCCCCGGGGTGTACCGGGCCGTGATCGAGTGCTCGTCGGGCACCTACGTCCGCGTCCTCGCCGCCGACCTCGGCACGGCGCTCGGTGGCGGTGCGCACGTCGCCAACCTGCGTCGCACGCGCATCGGCTCGTTCGGCGGTCCCGAGATGCGCCCGCTCGAGCGGCTCGAGCCGGACGCCGTGCTCGCCCCGGCCCAGGCACTGCGCGACCTCGACTCCGTGACGGCGGCGGCCGACACGGCCGCCGCCGTCCGCACCGGTCTGCCCCTGGACCGGGTGCCCCTGGGCGCAGCCGGCGACGGCCCCTGGGCCGTGCTCGACGAACGAGGCAACCTCCTCGCTGTGTACGAGGCGACCGGCACCGACCGGATCAAGCCGGTCGTCGTGCTGGGCGCGGACTGACCACTACCCTCTAGCGCGATGCCCGGACCTGGAACCGCGGTCACCATCGGCGCCTACGACGGCGTCCACCTGGGGCACCGCGCGCTGCTGGCCGACCTGTCGGCGCGGGCCGCCGCCGCCGGGCTGTCGACCGTGGTCGTGACGTTCGACCGGCACCCGGCCTACGTCGTGCGCCCCGAGTCCGCGCCCAAGCAGCTCACGAGCCTGGAGCAGAAGCTCGAGCTCCTGGCCGACGCCGGCATCGAGCGCACCGTCGTCATCCCCTTCGACGCGGCGCGGGCGGACGAGTCGGCCGAGGACTTCGTCAAGGAGGTGCTCGTCGACCAGCTCGGGGCCCGGCTCGTGGTGGTGGGGGAGGACTTCCACTTCGGGCACGGGCGCAAGGGCAACGTCGAACTCTTGCGCGAGCTGGGTGCCGCGCACGGCTTCGAGGTGGTGGGCGTCGGGCTCACCGGCGACGGCACCGAGGCCGTGTCCTCCACCCGGATCCGGGCGCAGCTTGCGGCCGGCGAGGTCGAAGAGGCGGCGCGGCTGCTGGGCCGCCCCCACGAGGTGCGCGGCCCGGTCGTGCGGGGCGACGGCCGGGGCGGGCCCGAACTCGGGTTCCCCACGGCCAACCTGGCCGTGCCCCACGACATCGCCCTACCCGCCGACGGCGTCTACGCCGGGCACTACCGCCGGCCCGACGGCTCGGCGCACCGGGCCGCCATCAACGTCGGCCGCCGCCCCACCTTCTACGAGGCCGGCGGCGCACCCGTCCTGGTGGAGGCCTACCTGCTGTACTTCGACGGCGACCTGTACGGAGAGCCGGCCCGCGTCTCGTTCGCCCACCGCCTGCGGGACGAGCAACGGTTCGACTCCGTCGAGGACCTGGTGGCCCAGATGCGAGCGGATGTGGCGGCCACGGAGCGGGTGCTCGCCGCGGCCGATCTTCCCTGATCAGCGGGCGGCTGCTACCATATATGGCGGCCGGGGACAGGTCTCCGGCGCACTCCAGCTCGTCTCCAGAGGATCTTTGCATGCCCGACACGCAGGCCACCATCGCCGAGTACCGGCTCCACGACACGGACACCGGCTCGCCCGAGGTGCAGATCGCGTTGTTGTCGGGGCGCATCAACCACTTGACGGAGCACCTGAAGGAGCACAAGGGAGACCATCACACCCGGCGCGGCCTGATGAAGCTCATCGGCCAGCGCCGGCGGCTGCTCGACTACGTCCGCAAGAACGACGTCGAGCGCTACCGCTCCATCATCAGCCGTCTCGGCATCCGACGGTAGCGGCGGCACCACAGAAACGGGCGTCTCCAGCAGCTGGCTGCCAGTCGCCGGTCACTTCGGGGAGCGAGGTGGTCGACCACTGGGAACCGGACGAGAAGATGCCCCCGACATACGAGGAGCATCATGTCTGATGCCATTTCCGTTTCGGCCCCGATCACCGGGACCGACCGCACCATTTCGTTCGAGGCCGGCCGGCTGGCCCAACAGGCCGACGGCGCCGTGCTGGCGCGCCTCGGGGACACCGTCCTGCTGGCCACCGCCACGGCGGCCCGCTCGGTCCGGGAGGGCACGGACTTCTTCCCCCTGACCGTCGACATAGAGGAGCGGACCTACGCCGCCGGCAAGATCCCGGGCTCGTTCTTCCGCCGGGAGGGCAAGGCCTCGGACCAGGCGATCCTGACCGACCGCCTGATCGACCGGCCGCTGCGACCGTCGTTCCCCGACGGCTTCCGCAACGAGGTCCACATCGTGGGCACCATCGTGGGCGCCGACCAGGAGAACCCGCACGACGTGCTGGCCATCAACGCCGCCTCGGCCGCACTGATGATCTCGGGCATCCCCTTCGACGGCCCCATCGGCGCCGTCCGCATCGCCTACACGACCGACGGGACCTGGATACCCCACCCGACCTTCGAGGAGGGCGAGGAGTCGACCTTCGAGCTGGTCGTGGCCGGCCGTGCGCTGAGCGAGGCGGTCGACGCCGAGATCGCCATCATGATGGTCGAGGCCGGCGGCACCGAGAAGTCGTGGTCGTACTACGAGGACGGTGCGCCGAAGGTGAACGAGGAGGTGCTGGCCTCCGGCCTCGAGTCGTCCAAGACCTGGATCCGCGAGTCCATCAACCTGCAGCGTGAGCTGGTGCGGGGCTACACCGCCGACCGCGGTCCCGTCGAGACCGTCCCCTTCGAGACGTTCAGCGACTACGGCGACGACGTCTGGACGCGCGTGGAGGCGGTGGGCACGGAGCCGATCGCCAAGGCGAACCTCGTCACCACCAAGGCGGAGCGCAACGCCGCGCTCGACGCCGCGGGCGAGGAGATCAGAGCGGCCCTGGGCGACGAGTTCGCCGAGCGGCCCGGCGAGGTGAAGGCCGCCATCCGCTCGCTGACCAAGAAGCTGGTGCGCAAGCGCATCGTCGAGGAAGGCGTCCGGGTCGACGGCCGCGGCACGGCCGACATCCGGCCCCTGTCGGCGGAGGTCGACCTGCTGCCGACCGCACACGGCTCGGCCCTGTTCCAGCGGGGCGAGACCCAGGTGCTCAACGTGACGACGCTCGGCATGCCGCGCATGAACCAGCTGCTCGACACGATCACCCCGGTCGAGACCAAGCGCTACATGCACCACTACAACTTCCCGCCCTTCTCGACGGGGGAGACCGGCTTCATGCGCGGTCCCAAGCGCCGCGAGATCGGGCACGGGCTGCTGGCCGAGCGGGCCCTGCTGCCCGTCGTCCCGGGCGAGGACGAGTTCCCCTACACACTGCGCGTCGTCTCCGACGTGCTCTCGTCCAACGGCTCCACGTCCATGGCGTCGGTGTGCGGGTCAACGCTGTCGTTGATGGCGGCCGGCGTGCCGATCAAGGCGCCGGTGGCCGGCATCGCCATGGGCCTCGTCTACGACGGGGGCGCCTATGTGACGCTGACCGACATCCTCGGCTCGGAGGACGCGTTCGGCGACATGGACTTCAAGGTGGCGGGCACCGCCGACGCCGTGACCGCGCTGCAGCTCGACACGAAGATCGACGGGCTGCCGGCGGACGTGCTGGCCCAGGCGCTGCTCCAGGCCAAGGACGCACGCCTCACCATCCTCGGCGTCATGGCGGGCGCCATCGCCGAGCCCCGCACCCACGTGGCCAACAGCGCGCCGAAGATCGTGTCGATGGAGATCCCGATCGACAAGATCGGCGAGGTCATCGGGCCCAAGGGCAAGGTCATCAACACCCTGCAGCAGGAGACGGGCGCGGACATCGCGGTCGACGACGACGGCGTCGTGGGCACGGTGACCATCGGGGCCAAGGATGGCAACGCCGTCGAGGAGGCGCGCCGGCGGATCGCGCTGATCCTGGACCCGCCGACCGCCGAGGTGGGCGTCGTGTACGCCGGCAAGGTCGTCAACATCACCAAGTTCGGCGCCTTCGTCAACGTGCTGCCAGGCCGGGACGGCCTGCTGCACATCTCGAAGCTTTCCTCGCTCGCCGGCGGGAAGCGCATCAACAACGTCGAGGACGTGCTCACGCTCGGCCAGCCGGTCGAGGTGCGGGTCGACGACATCGACCCCCAGGGCAAGGTCTCGCTGTCGCTGGCCTCCGTCCCGGAGACCGCCGCGTCTGCGCCGGGCGGAGGCAACGGCGATCGTGCCGACGCCGGCCCCTCGGCGCCGGCCTCCTCGGATCCCGCCGCCCTCTCCTTCGAGGACACCTTCGAGGCGGAGCTGGTGGCGGACCTGGGAGACCTGGGGCCCGGTGCGGCCGAGGGCGCCCCGAACCGGGGCGGCGGCAACGACCGCGACCGCGATCGCGACCGTCGCCCACGCGGCCGTTCCCGTCGTCGTTGATAGAGGCCTCCGTCCTGCCGTGCGGCATCCGCCTGGTCACCGAGACCATGGCGGACGTCCGCTCGGTCGCCCTCGCCTACTGGGTCGGCACCGGCTCGCGTGACGAAGCCGGCGACATCGCCGGCGCGTCCCACTTCCTGGAGCACCTGCTCTTCAAGGGCACCGAGCAGCGGTCGGCCGAGGCCATCGCGGAGGCGCTCGACGAGGTGGGCGGGGACTGCAACGCGTTCACGACCAAGGAGTACACGACCTTCTACGTGCGGCTGCTCTCCGAGCATCTCGGTCTGGGGCTCGACCTCCTGAGCGAGATCATGTGGGCGCCGGCGCTCCGGCCCGGCGACGTCGAGGCCGAGCGCACGGTGATCCTCGACGAGATATTGATGCACGCGGACGAGCCGTCCGACCTGGCGTCCGAGCGGTGGCAGGCGGCGCTGTTCCCGCAGCACCCGCTCGGCCGGGACACCCTGGGTACCGCCACGTCGGTCCGGGGCCTCGACCGCGACGACATCCACTCCTTCTTCGCGGCGCACTACCGCCCCGCCAACATCGTCGTCTCGGCCGCCGGCGACTGCACGCACGAGGCGGTGGCGGCGCACCTCGAGCGCACGTTCGCCGGCGCCGGGGGTGGCGGCGCGCCCTCCCGCAGCGCACCCGGGCCCGACGCGGTGCCGCTCACGGTGGTGCGCCGGCCCACCGAGCAGGCACACCTGGTCTACGGGGCGCGCTCGGTGTCGCGCTTCGACGACCGGCGCTGGGCCATGGCCGTGCTCAACCACGTGCTGGGTGGTGGCCTCTCCAGCCGGCTCTTCCAGAAGGTGCGCGAGCAGCGGGGACTGGCCTACTCCATCTGGTCGGAACGGGCGGCCTACCACGACACCGGGTCGTTGGCCGTGGTGGTGGGCACCGCGCCCGAGCACGTGGACGAGGTCCTGCGCATTGTCAACGGCGAGTTCGAAATGCTGGCCACCGAGGGGGTCTCGGACCGCGAGCTGGCCGTGGCCAAAGGCAACCTGCGCGCCGAGATGCTCCTGTCGGGCGAGGACTCGGGCGCCCGCATGAGCCGCATCGGCGCGTCCATGCTCCTGCACGGCGAGGTGCTCACGGTCGACGAGGTGCTGGCGCGCATAGACGCGGTGGACCGCGCGCGCGTGCAGGACGCCGCGGCGGAGCTGCTCCGGGCGCCGCGCACGATGAGCGCGGTGGGTCCCTTCGACGAAGAGGTCTTCCACTCCCACCTTCCTGCCTTGGCCGCCCGGTAGGGTCTCGGTCATGCAGAGGGTCGGTGTCGTCGGCGCCGGCGGCCGCATGGGGCAGGAGGTGTGCTGCGCCGTCACCGCGCAGCCCGACCTGGAGCTGGTGGCGGCGGTCGACCCCGCACACGTGGGGGCCGACGCCAGCGGCCTGCGGATCGTGGGCGAGGTCAACGCACTCGCCGACCTGGGCACCGAGGTGGTGGTCGACTTCACCGTGGCGGCGGCGGCCCGCCGCAACCTGCCGCACTACGCGCACCAGGGCATCCACGCGGTCGTCGGGACGACCGGCCTCTCCGACGAGGACCTCGCCCAGGCGGCGAAGCTCTTCGGGGAGAGCCACGCCAACGCGATCGTGGCGGCCAACTTCGCGATCGGCGCCGTGCTCCTCATGCACTTCTCCCGCCTGGCCGCCCCGCTCATGGACTCGGTCGAGGTGATAGAGCTGCACCACGACGCCAAGCGGGACGCGCCCTCGGGCACGGCGCTGCACACGGCGGCGGCCATAGACGAGGGGCGCCGGGCCGCCGGCGCCGGCGCGCTCCCGCCGGACCCGACGACCGAGCTCGTCCTGCCCGGCGTGCGCGGGGGAGAGGCCGCCGGAGGCGTGCGGGTGCACTCGGTGCGCCTCCCCGGCCTCGTCGCCCACGAGGAGGTGATCTTCGGCGCGGCGGGGCAGAGCCTGACCCTCCGCCACGACGCCTACGACCGGCGGTCCTTCATGCCGGGCGTGCTGCTGGCGGTGCGCCAGGTGGCGGACCGCCCGGGGCTGACCGTCGGCCTCGAGGCGCTGCTGGGGCTGTGACGGGGTGAACCCCGACGTCCGGGAGCGGATCCTGCAGGCGACGTACGACTGCGTGGCGCGCTGGGGACTGGCCAAGACGACGATAGAGGACGCGGCCCGCGAGGCGGGGGTCTCCCGCGCCACCGTCTACCGCTACTTCCCGGGCGGCCGGGACGAGCTGATCGGGGACGTCGTCGGCTGGGAGTATGCCCGCTTCTTCCTGCGCCTCTACGAGGAGGTGTCCGACGCCGACACGCTGGAGGAGGTGATGGAGCGCGGGCTCGTGTTCGCGCACCGGACGCTGGTCGAGCACGAGGTGCTCCAGCGCATTCTGATGACCGAGCCCGACATCCTGCTGCCGCGCCTCACCATTGAGGCGAACCAGACCCACACCATGGTGGCCCGCTTCCTGCGCCCGTACCTGCTGCGCCACGGCATGACCGAGGGCCCGGACCTCGACCTGGCGGCGGACTTCCTCTCCCGCATGGTGCTCTCGTACATCGCGTCGCCGGGGCGCTGGGACCTCGAGGACCCCGACCAGGTGGCGCTCCTCGTCCGGTCCGAGCTGCTCGCCGGCATCCGGTGAACCCGTGACCGAGCACGACCCGTCCCCGGCGCAGCCCGCGCCGCGCCCGCCGTGCTACCGCCACCCCGAGCGCGCGTCGTCGGTCCGGTGCGCGCGCTGCGACCGGCCCATCTGCACCGAGTGCATGGTTCAGGCGCCGGTGGGGTGGCAGTGCCCGGAGTGCACGAAGGAGGGGGCCAGGCGCTCGCGCCAGGTGCCGGCCTTCACCCGCACCGGGCCCGGGCGCAGCGGCGTCGTCGGGTCGACCAACCCGACCCCGCTGGTGCTCACGATCATCGCCGTGGACGTGGTTGTCTTCTTGCTCGAGCGGTTCGGCAACGACACCGCGGTGATCGACCGCTACGCCATGTGGCCGGCGCAGGTCCACCTCCACGGCCAGTACTACCGGGCCTTCACGGCGATGTTCCTGCACGCCAACTTCCAGCACATCTTCTTCAACATGCTGGCGCTGCTCATCGTGGGCCCGGCCGTGGAGGTCCAGCTGGGCAAGGCGCGCTTCCTCACGCTGTACCTCATCGCGGGCCTCGGCGGCAGCGTCGGGTCGTACCTGCTCAGCCCCGCCAACGCGGCCGGCATCGGGGCCTCGGGGGCGATCATGGGGGTGATCGGCGCCTACATCGTGCTGGGCCTGCGCCGGCACCTGCCCATCGGACCGGTCGTCGGGCTCCTCGTGCTCAACCTGGCCATCGGCTTCACCGGCGACATCGACTGGCGGGCCCACCTGGGCGGGCTGGTGGCGGGGTCCGTGCTCGCCCTCGCCTACGACGTCGCCGCCCGGCTGCGGGACCGGACGACCGGGCTCGCCCTGACGGTGGGCGCCAGCGCCGCCGTGCTGGGCGTCCTGGCGGTGCTCATCACCGGGGTGGCGCCCGGGCACGTCAACCTCAGTTAGCGGGGGCGGTTGGCCCCACTTGGTTGACAGTGAGACAAAAAACGCCCTACTGTTTCATCAGTGGGTGTACCTGCGGAGACGTTCCGGGCTGAACACCGTGCCACCCCGGCCGGGGGCCGGGACCGGGTCGTGCGTCACCTGGGCGGCGACGACCGCTCCTCCACGCGGGTCCGCATCGTCGACGGCGCGCTGCGCTGCCTGGCCCGGCAGGGAGTGGCCAAGACCACGGTCGACGACATCGCCCGCGAGGCCTCGCTCTCCCGGGCCACGGCGTACCGCGCCTTCGCCCGCGGCAAGGAGGGGATCCTCGCCGCCGTCGTCGAGACCGAGGTGGCCCGTCTCTTCTCCTCGCTTGCCGTAGCCATGGGCGAGGCGACAGACCTGGAGGACGTGCTCGTCACCGGCATGGTCGAGACCGCCCGCCGGCTCCGCGAGCACGGCGCGCTGACCTACCTGCTGACCTACGAGCCCGGCGTCGTTCTGCCGTACCTCACCTTCGCCAAGCTGGACCGGGTCCTGCTGACGGCCGCGGACCTGGCGGCGCCCTTCTTCGCCCGCTGGCTCGAGCCCGAGCAGGCCTCGCGCGCGGTCGAGTGGGCCGGCCGCATCGTGCTCGCCTACCTCTACGACAACGAGTCGGGGACCGACCTGGCCGACCCCGACGACACCCGGGCGCTCATGCGCGCCTTCGTCCTGCCGGGGATCCTCGCCCTGCGGGTCGAGTCGGCGGGCTCGTCCCCGTCGCCCGGTGCCATGACAGATCCACGCAGTTCCACACCATCCCGACCAACCACCAAGGGGGCAGTGCAATGACCACACTCGAAGGCGAGCAGGAGCAGTTCGGGTCCAACCTCGATCTGATCGGCCGCGAGAGCATCGACGACATGGAGGCGGTGCTCGGCTTCGTGGGCCATTACGACAAGGAGGGCTACCACCGCGTCGAGGACAACTGCCCGGCCGAGTTCACCTGGGACTACGAGAAGGGTGCCAAGCCCAAGCTCGACAAGCTCTACGAGAAGGCGAAGAAGGCGCAGTGGAACGCGCAGACCGACCTGGACTGGTCGATCGAAGTCGACCAGGAACAGGTGGTGATCGCCAACGCCGAGGCCAACGCGGCCCAGATGCAGTGGGACGACGCCGCCCTGGTCGGCACGGTGCTGGAGAAGTGGGGCGACAAGGAGTTCATGCAGTTCGGGATCCAGAACCAGAACTGGCTGCTCTCGCAGTTCATGCACGGCGAGCAGGGGGCTCTGCTGTGCACGGCCAAGATCGTCGAGACGGTCCCGTGGATAGATGCCAAGTACTACGCCGCCACCCAGGTCATGGACGAGGCGCGCCACGTCGAGGTCTTCTCGAGGTACCTCGACGAGAAGTTGTCGGGCCACTACCCGATGAACGCCCACCTCGGGCTGCTGCTGGACGACATCGTGGCCGACTCGCGCTGGGACATGACGTACCTCGGCATGCAGATAATGGTCGAGGGCCTGGCCCTGGCGGCGTTCGGGTTCATCCACTCCATGACGACCGAGCCGCTGCTCAAGAAGATGCTGCGCTACGTGATGGCGGACGAGGCCCGCCACGTCGCCTTCGGCGTGCTGAGCCTGCAGGAGTACTACCAGCAGCTCAGCGCAGCGGAGCTGCGCGAGCGCCAGGAGTTCGCCTTCGAGGCGGCCATCCGCATGAAGGACCGTATGGCGATGCAGGAGGTGTGGGAGCGCATGGAGGTCCCCGTCGCCGACGTGGTCAAGATCATGCAGGCCGCGCCCGAGCGCGACGACTTCCAGATCCTGCTGTTCTCCAAGATCGTCCCCAACCTCAAGAAGCTCGGTCTGCTCGACGCCGCCGACGGCTGGCTGCGCCAGAAGTTCACCGAAATGGGCGCCATCGCTTTCGAGCACCTGACGGACTCGACGGAGGACGAGGATGCGTTCGCCGACGGCTCTCCGGTGGAACGCCAGGTCGCCTGAGCACCCGCTGGTAGCCTGAGGGGTGATGAGCCCCTCGCCGCCCGCCCCGCGCTTCGGGCGGGTGATCACCGCCATGGTCACCCCGTTCGACGACGGCGGCGCGCTCGACCTGGGTGCCGCCGTCGAGTTGGCCCGCTGGCTCGCCGCGCACGGCAGCGACGGCCTGGTCCTGAGCGGTTCCACCGGCGAAGGCTCGGTGCTGACCGACGACGAGAAGGTGGCGCTCTGGCGGGCCGTGGCCGAGGCGGTCACCATCCCGGTGGTCGCGGGCACGGGCTCCAACGACACGGCGCACTCCGTCACCATGACCAGCCGGGCCGCCGAGACCGGCGTGGACGGCGTGCTCGTGGTGACGCCGTACTACAACCGCCCCTCCCAGGCCGGGATCTACGAGCACTTCCGCGCCGTGGCCGAGGCCGCGGAGGCCGGCGGCCTGCCCCTGCTCGTCTACGACATCCCCATCCGGGCGGGACGGCGCATTGAGACCCGTACCATGCTGCGCCTCGCCCGCGAGCTGCCGGCGGTGGTCGGTGTCAAGGACGCGGCGGGCGACCCGCCCTCGACCGCCCACCTGGTGGCCCAGGCGCCCTCCGGCTTCGAGGTCTACAGCGGCGACGACAACATGACGCTGCCTCTGCTGGCCGTCGGCGCCGTCGGCGTGATCAGCGTGGCGGCCCACTGGATCGGGCCCCAGTTCCGGCGTGTCGTCGACGCCTTCCTGGCGGGCGACCTGGAGGGCGCCATCGCCGGGCACGCCGAGCTGCTCGACTCCTTCGACTTCGAGTCCAGCGCGGAGTTCCCCAACCCACTGCCGGCCAAGGCGGCCCTGCGGGCGCTGGGACTGCGGGTGGGACAGTGCCGCCTTCCGATGGGGGCCGCCGGCCCTGAGCTCGACGCCCAGGCGGCCAAGGTGCTGGCCGGCGTGGGCCCGCCCGCGGTGACGGCCCCGGTTGGCTGACCGGCGCAAGCCGAAGCCGGTCCGGATCGTCTTCCTCGGCGGACTGGGGGAGATCGGGAGGAACTGCGCCTGCATAGAGGTCGAGGGCCGCATCGTCATCCTCGACTGCGGGGTCATGTTCCCCGACCCCGACATGCCGGGCGTCGACCTGGTGCTGCCCGAGTTCACCTACCTGCACGACCGCAAGGACCGCGTCGACGGGATCGTCCTCACCCACGGCCACGAGGATCACACCGGAGGACTGGCCTACCTGCTGCGGGAACTCCACGCGCCCATCTACGGTTCCGAGCTGACCGTCGGGCTGGCCCGGCACCGCATAGACGAGGCGGGCGTCGCCGAGAACACGCGCTTCGTCCCGGTGGCCGACGGGGAGACCGTGCGCATCGGCGCCTGCGACGTGGAGTTCATCCCGGTGACCCACTCGGTCCCCGAGTCGATGGCCATCGCGTTCCACACCCCGCAGGGCGTGATCCTGCACTCGGGCGACTTCAAGCTCGATCTCCAACCGGTCGACGGCCGCCGCACGGACCTGCCCCGCATGGGCGAGCTGGCCCGGAGCGAGGGCATCCGCCTCCTGCTGTCGGACTCCACCAACGCGGAGGAACCTGGCTTCACCGAGTCCGAGTCCTCGGTGGGCGTGACGCTGCGCCGGGTGTTCGCGGCCCAGTCGGGCAAGCGGCTCATCGTGGCCTGCTTCGCCAGCCACATGCACCGCGTGCAGCAGGTGATCGACGCCGCCGTGGCCAACGGGCGCCGCGTCGCCACGCTGGGCCGGAGCATGGGCAAGAACGTCGAGCTGGGCATGCGCCTGGGCATCATCTCCATCCCCGACGGGGTGCTCTTCGACATAGACGACGTCGACAGCGTGCCGCCGGGCGAGGTGTGCGTCATCTCGACGGGCTCGCAGGGCGAGCCGATGTCGGCGCTGTCGCTCCTGGCGACCGGCGAGAACAAGTGGCTCCACATCGGCGAGGACGACGTGGTGGTGATCAGTGCCCACCCCATCCCGGGCAACGAGTGGTCGGTGGGCCAGGTGATCGACGACCTCTACCGCCGCGGAGCGGAGGTCGTGCACTCGGGCGGCGAGGCGGTCCACGTCAGCGGGCACGCGTGCCAGGGCGAGCTGCAGACGCTGCTGGCGGTGACCCGCCCCGAGTGCTTCGTGCCGGTGCACGGCGAGTTCCGCCACATGGTGCACCACGCCCGCCTCGCGCTCGCCATGGGGCTCGACCCGGCCAAGGTCCTGCTGTGCGAGGACGGCGACGCCATCGTCCTTGACGACAAGGGCATCTCCCGCGACGGGCGGGTCCCGGCGGGCTTCGTGTACGTGGACGGGACGGTGGGCGACATTGAGCACGGCGTCCTGCGCGACCGCCAGAAGCTGGCCGAAGAGGGCGTGGTCATGGTGGTGGTCACCGTCGACCGCCAGCGCTCGGCCCTGAGCTGCGCCCCCGTCATTGAGACGCGGGGGTGGGTCTACGCGCCGGAGGCCGAGGAGCTGTTAGGCGAGGCGAGCGACGTGGTGGCGGCGGCGGTCACGCAGGCGCTGCGGGAAGGGGCTCACGACGTAGAGGCCCTGAGCCGGCACACCCGCCGGGCCCTCGGCCGCTTCGTCGGCGAACGCACCCGGCGCCGGCCGATGATCGTGCCCGTCGTGCTGATGGTCTGAGTTCTTCTTCCGCCGGGACCAGCGACACGCTCGTGGGTTCCGAGCGCATGTGGTCACAACCGGCCGGGACGACGCCCGAGATGCGGACGTCCCCGAGCCGGCGATCGGGGGCGCGCTCGCGAAACACACCAAGACGCAATGCACTCCCGGCAGCGTGACCACCGGCTTCCGACATCATCGCTCGGCCGTCGCAGTGCCTGACGAGAAGGGATTTCGTCGCCTCGCAATCGTCGATCACCTGGCAACCCCCTTCGACCTCCTGTGCGCATAGCCGCAGGCCCTTGGGTCAGTCTGCGACTCACGGAAGGCTCTGGCACAGGGTCTTGCTTTGAGATGGATCACTTGCTTCAGCAACGGTTATCGGCAGTGGAGGCTGTCCGACCTTGGAGGACTCGACGTGCACGAGTATTGGGGCCTCGCCGAAAAGGCCGCCGCTGAGAAGGACGCTCTGTTGCGAACTCACCGACATTTCGTGCAAGTAAGGATCGCTAACGATTGTGATCGGGTATGTCCGAGAGCTTTCTATTTTCATGGGTAGTCCCATGGTGGATCCGAATGGACCTTTGAGGACGAAGCGGACTTCGTCGGATCCGTACGGTTGCACGGAGATGGTACTGCCCATTTTGGTACCAACGGTGACTAACGGGACTCCCGAACTAGTGTCGGCGACGGGTCCGTGGAAGGTGATGTCCAGCGTATGACGAACACCGGGCCCTAGCTCCACCACGTGCCAGTTGCTTGGGCCAAACTCTGATGAAGCAGTACCATCCGCAATGTAGAGCGCAGCGCAGTTTCCCGCCACGAATAGCTGGCCGGCTGGTGCTGAATCTGGCAACGTATTGCCTCGCCTGATATTTGCAGCAAGAGGATGTCCTGTGACATCACTGATGGTCTTCTGGAACATGACGTAGTGAAGGGCCTGAGTGCTCGACAACGTCGGTTGGTATGAACTGGCGATTCCAATATTCGCGGCGATGCCGAATACGCCAATGACTGTCGCAGCAGCAATCATGAAGTAGCGGTCTCTACGGCCCTTTCCTTCCATTCGGCGCCATACGTCCACCATGCCAACTGCGCTAGCCAAGACCAGAAAGGGAAGAAAGTCAGCACTGAACCTGTTTCCGATCCATCCGAAGATCAATACAGTGCCAGTAGCAAGCGCTGTAGTGACGAGCAGAATGCGAATCAGGATGGACTTCCCAACTGGTGTGGGCCGAAATGCGCTGATCACACCCCACAAGCCAAAGAGGAAGAGCAGCGGCATAGAGGATGGCACGCTCGCGACTCGATCTGTACCGTCAAGTCTCACGCCACCGACTGAACCGGCTAGCGCGGACGGACGCGTTATGAAGGGGAAGAGACTGCTCAGCCGCAAACCATCCGGTCGTAGATACGCCAGGAGCGTGCTCGGCAAGAATTGGAGGCCGAAGTAGTTGCCGTGGTTGAGGCGGCTGACGTAACCATAGACAACTATTTGATCGGAAGCAGGCAAGCCAAAGAGGACGCCAAACTTGGCGTAGCTGATTGCGCAGCCAATAACGAGTGGGACAACAGCGGTGGCGATGAATATCGGTCCGGACCATCGGCGGTTGTATGCGCCACCACGACCAAGGGCAAACCAGATAGCAACCAGCACTCCACCGATCACGCAGGCATATCCAGTCGTCGCTCGGTTGAGATTCGCGGCGAGAATCAAGGCGCCGCTCACAATCACACGACGCCACGACGGTCGCTCTAACACGCCGAGCAACGCAAATGTGCTTGCGACGGTCAGGGCGACACTCCAGGCGAGATCTTCGTGGAACACCCAGGGGTCTGAGCCCAGAAACATTAAGACGGATCCGCCCATGATCGTCGCCAGCAGCACCCCGTATGACCCGGCCTCTGCCCGGCCGAGTGGTGCCGATCCTCGGACCAGGAACCGAACGCGCCACACCAATAGCGAAGTGAACACTGCTGTGACGAGCCACGCCAGCAGCATTGATGGCGCAGTGAGACGCCCATCCAGGCTATGAGTCAGCGCCAAAAATGGCATTCGGAGCAAAGAAGGGAAGATCCCGAAATATGTGTACTCCCGACCTGCGTGCACGAAAGCCTCACCAGCGAGAGCGCCATTGGCTACGTAGAGGTGACCATGGAACATTGCTCGAGCCTGAAGGTCATAGAAGTTGCTTGCATAACCACTGGACTCGGCTGTACGGAAGAGGCTGGGTGAGTTGTTCCATAGGTCACAGAGAACCCAGAGATATGGGATGAGGACGACCGCTACTCCGACCAGGACAGCAACAGTAAAACGACGAACGCTTAACTCCTGGGAGCCCGAAAGAAGCCTCGTGTGAATCACCTCCCAAAATCAGGGAGCTTGAAGGCGAAGACTCGCCTGCTCGGAGTCAAAGGGGTCGTAGCCGGCGAAGTAGACCATACCGAAGGCAACAGCCGGGTCCCCAAACGCGGCGCCGAAACCCTTCTCTGCCGGTCGAAAGTCGACCCGCCATAAGTGACCGCGATTTTTGAATCTCCCCACCCTCGATCACTGAAATTCCCCACCCTGTTCCGGTGAGCTGAACCATCCACCCGCGGCGGTGGGCCCCCTTCGATGCTGACGAGCGACCAAGCCAGCCAGCTCGAAGGGAGACCCGCTCCGCATGCTCACACATGGGGAAGACGTGGAAGCACATGCATTGAGGAACAGGGGCTGGACGATCTCGGCGATCGCCCGGCACCTCGGGCGGGACCGAAAGACGGTCCGGGCCTACATCAACGGAGAACGGGTTCCTGGCGTGCGGGCCCGCTCTGCTCCCGATCCGCTCGAGCCGTTCAAGAAATACCTGGCCGCTCGCTTCGTCGACGACCCCCACGTCTGGGCCTCTGCCCTCTATGACGAGGTCGTCCGGCTCGGCTATGGACTCAGCTACCCGAGCTTCGTCCGCCAAGTGCGCGTGGCCGGGCTCCGTCCGCATTGCGAAGCCTGTGCGGGGGTTAAAGGACGCGACACCATCGAGATCGACCACCCACCGGGCGAGGAGATCCAGTGGGACTGGTTCGAGCGCAGGAACGCGCCGTGGGGAGGAACGGCTTATGTGCTGTTGGGCACGCTGTCGCACTCGGGCAAGGTGCGCGGCGTGCTGGCCGAGAAGATGGACCAGGCCCACCTGATCGAGGCCATGGACGCGGTGCTGCGGCGTCTGGGCGGGACGGCACGGGTGTGGCGGACCGACCGCCTGGCGACGGTCATCGTGCCCGGGACCCGCGAGGTCCAAGCGTCCTTCGCTCCTGTGGCCAAGCACTACGGAGCCGTCGTCGAGCCCTGTCCGCCGAGGCGCGGCAATCGCAAGGGTGCGGTCGAGTCCTCGGTGCGCTTCAGCTCTGGTCGTTGGTGGCGCACCATGTCGGCCACCAACCCCGAAGAGGCCCAGCACTCCCTCGATGTCTTTTGCGCCACGACCGGTGACGAGCGCCCACGCCGGGACGCGAACGGCAAACGGACCACCGTCGGCGCACTGGCCGACACCGAGCCGCTGCTCGCTCTGCCGGCCGCCCCGTTTCCGGCCACCACCGAGGTCGAGCGGATCGTCGCCGACAACGCAACGGTGGCGTTCTCGGGCAACCGCTACTCGGTGCCGCCGGGACTGGGCGCCACGACGCTGCTCGTCCGGCACCGCCTGGGCTCTGCGACCATCGACGTTGTCGCTCCCTCAGGGGCGATCCTCGTCACCCACCGCCTCGCCCCTTCGGGATCTGGAGCGCTCGTGCGCAGTGTCGAGCACCGCGAGGCGCTCGAGGCCGCCGTGCTCAGCGCCTTCACCACCGCACGTCCGTGCGACAAGAAGGCGAACCGTCCACCGGGCAAAGAGGCGCTCGAAGAGGCGGCGCGCCTGCTCGGGCCGATCGGACGCGAGCCCGTCGTCGACCTCTCCATCTATGACGAGGTGGCCCGATGAGCGAGTCCTCGACCTATCAACAGATCCGCAGTCACCTCGCCTACCTGCGTCTCGGTGCCGCCGCCGAAGCGCTGCCTGGCGAGCTCGACCATGCGCGCACGGAAGGACTCGGGAACTCGGAGTTCTTGGCGCGCCTGCTCGAGGTCGAAGTCAGCGCCACCGAGATCCGACGACGCGCCGGCCTCGAACGCTTCGCCTACCTGCCATCTCCTTGGACCCTCGAGGACTTCGACTTCTCCGCCCAGCCCTCGGTCGACAAGAAGCTGATGAGCGAGCTCGGGACCCTGCGCTTCCTCGACGACGCCACCAACGTGCTCTTGATCGGGCCGCCCGGTGTGGGCAAGACCATGCTCGCCGTCGGACTCGCCCGGGCCTCGATCAACGCCGGCTATCGGACCTACTACACGACGGCGGCGGATCTGGCTGCCCGCTGTCACCGCGCCGCCCTCGAAGGCCGGTGGGCCACCACCATGCGCTTCTTCGCCGGCCCGAGGCTCTTGGTCATCGACGAGGTCGGCTACCTGCCACTCCAGGCCGAAGCGGCGGCGCTGTTCCAGGTCATCACCCAGCGCTATCTCAAGAGCTCCATCGTCATGACGACGAACCTCGGCGTCAGCTCGTGGGGGAAGATCTTCGACGACCCGATGGTCGCCGCCGCCATGCTCGATCGCCTGCTGCACCGAAGCGTCGTGTTCAACATCGACGGCGAGAGCTATCGGATGCGCTCCCATCGGGCCCGCACCGAAGGCATCCGAAAGGGGGTGTCCAAGGCCAAGGAGTAGCCTCAGATCACACAACTCACCGGGTCAATCAACTGGGGAATTTCGATGATCGCCCCTGGGGAGTTTCGAAAATCGGCGGCATAAGCGTCGATCGCGTTCCGGACTTTGGCATCGTGGCGCTCCAATCCCAGGCGCATGGGGTCCGGCGCGGCCTGCCATTGACGCATTGAACGTTCGATATCGGTGAACAGAAACGTCACGGTCCCAGAGGGCACGCCCATGCCCGTAGCCTCCCAAGGCAAAACCCGGGCCGCTTGAGGTCAGACATAGATGCGGTCAGCGATTCCCAACTAGACCCAGCGGCTAAATGCCTGTACGGAGTGGCCTGTCTGGAACTAATGCCTGCGCGCCTGGAACCACTCGAAATTGGGGTCTTGACTCAAAGAGGATTCGGATAGTGGCACCCCGACCCGGTGTTCTGTGGTACCCCTCACTCGGTTGTCACCAACGCCGGATGAAACGTTTGGGAACCCGACCCCTGGGTTGCTTGTCGCGCAGCTTGCGTCTTGCCAGCTTGGCGCCCTGGACCTTCTGGCACAGCACGTGTGCCGGCACCAGTACGCAGCAGCCCGAGCCGGGAACGTGCTCGTGCAAGGACAGCGGCGGGGTGTGATCGGCGCGGTCTACCTGGACTGGACCGAGGGACGAGATGCAGGAGGACCGCCTGACCCACCAGCCATACCGAGCCTGTAACCAGAACCGGTATTTAACTGACGTGAAGCACAACACCGCCGTCTGGGTATTGGTCTGGGTATTCGTGGCCGCGCTGGTGGCGGCAATTGTTGAGGTCGCCGTCCTTTTACCGCCGTCGTGAGCCGGCTCTCGGAGCGATTCTTGTATGACCTCGCCCCTTCCAAGTCTGGTCGGGCGCTGAGGCTCCTGGTCGTCACATTCCGATGACAGTGATGCGTCTGCGGCTCGTTCCCGAACCGGTGTACCGGGACACGCCATGCGTACTCGCTCGTCTCGATGCTGTCGAGACAGCTAAAGGGGTTGACTAAGAATCCGCCGTTTGAGCACTGCCCCGTTGGGGGAGAGCGCGATCTTCCTCTTCGCCACGAGACTCTCGAACATGGGGTAGCCACCCCCCCCCCATTGCATCGATCGAAGGCTTCCACATCTCCCTCGGCTCGCCCAACCCGCAACCATTGGCGGGTTAGCGGGGAAACCGGGCGTTGGCTATCCAGCCACTCCGGCGTCTAGGCGCGGCTTACGTGCCGTTTGGGATTCTCCAACTACAAATTGTCGACCTATCTCGAATGGCCAACATAAGGCCGAGCGGAGCTGTGGAGTAGCTAGCTCCGAGCGGTATCGCACTGTGACACCTACCCGAGGATCTGGGGCGGTTGCATCTAGCTGGGGCAAGCCGTTGGGCTTACATGAAGCGTCAACCAACCAGTAGGGTCGAAGTGTGATCGCCCGGGATCAGGCGCCGGTGGCTTTCACAGCATTGGACGAATTGATCGATGCCGTCGCCTCGACCACGCCGACCGACCTGATGGAGCAGGCCCGGGCCGTCGCTCGGGCCAGCCTCGACCCGGCTGCGCCGGTGGTTCCGAGATCTGACGCGATGTCCTTCGCCGAACAGATGGTCCTCGATGTGGCATCCATGACCGCTCATGTTCGAACCGCGGGACTGGCCGAACTCGGTGCCGGTGCCCCGGCGTTCGTCCTCGCCGTGTGGACGGAGGACATGATGATTCGCGCCGGTGCCGCGTGGCGTGAGATGTTCGCCGAAGAGTGGCGTCCGATCCCGACTCATGCCCAGACCGATCCCTGGGTGGCCCACGAAAGATTCTTGCTCGAGGTCGCCAAACTGCCCGCCCTCGATCCGGTCACCTCCGAGCTCGTCAGGCTTCGCGGGGCGAGAGCCCACGACTGCCGGCTATGCCAGTCCCGCAGGAACGTGACTGCCATCGATCTGGCAGGTGGGGGTGATTTGTTCGATGATCGCGATCCGAGCGGTATCTCTGATGCCCAGGCCCTGGCCCTGCAGGTCGTGGATACCTTCGTGTGGCAGCCGATCCGGTGGCCACCCGGGCTCGGCGAGCAGGTCGTGGACGCCTTGGGTCCTGCAGCTGCTACCGAGCTGACCCTCGACATTGTCCGCAACGCCGCGAACAAGATCGCCGTTGCTTTCGGTGCGGACGCCCCGCAGGTGGAGACGGGCATTGAGTACTACGACATCGACGTGTCAACCGGGGAACTGCGCTACGACGTCAGCCCGGTCACTCCCAGCAGCGCGTGAACCACCGTCTGGCTATGGACCAGCCGGCACAGAGTAGGCAACTGAGACGTTTTGGAGATCGATGGTGTCCCAAACGCCGTGGGTATGCAGTCACCTACCACTTCAGCCCGACTTGTGGTTCAACGATCTACTGGAACCGCGAAGAGGGAGAGATGCCGCCAGTGGGCATGGCTCTCGGTAACTTCGTGGATCTGGGTTCCCGGCCCCCACGATGGAGATTCACACAGAGATGCGCCACGCTTGGATTCGGCCAGTAGACGGCGCGTAGCATTTGGGAAACATGCACCGCACTTAGGCCCGCACAGCGCGTTTGCCTCAGAACCTTGCCACGTAGCCGACGCTCTGGGGTAGTCGACTCTAGGCAGTTTCGAACAAGTTTAAGAAGCGGCCCAGACCTCGCGTGTCTACCGAGAGAAGCGGCGGCAGGATCACAGTCACGATGCCAAGCGCTGCCGCACCGCCGTCTCGGCTCGCGCGATCCCCGAACATGACGGCAGCGGAGGGCTTCACTTCCAGCTGATCGAGCGCCAGCTGGAAGATCCGAGGATCCGGTTTTTGGACACCGTGTTCGAATGAGAGAACGTACGTGTCGATGTGCCGATCAAGATCAGCCGCCTCGAACTCTGGGCGTATGTCAAAGTGGATGTCACTCACGACGGCCACCGCCGTGCCTCTGTCCCGCAACTCGTTGAGGAATGAAGCAACGTCGGGGTAGAAGGGGTGATTCGCTGAATCGAAGTCGAGCTCATAGAGCGCCAGCGCCAGCTGCTCGTCAAGGTGAGCGCGCCGGAACCAATCGAGATTGTGTTCACGATGACGTTCGGCACTGGTGTCCTCGGTCAGGAACCCCCGCTCCATGCCGTCTTCAGCCCCCGCCTGGGCGAGGGCGGCCACGATGCGCTCGATCTCGCCGTCATGGGGCACGCGATCGAGGGCGGTGAAAGCGCGTTCCAGCCACCACTCGTCCGGGAAGTCGGCGACGAGGGTGCCTCGCCAGTCGAGGAGTGCTGCCTTCACAGAACCATTTTGGCGGTTGGAGCTCACGTTGGACCAGGCGCTGCCAACACCGCGTCCTGGTTCCGGTTCGTCCCAGCGGTCTTGGACCCTCGGGTTACCGACCAATACGGCGTACCGCGGCCGTTGAAATAGCTTCGCTACGCTCAGATCAATGCCGGTGATTCGTACGAGTTCCATGGGATGGCTCCGAACGTCGGTGGGGCTTGCTTTGATGGTCGCGCCCGGCGCTCCCATGCGGCTCGCCGGGACCGAATTTCCGACAGGTACGGCCTTACTTCTGATGAGGACGATCGGGATCCGGGATCTTGTCTTGGGCCTGGGGACGGTGACCGCTGCAAAATCAGCCGATGAAACCGACGCTCGCCGTTGGGCGAAGGCGACGTTGGCGAGCGATGCGCTCGACACCGTCGTAAGCCTGGCGGCAATGCGGTCTATTGGACGACGAGACTCGTTGTTCGCCGCTGGGCTAGCCCTTGCGTTCGTCGGCGGAGACCTGCAAGCACTGCGAACCGCCTCCGAACAACGGACCAACCCGAACACCACGTACCCGCTCTCCCGCCGTTCGCTCGCCGCGACAAACTCGCTCAGCGACGGCCCTTAGAACG
Organism: uncultured Acidimicrobiaceae bacterium; assembly: GCA_963834405.1. Classification (GTDB taxonomy): domain Bacteria; phylum Actinomycetota; class Acidimicrobiia; order Acidimicrobiales; family RAAP-2; genus Bog-473. The sequence continues at coordinate 54,349 of CAWIBX010000004.1, read as the reverse complement.
TCTGCCTCCCGGCGTACCGACTCTGGCCCCGAGCACACCCACGGCTCCTCGGCTACTGCTCGGTTCTCTAAGAGAAGACCCACAACGGGTATCCATGTCGCAGCACGTCGAGATGCATGTTCCATTCACGGTCGGTCAGCAGCTCGACGTCGTTGAGGATCACGGTGTTGCCCGAGTCACAAAACCCCCACGAAAAGCCCACAAGAGGAACCACTCTTCGCGCCTTCAACTGCGCAACCTCGTCGAGGGGAGTCGTTGCCAGGAAACTGTGCGCCACCCATTCGAGGGGCTTCCGGACTGAACGCGAGGGAGCGTCGAAGAGAGTGGGGCGCTGCCCGTACCAGCAGTATGGCGAGGGGGCGTCGCCGAACAGCCCGAACGGGTCTAGCTCGAATTGCAAACCGCCGGATTCGTTGTCAGTTGAGCGAACAAGCTGCACCCATCCGAGCATTGAGCGGTAGCCGCGCGCAGGGTAGTCGACGGTTGCGGTGCAGACGGGGAAGTCTTTGGCAACCGACGACCAACATCCGTAGAAATCCGGATCCGTGTTCGGAACGCATTCGACTCGGACCGTCCCGGCCTCACCTCGCCAGGTGAACCCGACCTCGAGGACCTTGGCACCGTCGCTCACGAAAGCAATCTCCGCGAATTCGGTTCGGGTCGCACGACCCAGATTTGGCTCGGACGCCCCTTGCTTCTACGCAATCGATGACATGGGCCACGAAGCTCCATGTCGACGACTAGGACGAGGTACTGCACGGTCCCGCGAAGAATGAGAGAACGATGCGGCTCGTCTTGGTCTGCCCATCGACCCGCACGTCGAGCGGAACGCATCCCCGCCGTCGACCATCGGTGAACCGAAAACTCTGTGGAAAGAATCCACGCTTGTGCAGACAGGCCCGGTACGTCACCGAGACGCTCCCTTGGCGAGGTGACCACGGGTTCTGTTGCACGACGTAGGACCGCGCACCACGGGCGATCGTCATGGTCACCGTGGCTCCCGGATAGACAACCGGAGGGAGCTTGTACCCCGTGAGTTGAGCCTCACGACCCGAAGTGGGTGGATTCATGTTCGCCAGCCGGCGCGCCTGAGGGAAATACCCAGGGCCGAATCCGATGTCATGGGGCCCGATTGGCGGCAGCGTGCCGGTGAACTGGGTTGCTTCCTCATCACAGGTGAGGACCTGGGGGTGCGTCGGAGTGCCGACAACAGTGGAAGAACCGCTGGCATCCGAGACGCCACAGAGGACATAAACGAGGACGAGAACTGTGGCGCCAGCCCACCCGGGCCACCATCGGCGTCGGTGAACTCTGGACCCCACACGACCATGATGGCCCGTCTGCCATCCCACCGCAGCATGCCCCATGGTGTCGGATAGTGGAACCCCTATCCCAAGTGAATCCGGGATATCCATGAGACAGCCGGCTCTCTGTGGCTCATCTGATCGGCGTGACATCGAACACCGTAGTCAGCGATCGGTGGATCACCCCGGACCCGCTCGGATGGATCGCCTACCAGTCCACAACCGACGACGGCGCACGTTCATTGCGTTCTGTTTGAAAGCGCTCGCCATTTACGAGTCGGTATGTTTTCATGATCACTCCAACGCGAGCACTGAGGAGGTGCACATGAAGATCCATTCGACCAACCGTCAGCTGTCGATGCTGTGCGCCACCGCCGCCGTTGGTGATCGCGCTCTGCTGGGCTGACCAGCATCGAGCTCACGGGCGGGCGCCGACGGCGCCACCTCACACTTTGGGGCCACCGGCGCTGCGTCGCCGTGCCCGTTGTGACACCCCTCGTCGATACTTCGTCTTCTCTCTATCCGCAAGGAGCACCAGTGCATCCCGAACTCCTACGGGCCCTCGGCCAGGCCAGACACGACGATCTGCTCGATCGGTATCCGGCCCGACGGCAACCAAGAGTCCGTCTCAAAGATCACTCACCCCGGTTCCCTCGTTCACGCCAACGGTTGGGCTCACTGCTCATTTGGGCCGGCGCACGCCTCATCGGCGACCGACGCGCCGCGCTGGAGCTGGCTCACAAATAGCTTGCACACCGGCCCAAGCTCGGCCGAGCGACCAGAGGGGGTCCGCACTGGTGTCGAACCACTTCGGCGATGAGGAGTCGCCGCTTCTTCAGAGCTCGCGCAATGCAGAAGCCAGCGGCTCGAGTACTCGCGGATCCAGGGGCGGTCGGAGGTAGACAATGCCCATCTCGACGCCGACCTCGGCCAGTGCAGCAGCCTGTTCGGCGGTGGCCATCGGGTTGCCGGTGAATATGACATGGCTGGAGAGCAGTATCTCTTTGGGTTCGCGCCCGAGGTCCTCGCAGTGCTGATAGAGGATGTCACGCTTACGGGCGAATTCCTCCGGTGTGCCACCGACGAAGTTCCAGTGTTGGGCAAATCGGGCCGCAGTGCGCAACGTCCTCCTCTCACCACTGCCCCCGACGCAGATGGGCGGGTGGGGCCGCTGGACCGGCTTGGGCTCGTTGCGTGCATCGTTGAGTTGGTAGTACCGGCCCTTGAAGGTCGTCGTCTCCTGTGTGAAGAGCTCGACGATCACTTCACACGCCTCCTCGAAGCGGTCGCTGCGCTGTGCCGGCGTGCCTAACTCAATCCCGTAGGCCCCTGACTCCTCCTCGTTCCACCCGGCCCCGATCCCGAGTTCCAGACGCCCCCCGGAAACGATGTCGAGGGTGGTCGCCATGTTGGTGAGAATTGCCGGGTGGCGATAGTGGATTCCCGTCACGAGAGTTCCCATGCGCAGGCGGGTCGTGGCCTGCGCCAGCGCCGTCAGGGTGACCCAGCCCTCCATGCAAGGCCCGGTGCTGTCGGAAAAGATCGGATAGAAGTGGTCGAAGGTCCAGCCCGACTCGAACAACTCGATGTCGTCGGCCGCCTCCCACACGGCGAGCATGTCGGTCCAGGTCGTATCCTGCGGCGAGGTCTTGAATGCGAAGCGCATAGGCACACGCTACGTCCGGCGGGCTGGCAACCGTACAGACGTCCGTCGTGGGTCGACAAGAGCAGATGCGGTCGCCTCACTTTGCATGGTGGTGCCGTTACCTGGCGCACTGGGACATTCCGGACAGAGGACAAGGACCCATCGGACACCCGGCAGATGAGGGGATCAGTGCCAAATGAAGCGCGGACTACGAAGCCGGCTCGGACGGGTGTTCGGTGGGTCCCCGGCGGCGCTTCCCGAGGGGCTCGGTGGGAACCGGGAACTGGAGCGAGAGATCCGCTTGCCAGTGGCGGGGATCTACGTCCGCTGGGATCTCGAGGCCCCCGTGTCGACCCTGGAGTGGGACCTGAACGTGCTCGCCGATCCGACCAGCTCGGTCGGGATATACCTTGCCCTGGCCCAGGGCCACATCGATGGCTCTCCGTTCTACCTTGGCCTGCAGACCGACATCTGGGACCCGGGACGCGCCCGAGGTGCCGGTAAGGGGCTCATCTTCTCCACCTGGTGGACCTTTGACGTCGGCGCCACCCGGCTCGCCCCAGGGGGCTTTCGCGAACTCGGGACCCACGAGGGTCGCTTCGTGGGGGTGCGTCGGTCGTATCCTTGGGTCGTCGGGGACTACCGGATCACGCTTGCCCGTTCCGAGCCGACGACCGAGCTGCACATTGCTGCCGACTGGTTCGACCTCTATATCGAGCCGACGGCTCCTCGAGGCGCCGGCCTGGGCCGTCCCGAAGTGGTCGGCGATCGGACCTGGACCGGGGGCCTGGCCTTTCCCCGGCGACGTGCCTCCAGGCCGGCAATGATCGAGGAGGCCGCCACGGCCTTCATGGAGGTCTACGGCGGAGCCCGACGCTGGGGCGACATCCCCGCCTGGGACGTCGATCTCATGGCCTACGGCGACGGGAAACCCTGTCCCCGCGGAGCAACCGAGTATCCCGTCTTCCCCTTCGGGAACAACCGCCGGATGCCTAACGCCAACGCCCGCTACGACCCGGGTGGCGGCCTGGTCAAGCTGCGCTACGGCGGTTCGACGAATCGCGTCGACCCGGCGGGGCGCTGGCCGTAGGGGTTGCGGGGTATGACGAGATTGATCCCCACACAAGAGTGGAGGATTCTCTGGCCGCCAACTGGTTCGGCGTCGCCGATCTGGCGACTGTCAGGGGACACCGGTCGACCGTCCTTTGTGCCTAACCCGGCTAGCTCGCAAGAGGCGGGCCGGCGCGGGCAATCTATGCCTGTGACGGATGAGACGATGAATGCATCAGCGACTGGTTTGGCGTTGTATCTCGTTTACCGCGACGTCGGCCTCATGCAGGAGTGGTTGTCTCGGACCCTCGGCTTCGTCGAAAAAGGTCGCGCAAGCAATGTCGAGGGCGTCGTGACCAACGTAGAGATGCTCGCGGGTCAGACGGTCGTGCTGCTGGAACATGGCGGCAGTACTGCGGATGCGTATCCGCTTGGCACTCGTTGGACGGGCGTATGGGTCGATGATCCCGACGCATGGTACGAGCGTCTGCGTTCGATGGATGTCGAAGTATCCGAACCGGTGAATGAGCCTTGGGGTGTTCGCCTTGTGCGGGTCGTCGATCCGGAGGGACACATCTGGGCGCTGATCCAGAGATCCACGAGCTGATCCTCGTGAATCGATGGGTGATCTGGGCGAGTAGCCCTGTCGCACGCTGAGGTCACCAGATTCCGCTACGCGCGGCGATAAACCGGCTGTATTAGCCGCCGAGCACGGGGAGTTGGGCTTCCACGCCATCGGTAGTTGTGTAGATCGCCATGGCACCCACGACATCGCCGGACGGGTCGCGCAAGAGGGATAGCCGTCCCGCCAGGCGACGGACCTGCCCGTCGCCACAGAGAACGGGAAGGATCGCCGCCAGCCCGTCTATGAACGACCTTCCGCTCGCCATCGCTCGGTGAAACCCGGCCCAATGGCGTTGTCGGAGCTCCTCTGGAACGATCACGTCCAAGGTCTTTCCCTGGACCGTGGATCGACCGTGACCGAGCAGTTCCTCAGCACCCTGGCTCCACGACTGGATGACACCCGAAGCGTTCACGACTAGGACTGCAGGCCGATCATCCACAGAGGAATTCTGGCGTCTCGCCGAGCGATCTGCACGCAAGGCGGGCGGTGGTGGAAGGTGTCCGTATGGCGTTCAGGACTGTGGGCGCCAGTCGTTGTTGCTTGCATGATCGCCCGACAACCACCGGGCGAGATCACGATGTGCGCTGTCCCGGCGAGTGGCGTCGATCTTCTCGACATCTGGATGATCGACGGCGAACTCAAGCACGAGGCCGTTTGGATCGGTGAGGTAGAGCGACCGGCAGTAGCCGTGGTCGGCCATCATCGTCACCTCCAGTCCAGCACCTTCGGCCCGGGAGCGAATTGCCTCTTGTTGGTCGGACGTGACAAGCATCGCGAAGTGCCTGAACAGCGAGAAAGGAGGTGGTGGTGCGAATTGCTCGGAGAACTGGGGGTTGGCGAACTGGAAGAAGGCGAGGCACCCACCGTCTCCGAGCTCGTACATCGTGTGGCAGAACTCCTGTTCCTCGCCACCCATCAAGTGCTCGACCTCGGTCCACGTGGCGACGAGGGGCACGCCGACGACGTCCTCATAGAACCTCCGGGTGGCCTCCTGATCGGTGGTGACGAAGGCGTGGTGGTGCAATCGCGCCGGAGGTGTCAGCTGGGCACCTGTGGCAGAAGCGTTGGGCATCAGGATTTCCTCCTGTTGGAGACTGTCTCATCCTGCCACCGGGACGTGCGGCCTACCCGCGAGCGGCGGCGGGAGCGGTCGGAAGTCATCGGGAGTCGAGTGCAGCAGTGTGTGGGCTGAATTGGACCGAACTATGGCAATCTGTGCTCTGAAGCGTCGCGAAGGGGGGCAGCTGTGACCTCGATCCTCGATGCCGTACGGGATGCTCGGCGCTGGTAAGGGAACAAGCGCCTGCGTGCGAGTCCGCCGGTCGACTGACCGAAGGGGTCGTGGCCGCGATTCGCGATGCGGGCGTTTCCGCATGGCTATGAGTCGGGCGCTCGGTGGCCCGGAGCTGACTCCGCTGGAACAGATCGAGGTGCTCGAGGCGTTGTCGGCAGCCGATGGCTCCGCCGGCTGGTGCGGAATGATCAACTCCGACGGTGGCTACGGCACTTCTTTCTCGACGCTGCTGTGGCCAGGGATCTTTATCCTTCCCCGGACCTGGCGACGTCGGTTATCGGGAATCCGTCTGGCCGTGCGCACGCCGATGGCGACGATTGCGTCGTGAGCGGTCGGTGGGCCTTCGCCAGCGGCTCGACTCACTGCGATTGGTTCTTCCTCAACTGCATGCTCACGGAGGACGACGCTCACGTGGAAGGTAGGGGCGGCCTCCCGGCCATACGGATGGTCGCGCTCCGGCCGCACGGGTAGAGGTTCTCCCTACCTGGCACACCACGGGGCTGAACGCGACGGCCAGCAACGACGCCCAGGTGGCCGACGTGCGCGTTCCGGACGAACGCACCTTTTCCCTGTTCGACGACGAACCCCGCGATTAGGCGCCGCTGTACCAACGGCGCTGGATGCTCTTCTCGAATATCGCCGGTGTGCCGTTGGGTGTCGCCCGGGCAGCCATCGCGGAGGCCAAAGAGGTCGCTTCGACCAAGGTGGTCATGCCCAGCCTCACCTACGCCCGCGGGGACCCGACTGTCCAGGATGCCATTGGACGGGCCGAGTCCCTCGTCGCCGCGTCGCGGGCCTGTCTCTTCGACGTACTCGGACGAATCTGGGACACCCTCCGGAGCGGACGACCGCTCAGCCCCGCGGAATGGTCCGCCTTTCGGCTGGCCAACACATACGTGTTCCGGTCCTGCAAAGACGCCGTCGGGCTGGTCTGCGAGATCCTTGGTACCACCGGCGTCTATCGTCGCTCACCCCTCGACTGCCACCTGCGCGACGTCACAACCATGGCTCAGCACTTGCTCTGTCAGACGAAGACCTACGCCGCCTGCGGACGCAGCCTGCTCGGACTCGAACCCGTTCTCGTCGGCTTCTGAAGGCGGCTCTAAGCGCCGTTGATCCGGCGATAAGCGATGCCTTCGAGGCCGTCTACACGAGATGCTGACGGCTTGGCGGATTGAAGCTCTTGTGAACTATTTCCAGGTGGTTGCCGTCGAAGTCAGCGATGTTGGCTGCGTAGTAACTCGGGCCGAAGTAGGTGCGTATCGCTGGCTCGCCCTCGCTCGTTCCGCCCGCCTCGAGCGCTGCGGCGTACGCAGCGTTGACCTCGGACTCATCGTCAGCAACAAACCCTACATACAGTCCGGTTTCACCGGGCTGGCGCTGGCGTAGCCAAATGCTGGAGCCGACCGCGACGCCAGAACCGTAGGCCTCGTCGGCCAAACCATAGAGATCGGGAACGTCCGCGGGTCCGGTGGAGGAGTCGTGACTCCCGAGTTCTCTCCACCCCAAGGGCTCCAGCGTCGCCGCATAGAAAGCCAGGGACCGCTGCACGTCGCTTACCGAGATGTAAATGTGGTCAAGCACGTTCAGCCAGATACCGATCAGCAGACGGCCAGCGACAACTGCCCCAGTCCCTCAATCCCAGATCACCCTGGCCCGCTGGGCGGCCGCACGGACGTCAGAGCCGTTTACGACGGTGCTGTATTCACTGTTGGCCGGGGGAGGCAGGGCCACGAAGATCTCCAGCGGTCCATCGGGCGGCAACGGGAAGACCCAGGCACCGAATCGCCATCCGCCACTGCCGCCTCCGCCTCCGCCAAACCCCACAAAGGGTTCGGTGGGAACGCCCTCTTCGTCCTTGGGCAGATCGTCCCTGCCTCCGGCGAGACCTCGTCCACCGATGCGGCCGTCGGCAAAGCGGACACCGATCCGCACCATGCCCATCCGGGGGCGGTGCATCAGGGCCTGGATCTGGTGGGCGTGACGGGGATTGGTGAGGATCTGGACGTTGATACGAAACCCGTTGGGATAGACGTCCAAGGAGGGAATGGCCACGACGGCGTGCTCCTGCACACCGAGCACCGCATCGACGGGCAACGTGGCGGGCAGGGTGCCCTCCGACGGGCGATCCCAAGCGGGTGCGGCCCACTGACGCTCGGACGGTTCGCGTGGTGGGGGCAGGGGTTCGAAAAAGCTCACCGCTCGACCACAGTAGGCGGGTTTTGCCGTCCGTTGACCGTGACGCCGGCCCCGGTCGTCGGGGACGATCGGTGCCATGCTTCCCGAGAGGTATCCAACCGGACATCGGCGCGAGGGTTGCCGAGGGAAAGCGCAATCGGAGAGTCTTGACAAGGAGGCGAAATGGCGGACCCGTCGCAGATCGAAATGGTGCGCGACCTGCTCCATGAGGTAGCCGAGACACACCATCAGGTCTTTCGGATCAGTGATGGCGCCGACGACGACTGGGCCTCTTGGTACGCGGACTGGCTCACGAAGCTGTCGGAACTTCCCTCGGTCCTCTCGACGCCGCTCGTACGAAGTGAGCTCGTCTACCTTCTCGTCCAATTGGACAAGGCGTACGGTGATGAGAACGCGACCGAGCCGTGGGAGACGTACTACGCCACTCGCCTCGTCGACTACTTCGGCGGGCGGTAGACGGGCGTCGTCTCTGGCGCCACCTACCCGGTACGCGGGGTGGGGAGCAGAACCCACGACCCCGGCTCTGAGAGCCGACTCAGGTGGCCACCGTGTGCGCCCGGCGCACGGACTCCCTATGGTTGCCGGCGTGTCATCGGCATCGATGTCGGCAGCCGTCTACATGGGTGACGGAAAAATCGCGGTCGAGCAGGTGCCGTGTCCGGAGCCGGGGCCCGGCGAGGTGCTCGTCGAAGTGGCCGAGTGTGGCATTTGCGGGTCCGATCTGCACATGGTGCTCGAGCGGTACGCCAGACCGGGTGCCATTCTCGGGCACGAGTGGTCCGGCGTCGTGGCGGCCGCCCCCGGTGACTCCGGCTGGGCCCCCGGTGACCGGGTCGTCGGGAACTCGTCGCCGGGATGCGGGCGCTGCCGGCCCTGCCGGCGAGGACGCCCGTCGGTGTGCCTCAACCGCGCCCGGGCCGACTTCACCGGGTACCGCGGCGCGTTCTGCCAGTACAAGGCCGTCACGGCCGACAGCCTGCTCCGGATTCCTGAATCCCTCCCGACCAGGGTGGCCGCCCTGGCCGAGCCGATGGCCATCACCCTGCACGCGCTGCGGCTGGCCGACGTCCACCCGGAGGATCGCGTCCTGGTCACCGGAGCCGGCCCCGTCGGCCTGCTGCTCGTCGCCGCGCTGCGTGCCCGGGGGATCTCGGACATCACCGTCAGCGAGCCGTCCGCCATCAGGCGCCAGCAGGCCCTTCTCGTCGGCGCCGCCCGGGTGGTCACGCCGGACTCGCTGGAGCCGCCGCCCATGGTCCTTCCGGTCGCCGAGCCCTACGCCGTGGTCTTCGAGTGCTCGGGCCACGCCGGTGCCCTCGAGGCCGCGTTGGGGCAGCTCGACTACGCCGGCACTCTCGTTGTCGTCGGGACCGGCTTCGATCCCCCCCGGATCAACCAGAACCGCATGATCATCTTCGAGCTCGAGATCATCGGGGCCTACAACTATGACGACGAAGGGTTCGGGCCGGCGGTGGACCTTCTCCATCGCGGTGACCTGCCGTTCGACGCATTGATCGAGCCCGACAACATTCCGCTCGATGAGGTGATGGTCTCCATGGAGCGCCTCGCCCGGGGCGAGATACCGAGCAAGGTGATGGTCCAACCGGGCCTGACGTCGTCATGAGCGCCAGTTCGTTCTCGCCTCGGATCAACCACGTGGCGATCAGCGTCGACGACGAGGTCATGGACGAGGAGGGCCGCGCCGCCCTGTTGGCCTTCTACTCGGAGGTCTTCGGATGGGTCGAGGGCGACAACAGCACCGAGCAGGGGAATCCCCTCATCCTCTACACCGGTTCGTTGGGGCAGTTCCTCTACCTGTTGCCCGCGCGGGACCAATTCATGGTCACACCGAACATGGATCACTTCGGAATGGAGGTCTCGTCGAAGGAGGAGATGCTCGAGATCCTGGGCCGGGTCAAGGCGTTCCAGCAGAAGGACCCCCGCGTGCGGGTCACCGAGATCGGCGCCATGACGACGCGCTATCAGGAGAAGGAGTACACCCTCACCAACGCGTACATCTGGTTCTTGATCCCGCTCTGGATCGAGCTCCAGCACGTCGAGCGGCGCGTGGAGACGTGATCTTCCCGGCGCCCTGACCGGAGCCGTCAGGCGCCGATGTCAGAGGCGAGACGCCGTGCACCGTCCGACCCCCCGATGGCCGCCCGCTCGTGGCGCAAGCGGGGCTGGGCCTCCTGGGAGTGCCCGTCCCCGGGACGCGGCGGCAGCGCGAAGCCGGTGTACGCGACGCGGCGCTCCCTGGTCGTGGGGTGGGTCGAGCGGTGCAGCGTGCAGGACATGTGCACGGTGACGTCGCCGCGCGCAGCCCGCAGGGTCACGGCGGGCAGGTCGAGGGAGTCGTCGATCTGCGCCCGGGCGATGTTCGCCCGGTGCGAGCCGGCCATGACGTCCAGGCCGCCGTGGGCCTCGTCCACGGGCGTGAGGCAGATGCCGATCGTGAGACCGGCACAGAACATGGAGTGCCCGCCGCGATCGCAGTCTTTGTGCCACGGCAGACACACGAGTCCGTCGACCGAATCGACCCGCTTGAGAAGCCCTTCCCCCGTCACGTCGGCGAAATGCTCACCGAAGGGATCACCCGGACGGTGACCCACCCCGAGCAGGTCGCCGATGGCGCTGTACCGCTCGTCGGTCATGAGCGCACGCAGCGCCGGTGACTTCGGCGCGAAGTCGAGGATCCGGCAGGGATAGCGCTCGCCGTTGCGGGTCGTCGCCCACCACGACGAGCCGTCGTCGGCCCGGGCCGCGCCGACGGCGCGGGCCAGGTCGGTATCGACCGCGTCCATCTCGGCCTCGGTGAAGACGTCCTGCAGGAGCAGGAAGCCGGTCTCGGCCAGGAAGTGGGCGGCCGCCGCGTTCTCCTCGCCGAGCCGGAAGCGCTGGTCGAGTTCGAGCGGGGTCCCGTCGGCCGAACGGAGCGTCACCGCACCGGGCTCGTACACGGGCCGGCCGTCGAGAAGGGAGCGGAGCACCGGGTCCCACGCGCAGAAGGCGTCGTTGGCGGCGGGGTCGCCGGTCACGCGGGCCCCGATGACCAGCCCCAGTGCGGTGCGTCGTTCGCAGAAGAGGTCGGCGAACGCCGCACGATCGAGGGTGACGCACGGGCCGGACCCGTCGTGTCGGGGGGCGACGTCGACGGTCTCGCCCCGGGGCTCCATCGTCCAGACGTCGGCGTCCACCCGGATGGCAAGCGGTCCGAGGCCGAGCCGCGCCGCATCGGCCGCGGCACGGCGCCCGTTGCGGGCGACGGCATCGCGCCAGTCGGTCTCGAAGAACGAGGCAGGATCGCGCGGCCCCTCTGCGTTGATCGGCCGGGTGCGCATGTCCACGCTCATGCCGGTCCTCCCTCCGCCGGCGGCCGCCCGCCTCCGAGCCGCACTTCAGTCCGGGGTGGCGGAACGTTGCGCCCGCAGGTGTTCGGCGCCGGCCACCGAGACCGCAATGACCTGCCCGCCCCCCGGCAGTGACCGCCGCTCCACGAGCCCTCGCTCGTTGGCGGTCTCCCACACGGGCAGCCGCGGGCACGACGTGCGCCAGGCCTCCATGACCTCGTCGTACGAGCGGGCGGAGGGGCCGATCCACTCGAGGAGGTCGAGCACGAGGGCATCGACCGGGTCGACCACGCCGGCGGCAACGCCCGAGATGCTCACTTCTCGAGCTCCTTCCAGTGCGTGCGCCCGAAGAGCCGGCCCCACCGCGCCGTCAGGGAAGGCCCCTCGTCGCGGGCGATGTCGGGGTGGAGGACCAGGGTTCCCTGGGGCGCCGGGAGAGCCTCGAGGTCGGCGTCCGGAATGGTGCAACGGACGGCCGTCGTGGTGATCTCGTCTATCTGGTCCCGGTCGACGAAGCGCAGGCCGTGGTGGTGCGTCTTGACGGCGATGCGGTCGAAGAGGTCTTCCTCCGGGATCTGCAGGACGTGTTCGACCGCACCGAACTCGGTGCCCTCCGACGAGTAGACGGGCGTCCCCACCTCGAGCGCCATGTACGAAATCGGACGGCCTGCATCCATGTCGGCGTCACCTCCTCCGGAACGACACCAATGTACGTCAGACCCGCCCCAGGAACTCCAGCAGTGCGGCGACACGGTTGCTCACCACCGCGTCCACCCCGGCGGCACGCACCCGGGACATCTCCTCGGGTTCGTCGACGGTCCAGCAGGACACCTTGAGCCCCATGGCGTGCACGGTCTCCACCGCGTCGGCACCGACCAGCACGGACATCGGGTTCCAGTACTCCGCGCCCAGTTCGCTGAGCAGGGCCGTCGGGACGTCCCCCTCCTCAATCCAGGTCAGCCCGAACCGGGCCTCGCCCGACCGGGCCCGCAGCAGGCGCAGCGCCGGGACGTTGCCGGTGACGAACAGGCAGCGCTCGAGCGCACCCGCCGCGGCCACCGCCGCCAGCGCGCCCTCTACGACCTCGCGCCGGGTGAAGTCGACCATGAGCGGCAGCGCCACCTGGTCGAGCACCTCGCGCAGCAGCGGGATCCGCACACCGCCGCCGTCGCCGAGCCGCGCCACGTCGGCCCAGTCGAGGTCGCCCACGGACGCGTTCACCTCCCACAGGCGGAGCAACGACTGGTCGTGCAGCACGACGATGTGGCCGTCGCGGCTGCGGCGCAGGTCGATCTCCAGCATGTCGGCGCCCAGCGCCACCGCCGACGCGAAGGCGGCCGGGGTGTTCTCACGGGCGCCGACCGGGTCGCCCCGGTGCGCAATGGCGGTGACCCGTTCGGGGAGTACGAGTTCCCACCGTAGACCGCCGGCCCGACGTTCGCGATGAGCTGGCTGAGCGCCGGTCCGATGAAGTCCGAGACGGCGTCCTGGGTGATGTGCACACCGTCGGAGGTGCGCACCGCCACGCCGTCGATGGAGGCGGCGTACGCGTTCCCGGGGTCGAGCGCCGTGTGGGTGTCGAGCACGGAGACGACGCCGGGGAACTGGACGGCCACCGAATTGACGATCTGGTTGTACGTGTCGACGAGGTTGTTGGGCGTGCCGTCCGCGTCGTAGGCCGCGTTGCCCACGATCACCGCGGCGCCGTCGGCGTGGGCGATCTGTATCGCCTGCACCAGGTTGGACGCGATGTACGACGAGTAATCCTGGTCCGCCAGCGTCTGGTACGACCCGTTGTAGAGCCGGGGCTGCGTCTCCCAGTAGCCCGCCTGGAGGACCACGACGTCGGGATGGAAGCGCGTCACCACCCACTGGAGCTGTTCCGCCCACAGCGCGCAGGCGGCCGGGTTGATGTAGTCGACGGTCGGGTTCGACCACTCGTGCTGCGGTCCTCCGTTCGTGAACCCGCAGCCGGCGGCGGCGCCGTTGTCGGTCAGGTAGGGCGGGCCCGTGTTGATGGTGTACTGCCCCTCGAAGAGGGCGATGGAGTCGCCGGCGAAGGCCACCCGCATGATGCCCTCGCTGGGATGGGTGGCCTGCGGCCCGGGCACATCGTTGATGATGGTGACCACGCCGGGGATGGTGACCGTCAGGGGTGCGGGGTAGAAGGGGGGGTGGAGGGGTGATTGCGCCGATCCCGAGAACACGGCGTTGCCGAACGTGAAGATGCCCCCGTCGGACGCCACCAGCCAGTAGCCGTTGCCGTCCGGCGTCGGCGTCATCCCGACGATGGGCTGGTTGAGCGCGATGTCGCCGGTCGACCCGTAGAACTGCGCGTTCCCGAAGGCGAAGATCCCGCCGTCGGAGGCCGTCATCCAGTAGCCCTGGCCGTTGGCGGTGGCGGCCATGCCCACGATGGGCCGGTTCAGTGCGATGTTGCCGGTCGAGCCCCAGAACTGCGCGTCGCCGTAGGAGAAGATGCCCCCGTCGGAGGCGACGAGCCAGTAGCCGTTCCCGTCCGGCGTGGGCGCCATGCCCACGATCGGCTTGTTGAGCGCGATGTTGCCGGTCGACCCGTAGAACTGCGCGTCGCCGAACGCGAAGATGCCCCCGTCCGACGCCACCAGCCAGTACCCGTTGCCGTCGGGCGTCGTCGCCATCCCCACGATGGGCTTGTTCAGCGCGATGTTGCCGGTCGATCCCCAGAACTGCGCGTTCCCGAAGGCGAAGATGCCCCCGTCGGACGCCACCAGCCAGTAGCCGCCCTTGGGGTCGGCGATGCTGCCGACGACCGGCTTGGCCAGCGTCGTGCCGAGCATGTCGCCGTAGAAGCCCGCGCCACCCCAGGTCATGACGCCCCCGGCGGAGTCCACGACGGCGTAGGACGCGTTCGTCGCGCGGGACTGGTGCGGCTGCGCCGCGCCGGCTCCAGGGGCCGTCGGCAGGCCGGCGACGGCGGACACGGCACCGCCCGTCAGGCCGGCCACCGCCAGCGCGCCGAGCAGGGCGACGCCCGAGCAGACGCTCGCACCCACGGAGCGCCAGGACCGCCTCGACCGCCTCGACGCACCCGTCATGAGGCACGGAGTCTACGGAGCACGGGGTACCCGATTGGCGCGCCCCGATGGCGGAGCCGCGTCCGAGGAGGGTCAGAGCAGCCGCAACTGCCGCCCGCGTCCGCCCTGCTCGCTCCCCATGTCCGCGGACCCGCCCGCCGTCGTCTCGGCCGCGCCCACCGGCACCGGCGTTGCCGTCCCCGCCCGCGCCCGGTACCGGTCGCGCCCGGTTATCCCGCAGCGGCGCGCCGCCCGCCGCACGATCGCCTCGATCCGCTCGCGCTCGCCCTCCTCCTGGTAGGCCCCGCGGCGGAAGCGCCTCCGGTGCAGCGTCACCAGCTCGGGTCGGGCGCGCCCGAGCCACTCGAGATAGTGGCCCCGCACGGGACCGCGCAGGTGCAGGGCCACACCGCCCACCGACACCGCACCGGCCGCCGCGCAGGCCTCGACCACCTCGGTCAGCTGCGCCTCGGAGTCCGAGAGGCCGGGCAGCACGGGCGCCACCAGCACCCCGCACGGGATACCGAGCTCGGTCAGACGGCGCAGCGCCTCGACCCGCCGGTCCGGCGGGGGAGTGCCCGGTTCGGTGAGCCGCCACACGGAGCGGTCCAGCGTGCCGATGGAGAACGACACCGAGACGTCGGTGCGCTCCGACGCTGCCGCCAACAACGCGCCGTCCCGCAGGATCAACGTCGACTTTGTCAGGATGCTGAAGGGGTTGCGCGCCCCCGACAGCGTCTCGATGATCCCCCGCGTCAGGTGGTACTTCCCCTCCGCGTGCTGGTACGGGTCCGTGTTGGTGCCCATGGCGATGTGGTCGCCGGCCCAGCGGGGCGAACGCAGCTCGGCGCGCAGGCGCTCGACCGCGTTGACCTTCACCACGATCTTGCGCTCGAAGTCCTCGCCGATCCCGAGGCCGAGGTAGTCGTGCGTCGGCCGCGCGAAGCAGTACACGCAGGCGTGGCTGCACCCTCGATACGGATTGATCGTGTACCGGAACGGCACGACGCTCTCGGGCGGGACCGTGTTGATGATGGTGCGGGCGTTCACGTGCAGGAACTCCAGCCCGGCGTAGGCCCCCCGGCCCACGTGCCGCTCCGCCTTGCGCTCGTCGGGGAAGAGGGTGCCGGCTTCCTCGCTCTCGGCGAGCGTCCAGCGGAGGGCCATCGGGGTAGGATAGCGAACATATGTTCGTAATTCAACGGGCGGCCGGGCGGCGGGGTGTCCCCGAAAACGGCCAGGTCGACCGGTAATCTCGGCCTCATTGTGGTGACCAAGACGCGCCGACCGGCCCCGAGGCGCGCCCCGGCCCGCACCGCCGCCAGGAAGGCGGCCTCCCGGTCCCGGGCCAAGCCCAAGGCGGCCCCGCCGGCGAAGCCGCCCTTCTGGCGGGTCCAGTGGCGGGACCTGTGCGCCGTGGGGCTTATCACCCTGGGCGTGCTCCTGATGCTGGCGCTGTGGGGACAGCAGCTGGGCCCGGTCGGACACGGCGCCGACTCCGGCCTGTCGCTGCTGGCCGGCTGGACCCGCATCCTGCTCCCCATCGTCGCCGTGGGCGCCGGCTTCGATCTGCTCTTCGACCGCGAGGATCCCGACGACGACACCGCGGGGGCCGACCCCTGGCGCCTCGCCATCGGGTCGGTGCTGGGCCTGCTCGGCGTCTGCGGCCTGGCCGAGATCGCCAACGGCTCGCCGTCGTGGCACGCGTCGCACGACCTACGGGACGCCGGCGGCTACCTCGGCGTGCTCGTGGGGCGGCCGCTGCACGCCGGCCTCGGCAGTGCCGGCACGGCCGTCCTGCTCGTCGCCGTCGTCCTGATCGCCCTCCTCATCGCGACGGGCGTGTCCCTCGCGACGGTGGGCCGGGCGGTGCACACGGGCGGAGCCGCCACCGGCCGCACGCTCGCCGACCTGTGGCGCGGCAAGCCCTTCGTGGTGCTGAACGGTGCCGACGAGGATCCCGAGGACGAGGACGAGACCTCCCCGGCTCCGGCTCCCACCGTCGCGGAGGCCTCCGACTCCGCCGACGACGGGCACCCCGACGCCGACATCGACATCCCGCTCCATCCCGAGCCCACCCGGCCCGAGCCCGCGGACGAGGCCGAGCCGGAGTCGCCCGAGCCCGAGGTGGCGCTGCCGCCGGCCACGTTCTCGCGTGGGCCCGGCGAGTGGGTGCTGCCCAGCCTGTCGCTGCTGCACGCGTCGAAGAAGCTGCGCTTCGACCAGCGCCAGGTCGACGCGGCCGGCGAGGACCTGGTGGCGGCGCTGGCGGCGCACGGCGTGGAGACCCGGCTCGTCGGCAGCCGCGTCGGGCCGACGGTGACCCGCTACGAGTTGGAGCTCGGGCCGGGCGTCAAGGTGGCGCGCGTCACCAGCCTCTCCAAGGACATCGCCTACGCCATGGCGTCGCCCGACGTGCGCATCCTGGCGCCCATCCCCGGCAAGTCGGCGATCGGCGTCGAGGTGCCGAACCGCACGCGCCAGCTCGTCAGCCTGCGCGACATCCTCGAGTCGAAGGAGGCGGCCGCGGCGACGCACCCGCTCGAGGTGGCCATGGGCCGCGACATCGCCGGGCGTGCCGTCATGACGAACCTGGCCGAAATGCCGCACATCCTCATTTCGGGCGCCACCGGCTCGGGCAAGTCGTCGTGCATCAACTCCATCATCACGTCCGTCCTGATGCGCGACACGCCGGAGAAGGTCAAGATGATCCTCGTCGACCCCAAGCGGGTCGAACTGGGCCAGTACGAGTCGCTGCCCCACCTCCTCAACCCCGTCGTCGTCGACCCCAAGAAGGCGGCCAACGCGCTCGCGTGGGCCGTGAAGGAGATGGAGCGCCGCTACGACCTGCTGGCGGAGAACGGCGTGCGCGACATCACCGGGTACAACCAGCTGGTCGAGGAGGGGCTCCTTGCTTCTCCACCCTCGGACCGCGCCCGGGTGCGCGAGGTGGCCGCGCGCGCCCTGGGCGAGGACCATCCGGCCGTCGATGACGAGGAGGACGGCGACGAGGCGCCTGCGGGGCCCGAGACGCTGCCGCTCGTGCTCGTGGTGGTCGACGAGCTCAACGACCTCATGATGGTGGCCGCCCGGGATGTCGAGGAGTCGATCGTCCGCATCGCGCAGATGGCCCGCGCGGTGGGCATCCACCTCGTGCTGGCCACCCAGCGGCCGTCGGTGGACGTCATCACCGGCGTGATCAAGGCCAACATCCCGAGCCGCATGGCGTTCTCGGTCTCCTCGCTGGCCGACAGCCGCGTCATCCTGGACCAGCCCGGTGCGGAGCGCCTCGTGGGCAAGGGAGACATGCTCCTCCTGACCGCATCCTCCAACATCCCGCGGCGGCTGCAGGCGCCGTGGGTGTCCGAGGAGGAGGTGCGCGAGGTCGTGCGCCACTGGCGGGCCCAGGGGGGCGCCACCGAGGCCATCGTCGGGCTCGATGCGATGGACGAGGGGCCTGCGGGCCCCGACGCCATGGACGACGAAGACGACGAGTACCTGGCGCAGGCCCGTGACCTGGTCGTGCGCTCCCAGCTCGGCTCCACGTCCATGTTGCAGCGCAAGTTGCGCGTAGGCTTCGCCCGTGCCGGCCGGCTCATGGACCTGCTGGAGCGCGGCGGAGTTGTCGGGCCGAGTGAAGGGTCGAAGGCACGTGCCGTGCTGATGACACCCGAAGAACTCGACGCTCTCTCCAAGAGGTGAGCGACCCGAGCGCGGCGCCCCTCATGGTGGCGCCGTTCCCCTTGGACTCGCTCGTCGATGCGTCCGCGGACGACCCGCCCGCTCGGGACGACCGCCCCCCGAACCGGCGCGAGCGGCGGGCCGCCATGGCCGACCGCCGGCGCACCCGCCGCCGCCGGCGCTGGCTCGTGGCCACCATGGTCTTCGTCCTCCTCGTCGCGGCGGCGGCGGCCTTCGTCGGGGTGCAGCTGGGCAAGCCCGACCCGCTGCCGGTCATGACGTCGAAGCCCCTGCCCTCAGTGAACCTGGCGCCCGACCGCACCATCGCGTTGACGCTGCCGTGGCCCGGCGAGGGGCAGGGCGCCGTGGCGGTGCCGGCGCTGGGCATCACCGTCGCGCCGGGCACCCAGGAGTCGGTCCCCGTCGCCAGCCTCACCAAGCTCATGACCGCGTACATCATCCTGCACGACCACCCCCTGGCCGTCGGCTCTCCCGGTCCCAACATCACGGTGACCCAGGCAGACGTGGACGACTACGGCGAGGACGTCGTCAACGACGACTCCAGCGTGGCGGTGAAGCTCGGGGAAGTCCTGACGGAGCGCCAGGTGCTGGGCGGCCTGCTCGTGCACTCGGCAGACAACTACGCGGACCTGTTCGCCCGTTGGGACGCCGGAAGCGAAGCCGCGTTCGTGGCGAAGATGAACGCCATGGCCCAGAGCCTCGGCATGGACCACTCGCACTTCGCCGACCCCAGCGGTGTCAGCCCGCAGTCGGAGTCGAGCGCGGAGGACATCGTCAAGGTGGCGTCGCTCGACATGCAGGACCCCAATGTGCAGGCGATCGTGAAGATGCCCTCCATCACGTTGCCGGTGGCCGGCAGCGTCGGGAGCTACACGCCCATGCTCGGCATCCAGGGGATCGTGGGCGTGAAGTCCGGCTTCACGACGGCGGCCGGCGGGGGTGACGTGGTGGCGGTCTACCGCTCCGTCCACGGCGTGCTCGTCATGCTGCTCGCCGCCGTCACGAGCCAGCAGGGGCCGAACATCCTCAACGTCGCCGCGCTCCACGGTCTGGCGCTGGTGAACGCGTTGGGCCCGCTCATCGGTTCGGCCACCGTCCTGCAGAAGGGACAGCTCGTCGCGCACATCACCTCGGCGGGCAAGACCGTCACCGCCACGACGGCGTCGTCGGTGTCGATGCTCACGTGGCCGGGCATGACGGCGACGCGCGTGTTCCATCCGGTGAAGCACCTCACCGACGGGGCGAAGCGCGGGCGCGGGTGGGCACCGTCGTGGTCACCCTCGGCAACCAGCGCGTGGTCGTGCCCGTCCGGCTGACGCAGAATGTGCCGAGGCCGACCTTGATGCAGCGTCTGTTCTGAGCGCGAACGCCTAACCTGGCCACCGTGCGCGCCCGGGCCCCAGCCTCGTCGGCCAACCTGGGGCCGGGCTTCGACACCCTCGCCGTCGCCCTCGACTGCTACGTGAGTGTGGAGGTGGAAGAGGCGGACGCGCTGGAGGTGCACAGCGAGGGGGAGGGCGCCGGCCTCTTCGACGACGCGTCGCACCTGGCCGCCCGCGTGGCGGCGGAGGTGCTCGGACACGACCGGTTCGTGGTGACGGTGCGCTCGCAGATCCCCCTGGCCCGGGGGCTGGGCTCGTCGGCCGCCCTCGCGGCGGCGGCCGCCGCCGCCGCCGGCGCCGCGGACCCGTTCGCCCTGGCCGCCGCCTACGACGGGCACCCCGAGAACGCCGCGGCCAGCGTGTTCGGAGGGCTCGTGGCGGCCACCTCGGTCGGGGCCCGGCCGACCCACGCCCGGCTCCCCCTCAGCGACGCGCTCGCGTTCGTGGCGGTCGTGCCCGACCGCGACCTGGCCACACCGGAGGCCAGGGGCGTCCTGCCCGAGACGCTGTCGCGGGCGGACGCGGTGTTCAACCTGGGCCGGATGGCGCTCCTGCTCGCCGGCCTCGGCGACCCGCCCGCCCTCATTCCCGAGGCGACGGACGACCGCATCCACCAGCCGGCCCGCACCGCGCTGTTCCCCGAGGCGCCCGCGCTGTTCGCGCGCGCTCGTCGACGCCGGTGCCCTCGCCGCCAGCTGGTCCGGTGCCGGGCCCACGCTGCTCGGCATCGTCCCGGCCGACCGCGCCGAGACGGTGCGCGCCGGCGCCGAGGCGGCCCTGGGCGCGCAGGGCGTGCCCGGGCGCGTCCTCGTGTTGCGGGCGGACCGGCGCGGCCTCGTCTACGGGGACGAAGCGGAGGTCGTGGTCTGAGCGCCGACCGGCCCCCCACGAGCCACGAACGGAGGGCGGGGGAGCCGTGGGACGCGTCGTACCGCGACGGCGCCGCGCCGTGGGACATCGGTCGGCCGCAACCGGCGATCATCCGCGTGGCCTCCGGCGGGGGCTTTGCGGGCTCGGTGCTCGACGCAGGGTGCGGGACCGGCGAGAACACGCTCCACGTCGCGTCGCTGGGCCTGCCGGTCCTCGGCGTCGACGTCGCCGAGACGGCTGTGGCCATGGCCCGGGCCAAGGCACACGAGCGGGGGATCGACGCCGACTTCGCCGTGGCCGACGCACTCGCGTTGGACCTCAGCGGGCGCACGTTCGACACGGTGCTCGACTGTGGCCTCTTCCACACGCTGGACGGGGAGGAGCGGTCGCGTTACGTGGCGAGCCTGGCGTCGGTGACCGCCCCCGGCGCCACCCTCCACGTGTTGTGCTTCAGTGACGTCGGACCGGGGACCGGCCCGCACCCCGTCACCGAGGCCGAGCTGCGTGCGGCGTTCGGCCCCGGCACGGGCTGGCGGGTGGCCTCCGTCGGGGCGGAACGCATCGAGACGCTTTTCCAGGGGGACGGCATGCCCGCCTGGTTGGCCAGGCTCACGCGGGCCTAGGGGCCGGCACGCGCCACGAGTCTGCCGGCGGCGCGCCGGCGCCTCAGCCCCCGAGGCGTGCGTTGAGGGTAGTGACCGTGTGCTGTAGCTGGTCGAGCGCGCCGTTGAGGTCGAAGGTGTTCAGCACGTGGTTGTAGTTGGCCTGCGTCGGCTGGGCGTCGCCGAGGATCTCGAGACTGTTGGCCAGCGTCTGGGCCGCGTTGCGGGCCGACGAGAGGTCGGTGGCCGGCGCGGTGAAGCCGTGCCCGACGGCCAGCAGGTTGGCGTAGGTATGAATCTGGCCGCCCAGCGTCCGGTCCGCCGCCTCCACGCACACGACCGGGTTCTGTTTGGCGGCGCAGTTGTGTGTGGTCTCCTGGTAGGCCTTCATGTGCGCGAGGACGGTGGCGCCGGCCTCCTTGAGCTTGGCGTCCGGCGCTTGCGCCGGCGAGCCCGCCGAATCGGCGGAGCCCGAACTGCACGAGGTTGCGATCAGGGCGAGGGCCGCGGCCGCCGCCACCGCGGACGCACGCCGACCGGAGAGGAGCAGCCGGGTCACGGGGCGAGATGGTAGGCGGCCCGGCTTTCGTAGACTCGGGCGGATGACCCGGTCCTACTTCATCCGCACGTTCGGGTGCCAAATGAACGAGCACGACTCCGAACGACTGGCCGGGTTGCTCGTGGCCGACGGCTTCGAACCCGCCCCCTCCATGGAGGAGGCCGACGTGGTGGTCCTGAACACCTGCTGCATCAGGGAGAACGCGGACCGGCGCCTGTACGGGACCCTGGGCCGGCTGAAAGAGCTGGTCGACCGGAGGCCCGGGCTCCAGATCGCCGTGGGCGGCTGCCTGGCTCAGAAGGACCAGGAGTTGATTCAACAGAAGGTGGGCTGGGTGGACGTCGTGTTCGGGACGCACAACCTCACCAGCGCGCCCGGGCTCCTGCGGCGCGCCCGCGACGAAGGGCCGCTGATGGAGATCCTCGACGCGCCGCAGCCCGAGGCGCCGGCGGACGCGCTCCTCGGTCCCGGCGCCGTGCGGGAGCTGCCGTACGCCGCCTGGGTGAACATCCAGACCGGGTGCGACAACTCGTGCGCGTTCTGCATCGTACCCGCCGTGCGCGGCCCTGAGGTCAGCCGGCCCATGGACGACATCGTGGCGGAGGTCGGGCAGTTGGCCCGCGACGGTGTCACCGAGGTGACGCTTCTCGGCCAGAACGTCAACTCGTACGGCCGCGACATCACGAAGCGGCGCCCTCTCTTCGCGGCGCTGTTGTGCGCCGTCGGCGCGGTCGAGGGCATCGGCCGCGTCCGCTTCACCAGCCCGCACCCGAAGGACCTGCGGCCCGAGACCATTGAGGCCATGGCGACGACGCCCGAGGTGTGCGAGCAACTGCACCTGCCGCTCCAGTCGGGGAGCGACCGGGTGCTGCGCGCCATGCGCCGCGGCTACACGGCGCAGCGGTACCTCGAACGCCTGGCCGCCGCCCGCGCCGCCGTGGACGACCTGGCGGTGACGACCGACATCATCGTCGGGTTCCCCGGCGAGACGGAGGACGACTTCGAGGACACGCTCGCCGTCTGTGCCGAGGCCGGCTTCGACAGTGCGTTCACCTTCATCTTCTCGCCGCGGCCCGGGACCCGGGCGGCCGCCATGGAGTCCGACTTCGTCCCCGCCGGCGTCGTGGCCGAGCGGTTCGACCGGCTCAAGACCGTGATCGACCGTGCGGCGCTCGCCCGCCACCAGGCCCGCGTCGGGCGGTCTGAGGAGGTGTTGGTCGAAGGCGTCAGCCGCCGCGACGAGTCGATGCTGAGTGGGCGGACGCGCCAGGGCAAGCTCGTGCACTTCGCGGCGGGTGCCGGCCCCGCGACGACGCCGGCGCCGGGCGCGCTGGCGCGGGTGACCGTCACGGCCGGGCATCCGCACCACCTCTCGGGCCGCCTCGAGGAGGTGACGGCCCGCCCCCGCCACCGCGTCCGCATCCCGGTGACGAGCGCTTGAGCCAGGTCGCCCTCGTCGGCGTCACCGCGTCGGGGAAGTCGGCGACGGCGCTGGCGTTGGCGCGACGGCGGGGTGACTGCGAAATCGTCTCTGTCGACTCCATGTGCGTCTACCGCGGCATGGACATCGGGACGTCCAAGCCCGACGCTGCCGCCCGGGCCGCGGTGCCGCACCACCTGCTCGACCTCGTGGACCCCGACGAGGACTTCACCGTGACGCAGTTCCAGCGTGCGGCGCGCGAGGCGCTGGAGGGGATACGGCGGCGCGGTCACCACGCGCTGCTGGTGGGAGGGACGGGGCTCTATCTGCGCGCCGTCGTCGACGACCTGGCGATCCCCGGGCGCTACCCGGACGTCGCCGCCGCGCTCGAGGCCGAGCTGGACGACGGGCGGGCCGAGCCGGCCGACCTGCACGCCCGGCTCGCCGTCCTCGACCCGTTGGGCGCCGGGCGCATGGAGCCCGCGAACCGTCGGCGCGTGGTGCGGGCGCTCGAGGTCACGCTCGGCTCCGGCCGTCCCTTCTCCGAGTTCGGCCCCGGGCTCGAGGCCTATCCGGTGACCCCGACGGCGCAGGTGGGGCTGGCCTGCGCGCCGGAGGAGGCCGAGCGGCGGATCGCGGCGCGCTTCGGCGACATGATCGAGCGCGGGCTCGTCGAGGAGGTGCGTGCGCTGGCGGTCCGGCCGGCGGGGTTGTCGCGCACGGCCCGCCAGGCCCTGGGCTACCGGGCGGTGCTGGCCCACATAGAGCGGGGCGTGCCCTTGGACGAGTGCCTGGCCGAGGCCGTCGTCCGCACGCGCCAGTTCGCGCGCCGGCAGGCGTCCTGGTTCCGCCGGGACCCGCGCATCCGGTGGGCGGCGCACCCCGGCGAGGCGCAGGCACTCCTGGAGCAGGCCCTCTCGGTGCACGGCTGAACGCCGTCACCTGCGAGAATGAAACGGTGCACGCCACGAAGCACGAGGGGGCGGGCAACGACTTCCTGGTCGTGCTCGACCCCGACGACACCATCCGGCTCTCGGTCGCGCAGGTGCGGCTCCTGGCCGACCGCCGGCGCGGCGTGGGCGCCGACGGCATCATCCGGGTCGGGCCCGGCCGCGACGGCTGCGACCTGTCCATGGAGCTGCACAACGCCGACGGAGGCGTGGCCGAGATGAGTGGCAACGGCATCCGCTGCCTGGCCCAGGCCGCCGTCGACGCCGGCCTCGTGTCGCCCCCGCGCTTCACCGTGGCCACGCTCGGGGGACGGCGCACGGTCACCTACGAGCCCGGGGCACCGGGGTCGGGCTGGGCCACGGCCAGCGTGGACATGGGGCCGGTGACGCTGGGTCCCGACCAGCCCCAGGAGTTCGACGACCGGCGGGTGCGGACCGTGGAGGTGGGCAACCCGCATCTCGTGCTCCTGGGCCCCGACACGGCGTCGGTCGACATCGCGGAGCTCGGCCCCAAGCTCCAGGCCGCGTTCGCCGGCGGCATCAACGTCGAGTGGATCACGCCGGGGACCGACGACGAGGGCGAGCTCCTCGACTTCCGGGTCTGGGAGCGCGGGGTCGGGGAGACCCTCGCCTGCGGCACCGGGAGCGTGGCCGCGGCCGCCGCGGCGCGCAGCTGGGGGGCCGCCGCTCCCGACGGTGCGGTGCGCGTGCGCAATCCGGGCGGTGTGCTCGAGGTGCTCCTCGGCCCCGACGGGGACGCCGACGCGCCGTCCTTCCTCGCTGGACCCGTGCGCAAGATCGCGGACGTGGAGATCCACCCGGGGATGCTCTCTTGAGCAACGTGGCGCCCGGCACGCTCATTGAGCGGACGTTCCGGGAGCGCATCATCCTGGTGGGCGTCGTGTTCCCGGGTCTCACCGACGCCGTGGTCGACGAGGGGCTCGACGAGCTCGCGCAACTGGTCGACAGCGCGGGCGCCGACGTGGTGGGGCGGGTGGTGCAGCGACGGGACGCGCCGGACCCGGCCACGTTCGTCGGACGGGGCAAGGCGGAGGAGATCGCCGAGCTCAGCCGCACGCTCGACGCGGACACCGTCGTCTTCGACGACGAGCTGACGCCCGCTCAGCACCGGAACCTGGAGAAGCTGTTCGGCCGTACGGCCATCGACCGCACCGCGGTGATCCTCGACATCTTCGCCCAGAACGCGCGCAGCCCCGAGGGCAAGGCGCAGGTGGAGCTTGCGCTCCTGCGCTACCGCCTGCCCCGCCTGCGCGGGCGGGGGAGCGACTTGAGCCAGCAGGCCGGCGGCATCGGGACCCGTGGCCCCGGCGAGACGCAGCTCGAGGTGGACCGGCGCCGCCTGGTTCGTCGCATGCACCGGCTCGAGGCCGACCTGCGCGAGGTGGAGCGCACGCGTTCGCTGCAGCGGCGCAGCCGCGCCCGCGGTCGCCACCGGGAGGTGGCGCTGGTCGGCTACACCAACGCCGGCAAGTCGACGCTGCTCAACCGCCTGACCGACGCCGACGTTCCCGCCGGGGACCGCTTGTTCGTCACCCTCGACCCGCGCACCCGCCAGCTGTCGCTGCCCGGCGGCGAGACCGTGCTCGTGACCGACACCGTCGGCTTCGTCCGCAAACTGCCGCACGAGCTGGTCGAGGCCTTCCGCTCCACGCTGGACTCCGTGCGCCTGGCCGACCTCGTGCTCCACGTCGTCGACGCCACCGCGGAGAACGCCGACGCGCAGATGGCGGCCGTGCGCGAGGTGCTGCGCGAGATCGGCGCCGGTGGCGTGCCCGAGCTCGTCGTGGTGAACAAGGCCGACCGCGCGCCCGAGGAGGCGAAGGCGCTGGCGCACGGCATGGAGGGGGCGGTGCTGATCTCGGCGCGCACCGGCGAGGGCATCGACGAGATGTTGCGGGTCGTCGCCGACCGCCTGCGCGGCTCGGACCGGGTGGTCGAGCTTGTGGTGCCCTGGGCACGTGGTGACGTGCTGGCCGCCATCCACCGGGAGGGCGAGGTCGTGGCTCAGCGCGACGGCGAGGAGTCGGCCACGCTGCAGGTCGTCCTGGACGAGGTGGGCCGGGCCCGCTTCGCGGAATTCGTGGCGGCGCGGTGACGTTCCGGCTGCCGCCCTATCCCTACGACCGGCTGGACGGCCTGGCCAAGCTGGCGGACGCGCACCCCGGCGGCATGGTCGACTGCTCCGTCGGGACGCCCTGCGACCCTCCGCTGGACGCAGTGGTCGAGGCGCTGGCCACGTCGGGTAGCGAGCGGGGCTACCCCGCCTCGGCCGGCGCCCCCGCGCTGCGTGAGGCGGCGGCGGCGTGGCTCGAGCGCCGCTTCGGGCTCGGCGCGGGCGCCGTGGCGTGGTCGTCGGTGGCGGCGTGCGTGGGCACCAAGGAGCTCGTGGCGTCCGTGCCGCACGTGCTGCGGCTGCGTGCGCCCGACCAGGACACCGTGCTGTACCCCGCGGTGTCGTATCCCACCTACGCCATGGGGGCGGAGCTGGCGGGCTGCCGGGCCGTGGCGGTGCCGGCGCCGGCCGGCCGGGCGGGCGGCCTCGACCTCGCCGCGATCGACCCGGACGACGCGTCCCGCGCCCTGTTGCTGTGGTCGAACTCGCCCTCGAACCCGACCGGCGGCCTGGGCGACTTCGCCGCGGAGGCGGCGTGGGGGAGGGCGCACGGCGTCCCCGTGTTCTCCGACGAGTGTTACGCCGAGTTCACCTGGGACGGGCCGCCCCGCTCCGTCCTGCAGCACGGCTCCGACGGCGTCGTGGCGGTGCACTCCTTGTCCAAGCGCTCCAACCTGGCCGGGGTCCGCGTCGGCTTCTATGCGGGCGACCCCGAGCTGGTCGAGTTCCTCCGTGCGGTGCGCCAGCACGCTGGTCTCATGGTGCCGGGGCCGGCCCAGGCGGCGGGCGTCGCCGCCCTCGCCGACGACGACCACGTGGAGGCGCAGCGGGAGCGGTACCGCGAGCGTCTGGTCTACCTGGCGGGCGTCCTGGGTGCCTACGGCTGCCCGGTGGACCTCCCCGAGGGCGGCTTCTACCTGTGGGTCCCGGTCCCGGAGGGACGCTGGCCCGACGCCTGGACGCTGGCGGAGGCGCTGGCGACCGACGGCGGGCTTTTGGTGAGCCCGGGTGAGTTCTACGGCGAGGGCGGGGGCGGGGGAACCAGCGTCGGTGCCGGCCACGTGCGGGTGGCGGTGGTGCAGCCGACGGAGCGGCTGGCATTGGTGGGGGAGCGCCTGGCGCGGGGGCCTGACTGAGCGAAGCCTCGCCTTAGCCCTTCCGGCGGTGGGAGCGGGCGAGATGCTCGGCTGCGACGCGGACCGCGGCGATCGCCGGATCCTCCTCGTCGCCCAGGCGGCACGCGAAGGTGAGTGGCATGGTCCAGCGCAGCGCGGGCCGGAGCCGCAGAGGCTCGACGCTGCCCGAGAGGCTGTGGCCCTCGGACAGGGACTTGGTCACGAGCGCGACGTGGCCCTGGCGCGCCGCCAGATGAAGGGCGGTGACCGCGTCGGAGCACTCCGTCCAGCTCCACTCGGGTACCCCGGCCCGGCGCAACCGGCCGACGAACTCCTCGGCGCCCTCGCCGAAGCGCGTGAACGCGAGGCGATGACCCACCAGGTCGCCATACATCGCGGTAATCCCGGACAGAGGGTGGGTGGGGGCGACGACCGCGACCATCGGGTCGGGCGGGAGCGCGACGAAACGGAGCGGGCGCGGACGCGCACCCGGGACGACGAATCCGATGTCGCACGCGCCGTCCAGGAGCATGGCGACGATGGAGTCGGAGTGCGCGTCGCGTACCTTGACGCTGCGGCGCACCGTTCCGAGAGCGCGCAAGACCAGTGGGACCACCCGGTGCGCGAAGGTCGTGTGGACCGCTACGCGGAGACGCGGCGCCTCGTCGAGGGCCCGCACCGTCGTGATCGCGTCGTCGAGCAGATCGACGGTGCGTTGGGCGTAGGGCAGGAAGGCCTCGCCGGCGGGCGTGAGGACCGCACCGCGGCTGCTGCGATGGAAGAGCGCCGCGCCGGTCTCGCGCTCCAGGCGTACGATGCGTTCACTCACCGCCGGCTGGGAGACCAAGAGCGACCCGGCGGCGCGCCCGAAGCTTCCGTCCCGGACGACGGCCAGGAAGACTGTCATATCCTCGGTTTGGATAGTCATAAGTTAATCCGGCAAGTATCCCTTGACTGTATAAGCCCAGGTGTCATACTTGAGATATGGCACCCGGTAACCGCAAGAACCCCCGACACGCAAGAACCTCGGCCTCCCAGTACATGCTGGTCGACTTCCTGGCCGACTTCCCCGACGACGAGGCGTGCCTGGTCTTCTTGTGGAACGAGCGCCACAACCTGGGCGACGACACGGCCCACTGCGAGCGGTGCGGCGAGATCCGCCAGTTCCGCCGTTACACGGCCAAGCAGCAGCGCCAGGACTGGACCTGCACGGCCTGTGGGCTTCACGTGCACCCGACAGCGGGGACGATCTTTCACAAGTCGTCCACCGGCCTGCACCTGTGGTTCTACGCCATGTATCTGATGACAAGCACTCGTTCGGGTATCTCGGCCAAGCAGCTTGAGCGGGAGCTTGGCGTGACCTACAAGACCGCTTGGCGGATCTTCCACCTGATCCGCAACGAACTCATGACCCAGGACGACAACGTGACTCTCTCCGGTGACGTGGAGCTGGACGAGACCTACGTCGGCGGCAAGCCGCGTCAGTCCGACCGCGCCAAGTGGGCCGACCTTCCTCCCTCGCAACGCAAGTCGGCCGCGCTCAAATGGTCCGACGAGAAGAAGATCACCGTGTTCGGCATGGTCGAGCGCGGTGGAAGAGTTTCGGCGCGTGTCGTGCCAAGCAATCAGGCGAAGACTCTGACGCCCATCGTGACGCGGGCGATCGCACCCACCTCGTCCACTGTCTACACAGACCAGGCGACCTGGTACAAGTGGCTTCCCGATGCTGGCTACAACCACGCCACCATCGACCACTCGGCACGGGTCTACGTGAGCGGGAATGTGCACACACAGACGATTGAGTCGTTCTGGTCGCTGGTGAAGCGCGGGATCATTGGCGTGCACGGGGCCGTGTCGCCCAAGCACTTGCAGGGCTACCTGAATGAGTGCGTGTGGCGGTTTAACCACCGCCGCGACTTTCAGCCCATGTTCTTCACTCTGCTGAGCAGAGTGGTTACGACTCTGGACTGACTTCTTCCTCGTCGGGTGGAGGCTTCCGTGGGTTTGCAACTTTGCCCAGGTCACGGAAGACCTCTTGCCGCGTCGGGATCGGGATTTCCGCCGGTTCGCCCTTGGCGGGCTGAGTCTCCTGTGTCGGCTCGTTGCCGTTCTTCTTCGGCATTTCCCTCCAAGGCTAGCGACCAGTGAGCGACCTGCTCGCAGACTGTTGGCAGCGCTTCGAATGGGCGAATGAGGATGGAGAGGCCCTTGCAGCTCTGAGCCGATCCTTCGCTGAATCGAACCCGTACGGAATCTGGATAGAGACTCAGGGCCGGGAAGGGACAGCGACCTTTCGCCGATTCATCGATCCAGCCGCCGAGGCTGAAGTCTTCCAGGGCATGTCCCGACTGGTTGGATCGTTCCTCGACCATTCCCGTGCTGCGCTGAACTACATGGCGTATCAAATCGCCCTGCTGGACGCGCCAGCGAATCCAAGCCTCAACCCCGAGGGCGTCGAGTTCCCCATCTTCACGAGTCGACGCCTCTTCAGCGAGAAGGGCTACGTTAAGCAGCTCCCCGACGAGCACAGGGGACTCTTGGATTCGGTACAGCCGTACGACGGACAACGACCAGGGCTCGTGCTGCTCCATGAGTTGTCTCGCATATGGCGGCACCGTTTGATCCATCCCGCTCGAATGTCGACCGTCGACGTGGCCCAGGCCATCCGCACCGCAGAAGGCACCACCCTCCTGGATCTTGAAATCCTCTACAGCGGCCCGTTGGAAGACGGCCAAGAAGTCCTCCGGTTCACCTTCACGAGCGACGACGGAAACCCTCAAGTGGAGACTGCTGTGGCGCTTGCGCCATCCATCGATCACGAGCTGTGTCGGGGCCGCGGGTGTGTGGACGTGTTGAACGAAATCACCCGAGACACGATGGAGGCCGGGCAGGTAATCGCTGACGGGATACCGGACTTCGCCTAGGTGCCCGCTCACGACGACGCACCGCCGTGAGCCGAGAGAGGAGTGGGCTGGCTCCGCTGGGAAGGGGATTTACATCCGAAGCGGGGCCAGCCACACTGACCCCCGACCCGAGGCGCGTGGTGTGCCGGAGGCGAACCGAACATCCGTTCGCGCATCTCGGGTAACTCATTATTCGCACCGGGATTGCCAGGGCGCAAGGAACTGACGGGTCCGGTTTTTGGATAAGGGGACCCTCGGTTTTTCTTGTAAAGACGTAGCCTCGGTATTACTTGCCGTCCTGGGCGAAGAGCGGGCGATAGAACTGACTCCTCATCCCCGAGCCGAGGAGGCCGACCGTGGATCTTGCGCCACAAATCAGGCAGGCGTGTGACGCCTTCATTCCAGAGTTGATGGTGGTCGCTGACCCGGGCGAGCGGGCTGAGAAGCTCACCGCCTTCATCTTCGGGAACCTGACCACGCTGGCGGCGCAGATTGACGACCTCCGCTCGGAGCTTCGCAGCAAAGGCATCGACCTCGCGTCGTAGCTGGGGCCAAATGGAGCCGGGGAGGGCTAACGGGGCAGTGGTGGACTCCCGGCCCCAGCCACCGGAGGATGGGCCGGGATCACCAGCATCCTCAGACCCATCCTGACCAGCGGTTACGTCATCTTGCCAAGGCGAACAAAGGGTATCACCTGGACCTATACAGTCAAGGGATACTTGCCGTAAATCCTATGACCTGTGCGAGGAGATCTCCCTCTATCGGTCCGGGGCGCGGGGCCCGAGGATGGAGCCATGACCACATTCCGCACACCGACGCGGATCGCCCCGTCCCTGGCTGCTGCCTTCATCCCGGGTCGGCGCACCGTCGTGCACCTGGCACCCGATCAGGGCATGGCGACGCTCAGCCTGGACGAGGAGGCGTGGGCCGACCTGGGGGGCGTGCCCGCCTTCGGGGACGGCAGGGTGTTGTCCGTCTTCGACTACGCGTCCACGTGGACCTGGTGGGAGCGGCATCCCGGTGGGGAGGAATTCGTCCTCGTCCTCTCGGGGTGCGTGCGCTTCCATCTCGACGACGGGGCCTCCTGGGGGTGGCGCTGTCGGGCGGAGAGGCCACACTGGTGCCCCGCGGCACGTGGCACCGGGCCGAGATCCTGGAGCCTTCCCGCATGCTGTTCGTCACCCCGGCGCCGGCACAGACGGAACATCGTGACGCGTGAGGCGCGCTGGTTAAGGTGAACTTCGAGGTGAGGAATGGCTGACTTGCAGGCAAGTATCGAGGAGCTCTGGGAGCGACGGGGCGGGCTCTCTCCGGCCGACGTGGACGCGGCCAAATTGGTGGAGGAGGCCATAGAGCTGCTCGACACCGGACAGGCACGCGTCGCCGAGGTCGACCCAGCCACCGACGAGGTCGTGGTGCACGAGTGGCTCAAGAAGTCGATCCTCTTGTTCTTCACGGTACGCGGCATGGAGACAATGGAGGTCGGCCCCTTCGAGTACGCGGACAAGCTGCCGCTCAAGCACGGCTTCGCCGAGGCGGGTGTGCGGGCGCTGCCCGGGGCGTCGGCCCGCTGGGGATCCTACCTCGGTCGCGGGGTCGTGCTGATGCCCTCCTACGTGAACATCGGCGCCTATGTGGGTGACGGCTCCATGGTGGACACGTGGGCCACCGTCGCCTCGTGTGCCCAGATCGGTGCGCGCGTACACCTGGCCGGCGGCGTGGGCATCGGCGGCGTGCTGGAGCCGCCCAACGCGGTACCCGTGGTCGTCGAAGACGATGCCTTCGTCGGGAGCCGCTGCATGGTCACCGGGGGCGCGCGCATCGGAAAGGGTGCAGTGCTCGGTGCCGGGAGCTTCCTCGACCCGTCCATCCCCGTCATAGACGCCGAGACGGGGGCGGAGATCTCCCGCGGTGTCGTGCCGCCGTGGTGCGTCGCCATCCGGGCCAGCCGCCGGCGCGAGTACCCGGGCGGCGAGTTCTTCGTGCCGTGCGTCCTGGTGATCAAGCGGCTGAGCGAGGGCGAGCGCCACGACAAAGCGCAGCTCAACCAGGTGTTGCGCGACCACGGCGCCAGCACCTGAGCCGATGGGCGACCTGCTCGCGGTGACGCGGGATCTCATGGCCGTGCCCTCGATCAGCGGGCAGGAGGCCGCGCTGGCCGAGGTGGTCGAGACGGCCCTCGGCGAGTGCCCCTGGCTCGGGGTGGAGCGGGTGGGCGACAACGTGGTCGCCCGCACGGAGCTCGGGCGCTCCCAGCGACTGGTCCTGGCCGGCCACCTCGACACTGTGCCACCGGGCGGGAACGCCGCGCCCCTGCTCGACGGCGACACGCTGTGGGGCGT
Source organism: uncultured Acidimicrobiaceae bacterium (assembly GCA_963834405.1). Taxonomy (GTDB): domain Bacteria; phylum Actinomycetota; class Acidimicrobiia; order Acidimicrobiales; family RAAP-2; genus Bog-473. Next base: position 21,847 of record CAWIBX010000004.1, on the reverse strand, counting down.
CGGCGCCTCTGACATGAAGGGCGGGCTGGCGGTCATGCTCGACCTCGCCACCAGCGTGCACGAGCCGGCCGTCGACGTGACCTGGTGCTTCTATGCCCGCGAGGAGATCGGCCGCGATGACAGTGGGCTGCTCGAGCTGTGGACGCACCGTCCCGACCTGTTGGAGGGTGATGCGGCGGTGCTGGGGGAGCCCACCAGCGCGCTGGTCGAAGCCGGATGCCAAGGCACCATGCGCATTGGCATCGTGCTCCGCGGCGTGCGGGCACACACGGCGCGGCCGTTCACCGGGCGCAACGCGATCCACCGGCTGGCTCCGCTGCTTCACCGTGCCGCGGAGTGGCCCGGTCGCGAGGTCGTCCTCGACGGCTGCATCTACGCCGAGCAGTTGCAGGTGGTGTCCGTCGAGGGCGGCGTGGCGGGCAACGTGGTGCCCGACGAGGTGCGCGTGGTGGTGAACCATCGCTACGCGCCGGACCGTCACGCCGCTGACGCCGAGGCGTTCCTGCACGAGCTCTTCGACCCGGTGCTCGAGCCAGACGCGGGGGACGAGTGGGACCTCCTCGACGCCGGCGACGGCGCGCCACCGTCTCTGGAGCATCCTCTTCTACACTCCCTGGTGGAGCGGAGCGGTGCGCCCCCGAAGGCCAAGGTCGGATGGACGGACGTCGCTTCGTTCTGGGAGCACGACGTCCCGGCCGCCAACTTCGGCCCGGGCGACCCGCTGCTGGCGCATCATCCGGACGAGCGGGTGTCCCGGGCCCAATTGGTACGGACCCGGGACGTCCTGGCCGCGCTGATCGGCTGAGGCCGTCGCCGCTCCCTGTCGCCTTCGAAACCGCCTTGCGCAGGGCATACTCGGCCCCATGCCGGAACTGTGGCGCAGCGCCGAGGCAGCGCTGGAGCGCTTCTCGTCGCAGGCCGAGGCCTACGACCGCTTCCGGCCCCGCTACCCGGACGCCCTGTTCGACCGCCTGGTGGACCGGGCCAGGCTCACACCCGGTGCCGCGGTCGTGGAGATTGGGGCGGGCACGGGGATCGCCACCGTTCCGCTCGTGACCCGCAGGCTCCGGGTCATCGCGCTCGAGCCGGCTCCCGCCCTCGCGGCGGTGGCCCGGGCGAAGATCGGCGACAGAGTGGACCTCGTCGAGAGCCGCTTCGAGGGCTGCACGATCCCCGGCCCGGTCGCGCTCGTCGCCGCGTTCAACGCATGGCATTGGGTGGAACCCGAGCGGGGCATGGAGACGGCGGCGCGTCTGTTGTCGTCCGGCGGCTGGCTCGCGTTGGTATGGACCGAGGTGCTCAGCTGGGCAGAGGATCCCTTCGAGGCACGGCTGGCGTCCATCTTCGGTGAGGCGTGGCCGAAGCGACTGGAACACGTCGATGCGTCGATGCAATGCGTGCGCGACGACGTGCGCTTTGGTCCGATCGAAATCTTTCACCATCCCTTCGAGCGGAGGCTGGACGCCGAGACTTACGTCGCGGTCACGCGCACGTGCGGCGGGAACAGGACGGACGAGCAGCTGCAAACGGTGCGGCGGGTTATCGACAAGGAGCTGGGCGGGTCGGTCACCAAGCGAGAGGACGCTGTGCTCTACCTGGCTCGATGCAACGCGCCTTGACACCAACCGGACCTGGGCGGAGAGTGGTGACGTGGCTCCCCGCAGCCTGAGCATTCCCGACTCGCGCGGCCCCGGCGCGTCGCTCCGGGTTACGCGCCATCCGGAGCAGAACAAAGTGGTGCTGAGCCACTGGCGGGACGGGGTCTGTGTCGCCTCGACACCGATTGACCTGACCGAGGTGTCCGCATTGATCGGTGTGCTGGCCGACGCGCTCGGCGACGCCATCGATCTGACCAGCCCCTCGTCGGATACACCGTCGCGCGGCGCACAGCTGCTCGCCGAACTCCGGGCCTGGCTCAAGCCGAGATTGGCCCAGATCGTCGAGCTGCGCGTGCCCAAGGACGCTACGGGTCGCACGCCTACAACGTGTACGAACGCCACGACGCGTACGGACATCACGACGCGCACCGACGCCACGACGCGCATAGACGTTACGACCCGCAACGACATCACGACCATCACCGACGCCATCGACACCGGCTGAGAAAGGCCGTCGGCCGTCGCGGGGCGGGCCCGCTGTTGCCGGGCGCTTTGTGATCGCTCAGGTGGACAGGCGCGCCACGGCCCGGGTCAGCAGATGCAGGTCGTGCTGCCCGGGGAGCATGTCGACGCGGCGGTCGATGCGCTCCAGGATCTGCCCGCCCTTCTCACCGCTGAAGAGGTAGTTCACGAGGAAGCCGACTTCCCGTTGGGGCATCACGCCGGAGCCGACCGGTCGCCACAGGTGCTTGAGCGCGAAGCGCGTGAATTGCTGCGCTTTCACGCTCGAGCCCAACCGCCGTGACGCCTCAGAGGCGTAGAAGTCGATGTGGCTGCCTTCCTGCTTCATGATGCGGCGCAGGAGCTCGCGCAGGGTCGGGTGTCCGGCCGTCTCGGACAGCCGAGCGTACCCGGCCTGCGTCGTCCATTCGTTGACGGCGCCCCACGTCATGTGCAGCGCAATGAAGGCCCGGCCCGAGAACGCGGCCGAAGCGATGGTGCTGAGCGTCGTGACCACCTCGCGGCGACGGCGGCCGTGGCGCAAGGCCGCGATGCGCGGCATCCCCGCCTCTTCACCGTGCGCCTCGAGCACCTGGCCAATGGCCTCGCCGTGCCACATCTCCTCGAACACCCAGCAGGACAGGAACGATGTGATGACGGGGTCCTGGTGCGCTGGGGTCAGGAGCAGGTCCCGCAGGTAGCACACGGTGTGGTGCTCGACGTCGTGCATGTACCGCAGCGAGCGCAGGGACTCCTCTGGCAGGGGATCGGACCGGAAGTCGCCGAAATCGATGCCTTCGAGGTCCAGGCGCCCAGCCCGGGACTTGTAGGAGTCGATGGTGGTTCTCATGCCGCCTACTATTCGGAACACGGCTATGCCCGGATGGGCCGAATTTCGCACATCCATTGAGGGGGCGGCCCCGAACAGAGGCTAGATGCAGCAGATCGAGGAAGTCAGCGACGCCCAGCTGGTCACCTCGATCGCGCGTTATAGCGAGGTGGCGTTGGCGGAGGTGTACCGGCGGCATGGCGGAGCGGTGTACGGCCTGGCACGGCGGGTCCTCAACGACCCTGCCGAGGCGGAGGACGTGACCCAGGAGGTCTTCCTCCGGCTCTGGAACGAGCCAGACAAGTTCGACCCGGACCGGGGGTCGTTGCGCTCGTTCCTGCTGGCCCAGTCGCATGCGCGCGCCGTCGACGCGGTCCGCTCCTCCAGCTCCCGCCGCCAGCGGGAGTCGCGCGACGCTCTGCGCACGGCGCAGGGCGTGTACGACCTGCAGCACGAGGTCTGGGACCTTGCCATGGCGGAGCACGTCGGGCGCGCCCTGGCCGAGCTGCCCGAGGAGGAACGGCGCGCCATCGAGCTGGCCTACTTCGACGGGCACACCTACCGCGAGGTGGCCCGCCTGTTGCAGCAGCCCGAGGGGACGGTGAAGAGCCGGATCCGCAACGGCATGCGCCGCATGCGCGCTGCGCTCTCCGACGTCGACCTGCGGGGGGTGGACGTGTGATGTCGCACGAGGAGGCCAGCGAGCTTCTCGGCGCGTACGCCCTTGACGCGGTCGAAGAGGATGAGCACTCCGAGCTGGAGGAACACCTGGCCACCTGCCCGCGGTGCCGGGCCGAGCTCGACAGCCTGCGCGAGGTGGCCGGGTTCATGGGCAACTCCGTGGTGCCCCTGCCCGAGGGCCTGTGGTCGAACATCGCCAGCAGCCTGCCCCCCAGGCAGGACGAAGAGCCTCCACCCATGCCCCAGCTCGTGCTCGAGCCGCGCCCGCCCGCCGAACCGCCTCGTCGTTCGACCGCGACACGGGTGGCAATGGCGACCGTGGGCGCCATCGCGGTGGCGGCTGCCGCGGTCGCCATCGTGCTCGGCGTCGACCTGGTCCGGTCCGACCGACAGGTTTCCAACCTGCAGGCAGTGATGGCAGCCCATCCACCCCAGTCGGTGGCCCAGGCCCTCAAGACGCCCGGGCACCGGGTGGTCACGCTGGACACGGCCTTCCACACGGAGGTCGCCCAGTTCGTCCTGGTGCCCGACGGGCGGGGCTTCCTGGTCGACTCACGGCTGCCGACACTCCCCGGGAGCCGCACGTACCAGCTGTGGGCGATCGTCGGTGCCCGGCCCATTTCGCTCGGGGTGCTGGGCCAGGCGCCCGGGCCGGCGTCGTTCACCATGTCCGGTGCGAACAGCGCGTCGCAGCTGGCCATCACCGAGGAGCCCACGGGTGGCTCCGTGGCGCCGACGCTCCCACTCATCGCCTCCGCCAACGTCTGAGCCTTCGGGGCAGCTGTTAGCTTCGCTCCTCATGCCAGATGATGCCCCCAAGAAGCCGCGCCCCATTGAGGTTTTCGCCGAGGCCGAGCCGGTCAAGCTCGGCTCCATGTTGCTCACGCTTGTGGAGCCGCACCGCGGGCACGAAGTGGCCTACAACCGTTGGTACGAACGGGACCACTTCTATGCGGGCTGCATGGTCGGCCCCTACAACTTCGCCGGCCGCCGTTTCGTGGCCACCGCCGGCCTGAAGGCGCTGCGCGACCCCGACCCGTCCACGATCACGGGCGAGCCGGCCCGGGGCTCGTACATCTCGGCCTACTGGGTGCTCGACGGCTACCACGACGTGTGGAACCGCTGGGCGCTGCGCCAGGTGAACGCGCTGCACGCCGCCGGCCGCATGTTCGCCGAGCGGGATCACGTGCACACGCTGCTCTACTTCTATCAGTGGGAGTACCGCCGCGACCCTGACGGGGTGCCGGTCGAGCTCGCGCTCGATCACCCCTATCGGGGTTTCGTCACCGTCTTCATCGACCGGGACGACTCGGTGACCAACGAGGAGCTGTGGTCGTGGCTGCGCACGGAGTACCTGCCGGGCCTCCTGCCGGGCACCGACGCCGACCTCGTCGCCGCGTTCACCCCGATCGCGCTGGAGGTGGACGCCCCCGGCGACGTGCCCCGCGAGAAGGCCCGCGACAACCGCACCGTGCTGTTGTGGTTCCTCAACACGCCGCCCGAGGTGGCATGGGAGCCGGTGATTGCGGAGCACCGGCGCCGCCTGGAGGCCGCGGGCAAGGGGACCGTCGTGGCGGCGCTGCCTTTCATCCCGACCATTCCGGGTACCGACATCTACACCGACGCGCTCTGGGCGGACTGACGACGGCGTTGGTCGATACGATCGGCCCACGGGCGCCGGTGCTTCATGGGGTGGCCGGGAATCCCTCTAGAGGTATCCACCTCGGGATGCTTGTAAGAAAAAGTATGCGCAAGGCTGTTGATACATTTTGAAATGGTGCGCCCCGGGGGAACACCTCGGGCCAACTCGTCACCGCCCTCAGTCCCGGGGGAACACCTCGGGCCAACTCCGTCAGTCCCGGGGGAACACCTCGGGCCAACTCCCTCAGCCCTGGGGCAACACCTTGGGTCAACAGCCCTCAGTCCCGGGCCAGGATCTCGACGTGGGGGATGACGAACACCGCGTCGTCCGACTCGGCCCACCGCTGGAAGGCCCCCGCCAGCGCCTCGAGCTCGGCGGCGTCGCTCAGGCCGTATTCCACCGCCTGCTCGGCCATCCGTGAGTACCGGATGCGGTCGGCCCACAGGGCACCCCACCACGCCCGGGACTCGGGGTCGGCGTAAGTCCAGGTCGAGCTCGATACCGCCACGTCGCCGAACCCGGCGGCGTGCGCCAGACCCAGGAGCCGGGGCCCGATGCAGGCGTCGTGGCCATTGTGCTCGGTCACGGCAAAGTAGAGCTCCCGCCACCGGTCGAGCAGCGGGTCGGACGGTGCCCAGGTGAACGCCGCGTAGTCCGAGTCGCGCGCCGCCAGCACCCCGTCGGGGCGCAGCACACGGCGCAGCTCGACCAACGCCGCCACGGGATCAGCGAGATGTTGCAGCACCTGATGGAGGTGGACGACGTCGAACGACGCATCGGGATACGTGAGCGCGAAAAGGTCTCCCACCTCGAAGCGCAGGTTCGCCGACCCGGCCCCAAGTCCGTCGGCATGCGCGCGGGCCTGCGCCACCACGTCGGTGGACGCGTCGAGCCCGACCACCTCACCCGGCGCCACCAGTAGCGCCAGGTCGGCCGTGATCGTGCCCGGCCCGCACCCCACGTCCAGGAGCGTCTGTCCAGGGCGCAGGTGGGGGAGCAGGTATGCGGCGGAATTCTCGGCGGTGCGCCAGGTGTGGCTGCGCAGCACCGACTCGTGGTGCCCGTGCGTGTAGGTCACGCCTACATTGTGTCGTGCCCGAATTGCCCGAGATGCAGGCGTTGTCTGAGCGCCTCGACGCGCTCCTCGCCGGCACCACGCTGCGCCGGGCCGATCTCCTCGGCTTTTCGTCGCTCAAGACCTACGACCCGAGCCCTGACGCACTGAAGGGCCACCGGCTCGAATCGGTCGGGCGCCGGGCCAAGTACCTGGTGTGGACGTTCGACGACGGGACCCGCATCGTGCTCCACCTCTCGCAGGCGGGCCGCCTCGATGTGGAGGAGCCGCCCAAGAAGACCAAACCCCGTGGCTCCGTCGCCCGCTTCGTTTTCGGTGCCGGTGCGGCCGGCCTCGACGGCCCCGGCATCGGGATCCTGGTGCGCGAGCACGGGAGGCAGCGCAAGGCATCGTGGTGGGTCCTGGCCGAGGGCGACGACGGCCCGTTGGCCGGCCTCGGCCCCGAGCCCGGCTCGCCGGAGTTCGCCGAGCTCATCCGGACCAGTGATTCCAACCGCCAGTTGACCACCGACCTGCGCGATCAGCACTTCGTCTCGGGCATCGGGCGGGGCTGGGGCGACGACATCCTTCACCGAGCCAAACTCTCGCCCTTCGTGTCCCTGCGCTCGCTGACGCCCGAACAGCGCGAGGCGCTCATTGACGCGGCGACATCGGTCATGGCCGAGGCGCTCGAGCTCGAGCGCACACGGGAGGGCGGCCTGTCCGAGGCCAAGCTCGGCGGTCGCTTCAAGGTGCACAACCGATTCGGGCAGCCCTGCCCTACTCCGTGCGGCGACACGCTGCGACGCGTGTCGTTCGAGTCCTACGAGATGTCGTACTGCCCGACCTGCCAGACCGGAGGCAAGGTGCTGGCCGACCGCCGGCTCTCCCGGCTCCTCAAATGAGCGTCAGACGAGCGGGCGCACCACGGTGACGACTTTGCCGAAGATCTTCACCTCGTCCGAACGGTCGAACACCATCGGTTCGTAGGCCGCGTTGGCCGGAGTGAGCACCACGCGCCCGTCGCGCCGGCTGAACGTCTTCACCGTCGCCTCGCCGTCGGGGATCCCGGCGACCACGACGTCGCCGTTGTTCGCCTCGGGCTGTTGGCGCACCACTACGTAGTCCCCGTCGAGGATCCCGGCCTCCATCATCGAGTCCCCTCGCACCCGCAGCATGAACGAGGGACCCGTGCCGGTGAACTGCTCGGGCATCGGGAGGAGCTCCTCGACGTTTTCCTCGGCCAGCACGCCGGTCCCGGCGGCGACGTCGCCGACGAGCGGCACGTTGTGCACCGGCGCCGCCGTGAGCCGGCCCTCCGACACGGGGTCGAAGTGGACCTGGATCGCCCGGGGCTTGCTCGGGTCCCGGCTCAGGTACCCCTCGCGTTGCAGCACGGCCAGGTGGGTGTGGACCGTGGCCGACGACGTCAGGCCGACCGCCTCGCCGATCTCTCGCACCGAGGGCGGGTAGCCCCGGTCTCGCTGGCTGTCGGCGATGAACTTCAGGATCTGCAGCCGTTTCCCGCTCAGGACCTCGGCCATCGGATTCTCCTTTGGTGCCCACCCGGCCTGCCGCCGGGCCCCTCCCGGGGGCGAACATCCGTTCGTGACGAACCAATGTAGCCACTCGCCCACTCCAATACAAACATCTGTTCGTTTGTCGCCTCCCGGCCGATGCTGCTCGATACGCTGCGCCGACGTGGGCGTTCGCGAGCATGATCTGGAGATCGCCGGCCTCACCCTGCGGGTGCGGGAGGCAGGAGACCCCGCCGGCCGCCCGGTGCTGCATTTTCACGGCACCCCGGGATGCCGCCTCGAGCTGGCCTGGGGAGACGAGATCGTCGCGGCGGCGGGCGTGCGCCTCGTCACCTTCGACCGCCCCGGGTACGGCGGGTCGACGCCGGCTCCGTTCGGGCTGACATCGGTCGCTCGGTTGGCCCTCGCAGTGGCCGATGAGCTCGGCCTGGACCGGTTCGCGACCAGCGGTCTTTCGGGCGGCGGACCGTTCGCCCTCGCCGTGGCCGCGTTGGCCCCGGACCGGGTCACCGCCGTCGAAGTCCTGTCGGGCGCGGGACCCTTCCAGCACGTGCCAGGCGCCCTTAGCGATCTCTCGGACATCGACAAACAGGCGGTGGCGCTCCTCCCGCACGATCCCGAAGCGGCCGCGGAGATGTTCGCCAGCGGGTTCGCATCTCTGGAGGACTTCCCCGACATGGAGGCGCTCTTGGCGAGGTTCGGGCCCGTCCTGAGCGACCGGGACAAGCAGATCGTCTCGGACCCGGTGGGAGGGCCCGCGTTCCTCGCCGACGTGCGCGAGGCGCTTCGGCAGGGGCGGCTCGGGGGCGGCTGGGACAACGTGGCCTGGGTCGGTGCTTGGGACATCGACCTCAACGACCTGAAGTGCCCCGTGTTGCTCCGTTACGGGGCCGAGGACCGCATGGCGCCCCCTGCGCACGCGCAGTGGTTGGACGAGCACCTCAGCACGGCGACGCTCGTCATGCGGCCCAGCGAGGGCCACTTCGGTGTCTTTGACCACCTCGACGAGGACCTTCAAGCGGTGCTCGCGGCCGAGGCCTGATCCGCCGAACGCCATGGCGGCAAAAGCGCGAGTCCTACCTGCCCACGGGAAATGGGGCCGCGACCTGGCGGCGTTGGCCACCGAGCGTCGTCGGGTCGGGCGCGCCGCGTGCGGGGTGGCCCCCCGAGCCCGGATCGGGGAGTGGGACGAGGCGGCACGGGGACACGACGCGCTGGACACCGTGCTGGCCCAGAACGCCATCCGGGTACCCGAGCTCGTACCCCTGCGGCACGCCCGTATGGCGCGTTCACCATGGAACTATTACCGGGGTGCCGCCGCGGTGATGGCAGCCGACCTCGCCTCGCGTTCGTGCAGTGGCCTCGAGGTGCAGCTCTGTGGCGACGCCCATCTCCTGAACTTCGGGCTCTGGGCCACACCCGAGCGCAACCTCAACTTTGACCTGCGCGACTTCGACGAGACGCTTCCCGGGCCGTTCGAGTGGGACGTCGCGCGTCTCGCTGCGAGCCTTGTGGTGGCGGCGCGGGAGAACGGCCTGACCTGGTCGCGCGCTGACTCCGCAGTGCGAGCCGCCGCCGACGCTTACCGGAGGCGGATGGGCCGTTACGCCTCCGAATATGAACTCGACATCTGGTACGACGGCACACGAGTTGACCGCTTCTTGCAGTATTTCGAAACGGCCGACCGTGGCGAGGTCAATGTGTTCATTGAGAAGGGAAAGAAGAAGCGAACGAGCCACGGCGCCTTCCCCAAGTTGACCAGCGTGGCCCACGGAAGGGCCAGGATTACGATCGCACCGCCGCTGCGGGTAGCCCTGCACGACCAAGAACAGGACGAGATCGTTGACGTCCTGTTGGCCCGCTATCGAGACACGCTGCAAGAGGACCGTCGTGTCCTCTTCGACCGCTTCATTCAGGTCGACTCCGTCCGCCAGGTCGTCGGGGTGGGAAGCGTGGGCATGCGCGTGTACCTCGTCCTGCTCCAGGGCCGGGCGGGCGCCCCCCTTTTCCTCCAGTGCAAGCAGGCCGGACCGTCGGTCTACGAGGCCCACCTGCGCCCGGCCGTGCACCGCAACCATGGCGAGAGGGTCGTCTCCGGCAAGCGCATGGTTCAGACCGCAAGCGACATCTTCAGTGGGTGGAGCTCACTGAACAGCTGCGACTTCTACGTGCGCCAGTACCGCGACATGAAGCTGATCCCGACGACTGATCTGATCGCGCCCCGCCTGGTCAGATTCGCCACCGCATGCGGCGCGACGCTGGCGCGGGCACACGCTCGTTCCGGCGACCCGATTGCGATCGACGCCTACATGGGCGGCGGCCAATCCTTCACGAAGGCCATGGCAGCGTTCGCCCATCGATACGCCGATCAGAACGAGCGGGACCACGCGCAGCTGGTCGACGCCATCCGGCGTGGCAGCGTGCCGAGCTCACCCGAGGAGTAAGCGATCACCGCCTCACAGACGAAGAAAGGTCAATGGGACGTCGCAGCCGGCGGCGCAGGCTCGTGTGCTTCGAGCGCTTGTGTGGCCCTAGAGCCAGGAGCAGCAGTCGGCCGAATATGGCCGCGTTCTTCATGAAGTGGATCTGCTGCTGCGCCTTCTTGTCCTCGTCGACCTCTTTCCAGAAGGAGTGGCCCGCATAGGTCGTGGGGATCAGCGATCCGGCCAGAACCAGAGCGGCCAGCTGGCGGAGCGGCCCCATCGCGAGCAACGCCCCGGCACCCACCTGGACCGCGCCGTTGACGCGTATCAAGACCGTCGGGTCATCGGGGACAACGAGAGTTTCGACGACAGGAGGTTGGTCAACGGCTCGGCCACCTTCACCTTGCTCTCCGGATTCAAGGCGGCGTGCCAGCGTCCTCGGATGACATCGGCGCAATCAGCGCGCCCGCAACATTCTCGGCCTGCTCACGGCCCCATCTTTTCCGTCGTCGTTCTCAGGATCCGGGTCTCGGCGCCCGGGGCTTCCGTGCCCGTCCCTCGGTGGCATCTCGGAACCGATGCGGATACAGCCCGTTACTGCGCTATCGCCTGAATGCGTCCTTGACCTTCTCGGCGGCCTGCTTGAGGTCTCCCTTGGCCCGCTCAGCCGCTCCCTCGGCTTCGAGGGAGCGGTCGTCGGTGACGCGGCCAGCCACCTCCTTTGCGGTCCCCTTCACGGACTCCGCCTTGTTTTTCGCCTGGTCTTCGAGTGACATGTTCATCTCCTGTCGCCATATATGTCTTTTCCTGTCGCGGTACCCGCGGACGCCGTTTTCAATCGGGACCCCTGTGTGACCTGAGGAAGAAATACCTGTTCAGGGGCCTTGTCACAGCTGCCCCGTACTCTTCCCACAGCCACGAACGGGTGTTCGCCGGAAGCTTGACAGCGAACATGTGTTCGTGGTCCAATGCATAAGAAGCGAACATGTGTTCGAAGCCAGGGAGACGCCATGTCCGTCGCATTTGAGCTCGAGTTCGAGGCGTGCCGCCCCCGGCTGTACGCCTTGCCCGACCAGCCGGCGCGGCTCGCACCTACCCCCCGGGTGCGCCGCCGCCGGGTGGTCCTGGCCGCGGTAGTAGTTGTTGTCCTGGTTCTGCTCGCCCTTCCGGTCCGGGCGCTGGGCGGGAGCACGTTGGCCCAGGCGGCACCGGCTCAGGGACAGGAGTACGTCGTGAAATCGGGGGACACCCTGGCGTCCATCGCGGCGCAGGCGGACCCTCGCCACGCGGCGTCGCTCACGGCACGGTTGGCGAGCGAGGTGGGTTCCACCGTCGTGGTGCCAGGGGAGCGCGTCTTCATTCCCTGACTATCGTCGGCAGTGTGCGTTGTCCATGGTGCGGTGTCGATGACGATCGCGTCGTGGATTCCCGTCAAGCCGAGGAAGGTGGTGCCATCCGCCGACGCCGGGAGTGCCTGGGTTGCGGTCGCCGCTTCACCACGTTTGAGCGGATCGAGGAGGTCCCGCTCTGGGTCGTCAAACGCAGCGGTACCCGGGAGCCGTTCGATCGGGCCAAGGTGATAGAGGGTGTCCGCGCCGCGTGCAAGAACCGGCCGGTCACCGACGAACAGCTCGAGGAACTGGCTCAGGGTGTGGAGGACGCGTTGCGGGCCGGGACACCCGAACCGACCAGTCAGGAGGTCGGTGTCGCCGTGCTCGAGCGGCTGCAGGCGCTTGACGACGTGGCCTATCTCCGCTTCGCCAGTGTGTACAAGGGCTTCGAGGAGGCAGGTGACTTCCAGCGTGAAGCGGGGCTGCTCACCAAGACGACGGAGCCGAAGCGGCGGTGATGGACGAGACGCCCGGCGTGGTGCTGGCCGTCTACGCCCACCCCGATGACGCCGACGTGGGCTGCGGCGGCACGCTCGCCCGGTGGGCCAAAGCGGGCAGCTCGGTGCATCTCGTCGTCTGTACCGACGGGGGCAAGGGCACCCGTGACCCGAAGGTGAAGCCCGCCGACCTCGCCCGCGCCCGGGCTGGGGAGCTCCAGGCCTCCTCGGCACTCATCGGGACGGCGAGCGTGTCGAGCCTCGGCCGGCGCGATGGCGAGCTCGAGGATTCCGACGAGTTCCGCCGGACGCTGGTCGAGGTGGTACGCCGACTGGCGCCTGACGTCGTCTGCGGGCACGACCCCACCGCTGTCTTCTTCGGTCAGGACTATTTCAATCACCGCGACCACCGGATCGCCGGCGCCGCGCTGCTCGACGCTGTCGCGCCGGCGGCAGCATTGCCCCATTACTTTCCCGACGCGGGGCCGCCCCACCAAGTGGCCACCGTGCTGCTCTCGGGAACGCTCGAGCCGGACGAATGGGTGGACGTCACCGACACCATCGACTGCAAGGCCTCCGCCGTGGAGTGTCACCGCACCCAGTTCGCCGGCCAGGAGGGCTGGGCGGGCGACGCGGTCAGGCGCCGGGCGGCGGAGGAGGGCCGGCGAGCGGGCGTCGCGTACGCCGAGGGCTTCCGCCGGTTGACCCTCGGTGCCTGAGGTCCCGTCCGTCCCGACCATCCTGCACGTCGACATGGACGCGTTCTTCGCGTCGGTCGAGGTGCTCGACGACCCGACTCTTTTGGGAAAGCCGGTGATCGTCGGGGGTGCCGGCGCCCGGGGCGTCGTCGCCTCGTGCACCTACGAAGCGCGTGCCTACGGCGTGCACTCGGCCATGCCCTCGGTGCGGGCTCGCCAGCTCTGCCCGCACGCGATCTTCCTCTCCGGAAGACACGGCCGCTACGCCGAGGTCAGCAGCCAGCTGCACAAGATCCTCCTGGACGCCACACCGATGGTCGAGCCGATCGGCCTGGACGAGGCGTTCATGGATGTCGCCGGTGCCGTGCGCCTGCTGGGCCCGCCCGAGCACATCGCGCACGGCCTGCGCGCGCGTGCGCGACGAGCTGCAGCTCGGGTGCAGCGTCGGCATCGGACGCTCGAAAATGATCGCCAAGCTCGCGTCCCGTGCCGCCAAGCCACGAGCGACCCGGGAGGGGCTGCAGCCCGGCCCGGGCGTCTTGCTCGTCGACGAGGCGCACGAGCTCGAGTTCCTTCACGCGCACGACGTCGAGGCGCTCTGGGGGGTCGGCCCGGCGACGGCCAAACGGCTCCACGACATCGGTGTGCGCACAGTGGGCGACGCCGCCGCCCTCCCGTTTGACGCCATCGTCCGTCGCCTGGGCAAGGCGAGCGGTGCTCACCTCGCCGCGCTCGCCCGCGGCGATGACCCGGATCCGGTCGTGCCCAACCGGGCGGCCAAGTCCATCGGTCACGAGGAGACGTTCAGCCAGGACCTGGTCGAGCCGGCCGAGCTCGAACGCCACGTGCTGCGGATGGCCGACTCGGTGGCCACCATGCTGCGTGGTGCGTCCGTGTCGGCCCGGACCATCACGGTCAAGGTCAAGTTCAAGGACTTTTCGCTGCAGACGCGCTCGCACACCCTCAGCCGTCCCATCGCCACGGGAGGCGCGGTCGGACAAGTGGCTGCGGCGCTGTTGGCCGGCATCGACCCGGGCGACGGCATCAGGCTGCTCGGCGTCAGCGCGTCGGGCCTGATGCCGGCCGGCGCCGATCAGCTCTCCTTCGACCTGGGCGACGGCCGCACCGAGGGGGAGCAAGGTGCGGCGTCCCTCCAGCAGTCGTGGCAGGACGTGACGGCGGCGGTCGACGCCATCCGCACCCGCTTCGGCCGCTCCGCGGTCGGCTCCGCGGGCCGGGTCACCGAGGAGGGCGTGGAAGTCCCGGCCCGCCGGGACGCCCCGTGGGGCCCGGAGGAGTAGGCCACCAGCGGAGCCAGTAGCCGTGCGGGTGCATGTCGGCGATCCGCACGGCCTCCGACCCCGGTGCGATGTGCACGAGTGCCGTCGCCATGTCGGGCCCTGCTCTGGGCCGGGGCGGCGGCGGGGTGGGCAGGCCGGCCGTCTCGAAGGCCGACTCCGCATAGAGGTAATGCACGGGCCGGGCGCGCGCGATGGTTCGCACCGACTCGACCAGGGCGCGCTGTTCCTCCTCGCCGAGGTAGGCCGCCACCCAGGAGTGGAACACCACCAGGGGGCCGTCATCGCCGATGGTGCCGACGACGCGCTCGAGGTCGTGCACCATGTCGCCTTGCTCGAGGCGCGGAGGGTCCGGCGTGGCGCGCACGTTGTCCAAGGCCGCGCGCAGGTTGGCGAACCGCGCCGGGTTGTCGGGCCACTGGCAGGCGAGGAGCCAGCGCGCCTCGTCGTCCGTGCGCGGGTCGACCGGGGAGAGGTCGAGGCCGACGCGCGCAGCCATCGGGGGCGTGGACAGGTCGGGGAGGAGTCCGAGGCCCGACCGGGCGGTGCACTCCAACGAGACCCGGGCATCTGGCGCTCCGGCGGTGCGCACCGAGTCCCCATCCTGTTCGCGGTAGGTGTAGCGGTAGTCGTCGAACAAGAGGTTGAGGCCGGCGGAGGTGCCCAGGTCGAGGAGCGACAGCGGCCGGTCGTCGGCGTAGTGGGACGCGATGTGGCACAGGCCGGGCAGGAGCGCCGTACACCGGCCCACCTCGTTGGTCTGGGTACGGCGCGTCGCGACGAGCTCCGTGATCTCGGGGGCGAAGTCGTGGCAGAAAGAGATGAAGGCCGCCGTGACGTCGGTCGCCGGGGGCCGGGGCGGTGTTCCCGCCAGGGTCGCCACCGTGTCGTAGTGCGTCGCCAGCGGATGCTCGGCGCCCGAGAGGAGGAGGAAGTGCACTGCGGCGAGGAGGAGCAGGGGGCGCCGCTGCGCTGCGGGCGCGGCGTCGAGGAGCGCGAGCACGTCCTCGTCGTGGGCCACCCCGCGGCAGATGGTCGCGTAGGTGGTGCCGCCGTCCCGCTCGACGACGGTGGCGAACCCGAGGAAGTGCTCGGGCATGGAGAGGTCGAGCACGTCTAGAAGCTGGCGGGGAGAAGCGGGCTGACGGCGCCGAAGAAGAGGTAGAGGAAGACGAGGCACCCGAGCACGCCCGTGATCCAGATGGGCCAGCGCTGGGGACGGAAGCGGTGCGCCAGGTAGAGGGCCGCGCCGCCGAGGATCAGGATCAGGAAGCCCCAGAAGAGCGCGTCGGTCAGCTCGACGCTGTTGTCACCGGCCAGGTCGTTGCTCACCGGGTCGGCGTGCAAGGCCGCGGTGGGCAGTGTGTTGGGGTAGAGCTGGGAGTCCGCGAGCCTGCCCTGGACGACCAGCCGCGAGGACGCGCTGAAGCGCGGATTGCAGGTGGTGAGGGTGATGAGGTTGGCGAAGACGTTGTTGATGACGCTGGTGTCGTTCGGCGACACCACCCAGGACTTGGTGGTGTCGTAGACGAAGATGCCTTGCAGCGTGGTGACGACGATGGGGTCGCCGACTTTCACCGCATCGAGGTTGTAGAAGGGATGTCCGTAAGTCGTGCGGTGTCCCGCGATGGCGTCGTTGCCACCCTGGCCGGGCAGCGGTGTGCCGATGTAGTGGCCCGGGCCCTTGCGCAGGTCCGGCGTGTTGGTGCCCTCGACGACGACCTGGTTCACCCCGATGACGGGGATGCTGATGTCGCCGACGGGCTCACCCTCGGGGGGCGCGTCGGTGCGGGTGGCAGTGACCGGCGGGCCGGTCGGGAGCTTGTCCAGGGTCGCCGCGTCCGTCAGGGCCTTGCGGATCTTCTGGTTGTTGGTCTCCTGGACCAGGGTGTTGCGCAGCTGGGTCTGGCTGTGGGACTCCTGAATGGAGGTGCCCCAGATCTGGTATGCGGTGAACAGGAGCAGGACGATGCCCAGGCCGATCAGGACCCTTCCGATGATGTCGACCGCCCGGCGCATGTTGGAAAAACTCTAGGGCGGCCCGAGTCTCACGCCGGGTCACTGGGAGTTCGTTGTGCGTTCCTAGGCCTCGACGGTGACCAGGGTGCCCAGGGGGGTCAACGGGAACACAACTTTGGCGTTGGAGATGGGCATCTCGACGCAGCCGTCACTCTGGGGGAAGCCGTAGCTGCCCCGGACGAAGCCGTGCAGGGCGTCGCCTCCGTGGAAGTAGCTGACCCACGGGATGCCGGGGTCGCTGTAGTGCGACCCGTCCGGGTTGGTGCCGGTCATCGTGGTCACGGTGTAGCGGGCGAACACGGGCCAGGTGCCGTTCTCGGTGATTGCCCCTGGGACGCCGGTGTTGACTGGTGTCGAGTACACCTCTGTGCCGTTCTCGTAGACGGTGGCCGACTCGGGCAGCGACTGGCTGACGAGCACCCAGTCGTAGGGGTTGGCGTTGCCGCGCCCGGCCTGGACGGCGGCGAGGAGTGCAGTCCACACCTGCGGCCCGGCGTCGCCGTCGGTCTTGAGCCCGTTCTGGTCCTCGAAGTTCATGATTGCACCCTGCGTGATCACGTTGTTCGTGCCCGGCGTCCACAGCGTCGTCAGCTGCTCGGGTTGGTTGGCCCAGCGCCACGAGAACGTGCCGACCTGGTCGTCGACCTCCTGCGCGGGCGACGTGACCGGCGCGGCCGGGGTGAACGTCAGCGGTAGGTACCCGAGCTCGGCCAGCAACTGCTGCAGGCGCAGCGTCGAGCCCGGTGCCACCGTGAAGTTCGCGGTCACGCTGTTGTCCAGGTGCTGCCCCTCCGAACCCAGGACGCCGGTGTCGCCGCCGGGCACGGTGATGGTCTCGGTCGCGCCGGGGACGAGCGGTCCGGTCGCCTGGTACTGCAACAGCGAGGGGGAGAGGACGGCCCAGGCGCCGGCCACCGGCGGGCTGAGCGTGGGCATGGGGCTGTCCGGGGCCAGGGCCGTCGAGAACTGCACCGCGATGGTCGACCCGGCGGAGACGCCGGAGCCGGTCGGGGTGGTGGAGACGACCTTGAGCGCCGGGGGCGGCGCCGTCGAGGAGGCGGAGGCCTGCTGGTGGCTGCGCTGCACCACGAAGACAGCGCCGGCCGCGAGGGCGAGCACGGCCACGCAAACCGTGAGGACCACCCACAGCCGGGACTTGCTCTGGCGGACGTGCACTCCCGACATGACGACCGGGATTTTAGCTGCCCGCGCAACCACTACACCCCCAGTTCTGCCCCCAAATTAGAGGTGATCTGGGTCAGTCGAGCCGGGTTTGTGACTTTGGTCCCGGTCGATTCGCGCACGTAGAAGGCGTCGACGACCGTCTCGCCCAAGGTGGAGACCCGGGCGGAGACGACGTCGAGGTCCGCCTCGAAGAGGGCCCTCGTGATCCGGTGCAGGAGGCCGATTTCGTCAGGGGCCCTGACTTCAACGACGGTGGCGGTCTCCGACGCCTCGTTGTCGATGGCGACGTCGCGGCCCGGGTCGCGGGCGGCGGTGCGCCTCCGCAGCGGGTAGACGCGCTCGCGCTCGGAGAGGCGCTCGCCGATGGGCATCCGGTCCGACAGCACGGCGTCGAGATCGTCACGCAACTTGGCGGTGTCCGGCCAGGTGCCCCGGGCCACCTCCACGGTGAACACCTCGACGGCGACGCCGTCCTCGCCACTCACGTTGGCCGCCCGCACGTTCATGCCGTTGAGCGCCAACGCGCCAGCGACGGAGGAGAACATGCCGCGGCGGTCGGGGGCGGCGACGATCACCTGCGGGGGCTGCAGCGAGACCGAGGGCAGCCCGGTGCGGCGTACCTCTGCCATGAGGTCGCGGTGGGCGGAGAGAATCGGGTCGGGCCCGACCGGCTCGGTCTCGCCCTGGAGCATCTTGCCGGCGCGCTCCACGAGGTCGGCGACGAGGCCCGCCTTCCAGGCGCCCCACGCCGAGGGCCCGGTGGCGCGGCTGTCGGCCTCGGTGAGCGCGGCGAGCAGATGCAGCGTCGTGCGATCGCCCGCGGCGCGGACGACGCGGGCGATTGTCGTGGGGTCGTCGAGGTCGCGGCGGGTCGCCGTGTCGGGCAGCAGCAGGTGGTGGCGCACGAGCTCGACGAGCACGGCGACGTCGTCGGGCGGGAACCCCATCCGGGTCGCGACGGTGTCGACGACCTCCATGCCGGCGACGGTGTGGTCACCCGGATAGCCCTTGCCGATGTCGTGCAGGAGCGCGCCGACCAGCAAGAGGTCAGGGCGTTCGACGGTGTCGGTCAGTTCGGCGGCCAGCGCGGCCGCTTCGAGCAGGTGCCGGTCGACGGTGAAGACGTGGTAGGCGTTGCGCTGCGGCTTGTTGCGCACCGCCGCCCACTCGGGGATGAGCCGGACGAGCAAGCCGTGCTGGTCGAGCGACTCGATGGTGTCGACGGCGCGGCGGCCGAGGCCCAGCAGCGAGACCAGGGACCGGCGGGTCTCGTCGGTCCAGGGGTCGCCCGGAGGGGGCATGCGGTCGGCCAAGCGGTGCAGGGAGCCGCGGGCGATCGGCTTGTCGAGCTCGGCCGCGGTGCGGGCCAGCCGGAGCGGCAGGGACGCGTCGTCCGAGACCGGCGCCCCCGGGGTCAGCGCGACCTCGCCGTCGACTTCGACCATGTCGGGCCCGAGGTCGGGTGGCGGGGCGGCGCCGGCCGGCAGCGGGGCGCTGCGGCGGAAGCGCCGCTTGGGCGGCGGGGTCGGGTCCCACAGCCGGCGGCGGCGCCACACGTCGTCGCTCACCCAAGCGATCTGCCGCCCAGCCGTGGAAACCGCGAGCATCAGGGCGTCGGCGTCGGCGAAGCCCAGCGCGTCGGCCACCTGATCCTGGTCCTGGAGGAGCAGCCGGTCCTGGGCCCGCCCGGCCATGCGGTGGAGCTCGACGCGGATCGTCGTGAGGAGCGACGCCGACTCCTCGGCCGAGCCGAGGTCGGCGTAGTCGGCCAGCAGCGGCGCGAAGGCGGAGATGGCGCGCAGGACGCTGACGTCACGCAGACCGCCGTGGCTCTCCTTCAGATCGGGCTCGAGCAGGAAGGCGACGTCGCCCTCGGCCCGCCGGCGTTCCTCCATGGACGACTTGAGCACGGGGAGGTAGCGCGTGCCGAGCTTGGTGCGCCAGGCGGCCTTGGCCTTCTCGATGAGAGGCTCGGCCACCTTGGGCTCGCCCCAGACCATGCGCGCATCGAGGAGGCCGAGGGCGACGCGGGCGTCCTCGGCCGCCGCCCTGAGGACCTCGGCCGGCCGCCGCACCGAGTGGTCGAGGTGGACCCCCTCGTCCCACACCGGGTACCAGATGCCGTCAGCCACGGCCCGGATGTCGCGGTGCCCGTTGTGGACGAGCACCACATCGAGGTCGCTGTAGGGGCAGAGGGAGCTGCGGCCGTAGCCGCCCACCGCCACGAGGGCGAGGTGGCGCTTGCTCTCCCCGGCGGCGCGGTCGGCCAGGCCGGACAGCCAGGCGTCGGCCTCGGCGGCGTAGCGACGGCAGAACTCCTCGCCCATCAGCCCTGGCTGGGCCAGCAGAATGGCACGCCGGTCCCGCAGTGACGCATCAGCGGCCATGGCGGGAACGTAGCATTGGGTTTGTGAGCAAAGATGTAGAGAGCAGGCAGAGCGGTAAGACCCCAATGACCTTCTCCCACGCCGTCGCCATGACGGCGGTGGGCGTGGTCGGGATCCTGATCGCGTTCTGGATTCTCAGCAGCCTGGCCGGGATCTTCCTCTTCTTCGTGAAGGTGGCCGTCATCATCGCCGCCATCGCGGGGGTGTTCTGGCTGGTCTCGCGCTTCCGGCGCTAGCAGCTCCCGGGTCCTCCCACTTACTGCGACCGGGCGGCACCGGCCGTTAGGCTGGCCGCCCGATCGTGCGTCGTCTCACGAGCCGTCTCGAGCCGTCAAGGCTGTCTGAGCCGTCTCGACCGTCTCGAGAGTCGTCGAGCGCGCGGCGGCGTGGCCGAGTGGTTTAGGCAGGGGCCTGCAAAGCCCCGTACGGCGGTTCGATTCCGCCCGCCGCCTCTTGTCGTTCGTCCTGTTGAGGGCACGCCTTTCGCGACGGGCGCTTCGGGACGGCTTCGCTCCATGCCACACCCATGCCACAGCCCGGAGGAACGGCTGTGGACTGCGGTGAAGGTTCCGGTGGCTGTGCGGCACTGATCACGTCGTCGAGATAGTCGGCGATTTCCCTGCTCCCTTCCGCCGTGGCGTGCTGGTAGCGCAGCGCGGCCACATGGGACGAATGGCCGATGGTGGCCATGAGCTCCCGGAGGGTGACGTTGGGATTCCTCGCGATCACCGTGGCGGCGTGGTGGCGCAGATCGTGGGGGCGTACACCATCGATGTCGACCACGGCGCACGCAGCCGTCCACGCGTGCGAGAGATCCCGGCGCCGAAGTGGGAGGCCGGTTGGCCGGGTGAAGACGAACGCCTCGATCGCCGGCGCCACGAAGTCCCGCAGATGGTCCTCGAGGGCGTGCAGAACGAAGGCGGGGAGGGCGACTGTCCGGCGGCCAGCCTCGGATTTCGGGGGCGTGAGGACACGGCCGAGCCCGGTCAGCTCGTGCGCCTGGCGCTCCACGGTCACGGTTCGGTGCAGCGGGTCGATGTCGCGACGATGCAGGCCGAGGAGTTCGCCGCTCCGCATGCCGGCGAACCCACCGAGGAGCACGAGGCACCGGAGCCGCGGCTCGATGGCGTCGGCGAGCTCGAGCACGGTGGTGGTGTCGAGCATCGGTCGCTCCCGAGCTTGCTCGATTCCGACGCCACGGATGGTGCACGGGTTCCGGCCGATCAGCCCGTCGGCGACAGCAGTGTTCAGGATCGCCCGGAGGAGGCGGTAGCCCTTAGCGGCCTGGTCCCTCGAGGACTCTGCTGTCTGGGCGTGCCAGAGCCGGATCCGCTCCGGTGTGATCTGACGGAGCCTGGTGGCGCCGAAAGCGGGGTGGAGGTGCCGGCGCAGGAGGGCCCTGTAGCCCTGGGCAGTGGCAGGCGTGAGTGGGCGTCCCTTGACGAGCCGGTGGTCGAGCCAAGCGTCGGCGTACTCCCCGAAGAGCCGCTCGCCGCCCTTCGGATCGGTCACCAATCCCGCCAGCTCCTCGCCCTCGACCTTCTGGCAGAACGCCTTGGCGTCGTCGTGCGTCCGGAAGGTCTTGGTGCGCTGGTTTCCGTTGACGCGGAAGCGCACGTCGTAGCGGGTGCTCTGCGGTGTCTGCCGGGATCGAACGCTCGCCATTTTCATCTGTCTTTCGTTGGAACGGGACGTGGGCTTCAACCGAGAACGGTCGGCAAACGGCCCCGATTGTCGATCGGGGTTGTCACGCAGCCGATCGGTCGTTGCGCAGGCGTTGTACGTACTCGGTCAGCGCCACGTAGGGGATCCGGCGAGTCGAGCCGATCTGGACGGACTGGAGCTCGCCCTTGCGGAGCAGGTCGTAGACCTTCGTCCGGCAGATGGCCAGCGTTGCCGCCGCCTGTTCCGCAGTCAGCAGGAGCTGGCTCGTCGAACCGTCGGACTTGCCACGACCGGTTCGCTCTTCGATCGGGTGCTCCATCGATTTGACCTCCACGATCGGAAAGGAATTTCCCTCCCTACTTATAAGAGCCGCTGCGCAAGCCCATTTCGGACAACAACCAGGTCAGAGCTTTGAGGTAACTACGGCCAGCCGATGAAAAACGAGAATCGGAAACTGCAGATCAGCCGAGATCCGATCTCATTTGTGACAATCCTTCTTTA
>CAWIBX010000003.1:0-441528 GCA_963834405.1 uncultured Acidimicrobiaceae bacterium | reverse complement strand
GACCTCTTGGAGTCGTGACGACGTGGCTGGGTGCTGGTGCTTACGAATCAGAGCGGACGGCGTGAGCCGGCGTGTCGACGCTCCCTGCCGAGCACACCTAGTGCCTCTCACTCGGCGACCTGCCGCTACCGGACTCGTTCGTGTCGGCTCAAGATATGAGGGCAGTTGGTGTCAAGGCCGGCTCGAAGCCCGCCCGCAGGGTTCAGCCTTGACAGCGACGGTGGGCCGCCGCAACGTCACAATGGACGAGGACCTCCGCCAGGAGGTCCTGATTGCCTCGTTGGGAGGGTGGTGGGTTGGATGCTGCCGGATCGGGTCAGGCGTGACGTCGCAGTCGTCGCCAACGAGAAGCCTTCCGCGAGCGAAATGAGTGCCACCGGTCGGTGGGGTGAGGGATGACAGAGATCCGCTCGGTCGACGACGCTTCGATTGCGGAAATTCTGGGCACTGTGAATCTCGCGAATCCTTGGCGTGATTCCTACCTCGCAGAGGTCCTCCCTGACTCCCAGAGTTTTATCGCGCGCGAAGGAGGAATCGTTGGCCTCGTCGTGGTTCGGCCTGGCCACTTCTTTGGGCGCGACTTCGTCGACCATCTCATCGTGAGCCACCAAGCCCGTCGAAGAGGCATCGCGACCTCGCTCTTGCGGGAGGCGGTGCGAGCCGCCACTAGCTCGCGCGTCTTCGTTTCGACGAACGAGTCGAACAGCCCGATGCGGACGCTGCTGGCCGCCGAAGGCTGGCGCTTCAGTGGTCAACTCGACGGTCTCGATGCAGGTGATCCTGAGCTCGTCTTTTTCACGGACAGGGACGCCGGCTGAGGACCGATGGGCCCAAAGTCGGCTCGGGGACCGAATTGAGGATCCGCAACGGGAAGCACCCCGCCGCCAAGGCCCCGCGCGCATCTCTTGGGAGCAACAATGGGAGCGATGATCGACTCATCCTCCATAACCGTCGTGCTCCTACGGCGATTGGGGGGATCGCTTGCCGACAGAGCCAGCGTGCGGACCGCCGTTCCGTTTCGCTCATGCGCGGTCCGCCACCGCAGCGAAGACCTCAGTCACGTCCGTCGGTGCCCGGGCAAACGGGGCATCCGACCACCAGGTGAGCGCCGAGACGGCGGTCGGGGGCTCGTCCCGCCCGATACCGTGCCCGGAGGGTGGGGAGCATGACCGACAAGCAGAAATACCCGCCCTGGGATGCGAGCATTGTGGAGGGGGTCGCCGACGTTCTGGGGGAGACGTATTCCGGACTCACAGGTACCGAGATCGGCACTCTTCTTGCAATGTGCAATATCCATGACGAAATACCGGGAGCCACCAAGCGGTACAGGCTCAGGGTGGCTCTCCACAATCGCCAAGTCAAAGACCAGGCATCCAATTGCGTCATTCGCTTCATCGCCGAGGCGATGAGCCCTGTCCGCTATCGCGGCGACCCCGCGCTGTTCTCACTCCGGCAGGATGACCTAAACGAGGTGCTGGTGCACGTAGGGGTGCGGGTCAACGACAAGGGAAAGATAGCCCGAGGGGCCAAGGCGGACACCCTTAGCGAAGCGGCCAAGCATGCCGGGACTCTACGCACAGAGCTTCGCCGTCGCGGCGCCCACGCCGAGGTGCTTCGTTATTGCACTACCGAAGTGCTCCAGCGGGACTGGTTCCACGCTTCACTGGAGGCAGTGAAAAGCGTGCCCGACCGCATTCGTGCCATGACCGGCGCTCAGGGCGACGGGGCACCGCTGTTCGACGCCGTGCTCGGCCTTGGCACCCAGAACATGCCAAAGGTGCAGATCAATTCCCTTGGATCCGCCAGTGAGTTGGATGAGCAGAAGGGCTTTCTGAATCTGTGCAAGGGGATGTTCGGGATGTTTCGGAATCCCGTTGCTCACGACCCCCGCATTGCGCGGGCCGTTAGTGACGATGAACTTCTCGAACTCTTCATGGTGGTCTCGATGATCCACCGGCGTCTTGACATGGCTACCGTCCGGCCATGAGAGCAGACGGTGGGAACTAAATCAGGTCAGTCTCAGAAGCTGAGCGCCGCCCCCAGTACCCCGGCCGCCTCACGGTCGCGCTCGGGGAGTGCGTGCGCATATCGGTCGAGAGTCATGGTGGCCCGAGCGTGGCCGTGGCGCTCAGCCACGGTTCGAACGTCGACACCCGCGGCGATAAGCGTCGTCACGGAAAAATGCCTCAGGTCGTGGAAACGGAACGGCCAACGATCCGCCGGTGCGAGATTCTTACGCGTCGCC
This sequence comes from uncultured Acidimicrobiaceae bacterium, assembly GCA_963834405.1. GTDB lineage: Bacteria > Actinomycetota > Acidimicrobiia > Acidimicrobiales > RAAP-2 > Bog-473. The sequence goes on along the minus strand of CAWIBX010000003.1, from coordinate 439,283 downwards.
TTTGGGTTGGACTTCCGGAGCTTTGCGAGCGCCGGTGCCTCCATCTTCTGGCACAATTTGCCGAAGCGGTGCGTGAACGTGTCGGGATTGGCCGGGATGGCACCGTTGGCGTTGTAGCTGAGAACGAAGGGATCGGAAACGAGCGGCGACTCGGCCCAGCCCGACAGGTCGTCCATGTCGTCCCATCGCCTCTCGAGCACATCGACGCCGAGCTCGTCGAGAGCGATGTCACGGGCCGCGTGGGTCTTGGTCGGTCCGGTGTGCTGCTCGCCCTGAGCGACTGTGAGCGACCGAGCGAAGCGGACCCGCCCGGCGACGAGGTCGATGTCGCTCCACCTGAGTGCCACCAGCTCGCCGCGGCGCGCACCGGTCAGTGCGGCCAGGGCGATGGCCGTGGCCAGTACCGGGTCAACGTCGACGGCCGCCTTGACCAGTGCTGAAAGCTGCTCCGGCGTCGGCACGAGCATCTCCTTGCGTTCCACCTTGGGCGGGGTAGCCCGGGATGTCGGGGCAGTTGTAATCCAACCCCATTTGACCGCTTGGCAGCATGCCGCCGACAGGATGGAGTGGTACATGTGCACCGTGGTCGGCGACAGACCCTCAGAGAGCCAACGTCGGTAAGCCGCGTCGAGGGTATCGCCGCCAAGCTTGTCGAGCCGCACCGATCCGAGCACGGGACGGATGCGGCCCTCGATCTTGCGCTTGTTCTCGTAGAGGGTGCGAGGCCGCTGGTTCGTCTCCGCTACCTCAAGCCACTTGTCGAGGAGCTGGCCGACCGTGGCTGAAGTTCGATCGAACGTGTCCGCCTCGACTTCGGAAACGAGCTGCGAGAGCGCCTTGCCGGCCTCCTTCTCGGTACCGTGCAACGTCCGGGTCGTCTGGCGGGGCTTTCCGGTCACCTGATCCCGGCCGGTGAACGCACGCAGCTCCCAATGACCTGGGCTCCGTTCCCGCATCGTCCCGGGGCGCTTGTATCGTGAAGGCCTCGTCGCCATGCCATACAGAGTACGCCATTAGGGCAAGCGTAGGGCAGTTACGAGAGGTGAGAGCAGAAAAGTGGCTCTGACCAGGAAGGGGCTATAGCTCAGTCGGTTAGAGCGCAGCACTGATAATGCTGAGGTCGCTGGTTCGATTCCAGCTAGCCCCACTTCCTTCACGTTTGGTCCAATTCCTCGCGGACGCAGGCGCGGCCGAATCCGACCTCGACCGGCTCGGGGGTGTGGAATGCGGGCACGTTCACCTCGACCGGCTCGACCATCATGGGCAACACCTCCGGGGGTGTCGGCGACGTCGCTGAAGGGGCGGGCGTGTACGCCGCCACCGGCAAGGTGGACCTGATCTATACCCGCATCACCATGAACAAGGCAACTGGATCGCACCCCGGGGCGGCGGGGTGGAGCTGAGCGACACGGAGCACGTCGACATCACCGTGAGGAACTCACCCATCACCGACAACACGCCCGTGAATTGCTTTCCGGTGGCTCAGGTGCCCACCTGCAAGAACGACGCCCTGCAGACTCGTCCGAGGCGCTAGGCGATCCCCGGGCGACCGGGGCGTGGCAGCCATTCTCCGATATGCGATCCGACTTCAGGCGCCCATTTCGAGTGCCATTCCGGCCTCGGCACCGACGTGCTTCGAATGGTTCCTTGGTACCACGACACCGGTCGAATGACGTTTCGATTCCGGCCGGCCGGCCCAGGAGTCCTGCGCTCATCCGTAGTTCCCGGAGCGGAATCGGGGCAGGACCTCCTCGGTCATGCCCCAGAGCTCCCGGATGGTCGCTCCGCCGTCGACGACGAGGGTCTGTCCCGTGATCCGCTCTGCCAAGGCCGAACACAGGAACAGGACCGCGTTGCCGATGTCGCGGGCCCTTGGGGGAGCGAGAGGGTTCACCGAAGAGACCGCCCACCGCCCTTCCGGCCCATCCTCGTTCCCCGTCCCGACGTTGCCGGGGGCCACGGCGTTGACCCGGATGCCATGGCGCCCCAGTTCCTGGGCGAAGCTCTTCGCGAGCGAGATGACCCCCGCCTTGGCTGCTCCGTACGGCGCGTGCATTGATGCGGCAGCGATGCCGTCCACTGATGCCAGCGCCACCATGGAGCCGCCCGTCCCCTGCGTGATCATCTGACGGCCCACGACCTGGAACAGGTAGAAGACCTGGGTCACGTTGTTCAACATCGTCCACTGCCAGTCTTCTTCGGAGAAGGACTCGGCCCGGTCCCACCGGGCACCGCCGATGATGTCCACGCAGACGTCGATGGAGCCGAGCCCGGCCACGGCCTCGTCCACGGCCCGCTGCACGTCGGCCGGGATCGTCATGTCGGCCACGACGGGGAAGGCCGTGCCTCCGTCCGCGTCGATCTCGGACACGATCGCCTCGGCTCGCCCCCGGTCGATGTCGATGCACGCGACCGTCGCCCCGGCGTCCGCCAACTTCCGTGCGCAACTGCGACCGTGACCGGCCCGTTCCGGGATGTAGCCCGCCCCCGACACCACGGCGCCCTTCCCGTCCAAGCCGAGGTCAATCATCCGATGCTCCTGTGGGCCATGTCGCTTCGAATCGGGCGGGGCGCTTGGCCCTGATGGCGTCCATCCCCTCGTGCACGTCCTCTCCCATGAACGTGAGCATCTCGTAAGCGGCGGAGGCATCAAAGGTCGGTCCGGCCAGGCGGAGCCAGTTGTTGAGCGCCCGTTTGGTCAACCGGATCGCCACTTGGGGGCCGGTGGCAAGCTGGCGAGCCACGCCCACCGCCTCCTCCATCAGCCGGTCGGCCGGAACACATCGGCTTACCAGCCCGATCCGGGCGGCCTCTGACGCCTCCACGAAGTCGGCCGTCAGCAGGTAGTCCTTGGCTTTCGCCATGCCACACAGCAACGGCCACAGGATGGCCGCGTGATCTCCGGCGGCCACGCCGAGCCGGAGATGGCCATCCGTGACCCGGACCCCTTCGGCCGCGATGGAGATGTCGGCCAAGAGGGCCACGACCAAACCGGCACCGACGGCCGTCCCGTTGATCGCAGAAACGACGGGCGTGTCGCAATTGACCATGTTGTACACGAGGTCCTGGGTCTCACGCAGCATCGCCACCACCGCCGGGTAGTTGCCGGCCAGTCGTCCCACCATGTCCAGATCACCCCCGGCCGAGAAGGCGCCTCCCGCACCGGTGACCACCACGGCTCGAACCGTGTCATCGCGGTCGATATCGGTCCACACGCGAGCCAGTTCCGTGTGCATCGGCTCGTGCGCAGCGTTCATCCGTTCCGGTCGGTTCAACGTGACGAGGAGGACGCCGTCACCCAGATCGTCGAACTTCAAGAACACGTAACTGTCCTGCTCCATGCTGGCTCCTCCCCGTCACGTCGCGCCTCTCCAGTGTGGGTGTTCCGCGTCGGAATCGTCGGCTCTAGACGGGACTCACACCGGGCGTCCCCGACCCACCATCCTCCGACGTGCCCAATGGGCCTTGGTTCGTCTCGGACACCCGTGGGGAGGCCAGCGACCCATCACTGCCGCGAAGACTCCGGAAGAGGGGCCGGGCAAGAACCGTCGCGACAGCTATCTGCAGGACACCGGCCAGCACGAGCGGGAGCCGGAGCCCACCGATCGCCGCCAAACCGCCGGCCAGGACGGCGCCGACGGGCGCGGCCCCCCAGGTCACACCCCGCCAGGCTGCTCCGACTCGCCCCATCAGGTCGGGCGGCGTCAACCGTTGACGTAGCGCATTTGCGACCACGGAGCCGGCGCCGACGGCAAGGCACAAAAGGACCGCCGCGGGGGTTGCGAGGTGCCAACTCGTTGCGGACGCCATGATCAGATAGGCAACACCCGAGGCGACGGCAGCGGCGACAAGCGTCTGCGCGCTGCCGAATCGCTTCACGAGGCGGTCGGCAAAGACACTCCCTACAAGGTTTCCGACGGCGCCGACGGCGAGAAAAAGCCCGTACGCGCCCGTCGATATGCCCCAAACGGTTGTGGCAAGAAGTACCAGTACCCCCATCTCCATTCCCTGAAGGCCCGCGAGGGAGGCGACCAGCAGGAATAGGAAGCGCAGGCGCCGATCCAACCAGAGAAGCCGGGCACCTTCCCAAACCGATGTCGACCCGCCGGTCGGCCGCGGCGCGTTCGTACGGAACCTCGCCAGAGGAAGGCACGACAAGAAGAACATGACCCCTTCTGTGAAAAAGGGAATCGCGTTACTCACCGCAAAGAGTGATGTCCCGATGATCGGGCCTGCAATGTGCTCAGTTCCTGCCTCGGTTGCGGTCAGCACACCGTTCGCGTGTTCGAGTTCTCGGGACGCGACCAGCTCCGGAACCATGGCCTGCATGGACGAGTAGTACGTCGCACGGCCGGCAGCGTTGACAAGCACGATCACGATGAGCAGCCAAAGCTTCATGTGGCCGCCCACAATCAAGAGCGCAGCGGCCACCATCGCCAATGCACGGACCGCATTGGCGAGGGCCATGAGTGGACCGCGTTCGAACCGATCCGCGAAGGCACCTGCGGGAAGTGCGACAAGGAGCCAGGGGAGGTTGTCCGCGGCGACGACGACGGATACGGCCACCGGGTGTGGATCGACCACGACGGCAAGCAACGGAACGGCACCGACAGACAGGCCGTCTCCGGAACTGGCGAGAGTGAACCCAACCCATAGGCGGGTGAACGAGCGCCCCAGCCGGCGCCGAACCCGCCTCCCCCGACTAAACATCCCGACGGAATCTACTGCGCCCTAAGCCGCAATCTCGGGTGGCCTTGCCGAGCCGGTCGGTCGGACCGCCGATTCCTGTCCCCGGGCGCGACAACGGCGGGCGCGTCTTTAGCGAAAGGGAATTGAAGTCACTAAAGGCAGCCACCCGCCGTGCCGATAGCTCCATAGCAACACCCGTACCCCTTGCAGGGACGGTGCGATAACTAGGGCTTCATTGCGGTGGTTGACGAAGAGTTGTCAAATCACCACTTGGACCAAAAGCTCATTTCGCCACCTCCTTCGCAAGCCGGCACAGGGGGGGTGTGAGGGCTACAAAACCACCGTGCGACCGGTTGCTCTCGCTCCCCGCGGAAAAGTCTCTCCCAGGTTGCAACCACATTGCAACCACATTTTGTTCAACCGGAGTGATCCCTCGCGCCTCCCGTCGTGAAAGATGCCTGGTCCGGCAGCTATTCAATAGGGGGTGCACTGCGCCGCTGTCACCTGCAAAAAAGGCCCAATTGCCACCCCTGAATTGGGCGGCTCAGGTCCGGGATCGACGGCTCAAGCCGCCGAGAGACCCGTTCGGTGTCGCTAGGTCCGGAGCGCTCGGCTAGAGGGCGACCGCCCGCAGCGGACGCTCGTTGGAAACGGTCCGCAGCGGAAGCTTGTCGGAGACCGGCGGGTTCGGATGCAGTGGGTCGACTTGGAGCGACCCGCCTTGGAGGAGCCAGGACTGCAGCTGGGACGACGTCATGGGCTTGGCCAGGTAGTACCCCTGAACGAAGTCGCACTCGGCCTCAGCCAGCATGGCGCACGTGACCTCGTCCTCTGCCCCCTCGGCCACGACGTAGAGACCCAATGAATGGGCCATGGCGATAGACGAGTGGACGATGATGGCGTTGCTCGATTCGTTCGGCAGGTTCGTCACGAATGACCGGTCGATCTTCAGCTCTTGAACCGGCAGGCGGTGGATGTATGCCAGCGAGGAGTAGCCGGTCCCATAGTCGTCGATGGCAATGTTGATTCCGAGTGCCGCGAGCTCGTCGAGCACCAAGCTCACCTGTTCCAGGTCGGCCATGACGGCGGTCTCGGTGACCTCGAGCGTGAGCGCGCCAGGTGGGACGTGATGGTCCTTCAAGTGACCCGCTATCCGATCGACCAGACCAGGGTCGGAGATCTCATGGCCGGACAAATTGATCGCGAGACCGATCTGAAGTCCCACCTGACGCCACGCCGCCATCTGAGAACACGCCTCGGCGAGAACGAAATCGCTGATCTGGTTGATGACGCCCATCTGCTCGGCGATCCCGATGAATTCTTCCGGCGAGACCGGCCCGTGAACGGGATTGGTCCAACGCACGAGGGCCTCGACACACTCGACGTGCCCGGAACTGACTTTCGCGATCGGCTGGTACGCCACGCTGAACTCTGTCCCCTTTTCGAGCGCGTGTTCCAGCATGCGACCGATTTCGACCCGTCGTGCCATCGCTCGGTCGTGCTCACCTGAGTACAACTCGACCTTGCTACGCCGTTCCTTCGCAAGGTACATGGCGATGTCGGCACGCTGCAGCAGCAAGGCCACGTCCTCCCCGTGCTCGGGGGCCAGCGCAATGCCCGCGCTTGCCGTCACCGCCAGGGTCAGCCCCTCCATCCGGATCGGGCGTGACATCTCTTCTTGGAGCATGCTGACAAATGCAACGGCGTTTTCCGCATCGCCAACATCGGCAATGACGAGGGCGAATTCGTCGCCACCCAGTCGGGCCACGGTGGCGCGACCCGAGACCGTGCGCACGAGGCGCTCGGAGACCTCGCAAAGGAGATGGTCGCCGATTGCGTGACCGAGCGTGTCGTTGACATCCTTGAAGCGGTCGAAGTCGAGCAGGACAATGGCGACGCCATCGCTCTCGTCGAGGGCCTCCGCAGCCCGGCTCAAGAAGAGGGTTCGGTTGGGAAGTCCGGTGAGCGCGTCGTGTTTGGCCTGATGGTCCTTGCTGTCGCGCTCAAAAGTCAGCTTCTCGACAAGTCGTGCACGTTCGAGGCCGGCACTGGCGTGCGCGACCAGTGTCTCGAATAGCCGCAAATCGTCCTCGTCGAAGTCCTCGGCATTCTCGTCACGGTCGAAGGCAGCGATTGCACCGATCGGTGCCTGCCCATCGATGAGAGGGGCGACAATGGCTTCGCGGTACCTCCCGGCGATCGGATCCTTTTCCAGCTTGTTAGTTTCCCCCGTTGGGCTGAGCAAACAGGCGGTTCCCTGGGCGATGGCTTCAGTGAAGATCGACGACTCGTCAAGACTGATCGGTTCCGTCTTGGAGGCACCCCGCTCGTTGTAGGAGATCCGGCGTGGAACGCCGGCAGGTTCCGCGAAAACGAGCATTACACGGCGGGCCCGCATGACCGAGCACACCTGCCGCAGGACGTCGACCGTCATGGAAGAGGGCTCGAGGCTTGCGGTGTTCAGTGCTCGGGTGAAGTCGTAAAGCCCTTGCAGTGAGGCGTTCCGCAACGACAGCCGGACGTATCCCCGATACGCGGCGATTATGAGAGCCGCTACCAAGAGGAGTGGCACCAATGCCCAGAGGTTGAGCCAGGCCGCGTCGAGCACGACGAAGGAGAAACAGATGCTCGCCAACATCAGCATGGCCTGAGTTCTGTATTCCATCCCGGTCCGGCGCTGGGTTGCCGGTTGGCCGTACAATTTCAGGACGACCCTGACCATAAGCTCTGTGAAAACAGCCGTCGTGCACATAGCGATGGCGGCGGCAGCCCAGCCTCGGAGGCTCACCGGAGTATGAGCCCCTAGCACCTCGCGGTAGACGATCACCGTCACTGCCGTGCAGAGCGCATCAGATGCCAGGTTGAAGGCCAGCTTGACGGGAGCCGACTTGCGCGATCTGGCGAGCAGCGAGAGATCTGCGCAGACGGAGCACAGCACCGTCAAGGTGGGGGAGAGGAAGATCAGCCCGAGAAGCATCGGAACCTCTCCGAGGACGAACTGATACGTGCGCCCCCGGTAGTCGAGTGACACCGGAGCCCACGTCACGATCGTCCAGAGAACGCAGACGACCGCGAACATCCCAGGTTGGGGGAGCAGTTCCCGCACCGGCGCGGCGTCGTGGAGGGGTCCCCACAAGACGAGGGCCACTGCAGCGAGGGCAAGGCTCGCCGTGAAGGCGTAGACGCCGACGAGCGCAAGACGGCTCGGTTGCGCCGGGGCCGGATGAGTTTCGACGACCTCGGCCTGCGGCTGAGGGTCGGCTTGCGGCTCGGACGCTACGGAATGGGCCTCGACTTCCTTCGTCTTTTCCACAGACCCCACCAGGGAAGCACTCGCCAGGGTGCCGGTTGCTGGCACCATTGCGATATCGGCGCAATCTGGGTTCAGCTTGAGGTCAGACGGACGCGACAAAAGGGCGCTGATGCTGGACGAATGTCCGCGCGGTTCCCCCATGTAACCGGCCTCCCTCCCTGGTCCTTATGCCGGTCACCTTGTGACTAGGGCGGAGACACTACGTCACAAAATCGGTCCCGTCACCTGCCCTGTCAAAAAGAGGACCAAAGTCCCGACCCGCCCTGGTGACATGGCAATTGCAGGCCCCTCGGAGCTGCCTCGTCCGGTGCGAGAGCCCCCACAACGGGGGCAAGATTTTGTGCAACCACAGGTTTCCAAGGGGAGCAACGAGGCATGTAGCCCGCACCGACGCCTGGGGAGAGCGCATTGGGCACAAGCGAGCACAAGGGACGACCACCCCCGCGCGTCGTCGCCGGAATCACGGTTACCGCCCTCACCGTCCTCACCGCCGTCCTGGTCGCCGTCATCGGACCGGCCTCCGGGCAGCCCCACCTCGCAGCCGACAAGTCTGCGACCGTTCGGGCGACTGACGAGACCACGACGACCACGACCGCGCCGTGCAACATGCTCGAATCACTGCTGAACATGTGCGCTTCGTCGACGTCGACCACGACGACGAGCTCACCGGCCCCCGGGTCGGGCCCGGACAACACCCCGTCGGGCGGGCCCTGCGGCGACAGCACGCCGCCCGTCGCCGCGCCCAATGGCGCCTGGAGCTGCACCCTGGACGACGAGTTCAACGGCACCTCGCTCGACACGAGGGTGTGGCAACCGATGCTCACGAGCGCCAGCAACTACACGACCGGCGGAGGGCTCTTGGGGGTCGGCGTGCTACGTGGACAACCCGGACACCATCAACGAGTCGGGTGGGACGCCGAACCTCTCGATCGTCCAGACCCCCACGTATTTCACCTGCAACGAGCTCGCCGGATCGTCCACTGAGACGGACTATGAGGCCGGCATGGTCGACTCCTACCAGCTCTTCAGCCAGAAGTACGGCTACGTCGAGGTCCGGGCCGCAATGCCGCCGACCACCGTGCAGGGCCTGCAGGAAACGCTCTGGCTCTACCCCGAGAACGAGACGCTCTACGGCGCGTGACCCGGCAGCGGCGAAATCGACTACGGCGAGTTCTACTCCGAGTACCCGAACCTCGATATCCCCGCCGACCACTTCCCGGGCTCGACCAGCGACCCCGAGGCCAGCTCCGACGGTTGCAGCGAGTCGGGCACCCCCACCGCGGGTCGGTTCAACACCTACGCCGTTCTCTGGACGCCGACCACCATCGAGACCTACTTCAACGGCGTGCCGTGCACCATCGACAACTACGGGCCGTACTGACCTGGCCCGACACGGCGCCCGAGCCCTTCACCCAGCCCTTCTTCCTGGCCTTCACCGCGGCGATGGGCGTGGACAGCAACGCCTTCGAGTCGGGCGCGACCCCGCTCCCCGCCACGACCAAGATCGACTGGGTGTGGGCCTGGCAGTACGGCTAGACCCCGCCTCCGAAACGCCTCGTAGCCTCAGGGGCGGTGCAATTCAGCAAGGAGCTCCGCGACGACGTCGCAGCCGGTGACGTCACCGTGACCTTCCGCCTGTGGCGCCGCCGCCAGGTCAAGGTGGGCGGGCGCTACCAGGTCGGGCGCGCCACCATCGAGGTCGACCGCATCGACACCGTGCGCTTCGCCGACATCAGCGCCGCCGACGTCCGGCGGGCCGGCGAGCACGACCGCGAGGCCCTGCGCGTCCGGGCCGCCCACGCCGGTCCCATCGATGCGGACACGCTCCTGTACCGGATTGCGTTCCACGTGGTCGGGTAGTAGACGGTTTGGCATGCAGCAGCGCCCCCTCGGCGACCGCACCGTGAACGCCATCGGACTGGGAGAGATGCCCCTGTCCATTGAGGGGCGCCCCGGTCGCAAGCAGGCCATCGCCACCATCCACGCCTCTCTCGATGCCGGCGTCACCCTCATCGACACCGCCGACGCCTACTCGCTCGGCGTGCGGGAGCACGGCCACGGTGAGGAGCTGGTGGCCGAGGCGCTGGCGTCGTACGGGGGCGCCACCGACGACGTGATCGTCGCCACCAAGGGCGGGCACCGGCGGCCGGGCGACGGCAGCTGGACCGTGCACGGGGACCCCCGCTACGTGAAGGAGGCCGCCGAGGCGTCGCTCAAGCGCCTGGGCGTCGAGGCGATCGGCCTCTACCAGTACCACCGGCCCGACCCGACCGTCCCGTGGGCGGACTCCGTCGGGGCCCTGGCCGACCTGCTCGACGAGGGGAAGATCCTGATGGCCGGGGTCTCCAACGCGACCGTGGCCCAGATCGACGAGGCCCAGCGGGTGCTGAGCGGCCGCCTGGTCAGCGTGCAGAACCAGTTCTCCCCCCGCTTCCGCTCGTCTGAGGGCGAACTGGCCCACTGCCAGGCGCTGGGCCTCGCCTTCCTGCCCTGGAGCCCGCTCGGCGGCATCGGGCGGGCCGGCGCCATAGAGGGAGCCCATCCCGCCTTCGCCGCGGTGGCGTCCGAGGTCGATGCCAGCCCCCAGCAGGTCACGCTGGCCTGGATGCTGGCCAAGGGTTCCAGGGTGATCCCCATCCCTGGGAGCAGCCGCCCGGAGACCGCCGTTGCGTCGGCTGCGGCGGCCGACGTCGCACTGACCCCCGAGCAGGTCTCGCGGCTCGACGCCGGCTGACGGCCCGCCCGAGGCGGGCGGGCCCGGTCCGACGCGGGCGGCCCCGGTCCGACGCCGGTGGGGCCGGTGGAACAGAAGACGGCCCGGCCGTGTTTTAGAGGTGTCGTAGTCATTGGAGGTCGCCATGCCCGCTGTCACCGTTCCCGACAACCTGGCCCTGCCCCGGATAGAGACTCCCGCCGGGGAGGGCGTCACCCTGCGGCCGGTCACCCGCGTCAGCGACGCGCCGTCGAGCTTCGAGGGCGAGGGCTTCCCGGTGCGGCGCGCCTTCGCCGGTGCGTCCATGGCCGAGCTCGATCCCTTCGTCCACATGGACCAGATGGGCGAGGTCGAGTACGGGCCGGGCGAGCCCAAGGGGACGCCCTGGCACCCGCACCGCGGCTTCGAGACCGTCACCTACATGATCGACGGCATCATGCAGCACCAGGACTCCATCGGCGGGGGCGGCGTCATCACGAACGGGTCGACCCAGTGGATGACGGCCGGCTCGGGCATCCTGCACATCGAGCGGCCGCCCGAGCAGCTGATCGCCACCGGTGGGCTGTTCCACGGCATCCAGCTCTGGGTGAACCTGCCGGCGGCGGACAAGTGGATCGACCCGCGTTACCAACCGATCGAGGGCGACGAGGTGCTGCTCTTGACGTCTCCCGACGGCGGCGCGCTGGTGCGGGTCATCGCCGGCGACGTGGCCGGGCACCCGGGACCCGGGTCGACCCACACACCGATCTCGCTGGTGCACGCCACGGTGGAGCCGGGGGCCGAGCTCCTGCTGCCCTGGCCGCGTGATTTCAACGCCCTCGTGTACGTGCTGTCCGGGCACGGCGTCGTGGGACCCGACGCCCAGCCCATCCACACGGGACAGCTCGCCGTCTTCGGCGCCGGTGACGCGCTCGTCCTCCGTGCCGACACGGCCCAGGAGTCGCGGCACCCGGCGCTCGACGTGCTCGTCCTGGGTGGCAAGCCCATCGGCGAGCCCGTGTACGCCTACGGCCCCTTCGTCATGAACACGCGTGACGAGGTCGCCCAGGCCTTCGAGGACTTCCAGGCGGGCAAGCTCGGGACGGTGCCGGCGGACCACATCGGCAACGCCTGAGCCCGGAGCGGGAGCGGGAGCGGGAGCGGGAGACAGGCTTTGGCGGGTGTGCGCATGATCGAGTCGGACCGGGCGGCGGACAGCGCCGCCGGCACCGCGGGCGCGGCCGCCGTCGCTGCTAAGCCGGCGCGGGCGGCGTGGAGCGCCGACGACATCGGTGACCAGACGGGACGGGTCGCGCTGGTGACGGGCGCCAACAGTGGCATCGGCTACCAGACGGCGCGCGCGCTGGCCGCGCATGGCGCCCACGTGGTCCTGGCCTGCCGGGACGAGGAGCGCGCCCGGCGGACCTACGACGAGCTGGACAAGGACCTCGACGACTGCTCCCTGGCGATCCTCCCGCTGGACCTGGCCGACCTGGGCTCGGTGCGCGAGGCGGCGGCAGCCTTCCTGGGCACACACGCCCGCCTCGACCTCCTCGTCAACAACGCCGGCGTCATGGGCACGCCCTACCGGCAGACGGCCGACGGCTTCGAGCTGCAGATGGCGACCAACCACCTGGGTCACTTTGCGTTGACCGGCCTGCTGCTGGACCGCATCGTCACCACCGCGCGCTCCCGCGTGGTCACCGTGAGCTCGCACATGCACCGGGTGGGGCGCCTGCGCCCCGACGACCTGGCCGGGACCGCGCCACGCAACACCTGGGTCGAGTACGGGACCACCAAACTGGCCAACCTCCTGTTCACGGCGGAGCTGAGCCGGCGCCTGGCCCAGGCGGGACTGGGGACGGCCGCCCTGGCCGCCCACCCGGGGTGGACGAGGAGCAACCTGGCCGGCAACGGCGCCGCCCTGGGCCGCAGCCGGGTACGGCGGAGGCTCGCCCGCACCGCCGGAAGGACGTTCGGGCAGTCGGCGGCGGCCGGTGCCCTCCCCGTCCTCTGTGCCGCGACCTCGCGACACGTGCACAACGGGCAGTTCATCGGGCCGGCGCGCTGGTTCGGGATGGCGGGGCCGCCAAGGGTGGACCGGCCGTCGCGCCACGCCCGCGACGCCGATGCGGCGGTGTGGTTGTGGGCCGCGTCGGAGACGCTCACCGGCGTGCGCTACTCGGTGGACGTGGGCGCCTGAACGCAACGGGCGCAAGTGTCCACGCCGGACGGGCTGGAACGGGTCGCGGCACGGTGGGCGCGCAGGAACGCGGCGTGGAGGGCGGAGCGATCGGGGCGCAGCACCCGTCCGACGGGCACGATCACCACTGACGCCACGCCGGCATGGCGCAAGGCCGCCGCCGCGCTCTGGGCGCGGGCGCCGCTGACGTAGGTGTCATCGAGCAGGAGGGCGCGGCTGGCGCGGAGGGTGGTGGTGGTGGGCGTCTCCCGCGTCGGCGGCGCCAGCCCGAAGGCGCGCCCGTCGGGCCGCATGTGGCCGACGTCCACGGCCGGCCGACGGCGCAGAAGATTGGGTGCCCAGGACGCGCCGTCGAGGGCCGACCGCACGGCCGCAGGAAGCCCGGGCAGCGCCGCCAAGGGCGGGCCGTCGGGGCGGGCGGTCGAGGGGACGGCGAGGACGTGGCCGACGGGGCCACCCACGGCCGCGGCCACGCAGGCGCCGTGGGCGGTCAGGAACGACGCCAGCAGGTCGCGCACGAGGGGTGCGAAGCGCCGGCGCGCCTCCACGATGGGCGACTCCTTGTAGCCCATGAGCACCCCGTAGAGCGGCCCCGGCAGGGGGCACAACCGCACCGGCAGGACCGGCGCCAGCGGCAGGCCGAGACGTGCCGCCACCGTGCGGCACGCGAAACACAGGGCGTCGGAGGGCGGCGCCGGGCCGCAACAGACGAGGCAGACGCCGGGCCCGGGCCGGGGGACCCGGTAGGGGTCAGCCGGCGGGGTCGGCGCCCGGGCCGGAGGGGGCGAAGTCTGCGGGGTCGGGACGATGCAACAGAAAGGTCCCGGTGGCCCGGCTGACAAGCGTGCCCTCGGCGTCGCGCATGGTGGCCTCGCCGTAGGCGACCTGCTTCGCCATGCGCACCACCTCGCCCCGCAGCACGTAGTCGTTCCCCTTGAGGGCCGGCCGCATGCACTCCGTCTTCATCTCGAGGGTGCCGCGGGTGCGCGCCTTGCCCGGGAGGGCGGCGTTGATGGCGAAGTTCATGCACGCATCGAGGAGCAGCGAGTGAACCCCGGCCTGGGTGACCCCGTGCGGGTTGCAGGCCAGCTCGGTGGGGCTGAACGTGCCGGCCACCCAGCCCAGGTCCTCGCCGTCCACCCCGTAGTCGGTGAACGCCCCGCCGACGACGTCGATGATGGGCATGCCGCCGTCGCCCAGCCACCGGTCCATGTCCTTGACCATGTCCTCGCCGACCCTAATGCGCCCGCACCCGGGCCCCAGCGGTCCCGTCCCTGGTCGGGGGCCAAATGGTGCCCCGGGCGCGCCCAGGTAGGATGGCATTTGTTCTGAACCGGCAGGGAGCGGCCCGCCGGAATTGGAAGGAGAAACCATGACCACCGCCGTCATCGTCGACGCCGTCCGGACCGCCGGCGGGAAGCGCAACGGGAAGCTTCGGGGCTGGCACGCCGTGGACCTGGCCTCCGAGTCGCTCAAGGCCCTCGCCGAGCGCAACAAGCTCGACCCGGCGCTGGTCGACGACGTGGTCATGGGCTGCGTCATGCAGGTCTCGGAGCAGTCGCTCAACGTGGGACGCAACGCGGTCCTGGCCGCCGGCTGGCCCGAGTCCGTGCCCGCCACCTCCGTCGACCGCCAGTGCGGTTCGTCGCAGCAGGCGATCCACTTCGCGGCCCAGGGCGTCATCGCCGGGGCGTACGACATCGCCGTCGCCGGTGGGATCGAGAGCATGACCCACACCCCCATGGGGTCCTCGGTCGTGCGCGAGTACGGGTTCCCCTTCGGCCCCCGGGTGATGGCCCGCTACGCGGAGCGCGGCGGCTTGGTCGGCCAGGGCATCGGCGCCGAGATGATCGCCGACCAGTGGGGTATCTCCCGCGAGGAGCTCGACGCCTTCTCGGTCCAGAGCCATCACCGGGCGGCCCGGGCCACCGAGGAGGGCCGTTTCGAGAACGAGATCATCCCCGTGCCGGTGCGTGACGACGAGGGCAAGGACACCGACGAGATCTTCGCGGCCGACGAGGGGATCCGGCCGGACTCGACGGTCGAGACGCTGGCCAACCTGAAGCCGGCCTTCAAGGAGGACGGCAAGATCACCGCGGGCAACTCCTCGCAGATCACCGACGGCTCCTCGGCCGTGCTCATCATGAGCGAGGAGAAGGCGAACGCGCTCGGGCTGCGGCCACGGGCCCGCTTCCACGCCTTCGCGCTGGCCGGGGTCGACCCGGTGACGATGCTCACGGGCCCGATCCCGGCGACGACCGCGGTGCTCGAGCGGGCCAAGCTCACGCTCGACGACATTGACGTGGTGGAGATCAACGAGGCCTTCGCCTCCGTGGTGCTCGCGTGGGAAAAGGAGCACCACCCGAACATGGAGATCGTGAACCCCAACGGCGGGGCCATCGCCTTGGGTCACCCGCTGGGCGCCTCGGGCGGCAAGCTCATGGCGACGCTCCTCAACGAGCTGGAGCGGACGAACGGCCGCTGGGGGCTGCTCACCATGTGCGAGGGTGGCGGGCTGGCCAACGCGACCATCATCGAGCGCCTGGGCTGAGCGGGGAGCAGGGAGGCCGGCCGGGTCGCAGGCCCGCCGCCGAGGAGACACGGCATCGGCGCCTCCCTTGGTGGCTGGTTCCTGTTCCTGTTTCGGTTGGTGTTGCGTCGCTTCGCTGTGAGAGGCCTTTGGAAGTGGCTTGTATGCGCCAGCCCCCTGGCCAGGTTGGGCGCTGCCGTTTTCCATGCCCACCCGGCAGGCTGGTCAAACACGGGTCGCCACGTCTTCAGAGCTGTTGGGACCCGATGCGCGGGGACTGTTGGTGCGGGGTGTGGGTCGGTGGTCGATTCGGACGTTCGTCCGCCGACGGTCCGTCCTCCGAGGGTGCCGACGGTCCGTTCCCCAGGGGTGTCGCTCTGCAAAAAGTATAACGATGGATGTTTATGCTTTTCCAGCCGCCCCTCCCTTCGGGGACGCTCCGAACAAGGGCGGCGGCGCGTTCCCCCGTGCGCCGAGGCCTGCGGGCAGTCAGGCCGGTCCCGGGGTTCCCGCCTCGCGGGCACTCGGCACGGTCGACGGGACGAGTCCGGCTGCCGTTGCGGCAAGGGCGAACCGATGAGCGTCGCGGACTGCACAGCCGCCGCGGTCGTTGTTGAAGTAGGCGTAGACGTCCTCGCCCGGCGACCACAGGTCCGCCAGGCGCTCAGCCCACGTGCGCAGGGCGGCCCGCCCGTAGCAGGGCTTCGGGGTGGCGCGGCCCTCGTGGAAGCGCAGATAGCCCCAGCGGGCCGTCCGCAACACCGGTGCCTTGGCGCCGGGGCGGTCGATCAGGCACAGCGCGGCGTCGTGGGCGCGCAGGACGTCCGTGACCTCTTCGACGAACCACGAGTCGTGGCGAGGCTCGAACGCGATGCGGACATGCCGGGGGAATGCGGCCAGCACCGCCTCGAGCGCGGCGACGTCGCGTTGCAGGTTGGCGGGCAGCTGCACGAGGACAGGTCCAAGCTTGGGTCCCAGCTTTCCGGCGTGCGCCATCAGGCGCTGGACGGGCTCCTCAGGGTCCTTCAGGCGGCGGACATGGGTGAGGTACCGGCTCGCCTTGACGCTGAACACGAAGTGCGCGGGCGTCGCGGCGCGCCAGCGCGCGAACGTGTCCTCGTCGGGCAGCCGGTAGAACGAGTTGTTGAGCTCGACCGTGTCGAAGTGCGAGGAGTAGTGCTCGAGCCACTTCGACTGGGCCAACCCCCCGGGATAGAAGCGCCGGCGCCAGTCCGCGTACTGCCAGCCGGAGGTGCCGATCAGAACGGGCATCGCACCCGTCCTACCCGGATGGGCGGGGCCGGCAACCGTGCGGTGAGCTGAAGGCGAGGCCGCCGACGCCGGTCCCCGGTCCCGGTGCCTAGTGGTAGCGCGTTGCCAGCAGGAAGCCCGAGAAGATCATGCCCAGCCCGACCACCAGGCCCCACGGCGAACCGTGGGCGGCGAAGGGGAGATGGCCCAGGTAGTTGACGGTGATGACCGCCACGCCTCCGATCAACAGGATCAGGATCAGCGCGCCGAACCAGCGCGGGCTGTGGCGCACGCTCTTGGGGATGGGGGCGGTGTACCGGCCGCTCTCCTCGGGCGACTTGTACCGCCCGATCTTCGATGTCGAGGTCCGGCCGGTCGCCGACTTGCCTTTGCGGGACGCGCCGCCCGGTCCCTTGGTCTTGGTGGCCACGGCGCCGAGGTTAGCCAGCCCGGAGGGGATGCTCCGGGCGGCCCGGTACGATGCACGCCCCATGGGCGCCCGGGTCCTCGTCGTCGACAACTACGACTCGTTCGTCTACAACCTCGTCCAGGAACTGGGTGAGCTGGGCGCCGAGCCGGTGGTCTTCCGCAACGACGCCATTGACGTGGCCGGCATCCGGGCGGCGCGGCCCGACGCGTTGCTCATTTCGCCCGGGCCGGGGCGCCCCGAGGACGGAGGTGTGAGCCTCCAGGCCATAGCGGCGCTGGCCGGTGAAATCCCGGTGCTCGGGGTCTGCCTGGGCCATCAGTGCATCGGGCAGGCCTACGGGGGCGACATCGTGCCCGCACCGCATCTCATGCACGGGAAGACCTCGGAGATCCACCATGACGGCGCGGGCATCTTCGCCGGGCTGCCGAATCCCTTCGTGGCGACGCGCTACCACTCTCTCGTCGTGCGGCCGGACGCGGTCCCCGCCGAGCTCGAGGTCACGGCCACCTCCACCGACGGCGTCGTCATGGGCCTGCGACACCGCGAGCTGCCGGTCGAGGGCGTGCAGTTCCACCCCGAGTCGGTGCTGACCGCCTCGGGACCGGCGCTCCTGGCCAACTTCCTGGACCAGCTGGCGCCGGCACC
Organism: uncultured Acidimicrobiaceae bacterium; assembly: GCA_963834405.1. Taxonomy (GTDB): domain Bacteria; phylum Actinomycetota; class Acidimicrobiia; order Acidimicrobiales; family RAAP-2; genus Bog-473. The sequence goes on along the minus strand of CAWIBX010000003.1, from coordinate 421,530 downwards.
GGCCGCCGCTCCCGCCTAGGACGACCGGTCCCGCAGGTGGTTGTTCGGGCCGCCCGGGCTGAGGGGGGCGGCTCCCTGATTCCCACCGGGATTGGGGCCGCCGGACCCGGTCGTGCTGGTGGTGCTGCTCGACGGGGTCGTCGTGCTCGTCGTTGTCGTCGTGGTCGCGGGCTGACACACCGTGATGTTCACGGTGCTGCCGTTCGGCACCTCGGCCCCGCCGGCCGGGTTCTGGCCGTCGACGTTGCCAGGCTGGGCGTTGTTGGCGCAAGCGGTGTCGGTCGTCGTGTTGGCGACCAGTCCGGCGCCCGAGATCTGGGACTGGGCACTCGACGCGGTCTGTCCGATCACGCTGGGCACCGACACGCACGACCCGTTTGAGATGACGAGGTTGACCGCCGTGTTGGGCGGCACGTTGGCCCCACCCGCGGGGTTCTGAGACGAGACCAGCCCGGTGCCGTACTGGCTCGAGCAGGCGCTGGTCTGGCTCCCGATGTTCAGCCCGGCTCTGGTCAGGAGGGCGCCGGCGTTGGTAGGTGACTGCCCCAGGACGCTGGGCACGGACACCGACGTCTGTGTGCCCGAGACGGTGAGCGCAATGGGCACGTTGGCGTGCACCTTGGCACCGCCGGCCGGGGTCTGGCTGAGCACCGTGCCCTCGGGCTTGTCGCTGGTGGTGTACTTCACGGTGTAGGTGAACCCGGCCGCCTGGAGCTGCTGGATGGCCGCCGCCAACTGCTGGCCGGCGACGCTGGGCACTTGGACGATGGGCACGTTCGGCCCCGCACTCAGCACCAGGTTGACCGAGGAGTTCTTCGACACCGACGCGCCCGCGGCCGGGTGGGTCGACAGCACGGTGCCCTTGGTCGCCGTGCTGGCGCGGCTGGTGGTGGTCCCGACGCTTAAGTGGTCGTTCTGCAGCGTCTGGGTCGCGACGCTCTCCGGCTCGCCGACCACGTTCGGCACGGTGACGTTGCCGCCGAACACCCCGACCGAGCGCAGGAGGAAGAACCCGAGCACGGCGAGCGCCACCAGGAGGAGGATCAGGAGGGCGACCAGCCAGCGGTTCCGCCGGCGGCGGCGCAAATCCTCTTGGGTGGTGAACGGCCCGGAGTCCACCGGGGGGATGGCCTGGGTCCGGCCCGTCGTCGTGATCGCCCGGGTCGTGGCGGCCGCGCCGACCGCCGTCATCATGGAGGTGACCCCGGGGTCGGCGGCCTCGACGGGGCGCCCGTCGGCGAAGCGCAGCAGGTCGGCCCGGAACTCCTCGGCCGACCCGTAACGGTCGTCGGGGTTCTTGGCCATCGCCTTCATGACGACCGCCTCGAGCGCGGCGGGCACCGCCGGGTTGGCCGCCCGAGGCAGTACCGGGGTGTCGCGCACGTGCTTGGAGGCGACCGCCACCGGCGAGTCGCCGGTGAACGGTGGCTTGCCGACGCACATTTCGTAGAGGACGACGCCGAGGGAGTAGATGTCGCTGCGCGCGTCCACCACCTTGCCCTCCGCCTGCTCAGGCGAGAAGTAGGCGGCCGTGCCCATGACCGCACCGGTCTGGGTCAGACTCTCCTCGGTGTTCACGGCCCGGGCGATGCCAAAGTCGGTGACCTTCACCTCGCCGTCGGGGGTCAGGAGGACGTTGCCGGGCTTCACGTCCCGGTGCACGACGCTGTGCCGGTGGGCGAACGCCAGCGCGGAGGCCACGCTGGCGCCGATGGTCGCGATCTGTCGGGGCGGGAGCCGCTCGGGGTCGCGCAGGACCGCGGAGAGCGGCCGGCCCTCGACGTACTCCATCACGATGAAGTAGGTGCCGTCGTCCTCGCCCCAGTCGAACACCGGGACGATGTTGGGGTGCGAGAGGTTGGCGGCCGCCTGGGCCTCCCGGCGGAACCGCTCTACGAAGGCCCGGTCGACCGAAAGTTCGGGGAAGAGGACCTTGAGCGCCACCGGGCGGTCCAGCTGGCGGTCCATGGCCCGGTACACCTGGGCCATCCCCCCCCGTGCGACCAGGTGGGTCAGCTCGTACCGGCCGCAGTAGACGCGCGGGGTCTCAACCGGCTGCATGGCGTCCTGAGCCTACGCTGGCCGGTGTCGCCGGCACGGTGCGCGGGTGCGATCCGACGGTCATGGTGCCGCCTTCGTCGCGGTCGTCGAGCCACCGGTGGTCGATGTCGAGCTGCCGGTGGCCTTGGTGGTCGTGGTGGTGCTGGTCGTCGTGGTCGTGCTGTTGTTCTGCGCGACGAGGCCGTTGATGTAGTTCTTGGCTGCGGCCAGCGACGGCTCCTGCACCCCCGCCTTGACCGCCCCCAGGCTGACGAACGGGATGTCTTTCGTGGTCTTGTGCGTGCGGTCGACGAGCCGGGGGTGGAACCAGAGCACGCCACCGGGTTGGCCCTGCGTGATCACCACCTGGTTGCCCCGCAGCGTGACCGTCCAGTTGTCGTACGCGTACCAGCGGATCACGAAGTAGGCGGCGATCGGGACAGCCGCGATCAACAGGATGAAGAGGATCACCCGCAGCGTCACGCGCCGCGGGATCCCCAGCCGGCGGCGCCGCGCCCCCCGGCTCTCCTTCTCCGGCGGCGCATCGGCCGCGGGCGGCTGCTCCTCCAGCGGGACCCGGGTCGAGGAGCGCGCGACGGGCACCGCGGCGCCGATGAAGAACTCGTCGCTGTGGGGTCCCTCCACGGCCAGCGTCGTGGGTTCGTCGCCAAAGCCCAGTCGGGCGCCCGGCGCCAGCGTGTCGTCCATGGAGGGCTCGGCCGTGTCTGCGCCGGCCCCTCCCTCCTCACCGGTCCCATCCGGCTCGGCGCCGTTGGCCGCCGCTCCGCCCAGCGCGGCGGCGCCGACCCCGAGGGGAGTTACGACGGAGACGGCCTTGTGCTCGTCGTCGCCGACCTGTACGTCTACGACGATCACGGTGATGTTGTCGGAGCCACCGTGCTCGTTGGCCATTTCGACGAGCCGCTCGGCAGCCTCGTTCGGGTCGCCCACGCCGACGAGGACGTCGGTCATGTCCTCCATGCCGACCTCGTTGGTCAGGCCGTCGCTGCAGAGCACAACCCGGTCGCCACTGCGCAGGTGGAGCTCCCACATGTCGGTCTCCACCTCGGACGACACACCGAGCGCCCGCGTCAAAATGTGTCGTTGCGGGTGGACCGCCGCCTCCTCCTCGGTCATCTCCCCGTGGCGCATCCGCTCCTCGGCCAGGCTGTGGTCGGCGGTGACCTGAATCAGGTTGTCACCAGATAGCACGTATGCCCGCGAGTCGCCCACGTTGGCCAGGGCCAGCACGTCGTGGCCGTCCGTCCCTCCAACCAGGGCCATTGCCGTGAGCGTCGTGCCCATGCCGCGCAGGTCGGAATTGGCCTGGCTCTCCTGCCAAATGGCGGAGTTGGCCTCGGTGAAGGCCTCACGCAGCCCCACCGCCGTCGGCTCCTTGTCGAAGGCGTGGTCGAGGGTCTCCACGGCGATGCGCGCCGCCACCTCGCCGCCGGCGTGGCCGCCCATCCCGTCGGCGACGGCATAGAGGTTGGGGCGTTCCAATGGCATGTCCTGGTTGACCGGGCGCACGCGCCCGACGTCCGTCGCCGACCCCGAACGCAACACCGTCACCGCGTCACCTCGAAGACGGTGGACCCGATCTGGAGGTTGTCGCCCTTGCCCAGGCGCATCGCCTGCGTAATCCGCTCCGAGTTGACGTAGGTGCCGTTGGTGGAGCCGAGGTCCTCGACCCACAACTGGTCGTTGTGACGGAAGAGGCGCGCGTGCAGGGTCGAGGTGTAGATGTCGTCGGGCATGGAAACGCCGCACCCTGGAGAGCGGCCGACGGTGAGCTCGTCGTCGAGGTCGAAGGTGCGTCCCGCCTGTGCCCCTGGCTCCACGACCTTGAGGTACAGCTGCCTGCGCTTCGCCCGGGGACGGTCGGGCGGACGCGCCGCCGACCTCTCTTCACGCTTCTGCGCGCGCGTCTTGCGGATGGTGACCGGGCTCATCTCGACCCACACCGCACGAATGACGCGCAGGAAGAAAATGAAAATGAGCGCGATGACGCTCCACTGCATCACGCGGAGCACCGCGTTCAGATTTTGCGTGGCGAGCATGTCCGCCACAGCCGCCGGTGCCGTCACGACATTTCGAAGATGAGTCTCGTGGACCCCACACTGATCTCGTCCCCACTGTTGAGGAGCTGCTCCCGGACCGGGGCGCCGTTCACCCTGGTCCCGTTGGTGGAGCCGAGATCGGTCACGAAGACCCCGTCGCCCTTCCGCCGCAGCTCGGCATGGCGTCGGCTGACGTTGGAGTCAGCCAGCACAACGTCGCACTCGGGGAGGCGCCCGATGACCAGGGGCTCCGAGCCCAGCGACATCCGCCGGCCGTCGGGCAGGACCAGCTCGGCCAGGAACCCGCCGTCCTCGCTCTCCCGGACCTCGGCGGTCACGGTGAACCGCCCCGGCTTGAGGTTCGACCCTTCGTAGATCTCGACCTCGACCGGCCCGACGAAGGAGTACGACTCAATGCGCGCGTGCTCGCGGGCAGCGTCCGAGAGCTCCCGGGAAAGGGCGTCTATGAAGTTGGTGAACCGGGCGACGTCGGCCGGCGACAGGGTCACGGCGAACGCGTTGGGCGCGATGAGGCCCCGCACGCCGACCCGCCGATGCAGGTCCATCTCACGGGTCAACCTCCGGCCGATTTCGACCGGCTGGAGGTTGCTCCGAAACGGTTTGGCCAACGTTCCCTCCACCAGACGCTCGAGGCGCTCCTCAAACTGCTGGAGTCCCATAGGTCCCCCAGAGATTACTGGCCCGCCGCGCTGGGCCGGGATTCGGCAGCCGTCTGACCTGGTCACCTAGGGCGGTCGCACGCCGGCGCGGGCTCCCCGCCCTACCGGGGCCTCGGGGCGCAGCGACTACTGTTGTCCGGTCACTCGGGCGAGTGGCGGAATTGGCAGACGCGCAGGATTCAGGTTCCTGTGTCCGAAAGGATGTGCGGGTTCAAGTCCCGCCTCGCCCACCAACTGCACGCGCGGTGTGACGATCGCTGTCCGCGGCGCCGCGGACGTGCCTGCGCCGGGACCGTTGCAACCGGACGTTTCGGAGCCACCTCCGACCCCTGGCGATCACGCCCACGGGGTACGGACAACCTCAAGTGCGCAATTCCTGGCACCGTGCGGGCCTGTCCCTGCCGGCCGGCGGCCTCGGATTCTTTGTCGTTCAGCTCGTGCGACCGCCGGCGGCGCCGGCGTCGCGCTCGCCGACATGGCGCGGGGGCCCGACACCAGCCTGTCCCGCCTGCAATGGGCGGTGGACTCCTACACCCCCGCCCTGGCTGGACTCAGGCTCGCGGGCCGGTGTGCGTCTCAGCGGTCCGGGGGCCGTGCACCTGTTCGCCCGCGGTCGCGATGGGCATGGCGGCCGGTGCCCGTTCCGGTCAGAGCCGGTAGAGCTTCGCCGCGTTCTCGCCGAGGATCTTGCGCTGTTGCTCGGGCGTCAGGACCGACATCTTCTCGGCGACCGTGTCGAGCGGCTTGGGGTAGAGGCACGTCGGGTGCGGGAAGTCCGTCTCGAAAAGGATGCGGTCGGCGCCGACCGACTCGACGAGCGTCGGCAGGTTCTTCCGCTCGAACCAGAACGTGGCGTAGAGGTTGCGTTTGAAGTACTCCGAGGGGAGCATCGACAGCGAGTCGAGTTGGTCAGGGGCATTCTCCGACATCTCGTAGTCGAGAGCCTCGAGGATGAAGGGGACCCAGCCGACGCCGCTCTCGACCGAGACCATCTGCAGCTTCGGGTGCCGATCGAGCATGCCGCTCAGGATGATGTTGGTCACGACGCGCGCGTTGCCGATGAAGAGCAGCGTGCCGCCAATGGCCAGCTTGGTGTTCTCGTCCTGCGACTCCCAGGGGTAGGTACCGAAGTACGTCATCGTCGTCAGGCTGGCACCGATGTGGAAGTGGACGGGCAGGTGCCTCTCCTCGCACACGTCCCACAGCGGGTCCCAGGCCCGGTGGGCCAGGTCCGGCCCGCCGACGTCGTTGGGATCCGACGTGATGTTCACGCCGCGCAGGTCCATGTCGGCGACGCGCGTCGCCTCGGCCACCGCGGCGTCGACGTCCCACGCCGGCAGGACGGGGATCACCATCAGGCGTCCGCCGCTGTTGGCCTGCACCTCCGCCGCGGCGTCGTTGTAGATCTGCACGCACAAGAGGCGGAGCTCGGGGTCCTTCACTACGTCGGAGATCCCCTGGCCGCCGAGGCCTATGGAGTTTGGGAAGCAGACCTGCGCGTACACGCCTGAGTCGTCCATCACCTCGAGGCGAGCCCGTATGTCGAAGGCGCCGAGGTGGATCCGTTCCTGCGTCCACTCGAAGAGCGCCTCGGCGGCGCGGCCCTTGCCCCCCTCGCGGTCGATGACGCCGCCACCGCCGGCGAAACCGAGCTCGGCGCCGTCGACGTACCACATGGGCTTGCCCTCGACGTCGACCACGTGGGGGACCCGGTCCTTGTACTTGGCCGGTGCGCGCTTCGTCCACAGGTCGTGGGCCTCGGTGAGGTGCGTGTCCGCATCAATCACCCGCAGCCCGTCCAATGCGAGAGCCATGGTCCCTCCCAGCTCGGTGGCGACGAGAACCCTACGACCTGGGCTTACGCCCACGCAGGTTGCGGGGATTCGATCAGGCGACCGGGGCCACCTCGCCGACCAGCTTGGCCAGCTCCTCGGTGACCTTGCGCTCGTGCTCCTCGAAGTCGCGGCGGGCCGCCCGCGGGCTCCAGCGTCCCCGCATGGTGAAGACCAGCAGGGCGAATACAGCCATGCCGATCATGCAGACCGTCCACCAGCGCTTCCACTCCCCGGCCGACGCCTTCTGGGCGGGCAGCAGCTTCTGCTCCGCCACGAGGAGGCCGGCCAGGTTCTGAGAGTGGACTCCCACCTTGGATGCGATCTCGGCCTGACTCACCGGCTGGCCATTCTGGATGTCTGTCGCCAGTGGGTTGAAGGCGGTCAGGCCCTGGACCTGGGGGTTGGACAGGCCGCCCGCGGCGGCGATCGCCTTCAGCAGGTTGTGGGTGCTGTTGCAGCCCTGGAGGATGGTGGCGAACGTCTGGGGGCCAGGCTGGTCGGTCGCCTGCAGCCCGGCGATGACGTCCGGCGGCGCGGGTGTCGGATTGCACTTCAACGTGGACGTGTTCGGCGCGTAGGGCTTGGCCGCCTGAATCGCCTGGAGCCCGGTCGCGGCGGCCTGGTTGTCCACTAGCACGGTCGACGTCGTGATGACGTGGGGCAGAACGAGGAAGGACAGGGCGACGGTGATGCGCAGGATCCAGCCCCACACGGCGAGCCCGGAGGCGGTGAGGGCAGGGTTATGCGACTCCACTTGTTCGGTGTAGTTCGCCATCCACGGTGCGTACGCAGTCGCGATGGAGATGGCCAGCAGCACAATCACGAGGACGTTCGAGTAGTACCCCGTGTGTGGGTGGTCGGTCTGCATTATCAGGAACCACAGCATGATGATGCCGCAAATGGCCCCGACCAGCATGAAGGGCTTGCGCACCCGGATCAGGTCGGACAGCGCACCGGCCACGACCAGTGCCCCCGACAAGAAGGCGGCGAGCCACACGTTGATACCGTTCGCATCGGCCGTGGAGCGGCTGAACGTCACCACCCAGTAGATGGTGAGCACGCTGACCGACGCGTAGTAGAAGAGCAGGAACACCGAGATGGCGATCGACGACGTGATCAGGTCGATCTTCATCATGGAGCGGATGGGGTGCTGGGTCGCCTTCTGGACGTCAATGCCCATCGCCCGCGCCTCGACCAAGGCCCGCTCACGTTCGGTGACCATGAGCTGGTCCCGCAGCTGCGGCGAGAGCTCGCGCAGGAAGAAGAACGCGACGATGACCACGCCGAGGCAAACGAGCCCTGAAATGATGAACTGGTCCTGGAACGGCCTGAGGTGGGTGAGGGTGTGCGTCGCCACCAGGCTCGCGGCCAGCGCGCCCATCGTGGGGCCGAGCGCCCAGAACCCCATGGCCGCGCCGCGTCCGAGCTGCGGGGAGAAGTCGCGCATCAGGGCGGGGGTCGAGACGAGGATCACACCCTCCACGAACCCGATCACGCAATAGGAGGCCGCGAACCACCACTTGTCGCTGATGTGAGGGATGGCGAAGAGCTGAATCAGCGCCACCAACAGCGTCCCGTAAATCGTGAGGTTGGCGCGGCCGATCTTGTCCGAGAGCCCACCGATGAACGCGCTGAACGCGCCGATGGCGTTGGAGACCACCAGCAGATAGAGGAAGAACGCGAACGACATGTGGTAGTAGGGCAGCAGCAGCGGTGTGACCGCCCCCTCCACGTAGTAGAGGTAATAGAGCATGATCGTCGTGAGCACGACGATGGCCAGGTAGCCGAGCCGCGGCAGGGTGTCGGGGTAGCGATAGAGCTGCCGGCGCCAGAGGACGTTATATAGCCCTCCGTGCCGGGGCGCAGGAACCGAGTCCGCCGCAGTGGTCATGGGCCGATGCTAGGTCTACCCTTCTCCGTTGGCACGTGGTGCCGGCATTGGAGGGCTGATGGCTGTTACGGAACCCTTCGACAGGACCGCCGGGAGGGTGGACACCATGAGCGGGTCCGACGCTCTCCTCTGGGCCATCGGGGCCGACCCGGTGATGCGGCCCAACGTGGTGGCGCTCGTGGCGCTGCAGTCCACCCCCGCATGGAACGCCGTGCGCGAGCGCATCGGCGAACTGACCACCGCCGTTCCGAGGTTGCGCGCCCGGGCCGTCCCCCGACTGCCGGGCCGGGGTCGGCCCCGGTTCGTCCCGGACCCGGCGTTCGAGCTGGGCGACCACGTCCGGCGCCTGCGGCTGGCCGAGCGCGAGGACACGCGGGGCGTCCTGGACGTGGCGCAGGCCATGGCATCGGGCGCGTTCGACCCGGCCTTGCCACTGTGGGAGGCCGTCCTGGTAGAGGGACTTCCCGACGACAGGTCGGCGCTGCTCCTCAAGGTGCACCACGCCGTGATCGACGGCGTCGGCGGCCTGGCCGTGCTGGCCGGGCTGTTCGACCCGCCGGAGCCGTCCGCGTCACCGCCGACGGATTCGGTGCCGGAGGCGGCTCCCCGTCAGCACGGACGCGACCTGCCCCGAGCCGTCGAGCTCGTCGACGAGGCCAGGGACGCGCTGTTCCACCCGTTCCGCACGCTCGGCCGGCTGAGCGAGTTGAGCGAGTCCGTGGCGCGTCTCATGGCACCGGCCGGACGCCCGGTCTCGACGATCATGACCGGGCGCGGTGCGCGCCGCCACGCCGAGATCCTCGACCTGGAACTGCGCTCGCTGGTCCAAGCGGCCAAGGCCTGGGACGGCACCGTGAACGACGTCTTCGTGGCCTCGGTCGTGCGGGGCCTCACCCTCTACCACGAGCAGCATGGTGTGATCAGCACCGGGTTCCGCGCCCTCATGCCGATCAACGTGCGCGCCGGCGGGACCTCCGGCAGCGGCAACCACTTCGTGCCGGCGCGCTTCGTGATCCCCGTCCACGCGGACGTGGCCGAGTGCGTGCACGAGGTCCGGGCCCTGACCAGCGCTTGGAAGCAGGCGCCGGGCCTCGCGGTGAGCGACGTCCTCGCCACGGGTCTGAGCGCGCTGCCCGGGCCTGTCGCCCGGAACCTGTGGGGCGCCATGCTCCGCGGCACCGACGTCTGCGTCACCAACCTGCCCGGCCCGCCGGGACCGACCTCCATCGCCGGGGCCCCGGTGTCGGGCATCTACGCGTTCGCACCCCCGTCCGGTGCCGCCCTCAACGTGTCGCTCGTCTCGGCGGGCACCCGGGCCTGCATCGGCCTCACGGTCGACGCCGCCGCCGTGCCGGACAGCGCCAAGCTGGCGGGCTGCGTGGAGGACGGGTTCGCCGAGGTGTGCTCGGCCCGGCGGGCCGGGGCCTGATTCAGGCCGAGGGTGCGACCCCGAAGTCCTCCAGGGCCTCCAACGGGACGTGCCAGGTGAGCCTGGTCCCGCCCTCACGCGACGTCCCGATCTCCATGCCCCCGCCGAGTCGCTCGGCGCGCTGGCGCATGTTCTTGAGACCGAGCCCGCCATCGCCGGCGTCGCCATTGCCGTCGCCGATCCCCCGGCCGTCGTCGGCCACGACGAGGCGGAGCTCGTCGCCGGCGGTGAGCGTGATGACCGCTTTGGACGCGTCGGCGTGGCGCCCGACGTTGGTGAGCGCCTCGCGCAAGACGGCCAGCACCGTGTCCGCGAGCTGTCCCGTCACCACCCGGTCCACCGGGCCGATCACCGAGACCTGCGGGTTCAAGCCCAGCACCGGCTTCAGCTCGTGCGCGAGGTCGAGCACCTTGGGGTGGATACCTTCCTTGTTGATGGTGAGCTCTATGTCGAAGATGGCCTTACGGAGCTGCCGGATGGTCTCGTCCAGCTTGTCGATCGCCTCCGCGATCCGCAGCACCGCCTCGGGCCGCTCCACGAGCCGCGCCGTGCCCTGCAGCGACAGACCGATGGCGAAGAGCCGCTGGATCACCGAGTCGTGCAGGTCGCGGGCGATGCGGTCCCGGTCCTCCGTCAGCGCGTGGTCCCGTACCAGGGAGTGGAGACGGGCGTTCTCAATGGCGATGCCGGCCGCCATGGCCAGGGCCGCCGCGGTGGCCTCGTCGTCCTCGGAGAACTCGTCGCCCGTGCGCTTGTTGGTCAGATAGAGGTTGCCGTACACCTCGCCGTGCACCCGCACCGGCACGCCGAGGAAAGACGACATCTTCGGGTGCGCGAGCGGGAACCCGAAGCTGTCCGGGCTGTCCGCGAGGTTCGCCAGCCGCAAGGGCTTGTCGTCGGCGATGAGCGTGCCCAGCACCCCCCGCCCGGTCGGCCGCGGCCCGATGGCCTGCTCCTCCTCGGCGGTGAGTCCGACCGTGAGGAACTGGTCCAGCGCCTGTCCGTCCTCGGTCAGCACACCCAGCGCGCCGTACTGCGCGTCGACTAGGTCGCGCGCTTCCTCAATGATGCGACGCAACACCACCGGGAGGCTGAGCTCGGCGTCGAGGATGATGATCGCCTGCACGAGCCGGCGCAGCTTGACGGGGTCGTCGATCCGGTCGAACGGCTCCACGCCCGCCAGAGTACCGGCGCCGTCAGCAGGCAAAGGGACGGGGGTTGCCCTGCCCGTGTGGCGGCCTTCGTGGCAGCCCTCGTGGCAGTATCTGGACGATGACGATCCGGGTGTTCGTCCTCGACGATCACGAGCTGGTCCGCACGGGCCTGCGCACACTCCTCCAGGACGAAGAGGACATGGAGGTGGTCGGCGAAGCGGGCACTGCTCAGCGCGGTCTCGAGCTCATCCGCGAGCTGGAGCCCGACGTCGCCATTCTCGACGTGCGGTTGCCCGACGGCAACGGCATCGAGGTCTGCCGGGAGATCCAGTCCACGCTCCTGTCGGTGCGCTGCCTGATGCTCACGTCGTACTCCGACGACGACGCGCTGTTCTCGTCCATCATGGCGGGGGCGTCCGGCTATGTCCTCAAGGAGGTCGGCGGGGGCGACCTTCTCGGCGACATCCGCCGCGTCAGCCAGGGCATGTCGCTGCTCGACCCGGCGCTGACCCAGGAGCTCTTCGCCCGGCTGCGCAAGGACCAGGAGGCCGAGTCCCGGCTGACCGTCCTGACGCCCCAGGAGCGCAAGGTCCTGGAGCTCATCGCGCAGGGGCAGTCCAACCGCCAGATCGCCGAGGAGCTCTTCCTCGCCGAGGCGACGGTCAAGAACTACGTCTCGAGCCTGCTCTCCAAGCTCGGGATGCGCCGACGCACCGAGGCCGCTGTCTACGCGGCGGTGCTGGCCGAACGGAAGGGGACCGGTCCGCGGACCTGATCTCAGGCGACGGCGGGTGCGCGGCGGTTGTCTTCCAGCGTCCGGAAGTCCACCCCGCTGGCGCGGAGCAGGTGCTCGAGGCGTTCGCGCTCCGCGAGGGGGTTGTCGAAGCGAGAGGGGTCGGTGTCGATCCCCACGGCCGAGCAGAGCCGCAGGAGCATGCGGTCGTGGTCCAGCTCCAGGGCCAGGTCCTCGGCCACCACGTGCCCGTCGTGCACGCCGTGGCCCTCTAGCCGGCGCCGGCACTGGAGCAATATCACGACCAGCTCCTCCCGCGCCGCGGGAAGCGGGACCGGATCGACTTCGGCGCAGAGGCCGCAGAGCAGCTCGCTGTACATCGACACCATCCCTTAGCCTGGCCGGAAAGCCGCGCCCTCACTAGAGCCGATACTCCTAACTTGGCAAGGGCTGATACTCCCTGGCGGCCCGGGGGTACTGCGCCGGGGCGCCTCACCCACCTCGGGTCTCCCCGACCGGGGACCACGCCGATGGCGGATCTCACCGCGCCGCGGGCAGGGGCGCGCCGAATCCGGCGCGCCCCTGTAATACCTGTTTCCGCCGTTGGCAGGTAGACGGACAAGACCCGTTGGGAAACGGGAGGATCCATTGGGAGTTGGGGGGAACGTGCTGCGGCCGCAGGGGAGTCGGGCGCAACCGAGCGGGCCGACGGCCTTGGACCGCTCCACCGCCGTGACCGACACCTTCGCCCCGCGCGCACCCGGGGCCGGCTCGCCTGCTCGGTCCGGCCCACCCGAGCGGCTGGGGGCGATCGACGGGCGCTTCGATGTGGTGACGCTGGTCAAGCGGGGCCGCGGCATCAACACCTACACGGGCGTCGACCATCTCGGCGAAACCGACGTCATCATCAAGGCGGTCGAGACCGCGAACATGCTGACAGCGGTCTGCATGCGTCTCGAACACGAGGCGCGGGTGCTCGAACAGCCGCCGACGTGAGGGACCCGGCCGGCGCGCCCCGTGTACAGTGCATCGTGCGCGCTCCTGGGACGAGTCCGAGACACGGAACCGGGGGCTTTGGGACCAGCTGACCACGCGCTGACGACATTCGAAGTCTTGCCGGGACGGTCGGCCGTCCTGGTCAAGGCCCGCTCCAATGTCGGCCGCATTTCGTTCGCCACCAGCGAGCTGCGGGGCGAGATCTCCGCGGAGGTGGACGGCAACGTCGTCGACCTCGGCGGCGCGCCCGTGAAGGCGCAGGTGACCGTTTCGCTCAAGGAGCTGACGTCGGGCAACACGCTCTACGACACCGAGCTGAAGCGACGCATAGACGCGCGCCGCTATCTCAAGGCCGTTCTGGAGCTCACGCAGGCGGTCGTGGCGGAGGGGGTGAACCGCTACGAGCTCGAGGCGCGCATGGAGATCCACAACGTCGTCCGTCCCAGCAGCGGGGTGGTCATCGTGGAGCCCGTCCGCCGCGACGTCCTCGTGGTCTGCGGCCAGCAGACCATCGACATCCGGGAATTCGACCTCAAGGTGCCCACCACCCTGGCCCTCAAGATCTATCCAGAGGTGTCGGTCGAGATGCACATAGAAGCGCGCGCGCAATGACTGACCGGTTCCGCGACCGTGGCCGTCTCCGGGACTCGGCTCAGGGCCGGTAGAGAGGGCGCCACGTGGGACTCATCCTGGCCTTCATCGCGGGGTACGTCGTCGGCGCCCGCGACGGGAGCGACGCGCTCGACGAGGTGATCGACGCGGCGAAAGGCGGTGGCCGCGTCGCAGGAGTTCGAGGACTTGACTTGATCCGGGCGCTGCGCTCGCATGCCGGCCACGTGCTCGCCGAGCTGGGGCACCGCCTCGATCCCGACACCGGCGAGCCCCTCTCCATGGAGTCCGTGCTCGGGCGGGCCCGCGACATCGCGCGGCTCGGTGCTACTTGGAGCGCATCCTGAGATAGCGGGCCACGTCGAGCAGCGACCGCTCCGCGAGGGCGGTGGCGCCGACGATCAGCACCCAGCGGAGGATTCTCAGCGGTGTCCGACCCGCGTGGAGCGGTCGGCCCGCGCCAGGAGGTCCTCGGCCGACTCGCTGTCCTCGGCCACGGCGACGCCCATGGTGGCCTGGAGTCGGATGCTCTGGCTCCCCACGACGACCGGCTCGTCGAGCGTGTGCTGCAGCCGGCGGGTGAGCGTCCCGACGGCCTGCTCGTCGCTCACCGTGAGCACCACCACGAGTTCGCTGCCCCCGACGCGGCCGACGGTGTCCTCGGTGCGGAGCACGGACGTGAGCCGCCGCGACATCTCGACCAGAACCGTGTTCCCCGTCGTGTACCCGAGGTCCATGTTGATCTCGCCCAGGTTGTCGAGGTCGATATGGCAGACCACGACCTCGCCGCCGTGGCGCCGCCGCCGGGCCAGGGCCTGGGTGAGGCGGTCGAGCAGCAGCAATTGGTTGGCGAGGCCGGTGTGGGGATCGGCCATGGAGAGCTGCCATAGCTGGTCGTACTTGCCCGCCCGGTTAGTGCCGGCGGGCGGGACCTCGCTGCCGCCGCCGGAGCTGAACTCCTGCAACATCGTTTCGACGCTCCTCGCTGACAGGCCCGGCGAGGCGTCGGAGCTCGGCCGGCTCGGCGTGGTGGGTGCGTCACCGGCGTCGGGCCGCGCGGCGACCTCGTCGTGCGCGTCCTTGCCGAACAGCTTCTTCCTGGCCTTCTTCACGGCTCCCCCTCCGGCACTGCCCTCCACCCTCTTCTCTACCGAATTCCGGCAGGTCCAAACAGGGCCTTAAGTCATTACCTGATCAAAAAGCTCGTTTTTGCAGGTCAAACGGATCGTAGCCGGTGGCCACCGTCGCCTGGCGCTCTGTGGGGAACGGTAGGGTCCAGCGCAGATGAGCGCGCCCGCCCCGCCGGCCCCCGCCACCATGGTCACGGACTCTGCCGGCCTGGAGGCGCTCGTCACCCGGGTGGCAAGCGAGCCCTACTACGGCTTCGACACCGAGTTCCACACCGAACGCACCTACGTCCCCCAACTGGCCTTGATTCAGATCGCCTGGGGGGAGGAGGCGGAGGTGGCCCTGGTCGACCCCCTGGCCGTCGACCCCGCACCCCTGGCCGGGCTCTTCGGCGGCGCGGGCGTGGCGGTGGCCCACGCCGCGGTGCAGGACCTCGACATCCTCATGGCTGCGTGCGGCTCCATTCCGGCAACGGTCTTCGACACCCAGATCGTGGCGGGGTTCCTCGGTATGTCCTCCCCGTCGCTGTCGCGTCTTGCCGACCAGGTGCTCGGCATCAGCCTCCCCAAGGCCGACCGGCTGTCCGACTGGTTGGAGCGGCCGATGTCCGAGCGCCAGCTGTCCTACGCGGTGAGCGACGTGTCACACCTGCTGGGATTGCGGGCCCGACTCGAGGACCGTCTGCGCGCCCTGGGCCGCCTGGAGTGGGCGTTGGACGAGTGCGACCAGGTCCTCGGGGACCGCGCCCCGGCGCGTGACCCCGAGGAAGCCTGGTGGAAGCTGGGCGATATCCGCAGTATGTCCCGGCGCTCGCGCGGCGTGGCCCAGGAGGTCGGGGCGTGGCGTGAGCGCACCGCAGCCGCGACGAACCGGCCCCGGCGCATGATCCTCTCGGACCTGGGGCTGATGGCGATCTCGCAACGGCCGCCCAAGAACACGGATGAGCTGCGGCGGGCGCGCGGCGTCGACGGGCGCCATCTGGCCCAGGGCCGGGCGGCCGAGATCCTCGATGCCGTCCGGCGCGGCCTCGACCTGCCGGCGGGCCGTCTGCGCGTGCCGCGCGAGGGCCGCGACGTCCCTGCACCGCCGGCGGCCGTCGCCGTGTGCTCGGGCTTGGTGCGCCAGATCGCCGACGACCTCGACTTCGACCAGAGCCTGCTGGCCACCCGGGCCGACATAGCCCAGCTGCTGACCGGCGAGCCCAGCCGGCTCGACGAGGGGTGGCGCCGCGACATTGTTGGCGAGCCCCTGCGCCGGTTGATCAGGGGCGACGTCGCCGCCGCCTTCGGGCCGGGTGCGCACCTGGTCCTCGAGGAGCGCTCGCACCGGCCGCTGCCGGCGGCCCAGGACGACTGAGCCGGCCGTCGTCTCCCCGGCAGGTGTTTCGAAAATGAGTGAACGCTGTTCAGCTCACTCTTCGGAACCCTGTTCGCTAAATTTTTACAGAGGCGCCACGGGAGAGAGCCAGCCCCCCGCCCGAGCCCCTAGCCCCTGCCCGAGCCCCGCGCCGGCCCTCGCCCTCAGTTGACCGCCTTCTCCCTCCCGGCCCAATAGGGCTGGCGCAGCTTGTACTTCTGCAGCTTGCCGGTCGCGGTGCGGTCCAACGCGTCACGGAACTCCACGCTCGTCGGCGCCTTGAAGTGCGCCATGCGGTCGCGGCAGTGCTGAATCAGGTCGGCCTCGGTCACCGGGGCGGCATCGGCCCGCGCGACGACGAGCGCCTTGATCGTCTCGCCCCACTTCTCGTCGGGCACGCCGATCACGGCCACCTCGGCCACGGCCGGATGCTGGTACAGGCAATCCTCCACCTCAATGGACGACACGTTCTCGCCACCCGTGATGATGACGTCCTTCTTGCGGTCGGCGATCACGATGTAGGCGCCATCCACATGCCCGCCGTCGCCCGTGTGGAACCACCCGCCGTCGAGCGCCTTGGCCGTCTCGTCGGGTTGCTCCCAGTACCCGGCGAACACGTGGTTCGAGCGGGCCAGCACCTCGCCCTCGTCGTCCACGTCGATGCGCACACCCAGGGCGGGGGCGCCGGCGCGGCTGAGCAGTTGCGAGCGCTCACCCGACCCCAGGGCGTCCCATTCGGCGGGCGCCCGGTTGATGGTGAGCAGCGGCGCCGTCTCGGTCAGCCCGTAAATCTGGATGAACTCCCACCCCAGCTCGGTCTCAATCCGCTCGATCGTCTTCGACGGCGGCGGCGCCCCGGCCACCACGATGCGCACCGTCCCCCGTCCCGGCACCGGCCGCCCCGCGGCCGACCTCGCCTCGGCCGCCGTGAGGATGGCGGCCACGACCGCGGGCGCGCCACACAGCAGTGTCACGCCGTGCCGCTCGATCCGCGTCAGGATCTCCTCGCCGTCCACCTTGCGCAGCACGACGTGCGCGCCGCCCATGCCGGTGACGGCGTAGGGCATCCCCCAGCCGTTGCAGTGGAACATGGGCAGCGTGTGGAGCAGCACGTCGCGGTCGCTCACCCCGGTGTGCCATCCGAAGGCCGTGGCGTTGAGCCAGCAGTTTCGGTGTGTCAGCTGCACGCCCTTCGGCCGCGCCGTGGTGCCCGACGTGTAATTGACCGAGCAGGTCGCGTCCTCGTCCGCCTCCCACGCCTTCGGCGCGGTGCCGCTCCCGTCCTCCGACGGCGCGAACAACGCGGCGTCCTCCTCGCCGTCCAGCCGCACCTTGTGGGCGACCTTGATGGTGTCCACTTCGCCCGCGAGATCCGAGTCGTACAGAAGGACGGACGCCCCGGAATGCTCGACCACGTAGGCGATCTCGTCGGAGGTGAGCCGGAAATTGACGGGCACGAGGATGCGGCCGTAGCCGCTGACACCGAAGAAGGCTGTGAGGAAGCGCCCCGAGTTCGGGCTCACGATGGCGACGCGCTCGCCGTGTTCGACGCCCATGCTGTCGAGGCCCGACGCCATGCCGCGGGCGCGCGCCGCCAGTTCCGCGTAGGTCAGCGTCCCCAGCGAGCCCGGTACGCCGGGCTCGTCCGCCACCGCTGTCCGGTGCCCGTAGACGAGCGCCGCCCGGTCCAGGAAGTCCGCCACCGTCAGTGCGACCCGCATGCCACCCCCGATCGTCTGTCCCTGCCGGGCGCCGACCCTACCGGAACGGGTCCGGGACGATCGACGGGCCGTCCCTCTAGAAGTGCCCGAGCACCGGGTGCGGGACGTAGGGCTTTTCGAGTTGCGCGATCTCGTCCTCGCTCAGCGTCATCTCCTCGGCCGCGAGCGCGTCCTTCAAATGCTTCTTCTTCGTCGACCCCACGATCGGTGCCGTCACCCCCGGGCGCGCCAACAGCCAGGCCAGGGCGATCTGTGCGGAGGGAACCCCGCGTGCCGCGGCCACCTCGTTGACGGCGTCGATGACGTCGAAGTCGGTCGGCTGGTCGTAGAGGTAGTCGGTGAAGGGGTCGGTGCTCGAGCGCGTGGTGTGCCGGCCCCCGTCCCGGGTGCGGTTCCCCGCCAGCATGCCCCGGGCCAGCGGGCTCCACGGGATGCACCCCACGCCCTGGTCGAGGCAGAGTGGGATCATCTCGCGCTCCTCCTCGCGGTAGACGAGGTTGTAGTGGTTCTGCATGGAGACGAACTTCGTCCACCCGTGCTGCTCCGCGGTGTGCTGGGCCTTGGCGAACTGCCAGGCGAACATGCTTGAGGCGCCGATGTAGCGCGCCTTGCCCGACCGCACGACGTCGTGCAGCGCTTCCATGGTCTCCTCAATGGGCGTGCGCGAATCCCAACGGTGGATCTGGTAGAGGTCGACGTAGTCCATGCCGAGCCGGTGCAGCGACGCGTCGATGCCCGACAGGACGTGCTTGCGGCCGAGACCGCCGCCGTTCTCGCCGGGGGTGACCGGCATGAAGACCTTGGTGGCGATGACGACCTCGTCGCGGCTCAGGAACTTCGGTACCAGCCGGCCGGTCGCGACCTCGCTGGCACCGCCGGAGTAGGTGTCAGCGGTGTCGAAGAAGGTGACACCACCCTCTGCCGCGGCCTTCACGATCGGCTCGGCTGCGTCCTCGTCTATGACCCACGGCCGCTCGCTGTCGTTGCCGAAGCCCATCATTCCGAGGCAGACCCTCGAGACCCGCAGACCGGACGTGCCGAGATTGGTGTAGTTCATGGCTGACCTCGCTCCTCGCCCCCCGGACGCGGGAGAGCACCTGCAGGCTTAGCAGGTACGGACGAGTGGCCGTTCGGGCGTTGTGGCCGGCTCAGCCGTGACCGTGGCCGTTGTGACCGTGGCCGTTGGACTCGTACTCCCCCACGCCGTTGCCGTTGCCGTTGCCGTCGCCGTTGCCCGGTCCCGAAGTGACCACCGGGGTCGGCGGCTTGTTCCCGGTAGTGGGCGGCGGAGGCGACGGCCCGGGCTGGCCCTCGTGGCCGCCACCCTTACCCTGACCGTGATGGCCGTTGTCGCCGCCGGGCCCGGTCACGCCGGTCGAGGTCGGTTGCGTGGTCGTTGTGGTCGATGCGGGCGGGGGGGCGCCGGTCACGACCGGCGTCACCGGGATGGTGGTGCTCGTGGTCGATGTGGGCGGGGTGGTCGTCGTCGTCGTGGTGGTGGTCGTGGTGGTCGGCGCGGGTGCCGGGGTGTTGGTGAGCAACGTGACCGTTGGAGCCGGGGTGACCGGACTGCCGGTGAGGCCCGACGCTGCGCTCCCGGAACTCCCGGCATTCGACGGCGTCGACGCGGCGAACGACCCGAGCGCTGTGCCGGGCGTCGTCGGGGAATGGCCGGCGGTACTCGCACCACCTCCGCCGGTGGTGCCACCCGCGCCACCCGTCGCACCCGTGCCACTGGAGCCACCCGGTCCCGGACTCGCCGGCAACGAGGGCACGTTGGGAACGGTGAAGGGCAACGACGCGGCGTGAATGCTCGGCGGCGTCACGTGCCCGGAGCCGACGGCCAGTCCGGCGACGATGAGGAGGAGCGCGGCTGCCAACCCGCTCGTGGCGGCCACCGTTCGGTCGTAGGTGCGGCGCCGAACGGGCTTGGGGTCGACGACGCGCGCGCTGCCTGCGGCGGCGCCGAGGTCGGCAACAGGATGTCCGAAGTCGCGCGACGCGAAGACGTCTTCCAGGGTGCGGTAATCCTCGACATCGAACCAATCGGACATCGATTCCACCCCTCCAACTGGAATGCCGGTGCCAACTGGGGGATTCTCCCGGACCCTGTACCCGGAAGATACCGTATACCCCCTCATCACCACCATATAGCGGTAGCACTTCCGTTGCCTACCACGAGGCGCAATTACTGCGGCTTTCTCCCCAAACGCATGTTTGGGGTTGGGAATTCGTAGCCTCTGACCAGCCTTTTGTCCATCAACGTTGCGCCTGCGGCGTTGTCACGCCGTTGTCACGCGACGGACGCGCCGAGACTCCGGCCCAGACCGCTCACCGCTCCGCAAATGGCCGAGGACGGTTGTGACAGGGGCGATGACAGGAACAGCCGAACCGAGCCTGCTGGACGCACTCGACACGGTGTTGCCGACGGTGGTCACCACGTTGGCGAGGACGGTCACGACGGGCGCAAGCGGTTGGTCTTTGGCGCGGGCCGCGGCGGCGCTGGTGGCGTCGGGGACGCACGCGTCGCCGGCGTCGCCGGCACGACGGTCATGATCGCACCCGGCGGCACTTCGACGAACACCGACGGCGCCGTGGTGGCCACTTGGGCGACGGCAACCGCTGGTGCGGCGAGCGAGCCCGTCGCGCGGCCCCCTGTCGTCAACAGCGCGGTCACGGGTGCCGTCCCCGGTCCGGCTGGAGCGGGACTGGTCCGGCCGCTGCCGCCACCGTTCGGCTCCGTGGTGGGCCCCTGCGCGGAGACACCGGTCGGCGCGTGGTTCCCGCTGCCCCCTGCGAACCCAGCAACGACGAGCGCGGCGGCAGCCACCCCGCTCGCCGCCGCGACGGCGCGGTTGCGTGCCGGGTTGGTGCGCCATCCCTCGGCCACCACTGCGGGCACACCCACCCTGACGGAACGCCCAAGTGCGCGTGCCGGTGGCTTCGATCTCCCAGGAGCGACCGAACCCGCCGCGAGTAAGACGTCGTCCGGATCGGGTTACGGATCGGGCGGCGGCGGGAGCGGTCGCCCGAACTCGCGCGAGAAGAAGAGGTCTTCGAGGCTTGTCACCTCGGCCTCTTGCGGGCCGGGCATCCGTCGTTTCCTTTCTTCTTGGGATCTGTCGGTCGTTTCGTCCGCCCGGGTATACCGGGCGCCCCCTGCCGCCTGGTCGTCAGTGGACCGACCGACCTCGTCAGGCGGGGGCGGCAGCACCGACTGTGCTCCCCATGCTGGTGACAACGGTGGCGATCGGCGCGAGAGTTGGTGCCTCGTTGTCGAGTCCGGCCGCCGCGCTCAAGACCGTGTTGCCGACGCCCGCCTCGGTAGTCGAGACGACCGTGACGACGGGCGCGAGCGGATTTCCCGTCCCCGTCGGAGTCGGCGGGGGTGACCCACCGTTCGCCGGTGGTATCGACGGCGGCGGCGGCGAGGACGCCGCCGGTTCCGTGGACACCACGGTGACGGTCGTGCCGTGGGGCACCTCGACGACAACCGGCCGCCCCGGCGCCCCGGGTGGTGCGGCCGCGAACACCGGCGGCCCGGCCGAACCCGTGGCGGCCACCACGGCCGCCGCTGCGGGCGCTTGCAGGACGGGTGCGGGACCGCCACTCGCCGAAGACGTGCCGGCCGACGGGTTCCCTCCGCCGCCGGTGGGTGTCGTCGGACCCTGGGCGGAGACACCGGTCGGCGCGCGGGTGGAACCGCCTGCGGCGAACCCCGCCACGACGAGCGCGGCGGCAGCCACCCCGCTCGCGACGGCCATTGCGCGGTTACGGATGGAGCTGGTCCGCCAGGCCGCTGCCATTGCCATTGCCCCCGCCGCCGGTATCCGCACGGAGCGGAGTGGCGTCATCCGCATGCGCACGTCATTCGTTCCGCTTTCCAGCGTGAGCCAGAAGTCGCGGAGGAACGCGTCGTCCAGCTCCTGGGAGGGAGCAGGTGGAAGTGGTCGCCCGAACTCGCGCGAAAGGAAGAGGTCCTCCAGGCTGACGCGGGCTTCGGCTTCTGACTGGCCGGACATCGATCCCTCCTTCCTCCACCGGGTCCTGTCCGTTTGTGCTGGGCGCCGCCCGCCGAGGGCGGCCCCGGGCGCCTACCCCTCGGAAGGAGTGGCGCCGGGAGCCTCCCGGCCCTGTCGCCGCGACAGCTTGCTGATCACCAGACCGGTCAGCAGCGCCATCGCCCCGATGAGGAGCTCGAGCAGGAGCGGCGCACCGGTGAAGGCGAGCGGTCCCGACGGAGCAGCAGCGGCCGCCGGCTTGGCCGGGGTCGGCGTGGTCGAGGCCAGGCTGACCGGCACGGTCGTCGGGGACGTCTTCGAGGGCGACGTCGCCGGCGGCGTGGTGCTCACGGTCGGGTTCGGGCACGTCGCGCTGGCCGAACCGCCGAGGGCCGCTTCAATGCCGCAGACCGTGATCGGGAGCGTGACACCGGTCCCGGGACTGCCCGGCGTTCCGATGGAGATCGGGCTGCCTCCGCCGGGGCCCGTGCAGACAGCGCTGGCGTTGCCCTCAATGGCGGCGGCGATGGAGCACACGGTCACCGGCACATTGACCGGGACCGAGCCGGTCTGTGTCTCCCCCTCGTGTGTCGGTTCGCATTGGTTGCTGGCGGAGCCGTCGATCGCGACCACGATGCTGCACGCGTTGATCGGGAGCACGCCGTCGATCGGGGCGCTCTGCGTGATGGTGTTGGTCGGCAGGTCGTTCACCAGCGGGAAGCCCTCGACCGGCATGCACGAGCCGGTGGCGGTACCGTCGACCTCGGCGATCACGCCGCACACAGTGGCGGGTGCGTACAGGTCGGCCAGCATGCCCGACTGGGCTGTGCTGTCGGGGTACTGCGGGCAGTTAGCGCTGCTGTTGCCGACGATCTCGACGATCACGTCGCACACCGTCACCGGGACGGCGGCGTCGATCACGCCCTTCTGCGAGGTGACCCCGTTGGTGCCGGCCACGTTGCAGTCACTGCCGGTGTTGCCCATCAGCCCCACGTTGATGGAGCAGATGCTCACGGGCGCCCACACGTTCACCGCGCCGTTCTGGGTCGTCATGGCCGAGTCTTGGCCGGTGGTGAGCCCCAGGGCCGAGGTGGCCTGGCCCAGCAGCCCGATCGCGTTGTCGTCCAGGGTGATCGGGATGTTGATGTTGGCGATGGAGCCGAGCTGGTCGACGCCGACGGACGTCGTCGAGCAACTGCTGAGCGCGTTGGCGAACAGGCCAGCCGAGATGGAGCACCCGTTGATCGGCGCGTCGATGTTGGCCAGCGGCGAGGTCTGGTGGGTGGTGTTCGTCCCCGTGAGAGCGCTCTGCCCCGGGAGGAGCGTGCCGGCGATCTCGTTGCCCAGCACCGTGATCGGGATGGACAGGGAGACCGGCAGCTGGGTCAGCGGTGCCAGCGGGTCGCTCGACGCCGTTGACGACGGAGTCGACGACGGCCTGACCGCCGGTGCTGGTGCTGGTGCCGGTGCCGGTGTTGGCGCGGTCGTCGTGGTGGTCGTCAGCTGTTGGAGTGGGTTCTGCGCAGTGGAAGTTGTGGTGACCTTCGGAGTAGCCGCACCGGCCACGCTCAGGCCGGCGAAGGTGCCGGCAAAAAGGACGAGGGCCACAGCCGCCATCAGGGTAGTTAGACGCTTGCGTCTCAACGTGTGCTCCTTTTTCAGTGGGACATTGGGAGACAGGGTCTCGGCACTGGAAACGAGCGGGGTCCCGCCACACTCACGGTGTCAATTGTCCAAATACGCACGCCGCAGACCTATTTCCCGCCCGCCTTTTTTGGGTGGGACCGGGCGCCCCATCCAAGGGGGTGAACCAACCCCGGTTAACGCCGGAAATACCTGCTCAGCGTCTCTTCTTGCTGCTGGTACGAGGAGCCGATGCCCGAGCCGTACAGTGCGGTCGGCTCTTCGAGCATCCGTTCGAACGTCAATTTGCAGACGGCTTGTCCGTTCTCCACCATGAACGGGACGTCGTGCGCCCGCACCTCCAGCGCGGCCCGCGAGCCCCGGAACCGGCCCTCGACGTCGAACCCGAAGCCCGGATCGAAGAAGCCCGCGTAGTGCGTGCGGAGCTCGCCGCTCGTAGGGTCGTACGCGGTCATCTCCGCGGCCAGGGTGGGCGGGATGCTCACGGCTTCCTTCGACATCAACAGGTAGAAGCGCTTCGGCGACAGGACCAGTCGGTCGCCCTCCTCGCGGTAGACGGCATCCCAGAACGGCGCCGGGTCGGTCTCGACGCCAGTCGTCAGATCGAGGACGGGTGCGCTGTCGCGAGTGCTGTGCCCCACCCGGCCGTGTTCGTCTCCGTAGAGGTCCAGTCCGAGGAACAGCCCGTCGGACAGCACGAGCTCGTCGGGCGGCACCGGCTCGCCCCGGCGGAAGAGCATCGGAGCGGCCGCATGGGCTGCACGGACCTCGTCGTCGGTCAGCGTGGGGCGGCCGATGGAAAGGCGCAGCTGGTTGAGGGTCAGGTCCTCGCGCACCCGCACCGGGAACGACAACGGCACGACTTCCAGATAGAGCGGGCCGTGGTATCCCGGTGCCACTTCGTCGAAGCGGTGGGAGAGGTCGGTGATGACCCGGGTGAACACGTCGATGCGCCCGGTCGAGCTCTTGGGGTTCGCCTTCCCCCGCAGCCCGGCGGGCAGGTCGAGATGCTCCTTGAGCTCAATCAGGTAGGGGCAGCGCGCCTCCAGCATGGCCCCGTCGCCCCGCAGGTCGATCTCGTCGAGGACGTAGTCCTTGAGCTTGCGCTCCACCGAGTCCCTTCCGGGCAGGAAGCTGCAGCGGATGCGCAGAGCCCGCTCGCCCAGCCGGAGGTCCAGGCTCGCCGGCTGCACGTTCTCCTCCGGGATCTTGAAGCGCCCGGCATCGATGTACCCGGCCCGGATGGCCCGATCCAGGAGCTGCCCGGGAAGCACACCCTCCGACCCGCCGTGGAAGCTCAGGGGAGTCGTCACGTGTGAGAGCAAAGCACGCGGCGGC
Source organism: uncultured Acidimicrobiaceae bacterium (assembly GCA_963834405.1). Lineage (GTDB taxonomy): Bacteria > Actinomycetota > Acidimicrobiia > Acidimicrobiales > RAAP-2 > Bog-473. The sequence continues at coordinate 396,915 of CAWIBX010000003.1, read as the reverse complement.
CTCCCCGCGGAAGAGTCCCACGTGGGGACGGCTTCGGGCACAGGCTGTGGACGACTTGGGGAAAACGCGCGTCGACACCGGGGTTTCGCAGGCAGGGATCGGTTGTCCACAGGGCCCAGAAGACTTCCCTGGTCGCCAGGCATTTTCGGGCTCCGCACCCGACTGTGACGTCCTGCTCTTACGCCCGGGCCCTCCTCTGCGCCACAGTGCAGGTGTCGAGGGGCGGCTCGGCCTTGGAGCAGACGATGATCGTTCGGGGGGAAGAAGAGGAACGCAACCGGGTGTCGGTGCAGGCCCAGACGTACGGCGACGACGAGGACCCCGAGAGGCCTGCCTTCCACCCGCACCGTGCTGTCGGCCGACGTCGGGATCCTGCGCCATCGCCTGTCGTCCAGTCCCGACACGGGTCCCTCCCTCGTCGACGACCTGTCGCAGGCCATGTCGGCTCGCCCCTGGGGCAAGGGATGGTCCGCGCCCTGCGGCACCGAGGGTCCCTCGCAGGCGGACTGAGAGATCTTCGCCCGCTCCGACCAGCTGATGTCGGCCCACCAGGAGATGGCGCAGATCGACCTGTCGTCGCGTGACGACGTCGCGCGGGTCATCCACAGCATGGAGGAGCAGCTCGCCGGCCTGGGCCACCGGCAGGAGGCCGTCGAGCCACGGCTGCACAAGATCCGGGCCGCCATCGTCCGCCGGAACGAGGACGGAACGGTGACGACCGAGGACCTGCTGGGCTGAGACTCCCGGGGTCCCCAGCGCCCGCCGCCTGTCCCGCCTGTCCTGCCTGTCCCGCCTGTCCTGACCGCCCCGCCCCGTCCCGGGCGGCCGGCGGACCGGCCTGCCCTAAGCTGACGGGTCGTCAGATTCCGTCCACCGGCCGCGTCGCCCCCCGGCGCCGCGGCCGCCCGGCTCCCCGAAAGGTCCCGTGGCCATGCTCGACTACGTCATCAGATCCGGCACCGTGGTCGACGGCTCCGGCGGTCCGGGCCGGGTGGCCGACGTCGGGATCAGGGACGGCCGCATCGTCGGCACGGGCGCGCTCGACGAGCCGGCGGCCCAGGAGCTCGATGCCACGGGCCTCGTGGTCGCGCCCGGCGTCGTCGACCCGCACACCCACTACGACGCGCAGCTCTTCTGGGACCCGACGGCGTCGCCGTCGAACATCCACGGCGTGACCTCCGTCATCGGCGGGAACTGCGGGTTCACGCTCGCACCGCTCAACGCCGAGGACGCCGACTACATCCGCCGGATGATGGCCAAGGTCGAGGGCATGCCGCTCGCCGCGCTCGAGCAGGGAGTCCCGTGGAGCTGGTCGAGCTTCGGGGAGTATCTCGCCGCGCTCGACGGGAATCTCGGCGTGAACGCCGGCTTCCTGGTCGGCCACTGCGCGCTCCGGCGCAAGGTGATGGGGGCGGCCCGGGCCGAGGAGGTGGCCACCGAGGAGGAGATCGCCGCCATGCGCGTCCTCCTCGCCACGTCGCTCGAGGCGGGCGGGCTCGGCTTCTCCTCCTCGCAGTCGCGCACCCACTCCGACGGGGAGGGGCGGCCGATCAGTTCGCGTTACGCCGACCGCCGCGAGATGCTCGCCTTCTGCGAGGAGGTGGCGGCCCACGAGGGGACGACGCTCGAGTACATCACCAACGGCTGCCTCGATTCGTTCAGCGACGACGAGATCGACCTGATGACAGCGATGAGCGTGGCGGCGCAGCGGCCCCTCAATTGGAACGTCCTGACCGTCGATGCCCGGTCGGCGGAGCGGATCGAGCACCAGCTCTCCGCGTCCTCCGCGGCCGCCGCGGCGGGTGGGCGGATCGTCGCGCTCACCATGCCCACGCTCGTCCCCATGAACATGAGCTTCCGCACCCACTGCGCCTTGTTCCTCATTCCGGGCTGGGGCGAGGTGATGGGGCTCCCGGAGGCGGAGCGCATGGCCAAGCTCGCCGACCCCTCGGTGCGCACCCTGCTGGACGAACGCGCCCGTAGCAAGGAGGCCGGCGTCTTCCGCGGGCTGTCGCACTGGGGCACCTACGTCATCGGCGACACCTACGCGCCGGCCAACGAGGGCTGCGCGTTCCGCAGCGTGGCCGACATCGCGGCCGAACGAGGCACTGCGCCGTTCGACACCCTGCTCGACATCGTGCTGGCCGACGGCCTGCGCACCGTGTTGTGGCCGAACACCGACGACGGCGACGAAGGCACCTGGTCCATGCGCGCCGCGATCTGGAGCGACCCGCGCGCCATGATCGGCGGGTCCGACGCCGGCGCCCACTTGGACCGGATGTGTGGGTCCAGTTACCCGACGGCGTTCCTCGGCGACTGCCTGCGGGGCCGCAAGCTCGTGCCCCTGGAGCAGGCCGTCCACATGATCACGGCGCAGCCGGCCCGGCTCTTCGGGCTGCGCGGACGCGGCCTCGTGCGGGAGGGCTACGCGGCCGACCTGTTCGTGTTCGACCCCGAAGTGGTGGGTTCGGAGCCGGCGCGCCTGGTGCACGACCTGCCGGGCGACACGCCGCGGCTCTACGCGGGCTCGCACGGCGTGGTGCGCGTGCTCGTCAACGGCATCGAGACCGTGTGCGATGGTGCCGCCACCGGTGCGCTGCCCGGCACCGTGCTGCGGTCCGGCAGGGACACCGAGTCCGTGGTGCCGGCGCGGGCGTCGGCGACGTAAGGACCGGAAACAAAGTAGGGCCAGGGCCCGGAGCCCGCGATCAGGGCTCCGGCGGGGCCGTCTAGCCTGTCCGGTCGGTGAGCCCCGAATCCAACGAGCCGGCGCTCGTCGTCGACGAGCCCGCCGGGGGCGCCTCCCCGAGCGATCCGCTACCGCCCCCGGCTGACCCGCCGTCCGGCGGTCCGCCCGGCGATCCCGTCGCCTTCGACGACCAGCCCCCCCTCGAGCCGCCGGCGCGCCCGTCGCACTGGCTGCGCGAGGTGGCCATCGTGGTCGTGGTCGCCGTCCTGGTCGCGGTGCTGCTGCACACCTTCGTCGTGCAGACCTTCTACATCCCCTCCGGCTCCATGGAACCGACCCTGCAGATCGGGGACCGCATCCTGGTGGACAAGCTGAGCTACGACCTGCACTCGGTGCACCGCGGCGACATCGTCGTGTTCGGGCGGCCACCGGCCGAGGACTGCGGCGGGCCCCAGGTCAACGACCTCGTCAAGCGCGTCATCGGCCTGCCCGGCGACATGATGTCGCTCTCGGGCGGCTACGTCTACGTCGACGGCAAGCGGCTCGATGAGAGCTGGCTCCCCACCTCCGAGCAGGGCGTCACGACGGCGGGGCCGGTCGGCCACTCCTACGACCTCGTGCGCCCCTACCGGGTCCCGGCCAACGACTACTTCGTCATGGGCGACAACCGCACCGACTCCTGCGACAGCCGCTACTGGGGGCCGATCCCCAAGTCGCTGATCGTCGGCAAGGTCGCGCTGCGGGTCTGGCCCCTCACCTCGTTCACGATCTTCTGAGACCGCCGCTTCTGAGCGGTCAGCCCTCCTCGGCCTCCGCCGACACCCGGGCCACCGCCGCCACCGACTGGCCCGCGTCGAGGTTCATGACCCGGACCCCCGTGGCGTCCCGGCCCTGCGAGGCGATCTCCCGGGCCTGGGTGCGGATCACCACGCCGCCGGAGGAGACGAGGAGGATCTCCTCGTCGAGTCCGATCATGAAGGCCGCCACCACCCGGCCCCGGGCGCCCGTCAGGCGGATGCCCCGCACGCCCTGGCCGCCCCGCGCCTGGCGATTGAAGCGCTCGAGCTTGGTGCGCTTGCCGTAGCCGGCGTCCGTCACGATCAGGATGTCGGTGTCGTCCTCGGCGACGTCGCACGACACGACGACGTCGCCCTCGCGCAGCCGGATGCCCCGCACGCCCGCCGCGTCGCGGCCCATGGCCCGCACGTCCTGCTCGTTGAAGCGGATGGTCATGCCGTTGCGCGTGACCTCGAAGAGGTCGTCGTCGCCCGAGGTCGCCACCACGCGCACGAGCTCGTCGCCCGGACGCAGGTTGATGGCGATGAAGCCCTCGCGGCGTGACTTGTCGTACTCGCTCATGGCCGTCTTCTTGACCTGGCCCTGCGCCGTGGCGAACACCAGGAACTGGTCGGGCGAGAACTCGCGCGTCGCGATGATCGCGGTGATCGACTCCCCGGGTGCGAGCGGGACCAGGTTCACGGCCGCCGTCCCCCGCGCCGTGCGTTCCTTCATCGGGATCTCGTGGCCACGCAGCCGGTACACCTTGCCCCGGTTGGAGAACAGCAGCAGGTAGGTGTGGCTCGTGGTGTGGACGACCTGGCTCACCAGGTCCTCCTCCTTCAGGCGGGCGCCCTGGACGCCCCGGCCCCCGCGGCCCTGCACCCGGAACGCGGCGGCGGCCACCGACTTGATGTACCCCGCCCGCGTCATGGTGACGACGATCTCCTCGTCGTCGATCAGGTCCTCCACGCCCATCTCGCCCGGGTCGTGGGTGATGACGCTGCGCCGGTCGTTCGAGTGCTTGTCCCGGATGGCGGTCATCTCGGTCTCGATGACGCCGCGCAGCTTGCCGTCGTCGGAGAGGATCGCCTCGAGCTCGGCGATGGTCTCGCGCAGCTGGGCCATCTCCTCCTCCAGCTCGGTGCGCCCCAAACGGGTCAGGCGGCCGAGCGTCATGTCCAGGATGTGCGTCGCCTGGACCTCGGTGAACGAGAAGGGCTCCGCCATCAGCGCGGTGCGGGCCTCGGGCCGGTCGGCCGACGCCCGGATGGTGGCGATGACGGCGTCGAGCATGTCGATGGCCCGCAGCAGACCCTCGACGATGTGGGCCCGGTTGCGCGCCTTCTCCAGGCGGAACTCCGAGCGCCGGCGGATGACCTCTATCTGGTGGTCGACGTAATACGACAGGGCCTGCGCCAGGTTGAGGGTGCGGGGCACGCCGTCGACCAGCGCCAGCAGGTTCACGCCGAAACTCGTCTGCAGCGGCGTCGACTTGAAGAGGTTGTTGAGGACGACGTTGGCGTTGGCGTCGCGCTTGAGCTCGATGATCAGCCGCGGCTGCTGGTTGGCCGACGCGTTCAGCACGCCCGAGATGCCGTCGAGCTCCCCCGCCTTCACCAGGTCGCTGATCTTCTGCTCAATCACCTCGACCGAGGTCTGGTACGGCAGCTCGGTGACGACGATGCGCTCGCCGACGCGGCCCTCCTCTATCTCGGCGACCGCGCGCATCTTTATGGAGCCCCGCCCCGTCCGGTAGGCGTCGAGGATCCCCTGGCGCCCCAGGATGAGCGCCCCGGTCGGGAAGTCCGGGCCCTTGACGAACTCCATGAGCTCGTCCGGCGTGGCTTCGGGGTGGTGCAGCACGTGGATGGCGGCGTCTATGACCTCGCCCATGTTGTGCGGCGGCACGTTGGTCGCCATGCCGACGGCGATGCCCTGCGACCCGTTCACCAACAGGTTGGGGAAACGCGCCGGCAGCACCACCGGCTCGACCGCCGAGCCGTCGTAGTTGGCCACCATGTCGACGGTCTCCTCGTCGATGTCGGCCATGAGCTCGAGCGCCAGCGGGGCCAGGCGGCACTCCGTGTAGCGCATCGCCGCCGCGCCGTCGTCGGGCCCGCGCCCGCCGAAGCTCCCGTGCCCGTCTATGAGCGGGTAGCGCAGCGAGAACTCCTGCACCATCCGCGCCAGCGCCTCGTAGATCGCCGAGTCGCCGTGCGGGTGGTACGTCCCCATGACCTCGCCCACGACCTTGGCGCACTTGTTGTGCGGCCGGTCCGGGCGCAGCCCGTTGTCGAACATGGAGTAGAGGATCCGGCGGTGCACCGGCTTGAGGCCGTCCCGCACGTCGGGCAGCGCCCGGGCGACGATGACCGACATGGAGTACTCCAGGAACGAGCGCTCCATCTCCTCCTGGATCTCAATGGGCTCGATGGAGCCTCCGGGTTCGCCGCCCGCCGCGTCCTCGGGCGGTACCGGCGGGGCTTCACCCCCGCCGCCGGACCCCTTGGCGCCCCCGCGCCCCGGCCCCTGCCGCGTGTCGACTGGCGTGGCATCTCTACTCGCTCACTCTCTGCTTCCGTGTTGTCTGGTTGTGTCGCCCGTCCGGTGGATCAGATGTCGAGGAACCGGACGTCCTTGGCGTTGGTCTGAATGAAGTGGCGGCGCAGCTCGACGTCGTCGCCCATGAGGATGGAGCACACCTCGTCGGCCAGTGCCGCCTGCTCCACGTTCACCTGCAGGAGAGACCGCCGCTCCGGGTCCATCGTCGTGTCGCGCAGCTCGTGGAAGTCCATCTCCCCCAGGCCCTTCAGCCGGTTGAACTCCTGCTTGTGGTCTGGGTGCTCCGCCAGGAAGGCCGCCTTGGCGGCGTCGTCCTTCAGGTAGATCTTCTCCTTGCCCACCAGCGTCGAATACAGCGGCGGCTGCGCGACGTAGACGTAGCCGCCCTCGACGAGCGGCTTCATCTGCCGGAAGAAGAACGTCAGCAGCAGGGTGCGGATGTGGCTCCCGTCGACGTCGGCGTCGGCCAGCAGGATCACCTTGTGGTAGCGGATCTTGGCGACGTCGAACTCCTCGGCCAGGCCCGCGCCGATGGCGGAGATCAGCGCCTGGATCTCCTGGTTCTTGAGCATCTTGTCGATGCGCGCCCGCTCGACGTTCAGGATCTTGCCCCGGATGGGCAGGATGGCCTGGGTGACCGGGTTGCGCGCGTCCTTGGCCGAGCCGCCGGCCGAGTTGCCCTCGACGATGAAGAGCTCGGACTCCCGGGGGTCACGCGACGAGCAGTCGGCCAGCTTGCCGGGCAGGCCGGCACCGTCGAGGGCCGACTTGCGCCGGGTCAGGTCCCGCGCCCCCTGGGCTGCGAGGCGGGCCCGGGCCGCCTGAATGGACTTGTTCACGATCTGGCTGGCCTCGCGGGGGTTCTCCTCCAGCCACTCCGTCAGCTTCTGGTTCGTGGCGCGCTCGGTCAGCGAGCGGATGGATTGATTCCCGAGCTTCGCCTTGGTCTGGCCTTCGAACTGGGGGTCGCGGAGGCGAACCGAGATGATCGCGGTCAGGCCCTCGCGGATGTCCTCGCCCTTGAGGTTGTCCTCCTTCTCCTTCAGGATGTTGCGCGACCGCGCGTAGCGGTTGACGACGTTGGTCAGCGCCTTGCTGAAGCCCTCGACGTGCATGCCGCCCTCGATGGTGGAGATGCCGTTGGCGAAAGAGTGGATCGATTCGTGGTAGCCGGTGTTCCACTGCAGCGCGACCTCGACCTCCTGGTCCGCCTCGGACTGCTCGTAGGACGCCACCTTGCGGAACAGCGACTCCTTGGACGCGTTGAGGTGCTTGACGAAGTCGACGATGCCGCCGTTGTACTTGAACGTCGCCTTGGTCACCGGGTCGGTGCGCTCGTCCGTGAAGCGGATCTCGAGGCCCTTGTTCAAGAAGGCCATGATCTGCATGCGCTCGGTGATGGTCTGGGCCCGGAACTCCGTCTCGTCGAAGATGGACGCGTCCGGCCAGAACGTCACCGTGGTTCCGGTGCGCGGCTCGCCCGTGCTCCGGTCCTTGGGCGCCGGCCCGGTGGCCGTGACCTTGCGCTTGACCCGGCCGCCCTTCTCGAACTCGGCCTCCCAGTGCTTGCCGTCGCGGTCGATCTCGAGGAGCACCCGGGTCGAGAGGGCGTTGACGACCGACACCCCGACGCCGTGAAGGCCGCCGGAGACCTGGTAGCCCTTGCCGCCGAACTTTCCGCCCGCATGCAGGGTTGTCAGGACGATCTCGGCCGTCGACTTCTTGGGGTACTTGGCGTGCGGGCCCACCGGGATGCCGGCACCGTCGTCGCTGACCCGGACGCCGCCGTCGGCCAGAAGGGTGACGTCGATCCTCGTGGCCCGGCCCGCCATGGCCTCGTCCACGGAGTTGTCCACGACCTCCCACACGAGGTGATGCAGGCCGCTCGGCCCGGTCGACCCGATGTACATGCCGGGGCGCTTCCGTACCGCCTCGAGCCCCTCGAGGATGGTGATGTCGGCCTCGGTGTAGGACGGGTCCGCTCTCCCGGGTGTCTCGTCCACCTTCACTGCCACAGGCGCGCCCTTTCAAAACCAACGATTCGCGGTGCGCATCGAATTCACCGAACGCTCTGTTTCGGCCCTTCCATGCGACACACCATTCTACCCGACAGACGTGTCATTTCGGCACTCAAGAACGGTCGCGCCGGGGTCTCCGCGAGCGTCCTACCAGCATCGTTCCGCCGCGTTTTCGAGACTCCGCAAAAGTCGCGCGAAAGAGCCCGGAGCGACACGCTCAAAGCCGGTTCCGGGACGGTTCAAGGACCGTTTCGGGGACGGTTGAGGGACCGTTCAGGGCCGCTGCACGACCACCTCTATGCGCTGAATCAGCGTCTCCCCCAAGGCCTTGGCCCGTTCCAACATCGGCCCGGTCTCCATCCTGGTCCGGGTCGCCCAGGCCGGATGGTCGGCCGCGACCAGCAGAGTCGCCCCGTCCATCCGCAGGGGCCGGACGTGTTCCACGAGGGCCGGACCGGCCACCTCGGGCCACCGGGTGAACACCACCGCCATGGTCGCCGTCGGCGGCGCGCCCAGGCGGCGCAACACCCGGGGGACCGAGTCCCCGACCGGGCGGGGGCCGCCCGTACCGCCTCCGTCCCGCCTCACGATCCCGCCCCCACCAGGTCGGCCACGGGCACCACCCGGGCCACCTCCATGCCCGCGGGCAGCGGGACCGCGGTGGTCACGATCGCCTGGCCCGCCGGCAATTCGCCGACGAGGGCCCGGCTGCGGGACGGGTCGAGCTCGGAGAAGACGTCGTCGAGGAGCAGGACGGGGCGCAGCGGGGTCCGGGCGCACACCAGGCGATGCACGCCCAGGCGCAAGGCCAGCGCGAGGCAGCGTTGCTCGCCCTGCGAGGCATGGGTGCGGGCCTCGCGTCCCGCGATCGTCAGCACGAGGTCGTCGCGATGCGGGCCCACCGTGTTGACGCTTCGCCGGACGTCCTCGCGCCGGCTGGCCGCGAGCGCAGCGGACAGAGCGCCCTCCCAACTGCGCGCGTAGGACAGCCCGACGAGGTCCTGTCCCGGCGCGCCGGCGAGCCGCGCGTACGCCTCGCCGACGAGCTCGCCCAGGGCACCGCTCAACGACTCGCGCGACGACACGAGTTGTTCGCCGGCCTCGGCCAGGCGCTGGTCCCACACGTCGAGTGACGCGCCGACCTCGGGGGTGGTCCTCCCCGCCGCCTGGCGCAGCAGCGCACCGCGTTGGCGCAGCACGCGCTCGACGTCGTCCGCGGCGCGCGCCCCGCGCCGGTCGAGCGCGCCCAGTCCGTCGTCCAACATCTCGCGCCTCCCGCGCGGGGCGCCTCCGACCAGCGCGAGGTCGTCGGGCGAGAAGACCGTGCAGGGCGCGGCGGCCGCCAGGTCCTTACGGCCGGTCGTCAGCTTGTGGTTCACCTTCGTGCGGCTCCGACCACCGGGGCGGATCTCCGCCTCGACGCGCACCGGGCTGTCCGCCCCCTCGATCTCCGCCCGCACGATGGCGCTCTCGGCCCCGCCGCGCACCATGGCCTCGGGGGGCGCACCGCGGAAGGAGCGCCGGCTGCCCAGGTAGGCCAGCGCCTCCAGCACGCTGGTCTTCCCCGTCCCGTTCTCCCCCGTGATCACGGTGGTCCCCTCCCGCTCGGGTGTAAAGCGGGCCTGCGGGAAGATCCTGAAGTCGGTCAGCTCCAGCCGTCGGAGGCTCATCGCCACCGCCCGGCCGTCAGGAGACCCGTACCGGCATTAACAGGTAGCGGAACCGGTCGTCCTCGCCGTCGCGCACCGTCGCCGCGCGTGACGCGTCGGCCGTCTCGACGATGACCTCGTCGCCCGCGACGGCCTCGACGCCGTCTATCAGGTAGGCGGGGTTGAAGGCGATCACGAGGTCCTCGCCCGTGAAGTCGCCGTCGACCGTCTCCGCGGCGTCACCGACGTCCTGGCTCTGCACCGTCAGGTCGACGCCGCCCGACCGCATGGACAAGCGCACCGGGGTCGTGTTGTCGCGGACCAACAGCTGCACGCGCCGCAGCGCGGAGAGGAAGGTCTCCTTCCCGAGATGCAACGTGTTCGGGTACGAATCGGGGATCAGCTGCTTGTAGTCCGGGTAGCGGCCCTCGAGGAGGCGCGTGGTGATGCGCACCTTGCCTTGCCAGAAGGTGATCTCGTTCGAGCTCGCCGCCACGCCCACCCTGTCGGTCTCGGACTGGTCGCTGATGGTGCCGGCCGGCAGGCGTTGTAGTTCGGAGAGCGCCCGGGCCGGCACGAGCAGGTCTTCCTCGCCCGGAATGACATTGGTTCCCGGCAGGTCCCGCATCGCCATGCGATACGAGTCGGTCGCCACCATGCGCAACGACCCGTCGACCCGAGAGATCAGCACACCGGTCAGCAGCGGGCGGCCGTCGTCGTGGGAGGCGGCGCGCACCACCTGGCGCACCGCATCGCCCAGCGCCGCCTCCGAGAGGTGGGCCGCCGGCTCGTTCGTCTTGGCCACGGGCGGGAACTCCACCACCGGATAGGTGTGCAACTTGAAGTTCGAGCGGGCCGCCGAGATCGTGATGTTCTCGCCGTCGTCGGCAAACGTCACGGCCCCCGGCTCCAACCGGCGCACGATGTCGGTCGAGAGCCGCGCCGGAATCACACAATTCCCGTCCTCTATCCCGATCACCTCGTCGGTCACCTGAATCGTCAGGTCCAGGTCCGTGCCGGTGACGCTCAGGGTGTTCCCCGTGCACCCGAGCAACAGGCCGAGAAGGACCGGTGAGGACGACGCCCGGCCGCCCACGGCCCGCCCGGCTGTGGCGAGCATGTCGACCAGCGCGTCACGTTCGGAACGGAACTTCACCGGATGCGGTCCTTTCGGGTCGGTCCCCAGCCACTGATGACGCGGGAAGAGGAATACATGGAATCTAAAGGTAGTAAGGGGTGTGGATTGTGGACGACATGACGTGCAGCCTGCTCGAAGGGTGTTCTGCCGTCCCCAGGACCTGTGTGGTTCGGGCCGTCCTCACGGGAGTGGAGACGCGTGGCCGGGTTGGCCTGGGGACCGGCGCCCGCGGTGTCCCCAGGGAGGGAGCGGCGCGTCCACAACCTTTGCCCGGTGGAAGGCACAGCGTGACGCGAGGGGACGGAGACGCAGCAGACCGGGCCGTCAGGACGCGCCGGCACGGATTTTCTGGATGAGCTCGGTGACCTGCTCATAGATCTGCCGGCGCTCCTGCATCTGGCCCGTGATCTTGTCGACGGCGTGGATGACGGTGGTGTGGTCCCGCTTGCCGAAGACCCGGCCGATGGCGGGATAGCTGTAGTCCGTCAGCTCCCGGGTGAGGTACATGGCGACCTGGCGGGCCGTGACGAGCGGACGGGTCCGGCTGGGGCCGCAGAGTGCCTCGACGGTGAAGCCGTAGCTGGCGGCGGTGGCATCGAGGATCATCTGGGGCGAGATCCGCCGAGGTTCCCCCGCCAGTACCAGGTCGGAGAGCACATGCTCGGCCTGCGTGAGCGAAATGGGCTCCTTGTTGAGCTTGGCGAACGCGCAGATCCGGATGAGCGCCCCCTCGAGCTCACGGATGTTGTCCTTCACGTGGGAGGCGATGAACTCGAGGACGTCGTCGGGCACGTCCTGGTGCTCGCTCAGGGACTTGGAGCGCAGGATGGCCAGGCGGGTCTCGAGGTCGGGCGGGTCGATCTCGGTGATGAGGCCGGACAGGAAGCGGCTGCGCAGGCGGTCCTCGAGCGTCTCAATCGACTTGGGTGCCCGGTCCGACGTGAGGACGATCTGCTTGGACGCGCCCTTGAGGTCGTTGTAGGTGTGGAAGAACTCCTCCTGGAGGCCCTCTTTGCGCTCCATGAACTGCACGTCATCGATGAGGAGGACGTCGCAGTCGCGGTAGCGCCTCTTGAAGGCCAGCGTCGTGGACGTGCGCAGCGAGTCGACGAAGTCGTTCATGAACGTCTCGGTCGTCACGTAGAGCACCTTGCGCCGTGGGTAGTTCTCGGTCACGTAGTTGCCGATGGCGTGCAGCAGGTGCGTCTTACCGAGGCCGGAGTCCCCATAGATGAAGAGTGGGTTGTAGGACCGGCCGGGCGTTTCCGCCACCGCCTGCGCGGCGGCATGCGCCAACCTGTTCGACGCGGCGGCGACGAAGGTTTCGAAGGTGAATTTTGTATCGAGTTGGACGGACGAGGTGTCGCGGCCGGACCGGATATCGGGGACGGGCGCCGGCAGGGGGTCCGGCTCTGCGGGGAGGCCGAGCAGGTCGTCGGGCCCGACCTCGGGGAAGATGGCGGGCGCCGTGGCCGTGGCCGTGGCCTCGAGCACTTCGAGGCGGCCGCGCACGGGGGACCCGACCTCGTTGGCCAGGGTGTCCTCGATCATCGGCAGGTAGCGGGACTCCACCCGCTCACGGATGAGGCCGTTGGGCACGGCGAGGGTGAACACGCCGTCGTCGAAGGCCACGGGCTCGATCCCGGACAACCACAGCTGCCAGGTGCTCTCGGACACCTGGTCGCGCAGGGATCCGCTGCATCTTGTCCACAGATCTCCAGCTTGCGTCACCGCTCCGCCGATCACCCCTTCTCCCCCCTCGGCGTCCTGACGGTGTGCAGACCGATCCTCGGTACGGGAATTGGTTGAACGTACACCGCGTGGCCCGCTCCGACTAGTGGGGATCGGGGAATCTCGCCTAACATGGAGGCACCTGCCGCCGCCGGCTGGAACGTCATTTCGAAGGTCGCGGCCTCAACCCTGTGACGGCCAGCGCCGGTACCCGATGGGCGTCGCGAAAGGCTGAAAATCGACGTGAAGCGCACTTACCAACCCAACTCCCGGAAGCGGGCCAAGACCCACGGATTCCGTAAGCGGATGTCCACCCGCGCGGGCCGGACGATCCTGAAGTCACGGCGGCTCAAGGGGCGCCACCGGCTCACCGTCTGAGGTCTCCGTGCCTGCTCGGACGGTCGGAAGGCTCACCACCCGCGCTGCGTTCGCCGACCTGCAGCGCGCACGCTGCCGCGGGGCGAGCGGTCCCGTGCGCGCCGTCTTCGTCCCCGTCGACGAGCAGGAGCCAGGTGTGTTTCCCCAGGTCGGCTACGCGATCGGCCGCCAGTGCGGCGGGGCCGTCGAGCGCAACCGGCTGCGCCGCCGCATGCGGGAGGCCGCCCGGCAGTGCGCGCCCGACCTGCGCCGGGGCCGCTATCTCGTCCGCCTCGACGCCGCCGCGGCCTCGACGCCGGCCGCCGACCTGCGGGCCCACACGGCCGCGGCGCTGCGCCGGGCCTCGTCGGCCGGTGACCGCTCCCCCGCCGATCCGCTCGACTCGGTGGCGTCTTCAGGGCCGTTCTCCCCGGTGAGCCAATGAGCGCCGACGCCGACCCCCGCTCCGACCCCCGGCCGACTTCGGCAGCGAGGGTCGCGATTGCCCTGGTCACGGCGTATCAAGGGGTGGCCTCGGGGCGCGTCTCGCCGTGCCGCTTCTACCCGAGCTGCTCGAACTACGCCGTCGAGGCGTTCACGGTGCACGGTTTCTGGCGCGGGCTGGCCCTGACGGCTCGCCGGCTGCTTCGCTGCCGACCCTTCGGGTCCCACGGAGTGGACCTCGTTCCGCTCCCGGTCCACGTGCACTCGCACTCCGATGCGCAGACCCGCGCCCACCTCCAGGCCCATCTGCGTGAAGGTAGGCAGCGGTGAACCTCCAGACGCTCCTCGCCGAGAACTCCCTGTTCCACCTGATCGGGGAGATCTTCCACCCCGTCTTCGAGCTCTTCGGGCTGATCCTGGCGGGCCTCTACGCCATCTGGCCCAACTATGGCTTCTCCATCGCGGGGCTGACCGTGATCATCATGCTGGCCCTGACGCCGGTCACGGTGAAGAGCACCAAGTCGATGCTGGCCATGCAGCGGCTGCAGCCCGAGATGAAGAAGCTCCAGGCCAAGTACAAGGGCCCGGAGAACCGCGAGCAGCTCAACCAGGAGATGATGCGCCTGTACAAGGAGAACGGGACCAGCCCGTTCGGGGCGTGTCTGCCCAGCCTGCTGCAGATGCCGTTCCTGATCGTCCTGTACACGCTTATCCGTGGTCTATCGACGACGGTGACCAGGGGGCATCAATACATAAACGCCCTTGGACAAAATGCCGTCTGTCACGCAGCCTCCTGTGGAGCTCCGAGATATATCCCGACGAACTCCCAAATGCACCAAAATTTGGTCCTCAATGACGGCCAGATGCACTGGTGGTTCGGGATGGATCTTTCGTCGTATCCATTCTCCCATCACGGCGCCAACCAGGCGCTACTGACGCTCCCCTACCTGGCTCTCATAGCGGCTGCGATGTTCCTGCAGTACTACCAAATGAAGCAGATGAACAGTCGCAATCCGCAAGCAGCTGCGGCGAATCCGCAGATGCAAACCATGCAGAAGTTTTTCCCAATTATCTTTGGTGTCATTTATCTAAAGGTGCCCGCCGGAGCAACCATTTACATGGTGGTGTCCTCGGCAATGCGGATCGGCACACAAGAGGTGATGTTCAAGACGGGCATGGTCGAACCCGTCGCGGTGGAGCGCGAGATCGGCTCCGCCAAGGAAGAAAAAGAACAGGTCAAAGAACAGGTCAAGGAGAAACCACCCCCGAAACCACCGCCCAAACGAACGTCCACGGCCACCGACGGGACGGCGCTCGCGAAGGGGACGGTGCCGCCCAAGCCGGGCGCGGGGGCGAACGGGCGCAGCAACGCGAACGGGCGGAAGTCGTCGAACGGCAAGGCGGGATCCGGCAGTAGGGCGGGCCAGAACCAGGGCCAGAGTCAGAACCCAGCACCGAAGGGGCAAAACCGCTCACGTTCGAAGCGATCCAGAAAGGCTCGGTAACGCGTGGAGTGGGTTGAAGTGGCGGGCAAGACCGTGGCGGAGGCGACCGAACAGGCGCTCGACCAACTCGGTGTGGCGGCAGGCGACGCCGAGGTGATCGTGGTGTCGGAGCCCAAGACGGGTCTCTTCGGACGGGTGAGGGTCGAGGCCCGGGTACGGGCCCGGGTGCGCCCGGTGGGTGTGCGGCCGAAGCGCGAGCGCTCCCGGGACCGCGACAGGGACCGTGGCCGGAGCGGCCGGTCCCGGCAGGGCGGCAGCAACAAGGGCGGACAGGGCGGACAGGGCGGTCGCACGGCGACCAAGACCCGCCCGGCAGAGACCGCCGGCGGGCGCTCCGGCGGCGGGGGCAAGGAAAGCGGCGGTGCGAACGGCGCCACGACCGGCTCGACCGGCACTCCGGGTGCGGGGAGCAGCCGTTCGGCCCGGCGCCGGCGCAACCGGAGCCAGTCAGCGGGGTCGGCTGCCGCGGGGGCGGCGGCAGCCGGGTCCGGAGCCGATGCCGCCAATCGGAACGGACAGGGCACCACCCCCGCGGCGACAGAGGGCCTTGCGCCGCGCAATGCTTCGCAGGGCAACACGGAACCGAAGGAGACTGAGGACATGGCCGAGGGAATGACGCTCGAGGAACAGGGGGAAGCCGGAAAGGCCTTCCTGACCGGGCTCCTGGCCGAGTTCGGCATGAGCGCGTCGGTGGAGGCCCGCCTGATCGACGAGGACACCGTCGAGGTCGCCGCGGTCGGTGAGGAGCTCGGAACGCTCGTGGGGCCCCGTGGCTCCACCCTCAGCGCTCTCCAGGACCTCACCCGGGCGGTGGTCCAGCGCCAGTGTCCCTCCCGGACCGACCGCATCCTGGTGGACGTGGCGGGCTACCGGGAGAAGCGGTCGGCCGCCCTGAAGCGGTTCAGCACCCAGATCGCCGAGGAAGTGCTGGCGTCGGGTCAGGAGAAGGCGCTGGAGGCGATGAGCCCAGCGGACCGCAAGACCATCCACGATGCCGTGAACGACCTCGACGGTGTCGTGACGCGGTCGGAGGGCGAGGACCCGCACCGCTACATCGTCATCGCGCCGGCGGGCTGACCGCGGCGCCTCCCGAGGGGGCGGCGGACGTCCCCAACCTCCACCCTGCCTCCGCCGACCTCCCGGAGGTCCTCGCCGACGCACGGCGGGCGGGCTTCCTGGGCCCCGGTCCGATCGAGCCGCAGCTCCGGCACGCGCAGCGCTTCGTTGCGGTGGCGCGCCGGCTGGGCGTACCGCCGCAGGCCGCCCCTGACGGGCGGCAGCCGGCCGTGGCCGACCTGGGTTCCGGTGGAGGGCTCCCCGGTCTCGTGGTGGCGGCCGGGTGGGATGAGGTGAGCGTGACGCTCGTGGAGGCCAGTGCCCGGCGGGCGGCCTTTCTGCGGCGGGCGGCGGCCCGCCTGGGACTCGGGGACAGGGTCCGGGTGCTGCAGGAGCGGGCCGAGGCCAGTGGCCGGGAGGAGGGCCTACGGGGATCCTTCGCCGGTGTCACGGCCCGTTCCTTCGGGCGCCCGGCCGTCGTGGCCGAGTGCGCCGCTCCCCTGCTGATGCCCGGCGGCTGGCTCCTGGTCTCCGAGCCGCCCTCCGACGACGACGGCGACCCCCACGACCGGGGGCAGGGCCGGGGCCGGCGCTGGCCGGAGGAGCCGCTGCGACAGCTGGGGCTGGAGCCCGGGGAGGAGATCCACGAGGAGTTCGCGTTCCGGGTGCTGTGGCAGCGCAGGGCCTGCCCCGACCGTTTTCCCCGGCGGGTCGGGATTCCCGCCAAGAGACCCCTGTTCTGAGGTCCGGACCTGTTCCACGTGAAACCTCCGGGCCCTCACCGCGGCGGCGCTTGGGGGGCCCTTGCCGGGACCGCCGTCCTAGGGTTTCACGTGGAACAGCCCTGAAGTCTTGACCTTCGACTTGCGGCACGCCAGGATAGGCGCCGTGCCTCGCGGACTCGGAGAATCTGCCTGATGCGGATCCGGCGCAAGGACAAGGAAGTCGCCGCTCCCCCCGCTCCAAGCGCTGCCCGCGCTCCAGCACCCGCGACTGTCCAGACCGCTGCCCCCGAGGGCCAGGCCAACGGCGGCCCCACCTCCATCGATCCCGTCAAGCACATGATCGCCGAACCTTCGGAGTCTGCCCCTGAAACCGCTCCCCTGCCCGCGGCCGAGACGGCGCAGGTCCCGGGTGCCGGACGTGCCGATGAGCCGGCCGCGGCGTCCGAGCAAGTAAGTTCGACTGAGACCCCGACAGCGCCCGAGGAGCCCCAGGCGGAGATAATGAGGCAGGCGACGAAGACCCAACCCGAGGTTCCCGCCACGGCCGCGGAGGCCCCCGGCAAGGTCACCCAGATGCGGAAACCGAGCATCGGGGAGGACACCGAGCAGCTCCTCAACGGGGACCGTCCGGCCACCCGCGATCTCCCCCGGGTGATCGCCATCGCCAACCAGAAGGGCGGCGTGGGCAAGACCACCACCACCGTGAACCTCGGCGCCGCCCTGGCCGAGGAGGGCTACCGGGTCCTCGTGGTCGACCTGGACCCCCAGGGGAACGCCACGACGGGGCTGGGTGTCGAGGCCCGCAACTTCGAGTTCTCCATGTACGACGTGATCATGCGGGAGCAGCCGCTCGAGGACTGCATAGAGCCCACGAGTGTCAAGAACCTCTTCGTCGCCCCGGCGACCATCGACCTGGCCGGCATAGAGATCGAGCTGGTGCCCGCGTTCAGCCGGGAGCTCAAACTCAAGAAGGCCATCGACACGATCGTCGACGACTTCGACTTCGTCCTGATCGACTGCCCCCCTTCGCTCGGGCTCATCACCGTGAACGGTCTGGCGGCCGCCGAAGAAGTCATGGTTCCGATCCAGTGCGAGTACTACGCCCTCGAGGGCCTGAGTCAGCTCCTGCGCAATGTCAATCTGGTCTCGGCCAACCTCAACGAGGACCTGGAAGTCACGACGATCGTGCTCACCATGTACGACGCCCGCACCCGGCTCTCCGTCGACGTGGCCAACGAAGTCCGGGAGCACTTCGCCGAGCGGGTGTGCAAGGTGGTGATCCCCCGCACGGTCCGGCTGTCGGAGGCCCCCTCGTTCGGGCAGCCGATCACAGTGTTCGATCCCGCCTCGCGGGGGGCCGTGGCCTACCGCGAGCTGGCCAAGGAGGTGAGCAATGGCGCGCCGCAGCGGACTCGGTAAGGGGCTGAGCGCCCTCATACCGAGCGAGGCGACCGGAGAGGCCGACTCGCTCCTACGGGAGATCCCCATCTCCCACATCCGGCCCAACGTCTTCCAACCGCGGAGTCACTTCGACGAGGAGAGCATGAGCGCGCTGGCGGCCTCCATCCGGGCTGTGGGGCTCCTCCAGCCGGTCCTGGTGCGCCAGCTCGACACGGAGTCGGAGAGCTACGAGCTCATCGCGGGGGAGCGGCGGTGGCGGGCGGCCCGGCGGGCCGGACTCCAGACCATCCCCGCGCTGGTACAGACCGCCAACGACGTCGCCAGCCTGGAGAAGGCGTTGGTCGAGAACCTCCACCGCGAGGACCTCAACGCCCTGGAGGAGGCAGCCGCCTACCAACAGCTGATCGACGAGTTCGGCCTCACCCACGAGCAGGTGGCCAACCGGGTGGGCAAGGGCCGGGCCACCGTGACCAACACACTCCGGCTGCTACAGCTGCCGGCCGGGGCCCAGCGCGCGCTGGCCGAGGGCAGCATCTCGGCCGGACATGCCAGGGCGCTGCTCGGGACGCCCGACCGGGCGCTCCAGGAGAAGCTGGTCGACCGCATCGTCGATGAAGGGTTGACGGTCAGGGCGGTCGAAGACCTGGTGCGCAGCGGAGTCACCGAGCTCCGGGTCGTGCCGCCGATGCCGGAGGCGGAAGAACGCCCGGCCCGGGGTACGACTTCTAGTACTACCGACGCCGGGACCCGTAAAGGCGCCCCCCGCAAGCTGCCGGAGCCCGGTGTGCTCGAGCTCGAGGAGCTGCTCTCGACCTACCTGAACACCCGGGTCAAGGTCGACATCCAGAACCGGAGGGGAAGACTGGTGGTCGAGTTCGCGACCCTCGAGGACCTCGAGCGCATCTACCGGGCCATGGTCGGTGATGGAGGCGTCGCGTAGTTCACACAACCGTCAAGAGGCGGTTCAGCTTCATCCACAACCTGTGCATGATGTTGTGGATTGTCACCTCGTTCACGAGCAGGAAAGCTTGATCGCGTAACTGTCGCCCGCGCTCTGACCAGGACTTTGATTACCGGTAATCAGTCCCAGGAGGCGTCGGCCCAGCGGCCCAGGGCGCCGGAGAGGGCGGCCGCCAGGGACGGGGCCCGCTCCACCACCGCGCTGGCGGGCCCGAGCTCGATCAGGACCGTCGGCATCCGCGTCTCGCGCAGCAAGGGGATCGACATGCCGTGCACCCCGGCGTCGCTCAGCCCGAGGGCCTCGGGCACGGCCCGCTGCACCAGCTCGGCCAGGCGCCGGCCGCCGGGTGACTCGTCGTGCCGTCCGGCCCAGAACGCGGTCTGACAGGAGGCGGCCGAGGGGTCGAGGCGCAGCCCGACGAACACGTCGACGCCGAGCTCATTGGCTTCGCGCGCCTGCGTCGAGTCGTCGGGGTGGTGCAGTTCGGTGACGCGGGTGCCGCCCAGGACGAGCCGGCGCCGCAAGGCGCCGGTCACGCTGCCCAGGCCCCCGCTCTCGCCGACCGCCACGTGCCGGCCGATCAACGACGGCGGCGCGTCGCGCAGCGCGGCCCGGGCGCGCACCGCGGAGACCAGTTCGGGCTCGTCGTGACGGCTCTCGAGGCGCAGCAGCTCGCGCAGCGTGGCGCCCCCGACGATGCCGTCGATGGGCAGGCCGGCGTTGCGCTGGAACTCGGCCAGGGCACGGGTCGTGTCGTCGCCGAAGATGCCGTCAACGCGGCCCGTGTCGAACCCGAGCGTGCAGAGGCGCTGTTGGAGGTCCGCGACGTCGTCGCCGCGCAGCATGGGAGTCCGGCGGTACAAGAAGCGGTCGCCCACCCGAAAACCGGCCTCGACCAGGGTGTTCCACGTCTGCTGTCCGCACACCCCGTCGACACGGAGGCCGCGCAGGCGCTGGAAGGCCTCGACGGCCGCCCGCGTCGCCGGCCCGAAAATGCCGTCGGCGTCCACGGGTACGCCGGGGAGGACCGCGGTCAGGCGGTGCTGGACGTCGGAGACGGCCTCCCCGCGGTCGCCGTCAGCGAGAGGGAGGGGGAGCGGGAGGCTCAGGCTCAGAGGTAGGCCGAGAGCTCCTCGAGCAGGGCGCCCTTGGGCTTCGCCCCGATCAAGCGTACTTGCGCCTCGCCGTCCTTGAACAGGATCAGCGTCGGGATGCTCAGGACCTCGAAGCGGCGGCTCACGTCGAGGCTGTCGTCCACGTTGAGCTTGGCGATCTGGATCTTGCCCTCGTGCTCCTCGGCGATCTCCTCGAGGATCGGGGTGATCATCTTGCACGGGCCACACCACTCGGCCCAGAAGTCCACCAGGACGGGGACGTCCGAAGCCTTGACATGCTCGTCAAACGTAGCGTCGGTCAGGGTCACAATCTTCTCGCTCATCGCATCTCCTTCTCACGTGGTCCAACAGCCCGGTGGGCGGACTTGTTCCCCGACGTCGGCGTTCGGCTACTCGCCCCGCATCTCGAGCCAGCGCTCGGCGTCCATGGCGGCCATGCAGCCCGAACCGGCGGCCGTGACGGCCTGGCGGTAGTAGTCGTCCTGGACGTCCCCGCAGGCGAAGACGCCGTCGACGCTGGTCCGGGTCGTGCCGTCGAACGTCTTCACGTAGCCATTGTCCTCCAGCTCTACCTGGCCTTTCAGGAGAGAACTGTTGGGCTCGTGGCCGATGGCGACGAACAATCCCGAGATGTCGAGCGTGGATGTCCCGCCGGTGACGGTGTCCCGGAGGTTGATCCCGCTGACCTTGGTGTCGCCGCAGACGTCGATCACCACGGAGTTCCAGCGGAACTCGATCTTGGGGTTGGTGAAGGCGCGCTCCCGCATGATCTTGGAGGCCCGCAGCTCGTCGCGCCGGTGCAGGACCGTGACCTTGTCGGCGAACCGGGTCAAGAAGAGCGCCTCCTCCATGGCGGAGTCGCCGCCGCCGACGACGGCGATGTGCTGGCCCCGGAAGAAGAAGCCGTCGCACGTCGCGCACGTCGAGACGCCGTAGCCGACGAGGCGCGTCTCGTTGGGGACGCCGAGCATGAGGGCGCGGGCGCCGGTCGCGACGATCAGCGTGTCGGCGAGGACCGTGGGCTCCTCGGCCTCGGGATCGCCGACCCACACCTCGAAGGGCCAGGGCGTGAGGTCAACCCGGGAGACCTTGGCGGTGCGGAGCTCGGCGTCGAAGCGTTGGGCCTGGGCGCGCATCATGCCCATGAGGTCGGGGCCCATGACCCCGTCTACGAACCCCGGATAGTTCTCGACGTCGGTCGTGATCATGAGCTGGCCGCCGGGCTGGTCGCCCGTGGAGGAGGGCTCGCCCTCTATGACCAGCGGCTGGAGCTGGGCCCGCGCGGTGTAGAGGGCGGCGGTCAGGCCCGCGGGCCCGCTGCCGACGATGACGACCATGCGGCGCTCTGGTTCGGACATGGACGTCGGGGGTCAGGCGTCGGGCGGCAGGCCGCGGCGTGAGTAGAGCAGGGCGCCGATCCCCAAGAAGATCAGGCCGAGCACGATGTAGGAGCCCCAGACCCGGTGTCCGGCGATGACGCTCACCCGGATGAAGGTGATGCAGAACAGCACCACCACGGTGATGCCGAGCACGGCGATGATGATGCCGAACACCACGCTGCGGGCGGCCACCAGGGCCGGCCGGATGGCCTTGTCGTTGACCGTGGCGACCACGGTGTCGACCGTGTCGAGGGCACGCTCGGACAATGCGTCGGAAAGGTCGTTCTCGGCCACGGCGAGAGACTACCTGTCGGCCCCGCTGACCTCGTCTTTACGAGGTCGGGACGATGTAGCAGACGCCCACGGTGTTCGGGCCGGCGTGCGTGCCCACGACCGGGCCGAGGTCCACGGGCAACAGCGGGTGCTCGGTGGCGATGTCCTTGATCCTCGCCAGCACGTCGGCGAAGTCGTCGCAGGCGCCGTCGGCGACGGCGATGCGCTCGACCGGCGCGTCGGCGGCGACCTTGGCCGTCAGGTAGGCCAGCGCCTTGGCCCGGGTCCGTTGCTTGGACTCCTCGGCCACCTCGCCGTCCTTGAGCTGGATCACCGGCTTGATGTTCAACAGCGAACCGACGAGCGCCCGGGCCCCCCCGATGCGCCCGCCCCGCTGCAGGTGCTCGAGCCCCCCGATCACCCCGTAGATCCGCGTGCGGGGGATGCGGTCCCGGGTCGCGTCTACGAGGTCGTCAAGGCCCATGCCGGCGGCGGCGTCCTCGGCCGCGGCGATCACGAGGAGGCCCTGGCCCATGGTCAACGAGAAGGTGTCGACCACGCGCACCGGCTTGGCGGTGAAGCTCTCGGCGGCGGTCCGGGCCGAGTCGTACGTCCCCGACACCTTGGACGAGATGGTCAGGCAGAGGACGGCGTCGGCCCCGTCGTCGACGGCCTGCTGGTAGGCGGCCTGGAAGGCGCCGGGGGAGGGCGCCGAAGTCTCGGGCAGCTCCTTGCTGGCCGCGCATCGCTGCCAGAACTCGGCCGGCGTCAGCTGGCACCGGTCCTCGAGCTCCTCGGTGCCGAAGCGGATGGTCAGCGGGACGACGATGACGTTGTGCTCCTTGACGAGCTCGTCGGTGAGGTCGCAGGCGCTGTCGGTGACGATGTGGACGCCGGGCATGGGGGGGAAGTCTGCCATCTGCCACGAGCACGGGTCGCGCCGTCAGCTGCGGGGCGGCACCGGCGAGGAGGACGACGCGACGAGGCGGGGCCCTTCCTCGGCCTCGGCCCGGCGTCGCCGCCTGACCTCGTCGCGGCGCCCGAGCCAGATCACGACGGCGCCGAACGTGACGACGCCGCACACGCCGGCGGCCACGACCCGCCCCAGGAGCCCGGGAACGCTGGTCGAGCCCGACACGTTGGAGACGACCAGCACGACCACGGCCATGGGGACCGAGGCGATGACGACCCGCCACAGCGGCGCCCACAGCTCGGGATCGCCGATGGTCCCGAACCAACGGCGGAACACGCCGAAGGCCAGGACGGCCGCGATGGTGTAGGCGATGGACAGCGACAGCGCGAGGCCGCGCACACCCAGCGGCCCGACCAGCGCCACGGCGAGGACGACGTTGATCGCGTTCTCCACGAGGTAGAGGTAGAACGCGATGCGGGTGCGCTGCATCGACTGGAGCACCCGCACCAAGTAGAGGTAGGCGCAGAACCCGGGCAGCCCGAGCGCGAACATCGCCAGCGCGGCGCCGGTGGTCGCGGTCTGCGCGGGCGAGCTGTGCCCGTTACCCAGGAGCAGCGCGACGGCCGGCTTGGCCAGCAGGAGCAGACCCACGGCCGCCGGAACGATGAGGGCAAGCACGGCGCGGAGACCCGTCGCCATTCGGTGCAGGAATTTGGGTAACTGCCCCGTTGACCACTTCTCGGCCAGATCCGGGGTGACAACCGACATGATCGTGACGGCCACGATGCCGTAGGGGAGCTGGAGGAACGCGTAGGCGTAGGTGTACGACGAAACCGGGTCGGGGCCCGCGACGGTGCCGGCGAGCACGGTGACGACGAAGAGGGCGAGCTGGTTGGCCGCGACGAAGCCGAAGGTCCAGCCGCCCAGGCGGGCGACGGCGTGGAGGGCGTCGTCGCGGGGGTTCCAGCGCCAGCGCAGGAGGCCGAGGTCGGCCTGGCGCAGGCTGGGTATCAGGGCGACACCTTGTAAGACGACCCCGAGCGAGGTGCCGAGCCCGAGCAGGACGAGCTGGGTGCGGTGGGCCTCGACGCTGGCCAGATCGGCCCCGTGGCCGGCCCACAGCCCGAACCAGACGAGCACGCCGATGCAGACGAGGTTGTTGACGATGGGGGCCCAGGCCACGGCGACGAAGCGGCGGCGGGTGTTGAGCAGGGCGGCGCCGAGGGCGAACAGGCCGTAGGCGGCGATCTGGATCGAGAACCAGCGCAGGAACGTGGTGGCCACCTGGCGCTCGAGGAGGATGCGGTGGACCTGGGCGGGCTGGCTGTGCGTATCGAGGGCGGTGAGCGCGGTGATGATCTGCGGCGCCAGCGCGAGGGCCGCTCCCGTGGCGGCGAGGAGCACGACGACCGAGACGGACACGACGGCGGAGATCGACTCGAACGCCTCCTTCTCGCTCTTGTTGGCCAGGCGGTCCACGAAGACGGGGATGAACGTCGCGGCCAGGACGCCGCCGAGGACGAAGTCGTACAGCATGTTGGGCGCAGTGTTGGCGAGGTTGTACGAGTCGGCGAGCCGGATTTGGCCGAGGGCCCAGGCGAGCGCGACGATGCGCAGCAGGCCCGTGAGGCGGGAGACGCCGGTGCCGACGGCGACGTAGGCGGCGGCGGTGCGCAGGGGGAGGACGCGGCTGCGGACCGGACCGCCGGGGGTGGGCAGGCGCGGGGGCAGTGGTTGTGGTGTGCTCGAGATGACGATGGTGGGGGGCAGGTCGGACACGGTCAGTGCGCCCGGGGCCGGGCCCGCCTGGCGCGCCGCCACGTGCGCGCCCACCACACGAGCAGCACGATGCCGGCGAGGACGGTCAGCGCCACGCCGACGAACGAGATCGCGGTCGAGTGCACCGTCAGCTCGGTGCGGGCGAGCAGGAGCTGGCCGTCGGGTGTGCGCAGGGTGACATCGATGGGCAGGTGGCCGCCCGAGGAGCGTGCCTGGGCCACGACGCGCACCGAGGTGGTCGGCCGGTTCAGCGTGAGGGTGCGGGTGTTGCCGTTGGGGAACGTGAACTCGTCGCTGGCCAGCGTCATGACGACCGTGACCGGATAGGCGGCGTCGTTGAGCACCGTGATCGGGATGGGCGCCCGGCCCGACGTGAAGGTGACGGTGCGTTCGGTGGCGATGGTGATTTTGGCGATCTGGCCGTCGAAGGCGCGGTCGTACGCGTTGAGCGCGGCAGCCCGCCCGGCGGTGCTGAGGCGGCGTGACTCGGTCCCGAGGAGGGCGTCGGCCAGCACCGCCATTTCGGGCGGGCGGCCGTCGACGGCCTCGCCCGGCCCGCAGCAGTACGAGCTGAGCTGGACCCGGGCGGTGGCGATCTTCTGGGCCGCGGCCTTGGAGAGGCCGCCGCTGGCGGGGCCCGACTGGAGGGTCCTGGCCGCGGGCTCCCGGTTGCCGCCGACGGGGACCTGGGTGAAGAACTGGTCGAGGGTGACCGGGGTCAGGGCCGGGTTGCCGGTCAGCCCGGTCAGCAGGGTCTCGAGGAAGGCCGCCGAGGGGCGCCAGCTGGACGGCGGCACCACGATCACGCCGCGGCGGTCACCCAGGAACGCGTTCTCGAAGTGGACGAACGACAGGCCGGCGAGCAGCTGCTCGGCGCCGAGGACGGGGTCGTCCGGGTGCGACGTGAAGCGGGCGCTGAGCGTGGAGTTCGACGCGGCGGCGGGGATGCCGGGACCACCGCCGCCGGACGAGGTCGATCGGCCCAGGTCGAGCGTGAAGGGCTGGGCGTAGGTGTAGTTGGCGAGCCCGCCGGACGAGAGGTCGTCGTCGCTGAGCACGAGGCGGACGGCGCCCGCCGCCTGCACGCCGTCGGCGAGGGCCGAGCCGTCGCCCTGGTTGAAGTTGGACACGGTGTCGACCCACGGCCCGCCCGACGGGCGCAGGCCGGCCTCCCGCAGGAGTGCGTTGCCGCGGACGACCTGGTTCTCTATTTCGCCGGCGATGCCGGCCTCCGAGAGTGCGGCGACGTCGATGGGCACGTACGGCTGCTCGACGACCTGGTCGCCGCCCAGCGCCGCGAGCTCGGCGAGGGCGTGGGTGCCGTCGCGGGTGTGCTGAGTGAGGACCTGCTCGACCGTCAGGGGGCTGACGGTGAGGGTGGTGGCGACCTCGTGGTGGTCGGCCGATGCGGTGGCGACCGCGGTGAGCCCGCCGGCGGTGGCGACGGGGAGCACGGTGGCGACGCGCAGTGCGCCGCCCGGCCCGATGGCGCCGGGCTCCTGATAGGTGAGGAACGTCGTGAAGCGGGCGACGGTCGTCGACGAGCTCGTCGACGACGTCTGACGCACGAGGGCGATGGAGACGGGGTAGACGTCCCCGCACCGTCCGGTCCCCGGGGTGCATCCGAGAGTCAACGTGTCGCTGCCCGCGAGGCAGACGCCCGTCCCCGCCGTCGGGGGCGTGTCGTCACTGTCGCGCGCGACGGTGACGCAGACGTCGGCGACGCGACCGGCGCTCGTCGTCTGGGAGACCGGGACGCCGGGGACCCGCAGCAACACGCTCTTCTGGGGCACGCCGCCGGCGGCCTGGGCGAACTGGGACTCGTCATCGAGGCGGCTGTAGAAGGTGACGTTCACGTGGAGCTGGCCGGTGGGCACCGTGAGGTCGCCGACACCCAGGGACAAGTTGAACCAGGGCTGTTGGGGAGTGACCCACGGCG
The DNA here is from genome assembly GCA_963834405.1 of uncultured Acidimicrobiaceae bacterium. Classification (GTDB taxonomy): domain Bacteria; phylum Actinomycetota; class Acidimicrobiia; order Acidimicrobiales; family RAAP-2; genus Bog-473. Next base: position 370,501 of record CAWIBX010000003.1, on the reverse strand, counting down.
ACTGCGACACGAGCGTCAACGCCGGCCCGACGGTGCTCTGGCGCACGGACGCGCCCGCGGGGCCCTCACTCGCACTGAGGCAGACAGAGAGGGGCGAAGCCACGAACAGCGTGACGGCCAGCGTGCAGAGGGCTCTCCTGGCCCAGCGCGTCGACACAGGGAGAGGCTAGAGGGCGCACTACCGTGGGCGGGTGCAGTCCACGTCGGTGCCCGAACGGTTCCGCCCGCTCCTTCACGCGACCGAGGAGCTGGCGCAGCGGTTCGCCCATGCAGGGAAGACGCTGTACTTGGTGGGCGGATCGGTGCGCGACCGGCTGGTCCCGACCCCGGTTCCCGCCGCAGGAGAATCCGGCGGCGAGTACGACCACGACTACGACCTGACGACGGACGCCCGCCCGGAGGAGATAGAGCAGATCGTCCGTGGGTGGGCCGACGACGTGTGGACGCAGGGGGCGCGTTTCGGCACGATCGGCATCCGCAGGGGGGCCGACCGCTTCGAGATCACGACGCACCGGGCCGACGTCTACGTGCCCGAGTCCCGCAAGCCCGAGGTCACCTTCGGCGACGACATCGTCGAGGATCTGGCCCGGCGGGACTTCACGATCAACGCGCTGGCCCTCCGGCTGCCCGACATGGAGCTGATCGATCCCTTTGACGGGCTGGGCGACCTGGCGGCGGGCCGGCTCCGGACGCCGCTGGACCCCGAGGTCTCCTTCGGCGACGACCCGCTCCGCATGCTGCGGGCGGCCCGGTTCAAGGCGCGCCTGTCCCTGGAGCCCGACCCGTCGCTCACCGCCGCGATCGAACGCATGCACGGGCGGCTCTCCATCGTGTCGGCCGAGCGGATCCGTGACGAGCTCGACAAGATCATCGTGCTCGAGACGCCGTCGGACGCGCTCTGGTTCGTGGTGCGGACGGGGCTGGCCGGGGAGTTCCTGCCGGAGCTGCCGGGGCTGGCCCTCGAACAAGACCCGATCCATCGGCACAAGGACGTGCTCGCCCACACCCTCGCGGTGGTCGACAAGACGTCGAGGAACCGGTTGCTGCGACTGGCCGCGTTGTTCCACGACGTGGGCAAGCCCCGGACCCGCGCCATCACCGACGGCGGCGTCACGTTCCACCACCACGAGGTGGTGGGGGCTCGTATGACCAGGGCGCGCATGGAGGCGCTGCGCTACCCGGCCGCCGACGTCGACACGGTCGTGCGTCTGGTCGAGTTGCACCTGCGCTTCCATACCTACCGGCTCGGGTGGACGGACAAGGCGGTGCGCCGCTACGTGCGCGACGCCGGCCCGTACCTCGACATGCTGAACGAGCTGACCCGATGCGACTGCACGACCCGCAACGCGGCCAAGGCCCGGGCCCTGGCCCGCCGCATGGACGAGCTGGAGCGCCGGATCGGCGAGCTGCGTGAGCAGGAGGAGCTCGATGCCCTCCGCCCCGACTTCGACGGCAACCAGGTCATGGAGCTGCTGCGCATCGGCCCGGGACCGGCGGTCGGCCGGGCGCTCTCGTTCCTCATGGAGCTGCGCCTTGACGAGGGCCCGCTGGGCGAGGAGGAGGCCGCCGCCCGGCTCAGGGCGTGGTGGGCCGCCAACCGGTCCTGACACGCCGACCTCGTCGACGAGGTCGGCGCTACGGTCGCGCGTATGACACGGATCACGGCACCCGAGACAGGCATGGGCGAGCACATCGACTGGGCGCTCCTGCGCCCGAAGATGGCGGCCGGGATGGGGAAGCTGTCGGAGGCCGTCTACGGCAACTCGCAGCTGTCGGTGCGCGAGCGCGAGGCCGCCCGCTGGACGATCGCGCTGATCAACGACTGCGCCGTGTGCCGCGACACCCGGGCCCGCGACGGCGAGAAGTCCGGAGCCGGCGAGCCGTTCTACGCGTCGGCCACCGACTGGCGCACCGCCACCGACCTGAGCGACCGGGAGCGGCTGGCGGCTGAGTTCGCCGAGCGTTTCGCCTTGGACCACGAGGCGCTCTCGACGGACGAAGAGTTCTGGGGCCGCCTGCACGCCGCGTACGACGACGACGAGTTGGCGGACCTGGTCATCTGCTGCGGGACGTTCCTCGGCATGGGCCGGACGCTCGCCGTGCTCGGCGTGCGGGCGCCCGACGAGCGCATCCTCGTCTGACGAGGTACGAGGTCGAGGACGGTCAGCCCTCTGTGCGCCGGGCGCGGCCGGCGGCGGCGCCGTCCGCCACCCCGTCCGTCCCGGCGGCGAACGCCTCGACCAGGGCGTGCGCCTCGTCGTCGTGGTACTGGACCGGCGGCGACTTCATGAAGTAGGCCGACGGGCCCAGCAGCGGGCCCCCGATGCCGCGGTCGAGCGCCAGCTTGGCGCAGCGCACGGCGTCGATGATCACCCCCGCCGAGTTGGGCGAGTCCCACACCTCGAGCTTGAGCTCCAGGTTCAGCGGCACGTCGCCGAAGTTGCGGCCCTCCATGCGGATGTAGGCCCACTTGCGGTCCTTGAGCCACGGGACGTGGTCTGACGGACCCACGTGGACGTCGTCGTCGCCCAGCACGTTGTCCTCGATCTGGCTCGTCACGGCCTGCGTCTTCGAGATCTTCTTCGACTCCAGCCGCTCCCGCTCGAGCATGTTCTTGAAGTCCATGTTGCCGCCGAAGTTGAGCTGGTACGTGTGGTCGAGCGCCAGCCCCCGGTCCTCGAACAGCCGGGTCAGGATGCGGTGCACGATGGTCGAACCGACCTGCGACTTGATGTCGTCGCCCACGATCGGCACCCCGGCCTCCTGGAACCGCAGGGCCCACTCGAGGTCCGAGGCGATGAAGACGGGGATCGCGTTGACGAAGGCCACCTTGGCGTCGAGGCAGGCCTGCGCGTAGTGGCGCTGGGCCTTTTCCGACCCGACCGGCAGGTACGACACCAACACGTCGGCCCGGGTCTCCCGCAGCGCCGCCGCCACGTCGACCGGCTCGGCTGGTGACTCCTCGACGACCTCCTTGTAGTACCGGCCCAGCCCGTCGAAGGTCGGGGCCCGCTGGACGGTCACGCCCAGTTCGCTCACCTCGGCGAAGCGCACCGTGTTGTTGTGCCCGGCGAAGATGGCCTTCCCCAGGTCGGTGCCGACCTTGGTCTGGTCGACGTCGAAGGCCACGACGGGCAAGAGGTCGCGCACGTGGTACCCGCCGAGCTCCACGTGCATGAGCCCCGGCACCACCTCGTCCGGGTCGGCGTCCTTGTAGTACGAGATCCCCTGTACGAGCGAACTGGCGCAGTTGCCGACGCCGGCGATCGCGAGGCGGATGGGGCTGTGCATCGGATGTCTCCTTTGTTGGTCAGGACGCCGGCTCGGCGGCGGATGAGATCAGACGCTCGCCCTCGATCAGCCGGTCCAGCCAGCTGATGTCCCGGGCGATGCCGTCAGTTGTGTGTTGGACGACCGAGCGGGCGTAGGGATCGAGATCCGTCCGGGTCGACTCCGCGTCCCCCAGCCGCTGCACGAGCAGCGCGCGCCGCCGCTCCAACAGCGACAGGCGGGCCGCCGGCGCCAGGTGCCGGGCGAAGGCCAGCCGCAGCGAGAAGCTGCGGGCGTCGTCGGCCGAGCCGCCGTCGGCCAGGAGCTCGGCGAAGAGCTGCCGCCCGGCGTCGGTGATCCGGTAGACCTTCTTGCCCCGCCGTCCCCGCCCCCCGGCGTGGCGCCGCGAGCGCAGCACGGCCAGCTCGCCGCTCAAGGAGCCCGTCGGAGGAGCCGCCGCGGTGGTGTTCGCCCTGCTCGTGGACTGGCCTTCTGTGGTTTCCACCGCCCCGGCCTTCTCGAGCCTGGTCAAGGCGGGGTAGATCGAACCGAACGACACGTTGGCCAGGAGCCCCAGGTGGTCGCGCAGCTGGCGGCGGATCTCGTAACCGTGGAGGTCGCCCTCTTCGAGCAGGCCCAATATGGCCATGTCCAACATTGCGGATCATTATATCGACTCGATATAGCGGTGCACGCGGAACCGTCACCCTCCGGTCACGTGCCCGTCTACGTCCTGACGGGCGCCGGCCGCTCCACAAGGGAGCGCCCGCCGGGATCGCCGAGAACGGTCGGCGGTGAATGCTGTTCCCAGGCACGAGGGCTAGCCTGGCTCCCGTGTCCGTAACGTCCTCATCCCGGGCGGTGAGCCCGGATGTCACGGCCCAGGTGGAGTACCGGATCGTGCGGAACGGGCTGGTCAAGGACGTCGAACGGGGGCGGGTCCAGAAGGTCGACGTCTGCGACGCCCATCCGGAGCTGCTGCGGGCCGCCCGCAACGTGGGGCGGCCCACCAAAGAGGTCTGCCCGATCTGCGACGACGGGCGGCTCGTGACGGTGACGTTCGTCTTCGGGGCCAAGCTGCCGGCCGGCGGCCGGTGCCCCGGCACGGCCGCCGAGCTCAAGGCCCTCTGCCGGCGTCCGGAGCCGGTGCTCTGCTACGAGGTCGAGGTTTGTCCCGCCTGTGCCTGGCACCACTTGATGCGCAAGTACCCGGCCGGGGGCGAGAGACAGAAGAGCCGTCGGACGGCCCGGTCGTGACCCCCGTCACCGTTCCGTCTCTGCGGGCGCGCAAGCGTCGCGACGGTGCGACGCCGATCGTGATGGTCACCGCCTACGACGAGCCGGGCGCCCGCATCGTCTCGGAAGCGGGCGCGGACATCATCCTGGTGGGGGACTCGGTGGCCAACACCGTGCTCGGTTATGAGGACACGCTGCACGTCGACATCGACGTCATGGCTCATCACACCGCCGCCGTGGCGCGGGCCAAGCCGCGCTGCCTGATCCTGGGCGACATGCCCTGGATGAGCTACCACCTCTCGCCCGAGGACGCGGTGCGCAACGCCGCCACCCTCATCCGCGCCGGCGCCCACGCCGTCAAGCTCGAGGGCGGACGTGCCCGGCTGCCGGTCGTCGAGGCCATCATCCGGGCCGAGATCCCCGTCATGGGCCATCTAGGCCTCACGCCCCAGTCGGTGCTCGCCATGGGCGGCTTCCGGGTGCAGGGCAAGAGCGTCGATGCGGCCGCCGCGCTGCTCGACGCGGCCAAGGCGCTCAGCGTGGCCGGCTGCTTCGGCTTCGTCATAGAGGGCGTCCCGGACGTGGTGGGTGCCAAGGTGACCGAGGCGATCGACGTGCCGACCATCGGGATCGGGGCCGGACCGGCCTGCGACGGCCAGGTGCTCGTCTTCCACGACCTCCTCGGCCTCGGCGCCGGCAGCCCGCCCAAGTTCGTCCGCCGGTACGCCGACGTGGGCCGGATCGCGACGGAGGCGATCGCCGCCTTCGCCGACGACGTGCGGTCGGGACGGTTTCCCGGCGACGCCGAGACGTACCACGCGCCGGAGGGGCTGAGCGATGCCCTCGGCTAGGGCCGACTAGCATGGCCGCCCGCAACAGACCCTGCTCCTGACCGCCAGGAGCCCGAGCGAGCCGCTCGGTCCAGAGGGAGGTACGCCGCACATGCGGCCTTACGAAGTCATGGCCATCTTCGAGGCCACCACCGAGCCGAGCCAGATCCAGGGTGTGCTCGACCATGCGCTCGACGTGATCCGCACCAACGGGGGCACACCCGGCGCCATCGACCGCTGGGGCCGGCGCACCTTCGCCTACGAGGTGAACCACAAGCGCGAGGGCTACTACGTGGTCGTGGAGTTCACCGGGGAGCCCCGGACGGTGTCAGAGCTCGACCGTACGCTCGGGCTGGCCGATGAAGTGGTCCGGCACAAGGTCGTGCGCCTGCCCGAGTCCCGGGTGGGCGCTGCCGCGGCCGAGTCGGCGGCAACGGCGAACTGAGGAGAGGAGTAGCCGATGGCGACCGACAACAGCGTGATCCTCGTGGGCAACATCACCCGCGACCCCGAGTTGCGCTTCACCAACACGGGCCAGCCCACTGCCAGCTTCGGGCTGGCGGTCAACCGGCGCTGGCAGAACCGCCAGACCCAGGAGTGGGAGGAGGCGACGTCCTTCTTCGACGTGGTCTGCTGGCGCGAGATGGCCGAGAACGTGAGCGAGACGCTCACCCGCGGCGCCCGGGTCATGGTGGCCGGGCGCCTCGAGCAGCGCAGCTGGGAGACCCAGGAGGGCGACAAGCGCTCCAAGGTCGAAGTCGTCGCCGACGAAATCGGCCCGTCGCTGCGTTGGGCGACCGCCACCGTCACCAAGAACGAACGGCGTGCACCCGGCGACGGACCGTCTCGTGGCGGCGGTGGGGGCGGACGGCAGTCGCCGGCCGCCGCGCCGAGTCCGGCGGCTGAGGGCGGCGGATACGGATTCGACGAGGAGCCCTTCTGATGGCCCGTAACAACCAGCGTGGGGGCTCGTCGACGCGACGGGCGCCGAAGGATCTCGGGCGGAGGGTCAAGAAGAAGCCGTGCGCCTTGTGCCGGGACAAGGTCGAGTGGGTGGACTACAAGGACGTCCCCATGCTGCGGAAGTACATGAGCGACCGCGGGAAGATCCGCTCCCGGCGGGTGACGGGCAACTGCGCGCAGCACCAGCGGGCGCTGGCGCAGGCGATCAAGACGGCGCGTGAGCTCGTCCTGCTGCCCTACACGCAGCGCACCGTGACCGAGCGTCCCGGTGGGCGGCGTGACCGCGGCGACCGGGGCGACCGCACGCTGGACTCCACTGGTCCTGGTCCGGGTGCGGGCGGCGCCGACCGGGCGCGACCCGTGGAAGTTGCAGTGGAGGTGCTGGACGACACGGAGGCGGCCGACGCCCAGGCCGAGGCGGCGGAGGTCGCCGAGGTCGAAGAACTGGTGGAGGAGATGGCCGAGGACGCGCTCGCCGACGGGGCGGAGGCTGAGGCGGCCGACGTGGCCGGAGGTGCCGACGGGGCCGCAGGTGACGGCGCGGCCGGAGGTGACGGGGCGTGAAGGTCCTCCTGCGGGACGACGTGGCGGGGGTCGGCCGCCGAGGCGACATTGTGAAGGTGGCCAGCGGGTTCGCCCGTAACTACCTCCTGCCCGAGGGGCGGGCCGTCATGGCCAGTGACGGGATAGAGGGGCAGGCCGAGCGCATGCGCCGGCGCCGCGACCTCCAGGAGGCGCAGGACCGCCAGGCGGCCGAGGCCCAGTCGTCCCTCCTGGCGGGTGCGGTCGTCCCGATCGCGGCGCGGGCTGCGTCGGGCGGGCGGCTGTTCGGCTCCATCGGGCCATCGGACGTGGCCGATGCCATTCGGGCCTCGAAGGGGGTCGAGGTGGACCGGCGCCACATCGTGCTGCCGGAGCACATCAAGGAGACGGGGACCTTCGAGGTGACCGTCGAGCTCTTCAACGACGTGACCGCCGTCGTGACCGTGGAGGTCACAGCCGCCTCCTGACCTGCGGCGGTTCAGCTATCCCCAGCCCTTGTCACTGGGGCGGTGCAGCATGGAGCGGTGCAGCTGACGCGGGGCTTCGTGGGGTACGGCGGTCCACAGCGGGCGACCGTTCGTACACGGCTTATCCACACGAAATCGGGCCTTACCGTCAACAAGGCGCGATCGTCACAGTAGGGGAGCCGTGGTTCAAGCCTTCGACGACACCCGACCCCGCCCGATCCGCACGGCGCCCACCGGCGCCCGGGTGCCGCCGCATGACCTCGAGGCCGAGGAGTCCCTCCTGGGCGCCATGCTGCTTTCGAACGACGCGGCGTCCGTCGGGATAGAGCGCTGCTCGGCGGACGACTTCTACAAGCCGGCCCACGGCCACATCTTCGCCGCCATCCGGGCCCTCATGGAGCGTGGCGAGGCCATTGACGCCGTGACCGTGACCGACGAGCTCAAGCGGTCGGGGCTGCTGGACGCGGTGGGGGACCCGTCGATCTTCATCTCGCTGCAGGCCAACACGCCGTCGATCGCGAACGCGAAGCACTACGCCGACATCGTCGAGGAGCACTCGCTGCTGCGCAAGCTCATCGCCGTGTCGGGGGAGATCGCTGACATCGGCTACTCGGTGCCCGAGGACGTGAAGGCCGCGGTCGACGAGGCGGAACAGCTGGTGTTCAACGTGGCCGAGCGGCGCACGACCGACTCCATCTACCCGCTGCGTGAGTTGCTGGGCCAGGGGCTGGACCGGATAGAGGAGCTGGGCCAGCGCGGGTCGGAGATCACCGGCGTGGCGACGGGGTTCCACGAGCTCGACCGGATCCTGCTCGGGTTCCAGCCCTCCTCGCTGAACATCGTGGGCGCCCGCCCCGGCATGGGCAAGACGAGCTTCGCTTTGGGCGTATTGGCCCACGTCGGCTTGGCGGTGCAGCGCCCGGCGCTGCTGTTCTCGTTGGAGATGGGCCACCTGGAGCTGACGCAGCGTCTACTGGCGTCGGAGGCGGAGGTGAACGGCCAGAGCCTGCAGACCGGTCGGATCCGGACGCAGGACTGGAGCAAAATCGGGATGGCCGTGACGCGGCTGTCGAGCGCGCCGATCTACATCGACGACAACCCCAACGTCACCGTCATGGACATCCGGGCCCGGGCCCGGCGTCTCAAGAAGTCCGAGGGCGACCTCGGGCTCGTGGTCGTCGACTATCTGCAGCTGATGACCGGGCGGGGGAGGGCCGAGAACCGGCAGACCGAGGTGGCCGAGATCAGCCGTGGGTTGAAGATCCTGGCCCGCGAGCTCGAGGTGCCCGTCGTCGCCCTGTCGCAGCTCTCGCGCAACCTCGAGTCCCGCCAGGACAAGACGCCCCAGCTGTCGGACCTGCGGGAGTCGGGTTCGCTCGAGCAGGACGCCGACGTGGTGCTGTTCATCTACCGGGAGTCCGAGTACAACGACGAGGTTCCGATCGACCGGGCCGACGACGCGCTGATTGAGGTGGCCAAACACCGCAACGGGCCGACCGGGAAGGCCAACCTCCTGTTTCTCAAGCAGTACGCCCGCTTCGAGAACCACCGGGGGGTGTGACCGCCTTCGCTGTCGACGCGGCCGGGAGGACGTACCGCTCGACGGCGACGGCGAAACCCTCCTCCTCGTCGCTGGTGGTGATGCGGCGAGCCGCCTTCTTCACCTGGGGGTCTGCGTTTCCCATGGCGATGCTGAGCCCGGAGTGGGCGAACATCAAGATGTCGTTGGGCATGTCGCCGATGGTGGCGATCTCCTCCGGCTGCAGGTCGAAGCGGCGGGCCAGTTCCTTGGCCACATTGCCTTTGTTGGCCAAGGGATGCGTGACATCGAGGTAGTAGGGCTGGGACGCCGCGGCCGTGACGTGGTCACCGAACTGGTCGTGGGCCGCCTTCGACGCCTCGGCGACGGCCTGATGGTCGTCGCTCACGCCGACGAGCTTGACCACGCCGTCGGTCAGGCCCTGGAGCCCGTCCATGACCTTGGGTTGGAACTTCACGGTCCACGCCTCGCGGTCGACGTGTGGCCCCTTGGGGTCGGGGACGTACCAGTCGGTGTCCCGGTAGAGCCAGACGACGAGCTTGTACGAACCCATCAGTTCGGCGATCGGGGACACCAGATCCTCGGGTATGACGTGCTGTTCGAGCACGACCAGCTCGGGGTCGACCAGTTGGCCGCCGTTGAAGGCCGCCATCGGCGTCGTGAGCGCGAGCGGCTCGACGAGCATCTCCATGCCCCGGGGCGGACGGCCGCTCGTGATGGCGAAGCGGACGTCTGCGTCCGCAAGCTTCCGCACCGCGGCGACGGCGCGGTCGGTCAAGACCTTGTCCTGGGTGACCAGCGTGCCGTCCACGTCCGCCAGCAGCAGACGGATGGGGGGAGAGGAGTCGATGGGCCGATCGTACCGATCAGCCGGGGTGGGGGGCCGCCTCGGACGGCACCCGGCGACGGGCCGCCGCGGCCGGGATCGCGACGACTGCGACGAGGGCCAGCGCCGGCACGGCCCACGGTGACAGCAACCACGCACAGGCCAGGATGACGGCGGCTTCGACCACGACCAGCGTGCGCCAGACGAGCGGTTGCGACTGATGGAAACGTCTGTGGAACGTGGTGAGGCTCTGGGTGTCTGTAATGCCCCGTCCGAGCAGCACGGCGAGGCCGCGCAAAAGTCCGAAGGACGCCGGCACGGCCACCGCGATCCACGGCGTGGCCGTGAGGGCGGCCGTGAGGATCATCAGGTACAGGGCCGGCGTCATGATGTACGTGGCGAGCCCGGTGCCGACCTGCCATCCGAACCCGCCCGCGTAGACCCAGGGCCGCAACTCGTCCAGCCATCGCTCGTTGACCTGCCGGTGGTGGACGGGAACGCGGAAGCCCCAGAGGCCCAGCTCGGCGGCGAGCGTCACGGCGGCGGCCACCAGGGCGCCGGCCGCGAGGACGGCCGGGGCCGGTGCGGCTGACCGAACTGCGGCGGCGATCCCTCCGTCGATCACGCCGAGGCAGGCGCCCCCGGCGAGCCCACCCGCGATGAACCAGGCCGCAGCAGCGCGATAGCGGTGTCCCCGGCCCTGCTCGGCGAGCGGGGTGATCGTGGCCAGCATGGAGAGCCCGCACGGCGACCACGTGGAGCGAGCGGCGACGGCCAGGCAGAGTGCAAACGCGCAGGCGGCGAGGACATCAGTGGTCACAGTTCCATCCTCCTTGTGTCATTCCGGTGTTCCGAAGAACGGCGCGCCGAGAGCGAAGATGCCGCCGTCGCGCGCCACGATCCAATACCCCTCGCCCTCGCCGTCGCGGCACACACCGACCACAGGTTCCGCGAGGGTGGTCCCTCCCATGGATCCGTCGAAGGGCGCGTCGCCGAAGGCGAAGATCCCACCGTCGCTCGCCACGCACCAGTAGCCGTTGCCCGAGGGCGTGGCGGCCAGGCCGACGATCGGCGCGTTGAGGTGAAGGCCACCCATGGAGCCGTAGAACTGCGCGTCGCCGAAGGCGAAGATCCCGCCGTCGCTGGCCACGCACCAGTAGCCGTTGCCCGAGGGCGTGGCGGCCATGCCGACGATCGGCGCGTTGAGGTGAAGGCCGCCCATGGATCCGTAGAACTGCGCGTCGCCGAAAGTGAAGATCCCCCCGTCGCTGGCCACGCACCAGTACCCGTTCCCCGAGGGCGTGGTCGCCAGGGCGACGATCGGCGCGTCCAGCGGCAGACCGCCCATGGAGCCGTAGAACTGCGCGTCGCCGAAGGCGAAGATGCCGCCGTCGCTCGCCACGAGGTAATAGCCGGGGGCCCGTGACGCCGCGATAGCGACGATCGGGGCATCGAGCACCGTTCCCGAGACGTCCCCGGAAGAGGGAAAGTCGCCGAACTGGTATACGACACCCGTAGCCGTGGCGAGGCCATAGCCCGCGCCGTCGGGGCTCGACGCCATCCCGACCACCGGCGGGGTCGGCGGCGCCGGCGTCCAACAGGGCTCGTTCTGCTCGGCCGTCCCGTTGTCGACCGCCACGGCCGTCGTGCAGCTGGGATCGATCTGCCAGGGGGGCACGCACGCGACCACCCGGCAGACGATCCGACCCATGCAGGCCACGTTCTGGTTGCACTGGCCGTAGCGGAACTGCAGGCAGCCCGTAAGGAACGAATCGCAGCCCTGCGGTCCACACCCGCACCCGGTGAGATCGCAGCCCGGCTCGCAGAAGGGATACCCCCCGCCGCAGCCCGCGTCGCACGCACAGTTGGCGTTGCAGTCCATGTAGTAGCGGGGACCGTTGCAGAACGAGGAGTTGTCGGCCATCCACCAGCCGCCCATCACCGTGTTGGCGGGGCAGTAGTTGGAGCCGCTGACGGAACAGCAGAACTCGGTGTAACCCGAGCAGCACGTGGACCCACATCCGCAGCCGGCATTCCCGCATTCGCAGATGAGGGCGTACGCCGTGCCCGGCTTCAGTGCGAGGTCGAGCCCTGCTCCGACGACGACCGCGCTACCAACGAACGCCGACCGGTTGATCAGGTTGCGGCGCGACAGCCGGTTGTCGAGAAAGGCCGATGCTCGCCTCACGAATACGGTCGACAGGCTCATGGCGTCCGCCTCGGAGCCGCCGGTTCCGGCTGACGTCGTACGAGACGGCCTGCGCCCTCCAGGCGGGGTAACAAGGCCAGGACCAGGTAGGCGAGGTAGAGCCCGACCGTGGACACCAAGACCAGCGGAACGCCGGCCGCCGGCTGACGGCTCAAGAACATGGCCAGAGTGCCGTCGGATGGTGCGTTCGCTGCGACGGCGGCACCGCTGAACGCGAAGACAAGGTCGACGAGGGCGTGGAGCGCGGTGGCCGGAGTGTCCGCCCGACCGAAACAACCACAGCTCGAGAGCGCCGCGCCGGACGCACGCGGATAAGCGATCACGCCGGCAAAGACCACGTACGAGGTCGCGACCAGGGTGGCGGAGACCGGGCGCGGATACAACATGGCGACGACCCCGAGTCCGGCTTCGAGGGCCGCCCCGGATCGGACGAGCGCCCGCATTCGGTGGTTGGTCACCACGGAGCTCGCATACGTCGGGACGAGATCATGGAGCGCACGGGCGGTGTCCTCGGGCCGGATGGCCTTGGCGATTCCGGCGACGACCAGGAGCCCCGTGGCGACGAGGTAGAGACCGATCAGTTCCACAGCGCTGCCGGGATGGGAGTCGCGGGCGTGACCGGGCTCAGCGTCAGCGACGCCAATACCTGGTTGACGAGGGGCACGAGGCTCGGACCGAGAGCCTGGCTCCCGAGGACGGCGTAGAAGGAGAAAGGGCGGCCCGCCTCGGTGAAGAACCATTGCGTACCGGCCTGGCCACCGAGCGCACGGCGCAGCACCGTCTTTCGGAAGTCGGCCGGGCTCAGGGAAATCGGTCTGCCCTGGCGGGCGAACAACACGGTGCCCAAACTCTCCGGGCCGTACTCGAAGAGGGTGGCAAAGACGTCGGATGGGCCCATCAACGTCACCGCGCCGCTTCCGAAATCACCGACGTCGTCGGGGAGGGGAAACGTGGCGAAGTGCGCAACCGGATACGACACCCCTTCGCCCACCGTTGGCCGGATGAAGATGCGACCCTCGAATCCTGCGGGCAGGTGTGCCGTGATCCCGTGGGCCTGGATGGTTCCCACTACCGGGGGACCTGGGTGGACTCGCTGCGCTGCTCCTGCTGCTGCGATTGGCCAAGGCTCGGTGCAAACGGGAACACGTCGTTGAAACTCTGGGGATACAGGCTCTGATGACCGGGTGTGAGACCGGCCGCGACAAGCAGTGCGTCGTTCGCGGCTTCCCGGGCCGGACCATCGAGATGGGCGTCACGGAGCGCCACGTCATGCTCCGCCCGCCTCACCAGATCGGCGAGCTGTGCGGTCTGTGCGGCGACACCGTGTCCGATCCGCCGTCCGGTGGCGCCGTCCACCAGAACGAAGAACGGTGACGCCGGTACCCGGTAGTCGTCCCATGCTTCGGTCGACATGACGACGGGCACCCGACCGAGGGTGAGCGTCCGCACCTCCGCCGCCACCTCCATGTCGGGCCCTTTGGTGACGATCACAATGCGCACGTCGCCCAGGTCGAATCGTCCCGGAGTCTGCAGGTCGCGCCAGAACCCGGCGCAGGTCGCACACCCGGACGAGAGGAAGGCGAGCAGGGTGCGACGGTCGCTATTCGTCACCGACACCGCCCTCGCGTCGCCGTCCGGGGTGAGGCCCGCGATGTCCAGCGCGGCGTCGGTTCCGTCGTACGAGGGCGGAGCCGCCGGTGCGGGTAACGACGTGGCGACACTCGGAGCCTGTGCGCTCGGGTCACCGACGCCCACCCCCAATTCGTGGAGCGCACGGAGGATGTCCGCATGGCTGCGGAGCAGTCCTGCGACAAGGATGCCGAGGAGCAGCACCACGAATGTCGAGACAACGATCAATGCGATCATGACGCCTCCTTCGGTCCGACCAGTCAGCCCGGCCAGTATCTACCCAGGTTCCTCGCCCGCAATAGCGCGGAACCCGAAGTCGCTCCTCTGCGGAACGGCGTGGGAGCCGTGAGCCGATGTCGGCCTATCCTTGGTCATGCCCTACGGCCACCTTCTATGACCGCACTCGATACCGACCTCTTCCTCCCGGACCCACAGCCCCGGACGGTACGTTTCACAGTTATTTCGGTCGATGACCACGTCGTCGAGCCCGCGCACACGTTCGAACACCGGCTGCCGGCTGTGCTCCAAGACCGGGCGCCGCGGATCGTCGAGACACCCGAAGGGCACCAGGTATGGGAGTTCGAGGGTGAGCGCTACACCCAGGTCGGTATGAACGCGGTCGCCGGTCGCCGGCGCGAGACCTATGGCTTGGAGCCCTTCCGGTTCGACCAGATGCGGCCCGGCTGTTACGACGTGGAGGCGCGGGTTCGAGACATGGACATCAACGGGGTATGGGCATCGGTGAACTTCCCGTCGCAGATCACCGGATTTTGCGGCCGGGTTTTCTTCGCGTGTCCCGACCGTGAGCTTGGCTTGGCGTGTGTACGGGCGTGGAACGACTGGCTCTTCGAAGAGTGGTACCTGCCACATCGCGAGCGCATCGTGCCGCTCGGCATCACGTACCTCGCCGATCCCGACTTGGCCGCCGACGAAATCCGACGTAACGCGGCACGCGGTTTCACGTCCGTCACGCTCCCGGAGCGCCCCCACGAGGTCGGGCTGCCGTCCTTGTGGGAGCGACAGCACTGGGATCCGATCATGGATGCGATCGTCGAGACGGACACCGTGGTGTCGCTGCACGTCGGCAGCTCGGGTATCGAAAGCGGCCCACCGGGCGGTGCGCCGTTGCAGATCGGGGCGACCTTGTTCGGCCAGAGGTCACTGACCGCGGCCACCGAATGGCTGTGGTCCGAATATCCGCTCCGGAGGCCCACGTTGAAGGTGGCGATGAGCGAAGGCGGCATCGGCTGGGTCGCGATGCTGCTCGACCGTCTCGACAACATGGTGGACCGTTCCGGCTACGGACGGGGCTGGGAGATCCGCCCGGCAGAGGTACTGCGTCGCAATTTCTGGTTCTGCACGCTCGACGACCCCTCCACCATCGATACTCGCCACGCCATCGGGGTCGAGAACATCATGGTTGAAGTCGACTATCCGCACGGTGACGGCACCTGGCCCGACACCCAGCAGGTGATTCAGGATTGCTGGGGCCATATTCCCGCCAACGAGTTGCGCGCCATGTGCTGCTTGAATGCGGCCGCCTTGTACCGCCACCCGCTACCGGCTCCGGTGCTGCCCCAATGAACGCCGCCGAGACCGGTTGAGAGGAGCCAGGGTGTTCGTTCCGACGGCCGAAAAGCTCATGCCCGACCTCACACCGAGGGAGGAACTGGTCGTGCTCGCTCGGGCCCTGTGGCGAGAGGGGTACAACGATCATCTCGCCGGGCACATCACGGTGAACCTCGGGGACGGCACGCTCCTCTGCAATCCGTGGCTCGTCACCTGGGCCGAACTCCGGCCCTCCCAGGTGATCCGGATCGATCTCGACGGCAGTGTTGTCGAGGGGGAGTGGCCGGTTCCGCTCGGGATCCCACTTCACCTCGAGCTGCACCGGGCGCGCTCCGACGTGGTGTGGGCCGCCCATAACCACCCCTTGTACGGGACGGTCTGGGCGGACATGGGAGAGGTACCGCCGATCCTCGACCAGAGCTCGGCCCTGGGCGGTGGCCGGCTCGTCCTCGTGGACGAGTACGAGGGTCCGGTCAACGATTCGGGGAGCGCCGCCCGCGCCGTGGAACACGTCGGTGAGGCGGCCATGGCGCTGCTGGCCGGGCACGGCGTGTTCGTGCTCGGAGGCTCGGCCCGCGCCGTGCACCAGCGCGCGGTCGCCCTTGAGCAGCGCTGCCAGCACGCCTGGATGGCCCGGGCCGCCGGCAGCACCTCCCCGTCCCGGGTGCCTCAAGCCTTCATCGACCTCGTCGCGCAGAGCGACGGCGAGGGGTTCATCGGCTTCTGGGAGGCCGCCGTCCGAGCGGAGTTGGCGGCGGACCCCGACCTGCTCAGTCTTTAGGCGCCGCGATCGTCGTCCACAGTGGCGACGACCGCGACGTCATCTCCCGGCCGGTCGGCCCGACGAACGTGAGCTCCCGATTGGCGTCACCCGACATGCTCCAGCGTTTGGAATGGATCAGGTGGTGGTGGTACTCGCAGAGGAGTGCGAGGTTGGGCAGGTCTGTCGTGCCAAGGCCACGTATCCACCACTTGATGTGATGCGGGTTGACGAAGGTGGCATTGTCACAGCCGGGGAAGCGGCAGTGGCGATCACGACGGATGATCTCCCGGCGCTGGGTATCGGTCGGATATCGCTGGGCCCGGCCCTCGTACATGGTGTGACCGACGTCGTCGTCGACGGCCAGGATCAGCGTTGCGTCACAGGCCAGGCGGCGGACGGTCTCGGCACTGATCAGGCCGTCGCGCTCGAGCTCGCCGGCTAGCTCCGACGATTCGTCGAAGAGGGTCTCGAGGGGTGTGTGGGCGACCACCGTGTAGGAGGAGGCCGCGTACCGGGTGCCCCGCTGTGAGCGGATCAATCCCACGAAGGCGTCCGCCAGTCGGCGGTCCCACGGGGTCTCGCCGTCCGAAGGCAGCGACTTGGCGGCGGTCTCGAGGAGGCCGCGTACTTCTGCGTACGTCTCCGCGGGGAGCTGGGCGGTCACGGTCCGGAAGGTGTCGTTGAAACGAAGGGAGCGTCCTTCGTACTCCGCGTCTGCCGCGGTCGGCGGCGCCCCCCGACGGGAGTTCGCCAGGCGGGTCAGCTCGGCCACCGAGTGCTCCTGCGCCCGGTCCCGGATTTCCCGGTCCGTTTCCGGGGTGGCCGTGTCGACCACGGCGCGCACCTTGTCGAAGGTCAACTCCCCCGATGACAGTCCGGCGGCGAGGTGCGGGAGGTCGAAAAGCCGCTTACCGACATGCGCGAAGGCCCTGGCCGTGGCGACGGACACGCCCAGGCGCTCGACGAGCCACGCCTCGAGCGAGGTGGCTCCCTCGTCGCGCCACCCCTCGCGGCGGTCGAGTTCGCCGGCGAGCAGAACGATGAGGCCCGCCAGAGAAGCCATGCGGTGAGCCGACTCGGCGGCCAAGCACATGATCTCCTCGGTGGACAGCGTGGCCACCGCGCTGACGTCCATGGGAGTGTCGATCGTCGGGTCGCTGACGGGCATCACGGGTGAACGGTCCCCGCGACGGGGATTTGTCGCGAAAAAATCTTTTGGTGGTCCGGGGTGGTGGCGGCGCGGGAAGCAGTCAGCGGACCTGCGTCCCGAACACCTCGGCCAGCTCCATGGGCACGGGCGTGTCGAGCTGGTCGTACGTGCAGGACTCCGGTTTGCGATCGGGCCGCCAGCGCACGAGCGACGTGGCGTGCCGGAAGCGGTTCTCCTGAAGGTGGTCGTATGACACCTCGCACACGGCTTCGGGCCGCAAGGGTTCCCAGGTCATGTCCTTGCCGGCATTCCACCGGTTCATGCCCCCGGGCGCCCGTCCCTCGGCCTGCGCTTCGGCCCACCCGGCCCAGGGGTGGCCCTTGAGGGCGTTCTTCCGGTACGGCTTGACCTCATCGACGAGCTCGCGCCGGCGGGCGACGCTGAAGCCCGACGCAACGCCGACGTGGTGGAGCGTCCCCGACGAGTCGAAGAGACCGAGCAGGAGTGAGCCGACCCCTTCCCCGTCCTTGTGGGTCCGGAACCCGGCGACCACGCAGTCCGCGGTCCGCTGGTGCTTGACCTTGAGCATGACGCGCTTGTCGGGGAGGTAGTGCAGGTCGGAGGGTTTGGCGACGACGCCATCGAGGCCGGCGCCCTCGAAACGGGAGAACCAGTCGGCCGCGACGTCGGGGTCCTGGGTGGCCTGCGTGAGGTGCACCGGCGGCCGGACCTTCTTGAGCAGCTTTTCCAAAGTCTTGCGGCGCGTCCCGTAGGGCGTCTCCATGTACGAGGTGTCGTCGTGCGCGAGGAGGTCGAAGGCGACGAACGAGGCAGGCGTGGCCTCGGCGAGTTGGTTGATGCGCTTGGCGGCGGGGTGGATGCGCTGGGACAGGGCGTCGAAGTCGAGGCCGCTCGGCCCGGCGATGACGATTTCGCCGTCGAGCACGATGCGGTCGGGGAGCTCCCGGCGCAGCGCGTCGACGAGCTCGGGGAAGTAGCGGGTCAGCGGTTTCTCGTTCCGGCTGCCCAGCTCGACCTCGTCGCCGTCACGGAAGACGATGCAGCGGAACCCGTCCCACTTGGGTTCGTAGTACAGGCCTTCTTCGCGGGGGAGGTCGCGGGTGAGCTTGGCCAGCATCGGCGACACCGGCGGGTGGACGGGGAGCGACATGGCCATGAGGTCAGGCCGCGTCCTCGTGCGACGACGCCCAGGCCACCAGCTGGTCGGCGGTGGCACGGTTGACGATCCGGTCGAACGGCACGTCGGCGGTGACGGCGTTGCGGCAGCCGCGCCCCAGCCACTCGAGCTGGCCCGGGGCGTGGGCGTCGGTGTCGATGGCGAACGAGCATCCCAGCCCGACGGCCTGCCGCAGCAGGTCCTCGGGCGGGTCCTGGCGCTCGGGGCGGGAATTGATCTCGACGGCGGTGCCGGTGCGGGCGCAGGCGTCGAAGACGGCCTCTGCATCGAACGTGGACTGCGGCCGGCCCCGCCCCACGATGATCCGGCCCGTGCAGTGACCGAGGATGTCGGTGTGCGGGCTCTCCACGGCGGCCACCATCCGGGCGGTCATTTCGGGCGCCTCCATGCGCAGCTTGGAGTGCACGCTGGCGACGACGACGTCGAGCTGGGCGAGGAGGTCGAGGTCCAGATCGAGCGACCCGTCCTCCAAGATGTCCACCTCCATGCCGGTCAGGATCCGGAACGGAGCCAGCTCCTCGTTGAGGCCGCGTATGACGTCGAGCTGCTCGAGCAGGCGCTCCTCGTTCAGCCCGTGGGCCACGGTGAGGCGCGCGCTGTGGTCGGTCAGGACGAGGTACTCGCGGCCGAGGTCGCGGGCGGCCTCGGCCATCTCCGCGATGGGGCTGCCACCGTCGGACCAGTCCGAGTGCGAGTGACAGTCTCCTCTGAGCGACCCGAGGAGTTCGGCCGCCGGACCCTCGAGCGCGAGATCCCCGGCGACGAGCTCCTTGTCCAGCTTGGTCAGGTACGCGGGCTCGTCGCCGCGCAGCGCTTCGGTGATCACCTGCGCCGTCGACTTGCCGACGCCTTCTATGGACTGCAGGCGGCCGGCGTCGGCCAGCGCGGCCAACTCGTCAGGAGGAATCGACTTGATCGCTCTGGCCGCGTGCCGAAACGCGCGCACCTTGTAGGTGTCCGCCCCGCTGCGCTCCAGCCGGAAGGCGATCTGGTTCAGGGCGTACAGGGGGTCCAACGCCGGTCACGCCTTCTTGGCTCGGCTGGGGGCCACCCGGGGTGGCTCGTCGGGCATCTTCGGATACTGGGGAGGCCAGGGTGCATCGTGCAAGCCGGCCGTTTTGTCCCGCTCGGCCAGCTCCAAGAGCGGCTCCAACGACTGGGGTCTCGCCGCGATGTCGGCCCAGGGGTCGCCGCGCTGCGCCACCAGGTCCGGCACGGTCCGGATCGTGAGCTCGTCGGGCTGCACCGTCTCGACCTCGTCCCAGCTCAGGGGCGTCGAGACCTGCCCACCGGTGCGGGGACGGGCGAACCAGGCGCCGAAGACGGTCTTGTGCGGCGCGTTCTGGTTGAAGTCGACGAAGACGCGGGTGCCGCGTTCTTCCTTCCACCAGTTGGAGGTGATGTCGTCGGGGAAACGGCGTTCGAGCTCGCGGGCGAGCGCGACCGCGGCCGCCCGTACCGCGATGGAATCCCACCGGGGCTCCAACCGGAGGTAGACGTGCAGGCCGTGGCTCCCGGTCGTCTTGGGGTACCCGCGCAGCCCGAGCTCCTCGAGGAAGTCGCGGCAGCGCAACGCGGCAACGCGGACGTCGTCGAAGCCGAGTCCAGTCGTCGGGTCAAGGTCGATACGCAACTCGTCGGCGTGTTCCGGATCCGCCGCCAGGTAGGGCCACAGGTGCAGACCGAGGCACCCGTAGTTGACGGCCCAGACGACATGTGCGATGTCCGCGACGACGAGCGCGTTCGACGTGGTGCCGTTCGGCGTCGACACCGTCGTCGACTGCAGCCAGTCCGGGGCACCGGCGGGGATCCGCTTTTGGTAGAAGGACTTGCCCGTCGCGCCATCCGGGAACCGCTGCAACAGGGCCGGACGTCCGCCCGCCGTGTTCAGCAGGTGGTCACCCACCTCGAGGTAGTACGAGACGAGTTCGATCTTCGTTGCACCGAGCCCCGGGAAGTAGACCTTGTCCGGCCGGGTGACCACAAGCTCGCGGCCGGCGGCCTCCACGACACACTCGTTGTCCCCTGACACCCGTCCGACTCTAGGACGGGCCGGGCGACCGGTGGCGGGAGTTCGGCGGCCGATGAGTGCGCGGGCTCCTGGGCTCCTATTGACCGCCCACGCTGAAGCCGCGCGCAGCCAACGCCTGTTCCAGACGGGCGCGCTCCTCCAAGGGGTTGGCGAAGCGCTCCGGTGCGGTGGGCACGTCGAGGGCCTCGCAGAACCTGATCAACGCGCCGTCGTAGGACAACTCCCGGGCCAGGGCCTCGGGGGCGGAAGGGGTGCCGCGGATTTCGTAGGCCAGCAACTGCGCCCAGGAATTGACCAGGTCGGCCCATAAGGCGTCGTCGGACTCAGCGGCGCTCACCGACGGAGAGCCGTCGAGGGCGCGCGACAAGAGGTCGACGTACATGGTCATGGGTTCGATCCTCCATCGGACCCGGCGAGACGGCTAGGGGCGAAGTCCCCTATTTGACACCGTCCGTTCGTTGACCGTACCGAACGGTCAGATGAATTGGGACAGGGCCTCCCAGCCCTTCGGCGGAGGGGCGAGCCGCCAGAACTGCTCGGGGACGTGTCCCGCTATCCGCGCCGTGAGGGCGTGGTCGCGTTCGAGCGGCGGGATCTGCGACGTGTAACACCAGATGGCCCGGCGCTTCCTCTCTTCGTCGGGTACGTGCGGAACGATGGCAGGTGTCGGCCAGGGATGGGCCCGCAACAGCCGCGCGACGCGCCATGCGAGCAACCCAGGCAGATGCTTGTAGCCGTGGTCCTCGTAGCAGAACCATTCGCGCTCCGGCTGCGCCTCGCGCACGAGCAAACAGGCCTCGTGCACCATCACGTGGTCCGGGTTGGCCAGACCCATCGGGAAGAAGACCGACGTGGGATCGAGCTCGTCGATGGTGGAGGCGAGAACGGCGGCCACCTCTGGCGGCGGCGGACGGTCCTCGGGTGCCAGGTACTGGTGGTCGGGGAAGTCGAGCCAGCGGTAACCCGACTCGAGGACGGCCATGGCCGCCACGTCCTCCTCCCGTCGGACCGCCACCACGTCGTCGCCGGCGACGAACCCGCCCAGCGCGTCCCACTCGGTCGGCTCCTCGGGGTACACGGGTGGCGGCCCCCCGAGCACCGTGATCACCGTGGTGTCGGGGTAGCTGGCGAGCAGGTGCCCCGCCCCCATGGCCGCGTCGTCGAAGTGGGGCGACACGACGACGATGCGGGTAAAGGCGGCAGCGTCGACCTCGCCCCAGGTCGGTTCCTCGAAGGCAGCGGTGTCGGTCACGGCCGGATCATACGGGGACGTCGTCCACCTCACCCGCGACGTGCCGGCGGAACCCCGGCATGAGGGCTCCGATCAGCGCGGCCCCCACGATGCAGGCGAGGCCGCCCGACACCACGGCGAACTCGATACTGGTCGCGGTGGCGACGAGGCCGGATTCCATGTCGCCGAGCCGCGGTCCGCCCTGGACCACTGCCATCTGGATGGACGACATACGGCTGCGGAACCGCTCGGGGATGGACGTCTGCAGCATGGTGTTGCGCAGGACGGCCGAGATCACGTCGGCCCAGCCCGCCACGGCCAGCATGACGAGGGCGATCCACAGCGTGTCCACCAGGCCGAACACCGCGATGGCGGCTCCCCAGACGGCGACAGCGATGATCACGGCCCAGCCCTGACGGCGGACGCTCTCGATCCAGCCCGTCGTGACGGCGCCGACCAGCGCGCCGACGCCCGGCGCGGCGTACAGGAAGCCGAGCGTGATGGTGCCACCGCCGAACACCGATCCGGCCATGGCCGGGAAGAGCGCGCGCGGCATGCCGAAGACCATGGCGTTGATGTCGATCAAATAGACGCCCTGGAGGGCCTGCCGGCTGCGCAGGTAGCGGAGCCCTTCCTTGGTCGACTGCCACGGTGAGACGCCGCGCCCGTCGTGCCCCGGGGGGATCGGCGCCATGAGTGCCGTACACACACAGGCCACGACGAAGGATGCGGCGTCGAGCCCGAACACGAGCGGCAGGCCGACGCCCAGCAGGATGCCGGAGAGTGCCGGACCGACGATGACGCCGACCTGGATCACGATCTGGTTCATCGCGAAAGCCGCCGGGAGCTGCCGCCGCTCCACGAGTCCGGGCACGGAGGCCATGCGGGCGATGTTCGAGAACCCCATCAGCCCCGCGGCGAGCGAGCTCACGACGTAGATCACCACCAGGGACGGGTGGGCGACCGCGGCATTGACGGCCAGGACCGCACTCGTGAGCGCAAGGGCGGCGGCGGTCCACACCATGATCGGTCGCCGGTCGACGGAATCGCCGATCGGACCCGCGGCCAGGGCGCCTGCGATGAAGGGGAGCAGCTGGGCCAGGCTGACCGCGCCCACCTGGAGGGAGGAGTGGGTGAGGCCGTACACCTGGAAGGGGATGGCGACGACGGTCAGCTGGTTGCCGAGCGTCGAGATGAGCTGGCCCGTGAAGAGGAGCCGGAAGTCGCGGCTCTCGCGCAGCGGGGTGGTGTCCACCAGGATCCGGCCCGGCATGTCGGCAGCCTACGGACGTCAGGAGAGCTGGCGGCCCAGTTGCCGAACCGAGATGTCCCATGCAGCCGGCCAGTCCCTGGTGCGCAGCAGCGCGTCGCTGCCGCCGTCGCAGAACAGCACGGAACCGCAGAAGAACGACCCGTCCGGTCCGAGCAGGAAGTCGACGACCGCCGCGATCTCCTCGGGCCGGCCGGGGCGGCCGAGCGGGATGGGGAGCAGGTCGAGCAACGGCGCCGTCTCGGGATCGGCGCGCATCTCGCCGATCATCGGTGTGTCGATCATGCCCGGCGCGATGGCGTTGAGCCGCAGACCGGAACCGGCCCAGTCAGGACCAGTGGCGTGGCGCCGCACCCAGTGGGCGACCGCCAGCTTCGAGGCGGGATAGGCGGCTAAGGACCGCGACTCGTCGGCCAGCCGGGCGGCGAGGGTCTCGTCCAACGCCAGGCACGCGTCGACGAGGTCCAAGGGGATCTCGGGCTGCACGGTCGTGGAGTTCGAGCTGATGGCGACGGCGGCCGTGCCGGGAGGAAGGAGCGGGCGCAGGCCCTCGAGGACGGCCACCGTGCCGAAGAAGTTGACGGACGCGACGACCGAGCCGGCGCGTGTCGGCGAGCCGGCCAGGCCGGCGCAGGTGACGATGCCGGCGAGTGCGCCGTCCGACAGCTCGGTGGCCTCGGCGACCGCGTTGTCCCGGCCGGCGGTGGTGGAGAGGTCCGCGACGATGTTTGCGTGTGTATCGGGCGGGTTGACGTCGATGCCGATGACGCGCCACCCGCCCGCGCCGAGTCTGGCGGCACAGGCGGCGCCGATACCCGATGCGGCGCCGGTGACGACGACGTTCCGGTCAGGCAGCGCGCCGCGCCTTGAGGAGGGCCAGCGCCTTGTCCGCGTGCGAGCCCATGGAGATCTCGGAGTGGAAGACGTCGAGGAGGGTGCGGTCGGTATCGATGACGAAGGTCATGCGCTTGTTGGGCAGGAAGCTCGCGCCGCGCTTGGCACCGAGCTGCGCCGCCACGGCGTGGTCGGGGTCAGACAGCAGTGGCATCCGGAGCGACTCCTTCTCGTCGAACTGCTTTTGCTTGTCGACCGAGTCGGCGCTGATGCCGACGGGCTGCGCTCCGACGGCGGCGAACTCGGCGGAGAGGTCGCGGAAGTGGCAGCTCTCCTTCGTGCAGCCATACGTCATGGCGGCGGGATAGAAGAACAGCACCACCGGGCCGTTGGCCAGGAAGCCCGACAGCGTGCGGGTCGTGCCCGTCTGGTCGGGGAGGCTGAAGTCCGGGACGGTGTCACCCTTGCGCATCCGCTCAATGTAGGTGCCCGGACGGCGGTGCGCCCGAGCCCGGGGACGGGGGACGGACGGCGGGACGGGGACGCCCGGTGGTCAGGCCTCGAAGCGGAAGCCGACGCCGCGGACGGTGACCAGGTGGCGCGGGTTGGCCGGGTCGGGCTCGATCTTGCGGCGGAGGCGCTTGATGTGCGTATCGAGGGTGCGGGTGTCCGTGAGCTCCTGGTCCCACCACAACCGGTCGATGCACCAGTCCCGGGTGACGACCTGACCGCTGTGGGACATGAGCAGGGCGAGGAGGTCGAATTCCTTGCGGGACAGGTCGACGGGGGCCTCGGAGACGGTGACCTCCCGGCGGCCCGCATCGAGGCGGACGGGCCCGACGCTGAGGACCTCCTCGTGGTGTTCGGCGACGGCCACGCCCCGGCGCAGGACAGCGCGCATCCGGGCCACCAGCTCCCGCAGGCGGAACGGCTTGGCGACGTAGTCGGACGCGCCCAGCTCCAGGCCGAGGACGATGTCCACCTCAGAGTCCCGGGCGGTGACCATGATGATCGGGACGGGCTTGAGCGACCGCATCTGCTGGCAGAGCTCGATCCCGGACTGGTCCGGCAGCATGACGTCCAGCAGGACGAGGTCGGGGTGGACCCGGTGGAAGAGCCGCAGAGCCTCGTGGCCGTCGCCCGCCGCCTCGACGGTGAAGCCCTCCCGGGTGAGGCCGGACGCGAGAGCTTGTCTATACGACTCCTCGTCGTCGACCACGAGGACGAGGGGGCGGTTGTCTCGGGGCGGCCCGGGAAGCGGGGGCCGGCCTGCGGGTGCCGGTGCGTTCGCGATGGCCACGGACGTGTCCCTCAGTCAGGCTCAGGCGGCGTCGTTCGGTGTCGGACTCGTACGGCTCAGGCTCGGGAAGCGAGGGGCAGGCAACGACGGCGGACGGGGGGTAGGTCGCACCGACGTCGCCTGGAAGCGCGAGGGGGCGAATACCCGCGCTCTGGTGACCAAGGATCCGAGGGTTCCGGCACGGTCCACGCCCGGCCGGCGGAACATGATGACCTCGGCCAGGGACTGGGTATCCCGGCCGTGATGGCGCCCGTTCCCGGGGCCGGAACGATGGCCCCGGGTGGCGTGGTGCACCTGCTCGTCCACTGTCGCCATCGAGGGTCACGCTACGGAAGGGAGGTGAACGGGCTGTGAAACCGGCGCAACCGGGAAGTGTTCTCCAGATGAACTCTTCCCCCCGGCTTCGTTACGCTGCCGGGGCAACGCGAGTAGGGACGAGGGAGGTCCGATGACGCAGGCCATGGGCCACGGGGTGAACCAGCGCAAGGCCATTCAGATGACGCCCGACGAGGTGGACGCGTTCCTGGCCGAGCGCCGGTCGATGACGATGTGCTCCATCTCCCACGACGGTTCCATCCACGCCGTGGCCATGTGGTACGGCTTCCTGGACGGGTGCGTGACCGTCGAGACGAAGGCCAAGTCGCAGAAGGTCCAGAACCTGCGGCGGGACCCCCGCTGCACCATGCTGTTCGAGGACGGCGACTACTACGAGGAGTTGCGGGGCGTCGAGTTGGTGGGGAAGGTGGAGATCATCGACGACCCGGACCGCCTGTGGACGTTGGGCGTCAGCGTGTTCGAGCGTTACTACGGCGCCTACAGCGACGAGATGAAGCCGTTCCTCGAGGCGATGCTGAACAAGCGCGTGGCGGTACGGCTGCATATAGAGCGGACCGTGAGTTGGGACCACCGCAAGCTCGGACTGCCACCGACGCGGCCGACCTCGACCTCGACCTCGTAGACGACGTCGTCGTGAAGGTGTCCGTCGCGCAGGCGGTGGCGGTCGCGCCGGCGCGGGTCATAGCGGCGTACGGCTCGCCCTCGTTCTACGAGGGGCGGCCGACCCGTGACGACATCGCCTTGCTGGGGGTGGTGGACCACGAGGACCTCGGGTCGCGGGTCGTCCTCGAGGTCCACTACGCCTTTCGTGGGTCCGTCTCGGCGGCGGTGCGGAGGGTCGTCGACCCGGCCCGGATGTCGTGGATCACCCGGACCGAGATCCACCGGGACGAGGCCCGGGCGACCTGGGAGGTCCTGCCCGACTACTACCCCGACCGGTTGCGGGCGAGCGGGACGTTCCGCTTCGACCCCGTACCGGGAACCGGTCAGGGCCAGCCGTCGACCCTCGTCACCGTGGAGGGGGATCTCAAGGTGAGCGTGCCCATCGTCGGGCGGTCGGTGGAGCGGGTGATCGTGTCGGGCCTCAACCGGTACATACAGGCGGAGGTCGAGAGCATCCCGGACTTCGTGTCGGGCTGACCCGACAGCCCCGTGCCCGTCAGGCCGCCCCCGTCCCGCACGCCTTGAGCATCTGCGCCATCCCGTCCTCTATCCCGTGCGCCAGCACGTCAATGTCCGCCGTCGAGTCGTAGTCGCCGGTGATCCCGAAGTTGACCTCGCCGTTGTAGGAGAAGATGGCGATGCCGATGCGCACCTGTCCGGCCAGCGGCACGTAGGGGAACGCACGGATCATCCTGCGTCCCGCCGCGTACAGCGGGAACTGCGGGCCGGGCACGTTCGTCGTGACCGTGTTGACGTTGCGTTGCCCCGCCTTCGAAGCCAGCCGCATGCCGACGGCCAGGAGCATGGGCGGCGCGAACCCCGACATGGACGTCAGCGCCTCGCCCGCCATCGCCTGCTTCGATTCCTTCAGGTCCTTCATCTGCTCGGTGATCACGTGCAGCCGCAGCGCCGGGTCCTCTATGTCGACCGGCAACTCGGCGAACATCGCCGTCACCTTGTTCTCGAGCGTGCCGTCCCCGACCGCACGCCCCGTCTCGTCACGCGGCCGCACCGACACCGGCACCAGCGTGCGCACCACGCGCTCGACGTCCTCGTCCCGGGACAGCAGCAGCTCACGGAACCCGTTGGTGATGGACGCGAGCACGACGTCGTTGAAGGTACCGCCCAACTCCTTGCGCACCCGCTTGATGTCGTCGACCGTCGTCGTCGCCCAGGCGTACCGCCGGTGCGGGCCGAGCGGTCCGTTGAGCGACGACAACGGCGTCGGCCGCACGAGGCCGCCCATCGCCACCAGTCCGCTGGTCACCTCCTTGGCGTACCCCGCCATGCGGCGCAGCAGCCGCGTCTGCGCCCGGGCCGCGCGCAGCTGCTCGTAGGGCGAGCGCACGATGCTCGTCAGCGCGTCCGACGCCAGCGACCACCCCGAGGGCATCGGCCGCGGTTCCCACGGCTCCCCCGCCGCCGGCCGCTCGGCGCCGGGCGACAGGTCCATGATGACGGCGAGGAGGTCGGTCCCCGACACGCCGTCGACCAGCGCGTGATGGGCCTTCGACAGCATGGCCCAGCGCCCGTCCTCGAGCCCCTGGACGACCCAGATCTCCCACAACGGCTTGGCCCGGTCGAGCTGCTGCGCCATGACCCGTCCGACGAGCCGCCGCAGCTCCTCCTCTCCGCCCGGCGCCGGCAGCGCGGTGTGGCGGACGTGGTAGTCGATGTTGAAGTGGGGGTCGTCCACCCAGACGGGCCGGCCGAGGTCGAGCGGGACGGTCTTGACGATCTGCCGGTAGCGCGGGACCAGGGGCAGCTTGGACTCGATCATGTCGACGACGTCGCCGAACGCCGGCTCCGGTCCCTCGAAGATGGCCACCGACGCGATGTGCATGTGCGACACGTCGTCCTCGATATGCAGGAACGAGGCGTCCAGGGGGCTCAACCGGTCAGGGCTCATGTCGACCTCCCCTTGCTGCGGTGCGGTGGCGCCGACGCTACACCCGCCTCTCCTGGTTCAGCCCTGGGCTTCGGGTACCGCCGCCCGGTTCAGCCGACCGCGCTGACGGCGGGCTCCATCTGCCCTATGTTGGCCAGGAACGGCGTCGACAGGATCCGCTTGCGGGTCTCCTCGTAGGCGGCCTCTACGACCCGGGGCGCCCGATCCTCCGCCATGGAGTTGAGCCCCATCGCCCGGCGCGACTCGATTCCGGGTTCCAGGCTGATGACGGGCATCCCCGCCAGTTCGAGCCGCGCGATCTCACGTTCCATCCGGCGGTGCACGGTCCGGCGCAGCAGGCCGTCGGGGCCGTTGGCGTTCCCGTGGGCGGCCGACAGCGACGAGACGACGAGGACGAGGTCGAGGGCCTCGGTCCTCAGGACGTCGGCGTTGGTCACCGAGTGCACGCCCCCGTCGATGTACTCGGTGCCGCCGATCGTCACCGGCTTGAAGTAGCCGGGGATGGCGCACGAGGCGAGCACCGCCGGCGCCAGGCGGGCCGCCGGGGCGCCGGGACGGCCGAAGACGACCCGCGCACCGTCCCTACGACGGACGGCGCAGATGCGCAGGCCGTCGGGCCAGCGGTCGCCGATGTGCTCATCGAGGCCGCGGGCGCGTTCGGTGATGTCGATCTGTCCGGCCGGCAGGAGCGTCACGGCCGCCACTTCGGGTCGGAAGGCGAAGGGGCGGCGCGCCACGCGTGTGAGCAGCGCCGGCGACGGCAGGTTCCAGGGGCGCAGGAGTGAGCGGAACGACGGGGTCGGGAGCGGGCCGGCGTCGGCGGGGAGGATGCGGTCGAGGATGGCGCCACCCCTCCGGGACGGCCGGACGCCGTAGAGCGAGGCGGCCAAATCGGTGGCGGGCACACCGACGCGCAGCGCCGCGCCGGTCACGGAGCCGGCCGAGGTACCGACGACGACGGTGGCCTGCCGCGGGTCCCAGCCGATCTCCCGCTCCAGGGCGGCCAGGACGCCGGCCTGGTAGGCCTGGCCCACCACACCACCCGCGCCGAGGACCAACCCGACGGCAGGCCCCTTGCGACCTCCGAAGTTCCCTCGGATCACTCGCAGCACCCCCTCCTTCTACCCGTCCGGTGAACGGTTCACGCCGATGTCACATACGCCTGATCGGGTAAAAGAGTTATCTCAATTTCGCGGGCAATGGGTGGACAACCCCAGACCCGCAGGTCGCACGGCCAGTGCAGGACGCTCCCTAAGGTGGCCGGGACATGTCGGAGTTCGGGAGGGTTGTCGCCATAGTGGGCGGTGCGGTGATCATCGTGGCGATCCTGAGTGACGCCGTCGCGACGCTGATCGTCACCCAGGGCAGCAGCGGGCTGTGGCGGCCGGCGCGGATCTTCTACGCCGTCACCTGGCGGTCGACCCGGGCCCTGTCGGCGCGGCTGCCCGCCGGGGCCGGCGAGGGCGTGCTGAACGTGTACCCGGCGCTGTCCCTCCTCGGGCTGCTCGTGCTCTGGCTGGTCGGCCTCATGATCGGCTGGTCGCTCGTCTACCTCGGTGTGGACCGCCACGTGGGCGGCGCGTCGGACTTCGGGTCGATCGTCTACTACGCCGGGACGTCACTGGTGACGCCCGTGTTCGGCTCGGCGCACGGCGCGGTCGTGCGACTGCTCACGTTGCTCGAGACGCTGACCGGCGTGGTGACGATCGCGTTGATGATCTCGTACCTGCCCGCCCTCTACGGGGCCTACAGCCGCCGGGAGGCGCGGCTCCTCACGCTCGACGACCCGCTGGGCGGCCGCATCACGCCGCTGCGGGTCATCGCGGTGAACGCGCCGGGGGGCGACGTCGAGATGCTCTACCGGTCCTTCGCCGAGTGGCAGCTCTGGGCGGCCGACGTCCTGGAGAGCCACGTGTCGTATCCGATGCTGGCGCTGTTCCGTTCGCAGCACCCAGGGCAGTCGTGGGTGACGGCGCTCGGGGTGCTGACCGACGCCGCGACGCTGACGTCGGCTTGCGTGGAGGGGGCCCAGGAGCGGGAACCCTTCTTCCTCTACCGCCGGGGCCGGCGGGCGATCCTGGAGATCTCGAGCCGCGTGCACGTGCCGACGCACGGCGCGCGGACGACGTGGCTCGTCGAGGAGAACTTCGAGCTGGCGTGGCGCGGGCTGGTCGAGCTCGGGCTGCCCCTGCGGGACAGGGCCGAGGCCTGGGCCGATCTGCAGGCGATCCGGGGAACGTACGGCGACGAGCTGGAACGGCTGATCGACTTCCTGGTCGCGCCGCGGGGGTTCTGGGGTCACTCGGCGGAGGCGACGGTGGCCGAGGAGGTCAGGGAGGCGGCGGGCGAGGCCCGGCGGAAGGTGCTGACCGGATGACGTTCGCGGTGCGCCCGCGCGGTGGGTTGAAAGGCGCCGTTACTCTCCGGGGCTGACATGGGCACGACCCGCTCGGACCTGCACCGCCTCTGTGCACACGTCCTGGCGCGCCGCCGGTACGACGTGAGCGGCCATTTCGGCCTGCGGGCCAGTCCGGGCGGCCTGGCCACGCCCGCCTTCGGGGATGAGCCCGAGGTGCTCCGCCTGGACGGGACGGCGTTGGTGCGCGAGGTGGGCGCGACCGTGTCGACCACCCGGGTCAACGGGTCGACGCTAGGGGAGCTGGCGGCGTTCGCCGGGGTGGACCTGGACCGGGCGTTCTCGGCCGGGGAGGCGACGCCGCCGGTGGGCGCCGTGGAGGAGCCGCTCGCGCTCGACGCGGCCGAGCTGGCGGGCCTGTTCGAGTGGTTCGACGTGGGCTGGCGGGTGCTCGACGAGGTCGTGTGCGCGCTGGGTCCCGAGGCGGCGCCGGCGACCGTGCAGCTCTGGCCGGAGCATTTCGACGTCGGGACCTCGGTCGGACTGGGGGGCGGCGCCGGCGACGACCAGGCCCGGGTGAACCTCGGTTTCTCCCCGGGCGACGCGTTCTCGGAAGAGCCGTACGTCTACGTCGGACCGTGGGGACCGCAGCGCCCGGGCGACGAGGGGTTCTGGAACGCCCCGTTCGGCGCATTCAGCGTGCGGTCCGAGGTGGGGGGCACGTCGGGGGCGGCCGCCTTCATCCGCGACGGGCTGGCCCGCCTCGACGAGGCGGGACGGTAGACGACGTGCCGGTCCCGCTGCCCAGTGCCGACACGGTCGACCTGGCGCGCCCGACCGCCGAGGAGGCCCAGCGCTTCGCCGACGGCATCGCGACGGCGGTGGCCGGGTCGGAGGGACTGCTCCCGGTGCAGCGCCGCCTGATCGAGGCGCTGTTCCCGGCCATGACAGGGTTCGCGGTGACCTTGGACGACCGGGCACCGGTCGGCCCGCAGGAGCTGGCCGCCGGCCTGGCCCGGCGCAACCTCGACTTCCGCACCCGCGTGGTGCAGATGATGCTGCTGTGCGCGCTCGTCCGCCATCCGCTGCCGGCCGACGTGGCGGCCGCGGTCGCGACCTTCGCCGGCGAACTGGGCGTGGAGGAGGACATGGTCCGGGTCGCGCAGGAGTTCGCGGCGGGTTCGCTCGGCCTGGCGGCGTTGGACTTCGAGCGCAACGGCTACGCGCGGGTGATGAACGTGGAGACCGCGGCCAGGGCGATGCACGAGACGCGGCCGCTCGAGGCGGCGTGGGAGTTCTCGGTCAATGACCCGGACCTGGCCGCGCAGTGGGCGGCGCTCGAGTGGCTGCCCGGCGACACCATCGGACGCAAGGTGTGGGAGATGTACGAGGCGCGCGGCTTCTCGTACCCCGGCGCGCCTGACTCCGCGCCGCCGCTCCTCTGTCAGCACGACTGGGTCCACGTGCTGGCGGATTACGGCACGACGGTCGAGTCGGAGGTCGAGGTGTTCGGGTTCATCGCGCGCGCGAACGACGACCTGCACGCCTTCTCGCTCCTGGCCATGGTGATCTCGCTCTTCGAGACGGGGTACCTCGCGACCGGCGCCGGCCTGTTCCAGTCCTCGGTCGGGCACTTCTCCGCGAGCCCGGGCATGGCGGTACGCCTGTCGGACGCCATGCGGCGCGGCGCGCTGTGCCACGACAACGAGACCGGCTCCGACAGCATCGACTACCTGGCGATGGACTGGCTGTCGCTGGCGGACCGGCCGGTCGAGGACCTGCGGGCGCGGTTCTCGCTTCTCTGCAAGTCGGAGGAGGCGGTTGCCGCCGGTTCGGTGGGACCCTGGGAGAAGGGCGGCATAAGCCCCTTCCAGATGAACATGGGCCGCGAGGCGGCCGCACGCGCCGGGAAGACGTACGACGCGCACGGGGCGTCGGTCGACGACGCCGCCGGGTAGAGGTTTACGACTCGAGGAACCGCAACACGGCGAGGACCCGGCGGTGGTCCTGGTCGGACACCGGCAGGTCGAGCTTGGCGAAGATGTTGGCCACGTGCTTCTCGACGGCGCCCTCGGACACGACGAGCGTGTTGGCGATGGCGGCGTTGGACCGGCCCTCGGCCATGAGCGTCAGGACCTCGCGCTCACGGGTGGTGAGCGCGGAGAGTGAGTCGGTGCGTCGCGTCGTGCCCATGAGCTGGGTCACCACCTCCGGATCGAGGGCCGTGCCGCCGACCGCGACGCGCTCGAGCGCCTCGACGAACTCCTTCACGTCGGCGACGCGGTCCTTGAGCAGGTAGCCGATGCCGGCGGCGTCGTGCGCGAGGAGCTCGGCGGCGTATCGAGTCTCGACGTACTGGGAGAAGAGCAGGATGCCGAGCCCCTCGTATTTGCTCCGGAGCTCGAGCGCGAGACGGAGTCCCTCGTCGGTGAAGGTGGGCGGCATGCGGATGTCGATGACGGCGACGTCGGGGGGCAGCTGCGCGATGGAGCTGCGCAGCGCGTCGGGGTCGCCGACCGCGCCGGTGATGACGAAGCCGCGGTCCACGAGGAGCTGGACGAGCCCGTCGCGCAGGATGGCCGAATCCTCGGCGATGGCGATGCGGAGGGTGTCGGCGCCGACCATGACTACACCGCGAGGGGGAGGTCGACGGTGACCACGGTCGGTCCACCGGGTGGGCTGACGAGGTTGAGCCGCCCGTCGACGGTGCGGACGCGGTCGACCAGGCCGGCGAGGCCCGACGACGACGAGCCCGTGGTCGAGAGCTGCGCGCCGCCGCGCCCGTCGTCGCGGACGACCAGCCGGAGCCACGTGCCCTGCTGGGCGCACGTGAGGGTGGCTTGGGACGCCTGGGCGTGCTGGGCGACGTTGGCCAGGAGCTCGGCCGCGCAGTAGTACGCGATCGCCTCGATGGCGGGGGTGGGGCGGGTCTGCAGGTCGACGCGCACCTCGGTGGTGACGGGGCTGCGGGCGGCGAGGGTGGCCAGGGCGCCCTCGAGGCCGACATCGAGTGCGGGCGGGTGGATGCCGCGGGCGATGTCGCGCAGTTCGACGATGGCCTCCTTGGCGCCGCGGTGGGCCTCGACGACGAGCGCCGTGACCCGGGCCAACTCGGCGGGGTCGACGGGGGCGGCACCGTCGCCGGCGCCGTCGGCGGACATGTCCTCGAGCCGCTCCTTGGCCATGCCGAGGCGCATGGCCAGCGCGACGAGCTGCGCCTGCGTCCCGTCGTGCAGGTCCCGTTCGATCCGCCGCAGCGTGGCCGCGGACGCATCGACCGTGTGGGTGCGGGCCTGCTCCAGGTTGCGGACCCGGGCGGCGACGGGGTCGGGGCCGAGCAGGGCTCGGACGAGGAGGCGGTCGACGTTGACGAAGCCACGCATCACCCAGGGGGCGGCGAAGAAGAAGATGATGCCGATGAGAAAGACGCCGACTTCATGAAGGAACGAACCCGATTGGTCGCTGAATCCGTGGAAACCGTGGAACCCATTGAACGGGAAGACCTGCGAGGCGAATCCCCACACGGGCACGCCGCCCCCGTTGTTGTTGTTGAACAGCGGGGAGATCAGGCAGGCGAACGCGTCCCACCACAGGCTCACCGCGACGTAGAAGCCGAGGAAGGTCCAGGCGACACGCAGCACCAGGTAGGCGACGGCCCGCCACGCGACGCGGTCGCGTAGTCCGCCCTGCAACCAGCCGAGGAAGCCGGGGCGGTGGGTGAAGGGCTCGGGGTCATCGACCTGCTCGTCCAAGAGAGAGCGGCAGAGCCCGCGGTGGAACCCACCGAAGCCGCGGGCGAGGCGGAGTGACAGCACCAGGATGGCCAGGCCGAAGAAGGTGATGGCCAGCAGCACGCCGAGGAACAGGGTCCACCCCACCAGCGCGAACCCGACGGCCACGAGGGCCGACGCCAACAGGAAGTAGGCCAGCTCGGCCCAGACGCGTTTGGTGAACGGCTCGCGGAAAACGGTCCGCGCCAGTGCTCTCGCCTGCATGGCCTGGTCCTCGTTGAAGCCGAACCGCAGTTCCCGGCCGCGCACCCGGACCCGCACCTCGCTGTCCTTGGCGGGCTTGTCGGTCATCTCCACCGACTCCATCATGCGTCGCGTCGGATGAGGAAGGCGGCGCCGACACCGAGTGCGACTACGACGTACACGCCCAGCAGCAGGAACGAGACGGGGGCCGAGAAGTAGCTCGTGTTGGGGACCACCGCGGCGATGGAACTGGCGAACATGTTGGCCGGGCCGAGGCGGGTGAGGTGCTCGCTGATTTTGGAAAAGATCAGCGGCGGGAGCAGCACAACGGCGGCGAACGCTGCGATGCCACCGGCGGTGTGCCGGACGATCGTGCCCAGGCCGAGCCCGAGGAGGGCGAACAACGGGAGAGCCGCACCGGACAGCGCGACCGCTCGCAGCACGCCCGGCTGGTCGAGCGCAGCCGTCGGTGCCCCACCACCCGACATGATGGCCTGGCCGAGGAAGAAGGTGGCGAAGCTGATGACCTCGCCGACCAGCAGGGTGAGGGCGCCCACGACCGTCACCTTGGCGGCCAGCAACGTGTCCCGCCGCGGGATGGCGGCGAGGGACGAGCGGATGGTGCCCGTGCCGTATTCGCCGGTGACGGCGAGCACGCCCAGGACGCCGAACGCCAGGATGACGACGGCGAGCCCGGACAGGGCCTGGTTCGTGGGATCGAAACCCTGGTACCACTGGCGGGAGTGGTGCAGGACGCTGTGGGTGGACAAGGCGGTGACGAACAGCGCGCCGACGACGGCGACTGTGAGCGTCCACTTCGTCGAGCGGAGCGTGGCCAGCTTGGTCCACTCGGCGCGGACGGCCTGGCGGAAGCCGGCCTGACGTGCCCGTCCGGCGGGGACGGTGTCGGTGTCCGTTGCGGCAATGGGAACGGCGATGGTCACGGGGAGTCCTTTCTCTACGGCGTCGGCGTCAGGCCACGGGGACGGGCTTGGGCTGGGAGTGGGACGGCTTCTGCGAGCGGTAGTCGACGACGTCGGACGTGAGCTCCATGAAGGCGTCCTCGAGCGAGGCCCGGACCGGGGTGAGCTCGTGGATGGTGAGTGCATGCTCGCTGGCCAGCTCGCCGATGTCGGCCGACGACAGCCCCGTGACCACGATGGCGCCGTCCGGCTCGACGGCGGGCCGGGCGCCGGCCCTGGTGAGGGCGGTCACAAGCAACTGGGGCGTCGGCGTCACCACGCGCACGGATTCGCACTGGTTCCGGGCGACGAAGTCCCCGACGCTGGTCTCGGCGATGAGTGCCCCCCGCCCGATCACCACGAGGCGCTCGGCGGTCAGCGCCATCTCGTTGATCAGGTGGCTCGACACCAGCACGGTCCGGCCTTCGGCGGCGAGATCACGCAGCAGGTACCGAACCCAGCGGATGCCCTCGGGGTCCAGGCCGTTGACCGGCTCGTCGAAGAGGAGGACGCCGGGGTCGCCGAGCAGGGCGGAGGCGATGCCGAGACGCTGGCCCATGCCGAGGGAGAACTTGCCCGCTCGCTTGCCGGCGACGGCGGCCAGGCCGACGACGTCGAGGACCTCGTCTATACGACGTCGCGGGATGTCGTTGGTCTGTGCCAGCCACTTGAGGTGTCCGGCGGCGCTGCGGCCGGGGTGGAAGGCCTTCGCATCGAGGAGCGCGCCGACTTCGCGGAGGGGCCAAGGGAGCTGGTCGTACGGCATGCCGTTGACGGTCGCCGTCCCGGCGTCGGGCAGGTCGAGCCCCATGATCATGCGCATCGTGGTCGACTTGCCCGAGCCGTTGGGGCCGAGGAAGCCGGTGACGACGCCGGGGCGGACGGTGAAGCTGAGGTCGTCGACGGCGACGGTGTCGCCGTAGCGCTTGTTCAAACCGCGGGTGACGATCATCGGGGCTCCTCGTCGTGTGCTGTGAGTGCGGTACTGCCGTCGTCCAGCATGCGGTCCGGCGCCCCGAAAATGAATGCCGCTACCGGGCGTCGCGCCCTGGTGCTAGCCCCAGCAGGGCATCGTCAGCGTCAGTCGCCGTGCCACAACTGTCACGCACATTGCACGGCGTGCCACGAGCATTTCACCTGGTCCACGCGTACCATCAAGCCCGATGCCGGCCAGCCCGATCCTGGACCGCTCGGACGCCGTATTGGTGGCTGCCGTGAGAGCAGGGGACCCGCACGCGTTCGCCGCCTTGTACCGCGAGCACGCCGACGCGGTGCGCCGGGTGGCGTACCACCTCGTCGGTGACGCGGACGGGACGGCCGACGCCGTGCAGGACACGTTTGCGCGGGCGCTGCAGCATCTCGACGACCTGCAGGCCCCTGAACGTTTCCGGCCGTGGTTGCTGGCCATCGCCCGCCACGCCGCGACCGACCAGTTGCGCGCCCGCCGGCGGGTGACCGCGCTCGACGATGGCGCCGAGGAGTGCCTCGCGGCGGTAGGTCCCGGGCCCGAATCGGTCGCCGAGGTCCGGGAGCTGGCCGACCACGTGCAGGGGTGCGTCGCCGGCCTTTCCGAGCGGGACGCCGCCGCCGTGACCATGGTGACGCAACTCGGCTTCACCCCGGCGCAGGTGGCGGACGCGCTCGGCGTGACTCAGGGCACGGCCAAGGTGATCGTGCACCGGGCCCGGCGTCGCTTGCGCAACGCGTTGACGCTCCACCTCATGGTCCAGCAGCCGTCGCTCGCCTGTGGCGCGTTCCGGACGTTGCTGGACGAGAGTTCGTTGGCGGCCTCGAAGCACATCGAGTCGTGTACGACGTGTTTGGGACGGGCGGGGGCCCAGGTCATGCCGCTCGAGTTCGTCCCCGACAGGCCGGGAGAGCGGGACTGATCAGTCGTCTACGGCAGCCGGTCAGCCGGACGTGTTGCCCGAGGTGGGCGAGCCGGGCCAGGCCGGGTAGTTGGGGGCGCGGTCGGGCGGTGACGCGTAGCTGTGGACCGCGCCGGCCGGCGAGAACATGGTTACGGGGCCACCCGGGACGACGCCGGCCTTGTACCGGTGGCCACCGTTGACGTATGCCATGAGGCCGGTCCCCTCGACGCCCTCCTCATCCGGCCCTTTGGCGGTTGCGTCGTACCAGAGGAAGGTGTAGTCGGCCGGTGAGGAGTAGCTCGGCCTCGGCGCGGCGCCCTGCTCGCCGTAGGCAGCGAGGGGGGTGGTCGGGCCGCCGCCGGTCGGTGGGGCGCGGAACAGCGCCTGCTCGAACGTGTAGGGCGTCAGGTCCGGGCCGGCCAGCTGAATGGCGGTGAAAAGTTGCTCGATGGGCGGGATAATGGCCGGCGCCGCGAGGGACGCGGGGGAGGCGTGAGCGCCGTACCACCAGCGGTACAGATGGTATGAGTCGCTGTTGGCGACCGGGACTGGCACGGAGAGGCTGGTGACCCCAAAAGCGTGCGCCCACTCCTGCTGGTTGTAGTAGCGGGCCAGCGTCGTAGTGTCGGTCAGCACGATCCCGGTGATGATCCACTCGGGGAAGAAGCCGATCTGCGCGCACGCCTTCGTCAAATAGATCGGCATGATGGGGTCGCCGGCGAACACGACGCTCGTCGCACCGGACGACTTCAGCTTCTCGGCGAGGGTGGCGGCGTCGCTCGGCAGCGTCGTGAGGTTCAGCGTGTAGGTAAGTGAGGTCGAAGACGCCATATTCACGTGGCCGTCCTTCAACTTGTTGTACAGCGACTGGGTCAGCTCGTTGAAGCCCGGTGCCGGAGGCTCAGTGGTCTCGCTGACGACGATGAAGGACCGCTTCTTGCGGTGCAGGGAGGGATCGCCCGCCCAGATGGCATCTTTCCCATTGAGCTTGGCGATGATGTAGTCGGCCGTCTCGTTCAGCGAGGTGTCGGCCGTCGGCAGGTTGGCCCACTGGAAGGGCGCGTTCTGCTTGATCTGGCCGTACAGCGCGGAGTCGCCGCAAACCAGGCAGAGCACGTGCAGGCGGGCCAGCTCGTCCTCGTAGGCCGTGGTCTCGCCGTACCCGTTGATGGAGGCGAACGCATGCAGCTGCTGGGCCACCGTGACGGCGTCGGCGTGCGCGGCGACGGGGTCGGTGTCTGCGCCACTGGCCGTGAAGGGGATCAGGTTCACGTGGCGGCCGTACATCTCGAAGATGTGGTTGAACATGGCGACGTAGGCCTGCGCGGTGGCAAGAGCCTGGGCGTTCGTGCCGGCCGCGCCCGAGATCGTCGACGCCAAGGCGCCGGGTTGAGCCTGAAAGTAGACGACGTTGATCGCGTTTCCGGACACGCCGCTGAACGTGCTGCCGCCGTTGTCCGAACCCTTGTACACGGGGACGCACGGCGGGGAGTACACGGTCGGCATCTTCAGCCGGCCGGTGGCGTGGTCGCACTGGGGTCCCCAGTCGTAATCGCCGGCGCGCCCCTCCTTGGCCGCGGCGGCGTACGTGATAGGCACCGACGAGTGGGATCCGGACGTCCCGGTTCCGGTCCCCGTCGTGGCCGACGTGCTGGAGCTGGAGCTGTTGTTGTTCTCGTTGACGGTGGCCGTGATGCCCGCCGCGATCAGGGCGGCGGCGATGAGGATCACCGGCCCGGCGACATGGAGCCGTGACACCTTGGGCCACGGGCGCGCCGCCGCGCCGTCCTGCGGCTGTGACTCCGACCCCGCCTCCGACCCCGCCTCCGCCTCGACGTCTGTCATCGGGTGTCGACCTCCGTCGTCGCCGCCGTGGCCGGGCCCGACCGGGTGCGGGCCAGCGGATCGGTCCCGAGGAAGGCCTCGCCGACCGCCGGCAGTTCCAGAACCGTTCGGGGATCGCCGGCGGCAATGACGGCGCCCTGGTCGAGGGCTATCAGCCGGTCGGCCACTTCCGCGATGAACGCGATGTCGTGCTCCACGATCAGCAGGGTCGCGTCCAGGCGTTCCCGGACGTTGCGCAGGAGCCGGCCCATGGCCTCGACCTCGCGCTGGGCGACGCCCGAGGACGGCTCGTCGAGGAGGATGACCGAGGGCTGGTGGGCCAGCACCGCCGCAAGGTCGACGAGGCGCCGCGAACCCGTCGAGAGCTCGCGGACGAGGTTGTCGGCGAAGCGCTCGAGGCCGAACAACGCCAACAGGTCGTCGACCCTCTGGGAGACGGCCGCTTCCGTGCGGACCTGGGCGGGCAGGCGGAGCATGGCGTTGAAGGGGTCGGACACCTCGACGAAGCGCTCCAGGGACACGGCCAGGGCTTCGCGCACGGTGAGGCCGGCAAAGAGCTGGGAGTCCTGGAAGGACCGGCCCAGTCCGAGCCGGGCCCGGGTCGCGGCGGCCAACGAGGTGACGTCCCTGCCGGCGAGCAACACTTCCCCGGTGTCGGGCCGCAGGAAGCCCGAGACGACGTCGAACAGGGTCGTCTTGCCGGCGCCGTTCGGCCCGATGATGCCAACGACCTCGCCGTGGTGGACCTCGAGGGAGACGTCGTCGAGGGCTGCGTTGCCGCCGAAGCGGACGGAGACGTCGCGGACTTCGAGCGCCGGGACGTCGGCGCCCGCCGAGCCCGTCCCGGCGGTGGTGCGGGCGTCCGTGCCCGTCGCCTCGGAAGCCTTGTCCAGGTAGACGGACCACAGGAGCTCGGGGTGGGCGGCCAGCTCGGCGGCCGTTCCGGTGAAGCGCACGGCACCGGTCTCCATGACGTAGACGCGGTCGGCCACCGACACGGCCACGTTCATCGACTGCTCGACCAGGAGGATGGCCGTCCCGTGCGCCCGCATCGACTCGACGGCGCGCAGCAGCTGCTCCACCACGATGGGTGAGAGACCGAGCGAAAGCTCGTCAATGAGGAAGAGGCGGGGCCGGGTCAGGGTGGCCATGGCCAGCCCCAGCATCTGCTGCTGTCCGCCCGACAGGTTGGCGGCGCGCTCGTCGCGCCTCGAGGCCAACGTCGGGAACATCGTGAGGGCCTGTTCGATCATGTCGGCGTCGCGTTCCCCGCGGCGGCGCCCCTGCCAGGCGGCGGCGCGGAGGTTCTCCTCGACGCGCAACGACGGGAAGATGCCCTGCCCGCCCGGCACCTGGGCGACGCCGAGCCGGGCGATCTCGTCAGGCGGCAGGTGCGTGATGTCGCGTCCGTCGAAGACGATGGCGCCGTGGTCAGCCTCGGTCACCCCGCTGACGGCGCGCAGCAAGGTCGACTTGCCGGCCCCGTTGGTGCCGACGATGGCGACGATCTCGCTCTCCCCGATCTCAATCCCGACGTCGGCGAGCACCTCGACTCCGTCGTAACCGACGGACAGCCCCCGGACCGCAAGCAGCGGGAGCTTGCCGGCCTGGCGGTCGAGCAGCATCTGTGTACGCGTCTGCATGGACGTCCACACGTTCTGCACGTCGCGGCGGACCAGGTTGCCGGCGCTGGCGACGATCAGGCCGCCCACCACGAAGATGGGGACGAGCATGAGCAGCCCGTAGTGGAAGCCGATTGAGTCCCCGATGGCGCCGACGACCGGGAGCGCCAGCAGTCCCGGGAGCACGAAGAGGGCGCCGATGGAGAATCCGACCGATCGCGTGCGGGAGGGGATGGCGAGCGACAGCGACGCGAGGACCCCGGGGCCGACGACGGCGAGGGACATGTCGATGCCGGCGTTGCCGACGAAGGCGAGGGGGACGTTCGGCGCCAGGGCGAAGAGGACGGCGAAGCCGGCGGCGATGACCGACGCGACGGCCAGCATGCGGAACACAAGTCCGATGTCGCGGGCGGCCAGCCTGGTCGCGATGACGGCGCCGATGGCGAGGCCGAGCAGGTCGAAGAGCTGTATGGGGGCGATCAAGTAAGCGCGGTGGACCGCGTCGAGGTGGAACGTCTCCTGGTACTGCAGCGACGCCAGCGAGGTGAAGCCGATGATGGCTGCCGCGAGGAACGGCAGCGCGACGAAGATGCGGCGGAGCGCGCCGATCTTCCAGACGGTGCGCCACGCCTCGCCCAAGGATGGCGGCGGCTCGACGGGGACCTCCACGGTCACGGTGTCGGCCAGCGGCGCCGGCTCCCCGAGCTCGGAGCCGACCATCTGCTCGCCGAGCGCGAGCTGCTCGTGCGTGCCCCGTGGTGGCTCGCGCAGGCGCAAGCCGACCAGGACGACGATGGCGATCGGTATGGCAAAGATGATGAAGGGCGCCCGCCACGAGAACACGGCGGCCAGGCCGGCGCCGATCAAGACACCGGCGATGGCGCCGATGCTGATGCCCGACCGGTGCGCCGAGTAGATGCGGGGCCGCGCCGGGACCGGGTAGTAGTCGGCCAACAGCGAGTTGTGGGTCGGAAAGATGACGGCCTGGCCCATGGAGACGCCGGCCAGCGTGATGGCCGCCATGACGATCGTCTGCGACGCGCCCAGGAGGATGGAGAACACCGCCCCCACGCTGGCGCCGATCAGGGCGATCACGACGCGGTTGTAGCGGTCGGCCAGGAACGCGATGGGCAGCGTGCCGCCGAGGGCGGCGGCGCCGGCGATGGCGACGATGAGCAGGATGCCCGCATTGGTGAGGTGGAAGGCGTCACGTATGTTCGGTGTCAACACGTTGAACGCGCTCTGCGTGGCCTGGTCCAGCAGCTCTATCGCGAACAGGACCCCGAGCGGGAAGAGGGTCACGCCGCCGCCGAGTTGGGACAGACGGGTGCGGGTGGCCACGCTCATCGCGCCATCGCTCCCGACGGAGTCGGCGTCGGCCTGGCCCCGGTGTCGTGGCGGCGGAGCAGGGCGGCCACCGCGTGGTCGCGCAGGTCCTCGACCAACCCCGACAGCCCACGCGGGAAGAGGATGAGGACGAGGAGCACGCCGAGAGCGGAGGGGAAGAGCTGCCAGCTCGGGGGAAGGAAGACGGTGCTGCCCTCGACGATGGCCGCGCCCAGCACGGCGCCGAGGGCCGACCCCAGCCCGCCGACCGCGGTCGACGTGAAGACGATCAGGCTGGCCGGCACGAGGAAGGAGGCCTCCTCGTAACTCTGGTTCACCACGAGGAGCAGGCACCCCCCGAGCCCGGCGATGAAGCCGGAAAGCGCGAACGCCGTCAGCTTGGCCCGCACCACGTGCACGCCGTACCCGGAGGCGGCGCGCTGGTTGCTCGGCAGGGCGCGCAACACCCGTCCCGTCCGGCTGTGGCGCAGCCCGTGCAGGGCGGCCAGCACGAGGATGAGCACGCCGAGGCAGAGCTCGAAGGTCGACGCCTGCGACGTGACCGCCGCGCCGAAGAGGTACGGGACGTTGATCTGGTTCTGGGGGATCCACGAGAACTCTGCCCGCACCAGGAGGTAACCGGACGCGGCGAGGGCGAAGGCCAGCGTGGTGACGGCGGCGAACATGCCGTCGAGCCGGAGCGTGGGGATCCCGACCACGACCGACACCACGGCGGCTGCGCCGCCTGCGAGGAGGAGCGCCAAGCTGAGATCCCAGTGCCAGTCGAGCACCGCCACCGCGCCCACCGCCGCGCCCACCGCGGCGAAGGACATCTGTCCGAGGCTGACCTGGCCCGACCAACCCGTGAGCACGACGACGGAGCAGCCGACGATGGCGAGCACGACGAGGGACGAGGCGCGGATGAGCTCGCCGGGTCCCATCCATAGGGGAAGCGTGCACGCGGCGCCGAAGGCGACGAGCCCGACGGCAGGGACGCCGACCTTGACCTCGGTCAGGTCGCGGGCCGCCGCAGAGAGGTCACGGGCGCTGCCCGCCAGCGCGAGCGTCGGTTCGGCCGTACGGTCGCTCCTCCGGGCGAAGAGCTGGCGCACCAGAATGGCGGCGAAGACCACGGCGGCCAGCACGGCCAGGCCCAGGGACGGGTTGCTGGGCTCGTCCCACGCGACGCCCTGTTGCAGCACGCCCAGCGCGACGGCGGAGGCCGCGATGACAGGGAGCTCCGTGAAGTTCCCCAGCGCCAGCGCGGCGAGCGCGGTGACGAGGGCGGTCAACCCGTAGGTCGGGTCGAGGGGGAGGCCGAGGATGGCCGCCTGGAAGAAGATGCTGACGAAGGAAAGCGTCCCGGCCACGACCCAGGTCACCGACTGAAGCCGACCGACCGGGATGCCGAGCATGGAGGCGCGGTCGCGGCGGTCGCCGGCCGCCTGCACCGCGATGCCGATGTCCGTCATGGTGAACCACACGGACACGCCGGCGAGGCACACGACGGACACGATGACGGCGACGAGGTCGTTGGAGTCGAAGACGATCGGCGCGATGTGCCAGCTGAAATGCCAGGGGAAGGAGACGACGGCGGTCGAAATGGGCGTTTGTCCCCAGATGCGGGGGATGAGCAGGCTGACCACCACCAGGAATTGGGACAGTCCGATGGTGGCCACGGTGAGGATCAGGCGCGGCGAACGCCGGAACCGCCGGATGACCACGAACTCGACGCAGAAGGTGAGCAGCACGACGGCGACGAGGCCGGTGGCCAGCCCGAGGAAGTAGTTGACGCCGGAGAAGCCGATCAGCCCGACCGCCAGTACCGCCGGTGCCGTGCCCAGGTCGCCCTGTGCGAAGTTGACCACCTTGTTCAGGCGGTAGGTCAGGCCGAGGCCGACCGCCATCAGCGACCCGAGGAGCCCGAGCACCAGTCCTTGGATCCACACGCCGGCGGGGACCGGGAACACGATGAGTTGGAAGGCCAACACGGCCGCCACCGACACGATTCCCGCCACCGTGGTACTGCGCTCTGGCAGGTGGAACGACGCCCTCAGCGGTCCACGCCTTTGCCCATGCGAACCTGCCCCCCCGGGTAGTCCGTCGTGTCGGGCACAACCTAGTGGTCCGACCGGCACGGGCCAAGAGCCGAATGTCACATGTGACCGCTCGGGGACAACCCTGAGTCGTCAGGGAGAGCAGTCAGGGTTCGACCAGGGTACTGCCCGATTTCGCGACGGCGCATCGGACGTCAGGCTGGCCGCATGGCTCGGGCACATGCGACCGGAAGGCAATCCCTTGTCCACCGACTCACGTACGGGACAGCATTGAGGAGGAACGGCTCCCCCACTTCTCGCCGTCGAATCGAGGGCACTGTGACGCTTACCGACGAGGCATCGACCGCGCCCCGCGCCAGCACGCCGGCGGCGCACGCGATCGATCTCCGCAAGACCTACGGCACC
Organism: uncultured Acidimicrobiaceae bacterium; assembly: GCA_963834405.1. Lineage (GTDB taxonomy): Bacteria > Actinomycetota > Acidimicrobiia > Acidimicrobiales > RAAP-2 > Bog-473. Next base: position 326,315 of record CAWIBX010000003.1, on the reverse strand, counting down.
GGCCAGGCGACCGTCCACGCGCTGGACGGCGTCGACGTGACGTTCGAGCGCGGGCGCTTCACCGCGGTCATGGGACCGTCGGGCTCGGGGAAGTCGACCCTCATGCACTGCATGGCCGGGCTGGACCGTCCGACCTCGGGCCACACCTACATCGCCGATCTCGATGTCGGCAGCCTCGACGACAAGGCATTGACCCAGATGCGGAGGGACCGCATCGGCTTCGTCTTCCAGTCGTTCAACCTTGTCCCCACGCTCACGGCGGGTGAGAACATCACTCTGCCGATCGATCTGGCGGGCGAGAAAGTCGACAAGGAGTGGTTCGACTACCTGGTGGCGCAGCTCGGCATCACCGACCGTCTCTCACACCGGCCCACCGAATTGTCCGGCGGCCAGCAGCAGCGTTGCGCCTGTGCCCGGGCGCTGATCAACCGGCCCGACCTGATCTTCGCCGACGAGCCCACCGGCAATCTGGACTCCAACTCGACGACCGAGATGCTCGGCTTCCTCCGGCGCTCGGTGGACGAGTTCGGGCAGTCGATCGTCATGGTGACCCACGACCCCCGGGGCGCCGCCTACGCAGACCGGGTCGTGTTCCTCGCCGACGGCAAGGTCGTCGACGAGTTGCGGGACCCCACCGCGGACACCATCCTCGAGCGCGTGCGGACGCTGGGCACCTGACATGTGGCGGGTCACCATGAAGGGGCTGCTGGCCCACAAGCTGCGCCTCGTGCTCACCGGTCTGGCCATCGTGCTGGGAGTGACGTTCATCGCCGGGACCTTCGTGCTCACCGACACGCTGCACAACACGTTCAACACGTTGTTCGGCAACATCTACCAGAACGTCGACTTCCAGGTGCGCGGCGTGGCGCAGCTTGGGACCAACGGTGGGACCGCCACCCGAAACCCCGTGCCCTCGTCGCTGGTCGGCAGCATCCGGGCCGTCCCCGGCGTCCAGGCCGCCGAGGGCTCGGTCCAGGGCTACGCTCAGTACATCGCGCCCGACGGCAAGGCTGTTTCAACGGGCGGCGCGCCGACCCTCGGGATTTCGTTCGACCCCAACCAGCAGATTTCCGCCCTCCGGATCGTCCAGGGCTCCCAACCCACGACGCCGAACGATGTCGTGATGGACCTCGGCACCGCGCAGAAGTACAACTTCCACGTCGGCGAGCGGGTGCGCATTTTGCTGCGGGGGCCGACCCGGGCGTTCACCATCACCGGCATCGCGCGTTTCGGGACCGTCGACAATTTGGCCGGAGCCACGTTGGCCGCGTTCCAGATCCCGACTGCGCAGGCGCTCTTCGGAAAGGTCGGCCAGTTCGACTCCGTCAACGTCGTCAGCGCGCCGGGTGCTGACAAAGCGGCGGTCCAGCACGACATCGCGCACGTCCTGTCCCGCGACGTCGAGGTCGTGACCGGTCAGACGGTGATCAACGAGCAGACGAGTGCGGTGAGCCAGGCGCTCGGCTTCTTCAACACGGCACTGCTGGTCTTCGGCTTCATCGCGCTCTTCGTCGCGGCTTCACCATTTTGAACACGTTCTCCATCACCGTGAGCCAGCGCACAAGGGAGCTGGCTCTCTTACGGATCGTGGGCGCCAGCCGTCGGCAGGTATTCCGCTCTGTCCTGGGCGAGGCCGTGATCGTCGGGCTGGTGGCGTCGGTGATCGGCCTCGGGTTAGGGGTACTCGCCGCCGTCGGGCTGGAGAAGCTGCTGAGCGGGTTCGGCGTCACGTTGCCTACGGGCCCACTGGTGTTCGAGGCGCGCACCGTCATCGTCTGCCTCATCGTGGGCGTCGGTGTGACGTTGGTTGCCGCCATCAGCCCGGCGCGCCGTGCCGTGCGGATCGCCCCCGTGGCAGCGGTCTCCGAGCAGCAGGTCGAGCAGGACGTCCCCATGCGACGCCGCTTCTCCCGCGGCGGTGTCATCACCGTGGTCGGGGTCGCCTTGCTCGCCTATGGGCTGTCCAAGCCCGCCATTCAGCTGGTCGGCCTCGGTGCGGTCCTGATCTTCGTCGGCGTGGCCATGCTCGCCCCGGCCGTGGCGCGGCCCATGGCGGGCGTCATCGGCCGGCCCTTGGCCCGCCTGCTCGGGACTTCGGGACGGCTGGGCCGGGAGAACTCCATGCGCAGTCCCCGGCGCACCGCCCAGACGGCATCGGCCCTCATGGTCGGCCTCGCCCTCGTCTCGGCCATCGCCGTGTTCGGAGCGTCCCTGTCACGTTCGGCCACGAGCAGCGTCGACAACGCCATAAGCGCCGACCTGATCGTCTCGAGCACGGACAAGAACGGAAGCGGGAACTTCAGCAACGCCGTTCCGAAAGCGGCGTCGTCGGTACCGGGCGTCACCGCCTCGTCGGTCGTCTACGGCGACCAGTTCGAAGTCCGGCACTCCCTGGAGTCGCTCCTGGGCATCGGGACCAAGAACCTGTCGGAAACGGTGATCCTGAACATGACGGCGGGGAGCAGCCAGGCACTCGCGGCCGGCGATCTGCTCATCGACACCAACACGGCCAACGCCGACAACCTCTCGGTCGGTGACACGGTGCCGGTGCGTTTCGCCCTCACCGGCCCGACCACCATGCGCATCGGTGGGATCTTCGAGCCCAACGCGTTGGCCGGGAAGTACCTCGTCAGCGACGCGTTCTTCCTCCGCCATTTCCAGAACGAGCTCCCCGGCGCCGTCCTGCTCAAGACCGACGGCAGCCCGGGGGTGCAGCAGGCGGTCGAGCGGGCGCTGGGGTCCTACCCCAACGTGGAGGTCCAGTCCCGCGCGCAGTTCGAGGCGTCGCAGACGGCCCAGGTCAACCAGCTGCTCGGCCTGGTCTACGCGCTGCTCGCCCTGGCCGTGCTCATTGCCCTCATCGGCATTGTGAACACGCTCATGCTGTCGGTGTTCGAGCGCACCCACGAGATCGGACTGCTGCGGGCCGTCGGCATGAAGCGACGCCAGATCCGCGCCATGATCCGCTCCGAGTCGGTGATCCTCGCCGTCTTCGGCGCCGTCATCGGCATCATCGTCGGAACCGGGCTGGGCATCGCGCTGGTGTCGGCGCTGCACTCGCAGGGCATCACCAGCACCGTGGTCCCGGGCTCGAACCTGGTGGTATTCCTTATCCTGGCCGCCTTGCTCGGCCTGCTGGCGGCCAGCTGGCCGGCGCGCCGAGCGGCCAGGCTCGACGTGCTCGCCGCGATCGCGGCCGACTGATTACGCCGGCGTCGCCGGCCCGGGGCCCGGGCTGACCGGAGCCGGTGTGCTGCGCCGGACCAGCGCGGTGGGCCCGATCGCCGAGTGGGCCGCCACGATGTAGGCCGACGCCAGCATCACGTAGACGAGGTCGAGAAGCGTGGCGAGAGTCCCGCTCCGGCTCTGCCCAATGCTCCCGAACACTCCGGGGGCGATGAGCGCGAAGACCAGGTAGATGGACACGCCGAGGGCGAAGATCACCTGGAGGAAGTAGATGAAGCCGACGACGGCGGCGTAGGACCGCATGACCCGCAGGTTGGGCCCCGTCGCGCCGGTGTCGCCCCTAGCCGTCTCAATGCCTCTCCCGAGGTGCAGGACCAGCGTCAAGCCGGCCAGGACGACAAACAGCGCGCCGATCACGACGGCGCGCGCGACGGAGTTCGTGAGCGGCGACAGATGCGGCGAGATGAGTGAGACGAGTGAGGTCACGATGAGGACGGATCCGGCGAACGTCAGCTGCAGGGTGACGAAGCTCATGCCGAACAGGTAGACGCTCTGTGGCCGCATTCCGCGCTGGTCGGGCTCGGACCGGTTGGCCACGATCAGGATGATCGGGATCAGCAGGATGACGGAGAAGAGCGCGATGAAGAGTGCCACCACGGCGACAACGCCTCCGGTGACGCTCGAGAGATAAGTCGGAACAGTGGTCATGGCACCCCCGGTGTTTCGCACGCCCGCCCGGACGTGCCCGCACGGTACGTGGTGCCCCGCCGGAGGGCGCGGATCCCCGGGGAGTTAGTCCCGGCCGAACCAGCGCCGGCGCCGGGAGGCGCCGAACTGCTTCTTCGCTTCGGTGCCCTCGACGGAAGGCGGCATGAACCGTGCGACCGGATTGGGCCCCGAGCGGAAGTTGACGCTGACCCGCCCGATCCTGCCGTCGCCCATCTCCATGTAGCACATGATCTCGCCGAGGAAGGGGGGCGCCTCGGGCCCGCCCTTGATCTGGTGCACAAGGACGTCCGCCACCGTGCGCGCCTCGCCCTCTGCGATGACGCCGGCTCGGGGGACGGGGGCGCTGGCGACGTCACCGATCGCATAGACGTCAGCGAACTTGGTGGCCAGCGTGTCGGCGTCGACGCCGATCCAGCCGTCGTCCTCCGTCAGCCCTGACTCAACCACGACCGCCGGGGCCCGGTGCACGGGGATTGCCAGCAGGAGGTCGAAGGAGACCTCCCCGCCGTCGCGCAAATGGAGCACGCGGGCAGCGGGGTCGACGTGGTCGACCCGGGTTGCATGCGAGTACGTGATGTCCCGCTCGTCGAGCAGGGAGAGGATGGCGCCGGACACCTCGTCGGAGATCGGGATCGGTTTGGGCATCGGAGTGACGATCCTGATGGTCGACGAGTCGCGCAGGCCCTTCCGGCTCAGGTAGTCGTGCATCATGAAGGCCGTCTCGTAAGGCGCCGGCGGGCACTTGAAGAAGCCTCCGAGCACGGCTACGACCACGTTGCCGCCCTCGAAGCCCGCGATGACGTCTTGCAGCAACTCGGCGTTCTCGGGCGAGTAGAACTCGTGGCCCACCTCCTGCAGGCCCGGAGTGGCAGAAGGGTCGAGGTCGGCACCCAACGCGACGACGAGGATGTCGGCGTCGTAGGTCCCCGAATCGGTAATCACGCGCTTGGCGTGGGGGTCGATGGAGACGATGCGCTCTCGTCGGAAGTCGACACCCGGGATTGCGATCTCGGCGTAGGGCAGGCGGACCTCGTCGAACGTGTGATGTCCGAACATCACGTCGAGCTTCGAGTACCCGAAGACGAACGCGTCGTTTTGGTCGATGAGCGTGACCCGGACCTCATCGGCGAGGTCCTCGGCCAACCGGGCCGACAGCTCGAGGCCGCCGAACCCGGCGCCGAGGATAACGACGTGCGTCACCTCAGGTGGGCTGAGGGACAATCCGGATGTAGGGCTTCGGCTCCTTCCAGCTGCCGAAGATCTCCTTGGCGTCGTCGTCGGAGACCGACCCGGCGATGATGACGTCCTCGCCCTGCTTCCAGTTGACGGGCGTCGCCACCTTGTGGTTGGCCGTCAGCTGCAGGGAGTCGACGACGCGAAGCACCTCGTCGAAGTTCCGCCCGGTAGTCATGGGGTAGACGAGGATCAGCTTGATCTTCTTGTCCGGCCCGATGACGAAGACGTTGCGGACGGTCTGGTTGTCGGCCGGGGTGCGTGACTTGGCGTCGCCGGAGGTGTCGGCCGGCAGCATCCCGTAGAGCTTGGCGACCTTGAAGTCATTGTCGGCGATGATCGGGTACTGGGGGCGGGCCCCCTGCGTCTCCTCGATGTCGTCGGCCCACTTCTCGTGGTCGCCCTTGGCGTCGACGGAGAGCCCGATGATCTTGACGCCCCGCTTCGCGAACTCCGGCTCAATCTTGGCCATGTAGCCGAGCTCGGTCGTGCAGATCGGCGTGAAGTCCTTCGGGTGGGAGAACAGCACCGCCCACGAGTCGCCGATCCAGTCATAGAACTTGATCTTGCCCTGGGTGGTCTCGGCTTCGAAGTCCGGTGCCGTGTCGTTGATGGCCAAACCCATGCTCGTGCTCCTCTCTTGCGCTGCAGGGCTACGTTTTATCAGCACGGCACTTCGGCCGCACCTGAGTTGTAATTCCGGTGGTACGCGAGACTCTGATGTGACCCCTGACGGCCCGCCCGCGGTTCCCTGGGTCGAGGAGGCCGTCATCGTCGCCGACTCGGCGATTCACGGCCGGGGGATGTTCACCAACGCCGACCTGACGGCGGGCCGCGTGGTCGTCCGGCTGGGTGGCCGCCTGGTCTCGTCGTCGGATCTGGAACGGCTCCTCCGCGAAACGGCGGGGTATGTCGACACGGTGGCCGTCTACGAGGACGTTCATCTGGTGCTCCCGTCGGGCACGACCGTTCACTTCGGCAATCACAGCTGCGACCCGAATCTTTGGCATGTCGGTCCGTACGAGATCGCCACGCGACGGCCGGTGCGGGCGGGTGAGGAGCTGACGATCGACTACGGAACGCACTCGGACGCGGCCGGGTTCGCCATGGCCTGCTCGTGCGGCGCCAGGGCGTGTCGGGGCGAGGTCACGGGCGGGGACTGGCGCAGGCCCGAGTTACAGGTGGCCTACGCGGGCCATTGGGCACCGGTCTTGGAGGACCGGATCCGACGACTGCGTGATGTCAGTGGGGCGGCTGACCGTACGCAGTGACCGACAAGAAGCGCACGGGGAGACGGAGGAGGCGGAGCGGGCCGTGCGCGACCTCGCCGTCGAATTGCAGCGAATCGCCCGGGCTCAGCCGGTACGCGGCGCCGGCATAGCCGTATTCCATCTCCCCTTCCAGCATGTAGAGGAACTCCGTCCCGGGGTGTTGGTAGAGGGGGAAGATCTCGCTCTCACTGCTGAGGGTCACCAGCATCGGTTCCATGCGCTTGGCGGGTCCGCGCATGGAACCGAGCATCTGGTAGCGGTGTCCGCTCTTGGTGCCGGGACGGCCGAGTTCGGGACCCCCGCCGGCCTTCGTGTACAGCGCGTCGCGTTCCTCGTCGAGACCCTGGAACAGGGAGGTGATCGGTATCTCCAGGGCTTCCGCGAGGCGCGACACGGTGGCCAGGCTCGGCGAGACCTGCGCGTTCTCGATCTTGGAGATCATCGCCCGGGACAGACCGACGCGCTCGGCCAACTTGGCCGAGGAGAGTCCGATCTCACGGGCCCGGCTGCGCACGCGCCACCCGATGACCGACTCCAGCTCTGCTGACGCAGGTCCCGGCTTGACGTGGACTGCATTGCTTTCGCGTTCGGCCGCGTCCTTCTCAACCGGTGCGGGCGAGCCGGACCCGGCGCGCGGGCTCACGCTGCGGAATGAACGGAGCTGGCCGCGACGAGGTCGCCGTCCTGCTCCTCGCCCTTCGGCGCGTGCGCCGGGACTGCCGCGGGCGGGCGTGCGATCTCGCCGGGCGACGCTGCGGTCGTCACCGCGATGGTGCGTGGCGCGACCTGCGCGGCCAGCGAGGCGCGCAGCGTCAGGACGCCGTGCTCGGCGCTGGCCCAGAGGCTCTCGAGATCCCATCGGTCGCCGGGCCACAGGCGCTGGCTGAAGGTCCCGTGCTGGCGGCCGGACTCAATCACGTCGCCCCGTGCACCCTTCACGAGTTGGCGGCGGAGGCTGACGACAACGGCCCGCCCCTCGACCGCAACCGAGATGTCCGCAGGCGCCACGCCGGGGGCGTCGAACTCCATGACCAGTTCGTCGCCGGTGCGATAGACGTCATAGGCCAGGGGTGCAGCCCCGACTGACTGGTGTGTCGTGCTCAGCAGCTCGACCTCCTCCTCGCGGAGGGGGCGCAGGGTGCGCAATGGGTCCGTGCTAACCGCCCTCATGGGGCCTCCTCTCCCGGTCGTTCGGGGGTGTCCACTGACACTATAACCAATTGAGCCTGGATTAACACCCACCCCGGAGGCCGGCGCGCCGCTCACCTATTCGCTGGCTGGCCGGAACAGCAGCACCGCCGGGCGCGGTCCTTCCTCTGCCTCAGCCGGGTGGGTCAGGATCTGCCCCATGAGCTGGAGAGACGCCAGCCGGACCTCTTCGTCGGGCATCGGCTCGAGCCCGGTCGCGGCGAGGATGAAGGGCTTGAAGAGCTGCCAGCCCAGCTCGAGCGCCACGACGTGGCCCGCGGCAATGCGGGCGGCCGTGACGTCATCGGAGTGGCGGCTCGCCTCGTCGACCAGCTGGCTGACGAATGGGAAGCGCCGCTGCAGCCGGCCGACCGGATAGCCGTCGAGGATGGTGTGCGCCAGAACGCGCCACTGACGTTCCGATTGGGTCTCGGCATCCGGACTCGAGTCCGCAATTGCCCGATTGACCTGGTCACTCACGTAATCAAGGACCGCAGCCACCAGATCCTCTTTCGTCCCGAAATGCCGGTACACGAGTCCGTGATTGACCCCCGAACGGGCCGCGACTTCACGGATGGACGTCGCGGCCGGGCCGCGCTCGGCAAAGAGACGGGAGGCGGCCTCCAGGACGGCGGTCATGACGTCGACGCGGCCCGATGGACGAACTGTAGTCATGTGACTACAGTATCGCCCGTGACCACGACTGCAGCCGCTGCCAGGCCGGGAGCGTTCCGCCTTCCCGGTTATTCGATCTCTGTCGGCCCCTTCACGCACCTGTCCGATGAGCGTGACCGTTTGGCGGGCCTCCGTTGGCGGCACTTCGACGCCCATCAGCTCGGCGCGACCGTAGGGGCCGAGATTTCCGGAGTGGACCTCACCACAGACCTGCCTGATGAGGTCATAGACGAGCTCCGCGCCGCCCTTTTCGACTACAAGGTGATCCTCTTCCGCGACCAGCCGCTGAGCCCGGTGCAACACGTCGCCTTCGCCCGGCGGTTCGGTCAGCTCGAAATTCATCCCTTCCTTCCCTCGAACACAGGGGAGCCCGAACTCGTCAGGTTCGAGAAGACAGCGGAAGTGAGCGGGTACGAGAACTCGTGGCACCACGACGTGACGTGGCGCGAGTGCCCTTCCATGGGCGCCATCCTTCACGCCGTCGCCGTACCCGACAACGGCGGGGACACGCTCTTCTCGGACATGTACGCCGCGTACGACGCGTTGGACCAAAGGGCCAAGGAGACGATCGACGGTCTGACCGCGGTCCACGATTTCACGCAGACGTTTGGCTTCGGGATGCCGGCGGAGGAGCGCCGTCGCGCGCAGGAGCAGTACCCCCCGGTCTCGCATCCCGTGGTATGCACACACCCAGCGACGGGCAAGAACTTGCTCTATATGAACCGGCCCTTCGTCAGCCACATCGAGGGCATGGATCGGGAGGCCAGCCTCGAGCTCCTGGACCGGTTGTGCCGTCAAACAGACGCACCGGAGCATCAGTGCCGGTTCAGTTGGACCAAGGATGCGGTTGCCTTCTGGGACAACCGCGCCGTCCAGCACTACGCGTCGAGCGATTATTGGCCACGCCTTCGCACCATGGAACGAGCTTCAATCATCGGCCAGCGGCCTACCCGCACACGCGACTGACGCTGCGGGCCCACGCAGTGGCGGAAGAATGGTGGCTCACTCGCCCGCCGTGATCTCCATGTGCAGCCGGCTGAGCGTCGATGTGCGGATCAGCCATATCCCGTCGATCTTTTCGTACGTCTCGTGGTAGTGGCCGTAGCCCTGCATCCGGCTGCCATCCGGCCAGATCAGCATGTCCTCGAGCGCCCAGATACCCGAAGCGGTGGAAGGCGAGGTGACTGTGATCTCCGGCATGTGGCCGTAGTGAGCGGTGATCACCCCGGACAGTGTCTCCCGAAGAAAGGACATGAATTGGTCGGCGCCGGCGATGACGACTCCCCCGGAGGCGGTTGTGTCGATGACCGCATCGTCGGTGAAGACCCGCCGCATGGCCTGCCAATCCTTTGTGTCCATCGTCCGGAAGTAGCGGGCTTTGAGCTGTCGGATGGCCTCAACGTCGTCCACGCCCCAAATGGTGTCACTTCCCCAATGGCCGGCGAGGTCTACCGAACACATGTAACTTGCGCCTGATGAGCCGGGGCGTCGTCCTGTGGCCCGACGAAACGACGTCCCGAGCGGTCACGAACCTCTGGTCGGTCCTCGAGTCGGAGGGCGTGCCGACGCTGGCCTCCCACACGCACGGGCAGCATCGACCGCACGTTTCCCTTCTGGTGGGGGAAGACCTGTCCCCGCCCGAGGCGCTCGGGGTACTCCCTGTGCTGCCACGCGAACCCCTCTGTCTGGTGATGCACAGCGCCGGTGTCTTCCCGGGTGGCGTCCTGTTCCTGGCCTGTGTCCCGACGACGCCGCTCCTGGAGGAGCAAGAACGCGTGCATCGGCTCATCGTCCCCATGACTGAGGGACCGTGGCCCTACTTCGACCCCGCCGCATGGACGCCCCACGTGACTGTTTCGTACGCCTTGGGCGGTGGACAGCTCGGACGTGCCCTCCCCGTCGTCCTCGATCATCTGCCGATGGAGGGCTGGTTGACGAGCGGTGGTGTCGAAGACGGCGGGTCGGGCGACCGTTGGCCGGCGGGGTGAACCCCCTTCCGCCAAGGTGAGCGACTAGAACGATCCCGTCGTCGGGAAGGGGCCGCAGGTGCGCCGATGGATCAATGGCCGGTCGTTGACACTGCTCGCGTGCGCGTCCGTTCTGTGCCTGGGCCTGACGCCGGTTCCAACGCTCTCGGCCGGGGCCGCGAGGTCGATGGCGCTGCGCGGGAACGGTTCGGTTGACGAGGCCTGGCTCACGGGCGCCGGCCCCGGTGACCTGATCACGCTGTTACGCCACGGAGTAGCCGTCCCGGGCACCGCAAACCCGCAAACGGCGGACCCGCTCGGATCACTTATTGTCCGCAACCTCCGGCCGGGGACGGGGTACGCCTGGCGCGACGACACGACCGGTCAGCACACACAGTCGTTCGCGGTGCTCGCACCGGGCGCGAACCCGCCGACGGCGTCTGCCCTGTACACCGACCAGCCGATGCACCAAGGCCTGAACTACATCACGATGCGCGACGGAATCGAGCTGGCTGCGACGGTTCGCTATCCCTCGGGCGTGAGCTGCAGCACAACGAGCCCGTGTCCCACCGTCATCGAGTACTCGGGGTACAACGTGGCCGGCCCCACCGACCCTATTCCCTCCATAGTCGACAGCGCGCTCGGCAAGACGTGCTCGAACTGCGGCAACCCCAACCTCCTGCCCGACAGCGCGACCGACATCGGTGCCGTCGTCGCACGGGTTGTCGGATTCGCCACGGTCAGCCTCCAGATGCGGGGTACCGGTTGCTCCGGTGGTTGCATTCGACCTTTTCGGGTACCCGTCCGACTACGACGCATACGACGCCATTGAGATCGTCGCCCATCAGGCGTGGGTGGCCAACCACAAGGTCGGCATGGTGGGAATCAGCTTTTCCGGTCTGTCACAGCTCCCCGCGGCCGGTACCGATCCACCAGACCTCGCCGCCATCGCCCCGATGAGCCCGACCGACGATCTGTTTTCGACGGGCTACCCGGGCGGCATCTACAACGACGGATTCGCGGCCGAGTGGATAGACGCCCGCATACAGGATGCGAGAGCGGCTGCCGCATACGGCGGAAGAGGAACGCTCATGGAGAGTTCCTCCAATCCCGTGTCGGGCGTCGGGCAACCGTGGACCTACTACGAAATCGACGCCGAGCTCGAGGCGAGCCATGGGGTCTCGTCGACCTGCCTCAACAACCAGGCTCTGCACGACGAATCCCAGCCGCTGGCCAGTCTCGCCGTCGCCGGTTTAGTGACCCCGCACTCCGGCGCGGATCGTGATCCGTCGCTCTTCGACCGCCGCTCCATGGCCGAGTGGGCCTCGCACGTGAAGGTTCCCGTTTTCCTCTCCATCGCGCTGCAGGATGAGCAAACTGGGCCGCAGTCGGCTGGCTTGATCGACGCGATCCCGAAGAGCACCCCCGTTTTCGCCAACCTCGTCAACGGCGGGCACATCGACTCGGCCGACCCGCAGACGATGAGCCGGTGGCTTGAGTTCCTCGACATCTACGTCGCAGGGAAGGTCCCGACCCAGCCGAACGTCCTGGCCGCGCTGGTGCTCGACAGGTTCGCAGCCACGGCAGCCAACGTCTCTGCAGAAGCGCCGCTGCCCCCCGTTCGCTTCACGAGCACGCCGAACGTCGAGGCCGCACGCACCGAGTTTGCCGCTCAGACCCCGACGGTGCGCGTGCTGTTCGACAACGGGGCCGGTCCCACCGGACCGGGTGAAATCGAGGCGACGTACAGCGCGGACTTCTCGACGTGGCCGCCGGCCGGCACCGTGACGACCTGGTATTTTGCTGCCAGCGGATCACTGCAGTCCACCCGTCCGCCTGCCGCCGGGAGCGCCCGGTTGACGCTGGACCCGAGTGCACGTCCGCGGACCAGCCTGCCCGCGGGCGTCAACGCGTGGGCCTCCCAGCCGAAGTGGGACTGGACACCGGTGCCTGCTAAAAACGGGATCGCATTCCAGACGGCCCCCTTCAGCTCGCCGACCACGATTGTCGGCCCGGCCACCGTCGATCTGTGGGTCAAGGCAGACGCACTGGTCGAGGATTACCAGGCGACCGTGACCGAGGTGCGGCCCGGAGACGCGCAGGAGGAGTACGTCACCTCCGGCTTCCTGCGTAGCACCAATCAGGTCGAGGGGCCGAAGTCGACGCCGATCTTCACGGACCCGACCTATCTCAAATCCGACGAGAAGAATCTCTCGGCTCATCACTATTCCCTGATCAGAATCCCAGTCGACCCCATCGCGCACACGTTCCGGCCCGGAACGGAACTGCGGGTGATCATCTCGGCTCCGGGCGGCGACCGCCCCGTTTGGACGTTCGATTCCGTCGACCATGGACAGACCGCCGCCGTCGGCTTCGGTGGCGGTGCCGCCTCCGCTCTCACGGTCAACGTGGTGACCGGTGTGGATGCCACAGCCAGCCTCCCGGCCTGTGGCTCCCTACGCGGTGAGCCGTGCCGCCCCTATGTAACGGACGGAAGCTGAATGTCAGCCACCGGTCGACGGTAGGGGAAATCCGACCGCCGCCGCCCATTGGGGATCGACGACGTAGTTGCCCTGCGTGTTGACGTCGAGGATCACGACCGTGCTCTGCACGCGGTTCCCTGTCGCCGGCGCGATTGTGATGGGGCCTGTGATCCCTGCGTAGTTCTTGGTGTGGTTCATGGCCGTGACCACAGCTTTCTGGTGCCAGCCCGCCTGCTTTATCGCGTTGGCAAGAACCTCCACGGAGTCGTAGGTGAATGTGCCCCAGGTTCCGGGTGTCGTGTGGAAGGTCGCCCCGTACTCGTTGACGTACTGCGCCGCGCCGGAAAACTGCTGTGCGCTCGGCACGCCACTGGACAGGCAGGCCGACGCGACCGCCTGCGTTGCCGCCGTAACGAAGTCGGGACCCTGCGCAGCAAGGTCGACGAAGCAACGACCCGCGTTTCCCATGGCCGACGCCTCTTTCGCGATTGTGCCCGCTTCGGCGCCATACGCGGAGATGTAGAGGAGACCGGGATGAGACGAGACCACCTTTTTCAGTGCGGCGGTGTAGTTGGTTTGTCCGGTCTTCACCGCCACATAGGAGACAACGGGGTCACCCGCCTTGGCGAGCCCCGCCTTGACCTGGCTGGCGATACCGGCCGTGTAGGTCGAGGTGTCGTAGATGATGCCGGGACGCGATGCGTGCAGGACCTGGGTGATCTCGCGGATCTCCACGGGGGCCACCTGGGAGTCCATGGGTTGGGTGGTGACGCCGAACCCTTGTGTCTTCACGCTCGAAGTAAGGCGCACGATGGGGAGCCCGGCCCTCTTGTACACCGGAAGGTTCGCGACTCCGACCGAGGAATTGAAAGGACCGACCACCGCGAAGGCGTGCGCGGCAATGGCCTTCCGGGCCGCCGACAGTCCGCCCGCCGCCGTGGCGCCGTCATCGACCTTCACAAGGGTGAGCATGATGCCGTCTACGCCACCAGCGGCGTTGATCTGGTTCACTGCGAGCTGCGCGCCGTCCGCCATGTCGATGCCCGTAGAGGCCTGCTCCCCCGTCATCGGGCCCTCGACCGCGATGACGCCAGGCTTTGGTCCAGGACTCTTCGCTCCGGCGACTGCGGCCGACGTTGCCACGAGCCCCGTCGCAAGAATTGCCGCCATCGCACCCAGTGCGAGCAATGGTGTCGGGACACGGCGCCTTCCGTCACGAGGCATCAGCTGTCACTCCTTTTCCACGCCAAGGGTCGAAGTCATCGACACGCTAGGTGCGGACGCTCGAGAATGCCGGTCGGACCGCCGGTCCGATCGTCAAAGACCGGTTCGAACAGCCCTATTCCTACGCTCTGGGCGAAAGCGGGGCAGCCATGGAGGGCCGCATACCCCCGGAATCTCAAGTGTGCACGAGTGGAAGAATGCCGCGGGAAAGCGGTGTCGGCCGCTGACCCGGGCCTGAAGGACCGGCACACCACCAGCTCGGGCTCGGCGGGATGCTCTCCGGGTTCGGCCCTGTAGATTGGCTGTGGTTTCCTAGATCGATGGGATTGCGGCGATGAACAAAGCCGGAACCATGCAACGGGGATACCGGAGCAACAGGGTCCAGCGCCCGAATGCACCGGCCGCAAGCTTCGTCGCGCGTGTCAAAGCACTCGTACTCACTCTGGCGCTCATGGTGGCGACCCTTGTTCTGGGCTGGATGGTGTGGAGTGTCGGTGAGTGGCGGCACGGCCGTACGGTCAGTTTCCGCCTGACCGGGCTTCGTGTCGTGCGACGGTCGACCGGACAACCCATAGGGCTCTGCCGGTCCTTGGTGCGCAACGCTCTGTGCTGCACGCTACTGCTCGTACCCACGATCCTCGGGTGCATTGTCATCGGGTTCGCGTTCGTCATGGGCGCATCGCCGCCTGAAGATCTGCTGCGGAAACCGCGCAACGCACCATGGGATCTGTTGACGGACACGGTGGTCGTCAACGAGCAGGGCGGAGCCTCTTCCCGGTCGCAGATGCGGCTGGTCAAGTGGCACCAACACGTACCGGTCAGCGTGAACTGAGCCCAGCGTCTCGGAAGCCCTCGTCGGGTGACCATGGGCGTTGGGGCCTCTTCACGTGGGTAATCTTCCGTCGCCAGAACAAGCCCCAATAACGACCGAACGGCGAACGCGCACGCTATGAACAAGCACAGTCTGGGAAAAGACAAGTCAGCGTCTCAGCTGATCGACGAGAGAATCGATGAACTCGGCGATTGGCGAGGCAAGGTTCTCGCCAGGATCCGCACACTCATCAGCCAAGCCGATCCCGAAGTGGTCGAGGAGTGGAAGTGGAGAGGAACCCCCTGTTGGTATCACGACGGGTTGGTCTGCACCGGCGAGACATACAAGAACGTCGTCAAAATGACTTTCGCGAAAGGAGCCTCGCTCGAGGATCCGGCAGGGCTCTTCAATTCCAGTCTTGAAGGCAACGTCCGGCGTGCCATCGACATCCATGAGGGAGAGAAGATCAACGAGAAAGCCTTGAAGGCTCTCTTCCTGGCCGCTGTGGCCCTGAACACGCCCAAGGTTCGCCGCTAGCTCTCGTTCACTTCACCACGACTCGGACGCGACCGACTTTTGAATTCGGGCGTAGGGGTCGCGCGATCTCCCTCTCGCTTCGACGCCACGGGCGAAGAGAGCGGCGTCGACCCGTGGGAGCCCGTCGCGCACTGCGATGATCCCTGGTCAGTCCTGTTGATGCACTTCTTCTTCATGGTTATATTGACGCCGCCATTCACGCATCGAGGACGGGTATGGCACCCGGCTCGCACGACTCGATCAAGTGAAGGGAGCAGGCCGCGGCAGCCAGCGAAAACAAGGAGATCCATCGGCGCGCTCTGCAGGGAGTCTGGAGCACGACCGGTTCGGTACCTGCCGAGGAGGTGTACGCACCGAACTTCGTCAGCCATCAACATAGCCGTCCGATCGGTGGGGATATCGAGGGGTAGATGCGCTTCGGTCGTTCGTTGCCGAGTTCCACCGAGCCCTCCCTGACTTCGTGGATACCGTCGATCGGCAGGTAGCCGAGGGCGATCTCGTGACGACGCAGTTCACTTCACGTGGGACGCACCGTAGTGAGCTGATGGGTATCGCTACCACCGGTAAGTCCGTCGAGTGGATGGGAATTGAGTGGCTCGAGTGCAGAACAACAAAATCATCGAGAGCTGGGTGAGTTGGGATCTCTATGGGATGTTGCAGCAACTCGGAGCCACGTCAGTCGTGCAGTAGTAGGGCCTACTCAGTCGGGCGCGCCATATCACTCCGCGTTGGGGGATTCATCGATCCTGCGGACGGTCAAGGAGTGCCACGCCGACCTCCTAGTCCGTCATGCGAAGGCGTCATGGAAGCTCGGCGATCATGTCGATCACCTCTTCGCGGCGATATCCCTGATGGCGGGCGAACTCGACGAGATCTCGGACCCGGCTCAATACGGCGCCTTTCTGGGGTGACCCCGACACGGTGATCCCGCGCCCGCGCGTGAACTCGACCAAGCCCTCGTCACGCAAGATGTGCATGGCTCGGAGCACGGTGTTCTTGTTGACCTCCAGCACCGCGGCGATGTCCTTGGCCAAAGGCAGCCTCTCCCCGGGAGCGGCCTCACCGTCGGCGATGGCCCGACGTATCTCGGCCGCTACCTGGTCGTGCAGGGCGAGGGGCTCTGACCGGTCGATATTGACAGAGAACATGGTCCTAGCAATAGTAGCTCCATGTCAGGAACCCGGGTAGAGGCCGAACGGCCCCTGACGATCGACATCAACCCGGGCGATGGCCATGACCCCGAGGCGCTTTTCGAGGAGGCGCGCCGGCGACGGCGCCGACGACGCGCTCTCACGGCATTGGCGATCTCGCTGGCCCTCATCGCGGCAGGTGTGGGTTTCGTCGTGGCCGATCATGGATCCGGAGGTCCGCCCGAAGGCCTGCCAGGGGGACCGAGCAAGGTCCACGCCGGGTCAGAGCCCAGGCCCGGTCCCCGAGCCGGCACGCCCGCGCCGCTAGCGCCAGCGATCTCGATCATCGGCCTGGCTGATCCCGAGGTGGTCTGGGCGGCGAATGCCACGGGCCTATTCGTGAGCACCGACGACGGAACGATCTGGCGCACAGTGACGCCGCCCAATTTGGCCGACCAGGTCGTGTCGGAGCGGATGACTGCTGTCGATGCCGTGGGGACGTCGGACCTCTGGGTGGTCCTCGACGACGTGATCGGCCTCGTTCCCTTGAGTCAGTCAACCAATGGTTCGGACCGCGGAGAGGGGATCGACCGGTCGACCGACGGCGGTCGGACCTGGACGTTCACCCCGCTTCCCAATTGTCTCCAACGTTGCGGGTCGATCCACCTCAGTTTCGTCGACGCTCAATACGGGTTCGCCACGGTCAGCTCGGATCCACGCGGGCCGCCCGAAACCCTCTTCGTGACTCACGACGGAGGAGTCACGTGGTCACGCGCGTCCACCCCTCCTGACCTGGGTTCTGTCGTCATCGGCGGTCCCGCCGCCGTTCCCCAGTTGCTCTTCACCACGGCCACCGATGGTTGGGCGGTGACTGGCCCGCCAGTGACGTACAGCGCGCGCATCACCAATTTCGGCGGACGGGTCTACCGGACGACCGACGGCGGCACCTCTTGGTCGCCGGCGCCAGGCCTCCCCAGAGGTGTGTCGTTTTCTTTACCGATGTTCTTCGGCCCGGAAGATGGAGTCGTCCTGGGTGATGCGACGATCACGTCTCATCGGGCTCCGTCGGTGTACGTCACCGACAACGGAGGAGCGACTTGGACCCGGCGGTCGCTGCCCACCCTAAAACGCGTCAGGGACTCGGCGGGCTTCTACTACGACGGTGGCAGCCTCGCGTCCCGATTCTCCGCCGTAAGTGCGCGCCGCTGGATCATCGATCTCGGTCAGAAGCTCTATCTGACAAACGACTGTGGCCGAAGCTGGATCAATTTCCTGCCCATGCAACAGTGGAGCGCTGCTGCGGCAGCATTCTCATCGTCAGCCTTCGGAGTCGCTTCGGTACTCCCTCTTTCGTGCATGACACCGGCGAACTCGAATCATCCGCCGGCTTTGACTTGCTACACGACCCTCGTCGTCACCCACGACGGGGGTCACCACTGGAAGCCCGTATTGGGATTAGCAGCCCCACCCTGAAAAGCGTGAGGTCACGTTGTGCTTGAAGATCCCGAACAGGCTGCAGACCACGCTCCCGTGGCTCCGAACCAGACGACGCCCACCGGTATCTGGCGAATGATGTGCGTGGATGTGTGCGAAAGGGCGACCATCTGGTGTGGCGAGCCGAGGTTGGATGGCCGATCTTCGAACCCGCCCCAAGCAGGACTGACGTGGCAGTGTGACCATGGGTTACGCCCACGCCGTGGCCGGCTCATGACACGCATTGGGCGAACCAGTCGAGGCCCCACATACCAAGAGGTTGTTGAGGTCCCCAGACTTTTATACTCGGCTTGACCGAGGTTCCACTGCGATCTAATCCCCAGCAGTGTGTAGTAACTCATCAAGGGGGTAGCGACCACCATCATGACCGACATCTCGAAACAGCCACCCGAGGACAGCACACTGTACGAAAACGTGGACGAAGCGCTCGACGAGCAGGACGCAACGGGCGAGGGTTTTGGCCAGCGCGACATCGAGGACATGACGGTCGATCGGACCGAGCTGAAAGAGATCGGGGGCGAACTCGAGGATGAGGCCCAGATATCCATTTTAGAGGGGGGCATTGACGACCCGGACGGGTCAGGACCTGCGGAAGATGCAGACGACGCGGAAGCGGGCTGGGACGTCGACCCCGTGACCGCCGACCGTCGCGGCGGCAAGCAAGTCGGCGTCGGTGCCGAGGATGATGAAGTCGGCGAGGATGAGTTGATCCCGGATATCGAGGACGACCCAGAACTTGAAGTGATCGACACTGATCCCGCTGATTTGGAGAATCTTCCTGAGGGCTACCCCAACGTCGACCTTGACGGCTTGTAAAAGGGTCGGAGCCAGCCTCTCCCGTCGGGCCCGGCCGTCCCACCCACCCGATGCGCCCGCCCCGGCCGAGGTCGTATTAGCCATTCCAGACCCGCGACGGAAGCTGGACGGCTTCCTCATGTGCGCGTTCGAGGCGAAGGTCTAGGAGCCCGCAGAATGGCGACGACACTCCCGACAGCCGACTCGATTCGGCGCCTAGCCCGAGATCGGCTGGGGTTCAACCAACTGCGCCCTGGTCAGCTCGAAGCAATCAGCGCTGCAGTTGCCGGCCGCAGCGTAGTGGCAGTGCTTCCAACCGGCGCTGGCAAGTCCGCCATCTACGAGCTGGCCGGACTGTTGAGGACGGGCCCGACCGTGGTGGTCTCTCCGCTGATCGCCTTGGAAGACGATCAGCTCACGCATCTCCACGACGCTGGCTTGTCGGCCACCGTCGTGAACTCCAAGCTATCGAGCCGGGCTCGGGCGGAAGCGCTCTCGACGGTTGGTGACGCCGACGAGTTTGTGTTTGTCGCGCCCGAGCAGCTCATGAACCCTGAAACCAGAGCGGCGCTGATGAGGGTCGCGCCGGGTTTGTTCGTCGTCGACGAGGCCCATCTCGTGAGCCAGTGGGGCCAGGACTTCCGACCGGACTACCTGCGACTCAGCGCTCAGGCCGACGCACTGGGC
This sequence comes from uncultured Acidimicrobiaceae bacterium, assembly GCA_963834405.1. Taxonomy (GTDB): domain Bacteria; phylum Actinomycetota; class Acidimicrobiia; order Acidimicrobiales; family RAAP-2; genus Bog-473. The sequence continues at coordinate 306,905 of CAWIBX010000003.1, read as the reverse complement.
GCCGACGTACGAATCGCGTTGACGGCGACGGCAGCGCCGCCCGTGCGCGAGGAGATCATCAAACGCCTCGGCCTTAAGGAACCGAAGGTGGTAATAGGCGACTTCAACAGGCCAGAGATCAGCCTGAGCGTCCATCGCGTCTTTTCCCGCGATGGCAAGCGACGCGCTATCGAACAGGCGGCATCCGACTTGGAAGGGTCCGGGATCGTCTACGCCGCCACGCGTGTGGGCGCCCAAGAGGCCAAGGATGTTCTCGCCGGGGCCGGGCACAGCGTGACGCTTTACCACGCAGGGCTCCCGATAGCCGTCAGGCGCCAGGCCATGGAGTCATTCCTCGATGGGACGACGCGGATCATGGCCGCCACAGTGGCGTTCGGAATGGGTATCGACAAGGCCGATGTGCGGTGGGTCGTGCACGCCGACCCAGCTGGTTCAATTGACGCCTACTACCAAGAGATTGGACGCGCCGGGCGGGACGGAAAACCGGCGCAGGCCCAACTGCTCTACCACGATGCCGATCTGGCCGTAGTTCGACACCTCGCAGTAAGAAATGGTGTCTCGGAGGCGACTGTCGCCGACCTCGCCCTTCGCCTGGCCGACGGGCTCGCCGGCAACGGCATCGACCATCTCGCCGGTGCCGGCCGTAGCACACGGTCGGTGACCCTGGCGCTAGCCCGCCTGGTAGATATCGGCGCTGCGAGTTGGGTTGCCGACGGGGGAGTCCGCTGGAACGAACTGATGAGTGTTCCTTCATCCCTCGAAGCATCCGCAGAGAAGTCAACTCGCGAGCAGGAGGTCCAGTCCTCTCGCCTTGAGATGATGCGCCGCTACGCCGAGCACACTGGATGCCGGCGGTCATTCCTCTTGACCTACTTCGGGCAGAATTACCCAGGTCCGTGCGGTAACTGTGACAACGACATTCAGCGCCCCGCCATCCCGCACTGGGATGAGCCCTTCCCGATCGGTGCGCGCGTCGCTACCGAGCATTGGGGTCTGGGGACAATTCAACGATACGACCGAGATCAGGTGACGATTCTCTTTGACGACCACGGCTATCGAGATCTCCTCGTGTCGACGCTGCTCGAGAAGAATTTGATACGCCCGCTCTAGTTGAGTTCCCCAGGGCGAGTCTTCGCTTTCGGAGATGTGCCGCGGGCGAGTTGTGTCTGCTGATACTGGGCTGGTCCAATACCGATGAGGCCACCCTCTTGTACGAACAGGTCCCGCGATCGAGGCGGCTCCGCCGCCGGCGACCATGGCGACTCTTGCCGATCCTCAGAAACACAGCATGGTCAGAATCGAGAGCTCCGCCGGGCCAAGGCCATCCTTGAAGGAAGCATCGGTTTTCTTCGCTACCGAGCCCCGTTTTGGGGAGGTTGCGTCCGACAGTTGGCGCCACGCATCTGACTGATTCGCGAGAGCAGGTTGGTCGGCTCTTCAACGCCATTTCGTGTGGCACGTTGTGGCACGTGTGGGGCACGACGGCCGTTTCGTGACATCGAAGGCTCGGGCCGGACGACGCAAAACCCGAATTTGAACCTGCAACGTTTGGAAAAGAGCGGGCGACGGGAATCGAACCCGCGCTCTCAGCTTGGCAAGCCCTTTTGGGTCCCTTTGCTGAACTGGTCGAATCTGGAGAGGCGCTGGTCAAGCGGTGAATCAGCCGTTCGCTGGTGTGTCCTAGTGCCCCCTTTTGCCCCTTGCGTGTTGCACGAAATGGGTCCGTCTGGGGTTGCACGCTGTTGCACGCCGCCGATGGCATAGGCGGCGTCGCCGGCGGCCCAGCCGAATGTCGTCGTGGGCACCGGATAGGGCGGGTCGATCACGTTGGGCGCCGCCGGCGGGAGCGGAACGATGCTCGCCTGCTCGCGCAGCCAGGTCGTCGTGGCCTGGAGACGGCGCGCCAGTTCGGCGTCGTCTTCCCGGTAGATGTTGGGCGGGTCGTCCGCCTCGATGTGCCACTTCGCCCGCTGCCCCGTGTCCGGATCCTCAAGGTAGTCACGCGTGAGGGCGGCCACGGCGTCAGGCTCGAGTTTGATCCACGCCACGTTCGGCTCGGACGGCCGTTGTGGGGACGCCACGATGCGGATGGAGCCGTCGGGCCCAGGGGTGGCCTGGCGGCTGTTCACCACGCCGACGATGCGCTCGGAGTACCGGCCATCGTTGGGCCCCCCGTACACGGTGAGCGAGAGGTATGCCGCGTCACCGGGTCGGGCGGTGATCCGGTAGGTGCGGGTGGGATCGATGGGGGCGAAGCCGTAGAAGGCGTCGGCATTGTCGCCACCCCACTTCTTGTACGGACCCACGATCTCGACGAAGCGCGGCCGCGCCGTGTCCGCCCACAGGTTGACCTCAGCGGCGACCTGGAGGATGGAGAGGATCCATTTGTGCGCCTCGAGGAGCGTTGTCTGGTCGTCCGCCAGCTGCTCGACCATGCGGGCCTGAGTCGCCGCGAGCTCGTCCAGCAGATCGGCGAAGGCCGCCTCCGCCTCTGTGGTCATGGCCTGGTCCAGGCCGCCGCGTCCGGGCACTTGGTGGGCATCACTCAGGCGACTCCCCACAGAGTACGCGGGAGGCGCAGGGGATCGTCGATCACCCTGCTCTTGCCGTCGAAGACCATGGCGGGCCGTGTGTCGGGCGTGAAGGAGGGCCAACCCGGATCGCCCTGGGTCACGAAGTCCACCCATGACTTGTGCATCAGGTCCGCCAGGTGCTGGGGAGGTTCGGACCCAAGCGTGACCTCCACGCCCGGCGCGTCCAGGTTGTCGAACACAAAGGGGATGTCCACGCAATGGGCTGCGCCCAGCAGTCCGCCCATGGCCGGCGAGCGCCAGGCCGACTGGTAGAGGTATGTGCGGCCGCGGGCGCCAGCCCGCGCCTCGCACAATCCCTCGGTCGGCGCCCGGAACATCTTGTCGGTCAAGGCCTGGCCCAGGAGCTCGGCGCCCGTCGCGTTCGGAAGGGCATCGTGGTACGCCTGTGCGTCTTCGGCAGAGAGCCCCATGTCACTGCAGCGCACGGTCGGCTGCGTCGTCATCAGAGGCACTCCTCAAAAGAGCGAACACCATGTTGAATTCCTCGGTGGTCGTGCCGGTCAGGAGATCGCACGAGGTTCCCGCACCCATGCGCACCGCCTCGATCGGATCGCACGGCACGACGTCCCCATCGACGCAAGGGGCCAACGGCAACATTCCCCGCCCTCCTCCCGAGAAAGCCTGGACGTCCGGTGCTCCGCCGGGGCCGACGGGCATCAGGCGGGCTTGGGCTTCCAGGAGATGCTCGATGTGCACCTCGCTGAGGGCGTGCCGGGTGAGCGGCGTCCCGAGGTCCTCGGCCACGGCTCGGGCGGCCTCCTGCGCCTGCTCGGCTGTCCCCACCAGTGCCAGGGGTCCGCTCATGCACATGGCACGTCGTAGGAGCCCGCGTGCCCGGGGAATCGAGAGGAGGAGCGCGGCCGCTACTCCTCCGGCGGACTGTCCGGCCACCGTCACCGTTGCGGGGTCGCCCCCGAATGCCTCGATGTTGCGCTGCACCCATTCCAGGCCGGCCAGCCAATCGAGGACGCCACGGTTGACGCCCCCGTCCTCGACGGGCAGGAATCCCTCGATACCCAACCGGTAGTTGATGCTCACCAGCACGACACCGTCACGGGCGAAGCGCTCCCCCCGGTACCAGGGGCTGGCGTTGCAACCGGCGAAGAACCCCCCGCCGTGGATCCACACCAGCACCGGCAGGCCCGAATTGCCGGGGTCCGGCGTGAACACGTTGAGGTTGAGGCAGTTGTCCCCCTGGACCAGGGGCTCGGGGATCAGGGTGAACTCCTGGTTGGGTTGGAGGGCCGTGGCTCCATAGGCGAAGGCCTCGCGGGTCCCCTCCCAGCGCCCCGGAGGTTGCGGCGGCGCGAACCGGCCCTCGCCGACCGGCGGCGCGGCGTAGGGGATCCCGAGGAAGGCGGCGGCACCGTTCTCGACCGCGCCCAGGACCTTCCCCTGCGCCGTGTTCACAACGAGTTCCATCGCGCCCTCCAGTCTGCTCCGTTGCTTACTCGTGCCCACATGGTGAACCTGCAGCTGCGCTCCGATCGCCCCGCGCGGGCCGCGGACGCTACAGCGTGGTCGTGCCCCAGAGCCGGATGTCGCGCGATGACGCGCCGACGAGGATCTCGGCCTCGCCGCGCTCGATCTCCCAGCAGCTCTCAGATTCGTCCCAGTGGCGAAGAGTCTCCTCGGCGACCTGTAGGCGGAGCTGCGTCGTCTCTCCCGGGTCCAACCACACCTTCTCGAACGCCTTGAGCTCCTTGTCGGGCCGTTCCACGCGGGACCGGGGCCGCCGCGCGTACACCTGGACCACCTCGGCTCCCCGACGGTGGCCCGTGTTGGTGACGTCGACCTCCACCACCACGTCCATCCCGTCGCGCCCGAGGGTTAGGCCCCCGTAGGCGAACGTCGTATACGAGAGACCGTGACCGAAGCAAAATCGCGGGGCGATATCCTTCGTGTCGTAGTGGCGGTAGCCGACGAGCAGCCCCTCGCCGTAGTGCAGGGTCTGCCCATCCCCCGGATAGAAGGGAAAGGCGGGGGTGTCCTCCAAACGGACGGGGAAGGTGGTGGGGAGCCGTCCCGAGGCGTCCACGTCACCGAAGAGCACGTCGGCTATGGCCATGCCCCCCTCTTGTCCGCCATACCAAACCTGGACGATCCCGTCCACCTCGTCCGCCCACGGCATCTCGACAGGCGCGCCGCTGTTGACCACGACGACGGTGCGCGGGTTGGTGGCGGCTACCGCCCTGACCAGCGCGTCCTGGTCGCCCGGCAACCGCAGCGTCGTTCGGTCCTTGCCCTCCGTCTCCCAACGGCTGTCGGTGCCCACGACGACCAGCGCCACGTCGGCTGCCCGGGCCGCGTCCGCCGCGGCCGTCAGCGCATTCTCGGGCGCACGGCACGCTGCGCCGAAGGACACCGCCGCAATCGGGAGATCGTTGTCGGCACGGAACTCCATGCTCAGCGTGCAAGGAACGCCTTCGACGAGCTCCAGCGCTGCCGTCACTTCTTGGTTGGCCAAACCGAAGAAGCCCTCGCCGAGCGGAGCAGTGGTGGTGTCCAGAAGCAGCGAGCCGTCGAGAGAAAGACGGGCCACGTCCGTCGCGATGAGGCCGAAGTCCCAGGTACCGGTCCGGTCCGGGGTGAACACAGTGGTGGCGCGGGCCGTGAAATGGCCGGGGGTGAGACTCGGATGGGGCGGCCCGAGCCAGACGAGCCGTGACACGGTGAAGACGTCGCCATGGACCGGCTCGGCACCCGGCTCGTCTCCCGCGAAGTACTCGACGGCGATGCCCTGTTCGCCGTCTGGGGTGTGCAGCCCCGACGGGCCCAGGGGAAGTGCGGTCCCGGGATGATGCAACCGGGCTCGTAGGTGACGGCCATGTTCCCGGCTCGTGCGGTGATGGCCTGAAGAGGCGAGCGCACGTAGGGGGGCGTGACCTCGGCCGCACCGCCACCTTGGGGGCATAGTCGAGTGGCGGCGGGTCCGGCCACCGCCAAGCGGGTGATCGTGGCCAGGTCGAGGGGGAGCAGCGAGGACTCGTTCTTGAGCAACACGATGCCTGTCGCCACGGCCTGGCGCGCCAGCGCGGCCCGCCCGTCGGAGGAGCGGCGCGCCACCGAGGGAGCGGAACCGAGCCGTCGCAGAAGTCGCAGCACGCGATCGGCAGCGTCGCACACAGCTTCGGCGCGCACCGTCCCCTGGTCCACCGCGTCGACCAGATGCGGGCCGAGGAAAGACGCCGGACCTGGCATCTCGAGATCCAGTCCGGCCTCGAGAGCGGCGGTGCTGTACGTCCCGAACCAGTCGGACACCACGACTCCCTCGAAGCCCCACTCCTCCTTCAACACGCCGACGAGCAGGTCCCGATTCTCACTGCAAGGTTCCCCGCGGAGCCTGTTGTAGGCGGACATAACCATGCACACACCCGTCTCCCGGACCGCCGCTTCGAAGGGCGCCAGGTAGATCTCGCGCAGCGGGCGCTCGTCCACCTCGACGTTGATCGACATCCGCTCGAGCTCCTGGTCGTTGCAGACGAAGTGCTTGATGGCGCAACCGACCCCCCGGCTTTGCACGCCTTGCACATAGGCCACCGCCATGGCCGCGCTCAGAACTGGGTCCTCGGAGAAGCACTCGAAGCTGCGGCCACCAACCGGGTGCCGATGGATGTTGACCGTGGGGGCCAGGAGGACACGGGCACCCTTGTCGAGCGCTTCGTCGCCGAGCACCTCGCCGATCAGCCGCACCAGGTGAGGATCCCAGGTCGCGCCGAGCGCGGTCGCCGACGGCAAGCAGGCCGAGATGTCTCCCCACCGACCTCCTCGCGCACCGTTGGGCCCATCGGTCACATGGAGGCCATCCAGGCCCAGGGCGGGCACACCGGCGATGTGCCACCAGCCGTTCCCGACGCTCAGGGCAGCCTGATCTGAGAGGCTCAGCCGTTCGGCACCTTCGCCGGTGCGGCCAGGGCCGGCATCGTCCTCCAGCTTCACCTCGGCCATGGACGACCCTCCTCGACCCCCGGCTGCCTCGACACGTCGCCGATGGACGGAGCGATGTTAAGAGTGCAACTTACACGTGTCAAAGGATGAGGTCCGAGCGCGGTAGGCGAGGGCTGGATCACGGCACCGGCCCGGGATGCAATACCCGGCCTCGGGTGCCTACGCGGACTCCCGAGGGATGACCGTCGCCATTCCCATCGTCCCGGACCGCCGCCGTCGGCCCTCCAGCATGGCGAGGAGAACGTCGGCGATCTGGCCTCCGAGGTCCCCGATGTCGATCGACGTGAGGGACGGCTGGGTCAGCGCGGCGAAGTTGAGGTTGTCGCAACCCATCACGGCGACGTCGTCGGGCACGGAAACGCCTGCGTCGCGCAGGACCTGCAGCATGATCAGTGCGTACTCGTCGTTGTAGACGAACGCGGCGTCGACCGCGGGCTTCCTGCGGAGACCGGCGAGGATTGGGTCTCGCGCCGTATCGGGGTCCATCGGCACGCTGACGGTGCGCAGGCGCCGCTCATCGAGCACCCGGCGCACCCCGTCGAGACGTCCAGCGGCGATGTCGGCCAGTCGCGGGTCGTCCGGCATGACGGCAAACAGACGCTTGTGTCCCTGCTGAAGCAAGTAGGTGGCAGCGACCTCTCCGACCGACTCCTGGGAGTAGCGCATCCGGGCGATCGACTTGCCCGGACCGTCCCCGACGGCAAGCACGCAGCGGGTCCCGTTTAGCTCCAGCGTTTGGACGATCCGCGGGGAGAGCAACGCACCCGGTGCGATAACTGCAACCGGCTGGATGCGTTCGCAGGCGCGGCTGAAGGCGGTGGGCGACGGCGTGCCGGTGAAGTCGACAAGCGGCGTGTAGCCCGCCGCCGCTACCGAGCGAGTGAGGTTGTCGATCACCTGCGCCAGGACCGGGCCCGGCGTTGCACCCACCATGACGATGAGAACGATGTCGCTCTCCTTCGTCTTCAGCATTCGGGCATGCTGGTCAGGCATGTAGTGAAGCTCCTCGACGGCCTTCCAGACCCGTTGCTGTACCTCCGGCGAGATTCGCTGCCGGGTGACGTCGTTGAGGACATAGCTCACCGTCGCTCGTGACACTCCGGCGGCACGGGCCACATCGTGGCTGGTCGGACGACGCGTGGGTGCCAATTCTCCTCCTCTTGACCAGAATACGATAACCGGGAGCGGCGTATATTGACACGAGTAAGTAACGCTTATACCGTGTCAGTCGCTCGCCGGCGACCGCGTCATTCGGCCACGCCGGAAGTCGAGGCGGAACTCACCGTCACGGAAGGAAAGCACGATATGCGCAGGGCGCTCATGGCGATGGTTGCCGCTCTGATGGCGATCACCGGACTCATCCTCGTGGCGCCCGGGCTCGCAGACGGCGCCGCCGACCAATCTGGCCAGGGGGTCACCCCGACGAGCATCAAGCTCGGTATCACCTACCTCGATGCGGCGGCCATCCGCAACGTCGTCAATCTCGATCCCGGCAATTTCCAGGTCGCCTACACCGCACTGATCAAGCAGATCAACGCCAAGGGAGGGATCAACGGCCGCAAGATCGTGCCAGTGTTCGAGCCGATCAATCCCATCGGGACGGCTCCAGCCGCCACCGCGTGCACCGCGCTCACCGAGGATGACAAGGTGTTCGCCGTCGTCGGGTTCTTCCAGGCCGCGGATACAGCCTGCTACGTCACAACGCACGACACCCCGTTGATCGGCGGGACGCTGAGCAATGCGCAGTCGTCACAGGCCAAGGCCCCATGGTTCAACAACAACCTCTCTGCGAACAACCTCATCCCCAAGGAGATGGCAGCCTTCAAGCAAGAGGGTGTCTTCGCCAATCGGAAGATCGCAGTCGTGGGGGACAAGTCGGACCAAGCCGAGGTCAACGTGGTGCTTTCGGCGCTCAAGAAGCTGAAGTTCAAGGTGGTCCAGACCGCCCTCAACGGTGTCCCGGACACCGACCAGGCAGCGACGAATTCGGAGTACGCCGTCATCGCCCAGAAGTTCAAGGCTGTGAGCGCCAACGCGGTCATCGCCGTCGGCGATGGCGGTGTCAGTTGGCCGAAGGCGCTCAATGCCAGCCAAAGTACCTACCTGCCGAGGTTGATCGTGCCGGATGCGCCCGACCTTCAGACCGTCTTGTCCAGCAAGGCCAACTACAACAACGCCGAGCTCAAGGGTGCGTTGACCGCCGGCGGCGCACCACCACCCGCGGTTGAGTGGAACGACCCGGCGATGCGTCGTTGCGTCGCAACCGTCCAGGCGGCCGAGCCGAACGCGAAGATCAACAACCCGGTGACGGCGACGGCGTCCACTCCGGTGACGTGGAGCGCTCCCGAGAACGCGTGCCAGGAGTTGGCGCTCTTCGTGGACATCGCCAAGGCCGCCGGCACGACGCTCAACAACGCGACCTTCAACCGAGGTGGGGAGTCCCTGACAGATATCACGCTCCCGGGTGGTGGCGGGACCTACGACTTCGGACCGGGCCACCACGATGGCAACGGGCCTGTGTTCATTTACGAATGGAACGCCGCGGCGAACAAGATGGAACCGAAGGCCACGGTCGGCTAATCGCACAGCAGTCCACCGAGGATCACGAAGACGTGATGTGCGACCTGCGACGTTTCAGACGAGCTCCGTCAGTTTTAGATGACCTGCGACGTTTGGGAAGAGCGGGCGACGGGAATCGAACCCGCGTTCTCAGCTTGGGAAGCCCATTCAGGGGTGTCCCGCGACCTGCCGCGAAGCCAAAAAGTTCAGCTGAACGCCTTTCGCACTTAACCGGTGCTATTCGCTATTAGACCCTGTTCGTCGTGGTGTGTTGCACGAAACGAGTCCCGATTGGCCTGTTGCACGCTGTTGCACGGCCGAGGCGGAAGTACTTCTTGCGCATTGTCGGACGTCATCCACCTGGCAAAGCAGCAGGCCGCACCGATCAACCTAGTGAGCATCGGATGGTTCGGAGCCATCACTACGTACGGTGTTGGATGGTGCCGCGGTCACCCACCACAGGCAAAGCAAAGACCTGCGGAGCGGGCCGGAATACGACCTAAGGATCGATAATGAGTCGTGCCGAGAAGATGAGGGCGCTCTATCCGGGAGGCAGGCCGACCCCGGAGGCCAAAGCGATCCATCGCCGATTCATCGCCGGCCCCCTTCCTCGTCTACTTCCAATTGCGTCAGTGCTCGAGGTCCGTGGGCGGCGAAGCGGACAGGCCACACGGGTGCCGCTGGTCATTGTCCGCTATAGAGGTTCGTGGTACCTGGTCTCAATGTTTGGCGAACAGTCGAACTGGGTGAAGAACGTCCGAGCCTCGGACGGTGGAGCCGTTCTGACCCATGGAAGACGGCGACCAGTTCACCTGGTTGAAGTTCAAGTCCCCGATCGGGCATGCATCATCAAGCGCTATCTGACCGTCGCCTTTGGAGCAAGACCCCACATGCCGGTGAGGTGGAACGATCCGTTATCGGACTTCAAGGCTGTCGCATCGGACTACCCCGTGTTCCGAGTTGAAGCACCGTAGGGACCATTTGCAAGAAGACAGCTCCGAGTGACAGAGCTCGTCGGCTACGCCAACTCACTTCGTCCCCATTGCAAGACGTTCGGATCCTTGGACATTCCTGCCGCACCTTCAGTACTCAGACGGATTTCGGTCGTGAAACACGTGACGGCGCCCCAGTGGTGGGCAGTTCGGACAACGGAGATGCCCGTCGGTTGGGGGCCGGACAATGCGAATTTCATAGAGTCACTGGTTAGGCTGCCGTCGACCACCTGTCGATCGGCCTCTTCAGAACTGCTCAGACCGACAGAGTTCTCCGATCAAACTTGCATACTGTAAAAGGTGTCGGTCGATTAGATAATTGTGTAATACGTGGCGCCGAGCGCGCTGTCCCATGAGCCGCGCTGTGTGCGGATCGTCCAACAACGACACGACAGCGTCGGAATAGGCGTCGAGATCCGTTGGGTCCGGCAAGAGCACCCCGATCCCATCGGCCAGTTGGTCGGTGATGCCACCCACAGCCGAGCCGACTACTGGCCTCGCCTTCCAGAGTGCCTCGGCGACTGTGAGACCGAACCCCTCCATGAGGCTCTTTTGCACGACGATGGTTGCATGAGTTTGAACTGCGTTTACCATGATTGCGTTCGCTCTCACGTCGTCCATTGGGAGGGTGAACAGGTGAATGCGGCGCCGCATGCTCGGCTTGAGCGTCTCCCAGATGGCAATGCACTCGCCGAGCACCGTCTGTCCTTCGGGGTCATCGGATACATTCGCCACGGCGGGACCGACCAGAGCTAAAACCGCGTCGGAGCGCGCGCTGGCGCCCTCAACGAAGCCTGTCATGACACCTTGCATGTCCTTGAGGTGATCCCAGCGTGAGACCTGAACAACAAGACGGTCGCTGGCTGAAAACGGTGGTTCTTCGCCAAAATACCGAGCGTTCGTCCCAGGCACCGCCCCACGAAGCGTGCGATCTGAAGCGACCAACCCCATCGCCCTCAACGCACGCATCATCTCGGTCCGTAGGAGCTTGCGATTCTTGTCTGAAAACGGGTCGATCGACGGGGGGATCACGAGCACCCGGGCACCTTCCATCTGGGGGGGAACGAATCCGGGCCGGGAGAAGATGAGCGCACGGCACGATGTGACAAATGGCGCGAGGAACGCCCAGGCCTCCTTTGAGTGCGCGTTGACCGTGTCCGAACCAATGTGGCAGCGCCAAACCACGCTGACTCCGGATCCTGTCAGTAGCTCCGTCAGACCTAACGTCTGTGGATCGTGAAGCAATACGACGTCACCGGGCGCAATCTTCTCCAGAATTTGACGGGGCGTTGGCGGCCAGGACCTTTCTGTAGTGACGCAGTTCAGTGGGTCCGAGTTCGCCGTCATCTCCGGCAACTCCATGAATACGGTTGTGAATGCGCTTGGTAATGATAAAAAACTCGGAGTCGCCCTCGATTACCAGCCAGCGCGCATCGACGTCACCTGCTTTCGCATAACCGACGAGACACGCAAGCATCTCGGCGACGCCCCCTCCCTTGGCAGTCGAGCTGATGTTCCAAAAGCGAGCGGAGCCCATTTCGTTGCGGACCTCTCGCATCCCCCGCTCGACCTTCGAAAATCGTCGTGCGCCGATGAGGGGCAGAAGTCGATGAAGCGGACGGGCCGAAACGTCGATCGCAGTCGCTCGTAGCATCGCAGTATTTTGACGGGTTCGGTATCGAGGCGCTCAGTAGCCTCGAAGATCGCGACGGCCAAACCCAATTGCGCCTACGGCTGCCCCTACGACGCCAACCGCCCCCATAACTCCGACGACAGTCCAGTCGGGCGGGACGGCTGGTGCAGCTGTTATCTGATGGAACACTGATGTGTCGAGCAGCCATCGGGAAGCTGAGCCCAAGCCACCGACCACCTCCACCAGCAGAGACCAGCACACCACGGTGTAGGCCACACCGGCGGTCGCCCGTGGCCAGATACCGAAGGCAGCGGCGCCCAAGCCGAGGACGCACAGAGCGGGGGCAGCCGCGTTCACACCCGCTTCAAGCAGTGCCCCGATCCCGACGCCCGAGCCCTGGGAAGCGATTCCCAACCAGGTGAACAGCCCAGCGAGCGCCCCGCATGCGGCGCACAATACGAGGGCGACACCCACCCGCCCTCCGAACCACGATCCCCTCGACAGAGGGCGCACGAGAAGGTGGTCCAGGTGGCCGTCGGCCTCTTCGGCCCGAGTGGCCGCCATCTGGCCCACCGCCACGAAGCAGATCAGCACGGCGACAACGACGTACGTGACTCCTAGATAGGCGTCGACGCCCGTCCCGGAGGCCCCAAGCCGAGAGAAGATCTCCTCGGCCGAGCCCGACAGCGTCCCTGCTGCCCCCTTCGCCACCATCCCAAGGAGGAAGCCTGTGACAGCGATGGCGACCATCCAACTAATAAGCTAAGTGCAACCCCTTTGACTCGGCGGATCGTGAATTCGAGCTGGCCTGAAAGCAAGGCAACGTTCGGCTTGGGCCGAGAGCGGTCGAGCATCGCGCTCGACCCGAGATCCCTCCTCCCGGCGAGCCAGATGGCGATCGTCCCGGTCAGAACACTGAATCCGAGGATCAAGAGGAGCGGCCAAGGGTTCGGGAAGGTAAGCGCCTGGAGTTCTTCCACCCAGCCGAGTGGCGAGAACCAGATCAGCCCGTGCAGACCCACACCGGCGTCCGCCAGCAAGCGCAGTCCGTAGCCGACGCCCAGGAGCACGGCTCCGTACGCAGCCGCCTGGCGACGTGTGGCCGCCACCTGGCTGGTGAGCGCACCCACGGCGAGGAACATAAGCGCACTGCCCACCATGGCCAAGGCCAAGAAGAGCGCTGATCCGGGATCAATAGCGACACTCGACGCGCGTCCGGCCAGCACCGAGAGCAGCGCGGCAACTGCCCACAGTGAAACGACACCGGCGAAAAGCCCGGTGAGAGCCTGTGCCGTGGCGCCCGCTCGGGTGGTGCGGCCGGTGAGCACCAGCTCCCACCGGCCAGCGTCTTCCTCCCCGCGCAGCAGCCTCGTGCTCGTGAGCAGCCCCCAAAGCGCCCCGAGAATCATGAGCGTCATGGAGACCTTGAAGTCGGTGAAACCGGCGGTAGATTGGAGCTTGGACGCCGGACCGAAGAGCGCGGCGATCGCCTTGTTGGACCCGTAGGTCGCCGCGAGACGATCACGCTGTGCTTGGGTCTTGTAGAACCTCGAATAGGTCAGCGCCGATGAAGCGATGACGATCCCAAACAGATATCCCCACAGGACCCCCGAGCGGACGGCCTTCTTCGCCGTCAGTCGAGCAACGACAAGCCGGGTCCCCGCCGCTTGATCTGTCTGCGTTTGCTCAATGGGCTTTGTAATGGTTGCCACTGCAATCATCGCACGGCCTTAAACTCACTTTCGGTGCTGTTCTTGCCGTAGAGGGCTAGGAAGAGCTCCTCGAGCGAAGGTTCGCGGCTCAGGATCTCGGTGACCCCGGCCGTACCGAGCACGTGCATGAGTGGCTCGACGGATCCTCTCACGTGGAGGCGGACAACATTTCCGTTCGTCTCGACGGCGCTGACTCCCTGCACGTTCGAGAGGTCCGGAATCTGGTCCTTGAAGGTCACCTCGACAGTGAGCGCCGAGAGATGTCGCATGTCCGCCAACGACCCCATCTCCACCAGCCGGCCTTCGCGGAGGATCGCCACGCGGTCGCAGAGTGCCTCGACCTCGCTGAGAAGGTGTGACGACAAGAAGACGGTCTGGCCCCGATCTTTTGCCTCCGCGATGGTTCCGCGGAACGTTTGCTCCATGAGGGGGTCAAGGCCGCTGGTTGGTTCGTCGAGCAAGAGCAGGTCCGCGCGCGTCATGAGCGCAGCGACGAGCAGGACCTTTTGACGGTTGCCCCTCGAATAGCTCCGGACTTTCTTGGACGGGTCGAGGGCGAACCGCTCGATCAGCTCGTGGCGGTACTTCTCGTCTGTCTGGCCTTGAATCCGTCCCAACAGGTGCAGGGTTTCGGCTCCGGTCATTGTCGGCCAGAGGTTCGCTTCACCGCCGACGAACGCCACCCGACGGTGCACCTCGACGACCTGGCGCTGGCAATCGAGGCCGAAGACCTTGGCTGTACCCGCGGTGGCGCGGATGAGCCCGAGGAGGAGGCGCATCGTCGTGGTCTTGCCGGCCCCGTTGGGTCCCAGGTAGCCGATGACTTCTCCCTGGTTGACCTGAAGGTCGAGACGGTCGAGAGCAGCGACGCCCGGGTAGGACTTCGAAAGTCCCTCGGTCTGAATGGCAACCGTCATCGTCGAATCACGAGACGGATTATCGGTCGGGCTGCTGGTAGTGATGGTCGTGGTGGACAATCCGCCGGCCGGTCGTCTCCTGTGGTGCATTGGCAACCAGCACGTCTCGGTTTCCACCGGCCCAGGGTTCCAGGTCAAGGATCGACAGTTCCATGACCTCCGCGGGATCCTCGACACGGTGGGCCGACCCGCTGATCACGACGCTCCATCCCTCGCTCAGCGCCTCGTCAATACGATCGACCTCGAAACCCACTGTCGCTTGCGCAACCAGTGCCGTCGAAACAGACGCATTCGTACTTAGGACGATCTTGCCAGCGACGTATCTATAGTTGACGGGCAGGGCCACCGGACCCCTGGGGGCAACGAAGACGACACGTCCAACCCCGCTTCCACCTAGATGCGTGACGGTCTGCTCCTCGGTGAGCACCTCGAGTGTCGCGTTTTGGACCGCGCCTCCACCCCCTGCGGGTCGGTCTATGTCGCCACCGAGCAACACTGATGGCGCCGTGCAGAGCGCACGGGCCACCAGCTCGAGTGTGCCGACACTGAGCCGTGCCTGAGACGAAACCTCGAAATAGCGCAGGTAGCCGGGATCGACGCCTGCTTGCTCGGCGAGCTCTTCGACGCTGAGACCGAGCTCCTGTCGGCGGTGGGAGATCCGCCGAGACAGATCACCGGGGGCGGTCTGCCTACTCTGCTGCATGGTCGCGATTCTGCCCGCACGGCGCTGCCGGCGCCCACGGACGAAGGTCCTAGGGGTGGGGGAGGTTGGTCCCTAGGCTCCACAAATCGCTTGGGGCCACTGACTCTCCATTAGTCCATCGGAAAGAGCTGCGATCCAGCCGGTTCCGGGCACAGAACTCAGAACGCAATTGAAGGGACCTTTGTCCGTAGTTGTGCTCTCGCTCGGAGTCGCACGATAGAGGTACAAGCGAAGCGATGACAGTGGAGGCAGAAAGATGAAGGCGCTCGTGTACGAGGGCCCCGGTCGCAAGAACTGGGGCGAGGTAGCGGACCCGAAGATCGAGAACGACCTGGATGTGATCGTGCGTGTGGACGCCACGACGATCTGCGGAACGGATCTGCACATCTTGAAGGGCGACGTTCCGGAAACGACTCCGGGGCGAGTGCTCGGACACGAGGCCGTGGGCACCATCGTCGAAGTGGGACCCGGCGTGAAGACGCGGGAGGTCGGTGAGCGCGTCCTGGTGTCCTGCATCTCAGCATGCGGCTTTTGCCGCTTCTGCCGGGAAGGACACTACGGACAGTGCTTGGGAGGCGGCGGGTGGATCCTCGGGCACCTCATCGACGGAACCCAGGCAGAACTGGTCCGGGTGCCCTTCGGTGACACCTCGACCTATCTCGTGCCCGCTGGGGTGGCGGACGAGGGCGTCTTGATGTTGGCTGACATCCTTCCGACCTCCTACGAAGTCGGGGTGCTGAACGGTCGGGTCCGGCCCGGCGACACAGTGGCAGTCGTCGGCGCGGGCCAATCGGGCTCTCTGCCATCATGGGAGCGCACCTGTTCTCGCCGAGCCAGGTCGTGGCCATCGACCTCGCCGACGCCCGACTGGACGCGGCCAAGCGCTTCGGAGCCGATGTGACCATCAACAACGGGTCGGCGGACGCCGTTTCCGTCGTGCGGGGCATGACCGACGGTCTGGGCGCAGACGTGGCCATTGAGGCAGTCGGCGTACCCGAGAGCTTCGAGTTGTGCACCGAGCTCGTCCGGCCAGGCGGCCACGTCGCCAACATCGGTGTCCACGGCAAGTCGGCGACGCTCCATCTCGAATCTCTGTGGATCCGAGACGTGACGATAACCACGGGTCTCGTTGACACGTCGTCGACACCCACTCTGCTCCGGCTCCTCAGCTCGGGGCAATTGGACGGCGGTCAGTTCGTCACCCACCACTTCGAGCTGGAGCAGATGCTCGAAGCGTACGAAGCCTTCGGACACGCGTCGGAGACGGGAGCATTGAAGGTCGTGATCACTCGGTAGAGCGCTGTCGAGCACGTCACGACCCGGTGTCGGCGGCGGCTCAGTAGCGGTGGGCTCATAGGAGGAGCGAGCGCACTTCCGCAGCGATCTGGAGATCCTCTCTCGCTCGGACGACAAAGATTCTCACCCGAGAACGCGCGCCGGTGATCTCTGCGTCGGACGATGCCGAAACATTTGCGTCGTCGTCGAGCGAGAGACCAAGAAAGCCCATCGTTGACAGCGCGTCGGCCCGCAGGGCGCCCGCGTTTTCCCCGACTCCTCCCGTAAAGGTCACGGCGTCCAGGCCGCCCAGGGCGCTCGCCATCGCTGCGATGCCTGCCCGCAGCCGGTGCACGTACACGTCGAGCCCGAGCCTCGCGGCCACTTGGCCCTCCGCGGCCATCGTTTCGATCTCGGCCATGTCCGACGTGCCCGTCAGGGCATAGACACCCGATTCGTGCTCGAGCGCCCGAGAGATCTCGGCAAAGGTGATTCCCTGCTCCTGGGCCAGCCAGAGAATGAGGCCGGGGTCGATCGTGCCCGAGCGCGTCGCCATGACGAGCCCCTCCAGTGGGGTGAAGCCCATCGTGGTGTCGACGGACCGGCCCTCGGCAATGGCGGCCAGCGAGGCGCCCGCGCCAAGGTGGCAGGTGACCAGGCGGACTCCCGTGCCCGAGTGTCCCATAAGCTCAATCGTGCGCCGCCACGCGTAGCCGTGGCTCAGGCCGTGGAACCCGAATCGCCGCACACCCCAACGGGTCCTCCATTCAAGCGGTACCGCGTAGGTCGCCGCCGCCTCTGGAAGGCCTGCGTGAAAGGCGGTGTCGAAGCATCCCACGGCCGGCACCTCGCCCAGTACCTGGCCGACGATTTCCGCGGCCCGGAGGCAGGTGGTCTGGTGAAGCGGCGCCAGCGGAACGAGCCCGCGAAGGATCTCGGTGTTTGCGTGGTCGAGCCGTGCCGGGCCGGCGAAGCGTGTCCCGCCGTGCACGAAGCGGTGACCGACCGCGTCGATCGAGCCAGCGCGCGACGCGACGAATTGCCGCAGCGCCATCGGATCGAACGCTCCGCCGACAGCCGGCAGGCTCTCGGCTTGCAGCAGATTGTCGTCGGCGTCGAGGACACACACCTTGAGGCTGGAAGAGCCGGCGTTGACGACCAGAAGGTTCATGGGGCGCAGTCGCTCCACACCCAGTCTGTGATCTCTGGCGAGTCCTCGCCGTGGGTTCGGGTGTAAGCGCGGGCACTTAGCCGTGCGTCCTGCATCTCCTGACGAAGACCCGCCTCCCGCTCCCCGAGGCCGGGAACGCGGTCGATGACGTCCATGACCAAGTGATATCGGTCGAGGTCATTGAGCATGGTCATGTCGAAGGGAGTCGTGGTGGTGCCCTTCTCTCGATAGCCACGTACGTGCAGGTTGACGTGGTTGGCGCGGCGGTAGGTGAGGCGGTGGATCAGCCAGGGATAGCCGTGGTAGGCGAAGATGACGGGGCGGTCGGTCGTGAAGAGCTCGTCGAACTCCCGGTCGGAGAGCCCGTGTGGGTGTGCATCCTCGTCGCAGAGGCGCATGAGGTCGACCACGTTCACGACCCGCACCCGCAGTGACGGCATATGCCGCTGGAGCAGCTGGGCTGCGGCGACCGTCTCGAGCGTAGGCACGTCGCCGGCGCAGGCCAGCACCACGTCGGGTAGGACGTCGGTGTCGTTGCTCGCCCACTCGAAAATCCCGAGACCTCTGGTGCAGTGCGCTACCGCTTCCTCCATCGAGAGGTACGTGAGGGCCGGTTGCTTACCGACGACGATCAGGTTGACGTAGTCGCGGCTTCTCAGGCAGTGGTTGGCGACCGAGAGCAGGGTGTTGGCGTCCGGGGGGAGGTAGATGCGCACCCGCTCCGAGTTCTTGTTGACGAGATGGTCGATGAACCCGGTGTCCTGGTGCGAAAAGCCGTTGTGGTCCTGGCGCCAGACGTGGCTCGTGAGGAGGTAGTTCAGCGACGCAATCGGGCGGCGCCAGGGGATGCCCTGGCAGGTCTTCAGCCACTTGGCGTGCTGGTTGAGCATGGAGTCGACGATCGGGACGAATGCCTCGTAGCAGTTGAAGAGACCGTGGCGCCCGGTTAGCAGGTACCCCTCCAACCAACCTTCGCACAGGTGCTCGCTCAGGACCTCCATGACCCGACCCTGGGTCGCGAGGTGCTCGTCGGTCGCGTGAAGCTCGGCCTCCCATACGCGCTCGGTGGCCTCGAACACGGCCCCGAGGCGGTTGGAAACCGTCTCGTCCGGTCCGACTAGGCGGAACGTGGTGGGGTTCGCCTTGATGACGTCGCGGAGCAGTTCTCCGAGCACTCTCGTCGGTTCCGCCCAGGCCGTGCCCGGCCGCTTCACGGGCACCGCGTAGTCGGTGAAGTCCGGCACGGCGAGGTCGTTGAGAAGGAGACCGCCATTGGCGTGGGGGTTCGCGCCCATGCGGCGCGTGCCCGACGGTGCGAGCGCGGCCAGTTCGGGGCGGAGGCGCCCGGCGTCGTCGAAGAGCTCCTCGGATCGGTAGCTGCGCATCCAAGCCTCGAGCACGGCAAGATGCTCGGGATTCGTGCGGACGTCGCCGACGGGCACCTGGTGGGAACGGAACGTGCCCTCGACTTGCAGGCCGTCGACGGTCTTGGGGCCCGTCCAGCCCTTCGGCGTGCGCAAGACGATCATGGGCCAGACAGGACGACCACTCGTGGTGTGGCGGCGGGCGGTCGTCTGGATGTCGGCAATCTCGTCGAGGGCCCGGTCGA
Organism: uncultured Acidimicrobiaceae bacterium; assembly: GCA_963834405.1. Taxonomy (GTDB): domain Bacteria; phylum Actinomycetota; class Acidimicrobiia; order Acidimicrobiales; family RAAP-2; genus Bog-473. The sequence continues at coordinate 287,792 of CAWIBX010000003.1, read as the reverse complement.
GCGCCGCGGCCAGCTGCTCGTGCACGTCGAAGGGGTCATCACCGGCGACGAAGATCGGGCGGTGGCCGTACCCCTCGAGCAGCCACCGCAACTCGTCGTCGCCGATGCGAGCCAAGACGGTTGGGTTGGCGATCTTCCAACCGTTGAGATGGAGGATGGGGAGCACCGCGCCGTCTCCAACCGGGTCGAGGAACTTGTTGGAGTGCCAGGACCCCGCCAACGGCGCCGTCTCGGCCTCCCCGTCCCCGACGACACAGGCCACGATGAGGTCCGGATTGTCCAAGGCCGCCCCGTAGGCGTGCACGAGCGAGTAGCCCAGTTCTCCTCCCTCGTGGATAGAGCCGGGGGTCCCCGGCGAGACGTGGCTGGGGATGCCGCCCGGAAAGGAGAATTGGCGGAAGAGCTTTCGGAGGCCCTCCTCGTCCTGCGTGATGTGGGGGTAGAACTCGCTGTACGTACCCTCGAGATACGTGTTGGCGACGATGCCTGGCCCCCCATGACCGGGCCCGGTGACGTAGATCATGTCGAGGTCCCGGGCCACGATGACGCGGTTGAGGTGGGCGTAGATCAGGTTGAGTCCCGGTGTCGTGCCGAAATGGCCCATCAAGCGCGGCTTGACGTGCTCGGCCAGGAGCGGTTCTCGCAACAACGGGTTGTCGAGGAGGTAGATCTGACCGACCGAGCAGTAGTTGGCGGCCCGCCAATAGGCGTCAATGGCGCGGAGATCCGTGCCTCCCATCGGCCCAGTCTCCTCGCCACCAGGTCCCAGGGTCGATGGCACTGTGACCAGTCGAGGTCGAGACGTCATCGGGGATCCGCGAGGACGGTATCCGCGACCGGCGTGGCCACGGCCCATAGCTCGCTCACAAGCCACACGAGCAGGTCGTCGACGGTGATGATCCCGGCGATGTGGGACTCTTCGAGAACCGGGAGCCGGCGAACGCCGGCTTGCCGCAGGACGGCGAACGCATCGACGAGGTCCTCAGAGCCCTGCACGGTGATCGGCTCTCCCGTCATGACGTCTTGGACGTGTTGGTCTGGTCCGAGTCCGCGAGCGGCTCCGCGCACCGCGAGGTCCCGGTCGGTCACGATCCCCACAAGCTCGTCCCCATCCACCACGAGAACCGCTCCGACTCCATGCGCCTCCATCAGGGCGGCGGCTTCTTGGAGCGTGCACCGCCGTGGCACCGTGACTGGTGCCTTACGAAGACACTCCCTGACCATCATGACCGGACCTCCTCGTCGAATTCATGTCGTAGGTTCTGCAACCGTCAGATGATTTCAGTCATCGCCAGCTGTGCGGCGATACCGTCGAGCAGACGGCGGCGCTCAAGCAGTGTCCTTCGGGTGGCCGCGTTGTCGGTATCGGCAATCTCCGAGCTGAGATCACCGACCACCGAACGCAGGACGGAGGCAAGCTCCTCGAAGGCGTCCTGGTCGAGATGCAGGTTCTTCAGTTGCTCCTCTGCTTGCTGGGGCGACTCGGCAACGGGCTCTCTCGGCTCACCCCGGAGGTCGGGTTCGACCGCGCGACCAGTCACCTTGAACGGGACGATCTCGAACACGCGGACGCCCGGTACGGTGACTATCGGGTCGGCAGGTTGACGTCGATACGGGCGACGTCGTCGTACGGGACTCCGCGGGCGACACCCTCGACCACAACGCTCCAGCCGGAGCGCCGAGACGCCACAGCCTGATCGGTCTCGAAGGTCACGGCCGCGCCATCAAGGTGGAACGCGGCCCAGCCCGTCCCGAGCCGGATCACGATCCCGCCATCGACCACCGTGAAGTTCACCGGGATGACATAGGGCGAGCGCTCCCCGTTGATCGCGATTCGTCCGATGCCCGACGCCGCCGCCGCCTGCGTCAGACGGCGCCGACACGCGTCCTCGCCGAGAACGGCCGAGCCTCGTGGGTCGAGCTTCATGGTGACACCTCCTTGGACGATTCTCCGTCGTTAACGGTTCGGCGGAGCACACCCACCGTTCGTTGCGTAACGCTTTCGGTCGTGAGTTGCTCCAGCGCGAATGGTTCGGTGGGCCTGCTCGCGCCGAGCTTGTGCCACACGTTGCCTTCCCAGACTGTGACGCGTCGACAGGGCACGTCGACTTCGAGCTGGATGTAGGGGTTCCGGTCGACCCGAGCAGGAACCACGACCGGGCCTTCGAGAGACATCCACAGGGTCAAACGCTGGCCATGACGGCCCGCCGCGGGGCGTTCCTCGATGAGACCGCCTCCGCCGTGGCTGTTGAGCCGCTGGGCGATATCCAGGAAGGCAGGACGCACGACCAGTTCGAACGTGCAGGCTGCCGCGTGGGTATAGCGGTGCTGCTCCAAGAGGACAGCCTGCGCGTGGGCGGCCTGCTCCTCTTGCTGGCGAGCGTAGGTGGCCAAGAGATCGTCAACGGCACTGAGGCTTCGGTCGTCGTCCGCGACGACAACCGAGGCCACTCGCAGCAGCCCACCTGGGAGCAGCTGGGAAGTGTCGGGGGCGCAGAGCGAGTGCATGACGTGTCAGCGCACCAGGATCGCGGTGCAGGTCGCGTGGTGCAGTACATAGTCGGACACCGAGCCCAAGAGGACAATTCGAAGTTCGTCGAAGTGGTCGGTGTTCGGGTCATTCGGTCCCACTGCCATCTCCTCGGGATCGTTGTCAGGTCTCACCACATCGTCTTCGCACTCCACCCCGTCCGCGTAGGGAAAAAGGTCACAAGGACCAGAGACGCGAGTCCCGGATTTGGCTACAGGCCAGGCGTCTGTGCCCTCGGGCTGTGTGGTAAACCCCATCGGAGATCGATGCGCCCGCGGGAGCGAAAGCCTGACGGGTGTCCCCTGTAGGGATGGTCACCTGGACTTGACCTTGGTCCCCCCGATTAGGACCTTGGTCCCTACGCGGATGGGCTCGGCGCACCGCAGAATCGAAGCATGACTACGGAGACGCAGAGCACAACGCAAGCGGGGGACATGGCACGGCGGGTGGCCCGGCGCCGAGCCGAGCTCGGTCTGACCCTCGAGGACCTCGCGGGCAAGACTGGCATCGACCCTGGGTATCTGCAGTATTTCGAGGACCACGCGGACGCCCGCCTGAGCGCGGGTTCGACCCTGCTCCTGGCCCAGGTTCTCGAGACCACGCCGGCAGCGTTGATGGGGGGAGTCGAGCGGGCAACGGGACGTGGGCGTGCGGGACGTCACCCACAGCTCCAGATGCTCACGCCCGCGCAGTGTGAAGTCCACCTGGGTGCCGGCGGCGTCGGCCGTATCGTCTTCTCGACGGAGCGGGGGCCGGTCGCTATGCCCGTGAATTACGAGTATAGCAACGGCGACGTCGTGATCAGCACTGATGTCGCCAAGGCCCACACTCTGGAGTCCCAGCCCACGGTGAGCTTCGAGATCGACAGGATCGACGACGCGATGAGCGAAGGTTGGAGCGTGCTCGTGAAAGGGTCGGCCCGTCGCGTCGATGACCCCGACGAGCTCCTTTCGCTCGCTTCACTGGACCTGGAGAGTTGGGCTGGCGGTGACCGTCATGCCCTGGTCGCCATCAGCCCGAAGGAGATCACGGGACGGGTGATCGTTCACCCCGTTCCGTCAGTGGAGTGATTGACCTTGTTCACCCACCTCAGAGAGGTGCGGACCAGCTCAGCCGAGTGCCTCCGCTCTCGACCGAGAGAATCTCGAAGGTCCCGCTCAACTTCTCGGCCCGGTTGCGCAGGTTCGTGAGGCCGTGACCTGCGGGGCCGACTTGATCGACCACGAGTCCATTACCGTTGTCGATGACCTCGACGAGGACGACGTCGTCGTCCACGCTGATCTCGACGCTGCAGCGAGAGGCCTGGGCGTGCTTGGCCGCGTTGGTCAGTGCCTCTCGGATCACGGCGAGGATGTGGTCGGCCACGTGCGTTGGAACGGTGTTGTCCACCGCACCCACGAAACGCACCTCGGCACGCATCCCCAGAGTCGGCGTCAGCTCGTCGGCCAAATCGATCACAGCGTGTCGCAGGCCGCCGGGCAAGGTAGTGTCGCCCAATTCGAAGATGGCGGTCCTGATCTCGCTGATGGTGGCGTCGAGATCATCGACTGCATGCTCCACGCGGTCATGCACCTGCGCAAGATCGTCGAGCCGGGCCGCGCCCGCAAGGCCCATGCCGACCGCATAAATCCGTTGGATCACCCGGTCGTGAAGATCCCGAGCGATGCGGTCTCGATCATCGAGGACGCTGAGCGTACGCACTCGTTCGTACAAGCGATGGTTCTGGATCGCGACGCCGGCTCCCAGGGCCAGGGCCTCGGCCAGGGCCTCGTCTTCGTCGCTGAACCGTTCGGCACTGATCTTGTCAGTCAGATAGAGGTTGCCGTAGACCTCGTCCCGAACCCTCAGCGGAACCCCCAAGAAGGAGGTCATCGGAGGATGGTTCGCCGGAAACCCGTAGCCGTCGGGATGCTGGCTGAGCCGGTCCAACCGCAACGGCACGGGATCGGTGATCAGGAGCCCCAGGACACCGCGACCGGTCGGGCGGGCTCCGATAACGCGCTCCTCCTCCTCCTCCAGTCCGACGGTCAGAAACTGTTCGAGGGCGGTGCGCCGTTCGTTGAGCACACCGAGGGCGCCATACCGGGCGTCGACCAGCGAACAGGCTTCCGTGATCAAAGTCCTGAGCAACTGGGGCAAGTCGACATCGCTCGTGATCAAAAGGACCGCGGCCATGAGCCGCCGGAGCTTCTCGGCATCGCTCACCCTGGTGTAGGGCACGGCGCGAGACTATCGGCAGAAACCGGCCGACCTCAGCGCACGGCGGCGGCCGTCGTCCAAGCGTGTCCCGCTGGCACAATGGACCGATGACGATCCGCGTCTTTCTCCTCGACGACCACGAGCTCGTGCGTGAGGGCATCCGGAGCCTCCTGGAAAGCGATCCGGACCTCGAGGTCGTGGGAGAGGCCGCCACCGCCGCGGATGCCTTGACGCGGGTACCGCTGGCGAAACCGGACGTGGCGATCCTGGACGTGCGCCTCGAGGACGGAAGCGGCATCGAGGTCTGTCGGGAGCTGCGTTCGGCCAGCCCCGACCTCGCCTGTCTGATGCTCACCAGCTTCGCCGACGATGATGCTCTCTACGCCAGCGTGATGGCTGGTGCGGCCGGCTACGTCCTCAAGCAGATCAAGGCCCGAGATCTCATCGAAGACGTCAAGAAGGTCGCCGGCGGCGAGTCGCTGATGGACCCGAGAGCGGTCGCACGGGTGGTCGAAAGAATCTCGAACCCGCCGAAGACGGACCCGTCTATGGCCTCGCTTTCGCCCCAGGAGCACCGCATCCTGGAGCACATTTCCGAGGGTATGACGAACAAGCAGATTGCCGAATCGATGTTCCTGGCCGAACACACGGTCAAGAATTACGTGACGGGTTTGCTGCGTAAGCTCAAGATGTCCAGCCGCACCGAGGCCGCGATCTACGCGACAAAACGCAAGGCTGAAGGGTCGGAGTCCGGCACGCCCTGACGGCGCTTCACATGGGTGGAAGGCCGCGCCGAAATGCCGCCGCCAAAGGTCAGCGCTCGTGGTATGTCGCCTCGGCCATTGGCACCTCGCTCGCTTCAACGGAGGCGGCTGCTGCCTTGTGGCCGGCGGGCGTGATGGCCTTACGAGGTGCGCGGGGCCGAACGATCGGCCTCCACGTCGGATGACACCGGTGTCTGAGTCTTGCGCTGCGGTGGCGACTCAAGATCCAATCCACCTTGCTTAAGCACCATCTCGATCCGCTGCCGTTCGGCTCGCGGGTAGGCGAAACTGGTGGCATGTGCGTCGATCCCGCGCTCGGTGCAGAGTGCGATGAGGGCCCGGTCGCAGGCAATCTCGGCGGCAAGTGCCGTGTAGGCCGACCCGCCTCCGGGGGGCCACACGGTCCGCAGCTCATCTCGACAAATGAGTGTGTACTCGATCAGCTCGCGCTCACCGAGGTCGCTCACCCAATCATCGAGGGCGCTTGAGAGGATATCGACGTACATGCTCACGTCGACCAGTCTGCGCCGCACAATGAGTCAAGACATAGGGACGTTTCTCCCATGTCCGCCGCTCGACGTCGGTTTAGGACGTTGGTCCTCGCTCGCACCAGGACCATCGTCCCTACCGAACATGGGCCGAGGATCCGTAGCCTCGGAAACAGATATGCGGCCTGTCACGGTTTCCGGCTAAAGGAAATTAGGCTATGACGAGCACAGACACGGAAGAGACAAGTGAAAGGATCGTGGTCGGCATCGATGGCTCTCCCGTCTCGATAAGTGCCCTCCGGTGGGCCGCCGGCTACGCATCCTCAACCGGAAGGACCCTCGAGGTCGTCGTAGTCTGGGACTGGTACAGGAGCCCCGGTTGGAACACCCCGATATTGATTGGCCTCGATCCGGAAGGCGACGCAAAACACGTCCTCGAGAAGGCCCTCATCGACCTCAAGTCCGATTGGCCCCACTTGGGCGTGATGAGCCGGGTGGAAGAGGGAAAACCAGCCCCGATCCTCGCTGACGCATCGGAGGGCGCGTCCATGCTGGTCGTCGGCAGCCGAGGACACGGCGAGTTCACCGGGATGCTCCTGGGTTCGGTCAGCGAATACTGCGCCACTCACGCCCACTGCCCGGTCCTGGTGTATCGCGACCAGTAGCGAACAAGCGGTGTACCGACGGCCCGCCAGATCGAGCTCATGGCGAAAGCCGATCCTCAGAAGAGGATGGCTGAATCCTGCCGTTACGCCTTATCCGATGGCACGATGACGAGCGGCGTTGCTGCCGTCTCGGCCAGCTCGAGGCTGGTGCTGCCCAAGAGGGTGCCCGAGTGCTCACCGGCGCCTCTGGTGCCGACCACGAGCAGGTCCGCTGAAGTCGGAGGGTCAACCACGCGCAACAACACCGAACAGGGGTCGCCGTCGAGGGCGAGCCACTGCACGTGTTCTGGTGCTACCCCGACCGATGACGTAATGGCGAGCGCGACCGTGGCGTCCGGCCGGTGCGGGGACAGTTCGGCTCCTTCAAGGAGCCCTACCGCGTGTACCACGACCAAATGGGCACTGACTGACATCGCGAGTTGTGCGGCCCAGCGGACCGCCACTTCTGAGTCCGAAGATCCGTCGTAACCGACGGCGATCGTCCTCAACGCAGGCATATCAGCCTCCATTCGTCTTCATCACAAAAGAGGGCGTTTTGCCCGCTCGTGACGCGATGACAGGGACCGAGGTTCACGGCCTCTTGAGAGCCGGGAGGTCACGATCAGGTCGTGATACGCCAACGGCCGCGTCGGTAGGTGCGGGCTTCTTCGTACCGTGGCGTGGAGGCGAGGGGGAAGCGGAGCGACACCGTTTCGAAGTCGCAACGGCTCGTGACCTCGAATCCCGAGTGGAGAAACACGTCCAGCATGGGGTGGTTCTCATGAAGCGTGGCGGCCACAAAGGTGCTGATGCCGCGGTCCCTTGCCGCGCTCGCCAGCTCGTCCAAGAGAAGGGAGCCGATGCCAAGGTGTTGGTAGTCATCCGCCACGACGAACGCGACCTCGGCGAGCTCTCTATTCGGACGTCGATCGAAGCGGCCGACTCCGATGAGGTGACGGTCCAGTTCAGCGACCAGAGCGAGCCGGTTCTCGTAGTCGACGTGGGTGAAACGCTCGATCTCCTTGGGAGACAGGTGGGGGTGCAGCGAGAAGAAGCGCAGGTAGCACGAACGGTCGGACAGATGGTCGTGAAAGGCAGCCAGCTTCTGGCCATCGTCGGATCGGATCGGACGAAGTCGGAAACGGAGCTGCTCGTCGCAGGACACGACGTCCCGCTCGAGGTCGGCTGGGTACCCATTGACAACGGAATGACCTTCGCTGACTTCTGGCTGTCGGCTCACCGGAAGCTCCTCCCAACCCGAAGATGGTCAGCTCTTCTGAGGTTAAGGCCCAGCACCTGTCACGTTCTAGGGACCATGGTCAGAGCCATAACGGGACTTTGGTCCCGGTCCGAACTCATACAAGTCGGGACGTTGTCCCCTATGCCCAGGGACTTTTGCATCGGTCACGAAAAGGGGAAAGCGCCTGATGATTGACCTAGATCTCCTCACTGGGAGGGATCACGAACAAGGAGATACACAGATGCGACGCAAGGTCTTCGACATGCTGGCCAGTGTCGGTGGAGTGGTCGTGGTCATTGTCTTGGTCGTTGCCGGCTCGCTGTTGCTGGTGGGCTACAACTTCGCCAACGACTACGTGCACACCCAGCTCGCCCAGCAGCAGATCACGTTCCCTTCGGCTGCCGCGTTCGCGCATCCCAAGGCCGGGAGCGAGATCACCCCGTCCATGATCCCCTCGGTGTCCCAGTACGCGGGCCAGCAGCTCGTCACGGGGCAGCAGGCTGAGGTCTACGCCAACGACTTCATCGCCGTGCACCTGCAGGAGATCGGTGGCGGCAAGACGTATGCGCAGTTGAGCGCGGCGGCCATGAACCTGCCGAAGGGCTCCGCGGCATACACCGCAGCCGAGAACAAGGCTCAGACCGTCTTCCAGGGCACGACCCTCCGTGGTCTCCTCCTAGAGGCGTACGGGTTCAGCCTGATCGCAGCCATCGCCTTCTGGTGTGCGATTGCAGCATTCTGCCTCGCCGGCCTCATGGCAGTGCTGGTCGGCCTCGGCTTCGCTCACGCACGGCGGACGGGCGAGAACGAGGAGCTGCTTCCCAGCCACACTCCGCCGGGGACGCTCGTCACGGCGTAGCCACGGCGAAACCTCCCCAGTGAGGAGCAACACCGGCCCGCTCAACGGGCCGGTGTTGCGCGTCCGAACGCAAATCACCGGAAAGCTCACTCAAGCGGCAAAGAAGGGGACACGGCCCCGCTCATTACTCAAGATCCTTGCCGACTTCCTCCTTGCGAACGCTTCGGCGAGCTATTCCTGCAAGACCTCATCTGTCGGCGGTTGTCTTCGCTGATCGGTTAGAACCCCGAAGAGCACGAAGACGGTTTTAGAGCCGGTCCTCGCCTGATCACGCCGGCCGACTCCGACCCCGGTGCCACCCGGTCGGCATTGAACCGGGCGGCTTCGCGCTGGTGCCGCGGTGTGACAGAAATGATCTGCTCTGAACGATCCTTCTGGGGCTCGCACGGACGCAACGAGGACGAACGTCAGGCCAGGCTTGGCGTGCCAGTAAGGACCATCGGTAGGTGGGATAGGACTTAGGTCCCTATATGGAGGCTCTCACGAAGCCTCAGAGTTACCCTATGCCAATCGGTGCGCTGGTCGCAGCACTCATCAACCTGAAGGGCCCTGGTCATTACGTTCATTGGGGTTTCATTCAGATCTCCGTCGCGAACCTCGTCGTGATCGTTCTGATGGTCGCCGTGTTCGTCCTGGCGATCCTTTTGCCGTTCCCGAGGCGAAAGGACCCGAACCGGTGAGCATCGACACCGCTTTAGACACTCAACAGCCCGACCACGACGAGTCTCGTCAGTGGACGGCGCGGGTGCGGAACGCCGCATCCACGGCGCTCCCCCCGGACCGTCTACTGCCCGATCGTCAACCCGCTTACATGGCCTCCTGGATTTATGTCTTCGGCGTCCTGACCGTCGTCGCCTTGGCCTGGGTCATCGTCACCGGATGCGTGCTCGCGGTCATGGGCCCGAGCTGGTGGCACACCTCCTCGGTGGGGCTTTTCGTGAACTCCCTGCATCTGTGGAGCGTGGAGGCCTTCTTCTTCTTCATGGTGATCCACCTGTGGGGCAAGTTCTTCATGGCCGCCTGGCGCGGGAAGCGGCGGTTGACCTGGGCCACGGGCGTCATCTCGTTCGTCGTGTCCGTGGCGGCTGCCTTCACCGGGTATCTGTCGCAACAGAACTTCGACTCACAGTGGATCTCGACCCAGGCCAAGGATGGGATCAACGCCACCGGCGCCGGGGCGTTTTGGAACGTCCTCAACTTCGGGCAGATGCTGATGTGGCACATCGTCCTGCTGCCGATCGGCGTGGTCGCCATCGCAGGCCTGCACGTGCTCCTCGTCCGCCGGCGCGGCATCGTGCCGCCCTTCGCCGTGGGTGAGCCGACAGACGAGACCGCGGCGGACGACAAGACCCAGGCGCCGGCATGAACGCCACCTCCGGGCGCCGCCGCTTCAATCCCGACCGCGACGTCAAGGAGTGGACGGGCGCCTACGTCCCCTACGACATCTTGAAGGAAGCGTTCGTCGCACTGCTCGCGGTCGGTGTGCTGGTCATGCTGCTCGCGGTCGTGTTCTCTTCCCCTGATGAACACGCGGTGACGCTCAAGTCGTGGTCGACGGCGGACCCGGTCGACTTCGCGCAGACGGCGATCACCCAGCTGGACGGGACGAGCCCGGTCGCCACCTACGGACCCCCGTACAACTCGACCGCCGGCGCCGCGCAGCACATCGGCTTCTTCGAGCCGGCCCAATGGTTCGGTGTCCACCAGCCGATCGACATGGCGAAGGACTTCGTCGTCGACCCGCTGCGCAGGCTGCCCGACAATCCGCGCGTCCAGGACGCGGTCACGCAATACCAGAGCGCCTCACCCAGCCAGCAGCAGGCGTGGACCGCCGCCTACGAGAAGGCCGTCGCCAAGGCCACCGCGACTGGCAGCACGCTGGACGTGCCGACGGGAGCCTACGGACCGGTCGGCACCATGATTGGCGGGCTGACCTCAATGGCGCAGAGCGGCGCCCTCGACGGCACCCTCCTCAGCCAGGGGCAGTTCTACAACACCAACTACACCAAGCCACTCCTCTTCATCGCGAGCGGCAACTACCTGGCCGACCTTGCGGGCCAACAGCACCTGCAGGGAACGCAGTGGGGAATGATGAACGAGACCGGGAACTACCCGGGTCAGGCGTGGCTCTGGCTTTACACCATGTGGTACCAGGTCGCCCCGATGAACACCTCGACGAATGCGGACCTCGAGGTCTGGGTCATCATGATGGTTCTCACCTTGGGCCTCATCTTCTTGCCCTTCATCCCGATCCTGCGCTCCATCCCACGCTGGACGAGGGTCTACAAGCTGATCTGGCGCCAGCACTACCGCTCGATGGCTTAGCCGACGTGCACGACGACCAACTCCGTCGATGCGCAATCGTGAGTGGAACTCGCCGATTTCGAGTTTGACGGCTCATCGGATTCTGGCGGGGTCGCGCCGCGACCGAGGATCACCCAGGAATTGAACAAAGGTGCTCCAAGCTTGAGATGTGACTCAGCAAACCGGAAGCACCTTTGTCCTTTATCACCCTAGTGAGATCGTCCAGGCCCTGGTCGGTCTGAAGGATGTCGCGGTCCTGCACTACAAGCGCAGTGGCCAGGACGTGGAGCTGATGATCGAGCAGGTGGTCGGTGATCTGCGATGTCCGACCTGTGGGGGAGCGGCCCAGGTCAAAGAGCGCCCCGTGGTGCGTTACATCGATCTGCCGGTGTTCGGCGTCCCGATGCGCCTCGCCTGGCGTAAGCACCGCCTGCGCTGTGTGAGCTCGCAGTGCCCGAAGAAGACGTTCTTGCTTGGCGACCACCGCATCGCCGCCAAGAACTGCCTCCTCACCACGCGAGCAGCCAAGCGGGCGACCGTCCAGGTGGGCACCGGACGCACGGTCAAAGAGGTAGCTGGCGAGCTCGCCTGTGACTGGCACACGGTCAACGACGCCGTGACCACCTATGGCAAGGCCCTCTTGGAAGCTGACCGCAAGCGGATGAACAAGACCAGTGCCATCGGTCTCGATGAGACCAAGTTCGTGAAGCTCGGTCCCTATTCTCACGCGGACTACGCCACGACCGTGGTCGACGTCGAGCATCATCAGATCATCGACGTCCTGCCCAGCCGCACCTATATAGAAGAGCAGAGTCCAGGCGGGCGTGCCCCGATCTTCGGTTGGGAGGCCTATCCGACTACAAAGCCCCCGAGCAACACATCCTGAGGATTCCGCCGCAATCTGACCCCGCCAACTCGGTGAGCGGCTTGGGCGGAATCGACGAGATCCGTTACGTAACGACCGACTGCGTCAACATTGACCCAGTCGCTGAAGTGTGGTGGCGATGGTGCCGACCAAATCGGCCCGCTCCTCGCCAGCGCGAACGTAGTTATGATCGGTTTCTTGCCGGCACGACGTTCAATATCCCGAAGCTCATAGTGGTGAGCGAGACAGCAGCGGAGCTTCCATAGAGGTTTCCGAGCCGCGACTGCCGGTTCGTTGGCGAACTCCAGGAATCCCGCCTTGAACTTCTGCCATTCCTCGTGTCGATCGGGAAACTCTGTATCTGGCCTTTCGATTGTCCGCCCCAGGATTTCAGCAGTGACGAGATAACCGAGCGTTGCGAGCCATAGAGCCTCGCCTTGACTAGCGGCCTGGGCATCCCTGATGGCGCTCCTCAGGGGCGAGTGCGGACCGGGGCCCTCCTGGTAGTCACTCAGAAAGAAGTCGAGCGCACCTTGCTCATCGTCGCCCATGGAGCGACAGACTACGGGCCTCCGGTTTCCACTCCCCAAGGCGCCGCTCAACCCGTCCCAGACCACGGGAAGGAGTCGCACGCGCCGAATGGTTTGCCGGCCCTTGGCGCTACCAAATCGCAACCGAAGCGCCACTCACGTTTGAGAGAAGGAGAGTTAGCCTCATGACGGTTCCGCTCCTGATGGATTGGGAATCACTGAGCGCGAGTCGTCGGAGGGGGTCAATCGTGTCGCGTCTTCTCGTGGCCATTGTGGTGGTCACGGGCTCAATTGCTTTTGCGGGCATCGTGCTACCCGCCTCGTACGGTTCCGCCGTGGGTATCCCTTCACCGGCGTGGTCGGAGGCTCAGGAAGAGTTATCCGCGGGACACGGTCCTTTCGATGGAATCTCTTGCCCAACGTCGACCGAGTGCCTGGCGGTGACAGGGATATCTTTGGAGTCCTCCCCAAAGGTAGCGATAACCGTCAATGGGGGGTCGTCGTGGGCCTTCGAACCTATTTCGGCGGCGAGCGTCACATTGAGCAGCATCTCGTGTTCATCAGTGTCGACCTGTGTCGCAGTCGGTTCCGAGAACGCTGTAGTGACCACAGACGGAGGCTCCACTTGGACCGCGGGCACCCTGCCATCTGGCGCGTTCGGTCTAATCAGCGTCTCGTGTTCGACGACATCGAACTGTGTTGCTGTTGGTGAGGGCGATAGCGGGACAGGCCCAAACATCGTTACCACAAGCAACGGTGGTCAGACCTGGACGGGTGCGCTCAGCGACCCGGAGCCGGACGCCAATCTCTTCGGCGTGTCGTGCACGTCGACGAGCACGTGTGAGGCCGTCGGCGCAGGTTCCTCAGGAAATCCGTTGGTCTTGGGCAGCGCCGACGGAGGATCAACCTGGAGCGACCAGCAGCTTCCGGCAGGAACGGAGGGACAGGGAACACTGTCCGCGGTGTCATGCGACTCTTCAGACTGTGTTGCCGTGGACGGAGACAACAGCGATATCTTCAGCACCGACGACGACGGCGTGACCTGGGTCGCGGCCAATACCTCGGATCTAACTGGCTCCTCCTTTTCAAGCGTCTCTTGCCACACTTCGTGCGTCGCAGTCGGTTCTGATCCATCTTTCAACGGCATCACTGCCACGTCATCCGATGGTGGCTTGACCTGGACAGAGGTCTCGCCCTCACCTTCGGTGGCAGCCCTTGAAACCGTGGCCTGCCCCACCAGCACCGTGTGCTTTTCGGGAACTGGGGGGGGAACCGCAGACTCGATCTTGATATCGGATGATTCCGGCAATTCCTGGGCCGAATACAACTTCACGGAAGAGACATTGGAGTTCTCAGCTCTGTCCTGCTACACCCAGCAATTCTGTGTCGCCATCGCCAATAACGATGGTCTACCGCTCCTTGTCCCAATGCAGGACGGTTCAATCGAGCAGGTGTCAGTGTCCGACGCTGATCAGCTCGAAGGAATCACATGCGTCTCGAGCACAACCTGTATCGCCGTCGGAAGCCAAGTGCAGCTTCCCGGGGGGCTGAATACCGTCTACCAGGGGCTCGTCCTCGTGACCCAGGACGGCGGTAACACCTGGACGCAATCGGCCGTGCCGAGTGACCTATCGGTGTTGTACGGCATTTCCTGCCCCTCGACAACCACATGCTTCGCCGCCGGAGCCTATTACGGACCCGATGGGTCCGTGCCCGCAATCGTTACGTCTGACGATGGCGGAACCACATGGAGTCTTCAGTCAGTGCCGGATGCGCAGGACCGTCTGACCGGTATTTCGTGTCTGAGCGATTTGGATTGCGTCGCCGTCGGCGGCACCGACCAGCTAGCAGTCACCGCCTTCCGCACGATAGAGGGCGGATCGACCTGGACGACCGAACCCATCGATGGCATGGAGACGGTTACCGGCATCTCCTGCACTCAGTCCAGCTGCGTTGCTTCTGGTGACACACTTTACGGCGGAACAGCCACGTCTCTCGATGGCGGGGTGACTTGGCAAACCCAATCATTTCGAGACTCGGGCACGGCCTCCTCGGTCTCCTGTACCGCGGACGGGCACTGCGTCTCCGTTGTGAGCAGTTCAACAATAGGGGCGTACGTGTACGACTCGTCGGACAGTGGTCAGACCTGGTCTCGTGACGCCATCCCACCCTTGGTCACCTCCATGTCCGGGATCAGCTGTTCAGCCGACGACTTGTGCACGGCTGTCGGACAGGGACCGAATGGCTTCGAGATCCTGACTTCGGACAGTGGGGATGAGTACACACCGTCCGTCTCGACCGTAGGCCCGGACAACAGTGGGATCAGCGGTGGAGTGACCGTCCAGATAACGGGGGTCGATCTCTCCAACGTGACGTCAGTCCTCTTTGGCACGAACGCCTCGTCATCGTTCACTATCAACTCGGACACGTCGATTACAGCCGTGGCCCCAGTTGGTGCGATGGCCGGACCTGTTGATGTCTCGGTGACCACGCCGACCTCGGCATCGCCCAACGCATCGGGCGACGTGTTCACGTACTTCGAACCGCCCGCGTTTGTCGATGAAGCAACTCCGAGCTTCAACGTCGGCACTGCGGGAACGTACATCATTCAGACGACGGGGTACCCAACACCATCGATCACGGAGTCCGGCGCCCTCCCCACGGGGTTGTCGTTCACCGACAACGGAAATGGAACGGCGGAGATCTCGGGTACTCCGGCCGATGGCACCGGTGGTGTCTATGAGCTGACGTTTACCGCGACGGGTCTTGGAGGCGCCACGGCTGTCGAAAATGATCCACTTGAGGTAGAGCCGGTGGTGCCACTGGGACAGATGCCCACCACCCCGACCATTTCGAACCTTCCCTCCCGTGGAACGGTCGGGAGCGGCTTCACGGCGACCGTCAGCACCGACGGCGACGGAACCACCTCGGTGACATCCAACTCGCCTGGTGTGTGCACCGCCAACGGGCTGTCCGTCAGCTACGTGGGTGTCGGCACCTGTTCGCTCACCGCCCACGTCGGAGTTGGGTCCTACTACTCCGCCGCTGACGGAACCCCACAGAGCTTTAGCGTTAGTGCTCCTCCGCCGACGCCGCATGGCTACTGGTTGGTGGGCACCGACGGCGGAATCTTCTCCTTCGGCTCGGCCCAGTTCTACGGATCGGCGGGCAACCTGCACCTCCAGCGCCCAGTGCTCGGCATCGTGCCCACCAAGGACCGCGGCGGGTATTGGCTGGACGCCTCCGACGGTGGGGTGTTCAGCTTCGGCGACACCCAGTTCTACGGCTCGATCCCTGGCCTCGGCCTCCACCCGGCCGGATCGGGCCTCCCCAACAGCCTGGATGCCCCCATTGTGGGCATGGTGGCGAGCCATGACCAAGGGGGCTACTTCATGGTGGCTTCTGACGGCGGGGTCTTCGCCTTTGGCGACGCCACGTTCGCCGGCTCGTGCCCGGGGATCGGCGGTTGCGCAGGTGCGGCGGTCGCGGTCATGCCCGACGCCAGCGGCAATGGTTACTGGCTGGTGACCCAGACCGGCCACGTCTACGCCTTCGGCGACGCGCCGAATCTCGGCGCCCCCGGCCCCCAGTCGTCGGCGATCAACTCGGCGGTCGCGACGCCCTCTGGGCACGGGTACTACATCGTGGACGCCAACGGGCAAGTGTTCGCCTATGGCGATGCGACCGGCGGCTTGGGCAACGTCTCCCCCGGAGCCACTGGTGGGTCGAACCCGGCCTCGGCCATCTTCGTCACTTCCGACGGAGGCGGCTACTGGGTCTCCGACGCCCGAGGCGATGTGTACACCTTCGGTGACGCCCCCAACGACGGCTCCATGGCAGGCACTCACCTCAACGGCTCGATCATCGCCGCAAGCGGGTCGTAGCCGTTTCTGTATCTGCGTTTGGAGGCTCACGGAACTGCCTGAGTTCGGGTCCCGGCGGCAGCCCCCAACCAGAGTGCACCGAACACCGGGTCGGGGTGCCACCGTACGGCTCTCTGGGGGCAGGTCCGCGCGCGTAAGGAGGCAGCCGACGGTCAGGAAAATGTGTCAGTCGCGAAGTCGAAGGTGTAGCTATTCCCGTCAGCGTCCTTCAGCGTGACCGTGTTGGCACTGGCATCAGCACTGGTGAGTTTGAGGGCTGTGGTGGCCCCCGGCGCGAGGTACTGCCCGATGGCTCCACCACCGACGAGGACACGCACGCCTCCGCCGCTTACCGCGAGGTTACCGGTGTTACCAGTGTTGCCGGTGCTGGCCGAGGAAGCCACGGGGCCTCCGGCCCAGATGCTGACGTCCTGTCCGTTGTAGGTTCCGAAGTACTCATTGGTCACCTTGAAGACCAGGCCGGAGAACGGCGTATTGGAGCCTGGGAAAATACCTTCGAGGTGGCATGACGGTGCTCCTCCACACTGAGGGTCGCTCTTGCTCAGGCCCGAGTCAGACGGATTAGGCAGAACGTTCGCCGCCGGCGGCGAGACCCGGGCTGAGGGCAGCGGTGCTTTGCCGGCAGGGGCGCTGACGCCGCCATACGGTGCTGTGTTCGAGAATACCGGTGCCGAAATCGAAGACGTGGTTGCCGATGCCACGACCCACCCGGTCCCACCGAGTGCGAGGACGGCCAGTCCAACAGCAACCGCCCATTTCGTTGACCGTCGAGCCGTAGCCATCGCAACCTCCCGATGAGGTTTCGTAACTCTTCCACGTCCCAGGGCGCAATTTCGTTGACATCCTTAGCTGCCCCTTACCGCAGCCTGCGGCCGCAACCAAACACCGTGACGACTCCTCCTGGGGTGGGCCGCAGTCTGCGGGAGTGACCTCGACGGAGAGCGACGGGTTGGTGCCGGGGCGGCAAAGCCGCCCCGGACGGCCTCGGCCATGCCGCCAAGACGCGAACTTCGTGCGGGCCGGCGACCGAAGATGCACACTCGCTGTCGACGCACCAGCAGGGAGGTCCGCCGTGGACAGCTTCGAGGACATTCACTGCCGCCACATCACCGGCAGCCTGGCCATGTTCGATCGGATGATCTTCAAGGGTCACCTCTCGCACCTCTTCAAGCCCGACGCCGTGCGGGCCCTCTTGTGGGCCCAGGGTTACCCCATCACCGACTTCACCGAGTACGCCAAGGCCACGACGAACCGCATCGCGGGCAACATCGACCGCCTCGCCGCCGAGTCGGGACGTCCTCGCATCTCCTTTGACCACGTGAAGACCCGGAACCGGACCCAGATGAAAGACGACCTAGCCAAGTCCATCGCCGAAGACGACGGGATCACAGAAGGGATCGTGTGCTTCATCAGCGCGGTGGAGCCCTGCATGAGCTTCCAGGTCCGCAAGAGCTACCAGACCCATCGCATCGAGGTGACCCGGCGCGAGCGCAAGTGCCTGCACCACTACATGTACCTGATCGATCCCGAGTTCGGCTTCATGCACGTGCGCATCCAGGGCTGGATCCCCTACGAGGCCCAGATCTACATCAACGGCCGGGAGTGGCTCGCGCGCCAGCTCGACAAGGCCGGCGTCGGTTACGTGCGCTACGAGAACTCCCTCTTGGCCATCGACGACCTCGAGCGCGCCGCCAAATTGTGCGAGCGCTTCGCGCATCGAGCCTGGCCCCGGATCCTCAACGCCTTCGCCCGCCGCCTCAACCCGCTCCTCGCCTCCATCGCCCGTGCCGGCTTCGGCGGCTACTACTGGGTGCTCGACCAGGCCGAGATCGCCACCGACGTCATGTTCCGCTCGCGCTCTGAGCTGCTCGCGGTCTGGCCCGACCTGGTCCGTCACGCCGCCTTGAACATGTCGGCCGAAGACGTGCTCGGCTTCTTGGGCCGCAAGCTCCACCCGAGCCTCGTCGCCGCCCAGGTGGTCACGGACACCAAGCGCCGGCCCAAGGCTGGCGGGTCCGTCACCGCGTGGCGGGCAACTGGGTCAAGGTCTACGACAAGGTCTCGGTGCTGCGCGTCGAGACCACCATCAACAATCCGCGCGAGTTCCGGGTGCTGCGCATCGTCACCGACGAGGCGGGCCGGCGCGAGCGGCGGTGGTGCCCCATGCGAAAAGGGGTCGGCGACATGTGGCGCAACTACGAGGTGGGGATCGGCTCGAACCGCCGCTACCTCGACGCCCTGGCGGCTGCCCCCCTCAAGGGCGAAGGTGTCGCCGCCCTCGACGCCTTGTGCCGGCCCCGAACCACCAGAGGGCGGACCCATGCCCGCTTCAACCCGCTGAGCCAGGGCGACATCTCCCTCTTTCGGGCGGTGCTCGCCGGCCAGCACAACGTGAACGGGTTCCGCAATCACCACATCACAGAGCAGCTCTATCGTCGGCGAGCCATGACCCGTGCCGAGGCACACCGTCGCTGTGAACGCACGTCCCGGCTCATCACCAAGCTGCGTGGGCACGGTCTCGTGGCCAAGGTTCCACGATCACGCCTCTACAGGGTCACCCCATATGGTCAACGGGTCCTGACCGCTGCCCTCGCCATCCATGACGACCAGTACGCACGCAACTACCTGGCCGCGGCATAACAATCGGCCCGGTTGTCTCGCACGACACGCAAATTCTTCGTCCTACTGTTAGAACGCCGGTTATACAGGTGAGTGTGTCCTGAAAGGGGAGTGATGTCGATGTAGAAGATCGTCAGCACGAACCGTGCTGTGCCAGTGATGGAGGGAGGCCCTCCGGATTCGCCGTGCAGGCGGAGATTCCAAACTGCCGCAGTGTCATGCCGGTCAAGAGCCGGGGTGGGAAGCGACTGCGGAAAAGGCTCGCTACCAGCGGGTCAGGTAAGCGACGAGAAGACGAACATGCGTAAACCACTGCTGACGCATCGTAAATAATGAGCGATGACATCGAAACCAGGGCTGTCACCTACCCCTGGGATTACGGCGTGCGCAGATGCGTGCCCTCGGCTGGGGAGCTGCCTGCACGTGGCCCCAGCGGTGTCCGGTGTAAAGGTGGCGTGAGCTCGTCGCAGGCGCTGGCATGGAACAGGAGAACCTGTCGTCTCGATACGAACGGACAGTTGCAACGGATGATGGTTGTCCGTGGTCGGTTCAGAGGGAGAACCCCAAGTGTCAAACACCACGAGGGGCAGAGTACCGATGCGAGACACAGGGGCGGACCGACCCGTAGTAGCGATGAAGGCTCTGTAATGGGGCCGGAGCGAAGGGGTCGGGCAGGTCAGATCAACCAGCGGTCAACCCTTCGGGGGAGGAGCCGTCGGAAAGATCACAGTTGAAAGCGAAGTCGTTTGTCATCGACAAGTGCCTCATCTATGGGGCGTGGAAGAAGGTCGAGGCAAACAGTGGTGCGCCGGGCGTGGACGCCGTCTCCATCTCCGAGTTCGGACTCGACGAGGTGAACAACCTCTACAAGCTCTGGAATCGGATGTCTTCGGGGAGCTACTTCCCCGGAGCGGTACGCGGCGTGGAGATACCGAAGGATCATGGAGCCGGGATCAGGCTTCTCGGGGTGCCCAACATGGCAGACCGGGTCGCCCAGACCGCAGCAGCGATGCTGCTGGAAGAGGCCTTGGAGCCGATCTTCCACGGAGACAGCTATGGCTATCGTCCCGGGCGATCCGCCCACGACGCACTGGCTGTTGCTCGAAAGCGCTGTTGGAGGCAGAACTGGGTGCTCGATGTCGACGTCCGGGCCTTCTTCGACAGCGTTCCCCATGATCTGATGATGAAAGCGGTTGCTCACCACACCGACGAGGCATGGGTTCTGCTCTACATCTCACGGTGGCTCACCGCCCCGATGCAGATGCCGGATGGAACCATCGTGGCCCGAGAGAAGGGAACCCCGCAAGGTTCTCCGATCTCACCGCTGCTTGCCAACCTGTTCATGCACTATGCGTTCGATAAATGGATGGACCGGACATATCCTGGGTGTCCATTCGAGCGCTACGCGGATGACGTGGTGATCCACTGCGACACCGAGGTCCAGGCCCGGAAACTCTGGGCCGATCTTGCCGAGCGGCTCGGGTCCGTCGGACTCGAGCTTCATCCCGAGAAGACGAAGATCGTGTACTGCAAAGACGCGTCACGCCGAAGGGACTTCGAGCACATCAGCTTCGACTTCCTTGGCTATACCTTCCGGGCACGTCGGGCCAAAGGCCGGCGAGGGTTCTTCTGGAGCTTCTTACCGGCCATGAGCGCCAAGGCGAAGAAGGCGATCGGCAAGACAATCAGGGATTGGCACCTCAAACGTCGCACAAGTGGAGACCTGTCCGGACTCGCCTTGGGGATCAACGCCCAAGTGCGGGGCTGGATCAACTATTACGGAGCCTTCTATCGCTCCGAGTTGAATTCCATCGCATTGCGCATCGACCAACATTTGGTTCGATGGGCGATGCGGAAGTTCAAGCGATTGAAAGGACATCCAAAAGGAGCATGGGCTTGGTGGCATGCTGCTCGTCAGCGCTCTCCCCGGCTCTTTGTGCATTGGAACCTTTCGCCCACTTCCAGCCGACCTGCAAGAGCCGGATGAGCTGAGAGGTTCACGTCCGGTTCCGTGAGAGCCGGGGGGTGAGATTCCCCCCGGCTACTCGACTCCACCTCCTGGGATAGGCATCCGGGGGAACCTCCTCGGGTGCAAACCCGACCAGGAGGTGTGCGGTGAAGTGGAGTCCGTCGTTCGAGTGTCACGTCCGTCCCGACGGTGAACACGTCTATCGGATCGGCCACCAGCTGATCGACGAGTTCTTGGAGTTCGTCGTCGGGCGGGCCCGTCCGAACACGGTCCGGGCCTATGCCCATGACCTGAGCGTCTTCTTCAGCGTGGTGAAGAAGGATCCGCTCGAGGTGCGGCCTAAGGACGTCATGGCCTTCGTCACCGCGCAACGGCGCCCCAAGCCCGGGGCCGAGAACGTGATTCGTATCGCCGATGGCTCCGCGGGACTCTCCGCGGCGACGATCAAGCGCCGTCTGGCGGCGGTCTCGAGCTTCTATGGCTACCTGATCACCCGCGATGACGTTGCGGTGACCACCAACCCGGTGCCCCGGGGCATCGCCACTCGTCAGAGCCGGTCGCGAGGCGGGCGGGGCCTGCCACTGGTGCGCGGGGTGCGACGGTTGCCCCGGATCCTCGAGGTCGACGAGATCGACGCGCTCATGGGAGCGCTGCGCACCGGCGCGACCGCGCCATGACCCAGGCCATGGTGCTGGGCGGCCTGCGGCGCTGTGAGGTGCTCGGTCTTCGCCTGGGTGACCTGCGACTGGGCGAGTGGCGGGTGCTCATCAGAGAGGGCAAGGGCGGCCACGAGCGCATCGTGCCGCTGTCGCCGACCTTCTTCTCCACCGCGGGTCGCTACATGGACCACGAGCGACCGCAGACGACGAGCGATGCATTGTTCGTCGCGCTCAAAGGCGCGCGTCGCGGCCGGCCGCTCTCGGTGCCGGGCCTCGATCAGATCATCAGAGCGGCCCGCGTGCGCGCTGAACTCGGCCACGGGACCTGCCACGAGCTGCGCCACACCTGCTTCACCCGCTTGCGCGAGGCGGGCATGGCCATAGAAGCCATCCAGGCCCAGGCCGGACACCGATCCATCACCTCGACGCGGGTCTATCTGCACCTGAGCGCCGATTGGCTGGACGACGAGTACCGCCGGGCCACAGAAGCCATCGAGGCCCAGGCGCTGGTGGGGGTGGCCCAATGAACGCGCTCGCCCGATCACAGCCGCTCCCGCAGCGGCGCCGGGGCGGCGGGACGCCCGAAGTCACATGGGCCGAGATCGCCGTCCGGGCACCGGTCATGGTCGCCACGATGGCCTCCTACCTGGACCAACTCGAGGTCTCGGCCCGACCCAGCACGGTGGGCGACGCCGAGCTGACGCTACGGCTCTTCGCGCATCGGGTGAGCGAGGCCGATCCGAGCTGTGTCGCGGTGGCGGGCATCGCACGGGCCAACATCGAGGACTTCAAACGCTGGCTGGCCGCGCGTCGAACGAGGACCGGCAAGCCCTTGGCCACCATCACCATCCGGCACCGACTCAGCACGGTGCGCACCTTCTTCGAGCGCATCATGGAGTGGGACTACGACGACGCCCCGGTTCGCCTGTTCATCTACATGAGCGACTTCCCGGCCCTCGACGAGCCACTGCCCAAGTTCTTGGACGACCCGACGGCGGCCAAGTTCATGGCGGCCCTGGCGCAGGACCCCAACCTGCGCCGCCGTCTCATGGTCGAGCTGTTGGCCCGCACCGGGATACGCGTCGGCGAGCTCTCCGGACTCGAAGACGACGCCGTGGTGCGCAAGGGGGAAGACCACCGCCTCCGCATCCCGATCGGCAAGTTGCACAACGATCGCTACGTGCCCCTACATCCGATGCTGGTCGACCTCATTACCGAGTACCGGGCCGTGCGCGGACGCTCACGCTCGGGCCACCTCCTCGAGCGTGACGACGGCCGGCCCTTCGACCGGCGCACGGTCCATCGATATGTGGTCGCCGTGGCCAAGCGGGCAGGCGTCGGCCACGTCCATCCGCACCAGCTGCGCCACACCCTCGCCACCCAGTCGATCAACCGCGGCATGAGCCTCGAGGCGATCGCTGCTTTGCTCGGGCACCGCTCCATGGACATGACGCTGACCTACGCGCGCATCTCCGATGAGACGGTCGCCGACGCGTACTTCAAGGTGACCGAAGCGGTCGAGGCCCAGTACTACGGACTCTCTGGCGCTGCCCCTTCTCTTCGAGCTGCAGACTCGAGCGCACCGCCCGTCAGCGACCACCGTCGTCTGTTCGCCAACGGTCACTGCACGAGGACGGCTCTGCTCGACTGTGCCTTCGAGACTGTCTGCGAGCGCTGCGGGTTCTTCGAGACGGGTCCGCAGTTCCTCACCATCTTGAAGCGCCAGCGCAAGCACGCCGACGACCGTGGTCAGAGCGACCGCACCGACCTCTTCGACGACCTCATCGAAAGAGTCGCCGATGCCCAGTGAGTGTGCTTCCATAGGACAGAGCCCAGGACCTACGGATCACCTGTATAACGCCGTACATGAAGGGGCGGGGCCGGATCAAGAGCCTTTTTCTGTCGATCGTTCCTGATTCAGCCATCGGCGTCCTGCACGAGGGCGCGCGCCGACGAGGCGCCGGGGTCAACGTCGGGCGATGCCCGCCGAAGGTTGTGGCGTTGACGCCGGCGGCGACCGGCGCATCCTGTTCGAGGACGCCGCTATTTCGAGGTGTTGCGAGTTCCCATCACTGCTCGGGGGGTTCTGTCACGCTCCCGTGGGCAGCCAGCCATTCATTCGTCGATCTCCGCACATGATGGGGTTCGGCCACGTCCCGACGGGCTCAATCAGAAACAACGGCCGCACCGGAGTCGGTGGGCCACGGCGTTAGTCGAGCTCGCGTCGGTCCGTGGCCGAGACTCAGGCGGCCGTCTCGAGGCATCGGACTTCTCCGTCGCGCATTGCATAGAAGACGAGGGTCAAGAGCTTGCGGGCGACGGCCACCCGGGCCTTGTACTTGCCGGCGTGCTCGGCGATGCGTTTGTAGTCGGCGCGTAGCTTCTCGCTGCCTTTGGCCCGGTAGTTGCCCACGGCCTCGATGGCCGCCCAGCGCACGAGCGGTGAGCCTTGTTTGGTGATCGCCCCGCGGCGCACGACCTCGTCGGACTCGCGGTGCTTGGGGGTGAGCCCGGCCCAGCTGCACAGCTTCTTGGCCGAGTCGAAGCGGCTGATATCGCCGATCTCGGCCACGAAGATCGCCGCGATGACCTTGCCCACCCCGGGCAGGGTCATGAGGGCCCGATAACCGGGGTCGGCCTTGAGCTCTGCGTGGATGTGCGCGTCGAGCTCGGCGATGGCGCGCTCGTAGACTCCGAGCAGGTTGCGCAACGAGTCGAGGCGCAGGGCGTAGGCCTCGGGGAGCTCGAGACGGTCAAGCTGGGCCGAACCGGTCGGTCCCCACAGCTCGCCGACGACGGGCAGGATCCCGTTCTTGGCCATGACCCCGTGGATCTGGGCCTTGGCACTGGTGCGGTGCCGCACCAGCGAGTAGCGGTAGCGCACCAGCTCGCGCAGCTCTCGGACCTCTGGCGGCGCGATCCAGCCCTCGGCCAGGCGTCCGAGCGCCAGCATGGCGGCCAGGTCCTGGGCGTCGCGCTCGTCGTTCTTCACCCGGCGGTTGCCCCAGTTGTTGCCGAGCGCGTGGGCGAGGTGCACGTGGGCGCCGAGCTCTTGGAGAAGATCGGCCGCCCAGTACCAGCCATAGGTGGATTCGAGGACCACCTCGGGCTCGGGCCCGGCGGCTGCCATGGCCTGGGTGAGTTCGAAGGGCTGGCTGACGAAGCGCTCGGTGCCGAGCACCTCGCCGTCTTCTGCCATCCGAACGATGGTGGTGCTACGACGATGCAAGTCGATTCCGACGTACTGTCCCATAGGGGCCTCCTCCTCTTTCGAGGTTTCTTTGCAAGACCGAGCATGCTCGGATCTCACAAGGGGCGGAGGCCCCGCCCCTTCATCGCATCAGGACTAGGTCACATGCTCGTCAATCATTAGGCGAGGCTGTTGGTCGTCGAGCATTGATCCAACTCCGAACTCTCAGCTCTCCATCGACCGGGTATCGGAATCCAAGAGACTGCGCTGTCTCCTTGGCCACGTTCGAGAACAGCTCCAGGGTCCCGAGGAGTGCGTCCCACGCTCCTTCAACTTCATAGGTTGGCCACGTGTGACGGAGGGCAGTAACCCACCTTGGGTCAGCCCACTCGTGGACCCGGCGACCGCCGTACCAGGTGTCTTCAAGCGCGGGATTGGTCGCGATTGCATGCCACTCAATCATCGTGAGAAGGCATTGCTTTATCTGTTGATCAACGGTCTCCACGGCCATCCACAGCTCGTGACGGACGAGCTGTTTCGATTCCCACAGAATCAACCCGAAGAAGCTATGCACAGTGTTGAGGTACGCCTCTTGCGTCGGGACCCTGGGTGACACGGGCGCTACGGAAATTGCCATGCGATTCGCCAGACCGTTCTTATCAACGAGCACTTTCGTCCCACGTCTCGTGATGACCAGCCATACGTCCAGCTGCCGTGTCAGGGACGCCGGCAGATGACGACGAAGGAAGGAGAGTCGGGAGAGGCCCATGACAGCTAGCCCAAGGAGAAACGCTTGGACACTGGACACCAAGGCGATGTCGACTACCAGCGGGCCGTCGTAAATCGCTTGGCGGACCGTCTCACCGCCCACCGGCGACTGATAGGTCCATGAGAACATAGGTTGCGGATCAATCGAATCCAGCCATTCCAGTGAGGACAAACTTCGTCGATGCTTGGTGATGACCATTAGGTCGAGGTCGGCAAGCGGATCGACTGCACCGTCCAGTGCCGCTGATCCCAGGAGGATCACGCCCCGGACCCAATGTTCGGCCTCGCACCATGCGACAAAGCGATCGAGGTAGTCGCGCACCTGCTCAGAAGTCGAGGTGTCGGGCACAGACCCCAACCTAAGTCCTCGATCGAACCCGTGTTTCGAGCACATTCCTGCCCCGGCTCTGGCGCATGTGGCCGGGCAGCAGGAAGCCTTCCGCTACTTCTCTGGGTATCCCATACGGCCGGGTAGGCACGCCAGTGTGGAGCAGGGAAGACGGTGGAGCGAGCGTGAAACTGCACCTACGCGAAAGCGCCCGTCAAACGAACTGACGGGGATCGGGCGCTTTTCTCACTTGTACTCCGAGAACGGATTGTTCGAGGAAATGTGGGCGCCGAGCTCTTGGAGAAGATCGGCCGCCCAGTACCAGCCATAGGTGGACTCGAGGACCACCTCGGGCTCGGGCCCGGCGGAGGCCATCGCCTGGGCGAGTTCGAAGGGCTGGCTGACGAAGCGTTCGGTGCCGAGCACCTCGCCGTCTTCTGCCATCCGGACGATGGTGGTGCTGCGTCTGTGCAAGTCGATTCCGACGTACTGTCCCATAGGGGCCTCCTCCTCTTTCGAGGTTTTCTTTTGCAAGACCGAGCATGCTCGGATCTCACAAGGGGCGGAGGCCCCGCCCCTTCATCGCATCAGCACGGTGGGACAGCTCGGCACTTTCGGGCTTGTGCTGGGCCTGATCAAGGCTGCTCATTTGCCTTAGATTCTTCGGGAAGCCTTTCTGAAAGCAGCCGAAGATGGGTGCGGACGAGAACATCAAGACCATCAAGGAAATCTACGCGGCGTTCGGAAGAGGTGATGTCCAGGCCATCCTTAATGGCGTGACCAAGGACGTCGATTGGGCGAGCGAAACCTCATCGACCGCTGCGCCCTGGTATGGCGTCCGTCACGGGAGGGAGGGTGTCGCCTCCTTTTTCGAGGCCTTTGGCTCGACCATGGAAGTCGACGAGTTCGACCCTTTTGCATTCGCCGCCAATGACACCGAGGTCCACACCGTCGTGCATTTCCGAGCGACGTCGCGGAGCACCGGCAAGACCGTTAGCCAGGATCTACACCACTACTTCCGATTCGAGAACGGGAAGATCGCCTTCTATCGGGGTACGGAGGACACGGCCCAGACCGAGGCAGCGTTAAGAACCTGACAATCAAAGTGCCCGTTGCGAGCCTGCCCCACTTCGCCCACTTCGCATCGGGTTGGAGGCGATTCTTGCTGAGCGATCACAAGGCCAAACGAACGACCTCTTAACCAGGATCGTTGTGAAGGGCCGGCATGTAGAAGACGCCCACGATCAGCCCATCCTGTGTCAGCAGCCTTGCCACGGTTTGTCCCCATGGCTCGGTGCGAACCGGGTGCAGTAGCTCAAATCCAGCCGCTTGAAGTTCCGCACCTGCCGTCGCGACCGACTCGGATCGTCAACTTCAAACTCTATAGATGCTTGTGGAACTATCAAGTTGGCGGTCCGGTGTGCCAAACACGATTCGGATGCTTCCGAGAGCGGCCAGACTCCGAATTGCTTGCAGCCGGGAATGTTGCACTGGAGTAGTAGCCATCACCCTCTCCTTTTGTCGCCGCTCATCGAAATTCGAGTTATTCGCTCACTGAAATTCGCGGTCTGATCTGAGTCCGTGTTCCTCCTGACCGGGCATCCACCGGTCGGGGTCAAAGGCTCCCCCAGCCTGTCGGTGCTGCCAAGCACCCGACGAGCTGGAGGAAGCCCCATCGATGATGACCCAGGAGGAGTACATGAACGTGAAGGCCCTTCATGCCGGGGGCTGGACGATCAAGCAGATCGCCGAGCACCTCGGCTTCCACCCCGCCACGGTGTCGTGGTGGTTGAAGAACGGGGGTCCGCCGCCCAAGCGATCCGTGCCGGCCGAGGACCTCGTGATCGGTCCGCGCTTCCAGGCCCGCATCGCCCAGCTGCTCGCTCACAACGCACAGCTCCAGGGCAGCTCGATCCATCGGGTGCTGGCGGCGGAGGGCTACGAGGGCTCGTATCAGACGCTCACCCGCTACCTGCACACGCTGCGTGGCCCGACCCGCGGTGCGGTCAGTGTCACCATGGCCATCGAGACCACACCGGGCGAGGAGTTCCAGTTCGACTGGTCCGACTGCAACACCTTCGCTCGGCGCTGGGGATGGGAGCACGAGCTGCACTGCTTCGGCTGCGTGCTGTGCTGGAGCCGGATCAAGTTCTGGTTCTTCGCCCCCTCCATCGACCAGCACCACACCCTCGAGGGTCTGGTCCGCTTCTTCGAGCACATCGGTGGCGTCCCGGCGCTGGGCCGAACCGACCGCATGGGCCAGCTGGGCCAGTCGCGCTCGAAAGGCTTCGTCTTCCATCCCCTCGCTCTCGCTTTCGCCCGCCACTACGACCTGGCGTTCAAGGCCTGCGACGCCGGGGACGCCAAGCGCAAGGGCAAGGTCGAGCGGCCCTTCCGGGACCTCAAGGCCGGCTTGCTCTCCGAGGCCGATCTCGACCCGCCAGAAGACGTCGGCGAGCTCAACCGGCGAGGCGTGCGCTGGCTCGATCGCTACTTCCACGCCGCTCCCCACGGGACGACGGGCGTGTCTCCGTCTGCACGCTTCGAGACCGAACGCCATGTGCTCGGCCGCCTGCCCGCGGTGCGCTTCGACACGGCCGCGCACGACACGCGCCGGGTCGGGCGCATCCCCCTCGTCGAGTGGGACACCGTGTTCTATTCGGCCCCGCCCGCCCTCGCCGGCAAGGTCATAGAAGTGCGCCAGCCCATCGGCTACAACGTCATCGAGCTGCGCTTTTTGGGCCAGATGGTCGCGCTGCACCACCTGGCGGAGAAGGGTGCTGAGCCCCAGTGGCTGCCCGAGCACAAGCGTGAGGCCGAGGCCATCGTGCTCGGACGGCGTCAGCTCGGCATCGTCGAGCCGGTCGTCGTTGGTTCTGCGGCAGCGCTCGACCTCGAGGACGGCGACTACGACGTGACCGTCCCCGATCTGGCGCAGATGGGTGTCATCGGCCCGCACCCAGACATCACGCTGCCTGTGGATATCGCCGCAGAAGGCAACGTAGCGGGCGCGATCGGGCCTGATGGAGGCCAGTCATGAGCAAGGCCACCCTCATCGAACAGATCAAAGGGGACCTCGACTACCTCAAACTCGTTCGCAGCGCCGAGGTGTTCGCCGAACTGGCCGAGGCGGCGAAGAAGAACGACGCCGACCCGCTCGAGTTCTTGGCCAACCTGCTGAGCGCCGAGGTCGACGCCACGCGGGCCCGGCGTCTGGCGGCGCGGCTGCGCTTCGCCCACTTCCCGTTCCGCAAGACCCTCGAGGAGTTCGACTTCGACTTCCAGCCCTCAATCGACCCCAAGATCATCTACGACCTCGCCGAGCTCGACTTCGTGCGCGACGGCCATCCGGTCCTCCTGCTCGGACGACCCGGGTGCGGCAAGTCGCATCTCGGGGTTGCGCTCGGGATCAAGGCGGTCGAGGCCGGGTATCGGGGCTACTTCAGCGGGGCGACCGAGATGACCAAGGCCCTCGTCGCTGCGTGGGCCGAGGGGACCTTCAACCAGAAGATCCGCACCTACACCGCACCCGAGCGTCCTCGTGATCGACGACGTCGGCATCACGCCTTTCGACCGCACCGAGGCCAACGCGTTCTTCCAGGTGGTCAACCGGCGCTACGAGCTGCGCTCGGCGACCATCGTGACCACCAACCGGGGCCTGCCGGCCTGGGCCGAGCTCTTCGGCGGGGACGCCGTGGTCGCCGCCGCCATCTTGGACCGCCTGTTGGACCGGGCCACGGTCATCAACGTCAAGGGGCCGTCGTGGAGGCTGCGCGAACACGAGGCACTGACCAAGCCGCTGACGGACCTGTCCGGTCCGCCCGAGAACGCCCCGAGGAGGCGGGGCTAACCTTCTCGCCGGAGCACGGGCTCAACGCGAATTTCGGTGAGCGAAAACCGCGACGTTCCGTGAGCGCCGCGACACCTTTCAGGGGGAGGCCCAGGGTCTCAACGAACAAATGACGGCTCTGCGACGGTTCGGCGGTAATGACACCGACAGATGCAACCATGGAAATGTTCATCCCGTAACCCTACGGGCCGCCGCAGATCACCAATGACGATGGGAGACTGCGGTACTTAGGGTGGCCAGATTCATGCGTCGCGGGACTGGGTCTGCACCGACGCCGGGGGCTTCCTCGATCCACATCGATAGCCCGACCCCCGTTGTGGCGCGTTTCTTGGTTGAATAGTTAAATCCGCAGATGTCCGGGGGGTGGGC
Source organism: uncultured Acidimicrobiaceae bacterium (assembly GCA_963834405.1). Taxonomy (GTDB): domain Bacteria; phylum Actinomycetota; class Acidimicrobiia; order Acidimicrobiales; family RAAP-2; genus Bog-473. Next base: position 257,733 of record CAWIBX010000003.1, on the reverse strand, counting down.
ATGAAGGTGGGAGGAAGTCCCGTCGATCTCGGTCGGACGGCGCTGCCGCTGGTCATGACAACCATGATGCTTGTCGGGACGTCTGTCGCGCTCTCGTTGACGACGGCCGGGGCGGCGACAGCGGGGAGTCGCGTGCTCGCGTCGAGCGTCACGGCCAACGGTGAGTGGCCGGGGGTGGGTAAGATCTGCGAACCCGGACCTGGTGGTGCCTCCTCGGTGCGGGGGGTGGGGGACAAGACCATCAACATCGCCGAGTTCAATGACGCCTCGAACACGGTCGAGCCGGGACTCGAGGTCGAGTTCGTGCAACAGGCCAAGGCGTTCGCGGCATGGTGTAACGCATCGGGTGGCGTCAATGGGCGCCACATCGTGATCGATGATCGCGATGCCGCGCTGTTCAACGCAGCGCAAGTGACCGAGGAGGCCTGCCAGAGCGACTTCATGGCCGTCGGCGGCGGCATGGCGCTCGACCAGCCCTCGGTCCCCATTCGTGAGCAGTGCGGGCTCGGCCAGATCAGCGGCTACGTCATTTCTGATGCCTCTGAGCTTGCTTCGTTGCAGGTCGACCCAAGCGGGGCGAACACCGACTCCGAGCCCTCCGGATGGTTTGCGGCGCTCGTCAAGAAATACCCGCAAGCGGTCAAGAAGGCCGGCATGGGTGGTGCGAACACTCCATCGGTCCTCGAGCCCGAGCGCAAGGAGGAGTACGGCGCGGAGGGCCAGGGGTGGAACGTAATCGACTTCCAAGAGCCTCCGGTGTCGGTGACCGACTGGTCACCATTTATCGAACAGGCACAGGCAAAAGGGGTCCAGGCCCTATGGCCCGCGTCGGACGCCAACATGACGCCGTACTTCGAGGCAATGACCACAGCTGGCTACAAACCTGCATTCATCGCCCTCGGGACTCAGTTCTACAACGCCACGACTACGAAGGCCGTGGCCGCCAACCCCGGAATCCCCCCGGTCTACGTCGAGACCGGCTGGTGGCCGCTCGAAATGGCGTCACAGAGCCCTTCGACGGAACACCTTGTCAAGGTCATACACACCTACGCCAAGGGCGATCCCGTCGACTTCTTCGACGAAGAGGGTGCCGAGTCGTGGCTGTTGTGGGCCAAGTCTGCCTCGGCCTGTGGGGCCGACCTGACGGTTTCGTGTGTCCTGAGCAGGGCCGCCGGCACGAAGAACTGGGACGCCGGAGGCATTGAGGCACCGGTGGCGCAGCTGACTATGTCCAACGAGAACCCCCAGCCCTCACCGTGCTTCGCCCTACTTCAGGCGGAGCCCAACAGATTCGTCTACGACAAGGCAGTCACCCAGCCCACACAGTCCATCTGGAACTGCAACCCGAAGAACGTCGTCCACCTCACACCTCAACAAGTGGCGTCCTTGTGACGGGCGACGGAGCGGACCGCCTGAGGCTCATGAGTCAGCTCGTGAGCGACGGGCTGATCCCAGAAAGGCCGGTCGTCCCATGCCAATCGGGTTGTTCGCAAGGTGGCTCGAACCGAGGCCTGACGCTCGATCGGGAGTCCTGCCTGAAGCCGCCTTCCCAGTGACCCTGCGGCTGGGTCCTTCCGCCTGACCAGTGTCGAAGAGCGAGGCCGGCGCGTGCTCGGGCGGACCGATGGAGGGCGTGCGCGTTCTTGACCTCTCGATCGCACTCACCGGGCCCTACGTCGCCGCGCTGATGGCCGACCAAGGGGCCGACGTGGTCAAGGTCGAGCGGCCCGGGATCGGCGACATCGCTCGCTGGGTGGGGGTAGCCGTCAACGGGATGAGCTCGCTCTATCTGGTCTGCAACCGAGGCAAGCGCAGCATCGCGGTCGACTTACAGCAACCCGAGGGCATCGACATCGTCCTCCGCCTGGCCGAGAGAGCCGACGTCGTTCTTCAGAACTTCCGCCCGGGCACCATGGACCGCCTCGGGCTGGGCTACGAGGACGTTCGATCGGTGAACCCCGAGGTCGTGTACGCGTCCATCTCGGGCTTCGGGACTGTTGGCCCCTACAGCGACCGAAGCGCATACGACACGGTGATCCAGGCTTACGCCGGCTTCGCGGCGAGCCAGGCCGACCCCGACGACGGAGTCCCAGTGTTCCTGCGCCAGTCGGCGGCCGACAAGGTGACCGCGCTCTTCGCCTTTCAAGCTGTCACGGCCGCCCTGCTTGCCCGGGATCGCGGACGCGGCGGGCAGCATCTGGAACTGTCGATGGTCGATGCCGTCACGACATTCTTGTGGGCCGACGCGGCGGCCAACGAGGTCCTGCTCGAGTCCGATCACACCCAGCACTCGAGCTTCCAGGCGGGCTTCTCTCCAATTCGCTTCACCGACGGTTGGGGCATAGTCACTCCGACCTCAGACCACGACTTCGCCGGGATGTGCCGGGCGCTCGGGGCCACAGGCTTCGATGACCCCCGTGTAGCCACCATCGCCGAACGGATCCGCCACCGCGATGTCCTCGAGCCGATCCTCGACATGTGCTACGCCCTGGCCGCGGATCTCTCGATGGCCGAGGCCTCGGCCCGCCTCAAGGCCGAGCGGGTGCCCTTCGCCATGATCCTTTCGGCCCAGGAGTTGCCCGAGGATCCCCACGCGCAGGCCATGGGTCTGTTCGTGGAGGCCGATCATGACATAGTCGGGCGCACTCGCCTGCCTCGCCATCCCACCAAATTCTCGGCCACTCCAGCAACGCTGCGGGGTAGCTCACCGGCCCTCGGCCAGCACACGGACGAGCTCCTGGCAGAGCTCGGGCTCGCCGGCTCGATCGCGGACCTCCGTGGTCGCGGTGTAGTCGCCTAGCGAAAGGAGGCAGGTGGCCAGGTGCTGACGAAACCATGGGCCCCACGAATTGGCCGATTGAGGCGCAGCAACTCTGGAAAGCGCGTATTGAGGGTTAAGGACGCTGTCGGAGCGTGCCGTGTTCCAGGAGTCGCACTCAATCGGCCCTCCGCCGCCTACATTGCCAGGTCCCAGGACTCGAACCGCCAGTTGGGTTTTTCAGTCTTTCGGCCTTCCGACATGAACCCCGCTGGGTGAGTTCACTTCGCCGCCGCCGGGACGGTGGGGCAGTCCGGCCTCACGAACGGGGACTTCAACCGGAAAAGTCGATAACGAAGGCCTCCTGTTGTCCTGACTCCACGGCGTTCGCGCAGTAGTTCCCACGCACCCAGGTGACGGCGTCGCTGGAAGGAAGTCCACAAAGGATGGCCAGGCAGGCCAACGCCGTTCCGGTTCGTCCATGGCCTCCAAGACAACCCAGCTCAACTCGGTCTCCACCGGGAGCGCGTTCTACCAGCGATCTCAAGGCGGCCACCACCGGAGCAGGATCGCTGGGCACGCCGAAATCGGGCCAGTCGAGGTGGTCGTGGGACCACGGAGGATCCCACCGCGGGTCGAGATACAGACCGAAATCGGGAACTTGGGCGCGGGCATAGGGATCCCGGGGATCGAACGAAACGGCGATGACCTCGGTCCCGTCCGGGCAACACGACGACGGATCTGTGCAGGTGCAAGTCAAACCTCTGATGATTGTGGTCAGGGATAGCGCACTTTGCCGGTTCATCGTCCACGTACCAGTGGACCTCGTATTGCGCGCACACCACGACGGATCGGATGTCAGTCACGCCTTCATGGTTGTCGCAAGGGCCGATTCCCCGGACCTCCGGGGCCGTTGAGGCGCCCCCTTTCGCCGACCGGTGGTTACGTCAACCGCCTCAACAGGGTGGGAAGCTTGGAGCGGACGTATGTCGCCGCCTCTTCCCACCGGCGCTCCTCGGGTCGGACGTCGTGATTTCTCTGGCATCGCTCGGGGATGAGTGAGAGCGCCAAATGAAGCGATGACGTTGAGAGCTCGTACGCTTCGGCGAATACACGCACTCGTCGCTCGATCTCATGGTCGGAGAGTTCCGATCGAGCCCGTGGATCAGAACTCGGCCAGAACGGAACGAACGTGTGAATCGTGTACGCCAACTCCCATTCGATCCGGCCCGGCGCGGCGTAGTCCCAGTCGATGATCACCGATCGCTCTTCCCCAACGACCAAGTTCCAAGGTGCGAGGTCATTGTGCATGACGATCACGCCGCCTGCGGGATCGGCCAATCGGTCCGACCATCGCGCGTCTGTCGGCGGCACGAACGACGCGCTCGCTCGGTGAAAGTCGCGGACTAGCGCCGCGACCTGCTGGAGGCTGGCATCGGAGCTGAACAGGTTGGGCGCGTTGGGCCACTCGAGCGTGCCGGGATAGAACTTCAAGACCTCGCGACCCTCCTCGTCGATGCCGAGGATCTGCGGCGCGCCTGCGAATCCCACGGCGTCGAGATGCGAGAGGAACGCGTGGATCGAGTGTGACCAGGGGCGACTCGGCCGACGAACGGTGTCACCGACGCGCACCACGCTGCTGGTGTCGGCGCCTCCGAGAAGCGGGATCTCCAGGGTGTCGTCATCAGCGGCCATGATCCCCTCAAGTGTGGCTCCAACGGGGCCGGTCCGCGAAGTAGTCCCGAACGCGGGGTAGCCCAGTACGCCGGGTTCGGGTGCCACTGAGACGCCGTGTGGATACCGTGACGCCGTGGATCTTCCAGAATTGTTGGTCGTTGATGTCGCCGAATGGCGGACCTGGTTGCGTGGCAACCGCTCCAAGTCACCAGGCGTGTGGCTCGTCCTGGCCAAGAAAGGCACAACGCATCCGACAACGCTGTCCTACGACGAGGCACTCGAGGAGGCGATCTGCTTTGGCTGGATCGATGGACAGCTCGGTCGTCGGGACGACGCAACGTTCCGGCGACGATTCACACCTCGAAACGCCCGGAGCCCTTGGTCTGAACGGAACGTTGCCATTGCCGAGAGATTGAGAGACTCCGGCCGGATGCATCGATCGGGGGAAGACGAGGTTCGGCAGGCGAAGGCGGATGGTCGATGGAAGGCCGCCTATGCCGGACAAGCGAGCGTAGAAGTTCCAAAGGACCTGGCGAACGCCTTAACAGCCAATCCCCGTGCCCAGGCAATGTTTGAGAAGCTCACGAGTGCGAACAGGTACTCCATCCTCTATCGGATCGAAAGCGCAAAGAAGACCGAGACCCGCGCCAGGAGGATCGACCAGTTCGTGCAGATGCTGGCCCGAGGCGAGACGATCCACCCCCAAGGTCCACGATCACCTGAGTAGTCGGCCAGTCTCACCGAGCAGTTGCCCCACTTCAGTCCTCGCTGCCGGGACGGGCGAGGCACGCGACCACTCCACTCTCTACTCGATCATGAGCCGCGTCCTCAGATTCGGTAGCTGAGAACGCGCACCCTCGGAGGGCACGCTGGGGCACGTTTGGGGCACGAAGACGATTCACTGTGCTGCATCGGCCGTGACGTGAAAACGAAACCTCGACTGCCACCTGCGATGTTGGTCGAGAGCGGGCGACGGGAATCGAACCCGCGTTCTCAGCTTGGGAAGCTGATGTTCTGCCTCTGAACTACGCCCGCGAGCGCCCGCCACACTATCCTCTCCCCCGCTTGTAATTCCCCAGGTGGCGCTCCCACTTCGCCACCGTCATTCAAAATTCACCTCAAAGGTTCACCCCAAGGCGAGGAGCATTCGTGCCGGTCAGGATCATTCTGGGCATTGGCGTCACCGTGGTCGGGTTCGCGATCGCCGCCCGGCGTTTCCATTGGCTCTCCCGGCTCATCGGGGCGGGCAAGCCCGACCCGTCCCGCACCAGGGGCAGCGTTGTCCCCAAGGCGGAGGCCGAGGTGACCGAGGTGGCCGGGCAGCGCAAGCTCCTGCAGTGGACCGTGCCGGGCTTGGCCCACTTCTTCACCATGTGGGGCTTCACCATCCTCCTGCTCACGATCATCGAGGCCTACGGCGACCTCTTCGATACCGACTTCCACATCCCCGGCATCGGCACCTGGAACTGGATCGGCTTCATCGAGGACTTCTTCGCTTGCGCCGTCCTCCTCGCGCTCGTCACCTTCTCCATCATCCGCCTGCAGCAGGCGCCACAGCGTCTCGAGCGCAGATCGCGCTTCTACGGCTCGCACACCGGGGCGGCCTGGCTCGTGCTGGCCATGATCGCCGGCGTGATGATCACGCTGCTCCTCTATCGCGGTGCGCAGATCAACACCGTGCCCAGCCAGTTCCCCTACGGCGAGGGTGCCTTCGCGTCCCACGCCGTGGCGTCCTGGCTGCACCCTCTCGGATCCGGCGTCAACTCGGTGCTCGCCACCGTCTTCCTCATCCTGAACATCGCCGTCATCTCCGGCTTCATCGTCTTCATCGCCTACTCCAAGCACCTCCACATCTTCATCGCACCGATCAACATCGCCTTCTCCCGCCGTCCCCGGGCCCTCGGTGCGCTCGGCAGCACGCCGGACATGGATATGGAGAACGTCACCGAGGACACGGTGTTCGGCGTGGGGGAAATCGGCCAGTTCACCTGGAAGCAGATGCTCGACTTCGCAACGTGTACCGAGTGCGGGCGCTGCCAGTCGGCCTGCCCGGCGTGGACCACCGACAAGCCCCTCTCGCCCAAACTTCTCGTGATGAACCTGCGCGACAACATGTTCGCCACGGCCGGCCCGCTCCTCAGCGGCGAAGGGGAACAGACTGCGCTCGTCCCCAACGTCATCGATCCCGACGTGCTCTGGGCCTGCACCACCTGCGGTGCCTGCGTGAACGAATGTCCGGTCGACATCGAGCACATCGATGCCATCGTCGACATGCGCCGTTACCAGGTGCTGATGGAATCCGAATTCCCGTCCGAGGCGGGGCTCATGCTGCGCAACGTCGAGAACCAGGGCGACCCTTGGGGTCTGGGCCAGGCCAAGCGCACCGAGTGGACCCAGACCCTCGATTTTGAGATCCCGGTCGTCAACGGTTCCATCCCCGACGACGTCGAGTACCTGTACTGGGTCGGCTGCGCCGGCGCGCTGGACGAGCGGGCGCGCAAAGGCGTGCAGGCGACCGCCCGCATGCTGCACCGGGCGGGCGTGACGTTCGCCATCCTGGGACCGAAGGAGTCGTGCACCGGCGACCCCGTTCGCCGGCTCGGCAATGAGTACCTCTACCAAGAGCAGGCGAAGATGAACATCGCCACCCTCGACGAGGTCGGTGCGAAGAAGATCATCGCCAGCTGCCCCCACTGCTTCAACACCATCAAGAACGAGTACCCGGCCCTCGGCGGGAACTACGAGGTGATCCACCACGCCCAACTGCTCGAACATCTGGTGAAGGAGGGCAAACTGGTTCCCGGCTCGGGCTACTCGGGCAAGGTCACCTATCACGACCCCTGCTACCTCGCCCGGCACAACCGGGTGATCAACGAGCCCCGCACGGTGCTGAGCGCGATTCCCGGGGTGGAGCAGATCGAAATGCGCCGTTGCAAGGAGCGCGGCTTCTGCTGCGGCGCCGGCGGCGCGCGCATGTGGCTCGAGGAGACCATCGGCAAGCGCGTGAACATGGAGCGCACGCAGGAAGCCCTCGGCACTGGCGCCGACGTGGTGTCGACCGCCTGCCCCTACTGCATGATCATGCTGGACGACGCCGTACGCGCCTACAACAAAGAGGACGACGTACGCGTGCTCGACCTGTCCCAGCTCGTCGAGGAGTCGCTCAGCTAGCCCCGAGCTAGTTCGACACCACCATCCCATAGGCCCGCTCCGGCCGGAGTGTCAGCACGAGCCGGCGGTCTTTCACCATCGCCGCTCGATACTCCTCCCAGTCCTCGTGCGCGCCGACGCCCGCCTTGTAGTACTCGACCAGGCGGTCGGCCGTGGCGTCGTGCGGGTCGGTCGCCACCGGCATGAGCTCCACCGCCGCCTCGAGCACCACGTACTGCCAGAACGTGTCGCCCAGCACGTACAAAGACGCCCGCGGGTCTCGGCGCAGGTTGCGCGTCTTGGCCCGGTCGTCGGTGACCGAAATCAGGATGGAGTCGTACGGAGCGGTCACGAACATGATGTTGGACAGCTGCGGCCGCCCGTTGGCGCGGATGGTGGCCAGGACCCCCTGACGGCGGGGCCGGACGAAGTCGAGTGCGTCGCTCAGTTCCATGCGTCCGACCGTACCGGGCCGAGGACCAGCCCGGTCCATGGACTATGCGGCGGCTGGCTCCGGCTGTGCCGCCTCGGCCGGCTTGTCCCCGGAATCGTAGGTCAGCAGCAGGTGGATCACGGCCGCCACGATCGCCCCGACCAACGGGGCCACGATGAACAGCCAAACCTGGCTCAACGCTGTCCCTCCCACCACCAACGCCGGGCCCAACGACCGTGCCGGGTTCACCGACGTCCCGGTGAGCGGGATCCCGATGAGGTGCACCATCACCAGCCCGAAGCCGATGGCGACGCCCGCGGCGCCCTGAATGGCGGCCTTGTGTGTGGAGAACAGGACGACCAGCACGAAGACCGCCGTGAGGACGACCTCAATGAGGAACGCGCCACCCTGGCTGACCAACAGGTGTGACTGCTTGCCGTACCCGTCGGTCCCCAAGCCCACCACCGACTTGCGGTAGAGCGCCGATGTCGTGAACATCCAGTACAGGAGGTAGGCGCCGACGATGCCGCCGGCGAACTGGGCGATCCAGTAGGACACGGCCTCGGTGATCTTCATGCGGCTCGAGCCGAGGAAGCCGAGGGTGACGGCGGGGTTGACGTGGCAGCCCGAGATGGGCCCGATGGCGTAGACGAGCGCGACCAGCACCAGCCCGAAGGCGAGCGCGGTGGCGACGACACCGGCGGCGTAGCTCAAACCGAAGAGCCGGAACCCGAACGACTCGGTGGCCACGCCGACCGCGATGACGACGAGGATGAGGGTGCCGAAGAACTCCGCGACGAGCTTCTTCCAGTCAGGCATTGCTGACCTCCTGTGTCCAGGCGAGGAAATACGGACACAAAAGTCTCGCAGCGCCCCTTGTGCCGGGCGCGGATGCCCGGGAGATGCGGATGCCCGCCCGGAGCGGATGCACGCCGGGCGCGAATGCCCAGCAGGTCCGGGGTCCGGGTCTAGATGCTGGCCATCGCCCTCTCGTCCGCCTCCCGCAGCCGGGTCGCCATGGCCGCCAGCATCTTGCGGGACAGCGCCGGCACGGCGTCGAGCACCCCGTTGAATTGGCGTTGCCCGAGCACGAGCAGGTTCATGTCGGTGTCCGAGGCGACGGTGGCCGAGCGGGGCCGGCGGTCCAGCAGCGCCAGCTCGCCGAAGTACTGGCCGGGCCCGAGCGTCGCGATCTTGCGCCCGTTCCGGCGCACCGACGCCTCGCCCTTCACGATGAGGAAGAACTCCCGCCCGATCGTGCCCTGCTCGCACAGGATCCGCCCCGGCGGCACCGTGACTTCCTCGAGCGCCCGCCGGATGGTGCGCAGGTCCTTGGCGGACGACGTGGAGAACAGCCAGATCTTGGAAAGGTCCAGTTCACGTGCCATGGCCGCACATTAGCCCTCAAGCCGCTTCGAGCGCCGGTCCGTCAGGCTCGCATTTGGTGTGGCCACTGGGCCGGCTTCTCCAACCGTCGGCGCGGCAGCCGGCGCCGTCACACCGCGTCGGCCCCGCGCTCCCCGGTGCGCACCCGCACCACCGTCTCCGCCGGCACCACCCACACCTTGCCGTCGCCGATTTTCCCGGTGACGGCGGACGACACGATGGCGTCGACCACCGCCTCGGCCCTGTCGTCCTCGACGAGCACTTCCACGCGCAGCTTGGGGACGAAGTCGACCCGGTACTCCGCGCCGCGGTAGTTCTCGGTGTGGCCGTGCTGCCGGCCGAACCCCTGTGCCTCGGTCAGGGTCATGCCCTCAATGCCCATGTTCCGCAGGACGTTCTTGACGTCATCGAGTTTGAACGGCTTAACGACGGCAACCACGAGCTTCATGTCCAGCGCTCCTCAGGATCGACCGGGCCGGCGCGTCCTCTCCAGCACCCTAACGAAAGGACCGGGCGCGCTCGGCGCAGAGCCTTTCCCCTGTCCGGTGCCCTGTTCGCGAGGACCGTCCCGTAATCGGCCGATGTTGTCCTACCGTAGGACGACCAAATCCGAGGTGAACGTGCGAACTGGCAGGGACGATCTTTGGAAGGAAGTCGACCAGCTGCTCCGGCCTCGATCCGGTTGGAGCCTGCAGGCGACCGCCTCTCCCGGTGCGTCCCCGGTCTGGTGCCACGGCTCGGGACGTGACAACGACATCACGGTCGGAGTGGACCGGGGTTTGATCCATGTCTATCTCGAGAGTCCCGAACGCGACGTCACGTTCGGGAGCACGAGTGCGTTCGTCGCGTGGCTTCGGGAACACGATCTCGGGTCCGCACCGGAGCCAGTCCGTGCCACTGCTCGGCCGAGTCCTCCAAGCACGCCGAGTTCGCCCGGTGCGCAGACTCCTCCCGATACCGACGGGCGGACACGACCTGACAACGACCAGCTCTGGAAGGAGGTCGACGAGCTGCTGCGTCATCGACGTGGGTGGAGCCTGCAGGCCATCGCCACTCCCGGCGTCCCGCCGGCGTGGTCCTTCGGATCCGACCTGATCGTGGAGGTGCGCGAAGGTTCGATTTGTGTCTATCTCGTGAATTCTGATCGCGAAGTCGCGCTGGGGACCACGAGCGACCTGGGCCGCTGGCTGGTGGATCATGCACCCGAATCGATGAGGGATTCCGAAGACGGCTCTGCTCAGGGCTTCAAAAGCGCCCGTTTCTTGAGGTGGCAGTAGTTATTGTTCACCGCTGCCGATGTGCGTGTCGCGCAAGACGCGCCCGGTGCGCTTCCATTCGCGCCTGCTGTACCCTTTGACGATGCCTCCTGCGGTCAACCCCGAGAGCGGACGATCGAAGCCGCCCATCATGGACCGGCTCCGCACTCTCTTTCTCAAGGCGACGAATCCCAACGCGGTTCAGCCCAAGGGTGCGTACGACCTTTCGGGTGAGGAGCTCGAGAACGAGGAGAAGCGGGCCAACGACAAAGAGCGCGCGATCGGGCTGCTGGCCGGCCCCGTCGCAACCCTTATCTCATTCGCAGTGGTTCACGAACTCGTGGTCCACGACCCGTCGGCGTATCTGTCCAACGGTGCGGTCAACAGCCAGCATGTGAACACGTCGACGTACAACGAGTTGTTCTTGGTCCTGATCATCTTGTCGTTCGGGATCACCGCGATGGCCCTGTGGCGAAAGCGCCTCTTCCTCGGCATCGTGACAGCCCTCTACGGGTTGGCGATCTTCAATCTCCATTACTGGGGATTCGGCGTGCCCTTCATCATGGTGGGCGCCTGGTACCTGGTCCGTGCCTATCGACTACGCCGAAATCTGAGGGAATCGACCGCCGACGCCACCGCCTCGGACGGGTCCTCGGCGAAGACCAGGCGCCCGTCCTCGAACAAACGCTACACGCCCCCTTCGTAACCCCCGAGCGCGCTGTGTGGGCGAAACCCCGCAGCGAGCGGGGCGCTGATCGATCCGACCGACGCCTGCTTCCTTCGACGTCGGACAGCGAGGGCAGCCACGAGACCCGCCAGCAGGACGAGTAGCACCGTCGGGAGTAGGAACACCCTCCATGAGGCGTGCTCACTCTGCACCTGGTGGGCGGTCGCAAGCAGTCCGGGGTCGGTTTCGGCGGTCACCAGTCGGACCGTCGTCCCCGGGGCGCGGAGGGTATCGCCGGGGAGCGTGGCGCTGTAGCGGCGTCCCTCGAGGACAAAGGTCCCCGTGCAGCTGGACCCGGCGGCATTGCTGCCGCTCCCACCCAGCAGGCCGCGGCAACCCGTCACCGTCACCGCGACCGGCACCCCCTGCTGCCGAAGACGGCTGATTTGCGCGTTCTGCTGGAAGCCGGCCACAAAGAGGCTGACGACGACGGCAGCCAAGGCAGCCAAGCACAGCGCGACGACGACACGTGTGACCTGGCGGGGGTCGACCTCGACGCTGGCACCGCGCAACGTCGTGAGCGGCCGGCGGGACACGTCGGGGGGCGTCTCGCCCTGAGGTGCCTGCGGCGCGGCGGAAGGGCTGCTGCCTCGTGGTGTGATCCGCAGATGGTAGCCAGGGCCGCATTCGGACCCAAACCATCGGGCATGAGTTGATCCGGGGCGCTGAACACAACGGTCCCTATTAACGCGTTGGAAACACGGGCGTGACCATGCCGAAACCACCACCCTGCATCCTTTCCGCGGCGGAGTGAACCGTCAGAAGTGGCTTGCCGTACTCGGCGTTCTGTGACGCCCTGCTCACAAGGCGGGACGCCGAGACGCACCTACATTGAGGGAGTGGTTGAGTGATCCACTTGTTAGCCCAAGCAGTTCCTGTCCCGTATCCCAGTTGGCTGAATTCCGGCGACAACACGTGGCAGGTGTCGGCAGCCACCTTCGTTGCCCTGCAGAGCATCCCCGGCCTTGCAGTCCTCTACGCGGCGGTGGTCCCGAAGAAGTGGGCGGTGAACGTGCTCGCAATGATGTTCGCCGGCTTCTCGTTGGTTCTCATCGCGTGGGTCCTGTGGAGCTACAAGATGGGGTTCGGGGGCACCTCACTTGGACATGGTGTCGTCAACGGGTGTCAGACGTGGGTCGGGGGCGGGACGAATTGTCCCGCAAACCTGAAGTTGAGCACTGGGAATGTCTTCCAACACTTCTTCGACAACTTCGTCGGGAGACCGGGCCAGGTCCTCAACTCCTATAACGAACAGGGCCAGGCGGTGTCGGCGGCCAACACCGTCATACCCTTCCACTTCCCCACCGACTCCCTCCTCTACTTCCAGTTCGTGTTCGCCGCCATCACGCCTCTGCTGTTCATCGGGAGCGTGCTCGGCCGTATCAAGTTCCTGGCCTGGTGCCTCCTGTGCCCGCTGTGGTCGACCTTCGTCTACGGCGTGGACTCCTTCATGCTGTGGGGCGGCGGCTACCTGGCCCAGGAGGGCGCTCTCGACTTCTCCGGAGGTTTCGTCATCCACATGTCGGCCGGAGTCTCGGGCTTCGTTGCCGCCTGGTGTCTCGGACCCCGGCTGGCGCGAGATAGAGATCACTTCGTACCGAACAACCTCCTCGTCGCCGCTGTCGGCGCAGGAATCCTGTGGTTGGGATGGAACGGGTTCAACGGTGGAGACCCGTACTACGCGGGCACCGACATGTCCGCCGCCGTGGTCAACACCAATATCGCGACTGCCATCGGAGTGATCACCTGGATGGCCTTCGACGCCCTGTTCTCCAAAGCGAGAAAACCGACCTTCCTGGGCGGCGTCAACGGAATGATCTGCGGTCTCGTCGGCATCACCCCCTGTGCTGGATGGGTCAACGGCTGGGGTGCCATCGCGGTCGGGTTCTTCTGTACCGCCATCGTCTGGACTGCGTGGAACTTCCTGTCCAAGGTGCGGCCGTTCTCGAGGGTGGACGACACGCTGGGTGTGATCTATACCCACGGCATCGCCGGATTCTTCGGCGGTTTGTTCCTCGGAGTGTTCGCCGACCCCAACATGATCGAGTACGGGTGCGGGACGCTGAACAGATACGGGCAGGTGGTGAACACGTCCTCGGTGCAGTACGTCGCAACCACCAAGAGCTGTACACCCTTCTCGGTGAGCGGATTGATGTACACGGGGTCGTTCCACCAGTTGTGGGAACAGTTCCGAGCGGCCATCTTCGTGATCATCTGGTCCGCTCTGATCACCTTCATCCTGATGAAGATCATCGGCTTCGTATTGCGCGGCGCCCGCTACAAGGAAGAGATCCTCGAAGTCGGCGATGTCGCCATCCACGACGAGGAGTCGTACCCCGCGGAGCAGTACGCCACCCGCGTGGACGGTGCGTTCGCCCTGGCCGGCATCCGCGACAGAGGAGGTTCGGAAGAACCGGAGCCGGAGCCGGAGCCGCCGCCCGGTGGCGGTGGCGCCTAGGCCCGGGACAGTCAGGACGAAAGGAGATCGACAGTGAAACTGATCGTGGCAGTCCTCAAGCCGTTCAAGCTCGACGACGTGAAGGAAGCCCTCAAGAACAAGGGCATCCAGGGCATGACGCTCACCGAGGCCCAGGGCTTCGGGCGCCAGCGTGGACACACCGAGGTCTACCGGGGTGCCGAATACGAAGTCGACTTCGTCCCCAAGCTGCGTATCGAGGTGTTGGTGGAGGACGGGCAGGTCGACGACATCGTCGACGCCATTGTGGCGTCGGCCGCCACCGGAAAGATCGGTGACGGCAAGGTGTGGGTCGTGCCGGTCGACACGGTCGTGCGCGTGCGCACGGGTGAACGCGGGGCCGACGCGTTGTAACACGTCTGGAGCTCCGTAGGCGGTCGGTAGGGCCGGGGTGCGGCGAGGCATCCCGGCCCGCCGACGTTTCGGGAGGACCGGGTCAGGCGATCGGCTGGTCGGCCTGGCGGGCCACGGCCGCGGCAGCGGCAGCGGCCGCCTCGGGATCGCCGAGGTACTGCGCCGACCGGACGGAGAGGTCGTCGCCGAGGAGCATGCGGAAGGGAATGCCCGTCGGGATCTCGAGCTCGGTGATGTCGTCGTCGGAGATCCCCTCCAGGTGCTTGCGCAGGGCGCGGATGCTGTTGCCGTGGGCCGCCACGAGGACGGCGCCGCCGCGCTCGGCCGCGGCGCGCAGGTCGGGCTCGATGGCCGACTCCCAGTACGGGACCGTCCGACGGACGACGTCGGCCAGGCACTCGGTGCGGGGGAGGTCGGCGGGGTCGACGTCGCGGTATCGAGGGTCGCGGGCCACGTCGTAGGGGTTCCCGGGGGCCAGCGGCGGGGGCGGGGCGGCGTAACTGCGCCGCCAGGCCAGCAGTTGCTCCGCCCCGTACTCCTTCTTTATCTGCGCCTTGTTCTTCCCCTGCAGGTCGCCGTAGTGGCGCTCGTTGAGCCGCCAGTGCCGGCGCACGGGGAGCCAGCTGCGCCCGGCCGCCGCCAGGGCGATCTCGGCCGTGCGGATGGCCCGGGTCAGCACGGAGGTGTGGAGAATGCGCAGGTCGAGGGGCCGTTCGGGGTCCAGGGCGGCCTCGGCCAGCAGGTCCCCGCCCGCCCTGGCCTCCGCCTCGCCGGCCTCGGTCAGGTCCACGTCCACCCAGCCCGTGAACAGGTTTTCGGCGTTCCAGGTGGACTGCCCGTGGCGGAGCAGGACGAGGTCGAGCACGGATTCGATCGTAGGGCCTGGTGGGCGGCGCCCCGATAGGAGGCGTAAGGGCGGGGCGAGGCGGGTAAAGGCCCTGGTGGGCGGGCGCCGGGTCGGGCCGTGTCAAGGCGGGGGGGACGTGTTCCACCTGGTCAGGGCGCTGTGGGAATGTCGTGGCGACCTTCCCTGTTAAAAATGTTGATAACGTAAGACTCAAGTTTGCTACGATACGTGGCAACAAATTGACAGCCAAGACGAGGACCGGCGCAGGCGCGAGCGACTGAGCGAGCGGGCCGGCGAGCGTGAGAAGAAAGCCAAGAAAGAGGACAGTCACATGGCCAAGGCCGTAGGAATCGACCTGGGAACCACCAACTCGGTGGTCAGCGTGTTGGAGGCGGGCGAGCCCGTCGTGATCCCGAACGCGGAGGGGGGCCGGACGACGCCGTCCGTCGTCGCCTTCTCGAAGACCGGCGAGGTCCTGGTGGGGGAGGTGGCGAAGCGCCAGGCCATCACCAACCCCGACCGCACGGTGCGGTCGGTGAAGCGCCATATGGGCACGGGCTGGAAGATCGACATCGACGGCAAGGGCTACACGGCGCAGGAGATCTCGGCCCGCATCCTCGGCAAGCTCAAGCGGGACGCGGAGTCGTATCTGGGTGACACCGTGACACAGGCGGTCATCACCGTGCCGGCGTACTTCGACGACGCGCAACGCACCGCCACCAAGGAGGCGGGGACGATCGCCGGGCTCGACGTGCTGCGCATCATCAACGAGCCGACGGCGGCCGCGCTGGCCTACGGGCTGGACAAGGAGGAGCACGACCAGACGGTGCTCGTCTTCGACCTTGGCGGCGGGACGTTCGACGTCTCGGTGCTCGAGATCGGCGAGGGCGTCTTCGAGGTCAAGTCCACCTCGGGCAACACCAAGCTGGGCGGGGACGACTGGGACGACAAGGTCATCGAGTGGCTGGTGACCGAGTTCAAGAACACCGAGGGTGTCGACCTGTCGCAGGACAAGATGGCCATGCAGCGCCTGAAGGAGGCGGCGGAGAAGGCCAAGATAGAGCTGTCGTCCGTGCAGGACACCCAGATCAACCTGCCCTTCATCACCGCCACTTCGGAGGGACCGAAGCACCTGGACCTCAAGCTGACGCGGGCCAAGTTCAACGAGCTGACGTCCGACCTGGTCGACGCGTGCCGCGGGCCGTTCGACGCCGCCATCAAGGACGCGGGCATGACGACCGACAAGATCGACCACGTCGTGCTGGTGGGTGGTTCGACGCGCATGCCCGCCATCCAGGAGCTGGTGCAGAACCTGACCGGCAAGGAGCCGCACAAGGGCGTGAACCCCGACGAGGTCGTCGCGATCGGCGCCGCCGTGCAGGCCGGCGTGCTCAAGGGCGAGGTCAAGGACGTCCTGTTGTTGGACGTGACTCCGCTGTCCTTGGGGATCGAGACCAAGGGGCAGGTCATGCACCGCCTCATCGAGCGCAACACGACCATCCCGACCAAGCGGTCGGAGATCTTCACGACGGCCGAGGACAACCAGCCGTCGGTGGAGATCCACGTGCTCCAGGGCGAGCGCGAGATGGCCATGTACAACAAGACGCTGGGCAAGTTCCAGCTGGTCGACCTGCCGCCGGCGCCGCGGGGGATCCCGCAGATCGAGGTCACCTTCGACATCGACGCCAACGGAATTGTGCACGTGTCCGCGCAGGACAAGGCGACGGGCAAGGAGCAGTCGATGACGATCACGGGCCAGTCGTCGCTGGCCAAGGACGACATCGAGCGCATGGTGCGCGACGCCGAGCAGCACGCTGAGGACGACCGGACCCGCCGCGAGGAGGCCGAGGTGCGCAACACCGCGGACACCCTCGTGTACCAGACCGAGAAGCTGCTCAAGGAGCAGGGCGACAAGTTCGAGGGCTCCGAGAAGGACGACGTCGAGGCCGCGTTGCAGGGCGTCAAGGACTCCCTGGCCGGGACCTCGGTGGAGGCCATAAAGGACGCGACCGAGAAGTTGGTCGGCGTGTCCCAGAGCTTCTCGCAGCGGCTGTACGAGCAGGCGTCGGCGACGGCGTCGGGTGCCGGGCCTGACGCCGGCGGCCCGAGCGGCGACGGCGCGGGCTCGGGGGAGGGCTCCTCGGACGAGGACGTCGTCGACGCCGAGATCGTCGATGAGTCATGAGCTTCTTCCCCGAGGGGGCGTTCCCCGACCGGGTCGTCCACGCGGACGAGGCTGACGCCGACGAAGCGAAGGAAGAGGGTGAGGCCGCCGGGCACCGAAACGTGCACGGCGGAGTCGCCGCGGACGCGCCGGCCGACCCGGTCGGTGTGCTGACGCGCGAGCGCGACGAGTACCTGCTTGCGCTCCAGCGCACGCAGGCCGACTTCGAGAACTACCGCAAGCGGGTGGCGAGGCTCCAGGAGGAGCAGTCGGCCCGCGCCGCGGCGGACCTGGTGTCCAAGCTGCTGCCCGTGCTCGACGCCCTCGACCTGGCCGAGGCCCACCTGAACGAGACGCTGGACTTCACCGAGGACGGCAAGGCGCTGCGCGCCTCGCGCGCCATGCTCATGGACATCCTGGGCCGGGAGGGCCTCGAGCGGGTCGACCAGCCCGGGGTCGTCTTCGACCCGTCCGTCCACGACGCCGTGGCCCACTCCGAGGGCGACGGCGGCGAGGGCGGCACCGTCGTGGAGGAGGTGCTGCGCTCCGGCTACCGCTGGAAGGGCCAGGCGTTGCGCCCGGCCATGGTGCGCGTGAAGGGGTGAGCTGAACCGTGGCCGCCCAACGCGAATGGTTCGAGAAGGACTACTACAAGGTGCTCGGCGTCGTGCCGACGGCGAGCGACAAGGAGATCACGCGCGCCTACCGGAACCTGGCCAAGGAGCACCACCCCGACGCCAACCCGGGATCGGAGGAGCGCTTCAAGGAGATCAGCGCGGCCTACGACGTCCTGGGCGACGCAGAGAAGCGCAAGGAATACGACGAGGTGCGCCGGTCCGGCCCCGTCGGGGGCTTCGGCGTGCCGGGCGGTGGCGGCGGCACGTTCCGCATGGAGGACATGGGCGATCTGAGCGACCTGTTCGGCGGTCTCTTCGGGGGCGGCCGAACGCGTCCGCAGCGCGGGCCGCAGCGGGGCGCCGACATGGAGGCCCAGCTGCACTTGTCGTTCCAGGACGCGGTGCACGGCGTGACCACCTCGGTCAACGTGCCCCAGGAAGTGCGCTGCTCGAACTGCCGTGGGTCCGGCGCGGCGCCGGGGACGTCGACGCACACCTGCCCGCGTTGCGGCGGGACCGGGAGCCTCAACGACAACCAGGGCCTGTTCTCGCTCAGCACGGTCTGCCCCGACTGCGTCGGGCGCGGCACGCTCTTCGACACGCCGTGCCCGGTGTGCCACGGGACCGGCACGGAGCAGAAGGTGCGCTCGGTCAAGGTCCGCATCCCGCCCGGGGTCGAGAACGGCCAGCGCATCCGGGTCAAGGGCCGCGGCGCGCCCGGGCAGGGGATGGCTCCGGCCGGCGACCTCTACGTGGTCGTGCACGTGGCCAAGCACAAGACCTTCGGGCGCAGCGGGCGCAACCTGACCATCACCGTGCCGGTCACCTTCCCCGAGGCGGCGCTCGGCACCACGGTGACCGTGCCCACGCTCGACGGCAAGGTGACGCTGAAGGTCCCGCCGGGGACCCAGGCGAGCCGCATGCTGCGCGTGCGCGGCCGCGGGGTGCCTGGGGGCTCGGGGCGCAACGGCGCCAAGCCCGGCGACCTCCTGGTGAAGATCGACGTGCAGGTGCCTACCGAGCTGAGCGACGAGCAGCGGGCGGCCGTCGAGGCGCTGGCCCAGGTGACCGAGCCGGCGCCGCGGGTGGCGGTGGAGTCGTGATGGCCGCCGAGCCGGGACGGGTGCAGGCGGCCGGCGACGGCCTTGGCCGCGACCGGGACGTCAACCAGGCCGTGTACGTGATCTCGGTGGCGGCGGAGCTGACCGGGATGCATCCGCAGACGTTGCGCATTTACGAGCGGAAGGGACTGCTGGACCCGTCGCGCACGAGCGGCGGGAGCCGCCGCTTCTCCGAGCGCGACCTGGAGCGGTTGCGCCACATTCAGGAGCTGACGGCGACCGGGCTGAATCTGGAAGGGGTGCGCCGGGTGCTGCAGCTCGAGGCCGAGCTCTCTCGTTTGCGTGAGGAGCTCGAGGAGGTGCGGGCCCAGGCGCTCGACGCCGTGGCGGCGACGCACCGGCAGTACCGGCGGGACCTGGTGCCGCTGAAGCAGTCGCCCATGCCCTACCGGGCGCGGCGGACGACGAGGAGTGAGCAGTGAGTGACGAGGTGAGGAGCGGAGCATGCCGATAGACCCGGAGCGCTGGACCAACAACACCAAGGCCGCGTTCAGCGCGGCGACAGGACACGCCGCGTCCTCGGGCAACCCGGAGCTGACACCCGCCCACCTGCTCGACGCGCTCCTGCAGCAGCACGAGACGATGACGCGTCCGCTGCTGTCCCAGGTCGGGGTCGACCCGGACGTGCTGGCGGGCCGCGTGCACGACCAGCTCATCCGGTTGCCCCAGGCGCAGGGTGGCGCCGAGCCCGGGCTCTCGCGTGACGTGCGCGTCGTCCTGGAGGAGGCCGACCAGATCCGGCGCGACCTCGGTGACGACTACGTCTCGGTGGAACACCTCATCTTGGCGCTGGCCGACCAGATCGGCGTGACCAAGGAGGCGCTGATGACCGCGCTGCGCGCGGTCCGGGGGAACCATCGGGTCACCACGCCCGACCCCGAGCAGACCTACCAGGCGCTGGCCAAGTACGGCCGCGACCTGACCGAGGCGGCGCGCGACGGCAAGCTCGACCCGGTCATCGGGCGCGACGAGGAGATCCGCCGGGTGATCCAGGTGCTGTCGCGCCGCACCAAGAACAACCCGGTCCTCATCGGCGAGCCCGGTGTGGGCAAGACCGCCATCGTCGAGGGGCTGGCCAACCGCATCGTCGAGGGCGACGTCCCCGAGGGCCTGAAGGGCAAGCGGGTGGTGGCGCTCGACCTGGGGTCGATGGTGGCCGGCGCCAAGTACCGCGGCGAGTTCGAGGAGCGGCTGAAGGCCGTCCTGAAGGAGATCACCGACGCCGAGGGCGAGATCATCACGTTCATAGACGAGCTGCACACGATCGTCGGCGCCGGCGCCGCCGAGGGGGCCATGGACGCCGGCCAGATGATCAAGCCGATGCTGGCCCGGGGCGAACTGCGCATGATCGGCGCCACCACGCTCGACGAATACCGGACCTCCATTGAGAAGGATGCCGCCTTGGAGCGGCGCTTCCAGCCCGTCTTCGTGGGCCAGCCGTCCGTGGAGGATTCGATCGCCATTCTGCGCGGGCTCAAGGAACGCTACGAGGTGCACCACGGCGTGCGGATTCAGGACGCGGCGCTGGTCGCGGCCGCCGTGCTGTCGGACCGCTATGTCACGGGCCGCTTCCTGCCGGACAAAGCCATCGACCTGATTGACGAGGCGGCGTCGAAGCTGCGCATAGAGATCGACTCCATGCCGACCGAGCTCGACCAGATCACGCGACGCATCCGCCAGCTCGAGATAGAGAAGATGGCGCTGGAGAAGGAGAGCGACGAGGCCTCCAAGGAGCGCCTGGAGCGGCTGGAGCGCGAGCTGGCCGACCTGGCCGAGCAGCGCGACGGCATGACCGCACACTGGCAGCAGGAGAAGGCCGCCATCGACACCATCCGCATGCTGCAGGAGGAGCGGACGGGGCGCACGGAGGAGGCGGCGCGCCTGGAGCGCGACGCCGACCTGGCCGGCGCGGCGGCCATCCGCTACGGCGAGCTGCCCGACCTGGAGAAGCGAATTGAGGAGGCCACCGAGGAGTTGTCCAAGCTGCAGGCCTCGACACGCTTCCTGAAGGAGGAGGTCGACGCCGAGGACGTGGCGGAAGTCGTGTCGCGCTGGACCGGCATTCCGGTGTCACGGCTCATGGAGGGCGAGGTCGAGAAGCTGGTCAAGCTCGAGTCGACGCTGCACGAGCGCGTCGTCGGCCAGGACGAAGCGGTCTCCGCGGTGGCGAACGCCATCCGGCGGTCGCGGGCAGGCCTGAGCGACCCCAACCGCCCCATCGGGTCGTTCCTCTTCCTGGGTCCGACCGGCGTGGGCAAGACCGAGCTGGCCCGCGCCCTGGCCGAATTCCTCTTCGACGACGAGCGGGCGATGGTCCGCATCGACATGAGCGAGTACCAGGAGAAGCACAACGTGTCGCGGTTGGTCGGCGCGCCGCCGGGCTACGTCGGGTACGACGAGGGCGGCCAGCTCACCGAGGCGGTCCGGCGCCGGCCCTACGCGGTCGTGCTGCTCGACGAGTTGGAGAAGGCGCACCCTGACGTGTTCAACATCTTGTTGCAGGTGCTGGACGACGGGCGCCTGACCGACGGCCAGGGCCGCACGGTTGACTTCAGCAACACCGTGCTGATCATGACCTCGAACCTGAAGGGCGAGCCCTCGGACTACTTCAAGCCGGAGTTCATCAACCGGATCGACGAGATCGTGCGCTTCCGTCAGCTCACCGAGGAGGACCTGCGCGTGATCGTCGGGATTTCGCTGGACCGGCTGCGGTCACGGCTGGCCGAGCGGCGGCTGTCGCTGGTCGTCATGCCCGCGGCCGAGGAGTGGCTGGCCAAGATGGGCTACGACCCCAACTACGGGGCCCGGCCGCTGCGCCGGCTCCTGCAGCGTTCGATCGAAGACCCCTTGGCGCTGGCCCTGCTGGAGGGCCGGTACCTGGAGGGATCGACAGTCACGGTCGACGTGGACGAAGACGGCGACGGGTTGGTGCTGCGCTGAGGCCCCCGGGGGAGGCTCCGAGCCCGGTCCGGCCCGGCGGTCGGGTGTCGGGGTGTCGGGATGTCGGGCGGCGGAGTCTCCCTGTGACCTATCTCAAAAAAAAGTATGCACAGCCGTACTTATGCTTTCTTTTGGGGTAACAGCCGGGGGAAACCTACCTGTGCTCCAAAAGGTGACGGCGAGGCCGGGCCAAGGCCTCGTCACGGGCCAGCGAAGCGCCGGAGAGACGAGAGCGCACCCTTCGAGCCGGCGCCGAGGCCGGTGTCGTGCTGAAGCGCGGCGCGAACGGCCGGAATGTCGACGAAGCCTTGGAACGTCGGGGCACCGTCGCTCGTCATGCTGACCACGGTCCCGATCTGCCCTGTCGCCGCGCCCAGGAACGGCGCGTCGCCGTAGTTGAAGAGGCCTCCGTCAGCGGCGGTGAACCAGTAGCCGTTGCCGGTCGGCATCGGGGTCATGGCGACGATGGGCTGGTTCAGATGGATGGCCCCCGTCGAGCCGTAGAACTGCGCGTCGCCGTAGGCGAAGATGCCGCCGTCGGACGCCGCCAGCCAGTACCCGCCGCCGTCGGGGGTCGGGGCCATCCCGACGATCGGCTTGTTGAGCGTGATCGCACCGGTGGACCCGTAGAACTGCGCGTCGCCGTAAGCGAAGATGCCGCCGTCCGAGGCGACCAGCCAGTAGCCACCGCCGTCGGGGGTCACCGCCATCCCGACGATGGGCTTGTTGAGGTGGATCGCGCCCGTCGAGCCATAGAACGGGGCGTCGCCGTACGAGAAGATGCCGCCGTCCGAGGCGACCAGCCAATAGCCGCCCCCGTCGGGTGTCGCGGCCATCCCGACGATGGGCTTGTTGAGGGCGATCGCACCGGTGGAGCCGAAGAACTGCGCGTCGCCGTAGTTGAAGATGCCACCGTCCGAGGCGACCAGCCAGTACCCGCCGTCGTCCCCGGTCTGCGCAATCCCCACGATCGGGTGGTTCAACGGGATGCCGGAGGCGTCACCGTAAAACGCGGCGTCCCCGAAGTGCGCCACCTTGCCGGCGCTGCTGACCTGGTAGTAGCCGATCGTCCCCGTGCCGGAGAGGTTGACCGACACGGAGGTGCCGTCGAGACCTTCGACGGCCATGGTGGCGGAGCGGTCTCCCAGTGCCCCGGGGAGGAAGTTGACGTCGAGGGTGCACGCCGCACCCGCCGTGAGGATGACGAACTGGACGCCGTCGCCCGGACAGTTGCCCGAGGGCAACACCACATAGTCGTCCGCGCCCAGGCCGGAGAAGAGCAGGTCGTTCACGAGGTCGATGGTGTCGGTGGAGGCGCCCACGTTGGTCAGCACGAAGCTGTCGGAGGTGAAGGTGCCGAGGGTCGTGTCCCCAAAATTGAGGCTGCCGGGCAATGCGGTGAGCGTCGGCGTACCGGTGCCGAGCAGGCTCACGACCGTATTCGTGAGGTCAGAGGCGGTGATCGTCAGGGTGGCCGAGAGGTCTCCCACGGCGCCCGGATGGAAGAAGACTTCCATCAGGCACTCATAACTCGGTGTGAAGGTGAGCGTGCTCGTGCCGGCACCCACACAGCCGCCCGACGCGACCAGCGAGTAGTCGCTCGAGCCAGGACCCGAATAGTGCACACCGGTCGAGAGATTGACCGTCACCGTGGAGCCCGACCCGTTCATCAGGTAGAAGCTGGTGATCTCAACCGCGGTGTTCTCACCGGGGCCCGCGGTCGCGCCGACGGCCACGTTGCCGAAGCTGACGGTGCTCTCAGCCGGCGATGTCGAAATTGCGGGTGTGGATGCGCCCGCACCGGTCGTCGTCGCCTCGCCGATTGCGACCAGCGCGAGCGTGGAACACGCCAGGACCGCCAGCAGCATCGGAACCGTACGGTGCATACGCAACCCCATGAGGACGCCCCTCCCCTTCTGCCTGCCTCACCGCGGGGTCGATCCCCAGGGTGGGCGCAATGTACCGACCGGGCTTACGGGGTACCAGTTACTTTCGTCACATTGCCTGACGAGCAGTGACGCGCGGAGCCGGATCCGTGACACGCCGCGACACCCACAGAGGTGGGCCGCCAGGACCCGCCGATCAGACCAGGGCGGCGTCGGCTGTCGGCGCGAACGTCTCGGTGAGGCGCTCGCAGAAGGCGCCGAGGTCGCCGGAGCCCCGGCCGCGGCCGGTGACCAGCGTGTTGATGCCCTTGGTGCACACCACGAATGGTTCGTCGACCCAGTGGCCCCGCGCGTTGCGGAGGTCAGAGCGGATGCTGGGCGCCGAGGTGACGGTTCGGCCGGCGACGAGGTCGCCGTCGATCAGCGTCAGCGGCCCGTGGCAGAAGGCGGCCACGGGCTTGCTCGCCTCGAACATCGACATGAGGAAGTCCACGGCGGGGGCGTCGGTGCGCAGGCGATCGGGGTTGGCCACGCCGCCGGGCAGCACCGCGGCGTCGTAGTCCTCCGCCCGCGCCCATTCGGTGACCTGGTCGACAGGGAAGCGGTCGCCGCGGTCGAGATCGTGCATCGTCTCCACGAAGCCGGGCAGCGGCGCCACGACGTCGGGCCGTCCGCCGGCATCGGCCACCGCCCGCCACGGCCGCAACAGCTCCGCCTCCTCGACCCCCGCGTTGGCCACCACGAAGGCGACCCTCACATTTCTGAGCACGTTCGCCATCTCGCCCTGCCCTTCCCAACCCCTCGTCGGGCCCGTCTCTGGCCGGTACCCCGGCGTGCCGGCCCGAAACCACCGTCTTTGCGGACCCCCATTCCGGGGCGGACCCCCATTTCCGGGAGGGATACACTTGTGCGTAATCCGAAGAGAGTGCGAACGGAGAGGCGCGTGCCCGCAACCGTGGTGGTCGGGACCCAGTGGGGCGACGAGGGGAAGGGCAAGCTGACCGATCTCCTCGCTCGCGAGATGGACGTCGTGGTCCGCTACCAGGGAGGACACAACGCCGGCCACCGCATCGTCGTCAACGGCGAGGCCTTCGCGCTCCAGCTCGTTCCGAGCGGCATCCTCTATGACTACATCACGCCGATCATCGGCAACGGTGTCGTGGTGGACCCGGCTGTCCTGCTCGAGGAGCTGGACATGCTGTCGGCGCGGGGTGTCGACACCAGCCGCCTCGTCATCAGCGGCAACGCGCACCTGATCATGCCGTATCACCAGGAGCTCGATCGCGTCACCGAGCGTTATCTCGGGAAGAACGCGCTCGGCACGACCAAGCGCGGCATCGGTCCCGCCTACGCCGACAAGGCCGCCCGCGTCGGTATCCGGGTGCAGGACCTCTTCGACCCCAAGATCTTCCGCCAGAAGCTCGATGTCGCGCTCAAGGAGAAGAACGCCGTCCTGGCCAAGGTGTACAACCGCCTGCCCCTGGCCGCCGGCGACATCGCCGACCGCTACCTGGGTGAGTACGCGCCGCGGATAGAGCCCATGGTGGGCGACACCGTCGGCATGGCGCACGACGCGCTGGACAAGGGGCGCCATGTCCTGTTGGAAGGGGCCCAGGCCACGTTCCTCGACCTCGACCACGGCACCTATCCGTTCGTCACCTCGTCCAACCCCGTGGCCGGTGGCGCCTGCACCGGGTCGGGCCTGGGGCCGCGCGACATAGAGCAGGTGATCGGCATCGCCAAGGCGTATGTCACGCGCGTCGGCGCCGGGCCGTTCCCGACCGAGCAGGAGAACGTCGTCGGGGAGATGCTCGTCGAGCGCGGCCACGAGTTCGGCACCAACACCGGGCGCAAGCGCCGCTGCGGGTGGTTCGACGCGGTCATGCTGCGCCAGGCGGTCCGCCTCAACTCGCTGACCGAGGTCGCGCTCACCAAGCTCGACGTCCTCGATACGTTCGAGACCGTGAAGGTCTGCGTGGCCTACGAGGCGGACGGCATCCGCTACACGCACCTGCCGTACCACCAGTCCACGTTCCACAAGGCGGCGCCTGTCTACGAGGAGCTCCCGGGCTGGTGCACCGACCTCTCGGCGGCGACGGAGCCCGGTGACATGCCCGAGGCGGCACGCCAGTACATTGCCTTCCTGTCCGAGCAGATCGGCGTCCCCGTCCGCCTCGTCGGCGTCGGGCCGGGGCGCGAACAGACCGTCTCCTTCGCCACCGCGTGAGGGTCTGCGTCGTCGGCAGCGGAGGCCGCGAGCACGCGCTCGCCCACGTGCTGGCGCGCACGGCCGAAGTGGTGGTCACGCCGGGCAACCCGGGCATGGCGGCACCGATCAGGGTCACCGACGCCCCGGTCGACGAAGTGGCGGCCGACCTCTACGTGATCGGGCCCGAGGCGCCGCTGGTCGACGGCCTGGCGGACCGCCTGCGCGCCGAGGGGCACGCCGTGCTGGGCCCGGGCGCGGACGGCGCCCTGCTCGAGGGGTCCAAGGCCTTCATGAAGGAGGTCCTGCACGCGGCGGGCGTCCCGACGGCCCGCTTCGCGACGTTCGACGCGCTCGAGTCCGACGCCGCGCTCGGCTACTTGGAGACCCTGCCCGGGCCCTGGGTGATCAAGACGGACGGCCTGGCCGCCGGCAAAGGGGTGTTGGTGGCGCGCACGCTCGACGAGGCGCGCGACGACGTCATGGCCAAGCTTGCGGGCACGTCGTTCGGCGAAGCCGGGCGGACCGTGGTGATAGAGGAGGGGCTGGCGGGCGAGGAGTGCTCGCTCCTCGTCCTCTGCGACGGGACGCGCGCGGTGCCGCTGGTCCCGGCGCAGGACTTCAAGCGCATCGGCGACGGCGACGCCGGGCCGAACACCGGCGGCATGGGGTCGTACGCGCCCATGCCCCAGGTCGGGCCCGACGCGGTCGACACGTTGATGAGTGACGCGGTGCTGCCCCTGGTCGAGGAATTGCGCCGACGCGGCGTCGACTACCGCGGCGTGCTCTACGCCGGGCTCATGCTGCGCGTGGACGGGGTCAAGGTGATCGAGTACAACGTGCGCTTCGGCGATCCGGAGGCCCAGGTGGTCCTGCCCCTCCTGGCGTCCGACGCGGCGGAGCTCTTCCACGCTGTGGCCACGGGGCGGCTCGACGAGGTGCCGCCGCCCGCCTTCAGCGGCGACGCCGCCGTGAGCGTCGTGCTCGCATCGCAGGGGTATCCCGAGAAGCCGCGCACGGGGGACCCCATCGAGGGGCTCGACGATGTGGGGCAATCGGTCGCCGGCGTGGAGGGCGTCACCGTCTTCCATGCGGGGACCCGCCGCTTCGATGCCCACGGACCCTTCCACACCGCGGGCGGCCGGGTGCTGAACGTGATGGCGGTGGCGCCGACGCTGGCCGAGGCGCGGGCCAACGCATACGAGGCGGCGGCCCCGATCGAATGGGACGGGATGCAGTTGCGCCACGACATCGCGGCCGCCGCGGCCGGACAGGCGGGCCCGGCGGCACCGGTGCGGGAGGGCGCGCGGTGATCCCCCGCTACTCACCCCCCGACATGGCCGCGCTCTTCACCGACGCGGCGCGCTTCTCCCTCTGGCTCGAGGTCGAGCTCCTGGCCACCGAGGCCCAGGCCGCCATCGGCGTGGTACCGGCCGAAGACGCGGCCACCTGCCGGGCCAAGGCGCCCACCGTCGACGCCGTCTTCGTGGCCGACGTGCTCGAGCGCGAGAAGGTCACTGACCACGACGTGGCGGCGTTCGTGGACGTCGTCCAAGACCGAATCGGAGTCCCGGCCAGCTCGTACATCCACTACGGCCTCACGTCGTCCGATGTGGTCGACACCGCCCTGTCCGCCACGCTCGTCCGCGCGGCGGACCTCATCCTCACCGACCTCGACGCCTTCGTGGCCGCGCTGAAAGCCCGGGCCCTGGAGCTGCTGCACGTGCCCGTGGCCGGCCGGACCCACGGCATGCACGCCGAGCCGACCACGTTCGGCACCAAGTTCGCGCTATGGGCGCTGCAGGCGGACCGCGACCGGCGCCGCATGCGCGCCGCCCGGGAGGCGGTCGCCGTCGGCAAGCTCTCGGGCGCGGTCGGCACGTATTCGAACATCGACCCCGCCGTGGAGGCGCAGGTGTGCGCGGCGCTGGGGCTGACGCCGGTGCCGGCGACGCAGGTGATCGCCCGCGACCGGCACGCCGAGTACCTCTACGCGTGCGCGTCGGTGGGGACGACCATCGAGCTCATGTGCACCGAGATCCGCCATTTGGCCCGCAGCGAGGTGGGCGAGGCAGAGGAACCTTTCGCCCAGGACCAAAAGGGCAGCTCGGCCATGCCGCACAAACGCAACCCGGTCCTCTCCGAGCGTCTGTGCGGTCTGTCCCGCCTGCTCCGGGGCTACCTGGGCGCCGGGCTGGAGGACGTGGCGCTCTGGCATGAGCGCGACATCTCGCACAGCTCGGTCGAACGGGTCGTGCTGCCCGACGCCTCGCTGCTCACCTCCTACATGCTGCGCAAGGCGACCGGCCTGGCGACCGGACTCGTCGTGCACCCCGAGCGCGCGCTCGACAACCTGATCAACGGGAGCCTCGGGCTCGTCTTCTCGCAGTCCGTGCTGCTGGCGCTGGTGTCGGGCGGCTTCACCCGCGACGAGGCGTACCGCATCGTCCAGCGCGACGCCCGGGCCGCCTGGGCGGAGGGACGCCCCCTGCGCGTCGTCCTCGAGGCGGACCCCGAGGTGACCCTTTCGCCGGCAGCGCTCGAAGTCGCCTTCGACCTCACCCGTACCCTCGGCCACATGGACCGCTTCGCCGCGGCGCTGGAGGCGCTGTGACCCTCGACCTGCCCCGCATCGCGTCGGGCAAGGTGCGCGAGCTCTACGACGCGGGGGAGGACCGGCTCCTCATGGTGGCCTCGGACCGAGTCAGCGCGTTCGACGTGATTATGGCGGAACCGATCCCGGAGAAGGGCCGGGTGCTCACCGCGATGACCTGCTTCTGGTTCGACGAGCTGGCGGACGTCGTGCCGGGCACGCTGCTGGCCGCGGCCCCGGCGGCGATCGAGTCGGCGCTCGGGGCGGCCCTGCCCCCGGGTTGGGCGGGGCGCGCCGTCCTGATGCGGCGGGCCGAGATGCTGCCGATCGAGTGCATCGTGCGCGGCTACCTGGCCGGGCAGGCCTACGAGGAGTACGCCCGCGTCGGGACGGTGCACGGCATGCCTATGCCCGAGGGTTTGCGGCTGGCGGAAAAGCTCGACGCACCGATGTTCACACCCTCGACCAAGGCGGCCGAGGGACACGACCTCAACATCGACTTCGCGGCCGCGGTCGACCTGGTGGGGGCCGAGGACGCGTTGCAGGCGCAGGCGGTCTGCCTGGAGCTGTACCGGCGGGCCGCGGCGCGGTGCGCCGCCGCCGGCTTCATCCTCGCCGACACGAAGTTCGAGCTCGGGTACGCCGACGGTGTGCTGTGCCTCTGCGACGAGGTCTGCACCCCCGACTCCTCGCGGCTGTGGCCGGCCGACGAGGTCGTGCCGGGGACGACGCCCCCCGCCTTCGACAAGCAGCCGCTGCGCGACTGGCTGGCGGCGCAGCCGTGGGACCGCACACCGCCGCCGCCGCCGCTGCCGCCGGAAGTGACCGGAGCCATGTCGGCGCGCTACATCGCGGCCTACGAGCGCGTGACCGGCCTTTCACTGCGCGACTGGTACGGTGCCGACACATGAGGTTCCGCGCCCGCGTCGAGGTGCAGCTACGGCCTGGCATCGCCGACCCGGAAGGGGCGACCATAGAGCGGGCGCTGCCCGCGCTCGGGTTCGGTGGCGTCGCACACGTGCGGGCCGGGCGGTCCTTCCACTTCGAACTCGACGCGCCCGACGAGGGTGCGGCGCGCTCGACCGCGACAGAGCTGGCGGACCGGCTGCTGGCCAACCCAGTCATTGAGGAGAGCCGGCTCGAGCTCGAGGCCCTCTGAGTGGCGCCGCGCATCGGCGTCGTCGTCTTCCCGGGGACCAACTGCGAGCACGACGTCGTCCAGGCGGTGGACGCCGCCGGGGGAAGCGGCGTCCTGCTCTGGCACGGGGACGCCCAGGTGGGCGGGGTCGACGCCGTGGTGCTGCCGGGCGGCTTCGCCCACGGGGACTACCTGCGCCCGGGCGCCCTGGCGCGCTTCTCCCCGGTCATGGACGCGGTGGGCGCCTTCGCCCGGGCCGGGGGCCCGGTCGTGGGGATCTGCAACGGGTTCCAGGTCCTGACCGAGGCGGGCCTGCTCCCGGGCGCCCTCCAGAAGAACGGGCGGCTGCGCTTCCTCTGCGAGCCTGTCCGCCTGGAGGTGGCGTCCACGGCATCGGTGCTGACGTCGGAGTCGGCGGTGGGCGCCGAGCTCGTGATCCCCATCAACCACTTCTCGGGGAACTACACGTGCGACGACGAGACGTTGCGCCGACTGCAGGCAGAGGGACGGATCGTCCTGCGCTACGCCGACAACCCGAACGGGTCGGTCGACGCCATTGCTGGGATCGCCAACGAAGCGGGCAACGTGGTCGGGCTCATGCCCCACCCCGAGCGCGCCAGCCACGCGCTGCTCGGCTCGGTCGACGGGCTGGTGCTGCTGCGCGCGCTCGTCGGCGCGGCGGCGCCGCGCGCCGCGGCCTGACGAACACCTGAGCATCGGCACGCCGGGCGTCATCAATTCTTCAGCTGGGCTGCGTACCGTGCTTGTGTGCGCATCGGTGCCTTCTCGCGCCATCGTGAGCGCGCTGAGCGCCCGCTGTGGGACGTCGCCGTCCTCGTCGTGGTGGCCAGCCTCAGCGTCACATGGTTCGGACAGGGGGCGGGGGCGGCCGGCTCGGGCGCGCTCCGGCGCGCCACGAGCCAGCGGCGGGCGACCGCGGCCTCCCCGGTCGACGCCAAGCTCTTCGAGACGGGCGCCTGTGTGGAGTACCCGCCCACGTCGGGGGACCGGCACCTCACCGTCTTCCTCGACGCCGGCCACGGGGGCATCGATCCCGGCAGCGTCGGCGAGACCGAGACAGGTGAGACGATTGAAGAGGCGGACGAGACGCTTCCGGTCGAGCTCGACACCAAGAACCTGCTCGTGGCGCGGGGCTACACGGTGGTCGTCTCGCGCACCGAGGACGAGACGGTCTCCCGGCCCGGCCCGGGCGACGTCTCCGGCGGCCTCTTCACCGTGCAGGGGGAGCATGACGAGGTGGCGGCGCGCGACGAGTGTGCCGACCTGGCCAAGGCGGACATCCTCATCGGGGTCTACTTCGATGCCGGCGACTCGTCCTACAACGCCGGCAGCGTGACCGGGTACGACGCCGACCGGTCGTTCGCGGCGCAGAACCTGCGCGTGGCGAACCTGGTGCAAAACGACGTGCTCGCTGCCATGAACGCGCACGGCTGGGCCATCCCGAGCCTCGGCGTGGTCACGGACGACCAGCTGGGCGGTCCGGCGCTCTCAGCGGCCGCGGCCGACTACGGGCACCTGCTCTTGCTCGGCCCGGGCGTGCCGGGGTGGTTCGACACGCCGAGCACCATGCCCGGCGCGCTCATAGAGCCACTGTTCATCACCGACCCCTTCGAAGGATCCCTGGCGGCCAGCAACAGCGGCCAGGAGGTGATCGCCGGCGGGCTCGCGCAGGCGGTCGCGCAGTACTTCGCGCTACCGCGTCACGCCGTGGCGGCCCCGGCCGCGGACGATCACCCGCGGCGCCGGAGCTCGTGACGGCGCGGCTCAGGAACGGGCCCGGGAGATCTCTGCCTTCTGGAGCACCGCGGCGCTCACGCCGGCCGCCCGCCAGGTGCTGTAGGTGATGCCCTTGCGGTCGCCGTAGGTCTTGGCCACCTTGATGAACTGCTTTTCGAGCGCCGTGAGGTCCTTCACCTGGTCGACGCGGGAGCGCTCTTCCATCAGGTCCTTCTGCTCCTGCAGGAGGTGCAGCCGGGTCAAGGCGTCGGCGCCGGCCAGCTGGCTCTCTATCGTCGCCAGCCGCTTGTCGATGGAGGCGGGGGTGCGCTTGCGCCCGCGTTTGGGCTTGGAGGTCTCGAGCGCTTCGAGGTAGTGCCGGACGGTCGCACTCTCGGCGCGCCCACGCGCCAGCGCCGCCTTGTGGCCGCTGCTCATGGGCTTGCGAGGAGACGGAGTCTTTGCCTTTGGAGCCATGTGCCCATTGTGCCCCACGGGGCCACCTCCTTATGCACCAATTCGGTGACGGATCGCGGGGTTTTTTTCGGTCAGACGCGTGACGTCTTTGCGGGAAATCGCCCGGGTCCCATCGATCAATCCCGGTGGCGAGGTGGTTCCCATTGGGGCAGCCGGTACGGCGCCACACGGGCATTTTGCGGGCGGGTTGGAAGAAGAGACGGCGAACGGGAGTGTGACAGCGCGGGGTTACGCTGCCCGCGTGTCCCAGTTCCACTTCGACCCGGACACCTACATGGACCTCATGCGCGAGGAGGTACCCGCGTACGACCGGCTGCAGCGGGCAGTGGTCGACGCCAGTGACGGCCTGGTGGCCGGTTCCGTCGGGTCCGTGCTCGACCTCGGCACGGGCACCGGGGAGACGCTGCTGCGGGTCCTGGACCGGCACCCCGGGGCAACCGCCGTCGGGGTCGACCGGAGCGAAGGGATGCTGGCGGCGGCGTCGGGCCGGCTGGCGGGCCGCCCGGTGCAGTTGCGGGTGGCCGAACTGGCCGACCCGCTCCCCGAGGGGCCCTACGACCTGGTGGTCTCGGCGCTGGCGGTGCACCACCTCGACGGCCCGGAGAAGGCAGCCCTGTTCGCCCGGGTGGCGGACGTCCTGCGCCCGGGCGGCCGCTTCGTCCTGGGCGACGTGGTGATCCCCGCCGACCCGGCCGATGCGGTGACCCCGATCTCCGACGGCCACGACCGGCCCTCGACGCTGGCCGACCAGCTGGCCTGGCTGGCGGACGCGGGCTTCGACGCGTCCGCCGTGTGGGAAGAGCGCGACCTGGTCGTCGTGCACGCCGACCGCGCGGGCTGGGGCTGAGGCTCGTTGGGGCTGGGGCTGAGACCGAGGGTGCGGGTGCCGGGCGGCCCGGGCGGGAGCGGCTCGTGGAGGCCGCCGGCAGGGGTCCGGCGGGGGTGAGGGCGGTGGCCGATCCTCTAAAATTCGAGACACCATGACTCCCCCGGCCGCGGCGCCCACGCCCGACCCGACGCCGGAGGAGGAGCCTCTGTGGCGGGCCCTCGGCCTGACCGACGACGAGTACGACGCGGTCGTCAAGATCCTCGGGCGGGCGCCCAACCACCTGGAGCTCGCGCTGTACGCGGTCATGTGGAGCGAGCACTGCTCGTACAAGTCGTCGCGTCTGCACCTGCGCCGGCTGCCCACCGAGGGGGCGCGGGTGCTGGTCGGTCCCGGCGAGAACGCGGGGGTGATCGACGCGGGGGACGGCATCGCGGTGGCGATCCGTATCGAGAGTCACAACCATCCGTCGGCGATTGAGCCGTACCAGGGGGCGGCGACCGGCGTGGGCGGGATCCTGCGCGACATCTTCACCATGGGGGCGCGGCCGCTAGCGGTGATGGACCCGCTCTTCTTCGGGCCGCCGGACGACGCCCGGCAGCGCTGGCTGGTCGAGGGGGTCGTGAGCGGGATCTCGGGGTACGGCAACTCGGTGGGCGTGCCGACCGTCGGTGGCGAGCTCACCTTCGACCCCTGTTACGCGCAGAACCCGCTCGTCAACGTCCTGTGCATGGGCGCGTTGCCGGCCGACCGGCTCGTGCTCGGCATCGCGTCGGGGCCGGGGAACCTGGCGGTCCTGCTGGGATCGACGACCGGGCGTGACGGCATCGGCGGGGTGAGCGTCCTCGCCTCGGCCGGCTTCAGCGGCGAGGCGTCGGGCGCGGCCGACGACACCAAGCGTCCGAGCGTGCAGGTGGGCGACCCCTTCGAGGAGAAGCGCCTGATTGAAGCCTGCCTGGAGCTGCTGGACACGAAGCTCGTGGTGGGGATCCAGGACCTGGGCGGTGCCGGGTTGGCCTGCGCGACGAGCGAGACGGCGGGACGCGGCGGCGTGGGAATGGACGTCGACGTGTCGGCGGTGCCACGGCGCGAGGACGGCATGGAGGCGTGGGAGGTGATGACGAGCGAGAGCCAGGAGCGCATGCTGGCCATCGTCACCCCCGAGGCGTGGCCCGAGGTCGCCGCCATCTGCGCCAAGTGGGAGGTGCGTGCCACGGTCGTCGGTGTGGTGACCGCGCCAGAGCCCGGGCGGGGCGGACGGCTGCGCGTGCGCGACGGCTTCGACGGTCCGGTCCTGGCCGACGTGCCGGCGGCATCGCTGTCCGACGACGCGCCGCTCTACGACCGGTCCCGGGAGGCGCCGACGTGGTGGCCCGACGCGGGTGCCGAGCCGGAGCCGCCGGCGGCGGCCGACTGTGCGGGGGATCTGCTGTCGCTGCTGCGTTCGACGCGCTGGGTCTCCCGCCAGTACGACCACCAGCTCTTCCTTAACACGGTCGTCGGGCCGGGCGGCGACGCCGCGCTGTTGCGGCTCGCCGGGCCGGGTCTCCCGCCGTCGGCCCGGGGCGTGGCCATCACGACGGACTCGAACCCGCGGGCGTGCGCGCTCGACCCGCGGGCGGGCACGGCGCTCGTGGTGGCCGAGGGCGTGGCCAACCTGGCCTGCGTCGGCGCGACGGCGGTGGCGGTCGTGAACTGCCTCAACTTCGGGAACCCGGAGCACCCGGGGGTGATGTGGCAGCTGTCGGAGAGCATCGACGGGATGGCGGCCGCCTGCCGGGCGCTCGAGCTGCCCGTGATCGGGGGCAACGTCAGCTTCTACAACGAGAGCGGCGGCGCCGACATCGACCCCACGCCGGTGCTCGGGGTGTTGGGACTGGTCGACGCGGTGCAGGCGCCGCCGCCGGGCCTGGCGTGGCGCGAGGGCGACACGGTGGTGGTGCTCGGGGCGCGTGCCGCGGCCGGCGCGGCCGGTGCGGGGGTGTGGCCGCTGGCGGCGACGCAGTGGGCGGCCGAGCGGCGCGATGGGCGCGGCACCGGCGGGCGCGGTGCCGTGCCGGCGGTCGACTTCGCGGCGCACGCACGGGTGTGCGCGCTGGTGGCCGCCATGGTGGCGGACCAGGTCGCGGGCCGCGCCGGGTTGGTCCACGGCGTCCACGACGTGTCGAGCGGAGGGCTGGCGGTCGCGCTGGCCGAGATGGCCGCGGCGTCGGGCCTCGGCTGCACCGTGGACGCAGCAGAATTTGACGGAGCCGGCCGAGCTCTTCACCGAGCTGCCCTCACGCCTCGTGGTGGCGACCGGGGATCCCGAGGCGCTGTGCGCACGGGCGGCCGCCGCAGGCGTGCCCGCCGCAGTGCTCGGCCGCGTCGGCGGCGACCGGCTGGTGCTCGGCGGCCTGGCCGGCGTCCCGGTATCGGCCCTGCGTGAGGCCTACGACGGGCGTCTGGCCCGGGAGTTGGGCGACACGTGACGGCGCAGGGCTGTGCGAGAATGGCCGCACCGTGAAGGAAGCGTGCGGCGTGTTCGGGGTCTACGCGCCCGGGATGAGGGTGGCCAACCTCACGTTCGACGGTCTGTTCGCCCTGCAGCACCGCGGGCAGGAGTCCGCGGGCATGGCGGTGAGCGACGGCGAGACCGTCACGGTGGTCAAGGACATGGGTCTGGTGGCCACCGTCTTCGACGAGCGCACCCTGTCGGGCCTGCAGGGCCACCTGGCCGTCGGCCACACCCGGTACTCGACCCACGGTGCGTCGGACTGGGCCGGCGCCCAGCCCGTGTACCGCCCGGTGGGGAAGGCCGGCTTCGCGCTCGGCCACAACGGCAACCTGACGAACACGCACGCGCTGGCGGAGAAGGTGGGCATGTTGCCCGGGTCGATCGTCACCGACAGCGAGGTCGTCGCGGAGCTCCTCGCGCAGTCCTTCCCCGAGACCGAGGACCTGGCGACGGCGCTGCAGGCGGCGCTGCCGCTCCTCGAGGGCGCGTTCTCGTTCGTCGTCATGAGCTCCGAGCGGCTCTTCGGGGTGCGCGACCAGTTCGGCTTCCGACCGCTGTGCCTGGGCCGGCTCGGGCCGGCGGACGCGCCGACGGGCTGGGTGCTGGCCTCGGAGACGCCTGCGCTCAGCGTCATCGGCGCCACCTTCGTGCGCGAGGTCGCACCCGGAGAGCTCGTGGTCATTGACGGCAACGGGCCCCGGAGTGTGGAGATCCCGTGGCTGCGCGAGGTCGAGCCGCGATTGTGCATCTTCGAGTTCGCCTACATCGCGCGGCCCGACAGCCGGCTGTACGGCAAGGAGGTCCACGAGACCCGCTGCCGCATGGGCGAGCTGCTCGCCGCACAGGCCCCCGCCGACGCCGACATGGTCATGGGGGTGCCCGAATCCGGCGTCCCCGCCGCCGAGGGGTTCGCCCGGGCCAGTGGCATCCCCTACGGGCAGGGCCTGGTCAAGAACCGCTACATCGGACGGTCCTTCATCGCGCCGGGCCAGCGGGAGCGGGCCGACGCGGTGCGCCGCAAGCTCAACCCGCTGGCCGACGCCATCGCCGGCAAGCGGCTCGTCGTCGTGGACGACTCCATCGTGCGCGGCACGACGCAGCTCTCGGTGATCCGCATGCTGCGCGAGGCCGGCGCGGCCGAGGTGCACCTTCGGATCTCGTCCCCGCCGTGGCGCTGGCCCTGCTTCTACGGGATCGACACGCCGTCCCACGAGGAGCTGCTCGCCACCGGCCGCACCGTCGAGGAGATGGCGGCGGTGCTCGGGGCCGACTCGCTGGCCTACATCAGCATCGAGAACCTGAAGGAGGCGATCGGCGTCGGCGACGCCGGCTTCTGCGACGCCTGCTTCACCGGTGACTACCCGACCTCGGTGCCCGTCACCTCGACCCCTGTCACCCTCGGCAAGGCCGACGAGGCCTCGGCCTTCCAGGCCGCGCTGCCCGGGGTCTGACCGGCGTGGGCTCGGGCGGCGCCACCTACGCAGGCGCCGGCGTCGACATCGCAGCCGGCGACGCCGCGGTCGAGCGCCTGCGCTCCATGGTCGCCGGCCTCGGCGGGTTCGGCGGCCAGTTCCCGCTCGACTTGTCGGGCTACACGCAGCCCGTCCTGGTGGCCTCGACCGACGGGGTCGGCACGAAGCTCGCCGTGGCGCGCGCGACCGGGCGCTACGACACCGTCGGCATCGACCTCGTCGCCATGTGCGTCGACGACCTGGTGTGTGTCGGGGCCGAGCCGCTGTTCCTGCTCGACTACATCGCAACGGGCGCGGTGGATCCCGACCGGATAGAGGCCGTGGTCTCGGGCGTCTCCGAGGGCTGCCGGCGGGCCGGCTGCGCCCTCATCGGGGGCGAGACGGCCGAACACGCCGTGGTGATGGCGCGCGACGACCTCGACCTGGCCGGGTTCGCCGTCGGCATCGTGGAGCAGGGGACCCAGCTCGGGCCCGAGCGGGTGCGACCCGGCGACGCGGTGGTCGGGCTGCTTTCGCCCGGCCTACGGTCCAACGGCTACACGCTGGCCCGCCACGTCCTGCTGGAGCGGGCGGGCCTCGCGCTGGAGGATCCCGCCTGGGACGGGGCGGTCCAGAGCGTGGCGGACGAGCTGCTGCGCCCGTCGGTGATCTACACGCCTGCGGTCCTGGCGGTGCGGGCGGCGCTGGGCGACGCGCTGCACGCGTGCGCGCACATCACGGGCGGCGGCATCGTGGGCAACCTCCCGCGCGCCCTGCCCGCGACGCTCGGGGCGCGCCTCGACCGGACGGCGTGGCGGCAGCCCCGCGTCTTCACCGAGATACAGCGACTGGGACAGGTGGACGAGGCCGAGATGGACCGCGTCTTCAACCGGGGCATCGGGATGGCGCTCGCCGTGGCGGCGGACCGGGCCGACGAGGCGCTGCGCGCGCTCCGGGGAGCCGGGCAGGCGGCGCGCGTCATCGGCGTGGTGGAGGACGGCGCGGGGGTGCGGTATACGTGAGCGGGGACGGCCACGCCGCTCTGCGCGAGCACCTGCTCGCGCACTCGGTCAAGCGCGGGCAGTTCACGCTGAAGTCGGGCCGCACGAGCACGTGGTTCATCGACTCCAAGCAGACGGTCTGCCGTCCCGAGGCCATGCTGCTCGTGGCCGACGCCGTCCTCGGGCTCGTCCCGTCGGAGGCGACCGCCATCGGCGGCCTCACCATGGGCGCCGACCCGGTGGCGTTCGTGACGGCCGGGGTGGCGGCCACCCGGGGGCGCGGGCTCAAGGCGTTCTCGGTGCGCAAGGAGGCCAAGGACCACGGTGGGGGCGGGCGCATCGCCGGCGCGCTCGACCCCGGCGACAAGGTGGTGGTGACCGAGGACACCGTCACCCGGGGCACGTCCCTACTCGAGGCCGCGCACGCGGTGCAGGAGGCGGGGGCGGAGGTGGTGCTGCTGGTCGCCGTCGTCGACCGCGGCGGCACCGTCGAGGCCATGGCGGCGGCCGATGGCCTCCCTTTCCGGGCCGTGCTCACGGCGCCGGACCTCGGGTTTCCCTACGAAGGTGGATGAGCGCGCCGCCGCCCGGGCCGGCGGCGCGGGCCGGTATGGCATGGTGCGCTGGTCGCGGGCGCGCCGGACGGCCGTGGTCGTCCTCGACGGCGCGCTCGCCGTCGGCACCGGCGCCGTCGTGGGGACGGCCGTACCCGCTGCGGGTCAGGTCGCGGCACAAGGACCGGCGCCGGGGTGGAGCGCGGCGCGGGCGCCGCTGCCGAGCGGGCCGGACGCCCCGGCCGGCGACCCGACGGTGCAGCTCGTCAGCGAGTCGTGCTCGTCCGCCGTCTCCTGCGCCGCCGTCGGTGTCTACGGGGACGTGACCGGACAGGACCGCGGCCTCCTGGAGACGCTGTCGGGCGGCACGTGGACGGCGAGCGAACCGCCGCTGCCGCTCGACGCCGCACCGGACTCGCCGTCGTATCTTGATTCGGTCTCGTGCCCGATGGACGACTGGTGCGAGGCGGCCGGCGTCTACCAGGACGTCTCCCGGGGCACCGAAGTGGTCGTCGACACGCTGTCCGGGGGGCAGTGGACGGCGGCGCGGATCCCGCTGCCGGCGGACGCCGCCACGGGGTCCGCCGCCGACTCCTTCCTCAAGTCGATCGACTGCACCGGGGTCGGGGACTGCACCGCCGTCGGCAGCTACAAGCAGGAGACCGGGGGGACGGCGGGTTTCATCGACACGATCACCGCCGGCCAATGGAACAGCGAGACGGCGCCGCAGCCGGCGAGTGCGGCCGCCAAGAAGGAGGTCCACCTCATGCAGGTCTCGTGCCCGTCGACGGGTGGGTGCGCGGCGTCCGGCTTCTACACGAACGACAGCGGCAGCGACCAGGCGCTGGTCCTCGTCCAGGCGGAGGCGGGTGGCGCCTGGTCCGTCGAGGACGCGCCGCTCCCCGCGGGCGCCGCACCGGGTGACGGCGAGACGAGCGAGTCGTTCGGCGTGTCGTGCGACGGCGGCACCTGCGAGGCGGTGGGCTCGTACGCCGACGGGACCGGCATCGAGCGCGGCCTGCTGGACCGGTGGGCCGGGGGGGCGTGGACCGCGACGGAGGCGCCGGTGCCCGCCAACGCCGGGGCAGCACCGGGACGCAGCGCGTCGTTGACCGCGGTCTCGTGCACCTTCGACGGCTGCGTCGCGGTCGGAGACTACGACGACACGACGGGCGGCCAGCGCGCGCTGATCGACACGGTGTCCGCCGCCGGTGCCGTCACGGCGACAGAGGGCCCGCAGCCCTCCGACCGGGCCGCCACCCCTGACGCCAGCCTCGTGGGCGTCTCGTGCCTGTCGCTGACCGCGTGTAGTGCGGTCGGCTCCTACCAGGGCGCCGGCCGCGCCGGCCGTCCACGCGCGTTGTCGGACACCCTGTCGGGAGGCACGTGGAGCAGCGTGTCCGTCCCGTACCCCGCCGATGCGGCGCCGGGCGGCGGCCCGCCGTCGACGCTCGACGCGGTCTCCTGCACGGCGCGGGGCGCCTGCGCCACCGCGGGTGACTACCAGGCGCGGCAGGGCCAGCTGGGCCTCCTGCAGGCGTACGCGCCGCCGGCGGGTTACTGGACCGACGCGACCGACGGCGGGGTCTTCGCCTTCGGCCGGGCGCGGTTCCACGGCTCGGGCGGCGGCGGCCCGCTCAACCAGGAGGTGGTGGGCATGGCGGCCACCCCGGGCGGCGGCGGGTACTGGGAGGTGGCCAAGGACGGCGGCGTCTTCGCGTTCGGCGACGCCCGCTTCCACGGTTCGGCCAGTGGGCTCTTCCTCGGCGCGCCGGTCGTGGGCATGGCGGCCACGCCCTCGGGCGACGGCTACTGGCTGGCGGCCGCCAACGGCGGCGTGGTCGCCTTCGGCGACGCCCGGTTCCTCGGGTCACCGACCGGGCTGCCCCACCCGATCACGGGTATCGCCGCCACGCCGGACGGACACGGGTACTGGCTGGTGGCCTCGGACGGCGGCATCTTCGCCTACGGCGACGCCGGCTTCCACGGCTCCCCGGGCGGCACCCACCTCAACGCCCCGATCCTCGGGATCGCGCCGACGCCCACGGGCAACGGGTACTGGGTGGTCGGGTCAGACGGCGGCGTCTTCGCCTACGGCGACGCGCGCGACCACGGCTCCGCGGCGGGGCTCGCCCTGAACAAGGCCGTCATCGGCCTCGTGCCGACGGCCGATGGCGGCGGCTACTGGCTCGTGTCCTCGGACGGCGGGATCTTCGGGTACGGGGACGCGACGTATCTCGGGGCGGCCGGCGGCTCGTCGCAGGCGCCGACGGTCGGGGCGGCGGCGGCGTAGCGGAGGTCGTTGCCATGGGGGCGGCCGTTTCCTAGATTGCGGGTCACCGACGACGAGAGGACGGCCGTGACACAGCGCGCAGTGGGTGGCAGTCGCCGTGCCAATACCGGTCGTGTGACCCCTTCGAAGTTGCGCCGCACAACCGTGATCGCCGTGGACAGCGTGCTGGCGGTCGGCACCGGTGCGCTGGCGGGACTGTTCTCCGCGGGCGGCGTCGCCTCGGGCACCGCGCCCAGCCCGGGCTGGGCTGCGCTCCAGACGCCCGCCCCTTTCGGCTTGAACGCGCCGGCCACCAATCCGGAGGAGTCCATAGAGACCGAGGGCTGTGCGTCGGCGGTCTCGTGCGTGGGTGCCGGCCAGTACAACGACACGGGAAGCCACACCCAGGGCCTGCTCTCGTCGCTGTCGCGCGGCACCTGGTCGTCGGTCGAGGCGACCCTGCCCTCGGACGCAGACACGGACCCTGCCCCCGAGTTCTTCGGCACGTCGTGCCCCTCCAGCGGTACGTGCGTGGTCGCCGGCGCCTACCGGAACGGCAGCGGTCATAGCGAAGGCCTCATAGAGACCTACGCCGGCGGTGTCTGGAACGCGACCGAGGCGCCGACGCCTTCCAACGCGGCTCCCCCGTCGTCCTCGGACACGTGGCTCAAGTCGGTCTCGTGCCCCGCGCCGGGAGAGTGCACCGCCATCGGGTACTACTCGACCGGCCCCGGGACCGTGACTGGGTTGATAGAGACGCTCGCGGGTGGACAGTGGAGCGCGCAACCCGCGCCACAGGTGTCCGACGCCGACACGAACAACGTGGTCCAGTTGTCCGGCGTGTCCTGTCCGGCGCCGGGGACGTGTGTCGGGGTCGGGCAGTACATGACGAACGCCGGTGGCCATGGACTGGAGCTCCTGAGCGAGTCCGGTGGCGTCTGGACCCCGTCCGTCGCCCCACTGCCCCATGACGCGGTCACCGGGAGCTCGCAGTACGCGGCCGTCAGCCCGCTCATTGAGGAGTTCGGTCAAGGTCTCTCGTGTGCCGGCAACCAGTGCGAGATCGCCGGCTACTACGACTCCACGACCGACGGCGCGGCGGGCCTTCTCCTGCGCTTCTCGGGTGGCATCTGGACCACCTCGTCCGCCCCGCTCCCGTCCAACGCACAGACGGGGGCCACCGAGGAAGCCATTCTGCTCGGGGCGTCCTGCGGGTTCGACGGCGGATGCGTGGCGGTGGGCGACTATCGCGACACGGCGGGCGCCTTCCGCCCACTGGTCGAGTCCGTCTCCCCGGGTGGTGCGGTGACGGGGCAGGAGGCCCCGCAGCCCAACGACGCGGCGACCGGCAGCGCCATCGACGCCGGCCTGGAAGGGGTCTCGTGCCTGTCGTCCACCGACTGCACGGCGGTCGGGGTGTACACCAACAAGACGTCGAGCCACGTGGTCGCCCTCATCGACACGTTGTCCGGCACCACCTGGAGCGCCCAGGCGGCGCCGGTGCCCAGCAACGCCGCTCAGGGAGCGGCCGCAGACGGCAGTCTTCAGTCCGTCATCTGCATCGCGCGCGGCTCGTGCCTGGCTGGCGGCGACTTCATCGACCCCGGCAACCAGTTCGGCCTCCTCGACACGTACACGCCGCCGGAGGGCTACTGGCTTGATGCGGCCGACGGCGGCGTCTTCGCCTTTCCAAACGCCATGTTCCACGGCTCCATGGGGGGCCAGCATCTCAACGCGCCCATCGT
This sequence comes from uncultured Acidimicrobiaceae bacterium, assembly GCA_963834405.1. Classification (GTDB taxonomy): domain Bacteria; phylum Actinomycetota; class Acidimicrobiia; order Acidimicrobiales; family RAAP-2; genus Bog-473. The sequence goes on along the minus strand of CAWIBX010000003.1, from coordinate 215,444 downwards.
GGGCATGGCGGCGACGCCGGATGACGGCGGTTACTGGCTGGTGGCGGCCGACGGCGGCGTCTTCACGTTCGGCAACGCCACGTTCTACGGGTCGGCGGGGAACATCCATCTGAACAAGCCCATCGTGGGTATGGCGGCGACGCCGGACGGCCGCGGCTACTGGCTGGTGGCCTCCGACGGCGGGATCTTCAACTACGGCGACGCCGGGTTCTTCGGCTCGGCAGGGGCGATCCATCTGAACAAGCCGATCGTGGGCATGGCGCCGACGGCGAGCGGCCGCGGCTATTGGCTCGTCGCGTCGGACGGTGGCATCTTCACCTACGGCGACGGCGTCTTCTACGGCTCGACGGGCGATATCACATTGAACAAGCCGGTCGTCGGCATGGCGGCCAACGTCACAGGCAACGGCTACTGGCTCGTTGCCTCCGACGGCGGCATCTTCAGCTTCGGGGACGCGCTGTTCCACGGGTCGGCCGGCGCCATCAGGCTGAACAAGCCGGTCGTGGGCATGATGCCGAGCTTCGATGGCGGCGGTTACTGGTTGATCGCCACCGACGGCGGCATCTTCAGCTATGGCGACACGTCGTTCCAGGGATCGACGGGGAACCTCACGCTCGTTTCACCCGTTGTCGGGGGCGCCCCGACCTGAGCCTGACGGTGCCGTTGCAGGCGCCGGTCAGAAAACGGCGATCGGGTTGACGGGCGAGGCGGTACCGCGCCGCAGCACCAGCGGCGCCACCGTGAGGAGGAATTCCCAACGCTCCTCCTGGGCGCATGCCGCCGCGAGGGCGTCGAAGTCGAGGTTGTCCATCAGGTGCAGGCCCAGGGCGACGATGGCCACGGTGTGGATGGGCATGGGCACCCCGTCCACGCGCGAGGGCAGCACGTCGGAGACCCCGTCGCTCCCGAGGGTGGCGACGTCGCGGGCGCGCAGCCAGGGGAGGCACGAGGCGGCGAGCCCGGACGCCAGGGTGGCCAGGTCCCAGGGGCCGTGGCTCTCGCGCCAGCGCCACCGTCCCGTCCGAACGAACAGCGCGTCGCCTGCCCTCACCTGCAGTCCGGCACGCGACTCGGCTTCCTCGAGGTCGTCGGGGAAGATCGCTTCGCCCGGCTCGAGCGCGTCGACGCCGCGCACCGCCGGGATGTCGAGCAGCACCCCCCGCGTCACGATGCCCGCGTGGAGCTGGTGGATGCCGAGCCTGGTGGCACCGTGCGCCGTGACGGTCTCCGCGCCGTAGCCGTTGAACAGCTTCCCCTCATGGAAGACGTGGCTCAGCGCGTCTATGTGGCTGGTGGCGAACCCGTGCGGGGCCAGCGCGAAGTAATCGGCCCCCCAGCCCTCGGTGAAGGTGCCGATCATGTGGTGGGCGACCGGGCTGGGGTTGTCGACGGCCGCCATGGTGTCGAGCGGGCGGCCACACGAGACCGTGCGGCCGCTCCGCACCGTGGCGGCGGCCGCCGCCGCGGTGACCTCGGGTGTGATCAGGTTCAGCGCGCCGAGTTGGTCCTCGCCCCCCCAGCGGCTCCAGTTGGACAGGCTTTCGTGGAAGGCGAGTACATCGGCGCTTTGCATGGGCGGGCCGGGCACGCCCGGAGAGTAGCCCTTCACGCGTACGCTGCACCCATGACGAGTCTGACAGGCGAGTACGAGCCCAGCCCGTGGGACTGGGTGCGCGACCAGGTGGCCGAGTACGAGGCCTCGGGCGGTCAGCGGGCCAACACCCTTCGGGAGACCGCCATGCCGGTCATCGTGGTGACGACCCGGGGCGCCAAGTCGGGCAAGGTGCGCAAGAATCCGCTGATGCGCGTCGAGCACGGGGGCTCCTACGCGCTCGTGGCGTCCAAGGGCGGCACGCCGGAGAACCCGGAGTGGTACCACAACATCGTGTCCCATCCCGACGAGGTGCTGATTCAGGACGGCCCCGAGCCCGTGGCCGTCACGGTACGCGAGGTCACCGGCGACGAGAAGAAGGAGTGGTGGACGCGCGCCGTGGCGGCCTACCCGCCCTACGCCGAGTACCAGCAGAACACCGACCGCCAGATCCCGGTCTTCGTCGCCACCCCGTCGGCTGATCCGGAGATCCGAGGCCGCGCCGTCAGGCCGCGTCGGCGAACGCCCGCACGACGGCCGCCCGCCACGGAGGCAGTGACTCCTCCCGCTCGAGCGGCGTCTTGCCCAGACGCACGAGGACGAGGTCTAAGGCCGGGCAGATCGTGATCGTCTGGCCCTCGTAGCCCGAGGCGCGGAACACGCCGAGCGGGTTGAGGTTGTCGAGCCTGTCACCGATCTGGCCCCACCAGTGCGCGCCGTACGGCGTGCCGTCGGGGTCGGCGGCGACCATGGTGCGGGCGTAGTCGACCCATCCCCCGGGGAGGACGCGCAGCCCGTCCCACGTGCCCCCGCGCAAATAGAGCAGGCCGAAGCGGGCCCAGTCACGCGCCGTGGCGCGCAGGTACGAGGAAGCGACCCAGGTCCCGGCCTCGTCGAATTCGGGGTCGGCGCTCGTCATGCCGATCGGCCCGAACAGCCGGGAGTGCAGGAAGCGCGCGTAGCGCTCACCGGGGCCGACGGTGCGGGCCACGATCCCAGAGACGATGTTGGACGTGCCCGACGAGTAGTTGAACCGTGTGCCCGGGGACGCGGCCAGGGGACGGTCGGCGGCGAAGTGCGCCATGTCGGCCAGCCCGTCCCCGAACAGCATCGAGATGGTGTCGGACACGCGGTCGTCCGTGTAGTCCTCGGTGAAATCGAGGCCGTCGCACATGGCCAGCAGGTGGCGCGGGGTGATGACGTGGCGGGGGTCGTCCGGTGCCGACCACTCGGGCACAGGCGACGGGTCGTCGAGACGGAGGCGCCCGTCGCCCACCAGGATTCCCACCGCGGCGTGGAGCACCGACTTGGCCATCGACCAGCTGAGGAGCGGTGTCTCCGCCTGCACGGGTGTCGGGGGCCGGTCGAAGTGCTCCAGCGCGCCGTGGTAGCGCTCGGTGACCACGCGACCGCGGTGCACCACGACGACCGCGTAGGTGACGGCGAGGGGGCTGTGGTCGTCGAACGCCTCCTGGAGCAACGGGTCGAGGTCGACCCCGGCCGGCAGCTCGCCGCGCGGCCACTCCGCGGTCGGCCAGGCCACGCCTGCCGGCTGGGCCGGCAGGGGAACCAGGTTCGTCATTGCCTCATCCGACGGCGTCGAGGAAGGCGAGGAACGCCGCGTTCGTCTCGGCCGGGCGTTCCTGCTGCACCCAATGGCCGGCGCCCTCCACCACGGTGGCGCTGCGGAAATCGGGCAGCGCCTCCGCCATCGCCTCCGCGGCTCCGGGCATCATGAAGTTGACCGGGTCGAGCGACCCCGTGAGGAAACCGGTCGGCATGGTGTAGACGGAGGCCGGTATGCCCTTCGAGCGTTCCCAGTTGGCGTCGAGGTTGCGGTAGAAGCTGAGCGGCCCGAAGAGGCCGCCCCGGGTGAGGCCCTCGGTGTACACGTCGATGTCGTGCTCGGTGATCCACGGTGGCAGCTTGTCGGGGGCGGGGGACAGGATGTCGAGGAACTTGGTGCCGGCCGAAGGCGCGTCGGCCAGCAGGGGCACCCCGTTGGCGACGCCGTCACCGCTCGCCGAGTAGAGCATGGTGCGGACGAAGCGGCGCGGGTCGGCGTCGAATTCCCCCTCCGGCGGGCCGACGTCCTGGAAATAGAGCATGTAGAAGAACTTGTCGCCGAAGATGTGCTTGAAGATCTCGGTGGGCGGGCCCGACGCCGCCGAGTAGGGGACGCTCATGTTGTAGATGGCGCCCACCCGGTCGGGGTGCAAGCGGCCCAGCTCCCACACGACCGCCGAGCCCCAGTCGTGGCCCGAGAACACCGCGGTCTCGTAGCCGTAGTGGTCCAGCAGACCGCACAGGTCGGCGGTCAGCTCGTCCGACCCGTAGTCGGCCACCTCCCGCGGGTGAGAGCTGCCGCCGTAGCCGCGCAGGTCGGGGGCGAGCACGCGGTAGCCCGCGTCGCCGAGGGCGGCGAGCTGGTGCCGCCACGAGTACCAGAGCTCGGGGAAACCGTGGCAGAGCACGACGGGACGTCCGTCGGCCGGTCCCGCCACGGCCACGTGCAGCTCAAAGCCGTTCGCCGGGATCTGCTCGTGGGTGACGTCAGCCATCGGAGGACACCCGCGTCGAGGCCCCGGCCTTTTCGGAACGGGCTGCCTGCTCGGCCCTCTCGGCCTTCTCCTCGTGGTGTTTCTGGATGGCGGACATGACGGCGCTGCCGGCCGCGCCGATGAATTCGGGCCGGTTCTCGGCGGCCCAGTCCCGGCTCGACGTGAGGGATTCGGAGCTGCCCTGGAAGTGGGGCGCGACGTAACGGGCGATCAACTCGTAGGAGTGGCGCGTGGCCTCCGTGTCCGCCCACTCGTGCCCCATGCATAGATACGTGCCGTATCCGCCCGATTGCACCTGCAGGCGTTCGAGCTGTGCGATGGCGTCGTCGACGGTGCCGATCACCGCGATGCCGGACGCGTTGAGCGCGTCGACCAGCGACGCGAAGTTCGCGGTGTCCGGCGCGATGGGCAGCGCGGCGACGCGCTGGAAGTAGTCGACCCATTCCTCGAGCCCGAAAGCGACGTCGGCGATGGCCTGCTCCTTGGTGTCGGCGAGGTGCACGGGCCCGACGAGGCGCCAGTTGTTGCGGTCCACCGTGGTGCCGAACTCCGCGGCCCGCTCCTCCATGACCTGCCAATGCGCGCCCAGGACGTCGAAGCCACCCTCGGTTGTGGCGCCGAGGGAGAGCAGGCTGCAACCGAAGCGCCCGGCCAGCCGGGGGCCCGACGGTGACACCTGGGCCGCCACGCCGACCTCGGGGAAGGGGCGCTGGTACGGCCGCATCTGCAGGCGGGCCTTTACCAGGGTGAACCACTCGGTCTCCATGGATACCGTCTCGCCCGCGAGCAGCAGAAGGATCGCCTCGAGTGCCTCCTCCATCATGTCGCGCTGCTTGGCCGGGTCGATCCCCATCATGAACGCGTCCGACGGCAGCGCGCCGGGTCCCACGCCGAACATGACGCGCCCGCGAGTCAGGTGGTCGAGCAGGACCAGGCGGTCGGCCAGGATGAACGGGTGGTGGTAGGGCAAGGACGACACACCGGTGCCGAGACGGATGCGCCGGGTCCGCGGCGCGGCGGCCGCGATGAACACCTCCGGTGAGGCGATGATCTCGTAGCCGGCCGAGTGGTGCTCGCCGAACCAGGCCTCGTCGAAGCCAAGCTGGTCGAGGTGCTCAATCAGCTGGAGGTCGCGCTCCAGTGCCAGCGTCGGGTTCTGGCCAACGGGGTGGAACGGGGCCAGAAAGATGCCGAACTTCAGGTGGCCGTCAGCGGCGATGGTGGTCATGGTCCTCCGGGTCTGCTTCGGTCGCGGTCGCGGTCGCGGTCGCGGTCGCGGTCGGGTCGTGACGGGAACGTGGCCGGCCGGCTCGTGCTCGTGCTCGTGGGCCTGAGAGCGCCGCGTCCGCCGGCTCGTGGGACTGAGAACGCGGACGCCGGCTCGTGGGACTGAGAAGGCACCCGGTGGGTGAGGGTGCCGCCGAGGCATTTTAGAAAGTATCCGCACGCTCGTTGATACTTTTGAAAACCTGTCTCCGAGGGGCCGCACCTTCTCCCCTGCTCCCCTCCAACCCTCACCTTCACGGCGTCACCAGGATCTTGCCGTGCTCGCCGGGGTTGCGCAGCGTCTCGAATGCGCCGGGCGCCCCCTCCAGGCCGACCGACGCCGTCACCAACGCCGAGGCACCGGGCACGCCCTCGGTGGACCCCAGGCGAGCCAGGGTCGCGGCGAACTCGTCGGGCGTGTAGCCGAAGGAGAAGCGCAGCTCCATCTCCTTGACCGCCGCCTGGAACGGCTCGATGGCGTCGGTGTGCATGCACACCCCCACCACGACGATGCGGCTGTGCGCGGGAGCGTCCGCGATGAGCGACTGCAACATGCCCGGGACGCCGACCGCTTCGAAGACGACGGGGTCGGTCACCTTGCCCCCGAGCATGGCCGCCCCCATTCGCTCCATGAGGGTGCGCAAGACCCCGAGGGAGGCCCAGCGATCGTGGGGGGACTCCACGGCGGGGTCGATCACCTCGTCCGCGCCGAAGGCCTCGGCCAGCCGCCGCCGTGAAGGCGAAAAGTCCGCTGCCAGCACGGGCCCGTGGCCGCGCCCCTTGAGCGCAGCGATCACCGCCAGCCCCACGGGCCCGCAGCCGACGACCAGGCAGGGCTGCCCCGGTGCCAGGTCCGCCAGCCCCACGGCGTGCTCGCCCACCGCCAACGGCTCGGTCAGCGCGGCGAGCTCGGTCGGCAGCGAGTCCGGGACGGGCAGGCAGAGCAGCTCCTGCAACACGAAGTGCTCGGCGAGCGCGCCCGGATAGAAGTTGGAGTAGCCGATCTGCTCCACCCCGGTCGGCCCGACGACTATGGGTACCGAGCAGACCCGGGTCCCGACCGGCAGCGTCTTGGCGGTGTCGGGGCCGTGCTCCACGACTTCCGCGCAGAACTCGTGGCCGAACACGCAGTCGGCCGTCGGGTCGAGCGCCGGCACGCCGAGGGCACCCATCAACCCCGTGAAGTGCGCGAAGTCCGCCAACGCGTGGAGGTCGGACCCGCAGATGCCGGCCGCGAGCGAGCGCACCACGACGTGGCCCGACGAAGGCTCCGGGTCGGAGACATCGCCCACGACCAGTTGCCCGCCCCTCGTCACCGCGGCCCGCATGCACACCCCCGCATTTGTCGTCGGATCGTCGTACGTTGGCCGCATGAGTCTCACACACGGACCCGAGGCACGCCCGTTCGCAGGCCGGGTGGCACTGGTCACCGGCGCGGCGCGCCCCGCGGCATCGGCCGCGCCACCGCCTTGACCCTCGCCCGCGGCGGCGCCGACGTCGCCTGCCTCGATATCGCGCGGCCCTACGCCGACGCACCGGCGCACGAGACGGCGACCACGGACGACCTGGCCTCGCTGGTCGAGGAGATCACCGCACTCGGCGTCTCGGCGGCCACCGCGGAGGCGGACGTCGCCGACGAGGACGCGGTCGAGCGTGCCGTCGCGCATGTCACAGAACACCTCGGCACGGTCACCCTCGTCGCCAACGTGGCCGGCGGTTCCGGTCCCGGTTTTGGAGTAGGACCGCTCGTCACCGTCCCGGCCGCCGAGTTCCGGCGTGTGCTCGACGTGAACGTCGTCGGCACCTGGCTCGTCTCGAAGGCCTGCGCCACGCGCATGCTCGCCGCCGGTACCCCCGGGCGCATCTGCAACGTATCGAGCCAGGCCGGCAAGGTGGGCGTCCCCCTCCTCGGCCCGTACTCCGCGGCCAAGGCCGCCGTGATCCTGCTCACCCAGGTACTGGCCAAGGAGCTCGGGCCCGAGGGCATCGCGGTCAACGCCGTGTGCCCGGGCACGGTCGACACGGACCTGGTCAACAAGGACCGTTTCTTCGAGACGCTCGTGGGCGGCCCGGATGCCCTCCAGGCCTTCATCACGCGGGAGATCCCCCTCGGCCGGCTGCAGAGCGCGGAGGAGATCGCCGACGCCATCTGCTGGCTGCTCTCCGACGCCGCCCGGGGCGTCACCGGCGAGGCGTTGAACGTCAGCGCCGGACAGACAATGGTGTAGCCATGCCCATCCTCGATGCACGACACGACCTCGCCCACCCGGTCGAGGGCGACAGCGCCTGGAGCGAGTCCTATTACTTCAACGCCTACGACCCGGGCACCGACTCCGGCCTGTTCACCCGTATCGGCGTCCGCCCCAACGAGGGAACCATGGACGTCGGGATGTCGCTCTGGCTCCCGGACGGCGAGCTCGGCACCTACCACTGGGTGAAAGAGCAGCGCGAGATGGTCGACTCGTTCCTGGAGGTGGGCGCCGTCACCTACGAAATGCTCGAGGCCGGGCAGGCCTGGCGGCTCCGGATGGACGACGTCGTGGGCGCCCGCCCCTGCGTGCGCGGCGTCACCGAGACCCACCCAGTCAAGGTCCGCCTCGACGTCCGCTTCGATGCCATCACGCCGGCCATCGGCACCGACGGACAGTCGAGCGGTGGGCCCAAGACCGCGCAGGCCGCGGCGGCCTCGGGCACCGTCGGCCGGGGCCACCTGGAGCAGGCCGGCCGCTGGACGGGGACGCTGACCGTCGACGGCGCGACGTACGAGTGGCAGGGCTCCCGGGGCAACCGCGACCGCTCCTGGGGCCCGCGCCGCTGGGGCGGCCCGAAGATGTGGCGCTGGTTCTCCATCAACGTCGACGACGACATGCACTTCGGCGGCATCCGCATCGGCACTGATGCCGGCGACCTGCACCGGGGCTGGGTGTGGGACGGCGGACGCGCCACCTCGGTGGCGGAATGGCGCGTGCGCACGGAGCTGGCCGACGACGGCGTCACGCACAAGGTCACCCACCTCGAGGTGTTGGACAAGAAGGACCGTACCTACGCGCTGCGGGGCGACCTCCTGCGCGTGGCCGACGTGGGTCAGGCGGGCGGGACCCTGGTCAACGAGGGGCTGGCGCGCTGGACCTACGCGGACCCGGCCGGCACCGCACGCACCGGCTACGGCATCGCCGAGTACCTGCACCAGCTCGACGACGCCGGGAGGCCCGTCGTCACGATCGAGTAATGGCGGACGAGCTCGCCGCCGCCCTGGGCGCGCGCCTCGGCGGCGGCGTCACCGGGCTACGCCGCCTCTCCGGCGGTGCCTCGCGCATCACCAGTGCCTTCGACCTCGCCGTCCCGGGACAGGACCAGCGCGCCCTCGTCCTCCAGCTGGACCGCAGCAAGAGCCCGGTGACCCAGGCCCAGGGCGGGCGGGCCCAGGTGGAGGCGGCGCTCCTCCGGGCCGCGCAGGCCAACGGCGTCCCCGTCCCCGCCGTGGTCGCGTCGGGTGAGGACGACGGGCTGGGCGCGGGCTGGCTCGTGGTCGAGCGCCTGGAGGGCGAGACCATCCCGCGCAAGATCCTGCGCGACCCCGAGTGGGCGGACGCCCGTGCCGCGCTCACGGCGCAGTGCGGGCACGCGCTGGCCGGCATCCATGCCGTTACCCCCGGGTCGATCGCCGGTCTCCCGCCCCAGGACCCGCTGCGTGACCCCCTTCCCCTCCTCGATGCGCTCGGCGAGGTCCGTCCCGCCCTCGAGCTCGGCGTGCGCTGGCTCGACGCGCACAGCCCGCCCGCCGGACCGGACGTCACGGTGCACGGTGACTTCCGCCTCGGGAACCTGCTCGTCGGCCCGCGGGGACTGCGCGGCGTGCTCGATTGGGAGCTGGCCCACGCAGGCGACGCCGCTGAGGACATCGGCTGGCTGTGCGCGCCCGCTTGGCGCTTCGGGGGTGGCGCGGCGGTCGGTGGCTTCGGCGCGCTCGAGGACCTCCTGGCGGCGTACGCGGCGGGGGGCGGCGAGCCGATCGGTGCCGAGCGCGTCCACTGGTGGCAGGTCTACGCGACGGTCAAGTGGGCCACCATCTGCGCGCTCCAGGCGTCGGCGCACCTGAGCGGTGCGACGCGCTCGGTCGAGCTCGCGGCCATCGGGCGGCGCGTCTGCGAGAGCGAATGGGACCTGTTCGTCCTTCTGGGCACGCCGACGGGTGGGCCACCGCCCGCGCCGCCGCCCACGCCGGACGCGGCGGGGTCACCTCTGCCTCCCTTCGGCCGTCCCACCACCGCCGAGCTCGTCGAGGCGGTGCGCGAGTACCTCGAGGCGGTGATGGTGCGGACCGAGGGCGGCGAGCAGTTCGACGCCCGCGTCGCGCGCAACGCGCTGGCCACCGTCGAGCGCGAGCTGCAGCTCGGTGCGGCATTGGCCGACGCCCACGCGGCCCGGGTGCGGGCGCTCGGCCACGCCGACGATGCCGCGTTGGCCGCGGCCATCCGCACCGGCGAATACGACGGCGAGTTCGAGACCGTGGCGACCGCGCTGGCGGCGTCCGCCCGCGACCAGCTCCTGGTGGCCAATCCCTCCTATTTGCCGCCGCCCGCCAAGGCGTAGGACGGCGGACCCGGCACGGACACGGCCGGCGGCGCGGGCTCGGCGCTCGGCGACGCGTCGGCCGTCTCGGCCGTTCGGGCCCCGATGCCCTGGAGGACCAGGCCCGACGCGAGGCCGCAGCCGATCATGAAGTACCAGGCGTGGTGGAAGGCCGTGACGGCCGAGGCGCCGGTGGCGGTCCCGAGGATGGCGACGAGCCCGGCGACACCCAGGGCGACGCCGATCTGGCGCGTCATGGCGTAGAGCGCGGTCCCGGTGGCGAAACGCTGCGGAGGCAGCGGCGCGGTGGCCGCGCCTCCCAGCGACGGGAGCATGAGCCCGACCCCCGCACCGCTCACGAGGCTGCCGGGCAGGTAGGCGCCCGCCCAGTCGGGGGCGGCCCCGACGTGGGTCACCCACCACAAGCCGCCGCCCGCGAAGAGGAGCGCACCCGCCGTGCCGACGAGGCGGTGCCCCACGCGCCCACCGAGCACGCCACCCGGGAAGGCCGTGATCCCGGCCAGCAGTGGGCCGGGGGCGATCATGAAGCCGGCACGCAGGACCGGCTCGTGCCAGACGCCGGTCAGGAAGAGCACGCCGCCGAGCACCAGCGCCCCGAAGCCCGTGAAGAACACCACCGAGCTCAGGTCGGCCAGGGCGACGGCCCGGTGGCGGATCACGGCCGGCTCGATGATCGGGTTGGGATGGCGGAACGAGCGCACCACCAACCCGGCGCCGGCGCCGGCGGCGAGGACGAAGGCGCCCACGATCCGCGCGCTGGTCCAGCCCCAGGCGTGGCCCTGCACGATGGCGGCCACCAGGCTGGCCACGGAGACCGACAGCAGTGCGGCCCCGAGCAGATCCGCCTTGTGCGCGGCCGGGTCGCGGACCTCGCGCAGCACGCGGGTACCGAGCACGAGCGCCACCAGGCTGAAGGGCAGGTTCACCAGGAAGACCCAACGCCAGCTCGCCTGCACGAGCAGCCCGCCGATCGGTGGGCCCAGCGCGGCGGCGGCGCCACCCACGGCGGACCACAGCCCGATGGCCGCGCCCTTGCGCGCCGGGCCGAACGCGGGGAGGAGCAGCCCCAGCGAGGTGGGCAGCATGAGCGCCCCGCCCGTGGCCTGCACGACGCGGGCGGCGACGAGGACGCCGAGCGACGGGGCGACGGCGCACAGCGCGGACGATGCGGTGAACACCCCGAGCCCCAGAAGGAAGGCCTTCTTACGCCCGGAGCGGTCGGCCCAGCGCCCCGCCGGGACGAGCGCCGCGGCGAACACGATGGTGTAGGCGCTCAGCACCCACGACAGCGAACTGAGGCTCTCGCCGTGGTAGGTGGCCGAGATGCTGGGGAAGGCGATGTTTACGATGAACAGGTCGAGCGACGACAGGAAGACCCCGGTCAGGACGATCAGCGAGGTCAGCACGGGCCTCGCGCCCGTGCGTCCGGCGGGCGTGGCTTCCGCACTCAGTACTGTCATAAAACGCACTGTAACGGAGAAAGTTTCGTAAAACAACCCACCAACCGAAAATGGGGTATGCTGTGGGGATGCTCCAACGGGACTACCCGACCCAGTACTGCCCGGTGGCGGGGACCCTCGAGATCGTCGGCGAGCGGTGGACCCTCCTGATCATCCGCGACATCTTCTTGGGGATCCGCCGCTTCGAGGATCTCCAGCGCGACCTCGGCGTCGCCCGCAACGTGCTGCAGGCCCGTCTGGAGCGATTGGTCGAGAACGGGATTGTGGTGAAGCGTCCGTATCAGGAGCGCCCCCTCCGTTGCGAGTACCGCCTGACCGAGAAGGGGGCCGATCTCTGGCCGGTGCTCGTCGCGCTCCTCACGTGGGGCGACCGTTACACGCTCGAAGGCGAGCGCCCGATGATCCTCCAGCACCGCGGCTGCGGGGGTGAACTCGACGACCGCCGCCGGTGCACCGTCTGCGGCACCGACGTGACGGTCACCGAGGCGATCGCCGTCCGCACCGGCGCGACGAGGCCGGAACAGGAAGCGGAGCCGGCGCCGGCCTGACGCACCCGGGCGTCACGCGCACGGCCTCGCTACCGTGGCCGCCATGAGTGACGACGTGGCATGGCTGGACGCGACGGGACAAGCGGAGCTCGTCCGCCGGAACGAGGTGTCGCCCGCCGAGTTGGTCGACGAGGCGATCGCGCGGATGGAGAAGCTCAACCCGCAACTGAACGCGGTGATCCACGAGCTCTTCGACCGCGCCCGCGCCGACGCGGCCGGCGCGCTGCCCGACGGGCCGTTCCGCGGCGTCCCCTTCCTGTTGAAGGACCTCAACGCCGAACTGGCCGGGACACCCTTCTCTGAGGGGATGGCCTTCGCCGGGGACTACACATCGACGGTGACCCAGGAGCTCACCCGGCGGTACCTGCAGGCGGGCTTCGTGATCTGTGGCAAGACCAACGCGCCGGAGCTGGGCATTCTGCCCACGACCGAGCCGCGGCGTTTCGGCGCCTCGCGCAACCCGTGGAACACCGAGCACTCGACCGGCGGCTCCTCGGGCGGCTCGGCCGCCGCCGTCGCGTCGGGCATGGTGCCCGCCGCGCACGCCAACGACGGGGGAGGCTCCATCCGCATCCCGGCGTCGTGCTGCGGCCTCGTCGGCCTGAAGCCAACGCGCGGTCGCAACTCGCTGGCGCCCCAGTACGGCGACCTATTGGGGGGCCTGGTGTGCGAGCACGTCGTGACCCGTTCGGTGCGCGACTCCGCCGCCATCCTGGACGCCACGGCAGGGCCCGTCCCGGGCGACCCCTACTGGGCCCCGCCGCGACACGGGACGTCCTTCGCGGGCGCGGCCGCGCTGGCGCCCTCACGCCTGCGCATCGCCGTCCTGACCGAGTCACCCAGCGGGAGCGAGGTGCATCCCGACTGCGTGGCGGCGGCGGGGGCGGCCGCCGCGCTCTGCGAATCGCTCGGGCACCACGTCGAGGAGGCCACGCTCGATGTCGACGGCGACGCGTTCGTGGGCCACTTCATCAACCAGTGGGCGGCGGGCAACGCGTGGGCCGTCGCCGACTGGGAGGCGCGCCTCGGCCGCACGGCGACCGAGGAGGACCTGGAGCCGCTCACCTGGGCGCTCGTCGGGCTCGGACGGTCGCTCAACGCCGGCCAGTACCTGGTCGCCGTGCAAGGCCTGCAGAAGATCAGCCGGCAGATCGCCGACTACTTCGAGGGCATCGACGTGCTGCTGACCCCGACGCTCGGCGAGCCGCCGGCGCCGCTCGGCACGTTCGACTCGCCCCCGGGCGAACCGCTGGCCGGCCTCTTCCGCGCCGCCACCTACGTGCCCTTCACCCCGCCGTTCAACGTGACCGGCCAGCCGGCGATCTCGCTGCCGCTGCACTGGAACGACGCCGGCCTGCCCATCGGGGTGCAGTTCGTCGGGCGCTTCGGCGACGAGGAGGAGATCCTCTCGCTGGCGGGACAGTTGGAGCAGGCCGCGCCGTGGGCGGACCGGAGGCCGCCGGTAGCGGCTCAATCGGAACCGGGGCGGCCGTTGACCAAAACGCAGCGTGTCCCGGAGTAGATGGTCGGCATGCACTTGTTGCAGTGGATGCACAGCGAGGACGTGGCCGTGCCCGCTTCCATGCGCGCCGGCAGATCGGGCTCGCGCAACAGGGCGCGGGCCATGGCGACGAAGGCGAAGCCTTCGGCCAGCGCGGCATCGACGGTGGCGCGCTCGGTGATGCCGCCGAGGAGGATGAGCGGCATGGAGAGCGCGGCGCGGAACTGACGGGCGAAGGGGAGGAAGAAGGCCTCCTCGTAGGGGTACGTGCGCAGGAAGCGGTGGCCGACGAAGCGAAAGCCGATGCGGGTGGCCCGCGGCAGCGTGGCGCCGAACTCCTGCAGCGGCGCGTCGCCCCGGAAGAGGTACATGGGGTTGGCGAGGGAGCTGCCGCCGGTGAGCTCAATGGCATCGAGCGCGCCGTCGGATTCGAGAAGGGTGGCGATCTCCACGCTCTCGTCGAGCCACAGACCGCCCGGGACGCCGTCGGCCATGTTGAGCTTCGCGGTCACCGCCGTCTTCGGTCCGGCGGCGTCGCGCACGGTGCGCAGCACGGCGCGGGGGAAGCGGGACCGGTTCTCCAGGCTGCCGCCGAACTGGTCGTCGCGGCGGTTCAGCTTCGGGCTGAGGAACGCGCTCAGCAGGTAGTTGTGCCCGACGTGCACCTCGATGCTGTCGAATCCAGCCTCCACCGCCAGCGCAGCGGCGCGCCGGTAGTCCTCGGTGATGCGCTCGAGGCCGGCCGCGTCCACGGCGCGCAGGCGCGTCCCCATGGGGGTGAACCCGCCGCTGGGTGAGAGCGCGGGGGCACGGTTGGAGCGCGGGTTGGCGACGGGACCGGCATGGCCGATCTGCGCCGCGGCCGCCGCCCCCTCCGCGTGCACCGCGTCGGTCAGGCGGCGCAGGCCGGGCACGCTGTCCTCGTTGAGCAGGACGCAGTGGCGGTCCGTCCGCCCCTCAGGCGAGACCGACAGGTAGGCGACCGTCGTCATGCCGACGCCACCCGCCGCCATCCGGCGGTGGAACCCGATCAGCTCGTCGCTGACGGTGCCGCGCGGCATGACGCCCTCGAACGTGGCCGCCTTGATGATGCGGTTGCGCAGCGTGAGCGGCCCCAGGGGCGCCGGCGCGAACGCCTGCGGCACGGCTGCCGTCTTCGCGCGAGGCATGGACCTACCTTTGCCCATCGGGCCCGAGCCGCGCACGTCCGGGTCGGTGCGCAGACCGGCGACCGACGACGCGGGTGAGGCTCAGGCGGACTTGTTCCCGGCCCCTTCGAGCGTCGGCGCCAGCGGGGTGCCGGCTACTCCGCAGAAGTACGCGTGGACGGGTTCCTCCGCCGGCCGACGGGCGGGGTTCCGGATGGTCAGGAAGGCCAGGAGCCCGCCCAGGGCGCTGGCCACGGCCGAGATGTACATCGCCGTGCGGAAGCCCGAGGCCAGCTCGGCCGAGCTGAGCGCGGCCGTGCCGGCGAGGCCGGCCGCCAGCGGCAGCACGGCGACGGCGAAGAGGGAGGCGGCCCGGGCCACGGTGTTGTTGACGGCCGACGCGATGCCCGAGTGCTCGGCCGGCGCGGCGCCCATGGCGGTGGAGGTGAGGGGCGCCACCGTGACGGCGAGGCCCGCGCCGAACAGCACCACGGCGGGGAGCACCTGGGTCGCGTAGTTGCCGGGCGTCGTGGCGCGCGAGAGGAGCGCCAGGCCCGCTCCGACGACGACCGGCCCGACGGACATTTGCAGCCGGGGGCCGATGCGCGTCGAGAGCTGGCCCGACCGGGCGGAGAAGAGCAGCATGATGAGCGTCACGGGCAGCAGCGCCAGGCCCGACTGCAACGGGCTGTAGTGCACGACGATCTGCAGCTCCACCGGGACCAGGAACAGCGCCCCGCCCAGGGCGCCGTAGACGACGAAGGTCACCGCGTTGGCGCCGCTGAACTGGCGGGAGCGGAACAGGTCCAGCGGGAGCATCGGGTGCGCCTTGCGGTGCTCGAGCCAGAGGAAGGCCGGTCCCGATACGGCGGCGAGGACGATGCCGGTCAGGACGAGCGGGCTCGACCAGCCGCGGGTGGGTCCCTCAATGAGCGCGTAGGTCACGCCCGCGAGGAACACCACGGCCAGCGCCGCCCCGGGATAGTCGATGCGGCCGGTGCTGGTGGGGTCGCTCGTCTCGGGCACGTGGCGCGCCGTGATGACGAGCACGAACACCGCGATGGGCACGTTGATGTAGAAGACGGCGCGCCAGGACGCCACGGCGAGCAGGTACCCGCCGACCAGGGGCCCGGCCGCCGAGGCCACGCCGCCCAGCCCGGACCAGGCGCCGATGGCGCGCGAGCGGTCGTCCGCCCGGAAGGATGCCTGCAGGATGGCGAGACTGCCCGGGGTGAGCAGCGCGCCGCCGACGCCCTGCAGCACGCGGGCCGCCACGAGAAGCCCCGCGTTGGGTGCCAGCCCGCACAGCGCCGAGGCGGCGGCGAACCAGGCGATCCCGATAGAGAAGAGGCGCCGGCGCCCGAAGCGGTCGCCGAGGCTGCCGCCGAGGAGCAGGAGCGCGGCCAGGGTGAGGGAGTAGCCGGTGACCACCCACTGCAGGGTCCCGACGCCGCCGCCGAAGGAGCGGTTGATGGAGGGGAGGGCGATGCCGACGACCGTCGAATCGAGGAAGGCCATCCCGGAGCCGAGGACCGTGGCGGCCAGGACCCAGCGCCCGCGGGGGGTCCCGTACGAGAGCTCGTCGGAAGCGGCGCCCGTCGCCATTGGCGCACGCTATTGGCCGCGGGCGCCCCTCCGCTCACTGTGGGCAGGCGTGCATGGTGAGGGAGACGGTGGTCCCGGGCTTGACCATCGCGCCCGGCGCCGGGTTCTGGGTGAGGACCGTCTGCTTGGGCCGGGTCGTCGCCGTCGTCGAGGGCAGCAGCGTCGTCGACGTGGCCGTGGCCTTGGTGGTCGTCGTGGTGGGGCGCCCGACCGAGAAGCAGGCCCAGGTGAGGCCGGCCTGCATGAGGGCGTGGCGTGCCGGGCCGAAGGCCAGTCCCACGACCGTGGGCACGGTCGACCCGCTGCCGTAACACCCGGACCAGTTGATGCCGATGAGGGTGCCGGCGGGCAGCGCGGCACCGGGGTCCAGCGCGACGGCGCCGACGGCGCGTACCGGGGCCTTGCCGGGGATGGCGAGCGAGGACACCACGCTCTGGCTCTGCAGCGTGCCCTTGTTGCACGGCGTGTTCAGTCCCACCGTCTTGAACCCGGCCGCGTGGAGCTCGTGGCGCGCCGCCAGGATCTTCTGGCCGACGACGTTGGGCACGACCACGCCCGGCTTGGTCGTCGTGGTGGAGGACGGGGCGATCGTGGTCGTTGTGGTCGTCGTCGTGGTGGTCGTGGTGCGGATGGAGCGCACGGCGGCCTTCTGCGCGGGCGACGGGCCGCTGCCGCAGGAGGAGAGGACCGCCGGAAGCCCCACGCCCAGGGCCAGCGCTGCCAGCGCGGCGCGCCCGCCCCGTGGGTTCACGCGACCATCATGACGCGACCGGCCCGGGTTGGACCCGTCACTTCAAGATGTTCACGGCGCGGGCGACGACCAGGATGGCGACCACGAGGGAGACGGCCTCCTCGGCGATCATCATGAGCTTCATCCAGGGCTTCACCGCCGACACGTCAGTGGGGCTGAATGCGGTCGCGGTGGCGAACGCGAAGTGGAAGTAGTCGAGGAACTTCGGGTACCAGTCCGCGCCCACGAGCTGGGGATGCAGCATCTCGGGGAAGATCAGCGCCGGGGCAACGCCGCGGTTTTGGGCCCGCGCGGCCGGCCCGCCCTGGTCGAGGTTCCAGTACCACAGCGCGAAGGCGATGATGTTGGTGAGCCAGATGGCGCCGCCGGCGGCCAGCAGCAACTTGGCGTCCTGGGTGAAATTCGAGACGTTGATGATGCCCACGACCAGGCGGACGGCGGCGTCGGCGTTCGCGAGAGTGATCAGCCCGATCAGGACGCTCGTGAGGTTGTGCAGCCAGGGCCGGTCGCGGTCGATGCGGCCAGGGTCCCCGATGATGAGCACGGCCAGGAGCACGACCACGATCACGAGGAAGACCCAGCGGGCGTCCCCGTTGCGCAGTTGGTCGGGCAGCGCCGCCCGCAGGCCGCCCGTGGCGAGGACGGCGAGCGCCATGGGCCAGCGCGGCTCGCCCGGGGCGGCCTTCTCCCGGTCCTGGGTGACGTCGGCGCCGGTCGCCATGGGGCCATCATTTCCCACTGTCGTCCTGCTGCGAGGCGGAATAGCCGGATCACCGCCGCGCCGCCCCTTGAACCCGCAGGGGCGGTGACTCCCATGGGGCCTCGTGCCGGGCGTGTCAACCTCCTGGTCCCCCCGGGCGTGAAGACTGCTAGATGGCAGGGAACGGCATGCACGGGGTCGGCTTCGGGGAGGGCAGCGCGGATCCAGATGGTGCTGACGAGCGTTCGAGGAACCCGCTGATGGTGCGGCCGGTGGCCCGGTCGTTCGAACTCGCGTTCGACGGCCTCTACCGTCTCGCCTACAAGGTGGCGTTCCGGATCGTCGGGGACCGGCCGGAGGCAGAGGACATCGCCCAGGAGGTTCTGGCACGGGCCTCGCTGCGCTGGCCCAGGCTGCACGAACGTCCCGAGGGATGGGTCAGCCGGGTGGCGTCCAACCTGGCCATAGACCGCTACCGCCGTCGGCGGCGCGAACGCCGTCTTCCCATCGGCCCCATCGGTGTGGTGGACGACCGGGTCAGCGAGCGCGCCGATCTGGTGGCCGCCCTCCGGCGCCTGCCCCGGCGCCAGCGCGAGGTGGTGGTGATGCGCTACGTGGCCGATTTCTCCGAAGCAGACGTCGCCACTGCACTCGGGTGCTCGGTCGGTGCCGTCAAGACGCATGGATCGCGGGGGTTGGCCGCCCTACGACGTGCGCTGGGTGAGCAGGCCACCACGGACGGTGACGATGTTCGGGCATCTTGACGATCCCGAGGAGGTCCATCCCGGCGCCCGCGAACTGGCGCGCGTCCTCCACCGCGCCGACGCGATCCGGGGCCGGCGACGCTGGACCCTCGCCCTCGGCGGCTGCGTCGTGTTGCTGGCCGCGTCGGTGGCGTTCTTCCTGGCGCGGCCGTCGGCCCAGACGCCGTCCTCCACCGCGGCGTACCAGTTCAACCTCCAGACCGGGCCACTGCCGGTCGGCCTGCCGGTCCCCACGACGGCACTCGTCGACGTGCAGTTCGCCACGGCGCAGGACGGCTTCGCACTCGCACTGCACCGCGACACCGTGTTCCTCGCCGCGACGACCGACGGTGGCTCCACGTGGCAGGTCCGGAACGACCACCTGCCCCCGGGCCTCGGCCCGGACGCCGGCTACCCCGGGCAGATGGAGTTCATGGGTCTCACGGGGTACCTCTGGGGGGCGCGGAGCGCGACAGGCGCTCCCCTTTGGGTCACCCACGACAACGGAACCACATGGCACCAGGCCGCGATCGGCCCCTACGTCCTCGACGTCAGCGCCATCGACCTCGATGTGTGGGCACTGACCAGCACGTGCGACCCGGACGCCCCGGGTACCGGCTGCGCCGTGGGCGTCGAGGAATCGCCCGACGGCGGCGTGACGTGGACCGCCGCCCGCCCGCTGAGTCTGGCCCTCGCGCCGGAGTCCACGCAGTCGCAGCCGGTGGAGCTCGCACGGATCACCAGGACGCGGGCCTACGCCCTCACCGACTCGTACCCCACGTGGCAGCTCTGGTACACGAACGACGCGGGGGCGACGTGGTCGACGCGGCCGTTCCCCTGCGCGGCGCCGTACACCCTCGGGGCCGAGATGGCGGCGAGCAGCACGGACGACCTGTGGCTGTTCTGCGGGTCGCAGGCGTCCGCCGGCGCGCAGTCCAAGGAGCTCTTCCGGTCGGACGACGGCGGGTCGAGTTGGACGCTGGCGGCCTCGGCGACAGGCCTGGGGACGCCGCCGCCCACGTCGGTCCCACCGAACCCGCTGCCGCTCGCCGGCTACATCGCGCCCTTCACGGTCGGTCACCGGACCATCGCCGTGGCCAGCCCGACCACGGCCTGGATCTACCCCGCCCGCGCCGGCCTCTACGAGACGGACGACGGCGGGCAGCGCTGGGTCTCCGTCGCGTCCCTGTCCACAGCGGGGTTCAGCAGCGGGGGCGAGGGGAACGTCACGTTCCTCAGCGCAACGGAAGGCTGGATCTGCGGGTACGGGATCGGGCTGTGGCACACCGCCGACGGGGTGCACTGGTCGCCACTGGGATCGAGCTGATGCTCGGGCGGCGCGGAGCGTGCGCCGCGCTGGTCGTGTGCGTGTTCCTGCCCCTGGTGTCGGTCACCGCACTTCCCGAGAGCGGGCAGGTGGCCGCGGGGGCGGAGTGGTCCGGATCGGGAGCCTCGCTCTGCTCGTCCACGGGCGTCTCTCTCGCAGTCGTACCGGGCACTCCGGCCATGGGCCGCGCCGACCGCGTCGTCCTGGTGACGAACCGCGGACGGACCCCGTGCGCCGTGGCCGGGCGTCCCGCCATCCGATTCCTGGGTCCGGGCGGACGGGTGGGCGGGGCGGCGACGCCCTCGCCTTCCGCTGCTCCGGCGGCCCCGCTCGTCCTCGATCCCGGCGAGACGGCCGCGGCCCTGCTCTCGGGTTCCGACCGTCCGCTGGGCACGGCGACGTCGTGCCCGTCCTATCCCGCTTACGCGGTGCTGGCCACGCTTGCGGGCAAGGCCAGGACCGTCGCGGGCCCGCTCGCCGACTGCGCGGGGCTCACCGTGACGCCGTTCGTGCCGGGCTTCAACGGGACGTCGACGAGCGGGAGGGTGTCCGGCCGAGCCCCGGGCTGTCAGCCTCCGCCCACGACCTCGGGCCCGGGCGCGTTCGTCGAGATAGACGCATGGTCGGGTCGCCGGCTGACTGGCTCGGTGACGGTGTTGGCGCGCGCCAGCGGCGAGGAGCCGTACACGTTGGTGCTGCCACCGGGCCGTTACCGGATCGTGACGCACTCGGGGGCGTCCAGAACCGTCGTGGTCCGGCCGGGACGGACGACGGGCATCGGGCTGTTCGGCGTCTGCACCCTTCCCCCGGCCACCGTCACGACGATCCCGTCCGGGGCCGCCACGGCGACCACGTCCACCACGCTTCCGGCGTCGGTGGTAACGGCCGCGCCGCCGTGCACCACCTCGCAGGTCGATGTGTCAGCCCTGGCGTTCGGGGCGGCGACGGGCCACGTCTCCGAGGTCATTCAGTTCAAGAACCTCGGGGCCAGCTTGTGCACGCTGACCGGGTATCCGGGGGTGGCCGCGCTGAACGCGCAGGGCGGCCAGGTGCTGCAGGCGCGGCGCAGCCTGACGGCCTTCATGGGCGGCCAGGACACCGGCACGGAGCCGATGACCGTCCGCCTCGAGCCGGGGCAGGTCGCCACCGCCACGGTGGAGGGGTCGGACAACCCATTGGGCGGCGCCACCTCGTGCGTGCATTACCCCGCCCTGCTCGTCACCGTCCCCGGCGAGACGCGTTCGGTCGTCCTCACCGGCGTCGGCTGGCAGGGAGCCCACTTCTCCACGCAGGGGTTCCCCGGATGCAGTCCGCTCGTCGTGACGCCGGTCGTCCCTGGGGACAACCCCTTCTACCCGTGACGATCGTGCCGGTCCTGTCACACGCCCGGAGGTTCGGGAGTGTCGGCGGTCTCGTCGCGCTGTCCGTCGGCGTGGCCGCGTGCTCGTCGGTGCCCGTCGCGACCGAGTCTGTCGCCCACCACCCCTCGACCGCCGGCCCGTCAGCGCGGACGACGACAACGGTTCCGGCGCAGACCGACCAGTTGACCGACATCGCATTCTTCGACCCGTCCACCGGGTACGGGCTCTTCACCCGCCAGGACCAACCGACGTGCCAGGCGGTCGTGGGGTCAACGGTGACCGGCGGCGCGTTCTTCGGTTCGCTCACCACCGTCACCTCCTGGCCGTGCGCGACAGGAGCACCGGTGAGCAAGCTCGCGTTCGACGACCACGGCGACGGCTTCCTGTACGGACCCGACCTCTTCGTCACGCACGACGCAGGCGTGACCTGGAGCCAGGTGCCGCAAGCGGGCGTCGTCTTGTCGGTCGAGGCACTGGGGACGTCCATCTGGGCCATTGAGTCCTCGTGCCCGGCCCCGACCGACCTTTCGAACCCGTGCCCGATGCGCCTGCTCGAATCGGCTGACGGTGGCCGCACCTGGGTGGGTGTCGCGGTGCCGAGCGGGGCGACCACGGTCGGACTCGGCGCGCAGTCCTGGCTGGTCCGAGTCAGCGTCACGGCGGCGTACCTGGCTTCCAACCCGTCGTTCAGTCCCGAGGCCCAGCCCTCAACGGCGCCGCTGTGGTACACGGCGGACGGGGGGCGCACGTGGTCGGCGCGCCGGGTCGAGTGCGCGTTCAACGCGTTGGCGGACGTCATCGCGGTGGCTCCCGACGGGACGCTCGTGGCCGTCTGCGCGGACCAACCGAGCGCCGGTACCCAGGCCAAGTCGACCGTGCGGTCGACCGACGGCGGCCTTACATGGAGGATCATGACGCCCTGCCCGGGGGATGGTGGTGCCCTGACCTTCGCCTGCTCGACCACGGGGCCGCTGCCTGCCGGGTACCTGGGCGAGATCGACGCCGTGACCGGGGCCACGGTCTATCTGCTCGGAGGACGCAGCCCTCTGCTGGTCACGCACGACGGAGGTGTGACGTGGGCGGAGGCAGCAGCCCCGATCGGAGACGAGCCGGGTGGGTACCAGAACGTCATCTTCTTCAACGAGTCCGATGGCATCGTCCTGGGCGACAACGGGCAGACCGGCGTGACCACCATCTGGTCGACCTCCAACGGGGGCGCCACCTGGCAGTCGGTGATTCCGATCGGATAGCCGGCGTTGATCTGCGCGTGGCGCCGGAGATTGTGCTCGTGCGGTGTCCTATACTGGTGACCACGAACGCACGATCCGAGGAGGTGAGCCAGATGAGATCTGAACCCCCCAGTACCTGGCGCCTCCGACGTGCGATCTGAGTCGACCTGACTTCTCCCGCTCCACTCTGAGCGCCTGAGACCTGCCGTCGCGCCGGGTATCGGCATCCGCACGCCGGGGAACCTCCTGTAACCGCCTCTGCTCGCGCGCCCGTGTGCGGCGAGCATCCGAATCAGCCCGCGTGCACCCGTGGGTGCGCTCGTGAAGGAGAGATCCCGATGCAATTCCGAACTTTTTCCGTATTTCCAGGTCTGCGCTCTGTCCCGTTTCTGTCGGACCGGACCCCTCGTCATGTGAAGAGGGGTGAGTGATGACGCCGACCACGACCTTCGAAGACGCCGCCGTCCTCGACACCGAGCATGTCGGCGAAATCCGCGGCGCCCTCGGCACCATCGCCCGGGGCGACGTCGCGGCGCGCCCGCGGCTGTCGGCCAAGTTCAAGACGCTCCTGGCCATTGTCGGCCCGGGCCTCATCGTGATGGTGGGGGACAACGACGCCGGCGCGTTCGGCACCTACACCCAGGCGGGACAGAACTACGGGCTGCATCTCATGTGGACGCTGCTCCTGTTGGTCCCGATCCTCTACGTCAACCAGGAGATGGTGCTCCGCCTGGGCGCCGTCTCGGGCGTGGGTCACGCGCGCCTGATCCTGGAACGGTTCGGCAAGTTCTGGGGCGCCTTCAGTGTCATCGACCTTTTCATCCTGAACGCGCTCACCATCGTCACCGAGTTCATCGGGGTGACGCTCGCGGTGGGCTACCTCGGCCTTCCCAAGATCCCGTCTGTCGTCCTCGCCGGCGCCGTCGTCGTCGGCGCCGCCAGCACCGGGAGCTTCCGGCGGTTCGAGCGCATCTGCCTCGCGCTGGTCGCCGGGTCGCTGGTCCTGATCCCGATCTACCTGATGGTGCACCCGCCGATCGGCGCCGTGGCGCACAGCATGGTCGTGCCCGGACTGCCACAACACGCGCAGCTGTCCACGGTCATGCTCCTGATCATCGCGATCGTCGGAACCACGATCGCCCCCTGGCAGCTGTTCTTTCAGCAGTCCTACGTCATCGACAAGCGGATCACACCGCGGTTCATCAATTACGAACGGGTCGACCTGTGGATCGGCATCGGACTTGTGGTCGTCGGCGCGGCCGCCATGTTCGGGTTCTCCGACGCCGTCTTCGCCGGGCACGCGGGATCGGGCGCGTTCACCAGCGCGGCGGGCGTCGCCCGGGGCCTCGGTACCTACGTCTCGCGCCTGGCGGGCGACCTCTTCGCCATCGCGTTGCTCGACGCCAGCATCATCGGTGCCGCCGCGGTCGGTCTGGCCACGGCGTACGCCAGTGCGGACGTCCTGGGCGTCAACCACTCCTTGCATCGCTCGGTCAAGGGAGCCAAGGGCTTCTACGCGTGCTACGGCGGGCTCATGGTCCTGGCCGGTGCGCTCGTGCTGATACCGCGCGTGCCGCTCGGCCTGCTCACCGAGGGCGTGCAGACATTGGCGGGGGTCCTGCTGCCCAGCGCCACCGTGTTCCTCCTCCTCCTGTGCAACGACCGCGACGTCCTCGGTCCGTGGGTGAACTCCCGCCGCGTCAACGTCTTCGCCGGAGCGGTGGTCTGGGTGCTGATACTGCTGTCGCTGATCCTCACGGCCAGCGTCCTGTTCCCGCACCTGTCGGGCTCGGCGATCGTCGGCATCCTCATCGCGGGCGTCGCGATCGGCGTCCTCGGTGGCTCCCTCTTGGCCCTGCTGGGTCGTCGCGCCCGGGCCGGCGAGGTCCGGGTGCCCGTGGAGTGGCACGACCGGCGGAGCTGGCGGATGCCGCCCCTCAACCGGTTGACCCGGCCTCCGATGTCGCGGCAGCGGAAGGTCGGCCTGCTCGCCTTGCGGGGCTACCTGCTGGTGGCTTTCGCCCTGGTCGTCGTCAAGGTCGTGGAGGTCGCCGTCCACTGACGCGGGGGCAGGTCAGGCCCCTGCGCCAAGGGTGCGTACCCCTGGGCCTGGGAATTCGTCACACTGGAGGGGACGAGAATCGCGGTCGTGAGCTGGATGCCGCTCAATGGCATCCGATCGGTCGCCGACACGTATCCCTAGAAGATGAGTACCCGATGAACGAAGGACAGACGGCCAGCCGAACAGGGGCTGAGGCAGCATGACCGGGACCTTCGACGACCTCGACTTCGACCAGCTCGAGCGCGAGCTCGCTCCCCGTTCGCAGCGGTTCTGGCGCCCCATAAAGACCCAACGGGTCCTCCAGATCGTCCTCGGGGTGTTCTGGCTGCTCGACGCGGGCCTGCAGTTCCAGTCCTTCATGTTCCACCGGTCGTTCGTCGAGACGTACATCCTGCCCAACGCCAGTGGCCAACCGGCCCTGCTCGGTTGGGTCATCACCAACATCGGCCACTTCATCGAGCCGCACATCGCGCTCTGGAACACGTTCTTCGCGCTGATCCAGGTGGCCATCGGCCTCGGTCTCCTCTACCGGCCGACCGTGCGCTACGCGCTGGCGGTCTCGTTCGCGTGGGCCTTCGGGGTCTGGGTCATGGGCGAGGGGATGGGCATGGTGTTCACGGGGAGCGCGAGCGCGCTCACCGGCGCACCGGGGTCGGTCTTCCTGTACGGGTTGATCGGGGTCATGGCCTGGCCGTCGGCCCGGCCGGCGGAACCTGACGAGGTGACGGTCGGGGTCGCGTCCAGCCCGGCGGCCCGGGGGCTCGGTGGCGTCGCCACCCCCTTGCTCGTGTGGGCCGGCTACTGGTCGCTCGCCGCCGTCCTGTTCCTCCTCCCCCACAACCGGACGCCGACGTCCATCAGCAGTGCGATCGTCGGCATGGCGCCCGGGCAGCCGGGATGGTTCGCGCACTTCCTCAACAGCTTCGGGAACGCCTTCTCCTCCACCGGGACCGAAGGAGCGTGGGTACTGGCGGCCGTCGCGCTGGTCATCGGCTTCGGTCCGCTGCTCTCCCGCCGCCCGGGGATCTTCCTGGCGGCCGGCGCGCTCCTCTCCGTGGTGATGTGGGTCGCCGGCCAGGGGCTGCTCGGGAACATCCTGACCGGCTCGGGGACCGATCCCAACACCGGTCCGCTGATCGTGGTGCTGGCGCTCGCCATGACCCCGGCCCGCGTCGCCGCGCCCTTCGTGGGTACGACGCCTCTCGGACAAGCGTGGCGGGAGCACCGGGTCCTGGCGGTCGGCGGAATCGGTCTCGTCGGGCTCGCGATCTTCCTGAGTGGGGCGTACCCGGCCGCGTCGGCGGAATCCTCGGGGACGGCAATGAGCGGCATGACCGGAATGGGAGCCGTGGCCGCGAGCGGCAACAGCGCGACCTCGGCCGTGTGCAGCGGCTCGGGTCACACGGGCCTCGACGTCAACAACAGTCCGCTCATGTCGATGGGCGGGCAGGGCTACATGAACATGAACGGCACCGACGCCAACGCGGCGGCCGGTCTGAACTCGACGAAGGCGAACTGGCACTACACGGGGCCGGCATTGCCGCAGGCCGAGGCACAGGAACTGCTCGCCGACGGCGGCAACGGTCCCGACCAGATCCACATGGCGCAGTCAGGGTGTGCACCCGAGCCGACCTTTTCGGACCAGATCAACTCCGAGCAGTACGTCCAGGCGACCAGCCAGGCCGCGGCCCGCTACCCGACCCCGCAGGCCGCCGAGGCCGCCGGATACGTGGCCGTCTCGCCCACGGACTACCCGGTCGTCTACTACGTGAACCCGCAGATCGCCGCGGCCAACGCGGCGGCCAAGCGGACGCTCGACCCCAACCACATCGACGGGTTGGTCTACGCGCAGACGCCCTCGGGCCAGGAGGTGCAGGCGGCCGCCTTCTACCTCTTGCCTTCGACGGTGGCCACGCCGCCGATGCCGTTCGGGCCCCTCGTGCAGTGGCACCAGCGCACCGGCGTCTGCTCGCCGTCCGGTGCTTCGTCGGCCGCCACGGGTGGGCTCTCCATCAGTGGATTTCCTTCGTCGTGTCCGGCCGGGTCCGTGGTATCGGCGACTCCCTACATGACAATGGTCTGGCAGGTGCCCGTCGCCGGCGGACCGACGGCCATTCAGCCGCCCGACATCCAGATCGTCGAGGCCGCGACCATGCAAGCCGACAACGGCTGAACGGGCCGCCTGCGAGGGACTCGCTCACTCCCCGCGCGCGGCTCAGGGCGTCGCGGCCGGACATCCAACCGACCCCGCCTCGATGCTCAGGATGGTCGGGGGCCCCTTGACGGACTGGTTCAGCTCTTCGCTCAGGTATCCCTCCAGGGCCCCCTCGGGGGTGGTGACTCTCCAGCTGCCACCCTGCGCGACCGACGTGGTGAGGGCGGAGCCGTAGAGCTGTTGCGCTTCAGCCAGAGTGTCGCCGACCCGAAGTCCTTGCGCCGTCACCAGGTTCCCGTCGGGAAGAACCTCTCCGTTCCCTCCGAGCGTGCTGTAGCCGACGAACATGCCCGCATAGAAGTAGGCCCAGACGTTCGCCCACTCCTCGGCGAAGTCGATGGTGCAGTTGCCCTTCTCCGAGGTCGAGCCGACAGGAGCACTGCCGAGCACCGCGTCGAGACCGGCGATTGCCGAGGCCTGGCTCTCTCCGAAGATCACGTTGCCGATCCCGTTGCCCCCCAGGAGTACCGCCCCGCTGGTGACCGGTGGTGATGGCGTGACGCTGCTGGGCGAGGTCGAGGTCGTCGTCGTCGACGAGGGTGGGGGCACGGTCGTCGACGGAGAAGGCAGTGTCGTGGTGGTCGGTGCCGGATTGGTTCCCGCAGTGTCCGGACTCACGCAGCCAACCGGGGGGGCCGAAGAGCCGGTTTGGCCCGGCACGAGCACGGTGCCGGCACAGCCGAAGTTCGACAGGATCGTGTCCTCGTTGACGCTCGATCCGTCCGAGAGCGTGTAGGTGGTGCGCTCCTCACGGATGTAGCCGCCGGCGTCGACCGAGATCCAGGTCGTCTTTCCGGGGAAACCGGTTTCTTGGAGGATGGCATCTGCGGCACGGATGGTCTCGACCTGTTCGGCGCCGAGGCCGTTCAGATCGGGGTCCTGCAGACCGGTCACCGACACCTTGTAGATGGTGACTGGGACACCATCGACGGTTCCCGTCCCGGCCGGCTGCGCGCCTTGGATCTCTGCAGACTCGAGGTCGAGATAGCCGGTGCCACTGGCCAGGGCCTGCATGTCGAGCGCGCCGGCCTGTTCTCCGACGGTGCCCTCGACAGAGGTGGCATAGCCGGAAAGGGGTGCACCCGGGCCCGCCTGACCTGGTCCCGCCGTGCCGTAGTCACCGCCGCCGATCTCCCAGACGTCGGTCCCGTTGTCGTAGAGCGTGATCGTCCCCAGCGGACCGTCGTCACTCACGGCCACCATGGCGTAGGGGTTCGTGTCAACCGTGCCGTGGCCACTGATGTGGGGCAGGAATTCGCGGGGGCAGCCCGACTGGGAGGCCGTACCGCCCAGTTGTGGGCTGGGAGCGCCGACCGCCTGTGCACAGCCCGGAGGAGGCACCGTGGTGTCGTTGAACGTCATGTCGTAGCTACCCGAGGCGACCGTCACGTTCACGTCATCGGCTACCAGCCGCACCAGGAGTCTCGGTGTGTTGCGGTGGCCGCTCGAGGTGGGATGGCCGGTGGGAGTGGGTCCGCCCACGGCCAACAGCGAGATGATCGCGACGAGGAGGAGCGCAGCGGCAGTCAGCACCAGGGTCAGGCGGATCCGTTGTGGGGCCGAGCCCCGCGGACGCCACGGCCAACGGTCCTTCCGATTAGGACCTTGCTGGGTCGGTGCCGACGCCGTGTCCTCGGTCATGACGCCTTCGAGCTTCGACCGGTTTGCCTCCAACGAACTGTGTGTTGCGTCTGGAAGCGAAGAGACGTAGGCGCGAAGCCGGTCCAACTCATCGCTCATCGTGCTGTCCCTTCGATTTCGGTATGACGACGTAGGTGCTCGTCGCCTTCGTCTGCGTATTGCCCGGAGCGCGCCAGAAGTTCCCGGAGTTGCGAACGGCCCCGAGCAAGACGCGAGCGCACCGTTCCGACGCGTAGTCCTAACGCAGCGGCGATCTCCGCATAGGTCAGCTCGAATGAGGAATACAGCAGCAGGACGTCTCGATACCTTTCGTCAATCGCAACCATGGCGTGCCGGACATGGTCGAGCTCGGAGCGACCGACGATCTCGGCCGCGACGTCATCGTGATCGGCGTCCGTGGGTTCGGAATCCTGGTCGAGACGGTTCAACAGGACGGTGCGCCGGCGTTCCGACCGATAATGGTGACGAAGGACGTTGGTTGCGATGCCGAGGAGCCAAGGACACGCATTGCCGAAGTGCGTGTCATACCTCCCCCGGCTGCGAAAGGCCGCGACGAAGACCTCGGACAGGAGGTCATCCGCGGCCCCGGTGCCGGCCCGGCTCGTCAGGAAGCGGTGCACGACGGCGGCGTGGCGGTCGAAGATCCGACCGAAGACCTGCGGGTCAGTCAGGGAGGCCGTGATCACGGCGTCGTCTGTCCCGTCGTCCAGCCCACTGCGACCCACGTTGCCGTATTGCCCGGAATCGCCGGATGGGTTCCTGTCGGTGACGGACATGATGCCAACCCCGTAGGTCAGGGTGTCCAGAACGCCCCGGGACCCCGCTCCATCCATGCTCTCACTTCGGTCGCACCGGCACTCGGTTCTGCCCGTGCAGTCCGGCGCTGACCGAGCGGGATCGATCGGACCTCACACGTTCCCTCCAAGCGTTGCGCGGATCTCCTCGTGTTCGCGGACGCGGCCTCGCGTGGAGTTCGCGCTTGTTTTGCGCAGTGAGGTGTGAAGCTCCGACGCCGTCCGGCACGCAGTTGCACGTGTCCGCGGATTACGTCCGGCGCATACACCGAGCAGGCGAACACACGCAAATCGGTTGAGCGCACAACTATTGTCACGTGAATTACTGAGCGTGCGCGGGCTCGTGATGCTGCACGTTGTACTGATTTGTCAGGTAACAGTGCAGCGTACGCGGGATCGATTGCGTCGCCTACGAACGCTTCTTACACTTTGCGGAACTCAACACGGGTCACCTGTTGTGCGCTGGACAGGTTTGAGGTGGAGGACCCAAAATGAAAACACTCTCTGTACGTCGCCGCGTGTCCGCGTATGCGAAGGTCTCTCGGCGCACGGCCGCCCTGTGTTCGTTGTCGGGTGTCCTGTGCTTCGGAATGCTCGTCATGGGCGGCGCGCTGGGGAGCCCCAGCGTGTCGGCCGACTCATTCGAAGTCTGTAGCGGTTACGCCGCTTGCAGCGTGAACGGCTTCACCACGCACGGCTACCAAAACCTTTCCGGTCCGTCGTATTGGACCATGAGTCCCGGCAACGAGTGCACCAACTATGTGGCCTACGTCGAGTCGACCGTGTACGGAGTGCCCACGCCCGGCTACAACCTCGGCAACGGCGGCTCCTGGGCGGACAATGCGGCGGCACACGGTGTCCTGGTGAACAACGTTCCCTCCGTCGGTGCGGTGGCGGAATGGAACGGGGGTGAGCCCGGATTGCCGCCGCCGGGCCACGTGGCGGTCGTCGAGGCCGTCGGGCCCAACGACAGTTACATCGTGATCTCGCAGCAGCACATCGCGGTCGACCCCGGTGGCTACGACTGGATGCAGATCAACGCCGGGTCCGAATCGTGGGAACCCTGGCCCGACCATTTCATCCACTTCATCCCGTACAAGACGGCAGTGGGTGCGGTGCAGACGCCCGACGACGGGGGCTACTGGGTCGCGGACTCGGACGGCGAGGTCTCCCATTACGGCGACGCCGGCTTCTACGGCGACGCCAGCAGCATGCGCCTGAACGCACCCATCGCCGGCATCGCGACGACGCCTGACGGCGGTGGGTACTGGCTCGTGGGCTCGGACGGCGGCATCTTCACTTACGGCGACGCCGCGTTCTACGGCTCGGCCGGAGCCCTACGCCTCAACGCACCGATCGTGGGCATCGTCGCGACACCCGACGGGAAGGGGTACTGGCTCGTCGGCTCCGACGGCGGCATCTTCACCTACGGTGACGCGGGGTTCTACAACTCCGTCGGGGGTCTGCGCCTCAACGCGCCGGTGGTCGGCATGACGGCCACGCCGGACGGGAAGGGCTATTGGCTCGTCGGCTCCGACGGGGGCATCTTCAGTTTCGGTGATGCCAACTTCTACGGTTCGACCGGGAGCCTGCACCTCAACGCACCGATCGTCGGCATCGCCTCCACCTCGGACGGCGCCGGGTACTGGCTCGTCGGGACCGACGGCGGCATCTTCAACTTCGGCGACGGCGGTTTCTACGGATCCCTCGGCTCGTCGCCTCCGCTCCAGCCGGTCGTGGGGGTCATCCGGACGTCGGGCGGCCCCGGGTACTGGATCGTGGGCGGCGACGGCACCGTGCACGCTTTCCCGTGACGCCCTAACTGAAATCGGCGCTCCTCCTCGGGCCATCGCTTAGCATCACGACGCGGAGCTTCGCGTTACGCCCGGAAGGGGACTCATGGAGACAGTCGATTTTCGAACCCGTCTGGATGATGATGCCGTTCCCCTCGACCCGGCCGAGTACTTCGGGGAGGACCTCTCACCGCTCCTCGAGGCGCGCGGGACGCACGCGGGCCGTGCGGCAACGCGGCTCCAGCTTGTTCCGCTCACGCTCGACGTCGATGGCGTGCAGCGGACATTGGTCCCCGCTCAGGACGCCCTGCAGGTGACGCATGGCGGGCCGGAGACGCTGGTCGTCGCGCTCGACCGTTCGGCGTTCTCGGACCTGATGCAGGACGTGGCGTCGACCTTCGCCCTCCAGATGACGGGACGCGCGGAGGTGCGCCGCGGCACCGTCGATGCGTTCATCGCCTGGGAACCCGTTCTTCGCTTCCTGATCGATGATCGCCCGGTCTACGAGTCCGGAGCGGTCGATTTCCGCGATCGCGCGGGCGCCACGCTCGACCTTCGACGGACGTTCACGCCCGACGATCCTCCCGAGGAGATCGGCCATTTCCTGGCCGAGGCCGGGTTCCTCCACGTCGCCGGGGTGTTCACCGAGGCAGAGATGTCGGCGGTCTCAGCGGAGCTCGACGATGCGATCGCCTCCGCCGGACGAGACGACGGCGCATCGTGGTGGGCGCAGACCGACAAGGGCGAGTGGTACCCGTCGCGCATTCTCGGCTTCAACCAGAAGTCGGCGACGCTGCGCACCCTGCTGCACTCGGAGCGATTCACCAGCATCGGGACCCTCACCGACGACCGCTTCGTGCAACGGGACCCCGACGCCGGCGACTCGGCCGAGGGCCTGCTCAAGAAGGTGGGTGTCGTCGAGGGCATCTCTGACGTGAGCTGGCACAAGGACTGTGCGATGGGGGGCCACAGTCGCCGTTGCTGTGGTCTCACGGTCGGGATCTCGGTAACGGGAGCAGGCCCCGAGAACGGTGAGCTGGGGGTCGTCGCCGGCTCGCACCGGGCCAACGTGACGCCGATCGGTGACGACACCATCGACCTCCCCCGGGTTCCCCTGCCCACGCGCACGGGCGACGTGACGGTCCACTGCTCGTGCACCTTGCACATGAGCCGTCCACCGGTCTCGGCGGAGCGCCGCGTCGTCTACACGGGGTTCGGGTTGGCACCCCGGACCGGTGAGAAGCGCCCGCCTCGTTCCGAGGCGGAGATCCGGCGCGACCGCGCTGCACTGAACGACCAAGTGAGAAGGCAGCAGCACGACCAGGTGCTGGGCGCCCGGAGTGCGAGTTTCGAACTCTGACGAGAAGCTCATGGGACGGCGGTGATCGGTGGTCGGCGCCGCGCCCATCCGGTGACCTCACCCGAGACATCGACTGACCACGTGGAATACCGTGAGGCCGAGAGCCCACAGAGTTGAGAAGCAGAACCCGGAGGTTTGATGACGACCATCATCGTGTGCACCGACGGGTCGGAACTCGCAACCCAAGCTGCCCGCAGGGGAGTGGCCGTCCTCCGCCCACCCGACCGCCTGGTGATCGCGACGGTGCGGCACCCGCCCGACGACTCCGCCCTCGTGGGAGCCGGTGGCTTCGCCGGTCCGACGATGACCGAACGTGAGTTCGACGAAATCGAGCGGCAGCTGGTCAAAGAGGGTCAGGAGGTTGTCTCCGAGTTGTCGCAGGCGTTGAACATCAGTGGGGCCGAGACCACCGTGCTCAGGGGCGACGCCGGTCCCGCCTTGTGCGCGCTGGCGGGCCAGATGGCCGCAACGGCGCTCGTGGTCGGGACGCGCGGTCGTGGCGGCCTGAAGCGAGCCGTGCTCGGCTCGGTCTCCGACCACCTGGTTCGGAATGCTCCGTGTCCCGTCCTGGTCGTGGGCGGGGAGTGACCTTTCTCGGCGGCCGTTTCAGCCTGCATTCGGAGTAGCAGAGTCTCATTCGGCCATGGACCAAATGGCCTAGAGACAACTCCTACCGAGAGGG
The DNA here is from genome assembly GCA_963834405.1 of uncultured Acidimicrobiaceae bacterium. GTDB lineage: Bacteria > Actinomycetota > Acidimicrobiia > Acidimicrobiales > RAAP-2 > Bog-473. The sequence goes on along the minus strand of CAWIBX010000003.1, from coordinate 182,513 downwards.
CCAAGATGCTCCCGGGGGCCCTTCGCCAACGCCCCCTCGCTTGTCCGGGGGAGCAGCATGCAAGACGACATGGTCAGCCTGCGCACCGCGGTCGCCATCTTTGCCGGGCTGGCCGTGCTCGCAGCTCTGGTCGTTGCCTTCATGCTTGCCGGCGGAGGCCCTCGTTCCAGCCCACAGCGGTCTTCATTGCACTCGGCAAACCCGATCTCCCGCGAGACCCCGATCCCGGCGGCAACGCAGCCTCACAATCCGAACGCAACGGGGTCGACAACTGGCCAGGTCAACTGGACTCCGGCCGTGAAAGCAGTTGGGGCCATGCTGACCGACGGAACCAACATCGTGACCGTCCTCACGGAGCCGACACCGAGTGCATCTGCGTTCGAGGCAGCCTGTTCGAAGCTGGGTGGTCAAACCGTCCCGAACCCGCCTGCGGGATCCGGTGGCTCCCAGTTGTCGGATTTGCAGGCGGTCGAGTCCGACGATGCCGCGCTCGTACGCGACTGCCTCACCACGATCAATGATACAGAGTCCAACTCTGCGAACGACCCCAATGCAATCACCGATGGGGAGAGCATCGGACGCGACGTGGTCGCTTTGCGATGGGACACCGCCAACTTCTACCTTGCCATCGGGGACTCGGGTGGGGACCAGACCTCGGACGCCTCTGCTCTGTCGGAGTGGACACTCGCCCGGGAGATCGGATTCCAACAGTCGGACTTCCCCGCTGGCACCGTCGGCGTTCCTGATGCTCCCGGCGGACCCGACCACACCGCTCCGGTGCCCGCATCGACACCGTGTTCGCCCGTTCACAGCCAGCCCTTCGTGGCCGATTACGATTCCCAGACCTATGACCCCAGCGGGATCGGCAACGACTACGTCAACTCGGAGGTCCTGATCATGCCGCCGGACGATGCAAAAGCGGCGCTCCAAGCCATCGGTGCTCCCGGCTATGACACCACCTGCTTCCAGCCGGCGTTCGACGCCGACACTCAGAGCATGACGCCGACGACTACCTGTGACACGTTCAAGTTCATCGGCTCTTCCATCTCACAGCTACCCCCCACGGGGTTTCCGAAGGGTTCAGTTGTCGATCGCTACGTGGCCAACATGTCGTGTACGGGAAACGGTCAAACCGGCACCTGGTACACCGACGTGATCAGTGCCCAAGCCGGTTCGGCCTTCGTCCAAGGCACCTTCAACTCGTTCCAGTCGCCCGTCTCAATGGAGATCGAGCAGAAGGCCATGAACGCCATGGCGACGCGTGCGGCTGCGATGAGGTCCGGATCGGCCTAGTGGGAGTCCACGGAATTTGGGCGGGGTGTGAACCAGCACCCCAGATCGCTCCTGTCCTCAAGACCTCTGGCAAGACCCGAGTTCGCTAGATTTTCGCGGTGGACTCCGCCGACAAGGTGTCTGTGGCTGAAACGGTGTACCGCTACGCGACCGGAGTCGACCGGCGCGACTGGGCGAGCTACCGCACGCTGTTCACCGACACCGTGGCCATCGACTTCTCCAGCTTCGACCCCGACCTGCTACCGCGGGTGATGCGCGCGGACGACTGGGTGGCCGGGCTCGTACCCCTGTTCACCGGCCTCGCCGCCACCCAGCACTCCATGACGAACCCGCTCGTCACGGTGGACGGAGACGCGGCGACGATCACGATGTACATGCAGGCGCATCACGTCCACGACCCCGAAGATCCGGCGTCGTGGTACACCGTCGGCGGCTACTACGACGACACCCTCGTGCGCTTCGACGGCCGATGGCTGCTGACCGGCGTGCGCCTGACGGTCACCTGGCGGGCGGGCGATCCGGCGATCATGGAACTGGCCCGGGCCGCCGGGAACCGCCTTCTGGGCTCGTGATCTTGAGGAACCGCCGTTCGGCCTTCTTGCGTGCTCGTGTAGATTCCGGTGGTCGGGACCGGGGTCGACCCGATGACCTAACGCTTTTCGGATCGGATCTGGCCTCGTGCCGGAGCGATCAGGTCAGTTCTCGACGCGGAACAGGCGCCAACTCCCAGGGACGCCCTTCAGCTCGTGTTCGCCACGATCCCGAAACTCGATGCCCGAGCCGACCACGAGGTCCTTGACGGTGCTCGAGACAAGAACCTCGTTCGGCGATGCCAAAGAACCGATCCGAGCGGCGATGTGAATGGCGAGACCGCCCAGATCGTTACCTCTCACCTCGCACTCACCCGTGTGGAGACCCATACGCACCTCGATATGGAGGGCTCTGGTGGCATCGACGATCACCTGGGCACAACGGATAGCTCGAGCCGGACCGTCGAATGAAGCGACGAAGCCGTCTCCCGTCGTGTTCACCTCCCGACCTCGGAAGATTCTCAGTTGTTCGCGGATAATCTGATCATGGCGATCCAACAGAGAGCGCCACCGTTGATCACCCAGCGAGGCCGCACGCTCAGTTGAGCCGACGATATCGGTGAAGAGCACGGAGACCAGCACTCTGTCCATGTCTGTTACCGGTCTCGTACCCGTCAAGAACTCGGCCACTTCGTCGAAGATCAGGTCCCGTTGGCTGAAGATCAACATGTCGCCGCCCGGTAGCGCGACGAACTTGGATCCTTCAATGTGCTCCGCAACATAACGCCCATGAGCAATGGGAAGAAAGCTTGGATTGTCGGCGCTCAGGACCAGCGTGGGCACTCGGAGGAGCGGGAGCACCGGGCGAACATCGAGGTTCCGAAGCAGGTAGTCGTACTGTGCCGCCGCGGTTCTCGGGGTGACCGACGACCGGAAAAGCCGAGCAAGGGCATCGCGGCGAACTGGGTCTTCCGGGTCGGCTGCACCAGCAAGCGAGAGGAACTCCGGCGTACCCCAGTTCGTTCGGAGGTAATCGATGACGAAATCGAGCGCCTCAGGAGTGAAACCGATCGGGTAGTCGTCAGCGATCAGATATCGAGCAGTGGTGTTACACAGCACGAGGGAATCGACCCGTTCGGGATGTGCAGCGGCGTAGAGGATCGCGATCGGGCCACCATCGACCGTCGCGAGGATGGATGTCTGCTCGGACCCGACCGCATTGAGGACGCTCTCGATGTCCTCCGTCCACTCCTCCCATGTCGGGATGGCGTTACGCGGCACACCGTCAGATGCCCCTGTCCCCCGTCGATCGAGAAAGATCAAGCGGCGTAACGACGCCAGCCGTCTGAGGAAGTCGGCAATGTCGGGGTCCTCCCACGCCATCTCGACGTGGCTGCCGAGTCCGTTGAAGAAGAGGAGGTCGGAGGGTCCCTCTCCGAGGACCTGGTAGGCAACGTCGGCATCTCCGATGGCCACGTATTGAGTGTTCGGACGACTCATTGGACGAGCAGTCTGACTCGCGATCCGGCTCAGTGCTGGAGTTCTTCCTGGGCGAGCCTTTCGTGCCCAATCATCCAGCGTCCTAACTGCAGGAGACACGGATGGGTGGTTCGTTGCGCCGGCCCGCGGACTCGGTTTCGCGACGCCCTCGCCTGCGACACGCGGTGTTGAGGTGTTTCAAGTACGAGTCTTCAGCTTGCCCCTCCATCCGGGCGTTCCGCCGATGCTTGCCCATTGAGGCCCAACTCCTCCGCGACAGGATCGTCAGGTGGCAGCCAACTGGGCGCCACCCACTGTGCGTCGAAGGATCGCCAATCACGCGCGGTGGCCAGTTCCTGTGCGATTTCGAGAAAGTCGGCCGTGGCCGGAGAGGGCTGGCCGTCGCGCCAGGCGATCGACCAGGGATAGTGCGGCACGACTTCTTTCGGCGTGTAGATGGGCAGGCCCTCTGCGGCATACCGAACCGCGTAGCTGTCGAACTCGAGCGACAGGGCCAAGGTGGTGGAGCGGCGCATTGCGGCCAGGCAGTGACTGAAGGCGCCGGGCGTTCCCAGCCACTGCATCGAGATGCCCAAGAACTGCTCGAGTGCCGTCAAGAAGTTGGCGTACACGGGATTGAACCCGGAGCTCGGGGAATCTCCGAACACCTCAACCGGTCGTTCGTAGAACGAGGCCGTCGGGCGCGGGAGATCTCCGGGTCGCCCGACCAAACGCATCGGCTCGAGACGCAGCAATGTGTGAAACCAACCACTTGGATGGTCGCGCTGCATCTCCGGCGTCACCCGCAGGATCGCCACGTCCAAACGATCCTCCAGAAGCGCGTTCAATTGGGCGACGCTGTCCATCGCATGCTCGGTCAACGCCACCTCCGGGCGGGCCCTCGAGTAGGCGTCGGCAACTTCCCGGCTGGTAGAGAGCTCGAATACGTGAGCAATCCGAACCCGGTTGCCGTCCGGCTCGTGTTGCATCTTCTCGGCCAGCCGCAGGAGCTGCCTCGCGTTCACCAGAAACTCTTCGCCTCGTGCCGTCAGTGCGACGTGACGGCTGTCCCGGACGAACAGACGCGAGCCCAGCTGGTCCTCGAGCTTTCGAATCTGCTTCGAGAGCGCCGGCTGGCTCACATAGAGCTTGGCAGCGGCCCGACCAAAGTGAAGCTCATCGGCGACGGCGACGAAATACCGCACCAGCCGCAGGTCGAGGTCCATGCTCAGCCCCGCTTGACTCTGGGCGCAGGGAGGCGAGGAGCGCCGTGGTCGACCCTACTCCGCAATGCGGACTGCCGCATGTCGAGATGGTTATCGATCGACGTCGCGTAGGCCATGGACAGTCGACGTCCGGTGGCGTTGGCTTGGTGGGGCCGCCAAGAGAGGAGATGCCATGACCGCTGGCCGACCCGCCGTCTTCATCCACGGACTTTGGTTGCACGCAACGAGCTGGTCGCCCTGGCTCGAGCGCTTCCGGGACGCCGGCTACGAGCCGCTCGCCGCGAGCTGGCCCAACGAGCCGGCCACGGTCGAAGACGCTCGAGCGCACCCTGACGAGGTCGCCAACATCGGAATCGACGAAATCACCGCTCACATGGCGGAGATCATCAATGGGCTCGGCGACGAGCCCGTGATCGTGGGCCATTCCTTCGGTGGTCTCATCGCGGAGAAGCTCCTCGGTGAGGGCCGCGGGAAGGCCGGGGTGGCCATCGATCCCGCACAGATCAAAGGAGTCCTGCCTCTTCCCCTCGCCCAACTTCGAGCGGGACTGCCGGCGCTCGGGAACCCGGCGAACATCCACAAGGCGGTCTCTCTCACACAAAAGGAGTTTCGTTTCGGCTTCGGCAACGCAGTCTCCGAGGAGGAGTCCGACGAGCTCTTAGATCGTTGGACCATCCCCTCTCCGGCCAAGCCGCTCTTCCAGGCTGCGGTCGCCAATTTCTCGCTCCATTCGCCGGCAAAAGTGGACACGAAGAAAGAGGATCGTGGACCCCTGCTTCTCATCTCCGGCACGGCCGATCACACGGTTCCCGACGTCGTGACCCGGTCCACGCTCAAGCAATATCGAGACTCCACCGCCGTGACCGAGCTCAAACAGTTCGAGGGCCGTGGCCACTCCTTGACGATCGACAGCGGATGGAAGGACGTCGCCGACACCGTGCTCGATTGGCTGAAGGCAAACGGCGTCTGACGACCTGTTGTTTCGAGCGATCGATCGGAGTTGAACATGGACTTGGCACTCGCTGGCAAGCGTGCCCTGGTGACGGGAGCGAGCCGAGGGATCGGACTTGCTGTCGCGACACGTCTAGTGGCAGAGGGCGCCACGGTTGTATCGAGTTCGCGTGAGAACTCGCCGGAACTGGAGGCCCTACGGGACAGCGGCAATGTCGTCCAAGTAGCTGTGGACCTCTTGACCGATAGCGGGCCATCGGATCTTGTCGACGCGGCGACGAACGACGGCCCGGTCGACATTCTCGTCAACAATGCGGGTGCGGTGACCCCTCGCCTCGAGGGCTTCTTGTCCGTTACTGACGATGACTGGTGGAAAACGCTCAACCTAACCTTCATGATCGCCGTTCGTACGACGCGGGCACTGCTTCCTCACATGGTGGGCCGGCACGGCGGGAGCATCGTGAACAACGTCTCGGTCAACGCTTCGCTCCCCGACCCGTTGGTCATCGACTACAGCGCCGCCAAGGCGGCGTTGCGCAACTTTTCTAAGGCGCTCTCGAAGGAGTTTGGGCCACAGGGCGTTCGGGTGAACTCGGTGAGCGCAGGTCCCGTCGCAACGGGTCTCTGGTTGGGAGAGGGAGGCGTGGCCGAGACCGTGGCCGCGGCGCACGGCGGCGCGCCCGATCAAATAGCGAACCAGGCCGTGCGAGACACGGCGACGGGTCGATTCACACGGCCAGAGGAAATCGCCGATCTCATCGTGTTCTTGGCCAGTGATCGCGCCGCCAACATCACTGGAGCCGACTACGTGATCGACGGAGGCCTGACGCAGAGCCAGTAGTCACCCGTCGCGCAGGGCACGTTCATTTGCCGGATCTGAAAGGAGCTCGCATGTCAGAAGGCTCCGTTGAGGAGTTCCCCAAGTTCGTTGACCAATGCAGACGTGCCGTCAGCCAGCAGGTCGCGGGTCACACGGAACCCTTCCAAGACTTGTGGTCACGAGCTGACGACGTCGTCCTCATGGGAGCGGCCGGCTCGCACGCCGTCGGATGGGACGACGTAAGTGCCTCCCTGTCCTGGGCGTCCTCACACCTGGACTTCGGCAACTGGAGCGCGGAGAACCTACTGACCGGTGTCGCCGGAGACCTCGGATTTACCCTCGACCTTGAGCACATGAGCCGACTGGTCGACGGGAAGGTGGAGGAGCGGACACTCCGAGCCAGCCAGGGATACCGGTTCGAGGACGGGCGGTGGCGCGTGCTCTTTCGTCACGGCGACCCCATGGCGGAGCGGGTCGAACCACCCAGAGCCCAGGCCAGCTAGTGAGCGAAGAAAGTGGGTTCGCTGCGATCTTGCGCTTTGCCTGACCGGTTGTGAGTCTCGCGAGGGCCGGGTCCGTTTGTTTCTGTGGTGGGCTCGTGCCCTTGCGCCGTCATGTTGCCCAAAGTGTGCTCAGTTTCAACCATGATGCAACTCCGAGAGCATCGTCCTCGCCCACCCAGAGGTGGACTTGGATAGCAGCAGAAGGAGTGCGGCCACGCTGTTCATCACCGAGTACCAGTTGAATCCACATATGCCCAAGGGCGAGGTGAAGCGGCTCATGGACGAGTTCGGTACGCGAGGGGCCACCGCGGGAGAAATTGCTCACTACGTCAAGGCCGATGGTACTGGCGGTTACACGGTGAGCGAGAACGACTACCTGAGCGCTGCGTACGCAGACGTCTTGGCCTACCACGAGTTCATGACGTTCACGATCACGCCTGTGCTCAAGATCGACGACGCAGTCGGCCCGATCATGACGTATCTCAGCTAGTTACTTCGCCCTGAAAAAGTAGATGTGAAAATCGCTCGCGACCAGCGCGTTCTTGGAGGTTGGGTACTCGCGTTCGGACCGGAATGAAACAACGATGGCTCCACACACCCTTCCCGGAGTGAATGGAGCCATCGTGTTGCGCACCAAGGTAGACCCCCAGCCCACCCTGTGGGAGACAATCCTCCCGCCCGAGTTCTTGGCGCTGCCACCAGGACTCGCGCAGATCGACCGCCTGCTCGACGACCCGGTCTTCTTCGAGCCCTTCGTCGCCTTCTTCGACCCCGTGCTCGGCCGGCCATCCATCCCGATGGAGACCTACCTGCGCATGATGTTCTTGCGCTTCAGGTACCGGCTCGGCTTCGAGACGCTCTGTGCCGAGGTAGCCGACTCGTTGACCTGGCGGCGTTTCTGCCGCGTCGGGATCACCGATGCCGTGCCGCACCCGTCCACGCTGATGAAGATCACCACCCGCTGTGGGGACGGCGCCGTCGACCAGCTCAACGAGGCCTTGGTGCACAAGGCGCGGGCGGCCCACGTGGTGCGACTCGACAAGGTGCGCGCCGACACCACGGTCGTCCCGGCCAACGTCGCCTACCCAACCGACTCGGGTCTGCTCACCAAAGGGGTGGCCAAGCTCACCAAGACCGTCGCCGCGCTCCAGAGCCTCGGTCTGGCCCGGCGCACCCGCTTTCGGGACCGCACCCGTTCGGTGCGCCAACGCGCTCATCAGATCGCGGCGTGGCTCAGACGGCGCAGCGGCGAGGCCAAAGACGAGGTGCTCACCCTCACCGGCGAGTTGGCCACCATCGCCGAGGCGAGCATCAAAGACGCCCAGGTCATCGCCACCAACGCCCGCCGGGCGCTGGGTCGGGCCGGCAAGGGAGCCTCGGGCAAAGCCAGCGCGCTCGTCGCCGAGCTCGAACGCACCATCTCGGTGCTCGAGACGGTGGTGATCCAGACCCGCACCCGCCTCGGCGGCGAAGTCCCCGACGGATCGACGCGCATCGTGTCGCTCCACGACACCGACGCTCGTCCTATCGCCAAGGGACGCCTCGGGCGCCCCGTCGAGTTCGGCTACAAGGCCCAGGTCACCGACAACGCCGACGGCATCGTGCTCGACCATCGCGTCGAGGTCGGCAACCCAGCAGACGCTCCCATGCTCGGCGCCGCCATCGGCCGCATCAAAGAACTGCTGGGCAAGGTGCCCAGATCCGTGACCGCCGATCGCGGCTATGGCGAGGCCAAGGTAGAGGCCGAGCTCCACGCCCTCGGCGTGCACCACGTCGCCATCCCGCGCAAGGGACGCCCCGGTGCTCAGCGCCAAGCGGTCGAGTCGGCACGGCGCTTCCGCAAGCTCGTCAAGTGGCGCACCGGATCCGAAGGCCGCATCTCACACCTCAAGCACTCCTGGGGCTGGGAGCGCACCATGCTCGACGGCATCGACGGGACGCGTTCATGGTGTGGCTGGGGTGTCCTCGCCCACAACGCCACCAAGATCGCCGTGCTGATCGACGAACGCGAACAGAGCAAGGACCTCGCGTCTTCTCGACGGCAACGAGCGAGAACCCTCACCGGACCACCAGGGCGCCCCCCGCCACCGACGCACCGAGCGCCCGCCTGATCTTGCCCCGACCCTCTCCCGTCGCGCGCTCCGAGCCAGAAACGGCCGGAAAACGGGATCAAAAGCGACCGGAGAGGTCGGAGCGAGGGCCTATGGGCGCACGCGGCGGTTACTCAAGACAGCTGAGCAACCGCACCCGATCTACTTTTTCAGGGCGAAGTAGTTAGTTGCGGCCGCTCATCCGCCTCGATCGTCGCCACCCTGTCCCTGACGTCGTGTCGGCGGCCCTGGTCACCAAGAGGCCGAGTCCCTTCCCGGCGGTGGAGCAGCTCACCAGATGCGGCGCATTTGGGCGCCTATGCGGCGATGACGCAGTTGAGCCGCACGCTCCTCGCGGGTGACGATGGGTGTGCCGCCGGGCAGGTGCTTGAGGACATCGTCCACGGTCACCTTGGTGACAGTCGCCTCCGGATATTCGTCGGCCTGGTAGAAGCGGGCTTGGAGGATGCCCCAGGGCCAGTCGGCCTTGTCGAGCCAGTTGTGCACCCCGGGGTCGTGCTTCGACACGACGCCGCGAAACCAACCGTCGGGGTCGAGGCGAGCCTGGACGTCGTTGAGGCTGGATTGGCGGTTCACCCAGTCGACGGTGGCGAAGCGGTCGTCGGCGACGAGGATCTGCCAGTAGCGACACGGGTCGGGCACGGGGAACTCGACGATCAGCGCCTCGTCGTCCTCGATACGGTGGATTCCGTCGTAGTAGGCCTGCTTGGTGGCGAGTCCACCGCCTTGCTGGATCCACTGCGAGCGGGTCAGTACGTTCACACCGTGGTGCTCCTCGTAGTAGCGGACGAGCTCCATGTCGAATGTGATCATCCCCTTGATCCAGTCGCCCATCTCGGAGAACCGCCGTGCGATATCGGCGGGAGACATGTCATCGCCTCCGTCGTCAAGGCGGTTGATCGCGACTTGCGCGTCGAGTTCGTTGTTCCAGTCACAGGCGCACTTGCGCATGAGAAGCTTTCCTGCCTCGGGGTTGAGCTGCCACCAGTCGCCGTCGTAGCCGCCCGGTCGCTCCCTGCTGAGGATCACGCGGAACGAGCCGTCCTCGCCAATCGTGAGGTCATCGAGCTCGTGGGTGATCGCCTCGAAGCGCATCCGACGCTCGTGGGCCCGCAGGCTATGCATCATTCCCGGCGCCCCTTGGGTGATCTCGACGAACCGATTTGTGCCCCGCCGACCGGTGATCTCGTAGACGCCGTCACCATCGATCTCGGCGCAAAGGTAGATGTAGTCGGGATCGGGGCCGCCCTGGTTGCAGGCGAAGTTCCACAGGGGCATGAACACCGGCCGCCGAGTGTCGGTATAGACGTGGCACAGGTAACCGCAGGCGAGGATCGAAAGCGCCAGCTTGTTCATGTCCTGCACCTCGGCCTCTGTAGCGCCATCGGGTCGCCACGTGGCGAGGAGCTCGTCAGCCACGCCCTTGAGCGCCTCCATCTGGTCGTCCCACGTCGGCAGCGTGCTCATGTCAGTCCTCCAGCGCCACGTCGAAGCGGCGGATGTAGAAGTCGTAGTCCTGTCGGATCCGGTCAGTGCTGAGTCCGAATTGCTCGGCGGTGTACCGGTGGCGTCCCTCGGTGCCCATGGCGTGGGCGTCCTGCCAGTCGAAGATCGTCTGCGCCACATCGGGTCGCAGCTCGAGCTGGAGCCACTCGTAGACGCGGCGGACGGTCGCTCGTGGTTCGGCGACGAGCTCGCGGTGATGGACGTCGAGAAAACGGTCCTCGCCGATGCGTGCCCGTTCGGCGATGGCGTGTGCCATGCCCTCGCGGAGGTGCTCGCTCACTTCGGAGCCGAGGGCATGAAGGTCGCGTTCACCGGCAGCGGGTGGGAAGATGGTCGACACCAGGCTCGTGTAGGACGGCACGACTTTGGCCGGGTCGCGGTGCGTCATGACGAACCGGATGTCCGGGTAAGCCTTCGACAACGCCTCGAGGTGGAACTTGTGGTGTGGCGCCTTGAACAGCCACAGATGGGGCTGCTTGCGTGAGCCCAGCAGCTTCACCACCCGCCGGTGGTATTCATACGTCTCCTTCAGGTCCGCCTTGCGCCACCAGGCTCGGTATCCCGGCACGGGCAGGGTCATCTGCTGTCCGTGGAACGCCATGCCGAGGACCTCTGTGTCTTCCATCGTCGCGTCGATCTCGACGATATGCATCGCTTTCTGTTCGGCGGAGCGGCCCGCGTGCATACTGATGAACGCCTGCCGACGAGGGTCTTCGGCCTCTTCGCCGGCAACCGAGGGTGGCACCGGCTTGGTCTGCTCCCAGCCGGTAAGGCAACGGAACTGCTGGTCGATCGAGAGCATGTCGGCCAACGCCGTGGTGCCTGTTCGCGGCAGTCCGTTCACGTCGACGGGTCCTTCGATGACCACTTCGCCAACCTCGGGGTGCCCTCTGTACCACGCCTCGACCTCGAGCCGGTTCACGAGGCGCCGGCGGAGATCGCCTACCACGCCGGCATCCGTGGAACGGTCGAGATCACCGTCGCGCTCCAAGCTGTCGAGCAGCACGTCGAGCCCTTCGCGGAAGTCACCCGCACCGAAATCGTCGTGGCCCGCCTCTGCGACGGCCTCTTCGAGGAGTTGCTCGGAAGAGGGGTAGCGGCTCATGTGATCCGATCGGGGAAGTGGTGCGAGGCCATGTCGCGGAAGCCGACCTTCCAGTCGACGGTGCACGGGCCCGTGATCATCGATCGCTTCGTGTGGTCGCCGACGGACCCGCGAGACGCACCGGGCACCTCCCTTACCCGGAGCTCGACGTCGACCTGGAGCAACTCGGCGAAGTAGGCCGACCACTCCTGGGCGGTCACTGGCACATCGCCTGCCCAGTTCACCATCGTGGCCGGCACCGCCGCAACATCCAGCAGGGCCTCGAGCTGGGCGTTGATGTCGTCGTAGTGGATCGGGCTGTAGGGAAGAGGATCCCACCTCACCTCCACCGGGTGTCCGGCCGCGATGGCCTGCAGGTGCCACAGCGGCAACCCGCCACGATCGCCATAGGCGCTGCCCATGCGGGTGATCGTGATTGGCAGGTCGAACTGACGGGCACAGGAGCGCGCTACAGCCTCCTCGGCGATCTTCACGATCGAGTACGGCTGCGGGCTCGGCAGCAGTTGATCACCGATGGGATCGTCCTCTCGGAAAGGGTGAAACGGATCGGGGTGCGGCTTGTAGACGGTAAGCGTCGACATAACGAGCGCCGCCTTGGCGTTCCGGCAATGTGAGAGAAGCAGCCCGGTACCCTCTGCATTGACCCGAAGTCCCCGCTCGTAGTCCTCACCGAAGTCAGCGGCGACGTGGAGAAGGTACGTGAAGTCGGACGGCAGGGCGCCGAAGTCGGGATCAGCGAGGTCGACGGACCGGGTGATGACGCCAAGCGCCTCGACCTCTGTCCGAGTCGATGGATTCGAGAACCGGGCGATGCCCCACACCTCGTTGTCGGGGGCGAGCGTCTTGGCCATGCCGTAGGCGATGCGCCCAGCCGGCCCTGTGATGAGGATCTTCTCGCCGGTCAGCACCATTCTGATCTTTGATCAAATCCAGCCACGGTGTCATGCTAACCACGTGTCGATAGAGGTCAAAGGGGCCCTGGGCGCTGCGATTGGCGCGTCGCTTCAGGATCTTCTCGGCGCGCTCGACCTGCGGCCCAGGGGCGACGATCGCTTCACGCTCGAGGCCACGACATCGAAAACGCCGAGCCGGATTTTCGGTGGACAGCTGCTGGCACAGGCAGTGGTCGCCGCGGCGGCGACAGTGGAGGACAAAGAGATCCACTCGCTGCACGCCGCCTTCACACAAGCCGCCACGCCGGGTGCCGCGGTGGAAGTCTCAGTCACGCGCGTCCGTGATGGGCGATCTATGGCAACACGTCAGGTGGTGGTGCTCGAAGATGATGCACCCCTTCTGGTCACCATCGCGACGTTCGGCGCGTTTCGAACGGAACCTGATGTCACGGTGTCGCCGACAGGAGCGGCAGCACCGGCGGACGTACCTCTCCTCCAGGAGTGGGCCGTCGGCATACCCAGCGGTCAGCATTGGATCGAGCAGCCTCCAGCTGTCGAGTTTCGCTTGCCGGAATCGCCATCGTTCCTCACCGGCGCCACCGAAAGCTCTGCGCGGGCGCACTGGATGCGCCTGCCGCGATCGGTCGGCGAGACGCACGCGCTGAATGGCGCGCTCCTCGCCTACGCCAGCGATTTCTTCCTCATGGACATGGTCTTCCGGCTACACCCGGACGAGCTCGGTCCGGGACGGGCCAACGGCCTCAGCCTCGATCACGCCATTTGGTTCCACCGACCGGTTCGTTTCGACACATGGCACCTCTACACCCAGGAGGCGGCTGCGTTGGTGGGCGATCGCGGCCTCGCCCGCGGGAGCATTCACGACGCCGATGGCCGTCTCGTCGCCTCCGTGGCCCAAGAGGTGCTTTTGCGACGGAGGACCTCCTGATGGCCGTTCCGGTGCACCCTCTGTACGAACAACGGTGGCCCGATGGCGACTTCCGGTTCTTCCAACTAGGCCATGTTGTCGACGACGTCTTGGTCGCAGCAATGAGCTGGGTTGACACCTTTGGCGTCGGCCCGTTTCACGTCTTGCCCGTGGTCGACCAGCAATTGACTCTCCGCGACGGTGAGACGCGTACGGTCCGCCTCCAGGTCGCGGTGGCCCAAGCGGGGCCGGTGCAGATCGAGCTCATCCAGCAGCATTGCGACACCCCCAGCATCTATCGCGATTGGAGCCGTCATGGGACCTCGGCGTTGCACCAGATCGCCACGGTGACGAGCGAGTACGACGCAAAGACGGCACATCTCAAGGCCTTGGGACACCCCGTCGCGGCGGAAAGCCTCGGCGGCCGGTTCCGAATTGCGTACGTCGACACCGTCGCCGCGTTCGGCTTCTATACCGAGATCGTGGAGCAAACGCCGGGCTTTCTCCACCAGCTGCACGCAATCTCCCGGACCTGTGCTGAGTGGGACGGCCGTGATCCGATCCGGCTGCTGACCCGTGAGGGCTACCGGGTTCCAGAATCGAAGGATCCGTGATGGCCGAGCAACGCCTTCTGCGTACCAAGACGAGCGCTGCCGTCGTCGACCACATCATCGAGCGGCTCTTCAAGGGCGAGCTCAGGTCCGGCGATCGGATTGATCACGACGAACTGGAGAGAGCGCTCGGCATCAGCCGGCTCCCGGTGCGCGAAGCGCTGGTGATTCTCGAGCGCGACGGCATCGTGTCGACGAAGTACCACCGGGGAGTCTTTGTCGAACCTTTCGACGGCCAGTCGATCCTCGACGACTTCGAAATCATGGGCCTCCTCAGTGGTCTTGCCGTACGGCGGCTGGCCGAGAAGCAGGATGTCGAGACCGTCGCCACCCTTCGCACACTCCTTGACGAACTTCGGGTGCTCGAGTCTTCGGACAAGGATCAGACCTACAAGGTGGTCTCCCAGATCATGAGCATCGAGCATCGCGCCGGCGGGTCACGACGCCTGCGCGCGCAGTTGCGCTCGCAGACCGGTTTCCTTCCTCACGCATTTCGGTACATCACCCGCAATCACGCTGCGACTGTACGAGCGCACGGCCGCGTCCTTGACGCAATTGCTGACGGAGACGGTGAGTTAGCGGCGCAGTACCGGCTGGAGGATTTCCGCGACGCCGGCCGTTCAGTGGTGCGCGAGCTCAAACACCGCCGGGTCATCGAGAAGTAGGCGTGAATCCCTTCGATCTGTCCGGACGTGTCGCGATCGTCACCGGTGGTGGCACGGGCATCGGAGCGGCGACCGCCTCGTTGCTCGCTGCGAACGGTGCGAACGTCGCTGTGGCAGCACGAACGCTGGCCGACCTCGAGCGGACGGCCCAATCGATCGAAGCCGACAGCGGCAAGCGATGTGTGATCATCCCGACCGACGTCAAAGAAGAGGCGCAAGTCATCGACATGGTCCGTCGTACCGTGGCTGAGCTCGGTCGACTCGACATCTTGGTCAACAACGCCGGCGGCACTCGCATGGGACCATTGCGCTCACTCCCGACGAAGGCATGGGACGCCAGCTTCAGCCTCAACGTCCGACCGGCGTACCTAGCGACCCGCGAAGCAGGCGGATACTTTCTCGCACAACGATCGGGCTCCATCGTGAACGTCTCCTCAGACGCTGGACTCTACGGTGTGCGCGGCGGCGCGCACTACTCCGCTGCGAAGGCGGGGCTGCAGATGTTCACGCAAGTGACGGCAGCGGAGTGGGGTCCATTCGGAATCCGCGCCAACTGCGTCGCAGTCGGCGGAGCGCATCAGAGCGAGCTTCCGCGGCTTGGGACCTCGCGGGCATCGACCCGAAGATGATCGGCGAGGGGACGATGCTGCGCCGCGTCGGCCGACCCGAGGAGGTGGCCGCCGCCATTGTCTTTCTCGCCAGCGATGCCGCGTCCTACATCACCGCCCAGACGATCTCGGTCGACGGGGGGCACCAGATGGGTGGCGTTTCCGAGCCCTGAGGAGATGACCGCCGAAACCCGCATGCTGATCGACGGGAGCTGCAAGAGTACGGGAACGCGTTCGGATTCCGTTTGGGCGCACAGGTCGATCGCTGTCACCTACGACACTGGTTCCACGGGCAACGATGCGATCTGGATCTGACAATCGAGGCTCAGGACTCTGCGACGTCGATGCTTTTCCCCAAATCTCAGGGCCGCTCGGGACGGGCGACCTTCAAAAGAAAGACAAGGTGAATCATGAGGACCCTGCGGGAGAGACAGACTCGGCAGATCACGATGTTCGTGATGGCTGTCGGCCTGTTACTGGCCAGCCAGATGCTAGTGGCCGGTAGCGCCAATGCGGGTGCCGCGTCGAGCAACGCAGTCGGCGTCCTCAGGGTCGGCTACCCGTTCTCGGGCGGAATCAATCCCATCGAGTTCGACCCGACGCAGTTCACGGGCCCCGCCGGCTTCTTCGATTACGACTGGCCCGTCTACGCCGGACTCCTGCGTTTGACGACAAATGGGACCTTGGTGCCGGACCTCGCGTCGAACGTCACGATCCCAAACCCGTCGACACTCGACATAACGCTCCGCCGGGGACTCGTGTACTCCAACGGCGCGACCCTCGACGCGAAGGCCGTCAAGGCCGGGTTCGAACGCAACATGACAAATCCAAACCTAGGGGCCTTCAACTCATCGTTCTACGACATCTCGTCGATCGACGTCACGGGAGCCGACTCGCTGACGATGACCTTCTCGAAGCCGGTCGCCTCAACGTTCTACCCCCTTCTCGCCGATCAGGAGTCCTTTATGGCACTTCCCACCGGACCGAGCACCGGGAACCCGAACACCAACGTGGTCGGAGCAGGACCGTGGATGATTAAGAGCTATTCCACCGACGAGAGCCTCGTCCTGGTCAAGAACCCCCGCTACTGGGACGCGTCAAGTATCAAGCTCTCGGGAATCACCTTCGTCAACGTCCCCTCCGGGCCACAGCAGGTGAACGCCATCGAGTCCGGCTTGGTGAACGTGCAGGGGATTCCGGTCTCGGACCTGTCTACCATCGAAGGCCAGTCGAACCTGCAGGTCTATTCGTCGTTCCCCGACGCGAACTACTACGCCGTCCCGATCTGCAAGTCGTCGGGGCCGCTCGCGAGCGTGCGGGTCCGCCAGGCACTCAGCTACGCGATCAACCGATCCGCGATCAACAAAGCACTCCTCTTCGGGAAGGGTCAGCCGGCCTGGAGTTTCTTCCCCACCACGAGCAACCTCTACGACACTTCGTTGACGAACTACTACGCGTACAACGTGAAGAAGGCCAAGGCGCTCCTAGCCGCGGCGGGCTATCCGCACGGATTCTCCACGTCACTCATGGCGTTGCCGGAGTCCGACACGGACCAGTTGGCCACGGTGCTTCAGGCCGAATGGGCACAGATCGGGGTCAAGTTGAAGATCGTCCCGACGAGCAACTACGTCACCGACCTGTATTCAGACCACAAAGCCGAAATGGGTCTGAACCCGTCCGGCCTGCCCGGAATCGGGAAGCTGACGACCATGTTCATCCCGGGCGGCAGCATCGGTGACATATGCGACTACAGCAACCCGGCGCTGAACGCGCTCACCACCGAGATCCAGTCGCTGCCACCGACCAGCCCGAAACTCAAGGCTGCGTGGGTTCAGGCCCAGAACATCGTGATCAAGAACGCCCTGGCCTTCTACATCGACTTCGTGCCGGCATTGACCTCGGGCAGCAAAGCGGTGAAGAACCTCCAGGACATCCCCTACGTCGGAGCACCCCCCAACTTCTGGGTGATCTCGGTCTCGGGCTGACGGCGGATTGTCGTCGGCACGTTGATCGTCTGCGTGGTCCTGTAACTCGGGGTCCTGGTCTTCGTGGCAGCAGGAAGCGGGACTCTTCGTTGGGGGACCCAACTCTCACGTATCACGTAACAGATCCGGTGTGGCCATGATGTGGCACGAAATATTGCGATTCGAACGAACTGTTCGAACGAACTGATCATCGAAACCGCTGTCACCTGGACTTGTCGGTGGTCGGGCGCGGCATCGATCCGCGGACCTCACGCTTTTCAGGCGCGCGCTCTACCAACTGAGCTACCCGACCGGGTAACCGGGCCTGACCGCCGCAGGACGGGTCGGGCGCCGGCGGCGGACCTGACGGGATTTGAACCCGCGACCTCCGCCTTGACAGGGCGGCGTGCACTCCGAGCTGCACCACAGGTCCGTGACCGCAACGGCCGTGCTGCCCGCCGGGGCGACTCGGGGCCTCCCGTAGAGCAGCGCTTCACTGTAGTCCCTCGGGGGTTCTTTCCCCACCCCGGATGGGCCTGCGGACGGGCTAGGGCGTGACGTCCTTCAACGCCTTGACGCCGCGCTCGAAGTCGGCGAACCGCTCTGCGCCGAGCGCCCTGAGCAGCCCCGACGCGCAGAGCCGGTCGGTCATCTCCTCCGCCTCGTCGTGCTTGGCCTTTATGGCCGCGCAGTCGGGGAAGGGCTCGGACCAGCCGAAGAACTTGGCCTGGCCCGGGCCCTCGTTCGTCAGGATGGCCTCCAGCGGCGACAGGCCCGCGGCCGTCGTGGAGACGAGATGCAGCCCGCCCCGCCACTCGCAGAGGATCTGCATGAGCTGGGCCGCCCGCCCGGGCGCGGATCTCGACCGCTCGGCGTCGCGCCACCCCACGAAGAGCGGGATGCCCGACCCCTCGAGCCCGCCGACCAACTCTTCGGTAAGGGCGGCGATGCGGTCGACGTCCGGGACGTCGGCGTAGTGCTTGTCGCCCCACATCGAGTGGGCCTCGGCCATGTGCGCCGCCGCCGCCCTGGCGCCGGCCACCGCCGCGCCCTCCTCGTACATCGCCTTCACGGCGTTCGGCTCGAACCACCCGAGCGCGGACGTCACGACGTCGGCGCCCACCTCACCGAGCATCCCGGCCCGACCCGCGAAATAGAAGGCCAACGGGTTCGTCCAACCCCATTTCGCGGCCCAGCCGAAGACGTCGGGGCTGAGGTAGATCGCGGTGCCGATGTCGTGGATCGGCTCCGACGTCGCCCGCACGGTCGCGACGGCGGCGTCGTGGTCGGCGGTGCCCATGATGTACTCCTCTGCTGGGCCGTGCTCGGGCCGGTGGATCAGACGGGGGTCGGGGGGCGGAGGACCCGTCGCATGCCGGGGATCATCCCGACCACGCCCTCCATCAAGCGGGCCAGCTCCGTGACGACGGTGTCCAGGTGGGTGAAGCGCTCGTCCAGCAGGCCCACCACGGTCGAGAGCTCGGGGGAGACCTCCTGGAGCGACTTGGTGGCCTTGGGCAGTTCGGTCGCCAGCTCCACCGCCACCGAGCCCAGGCGCTCCGTGAGGTTGCGCAGGGCCGACGCCGAGTCGGAGAGCGACGGGAGCGAGCCGTCGAGGATGCCGACGGCGTTCTCGAGCCCGCTCACCGCGCCGGAGATGCCGCTGGCCGCCAGGTCGATGCCCGATCCGGCGCGGTTCATGCCGCCCTCAATGCGCTCCATCATGACCATGAGACGGTCGAGGCGCACAGACATGTCGTTGATGGCGTCGAGCGCCGTCACGGCCGAGGTCGGAAGCCGCAGCAGCGCCCCCGGCAACCGGATCAGGCTCTCGACCACAGAGGGCTGTTCCACCGGCGGAAATGATGGGCCGGGCCACGCCCGCTGTCCAGTTCTCCCACTTCTCTCACCCCGCGCCGTGCTCACGGCGCCGCCGTCGGCGCCAGCTCGGTCTCGATCGCGGCACGCAGCTCGTTCGCCTCGGCCTGACGCGCCCGCCGTTTCGTGCCGGCGTGGGCACGGCGGTCCAGCGTCGCCAGGTCGTCCGCCGCCTCGCGGGCGGCCGATTCCAGGTCCGCGGGTGCCACCACCGTGTCGAGCAGCCCGGCTTCCCGGGCCCCTCCGGGTCGAACATGGTCCCGGTCACGGTGACGTGGTCGAAGTGCGTCGGCGTGAGGCGGTGGCGCGCCAGCACGATGGCGAACCACGGCAGCGTCAGCCCGATGCGGACCTCGTTGAGCCCGAGCTTGAAGGGACCCGCCGCCCCGATCCGCTCGTCGGCCGCCATGAGGAGGAAGGCGCCGGCGGGGAAGGCGTGGCCCGGACAGGCCACCACGACGGGAGCGGGGAAGAGCAGGATGCGTTCGGCCAGCGTGGCGCCGAGCGCCAGCAGCTCGCGCGTCGCCTCCGCCCCGCCGTCCCGGAGGACCTTGAGGTCGAAGCCGGCGGAGAAGTAACCCGGCCTCCCGGTGAGCAGCACCACCGTCTCGTCGCGCTCGGCCTGGTCGAACGCCTCGTGGAGCGCCCGCAGCATGTCGAACGAGAAGACGTTGACCTTGCCGTCGTCCATGGTGACAGTGCTCACTACCCCGTTCCGGTCGTAGGTGACGAGGTCGGCCATGGACAGGACCCTAGTGGCGGATGCGACGGGCGCCCCGGGCGAAGGCGGTCTGGTACAGCGTCCCCGGCAGCCGGGAGACCAGGTCGATGGCCTTGGCGTCGGGACCGATGAGGGCGCGGCGCCGGTCGCGCTGGACCGCGGCGAGGATCTGGCGCGCCGCCTTCTCCGGGCTGGTGATGAAGATGCGCTCGAAGTCGCGCCGGGCCCGCTCGGGGTCGCCGGTGATCTCGGTGACGCTCGGGTCCATGCGGGCGTTGCGGGCGATGTTGGTCTTGATGCCGCCGGGGTGGATCGTGGTCACCGACACGGGCGCGCCCTCTATCTCGAGCTCCATGCGCAGCGCGTCGGTGAACCCGCGCACGGCGAACTTGGCGGCGTTGTAGGCGGACTGGGAGGGGACGCTGATCAGGCCGAACACGCTGGAGAGGTTGACGATGTGGCCCTCCCCCGACGCCTTGAGGTGGGGCAGGAACGCCTTCGTGCCGTACACCACCCCCCAGAAGTTGATGTTCATCAGCCACTCGAAGTCCTCGTAGGTCATCGACTCGACCGTCGCCCCCAGCGCCACGCCGGCGTTGTTCACGACGAGGTTGACCGTGCCGTGGTCGGCCACCACCTGGTCGGCCCAGGCGTAGACGGCGTCCCGCTCCGCCACGTCGAGGTGCTGCGCCGTGATCTTCACCCCGCGCTCCTCGCACTGCGCCACCGTCTCGGCCAGCCCGGCGTCGTCTCTGTCCGCGAGCGCCAGGTGGGCGCCTCGGCGGGCGAGGTCGTTCGCCAGAGCGCGGCCGATGCCCGACGCCGCCCCCGTCACCGCGGCGACGCGTCCCCTGTAGTCCCGCACGTCAGGACGCCAGGGACGCCACGGCCGGCGCGTCCTTCCCGGGGACGGCCGAGAACACCATGTAGGAGTCGTCGACGTCGCTCATTTTCAGGGCGCGATAGTCGCGCAGATAGCTCTGGTGTACCCGCCACGGGTAGTGCGTCCCCTGCTTGGGGAGCAGGTGCGCCGAGCGCTGGATGTAGCCCGACGTCAGCCCGAGCAGCGTCCCCTCGACGGCGGCGTCGTCGGTGTTACGGGGCACGGCCCCAGTGAGGTCCCGCTCGTGCATGTGGTTGAGGAGCCGGCAGACGTAGTCACACGTGAGGTCGCACTTGAGCGTCCACGACGCGTTCGTGTAGCCCAGCGCGACGGCCATGTTCGGCACCCCCTCGAGCATCATGCCCTTGTAGGTGAGACGGGTCGACGGGTCGACCGGCTCGCCGTCGACGGTGAGGCCGATGCCGCCGAGGAAGAGCAGCTGCAGCCCCGTCGCGGTCACGATGATGTCCGCCTCGAGCTCGGCGCCCGACGTGAGCAGCAGGCCCTTCGCGGTGAAGCGTTCGATGTGGTCGGTCACGACGGAAGCACTGCCGTCGCGGATGGCCGCGAAGAGGTCGCCGTTGGGCACGGCGCAGAAGCGCTGGTCCCAGGGGTTGTAGTGCGGCGTGAAGTGGGTGCCGACGTCGTAGCCGGGGGGGAGCTGGCGCTTCAGCCCCTGCACCAGGAGCCGCCGCATCTGCTTCGGCCAGCGCCGGCACACCTGGTAGAAGGCCTGCGTCACGAGGGCGTGGAACCACTTCGTCGCCGTCCCCGCCGCCTGGGCGGGCAGGACCGTACGGAAGACGGCGGCGGCCGGGCTCTTCTCGGGCAGGGATGCGACGTAGCTCGGCGAGCGCTGCAGCATCGTGACGTGGGCCGCCGAGCGGGCCAGCGCCGGGACGAGCGTGACCGCGGTGGCGCCGCTCCCGATCACCACGACGCGCTTCCCGGCGAAGTCGAGCGCCTCCGGCCATTGCTGCGGGTGCACGACGGTGCCGCGGTAGTCGTCCATGCCGGCGAAGTCGGGCAGATACCCCTGGTCGTAGCGGTAGTAGCCGCTGCAGGAGAACAGGAAGCCGGCCGTCAGGTCCATGCGCTCGCCGGTGTCGACACGCTCGGCCGTGATCTGCCACACCGCGCCCTCGTTCGACCAGTTGGCCGCGGTGACCCGGTGGTTGAAGCGGATCCGCGGCGTGATCCCGGACACCTCGGCGGTGTCCTTTATGTACTGCAGGATGGACTCACCGTCCGCGATCGACTTCTCGCCGTCCCAGGGGTGGAAGGAGTAGCCCAGCGTGTGCATGTCCGAGTCCGAGCGGATGCCCGGGTAGCGGAAGAGGTCCCAGGTCCCGCCGATGGCGTCGCGGGCCTCGAAGATGGTGTAGCTGGCCCAGGGGCACTCGGTCTGCAGGTAGTGCGCGGCGCCGATCCCCGAGAGCCCGGCGCCGACGACGAGGACGTCGACGTGCGCGATCTCGGTCTCGTCTCCGGCGGCGCGCTCGGTGGTCAGTGCCATCAGGCGGCCTTTCCGGCCAGCTTGTCGTTCAGGGTCCCGTCCTCCCCGAACAGCCTCGCACGCCACGTCTCGACGAGGTCGGTGGTGTCGCTGTCGTCCGGGTGGAAGTCCGGGCGGTTGTAGTCCTTGAGCTGGGCCCACAGGGCCGGGTCCATGATCGGCGAGGCTTTCACCCGCTGCCAGCTTCCGCGCAGGGCGCCCCGCTGCCAGGTGGCGCGGTCGCGCAGCAGCGAGAGCACGACCGCGAACCCCATGCCGAAGACGAAGCCGAAGCGGAAGAAGTTCATGGTCCAGACCCGCAGGCGCTCCCCGCCGCCGACGGCCTTGTAGACGTCGAACGCGACGGCCTTGTGTTCGGACTCCTCGAGCGCGTGCCACACGAAGAGGTCCCGCACGGCGTCGGCCCCCATGAGGTCGCGGATCTCCTCGCTCGACAGCACGAGCTCGGCCAGCGTGGCCGTGAAGTGCTCGAGCGCAGCCGTCGCCGCCAGGTTGGCCTTGGCCGGCGCCAGGCGCTCGCGGATGCGCAACCCGACCCGGGTCACGGCCTCGTACTCCCTGGCCGGATACCCCAGCTCGGCCAGCCGGTCGTTGAACACCCGGTGTTCCCGGCCGTGCACGGACTCCTGGCCGATGAACCCCGCCACCTGCTTCTTCAGCGCCGGGTCGGTGATCCGCTCCCGGTAGTGGCGCACCGAGCGGACGAAGTAGTCCTCGCCGTCGGGGAACACCGAGGACAGGGCCATGATCACGTGGCTGGCGATCAGGTCGCCACCCCGGGCGTAGTGCTTGGGCAGGTCCCGCATCGATTCCTCGAAGTCCATCCGCCGGGTCGGGACCACGTTCTCCGGGTTGCTGCTCTGCGTGCGCGCCGTCGTCGCTGTCTGGACCACCTGCATCTGCCTCCCGCTCACCTGGTCGGGTCCATGATAGACTATTTGAGGGATTTACTCACATCCTCTATTTCCATGGTATGAGGTAGCCGCCGCCCGGGGCGCGCGGCACCGGCGCGGAGACCGAACGTGGGTCCTGAGCAGGGGGAGGAACCGAAGATGGCGGAGACGAAGGGGGACCGGACCAGGCGGGGCATCCTGCAGGCCGCCATCGACCGCTTCGGGCGCGACGGCTTCCGGGTCACCTCCGTCACCGACATCGCCCGGGAGGCGGGGGTCGGCGGGACGGTGGCCTACGCCTACTTCCCCAACAAGGAGGCGCTGTTCCTCGCGGCGGTGGACGAAGACGCCGCCGGCGTCATCCACGAGGGGCTGGCCACGGTGCTCGGCGAGCCCGACATCCGGGTCTGGCACGACACGCTCATCTTCACCCTGGTCGCGGCGGTGGGGCGCCACCCCCTGGCCCGCCGGCTGCTGGCCGGGCTCGAGCCCGAGGTGACGGTGCGGGTCCTGGAGATCCCGGCGCTCAACGAGCTGCGCAAGGCCTGCACCGAGCTCCTGCGGACCGGCCAGGCGGCGGGCACGGTCCGGCCGGACATCGACCCGGTGGCCATCGGCAACGGGGTGATCGCCCTCATGCTCTCCGTGCTGATGTCGGTGACCCAGCTGGGCAGCGAGACGGCGGTCGCCTTCTCGCACGACGTCGGGGCCGTGTTCGAGGCGGCGCTCCTCTCCCCGGTGGAGCCGCCTGTTTCATAACCCTGACGTTAACGTTAAACTTTTCGGAGTGCGCGCCACCTCCCTCCCGACGACGAACGGCCACGCCCCCGCCGAGGCCGCCCTCAGCGCCGACGGCCACCGTTCCTCGTACCGCTGGGTCGCGCTCACCACCGTCACGCTCGGCACGGTGATGGTCTTCATCAACCAGTCGATCGTGCTCATCTCGCTGCCCTCCATCTTCCGCGGCATCGACCTCAACCCGCTCACCCCGGGCAACACGCCCTACATGCTCTGGATGCTCATGGGCTTCATGGTCACGCTCGCCGTCCTCGTCGTGACCCTCGGCCGCGTCGGCGACATGTTCGGGCGCGTGAAGATCTTCAACCTCGGCTTCGCGGTGTTCACGACCTTCTCCATCCTTCTCGCCGTCACCTGGATGACAGGGACCGCCGCGGCCATCTGGCTCATCGTCATGCGCGTCGGCCAGGGCGTCGGCGGCGCCATGCTGTTCGCCAACTCGTCGGCCATCATCACCGACGCCTTCCCGGCCGACAAGCGTGGCCTCGGACTCGGCATCAACAACGTCGCCGCGGTCGCCGGCTCGTTCGTCGGTCTGGTCCTCGGCGGCCTGCTCGCCCCCGTCCAGTGGCACCTCGTCTTCCTGATTTCGGTGCCCTTCGGCGTCATCGGCACGCTGTGGGCCTACGTGAAGCTCGAGGACCGCGGCGTGCGCACCCCGGCCCACATCGACTGGCTGGGGAACGTCACCTTCGCCGCGGGCCTGATCCTCTTGCTCGTCGGCATCACCTACGGCCTCCTGCCCTACGGCGGGCACACCATGGGCTGGACGAGCCCCTTTGTGCTGGCGGCGATCTTCGGCGGCCTCGCCATCCTGGTCCTCTTCGGCATCATCGAGACCAAGGTGGCGCAGCCGATGTTCCGCCTCACCCTGTTCCGCATCCGCGCCTTCAGCGCGGGCAACGTGGCCAGCTTCCTCGCCTCGCTGAGCCGCGGCGGCTTGATGTTCATGCTCGTCATCTGGCTCCAAGGCATCTGGCTCCCGCTCCACGGCTACAGCTTCAGCCAGACGCCGCTCTGGGCCGGCATCTACATGATCCCGCTCACCGTGGGCCTCCTCCTGGCGGGTCCGGTCAGCGGCGTGCTGGCGGACCGCTACGGCGCCCGCCCCTTCGCGACCGGCGGCCTCGTCCTCGTCGCGCTCACCTTCATCGCGCTGATCATGCTGCCGGTGAACTTCTTCTATTGGGGCTTCGCCGCGCTGATCTTCCTCAATTCCATCGGGATGGGCATGTTCATCGCGCCCAACCAGACCGGGATCATGAACAGCCTTCCGGCGAGCCAGCGCGGCGCGGGCGCCGGCATGGCGGGGACGTTCAACTCGTCGGCCCAGGTGCTCTCCATCGGCATCTTCTTCACGCTGATGATCCTCGGCTTGGCCTCGATCCTCCCGGGCGCGCTCTACCACGGCCTCACCTCGCAAGGCGTCAGCCCGGGCGTGGCGACCCGCGTCTCGCACCTCCCGCCCGTCGGCAGCCTGTTCGCCGCGTTCCTCGGCTACAACCCGATGCAAGTGCTCCTCGGCCACGCCGAGCTGGCGCACCTGCCGCACGCGACGGCGGCCTACCTCACCAGCCGCCAGTTCTTCCCGCACCTCATCGCGCCGGCGTTCTCCCAGGGGCTGACCGAGGCCTTCGCGTTCGCCGCCGCGGTGTGCCTGCTCGGCGCCTTCGCCTCCATGCTCCGGGGCGGCAAGTACCACTACGTCGAGCCCGGCACTTCCACCCGGCTCACCACCGAGCCCTTCGAGGCCGCCGACCGCGTCCCGGCGCAGGAGGCGGTGGCGGAAACCGAACCGTTGCTGGTGGAGTGATGGCCGTGTCGACACCACGCCGATCAGGTTCGGTCACCGCCCCGGCCCCCGACGAACCGGTTGAGGCGGGCATCCGCATCAGCGACGCCGCGACGCGGGCCGGCGTCTCGGCGCGCACCCTCCGCTACTACGAGGAGCTCGGCCTGCTCACGCCGTCCCTCTACACGGCGGGGGGCGAGCGGCGCTACACGGCGGAGGACATCGAGCACCTGCAGCGCATCCTGGAGCTGCGCGAGGTGCTCGGCATGAACCTCGACGAGATCAAGGAGTTCCTCGCCCTCGAGACGCGGCTCGATGAGCTACGCGTCACCTACCGTGCCACCAAGGGCGTGGGGACCAAGAAGGCCCAGGCAGAGCAGAAGGCCACCCTCGAGGAGGCGGCCGAGTTGAACGAGCGGCTGGCCGAGCAGCTGCAGGCGAAGCTCGCCCGGATGAACGGGTTCCGGGCCAAGCTGGTCCACGACGCCCAGCGCTGCCGCGAGCTGCTGGCCGAGCTCGACTGAGTTCGACTGAGCTCGACTGAGCACGAGCGAGCTCGATCGATCGTTTCGCTACATTCCCACCGGTGACCTCCCGTTCCGAGGCAGAGGACAACGACGCGCGCATCCGGACCTTCATCGCCGACTGGCAGCGACGGGACACCGACGCCATCCTCGGCTCCTTCACCGACGACGCCGTGTACCACTGCATGCCGCTCACGCCGATATCGGGCATAGCCGCGCTCGCCGAGTGGGTGCGTGGCTTCGAGGGGACGCCACGGGCGCGGATCGAGGTGCACCACCAGGTCGCGTCGGACGCGGTCGTGATCAACGAGCGCACCGACGTCATCACCCTGAACGGCCGCTCCGTCACGCTTCCCATCTGCGCGGTCTTCGAGCTTGTCGGCGGACGGATCCGCACCTGGCGCGAATACCTCGACCTCGCGCCGGCCCGGGCCGCCTACGAGGACGTCTGAGCTCGGGTTCTTCGGATCGGGATGCCCCACCCTCCGCGTACGATGGCGCGGTGGCCTACGACGAGGCGTTCGCGGACCGGATCCGGGAGTTGGTGGCCAAGGAACGCGGTCTCAGCGAGAAGAAGATGTTCGGCGGGCTCGCGTTCCTCGTCGGCGGCAACATGGCGATCGCCGCCAGCGGCCAGGGCGGCATCCTGGTCCGGGTCGATCCCGACCAGTCCGACCAGCTCGTGCGCACGACCAAGGCGAGCTCGGCCGTCATGCGAGGACAGGAGATGGCGGGGTGGCTCCGCGTCGGCTCGGCCGACGTGCGGACGACGCCGCAGCTCCGCAAGTGGGCGACGTTGGGCACCGCTTACGCGCGCTCGTTGCCCCCGAAAAGGAAGTAGCGACCATGCCATCAGTACTTCTCCGTGACCTGAGCCCGGGGGCCGTCGCCCGGATGCTGCGCGCCGACCTCGCCCACGCCACGGAGGAGCCGCCGAGCCCGATCGACAACTTCGACTTCCACGGCTGTGGGTGCGGCGTGGGCGCATTTGTCGGCCGGCCGCCCTGGGAACGCCACAATGGAGGCGACGAGCTGCTGCTGGTCCTCTCCGGTACGTCGCAGTTGACCGTACTGCTTCCGGACGGACCGTTCTCCGAGACCCTGCAACCCGGAGCGCTCGCCGTCGTGCCCCAGGCGACCTGGCACAGCAACGACGCGCCCGATGGGGTCACCATGCTGTACATGACGCCATCGGAGGGCAACGAGCACTCATGGGAGGACCCGACGGTCTGAGGCGGGTGGCGCGCTTCCGCCTGGTCTTCTTGCCGGCCGGCGAGCCCTCCGAGATGATGAACCGAGACCCATGAGCAGCGTCGCCGCCCCGTCCGTCTCGGAACCCGTCCGACCATGGTCCGCGCCCGGCGCGTGGATCCGGTCCAAGGACCCCGACCTCCTGGCCGTGAAGCGCTCGGTCCGGGCGGCCGTCTTCATGCCCGGTGTCTTCGGTCTCGCTCACGTGGCGTTCGCGAATGGCCAGGTCAGTCTCGTCGCGGCCTTCGGTTCGTTCGCGCTGTTGCTTTTCGTGGATTTCACCGGGCCGATGCGCACCAGGCTTGCCTGCTACCTCGCACTCTTCGGTTTCGGCTGTGGGCTCATCGCGTTAGGGACGCTCGTCTCGACCCACAGGGCCGCCGCCGTCGTGACGATGGCGCTGATCGGGTTCGCCATCCTCTACGCCGGCATCCTGGCCCCCCAGGTCGCCACGGCATCGACCGCCGCACTCCTCCTCTTCGTGTTGCCCGTTGGCGTCGCCCAACCCGCGTCCGCCATCGACCCCCGCATCTTGGGCTGGGTGCTGGCCGCGGCCTTCTGCATTCCGGCCTGCCTGTTCCTGTGGCCGACCCCCTGGCACGACAACCTCCGGCGCCGGCTGTCCGCGATGCTTTCCGCGCTTGCCACGGTGGCCGACGCCCGTGCCAAGGGCGTGATCGAGCCCCAGGCGCAAGCCGCGTTGACCTCTGAGCTCGAAAAGCTGCGGTCGCAGTTCACCGGCACGCCCTACCCGGCCACCGGTGCCGCCTCGGCTGCGCTGGCACTGTCGAAATTGGTGGGCCGGCTGGAGTGGGTGGCCGGGAACCCAATTCTCGACGGTGGGAATCTCGGTCCGCTCAGCCCGCAGGTACGCGCATTGTTGGAGACGGTGGCGGAGACCCTTCGCCGCAGCGCGGCCCTCGTCTCAGATCAGGACGCCCATCCGGTGCGTGATCAGGGACGTATCGACGCGGTCACCGACTGCCTGCGCCGGCTCGACGAGTACATCGGCGCCGAGCTCGCCACCGACGTCTCGGCCCTTGTCCGTGCCGACAAGGGCGTCGACAGGGCGCTCGACGCCAGTGCTCGCCACGAGCGCACCGCAGGACCCGAGGGTTTCGCGTCCGCCCTTGACCCCAGCTTCAACGTGCGGGCGCTCGGCATCGCTACCGAGATGGCGGCGGACGCCGCGCTCGGCCTCCGCCGGAGCGGAGACCGTTGTCGACCGCCGCCTCGGACCCGGATTCGAGTCGGCCCCGCGCAACGTCGCCTCTCGGATCACCTCCTACCTCTCGTTCCGTTCGGTGTGGTTCCGCAACGCCATCAGGGGCGCCGCCGGGCTGGCGCTGGCCGTAACGGTGGTCGAGATCACCAATGTGTCCCATGGCTTCTGGGTGGTGCTGGGCACTCTCTCGGTCTTGCGCTCCAACGCCCTGGGGACCGGCGCCTCAGCGTTGCGCGCCATCGCAGGCACCACGGTCGGTTTCCTCGTCGGCGCCGCCATCACCGTCGGCGTCGCGGATCATCAGATCCTTCTGTGGTTCCTGCTCCCGCTGTGTGTCCTGCTCGCGGGGGCGGCGCCATCCATGGTTTCCTTCGCCGCCGGACAGGCGGCCTTCACGCTCGTGATCGTCATCCTCTTCAACATCATCCAGCCGGTGGGATGGGAGGTGGGGCTGACCCGCATCGAGGACGTGGCCATCGGATGCGGCGTCAGCATCGTGGTCGGCTTGCTGTTCTGGCCGCGTGGTGCGACGGCGGCACTGGGGCGAGCTCTTTCCACCGCGTTCGTGGCCAACTCCGGCTTCCTGGCCGACGCCGTGGACCGCCTGACCGAGACGACTCGAAACGTGGATACCGACCCGAGCAGCCGGGCCTCCCACAGTGCCTACCTCTTGCTCGATGACGCCTTCCGCCAGTACCTCGCCGAACGGGGGGCCAAGATGGTCCCGGTCGAGACCGTTGCGAACCTCTTCACCGGGTCGAACCGCATCCGCCTGGCCGCCTACACGCTTTCGACGCTCCCGGTGGAGCAGGTAGATCCCGGCGAGACCGAGGTCGAATCGGTCGCAGTGGCCGGGGCCGTCCTGCGCGACATGTACGCCGCCAGTCACCGGTGGTATCAGGAGTTTGCCGAGATGCTGGCAGACCAACGTTCGACGCTCGACGAGCCACCGCCCCACGACGCGGCGCTGCACGACGTGTTGTTTGCCGCCTTCGAGGATGCCCGTGCGCAGCGCCGTGTCGATCGCTTGCGGATGACGCTGCAGATGCTGTGGGCCGACGAGCTCTTGGAGAACCAGGACCAGATTCAGGCCGACCTGGCGAGCTCGGCGGAGCTGTTCATGCGACGGCGCCGGCGAGCGGCTCTCGTTTAGCTGAGTTGCAGCTGAGTCCTCGCGAGCGGAAGAGTCCCTCACGTCCGCATCATCGCCTGCGATGTCGGCAGGCGGCCGCGCTGCGGGCAGAAGGAGGACAGATGGCGATCGCGGTGTACTTCCACCCCAAAGGGATGACGATGGCGCAATTCGAGGAGGTGCACCGCCGGCTCCTCGAGGCCGGTGACTCCACCCCGAGCGGCCGGATCCATCATTCGTGCTTCGGCGACGACGGTGACCTCATGGTCTACGACATCTGGGAGTCGGAAGAGGCCTTCGGCAAGTTCGGCGAAGCCCTCATGCCAATCATCGCCGACGTCGGGCTCGACGTCGGCGAGCCGGCCGTCATGCCGATCCACCGTCTGGAGCAGCAGGCGGTGGACTCCTAGCTCCGAGAAGGACGGACCGGTCTGACGCTCGCTAGAACCGGGCCAACCCGCCAGCGCGCAGCGCCGGCCTACGGCGGTCTCTAATGTCGGTGGAGTACCTGACGAAGGGGGTGCGGCGTGACCGACAGGACCTCGACAGACGATGTGGTGAAGATCGACAGGACTTCCGAGGACGACACCGAGGCGGCCACGTACGCCATGCTGGACATGAAGGAGCCGCAGCCGGGTTATCTCAAGAGGATAGAGAAGGGTGGGTACTTCGAGTTGAGCCCCGGAGTGGCCGTCAGCTTCGACCGGGCCACGACCGACCACGTGCTGCGCAACCACCAATTCTTTTCGTCCCGGGTCGAGATGGGACTGGGCAACGTCCGCCCGTTGATCCCTCTCAATGTAGACCCGCCGCTACATGCCAAGTACCGCAAACTCCTGGACCCGCTCTTCGCCCCGCGTCGCATGGACGCGCAGGAGCAGGACATCAGCCGACGGGTCAACGCACTTATCGACGGATTCATCAAGCGAGGTGAGTGCAACTTCACCGAGGAGTTCGCCGAGATCCTGCCTTCGTCGGTGTTCCTCGGTCTGATGGGCCTCCCGGAGGACCAGCTGGACATGTTCCTCCACCTGCGGGACGGCATCCTGCACCCCGAGAAGATCGACCCGGACGCGCTTCTCGACCCTGAGGCGCGGCGGAAGGTCCAAGA
Organism: uncultured Acidimicrobiaceae bacterium; assembly: GCA_963834405.1. Classification (GTDB taxonomy): domain Bacteria; phylum Actinomycetota; class Acidimicrobiia; order Acidimicrobiales; family RAAP-2; genus Bog-473. The sequence continues at coordinate 151,599 of CAWIBX010000003.1, read as the reverse complement.
CGCCACCGGTCAAGAGATCTACGAGTACTTCGGTGGGGTGATCGCCGACCGTACGAAATCGCCACGGGACGATGTCATCTCGGGATTCCTGGCCGCCGAGATCGACGGCGACCGGCTCAGTACCGACGAGGTGCTCGACATCCTGTTCCTCTTCCTCATCGCCGGCCTCGACACCGTCAGCGACTCGCTGACCTGCTTCTACGCGGTTTCTGGCCCAGCATCCCGAACACCGGCGCCAGATCGTCGCGGACCCCTCCGTCGTTCCGTCGGCGGTCGAGGAGCTGCTGCGATGGGAGTCTCCGGTGCCGATGGGTGTCCCCCGCGTGGCCACCGAGGACACCGAGCTCCCGAACGGCCGGAAAGTCGCGCAGGGCACCGCAGTCCTCGTGAGCTACGGAGCGGCGAACATCGACCCCGGTGCCTTCACGGACAGCACCGAGGTCCGCTTCGACCGCGAGGAAAACCGGCACATCGCCTTCGGCGGCGGCGTGCACCGGTGCCTGGGCAGTCACCTCGCCCGGCGAGAGTTACGGGTGACGCTGAAGGAGTGGCATGCGCGCATCCCCGACTACCGCATCAAGCCTGGGCATGAGGACCTCGAGTACCCGCCCGGACTGCGTCACGTGAAGGACCTCGTCGTCATCTGGGCCTGATACCGGGTTCAGCCCGGTTTGGCGTGCCAGAGAAGCGCTGAGGTCCCGTTCGGTCTGACCACCGCGATGGCCGACTCGGTCGTGTAGCCGTTGCCGTAGAACGTGTCGACGAAGATGGAGCCGTCCGGGTCGATCGCGATGCCGTTGGGCGAGAAGCCGTTGATGCCGTGGAAGATGACTTTGGCCTTGTATCCGCCGGGGAACCTAAAGATGGAGCGGATGCCGGTCGGCGTCAGCTGTACGAGGCCGAGCTCGTCCATGGCGAAGACCGTGCCGCCGGGACCGGTCACCAGTCCTCCCGGACCTCTCGGGTAGACGCTCCCGATGTCGTGGAGGATGCCCCGAGGGTCGACCATCAGGATTTCCTTCGTGTTGGAGCCCGCGATGTACAGGTCTCCCGCCGCGTCGAAGGCGAGGCCGTTCGGTCCGTCCGCCGACCCCGCCTCCGCAGAGCCGCCGGCGCCGTAGTCCCCGGCGTAGGGGCTGTTGCGGTTGCAGCCAACCAGGCAGGTGAAGGTTCCACCCGAGCCGAGGCGGAGGACTTCTTGATCCGTTGCCACATAGAGCGCGCCGTCGGGTCCGGTGATCACGTCGTACGGGATGATCGACGCGTCCAGCGCCGGTGTCCCGTCGCTCACGTACCCGTTCCCGGACTGGCCGTCGCCGGCGACGGTGGTGATCGTCCCCGCGGGCGATACGGCACGGATGCGGAAGTTGCCATCGTCCGCGAAGTACAGGGTCCCGTCGGGTGCCACCGCCATACCCCCCGGGTCGCTGATCTCCGCGGCGGTGGCGGGCCCGCCGTCACCCGAAAAGCCGACCTTGCCGTCGCCAACGAGCACAGTGAACCGGCCGTCCGGCAGACGTTCGAGGATCTGATTGCGCAACGTGTCCGCGACGTACAGCGTCCCCCCGGGGCCGAGGGCGAGCGATTGCGGGCGTTCGGGCTGGAGGGACGGCGGTGCCGAGACGCGGACGGAGCGGCTCGGCGGTGTCGCTCGGGTTGGCTTGCGGCCGCTACCGCCCGGGCCCGGCACGAGCACGGACACGACGATGCCCACGACGGCCAGGGCGACGGCGGCGACCGCCCAGGCCGTCCAGCGCCGGCGCTGGCGTCGCCGGGCCTCGCGGATCACGGCCTCCGGTGGCGACTGCTCCGGGGAGTCCGCCCGGCGGGGTTCGGCTACCTCGGTGGTTGCCATGTAGTGCTACTCTGCATGTCACCATGGATCCTGTCAAGATCGAGCGGGAAGGCGCCCTCGCGCTGCACGACCAGGTGGCGGCGGAGATCCGGGGCGACATCGTTCGAGGCGACGTCCGACCGGGGCAGCGACTGCCGCCGGCCCGCGACATGGCGGTCGTGCTCGGGGTCCACACGAACACCGTGCTGCGTGCCCTGCGGATACTCCGCGACGAGGGTGTGCTGGAGTTCCGCCGGGGCCGCGGCGTGACGGTCGCAGGCATGCCGGAACGAGGGATCGTGCGAGCTAAGGCGGCCGAACTGTTGGATCTGGCGCGGCACTACGGGCTCGGACGCGAGGAGTTGCTCGACATGATCGGGGACCTGCCCCCGCGTTCAGCGGCCAACTAGCTAGGCAAGCCAAGCAACTGCGTCCTCGACTGATCTCGTTCAACCTCACCCGGGGACGAGCTGTACGCCTGCGCCATCGAGGGTGATCGTCATGCCCTCGCTGGCCAGGCAGACCCTGTCTTCGGCCGACGGCCGGATCTTGCGGGCCTCGCGGAGGACCTCTTCGAGCTCGTTGTCGGTGTGGTAGGGGTCGTGGTGGAACAACACGAGGTTCCGCACGCCCGCCTTCTCGGCGAACTCAACCGCGTCGGCGACTCCCGAATGGCCCCAGCCGATGTGCGCGCCGTACTCGTGATCGCGATACTGCGCGTCATGCAGCAAGACATCGGCGTCTCGCGCGATGTCATACCCGCTCATCCATTCCGGCGGGAGTGAACGAAGCTCCGTTCCGAGCGAGGGCTCGTGATCCGGCATGTACACCAGCGAATGTCCGTCTTCGTCGATCCGGTAGCCGACGGTCGGACCCTGGTGCTGCACCAGGCCCGCTCGCATGGTCGCCGAACCGATCGCGACGGCGTCATCGGGGGCGTCGTGAAACGTGAGCCGCGCCGGGACGTCGTCCAGGCTGACCGGGAACAGTGGGGGAGACAGGTACATGGCGATGCGCTCGGCAAGGGTCTGGACGGGAGATGGCGGCCCCCAGAGGTGGATTTCAAGGTCGGGATTGAAGAGCGGGCGGAAGAACCCGAGGCCCTGTAGGTGGTCGAGGTGAAGATGGCTGAGGAGGATGTGCAGTTCGGGGACCGGGCTCGTCTGCATCACCACGCCGAGCGGTCGGATGCCGGTCCCGGCGTCCAGGACAAGGATCTGTCCGCCCGCCAGGCGCACCTCGACGCACGACGTGTTGCCGCCGTACTTGACGGTGTCGGGGCCCGGCGCGGCGACCGAGCCACGGCAGCCCCATACGCGCGCGTACATCAGGACCCACGATCCGGGTCGGCGACCTCCCAGAAGACCGAAACGACGCCGTGCATCTCGCTGTTCGTACCGAACAACGGATACGCGGTCGCGTGCACGAGCCGCTGCACTCCGTCGAATCCCGTTGCGGCGAGCGTCTGGTGCGAAGGACGGCGCTCGAAGAATGCGATTCCCGAAGGAGAGTCCCGTCGGCGAACCGGCTCGCCACCCGGGGTCTTCAGGTGCAGGACCGCGCCGAACTCCTCGGCCGGAATCTCGCCCATTTCGACGAACGGCTTCCCGATCAGCAAGGCCGCGGCATCGTTGTAGAAGACCAGAACACCTCGCGCGTCCAGCAGGAACATCGGGGTCGCGAGACTCGACGCCAGCTCGCGAGCGAGGATGAGCGGCAGCGGCTTGCCGGTGGCTGCAGGTTGGTCCACAACTGAGATCGTTGCCGCCCTCAGTGCTCAGTGCAATCGGGATCAGCCGCACCCCCAACCGGATTCGAACCGGTGCTGCCGCCGTGAAAGGGCGGTGTCCTAGGCCGCTAGACGATGGGGGCGGGACCGTGCCGGCGGCACGGGACGATCAAGGTTACCGGGCACCGATCGGGACGCCCGCCGCCGATGTGTCGGGGACAGGCGGGGTGGCCACGACCTCAGAGGCGTGATACGTGCAGGCCAGAAAGGTCTGCACCGTCCCGACCACGATGGCGGTGGCGCCCAGCAGGTGCACCTCGACCAGCAGTGCCGGCAGGTGGGTGAAGTACTGCGTGTAGCCGACCCCGGCCTGGGCCGCCATCACGATCATGAGGATGCGGGCCGAACGGCGCACCCGCTCGGGGACCCCGGTAGCGTGGAGCGCGACCACGAGGCCGAGCGTGAGGCCGACCATGAGGAGGGCCATGCTCGAGTGGAGCTCGGCCATGTCGCGCAGGGCGATGGGGATGCGCTTGGCGATCTGCTGGCCCGAGCTGTCGCCGGCGTGCGGCCCCGCACCCGTCGTCGCCGTGCCCGCGGCGAGGACGAGCGTCAGCAGCGCGAGCAGGACGTAGTAGAGCCTGATCAGCGCCCGGGGCACCAGCAGGTGGGCCGAGCCAGGGGAGTAGTCCAGGCGGTCACGGTGCACCAGGACGACGGCGTCGACCAGGAGCAGCATGGTGGCCAGGAAGTGCACCATGACCACGTAGGGGTTGAGCTTGGTGTAGACGACGATGCCGCCGAGGACGGCTTGGGCCAGGACGCCGGCCACGAGCCCGCCGCTCAGCCACATGAGGTCCCGCCGGCGGGGGCGGCGGAAGGCCATGGCGAGGAACGAAGCGGCCACGGCGATCACGAGCACCACCGTGACCAGGCGGTTGCCGAACTCGACCAGCCCGTGAAACTGGAGCGCCGGGGTGAGGTGGCCGGCGGTGCACTCGGGCCAGTTGCTGCAGCCGAGGCCGCTGCCGGTGAGGCGCACGGCCCCGCCCGTCAGCACGATAAGGGCCGTCAGCGCCAGGGCGACGAGGTTGACCCGGTGGCCCGCGGAGGGGGTGATGGTGAAGGGACGGCGCCGCGACACGAGGGGTCAATGGTACCGAGACCTGCCGCCTGGTCCCGGCTCAGACCCTGGTCGTAGGCTGGCTCCGACATGTCTATCGAGGCGCCCGCCCTCCCGGGCCAGCGAGCGAGGCGGTCGCGGTCGACCGTCGGGGCGTATGTCGCGCTGACAAAGCCACGGATCATCGAGCTCCTGCTGGTCACGACGGTGCCCACCATGGTGGTGGCCCAGCGCGGGCTGCCTCCGCTGTGGCTGATGGCGGCCACGGTCGCCGGTGGGGCGCTGGCCGCCGGGGGCGCCAACGCCATCAACATGGTCGTCGACCGGGACATCGACCGGCTGATGAACCGGACCAAGAACCGGCCGCTGGTCACCGGGGCGATGTCGGCGACGGCTGCGCTGGTGTTCGCGCTGGTCCTCGAGGTGGCCGCGTTCGTGGAGCTGTGGCAGGCGGTGAACCTGCTGTCGGCCGTGCTGGCGATCTCGGCGACGCTCTTCTACGTCTTCGTGTACACGCTGTGGCTGAAGCGCCGCTCCTCGCAGAACATCGTCATCGGCGGCGCTGCGGGAGCGGTGCCCGTGCTCGTGGGCTGGGCGGCGGTGACGGACTCGCTGGCGTGGGCGCCGGTGGTGCTGTTCGCCATCATCTTCATCTGGACGCCGCCGCACTTCTGGTCGCTGGCGGTCAAGTACCGCGATGACTATGCGGCGGCGGACGTGCCCATGTTGCCCGTGGTGGCATCGATGAAGCGGACGACGACCGAGATCGTCTACTACACGGTGGCGCTGGTCGCGGTGTCGTTCGTGTTCGGACCGGTGGCGCATCTGGGATGGATCTACATGATCACGGCCACGGTGCTCGGGTTCGGGTTCCTTTACCTGGTGACGCGGCTGTGGGGCCTGGCCCAGACCGGCGCGGCCACGGGCCGCGAGGCGATGCGCGTCTTCGGCTACTCCATCACCTACCTCACCGTGCTGTTCGTGGCCATGGCGGGCGACGTCCTCATCCGCAACCACATTCACTAAGTTCTTCCGCTCCGATGTCCGATGCAGTGCCAGCCGCCGAGGGGGCGGAGAAGCCGGAGCCTTCGGGGCCGGGGCCGGGGTCGCCAGGCCCTCCCGGGCCGGCGCGCCGGGCGCCGCGCAAGCGGTTCCTCGCAATCGGTGTCGCGCTGGCCGTTGCGCTGGGCGTGGGGCTGTTCACGAGCGTGGGCACGAGCCAGACGTCGGGCTCGGGTTCTGGTTCTGGTTCGGGTTCGGGTTCGGGCGGTGGCGGACCGTTCGTCGGAGGTCCGGTGCCGGCGTTCACGGCGGACAACGTCGGACCGGTGGGCAGGAGCCGGGTGTCGGTGCCCGCCGACGGGGGGAGCGGCGGGACCCCGGCCGTTCTGCTCTTCTTCGGCAACTGGTGCCCCAGCTGCCATCAGGAGCTGCCCCCGCTGGCCGCGGCCGTCCACCAGCAGGATGCGTCCGGGGGCCCGCTGGCTCGCATCCGGGTGATCGGCGTCGACAGCGAGGACACCAGGTCCAGCGCGCAGGCCTTTATCAAGGCCAGCGGGGTCACCTTCCCGGTGGCCTACGACCCGGACATAAATATCACGAGCGGGCTCTTCTTCTTCACGGGCGACCCGTACGCCGTGTTCGTCCGTGGGAACGGCACGATCGACCGGATCGTCCGGGGCGACGTGCTGACGCCGTCGTCCTTGGTATCGGACGAGCGCGCGCTCATTCCCAGCGGAAGGTGAGCGCGGCCGCCAGCGGCGCCGCGAAAGCCCAGGCGGCCAGCACGATCCACGACTCCGCCGGGACGGCGGCACCGGCACCGAGGGTGGCGTGCAGGGCTGCGGACAGTGCCTCGGCGGGCAGCAGCTTGGCGACGGCCTGCAGTCCGCCCGGCAGCTTGGTGATGGGAACGATCATGCCGCCGAGGAGGAGCAGCACCAGGTAGAGCCCGTTCGCCGCGGCCAGGTTCACCTCGGCCTTGAGGACCCCGGCCATGAAGAGACCGATGCCGGCGAAGGCGGCCGAGCCCAGCAGCACGGCTGCGACCGCGGCGGGGATGGCGGCCGACGCGCCGGCGCCGCCGGGGTTCCAACCCAGCCCGAACCCGACGGGCACCAGGACGGCGGCCTGGAGGAGCTCGACCGCCACGATCGTGACGATCTTGGCGCCGAGGAGGCGGGGGCGGCCCAGGGGGGTGGAGCCCAATCGTTTGAGGACGCCGTAGCCGCGCTCGAAGCCCGTGGCGATGCCCAGCGAGACCATCGCCGTCGACATCACCGCGAGAGCCAGGATCCCGGGGACGTAGAAGTCGACCGCTTTCGGCGTCGGGGTGCTGATGACCGAAACGCTCGAGAAGAAAAGGAGGAACACGACCGGGATGCCGATGGTGAGCAGCAGTGTCTCACCGCGGCGGAGCGTCATGTAGACCTCGGCCCCGGTCTGGGCGGCCAGTGGGCGCAGGGCGCCGGTGGGTGGGTGCGCGCTCATGGACGCCTGCGCCAACGGCCGCGGGTGCGTTCGGAAGGCAGTCCGGACGGCGGGTCGTCGGCGGCGGCGCCGGTCCCGGTGGCGGCGGCCGCACCCACGGCGTCGAAATACACGTCCTCGAGCGAGCGGCCGGTGTGGAGGTCGGTGAGGGCCGCGTTGCGCTCGGCCAGCCACGCCGCGATGGCAGCGGTGACGGCGGGACCCGACCCGGCGCCGGGTGCCACGGGGTATTCGACGCGGTAGCGGCCGGCCGACGCTTCCGCGGCGGTGGCGGCGGGGCCGACTGCCGCCGCGAGCGAGGCAACATCGAGGCCGGGTGGTGCTCCGAAGGTGGTGACGGCCGTCGTCTCCGTGCCGGCGCTGGTGAGCTCATGGGCGGTGCCCTGGCGCACGATGCGCCCCGCCGCGAGGATCACGATGCGGTCGGCCAGCTTCTCGGCCTCGGTGAGCTCGTGGGTGGTGAGCAGGACGCACACGCCGTCGTCCTTCAAGCCGGCCACCACGGCACGGATGGCGAGACGGCCCTCCGGGTCGACGCCCGCCGTCGGCTCGTCGAGGAACGCGACGTCGGGCCGGCCGACCAGCGCGAGCGCAAGCGAGAGTCGCTGCTGCTCCCCACCGGAGAGGTGCCGCCACGGCGTCGCCGCCACGGCGCGCAGGCCGACGAGGTCGAGGAGGTCCTCGGTGGGAAGGGGGTCGGCGTAGAAGGCGGCGAAGAGATCGAGCACGCGCCGCGGGCCGAGCATCGGGTAGACCCCGCCACGTTGGAGCATGACGCCCATGCGGCCCGTCAGTGCGGCGTGGTCGGCGAGCGGGCGCAGGCCGAGCACGCGCACCTCGCCGGCCGCGGGACGGCGGTAGCCCTCGAGCGTCTCAACCGTCGAGGTCTTGCCCGCGCCGTTGGGGCCGAGGATCACCACCACCTCGCCCGCGTCGGCCGCGAGGTCGATCCCGTCGACCGCCGGCGGCGTGCCGGGGCCGCCGTACCGCACGATGAGCCCGGTGACCTCGACGGCTGGCACGGCGACGCAGGCTACTTTGGCCGGAAATGATCGATATCCGGCTGCTACGCGACGACCCCGACGCGGTCAAAGCCGCGCTGGCGCGTCGCGGCGTCGAGCCGGGCGAGGTCGACGCCGTGGTGGAGGCAGACGCGGCGTGGCGGGCGACCAATGCCCGCGCCGAGGACTTGCGGCGCGAGGTGAAGAAACTCTCCGGGCAGGTCGGCCAGGCCAAGAAGGCGGGCGACGACGCCCGGGCGGAGGAACTGAGCGACCGGAGCCGCCGGCTGGGCGAGGAGCAGGGGGCCGCCGCGGCCGAGGCCGACGCCTGGGCCGAGAAGGTGCGGACGGGGCTGCTCTACCTCCCCAACATCCCGGCCGACGAGGCGCCGGACGGGGAGGGCGACGAGGACAACGTGGAAGTCCGCCGGTGGTGGCCCGGGCAGGACACCGGGCGGCCGGCACCGGAACGTCTGGAGCATCAACAGGTGCCGCACTGGGAGATCGGCGAGGCCCTGCAGATCCTGGACATGGAGCGCGGCGCGCGGCTGGCCGGCTCCATGTTCCCGCTGTTCCGCGGGCCCGGGGCACGGCTCTTCCGCGCGCTGACCGCGTTCGCCATCGACCGCCACTCGCCCGAATACGAGGAGATCCGCCCGCCCACCGTCGTCCTGACCGAGACGATGACCTCGACCGGGCACCTGCCGAAGTTCGCGGACGACGCCTACCACGTAGAGCGTGACGACCTGTGGCTGATCCCGACGGCCGAGGTACCGCTGACGTCCATGCACCGGGGCGAGATCCTGGAGGAGTCGCAGTTGCCGCTGCGCTTCACCGCATCGACGGCGTGCTATCGCCGCGAGGCGGGCTCGGCCGGCCGCGACACGCGTGGGCTGCTGCGGGTGCACGAGTTCGACAAGGTCGAACTGTTCGCGTACGCCACGCCCGAGGGCGCGCTCGACGCGCTGGCGGACATCCTGCGCCGGGCGGAGTCGATGCTGCAGGAGCTGGAGCTGCCCTACCGGGTGGTGGACTTGTGCTGCGGCGACTTGAGCGGGTCGTCGGCTCGGACCTTCGATCTGGACGCGTACGCCCCGGGGGTCGATCGCTGGCTCGAGGTGTCGTCGGTGAGCTGGTTCCGCGACTACCAGGCCCGGCGGGCCAACGTCCGGTACCGGCCTGGCGGTGGAGGGCCGACGCAGCTCGTGCACACGGTGAACGGCTCGGCGCTGGCCTGGCCCCGGATCTGGGCGGCGCTGGTCGAGAACGGGCGCCAGCCGGACGGGACCGTGGTGCTGCCCGAGTGCCTGGCGCCGTACCTGGGCGGCGAGCTGTTGATCAAGGCGGGGTGAGTGAGGGTGAGGGTGAGGGTGAGGGTGAGGTTGGCGGGGGCGTTTGGGTTGCCGTTGGCGTTCGTCCGGTGAGTGAGCTCGCGTTCCTCGGCACGGGCAACTTCCTGGCGCCGCCGGGGCGTTACTGGAACGCATTCGTGTTGGACGGCCACGTCCTGGTGGAGCCGTCACCGACCGCGCTGCCGAACCTGCGCCGGTGCGGGTTCGCGGTGGATGCGATCGATGTCGTGGTGCTGTCGCACTTCCACGCCGACCACTGCTTCGGCTGGCCCTTCCTGCTCGAGGCTGCGGCCGAGATCGGCGGTGGCCGCACGCTGGACGTGGTCGGACCGCCCGGCGTGGAGCAGTGGCTGGTCGATCTGAACCATGCCGGGGCGGTCGGCGGGGTGACCGACATGGCCCGGCAGGCCCTGGACCTACGGTTCGTGGAGGTGACCGGCGACTGGCAGTCGGCGGGCCCGTTGCGGTTCCGGGCCGTCGAGGTCGATCACGTCTCCTACCTTCGCTGCTTCGGCTACCTCTTCGACCGCGGCGACCAGATGGTGGCCTATTCGGGGGACGTCAAACCCTGTCCGGGGCTGAGCGAGCTGGCCCGTGAGGCGGACGTCCTCGTGCTCGAGTGCAACGGGCGCCACGGCGGCCCGGTCTCGCACATGCACGAGGAGAACGTGTTGGAGCTGGCGGCTGACCACCCGGACCTGCATGTCATCGTGACGCACCTGGGGGAGCAGGTGGATGTGGGCAAGCTCGGGCGCGGTGGGATCACGGTGCCGTCGGACTTCGAGCGGTTGATGGTCTGAGCGTCTCGGGCGGACCTCTACGCCCGGACCGAGTGACCTCTGCCCCGGGACCGGGGGACCTCTGCCCCGATGGGTACCTATAAAAAAAAGTATCAACCGCCTTGTGAATACTTTTTTTTCCACCACCCCGGTAGGAGACCCTGACCACGAGCTGGCGTCTACTTCGCCCCGGTCAGCCCGCCGCTCAGCCCGCCGGTCCGCCTGCCCCTCAGCCCCCGACCCCGGCGAAGCGATACCCCACGCCGCGCACGGTGGTGATCAGGACCGGCTGCGAGGGGTCGGCTTCAATGCGGGAGCGCAGCCGCTTGATGTGCACATCGAGCGTCTTGGTGTCGCCGATGTAGTCGGTGCCCCAGACCCGGTCGATGAGCACGTCCCGGGTCAAAACCCGGCCCGAGTTCTCCACCAGGAGCCGGAGCAGCTCGAACTCCTTGCGGCGCAGGTGCACCTCGTCGCCTCGGACGAAGACGCGGCGCTGGTCGAAGTCCACTTTGATCCCGTTCGACTCCCAGATGCCGTCGCTCCCGAATTCGATCGTCCCCGCCGCGTCGTTGGCTTCCGGGCCGCCCGGAGAGCGACGCAGGACCGCCCGCATCCGAGCGACCAGCTCGCGCAGGCGGTAGGGCTTGGTGACGTAGTCGTCCGCCCCGACCTCGAGGGCCACGACGGTGTCGATTTCGGTGCCCTTCGCCGTCACCATGATGATCGGGACCTGCGAGCGGGACCGGATGGTTCGGCACACGTCAATGCCGGACATCTTCGGCAGCATCAGGTCGAGGAGGAGCAGATCGGGGTTCGTCTCGTCGAACAGCTGGAGCGCCTCCATGCCGTCGCGGGCCACCGTGACCCGGAAGCCCTCGTTGGTCAGCCCGATGACCAGAGCCTCAATGAAGGACTCCTCGTCCTCGGCGAGCAGGACCTTGGCCGGTCCCTCCCCCGGTGCCTGGCGGGAGCTGCGTTTTCCCGCTCCTTTGCCGGAGCTGGCCTTGTTCATACGACGCGCTCCCCCTGGCCTTGGACAGGAAGGACGAGGGTGAACGTCGAGCCCTCGCCTTCCCGGGACTCTACGTCGACCCAGCCTTGGTGGTTGTTGGCCACGTGGCGGACGATGGAGAGCCCGAGCCCGGTGCCGCCGGTGTCCCGGCTGCGACCGTGGTCGACCCGGTAGAAGCGTTCGAAGATGCGATCGAGGTCGCGGGCGGGGATCCCGACGCCGTGGTCCTGGACCGAGATGCGCACGTTGTCGCGTTCCTCTATCCGCCAGTTCGGGATGGACGACGTGGTCTCGGTGACGGCGACGGCATCGCCCTCGGCCGGCGCTCCGCCTCCAGCGCCTCCCGCTCCCGCCGTGCCCGGCGTGGCCCCGAGCCCGGCGGCGGAGGACACGGGCGGCACGGTCGTCCCGGCCGCGGCCGGGGTCTCCGCGGGCGAGGTGAAGTTGTCGAGGATCTCGGGGATGAAGACGGGCTCGACCGGGCCCTCGTCGATCTCTTGGTCGAGGTCGACCGCCGTGCCCTCGGCCGGTGTCGGCGGCATCGGTTCCTCGACGTCGCCGGAATCCGCCTCGTCGGCGTCAGCGTCGGCGCCGGCGCCGGCGCTGTCAGAGACAGCACCAGCACCAGCACCAGCCCCAGCCTTGGCACCGTGCTCATCGCCGTGCCCGGACGCACCGCCACCACTGAGCGTGTCCGCGTTCGTGTCCGTGTACAGATCGCCCAGGCGGACCTCGCCACTGCCGAGGTCGACGTCGAGATCGAGTTCGTTCCCCCGCATCGCCGGGCGGGACAGATTGGGGTTGACCCGCTGGACCGTGCCCGAGACGACGACCTTGGAGTCGTCGTAGGAGTAGGTGATGGCGTTCTCCAGCAGGGCGTGCATCGCGGAGACGAGCTGGCGGCGGTCGCCCATCACGGCGACGGGCGGTGAGGGCTCGTGCAGCACGATCTCTATGCCCCGTTGGTCGGCGGTCGCCCGCACCCGCTCTATGGCGTCGGCCATCACGAGGTTCACGAGCACCGGCTCACGCGGCGGCGCCTCCTCGGACTCGATGCGCGACAGGTCGAGCAGATCGTCGATGATGCGGCTGACCCGGAAGGCCTCGTTGTGGATGCGGCCGGCCAAACGCTGGGCCACCTCGGGGTCGGGCTCGGAGACGAGCGTCTCGGCCAGGAGGCCGAGCGCCCCCATCGGCGTCTTGAGCTCGTGGCTGACGTTGGCGACGAAGTCACGGCGGATCTCCTCGAGCCGGCGCCGCTCCGAGACGTCCTCAATCAGCGCGATCACGCCCAGGGGCCGGCGGCCGTCGTCAATCTGGTGGGCCCGCACCTGGAGCGTGCGGCGGGGCGGCCCGTAGAGGTCGAGCGTTCGTTCGGCCGAGCCCTCGTGCCAGGCGTCCTCCAGTACCTCGGTCACCGCCTGTGCGGCGAGGGCATCACCGTGGCGGCTTACCATCAGGGCGTTGGCCCTGCCGTTGCGATAGATCACCGTGCCGTTCTCGTCGCACAGCACGACGCCCTGGGTCAGGGTGTCCAGCGAGCGCCGTAGGCGGATGGCGTCGGAGCTGGACTCGGTGACCGCCTGGGCGGCGCCACCGGTGACCTGCTCCAGGTAGGCCAGCGAGGTCTCGATGTTGTATTCGTCCTCGGGCGGATCGAGACCGAGGCGGGTTCCCAGAGCGGCCAGACGCTGCGAGATGGCCCGGCGCCCCGAACGCCGTCCCAGGAGCGCCGCCACCCAGATCGCCACCACGACCAGGACGGCGGCGCCGATCAGGATGAGAATCTCCTGCGAGTGGCTCAGTCCGGCGACCGCCGTTGTCGGCGTGGTTGGCACGTCCCCAATATGACAGGGCCGGACGGCGGGGGGCGAACAGGTGAAGAACAGGCCTTTCGGCCGCTCGGGGCACGTCGGCGACCGGGCGCACCGGGAGGCCCGAACGTCGTGTCCCGAGCCCGAACGGGGGTCCGGACCCTCACCCGCGGGGGACGTGGGGGGAATTGACCAGGAAATTGGGCAGTTTGTGCGCGGCCAGGCGTGAAGACGGCCACCCGGGGTGCCGAAGAGAGGACGAGGGCCCGGGGCGACGGGTCCACGACCGGGATCGCACCAACCCGCAGGAGCCCTCCACGACAGCGATGGTGCAAGCGGGGGACCGGATGACGGATCAGCTCGAGACGGTTCGGCAGACCGTGGACGCGGCGCGCCGTGCCGCGGGTGAGCAAGTCCGGACCGCCGAGCCGGGGCGGGCCGCGCTGCATCCACGGGCCGCCGCCGACACGCCGGGCGGAGGGATGCACGCGTCGTACACGCCGCGCCGGGGGGGCTCGGAGGAGAGCCGGCGCCGCTTCTACGTGAGTGTGCGGACCAAATTCCTCGTGGCGGGCGCGGTCGCCTTCGGTTGGGTCGCCTTCAGCATCTGGTTGGCGCTCCCCTGGATCCGCAGCACCTCGCACGTCGTCGGACCGCTGCCCTCCATCATCTTGATCACGCTCATCGCGTTCATCCCGGGCGGACTGGTGGCCTTCCTCGTGGCCAGCCTCCTGCTCGACCGGCAGCCGCGCTTGTCGGTGGACCACCCGACGACCGGCGTGACGGTGCTCATCGCGGCGCGCAACGAGGCCGAGAACATCGGCCAGACCATCGCCTACCTCGCGACGCAGGACTGCGACGGCGCGTGTCACGTCATCCTGGTGGACAACGGGTCGACGGACGACACCGCCCAGGTGGCGCGGGTGCAGGCCGAGGCGTGGGGGCTGCCGCTGACGATCCTGCACGAGGACCGCCGGGGCAAGAACAACGCGCTGAACACGGGGCTCCGCTCTGTGCAGACGCCGCTCGTGATCACCGTCGACGCCGACACGGTGCTGCACCGCTCGGCGGTCCGGCTCCTCCTGGCCCGCTACGAGTCCTCGCCACCCGACGTCGTCGCGGTGGCGGGCAGCGTGCTCGTGCGCAACAGCCGGCAGGGCTTCTGGGCCCGGGTGCAGGAGTGGGACTACTTCCTGGGCATCGCCTCCGTGAAGCGGATGCAGGGCCTGTACCAGGGGACCCTGGTGGCGCAGGGCGCGTTCAGCCTGTACGAGACGGACGCCGTCCGGCTCGTGGGCGGGTGGCCCGATGCGATCGGCGAGGACATCGTCCTGACCTGGAAGCTGTTGCGGCTCAACTGCCGGGTGTTCTACGAACCGTTGGCGGTGGCGTTCACCTCCGCGCCCCCGGACGTGCGGTCGTTCGCGCGGCAGCGGTCACGGTGGGCGCGTGGGGTGATCGAGGGGCTGCGCACCGTGCCACCCTGGAAGCAGCCGCGGCCCATGGCCAGGGCCCTGACCGCGGTGGACATGACCATTCCGTTCCTCGATACCGCCTACATCATCGCCTGGGTGCCCGGCCTGATCCTGGCCTGCTTCGGGGTCTTCTGGCTGGTGGGGCCCATGACGATCGCGGTCCTGCCGCTGACCGCGCTGGCCTACGCGGTCCTCTTCCACCGCCAGTGGCAACACGTCTTCAAGCCGCTCGGACTCCGGGTGCGGAAGAACTGGGCGGCCTTGCTGGCGTTCTTGTTCGTGTACCAGATCCTCATGTCGCTGGCCTCGGTGCGCGGGTACGCACAGGAGCTGCTCGGCGTGCGGCGGCAGTGGAAGTGAGGCAGTGGAAGTGAGGCAGTGGAAGTGAGGCAGTGGAGGCAGTGGAAGTGAGCGCGAAAAGGATGTCCACCGGCGCCGAGCGCTGAACCGTTCTGTCGGTGAAGGCGCCGGTCTCCGGAAGGGGCCGGCTCGAGTAACCGGAGGACACCCATGGACGTGCTCGTGGTCGTGCGGCAGCTGGCCGACGTCACGCTCAACCCGAGCGTCAACTCGCTGCCCGGGGGCGGGACCCTCCAGGAACTGACCAACGGCCTGGGCGCCTGGGCGCTCATCGCCGCGCTGGCCGGGCTGCTCATCGGGGCCGCGGCCTGGGCCCTGGGCGTCCACTCCCAGAACTTCCAGCAGTCGCTCGTCGGGCGCCGGGCTGTCCTGGTGTCCGGGCTGGCCGCGCTCCTGATCGGCGCGGCGCCGCCGATCATCAACTTCTTCTTCCACACCGGGACCAACCTGCACTGAGCGGGCGCCGGCACACACCGCCCCCCGTCCCTGCCCCCGCCGCTCGCCCCCGTCCCCCCGCTCAACACGCTCATGCTGGCCGCCGGCTGCACCGGACTCGATGCGCTCAACCCCATCTGCCAGATCGGCAGCATCGGCGGCTCCCTCGCGGCCTCCGGCTTCGAGTCGGTCCTCTCCGGCATCAGCCAGTGGGTGGCCAGCGGCGCCGAATGGCTGCTCGGGCAGATCGGCGACGTGTTGGTGAGCACGACGACGATCGACGTGGGGGCGGCCTGGTTCCGCACCCACTACGGCCAGATGACCGCGCTGGCCGGCGTGGTCATCCTTCCCTTGGTCCTCCTGTCGACGATCCAGGCCGTGCTGCGTCAGAACCCCGGCCAGCTCGTGCGCACGTTCCTGCTGCAGCTCCCCCTCGCGCTGTTGCTCGGGGTCGTCGCCATTCAGATCGTGATCCTGAGCCTGTCGGCCACCGACGCCATGAGCGACGCCGTGGCGGGCGGCACGGGCGCCGACGTGACGCACCTGCTGTCCGGCGTGACCCAGGGCCTCGTGGCGGCGGCGGGCGATCCGACCATCGCCGGGTTCGTCCTGCTGCTGGTCGCGCTGTTCGTCTCGGTCGCCGCGTTCGTGTTGTGGCTGGAGCTCCTGATCCGCGCCGCCGCGGTCTACGTCGCGGTGCTGTTCCTACCCCTCGCGCTGGCCACGCTGGTCTGGCCGGCGGTGTCCCACTGGTGTCGCCGCCTGGTCGAGACCCTGGCGGCGCTGATCCTGTCCAAGTTCGTCATCGTGGCGACGTTGAGTTTGGCTGCCGGCGCCGTCTCGTCGGGAACCGCCGGATCGGGCGCGCACGGCTACGGTTTCTCGGCCGTCCTCGCCGGCGGCGCGTTGCTCGTCATCGCAGTGTTCACGCCTTTCGCGATCCTGCGGCTCATCCCCGCCGTCGAGGCGGGCGCGGTGGGCCACCTGGAGGGGCTGCGCCAGCGCGGGACGGCGGCGGTCACGCGCCCGGCGCGCTCGGCCGCGAGCTTCGCGTTGCACGAGGGGTTGGGGGTGCTTGGAGACGCGCGCGTGATGGGGGAGGCCAAGGCGGCGGGTCTCGGAGGGAGCGGGACCGCGGCGGGTGCGGGTGCGGGTGCGCGGCCCGGTGGGGGCGCGGGTGGCCGGGCCGGTGCGGGCGCGGGATCGGGTGCGGACGGCTCAGGCGGGGGCGTTGCGTCCGAGCCGGGCGGAGGTGAGGGTGAGAACGCCGGCCTGTCGAGCGCCATCTCTGCGGGTGCCAAACCCGACGACGTCGTGGGGCCCAACGGCGAGACCCTGCAGGAGCTGCTCGCTCAGGTGTCGAACGAGAACGGCGGCCTCGTCTCCGACGCCACCGGGTTCGCCATCGGGAACCCCGAATCGCAGCGGATCTACGACGAGGCGATGGCGCGCGGGGCGTTGCCCAAGCCGAAGGGGCCGAAGCCGATTGCGGTGCCGCCCTACCGGCCCAGCGGCAACGCGCCGACCGGGCCCGCCCGCCCCGAGGACGCCTGGAAGTGGAAGGGCATCCCGCCCGGCGGCAGCCTCATCGGCACCCCCGAACCCGGCCAGATGCGGTGGTACACCCACTACGACGAGCACGGCCCGCGCTTCCGCTCGCTGCCGGGGGCGTGGCCGGAGGGCGCCGGCCCGACGGCGAGCGACGGGGGTGCGGGCGAGTGAGCCAAGACAGAGAACGGGGCCGCGGTAACGACGGCGGCGAGCGGAGCACGCGCTACCGCTTCGGGCCGCGCGAACGCGGGGGCACGTTGGCCGGGTGGCGGACGGGCCAGATCGTCACCGTGGCGCTGGGCCTCGTGTTCGGCGTCGTCATCCTGCGCTGGGAGCCCAACGCGGCGGGCGTCGCCGCGGCCATCGGCATCCTGGTGCTATATGGCGCACTGGCCAGCGTTCCGATCGCCGGCAGGACGTCGGACGAGTGGGTGCCGGTGGCCGTGTGCTGGGGCAGCCGTCAAGGCGGCGGCCGCTACGGCCGAGGGGGACGGCACGGTGGGGGCGGCCGCTACCGCCGGGGTGGCCGGCGCATGGGTGCGTTGCGCGGCCTGCGCCTGTTGCGCGCCGGGTGGCACGACATGGGCGTCGTGCACGACAAGGCCGCGCGCACGCTCACCGCGGTGCTCTCGCTGCAGGGAGCGAGCTTTGCGCTGCTAGGACCCGACGAGCAGGACCGGCGGGTCGGCGCCTGGGCGTCCGTGCTGGCGTCGCTCGCCCGCGAGGGTTCACCAGTGCACCGGGTCCAGTGGGTGGCCGCGTCGTTCCCGGACGATGGGCAGGGAGCGCGGGAGTACCTGGCCCTCGAGGGTGCGGGGGCGGCGGCTCTCGCTCGGGCCGACGACGGGCCCGAGGCCGCCTCGGCAGCCCTGGCGTCGTACGAGTCGCTCCTGGCCGACATGGACTCGCACGCGTGCGCGCACGACGTAGTCCTTGCGCTGCAGGTGCGCCTCGCCAAGTCGATCGAGACTGGGTGCGGTGTGCTGGCGCGGGAGGTCGGCTCCATCGTGCGGCTCCTGGGCGACGCCGACGTCCTGGTCGACAGAGTCCTCGGCGTCGACGACCTGGCTCAGCTGCTGGCACGGACCTTCGAGCCCCGGCGTGACGCGGAGGGAACGGCTGTCCGGATGCCCGTGGCTGACCCGTGGCCGATGGCCATGGAGGAGTCCTGGTCCTCGTTGCGGGTCGACCGCATGATCCACGCGACGTTCTGGGTGGCGGAGTGGCCGCGGATAGAGGTGCGCAGCGACTTTCTGGCGCCGCTCCTGCTCGGCACGGCACGTTCGACGTTCAGCGTGGTCATGGCGCCCTTGGGGCCGGATGCAGCCATCCGGAAGGTCGAGGCGTCGCGCACGGCCGAGTTGGCCGATGCCAAGTTTATGGTTGACCACCTGAACGGCACCCGAGCCTGGCATCAACAACCCAGCGGAGAGACCAGCTACGTGGCCGATGGTCGTCGTGGTGAGCAGTCCGGACAGAGGTCATTCCCGTGCTGGCTTTTGGTCCACCCAGCGGCCTCCATGCGGTCGCCGATGACGGTAGCGAAGGAGGTGATCGTCAGGTGCTCGTGAGAATCGAGAACGAAGAGCGACGGGCAATCCGGGGAGTCGCACACGACCGTGAAGGCAACAACCGACACCGATTCACGCTAACGCAGGATCTGGTGGATCGAAGTTGTTGCCCAGGAGGTGACCCCAGCTAATACTGGCTCCCCATAACCCCATAACGACCGACCGACGAAAGGGAACACGTGAAGGGATGGGAAGACGATTTTGTTAGCGAACTCCATCCCCGAAAGTGGAGTGCTCCTGATGGTGCTCCCAAGGGAATCGAGCCTTCCCTACTCTTCTTGGGAAACGGCGACCATGCTCTTGAAGTAGCCCTTGGATCATCAAGTGTCCGTCCGAAGGCTGATGACGTGCGCAAGCTCTGGATGGCTCGGCAGGGTCGCCGTCCTAGTCCGCTGTTGTTAGTTATTGGCTACCCGAAGGACGGCGACATCGTGTTGGCGGTGTGTGGTCCGGCAGGAGAACAGCCGACGCTGCTTTACGACCTTGCCCGTTCTCAGGTTGAACGCTTGGCGTCTGCCGCTCTGGCCGAACCAACACGGCATCATGCGCTGCGGTTCCTGTTGGCCATGCTTCCCGAGGTTGAGTCCGACATGCCGGGCCTTCGCAATACTGGTCTACTCGCAACCCAGGAACTTCGATTTGGTGTTCCAGCCCGTTCCGACTGGGAGGCAGCAACGTCGAGCGGGAAGCACCTCCTTGGACTCTCGGGGCAGCAGCTCGTCGAAGGGCTTGGCTTCTCGGTAACCAACTTGTCGATCACGTCGTCGGTTCTCACGGTCGGCGATGGCATCAAGCGTGCCGTAGCAGTCTTCCTGGACGATACGGAGTCGTTCGACACTGCAGCCGAACGCTTCCAAGGTACGAGTCCGGTCTCCGAAGGCCTTGCCCTGGCTGACAAAGAAGGACTGCCATGGGTTGTGCTGACGAGAGGTCGTCAGATTCGTCTCTATGCAGCCAGAGCGGATACCGGAGTCGGGCGGAAGGGGCGGGCGGAAACGTTTGTCGAAGTCAACCTGGCCCTCCTTCCTGAGGACAACGCAGGGTTCCTGCCGCTTCTCTTCGGCGAAAAAGCACTTAGTGAAGGCGGCAGCATCGAGGACATCCTTGAACGGTCGTCTGACTTCGCTGCCGAGTTGGCGACTCGCTTACGTGAGCGGATCTACTACGACACCGTTCCCATACTTGCTACGGCAGTGGCCGCTCGACTTGGCGACGCTTCGAACCTCGGTGATACGGATCTGGAAGCCGCCTACGAGCAGACGCTCGTAATCCTGTTCCGACTCTTGTTCGTGGCTTACGCAGAGGACAAGGATCTTCTGCCATATCGAACGAACTCGAAGTACGCCGATCACTCTCTCAAACACTTGTCCCGGCGACTCGCTGAAGATCGCCGGAAGTCCACGCAAGTATTTGATGAAACCGCTACCGACCTTTGGGAGGACGTGCGTCAACTGTGGCGAGCCGTAGATAGCGGGAACAAGGGCTGGGGAGTGCCTCCCTACGACGGAGGCTTGTTCAGTCAAGATGAGGTTGTCAGTCCAGCCGGTGCTGCATTAGCCAAGATCGAACTGACCGATTCCGAGTTCGGGCCGGCCCTCTCGGCGATGCTCGTCGATGAAGGAGTTGATGCAGTCATCGGCCCCGTCGATTTCCGAAGCCTCTCTGTTCGAGAGTTCGGAACTATCTACGAAGGCCTCTTGGAGTCGATGCTTTCCATCGCAGCGAGCGACCTCACGACTGATGCCAAAGGAAACTATGTCCCCGTTCGCAAAAAGAGCGACGAGGTGATCATCGAGTCTGGGGAGATCTACTTCCACAATCGTTCTGGTGAACGAAAGGCAACAGGCTCTTACTTCACAAAGCCGTTCGCTGTAGAGCATCTCCTCGATCACGCCCTGGAGCCTGTGCTTGACGATCACATAGCGTTGATCCAGAAGCACATCGACTCTGGGGATGATGCTGCGGCGGCCGACGCCTTCTTCGACTTCCGGTGTGTTGATCTCGCCATGGGTTCTGGTCATTTCCTAGTGGCTGCTGTCGATCGAATCGAAGCTCGACTGTCGAGTTTCCTAGCACTCCACCCGATTCCTGCAGTCGTAGCGGAGTTGGAAGCACTGCGTCAGGCGGCGGTTGAGGCCCTCGGAGACCTGGCCGAGGGCGTTGAGATCGAAACCTCCAGCCTTCTTCGTCGCCAGGTGGCTCGTCGCTGTATCTATGGCGTTGACCTGAACCACATCTCTGTTGAGTTGGCCCGTTTGGCGATCTGGATTCACACCTTCGTTCCGGGTCTGCCGTTGTCGTTCCTCGACCACTCTTTGATATGCGGTAACTCGCTGACCGGAATCGGAACGCTAGATGAGGCGCTCGAAGTCCTGGACCCAGACCACGCTGCTCACGGTGCAGTCTCCTTCTTTCGTTCGGGCATCGAAGAGTTCATCGGTAGGGCCAGCAAGTCTCTGGAGCGACTGGCTCGCATCACGGAAAAGACCGCTGCGGACATAAAGGAAGCTCGAACTGCTCAGAAGCAGGCTCTCGCAGCTATCGAGCCTGCCCGGCAACTGTTTGATCTTCTCGTCGCAGTGCGACTTGGGGAAGCGCCCCGTCCAATCTCGATCGACGAGGAGTCGATCGGACAATCCCCAGGACTCGACAGGGGTGAGGAACTTGCCGGATCAATGCAATCGCTCCACTTTCCACTCGT
Organism: uncultured Acidimicrobiaceae bacterium; assembly: GCA_963834405.1. Classification (GTDB taxonomy): domain Bacteria; phylum Actinomycetota; class Acidimicrobiia; order Acidimicrobiales; family RAAP-2; genus Bog-473. The sequence continues at coordinate 130,369 of CAWIBX010000003.1, read as the reverse complement.
ATTCCCCGAAGTGTTTTTGCGTGACCGACCAGGCTTCGACTGCATCCTCGGTAATCCGCCTTGGGAAGAGGCGACGGTCGAGGAGCTTGGTTTTTTCGCACTTCGGCATCCTGGCCTCCGCAGTCTGAATCAGGCGGAACAGAAGCGTGAAGTAGCGAAGCTCCGCAACGCTCGTCCTGATCTAGTCGCTGAGTACGAGACGGCGCTGTCGGAGGCCGATGAGATCCGCCGCTTCCTGCTTGCTGGGCCGTTTCCGGGGATGGGGACGGGTGACCCGGATCTGTACAAGGCGTTCTCATGGCGGTTCTGGCAGCTTGTGCGTACAGACGGTGCGATTGGTGTGGTCCTGCCTCGATCAGCCCTCTCGGCACGTGGAAGCGCTCCCTGGCGGTTAGAGGTCCTCGACCATGGAGCATTCACTGACGTGACAATGATGCTGAACAGCGCCCAATGGTTCTTTGAGGATGTTCACCCGCAGTACACGATCGCACTGACAAGCATTCGAAAGGGCGACGATCATGCTGGAGAGCTTGCACTGAGTGGACCATTCGCAAGCATGAGGTCCTACATGACGGGCCGAAAGGAACAGCCCTCGGTCTTCTCGTCGGCGGACTTCAAGGGGTGGTCTGAAGGTGCATCATTCCCGCTAATACCGTCCGCTGAGGCGGCGAGCGTCTTTCGTAAGCTCCGTGCACATCCTCGGTTAGACGATACAGACGGGTGGATCTGCAGGCCAGCCACGGAGTTTCATGCCACCAACGACAAGAAGTACTTCAAGTTTGATCCTGCCGAGACTGAGGAACTTTGGCCCGTCTATAAGGGCGCTTCTTTCAACCTTTGGCAACCCGACACAGAGGTCTATTACGGCTGGGCAGATCCTGACGTTGTCCTCCCTGTTCTCCAGAAGAAGCGGATCAGCAGTGCCGCCAACGTGAAGTCGCCATTCGGAGGTTTTCCCAAACAGATCATCCAAGATCCGGAGACGCTTCCCTGCCTCTCGCCTCGCATCGCATTTAGGGACATCGCACGGTCAACAGACACCAGAACGATGATCGTTTGCCTCGTGTATCCGCAGATCGTGTTGGCCAACACAGCGCCCTATCTCCTGTGGCCAAGTGGTGACGAAAGAGACCAGGCATACTTGCTCGGCGTTTTGGCTTCGATGCCATTCGATTGGTACGTCCGCAGAGTGGTCGAGACCCACGTGAACTTCCATCTCCTCAATGCGTTTCCCATTCCACGGCCCGACCGAGAAGACCGCCACAGACTAGAGATCGAGAGCATCGCAGGACGTTTGGCTGCAGTTGATGACTGGTTCGAGGACTGGGCTTCGGCTGTCGGTGTCCCGACCGCATCGGTTGCGGATGACGAGATGGACTCGTTACTAGCCCGACTAGATGCTGCGGTAGCCCATGGCTACGGTTTGGACCAAGACGACCTGAAGGTGATCTTCGACACTTTCCACGCTGGTGCGGATTACTCCATTCGACTTGCTGTAGTCCTCGGCCACTACAAGGACATGGCATGACTTCGACCGCCAAGCCTTCATTCGCTACTAATCGACCCGGTGAGCGGGTCGCTGATGCGATCAATGGTCACCTCGAACACCTGCGGAACTGGAACAAGGACTACGAGGTTGCCATAGCCACCGCATACTTCAACCCAGGAGGGTTCGGTCTCCTTGCTGACGAACTAGAGCAGGTCGCTACGGTACGTTTGCTTCTAGGTGCTGAGCCGGATGTGCCCGAACAACAGCTTCGCCGATTGAAGGAGTCTGCCAGTCCTTCACGGGCGTCCCGTGCTCGACTCAACAGAGCATTGGAAGGTCACTTCAGGAGCCTTGAACTCGACAGAGACTTGCTTGGCTTCGAACTGGCAGCAGACGCAAGCGGTCGGCGTGTAGTCGATTGGTTACGATCCGGCAGGGTCGAGGTTCGTCGGCTGGAGGACGGCTTCCTTCATGGAAAGGCCTTCATCGTTTCAACCGACAACGAGGGTGTGATAGCTGGGTCTTCGAACTTCACATACGCCGGACTTGCAACCAACATCGAACTAAACCTAGGCCAGTACGATCCTCACGTCGTGGGTCAGGTTGTCGGATGGTTCGACGAACTATGGGCCGAGGCTAAGCCATTCGATCTTGCTTCGCTATATGGCGCACGGTTCGAGGAGCATTCTCCCTATCTCATCTACTTGCGGATGGTTTGGGAACGCTACAACGAGGAGCTGCGCCAGGAGGCGAGTGGAAGCAATCAGCCACATCTCCATCTCACCTCGTTCCAACGGGACGGGATGTGGAGGGCTAAACGGATTCTGAGCGATCGAAATGGCGTCGTGATCGCCGATGAGGTTGGCCTTGGGAAGACTTTCCTTGCCGGAGAGCTAATCCGAGAGGCGGTTGAGGATCGCCGCCAGCGGGTGCTCTTGATCTCACCGGCCACGTTGCGGGACGGGATGTGGAAGAAGTTCCTTGGAACGTTCCAACTCTTCGTCGAGACAAGATCCTTCGAGGACCTAGTCACCGACAAGCGCCTGAACGACGAGGCAGATGGCATCAAGTTGAACTTCCACCCTCGTGAGTACGCAATGGTCGTAATAGACGAAGCCCACAACTTGCGGAATCCGTCAACCCTTCGTGCTCATGCCTTGCGACGGCTCCTCGCCGGCTCACCGCCAAAGGACTTAGTACTCCTGACAGCGACGCCTGTGAATAACACGCTTTGGGACCTCTATTACTTGCTGGCCTACTTCATCAAGAATGACGCCACGTTCGCCGACGTAGGGATCCGGTCACTGCGGGACCATTTCGCCAACGCCATGGCGATGAACCCAGACGATCTCTCGCCCAACCATCTTTTCGACATCCTCGACGCAGTTGCGGTTCGCCGCACTCGTTCATTCGTGAAGACGTATTACCCCAATGACACCGTGATGATCGACGGCAAGCTGACCACGATTACGTTCCCGACGCCCAGGGTCGAAAAGGTCTCGTACGACTTGAACGCCGTCCTTCCGGGGTTCTTCGATCGGTTTGCCCATGCGCTCGACAGCCCGGTGGCCGCAACGGGTGATCCGACCGTTCTCACGCTCGCACGGTATGCGCCGAGCCGATATCGCAAGGACGGTGACGTAGAGGCATACGAAGTACAACTTTCAGGTCTCCTGCGATCCGGATTGCTGAAGCGATTCGAGTCGAGCGCCTACGCCTTCGCTCGGACGTGTCGGAAGATGGCCGACAGCCATGACTCCTTCCTGGAGTTGCTCGATGCGGGCAAAGTTGCGACGGGTGCAGCCTTGTCCGATTGGATTGCGACAGACTCGGACGAGGACAACGAAGTCGAAGCGTACATGGACAGGTATGCGGACCTGATCGAGGATGCCTCAGACTTTGACGTAGACCTGCTGCGCACAGACGTGATCAATGACCACGATCTTCTGATGGCGTTTGCCGACCAGGCAGATGCAGTTACTCGGCAGGATGATCCAAAGCTCTATGTCCTCGTTGAGGAGTTGGCGGCAATAGCAGCACAGGCCAGCGCCGAGGGCGTTGGACCACAGGATGAAAGAGACAAACGGAAGGTCCTGATCTTTTCCTACTTCGCCGACACCGTGGACTGGATATCGGCTCACCTCGACGAGGTCTTGGCGAGGGACCCTCGTCTTGCTGCTTTCAGGGGCCGGATCACCTCCTTATCAGGCTCTTTTGGGTCCAAGGAAGAGGTCCTCTGGGGGTTCGCCCCTCAGACCACAGATGCGCCAGAAGGCGCTGACAACGATCTCTACGACATCGTTATTGCCACGGATGTTCTCTCGGAGGGGGTCGACCTCCAGCAATGTCGTCACATCATCAACTACGACCTACCGTGGAATCCGATGCGGCTCGTGCAGCGTCACGGCCGTATCGACCGCATCGGGTCACCGCATAGAACGGTGTACCTCCGTTGCGTCTTCCCTGACGCTCAACTTGACGAGCTTCTTGGCCTCGAAGAGCGGCTTCATCGCAAGATCGCACAGGCGGCAGCAGCCGTCGGTGTCACAGAAGTACTTCCAGGCAGCAAAGCGAACGAGGTCAACTTCGCTGAGACTCGTGAGGAGATCGACCGCCTTCGCCAAGGCGACACCGAGTTGTTTGAGCGTGGAGGGAGCGCAAAAGGCGTTCTCTCAGGAGAGGAGTACCGTCAGGAACTTCGCAAGGCGTTGGAGAACCCAACAATCGACGCTCGAATCAAGTCCTTGCCATGGGGGTCGGGAAGTGGAATGGCGGTGCAACGCCAGGGCGGGTCCCTCGGCTATGTGTTCTGTGTTCGTGTCGGTGACCATGATCGCCCGTTGTTTCGCTACGTCGGGATGGAGGATCCTCTCAATCCGGAGATCGTGGATGACACGCTCGCTTGTCTGGACTACGCCCGACCCCAACAAGAGTTTGAAACCCCCAGGATCCTTGATGATGCAACCTACTTCAGCGCATTCGATGCTTGGAAGTACGCTCTTGACTCAATCGTGGAGCAGTGGAACCGGGCGGCTGATCCGGCCAATCTCGTCCCACCAGTGCCTAAGACCATGTTGCGGGCCGTCGACTTGGTACGGCGAGCAAGCCAACTTCGATGACCGTCGAGGAAGCCGATCGACTCGTCGAGGCTCTCGAAGCTCCTTATCCCGAACGTGTTGTTCGTACCGTTCGCTCGGCCATGGGCATCGAGGGCACAGACGCCGAGAAGGTGGAGGCCATTTCACGCAGTGTCTCCATCTTGGACTGGAACCCAGCCCTCCTCCCGAACCATTGCCGGAGATCACCAGTGATGACGTGCACTTGGTGTGTTGGTTGGCTTCGGTTCCCCTCTCGACGCCGGCGACGATCGCTGAGCAACTGGGCGAGTTTCCATTAGGTGACAAGCTGTAAGCAGAAGGCGATGCTTGGCGAGAGATACCGGAACGAAGTTGGGCGAAGGTCATCAACCACTACGGCGAGGTCCTTTTGGTGCACGAGGTTCCGCCCTGAAGCATTCTGAGGTTGCCTCATGACCTCTGCTGAGAGAATCGCCGTCGAACCGGCGGTAATGATCTGGGCACGAGAGTCCGCCGGACTAGATCTGGATCAGGCAGCTCGTAAGTTGTCTGTAAGTAGGTCCTCGCTAGAAGGATGGGAAGCAGGAGACAAACCTCCCACCATCAAGCAGCTTCGTAAGGCAGCGAAGGCCTATAGGCGTCCACTCGCCGTGCTCCTGTTGTCCTCTCCACCGAACGATTTTTCGCCTCTAAGGGATTTTCGACGCACAGGTGCAACGGAGCCGATGAGATCTCCGGAGCTGATGACTGAGGTCAAGCGTGCACTGACCCAACGAGAAGTATTCCTGGAACTGAGTGAAGTGTCTCCGGCCTCTCTTGCGGCCTCGGATCAGATTCCAGCAATCGGCGAGGATGTCAGTTCTGAAGCGGCTGGCATCCTTCTTCGTCAAGCGCTGAATCTTGACTCGATTCCGCAAGCGACATGGTCTCGACCCAGCGAGGCTTTGAATCGCTGCATTGGGGCCGTGGAGCGGCTCGGAGTGATCGTCATGCAGACACATGGCATCGAGGTCGAGGAGTTACGTGGGTTTTCGATTTCAGAGCTGCCCTATCAAGTGATTGCCCTAAACGGGAAAGACTGCCCAAGGGCAAGACTCTTCACCTTGTTCCACGAACTGGCACATCTTGCGCTGCGTGCAGATCATCTCCCAGACCTACATGAAGAGGAGACCCGGCATCGGACAAGCGATGATGAGACTGAGCACTACTGCAACTCGGTGGCGGCCAGCATTCTTATGCCCGCCAATGCATTTTTGACCGAACCGCTAGTCGCTCAATCTGATGGGAGCAAAGATTGGTCGCTCGATGAACTGAGCCAGCTCACTGCTGGCTTCGGAGCAAGCTCGGAAGCCGTCCTTCTGCGACTCGTGGCCTCGAAAAGGCCTCCTGGGAAACTTACTGGGCAAGGCGAACAGAGCTTGAAGATGTGTACGCCGAGGCCCGAAGTAGTTTGCGTGAGCGGCAACGGGAGTCCTCGGGTGGGCCGTCCTACTACGTACTAAAGGCACGTGACCTCGGCCACGGCTACGTCACCACGGTTCTTGACGCCTTTCGATCACGAGCTATCACGTCGTTGGACGTTGCGGATTACCTCGATGTTCGGTACGACCAACTTGCGAAGCTTGAACAGGCTGCGAGTCGATGACCGGCTCACGCTCACGGTGTTACTCGGCGGACACAAGTGCTCTCATCGACGGACTAGAGCGTTACTACCCGGAAACCCATTTCCCCGCACTTTGGGAGAAGGTGGACGAACTGGTCGCCGAAAGCAGACTGATCATTTCGGAGGAGGTATGGGAGGAGGTTCAGAAACCAAAGATGCTGTTGTAAAGGCCTGGTGTGAACCTCGCAAGGATTCGATTGTGGTGCCGACCGATACAGCTGTGGCGGAGGAGGTTCAGCATGTACTCGAAGGTCACGAACGGTTGGTCATGAGCATGAAGGGGCGCAATCGTGCCGATCCTTTCGTCATTGCAGTTGCTCGCCTGCGAGACGCTGTCGTTGTAACGGCGAAGAGGTTCGGTACACACGGCAAACCGTTCCTCCAAAGATGCCCTTCGTTTGTTAGTCGCTCGGCGTAGAGTGCGTCAAGTTTGTTGATCTGATTCGTCTCGAAGATTGGACCTTTTAAGGATGAATCCGATATAGAGCGAATCTAAACGACAGTCCTAACGTCGGAAAAAGGGATCGAACTCCTCTACCCATTGCTCAAACTGTTCGTGATTGTTGTCCGTCCATTCGAGGAGGTCACCGTAGCGAAAGGTCAGATCCTCGGAACTTTCCTCACTTAAAACAACGCCCGAGCGTTGAATAAGTGCAGATGCTGACTCGGTACCCCACCAGCGTTGACCTAGTTGAGAGACTGTCCACCGTTGGCTCCCGCCAGTTCCTTCTTGGACACCCTCTGCTTTTTGGGTCGAGGTTGGCGAGGAGGTCTTGTCGCCGGAACAAGGTTTGGTTCAGGCACCGTCGAGGAAGGACTTCGTCGGTTCGCAGGCCTTTTGGCCCGTCTGGGCGGCATGCCTGTTGCGCTGGACGAAATGACCGTGCGTTGGTACTTCGGCCTTGTGAGTTCCTCCACGTAACGCAGGAGGACTTCGGATGGGACCTTGTACGTTCGTCCCACTTGAATGGCTTCGAGATGGCCGCCACGAATAAGGCCGTATACAGAGGCCCGACTGCAAGCGAGTTCATCGGCGACTTGGGTTACTGAAAGGAGCAGTTGCCTCTTCTCTTGCACCTTCTCGTCGATCAGACGTTCGATGACTGGCGTCAAAGCGTCACGTAAGGAGTCAATGATTTGGTCGGGAATGTCAACTTGCATTTCCAGATCTCTCCCTCTTTGGAATGTACTTGCGATCTGTAAATCCTTGCCAAAGCGACGGCAGGGAACGACGGGATGATTGCTCGATCCGGCATGCGTTAAAGTGACGGTTCCCAGCCCTGGTAGCTCAGCGGATTAGAGCACTGGTCTACGGAACCAGGTGTCGGGGGTTCGAATCCCTCCCAGGGCGCTTCCGAATCTGGCTCAGGCGACATCCTCATCGAGCCGGTCCACGACACGCTTGACGGCCATCGGCTGCCATCGAGTGGCTCCCCGCTTCGTTACGTGTCCTTCTGCTTCGAGCTTGGAACAGATCTCACGAAACGACGAACCGGAAGTCCGTAGCTCGGCGATGCGTTCAATGGTCGACTGCTCATTCTGCGACTCGATGAGGTCACCATCCCGAGCTTCAAAACCGAAGGCTGGTGCGCCTGCGGCGTATCCGCCCATCTGAGCCTTACGTTTCCGTCCGTTTCGCAGCCGGAGGGCCACCATGGACCTCTCATACTCCGAAACTGCACCAAGAACTTGACGGATCAACTTGCGACTCGGGTCGTCTGGATCATCTGTGAGGTAACTGGCCTCAGCCGGACTGGTTGAGAAGACTTCTCCTCCGATACGGCGAACCTCGGCCAGGATCGTCTCCTGCACGATGAGGTCTCTGGCCAGCCGGTCGAGCCGGGGCACCACGATCCCTTGCGCCTTACGGCTCCGGACAACGTCGAAAGCGTCGGCCAGACCTGGACGATCATCCAACTCCTTCGAACCGGAGACGCCCTCGTCGCTCAGAGTCTTGACCAGACGATGACCGTGGTCCTTACACCACTTGCGGATAGCCGCCTTCTGCACGGCCAGTCCCATGCCTTCCTCGGCCTGAGTTGCAGTGCTCACTCGCACATATCCGACAATCTTCACTGAACCCTCCTGACCTCGGGTGTCACAGTATCTGTAGATAGTGATACGGTCAAGATCCGTCTTCGGGGGCTTCCCGTGACTCCTCAATGGCCTGAAGTGTCCGGCGAACACACTCCTCGCACCACCACGAGTTGCCATCGGGGGTGGGTGTCGCCAAGGCTGGGGCCGACAGCTCGGTGCCGCAACCGGAACAGGGGCGGGATTCCACGGTGATCGACGACGAGGTTACGCACACACCTTCTGGCGAACGATTCCAGGCTCGACCCAGTTCGGGTCCCGAGGCGTGTCACAGACCACCGTTTTCAGTTGTCGAACCCTCGGATGATCCGGCCCACAACCGACATATGAGCGACAACCCGTGGCCTATCCCGCAGAGATGAGAATCTGTCAGGCTTTAGTTGTGTTTGAACGGTTCACTGATCAGTCGAGACAAGTGCTCGTTGTGGCCCAGGAGGAGGCCCGACTTTTTCAGCATCCCTGGATTGGGACGGAGCACATTCTCCTGGGCCTCATTCAAGGTCGTGGGATCGCTGGGCAGGTGCTAACGGAGATGGGCGTGTCCCTAACCGGGGTGCGAGGGCATGTTGAGGAAATCGTTCCCTCGTCCGGCGCCCCGGCACAAGGTTCACCGCCATTCACACCCCGGGCGAAGAAAGTCTTGGAGTTGGCACTCCGAGATGCGTTGCGGCTTGGCGCTGGGTACATTGGCACTGAGCACTTACTGCTGGGCCTGATTAGCGAGGGGGAGGGCGCAGGTGCTCATGTACTCCTGAGCCTTGATATCAAGCTCTCAGATGTTCGACAGAGGGTCATCAGTCAACTCTCAGGGATTCAGCGTGAGGAATCCTCCGAGGGTCAAGAACTTGGTGGGGTCGCTAGACGAGTCGCACCTACCGAGGCCGTCGTAGTCATCTGTTCGTTCTGTGGGCTACACCCACCCGAGTCGGGTGAGTTAGTCGCTGGAAGCAACGCCTTCATTTGCGAGAACTGCATCAGCCACTGGTCGTTGCGTATCGGCCGCTCCAGATCAGTCCGCCATACATGGATTTCCGAGTCTCACTCCAACGTTGTCACCCCAGGAGAGCCGCCCGCAGATACCGAGCGAGCTAGGGCTGAGATCGGGGCGGCCTTCGCCAACCACGGATCACTGAGCGAAGATGGGAAATCTGCTCTGGAGGTTGAAAAGGGAGCAAACTTAGGTTGGGCCGTGACGGCGGCGAGAGAGAATCGACCAGCCTTTGTGGAGGCGGAGGTTGTCGTCTCGGTGGACGAGATCATCTTTGTCGATCCCGAACACGCCGCCGTGTGGTACTCGATTTTCGTCAACGGCAGTCCGGTGCTCACTCGCCGCCGTGGCGACGCTGTCCTCGTTGATAGCGAGTGGAAGATGGCCCGTTCAACGTTTTGCCAAATCATGGCCATGGCCGGAGTGACCTGTCCACCCGAGTGATTGGGTCTGGTCTGATCTGGCGCCTCGAAGGAGCCGGACAACTCTTGGCAGATACGGCCCAAATACGACCGTTTTCGCCATCACGATCCTGCCCCAGTGCACCATCGGGATCGTCCGGGGAGCCAAGGAAGTCCAGCTAGGTAACCAGGCAATCCCGGTCCGGAACCAATAGCCCAACTCGTCTGGGAGTTCGTCATTAGGCATTCCTTCATCGACGCACGGCGCAGGAAGGCATGCTGAGGAGATGGATGAGACCCCTCCCAGGCTGGCCATCTTCGGGGAGGTCACCGAGAACCGTCGATTAGCTGGCGGAGCGCACGGGACAACCTGGCTCCTGACACGCAGCGATGGCTCGAAGGTGGTGGTCAAGTCCGGTGACCACGTGCCTCCGGGAGTCTTTCTTGCCGAGGCGGAGGGGCTCGCTGCCATCGCCGCCACCAACTCCGTGAACACACCCACGGTGCTCCACGCCGGGCCTAGCCACCTCGTGCTCGAAGCACTCCTCCCACTTCCGGTCGATGACGCACGCTTCTGGGAGGAAGCTGGTCGGGCGGTCGGTGCCTTACATGCCACCCCTGGGCCGGCGCATGGTTGGCACCAAGAGAACTGGCTCGGCATGTTGACCCAACACAATGCCTGGTCCGTGGACGGCCATGAGTTCTTCGTCCGCAACCGGGTATTGCGTTACTTGGAGGAGCCGAGGGCACAAGCGGCGTTGGGGACCGAAGGCATCTCGGGCATCGAGCGGATCTGTTCCAAGTTCAGCGATCTGGTACCAGTGATGCCACCGGTGCTATGTCATGGCGACTTGTGGAAAGGCAACTGCTTGGCGACTCACGATGGCCATCTTGCCGTTGTTGATCCAGCCGTGGCATACACATGGGCAGAGGTGGACATATCCATGGTCTACTGCGAGGACCCGCCACCTGGGCGCTTCTTTGACGCCTATCACGAGGTCCATCCGGCAGAGCCCGGCTGGCACGAGCGCATGGAGCTGTTGCACCTTCGAGAGTTGCTCAGCACGCAGGCGCACTTTGGTGCCTATCCCCCTGTGTGCGAACGGGTGCACACACTCATTGCGACTTACGCCTGACAGGATGGGCTGAGGGTGCCCAGTTCGCTGCCGGGAGGGTGGGACAGTTCGGCACGTCGGGGCAGGGGCCGACAGCTCGGTGCCGCAACCGGAACAGGGGCGGGATTCCACGGTGATCGACAACGAGGTTAGGCACACGCCCGCTGACATACGGTTCCGGGTGAGTCCGGTAGGAAAGGAACCTGATATGAGCAAGGTCAACCGCTCTCGGAGTCGGCGCCACGAGGTCATCCAGAACCCAGACGGCACCTACGACACCGTCACCTACGGCCTGCACGGCACTCGTCGGGCTGCTCGCCCCGGCTTTTGGTGCCAGGCGTGTGGTGAGGTGACAGGGGTCAAGGTGACCCACCCCGTTCGCAACTGGGGAAGCTTCTTTGTCGGCGGCAAGATCGGTTGGGCCGCACTCCACAAACAGGAGCGGTACAAGTGTCCCCACTGTGGTGACACCGTGCGGCCAGTCTTTTGGCGAAAGCTGCTCGGGAGTTCTTAGCTTAGTCTGTGGGCATTCCGGGTGACACTCCCGAGCGCAAGCTGACGAGATGCGACTCCCGAGCGGCCCGGTGGGGCTAAATGCCCCCACTTCGCCCGGCTCTGCGCATCGCCCCTTACCGGGGCACGCTGTGACGACCTGGGCATAGCCTTCGGCCGATGAGTAGGTCCGGTGCCAGTGTTGTCGTAGCCATCGTGGGGTTTGCGATTCTCTTCGCCACGCCCGCTGGAGCTTCGACCAAGTCCCAACTTCACGCTAAGGCGCTTGCTCTTGCGAACTTCCCCACTGGTTGGTCGGTTGATCACGATTCGACTGGTGGTGGTGCCACCGACACCGCCTGTCTGAAGAATCTCAAAACGACAGGTAAGCACGACACGAAGATCACGGTCATGTTCAAGGGTGGCTCGACGGTGCCTGCCCTCAAAGAGGACCAAGTAACCGGCCCCAGCTCTCAGGCCACGTACAGAAGATTTACCGGCGAACTGCTGGCTGCACGACATTTAGCTTCAGTTCTGGTGGTCAGACCGATCACGGCAGCATTGGTGCGATGTCCTTTTCGACACTAGGAACGAGATCCGCCGCCTACGCCGTCTGGTCGACAGCCCAGGGAATAGAGGCGGGCATCGACATCGTGGCCTTCGAGGCTGGTCATGATGTGGGGGACATCATCTACGAGGATGTAGGAACGCCAGACGTAGGGCAGGTCCAGGCGTATGCGACTGAAGCGGTCAACAAGGTCGAGGGTATGCCAACGGTCACGCCGACAACGTTCTAGGTAGCCCCCGTGGGACCGGGGCGCTAAGCGGATCTCCTCATTACGATCTGCCGCCAAGCGTTAGAAAGGGTGGCCGTGCTTCAACTGTGGTGGGGAATAACCGAGCAGACGTACCTGTACTACTGGCATCACAAAGTGTGGGCGGTACTGGCCGTACTCAACGTCCTCGTCCTGCTCCTCATTCTTCTTGTTCTGATAGGCGGGGAACTCTGGCGGGGCGGGATACAAAGCGGCGCTTCGATCAGGCTCACCTCCACCGGTTCAGCCCAAGAGGTCGAGTACGCAGGCGTCATCCGAGAAGCGGCGATTCCTCGCCCCACCATCCCAGGCGTTTCCGGGGATTCGAGGATTCTTCTCTTGTCAAGAACCTCGGCAGGATTAGTTCACAGACTGATTGATGCCTCTTGCAGGTCTCTGAGGAAGGTGCTTCCCACGGTAGCGTTGCAACGATGAGCGACCACGTCTGTCCGGTCGTCGCCGGTGCTGGTGGACTGATTGACGACTCATGGTGCTTTGAGCGGATGGCGGAGGTTCTGGTCGGTATGCCTCCAATCGTCAGCGAAACGGACGTGCTCCGTCCCGAGTTGGTGCTGTTCGAGAAGGAGCGGCTTACGGTTCGCTATTGCCCATTCGACGGCTTGAACCCGGAAGCGAAGCTGGTGATCGTCGGGATCACTCCGGGTCTCCACCAGATGTTCCTCTCATGCCAAGAAGCGCAACGAGCTTTGACCGAAGGGCAAACCGGCGAGGACGTCATTCGTCGGGCTAAGGCTGTTGGCGGTTTCGCCGGTTCGATGCGCACCAATCTTGTCAACATGCTCGACGGAATCGGTCTCGACTAGAGGCTCGGAATCGACTCGACCCGGTCGCTCTTCGGTGAGCACCACGAACTTTTGAGCGGTACCTCGGCGGTCATCTACCCGGCTTTCGTTAACGGAAAAGACTGACACCGGCACGCCGGGTCCTGAGGCATATCCGCTCTTGCAAGCGTTTGTGGATCAGGTGCTCGTAGCGGAACTAGCGATGACGCCCGATGCAGTGATTATCCCCCTCGGCAAGACCGTCTCGACCATCCTCCAACGAGAAGTGGCCCGTGGTGCGCTACAGGCTGAAACGTCGTTGTTTGAGTCTCCCACTCCTCGGGAGCTAATGGGGGCACCGTGGTCGTTCGTATGCGGAGAACAAGACCAATCTGACTGCTCGTGTTCTGCCGAGTGGCAACTGAACTAGGAAGTCGGGGAAGGCAAGGCATGCCGATCCCCGCTAACTGCTGAACATCCCCAACCGGCCCGTCCAGTTAGCCCTTCGAGGTGGTCGGGGCATCCCTTGCTTCTCTAATGGAGCGCTCACTGGGTGCCGATATGGTCAAAGTGGCGGAGACGAAACCGAAGGACGGTGTCCTGGCCCAAAGCCGTCCTGATCATCATCCTGGTCTTCGCCATCTTCCCGGTCCTGGCCCTAGTGGGCTGGTTGGTGTTCGGTCCGGTCAACACCCCCGACCCCGGGAGGAGCAGGGACTGGTGGACTGTGTGCCAAACGTCACCTGTTGAGTCGCCGTATTAGGCGATGATGTCCAAGATGGACCAGGAACCGGCTCACAAGGTGAGCGCCGCCATCGAGCGGCCGGGCGCACTCGAACCGACCGCTGGGTTCTCCGCCTATGTCCAGGAGCGCCTGGGGTACTACGTCTACCTACTCAGCGACCCTCAGGACAAGAGGATCTTCTACGTTGGTAAAGGCAAGGGCAACCGAATCTTCGCTCATGCAAAGGACGCTCTCGATGACGAGCATGAAAGCGACAAGTTGGAGCGCATTCGGGAGATTCGCAACTCGGGTCACCAAGTCGGGCACGAACTTCTACGGTTCGGGCTTACCGAAAAGACCGCCTTCGACATGGAGGTGCTCAGCGATCCAGCTTCTTGGACCGCACTGACCGAACCAACTTGGTCGACGGCCACCACGTATCTAGTACCGGGCGGATGTCGGTCGATGTGGCGATCAGCCTCATTGACGCTCCCCCGGCTGACGACATCACTGAACCGGTATTGCTGATCAGGATTCCAAAGCTCTGGTACCCGTCAATGCCTGCGGACGAGTTGTTCGACGCCACCCACGGATGGTGGCGGATCGGTGAACGTGGACGAACCAAGGCCCAATACGCCTTCTGCGTGGTCAAGGGAGTTATCCGAGAGGTCTACCGAATCGACGTGTGGCGACAACGACGTGAAGGTGACCGAGGATGGGAGGAGGACATTGGCAAGAGTCCGAGATGGGGCTTTAGCGGAGAGGTCGCCCACAGCCTGGCTCACTATCGGAACCGAAGCGTTCGGCACCTCTACCGGCAAGGTGACGAAAACCCGATTCGGTATGTCAACTGCGACTAGGTGTTTTTTCCGACTCGTGATAGTTACCCCATAAACGACTACCCGGGCGGAGCCTTTCGGATCACTTCAAGTTCGTCCCGAGAAAGCCGCTCTATGTCGATCATCCGTTCGCCGTCCGCTAGCTCGCCCGGATCGAATCCGTCTATGTCGTCCTCGTCAACGGCGAGAATCAGAAAGCCGTTTAACACTTCAGCGGGGATAAGGAACTCCCGATAGCCCTTCCCTATCTTCCAGCCATTCGTATGGTCGAAAGATCCAAGTCCGAGGGAGGGTCAATCGTGATCACGTACTTTCCCTCGGCTCCCTCGTTGATGTCCAGGGTTGATCCGAGACCCAGACTCCCTCCTAATCTTTCGCCGTCATGTAGCCACCAGATCCGTTGCGAAACCCCTGGTAGACGCAAATGGCTTCGGCGGCGTCGGTGCGGTGGTAGAGGTACACGGCTTCCCTTTCCGGTGCGGGTAAAGCAAACAGTCAGCCAGCCGACCTCAGGTACTCTGCCACGTCCCTCGACGCTGGACCGACAACTGAAGCTTGATGTGGGTCAATCAGAAGTGAACCGTCAAGTCGGGTCCACTCCAACGCCTCGTGCGCTTCACGTGCGGCAACCGCCACCGCTAGTCGGTATGCCATCCCCTCCACCGTGGCATCGTTTGTTCCATCATCATCATCGAACCAGAGCACGGCACGAAGAGGTAGCCCGCTCCTAGAGGGATTGCGGGAGTCCACGGTCGGCCCGCTCTGCATTTGCATCCACACTTCCCACCGGGGACTGACGGGTAGGCCCTGGTATGCCTGCTCCTGAGCAGTCTCCTCAGGTGTTCGGGCAAAGGGACCCTCCCAACCGTTTATCTCGAACCGGCTGGCGAGGTCAGCAAGCGTCATCTCGAAAAGCTGGCGTCCAACGTCCACCATGTGTGACTCCCGTACAGCAATCGACCGAATGGGGAGGATAGTGACCCGCTGTACAATGGGTTTGCAATCATCACGAGCAGTCGAGAGTTCCGGCTCTTTGACGCTGCACCAACCAGCCCTTTCGGGCACTGGTGGTCCTGCCGGAGACGATGAGGGAGACCCGATGTCGAGAGCACACCTTCCAGGATTGACGATCCAAGAAGACGGAACGGTCGTCGTCGATACGGAGGCGAGCTTGGCCAGGCTGCTGGGATGCGAAGTCGAGGACCTCTCAACCGAAATGGTCATATTGAGGACCGGCAGTTGTTGGACCGAGCCGGAGAGGAAAGGACGGCCATTGCTCACTTCGTGAACTCGGCTCGGGAGCAGGTGTGTAACGAGGGTCGGCTACCTCCACCTCGCACCGATCTGCCGCTGGTCGGAGTCCGAGTTGAGGCGCTACATGGCGGAAAGCCAAACCCAGAACGTCGCTGGGCAGTCGGAACGGTCACATCCCACGAATGGTGCTCCGTCTCTAGGGATTGGCGGGTAGGCGTGACCTTCGACCGCTCGAACGGAAGCTGGTGCGGAATGCCGATTCTGGGTACGAGCACCTTCCCCGACTTCATCCACGTGATAGGCGGGCCGGGCCGAGCCTGGTCCTCGATGACGGCCGACGAGGTAGACCGATGGCTCGGCCGCGACCGAGCGTCAAGCTAGAAGAAGGTTTCGGAATGAGGTTCGAGCGATGGTCCCCCGCTGACAACTCAATGGATTCAGCCACCGGAACAGCCGACTTCAGAACTTGCCGAGCTATAGCTGACATCGGTTACTGCGACGCTCGACTCTGCAACCGGATAGTTGAACGATCCGGTGTCCCACGAATCTGATCTGCCTGGCGGAAGAGTCTCGTTGATGCTGACGGTCCCGGATTCCGATCCACCGCTCGTGCATCCGACTGGTGTAGCTCACCGAAGACACGACAAGCGGTGCGTTCGAGTTGTTCGTAACGACTCCCGACACGTCGATCATGTATTCGGTAGCGCCCACACTCGTGTCGTCATAGGGGGTGCTCG
The DNA here is from genome assembly GCA_963834405.1 of uncultured Acidimicrobiaceae bacterium. Classification (GTDB taxonomy): domain Bacteria; phylum Actinomycetota; class Acidimicrobiia; order Acidimicrobiales; family RAAP-2; genus Bog-473. The sequence goes on along the minus strand of CAWIBX010000003.1, from coordinate 113,899 downwards.
TTGCGCTGATCGTGCTGGAGGCAGTTCCCGAGATACAGGGGGCAGTGGTTGTGGTGGTTGATGGATTGGACGGAGCAGATGTTGGGCTAGAAGTTGCAGCATTCGTTGGCTCCGAACTCGGCGGTGGCTGATCGTTGCCGGTGATACTTGTGGTGGTGACCTGGCTAGGCAGGGCGGCACTTTGGCCAACACCGGTTGATGTGGTTGTTGTGGTCTCGGTTACTCGGGAGGCGCCGTTTGGGAACTTTGAGTAAGGCACGGGAACGACCAGGTGATTGGACTTGATCTGGGCGTTCGGGCAAAAGGCTTGATCCGTCGCACCAGTTGTGATCGAGGACACGCTTTCTGAAGCGTCCCGAAGAAAGGTTGCTTCAATCCCGACAGGGAGGAGTGTGGGACGAATACCAATACCTCGTTGTCCACTTCGCCCACAACGACCGAATGCGACTTAAACGAAGACCAGGTCTTGTACTTGGCGACAGTCCCCGTCCAATGATTGCCCTTGACCCCACCGGCCCCAATCGTGACGCCGAACGAGGTGTCTATGGAATGCCCTGCGGCGCTCTTCTTCTGGAAGATCTGAACGTCAAGTATGTAGGCAAGCTCTGACGTAGGAATCGGAACACCGGTACTGAATGTCCAGTTGACTTCCAAACCGCCGTTCGTTCCAGTAAGGGAAACCTGAGATAGAACACCGGTCGAGGGAACCACTTGGTCGCCTGCGTGTCCTGACCGCTGTGCGATGCCCGGAGAGGTGCAGGATGAGACGGGTAAACGCTGTCCCCGCTCCTGGCCCCTACGTTGTTGTAGTTGGCGTAGGCGGCGCACTCGATGCGGGCTGCCACACCCATTCACTCCCACCGCCTGGGTCGGTAACACCACTACCTTCGATCTGGTCGAACTGCTTGACCCCAGGCTCATAGCTCGGGCACAGGTAGAGAATCGACACACCGAGAACCTCAGAAATCTGCGTGTCGCTGAGGCCGTCGTTGTACTGAAGGTTGTCGTCCTGGATCGTTCCCAGCACCTCGGCAACCGGGCCAAAATCGCCGTCTACCACGCCAGGCGTCGTCGGATGCTGTCCCAGTGTGTGACAAGCCGTTTCGCCAAGGTTGATGAGATACTTGTTCTGTGAGGTGCTTGTAGCGCCGGGCCACCCGTGGATGGCGGTGATGAACTTCGGATGTGGCGTAGAAGCACCGGCAGGCGATGCGACCGCCACGAGCGGCAGGGCTAAAGCTGCGCCTGCGATGAGGATGTTGCGGAGCTTCGTCATGAAATCCATTCGCCAACCGCCTTCGACCGCCAAAAAGTCCCAGGGTGCCCCTCCGTACCATTTGCGTCTATCCCCCCATGCCTTGAAGGGATTTTAGCTCTGCTGATACTTAGAGTGCGTCGCCACGGGTTGCGCCATCGGTCATCACTTTGGGGATGGCCATCAAGCGGGTCGCCCGGTCACCGCTTCATGAGGAGTTCGGGAGACGGGTCAAGGCTCGTCGGCTCGCACTCGACCTGTCCCAGGAGGCATTCGCCGAGAAGTCCGGGATCGCTCGGGCCTACGTGGGTCAGGTCGAGACCGGCATGCGCAACGTGTCCTTGAACAACATCGCCCGTCTCGCCGTTGCGCTGGAAACCGATCTGGCGAAGCTAATGAAGGGTCTTCAAGAGTTCGAGGGGCAGCCCTGACGGGAGGGTCCTACATCCTTCGATTTGAGGCTTCAGGAGTCGATCTGACGAGCCGAAGATTTAGCCATGAGTGACACGAAACTCCTCACGAAACGTGGCCGGTGTCTCGTATGTCGAGTGGAGTTCGATCAGCCCCACACGGGACGTCGTAGGAGGTATTGCTCGGACGCTCACAGATCGCAAGCTCACTACTGGCGTACTCGTCCACGAGACCAAGCGTTTCAGTCGATCATTCGAGAGCAGGTCCCCACTCTCGCCGGTTGCTATGTCGAACGGATACCCAACGCCGATGCCAAGCAGCTGATCCTTCGCTACGAGTGGCTCGGCAGCATGCCACGACGTGCCTACAGCTACGGTCTCAAATCGGCCAGTGGGGCGCTACTGGGTGTGACCGTGTTCGGCTTCACGATGTCGCCTGAATCAAGAGACGTTTGTGGCAAGCAGTATCGAAACCTTGCCATCTGCCTAGAGCGTGGAGCGTGTGTCCCTGACGCTCCACCCAATGCCGCTTCGTTCCTCATCTCTCGTGCTGTCAGGATGGCCTCTGAAGAGCATGGCTGGAAGATCTTCTACGCCTACGCCGATCCGGAAGCCGGGGAATCTGGCGTCATCTACTCCTCACTCAACTGGCTCAGGGTCTCTGACACAAGAGCTACCGAAAACTATGTCCTTCCCGATGGTGAGGTCATAAGCGAAAGAACAGCACGGCATCGGAAGACCACTCGTGCTGCTCTGATCGAGGCTGGGGCGCAAATCGTCAAGCGACCGGGCAAGAGGAAGTTCGTCCACTTCGAAGGCGACCGTAGAGAGCGCAGAGCATTACGGCAGGTGTTGCGCTACCAGGACTACGACGAAGAACACTGCTGGCAGTACGACATCCGTTTACGCAACCGTGCGGGGGATCTAAAAGACGCTCGCCTCACCGAGGAACAGGTCGCCGAGTTGACCGTGCACGACTTCGAGATCCGACCGATCTTCAAGCCGTCCTCTGAATGGCGTACGGCCATCGAGTTCATCAAGCGTCACGAGTGGCTCGGCAACATGGGCAAGTTCCCGACGCACTACTTCGGGGCCTACTACGGCAACATCCTCGCCGGGGTCGTCGTCATGGGCTACCCCAATGCCTCAAAGGATGGGACCGAGAGACTGATCCAGCGAGGGGCCTGCGTCTCGTGGTCCCCGAAGTATCTGGCCTCGCACATGATCTCCGGTGCCATGGACTGGATGGTGCACAACACCGAGTACCGGATCTTCACCTGTTATTCGGACCCGGAGGCGAAGGAACTCGGCACCGTGTACCAAGCCTGCAACTTCTACTACTGCGGTCTCACGGGCGACCCCACAAAGTACGAGCACCCATTGAAACCAGGTGAGTGGTTGCAGACGAGTCGGTACTTTCGGAATCGCCGGATGTACAGGGTGTACGCCGAACAGCTTGGTATCGAATGGGATGAGGGGTGTGGCGACCTGACGTGCGAAAAGCATGGGTGGGACTTCCAGCGTTCTCCTGGTGGCGGTGGAGTGCTGTGGAAGAACATGCCTGACGAGATCGAAGCGAAGCTCCGGCAGGCGGGTAGAGATGCTCAGGCCGCAGCCAAGACGAAGAAGGGGCTGGTGAAGCATCGCTATGTGTACTTGCTCGGGCGGGACAAGCGAGAGACCCGGCACCTTCGAAGGGATTTTGAGGCCAAGGTGAAGACATTCCCTTACCCAAAACTGCGAGGTGAGATCGTCGTGCCAAACGGAACCCCGTGACCTTCGTTGGCGATAAGCGAGAGCGGAGGGCAATGCGGTCCGCACTGTGCTCCGACGTGCAGTCCTATTGAAGTCAGAAGTCGTGACTTGTCGTGGGCTCGATCAGCGGGATTCACCACCGACGATTTCGAGGTAGGCGTCTCCGATCCTGGCCGTAAGACATTGAAGGAAACGGCCGTCCAGGGGGGACCGGAGACCCTGTTCGATCGTTACTGGGTGAGAGATGCACTTGAGACGGGGGGTCATCGGGGGAATGGGGGACCACCGGCTCGTCAGGTCGCATGGATAGCGACGCCAGCTCTTGCTCGTGTTGATCGTGGTAATAGCGAATGCCTCGGTGACGGGAGGTTCGGATTCGCCCCCCTGCCTCATGGCGCACCCTGCCAAGGGCGATGTCAGCCGTTTGACGTTTGCTGAGACCATATTGCCGGCCTATCTCGTCTTCGTCCCCGCCGAGGCTGGACAGAAGGCGGACGTGTCGGACTTCTTCGTCGGAGAGTTGCTGTGACCGACCACGGACTGCCTTTCGGGGCTTGGGCTTGAACGGCTCGGAAGGTTTCCGCCAGTGGTGAGACGGCTTGACGCACATTTTGTGGCCGCACAGATTTTTCAGATACCTCGGTATCTCACCCTCTGCGAGGAAGAAAGCGACTCTGCGGGCGTAGGTGTACTTTCCGGTCCCGCCGTCTTCGATCCGCCAGAGGAATCTTCCTGCGCCCGAGGAATGTCTCGGTCCCCGCCATATCCAGCAGCCGTCACCAGAACTTGGTCTTTCAACGAGGAGCATGAACCTTCCACGGAACAACGCCTTTGCCATTTCTTGGGAATCTGCGCCAGTGCTTGCGTAGGAGCGGTTCATCATCCCTTTTGCAGCATCCGTAGCCACCTGTACTGGGTGGACCAACCAATCGAAACCTTGATGCCGGGTTAGTCGCTGAAGTCCCGCCCGATCTGATCTGTCACGGGTGTCCGGTCACTGGTGTCTGGTCTCGATCTGGTGTGCCGTGAACTCGACCGTAGGCTGTAGCCGGGTCCCTGTTCTCGCCGTCCGTCGATGTTGCATCGTGGTCCGGGGCTGCCATCGAAGGGCGTCGAGAGGGCCTCGCAGCTTCCCCTCAGAGGCCGCCTAGAAGGCCCGTAGAGCCTCGCAATATCGGGTCGAGGACCCTCAGTGCTCCGCCACCCTCGAAGAGCGCCTCAGCGGCCCAGAGAGCGTCGTAGAAGACCCCGAAGGACCTGGTTCCGCAATCAAAAAGATGATCCGTTTGGTGCTCGTGGCGAAGCAGCAAAAAGATGATCGCCATGGACGTGTGCCCTGGGGGCTGGTGGTCATTGGGACTCATCCCAGTCGTAATCGTTGAAACGCATTGCAAAGTCGATACACACGCCGCACCAGACACGGGCTTCAACAAGGTCGATGTCAGGAGTCAGGTCGAGTGGTAGATCAGGTATGTGCCGATCAGCGAGGTCCACATCGGTCCGACCGCACACGGCACATTCCTCGCCTTGTGCAATCCAGACCATGGCAATCAGACGAGGATCGTCCCTATAGAAAGTGGTCATCGGGTCCACTTCTTCGAGTTGCATGACGGCTCAGTGGTAACTGCCGTGGGTTGGGCTGACTGCTGCGGTGGAGCCGAGCAGTTGTGCCAGGCGTAGTAGCTCTGGCCGGTCTCGTCGTGGTTCCGCTCATGGTCGGTCCGCCCCTTGCCCTGAAGGATCTGCCAGTGATCATCCACGACGATCCAGTGGCCGATGGGCGATGGCTGGGCGTCCACCCGAAAGACTCGGTCAGGGTCGTCGGCGTCCCGCATCGTGAGGGTCGGCTCCCCGCACTTCCGGCAGGTGTTGGTCCTCCAAGGATCAGCCCGCTTCTTCGTCCGGGGTGGCTCGGGCGGGTCCTCGAAGTTCAACAGGACGACCTCAGCGGCATTCTCCCCGGTCGGCGCAGACAGCGTGGCTGTGCTCTCACTAAGAGAGTCCTTAGAAGCCTCTACCCCAAGAGGGTTACACCCTCTGACAGTAGAAGGGATCTTGGGAATGGATGGAATGGACAGAGCGGATGGCAGTACAGCAGTGTCCTGGGTCTTTGCATCTAGGGATGAGTCCAGATGCATTGACTCGGCGGCGAGCCGGGACTCAGCGGGCAGGAATCGGTAGATGACGGGGTCGTCGAAGTGGCGGTTCGGCTCGGGGACTTCTTCGAGCCAACCGAGCTTGGTCACGCCCCCGAAGGCTTTCACTACGGTTTTCCGACTGACGCCAAGGGCCACGGCCATCTTGGACTTGTTGAGGAGGGGTTCGGTTGTCATCTGGCGCACGGCCTCGTCTAGGGCCTCGTGAAGAACGACCTTCATGGACCTCGGTGCTGCCTTCGAGGTTCTCCCGGTCTTGGTCATGTACGGAGTGGTGGTCCACTCGTACTCTTCGATCTCGGCCCGTAGCTCCTCGGCGGCGAGGATGTTCTCGGCGAGATACCGGTGCGCCTCGATCACCCTGTCGTCGAACCATTCCCGGCCACCATGCTCCCGTAGTCCTTCTGCGAGTGGACTGTTGACCATGAGGTTGTAGAGCCGGCCCATGTCGAACCGTACTGAGGCGGCCCCCAGGATGATCCGCCACATACGATGCGAGCGGTCGGTGCTCTTCTCCACTTCGGCTTCGAGTAGGAGCAGCGTGTCCTTACCGAGCAACGCATCCGCATCGACGTTGGCCAACCGTTGGTGGGCGATGCCATCTCGGCGGTCGAGATCCTGGGGTGTCTTATGAGATGCGGGCCTGCGCCGACGAGTAGGTCGCTCAGGATCTTCGAGTGGTGTCTGGCACCAGGCGAGTGGCAGGGTAGCGATTTCGGCGTCCGGGTCGAGCCAGGCGTACCGATTGCCGTTCTCGTGGATGCTCGGTGGCAGGACGACCAGTCCGTCGTTGCGAATGTCGATTACACCGGCTGAGTCAGCCTCAGGGTGCGAGCGCAACCACTCGGCGACCACTGGCAAGCGGTCTCCGAACGGTCCGTAACCCGGTGGGAGGTAGAAGAACAGTTGACGCCCACCTCCGCCCGTGATCGAGGTCAGCGTTGGCGGCACCGGACCGTAGATGGCTTCCAAGGCTGCCAGGGCCTTACTGCCCGACATCTTGCCGGGCTTCTCGTCTACGTCGATAACGATGAGGTTCCCGCCCGTGTGCATCCCGATGTTGAGATCGGGGGTCTCGGCAAAGTACCGGCGTAGCTCGTCCGGGGTGAGCGGCGGCAGTTCTTTGTAGCCCGTTGCCAGGAAAGGATTCTTCCGGCGAGGATAGACCGGCAGTACCGGCCAACCTCGAAGCTCGATGTAATCGAGGCCCGCATCGAGGATCGGAGGCGAGCTACCGGAAGTCGTACAAAATGTGTCAGCAGAGCCGTTGTCGCATCTTCTCATTGGGACCACCATGTTCGGGGGATGGAACAACACCCGGCTGAGTTTTGGAAAGCTCACGGTCAGGGGACCGGCGTCCAACAGTTGGGCGGATTCAGGGGTGTCCAATGGACGATTCAGGGCGGAATCAGCGGGACGAACTAGCGCCTTCCGACTGCCGTGTTCCCAGTGTAGCGGGCGAGATCGCTAACCGAAGTCGTAACGCAAGTGGACTGCGGACCGCCCGGAGCAAGAAGGGTTCTCTCGTTTTGACCGAAGAGGGCGGCACGAGAATCAGCCGCCAAGGCCCAACTACTTTTCCTGGCCTCGGGTTCGAGCAGGTTATTGACTGGCTGCTCGTCACCCATCGCCGAAGCCGCACACAGAGCCGTATCTCAGTGCCGACGATCAAGAAGGATCTTGACCGTCAAGCGTCTTTGATGATCAGTCCGAGGTCTGTCTCCGGGTCAATGCCGTCATACGGCGATGGTGGCTGATCTTCGAGCCAGAAGTCACCCCAGGAATCTTCGAGATGGCTTACGTAGTCCGGGTCACGAAGATTCCGCTGCATACCTTCCTTGACTCGTGCTCGCAGTGAGGTGAAAGCGATATGGACGTTCTCGATGTCGATAGGCTTGCGCCATACGAAGTTCAGTCGATCCGGATCGAACTTGTTAGAGCCAAACTTCACCACAGGGCCAACTTCGATGCACTCCATCAGGCTCCGAATGATGGACCGTTTGTCATCCGCTGGCATATCCGCCCAAGTGGGCTGAACTTGGCCGCCGAACTCAGCTAATGCCGTTCTTCCGTGGAGGGCGTTTATTCGAGCTTCGATGGCTTCCATGCGTTCATTTATGATCCTGCTTTGTCTGCGATAGCTCTCCGAGGTCATCTCACCGTTGGCGTGCATCTCGTCGATTTCGCTAAGCCTTTGCCCATCCTCGGCCTTAGCGAGAACCAGCTCTTGAAGCTCCTCTGTAGTTCCTTCCTCTTCTGCTTGGAGAGCTTCTCTTACTTCGCTCATGTCAGCCAAGGGAACGATCAGGTTGAAGACGTACCGTTCAACGTAATCGGCAGTCAGGGTCAACCTCCCGCAGCCACCCCGGTTCGTCTTACATGCGTACCGACGAGCGCCAGTGTTGGAGGGATTCGCAGCTAGCCAGTGGCCACACTTGCCACACTTCAGAACACCACGAAGTGGGTAGACCCGGCTAGGCCTTGGTGCTCGCCGTGCAGGATCCATGAGGATTGTGCGGACACGCTGCCACGTAACTTCGTCGAGAATCGGTTCCCATGCCGCCTTGCCGATGATGTCACCTTGGTACTGGCTGAACCCTGCTACACGGGGGCTTGTCAAGGTCTTCCGAAGACCTGTCTCGTTAATCGCCTTGCCCCAAGAGGTCTTGATGCCCCGCTTGTTCCAATCCGTTGCAATCGCTCGGAGACTGCCGCCTTCAAGGATCTTCTTCGCAGCCTTTCGTATTAGAACTGCTTCACTCTTCCTGATGTCGAGGCCGTTGTCTTCGTAACCGAATGGTCGTCGTCCACCATGGAACTCACCTCGTTCAGCCTTATCCTTCTGCTTGCGCTTAATCCGCTTTTGGAGGACCGCTACCTCATGCGCAGCCAACGCCCCCTTTATTCTGAGCATCATGAGGGCTGCGGAGTCGTTTAGGTTCACGTCGCCACTGACTGAAGCCAACTTGGTCAGCCCTGCCGCATCACAGGCCGCAACAAACGTTTCAAGCTCGGCTGGTCGCCGATGCAGCCGATCCTCGGCGTAGACAGCAACGGCATCAACTCGACCGTTAGCGATGTCCCTCAGGAGACGGTCGTACTCGGGGCGCTTTCGCTTCGGGTCGGCGGCACTGATGTCGTTGTCGGGGTAGACATCCACCACGGTCCATCCACGATCACTACAGAGCTTCCGACAATCCTTCTCTTGGCGCTCGACGCCGAGACGACGTTCTTCGGTGTCTTTCGAGATCCGGCAATAGATGGCCGCACGAACATTGTCCCTGGTCTTGGCCACAGAACCATCCTAGTTCGTCAGGTGGTCTAAATCAGACCTGGCCGACGCCGAGCTGCGCCGGCGCGGCGGGTTCATATCGACGGCGCGCCACGCCCGTGAGTCGGAGGTCCTGGCGCGCCGCGAAGCCGAGCTCGCCGAGGGCCACGCCTCGTTTCGGTTCGCCGGTTTCGTGACGGTGTCGGCGTCGTCTGAGGATGAGCTCGAAGCGGCCTGCGACGTGGTGCAGCACAGCGCCGGGCAGAGCCGGCTCATGCTCCGCCGGCTCTACGGGGATCAGGCCTCGGCCTACACGTGCACGCTGCCGCTTTGCCGTGGGTTGAGCTGACCGGTTCGTGCACTGATAATGCGGAGGTTGCCGGGTCGGTTTCAGCGACGCCAGAACCTATTGGACTAGTGATCGGAGCGACCGTGCCAGAACGTCAACACGACGTCGTGATCGTCGGCGGAGGCGTGGCCGGAGTGAGCGCGGCGCTCGAGTGCAGTGATATCCAGCTCGATGTCGTCCTGCTCGAGGCAACCGGGGCGCTGGGCGGGCAGCTGCCCGAGATAACGCACCCGGTGAACAACGTGGCGACCGGGCGCTATGCCACCGGAGCCGACCTCGGCGTCGGGCTGCGCGGCAGCGCGGAACGCCTCGGTGATCGCGTGCTGCTGGATCACCGGGTGAGCTCCGCCGGCTTGGCAGAGGGATGGGTCGAGGCGAGCGGGACGCGCTTCGAGGCGAAGGCGTTGCTCCTCGCCAGCGGCACCGTGCCGCAACAGCTCGCGGCCGCGGTCGATGGGTCGTTTGGGGGCGACGTGACGTATCAAGACGAAGGGAATGCGGACCGGTTCGCGGGACGGCCGGTGGTCGTCGTCGGCGGCGGTGACAGCGCCACGCTCGACGCACTGGAGCTGGCCCCCGTTGCGTCGTCCGTTCTGCTGGCGCACCGCTCGGAGCGGCTCACCGCGAGAGACGACATCGTGGCTCAGCTCAGAGCCGAGCCGCGGATCGAGGACCGGGCGGGATGGGAAGTCGAAGCGGTGCACGGAGGCGAAGACCTGGAAGCGGTGGTCCTGGTCCACACGGCAACCGGAGAACGCCGAACCGTCCCCGCGGGCGGGCTGGTGGTGAAGATCTCCCGTGATCCGTCCACGGAGGTGTTCCGCGGCCAGGTCGACCTCGATCGCCGCGGGTTCATCGTCGCCAAGGAGGACCTGGCCACTTCTCGTCCGGGCGTGTTCGCCGCGGGCGATGTCGTGAGCGGTGCCTATTGGCGCGTCTCGAACGCGCTGGGCCATGGTTCGTTGGTGTCCCGGACGATCCTGCGCTTCGTCGAGGGTCGCGGATGAGTGACCGCTTGTCGTTTCCGACCGCAGCAGAGCTCGTGACCGAAATGGAGCGAGCGATCACGGGAGGAGCGTGTGCGAGTCGCATCCCGTGGGTCACACTCGTCGCCGAGTTAGTCGGCTCCAATCTGGAGCAGTGGGAACTCGAAGACGCGAGCCGTGATCCCTGTGCCACCGACGAGCAGGTCGCGACTGCAAAGCGGGGGATCGACCGGCTCAACATCGGGCGCCACCACCTGGTGGAACAGATCGATGCCTCCATCGCGGCGGGACTCGACCAAGCGCCGGGCGCCCCGCTCGCGACCGAGAGCCCGGGGATGGTCCTGGATCGGCTGTCAGTGCTGGTCATCAGGCGGGTTCGCACCGAGTCGGCGTCAGTGGCCCGGTCGGACTACGCCGGGCGGCTCCCCGAGCTCGCCGCACGTATCGCCGCCCTGTCCTCCGCCTTCGACTCCTATGTCGACGAGCTGCAGGCCGGCACCAGACGCTTCTTACCCTACGAACACTTCAAGCTCTATCGATTCGGCGCGGTCGAAGACTGAGTGAACGAGTGAAGGCGGTAGCCGTCGCGGTTGAACCCGCACACAATGCGTTGGCCGTCCGCCGCGAGATGCGCGATGCCGAGCGACGTGTCGGCCAGGGCCGGTGTCGAGCTGGGTTCGCCCGCGTCGTCAGCACCGACCACATGCAGGCAGCCGGTCCGGCCCGCCGCCACCAGCCCAGGGCCGAATGGGGCCACGGCAACACCCCCGGTACCCCAGGCGACGTCGTCCGGTAGCCGCCCGGACGTCACGATGCGCCCATCGGTCGGGCTCAGCACCGCGAAACCGCCGCCCTTCAACTCCTCCCAGTCGTAATCGTCGACCGCCACTGCGCGGTCGGGTCCGGCGGCCCACAGCGCCTCGTGGTGCCACGACAAGCTGGCCACCCGGAACCCCACGTCCGCCTCCCATCGGGGTGGGCGCACGTCGCCGCCGGCCAGAGGGACCATCGCCACCGTCGCCTCGCCGCCCAGTGCGACCAGCGGGTCGTCGTCCTCGGGTGGGACGACCCCGACGGCGGTCACCTCGCCGAAAGCTGTCGCGCACAGCCGTGTGGGAACGGTCGCCCGGTCGGGCAGGTCCTCGAGGGGCGCCGAGACGAGAAGGCCGAGCGCGCCGTCACAACGCGGCGCGGAACCGACCAGACGCCCGGCGACCGCCACCGTCCGCTCCACGTCGCCGACGAACGACCACAGCGCTGCCGGTTCGATCGTGCTCGCTGCAGGCCGCTGAAGGATGTCGGCGCGGGTGAAGGCGCGGAGCGTCCCGAAGTGGTTCAGCACGAGGACCATCCCACGTTCGCGCAAGTCGAGAATGGCGTGGACGTCGAGGTCGTACTGCGAGGGCTCGTCCTGGCGTGGAAACAACGTGCTCCCGAACACGGCGCGCGGGCGAAGCAGGCGGTCGGCGAAGACCACGTTGCGACCGAGGTTGTTCCAGCACACGAGGTCTTCGAGCACGACGACTCGGCCGATCCCCTCCGGCTGACTGTTGCGAACGCCGACTTCGGCGGCCGAGCTGACTTCCTCGTGAACCAGGTCCGCGGTCACAGCAGTTCCCGCAGCAGGGCGACGGCGTCCGCGGCCCGCGTGCCGGCGAGGCAGACCGATCCCGACGGGCACGTCCGCGCCGGTGGCCGAAACTCTCGGAGGCTGACCGTCTCGTTGTAGGCGGACGCCGTCTCGGCGGCCCGGCAGAGCTCCGTGCAGTCGGAACCGCGCAGTGCCCGGGAGTGCGGCCAGGGCCGGACGTACACCGAACTGCGCCGGCAGATCGTCACCGTCGGCCTGCCCTGCTGCACGGCGACATGGGTGAGCCCGGTGTCGATACCGATCACCGCCCGACAGGCGGAGAGCGCGTCCACCGCCTCCGGTGGCGTCGCGGCGACGAGGGCCGCGACGCCGATGTCGTCGAGGGGCGTCGGACCGGTCCCCCTGGTCACATGGGCGACGTCGTGACCGTCTGCCCGGAGGATCGCGGCGGCCTCCGCCCACCGCGCGGCCGGCCAGCTCTTCGCCGCGCCGTCCGTTTCGTGCACGAGCAGAACCGAGCGTTCGAGACCTCCGTAGGGACGCGTCCGGAGGGGGGCCGCCCGGCTGAAGTCAGCATGCACGCCCAGATCGGCACAGATGCGCTCGAGGATGTCGTTGATGTTCATGGGCCCGAACATTGCCTCGAACTCGTCGGAGCCCCACCACACGTCGCGCTGCAGCGGATGGTCGCGCAGGTCGATGAAGCGATCGCCCGGGCACTCCGTGTAGGTGGCCTCGTCCACCACCCCGGCCAGTCCCTCGATCCGTTCGGCGAGCAGGCGCTGGGATGGCGACCGGGCCACGAGCCACGCTGGTTGACTCTCCGCGATCACGGCCTGCATGGCCGGGAGCGAGACCACCAGGTCACCGAGCCCGTACGACACGGGGGCGAGGAGGGTTCGGCTCACCGTCAGCCGATGGCGTACGCCGTCCGGTCCTCGATGCCGGCCGCCGCGAACGCCTTCCGGCGTTCTCCGCACTTGTTGCACGTTTGACAGTGTTTGGCGCCGACGGGTGCGACACACGAGAACGTGTGCTCCAGCGGGAGGTCCCGCCCGCGCACGAGCACTTCGGCCTTGCTCAGTTGCGCGAAGGGCGTCACCACTTCGAGTTGATGGCCGAGCGCCAGCCCGGCCGTTGCCGCGAAGCCGGAGAAGAACGCCGGGCTGCTGTCCGCAAACGGGTTGGCTCGCAGGGTGCCCAAGGCGATCGTCCGTACTCCGTGCAGCGCGCACCACACGGTGGTCTTGGCCAGCAAGAGCAAGTTCCGTCCGGGAAGATAGACGGCCTCGTCGGGGGTCGTCTCGTCGGGAACGTCTGTAGCCGACACGCTCCAATGGTTCCCGTACACGTCTGCGATCGGCAGCTCAAAAACCGTGAGGGGTCTGATCCCTCTTTGGCCGGAGACTGCGTCAAGGAAGCGGCGCAGGTGCGCCTCTTCAACGTCCTCCCAGGCCAATCCGAAGCGGATGTAGAGGGGCCAGACGTCACGGCCCCGCCTTGCCTGGTCCACCAACAGGATGCTGCTGTCCGCGCCACCACTCGCGAGCACAACGAGCTCAGGTACCGTCGCGATCACCCCGGTACACGCAGCCCGACGTACACGTCTCACGGACGACGACTTTCGACAGTTCGGGAAGTGTCATGCTGAGACGGCTCCAGATCCACTGGGCGAGCACTTCGCTGGTCGGGTTCTCGAGCCCTTCCACCTCGTTCAGGTAGTAGTGGTCGAGGCGAGCCAACAATGGCTCAACGGCGCACGACAACTCGGCGAAGTCGCGAACCCAACCGGTCTCCTCCCCCACCGGAGCCTCCAGATGCACCGCAAATCGGTAGGAGTGCCCGTGCAACCGGGCGCACTTGTGACCGGGGGCGACGTTGGGAAGCCGATGTGCCGCCTCGAAGGTGAACTCCCGGAAGATCTCCACCAGAGACGCATCCTCCATGCCGTCGGACCGTTCGGCCGAATCGTCGTGATCTTATGGGCTGGGACCTCGACCGCGGGCCTACGATGCCCAGGTGGGCGTAGGTGTCGGCAAAGAAAGACTCGCCGCGTCGAGTCCGGGGGAAGGGCGCGGTGCATCCAAGGCCCCGTCCAACATCGTCGTCCTGCTCCTCGACAGCCTGAACCGGCACATGCTCGGTTCCTACGGCGGCACCGAGTTCGAGACGCCGAACCTCGACGGGTTCGCCCGCGAGCGCGCCACCCGTTTCACCTCGCACGTCACCGGGTCGCTGCCGTGCATGCCGGCCCGGCACGACATCCTGTGCGGCTCGCTCGATTTCTTGTGGCGGCCGTGGGGCTCCATAGAGGTATGGGAGGAGCCGATCACAGTCCCGTTGCGGCGTGCGGGCGTGACGACCATGTTGGTGTCCGACCACCCGCACCTCTTCGAGGTCGGTGGCGAGAACTACCACACCGACTTCAGCGCGTGGGACTACGTGCGCGGGCACGAGGGTGATCCGTGGCGCACGTACCCCGACCCCAGCTGGGTCGGCACGCCCGCGCTGCCGGCACGCGGGGGCGGGTGGTACTGGCAGGATCGCATGGGGTTCTCGTTCTCGGAGGACCGCGGGTACGACCGCTCGCGCACGTTCTTCCGGGCCGAGGAGGACTTCCCCGGGCCGCGCACCATGCGGGCGGCGGCGCGCTGGTTGCGCGAGGGTGCGCCGGGCCCGGACGCGGGGCGGTTTCTGTTGTTCGTCGACGAGTTCGACCCGCACGAGCCGTTCGACACGCCGGCGCCGTGGGCGGGGCGGTACGACCCGGACTGGGAGGGCGAGCTCCTGATCTGGCCGCCCTACGACGTGGGCGCGGTCGCCGCCGGCCGGCTGAGCGAACGCGAAGGGCGTCACATCCGCGCCAACTACGGGGCGAAGCTGAGCATGATCGACCACTGGGTCGGCGAGGTGTTCGCTGCGCTCGAGGAGCGGGGACTGTGGGAGTCGACCGCGGTGATCGTGTGCACGGATCATGGGCACTATCTCGGTGAGAAGGACATCTGGGGCAAGCCAGGTGTCATGCAGTACGAGCCGATCGGGCACACGCCGCTGCTGGTGCACTGGCCGGCGGTGGCCGGCGGGGGCGAGTGTGGGGCACTGACGACGAACGTGGACATCTATGCCACGGTCGCCGCCGTGTTCGGCGTGGAACAGACGGGGAGTGCGCGTGCGGGGACGCACGCCGCCTCGCTGGTTCCCCTGCTCGAGGACACGGCGCCGTCGGTGCGCGACTGGGCCATCGGCGGCGTCTTCGGGAATTGGGTCCAGGTGACCGACGGCCGGCACAAGTACGCGCGGGGCGCCGACGGCGACAACTTCCCGCTCTCCATGTGGTCGAACCGCTGGTCCACCATGCCGGTGCACGGCTTGGAGGATGCCGTGCGCCTGCCGCCGCCCGACCGGCGGGCGCGCCTGGACTTCATGCCGGGGTCGGACGTCCCCGTCATCCGCCAGCCCTTCGAGCGGGGCGACCGGCTCCCGTTCTGGGTCGGGCACCAGGTGGTCGACGCGCACTTCCTCTTCGACCTGGTCAACGATCCCGAGGAGACCGAGAACCTGACCGGGACGACGGCCGAGGCCGATTTGATGGAGCTGCTGCGGGAGGCGCTGAAGACGGTGGAGGCCCCCGACGAGCAGCTGCAGCGGCTCGGTCTCGCGTGACCGGCCGGCGGCGCGAGCGCGTGCTCGATGGGTGACGGCGATCTGCCCTTCGTCCTGCCGCGCATCCCGGCGTCGGCCGGCGCGCTGTTCTTCGACGGCTCGGGCCGGCTGCTCATCGTCAACCCGACCTACAAGGCGCACTGGACGATCCCGGGCGGGATCATGGAAGCCGACGGCGAGACGCCGTGGGAGGCCTGCCGGCGCGAGGTCCTCGAAGAGGTCGGGCTGCCGTTGTCGGCCGGAGCGGGCCGGCTCGTCGTGGTCGACTTCTTGCGGCCGAGACCAGGCAAACCCGGCGGCATGCGGTTCTTGTTCCACTGCGGCGTGCTGGACGCGTCGGACGTGAGCCGGATCGTGCTGCAGGAAGAGGAGCTGTCCGAGTACCTGCTGGCGAAGCCCAAGCGTGCCCTCGAGTTGCTGAGCGGCCCGCTGCGGCGGCGGGTCGGCGCGGCGCTGGAACTCGATGCGGGCGAGTGCGTGTACCTGGAGGACGGCCGACCGGTATGAGCTCTACACGCCCTCGATCTCGGAGGCCGGCCTCCAGCGGAGGACCAGTGCGACCACCGCCACGATCCCAGCCGAGATGCCCAGTGGCCAGACTGCGTTGAAGTGACGCAGCAGGAGCGCGCCGACGAACGCGCCGGCGAACATGGAGAACACCGCCCCGATGCGCCGACCGGCGCGCTCGTTGTCGCCGCCGGCGAGCTTGGAGTCCGCGGCCAGTCCCGTCAGCGTCCCGGTCAGGACGGTGGTCGTGACGTCGGGCACAGAGAGCCGCCGGACCATGGAATTGCGGATCCCCATGGCGAAGGCGAGGAGGGCGATCATGGGGTAGCGCTGCCAGCCGGAGCCGATGGAGGGGCCGGAACCGGCCACCACCGCGGCGCCCGTGGTGAACACCGCCTCTATCCACATCGCCTGCAGCAGCAGGGTGCGCCGGGACTCGATCCGCCGCGCCATGATCCCGGCGACGACGGCGCCGACCAGGAACACCGCGAGGGACGTAAGCGTGGCGAGCACGGAGAACCCCGGGGCCCCGGCGGCGGCGAAGCCCATTACGACGACGTTCCCGGTCATGTTGGCCGTGAAGACATGGCCGAGCCCGAGGTAGCTGACCGCGTCGTTGAGGCCGCTCACGATGGTCACGGACGTCAGCCCCCACAGCAGCGTGGGGTGCGTCTGGCTCCTGTCGCTCACGCGTGGCCTTTCGGCAGGTCGGCGGGGCACACAGCCGCCGGCGGCTTCGGCTCCTCAGGGTAACGGCGCCGTTTGGCGCGTTCTCGTGGGCCGGGCCGACCGTTCACCGGCATGAGAGAACGATCGCCCCGCGTCCCGGTCCACCAGGTCACCACGCGCAACCTGGGCGCGGCCTACCCGTTCATCGCCGAGGCGGGGCTCGGCCAGCGGGGCGTAGTGATCGGGGACGACCTGCTGGGTGGATCGTTCGTCTTCGACCCTTTCGAGCTCTACGCCGCCGGCGTCGTCTCCAACCCGAACCTGGTCGTCTTCGGCCAGATCGGGCGCGGCAAGAGCGCGTTCGTCAAGACCTTCCTGTGGCGCCAGGCGGTGTTCGGCCGCCGGGCCTGGGTCGTCGACCCCAAGGGCGAGTACGGCGACCTCGCCGACGCCTGGGGAGTGCGGCCGGTGGCGCTGCGTCCGGGCGGGGGAGTCCGGCTCAACCCTCTGGACCCGGGGCCCGACGAGCGCGCGGCTGGTCCGCCAGGTGCCGAGGGCAGCAACGCCACCGCCCGTCGCCGGACCGAGCTCCTGGCGTCGCTGGCCAGCGCCTGTCTCGGGCGGAGCCTGGCCCCGCGGGAGCGGGCCGCGCTGGGGGTCGCGCTGACCGACGCGGCCGCTCTGGCGGGCGACCACGTCCCGACGGTGCCGATGGTCGTCGAGGCGCTGCTGGCGCCGAGTGCGGAGGCGGCGCGCGCGTTGCGCACCGAGGTGCGCGACCTCGCGGAGGACGGTCGCGACGTCGCGCTGGAGCTGCGGCGACTGGTGCACGGTGATCTGTGCGGCATGTTCGACGGGCCCACGACGGCGGGCCTCGACCTGTCGGCGCCGCTGGTCGTGCTCGACCTCTCGGCGCTGTACACGTCCGCCGCGCTGGGCGTCCTGATGGCGTGCGCGACCGCCTGGCTGCAGGCGGCGCTGGCGCGGACGGCGGTGGCGGGCGGACCGGGATGGGGGCGCTTCTTCCTCGTCGTCGACGAGGCCTGGGCGATCCTGTCCAACCTGGGCGTGGCCCGCTGGCTCCAGTCCTCGTGGAAGCTGTCCCGGGCGTTCGGCGTGTCGAACGTGGCCGTCCTGCACCGGGCGTCGGACCTCCGCTCGGTCGGCGCGTCGGACTCCGAACAGGTGGCGCTCGCGCAAGGGTTGCTCTCGGACTCCGAGACCCGGGTCGTGTACGCCCAGTCGCCCGGCGAGCTCGACGCCGCGGCCGAGCTTCTCTCCCTGTCCGCCACCGAAATGGAGCTGCTTCCCCAGCTGCGCCGCGGCGTCGGGCTGTGGAAGGTCGGGCAGCGGTCCTTCCTGGTCCAGCACCGGCTGAGCGCGCTGGAGCGGCGCATGGTCGACACCGACGCCGCCATGACGGGGCGGCCGGCGCCAGCGTGACCGGGCTCGTCTCTGCCGTCCTGCCGGTCGTCCTGGGCGGCGCGCTCGTGGCCGGACTCTCGGCGCAGCGGGACAGGGGCGCGGCGCGGTCGCGCGGAGGGCGACGCGACCCGTCGGTGCGACGCGGCGCGCACTGGGCGCGCCGCCGGGACCTTCGCCCCCTTCTCGTCGACGCCGACGGGCCGGCACCGGGACGGCTGACGCTGGGTCGGTTCCCCGGCATCGTGCGGCCGTGCGGCGTCGCGGTCGAGGCCGGGCAGTCGCTCGTCGTGGTGGGGCCGACCCAGAGCGGCAAGACCACCTGTCTCGCCGTGCCCGCCATCCTCGGCTGGCGCGGCCCGGTCGTCGCCGCGAGCGTGAAGAGCGACCTGTTGCGCCACGCCCTCGGCCCCTGCCGGGCGCGCGGACAGCGTCTGGTGCGTCGATCCGATGGGGAGCACCGGCATGCGCGCCAGCGCGTGGTCGCCGCTGCCCGGATGCCGCGACTGGCGCGGGGCCTGCCACGTGGCGGTCGACCTGTGTGAGACGGCCAAGGCCGACGGGACCACGGCGGACGGGGAGTTCTGGTACGCCGTGGCGGCGAAGTTGCTGGCGCCGTTGCTCTTCGCCGCGGCGCGGGACGGCCGCACCATGGCCGACGTCGTGCGCTGGGTCGACACCCAGGAGGTGAGCGAGGTGGCGGACGTCCTCGACCAGGCCGGTGTGGCCGAGGCGCTGCAGGCGGCGCAGGCCACCTGGTGCCGCGACGAGCGCACGCGCAGCTCGGTGTACACGACCGCCGAGACCGTGCTGGCCCCCTTTGCGCATGGCCCGGCGCACGCCGCCGCCGAACCGTTCGAGCCCCGGCACCTCCTCGGGGGGCCGCATACGGTCTTCCTGTGCGCGCCGGCCCATGACCAGCGCCGCCTGCGCGGGTACTTCACCGCCCTCACCCAGCAGGTCCTCGCGTACGCCTTCGGCTGCGCCACGCGAGCGGGCCGACCGCTGGACCCGCCGTTGCTGGTGGTGCTCGACGAGGCCGCGCACATCGCGCCCCTGCCCGAGCTCGACGGCCTGGCCGCCACCTGCGCCTCGCACGGGATTCAGCTCGTCACGGTGTGGCAGGACCTGGCTCAGGTGAAGGGCCGGTACGGCACCCGGGCCCCCAC
Organism: uncultured Acidimicrobiaceae bacterium; assembly: GCA_963834405.1. GTDB lineage: Bacteria > Actinomycetota > Acidimicrobiia > Acidimicrobiales > RAAP-2 > Bog-473. The sequence continues at coordinate 94,696 of CAWIBX010000003.1, read as the reverse complement.
GGTCCTCAACAACCACCGGGCCAAGCTCTTCCTGCCGGGCATCGCCGATCCGGACACCCTGGAGTACGCCAGCCGCCTCATCGGCGACGAGGAGGTCGCCCTCCCGTCGGTCACGCGTGACGGGCGCGGCGCGCGCTCGACCACCTCGACCCCCGGCCCGCGCCGGCTCCTGCCGCCGGAGCAGCTGCGCTGCCTGGCGCGGGGGAGCGCCGTGCTCGTCTACGGCACCCTGCCGCCGGCGCGCGTGCGGCTGTCTCCCGCGCGGCCGGCGGAGAGGGCGCGCTCGGGCTCGTTCTGAGCCAGCGCGGCGGCCCGTTCGAAGTCGTCGGCCGCCTCGGCGTGCCGCCCCAATTGGTCGAGCAGGTCGCCGCGGACGCTGTAGAGGAGGTGGTAGCGCTCGAGCGTGCCGCTGGCGACGAGCAGGTCGACCAGGCGGAGCGCGGCGGCCGGGCCCTGGGCGCGGGACACGACCACGGCCCGGTTCAACTCGACGACGGGAGAGGGCACCAGCCGCGCCAGCTCCGTGTACAGGGCGACGAGTTGCGGCCAGTCCGTCTCTTCGGGCCGGAAGGCACGGGCGTGGCAGGCGGCGATCGCCGCCTGCAGGGCGTATGGACCACGGACGGGGGACAGCTCGTCGGCACGCCGGAGGGCCGCCCCGCCCCGGTTGATGAGCAAGCGGTCCCACAAGCGCCGGTCCTGGTCGTCCAGCAGCACGGGGGCGCCGTCCGGCCCGATGCGGGCGTGGAGGCGGGACGACTGGAACTCCATGAGGGCGACCAGCCCGTGGACCTCCGCCTCGTCGGGCGCCAGGGCGGCCAGCACCCGCCCGAGACGGAGCGCCTCGTCGCACAGCTCCGGGCGCAGCCACTCGTCCCCGGCGGTAGCCGAGTAGCCCTCGTTGAAGATCAGGTAGATCACCTCGAGCACCGTGCTCAGGCGCACGGCGCGGTCGTCGCCGAACGGGACTTCGAACGGCACGCCCGTCTTGGCGATGGTGTTCTTCGCGCGCACGATGCGCTGCGCGATGGTCGGTTCGGGCACGACGTACGCCCGGGCGATCTCCGTGGTGGTGAGGCCGCCCACCAGGCGCAGCGTCAGCGCGACCCGGGCCGGGACAGGCAGGACCGGGTGGCAAGCCACGAAGATGAGGCGGAGGCGGTCGTCGTCGATGCGCCCGGGGTCGAGGTCGACGTCGAAATCGCTCGTGGCGGACTCGAGCTCACGCCCCAGCTGCGCGTACTTGGCCCGCAGCGTGCGGTCCCGGCGGAACAGGTCGATGGCCTTGCGCTTGCCGACCGCGGTCAGCCACGCGCCGGGATTGCGCGGCGTGCCGTCGCGTGGCCACTGTCGCAGCGCGTCCACCAACGCTTCCTGCGCCAGGTCCTCGGCCAGGCCGATGTCGCCGACCGCGTGCGTCAGGGACGCGACGACCCGGGGGAATTCGATCCGGTAGACCGCCTCGACGGCAGCGGTCGAATCGGTGGCCGGCACGCCACCGATTCAACCACCGCACTCGTGACGGCAGACGCGATCGGCCGTCGGAAATGGATGTGTCGCTGTGCCGTTATCAGGAGACGGGGCGGACCCGGCACTCGCCTTCGCCCAGCACGCCGAGAAACCGCTTGGTCCACTCAATCGCCTCGGCCCTGTCGCGGCACTCCATGAGCGCCCAGCCGCCCACGAGCTCCTTGGCCTCGGTGAAGGGACCGTCGAGCACGGTGAACTCGCCGTTCTTCAGCGAGATGATGGCGCCCTCGGAGCTGGGGGCGATGCCACCCGTCGCCACGATGACGCCGGCCTTGGTCGCCTCCTCCACGAACTTGCCCATCTCCTCGTACAGCTCGGGCGGTGGGGGCTCGGTCGGCAGGTCGGCCTCGCTGGCGAGGGTGTATCCCAGGAATCGCATGGTGGTGCTCCGTTTCTTGCTGTCGGTGAGGCGCCGATCGCCTCACTCTGGCAGAGCGTCGAACGGCGCCGCGCGGAATCGACACCTCGACGAAGAAATTTCGGTCCCAGAAATTTTCAATGCCCGAGGCCGAACGCCTCGACGACCCACGCCGTGTCCGCGCCCAGGTCGGGCGCCCGCACGTCCACCGGCCGCGTGCGGGGCTCGGCCGGCACCGTGCCGCGCGGGGACGGGGAGCGTGGGCCCGGCCAGTGCGCCGCACACACCGGCCATGGAGACGTCGACCAGCCACCGCCCTCCCTCATCGAGCACATGGAGGCAGGCGTCGGCGGCGGTGAGACCGGCCAGCGGATCAGCGACGGCGTCGGCGCAGAACAGCGGGCGCGTCCCGCCCGAGGTGTCGGCCCACACGACGAGCCCCCCGGCCGCGGCCGCGTCGTCGCCGAAGGCGACCCGACGCCCGTCGGAGACCGTGCGTCCGTACCCGGTGATGGAGACCCAGACCTGCGGGCCGCCTTCCCGGACGATGTCGATCACGTCTACGCCGAGCTGTGCCAGGGCGCGGGGCCGGCTCGCCTCTATGACCACGTCGGCGTGACGGACGAGTTCGTGCAGCATCCGCCGGTCGCGGTGGTCGGTGAAATCGAGGGCGACCGATCGCTTCCGCCCGTTCAGGAGGTCGAAGAAGGAGGCCGGGCCCCGACGGGCGCCGTCGGGTCGCGCCCGCGATTCGACCTTCACCACGGTGGCGCCCTGCCGCGCCAGGAGGTCCGCGCACAGCGGGCCCGCCCAGAGCGCGGACAGGTCGGCCACGACCACGTCCTTGACAGAGCGGGCCAGCCCGTCGCCCAGCTGCGTCCTCGACACCCCGGGCCGACCGGTGGCCTCGCCGACGCGGGCCACCGGCAAACCCAGCAGCTCCCCCCGCTCCAGCAGCGCCGGCGCGGGCTGCGTCGCCACCGCGCGGGCGACCGCGGCCCACAGGGCAGGCTCCGAACCCGGCGTGTCGTCGAGCTCCAGCCAGGCGGGGACGAGCTGCCCGTCCTCGTCCCGCGGCAACGAGACGGCGAGCCAACAGTCCGGGGACGGGAGCAGATGACAGCTGCCGCCGCAGCTGACCGGCCCGCGCCGCCACAGGCCCATGTGCGCGGCGCGCTCACCGAGCAGCGCGAGGGTGTCGAGGCCGGCGAAGCGCCCGCCGAGACGGTCCAGGCCCGCGACCAGACCGTCGGGTGGTCCGAGGGGCTCCTCGGGAAGCCCGGTCAACGCCATCGCGCCGCTGGCCGCCCACCGTTCAACGGTGTCGTCGGTCGTCAGAGCGTCGGGCACCACAAGGCGCAGGGTAACGTCTCGCGATCATCGAGCTCCGTAGCGCAGACGCACTCCTCGACGAGCTGCACAGCCCGATCCCCTCTGAACGTACCGGCGCCGTCGGGATCGTGTTGGAACCGGCCATGGCGGACGCACCGCCCGGGACGGAAGAACGACTCACCAGCCTTCCGTTCGTCGTCGTCGGGCTCGGCCGCGTCAGCGGTGAGGGCGGCGATCCGCTGGGTGCCCTCGACGCGCTGGGCGAGGGATGGCTACGGCTGTGTGACGTGGTGGTCGAGGAGGGCGGGCCCGCGCACGCCGCCCTTGACGAGAACATGGCGGGCGCCCCGATCGCGTCCACCGCGCTGGCGCTCTTGCTGCGGGGACAGCCCCGGCGTACGCCCGAAGACAGGTTGGTCGCCGAGTCGGCCACGTATTCGGTGTTGCAGTCCGGACCCGAGTTCGCGGCCTGGCGGGCACGGACGCCGGCGCGGAGCGAGACCGAGCGCGACGGTGACGAAGGGCCCCGGGTCCGACTGGACCGCGCCGACGACACCGTCACGATCACCCTGACCCGGCCCCAGCGCCTGAACGCGCTCGATGGGCCGATGCGCGACGAGCTCGTCGAGGCCCTCACGACCGCCGCGGCCGATCCGAAAGTCACGACCGTGGAACTGCGAGGGGAGGGCCGCGCCTTCTGTGCCGGGGGCGACCTCGACGAGTTCGGCTCGCGGCCCGACCCCGCCAGCGCCCACCTCATCCGGCTGGAGCGGAGCGTCGCCCGCGCCTTGCTGCATTTCGACAGGCCGGTGACCGCGTACGTGCACGGGGCGACCGTCGGTTCGGGCATAGAGCTCGCGGCGTTCGCCGACTGGGTCGTGGCGACACCGGACACGGAGATCGCGCTGCCCGAGATCCGGCTGGGTCTCATTCCAGGCGCCGGTGGCACGGTGAGCCTGCCGCACCGGATCGGGCGGCTGCGCACGGCGTGGCTGGCGTTCTCCGGTCTGACCGTGGGTGCCGAGACGGCGCACGCCTGGGGCCTGTTGGACGACATCGCGTCCTGAGAGACTTCCGCGCCCACCGGCCGTCCTGGCGGCGGGCCCCATCCCTCCGCCGGCGGCCGTGCAAACCGATTTTGGTATACTCTATTCCGCCATGAAACACCCGTGGGACCGGCCACTCGGTTTCTGGTATCTCGCCACTGAATACCCAGATCAGCCCGCAATTGTGGCGTCGCCGTCGGGTACCACACTCTCCTTCTCGGAGTTAGCCGGACGCGCCCACCAGGTGGTCCACGGGCTCCGGTCGCACGGTCTGCGGGCGGGCGACATCTTCGCCTACGCGTTGCCCAACGACGTCGACATCGTGGTGTGGCAGTTGGCCGCGCAGGAGGGCGGATATCAGTCCATCGCCCTGAATCCGGCGCTGACCGCCGATGAGATTCAGAGGGTCGTCGAGCACTCGGGGGCGGCCGCCGTCGTCGTACACACCGATTACGCCGAGCGGTCGGGACCGCTGTCGGGCAATGGGTTCATCCGGTTGCGCGTCGCTGTCGGCGGTGAACTGCCAGCGTTCGTTCGCGCGGACGACCTCGTCAAGGGACAACCGACGACCGAACCGTCCGACCGGCAGCTGGGGGTCCCGATCGCGTACTCGTCGGGGACCACGGGTCAGCCGAAGGCGGTCGTTCGGGTCGATCACACCCGCAGGACCGATCCGACGGCGGCCGCCGACGCCAACAAGCTCTTCGCACATGCGTTCCAGTTCCAACCCCTTACCGGCGTGCACCTCGCGTCGGCGGGGATGCACCACGGTGGATGCCAGGGCTTCTACCTCGGCGCGCTCCACGTCGGTCAGGCACTGGCCATCCTCGGAAGGTTCGACCCGGAGGCGACACTCGCCGCGATCGACCGCCACCAGGTGACGACCGGCTATATGGTCCCGACCCAATTCGTGCGGCTGTTGCGTCTGCCACAGGAGGTGAAGGACAGGTATGACCACGCCAGCCTCGAGGTCATCGTCCATTCCGCCGCGCCCTGTCCGCTGGAGGTGAAGCGGCAGATGATGGAGTGGTGGGGCCCGGTCATCTGGGAGACCTACGGTGGCATGGAGGGCGCCGCCACCATCGCGAAGCCGTACCGCTGGCTCCAGAAGCCGGGCACGGTGGGACGCTCGGTCAACGGCATGACGGTGAAGATCCTCGACGAGGATGGGAACGAGTTGCCGCCCAACGAGCTGGGCGGCGTCTACCTCGAGCCCGCCCGCGGCGTGTCCTTCGCCTATCAGGACGATCCTGAGCTGACGGCGTCGGTGACCCGCGGCGCCGCCTTCACTCTTGGCGATGTGGGCTATCTCGACGAGGACGGATACCTCTTCATCAGTGACCGGGCCAAGGACGTGATTATCAGCGGTGGTGTGAACATCTATCCGGCCGAAATCGAAGGGGTCTTGTCCGCCCACCCCGCGGTGGCGGACGTCGCCGTCATCGGCGTGCCCGACTCCGAATGGGGTGAGCAGGTGAAGGCCATCGTCGAGGTCGCGGACGGAGCGCAACCGGACGCCGAGCTGGCCCGCGAGCTCATCGCGTACTGCCGGGAACGCATCGGCCGCTACAAGTGCCCGCGCACCGTGGACTTCCGCGACCACCTCCCCCGCACCGACACCGGCAAGATCTTCAAGCGGCACCTGCGCGACGAGTACTGGGCCGCCGCCGGCCGCAACGTCTGAGGCACGGGAGGGAGCGCCGCGCCATGGACTTCGGTTTCGGCGAGGAGCAGGACCTGCTGCGGAGCACCACCCGCCGCTTTCTGTCGCAGCACCAACCCATCGCGGAGGTGCGCCGCCACCTGGAGAGCCCGGACGTCTTCGACGCCGGGACGTGGCGCCAGGGCGCGGAGCTCGGCTGGACGTCCATGCTCGTCCCGCCCGCGTCCGGAGGGGGCAGCCTCACGGAGCAACCGCTCGTCGACCTCATCGTGCTGGCCGAGGAGCTCGGCCGCACGCTGAATCCCGGCCCCTTCGTGCCCTGCAACGTGGTGGCCGACGCGATCGCCCGCTTCGGTACGGAGCGACAAGTCGAGGAGCATCTCGCCCGCCTCGTCCACGGGGAGGCCGTCGCCGCCTGGTGCCTGAGCGGAGACGGCTCTCCCGAGCCGGGCGCGAACGAGGTCAGTGCGCAACCTGCCGGTGAGGGTTGGCGAGTCGACGGCACGGCGCGCTACGTCCAGGAGGCTCACAACGCCGACGTGCTGCTCGTTGTGGCTACCGACGCCGCCGGCGACGTCCACAATTTCCTGGTGCCGAGCACAGTCGGCGGCCTCACCACGCGCGTGATCCAAGGGCTCGACCTGACCAGGCGCTTTGCCGATGTGCGCTTCGACGGCGTCCTCCTCCCACCCGGTGCAGCGCTGCCCGGCGCCCGCGACGTGGTCGAACACTGCCTGTCCGTGGCCGTGGTGCTCCAGGCCGGTGAGTCGGTGGGCGCGGCCGAGGTGCTGTTCGAAATGCTCGTCGACTACCTCAAGAAGCGTGTGCAGTTCGGCCGGACGATCGGGAGCTTCCAGGCGATCAAGCACCGCCTGGCCAATCTCCAGGTGGAGCTCGAAGGCATGCGGGTTGCGGCTGAATACGCTGCCCTCGCCCTCGGTGACAGCTTCGACGACGCCGCCGAGGCCGTGGCGACGGCCGGTGCCTACGTGGACGACACGTTCGCCCACCTAGGCGGCGAAGCCTTGCAGCTGCACGGGGGTATCGGCTTCACCTGGGAGCACGACGTCCACCTCTTTGTTCGGCGAGCCAAGGTCAACCAGGTGCTGTACGGCGACGGCGCGTTCCATCGCGAGCGTCTGGTCCGCCTGGCCGAGGCCGCCGTCGAAAGCTCCCTCGCCGGGGCGCGTCCGGAGTCCGGGAACTGACGGCCATGGACGTCGACGTCGCGCCGATCCCTCCTTCCTATGACGGCTACCGCGCCGGGCTGCGCGCATTCCTGCAGGCCCGCTGGCCGCAGCTCCAGTGGAAGCAGCGCGCCGGGATGCGCGTGCCCGAGATCTCGGAGGACGTCGAAGCCCTGCGTGCCTACACCCGTGCCCTGTACGACGCCGGGTACGTGTCCGACCGGTTCACCGTTGAGCGCGGCGACCGCAACGAGCAGCGCATCATGAACCAGGAGCTGGCCGCGGCCGGCGTACCGGCGGTATTGGGGAACCCTCTTGTGGTGGGGGCCCTGAAGCAATACGGGACGGACGCACAGCGGGACACCTATCTGCCGCCGATGGCACGGGGCGACCACATCTGGACGCAGCTCTTCAGCGAGCCGGACGCCGGCAGCGACCTGACTGGGCTCAAGACGCGCGGCGTCCTGCAAGAGGACCACTACGTGGTGACCGGCCAGAAGGTGTGGAGCACCTGGGCCCAGTGGGCGGACTTCGGGTACCTGCTGGCTCGCACTGAGCCGGAGCCTGGCGCGGCAGGCATCACCGCACTGGTGCTCGACATGCACAGCCCGGGTGTCGACGTTCGCCCGCTGCGCGAGATGACCGGGACGACAGATTTCAACGAAGTGTTCCTGGACGAGGTACGCGTACCCACTGCCAATGTCATCGGCAGCCCCGGCCAGGGCTGGAGGGTGGCTGCCGCAAGTCTGGTGGATGAGCGGGCCAATGTGGGAGGTGATGCTGGAGGGAGCGACCCGGTCCTCGCACTGGTGCAGCTGGCCGGCCGCGAGAGTCAAGGCGGTAAGCCGCTACTCGGAGACGGAGCGGTCCGGCAACGGCTCGGCGCCCTCGCCGCACGCGCCCGCATCAGCCGCCATCTCGGCCAACGCATGGCGACCAAGGTGGCTCGGGGTACGCTCGGTCCCGGCGACCCGCCGCTGTCCAAGATCTGGTGGAGCGAGCTGTACCTGGAAATCGCCGAAGCCGCACTTGCTTTGCAAGGCTCACGCTCCCTCGCGGTCGAAGGAGACGAGCTGAGCGAGGAGGACGGGCGCTGGCAGGATGCCTTCCTCTACGCCCGGGCGTTCACCATTGCGGGGGGATCGAACGAAATCATGCGGAACCTCATCGCGGAACGCGGCCTCGGCCTGCCCCGTGAACCGCGGGGCGAATCGTGAGGCGGACTCCGACCTCGCAGCACCGGGTGGGAGCCGGTTGACCGGCCTTCAAAACCGGGGAACTTTTTGGACCACTCTTTTGGTGAAGATGCAGGTCAGAACGCAAGGAACTTCCAGCACCGCCAGATAGGCTCTGGTGGATGACCCCCGCGCCGACGGCCACGCGCGACCTGCCGCGCCCGGGTGCGGACGCCGAGGCCAAGCGAGCGGCCAAGGTGGCGGACCGCATCATCGAGGACGTGATGGTGCTGGGGTGGCCCGTCGGGGAGGTGCTCGGCTCCGAGTCGGAGCTCCTGGAGCGTTACAACGTGAGCCGGGCCGTCTTCCGCGAGGCCGTACGGCTGATAGAGCACCAACAGGTGGCGCGCACGCGGCGCGGACCGGGTGGTGGTCTGGTCATCACCGAGCCGACCGTCGGCGCGGTGATCGACGCTGTCGTTTTGTACCTGCACCGGGTGGACGCGCGCCTCGACGAGATCTTCGAGGCCCGCATCATCCTTGAGGAACTCACCTGCCAGTTGGCGGCAGAGCGGACCGACGAGAGCGATCTCACCGCCTTGCGGCACTTCGCGCAGCGCGAACCCGTCGCGGCTGACGAAGACCCCCGAGAACTGCACAAGCTCATCGCGGCCATCAGCCGCAACGTCGGCCTGGAGCTCTTCGTCGAGGTGTTCAACCGCGTGTCGCACCTCTACTCGCCGGACTGGCAGCGGTTCGATTCCGGTGTCAGCAGGGATGCCGTGGACGCTCATTCCAAGATCGCCGAAGCGGTCATGGCCGGGGACGGCTCCCTGGCCCGCAGCCGCATGCGCAAGCACCTCGAGGCCGAAGCATCGTTCTTCCGCAAGCGTCGCTCCACCCGCCAGCTCCTGCCCGACTCGGTCGTCCTGGCCGAGTCATCACAGGGAAAGGGTGCCGAGGTGGTCGCCCGCAACCTCACACGGGCCATCGTGGCGGAAGACCTGCAGCCGGGGGACCTGGTGGGCACGGAGCCCGAACTGATCGAACGCGAGGGCGTCAGCAGAGCGGTTCTCCGCGAGGCGGTGCGCCTGCTGGAGTACCACCACATCGCGCGTATGCGACGGGGTCCGGGCGGCGGCCTCTTCGTCATGGCACCCAGCACTGACGCGGTCACCGAGACGGTCGCCATCTACCTGGCCCGCCGCGGCATGCAATTGGCCGATCTGGCCGAGATGCGGACGCGCGTCGAAGTGGCCATCGCCGACCTTGCAGCGCAGCGCATAGACCCCGAGGGCACCACCGGCATGCACGCGGCGTTGGACCGGGAGGAACACGCCACCGACTCCGAGCTGGTGGCAGCCGTGCACGATCTCCATGCCGCGGTGGCCAGCGCGGCCCACAACCGCGTCTTGGAGCTGGTCGCGCTGGTGCTCATCCGGCTCAGCCGGCTGCACCAGATTGAGCGGCTGGCGCCGAAGACCCGCAAACAGATTGCTGCGGAAGTGCTCCGCACCCACGAGGGGATCGCCGCTGCCATTGAGGCAGGGGACCGAGAAGTGGCGCGGCATCGCATGCGGCGCCACCTCGACGCGCTCGGGGCGCTGATGCGCTGACGCAGCCACCTGACTTGGTGCGGCCTGGTACGCCCCACTGCGCCCGGGCCTAATTTAGGATACTCTTTAGTGGACAGGACAGGGAGACCGACCCAAGGGGGGAGCCATGGCGACCACCACATCGGAAGAGTTCGAGAAGGCGACCGACTACCAGTTCAAGGAAGAGGACATCGAGCGGGCCAAGGCACTGGCAGGGCGCTGGTCGCCTTCGGGGTCACGTGAGCTCCTCACGACGTGCACGCCCGACAGCATGCGCAACTTCGCCCGCAGCTACGGCGACGACAACCCGCTCTTCGGCTCGGAGGAGTACGGCACCGCCAGCCGCTGGGGTGGGCAGATCGCGCCCCCGATGATCCCGATCGCCGTCAACCGGCCGCTGTTCGGCGACCGTCCGAAGGAGCGGGTGAAACGGCCTTCCTTCCGGGGCATCCATGTCTTCGTCTCGGGAAGCACGTGGCAGTGGTACCGCCCGCTGCAGGCTGGGGACGGGCTCTACAGCTTCGGCGGCACGGAGTCGGTGGTGGAGAAGAAGTCCGAGTTCGCGGAGCGGTCGCTCCTCATCACGTACGCCAGCGTGAAGCTCAATCAGAGGGCGGAGATCGTCGCGGTGTCGCGGACATTGGCCATTCACACGGAGCGCAAGACGGCGCGGGAGAAGGGCAAGTACGCCGATATAGAGCCGGCGAGATACTCCGAGGAGGACCTGGCACGCATCGATGCCATCTATGCCGCGGAAGAGCCGCGGGGCGCCGTCCCTCGCTATTGGGAGGACGTGTCAGTCGGCGAGGGCCTGCAGCCGATGGCCAAGGGACCTCTCACGACCACGGACATGATCGTGTTTCACGCCGGCGGCTACGGGTTCACCCCCTACGAACCCTGCGCCAACCGCATCGCTTACAAGAACCGCCAGCGCATCGCGCCCTTCTACGTGAAGAACGAGTACGGCGTTCCCGACGTCGCTCAACGGGTGCACTGGGACAACTCCTGGGCCCAGGCCATCGGCAACCCGATGGCCTACGACTACGGGGTGATGCGGGACTGCTGGTTGTCGCACTTCCTGACGGACTGGATGGGGGACGAAGGTTGGCTTCTCTCGCAGAGCTCGGAGATCCGCAAGTTCAACTACATGGGCGACACCCACACCCTGACCGGAGAGGTTGTCGGCAAGCGCGTGGACGACGGCCGCCACCTTGTGGACATCGAGCTGCGAGGCACCAACCAGCGCGGCGTCGTCACCTGCCCGGGCACGGCGACGGTGGCGTTGCCGAGCCGCGCCGAGGGGCCGGTCCGGTTGCCGGAGCCGCCGGCGGACCTGGCCGCCCAGGCCGTGGCGATGCTCGAGCGGCACCACGAGATCGTGGCGGAAGGCTCAGCGCCCGGTTCGAGCAAGGCCTGAGTACGTTCTGAGCGGCGAGCGGCACGCCCCCGGTCCGTCAGCCGCGTCGGCGTGGTTCGGCACTGTCGTGCCTCGAGAGGCCGGCTGCTCGTTGGTTCTCCGCTTCGTGCGCGAACAGCCAGCGGCGGCGTTCCAGCTCGTCCTCCGCCTCGTTGAGGTTCTTCTTTATGAGCGCCAGGACTGAGTCGGGGATGCGGGCCAGCCGGCCGGCGGCCTCTGCCGTGTAATCACGCAGCTTTTCAGGAGGCAGCACCGCATGGATCATTCCTAATTCGAGTGCCCGCGTTGCCGGGATCTTCTCGTCGAGGAGATAGAGCCGCCGGGCCAGTGCCGTGCCCCCGATGCGGGTCCAGAAGAACGTGCCGCCGTAATCGCCCGACAGCCCGTTGGCCGAGAACCCGGCACGGAAAATCGCGTCCTCCGACGCGAAACGCAGATCGCAGGCCGCGGCGAGGCTGCACCCGGCGCCGACAGCGGGACCGCCCACCATGGCGATGCTCGGCTTCGGCATGAGGTGCAGGAGCATCGCCGCGTGCAGATCGTGCCGGGACAGATCTCCCGTGAGTGCATCGGGAGGCACGCCTTTTTCGCCGCCGGGGCCACGCGCGCCCTCCTTGACGTCGCCCCCGGAGCAAAAGCCCCCAACGCTCCCCTCGGCCGGCGCGCCGGTCAAGACGACCACCTTGATCTCCGGATCTGCGGCCATCTGGCGGACGGCTGCGTCCAGGTCGGCAATCAGCTCGGCGTTGAGGGCGTTGCGCCGGTCCGGACGGTTCAGCGTGATGGTGCCGACGCGCTCGACCACGTCGGTGAGGATCACCGGTTCGCGATGTTTGTCGTCCACCCGATCCTCCCCTGCATCGTCTGGCCCTCGTGCCCTCGTGCCCTCGCGGCGATCGGCACCGGCGACCGGCAGATCGCCCGACCAGAACAATAGAGTCTCCTCTATTGAGTGGTCTGATTCCATCCGTCCCCTGATGGTCGCGCGGCGTCGAGACCCTGGTCGGCTGGCTGGGCTGACCAGGGCGGCTCTGCTAGCGTCCCCAAAAGAGGATCCTCTTTTCCTCGACGGGAGGGACCATGGCAGAGGCGGCCGGAGGCGCGGGGACGGTCCCGGCGGCGGCCGGGACCGCATCGATGTTGCGCTGCGAAGGCCTACGCAAGCGCTTCGGGGACCGCCAGGCGGTGGACGGGGTGTCGTTCGAAATCGCCGAACGCGAGTGCTACGGGCTGCTCGGCCCGAACGGCGCCGGCAAGACGACAACCATCTCCATGCTGTGCGGCCTCATCGCCTGCGACGAGGGAGAGATCGTCGTGGACGGCCACGCGGGCGGCACGCTCGAGGCCAAGGCCGCCATCGGGTACGTGCCCCAGGACCTGGCGCTCTACCCCGACCTCTCCGCGGTGGAGAACCTCACGTTCTTCGGCCAGCTCTACGGACTCGAGAGCAAGGAGCTGCAGGGCAGGATCGCCGAGACGCTCGAGCTGGTCGGCCTGGCCGAACGGGGGAAAGACCGCATCGGCACGTACTCGGGTGGCATGAAGCGCCGGGCCAACATGGCCGCCGGCCTGCTGCACCGCCCCAAGCTGCTGGTCCTCGACGAGCCAACGGTCGGGGTCGACCCGCAGAGCCGCAACGCCATTCTGGAGACGGTGGGGGAGCTCGGCGTCGCCGTGCTTTACACGACGCACTACATGGAGGAGGCGGCCAAGCTGTGCGACCGCGTCGGCATCATCGATGACGGCCACCTCATCGCCGAGGGGTCAACCGGCGCCCTCATTGCCGCCCACGGCGGTCGCGACAGAGTCCACCTTTCCTGCGACAGAGCGGAGCTGGACGAGCTGGCGGCCGCGTGCAAGGAGCTCGAGAGCGTCCACGACGTGCACGAGGTGGACGGGAACCTTGAGTTGACCACGGACCACGGCCCAGTCATCCTCCCGGCGGTCGTGGCCGTGGCGGCGCGGCACGGCGTGGAGCTCACTGGTGTCGAGGTGCGCTCGCCCAACCTCGAAGACGTCTTCTTGAACCTGACAGGGAAAGAGCTGCGGGATTGATCCGCGTCATCGCGTTCAACGAGCTCCGGCGCCGGGTGCGCGACCGCTCCATCCTCATCGGATGCCTGGCGGCCCCGCTGCTCATGGCGGCCGTCCTCGGCCTCTCCTTCGCAGGGAGCGCGGGCGCGCCGACGGTGCGCATCGGCGTGTCGGGCGCCTCATCCACGCTGTTGGCGACGGCGGTGCACGCCGCCCAGTTGCCGGCCAACGTGCACGTGGTGCCCATGTCCGACGACGGCGCGGTGAAGGCCGCCGTAGCCGACGGGAAGCTCGACGGGGCGGTGGCCGTCTTCAACGGGCAGCTACAACTGCACAGCTTGCTGGTCCCGGTGGTGGACCCGGGAGCGACCGACACGCCCGGCTTCGACGTGGTCACGCGCGGCACCTCGCAGCTCGGCCAGGAGTACGCCGAGTCGATGGCGGCCGCGATCTCGAGTTCGCTGTACGCGGCCCGGGTCCCGGCGGGCGGCGCCACCGACGCCAGCCGGGTTGCCCTCACCACGCAGAGCGTTGGCCACGGGGGCAAGGTCAACCTGAACTTCTTCGCGCCCAACATCGCCGTGGTCTTCCTCTTCATCGGCGCCGGCCTGGGCATGCGGTCGCTGCTGATGGAGCGGTCGGCGGGGACCTTGGCCCGTGTGGCGGCGGCGCCGCTGCGGCCGACCCAGATCGTGCTGGGCAAATTGGCTGCCATCTTCGTCACGGGCCTCGCCACCATCTTCGTCATCTGGGCGGCGACGAGCCTTCTCTTCGGGGCCGACTGGGGCGACCCGCTCGGTGTGGTCCTGCTGAGCGTCGCGGCCACGGTCGCCATGTGCGGCATCGCGGTGTTCCTCACCTCGCTGGCCAAGACCGAGCAGCAGGCCTTCGGGATCACTTTGCTCGTCGGCCTGTTCCTCGCACTCCTCGGCGGCAACCTGTTGCCGTCGGGCTCGCTGCCGGATTTCTTCCAGGTGCTGGCGCTCGGGACCCCAAACGGCTGGGCGCTCGTCGGCTTCGGGCGACTCGACCAGCTGGGCGAACCCGCCGGCAGCGTCGTCGGACCGGTCATCGTGCTCGTGGCCATCGCGTTGGTGGCGGGCAGCCTGGCGATGATCCGCGTGCGCCGGATGGTCGAGCCGTGAAGGCCGTCCTCTGGGTCAATCTGCGACGCGCCCTGGGCGACCGGCGGCTCCTCATCATCGGCACTCTTGTCCCGGTCGTCATCATCTTGATCACCGGGCTGCTGGAGGGGAACCCGCGCGAGCCGGTAGGGCTCCTCCATCCGTCGCCGCGGCTGCTGCACCTGGCCCAGACGACCGACGGCGTGCGGGTCCGGGTGGAGAGCAACCGCACCGATCTGACCGACGACATCCTGCGGGGACGGGTGGTGGCGGGGATCATCGAGCTGCCGTCGAGTTCCGGATCGGTGCGGGCGGACTTCGTGGTGGAGTCGGCCTCGACCGACGCGGTGCAGGCGCGCACGGACGTGGTGGCGTTGATGGACCTCATGGCGGCCGAGGGGTCCCATGTGCACTTCACCGACGCCACGCTGCACGCCACGCAGACGGAGGCGCCGCTCAGCCCGTTCTGGTACGTCGCGCCCGCGAACCTGGTGTTGTTCATGGGTATCGCCGTCCTGGTGCTCTCCGCCGGCATGGTCGAGACGCGCCGGCTGGGCGTCCTGCAGCGGTTGGCGGCGGCACCGGTGCGCAAACGGTCCGTCGTGTTCGGCCAGATGGCCAGCATGCTTGTCAGCGCGGTCGCCATGGCCCTCGGGCTGCTCTTCGTCGGGATCGTGCTTTTCAATGTGCACTGGGGCAACCCGCTCAGCGTCCTGCTCGTCGTGGCGCTGCTGGGCATCAGCATCGCGGCTGTGGCCGTCATCATCGGGACCTGGTCACGGTCGCAGGAACAGGCGATCGCCACGGCGGTGATCGTCGCCATCATCGCCGGCATGCTCGGCGGCTGCGTCTACCAGCTGAGCAGCGTGAGCCCGACGGTGAACCACGTCGGCCACGCGGTGCCGCAGGCCTGGGCGATGGACGCGTTCGTCAAGATGATCTCTGGGCGTGTCGGGTTCACCGGCACGCTGCCGCAGATCGGCGCGCTGGCCGCCTTCGCGGTCGTGCTCAGCGCACTGGCGGTCTGGTACTACTCCCGCAAGGTGTTCCGGGCGGCCTTGTGACGGACCTGGACCTGCCGACGACCGACCTGGCGGAGCAGGTCATGTTCGACGACCCCTTCCCCCGCTACGCGCAGTTGCGGCGGGAGGCCCCGGTCTCCCGGGCCTATTCGAAGCAGATGCTGAACGGCAGCGGTTTCATGCTCACGCGCTACGAGGACGTCCAGCTGTTGCACAACGACCCCCGCTTTTCGAGCAACCCGGCGGGCCAGGGCCAGGGCCAGGACCAGGACCAGGGCCAGGGCCAGGACCGGGACCAGGGCCACGGCCAGGGTTCGACCTTCTTGATGCGGCACCTGCCCCGCACGTTCCGCCTGCTCCTCGACACCATGGTCTACAAGGACGACCCGGACCACGCCCGACTGCGGCGACTGGTCAACAAGGACTTCACGCCGACGATGGTGCAGGAGATGAGCGACGAAATAGAGCGCATCGTCCACGAGCTCATGGACAAGCTCGAGCGGCAGGGCAGCGAGACGGTCGACCTCGTCCATGAGCTGGCCGTCCCGCTGCCGCTGGCGGTGATCTCGGCCATGCTCGGCGTCGATGCGGCCGACCGGGACCGCTTCCACCTCCTGATGGAGCGCTTCCTCATCCGGCTGGGCAGCGGGAACGCGTGCGACGCCCTCAAGGCGATCCCTTCCTCAAGAGGCATCTACAAGGTCCTCGTCCGCCTGGCCGACCAGCGCCGGGCCGAGCCCGACGGCGGCATGATCTCGGCCTTATTGGCCGCCAGCGAGGACGGCGACCGGCTCAACGGAGACGAGGCCATCGCCATGATCTACCTGCTCATGCTCGCGGGCCACGACACGACCGCGAACCTGATCGGGAGCTCGGCGGTCGCGCTCATGGAGCACCCCGAGCAGGCCGAACGCTGGCGCGCCGACCCGGCGCTGGCGCCCAGCGCGGTCGAAGAGCTCCTGCGTTTCACGACCCCGGTGCCCTGCGGGGCCACCCGTCACCTCGTCGAAGACGTCGACGTGGCTGGGGTCACGCTGCCCAAGGGGAGCAAGGTGCTGGGCATGATCATCTCCGCCAACCGCGACGAGTCGGTCTTCGAACAACCCGACGAGCTCGATCTCGGCCGTGACCCCAACCGGCACCTCAGCTTTGCCTTTGGCAAGCACTTCTGCCTCGGCAACCAGCTGGCCCGCATGGAGGGGCAAATGGCCATCGGTGAGCTCGTCCGTCGCTTCCCCGACCTGCGGCTGGCCGTGGGCCGTGACCAACTCCGCTAAACACGCTCATGCTCGGCCCCACTCCCACTCCCCTCACTACCGATTTCTTCGCGCACCCTCCTGCGTCGAGCGCGACCGTTCTTCGGCGATGCCCACCGTGTCCGCTCCCAACGGCACGACCGAGGTGGCCGCCATGTCCACGGAGGAGATCATGGATAAGGCCGCCGAGTCGGCTCGCCAACTGGCCTCCCTGGCGGGCCTCATCGTTCAGCTCACCGCCGAGCTCGACCGTCGCGAGGGTTGGCGCACTGAAGGCGCGACGTCCCTCGAGGCTTGGATCGTCGAGCGATTGGGCGTGTCCGTCCCGACGGCGCGGGCCTGGGCCCACGTCGGTGAGCGCCTGTCCGAGCTCCCGCATCTCACGGAGGGTCTGGCCACCGGCGAGCTCAGCTTCGACAAGGTGCGTGCGGTCTGCGACGCCGCGACGCCGCAGACCGATCGGCAGGTGCGGGAGCAGGCCGGGGACTGCTCGGTGCGTCAGCTGAGCGAATTGGCTCGTTACCGCAAGAGCGCCACCAGCAGACGCGCGGCGGCCGAATCCGACTACGAAGCACGCTCACTCCGCTTCAATGACACGTTCCGCACCATCACGGCGCAACTCCCGCCGGAGTCGTACGACGAGGCCCGCCGGTGCCTCGAGGCCCGAGCTCGCAAGATGCCCTCGGACGGGGAGACCCGCTGGGACCAGCGCCTGGCCGACGCCTTCCTCCTGAGCGTCCGCCCCGACGATGAGCGCGGGAGGAACGCGGCCCTCTCCGCCCCGACCGTGGTCGCCCACGTGCCCCTCGAGACCTTGATGGACGAGTCGAGTGACCTCGCCGGCGAGCTGGAGCACCAGGGCCTGATCAGTGCGGACACGGTGCGTCGCCTCGCCTGCGAAGCCACCTTGATCCTGGCCGTCGACGACGACGTCGGCCACACCATGTACGAGGGTCGGGCCCGACGGGATCCGACGGACACCCAGCGACGCGAGATCGTGCGTCGCGATCGACATTGCCGCTTTCCTGGGTGCACCAACGTAACGTTCACCAACGCGCATCACATCGTGCCTTGGGAACCCGACGGCCTCACGGACCTCGACAACCTGGTGCTTCTCTGCGTGCACCATCACTACCGGGTGCACTCCAAGCAGTGGACCATGTCCGGTAACGCGAACGAGGAACTGGCCTTCGTCGGGCCGAACGGACGGCGAATGACCTCGCGGCCCTCGCCGCTCTGGACCGCGGTCACCTCTCGGCGCGCCAACCGCTAGGGCTGATCCCGCCCTACGACCCGCTCCTTCTCAGCCGCTCCTTCTCAGGTGACGTCCCCGCTGCGCCGGTTGGACTCCCACTGGTTCCGGCTGAAGTAGCTCTGGTCCTCGCCCCACCCCTCCAGGCCGCCGTCCCAGTGCCAGTGGACGAGGGAATCCCCTCCATGGCCGCGCCAATGCCGGCTCACCGCATCGCCGCGCACGGAGAGACGCCGTCCGAGGTCGTCCACCGCCTCCACCTCTATCGTCAGGGGCCATCCCGTCCCGGGTTCGAAATTCAGCGTCCGCTCGCCTGCGAGGACGTGCCCGTACTTGCCGTCGCGCAAAAGGAAACCGCAGGCCACGGGCTCGACGTCGCCGCCGGGTATCGCGTAGACGAGCCAGGCCTCGCCCGGCCCGGCCGCACAGAACGAATAGCCCACGCCCCCGAATCCCCCTGAGCCCGAGCCCGACTTGCCGGCCCTGGCCGACGCTGAACCTCCCGCCGAGCGTCGGGAAGGCCCCTGCGGGCGTGGGCCCCACGACCGGTCACGCACCGAGAAGCAGTCGACCGTGATCGTCTCGCCGCGCAGCACCATGGTCCCGGTGACGTGTCCGGCCTGGTCGAAGTGCGCGCCCTTCATGAACGGGAAGACACCGGTCGGGTGTGGGTTGGGTGCCATGATCGCCTCGAACTCCAGCGCGACTTCGAGCGCACCGGGGTCTCCATAGCTCACGGCATACCGGGTCAACGGTTCGAGCATGCGGACGTGGACCCCGTTCGGCCATTCGAAGTCACGCAAGTCGCGCTCGGAACGGGGCGGTAACTGCAGCCCCGAATATTCCGCCCGGTAAGCGAGCTCCCAGGGGTAGGACGCGCCGGCATCCCACACCCACGCGCCGCCGTTGCAAAGGTGCGCGTTCGGCCGGGCCTGGCAGTAGGCCCAACCTCCGAGGGCGCGCTCGGGGACGTTCCACGAGAACCAGCACGTCTCGGTTTCCCACCAGCGGTCAGTCATCTCCTCGTCGTGGAAGTCGTCGTCCTCGGGGACGATGGTCCGGTAGGTCCGCTCGGAGCGGCGCTCGGCCAGATCGACACCGAAGAGCGTGTTCACGGCGTCGTTCACCGCAGCACGGGCCAGTGGCGGTCCGCCAGGACCCCCATGGATGGCCGCGCCAGTTCGGTTTCGCGGGCGACCCGTCGCCACAAGAGGGAGAGATAGTCCTCGTCGCTCATCGTTCCCGAGACAGCGGCGTCGGCCGCGGCCTCACGTCCCGCCCCGACCGAGTCGAAGCGACGACCGAGTAGCCCCTTGAGGTCATCGAGTTCGCATCGCTCGTAGAACATTCCGTAGATGTCCACCCGGGCGAGGTATTTGATGATCCGGGCGACCCCCTTCTCGCGCGCCTGGGCGAGCGGGTCCGACGTGCGCGGCACAATCACCTCTCGCAACTGTGTGAGGACGGCGTCGTACATCCAGTCGTGGTCTGGTGCGTCCCGCGCCTGGGGCGGTTCGGCCGACGGGAGCTCCATTCCGATGCAGGCGGCCAAGGCCTCGAGCCACAGCCGCCGATGCAGAAGCCCGTAAATGAAGCCATTGCCGACGTCGCTGCCCGCCCCGGCACCCTTCTCCGCCCGGCCGCCCGGAGCAGCATCGGCCTCTCGGTCCGCCCGTGGTCGGTGCGCCATCACCTGGAGCTTCGTCTCTGCCATGACTTTGTAGTACCGCACACGGGCCTCGTCGATCGCGGTCCCAGACAGCGCCTCGTATTCGCGCAAGAGTGCGGGCAAGTCGGGCAGCGGTTCCTGTGTCGCCCGCAGGCACAGCCAGGCGATGTCGTCCATGGGGTCACCAAGGTGGGCCAGCTCCCAGTCGACCACCGCCGTTACGCGGCCACGCTCGTACATGAAGTTCCCCGGGCCCGTGTCACCTTGTACGAGCACTGGTGGGCCGTCGTAGTCGGGCACGTTGCGTCGGAGCCACCGCAGCGAGAACACGAGGGCAGGATCGGGCGCCCCCCCACGTTCGTCGAGCACCCGGTCCCACTCCTCCAGCTCGGCACGCACCCCGTCCGCCACCGTCCGGACGACGGGGAACGCCGGTAGGTCGAGTGCCGTCGCGTCCAACGCATGGAGCGCAACCAAAATGGACATAAAGTCCCGCGCTGTCGCCTCCTGCTCGGCGGGGTCCGCGATCCGGGAGAACCAGTTCCGCCCCCGTACACGTTCGGAGAGCATCGCTTGATGCACAGGGTGGACACCAAGCACCCGAGGCACCGGCACCGGGCCGTCCTGCAAGGCCACATACACCGTCGCCTCCCGGTGCAGCGTCCACGGATCCTTCGTTAGCGCCGGATCGGAGCGGTCGTAGCGCAAGAAGCACTCCATTCGCTCGCCGTCGCCTCGTACGACGTCGACGAACCAGGCCTCCTTGCGCGCCCCGCCCAGCATGCGGTCGGCCGAGGCGAGACGTCCCCCCGCCGTCTCCTCTATCCAGGCGACCAGGTCGTCCGGCAACGCTCCGTCCATGACGTCCCGGCCCCCGTCCCCGTCCACCCCGTCCGTCAAACGATCTTCGTGCTGTGGTCGGCCCAGTACTTCTCGCGCAACGGACCCTTGTACAGCTTCCCGGTCGGCAGGCGCGGCAGCTCATCGACGAAGTCGACTGACCGCGGGCACTTGTAGTGCGCCAGGTTGTCCCGGCAGAAGGCGATCAGCGCCCGCTCCACCTCCGCGTCGCCAGCCACCCCGTCGACGGGCTGGACCACCGCCTTGACCTCTTCGCCCAGGTCGTCGTTGGGCACGCCGATCACGGCCGCGTCCAGCACCAGGGGATGCGTCACCAGCACGTTCTCCGCCTCGGCCGGGTAGATGTTCACGCCACCGGAAATGATCATGTGCGCCTTCCGGTCCGTCAGGTACAGGTACCCGTCCGCATCGAGGTACCCCACGTCACCGACCGTGCTCAGCCGCACCCCGTCACCGCCGTCGCGCATCGCGGCCGCCGTCTTCTCCGGATCCCTCCAGTACGAGAAGTCCGTCGCCCCCGCGAACCACACCGTCCCCGGCGTCCCGACCGGGCACTCCTGACCATCGTCGTCCAAAATATGGATGGTAACGACCAGCGCCCGTCCCACGCTCCCCCGGTGCGCCAGCCAGTCCTCCGAGTCGATGAACGTCCCGCCGTTCCCCTCGGACGCCGCGTAGTACTCCAGCAGGATCGGGCCGAACCACTCGATCATCTGCTCTTTCACCGGCACCGGGCACGGCGCCGCCGCGTGAATGACCCACTCGAGCGACGACACGTCCGCCCCCGCCCGCACCTCCGCCGGCAGCTTCAACAGCCGGGTGAACATCGTCGGCACGACCTGCGAGTGTGTGACGCGGTGCCGCTCCACCAGCGACAGGTACAGCGCCGGGTCGAAATGCTCCATCACCACGACCGTTGACTTCATGCGCAGCGCGATCGCACAACTGACCTGCGGTGCCGTGTGATACAGCGGCGCCGGCGACAGGTACACCATCCCCTCCCGGAGCCGCCACAGCCCGGCGATCGCCAGCACGGCGAAGCTCGTCTCCGACGGTGGGATGTCGGCCACCGGCCGCACGATCCCCTTGGGCCGGCCCGTCGTCCCCGACGAGTACATCATCGGCGCGCCCATGACCTCGTCGACGAGGTAGTCCGAAGATGCTGTGGCCACCGCCTCTTCCCACGACTCGAAGGGTGCGGCGGGCGCACCGTCCGCGCCCACCATCAGCCAGCGTTCGACCTTCGGGCACAACTCCGGCAACTTCAGCGCCACGTCCGCCTTGGCCGCGGACGTCACGACGACCCGGGACTCCGAGTCGTTCACGATGTAGGCGACCTCCTCGGCCGACAGGTACGAGTTGACCGGCGTGTAGGAGACCCCGCTCCGTTCCGCCCCGGCCTCGGTCGTCAGCACCGCCGGGTCGTTCTCCAGGAAGAGGGCTATGTGGTCGCCTTTGCCCAGTCCGGCGTCGCGGAGGACGTGCGCCACCCGGTTGGCCGTGGCCTCGTACTCAGCCCAGCTCACGACCCGCCCCGACGGCTCGAAGATCAGTGCGGGCTCGTCCGGGTGCTGTCGTGCCTGCTCAGCCGCGTACATCGCCACCCCCGGTGCTCGTCCTCGTCAGGCAGGAGTAGAGCACGTCGACCAGGCACGCGCCCATGAGCGGGAGGGCCTGGTTCTCCAGGTGGTTGCGCACGAACGCGCATGCCACCCGTCGCGACGGGTCGGCGAAGCCGATTTGTCCGCCGGCGCCCATGTGGCCGAACGCGCCCTCGCTGGGCCCGTGCATCGGCGGCGCACCCGCGACCAGCGCCGGCGGCTCGAGCGAATACCCGACCGCCCACCGGGTAGGGACTCGCATCACGGCGTCCGGGCCGCAGACCTGCTCGACCCGGAACCGCTCCACCGACGCTCGCGACACCAGCTCTTCGCCGGTCGCCAGCGCCGCGTACACCTGCGCCAGCCCGCGCGCCGTCGCCGTGGCGCCGAGCGCCCCGATCTCCGCCAGCAATACCGCGGGGGTGTTCATGAAGTCGGCGAAACGCGGCCGGCCGTCCTCGTCGGCGAAGAGGCTTCCGTGGGCGCCGGCGAGCACGGAGCGGCCGGCCTTCGACTCGGGGTCGATCGCCAGGAGTGCCCCTTCTTTGCCCGGCCGGACGGGGAACTCCAGGACCGTGGCCACCGAGGCCAGCTCGGACTCCGGCGTCCCGATGGAGCAGGCGACGCCGCCTCCGCCTCCACCACCTCCGCCGTCGAGCCGCTTCACCACCTCCGCCTCGAAGAACGCACCGAGGCTGGCCCCGCTGATGCGCCGCACCAGCTCACCCACCAGCCAACCGAACGTGACCCCGTGGTAGCCGTGCCTTGACCCGGTCTCCCAGGCCGGCGCTCCCTCCGCCACCCCCGCCGCGATGGCGACCGTGTCGTCCCAGCCCGTCCCGTCCCACGACAGCAGGTCGTCGGCGCACGGGAGACCGATGACGCCCGATTGGTGGCTCAGCAGGTGGCGCACCGCGGTGCGCTCCTTACCGAGACATCCGAACTCGGGCCAGTAGCGCACGACCGGCGCGTCGAGGTCGAGCTCGCCCCGGTCCTCGAGCACGTGCGCGCACAGCGAAGTCAGCCCTTTGGTAGACGACATGATCACGGCGCGGGTGTCGCGTTCCCAGTTCCGACTCTGCCCGCCGTCCGCCCAGCCGGTCCACACATCCACGACGCATTCGCCGTCGACGAAGGCGCAGAACGCGCCCCCTCCGTCGCCCAGGTCGGCCCGGCGCTCCCGTTCGCCCACGAGCACCGACGCGCCCTGAGACAGCGTCTCGGCCACCCGCTCGTAGCCCGGCGCCACGTATCCCCCCACACCGCTCACAGCGCCCGCAGTTCTTTTTCGACGTCGGGCCACCATTCCTTGCGCCACCACGACACGTTGATGCGGTCGACCAGGCCTCCGTAGCGCTGGGCGACCTCGCCCGCCAGCTCGCCCGGTCCGCAGACGATGGTCAGCGTGTCCAGCACCTCGTCGTCGACGAGCGCGGCCATGTCGTTCCAGCGCCCGACTTTCGAGCACGCGTACAGCTCGGCCTGCAGGTCCCCCCAACCGTGGAGCTCCAGCACGGGGCGGTACGCCGGCGTCGATGCGTAGTACGCCACATGTCGCCGCATCGCATCTCGTGCCTTGCCCGTCGCCGCCACGTTCTCCACCACCGAGATGAACCCCGGGCAGGTGACCTCCACGTCGTCGCGCGCCCGGCCTGACTTGGCGAGCCCCCGGTCCAGTGCGGGCAGGATCACCTCGCGCAGGTAGCGCGCGGTGCAGATGCCGTGGGTGAGCACGCCGTCGGCGACCTCGCCTGCCACTTCGTTCATCAGCGGGCCCACGGCGGCCAGGAACACCCGGGGCGGCCCGAACTCGTGCGGCGCCGGCGCGAACACCGGCGTCATGAGGGTGTGCGTGTAGAACTCGCCCTCGAATCCCGCCGGGCCGCCCTCGTTCCACGACGCCCAGATGGCCCGCAACGCCAGGACGAACTCGCGCATGCGGGCCGCGGGATGCGACCACGTCGAGCTGAAGCGCTTCTCGATGTGCCGTCGCACCTGCGAACCCAGCCCCAGCACGACCCGTCCACCCGAGTACTCCTGCAGCTGGTTCGTCGTGTAGGCCAGGCTCATCGGGTTGCGGGCGAACGCGATGGCCACGCCCGTCCCGAGCGACACCGACGACGAATGCTCGGCGGCCAGCGCCAGCGACAGGAAGGGGTCGTTCGTAGTCTCGGCCGCCCACAGGCAATCGAGCCCCGCCGCTTCCGCAGCCGTGACCCGGCCGGCGACCTTGGCCAGCTCGGTCCCGAGCCCGCTGTCGATTCTCATGTCGTCGTCCGCGCCTTGACCCGTCGCCGCACCGGCGCCGGCGTCGGTGCGGGTCCCTTCACCGCGGGCTCGTCCACCGAGAGCGACAACGGAATACCCACCTGCACGAAGCGTCCGGCCGCGGGATGCCGGTAGTGCCGCAGCAACTCGCGGGCCTCCACCTGGGGGTCGTCCGGCACGACCGAGTGATGCACGCTGTGCGCCGCCGGCACGCCCTCGACCCGGAGCCGTGACAACGCGTCGGCCACCGTCAGCGACCCGACCACGCCTGCGACCCGCTCCGCCGTCAGCTCGTCGGCCCCGCCAACTCCGCAGAACCGCCGCAGCCCGTCTGACTGCGACCCCGTGGCGCAGCACACGGTCACCCACCCGTCCGCCGCCCGGTACAGCCGCCAGCCCACCGACGGTCCGGCCAGGTCCTCGCCGACCCGGTCCGGCAGCGCACCCGTCGCGGCCAGGGCCGCCACGTCCTCGGACTGGTACAGCGTCGCGGTCAGCGCCAAGGAGGCGTCGACGGTCGTCACGGCCGCACCGCGGGCCCGGCCCAGCAGAGCCAGCACCACGCCGGCCCCCAGCAGCAGCCCTGTCCCGTAGTCGTTGGCCGTGAAGTTGACCGGCACCGGCCGCCGCCCGCCGCCCTGGGTCATCTCCATGCCCGTCGCAGCCTGCATCACGTAGTCGAACGACGGCCGCGTCGCCAGCGGCCCGGCCAGCCCGAATCCCTTGGCTCGCGCGTAAATGAGGTCGTCGCGCGCCGCTCGCAGCACCGGCTCGCCCAGCCCGAGACGCTCCCAGGTGCCGGCGACCGCATTCTCGATCACCACGTCGGAGGCCGCCACCAGGTCGAGCAGCCGCGCCCGGTCCGCCGGCACCTTGAGGTCGAGCAGCAGCCCGCGCTTCGATCGGTTGCCGTCGACATAGATGTTGGGCAGCACCGGCATCACCTGGAACCCGCCCTCGCCGCCCGGCGGCTCCACCTTCACCACGTCGGCCCCGAGCTCGGCCAGCAGGCGCGCCGCCAGGGGTCCGGCCCAGAAGCTGGAGAGGTCGACGATGCGGTGGCCACCGAGCGCACCCTGCTCTCCGCCGTGCCGGCGGCCTCCACGCCGCGCGCCGGAATTCGAATCGACGCCGATCCGCACCGGCGGGCCCACCAGCGGCACCCGGCCCAGCCCGGGGTCGTCGCGTTCGGTCACGAGCTCGTCGACGACGGCCTGATCGTGGACGATCCACTCCGCCAGCGTGTTGCACTTCGCCACCGCGGCGGGCTGCTCGAGCAGTGCCTTCTCCCACTCGTCGGCCGTCTTGCCGGCGAACGCGTCCCTGATCTCTGCCAGCTTGGCGCGGCTCCACTCGCGGTCCGCCAGCTTCGACAAGCCCTCCGGGCTGGAGAAGTCGAGGCCGCCGCCGTCCAGGCCGAGGAGCCGGCAGAGCTCGTGCCAGCGCTCCGTCCCGCTCAGGTTCACCATGACGGCGCCACCGTCCTTGGTGTCGTAGACGCGCAGGATGGGCGACTTGGTCTGGCGCGTCACGATGGGCCGGTGTCCCTCGCGGTGGAAGATCGCCGCCGCGTTGAGGAAGAGCAGCCCGTCGAGCAGGGACGTCTCGACGTGCTGCCCGTAGCCCGTCGACTCCCGCTTGACCAGGGCGGCGCCGGCCCCGATAACGGCGAGCAAGGCAGCCGCCACGCTGGCTAACGGGAACGGGAGCCAAATGGCGTCGTCACCGCTGAACAGCCCTTGTTGCGCGCCGGCCCGGGCCTGTACCAGCGGCTCCCATCCCGCCTCGTCACGGGCAGGACCCGTGCTCCCCCAGGCGCTGATGGAGCAGGTGACGAGCCCCGGCCGACCCCAGTGGAGGCTGCCGGGTCCCGGTGCGGGCCCCAGTCCCAGGCGCTCCAGCGCGCCCGGTCGCAGGTTCTCCACCAGCACGTCCGCCTGGTCGATCAGGTGGAGCGCCTCCGCGCGGGCGGCGTCGGTCCGCAGGTCGAGCTCCATCGACTCCTTCCCGCGGTTCCAGGCGGCGAAGGCGGCCGGGTCCGCGCGCAACGGGTCGCCGCCCGGCCGCTCGATCTTGACCACGTGCGCACCGAGGTCGGCGAAGATCGTCGCGGCGAGGGGCGCGGCCACGTACTGCCCGATCTCCACCACGCGCAGGTCGTGGAGCACCGGCGCCGTCGTCGCGGCGTGCGCGTCGTCAGTGTCCACTGGCTGGTGCCGGGTCCTGGGCGACGAGATCGCCGGGCATGAGATCGCCCTCCTGGTCGCGGGGCAGGCCGAGGACGCGCTCCGCGATCAGGTTGCGCACGACTTCGTTGGTGCCGCCGCCGAGAGAGGCCGAGAGGGAATTCAGCAACTGGTAGGACCAGCGGCCCCCCTCGGGATCGGACGGGTCCCACGCCGTCGCGCCCATGCCTGCGACCTCCACCGCCACCCGGGCCGACTCCTGCACCAGTTGGGCCATCGCGAGCTTGAGCACGGCCGCCGATGCGCCGTCACCCGCGCCCCCGCGGGCCTTCGCCTGCAGGTAGGCGGAAAGGTGGCCCAGGACGGTCTGGCGGATGCGCAGCTGCACCAGGCGCTCACGAACCTCCGGATTCCCGGCCACGTCGCGCCGTCTCGCCTCCGCGACCAGCGCGGCGAAGCCGCCCTTGCCCCCGCCGCCCGAGCCCATGCCCCCCAGGGCTTGGCGCTCGAACGCCAACATCGTGCGCGCCACGTGCCAGCCGTCGTCGATCTCACCTAACACGTTCGCCGCGGGAACCCGCACGCCGTCGAGGAAGACCTCGTTGAAGTGCGCGTCGCCGGTGAGCTGACGCAACGGGCGCACGGTAACGCCCCTCGCGTGCATGTCCACGATCAGCATGGTGATGCCCTCGCGTTTCGGGCGGGCCGGATCCGTCCTGGTCAGGCAGGCCGCGTAGTCGCTGTGCTGGGCGCCCGACGTCCAGACCTTCTGGCCGTCGACGACGAACTCGTCGCCGTCGCGGCGGGCCCGTGTCTGCACGCTCGAGAGATCGGAGCCGGCGCCCGGCTCGCTGAACAGCTCGCACCAGACGTGCTCGCCTCGCAGCATCGGCGGGATGAAGGACTGCTTCTGCTCCTCGCTGGCATGGACGAGGAGGGTGGGGCCGCACATGCCGAGGCCGATCTCGAGCGAGCGCGGAGGCACCTGGAACGCCCTCGCCTCGCGGTCGAAGAGGCGTTGGTACCGCCCGGGCAGCCCCCGCCCGCCGTAGGCGACCGGCCAGGTGATGCCGGCCAGCCCCGCATCGGCCAGTTTGCGCTGGTAGGCGACGGCCGCGCGGATACCGCTCCCGAAGGGATGTCCGTCGTCGACCGGCGCACCCTTCGTGGGCAGGGTGGCACGCAGGAAGGTGCGGGCCTCGTCCCGGAACGACTCCTCGTCGGGGAGCTCGCCTGGATCCGCCGCCACGGGGTCGGTCGCCGCCGCGGGGTCGGTCGCCGCCGCCGGGTCGGTCACGCCGGCACTACCGCAGCCGGGCGGGGCACGCCGAGCGATAGGAGCCCCCCGTAAAGCATGTCCTTCATGACATGAGACAGCTGCTCCTGGTCCATGCCGGTCAGGCTCGTGATGGAGCGCAGCATGCCGTCGACCATGACCACGGCGGCCCGCGCCTCCTCGTCGCTCAGGCCCGGCCGGACCTCACAGAGCAGGTGGACCCACTCGGCCGTGCGCACGCGCTCAATCCGGGCGACGCGACGGCGCGCGTCGTCATCGAGGAAGCGATAGGAGTGGACGAACACGTCGCGCAGGTTGCCGTTGCGGAGCTGGAGTGCGATGGCGGCATCGATGAGCCGCTCGAGTGTCACCGAAGCCGGCGCGTCCTCGTTGAGCACTTCGTCGACCGTTCCCCTCCAGAGGATCGCCGCCTCTTCGATCAAGACGGAAAGAAGCTCACCCTTGCTCCTGAAGTAGCGATAGATGGCCGGCCCGCTCACGCCGGCCGCGGCGCCGATGTCGGCCAGGCTCGTCTCGTGAAAGCCCCGTTCGCGGAAGAGTTGTGCCGCCGCCCCCATGATCGCCTCGCGCGTGCGCTCGCCCTTGGTCTGTCCGGGGGAGCCCCGGGTGCGCCGCCCGGGAGGCGGTCCGGAAGACGGCGGGGTGGCCTCGGCCTGGGGACTCATATACGCACGGACGTTAGTCATCCGTCACAAATTCTGCCCAGTGGGCGTTGACTGAGCCATAGCCGCATGCTTAGATTTTAATGGTCATTAACAAAAGTGCAAGGGCGGCCCGCCACTCCGGCACGGGGAGGACGCACATGGAATTCGGACTGTTCATGGAGCTGTCGGTGCCCCGTCCCTGGACGCCCGACTCCGAGCGGCGGGTCTACGAGAACGCGCTCGAACAGGTGCGCCTGGCCGACGAGCTCGGCTTCGACTACGTGTGGGCGGTCGAGCACCACTTTCTCGAGGAGTACTCGCATTGTTCGGGCCCCGACATCTTCCTAGGGGCGTGCGCGGCGCAGACGAGCCGCATCCGGCTGGGCCACGGCATCGTGGCGTGCGTGCCGCAGTACCAGAGCCCCATACGGGTGGCGGAGCGGGCGGCGGTGCTCGACATCATCTCGGGCGGGCGGGTGGATCTGGGGACGGGACGGTCCGCAACGTGGCCCGAGCTGAGCGGCTTCGGTGCCGACCCCGACGAGACCAAGAAGACCTGGGACGAGTTCGTGCGGGTGATCCCACAGATGTGGATGAACGAGCGCTTCGCCTGGAACGGCCGGATGTTCTCCATGCCCGAGCGGGCGGTGTTGCCCAAGCCGATCCAGAAGCCGCACCCGCCGATGTGGGTGGCGGTCACGTCGCCGGGGACCGAGGTGGACGCCGCAGACCGTGGTCTCGGCTGCCTCGGTTTGTCGCCAGCCAACCCGGCCGAGTCCGAAAAGAAAGTGGCCAACTACCGTCGCCGGATCCAGATGTGCGACCCGGTGGGCGCTTTCGTCAACGAGAAGGTCCTGACCGTCAACTTTCTGTCGTGTTGCGAGGACGGTGATCGCGGTCGGAAGAACGGACTCAAGATCGCCTCGATGTTCGGTTACATGGCCGCGCAGCTGCTGTCGGCGAAGGAGGTGTTGCCGACACACTCCTACCCGACGGAGGGCCTGCTGCCAGCGTTGCGGCGGGAGTCGGGCAGCCCTGGCGACGCGATGAAGGCGTTCAAGGGGGTCACCATGGGCACGCCCGACGACGTGGCCGCCGCCGTCACCCACTGCGAGAACGTCGGCTTCGACGGGATCAACTTCATCCACCAGTTCATGGAGGTGGTTCCCCAGCAGTACGTGCTGGACTCCATGCGCCTGTTCGCCGAGGAGGTCATGCCGCGCTTCAAGAACGGGACGACGACGGCGGCCACGACGACGGCGACGACGGCGACGGTGCCCACCGCGCCGGTGGCTGCGGCGGCGGGGGTGGCCTGATGCCTCTCGCCGGGTCGCTCGACATCCGTCCCCTGATCGAAGGCGCGCCCGAGGTGGTCCTCGACGACCGCGAGCTGCGGGTCGACGACGCCGACATCCTCCAGGTCTTGTACGAGGTCCGGGTGGAGGATCGGGAGGCGTTGGTGCCGCCGGCACTCAATCCGACGGTCCCGCCGGTCATCAGCTTCCTCGTCTACCAGGCCAAGGAGAGCGAGTTCGGCCCCTTCGCGCTGGCCCAGCTGCGCCTGACGGCGCGCTCGGGTGTGCGGCCGCGGTGCTACCTCATTTCGGCGCGCTGTGACAACGCCGCGCTCGCCGACGTGCTGGCCTCATCGTGGGGGTTCCGGGTGACGCCGGCGTCCATCGCCCTGCGGCGTTTCCACGACCGGGTGGACTGCGCTGTTCGTGACGATGGGGCGAGTGGGACTGTGCTCGAGGTCTCGCTGGTCGACCCGGTCCCGGTGACGGGACATGACGTGCAGTACCCGCCGGGGATGCATCTCGCTCGGATTCGCCGCGAGGATGTGCTGATGCCGCGCATCGTGCAGGTCGACTCCGAGTACGAGTTCCGGCGGGCCGACCGGGGCCGGCCGGAGTTGCGGGTCTTCGACGCCGCCGCGTGGGGCGACGCCCGGCTCGACCCCTATCTGCCCGTGTCGGCCAGCTTCGCCGCCTGCGACATGACCATCGGCAACGTGCGGTACATCTGCAACCCGGACATCCCCGCCTCCGAGGGGACGGAGAAGGTCTCCGACCGGTGAGCCCGCCCGCCGGCGAGGCGGACGACGAGGGACTGCACCCGGCGGACGAGGACTTCGACTGGCAGGAGAGCGCGTATCTGGCCTGGCGGGACCCGGTACGCGGCCTGGGCGGAAACCACCGGATCGGCAACGAGGTCAACCGGGCCACGGCCAACCTCTGGTGCGGCGTCTACCACGACGACGGGACCCGTTTCCGCTGCAACGGCGAGGGCCTGGATCTGGTGCGCCTCGACGAGTCGGCGGGCGAGCGCGGTCTCTGCGCGGGGCCCCAACGGATTTTCTCGGACGGGGAACGGTTGCGTTTTGAGCTTGACGGCGACGGCTGCCGGGCCGAGCTCGAGATCACCGACGAGGGGGAGCGCGCGTACGCCAACGCACAGACCTTTGCGGGCACGGCGGGCGAGGCCGGGACCATCTTCGCCAACAACTTCCACGTCTTCTGCCGTGTGCGCGGCGTGGTCGAGCTCGACGGACTCCGGTCCGAGGTGGACGCCCCGGCGTGGCGCGACCATTCGTGGGGGGTGCGGCGCTGGGACAGCTTCCTCTCGAGCAGGAGCTTCGGTGGCGAACACGGCGAAGGCGACGAGCGGGTGCGGTTCCGCTTCGCGTCCATGGTCGGCGCCAACGGGAGCTTCTTCCGGCACGGCGGCATCGAGCGCGGCGGCCGGCGGGCGGGGGTCCGCGCCGCCTCAATGCTGGTCCACGTGGACGACGATTCCGTGCGCTGCCCCTCGGCCGAGGTGCGCTTCGAGCTGGATGACGGCACCACGACGACTGTGCGCATCGAGACCGTCGGCGGCGTACTGGGCGTGACGGCGCAGCGCTACGGGTGGGAATCCGTCGGCGACCTTTTCGTCGACGGAAAGCCAGGAGGCTGGGGGTTCCTGGAGACAACGTTGAACGCGCGGAATGGTCAGAACCCGCCGGCCTACGTGTTGACCGACACGCTGACGAACGGTGTGGTGCGTCCGTCTGCCGGCGCGGCCCCGCCGGCGGGGTAGCGCGGTGGAGCAGCCCTCCGAGGACCGCGCCCTGCTCTACCGGCAGCTGCGGGCGACCGTCGCGAGGGTGTTCGCGCCCGAGCTCACCAGCGCCACCGCGCAGGACGCTGCGGCGCTGGTCGATCGCATCCTGGCTGAGTTCATCGTGGAGGAGGAGCACGCCGACGCATTGAGCAAGGAGTTCGGCCGACAGTTCGCCGTCTTGCTCGACAGCGAGGAGGGGCGCGACGGGCGCGACGGATCGGCCAGGTCCGAAGAGATCACACCCGAAGCATTCGTAGCGCTCCGCAGCCGAGCGGCGGCCTACGTGGCCGAAGCGACGTCGGGAGGCGCCAACGCGGCAGAGGAGCGGCGGGCCCTCGACCTCGCCGACGTCGAACGCCGTTACCTCGAGCGCGTGGACGATTTGCGCCAGGCGGTCCTCTCCGAGACGGAGGCGATTGGCGAGGGAGCCGCCAGTGGGGATCCGGCTGCCGCCACGGTGTCGGCAGAGCAGCTCCGGGCCTACCTGCGCCGCCGCACCGGGTCGCCGTCGCTCGAGGTCGGCGCGGTGGAGCCCATCCCGGGCGGCCGCTCGAAGGAGACCCTGGTGGTCTCTCTGGTCGGGGCCGAGACGCTGCCGGCGCAGGTCGTCGTACGGATGGACCGTCCGGTCGGCGTGCTCCAGACCCGAGCGCGCGAGGAATTCGCCGTGCTCGAGGCCGTGCACGCGCACGGAGGCGTCCCCGTGCCGCGACCCCTTTTCGCCGACGACGCGCCGCAGGAGCTCGACGAGGGCGGAGACGGTCGGACACTCCTTGTCATGGAGAAGGTCGCAGGAAGGAGGGCCGGCGAGTACTTCCCCGAGATCGCGGCGCCGCCCGTGCCCGACCGACACGCGCTCGGCGCGCAGTTGGCCAGCGCGCTGGCGCACCTGCACGCGGTGTCGCTTTCGAGCCTGGGCGCGAGCGGACTCGACACCGGCGCGGAGGTCACCGTGGACTCCTTGACGGCCGCAGTCGACGGCATGGCCGGTCGCATCCAGGAATTGAGCGGCCCACCCATTGCGACGGTGCCACTGGCCCAGCGCTGGCTGCTCGACCACCTGGGCGACGTCGTTCCAGCGGGCCCGCTGTGCCTGCTGCAGTCCGACGTCGGGCTGCACAACATGCTGGTCGAGGGCGACCGTCTGACGGCGCTGGTGGACTGGGAGGCCGCCACCATCGGGCCGCCCTCGCGCGAGCTCGCGGCCGCCTGGCCCGCCGCCACGGCACTCATGGGTTGGGGCGCTTTCGCCGACGCGTACGTGGCCGCCGGTGGGCGGCCCGAGGCCGCTGACCCGCGGGCGCTCGCGTTCTACCGTGTCTTCCTCTGCCTGGGTGGCGTCATGACGAGCCGCACCGGTGGCCACCTGTTTCGCACGGGCGCCAAGCGCGACCTGGTGACCGCCCACTCGGGGCTCGACGCTCACTTCCGGGCCCAGCGGAACCTCGCCCGGGCGCTACACGACGCGTTGCGCGCTGGCTCTTCCGGGGAGACGTGATGGCCGCCGCGCAGGGGTGGGCGGGGCGCGGGCGGCGGCGCTCTGCGATGATCCCGCCGTGGCAGAGAGCGAGCGCGGTCGGGGCTCGGCCGTGAGTGGGGTCGCCATGGGCTCAAGGACTACACCGAGGTCAAACAGCTCGCCTGGGGCTGAGGGCTGACGATGGGCGCGCTCGACGGCAAGGTGTCGGTGATCTCGGGGGCCTCCAGCGGCTCCGGGCTCGGGGTCACGCGCCGCTTCGTCGAGGAGGGTGCGCACGTCGTCATGCTGGCGCGCAACAAGGAGCGGCTCGAACAGGTGGCGGCCACGCTCGGCGAGCGGGCCGTCCCGGTCACGACCGACGTCGGTGACCCCGACTCGGTGCGCGCCGCCTTCGCCGAGGTGGCCGACCGGTTCGGCAAGGTCGACGTCCTGGTCAACCACGCGGCCGTGTACCGGCCCTGCGCCGTGGAAGAGCTCGACGACGCGGAGATCGCCCAACAGGTCGCCACGAACTTTCTCGGCCCGGTGTACGCGTCACGGGCTGCGATCCCGCTGCTGCGGGCGGCCGGCGGGGGCGACATCGTGAACACCTCGAGCGAGTCGACGCTCCATCCGTTCCCCATGCTCTCCATGTACGTCGCCACGAAAGCCGCCCTCGAGGCGTTCGGGGAGGTGCTGGCGCAGGAGGTGCGCGACGACGACATCCGCGTCACAACGGTGGTCCAGGGCACGGCGGTCGGAGCGGGGGGCGGCGCCACCGGCTGGTCCTGGGACCCCGACCACACGGCGGCCGCCATGGCCCTGTGGGAGGAGCGGGGCTTGTTGTCACAGGTTTTGGGGCGCCACGGCGGTCAGGCCGTCGAGGACATCGGCGAGGTGCACCTGTTCATCGTCACCCGGCCACGCACGCAGAAGCTCGACACGGTGCACGTCCGAAGCTTCTGAGAGAAGGAAAGAGGGAGGAAGCCCAGACTGTGACGACCACCACGCCGGCCGAGCTTTAGTGCGACCCCTCGAATTCGACTTCGACGCGCACCCCTACTGGGAGCGCCTCCCGGTGCACGTGAAGAGACGGGCCCGAGCCGAGCCGGGTCCGGTCTCGGCCGGCGGGGCAGCCGCCACGCGCCGGGTCGGCTGCCTCGAGAGAAGAGTTCCCCAAATCGATTTCCGCCGTCGTACGGTGTCCGCGGCACGCCCTGGGTGGTGCCCGCAATTTCGTCAAATGTTGCGGTACGTTGACGATCGGAGAGGGTAAACGGTATACTCTTTTGTTCCGGTCGCGCTTCCCGGGGGGCATCAGGAAGCGACCGGATCGAGCACAATCCCGCCCCCCGAGCCCAAGGAGGACACAGTGCTCGTACCACGTCCGATCAGGCGGTTTGGCGACCGGGACGCGCGGAGGCGCGTCGGCTCGGGGAGGGCCGCAGTGGCCGCCGGCGTCTTGTCCACGGCGGCGCTCGCCGCGGCGGGCGCGAGTGCCGGTAGCGCTGCAGCAGCCGGCGGCGGCTCGGCTACCGGGTCACCCGTGACCATCGGCATGATCGTCGATGCAGGAGGGTCGGGTGGTATCGGCACCAGCGCGCTCGTCGAGCAGGGTGCCAAGGCCGCGGTCAGCTATGTGAACGCGGACCTCGACGGCTTGGAGGGGCACAAGGTCAACCTCTACATCTGCGAGAACCAGAACAGCCCGGCCGGTGGGCAGACCTGTGCCAACGACATGGTCCAGCACGGCGTCGTGGCCGTGGTGGAAGCCTTCACGGGACAGGGCCAGACGGAGGTCCCGACCATTGTCGGTGCCGGCATCCCGTACATCACCATCAGCGGTGGTTCGACCGCCGAACTGACGACGCCGGGTGCCTATGACCTGGAAGGCGGGTTCCCCGCCTATCTGGGGGCCATGGCGCTGAGCGCCAAGCAGCACGGGATCAAGAAGGTCGCCTTCTTGGTGGAGAACGTCCCGTCGGCGATCCAGGGCGCGCAGGGACTCGGCAGCCTCGTCTACAAGGCGGCAGGAGTCGGCTTCACCGTGGTTCCGGTGAACCCCGGCACCGCCGACATCAGCCCACAGATGCAATCGGCCGTGTCCGGTGGCGCGGACGCCGTGGGCAATATCGGCGACGTCACGCTGTGCACCTCGTTCTTGCAGGCGTACAACACGCTCGGCCTCAAGCTGGCGAAGTACGTGCTCTCGACGTGCCAGGACCCGAGCATCCTTGACTCCGCCACTCTGGACAAGGCACTCGCAGGTTCGTACATCACCACCTCGACCCACACGTCCGCGGCCGACAATGCGGAGTACGCCAAGATCATGAAGAAGTTCGCCCCCAAGGTGAACCCCAACCCCAACATCTCTAGCAACCAGGCCGACGGCGTGACGCCCGTCCTGGCGCTGGCCGCGATCATGAAGGGCTCGACGCAACCGGTGACTGCGGCCGGCGTCAAGCAACAGGTCGCGACGGCGACCAACGTGACCATCCCGCTCTCCGGCGGGCTGAAGTTCACCTGCAACGGCACGGCGATTCCGCTGCTGAAGTCGGTTTGCTCCTCGGCCGCGGCCATCGGGGTGATTCAGTCCGGCAAGTCCGGCAAGATCAGCCACGTCACGGTGTACAACCCGACGCCGCTGTTCTGAGGCGGCCGTCAGCAACGTCCGCCGGGGCCCGGATGAAGGGGCTGTGAGAAGCTGCGCTCCTCACATGCGCCTCGGCTATCGCGCCGCCGTCCTTCCCGTCATCGTCGCTCTGGCGACGGCGGTCCTGGCCGTACCGAGCCCAGCCGGAGCGGCCGGCCGCCAGGGGAGTCTCGGGTCGCCCCATCCGGCCACCGGCAGTGCGGTGACCGTGGGGATGATCAGCGACGGTGGGTCGGGCACCGTCGGCACGGCACCCCTCGTCGAACAAGGGGCCCACGCGGCGGTCGCGTATGAGAACGAATACGGCGACGGGCTGGACGGGCACCGCATCGACCTTTACATCTGCGAGAACCAGGAGACCCCTGCGGGCGGTCAGAGCTGCGCGAATGACATGGTCCAGCACAACGTGGTGGCGGTGGTCGAGCCCTTCACGGGCCAGGGCCAAACCGAGGTGCCCACCATCGTCAAGGCGGGCGTTCCGTACATCACCATGTCGGGCCAGTCGACGGCGGAGCTGGCGACGCCGGGCGCGTACGCGCTCCAGGGCGGCTTCCCCGCCATCCTCGGTGCCGTCGCGCTGCAGGCGAAGCACAACGGCTACAAGAAGGTGTCGCTCGTGGTGGCCAACGTGCCCGCCGTCATAGAGGGCGCCACGGCCATCGGCGGCCTCGTCTTCAAGGCTGCCGGCGTGGGCTTCCAGGTCGTCCCGGTCGACCCCGGCACGGCCGACATGACCCCACAGCTGCAGGCAGCTGTGAACGGCGGTGCCTCGGCGATCGGTGTCGCCGGCGACGTCACGCTGTGCGGTTCTTTCCTCCGCGCTTATTCGACGCTCGGCCTCACGCTGCCCCGCTACGTCATCGCGACCTGCCTCGACCCCAGCATCCTCGGCTCGTCGTCGCTCGACCGGGTCATGCGCGGCTCGTGGCTCGCTGGAGCGGGGACGGCCTCGCCCGCGCAAGACGCGCTGTACGCCGCCATCGTGCACAAGTTCGCGCCCCGCGTGAATCCGAATCCGAACGCCAGCGCGAACGACCTCGCGGGCATGCTGCCGATCCTCTCCCTCGCTGCCATCATGCGCGGATACGCGGGCGGGACGATCACCCCCGCCGTTGTGAAGGAGCGCACGGCGACATTGAAGAACGTCCCGATACCCATGTTCGGGTCCACGACGTTCACCTGCAACGGCAAAGCCATCGCTCCGCTCTCGTCCATCTGCTCGTCCACCGCCGCCATCGGGATGATGGGCAACGGCTATACGGTGCGCGAAGTGAAGGTGTACAACCCGACGAAGCTCTTCTGATCACCGCTTGTTCTCAGCGGTCCGAGCGAGTCCGGCTGCTCAGGTCACCGGCACCGAACCGCGCATATACGCTGCCTCTATCGCAGACCGATCGTGGCGGAACCGCTCGGCCGAACCCGAGAGCACCACGTTGCCGTGCACCATGACCATCGCCTCGTCCGCGACCTCCAGAGCGAGTTGGACGTGTTGCTCGACCATGATCACCGACGCGCTGCGTTCGTCGGCCACCCGCCGGATCACGGGCATCAACGACTCGACGGCCACCGGAGCCAGACCCATCGACATCTCGTCTATGAGGAGGAGCCGCGGGGACTGCACGAGGGCGCGCGCGATGGCCAGCATCTGCTGCTCGCCACCGGAGAGCTGCCCGACCTTGAGCTTCTCCCGCCGTTGCAGCGCGGGGAAGAGGTCGAGCACCGACGAGAGGTCGGTGCCGCGGTCGCAGGCCAGCTTCAGGTTCTGAAGGGGGGTGAGATCGGTGAAGAGGGCCCGGGTGTCGGGTACCAGCACGAGCCCCTCCTTGTTCATGCGCCGCGCCGACGAGCGCCGCACCGGCTGGCCGTGGAGCGTGATCGTCCCGGCCCGCGGCGGGAGGAAGCCGGCCAACGTCATCAGGAGCGTCGTCTTTCCGGCGCCGTTGGGGCCCAGGATGGTGAGGACGGTGGCGGGGGCCAACGAAAAGGAGATGCCGCGCGCCACGGTCAGCTTCCCGTAGCCGACGTCGAGATCCCGGCACTCCATCACGGTGTCGCTCGAGCCCGAATCATCCGCACCCCCGCCGCCACCGCCGCCGCCCGGGAACGACGTCCCGTTGCCAGAACTTGCCGGCGACCCGCCCCCGCGCAGCCCCATGTCGCTCGTCACGACGCCACCAGCCGCGCGTGGGTGGCCCCGAGATACGCACCCGACACCCGCTCGTCGCTCCGGATGTCACCGGGTGGCCCCGATGCGATCAAAGAGCCGAAGTCGAGCACGTCGATGGTGTCGCACAGGTTCAACACGAGGCTCATGTCGTGGTCGACCAGCAGGATGGTCACGCCGGTGGCCCGCACGTCACGCAACCGGTCAGCCAGCCACAGGCTTTCCGTGCTGTCGAGGCCGGCGGCCGGCTCGTCAAGTAGTAGAAGGCGCGGCTCTCCGGCGAGCGCACGGGCGATGGAGACAAGCTGGCGCTGTCCCTGCGACAGCGTCGATACCAACAGGTCCTGCATGTCGCTCAGGCCGAGCTCATCCAGGACCGCGTCCAGGGCTCCGGCGTCCCGCGCCGCGGCGCGATGCTGGCCGACCTGCACGTTCTCGGCCACGGTGAGATCGTCGGCCACGCCCGCCAGCTGGAAGGTCCGCGCCATGCCGAGGGAGGCCCGACGATGCGGTGCGGAGCCGCTCACGTCCTCGCCGGCCAGCAGGACGGCGCCCTCGTAGCCGTGGAACCCGCACAACGCATCGATGGCGGTCGTCTTCCCCGCACCGTTGGGACCGATGAGGCCGACGATCTGGCCCTCCTCGACACTGAAGTTGACGGAGTCCACGGCCACCACGCCGCCGTAGCGGACGGTGAGATCGCGCACCTCCAACAACGGGACGGCGGTGACGACGTCGCGCCGCTCCGGCGGAATCTGTTCGGGAGCCGTCCCCGTCCCCGTTCCCGCTTCCACCTTTGTCTCCACCCTCGGCTCCGCCACCGAGACGTGCGCCTCGGGCGGCCGCCGGGTCCGCATGGCGCCCCCCCTCGCGCCGCCCACCCCGGGCGGCCGCGCCAGCACGCCCCGGGTGCGCCGCTGCTCCAAGAACAAATGCGTCGGCCCCACAATCCCCTCGGGGTTGAAGATGACCGTCAGGATGACGCCGATGCCGGCGATGACCCCGTACCAGTTGTCCACCCCGCCCTGGCCGACGTTCGAGGAGATCGCCGTCACCAACACACCGCCCGACGTGATGATCCCGGCCAGGATGCCGCCGCTCACCGAGGTGATCCCGGCGACGACCACCACCGAGAACAACACCAGGCCCAGGAAGGCGTCGAAGTCCTGGAAGGTGACGTTGCCGAGCTGATACGCCAGCAACGCGCCGCCGAGGCCGGCGATGAACGCCGCCACCGCGAAGCCCACCAGCTTCACCCGCACCACGTTGATCCCGGCCGCCGCCGCAGAGCGCTCGTCCGCCCGCACGGCCAGCATGGCCGAGCCCAGACGGCTCGTCCGCAGCCAGGCCACGCCCAATCCCACCGCCGTAAGGACGACCAGACACAGAATGCCGAAGGCCGGCCGGGGGAAGTCCCTGCCCGACCCGATGCCCAGGTCCATACCGAACAAGCGGGGCGTCGGGATGGCCAGCCCACCGGCCCCGCCGTCCACCGAGTTGTTGTTGAACCAGATCGCCTCGACCCCGGCCGCGAACGTCAACGTCACGACGCCCAGCATCAAGCCTCGCACCCGCAACGCCGGAAGGCCGATGACCACCCCCGCGCCCGCCGCCACCAACGCGGCCAATAGTGGCGCCACCGGGAAGGGAATGCCCCACGAATGGGCGAACGTGCTCAAGATGTAGGCCGAGACCCCCGCCAGGGTCAGCTGTGCCAAGGAGATCTGCCCGGTGTACCCCGTCACCACCACCAGCGACAGCGTGATCACGCCCGTGATGAAGCTCGTATACAGAGCCGCCCGGTCGTTGCCCGACAGCTCATAAATGGCCAGCAGCCCGATCCCGAACCCCACCACCGCCGTCGGCACCGGCCAGCGCGGTCGTGGCGCCCGCCCCAAGGTCACCTGCGCCAGCGCACCCCGCCGGGGCAGCGTGGGCTCGCGGAAGGCCAAGACGACCAGCACCAAGACGAGCGGGACGAGCTCCCCGGCCCCGGCGGGGAACCCCGGGTGGACCCCGTTCACGTAGACCGACAGCGACTCGAGGGCGCCGATGGCCAACCCGGTCCCGATGGCCCACCCCAAAGAATGGAAACGCCCGACCACCGCCGCCGCCAGCGCGGGCACGATGAACAACGTGTAGGTCCCCGGCACCAACGGCACCAGCGGCGCGATCAACACCCCGGCGATGCCGCACACCACGAAACTGATGACCCAATTCGCCAACGCGACGCGGTCCGGAGAAAGCCCCGTCACCAACGCGCCCACTTCGGTCTCGGCCGAAGCCCGGGTGGCGAGGCCGAACCGGGTGAAGCGGAACAGCAGCGTGAGCACGACCCCGATGGCGACGATGGTGCCGGCCAGCAAGAGGCGGTCGGTCGAGATGTCCACGCCCAGGAACTGCAGGTGGTCCTGGGGGAAGATCGGGTTGACCACGACGACCGCCGAGCCGACCTGGTAGCTGACGATCGCGGTCAAGAGTCCCATGAGCCCGATGGAGGCGACCGCCTTGGCGACGGGCCGGTGGTTGCGCAGCGGGCGGAAGACGAGCAGGTACGCCAGCGCGCCCAGCACGGCCTGGATCCCCAGCGTCACGATCAGCGCCGGCCAGAAGCCCCACGCCGACCCGACGCTCCAGGTCGGGCCCAGCCCCGGGATCGGCACCAGCAGCTGCCCGTTGCGCAGCAGGGAGTAGGTGTAGGCGGCGTACAGCGCCTGGGCCCCGGTCGCGAAGTTGAGCACCCCCGACGAGCGGTACGTGACCACGAGGGCCATGGCCAGGGCGGCGAAGACCCCGCCGTTACCCAGCCCGAGCAGCAGGAATTCGACGTAGATGCTCACCGGGCCCCGTCCCCACCCCGGCGGCGGCCCTGCCCGGTGGGCGCC
The DNA here is from genome assembly GCA_963834405.1 of uncultured Acidimicrobiaceae bacterium. Taxonomy (GTDB): domain Bacteria; phylum Actinomycetota; class Acidimicrobiia; order Acidimicrobiales; family RAAP-2; genus Bog-473. Next base: position 53,916 of record CAWIBX010000003.1, on the reverse strand, counting down.
TCCCCCGAGGACCGATGCACGGATTTAGGATACTCAAATGCCCATGCCCGCGCAGGACGGGTCAGCCCCTTCGGATGCACCGCCCCGTGCCGTCCACGCCGCCGCCGCGGCCTCCATCGGCCCCGCCCCGGCGCGCCCGCAACCACGTCCCAATTGGGCGCCGTCGGCACTCCGTCATTTACTCTCGGACGCGTGACCTCGGCGTCGCACCATCGTCCGCCCCCCGTTCCCCACGCGCAGCGCGCCCGCGGGGCGGCGGCGGCCAACGACCCCTTCCCCGACGTCGAGAAGGTGCGGCCGGGCCTGTGGAGCATCCCGGTGCCGCTGCCGAACAACTCGCTGCGCTACGTCCTCGTGTACCTGTTCGAGACCGACCGCGGGCCCTATCTCATGGATGCCGGCTGGAACACCGACGACGCCTTCGGCGCCCTCACGGCAGGTATGCGTGAAGCGGGATGCGACGTCGCCGACGTGCAGGGCGTGATGGTGACGCACATCCACCCGGACCACTACGGCCTCGCCGGCCGCATCCGCGAGACCTCGGGCGCCTGGATCTCGCTCCACCCCAAGGACGCCGAGCTGATCCACGACCGCTACGACGAGCCGGACGACCTGCTCGAACGCGTCGCCGCCGCGTTGCGCCGCATGGGCGCCCCGCCCTTGGAGCTGGCACCTATGCAGAACGCGGCCATGCCCGTCCGCCCCCTGGTCGACCCGGTGCTCCCCGACGTGCTCCTGGAGGACGGGGCCAAGCCGGAGGTCCCGGGCTGGGACCTCACGGCCATCTGGACGCCGGGCCACTCGCCCGGCCACCTGTGCTTCTACGAGGCGCGCCACGAACTGATGCTCTCGGGCGACCACGTGCTGCCGCGCATCACGCCGAACATCCCGTTCCACCCGCAGGCCGGCGCCAACCCGTTGGGGGACTACCTCTCCTCGCTCGACAAGCTCGAGCCCTACGAGGTCGGCGAGGTCCTCCCGGCCCACGAGTACCGCTTCGAGGACCTGCACGCCCGCCTCGAGGAGTTGCGCCAGCACCACCGGGACCGCTTCGCCGAGATCATCGCCATCCTGAGCGAGGGGCCCCACACCGGCTGGGACATCGCCATGCACATGCGGTGGTCCCGGCCGTGGGACGAGATCGCGGGCTTCATGCGCCGCGCCGCCGTGGGCGAGGCCGTGTCCCACCTGCAGGCGCTCGAGTTACAGGGCGTCGTGCGTGTCGACGACGGCGAGCCCGCCCTGTGGTCGCTGGCCGAGGCCGGCGGCACCCGCATCACGTAGCCTCCGTGCCTCGGCCAATACGTGAGGTGATGGGCAGCATGAGGGTGGGGTTCGCCCTGTCGGGCGGTGGCAATCTGGGTGCACTGCAGGCAGGGAGCATGCAGGCGCTCGTGGAGGCGGGGATCGAGCCGGACCTCCTCGTCGGCGCGTCCATCGGTGCCCTCAACGCGGCCTACTACGCGACCCACCCGGGTAACGACGGCTGCCAGCGCCTCGTGGCCGCGTGGCGCGACCTCAAGCGGCGCGACGTCTTCCGCTTCGAGCTGTCACGCGCCATCGTCGGGTTCCTCGGCCTGCGCGACCACCTCGTGGCGACCAAGCGGCTGGAACAGATCATCCGAGACTGGCTTGGGATCACGCGAATAGAGGAAGCCACTCTTCCCTTCGCGGCCGTGGCGACGGACGCCTTGACCGGGGAGATCGTGGTCATGAACAGCGGCGATGTCGCCTCGGCGCTGTTGGCCAGCGTGGCGATACCCGGGATCTTCGCCCCGGTCCACCGCGAGGGGCGCTGGCTGGTCGACGGGTCGCTCTCCGCGGGCTGCCCCGCCCTCGAGGCCATCGACCTCGGGGCCGACGAGATCTACGCGTTCATGACGACGACAGCACGGCGGCGGCGGCCGCCGCGGGGTGCCGTGGCGGCGGCGATGAGCAGCGTGTCCCTGCTCACCTCGAAGCTCCAGGCGTCGCGGCTCGAGAGCGCCGAACGGAGCGCAGCCGAGCGCGGGGGCGCCGTGCACAAGGTGCCCTCACCGCTGCCCCAGGCCCCCTCTCCCTTCGACTTCGAGCACGGTGGCCAGCTGGCGGCGATGGCCTACCGGCGCACAATCGGCTGGCTGGCGGAACGGGACCAGACCACGGTCCGGAGCCGGGTCCCGGACACGAACTCTGCACCCGCCCCGGTGCCCGGCCCGATCTGACCGGGCGTCACTCCGATCAATCCGGCAACGCTGCCGCGAGGATGGGCACTTCGGCCAGCGAGCGCAACCCGTCATTGAGGTGGGTGCAGGAGTCGGCGTTGCGCAGGCGCTGGATCACTTCGGTGCGCAGGGTGCGCAGCTCGGAGCCGGCCATCCACGACGCGTTGGGCGCCGCGCCGGGGCATTCGGCGTAGGGCAGCACCCGCGGCACGGCCCGCACCGAGCGGAGGGTGCCGGCGTCCAGGTCGGCCTCACCGAAGATCTCGTATTCGTGAATGACCTCTTCCTCGCCGTCGGGGTTCCAGACACTGTCGCGGAACATGGCGTCGATCTGGAGCTCGTTGTCCTCGGCCCACACGTCGATCCGGCGTGCCCGCCGCATGCCGATCTCCGGGGGTTCGTCCAGCTCGTGCCAGCTCAAGGGGTCGTCCGGGTCGTCCAGACGTCCGGTCCGTGCGGTGTGTTGGGCGAGGCCCGACATCGTGCCGTCCGCCCTGATCGCATGCGAGCCGTCGCGGAAGCCGGCGCAAACGTCCCGCATGACCCTGCCCGATCCGCCGGTCCTCATCCGCTCGCCGATCTCGGGGAACACGTCGGCCCAGCGGATGAACGTGTAGCCGGAAATGAGCGTGGTCCCCGCCAGGTCGTCGAGCAGCAGGTGCAGCGGGGTCCCCCGCTCCATCTCGTCGGGCAGCTCGGCCGCGATGGCGGCGCGCAGGTTCCCGCCGGCGCGGCAACCGACGAGACGCTCGAGTCCGGCCACCGCCGGATCGGACTCGATGCGCAGGATGTCCCGTTCGCGCCCGGCGACCGCGTACAGGTCGGCCGCGGCGATCACCCGGGGCTCTCCGGCGACCGGCGTCACGAGGTCGCGCGCTCGGCCCTTCAGATGCAGGTCGGTACCGATCCCGTCGGGCCAGGACATGCGCACGGTCGAGGTGCGGCGCACCGAGCCGGGCCGGCGGGCGGGCGGGGTCGCCACCGGGTCGGCGGGCGGCGGGTTCAGCAGCGTCGCCACCGGGCGGTTCCCTGGTGAGGCATGGGTGTCAGGCTACCGACCCCGCCCGGGGATGACGTCCGGTCCGTCGAGGGCGTAGCTGGTCGGGCAGGCGCAGGTCACCGGCACGCAGGTCACCGGCACGGGGGCTTTTCCATTTTCTTCGGCAATTCTCATGTTTCCCTATACCTTCCTTAATCTTTCGGGTCGAGACTGTGGCCATGCGAGTGCATCGAAGCCGCGCCATCGCCGCCGGGGTGCTGTGTGCCGTCGCCGCGACCGTCGCCTTCTGGAGCGGACCCCTTCTGAGTGCCAGCAGCGCCATGCACACCGGCGCGACCGCCACCGCCACCGCCGCCGTGACGGCCCACTCCTCGGCGCACCCGCGCCCCTAAGAACGCGGGCGGGACCGCCGCCGCCTCCGCGCCAGATCCCTCTCTCACCTGCCACCGCCCCAGCGCGGAGGCCCGCCGGCGCGGCAGAATCCCCGGCGCACGGGACGCGGGTCCCGCAGGAGAAAGCGCAGGCCCTGATGACAGACGTCGAATCCCAGACCCAGTCCGAGCCGGTCCTCGTGACCGAACGGCGGGGCGCGGTCACGGTCCTGCGGCTGAACAGGCCCGAGGCCCGCAACGCCCTGAACCCCGAGCTCCTGACCGCCATCGGTCTGGCCATGGTGGAGGCCGAGCAGGACCCCGACGTCCGGGCGGTGGTGCTCACCGGTACGGGTGACAAGGCCTTTTGTGCCGGCATGGACCTGCGGGCCTTCGCCGGGAGCGGCGGCGCCGGCGGCCTCGGAGGGTCACCCGAGGGGATGAAGGGGTTCGCCCGCTTCACGAGCGGGGAGATCGCCCTGCCGATCGTGGGCGCCGCCAACGCGACCGCCGTGGCGGGCGGCTTCGAGCTCCTCCTGGGCTGCGACGTCGTCGTCGCCTCCGAGGCCGCGTCGTTCGGCGTGCCCGAGGTCAAGCGTGGCCTGTTCGCCGCCGGTGGCGGCGTCTTCTTGAGCACGCGGATCCCCCTGGCGGTGGCGCTGGAGCTGACCCTCACCGGGGATCCCATAGACGCCTCCCGGGCGTTGTCGCTGGGCCTGATCAACCAGGTCGTGCCGCCCGGACAGGTGCTCGACGCCGCCGTGGCCCTCGCCGAGCGCATCGCCCGCAACGGCCCGCTCGCGTTGCAAGCGACCAAGGAGATGGTGCGTGCGGCCTCCACCGACCTCGTCCGCGCCAAGCAGCTGGCCGCAGAGTGGCAGCCGAAGGTGTTTGGCAGCGAGGACGCCAAAGAAGGAGCGACTGCGTTCATCGAGAAGCGCGATCCGGTGTGGACGGGCCGCTGACCCTCAACTCGTGGCCCCTCTGGTGCATTGAGACCACGTGCCGATGACGCAAAAGTGACCGTACCGGGTCGAATCTGAAGAAAATCCCTGGACTTCCTGCCCCGTGCTGTAAGAAAGGTGCGTCGCAGCCGTTTGGCGACGGTGCAGCGCACGGAGAGCACTGAACCGGGAGGACACCTGATGCACTTACGCGGTAGTCGCACGTCCGCGGGACAGCCCCAGATGGCCGGTGCGCCCGACGGTCAGGGATACTGGCTGTCGGCATCCGACGGTGGCATCTTCGCCTTCCCCGACGCCATGTTCCTCGGCTCGAGGGGGAACATCGTGCTGACAAGCCGATGGTGGGCATGGCAGGGTCCTAAGGACTCAGTCCTCACAAATGCGACACGAGCGGCCTGCCTCACGGCGGGCCGCTCGGCGTTGTGGGGCTCGACGGGACATGGAAGTCCGTTCGGAGATCTCAGGCACCCGGCCGTTTCGCGCCGGCAGCTGATGATTCCGGCTGGAGCGACGTCGCCACCCGCGCCACCACCACGTCGGTCCGGCTGCGCAGCGCGTTGGAGAGCACCAGGTCGATCTGGTTGTGCAGGATCCGGTAGCGCAGCATGTCCGGCCGGATCACTGGGATGAGCACGACGATCTGATCGTCGGGGTGGTGCTCCCGGACCTCGTCGATGAACCCGACGATGGGCTGGACGACCGAGCTGTACTCGTTCTGGAGCACCTGCAGGGAGACCCCGGGGTCCCACTTGCGCCATTGAAACTCGAGGGAGTCGATGTAGCGGGCCGCCTCGTCGCCGCCCCGCAGGACCACGGTGACGGCGATCACCTCCTGGCCCATCGACTTCGCCTCGGTGATCGCGTGCGCGGTGAGCCTCGAGATCCGGTTCACCGGGACGATGACGATCGTCCGCCTGGCCACGGGCTTGGGCGGCGTCTCGTCGAGACGAAGCTCCTTGCCCGCCCGCTCGTAGTACGCGTGGATGCGCAGGAACAGGAAGATGAACGCCGGAATGGCGATGACGACGACCCACGCCCCCTCGGTGAACTTGGAGATCAGGAAGACGATGGTCGCCACCGCGGTGATGAAGGCTCCGATGCCGTTGACCGTCGCCCGGGCCTGCCAGCGGGGCGGCCGCAGCCGGCGCCAGTGCACCACCAGGCCGGTCTGCGCCAGCGTGAACCCGATGAACACCCCGATGGCGAACAGCGGGATCAGGGTGTTGGTGTTGCCCCCGACCGCGATGAGGAGCGCGCCCGACATGATGGTGAGGGCGAAGATGCCGTTGGTGAAGACCTGGCGGTCTCCGCGCAGCGAGAAGAGGTGGGGCAGGTAGTTGTCCCGCGCCAAGAGGCTGCTGAGCACCGGCAGGCCGCCGAACGAGGTGTTGGCGGCCAGCGCCAGCACGATGGTGATGGTGATGGAGACGATGTAGTAAGCCCAGCCCCGCCCGACCGCCATGCCCATGATCTGGCTCAGAACCGTCTGCCCGGAGCGCGGGCCGATGTGCCAGCGTTTGGCCAGCACGGCGAGGCCGAGGAGCATGGCCCCGAGGATCACCCCGAGCATCACCTCGGTCCGCTTGGCCCGGACGACCCGGGGCTCGCGGAACAGCGGCACGCCGTTGGCGATGGCCTCGACGCCGGTCAGCGCGCTGCACCCGGCCGAGAACGCCTTGAGGATCAGCAGCACCGTCACGGCCTTCAGCCCGGTCGTCGCCACCTGGGGCGTGCCGGGCTGGGTCTCGTTGAGCCCGAGCGGGTGGATGAGGCCGATCGCGATGATGGCGAGCAGTCCGACGATGAAGACCAAGGTAGGCAAAAGAAAGGCGCGGGCCGCCTCACCGAGGCCCCGCAGGTTGAGCACGGTGATGACCAAAAGGAAACCGAGGCACAGAGGCACGGTCGCCGCCCCGCTGATGCCCGGGAAGGCGGATTCCAGCGAGGCCACGCCCGCCGCGATGGAGACGGCGACGGTCAGCGTGTAGTCGACGACGAGGGAAGCCGCCGCCAGCAGGCTGACGTGGGCGCCCAGGTTGGCCTTGGACACGGCGTAGGCCCCGCCGCCCGACGGGTAGGCGTCGATGACCTGGCGGTAGGAGAAGACCAGGATCGCCAGCAGGAGGACGATGGCGATCGTGATGGGCAGCACCAGGTGGAGGGCGCCCGCGCCGGCCACCGCCAGCACGACGATGATGGCCTCGGGCCCGTAGGCGACCGAGGTGAGCGCATCGAGCGAGAGGGCCGAGAGCCCCTCAATGGGCGTGATCCGTTCTTTCCCGGTACCCCGGGCCGGGCGGGGCGGACCCACCAGCAGGTGCCAGGCCGTGTAGCCCCTGCCGCCGTGTGGATCGGGGTCAGCCACGGCTGCACTCTACGAGCGCGGCACCCGGCGGCCGGGTATGGCGACACCGCGATACAGGCCGCGTCCGGCCGATGCACGAACGACACAGAACCGCGAGGCCCGTAGGATCAGCCGCCACCATGGAGCTCTGGGAACTCGTGGCCCGGGAGTGCTGCCGGGACACACTGGCGCAGTACACGCACGCCGGCGACCGCTTCCGGCTGGACGAGTACGCCGCCACCTTTTGCGAGGACGGGGTCCTCGAAATCCGCGGCAGCGAGCCGGTCCAGGGGCGGGCCGCCATCATGGAGCGGGTCGGCACCGCCACCGGGGCGCCGCGGGCGGAGCGCACCGCCGCGGCGTCGGCGGCGTCGGCCCCCAAGCGGATCGTCCGTCACAACGTGACGAACGTCCGCTTCGAGTCCGTCTCCGCGGACGAGGCCACCGTGGCCAGCTACTTCACGGTTTTCACCGAGATCGGCCTCGATCACATGGGGCGCTACCGCGACCGCCTGGTCCCCGTCGGCGACCGCTGGCTCATCGCGCACCGCTTCGTCTCGGTGGACTGGCGGGCGCCGGACACCACGTTCGGCAACGTCGGCGGGGCGGCTGAGTGAGAGCACTCGGGTGACCGCCCGGTCACATCGGTGACCACCCGGTAACTGACCCCCAGATCGGGGGTCTCGGCTTTGGGCCTTGCCGAGGGCGCGAAGGACCCGAGATGATGACGTCCACTTATCGCAGGCCCGGGGTAGACGGCGCACACAGGCGATGAACGGCGGCCAACGGCTTTCGGCAGAGCCGCTGCGCGCGCTCGCGCCGCCCTCAGTTGAGCAGCGGGTCGCGCGGCAGCCCCAGGATCCGCTCGCCGATCTGGTTGCGCTTTATCTCCGACGTCCCCCCGGCGATCGACATCCCTCGGTGCATCAGCACCATCATCGATGTCATCAGCCCCGCGCCGTCCGCGTACGCCGTGTCCGGCCCGCCCAACGCCGCCATGATCGCCGCCGCCTCGTGGCCCATCTCCGAGAGCACCAGCTTGGTGACGTTGCCTTCGGGCCCCGGGCCGCCGCCCACGACCGCCCGGTGCGCGCTCCGCATGTTCAGCACCGTCATCGCATCGCTGTGCGCCAGGTGGCGGCCGATGCGCGCCGCGCCACCCTCGCCCCCCAGGCGATCGGGGTGCGCGTCGAAGGCCGTCACGAACATGTCGAGTTGCATGCCACCGCGCCCTGCACCGTCGCCGGCGCCGATGGACACGCTCTCGTTGCCCAGCGTCGCCCGGGCCACGGTCCAGCCGGCGTTCACCGGTCCGACCACGTCGTCGTCGGGGACGAAGACGTCGTTGAAGAAGACCTCGTTGAACTCGGAGTGCCCGGTCACCATGCGCAGCGGGCGCACCTCGACGCCCTCGGCGTGCATGTCGATGACCATGGTCGTGATGCCCTCGTGCTTGGGCACGTCGGGGTCGGTGCGGATGGTCGCCAGCCCGAACGCCGCCAGGTGGGCGCCGCTCGTCCACACCTTCTGCCCGTTGACGAGCCACCCGCCGTCGACCCGCGTCCCCCGCGTCTTGACACCCGCGGCGTCGCTCCCGGCGTCGGGCTCCGAGAAGAGCTGGCACCAGATGAGCTCCTGGCGCAGCGCCGGCAGGGCCCAGCGGGCGATCTGGTCCTCGGACCCGTGCTGTATCAGCGTGAGGATGACCCAGCCGGTGATCCCGTACTGCGGCCGCGCCACACCGGCCGCCCGGAACTCCTGCTCTATGACCAACTGCTCGACCGCCCCGGCGTCGCGCCCCCACGGTTTGGGCCAGTGCGGCTGCACGTACCCGGTCTCGATCATGGCCTCGCGCTGCGCCGCCCCGTCCTTCCCCTTGAGGCTCTCGGCGAAGGCGCGCACCTCGTCGCGCATCGGCTCGGCCTCCGGCGGCAGGTCGATGGTCCGCACACGCTGCACGCCCCGGCGCAGCAGGTCGACGACGTCACGCGCCGCCGCCTCGGCGTCCACGACCGCCTCCAACGCGGTCGCCCGGCGCAGAAAGAGGTGCGCGTCGTGCTCCCAGGTGAACCCGATGCCTCCGTGCACCTGCATGTTGAGGTTGGCGCACTCGTCGCCCGCCGGCAGCGCCAGCGCGGCGGCCGCGGCGGCGGCGTACGTCAGCTGGTCGCCACTACTGCTTTCACCGCCGGCGGTCCCGGCCCCTCCGGTCCCGTCGCCGTGTTCCTCGGCCGCCCGGGCCGCGTCCCACACCAGGGCGGTGGCGAGCTCGGACGCGACGAGCATGTTGGCGCAGTGGTGCTTGACGGCCTCGAACATGGCGATGGGCCGCCCGAACTGCTGGCGCACCTTGGCGTAGGCGGCGGCCTGCTCCGTGCACTCGGTGGCCAGGCCGGTCGCCTCGGCCGCCACGACCAGCCGCCCCAGGTCGACCAGCGCCCGCCGCCCCCCGGGCAGCACCTCGGCCGGTGCGCCGTCCAGGGTCACCCGCACCGCGCGCCGGGTCGGATCGAGGTTGGTCGGCGTCTCGATCGTGACCCCGTCCGCGGCGACGTCGACCACCACCGCGTCCTCTCCCGCCGGCAGCACGAGGATCTGGGCGAGGCCACCGCCCAGGACCGCCGGAACCGTCCCGGCGGCCTTCCCGTCGCGCACCGTGACCTCGCCGGCCAGCCCGACGCCGGCGGCCACCGAGCCGTCGGCCAGCCCGGGCAGCCACCGTCCTTTCACGCCGTCCGCACCCACGGCGTCTATGACGGCGCTCGCGATCACGGTGGACACGAAGGGGCCGGGCGCCACGGCGCGGCCGAGCTCTTCGACCACGACCACGAGCTCAGGCAGGCCGTAGCCGGACCCGCCCACCGACTCGGGCAGGTGCAGGCCGAGCCAGCCCAGCGCCGCCAGGTCGTCCCAGAACGCCGGCAGCGTCTCGGTCTCGGCCTCGAGCAGGGCACGCGCCGCACCCCGGGCGTCGTGCTTGATCAGGAAGTCCGAGACGGTCTGCCCCAGGGCGCGGTGGTCTTCGGTGATGGCGATCGACATGGTGAAAACGTACCTCTCCTCTTGTGACGGTCTCTCTGGTCGCTAGCGCCCGGCCGGGTGTTCCGAGTGCGCCCGTTTCAGCTCCTCGAGGTCACGCGGCGGGCGGCCTTCCCGCGCCGCCTGCTCGGCCTCGTGCCGGAGGACGTCGTCGAGCATGTCCTCCATCGTCCCGGGCAGCAGCAGGTGCTCCTGATAGAGCGTCGCCCCCAGGGCCCCGCGGCGGTCCCGCAGGGAGCCGTGGTAGGTGCCGCGGGCCCAACCCGCCTTGATGGGGCGCAGGTCGAGCAGGACCCAGTCGTCCGCCCGGATGCCGTGCTGGAACCACATGGAGTGATCGATGCTCGGGCCGCCGCGGCCGACGACCGCCGAGCCCAGCTGGCCGAAGCCGCTGCCGAGGTCGGAGAGGTAGGTCAGGCCGGCCCGGTGCAAGAGCGGGTCCTCGCCCAGCGACACCGGCGAGCGCACCCACAGCAGGTCGGTGAACACGCCCTTCAGGAAGTCCGTGGGCGTGACCTCGCGCACCTCGAGCAGCAACGGGTTGAAGCCGCCCCGGGCGGAGCGCTCGGGTTCGGGCGCGTCGCGCCGTGGCGCGTCGTCGAACTCGACCTCGACCTCGTCGCGCTCGGCGTGGAACGACGTGACCATGGAGAAGATCACTTCGCCCTCCTGGACCGCGTTGACGTGCCGGGCGGAGAAGGAGCGTCCGTCGCGGTCGCGGTCGACCTCGAGGATGACGGGCATGTCGACGCGTCCGGCGCGCAGGAAGTAGCCGTGCAACGAGTGCGGCAGGCGCCCGGGCTCCACTGTCGCCGCCGCGGCGAGGAGGCATTGCGCCGCCACCTGCCCGCCGTACAGCGTGCGGCGCGGCCCGTAGTTGGCGTTGCGCCCGCGGAAGAGGTCACGGTCGACGCGCTCGAGCGTGAGGAGCGAGAGCAGGTCGTCGGCGAGCTCGAGCTCCATCAGGCCGTCTCCTTCGCCGCCGTCGTGGCCTTCGAGGCCCGTACCCAGTCCGCCCACGTCTCGATGCGCCGCCAGAACAGCTCCCGGGTCCCGGCGAAGTTGTGCATGTGCGCCATTCTCGGGCAGACGAACAGGTCGACGCTGCGGGCCGACTCGTAGGCCCGCACCTCTCCCCGCGGGTCGGTCAGCACGTCGCGCTCGCCCATCGCCAGCAGCACCGGCACCTCGATCGCCGCCGCCTCCGGCAGCACCGCCCCCGGCGACACGCACCACAGGATCAGCGGCGACGGCAGCGTGGCCGAGCCCCACGGCGGCACGTCCCCGTGGCGCAGCGGGTAGTCGTCCATGTCCCGCGCCACCACCGCCGGGTCGACGTCGTCGTAGTGGAAGCCCCACGCCATGGCGCCGGGCGCCGGGATGTCGGCCGGACCCAGCCGGGCCAACGCCGGCCCGTTGGTGAAGACGCCGTCCTCCGGCAGGGCGTCGCGCGGGACCCACGGCAGCGCGAGCGGCGGCGTCCCGGGCGCCGTCGGCGGCAGCGTGTGCAGCACCCCGTACCCGAGCACCCCGATGCCGTCGTAGCCGTGGAAGCGGCCCTGCTGCACGACGGTCAGGCAGCCGCCCATCGACTGCCCGATGCCGATCGTCACCGGGTTCTCGACCTTGCCGAGTCCCTCGATCAGGGTGCCGGCCGCCAGTTTCTGCAACACATCTGCTTCGGCGGCCGCGCTCGCCGCGACCACCGGCCCGAAGGTGAGGCGCTCGGGGTGCTGGGAGCTGTCGCCGACGCCGAGATGGTCGACCGAGACGAAGATCCAGCCCCGGGCCGCGTGCCACTCGGCCTGGCTGCCGGTGCCCGCCCCGTCACTCGGACCCGGACCGGGGAGATCGGCGGTGAAGTAGCCCCGTGAGTAGCCGGCACCCGGCTTGGCGAAGCAGACAACAGGGCCGAGGCCAGGGCCGCCCGCGTCGGTCACGGCCTCGGGGACGGTGACCGTCAGCGCGACCTGCGCCGGCTCACCCAGTCCCGCCGCCTCGGTTACGTCGACGGTGAGGTCGACCGACCGTGTCGCCATGGTGTGTGCGCCCCCCTGCGTGGGTCTCTGCGTCGGGCCTGCTTGGGCTTACTTCGGTCTACTGCGGGCTTACTTCGGGGCGAAGCGCTGGCCGCCGTCGAGGCGGATGCACAGGCCGTTGAGCATCGGGTTCTCGACGATGGCGAGGACGAGCTTGCCGTACTCCTCCGGCCGTCCCATGCGCTTGGGGAAGGCGGCGTCCTTGGTCAGCGTCTCGGCGAACGCGTCGGGGATGCCCTCGGTGAGACCGGTGCTGAACAGGCTGGGGGCGATGGCGACGGAACGGATCCCGACGCCGCCGAGGTCCCGCGCCATCGTCAGCATCATGCCGGCGATGCCCGCCTTGGCCGCCGTGTAGGCGACCTGGCCGATCTGGCCCTCGAAGGCGGCGATGGAGGCCGTGTCGATGATGACGCCGCGCTCGCCGTCCTCGGGCTCGTTGCCCGACATGTGCCACGCCTGCAGGCGGTTGCAGTTGAAAGTGCCGATCAGGTTGAGCTCGATGCACCGCCGGAAGTCCTCCAGCGGATGCGGCCCCTCCTTCGTCAGCGTGCGCTTCCCGATACCGCCCCCGGCCGTGTTGACCGCGATGTGCAAGCCGCCGAGAGCGGTCACGGCATCACCCAGGGCGGTCTCGACCTGATTCTCATCGAGCACATTGACCTCGTGGAACGTGCCGTCGAGCGCCTTGGCCACCTCGGCGCCGGCGGACGTCGGCAGATCGAGGATGGCGATGTCGGCGCCGCGCTGGCGCAGCATCTCGGCGGAGGCCTTGGCCATGCCCGACGCGCCGCCGACGATGACGGCCTTCTTCCCCTCGATCTCCACGATGGTCCTCTCTGTCTCGGCTGTGGGCCGTCTCGGTGCGGCTTCGGTCTCGGATCCTGCCGAGCGCCGGTTCCTGCGATGCTTGTGCCACCGGAGGCGTCCGTGCCAATCCGGCCGGCGCCAAGGCGTGGCCGGGCCAGGCTGACCTGGTCGAAGGATGCCGCCGACCAGGCCCTCCGGAGAAGAAAGAGTGTACTGTTTTTTGCCGGTCCGGGCGAACCCGCCGGCGGGGAGGATGCATGGAGCGCGAGACCATCCTGTTCGACGTCGCCGATCACGTGGCCACCATCACGCTGAACCGGCCCGACAGCCTCAATTCCTTCAACGAGGCCATGGCCAACGACATGGCGTGGGTCTGGGGGACGGTCCGTGACACCGACGACATCCACAGCGTCGTGCTGCAGGCGAACGGGGAGCGGGCGTTCTGCACCGGGACAGACGTGAAGGCTGGCGGGGGCTGGTTCATGAAGGACAACGTGTGGAACAGCTTCGATCCCGGGATGCTGCTCTCCCCGAAGTTCCGCCACCGGGTCTGGAAGCCGGTCGTCACCGCCGTGCACGGGCTGTGCGCCGGCGGTGCGCAGTACTTCTTGAACGAGTCGGACATCATCATCTGTTCCGACGATGCGGTGTTCTTCGACCCGCACGCGAACGTGGGCATTGTGAGCGCGCTGGAGCCGATCGGTCTGTTGCACCGCGGCGTCCCGCTCGGCGACGTGTTGCGGTGGGCGCTCATGGGCAACGACGAGCGCATCACCGCGCAGACGGCGCTGCGCATCGGCCTGGTCACCGAGGTTGTGCCACGCGCCGAGCTGCGGGACCACGCCCGGGACATCGCGCTGTCGATCGCCGAGCGGGACACGAAGGCGATCCAGGGCACGGTGCGCGCCATCTGGGAGTCGCTCGAGATGCCGCGCACCACGGCCATCTACAACGGCTACTCCTATACGGAGATCGGCAACCCGGCCCCCGACGAGGTGCACATCTCGAAGCCGAAGGGGGAGACGACGTACCGCTGACCCCGGCGGCGGCCTCGACACCGGCGGCGGGCGCGGCGTACGCGGCGTAGGGTGCGGTGCACCGCGCGCCCTGCGGCTTTCGTGGTGGCGCCGACCAGGGAGGGTTACGGATGGCCGGTTCACGACGAGCGACGTTCACCGAGATGCCCGGCAAGGGCCTCGACGTCATGCAGGACTTCGACGTCTCGAGGCTTGGCTACGAGGAGACCGAATACCTGATCGAGGGGACCGCGCTCTCCTACGAGCTGAAGGGTGAGCGGGGCGCCGACGGGCGTTGGGAGGTGACCGAGGGGCCGGAGGCGCCCTTCCGCACCCGCATCGTGGTGCGCCGGCCCGCCGACCCCGACGCCTTCAGCGGCACGGTCGTCGTGGAGTGGCACAACGTCTCGGCGGGCATCGACGCGGCGCCCGACTGGGGCTTCGTGCACCGGCACTTGGCCGCCCGGGGCCACGCCTTCGTCGGGGTGTCGGCCCAGAAGGCGGGCATCGACGGCGGGGGCATCGTGCCCGGCGCCCCGGGGCTCCACCTGAAGCTGATGGCCCCCGAGCGCTACGCCGAGCTCGAGCACCCGGGCGACGCCTGGTCCTTCGACATGTTCACCCAGGTCGGAGAGCTGCTCTGTGCACCGGGTGCCCAGAACCCGCTGCGTGGGCTGGAGCCCGAGCGCCTGCTCGCGGCCGGCGAGTCCCAGTCCGCCGCCTGCCTCGTCACCTACATCAACGCGGTCGACCCCCACGCCCGCGTGTTCGACGGCTTCTTCGTGCACGGGCGCCCGGGCGCGGGCGTCGCCATCGACGGAGTGTTCATCCCCCGGGCGAGAGCGGCGTCGGGAGAGGTGGAGATCAGCGACACGGCGATAGAGATCGCATCGAAGGGCGAGCGGCTGCGCGACGACGTGCGGGTGCCGGTGCTCGTACTGCAGAGCGAGACCGACGTCATCGTGCTCGGAAGTGCGCGGGCCGAGCAGCCCGACTCCGAGCGCATCCGTCTGTGGGAGATCGCCGGCGCCGCCCACGCCGACACCTACACCATCAGCGGCAGCCGCCACGACGACGGGACGATCGGCGGGGCGCGTCTGGCCGAGCTGATGCGCCCGACCGGGACCCTGCTGATCGGGAACACCGAGACCCCGATCAACTGCGGTCCGCAACAGCACTACGTGGCGCAGGCGGCGATGAAGCATCTCGTCGAATGGGCCGCCGGCGGACCGCCCCCGCCCAACGCGCCGCGCCTGGCCCGCACCGGCGACGACAGCGCGCCCTTCGGGCTCGACGCGAACGGCAACGTCCTCGGCGGCATCCGCACCCCGTGGGTCGACGTGCCGACCGCGGTGCTGTCCGGGCTGGGCCAGGCGGGTGACTCCTTCGCCTTCCTCTTCGGCCGCACGGTGCCGTTCGACGAGGCTGCGCTGGCAGCGCACTATCCGGCCGGCAAGTCCGAGTACCTCGAGCGCTTCGAGGCGGCCCTGGACGCCACGATCTCGGCCGGCTTCCTCCTGGGCGAGGACCGCGAGGAGATGCTGGAGATCGCCCGGAACTCGTATCCGCTCGTCGTGGTCTGAAGCCCGGTTCCGGGCGGGCGATGCCCGTGGAGATCCGTCCCGCGGAGGCCACTGACGCCCGAGCCATCGCCGCCGTGCACGTCGCGTCATGGCGCGCGGCCTACGTCGGGCTGGTCCCGCACGACTTCCTGGCGGACCTGTCCGTCGACGAGCGCGAGGGGATGTGGCGCGACAACCTCGCGAGGCCGGAGTGGCCCGCCCGGGGCACGCTGGTCCTCCTGCGTGATGCCGCCGTGGTGGGCTTCGCCAGCGTCGGGCCGTCGCGGGACGACGACACGGCGCCCGGCACCGGTGAACTCTGGGCGATCTATCTGCACCCCGACCATTGGGGGACCGGGAGCGGCCGCCGGCTCCTGTCCGAGGCCGTCACCCGGTTGGACGACGCCGGGTTCGACCGGGCGACGCTGTGGGTACTCAGCGGCAACGACCGGGCGCGCCGCTTCTATGAGGCGGCCGGATGGTCGGCCGACGGCGCCGTGCGGACGGAGATCCGGCCGCGCCTCGTGCTGAACGAAGTGCGGTACGTCCGGACCCTCTGAGGGTTGCCCGGACACTCTGAGCCGGGCCCGGCCCTGGCAACGGCGCGAGCCCACCCCGGGGTGGCGTGGGCTACCGTGACGGCCGGGAACGCGCTCACCTGGGTCTTTCCGAGCTCCGGTCCCGAGGGGGCTTGCCGGAGCGGGTCCTGAGCAACGACGTCGCGACCGATCCCGAAGGAGGAGTGCGTGCGCCTCACAGGGCTCAGAGGGGGATATCGCCGTCCACGGGCTCGCGTGGCGACGACGGCCGTGTGCGTTGCCGGTGCCGTGCTCGCGGTGGTCACCGGGGGCGTTTCCGGGTTGGGCGCGGGGGCGGGCGCGGGGGCGGCCACGAACGGCAGTCCTCTAGGCCCAGCGCTTCATGCCACGGGCGCGCCTGTGACCGTCGCCGTCATCACCGACGCCGGTCCGCATCTCGACGGCACGGGGCCCTTGGTGGCGCAGGGCGCCAAGGCGGCGGCCGCCTATATCAACCAGTACCGCGGCGGGCTGGACGGTCACAAAATCAACCTCTACGTGTGCGAGAACCAGGAGACGCCGGCCGGGGGCCAGGCCTGCGGCACGGACGTGGTGCAGAAGCACGCAGTGGCCGTCGCCGTACCGTTCACCGGTGAGGGCGCGAGCGAGGTGCCGACGATCGTGCAGGCGGGTATCCCGTTCATCACGCTGACCGGCGCGTCGACCGCGGAGCTGACGACGCCGGGCGCGTTCTCGATCGAAGGGGGGCTGGCGTCGGATCTCGGCGCGATGGCGCTGGACGCCAAGCACCGCCACTATCAGAAGGTCGTGTTCCTCGTGGCGGACCAGGCGGCCGCCGTGCAGGGTGCGCAGGTGCTCGGGCAGCTGGTGTTCCAGAACGCCGGCGTCGGGTTCGAGGTCATCCCGGCCAACGCCGGCATAGCGGACATGGCGCCGCAACTGCGTGCCGCGATGAACGCCGGCGCCTCAGCCGTCGGGCTGCTGGGGGACCAGTCGCTGTGCGGGTCGTTCCTGCAGGCCTACAAGAAGCTGGGCCTGCACCTGCCCCGGTACCTGCTGGCGACGTGTCAGGACCCGAGCATCCTGAACTCGCCCTCGCTCGACCGGGTCTTCGAGGGCTCCTACATCGTGGGCGCCGACGCCGCGACGCCCAAGGACGACGCGCTGTACGCGGCGATCGTGCACAAGTTCACGCCGGGCGTGAACCCGAACCCGAGCGCGAGCGCCAACGAGGCCGCCGGGTTGGTAGCGGTCCTGACGCTGGCGTCGATCATGAAGGGCTACCCCGCGGTGTCCGCGCTCACCGCGTCGGAAGTGCTGCACCAGGCCGAGCAAGCCCAGGGGGTCGTCATCCCGTTCTCGGACGGGCAGAAGTTCACGTGCAACGGGAAGGCGATCGCGCGGTTGCCGTCGGTGTGCTCGTCGACCACGGCGATCGGCGTGGTGGGGAGCGGCTACGCCGTCAAGGATCTTGCGGTCATCAACCCGGGCGAGTTGTTCTGAACGAAGCCGGGCTACCCCGGTAGCAGGGCGGACCCGGCGCCTCATGACACGGGAAGGCAGACTGTCGGCGTGGCGACGATCGAATCTTCCGTCGAGATCGGGCGGGCACCCGAAGTCGTGTTTCCCTACGTCACCGACCCGGCACATTTCGGCGAATGGCAGGAAGGCGTGATGAGCGGCGCCACGGAGGGTCCCGGCGGAGTCGGGTCCTTGTGCACTATGACGCGGAAGATCGGCGGTTCCGAACGCACGTCGATGTCGAAGATCACCGAGTACGAGCCGCCGCGGCGATGGGCGATCGAGGGCATTGACGGGCCCATCCGGGCCGATGTCCGCGTGTTGGTCGACCCGGTGCCCGGCGGCTCGGCTGAGTTGTCGCGGGTGACCATTTCGCTCGACTTCCACGGACACGGGTTCGGCAAACTCATCGCGCCGATGGTCCGGAGCCAGGCCCGCAAGGAGGTCCCCGAGAGCTGCCAGAAACTGAAGGCGCGGCTGGAGCAGCCCTGAGCGCTGGACTTGTCAGGGTAAGCCTGACGCCGTAAGGTCCTTCCTGACAACGGCCGTGCCGGGAGGGCTGCCATGATGATCGCTTCCCAGCGAGTCCACGAAGAAGCCGCGATCGCCTGCTGCTCCTTCTGCCTGAAGCCGAGCACGCAGGTCGCCAAGCTGGTCGCCGGCCCGGCCGTCTTCATCTGCAACGAGTGCACCGACCTCTGCTACCAGATCATCTCCACCGCGCCGGACAGCCAGCCTCGGCTCCTGCCGTGGCAGCAGGCCGAATCGTTGGGCACGGTGCTTTCCGTGCTGCCCAATGCGCACGCCGCGCAGGCCCAGGCGGAGGCGAGCCTGGCCGGCTGGGTCGGGCGTGCCCGCGAGCTCGGGGCGACGTGGGCCCAGATCGGCGACGCGCTGGGCGTCACGCGACAGTCGGCCTGGGAGCGGTTCGCCCCGGACGACTGAGCCCGCCGAACGGGGGATGCACCTGCGAAACTCGTCTGGTGCGGCTGGCGACGGACGACTGCTGGAGCTACCTACGGGCGGCGGACCACGGCGTCCTCTGCACGGTCAACGAGAAGAAGGGCGTCGACGCGGTGCCGGTCTGCTTCGCGGTCGTCGGCAAGTTGATCGCCACGCCGATCGACACCGTCAAGCCGAAGCGCACCACGGAGCTCGGCCGGATTGGCAACCTCGAGCGTGAGGCCGCCGCGACGCTGCTTTGCGACCACTGGGACCGCGACGACTGGTCGCAGCTGTGGTGGGTGCGGGCGCACCTGGTGCGGCGGTCGGCCCACGACGTGAGCAATGCCCTCCTCGACGAGTGCGACACCGCGCTGCGAGGCAAGTATTCCCAGTACCGCGACACGGAATTCGCGGACGTCATCGTCTTCAACGTGAAGACGATGCTGGGGTGGTCGGCTGCGTCTGACGAAGGCTTGGGCTAGGCCCCGGGCTCGGCGGCGTCCGTCAGCTCGTCACGGAGAACACGCCGGAGGAGCTTGCCGGTGGGCGAGTACGGCAGTTCGGCGCGGAAGTCGACGACCACGGGTGTCTTGGTGGAGCGGAGCCGACCCCGCACCCAGTCCTGCAGCTCGCCTTCGTCGGCGGCGGTCTCAGGGCGCAGGACCACGACGGCGGCGACCGCCTCGCCCCACTCGGTGTCGGGGATCCCGATGACCGCGGCCTCGACCACGGCCGGATGGGTCATGAGCACGTCTTCGATCTCGCCCGGTGAGATGTTCTCGGCGCCCCGCACGATCACATCGTCGAGGCGGCCGTCGACGAAGAGGAAGCCGTCGGCGTCGAACCAGCCCGCGTCGCGGGTGGGGAACCACCCCTCGTCGGTCAGCGCACTGCGCCCGACGTACTCGCCGGCGACCTGCTCGCCCCGGACCCAGATCTCGCCCTTCTCGCCGGCGGCGAGTGGCGCGCCCTCGGGGTCCCGGACCTCGACCTCGAGGGTCGGGAGCGGGCGGCCGACTGAGGCGAGCCGAGCCCGGACGGCGGCGTCGTCGCTGGCGAAGGCCTCCCGGTGGTCGTCGGGCGTGAGCATGGCGATGGTCGAGCTCGTCTCGGTGAGCCCGTACGCGTTGACCAGGTCGACGTGGGGCAGGTCGCGCAGCGTGCGCTCGACCAGCTCGAGGGGCATGCGTCCGCCGCCGTAGGAGAGGTGGCGGAGTGCCGGCGGCTCTGCGCCCGCGTCCTCGACCGCCTGGAGGATCCGGCCCAACATGGTCGGCACCACCATGGCGTGGGTGATCCGCTCCTCGGTGGCGGTGCGCACCCACTCGGCGGCGTCGAAGGCCGGCAGGTACACAATGCGGCGCCCGCCGTAGAGCGAGCTCAAGATCGCCGACATACCCGCGATGTGGTACGGCGGCACGCAGATCAGCTGCGCCTCGGTGGGCTCGCTGCCCAGGAACTCGACGCTCGAGATGATGTACGACACGAGGTGCCGGTGCCGCAGCACGGCCGCCTTGGGCTCCGACGTCGTGCCGCTCGTGAAGAGCAGGACGCCGACGTCGTCGGGGTCGACGAACGGGTGGTCGGCGCTGTCGGGGTGAAGCGGTTCGCTGGTGGCCGCGGCCAGCTCACCCTTGGTGACGATGTGACGGGCGCCGCAGGCGCCGAGGCGCTCGACCTCGTCGTCGTCGGCGATCATCAAGCCGCCGGCGATGCGGCCGAGAATGCCCGCGAGCTGTTCGTCGGGCGCCCGGTAGTTGAGCGGGGCGAAGGGGATGCCGGCCAGCGCGGCGCCGAACAGCGCCACCGGCAGTACGTCGGAGTTCAGCCCGAAGTAGCCGATGGTCTCGGCGCCGTCCTTCTGGAAGAAGGTGGCAGCCCGCCGGGACCGCTCGAGGAGCTCCGAGGCGGTGCTCCCTGTGTCGTGGGGTCCGAGGACGATGCGCTCGGGGTCACCCTCGGCCGCCATCTCGAGCAGCATGGCGATGTTCACGGCATGTGCTCCTCGGGGTCCGGCGCAGGCGGATCGGCGCGAGTGCGTCAGTCGGAAGCCGGCAGCGGCTTGGCGCCCTTGACCGCGAGCACCGTGTCGCCGACGGAGAGGGAGCCCTCGCCCGCCTTGGTGCACAGCACCTCGAGCCCGAGCTCCTCGTCGCTGTAACGCTTGCCAAGCTGCGTGCCCTCATCGAAGCCGCCCTCGACGTTCTGGGGCGTGACCTCGGCGTCGATGGCGACAAGGGGATGCCCGCCGCAGCGCAGGTCGACGGGGCCGCCCGGCGCCTTGACCACCACGACCTCGCAGGCGTCGGTGGCGCTCCGGAGCCTCGTGCCTGCCTTCAGTTCGATCCCCACCCCTTGTCCTTCCTGATCTCGGTTCTGGCTCGCCCCGGGGTCCCCACTGTCGCGTGCGACCAGGAGGCCCGGAGGGCAGATGCGTATCCTATTGACCCCCGCTGGGCCCGTTTGCATGTAGGCCAAAAGGCCCTTTCTCCTGCCCGACCTGGAGATCCGGGTCCGAAACCCGTTCGAGACGTGGAAATATGTCCGTATCCCCGGGGAGCGTCATGGCGAAGAAGAGTCACAAGTCCGTTGAGATGACGAGCGAGGAGGACGGGGTGGAGGTCATCGAGGCCGAGGGCCGAGCTCACGCTCGCACCGTCGCGGGACGGGTCTTGGAAGAGATCGAGGGCGAGGGCCACGAGTTCGACGAGTTGGAGTCGGAGTCGGACTCCGACGAGTCGGACTCGGAGTTGGAGTTGGACTCCGAGTTGGATTTGGACTCGGACTCGGGCTCGGACGCGTTCGAGGAGTTGGACGCCGAGTTCGAGGAACCGGACGAGGACGACGAGCGCGAGGACGTGGTCGACGAGGATGCGGTCGACGCGATCGGCGACGCCGAGGACGAGGGGGACGTCGAGGACGAGGAGGGAGTCGTCGTCAAGGCCGTTGAAGCCGTTGAAGCCGTTGAAGCCGGTAACTCCGATGACTTGGATGGCGACGCTCTTATAGACGACGACGCGTCGGGCTGGTTGGCGGACCCTGACAACGCGCAGCAGGAGCGCTTCTGGGACGGCACGGAGTGGACCGATCAGGTGCGACCCGTGGAGGAGCAGGATTTCCGAGGGCGGCAGCACCTACCCGATCACGTGCCCGAGTTGCAGCGGGCGTTGGCAGCGGCCACGGCCGACATCGACGACGTCGAGGCGCGGCTGTCGACTTTGTTCGACCGGGGGAAACGTGCGGGGGTTGCAGCGACCGCCGCGCCCACGGCTTCCGCAGGGCCACCCATCCACGAGGAGTTCGGCGGCGGCGGCGGTGATGCCTCAAGCGACGACGGCGCCCATCCGAAATACATGGGTGAGGAGGGGGTGGGTGAGGCCTCCGGGAATGACGACGACGAGGCGACGTTCGCCGAACTCGATGCGGCCCTGGTTGCCGAGACACCGGAGAAGCCGGACCGCCGCTTCTTCAAGCGCCGCTCTTAGCGGTGCGGCGCACGGCAGTGCGATCCGGGCGGTGAGTCGGCGGTGAGTCGGCAGTGAGCGGGCGGTGAGGCGAGTGGCTGTGCAGGCAGAGCGGCCCGAGCGGTTGGGCGAAGGGGAGGGGGCCACGACGTGAGCCAGGCACCGGGCTGGTACGACGATCTGTTCGGCCGCGATCAAGAGCGGTACTGGGACGGCCGGATCTGGACGATGCACACCCGCCCCGTCGGTTCGGATGACGCCGGCCCCTTCGCCGAAGTCGTCGAGGACGATCCGTTCGCAGCGGTGTCCCTGGAGGCCGGCGTGAATCCGGCAAAACCCCGGCGGCGGGGCGCCGTCTTCGCCACCGCAGCGGTGATCGTCGTCGCCGCGTTGGCCGGGGTGGGGTTCTACGAGTTCGGGTACCACTCCGAAGCGGCGGCGACCGAGGCGGTGACCACCGCGGCGACGCAGTCGTTGAGCGCGAACTCCGCCGACATGTCCTTCACCATGAGCTTCTCAGGCCTTGGGCTCAGCGAGCAGATCACGGGACAGGGCGCGTTCGACTATGCAAACCAGGCCGGCACTCTCACCGTGAACCTGCCGGGGCAGCCGCAGTCGGAGCAGGTGATAGAGGACGAGGGCACGGTTTACGTCAACCTGGGTGGCATCCTCGGCCAGCTGGCTCCGGGCAAGTCCTGGGTGTCGGCCAGCCCCGGGCAGCTGTCGTCCGGCAGGAGTGGCGCTCTGGGGGGCGGGTTCTCACAGTGGGACGACCCGGCCGGGATGCTCCAGCAGCTGCAGCAAGCCGGCGCCACCGTGACCGCGGACGGGGCCACGACGTTCGACGGGACCCCGGTGACGGAGTACTCGGTGACGCTGCCGTCGTCGGCAATGCAGAAGTACCTGGGCTCCCTGCCGTCATCGCTGCAGCAGGTGACGTCGGGGCTGTCGCTTCCGAACCTGACCGAGAAGGTCTACATCGAGTCGGGGAACCTGCTCCGGGGGATCGACCTGCCGTTCACGTTCGCCGTGATGGGCAAGAGCCTCACGATGGACATGCAGATGGAATTCTCGAACTACGGGACTCCGGTGACCGTGACGCCACCGCCCGCGTCCGAGATGATCCCGTTCAACCAGTTCGGGGCGATCGCGGGGAACAGCGAGAACTCCGGGAACTCCGGGAACTCCGGGAACTCCGGCAACAGCGTGAACTCCGGGTCGGGCTTGGGAACGATTTGAGCCCCCGCAGTCCGTTCCGGCGGTTGGACGGGGTGCAATAGGAGTTAGACGTCCCTCCGGTGTCCTAAATCAAAAAGTATGCACAGCGATGTTCATACTTTCTTTTATCAGTGTCCGCAGGCGGGTCCTCTCGGCCTGCGGGCGTGACGATGGCTACGAGGCGGCGGCGGCCGCCACGACCTTGCGGGCCAGCTCGCCCCAGCGCTCGAAGCGCCCCGGGTCCCGTACGACGTCGGAACCGGTGAAGTAGCTGACGACGCGGGTGGCGACGCCGTCGTACTTGGCGACGATGAGGTCGGGCATCTCGTCCCAGGTGCCCGTCGTGGTGAACTCCTTCAAGATGTCGTCGTCGATCACCGCCGCCATCCCCTTGATGTCGCCGGCCTTCTGCCGCTCCCGGATGCGTTCGGTCGTCCCCTCCCGATCGAGCTGCTCGAAGATGAAGGCGTAGTTGGGCGTCGAGCCATAGAAGGCGACCTGGACCCGCGCCATCTCACGCCACGCCGAGCGCTCCTCCTCCGTGTCGCCCACCACCAAGAACGCGGGCACGATCACCTCGAGGTCGTCCACGGACCGCCCCGCCCGGGCCGCCCCCGCGCCGAGCTCGGTCAGCACCGTCTCGCGCAAGTAGATCGGCGTGTTGAGCGGGTGGACGTGGACGCCGTCGGCGACCTCGGCGGCCATGCGGAGCATCCAGGGGTTGACGGCCGCCACGTCGATCGCCGGGTCCGCGACCTCGTTCGGCGGCGGCGCCCACGTCGGCGGCAGAAGCGAGAGGTTGTAGTACGAGCCCTCCACCGCCAGAGGCTCGCCCGTGCGGAACGACGAAAAGATCTGCTTGACCGCCGTCACGTACTCGCGCAGCCGCGGCCCGGGCGGGTCGAACTCAGCGCCGTATCGACGCTCGATATGGGCCCGCACCTGCGCCCCCAACCCCAGCCGGAAGCGTCCCTGGCTCGCCTCGGCGAGCTCCCACGCCGTGACGGCGGTGACCATGGGGCTGCGCGGGAAGGCCACGGCGATCCCCGTCAGGATGTCGAGCTCGCCGGGAGCCGCCACCGCCAAAGCACCACACGTCAGGTACGCCGTCCGCCCAGCCTCGGTCACGACGAGCCCGGACAGCCCGGCCTCGGCGGCCCGGCGCCCCAGCTCACCCACCTCGCGCAGCGGCTGCGCCGGGAGCATGGCGTCGAACTTCAGCGCCATGTCAGTGTCAGCGTCCGCCAAATCAGCGCCACGGCATCGTCCGCCCGTCCCGCCGGACCGGCACCCAGTCGTTGGTCGACGGGAAGTACTCCTCGGAATGGTCGACCGTCCCCGCCGCGGCGTAGTGGTACACCATGGCGGCCCGGATCCCCGACGACTCGTTGTCGGTCGAGCGGTGCATGAGGTGGCTGTCGAAGACCAAGAGGTCACCCGGCGCCATCAGCACCGGCTCCGATGCGGACATATCCCGATCGACGATCTCGAGGTAGCCGTAGTTCGCGCCGGGACGGCGGTCGAGCACGTGTTTGTGTACTCGCTCGGCGTGCGAGCCCGGCAACACGTGCAGGCACCCGTTCTGCAGCGTTGCCTCGGTCACCGCGAGCCACACGCCCACGACCGGACGGGCCGGTTCGAACGGGAAGTAGAAGGAGTCCTGGTGCCAGGGCTGGCCCCAGGCCGCGGGCGTCTTGAAGATGAACTGCGACAGGAAGACGTCGATGTCCGGCTGGACCAGCTCCGCCACCATCTCCACCACCGCAGGCGAGTGGGCGAACTCGGCGAACACGCCGTCCCGGTGCAGATGGAACACCTTGGACATGCCGTCCTCCGGCAGCGCCACCGGCATCCCCGCTTTGTTGGCCTCGGCCATGAGCTTGACCCGGACCGACTCCGCCAAAACCGGGTCCCGGACGATCTGGATGACCCGGTCCAACATGGCGGCGCACACGTCGGCCGAGGCGAAGCGGTCCACCCGGATGAAGCCGCGCTCGGCCCACGACGCCCGCTGCGCCTCGGTCAGCACGCCCGGCCCCGTCGCCGGCCCCGTGCCCACCGACGCCGACACGGGACGAGTGCTCATCCGATCGGCTCCGCCGGCGCCGGCGGCAGCACCCCGCCGGGCAACGGCCACGCCACCGGCGTCACGTCGCTTGCGATCACCCCGCCCATGGGAATCCCGGCCCGCTCCACCGCCGGGTGCGGGAAACGCCCCTCGCCCCGCGTCGACCCGTCCGCGAAATAGATCGCGGTGTGTACGCGCCGGACCGTACCGGTGGCGTTCGGCCGCGCCAAGTGGAACGTCAGCCCGTGGTGATACGCCACCGACCCCGCCGGGACCTCCACCCACCTCGGCTCGATCCCCGTCAGCTCCGACCGGGCCAGCGGGTCCTCGGGCTCGCCGAAGAAGATGTTCACGAACTCGCGCACCCCGAGCCGGTGGCTGCCGGGCAGGTACCCCATGGCGCCGTTGTCGAGCGTCGAGCCGTCGAAGGGGATCCACGCCGTGATCGTGTCCGTCTCCACAATGGGCCAGTAGGGCTGGTCCTGGTGCGGGTCGGTCGCCCGCCCGCCCGGCTCCTTGTAGAGGGCCTGGTCGTGCCAGAGCCGCACGGCGTCGACACCGAGCAGCCCGGCCGCCGTCCCGGCGATGCGCGGGTGGAAGGACAGCGGTCGCACGTCCGGGCTGCCCTCCCACAGGTTCTGGCACTGGACGAAGCTCTGTTCGTAGCGCGACTTCTGCGCCAGCGTCCGCGTGTCGTGGCTGCTTCGTTTGGCCACCGCCTCGTCGACCGCCGCCCCGTACCGGCGGAGCTCGTCGGCGGACAGCAGCCCGGGCACCACGACGAACCCGTCGCGCCGGAAGTCGGCGACCAGTTGGTCGGGTAGCGCGTCGACGGTTGTCACGAGGCCCCGTCCGCGCGCACCTCGCGGATGCGGCCGACCAGCTCGCGGACGCTGGGCGAATCGAGCCACGGCGTCAGGTCGAGGTCGAAGTTGGCGTCGCGGTAGGGGCCTTCGTCGAGCTGGTGCGGCTCGCAGGCCATGAAGCGGCCGTCCATGAACTTCACCTCGGTGAGCACCTCGGCGTAGGGCAACTTCGAGGCTGCGGCCGACCCGAAGCCGAAGACCCGCTCCGAGCCGAGCACGGAGTTGGCGGCGGCGCGGCCGGCCACGTAGCGCCGGTAGTCGTTGCGGTCGAGCTCGCCGACGTAGGCCTCCAGGATGTGGACGGCCCGGTCGAGGATCGGCTGGTCGAACGCGTAGAAGACGTTCGGCGCGGGCAGGTCGCCCCACACGCCCCACATCCACCACCGGACCGCCGACGGCAGCGCGGCCATGGCGCGCTGCACCCCCCGACCCACCGCCTCGTGGCCGTGGTGGACGTCGTGCGGCGAAGGGGAGACCACGAGCTGTGCGTCGTACTCCTTGACCATGGGCGGCAGCTCGGTGGCGATGCGGTCGGTCGCCAACTCGATGTCGCCGTCGAGATCGAGGTTGAGGGGCGGGTCGAAGAAGACCGGGACGAAGCCCGCCCGCTCCGACGCCTCCAGGGCCTCGGCGCGCCGGCGCTCCCACTGGCCCTCGAAACCGAGGCTGCCGATCACGCTCACCACGGTCCAGCCCCGGTCGCGCAGGTGGAGCAGGGCGGCGGGCGCGCCGACCGCCTCGTCGTCGGGGTGCGGGGCAAGGTGCAGGACGGTGGGAGCCACGAAAGAGCAGGTTATGCCGTCTCGGGCAAACTGGGCCGGTGCGCCGCCTGCTGCCGTGGGTCCTGCTCGCAGTGCTCGGCGTCGGCGTGGTCGTGGGGGCCGTGGTCGGCGCGGTCAACGCGCCGTCCCACCCGGGTGCGGCGGCCGCCGAGTCGGCGGGATCCGGCTCCGGCTCGGGCTCCGGCACCGCACCGCAGTGGGTCGACGGTGTCCTGGCCACGACCGCCGAGGCCGGCAGCGCGCACTTCACCTACGCCCACGTGACGACGAGCAAGAACCCGCTCCTGCACGACGTGCTCACCGGCAGCGGCGTGGTCGACTTCGTCTCCGGCCACGTCCAGGTGACCGAGGTCGACAGCCAGCCCTCCATCACGTCGAACACGACCAGCACGGCCCAGCCCGTGATCGAGCGCAGCGTCGGCGAGGAGATCGGGATCGGCCGCACCATGTACCAGGCCGTCGCCCAGGAGGGGACGCCCAACCCGGTCTGGATGAAGCTCACCGCGCCGCGCGATCCCACTGTCGACCTCGGCCTGCAAACCGCGCTCAACGCCGCCGCCGCGCTCGACTCCCTCGGGGGGATCCAACGCCCCGTCAAGGTCACCGACCTCGGCCACGCCGTCGTCGGCGGGGTGGCCACCACGCAGTACGAGGTCAAGACCGCGGCGGTGTGCGCGACGCCCCTCACCGGACCGCGGTACGAGGTGCAGGAGCCGGTCACCGTCTGGCTGGACTCGTCGGGACGCCTGGTGCAGGTGACCTCGGTCGTCCACCAGTCGGGCCGTTTGACCGCGGCGGTCCTCAAGGCGATCCCCCAACTGGCCCGCCTGGCCGGCGGCGCCTCGACCACGACGGCCACCCTTCGCCTCTCTGCCTTTGGCGCGCCGGTGCACATCGAGGCGCCCACGCACGTCGTCAGCATCCCGTCGAGCAGCACCGGCTCGGCCTCTGTCCGGCTGCGTTGCAGCAAGTAGCGCAGCCACCCGCGTGCTCAGCCCAGCCTCAGCCGTTCCCCGCCAGCTTGCTCGTGCCCCCGGCCGTGGGTCTAATGACGGCAGGAAATGGGAACTGAAGTGAAAGGAGGGCGATGACAGACGTGGCCGACGCCGCCGCCCGGCCGGTCTCCGGCGTCACACCCGAGGGGAAGACGCCCTGGTTCTCTTGGGAGGCCACCGCCGTCGTGGCAGGCCTCGAGACGGACGGCGAACGCGGTCTGACGTCGGCGGAGGCTGTCACGAGGCTCTCCCGTTTCGGCCCAAACGAGATCGCCAAGGAGAAGCCACCGTCGGTGTGGGCGGTGGCCCTGGGTCAGCTCCGCGACCCCATGAACATCATGCTCATCGCCGTCACGGTGGTGAGCCTGGCCATCAGCCAGTTCTCCACCGCCGTCATCGTCGCCTTCCTGGTGCTGCTCAATGTCGTCCTGGGATCGCGCCAGGAGCTGAAGGCGCAAGCGAGCGTGGACGCGCTGTCGCAGATGCAGGTCCCCCAGGCCAAGGTGATCCGCGACGGGCAGCTCGCCCTCGGCCCGGCGTCCACCCTCGTCCCGGGCGACATCGTCCAGCTCGAGGCGGGCGACATCGTCCCCGCGGACGGGCGCATCGTGCGCTCGGCGACGCTCGAGACCCAGGAGGCCGCGCTCACCGGCGAGAGCGCGCCGGTCGCCAAGGACGCGCAGACGCTGCCTTCGGCGGACATCGGCCTGGGTGACCGCTCCAACATGGCGTTCCAGAACACCTCGGTCACCCGGGGCACGGCGACCATCGTCGTCACTGCGACCGGGATGCAGACCCAGATGGGCCAGATCGCCACCATGCTCTCCTCGGTCACCCGCACCCGGTCGCCCCTGCAGAAGGAGCTCGACACCCTGACCAAGGTGCTCGCCGTCATCGCGTGGTCGGCGGTCGTCTTCATCTTCGTGGTGGGAGCGGCGCGCGGGATCCCGGGGAAGCAGCTCCTGCTCCTCGGGACGGCCATGGCCATTTCGGCCATCCCGACCGGGTTGCCCGCCTTCGT
This sequence comes from uncultured Acidimicrobiaceae bacterium, assembly GCA_963834405.1. Classification (GTDB taxonomy): domain Bacteria; phylum Actinomycetota; class Acidimicrobiia; order Acidimicrobiales; family RAAP-2; genus Bog-473. The sequence continues at coordinate 25,147 of CAWIBX010000003.1, read as the reverse complement.
CTCCGGGCTGCTCTCCATGGGGGCCAAGCAGCTGGCCGACGCCAAGGCCATCGTGAAGAACCTGACCGACGTCGAGACGCTGGGCGCGACGAGCGCCATCAACAGCGACAAGACCGGCACGCTGACGATGAACCAAATGATGGTCTCGGATCTCTACGGAAGTGGTTCCTGGTTCAAGGTCGAGGGAGAGGGCTACCGCAAGAGCGGCGCCATCACCGCCGTGGCGGGCCAACCGGTGCCCGACTTCACCCGCCTGGCCTTGGGCCTGTGCCTGGACAGCGACGCCACCGTGAGCGACGACGGCTCGGTGGTCGGGGACCCGACTGAGGCGGCGCTCGTCGTGCTGGCCGCCAAGCTCGGCGTCGACGCCGAGGAGACACGCCGGGCCTACCCGCGCCTGGCCGAGGTGCCCTTCGACTCGGAGTACAAGTTCATGGCGACGTTCCACCGGGCGACGCTCGACGGGGCCGAACACGTGGTCGAGCTGGTGAAGGGCGCGCCCGACGTGGTGCTGGCGCGGTGCAACCAGTCCGGTGGCCCCCTGAGCGGGTCACAGGTCCCGATCGCCGACGTGCAGGCGGACATTGAAGCCGCCAACGAGCGCATGGGCGAGCAGGGCCTCCGCGTGCTGGCCTTCGCCGCCAAGATCGTCCCCGAGCGCGAGCAGGCGACCATGCGGGACGACCCCATGGCGCTCACACGGGACCTGTCGTTCGTCGGGATCGTGGGCATCATCGACCCGTTGCGGGCCGAGGCGAAGGAGGCGGTGCAGACCGCCCTCGGGGCGGGCATCGACGTGCGCATGATCACGGGCGATCACGCGGTGACGGCGTCCGCGATCGGGCGGTCGCTCGGCCTGGGGCCGGGTGCGATCAGCGGCGCGGAGCTCCAGGCGCTGTCCGACGAGGACCTGCTGGCCCGCCTGCCCAAGTTGCACGTGTTCGGCCGCGTGACGCCCGAGGACAAGCTGCGGCTGGCCCGCCTGATGCAGGAGTCCGGGCTCATCGTCGCCATGACCGGCGACGCGGTGAATGACGCCGCCGCGCTCAAGCAGGCGGACATCGGCGTGGCGATGGGGAGCGGCAGCGAGGTCACCAAGCAGGCCGGGCGCATGATCCTGACCGACGACAACTTCGGGACGCTCGTGCACGCCGTCGAGATCGGCCGACGCGTCTACGAGAAGATCGTGTCCTACGTCCGCTTCCAGATGACCCAGCTGCTCGCGCTCATCCTGCTGTTCGTCGTGGCCTCGGCCTTCAACATCAACAGCGGCGTGGCGCTGACGCCCTCCATGGTGCTGTACCTGCTCTTCTTCGTGACTGTGGCCGGCGTCCTCGTGATCTCCCAGGACCCGGGCGATCCCGACGTGATGCACCGGCCACCGCGCGACCCAAAGGTCCCGATCACCAACCGCACCTCTGTCCTCATGTGGCTGCTCTACGGCGCCACGCTCTTCGTGGCCGCGCTCATCCCGCTCGTGGCCGGCCCGGACACGGCGTTCCCGTCCAAGCCGAGCGCCTCGCTCACCATGACCTTCGTGGTCATGGGGCTGGGGACCGTGTTCAACGCGCTCACGAACCGGCGCGACCCGGCCAGCGGCCTGACGCCCCCGGTGCTCAAGGCGGTGCTCATCTCGGTGGTCCCGGTCGTGATGATCTTCCTCGGCACCCAGCTGCCCGCCCTGCAGAGCGGGCTGCTCACCCAGTCGCTCACCGGGCGCCAGTGGCTGGCCTGCGTCGGCCTGGCGCTGCTGCTCCCGGTCGTCATAGAGGTCACCAAGTGGTACCGCCGGCGCTCGTTGCCGCCGCCGGGGCCCATCAGCGTCGAGCGTGCGGTGACCGGCGACGCCGGGGCACCCGCCGCTCCAGCGGGGATGACGCCATGACCGAGGCGGACGTAACGGCCACGAAGAACGGCGCCAAGACCGTGAAGGCCACCAAGACCGCCAAGGCCGCCAAGGCCGCCAAGGCCGCCAAGGCCGACAAGGCCGATCAGAGCATTCCCCGGATGAAGGAGAAGGAGTACCAGAAGGAACTGCGCAAGCTGCAGGGCAAGCTCGTGGCACTGCAGCAGTGGGTCAAGTCCAGCGGCGCCAAGGTCTGCGTCGTCTTCGAGGGCCGCGACACCGCCGGCAAGGGCGGCACCATCAAGGCGATCACCGAGCGCGTCAGTCCCCGGGTGTTCCGCGTCGTCGCCCTGCCCGCGCCGAACGAGCGGGAGAAGTCCCAGATGTTCTTCCAGCGCTACGTCCCGTATCTGCCGGCGGCGGGGGAGATCGTCATCTTCGACCGCAGCTGGTACAACCGGGCCGGCGTCGAGCGGGTGATGGGCTTCGCCACGGAGGAGGAGATCCAGCGGTTCCTGGAGGGCGTGCCGCTGGTCGAGCGGACCATGGTCGACTCGGGCATCCTGCTCTTCAAGTACTGGCTCGAAGTCAGCCCCGACGAGCAGACCCGCCGCTTGGAGAGCCGCATCGACGATCCGCGCAAGGTCTGGAAGCTCTCGGACATGGACCTCAAGTCCTACAGCCGGTGGTGGGACTACGGGAAGGCCCGCGACGACATGTTCCGGGCTTCCGATACGTCGTGGGCGCCCTGGTACGTGGCGCACACCGACGACAAGAAAAGGGCCCGGCTGAACATCATCACCCACCTGCTCAGCCAGATTCCCTACGAACCGCTGGAGCGCAAGGACGTCACCCTGCCCAAGAGGGGGAAGAAGAAGGAAGACGACCTGCCGCCACCGCCGATCCGGGAGATCCCGACGCCGTTCGGTTGAACAGGGCTACGCTCAGCGTCCGACACGTGTGGCGACGTCGTGGGAGGGCGGTCGATGCTCAAGGTCGTGGGCGCGGGGGTGGGCCGAACCGGCACGCACTCCCTCAAGATCGCACTGGAGCAACTGTTGGGCGGCACCTGCCATCACATGGTCGAAGTGTTCGCCCATCCGGATGAGATCGCCATCTGGACCGACGCCATAGACGGGAAGCCGGTCGATTGGGGCGCGCTGATGAGTCCCTACACGGCCCAGGTCGACTGGCCCGGGGGTAGCTTCTGGCCCGAGCTCTCGGCCGCCAACCCTGACGCCCTGGTTCTCCTGTCGACTCGCGACCCGGAACTCTGGTTCACGAGCTGCTGCAACACGATCTTCGGTGGCATGCGGATGATGGTCGAGGAAGGCGACGAGTGGATGGCCGCGTTGCTGCGCATGTTCAAGGAGCGCTTTAGCGACCAGATCGAGGACCGCGACGCCATGATCGCCGCCTACGAGCGGCACAACGCCGCGGTTCGTGCGGCAATTCCAAAGGAGCGTCTCCTGGACTGGACGCCGTCCGACGGGTGGGAGCCGATCTGCGAGCGGCTCGGAGTGCCGGTTCCGTCGGAACCGTTCCCGGTGACGAACACGACGTCGGAGTTCCGGGAGATGCTGGGGATGCCGCCTCTCGAAGTCTGACCGTCAGTCAGGTGGTCACCGCTGTTCGTGGACGGCTTTACGCGGTCGGAACTGTCCACCGTTCCGGCGCCGGCCGGCCAGGTTCCAGCTCCAGGACACGGTGGGCGCGATGCGGAGGTATTCGCGGCGGCCGGACCGCCCGTCGCGCGTGACGATGCTGGCCGTTCCGTAGACCCGCAGGAATCTGGGGACGAACGGGTCCGTGCTCACGAGGTCATCGATGACCAGCGCCACCTTGTCGTTGCCATCGGCGACGTTGTGATACTTGCGGGTCGAGGGCAGATCGAGCCCGGCGATGTAGAAGTCGGTGCCGTCGAAGTCGAATCCAACCGGCGCCACGTCGGGCTGCCCGTCGGCGGAGACGGTGGCAAGCCGGGCGAGTCGTTGCGATTTGAGGTACGCCTTCTCTTCCTCACTGAACGACATCGGCCGGCTCCTCTCGGTCCTCTAGGTCCTCTCGGTCAGATCCGCTCCGACTCGTCTTCGGCGGGCAGGCGGAGCATGTCAGAGACAGGGCCCAGGTGGTTGCAGCTTTTCGGGATTGACCACGCTTCGCACCGTCTGGATCACGCCCTCTTTGACCTCGAGGAAGACCACGCTGACGATCCTTCCCGCGGGTTGCGGGCCACGAACCCAGTCCCCCGTTTACCAGGACCGACTCGAAGGTCACGCCGAGACCTTGTACCCGCTGGTACACGTCGGCGAGGAAGCCGGCAATCCGGTCTCTTCCGTACAGAGGTGGGGCCAAGGCGGTCGCCTTGCCACCCCCGTCGCCGCAGAAGACCTCGTTCGCGGGACGCATCGGTGGTCCTTCCAAGACATGCGGTGGAACCTTTCGTCAGGCCATGTAGACGAAACCGCGCTCGGTCCCGTGACACCGAGTGTGAAATCCCTCGGAGCTCCGACCTCGTACACCCGCAACGCGTCACAGCGGCCTGTTCCACTTCGTCCAACAACCGGAATGACCTTCGAGCACTCGTGGAAGGAGGACCAGATGCGAGCATCGGAACGGTACTGGCTGTTGCAGTTCGGCGATGACGAGCTGCGATTCACCTATCGTGATGCGGCGGAGCGCTGGGCCTCGAGGCTCTCTGAGCGCGGCACGCCTTGGCGACTCACCTGGCACGACGAGAACACGGCCGACGCACGGAGACCGGCCAGCGGGTCGCTTGACCCGGGAAGCTCCACCCCTTCCCTAGTCGCATAATGGGAGAGGACCCCGGCATCCGCAGAGACCAGAAGGAGGATGTCCGATGAGCGTGAACCTGAACCACACCATCGTCTGGTGCCGAGACAAGAAGGAGTCGGCCCGGTACCTGACCGAGACGATGGGTCTTCCCGAGGCCCAGGCCTGGGGGCCGTTCATGATCATCGAGATGGAGAACGGCGTCTCGCTCGACTACCACGACGTTGCCGACACCGACGCACAGATCGCCTCCCAGCACTACGCCTTCCTGGTGTCAGACGACGAGTTCGGCGAGATATTCGGACGCATCCAGCAGGCGGGCCAGGACTATTGGGCCGACCCCGGGCTGAGTCACCAGGGGGAGGTCAACCAACGGGACGGAGGCCGGGGCGTGTACTTCAAGGACCCCGACGGGCACCTCCTCGAAATCCTCACCCGCCCCTACGGATCGGGCTGACGACGCTGCAACAGGGGCTAATGGGGATGTCTAGACCCCTCTGGGGTGTGCCGAATTAGAAAGTACGCACATGATCGTTTGCTCTTTTTCTCTGCCCATGCCCGAGGAGACCTCCTCGTCGAGGTCACTCTCTCCAGAACACTCTTGACCGATTACTCTGAATAGAGTATTCTGACCAACCGTGGCACGTTGGTCCCGATCGAATCCCCTGGCCCTGGCGGTGCTGGTCTCCCTCTACGAGAAGCCCATGCACCCCTACGAGGTGGCCCAGACGCTGCGGCAGCGCGCCAAGCAGGAGAGCGTCCGCCTCAACTACGGATCCCTCTACGCCGTGGTCGAGTCCCTCGAGAAGCACGGCTTCGTCAAGGCCACGGGGACGGTGCGGGAGGGCAAGCGCCCGGAGCGGACCGTCTACGCCATCACCGACGACGGCGCCCGGGAGATGGACGACTGGCTCACCGAGCTCCTGGGCGTCCCCACCAAAGAGTACCCGGCCTTCATGGCGGGCCTCTCGTTCATCGCGGCGCTCAGCCCAGACGACGCCCTCATGGCGCTCAAGGGCCGCGCGGACACGCTCAGCGTGAAGCTGGCCGGGATGCGCGGCGCCATGGGCGCGGCCCAGAAGGCCGGCCTCCCGCGCATCTTCGAGCTCGAGGCCGAGTACGAGGAGGCGCAGCTGGCCGCCGAGCTCAAGTTCGTCAAGGCCCTCGTGAAGGAGTTGGAAGAGGAGACGCTCGAGGGCCTCGATATGTGGCGGATCTTCCACAGCGAAGGCTTCAACGCGGAGGAGGTGCGGTTCGAATTCGACCTTTCCCCGGAATGACCCCGGAATGACCACATAACGACCCGAGGCCGCGTGTAGCACCACGCGGCCTCGAGCCCACACCCACGAGCCCGATCCACGAGGGACCAACGCCCGAGGTAGCGCATAAAGCGTAGGCCACCTCCGTCGAGCGGGCTCAGTACCGAGCTGTGAGGAACGCAGCCCGGCAGACCGCAGACCGCAGACCACACACGACAAACGACGGAAGGAGGCGCGCGCAGTCATGCACGCCCTGATAGAGGCCCACGGCCTCGATAAGAAGTTCGGGAAGGTCCAGGCCCTCTCGGACCTGAACCTGGAGCTCCCCGAAGGGAAGCCCGTGGCCATCCTCGGGCCCAACGGCGCCGGCAAGACGACGTTCGTCCGCATGGTGGCCACGCTCATCCGCCCGGACCACGGCACGCTCACCGTGGGCGGCCACGACGTGGTCAAGAACCCGATGGCCGTGCGCCGCATGATCGGCCTCGCCGGCCAGGCCGCCGCGGTCGAGGAGATGATGACCGGGCGGGAGAACCTGGCGATGGTGGCCCGCCTGTACGGCCAGGAGAAGAAGCAGGCGGCTACCAGCGCGGAGCGGATCCTCGAGCAGATGGACCTGACCGATGCGGCGGACCGACGCGTGAAGACGTACTCGGGCGGCATGCGCCGGCGCCTCGACCTCGGGGCGAGTCTCGTCGGTGCGCCCAGGCTCCTGCTCCTCGATGAGCCCACCACCGGCCTCGACCCCGGCGCCCGCAACGAGGTGTGGGACGCCATCCGGGAGCTGACGTGGGCGGGCACGGATGTGCTGCTGACGACGCAGTATCTCGATGAGGCCGATCACCTCGCCGCGCTGGTCGTCATCATCGACGGCGGGCGTGTCATCGCGCAGGGCACGCCCGACGAGCTCAAGTCCCGGGTGGGTGCCGACGTAATCGAGCTGCACACGGCGGACGTGCCGGCGATGCAGCGGGCCGCCGAGGTGCTGGCGTCTTTGGGTGCCGCCGAGCCGGCCACCGACCCGTCGACGCGGCGGGCTTCCATCGCCGCGCCGGGCGGCGCCAAGTTGCTCCCGCTCGTCGTGCGCGCGCTGGACGACGCCGAGGTGGCGGTGGAGGACATCTCGCTCCGGCGCCCGACCCTCGACGAGGTGTTCCTGGCGCTGACCGGTTCCAAGACCGGTTCGAAGACCGGTTCCAAGGCCGATTCCAAGGAGGACGCAGCATGAGCATCATCACATCCACCGCCCACGTGCGCACCGACCGGCCGGAGCCGGAGTTCCGGGCCGGGAGGGCGCTGAACCAGGGGGCGTCGTACGTCGTCGCCTCGGGACAGGTGGCGAAGCGGACGCTGCGCCAATTCGTCCGCACGCCGGCCCTGATCATCGGCGCGACGGCGCAGGGCGTGCTGTTCCTGTTGATCTTCCGCTACGTCTTCGGCGGCGCGGTGGCGCACACGGGGTCGCTGTCCTACGTCGACTTCCTCGTGCCGGGCTTTGTCGTGACCGGCGTGCTGTTCCAGGGCATGGGCGCGGCGAGCGGCGTGGCGGCCGACCTCGAGGGCGGCCTCTTCGACCGGCTGCGCAGCCTGCCTATCCGGCTGCTGTCGATCGTGACCGGGAGGGTGAGCGCGGACACGGCACTCGTCGCCTGGGGCGCGCTCGATCATGACGGCGGTCGGCTTCGCCGTCGGCTTCCGGCTCGGAGGCTCGACGCTGGCCGCCGTGGCGGCGTTCGGGCTGACCGTGCTCTTCGGCTTCGCGTTCGTCTGGATGTTCATCACCATGGGCCTGGCGGCGGGGAGCCCACAGGCGGCGCAGAGCCTGTCGTTCCTGGTGTTCCCGCTGAGCTTCGTGTCGTCGGCCTACGTGCCGGTGTCGACGATGCCCGGCTGGATGCAGGGCTTCGCCACCCACCAGCCGATGACGCCGATGATCAACTCGGTCCGTATCCTGACCGGCGGGCCGCAGGCACAGGCACTGCTCGGCCACCCGTTGTCCTATTACCTGGTGCCGGCGCTCCTGTGGACGGCGGGGCTCGTCCTGGTGTTCGCGCCTCTCGCGGCGATGCGGTTGAAGAGGGCGTGAGGCAACCTGCGTGAGCGAATGGGCGCCGGGCTCGCGTCACTCGTCGGGACCCGGCGTCCGCCCGTTCGTGCCCTACCAGTCGGCGCAGCCATGCTTAAAGAAATGGGGGACGCAAGTCTCGCCGCCCTGCACTAGGGTCAGGCTGAGGCCAACTGTGCCGATCCGATCGCGAATGAGGGAGAGCGCGATGGTTTTAGCAGATTCGCTTGTGGTGGCGACGAACGACGCACTGACGAACCCCGAAGTGCAGGCGCGGGTGCGCGAGATGCACGCGGCAGACATGCCGTTGCTCGACATGGTCGACGCGCTCGGTCTTGGCGACGACATGAGCCCTGAAATCCGAGCCGTCATCCAAGGTCTGTCGCCCGACGTCGTCGCCGGCATCAGGCAGGCCACGCTCGACGCGCTGGACAACGGCCGGACGGAGATGCCACTCGACTGCGACATCACGGAGGCCGAGGTGGCCAGTGGTATCGACGTGGACGTCGTCCGATCCGCGGTAGGCCCCACCATCCAAATACGCCCCTCCTGATCCTGCGGTTGACCGGCTTCCAGTCAGGCGGGAGGCAACGCCCGCGCCCTCAGGTCCACTTCGCCTGCTCCGAACGGACCAGACGAGCAACGTAGCCGTACCCCATGGTCACCGCTGCAGAGCTTGATCGTGCCAAGAGTGTCAGTGCCCTCTCGCGATCACCCGCCGCTCGCCGGGCCCGGAGCATGCGCGCCCAGGCGAGATCGTTGCGCGCTGCCGCGTAGACCATCGAGCCTCGGGCGTTGATGTCGGCTGCCTCGACGAAATAGGCCTCGGCCTCGTCGTAGCGTCCGAGGACCCCGGCTAGGCCACCGAGGTAGGTCGCCACTGGGGAGTCCTGACAGGCCGCCGCGATGAAGGGATACTGGTCGTGATACGGCACAAGGAGCGCGTAAAGCTGTCGGGCCGGCCCCTCGGCTCGCAGTTGCGCCGCGACGTCGGCGTAGGCGGTCAGTCCGAAGAGCCAGATCAGGTCCCTCGGGAGCGAAGCGAATCCTTCGGATCCCCCCGCCTCGAGCAGCTCGAGGGCTTGCTTCTCGTCTCCTCGCTCCAGGTAGGCGCGGGCGAGCCCTTGCTTGAGCTGGCTGAGACCCGGGTTCTCGGCGATGAGCTCCTCGAAGAGCGGGATCAACTCGGCGATGCGTCCCTGCTGGGCGTAGACCATGGACAGCTGACCCCCGTAGAACACCTCGGCGTCTGGCTGGCCGCTCTCCTTGCCGAGCTGGAGCGCGGCGTCAGCCAGCTTCTGGGCCCGCTCGGTGTCACCAAGACGCAACGACTCCGTGGCCTGGCTGAACGCCGTGTGCCACAGGAGCGCCGGGAGCCGGAGCTGCTCGCTGAGCTGGCTCATCCTTGCGAGGTGATCCGCCGCCGCGTCGAAGTCACCCAATTGCATCGCGTTGATCCGGGCGTGAAGGCAGGCGCCGTAGAGGAGATCGGGATCGCCGAGCTCCTCTGCGAGCGCCAGCGCCTCGTTCGTGTCAATCGTCCGCTCAGCCAAGCTGGAGGGGTCGACCACCGCGTTCTGCGTCAGATTAATGACTCGCACGATCGTGGCGGGGTCCCCGACGCGCGCTGCCATCATCTTGGCGTCGGCCGCGAGCGACTCGCAGCGATCGGGGGAGCCGGCATACGTGAGCTCGCTGCACAGGGTGGCGAGGAGGAGAGCCCGCTCCTGGCTGTCCTCTTCGGGGACTGCGCCAAGAGCGGATTCGAGCACGGCAACCCGCTCGTCGTCGACCGACCCGATGCTACTGACGAAGCCACGGTTGTTGCTCAGTGCGGCCCGCACCAACAGGTCGGTCGCGCCGAGCTCCTCGGCCTGATGTGCGGCTTGGAGGAAGGTCTCGCGGAATTCGGCCATCCCAGCTTGGCGCTGCGCCTCGCCGAGCCCGAGGCGTAGATCGCACATAAACAAACGGGTCGGCGTGCGGGTTGAGCTCGACGAACCGGAGGGCCTGGCTGAAGTACCGGAGCGCTTCGTCGGGAGCGAGAACCGCCAGCGCCGCCTTCCCCGCCTCCCGCGCGTATTCCACTGCCTTGTCGTTGACCGACTCGGCGGCGCAGAGCCAATGATGGGCGAGCTCGGCGACGCGCGGTGCGGTGTCTTCGCCGCAAATCTCCTCGATACCCTCGGCCACACGGCGGTGAAGCCGAGCCCGGCGTGTGGGTCCGATCTCCTGGTACAAGCTGTGCTGGATCATGGCATGGCAGAAGCTGTAGCGCCCTGCGACATCCGACAACTCTCGGACGAGGGCCGAAGCGGCAGCGGCATCGAGCACGTCGATGAGGTCGTCTTCGGCCGTTTCGGTTACTCGGGTCAGCAGGTCGAGGTCAAAGTCGCGACCGATCACGCAGGCCGCCGCCAGGACCGGACCCGCGGACTCGCCGAGACGGGCGACACGGGCGAGCAAGACTTCGCGCACGCTGCTGGGAAGGTCGATCGCCCCCGGTGACTCCCCCGCCGCCGACCAGCGACCAGCGCCGTCCCGGAAGATGGCGCCAGTCTCGGCGAGGTGCCGGAGCACCTCACCGACGAAGAAAGGGTTCCCGTCGGTCTCGAGATGGAGGCTTCGGGCGAGTTCGTCGCCTTCGAGCCCGAGAGGGTGCCCAGCGCTGGCCTCCATGAACGCCAAGACACCGGCACCATCAAGGCCGGCGAGATTCACGCGGCTCACGCCTTCCTCTCTTCGCAGCGCGGCGAGCACTTCAAAGAGCGAATGGGCGGGAGTGAGCTCGGTATCCCGGAGGGTGGCAACGATGAGGATCGGCGCTGTCGTCGTGTTGGCGACGACGTACCGGAGCATCTGAAGGCTCGGCTTGTCCGCCCACTGGAGGTCGTCGAGCACGAGAACGAGGGAGTGGGCCGCCGCCACATGCTCGAGGAGCCCGGCCACGGCCCGGTACAGGAGGTAGCGCTCGGTATCGGAGTCCGAGCTCATCGGGGCCGGGACGTCGCCGAGCCTGCGGCGGAGAGCGGGCACGATGCGCGACAGCTCACCGCCGTGAACCGCGGAGTGGCCTTCGAGTTCGAGGATGTCGGCGTGAGCGACGTAGTGCGAAAGTGCTTCGACGAAGGGACCGTAAGGGACTCCAAGGTCCTCTTCGCAACGTCCGAGGAGCACTACCGCACCCATTTCGTAGGCCGAGACTGCCACCTGAGTCGCGAGCGTGGTCTTGCCCACCCCTGCCTCGCCGGCAAGGAGCACCACCCGGCGTCCGTCGCGGGCGACTGCCCTCTGCAGATCCTCCGAGAGAAGCGCGGTCTCCGATTCGCGGCCGATGACGCCGAGGGATGGCCGGGCCTCGAGGCGGGAGGGCAGGGGCACCCGCTCGGAGGTCAGCTCTTCGCGCGCCGGTTCCCAGGCAACCTCCAGGGTGAGCACCGGGTCGCGCAGGCCCTTGAGGTGGAGATTGCCCAACGAGATGAAGTCGTAAGGCGTGCGGCGTCCGGCCGTCGCCCGGACCACGTCGGCCACGAGGATTTGGCCGCCATCGGCTTGGGTGCACAGCCTCGCCGCCTCGATGACCGAATCGCCGTAGTAGTCACCGCGTTCGAGGGTGGCCTCTCCCGCGCTGATCCCGACGCGCAATCCCACCGAGGGTCCCGCCATCCGGTTGTCCCGCTCGACGGCCTGTTGCATCGCTACGGCACACGCGAGGGCGCCCGAGGCGGTCGCGAAGACCGCCATGAGGCCATCTCCGAGCGACTTCACCTCTGTGCCCCCGTTCCGAGCGACGCATTGGCGGAGCAGGGCGAAGTGCGTCCGGAGCAGCCGGTCATTCTCCTCGACGCTGAGCGACATCGACAGTTCGGTCGAACCGACGATGTCGGTGAAAAGCACCGAGATGTTCTTTACGGTGGCCACTTCGCATGCCGTCCATTCATGGCGATAGGCAAGTGCTCGGGAAACGCCCAGCATCATCTCACCTTTGGCCCCCGTGCACCGGTGTCGGGCGTCCGAGCGGGGCGCCGGGCGACGTGGGTCGGCGAGCTGCGAGGGCACGTTTCGGCCACAACCCGCGCGCGAGTGAGTGGAGCCTGGCTACGGGCAATTCATGACGACGCCACGCCCGCGGCCTAAGGTCACCGCGGTGCTCTTCATCGAATACGACGTCACACCTGAAGGAGAGATCCAGCTGGTCGCGCTCGTCAACGCGATCGAGGAGAACGGCGAGGACGACGACGGAGCCGCTTGGATGGACTGGCGACGCTCCGAGTTCGATGACGACGGAATGGGCTCCGTTGGCGTGAGCCCCGACGATCTAGCCCTCCTGGAGTCCACGGAGGACCCGGACGAGCTCCGAGCCATCGTGGAACGGATCATCCTCTATGACCGCGCGGCCAAGGAGGAGGTGCCGTCGTGAGCACCACCCGATCGCAGCTCTACCGGCTGGCGCGGGACCTGGGAAACATCGAGGCGGTCGAGCACGGCTACCAGCGGGGCGGGCTCTCCGGCGCTGCCGGGGGCGCGGCGACCCGAGAGGCGAGACGTGTGATCTACCGAGAGGGGAACCGCCAGATCAACCACTTCGTCCGCGCCCTCGGGCTCGGCCCGCGGCGCCGCTGAGGGTCAGGCCGGGTCATGACGGCGATCCCAGACGTCGATCTTGAGCGGATCAAGCGATTCTGTGCCAAGGAATCACCAGCGGAGTTCGCCGACCAGTTGCGCGTCGTCTACAAGATCCGCGGCAAGTCGGTGACGCTCTCCGAGAGCCGTCCGCCCTGGGACGGGCGCGGCACGGAGTGGATCGATGTGCCGTTCGCGCAGGTCCGCTACTCGCCGGAGACGACAGACTGGTCGCTGTACTGGGCTGATCGAAACACCAAATGGCACCCCTACGAACAGATCCGAACGATCGGATCAGGCTCACTCACCTCATTGCTCGCAGAGATCGATCGGGACCCCATCTGCATTTTCAGAGGCTGATGGGCTGCGCCGAGGATCAGCGCCGGCTCCAGACCCCCTCGGGCGCCTGCCGGGTGATGACCTCGTTGACGGCGACGCGGAGCCGTTCCTGCGAGTCGATCATCCAGTCGATGTAGAAGTCGTGGTCCTCGACCTTGGCGATGTCGCCGGTGCTGTAAGCGGCGATGCGACAGGCGATCCGTTCGGGCAGCTCCTCCCACGACAGCTCCGCCCCGTAGATGTCCTCCATGGTCTGCGCGTGCATCTGCAGGGCGCGCAGCTGGGCCACGTTGGCCTCCTGTTGGCCGTAGTCGATGTAGAGCTCGGAGCGCACCCGCCCGCCGGCGGCGAAGCTCACGCCGTAGCGGGTGCCCTTGATGGGTGAGGGCATGGTCACGAAGTTCTGGGCCGGAGGCACGGACATCTGGGTCCAGTGGCCGAAGTCGGCGCGCACCCTGTCCATCCAACGTGACCAGAACTCGCGGTAGAGCGCGCCCTTGCCGCCGTGCGACGGCGTCGCCAACTCGACCAGTGTCCAGCCGCCCTCGTCGCGCCACCACTGGGTGCCGTAGAAGTCACGGCTGAGTCCGGTGGCCTCCTCCACCATGTGGCGCACGAGGGCCGAGGGCGAGTAGGCGCCCTTGTCCGCATCCCACACGAGTGGAGCATTGGCCTTGTTCTGCCAGTGGGCGGTCCGGCGCACCGGGTCATCATCGAGCCATTCCTCGAGCCGGTCGCGCTGGTCGCGGGTGAGGTCGTTGCGGGTGACGACGGTGAAGATGGTGCCGTCAGCGATCAGCTCGGCGCCCACGAGGCGCCGGACGACCGTCTCGTCCTCGACCCGGCGCTTGGCGTCGGCCATATCCTTGGCCCGCTGGCGCTCGGGGCTGATGGCGAAGTCCGCGACGTCACGGGCCGGGTAGACCCGGCTGACCGAGATCATCGGGACGTGCTCGCCCACTCCCTGGTTCAGGACGTAGGACAAGTAGACCTTGAGCTGGAGCAGGGTGAAGTCGAGGCCCATCTCCGTGAGCCAGATCGCGCTGGCCGTGACACCCGGCGAGAAGTCCCTCGCGATGAGCACGATGCGCGGCCGCCGCAACGTCTCGACTGAGAGCTCGGGGGCGTGCAGCTGCAGCTCGGCCAGTGCTTCCTCTGGCGTCATCGGCTCGCGTCGGGCGGAGCGGAAGCGCGCGTGGTGCTCCGCCAAGGTCTCGGGGAGGAAGCGGCTGGCGACGGCGGCCTGCCGGATCACGTTCACGTCCGTCGATTCGGGCGCCTTGCCGCCGAGCAGCTCGGCGACCACCAGCTGGCCGTCCTCGCCGAGGCCGAGGATGTCGAGACGTTCCTGCTGGACGCTCCCGGGGTCACCGGCCTGCCAGCGGTCGAAGTCGAACGTGACGATCTTGACCCCTGCCCCCAGGATCTCGGGGTTGGAGAGGAGCCAATCCTCCAGGTCAGAGCGCTCTTCGAACCCCGCCTCACGCAGGGAGACCTGCTGTGCCGGCGTGGCCACCGATCCCGCGACGGTGAAGAGCATTTCGTCGGCCATTGGCCTTAAAGGCTACGCCGCACTGGGGGTGCAAAGGGTGTATCCGTATGGGAAGTTTTGGTTGCTGGCCAGGCGAGTTCGGACAGGTCGAGCGCCGAAATCGAGGACCACTTCGGCCGGTCAGTCGGTGCGGACGGGGCTGCCGAAGCGGTGCTCGGTGACGCTGACCGACTGCTCGCGTACGTAGCGGAGCAGTTCGACGCGCCCCGAGATGGTCGTGGGTCTCGCATCGACGTGGACGGCGGGACCCAATTCGCCCAGCCCGGACTCGGACCCGAGCACACGTATTCGACCCAGTCCGCGCTGGGTCACCCGTGCCATGAATTCACCCGAACCCTCGGACATCACGGTGAAGCTTGCCGCACCTTGACGGAGGAGAGCGCCGATGCCGCCGGACTGAGCGTCGGGATGGACACTCACGTCAGCACCTGAACCAAGCGCACGCAGCGCCAGCAGAGCCCGCGCCAGTTCGAATGCGGTCGCGCCGAGCCCCACACGGATCGTCATGGCGGGATAGGGCCGGTAGCGCAGTACGTTGCGCTCGCAGAACAGCCCGGCCTCGTCGCGTTCGATCCCGAACTCGTGTGCCACCCAGTAAGCGTCCGATCGGGCTGCGGCACGGAGCGCCTCGGCCTCCGCGTCGTCGAGGGTGGAACATGCCAGCTGGAGGAATGCCGCAGCCTCGGGCCCGGGCTCGGCGAGCCGCGCGGGCCGTCCGGCATCGGAGTGATGCGTGAGCTGCGCGACGTAGTTGGGCCCTCCCGCCTTGGCACCCGGTCCCACGCCGGAGCGCTTCCAGCCTCCGAAGGGTTGACGTCCCACGATGGCACCCGTGATCACCCGGTTGATGTAGGCGTTGCCGACCTCCACCCGATCGAGCCAGATCCGGTGATGACGGGGGTCGAGAGACCAGAGCCCGCCGGTCAAACCGTAGGCGGTCGAGTTCTGGATCTCTATTGCCTGTTCGAGGTCGTCGGCGGCGATAAGCGCGAGCACCGGGCCGAAAACCTCGGTCTGCGCGAGCCAGTCTCCGGGTCGTACCCCGGCCACGATCCCGGGGGACCACAGATCGGTCTGGTCGTCGAGCAGTTTGGGTTGGAGCAGCCACCGTTGATGAGGCTCCAGAGTGCACAGCGCGCGACGGAGCCGGTCATTCAGCTCAACCAGTGGCGTCATGGTTGCGGCCGGGACGGTGGCCGGTCCCGTGATCAGCGACGTAGCGGCGTCGAGGAGCTGACCCCGAAAACGGTTCGACGTGGCCACGTCCGCGACCAGAATCCCGATCGACGCCGCCGAACATTTCTGCCCCGCGTGGCCGAAGGCGGACCGCACCAGGTCGGCGGCTGCCAGATCGAGGTCGGCCTCGGGCATGATGACCATGACGTTCTTCCCCGACGTCTCGGCGAAGAATGGCCGCCCCGGGACTTGTCGAATGAAGAACTCTGCCGTCTCGTACGAACCGGTGAGGACAACGGCGTCGACGCCGGGGTGCGCGATCAGGTGGGTGCCGACCGGACCGTCGTCAATGACGACGCATTGGAGGGTCCCGTCGGGGAAGGCAGCACCGTCTGCGTTCGCCGCCTGACAGATCTGCGCGATCGCAAACGACGCGGTACGTGGGGTCTGGGGGGCCGGCTTGACGATGGCGGCGTTCCCGCCGGCCAGTGCGGCCAGGGCCCCGCCCAGGGAGAGGGCGAGCGGGAAGTTCCAGGGCCCCGCGACGGCAACGACCCCAAGAGGCTCCGCACACAGGCCGTCACGCCAGGCGTCGTCGAGGACGCTGACGGCGTAGTAACGCGCGAAGTCGATGCACTCGCTGACCTCGGCCTCCGCGTCGGCCAGGGCCTTCTTCCCCTCGTGGGCCAACAACGAGACCAGTTGTGGCCGCACCGACTCGAGGACGTCGGCGCACGACCGCAACACCTCGGCCCGTCTCTCCGGCGACCTCGTGGCCCAAACCGCCGCCGCGTCCCGCGCCCGCCGCACGACCGCGTCGACGCCTGTCGTGTCGCGCACCTGGCACACCTCGACGTCGGGCACGGCGCCGAGTGCACTGAGGATGCCGCCCCGGGCCACCGGATCGCTCGGATCGGTGTCGACCGCCGGTGCGAAGCCGGACACGCGCTTCTCTGCCTTCGCGGGGTCGATGCGGAAGGCCCGGCGGCGCACCCCGTGTCGGGCGCCCACCGCCGCCACGAAGCGCTCGGCCTCGGCCTCGAAGGCGTCCTCGTCGTGCAACATCGGCAGGTGCGCCAGGAAGTTCTCGCCGCCCGCGTTCTCCTCCAGGCGGCGGAACAGATAGGGAAGGGCGTAGTCGAAGTCGTCTGCTCCGACGACCGGGGTATAGAGGAGGACCGGTGCCCCCGCCGCCGAGACGGCCCGGGCGATCCCCGGCGCCATCCCCTCGAGCATCTCGAAGGTCACGGCGTCGCGCAGGCCCCGTTCCCCCGCCAAGAGGTGCGCCCACGCCAGGTCGAAGACGTTGTGTCCGGCGACGCCGACCCGAAGACATCGGGCGTTTTTCGGATCGAGGACGGTGTCGAGGAGCGCCAGGTAGCTTGCATCGGTCTCGGCCTTGGTCCGGTACGTCGCCAGGGGCCAGTCGTGCATCACCGCGTCGACGCGCTCCATGGCCAGATTGGCCCCCTTGACGATCCGGATCTTCACCGGCGCCCCGCCCGCCCGCACCCGGGCACGTGCCCACACGACCAGCGCGTCGAGCGCGTCATGGCTGTCGGGCAGGTAGGCCTGGAGGACGATCCCCGCGCGGTAGTCCCGCAGGGCCGGCTCGTCGAGCACCCGCATGAAGACCTTCAGGGTCAGGTCGAGATCCTTGTACTCCTCCATGTCGACGTTCACGAACGCTCCGCCCGGACGGTGTGCCGCCCACAACACCTCGCGCAAGGCGTCGCCCGCTCGCGCAACGGAATCCTCATAGCCCCACAGCGAAAGTCCGTGGCAGATGGAGGAGAGCTTGACCGAGACGTAGTCGACGTCGGGGTGGCCGATCAGTGCGATGACGTCGGCCCTCCTTCGTGCGGCCTCTGCGCTCCCGAGCACCGCCTCACCGAGAAGGTTGACGTTCACGGAGAAGCCGGCCGCGCGAAGGCGGGCCAGATGTGCCCGCAGCGCATCGGGTGCGGCGTCTGCGACCAGGTCTCCGACGAGGGCACGCAGCCGCTTGCGTGCCAGTGCCATGACCGACCCCGGAACGGCGTGCGACACCAGTGCGCCGGCTCGTAACAGAGCCATGTCCGTCCTGGACAGGAAGGCCGGACGTTTGCGAGTGGCGAGGCGGCGGAGCTGGCCCGCCGCGACGCGGGCCGATGGGGGCCGAAGGACCCGGTCACAGAACGCCATGGCGAAGGCCACCGAATCGGGATCGCTCGTGAGGGCGGCCAGGCGTTCGGCCCTGCGTGCCTCGTCAGGACGCAACCCGGAACCGGTCAGCCACTGGCGTGCCCGCTCTATGGCTGGCCCCGTCAGGTCGTTCCCCGCGTCGCCGTTGCGCTCGTTAATCGTCCATTCAGGCTAGTGACCGATTGCAGGCGAAACGACGACCCGTGTGTCTGGGCTCAGACCGGAGCTCCCGGCGCCACCA
Organism: uncultured Acidimicrobiaceae bacterium; assembly: GCA_963834405.1. Lineage (GTDB taxonomy): Bacteria > Actinomycetota > Acidimicrobiia > Acidimicrobiales > RAAP-2 > Bog-473. Next base: position 7,069 of record CAWIBX010000003.1, on the reverse strand, counting down.
GCGGCCACGGGCGCTCCAGCTCGACCACCCGGGCCAGCTCCAGCAGCAATTGCTCGGAGTGGCGCCGCCCGATGATCTGCATGGAGACGGGCAGCCCGTCGACCAGACCGATCGGGATGGCCGCCGCGGGGTGACCGGTCGTGTTGGCGGGAATGGTCAGCGCTCCATTGTTCCCGACCGCGGCCTCGAACCCGTGCTCCGCGATCAGGTCGACCCCGTCGACCACCGTCGGCATAGGCCCCTGTGCACCGAAGGCCACATCGGGGTTCGTGGCGCACGCCACGAAGTCGACCCGCTCGAAGATCTCCGCCATCTGCACAATGATCGTCCGGCGAAAGGCCTCGATGCTCTTGGCCGTCTCCACGGTGTAGTGGTTCGTCGCGATGTTGGCCGCCAGCATGATCTCGGGGGTCAGCTCGGACTCGCAGGCCGGGTACAAATCACCGAGCCCGACCAACAGGCTCGCCGTGCCGGCCAGCGCCCATTCGAGCCCACCCTTGGGCAGCGCGATGGGCAGGTCCACGCGCTCGAGCTCCGCGTCCTTGATCAGCAGGTCCGCCGCCTCGTCCACCTTCTCGCGCACGGCCGACGCGATCACCGCCGAACCGAGGTCGGGGCACACCGCCACCCGCATCCCCCGCACGTCCTGCTGGCCGAGCCCCGCCTCCCAACCCGCCACCCGCGGCAACGAGTACGGGTCGTACTCGTCGGAGCCGTTGCAGGCGTCGTACCAACGGGCCGTGTCGCGCACCGACCGGGACAGGCACCCGATCACCGCCGTCAGCGGCTCTATCTCCGTGTGTGGGCCCTTGGGGATGCGCCCGAACGTCGCCTTCAGCCCGAACAACCCCGTGAACCCCGCCGGGATCCGGATCGACCCCCCGCCGTCTCCGCCCGTGCAGATCGGGAACAGCCCGCCGGCCACCGACGCCGCCGAGCCGCCCGACGAGCCACCCGGCGTGCGCGCCAGGTCGTACGGGTTCGACGTCGCCCCGTGCAGCCGGGTGTAGGTGACATTGATGCCGCCGAACTCCGACGCCGTGGTCTGCCCGACCAAGACGGCACCCGCCGACCGCAACCGCGCCGTCATTGTCCCGTCGTACGACGACACCCGGTCCTTGAAGACCAACGACGCCTCGGTGAGCGGCCAGCCCTTGACCGGGTCGAGCTCCTTCACCCCCATCGGTACACCGCCGAAGGGCAGCGACACGTCCGCGTCCGCCGCCGCCTCCCGCGCCCGCTCCTCGTCGACGAAGCAGACCGCGTTCAGCTTCGACCCCTCGACCGCCGCCAGCGAACCCTCGAGCGCCTCCGCAGGCGAAATCGTCCCCGCTCGGAAAGCGTCGACGAGGGAGCAGGCGTCACCCAACCATGGTTCACCCGTACCCGTCACATGCGCAGGCTACCCAACGCCTGCGGGGCGTCCCTACTCCGTCGTCCGCTTCTTGAAGAAGTGCGCCGCCAGCGGCGCCGCCACCGCCACGATCCCCACCGACCAGATCAAGGCCGCCTCGACTGGATGTTGCATCGGCCATGCGGAAAGTCTCCCCGACGGGTTCGGGTTCCCCCACAACACCCGCGCCCCGGCGACCACGGACGACACCGGGTTCCACGTCGCGATGGCCTGCAGCCATCCCGGCATGTGTTGCGTCGGCACCAGGGCGTTGGAGACGAACGTCACGGGGAACAGCACGATGAAGCCGAACGACGCGGCCGACTCCGGGCTCTTCGAATTGAGCCCGACACAGGCGGTGACCCAGGTGATCGCGTAGGCGAAGAACAGGACCAGGGCGAAGCCTCCGACGATGGAGATGAAGCTGGCATCGGGCCGCCAGCCCACGGCCAACCCCGTGATCCCGACGATCAGCGCGCACAGGAACGACGTGAGAAGGTCAGCCGTCGTCCGTCCCACGAGCACGGCGGAGCGCCACATCGGCAGGGCGCGGAAGCGGTCGATCATGCCCTCGTGCAGGTCCGTGCTCAGGCCGACGCCGGTGCCCATGGTCGAGGTCACCAGGTTCAACGCCAGGATCCCGGCCAGGAGATAGTCGACGTAGCTCCCTCCGCCCGGGATCGGAATGGCGCCCCCGAAGATGTAGACGAACAGGATCGTGAACAGCAGCGGTTGCAGCGTCACGTCCGAGAGCTGCATCGGCTCGCGCGAAATGTGCACCAGGTTCCGCCGGGTCATCGCCCAGACATCGGACAGCCGTCCCACCATGGCGGAAGTTGCCCGCGGCCGCTGGTACCCGACCGGCGCCGGCAGTGTCGTCGTCGTCATCCCCGTACTCCTTCCAGCTCGTGCCGGTCGTCGCCGTCCGATGTTGAGGCCACCGCCCGATCGGCCCGCCCATCCTCACGGCGGCCTTCGTCTTCGTCACCCGACGAATCACCCTCGGCGCCGCCCGGCTCGTCCTCCTCGATGTGGCCGCCCGTCAACGAGAAGAACACGTCATCCAGCGAAGGCTGCCGTACCTCGATGTTGTCCACCAGCACCCCCGCCGCATCCAGCGCCCGAACGACGGCGGTCGCCAGGCCCGACGAGGCGTCGACCCCTGCCGACAGGCGGCGCCCGTCGTCGGCCACGTGCACCGAACCGGCCACCAGCGGCTGCATCGCCGCCACCGCGCCCGGGTGCGGCTCCGCCAGTGTGACTTCCAGATGCGCCGACCGGCTCGCCTCTTTCAGCTCCAGTGGCGTCCCTTCGGCGATCACCTGCCCGTGGTCGACGACCACGATGCGGTGCGCCAACGCGTCCGCCTCCTCCAGGTATTGCGTCGTGAGCAGCACCGTCACGCCATCGCGCAGGAGCTCGCGGATGGCCTCCCACACCCGCTGCCGGCTGGTCGGGTCCAACCCGGTCGTCGGCTCGTCCAGGAACAGCACGGGTGGGCGCGTCATCATGGAGGCCGCCAGGTCCAACCGCCGGCGCATGCCGCCCGAGTAACCCTTCACGACCCGGTCGGCCGCGTCCGTGAGCTCGAACTGCGCGAGCAGCTCCGCTGCCCGCCCTCTCGACGCCCCACGGCCCATGTCCGACAGCTCGCCCACCAGCACCAGGTTCTGGCGCCCGGTCAGCAGCGGGTCCAGCGTCGCGTCCTGCGCGGCGACGCCGATGTGCCGGCGCACCTCCCGCGGTTGGCGAACCACGTCAAAGCCGGCCACGGTGCCGCGCCCGCCGTCCGGCAGCGCCAGGGTCGTCAGGATCCGCACCGCGGTCGTCTTGCCGGCGCCGTTCGGGCCTAGGAGCCCCAAAATCGTCCCGGCCGGCACGGAGAAGTCGACCCCGGCGAGCGCCAGGGTCTCGCCGTACCGCTTCTGCAGGCCCTCGGCCTGGATCATGAGCTCGTCAGCCATCGCCCTAGCGTGTCCTTACCTGTCGTTAAGTAAACTCTTGACCAGAAGTAGCCTAAGGAACTAACTTACCTGTCGTCAAGTAGGTTCCGGATATACACACACTTATACGTACATGACACAGACAGCACCACCCACTCCACTAGGCCCCGACGACCAAAGCCTCATCGAGGCCGTCACCGAGCCCGGCCCCGGCGTCGAAACCCTCGAACCCGAGCCCACAGCCCCCACCACCCGCGACCGCATCCTCGATGTGGCCCTCGAACTCTTCACCACGCAAGGCTTCGACGGCACCAGCCTGCGAGAAATCGCCGAGCGCCTCGACATCACCAAGGCCGCCCTCTACTACCACTTCGAGTCGAAGGAGGACATCCTGCTGGCGCTGCACATGCGCCTGCACGAGTTCGGCCGCGACGCCCTCATGCGCATGCAGGACGAGAAGGTCACGCTCGAGCTCTGGGGCGAGCTGCTCGATGAGATCGTCGACAAGATCCTGATCCAGCGCCCCCTCTTCCTCATGCACGAACGCAACCAGGCCGCGCTCGAGAAGCTGCACCGCAAGGAGCACGACGCCGAGCACGAGGACATCCAGAACCAGTTCCGTCGGGTGCTGGCCGACACCGACATCCCCCTGGAGGACCGGGTCCGCATGGCAGCGTCCTTCGGCGTCCTGTTCTCGAGCCTCTTCCTCACCGGCGAGGCCTTCTCCTCGGCGTCCAACGAGGAATTGGGCAGGTTGCTCCGCTCCGTGCTGCGGGACGTCCTCGGCGGATGACGGGATCGGCTCCGCCGGACCGTCCCACTAACCTCACCCCCGTGCCGGACTCGTACGAGCACCCGTTCACGCTGGCCATCGACATCGGCGGCACCGGCCTGAAGGCGAACGTCCTCGACAAGAGCGGCAACGTCGTGGCCGACCGGGTGAAGATCCCGACGACCTACCCCATGACGCCGGAACTCATGGTCGAGAAGCTCACCGGCCTTGCCCGGAAGCTCCCGGAGGCCGACCGCATCTCTGCCGGCTTCCCCGGCATGGTGCGCCGCGGGCGCATCCTCACCGCCCCGCACTTCGGGTGCACGAAGGGGCCGGGCACTGCGACAGACCCTGCCCTGGTCAAGGCCTGGTCGGGCTTCGACCTGGCCGGCGCGCTCACCAAGTCCATCGGCAAACCGTGCCGGGTGGCCAACGACGCCGATGTCCAAGGCGCGGCCGTCGTCGACGGCAAGGGGCTCGAGGTCGTGATCACGCTCGGCACGGGCTTCGGTTCGGCGTTCTTCATGGACGGCCGGCTTCTCCCGCACATGGAGTTCGCCCACATCGAATTCCGCAAGGGCGAGACGTTCAACGACCAGCTAGGCGAGCGGGTCCGCAAGAAGATCGGCGACAGGCGCTGGAACAAGCGGGTCCAAAAGGCCATTTCCTACTTGGACACACTGACCATGTTCGACCGCCTCTATATCGGCGGCGGCAACGGGCCCCGGGTCACCCGGAGGGACCTGGGAGAGGTGCTCGAACGCATCACCGTGGTGCCGAACACCGCCGGCATCCTGGGCGGGATCAAGCTCTGGGACGAGGACCACCTCGGCCTGAACCCGCAACACGGAGTCAACCCGATGCACCCGAAGCCGACGCACACATGACCGCCCTCGATACCGAGCCCGTCGCCTGGGACCCGCTCGACGAGAAGTACAAGGTCGACCCCCATCCGATCTGGAAACGGCTGCGCGACGAAGCGCCGCTCTATTACAACGAGCCGCTCGACTTCTACGCCGTGAGCCGTTTCGCCGACGTCGACGCGTTCAGCCGCGACCCGCAGACCTTCTGCTCCTCCCACGGCACGGTGCTCGAGATGATCACGGCCGAGAAAACCGATATGGAGATGATGATCTTCATGGATCCGCCGGAGCACACCCGCTACCGCCGGCTGGTCTCGAAGGCCTTCACACCCCGCCGCATGGCATCGCTCGAGGACGACATCCGCTCCCTCTGCGCGAGCCTGCTCGATGCCCAGACCGGCAAGAGCTCGTTCGACTACGTGCAGGACTTCGGCGCCAAGGTCCCCTCTTATGTGATCTCCGCTCTAGTAGGCGTCGATCCCGGGGACCGGGACATGGTCCGTGCCCTGATCGACGAGACCTTCCACCTCGATCCTGAGAAGGGCATGTACAACGAGCAGTCCTTCGAGGCAATGGCCAAGCTCCAGGAGTACGCCACTGAAACCTTGAAACACCGGCAGGCGCACCCACGCGACGACATGTTCACCGACCTGGTCAACGGCGAGATCGTCGACGAGGACGGGGAGTTGCGTCGCCTTACCCTGGAACAGGCTGCCAACTTCGCGCTGCTGATCGCCAATGCAGGAACGGAGACGGTGGCCCGCCTTCTCGGCTGGGCTGCCTTGACGCTGGACGACAACCCGGATCAGCGGGCTGAGCTCGCCTCCAACTCAGAGCTCATCCCCAACGCGGTAGAGGAGCTGCTCCGTTACGAGGCGCCGTCACCGGTCCAGAGCCGCTTCTGCACGGCCGACTACGAGGTCCACGGGCAGACGATCCCAGCCAACTCGAAAGTGGTGATGGTCACGGGCTCGGCAGGCCGGGACGAGCGGGCCTTCCCCTACGCGGACCGCTTCGACATCCACCGCAAGATCGACCACCACCTGTCCTTCGGGTACGGGATCCACTTCTGCCTGGGAGCGGCGTTGGCCAGGACGGAGGGCCGGATCGCCCTGGAGGAGACCTTCAAACGGTTCCCGGAGTGGTTGGTCGACAGGGAACGGGCGGTGCCGCTCTATACGTCGACGGTCCGTGGCTACACCAACCTGCCGATCTCGGTCTGACCTCGGTCTCACCGCCAGGCTGACCAGCGCCTCTATCCGCTCGGAGGCTCTCAGGGCCGTCCGTTACACTGGTCCACTCACCCAGCGCTCGTAGCTCAACGGACTAGAGCATCTGACTACGGATCAGAAGGTTGGGGGTTCGAATCCCTCCGAGCGCGCTACCAGGATAAATAGCCGATTTCGCACCGACTTTGTAGCGGCACAGCGTTCAGATAGCATCTTGACTCGACGGCTCCTGAGAGAGTCCGGATCGAGGTGAAAAGATGACGTTGCGCCTGCTCAAAGAGGAATCGGGGGACATTTGGCTGCTCATCGAGGGATGGGAACTGCACTTGCGGGCCATGAATCGCTCGCCGAAGCCGGTCCGTCTCCTACATCGATACCGCCCGTGACTCGTTTGGCGGATTTCTGGTTGACCGGCGTTTTCCAACCAACGTCAAGGACATCAGGTCCGACCACATTGCGGCTTACATCACAGATCAGCTCGAACGCTTCTCTGAGAATACCGCCGCAGTCAGGTACCGCTCACTAAATGTGTTCTTCAACTGGCTCGTAGCGGAGAGGGAGATCGAAGAGAGTCCGATGTCCCATCTCTCCCCGCCGAAGGTGGGTGAAGTCGAAGTCCCGGTAATCCCCACTGAGACCGTGCGGCGGCTCCTGTCGGACTGTTCGTCGGCCAGCTTCGACGACCGACGTGATGCGGCCATGATTCGGCTCTTTTATGACACCGGTTTGCGTCTTGCCGAAATGGCCAGCCTGCAAGTGGAGGATGTCGATGTCCGTAATCGAGTGATCCACGTAACCCATGGCAAGGGCAACAAAGGAAGATCTGTCCGGTTCGGCATACAGGCCGCCGCTGCAGTGAATCGTTATCA
>CAWIBX010000002.1:0-398874 GCA_963834405.1 uncultured Acidimicrobiaceae bacterium | reverse complement strand
CTGGTCCTTCCGGATTTTCCGTGGGTCCTGAACAGCGGTTGACCTCGCCGTAGTGGAGCTTGATGGCCAGCGCGCCGGGGCGTAAGGCCGAGCGGTTCCACGCGGTCGAAAGGTCCGGCGCGTCTGGTTCGCGCCGATGTGATCTCGTGGCCACTGCGTCGCCCGGCGTCAAGGGTTCGCTGCGAGCCTCCGCTCTCGCTCCGGTTCTCGCTCGGGCTTCGCCCGCCCTTGACCCCGGGCTCGCCCGTGGCAGAGGGTCTGAGGAGGGAGCGACACTGGTGCGTCGCTCCCCGGTCCGGGGGCGCAGGCTGAAGGAGGCAGCGATGCGCGACATCGAGTTCTACGCCCAGGTGCTGGGCCTGGTCGACCCGTGGTTCGTCGAGGACGTGGAGCTCTCCATCGAACAAGCGGATCGACATCTCCGTCGCCCACCACGAGGGCCGGCTGTGGGCCTGCCCGGAGTGCGAGAGCGAGCTCCCCCTCTACGACCACGCCGAGGAGCGGGCCTGGCGCCACCTCGACACCGGCGGCTTCCCCACCTTCCTCCACGCCCGCCCCCCACGGGTGAAGTGCCCGACCCACGGGGTCCGCCAGGTGCACCTGCCCTGGGCCGAGCCCAAGAGCCGCTTCACCCTGCCTTCGAGCGCTTCGCCATCGACGTGATGAAAGAGACCGACGTCTCGGGGGCGGCCAACATCTTGAAGACCAGCTGGGACGAGTGCTGGGGCATCATGGAGCGGGCCGTCGCCCGGGGCCAGGCCGCCAAAGAACACCAGGTCCCGGCCCTGATCGGCGTCGACGAGAAGGCGGCCCGCAAGGGCCACTACTATCTGACGCTGGTCTATGACATCGCCGCCGGCACCGTCGAGTACATCGCCGACGACCGCAAGCAGGCCAGCCTCGACCCCTACTTCGCCTCCTTCAGCGAAGACGAGCGCGCGGGGATCAAAGCGGTGGCCATGGACATGTGGGAGCCCTACATCAACTCGGTCGAGGCGCACCTGGACGACGCCGCACGAAGGATCGTCTTCGACCGATTTCACATCATGAAGCACATGGGCGAGGCCGTCGACACCGTGCGCAAGCGCGAGCACCGCGAGCTACGCGCCGAGGGCATCGACACCTTGACCGGACCAAGTACCTCTGGCTCTACGCCGAGAGGAACCTGCCCGACAAGCACAAGGGACCGTTCCGGGCCCTCAAGGCCCTCAACCTGAAGACGGCGCGGGCCTGGGCCATCAAGGAGTCCCTCGCGGTCCTGTGGCGCTACCACCGCCTCGGCTGGGCGCCAAGTTCTACAAGCAGTGGTTCTTCTGGGCCACCCACTCGCGCCTCGAGCCGGTCATCGACGTCGCCTACATGATCAAGCGCCACCTCTACGGGGTGCTCAACTACTTCTCGGCGGCGAGGATCACGAATGCCGCCGCGGAAGGCCTCAACTCGAAGATCCAGACGATCAAGAAGATGGCCTACGGCTTCCGCAACCGCGAGCACTTCAAGACCGCCATCTTCTTCCACTGCGGCGGGCTACAGCTTTACCCAGCTACCCACGCGAATTCCCGGATGACCCTCTTTACTTAACTTACTTCGACCTGAAAAAGTCGATCTGAAAATTGCGCGTGACCAGCGCGTTCATGATCTGAGGGTGCTCGCGATCGGCTCCAAATGAAGCAACGATGGCTCCAACCACCTTTGCGAAGAGATTGGAGCCACCGTTGCTGCGCACCAAAGTAGACCCTCAGAGCACCTTGTGGGAGACAATCCTCCCGCCCGAATTCCTGCGCCTCCCGCCTGGGCTTTCGGAGATCGACGTCCTGCTCGACGACCCGGTGTTCTTCGAGCCCTTCGAGGAGTTCTTCGACCCCGAGATCGGCCGGCCCTCGATCCCGATGGAGACGTACCTGCGCATGATGTTCTTGCGCTTCCGTTATCGCCTGGGCTTCGAGACCCTTTGTGGCGAGGTCGCCGACTCCCTCGCCTGGCGGCGGTTCTGTCGGATCGGCATCACCGACGCCGTGCCGCATGCCACCACGCTCATGAAGATCACCACCCGCTGCGGGGACAAGGTGGTCGCTCAGCTGAACGAGGCGCTGATCGCCAAGGCAGGGGCGGCCAAGGTCGTGCGACTCGACAAGGTGCGAGCCGACACCACCGTCGTCGAGGCGAACGTCGCCTACCCCTCTGACGCGGGGCTGCTCGGCAAGGGCGTGGCGAAGCTCTCCAAGCTCGTGGCCAAACTGAAGGGCGCCGGCTACGGCTCGCGCACGCGCTTTCGTGACCGGAGGCGTTCGGTGGCCCGACGCAGCCACGCCATCGCCGCCTGGTTGCGTCGCCGCAGCGACGACGCCAAAGACGAGGTGCTCGCCATCACCGGCGAGCTCGTCACGATCGCCTGGGCCTCTCTCAAAGAGGCCCAGGTCATGGCCACAAACACCCGACGTTCGCTGCGTCGGGCCGGCGACACGGCAGAAGGGCGGGCCAGCGCGCTGCTCACCGAGCTCGAGAAGACCATCGCGGTGCTCGAGACCGTTATCGTCCAGACCCGCAGTCGACTCGGCGGCGAGATGCCGGCGGGCTCCACCAGGGTCGTCTCCTTGCACGACACCGATGCCCGCCCCATCAGAAAGGGCCGACTCGGACGTCCCGTTGAGTTCGGCTACAAGGCCCAGGTGCTCGACAACGTCGACGGGATCGTGCTCGACCACGAGGTCATGATCGGCAACCCAGCCGATGCAGGGCTGCTCGCGCCAGCCATCGAACGACTGGCAGAGCTCGTGGGCCGGGTCCCACGGACCGTCACCGCGGACCGCGGCTATGGCGAAGCGAATGTCGAAAGAGACCTGAACGCCCTCGGCGTGAAGATCGTGGTCATCCCCAGAAGGGGCCGAGCTACCGGCGAGCGCCTCAAACTCCAGACCTCGAAGGGGTTCCTCAAGCTCGTCAAGTGGCGCACCGGCTCCGAAGGGCGCATCTCGCATCTCAAGCATTCCTGGGGATGGAATCGCACGCGCATCGACGGCATCGACGGCGCGCGCACGTGGTGCGGCTGGGGTGTTCTCGCCCACAACGCCACCAAGATCGCGCTGCTCATCGACGAGCGCGCGACACCGCAGCCAGCGACCGGCTCGAACCGACAGCTCGCGACACAAACCACCGGACCACCGCGACGACATCCACCGCCACCGAAGAACTTCGCCGCCTGATCCCGTCCCGCCCTCTCCCTTCGCGCCCCGGTCGCCGGAAACCTCCGGAAACGGGGTCGAAAATGACCGGAGAGGTCGGGACGGGACCTCAGGCGGGCACGTGGCAGGCTCTGGTCCGAAGGACGAGCCGTGCCTACATCGACTTTTTCAGGTCGAAGTAACTTAAATCAAGCCGCAGGGCCGTCGGCGGCGGCTCCGCCGCCGCCTCGGCCGGCGGTTGGGGCAGTTGTTCGCCGCACCGTTCGGCGTCCGCGATCGTTGACATACGGACTGTATGAGTCTGTGCGTTGCAGTTCAATCCGCGTGACCACCCCAACTTTTTCGACGAGGGTTGAAGCAGACGCACAAAATCGCATCCAGGCCGGCCGCCGAGCGTCCGGCCAACTCCATTATGGAAGTGGCGCGGGACTCCCGACGCAGCCGTCAAGGGTCCGCTTCGCCGGCTTCTGGGCCGCCCTTGATGTCCCGCTGCTTCCTGCCGGCTCTGGACCCTGTCCCCGGTTCGGGTGATCACCCGGTATAACCCGCCCTCGTACGGCACCTTGGGGATACCCGATTGAAGGGTCAACTTGCCATTGGTCGGCCCGAGGAAACGTGAAATCGCGAGGAAGGAAGCGTGGCTAAGGCGGACGGCTGCAGCACATCCACCGGATAGCGCGCTCGCTTACGGGATCGTGACCGACCCAGTCACCGACGTTGTACCAGGCATCAGAATAATGCTCACATTGATCGTGCCTGTCGTCCCTGCGAACGCGCCGGTTCCCGAGAGAACGGTTAGGGTCAGCTCAAAGTTGGCGGCCACCAGGTAGGGCGGAACACCTTCGATGACGGGTCCAGATGCGTTGCCACTAACTTCGATTCTTCGCGTGACGACGTGAACTGACGCGTCGAAAGACGCGAAAACGCCCTCCTTGCAAGGGATACTGGGGTTTGCGACAACCAACAGTCCCAACCAAGGAGGGCACTTCCGAGATGCACGCTACCAGCACGCGCCGCGCCGTGGTGGAATCCGGTGGCGACCAAGTCGTCTCCCATGTCGGGCTGCACGCGCTCGGGTCCTTGGCCGACGCACTCGGTCTGAGCGACGCGCTCTCGGCCCGGATCCCGGCGCGCTCGGCCCGCCTCCCGCTCCACGACCGGGGCAAGGTCCTGGTCCAGGCCATGGTGATGTTGGCGGGCGGCGGCGAGTGCTGCTCTGACATCGAGTACCTGCGGGCCGAAGAGGGTCTCTTCGCCGACGTGTGCTCGGATTCGACCTTGTATCGCACCTTCACCGAGGATCTCACCCCCGAGACGCTCGCCTCGGTGCAAGCGGGCTTCGCCGAGGTGCGAGCCATGGTGTGGAAGAAGCTGAAGTTGACCAAGGGCGCCGACCCGGTCGTCCTCGACATCGACGCCACGCTCACCGACGTGCACTCGGAGAACAAAGAGGGCACGGGTCCGAACTACAAGGGCGGCTACGGCTTTCACGACATGGGCTGCTGGGCCGACGCGACGGGCGAGACGCTCGCGATGCTGTCTCGTCCGGGCAACGCCGGGGCCAACGACGCCGAGGACCACCTCTTTGTGCTCGACGCCTCCATCGCCCAGCTACCCGGGGTCATCGCGGCGGGACATCGCGACGACTCCTTGAGAGAAGAGGTCCGCCGACGCATCGTCGTGCGCACCGACTCAGCCGGTGCGACCAAGGATTTCGTCTGGGGCTGCTTCGACCGCCACGTCGGCTTCTCGGTCTCGGCCCGCACAAACGCCCAGGTCTACGGGGCCATCGTCGCCATCGCCGGCGAGGGCCGACACTGGAAACGAGCCCGGCGCCAAGACGGCCGGCGCCGCAAGGGAGCGGCCGTGTGCGAGGTGACCGATCTGGTGGACCTCTCAGAGTGGCCGCCGGGCACCCGGCTCATCATCCGGCGCGAGCCACTGCACCAAGGAGCCCAACAGAGCTTGTTCCCCGACCTCGAGTACCGCTACGTCGGCTTCTACACCGACCAGTTGGGCAGCCCCGTCGCCCTCGACGTGTTCCACCGGGCCCATGCTCATGTGGAGGACCACATCGAGCGGCTCAAGGACTCGGGGCTCTGCCGCATGCCGTTCACCTCCTTGGACGCGAACCGGGCCTGGTTGGCCGAAGTGTGCATGGCGGCGGACCTCGTGCGTTGGTTCCAGCTGCTGTGTCTGTCGGGTGCGCTCGCGAGCGCCGAACCCAAGGCGCTGCGTTGGCGCATCTGGCACGCGCCGGCACGCATGGTGCGCTCGGGGCGTCAGCACATCGTGCGCATCCTCGACGGCTGGCCCGATGCCGATGTGCTCCTGCGCGCCTATGAGCGCGTCATCCTGCTCAGCTGACCGCCAGTTCCTAGCCACCCTCCCGTGAGCGACCGCTTGACCTTGCGCGCCCTTGCACGGCTCAAAGCCAGATACGTGGCGACGCGGACACCCGATGATGCTTCTCGTCACGGTGCACGGCCGTCCAAGGCGACCCGACAGTGATCACGCGCGGCCCTTCAGACCGTTTCGTCGCCCTGGCGGAGTCCAGGCGAAGAATCGAAGCTAAGAGTGCCAACGTTCGTCGCGATGACAAATGTTCCGGTGTAAGAGATCTGAAGACCAGGACCGGGGGTGAAGACGCTGCAACCTTCAAGGTCGAGCGTCACCGCTCCCACCGCGGAGCTTCCAGGATAAATGGCGTCGAAGGGCATGACGAAAAAACAACCGGGGACCCCGACCGTGAACGACGTCGTCCCGGAGAACGAACCAGTCAAGTCGGCGAGGCTCACCGGGTTATGGATCAGATACGTGATGCACTGGCCCTGGTTCCTGAATGGCTGTCCTGATGCGTCAGTGAGCGACTGCCAGCCACCATCCTGGCACTGCTGGACTGCGGCTGGAGGGGCTGCACCGGCCTGAGCACCAATCGAAGTGACTGCGATCGGAATCACCACAACCGGGAAAGCCGCGAGAAAGACGCTGGCGAGCAACCGTCGAACCATGACGACCTCCTCCCCGAGGGCGCCCCCTATAGGGTCATACTCAACCTTTGGCTCGGAGTCGTCAACCGGCGATCTTGTAGGTCGGGGACTGCCCCCAATTCAGTATGGAACGGCCGGCTCCTCCGGCATCCGCATTTACGTGGATCATTCACTTGTGCGGTGAACGGAGCCGACATACGGAAGGAAGGAGCCAGCCGTGTCCAGTATTGCCCACCGAGGGTTCGTCCACCTGGGGATGGACGTCTCGAAGGATTCGATCGCGGTGGCGGTGCTCTCGCCCGATCGCGACAGCGCCGAGGTCGACAAGATCTTCCACGACGCTGACTCGGTGCGACGCCTGGTCAAACGGCTGGGGAGGCCGAAGGAGATCTGGGCCTGCTACGAAGCCGGCCCGACCGGATATGACCTCCAACGCCTGCTGACCTCGATCGGGGTGCGCTGCGACGTGGTGGCCCCCTCCTTCATCCCCAAGGGCTCGGGCGATCGGGTGAAAACGGACCGCCGCGACGCCAGACGACTGGCGGGGTTGCACCGGGCCGGTGAGCTGACCCCGATCGCCATCCCCACCCCCGCCCAAGAGGGAGTGCGCGATCTCTGTCGCACACGCGGTGACATGGTCCAAGATCTCACCCGGGCCCGCAACCGGCTGAGTGGATTCCTCCTTCGTCACAGCGTCGTGTGGCGAGGAGGGTCGCCGTGGACCGAACGCCATCGACGCTGGCTCGCCACCTTGTCCTTCGACGACCCGGCTATTGCCACGACGTACGCGCATTACCTGGCGACGGTGAAGCTGCGGGATACCGCGCTCGAGTCGGTCGAGGCCGATCTCCTGCCGTGGTGCACAACGGGTCCCTTTGCTGACCAAGTGCAACGCTTGTCCGCCTACCGGGGCGTGACCCGAATCGGCGCGCTCTGTCTGGCGGCCGAGGTGTTCGACTGGCGTCGCTTCCCGAGGGCGAGAGGCTTCATGAGCTTCACCGGCCTGGTCCCCGGGGAGAACTCGACGGGGCTCACCCAGCGTCGGGGCTCGATCACCCGGGCCGGCAACGCCCACCTGCGGGGCCAGCTCTGTGAAGCGGCCTGGGCCTACCAGCACAGCCCCAACTTGGGCGTCGGCATCAGAGAGCGCCAAGTGGGTGTGCCGCCACAGACCGTGGCCTGTTCGTGGGCCGCGCAGGTCCGCCTGTCGCGGCGCTTCCGCCAACTCGCCGCCCACAAGAACGCGCGCTCGGTCGTGGCCGCCGCCATCGCCCGCGAGCTCGCCGGGTTCCTCTGGGCCGAGATGGTGGCCGAGGTCTGACATCGTGGTCTTCCCGTCGACCAGCGCGCGATCGGCGCCGCGTCTGATCGAACCCTCCACGACGCGCCGGAGCACCGCCGCAGCAGATCCGATCCTCGCCGGCGTTCAGCCCACCATCGCTCGTTCTGACGATGTCACGGGCGCCCCAATTCAGAGGCAACCACCTGCGAATGGCTTTACTGCGATTTCGATACGCGCACATCATCGTGGCGGTTCTCCGATCCACTGCGCTCCGGCGCGTCGTCGATGGCTCGCTCGACCACCACCGCCTTTCGCATGGGGCGACGAGTAGCAGCCTCCTCCCCGGCGTCAACACCGTTCGTCCTCACCCTTCGGGTTCCGGGCGCTCCGTGTTGACGCCGGGGGCCCCACCGACTGCTCAAGAGCGATCGAGCGCCGCACCGCTGGTGCGTCGCGGCCAAAAACAGTGAAAGGGACCTCCGCGCGGGGGGTTGACAGGCCGTTCCACATCAACGCCGGGTCTGCAACAATTATTGAGCGTCGCACCCCGCCCGACGTAAGGTCGCATGGGGGGCCCTAGGAAAGGAGGGCACTATGACAGCTCGGACCCAATCCCCCGCCGAGGTGGCACAGGCCATCTTCGACGCGCTCAGCAAGCAACAGATCGACGATGCCATGGCCTATGTGGCCGAGGACGCGGTCGACGACTTTGTGGCAATCGGCCGATTCGAGGGAAAGGCTGCGATCCGGCAATTCTTTGAGGAGCTGCTCGCTGCGTTCCCCACCTTCGAGATGACGGTCGAGCGCGTTGTTGGCGACGATTCCACAGCGGTCGTCCAGTGGCAGGCTTCCGGGGACTTCACGGGCGGACCATTCCAGGGTGTTGAGTCCACGGGGAGGCATGTTGAGATTCGTGGGGTTGACCTGATGGAAATATCCGACGCTTCCGTCCGTCACAACACGATCTACTACGACGGGGCGGCCTTCGCCCGTCAGGTCGGGATGCTGCCTGCGGCTGGCACAACAATGGACCGAGCCGTCTTGAACACGTTCAATGCGGCCACGCGTGTGCGGAAGCGGTTCCGTAAGAACAAGTAACCAGTCGCAGAGGACGGAGTCCTCCGCGACTGCCGGATGCCCGGGGGTAGCCCTTATCGCTGCCGGCTAGGGGTGCCACCGTTCGGCCATGGGGATACTCCTGGAGCCAAGGAAGTCCCGCTCGGTAACCGGCATAGCGCGCACATTCTCAATGCTCCGAGAAGTAACACGTACTTCCGACTAGCCGGCCAGCTGGCCTTCGGGGAAATTCACCCTCACCGCCCCCCCCGAGAGCCGCTGCGCGCATAAGCACGATCGCTGTTCCATCACCTTGCAGCTGGTCGAGCGCGGCGAAGCGACCGGCCAAGGCGAGAACCAACGCCTCGATGGGCCCGGTGACATCCAGACCGTCGCCGGCCGACCAATCCGCATCCGTCGCGATGGCGTGAATGCCCTGGAACAGTTTCGCGCCGGGAAAGAAGCGGTTGGTCCAGAGATCCCGGGCGACGGGGATCATTCGCCGATCGGGAATGTGGCGGGGTCGCTCAAGTGGTCGGCGGATGTCCATTTGGTGGATGACTATGTCCTCGAGCATGGACAACGACGACAGGCCAGGCAGATGCGTGCGAGCGAGAACGACGCCTCGGAAGTCCTCGAGAAGCATGGCGACGGGAGCCCCGCCTCGCTGTCGCGCATCCTTCGCGATATACCGGTTGATTCGGAACCCCGAGGTCATCAACCCCCAGGCAGCCTGAACAACGGTCATGCGAGTCTCGCTCACCATGTGTCCTACGACATCCCGAACTCGCCATTCAGCGCAGAGCGAGGGGGTGTCCCATTGCGCGGGTGTGAGCGTTTCGAGCAGCTCCAAGAGGGATTGGCGTTCGTGGTGAACGTCGGACCAGACATCCGTCCCGGTTGACATGATCGCGTTCCTTCGTTCTCAGGGGAGCAATTTCCGCTCAAGTAGCGAAGCTGAACGGCGGGTACCGATCAGTGAGGAAGCCGACGTAGGCCTCTACGCGGAGTGCGTAGCGGTAGGCGCTGACAAGGAAGTCTCGGACCCGTGGGAAGTGAACCCCTTGGTGAAGAGCCAGATGGGCAGGATCAACTCGAAGAGACCGCCGATGACCAGCGCCAGCATCCCTGCGCCGTGCGTCACGTTGATGAGGTTGAACATGGCCAAAACGCTTCCCAGCAAGAAGACCGGATAGCCGATGACGCCCAGCATGGAGAGGTTTCTCGGCACGATCCTCGAAGTCAACAGGGCAGACGAGAGCACGAGGCCTGCAACACCAGATACCGCGTAGACGGCAAGCACATAGGCATTCCACTGCGCGTGGTTTGTCAGGAAGTACATGCCCACTGCCACAAGTGTGAGGCACTCCGTCACCCTCAGCGCCAGGTAGGCCCGCGCTCGAAGTGGTGCCGACGGCGTGAGTATCTGCCGCATGGAAGCGCCGTTGGCTGCGACGGCGAGGCCGCAGCACGCCAGAAGGAACACGCCGACGATGACGGCACTGTGGGCGGCCGCGCTCGAGAAGTACGAGCGGATGAGCGCATTACCGATCGCGAAGGTGAAGGTGGCAGTGAGGAAGCACAGTCCGACGAGGACTGAGGTCTTGCTGACGGATGTCGCGGTCGGCGTTGGGGCGCCCCTGGTCGGCCAACACGTGGTAGCTATCTGGTGCATCGATCGGTCCAGTTTCGCTGTCTTCATGGTCTCACGCCGATGGTCAGGGCCGGCTCCAGGTGCTCCGTCTCCAGGTGCTCCGTATCCAGGTGCTCCGTCTCGGATAGATCCACCGCCGGAGCGGCCGTTCCCCGGGCGACCGCTCGCTCGGTCCGGATGTCGAGCACGAGCAGGCTCAGGTTGGACACGACCGCCGCACCGATGATCGTCGTGATCAACGCCATGAGCCCGCTGGTCACGTGGTACCCGAGTACGGCTCCGACCAGCGCACCGACACCTGCGGCACCGATGCCCTTGGGCCGCATGGCCTTCGGCGTGTCGGTGCGGACCCAGCCGGCGTAGACCCCGAGCCAGATCGGCAACGCGGTTGCTACCACTGCCAGCAGCTGGTCGTCGAGCGGCTGGCTCGGCCAGAGCCAGAACCGCAGTATCAACAGTGCGCCGAGGAACCATCCCCCGAGTCCGAACACGATCGGACCGGCCGAACGGATCCATGCGCCTGTCTTGCGGCCGGTACCGCCTCGGCGGCGGATCCGGATCGCCAACACCACGAGCCAGAGCACTGCCAACAAGGCGACGCCGACCATTGTCGCGAGGATGTCCTTGGCAATCCCTGTCTGCGTTTGCGATGTGGTGAAGCTGACGTCGTTCGGGGTGTAGCGGGACGGGTCGACCTGACCGGTGGCGTAGAACGTGGTCAGCAGCTGCGTGCTGGCGCTCGGCTCGTAGGAAAAGAAGTCGTCCACGTGCCCGAGTCCGGACAGGACGACCTGATGCCCGTTGGACAGGTGCGGCAACAGCTCCTTCGTGGCGTTCTGGGCCGGTGTCTCGAAGTCGAGTGTCCCGCCGACGAGCAGCGTCGGGACGCTTGAGTTCTGCACGCTGGTGTACTGGTTCTCACCCGGGTTGGCCGGCCAGTCCGCAAGACCTCCTGACCCCCACAAGAACTCAGCGAGGGGATTGCCGATGATGGAGCCCCGGTCCGCGCCGGAGCTGAAATAGCGCTCGGCGGGCTGCGCGTCGGCCAACCCGATGCTGGCAAACTCGCCCCAAACGAACGACTGGGGGACGACGAGATTGGCGAACGCCGAGATGAACCACAGGCCGCTCGGGTCGCCCTGCGCGGCGGAAATCCACGAGTTGAGGGTCATCGGCCCGGACAGTGGCGAATCCACCGAGGTCGCCTCGGTGAGCCCGAGGAACGTCCCGACCAGGGCGTTGCCCGACTTGATCGGTAGGGAGAACCAACTACTCGGCATGTGTATCGCTGTGTGCTGCACGCTCGCGGCGAGGTTTTTGGTGCGGGCGTGGCAGGCAGGCTGCTGCGCGCACAGCGCCGAATAACGCTCGATCCCCTGATCGATCTCAGCTCCGCTGTAAATGAAGTTCCCGGGCGGGTTCACCCCGACCATCACCGAGCGGTCGACCGTGTTCGGGTACCGCCACTGGTAGATCATTCCCAGACGGGTCCCGGCGCTCTCGCTCAGCAGGTCGATGCGCTGGTAGCCGAGCGCGACGCGCGCGGCCTCGATGTCGTCGGCCTGCTCCGCCAGCGTGTAGCCGGCGAGGTCAACGCCGCTTCGCTCGAGCCGCTGCGCGCACGAGGCGAAGGCCTGGGAGTACGCCTTCAGCGACGCTTTGGCGAGGTAGTCAGCGGAATTCTGGAGCGCCGTCGTCACCTCAGGACAGTTCAGCACCGAAGAGCCGTCGACGCCGCGGTAGCCGACCATCACGACATCGTGCTGGGCGACCAGGCGGTTCGCTTGGGGAAACGTCATGTTGGTAATGCCCGGGCCGCCGTTGAAATAGAAGATCGGCGCCAACGGGTGCGATGAGCGAGCCAGGACGCGGGTCACCGGCAGCGCGATCAGGCGCGACCGAGGATCGGCCCGGTTCTCGGGCACGACGAGCGTTCCGCAGTCGGCGCGGTAGGCGCCTTTCTCGGTGGCATAGGTGCACGAGTGCATGGTCAGCTGGCCGGCGTACGCCCCTTGGGGGACCGAGACAGCGGCGTCTCCGGGCGCGAACCCGATGTACGCCAGGCCGAACAGCAGTACCCCGATGACCGCCAGGGCAACAATCCGGGCCCAGGTGAATGCCCGTGGTCTTTGCGGCGGTGGTCTTGGTTGGTCGACTGCCACGGTCTTGCCGTCGCGCTTGGTCGGATTGATTTCCTCGATCATGGTTCTTCCTTTCGTCGACCCTCGTTGTGCCATATGTCGAAGCTAAGGTGAGACGGCGAGATCGGCATCGTCGGGAGGCTGTGTTGGCGCTCCTACCATCTGACGATTGCGACTCCTACGTAGGTAGGAGGCGGGAACGGAGGGAGGGGAGTACCTTCAGCGGGTGAGCCGAATCGAACATCTCGTCCGCACGTACTGGTTCGATCTGCTGATCGCGCTGGTGGCAATCGTGGCGATGCTCGACGTGGTGCTCGGACGCGGTTCGTCCGGAGCTCCGACAACGACGCTGTGGTTCTGCCTTCCCGCGCTCGCGATCCTGGTGCTTCCCCTGTTCGCGCGGCGACGATTTCCGTTTGCCGGACCGGCGGGGTACTGGCTTTTGGCCGCGGGAATCTCCTTCGTCGACCCGCTGTTGATCCCGTATCCGGACTCCCTGTTCCTGATCGGGCTGGTGGCTGCATTCCTGCTCGGGAACCTTCGGGACCTCCGACGGGCCGGCCTCGGACTGGCGATCGTGGTCGGCGCTTCGGCGACCCTCGTCTACAACATCCCCGGAGTATCGGTCGACCAGCTCGTCTTCATTCCCGTCGACTTCGCCGTCGCCTGGATTGCAGGCCTTGCCGTCCGCGCCCGGGTCGAGCAGGCCGAGGTGGCGGAGTCACATGCGACCCAGGCCGAGCAGGAGCGGGATGCAGCTGCGCGCGTCGCCGTGGCCGAGGAGCGGGCGCGGATCGCGCGCGAGCTGCATGACATCGTCGCGCACGCCGTCAGCGTGATGGTGCTGCAAGTCGGCGCTGTCAGGCACCGGCTCCCCGACACAATGGCCGAGGATCGCAATGCCCTCAGGAGTGTCGAGCAGGCCGGGCGCGGCGCACTGGCGGAGATGCGCCGTCTGCTCAGTGTGATGCGCCGTGACGGCGACGGCGTCGAGCTCGCACCTCAGCCCGGCCTTGACGGCCTCGACTCGTTGGTGCAGGAGATCGGCCGCGCCGGGCTTCCCGTCGAGCTGCACCTCGACGGGGAGCGTTTTCCACTCCCGCCAGGGATTGACCTCTCTGCGTATCGGATCGTTCAGGAGGGTCTCACCAACGCGCTCAAGCACGCCCGCGCCAGCCACGCGGACGTCACCATCCGGTATGGGCCCGACGAGGTTGCGATCGAGGTGCGCGACGACGGCACCAACGTGACGCCGAGCGACGGCTACGGCCACGGACTGATCGGCATCCGCGAGCGCGTCAAACTCTACGGCGGCGAGATGACCGCAGGAAGGACAAACGGCGGCGGGTTCACGCTCAGCACCCGCCTCCCACTCACCCCAGACCGGCCATGACGATCCGAGTCCTCATCGCCGACGACCAGTCCATGGTCCGCGCCGGCTTCCGAATGCTGCTCGCCGGCGAACAAGACATGGAAGTCGTCGCCGAAGCAAGCAACGGACTCGAAGCGGTGGCCATGGCCGCGCGATTTGACCCGACCGTGATCCTGATGGACATTCGCATGCCTGAACTCGATGGGCTCCAGGCCACTCGCCGGATCCTCGCCGCCGACAACACGGCGCGGATCCTGATCCTCACCACCTTCGGACTCGAAGAATACGTTTACGAAGCTCTCAACGCCGGAGCGAGCGGATTCGTGCTCAAAGACGATCCCCCCGAACAACTGATCGAGGCGGTCCGCACCGTCGCCGCTGGAGACGCGCTCCTCTCACCCGCGATCACCAAACAAGTGATCAAGAAATTCACAAGCATCCCTCGTCACGAGCTGCCGAAAGAACTTGACGAGCTCACCGCACGCGAGCAAGACATCCTTCGGCTCATCGCCCAGGGGCTCTCCAACGCAGAGATCGGCGCGGAGCTCTATATCAGCGAGACGACTGTCAAGACCCACGTCACGCACGTCCTCCAGAAACTCGGCCTCCGCGACCGCGTCCAGGTCGTCGTGCTCGCATACCAGACCGGGTTCGTAACGTGAGCTACGCCCACCTAACTCCCTCTGCTGTGTAACCGGGAATCGCGCCCATACTGCGACCAGTTCCATGTCTTGCTGGAAATGTGCCTCGAAAGCGTCACGCCGCAGTTCCGACGGCCTCAGCATCCTGATCATCCTTCGCTGCCGGGTACGGCTCGTCTGGTTCCAGGTCTGCAGCGCTCCAGGCAGCTTCTGGCGATCCCTGATGAGGTCGCCTTTGACCTCAGCCTCACTCGGAATTCGCATAGCTGGACCAGCGAACAACATTCACTTGGCTGCGGGCTACCTATCCCCATACGCCGGTTCACGGCTACCGGTCCCCGGTCCGACGGGGAGCCAGGAAGTCGTTGCCAGGCGCCCGGAACTCCCTGGGACGTGCCGCCAGTGTCTACGCCTGGCTTCAGTTCGGGAGAGGACTCTGCTGATTTCCTCCACCGCCAAGCACGGGTGGGGTTGGGTGTCTCCCGCGGGGGCCAGACTAACAACATGGAACCGACTGTCTACCTCGATCATCTGCGGTCCGATGGTGATCGCCTTCGCGCCGCGGCCATACAGGGTCTCGATCGCCGGATTCCGACCTGTTCCGAGTGGGACATGGCGGCTCTGGTCGCCCATGTCGGGAGCGGGCACCGCTGGTTTGCCGACATTGTCCAGGCACGTGCCACGGAGGATCCTCGCCGATTCCCATCTGCGCCCGCGGACACTCGGGCCCTGTTGACTTGGTACGACGAAGGATTCGTCGGGCTGATCGAGGTTCTCAGTGCGATACCGCCTGATGAACCGATCTGGAACTGGTTCGATAACAAGCCGGCACCGGCGCGCTTCTGGCATCGTCGGGCATCACTGGAGACGGCCGTCCACCGCTGGGACGCACAACTGGCAACCGGCATGGCCGAGCCCGTCGATCCCGAGCTGGCCGTAGATGGCATCGACGAACACCTTGCCTTCATGTCTTTTTTCTTCCAGTTCAAGCTCATCCACGTCGATGGGCTCACGGGATCTCTGCACCTGCACGCGACTGATACCGAGGGCGAGTGGCTCCTCAACTTGGCACCTGATCGAATTGATCACAGCCGCTCCCACGCCAAGGCGGCCGCCGCTTTACAAGGACCGTCGTCGGACCTGCTGCTATGGCTTGTGAATCGACGCTCGCCAGACTCGCCGGAGCTTCGACTTTTCGGCGATCGAAAGATCATCGAGTCTTGGCGTTCCATCAGCTGGTAGGCCCACCGGCAAGCGTCCAAGCCTCTGTCCGATTCGTCTCGCCATAGCCCATAACCGCGACAAACCGCAAACCACGTTCGCAGACCGTGACATAACGCATCAGGAAGTGGGTGCCACCCTGCGGCACCATGGTGATACCCAGTTCGACCGACGTGGACATAGGGTTGGACGAAGCCCCAAAAAGGAGGATTCGACATGGCGAAGGGTCTCCATGGCTACTTTCAGGTGACCTCGCAGGGCTCTTCCGGTTGGCACTGGCAACTTGTGACCGACACGGGTCAGATCGTTGCTAACTCTCCCAATGTCGCCACCGTTGAGGCTTGCCTGAAGACTCTCAAATGGTTGCGAACGAACATCGAGGACCTGCCCATCGTCAACGCCGAGGGAAACCCGATTACCTAGGGCGCAGAGTCCGCCCGCATGAGGCAGACGAAGTTGCCTTGCGGGGGCCATTTGGGCATGCCCCCGAATCCCGACATTCAGCGAAAGGCTTGGGTCGCCCCATTCGCCGGTCTGAGGTCCAGGAGGAGTGGCCGCGACCGTGGACGAATTGTCCACCGTCCCTTGTAACGCAAGCCACCGCCCACTATCATGTGTAGCATGGTAGTGGGCGGTGGCCGCAGAACTCAGTTGCTCCGTGGGGTTCTGGACCTGTGCCTGCTTGCAGTGATGGGCGAAGGTCCGGCCTATGGATACGAAATGACCAAGCGCCTCAGAGAACGAGGTCTCTCGATCGTTGGCGAGGGGTCGATCTATCCGTTGTTGGGTCGACTGGAACGTGACGGACTCGTGGACACCCACCGAGCCGCTAGCAACGGCGGTCCACCCAGGAAGTACTACGAGCTGTCCCGCCAGGGGCAGCGAGCCCTCGTATCGGGAATCAACGAATGGCAGACCACCCGCAATGCGGTCGACGCCGTTCTCGGCCTCGCGAGAGCAGAGGTGAGCTCATGAGCGGATTTGTTGACGAGTGCCGCAAAGAGTGGCGTCGGCTGGGCGTGCCCGATGTTGACTCCAACGAGATGGCAGCAGACCTTGAGGCGGATCTCGCCGAAGCTCAAGCCGACGGAGCGTCGCCAGAAGAGGTGCTCGGCAACGGCTACTTCGACTCCAAATCCTTTGCCGCTTCGTGGGCGATGGCCCGAGGGGTCGCCGACGTCACTCCTCCTGACCGCAGCACGATCCGAGTCCGATCACTGGTGCTGGCCCTCAGTGCTCTGCTCGGTGCGATGGTCGCAGCTGTGGGTCTGCTCATCCTCGTTCGACCCCGATTCGGCTCTCAAGCTATGGCGGCCGCTCCTGTCGGGCCGCGCTTCGATCGCCCGGTGCCATCGATTCTCGTGAACCCTCACCGTTTCTTTTGGGCAGGACCGGGAACGGCCCTCGACCCGTTGGGATGGGTGTTGTTGAGCGTCGGGCTGATCGGCCTCATGGTCATTCTCTGGATCTGGCGCCCGTGGTCGAGCCTTCGAGGTCGAAGAGAACTCGATCAGAGCATTGGAATGCCAAGCTTTCTCTGAAGACCTTCATCATGATGTCGGAGAGCGCATACTGATCAGATCTGATCTGATCTGATCTGATCGAATCGATCGGCGAGGGTGCCCCTGTATAACGCTGGGCCGGGGCTCACCCCCGAGCCACCGCCGACCGTAGGCTGATCCGCCGTGAGCCATCCAGACCACGAGCTTGTCGCAGCTTGGCTCCGGTGTCAGGCGCACCAGGAGCAAGAGGGCGCTGAAGACCCCGACTGGTGGGCTGTGTCCGATCTACAGGGCATCTTTCTAGATGACTCGGATCGAGCCTGGAGAGTCACTGTTGAGCTGGCAAGGGAGTCCGACACTGATTGGCAAATCGTGATGATCGGTTGCTGCATCCTCGAAGATCTCCTCACTGCGGATCCAGATCGGTATTTTCCGCTGCTCGAAGCGGAAGGACACTCCAACCCGAAGCTGATCGCCACAGCCGCGCACGTATGGGCTAGCGAGCGAGTTCACGTTCGGTTGGACGCCATTTTGCATAATTATGGACACGAACGCCGTTGACGGGCGGGGGTCTCCGGCGTCGAGTGAGAATGTCCCCGGCCTGGGGTGCGCCAGGGCTGATCGCCAGGCGAACTTCTCACAGGTTGTTCACACAGTCCACATGACGGCACAACAACTATCGCCACATGATGATGTGATCGTGTCGACGTCGAACCGACCAACTCCGAGCGCTATCTCGCAATCGGAGTTCTGCGACAACCTGCGCATATGTCGTGCTGCGAAACGTCCCTCACCGTTTTCCTGCGTGACTGCGTCACGGCGGGATCGGCACGGGCAGCTGATGGCGCGAAATCCATTGACTCGGACAATGGAACCAGGAGAAGAGAACAAAGGGAGGTGCCGGTCGTGACGGCCCTACGGGCAGCATCCGTCCTCGCGCTTGCAACGGCCGCGGTCGTGGGAGTGGCGCTGTGTGCGGGAGCCTCCGAAACGAACCCGACGAGTTCGGTTGCTGGCCACCGGGTCCTGTACACCTTCGGTGCGGTCGGCGGCACAATAGGGGGCACAAAAGAGAAGCTGAGCCAGATCCAGCACGAGAGGCCCACGCCCATCTCGGGCATCCGGGGAACGGTTACCCAGTTTGTGGCCACCAACTCCGACACATTCGCTCTGACGTCCGCTGGGACGGTCTGGGCGTGGGGCGCTGGGAGCAGGGGCCAACTGGGCAACGGTTCTACTCGAGATTTCGTGAGCACGGCGGTGAAGGTGTCCTTTCCCCACGGCGTCCAAATCACCTCTCTCGCGAGCCCGATGCCCGGCAGCGGCGCCCTTGTGATCGATTCTCATGACCAAGCGTGGGGATGGGGCGCCAACACCGCAAACGACCTGTGCCTGCCCGGCGGAGGAGTGCTCCTGCGGCCGAGGAAGATTCCACTCCCTAACGTCTCCTTAGCGAGCGGTGCCGGCGGCCACTCCCTGATCGACTCCGGTGGCCAGCTCTACGCCTGCGGCGACGGCAGGGCCGGACAACTCGGCAACGGCGGCACCGGAATTAGCTTGACGCCGACGAAGGTCGTCGGCTTGCCACAGGGCAAAATTCGGGCTTTGGTGTCCTCGGAAGGAAGCTCTGGCGCCTTGATGGACGATGGCACCTATTACGACTGGGGCCTCAATTCGTCCGGACAGCTCGGCGACGGAAGCACCTCCAACAGCACGGTCCCCGTCCGTGTGCCGCTGCACGTTGGTGTCGCCCAGGTGTTCCAAGGAGGAAGCAAGCCCAGCAACGGCCAGACTCTCGCCATTCTCGTCGACGGGTCGATGTGGGCGTGGGGAGATGGGAAGAAGGGCCAACTTGGCGACGGCCAAACTCAGAACGCACTCAATCCGATTCGTGTGACGCTGCCGCACGGAGCCAGACCCGCCCACGTTGCCACGGGGGGAGATTCCTCCTACGCGATCGACACTTCAGGGAGGCTCTGGGCTTGGGGCAGCAATCGTTCAGGGCAGCTGGGCACCGGTGGCCGCGATGCGAACCAGCTCACGCCGATTTTGGTCGGGATCTTGCTGGGCCATATCTCTTCGACGGCGACCAACGTCGCTGGCCTTTCCCGGTGAGTCCGCAAAAGGGCCCGAGGTGGAGCGGCTGTCGCGCTGAACGCCAAGAAGGTAAATGCCCGCCCGCGGCTCGTTAATCCCTGGTTCTCCGAGCCATTTGTCGATTAAAGCGACGTCGGGTTCTGCCAAGACTCCTGATAGCAGAGACAACTGTGGACTGGGGGCTAACGGGTTCCGCCTGCCCCATTTCGCCGGACTGGGGTGCATCTGACCGGCACATCGGTGCTATCCGCAACCCCACAATGGGGCGTGCAAGGACACTCGGTTTTCGATGACTGCTTATGTGCCGCGAAGGAAGGACGCGACCGGCGCCACCGTCGCCGGCGGATCCTCGACCCAGAGGAAGTGACCGGTGGGTAGCAGCACGACTTCGGCCCGGGGCATCGAGCGCGGCGCTGCGCACGCTTTCCTCGTGTGGGATCGGGCTCTTGGTGCCAGCCATGAAGAGCGCTGGCGTCGATGCCGATGGCAGCCTCTTGACCAGGGTCTGCTTGTCGAATTGATCCGCAATGGACTCACGATGATCCCCGGGTCCTATCTTGATCGGTGGCATCGGCGGCGCGGTTGCGGGTTCCGAGAAGTAGTAGGGCCAAAGGATCGATAGTTGGGCCATGCGCCGCTCCGGGCTAGGACCGTCCGTGGCGGAAAGCTTCTCGAGGCGGGTCCATTCAGATGCCTCGGCGGGGCTGAGCCTGGAGGTGAAGTGTTTGGACATGGCGGCCTGTCCGCCGTCGGGTACAGCCCCCAATGGATCAACGATGACGGCACCACGGAATCGGTCAGCCACGGCGACAGTCGCGTGCATCGCCAAGTGGCCGCCCCATGAGTGACCGAGGATCCAGACGACATCGTTGTCGAGACTCTCGCAAACCATGAGCAGGTCCCGCACCTCTTGTTCGACCGTAAATGGACCCTGTGCCGTGGAGGGCGACAGACCTCGCTGTTGGTAGCGGACAATGCTCCACGTCTCGCCTAGTTCGTCGGCCAGCAGGTCTCCGAGTCCTTCAAGATAATCCGACATGCCGGGTCCACCGTGCAGCAAGACCAGCTGGTGGTCGCCCTCTCCGCGAGTCCATCCACCAATATCGTTGGTCTGCCAACTGCGCCATTCGGACACTTTGCCGGGACCCCTCTCTCACGAGCCGCACAAGCGGGCCGAGTGTCAGCGTGGTCCGGGATTGTCGGTTCGTCAATAAGCGGTCGGGTCGAGCTATCGTCGGGTTAACGAAGGGTCCGGGTTGAAGGCGCTCAACAGAGGCATTTCGTAAGAGATCCATCCCTCCGCGAACTTTGCTGACGTCTCCTGCCTCGCGCCATTAAGTGCGCAATCCATGAAGGGCCCTTATTGAGGGATCACCGGGACCTGGGGTAGCCCAGTTCGCCGGATAGTGGCTCAAGAGGGAGGGAGATGTGTGCCGCACCACACAGAGCGGCGCGCTCGTCACCACTTGTTGCGATGTACAACCTCGTCGAAGGGACGTCGGTCCGGCTTCGCGATTGGCTTCAATGGTCGGTCGGCCGGGTAACCCAGAGCAATCATGTATGCGCATAGGTGGTCGGCTGGCGTGTCGAGAATCCGTCTGCAGGCGTCCTGGTCACCGATCGCAGAATGCCCACTGCCGATACCGAGGTCAGTAGCAGCCAACATCATCACCATGGTTGCCTGCCCCAGGTCATACTGATCGATCGTCCGATAGCGCTCGGACTCGGGCTCTGGAAGTACGAGGACGATCGCAGCCTTTGCAGTCGCCAAGTGACTGGCACCCATCCAGACTGTCGAAAGCTCCTGGAGTTGACCCGGATCTGTCACGAGGACGAAGTCCCACTTCTGACGATTTGACGCTGAAGGCGCTCGCCGTCCAGCCTCAAGTATTCGATCGAGATGTTCGGGGGCTATCGGTCGATCGCTGTAGGAACGTACATTGCGGCGAGCTCTGATCGCGTCCCATGTCTCCATGTGGTTGAGGCTAGCCAGCCCGGGTGCCGGAGCCGGTCACAAGCGAGGCGCTTCGACCACACATTGCCGGTTCCGCCTGTCCCCAATTCAGTATGGAACGGCCGGCTCCTCCGGCATCCGCATTTACGTGGATCATTCACTTGTGCGGTGAACGGAGCCGACATACGGAAGGAAGGAGCCAGCCGTGTCCAGTATTGCCCACCGAGGGTTCGTCCACCTGGGGATGGACGTCTCGAAGGATTCGATCGCGGTGGCGGTGCTCTCGCCCGATCGCGACAGCGCCGAGGTCGACAAGATCTTCCACGACGCTGACTCGGTGCGACGCCTGGTCAAACGGCTGGGGAGGCCGAAGGAGATCTGGGCCTGCTACGAAGCCGGCCCGACCGGATATGACCTCCAACGCCTGCTGACCTCGATCGGGGTGCGCTGCGACGTGGTGGCCCCCTCCTTCATCCCCAAGGGCTCGGGCGATCGGGTGAAAACGGACCGCCGCGACGCCAGACGACTGGCGGGGTTGCACCGGGCCGGTGAGCTGACCCCGATCGCCATCCCCACCCCCGCCCAAGAGGGAGTGCGCGATCTCTGTCGCACACGCGGTGACATGGTCCAAGATCTCACCCGGGCCCGCAACCGGCTGAGTGGATTCCTCCTTCGTCACAGCGTCGTGTGGCGAGGAGGGTCGCCGTGGACCGAACGCCATCGACGCTGGCTCGCCACCTTGTCCTTCGACGACCCGGCTATTGCCACGACGTACGCGCATTACCTGGCGACGGTGAAGCTGCGGGATACCGCGCTCGAGTCGGTCGAGGCCGATCTCCTGCCGTGGTGCACAACGGGTCCCTTTGCTGACCAAGTGCAACGCTTGTCCGCCTACCGGGGCGTGACCCGAATCGGCGCGCTCTGTCTGGCGGCCGAGGTGTTCGACTGGCGTCGCTTCCCGAGGGCGAGAGGCTTCATGAGCTTCACCGGCCTCGTGCCCGGGGAGAACTCGACGGGGCTCACCCAGCGTCGGGGCTCGATCACCCGGGCCGGCAACGCCCACCTGCGGGGCCAGCTCTGTGAAGCGGCCTGGGCCTACCAGCACAGCCCCAACTTGGGCGTCGGCATCAGAGAGCGCCAAGTGGGTGTGCCGCCACAGACCGTGGCCTGTTCGTGGGCCGCGCAGGTCCGCCTGTCGCGGCGCTTCCGCCAACTCGCCGCCCACAAGAACGCGCGCTCGGTCGTGGCCGCCGCCATCGCCCGCGAGCTCGCCGGGTTCCTCTGGGCCGAGATGGTGGCCGAGGTCTGACATCGTGGTCTTCCCGTCGACCAGCGCGCGATCGGCGCCGCGTCTGATCGAACCCTCCACGACGCGCCGGAGCACCGCCGCAGCAGATCCGATCCTCGCCGGCGTTCAGCCCACCATCGCTCGTTCTGACGATGTCACGGGCGCCCCAATTCAGAGGCAACCACCTGCGAATGGCTTTACTGCGATTTCGATACGCGCACATCATCGTGGCGGTTCTCCGATCCACTGCGCTCCGGCGCGTCGTCGATGGCTCGCTCGACCACCACCGCCTTTCGCATGGGGCGACGAGTAGCAGCCTCCTCCCCGGCGTCAACACCGTTCGTCCTCACCCTTCGGGTTCCGGGCGCTCCGTGTTGACGCCGGGGGCCCCACCGACTGCTCAAGAGCGATCGAGCGCCGCACCGCTGGTGCGTCGCGGCCAAAAACAGTGAAAGGGACCTCCGCGCGGGGGGTTGACAGGCCGTTCCACATCATCGCCGGGACTGGGGCCTCAGTTAGCGCGGCGACTGGTGCTGCCAGATAGCTTTTACTCCCCGAGAGTTGCCAACCAAAGAGGTAGCATTCGCTGCGTCCACGAGGTGCGAAGGGGAGAAAAGAGATGCCTGAGTTCCCTGCGATTACTCACGTGGCGCTAACGGTTACGAGCCTTGAACGGAGTGTGCCTTGGTACAAGGATCTGTTCGGCTCGGACCCAATCCTTGACGAGGACACAGGTCCGTTCCAGCGCGTCGCTTGGCTTACCGGCGGCACAATCGTTGGCGTAACTCAGTTCCCTGACTTGGACAGCACTGAGCCGTTCAACGAGCGGCGGCCGGGGCTCGATCATCTGGCTTTCGGCTGTGCCAACCGCGATGAGTTAAAGGCATGGGAAATCCGTCTGAACGAACTCGGCATCCCCAACGGTGGCATCGTGGACACGCCTTACTACTCGGCATTGTCGTTTCGAGATCCCGACAACATCGCACTTGAGTTCTTCGCACCCCGGGGCTAAGACCCGCGGAGTATCCGACTGCTTATAGGCCATCCCATACCGCCGGGCCGGGGAGCCACCGTGCGGCACTTCGGTGGCACGATCGACCCGCGTCGAGGAGGATGGGTTCGCCGACGGACCCCTTCGTCGGGTGCGCTTGGTGGGCCATTGCCATGACCGGAATCGAAGCTTCGACCTCTCCCCCTGCCTTGCCGCGCTGGTTTGGACCTAGAGCCAGCCCAGATGATCCGGCCGTCTCGGCCCTGATCAACTGCGTCGCGCGCGGGGCCGGATGGGCAGACATCGGCGGTGGGTTCAACCTCAACCTGCGGATAGACGCTGAGCCGCGGGTTCTCCTCCGGGTTCATAGGCCCTGGGTTCGCCACGGGCGGGTCGCGGGACTGCGGCGCTTGCGGGAACGGCTCCAGCGGACGCAAGTCCGCGTCGCTCGGCCGATTCCGATTTCCGGCTGCGACCTCCTGAGGGTCGCTGATCGTTGGGCTGAGCTTGAGGAGTTCATCGATCACGTGCAGCCACGGGCGGACCAGGACTCCTACGTCCGCCTATTCGAGGAGCTCGGACGCGTTCACACTGCGCTCAAAGCAGTCTGGGAGCCCAGTCCGCCCGAACCCCTCGACGACCACAGAACCTTCGGCCAACTGCGTTACTCGGTCGGTTTCACACGCCGCAGGCTCGGACCCCGCAGCGAGCCGGTCGTGCATCGGATGCGCCAACTGACTGGCGAGCTCTCCAAGCTCCGGAAGGAGGTCGAACTGCCATGCGCTCCGATTCATGGGGACTACAAATTGGGCAACGCGGGAGAACTGTCAGACGGCTTATGGGTCACCTTCGACTTGGATTTCGCGAGGCTCAGGGAGCGGCTGTACGACATCGCGGCCAGCCTGCACCAGGTCGCATCGAGCGGCGAATTGCTCGAGCCGCGACGACTGCTCGACGCCTACGAAGGCACGGCTCCGGAACCGTTGACTCGCGACGAGTACCGATGGCTCCCCGGGGCTCTAGCCCTTGTACCCCTGCACTGGGCTGCCACCGCCGGGCTCGTGGGCGACGGCATCCGCGAGGCCGAGAGCGCGCTGACCGCCGCCGAGACCTGGTGGTCGCGCCGGGCTGAACTCTGGTCGTAGTCCGGCGGCCGCGCTAGGGGGACTGGAGTTCTCACGCTACAGAACCGCACGGAATCGCTCCGAGTTGAACTGCCCCAGATCGCTGCCGGGCTGGGGTGACACCCCGCAGCACTTATGGGCGTGTGGATAAGTCCTCGCCGATGTGTGCCTCAGTGGCGGTCCAGCTGGCGAGCAGCTTCAGCGCGTCCTCGCTAGTCGAACCGGATTGCGTCGTGTAGACATCAATCTCAGGTCGTCGGTCGAGACGCCGAAGACCTCATAGGTGAGCTCCATGTCCCCAACCGCTGGGTGTCGGACCCGTTTGGAACCTGTGTAGTGCTGTCGGACGTTGTGAGCGGCCATCGAGTTCGGAACTCCTCGCTTTGAGTTGACAACTCTCCGACAAGATCAGACAGGGCTTGGTCGTAGGGATTCTGACCGGCTTGGGTGCGCAAGGCCGCCACAGTCTCGTCGGCCACCTTCGACCAGTCCTGGTAGAAGGTCGTGGCGCGTGGGTCGAGGAATACAAATCGGGCATTGTTCACAGGTCGTCGTGATGGTTGGAGGAACATCTCGGAGAAGAGGGCACGGGCAAGGGAGTTCGCTGCGACCATGTCGCCTCGGCCGTTGTTGATCACTGCAGGCGCCGTGGTGATGGCATCGAGGGTTGATTGCAGGCTCTGACGGACGGACTCGGGCTGGGCCCGCTTCCGTGGTGTTGGCCTTGAGGTAGACGCTCGGGCGAGGTCGTAGAGGTGTGCCCGCTCTGCCTCGTCCAACTCGAGGGCGCGCGAGAGGGCCTCGAGTACCTCTTCGGAGACGCCGGCCAGGTTCCCGCGTTCGAGCCGCGAGTAGTACTCCACGCTCATCCCAGCCAGCGTGGCCACCTCGGTGCGGCGCAGTCCGGGGACACCTTGGAGCCCGCTCCAGAACGGCTGTCGCCTCGGCACGTACCGGACGGGAACTGGCGTTGGTGACCACCGACAAAAGCGTAAAGATGGGGTCGAACACCTCATGATCGTGTAACCCACGCCACGACCCAGACGAAAGAAGCGATCGAGATGCCGAAGTTCTCAAGGGACAGCGCCCCACAAGGCCAGGATGTCGGCCCGGTGGTGGATCTGCGCGACGAGCTTGACGGCTACACCGTGAGCTTCACGTCGCTCCTCGAAGACATGGACGCGACGCCCTTCATGAAGGGGCTTCCGGACGACCGCTGCCAGTGCCCGCATTGGGGCTACGTCTTCAAGGGCAAGATGACAGCACGATACGCCGACCGTGATGAGGTTTTCGAGGTCGGCGACGTCTTCTACATTCCGCCTGGTCACGTCCCGGTAGCGAACGAGCCCGGTACCGAGTGGTTGTGGTTCAGCCCCAGCGAGGAGCTGCGCACGGCCGAGGCAGTCATGATCAAGAACATGCAGTCGATGCAGGACGGCTCAACCCCTTAAGCGACGCCGTCCCGGTCCCGGCAGCGAGGACGGGGTCACCCTTCGGCGTTGTCGTCGATGAACTCATTGGGGCACCTACTGGGCACCATGAGCTTCGGGCCGGCCGACTGAACCAGTCGATCGATCCAGCGCAGCGGTTCAAAGACCGACCAGGAACTCGAGCAAGAGATCGTTGGTCTCGACCGGTCGTTCTTGGGGGATCCAATGGCCGCATCCGTCCAGGATGACCGAGACGCGCAGATCGGGAATGAGGTGGTCACCCAGCGTGTCCACCAGTGCTCGCGTTCCGGGCCAGTTGAGAACCGGATCGCGGTCACCGCCCACGAACATTGCTGGCGCGGTGATCGGTGCTTGATGCCAGGCCGACATGTACTCCCAGTTCTGACGGTGGTTCCGGTACCAGTTGAGTGGGCCCCGGTAGCCGGTCCGGCTGAACTCGGCGGTGTAGTAGTCGACGTCCGCTTCGCTCAGCCATCCCGGTAGCACCTTGCCCGAATGATCAGGCATGACTGTTGTATCATCCACCTCGGTCGTGGTGTGCACTTCGGCCGCCTCACCGGAGATTCCGAGCAGTGCCCCCAGAACAGTGGCTCGCACGTCGGCCTCGAAGGCAGCCTCACCCACCCCCGGTTCCTGGAAGAACACTTGGTAGTTGTCCGGCCCAAGCTTGGCGGTGAGCTCGCTTAGGAAATCGGTCTCTCCCCTGGGAAAGTACGGGGTGCTGATCATGACCAGGCCACAGACGAGGTCGGGTCGGAACAGGGCCAAGGTGGTCGCCACGGGGGATCCCCAGTCTTGACCCACGACAACGGCGGAATTCTCATCCAGCGCATTTATGAGACCGACGATGTCGCCGGCGAGGTGCATGAGCGTGTAGTCATGGACTGCAGAGGGTGCATCGGTGGCGCCGTAGCCACGCTGGTCTGGGGCCACAGCTCGGTAGCCAGCCTCGGCCAATGCGCCGAGCTGGTGACGAAACGAGTACCACAGCTCGGGGAAGCCGTGAAGCAAGAGGACCAATGGCCCCTCCCCGGATTCGGCTACGTGGATGTCGATTCCATTGGTACGGATCGTGCGGTGAGTGACGTCCATTTCAAAGATTCTTGCTCGCCGCTCCGCACCATCGCCCATTACGGGTTTGGTCAGCGGCTACTACGACTTGCGCGGCTCCATCCCGACGATAGGGGGCATTCCCCCCCCGGCTGCCTACTGGCGAAGACCCTCCGCATCGCTGAACGTCTATCTACTGGTGATGTCCCCATAGGGGAGGGAGGGTGATCCTCAGGGGGCGCAGTCGACCAGCACGTCGGGGGGCGGGCCTTCGGGCGGAGCGCCTAGGTCTACGCCAGTGAGATCCTTGACTTGGGTCCGGAACCAGGTGGTGAATTCAGTGTTGAGGCTGGCGAGGTTCGTGAATACTTCCGCGATGTCGGGAGCCTCGAACCACACCAACATGAAGCTGCCCATCGGAGTCTCCTGAAGAGCCCATGTCTCCCTGGAAATTCCGTCTGAAGACAGCTGCTCCTCGAACTCCTTCCGGCGTTGCCCCATGCATGTGGCAGCAAAGGCCCGGCTCTCTTGTTCTTTACCGGGAAGGATCGGAAATGCTCCATTGAACACTGCCATTGGCTCTTCTCCTCGTTCGTCCGCCCTAGCATCGGAGACGGTAGCAGCGAGCTCCGAGGAGTGCCCAAAGCCAAGAGGCTCGCGGGCATGAAGTCCACTGACGAACTCAGCCATCGAAGGAGACGGACGAGGCGTCATTGGAATCAATTCACAACCCATGACGAGGCACTCCCGAAACGCTGCATATTCCGAATGTCCTGATTAGCCACGGTCGACAACTGACCCACTCCTGATGTACGGCGTTATGGGGCAGTTCGTGATTTCGACAGCGAAGGCTGGGCCGCAGTTGGCAAATCGAGCCAGAATGAATCGTGGAATCGTTTCGGGCCTGGCTACGGAGCCTGCCATTGCCTGTTCGATGGGGAACTATTGGCGCAATCTCATTGGGCATAACCGGAGGGATCGTCGGACTGATCGTTGGGCTTCACACCTTTGCGCCAACCGCTCCGTTTGCCATCTTCGAGTTAGGGATTCCCTCAACCATCCTTGGGGGCGTGGTCGGACTTATCGCCGGCCTGGTTGTGACGGGGAGCCGTCGAATAAGGCGAATCAGCCGCTGACCGCAGGTCGTGTGTGCTCATAGCCGGCGTTAGGAACTCACCCTTCGGATGGCCCTATTCAGGAGGTCGATGACGAGTGACGGCTCTTCGCTACTTGATGGAGGCGAAGAGGATTTCCCTGACCTCGGTCTCGTCGAACGAAACACCTCGCTCCTCGGCCCGCGCCCGACGCTCGGGAGCAGTGGCTTGCATCGTTTCGGCTTGGGCGCGGCTGTCCCATACCGAACCCACGATTGCCCGGCCGGTGGCGCGATCCATCATGTTGCGCAAGCCGCAGAACCCGGGCTGCGATTTGATCTGGGGCAGGACGTCGCTCTTGAAGAACTCGAGGTTCTCCTCGATGACCGAGGGGTCCATGTGCACCCGAGTAACGAAGAGCCCACACCCAGGGCTCGGCGGCCGAACCATCTCGAGCACGACCTCCTCGAAATTCTCAATCGTCAGGTCGCCCCCGACGATCTTGAGCGCTTCCTCGCGAGCCTTTCCCAACGCGCTGTCGCTTGCGGACCGGTCCGATGCAGTGTCCCAGAGTGACAAGATCCCGAAGACCCTGCTGGACCGATCGCCGCTGGCGGTGACGCCTCGGTATCCGTGTTGTGCCTCGAGCACCGGAAGCGCCGCGTCGCGGAGGTAGGTCACACCTCCGTCGATATCGGTCGCACCCCTGAATGTAAGCACCCTGTTGAACATGGTCCACCTCCCTTGCCCTGGCCGCCCTGCCGTCCGGCGAGGACGGCCTGAACGGGACCATACACCCACGTCGACCGAGGCGGCATTGAGAATTCGACGGCGGCGCGACCCCATGACGCAGTCTGGGGTTCAACAGGTATCCCACGGTGCCAACGGTGGCACCCACTCCCGGCGGTAGGGGTCACCCAGACTCGCCCGGTGTCGGCGCTTGCAGGGCCTTGTTAGGCGAGAGCGCCAGGAGGCCAGAGCGGTGCCCCTTCCACCTGAGCGCCTGTGGCAGGGTCGAGAGTGATCGTCGCCAAGTTGTCGCAGAAGCAGACGACCCCGTTTGCACTGACCTCTCGCACGTCGAGACCATCGACGCAAAGCCTCGGCGTCCTCCAGGCGATGCCCGTTGGTCCGACAGCCACTATGTCGATGAAGCGAGCAAATAGGAGCAGGGGCGGATCGGTGCTCGGCACAACCTGGTGAATCTGGTTGTGGACGATCTGTGCCGGAACATCAGGCGTACGGGTGTCAACGAGGTAGGCGAGGCCGTCCACAACAACGGCTAGAACATGCGGGTCGGGGGTGACGAATGCGTCACGGAGCGTCCTGAGTCCACCCGCCGCCAGCATCGCAACCCACTCCTGTCCACCATCCGGGTGGATGCGGACAATGAACGGAGTCCCCCACCGAGAGTCGAAGTCCGCCATGACTGCGCCGGTCCGGTCGAACCCGACGGCCGGACACCCCCAGTCGCCATTGCCGGGGAACTCGGGGTCAACCTCGATTGTGTAGGCGCTGGCGAAGGCCGCATCCTCGAGTGTCATCACCGCACTGTATTTGCCGGTTACGGAGCGGATTCGCTTGCTCGTCGGACTGTCCCCGAAGTGACATGCCGGACTGGGCGACCCTGATGGCAGTCAGTCCGGCCCAAAGAGCCGACCTGATCCATTGTGGCTTCGGTGCTGTTTCGACCGGTTAAGGGTCGCTGCGGGACGCTCCTTCGCTTCGTGTCCTCACTCCGCCTCCGGCGGCCCCTTGACGGGTCTGGCGGCTCTGCTCATGCCACGGTGATGCCACAAGACGGGCTGACGGATGTGGACACCCTTGGGCCCGACCGGCCAATGACCTGGACCGATGTATCAGCCTGAACTCCTACAGACCTC
Source organism: uncultured Acidimicrobiaceae bacterium (assembly GCA_963834405.1). Classification (GTDB taxonomy): domain Bacteria; phylum Actinomycetota; class Acidimicrobiia; order Acidimicrobiales; family RAAP-2; genus Bog-473. The sequence continues at coordinate 368,901 of CAWIBX010000002.1, read as the reverse complement.
TCCAGAGCTCCTGCAAAGCCCCGTACGGCGGTTCGATTCCGCCCGCCGCCTCTAGACGGTTGATTCCAAGGGATCCCCGCTGAGCGAGGGTCCGCGTCGGACGCGACAAAGGCGTCCATGATCGGCGTTGCGTAATCCCAACTCGACCATGGAGGTCAAATGGACGCCGACCTGGACACCTTTGTCACCGCACTGTACGTGACGATCGACGACGCGCTTCGGATCCGTCCTGAGCTGCGCCCATGGCGCCCGAGGATCGGGCTCGCCCCCAAGATCTCCGACGCCGAGCTCATCACCTTGGCCGTGCTCCAGGCGCTCTTGGGCTTCACCTCTGAGACCCGTTTCTTGCGTCACGCCCGGGCCCACCTGCGCGCCTGGTTTCCCTACATCCCCATGCAGAGCGGCTACAACAAGCGGCTGCGCAAGTCCGAAGGCCAGCTCAGGGCGTGCATCCGCCTGCTGGCGGCCGACACCGAGCACTGGGACGACGACACCTGGGTCATGGACTCGACGCCGGTCGAGTGCGGACGGTCGCGACCCACCGTCGAGCGATCCGATCTGGCGGGGTGGGCCTTCTACGGCTACTGCGCCAGCCACTCGCGCTTTTTCTGGGGGCTGCGCCTCCACCTCGTGTGCACGCCGGCGGGGTTACCCATCACCTTCGCACTGGCCGATCCCAAGGTCGACGAGCGCGAGGTGGCCCGGTTCCTCTTCGAGGCCGAGCCCGCGCTGTTGCGCCCCGGCCAGCGCGTCCTCGCCGACAAGGGCTATCGCTCGCGCGAGTTCGAGACCTTCTTGGCCGAGCACGGCGTCACGCTGATCCGACCCGCCCACAAGCGCGACCGAGGCCGCGTGACCAGCCCGCTCCTCAAGCCCTTGCGCCAGCTCATCGAATCGGTCAACGCCACCCTCAAGACTCAGCTCGACCTCGAGCGCCATGGGGGCAGAACCCCAGGTGGGGTCCTTACCCGCGTGCTCCAACGCCTGCTCGCGTTGACCGCAGCCATCTGGCACAACGCCAAGACCGCTCAGCGTCCGCTGCGATCGCTCGTCGCGTTCGATCACGGGTGACCCCTTGGAATTAACCATCTAGGACTTTCCCTGTTCAGGTGCGGTGAGTGACTTGACGGTGGCTTACCGGACGTGACGCGCGTTAGCTGGGATTTCGCGTGATCCGCGCGTGAAGGCGCGTGATCCACGCGTGATCGACGGCCGCGTCACCGAACATCCCTCAGGCGATCCGGGTGACCTTTGGGGCCGGCGCTGCGAGACAAGATTCGTAGATCTCCTCCATGGCGTCCGCCACCCTCTCGCCTAGCGACTCGAACAGGTGCCCGTAGACGTTCATGGTCGTGTTGTACGACGAGCGACCCGCCTCCTCCTGGATCTGCTTCGGGTGGGCGCCGGTCGCGATCCGCCACGAAGGTGTGCCGGAGGTCGTGCCAGCGAAGGTCCGGCCGGCCGATACACTCCCGGCCCTCTTCCACGCCTGCGAGGTGAACGAGGAATGGTGGGGAGTGTTCCCGCGGGTGTTGACGAACACCAGCCCATCCTTGCCAGGCTGTGAGCGCTCGGCGAGCTGCGTTTCGAGGATCTTGCACAGGAACGGCGGAATGGCGATCGAGCATTGGCCCGCGCTCGTCTTCGGCTCGTCAAAGCCCTTGAACGTGGAACCCACCTCGACGACTTGCTGGCGCACGGTGATCCGTCGCCGCAATAGGTCGACATCGTGCCGTCGAAGGCCGACCATCTCGGACCAGCGCAGCCCCGAAATAGGCCGCGGTCCACACCCACGACCGACACCATGCAGGGATGGCCTCGGCGAGCTGCGCCACCTCCTCGGGTGTAAGGACCTCGATTTCGCCCCGGCGATCCTTGGGGAGGTTCGCGCCGCGCCAGAGTGACTTCACGATCGGTTCGGCTTCGACGACGCCGACCATGACCGAACGGAAGACGGAGAATCGTCGCCGGATGGCCGAGTCCGGGACACCACTGGAGCGCATCTCGGCGACCGACGCCTGCACCTCAGTCTTCGTGATCTTGGCCAGTGTCCAGCGCTTCACTTCACAACCAGCTGCTCGACGGCCTCAAGCCGACATCAAGGTCTCCTGTCCTGCACTCACCGGACGCCCAGCGTTTGACGATGCAAAGAGTTCAATCCCTCGGCATTGCCTTCTGGGATAGGTGCGGCAATGCGACTGGCTTTTCTTCCGGCGTTGCTCACCGGGCTGACGTTCTGCCTTTTGCTGAGGCCAACGTCCTCGGGTTCCTCACCTTGACGTCGTCCAATCCAGATCGAGTTCTACGGATCACAACCCGTCAATACTCAGCACTGTCGAGAAACAATTTTCTGGCTAGCTCATGGCGCTTGAACCCTCGCGCGTGTGCGGGGTAGCTCCCTTGTGCCGGGTACGGGTAGGGGCACGGCCATCCAGTTCGCGGCTGGCGAGAGAGCCGGGAGGCGGCGAATACCTCAGCGATGTGGTCACCGCCCCCCGACTAACCGACGATCGTGACGGTTCGGGCCGGCGCCGAATAGAGCCTGAAGGGCCTGACTCGCACAACGGGTGAACAAGATCGGCGCATCGCGCGATCAGGACTGCCGCCAGCCGAATGCGCAGAAACGTCGGTCCGTCCCGATGGTCGGAGCAAGCCCACACCCTCAACCTGGTTATCGCCTCGCGGCGATAACCACTGGCCCGTCCATAATGGCGCCTCGCGTCAGTCGTCGCCTGGAGGTTGTCGTCGTACAACATGCGCCAGCAGCGGCCGGCTTCGGCGATGAAGCCGGGGCACCGGTCGCCGGGCGCGGGCATCAGCAAGGTGCCGACGGTACTGAGCTTCAATCCCGAAGCCCCATGCCGAGAGGGGGAGTGGGCTGACCCCAGGAAGGGGATGTCACATCCGAGAGAGGCCAGCCACACCCACCCCCAACCCGAGGCCGGATAGCGAACCCGACAACAGCCTCTGTTCGCGTAGCTCGGGCTCTGCATTATTCGCACCGGGGTTAAGAAAGGGCAACGGATTTGAGGGCCCCGTTTTTGGTGCAGGGACCCTCGCTTTTTGTGAAGCCGACCCTTTAGGTCGGAGGTCGGGTCTCACCCATCTCGAACATGCCCGCCATACCTTGGGCAGCACGAACAGAGCCTTGATTGAATGGCTGATGCTCCCCGAGGCGCCGGAGCGCGGCCGTTCTCGCGGAGCTCCGGCACCCTCATGAGTGGTTCGAGAGGGCCACCTGTAGGGGCGCCGGCCCGGACCTGTTCTTCCCCGAGCGCGGCGAACGAACCGCGCCGGCGCTGGCTTACTGCGAGGGCTGCTCGGTGCGCCAGGAGTGCCTCGAGGTCGAGGAACGGTTCGTCGTCGGCGTGTGGGGCGGTACGACGGGACGGCAGCGCCGTCTGCACCGTGGCGTGGCGTAGAGCCGACGTAACGCGGGGTTTTCGCGGGATCGGCGCGTGGTCGGCGTGAGAAAATGGCCTCTGGCCTGGGTCCTACGCGTAACAAGCAAGGGGCTGCAAAGCCCCGTACGGCGGTTCGATTCCGCCCGCCGCCTCTTCTCGTTGGGGCTGGTGCACGGACCACGCGAGTAGCCTCCGGTGTGCAGGGGTGACGTGGCCCGTGGCCACGAAGTCTGGAGGATCCGATCAATGACTCTCGCCACCGAGGTGCCTGAGGGACTGGCTGTCCTGGACGCCGATTCGCACTTCACCGACGTCGAGGACCTTTGGACGAAACGGGCCCCTGCGGCCTACAAGGATCAGATCCTGCACGTCGAGGACGTCGACGGGGAGCGCCAGTGGGTCATTGAGGGGACGCCGATCGGCAAGGCCGGCGGCGGAAGCACCATCGACCGAGACGGAGTGAAGCACCCCTTCCTCGAATCGATGATCGAGTGGGATTTCGAACGGGCCCATGTTGCCGCCTGGGACGTCGACGCCCGCCTCGAGGTACTCGACGACATGGGCATTCAGTACCAGGTCCTGTATCCGAACGCGCTCGGACTGGGGGGCCAGAGCCTGGCCGAGGTGAAGGACCTCGCGCTGCGCCGACTGTGCGTGGAGATCTTCAACGACTCTCGGGCAGAGATTCAGGAGCGTACGAAGAATCGTCTGCTGCCGATGCCCATCCTGCCGGCATGGAACGTCGATGAATGCGTCCGCGAGGCGCAGCGGATCGGAAGCCTCGGGCTGCGGGGGATCAACATGACCTCGGACCCCCAGGACCTCGGCGCCCCGGACCTGGCCAACAAAGCCTGGGACCCCCTCTGGGAGGTCTGCGCCGACCTGGAACTCCCGGTCCACTTCCACATCGGATCCAGCCTCACGGCGATGAACTTCTACGGTCAGTACTTCTGGGAGTCCCAGGACGAGTTCGTCAAGCCCGCCATCGGCGGCTCGATGCTCTTCATCGGGAACGCCCGCGTGGTGATCAACACCGTCTTCTCGGGGCTGTTCGACCGTTTCCCCAAGCTCAAGATGGTCTCCGTCGAGAGCGGCATCGGCTGGGTACCCTTCATCCTCGAGACAATGGACTGGGAACTGCCTGAGAACGCACCGGTGCAGGCAGCCGAGCTCGAGCGCACGCCTTCGGAGTACTTCAAGTCGAACTGGTTCGCCACCATGTGGTTCGAGACCGGGCTCGGGCACCTCCAGCAGCTCGTCGACAAGGTCGGGGAAGACAACATCCTCTTCGAGACCGATTTTCCGCACCCCACCGCTCTTTGGCCCAAGCCCCTCCAACACGTCCATGAGGCCATGAGCACGCTTCGGCCGGAATCGCGCCGCAAGATCCTTGGTGAGAACGGAACCAAGCTCTACCGGGTGGGCTAGTCCCACTTGACAGTCTGCTTCTGAACAGTTGAGGCAAGTTTTGTGTCAGGCAGCGAGCCGGGCCGTGCGGACTGCGTTGTCGAGCTCGTTCGACCTGGCGCTGGCCCGCGATGGTGTTGGAATGACATCGGCGGGTGTGTGATGCCTGAGACGCGTCGTGAAAGAGCCGCCTTGTCGTATGGGGAAGACGGCAGTGAAGTCGAGGGACGGAATTAGCGGCCGCCGAGGAGGTGGCACAGTTCGGCCAGGCGCTCGGGCACCACGCTCCACCACGTCCACCGGCCCCGTCGTTCGCCGACAATAAGGCCGGCTTCGGCCAAGACCCGGGTGTGGTGCGAGATCGTAGGCTGACTCTTGCCGAGTGGTCCCTCGAGGTTGCAACTGCACACCTCACCCTCGGCGGCGACGATGGAGAGCAGCCGGAGCCGGATCGGGTCCGCCAGTGCGCTCATGAGTGGTGCGGCGGCTTCTGCCTGTCTTTGGGTCATGGTGGACACCGTCAACGGCGTGCAACAGAGGGTGGTCCCGTCCGCCCTCGCTCTGTTCGCTGTCTTCACCGGCACCCGGATCCTTCCATTGACAGATGTCAATATGACTAGCATACTGACCAATCGACAACTGTCAATACATCGGAGGCACCGTGTCCCGCGTCCAGCTCGCACTCAACGTCTCAGACCTCGAGGCCGCCGTCGGCTTCTACTCCAAGCTCTTCGCCACGCGTCCGGCAAAGCGGGAACCGGGCTACGCCAACTTCGCCATCGCCGACCCACCGCTGAAGCTGGTCCTGGTCGAACAGCCGGACCTTCGCGACGGGGGCGCCGGTGGGGCGCTCAATCACCTGGGAGTCGAGGTCGACACCACCGACGAGGTCGTGCAGACCCAGGCCCGGCTCACAGACGAGGGCCTGGACGCGCACGAGCAGATGGGGACCACCTGCTGCTTCGCCGTCCAGGACAAGCTATGGGTCGAAGATCCGGACGGCGCTCCGTGGGAGGTCTACACGGTGCTGGCCGACGCCCCGAGCGAGACAGGGATCCGGGGCGACGGCGACTGCTGTGCCGCAGACGAAGACGCGCCGTGCTGTTGAGGCGTCGGTGATGCCGGCCGCTCTCTGGCGACGCCTGCTGGCCGAGTTCGTGGGCAGCGCCTTCTTGGCGGCGCTCGTGATCGGCTCGGGCATCACCGCCCAGCAGCTCTCGGCGGGGAACGTGGGCCTGGAGCTCTTCGAGAATGCAGCGGCGACGGGCGCCGGCCTGGCGGCCATCATCCTGATGTTCGGGGCCGTCTCGGGCGGCCACTTCAACCCGATCGTCTCTTTCGTCGACGCTGTTTTCGGTGGCGTGTCGTGGCGTGACGCGGCGCTCTATCTGCCCGCGCAGGTGGCCGGATGCGTCCTCGGGGCGGCGGTGGCCAACGTGATGTTCTCCCGGGCCGCCTTCGAGATCTCGGCCAAGCACCGAGCCTCACCCGCACACTTCCTCTCCGAAATCGTGGCGACGCTGGGGCTCGTCCTGGTGATCTTCGCCCTGGCCCGTTCCGGCCGTTCCCGGTCGGCGCCCGCCGCCGTCGGGGCCTACATCGGCGCCGCCTATTTCTTCACCAGCTCGACGAGCTTCGCCAACCCGGCCATCACGATCGGCCGTATGTTCTCCAACACTTTTGCGGGGATCGCGCCCTCGTCCGCGCCGAGCTTCATTGCCGCGCAGGTCGTGGGCGGCGCACTCGCCGTCGTCATGATCCTGGTGCTGTATCCGAGGCTGACGCCGACGCAGGCGAGCGAGATCCTGGTGCCCGACCGGGTCGGCGCGGAGCCGTGACGGCCGACCGGCCCGAAGTGCTCTTCTTGTGCGTGCACAACGCCGGGCGCTCCCAGATGGCCGCGGCGCTGCTCTCGAAGAAGGCGGGAGACCGCGTGGTCGTGTACTCGGCCGGCTCAGCACCCGGCGAGGGTCTCAACCCGGCCGTCGTCTCCGCCATGGCCGAGATGGGCATCGACATCTCCACCCACTCGCCCAAGAAGCTGACCGACGAGATGGGCCGGCGGGCGGATGTCATCGTCACCATGGGGTGCGGCGACGCGTGCCCCGTCTACCACGGCAAGCGCTACCTCGACTGGGAGCTGCCAGACCCCGCCGGGAAGGCCCTGGACGAGGTCCGGCCCATCCGTGACGAGATCGAAACCCGCGTCGACTCCCTGCTGCACGACCTGCTTCCGAGCCACGCCTGAGCGAACCCCTGCCGGCGGGCCGGGTCGTGGGCGCTCCGACGCCCGGCGGTGCGCCGGTACGGTGCGGGGCCATGGAGTTCCAAGATGTAGTCCAGCGGCGGAGAATGGTGCGCAACTTCTCCGACGAGCCCGTCGCACCCGAGCTGCTCGAGACGCTCATGGCGAACGCCACGCGCATCCCGTCGGCCGGGTTCAGCCAGGGCTTCGCCTTCGTCGTGCTGACCGACCCGGGGCAACGCCGGCTGTTCTGGGAGACGACGAGCGGTCCGGAGTGGCGGGGAGAGTCCGAGTCGGAGCCGCTGACGCGCGCGCCGGTGGTGATCCTCCCGCTCGCCCACAAGCAGGCCTACCTCGACCGCTACGCGCTCCCGGACAAGGCCCACACCCCACTGGGGAGAGAGGCGCAGTGGCCCGTGCCCTACTGGGACATCGACACCGGATTCGGCGTCCTGCTGATCCTCCTCACCGCGGTCGACCTCGGCCTCGGTGCGCTCTTTTTCGGGATCTTCCAAGGGGCAGAGGCCCTCATGGACACCCTCGGTGTCCCGGCGGGGTATCGGCCTATTGGCGCTATCGCCGTCGGCCACCCGACGCCCGGCGAGCGTTCCCGGCCCGAGCTTGTTACGGGACGCCGGCGGCTCCCCGACGTCGTGAAGTGGGAGCGATGGACCTAGTGCGCGGTGACGTCGACTACGACCGGAGGGAGTGCGGTGCCGTCCGCCGCGGTGAGCGTCACGCGCAGCGCGTACGAGCCTGCGGCTGAGGCAGTGACCGTAAGCCCCTGGGTCATCGCGTGGGGCGTCGGACAACCGGACCGGATGCTGCCGGAGGAAGCCGTCGCGCCGAGGGGGAGTGTCCCCGACGAGGGGGTCACGGCGAGGCCGGGAGACTCCGAAGCGATCTGCCAGTGGACCGAGCGCACACCCGCCTGCGCCGGCGCCGCGCCGAGCTGAACCGTCGCCGGCTGCCCGACCGTCACCGACACGGCGCCGCTCGGGGACGAGAACCCGACGGCGGGGAGGGCCCCGGCGCCGAACGACGGCGGGCCGTCGGACGGAGCAGATCCCCACGCCGGGTGGGGGCCGGCGGACAGCGAGTAGGCGAGCCTGCCACCGGTCTGCAGCACCGAGGCGGGAAGCCACGGAAGATCCCAGGCACCGGTCGTCCGGGTGGCCGTCGTGTCGCGCCCGCCACAGGTCGTGGCGCTCGAGGAGGACGGTGTGGTGACGCCCGTGACCCGCAGGGCGTGGACATAGGGCCGGGAGGGCGCCGCACCCGGGGCTGACTCGACGAGGTGACGACCGTCGGGCAACACGATGGTGACCGACGGGAACAACGGGCTCGCCAGCGCGAGGTTCGCCGTGCCCGGGGTCACCGGGAACAGGCCGAGCGCGGCCCACACGTACCACGAAGAGAGCGCCCCCAGGTCGTCGTTGCCCGGCTCGTCCACGGGCGAGTCGACGTACTCGGTGTCGAGGATCGCACGGACCGTTTCCTGGGTCTCCGCGGGTGCGGCGAAGTAGTCGAACTCCCACGGCGCCCACTCGTCGGGCTCGTTCCCCGACCAGTCGTAGGGGGAGTAGCGGGTCGCGTTCAACGCCGTGAAGAACGTCTTGAGCTTGGCGGCGGCGGCGGCGTCACCACCCGTCAGCGTGGCCAGGGCCGCCAGGTCCTGCGGCACCGCCCAGGTGTACTGAACGGCGTTGCCCTCCTCGAAGCCGGTCTGGCCGCCCGGCTCGAATTGCGAGGGCTGGAAGGCGGGCCCGGCCGGGAAGCTGCCGTCGGTGCCGCGGGCCTGGATGTACCCGGTGGCGGGGTTGAAGAGGTACTCCCAGTTGGAGGCCCTTCGGTCCATGGCGCCAGCGAGCGCGGTGTCATGCCGGGCGGCTGCCAGTTGGGCGATGGCGAAGTCGTCGATGGCGTACTCGAGCGTCACCGATCCGCCGATGGAGTAGTCGATTGAAGTCAGGTCGAGCGATCCGGCGTTGACGTAGTGCTGGCTCAGGTACTGGTCGAGGTACTGGCGCTCGATCTCGAGCCCGTGGCCCGTCTCGGTCTGGGTCGCCCCCTTGACCATGGCTGCGAGCGCGGCCTTCACATCGAAGTCGCGGGCGCCCATGGCGTACGCGTCCGCGATGATGGGGTCGGCGGAGTCGCCGTTGATCTGGGACGTGTCCCCGGCCACGATGGCCCAGCGAGGTAGCCAGCCGTTCTGTTTGGCGTCGTCGACGAGCGACTGGACCATGTCGCTGACGTGTCCGGGGGCGAGCAGCGCCTCGAGCTGGATCTCGCTGCGGTAGATGTCCCACTCGGAGAAGTTCGCGTACTCCTCGTGTCCGGGCGGTGCCCGGTGGACCTTGCCGTCGAAACCCGCGTAGTCCCCGTTGACGTCAGACACGACGTTCGGGAAGAGGAGCGAGTGGTAGAGCGCGGTATAGAAGGTGTGCTCCTCGGCGGCGGTGCCGCCGGTCGCGGCGATGCGCCCCAGAACTGCATTCCACCGGGACGTGGCCCGGGCCGCGACGCGGGCGACGGACCAGCCGGGATCTTCGGCGTCGAGGTTGCGCTGCGCGTCGGCGGCACTCACGAAGGAGATCCCGACCTTGAGGAGGACCCGGTGCTGCGACGCGGTGTCGAACGTGACGGAGGCGCCGCACGATGTCCCGCTGCAGGTGCGCGCCCCGGCCGCCCCCGACGCGTTCCAGGTGCCCGACCTCGAGAAGGGCCGGTCGAACCGGGCCACGAAGTGCACGGTGTAGTCGGTGCCCGTCCCGCAGAAGCCGCCGCTGGTCACCTGGCCTTCGACCACGTCGTCCCCCACGATGTGGACGCTGGAGGCGCTGGCGGGGTTGGCGCTGTCGGCGACCTTGAAGAGCACGTTCGACTCGGTGCCGGAGGGGAAGTCGAAGCTGGCGATGCCGGTCCGGGTGGTGTCGGCCAGCGTGACGCCGATCGGCGACGGGCCGAGCTCGACCGCGTAACGCCCCGGCGAGGCGTCCTCGCGCGCGTGGGAGAAGCTGTCAAGGGTCGCGCCGGGGGAGGCGCCGAGCGCGCCGACGGTGGGGAGGACGGGAACGTCCTGATAGGACGGACACCCGGTGCCGCTGAGGTGGGTCAGGCTGAAGCCGTCGATGTGGCTGTCCGCGTACGCGTAGCCGCCTCCGGACTGCACCGCGTCGGGACTGGTGTCCGGGCTCCACTGGAGCATGCCAAAGGGCACGTCGGCGCCGGGGAACTCGCCCACGGTGCCCGGGGTGACCGGACCCGTGCCGGTGCCGTCCAGCGGGTGGACCAGGGCCGCCGCGTCGGTGAGGGCAGAAGCGGGCGGTGCACCCTGCGCCGGCGTTCCGGACGGGACCGGTGAGGCGAGGAGGAGCGCCGTGAGCAGCGCGCCGGCCGTCGCGCAGACGACGCGGCGGGGGACTGTGCGCACTCAGCCGCCGAGATAGCTGGCGGACAACGCCTCTTCCATCTCGTCCGGGGAGCCCTCGTGTGCGATCCGGCCCTGCAGCACGACGGCGGCGGCATCTGCGATCGGCAGGGCCGTGCGCGCGAACTGCTCCACCAGGAGGATCGACAGCCCGCCGGAGGCGAGCTCGCGCACCTTGTCGTAGAGCTCGGTCACGACGATCGGCGCCAGGCCGAGCGAGAGCTCGTCGAGCAGGAGGATCCTCGGCCGTGTCGCGAAGGCCCGGGCCAGCGCGAGCATCTGCTGCTCCCCACCGGACAGGGTGCCGGCCAACTGCTTGCGTCGCGGGCTCAGGTGCGGGAACTGCGCGTAGGCCACCTCCTCTATCTGGTCCATGGGCACACCGACCTGGGTGGCCATGAGGAGGTTCTCCCGGACGCTGAGGTTCGGGAAGATCCCGCGTCCCTCCGGCACGGTGCAGATGCCGCGCCGCGCCCGGCCGTCGGCCGACACGAGCGTCACCGGCTCGCCGTCGAAGCAGACGTCGCCGGCGCTCGGCGCGAGGAGGCCCGCGCAGACGTTCAGGATCGTGGTCTTGCCGCCGCCGTTCGGTCCGAGCAGCGCCACCACCGACCCGGCCGGGACCTTCAGGCTGACCCCGTGCACCACTTCGATCGGTCCGTACCCGGCGCGGACGTCGCGCAGCTCGAGGATGGGCGCGGCACCGTTCACGGCGCCCCCAGATAGGCGTTCACGACCATGGGATCGTTCTTGACCTGTTCGGGCGGCCCGCTGGCGATGATCTCGCCGTAGTCGAGCACGTGGATCAGCTCGCACGTCCCCATGACGAGGCTGACGTCGTGCTCGACCAGGCAGATGGCCAGGTCACGGTCGTCCACGAGCTGCCGCAGCAGCGTGGCGAACGCCTCGGTCTCCTGCTCGGTCTGGCCGGAGGCGGGCTCGTCCAGCAACAGCACCTTGGGCTGGGTCATCAACGCGCGTGCGACCTCCACCACCCGGGCCCGTCCCGTGGGCAGCTCGCTGACCTCGCGTTCGGCGACGTCGCCCAGACCCACCAGTTCGATGGTGCGGTCCGTCTCCGCGTTCACGTCCATCCGTCCCCGCCGTCCCCAGGTGTTGCGGATCTCGCCGGCGACGCGGACGTTGTCGCGCACGGTGAGCGAGTTGAACAGCTCCAGCCGCTGGTAGGTGCGGGCGAGACCGCGCCGGGCGCGGGCGGCGGGACCCGCCTTCGTGATGTCGCGTCCGTCCATGATCACGCGTCCGGACCTGGGCGCCAGCAGGCCGCTGACGATGTTGAAGAGAGTGGTCTTGCCCGCCCCGTTCGGGCCGATGAGCCCGGTTACGCGTCCCGGTTGGACCGAGAGGGAGACGTCACTAAGGACCTGGGCGCCGCCGAAGGCCATGCACACGTCGGTGACCTCAAGAGCGGGCATCGGCCACCCCCTGCACCGCCGCCACCCCGCCGGACGTCGCCGCGGGCACCGCCACGGCGGGCCGTCGGGGCGCCGCGCGGCGCGATCGTGGGAGCCCGGAAGAGGTCGGGCCGGACCGCGCGCCCAGTCCCGGCGTCGCCACCGCGATCGCCGCGGTGGCCAGCACGAACCACCAATTGCCCATCACGTTGGTCAGAACGAGCAGGTAGGCCACGAGCTCGGCGGCCACACCGAGGGCGAGCACCGGCTTGACCTGCCAGAGCGGGCGGTACGACGCCACGATCTGCGGCACGGCGCCGCTCGGGTTGCGGCCGAGGCTCACCCCGACCAGAGCCGGTGCCACCAGGGAGAGGTTGGCCAGCGACACTCCAGAACCCGCCGCCCCCGTGGTCCGTGCTGAGGTTGGTGAAGGTGGTCGTCAGCACCTGGAACCCGGCGCCGGCCAGGACGCCGCCCATGAGCGCCCCGGCGACGTTGCCGATGCCACCCACCACCGTCAGCATCACGAGCAGGAGGCCGATGAAGATGATGTAGGTGTTGGCATCGACGCTGGCCAGGGCCGAGGACAGCAGGATCCCCCCCAGTCCGGCGATGGCGGCCGACAGCATGAAGACCGAGAGCTTCAGCTTGACCAGGTTCTGCCCCAGGGTCGCGGTGGCGGCGGGGCTGTCCTTCATCGCGGTGAGGCGGCGGCCGTAGTTGCTGCGGCGGAGGGCGATGAGTCCGATGCCGACGAGGACGAAGATGCACGTCGAGGCGGTGAGGAACGTCTTCGCGGAGCTGAAGTCGATCGGGCCCAGCTTGACCGCGGGGATCTGGAGCGCGCCGTTGGGGAATATCGAGAAGTGCCAGTGGAAGATGGGAAAAATGTGCGGGGAGATGTCGTTGATGATCATGTCCGAGACGAAGACGCCGAAGGCGAGGGTGGCCAACGCCAGATAGAGGCCGCGCAGGCGCAGCGCGGGAAGGGCGATCAGTCCCCCGACGACGGCCGTGACGACGACTCCCAGGAAGATGCCCCAGAGGGTGATGCGCTGGGCCGTCCCGTTCCCAGAGAGCCCCACGTGGAAGACGATGATCGTGGCGATCGCCCCGAACGAGACCGGGGCCAGGTTTATCTCGCCGGCGTACCCGGTGAGGAGGGTGAGTGACAGGGCGATGATGGCGTACGTCATCCCGAGCGTCAGCGTCCCCATGTCGCTGCTATCCATGATCGGCTCGAGCGCCAGCACGATCGCGATCAGGATCACGCCCCACGTGACCGCCGAGCGCATCGTCGGAACCGTGAAGCGCTCCCTGGTGCGGAGCACCCGGGCGCCGCGCAGCCGGTCCTGCGGCAGCACCAACAGGACGACGAAGAGGGTGATCATCGGCAGCGCGATGCGGAAGTTCGACGCCCAGGACCACGTGGAGGGGAAGTACCCCAGGACGTAGGTACTCGCCAGGCCGAGGAACATGGCACCGGCGAAGGTCCACCAGATGCTGCGAAGCCGGCCGAACATGGCGGCGGCGATGGAGTCGAGCACGAGCAACGTCAGCACGTGGACGTCGAGGGTGCCGCCGCTGATCGGCGTGATGAGGATGCCGGCCAGTGCGGCCAGGCCGCCGCCGAGCGCCCACGAGAACGCGGCCAACCGCTCGGGCCGGCCGCCGTTGAGCTGCAGGAGTGACGGGTTGTCCACCACGGCCCGCATGGCCACGCCCGTCCGGGTGCTCTTGAAGAGGAGGCGGATGCCCACGGCGATGAGCACGCCGCAGCCCAGGGCGATCGCCTCGTGGGCGGTGACGTAGGCCCCGAACACCTGGAACTTGGCGCTCTCCCCGAAGAAGAGCTGGTCCGTCCGCGTCAAGGTCGGGTTCCAGATCCACTGGGCCAGCGCGATGAGGCCGAGCATGATGCCGATGGTGACGACGATTTTGGTCACCTCCGCCGTCTCGCGCAGCCCGCGCATGATGCCGCCGTAGAGGAGGGCGCCCACCAGCGGCGCCAGCACCCCGATCACGAGGAGGAGTGCCAACGGCGCCGGCCAGTTCCAGCCGAAGCGGAATTGCCAGTACGTGAACGCGGCGAACATGGCCAGCGCGCCCTGGGCGAAGTTGAAGATGCCCGAGGTGGTGTAGGTGAGCACCAACCCCGAGGCGGCGATCCCGTAGACCGCGCCGGTTACCAGGCCGAGGATGGTGTAGACGAGGAACAGGTGCATGGCCGGAGCTCCCGTCCGCTCAGGTCACGGGACGGGCGAGGGGGCGCGCCGCGCGCTCATCCCTGGGGTTTGATGACCGAGGACGTGGCGTACTGGGTCGCGTACCGCTGGGAGTTGAGGGTTGTGCCGATCACCGAGCCGGTGTTCTGCACGACGTACTTCGGCGAGCAGTCGGTCGTCCCGAGCTTCTTCGGGTAGGCCTGCACCCACTTGGTGCCCTGGAGCTTCATCAAGACGCCGCAGTCCGGCGGCAGGTTCTTGGCGGGGTTGCCCGACGCGTTCAGCCCCCCGCCGGTCCAGTTCGTCACTTTGGCGAGGTGGTTGATCATGCACTGGCGGGTGAGGGTGGAGCCGCACGCCTTGGCCTCCGTGGCCCAGAGGAGGAACGAGGACGTCGCCTGCTCTCCCAGCTGCGAGACCAGGCCGCCGTACTTCTTCATGATGGCCAGGTACTGGCCCACGGCGGGCACGACCTTGGACGCCTCGAGCGGCTCGTAGGAGATGCGGACGTAGGTGTTGTTGCCGAGCCCGGCGGTGTTCCACTGAGCGAAACCGGCCGTGTACGTCGCGGCGTCGTCGACCCAGATCGGGTCGTAGCCGATCTGGTTGGCCGCCTCGAGCGACCCGTAGAGGACGGGCCCGGGCGTGGCGTCGAAGAAGACGATCTGAGCTCCGCAACTCTGCAGCTTCTGCATGAAGGGCGTGTAGTTGGCCTCACCGTTGTAGTTCACGTTGAACGGGCAGTTGACGAACTTCCACCCCGCCTTGGTGAAGGCCTGTTGAGCCTTCGCCGCAGACGCTTCCTGGGTAGAGAGCGTCGTGTTGTAGACGGCCGCGTGCAGGGTCTTCTTCCCGAAGAGCTTCTCGGCCTGATAGGCGTACGACATCGGGCTGTAGTCGGCCGGGTTGGGAGACGCCTGGTACATCTCGTACGCGTTGGCGACGACCGGAGAGACGGTGAAGCCCGGAACGGCGGCGAGGTTGCAGCCGAGGCGCGTCTGCTCAGCGACGCCGTCGAGCGCGAAGCCTTCGCCCACCAGCATGAAGTCCTTCTTGCAGGCCTGGGTCATCACGGATCCGACGTTGGTGACGGCGGCGTCGTAGTAGTCACCGACGATCTTTCGTCCGTCGATGCCGCCCAGAGAGTTGCACCAGGCGATCATGTCCTTGACGGCATCGCCCATCTCCTGGTCGAGGCCCGGCTGGCCCGAAAAGCCGCGGTCGTCGCCGTACGCGATGTTGATCGTCGTGTTGGTGACGCCCTCGTCGGTGGTGCCGGTCGCGTGTCCCTTGCCGCAGGGGGAGGGGAGGGTGCCGAACGACGTCGTGGAGATGCCCGAGGTCTCCGCCGCACCGGACGCCGACGCCGGGACCATCACCGCCGCCACCGTGAGTGCCGAGAGGAGCAGCGCAGTCGCCGTGGCCCGCATGCCCTTGTTCCCCTTCACCATCGACTTCATCATCGACCCCCCGGTCTGCAGTGCGGAACGCAAGTTTGGCCGCAGGACGCTCCGACGACCCAGTAGAACAGGTTCCTGTTTGCAGCGCACACTAGCAACCCGGCGTGCCGAATTCTGAGCGGCGCCTGGGTCCGGCTGCGGGCGATGTGCTCGGGTGCGGTCCTCGAGCGCGGACGGTGGCGGTGTCGCTCTGTCGCTCGAGGCGAGCGCCCACCGGGCGTCCGGACGCGAGACGACCCCGCCCGAATGGACGGGGCCGAATCGCCCAACCTTCTCCCTCCGGGCGCCTGGCGAAGCGCCTCACCCCGGCAACCATTGTGTCACGCCGGGCAGGAATCGGCCCGGGGTGCGTGTGAGCAGGGAGTTGGCGCCGGCTACGCCCCGGGCCGCAACCGCGGCGCGGTATCCGCGACCGTGTCACATCCCGATGGGATGCTCGGTCGCGTGGGTGCCTGGACCGGCGGTGAACTGCTCGGGTTCGATCTCGAGACGACGGGTGTGGACCGGTTCAACGACGTGCCGGTGTCGTACGCGCTGGTCTATGCGGTCGCAGGACGTGTCCGGTTCTCCTGGTCCGGCCTCATCGATCCCGGGCGAGTCATCCCCGACGATGCGACCGCGGTCCACGGCATCACCGACGAGCGGGTGGCGACCGAAGGGATGCCCCTGTGCGACGCAGTCGCCCTGTTGTCGGACGTGGTGCTGTCGGCCAGCCATCGGCGTGTCCCGCTGGTCGGGATGCAGCTGGACTACGACCTGACCATGCTGGAGACGCAGGCCCGACGCCTCTGGGGGGACGGCATCGTCGAGCGCGGCTGGTGTGGCCCGGTGCTCGACGCGGCCGTGCTCGACCGCCACTTCGATCCGGACCGGGAGGGACGCCGGACGCTGAGTGCACTCTGCGAGCACTACGGCGTGGACATGGAGAACGCGCACGACGCCCGCGCGGACGCCGTCGCGTCCATGAATGTGCTCCTCGCGCTGGCGGCGCGCCGGCCGGCCCTGCGTGACGGCGATCCGCTCACGCTGCACCGGGCCCAGGTCGACTGGCACCGCCAGTGGGTGCGCCGGTGCGACGAGCGGCGCCCGTCGGAGGGAACCATCGCGCTCGACCCACGCGACTACGTCTGGCCGGTTGCGCCGCCGGTCGCGCCCGCCGCCTGAGCAGGCCTCGGTCGCGCGGGCGGCCTCTAGGCCTTGAGGAGGTCCCAGACCATGTCGACGCCCTCGTTCTCGGCGAGGACGACCTTGGCCGGGTGCTTCTTGTCGATGTGCCCGATCAACCCGTTGTAGACCGAATACCCCATCAGCTCCTGGAGCCGGCGCGGGAAGGTCTTGGCGAGCGCCGGCGGGACGCCGAGCTGCTGGTTCTCCTGCTGCCGGATGTAGCCGGCGCAGTAGTTCATGGCGATACCGACCCGCCGCCGATCGGTGCGATTGGCGCCTCCGCCATGCCAGACACTGCCGACCCAGACCAACACGCTCCCCTTGGGCATTTCGGCGGCGATGGTGTCGGCATAGCGCTCGAGCGGGTTGGGCGGCTCGTCGCGCCGGTGGCTGCCGGGGACGAGGCGGGTGGCGCCGTTCTCCTCGGTGAAGTCGGTGATCGCCCACATGGTGTTGCAGATGATCGGCACGTGGGGTCGCTGCAGGGGAATGAGCTGGTCGTCCGCATGGATCGGTTGCGCCTGCTCGTCCGGGCCGATGGCGATGGAGGAGAGGGACGAGATGAGCAAGCCCGGATCGAGCACTCCCTCGACGACGGGCAGCACGTTGGCGTGCACCGGGATCTTTTCGAAGGTCGGCCCGTGCAC
Organism: uncultured Acidimicrobiaceae bacterium; assembly: GCA_963834405.1. Lineage (GTDB taxonomy): Bacteria > Actinomycetota > Acidimicrobiia > Acidimicrobiales > RAAP-2 > Bog-473. Next base: position 351,498 of record CAWIBX010000002.1, on the reverse strand, counting down.
GAGCAGGTTGTAGACGCGGGTCGTGTGCAGCCCTTCGAAGAGATTGTCCGCCGGCACGGTGTCCAAGTCGTGCTCGAGCCTCAAGAGGGCGTCGTCGATTTCGTCGACGAGCTCGGGCTCGATGGCGTCGGGAAGGATGGTGTAGCCGTCCTCGTCGACGCGGCGGAGGTGCTCATCGAGGTGAGGGAGCGGGCTCGTCGTCTGGGTCACATACCAATTGCAGGGACCGGCTCGCGGAGCGGCCGTCCCGCCGCCCCCGGAGCCGGAATTGGGCTGGTGGTAGGGTCTGGTGGACCGGGCCGTTGGCGCAGTTGGTAGCGCACTTGCATGACGCGCAAGGGGTCAGAGGTTCGAGTCCTCTACGGCCCACAGGGAAATCCCTGGCACGAGCGTTCCCACCCCCTCTGTTGCCCCGGTCATCGCGGCGCAGGGAGCTAAACGGGGAGCCATGAGACTTCTGAAACACCGCCGAACACGGCGTCTATCGCCGTTCGCGCGCCGGACACCGATTCGCGGATTCGGTGTCGATACACCCCGGCCGTCATCGCGGAGCCGGGTGCATGGCCGACGATGTCGGCAACGACCTCTCGGCTAACCCCGGCATCAAAGAGAATCGACACTGCGGTGTGACGAAGGCAGGCGGCAGCCTCCTGCCAAGGCTAAATGCCCCCGTTCATTTGATACTCGCCGGACCTGGGCGCTGCTGATCGGCACTTATACGGCACCACGGGGATACCCCCAGAGGAACGCACAACCGATTCGGGCTTAGTTCGTTCCGGTTCTCTCGGTCCATGCATCTATGCGTGCCTTGGCGTCTTGCGCCTCACGCAGCGTCATCAGTCCCAATAACCGATCGCACCAGAAGATCGGGATGATGTATGCCTTGCCGTTATCCCAGATCACGATCTCGACACGCCGATTCTTGCTGTGAGGCATTTCGCCACCAATCACACGCTCAGGCAATTCAAAGAGGACCTCTCTAACGTTTCGACGTTCTATGTGGCGACTGCGCCCGAATTGTCTTATGACCATCTCGCTTTCGCGCAGAAGGACGCCGGGTGGCCGAATGCACAGAACGAGAAAACCGGCGAGCATCGCGACATAGATGAGTTGTGAAATCGGACCGAAGAACCAGAACTTGGACGGATCGTTAACAATCAAGGATCCAGCAAGGAGCGCGCAGAACACCCCAACTCCGACGCCTTGAATCTTCCAGGCAGTTCTCGGGGTGATCCTGTCGTTGCTTTCCCGGGTACCTGTCGCCACTCCGCCATTATCGCCCCAGCGGGGTCGCCCCTACCGCCGTTCATGAAGGGGCGGGGCCGTGTCAAGAGCCTTGGTCCGAGAAGCTGTTCCTGAACCCTTGATGGCGTCGTAAACGAGGACGCGCGCCAGCGAGACGCCGGGGTCAACGTCGGGCGATGCCCGCCGAAGGCTGTGGCGTTGACGCCGGTGGCGAGCGGCGCATCCTGTTCGAGGACGCCGCTATGTGGTGTTGCGGGTTCCCATCACTGCTCGAGGGGTTCTGTCACGCTCCCGTAGGCAGCCAGCCATTCATTCGTCGATCTCCGCACATGATGGGGTTCGGCCACGTCCCGACGGGCTCAATCAGAAAAGGCGGCCACACCGGAGTCGGTGGGCCACGGCGATAGTCGAGCTCGCGTTGGTCCGTGGCCGAGACTCAGGCGGCGGCCTCGAGGCATCGGACTTCTCCGTCACGCAGTGCGTAGAAGACGAGGGTTAAGAGCTTGCGGGCGACGGCCACTCGGGCCTTGTACTTGCCGGCGTGCTCGGCGATGCGCTTGTAGTCGGCGCGGAGCTTCTCGTTGCCCTTGGCCCGGTAGTTGCCCACGGCCTCGATGGCCGCCCAACGCACGAGCGGTGAGCCCTGCTTGGTGATCGCCCCGCGGTGCACGACCTCGTCGGACTCGCGGTGCTTGGGGGTGAGGCCGGCCCAGCTGCAGAGCTTCTTGGCCGAGTCGAAGCGGCCGACGTCGCCGATTTCGGCCACGAAGATGGCGGCGATGACCTTGCCGACTCCGGGGAGCGTCAGCAGGGCCCGATAGCCGGGGTCAGCCTTGAGTGCGGCGTGGATGTGCGCGTCGAGCTCGGCGATCGAGCGCTCATAGACGTCGAGCAAGTTGCGCAGCGAGTCGAGGCGCTTGGCATAGGCCTCGGGAAGCTCGAGACGGTCGAGTTGGGCTTGGCCGGTCGGGCCCCACAGCTCGCCCACGACGGGCAGGATCCCGTTCTTGGCCATGACCCCGTGGATCTGGGCCTTGGCACTGGTGCGGTGCCGCACGAGCGAGTAGCGGTAGCGCACCAGCTCGCGCAGCTCACGGACCGGTGGCGGCGCGATCCATCCTTCGGCCAGTCGCCCCAGGCGCAACATGGCGGCTAGATCCTGGGCGTCGCGCACGTCGTTCTTGACGCGGCGGTTCCCCCAGTTGTTGCCGAGCGCGTGGGCGAGGTGCACTTGGGCGCCGAGCTCTTGGAGCAGGTCGGCCGCCCAGTACCAGCCATAGGTGGACTCGAGGACCACCTCGGGCTCGGGCCCTGCGGCTGCCATGGCCTGGGCGAGTTCGAAAGGCTGGCTGACGAAGCGCTCGGTGCCGAGCACCTCGCCGTCTTCTGCCATCCGAACGATGGTCGTGCTGCGTCTATGTAGGTCGATTCCGACGTACTGTCCCATAGGGGCCTCCTCCTCTTTCGAGGTTTTTCTTTTGCAAGACCGAGCATGCTCGGATCTCACAAGGGGCGGAGGCCCCGCCCCTTCATCGCATCAGCCTGGGGCGATGTTCGGCCCGCGACAGCGGTCTTGGCGTCTCGTCGTGTTGAGCAGGCTCAGATTCGGGTGTGCACCTGAAGGAAGCTGATTGCGTCCGACCACGCAGCACGGTAGGCGACTTCGTTTCGGAGCGGACCGCTCGGTACCGAAAAGGCGTGACTAGCGCCCGGATAGATGCGAACTTCCGCGTCGACGTCCCAGGTTTTGACACGCCTGCGGATGTCTTCGAGCAGCTCGGCTGGCATCACCGGGTCGGGTCACCATAAATGAACAGGGTCGGACAGCTGAGCTGCCACAGGAGGTCGATCGGCTGCACAGGTGCTTTCGGTGTCAGTTCGGCAAACACTGGTTGGCTGGGAAAGAAAAGGACGGCAGCGGCGATATCGCCGCGAAGGCAGGTCGCTAGCCAGGCAAGGGTGGCTCCCGTGCAGTAACCCAACAGACAGACACGTCGAGGGTCGATATCGGGTCTTGCCCGTAACGCATCGACGGCGCTGGCTAAGTCCCGTGCTCCGCAGGTGAAATCGAGTGCCGCCATGTACTCGAAGACCTCGGTGAAGTCGTCGTATGCTTCGACGTTCTTCGGACCGTCGCCATGGTAGTAGTCCGGCAGCGCTGTCGCATAACCAAGACCGCTGAGTTCTTCTTACACACCCTGGATGAAAGGGTTGATGCCGTACGCTTCAGCGCCCAGCACGACCGCCGGGTGTGGACCGTCCGTGCGAGGTAACTGGATAATCGGAGGTGGGCCGGGCTCATGTCGTTGCGCCATAAGCAATATCTAGCCCACATCCGAACCCTGGTTCCAAGGTGTCCCCATTCGCCGGGCTTGGGCGAATTCTCCGACCCTCAATCAACGGTCAGGTTCAGGGTGACCGAACCACTGGGATCCGCTAGAAACTCGCCATTGCCGGAAGCACCTTGCAGTTCGCCAGAGCCGGCTCCGGTCAGTACCTCAAGGGACCCTTTCGCGGCACCGCCCTCATACGACCCGACATGTCGTAAGACCAAGCTGCCTACCCGTCCATTTACCGACCCCGAGATTCGCTCCAACCCGACGAATCCGGCGGAGCCGTCTTCGCCATAGGCCATCAACCATTCGGTGGTAGACGTTCCCTCGATATCACCTGCATACTGCTTGGTCACCAGGGCCCGCGTGACCTTGGGGGCATCATTTCGGTCGTCGAATAGGGATTCGTTCCAATCCTCGATCTGGAACTTCGCTGACACCTGGACCTTCATCTGTCCTCCTCGAACCCAACCCGAAGACTTCTGAAGAAATTGATGCCCATGGTCTGCCTTGAGGAAACCCCCGGCCGTCCTTGAGCCCCTGCCCCACTTCGCCAATCGGTATAGCGGCTCATGCGCGGGCTGGCGACGGAGGGCATACTGCCCCAATGGAGGTGACAACAAAGCGACTACTCATCGCCCTTCTCGCTGTGGACGCAGCGGGCGGCGCGGTCGCCATGAAGTATCGCGTGGCGGGAGAACCCTTCGGTATCGGAGGCTCACTCGACGTGCGAAACCCAGCTGTCGTCATGCTCTGGGGTACAGCACTGTCGGCACCCGTCACCTCTCTCGGACTCGCTGCCGCCTCGCATCGACGTCGACCCGAGGCACTTCGGGTACTGGGAGCGATGTTTGCCATAGGCGCCCTGTCAGAGCCGGCGTTCTGGGGACGACGCCCGTGCCCGCGCCTGGGCCGGATGCTCCTAATCGCCCACGTGGTTATCGCCAGCGCCCTAGCTATTGGTCAGGCCGGAACCAATCGAGCCGAAGACCACATCACCTGACGACTGCCCCTGTACGCCGCAGCAGGAAGAGGTCGCTGAGTCGGCGCCGCGGAAACAGGTTCGCTGACGAGAACCCACCCCTGAGCCGGGTGGCGGCATGTCCGGCGCAACGCCGCGCTGCGCTCAGAGGGCGCTGAGGTTGCTACGCCGCGGCTGACTTGTCGAGCCCAAGGACAGGGGGCGGTTCGTGAACAGTCGCCTCCCATAGCGCCGCGGCAGTGCGCAGCGCTAAGAGCCGCGCCACACCCACACCGACACCGGTTGCGACTGCCCAGCTCAGTGCGTCCGCCCAGGAGGAGCGGCGGTCTGCGGCCACCTTCGGCGGTCCCGATCCGCGCATCGCCTTCCATGGGACCTCGAGGACACGTTGTGTGGCGAGCCCGGTCAGAGCTCCCAGACCGATTGTCAACGTCTTCCAGCCGTACTTCTTGGCGAACGACACATTGGCTTTCTACCCCGATGACCCCGTGCCTACACTCGCATCACACTGTGGACGGGACGCGTAGGTGGCCACGTACGCCGGGCCGGCGGGGGCAGATCGACACGCAGTGACCGCGCCGGGGCAGCCGAGGGCCCAATGGTCAGATCGACCGCAGCCCAGGTTCGTACAATCAGAGGCCGCCACGCTCCGTCGCAACGTCGGCCCAAGTCTCCTTACCTAGACCGAGTGATTCAGCGCCCCAGTGGCTCGATGTCTCAGAGACGATGCGTAGGCCACGGCCTGATTCACTGTCGGCGGGACTCTCTCTGAGCACCGGGAGGATGCGTGAATCATCGCGTATACCAATTCGGACAATCGCTTCCGATTGCTCGACGACCACTGAATAGAAGGAGCCGGTGTAGATGAGGGCGTTCGTGGCGAGTTCATCGGCAATGAGTTCGCATCCGGTCACAGACTCTTCCTTTAGGCCCTGTTCCTCCAGGATCCGGCGGACGAATCGTCGAACTTCCGCTACCGATGCCACGTTGGGAGTGAATTCTTCGTACCCAATGGTTTGAAAGTCGTGCGCTGCCTCGGCATCAACCACACGGGAATCCGAAAATCCGCCGAACGGCGTTACCTGGGGAAACGACTCGTCGGTTAGGACCGGCTCACGCTCCATGTCTTTTGCATACCCTGGGTGAAGGCCTGCAAACGAGACGAAGGTGCAAGGATGCGTCTCCAGTCCCTCCCCCGTGATTCAGTCATTACTGCTGAGCCACAGACCCGAACAGACGCGAGCCGAGCACTGGGGTCCTTGCGTATTCCCGTTCGCCATCGGGGATGGTGTGATGCCCTGTACCTACGGGATAGTCACGAACTCGACTATCGACTATGTGATGGCGCTCCTGAACTGTATAACACCTTCAGGACGGGATCCAACGGGCGCGCAGAGTCTCCGGGGAAGTGATCCGCCGGTTTAAGTGGCGTGACTTCGCCGGGATAGGCAGTTCAGCTGCCCTCAGACGCGTCGCTGCTCACTTTCGACGCGGGCCGCCAACACGCCGCCGTGTACCAGCTGCGCCCGAGCGATCCCGCCAGACGCCCTTCCAAGCCTGGCCGACTGCCCCGTACGCATCAGGAGCGGGCGTGGCTAACCGGCACTAGGGGCTAGGGATAAGGACCGCGTTTTCGGCGCTCACCCGAACGAGGTCGCGGCGACAACGGGCTTGTTCAGGGGGGTCCCTCCCATCGAGCCGAGGAACGGCGCGGTCCCGTAGGCGAACACGCCGCCGTCAGAGGCGACCAGCCAGTAGCCGAGGCCATCGGCGCGGGCGGTCATGGCGACCACCGGGGCGTTGAGGTGGATGGCGCCCGTCGAGCCGAGGAAGGCAGCGGAGAACCCAAAGACACCGCCGTCGCTCGCCACCAACCAGTAGCCGCCTGTGGCGTTGTCTACGGCCAAGCCCACGACGGGCTTGTTGAGCGGCTTGCCTCCCTCTGATCCCTGGAAGTTGGCGTTCCCGAAGGTGAACACGCCGCCGTCGCGTGCCGCCAGGTAGTAGCCCCCGTTGTCGGGGGTGACGGCGATGCCGACCACCGGGGCGTTCAGATGTGTGCCAGAGATGGAGCCGTGTGACTGGGCGTCACCGAAGGGGTACACGCTGCCGTCGGACCCCACGAGGTAGTACCCGCCACCATCGCGAGTCGCGGCCATGCCGACGATGGGCGCCGGGGGCGGGCTGGCGCCCAAGGAGCCGAAGAAGCCTGCTCCGTCGTAGGAGAACACACCGCCATCAGAGCCGACCAACCAGTAGCCGCCAGAGGGGCTGCTGGCCATGCCCACCACGGGAGCGTTGAGGTGAAGGTTGGCGCCTGAGCCGTAGAAGTTGGCCGCTCCGAAGGTGAACACCCCTGCGTCGGCGGCGCCCAGCCAGTAGCCGACCCCGAAGGGGGCCTCACTCGGAGCTGTGACAGGTGGTGCGCAATCAGTTTCGGTCTGCGTCGCGCCGGTAATGTCGATGTTCCAGCCACTAAAGGTGTTGCAGTTCAACGTCGCGGTCGAGCCGGGGTCCACCTCCACTCCGAAGCCGAAATTGTCGGGCACGTCTGGGGCGGTCCGTCCGATCTGATTTCCGTCGATGACGATGCCGGTGCTGTCGGCGGCCGCGTCCACGCCGATGTCGGTTCCGGCGCCTGTGATCGTGTCGCCCGTCAAGGTGACGTTGGTCGCCCCGAACAAGAGTACAGCCACGTTTGCGTTCGCGTCACTGCCGTAGCCGCTGCCGTAGATGGTGCTGCCCAAGACCGTGCCCGTGGCACCGTCTTGGTACACCAATCCGTTCTGGCCGGTGACGCCCTTGAGGGACGCGGGGGGATAGATCGTACTACCCGAGACGTTCATGGTCATCCCGTACGCGTGCATCGCGTCCTTGTTGTAGTCGCTAACGGTGGTGTTGGTAATCGTGAGGGTCTGTCCAGCATTGCCGTTGCCCACGATCGCCCTTCCAACTTGGCAGTTACTCCCTTCTGTTATCCCGGTGACAGTGACGTTGCTCACCGAACCGCTCGCACCGTTGAAGAAAATGCCATACAACGCCGCCCTCCCACACGAACCCACGGGCTGGGTCTGCGTGAACCCGGTGCCCATGATCGTCAGGTTCTCGACGTTCATCGACGTACCGGCATTCGTCACTACTGCGCCGTTGAAAGAGCCGGGGGTCACGTCGTGGGCGGTGATCGTGAATCCAGCACCATTGAGGGTGACCCCGTCTGGAATCGTGAGAGGGACCGTCGTGTCACAGTCGCCCGTCAAGGTGATGACACCACCCACGGGTGCTGGCAACGCGCAGGTGGGGGCCGCAGCGGCCACACCAACGTCGGCCATAAGCACGGCGGGGGTGACGGCGGCCAATGATGCGAGGAATATAAGACCGGCAATCCAGACTCGAAGCCGCATTGACCCTCCATTTCGGGGCAACCGGCCCGCCTGTCTAATGCGCAGTTCCTGAAAGCTCTTTGGCCCAAGAAAAGCGTCCGCGGTGCCACTCTTGTTGCATTGTGACCAGCATCATCTCTAAAGATGGCAATTTTATTGTGACACACTGCGCCCTGTCAGGGGAAGGGTCCAAGCTCCCTGCCCGACTCACGCACCCAGCTGCGCGTAAATGCTGGAGGGTCGAGCGTCCCGGGCCATTGAGCGAAGCATGGTCGCCCGGGTGCCCCACTCCGCCGGGACTGAGACAGTTATCGCACGATCGTGACCTCGGGTGCAGGGCAGCTTCCCAATCGGCCGTCCATACTCTCGGCGTATGCAGAGGGTAGTAGCGACCATTTCGGTCTTGACGCTGTTCTGCGTCGCCACTGCGGCGTTCGCTCCTCCCGTAAGCGCGACTCCTGAGATGGAGCCTCGTTCAGGAGTCGTCGATACGTTTACTCCCCGCACCCAATCTCGACTCAACGACCTCGTCAAAGAGGTCCGCGGCTTGTACCACATCCCAGGAGTCATGGTGTGGGTGTCCGTCCCTGGTGAGGGCCAATGGGAAGAAGCGTATGGGGAAGCCGATCTCCAAAGTGGCCAGCGCCTCACTCTTGCGGACCATTTTCCGATTGGCAGTGTGACCAAGACCTTCACGGCGACGGTGATTCTCCGACTCGTGCAAGGTGGTGTAATCGGGGGTCGCCTTGATCTCATCGTCGGGACCTGCCGGTATGGCACCGGGCGGCATCACGAGGGGGGGTGTCCCGGTCCCGGCGGTGGTCGGGGACACTGTCAACGACGATGTCGCGCGCGCGTTTTGGGGCACCCTGCGGATGCCTGACCGTCGAGCTGGTTCATCCGCAGGCTACTCAGTGCACCGGAATCACGGAATCATTTCAACCGCTCGCGGAAAGAAAGCATTCGACTGTTCTGGGTCAGGAAGAGTGTGTCCTTGACCCGGCCGATCTGGATACCCCCATTCCGCATCGTGTAACCGGCACCCTTGGCCCTGGGCACCCTGGGCGGTCCGTCGCAACCGCCCTGCCGAAATGTCGCCGTGACCTCGGACTCTTTCCGCTCGTGTCCTCCCGGCGCAGACTGCAGTCATGGCGCTGAGATCCAGCCCACGCGGAGGCCGGGGCCTCCTGGTTGCGCTTGCCGTCGCCGTCCTCTGCGTCGGCGCTGCTGTGGGGGTCTGGGGCGCCCAGCAGGGCGAGTCCCCTTCCTATAGGACTGCGACCGCGAAACCAGGGACCGTCCGAGAGAAGGTTGCCGAGCCCGCCACCCTTGACAACGTGAGTCAGGCCGACGTGAACTCCGACATCTCCGGGAGTATCGGGTCGGTTGACGTGGGGGTTGGCGATCAGGTCTACGCCGACGAGACGCTCGCCGCAACGGACACCTTCAGCGCCGACGCCACATTGTACGAGGAGTCCCTCGTCCTCAACCAAGACGAGGCGCAGCTCGCCTCGGACGAGTCTGACCAGTCCCTCCAGTCCGCCGAGGCGGAGTTGGCCACGGCCCAGCAGGAGGTGACGACCGACCAGGCGGCCGCCACCCAAGCACAGGCTGGCCTGGCGACGCTGCAGGCGCAGAACCAGGCCTCTCTCCAGCAGGAGGAACCGGCTGTGTCCCAGGCTGAACAGGCCCTGGCGGCTGATACCGGTGCACTGACCACGGCCCAGGCAACGTTGGGCCAGGACCAAGTCGCGCTCGAAACCGCACAGGAGCAGTTCGCGGATGCTGGTTGCCCGAAACCTCCAGCGGGGTCACCCGCTGACTGCACGACTCTGACCAGCGCGGTGACACATGCGCAGTCCGCCGTCGCAGCGGACGAGAGATACGTGAGCAGCGATCAGACTGCGGTGGAAAACGACCAACAGTCAGTCCAGGACGATCAGACCGCTCTCTTGATCGCCGGCCTCAACGACCAGTCGTCGTTGACTCAGGCCACCGCGAAGTTCACGACCGCCGAGCAGGCGCTCTCCGTTGCCGAAGCATCTCTTGCCAACGCGCAGGCGGCCGTTTCGCAGTCACAACGCGACGTGGACGTGGTCACCCAGGTCGATGCCCAAAGGGTCACCCAGGTCGAAGCGCAGATCCAGTCCCAGAAGGACAGCCTGAGAGAGGACCGGCTGACCGCTCCGATCGCCGGGACAGTCAAAAGTGTCCAGATCAAGCCAGGAATGGAAGTCACCGCCGCCCCTTCGGAGCTCACACCCGCGTCGAAACCGCCGAGCGCAGCCATCGTAATCGACAGCCACGGTTCCCTCGTCGCAGAGACGAACGTGGACGGGTCGAGCGCGACGAGCATCCATGTCGGTGATCCCGTCCAGCTTGCGCTATCACAACACCCGGTGGTCGACGGGACGGTGAGTTCGGTTGGGATCATCTCGACGGACCAGTCTGGGAGCGAGTCGGCACCCGTCACCGTGATGATCACCGGGGAACCGCCGGGCATCTATCCCGGCCTAACAGCCGAGGCGAACATCACGCTCATGCAGAAGACGCACGTGCTGACTGTTCCGTCCGCCGTGGTGCACACGAGCGGGACACGTACCTTCGTCTACGAACTCGTCAACGGTCGGAGCGTCAGCCACGACGTGCGTGTAGGAGCTGTCGGAACAGACGTCACCCAAATCGTGTCGGGGCTCTCCGATGGAATCAAGGTTGTGGTGCCCGGCTGATCCGTGTGCGCCTACATCTGGCGGTGACAATGGTGCTTTTGGCGCACTTGGACCTCACTGACGCTCCTGATCTTGTGCCCTCACGAGGCCGACCGCCCCGCTCTCGGAGCATCGTCTGATCGCTCTGGCACTCACGGGGACCAGACGCACCTATTTCTCGAGCGAGCCCGCCGGCGCCAGGGTAGCCAGAAAGGGCCGTTCCTGGTCGGTGAACGTTTGCGAGCACCGGCCCAATGGAGTGCCTCTCAGGGGTACAGAACATCCAGCGGTCGAGCGCCAGCTCGTGACCGAGGAAGCGGCGTAAGTCGCAATGTTTCGACCTCTAGCGTTCCCCTCGAGGTGTCCCACTTTGACGGAGAAATGAGCACGTGGGCATGCCTCCGAAGTGCCTGATTCGTTGGGGGCAGGGTGCGAGGGCGTTGTTACCCCCGCCTTCGGCCGAACTCTCCAGCCCTGTCAGACCGTCCAGGTGGTCAGGACACGCCCACACCCGGAACCAGCGATCACCCTTCGGGGTGAACCACCGCCCCGTCTATGCCAGCACCGCCCCGGCTCGGCGATGAATCCCGGCACGGATCGCCGCGCTCGGGCATACGGTCCACGGGGCAGACGGTAGACCGACGGCACACGGCGCCTTCCCCCCGCACCTACCACACCCCGTACGTTCGGCCCTTCGTCCGCTCGCAAGCCTTTCGTCGGTCTGCCGTCCCCTCTCGTCGCCGTCCCCGGCCCGAGTCCCTGGTGCTCGCTCGTTCCTCGCTCCGCCCGGCTGGCTGGCTCGTGGTGTCCGCCCGGCCTCGCCCTGGCTCGCTCCCGCCTGCGCTTTGTCCGCGCTCGTTCCGTGCCCCCGGCTCGCGGTCCGCCTTTCTCCCTCTCTCCCCACCCATCCGACCAGGACTTATGCGCTGAATATGCGCTCGCCCAAAGTCTCCGAGGCCCCCAGGTGCGCGAGTTTGTGCAGCAACCCGCGCGAGTTGCGCGTCAGCCAGCGCCGAAGATCGATTCGACGTGCTCGACGTGACCGCTTAACGACGCGCGCACCCGGTGGCGGTAGTGCGCTTCGAGCATCCGTGTTGACTTGTGGCCGAGCAGGTCAGCGATCGCCTCGAGGTTCATGCCTGCGTCATAGAGCAGCGAGGCCGCGGAGTGCCGGCCCAGCGCATTCGGCGACACAGGTTCGACCCCCGCGTTCTCGCACAGGGCCTTCGTCGTGCGGCGCAGGTTCGACGGGTCGATCGGCGTGCCGACCTCGGTCGTAAAGACGAGGCCCGTGGAGCGCCATGCGGTGCCGACCTTGAGGCGTTCCTCCTTCTGGCGGGTGGAGTGCGCCTGGAGCGCCGTCAGGACAGGTGCAGGGAGGTCCAGGGTCCTCGACTGCTTCGTCTTCGTCTCGCCGAGCCGTAGCTTTCCGTGCTCGTTCTTGAGGGAGCCCGCGACCGTCAGCCTGCCGACCTCGAGGTCGACATCTTCCCAACGCAAGCCCGTCAGCTCACCGGGCCGCAAACCGAGCATGAGGGCGGTCACGAACAGCGCCTCGAGCCGGTGGCCTTCGGCGGCGTCAAGTACGTCTCTCGCTTCGTGGGGAGTGAGCGAGCGCCGTTCGGCTGGCTCCGTCGTCTCCGGCATTTCGGCCACCCGGGCGACGTTCCATGACACCTTGCGCCGGCTTTGCGCGACGGCGAGGGCCTGGCCGAGGTAGCTCTTCACCCTGACGATGGTTCGGTGGCTGCGCCCAGCTGCCGCCATCTTGTCGAGCAAGCGCTCCACGTCCTCAGGGGAGAGGTCACGCAGTCGCCTCGTACCCAGCGTCGGGACGATCTACTTCTCGACCGCCCATCGCGCGTTGTCGACCGTGTTGGCGGACTTCTTCCCGGAGCCAGCCTTCGCCTCGAGGCGCCCGAGCCACCACGCCAGGAACGGGGCCAGGACGTCGGTGTCGCCGGACGGCAGACCCTCGGCGAGGGTCGCTTGGAGCTCGACCAGCTTGTCCTTGCACTGCTCGCGGGTCTTGGCGGAGACGAACCGCCGCGAGCCATCGGGCAGTGTCACAGCGCCCCTGTTGAACCCTCGCCGGTCCTTGTAGATGCTGCCCTCGTTGTTGCCACGTCGCTTGGCCATCGTCTTATCGTCGCTTCTTCGTCGTGCGCTTCCGAGCCTTCCTGGGCGCGGGCTTCTTCTTGACTGGGCTCTCGGGCTCTACCCGTGCCGGCGACTCCGGGCCGCGACGGGTAGTCCAAATAGCCGCGTTTGCGGGCCTCGGCTACGTAACGAGAGGCCATTGCGCGGCCAACTACCCAGCGCTTTTCAATGGCCCGCACGGGGGCGGCTTTTTTGCCGCCAATGGCGAGGGCAGCTCGGTATACATCGGCGACTTCTTTGTAGTGTTCGTCCGGTCGGGGTCGGCCTTGTGGCCAGTTCACCCGCTCGGCGTCGAAGGCGGCGGCGATCTTCTCGGGCTCACCAGCGATCACTGCCGCTGCTCTACCCGAACGTGGGCACCCAGGGGCTGCATCGAGTGCAGAAGAGCCCCGCTCGGGATTCGGATGTGTTCGCGTCGGGCTGCAAGACTTCGAGCGTGCGCGCACAGGGGGAGACCGCATCACGCACGCACCCTCTTACCGCGAGTCGGCCGGCCTGGGTCGGAGCGGTCCTAGTCCCACCCGTCCTCTACGTGCTGTTCGTCCTTCACTTCTCGACAAACGCGCTCGAATTCGACGACTGGAACATGGTGCCATTCCTTCATGCCTCCCTCCACGGCCACTTCTCTTGGGGACAGTTATGGAGTCAATATGGCGAGCCGCGGATACCGCTCACCCGCGGTTCCCTCCTCTTCTTTGCTCACTTCGGGCACCTCAACACGCGTGCGCCCATCCTGCTCAGCGCTGTGCTGCTCGTCGTCGCCTATGGGTTCCTCCTAACGCTGGCTTGGCGCTACCTCGGACGGTTGAGGCCCTTCTCGGTCCTTGCGTGCGGGGTAGTCTGGTTCAGTCTCGTTGCAACGCAGAGCGCGCTTTGGGCGTTCGAAATCGGGTGGTACTTCGTCATCGTGGGCTTCATGGGCATGCTCGCGGCGCTCGTTGTGCCGCGGATTCATCACGGTCTCTGGTTGGCCGTTGCCATTTTGATGGCAGTCGTCGCCACCTTGGGGACAATCCAGGGCTTCGTCGTGTGGCCAGTAGGTCTCCTCTGCATCTTCGGTTCTCAGTGGCGTTCCCGCAAGCACATCGGCGTCTGGCTGGGCGCTCTGGCCGCAGTCACGGCGATTTATCTTGTCGGTTACAACTTCGCACAGTCCTCCTGCAAACCGTACCTAGGGTGTCAACCGACCAGCGCCCTTGCCCATCCGTTGACAGCAATCCGCTTCTTTTTGGTCCTCGTCGGCAACGTGATCCCCGGTCAGTACACAATTTCCACCACCACCGGCTCCCTCGGCACCTACTTTGCCTTTCCGCCGACGAACCTCCTGCGGTATGACGTGGTCGGCGTGGTGGTGCTCGTGATGGCCGTTGTTGTCATAGTCCAGTCGTTGCGAAAGTCGGAGAGCGCTTCCCCACCGATGCTGATGGTCGTCTTTGCCCTCCTGTTCGACGCCGTGGTGACCTGGGGCCGACTCGGAGAAGGTGTCGGTGGCGCCGTGATCGCGGATCGCTATGAAATCGCAGGCCCGGTACTGCTCGCTGGCATCGTGCTTTACGCCCTGCGGCACTTAACCGCAAGACCGCTGATCGTCGCTCTCGTCGTGTTCATCGGGATCCAGTTGGCGGTATCGACCTCTGTGGGGATAACTGCGGGGCGGAACACGAAAGCCTTTAACGTTGATGGAGCGAGGCTCGTTATCAACTTGAACCAAGTCCCAGATGGGGCATGTCAACTCGCCCACTGGTTGATAGATCCCAAGTACATTCCTGACGCCGAAACGGACCATCTGGCGGAGTTCGGCAACTCGCATCGAAAGTTGGGACCCTTCCCGTCAGCATGCCGAGCCAATAGCTCGTCCGAGATTCGACCAGGTCCGTAAGGCCCAAGATTCGAGATGTCACAGTTCAGCCCGTGGTAGGCCGTCTGGGTGTCGCAGCGCCCAGAGAGGCACCCAGCAACCCAGCCGGATACTGACTCGGACCCGCTCGGGCGGTCTCGGACGGATTAGGGCACTTGAGCAGGACCCATGCAGTCGGATGCGTACTGACTCGGACCGGCTAGGACAGTTCTTCTTTGCGCAAGGGGTCAGAGGTTCGAGTCCCCTACGGCCCACCCTGAATACGACGCCGGGGTTTTCGTGTCCCTTGGAAGTCGGAGACCGATTTCAGACGCCCACCCTGAGTGCCCCGGGCTTCCTCCCTACCATTGGGGGAAGAGCCGAAACGGGAGGCGTCGGTGGAGCCGCAGCCGGGATGGGACAGCGCGTTGGGACTGAGGATCGAAGAACTCACATCCACGCGGGTCGTGGGCTACGTCGATATAGACGAGCGTCACCACCAGGGGTACGGCATCGTCCACGGCGGCGTGTGGGCCTCCGTGGTGGAGTCAGTCGGCAGCCACCGCGCCGCCCTCGCCGCCCAAGAGGTCACCGGCACCATGGCGGTGGTCGGGGTGGCAAACGCGACCGACTTCCTGCGCCCCCACCGCTCGGGCCGCGTGCGAGCGACCGGCACGCCCATCCACACCGGCCGCACACAGCAGATCTGGTTGGTCGAAATCGAGCGCGAAGGTGACGGAAAGATGGTGGCCCGGGGCCAGCTGCGGGTGCAGAACCTGCCAGCCCCGCCAGATCGCCGAGACTGAGACGTGCGGCGCCCGCCAGGCGGCTCTTAGCATTGGCGGCGATGGCGGTGACATGCGCGTGCTGCTCGACGTCGGTCGATTGGTGGGTGAGCCTGCGCTCGCATCCCGACGTGCCGATCTGTCACAACTGTCTGGCCGGACTCAATGCACAACGGGACGGCCAACTGCAACTCATGGCGGGCACGTGGCTGATCGCGGGATTCGAGCCGATCTTCAGGTCGACGACATGGCCCGCTCGGTCCGGTGGTTCGAGCAGGCGGGATTCGAGGTGTCCTTCCACGACGACACTTACGCCTTCGCCCACCGGGACCCTGACCTCACGATCCATCTCGCCCGAACCGGGAGCAACGAGACGGCGGGCCAGGCCGCCCTCTACATCCACTGTCGGGACGCCGATCGCGTGGCGGAGGAGTGGGAGGAAGCGGGGATTGAGGTCGACGGCCCACGTGACGAGGACTATGGCAAACGGGAAGGTTCCATCACCGACCCGGACGGGAACGTAATTCGCTTCGGCAGCCCGATTCGTTGAGGCGCATGGCTCCGTTCCCCACGCACCCAGCAGACAGCGTCTTTGTGCACGATTCTGCGCACGCCGGCGATATTCCGACGCAAACAAGAAAACAACCCTTTTGCAGGGTCACGAGACCTGCTTCCCTACGGCCGATCTTCCTCCGGGTTGCAGGGGCGGCGTAAGAGCGACTAAACGTCTTCTCATCGTGATCGGTGCCGCCGAGTGCCCGACGACGAAGCCAGGTCTCCGATGCCGTGTCCAGAGGCTCGCCAGTGTCGGCGTGGGAGTGGTGGGCCTGACTCTCGTTCCCGCGATCACTACAACGGTGGTCGTGCCCTCGGGACCCGTCGCGGCCGACCAAGTGTCCAACCTCAAAGCGCAGGCGGCCCAGGTAGCACGGGATCTCGTGCTGGAACAGCTCCAGCTCGGTTCGTTCCAACAGCAGTACGACGTGGATGCCGCCAGGGTCCAGCGCGACGAGGCGAAGATCGGATTGAGTGAGGACAAGCTCCAGGGCGACGTCAGTCGCGTGGGTCGTGATCACCAACGACTCGTGACAGAAGCGGTGACGACCTACATCAATTCGGGCTCGGAGCCGGACGCGACACCGGCCATGTTCCAAGGCAACCAGAACGAGGCATTGGCGCGGGGGCAATACGAGGAAGTCGCAAGCGGTGACATCGCCCTCACCATCGACGCCCTGCACACGGACGAAAACGAACTGCGTGCCCAACGGGTCACCCTCGACCAACAAGAGGCGCAGGACCAGGCGACCGCCAACGAGGAGGCAACGGCGGCCAACCAGGCGAGCCGGACCGCGACCCAACTCGAAGCCAAGCAGTCGGAGGTCACGGGCCAGCTCGCGGTGGCGGTGGCCCAGCAGCAAGCGGCACAGACCGCGGCCGCGGCGGCAGCGGTGCGGGCGGCTCAGGCCGCGGCGAACCGGACCAAGGCGAGCACAACGCAATCTGCGTCGTCCGCCCCCTCCGTCGCGGCACAGGGGAGCGTCGCCAGCACGTCAGCAGGCGACCCGTCGCTGCCCCCCTTCCTCCGCTGCGTCCTCCAGGTCGAGTCAGGCGGCAACTACCAGGCCGTCTCGCCGGGAGCTACGTACATGGGTGGTTTCCAATTCAGTCAGCCGACGTGGAACGAGGCGGCCCAACTCGCCGGCCTGCCACAGCTCGTCAACGTCCCCCCGAACCAGGCGACGCCGGCCCAGCAGGACGACCTCGCCATCGCGCTCTACCAGGCCGACGGCGAACAGCCCTGGAACGACTCCTGCCGGAACACCTGACCTTCCCGCGGCCGCAGGATCGGCGAGTCAGAGGGGCCGGCGTATCCGCAAGCGGTTGTCTGACAGCGCGACGCTGAACCGTCCTTCGGGGGAGACGTCGCCGAGGAGAGTGCGCAGGTCCGCGACGAAATCGTCCAGGCGCTCTCCGAAGAGATGCGGTGCCGTCGACGAGGTCGAAAGAACCCACGCCACGAGGTCATCGCTCGAACGCTCCAAGATCCGGTCGTCGGGCACCAGGACGACCTCTTCGGGGGCGAACCCTGCCCTTTGGAACACCTCGTCCTCTCCGTCGGGCGAGGTATTGCGGAACCCCTGGCCGGCCCGACGGTCAGGTCCGAGCCAGCGACGGCGCAGCTCGTCGATGGACGCTTCCGGTACCGGCGGATGCGGCCCCTCCGGCAGCGCTTGGCCCGGAGGGTTCGCATGCCAGAGGTCGACCTGGACGACCGCGCCGCCGGGGTCGAGCATCTGGTACACGGCGTTGGCCACCCGTGGGCGGTCCATCCAGTGGAATGACTGACCGAAACTGACGACTCGGAACCTGCCGAGAGAGCCGGGGAGCTCTTCGGCGCGCATCTGCACCCAGGTCGTCGTGGAGAGGTGCTCCTCGGCGGCAGCCCGTCTCGCCTCGGCCACCATGGCGGGATCGGCGTCGAGCCCGACAACGCTTTCGAAGAGTTGTGCGAAGCACAGGGAGACCGTTCCGGGCCCACACCCGACATCGAGCAGCCGCCCGTGACCGTCGAGATGGAGGTGCTTTGCGAGCGCATCCGCGAGCGCCGGCGCGTACGGCTTGCGCCCCTGGCGGTAGAACGCGGCCGTCCCTTCGAATACGGTCTCGTCCCAGGTCCAGTCTTCCCATCGGTACCGGACCGGCTCCTCGGTCATCTCCTCAGTGTGTCAGGACGCGAAGGCTTCGCGTACAACCCTGGACTGCACATAGGCGCGGACGTAGCGTGTGAGCAGTGTCGGTGACACCCACCCAGGACAAGGGTGCGCATCACCACGTGCACGCCCGCCGGCCACGCGGTCTGTGGGTCTGGGTCGCCCTCGGGGCCTTGGTCGGTGGTGTGGTGGGCGGACTGATCGCAAGCACCTCTTCGTCCACACCCGACATCAGCACCGCTGCGTACAACGCCACTTCGGTTGCGAACACGGTGGTGCCGTCGGTGGTCACGATCGAGGTAGGTGCCAGTTCGGCCGACGTGGCATCGACGGGATCCGGCGAGTTGTATCAAGAGGACGGCTACATCCTTACCAACGACCACGTGGTGGAGAACGCGGCGAGAGGGGCCGCCATGGAGGTGATGCTGAGCGACGGTCAGCGGGCGCGGGCGACCCTCGTCGGGCGCGACCCGTTGACGGACCTGGCGGTGATCAAGGCGCCCGAGGCCCAGGCGCCCGAGGTGATCGCGCTGGGTCTTCCGCTGATCTCCAGGTCGGCCAGCCCGTGGTCGTCGTCGGTGCCCCACTCGGACCGTCCAACAGCGTCACCAGCGGCATCGTCGGCGCGCTGGCCCGCACGGTCCAGGTACCCGGCGGTGGGACGTCCCAGAGCGCGCTGCTGGCCGACGCCATCCAGACCGACGCCGCCATCAACCCCGGCAACAGCGGCGGTGCCATGGTCAACTGCAGCGGGCAGCTGGTGGGGATCCCTTCGGCGGGCGCCGCCCCGCCGGGATCGGGCGGTGGCAACATCGGGCTGGGATTTGCCATACCCGTCGACATCGCCCAGACGATCGCCAACCAGCTGATCGCCACCGGCCATGTCACGCACGCCAGCTTCGGCATGGAGACGGCGGCGGTGACGGGCCCGATCGCGCAGCGCACCGGGCTGCCCCAGGGACTCTACGTCACCTCCGTGCAGGCGGGCGGACCCGCGGCCATAGCCGGGTTGCGCCGCGGTGACGTCATCACCGAGATTGACGGCCAGCCGGCGACGACCACTGACCAGCTGGTGGAGCTGACCATCACCAAGCAGGCGGGCGACAAGGTGGATCTCGCCTACGTCAGAAGCGGTCAACCCCACGAGACGACGGTCACGCTCGGGAGCCAGTCGTCCTGACGCGCGTCTCACAGCACGGCCAGAGAAGCCACACCGTGTGGTTCGTTGGAAAGCGAGAATGGTAATTCCGGCCCATACGGTGAGGGGGGGCTTGCTTGTACCTTCCTAGACGGCGTATTCGATGACGCCTTGGGCGGCACCGGGGCTGCGGGAGGGAACCACATGACGACTCGTCAACCGCCACGCGTGGGCGCCCTTTCCCGCGCCTGTATCGCCGCCGGCGGCTTGGCGCTGGCCATGGTCGGCGCAACCGCAGATGTAGCAAGCGCTCACGGCTCGGCGCCGCCCAGACCGGCGAAAAGAGCCTTGTTCGTGCTTTCCGACTTGCCTGCCGGCTGGACATCGTCGAAGTCTTCGAACAACAACTCCTCGTTCCCCGGGACGGCACAACTGGCCCGTTGCTTGGGCGTTCCGACGAGCACCATCACCGATGAACCGCCGACCGTCTACAGCCCCGAGTTCGTCAGCCCGGACGACGTCCTGACCGTCAACCACAACGTCTCCGTTTACTCTTCGGCGAGAGGGGCGCGGGCCGATTTCGCTTCGCTGGCAAATGCAAAGACGCCCGCGTGTCTCACGCAGGTTCTCAACGGCTCAGCCCGAAGTGCCCTCGCGTCGGAATTTGGCTCGGGGACCAGCGTCGGGAGCATCTTGGTCTCCAGGTCGCCTTCGACAGATTTTGCGCCGGGGAGCGCCAACTTTACCGCCTTCATGCCTGTCACAACCCACGGTGTCACAGTCAATTTCGAACTGACGATTGTCGACTACGTCCAGGGCCGAGAAGAACAGACAGTGTCGTTCACTTCGCTGCAGAGCCCGTTTCCGGCTTCACTCTCTCGACACTTGACAGGCGTTGCGGTGAGGAGACTGTGAGCGCGACTTAGTCCGCGTAGACGTTGAGCGTGTATGGAGCTCCAGGCTCGCTGGATCGCCACGGCCGACCCGTTCAATACGGTCGAGCGCAAGCGTGGCCGGTCCCCAGCCCCGTTGCTCGAAGTACCCCGCAACGTGATGGACCGCGCATCGCAAGCTCGAGGCGACTAGACCATAGCGGCATGGCGGAACATTCCCCCCAGGTCATTTCGCTGTCCCTCACCAGTCCCGAGGAGATGTTCGTGCTGGCGCCGGCGGACCTGTTCTCCGAATACCGCAATTTCATGACCGGGCTGGAGTACTGCATCAGCGTCTTGCGCAGCCGTCGCTCGGGCGGACCGGTGCGGATCGAACTCGCTCTGCCTGCCGATCAGATTTCAACGGGATTGGACCAACGGATTCGGCGGACCCTCGACCGTTACTGCGACCACCGGATCGCCTACAACCACCGAGAACGCCGAGCGGTCCGGCTCGACGGGATGGTCTCACTGTGCGTCGGATTCCCGATCGTCGTATTGGGATTCCTTCTCGTGATCATCAAGGGGAGCATCGTGGGCACCACTGGCAACGCCAACCTCATCCTCGACTCAGGAGGGTGGGTGCTGGTGTGGGTGGGCCTCTGGTTCCCTCTCGACACCCTCTTGTTCACGCCGATGTCCTATGGACGGGAGAACCGGGTGCTCAAACGCCTCCGAACCGCTGAGATCTCGGTTGAGCCACACCCCACCATGAAACTCTGACCAAGCGATCCCGGTATCGCGGGAGCCGGGTTGGCCGTCTCCCGATTGTCCTCAGCGAACCTTGCCCTCGCCTTTAACATCTGCGCCGATTCTGCCCATCTCGCGTTCGTGCTCCGCGACCGAGGGATCAAGCTTGTTGGCCTCCTCGACCCGATCCTCTCCGGGCTTCGTGAGGCTGGTTCGGAGGTGCGCTCATGTTCGCTCCTTCTTCAAGAGGTCAATGGCCAATTGGGCCGTCGTCCAACCATGGACCACCATGTGTTCCACGTCGGTCGACGCGTGTCACCGCGGTCTCAAGTCGATGTCACCGGCTGGGGACTTGCGGGCACGATCATGATCGGCCGGTGTGTGTGCGCGATATAGGCCACGTCGCCGGCATGGACATGCATCATTGCGAGGAGCAACGCCATCATGCCCAGCACCGCAACGAGCAGCACTGCGAGGAGCCACGCGTGGATTTGGAGCGTCCGATTCACTCTTGAGTCACTACCCCACATTGCGTCGCTTATGCCCCAATCCGGGGCGATTGTCCTGAGTCGGGCTTGTCTCGAAATGGAGCAGGTCGTCGAGGGGGTCCAGGGGCTCTTTGACCGGGTGACTCCCGTTCTACGGCGCTGGCTGCGCGAGGACGCACACCACCGGCGGGTCGAGCTGGAGCGTCTCGGTGTGGGAACGAGCAAAGTCTGCGGAACGGAGCAGTTCCTCTATCTCCTTTGCCGCGTGGGCCGACGTCTCGCTCGTGGCCCCCGGACAGCGTGGCTGCGAGGCGACCGCGATGGTGCCCTGCGGCCGCAACCGCGCGCGAACGCGCGGAGGCAGACCGCGGGGTCTCGCCAGAAGCCCACGGAATTCACGGCGAGGATCTTGTCCACCGGACCGCCGAGGTCGGGGAGCTCCTCGGCCGTGCCCAGGCGGAGGTCGACGCGCCCGGTCCGCACCGCTGCGGCATTTCGCTTCGACGCGGCCCGCACCATGACCGCGGAGTGGTCGACGCCGAAGACCAGGCCACCGGACGCGAGTCGGTTCAGCTCTGCGATCGCCACACCCGGGCCGAAGCCGACCTCCAGGACCCGGTCGGTTGGCTGCACGTCCAATAAGGAGACCACCCAGCGGTTCCGCTGCACGTTCGAGGACCGGTGTGCCATGACCCAGCCCGCCACGCGGCCACCGGCGCCGTGCGGCTGCGTGAACTGGCCGACCACGCGCCGGAGGATGCGTTGCTGCACGCTCACGGTGCGATTGAACAACATGAAGTGCGCTTGAGGTCAAGGCCGACCGGAGACTGGTTCTGCGCGCGTGGGTGCTGAGGCGGCTGTTGCCTCCGTGAGCCGTGGAGGCTCAGCCCTGCTGTCCCGGTCCGCCATCGGGACCGGAGTGGTCGTGCCCGTGCCCGTGTCCCGATCCCTGTCCCGGCCCGGGCGGCCCCGGCGCCGTCGTCGTGGTGTTCAACGGGTTGAGGGGCACGTCGGCGGGCGAGGCGCCGGCCGCCTCCAGGGCCGAGGCCGCGTCCTGGTACTCGCCGGACGTGATCGCGCCCGCGTCGAGGAGCACCTGACCGAGGGCGATGGCCTGCTGTGCCACGGCGGTGCGGTGCGTGCCGGCCGGTTGTGCCGCCGTCTGGTCGAGCGCCTGCGCCAACACCGCGTCGCCCGGCATGGACCCGGCCGCGACGGTGCCGGCGGCCGAACGCAGGTCGGAGCCCACGGGGTCCGACGGGTGCGATGCCGTGTGGGCGCTCCGGTGGTGCGCCGGCGCCGCCCCGGGGGCCGGGCCCGAGCCGCCCGAGGAGACGAGTAGGGCGGCCAGGCCGAGCACCGCGGCCAGCACCAGCCCGCCCAGGGCCAGGCCGGCCAGCAGGCGCCGGCGCCCGTGCCGCGCCGGAGCGACCGGGCGGGGGAGCGGCGGTGCCGGCAGCGCCATGGTGTGGGAGGGAGGGTCGGCCGGCCGGGGGGCCGCGGTGGCGGCGAGCGGCTGGGTGGCGGCGTGTGCATTCGACGTGAGGACGAGCGGCACCGGTTGTCGCTCGCGCTGCAGGCTCGCCAGCGCCTGCTGCATGTCCTCCGCCGACGCGAACCGTTGCTCTGGTTCGGGCGCGACGGCCTTGGCCGCGATCGCGCGCAAGGTTGGTGGGACCGCACCGACGTCGATCCGATCGAGCCCGGGTCGCGTGCCGGTGACCGCCTCCACCATGACGGCGCCCACCCCGTACAGGTCGGAACGCACCGACGCCGATTCGCCCCGGCGCCGTTCCGGAGCGAGGTAGCCGGGCGTCCCCAGGACGATTCCGGTCTGCGTCACGTCGTCGGGGACCTGCTCCGTCAACGCCCACCGATCGAGGCTCTTGGCGATGCCGAAGTCCGCGATCTTCGTATGGCCGTCGTCCTGGTGCAGGATGTTGCTCGGCTTGACGTCGCGGTGCAGTACGCCGTAGCGGTGCGCCGCCTCCAGCGCCGTCAGCGTCTCGAGCATGACGAGCACGATCCGTCGGACCGGCACCGGTCCACGCGCAATCTCCTCCCGCAGCGTGGTGCCGGGGAGCCGCTCCATCACCAGGTAGCAGGCATCGTCGTCTTCGCCGTAGTCCAGCACGGCGACGATGTAGGGATGGACCAAGCGGGCGGCGATGCGCGCCTCCTGCTCGAAGCGCCGGCGCATGCCGGGCAAGGCCTCCGTGGCGCGATGGAGGATCTTGACGGCGACCGGTCGCTCGAGTCGTTCGTCGTAGGCGTCGTAGACCCGGGCCATGCCACCTTCGCCCAGGACGCCCCCGAGTCGATAGCGGCCGCCGACCACCCGCTCGGATGTCTGGGGCTCCACCCCTGTTTTGTACCCGCCCGCGCCGGGCCCTAGTCGTCGTCCTGGTTCGGACAGATCGGACCTGCGTCCCCGGCTCCGGGGGCGCCCGTCAGCGCGCCAACACGGCCATTTCGCCCAGGAGCGTCAGGGCGTCCGCCGGCAGGTCGGCCCCGAAGTCGCGGTACAGCGTGTGGAGGTTCGCCACGAGCCGCTCCGCCTCGCCCCAGCCGGCGTAGGGGCCGAGCTCGATGTCGCGCGCCGCCTCCAGTGGGGTCAGGCCCGCCTCGAAGCGGGGCCGGGCCTCGCGAGTCAGGTACGCGAAGTACTCCTTCAGTTCGGAGACGGCGGCCACGCTCGCGAGCGGGCCGTGACCCGGGACGACCACCGACGGCTCCAGCGCCAGGACCCGGTCACAGGCGGCGATCCAATTCGAGACCGGGCCGGCCCACACAATGGGGTGGCCGCCGTGGAAGATGATGTCGCCGGTGAAGACGACGCCGTCGCCCGGGAGGTAGGCGATCACGTCGCCGGCGGTGTGGGCCGGGCCGACTTCGATGAGCCGGACCGTGCGCCCGCCCACCCGGAGCTCCAGCTCCCCGTCGAACGTGGCGGTCGGCAGGGTCAGCGGGATGTCCTCGAAGTCGAAGGGGGCGAAGATGCGCGACACGAAGGTGCCGGCCTCGCCCAGGTCGGGAGCGGTCCGCATCATCGCGGCCAGCGTGGAGGGGGGGAGGTGCGCCATCTCCTCGGCACAGCGGGCGGACGAGACGATGTCCGCCCCCGCCAGCAGCGCGTTCCCGAAGCAGTGGTCGCCGTTGGCATGCGTGTTCACCACCGTGCCGATGGCGCCGCCGGCGGTGACCGCGCGCATCGCCCCGAGCATCTCCGCCGTCAGCCGCAAGTCGAACAGCGTGTCGATCAGGAGCGCCTCGCCGTCCACGGCGACGAGACCGGCGTTGGACCATCCCCATCCGCCGTCGGGCTGCAGGTAGGCCCACACGCCGTCTGCGACCTCGTGCAGCCCCTTCTCGTACGGCACCCGATGGACAGTAGCGACCGCCGTGCACCGGCGCAGCCGGTCCGTCGGCTCAGAGGCCGACGGACCCCAGGGCGGCGGTGATGGAGGGGTCCGTCGAGACCGCGGGCGAGCCGCTCGAGACGAAGGGCGCGCCGCCGAAGTCGTTCACAAGGACCTTCTCCGCGGTCCGGGTGGCCAGGGCCTGACACGTCACCGTCGGGTTCGGACCGCCCAGAGCGTTGCACCAGTGCCGAGTTGTCGGCGACGTAGAGGCCGTCGACGAACCGGGACTTCGCGTTCTCGTCGAGCACGGAGTCGTCGGCCGAGGTCGCCATGCGCATGGTCGACTGCACGTGCAGGATCAGCGGCGGCCAGTCCATCCGGATCGCCTGTGTCGCCCCCGCCCCCCGGAGCAGCTCCCCGGCCTTGCGCGCCATGAACTCGCGGTTGGCGATGGTGCGGGCGGAACGGGTGCCGCGGGGGAACTCGACCTTGGCGACCGGGCTGTGGTCGTCGGCGTTGAGGGCCGAGAGGGTCACCCGGTTCTGCGGCTCGACGTTGTCGTCGGTGAGCACGAGGACGTTGATGAGCTTGTCGATGTTGGAGAGGATCTTCTTCGCCGCCAGCCCCATCGGCCGCGCGCGCGAGGCCGTCCCGGCCGTTCCGACCAGGGGTTCGAGTCCCCGGCCTCATGTGAAGAATTGATGAACAGGGCTCGAGATACGGGCGCGCCGGCTGCCCTCGTGTGATATGTACCACCCACCTCAGTGGCTTCGAGCGAGCCGTCCGCGGTCGCTCGACCGGATGAACCAGATGGAGACCCCATGCAAGAGCGAACCCCAGCCGACGTCGTCCGCCTTGTCGCCGACGAAGGGGTCGAGGTCATCGACCTGCGGTTCTGCGATCTCCCCGGCCTCATGCAGCACTTCTCCATTCCGGCGCACGCCCTGACCGAGGAGATGTTCAGCGAGGGCAACGGCTTCGACGGTTCCTCCATCCGTGGCTTCCAGGAGATCCACGAGTCCGACATGATCCTGCTCCCGGATCCCTCGACGGCCGTGATCGACCCCTTCCGCCAGCACAAGACGCTGAACCTGAACTGCTTCGTCCACGATCCGTTGACGCTGGAGCCCTACAGCCGCGACCCGCGGCACGTGGCGCGCAAAGCGGAGCAACACCTCAAGTCGACCGGGATCGCCGACACCTCCTACTTCGGGCCGGAGGCGGAGTTCTTCGTCTTCGACGACGTCCGCTTCGGCCAGGACCAGCACCAGGGCTTCTATCGGGTGGACTCCGTCGAGGGCGTCTGGAACTCGGGGAAGGACGAGGGCCCGAACCTGGGCTACAAGCCGCGTTACAAGGAGGGGTACTTCCCGGTCCCACCCATGGACCACTACCAGGACCTGCGCTCCGAGATGATCCTGACCATGGAGAGCCTCGGCATCGAGATCGAGGTGCAGCACCACGAGGTCGGCACGGCCGGCCAGGCCGAAATCGACATGCGCTTCGACACGCTCCTGCGCATGGCCGACAAGCTGATGCTCTACAAGTACGTGGTGAAGAACGTCGCCAACAAGGCCGGCCTGACGGCGACGTTCATGCCGAAGCCGCTGTTCGACGACAACGGGTCGGGCATGCACGTCCACTCGTCCCTGTGGAACGGCGGCGAGCCGCTGTTCCACCAGGAGGGCACCTATGCCGGCCTGTCGGACATCGGGCGCTGGTACATCGGCGGCATCATCACCCACGCCCGCGCCATCCTCGGGTTCGCCGCACCTACGACGAACTCCTACAAGCGACTGGTCCCGGGCTTCGAGGCGCCGGTCAATCTGGTCTACTCACAGCGGAACCGTTCGGCTGCGTGCCGCATCCCGGTGTACTCGCCCAGCCCCAAGGCGAAGCGTGTCGAGTTCCGGTGCCCGGACCCGGCCTGCAATCCCTACCTCGCCTTCTCGGCCATCCTCATGGCCGGGCTCGACGGGGTGGCCAACAAAATCGAGCCCCCGCCGCCGGTCGACCAGGACCTCTTCGACATGCCCGCAGAGGAGCTGGCGAAGATCGGGCAGGTGCCCGCGTCGCTCGAGGAGGCGCTGGAGGCGCTCGAGGCCGACAATCGGTTCCTGAAGGCCGGCGGGGTCTTCACCGACGACCTCATCGAGACCTGGGTCGACTACAAGCGCACGAGCGAGATCGACCCCGTCCGTCTCCGCCCGCACCCCTGGGAGTTCCACCTCTACTACGACATCTAGGCGCATCCGCGGGAACACGGCGTCGCCGCGGGGCAGACTGTCCGGCGTGATGGGGGACGGCGACGGGCGGTTCGACCTGCTGATCGTCGGTGCCGGCCCGGCCGGGGAGAAGGCGGCCGCGCAAGCCGCCTACTTCGGGAAGCGCGTGGCCGTGGTCGACCGGTCGCCGGACCCGGGCGGCACCATGGTCGCGGGCGCCGTCTCGACCAAGGCGATGCGCGAGGCTGCGCTGTACCTCACCGGCTTCACCCGGCACCAGGTCTACGGCGTCTCGCTCGAGCTCGCGTCCGAGACGCTCGTCGACCGCCTGCGCGCGCGGGAGGCCGACGTCACTGCGCTGATGACCGACGCGGTCCGCGAGAACCTGCGCCGCCACCGCGTCGAGCTCGTCGCCGGGTCGGCGCGGCTCGGGGCCGATCGGACGCTGCGGGTCAGCCCGGCCGGCGGCGGGCGGGTGCGGGTCCTCTCCGGCGACGCCGTCCTGCTGGCCACCGGTTCGCGCCCCTACCACCCGCCGGGCGTCCCCTTCGACGATCCCGACGTGCTCGATTCGGACACCGCCCGGGCGCTCGACCGTCCCCTGCGGGAGCTGGTCGTGGTGGGCGGGGGCGCCGTGGCGTGCGAGTACGCCTCCATCTTCCTCGCGCTGGGCGCGCGGGTGAGCCTGGTCGACCGGGGCAGCCGGTTGCTCCCCTTCCTGGACGCGCAGATCTCGGGGATCATGGCCGACGTCTTTCGTGCCCAGGGGATGCGGGTCCTGTCCGAGACCGGCCTGACGCACGTGGAGCGGGAGGCGGGCGGCCTCGTGGTCGAGACGTCGGGCGGGGACGCCCTCCGGCCGGAGAAGGTCATCTTCGCGGCCGGGCGGACGGGTGACACCGACGGGCTCGGGTTGAAGGAGGCCGGGGTGGCGCTCGACGAGCGCGGACGGATCCTCGTCGACGACCGCTACGAGACGACGGTTCCCGGCGTCTTCGCCGCCGGTGACGTGATCGGCCCGCCCGCGCTCGCCTCCGTCTCCATGGAGCAGGGCCGCGTGGCCGCCTGTTACGCCACGGGGATCCCCTTCAAGCAGACCGTCGATCCGCTGACACCGTTCGGTGTGTACACCATCCCCGAGTGCGCCATGGTGGGCCTGACCGAGGAGGCCGCCGTCGAGCGCGGGGTCGACTACGCAGTGGGCGTGGCGTGGTTCAAGGACAACAGCAGGGCCGCCATCGCAGGGTCGACGGAGGGTGCGCTCAAGGTCGTCGTGGACCGGGGCGACCGGAGGGTGCTCGGGGTGCACATCGTCGGCGAGGGCGCGACCGAGCTCGTCCACCACGGCCAGGCCGTGATCCACTTCGGGGGGACGATCGACTACTTCATCCACTCCACGTTCGACGTGCCGACGGTCAGCGACCTGTACAAGTACGCCGCCTACGACTGCCTGCAGCGCCTCGCCGCCCGCTGACGGCGGAGGAACCGGGGACGATCAGTAGACCCAGACGGCGGTGCCGATCGGCATGATGTTGTTCGCCCACACCCAGTTGATGGCCTCGTTGCTGATGCGGGCGCAACCGTGCGACACCGGCTCCGGGGGCACCGAGGTGTCGCCGTGAATGGCGTAGCCGGCGGTGAAGTACCGGGGCCGCCACAGCGAGCCGAGGGAATCGACCACGAGCCCGTTCGTCGCGTTGTAGATGGTGAAGTGACCGCTCGGCGTGATCGCCACGTTCGTCACGCCATCCTGGGTGTAGGTGTACCCGCCGCCGGTCGACGTGTTGAACGTCCACTGGACGTGTCCGTTGTTCACGACCATGAGCAGGTCGTCCTCGAGGTCGATCTCGACCACATAGCCCGACGTGCTCTGCGGGTGGGGGACCACCCCTGCGTAGAGCGCGGCCCACGTCGCCGGCCCGACCACCCCGTCCCGCGGGAGGCCGGCCGCCTTCTGCAGCGCCCACACGGCCTGCTCGGTGCTGTCGTCGAACGAGCCGCTCGTGGTGTCGACCCAGTAGCCGAGGGACTGGAGGTTGTTCTGGAGCGCGGCCACCGCAGCCCCGCCGGAACCCGGTCCCACGCTGGCCGGCGCCGGTGGCGGGCTGGTCGGCAGCAGCCAGTAACCGCCCCCGTCGGGGGTGGCCGCGATGGCGCGGATGGGGTTCGAGTTCTGCTGGCCCCCCATGGAGCCGCCGAAGCCGGCGCTCCCGAAGTTGAAGAGGCCGCCGTCCTTGGCGGCCAGCCAGTAGCCGTTGCTGTTCGAGGGGGCGGCGATCCCGACGATGGGGGCGACGAGCGGCGTGCCGCCCATGGAGCCGAGGAACGGCGCGGTGCCGTAGTTGAAGATGCCGCCGTCGGACGCAGCCAACCAGTATCCGGTCCCGCCCGGCGAGACGGCCATGCCCACGATGGGCTGGTTCAGCCGGATGGCGCCGGTCGAGCCGTAGAACGTGGCGTCGCCGTAGGAGAAGATCCCGCCGTCCGACGCGACCAGCCAGTAGCCCTTGCCGTCCGGGGTGGCGGCCATGCCGACGATCGGCTGGTTGAGCGTCATGGCGCCGGTCGAGCCGTAGAAGATGGCGTCGCCGTAGGAGAAGATCCCGCCGTCGGACGCGACCAGCCAGTAGCCCTTGCCGTCCGGGGTGGCGGCCATGCCGACGATCGGCCTGTTGAGCGGCAGCGCGCCGGCGGACCCGAAGAACTGGGCGTCCCCGTAATTGAAGATCCCGCCGTCCGACGCGACGATCCAGTAGCCCTGGCCGTCGGACGTCGACGCCATGCCGACGTCGGGCGCGTTGAGCTGCAGCCCGCCCGAGGGCCCGAAGAACCCGGCGGTGCCGAACGGCACCGGCTGTGCCACGTTGTCGGGGTACGACGCACCCGCGACCCCGGACGTGGCGAGCGCGACGGCCGGCAGCGCGAAGCAGGCTACGACGAGGGCGCCCAGCCCCCGGAGCAGCACACGCCGGACCCGGAGGGCTCGCGGGGTCTCGTGGTGGTCGGTCGGTGTGCGAGCGGCCGGCATCTCACGCTCCTTGGCTGGGGGGAGGGCCGGCGCGTCGCGGGTCCACCCATGCGAGTGGTGAGCCCGGCCGCGCAGGCGTTCGATGTGGTCAACGACGTCGCCGCACTGTAGCGCCCGCCGTTGCCCCCCTCGGGGCGGCGTCCCGGCCCCGCCCGGTCCGGTCCGCTGTCGCCCCAGGCCGGAGCGGCCTTCAGCCCTCCCGCTCCCAGCGCACGACGTCCTCCAGCTCGCCGGTCTCGACGTCGTAGACGAAGCCGGCCACCGCGCGGAGGCCGGACAGGTAGGGCGTGCCCGCCAGCACGGCGATGTCGGCGCGCAAGGCCGCCGCGTGGTCGTCTATGGGCAGGAACGCGAGGTCCGCGCCGGTGCACCGGCGCAGCTCCTCGTCGCTCGTCCCGGCCACGCCGCACTGGGTGTGCTGCATGACCACCGCGGTGTCGACCCCGAGCACCGCGGTCGAGAGTGTGAGGCTCCGCAGCACGTCGTCGGTGACGCGGCCGCCGGCGTTGCGGATGACGTGGGCGTCGCCCACGCGCAGACCGAGCACCGCGTCCACGTCTATGCGCGCGTCCATGCACGTGACCACGGCGAGCCGCCGCCGCGGCTGGGCGTCACCCGCATCGGTGTGGCCGGCCGCGTACACGCGGTTGGCGGCGAGGAGGTCGGGGATCAGGGTCATCGGCCGCCAGCACGGTAACAGCGCCGGCGCGGCGAACCGGTCAGCGCGGGTGGCGGAAGCCCTGGTCCCGGTGCTCGTCCAGCCCCGGCGCGGCCCCGGACACCGGGGGCGCAGGAAGGCGGATGGGAAACGCCGGAAACGGGGCCGAGGCCACCATGGCCGCGCGATCGAGCACGGGGGACACCGGCACGCCCTTGGCCGCCGAGCGCGTCCACCAATTCGTCCCGCGCTGCGCCGCGATGGCGCCGGCCACCGCGGCCTGCAGCTCGTCCCCGCGCGTAGAGCGCGTCGTGAAGTCCAGGGCGCCGGACTCTTCGAGCCCGAGCTCCGCGCACAACGCCGACCAGAAGTGTTGCTCGTTCAGCACGCCCAGCGCGACCTGTCCTCCGTCCGCGGTGGGGAAGAGGCCGTAGCCCGGCACGGTGCCCTCGGGCACGGTGCCCCCCGACGAGGAGCCGGTGCGCCCCGTCCACGTCGCCATCACGTCGGTCATGGAGACGTCGAGGTAGGTCCCGTTCCCGGCCGGCGCGCGGCCCAGGAGCGACGCGCAGATCCCGAACGCGGCGGCCAGGCCCGAGGCCAGGTCGGCCACCGGGATCCGCGGCACCACGGCGGGGCCGCCCTCGGGGGTCAGCGCGCCGGCCCACGCCTGATAGTTGACGTCGTGCCCCGGCAACGCCGCCCGCGGGTCGTGCTGTCCGTAGCCGGAAATAGAGCAGTAGACGATGCCGGGATTGACGGCGCGCACCGTGGCCTCGTCGAGCCCCAGCCGGGCCATCACCCCGGGGCGGAACCCTTCCACCAGGGCGTCGGCCTCGGCGGCCAGGGCGAGCGCGCGTGCCCGGTCCTCGGGCTGCTTGAGGTCGAGCACGATGCTCCGCTTGCCCGCGTTGATCGCCTCGAAGAGCCCTGCGTAGTGGCGCATGGGGTCGCCCCCCGGCGGCTCGACCTTCAAGACGTCCGCGCCGAGCGCGCACAGCAGTGACGTCGCGTAGGGGCCGGGGCGCCAGATGCTGCAGTCGAGCACCCGCACGCCCGCCAGCGGCGCCGTCGTCGGTTCGGCCATGGCCGACGAGTATCGCAGCCCCCGGGTACCGTGTCGGCGTGCTGGGGTTCTTCTCGTTCACTGAGGTGACCGACCCCTCCGCGCACGAGGCGTACAACGCCTGGCACCAGCTCGACCACCTGCCGGAGCAGTTCACGGTCGACGGGATCAACTTCGGCCGGCGCTGGGTGCGCTCGCCGCGCTGCGTGGCCGCCGAGGCGGCCTGTGCGGAACCGCTGGACCGGTTCCACTACATGACGCTCTACCTCATGCGGGACCGCGCGGTGTTGCCCGGATTCAACGCGCTCGCCGAGCGCCTGTACGCGGCGGACCGCTTCTTCGCCGCCCGCACAGCGCTCCTTTCCGCGCCGTTCGACGTCACGGCCCGCTGGGCGGCGCCGCGCGTCGCCATCTCGCCCGAGGCCGTGCCCTTCCGGCCCGCCAACGGCGTGTACGTCGTGGTCGGCCCGCCTGTGGACGGCGAGGCCCTCGTCGGCCACGAAGGGGTGGCGGGAGCGTGGCAGTTCGCGCGACCGAAAGAGGATCGTCACGTCACGGTCGCCTTCGTGGACGGCGACCTGTGGACGACCGCCGCCGCGCTGGGCGGCCTGGGCTGGCAGCCCGGGCAGACCCCGCTGTGGGCCGGCCCGCTCGAGGGGATCGATGCCTTTCGCTGGGGTTGGTTCGCTACGCTGACTCCCCAGTGACCAATACCGAGCGCTCGCAGAGCAAGTCGAAGGCCCAGCGCAGGGCCGAGGCCCAGCGTAGGGCCGCCGAGAAGCGCGCCGCCGAGCTGCGGCGCAGGCGGACCCAGATGGGCGTCCGCCTCGGCGTCGTCGGCGTCATCATCGTGGCGATCGTCGTGCTCGTGGTCGTGGTGACGAGCGGCTCCAACGGGCCGCCGGCGTCGTTCATCACCCCCCACATCTCGGGGCTCGAGCCGATCCCGGCCTCCATGAAGGCGAGCTGGGTGCAGCCGCCGGCGGAGACCCCGGGGCCCGAGACGGTCGGCGTCCCGAGCGGTCCGAAGCTGGCCACCCTGATCAACGCGGCGACCGGGCAGACCGTCGACGGCGTGCAGTGCCAGACCAACCAGCAGACGGTCGTCCACGTGCACACGCACCTGACAATCTTCGTCAACGGGCAGGCGCGCGTCATCCCGTACGGGATCGGTATCCCCGGCGCGCAGGCGGTGCAGACCTCGGCCGGGCCCTTCGTCGAGACGGGCAGCTGTTTCTACTGGCTGCACGTGCACGCCTACGACGGGATCATCCACGTGGAGTCGCCCAGCACCACCATGCAGTTCACACTCGGCCAGTTCTTCGACGAATGGGGCATTCCCCTCAGCAGCACCCAGGTCGGCTCCGCCACCGGCAAGGTGACGGTGTTCTTCACGTCCCCGGGGCACGCGACCAAGCTCTACACGGGCGACCCGCGCAACCTGCCCCTGGGCGACCACTACCAGATCCAGCTCGTGGTGGGCACGCCCATCGTGGCGCCCGTGCAGGTGACCAACTGGGGCGGGCTGTAGCCCGGTGGAGGCCGAGGTCGTCGTCGTCGGGCTGGGCGTCGGCGGCGAGGAGGTAGCGAACCGCCTGGCCGAAGCCGGCCTCGACGTCATCGGGATCGAGGCGGAGCTGACCGGAGGCGAGTGCCCCTATTGGGGGTGCATCCCCTCCAAGATGATGGTGTGGGCCGCCGGGCTGCTGGCCGAGGGCCGGCGCATCCCCGGGAACGCCGGCACGTCCGTCGTCACGCCCGACTGGGCGCCGGTGGTCCGGCGCATCCGCCACGAGGCGACCGACTCGTGGGACGACACGGCCGCGGTTGAGCGCTTCGAGGGCAAGGGCGGACGGTTCGTCCGGGGCTGGGCGCGCGTCACCGGGCCCGGCACGGTGGAGGTGAACGGCGAGGTGTGCGCGGCCCGGCGCGCGCTCGTGCTGTCCACCGGCCAGCGCGCCTTCGTCCCGCCCGCGTTCGAGCCGGTTGCCCACTGGACGAACCGAGACGCCGTCGA
The DNA here is from genome assembly GCA_963834405.1 of uncultured Acidimicrobiaceae bacterium. Classification (GTDB taxonomy): domain Bacteria; phylum Actinomycetota; class Acidimicrobiia; order Acidimicrobiales; family RAAP-2; genus Bog-473. The sequence goes on along the minus strand of CAWIBX010000002.1, from coordinate 317,753 downwards.
GGCCGAGACGCTGCCGGCGTCCCTCCTGATCGTCGGCGGCGGCGCCATCGGCCTCGAGGTCGGGCAGGCCATGGCGCGCTTCGGCACCCACGTCACCGTGGTCGAGCAGGCGGAGCGGTTACTCGGCCCCGAGGAGCCCGAGGCGTCCGAGCTCATCACCGCGGTGTTGCGCCGGGAGGGAGTGGAGATCCACACCGGGAGCCGCATCGAGCGCGTCGAGCCCTACGGCGACGCCGGGGCCACGGTCCACCTGGAGGGCGGCGTCGACCTGCACGCCGAGCGCATGCTCGTGGCCACCGGGCGCCGCAGCGACCTGGTGTCGCTCGGTGTGGGCGCGCTCGGGCTGGACGAGCACGCGCGGGGCATCCCCGTCGACGGCAACATGCGGGTCATGCCCGGTGTGTGGGCGGTCGGCGACGTCACCGGCCACGGGGGGTTCACCCACCTCTCCATGTACCAGGCGCGCATCTGCACGGCCGACATCCTCGGTCGTCCGCATTTTGAGGCCGACTACCGCGCCCTGCCCCACGTCACCTTCACGGACCCCGAGATCGGCTCGGTCGGGCTGACCGAGGCGGCGGCGCGTGAGGAGGGCGGCGACGTCACGGTGTACCGCGGCTCGGTTGCCGAGTCGGCGCGCGGCTTCATCCACCGCACCGAGGGGTTCGTCAAGCTCGTGGCGAGCGACGGCGTCGTGGTCGGTGCGACATCGATGTGCCCCTACGGCGGCGAGGTGCTCGGCTTGCTCACGCTCGCCGTGCACGCGCGGGTCCCCGTCGAGACCCTGCACTCCATGATCTTCGCCTACCCCACGTTCCACCGCGCCCTCGACTCGGCGTTGTGGCCCCCGAGCAGGGCGGCGAATATGGCGGGCGCGTGATGGGGGAGCAGTGACAGGTGTCCCTCGCCGGGCACGACGGTCACCGTGGCGTGCGGGATGTGCCGCTTGAGGAACTCGCGGTAGCCCGGAGGCCCGGTGGAGTCCTCGGAGCCCTCCCAGATCTGGACGGGCACCTGTATCTCCTCGAGTGCGAAGCCCCAGGGGTCGCCGAAGATCTGGTAGTCGAGCACACACCCCGCGGTGCCCTGGCGGGTGCCCTCGCGCACGAACGCGAGCGCGCGGTCGGCCGGACCCCACTCGCGCAGCACCGTCCGGTCCACCGGCGGGACGGCGTACATCACCTCGCGCAGGAGGCGTTTGTTGCTCGCATTGACGATCGTCATGGTCATGAGCGCCGCCGCCAGCCGCGGGGCGTGACGCGACAGGATGAGGAAGAGCCGGTCCTCCGTGGTGAGTCCCCGTGTGGTCCCGTAGGCGTCGAGCGGGACCGAGCTCGAGAGCAGCGCGGCCGCCGCCACCCGCCCCGGCAGCTTGGCCGCGCACACCGCCGCATAGGGGCCGCCGGCGGACCACCCCATCACCGCGAAGGGACCGAGCCCCAGCGCGTCGGCCAGCTGGGTCACGTCGGCCGGCCAGTCGAGCAGGCGCCGCCCCGGCTGCATGGTCGAGCGGCCGATGCCCGGCCGGTCCGGCGACAGGAGCCGCACCCCCATCAGGACGGCGGCCTCGTGGGCGGGGGCCGCGTCGAGGCGTGAGCTCAGCCCGCCGTGGAAGCTCAGGACGGGGACGCCAGCCGGGTCGCCGTACTCCTCGTAGGCGAGCTCCCTCCCGTCCGCCAGCGTGACAAAGCCCGTCACCCGGCGCTCACCCCGGCGCGCCGCGCGGCGGCGGTGCCGCGGCGCGTCGGAAGAGCGGGAGCAGGTGGCAGCACAAGGGCACGCTATAGGGTGCTGGCATGAGCGCGAACGTCGACACCCTGGTGGACGGCCTGCTGGCCGACTGCCCGCCCGACACGACGCCGGCCGAGAAGTTCCTGGGGGAGCAGTACGACCGCGGACTGGCCTGGGTGCACTTCCCGGCGGACTGCGGGGGACTCGGGCTGACCCCCAAGGACCAGCAGCGGGCGCAGCAGCGCCTGCACGCCGCCGGCGCCCCCCCGGCCGGCTTCCGCAACCCCATCGGGTACGGCATGTGCGCGCCGACCATCGTCACCCACGGCACGCCCGAGCAGAAGGCGCGCTACCTGCGGCCGCTGTTCACCAGCGAGGAGATCTGGTGCCAGCTCTTCAGCGAGCCGGGCGCCGGCTCCGACGTGGCCGGGCTCTCGACCCGCGCCGAGCGCGACGGGGAGGAGTGGCGGCTCAACGGCCAGAAGGTGTGGACCACCCTGGCGCACGTCTCGTCGTTCGGCCTTATTGTCGCCCGCACCGACCCCGACGTGCCCAAGCACCGGGGCATGACCGCCTTTCTCGTCGACATGAAGGCGCCCGGGGTCGAGGTGCGGCCCCTGTTCCAGATCACGGGCGAGGCCGAGTTCAACGAGGTCTTCTTCACCGACGTGCGCATGCCCGACACGGCGCGCCTCGGGGGCGAGGGCGACGGCTGGCGCGTCGCCGTGACCACGCTCATGAACGAGCGCGTCTCCATCGGGGGTGCCGTCGGCCGGCGGGGCGGCGGTCCCATCGCCGAGGCGCTTCGCATCTGGAAGGAGCGCTGGCAGGGCGACACCTCGCAACGCGCCATGTCGCTGCGGGACCGCCTGGTCTCGAGCTACATCCGCATGGAGGCGCTCAACATGACCAACGCCCGGGCCGCCGCCACGCGCAAGGCCGGCACGCCCGGCCCGGAGGGCTCCGTGTCCAAGCTCGCCTTCGCCGAGGAGAACAAGCGCGTCTACGACCTGTGCATGGACCTGCTGGGCAACGACGCCATGCTGTTCCCCGCCGGGTACCCCATGGTGCGGCCCGACCTCGTGGGCATGGGTTCCCCCGACGTCCACAAGATGTTCCTGCGAGTGCGCGCCAACTCCATTGAGGGCGGCACGTCGGAGGTCATGCGCAACATCCTGGGCGAACGCGTGCTCGGCCTCCCCGGCGACGTCCGCACCGACAAGGAGCTGCCCTGGAAGGACGTGCCCCGCAGCTGAGGCGGCTCGGCACTTTCGTCACCACGTGCCTTCTGTCGCGCCCATGAGCCCCGACATCGCCGGCGAGAAGCGCGCCGCCGCGCGCGGCGGCCGCGCTGGCCGAAGACGGCATGACGGTGGGGCTCGGCACGGGCACCACCGTGGCCGAGCTGATCCCCGCGCTGGGCGAGCGCCGGCTCGCCCTCACCTGCGTGGCGACGTCGCCCGCCTCGGAGGAGCTCGCCCGCGCCTGCGGGCTGGACGTGTGCCCCTTCACCGACATCGACCGCCTGGACCTGGCCATCGACGGGGCGGACCAGGTGGACCCGGCCGGCTGGCTGGTCAAGGGCGGCGGAGGGGCCCAGACGCGCGAGCGCATCGTGGCCGCCGCCGCCGACCGCTTCGTCGTCATTGTGTCCTCGGACAAGGTGGTCGAGCGCCTGCATCCGCCGGTCCCCCTGGAACTGCTCGCGTTCGGCGTCGCCGCGACGCTGCGGGCCCTGCGGCACGCGGTGCTGCGGGCGGCGCCGCCCACCCCCGACGGCGGCCTGCTGGCCGACTACCACGGCGAGTTCGGCGATCCTGAGGCGATGGCCGCCGCGCTCAGCGCGACGCCGGGCGTCGTGTCCCACGGCTTGTTCCCCCCGTCGCTCGTCTCGACCGTCCTCGTCGCGCGCGGCAGCGACGTGACCGTGCGCACCGTCGGCTGAGCGGCGCCGGCCCCGGCGCCGGCCCGCCGGGATCAGGCGGGCGTGAAGGTGACGGGAAGCGCCGTCGGGGAGCGGAACACGTCGCCCTGGATGTGCGGGTCGCCGTCCCCAGGGGCGAGCGCGAGGTCCGGCAGGCGGTCGAGAACCTGGTTGACGAGCACCCGCGTCTCCAGGCGGGCCAGGTGCATCCCGAGGCACATGTGCGGGCCGTGGGCGAACGCGATGTGCGGGACGGGCGGGCGGAAGATGTCGAAGGCCTCGGGGTCGTCCCAGCGCGTCTCATCGTGGTTGGCCGAGCCGATGTGGGGCGTGATGCTCTCGCCCGGCCCGAGGGTCACGCCCGCCAGCTCCACCTCGCAGGTCGTCGTCCGGTTGATGGTCAGCAGCGGCGGCTCGCAGCGCAGCCCCTCCTCAATCGCCTGGGGGAGGAGGGAGCGGTCTGCGCGTACCGCCTCGAGCTGGTCCGGGTGGGTCAGGAGCAGGAAGAGCAGGTTGCCCGACGAGCGGTAGGTGGTCTCGGCGCCCGCCGGCAGAAGCAGCCGCAGGAAGGAGTAGATGGCCTCATCCGTCAGCTTCTCGCCGTCGACCTCGGCGGTCACGAGGTCGCTGATCACGTCCTCGGCCGGCGCGGCGCGCCGCTCGGACACCACCGCGGCGAAGTACTCGCGCAGCGACTCGGACGCCGCCAGCCCGCGCTCTATGTCGGCCACCAGCCCGATCAGCTCCACCGACCAGCGCTGGAACTGCTCGAAGTCCTCCTCGGGCAGGCCCAGCAGCCGCGCGATCACCCGCACGGGGAACTCGAAGGTCATCTGGCGCACCAGTTCGGCCTGGCCGTCCGCCGCGAAGCGGTCGATGAGCTCGTCGACGATGGGACGGATGAACTCGGGCTCCCAGAGGGCCAGCGCCTTCTCCCGGAACGCGTGCGCGACCAGGTTGCGGTGCTCGCGGTGCTCCGGGTCGTCCATGCCGAGGATCATGTGGCCCATCACCATGCCGATGGTGCTGTCGTAGGCGGTGGAGGTGAACGTCTTGGCGTCGCGCAGAATGCGGGAGCAGTCGTCGTAGCGATAGGCGATCCACCCGGGCTCCACGTCGAAGCCCTCGGGCAGCGCGTCGGCCGGAATGGTGAGCCCCTTGCTCACGGGGGCCCGGTGCCGCTTCTCGGCCAGCGCGGGCCAGGGGTCGCGGGTGGTGCCCGCCACCACGTCGCTGAGCGCGGCGAAGGGGTCGTAGCTCTGGGCTTCGGACGTGGTCATGAGGCGGTTCCTCCCCGCGGGCTCGGATTGTGACGCCGGTGTCAGGTTACGGCGGCGGCCGCCCCGGCGCCGCACCCCCCGGCCGGGACCGGGCGGGACGCGTAGGCTGCCGCCCCGATGCAGACGCTCCGCACCCCTGACGACCGCTTCGCCGGCTTGCCCGGCTACCCGTTCGAGCCGCACTACGCCGACGTCGCCGACGGCGATGGCGGGACGCTGCGCGTGCACTACCTGCGGGAAGGCGACCCGGACGGCCCGCTGGTGCTGCTCCTGCACGGCGAGCCCTCGTGGTCGTACCTCTACCGCACCATGATCCCTGTTCTCACCGCGGCCGGCCTCCAAGCCGTGGCCCCCGACCTGGTCGGCTTCGGGCGCTCGGACAAGCCCACCGAGCGCACGGACTACACGTACGCCCGCCAGGTGGAGTGGATGCGCGAGCTGCTCTTCGACCGCCTCGACCTGCGCGACGTCACGCTGGTCGGGCAGGACTGGGGCGGCCTGATCGGCCTGCGCCTGGTCGGCGAGCACCCGGAGCGGTTCGCCCGCGTAGTGGCCGCCAACACGTTCCTGCCGACCGGCGACACCTCCCCCGGGGACGCCTTCTTCGCCTGGCAGCGCTTCTCCCAGGAGGTCGACGTGTTCCCGACCGGCGGCATCGTCCGCGGCGGCTGCGCCAAGCCGCTGGACTCCGGGGTCGAGGCCGCCTACGACGCGCCGTTCCCCGACGAGTCCTACAAGGCGGGGGCGCGCCAGTTCCCCCTGCTGGTGCCCTCGCGGCCCGACGACCCGGCCCACGACGCCAACGTCGCCGCCTGGGTGGGCCTGGCCGCCTTCGACCGCCCGTTCCTGTGCGCCTTCAGCGACGGCGACCCCATCACGCGGGGAGCGGACCGCAGCCTGAAGGAGCGCATCGCCGGCGCCAAGGGCCAGCCGCACACGACCATCGCCGGCGGCGGCCACTTCCTCCAGGAGGACTGCGGGGAGGACCTGGCCCGCGTCGTCGTCTCCTTCGTCACGGGCTGACGGGCCGGTGGAGCAGCACGAGGTCGTCGTCGTCGGTGCCGGGTTCTCCGGCGTCGGCATGGCGGCGCGCCTCAAGGGCATGGGGATCGACGACTTCGTCGTGCTGGACCGGGGCAACGACCTCGGCGGCACCTGGCGCGACAACACGTACCCCGGCTGCGCCTGCGACGTGCCGTCGAACCTGTACTCGTACTCGTTCGCGCTGAACCCCGCCTGGTCGCGCTCGTTCCCCTCCCAGAGCGAGATCTGGGACTACGTCCGTGCCTGCACCGACCGCTTCGACGTGGGCGGGCACCTGCGCTTCGGCCGGGCGGTCGCCGAGGCCCGCTGGGACGAGGAGGCCGCGCGCTGGATGGTGCGCACCACCAGCGGCCACGAGTACGCGGCGCCGGTGCTCGTCTGGGCGACCGGCTCGTTGAGCGAGCCCGCCGTCCCGGACTTCCCCGGGCTGGGCGACTTCCGGGGCAAGGTGTTCCACTCGGCCCACTGGGAGCACGGCTTCGACCTCACGGGCAAGCGCGTGTGCGTGGTGGGCACGGGCGCCTCGGCCATCCAGTTCGTGCCCCAGATCGCGCCGGTGGTGGAGCACATGTACTTGCACCAGCGCACCCCACCGTGGATCTTCCCGCGCAACGACCGGCCCGTCTCCCGCCTGCGACGCCTGCTCTACCGCAGCGTCCCCGCCACCCAGCGGCTGTCGCGCCTGCGCATCTATCTCACCTTCGAGTTCCTGCTGTCTGTGTTTATCGGTGGCGGCGAGCGCCGCAAGGCGGTCGTGAAGAAGCGCGCCCGCGACCACCTGCACGCGCAGGTGGCGGACCAGACGCTGCGCGACAAGGTCACGCCGCACTACGAGGTGGGCTGCAAGCGGATCCTGCTCTCCGACGACTTCTACCCGTCGCTCACCCGGCCCAACGTCGAGGTGGTCGACGCACCGGTGGCCTCCTTCACCGCGCACGAGGTCGTCGGGCAGGACGGCATCGCCCGCCCGGTCGACGTCGTCATCATGGGGACCGGCTTCGACGCCGCCGAGCCCCCGTACGCGGAGCACATCGTGGGCCGGGACGGGACCCGCCTCTCCGAGGTGTGGAAGGCGAACGGGGTGGAGGCGTACGCCGGGTCAGCCGTGGCCGGCTTCCCGAACCTGTTCCTCATGATCGGGCCCAACTCCACACTGGCCCACAACTCCATGATCTACATGATCGAGTCGCACATCAATTACGTCGCCGGCGCGGTGGCGTTCGTGCGCCGGCCCGGCGTGCGCACGGTCGAGGTCAAGCCCGAGGTGCAGCGGCGCTACAACGAGCGCCTGCAGGCGCGCCTCGAGCACTCGGTGTGGGTGGAGGGCGGCTGCGGCAGCTGGTACCTCGATCACCGCGGCCGTAACACCACGCTGTGGCCCGACCACACGTGGCGCTTCCGCCGGCTGACCCGGCGCTTTCACCCCGGCGAGTACATGGTCCGCGCGTAGCTGCGGACGGCCAGGCCCGTCAGGACCGCCGCGAACACGGCCAGGACGGCCGCCTCGGGGAGCACGGCGGCCAGCGAGGCGTGGTCGTAAATCAGCTTCACGAACGCGTCCATGGCCCAGGCCTGGGGCACCAGGTGCCCGACGGCGCGGATAGGTGCCCCCACGACGTCGAGGGGGTACATGCAGCCGCCGAGCATGCCGCACACGATGCCGAGCACGACCGCGACGGAGATGGCCTGTTCCTCGGTGCGCGCCCGCGTCCCGAGGATGCCCGAGGCGCCGGCGTAGCTGAGCGACAGGAGGGCCAGCACGAGCCCGACCGCGAACGGGTTGCCCCAGTGGACGCCGAAGATGACCCGCCCCACCAGCAGCAGCCCGGCCGACTGGCCGGCGGCCACGACGAGGCTGGAGACGAGCTGCGCCGCCGCGACCGACCGGCGCAGCACCGGGGCGGCGGACAGCCGCCGCATGATGCCGAGACGGCGCGACTCCACCAGGCCCGAGGACAGCAGCAGGACCGTGATGCCGAGGAACAGCACCAGGTCGGCGGGCGCCACGTAGGCGAAGGGGCTCATCGGCGGCGGCAGGTCGGTGTGCGCCAGCGTCACGTCGGTGACGTGCGCGCGTGCCCCCTCGGCCGCCATCAGGTCGAGCAGCGCCACCACGTCGGTGCGCGCCTGCACGGCGCCGGTGCTGTCGGACAGCGACACCAGCTGGAAGCGCAGCGTCCCTCCCGCCGAGGGCTGCGTCACCAGGCCCGCCACCACGCGTCCGCGCAGGATGTCGTCGGCCAGGTCGGCCCGGTTGGCCTCGAGGCGCGGCTTCAGCACGTTGGTCCGCGCGATCAATTGTCGAGCCGCGCCGGCGGGTGGAGCAGCCCGACCGGTTCCTTGGGGCTGCCGGCGAGCAGCCCGGTGACGAGAATGAACAGGACGGGGAACGCGGTGGCCACGAAGAGGAGGCGCGGGTCGCCCACCGCGCGCCGCACGTTGACGCGCACCAGCGGGATCACGGCGTCACCATCCGGCGGACGCGGGTTAGGGCCAGCCCGCCGCTGACGGTGGCGATCAGGCACAGTACGAGGAACGGGCCGACCACCGCCGAGGCCGGCTCGCCCAGGAGCGACAGCCGGCCGAAGCCGACCAGGGCCCAGCCGTTGGGGGTGCCGAGGCTGAGCACCTGCAGGAAGGTCGGGAGCGAGCCCGGCGGCAGCAGGTTCCCGCCCAGGAGGGCGAGGACGAGCCCGACGATGAGCGACGCCGCGAAGGCCTCCCGTTCGTTGCGGGCGAACGAGGTGACGAACACGCCGAACGCGCACATGGCGGCGGTGGCGCCGAGGCACATGAGGAGGACTCCGAGCGGCGCGCCCCAGTCGGCGCCGAACACGCCGACGGTGACACCCCACACGACGAGGATGGACGTGAGCCCGGTGAGGCCGACCGCGATCAGCTTCCCGCCGACGATGGCCGACGGGCGCACCGGCGCCGCCGCCATCCGCGTCAGCGTGCCCTGCGCGCGCTCCAGCATGAGCGAGCGCATGCCGAGACCGCTCCCGATGAAGAGGAACACCACGGCGATGGACGGCGCGAAGTAGTCGAGCACCCCCTTGCCCCCGTTGCCGATGCCCGAGGCGGCGACGTGCAGCGGGGACGCCTCGGCGGTGGTGCCCGGGTGCAGGCGCCCGGCATACAGACGGCTGGCCAGCCCGGCGGCGACGGCTTCGGCCGTCTCCTGGCCGACCAGCGCGTCCGCCCGGTCGACCACGTCGAACCCGGGCGTACGGGCTGCCCCGGGCGAGACCATCGGGACGAGCAGGTCCGACAGGCTCTTGCGGGAGCGGTACACGACCACGCCGCCCTGCAGCGTGCCGTCGTCCACCTGCTGGCGCAGGCGCGTGGCGCTGGGCACCAGCCGGACCGTGACGCCGGCGGGCAGCTGGGCCGCCTGGGTGGCGGCGCGCACCAGCGCCGGGGACGCGCCGGAGACGCCGATCGGCACCGGGCCCCCGGTGGTCCGGCCGCCGAACGCGAAGCCGAGCACCACCGACAACGCGACCGGCGCCACGATGCAGGTGATGATCATGGAGCGGTCACGCAGGCGGCGCCGCAGCTCGTTGGCGGTGATGACCCCGGTCAGTCGCGCAGCTCCTTGCCGGTGAGGGCGAGGAACACGCCCTCGAGGTCGGGCTTGTGCACCTCAATGCCGCTGAGCGTGACGCCCAGCGACTCGGCGGCCTTGACGACGTCGGGGATCAGGGCGGCGCCGCCCACCGCGCTCGAGCTCGGCGCCGCCCTCGACGCCGCGGGCGTCCATGATGCCGGGGATGCGGCGGCAGGCGTCGCACAGCTCGGCGGTTGCCGCGTCGTCGCCCGCGCCGCCGCCGCCGCCCGCGCCGCCGCGGTCGCCGGCCGCGCCCTCGTCACCGAGGGAGAGCCGGATGCGGTCGGGCCCGCCGTGGGCCGCCACCAGCGCGCGCGGCGTGCCCTCCGCGATCAGGCGCCCGTCGTCGATGATGCCCACCCGCCGGCACAGCTTCGCCGCCTCCTCCATGTAGTGGGTCGTGTAGAGGACGGCGATCCCGAGCGCGGCCACCGTCTCCAAAATGGCGTTGCGGCTCTGGGGGTCGACCCCCACCGTCGGCTCGTCCAGGACGAGGAGGTGGGGGCGGTGCAGGAGCCCGGCCGCCATGTTGGCCCGCCGCTTCATGCCGCCCGAGTAGGTGCCCACCCGGTCGCCGCCCCGGTCGGCCAGGCCGACGAGCCCGAGCGCCACGCTGACGCGCTCCGCCAGCGTCGCGCCCGACAGCCCATAGAGGCGCCCGAAGAACTCGAGGTTCTCGCGCGCGGTGAGGTCGGGGTAGAGCGCGAGGTCCTGGGGGACGTAGCCGAGTGCGGCCCGTGCCGCCATGGAGCCGCCCGGCGCGCCGTCGACGGTGACCTCGCCCGCGTCGGGCTCGAGGAGGCCGCACACCATGGAGATGGTGGTGGTCTTGCCGGCGCCGTTCGGGCCGAGCAGGCCGTAGCACTCGCCCACGGCCACGTCGAAGGAGACGCCGTCGACCGCCAGGCGCGTCCCGAATTGCTTGCGCAGGCCGCGACACGACAGCACGGGGCGTCAACCTAGTGCCGGGTGCCCGGACCTCCCGGGGCGCGGCGGCCGGTCGGACGCCGGGACGAGCCGAGCGAAACGAGTCGGACTAGTCGAAGGCGGGACGCTGGTCCCGGGTGCGCTTCAACTCGAAGAAACCTTCAGTCCCGGTGCACAGGAGCACCCCGTCCCACAGCCGCCCCGCCTCTTCGCCCTTGGGCGCGGGTGTGACCACCGGCCCGAAGATGGCCCGTCCGCTGAAGTGGATCACCGGGGTGCCGACGTCCTTGCCCACCGGGTCCATGCCGGCGCGGTGGGACGCCTCGAGCGCCTCGTCGAACTCCTCGGAGGTGGCGGCGTCGGCCAGCGAGGCGGGGAGCCCGAGCTCGGCCAGGGCCTCGGGCACGATCTTGGGGCGCTCGGCCTCGTCCCGGCCGCGGCCCTGCACATGGATACGGGTGCCGAGCGCCGTGTACAGCGGCCCCAGGATGTCGCTGCCCTTCAGCTGTTCGGCCGCGATGCAGACCCGCACCGGCCCCTTGGCCAGCGCCATGCGGGCCCGGTACTCGTCGGAGAGCCCCTGCCGGTCGGCGTTCAGGATGGCGAGGGACATGACGTGCCAGTCGGTGCGGACGTCGCGCACCTGCTCGACTTCGACCATCCAGCGCGAGGTGATCCACGCCCATGGGCACAGTGGGTCGAACCAGAAGTCGGCGGTATCGGTCATGGCAGTCCTCCGTCCACGCGCAGGATGGCGCCCGTCGTGAACGACGAGGCGTCGGTGGCGAAATAGAGCGCGGCCCCGACGATCTCCTCAGGCTGTCCCGCCCGCTTCAGCGCCGCATGCGGCATGCCGCGCTCGAGCACGGTCGGGTCCCACGCCTTCGAGATGTCGGTGAGGAAGGGCCCGGCCATGATGCAGTTCACGCGCACGGTCGGCCCGAACGCCTTGGCGAAGCCCTCGGTGAGCGTGTTGAGCCCGGACTTGGCGGCGTCGTAGGGCAGCATGTGGGGGGCGGCGCGGATGGAGCCGGAGCTGCTGACGTTGATGATGGAGCCGCCGCGGTCCTGCGCCATGCGCGTCCCGACCAGCGCGGTGAGGCGGAACGGCCCCTTCAGGTTGACGCCGAGCACCTTGTCCCACAGCTCCTCGGTCACCGAGGGCAGGTCGGGGTACAGCGGCGACATGCCGGCGTTGTTGACGAGCACGTCGATGTGCCCGAAGGCGCCGTAGGCCTCCTCGACCAACCCGTCGATCTCGTCCCAGTGCCCGACGTGGCAGGCCACGGGCAGCGCGCGCCGGCCCTTGGCTTCGACCTCGCCGGCCACCTCCTTGCAGTTGTCCAGCTTGCGGCTGGCCACGACGACGTCCGCCCCGGCGTCAGCGAAGGCGAGCACCATCTCGCGCCCGAGGCCCCGGCTGCCGCCGGTCACGAGGGCGACCTGGCCGGCGAGCGGCGCGTCCTGTGTGCCCTGTGCCATGCGGGCGAACCTATCCGTCCGCCAGCAGTGCTGCGACCATGTGGGTGACCGCCTTGGCCATGGGGATGTGCAGCGACTCGTTGGGCCCGTGCGCGTTGGAGTGCGGTCCGAGCACGCCGGTGGCCACGAACTGCGTGCCCGGGAACCCCTCCTGCAGGTCGGGGAGGAAGGGGATGGACCCACCCTCGCCCACGTAGGCGGGCGCGCGCCCGAAGCGCTCCTCGGACACGGCGGCCAGCGTGGCGGCGATGCCCTCGTCGAGCGGCGGCGCGACCCAGCCCTGCACGGGCGGCGCCAGGTCGATGGTGAGGTGGGCGCCCTCGTCGGTGGTGATGGCGGCGACCAGGGCGTCGGCGGCGGCGCCCGCGTCGACGTCGGGCGGCAGGCGCACCGCGAGCTTGAGCGTCGTCGAGGGCCGCAGCACGTTGCCCGCGTCGAGAGGCACCGGGAGGCCGTCGGCGCCCGTCACCTCGAGCGCGGCCCCCCAGGTACGCGCGGCCAGGCGGTCGACCGGGTCCGGCGCCAGCAGGCGCAGCCCGTCGACGACGGGTGCCCCGCTGTCGGGGAACTCCGCCGCGAGGGCACGCAGGTTGGCCGCGTGCGCCTCAGGGATGCCGGCTCCCTGCAACTCGGGCAGCAGGATCCGTCCCGTCGTCTCGTCCTCTATGTGCGACAGGATGCGCCGCAGGATCCGGAAGGACGAGGGCACCACGCCGCCCCCGGCGCCGCTGTGGATGCCCTCGGTCAGCACTTGCGCGGTGACGGTCGCGACGAGCATGCCCCGCAGCGAGGACGTGAGCCAGAGCCGGTCGAAGCTGAGCCCACCCGAGTCGAGGCAGATCACGAGGCGCGGCCGGCCGATGCGGTCGCGCAGGTGCTCGAGGTAGGCCGACAGGTCGGGGCTGGCGCTCTCCTCGCTGCCCTCAATGAGCACGAGGACGCGGCCATGGCCACCGCCCGCCGCCACCAGACCCGTCACGGCGGCAAACGTCGAGTACCCGTCGTCGGCCGTGCCCCGTCCGTAGAGGAGGTCGCCCTCGCGCACCGGCTCGTACGGCCCCAGTCCTTCGCGCCACGCGCCCAGCGGCGGCTGCTTGTCCATGTGGCCGTAGACGACGATCGGGTCGCCGCTGCCGCCGTTGTCGACGAGCAGGACCGGCGTCCGCCCCGGCAGCTGCACGATCTCGGCCTGCAGGGCGGCGTCCTGGTCCCGGACCCAGTCGCGCAGGAGTTCCGCCGCCTGCACGAGTGCTCCCCGTTCGGCCCACTCGGGATCGAAGGCGGGGGAGAGGCACGGGATGCGGGTGTACGCCGACAGCGCCGGCAGGACGCGCTGCTCCCAGGCGTCGTCAATGAACGCCGCGACGTCGCTCACGGCCGGCTCACGCTCCGGTGTTCTCGGTGAGCTCGGCCAGTCGGGCGAGCGTCTTGGTCATGGCGGCGGCCGTCTGCGTGCCGACGGGACCGTGCTTCAGGAGGAACCCCTGCTTGTCCCTGGTGATGTCCCAGGTCTCGGTGACCTTGGTGCCGTCCTGCGTGTCCTCGAGCTCGTAGCGCCAGATGCGCCCGCCGAAGAAGCGTCCCAGGGGTCCGGCCAGGACTGTCTGCCAGGCGATGCGCCGGTCCTGCTCGAACTCGATCACGGTGTTCTTCATGGTGTAGGGCACGCCGACCTTCATGGACATGCCGAAGGTGGACCCGAGCACCAGGTGCTCCGGCGCGTCGCCCTTGGTCCCCTTCACGGACCCCGAGCCGTCGATCTCGGGGTGGCGGGAGGCGTCGGCCACGACGGCGAAGATGGAGGCGGCGGGTGCGCGTATCACCCGCTCGACGCTGACGACGCTCTCGCCCATGGTGTGTGCTCCCGTCTGCTCGGAGGTTGTGCGGTGCGGTGCGGTGCGGCGCGGCGCCGGGGCCGGCCGGGATGTCGGCGCCGAGGTTAGAGGGCGTGGGCGCGCAGGTCGTCGAGCTTGACCCACTCGAGCGTGGCCGCGTGCGTCGCTTCCAGCACGACCGGTGGTGCCATCCCGGCGTCGAGCGCCTCCTGCCAGCGCGCGGCGCAGAGGCACCACTGGTCGCCCGGTTGCAGCCCGGCGAAGCCGAACTCCGGCTGCGGCGTCGACAGGTCGTTGCCCACCGAAGCCGAGAAGACGAGGAACTCCGCCGTGACCCGCGTGCAGACGGTGTGGACACCCACGTCTTCCGCGCCGGTGTTGCAGCACCCGTCGCGGTAGAAGCCGGTCAGGGGATCGAAGTTGCAGGGCTGGAGCTCCTCGCCCAGGACGTTCTGTGCCATGGCCCATTTGACCACGGCCGCCTACGGGCCTGGGAATGCCCCGCCCTCGTAGCGGTCCACCCAGGCGAAGGAGCCGACCGGCGCCCGCCGCAGCCGGCGTGGCGTGGCGACCGGTCGTCCCAGGACCACCAGGGAGGCGACGGCGACGGTGTCGGGAATGCCGAAGAGCGCGCGCACGGCGTCCTCCTGCCGTACCGGCATGGTGGTCATGACGCCGGCCAAGCCCTCGGTCCTCGCCGCGAGGAGCAGGCTCCAGACGAAAGGGTAGATGGACGCGCCGCCCGCCAGCGTGTAGCGGGGGAGGTCGCGGTCGACCGCCGCCAGCGCCGACAGGTCGGCGAGCACGAGCAACAAGACGGGCGCCTCGTCGAGGTTCTCTGCGAAGCCGGGCGTCGCCGCGCCGGCCTCGGCGAATTGGTCCGCCTGGGCGACGGCCGCGGTCTCGGCGTCGCGGTCGGTCACGGGCGCCCAGGGCACGAGCCCCGCGGCGACCATGGCCAGGTACTCGTACCATCCGGAGAGGTAGAGGTCGCGTAGCGCGGCGCGCTTGGCCGGGTCCTGGACCACGATCACACGCCAGCCCTGGCGGTTGCCCCCCGACGGTGCGAAGCGCGCCGTGTCGAGGACGCGGGCAACCACCTCGTCGGGCACGGGGTCGGGCAGGAACGCGCGCACCGCCCCGGTGGTCCGCAGCGTGTCGACGAGGTCGAGGTCCACGAGTTGCCCACCGTAGCGGCGCACGGGTAACAGTGGGGCGTGGACGCGGCCGACCCCTCCGCAGCGGGAAGCACCCTCCGGGGTCTGTCCCGCTGGCCGCTCGCCGTGTCGCCGATGGCCGGCGGGCCGTCCACCGTGGAGCTGGTGGTCGCCGTGACCGGGGCCGGCGCGTTCGGCTTCGTCGCGGGCGGGTACAAGACGGCACAGGCGTTGGCGGAGGACATGGCGGCGGTCCGGTCCGCCGGCGTGGCGTCCTTCGGCGTGAACGTCTTCGTGCCGGGGCGCCCGGCCACCGACCGCGAGGCACTTGCCGCCTACCTGGCCTCGCTCGAGCCGGAGGCCGCCGCGCTGGGGACGGCGGTGGGGAGCCCGGTCTGGGACGACGACGCCTACGACGACAAGGTCGCGTTGCTCGTCGCCCAGCCTCCCGCCCTGGTGAGTTTCACCTTCGGCTGTCCGGACGGAGAGGTCGTCCGCTCGCTCCAGGCGGGCGGGACGCGCGTGGCCGTGACGGTGACCACGCCGGAGGAGGCAGCGTGCGCGCTGCGCATGGGGCCGGACTGCCTGTGCCTGCAGGGGTCCGAGGCGGGCGCGCACCGCGGCAGCTTCACCAACGACGATCGCCCCGACCAGGACCGTCCCGTGCGTGCGCTGCTGGCCGCCGTGCGCCGGCGCACGCGGGTACCGCTCATTGCGGCGGGCGGCGTGGCGGGTCCCGCGGACGTGACGCGGCTGCTGGCCGGCGGCGCCGCCATGGTGCAGGCCGGCACCGCGTTCCTGCGCTGTCCCGAGAGCGGCGCCCACCCCGTCTACAAGGAGGCACTGGCCGCGGCGGCGTCGGCGTCGGAGTCGGCGCCATTGGGCCGGACGGCCGTGACGCGCGCCTACAGCGGGCGCCGGGCGCGCGGGGTCGTCAACGCCATGCAGCGCGCGCATCCGGGAGCGCCCGCCGCCTACCCCGAGATCAACAACGCCACCCGCCCGCTGCGCACCGCGGCGGCCGCCGCCGGTGACGCCGAGCACATGAGCATTTACGCGGGAACCGGGTTCGGCGCGTCGGTCGCAGAGCCCGCGGCCGCGGTCGTGGCGCAACTGGTGTCGGGCCTCGGCCCAGGCGCGGCGGAGGTGACGTCGTGAAGGCACGCCGCCAGACGGTGACCCTCGAGTTCCTCCCGCCGGACGACGGGGAGGTGGCCGCCCATCTCGCCCGGGTGACCGCGGCCGGCGACGGCTGGATCAACCTGCTGCCCGGCGTGCCCGAGGATTCGCCCGACCTCGTCCCGCCGACAGGGCTCTCCGCGCTCTTCGGAAGCCGTCAGTTGCCGGTGACGATGGCCACGCTCATGCCGGCGCGCGCCGATCGCAGGTCCGACGAGGGCCTGACGGTCGGGCTCATGCATCCCACCGGAGCCAGGGCGGTGGCCCGGCTCGCCGAGGCGGCTATCCCGCTTCCCGACGGATGGGTGGTGCGCCAGGACCACGCGCGCCGCGGGCTGCTCCTGCGCTGCCCAGTCGGTGAGGACGGGGCGACCGTGATCGACTGGTGCATCCGTGCCGGCACCGAGCTGTGCCGCGCCGAGATGACCGGCCGATGGCAGGCCGTCGTCTACCTTCCGGTGGCGGCGTCGTAGATGGCGACCGGTGGGCGGCGCGACGACGCCGGCCTGCGCGACGGGTTGCAGCGTTTCGTCGCCGCGCACCCGGAGCTCGTCCCCGGGGCCGCCGCTCCCGGGGAGCCGCCGCTTGAAATCCGGGCGCTGCAGCACGCTGAGGGGGGCATGGCCAACGAGACGCTGCTGGTCGACCTCGGCCCGGACCATCCGGGCCTCGCCGTCCGGCTGCCGCCGCTGGTCGCGACGTTCCCGTCGTACAACCTGGCGCCCCAGGCGGCCGTGCAGAACGCCGTGGCGGCCGCCGGCGTGCCCGCACCGGCACCGGCGTTCGTGGTGGACGACCCGGGGTGGATCGGCGCACCCTTCCTCGTGATGCCGCGTGTGCACGGCGACATCGCCGGGCCGGCGCCGCCGTTCGACCCTTACGTCACGGGAGCGAGCGCCGGGCAGCAGCGGCGCCTCTACGAGGCATTGCTCGACACGCTCGCGGCCATTCACGCGGTGCCCTGGGAGGGCGGCGGACTGGGCGCGCTGCTCGGTGGCGCGTCGCTCCGGGCGGCATACGAACGCTGGTCCGCGTACATCGAATGGGCATCGGAGGGAGACCCGTTGTCCACGCTGGCCGAGGCGCTCGACTGGTGCGGAGCGACGTTCCCGTCGGGGGGAGCGACGGCGGACGGCCCGGCGGCGCGGGCGGGGGAGACGGTGCTGCTGTGGGGCGACGTGCGGCTCGGCAACCTTGTCCTCGACCCCGACCGGCGGGTGCGCGCCGTCCTGGACTGGGACCTGGCCGGCCTGGGCCCGCGCGAGCTCGACCTCGGCTGGCACTTCGGGCTCGAGTTCATGATGGAGCGGCTCTTCGGGTCACGGGTGCCGGGCTTCCCGGAGCGGGCCGAGGCGGTCGCGCGCTACGAGGCGCGCAGCGGCCACACCGTCGCCGACCTCGACTGGCACGAGGTCTTCGCACTCGTGCGCGCGCTGGCCATCAACGACCGCCACCAGCGCATCACGGGCGACCCGCGCCGGCGGGACAACCCGATGGGTCCGGTGTTGCTGGCGCGCCTCGAGGCGGCCGCGGCGAAGTGACCGGTGCCGCCGCGCCGGGTCCGGCGGCAGGGCGCGGCGCGACCAGTAGGAAATGCAGTGTGTCGAACGGTGTCACGTCCCGGGCCGCGGCGAGCGCCACGACCGGGACGTGGTTCTCGGTCCCACCGTCACGGTACCGACCGCCGGGCGTCGGCGCCCGAGGCAAAAGGACGAGATTCGCCGTCAGCTCTCCGGATCGAGCAATGAGAAGCCCATGACGCCGGCCTTGGCCACCTCGTAGCAGAGCGTGTCGTAGGGCTCGACGAGCCCGTAGGTGACCTCGCCGTCGCACGTGACGCGGCAGTGGTGCTGGTCCAGACCGGCGAGGCGCGTGCGCACGGCCGGGTCAGTCACGTCGAAGGACTCGCGGTGCACGACGACCTCGTCGCCCTCGGCCACCGCCATACCGTGCCAGAGGTTGCCGTCGGGCGTGCCGCCGTTGGGGCCGCCGTACATGCCACAGCGTAGGAACGCGATCTGGTGACCGAGTCGCTCGAACACCATCGTCTTGACCGACCCGTCGGCGAAGACGAGGTCGACCTCACCGCTTTGGAACAGCTGGGTGTCGGGCTCGAAGCGCATGCGGTGCACGCGTTTCGCGAGCGTGGCGCTCTTGCGACGCGGGTCGCCGAGGTTGTACAGGACGTGGTCGCCCCAGACGCCGAAGTCCTCGAACTCGACCCATTCGCCGCTGTGGGGGTGCTGCATCCCCGTGTAGCGGCCCGGCTCGCCGACGCCGTCGCGGGTGCCCCAGTGGTGGTCGCGCGTGCCGAGGTGCGTGGCGGGTCCGAGATCGAAGCGCTCGTCGCCGACCCGGACCCAGCCCTCCTGGCGGCCGAAGCCGTCGTAGCCGGCGACGGGGCTGAGGGCGCGGCCGCCGACGATGATGCCGGCGCCGAGCTGGCGGAAGACAGGCCGCTTCGTATCGAGCCAGGTGATGTCGTAGGAGATGGCGGGAGAGTCGAGGTGCTGCCGGCCTTCGGGTTCGCCTTCTGGTTGGCCTTCGGTGTTGAGGCGGAGGCGCCAGCGACGGAAGGGCTCTTCGACGTCGAATCGGAACGGGCCCAGCGTCATGTCCATCCGGTCGGTGGGGAGCCTGCGGTGCGCGCGCACGGTGGTGTGCCGGCCCCGCAGGTTCACGATGGCGAAGGCCTCGGCGGTGCCGAGGTTCGGGTAGACGGCGAACCCGATCACGACGAGGAGCTCGCCGACCCTGTCCTGGCAGGTGAACCACACGCGCTCGTAGGCCTGCGCGTCGGGCGTCCACATGACGCGGACCGGGTAGGGCGCGTTGTGGACCAGGAACTCATCGAGTCCCGAGAGCGGTGCGTGCTCGTCGGACGCGGGGTAGGGGGAGTTGGAGTTGCCCGGGTTGCCGGTCATGGCGGTTGAGAGGTGCACAGTACGCTTCGGGCGTGCCCGGGGACCAGCGCACGGAGGGCATCGATATCGGTATCGGCAACGACATCGACGTCGACCCGCGTGACGCTGCCTTCTTCGCACGGGACGACTTCCACCAGGTCCTGGCCCGGCTCCGCGCCGAGGACCCCGTGCACGAGTGCGCGCCCGGATTCTGGGCGATCAGCCGCTACGAGGACATCCGGGACCTGAGCCGAGACCCGGCGCGGTTCTGCTCCGGGCGGGGCGCGCTGGTCAACGACCCCATCCGAACCGAGGGGACGCCGATGCTGGCGCCCTCCATCCTGCACATGGACCCGCCCGAACACGCGGCCTTCCGAGGCCTGGTGAACCGCCGGTTCACTCCGAGGGCATTGTCTGGCCTCGCCGAACCGATCCGCCACAGTGCCGTCTCCTTGCTCGATGCGGTGGCGCCGGGAGACGAGATCGACTTCGTCACCGAGCTGAGCGCTCCGTTCCCGCTCAGCGTGATCGCCGCGCTGCTCGGCATTGAAGAGTCCGACCGCGGGGACTTCCGGCGGTGGTCGGACGCGGCGATTGAGTCACCGGACCTGCCGCCCGAGGAGACCATGGCGGCCTTGGGCGAGCTGGGCTCCTTCATCATCGAGCACATCCGGTCGAAGCGGGACCATCCGGGTGACGATCTGGTCTCGTTGTTGCTGGACAGCGAGGTCGGGGGCTGCCCGTTGAGCAGGGAGGAATTGTTCATGTTCCTCCTGACGCTGCTGGTGGCGGGGAACGAGACCACGCGCACCTTGCTCACGGGAACGGCGCTCGCCTTGCACGAACGCCCCGACCAACGCGCGGCGCTGGCGTCGGATTCCAGTCTGCTGGCGGGAGGCGTCGAAGAGTGCCTGCGTTGGGTCACCCCGGTCCAGGCGTTCTGCCGGACGGCCACCGAGGACGCGGTCGTCGGCGGGAAGGCGGTGGCCGAGGGCGACTATCTCTGCATGCTCTACGCGTCGGGCAATCGGGACGAGTCAGTGTTCGGCATCGACGCAGCGCGCTTCGACGTCCGGCGCCAGGCGAACCCGATGCACGTCGCCTTCGGGTTCGGTGAGCACGTGTGCCTGGGCGCGAGCCTCGCCCGGCTGGAGAGCCGCATCTTCTTGGAGGAGCTGCTGGCGCGCTTTCCGTCCTACGCGGTGACTGGACCGCCGGAGCGAGTCCTCTCGACCACGGTGGCAGGCATCCGGTCCCTGCCGGTCGTGCTCACTCCCGCGACCTGAGGAGCTAAGGGCCGACTTTTCCGACCGGTCCCGGGGATTCCCGGGGTCCGACTCTCCCGATCGGCCCGACCGGTTCGGTTGGTCCGACGCGTTCGGTTGGTCCGGGAGACCCGGGGGCGGCACCTTGCAACACGGCCTCGCGCATGTCGTCGAGCAGTGACTCGACCGCGTCGGGGTCGGCACTGAGCCGGAGGCGTCCGCCGGCCCGTTCGGAGCGCACCAGGCCGTTCTGGCGCAGGACCTTCACGTGCATGCTCACCGTCGGTTGCGCCAGCCGGAACAGCACGGCCAGCTCGCCGACGCTGCTGGGTGCCGCGGCGAGGCTGTGCAGGATGGCCAGCCGGGTGGGGTCGGCCACGGCCTTGAGGCGTTTGGCCACCGACTCGGTGCGTGCACGGGCTGCGCCATCGCCGCTGCCCGTGCCGATTCCGACCACGTAGAGGTCAGGAAACTCGAGGTACATGCTCGAGCCGAAGAACAGGCAGGGGACGAAGAGCAACGGGCGTCCCGCCTCCACGCCCGCTGCGACGAGTGGGATGCGTTCGACGAAGATGTCACACCCCGGAGTTATGAGTGTGTCGAGTGAATGACCACGCTCGTACTGCGCCACCATGTGCCGCCCAGATTCCTCGATGACGGGGAGCGCCTGTCTCCACGTCTGGTGCACCGGCGCCCAGACCTCCCTGAGAAGGTCGATGTACGTCCGGAGGAGGGCGGGGGACTCCTGGAGCCGGGCCATGCGCTCGACGATGACCTCCAGCTCCTCGGGAGTCTCGGAGGGCATCACGAGATCGAGCGGCGCCACCGGAGCCATTCGCTCGACGGTGGCCCACAGGACGTCGGGGTCCGTGGTGTGCAGCGCGCCGCCGAGATGGGCCAGAACCTGCACCTCGGTGAAGCAGATGTCGCTCTCGTCTTCCCAAAAGGCGCGGACCCGCTCCGCCAGATCCTCCCGCCCCTTGAACATCTCGGCCAGCTGCGGGTACCGGGCCTGCATCGAGGGACGGGCCGCTACGTGGAGCAGCCAAGTCAGGTCGCAGACGAGCGACGGCGCGGAAGTAACCGACTGGGTGACCCTCGGCACCCCTTCCTCAGTAATCATAGGCATAGCCCTATATTAGGATATGGTTGATTTCTTGTCAAACACTTGATACAATCTAGGGCGTTGGGCTCGCAAACCGGGATCGAACCGCCCAGCGCTACGAGGTCGAGTGAGGTGAGCGATGCAGTTCCGAGCGATGGAGACGATGGTGGACCTGCACCGGCAGGAGCTCCAGGCGGCGGCCGGGGCGAGCCGGCAGCCACGCCATCGCAAGCAGGCTCTCGATGAGTCGGGCGCGACGCAGCGCTCGGCCGCCGGCGTCCCGGTTACCGGTGGCCGAGCGGTGCGCCGGGCGGTGGCACCGCGCCTCGGGAGCTGGCTGATCCACGCGGGTGTGCGGCTGGGGGGAGCGACCATCCGGACGTCGTGAGGCGCCCCGCCCGGGCGGCCGGCGGCGGGCCCGGGTCCCAGCAGAGATGTCCTGAGCCTGGGCCGATCGGCAAGAGTGAGGCATGGCGACGGGCCGCAACGTCCTGTTCATCACCCTCGACCAGTGGCGTGGTGATTGCCTCTCCGCCCTCGGGCATCCCGTCGTAGAGACGCCGACTCTGGATGCCCTGGCCTCGCGCGGCGTCCTCTTCGCGAACCACTGGGCCAACACGGCGCCCTGTGGACCGTCGCGCGCCTGTCTGTACACAGGTACGTACCAGCACCGGAACCGCTCTCTCCTCAACGGCACGCCGCTGGACGCCCGGTTCACCAACGTGGCGTTGCTGGCCCGGGAGGCCGGGTACGAGCCCGTGCTGTTCGGCTACACCGACACGTCGGTCGATCCGCGCACGGTCCCACCGGGTGACCCACGCCTGCGGACCTACGAGGGGGTACTGCCCGGGTTCGTCCCGGTGATAGAGGACCCCTGGGAGCAGGGGAGCCCGGCCTGGGGTCGGTGGCTGGCGGCGCAGGGCTTCGACGTGCCCGCGAACCCGCACGACCTCTACCAACCGATGGAGGGGTTCCCCGGTGCCGATGTGAACGGATGGACCTGGGCGCCGGCGCGGTTCCCCGCCGAACTGTCGCAGACCGTGTTCATCCGAGAGGCCGTCAAGGACTGGTTGGAGCGACACGGCGACGCACCGTTCTTCATCCACGCCTCGTTCATCCGGCCCCACCCCCCGCGGCGCAATCCGCTCGGATACCACGACCTGTATGCCGCGGACGCGGTGGGCCCTTTCACCGGCTGCCCGACTCCCGAACAAGAGGCGATGCTCCATCCGCTGGCCGCCTCGGCGCTTGCGGTCGAGGGAGTGGGTGCTCCGCGGGACGAGGGCGAGCGTCGTCAGCTGCGGGCGACGTACTACGGCGCGCAGCGCGAGGTGGACGACGGCCTCGGCCCCCTGTTCGAGTATCTGCGCGCGAGCGGCCTGGCCGAGTCAACCCTCGTCGTCCTCACGAGCGACCACGGCGAGATGGGGGGTGACCATTGGTTGCTCGAGAAACTCGGATACTGGGACGAGAGCTACGCGGTGCCGCTCATCGTCGTCGACCCGCGTGGCGAGGCGGACGCAGGCCGGGGTCGTGTCGTGCACGAGGTCACCGAGTCGGTCGACGTCCTCCCGACGATCTGCGAGTTCATGGGGGTCGAGGTCCCGCTGCAGGTGGACGGGTGGTCGCTGGTGCCGTTCACACGGGGCGAGCCGGCGCCGGCGCACTGGCGGGACACGGCCCACTTCGAGTGGAGCTTCGCCGACCCGGCGAACCAGATGCCCGAGCGGGCGTTCGGTATCCCGATGAGCCACTGCGCCCTCGCCGTCTCGCGCGGACCGGCGTACAAGCTCGTGCAATTCGCGACGGCCCCGGACCCCTTCCCGCCCTTGCTGTTCGACCTCGGGGAGGATCCGGGCCAGGTCCACAACCTGCTGGGAGCGTCGAAAGCGGAGGAACGCCGGTGGCCGGATGCGGCGTGGGCCGCCTCGCAGGAGCTCGTGCAGTGGTACATGCGGACGGCCGAGCGGACGCTGAGCGGCAGCTTCCTGCATCCGTCCCGTGGTCTGGTCGAGTCCCGGGACACCTGGCGTTGAAGCGCCGGGTCCGGGGACCGGCTCCGGGGGCCGGCTCGGGGCAGGGGGCGATGTGGAATGCTGACGCCTCTTGTCGCTGAGGAGGCGTGCACAGGTGCCGGACATGCAGGGAAAGACGGTCGTGGTCACCGGCGGGAACTCCGGGATCGGCTTCGAGACGGCGGCCGCGCTGTCGGAGATGGGTGCGCGCGTACTGGTCATGGCGCGTAACGCCGACAAGGGCAGGGCCGCGGTGGGACGGATCACGGAACGAGCGGAGGCGGCAGGGAAGGGAGGGGGCGCACAGCTCGTCGTCTTCGACCTCGCCGACTTCGCGTCCGTCCGTCGTGGGGCCGACGACATCCTGGGGCAGGCGCCCCGGATAGACGTGCTGGTCAACAACGCCGGCCTGGTCCTGAGCGAACGGACGGAGACCGTCGACGGCTTGGAGGCGACGTTCGCCACCAACCACTTGGGGCCCTTCCTCCTGACCAATCTGCTCCTCGACCGGATTCGCGCGTCGACCCCGGCGCGCATCGTCAACGTGTCGTCGACCGCACACAGCGCCGCCCGAAAAGGCATCCCCTTCGAAGACCTCCAGTCCACGCAGCGCTACCGGACGATGCGCGTGTACGGGCAGTCGAAGCTGGCCAACATCCTGTTCACGCTCGAGTTGGCGCGCCGCCTGCAGGGGACCGGCGTGACCGTCAACTCCCTCCACCCCGGCACCGTCCGGACCGGGTACGGCGCCGACGGCGACGCCAAGGGGTTCCTGGCCTTCGGGATAAAGATGAGCGGGCCCTTTTTCCTCTCCCCGGCGAAGGGTGCGCGCACCTCCACCTATCTCGCGTCGTCGCCCGAGGTCGAAGGTGTCAGCGGGGAGTACTTCGTGAAATGCAAGCCACGCCGACCCAAGCGGCAGGCCAACGACCCGGAGGCCGCCGAGCGGTTGTGGCGGGTGAGCGAGGAGCTCGTCGGACTGACCTCGGCGTCGCACCAGGAGTCCTGAGCCGGCCCGTGCGCGTTCTGGTCACGGGCGCGGCGAGGGCGATCGGCCGGGCCACCGTCGAGGTCCTGGCCGGCCGGGGCCACGAGGTGGTCGCCACGGCACGCGACGTCCGCCAGCTCGAGGGACTGCCCGCGGTGCAGGTGCTGCCCCTCGACGTCAGCGACGACGCATCGGTGCGGGCGGCGGTCGCCGGCGCCGGGTCGCTCGACGCCGTCGTGAACAATGCGGCGCTGACGCGGCGCGGGCCGCTGGAGAGCTATCCGTTGGACTCGTTCGCCCGGGTGCTCCAGGTGAACACGCTGGGTCCGATCCGCGTCGTCCAGGCCGTGATCCCGGCGTGGCGGGAACGGGGGAGCGGCGTCGTCGTCAACATCAGCTCGGTCGAGGGCAAGATCGGGACGCCCCTGAACGGGCCGTACGCCGCATCGAAGCATGCGCTCGAGGCGCTGTCCGAGAGTCTGTACCTCGAGCTCGGGCATTTCGGGATCCGGGTCGTCATTGTGCAGCCGGGCTACATCGCGCCTGGCATGAAGCACGATGACGACCATCCGGGCCCGCCCGTCTACCGCGAACTGCACGATCAGTGGAGCGGCGCGGTCGCAACCGTCACCGGGCCCGAGGGGCGCCCCGGGCCCGAACTGGTGGCCGGGGCGGTGGCGGACGCCCTGGAGGATCCGGAGACCCCCTTGCGCGTGGAGGTCGGGAAGGACGCGGCGATGGTCCTCGACCTGCGCCGCACGCTGCGCGACGCCGAATTCGAGGCGACGATGCGCGAAGCCCTCGGCCTGACGTGGTGACGAGCTGAGACGGAAGGGGGGCTCGTGGAGAAGCTGATGTACCTGGCCTGGCTCGACCCGGAGGCGACGCGCGCCGAAGCCGCCGCGGTCATGCAGGGCGAAGTCGCGGCGCGGCTCCTCTCGCTGGCCCCGCACGGGCTCAGCATGGACGTGCGGGATCCCGAGAGCGACATCCCCCCACCCGTGCCCACGCCGGAGGGGGAGACGCCGCTGCACGCGGTGGTCTCGGTGTGGCTCGACACGCTGGAGCACCGGACGCCGTACGAGGCGGCCTTGTCCGCCGCCGCGACCCGTCTGGCCGGGTATTCGGTCGTGGAGTCGCTGTACCGCGATTACGGGGGCAACCAGTGGTCGGGGCCCCGGGACTGGCCGGATGGCGAGCGCTCGCCCGGGGTGCTCACCGTCGCCCTGTTGCAACAGCCTCCTGAGCAGACATTTGACGAGTGGATCACGCGGTGGCACACGCGGATCTCACCCATCACCGAGGCGATCCAACCCCGCACCCGTTACGTGCGCAACGCCGTATTCCGCGCCGTCACCGACGGTGCCCCACCTGTACGGGGCATCGTGGAAGAGGCGTGGCCTTCCCTGGAACACGTGACGGATCCGATGCTCTTCTACTGTGCCGACGGCGACCCCGAGAAGATGAACGCGCACGTCACCCAGATGATTGAGGAGATCAACGCCTTCATCGACCTCGACACCTTCCGGAGTGTCACCATGAGCGAATGGATCCTGAAGTCGTGACGAACCGGTGGAGCCGCCAGGAGCTGGAACGGGCACACCAGCACTACATGGAGGTGGCCGGCCGATGTGCGGCCAGCGGCGAGTGGCGGGAGTGGGCAGACCTCTTCACCGACGACGCGGTCTACCTGGAGCACACGTTCGGCACCTTCCGGGGACCCGAGGAGATTTACCGCTGGATCGCCCCGCTGATGGCGGAATGGCCCAACAACGCGATGACCTCCTTCCCCCACTCGTGGTGCGTCTGCGACGAGGAGCGCGGGTGGTGGGTCTGCCGGATAGAGAACCGCATGCAGGATCCGGGCGACGGCTCGGTGCACCAGGCGCACAACATCACGGTGCTGCACTACGCGGGGGACATGAAGTTCTCCTACGAGGAGGACGCCTACAACCCGGCCGCGTTCGGCCCGATGATCAACGCCTGGCTCGAGGCCTTCGCGGCCAACAGCGGCGGCGCGGAGTAGTTCGGGGCGAGGGGAGTGCCGTATCGCGAGATGAGCGAAGCCGAGGTGGCGGCGTTCCTGTCGTCGGTGCCGCCCCGACCTGGCGTGCTGGCCACCGTCCGGCCCGACGGGCGACCCCACGTGGCACCCGTCTGGTACGACGTCGATTCCGACGGCTCGCTCGTGTTCAACACGGGCGAGCGAACGGTCAAAGGGCGCAACCTGGCCCGCACAGGGCGGGGGTCGCTCTGCGTCGACGACGACCGCCCTCCCTTCAGCTTCGTCGTCGTCGAGGGCGCCGTCGAGATCAGCGCCGATCTCGCGGAGGTGCGTCGATGGGCGACGCGGATCGGGGGACGGTACATGGGACCCGAACGGGCGGAGGAGTACGGGGCGCGCAACGGCGTCGCCGGCGAGCTCGTGGTGCGGCTCCGGGCGGAGCGGACCGTGTCGGCGCTGGACTTGGCGGATTGAACGGGACTGCGGCGCTGGACGTCAGTCCGGCGGGTCAGGCCGGGCGGGGTCAGGCGGCGACGGCGCTCTGTCGGGTCAAGCGGCGACGGCGCTCGGCAGTGGCGGACCGGCGTCCGGCGTGATTCGGGGAAAGCGGGCGCGGGCGCTGCCGAACTGCGCCAGCGGGGCGATGGCGATGGCCAGCAGCGCGGCCAGGAGCAGCAGGTCGGTCGCGACGGAGGTGTGGAGCAGCCGCATGTACATGCCGTGGACCGAGGTCACGCCGGCGAAGGCCCAAAACGTGCTGACGGCGATCACCAAGGTGCGCAGCCGTCCCACGGCGACGGCGGCGAGGACGACGATGCCCCACGTGACGTACCAGGCCCACACGATGGGACCGAGCAGGGTGAGGACGAGCAGGGTCAGTCCCAGGTTGCGGACGACCCCGTCCTGGGGCGCTCTCACGAGGAAGCGCACGCCCAGGCCGACGGCGAGGGCGAGGCCCAGCACGATGAAGACGGGACGGACCTGGAGCACCGAGACGGGCAGTTGAAGGACATGGCTGGCGATGGAGACGGCCCGGGCCACCAGGTTGATCGGCGTCACACCCGTGAAGGTGGCGTCGGCGGTCGTCGTGGTCCGTATCCAGCCCCATCCGGTCCCTGTGACGACGGCAACCGCCTCCATGGTGGCCAGCGCGATGAGGCCGGCGGCGAGGGTGTGCCCGATTCGGCGGCGCGTGGACGCGCCCGGGCCGGCCCACACCCAGCCGAGGAAGAGCACACCCAGCGCGGCCGGGGATTTCACCCCGGCGGCGAGCGCGCAGAGGATGATGCCTGGGACGGTGCCGAACCGTTTGGCGACGGCGAGTCCCACCATCAACAGGCCGAGCATCAACCCGTCGTTGTGCGCTCCCCCGACCACGGACAACAGGACGAGAGGCGAGCCCGCACCCAGGAGCACGGCGTGGGCCGGGTCGCGTTTGACCGCC
This sequence comes from uncultured Acidimicrobiaceae bacterium, assembly GCA_963834405.1. Lineage (GTDB taxonomy): Bacteria > Actinomycetota > Acidimicrobiia > Acidimicrobiales > RAAP-2 > Bog-473. Next base: position 289,859 of record CAWIBX010000002.1, on the reverse strand, counting down.
CGGGCCAGGGTCGGTGTCGCCGCGACGATCATCGCGATGGCTGCGACCTCGAGGAGGCGCAGCAGGACCAGGTCGACCAGGAACACATGACCGGACGCCTGGTCGACGACGCCGTCGATTCCGAGGAAGGTCGGGCCGTACGGCGATTCAGTGTTCGCCCAGAAGGGGTCGCTGAATGCATTGAACGGGGTCGAGCCGAGGACGTTGGGGCCGTAGGAGTAGGGGTTGATGTGGTGGCTCATCATTTCGCCCTGCGCGGCGTAGGTGTAGACGTCGCGACTGAACAAGGGTGGAGCCAGCATCAGAGGGAGCGCCCAGATCACGACCACGAACACGACGCGCTTGACGGGGAAGCCCGGGTGGCGCGACAAGAGCCTGAGCAGACCGAGCCAGACCCGGGTGAGCAGGATCAGGCCTCCGAATATGAGCGCGAGCGAAGCGATCGGTGGCAGGGTGTTGCTCGTGCCGGCTGAGCCGAACAGGCCACCGGGCACGCCGAAGAACCACGCACCGGGCTGGTGCGTCCCGAAGGACGGCCCCCCCAGGACGGCTCCGACCACGATGGCGCTCGTGCCGATCGCACCCAGGATGGCCGTGCGGGTGAAGCGCACCGGTGGGAGCTCGGACGAGGTTGCATCCGCGCGAGCCGACGCCGCCGGCTCTACTGTCTCGGCGCTGCGAGCAGGGGTATCGGATCGCTCGGATCGAAGGCTCGGGGGGACGAGCTCCATCAGGGTGATTCCTTACTCGCACCGCCGGGAAGAGCGGCGGCGCGGGCCAAAAATCGTCATAGAACTGGAGTCATTCTGTCACAGACGTTGAGGCGACGGGGAGAGCCAAAAACGTTCCTTAACAGGATTCTCAGGATTATCCCAGCCTACAGGAGGAGACTGCAATTGTCACGCTTGTGACATGTAGCCGTCACGGGAACGGAGGAAATCCGGTGCGAGTGCTGATACTGGGCGGCGACGGTTATCTGGGTTGGCCCACTGCCCTTCACCTTTCGAGGGAGGGCTACGACGTGGGCGTGGCCGACAACTTCGCCCGCCGGGGCTACGACCACGAGATGGGCGTCGACTCGTTGGTCCCCATTGCTTCGTTGCACCGGCGGGTCGAGTGCTGGGCGGATGTCTCGGGCAAGCAGCTCGACCTCTACGTCGGTGACCTCACCGACGAGGACTTCGTCCACGACATGGTGGGCAGCTTCCGGCCGGACGCGATCGTGCACTTCGCCGAGCAGCGCAGTGCCCCCTACTCCATGGTCGACCGGAAACACGCGGTCTACACCCAGGTCAACAACGTGGTCGGGACGCTCAACCTCCTGTACGCGATCGCCGACACGGATCCGTCCATCCACCTGGTCAAGCTGGGGACCATGGGCGAGTACGGCACGCCCGACATCGACATCGAAGAGGGCTACATAGAGATCACGCACCGTGGCCGCACCGACGTGCTGCCGTTCCCCAAGCAACCCGGCAGCTTCTACCACCTGTCCAAGGTGCACGACAGCCACAACATCGCCTTCTGCTGTCGCGCCTGGGGGCTGCGGTCCACCGATCTCAACCAGGGCGTCGTGTACGGACAGACCACCCCGGAGACGACCCTGCACCCCGACCTCGCGACCCGCTTCGACTACGACTCGGTCTTCGGAACCGTGCTGAACCGGTTCGTCATTCAGGCCGCGGCCGGCGAGGCGCTCACCGTCTACGGCAAGGGCGGCCAGACCCGCGGTTTCCTCGACATCCGGGACACTCTCGCCTGCGTGGAACTGGCGATCCGGCATCCGGCCGGGCCGGGGGAGTTCCGCGTGTTCAACCAGTTCACCGAATCCTTCTCGGTGAACGAACTGGCCGAGAAGGTGTCCGCGGCAGCGGGCGGTGCCGAGGTCATCCATCTGGAGGACCCCCGGGTCGAAATGGAAGAGCACTATTACCGGGCTGCGCACACCAAACTGCTCGACCTCGGCTTGCTCCCGTTCCTGCTCGATGATGACCTGCTCAAGGACCTGCTGGCGATCGCGCGCGTGCACATCGACCGGCTCGACCCTTCGGCGCTTCGCCCGCAGGTGAGCTGGCGATCGACCTCGAGCTCGCTGGTACGGCCGCCGCAATCACGCCTGCGGCGAGACGAGCAGAAGGACGAGCATCCCACCGACCGCTCGATCTGAGGATCTGACCAGACTGAGGCGAATGTCAGCGGGAAGTACGGTTCCTTCGGAATCCCGCTGTATAGGTCCCCGAGTCCACGGCGCATACCAGGGACTCCCGGAAGGCCAACCCCGCCTGTGAACCGATTTCGAGCGAAGGCCGGCCCCCTGTGGCCCTATCTCGTCCTGATTGCGATCCCGGCCGCCGTCTTCATCCTCCCGTACCTCCTGGACGGCCAGGTCCTGTTGACCGGAGACAATTTGCAGCAGAACTACCCGCTGCACGCTTTGGTCGGCCACATGCTGCGCCACGGGCAACTGCCCTTCTGGAATCCCTACATCTTCAGCGGCACACCTCTCTTGGCGGACTTCAACGCCGGAGCCTTCTACCCGCTGATGGGTTTCTTCGTGATCTTCTCGCCCAACGTGGCCTGGATCGCCACGGAGGTCGTGCTGTTCGCCGGGCTCGCGATCGGCATGTACGTCTTCCTGCGCGGCGCGTACTCCCTCTCGACGTTGGCATCGCTCCTGGCGGGTGCAACGTTCGCCTTCTCCGGCGCCGTCCTCAGCCAGATCAACCATGTCGATATGACCGAGGGGTACCTGGCGATCCCATGGATGTTGCTCGCCGTGCATCACATCGTCAAGGACGGCAAGTGGCGCTGGTCCGTCCTGCTCGGAGTCGCCTTTGCCACCGTCATCCTCGCCGGAGCCCCCGAGGCCATGCTCGACGAGGCGCTGCTCGTCATCGCCTATGCGGTGATGTCTGCCGCTGGGCGCGACTGGTCGCGATGGTGGCGGGTGTTGTCGCGGTGCGCGGTCGGCGCTGCGCTGGCTCTCTCCCTGGCCGCCATTCAGTGGTTGCCCGGCCTGGAGGCCATCCGTGCCTCGCAGCGGGCCGGGCACGTCGTCGCGGTGGCCGGGAGCTATCCGACTCCGTTCAGCATCCTCTGGTTGGTGCCGTACCTCAACGGTGGCTACGGGAACATCGGCGAGGCAAGGTTCTTCTCCCAGTACAACCTGCCCGAGGTCGGCGTCTATCTCGGGATTCTCCCGTTGATCGCTCTGGTGACGCTGTTGCACCCCCGTTGGCCCAGTCGAATCTCCCGTCGCGATCGCTTGACCTGGTACGTAGTCGGGCTCTTCGGGTATCTGTTGGCGCTGGGTTCGAACACGCCGCTCGAGCACCTGTTCAATTCGTTGCCCCTCTACGGCAGTCAACGGCTGCAGAGCCGCAACGTGATCACGGTGTCAACTGCGGTCTGCGTTCTGTTCGCAGGTTGGCTCGACCGGTCGGATGCCGGCGAGCCGGCTGCGGAGGTGCGGTACCGATGGTACGACCGCGTCGTCGCGTTGCTGCCGGCGGGCATAGTGGGAGGGCTTGCCGTGTGGGCGCTGGCGGCGCCGACGTCCATGGTCTCGGTCTTCGCAGGTGTGACGTTGACGCCGGGCAGAGCCTCGACGGTACGCGAGGCGACGATCGTCGCGCTCGTCCTCAGCGCAGGCGCGGCCGCCATCGTGTGGGTGCGTCCGAGGTTGACGCGGCTGCAATGGGGGAGGCTGGTCTCGGCCTTCGTCGTGGTGGACCTCGGGATCATGGCGGTCACGAGCCAACTCAGCTCCCCGGCCCCGAACGACCTCCTCTCCGGGAGCGCCCCCGTGCAACAGCTCATGGCCCAGAACCTGCCGCCAGGGGGACGGATCGTGAACTACGACCCGCAGTCCTATGCGAGCTATCCGACCAGCCTGCAGGGAATCCCGGACCTCAACATCCTGGCCAACATGCCGTCCGTGCAGGGCTACGCATCCATTGTGAACGGGAACTACGAGGCGGCGACGGAGACGCACGAGCAGTACTCGCTCAACGTCAGCGGGATCGCCAACGGCAGTCTGGATACGCTGGACCTCCAGGAGATCGTGACGGTGCCGGAGTACTTCATGGTCCCGCTCGCCTCGACGCCGAGCACCGTCCACTCGATCCACGTGATCACCGAGGGGTTCGTCGCAGACGTCGCGATGCCAGGGGGGTTTGAGGGCTATTTGAACAATCAGGCGTACCCGTTGTTCCCCGGCCCGCGACCGCCTCTTCAGACTGGTCAACGCGCCTCGTGGTTCTTCGGGGAGACCCTGCAATCGTCGTCCGCCCGGTTGCTCCTGACGCAACCGGCCGCCTCCTCCTCGCTCGTACGATTCGGAGTGCTCGGAACGGACGGACGGGTTCGTTGGTCCGTCCCCGTTCCTGTCGCGGCGGGATCAGTCGCCGTGAGCAGCCGTCTTCGAAAGGCCGAAGGCGTAGGTCTCACGGTGCAGGTCTTGGGGGCCTCTCTCCCGGCGCACCTCGGGGTGATTGACGTGTCGGGTCAGTCCTTCGAACTCGACGGCTCGCTGTCGTCGGCGATCGTGCCGGGCCCGTGGCGCCAGGTGGGCATGGCGCAGAGCTACACGGTGTTCGGCCTGAACAAGCCGCCTCTGCCGATCAGCGCGGTGACGGCCGGCGGGAAGCGGGTGCCGGTCAAGGTCCTTTCGAGCACGACCAAGTCCGAGGAGGTCCGCGTCGTTACGACGGCGCCTGCCTCCATCATCCGATCGGTGGCGTGGGACTCGGGATGGAGGGGTTCGCTGTCGGTCGACGGCCGGAGCCCCGTTGCGGTGCCCGTGGAATCGTTCAACCTGGCCCAGCGGATCCGTATCCCGGCCGGCGATGACGTGGTGACCTTCCGCTACACCCCGCCACACCTTCGCGTGGCGACGGTGCTCACCGTGGGGGCGACGCTCCTGCTCGTCGTCTTGGCCGTGGTGTGGGTCGTCCGGCGCCGCACCCGGCGCCGCGGCCAGAGGCCGGGTACGGGCGGCGAGGAGAAGATCGGTGTCGAGGAGGGAGAGCTCGTTCAGCAGTACGGGTGAGCGAGCGACAGCAAGAACTCGCCGTCGTCGGCCCCCCACATCCCCTCCAGGACGAAGCCCGCGTCGGCCAGTTCCTGTTCCACCCTCTCGGGTGTGAACTTCGCGCTGATTTCGGTGAGGAGTTCCTCACCCTCCTCGAAGCGGACCGTGATACCCGCCCCGGCCAGCGAGACTTCGCGTGCCTCGTCGGACCGCAAACGCATCTCGATCCACTGCTCCTCTTCGTTCCAGAGCGCCACGTGTCGGAATTGCCCCGGGTCGAAGTTCGCGCCGAGCTGCTGGTTGAGGACGTAGAGGACGTTGCGGTTGAAGTCCGCTGTCACCCCCGCGGCGTCGTCATACGCCGCCACGAGGCGGGTGCGGTCCTTGACCAGGTCCGTGCCGAGCAGCAGGGAGTCGTCGCTCGACATGGTGCAGTTCAGGTCGAACAGGAACCGGGCACGCTGCGCGGGATTGAGATTGCCGATGGTGCCGCCCAGGAAGGCAACCATCCTCCGCCCATCCGTCGGGATTTCGGTCAGGTGGTGATGAAAGTCGCCGATCACGAGATGAATGGCGAGGGTGGCGAACTCCTCGGAGAGCGTGGCCGCCGCGTTGCGGAGGAATTCGTCACTTACGTCGAACGGGACGTAGCGCACCAGCGTTCCCGCGTCCTGGAGGGCTGTGAGCAGCACGCGGGTCTTGTCACACGCACCGGCGCCCAGCTCGACCAGCGTGTCGGCCTTGGACATCTGAGCGATGGAGAGGGCGTGTGTCTCGAGGAGCGCCCGCTCGGCCCGGGTCGGGTAGTACTCGGGCAGTTGGGTGATCTCTTCGAAGAGCCTGCTGCCGCGCTCGTCGTAGAACCAGACCGGCGGAATGGACTTCTCCCGGGCCTGGAGTCCCTCGAGGGCGTCCGCGCGCATCTGGCTCTGCACGTCCTCGGGCGACAAGTGCACGTCGATGGTGTAGGCCATGGACCTCGTGTTCAGGGATCGCGCGCCAGCCGAACGCCGCTGAACGGCCAGCGGGCACCCGGAGGGAAGAAGTTCCGGTACGTGGTCCGGCCGTGACCGCGAGGGGTAGCGCAGCACCCTCCCCGCAGCACGTACTGGCTCACCATGAATTTGCCGTTGTACTCACCGACGGCGCCGGGCGCGGCGCGAAAGCCGGGGTAGGGGGTGTAGGCGCTCGATGTCCACTCCCAGACGTCCCCAAAGAGAGCGTTGGACGAGACCGCCGGCCGCGGGTGCGGTGCGCCTCGGGTGAGGAAGTCCTCGGACAGAAAGTTGTCACCGTCCCCGTCGGACTCCGCGATCGTCTCCCATTCAGCCTCGGTCGGGAGCCGCATGCCAGTCCAATGTGCGAAGGCATCGGCCTCGTAGTAGCTGACGTGGCACACCGGCTCGTCGGGGTCGACCGGGTGGACGCCCGACAGAGTGATTTGGAGCCAGCGATCGTCGTCGTCGGGGTCCCGGAACCAATAGAGCGGCGCGTCCCACCCCTGGGTGTTCACGACAGCCCAGCCGTCGGAGAGCCAGAACTCGGGCCGCCGGTATCCGTCGTCCCGCATGAAGTCCAGCCACTCGCCGCAGGTGACCGGACGGTCGGCCAGCCCGAACGGCGTCAGAAACACGGTGTGGCGGGGGTATTCGTTGTCGAACCCGAAGCCCTCGCCCCGGTGGCCGATCTGAACGGCGCCTCCGGCGTGCTCGATCCATCCCGCCTTGGGGGCAGGTGTTCCCGCACCGACCAGGTCGCCGGGGAGGTAGGCCGGGTGCAGCGGGTTCTTGGAGAGTACGTGTTTGATGTCCATGAGGAGCAGCTCCTGGTGCTGCTGCTCATGGTGGAGCCCGAGGACGATCAGATCACGGAGGCCCGGCTGGGTGGGATCGCGCAGGAGAGCCGTCATGGCCCGGTCGACGTACTTCCGGTAGCGCCCGATCTCCTCGACGCCGGGGCGGGAGAGCAGCCCGCGCTCCGGCCGGGGATGCCGGGCGCCGACGGCCTCGTAATACGAGTTGAAGATGTAGGCGTAGGCGTCGTCATACGGTTCGTAGGCCGGTGCGTACTGTCCCAGCACGAACGTCTCGAAGAACCACGTGACGTGGGCGCGGTGCCACTTCGTGGGGCTCACGTCGGGCATCGTCTGCACCGTTTGGTCCTCGGCGCTGAGAACGGACGCCAGTCGTTCGGTCGTGCGCCGAACGTCGCCGTACGCGTCCGAGAGACCCGACGGCGCTGCTCGATGGGTCTTCGCCATGAGATATGTCCCTTCGCCACCCCCGCCGGGGGCAGGTGGCCACGCCGGGCCGTCGGTCTCGGTCACCCTAGCGAGATGCCTTCACGATCAGGCGCGTTCGGTGAAGATTTTCACAAAGCCCTGGTAACCGGGCCGGTGGGCCGGTCATTGGCTACTGTGCCGTGGAACCCGGGAGAGGACGACTCGGCTGTGCCACCTCGTCCGAGCGGCGATGGGCGACAGACGCGACAGCTAGGGGCGTCGAGCGAGGCACGGCCGGGATGGCTCCGATGGGCCGGGCGTGCCCGGACAGGGCCGGCCAGAGGTGCTCGGTGCGGGAGTCGAGGCCGAACGAGTCGTTCTGTCCGTGCCATAACCGACAGCGCTCCGGGATCGGCGTGATCGCTTTCGGCCCCCTGAGAGCGAGGCGCGAGGTATCGCTATGACCGTCGAGACAGATGCATTGCCACCGGAATCGATCGATGCATACCTGGGCGCGGTCGACTGGCTCATCGGTGTCCTCAATCGCGAGGAAGTCACGGCCGCGTGGCCGGAGCCCAGCTGTGTCGCGTCCTACACGGTGGGAGGCATTGCCGCGCACGCGGTGCACAGCGTCATGTGGCTGGAGCAGGTACTCCTGGACTCCGAACCGACGGGTTTGCGGAGGGTCACGGTGGGGGAGTTCTTCGGGCCGAACCGGGTGGACGGTGATCAGGACGACGATCCGTTCTCGGCGGCTCTGCGGTCGGCCGCCGAGGCCTTTGCGCTCGCGGGGGCGCCAATTGTGGTCACCGCCTGCACGGTGTCGCGCGACGCGCGGGCCGGCCTCTTCGGAGAAATGCCCGCCGGACGGGCGATCCCCGTCGTCCGTGTGGCCGGTGGCCAGGCCCCGCTCGACGACTACCTCCGGACCAGAGTGCTCGAGATCGTCGTGCACGGAGACGACGTGGCATGCAGCATCCCCGGCATGCGAGTGCCCGATCCGCCGGACTCATCGCTGAGGGTGTGCTTCGACCTGTGCCTCGAACTGGCCCGCTCGCGCGCAGGAGACCTTGGAGCACTCCGGGCCTTCACCAGGGCCGAGCGCGCTGAGCGCGATGTCCTCCGGGTCCTCTGAGCGCCGGAGGGATCAGGCCAGGACCTTGCGGCGGAAGTTCTTCAGGCCGAGCGTGAGGAAGAGCACGCTGAACGCAATGATGGCGGGATAGATCACGTAGAGATGCATGTGCGCCGCGTTGGTGAAAGCGGCGCGCATGCCGTCGTTGATGTAGATCAACGGGTTGATCAGGACGATGATCTGCAGCCAGTGGACCGATCCCAGCTTGACCGAGGCCAGACGCGTCCACTGGTAGTACGTGCCGCCAAGGAAGGTGATGGGAAGGACGATGAACCCGAACATCAAGCCGAGGTTGCGCGGCTCGAAAGAGGTGCCCAGCAGGAGACCGAGTGAAGCCATGCACAGGCAGGAGAGCGGGACGAGGGTGACGATGAGGAGCCAGTGGAGGTTGATGTCGGCTTGGACGCCCTCCGCGTGGACGACTGAAGCGATCGGCAGGACGATGGCGGCGGAGATGAGGCCCTGGGCACCTCCGGAGATGACCTTGGAGATCGCAACCAGCCAGATGGGGCACGGTGCCTGGACGCGGTCCTCGATTTCGCGCGTGAAGCCGAACTCCTGGGCCAGCTGCATCGCCACGGCCTGTATCCCTTGGAACATGATGGAGAGTCCCACCACTCCCGGTACGAGCACGGTGGCGAAGGCGGACTCGGCTCCGGGGATGCCGCTGGCGGCACCGATACCCTGGCCGATCTTCGGGAAGACGTAGAGGAAGACGAAGCACAGTAGGAAGGGCTGCACGAGTGTGCGGACCGTGAACTCGATCTTGTGCTTCCACAGCACGACCATGTCCCGGAGGATCAGGGCGCCCAGCGACGTCCAACTCGCCGCTGCAGCGGAGCGAGTGGGGGCGAGTACGACCTGCCGTGATCTGGGGGAGCCGAATGTCGGTACCGAGACGGTGTCGGACGTCGTAGCTGCCATCACTCTCGCAGCTCCTTTCCGGTCAACCCGATGAAGACCGTCTCGAGTGTGGGTTCGGCCACGGACAGGTCGGCCAAGGAGTATCCGCCCGCTTCCGCAGCCTCGACGACCCGTGGGACCAGGCGGTCCGAACCACGGATCTGGAGCTCGACGCCACCCTCGATGGGCCGGGTCCGGGTGAGTCCTTCGAGCCGGCTGTGGAAGGCCTCGGCCAACTGCTCGGGGTCACCGGCCGCCTTGACGGTGACGATGGTGTCCGCACCGACGCTGCGCTTGAGGGCGGCCGGCGTGTCGAGGGCGAGGATCTTCCCGTGGTCCATGATGGCGACGCGGTCACAGAGCTTGTCGGCTTCCTCCATGTAGTGGGTGGTCAGCATGATCGTCTGGCCGTCGGCGTTGAGCCCCCCCAGCAGCTCCCAGAGCGCGAGGCGGCCCTGCGGGTCGAGGCCGGCCGTGGGCTCATCCAAGAACAGCACGGCAGGCCGATGGAAGATCGCCCGGGCCACCATGAGCCGTTGGGCCATCCCACCCGAGAGCGCATATACCGAGGCCTTCGCAAAGCGCGAGAGCTGGAAGCGTTCGAGCAGTTCGTCGGTCACCTGGCGGCACTCGCGGGCACCCATGCCGAACAAACGCCCGTGGAAGTAGAGGTTCTCCCAGGGGGTCAGCTGCCGGTCCAGGGTGTTCTGCTGCGACACCACACCGATCAGTTGCTTGGCCAGGGTCGGATGGCGCACGACATCGATGCCGCCGACGAAGGCTTCCCCGGCGGACGGGATCACCCGGGTCGTCAGGACGCCGACCGTCGTGGTCTTACCGGCGCCGTTGGGGCCGAGCAGGCCGAAGACCTCGCCCGTTCCGACCTGCAGGTTGAGCTCGTCCACGGCCCGGAAGTCGGTTCCGGGGTAGGTCTTGGTCAGGCCGATCGTCTCGATGATCGGCGCGTCGCGGTCGGGAGCAGGACCGTTGCGCGACACATCGGTGGCCAGCGGAGTCGTCATGACTTCAGCGAGAGTACCCCCGGGCCCGCTCAGTCCTCGGCGAGGATCTGGTACAGCTCCTTGCGGGCCTTGTTGATGATGGCGACGCCACGCTCGACCTGAGATGCCTCGCCGGCACCCGAAAGTTGCTTGGCGGCGCTCATGAGCTGACCGACGGCCATGCGTAGGGACCGGATCTGGTCGTCACCCTGGCCTCCGGATTGCCAGGGCAGCGTGGCCTTCTGGGCCTCCTCCTGGCCGCTGTCGGTCAGCGAGTAGGTCCGGCTGCCGTCGACCTCGGTGGATCGGACCAGGCCCTCGTCTTCGAGCATCTGGAGGTGCGGATAGACGGAACCGGGACTGGGCCGCCAGAGGCCCCCGCTCATCTCCTCGAGGCGACGCATCACCTCGTAGCCGTGCGCAGGCTCCTCGCGGAGGGAGATCAGGATGGCCGTGCGGATGTGGCCGCGACGCATCCGACGACCGCCGCCCCAGCCGCCGAAGTCACCCCAGCGACCGCGGGGTCCCCGCCGGCCCCTGGCGCCGGGAATGTCGCCGAAAAAGGCGCCGTGTTCGTGGTGGTGCTCGTGATGGTGCTCGTGGTGTTCGTGCTGGTCGTCGTGGTCGTGCTTCTCGTGTGGCATTGGTTCTCCTTGGAAAGATCTGTACTAACAGTGATATATCATAATAGGTCTAGAAGTAGCAAGTGCGGCTGGGCCTCAGGCGGGCGTGCGGGGCCGCGGCCAGGGGCGCCCATACTGAGGACCGGCGTGTGGCGAGCGGCGCCGGGACAAGCGGCAGGGAAGACAGGAAGACGGGAAACAGGGAGGCGACGTGGCACTTTTCACCTCGCGCAAGAGGCAGATGGTCAGCCCCGACAAGGCGCTGCCCGGCCGGGAGGAGGCCATGGTCGTCACGGCTCCGCATCTGGTGCTCGAGACCAAGATCACTCCACCGTTCCCCGAATGTCTCCAACGGGCGATCTTCGGCATGGGGTGCTTCTGGGGGGCCGAGCGCCTGTTCTGGAAGCTGCCCGGCGTCTACACGACTGCCGTGGGGTACGCCGGCGGGACTACGCGGAACCCCACGTACCGGGAGGTGTGCAGCGGGCGGACCGGCCACGCCGAGGTCGTCCTGGTCGTCTACGACCCCGCGGTGATCAGCTACGAGCAACTGCTCGGCGTGTTCTTCGAAGGGCACGACCCGACCCAAGGGATGCGTCAGGGCAATGACGTGGGCACCCAATACCGCTCGGCCATCTACACCACCTCACCCGAGCAGGCCGTAACCGCAGAGAAGGTGGCGTTCCGCTTCCAGGAGTCCTTGGAGGACGCCGGATACGGCACCGCCACGACCGAGATCGCGCCCGCGGGCGAGTTCTACTACGCGGAGCCGTACCACCAGCAGTACCTCGAGGCGAACCGCGGCGGCTACTGCGGGCTCGGCGGCACCGGAGTGTCGTGCCCGGTGGGCCTCCCGGGCGCGTCCGGCGACGGCGGGTGAGCACCGCGGAGGCGGGACGCCTCTCCGAGGCGGAGCAACGGGAGCGCCGCGCCGCCATTCCCGGGATCTTCGCCAAGACGCCGTTCCTCGCCTGGCTCGGCCTGGAGGTCGAGCGCTACGAGCCGGACGACGTCATGACGAGGCTGCCGTTCCGTGTCGAGCTCAGCAACGACGGGAAGACCTACCACGGCGGCGTCGTGGGCGCGGTCATCGACACCACCGGCGCACTGGCGGCCTGGTCCAATCACGACTTCGACCGGGGCATGCGCGCGTCGACGGTGTCGATGGCGTTGCAATACCTCGCCGCCGCCTCGGGCTCGGATCTCCTCTGCCGGGCCCAGACGATCCGGCGTGCGCGTGAGCTCATCTTCACCGAGATCACCGCATCGGACGCCACGGGCAAGGTGCTCGCACACGGGCTCCAGACCTACCGCATCGCCTAAGAGGGCTTAGCGGGCAGGGGAGATCAGCGGAGCCGGATCACGTTGCCGGTGATGAGCGCAGCCGCGTCGGAGGCGAGATAGGCGATGACCTCTGCCACCTGCTTCGGCGTGGCCACGCGGCGTCCCGCGGTGCTCGCGAGCGCCGCGGTCTTCGGGTTGACCCATCCCGTGTCGGTGATCGGCGGGTACACGACGTTGGCCGTGACCCCGAATTTCGCGAGCTCGGTCGCTGCGCTCAAGGTGAAGTTCACCTGCGCCGCCTTGGCGGCGCCGTAGGAGACTTCCTCGGGAAACCCCTCCGGGCCGCCGGAGGACAGCCCGACGATGCGACCCCACTGCGCGCGGCGCTCGATGTGCCGGCGGGCGAACTCCGCGATGAGGAGCGCCGCTGCCCGGGCGTCGACGGAGAGCACCTGGTCGAGGGTGCTTGCAGAGACCGGGGCCTGCGCCCGGCCGAACCGGTCCGTCGCCGCCGGGACGAAGGTGTCGGCGATCCAGCCGGAGGCGTTGTTGACGAGGATCTGGACCGGTCCGAGGAGTGCTTCGGCCGCATCGAAGAGCGCGGGCACGGTGCGTGCATCGGCGAGGTCGGCCTCCATCGCGACGGCACGGCCTCCGGCTGAGTTGATCGACTCGGCGACGAAGTCCGCACGGGCCATGCGGGTCGCCTTGTAGGCAGCGGGGAGAGACGGATCGTCGAGGCCGCCCAACCGCTCGTTCCGGAAGTACGCGCACAGGACGGCAACGCCCTGCGCAGCCAGGGCCTTGGCCGTTGCTGCCCCGATGCCGTGGTTGGCGCCGGTGACGAGCGCCACCTTGGGCTCGGCGTCAGCAGTCATGGCACCGCTTCCCGGTCACGTGCGCCGTCCACGGATCAGCGCACCGCCGCCAGGCGGTCGAGCACCTCCTGGGCTTCGGCGACGAGGCGGCGCACCAGTTCGGCGGCGGGAACCAGCTCGGAAATGGCCCCGACCCCCTGACCGGCGGGGTAGCACTCGCGGTCGACGTCGACGCCGTCAGTCAGCGAATCCCCTCCGAGGTGCAGGGTGCCCGCGTTGAAGGACACGCCCATCTGCTCGGGGAACCTCTTGAGCTCCTCGGGATGGGCGTCGTAGTAGTCCGTGTAGCCGTTGCGCACCACGCGCATCGTCTTGCCCGAGTAGGCGCGGCTCACCGTCGTCTGGTCCTCCCGGCTGGCCAGCAGCTTCTCCTTGTAGCCAAGGACGCTGCGTGCCTCGGGGGTCGCGATGAAGCGGGTTCCGACCCAGACGCCGTCGGCTCCGAGAGCCAGCGCGGCGGCGAGCCCGCGGCCGTCGAAGATCCCGCCCGCGGCGACCACCAGGACACGTGGGCCGACCGCGTCGACGACCTGGGGCACCAACGGCAACGCGGCGACCTGACCGGTGTGGCCACCGGCTTCGGTGCCCTGGGCCACGACGAGATCGCACCCGGCCTCGACGGCCCGCACCGCGTGCTCGACCTTGCCGCACATGCTCACGACGATGACGTCGTTGCGGTGACAGAGGTCGACCACCTCCGTCGGCACGCCGAGACCGGCGACGAACGCGGACGCACCGCCTTCGATCACGAGCTTGACCTGTTCGGTCAGGCCGCCGGGCATGGCGGTCAACAGGTCGACGCCGAAGGGCTTGTCGGTGGTGGCCCGGACTGCAGCCATCTCATCGACCATCATCTCGTTCCCCATGGTCGAAGCCCCGAGACACCCGAACCCTCCGGCGTCCGACACCGCCGCCGCGAGCGCCGAGTACGAGACGCCGCCCATCCCGGCCAACATGACGGGGTACTCGACCCCGAGGAGCTCGGTGAGGCGCGTGCGCATTTGGGTCCTGCCTTCGGTCGTTCGTCCGGTCATGGCCGACGGCAACCCTTGCCGCCGGCCGCCGCGGGGACCGTAGCGCGGCCGGGACAGGCGGCACGACTCCGTGCGGTCGGGGAGGGGGGCGACCGGTGTGGCGCGGGACGGGTGCCGCCGTGTACGGACCGGCGGATGCGGGCGGTGGCCGACCGAGGTTGCATAATCAAGGACGACGTTTCGTATCTGTGAGCCGACCGTGGCCGGCAGAGGGGAGGAGGCTGTGAGCGTCGCAGCGCCTCCCGTCGCGGTGGACAGGGTGACGGGGCGGCGGTTGTGGCTCATTCTGGGCGCGTTGTTGCTGGGGATGCTCCTGGCCGCGCTCGACCAGACGATCGTGTCGACGGCGCTACCGACGATCGTGGGGGACCTGCACGGTGGTTCGCACCTGGCGTGGGTGGTCACCGCCTACCTGCTGGCCTCGACGGTGTCGACGCCGCTGTGGGGGAAGCTCGGCGACCAGTACGGGCGCAAGCTCTTCTTCCAGGCCGCCATCGTGATCTTCCTCGTGGGCTCGGCGCTGTGCGGACTGAGCCAGACCATGACGGAGCTGATCGCGTTCCGGGCGCTGCAGGGCCTCGGCGGCGGCGGCCTGATGGTGGGCGCGCAGACCATCATCGGTGACGTCGTGTCCCCGCGCGACCGGGGCCGCTACATGGGCCTGTTCGGTGCGATGTTCGCGATGGCCACCGTGATCGGCCCGCTCATCGGAGGGCTGTGCGTGGACTACCTCTCGTGGCGCTGGGTCTTCTACATCAACCTGCCGTTGGGGGTCGTCGCCCTCTTCGTGACCGGCACGGTGCTGCCGGGGCACTTGCGCCGGGTCCACCACACGATCGACTACTTCGGGACGGCGCTGTTGGCGGGGTCGGCCACGTCGCTGATCATCTTCCTCAGCCTCGGCGGGATCTCGTGGCCGTGGCGGTCGGCTCCCAGCTACCTCACGGCGGCCCTCGGCGTGGTCCTCGCGGTCGCGTTCGTCGTGGTCGAGCACTACGCGAGGGAGCCCGTGATACCGCTCAAGCTCTTCCGCGTCCGCGTGTTCACGGCCGCCAGCGCGATCGGCTTCGTCATGGGCTTCGCCATGTTCGGCGCCCTCACCTTCCTCCCCTTGTTCATGCAGAACGTCAAGGGCGTCAGCCCGACGGTGTCGGGCCTGCGGATCCTCCCCCTCATGGTCGGCATGCTCAGCGCGTCGATCATCTCGGGGCGGCTCGTCACCCGCTGGGGCCGCTACAAGATCTTCCCGATCCTGGGGACCGCCCTCATGACGCTGGGGGCCTACCTGCTGACGCTCCTCAGCGCTTCCTTGAACTCGTGGGTGCTCGCCTTCTACATGTTCATCTTCGGCGTGGGCATGGGCCTCACCATGCAAGTGCTCGTCGTGGCGGTGCAGAACGCCGTCAAGTACGAGGACCTTGGGGTCGCAACGAGCAGCGCGACCTTCTTCCGCATGATCGGCGGCTCCTTCGGCACGGCGGTGTTCGGTGCGATCTACGCCATTGTCTTCACGCGCACCTTTGCTCCCGCCCTGGCTCACGTCCCGTCCGACATCCTCCGGACGTTCAATCCGCAGACGCTCAACCCGGCCCTGTTGGACAGGCTGAAGTCGACCGCCGCTGGCCTCGTGTTCTTCACGAAGTACATCGATGCGGTGACGCACGCCATACAGACGGTCTTCCTGTACGCGGTCCCGATCTCCTTCGTCGCGTTCCTGCTCAGCTTCCTGCTGCCAGAGGTGGCCCTGCGCAAGACGGTGGAGACGGTCGACGTCGGCGAGGTGCACGGCGCGCCCCAGACGCGGTCGTCGCTGCAGGAGATCCAGCTCGCTCTGGAGCGGGTGTCGTCGCGGGAGAACCGGGCCGAGCTCTACACCACGCTGGCCCAGCGGGCCGGGCTGGACCTGCCACCGCGATCGGTGTGGTTGCTCTACCGCCTGGCCGACGCGCCCGCCTGCACGGTGGGTGATCTCGCCGAACGGCTGGACGTGGACCCCTCGGTGCTCCAGCCCGGCTTGGACGGGTTGGTGTCGGCCGGCATGGTCGTGGAGCACCAGCGCGGGGAGGACTGCGACCTGAGCCTGACCGCGAGCGGCGTCTCGGCGCTGGACCGGTTGACCGAGGCGCGGCGCGCCAGCCTGACCGAGTTGCTCGAGGGCTGGAGCCCCGAGGAGCACCCGGAGGTGGTGGAGATGGTGAAGCATCTCGCGCAGGCGCTGCTGGCCGACGACGAGCGCCTCCTGGCGGACGCGATGCCGCGGACGCCGGCGGGCGTGGGGAGCGGTGGTGGTGGCGGCGGCGGAGGAGGAGGCGGCGGTGGCGGGGGAGGCGGCGGCGGCGCGTAGCGCGGAATCGGGTCGGGGGCTTCGAGCCGGGTCCCGGGAATCGCCCCGGTGGCGGCTATGGTGCTGCAGCGAACGGTGTGCCGGGAAGTCTGGTCGGCGACGAGTGACATGCACGTGACTACTGAAGCCCTCGCCACCGCTTGTCTCGGCGCTTCGTCGATCCTGTGGCTGGTCAACGCCCAGGTGATGGTGTTGTGAGCGAACCCGACGAGATCGTCGTGACGCAACCGGCCCGAGTCGACAAGGACCGGCGGAAGCTCCCGAGCTGGCGGCTGGAAGAACTGCGGACCACCTTGTGGGTGATCCCGAGCATCCTCGTGGTCGTCGCAGCTCTGCTGTTCCTGGTGACGTTCGAGATCGACGTCTACGCGTACCACCATCCCAATTGGTTGCCGACCTGGATCCGGACGGGCAACGCCGACGCCGAGCGTCAGGTGCTCATCGCCATAGCCGCCGCGGTCATCACGGTCGTCGGCGTGGTGTTCTCCATCACGATCCTCGCCCTCACCCTGGCTTCGCAGCAGTTCGGGCCGCGGATGATGCGCAACTTTGTGCGGGACGTGGGCAACCAAGTCACCCTGGGCGTCTTCGTCGGAACGTTTGTCTACGCGGTGCTGGTGCTCGGCTGCATCAGCAGCTTGAGCCCCACGTTCGTGCCTTATCTGTCGACGTCAGTAGCGGAGGCGCTTCTGTTGGTCGATCTCGGCATTCTCATCTACTTCATCCACCACATCGCCAAGTCGATTCAGCTGCCTGAGGTGATCGCAGGGATCGCCAAAGACATGACGGAGTCGATTGACGCCGAGTTCCCCCAGAGGGCGAGCGAGCCGCTAGACCCGGCGCACGAACACGAGGGGAAAACGGTTCCCGAACTCCTTCAGCTGATAGAGGAGCGCGGGGCACAAATCCCGTCGCTGGTGAGCGGCTACATCCAGTACGTCGGTTACTCGCAGCTCATCTCTATCGCCACACGCACGGACGCGGTGATCCGGCTGGAGCACCGCCCGGGTCATTTCCTGGCGGAGGGGCGACCGCTCGCCATGGTGTTTCCGCGCGGAGCCGCACCCGAGGTGGCGCGGGCCTTGTCAAAGGCCCACGTGACCGGTCCGCACCGCACCCTCGTCCAAGATCCGGTCTTCGCAATCGACCAGCTGGTCGAGATCGCCATCCGGGCACTCTCAGCCGCCGTGAACGACACGTTCACGGCTCTCACCTGCATCGACTGGTTGGCCGCGGGATTGAGCCGAGTGTCGGGCCGGGTCCTCGACGAGGGGGTCTACCGAGACCACACCGGGAGGGTGCGACTGATTGAGTTCGACCCCTCCTACGCACGGATGGTCAACCGCGCCTTCGACAAGATCCGTCAATCGGCTCGGGGTAACCCGGCGGTCTTGATCCGCCTCATCGACTCGCTCGGCTCGATCATGCTCGACACCACCACCGAGTCGCAGCGGAGCATTCTCAGGAGGCAGGCCGACATGGTCCTGCGGCTGGCCGAGGAGACCGTCTCCGAGCCGAACGATCTGGAGGAGATCCGGTTCCGCTATCGACGCATTCCCGGCGAGGACGCTTTCCGGGAGCGGCCGCACACCTGGTCCAGAATCGAGCTCACGTAGACCCGGCTGGTCAGGCGTTGCGGCGAGGGCGTGAAGCTCCTCGCGCCGCCGGCTTGGTATCGCTAGCCCGCGTTGTCGGTCGCTTGTGTCGTCGTCGACCGAGGCGCGGTGGTCGTCGTCGATCTCGCGGCGGTGGTGGTTGTGCTCCCGTTTCCCGTCGAACCCGTCGATGAGGAGGTCGACGTTGTGGTGGCGGAGCCGCTGCCCGTGCTGCCGGTGTTCGTACTGCCGGTGTTCGGCGCGGTCGTCGTGGTCGTCGGTGGGGCGACGAACGGAACGGTCTCGTCCGCCATGGAGGCCGTGCTCTGGGAGGGGGTCGGAGCCAGGTTGGTGCAGCTCCGGGCGGCGTTCCAGCTCTGCACCGCCTGGTCGGCCGGCGTTCCCGTCAGCGATTGGGGGACCCCGGCCACGATGGTGGCGGGGCGGAAGGTGGGGTCGGTGACGTGGCGTCCGGTGGCGGTGAGGAGCAGGGCCCCGCTCGATGTCTCCGGCGGGCTGTAGTCGTAGAAGGCGAAGTTGCCCAACCCGTAGTCGACGTAGGCGCTTCCGGAGTAGCCGCCGCCCAACAAGACGTGCGCGTTGCTCCCGATCACGATGTCGGCGCCGGCCTTGACGAGCTGTTCTGCCAGCGGTTCCTGCTGGGGGTTGGGGCACGCCTGGGTCTCGGTTCCCCAATGGACGTACACGACGACCGTGTCGGCCGTCCGACGGACCTGCTGGACCTCGCGCACGAGCTCCGTCGGGTCGATGGCCGAGGCGACGCCGGGCTGGGTCGATGTGGCCGTCCACGTTCCGACCAGGTTGTCGGCGATCACCTGCGTCGCCGCGATGACGGCGATCCGCTGCCCCTCGATCGTGATGCGGTAGGGCGTGAAGGCCTGCGCTGCGTTACTTCCGATGCCGATGATGGGAAAGCCGGCTTGTGAGGCGATCGCAAGGTTCTGCGAGAGGCCCTGCTGCCCACAGTCGAAACCGTGGTCGTTGGCCTCGGTGGCAACGTTGATGCCGGCGCTCTTGAGCGCGGTGAGTGCGGAGGGCGGCGCGTCGAAGATGTACTGCTTGTTCTGGGGCTCGGGGCAGATGTTGTTGTCAGTCAGCACCGTCTCGAGGTTCACCATTTTCAGCTGTGCGCCCGAGAACAGTTGGGGGATGGCATTGCCCAGCGCGGTCGATGGGTCCCGGGCCAGGCTGCTGCCCACGTCGCCTTCGAAGTGCACGTCACCACCGAACGCGAGCACCACCGGCTTGCCGTCACCCTTCCACTCGGGGTTGAGCGGGGAGTTCTTCGGGTAGGACTGCTCGGCCGCATGGTGGGCCGGGGTGGTCGTCGGGGGCGGTGTCTTGCCCGAGCCGCCGCCCGAGATAAAAGCTAAATAGATCAGCAGGAACAGGACGAGCACGCCGCCCACCGCGAATTGGCGCCGTCGTCGGCGGACCCTGCGGGAGACCACGTCGGCACTATGTCACACGGGGTGGCGCAATCCCGGGGCGCGAGACGCAAGAGCGCAGGTCAACGACGTGGCTCAGGCGGCCCAGAGCGTGTCCCAGTGGTCGGTGAGCGAGACCACGAGGCCGTTGCACGCGGCGGCGATCATGTCGCGGCACTCGTCGAAGACCAACTCGTCTCCGTAGTAGGGGTCCGGCACGTCGGCCGCCGCGCCGGCCGCCGCATCGAAGTTCCGCAGCAGGGCGAGACGGTCCGGATCCGCCCCGAGCCCGCGTAGGGTCTGACGGTGCCGGCGGTCGAGCGCCACGATCAGGTCGATCCGGCCGATCTCGGAGGTCGTGAACTGACGGGCGACGTGGCGATGCCGCGGGTAGCCCCCCCGGGCCAGGGATTCGGCCGCCAGCGGGTGCATGGGCTCTCCCTCGTGCCACGGGCCGGTGCCGGCGCTACGCACGTCCAGGTGGTCCGCCATGGTGGACCGGTCGTCCTGCTCGATCCCCGACGCCAGGCTTCGCGTGATGACCTCGGCCATCGGGGAGCGGCAGATGTTCCCGGTGCAGACGAACACGATGCGGTACGGGCGCCCCGCCAGCGGCCCGGGCGGCACCACGGCGGTGCGCGTCGTGGGGATGCGGCGACCACCGTCCCCCTTGCCGTCGCCACCCTTGTCACTGCCGTCGGGTCCGGGCCGGCTCATGCGGCGGAGTACTCGTCGCGCAACGACTTCTTGACGATCTTGCCGGTGCCGGCGCGAGGCCAGGCGGAGCGGATCTCGAGCTGCTCGGGGATCTTCTGCGTCATGAGCCCCGCCTCGCGGCAGAACGCGGCCACGTCGGCGAGCTCGAGGGAGTCCGCTCCGTCGGCGAGCTGCACCACGGCGCAGACCCGTTCCCCCCGCTCGCGATCGGGGAGGCCGATGACCGCGACCTCGACCACCTTGGGGTGCGTATAAAGGAGGTCCTCGATTTCCTTGGCGCTGATGTTCTCGCCCTTGCGCACGATCACGTCCTTCAGGCGTCCGGTCAGCGTCAGGTGCCCATCGTC
Source organism: uncultured Acidimicrobiaceae bacterium (assembly GCA_963834405.1). Lineage (GTDB taxonomy): Bacteria > Actinomycetota > Acidimicrobiia > Acidimicrobiales > RAAP-2 > Bog-473. The sequence goes on along the minus strand of CAWIBX010000002.1, from coordinate 269,297 downwards.
CCGCAGCCGGCCCAGGTCGCCGGTACGGAAGTAGCCGTCTTCGTCGAAGGCTTCCTTGGTGAGCTCGGGGTCGGTGTAGCCGTGAAACACCATCGGCCCCTTCACCCGGACCTCGCCCTCCTCGTCGGGTCCGGCGCGGCGGCCATCCAGGGTGACGATGCGGACGTCGGCACCCTCAACGGGCTTGCCGTCGGTGTTGGCCAGCTGCTCGTCGGTGTCATGGGGCGAACCGTTGGAGATCATCGGCACCTCGGTCATGCCGTAGCCGTGGACGACACCACGCCCCCCGATTTCCTCGCGCACCTCGTAGTGCACCTCCGGGGGCTTGGCCGCTCCGCCACCCGACATCAGCCGGAGCGCGGGGAGGATCGGATCGTCCGGCGTCTTGCGCTGCTCGGCGAGATAGGCGACGTAGAAGGCGGTGCTGCCGCCCACCATGGTCGCCCCGTGCTTGCGGAAGATCGGGAGCACGTCGGGCGCGGAGAAGGCTTCGACGAGGATGGCCGGGAACCCGAACGTGAGCATGGTGACGAGGTAGTCGGGCCCCGCGATGTGGGCGAAGGGGAAGGCGATGGACCCGACGTCGTCGGGGTTCATATCGAGGGCGCGGGCGAGACCCCAGCCGCCGGCGATCAGGGTCTGGTCCGTGTGCTGCACGCCCTTTGGATCCGCGGTGGAGCCAGAGGTGTAGTAGATCCAACGGATCGGGGCGTCCTCGGGTGACGTCCCCCGCGGCGGTGAGGGCAGTACGGCGGGGTCTCCATCCGGAAGACCGCCCTCGATGGAAAGGATCGCCGGCCGCGTGGGCGCGTCGGCGAGCGCGCGCTCGGCGATGTCCCGGAAGTCGACGTCGCGCCAGGTGCCGGGGATGACGAACAGCGAGGCGCCGGTCTGGCGCAACGCGAAGCCGACCTCTCGTTCGCGGTAGAGATGGATGATCGGGTTCTGGGCGGCGCCGAGGCGGGACAGGGCGATGGAGAGTACGACGGTATCGATGCCGGTCGGGAGCTGCCAGGAGACGATCGACCCGGCGGTCACGCCCAGGTCGTGGAAGCCGGCGGCCACCCGTTCGGCCCGGGTGCGGAACTGGCCGAAGGTGACGGTCTCGCCGTCGGGGCCGATGAGCATGGCGTGGTCGGGGGAGGCAGTGGCCCGGCGGTCGACCAGCTCCCACATTGTGCGAGCCCCCGTGAGTACCTCGTTCGTGGCCATCACCTCTCCTTCTCGGACCTCTCCTATAGCAGCTGTCTCATAGCAGGTGCCGCTTCGGGGGCGCCTCTCAGCAGGTGCCTCCCGGTGGGGTCCGGCGTCGTTGGCCGGGTCGTGCGGGGCGGGGCGGGCCGGGGTGTGCCGGGGGTGTGCCGCGCGGCGCGGCCGTCGCGGCAGAATGGACTCGTGGCCAGACGGTCGGACAACGTCGAGCACAGCGGCGGGAGGGAGACCGACCGTCGGCGGCAGGCCGGGCTCGTGGGCGTCGCCATCGCCGCGGTGCTGCTGGTCTGGTTCGCGTTGGGGAACCTCCACGACGTCTCGATCGAGTTCTGGGTCTACGACCGCAAGGCCCCGCTGATCATCGTCATCCTCATCTCAGGACTGCTGGGGGCGGTGATCGCCGCACTGGTCATGCGCCGGGGGATCAAGGCCAAGGCCAAGGACAAGGAATAGCGCCGGTGAGGGTGGCGGGGCCGTAGGTGCTGGCGGCGGGCACCCGGGGTCCGGTGGGGCGGTGCCCGTGGGGCGCTGCCGGGCGGGCGGCGCGGGGTGGCGATGGGGCGTTACCGATGGCGTGGGGCAGAGGCCAGCCGGTCGACGGGTTGGACGGTGCCGACGGGCCGGGGCCTGGTCGGGGCGGTGCCGGAAGGGCCGTGGGGCTGCTGGATGGTCGGCCGGTGTCCAGGCAGGAAGTGGGGGCGGCAACCCCTCGGCTCCGCGTGCCGACCGGCGGAGACTGGTTCTAAGCTGATCGCCAGTGAACAGGGCCACAACGGGAGGCGTGGAGGGGATCCGGGCCGTTGTTCGCGCCTCGCGCCCGTGCAAACATGGTGCACAGATGGGTGTGCGTATCCCCAGGGGCAGGAGCTAGTGCCGCTATCCGACCACGAACAGCGAATTCTGGCCGAGCTGGAGGAGTCACTGGTCCGTCAGGACCCCGAGTTCGCGGAGCGCGTGCGGTCCGAGACCGTCTACCGGCACGCCGGCCGGTACTGCAAGTGGGCCGCTGTCACCTTCGTGCTCGGTGTCGTGATCCTCGTCGCCTTCTACAGCAAGTCGGTGTTGGCCGGCTTCGTCGGTGTCGTGATCATGTTCGCGTCCGCCATCTGGTTCGAGCGCAACCTTCGCCGCATGGGCCGCGCCGGTTGGCACGATCTCACGCGTTCGAAGGACGGGGAGCCCAAGTCGGGATCGACCATCGAAGGTGCGATGAGCGAGGCCCGCGACTGGTTCCGCTCCCGCTTTCACCGCCGCGAGGACTGACCGGGCTTCCGGGGCTGTACCCAGCCCCCTGACGCACGCGACCGCTCGTGGCAGACCTGGCGCTGGCCGTCGACATCGGTGGCACCAAGCTCGCGGCTGGGCTGGTCGCCGCTGACGGAACCCTCGTGACCCGGGCCCAACGGCCGACCCGGGGTGGCCCCGAAGCTGCTGGTGGGGCGGGCGGCACGAGCGCGGCAGGCGAGGAAGGGCAGGGGCCGGACGGGGCTGAGCTGCTGTGGGATGACCTGAAGGAGCTGGTGCGGGACACCGTCGCCGTCGCGCCCAAGGGTGACCGGCTCGTCGTCTGTGGCGCGGGGTGCGGCGGGCCGATGAGCCCCGGTGGTGAACACGTCTCGCCGCTCAACATCGCAGTGTGGCGGTCCTTTCCCCTGCGCTCCCGCTTGGCCGACGCGACCGGCTTGCCGACGTACGTCGACAACGACGCCAAGGCGCTGGCACTGGGGGAGGGGTGGGTCGGAGCGGCGGCGGGCGCGCGCAATTACATCGCCATGGTCGTGTCGACCGGCGTGGGTGGGGGCATCGTCCTGGACGGTAGGTTGCTCAGCGGCCGGCTGGGGAACGCCGGGCACGTCGGCCATATCGTCGTAGAGCCGGAGGGACGGCCGTGCCCCTGCGGCAGCCGGGGCTGTCTTGAAGCGGAAGCATCGGGCACGGCGCTGGCGGCGATCACGGGTGGTCCGGCGCATCTCGCGCCGCCGCAACTCGTAGCGCGGGCCGGCATGCTCGTGGGCCGGGCCGTCGGCTCGGTGGTGAATCTGCTCGACCTTCCGCTCGCTGTCGTGAGCGGCTCCGTCGCGCTGGGCTTCGGCGAGCCCTTCTTCGCGGCGGCACAGCGCGAGCTCGAGGCACGCTGCGGACTGGAGTTCACCAAGGGGGCCCGGGTGGTGCCCGGTGGTCTCGGCAACGCCGGTCCGCTGATCGGTGCGGGCCGGGTGGGCCTGGTCGGGCTCGCGTCGGGAGATGGGCGTGAGTGAGTCCGCCGTCGCGCCCGACGCACCACCGCCGGCGTCCGTGTCGGCGTCGGCATCAGTGTCGGCATCGGCGTCAGCTCAGGCTGCGGTACCGATGCACTGGGGCCGGACGGCGCGGGTGGTGCTGCGAGCGGTCCTGCCCCACCCGTCACTGTGGGGGCCCGTTGTCGCCGCGGTGCTGCGGTTGGCGCGGCGGGGATGGTGGCGGAAGGCGCCTTTCCTCCCGCTCCCGGGCCGGGAATACTGGCGATTCCGTCTCGTCACGGCGTACGGCGGAGCAGGGGAGGGTGACGCATTGACCACGGGCGACGTGCTGGCCTACCTGCGCTGGTGTCAGAGGGCGCGGCCTCGTCGCGGATAGCCTCTTGCCGTATGGAGCGGGTGCTCCTCCTGAATGCGACCTACGAGCCGCTGGCGCTCGTCTCGGATCGCCGGGCGGTTGTGCTCATGCTCGCGGGGCGGGCCGAAGCCGTCGCCATCCGGGAGGACTGCAAGGTCTTCCACTCCGCCCGGCTCCAGGTGGAGGTCCCCTCCATCGTCCGGCTCAGCCACATGGTGCGGATCCCGCGCTGGGCCAGGACGCCACCGGTGACACGCCGCTCGGTGCTGCGCCGAGACGGGGGGCTGTGCGTGTACTGCTCGCAGCCGGCCGACACCATCGACCACGTCATTCCGCGCAGCCGTGGCGGTACGCACGACTGGTCCAACGTCGTGGCGGCCTGCAAGCGCGACAATCTGAACAAGGGGGACCAGCTCCTGTCCGAGCTGGGGTGGACGCTGCGGATGAAGCCGGCGCCGCCGGACGGACACCTCTGGCGGCTGCGTCATCTCTCGGATGTGGATCCCCTCTGGGAGCCGTATCTGGCCGCGGCGTCCTGAGGTTGCCGTCCTCCCAGTCTCTCTTCGACGTCGACCCGTTCCGGAGCGAACCCGGACGCGTCGTCGTCCGGCGTCAGGTCGACCGCCCGACCCTCGTCCTCGGGAGCACCCAGCCGACCGAGATCGTCGCGGGCTGGGTCCTTCGGGAACGCGGCGTCGAATTGGCGCGCCGGCGCGGCGGCGGCGGGGCCGTGTTCCTCCGTCCGGGCGACCACCTGTGGCTGGACGCGTGGATCCCTCGAGACGATCCGCTCTGGGATAACGACGTCAGCCGGGCGGCGGAGTGGGTCGGTGCCTGGTGGTGCGCCGCCCTCGAGGACCTCGGGGCGGACGGCTTCGAAGTGCACAGCGGGCGATCGGTGCCCGGCGACCTGGGCGAGCTCGTGTGTTTCGCCGGCCGGGGCCCGGGGGAGGTCCTGCACGCCGGCCGCAAGGTGGTCGGGCTGTCGCAGTGGCGGAGCCGCGAGGGTGCGCTGTTCTCCTGTTGCGCGTATGACCGCTGGGATCCCGGCGGACTGATGGAGCTACTCGACGTGGGCGTCGACGGCGAGATGCGCGCGTCGGTGGTCTCGGACTTGGGCATGGTCGCGCTGGGCGTGGGCGAGCTCGAACCGCCCGTCGGCGACCTGGAGGCGATGGTCGAGGTGCTGCTGGCATCGTTCGGCGGCTGGGCGGACGGAGGCGCGCCGGGGCGCTCGTAGCGGCAGGGCGGGCGGCGGCGGGGTGTCCGCCGCCGGTCGCCGTCACGGGGGGCCGGGGCGGTGGCCGTCCGGATGGCGCGGGTTCATGACAAGGAGCCGAGGGGGGTCGCGCACGGGCATCGCGCGGCCGGTCCACAGGCGGTGGGGGCCCGTTCGTGTTGCGGTTGGGTTGCTTATGGCTCCTAGTGGTTGCCGAGGGGTAGAAAAGGGCGTAAAGTGGTGCGAAATGGTGTGAGGGGGCGTCAGAGGACGCAGGCCAGGGAGCGTCGTGGGAGAAACAGCTGGTGGCAGGCTTCGTCGGGAGATACGAGCACTCGCTCGACACGAAGGGCAGGGTGATCCTGCCGGCCAAGTTCCGCCCCCAGTTCGAGCGCGGCGGGTACCTGACCCAGCACTCGGAGGGCTGCATCGCCCTCTGGACGCTGGGGGAGTTCGAGCGGCAGATGGACGCGATGCAGGAACGCGCCGCAGCGGGGAAGGCCGACCGCAACCGGGCGCGGCTGTGGGCCTCGACCTCGGCCGAGGTGGAGGTGGATCGGCAGGGCCGCATGCCGATCCCTTCGCATCTACGGGAGTTCGCCGGGTTGGAGGCCGAGGTGCTCGTGTGCGGTGCCATCGACCGGGTGGAGCTGTGGAACCCGCCGGCCTTTGCCGCTCGGGTCATGCCGGAGGAGAGCTGGTTGTTGGACGACGGGGAGGAGTGAGGGAAGAGAGGACAGAAGAGAGGACAGAAGAGAGGACAGAAGAGAACAGAGCATTCGAACAGAGCGGCTGGACCATGTGCAGCTCCTCGACCGGTGCGGTGGGAGGTCACTCCACCCTCTCCCACCTCGGTCGCTTGGATCTCCGCCTCCCGCACGACCCGCCAGTCGGGGAGCTGCAGATGGCCGAGCCAGACTCGTTCGAACATGTTCCGGTGCTGCGCGACGAGGTGGTGTCGTTGTTCGCCTCGGTGCCGGCAGGAGTGGTAGTCGACGCCACCGTCGGCGGAGGCGGACACGCCGAAGCGTTGCTCGCCGCTTACGACACGATGCAAGTGGTCGGGATGGATCGAGACCAGGTGGCCCTCGAGGCGGCGCGGGAGCGGCTGTCGCGCTTCGGCGCGCGCGTGACGCTCGTGCACGCCGCCTTTTCGTCGCTGGAGTCGGTGGTGGAGGAGGCCGGTGGCGGTGGCGGTGGCGGTGGTAGTGGCGGCGCCGGTGGCGGAGCCGGGCTGTCGGGCGTGCTCTTCGACCTGGGCGTGAGCTCACCACAGCTGGACGTGGCGGTGCGGGGCTTCTCTTATAGAGAGGACGGCCCGATCGACATGCGGATGGACCAGGCGGCAGGCGTGACGGCGGGTGAGCTGGTGAACACCCTCCCCGAAACCGAACTCGCCGCACTGTTCCAGGAGAACGGAGAGGGACGGCTGTCCGGGCGCATCGCCCGGGCCGTCGTGAGGGCCCGGCCGTTGACCTCCACGAGGCAACTGGCCGAAGTCGTGGCCTCAGCGGTGCCGGCAGCAGCTCGCCGCAGAGGCCATCCGGCGCGCCGCGTCTTCCAGGCGCTGCGCATCCGGGTCAACGATGAGCTCGACGAGCTGCGGTCGGCTTTGCCGATCGCGCTCTCGTCGCTGGCGGTGGGTGGCGTGTGCGCCGTCATCAGCTATCACTCGGGCGAGGACCGCCTCGTAAAGGCGGCGTTTGCTGACGCAGCTTCCGGCGGCTGTGTCTGCCCTCCCGGCATGCCCTGCGTTTGCGGGGCGGTGCCTCGCCACCGGCTTGTTTTTCGTGGCGCGCGCAAAGCGTCCCCGGAGGAGGTCGCGGCCAACCACCGCGCGGACAGCGCCCGCTTGCGGGCGATCGTCCGAACGGACGCGGACTGATGGCGCCACCTCCGGCGGCGACGGCGAATGCGCCGTCACGCCGGCACGCACTGGGTTCGGGCGCGCGCGCCGAGGGCTCCGGATCTGTACGGCGGGCGCCCCTCCGGATCGTCGGGCCGCGCCGGCGCCGGCTCGAGCAGGGCCGTCGGAATCCCATCCGGTTGCTCCACGTCGTCTCGGTGACGCTGGTCCTCGGGTCGCTCCTCGCAGTCGTCGTTGCGCAGGCGTTGCTCGCCAACGGGCAGGTGCGGCTGTCGGCGCTGCAGCACGAGTTGACGCTCGAGCAGAGCGCGCACCGCCAGGCCGAGCTGACCGTCTCCGAACTGGAGACTCCGGCGCGCATCGTCGCTGCCGCGTCGGGCCAGCTGCACATGGTGCGGCCGACGCAGGTGATGGAGCTTCCGTACGTGTCGTTGTCGACGCCGCTTCCGACACCGAAGGTGACACCGGCGCCGGCCGCGGCGCCGGCAGCGTCTTCTTCAGCTGCCGCGGCAGCGAGCGCGGAGACGGCGTCGACTGGTGGCACGACGACGGCGGGGGCCACGACCGGGGCGTCGAGTACTACGGGTACGACGGGGGCTTCCGGGACCGGCAGCACGACACAGACCACGACGTCGACGCCATGAGCATCACGACGCCACAGAGTGGTCGGCGCGCGCGCCCTGAACCATCTCGCGGTTCGGCGTCGGCGAGGGCGAGAACGCAAGCGACGCGAGCCGTCACGACGCGGACGGTTTCGCCGTCTCGGCCTGTACGTCCGCGTGGGAGGCGCTCTGTTCAGGCGGCGCCGGCCAAGAGGACCCCGGCCAGGACGCCGGCGCGGACCGCACGGACGAGGAGTGCGCCGGCGAGGGCGCACCGGACGAAGGAACAGGCCGCCCGGCCCCGCCGGCACACGTCGTGGGCCGCGGGAACCTTTCAACGGCGCATCCGTCTGGTTCGCGTCCTTCTGGCGTTCGCAATGGTGTTGCTGGTGGCGCGGCTCGTCGACGTGCAGATCGTGCACGCCGGCGCCTATGAGGCGGCGGCGCGAGGCGAGTCCTCCATCACGGTGTCGCTGCCGTCGTTGCGGGGCGGCATTTACGCCCGCGACGGCTCACCGCTGGCGCTTTCGGTGGCCACCGAAGACGTGGTGGCCGACGACTTCCAGGTGGCCCACCCGGTGAAGACGGCGCTGGCGCTCTCCCCGATGCTGAACGTTCCCGCCATCACGCTGGCCACCAAGCTGCACGAGCACTCCGGGTACGTCGTCCTGGCGCGCCAGCTCTCCGAAGCGAACGCACAGAAGATCACCTCCGACGCCATCCCCGGTATCACGCTCATCGCCGACGCCAAGCGCGTCGTTCCGAACGGCAACCTCGCGTCCCCCTCCTTGGCTTCACCAACGCCGCCGGACAGGGCGCCGCCGGCCTCGAGTACGGGGACAACCGCCAGCTCGCCGGGGTCGCCGGCAAGAAGACCATCATGGAGTCGCCATCCGGGGTGACGCTGCCGCAGTCCCCGGTCACGAACCAGACGCCGACGACGCCCGGCACCGGGGTAGAGCTGACCATCGACAGCCAGCTGCAGTACGAGGCGGAGCAGTCGCTCGCCAAGGCGATAGAGACGTCCAACGCCGTGAGCGGTACGGCCGTGGTCATGGATGTGAAGACCGGCCAGATCCTCACCATGGCCAACCTGGTGGCGAACCATCCGAGCGCGAGCGCAACTCCGGCTGCGACCTCCACTCCCACCACCGACGCCAACGGGGTCGTCCCGATCGGTCCGCAGGACTCCGTCAACGAGGCACCCAGCAACCTGGCCCTCACCCAGCTCTATGAGCCAGGTTCGGTGTTCAAGCTCGTCACCTTCTCGGCCGCCCTCCAGGAGGGCATCATCAACCCAAACTCCGTGTTCACGGTGCCGGATCACATAACCCTGGACGGCTCGGTGTTCCACGATGCCGAGCAGCATCCCACCGAGTCGCTGACGGCAACGCAGATCCTCGCCCAGTCGTCGAACATCGGAACCTCCGAGATCGCACAGAGCCTCGGCGAGCAGCGGCTGCTCGCGCAGGTAAAGACGCTCGGCTTCGGGCAGGGCACCGGCCTGAACTTCCCCGGTGAGTCCCCCGGACTGCTGGCGACGGCGGCGCAGTGGGAACCCACCGACTACGTGTCCCTCCCCATCGGACAGGTGGACGCCGTTAACGCGCTCGAAGTGCTCGACGCGTACAACGCCGTCGCCAACGGCGGGGTCTACGTGGCGCCCAAGCTCGTGAGCGCCACCGTCAGCCCCAGCGGTGACGTGACCCAAACTGCGCCTTCGTTGACGCACGAGGTGATTTCGCCGTCGGTGGACGCCGAGTTGACAAACATGCTCGAGCAGGTGGTCGTGAGCGGGACCGGCACGAGCGCCACCGTGCCGGGCTACACCGTCGCCGGTAAGACGGGCACGGCGCAGATCCCGGCGGCCGGGCACGACTCCTACATCCCGGGCGCGTACATGGCCACCTTCGTCGGATTCGCCCCGGCCGCGAATCCGACGCTGTCGATGATCGTGGTCCTCACTCGGCCCACGCCGATCTTCGGCGGCACCGTGGCGGCGCCGGTGTTCTCGCAGATCATGAGCTACGCCCTGCACCGGTACGACATCCCGACCACCCCGGGTGCCGCGGCGGGCACGGGCCCGGCGACCACGACGACGCCTTCTGGGAGCAGCCAGGCCCAGGACATCACGTGACCGGAGGTCACACCCGCATTGCGACGTGGACGCGGGCGGGTCTGGGGCATGCAACGCTGTCGCTGCCATCATGCGCACCGTGGCGATGAACCTGCTTTTCGACGACATCGACGTGCTGGAGTCCGTTGGGGACCCTGCGTGCGTGGAGATCGGCGGGATCGCGCACGACAGCAGGCGGGTCGTCCCCGGCGATCTCTTCTGCTGCGTCCCCGGGCTCCTGAGCGACGGGCACGAACACGCCGCCGAAGCGGTCGACCGCGGCGCCGCGGGCCTGCTCTGCGAGCACTTCATCCCCGAGTTGCTCGACCACGGGGTCGTCCAGAGCCGGGTTGCGCCGGGGTCGATGCGCCCCGCGATGGCCCGTCTCGCCGCGTCGTTCTACGGGCACCCGGCCCGGGACCTGCTCATGGTGGGAGTGACGGGCACGAACGGGAAGACCACGGTGACACAGCTGCTGGGCGACCTACTCGGCGCGACCGGACGTCCGACCAACGTCATGGGCACCTTGTCGGGTGCCCGGACGACGCCCGAGGCGACGGAGGTCCAGCGGCTTCTCGCAGGTGTGCGCGACCGGCAGAAGTGGGATGGCCGGCGCCATGCGGTCGCCATGGAGGTCTCGAGCCACGCGCTGGTGCAGTCGCGGGTCGAAGGCGTCCATTTCGACGTTGCCGTGTTCACAAACCTGAGTCACGAACATCTGGACTACCACGGCACCATGGAGGCCTACTTCGAGGCCAAGGCGTCACTGTTCACGTCGAGTCACGCGCTGCGCGGTGTCGTGAACGCCGACGACCCCTGGGGCCGGCGCTTGATTGACACGGCACGGATCCCGATCACCGCGGTGCGCCACCACGATGCGAGCGACATCGTGCTCCGGCCCGGGGAGACGCGGTTCACGTGGCGCGGGCACCGGATCACGACGCCGATGACGGGCGCCGTCAACGTGGACAACACCCTCCTGGCCGCCGAGGCCGCGCTCGCACTCGAGGTACCCCTCGACGAGGTGGCCGAGGCGATGGCGCACCTCTCCCCGGTGCCGGGCCGGCTCCAGGTGATCGCGGCGGCGCCGTGGGACCCCGGAGGGATGCCCGACGCGATACAGGGCACCGGCGCCGGCGCAGGCACCGGAGCGGCCGACGCCAGGCCGCCCTTCACCGTCCTGGTCGATTACGCGCACACGCCGGCGGGACTCGAGATCGTCCTCGGCGAGGCGCGGGCACTCGTGCCCGCCGGGGGACGCGTCCTGGTCGTGTTCGGGTGTGGCGGCAACCGGGACCGGGCCAAGCGCCCGCTGATGGGTGCGGCGGCCGTCCGGTTGACCGATATGGCGTTCGTGACGTCGGACAACCCGCGCGACGAAGACCCGATGGCCATCATCGGCGAGGTGCTGACCGGCGTGCCGGGCGGGAACGAGAATCCCACGGTCCATGTCGAGGCCGACCGGCACGTCGCGATCCGCTTGGCGCTCGACATGGCGCGGGCTGGAGACGTGGTCGTGATCGCCGGCAAGGGACACGAGACCTACCAGGAGGTCGGGGGAGCGCGCGTGCCTTTCGACGACGCCGTGGAGGTCCGGGCGGCGTTGACCGCGCACTTCGGTTCCGACCCGAGGTCGTGGGTCAGCAGCGTCGTGACCGACGGCGCGCCGTCAGAGAGCTGACGCGTGCTCGGACTCCTGGTTTCTGGTGGCATCGCGCTGTGGCTGGCGATCCTGGACACCCCGTTCGTCATCCGGTACTTCCGCAGCCGTGAACTGGGTCAGCACATCAGGGAAGACGGTCCCGCGACTCACATCGCGAAGGCTGGGACGCCCACCATGGGGGGCATCGTCATCGTCGCGGCGGTCGTGCTCGGGTACGCCATCGGCCACATCGGCACCGAGATCAAGTTCTCGCGGACCGGTTATCTCGCGATCGGCGCCGTGGTGGCCTTCGGGCTGATCGGCTACCTCGACGACTACATCAAGATCCACCACCGGCGCAGCCTGGGCCTCAACAAGCGCGGCAAGGCGGCGGCCCAGATCATCTGCGCGCTGATCTTCGCCGAGTTGGCGGTGCACTGGGCCCACACGTCGACCCAGCTGACCTTCACTCGGACCGGCGTGCTCGACATCAACCTCGGTCAGGTGGGTTGGGTCATCTTCGCCGTGATCGTGATGGTGGGCTCCTCCAACGCCGTGAACATCACCGACGGCGTCGACGGCCTCGCCGCCGGCGCCGGGACCTTTTGCTTCGCCGTGCTCTCCATCATGGGGTACTGGATCTTTCGCCACTTCGCGATCTACCACGTGCTCCCCGCGTCGGCCATCGACCTGTCTTTGGTCTCGGTCGCGCTCGCCGGGGCCTGCATCGGATTCCTCTGGTGGAACGCCGCTCCGGCCCGGATCATCATGGGTGACACGGGTTCACTGGCCATCGGTGCTGGCCTGGCAGCCGTGTGCCTCCTCTTGAACCTCGACCTGCTCCTGCTGATCATCGGTGGCCTCTTCGTCATGGAGACGCTGTCCGTCATATTGCAGGTGATCAGCTTCCGCGTCTTCGGCCGGCGGATCTTCCGCATGGCGCCCATCCACCACCACTTCGAGCTCGGCGGGTGGCCCGAGACGACGGTGATCGTGCGCTTCTGGGTCCTCGGCGGCCTGTTCTGCGCGCTCGCGCTCGGGATCTTCTACGGGGACTATCTGACGGTGGCGAAGTTCACGTGACCCTCCCCCACTTCAGCCGCGCGCTGCGGAAGAATTGGCAGATGCATCGGGTGTCGGACCGATTGGGGGGGCGCGCGCCCTGGAGGGCATGGAAGAGGGTAAGGGGCGGCGACAGCGGGGGGGCGGCGCCGTGGCGATGACCCAGACGCGGCGCAGCACGGCGACCGCCACCGCATCCGTTGCCGCCACCCACCGGCCGACGCCAGGAGGCCGCGCGGGGGCGGACCGGGCCGGCCACGAATTCCGCGTCGCCGGGCGCACGGTGCCCAGCTCCACGCTGCTCCTGGTCGTCGTCGGGCTGCTCTGCGTGATCGGCCTCGTGATGGTGGGCTCCGCCTCCTCGGTGATCTCCATCGCGACCTACGGGACGCCCTGGGCGATCCTGATCCGCGAGGTCATGTGGATGGCGATCGGGGTGGTCGTCCTCGGGCTCGCGGTCAGGGTGGACTACCGGCGCCTGCGCCGATGGAGCCCCGTGCTGCTCGTCGTGACGTTCGGCCTGCTGGTCGTCGTCCTCGTGCCCGGCCTGGGGGTGCACGCAGAAGGATCGAGCCGCTGGATCGGCTTCGGCCAGTTCCGGCTGCAGCCGTCGGAGCTGATGAAACTGGCTCTGGCCTTCTTCGCGGCGGACTTCATCACCCGTCGGCTCGACGAGGACGCCGCGGACCGCCGGGTCATCGGGCCGCTGCTGCTCGTCAGCGGGTCCGCCTGCGTCCTCATCCTGGCGCAGCCCGACATGGGCACCGCGATGGTGCTCGTCTGCATGGTCCTTGCCCTCCTCTTCGTCTCGGGTGTCCGCCTGGGTCCGGTCATGAAGGTGATGGCCGCCTTGGCGGCGCTCGCGTTGATCGTGGCGGTGGCCTCGCCCTATCGGCGCACCCGGCTGCTCTCGTTCCTCGACCCGTCGGCGCACGGATCGAGCTCGGGATACCAGGTCGTCCAGTCACTGATCGGGTTGGGGTCCGGACACCTGATCGGCGCGGGCCTCGGCGGCGGACAGCAGCAGTGGGGCTACCTGCCCAATGCGCACACGGACTTCATCTTCTCGGTCATCGGCGAACAGCTCGGCATCGTCGGCGCGCTGTCGGTGCTTCTGCTCTTGGGGACGTTCCTGTGGCTCGGCATCCGGGCGGCCACCCGGGCACCGGACCGCTTCGGTGGACTGCTCGCACTGGGCCTCGTCGCCTGGGTGGCGGCGGAGACGCTGATCAACATCGGTGCGGTCGTCGGCGTGCTGCCGGTGACCGGGATTCCGCTTCCGTTCATCTCGTTCGGGGGCTCCTCCCTCGTCATCACCATGGCCGCAGCGGGTGTGCTCGTCAGCATCGCCCGGCAGGGTGAGGCTTCGGCGTCGGGATTGGGGCCGCGGGCGGGATCGGCGTCGCGGGCGAGGTCGGTGCCGGCGTCGCGTTCCCCGTTCCGGGATGCGGTGCTCGGACCGGCAGGATCCGGCGGAAAGGGAACACCGAGGCGCCGGCCGACCGGAGCCGGCCGGGGTCGGTGAAGGCGCGCCGAGGCACCGTCATCGCAGGCGGCGGGACCGGCGGCCACGTGGTGCCTTCTCTGCAGATCGCCCGGGCGATGGTGGCCCGCGGCCACGCGCCGGACGCGGTCGAGCTGTACGGGTCGCGGCGGGGCCACGAGGCCGCGTTGTGGCCGACACTCGAGTTCCCCTACACGCTGCTTCCCGGGCGTGGCATCCGTCGCAGCCTGCGGCCCGAGGCCCTGTGGGCGAACGTCGGCGCCGTGGCCGGGCTCGCCTGGGCGTGTCTGCGCGCACTCGGGTCGTTCGTGCGCCGACGGCCGCGGGTGGTCGTCCTGGTCGGCGGGTATGCCAGCTTCCCGGCCGGGGTCGCCGCCGTCGTGACGCGCGTCCCCCTGGTGTCCGTCAACACGGACGCCGTCGCCGGTGCAGTCAACCGGTTGCTCGGCCCGTTCGCCGCCGCCAACGCCGTCGCGTTCGAAGACACCGGCCTTCCGCGTGCCCACCTCACCGGGACGCCGGTGCGGCCCGAGCTGGCCGCGCTGGACCGCTCCACCGAGGGGAGGGCACGAGGGCGGCGCAGTCTGGGCCTGCCGTCCGGACGGGAAACGGTGGCCGCCATGGGGGGCTCGCTCGGGGCGCTCCGCATCAACCGCGCGGTGGTCGGGCTGACGGAGGACTGGGCGGGAGGTGAGGGGCGGACGATCTACCACGTGACCGGCCGGCGGGATTACGAGGCGTTTGCGCTACCGTCGGACCGCCGCGCCCGTGCTGAACGAGGTGCCGGCGCCGAAGGCGGTGCGGGCGCTGATGGCGAGGAGGGGCCCGGGTGCGGCGGGGACGAGCCGCTCTTCTACCGGGTGGTCCCGTTCGAGGAACAGATGGCGGATTTGTATGCGGCCACGGACCTGTGCATTGCGCGGGCGGGGGCCATGACCGTCGCCGAGCTTCTTGTGTCCGGTGTGCCGTCCATCCTGGTCCCGCTGCCCGGTGCGCCCAGAGACCACCAGACGCGCAACGCTGAGGCCATGGCGGCCCTGGGGGTTGCGGTGGTGGTGCCCGATCACGAGTGCAACGCCGCCCGGCTCGCCAAGGAGCTCGACGTCCTCCTCTCGGACCCGCAGCGCCTGCGGGCCATGGCCGAGGCGGCGCGCCGGCACCGCCACTCCGACGCGGCGGCGAAGATCGCCGAGCTGGTCGATGCCCATGCCCGCTGACGGCGGCGACCACGCCCGGGGTGAGGCCGTCCCGGGTGACGCAACTCCGGGAGTCGGCCTGGACCTGACGACGCCCCGCCGAATCCACGTTGTCGGCATCGGCGGTGCCGGCATGAGCGCCATCGCCCAGCTGCTGCGGGACATGGGGCATACCGTCACCGGCTCGGACCTGAAGGACGCGCCCGTGGCGCAGCGTCTGCGCTCCCACGGCATCACGGTCGCCGTGGGCCACCGTGCCGAGAATCTCGCCGACGCCGAGGCGGTGACGTTCTCGCCCGCGGTCGGGCTCGACAACCCCGAGCTCGTCGCGGCCGCGACCCGGGGCGTACGGGTCGTCCCGCGCTCGGAGATGCTGGCGGCCATCTGTGCAACCCGGAAGTGCCTTGCCGTGTCGGGGACGCACGGGAAGACCACGACCGCATCGATGCTGTCGCTGATCCTCGTGGAGGCCGGCCTGCGGCCTTCCTTTGTCATCGGCGCGGACGTCAACGAAATCGGGACCAACGCGGTTTGGGACACGGGGGACTGGCTCGTGGTCGAGGCGGACGAGAGCTACGGCACGTTCATGGCCATTCAGCCCGACCTGGCCGTTCTGACGAACGTGGAGCCGGACCACCTCGACTACTACGAGACGTTCGACGCGTTGCGCGGCGCGTTCGACGGGTTCGTCGCCGCGGCACGCGAAGGGGCCGTCGTCTGCGCCGACGACCCCGAGGCCGCGGCAATCGGGGGGGCTCACGGCGCCGTCGCGGTCGGCAGCGACACCGGCGTGGACTACCGGATCGGTGACCTCGAACTGCACCGGAGCTCGGTCTCTTTCACGCTGACGGGGCCGGATGGACCGCTCGGACCGCTCCACATCGGGGTGCCGGGCGGGCACAACGCACGCAACGCCGCGGTGGCCGTGGTGGCTGCGCTGCAGGCCGGAGCCTCCTTCGACGCCGCCCAGGCGGCTCTGGCCCGATTCGCGGGCGTCCCACGACGCTTCGAGTTCCGCGGCGAGGCGGAGGGCGTCACCTTCGTGGACGACTACGCCCACCTCCCCACCGAGGTGCGGGCCGCCCTGGCCACGGCGCGCACGGGGGGCTGGTCCCGCGTCGTCGCGGTGTTCCAGCCGCACCGCTTCTCCCGCACGGCCTCCCTGGCCGCCGAGTTCGGCACCGCTTTCGCCGACGCCGATGTGCTGGTGGTCACCGACGTGTACAGCGCGGGGGAGCGCCCGGTGCCGGGTGTCTCGGGGCGCCTGGTCGCCGACGCCGTGCGGGCGCAGGATCCTCGCCTTCCCGTGACCTACGCGCCCGGGTGGGACGACGTCGCCCGTGTGGTCACCGCGTTGCTGCGTCCCGGCGACCTGTGCATCACTCTGGGCGCGGGCGACCTCACCACCCTGCCCGACGTCCTCATCCAGTCCCCACAGTGGTGACGCCGGGTCCCGCGCTGCGCGCCCTCGCCGAGCGGCTGGGCGCGCGGGCCACGCTCATGAGGCCGCTCGGGCCGCTCACCACGTACGGCGTCGGCGGCCCGGCCGCGCTCTTCGTCGAGGTCGAGGGTCCGGCCGACCTCGATGCTGTCCGTGAAGCGCTCGCGGGCGTGACGGATGGCCTGGGGGCCGGCGTCTTCGTCATCGGCCGGGGCTCCAACCTGGTGGTGTCGGACGCCGGCTTCGACGGGGTGGTGGTGCACCTCGGGGGCGGCTTCGCGGGGTTGGAGCTTCCCGGCGCGACAGGCGACGGAGAGGACGCCGCACGTGGGGACGTGGCGGTGGTTCGGGCCGGCGGCGCGCTGGCGCTGCCCGTTCTGGCGCGCCGGGTGGCCGACGCCGGCTGGTCCGGCCTGTCCTGGGCGGTCGGCGTCCCGGGGTCCGTGGGCGGCGCGGTGCGGATGAACGCGGGGGGGCACGGCTCCGACATGGCCGCGTGCCTCCACCGCTACCGCTGGGTGGACCTGGTCCGCCAGGACGGGGGGACCGACGACGTGACCCGGCTGGCCTACGGCTACCGCTCGTCGTCCGTGACGGCGACGCAACTGGTGGTGGAAGCAGAGCTGGAGGTGGCGCCCGCTTCCGCCGAGTCGGAACTGGAAGCGGTCGCCGCCATTGTGAAGTGGCGACGGGAACACCAACCGGGGGGTTCCAATGCGGGCTCCGTCTTCACGAACCCCGAAGGGGACTCCGCCGGGCGCCTCATAGAGGAGGCGGGACTGAAGGGTTTCCATCTGGGAACCGCTCATGTGTCCGAGAAGCACGCCAACTTCATTCAGGCCGACAAGGGGGGGCGGGCCGACGACGTCCGGGCGCTCATGGAGCATGTGCGGAGCGTCGTCGAGCAGCGCTGTGGCGTGCGGCTGTCGACGGAGGTCCGCCTCTTGGGCTTCGACGACGGGGAGACTGGTGCGGTGTCCGACGGGTCGCACGACGGCGCTGCCGTTCCAGGTCAGACACCTGCGGCGGGGGAGACCCGGTGACGCCCGCAGAGGGAACGCCGCGCCCGCGGCACGGTCGCATGGACCCGCGGCTGTCGGCGCGCCGCACCGCGGTCATGCGGGAACAGGGCCGGCGGCGCCTGTACGTGCTGGTGGCCGCTCTCGCCGGCACCGCCATGATCGTCGGGGGCTGGTTCCTGCTCCATTCGCCCGTCTTCTCCGCGCGCGCGTTGACGGTGACGGGCAACGGCCACGAGTCCGCAGCGCAGGTGCTGGCCCAGGGCGGCCTGGCCGCCCACCCGCCGTTGATGGACGTGAACGCGGGAGCCGTCGCGGCGCGCGTAGAGAAGCTGCCGTGGGTGCAGTCGGCGGCGGTGCACGTCTCGTGGCCCGACGGCGTCCACGTTGCGGTGACCGAGGAGTCGCCCCGCCTCGTGGTGAGCGAGTCCGGCGGGCGCTGGGCGACACTCAGCGCGGACGGCCGCGTGCTCGCGGTGTCGGCGACGCGTCCGGCCGGCCTGCTGCTGTTGACCGTCCCCGTCGCACCGGGCGCCCCCGGGACCCGCATCGGCGCACGGGACGCCACCGGATTGCGCGTGGCCTCGACGCTTCCGACCTCCTTCGCCGCGCAGGTGACGGCCGTGACGGTGGAGCCGCAGGGTTGGGTGCAGCTGGCCATGACGACACCCGTCCTGGTCGACATCGGCTCGGATTCCCAACTGGCCGCCAAGTACGAGGACGTCTCGTCCATCCTGGCCGGTGCAACCCTGCACAACGGGGATGTGATCGACGTGAGCGTCCCGGACGCTCCGACGGTGACCTCAGCGTGACGTAGGATGCTTGACCTGCCTGAACACCCCCCGTATGGTGGGGTCACGTTGCCGGACTGTGAACATCAACCTTCCCCAGAGGTTCAGGGATTGATGGATGGATGCACCCGCCCATTGGCGGCTGGCGGGACTTATCAGCGAGCTACCGGTCTTCAGGGAGCCACCGGTCGGCGATCCACGCGGAGACGAGGGACAACATGACGACCGTGCCTTCCCAGGGCAACTACCTGGCAGTCATAAAGGTGGTCGGCATCGGCGGTGGAGGGGTCAACGCCGTGAACCGGATGATCGACTCGGGGCTCCGCAACGTCGAGTTCATCGCGGCGAACACCGACGCGCAGGCATTGTTGATGAGTGACGCCGACCTGAAGCTCGACATCGGCCGAGAGCTGACTCGTGGGCTTGGTGCGGGGAGCGATCCGGAGATCGGGCACCAGGCGGCGGATGAGCACCGTGTCGACATAGAGGAGGCGCTGCAGGGCGCCGACATGGTCTTCATCACGGCCGGCGAAGGCGGCGGCACGGGGACGGGTGCGGCGCCGGTCATCGCTGAAGTCGCAAAGGCGTTGGGCGCGTTGACGATCGGCGTGGTGACGCGTCCGTTCACCTTCGAGGGCCGTCGGCGTTCCATGCAGGCCGAGAAGGGGATTCAAGGGCTCAAGGACAAGGTCGACACGCTCATCGTCATCCCGAACGACCGCCTGCTCACGGTCTCGAACGAGAAGACGAGCATGGTCAACGCGTTCAAGATGGCCGACGAGGTGCTGCTGCAGGGCGTGCGCGGCATCACGGACCTCATCACGGTCCCGGGCCTCATCAACACGGACTTCGCCGACGTGAAGATGGTGATGATCAACGCCGGCACCGCGATCATGGGCATCGGCTCCTCCATCGGCGAAGGGCGCGCCGCCAACGCCGCCCGGGCGGCGATCACCTCGCCGCTGCTCGAGGCGTCGATCGACGGGGCCAGGGGGATCCTGCTCAACATCGCGGGCGGTTCGGACCTGGGGTTGTTCGAGGTCAACGAGGCGGCCGAGATCATCCACGGTGTGGCCCACCCCGACGCCAACATCATCTTCGGCGCCGTCATAGACGACAACATGGGCGACGAGGTCCGGGTCACGGTGATCGCCGCCGGCTTCGAGCGCTGGGAGGACGGCGCCGGAACGTCGAAGGCAGACCGGACGTCGTCGATCTTCGAGACGCCCGAGCCGGTCGACATCTTCGCCGACGCCACGGGGGGTGCGTCGGAGGACGAGTTCGACCTGGGCGACGACGATTTCGACGTCCCCTCCTTCCTGCGCTAGCGACGAGGTCGCGTCGCGGCTGGCCGCCGTCCGCCGGCGGATCGCGGGTGCTGGCGGCGACCCCGACCTGGTGCGCGTCGTCGGGGTGACCAAGGGATTCGGTCCCGACTCGGTACGCGCCGCACTGGGGGCGGGGTTGCGGGACCTGGGGGAGAACTACGTCGCCGAGCTCGTGGCCAAGGCGGAGGCGACCGGGACTGCGACGGCACGTGCGGCTGCCGAGGCAGAGACCGGGGATCGGGTTCCGGTGTGGCACTTCCTGGGCGCCATTCAGCGCAACAAGGTGGCGGTGCTGGCGCCGATCGTCGGCGTCTGGCAGAGCGTCGCCCGCGAGGTGGAGGCGGAGCGCATCGCACGGTTCGCACCGGACGCCGCGGTGCTGGTGCAAGTCGACGTGACCGATCTCCCCGGCCGCAACGGCTGCCGGCCGGCGGAGGTGCCCCATCTGGTCGCCCGGTTGCGTGCGCTTGGCCTCGATGTGCGTGGGCTCATGACCGTTGCGGCGCCGGGACGGTCCGCCGCCGAGACGGCGTTCGGGGAGGTGGCGCGGTTGGCCGATGAGCTGGGGCTCCAAGAGCGGTCGATGGGGATGAGCGACGACCTCGAAGCGGCGGTGGCGGCCGGCTCCACGATGGTGCGGATCGGTCGGGCGCTCTTCGGGGAGCGGCCGGCGGGCGCGGCGGTCGTCGGATAGCGCCCGCGTGGTACGACCAACGGTGCGCCGAGCCCCGACCGGGCTACCGAGCGGGCACTACGCTGTATCGGGACAGGAGAAGGAATGGCACCCTCGTTCATGAAGAAGACCATGGTGTATCTCGGCCTGCTCGATGACGAGTACGACGAGTACGACGACCTCGAGGACCGGGCCCCGCGCGGGTTCTCCTCCGCCTCCCGGGTCGAGCCACGGCAGGCGGAGTACGAGCAGCCCGACGAGTTCAGCGGCGGCATGAGCCGGGTCCGCACCCTCCCACGGGAGTCGGCGGTGCCGAGCCAGTCCCGGTCGCAGCCGAGCGCCGTGGCGCCACGGCCCACCCCCGTGCGCCCCGTCCCGGTCGACACGACGATCAGCCCCACGGCCGCCGCGACCTCGGCCCGCGTGCACGTCGTGGCGCCCTCACGTTTCGGCGACGCCAAGGAGATCGCCGACCGTCTGAAGGACAACCGCCCCGTCATCGTCAACCTCCAGATGGCCGATCGGGATTTGCAGCGCCGGATGATCGACTTTTGCAGCGGTGTCACGTACGCCCTCTCCGGCGAGATGGAAAAGGTGGCCGATCAGGTCTTCCTGCTCACCCCGACCAACGTCAAGGTTTCGGACGAGGAGCGGCAGCGCCTGGCCGACCGCGGCTTCGGGCGCGACTAGACCCGGTACCCTCGCTGGGTAGTGAGCATCTTCCATCTCCTCGCGTGGCTGATCGAGGCCTACATCTGGCTGATCATGTTCCCGTACGCGATCTTGAGCTGGTTCCGGATTCGGCCCGGGACGACGTTGGCGAGGGTGCAGTACTTCCTCTACCAGGCGACCGAGCCCGTCCTGCGGCCGGTCCGCCGGATCATCCGGCCCATGGGGGGACTGGACTTCTCGTTCCTCGTGGTCATCCTCGTTGCGCAGATCGTGCTGGTCCCGGTCTTGTTGCGGCAGTGACCGGACCGGTCTGAGCGGCCGGGCGCCGGGTCGGGGGCGGTGCGCACCCCGGTCGGGAGGGCGGGCACGCCGGATGCCCGGTCGGCTTCGGGACCCTCCCCGGAGGTAGGGAGAGGGATGGTTAGAATCGTCCGACATGGACAATTCCCAAGCCTCGTCATCGATTCTCGACACGCTTCGGACGGTCGAATTCCGCCTCGGCCTGAAGGGCTACAACGTCGACGAGGTCGACGAGTACCTCGACAAGGCCGCGCAGGAGGCCGAGGGACTCCAGGAACACGTCCGCCAGCTCAACGAGCGACTGCGCCAGGCCAGCGATCGCATCGCGACGCTCGAGCGCGAGAAGCGCTCGGCGCCGGCCGCGGCGGAAGGCGAGGAAGCGGCTGCGGCCGCGTCGGCTGACGCCGGCTTGTCCGACGAGACCCTGCAGCGCACGCTCCTGCTGGCGCAGAAGTTCGTGGACCAGACGAAGCGAGAGAGTGAAGCCGAAGCGGCCGCCATCGTCGAGCAGGCGGAAGAGACCGCACGGTCCACGGTGGCGGCGGCCGAGCAGACGGCCGCGCAGCTGCAGGCCGAGAGCCATCAGAAGCTGCGCGACGAAGTGTCGCGGCTCGAGGCGACGCGCACCGAGCTGGCCAGCGACGTCGAGACCATGGCGCGGCACCTGGAGTCCGAGCGCAACCGTCTGCGCGGCGCGCTTGCGGAGATCCTCAAGTGGGTGGACGACAACGTCCAGCCCGCCAACTCGCTGATGGGTGTCAAGCCCAAGGCCGCGGACCGGGGCGACAAGCCGGCAACGGACGCCGCACCGGACACGGGAGAGATGACCGACGCCGGCGACGGCGGTCCCCCCACTCTCCTGCAAGACGTGTCCGACGCCGCCGTCTCAGGCGCACCCCGCTCGCTCTAACCCGTCGTCGGGCCCGTTGCGCGGGCGCCACTGCGGTATTGCCCCGGACTTCGGGTTCCGGTATCGTCACCCGCTCCCTCGGCGAGGTCGTCGCCCGGGAATCGGCCATTTCACGTGGTCAA
Organism: uncultured Acidimicrobiaceae bacterium; assembly: GCA_963834405.1. GTDB lineage: Bacteria > Actinomycetota > Acidimicrobiia > Acidimicrobiales > RAAP-2 > Bog-473. Next base: position 247,026 of record CAWIBX010000002.1, on the reverse strand, counting down.
GGAGGAGACGATGACCCCAGCGAGCAAGGGCACCCCGGCCAAGAGGGCGCCCCGATCGCGCCCCGCCGCGGCCAAGAAGTCCGCCACTGGGAATAAAGCCTCGCCTACGTCCGTTGCTGCTCAGAAGCGTTCAGCCCAGAAGAAGGCAGTGTCCGTGAAGAAGACGGTGTCCGTGAAGAAGGCAGCCACCACGACCAAGAAGTCCGCCTCGTCGGCGAAGAAGGCGCCCGCCGCGGCGGCGTCGCGTAAGGCGTCGGCGCCGGCCGGGAAGCGTGAGGCGCCACCGGCCAAGAAGGCTGGCGCCCCGGCCAAGAAGGCAGCCCCCGGCAGCAAGAAGGTCGCGGCGAGCCCCACGGCGAAGAAACCGGCGTCGTCGAGGAGTGCGGCCGGCGTGCCGGCGGCGAAGAAGTCAACCGGTCCCGCCACCAAGAAGTCCACGGAGGTGCCCGCGAAGTCCGCGTTCGCGCCCAAGCCCAAGCCGGCGCCGGTGCGTCCGAAGACCGGCCCCTACGCGAAGGACGCCAAGTTCCTCGAAGAGGTCCGGGAGCTGCTCCTGGCGGAGCGGGCGATCTATCAGGAGCAGGCCACCTCGCTGCGGGCCGAGGCGGACTCCCTCGCTTTGGAGCGCGAGCCCGGGGACGTGCAGTTCGACGAGGAGTCGGGGGAGGGCGGCACCGTGACCGTCGACCGGGAGCGCAACCTGGCGCTGTCGGGGCAGGCCACCCTGGCCGTCGAGGAGATCGACGACGCCTTGGCGCGGATCGCCAGCAAGGACTACGGCTACTGCGAGCGCTGCTTCCAGCCGATCCCCAAGCCGCGCCTGCGCGCCTTGCCCTACGCGCGTCTCTGCGTGGCCTGCAAGAGCGGGGGACTGTCGCGTCGCTGACCCGGCCGCGGGTGGTGGCGTTCGCCATTGCCGCCGTGGTCCTGGTGGCCGACCTGGTCACGACATCTCTCGCCGTCGACCATCTCCACGACGAGCGCCATGTCTGGGGTCCGTTCGGACTGGGCCTCAGCTTCAACTCAGGCTTCTCGTTCAGCCTCTTCAGCGGCCGGGCGGTGGTGGTGACGGTGCTCCTCTGCATCGGTGTCGCCGTCCTGGCCGTGGTGGTGTCCCGGGTGCAGACCGTGCCGCTGGCGATCGGCGGTGGCCTGGTCCTGGGCGGTGCCCTGGGCAACGTGGCGGAGCGGCTGTTCGGCGGGCACGGAGGGCAGGTGCCGGACTTCATCACACTCACGCACTGGCCCACCTTCAACGTCGCTGACGCCTGTGTGACGGTGGGCGTGGTCGTCGTGATCGTGGTGCTGTTGTTCGGGCGGGAGCATGAGCCGCAGGAACACAAGGTCGCGTCGTGACGAGCGGTGAGGCCGGCAGTGCGCCCGGAGGGGGAGACGGCGTGCCCGCCGAAGACGTCGTCTCGACCGAGGTGCCGGCATTACTGGGCGGTCTCCGGGCCGACCGCGGGGTGGCCATGGTGGCCAACGTGTCCCGTGCGGCCGCGTCACGCCTGATTGAAGAGGGGCGTGTGCTGGTCGACGGCGAACCGGTTCGGGTGGGGCGCAGCACACTGCGGCCGGGGACGACCCTGACCGTGCACATGCCGGCCGGGACACGGGACGGGGTGGCCGCCGAGCCGTCCGTCCGTTTCGCGGTGGTCCACGAGGACGAGGCGGTGGCGGTCGTGGACAAGCCGGCCGGGCTTGTGGTGCACCCGGGCGCCGGCCACGTCGAGGGCACGCTCGTCGGCGGGCTGCTGGCGCGCTTCCCGGACCTGGCCGAGCTGGTGCGCGAGGGGGTGTGTACGGCCGACCGGCCCGGCATCGTGCACCGTCTCGACAAGGGCACCTCCGGGCTGCTCGTCGTGGGACGGACGCCGGAGGCCTACGACGCGCTGGTGGGGCAGCTGGCGACGCGGACGATGGTGCGGCGGTATCTCGCACTGGTGAGCGGGGAGGTGGCCGAGGACCGCGGCGAGGTGGAGGCGCCGATCGGACGGTCGGCGCGCACCCCGACCAAGATGGCCGTCTCGGCGACGGGCAAGCCTGCCCGGACTGCTTACACGGTCGTGGGCCGGCGCGGGGGCGACGCGCCGACGACGCTGCTCGAGGTCTCGTTGCACAGCGGGCGGACGCACCAGATCCGTGTGCACATGGCGGCCATCGGTCACCCGGTGGTCGGCGACGCCCGCTACGACAGGGCGGACCGGCGCCTCGGGCCCGGGCGGTTCTTCCTGCACGCGTTCCGGCTCGCCTTCGACCATCCGGTCACCGGTGCGCGCATGGAGTTCAGCGCGGCCCTCCCTCCGGACCTCGAGGACTTTCTGGCCGCGCTGCCGCCGCCCTGAGGGACGGAGGTCGGTGCGGCGTCAGGCGGCTTCGTGGACGCCGATGACGTCGGCGTCGTCGGAGAGGGCGGCCAGCGCCTCCTCCTCGGCCCGCCGGACCCGACGCACGCCAACGCCGAGACGCTCGGCGCAGGACTGGAGCGAGGCCGGCGAGTCACCGTCGAAGCCGAAGCGCAGGCGCAGTACGTCGCGCTGCAGTCCGGGCAGGCGCTCGACGGCGTCACGTACCCGGTCGTAGATCATCGTCTCCTCGACCTCCGCGGCGAAATCGGACTCGTCCGGGGCGACCAGCTCACCGAGGGTGGTCGACGACTCGAGCGCGGCGGGCTGGTCGAGCGATGCGGTGACGCGGGCGACGTCTTCGAGGGACTCACGCTCCTCAGCGGTCAGGCCGGTGGCGTCGTCGAGTTCGGCCTCCGTGGGCGCGCGGCCCAACGTCGTGGCGAGCTCGGCCTTGGTCAGCTCGAGCCGCTGGATCTGCTCACCCACCTCGAGCGGGATCCGGATGGTCCGGCCGTGCTGCTGCACGGCCCGCTGGAGGGCCTGGCGGATCCACCAGGTGGCATAGGTCGAGAAGCGGAAGCCCCGCTCCCAGTCGAACTTGTCGACAGCCCGCATCAGGCCGAACGTGCCCTCCTGGACCAGGTCGGCCATGTCGACGCCCCGGTCCTGATAGCGGCGCGCCCAGTGCACCACGAGACGGAGGTTGGCGGCGACCATCTGCTTGCGGGCGGTCTCGTCGCCTGCGGCCACTCTCTTGGCCAGTTCCACCTGCTGCTCGTGGTCGGGCATCGGGAACTGATCGAGGTCACGCAACATCAACCCCAACGTGTCCGACGTGCTCACCGCGCTCTTCATCTTCGCTCCAGACGCTTTCTCTCTCCCAGTCGTACGTACCCGGACCAATCCGGGATGAACCTGCCAGGTACAACGCTGGCACGGCCTGGATCATTCCAGGCGGGTGTTCGCACCCCAGAGGGCGAACGGGGGAACGGCCCGGCGCGGAATCCCAGGTCAGTTGCGTCGGAGGCAAGGGGCGTGGTGGTCTAGCCGCCCATGCCCCCCCGAATGGTGCTGATCCGGCACGGCCAGACCGAGTGGTCCAAGGACGGCCGCCACACCGGGCGCACCGACGTGCCGTTGCTGAACGAGGGGTGCCGGCAGGCCCAGGTGGCCGGTCAGCTGCTGCGCGCCCACGGCTTGACCACCTTCGACCAGGTCCTGACCAGTCCGCTCCGCCGGGCCGCGGAGACCTGCGAGCTCGCCGGCTTCGAGGGGGTGACCGACCCCGACCTGGCCGAGTGGGACTACGGCGAGTACGAGGGCCTCACCTCCGACGAGATCCGGGCGCGGCGCCCGGGGTGGACGCTCTGGAACGACGGGGTCCCCGGCGGTGAGCGGGCGTCGGACGTGGCCCGGCGGGCCGACCGGGTGATAGAGCGGGCCATGCAGCACGACGGCGACACGCTCTGCTTCGCACACGGGCACGTCCTGCGCGTGCTGGCGGCCCGGTGGCTCGGGCTCCCGCCGGTGGCGGGCCGCCTCTTCCTCTTGGAACCCGGGCACCTGTGCGTCCTGGGCTGGGAGCGCGAGGCGCGGGTAATCGCGCTGTGGAACCGGGCGCCGGACTAGACGGGCCGGCGGCCTCAGACGGGGGCGGCGACGTTGCCGCGGGCCCGGGCGACCATGTCGGCCAGGCTGTACGACTGCAGATAGGTCCGGATCGTCTCGCCGACGTCGGCCCACACCGCCAGAAGGACGCATTGGCCCTCATGGTCGCAGGCGCCGTTCTGATGGGGCTCCCCGAAGTCGCCGGCCGCGATGGGTCCGTCGACGGCGGACACGATCTGCGCGAGCGAGATGTCCTCGGGTGCGCGGGCAAGGACGTAGCCGCCCCCGACCCCGCGCTTCGAGCGGACCAGACCGGCGCCCTTGAGGGCCAGCAGGATCTGCTCGAGGTAGGGCTGGGGCAGTCCGGTGCGCTCCGCGATGTCGCGCACGGACGTCGGCGTGTCCGCGCCGCGGAGAGCCAGGGAGAGCAGCGCCCTGCTGGCGTAGTCACCCCGTGTCGAGACCCTCACGGGTTCGATGCTACCGGCACACATGCAGGGACAGTGGATGCCCCCGGTCCAGCCCGAACACGAAAAGCGAGGTCGGGCGGCCGGACAGCCACACCCGACCGCACGGCCGAACTGCTCGGCGGGGGTCGTAGGGTGGGCCCCCGTGAGCGAGCGCGCGACGGCCAGGCGGTGAGGGCGGAACCTCTCGAGGGAGGGGTCACCGGTCCCCCCCAGCCGCTTCTGCCGGACTACGCCGGTGCCGGACTCCAGGCGGTGGTCCCGGGTGTGCTGGGGCACCTCGCCGGAACTTCGGCGCTGCCTGAGTGGTTTCCCGCCCCCGTGGCCGACGCGACCCAGGTCGTCCTCCTCGTGCTCGACGGGCTCGGGGCGGAGCAACTCCGGGCCCGGGCCACCCTCGCGCCATTCCTTACGTCGGGAGAGGGGAGGACGATCACGTCGGTCGCACCCTCGACCACGGCCACCGCGCTCACGACGCTGGCCACCGGGACGGCGCCCGCCCAACACGGCGTGGTGGGGTACCGCGTTGCGCTCGACGGCAAGGTCATGAACGTCCTGCAGTGGTCGCTCGACGGCAAGGACGCCAGAGTGCGGGTGCCCGCGCACGCCTTCCAGCCGTGCGCGTCGTTTCCCGGCGCGCCGGCGCCCGTGCCGGTGGTCACGCGGTACGACTACGGCCCGACCGGGTTCACGGCCGCCCACCTCGGCTCGGCGGAGCTGCACCGCTGGTACACACCGGCAGGCCTCGTGACCGGGGTACGCCAGCTCGTCTCCGCCGGCGCACCGTTCGTGTACGCCTACTACGAAGGCATCGACAAGGTCGCGCATGCCCAGGGACTGGGCGAGCACTACGACGACGAATTGCGCGCCGTCGACCGGCTCGTCGCCGACGTCCTCGCGGTGCTGCCCCGGGGCACCGCGCTCGTGGTGACGGCCGACCACGGACAGATAGACGTCGGTTCCGCCATAGAGGTGTTCGGGGCCGACATCATGGACTCGGTCACCCTCCTGAGCGGCGAGGGCCGTTTCCGCTGGCTCCACGTCGTCCCAGGTGCGACGGAGGACGTCGCGGCGGCGGCCGCGGAGCGCTACGGCAACGAGGCCTGGGTGCGGACCCGGGACCAGATCGTCAACGAGGGCTGGCTGGGCGGGACGCCCTCACCGGCCGTGGCGGCGCGGCTCGGCGACGTGGCGCTCGTGCCCTTCGCCCCCATGGCGTTCCTGGACCCGGCCGACACGGGGGAACTGCGGCTGCGGGCCCGGCACGGGTCGCTCACCCCCGACGAGATGCTGGTCCCCCTCCTCGCGTGGACCGGAGGATGAGGACCTTCCGTGGCGCGGACGGCGCGAGTCGTGGGTATGAAGGAGCGGATGGCAGGATGAGCGGAGGGCGGGGTGCGCCGTGCGAGCGGGTGGTGCTCCGAGACGCGGTTTGGACGGTGTGATGAGCGATTCGACAGACACAGACACAGACACAGACACAGACACAGACACAGACACAGACACAGACACAGACACAGACACAGACACAGACACAGACGTGCGGACGGGGACGGGCGGTTCCGGCGCCGTGGCCCCGGACGAGGTCCTGGAGGCGGGGCGGGGTGGCCCGCCCGGAGCTGCGGACGGAAAGACGGCCGGCCAGGAGCAGAAGTCGGGCGAGGCGGTGAACGAGCCGGCCAGGGTGCTGCGCATCGGCTCCATGGTCAAGACGTTGTTGGACGAGGTGCGAGCGGCGCCGCTGGACGAGAAGAGCCGGGAGCGCCTGCGGGAGATCTACGAGCAGTCGATCCGCGAGCTGTCGGAGGGGCTGTCGCCCGACCTGGTGGCAGAGCTCGAGCGCATGGCGCTGCCGTTCGACTCGGACACGCCGAGCGACGCCGAGCTGCGCATCGCGCAGGCGCAACTGGTGGGGTGGCTGGAGGGCCTGTTCCAAGGGATCCAGGCCACCCTGATGTCGCAACAGATGGCGGCACGGGCCCAACTCGAGGAGATGCGCCAGCGCGGCCTTCCCTCGGCGGGGGAGACGGGGCGGACAGGGGCCTACCTGTGACGGCCGCACCGTGAGGGACGAGACGGGGGGAGCAGGCACGGCCGGGGGCCCGCCGTCGTATCCGTCGTCTCCCCAGACCGGGTCGGGGACGCCGGCCCCGCCCGCCTATCGGGAGACCGACGCCTATCCGCCGCCGCCGCCGGCCCCCCCGCCAGGGCCGCCCGGCTACCCGCACGGTGCCGGTGCCGGACCCGGAGGGTACGGCTCGCCCGCGACGGCGCCGTACGCGACGTGGGTGGTGCGGCTGGGCGGCTACCTGGTTGACGCGGTGATCTTCCTGGTGGTCCTCATCGTTCTCCTGCTGCTCTTCCGCCACAACCACGCGCTGAACGTGCACCTCATGGCGCGCAAAGGGACGCGACGGCGGAGCTTCTCCGCGGTGCCCTTCCTGATCACGGGCGCCCTGTGGGTGGTCTACGGAACCGTGCTCGTCGGGGGCGCGCGGGGTCAGACGGTCGGGATGATGGCCGCCGGCGTGCGAGCGGTCGGCGACGGGGACCGGGGGGTGCTCGGCTACGGGCGTGCCTTCGGGCGGGCGCTCGTCGAGGGCGTGCTGCGGCTGATCAACCTCCTTTTCTTCCTGCTCGGGCTGCTCTGGGTCCTCGACATGCTCTTCCCGCTCTGGGACAAGAAGCGCCAGACCCTTCACGACAAAGTGGTCGGATCGGTCGTCATCCGGACCCGCCCGCCGGGATAGTGTCGGACCCCCGGGAGGGAATCACACCGGTGTAAGTTCGTGGCGAAAGGAGGACCGGTGTCGGAGCGGTCGTTTACGCATCTGCACACCCATACCGAGTTCTCCATGCTCGACGGCGCCGCCCGGGTGGGGGACCTCGTGACCGCGGCGGCCGCCGACGGCCAGCCGGCCCTCGGCATCACCGACCACGGAAACATGTACGGGGTCCTCGACTTCTACAAGGCATGCCGGGAGCAGGACATCGTCCCGGTCATCGGCACCGAGTCGTACATGGCGGCCGAGACACGCCACGAGCGCCCCGTGCGGCGCGGCAGGCTGGACGACACCGGCGGCGACGCCGAGGGCGGGCAGAAGCTCTACTACCACCTGACCCTGCTGGCCGAGACCGTCGAGGGCTATCGCAACCTCATGAAGCTCTCGTCGGCGGCGTACCTCGAGGGCTACTACTACAAGCCGCGGGTCGACTGGGAGCTGCTCGAGCGTCACCGCGGCGGCCTGATCGCGACCACTGGCTGCCTGGGTGGCGTGGTGCTGCAGTCGCTGCTGGCCGGCGACGTGGCGGGAGCGGAACAGAAGGCGGCCCGCCTGCAGGACATCTTCGGGAAGGACAACCTCTTCGTCGAGCTGCAAGACCACGGCATCGCCGACCAGCAGCGGACCAACCCGCAGCTGATGGAGATCGCCCGGCGCATCGGCGCGCCGTTGCTGGCCACCAACGACAGCCACTACACCCATAGAGAGGACGCCGTGGCACACGACGCTCTGCTCTGCGTGCAGACGGGTGCGCTCCTTTCGGACACGAACCGGTTCAAGTTCGAGGGCACCGAGCACTACCTCAAGACCGCAGCGGAAATGCGCCATCTCTTCCGTGACGTGCCCGAGGCGTGCGACAACACGCTGCTGATCGCCGAACGGGCGGACGTGCAGATTGAGCTCGGGAAGCCGAGCCTGCCCGAGTTCCCGGTGCCGGAGCGCTTCACGGGAGAGCGCTACGAGGACCGGGCGCTCGCGTACCTGCGGCACGTGACCATGGAGGGAGCGCGGGAGCGCTACGGCGACCCGGTGCCGTCCGAGGTGGTCGAGCGCCTCGACTACGAGCTCGGTGTCATCGGGAACATGGGCTTCGCCGCCTACTTCCTCGTGGTGTGGGACCTCATCCGCTTCGCCCGCGAATCTGGAATCCGGGTTGGCCCGGGGCGGGGGTCCGCTGCCGGGTGCTGCGTGGCCTACTGCCTGCGCATCGTGGACCTGGACCCGATTCGCTACGACCTTCTCTTCGAGCGCTTCCTCAATCCGGGCCGCAAGCAGATGCCCGACATCGACATGGACTTCGACGAGCGCTACCGCGCCGACGTCATGCGCTACGCGGCAGAGAAGTACGGCAGCGACCGGGTAGCCCAGGTGATCACGTTCTCGACGATAAAAGCGCGGGCGGCGGTGCGGGATGCCGCCCGTGTGCTCGGGAAGCCCTACACGATGGGGGACCGCATCGCCAAGGCCATGCCGCCGCTGATCATGGGCCGGGACACGCCGCTGCGGGCGTGCCTCGACCGCACCGAGGGCTACGAGGACGGCTTCGCCACCGCGGGCGAGCTGCGCACCATGCGCGAGAGCGACCCGGAGGCCAAGGAGGTGATCGACGTCGCCCTGGGGCTCGAGGGCCTGCGGCGTCAGGACGGCATTCACGCCGCTGCCGTCGTCATCTCCCGCGACCCGCTGACCGATTACCTTCCGATTCAGCGCAAGCCGGACGCCGGAGGCGTCCCCGAGGACGCGCCGATCGTCACCCAGTACGAAATGCACGGCGTCGAGGACCTCGGGCTGTTGAAGATGGACTTCCTCGGTCTGCGCAACCTCTCCGTCATAGAGCGCAGCCTCGACCTGGTGGAGGAGGCCACGGGCGAGCGCCCCGACATCGACGGGGTTCCGCTCGACGACGACGCGACGCTGGCGCTCCTGCGGCGTGGCGAGTCCGTCGGTGTGTTCCAGCTGGAGGGCGGGCCCATGCGCACGCTGATGCGCTCGCTGGCGCCGACCTCTTTCGACGACGTGGCGGCGCTCGTCGCGCTCTACCGGCCGGGGCCGATGGCGGCGAACATGCACAACGACTACGCCGATCGCAAGAACGGACGGAAGCCGGTCACCTACGCGCACGACGACCTGGAGCCGATCCTGGCCGACACCTGGGGCCTGATGATCTACCAGGAGTCGATGATGCGGGTGGCCCAGAAGATCGCGGGCTACTCGCTCGAGGAGGCCGACAACCTGCGCAAGGCGTGCGGCAAGAAGATCCGCAAGCTGCTGGCCGCCGAGCGGGAGAAGTTCATTGCCGGCTGCGTGGCCGAGGGCTACGGGGACGCGCTCGGGAAAGACCTCTTCGACATCATCGAGCCCTTCGCCGACTACGCCTTCAACAAGTCGCACGCATACGGCTACGGACTGGTGGCCTACCAGACGGCGTGGCTCAAGGCGCACTACCCGGTCGAGTACATGGCCGCGTTGCTGACGTCGGTGAAGGACAACAAGGACAAGACGGCCGTGTACCTCGCCGAGTGCCGGTCCATGGGCATAGACGTGCTCGTCCCCGATGTGAACCGCTCCGTGGCGGAGTTCGCGCCCGACCGGAGTGCCGCCGAGGGACGCCGGGCCATCGTGTTCGGCCTCGCCGCTGTGCGGAACGTGGGGGAGAGCCTCGTCGAGCGCATCGTGACCGAACGCGACGCCCACGGGCCCTTCGCCGACCTCTTCGACTTCTGCCAGCGGGTCGACCCGGTCGTGCTCAACAAGCGCACGATGGAATCGCTGGTCAAGGCCGGCGCCTTCGACTCGCTGGGCCATCCGCGCCAGGGCACCACCCTCGTGCTCGAGGAGATCGTGGACCGGACGCTGGAGCGTCGCCGGGAGCAGGACCTGGGCATCACGACGCTCTTCGCGGCGTTCGAGGAGGACCAGGCCGACCCGGGCTGGGGGACGACCAAGGTGCCGATCCCGGACGCCGAGTTCGACAAGGCCCAGCGCCTGGCCTTCGAGAAGGAGATGCTCGGCCTGTACGTGAGTGATCACCCGCTCATGGGCTTCGAGGCCGCCCTGGCCCGCCACACCGACTGCAGCCTCTCGGACATGCGCGAAGAGGACCCGGCGGGGGCGGGCCTCGGCGACCGCTCGCCGGTGCGCCTGGTGGGGGGCGTGGTGACCGACCTTCGGCGCTCCTACACGAAGAAGGGCGACCTCATGGCCCGGTTCGTGCTCGAGGACCTGCAGGCGGCCATGGAGGTCTTCGTCTTCCCGAAGACCATGGCCGACTACGGCGCGCTCATTGAGAACGACGCCATCGTCGTGGTGAAGGGCCGGCTCGACACGCGGGAGGAGGAGCCGAAGATCGTGTGCATGGAGGTGGCCCGCCCGCTCCTGGAGCGGGGGGAGGAGGACCTCCACATCACCCTCCCCCTGGGCGTGCTGACCGACGCCAAGGTGAGCGGGCTGAAGGAGGTGCTGAGCGGCCATCCGGGGCCGTCACCGGTCCTGCTGCACGTCGGCGCCAAGGTCCTGCGGCTGCCGCCCGAGTTCAACGTCGACTGCCGGAACGGTGTGGTCGGCGAGCTCAAGCGGTTGCTCGGACAGGCGGCCGTGCTGTCCTGACCCGCCGACCGGGCCGGGCGCGCGGGCGTCTGACCTGGGCCGACAGGCTTACGAAGCGGGTCAGACGCCGGTGCGGGCGCCCGCCCTGGTTGGGAACCGGTTCGTCCCAGCCAGTAGACTCACTCCATGCCGACCGTAGTGAGCACCAAGGATTGCACCGCGCTCAGCGACGCTGAGCTGGTCGAAATGGCGGATCTGTGTGCGGACCGCCCCCCTGGGTTCGACATCGGATACCTCTCCAAGGAGCGGGAAGCCTGGGTCCTCATCACCCAGGCCCGTGAGGGCAACAAGTTGCGGGGCTACTCGTTCTGCACGCTTGAGCGCATCGGCGGGACCCCGTCCCTGCTGGTCGGGCTGGCCCTGGTCGACCGTGTCTCCCGGGCCGAGGCCGCGCTCAAGGGGATCATGACGGACCAGTACCGCCGGGCGCTGCTCGCCTTCCCCGACGAGGACGTCCTCCTGGGCACCCGGCTCCTCTCCCCCGAGGGCTTCCGCGCCTTCGCCGGGCTGCAGGACGTCGTCCCCTTCCCGGGCCACAAGTCGTCCGGCGAGGAGCGGGCGTGGGCCCGCCGCCTGGCCAAGCGCTTCGGCTGCGAGGGCCGGCTCGACGACCGGACCTTCGTCCTGAAGGGCGACGGCTCGGTGGCCGGGGGCCTCGACTTCGTGGCACCGAAGGTGAAGCTCCCCGAGGGGGTCGAGCAGCACTTCGAGAAGTTCGACGCCGCCAAGGGCGACCGGCTGGTGACCTTCGGGTGGGCGATGGCCGAGGACCTGGCGGGGGGCAAGCTCGGCCGCTGAGCCTGCGCCGGCGATCCCTGCCGATCAGTTAGCCGGCCGGGAGGATGGCCGCGCAGACCTTGTAGCAGTGCCCGTCCCTGGGCGGACTGACCGTCACCAGCAGGTACTGGGGCACGTAGCCGAGGGCGGTGGCGAGGCTCTTCCCGCTGAGGCGCTCGCGGCGCGCCGCATCGAGAGCGCGGGCGGCGTTGCGGTCCTCCACGGGGAGCCAGACGTCCTCACGGTCCCATCCGAAGCGGACCCAGGTGGTCCCGTCGCCCCGGCGGCGGATGAGCTGGGGGCCGCGGGTCGGCTCGATCAAGGCCACCGACGGCCGGAAGCCCCGGAACTCCCAGTAGGGCGCGGAGGGGCCGGGGAACCCGAGGAGGGGCCCATCCGGGCTGGCGACCATGCGGCGCAGCAGCTTGCGCAGTCGGTGGCCGCGCAGGGTGCCGACGTGCCGGGGGAGATCGGCCACGGTCTGAGCTTCGGGCTGGGCAAGGTCGTCGCGTTCGGGGTCGTCGGCCAGGGTCACCTCGACCACGTCGAAGCGGCTGATGTCGGGCTCGTGTCCCTCGGGCCACGGAACCCGGACCCGCATGACCGTGCGCGTCGCCAGGTCCACCACGGTGGTGTCCTCGGGGGTCGACGTCAGGACGAGCAGGTGGAGCGTCGATCCACCTGCCGTCGGGACCCGCTCCTTGCGGCGGGACGAGCGGCGGACCAGGCGGGCCGGGTCCGTCTCGACCGTGGCGGTGCGGCGCTCCGCCGTGATGGCGGGGGTGCCGGTGGGATCGGTGATCGGCTCGTCGTCGTAGGTGTCGGGCTCCTCCGGGCGGTCCAGGTCGTCGGCTATGTCCGTGTCCATGCCGTCACGCAGGTGGTCGCGCAGATCGCCGCCGTTCACGCCTCGGTCGCCCACGCCACTCATCCTGCCAGCGCACCGAGCTGTTCCGAAAGCGTGCGGGGGTCGGCCGCTGGCCGCAGGCAAACCCGCCCCTGACAGACGTAGGCGACGCCGGGGTCGTCGGGCCGCCCTGCGAACAGGGGGCCACCGTCACGCTCGCCCCAGGCGAGGACGGCCGTCGGCAGCCAGCGCCGTCGCACCTCGTCGAGCAGGTCGGGGCGCGAACCCGTGATGACGACCTCGCGCCGGGACGTCCACACCTCAACCGTGGCCACCAGGTCGGCCAGCGCCAGCGCATGCCGCTCGAGGAGCGGGCGCGCCAGCGCCATAGTGCGTTCGACGGCGCTGTCGATGCGCTCGTCGTCGGCGAGCGCTCCGGCACGCAACAACGCGGCCACGGCGACGGAATTGCCCGAGGGCAGCGCTCCGTCGTTGAACTCCTTGGGCCGGACGACGAGGGCCTCGGCGTCGCGGCCGGTCGTGAAGAACCCACCCGCCTCGTCGTCCCAGAACAGGTCCAGCAGTTGCGCAGTGGCATCGAGTGCCCGCTCGCGCCACCGTGCCGCGCCCGTCCACTCGGAGAGTCGCACGCAGGCCTCCACGAGCCACGCGTAGTCACCAACCACCGCGAGGTGCCGGGCCCGGCCGCCTTGCCAGCTGCGCATCAGGCGCCCGGCGCTGAACATGGAGGACCACAGGAACTCGGCGATCTCCTCGGCCCGCGTGCCGTAGTGCACGTTGCCGGTGGCGGATGCCACCTCCGCCAATGCCGCCACGGTCATGGCGTTCCATTCGGTGAGCACCTTCTCGTCCCGCGCCGGCTGGATCCGCTGGGCCCGGGCCCCGACCAGGACGACCCGCGCGCGCTCGATCTCCGGCGGCCGCGCCAGCGGCGCCCCGACGGGGCGGACCGGAATGGACCTGCCCTCCCAATTGCCGGCCTCTGTGATCCCGTACCACTCGGCCGTCGGGGCGACGAGCTCGGGCGGCAGGAGCTGCCGCAGGTCCGCCGGCGTGAAGGTGGCGTGGCCGCCCTCCACACCGCCCGCGTCCGCGTCGAAGGACGAGTAGAGCGCACCCTCGGGCGCGGACAGATCCCGCAGCACGAAGTCCAGCGTCTCGGTGACGACTCCGAGATAGTCCCCCCGGCCGGTCTCCTGCCACGCGTGCAGGTAGGCCCGTGCGAGGAGGGCCTGGTCGGTCAGCATCTTCTCGAAGTGCGGCACCAGCCAGTGCGGGTCAGTGGAGTAGCGGCAGAAGCCACCGACGAGGTGGTCGTAGATGCCGCCTGCGGCCATGGCATCGAGCGTCCGCACGGCCATGTGGCGCGAGTGCTCGGCGCCGGCCGTGCGGGCATGACGGAGGCACAGGTCGGTCAGGGTGGGCCGGGGGAACTTGGGTGCGGGGCCGAAGCCACCCCACCCGGGGTCGAAGCCGCGGGAGAGATCGCGAACGATCCGCCCGACCAATGCAGCAGGGTCGATGGCGTCCGGAGCCGTTTCGAACAGGGTGTGGACGTCGGGGGTGCGGCTGCTCTCCGCCGCGTCCTGTTGTTCTGCGTCGGCGCGGAGCCGCTCCGTCACCGTCTCGGCCAGGCGCAGCTCCTGGCGCACCGCGTCGACGAGCGCGTCGGCCTGCGCCAGCACCTTGTCGCGCTCGCTGTGCCACGCTTCACCCAGCGCTTCGACCACGCGGCGGAACGCGGGCATGCCGTGGCGCTCCACCGGAGGGAAGTACGTCCCCGCGTAGAAGGGACGCCCGTCGGGCGTGCAGAAGACGGACATCGGCCAGCCGCCTGACCCGGTGAGTGCCTGGGTGGCGGCCATGTAGACGGTGTCGAGGTCGGGACGCTCCTCCCGGTCCACCTTCACCGAGACGAACCATTTGGAGAGGTCGGCCGCGGTCGCGGGGTCTTCGAAGGACTCGTGCGCCATCACGTGGCACCAGTGGCACGACGCATAGCCGATGGAAAGGAAGATCGGTTTGTCCTGTTCGCGCGGGAGCGGAGGGCCTGGTCGCCCCACGGGTACCAGTCGACCGGGTTGTCCGCATGCTGGCGGAGATAGGGGCTCGTCTCTTCGGCGAGGCGGTTCACCCGGGAGATGCTACGACGGCTCTGCCGGGACCCCGCCGGCCCTGGTGGTGCGCCTGCCGGGTGTGCCCGCGGAGGCGAGGCCGTGCAAGGCTCGATGCATGGAGCTCTCCCTCACAGAGAAGACGGCATTGATCACCGGCGGGAGCCGGGGCATCGGGCTCGCCATCGCGGTGCGGTTCTTGGAGGCGGGGGCCAACGTCATGATCAGCTCTCGCTCGGCCGAGGACCTGGCCGAGGCCACAGCCGGCCTGGTGGGTGCGGGGGCACCCGGGGAACGGGTGGCGTGGAGGGCGGCGCACGTGGGGCGCCCTGAAGAGGCGCAGACGTGTGTGGCGGCGACCGTCGAGCGGTTCGGCGGCCTCGACATCCTCGTCAACAACGCCGGGACCAACCCCTACTTCGGGCCGTTGATCGACATCGACCTCGTGCGGGCGCAGAAGACGTTCGAGGTGAACCAGTTATCGGTTCTGGTCTGGACGGCGGCGGCCGTAAAAGCGGGCCTGCGGGGCTCCGTCATCAACGTGGCCTCGGTGGGCGGATTCGAGGTGGAGCCGGGGATCGGTTGGTACAACGTCACCAAGGCGGCCGTGCTCCACCTCACCCGGCAACTTTCGTTCGAGCTGGCGCCCGACGTCCGGGTCAATGCGCTGGCTCCGGGCCTGGTCAAGACGAGACTGGCGGCGGCACTGTGGGAGGGCCCGGGCGAGGAGCGGATCGCGGCCAACATCCCCATGCGGCGTCTGGGCATGCCCGACGACGTGGCCACCGCCGCGCTGTTCCTGGCCTCCGACGCCGCCTCCTGGGTGACCGGCGAGACCTTCGTGGTCGACGGTGGCACCCTGACCCAGCCGTCCGGGGGCGTGGGGTGAGCATCGTCACACTTCCTGCTGCCCGCCCGTCTGGATTGGTGAAGGGAAGGTTGGAGACGGAAGGAAGGTGAGGAGGATGGCCCACGTCCCCCTGCAAGAGCACCCCACGGGTGCCGTGCCCCGCCTGGCCACGCGCTACACGAAGCGCCGGTTCGGGCGGATGGTGGAGCCGACGGAGGCCGCGGCACACCATTCGGGCGTGCTGGTCGCCATGGGCCTGCTCGAGACGGCGGTCCAGCTCGGGTGGAGGAAGCTCCCCCGGTCCATGCGCTGGCTGGCGGTGCAGGCGGCGAGCATGCAGGTCGGCTGCTCCTGGTGTGTCGACTACGGGTACTACGAGGGCATGAACTGGGGCGTCGACCCGGCGAAGGTCCGCGCCGTCGGGCACTGGCGCTCGAGTGACCTCTTCGACGAGTGCGAGCGGGTCGTCCTGGAGTACGCCGAAGTGGCCACCGGTTCGCCCGCCGAGGTGTCCGACGTGCTGGCCGAGCGGATACGGCGCCACTTGAGCGACGAGGAGTTCGTGGAGCTGGCCGCGTGGGTGGCCCTCGAGAACTTCCGCTCGCGCTTCAACGCAGGCTTGGGGTTGGAGAGCCAGGGCTTCGCAGACCACTGTGACATCCCGCGGGCGGACAGCGCCGTTGCGTGATCCCGAGGCCGACGCGGCTGCCTTCGAGGAGTGGCGCTCGCTGCTCTTCGGCATCGCCTACCGCATGTTGGGCAGTGCGGCGGACGCGGAGGACATGGTGCAGGAGGCATCCGTGCGCTGGTTGCGGCGTGGTGACGAACCCGTCCGGTCCGTGCGGGCCTACCTGGTGACCATCGTCACCCGTCTGTGCATCGACCAGCTCGAGTCGGCCCACGCGACGCGCGTCTCCTACGCGGGTCCGTGGTTGCCCGAGCCGGTCGTCGTCGACGAATCCGCGGCGGTCGAACAGTCCGACACGCTGTCGCTGGCGTTCCTCGTCCTTCTGGAGGAGCTCACGCCCCCGGAGCGGGCCGCCTACCTTCTCCACGACATCTTCCGCTACACCTTCGATGAGGTGGCCCACAGCATGGGGCGGACACCGGTGTCCTGCCGTCAGCTCGCCACGCGGGCGCGCCAACGGATTGAGCAGCGGCGTCACCGCTTCGACGCCGATCTGCGCCACGGCCGCGAGCTCACTGATCGCTTCCTGAAGGCGTGTGCCACCGGCGACCTCTCCGGTCTCATGTCGATGCTCTCGGAAGACGTGGTGGTGTGGACGGACGGTGGCGGGAAGGTCCGGGCGGCCATGCGTCCCGTGGTCGGACCGGAGCGCAGCTCACGCTTCCTGGTCAACGTCGCCAAGCGCGTGAAGGGCGTGCCGCAGAGCGTGATCCTCAACGGCCAGCCGGCTGCCGTGTTGATCGACGGCGAGGATCTGGTGGCGGCGGTCGTGCTCGATATCCTCGAAGGCCGCGTCGTGGGTGTCCGGGTCATCTCGAACCCGGACAAGCTGCAGCGGTTGGGAGCGCAGCTACTGTCGGCGTCCTAGGTGTCGCATCGGGTGCCGGCGTCTCGGCCTCACTCAGCCCAACTGCGCGTCGAGCTCCCGCCGCCGGACCTTGCCGGCGGCCGTCCGGGGAAGGTCGTCGACGATGACGAGCTCTTTGGGTGCCGCCCACGGAGCCAGCGCTTCGGCCGCCAGGTCGCGCAGCTGTTCCAGCGAGGGCGCATCGTCCTCGTCAACCGGTACCACCCACGCCACCACGCGCTCGCCCCATTCGGGGTCCGCGCGCTTCCATACGGCCACCTCGGCCACGCCCGGATGCGCGGTCAGGACGCGTTCGACGGCGTCTGGCCACACCTTCTCGGCGCCCGTCGTGATGACGTCGTCCATCCGCCCCGTCACGGTGAGCATGCCGCCGTCGTCGAGCCGGCCTGCGTCGCCGGTGGCGAACCAGTCCGAACGGCCGTCTGGACCCGGGACCCGGCCCTCGGAGCCGTCCCGGTAGCAGCGGAAGAGCATGGGTGCGCGAATCAGGATCTCGCCGTCCGTCGCGCCGTCGCCCGGTCCGGGAGCGGCCGAGGATGCAGCGGCACGTCTCGTGTCCCTGATGACGATCTCGACACCGTGCAAGGGCGCGCCGTCGTAGACGACGCCGGAACCGGTCTCGGTCATGCCGTACGTCGTGACCACGTTCGGAGGCAGGTCCGCGGGCGCCTTGCTGCCACCGAGAAGCACGCAGACGAAGAGAGACGGGTCGACTCGGCGGAGTGCGGTCGACACGAGGGACACGTGCGTGGCCCGTCCGGCGCGGCCGAGGTCCTGCACCTCGTCGGCGTCGAACCCGGGCAGGACGATGAGAGGCGTCTTGGACAGGAGTGAGCGGGTGACGACGGCGAGCCCGCCGATGTGGGCGAGCGGGAGGCAGGCGATCCACGTGTGGCGGCCGGGGTCGACGGAGAGCCACGCCGACGTCGCGTGGGCGGAGGCCGCGAGCGCATTGTGTGTGAGGACGACGCCTTTGGGCTCCCCGGAGGTCCCGCTGGTCGCGACGACGAGTGCGTCCCCCTCCTCGACCGGAAGGCCACCGGGCACGCGGTGCTGGTCGCCGTCGGAGGACACGATGCGGCTCGGCCGCAGTGCGTCCAACAGGACGGCACGAGCGGCGGGAGGGAGCCGCGGGTCCAGAGGAGCGGCGGCGTCGCCGGTGTCCCACACCGCCTGTAAGGCGTCGACAAACCCCATGCCACCAGGGAGGTCGAGTGCGACGAGTTCTGGCACCGGCCAGTAGCGTAGGGCGCCGTGCAAACCGTGGTCACTGGAAAGCCTGAAGATCCGCTGGACGATCTCCGGCCACTTCCCGCACCGGCCTGGGCGCAACGGGGATCCTTCTCCGATATCCGCTACGAGGTGGCCGAGGGCATCGCGAAGATCACCATCTGTAGGCCCGAGCGGCGGAACGCCTTCCGGCCGCAGACGCTGTTCGAGCTGACGGAGGCCTTCACCCTGGCGCGTGACGATCCCGATGTGGGGGTCATCATCCTGTGCGGTGAGGGGCCGGACGCGTTTTGTTCCGGCGGGGACCAGAAGATCCGCGGTGAGGACGGCTACGTCGGAGGCGACGACGAGGTCGCGCAGCGGGGCATCGGGCGCCTCAACGTGCTCGACCTACAGATCCAGATGCGACGGACCCCCAAACCGATCGTGGCGATGGTCGCGGGGTACGCCGTCGGCGGCGGCCACATCCTCCATTTGGTCTGTGACCTGACCATCGCCGCCGACAACGCGCGGTTCGGCCAGACCGGCCCGAAGGTCGGCAGCTTCGACGGGGGCTACGGCTCGTCCATCCTGGCCCGGACCATCGGGCTCAAGCGCGCGAAGGAGGTCTGGTTCCTCTGCCGCCAGTACGACGCGGCGCAGGCGCTCGAGTGGGGCCTCGTCAACGCCGTCGTGCCGCTCGAGGACTTGGAGCGCGAGACGGTGGCCTGGTGCCGGCAGATGCTCCGGCTCTCGCCGATCGCCCTGCGCATGATCAAGGCGGGAATGAATGCGGCGGACGACGGCCTGGCCGGTGTGCAGCAGCTCGCCGGCGACGCCACCATGCTCTTCTACATGACGGAGGAGGGCCAGGAGGGCC
The DNA here is from genome assembly GCA_963834405.1 of uncultured Acidimicrobiaceae bacterium. GTDB lineage: Bacteria > Actinomycetota > Acidimicrobiia > Acidimicrobiales > RAAP-2 > Bog-473. Next base: position 227,960 of record CAWIBX010000002.1, on the reverse strand, counting down.
GGAACGCGTTCGTGGAGCACCGGCAGCCTGACTTCTCCCGCTTCCCGCGTCGCCCGTGAACCCAGCGCCGAAGGTGTGGTTGGCGGGCGCGCGCCGCGCACCCTGCCGGCGGCGGTCGTCCCCGTGGTGGTCGGGACGGCGGCCGGGTATCTGTCGAGCGGACGCTTCGTGATCACGACGCCACAGATCTCGAGCTCGTGCCACGCGGCCGTGTGCACGGGCTTCGACCGGAGCGTCTCGTGGCTCAACGCGCTGCTCGCCCTGATAGTGGCGCTCGGAATCCAGATCGGGACGAACTACGTCAACGACTACGCCGACGGTCTGCGTGGTACGGACGAGGCGCGGGTGGGGCCCGTCCGTCTCGTGGCGGGGAAGCTCGCCACCGCGCGGCAGGTCCAGATCGCGGCCTTGCTCGCCTTCGGTGTGGCAGGCGTCGCCGGACTGCTCCTGGCGGCGCGTGTCACCTGGTGGTTCATACCGCTCGGCCTGCTGTGCGGGTTGGCGGGGTGGGGGTACACGGGTGGGCCGCGGCCCTACGGCTACCTCGGGTTCGGGGAATTGTTCGTCTTCGTGTTCTTCGGTCTGGTCGCCACGGCCGGATCGGCGTATGTCCAGCATGCGTCCTTCGTCACCTCGGTGGGCGGGCACCTGTTCCAGTACGACTACGACTGGGGGTTCGTCCTGTGGTGCGGCGTGCCAGTCGGCCTGTTGGCGGCCGCGCTCCTCGAGGCCAACAACCTGCGCGACCTCGACACGGACATGGTGGCGGGGAAGAAGACCCTCGCCGTGCGGCTCGGGCGGAAGAACGCCGGTCTCCTCTACTGCTTCACCCTGATGGGCGCCGCGCTCGCCGTGGGCGTCCTGCACAATTACCGGAGCTGGTCGCTGCTGGCCCTCCTCGCCCTTCCCTTTGCGTTCTATCCCATCCGCCTCGCGCTGGGCGATCGGTCGGGCCGGGCGCTTCTCCCCATGCTCGGCGCGACGGCGCGCCTGCAGATGGTGGTCGGCGCGCTCCTCACCGTGGGGTTGCTGGTGTGAGGCGCGTCGCTCAGGCGCAGAGCCAATGGTCGACCAGACGCCACGTGTGGTCGGGCTGAGCCAGGTGGACCGCGTGCCCACCGCCGGGGACGAGCGACGCCACGGCGTTTGGCGCGGACGCCCCTATCCGCAGCGCATGCGCCGCGAAGCGGTTGTCGTCGCTCCCGGCAAGTGCCAGGAGCGGCACCCCTACCTCGGGCAGGCGCTCCCACAAGGGCTCCTGGGTGCCCGTTCCGCACAGCCGGAGGCTGGACGCCAGGCCCGACGCGCTGTTGCGGCGCCGCTCGTCCCGGTCGGCCGCGGCGCGGGGCAATCGGGCGAAGAGCGGGCCGGCGAGCCACGCGTCCACGAACGCGGCGACGTCCCCGTCGTCTTCGAGGTGGTTCGCCGTCTCCTCGTCGGACTCCCGACGCCGCGCGCGCGCCGCGGGGTCTTCGATCCCGCCTGTGGCGCCGATGAGGACGGCCCTGTGCACGGGCGTGTCCGCTCCCAGCAGGAGGTGCAGGCCGACGCGCGCACCCAGGGAATAACCCAGGAGAACGCAGGGCTCGTCTCCGATCGTGGCGCGCAGCGAGTCGGCCACCAGCGCCGCGGTCGCCGGCAGGTCAGCCCGCACGCCGTCCGACCCGGCGTGCCCGGGCAGGTCGAAGGCGATCAGGGTGTAGGCCGCTTCGAGCTGCTCTCCGAACGCGCCCCAGAGGCGCCCGGTCTGAGTGAAGCCGTGCAGCAGCGCCATCGGGGGACCCGTGCCGCGCACCTCGACGTGGAGTGGCACGCCCGGTGAGCGTACAGGCGACCTTTGCCGCGACCCTCGTCGACGAGTGGGCCGACCTCGGGATCACCGACGCCGTCGTGTGCCCGGGTTCGCGCTCGACGCCGCTCGCCCTCGCACTGGCGGACGCGCCGGGGATGCGGATCCACGTCCGCCTCGACGAGCGGAGTGCGGCGTTCTTCGCCCTGGGGCTGGCCAAGGCCACCGGCCGCCCGATTGTCGTCTGCGTGACGAGCGGGACCGCCGCCGCCGAGCTGCACCCTGCGGTGGTCGAGGCGCACTACGGTCGGGTGCCGTTGATCGTCTGCACGGCCGACCGGCCGCCGGAGTTGCACGGCACCGGCGCGCCCCAGACCATTGACCAGGTCGGTCTCTTCACGACCTCGACCCGCTGGGCGGTCTCGCCCGGCGTGCCGTCGGAGGACCAGCGCGCGACCTGGAGGCCGCTGGCCGTCCGCGCCCATGCCGAGGCGGCGCTCGGCCCGGATGGCCCCGGGCCCGTGCACCTGAACCTGGCGTTCCGCGAGCCGCTGGAGGGAGGGGCCGGGGGACTGCCTCCTCGTCACGGTCCGCGGGTCTCCGCCGTCGACGCGGGGGACGGAGGGACGGCCGCCGTGGCGCCGCTGGCGGGACGCGGCGTCCTGATCGTCGGCGCGGTGTCGCCCGCGTCGCCCGACCCAAAGCTCGTGCAGGACCTCGCCCAGAGCCTCGGGTGGCCGGTCCTGGCCGATCCGCTGTCGGGCTGTCGGCTCGAGGGCACGATTGCGGCCGCGGACGCCATCGTCCGGACCGGTCCGCCTCTCCCCGAGACGGTCGTCAGCGTCGGGACACCCTGGCTCTCCAAGGCCCTGGCCGGGTACGTCTCGCAGGCGGCGGCCGCCGGCGCCCGCGTGGTGGTCGTGGACCCGTGGCGGCAATGGGCCGACCCCACCCGCGTCTCGACGGAGTTCCAGCACGTGCCGGCCGACGTCTGGCTGGCCGCCGCCCTGGAGCGAGCGCAGTCCTGTGCGAGCGAGTGGCTGGAATCCTGGATGACGCGCGAGGAACGGGCCCAGCGTGCCATCGACGCCGCGCTCGGGACAGACCTGACCGAGCCGCAGGCCGCGCGGGCCGTGTACCGGCACGCCGGGGAGACCGGAGCCACGGTGTTCGTGTCCGCCTCCATGCCCATCCGCGACCTCGAGTGGTACGCGCCGGCGCTGCCCGCGCCCCCACGGGTCCTGGCCAACCGCGGGGTGAACGGCATAGACGGCGTCGTCTCCAGCGCGCTCGGCGTTGCCGCCGCGGGGTCGCGCACCATCGCGCTGCTCGGCGACCTCGCGTTGCTGCACGACGTTTCCGGCTTGGTCAACCTGGCGGATTGGCCGTGTCACTTCGTGGTCCTGGACAACGGCGGGGGCGGGATCTTCTCGTTCCTCCCGCAGGCGGGGTCGACGGACCGCGAGACCTTCGAGCAACTGTTCGGCACGCCCCCGGTGTCCGACCTCGCTCAGGTGGCCCGCGGTTTCGGCCTCCCGGTCCACGAAGTGGCGGTGCTGTCGCAGCTGGACGGCGCGCTGGCCCAACCGGCCCCCGCGCTGATCCGGGTTCGGGTGCCGGGGCGCTCAGAGAACGTGGCGCTCCATCAGCGGATCAACGAGGCGGTCCGTCTCGCGCTGACGTGAAGGCCGGCGACGGCGTGGAGTGGCTGAGGCGCCCGGTCGGGCTGCGGAAGGTCAGTTCGACGTTGGCGTCGCCGGACATCTTCCAGCCCATTTCGTGGACCGCGCGGTGGTGCTGGTCACAGAGCTCGGTGAGGTTGTCGAGATCCGTGCGCCCGCCGTCGACCCAGTGCAGGACGTGGTGGACGTCCGTGAACTCGGTGTGCGTACAGCCCGGGAACCGGCAGCCCTTGTCGCGGCGCCGGATCTCGATGCGCTGTGCGTCCGTCGGGTCGCGCCGGGTCCGTCCCAGGTTGAGGCTCTGACCCGTGTCGCCGTCGGCCGACACCAACACCTTGGCGTCGCACGCCAGGCGACGTGCGACCTCCTGAGAGACCGGCCCGAGGGCGTCGAGCTCGGCCGAGCCCTCGCCGCCCGCCAGGAAGCTCAAGTCGGCGTGCACGACGACGGTGGGACGGTTGCGATGCAGCCCGCCGGCCCGGTCGTCTCGTCCGACTCCGGGCACGCCCTCGGCGTCCGCCCTGCACACTGCCACGAGTGCGTCGGCCATCCGCTGGGCGAAGGGCGTGCGGTCAGACACCTTCCGACTGGCCCGCGCCACCAGCGCTCCCTTGACCGCTGCGTACTGGTCGGCGGAGAACATGCCCGCGACCCTGCGGCGCCGGTCGTCGAAGCGCAGGAATCGCCGGGCGAACGCGCCGGTGGCCTGCGCATCGGTCTGGTTCCGGGCGGCGGTGGCCAGCTCGCGCACCTGCTTGGCCGACCAGTGGGTGGCCTGTTCGGCCAGCGTGGCGTCGGTCTCGGGCTTGGCCACCTCGACCAACGGCTTCACCTGGTCGAAGGAGAGCTTGCCCTTGGACAGGGCGTCTGAGATCTCGGGCAGTTCGTGCAACTTGCCCGCAGCCGTGACCCACTCCCGGGCCGTGCTGGCAGACACGCCGCACCGCTGCACCAGCCAGGCCACCATGGAGGTCGCACCGTCGACGCGCCAGGCCTTTCGCCGGTCGAGTTCCACGACGGCAGCCAGCAGTTGGCTCTGATGGGCCGAGATCGCCTTGTGGTGCTGGGTCACGCTGGCCACCAGGGCCTCGGTGCGGCGTGACACGGTGTCGGGCCGGGGTCCGTCTCGAAGGGTCGTGGGTGCCATGTCGTTGAACGGTCCCCGGCCCTTTGGAGTGCGTGCCGTTCCTTTTCCCCGGCGGCCCGCCGGGCAGCAGCGTTCGGCATAGCCCGTCTTCCTCAGCGGTAACGGTCGGCCGGGACCCACTCTCCGTGACTGCGGAACGGCAGGCGCTCCGGCAGGTGGATGACGGCCTCGGGCCCGCGGCGGCCGAAGGCTGACGCATCGAGCACGTAGAGGTCGCTCGCCTTGCGGTCGGGATCGTCCACGACGGAGAGAAGCCAGCCCTCGTCGTCGCCGTGTCCGTCCCGGGCCCGCACAAAGACGGGTTCGCTCGGTGTCCGCCCACGGCCCGGCGTCCACGACATCACCTCGTCGCGCTGCAGGTCGAACTTCAGCAGGCCAGGGTGACCGACGCGCGTCGTTGCGCCCGGTGCGGCCATCCCATCGGCCCACGCCGTCTCCACGCAGTAGCCGTAACGGAACGGGCCGCCTTCGCCGACAGCGTCCCGGCGCGGGTACTCGACGGTGCGCTCGTCGACCTGGGTCCGCTCCACGCGGTTGCCTCCGATGCGCCAGTGTTCCAGGACGGCCAGGCTTCCGCCGATCGGCGTCATGCCTATTCCTTCGGGGCCGACGACCGAGGCCGTGACGTCGATCGGCTGTCCCAGTTCCGGCGCCTCGTAGCGGCAGACGTAGAGAACTATGTCGCCTCCGGCGTCCGGGTCGCCTTCGTCCCAGGCACCGAGGACGTGCGTGACCAGCGCGGGGTCGTAACGGAACCACCGCACGTCGCCATCGCCATCGCCACCGCCCCTCGGCACGACGCCGGCCCAACCCTCGGAGCCGGGGACCCATCCGAAGGGCACGGGGCTGTCGAGACCGGGCACGCGCGTGGTCGGAGACTCGATGAACACCACGTGCCCTCCGGTGACCGCGATGTCGTGTTGCCACGTCGCCCGCTCCAGCGCGACCGCCTGGGACCTGCGCATGGCCCCCGTGGCATCCCATTCCCCGAGGAGCAACCGGAGGTCCTCGCCCGAACCGCCGGTACCGTCCTCGTTCTGCTCGTCGACCGAGAACAAGACGCGGCAGCCGTCGGAGGCGATGTGGTGGGTGTGCGACGCGATCGGGATCTGCAGGCTCCCGGCGAACTCCTCGGGCTCCAACAGCCGGGAAAAACGACGGGGCATGCCGGTTTCGGGCAGCGCCAGAACCGATCCGGCGTGCCAGAACACCCCGGCGTCGGCGTCCGACTCCCGCGACAGGTAGGAGACGGCGGCGCCGTCCCGCAGCTCAATCGCATGCAGCGCACCGCCGTGGACGCCCGCATCGTGGCTCTCTGTCCGGCCATCGCTTTCTCCGTTCGCCGGCCCACCGGGTCCGACTCGGAAGAACGTCCCGACCAGGTCGGGTGGCAGCGAACCCTCCATCGGGAGCACCGGCGGGGCGACGACCATGCGGCCGATCAACCTACCGGCGTATGGCAAAGTCGAAGGCATGCCCACTCTCTCGGAGGACCTCGCCTTCCGCGGCCTGATCCACCAGATGACCGACCAGGAGCTCCCCAAGCGGCTCGATCAGCCCGGCCTGACCGTGTACGCGGGCTTCGACCCGTCGGCGGACAGCCTCCACGTGGGCAACCTCCTGCAGCTCTGCACGCTTCGCCGGTTCCAGCTCGCCGGACACCGGCCCATCTCGCTGGCCGGCGGGGGGACGGGCATGATCGGCGACCCCGGCGGCAAGGAGGACGAGCGCCAGCTCCTGACGCTCCAGACCATCGAGGGCTACCTCCAGAAGGTGCGGCCGCAGCTGGGCCAATTCCTCAACCTGGACAACGCGCTCCTCCTCAACAACGCCGACTGGCTCGGGAACCTCTCCACCCTCGAGTACCTGCGCGACGTCGGCAAGCACTTCACCGTCAACCAGATGGTGGCCAAGGAGTCGGTTCGGGCCCGCTTCGAGCGGCCGGACCAAGGCATCTCGTACACCGAGTTCAGCTACATGTTGCTGCAGGCCTACGACTTCCTGCGCCTGCACCTCGACCACGGCTGCGACCTCCAGTTCGGCGGGAGCGACCAGTGGGGCAACATCACCATGGGCATCGAGCTGATCCGCAAAGTGTGCGGGGACGAAGTGTGGGGGTTCACCACGCCGCTCATCCTGAAGCCTGACGGCACCAAGTACGGGAAGACGGAGACGGGCACCGTGTGGCTCGATGCCCGCCGCACCAGCCCGTTCACCATGTACCAGTTCTTCGTGAACACACCGGACGAGCAGGTGGGGGAGTTGCTCCGCTTCCTGACCTTCTTGGACCACGCCGCTATCGGGGAGCTCGACGCCGAGACGGCGGACCACCCCGAGCGGCGCGCCGCCCAGCGGGCTCTCGCTCGGGAGGTCGTGGCGATGGTCCACGGCGCCCTGGAGGTGGCCAAGTGCGAGGAGGCCTCCGCCGCGCTGTTCGGCCAGGAGATCGCCGGGCTGAGCGAGGAGATGCTCCTCGCCGTCACCGAGGACGCGCCCTCGACCGATGTCCCCCGCCGCGACCTCCTCGACGGGCTCGCCCTCGTCGATGTCCTGGAGCGCACCGGGCTGGCGAAATCCAAGGGCGATGCCCGCCGGACCATCGACCAGGGCGGCGCCTACGTCAACAACGTGCAGCAGGCGGACGCCACCCGGAGTCTCGGCGCCGCCGACCTGCTGCACGACCGGTACGTCGTGTTGCGCAAAGGAAAACGGGAGGTTCATGTCCTCCGGGCCACCTGACCCGTTTTGGCGTACGCCCCCAACAGGGCCGCCCGCATGACGTCCCGCCTCCGGACCATCCTGATCCTCCCGCCGATCACCGTGCTCGCTCTGGGTCTCGCCTCGTGCGCGGGGGAGGACCAGCAGGGCTCGCCCGCGCACCGCATGTCGGTGTGGGTGGGCGGCACCGGGCTGGGTGAGGACATCGGGACCCTGATCGCCGACAACGCACGCGTGCCCAAGGACGTGGCCAACGGGACCGGCGCCGTCCATGCCGCCTGCGGCACGCTGCTCGACGACGCCGAAATGGCCAACGGCTCGCTACCTTCGCCGGACCCCGTGGTGACCGACCTGCTCACGCAGGCCTACAACCTCGAGGGGACGGCGGCCAACCAGTGCTATGACGCCGGTGCCACGAACCGCACGCTCCTCCGCCAGTCGGAACGGAACGCCATCAAGGCGGAGGCGCTCTACAACCAGGTGCTCCAGCGCATCAGGGTGATCGACGGGAAGGCGGTGTCCACGACGACGACGACCGGCAACTCGGGGGGAGGGATCTTCGGATGAGCGAGCGCGGCACGCGATCCGGCGGCGCGGAGCCCGATGACGGTGAGGAAGAGGCGTTCGACCAGCACCGGCGCCGGGTCCTCTGGGCGCTGCCCACCGGTCTCTACCTCGTGGGCAGCCGCGTCGGAGACGAGGTGAACCTCATGACCGCGAACCTGGTGGTCCAGGTCTGCCTCGAGCCCAAGTTGGTCGCGGTGGCGCTCGAACGCGAGTCGGTCACCGCGCGCCTTGTCGCCGGGAGCGGCGCGTTCAGCATCTCGCTCCTCGAACGGGGCGACCGCGCCGTGGTGCGGCGCTTCGTCAAGCCCGTGCAGGACGTGGAGCGCGGTCCGGACGGGACGGTCACGACGATGGCGGGCCACCCCGTCACCGAAGTGGGGGAGCAGCGCATCCCGGTCCTGGCGGCGGCTGCCGGCTACATCGTCTGCGCGCTCGCCCGCCGTGAGGAGCTCGGGAGCCACACGCTGTGCATCGGAGAAGTCGTCGGCGTGTCAGGCGAACCCTCCGAGCGAGAGATCCTCCGAATGGAAGACACGCGGATGCACTACGGCGGCTGAGCCGCCCGCACTCACGCCGGCGTGCCGCTCCCCGCACGCGCCTCAGGAGGGCGCAGGTCGATGCGCAGTGTCAGGATCCCGTCGACCAGTTCCGCCTCGGCGTCGCCGATCATGGCGAAATCGGCGAAGTCACGCTGGGCCTGCTCGCGAAAGCGCTGGCGTTCAGGGCCTTCGATCGGCGGCATGCCGCGTGTGCGCACAGCCTCCGCCCGCTGCCGGAACCGCGCCACCATTTCCTGGGGGTCGAACGTCTCGGGCACGAGCGCAAGCGTAGAGGTTTAATGGTGTGTGTGACCTCGGAGGATTCGTCGGACGACACCGTTGGCATCAGCCCGCCGATGACGCCGGCGGCGGTGGCGGAACGCCTCCGCGCCGCGCTGGACGCGAGCGACCTGACCGCTTTCGGCGAACTGCTCAGCCCTGACGTGCACTGGGGGCCGCCCGGAGCGACGAACCCGCCTTGCCGGAACCGGGCTCAGGTCATCAAGTGGTACGAGAAGGGCAGGGCGGCAGGCCGCAGCGGCACGGTCACCGAGATCTCGGTCCACGGCAACGCCATCCTGGTCGGGATGCGGCTCAACACCGGTGAGGATCGTTGGCAGGTTCTCCGGGTGGGACCCGACGGGATCCGGGACATCCGGGGTTACGGGGACCGGGCCAGTGCTACAGAGCGATTGGGCCTCTGACCAGGGTCCCGGCCAGAGGGAGGCACGAAGCCACTACACTGGATCGGCGGCCGAGGGGCCCGTTCGGTCCGGCCGTGGGGCGGGACGCGAAATGGGCGGACCGGGTTTGACAAGGAGTTCTCGTGAAAAAGGGACGCCACCGGCGCTTCGAGGAAGCGCGCAGCCTGAAGCGATCATCCACCGAGTCGACGGGGCGGTGCGTCGAGTGCGGGGCCGAGCCGGACGACGTTCACGCCTCCTGGTGCCGTGCCGAAGAAGACAAGTACGACCGCATTCTCGGCTCTTTCCCGGCGCCCTCGTACTCGGAGGACGATCCCCTCAACGACTGAGAGCGGACGCTCCTGAACCGGCTACGCCTGGGCCTCGGTGCGCGCGTCCGGCGCTCGTTCGGCGGAGGGTTCTGCCGCCCCACCTGATTTGCGCGGTCTCTTCGATGCGTTCGAACGCTTCGATCCGTTGGAAGAGGCCGCTCGTGCGCCCGCTCCGGAGGGCCGGCGCCGCACGGCTGGATGCGGGAGGGGGACACCCTGCCGCCGCCGGCGGTCGCGCTCGCGCAGCAGCGCCACCAGCTGTTCATAGATCTTGGCACCCACCAACTCGGTCAACTCGGCCTGCATCTCCAGGTAGACCGGCTTGGAGCCGACGAACGCGTCGGGCGCCTCCGTGCACCACCAGTGGAACTCCTGCCCCCCGGCGCCCCAGTGGCGGCGGTCCCACTGCCGGATGGTGCTGGTGACGTGACCCTCGTCGTCGTCGACGTGGTCCTCCCTGCGTAGCGGCAGCTGCCAGCAGACCTCGGGCTTCAGCGTGAGCGGGTTCACGCCCCGGTTCAGGGCCGCGATGTGGAAGGCGCAGCCCGCGCCGCCCGGGAACCCCGGGCGGTTCAGGAAGATGCAGGCGTCGTCCACCAGCTTGGTCACGGTCTCGCCGTGCTTGTTCTTGTGGATGACGTCCTTCTTGACCCCGTGGAATTGCCACTCCTCCGGGGTGAGGGTGGCGGTGTTCTTCAGGACGCGGCGGGCGTCCTTCTTGTCCACGAGGTGGGCACCGTAACTACAGCAGCCCTGAACGAGCTCGGGGGCGGGTCCGGTCAGGACCCCCTGGCACCCGTTGCCGAAGATGCAGGTCCAGTTGCTCATGAGAAAGGTCGCGTCGAACGCCCACGTCCGCTCCTCGTCCTCGTCCTCGAAGCTGAGCCATTCGTGCGCGTCGTCAGGAGGTTTGGCCACGCCGAGGACGATACAGCCTTCCGCATGCACGCTTGTGGACTCGCACGCGCACCGTCAGCGATGCATCAGCTCGCAGCGATCAGGTCGCGGCGGCCCCCAGGTGCTGAATCCCGACGATCGGCCCGTTGAGCTTGCCGCCCGGGACGGTCGTGTAGACGGACCCGAGGAACGGCGCGTCCCCGAAGGCGTACACGCCGCCGTCGGCGCCCACCTCCCAGTAACCGTTGCCCGGGTGGGTCACGGCGATGCCGACGATCGGTGCCTTGATCTTCTGCCCGGGCTTGAGGACCCCGGGCACCGAGCCGAAGAAGCCCTGGGTGCCGTACCGGAAGACCCCGCCGTCGGCCGCGGCGAGGACGTAGCCCGGGCCGGACGCGGCGGCGGCGATGCCCACGATCAGGGCGTTGATGTGCACGCCGCCGAGCCCACCTTCGTACAGGGCGGTCCCCTCGGCGTAGACGTCACCGAACTGGTCGGTCAGCCAGGCCCCCATGCCGTCGGTGGTCGAGGCCATGCCGACGATCCTGGCGCCGGGCGGCAGCGGCACCTTCGGGAGCGACGGCACGGATCCAAAATGGTAGATCGTGCCGTTCTGGGCAGCCAGCCAGTAGCCGTTCTCGCTGGGCGGCGCCGCGATAGCGGCGATGGGCGAGGGGATGCTCTGGCCCCCGAGCGAGCCGTAGAAGTTCGCTCCGCCCTTGGCGAAGACGCCGCCGTCGCTGCCCACCAGCAGGTAACCGTTGGGCCCCGGCGAGTTGGCGAGCCCGACGATGGGGGCGTTGAGCTTGTTGTTGGCCAGCGACCCGTTGAAGTTCAGGCCGAAGTCGAAGATGCCGCCCTCGTTGGCCACCAGGCGGTAGCCGTTGGGGCTGTTCGGTGGCGGTGGCGGTGGCGGGGGCGGCGGCGGTGGCGGTGGCGGTGGCGGTGGCGGTGTCCCCTGTGCCACCTCGACCGCTCCGATGGTGCACGAGCCGCTGGGACCCGCCCCTCGGGCGTCGCCGCGCTGATCGGTGCTCACGCCGGTGGCGGTGCAGACCCCAGAGGGGATCGCCCCGACGGCGGGGCTGGTAGCCGCCGGCTCCTCGGTCTCGGTCGGCCCCCCGTTGTTCGCGAGCGAGCCGAGCTGGGGGTTCTTGCCGATGATGTCGGTCGCCGCCGGCGAGCCGCAGTTGGTGTTGTCGATGAGGTTGTACCCCCCCGACGTGAGCGTCCCGGGCCCGGTCACGAGGCAGTTCGTCGCGGGACCGCCGGAGGCGGAGCCGTTGGCGACGATGCTTTCGGCCAAGGTCAGCTGCGAGCCGTCAATGGTCTCAATGTTCCCCCCACCGGCAGAGTTGGAGGCCGTGTTGCCGGAGACGGTGTCGAACTTGAAGGCCGTCGTCACCGTCGGCGACGTGCAGCCCGCGCCGTAGTACCCGCCCCCGTTGACCGCGGTGTTCCCCGTGATGGTGTCATTGGTCAGCGTGATGAGGTCGCATGTTGAAGGGGCAAAGGCCTCGATTCCGCCACCGTCGCTCGTCGCCATGGCACCGGCGCTGTTGCCGCTGATGGTCGACGAAGCGATGGTCAGCGGTTGAACTGTTCCCGCGTCATCGGTGAACCCACCACCCGCCTCGGTCACGTTGTTCCCGGACACCGTCTCGTTTGTGAAAGTGGCCAGGTCCCCCGTTCGCGTCGGGAAGCTTCCCGGCGGAAGGTAAACGCCGCCACCTTCGTAGGCGCTGTTGCCGGAGATGGTTCCTCCGCTGAAGCTGGCCGTGCTCGGGTTGCCGTTATTCAACAGGTAGACCCCTCCGCCCTGCCCGTTGGTCGCATCGGTGGGGGTCGAGTTGTCGTCGATGGAGCCCCCTGAGAACGTCGTGCTGTCCCCCGACCCGTCGTTCTGCACATAGATGCCACCGCCGGCGCCGGTGCCGGAGCCATCGTCGGAGACGGTATTCGAATTCACGGACACGCCGGTGAAGCTGACGGAGCCGCTGCCGTCGTTTTGGTCGAAGATGCCACCCCCGTCTTCACCACAGGAATTGCCGCTCGCCGAGCCCCCGGTCATGGTGACGGTGCCCCCACCAGCACCGTCGTTCGACACGTACAGCCCGCCGCCGGCGCCGTCGGCCGTGTTGTTGTCGGCGGTGACGTTGGTCAAGGTCACCAGGTTGTTGCTGGTTGCGGACTGGTTCCCCACGTACAGTCCGCCGCCATCGTCCGACGCTGAGTTATTGCTGACGTCGACGTTGCTGAGGGTCGCCGAGTCCCCTGGGTTGAGATCCTCGACGTCGACACCACCGCCCTCGCTCGAGGTGGTGTCGTTGCCGTCCACCGAGCCACCCGAGATGACGTTCGTCCCATCCTCCATGGTGACCCCACCGCCGGAACCGGCACTGTTGGCGGTGATCGTGTCGTCGGTCAGGGTAGCGGCCACGCCATCGAGGTAGACTCCGCCACCGGAGTTCCCTGAAGAGTTGCCCGTGACGGTCGAACTCGACAGGTTCAGGGTCCCGTCGTTGAGGATTCCCCCGCCACCGGGCCCGCCACCGGTGATGACGCCGTCCTCGGCCGTGATGCCCGAGATGTCGGCGGTCGTGTCTGTGTCCACCTGAAGGACGCGGTGGGTGATGGGACCTTCGTTCTGCAGCTGAAGGACGGCGAGTGTCTGGCCGGCCCCGTCAATGGTGATCGTGTGACCGCTGTCGTTCAGTTCGAGGGATCCGTTCGAATTGAGAAGCGCATACACATGGCTCGAGCTCGGATTGTTCGGGACGGTGTTGGCATCGGGCAGCGTGATCGCGGCGTCCGCGGCCGAGGCATTGGCGGCCTCGATGGCGGCGCGCAGCGTGCAGTCACCTTCGGTCGCCATGGTGCAATTGGCGGGAACAGGGGGCGCGTCGCCCGCGTCGTTCACCGTGATGACCACCCCGGCACCCGCCGGAACTGCTCCGAGCACCGCTGCGCCGAGGCCGGTCCCGACGGTGGCCCCGACCAGCACCAGACCCGATACGAAACGCCCGAACCTCGTCATCGGATGTACCTGCCCCCCTCACTCCGGCCCCGCGGCGGCCGCCGTCGAAAACGCCTGCTGTCGCCGGGTCTCCACGTCTCAGGGAGAGGGTCCCCAGGAGCGACAACGGGCTTGACATCTCGCCTGAACTTAGCTTACTTCGACCTGAAAAAGTCGATCTGAAAATTGCGCGTGACCAGCGCGTTCATGATCTGAGGGTGCTCGCGATCGGCTCCAAATGAAGCAACGATGGCTCCAACCACCTTTGCGAAGAGATTGGAGCCACCGTTGCTGCGCACCAAAGTAGACCCTCAGAGCACCTTGTGGGAGACAATCCTCCCGCCCGAATTCCTGCGCCTCCCGCCTGGGCTTTCGGAGATCGACGTCCTGCTCGACGACCCGGTGTTCTTCGAGCCCTTCGAGGAGTTCTTCGACCCCGAGATCGGCCGGCCCTCGATCCCGATGGAGACGTACCTGCGCATGATGTTCTTGCGCTTCCGTTATCGCCTGGGCTTCGAGACCCTTTGTGGCGAGGTCGCCGACTCCCTCGCCTGGCGGCGGTTCTGTCGGATCGGCATCACCGACGCCGTGCCGCATGCCACCACGCTCATGAAGATCACCACCCGCTGCGGGGACAAGGTGGTCGCTCAGCTGAACGAGGCGCTGATCGCCAAGGCAGGGGCGGCCAAGGTCGTGCGACTCGACAAGGTGCGAGCCGACACCACCGTCGTCGAGGCGAACGTCGCCTACCCCTCTGACGCGGGGCTGCTCGGCAAGGGCGTGGCGAAGCTCTCCAAGCTCGTGGCCAAACTGAAGGGCGCCGGCTACGGCTCGCGCACGCGCTTTCGTGACCGGAGGCGTTCGGTGGCCCGACGCAGCCACGCTATCGCCGCCTGGTTGCGTCGCCGCAGCGACGACGCCAAAGACGAGGTGCTCGCCATCACCGGCGAGCTCGTCACGATCGCCTGGGCCTCTCTCAAAGAGGCCCAGGTCATGGCCACAAACACCCGACGTTCGCTGCGTCGGGCCGGCGACACGGCAGAAGGGCGGGCCAGCGCGCTGCTCACCGAGCTCGAGAAGACCATCGCGGTGCTCGAGACCGTTATCGTCCAGACCCGCAGTCGACTCGGCGGCGAGATGCCGGCGGGCTCCACCAGGGTCGTCTCCTTGCACGACACCGATGCCCGCCCCATCAGAAAGGGCCGACTCGGACGTCCCGTTGAGTTCGGCTACAAGGCCCAGGTGCTCGACAACGTCGACGGGATCGTGCTCGACCACGAGGTCATGATCGGCAACCCAGCCGATGCAGGGCTGCTCGCGCCAGCCATCGAACGACTGGCAGAGCTCGTGGGCCGGGTCCCACGGACCGTCACCGCGGACCGCGGCTATGGCGAAGCGAATGTCGAAAGAGACCTGAACGCCCTCGGCGTGAAGATCGTGGTCATCCCCAGAAGGGGCCGAGCTACCGGCGAGCGCCTCAAACTCCAGACCTCGAAGGGGTTCCTCAAGCTCGTCAAGTGGCGCACCGGCTCCGAAGGGCGCATCTCGCATCTCAAGCATTCCTGGGGATGGAATCGCACGCGCATCGACGGCATCGACGGCGCGCGCACGTGGTGCGGCTGGGGTGTTCTCGCCCACAACGCCACCAAGATCGCGCTGCTCATCGACGAGCGCGCGACACCGCAGCCAGCGACCGGCTCGAACCGACAGCTCGCGACACAAACCACCGGACCACCGCGACGACATCCACCGCCACCGAAGAACTTCGCCGCCTGATCCCGTCCCGCCCTCTCCCTTCGCGCCCCGGTCGCCGGAAACCTCCGGAAACGGGGTCGAAAATGACCGGAGAGGTCGGGACGGGACCTCAGGCGGGCACGTGGCAGGCTCTGGTCCGAAGGACGAGCCGTGCCTACATCGACTTTTTCAGGTCGAAGTAGCTTAGACGTGCGAAAACGGCGGCGTCTATTGTCCCGGCCTCGGCTGTCCCGGCCTCGGCAACCCGTGCCTCGCCCTCGGATTGGACCCCGTAGACTAGGCCCCTATGGTGACGACGACCGGACATGTGCAGGCAATTTCCCCGGTGGTGACACTCACGCCCGAGGCGTACAAGGTGGTGCGACAGGCCATCGAGCAGGAGCCCGAGCCCGCCAGCCTGGCCCTCTGGCTTGAGGTGCGCGGCATCCAGGACGGGTCATTCGTCTACGACCTCTACTTCCAGGCGACGTCCGACGCGGACGAGGGCGACGTCCGCCACGCGCAGGAGGACATTGAGGTCATCGTCCCCGCCGGCAGCGTCGAGCGTTTGCGGGGCGCCCGTCTCGAATGGTCCGACGAAGGCGGCGGCGGTCTCGTCCTCGTGAACCCGAATACCCCGACGCCCGAGGAGGCGTCGCCGAACGTGCCGTCGGAGGTCCTCGCCAAGGGGATCGACGGCCCGCTCGCCCGGCGCGTCGTGGCCGTCCTGGAGCAGTCGGTCAACCCGGCCATCGCCAGCCACGGCGGCCGCGCCGACCTGGTGGCGCTCGACGAGGACGGCGGCACCGCGTACCTGCGCCTGTCGGGCGGGTGCCAGGGCTGCGCGATGTCGCAGATGACGCTGCGCCAGGGGATCGAGACGGCGCTGCTCGACGAGGTGCCCGAGCTCACCCGGATCCTCGACGTCACCGACCACGGCAGCGGCGAAAACCCCTTCTATTCCTGAGCCGCGCGCCCTGCTCGCGGCTCAGGGCGCCGATCGGGCGTCCGGTAGCGTTGCATCGTGCTGCGCTTCCTGACCGCGGGTGAGTCCCACGGCCGCGCCCTGGTGGTCGTGGTGGAGGGCCTGCCGGCCGGCCTGCCCGTCGAGGCCTCCGACATCGGCGACGAGCTGGCGCGCCGCCGGCTGGGCTTCGGACGGGGCCCGCGCATGCGCTTCGAGGCGGACGAGATCACGCTCCTCGGTGGCATCCGCCACGGGCGCACGCTGGGGTCGCCGGTCGCCATAGAGATCGCCAACACGGAGTGGCCGAAGTGGACCGAGGAGATGTCGCCCGACCCGGGCGCGCCGTCCAAGGTCCTGACGCAGCCCCGCCCCGGCCACGCCGACCTGCCCGGGATGCTCAAGTACGGCTTCGACGACGCCCGCGACGTGTTGGAGCGCGCCTCGGCCCGGGAGACGGCGGCCCGGGTCGCCGCCGGCACGCTGGCCAAGCTGCTGCTGACCCAGCTGGGCATGACCGTGGTCAGCCACATCGTGGGCCTCGGCGACGCGGCGACCACGCCGGACAGTCCGCGCCCCGGACCGAACGACCTCGACACGGTCGACGAGAGCGCGGTCCGCTGTTTCGACCCGGAGGCCGAGGAGGCCATGGTCGCGGCCGTGAAGGCCGCAGCCAAGGTGGGCGACTCGCTGGGTGGCGTGGCCGAGGTCCTCGCCTACGGCGTCCCGGTCGGCCTGGGGAGCCACGTGCACTGGGACCGCAAGCTCGACGCCAACCTGGCCCGCGCCCTCATGTCGATCCAGGCGGTCAAGGCGGTCGAGATCGGCGAGGGCTGGGACAACGCGGCGCGGCGTGGTTCGGAGGCCCACGACGCCATCCGCTACGACGAAGCCGATGCCCAAGCCGGGGAGAACGCCGGCTACGTGCGGCCGACGGACCGGGCCGGGGGGATAGAGGGCGGCATGTCCAACGGCGCCCTCATCGTCGTACGGGTCGCCATGAAGCCGCTCGCCACGCTCAACCGGCCCGTCCTCGAGACGGTCGACGTCGTGACCAAGGAGTCCACCGTCAGCTTCCGCGAGCGCACCGACGTCACCGCGGTCCCCGCCATGGGCGTCGTGGCCGAATCGATGACGGCGCTCGTACTGGCCAACGAGGCGCTCCGCAAGTTCGGGGGCGACTCGCTGGCCGAGGTGGTGCGCAACCGCGACGGGTACGTGGCGTCGCTGGGCTCCACACCGTCGGCCGCCGCGGGCGGGCGGGCGATCGGCGCCGCCGAGGCATGACGAGCCCCAGCCCGCCCCGCATCCTGCTCGTCGGCATGATGGGCTCGGGCAAGTCGACCGTGGGCCGGCTGTTGGCCGAGCACCTCGGCTGGGCCTACTGCGACTCGGACACCGACGTGGAGGCGGCGACGGGCTGCACCGTCCCGGAGATCTTCGAGCGCGAGGGGGAGCCGGCCTTCCGTCGGGCCGAGGCCGAGGTCCTCGCCCGCGCCTGCCGGCTCGACGCCCCCGTCGTCGTGTCGGCCGCCGGCGGCTCCGTCCTCGACCCGGACAACCGCCGCCGCCTCACGCAGAGCGGGACCGTGGTGTGGCTGCGGGCCCGGCCCGAGACCAACGCCCGCCGGGTGGGCGACGGGGCCGGCCGGCCCCTGCTCGGCGACGACCCACCGGAGGCCATGGCCCGCCTGTACGCCGAGCGGGCGCCGCTCTACGGCGAGGTCGCCGACCTGGTGATCGACGTGGACGACCTGCCCCCGACCCAGGTGATGGCCCGCATCCTCCAGGTCGTGGGCGACGACGGGGCCGCCGCCCTGCCGCGGGCCGGGGTCCACCCCCACCCGACGCCCCCGATCGGCGCGTCCTAACAAAGAGGACACCGAGCGAACCGTGCGCGCCCTCTCCGTCGACCTGGCCGACCGCTCCTATCCGGTGCTGGTCGGGCCCGGGGCGCGCCACGAGGTGGCCCGCTTCCTGCCCGAGACCGCCAAGGCGGCCGCCGTCGTCACCCAACAGCCCCTCCTCGATGCGGGGTGGCTCGCCGACATCGACCTCGGCGTCCGCTTCGACGTCTGCACTATTCCCGACGGCGAGGGGGGCAAGACGCTGGCCACGGTCGAAGACCTGGCCCGGCGCTTCACCCGCCAGGGCCTCTCCCGGGCCGACGCCGTGGTCGCCGTCGGCGGCGGCATCGTCACCGACGTGGCCGGCTTTGCCGCCGCCACCTACCATCGGGGGACCGCCTACGTGAACGTCGCCACCTCGCTGCTGGCCCAGGTCGACGCGGCGATCGGCGGCAAGACGGGCGTCAACCTGCCCGAGGGCAAGAACCTCGTGGGCGCCTTCTGGCAGCCCGCCGCGGTGCTGTGCGACACCGAGACGCTCGCCACCCTGCCGCCCCGCGAGTGGGCCTGCGGCCGGGGCGAAATCGCGAAGTACGCCTTCCTCGGCGACGCGCCGTCGCCCGATCAGCCGATAGAGGAGCAGGTGGCGCGCTGCGCCGGCATCAAGGCCGCTGTCGTGGCCGAGGACGAGCGCGAGGGCGGCCGGCGCATGATCCTCAACTACGGCCACACGCTCGCGCACGCGCTCGAGGGGGCGGCGCTGTCCCGCCACCACGACGACTGGGACCTGCGCCACGGCGAGGCCGTGGCCATCGGCCTCCTCTTCGCCGCCTTGCTCGCCCAGCGGCTGGGGCGGATCGACCAGGCCCGGGTCGACGAGCACCGGCGCGTGATCGGCAGCTACGACCTGCCGACCGACCTGCCCCGGGGCGCCGACGCCGAGGAGCTCCTCGGGTTCATGGGCCGGGACAAGAAGGCGCAGCAGGACCTGACGTTCGTCCTCGACGGCCCCGACGGCGTCGAGCCCGTGCGGGGCGTGGCCAGGGCGGACGTGGTCGCTACCCTGGCGGACATGGGAGCGCACCGGTGAGCCTCGTCGTGCTCCTCTCGGGGCCGAACCTCAACCTGCTCGGCGACCGCGAGCCGGCCGTCTACGGGAGCGACACGCTGGCCGACCACGTGGCGCGAGCGGAGAAGGCCGCGGCGCGCCACGGGCTCGAGCTCGAACACGTCCAGTCCAACCACGAGGGCGACCTGCTGGAGGCCGTGCACGGCGCGCGGGGCCGGGCCGATGCGCTCGTGATCAACGCGGGGGCACTCAGCCACACCTCGTGGTCGCTCCACGATGCGGTGGCCGCCTTCGACGGCCCGGTCGTGGAGCTGCACCTGTCCAACCCGGCCGCCCGGGAGCCGTTCCGCCACACGTCGGTGCTCGCACCGGTGGCGGACGGCGTCGTGGCGGGTTTCGGAGGCCTCGGCTACGAGCTCGCGATCGACGCCGCCGCCGCACTGTTGAAGGGAGCCCAGAGCGCATGACCGCGACCGCCAACCCCTACACCGCGCCGGCCACCGCGCTGCCGCCGCTCACGGTGACCGGCCGGCTCGACCGGCTCCGCGCCGCCTTCGACGAGGACGAGGTCGACGCGCTGGTGGTCACCACGCTGGCCAACATCCGCTACCTGACCGGGTTCTCGGGCTCGGCGGGCGTCCTGACCGTCACCCGCGACGCCGCGCTCCTCACCACGGACGGCCGCTACCGGACGCAGTCGTCCGAGCAGCTCGCCCGGGCCGGTGCCGCTGCGCAGGTCGACATTGTCATCGGCCCCGCCGCCGAGCAACGCAAGGCGGCGCAGGGCCTCCTCGCCTCCCACCGGCGCATCGGGCTCGAGGCCGACAACGTCACCTGGTCGTCCCAGCGCGCCTGGGCCGAGCTCCTCGGGGGCGGGGGCGGCCCCGGCAAGACCGCAGAACCCGCCGCCGCGATCCTCGTCCCCACGTCCAACGCCGTCGAGGCGCTGCGCGCGGTCAAGGACGCCACCGAGATCGCCCGCATGGAGCGCGCCGCCGCCATCGCCGACGCCGCGCTGTTCGAGGTGCTGCCGCTCATGAGCCAGGGCGTCACCGAGGAGCACTTCGCCCTGGAACTGGACACCGCCATGCGACGGGGTGGTGCGCAGAGCACCGCGTTCGACACCATCGTCGCCGCCGGCGAGAACTCGGCCATGCCGCACCACCACCCCGGCGCCCGCCCGATCGCACACGGCGACCCGGTCGTGGTCGACTTTGGTGCCACCTTCGAGGGCTACCGCTCCGATATGACACGCACGTTCTGCGTCGGGGCCGACCCCGAGGGCGAGCTCGCCCGCATCTTCGAGGTGGTGCAGACCTCGCAAGCCGCCGGCGCCGCCGCGGTGCGTCCCGGCATCTCCGCCAAGGAAGTCGACGACGTCTGCCGCGCCGTCATCGCGGAAGCCGGCTGGGCCGACCGCTTCGAGCACGGCACCGGTCACGGCGTCGGCCTCGATATCCACGAGGCCCCCACGGTGTCCCAATTGGGCACTGCTATCCTCGCCCCCGGCTTCGTCGTGACCGTCGAGCCCGGTGTCTACGTTCCCGGGCACGGCGGCGTCCGCGTCGAGGACACCCTCGTCGTGACCGAGGACGGCGCCCGTCCCCTCACCCGCTTCACAAAGGACATCCATGGCAGTCTCGACCAATGACCTGAAGAACGGCATGAGCCTGGACCTCCCCGAAGGCCTGTTCAGCGTCGTCGAGTTCCAGCACGTCAAGCCGGGCAAGGGCGGCGCCTTCGTGCGCACCAAGCTCAAGAACGTCCGCAGCGGCGCCGTGATAGAGCGCACCTACCGGGCCGACGAGAAGCTGGAGCAGGCCATCATCGACAAGCGGGACATGCAGTTCCTCTACCGCGACGGCCAGGACTTCGTGTTCATGGACACGACGAGCTACGAGCAGATGACCGCGGCGCCCGCGTCGCTCGGCGACGCGCCGAGCTACCTGAAGGAGGGCGACGCCGTCATCCTGCAGATGTACAACGGCGAGATCGTGGGCGTCGACCTCCCCGCCGCCGTCGAGCTCGCCGTGACCGTGACCGAGCCCGGCATGCAGGGCGACCGTGTCTCGGGTGCTCGCAAGCCGGCCACCCTCCAGACCGGCCTCGTCGTCCACGTGCCGCTGTTCGTGAACGTGGGCGACATGATCAAGGTCGACACGCGTTCGGGCGAGTACCTGACCAGGGCCTGACCCGGCCCTGACAGGACGACTCGTCCGCGCCGCCGGACTGCCTAGCCCGGTGCCACCTTCACCCGAGCCCGCCCCCCGCCACCAGCAGCGCGAGCGGGCGCTGTCGCTCCTCTACGAGGCGGAGCTCAAGGGGGAGAGCCCGATCGACGTCGCCGACGCCCTGGCGGTGGCCCCCGACCCCTACGTCCGGACCCTCCTGGCCAACGCCGTGTCCACCCGTGAGGAGGCCGAACGGCGCATCGCGGCCGCCTCCGTGGGCTGGCCGCTCGACCGGATGGCGGTGCTCGACCGCCTCGTCCTCTGGCTCGCCGTCGCCGAGCTCCTCGACCCCGAGGGGCCACCGGCGCCGGTGGTGATCGACGAAGCCGTGGAGCTGGCCAAGGTGTACTCGACCGAGGAGTCGGGCGGGTTCGTCAACGGAATTCTTTCCACCATCGCCGCGGAGGTACGGCCGTCGCCGCGCTAAAGTGATCGTCTGACCGTGAAGTGAGTCCCGTGAGGCTCACACGGCAGGAGGAAGAGTGGCCGAACGCGAGCGGAGTCATACACGACCCCTCGGTGGCGTGTTCGTCGCCCATTCCCAGGTTCTCACCGCTGCGGACGTGGCGCGTGCGCTCACCCGCATGTCGCACGAGGTCCTGGAGCGCAACGGCGGGCTCGGGGACCTCGTCCTGATCGGCCTCCAGACCGGCGGTGTCCCTCTGGCCACCCGTATGGCCGAGACGCTGCGCCAGATAGAGGGCGCGGATCTGGACCTCGGATCCCTGGACGTGGCCTTCTACCGCGACGACATCGGCCTGCGCCCGGTCCTCCCCGAGGCGGTCACCGACGTCCCCTGCGACCTGGCCGGCAAGGTCGTGGTCCTCGTCGACGACGTGCTCTTCACCGGCCGGACCATCCGCGCCGCTCTGAACGCGCTCAACGACTTCGGCCGGGCCGGGGCCGTGCAGCTGGCAGTCATGATCGACCGGGGCCACCGGGAGCTCCCCATCCGCCCCGACTACGTCGGCAAGAACCTGCCGACCCGCCGGGAGGAGATGGTCGACGTGGGTGACGATGGCGTCTGGATCGGCACTCTCGAGGACAAGTGACCATGCCCGCCTCTCCCGCCTCCGTCCCTGCCGCCCCGGCGCCGCCCCAGCACCTCCTGTCCGTCGCCGACCTCAGCGTCGACGGCATCGCCGAGGTCCTCCGCGTGGCAGAGGCCTTCGCGGAGGTCGAACGCCGTTCCATCCCGAAGGTCCCCACCCTGCGCGGCAAGGTCGTGGCCACCTTGTTCTTCGAGGAGTCGACCCGGACCCGCCTCTCCTTCGAGACCGCGGCGAAGCGGCTGTCCGCCGACGTGCTGTCGCTCCCGGTCGCGACCTCGTCGGTGAAGAAGGGTGAGAGCCTGCGCGACACGGTCGAGACCGTCGAGGCGATGGGCATCGACGCCGTCATCATCCGCCACTCCTCCTCGGGTGCGGCGCACCAGGTGGCGCGCTGGGTCCGTCGGGCCTGCGTGGTCAACGCGGGCGACGGCTGGCACGAGCACCCGACCCAGGCCCTGCTCGACTGTTTCACGGTGCGCCAGGTGCTGGCAGAACGCAAGGGCGCGGCACCCGAGGAGCTGGGGATCGACTGCTTCGACGGTCTGCGGGTGCTCATCGTCGGGGACGTGCGGCACAGCCGGGTGGCCCGCTCCGAGGTCCTCGCCTACACCGCGCTCGGCGCGCGGGTCAGCCTGGCCGGGCCGGGCAGCCTGCTGCCCCCGTCGCTCGAGGGCTGGCCGGTCACGGTCGCCCCCGACTTCGACGACGCACTGGGCGACGCCGACGTGGTGTCCCTGCTGCGCCTGCAGGCCGAGCGGGGGAGCGGCTCCTACGTCCCGAGCCTGCGCGAGTACACGGCTCGCTGGGGTCTCACGGCGCGCCGGGTGGCACGCCTGCAGGAGCACGCCATCGTCACCCACCCCGGTCCCATGGTGCGCGGCGTCGAGATCGCCTCGGACGTGGCCGATCTGCCGCGCACAGTCGTGACCCAGCAGGTGAGCAACGGCGTGGCGGTGCGCATGGCCATCCTCTTCCTGTTGTTGGGCGGCGAGCTGCCCCGCGACCCCCAACGGGGGACCCGTGGCTGATTCCTCCCGCTCCTCTCGCCGGACATCGTCTTCGTCGTCGCCCTCTTCGTCCCCTTCCTCCTCCGACGTGACCCTGGTGATCCGCGGCGGCACCGTGGTCGGCCCCGACGGCCTGCAGCGCCGCGACCTCGCCGTCGCCGGCCCGCGGGTCGTCGCCCTGGCGGAGTCGATTGAGCCGCCGGCCGGTGCGGCCGTACTCGATGCGTCGGGATGCCTCGTGGGACCGGGTCTCGTGGACCTCCACACACACCTTCGCCAGCCCGGGCGCGAGGAGGCGGAGACGATCGAGACCGGCGCCCGCGCCGCCGCGCTCGGCGGCTACACCGCGGTCCTCGCCATGCCGAACACCGAGCCGGCGATCGACTCGGCCGGCGTGGCCCGGGAGGTCCTGGCGCTGGGGGAGGGCTGCCCGGCCGAGGTCGCGGTCTCGGGCGCCATCACCGTCGGGCGGGCCGGCCGGGCGCTGGCACCGATGGGCGAGCTGGCCGCGCTCGGCGTGACGCTCTTCACCGACGACGGCGCCGGCGTACAAGACGGCGGCCTCATGCGGCGCGCCCTCGACTACGCCAAGGGGCTCGGGGTCACGCTCGCCCAGCACTGCGAGGACGAGCACCTAGCGGCGGGCGGCGCCATGCACGAGGGCTGCTGGTCCAGCCGACTCGGAGTCCCGGGCATCCCCGCGGCCGCGGAAGAGGCGATGGTGGCGCGCGACATCGCGTTGGTCCGGCTCACCGGCGCACCCGTCCATTTCCTGCACCTCTCGACGGCCGGCTCGGTCGAGCTGGTGCGCCGGGCCAAGGCGGAGGGGCTCGCGGTGACGGCGGAGGCCGCACCGCATCACATGCTCCTGACGCACGACCTGGTGGCAGGGTACGACCCCGTCTTCAAGGTCAACCCGCCGCTGCGGACGGAGGAGGACGTGGCCGCTGTGGTGGCCGGTCTCTGTGACGGCACCATCGACGCCGTGGCCACCGACCACGCCCCCCACGCCCCCGAGACGAAGGACGTTCCGTTCGACCAGGCGCCGCCCGGCATGCTGGGACTCCAGACGGCGCTGCCCCTGGCGTGGGAGGTCCTGTCGCCGCGGCTCGGTCCCGAGCGGGTCTTCGCGCTGCTGAGCGCGCAGCCGGCCGCGATCGCGCGGCTCACCGCCACCGACGCGCGGCCCGCGGGCCACAGCGCGCACGGCGGACCGGTCGAGGCGGGCGCCACCGCGAACCTCTGTGTCTTCGACCCCGCCGCCGCGACGGTGGTCGACCCGGCCACCCTCGCCAGCCGGAGCCGCAACACGCCCTACGGCGGCCGCGCCTTCACCGGTGCCGTCCGCCACACGGTGCTCCGGGGGGAGCCGGTCGTGATCGACGCCGAGGCCCAGCGGTGACGCCGTGAGCCCTCCGCACGACCGCCCTCCCGCGCTGCTCGTGACGGCGGACGGGACCGTCTTCCGAGGCGAGCGCGCCGGCGCCGACGTCGCCGTGGCGACAGGAGAGCTCGTGTTCAACACGGCCATGAGCGGCTACCAGGAGGTGATCACCGACCCTTCGTACGCCGGACAGGTGATCGCCTTCACCAACACGCACATCGGGAACTACGGCACGAACGCGGGCGACAACGAGGCGCGCGCGCCGCACTGCCGCGGCGTCGTCGTCTGCGACATCGCCGGCGAGCCCTCGAACTGGCGGGCCACGGAAGCTCTAGAGCCCTTCCTGCGCCGCCACGGCGTGCCGGCGCTCACCGGGGTCGACACCCGCCGGCTGGCGCGGCACATACGGACCGCGGGCGCGGTGCCCTGCGCTTTCGGCACGGCACCGGAGCGCGAGCTCGCGACCGCGGCCACCGCCGCCGCCGGCACCGACGGCCTCGACCTCGTGTCCGGTGTGACGGCGGCCGCCGTCACCGAGTACTCCCCTCTTCCGGCCGACCCGGCCACCGGCGCCCGCACGGACGCCCTTCGGGTCGTGGCTTACGACTTCGGTGTGAAGGCCACCATGATCCGGCTGCTGCGCACGCTGGGACCGGTGATCGTGGTCCCCGCCGGCACCCCGGCCGCCGACGTGTTGGCGCTGGACCCTGACGGCGTCTTCCTCTCCAACGGTCCCGGCGATCCGGCGGCGCTGCCGGGACCGACGGGCGCGATCGCCGATCTGGTGGGCCGGGTTCCCGTCTTCGGGATCTGCCTCGGTCATCAGCTTCTGGCCAACGCGCTGGGTGGCACCACGTACAAGCTGCCGTTCGGGCACCACGGCGCCAACCACCCTGTCCAGCACCTCGCCTCGGGGACGGTTGAGATCACGAGCCAGAACCACAACTACGCCGTGGCCGCGGGCTCCGTCCCCGATGCCGAGACCACCCACGTGAACCTCAACGACGGGGTCATCGAGGGGTTCTGCTCCGTCAAGGCGCCCGCGTTCTCGGTGCAATACCACCCCGAGGCGGCACCAGGACCCCACGACGCGCGGTATCTCTTCGCGCGCTTCCGGGACCTCATGTTGTCCCATCCGTCATCTGCCCGCGCCGGCGCCGGTTCGCGCTGAGCCCGGAGGAGAAGGACTAGACCTTCATGCCGCGCCGCGACGACCTGCGCTCCATCCTGGTCATCGGATCCGGTCCCATCGTGATCGGGCAAGCCTGTGAGTTCGACTACTCGGGCACGCAGGCCTGCCGGGTGCTGGCTGAGGAGGGGTACCGGGTGATCCTGGCCAACTCGAACCCGGCCACGATCATGACCGACCCCGGCACGGCGGACCGGACCTATGTGGAGCCGCTCGATCCCGACGTCCTGACGGCGATCATCGAGCAGGAGCGCCCAGACGCGCTGTTGCCCACGCTGGGCGGGCAGACCGCGCTCAACCTGACCATGCGACTGGTGGACCTCGGCGTGCTCGAGCGTTTCGGGGTGGAGGTCATCGGTGCGCGTCCGGAGGCGATCGCCACGGCCGAGGACCGGGACCGCTTCAAAGTGGCCATGCAGGACATCGGCCTGGAGGTGCCGCGCTCGGGCTTCGCGCACTCCCTGCGCGAAGCCGAGGAGATCGCCGCGTCTATCGGCTACCCCATCATGGTGCGGCCCAGTTACATCCTGGGCGGCAAGGGGACCGGCATCGCCGAGGACCCCGAGCTCTTCCTGCAACTGGCGGCTCAGGGCCTCGACGCCAGCCCGGTGGGACAGATCCTCGTTGAGCAGTCCATCGCCGGATGGAAGGAGTTCGAGCTCGAGGTCATGCGCGACGGCGCGGACAACTGCGTCGTCGTGTGCTCCATCGAGAACCTCGATCCCATGGGGGTCCACACGGGCGACTCCATCACTGTGGCGCCCGCACAGACGCTCACCGACGTCGAGTACCAGGCGATGCGCGACGACGCCTTCGCCTGTTTGCGCCGCGTCGGCGTCGAGACCGGCGGGTCCAACGTCCAGTTCGCCGTGGACCCCGCCACCGGCCGCCGGGTGATCATCGAAATGAACCCGCGTGTCTCACGCTCCTCGGCCCTGGCCTCGAAGGCGACCGGCTTCCCCATCGCCAAGATCGCGGCCCGCCTCGCCGTCGGATACCGGCTGAACGAAATACCGAACGACATCACACAGAAGACCCCGGCCTCCTTCGAGCCGACGATCGACTACGTCGTCACGAAGGTGCCGCGGTGGGCGTTCGAGAAGTTGCCGGGCGCCGAGAGCAGGCTCGGCACCCGCATGCAGTCGGTCGGCGAAGTCATGGCCATCGGGCGCACCTTCTGCGAGTCGCTCCAGAAGGCGCTGCGGTCGTTGGAGCAGGGCCGGGCTGGCTTGAACGCGGACCCGTCGGAGCGATCCCTCGACGACCTCGGTCTCGACGAGCTCCTCGCGCGCATCGCCGTGCCCACGCCCGATCGCATCTTCGAGTTGGAAGCGGTGCTCCGGCGTGGCGCGGCGGTGGAGGAGGTGGTGGCCCGCACAGGCATCGACCCGTGGTTCGTGCGGCAGGTGGCCCGCATCACGGTGGAGCGCGCCCGCATCGCCGCCGCGCCGGCCCTGTCACAAGAGGACTTCCGCCGGGCCAAGCGACTCGGGTTCTCCGACGCGCAGTTGGCTTACCTGCGTGGGACCTCCGAATCGGTCATACGAGCGGAGCGGCTGGGCCGCGGAGTGCGGGCGACCTTCAAGACCGTCGACACGTGTGCGGCCGAGTTTGAGGCGTTCACGCCCTATCACTACGCGACGTACGAGGAAGAGGACGAGGTGCGTCCCTCGGAGCGGGAGCGGGTGATCATTCTCGGTTCGGGTCCGAACCGGATCGGGCAGGGGATCGAGTTCGACTACTGCTGCGTGCACGCCTCCATGTCGCTGCGCGACGCGGGCTACGAGACGGTCATGGTCAACTGCAACCCCGAAACGGTCTCGACGGACTACGACACCTCGGACCGCCTCTATTTCGAGCCGCTGACCGCCGAAGACGTCGCCAACGTGCTCGATGCCGAGCTGGCCGCAGGAGGGTCGGTTGCCGGCGTGATCGTCTCGTTGGGCGGACAGACGCCCCTCAAGCTGGCGGGGACGCTCCCGCCCGAGCTCGTTCTGGGGACGAGCCCCGCCTCCATCGACCTGGCCGAGGACAGGGAACGTTGGAACGCGTTGTGCGCGGAGCTCGACATCCCACAGCCGCCGGGCGGCACCGCGACCAGCAGCGCCGAGGCCCTGGCCGTCGCCGGCCGGGTCGGGTACCCGGTGCTGGTGCGGCCGAGCTACGTGCTGGGGGGCCGCGCCATGGAGATCGTCTACGACGACGAAGGTGTGCGCCGCGTCATGCACACGATGGCGACGGGCGCGCTGGCCCGCGAAGGGGGCGTGACCGCGGAACGCCCTGTGCTGGTGGACCGCTTCCTGGAGGACGCCGTGGAAGTCGACGTCGACGCGGTCCGCGACGGCACCGGCGAGGTCCTGATCGGCGGGGTGATGGAGCATGTCGAGGAAGCGGGCGTCCATTCGGGCGACTCCGCCTGTGCGCTGCCCCCGCAGTCGCTCGCGCCCGACGTCATGGCCGCTCTCGACAGCTACACGCGTGCGCTGGCCGAGTCGCTCCAGGTGCAAGGCCTCCTCAACGTGCAGTACGCGGTCAAAGACGGGCGGGTCTACGTGCTCGAGGCCAACCCGAGGGCCAGCCGTACCGTTCCCTTCGTGGCCAAGGCGACCGGAGTGCCGCTGGCCATGGTGGCGGCACGCGTCATGGTGGGCCAGACGTTGGAGGACCTCCGGGAGGAGGGGCTGCTGCCCAAGGGGGTACGCGGCCAGGTCCCGGTGCTCGACCACGTGAGCGTCAAGGAGGCGGTGATGCCGTTCGACCGGTTCCCGGGCGTCGACACGCTGCTCGGGCCCGAGATGCGCTCGACCGGTGAGGTCATGGGCGTCGACGTCACCTTCGGGCTCGCCTTCGCCAAGAGCCAAATGGCGGCCGGCACCCGCCTGCCCGATTCGGGCACGGTCTTCCTCTCGCTGGCCGATCGGGACAAGCCGGCCGGGCTCGAGGTGGCGCGCGCGTTCTCCGATTTGGGATTCTCCATCGCCGCCACCTTGGGCACCGCCGGCTTTCTACGCTCCCAGGGCGTGACCGTCGACACCCTGGTGGCCAAGGTGGGCGAGGAGGGCGTGGCCTCCGACGCGGTCGACCTGATCGCGCAGGGGAAAGTGCAGCTCGTCGTGAACACGCCACGCGGCCTGGGCCCCCGCGGACGGCCTGCACATACGCACCGCAGCCGTCACCTACCACGTGCCCTGTTTGACGACGCTCGCCGCGGCGCGCGCCGCCGCAGGCGGCATGGCCGACGCACGGACGCATCCGTTGCGGGTGCGTCCGCTCCAGGACCTCCACGTGGGGCTGGAGCGGTGACGGTGGTCACGACGCCTGACGTCCTGGCCACCCGGATCGGGGACGTCGTGCTGCCCAATCCGGTCATGACCGCGTCGGGGACCTCGGGCCACGGCACGGAGCTGGCGGCGTACGGCCCGCTGGCAGAACTTGGCGCGGTCGTCGTGAAGTCGCTCTCGGTCGATCCGTGGCCCGGCAATCCGTCGCCCCGGGTCCATGAGGTCGGCGCCGGCATGCTGAACAGCGTCGGACTCCAAGGTCCGGGCTTGGCGGCGTGGGCGGCCAAGGATCTGCCCGCACTGGCCGAGGCCGGCGCGCGGGTCGTACTCAGCATCTGGGGACGCAGTGTGTCCGACTTCGGGCGCGCGGCCGAGCTCGCCGCCGACGTCGCCGGCGCGCCCCCGGCCCCGGCGATCGTCGCCGTCGAGGTGAACGTCAGCTGCCCGAACGTGGAGGACCGGTCGCGGATGTTCGCCCACTCGGCCGAGATGACGGCGCGCGTGATGCAGGCCACGGCCTGTGGGCTGCCCCGCTGGGCCAAGTTGAGCCCGAATGTGCCCGACGTGGTGGAGATCGCGGCGGGCGCGCTCGACGGCGGTGCGGACGGTTTGACGCTGGTCAACACGCTGCTCGGCCTCGCCCTCGACCCCGAGTCGGGGGACCCACTGCTCGGGGCGGGAGGCGGCGGCCTCTCGGGGCCTCCCGTCCATCCGGTGGCCGTGCGGGCCGTCTGGGAGTGCAGGCACGCCTTCCCCGACGTCCCGATCGTCGGGGTGGGCGGGGTGGCCTCCGGTCTTGACGCCGTTGAGCTCCTCCAGGCTGGCGCGGATGCGGTGCAGGTCGGGACGGCGACGTTCCGGGATCCCCGGGCGCCGTGGAAGGTCCTGCGCCAGCTGGCGCACTGGTGCGACACCCACGGGACGACCGTCGAAAATGTCCGTGCCGCCGCACGGGCCCGCGTGACCGGTCGTGGCGATGTGCGCGCGGAGGGAGCTGGGGTGCCGGCCGCCCCGCCGGACGACGGAACGGCCGCCGAAAGGAGAACGCCGTGAACGACCGACAGCGCGAGCGCGAGCGCGACCGCGACGCCGGCAGCTTCGGCGACCGCGTCGCCGCCGCGGTGAAGGTGCACGGGCCGCTTTGCGCGGGCATCGATCCCTCCAGAGCGTTGCTCACCGGATGGGACCTGCCCGACGACGCCAACGGACTGGAGGCGTTCTGCGCCATCTGCGTGGAGGCGTTCGCAGGATCGGTCGGCGTGATCAAGCCACAGGTCGCGTTCTTCGAACGGCATGGCGCGGCGGGGATGGCCGCGCTCGAGCGCCTCATCGCGGAGGCGTCCCGTGCCGGACTGATCGTCATCGCCGACGCCAAGCGCGGCGACATCGACTCCACGGCCGCCGCGTACGCGGACGCCTGGCTACGCGACGGCAGCCCGCTGGCTGCGGATGCCGTGACCGCCCACGCGTATCTCGGCCTCGGTGCACTGGCACCGATGGTGCGTTCGGCGGCGGACAACGGACGGGGCGTACTCGTCGTGGCCCGCAGTTCCAACCCGGAGGGTCGCGCCCTCCAGGAGGCACGGACGGTCGCGGGAACCGCCGTAGAAGACATGCTGCTGGGGGAGATCGCCGCGCTCAACGCGTCGCCCGACGTATCGGCCGGCACCGTAGGCGCCGTTGTCGGCGCCACCCTTGAGCCGTCAACCTTTCCATTGTCCCAGCTCAGGGGGGTTATTGTGGCACCCGGGCTTGGCGCTCAGGGCGCCGGCCCCGAGGACGTGGCGGAGCGCTTCCGCGAGTGCGAGCCCGGCACCGTGTTGCCGAGCGCCTCCCGTGCCGTGCTCGAAGCCGGCCCCGACCCGAAGGCGTTGCGTCACCGGACGGAGGCGCTCGCTCGCGAGCTCGCTGCGCTCATGCCCTGAGTAGGGAATTTGGGTGTGAAGCGCCCAGCCCGAGGCGCTATGGTCTCGCCATGCCGCAACCTCCCGCACTTACTCCAGAGCAGCGCGCCGCTGCACTCGAAAAGGCTGCCAAGGTTCGTCGTGAACGGGCCGAGGTCAAGGACAAGCTCAAGATGGGCTCCTTGTCGCTGGCAGATCTCCTGACGCAGGCGGATTCCAACGAGACTGTTGGGAAGATGAAAGTGGTCTCGGTGCTCGAGTCCTTGCCCGGATTGGGCAAGGTCAAGGCACGGCGCCTGATGGAAACCGTCGGCATCAGCGACAGCCGGCGGTTGCAGGGGCTCGGTGCCAAGCAGCGCGAAGCGCTGCTCAAAGAGACTGCGCGCTGAGCCACTGATCTTCGTGCTCATCGGCCCCGGCGGGGCCGGCAAGGGCACGGTGGCGGCTGAGCTCGTCGCACAGGATCCGACCGTCTGGCTGAGCCGGAGTTGGACGACGCGGTCCCCGCGGCCGGGGGAGCGCGAACGCGGGGCGTACGAGTTCGTGGACCGGGAGACCTTCGAGGAAGCCATCTCCCGCGGCGGCTTCTTCGAGTGGGCCGAATTCCTCGACAACCTCATGGGGACGCCCATCCCCGATCCGCCACCGGGTGCCGACGTGCTCCTGGAGATCGACGTGCAGGGTGCGGAGCAGGTGCTCGCCCAGCGCCCCGATGCGGTCGTCGTGTTGCTGCTGCCGCCGTCGGCGGAGGTGCAGGCGGCCCGCCTGGCCGAGCGGGGCGACGACGAAGACCACGTCCGGCGACGGGTGGAGCTGGGCCGGGCGGAGGTCGAACGTGGCGCGCGCATCGCCCAGTACACGGTGGTCAACGAGGACCTGCAACAGGCCGTGGCCGAGCTGACGGCTATAGTTGACAGAACCCGTTCGGCTGCCCCACGCGCCGAGAACCCGGAGGAATCCTGATGGCCCAAGGCCGCCATACCCTCATGGACCCCCCCATCGAGGAGCTGTTGGACAAGGTGGACTCGAAGTTCACCCTCGTTGCACTCGGCTCGGCCCGGGCTCGGCAGGTGAACTCCTACTACAACAGCCTGGGCGAGGGCCTCGGCAAGGTCGTCCCACCCCAGGTGGCCTCCGTCTCGGGGAAGCCGGTTTCCATCGCATTCGAGGAGATCGCCGCCGGCAAGGCCACCTTCACCCGACCCGATCCCGAGGAGGAGGCCGCGCTCGCCACGGCCATGGCGGACGCCGCCGAGGCGGGCTTGCTGGCTGAGGAGAGCGGGGACGCAGACGCCGAGATCCTCGGCACGAGCGACGTCGGGGACGGGGACCCGACCGCCGGCTAAGGCACGCGGAGAGGCGGGCGGGTGCCGCCGATGGCCGAAGGCCTGCAGTCCGACCACCGTCCCGACCAGTCCGGTCGCGTGCCGCACGTCGTTCTGGGCGTCACCGGCGGCATCGCGGCCTACAAGGCCGTCGAGGTCTGCCGGCGTCTCGTCGACGCCGGCGTGCACGTGACTCCGGTGCTGACCCGGGACGCCACCCGCTTCGTCGGCGCTCTGACGTTCTCCGCCCTGGCGTCGGCGCCCGCGCAGCTGTCGCTCTGGGGCGAGGACTCGCCGATCCCGCACACGCGCCTGGGCCAATCGGCCGACCTGATCGTGGTCGCCCCCGCCACGGCACACACGATCGCCCGTTACGCCGCCGGACTGTCCGACGATCTCTTGAGCGCCACGCTGCTGGCGACCCGGGCTCCCGTGCTGCTCTGTCCGGCCATGCACACCGAGATGTGGGAGCACCCGTCCGTGCGCGACAACCTGGCCACGCTCGAGCGCCGCGGCGTGGAGATCGTGCCGCCCGAGAGCGGTCGTCTGGCCGGGGGCGACCAGGGCGAGGGTCGCCTGGCCGACCCCGCCGTGATCGTCGAACGGGTCCTCCGACGCCTCGCGCAACCGCCCGCCCGCCACGGAGGGGCGAACCCGGCCGCACCGGACCTGGAGGCCGTGCGCGTCGTCGTCAGCGCGGGCGGCACACGAGAGCCGCTCGATCCGGTCCGCTTCATCACGAACCGCTCCTCCGGCAAGCAGGGACACGCGGTCGCGGTGGCCGCGGCCCGACGCGGTGCAGACGTCACGTTGGTGACCGCGTCGGCCCTCACGCTTCCGTCCGACGTCGTGTCAAGAGTGACCCGCGTGGACGTGGAGACCGCCGCGGACATGGAAGCCGCGCTGGGGCGCGTCGCGCCGCATGCCGATGTCGTGGTCATGGCCGCCGCGGTCGCGGACTTCCGGCCCAAGGCGTCCGCCGAGACGAAGCTGTCGAAGGAGGACGGGGTGCCCGAGCTGGTGCTCGAGCCCACGCCGGACATCCTGGCCGGACTGGCAGAACGGCGCCGCGCCGGGCAGCTCCTGGTCGGATTCGCCGCCGAGACCCACGACGCCGTCGGGCGTGCCCGGCGGAAGCTCGAGCGCAAGGGAGTCGACCTGCTCGTCGTTAACGACGTGAGCGCACCAGGCGCCGGGTTCGATCACGACACCAATGCCGTGGTCATTCTCCATGCGGACGGACGTACCACCGACATCCCCCTGACCTCCAAGGATGCGGTGGCGGAAGCCGTGTTGGATAGTGTCATCGCGCACCTGAAAGAGAAGCGGAGCTCCACGTGAAAACGACCTTCACCTCGGAATCGGTCACCGAGGGTCATCCCGACAAGATGGCGGACCAGATTTCGGACGCCGTCCTCGACGCGATCCTCGAAGGAGACCCGGAGAGCCGCGTGGCCTGCGAGACGCTCCTGACGACCGGCCTCGTCGTGGTGGCGGGCGAGGTGACGACGTCGACCTACGTGGACATCCCGTCTCTCGTGCGGGACACCGTCTGCGACATCGGATACGACAACGACAGCTACGGCTTCAACG
Organism: uncultured Acidimicrobiaceae bacterium; assembly: GCA_963834405.1. Classification (GTDB taxonomy): domain Bacteria; phylum Actinomycetota; class Acidimicrobiia; order Acidimicrobiales; family RAAP-2; genus Bog-473. Next base: position 194,010 of record CAWIBX010000002.1, on the reverse strand, counting down.
GCAAGACGTGCGGCGTGCTGGTGTCGTTGGACGCGCAGTCGCCGGACATCGCGCAAGGCGTCGACGCGGCATTCGAGCTGCGCACGGGCTCGGGCGGCGAGGACACGCTCAACGCCCAGGGCGCGGGCGACCAGGGGATGATGTTCGGCTACGCGTGTGACGAGACACCCGACCTCATGCCGTTGCCCGTTTGGCTGGCCCACCGCCTCTCCGAGCGACTGGCCCAGGTGCGGCGGGCTGGCGCCGTTTCGTATCTGCGGCCGGACGGCAAGACCCAGGTGTCGGTCGTGTACGAGGACGGACGTCCGGTGCGCATCGACACGGTCCTGATCTCGACCCAGCACGCCGGTGGCATCGACCTGGAGGAGCAGCTGCGGCCAGACCTCGTCGAGCACGTGATCATGCCGCTCCTCCCCACGGACCTCGACTCCGAGGACCTCCGCATCTTCGTGAACCCGACCGGGATCTTCGAGCTGGGGGGCCCGCACGCGGACACCGGCCTGACGGGACGGAAGATCATCGTCGACACCTACGGCGGTATGGCCCGCCACGGCGGCGGCGCCTTCTCGGGCAAGGACCCCTCGAAGGTCGACCGCTCGGCTGCGTACGCGGCGCGCTGGGTCGCCAAGCACGTCGTCGCCTCCGGGGCGGCGCGCCGGTGCGAGGTGCAGGTGGCCTACGCCATCGGCGTGGCACACCCGGTGTCGTTGCTCGTCGACACGTTCGGGACCGAGTCGGCCGATCCCGAGAAGATCTCCGATGCCGTGCGCGAGCTGTTCGACCTCCGGCCCGCGGCGATCGCCCGCGATCTCGACCTGCGGCGCCCGATCTACAAGAAGACGGCCGCCTACGGTCACTTCGGCCGCTCCGAGAAGGAGTTCACCTGGGAGGCCACCCCGCGGGTGGACGACCTGCGCTCTGCCCTCGGGCTCTGATCTGCCGCCGCTCCGCAGCGGGGCGGGTCCAACCATCGCAGCACGCAGCGCCTGCTCCCCCCTGACCCAACGCGGCGCGACCATGGCGCCGTGACGACCCAGGAACGGCCTCCCCAGCGTCTCGTCCGCGTGCGCACCGAGGTGGCTGCGGTGGCGAAGGAGTTCGACTACGCGGTCCCGCCGGCGTGGACCGAACCGGTCGTGGTGGGCACGCGTGTGCGCGCACCGCTGCACGGCCGCACGGTGCGCGGCTGGGTGGTGCGGGACGACGTCGAACCCACCCCCGGCCTCGAGGTCCGCCCGCTCAAGTCATGGCTCGGCTGGGGCCCGCCGCAACCCGTGGTCGAGGCGGCCGCCTGGGGCGCCTGGCGGTGGGCGGGGCCGGAGGCGGCCTTCCTCCAGGCGGCTTCGCCCAAGGTGATCGTGCGCACCCTTCCCCCGGCACTGCCCGCGCCCGGCCGCGACGCAGACGGCGCCGCGTCGCCTGCGCCGGAGGGTTCGGGACGGTTGTGGGCCGACGTGCCCGCCGGGAACCGGGTGACCGTCGTCCGCCTCCCGCCGGCGACCGACCTCTTGGACCTCGTGCTGGCGGCCGCCACCGACCCGCATGTGCGCGCCCGCGAAGGCACGGTGCTGGTGCTGGTCCCGTTCGTCGGTTGGGCCGAACGCCTCTGCGCCCGCCTGACCCGCCGGGGCCTGGCTGCGACGACCGACTGGGTCGAGGCCCGCGCCGGTTGGCCCGTCGTGGTGGGGAGCCGGGCGGGCGCGTGGTCTCCTGTTCCCGTGCTGGGGGCAGTCGTCGTCCTCGACGCGCACGACGACGCCTATCGGGAGGAGAGCGCACCCACGTACGGCGCGGTCGACGTGGCGATCGAGCGGGCGCGTCGCGCCGGGGTGCCGTGCGTGCTCACCTCGCCGGTGCCGCCCGTCACGCTGACGGGCGACCTCACCGTGGCGGGGCCTCCGCACGAGGAGCGGGCCGGATGGCCGGCACTGGAGCGGGTGGACCGCCGGGGTGCCGATCCGCGCACGGGCCTCTTCTCCCAGGAGTTCGTCCGCTTGGCCCGTGCGGTTCTCGACGCACCGCACCCGGATCAGACCCAGACCCCGGCCCCTCTCGTCTGTGTGTACAACCGCAAAGGAGGGGCGCGCCTCCTGGCTTGCAGCCATTGCGGCGAGCTGGCGCGCTGCCTCCGCTGCGGCGCGGCCATGGCCGCGGCTGCCGACAAGGCCACGCTGCACTGCCCCCGCTGTGACGAGGTGCGGCCGCTGGTCTGCGCATCCTGCGGGCGGCTCAAGATGAAGACGCTCCGCGCCGGCGTCAGCCGTGTACGTGACGAACTCACGGCATTGCTCGGGGTGGAGGTCGAGGAGGTGTCGGGCCCTGCTCCCGCGGGCGGCGGCCACAGGGCGGGCGGGACCGACGCCCGGGTGCTCGTCGGCACCGAGGCGGTGCTCCACCGCGTGCGCCGCGCCGCGACGGTCGCGTTCCTCGATATCGACCTTCACCTCCTCGCCCCCCGGCTCTCCGCCACAGACGAGACACTGGCGCTGCTCGTGCGGGCCGGTCGCCTCGTGGGCCCGCGGGGGAGTGGTCCGGCCTGGGCCCGGGTGCAGGTGCAGACTCGCGTCCCCGACCACCCGGCGCTCGAGGCAGCCGTGCGGGGCGACCCGGCGCCCGTGCAGGCGGAGGAGGAGGCCGTCCGCCGCTCGTCCGACCTGCCACCGTTCTCGGCCCTCGCGTTGGTCTCGGGTGCGCTCGCCCCGGTCTACGCCGCCGCCTTGGCCCAAGACGCCGCACGCGCGGGCGGCGCCGTCTCCGTCACGACAGCGGGTGACGGTTCCTGGCTCGTGCGGGCGCCCGACCACGACGTCTTGTGCGACCTGCTGGCCCGGGTCGAGCGACCATCCGGCCGCGGCCTTCGAGTGGCGGTCGACCCGCCGGCCATCTGAGGTCCGACCACCGCTCCGAGTGCACGGACCCCATCGGTAGAATGGAGCGATGCCCGGCCTCGTGATCCGCCAATACGGCGACCCCGTGCTGAAGGAGCGCACCCGCGAAGTCGAGGAGATCGACGGCTCGGTGGCCAGTCTCGTCGACTCCATGATCGAGACGATGTACGCGGCGCCCGGCACCGGCCTGGCCGCGAACCAGGTGGGCGTGCAGCGCCGCATCTTCGTCTACGACGTCGGCGAGGGGGCACGGACCATCATCAACCCCCGCATCGTGGAGAGCGACGGCGAGTGGGTCTACGACGAGGGCTGCCTGTCCGTCCCGGGCCTCAGCTGGGAGATCGTGCGTCCGAACGCCGTCCACCTCGTCGGTCTGGACCTCGACGGGAACGAGGTGTCGATCGAGGCGACCGAGCTCGAAGGCCGGGTGTTCCAACACGAGCTCGACCACCTCGACGGGATCCTTCTCGTGGAGCGGCTGAGCGACGACCAGCGCAAAGAGGCGCTGAAGATCCTGCGGGACCGCACGTTCGATCTGCACCCGGCCGACCCGGACGGTCTGTCCGACCTGTTCTCCCGCTGACGCGCCGCCGCGCCGCCGGATGCGCACGGCACGCGTGCCGTCGGGCACCGTGCCTACGGTGAGCTGATGGCGCGGCTGGCCTTCCTCGGCACGCCCGATGTGGCCGTGGCACCGCTGCGTGCGTTGCGAGACGCCGGGCACGACATCGCCCTCGTGGTCACGCGGGCAGACAAGCGGCGCGGACGGGGTGGAACCACCACGCCCAGCCCGGTGAAGGCCGCCGCCGGAGACCTCGGTCTCCCGGTGACCCACGAACTGTCCGATGTCGCTGCTGCGGGTGTCGAGTTGGGGGTCGTCGTGGCCTACGGGCGCATCATCCCGGCCGCGCTCTTGGCCGACGTGCCCATGATCAACCTGCACTTCTCCCTGTTGCCGCGGTGGCGCGGCGCCGCGCCCGTGGAGCGGGCCATCCTGGCCGGGGACCACGAGACGGGCGTGTGTCTGATGAAGATCGAAGAAGGTCTCGATACCGGGCCCGTCTACGCCAGCAGTGCCGTCCCGCTCGACGAGGAGATCACCCTCACCGGACTGCGGGCCGAGCTGGTCGATGTGGGCTGCGCGCTCCTGGTCGGCGCGCTGGCGCACGGCGTGAACGGCCTCCCGGTTCCGGTGCCCCAGGTGGGGGAACCCACCATCGCCGACAAGATCACCAAGGAGGAGCTCCACCTCAACTGGGCCGAGCCGGCGCGCCAGCTTCGGCGGGTGGTCCGCCTGGAGCGGGCGTGGACCACGTTCCGCGGCAAGCGTCTGACCGTGCTGGAGGCGACCCTCGGCGATGCGCCCGAAGAGCAAGGCGGGCAAGGCGGGCAAGCCGACCGGCTCGGGCCCGGAGCAATGGTCGGTGCGGCGGTCGTCACCGGCGATGGCGCACTCGTGCTCCGACGGGTGCAGCCGGAAAGCCGTTCCCCCATGTCAGCCGAGGAGTGGCTGCGCGGTGTCCGTCCTGCGCACGGCGAGCGTCTCGGGACCGACTAGACATGGGCCCGGTGACCGTGACGCCGATAGACGGGTGGAGCCCGGACCAATACGAACGTTTCCGTTCGGAACGCCAGCAGCCCTTCGACGACCTGCTGATGCTGTGTCATCCGGTACCCGGTGGTCGCATTGTCGACCTCGGATGCGGAACCGGCGATCTCACCAGGATCCTGCACGAGGAGATGGAGGCGGAAGGGACGGTCGGTATCGACTCTTCGGCCTCCATGCTCGAACGCGCGCAGACGACGCACTCGAACGTGCCGGGCCTGTCGTTCGAGCAGGGTGACATCGCGACGTGGCTGGGCAAGGACCTCGACCTCGTGTTCGCCAACGCGTCGCTGCAATGGGTCGACGACCACCTCAACCTCTTGGCCCGCATGCGTACGGCGCTGGCACCGGACGGCCAACTTGCCTTCCAGGTGCCCGCCAACTACCGCCACCCGTCCCACCTCCTGGCGCACCAGGTGGCGATAGAGCCGCCCTTCATCGACGCGTTGGATGGGAACGCGCCCGAGGATCGGGGGCGGTTCGTCCTTTCACCGGAGGTCTACGCGGATCTGCTCTACGAACTGGGCGCCAAGGACCAGGTCGTCCGCATGGAGGTCTACGGGCACGAGCTCGAGTCCACCGGCGAGGTCGTCGAGTGGGTGATGGGCACCCTGCTCACCCCGTACCGGCAGCGGCTCACGCCGGAGCTCTTCGAGGAGTTCGTCGAGCGCTACCGGGAGCGCCTCATCGAGGAGCTGGGCGAGCGAGAGCCGTACTTCTACGGGTACAAGCGCATCCTCTGCTGGGCTCGCTTCACCTGAGCGCCGTCGAGCGGCCCATGGACATCGACCACGGGGACATGGGCAAGGACAGGGACGAGCCCACGCCGAAACCGACACCTCGGAAGGACGGCCACCCGCACGCCGGTGCCCCCGGCGACGTGCGCATCGCCCCTTCGCTCCTCTCCGCGGACTTCGGCGCGCTGGCCGAACAAGTAGGGGAGGTGGCGGCGTCGGCGGACTGGCTCCACGTCGACGTCATGGACGGGCACTTCGTGCCGAACGTCACGATCGGCCCGCCGGTCGTCGCGTCCCTGCGGCACCACACACCGTTGTTCTTCGACTGCCACCTCATGATGACGGACCCGGGCCAGTACCTCCAGGCGTTCGCCGACGCGGGCGCGGACGGGTGCACGGTGCACGTCGAAATCGGTGACACCGACGAACTGGTCACCCACATGCGCGCGCTGGGCCTGCGTACCGGGCTGGCACTCAATCCCGACACGCCGTTCGAGGCGGTGGAGCCGTACCTGTCGGATGTCGACCTCGTCCTCTGCATGACCGTCTTCCCGGGGTTCGGCGGGCAGAGCTTCATCGCTGACGTGATGCCGAAGGTCCGGCAAGTGCGCGCGGCGGTCGACGGAGCCGATCTGGCGGTCGACGTCGAGGTCGACGGCGGCATCGACGTCTCCACGGCGCCGGTCGCGGCAGCTGCGGGGGCCAACGTCTTCGTGGCGGGCAGCGCGATCTTCGGGCACGAGCGGCCCTGGGAGGCGGCCGACGCCATCCGTGCTTCGGTTGTCGGCGCGCGCTCTGCCACGAGCTGAACGATGCGTCCGCCCACGACGCGCCGGTGAGCGGCCGTGCGCAACCGGCCGGCGTGGGACGGGCCGTCGTGGTCGGCGCCGGCGTCATCGGCACGTGGCATGCGCTCGAGCTCGTCCGTGCCGGCCTCCGGGTGGATCACCTCGAGGCCGATGACGAACCCCGGGGCGCCTCGGTGCGCAACTTCGGCTTGGTCTGGGTGAGCGGCCGGCGCTCGGGTGAGGAGCTCCACGCAGCCCGCCGGGCCCGCCGCCGGTGGGAGGAGATCGCGGCGGAGGTGCCGGGGATCGGGTTCCGGCCGACGCCGTCCCTGACCGTCGCCTGCCGCGCCGAGGAACGCACCGTCATGGAGGCCTTCGCGAGACACCCCGACGCGGCCGCCCGCGGCATCACCTTCCTCGAACCGGGCGAGGTCAAGGCCTGCAACCCGGCCGTCGCGGGTGACGTCGCCGGCGCCCTGCACTGCGCGGAGGACGCGGTCGTCGAACCGCGTCAGGTGCCCGGCGCCCTGCGCGCGCACCTGCAGAACACGGCGCCGGACCGCTACCGCTTCCATCCCGGACACCGGGTCGTCGCGGCCGAGCCCCACACGGTGGTCGACACCAAGGGCCGCCGTTGGCGCGGCGAGGTGGTCGTCGTGGCGACCGGCGCGGCCTACGACCACCTCCCGGGCACCGACGCCCAGACCGCGCGACTGCGGCGGGTGCGGCTCCAGATGCTCGAGACGGCGCCCTTTGCCCCCCGCCTCACCACCTCGCTGGCCGACGCCGACACGCTGCGCTACTACCCGGCCTACGAGGTCGCGCCCCTCGACCGGCTGGGGGAGCAGAACGCCGTCGCGACGGCACACCACCTGCAGCTGCTCCTCGTGCAACGTCCCGACGGCTCGCTCACCATCGGGGACACGCACGCCTACGACGAGCCCTTCGACTTCGCCCTGGCCGACGACCCGACCGACGAGCTCCTGGCCCGGGCCGGGCGGATCCTCGGCGTGCCACTGCCTCCTGTGCGCCGGCGGTGGGAGGGCGTGTACGCCCAGTGCCGGGACGGCAGTGTGTGCCTCCGCGACGAGATCCGGCCGGGGGTGCTCATGGTCACCGGGCCCGGCGGCCGCGGCATGACCTGCGCGCCGGCCATCGCGGCCGACACGCTCGAGGCGGCCGGCGTCCGCTCGCCCGCGGCCACTGCCAGCCACGGGCCCCAGCCAAAGGCGCACACATGATCGGGCGCTTCACCCTGGTCTGCCTCGACATGGCGGGGACGACGGTCCGGGACGACGGTGCCGTCGACCACGCCTTCGAGCGCGCCCTTGCCGCCGTCGGCATCACGCCCGACCAGCCCCGCTTCGCCGGGGCGCGCCGCGTCGTTCACGAAACGATGGGCTGGTCCAAGGCGGATGTCTTCGCGACGCTGCTCCCCGAGCCCGAGGCGGCGCGCGCCACGACTGCCTTCGCCGACGCCTACGACGCCATCGTGGCCACGGGCGCCGTCCAACCAGTCGCCGGCGCGGCGGACGTGCTCCACAGCCTGCGCGCCCGTGACGTCCACGTCTGCCTGACGACAGGCTTCGCACCGTCCACCCGGGACGCGCTGCTCGCCGCGCTCGGCTGGGGCGACCTCGTCGACCTCGCCCTGTCCCCGGCCGACGTCGGACGGGGCCGTCCGGCCCCCGACATGATCCTCGGCGCCATGGAACGCCTCGGCGTGTCCGACCCCGCCACCGTCGCGGTGGTGGGGGACACGGTGAGCGACCTCGAGGCCGGCGCCGCCGCCCGCGCCGGGGCGGTCATCGGTGTCCTGAGCGGCGCCCACGACGAGGCCACGCTGGCCGCGGCGCCGCACACGGCGCTCGTCGAGGACATCACCCGGCTCGAAGCCGTCCTTGAGCGGTCCTGACCTGGGACTCTCGACAAAAAATGAAACGTGTTCTACAATTGCCGCTTGACGGGCATGGACCCAACCACCTGAGGACGTGACCCATGGATGATGTGGAGCGCATGCGCCGGGCGATGGCCCTGGCCGCCGAGGTCCGCACCACGACGGCCCCCAACCCCTGGGTGGGTAGCGTCGTCGTCCCCGCCGGCGCAACCGCTCCCGCCGACGCCTTCGAAGGCGCCACCGCCCCGCCCGGCGGCCCCCACGCCGAGGTCGCCGCGCTCGCCCTCGCCGGCACCCGCGCCCAGGGCGCCACGCTCTACGTCACGCTCGAGCCGTGTGCTCACCAGGGACGGACACCGCCCTGTACGGACGCCGTCATCGAGGCGGGAATCGCCCGGGTCGTGATCGGCATCGAGGACCCCGACCCCCAGGTGGCCGGGCGGGGAATCACGGCGCTGCGCGACGCCGGCATCGAGGTGACCGTGGGGGTGGTCGCGGACGAGGTCGCCGCCCAGCTGGCGCCCTATCTGAAGCACCGGACCACGGGACACCCCTGGGTGGTGCTCAAGATGGCGTCGAGCCTCGACGGCCGCACGGCGGCGCCCGACGGCACCAGCCGCTGGATCACCGGCGAGGCCTCCCGCCGGGACGTCCACCGCCTGCGGGCGGACTCGGACGCCATCCTGGTCGGGGCCGGCACCGTGCGGGCCGACGACCCCGAGCTGACAGTCCGCCTGGACGATGGCGTCGACCGGGACCAACCCCTCCGGGTGGTCCTGGGCCGCGCCCCCGCCGGGGCCAGGGTGCAGCCCGCTTTGGAGCTCTCGGGCGACCTGGGCGACGTCCTGGGTGAGCTCGGGCGGCGAGGCGTGCTCCAGCTGCTCGTCGAAGGGGGCCCCACCGTGGCGCACGACTTCCACGCCGCCGGGCTCGTCGATCGCTACGTCCTGTACCTGGCGCCCAAGCTCTTCGGGGGCGACGACGGCCGGCCGCTCTTTGCCGGGCCGGGGGCTGGCACAATTGGAGATGTGTGGCAAGGCAGGTTGATCTCGGTCGAGCGGATGGGGGAGGACATCCGCGTGGAGGTGGCCGCCTGATGGGGTTTTCGACGGTGCAGGAGGCGATCGACCAGATCGCCCGGCTGGGCATGGTGGTCGTCGTCGACGACGAGGACCGCGAGAACGAGGGTGACCTGATCATGGCCGCCGAGGCGGCCACGCCCGAGCACATCGCGTTCTTCCTGACGCACACGTCGGGGGTCATCTGCGTCCCGTTGCTGCCGGAGCGGGCCGACTTGCTCGACCTGCCCCTGATGGTCACGGCCAACACCGAGGCCCAACGGACGGCGTTCACCGTGAGCGTCGACTACCGGCACGGCACGACGACGGGCATCTCGGCCGCCGACCGGGCCTCCACCATCGCCGCCCTGATCGATCCCAACACCCGGCCCAACGACCTGAACCGGCCGGGGCACATCTTCCCGTTGCGCTACCGCCCCGGCGGCGTGCTCAAGCGCGCCGGACACACCGAGGCGACCGTCGACATGTGCCGGTCGGCCGGTCTCTCGCCGGCCGGGGTTCTCTGCGAGATCGTGACCGAGGACAAGTCCGGGATGGCACGGCTACCGGACCTCGAGCGCTTCGCCAAGAAGCACGACCTGCCTCTCATCTCCATCGCCGATCTCATCCGCTACCGGCGCCAGAACGAGAAGCTCGTGCGCCTCGTCTCTGAAGCGCGGATCCCGGCCCAGGGTCGCGAGTTCAGGGCCCTCGTCTACGAGTCCGTCCTCGACAACGAGCAGCACCTTGCGCTCGTCATGGGAGAGGTGGCGGGCACCGAGGACGTGCTCGTGCGCGTCCACTCGGAGTGCCTCACCGGCGACGTCTTCGGGTCGCTGCGCTGCGACTGCGGCCCCCAGCTGCACGCCGCGCTCGAGCTGATCGAACAGGAAGGCCGGGGCGTCTTGATCTACCTGCGCGGCCACGAGGGGCGCGGCATCGGCCTCGGCCACAAAATCCGCGCCTACCAACTCCAGGAAGAGGGGCACGACACGGTCGACGCCAACCTGCAGCAGGGACTCCCGATAGACAGCCGGGAGTACGGCATCGGCGCCCAGATTCTCGTGGACCTCGGGGTCACGACCATGCGCCTGATGACCAACAACCCGGTCAAGTACGGGGGCCTCGAGGGCTTCGGGCTCGACATCACCGAGCGGGTGGCCCTCCAGGCGTCGCCCAACCCGGAGAACATCGCCTACCTGCGCACCAAACGGGAGCGCATGGGCCACCTCCTGCACGGGCTCGACGACGTCCTCTGACGTCAGCCGCCGCCCTCGTTCCAAATCGAACCGCACCTCGGCGTGGCGCCTCCTCGAGGGCCGTCACGGTTCCGTCACGGGGTGCTGTGCAACAGTGAAGCCGTGACCCTCACCGTCAGGTCGGGCCGTCGCCCACGAAGGCGGACCACGACGTAGTGGCCGGCTCGGACATCATCGCAATGCCGGATGGCGCCCTGGAAGAGGTGGCGTCGCGCGTCGGCCTGAGCCTGCGGGGCGAGCCCAACGGGGCGGGACTCCGCTGCGGGATCGCGTGCGCACTCTTCAACGGGGGCGTGACCATGCGGCTGCTTGACGGCGCGCTCGATGCGCTGGCCGAGGCCGGCACCGACCAGGGCGACATCATGGTCGCCTGGGCGCCGGGCGCCTTCGAGCTGCCCCTCGTCGCCCGCGCCTTCGCCCGCTCCGAGAAGGTCCACGCGGTGCTGTGCCTCGGCGCCGTCATCCGCGGCGAGACCGGCCACTACGACTTCGTGGCAGGGGAGTGCGCGTCGGGGATCCAGCAGGTACAGCTGGCGACCGGCATCCCGGTCGTCTTCGGGGTGCTCACCACCGACACCCTGGAACAGGCGCTCGAGCGTTCCCGGCCCGACGAGACCAACAAGGGGCGCGAAGCCGCACTCACCGGCATAGAGATGGTTCGCCTCCTGCGCAACCGCCCGCTTTCGTAGCCGCGCACGGCCCGCCCGCCCGCGCCGGCTCCGTCAGCCGTCCGAGCTGCCCAGGCTCACGGAGTCAGTACAGGATCAGCTGCGTGCAGCGATACGAGGCCATCAGCCGCTCGGTGGTCTCGTTCGTCACCATGGCGTCCCACACCTGGGTCGTGCGGCCCGTGTGCAGCGGCGAGGCCGTTGCGATCACCAGCTCTCCCTCCCGCGCGCTCGAGATGAAGTTGGCCGAGCAGTCGACGGTGGTGAAGCTCTTCGCCCCCTCCGGCCAGTGATGGTTCACGCCGAAGGCGCAGAGGGCGTCGGCCAGCGTGATCACCACGGGCGCCCACAGAAAGCCCGTGCCGGCGATGAGGTCGTGCGTCACGGTGAGCCGGGCGATCGGATCGCCGCCCGAGTCGGGTGAGGAGATCTCAATCCCGAGGAGGTTCAGGAAGTTGTAGACGTCGTAGGGCGGGGGCACGGCGACAGCTTGCCCCACCACCGTCGCCGTCACGTGTCCCACCGTGACCAGCCGGTCTGCGAAGATGGAAGCCCCATGCTCCGCCTCGTCCTGCCCAAGGGCTCGCTCGAACGCGCCACCATGCAGCTGTTCGAGGATGCCGATCTGGCCGTGAACCGAGCCTCGGACGTGGCCTACCGCGCCGGCATCGCTGACCCCCGCATCAGCGAGGTGCGCATCCTGCGTCCGCAGGAGATCCCGGTCTACGTGGCCGACGGCCTCTTCGACCTCGGCATCACGGGCCGTGACTGCATCGAGGAGCGGGGGAGCGAAGTGGTCTCCCTGGGGAAGCTGGCCTACTCGAAAGCGACCGGCAACCCGGCTCGGATCGTGCTGGCCGTGGGCGCCGACTCGCCGGCCAACACGCTGGCCGAATTGGCGGACCTCGTGGCGACCCAGCACCCGGGCCCCTTGCGGGTCAGCACCGAGTACCCCGAGCTCACGCGCAAGGCGTTGTCCACCCACGGCATCGATGCCGACATCGCCCTCTCCTACGGCGCCACCGAGGCCAAGGTGCCCGACATCGCAGACGCGGTGGTCGACATGACCGAGACGGGCAGCGCACTCCGGGCGGCCGGTCTCAAGGTGATCGAGACGCTGCTGGTGTCGCACACGGAGCTCATCGCCAACCCGAAGTCGGCCGAGGACCCGGCCAAGCGGCACGCCATGGAGCAGATCCTCACCCTGTTGCAGGGGACGCTCGAAGCGCGCGGCAAGGTGCTGGTGAAGCTGAACGTCTCGGCCCAGAACCTCGAGACCGTTCTCTCCGTGCTCCCCTCCCTGCGCGCCCCGACCGTCTCGGAGCTCTCCGGCGGCGGCGCCTTCGCGCTCGAGACCGTCGTGGCCAAGTCGGACATCAACACGCTGATCCCGGCGCTGCGCGACCACGGCGCGACCGACATCCTGGAGATCGCGCTGTCCAAGATCGTTCACTGAGATGGGCCGCCCCGTCCCTTCCACTGGACCGCATCACGGGCGGGTGACGTCGTTCGACCCCGGCCGGGGCCTCGGCGTCGTGGCGGAAGACGCGGGCGACGTGCTCGACTTCCACGCCACCGCCATCGCCGACGGCAGCCGCACTATCGACGTGGGGACCGAGGTCTCCTTCAGCGTGGCGCCGGGCCACCGCGGCCGCTACGAGGCCCGGTCGGTGGTGCCGCTCCCTGCGCCCGGCGCGCCCACCTCGGCCTGATCCTCCCGCTCCTCCCACCACCGGCCCCGGTAGCGCCGGGCGAACACTTCCAGCGCGTCGTCGACGCCGGCGCGGTCGCCGGTGGCCAGGAGGTCCAAGAGGAGTCCACGGGTGACGGCCAGCCCGAGCCGGGCGTGGGCCCGGGCGACGTCTTCGGGTACCCCGTCCGCGGTCGCCACGGACGTGTTGGCGCGGATCCAGGTCTCGATGTCGTCCCGCAACAACGGCCGCACCGCCTCGTCACCTTGCAGGGCCCGGCCGTAGAGAGCGAAGAAGAGCCGCTCGAAGTCCCCGACCGCGGGGTCGGCCACGTAGCGCCACATGGTGCGCACGAGCTCGTCGGCCCGCTCCGGTGTCGCGGCGTCGTCGACCGCGGCGAACTGCCCCCGGGTCCGGGCCTCGACCTCGCGCACCACCTCGAGCAGAAGCCCGTCCTTGGATCCGAAGTGGTAGAGGAGCATGCGGTGGCTCGTGCCGACGGCGTCGGCGATGCGCCGCAGGCTCTGGTCGGCCAGCCCGTCGGTCGTGAAGTGGTCGATCACCGCGTCGAGCAGCCGTGCCCGGGCCGGGGCTGGCCGTCCCGTCTCCGGCGTTTGTGCTGGCATGTACCAAATGGTACACTCGCAGCCGACCACGGAAGCGACCTGCACCAGAGCGACGACCCGAAGAGGGGAGGCGACCATGGCCCCACAGGTGATCGACCGGACGGCCACCACGACCGCCACACCGGACGCGGTCTATGACCTGCTCGCCGACGGCTCCACCTGGCCGGAGTGGTCTCCCATCGGCTCCTTCGAGCTGCTCTCCCCGGGCTCTCATGCCGGTGGGGAATCGGAGGGGCTCGGCGCGGTGCGCCTCTTCAAGACCGGGCCGGTGAAGAGCCGCGAGCGCGTGGTGGAGCGCCGCCCCGGCGAGGCCTTCTCCTACGTGCTCGAGAAAGGGATGCCGCTCCGTGACTACAAAGCGGTCGTGACGATGGGCCCGGCCGCCGAGGGGACGCTGATCCGCTGGCATTCGACGTTCGAGGCCAAGGTCCCGGGGACGGGCTGGATCTACCGGCGTCAGCTGGGAGCATTCATCGGCCGTTGCGTGCAGGGGCTGGCCACTGCGGCCGCTCGGACGCACACTCGCTGAGGACGAACGCCCAACGGACGCCCAACGCTCAGGCGGAAGCGGCCGGACCCCCGTTGCCGACGTTGGCCGAGTTCTCGGCCTCCGTGCGCTCGGACCCCTCCAACCGCACGAAGGCGAGACGCAGTTGGGACAGCGACTCGCGCAACGACGGCTCGGCCTCCCCGAGCCGGCCCTGCAGCCCGTCGAGCAGGTAGCCCAGACCGTCGATCGCGAGGCGGGCCTGGAACAACGCCGGGGGTGTCTGCGACAGGTAGATCGCGGCGAGTTCGAACAGGCCGTAGCAGTGGTTGGCCACCACGACCTCGGCGGGTGTGTTCGCCAGCTGGGCCCGCATGGCGTCGACGGCCGCCTGCGCCTCGGCCTGCGACGGCGCGTTCTCGGGCCCGCCGTCGGGGCCGTCCGCCGGCCCTCCGCCCATTCCGTCCGGAGGCTCCTCCTTGGGGAAATGCTCGCCCGACGGTGTCCAGAGGCTGCTCATGCTGGTACTGTATGTGCCCTTGACTACATGGAAGCGAGGCCGCGGACTGACAGGCCTCCACCTGGCCACCACCTCACTGTCTTGGTGAGCTCCGTGCGCCATGGTCGATCGTCTCCGGTGCGGGCCCTGCCCGCAGGCCGGCCTCGCTCCACCGATTGGCTAGCGGAAGGACCGCGGGCCCGAGTGAGAGGTGTGATGACGCATCGTCGCTGAAACCACAACAGAGCACCGGATCAACGACCGAATCCGTGCCCGTGAAGTCCGGCTCGTGGACCCCGACGGTGTGCAACTAGGCATCAAGCCGCTGCCCGAGGCCCTGGCGATCGCGAAGGAGCTCGACCTCGATCTCGTTGAAGTGGCCCCCATGGCCAACCCGCCCGTCGCCCGCATCATGGACTTCGGCAAGTTCAAGTTCGACGAGGCCCAGCGGGCCAAGGAGAGCCGCCGCAAGGCCGTCCACGTCGGGATCAAGGAGATGAAGTACCGGCCGAAGATAGGGCCGGGTGACTTCGACACTAAGACCCGTCAGGTGGCCAAGTTCTTGAACGAGGGGCACAAGGTCAAGATCACGATCATGTTCCGTGGCCGCGAGGTGTACCACCCCGAACACGGCAAGCGGATCCTCGATCGGATCGCCGAGCAGATGGAGGGCATCGCCAAGGTCGAGGCCGAGCCCAAGCTCGATAACCGCAACATGATCATGGTGCTCGCTCCCGACAAGCGGGCCCGCCAGTCCGCGCAGTCCAGGGCGTCGAATCAACAGCGCGCCGAACGGACGAATGCGCGGGGAGCCGGGTCTGCCAAGGGAGAGGCCGCCTCGGCTCCTGCTTCCACCGCTCCGGCGGGCGGGAACGGGAGTGCGGCGAGCGCCGAGCCTGCCGCCGAGTCAGCAGGCGCACCGGCCGCCGAACCGGTCAGCGAAATCGCAGCATCAGCCGAAGAGGGATGACGCAATGCCGAAGATGAAGACCGACCGGGGCGCCGCCAAGCGCATCAAGGTGACCGGCAGCGGCCGCCTGCGCCGGCGCAAGGCCTTCCGCGGGCACAATTTCGAGAAGAAGAACAGCGTGCGCATGCGGCGGCTCGGGCGTGAGGCCGATCTGGCTAAGGGCGACGAGAAGGCCACGCGCCGGATGCTCGGGATCTGATCGCCCGGATCGTTCCGACGCACCGACCACCGCATTGACGGAGCACCGAACGCTCCGCACGCACAGACGCAGATCCAGCCCCACCAAGACCGAAACACCGCACACCCCCCGAGAGAGGAGGACCCCATGGCGAGAGTCAAGCGAGCCGTCCACGGCCGCAAGCATCACCGCGCCGTCCTGGAGCAGGCGAAGGGGTACTACGGAAACAAGAGCCGTTCCTACCGGGCTGCCAATGAGCAGCTCATGCACTCCATGCAGTACGCCTACCGTGACCGGCGGGCCCGCAAGGGTGACTTCCGCAAGCTCTGGATCCAGCGGATCAACGCCGGGGCCCGGGCGAGCGGCCTCAGCTACAGCCGCCTCATCAACGGGCTGCACCTGGCCGGCGTCGAGGTCGACCGCAAGGTGCTGGCCGACCTCGCCGTGAGCGATCCCGACGCCTTCGCCGCGCTCGTGCGGACGGCACAGGACGCGCTGACGGGCGCCACCGAGCCGGCCGGGGTCGCTTCCTGACCCAGCGCCTGGCCTTCACGCACCGGCGCGTCCGCCGGCTGCGCGGCCTGCTGCAGAAGCGCTCGGCGCGCCGGGCCGAGCGCGCCTTCGTCGCCGAGGGGAGTGAGCTGATCCGCACGGCCCTGGAGGCTGGCGTCCCCGTCGAGTCCGTGTACGTGTCGCCGGCGGGTGCCGACGATCGTCCGACCAGGGAGGTCTGTGACCGGGCCGCCGCCGTCGGTGCCCGGGTCTTCCCGCTGGCGTCGGGAGTGCTCGAGCGGGTCGCCGACACCGTGACACCCCAGCCCGTCCTCGCCGTGCTCCCGATGCTCCCCGAGCCCGCCGCCATCCAATCCGCACCCGGCTCACTGGTTGTGGTCCTGGTCGACGTGCGCGACCCGGGCAACGCGGGCACCGTGCTCCGTGCCGCCGACGCCTCTGGGTGCCAGGCCGTTTTCTTCGCCGCTGACTCCGTCGACCCGTACAACCCCAAGACGGTCCGGGCCTCGGCCGGATCGCTTTTCCACGTCCCCTTCGCCGGGCGCCCCGATGCGGCCGTACTCGCGGCCGAGCTGGCGGCCGTCGGCTACCGGACGCAGGCGATGGTCGTTCGCGACGGCGACGACTACGCGGGGCTGGACTGGACTGTCCCGACGGCGCTCTTCCTGGGCAACGAGTCCATGGGCCTCGACCCGGCGCTCGCGGGCGAGCTGGGCGGCTCACTCTTCATCCCGATGGAGGGACGGGCGGAGTCGCTCAACGTGGGCGTGGCCTGCGCGGTGGTGTGCTTCGAGGCGATGCGCCAGCGCCGGGCCGGGTCGTCCGGGCCACGTAGAATTTCGGAAAGACCAAATTGACCCAATTGAGACGCCCGATTGAGCCCGCCTGAGACGGCCTTGAGAGCGCACCCAGCCACCGCTCCGGTGGTACCGGCGCAGGACCACGCATGGTGACAGAGAACGCAGAGATCGACATCGACATCGAGGGGATCGCAGCCGAGGGCGCGCGGGCCATCGACGGCGCCGCCTCTACCGATGCGCTGGCCGCGGTGGAGACGGAGCTGCTCGGCAAGCGTTCGGTGCTGACCCGGGCGCATCGAGGTCTCGGGCGCCTCGAGCCCGAGGCCCGCAAGGAGGCGGGCCGACGTCTCAACGAGGTCCGGGCCGGCCTCGAGGAGCAACTGGCCGCCCGCCGCGGCGAGCTGGCGACCTCCGAACGAGCGGACGCCCTGCGGTCGGATCGCCTCGACCTGACCGAGGTGATCCCTTCGGCGGTCCTCTCCGCACCGGCGCGGGGCCACCTCCACCTGGTGACCCAGGCCCGGGACGAATTGGAGGACGTGTTCGTCGGCATGGGGTTCACCGTGGCCGAGGGTCCCGAGGCGGAGACTGACTGGTACAACTTCGAGGCACTGAACATCCCGCCGGCGCATCCGTCCCGTGCCATGCACGACACCATGTATCTCGACGTTGGCGAGCCCGAGACCGTGTTGCTGCGTACGCACACCTCGCCGGTGCAGATCCACCTGATGGAGGAGGCGGTGGCCAACGACTCTCTGCCGATCCATGCCGTCATGCCGGGGAAGTGCTTCCGCCTGGACACGCCCGACGCAACCCACCTGCCCGTGTTCAACCAGATCGAGGGCCTGGTGGTCGACCGCGGCATCACCTTCGGCGACCTGGCCGGGACCATCCAGGTCTTCACCGAGGCCTACTTCGGCGAGGGCATGGAGTCGCGCCTGCGGCCGGCTTACTTCCCCTTCACCGAGCCTTCGGCGGAGTTCGAGATCACCTGCACCATCTGCCTCGGCGAGGGATGCCGGACCTGCTCGCACACCGGCTGGATAGAGCTCGGCGGGTGCGGCATGGTCGACCCGGCGGTCTTCGCGGCGGTCGGCATCGACACGGCGGTCTGGTCGGGGTTCGCGTTCGGATTCGGCATCGACCGGTTGGCCCAGATGCGCCACGCCGTGCCCGACATGCGCTCCTTCCTTGAGAACGACATCCGCTTCCTGTCGCAGTTCTGATCCCGCCCCGTCCACACTCGACGAAAGACCCTCGTGCTCGCCCCACTCAGCTGGCTCCGTGACTTCGCACCGTTCCCCGACGACATACCGGGCCTGACGGCCGCGCTGGACGATCTGGGCCTCGTCGTCGAGGGCGTCGAGCACGTGGGGGAGGGGCTCGGCAACGTCGTCGTGAGCCGGGTGACCGAAATCACCCCGATCAAGGGAGCCGACCGCATCCGGCGTGTCGTGGTGGACGCGGGAGACGGCGAGCCGCTCGAGATCGTGTGCGGCGCGTTCAATTTCGACGTCGGCGACAGGGTCCCCTTCGCACCCGCGGGGACCATCCTCCCAAACGGTGCCGAGATCGAGCGCAAGAAGCTGCGCGGGGTGTGGTCCAACGGGATGCTGTGCTCCGGGAAGGAGCTCGGGTTGTCCGACGACGGGGCCGGGCTCCTCATCCTGGGCGACGAGACGCCCGGGGAGCCGGGCACCCCGCTCATGGAAGCCCTCGGGCTGGAGCCCGACGTGGTCTTCGACATCACCGTCGAGGGCAACCGCCCCGACGCATGGTCCATCGCCGGGATCGCCCGTGACCTCGCGGCGCGCCGGGGGTTGCCGTACTCGTCGCCCGAGCCCCCGCCGCCGCCGGCGAGCGACCGGCCGGTCGAGGCATTGGCCAGCGCGGCGGTGGAGTCTCCCGATCTGTGCCCCCGTCTGACCGTGTCCGTGCTGACCAACGTGGTCGTCGGGCCCTCGCCGCGTTGGATCGTCCGGCGGCTCCTCATGGCCGGCATGCGACCGATCAACAACGTCGTCGATGCGTCGAACTACGTCATGCTCGAGCTGGGCCAGCCGACGCACCCCTACGACCTGGCACTGCTTCCCGGACCCGGCCTGCGGGTCCGGCGCGCCCGGCCGGGGGAGACGCTCGTCACGCTCGACGACGAGGAGCGCATACTCGGAGTCCGGGGCCGCGCCCTCGGAGACACCGGCGAGGACTGCCTGATCTGCGACGCCGAGGACACGCCGGTGGGCATCGCCGGCGTCATGGGCGGCGCGTCGTCGGAGATCTCCGGCGGGACGACCGAGGTCCTCT
The DNA here is from genome assembly GCA_963834405.1 of uncultured Acidimicrobiaceae bacterium. GTDB lineage: Bacteria > Actinomycetota > Acidimicrobiia > Acidimicrobiales > RAAP-2 > Bog-473. The sequence continues at coordinate 175,041 of CAWIBX010000002.1, read as the reverse complement.
TGGAGGCGGCGTACTTCGCGCCGATGGCGATCGCTCGGACGTCGAAGCGGCTCAACCTCCGCACCGAGGCGTCGGCGCGCTTCGAGCGCGGGTGCGATCCCTGGGGCATCGAGCCGTCGGTCGCCCGGTTCTGCCAGCTTCTGGCCGAAAGTGTGCCCGGCCTCACCGTGGCGAACGGGATGCTCGACGTGCGGGGCGAGGTGCCGGAACCCTTCCCGCTCTCGGTTCCCATCGGGCGGGTCCGCCGCCAGCTCGGCGTCGACCTCGACCGGGTGCAGATCGCTTCCCTGATCGAACCGATCGGGTTCGAGGTGTTGGATGGGGAAGGACCGACGCCGCACGTCCACGACCAGGGCGAAACTGACGGCAACGTCACGGTCGTCGTTCCGACCGACCGCCCCGACGTGCGGCCCGAACCCTTCGGGGTGGACGACGTCATTGAGGAGATCGCTCGTACGTTCGGGTACTCGAACTTGCCCCGGCACGTGCCGACGTGGCCCCAGCCAGGACGGCTGACCTCCTTGCAGAACCTGCGCCGGTTTGCGAAGGACCTCATGTGCGGGCTGGGCGCGTCCGAGGCCTGGACCGACACCTTCGTGGCGGCGTCGGCCCACGAGAGAGTCGGCCTTGACGGCGACGCGGTGCGGGTGAGCAATCCACTCGACGCCGAGAAGCCGTTCCTGCGGCGGACCATGTTGCCGGGCCTGCTGGGCGCGCTGGAGTACAACGCCAGCCGCCGCCAGCCCGACGTCCGGCTGTTCGAGGTCGGCGTCGTGTTCTCGCACCCGGGCGAGGGTGCGCCGCGCGTGGTCGAGCGCGCCGGCGCGGGCGGACGCGAGCGCGCCGAGTTGCCCGGCGAGCGGGAGCTGCTCGCCGCGGTCTTCGCGCTGGAGGAGGACGACGCCCGGCACGCCGTGGCCTCGTGGCACGTGCTGGCCGACGCATTCCATTTGGAAGGTGTACGGCTCTCCGCCCCGGGTTCGCACCTGGGCGTCGCGCCCGACGACCGCCTGCCTCCGCTCCCTGGCCTGCATCCCACCAGGTCCGCGCACCTGGTGGCGCACGGCGGCCCGGCGGGCCCGGCCGTGATCGGTTCTGTGGGCGAGGTCGACCCCGACGTCGCGGCGCGATTCGGTCTCACGAAGACGACGGGTGCGGGGACGGTCGCGAGGCGTATCGGCTGGCTCGAAGTCGACCTGGGTCTGCTGTTCGACGAGTCGTGGGCACCGCGTCGGGTCACGGCCGGAGGCGCCGTCAGCCGCTTCCCGTCGTCGGACATCGATCTCGCCTTGGTGGTGGCGGACGAGCATCCGGCAGACGTCGTGGCCAAAGCCCTCGCGTCGGCGGCGGGCGAGCTGCTCGAGTCGGTGCGGCTGTTCGACGTCTATCGAGGGCCGGGCATTGAAGAAGGCACCCGGAGCCTCGCCTATCACCTGCGCTTCTGCGCGGCTGACCGCACGTTGACGGACGAAGAGGTGGGGTCGCTGCGGTCGCGGTGCATCGAGGCCGTCTCCGAGTCCTTCGGAGCCGCACTGCGCTGAGCGGCTTCCGGCGTCGCATCCACGACACAGCTCCTCGGCGCCCCGCGGATGCACGGCCACGTGGCATCGTGAGTGCATGGAGGTGCGTCAGATTGCACCCGGGGACCAGGTCGCGCTGTCCGAATTCGCCGCTGTCTGGGGCGCCGCGGACCGTGCCGACTGGCCGGACCTGGGCACGTTCGGCCTGAACGACTTCCGCGCCTTCGCGGCGCACGAAGGGAGCGTGAAGCGCTTCCACGTGCTCGCGGCGGGCCCGTCCGGTGGCCCGATGGCGGGCGCCGCCCTGATGGAGGTGCCCTTGCGGGACAACCTCCACAGCGCCGAGGCGGTGTCGGTGATGGTCCACCCGGAGCGGCGGCGGCGCGGGGCCGGGACGGCGCTGGTGAAACACATGGCCCGGCTCGGTCGGGCCGACGGGCGGCGCGTCCTCAATTCCATCGTGGACATCCCATTGGGGACCGCGGCGACGCATACCTCCGTCCGCTTCGCCGAAGCAATGGGCTTCGAGCCGACGTTGGGTGGCAACAAGCGCGTCCTCGGGGTGCCACTCGACTCCCAGGTCCTCGCGGAGCTCTCCGACTTCGCGGCGGGGGTCGCTGGTGCAGACCGGTACCGAACCTTCACGTTCCCTACCCCGTGGCCGGCGGAATACAGAGAGGACCAGTGCGAGCTGGCCCGCAAGATGTCGACCGACGAGCCCGCCGGAGACGGCGACCACGAAGAGGAGGTCTGGGACGAGCAACGCATAGGGGAGAGTGACGCCCTGCTGGCGGCACAGCGTTCGAGGAAGCTGGCCGCGGTCGCCCAGCACATCGAGTCGGGCCGGCTCGTCGCGTTCACCGAACTCTTGTTGTCGCCCGACCGACCCGGTGAGGCGTGGCAAATGGCCACGCTCGTCCACCCGGAACACCGGGGCCATCGCCTCGGTTTGGCGGTTAAGCTCGCCAACCTCGAGTTTCTGCAGGTCTCGGAACCCTCCATCCGTCAGGTCGTGACGGGCAACGCCGGGGTGAACGCGCCCATGATCGCCATCAACGAGATGCTCGGGTTCAAGGTTGTGAGCGAGGGGAGTTTCTGGCAGAAGTCCTTGCTCCCGTGACGAGCGCAGAAGTGCAGATCGCCCGGATCGACCCCAACGACTCTCGCGTGTTCGACGAGTGGTTCGCTGTCTTGCTCAAAACCGACCGGGAGCGTTGGCCCGAGGGACCGGGGTGGCAGCGGGTCGAGCGCCTGGCCATGGCCCTCGATCAGGACGGGCCAGTCGAACATCAATGCTGGCTGGCGCGAGAGGGCCAACGTGTGGCCGGGATCGCGGACCTCGAGCTGTACCGCCGCGAGAACCCCCACGTCGCCCACCTCGACGTGCGTGTCCTGCCGGAGTTCGAACGCCGTGGCATTGGCTCGGCGCTCGTCGACGTCGCCGAACAGATCTCGACCGGTACCGGCCGAACCGAGTTGGGCGGCATGGATGAGACGCCGGTCTACCCCGGCTACGTGGACCGGGCCGGCCCCTTCGCACATCGGCTGGGCTTCGAGTCAGCCCAGCGCATGGTGCGCCGGCAGCTGACGCTGCCACTGGATTCACGGCACGAGGAAACGCTGCGCGGCCATCCAAAGGCGTCGCCCGAGGGGTACACGCTGCTCACGTTCGAAGACCGCTGGCCCGAAGCGTCGATCGCGGACCGCTGTGAGCTCGGCCGTCGCATGTCCACCGATGTGCCCATGGGCGACCAGGTGCTCGACGAGGAGGAGTGGGACGAAGAAAGGGTGCGTGGTCTGGAGGCGTCGCTGGCGGCACAGAATCGGGCCAAGGTGATCACGGGGGCCCGTAACGACTCAAGTGGCCATGTCGTGGGGTACACGGAAATCGTCGTACCGCTCGGTGCCCCAGAGAGCGCCTGGCAACACGACACGCTCGTGATGCGAGAGCACCGCGGTCACGGACTCGGTTTCGCAATGAAGGTGGCCAACATGTTCGCGGTCGCGGCACGGCACCCGGCCGTTCGGTGGATCAATGCGTGGAACGCCGAGGAGAACTGGCCGATGATCGCCGTCAACGACGAGATGGGCTTCAAGGTCGCGGCCCTCTCCACTTATTGGCGCAAAGTGCTCCCGAGGCGATGAGGGCTCAGCGCGTGCTGGCGGTGCCGTTGCCCTCTACCAGGGTGTAGCCGTGCCCCCCGCAGTGGAGAACATGCCAATGACCGGTGAGGCCAGCGAAGAGCCGGCGAGCGACCCGACGAAGGGCGCGCGTCGGAAGTTGAAGACCCCGCCGTCGGCGGCCGCGAACCAGTAACCGCCGTTCGGACCGGCCGTCACAGCCACCACGGGGCGGCCGCCCGAGGTCAGAATCGCATGAATATGCAGATATATGTATACTGATGCGATGAAAGTCGGGATCGTGGGGGGGTCGGGGTACACCGGGGCGGAGCTGTTGCGCCTGCTGAGCGGACATCCCGAGTTCGAGGTGGCGGCCGTCACCGCCCACGCCAACGCCGGCCAGGTCGTGGGGGAGCACACCCCCTCGCTGCGGGCGGCGTACCCCGGGCTGGTGTACGAAGCGTTCGACCCAGGCCGGCTCGACGGACTGGACCTGGTGTTCTGCGCCCTGCCGCACGGGGAGTCCCAGCGGTTGGTACCCGAGCTCCGAGGACGGGTCGGAGTGGTGGTCGACCTCGCCGCCGACTTCCGCCTGCGCGACGCCACCCTCTACCCGCAGTGGTACGGCGAGGCGCACGCGACGCCCGAACTCTTGGCCGACGCGGTGTACGGCCTGCCCGAGCTGTTCCGGGAGGGCCTGGCCGGCGCGACCCTGGTCGCCGCTGCCGGCTGTTACCCGACGGCGGCGGGGCTGGCGCTGGCACCGTTGCTGCGGGCCGGCCTGGTGGAGCCGGCCGGGATCGTCGTGGACGCCGCCTCCGGCGTGTCGGGCGCCGGACGAGGGCTCAAGGAGACGCTGCACTTCGGCACGGTGGACGAGGACTTCGTCGCCTACGGCCTGCTGAACCATCGGCACACGCCGGAGATGGAGCAGATTCTCGGAACCCAGGTGCTCTTCACGCCGCACCTCGCGCCCATGGTGCGCGGCATCCTCGCCACCTGTTACGCGCGTTCGTCGGCGGCACGGCCGGACCTGGCGACGGCCGATGTGCTCGACACACTGCACGACGCCTACGACGACGAACCCTTCGTCGTGGTCACCGAGGCACCGCCGTCCACCAAGGCCACCGCGGGCTCCAACACGGCCCACGTCACCGCGCGCGTCGATCCCCGGACGGGCTGGGTGCTCGTGCTGTGCGCGCTCGACAACCTGGTGAAGGGCGCCTCGGGCCAGGCCATCCAGTGCGCCAATGCCGCTCTCTCGTTGCCCGAGACGATGGGCCTCCCGGTAGCGGGGCTCTACCCGTGAGCGTCACCGCCCCGCAGGGGTTCGTAGCGACCGGGGGACCGGCCGGGATCAAGGCGGGAGGCGCGCCCGACGTCGCGGTGGTGGCGACGGCCGACGGGCGGGCCGTGCCGGCGGCGGGCGTCTTCACGGCCAACCTTGCGGCCGCGGCGCCGGTGCAGGTGAGCCGGGACCACCTCGCGGCCACAGGAGGCAAGGCCGCCGGCGTCGTGCTGACCTCCGGCAACGCCAACGCCGCCACCGGCCGGCCGGGACGTGACGCAGCCGAACGGCTGTGCGCCGCCGTCGCCAAGGGCACCGGGTCCGCAGCCGACGAGATCCTGGTCTGTCAGACCGGTCTGATCGGCATTGCGTTCCCGATCGAGGTCGTCGAACCTCAGCTCGCGTCCATCGTGGACACCCGCACCGACGACGAGGTGGGTGCGCGCCGCGTGGCGCAGGCCATCATGACGACCGACACCGTCCCCAAAGAAGTTGTCGTGCGCGGCGACGGCTTCACGGTCGGCGGCATGGCGAAGGGCGCGGCCATGCTGGCGCCCAACATGGCCACCATGCTCGCAATGTGCACCACGGACGCCAAGGTGGACGTGGCCACGCTGCGGACGGCGCTGCAGGACGCCGTCGACGCGTCCTTCAACGCCATGACGGTGGACGGCTGCACCTCCACCAACGACACCGTGCTCGTTCTCGCCAACGGAAGCGGCCTGGAGCCGCCCACCGCCGCCTTCACCGCCGCGCTGACCGAGGCGTGCCAGGCGCTGGCCGAACAGATGGTGGTGGACGCCGAGGGCGCCACCAAGGTGGCCCACATCCGGGTGCACGGCGCACGCAGCGACGAGGACGCACACCGGGCGGCCCGCAAGGTGGCCGACTCCATGCTCGTGCAGTGCTCCCTCTTCGGTGAGGACCCCTACTGGGGGCGCATCGTCTCCGAGCTGGGCTCGGCGGGGACGCCGTTCGACCCGGACTCGGTCGCGGTGGCCTACGGCGGGACGGTCATCTGTGCGGGCGGGGTCGCCGCGGCACACGACGAGGCGGCGGTCAAGGCGCACATGGCCGGCCGGCACATCGAGATCACCTGCGAGCTGGGTCTCGGGCCGGGCGAGGCGGTCGTGCTGGGCACCGACCTCGGCTACGGGTACATCGACGAGAACAGGACCACGTCGTGACGGCGCCGGACAAGGTGCCGGTCCCGGCCGCGGAGAAGGCGCCCGCACCGGCTGTGCGCAAGGTCACCCGGGCGCAGAAGGCGGCGGCGGAGAAGACGGCCTCGGTCTTGGTCGAGGCGCTGCCCTACATCCGCCGCTTCTGGGGAAAGATCGTCGTCGTCAAGTACGGCGGGAACGCGCTGCATGCCGCCGGGAGCGGTGCGGCCGGCGGAGCCGGTGAGGCGCACGACGGGGCCGCCGGCGGGGCGGACGCGCTCGCCTCGTTCGCGCAGGATGTCGTCCTCATGCGTGCGGTGGGCATTCTGCCCGTCGTGGTGCACGGTGGGGGACCCCAGATCGGCGACCTGATGACGCGGCTCGGCAAGGAGACGGAGTTCCGCAACGGGCTCCGGGTGACGGACGCCGACACGCTCGACATCGCCCGCATGGTGCTGGTCGGGAAGGTGAACCGTGACATCGTGTCGGCCATCAACGTGCACGGGCCCCTGGCGGTGGGGATGTCGGGCGAGGACGCCAAGCTCATCACCGCGGCGCCGACCAACGTGGACCTCGGATTCGTGGGCAACGTGTCGCTCGTCGACCCGACCATGCTGCAGCGCCTGGTGGCGGAGGGGCTGATCCCCGTCGTCGCCACCATCGGGGCGGACGAGTCGGGACAGTCCTACAACATCAATGCGGACACCGTCGCCGGCGCACTGGCCGAGGCCCTGCAGGCGGAGAAACTCATCTTCTTGACCGACACCGAGGGCCTGCGCGTCGTGGCCGACGACCCGAGGACGGTCATCCACCAGGCCTCGCTCGAGGTGGTGGACGAGATCCTCCGCAGTGGCGGTGCGCAGGGCGGCATGATGCCCAAGGTCGAAGCGTGCGCGCGGGCCGTCCGGGGCGGGGTAGCGCGCGCCCACATCCTGGACGGGCGGGTGCCCCACGCGTTGCTGCTCGAACTATTCACCGACTCCGGCGTCGGCACCATGGTGATGCCGTGACGGGCGCCGACGACCGCAGCGCGCTCATGCGCACGTACGCCGAACCCCCCGCGACCTTCGTGCGCGGGGAGGGGACGCTCCTCTTCGACGCCGCGGGCAACGAGTATCTCGACTTCATCACCGGGCTGGCGGTGGTGTCGCTCGGCCACGCCCACCCCGTCGTCGCCGAGGCCGTCGCCGAACAGGCCCGGACCCTCAGCCACGTGTCGAACCTCTACGGCAACGCCCTGGCACCGGAGGTGGCGCGCACGATCGACCGCCTGGTCAACGGCGGGACGGGTCAGGCCGGCGGTCAGGTGTTCTTCGCCAACTCGGGTGCCGAGGCCAACGAGTGCGCCTTGAAGCTGGCGCGGCGCTGGGCCGGGGGCGGGCGCCACGTGGTGATCAGCGCCGACAACGCCTTCCACGGCCGCACGCTGGCCACGCTGACGGCGACCGGCCAGCCGGAGAAGCAGGCGCCCTTCCTGCCCCTGCCCGAAGGGTTCGTCCACGTCCCTTACGACGACGTCGCCGCGCTCGACAAGGCGCTCGATCCCGACACCGTCGCCGCGGTGTTGCTCGAGCCGATTCAGGGCGAGGGCGGCGTCGTGGTGCCGAGCTCGGACTACCTCGGTGCCGTCCGCTCGCTGTGCACCGAGCGCAACGCATTGTTGATGCTCGACGAGATCCAGACCGGGTTGGGCCGCACCGGTCACTGGTTCGCGTTCCAGGCGCAGGGCCTCGAGCCCGACGTGGTGACGATGGCGAAGGCCCTGGGCAACGGCATGCCGGTCGGCGCCTGCTGGGCCCGGGCCGAGGTGGCGGCCGCGTTCGGGCCGGGGGATCACGGGTCCACCTTCGGCGGGCAGCCGCTGGCGTTGGCGGCGGCCAAGGCGACGCTCGCCGTCATGGAGTCCGAGGACGTCTGCGGCCGCGCCCGCGCCTCCGGGACCCGCCTGGCCGACGGGCTGCGGGCCCTCCCCGGGGTGGTCTCCGTCCGGGGCGCCGGGCTGCTGCTGGCCGCGCAATTGGACGCCCCGGCGGCGAAGGAGATCGCCGCCGCCGCTCTGGCCCGGGGGCTCCTGGTCAACGCCGTCCGGCCCGACGCCGTCCGGGCCGCGCCGCCGCTGCTGGTGCGCGACACCGAGATCGACGCGGCACTCGCCATCCTGCGCGACGTGCTGGGCGAGGTCGGGGTCAGAGGCGCCATCGGCGCAGACGACGGAAAGGAGTAGACCGGAACCGTGCCGGACCTGTTGGACATCGACGATCTCGATCCCGCGGCGTGGGACGAGGTTCTCGCGCTCTCGGTGCAGTCGCCGCCCGTGCAGCACCTGGCGGGTGAGGGCGTCGCGCTGCTCTTCGAGAAACCCTCGGCGCGCACGCGCAACTCAACCGAGATGGCGGTGGTCGACCTGGGCGGGCACCCGGTGTACATCCAGGGCGCCGAAGTGGGGATCGACACGCGGGAGACCGCGGAGGACGTCGCGCGCACGCTCGCCTGCTACCACCGCGTCCTGTGCGCCCGGGTCTTCGACCACGGGCTCCTGCTCCGCATGGCGGCGGCGCTCGAGCGCGGCGGCTTCGGCGTGCCGGTGGTGAATCTGCTGTCGGACGCCGCGCACCCGTGTCAGGCCGTGGCGGACGTCATTACCCTGCGCGAAGTCCTCGGGCCGGAGCCGCTGGCCGGGCGCACCCTCGCCTACATCGGTGACGCCAACAACATGTCGCGTTCGCTGGCCAAGGCGGGGCTGCGCGAGGGGATGGAGGTGCGGATCGCGTCACCGGCGGGCTACGGGTTCGGGGACGTCGAGGTGCAAGCCCTCCGCGCCGAGGCGGAGCGGATCGGGCGAGGCGGCTCCGTCCAGATGACGGACGATCCACAGCAGGCGGCCAAGGGTGCATCGGCGCTCTACACGGACGTGTGGACGAGCATGGGCCAGGAGGAGGAGCGGACGGCGCGGCTGCGGGCCTTCGAGGGCTTCACCGTGGACGACGACCTGGTGGCGGACGCCGCGGACGACGCCGTGGTGCTGCACTGCCTGCCGGCGCACCGGGGCGAGGAGATCAGCGAGTTGGTGCTCGAGGGGCCGCGCTCGGTCGTGTGGCGCCAGGCCGCCCACCGTCGCACGGCCATGCGGGGCGTGCTGGCCTGGGCCGTGGGCGCCCGCGCCGGCGCCGGCGGGAGCGGCGGGGGAGGGGCCGGATGAGCGGGCCGGGTGCGGGGCGGCTGACCAAGCACCAGCGCCAGCACCGCATCACCAAGCTGTTGGAGTCGCAGCCGGTGACGAGCCAGTCCCAGCTGGTGGCGCTGCTGGCGGACCAAGGCGTCGACGCCACGCAGACGACGGTGTCGCGCGACCTCGAGGATCTCGGCGCGGTGAAGGTGCGGCTGCCGGGGGGCGAGACCGCGTACGCGCTGCCGGAGCTGCCGGTGCACCAGATCGCGCCGGAGGACCATCTCCGACGTGTGCTCGGCGAGTGGGTGGTCGAGGTCGGGCACTCGGGGAACCTGGTGGTGCTGCGCACGCCGCCGGGCTCGGCGCACGTGGTCGGCTCCGCGCTCGACCGCAGCGGCGTGGACGGCGTCGTGGGCACGGTGGCGGGAGACGACACCGTGCTGGTGGTCGCCGCCGAGGAGGTCGGCGGCGGCGTCATGGCGAGCCGGTTGCGCGACGTCGCGGGCATTGCCGTCGCGCACAAGATCGCATTGAATGGGAAGGACGGGGACTGAACATGCCTGAGCGGGTGGTGCTGGCCTACAGCGGCGGCCTCGACACGTCGGTGGCCGTGCGTTGGCTGATGGAGCACGAGGGTGTCGAGGTGGTGGCGGTCGCGGTGGACGTCGGGCAGGCGGCCGAGAAGGGCGGCGAGGACTGGGACGCCATCCGGGCGCGGGCACTCGCCGCGGGCGCCGTCGAGGCCGTCGTCGTCGACGCCCGCCACGAGATGGCCGAGGAGTTCTGCCTGCCGGCGCTGGCGGCCAACGCCCGTTACGAGGGTAAGTACCCGTTGGTGTCTGCGTTGTCCCGTCCGGTGATCGTCCGTCATCTCGTGGCCGAGGCCCGCCGGCACGGGGCCGCCGCCGTCGCGCACGGCTGCACCGGCAAGGGCAACGACCAGGTGCGCTTCGAGGTGGGCGTGCGCGCGCTGGCGCCCGACCTGGGGATTCACGCGCCCGCCCGGGTCTGGGGCCTGACGCGCGACGACTGCGTCGAGCTGGCGGCCAAGTGGGACATCCCCATCACGGTGACCAAGGAGAAGCCCTACTCCATCGACGACAACCTGTGGGGCAAGGCGATCGAGTGCGGCGCCATTGAGGACCCGTGGGCGCCCGCGCCCGACGACGTGTACACGCTCACGCGCGTCCGTGACACGGAGCCGGTGGAGGTCGTCGTGGGATTCGAGTCCGGGGTGCCGGTGTCCCTCGACGACGAGCGGCTCGGCGCCTACGACCTGATCGCGCGCATCGGTGCGCTGGCGGGGAGCCGGGGCTTCGGACGGCTGGACATGGTGGAGAACCGGCGGGTGGGGATCAAGTCGCGCGAGGTGTACGAGTGCCCGGGTGCCCTGGCGCTGATCGTGGCCCACGCCGACCTGGAGGACCTCACGCTGGAACGGGACCTGCACCACGAGAAGGCACGGCTGGAGCCGCGGTGGGCCGAGCTGGTCTACGACGGGCTGTGGTATTCGCCGCTGAAGGCGGCGCTCGATGCGTTCATCGCCGAGAGCCAGCGCCACGTCACCGGCGAAGTGCGCCTGCGCTTCGCCGCGCCCGGGACCTGCACCGTCGTGGGCCGGCGCAGCCCGGTCGCCCTCTACGACCACGACCTGGCCACCTACGACGCGTCCGACACCTTCCGGCACGCCGACGCCGAGGGCTTCGTGCGGCTCTGGGGCCTGGGTGTGGCGACGTGGTCGGCGCGGCAGGGACCCGGCGCGGGCGCGGGCGCGGGCCCGGCGGGCGCGGCGGGCGAGAGCGCCCAGGGCAGCGAGAGTGCGCGGCCATGACGCTCTGGGAGGGACGGATATCGGCCGGCATGGCCGAATCGGTGGCGGACCTCACGGTCAGCCTGCCGTTCGACCAGACGCTGGCCGTCGACGACCTCGCCGGCAGCCGGGCGCACGTGAAGGGACTGGGCAAGGCCGGGATCCTGAGCGACAGCGAAGTGCAGGCGCTCCTCGATGCACTCGGCATCGTCGAGGAGGAGATCACCACCGGCGCCTTCCGCTTCGCACCCGGCGACGAGGACGTGCACACCGCGGTCGAACGGCGCGTCACCGAGCTGGCCGGCGAAGTCGGGGCGAAGCTGCACACCGGGCGCAGCCGCAACGACCAGGTGGCGACGGACCTGCGCCTGTGGTGCCGGCGCTCGCTCGTCTCCGTGGCCGAGGAGATCATGGCGCTGCAGGACACGCTGGCCCAGCGCGCCCGCGAGGCGGCGGACGTCTACCTGCCCGGCTACACGCACATGCAGCGCGCGCAGCCGGTCCTGCTCGCCCACCACCTGCTGGCGCACGGGTGGGCGCTGGCCCGCGACGTCGACCGGCTCCTGACGACGGTCGACCGGCTCAACGTCTCGCCGCTCGGCGCCGGCGCGCTGGCGGGCTCGTCGCTCCCGCTCGATCCGGACTACGTGGCGGCCGAGCTCGGGTTTCACGGCCGCTTCGAGAACTCGCTCGACGCCGTCTCGGACCGTGATTTCGTGGCGGAATCGCTGTTCGACCTTGCGCTGCTCGCGGTGCACCTTTCGCGCATGGGGGAGGAGATCGTGCTGTGGTCGACCGAGGAGTTCGGCTTCTGCACGCTCGACGACGCGTACGCCACGGGCAGCTCCATGCTCCCGCAGAAGAAGAACCCCGACGTGGCCGAGCTGGCCCGCGGCAAGACGGGCCGACTGATCGGGCACCTCAACGCAGTGCTCGTCACGCTCAAGGGCCTTCCGCTCGCGTACAACCGCGACCTCCAAGAGGACAAGGAGCCACTGTTCGACGCCGTCGTGCAGATGCGGCGCATACTGATCGCGCTGCAGGGCCTGTACGAGACCGTGACGTGGAACGAGGAGCGCATGCAGGCGGCGGCGGACGGCCCGGCCGCCTCCGCCATCGACCTGGCCGAGTTTCTTGTCGAGCAGGGCATGCCCTTCCGCCAGGCCCACGCGTTGATCGGTGGCCTCGTGCGTGAGTCGCTCGAGCGCCACGTGCCGCTCAACGAACTCGTCGCGGCGCATCCAGAATTGGGTGAGGCTGCCGTTGATCTCCTGGAGCCCGGTGTGGCGGTGACACGTCGGCGGACCCCGGGAGGGGCCGGCCCGGGGCCGGTCGGGGAGCAGACGGAGCGCTTCGCCCGCCGGCGCGAGGTGGACCGGACGCGGCTGGCCCAATGGCGGCCGGGGGCCAGCAGTTAGAAGTTAGTTGGAACGCGGGTTCTGACGCGGGGGTCCGCGCACGCGTGAACGGGTGGCGTCCCTACGTGTGTGATCCGTTGCACGAATGGCGGTTACGCGGCGAAATCCCTGTGTATGGCGACAGTCAGGTAAACGGAAGATAAAGATTCCCTTGGGCCGTTGTGCCGCTGCGCGCAGTGCTGTAGTCCTGTAGGGAGAGGGGCGAAGTCCCGACGCCCGGCAACTCGAGGTCGGTTCCCATCCACTGACGTCGCCATAAAGTGGAGCGCTCATGCAGAGAATGAACGGCATCGATCCGATGTTCATCTACTCGGACACCCCCGAGACCCCCATGGAGGTCGCGTACGCCTGCGTCTTCGACCCGTCGACCGTCAAGGGCGGCTACTCCTTCGCACGGGTACGGGACCGGATCGCCTCGCGCCTGTCGGTGGTGCCGCCGTTCCGCCGCCGGCTGATGACCGTTCCCTTCGGCCTCGATCATCCGCGCTGGGTGGACGACCCGGAGTTCGATCTGGACAACCACTTGTTCCGCGTGGCGCTGCCCGCGCCGGGGGGTGAGCGCGAGTACGCCAACCAGGTGGCCAAGGTCCTGGAGCGCCCGCTGGCACCGGATCAGCCGCCCTGGGAGATGCACGTGCTCGAAGGTCTGGACGGCGGGTTGGTCGGACTGATCGCCAAGGTGCACCACTCGGTGATCGACGGCGTGGCGGGGGCGGAGCTCCTGGCGCGCTTCCTCGACGTGACGCCGGAGAGCAGCGACGACCTCGAGGGCGCCGGCGCCGGCGCAGGGGCCTGGAACCCGGCGCCGCTGCCGTCCCCCGCGCGCCTTGTGAGTGACGCCGTGCCGAACATTGTCTCCAGCCCGATGCGCACGCTGCGGGCCACCCGCGAGCTCGGCCACACCGCGGTGCGTCTGGTGCGGCGCGCCGTCGACAGCGCCACCGGCCCGATCTCCATCCCCGGCGGCGCGCCGGCCACCTTCGAGACCCAGGTCGGGCCCAGGCGGGAGGTGGCGTTCGCGGAGCTCGACCTGGCCGAAGTGCGTACCCTCAAGGAGCGCTTCGGCGCCACCATCAACGACGTGGTGCTCGCCGTGTGCTCGGGGGCGCTGCGCCACCACCTGATCGCGCAGGGGCAGGACACCGACAGCCCGCTGATCGCCGTGATCCCGGTGTCTGTCCGCGCCGAGGACGCGCCGGGTGCGGAGGACGGCGAGGAAGCCGGCGGACCGCCGCCGGCCCTGGGCAACCGCCTCTCGGCCATGTTCGTCCCGCTGGCCAACGACAAGAAGACGCCCCTGGAACGCCTGCGCACCGTCATCGAGGCCAGCGATTGCTGCAAGGGGCAGGAGCGCGCGGTGGGCTTCGGTCCCATGGCGTCGCTGCTGGCGGACGCCATCCCTCCCGCGGTAGCGCGGCCGGTGATCCAGCTGGGCGTGCGCGCCGGGCTGGTGCGGCGCCTGCGGGCCAGTAACCTGATGATCTCGAACGTCCCGGGCCCGGACTTCCCGCTCTACTTCGCCGGGATGCGCCTCCAGAACCTCTACCCACTCGGACCGGTCGTGGACGGCGTGGCTCTCAACGTGACGGTGCAGTCGTATCTCGGCTCCCTCTTCGTCGGCGTCAACGCCTGCGCCACCGCGGTGCCCGACCCGCCCGGCCTGGCGAGCGAGATGGCCGACGAGCTCACGCTGCTCACGAAGATGGCGGCCAACGTCAGCGGGCGGCGCGCCCACCGGCGCCGGGCGGCGTCCGCCGGGGCCGCCGTGCCGACCATGCCGCTGCCCTGACGGGCTGAGCGCCCGATCGCCGGATCGCCTGAGCGCCGCGCGCCGTCCGGGCCGCCCACGCCGCTGCGGGCGCCGGGCACGACCTCCGGGCCCCAGGGTCTGGCACTCTCCGGTGCGGGTGCGAGAGGGTGGCGCCGTGCAACAGCCGGAGCGCGCCGAGCGTGCCGAGCGGGTCAAGCCGGTCGAACGGGGCGGGCGGCTGCGGCCGCTCCGGCGGTCGGACCTCGCCGCCGGGCCGCTGACCGTCGCGCCGTGGCTGCTGAACAAGGTGCTCGTGCGCGGCGGGCGGGCCGGCCGCATTGTGGAGGTGGAGGCCTACCACGGCGCCAACGACGCCGCGTCGCACGCCTACCGCGGCCAAACGCCGCGCACGGCGGTGATGTTCGGGCCGCCGGGATTCTTGTACGTGTACTTCACCTACGGCATGCACTGGTGCGCCAACGTCGTCTGCGGGCCCGATGGGAAGGCTGCGGCGGCGCTCATCCGGGCGCTGGAGCCGTTGCGCGGCGTAGAAGACATGCGGGCCGTGCGGCCGGCGGCCCGCCGGGACGTCGACCTTTGCAACGGTCCCGCCAAGCTGTGCCAGGCCCTCGGGATAAGCGGGGCCGACAACGGCGCGGACCTCCTCGTGGTCCGGCCCGGCGCGGTGCGGTTGCTCGACGACGGCACCCCGCCTCCGAAGCGTCCGGGCCGCGGGACGCGGATCGGCATAAAGGAGGCGACCGACAAGCGCTGGCGCTTCTGGGTCCCCGGGAGCCGGTACGTGTCGAGGGGCTGACCGACCGTCATTCCCTGAGTTCCCAGCCTTTCAGCGATTGCTGAATTCACTGGACGCCGGGCTCGTTTCGGGGCAAAGTGGTGTCAGTAGCTGTGTCACTGCCTTGTCACACCGGTGCAACAGGCCGGGTCCAAGCTGGGGCGCAGCAGCTCGCAGATATGCGGTAGATCGGAGAGGACAGCAGGCGGCGCACGCTTCCGTAAGCCCTTTGGCGAGGGGAGGGAGCGGAAAGCCCGTTGGGCTTCGAGCACCAGGTGGCATGCGGAGGGCCCGGGTGGCTCACCGCATGCCACCGGTGGGTGCCCCGGACAGGCCTCGCCGGTGACTCTGAGACTCCGGACCCCGGACTGCGGCGACTTCGGACTCCAGGGACCGGGGGCGCCGGGACCCGCCCGTACCCCGAGGCGATTCCCGGGGCACCGAGGTTCCCGGGCCGCTCCCAGGCCATCGGATCCCATCCGCGAGGGCAGGCGGAGCCCCCGGTACGATGGTCCCGGCAGCCGGCCCTGGGCCTCCGCCCGGCGGCCGAGGATCTTTTGCGGCGCGTTGACGGTCGGGTCCGTGCCTGGTAAGGTGTTCATTCCGCCGAGGGACCTCCCCAGGTCCTCCGGCAACCGAGGGAGACTTTCCAGCGGAGCAATCTGTCCGGAACAGTCCTTCGGGCACCCGGCACCAACGCCTGTGGACAGGTGTGTGCCCGGTCGCTCCTTGAAAACGGAATAGTGAGAGCCAAAAGCCAGTGCGGGCAATTCATCCGGACTCAAACGGATGAGTTGTACGTCAATTAAGCATTACGCAGGCCTCGAAACCCTCTTTTGGGCAAAAGGCCTGTGGTTACCAATGATTCGAGTCAAATCATGGTGACTCTCTGATTCTTGACCGGTACTTCGTCCCGTTTTGCGGGATGTGGGGCCGGCCGGAGTCTCGATGGAGAGTTTGATCCTGGCTCAGGACGAACGCTGGCGGCGTGCCTAACACATGCAAGTCGAACGCGCTCCATTCGGTAGCAATACTGATGAAGAGCGAGTGGCGAACGGGTGAGTAGCACGTGAGCAACCTGCCCCGAAGACTGGGACAACACCGGGAAACCGGTGCTAATACCGGATATCCCTATCGGATCGCATGATCCAATAAGGAAACGTTTTTTCGCTTCGGGAGGGGCTCGCGGCCTATCAGCTTGTTGGTGGGGTAATGGCCTACCAAGGCATCGACGGGTAGCTGGTCTGAGAGGACGATCAGCCACACTGGGACTGAGACACGGCCCAGACTCCTACGGGAGGCAGCAGTGGGGAATCTTGCGCAATGGGCGAAAGCCTGACGCAGCAACGCCGCGTGGAGGACGAAGGCTTTCTGAGTTGTAAACTCCTTTCAGCAGGGACGATTGTGACGGTACCTGCAGAAGAAGCACCGGCCAACTACGTGCCAGCAGCCGCGGTGATACGTAGGGTGCAAGCGTTGTCCGGATTTATTGGGCGTAAAGAGCTCGTAGGCGGTTTGATAAGTCGGGTGTGAAACCTCCAGGCTCAACCTGGAGCCGCCACTCGATACTGTCATGACTAGAGTTCGGTAGGGGACCACGGAATTCCTGGTGTAGCGGTGAAATGCGCAGATATCAGGAGGAACACCAGCAGCGAAGGCGGTGGTCTGGGCCGACACTGACGCTGAGGAGCGAAAGCGTGGGGAGCGAACAGGATTAGATACCCTGGTAGTCCACGCCGTAAACGTTGGGCACTAGGTGTGGGGACTATTCAACGGTTTCCGTGCCGCAGCTAACGCATTAAGTGCCCCGCCTGGGGAGTACGGCCGCAAGGCTAAAACTCAAAGGAATTGACGGGGGCCCGCACAAGCGGCGGAGCATGTGGCTTAATTCGAGGCAACGCGAAGAACCTTACCTGGGTTTGACATGTAGGGAAAAGCCGTAGAGATACGGTGTCCTTCGGGGCTCTACACAGGTGGTGCATGGCTGTCGTCAGCTCGTGTCGTGAGATGTTGGGTTAAGTCCCGCAACGAGCGCAACCCTTATCCTATGTTGCCAGCGCGTAATGG
The DNA here is from genome assembly GCA_963834405.1 of uncultured Acidimicrobiaceae bacterium. Taxonomy (GTDB): domain Bacteria; phylum Actinomycetota; class Acidimicrobiia; order Acidimicrobiales; family RAAP-2; genus Bog-473. The sequence continues at coordinate 157,939 of CAWIBX010000002.1, read as the reverse complement.
CGGGGACTCGTAGGAGACTGCCGGGGTCAACTCGGAGGAAGGTGGGGTCGAAGTCAAGTCATCATGCCCCTTACGTCCAGGGCTGCACACATGCTACAATGGCCGGTACAACGGGCTGCTAATCCGCGAGGAGGAGCCAATCCCCAAAGCCGGTCTCAGTTCGGATTGGAGTCTGCAACTCGACTCCATGAAGTCGGAGTCGCTAGTAATCCCGGATCAGCAACGCCGGGGTGAATACGTTCCCGGGCCTTGTACACACCGCCCGTCACACCACGAAAGTCGGTAACACCCGAAGCCGGTGGCCCAACCTTTTAGGAGGGAGCCGTCGAAGGTGGGATCGGTGATTGGGGTGAAGTCGTAACAAGGTAGCCGTACCGGAAGGTGCGGCTGGATCACCTCCTTTCTAAGGAGTGTCATCGGCTCTTCGAAGTTCGTTTCGGGCTTCGGAGATCTCGCCGATCACTACCCAGTTGAACACTGGTTATTCGGCTGTTTTCATACACCGGCAGATGATGTCGGCCGCCTCTTTCTGCCTCACTTCGGTGCGGCGGTTGGAGCCCGCCCTTCACGGTCCGGTCCCTGCGGAAGCAGACGGACTCTCACTATTTCGTTTTGAGGGAGCGGCCCTTTGGTGGGTCGGTCCCGGTGATGTCCCCACCGGCGTCGGTCAGTCGACCACGTCTGGCCCGGGTCGAGCTCCGCGTGAGCTCCCCGGGCTCCGGTCGACTTCTGTGCATGCGGCTCGAGTCTTGCTCGACTGCGTGTGTGCCGGCGGAGGACCGCTCACCCCGTGCGTGCCCTGGTCGGGCTGCTGTTCTCACCTGGTTCCCTTTGGCTTATTCGGGGAATCCCGGTCGAGATGTCCGACCTCGAGTGTGTGCCGTTCAGCCCCTTGAGAATTCCAAAGCGAGCACGAGCATCTTTGTTCTCCAAGCTACAAAGAGCCAACGGCGGATGCCTTGGCGCCTAAAGCCGAAGAAGGACGTGGGCGACTGCGAAAAGCCACGGGAAGCTGTCTACCAAGCGTCGATCCGTGGATGTCCGAATGGGGCAACCCAACACCTGTCATGAGGTGTTACACCCGCCTGAATGTATAGGGCGGGGCGAGGGAACCGGGTGAATTGAAACATCTAAGTAACCCGAGGAGAGGAAAACAACAGTGACTCCCCGAGTAGCGGCGAGCGAAACGGGAAGAGCCTAAACCGTGCCGGTGTCAAGCCTGGTGGCGTTGCCGGTGTGGGGTTGTGGGACTCGAGAGACGGGGCACCAGACCTGTCACGGAGTTACAAATCCAGTGCGTAGTGGAATCAGTCAGGAAAGCTGAACCGTAGAGGGTAATGGTCCCGTACACGAAACACATTGGACTCCGCTTGAGCACCCGAGTAGCGCCGGATCCGGGAAAGCCGGCGTGAATCTGCGAGGACCATCTCGTAAGGCTAAGTACTCTTAGGCGACCGATAGCGAACTAGTACCGTGAGGGAAAGGTGAAAAGTACCCCGGGAGGGGAGTGAAATAGTACCTGAAACCGTTGGCTTACAAACAGTCAAAGCGTCGTTGCCCCATCGTTACCATGATCCCTTCGGGTGAGATTGGTGACACATGGTGGGTAGCAGCCGTGATGGCGTGCCTTTTGAAGAATGAGCCAGCGAGTTACGGTGTGTGGCGAGGTTAACCAGTGATGGGTAGCCGAAGCGAAAGCGAGTCTGAATAGGGCGTCGAGTCGCATGCTGTAGACCCGAAGCCGAGTGAGCTTGCCATGGGCAGGCTGAAGCGAAGGTAAGACTTCGTGGAGGGCCGAACCCACCTAGGTTGAAAACTGGGGGGATGACCTGTGGCAAGGGGTGAAAGGCCAATCAAACTCGGTGATAGCTGGTTCTCCCCGAAATGCATTTAGGTGCAGCGTCGGGTGTTCAGCATCGGAGGTAGAGCACTGGATGGGCTAGGGGGCCTACAAGCTTACTGACCCCAACTAAACTCCGAATGCCGATGCTCTAGAACCCGGCAGTGAGACCACGAGGGATGAGCTTCGTTGGTCGAAAGGGAAACAGCCCAGACCGCCGGCTAAGGCCCCTAATTCTTGACTAAGTGGAAAACGATGTGGGAACGCAAAGACAGCCAGGAGGTTGGCTTAGAAGCAGCCACCCTTAAAAGAGTGCGTAATAGCTCACTGGTCGAGTGGTCCTGCGCGGATAATTTAACGGGGCTCAAGTCAAGAGCCGAAGCCGCGGATTTCCGTCAATAGACGGGAGTGGTAGGGGAGCGTCGATCTCGCTGCGAAGCGGTGGTGTGAACCGTCGTGGAGCGTGGTCGAGTGCGAATGCTGGTATGAGTAGCGAGAGAGGGGTGAGAAACCCCTCCGCCGTAAGCCCAAGGGTTCCTGGGGAAGGCTAATCCTCCCAGGGTAAGTCGGGAGCTAAGGCGAGGCCGAGAGGCGTAGTCGATGCACAACTGGTTGATATTCCAGTACTACCGTGTCCGCGCCCATTCCAAGCCAGGGGTACTAAGGGGATGACCTTCGGGTCGAACCGACAAACCCTGGGGCGGACAGCAAAGGAGCGACGCAGGAAGATAGGTGAGCCCAGGCGTTGGTTGTCCTGGGGTAAGCGTGTAGGGAGGGATCTAGGTAAATCCGGGTCCCGTCAATCCTGAGACGCGATGCCGAGCCGTTCCAGGCGAAGTCACTGATTCTATGCTGCCAAGAAAAACTTCTAGCGAGTTGGCACGGTACCCGTACCCCAAACCAACACAGGTGGGCGGGTAGAGAATACCAAGGCGATCGGGAGAACTGTGGTTAAGGAACTCGGCAAAATTCCTCCGTAACTTCGGGAGAAGGAGGGCCCCGATAGGGTGAAGGACTTCGCGTCCTGATGCCTGAGGGGGCCGCAGAGAATTGGGGAAAGCGACTGTTTACTAAAAACACAGGAGCGTGCGAAGTCGTAAGACGATGTATACGCTCTGACGCCTGCCCGGTGCCGGAAGGTTACGGGGAAGGGTTAGCCCTCGGGCGAAGCTCTGAACCTAAGCCCCGGTAAACGGCGGCCGTAAGCACAAGTTGCGGCTCCAGAGGAGCAATCCTCTGGAACAAACTCTGCTAAATGCTGGAAACTCCGAGTATCCGGCGGTACTCGTCCATGTCGCACCCATTTGTTTGGGTGACGGTGTGGGCAGTGACAATCCGTCCGGTGCGGACAATCAGCAGGAAAGACCCTGTTCCTCTAACTGGCTGGATCGGATCCCTTGTGACCTGGGTAACTGGGTCGCGGGATTCGTCGACGGCGAGGGAAGCTTCAACGTCCCTAATTTGTCGAGAGTCGAGACTCGTCTTGTCACGAAGAGGAATTGGGAATCCTCAGAGGCCATATGCAGAGCTCCCTCTATGAAGCAGAGGGATGAAGATATGGTCCACACCTCATGGCGACATGAGGATCAAGTGAACTATAACGGTCCTAAGGTAAACCCCCCGGAAACGTGCCCGGGGATTGCCCCTAGCAAGAGTGATCTTGCATAGTGAAGCCGGCCAAATGCTGGAAACTCCGAGTATCCGACGGTACTCATCCATGTCGCACCCGTTTCATAACGTGTCGATGTGGAAAGTAAGAATCCGTCCGGTGCGGACAATCAGCAGGAAAGGCCAGGTTTCGCGGAGTGGGTCGTCGGCTTTGTCGACGGCGAAGGTTGTTTCAGTGTTCCGATCTTTCGGAACCAGACGTCAAGACTCGGTTGGCAGGTTCAACCGACCTTCACGGTGGTTCAGGGAGAGCGGAGCCTCGATGCGCTGCATCGGCTGGAGCGATTCTTCAGATGTGGTCAGGTCGGGCATCATGTCCGGCGCGACAATCATCACGAGCGTCTGTGCCGTTACACGGTACGGAAACTCTCGGATCTGTTGCAGCTGATCATCCCGTTCTTCGAAGAACACCCACTCGTCACGGCAAAGGCCGATGACTTCAGGAAGTTTGCGGACATCGTCGGCATGATGGAACTCGGCCTCCACCTCGGTGTGGAGGGCATGGTCCAGATTGCGGAGATCACGCAGACCATGAATCGTCGCCAGCCGTCGCGTTACCTGGAATCCTCAGAGGCCACACGCCGGCCATCTCAAACGACATTGAGATGAAGATATGGTCCTAGCTCCATAGCGATATGGGGAGTGCTAGAGCGAAATTCCTTGTCGGGTAAGTTCCGACCTGCACGAATGGCGTAACGACTTTCCTACTGTCTCAACCACAGACCCGGCGAAATTGAAGTACGAGTAAAGATGCTCGTTAGCTGCATCAGGACGGAAAGACCCCGTGGACCTTTACTACAGCTTGATGTTGGGTTTTGGTACTATTTGTGTAGGATAGGTGGGAGACTTTGAAGCATTGGCGCCAGCCAGTGTGGAGTCAACCTTGAAATACCACCCTTTTAGTGCCGGGACTCTAACTTCGGTCCGTTACCCGGATCAGGGACAGCGTCAGGTGGGTAGTTTGACTGGGGCGGTCGCCTTAACAAAATGGGGCGAATCATGGGAAACCATGTGAGATAAAACTCTCGGCGTATGCTGGAACATCCGAGTATCTGGCAGTACTCATCCGTGCTACGCGCCTCTATGGCGCGCAACTCGGGAAGTGACAATCTGACCAGTGCGGAAAATCAGCAGGTTGGGCGGCGTTTAGCCGCCTACCCCAACGACCACAACGGGAGCCCCGTCGCAACGCGACGGGTGATTGTATGGTCTGAACTGCATGGCGACATGCAGATCGAGGCAGAAATGACCTCGAGACGACAACGAAGTTGTCGGGCTAACAGAATGCCTAAAACGTAACGGAGGCGCCCAAAGGTTCCCTCAGGCTGGTTGGCAATCAGCTGTCGAGTGCAATGGCAAAAGGGAGCTTGACTGCGAGACCTACAAGTCGAGCAGGTGCGAAAGCAGGGCATAGTGATCCAGCGGTTGCTTGTGGAAGCGCCGTTGCTCAACGGATAAAAGGTACCCCGGGGATAACAGGCTCATCTTCCCCAAGAGTCCATATCGACGGGAAGGTTTGGCACCTCGATGTCGGCTCGTCGCATCCTGGGGCTGAAGCCGGTCCCAAGGGTTGGGCTGTTCGCCCATTAAAGCGGTACGCGAGCTGGGTTTAGAACGTCGTGAGACAGTGGATGAACCGCGCTGTCTATAAACTTGGCTATTTGCTGGAAACACCGTTTGTATCCTGCGCTACTCGCTTTTCGAAGGTCGTGAAACACCCACTTCGTACGATGTGGGCATGGACGCGGAGAGCAGTGACAATGCGCCAGGTGCGGTCAATCAGCAGGAAAGACTGGAGTCGTACATAGCCGGATTTGTAGACGGAGAAGGGTGTTTCCACGTCGCAATCCAGCGGAATCCATGCACGAAATGCGGTTGGCAACTCGTGCCTGAGTTCCGTATCAGCCAAGATGTCTCTCGGTCCAGGGTCTTAGACCTTGCACGAGAGCTCATCGGTTGTGGAGCGCTTCGTGAGAACCATCGCGGATCGAACGACCACACATTGGTGCTGGTTGTTCGCCGCCGGAGCGATCTACTCGAGAGAGTGATCCCCTTCTTCGAACGAAATCCGTTACTGAGCTGTAAGCAGCAGGAGTTCAATACCTTCGCCGGCATCGTAAGAGCCATGGCCAGGGGTGAACATCTTGCACCGGAAGGCTTTGAGCGGCTGGCCGCTCAGGCACTCCAAATGAGTGGTGGTGGCCGTTATCGACGGCTTCACCTGAGCTCAGAATCCAGAATCCTCAGAGACCATATGCCAAGCGCGATCGCAGATTTGCGAGCGTGAAGAGATGGTCCGATCTGCATGGCGACATGCAGAGCCAGGCAGAAATGTTCTGGCCCCTGGCCGATCCGGCCAGTGGTAACAACTTGTCGGTCCCTATCCGATGCAGCCGTAGGAGATTTGAGAAAGGCTGTCCCTAGTACGAGAGGACCGGGACGGACGTAGCTCTCGTGTGCCAGTTGTCCTGCCAAGGGCACTGCTGGTTTGCGACCTACGGGTGGGATAAGCGCTGAAAGCATCTAAGTGCGAAGCCCGTTTCGAGATGAAATCTCCCACAGGGTTAACCTGGTAAGGCCCGTGGCTAGACGACCACGTTGATAGGCCGGAGGTGTAAGTGCGGTGACGCATTCAGCCGACCGGTACTAATCGGCCGAGGGCTTGGGATTTGCTGCTCGTGCTCGCTTTGGAACGCTCAGGGGTTGCGGTGACGCGACCACAGGCGTGGCTCTTCACCCGACAAGAACGGATGAAATGAGCCCGCCGAGCGCACGGTTTCCGGTGGCCATAGCGGCGGGGAAACACCCGTTCCCATTCCGAACACGGCAGTTAAGCCCGCCCGCGCCGATGGTACTTGGGGGGAGGCCCCCTGGGAGAGTAGGTCGCCGCCGGGATTTCTCCTGACGAGGTCCCCTCAGAGCTCCGGCTCGAGGGGACCTCGTCGTTTCCGGGCCAAAACTTCCGAACCGCCTGCGTACACTCGTCCGATGCCCGCGGACTCCTCTCGGCCGAATCGTCGCGCCTCCCCGCCCCGTCGCGGCGCCGGATCCGCGCGCCCGTCTCGGCCGAAGAGCAGTGGCACAGGCGGCAGCAGCGGTAGGGGAGGACGCCCCAGTTCGAGCGGCCGCGGGAAGAGCCCCGGGACAAGAGGCTCCCGCACGTCGACAGGGACGACCGGGCGGGGCCAAGGGTCGCGGTCCCGTGCGGAGGGCTCTTTCGGGCGTGCCGGCGGTGCCAAGAAAGCCGCAGGACGCAGCAGCACGAGGAGCGGACGCCCCCCGACGTCCGCCGCGGGGCGCAAGGGCAGCGGGCCGGCGCGTGCAAGCCGCCGGAACGAGTCCGGCGAGCCACGACGCGGCCGGCCCACAGGAAGAGACGAAGAAAGACGACCGCGCGGACCCCGCGGCGCCACCGAGCGGCGCGGTGCGCCGGCGGACCGGTCCCGCGGACAGGGACGACAGGGAGGGCCGGGACGACAAGGTCAGGCAAGCCGCGAACACCGACGCGTAGACGAGGCACCGCTGCCCAGCCGCGCCCGCGGGTGGGGCAACGTGGCACGCCGAGGGGCGCGCGAGGTGGCGCGCCGGCGGGACTTCGAGGCGGGAGGGGGGGCAGGGACGGAGGCGGACATGCGGACCGGCCCGGGCCCGGCCCCCGGCCACCGCTACACCGAGCCGGTCCGGCGGAGCCAGCAAGAACGACCGAGCAAGCAGGCCGAGTGGATCCGGGTCGACACGAGCCCATCGGACGCCGCCGGCCCCCGGCGGGGCGCGGGTGCGAAGGCAGGCCGCAGCCGGCCGGGTGCTCCGGGGACGACCGCCGGCGCGAGCGCCGCGCTCGAGCGCCTGGCCGCCCGCAAGACCCTCCCGGCGGAGGTGGCGACGGCTATACGCAACGCGGCCGACACCGCCACGGCACGACACAAGGAGCTGCTGGTCGAAAAGACGGAGAACGCGTACAGCGCGTACGAGCGGGGGCGCTACCAGGACGCGCTGCGGGCGATCAAGGCGGTGGCCGACGAGGCGCCGGGCGTGGCGGCGGTGCGGGAGCTGGCGGGATTCGCGGCGTATCGCAGCGGCCGCTGGCGGGAGGCGGCCCGCCATCTGCAGGCGCTCGGCACCCTGTCCGATTCGACCGACTACCTCCCCGTCCTCATGGACTGCCAGCGCGCCCTGCACAAGCCGAAGAAGGTGGCCGAGCTCTGGAGCGAGCTGCGCCGGAGCTCGCCCGAGCCCGACGTGCTGGCCGAGGGCCGCATCGTCGCCGCCGCGTCGCTGGCCGACGATGGTGACCTGAACGGCGCCATCGCCATGTTGTCCAACGCCGGCGCCCAGAAAGGGTTGCGCAACCCTTCATCTCGGCACGTCCGGCAGTGGTACGTGCTGGCCGACCTGTACGAGCGGGCCGGCGACGTCCCGCGGGCGCGTGAGTTCTTCGAGCGCGTGCGGCGGGCCGACCCCGAGGCCTACGACGTGGCGGAACGCCTGCGGGGCCTGGGGCCGGAGCGCCGGCCGCGGGCGAGGGCGAGGGCGAGGGCAAGCGGCAAGCCGCCGCCGAAGACCAACAAACCCGCGACGAAGGCAGCGAAACACAGACCCGGCACGGCCACGACGCGGCCGCGCTGAACCCCCACGGACCGTCGGCTCAGCCGGTGCTCCCAGCCGGGGCCGGAGTCGTGGCCGGCGGCGCCGTCGTGGTCGTCGCCGGCGGTGCGGTCGTTGTAGTAGGCGCAGGCGCCGGCGAAGTGGTGGCCGAACCTGAAGACGCCGTGCTCGTCGTGGGCGTCGTCGGCGGCGCCGACCCGTAATTCGGACCCTCCACCGTGACCAGCGTCCCGATCGGGGTGAGCGGCCAGACCAGGGCGGCGTCGGCGTAGCTCATCTCGACGCAGCCGTTGCTCTGGGGCGAGCCGTAGCTCGAACGGATGAAGCCGTGCAGCGCGTCCCCGCCGTTGAAGTAGCTGGCGTAGGGGATGTTCTTGTCGTCGTAGGTGGAGCCGTCGGTGTTGGTCCCCTTCATTTCGGAGTAGCGCACGTGCTCGAAGACGGCGAAGGTCCCGTCCGTCGTGTCGGCGCCGGGTGCGCCGGTGTTGACGGGGACGCCGACGTACTTGGCGTCGCCGTCCTCCCACAGGGTCAGGTTCTCGGGCTCCACCTTGTTCACGAGCACGTAGACGTAGGGCGTCGAACTGGCCTTGCCGTTGATGGCGTCGTTGACGAGCGACGTCCAGACGGCGGGGCCGGCGATCCCGTCGACCCCGAGGTTGTTCTGGTTCTCGAAGGCCTCGATGGCGGCCTTGGTGATCGCGTTGTTCGTGCCCTGGGTCCATTGCGACGTCAGCTGGGTCGGGAGGGTGGGCCAGCGCCAGTTGAAGGTGCCGGCCTGATCGAGGGCCGTGTCCTGGAGGCGGGGCGCCGGTCCCGACGGCGTGAACGAGACCGGGAGGTAGTCCAGCTGCGCGAGCAGCTGCTGCAGTCGCAACGTGCTCCCCGCCGCGACGTCGAAGGACAGGGTCTTCGAGTGCGGCAGCGTCGCGCCCCCGTCGCTGTGGATCCCGGAATCCCCGCCGGGAATGCTCAGCTTCATCGCCGAGGAGGGGATAAGAGGGCCGTGCAGGCGGTAGCTCAGCGTGTTGGCGTTGGTCTGGACCCACCTGCCGCCGATGTCCGGCGACAGCACCGGCTTCACCGTCCCGAGTGTGACCGGCTGGGAGAAGCTCACCTCGATGGTGGTGTTGGTGGCAACGTTCTGGGCGCCCGCGGCCGGGACCGTGTGCGTCAGATACAGCCCGCCGCCCGCCGCGGACGCGGCTTGCCCGGACCCACCGTTGTCCGACGGCTGCGGCTTGCTGACGGCGTTGACCAGCAGCACGACGACCACGATCACGGCGACAGCGCCTAAGGCCAGCATCCACGGCCGGACCCGCCAGGACATCGGCTCTCGCGATCTATCCACGTTCATGGTCTCCGCACTCCACAACGTCTCGACTCGCCAACACCCCCGACCCCCATGAAGAGTATGGGGAGTTCGAACCGAGGATGCGTCGGGCGGGCCCCAAATGCCCCTACGGGTCCCAACCGCCCTCCGGTAGGCTGGAAGGCCATGACGACCGATCTCCACGCGCTGCTGGGCGACGACGCAGACGCACTCCTGAGCTACACGGCCAAGGCCTTCCCACGGGAGAACCTCACGCTCCCCGGGCCGGACTATTTGGAACGAGTGTTCGAAAACTCTGACCGCACCCCCAACGTGCTGCGCAACCTCGGCACCGTGTTCAACCACGGCCGCCTCGCCGGCACTGGATACATCTCGATCCTCCCCGTCGACCAGGGCATTGAGCACTCGGCCGCCGCGAGCTTCTCCAAGAACCCCGCCTACTTCGATCCGCTGAACCTTCTCGAGCTCGCCCTCGCCGGCGAGTGCAGCGCCGTGGCCACCACGCTGGGCACGCTCGGGCTCGCCTCACGCAAGTACGTGCACCGGATCCCCTTCATCGTGAAGCTGAATCACAACGCGTTCCTGCACGTGCCCAACACCTACGACCAGATCATGTTCGGCTCCGTGCGGCAGGCGTTCGACCTCGGCGCCGTCGGCGTGGGCGCCACCATCTACTTCGGGTCCGACGACATGGACCGCGAGCTGCAGCAGGTCTCCGAGGCCTTCGCCGAGGCCCACGAGCTCGGCCTGTTCACCGTCCTGTGGTGCTACCTGCGCAACCCGGCCTTCACGAAGGACGGCGTCAACTACGAGACCTCGGCCGACCTCACGGGCCAGGCCAACCACATGGGCGTGACGATCGAGGCCGACATCATCAAGCAGAAGCAGGCGACGAACAATGGCGGCTACACCGCGATCGGATTCGGCCGCACAGACCCGCTGGTCTACGACGAGCTGACCACGGACAACCCCATCGACCTCACCCGCTGGCAGGTCGTCAACTGCTACGCCGGCCGCATCGGCCTCATCAATTCGGGTGGCGAGTCCAAGGGCGACAACGACCTGGCGCAGGCCTTGCGTACGGCCGTCATCAACAAGCGCGCCGGCGGCATGGGCCTCATCGTCGGGCGCAAGTCGTTCCAGCGCCCCCTCAACGAGGGCGCCGCCCTCATCCACAGCGTCCAGGACGTGTACCTCGACCCCGAGGTCACCATCGCCTGATCCCCTGACGGGGACACCTCGCCGCTCCCACCCGGCCGCCACAGGAGGCATGCACCCCACGCACGCACCCGGGCTGAGCAGGCATGAAGAAGGGCCCGGCCGGGCCCCGAGTAAGGTTGCAACAGAACGAAGGATTCGGACGGAGAGCGCCGCGCGCCGCGCAGACGGGCACAGGGACCGCTGCGATTTGAGCCAGGGCTCTCGGGCGTCCACGAGATGAGACGAGGCAGCCCGTGGCATCGGGAACGCATCACGGAACCGAGCAGTTGGACCAGGTCATCGTGCGATTCGCCGGGGACTCCGGCGACGGCATGCAGCTGACCGGCGACCGCTTCACCACCAGCAGCGCGTTGCTGGGCAATGACCTGTCCACCTTCCCCGACTTCCCGGCCGAGATCCGGGCGCCGGCCGGCACCCTCAACGGCGTGTCCGCTTTCCAGGTGCACATTTCGGACCACGAGATCCTGACGCCGGGCGACGCGCCCAACGTGCTGGTGGCCATGAATCCGGCCGCCCTCAAGGCGAACATCGGCCTCATGGAGAAGGGCACCGTCCTCATCGTCAACAGCGACAGCTTCGAGGAGCGCGACCTGACCAAGGCCGGGTACGCGGCCAACCCGCTGACCGACGGCTCGCTGAGCGCCTACACGGTCTACGAGGTGCCCATGACCTCCATCACCCAGGAGGTCTGCAAGGAGGCGGGCGTCAAGCCCCGTGACGCGGAGCGATCGAAGAACTTCTTCGCGTTGGGACTCGTCAGCTGGCTCTACACCCGCCCGGTCGATCCCACCATTGAGTGGATCGCCGAGCGTTTCGCGGCCAAGCCCGAGGTCGTCGAGGCGAACACGCGGGCGTTCCGGGCCGGCTTCGACTTCGGCGAGACGGCCGAGCTCTTCGAGTCGAATTACGAGGTCCGGCCCGCGACCTTCGAGAAGGGCGAGTACGTCAACGTCACCGGCAACTCCGCCTTGGCCTGGGGCCTCATCACGGCGTCCCGCCTGGCCGGCGTGCCGCTCTTCCTGGGCAGCTACCCGATCACCCCGGCCTCGGACATCCTCCACGAGCTGAGCCGGCGCAAGGAGTTCGGGATCCGCACCTTCCAGGCCGAGGACGAGATAGCCGGCATCGGCGCGGCACTGGGCGCAGCGTTCGGCGGTGCGCTCGGCGTGACGACGACGAGCGGCCCCGGCCTCGACCTCAAGTCCGAGACCATCGGGCTGGCCATCAACCTGGAGCTCCCGCTCGTCGTCGTCGACGTCCAGCGCGGCGGGCCCTCCACGGGCCTGCCCACCAAGACCGAACAGGCCGACCTGCTGCATGCGCTGTACGGCCGGCACAGCGAGGCCCCGCTGCCGGTTCTCGCCCCCCAGACGCCGAGCGACTGCTTCGCCATCGCCATAGAGGCGACGCGCCTGGCCGTGAAGTACCGCACGCCGGTCATCGTGCTGTCGGACGGCTACCTGGCCAACGGCGCCGAGCCCTGGCGCCTGCCCGACCTCGATGCGCTCGAGCCGATCGAGCCCCAGTTCGCCTCCCAGCCCAACCACACCGACGAAGACGGCAACGCCACCTTCTGGCCCTACATCCGCGACCCCGAGACGCTGGCCCGGCCCTGGGCCCCCCCGGGGCTGCCGGGCCTGGAGCACCGCATCGGCGGCCTGGAGAAGGAGGACGGCAGCGGGAACGTCTCCTACGAGGGGGTCAACCACGAGCGCATGGTGCACCTGCGTCGCGACAAGATCGCCGGGATCGCCGCGGACATCCCGCCCGTCGAGGTCAACGACGAGAGCGGGGACGCGCAGCTCCTGCTCGTCAGCTGGGGCTCGACCTACGCCGCCGTGTTCGCCGGAGTGAAGCGCGTGCGCGCCCGGGGCATGAAGGCCGCGCACGTACACCTGCGGCACCTCAACCCGCTGCCCGCGAACCTGGGCGAGGTGCTGGGCCGCTACAGCCAGATCCTCGTGCCCGAGGTCAATCTGGGCCAGCTGAGCCGGATCCTGCGGGCCGAGTACCTGGTCGACGCGCAGACCATGTCGAAGATTCAAGGGGTGCCGTTCCGCGTGGGCGAAATCGAGGCGGCCATCACCGCACTTCTCGGAGGGAAGTCATGACCGAGACCAACGGCGCCGGATCGAACGGCCACACGTCGGGCAACGGCGCTGACGCAGGCAACGGCGCGGGAGGTGGCGTGGCCACCGCGGCGGCCGTCCCCGTCACCACCCGCAAGGACTGGACCAGCGACCAGGAAGTGCGCTGGTGCCCGGGCTGCGGCGACTATTCCATCCTCGCTGCGGTGCAGATGCTCATGCCCGAGCTGGGCGTCCGCCGCGAGAGCACGGTGTTCCTCTCGGGCATCGGCTGTGCGGCCCGCTTCCCCTATTACATGAACACCTACGGGATGCACTCCATTCACGGCCGTGCCCCCGCCATCGCCACCGGGCTCGCGACGACCCGCCCGGACCTCGACGTCTGGGTCATCTCGGGCGACGGCGACGCCCTGTCGATCGGCGGCAACCACCTGATCCACGCACTGCGGCGCAATGTGCGGATCAACATCCTCATGTTCAACAACCAGATCTACGGACTGACCAAGGGCCAATACTCTCCGACGTCGGAGGTGGCCAAGGTGACCAAGTCGACGCCGTTCGGCTCGCTGGACACACCGTTCAACCCGGTGTCCCTGGCACTCGGCGCCGAGGCCACCTTCGTGGCGCGCACCCACGACATGGACAGGGCGCACATGCAGGAGACGTTCCGCCGAGCCCACGAGCACAAGGGTGCGGCTTTCGTCGAGGTCCTCCAGAACTGCAACGTCTTCAACGACGGCGCCTTCGAGAAGATCACGAGCCGAGACGCCCGGCCGACCATGCTCATCCCGCTCGAGCACGGGAAGCCGATTGTCTTCGGGCCTGAGGGCGAGGAGCGCGGCGTGGTCCAGCGGTCCGACGGCGGGCTCGCGATCGTGCCCGTGTCCGAGGTCGGTCTCCCTGCGCTGCTGGTGCACGACGAGGCCCGAGAGGACCCGGGGCTCGCTTTTGCCCTGTCGCGGCTGGCCCGTGGGCCGTACGAGCCGACGCCGGTCGGCGTGTTCCGCGCCGTCGAACGGCCGGAGTACGGGGAGCAGATGTCCGAGCAGATCATCCAGGCGCAGGCCAAGCGCGGCCTGGGTGACGTGGCGGCACTGCTGCGCTCCGGCTCCAGCTGGACGGTCGACTAAACAGCGGCCCGTCCCTTGGCGGCGAGGCCGGCCCGGGCACGGCGCGCGCGAGGACCTGAGTCCGCAAGCACGCACGACACGGCGGCAGCGTGGACGGACCCTAGGCGGGCGCGGCGGACTCGGCGTCCGCCTTCACGCGCTCGAGGGTGGCGCGCATCCCGTTGCGGTTGGTCTTCCCGCGGGCCCAGCCCAGGCAGAACCAGTAGAGCCGGAGCCACCAGGTGGGCGACAGCGTGAACGACTCGGTCACGTCCGACCCGTCGCCCGCAGCGACGACGTCGTAGCGCCAGACGTTCAGCGGTGGCTTTCCCGGCGAACCCACCCCGAAGGCGAAGGTGCGCCCGGGGTCGCTCTCGGTGACCGTGCAGGTGGTCCAGTAGACGGGGCCCTTCTGGTTGCGCTTGACATGGCCGCGGAAGCGGGCGCCGACCGCCGGACCGGTGGCGCCGTCGATCCACTCGGCCTCGAAGGTCTCGGGGCTGTAGCGCCCGATCCGGGTCACGTCGCTCACCAGGTCCCAGACGCGCTCGGGCGGCGCTGCCATGTGGAGGGTCACCGAGTCGTGCATACCGTGCACCCTAGGTGGTGCGACTGTCGGCTTCTAGCTCGGCATCTAGCATTGCCGGCCGTGAACCCGCGACCGGGACGATACCGCTTGGTAGCGGCGTGGTAGACGTACGCACCCGCGAGGTCGACGCGGCGATCGCCCTCGGCCAGGCGCTCGTGAGCAACCTGGAACGGGTCGTGCTCGGGAGTGAGGAGGCAGCGACGACGGCCGCCGTGGCCGCCCTCTCCGGCGGCCATCTCCTCATTGAGGACGTCCCCGGTGTTGGCAAGACCGTGCTGGCACGGGCCTTGGCCACCTCACTCGGAGCGGACCTGTCGAGGGTCCAAGGCCACCCGGATCTCCTCCCGTCCGACATCACAGGGGTCTCGGTCTTCGCTCCGGACACCGGGCGATGGGAGTTCAGACGTGGCCCCGTCTTCGCCGGTGTCGTCCTCGTGGACGAGCTGAACCGCACACCTCCGCGCACACAGTCCGCGCTCTTGGAGACGATGGAGGAACGGCAGGTCACGGTCGACGGCGAGTCGTGGGCCCTGCCGCTACCGCACCTGGTCATCGCCACGCAGAATCCCCGCTCGCAGCGTGGCACCTTCCCGCTCGTCGAGAGTCAGCTCGACCGGTTCGCGGTGGCGACGAGCATCGGTTACCCCGACGCCACGCAAGAGGCCGAGCTGGCGCTCCACGCCGGGGGCACGTACGCCCTGGCGGAACTCGAGTCGGCCTGCACTTCCCAGGAGTGGCTCCGCGCACAGCGCGCCACCGAAGCGGTGCCGGTGTCGCGGCCGGTGGCGGACTACGCCGTTGAGATCTGCCGGGCAAGCCGGCAGGCGCCGGGCGTCTATCTCGGCGCCAGCCCTCGTGCCTCCATTTGGCTCGTCCGCGCCGCACAGGCGCATGCCGTCCTCGCGTCGAGGGACTTCGTCGTGCCGGACGACGTCAAGGCGATGGCGGTTCCCTGCCTGGCGCATCGGGTCCTCACCGCTGACGGCGACGACAACAGGGAGCAGACGGCGGCCGTCGTGCGCACGATCCTCGACGCGACGGCCACCCCGCGACCGTGAGCGGCTGGGCACGCCCGGCCCGGCCGCGGACGCCGATCCTCGTCGCGGCCGCTGTCGTCGCCATCTGGTGGCTGGTCGCCCACAACGGTGGCGCCGGCTGGGTGCAGTTCGTGGGCGACCTGGTCTTTGGGACCTTGCTCGTCGGCGTGGCCTGGCCCGGCGTAATCACAAGCCGGGTCCGCCTCGAGGTGCGCGAGGCGCCGGCAGACGGCGTGGCCGGCGTTCCGATTGAGTTGCACGTCGCCGCCACGAGCCGCGTGCGCGTCCGTCCCGTCGACCCGCCCGGCCCAGAGGCCTTCGTCGGGCCGGCAGGCCGGAACAGGCACAGCGACGTCGTCACGATCCTGCCGGTACGGCGCGGCGTGTACGAGAACATGGTGCTGGAGGTCGCCTCAGCTGCGCCCTTCGCGCTGCAGTGGTGGAGCCGCCGGGTCACGCTGGGGCTTCCGCAGGAGGTGCACGTGGCGCCGCGCCGGGGCCGGCCCGAACCGCCGCTCCCGCATCAGCACGAGCAGGCGGGTCAGGTCGTGGTCCGACCTCGGACAGACACCGGCTTTCCGCGGGGCGCTCGGCCCTACGTCCCGGGTGACGCGCGCAACCGGGTCCATTGGCGGGCGACCGCGCACACGGGCGCCCTCATGGTCAAAGAGCTCGAGCGCCCCTCGGGCCAACCGGTGACGGTCGTCGTGGACCTGCCGCGGGATCCCGACGAGGCGGAGCGCGCGGCCGAACGAGCCCTGGGCACGGTCGTCGAGTGGTTGGACAGAGGTGCCGTCGTCCTCCTCCAGACGCTCGAGCCGTCCGGGACCGTGACCGATCTGGTGGCAGATCGCCGCGGTGCCAGGCGCCGGCTCGCGCGGGCCGTGAGCCGCTACGACGCGGCGCACCCTGCCGTACCCGCCGTACCCGCCGCAACATGAGCGTCCTCGAAGCGGTCCGGAGGGCCAACCGTCCCGGGGTCCCGGAGCATTCCGTCCGGCTCCGCGGCGCATGCCTGGGCGCCGTGGTTGTCGCGATCATGGCGTGCGCCTCGCTGAACGAGCTGGCGCCGACGACTGCGTTCGTGGCAATTGTCCTGGTGGCAGGCGGAACGGTGTTCTCCTATCGAACGCGGGAACATCCTCCCGGCTGGGTCAAGATCGCGGTAGCGGTCGGCGCTACCGCGGCGTGCGTGTGGTTCTTCCACTCCGTGACCGCCCCGCTCGCAGACTTCGCCCAGGTAGAGAACCCGTTGACGCTCCTCTTGGTGTCGGTTCTGGTCGTCCACTCCTTCCACGTGCCCGCGAGACGGGACCTCTTGTTCTCGCTCGCCGCGTCGGCCGGGCTGATGGCGGTCGGTGGCGCGCAGGCGATCGACCTCGGGTTCGGCCTCTACGTGGCCGGCTGGGCCGCCTGCTGCCTGTGGGGACTGACGGAGATGTGGACGTCGGCGAGCGGAGGTGGCCGGATGTCGGTGCCCAGCCTGGTCTGCGCGCTCGGCGCCCTCGAGCGCGGCGTCGGCCGCCATCTTCCTCGTACTCCCGGCCCCGATCGTCTCGGTGAGGGACGCGTTTCTGGCACGCGCCGGTCTCGGAGGCTCGGTGGGCGTACCGGGCGCACTGGCGGGCGACTCGGGGACACCCGCCCAGCTCGCCCGCGCCGGGAGCGTCGCCGGAAGGACACACGTCGGCGGCTACCTGGGCTTTGCTCAGACCCTGGACACCGCGCTGCGCGGGCAGTTGAATGACCAGCTGGTCATGCAGGTGCGGGCCAGCCGTCCGTCCTTCTGGGTCGGCGAGACCTTCGACACCTGGGTCGGCGAGAGTTGGGTGGAAACGAAGACGAGGCCGCAGACGCTACGGCAGACCTTGCCTTTCGTCCTTCCTCCTTCGGTCGGCGCGTCGTTGGCCGGCGAGCCCGACCTCCAGACCTTCTACGTGGCCGATGGCACGGCGAACCTCGTGTTTCACGCGGAGACCGCATCGGAGCTGTGGTTCCCCTCTTCGAGAGTCTTCGCCGCCGACGACGGCACAGTCG
Organism: uncultured Acidimicrobiaceae bacterium; assembly: GCA_963834405.1. GTDB lineage: Bacteria > Actinomycetota > Acidimicrobiia > Acidimicrobiales > RAAP-2 > Bog-473. The sequence goes on along the minus strand of CAWIBX010000002.1, from coordinate 140,413 downwards.
TCTCTCCCATCGGCCTGGGCGGCGGCTCCATCTACACGGTCGAGTCGGCGGTCGACCTCCCCACGCCCCAGCAACTCCGGACCGACGACAGTCCGCAGTCGCTTCCCGCGGCTACGCGTAGGCGGTACGTGCAGCTCCCGCACCCGTACCCGAGGGTCCAGGCATTGGCGAGGTCGATCACGGCACACGACACCACGACCTACGGCAAGGTCCAGTCGCTCATCGCCTGGATGGGTTTGCACACTCGCTATTCGATCGATATCCCGCCCCTGCCGCCGGGAGCAGACTCGGTCGACGAGTTCCTCTTCGGCAACCGGGTCGGCTTCTGCGAGCAGATCTCGACGTCCCTCGCCGTCATGCTGCGCTCGCTCGGCATCCCGGCCCGCGAGGCCGTCGGCTACGTTCCCGGCGGCTACGACCCGATCACGGACCTCTATCAGGTCCACGCGAACGACGCGCACGCCTGGGTCCAGGTCTGGTTCCCAGGTTACGGATGGCAGAGCTTCGACCCCACCGCCGTGGTGCCCGCGACCGCCCCGAGCCCCGGTGCCACCGCGCTGCGCGACCTCGCGGCCGACCTGCGGCGCGTCCCATGGGTGCCGGTCGCCGCCGTCGCTCTGGTGGTCGGCGGGGCGGTCGCGGTCCTGGTGCTCCGGAGCAGGCGTCCCGCGTCCTGGGCCGCCCGCGTGGCCCGCCATGTGGAGCGCGCGGGCAGGCGGGCTGGCCGTCCCCGTCGGCCCGCCGAGACATTGGCCGAGTACACGCGCTCGCTCGACGCGCTGATGGAGAGCGGCTCGCAGACCTGGAGCCGGCTGGCCCAGGAGGTGGAGGCGAGCGCGTACGGCGGCCGCGATCCCGTGCCGCCACGGCGGCGGGAGTTGCTCACCCAGGCCAAGCGGACCCGGGTGCGCCGACGTAGGGCGCGTCGCCACCGGCCGTCCGCCGTGAGCAGCTGACGACACCTTCAGACGGCACCGGACACGTCAAACCGCAGCAGACGGCATCAGACGATGTCGAGGGATCGGAAGACCATGCCCGTGCGCGGCTTGGGGCTGAAATACGTGGTCTTGGGCGGCATCCGCCGCCGCTCGTTCGCCCACTCGTCGATCTGCTTCACGGTCACGGGCCGGAGCAGGAATGCCGCCTGTCCCTCGCCCTGGGCCAGGGCCTCCATGGCCTCGGCGACGCTGTGGCGGTGCATGACCTCGTGGGCGGGGAGCCGCTCCAGGACGGCGGCGATGAGGCTGGAGTCGAGGTCGTTGCCCACCGCAGCATCAACCTCGGGGTGGGGGAGCAGCAGATAGGCGTTGCCCCTCGTGACCACCGCCATGGAGTTGGAGTCGGACAGCGCGCCGAGCGTCCGCTCGTCGGCGGGGCCGGCCCGGACCACGTCGAACCACTGCGAGAGCGCGTCGACCAGGTCGAAGCTCTCGGGGAGGCCCGCGACCGTCCGGTGGATGGCGCCGACGTGGAGCTGGTCCTCGGCGAGCTCGGTGACGAGCGCCATGACCAGGTCGTAGGGACCGGGCGCGCCGCCGTTGGCTGCGCGGCATTCCGCCTGGTACGCGCGCGCCGTCTCGTGGCGGTGATGCCCGTCGGCCAGCACGACCGGCGCGCCGGCCACGGCGGCGGCGACGGCCTGCACGGCGTCGGGGTCGCTCAGCACCCAGAGCTGGTGGCGCACGCCGTCGTCGTCGTACGTGTCGGCCACCGGCTCGTCGTCGGTCGGGTCGAACGTCGCGGTGACCCCCGGTGCCATGGAGAGCCCCCAGATGGGCGAGAGGTTGGCCCGGGTGGCGCGCAGGAGATCGAGGCGGTCGCTCTTGGGCTTGGGCAGCGTCTGCTCGTGGGGGAGGATGTCGCTCTCCGCGCCCGGCTCGGCCAGCCCGAGCGCGCCGATCACGCCGGTTGACGTCCGTCCCTCGGCGTCGGTCATGCGGTACGGGTAGAGGCTCGGCACGCCCTCGGCCACGATGATCCCCTCGCCCTGCCAGTGGGTGAAGAGGTCGGTGGCCACGGCATAGCGGTCGCGTCCGCCCCGGAGGTCGGCCTCGGGCAACTCGACCAGGACGGAGTTCGCCTGGTGGCGGGAGGCCAGGTGCACGCGCTCAGTCGGTGTGATGACGTCGTAGGGCGGTGCGATGACCTGGGCGATGGGCGCCATGTCGGGCTGGTAGCGCAACCCGCGGAAGGGCTCGAAACGCGGCATCGACGCCACTCTGGCACACCGGGGCTGTGCCTCGGGCCGGGCGAGGGCCCACGGGGAGGTGGGGAGCGCTCCCGTACACTCGTAGGCGTGGACGACGCCGATTCCGACGCCGGGCTGAATCGCATCTTCACCGCGCCGAACGTCATCACGATGGTCCGGCTGGCCTGCATCCCGCTCTTCCTCTACATGCTCTTCGGGCGGCACTGGCAGACCGCGAGCGCCTTCCTGCTGGCGGCGCTCGGCGCCACCGACTGGATCGACGGTTACGTGGCGCGGCGCTTCCACCAGGTGTCGACGCTGGGCAAGGTGCTCGACCCCACGGCGGACCGGCTGCTCGTGGGCACCGCGGTGATCTCGGTCTTGGTCTACGGGGCGGTACCGCTGTGGTTCGGCATCGCGACCATCGCCCGCGAGGTGCTCGTCTCCATCATGGTGGTGCTGCTGGCGTCGCTTGGCGCAGCCCGGATCGACGTTCTCTGGGTCGGCAAGGCCGGCACGTTCGGCCTGATGTTCGCCTACCCGGCGTTCCTCCTCGGTTACGGCGACGCCGCCTGGCAGGAGCCGGTAAAGGTCATCGCGTGGGTCACCGGGATCGTCGGGCTCGCGCTGTCGTGGTACGCCGCGGGGAGCTACATCGGCCCCGCCAGGAAGGCGTTGCGGGAAGGACGGGCGGCCCGGCGGAGCCCCGAGGCGGAGGCCGACATGAAGGGGAGCCCCGCGTGAAGGCCGTGATCATGGCCGGCGGTGAGGGGACCCGGCTGCGGCCGCAGACGTCGAACCTGCCCAAGCCGATGCTGCCGCTCGTGGGGCGGCCGATGATGGAGCACATCGTGTCGCTGCTGCGGCGGCACGGCATCACCGACATCGTGGTAACCGTCGCGTTCATGCCGAACGCCATCCGGAGCTACTTCGGCGACGGCAGCGAGCTCGGCGTCCGCATGGTCTACGCGACCGAGGAGACCCCGCTGGGGACGGCCGGGTCGGTGCGCAACGCCAAGGACGAACTGGACGAGCGCTTCCTGGTGATCTCGGGCGACGTCCTCACCGACATCGATCTCACCTCGGTCATCGCCTTCCACGACAAGAACCAGGCGCTGGCCACCATCGCGCTCAGCGCCGTGGAGAACCCGCTCGAGTTCGGCATCGTGATCACGCGGGAGGATGGCAGCATCGAGCGCTTCCTGGAGAAGCCGGGCTGGGGCCAGGTGTTCAGCGACACCATCAACACCGGGATCTACGTGCTGGAGCCCGAGATCTTCGACGCCATCCCCGAAGGCCGCGCCGTGGACTTCGCCAGCGAGGTCTTTCCGTCGGTGCTCAGGGACGGCGCGCCGATCTACGGGTGCGTGGCCGACGGCTACTGGGAGGACGTCGGCACGACGGCCGCCTACCTCAAGGCGCACGAGGACATCCTCGACGGGCGGGTACACGTCGACGTCTCGGGTTTCGAGCTGCGACCGGGGGTGTGGGTCGGCAAGGGCAGCTCCATCGAGCCGTCGGTGCGCATGGTGGCGCCGGTCTTCGTGGGGGAGAACTGCACCATCGACGCCGGCGCCGTGCTCGGTTCCTACACCACGGTCGGCGCCAACACGCAGGTGGCCGAGCGGGGCGAGGTGCAGCGCTCGGTCATCGGCGAGAACGCCTACCTGGGAGCCTCGGTCCGCGTGGAGGGCGCAGTGCTCGGCCGCTCCTGCGACCTCCGGACCGGGGCCCGCTGCGAACCGGGGTCGGTGGTGGGGGAGGGCTGCCTGATCGGCGCGCACGCCGAGGTCCGCAGCGACGTCAAGGTCTATCCGTACAAGGTGGTCGAGGCCGGCGCGCAGGTGAACGCCTCCATTGTGTGGGAGTCCGGCGGGGCCCGCACGCTCTTCGGCCGCGACGGCGTGCAGGGCATCGCCAACGTCGACATCAGCCCCGAGCTCGCCGTGCGCCTGGCCAAGGCGTGGGCCTCGGGCTTCGAGAAGGGCTCCTACATCACGGCCTCGCGCGACACCAGCCGCGCCGCCCGGGTGCTCAAGCGCGCGCTCATGGTGGGCTGCAACGCCGTCGGCGTCAACGTCGGGGACCTCGAGCTCGCCACCGTGCCGGTCACGCGGCACCACATTCGCACCCGGGGCAACCAGGCCGGCCTGACCGTGCGGCTGAGCCCCGACGACCCCCAGTCGGTCACCATCCGGTTCTTCGACGACCGCGGCATCGACCTCTCCGAATCGGAGCAGCGCCGCGTCGAGCGCATGTACCACCGCGAGGAGTTCCGGCGGGTCACGGCCGGGGAGATCGGCGACATCGACTTCTCGCCCCGCACCATTGAGCACTACACCGCCACAGTCGTCGAGGCGTTCGGGCTCCGGCGGGACGCGGGCCGGCAGGTCAAGCTCGTCCTGGACCTGTCGTACGGTGCCGCCAGCTTCGTCATGCCGAACCTGCTGTCGAAGGTCGGCGTCGACGTGCTGAGCATCAACCCCTTCGCCCAGACGCCGGGCATGATCGCGCTCGACCGCGCCGAGAGCGAAGAGCGCGTCGCCGAGGCGGTGCGCGGGTCCGGGGCCGACCTGGGCGCGGTCATAGACGCCGGCGGCGAGCGCCTCACGTTGATAGACGAACGCGGCGAGGTGCTCTCCGACGACGAGGCGCTCCTCGTGTTCCTCGACCTGCTGAGCGCGGCGGGACTGGACGGCCGGGTGGCCCTCCCCCTCACCGTGAGCGACCACGCCCTGGCGCTGTGCGCGGCGCGCGGGATCGAGGTGACGCTCACGCCGCTCGCCACGCCCGGTCTGCTGGAGGCGGCCGCGTCGGACGGGGTGTCGTTCGCCACCGACCGCCGGGGCGGCTACGTGTTCCCCTCGTTCCTGCCGGCCTTCGACGCCGCCGCCGCGCTGGTGCGCCTGGTGTCCCTGCTCGGGGCCGGGACCGCGTCGTTGGCCGAGGTGGTCCGGGCCGCGCCGCCCATGCCGGTCCTCCACGAGGAGGTGCCGACCCCGTCGGAGCAGAAAGGCCTGCTCATGCGCACCCTCATGGAGCGCCTGGCGGAGGAGGGCGCCGACCTGGTGCTGGTCGACGGCATCAAGGTCCGCACCGGGGAGGGGTGGGTCCTCGTCGTCCCCGACCCCGAGGACCCCGTGACGCACGTCTGGGCCGAGGGACGGGACCTGCCCGCCTCCGAGCGCCTCGCCGGCGAGTACGTGGCGCGCCTGCGGCGCATGCTGGCCTAGCGAGCCGCCGGACGCGGGGACACCGAGGAGCGCCGGCGCCGAGGAGCGCCGGCGCCGAGGCGGCCGCGACCGGCGGTCCGGTAGGGTCGCCCCCCATGAACATCCCGGAGGACCTTCGCTATTCCGAGGAACACGAGTGGATACGCGTGGAGGGAAGCCGCGCGCGTATCGGCATCACCGACTACGCGCAGGACGCGCTCGGTGACATCGTGTTCATCGATCTGCCCGAGATGGGCAGTGAGGTGGAGGTGGGCGGGCAACTCGGCGAGGTGGAGTCGACGAAGTCCGTATCGGAGATCTACGCGCCGCTGTCGGGCACCGTGGTCGCCGTCAACGACGCGCTGGCGGACGCACCCGAGACGATCAACCAGGACCCGTACGGAGAAGGGTGGATCTGCGAGCTCGAGCTCGCGGCGGGCGCGGACCCGGGCGGCCTTCTCGATGCCGCGGCCTACGCCGACCTGACGGCCGGCTGAGCGGCCGGGCCGGGCAGCCCGATGTGCTGGTCGACAGACCAGGAATCGGACAGGGAAAAGGACGGGTGGGGTGGGGTACCGTTGCAACCGTGTACTGCCACAACTGTGGGCACCGGAATCCCGAGGGGGTCAACTTCTGTTCCTCGTGTGGGAATGCGCTGCTCGCCAACGGGGACGACGCCACCATCACGCTGCACCCCGACGAGGCCGAGACGTCGGAGGACGCCGCCGAGGTCACGCTCGTAGCCGTGCCGCACGGCGCCGGCGTCCTCGTGGTCACCCGCGGCCCCAACGTCGGCGCGCGCTACCTCCTCGGTGACGAGGTGGTCCGCGCCGGACGGCACCCGGAGAGCGACATCTTCCTGGACGACATCACCGTCTCGCGCCGCCACGTGGTGATCTCCCGCGGTGAGAACGGTACGTACACGCTGCGGGACGTGGGCTCGTTGAACGGCACGTACGTGAACCGGGAGCGCATAGACGAAATACAGCTGTCCCCGGGCGACGAAGTCCAGATCGGCAAGTTCAAGCTTGTCTATCTGGTGGCGGGGAACGAGTGAGCAGCCGGACGTACCTGTCGATCGGGGACGTGCTGACCCTCCTGCGGGAGGAGTTTCCCGACGTCACCATCTCCAAGATCCGTTTCCTGGAGAGCCAGGGCCTGGTCAACCCGGAGCGCTCGGCGTCGGGCTACCGCAAGTTCTTCGACCACGACGTGGAGCGGCTGCGCTGGGTGCTGCGCCAACAGCGCGAGCACTTCCTGCCGCTCAAGGTGATCCGCGACCGCCTCGACGCCGGTGACATCGACCTCGACGACGGCGACGCGGGGGATTCCGCGGCCAACGGCAAGCCGGCCGAGCCGGCCACGGCCACGGCCACGGCCGACGCCGACGCGACAGCCACGGACACCGCGACCACGACCGCCGACGAAGAGGCGATGACCCGCATCCTCGCCGATGCGTCACGGCGGGCCGCCCTGTTGCCCGACGCCGGCGCCGCCGTGCCGGGCCGCGGCGAGGACATGACCGGCGCCGGCGCACCCGTGGTCCCGCAGGACCGGGTCGAGGCGCATCCGGCCAGCGAGAGCCGGCGCCAGTACGAACGAGCGTCCGCCGCGACAACCGCCCCGCCCGTCGTCGACGCGGCGCGGGACCGGGACCGGGACCGGGACCGGTCCGGGAGCAACCCGCCGGCCACCCCGGCGACGCCGGCCCCGCCCTCCGGGGGCGCACCGGCCGTGGGCACACCGGCGGGGGGCGCGACGGCGCCGGCGGCAGCGCCCAGTGGCCGCGGCGCCCATGCGGCGGCCAGCCCGCCGGCGGAGCGGGCGGTGCCCCGCCTTCCGACCGCCATCGTCACCGGTGCAAGCCTGACCGCGGAGGAACTGTGCTCGGCGAGCGGGCTGTCGGCCGAAGAGCTGGCCGGACTGGAGAGCTACGGCCTCATCGATGCCACGACGTTGGCGGGGATGCGGACCTACGACGAGGACGCCCTCACGCTGGCCAATCTGGCGGCGTCGTTCCGGGCCTTCGGCATAGAGCCGCGGCACCTGCGCCTCTACCGCAACGCGGCCGATCGCGAGATGGGGCTGATTGAGCAGGTGGTGATTCCCCTGCTGCGCCAGCGCAACCCCGAGTCCCGCCAGCGGGCGGCCGACGCGGCGGAGCAGATGGCCACGCTGGGCCAGTCGATGCGGGCCACCCTGGTGCGGGCGGCACTGCGCCGGCACCTGGGAGGCTGACCTGGCGCCCAACCGGGCGGACCAGGGGCTGACGCACGAGCGCGATCTGGCGCTACATTTCAGTCATGGTCCGTGTGCTACTCCGTGCGGTCAGGGTGGACCTGCAGTCGAACACGCCGGTGCTCCTCCTGCAGGAGACGGAGGGCGAGGGCCGCACCTTGCCGATCTTCATCGGGAGCCCTGAGGCGACGGCGATCGCGTACGCGCTCCAGGGCGTCACCATGCCCCGGCCGCTGACCCATGACCTGATGAAGGACATGCTCGAGTCGCTCGACGTCAGCGTGGAGCGCGTCATCATCACCGAGCTCCGGTCCTCGACCTACTACGCGGAGCTGCACCTCGTCCGCGGTGAGGAGCGGACGATCGTCTCGAGCCGCCCCTCCGACGCGGTCGCGATCGCGGTGCGCACAGAAACGCCCTTGTTCGTGTCGGACGAGCTGATGGAGTCCGAAGGGATCATCCTCGCGCTCGATACGGAGGAAGAGGAGGACGACACGCCGGACGAACTGGTCGGCCAGTTCCGTCAGTTCCTCGATTCGGTCCGGCCCGAGGACTTCGAGGCGTGAGCCCGCGCCTCAGTGCGCTCGCCCTCGTGGCGAGCGCCGGGGTGGCCCTGGCCGCCTGCTCCAGCTCGCCGAACCACAACGGGACGACCACGACGACGCACCGGTCGGTGACCACGACCTCCGCCGCGACGACCACGTCGTCGAGCGCATCGACGACATCGAGCACGGTGGCGACGTCGGGCTGCAACCGGATGTCCGCGACACCCGGCCAGGGGCAAGGGGCGGCCGGCACCATCAGCGGCTTCGTCACGGTGACCAACACGGGCACCTCCACGTGCACCACGCTCGGCTACCCGACGATGGCGCTCCTCGGCTCGAGCGGCACGGCCATCATGACGACCGTCGTGGACGGGCTGTCGGTGCAGGTGTCCGCCCAGGCGAACGCCGCCCCGACCACCGTGACCATCGCCCCGGGCGCCAAGGCGCAGTTCGCCTACCAGTACTCCGACGTGCCGACCGGGAACGAGACGAGCTGCCCCATGTCGGCCTCCGCGGAGGTCACGGTGCCGGGCGCGACGACGGCCTCACCGAACTTCGCGCTGGCCATCTCCCCGTGCGACAACGGGACCATCCGGGTCTCTCCGCTCTACACCCCGTCCTGAGCCCGCCGGCCCACCCTCCCGGTTCCCCCAGGCTGGTCCTGGCGTCCACGTCGCCCGCCCGGCTGCACATCCTGCGCGGTGCGGGGTTCGACCCGCTCGTCGCGCCGAGCGGCGTCGACGAGTCATACCAGGACCTCCCGACCGAGCGCGCCGTGGCCGTCATCGCGGAGCGCAAGGCAGAGGCAGTGGCGCCGCAGTTCGACGACGCGCTGGTCCTGGGGTGCGACTCCATGCTCGATCTCGACGGCACCGCCCTCGGCAAACCCCACACGCCGGACGCCGCCGTCGCCATGTGGCGGCGCCTGTCGGGCCACCGGGGCACGCTCTACACCGGCCACTGCCTGATCGACACGCGGACCGGTGACCGGCTCCGCGAGGTGGCCGCCACCACCGTCGCCTTCGCGGTGCCGACCGACGACGAGATCGCGGCCTACGTGGCGAGCGGGGAGCCGCTGCAGATGGCCGGCGCCTTCGGCCTCGAGGGCCGGAGCGGCCCCTTCGTCGAGCGCATCGAGGGCGACCCCTCCAACGTGCGCGGGCTCTCCCTGCCGCTGCTGCGCCGGATGCTGGCCGCACGCGGGCTCAGCATGACCGCCCTCTGGTCGTAACGCGAGCCGCCCGCAACGCCCGTCAGGCCGAGCGGGACGGCTCCACCAGGACCCGCCCGCGCACCGCCGCATCGAGCATGCGGTCCAGCGCGGCCGTGAGGCCGTCGAGGCCGATCTCCTCGTTCACCATGTCGTCGCAGCGGTCGAGCGGGAACACCTCGGCCATCTCGTTCCACAACGTGCGCCGTTCCTCTATCGGCGTCGCCACGGTGTCGACCCCCAACAGGGCGACGCCGCGCACGATAAAGGGGAACACCGTCGTGGCCAGCTCGGTCCCACCCGTGAGCCCGCTGGCCGCCACGGCCCCGCCGTAGCGCACGGTGCGCAGAGCCAGCGCCAAGGCGCGGCCACCGACGCAGTCGACGACACCGGACCACAGCTGCTGACCCAGTGTGCGCCCGTCGTCCTCGGCGAAATCGCGGCCCACCACCTCCGCCGCGCCGAGCGCCTTGAGGTACTCGTGCTCGGCCGACTTCCCCGTCGAAGCGACCACCTCGTAGCCGGCGCTGGACAAGAGCGCGACGGCGGCGCTGCCGACGCCGCCCGACGCGCCCGTGACGAGGACCGGCCCGTCGTGGGGGCCGATGCCGTGATGGCGCAGGCGGTGCAGCGAGAGCAGGGCGGTGAACCCGGCGATGCCGATGGTCGCAGCGGTGCGGCAGCTCAACGAGTCCGGCACCGCCACGACCCACTCCGCCGGGACCCGGGCGTAGCCGGCAAAGCCGCCGTGGTGCGCCACGCCCAAGTCGTAGCCCTGCACCACCACGCGCTGGCCCGCGGTGAACTCGGGCACGGAGCTCTCCTCCACCGTCCCGGCCAGTTCGACGCCGGGGACGAGCGGGAAGTGGCGGGCCACCCGGTTGCCCGGCCGCGTCACCATGGCGTCCTTGAAGTTGATGGCCGTCCACTCAACCCGAATGAGCACCTCCCCGGGAGGCAGGTCGCTGTCGGAGAGCTCGGCCACCTTGGGGCGGATCACCTCACCGGACTTGGACAGCACGTAGGCGGGGAAACGCATCGGCTCACTGTAGAAGCCCGCCGCAGGTGATGGCATCAAGTACCGTCGTCTCGATGGTCGCACGCGTTCCTCACGGGCGTTGGGCCTCCCCACTCAGCGCCGGCGACGTGGCGGCGGCCAAGGTCTCGCTCCACGAACTGTCGTCGGACGGCGTCTGCCTCTACTGGCTCGAGTCGCGGCCGGCCGAAGGGGGCCGCGTGGTCCTGGTGCGCGCCGGGCCCGGCGGCACGGTGGACCACTCGCCGCCCGGGGTCAGCATCCGCAGCCGCGTGGACGAGTACGGCGGCGGCGCGGTGACGTTGGTGCCCGGCCGGGGCGAGGGAGCGTTCGCCTACGTCGACGACGCCGACCAGCGCGTGTGGTTCTGCGACGGCGGCGGTCACGCGGCGGGGCACGAGCCGCGTCCGCTCAGCCCGGAGCCAGCGGAGGAGGACGAGCGCCATCGCCACGGGGGCCTCGCGGTCACACCCGACGGTCGCTGGGTCCTGGCCGTCAGGGAGGTCCACCGCCGCGGTGCACCACGGCCGCTACGGGCGGTGATCGCCCTGTCCACCTCGGCCGTGCCCCCGTTGCCCGCCACCCTCCTGGACGGGCACGACTTCTACGGCGCGCCCCGGGTCAGCCCCGAGGGCGACCGGCTCGCGGTTGTGTCTTGGGAGCGCCCGCACATGCCCTGGGACGCCTCGACGTTGCTCGTGCTCCCGCTCCGGGACGGCCGTGGACCGGACGACGGCCCCCCGCTGCGGGCCGCCGGCGCGCCATGGCGCGTCGCGGGAGGCGAGGGCGAGTCGGTGGGCCAACCCGGGTGGTGCGCCGACGGTCGGCTGCGCTTCGTCTCGGACCGGACGGGGTGGTGGCAGCCCTACGTGCACCCGGGAACGCCCGGAGGGACCGCGGTGGGGCTCGCCGACGAGGCGGCGGAGTACCACGGGCCGGACTGGGCCCTCGGCCAATCGACGATGGCCGAGTTGCCCGGGGGCACGCTCGTGGCGCGGCGCAGCGCGCACGGGCGCGACGAACTCGTCGTGCTGCAGAACGCGCCCCGGACGCAGGCGCCGCCGCCCGCCGCGGATGAACTGGCTCAGCCCTGTGTGTCGGTGTCCGCCGTGTGCGCTCACGGGGACGGCGTGGCGCTCATCGGCAGCACCGTGGACACGCCGGCCACGGTGTGGCGGTGCACGGTGCCGGAGTCCGCGGCAGGGGCACCGTCCGCGGAGGAGAGCGCCACCGCGGTCCGGCCCGCGGCGCGCAGCGCACTGCGCCCGGGCGACGTGTCCGGGGGCGAGCCGTTCGCCCTGACGGGACGCAGCGGCCGCGCCGTCTACGGCACCCTCTACCGCCCGGCCCTGGCCGCGACGCGCGAGCCGCCGGGCGCGGCGCCGCCCCTGATCGTGTGGTGCCACGGTGGCCCCACGTCCTCCTTCCAGCCGGGGCTCGATCTGGCCGTGCAGTTCTTCACGACCCGTGGGTTCGCCGTCGCCGGTGTGGACTACGCGGGCAGCACCGGGTACGGACGCGCCCACCGCAACGCACTGTGGGGCCGCTGGGGGGAGGCGGACGCCGAGGACTGCCTCGATGCCGCGCTGTTCCTGGCGGGCCGCGGCGACGTCGACCCGGAGCGGCTGGGCATCCGGGGCGGCAGCGCCGGGGGCATGACGGCGCTGAACGCGCTGGCGGCGGGGGAGGGGTTCGGGGCCTGCGTGGCCTGGTACGGCGTGACGGACCTGCTCGATCTCGTCGCCACGACACACGACTTCGAGGCGCATTACACCGACGTGCTCATCGGCCCGCTACCCGAGGCGAAGGACCTGTACGAGGCGCGCTCGCCGGTGAACCGGGCGGCTGCCATGACCGGCGCCGTCCTCTTGCTCCAGGGCACCGAGGACGCCGTCGTGCCACCCGCCCAGGCCGAGCGCATGCACGACGCCCTGCTGGCCGCGGGGAACAGCTGCGACCTGCGTTTCTTCGACGGTGAGGGGCACGGGTTCCGCCGGGCCGAAACCCTGACCGCATGCCTCGAGGCAGAATTGGCGTTCTACCTCAAGGAGCTCGACCTCTAGGCTGGACGGTGGGTAGCGGCCCCGCGCCACCCACGTGTGCCAGGCTTTTTTCCGACGCCATGCCGATCGAATCGCCCACCACCTTCCCGACCTGGGCCCGCCTGGGTGGCCCGCTGGCCGCCTTCTGGCGTCGCTCCACGGACCGGGTGAAGCGGATCTCCCCCGAAGCGGGCGACGCGCTCCTCTACGCCGCCAGCGCGCTGTTCGCGCTGATCACTATCTACACCTCGAGCAACGCGCTGTACGAGGTCTGGGGACGCATGGCCTTGGCGCCGTTCGCGTTCGGCGCAGTGGCTTCGGGCGTGCTCTGGTACGCGCTGCGGCGGATTCGGCGCCGCCGTGCCGGTCTCACGCCCGTGCAGCGCCGGCGGGCCTGGCTGGCGCGCCTCACGGTCGCCGTGTGCGTCTTCGCCGGCGCGCTCGCCATCCCGCTGGGTTTCGAGGTCCTGTGGCGCTTCGACCACGTGGCCGGGTCGCACTTGCAGCCGGAGGTCCAGGCGGTCGAGGTGGGCGGCCAGGATCTCGTGAAGGGACAGGAGCCGTACCACAACCTGGTCAAGCTGTCCCACCCGGTGAAGTACCACGCGCCGGGGGAGCCGAACTACGCGGGCTTCCTGCCCTACCTGCCGGTGATGGCGGTCTTCGGCATTCCGAGCGACATCTGGCCCAACAACGGCCTGAGCGACGCGCGCATCTTCTTCTGTCTGACCACCCTGGTCGTGGCCGCGGTGGCCCTGTATCTGTGCCGGGCGGAGGGCCGACGAAAAATCCGGGCGCTGCAGGCGCTGGTGATCCTGCCCCTGGCCTCCCTCCCCCTGGCGACGGGCGGTGACGACATCCCCGTCGTGGCCTTCCTCCTCCTGGCCATGGTGCTGGCCCAGCGACGACAACCCTTCGCCTCCGGCCTCGCGCTCGGCATCGCGTCCGCCATGAAGTTCACCGCCTGGCCGGTGGCGTTGCTGGCGCTCTTCGCGGCCCGCGGGAAGCAGGGGGAGCGGCGGCCCTGGCGCATGGTGGCCGGCATCGTCGTGGTGGCCGTACCCGCCATCTTCCCCTTCGCGTTACGCGGCCCGTTCGCGCTCTTCGACGACGTGGTCCTCTTCCCGCTCGGGCTCAGCGCCATTCCCTCCACTGCGGCCAGCGCGCTGCCCGGACACGTGCTGGTCTCCGCGTTCCCGTCGCTCAGCCGGGCCCTGCCCCTGTCGGTCGGGATCGTGCTGGGCGCGATCCTGGCCCGCCACCTCTACAAGCACACGCCGAAGACGGTGTCCGAGGTGTGCACCATCGCCGGCGTGGTGATGGCCGCGCTGATCCTGCTCGCGCCCAACCCGCGGGTGGGCTACCTGCTCTATCCGATCAACTTCTTCGTGTGGGCGTACCTGCTCAAGGATCCCGCCCCTCGCCGGGACCTCGTCGACGCCGCCGATCCCGACGTGGGCCGCGGCAAACAGCTGCTGCCGGCCGGCGCCGGCTGAGGCAAGCCGGCTCCGCGCCCGCGCGTCCTCCGGTCAGGAGGAGTCGGGGATCTGGAAGAGGCGGATCGTGAAGTCGGTCTGGCCACCCGCCGGTGCGCCGGCGCCGAAGGTCGTGGGCGGAATGACGGCGCCCATCTCCCAGTACCAGCCGTCGGTGCCGGCGAGCTTGCCGAGGACCTCGACGGCTCCCGGGTCGTTGGCGGCGGGCCCGTTGTCGAAGACCTGCCAGCCTTGCTCGTGCATGGCCGCCGCGAAGAAGGAGAGCAGCGCGCCCTGCGACGCGTCGGCGCGCAGCCCGACCTGGGAGTCGTACTGGTCGGCCGACCCGCTGTTGTTCTGCTTCGAGATCCGGACCGTGCCCTCCGGGACCAAGACAGCGTTGATGATGTTCGACGGCGGTTCCCCGCCCTGCGCGATCGCGGAGAGCACGTGCGTTCCCGGCACGGCCTGCAGGGAGGTGCCCGCGACGGCATGCGGGGCGCTGCTGGTGCGGACCGGTGCGTTGTGGTTCGACGTGACGAGGGCCAGCACCGCGAACAGGCCGAGGATGAGCACGGCCAGGCCGAGGACCACCATGGCCGGGCGGAGCGAATTGCCGGTCGAGGTCCGGGGGCGGACGGGTGCCCCTTCGGGTTCGACCTTCAGGGCACCGGTCCGCAGGGTGCCGGTTCCGGCGTCGTCCGGGGTCATGGACCCTCAAGCCTAGGACGCTCCCGACCACCCGAAATGGTCGAGCGGGCCGTGCCCGGCACCGAGCTGCCAGGCGGCACCGCCGGCCAGGGCCCGGGCCACGAACGCCTTGCCGGCGGCGATGGCGTCGTCGACGGCGAGGCCGCGGGCCAAGTTGGCGGCGACCGCGGCCGAGAGGGAGCAGCCGCTGCCGTGGTCGTTGTCGGTCTCCACCCGGACGCCGGGCAGGACGGTGACACCCGCCGGCCCGGCCACGACGTCGTCGGCGCACGCGCTGAGGTGGCCGCCTTTCACGACGACGTAGCGCGCCCCGGTGGTCCGCAGCCGTTCCGCCACGTCCGACATGGCGCCGACGCCGTCGATGTCCTCGGCCCGGCCCCCGGTGAGCACGGCGGCCTCCCGCAGGTTGGGGGTGGCGACGAGCGCATGCGGCAGGAGCAGCTCCAGGTAGGCCGCAATGCCGTCGGGCTCCATCAGCGGATGCCCGGTCGAAGTGACGAGCACCGGATCGACGACCAACGCCGGCAACACCGATTCGGCCGCGAGCTGGGCCACCTCGGTCACGATCGCCGCGTTGGCGAGCATCCCGGTCTTCACGGCGCCGACCGGGAAGTCGGCGAGCACCGCCTCGACCTGCAGACGGACGAACGCCGGGTCGAGTGCGACGACGCCGCGCACCTCCGCGGTGTTCTGCGCGGTGACCGCGGTGAGCGCGCTCGTCCCGTGTACCCGGTGCGCCGCGAACGTCTTGAGATCCGCCTGCACGCCCGCTCCACCGCCCGAGTCGGAGCCCGCGATCGTCAGTGCGGTCGGGGGCGTGCTGCTGTCCGGCACCGGTCAACCTTAGGCGGGACCGGGGGTAGGGTCGTCCCGGTGACGAGCGAAGACGCCACGCAGTTGACGGCCGGCCCGGGCGCGCACACGGACGGCCTGTGCATCGCGGGGGAGAAGCTCCCGTCTCGCCTCCTGCTCGGCACGGGCGGCATGACCAGCCTGCACGCGCTCGACGCGGCGCTGCGGGCCTCGGGGTGCGCGGTCGCGACCGTGGCGGTCCGCCGGGTCGAAGGGTCGGGGCGGGGGTCGTTGCTGGCGCTGCTCCGCCAACTGGGGGTGCGCGTGCTGCCCAACACCGCGGGGTGCGCCACCGCGTCGGAAGCGGTGTTGACCGCCAAGCTGGCCCGTGAGGCCTTCGAGACGGACTGGGTCAAGCTCGAGGTGGTCGGCGACGACCACACGCAGCTGCCCGACGGGGTCGAGCTCCTCGCCGCCGCGGAGCAGCTCGTCGAGGACGGGTTCGTCGTCCTCCCGTACACGACGGACGATCCGGTGCTGGCCCTGCGGCTGCAGCAGGTCGGCTGCGCCGCGGTCATGCCGCTCGGCTCGCCGATCGGCAGCGGGCTCGGGCTGCGCAACCCCCACAACATCTCCTTGCTGCGTGAGGCGGTGGAGGTGCCGGTGATCCTCGATGCGGGCATAGGGACCGCCTCGGACGCCGCGCTGGCCATGGAACTGGGGTGCGACGGCGTCCTGGTGGCGACGGCGGTGAACCGGGCACACGACCCCGTGGGCATGGCCCGCGCCATGCGGCTCGCCGTGGAGGCGGGGCACCAGGCCCGGGCAGCCGGGCGCATCCCGGTGCGCTTCTACGCCGACCCGTCGAGCCCGCTCGAGGGCCGGGCCGACCTGGTCCCCGGGGGTCCGCCGCCCGCCCGCTGAGCCGGCCGACCTTGACCGCTTTCTGAGGGGTTCCTAAAGTTAGGTACCCCTAAGATTGAGACGGGCCAGGTCGAGAGGTGTCCGTTGGTGCGATGGAGATGGAGACGGCGGGCGCACGGCCGCGTCCTGACGGCGGCCGCGGCGGCGGCGGCCGCGGGACTGGCGCTCGCCGCGTGCTCCACGGCCGGGGGAGGCACCTCGGGGGAGTCCCTGACTGTCTACAGCGGCCAGCATGTCCAGACGACCGAGGCCCTCGTCACGGCGTTCGAGCGCCAGACCGGGATCGGCGTCAGCCTGCGTTCGGACGACGAGGACGTGCTGGCGGACCAGATCGTCACGGAGGGCGCACACTCGCCGGCCGACGTCTTCTACACCGAGAACTCGCCGCCGCTGCAGTACCTGGCGTCCAAAGGCCTGCTGGCGCCGGTCGAGCCCGCGACCCTGGACAACACGCCGGCCCGCTTCAACTCGCCGGACGGGGAGTGGGTCGGGGTCTCCGCCCGGGTCAGCGTGATGGTCTACAACACATCACTACTCAAGCCGGACCAGCTGCCCACCTCCGCCATGCAGCTCGCCGACCCGGCCTGGCGTGGTCGCATCGCCATTGCAGGCAGTGAGACGGACTTCCAGCCGATCGTGACCTCCATCGCGCGCACACACGGGGAGGACGCCGCGCTCCGCTGGCTCGAAGCGGTCAAAGCCAACGCGGGCGGCCACTCGTACCCGGACAACGAGACCGTCACCGCCCAGGTGAACAGTGGGCAGGTCGCGCTCGGGATCATCAATCAGTACTACTGGTACCGCCTGCGCGCCCAGCTCGGCACGGGCGGCACGCACTCGGCCATCGCCTTCTTCGCCCCGCACGATGTCGGCTACGTCGTGGACGTCTCGGGCGCGGGCATCCTGAAATCCTCGACGCACCAACGCGAGGCGCAGCGGTTCCTGGCCTTCCTGACGTCTGCCCAGGGACAGGAGATCATCGCCCACAGCGACAGCTTCGAGTACCCCATCGCCTCCGGTGTGACGACGGCGCAGCCCGAGAAGCCCTTCAACACCCTGGAGCCGAACGGGATCACCGTCGCGGAGCTGGGCACCGGTGCTGAGGCAATAAAGCTGCTGCAGGAGGCGCAGCTCCTGTGAGATCGGTCGTCGCGCTCCGCCACCAGCGGCCGGGGCGCGGACGCCTGCCGCCGCTGCTGACGGCGGCGGCGGTCCTCGTGTCGCTGGCCGTGCTGACTCCACTCGTGTTCCTGGTCGTGCAGGCAGTGCAGGTGGGCTGGGCGGAGCTGCATCAGCTGCTCTTCCGGAATCTCACGGCCGTGTTGATCTGGAACACGGTCGCACTCGTGGTGGTCGTCACCGCGCTGTGCGCCGTCGTGGGCACGCTGCTGGCGTGGTTCGTCGAGCGCACGAACCTGCCCTGGCGCCGCCTCTTCGCCATCCTCGTCGTGATCCCGTTGGGCATCCCCGACTTCGTGGTGAGCTTCGGCTGGCGCGCCATCTTCCCCTCCATCGGCGGGTTCTGGGCCGCGGTTCTCGTCATGACGTTGGCGGTGTACCCGCTGGTGTTCCTTCCCGTGGCGGCCAGCCTGCGCGCGGCCGACCCCATTCAGGAGGAAGTCGCCCGGAGCCTCGGCCTGGGGCGGGTGCGCACCTTCCTCGCCGTCACCGTCGGGCAGGCCAGGGTGGCCGTCCTCGGCGGTTCCATCCTGGTCGGCCTGGTGGTGCTGGCGGAGTTCGGCGCGTTCGAGATCCTGGGCTACCAGACCCTGACCACCGAGATCTACAACGAGTTCCAGGTCGGCTTCAACGAGCCGGCGGCGTGCGCGCTGTCCTTGATCCTCGTCCTGCTCGGTGCGTTGCTCCTGGGGAGCGAGGACTTCGTCCGCGGGCGCGGGAGGACGGCGCGCGTCGGCGGCGGTGCCCCGCCGGCGCAGTACCTGCAGCCGCTGGGGCGGGCCCGGCCGGCCGTGCTGCTCGGGGTGGTAGCCCTCGTCGTACTGGCCCTCGGGGTTCCGGTCGGGGCGATCGTCTACCTGATCGTGCAGGGGGGCGGCACCACGCTTCCTCCGTCGTCGCTCCTGGGCGCGACCGCCAACACGTTCGCCTACTCGGCTTCGGCCGGCGTCGTCGCCACCGTGGCGGCTCTCCCGATCGCGCTGCTCTCGGTGCGCTACCCCCGGCGCCGCGTGATGGCACTCGAACGGACGAACATGGTCGTCCTCGCCGTGCCCGGGCTCGTGATCGCACTCAGTTTCACCTACGTGACCGAACACTTCCTGCAAGGGCGCTTCTACCAGACAAACGCGTTGCTGGTCCTGGCCTACGCGATCATGTTCTTCCCGCTGGCCGTCGTCGCGGTCCGCGCCGCCGTGGCACGCTCGCCGGTCGGGCTCGAGGAGGTGGCGCGTTCTCTCGGGGTCACCCGGCGGTCCGTACTCTGGCGCGTGACGCTCCCGCTCATCGGGCCGGGGCTGGCGGCGGCGTTCGCCCTCGTCTTCCTGGAGACGGCGACGGAGCTCACGGCGACCCTGGTGCTCCACCCGACCGACGTCCAGACACTGGCCACCCAGTTCTGGGCGTATCAGACGAACCTCTCGTACAGCCAGGCGGCCCCGTACGCTCTGGTGATGGTGCTCGTCGCCGCCGTGCCGGGCTACGTCCTCGGCCGCTGGTTCGATCGTCAGCCCGCGCGTGCATCCGGCACCGCCGGGCCCGTCGGCGTCACCGCCCTCGCTGCCGCCGAGCTCCGGGAGCACGTGTGAGGGACCTCCGCATCAACGGCGTCACCAAGGCGTTCGGCCCGCAGGAGGTGCTGCGCGGCGTCGACCTGACCGTCCCGCACGGATGCTTCACCGCGATTCTGGGGGCGTCGGGGAGCGGGAAGACGACGCTGCTGCGCATCGTGGCCGGTTTCGAGAGGCCGGACGAGGGCGAGATCCGCCTGGGCGAAGAGATCGTCGACGACGCGGGCCACCGCTTCGTCCCCTGCGAACGGCGCCGTATCGGCTATGTGCCGCAGGAAGGTGCGCTCTTCCCGCATCTCAACGTCGGCCGCAACATCGGATTCGGCCTGCCGCGCGGCGCGCTGCGGAAGGAACGGGTCATGGAGCTCCTGGAGATGACCGGTCTGCGTGGTCTGGGGCGGCGCTACCCACACCAGCTCTCCGGCGGGCAGCAACAACGGGTGGCTCTGGCCCGGGCGTTGGCCATCGCGCCGGAGATCGTGCTCCTCGACGAGCCGTTCTCCTCGCTCGACGCCGCGATGCGCGCCTCGGTGCGCGCCGATGTGCTCGGCGTGCTGCGCCGGGCCGGGACCACGTCCATCCTGGTCACACACGACCAGGACGAGGCCCTGTCGATGGCGGACCACGTCGCGATCCTCCGGCGCGGGGTGATCGCGCAGGTCGATGAGCCGGCGGCCCTGTACGGCAAGCCAGAGGACGCCGAGCTGGCCCAATTCCTCGGCGAGTCCAACGTGCTCCGGGGTGAGGTGCGCGACAGCGTGGCCACGACCGCACTCGGACGCCTCGCCGTCGGCCACTGGAGCGGTGCTCCGAGCGGCGGGCCCGCACAGGTCCTGGTGCGACCCGAACAGATCGTCCTGGCCAGGGCCTCAGCCGGGGGCGTGGAGGCGACGGTGGAGAGCTACGAGTACTTCGGCCACGATGCGGTGGTGCGGGTCCGTCCGGCACCGGCCGGGCTGCCGGACCTCGTGGTGCGGGTGACGGGCGGCCGGCCGGTCGAGCCCGGTCGCCTCGTCAGCCTGTCGGTGGATGGCCGGGTCGTGGCCTGGCCCCTCGCCTCCGACCACCCCCTTGCCCCCGACCACGGCCCCCGGCGACGGCTCCGACCACGACCAGCCCACACCGCCCGAAGCCGGCCCGGAAAACTCGCGAACAACGCCGCCGTAACTACGGCCATGTCGTCCGCGGTGCAGTAGAGTGACCCGTGGAGTGACAACTAGGGGAGGCGTGATGGCCGAGGTTTCCACCCAGGTCGGTGGGTACTCCGGGCCGCAGGTCTGCGGCCTGGTGGGGATCACCTACCGGCAACTCGACTACTGGGCCCGCACGGGCCTGCTCCAGCCGTCGCTGGCGACGGCGAAAGGGAGCGGCTCGCGACGCGCCTATTCGTACTCGGACGTGCTCGAGCTCAAAGTGATCAAGCAGCTGCTCGATGCCGGCGTTTCACTGCAGTCCGCCCGGCGTGCGGTCGAATGCCTGCGGGAAGAGCTGGGCACCGACCTGGCGTCCGCCAACCTGGTGCTCACCGGCACCAGCTCCGTCCTGGCGCGCACC
This sequence comes from uncultured Acidimicrobiaceae bacterium, assembly GCA_963834405.1. Classification (GTDB taxonomy): domain Bacteria; phylum Actinomycetota; class Acidimicrobiia; order Acidimicrobiales; family RAAP-2; genus Bog-473. The sequence goes on along the minus strand of CAWIBX010000002.1, from coordinate 119,739 downwards.
AACGGCGAGGTGGTGGACCTGCTCGCCGGCGGGCAGGGCGTCTTCAACATCGTGCCGCTGGCCGGCGTCGTCGAGGAGCTGGACGCGGACATCGTCCGGCTCGACACGGCGCGCCGCGACCGAGCCGCCGAGTCCGGTTCGGCCCGAGCGCAGGTGGCGCGGGCATCGGGGGAATGAGCACGACGGATCCCGCGCGCACGGGGCGTACCCGCCATCCCGCGGGTGCGCCCGCCGCACACGTGCGCTTCGCTCATCCGTCCGAACGGCTCTTCGCCGCCGTGCTCGACGTCGCCGGCGAACGCTGGGAGTACGAGCCGGTCGAATTCCCGCTCAAGTGGGACACGCAGGGTTCCCCCGTCGCGGGGTTCCGCCCCGACTTCTATCTGCCCGACCGGGGCATCTTCATAGAGCTGACCACAGCCGACCAACGGCTCGTGACCAAGAAGAACCGCAAGGTCCGGCGCATGCGTGAGCTCTACCCCGAGGTACCGGTCTGTATCGTGTACCAGCGCGAGTTCGCGGCCCTGCTCGAGTCACACGGCCTCAGCGGTCCTGCTTCCAGCGCCGCCTAATCTGACGCGGTGCCCGCGTCCGACCGCACATCGCCGCTGTACGCGGCACATCTGGCCCTGGGCGCCAAGATGGTCCCCTTCGGCGGCTGGGTCATGCCGCTGGCCTATCCGACGGGGACGGTGACCGAACACCGCACGTGCCGCGCGGCCGCCGTGGCCTTCGACGTGAGCCATCTCGGCACCGTGCACGTGAGCGGGCCCGACGCCTTCGAACACCTGCAGCACTCCTTCAGCAACGACTTGCGCAAGGTGGCACCCGGGCGCGCGCAGTACACGCACCTGTTAGACGAGGACGGCTCGGTGGTGGACGACATCATCGTGTGGTGGCTCGACGACGAAGAGTTCGACGTCATGCCGAACGCGTCCAACACGACCAGCGTCCTCGGCGCCATCGGCGGCACCGACGTGACGGCGGACCGGGCCGTGATCGCCGTCCAGGGGCCCGAGGCGCGCGACCGTCTGGCCACGCTCGCCCCGGACGCCGCCGCGGTGCACCGCTTCCACGTCGCGCGCTTCGCGTGGCAGGGGACGCCGTGCCTGGTCGCCGGGACCGGCTACACGGGGGAGGACGGTGTGGAGTGCTACGTGCCGGCCGACACCGCCCTCGCCTTCTGGGACGCCGTCCTGGCGGCGGGGATCCTTCCCGCTGGGCTCGGAGCCCGCGACACCCTGCGGCTGGAGGCCGGCCTGCCGCTCCACGGCCACGAGCTGGGTCCGGGCATCACGCCATTACAAGCCGGCTTGGGGTGGGTCGTCGGTTGGGGCAAGGGTGACTTCACCGGACGGGCCGCCCTCGAGGAGGAGCGGGCCAACGGACCGGCCCGCCGCCTGCGCGGCATGGTCGCCGACGGCCGCCAGCCCCTGCGCGACGGCTCCGAGCTGTGGGCAGACGGCAAGTCGGTGGGGGTGCTCACCAGCGGGAACTTCTCCCCGATGCGCGAGCGCGGCATCGGGCTGGGGTTCGTGGAGGCGGACGCCCAGCTCCTGGACGGCGACCCCGTGACCGTGGTGCAGCGCCGCCGCGAGTTGCCGGCGACGCTGGTCCGGCCGCCGCTCTGGCCGGTACGGGAGGAGACCGACTAAGAGCTCGCACTCCCGGTGTCATAAGGGCGTCGGCGCCTGCCACGCAGTGTTGCGACGATCGGCTGCCGTATAGTGGGTGGACAACTGAATATGCCGTTCGAACCGGAGCGTCAGAGTCCCCGTACGCGTGTGCGGCGGGGACGCCGGAGGAGCAACTCTCCCCAGAAACTCTCAGGCCCGCATACCGCTCCGGCGAGGCAACTCTGGAAAGCGAACGCGTCGACGTCCGCACCGAAGGTGGAAGCCGCACGCTGTGCGGTGAGGCTCTCAGGTCCGATGACAGAGCGGGGAGGAAATCCAGCGACCTCCGCGTAGCCCGCGGAGACGGTCAGGAGACCTCCGTGAGCGAAAACCATCGAGCCGAGACCGAAGCCCTTGAACCGTTCGAGGATTTCCTGCGCCGGCACGTCGGCACCTCGGGCGAGGAGCAGGCGGCCATGCTCAAGGTGCTCGGGTACGACAGCTTGGACGGACTCGTCGACGCCGCCGTGCCCGACAGCGTGCGCAGCCTGGCCGAACTCGACCTGCCGCCGGCGGCGTCCGAGCGGGAGGTCCTCGACGAGCTCCACGTCCTCGCCGCGCGCAACCTCGTCGCCGAACCGATGATCGGTCTGGGCTATTCCGGCACCGTCACGCCGGGCGTCATCCGGCGCAACGTGCTCGAGGGCCCGGCCTGGTACACGGCATACACGCCGTACCAACCGGAGATCAGCCAGGGCCGTCTGGAGGCGCTGCTCAACTTCCAGACGATGGTGACGGACCTGACCGGCCTGGACACCGCCAACGCCTCGCTGCTCGACGAGAGCACGGCCGTGGCGGAGGCGGTGACACTCCTGCGCCGGCGGTCCAGCGTCGGGTCCACCCGCGTGGTGGTCGACGCGGACTGCCTGCCCCAGACGATCGCTGTCCTGCAGACCAGGCTCGGGCACCTCGGACTGGAGCTCGACGTCGTCGACTTGACCGCGGGCCTCCCGGCCGGGGAGTTCTTCGGCCTGGTCCAGCAGTACCCCGGCTGCTCGGGCGCGGTGCGCGACTTCGCGGCCATGACCGCGGAGGCACACGAGCGGGGCGCGCTGGTGGCCGTGGCCGCGGATCTGTTGGCCCTCACGGTGTTGAAGCCGCCGGGGGAATGGGGAGCCGACGTCGTCATCGGGTCCTCACAGCGCTTCGGCGTACCCATCTGGTACGGCGGACCGCACGCCGCCTTCATGGCGGTGCGCGCGGGATTCGAACGAGACCTGCCCGGTCGCCTCGTCGGTCTCTCCGTCGATGCGGAAGGCAGACAGGCCTACCGGCTCGCCCTGCAGACGCGGGAACAGCACATTCGGCGCGAGAGGGCGACATCGAACATCTGCACCGCCCAGGTGCTGTTGGCGGTGGTGGCCGGCATGTACGCGGTGTACCACGGCGCCGAGGGCCTACGCGGCATTGCGCGGCGCGTCCACCGCCGCGCCGCCGACCTGGCGACGGGCCTGCGTCAGGCCGGCTTCACCTTGGTGCACGACGAGTTCTTCGACACCGTCGTGGTGCACACGCCAGGACAGGCGGCGGCGATCGTGGAGGCCGCCCGGGACGGTGGCGTGCTGCTCCGGCTCGTGGACGACGATCATGTCGGCGCCTCCTGCGGTGAGACCACGACAGCGGCGCACGTCGCCAGCGTGCTCGGCGCATTCGGTGCCTCGACCGCGCCAGCGGCGGGTCCGGCGGCCGCACTGCCCGAGGCCCTGCTGCGGCGGGGGCCCATCCTCAGCCACCCGGTGTTCTCCGAGTACCGGTCAGAGACGGCCATGCTGCGCTACCTGCGCCGTCTGGCCGACCGCGACTTCGCGCTGGACAGGGGGATGATCCCGCTCGGCTCGTGCACCATGAAGCTCAACGCGACGACGGAGATGGAACCCATCGGCCTGCCCGGGTTCGCCGACATCCATCCCTTCGCGCCACCCGAGACCACCACCGGGTATCGGACCCTGGTCGAGGAGCTCGAGACGTGGCTGGCGAGCGTGACGGGGTACGCCCGGGTCTCCATTCAGCCCAATGCGGGCAGCCAGGGTGAGCTGGCCGGACTCCTCGCGATCCGCGCGTATCACGACAGCCGCGGTGAGCCGACCCGCGACGTGTGCCTGATTCCGTCGAGCGCACACGGCACGAACGCCGCGTCCGCGGTGATGGCCGGTATGCGAGTGGTCGTGGTCGGCGCCCTCGGTGACGGCACCGTCGACCTGGACGACCTGCGGGCGAAGTGTGAGGAGCACGCAAACCGCCTGGCGGCTGTCATGATCACGTACCCGTCGACGCACGGCGTCTACGAAGAGGGCATCGGCGACATGTGCGCACTCATCCACCGCTACGGTGGCCAGGTCTACATAGACGGGGCGAACCTGAACGCGCTCGTCGGGCTGGCGCTGCCCGGGGAGTTCGGCGGGGACGTCTCGCACCTGAATCTGCACAAGACCTTCTGCATCCCTCACGGAGGAGGCGGCCCGGGCGTCGGTCCGGTTGCGGTGGCGGAACATCTCGTGCCGTACCTCCCCTCTCATCCGATGGACCCACGCCCGGACCACCGCGCCGGGGTCGGCCCGGTCAGCGCGGCGCCGTTCGGAAGCGCCGGGATCTTGCCGATCAGCTGGGCCTACATACGGCTCCTGTCCGGCGCCGGGCTGGCCCACGCCACCAAGTCGGCCGTCCTCGCGGCCAACTATGTCGCGGCGCGCTTGGCGTCGTCGTTCCCGATCCTCTACACCGGCAAGAACGGTCTTGTCGCGCACGAGTGCATCCTCGATCTGCGGCCGCTGACGAAGGCCACCGGCGTGACGGTCGACGATGTCGCCAAGCGGCTGATCGACTTCGGCTTCCATGCGCCGACGGTGAGCTTTCCGGTGGCGGGCACCCTCATGGTGGAGCCGACGGAGAGCGAGAACCTGGCGGAACTGGACCGGTTCTGCGACGCCTTGATCGCCATCCGCACCGAGATCGACGAGGTGCAGGACGGCCGGTGTGCCCTGGAGGACAGCCCCCTGCGCGGCGCGCCCCACACGGCGGCGGCGCTGGTCTCGGATTGGCAGCGCGCCTACAGCCGCGACGCGGCGGTCTTCCCGGCGGGCTACACGACAGCCAAGTACTGGCCGCCGGCGGCCCGGATCAACCAGGCCTACGGCGACCGCAACCTTGTTTGCAACTGTCCGCCTCCGGACGCGTTCGCGTCCTGAAGCGCGATCACGCGAGAGCGGCCAGGCCAATGCCGGCCGCGGCGGCGGCAATACAGACGACCAGACTCCCGCCCGTGTAGACGATCGCCTCAACACGGTGACCGGTGTGGCGGAGGTGGATCGTCTCCCAACTCGCAGTCGACCACGTGGTGTACCCACCGCACAGGCCGACACCCGCGACCGCGAGGGCGTGCGAGCCGAGCCCGTGGTAGAGGGAGAGACCGGTCAGGATGCCGAGCAGGAGCGAACCAGAGGCGTTGATCAGGAGGGTCCCCACGGGAAGCGGGTCCGGCCGGCGCAGCCCGATGTGGTGGATGAGCAACGCACGGAGCACGGCGCCGGCGCCGCCCGCGGCGGCGACGAGGAGGGCCACACCGAGAGTGGGGGAGGAGCTCACGCCGCCACCAGCCTGCGCGCGGCGGCGTGGCCCGCGACGACGAGGGCGAGGCCCCCGGCCACCGTGGCGATGAGGTACGCCAGACAGAGACCCACATCACCGTGTTGGAGGAGCAGCGTGGCGTCGACGGCCAATGTCGAGTAGGTCGTCCATCCCCCGAGGAACCCGATCATGAGAAGGGGACGAAGGGCAGGGGCTCGGTGCGAGGCGTGCTCGGTCACCGGGACGAGGAACCCGATGGCCAAGGAGCCCGAGAGGTTCACCAGCAGCGTGACCCAGGGGAAGGAGCCGGCGCCGGCGGGGTGATGCGCGGCCAGCAGGTAACGGGCCAACGTCCCGAGGGCGCCACCGAGGAAGACGGCGGCGATCGTCGGTGCCGACAAGCCGAACAACGGCAGGACGGGCTCGTCGAGGAGGTCGTGCTCCTCCGTCTGCAGCGCCTCGTGCTCGCGCGCAAAATGGTCGTGGAGATCCGCCTTTTGGTGCACCTTTTCGTCCATGACCGCGGCCCTCCAGTGCCGTGATGGTCAGGAGCCATTAGCCATGAAACGGTGGCGTTTTCGGGCAGTGCCCCCGGCGGGATCCATCGCCGGTTGAGTGCTGCGCCTACCCATAATAGTCGGCGCCCCATCGGCGCGGAGTCATTGAAACCGTCAGGTCAGGCCGCTCCTCAAGTCGGCGACAAGGGCACGCATCTCCTGTTCGTCCACGCGCGGCGCATCGGGCCAGCGGGTGATCAGGGCTCCCGAGTATTCACGTGGTGTGCCGGGGTAGCGAGGAACCACGTGCAGATGCAAGTGGCGCGGCGTGCGGTCGGTATCCGCCGCGCCTCCCATGGCCCAGACGTACACGTGGTCGGCACCGAGTGACGACCGCAGCACACCGGCCAGCTGGTTGGCCAGGCGGCCGATCCGCCCGGCCTCGTCGTCGGTCAGGAGTCCGAACCCGTCGACGTGACGGCGCGGCTCCACCACGAGGTGCCCGCGGTACGCCATCTCGTCGGGCCAGTGGACGTGTCCCGCGTAGATGAGATCGTCTTGAAAGAGCACGCCACCCGGTGCCTGGTCGCCGAGGGCGTGCTTCGCGCACACGGAACACCGCGGGGCTGCAGGCTCGGGCACAGAAGGGACGGGTTGCCGGGAAGGCCCGGTCAGTCCAGACGTGGTCCCGGCGCATGGCGGAAACTAAACGGCTCACTCTCACGGCCCGCGACGACGTACCAGGCCTCGCCCGTCGAGTCGGCGTCGAGGATCCGCTGGAACGCGGCCACGACGTCGGCGACGTCGAGGATCGGGAATCCCATGTCCAGCAGTGTCTGCTCCGACCCCTTGATGATGTTCGTATACGCGAAAGAGGGGCAGAGCGCATGCACGCGGATGCCGTCGGGTGCGAACACCTCACCGAGCGATCGCGCGAGCCCGACCACAGCGTGCTTGTTGGCGCTGTAAATGGGGTCGAAGGGGACGGCGACGATCCCCGCCATGGAAGCGGTCGCCACGATGGTGCCCCCGCCGCTATCGCGGATCGCGGGCCGGGCAGCCGCGATCCCGTAGACGACGCCGTCGAGGTTGATGGCCATCGACCGGCGGTAGGCCTCGGGGTCGAAGTCGTCACCCATGCTGCACCAAGAGGTCACCCCCGCGTTGAGGTGGGCGATGTGGAGCCCCCCGAACTCGCCGACCGCGAGCGCCACGGCGGCAAGACTGGCAGCCGGATCGGCGACGTCGGTGCGCACGAACCGGCCGTCGAGCGCGGTAGCGAGATCCCGCCCGCGCGCCTCGTCGAGGTCTGCGATCACGACGTGCGCACCACGGCCTGCCAGGTGACGGGCGACGCCCTCACCGATGCCGTTACTTCCACCCGTGATCAGCGCGACCTTGCCAGCGACGTCCACGGACCTGATCGTAGGGGACCGGCCCCCCGGCAGATCGCCGGGAGATGGCATATATTCGCCCATGCCGGATGAAGCTCCGGCGGGCAGTGGCCCGAACCGCCGTCATGGCTGATGGCTTCTACCGAGATGCAGGTCTCCTGGTAGCGGCCCGTCGCCTCCTCCCAGGCCCAATCTGCGGAGGAGAAGCCATGAACATTTATTACGAGGCGGCCATCTGGATCGGGATGGCCTTGCTCGCAGCAGCCGTGAGCATCCGCATTGCCGTTCCCGTCGCCCTCGTCGAGATCGTTGTCGGGGCTGTCTTTGGGAACATCCCCGGCATCAAGGAGCACCTCACTCAAGCAACATTCGTCACATTCCTTGCCGGCGTCGGCTCGATCCTGCTGACCTTCCTGGCCGGTGCCGAGATCGACCCGGTGTCACTCCGACGGCACTGGAAGGCGTCCATCAGCATCGGTGTTGCCTCCTTCGCCCTGCCGTTTCTCGGAGCATTCGCCTTCTGCTACTGGGTGCTGAATTGGCACCTGCACGCGGCCGAGATCGGCGGGATCGCCCTCTCAACGACGTCGGTGGCGGTTGTCTACGCCGTCATGGTGGAGACCGGGCTCAATCGCCACGACATCGGCAAGCTCATACTCGCTGCGTGTTTCATCACCGATCTGGGAACCGTTCTCGCCCTCGGTGGCTTCTTCGCCACCTACGGCTGGCTGCTCGTTCTGTTCGTTGCGGTCACGGTGGCCGCACTCCTGGTCCTTCCTTGGCTGGTCAGGGCCGTCATCGCACACCTGGGGCACCGGGTGAGCGAACCGGAAATCAAGTTCCTTCTGGCCGTGCTCTTCGTCCTGGGGGGTCTTGCGACACAGGCGGGGAGCGAGGCGGTGCTTCCCGCCTACCTGGTCGGACTCGTCGTCGCCGGTGTCTTCCTCCACGACCGGGTGCTCATGGAAAGGCTCCGCTCCATCGCTTTCGCCTTCTTCACACCGTTCTTCTTCCTCCACGCCGGGACTCTGATCTCCGCCCCGGCGCTTCTCTCCGGGGCGGGGGTCATCGTCGCCCTGCTCTTGGTGAAGCTTGTCGCCAAGGGGGTGGGTGTCTGGCCGTTGGCGACGGCGTTCAGCTTGCCCCGGAGGGAGCGGGCCTACACGACTTTGCTCATGGCCACGGGGCTGACGTTCGGCTCCATCGCGGCACTCTTCGGTTACACGCACCATCTGATCAACGAAACGCAGTACACAGAACTGGTCACCGTCGTGATCCTTTCGGCCGTGATCCCCACTCTGATTGCACAGCAGCTCTTCCAACCGAAGGTCCTCGACGAAGAAGAGGAGGAGGCGCTGGGAGCAGAGGACCTGACTGTCATCCGCCATTCCTCTCATCGGGAATCCCTCGCTCTTTCGGACCCAGGCGAGCCTTCATGACCAGGCCACCAGCGCCGCCGGCAGGGGAGCAGAGTGCACGACGCTCAGGTGTTGAATGGGCCGCGTCATGGCGACGTAGAGCAGTCGGAGGCCGCGTCGGTCCGAGCCGGCGATGAGCGACGGTTCTGCGACCACGACGGCGTCGAACTCGAGGCCTTTGGCTGACAACGCGGGCACGATCGTGACGGGACGAGTCATCGCGTCGCGCTCCAGGCGGCCGATCCGGTCATCCCGCCGCGAGATGTGTGTGAGCTTGGGCACCAGCTCCTCGGGTGCGATCAGTGCCACCAGCGCATGCTCGGCGGTCAGCTCCAGAGCCTCGGCCAGGGCCGTCTCCGCAAGCGCCGCTTCGTCGACACTGCGCAGGACGGGGTCCGTGCGGCCGGACCGAATGGAGGACGTGGGCTCGACACCGGGGGCGGCAGCGGGAAGCAGCCGGGACGCGAAGTCCAGGACGCGACCGGGAGCGCGATAGCCCAAGGTCAGCTCGTCGTGATGCGACGGCGCCGCCGACGGAAGGAGCGCCCCAACCTCGCTCCAGTCCGCGTACGTCCAGGGACCGGTCGCCTGCGCCAGGTCGCCGAGGACGGTGATGGAGCCCGAGGGCGCCCGCCGGGCGATCATGCGGAACTGCATCGGCGTGAGGTCCTGCGCCTCGTCGACGACGATGTGGCCGTAGCTCCGGGTTCGCCCGCCGGTCAGGTACGTGGCCTCGTCCAGCAGGGCGAGATCGTCCACGCTCCAGGCGGCGCCGGCGACCGTGGCGCCCCGGGCGCGCACCAGCGGGCGCCACTCGTCCCGGAGAAAGAGATTCTCCGAGAAGCGTTCGAGCTGGGCGGGAGAGGCAAAGAGCTCGCGTACCAGCGCAGTGGGGGAGACCGCAGGCCAGAGGTGGTCGAGCAACGCCGTGAACTCGTCCGTCGCGATCAGCTCCTTCTCGAACCAAGCCTCGTCCGCGCCGAGACGCGCGGACGAGCGGAAGGCCCGCCGGGCCTCACTGACCAGGCGGGCGCGCAACGCCAGGCGGCCGGCCTTGTAGGGGGCGGGCCGGGCGGTGATCGTCTGGACGAGCCCGTTGACGGCGTCGGCAGTCAGGGTGGCCCGGGCGAAACGGACCCGGAGGGACACGTCCTCACGGAGGAGGCGGCGGCGACCGTCCAGCGCGCGGCGGAGCAGTTGCGCCATGCGCGGATCGCCTTTGGTCCGGCGGACCTCCATGGGCTCGACCACACGGACCTTCGCCTTCGGGGCGATGTCGGCGACCGTGGTCTGTACAACGGCCTCCTCACCGAGCGAGGGGAGCACCTGTGCGATGTAGCGCAGGAAGGCGCGGCTGGGGCCGAGCACGAGGACCCCGTCCCGGCTGAGGGCGGGATAGTTGTAGAGGAGATACGCAGCGCGATGGAGCCCGACAGCGGTCTTGCCGGTACCCGGCCCGCCCTGCACCGTCAGGAGCAGGTCAAGAGGGGCGCGGATGATCTCGTCCTGCTCGGCCTGAATGGTGGCGACGATGTCGAGCATCTCCCCGGTCCGTGCCCGCTCGAGCTCGGCGAGGAGGGCGTCGCCGCCGCGCAACCGCGTCGTCGTCGCATCGCCCTCGTCGCCGAAGAGGTCGTCGGCCACCGCGACCACGGAATGGCGGTCGACCATGATCTGGCGTCGGCGGGCGAGTCCCAAGGCGTCCTTGGCGCTCGCCCGGTAGAAGGGAACGGCGACCGGGGCGCGCCAGTCCACGACAACGGGTTCGGCACGGGCGTCCTCGACATGACGGCGCCCGATGTGCCACGTGGGGCCGTCGCTCTCGTCTATCCGCCCGAAAAGAAGGGGACGCGGGCTGTCCGCGAGAAGGGCGACGCGGCGGGAGAGTGCGGCCAGGTAGTCGAGGTCGGGGTTCCCGGCCGCGACGAGGTCACGCAGGAGCTGCTCGGCGCGCCTCCGCATGGCGGCGAGCGCCTGCAACGCGTGATCGAGGTGCGCTTGCTCGGCCCGGACCTCCGGGTCCGCGTTCGCCCTGGTGGTGCTCATCGCACCGGTACCGGGGCCCAATCACGCGCAAAGGCGGACGCGCAAAAACCCCCGGACACGCCGGGGATACTAGATGATTTTCCACACCTACACAAGGCCTCTACCTGGTATTCCGCCTTCTCGTCCGTCCGGACTTTGAACCTTTAACCAAGGGGCCTTATCGGCTGTCACTTTACCCAATTGACCGTTGCGAATCAAGACTTTTTCTGGAGACGCCTCCTCCGTCGGGGTTGAGGCCTTGCTCCGACTCAGGCCAGGTGGGAGTGGCTGGCCGCCGCCGAAGGCCCGAGGCGTCGCCGTCCATGGGGTCCTGCCGTGCGGAGCCGTGGCCAGGCCGCTCCCCGTTGAGGCTGCCCACGCGATACAACACCCACGAAAGGACCGCTTCTGCGCCGGCGAACACGAGGATCAGCACGACCGCGTTCACGGGCGGCTGCCACTTGCCTCCGACAAAATCGAGCGGCCCGCTGCTCCCTTCGACGAAGCGGTGCAGCGTAGTGAGCAGGCCGATCACGTTGGCAGCAGCCAGGGCCACGAAGGCGGCCCAGGCGTAGCGGTCGAGCAACCGTGCTTCCGGCCGTTCACTCCTCGCCAAAATGAGCCCGGCCAAGATCGGCAATCCCACCGCCAACGGCAGCACGTACCTCCCTTGCCAAACCACACCGAGGCGCCGATCGTCGGCAAAGGTGATGAGGACGGGCAGCACGAGGGTGACGAAGACCAGGCCGCCGAGGACCATGGCCTGACGGCGAGTCGCCACCCTCCATCCGAGGACCACCAACGTGCCCAGGACGGCGACACACAGGACCAAGAGGAGGACCGGCGCCGTGTCGTGGTCGACGATGCCGAAGTCACCGAATGCGCTCTGGAACCAGGACCAGGTGTGTCCGATTGCTTCGCCCAGGAGCGTGATGTTGGACTTCTGGGCCGGCTCGGCCTTGCCCAGGACCTGGAAGGCGTTGGCTCCAAAGTCCCAGGCCAGAGCTCCCGCCGTCAGGAGACACACGCCCCCAGACCACAGTCGGAAATCCCTTCGGCGAAGGAGCGAACGCCGCTGGCTCGCGTCGCTGAGGATGAACAGGGTCACCACGATGCACACGAGCCAAAGAGGGGAGAGCGCACGGGACCACACCAAGACTCCGGCAGCCAGCCCGCCACGAAGGACGAGCCGCTTCGTGTGAGCCTCGGTGTCCGACGTCACCCAGGCCAGTCCGGCGGCCCACAACGAAATCGCCGTACAGATCTCCAAGCCGGCCGGGTTCACGCCGCTCGACACGTAGAGCGCAGCGGGCGTCAGCGCCGTGAGAATCCCGACCGCAGCGATCCGGCGCCGTCGGGCGACGAGAGCCGACATGACCGCGGAGGCCAGGAACGCGGCATTGATCGCTCCGCTGAGCACCCGCATGACCCAAATCCCGGCTGTCCCGGGCCAGGCCAACGTCGGGACACCCACCAGGAGGTAATAGAGCGGAGGGTATGTCCCGACGTACGTCCTGAGCTCGATCGAATGGGCCGGGCCGGCCAGGTCCGAGGGACACGCATTCGCCGGTTGGTCGACCCGCAACTCCAGGCACAGGCCCTCAACCGACGCCTGCCGAAGGACGCCGGGGACGTTGACCGCGTAATACGGATACACATAGGGGCCCTGGTGGTAGCCGACATACCTCCCTACGAACTGGCCCCGGACGACCGATTCGGCACGGATCACGTGGGCGGACTCATCGGGATAGGAAAACAGCGGCCCCGACAGGCTCCATGCCGAGATGACAACGAAAAACAGCCCCGCAAAGACGAACCACAGCCCGCGTTCGCTGCTCTGCACGCCCAGACGCTAGACGAGGCCTATCCGCCCCCAGGATGTGACCTGCACCGGAGATCTGCGCCGCGACGGGCCATGCAGCGCCCCCCAGAATGTCTAGCGGGCTGCGAGGACCTCGATCTCGACCTTGAGTTCCGCGAAGGCCAGCCGGGGGACTCCGATCAGGGTGCTGGCCGGCAGGCTCGACCCGAGGATCTTCTGCGCCGCCGGTGCGAGCACCTCGATGATGGCGTCCACATCTGTCGTGAAGATGGTCGACTTCACGATGTTCGCCGGCGTCATGCCCGCGTCGGCCAGGACGGTGATGACGTTGTCCAGCGCCACGGTGACCTGCTCACCCATGTCGGACGAGGCCGGCAGCGACCCGTCGGGGCCCATGGCGGTCTGCCCGGAGCACACCAGCCACTCGCGCGGTTCGGTCAGCTTGACCGCTTGCGAGAACCCGAACCCTTTCGACCACTCCCACGGGTTGATCTCTTCGTGTCCCATAGCCGCCTCCTTGCCGACGCGTTCCGGCGGGCCAACCCTAACGACGACACCCACGCGACTCTCGGGGCGCCTGGTCCCGGCGGGGGAGGAAAGCCCTGGGCCATCCCGTCGGCCCGAGCGTTACCCCGTCTCGTCATTTCTGCTTGACTTAACATAATGGACATTATCGGCGTCCATCCCAGAAAGAAGCCCAGGTAGGAAGACGATCCGAGCCCAGCGAGGTGTGGCTGCGCTGCCCGGCCTTCCTGGGGTCCGTCGTTACGATCGGCGTTGCCATGGACGACACAGCAGCAGACCGTTTGCGGCGGCGAATCCGCCAAGGCCTGAACGACGCCATGAAATCGGGCCGCTCAGATGAGGTCGCAGCGCTTCGCTTGCTTGTCGCCGCGGTCGACAACGCCGAGGCCGTCGAGACCGGCCCGGACCCCTCGAGGCGCCCGTCCAGCCCGCACGTGGCTGGGGCCGGGCGCGGCGTGGCGTCCACCGAGGCGGCCCGGAGGGAGCTTCCTCTACCCGAGCTGGAGAAGGTTCTGGCCAAAGAGGTTGCCGGCCTCAGGGAGCAGGCGGCGAACTACGAGACGCTCGGACGGACCGAGGAGGCGCGCCGGCTCCGGAGCCAGGCGGAGGTGGTCGAGCGTTACGGGAGTGCTCAGGGCAGGACGAAGGCATCATGAGAAGGCAGGGAGTCGGACACTTGCCCACTAAGGGCCTGCCGCGGGATAGGTCGCGCGATTCACGCAGCGATGCTGTAGTTCCATTCGCCGTGCCAGTCATGGGGCCGTAGCGGGATGGCCGCGTAGTCACGGTCACTGATCTTCACGCCGGTGGGGTACCAGTTCGGGTCGTAGCCGCATTGAACGGTGAGACCAGCCTTGGTCTTGGTGGCGGCGATGAGCTCGACGATGGTGCGAAGGTCGGTCAGCGACCGGCCCCTCCAGTTGAGCGAGATGAAGCTGAAGAGACGGTGTTCGATCTTGTTCCACTTCGACGTGCCGGGCGGATAATGACAGACGGTGATGCTCAGGCCGGTCTCGGCGGCGAGCTGGGACAGGTGGTACTTGAAGGCGCGCACCCTCGGGCCGTTGGACCCGCCGGCATCCGCGGTGATCAGCAGCGTGGAGGCGTCTGGGAAGCGGGCCCGGCCCATCTGGTCCCACCAGCGCCGGATCGACTCGACGGCGAACTCGGCCGTGTCAGCGGTGTCGCCGACCGATACCCAGCCCTCGTCGTTGCCGACGTCGTAGACCCCGTAGGGGATGGCCTTGGCGAATTCACCGAGGGCCCGATCGGCGAAGTCGTGCACGTTCACTCGGGTGGGCTCGCCCGCCGGTTGCCATTCGCGCCCCCCGTTGGCGTAGTTGCCGATCAGCTCCTTCTTCTTGGTATCCACACTGATGACCGGCTCACCGAGCTTGAGCCGAGCCGTCACCACCTTGTTGATGTAGGCGAACTGGCCGTCGCGGTCCGGGTGCGACGTGCCCTCGTTCTGCTTGGCCGGCGCCTGGAGGCTGTAGCCCATCTGGTGGAGCAACCTGCGCACCAGCTCCGCCGAGGCCCGATACCCCTGGGCCTGGAGGTCGCCGGCCAGCTCGTAGGTCGATTTCAGTGTCCAGCGCAGCGCCGACATCGGCGTGCCACGCGTCGAGGGATGGACCAGCTCGTCGAGTGCTTCGGCCAGGCCGGGCTGCTTGTCGGTCGCCGGCTTGTCCCCTCCGCCGACGGCGCGCTGGCGATCAGTTGGCTCGACCCCATCACGCACTTGTGCAACTGACTTGTAGATCGTTGAAGAACTCATCCCCGACGCTTCGACCACGCGAGCCTGCCCTCCACGACCCAACGCCACCGCCATGGCGCCCGTCACCACGCGAGTCTGTAGCTCGTTCAAGTGCGGCAGCACCGTGTCGAAGAACCCGGTGAGTTCCTCAGGCGACAGCTCCACACGAAGAGCGTACTACCTCGCGAGTTAACCTATGGTGGACCCTAATTGCGTAATTGCGCGAGCATAATTGCGTAATTGCGCGAGCACCCATGCGGCGAGTGGACTCGGAAAGAACCCATGAACGACGACCGCGAGCTCCCTTTCATCGACACCTTGGGGATTGACGTCGGGGCCTCGCCGGAACGCTGCTGGGTGGCCCTCACGTGCTTGGTCGGTGGACTGATGGCCGGCGCGCCGGCACAAGCCCTTGCCTTTGTCCTGGGATGCGACGACCGAGTCGCCGAAGGACCATCCGAGGCGGCGGGCTCGGCCCTACCCGGCTTTCACGTCCTCCGGTCCGAGCGCCCTTGGCGCTGGCACCTGAGCGGCGCGCACCGGTTTGCCGAGTACTCGCTCATATTCCGAATAACCGATCTCGGGCAGGGCCGATCCCGCGTCGAGGCGGAAAGTCGGGCCCGGTTCCCGGGGTTGCACGGCACGCTGTACCGCACGCTCGTCGTTGGCAGCACCGGTCACCGTCGCGCCGTGCGTCGCATGCTCCGAGACGTCAAAGGACGCGCTGAGCGTCCGAACTTCGCAAGGACTCCGTGGGGGAGCGACCCCTCCCCCACGTCCACTGCTCCCCCGCCGGGCCGTTCCTCGGCCTCGGCCGAATTCGAATGACAGCACTTCCTCACTCCGAGTCAGGAGGGCCGACGGGGATCGGAAACCACAAATCGGTACGCGATTGTGAGGCACAGCCGTTACCGTGTGGTCTGAGCATCCGGTGTGGCGGTACCGCCGACGGCTCGGCGCACCAAGGCAAGGAAGCGGCCCTGCTCCCCCGCCGTTGTGACCCGCCGGCGCTCGAACTCGTCCCCGTCGAGCTTGGCGTCCACGTATATGCCGCTCGGATCGTGGTGGAAGTGGAGAAAGGCGCGCGACCGCCAGTAGAACGTCCCTGGCCGGCGCTCGACCAAGCCCGGTACATCCCGCAGCTCCTCCAAGAGAGTGCTCACGCCCTTCAGGTCATCGACTGTCGCATGGCGCACCGGCCGTGACCTTATCGGTGGTGCCACTTGTGCGTCGCAGCGTTCTGACCTGGCCCTTTAGGTGGCTTTTACATAAAACCCTAAGCGGACTCACAGCTGGAATTCGGCTCGTTGTGAAACCGCTCGTCTGAACTGGGGGCATGGTGGATACGGGCGCAATCAAGACCCAGGATCCGGTGGACCTCACCGAGGAGCTGCCTCTCGACGACGAGAACGTCCCGCCACCGGAGCGTCCGTCCGCGTGGCGGCGCTACCGGTGGCCCATCCTGGGAGCCGCGATCGTCGTCATCGCGGCGGCCATTGCGTTGCCCCTGTGGCTGACCTCCGGCTCGGCGACGCCTGCCGGCCTGTCGATCACCACAACGACGGTCAGCGTGACCACGGGCACGATCCAGCAGACCGTGGCCAGCTCAGGCACCATAGAGCCGGCCAGCCAGGCCAGTCTCAGCTTCCCCGTCTCGGGCACCGTGACCGCAGTCGACGTCAAGACGGGCCAGACGGTGACGGCGGGACAGGTGCTGGCGACCGTTGACACGACCGTACTCAGCGAGCAGCTGAACGCCGCAGAGGCGTCGCTGACCTCCGCTCAGGACCGCCTTTCCAGCGACGAGGCGTCAGGTGCATCGACCAGCACGCTCGACTCGGACGAGGCGTCCCTCACATCGGCCGAGTCGTCCGTCTCGACGGCACAGACCAACCTGAACAACGCCTCGCTGACCTCGACGATCGCCGGAACAGTGGCGCAGGTCAACCTGACGGCCGGGCAACAGGTCACAGGCACGGGGTCCGGAGGCTCTGGCAGCAGCGGCGCGAGCGGTGCCGGCAGCAGCGGCGCGAGCGGTGCCGTCAGCAGCAGCGCATCGACCGGCACTGGGTCGAGTGGCAGCTCATCGGGACAGATCGTCGTGATCGGCACCGACTCCTACATCATCAATACCTCCGTCGACGACACGCAGATCGGTCAGATCACAGAGGGCGACCAGGTCGACATCACCGGGACGGGGTCCACCGCGGCCGTTTACGGAACGGTCGGCTCCATCAGCCTGGTCGGCAGCCAGAGCTCCAACGTCACGACCTTCCCCGTCGTCGTGAACGTGACGGGCAGCCCGACCGGCCTCTACGCGGGCGGGTCGGCTGACGTCAGCATCATCGTCAAGCAGCTCAACAACGTCACCGAGGTGCCCACCGGAGCGATCAGCTACACCTCGAGCGGTCAGGCCACCGTCACCCAAGTCGTGAACGGAGCCCATGTCGTCAAGGACGTGACCGTTGGAGCGGCCGAGAACGGCGAGACGCAAATCACCAGCGGGATCAGCCCGGGTGCCAAGGTTCTGGAGCGGGAGATCACGTTCAAGGCCCCCGGCGGCGGGGCAGGTGGGCTCTTCGGTAGAAACGGGACGCGCGGCGGTGGCGGCTTCCCCGGTGGCGGCGGAGGCGGCGTCTTCGGTGGCGGCGGCGGCGGAGGCGGCGTCTTCGGTGGCGGGGGTTGAGTGTGAGCGTCACACCACCCCTGGGCACAGCGCCGGTCCCCACCGTGCGGGACACCGTGATTGAGCTCGAGAAGGTGACGAAGGTCTACCGGACCGGGTCGATCTCCGTGGCGGCGCTCCGCGGCGTCAGTCTCTCCGTCACCGAGGGCGAGTACGTCGCCGTGATCGGGCCGTCCGGCTCGGGCAAGTCGACCCTTATGCACATACTCGGGTGCCTCGATGTCCCCACGTCAGGTCGCTACCACTTGGCCGGTGAGGACGTCAGCCACATGACCGAGACCGACCTCGCCGAAGTCCGGAACCGCCGCATCGGGTTCGTCTTCCAGCAGTTCAACCTGCTGGCGTCCATGACCGCCTGGCAGAACGTGGAATTGCCACTGGTCTACGCCGGCGTGTCACGGTCCGAGCGCAAGGAACGGGCCATGGAAGCCCTGAAGCGCGTTGGTCTGGCCGGCCGTGTTCAGCACCGCCCTGGGGAGCTCTCTGGAGGCCAGCAGCAACGCGTCGCGGTCGCCCGCGCGCTCGTAAGCGAGCCCGATCTCATCCTGGCCGACGAACCCACGGGCAACCTCGACTCGGTGTCGGCCGCGGACGTGCTGCGCCTGATGGGCGAGCTCCATGACACGGGCCGCACGCTGATGCTCATCACGCACGACGAGGAGGTTGCGTCGGCGGCAGGGCGGGTAGTGGGTATTCGGGACGGGTTGCTGACCGAGAACGACGATCGCTACCTGGAGAGTATCCGGTGAGCTGGCTGGAGACCCTCCGCACCGGCGTGAACGGTGTGCTCTCTCACCGGTTGCGCTCTTTCCTGACCGTCCTCGGGATCCTCATCGGCATCGCCGGCGTCATCATCGCCGTCGGCCTCGGCGAAGGTGCGTCCAGCCAGGTGACCTCGGAGATCAATTCGCTTGGGTCGAACGTGCTCACCATCACACCGGGAAGCTCGACGTCGAGCAGCGGCATCCGAGGGGCGCTCGGCAGCGCGGAGACGCTCACCATGGCCGATGTCTCCGCTCTTTCCAACCCCGTCGACGCTCCCGACGTCAAAGCAGTCGCCCCGATCACGTCGAGCAGCGAGGTCCTCACCGCAGGAAGCGAGACCGCGACGACCACGGTGCAGGGAACCACGCCGACGTGGCTGCCGGTGCGCGGTCGCACGCTCGCCGAGGGTCGGTTCATCGACAACCAGGATGTCCAGGCCCATGGTGCTGTGGTCGTGCTCGGCGCCACCACCGCATCTGAGTTGTTCACCCGCGGGGACCCTGTGGGCCAGACAGTCGATGTCGACGGTGTCCCGTTGACCGTGGTCGGCGTGCTCACCTCGACGGGTTCCTCGACGTCGTCGTCGTCGGGCACGAGCAGCGATCCCGACGACACGGCGATCATCCCCATCACGACCGGTGCGGAGCGAATCTTCGGCGGCACGACTCGCAACTCGGTCAGCTCCATCGCGGTTCAGGCCCGTTCGACGGCCCAGCTCACCGGTGCCTACCAGGAGTCAGACCACCTGCTGCTGCAGCTGCACGGGATCACGAACCCAACCGACGCCGACTTCACGATCACGTCGGAGCAGTCGCTCATCGCGGCGAACACGTCTGTCGACCACACCCTGACGATCCTGCTGGGCGGAATCGCGGCCATATCGCTCATCGTCGGCGGCATCGGCGTCATGAACATCATGCTCGTGTCAGTGACCGAGCGAGTCCGTGAGATCGGCTTGCGCAAGGCCCTGGGCGCCGCCCCACGGGCCATCCGGCGCCAATTCCTGGTCGAGGCGTCCGTGCTCGGTCTCGTGGGAGGCGTGCTCGGGGTCGCAGCTGGGATGCTCGGGGTGATCTATCTCCCCGGCCTGATCGGGGACCCCATCTCCACCAGCCCGACCGCCACGGTCGGCGCCCTCGCCATCGCCCTCGCCATCGGCGTCCTCTTCGGGGTTTACCCCGCGAGCCGGGCGGCCGCGCTGGCGCCCATTGACGCATTGCGGAACGAGTAACCCGATACACATCGCCCGACCCATACGCCGTCATAGGCGCACCGAGACAAGGAAAGAGGAATACACGAAATGGAGACACTGAGCAGCGGACGCACCACCCGCCGATGGGCCCGCGTCCTCGGCGCCGGCGTCGGCGCCACGGCTGTCGTTGTTGCTACCGCTCTCGCCTCGACGGCGGGTGCCGCAACAGCTGCGCCCATGGCCGCCAGCGGCAGCGTGGCCGCGCTCAATGCCTCGAGCATGGAGGTGCAGAATCCGAGCACCGGCCAGACGACGGTCAACTGGACGAGCACGACACAGTTCTCGAAGACGGTGTCCCAGTCGGTGAGCTCGCTGGCTGCCGGTGACTGCGTCTCGGTGACGGGGACGCAGTCGAAGTCCTCGAAGACCACCGTCGCGGCCCGCAGCATCACGGTGACCACGCCGAGCTCGTCTGGCTCGTGCACCGGTCTCGGACGCACCACGACGAACGGTGGGGCGGTCGGCGGCACCTTCGGGGGCGGTAGAGGTCCCGGTGGCGCCGGTGGAGGGTTCTTCCGCAGCGGCGGCGGCGGCACCCGTCCCTCTTTTCCGGGCGGTGCGTCCGGATCGAACTTCCGTAAGCAGCTTGCTTCGCTGGCCATCGCCTCTGGAAAGGTGACCGCGATCAACGGAAAGACACTGACCTTGTCGGGCATAGACATCTCCGGTGGAAGCTTCGCGAGGCCATCGTCCTCTAACTCGAAGAGCACGAAGAACTCGAAGAGCTCCAGCACGAAGAAGCCCACGCCGCCCAAGACAGAGACCCTCAAGATCACCACGACGAGCTCCACGCCGGTGAGCGCAACGCAATCGGCGGCCTCCACGGACCTCGCCGTCGGTGACTGTGTGACGGCGTTAGGCCCGTCGGCCAGCAATGGATCCGTGACGGCCTCCATTGTCCGGATTACGCCGAGCAGCGGCGGCAGCTGCACCGGTGGCGCGGGCGGCCGCTTCTTCGGCGGCGGCGGCTTCCCCGGCGGTCCCGGAGGTGGCGGTGCCTAAGTCCTCTGGTTCGGGCTGGGGCCGTGCCGGCCACCGACGCGCCGTTTTGATCGGCGCGATCGTGCTCGCCATCATCCTGGGCGGCGGGGTGGCCGCCTGGGCTGAGGTCGCCGGTGGCAACACGCAGTACCGGATGGGGACCGTGACGCGGGCCAACATCGGGACGACGCTCACCGTGGTTGGCGACGTCGCGCCGGTGAGCCAGGCTTCTGCCGCCTTCCAGGTGGGCGGGCAGGTGGCGACCGTGTCTGTCACCCCGGGCCAACAGGTGACGGCGGGCCAGTCGCTGGCCACGCTCGATTCCACCGCGCTGGGCGAAAGCGTGTCGTCCGAACAGTCCACACTCGATGCCGCCGAGGCGAAGCTCGTCGAAGACGAGGAAAACCAGTCCGCTGCCGCCGCGTCCAACAAGTCACAGAACTCCACACCCTCGGCCAGCACCACCACCACGACGACGTCGACCCATAACGGCAGCACCGGGAGCGGCAACGGCAACGGCAACGGCGCCACGAACGCCACGGTCACGCAGGATCAGAACCAGCTGACGCAGGACCAGGCGACCCTGTCCGCCGATCAGATGGAGGAGTCGGCCGACCTCAGCCAGGAACAGGCCGAGTGCACGAGCGCGAAGACCAGCACCCCGGCCGGGCAGGCGACGTGCGAGACAGCGTTGGAGACGCTCTCCGCGGACGAGAATCAGGTGTCCAAGGACCAGGAGACCGTGTCCAAGGACGAGACCGCACTCGCGCAGGCCCTGAGCGCCGAAGCGACGGGCGGATCCGGTGGCTCCACCGGCAGTGGTGGCTCGGGCTCGGGCTCCCCCACCCAGACCGGTCACGCGCTCTCGACCGATCCCACCAACACTGACACGGGCAACACCGGCGCCGGGGGCACCGGGTCGGGCAGCACAGGCAGCGGCAGCGGGTCGTTCACCGGCGGTGCCGGGAGCACCGGGTCCAGCGGCAATTCCGGCTCCACGAACACCGACACGCCCCAGCAGATCGCGTCCGACCAGGCGTCCATCGACACGGCCGAGGCCGACCTGACCGAGGCCGAGCAGTCGGTCAACGACGCCACCCTGTCCAGTCCGATCAGCGGCACGGTGGTGTCGGTCGGCTTCGCCGCCGGCGACACGGTGAGCGCGAACTCCAGCTCCGACGTCATCTCCATCATCGGTACGTCGTCCTACGAGGTCCAGGCCACCCTGGACAGCACTCAGGTCCCCTCGGTCAAGGTCGGCCAGTCCGCGTCGGTCCAGGTGGACGGCGACGGCGGGTCGGTCGAGGGCACGGTGTCCCAGGTGGGGCCGGTGCAGTCGACGTCCTCGGGGTACGACTACCCCGTCGTGATCGCGCTGCCCAGCTCGGACAGCGGGCTGCACTCCGGCTCCACGGCTGACGCGGACATCTCGACCGGAGAGGTCGACAACGTCGTGGCCGTTCCCACGTCGGCCGTGCAGACACTTGGATCTCGGACGTTCGTCACCGAAATCTCGAATGGTGAGCTGACCGACAAGCGCATCAGCATCGGCATGGTCGGAAACACCTACACCCAGGTCAAGTCCGGCCTCACGCCGGGTCAGAGCGTCGTGCTCGCCGACTACGCCGAGGCCGTGCCTTCTTCCAACACGAACACCAACTTGGGCAGCTTCCTGGGTGGAGGGGGCGGTGCCGGTGGCTTCTTCGGCGGTGGCGGCGGCTTCTTCGGAGGGGCCGGTGGAACCGGCACGTTCAGGATCTCGCGCGTCGGTGCCGGCGGTGCCGGAGGTGCGAGCCTCCAGATCGGCGGCTGACGCACCCGCCCTGGTACCGTGCCCCCGCGTGCCCCGCAGCGTGCCCACCGACCTGATCGACCCCGCGTCGCTCGTCGACCTCGACCGCTACCCGCTGCTCCACCCGGAGTCCGACGCGTACGCGGCCGTCGTCACCGAGGCGCGCCGCCAACTCAAGGCCTCGGGCGCCGCCGAGATACCCGGCTTCCTCTCCCCTGCCGGCGTCGCCGAGCTCGTTTGCGACGCGGACGCGCTCGCCTCCCGGGCGCATCCGTCCGGTGGCCAGGGCACGGCCTATCTCGAGTACCCCGACTTCAGCCTCCCAAGCGACCACCCGCGGCTGCAGTTCGCCGACTACGCGGTGCGCGCCGTCGCCTACGACATCACGCCCTACGGTTCGCCCCTCCGCCGCCTCTACGAGTGGGATCCAGTGACCGCACTGATCGAGGCGGTCCTCGACCGGGGGCCCATCTACCGGTACGCCGACCCCTTCGGTGCCCTCAACCTCGCCGTGATGGGCGAAGGGGATCGGTTGCAGTGGCACTTCGACCAGACGGACTTCGTCGTGTCGCTGGCCGTCCAGTCCGCCGAGTCCGGCGGGGACTTCGAGGTGGTGCCGCGCATCCGGAGCGCCGAGCACGAGCGGTACGACGACGTCGCCGCGGTACTCGCAGGCGATCGCTCGCGGGTGGAGACCCTGCCCATGCGTCCCGGCACGCTCCTCGTGTTCGAGGGCCGCTACTCGCTGCACCGGGTCAGCCCCGTGGCGGGCCGGCGCTGGCGGCACGTCGGTCTCCTGGCCTACGACACCAAGCCGGGCACCATGGGCAGTGACCTCCTCCGCGCCGATCGCTACGGCCGCACCGAGCCGTTCGCGCAGCCCCCAGAGTCCTGGCCCGTTCCCGCATGAGCACCCAGTTCGGCGAGTCGTTCGTCGGCGAGGGCGTCGATGCGGCGCACGTCAACACGGTCCTGGGCGAGATCGGCGGCCCCGTCGAGACCGCGTGGGTGACCGCGCTCGCCACGCCGCGCGCCGGCTACGCCGCGTTCGTGGCCACGGTCCAGCCCGGCGTCGCGGTGCGGCCCTACACGCTCTTCGTGAACAAGGCGGCCATCGACGGCGAGCGCCACGCCTCGCTCACCTGGGGGGCAGCCCAGGCCGGACTCGCGGCCGGCATCCTCGAGGCCGTCGCCGACGGCGTGATCAGCGAGGTGGACGCCTCCACCCACCTGCTGATCGCCGCGGTCTGGGTGAACCCGGAGGCGACGGATGAGACAGCCGTCTTCGACAACAACCGCGCCGCCGCCCAGGAGGCCCTGCGCGCCGGGCGGGACGGCACGCCCAAGGTCGCCGACGCCCTCGCCGCCCGGGACGCGCCCTCCAACGCCTTCTATCGGCCCTGAGCGGTACGGTGGGCGCCGTGGCGTCCCCACGGTTGGACCAAGTCAATCTCGTCGTGAACGACGTCGCAGCGGCCCGGACCTTCTACACCCGACTCGGCGTCGACTTCGGGGACGAGCGCGACCCGGTGTGGGCGGCGCATCACGTCTCGGCCGAGCACTCCGACCGTCTGCCGCTCGACGTCGACCTCGACAGCATCACCTTCGCGTCCAAGTGGAACGCGGGCTGGCCCGGAGGATCCGGCGTGGTTCTGGGCTTCAAGGTCGACACGCGCGAGGCCGTCGACGAACTGGTCGAGGCGCTCGAGGCCGACGGCGCCACCGTGCCGCAGCGCCCCTACGACGCGTTCTGGGGGCGCGCTACGCCGTGGTGAGCGATCCCGACGGCAATGCGGTGGGCATCATGAGCCCGGTCGACCCGTCCCGTCGCAGCGAGGCGCCCGACCCGGCGTGAGCGCGGAACCCGACGACACGGTCGACGTGGTGATCGAGATCCCCATGGGCAGCCGCAACAAGTACGAGTACGACCATGAGCGGCACGTGATCCGGCTGGACCGCCGCCTCTTCACCGCCACCACCTATCCGGCGGACTACGGCTTCGTCCCCGACACCCTGGCGGGCGACGGTGACCCCCTTGACGTCCTGGTCCTGGTGACCGACCCTACGTTCCCGGGCTGTGTGGTGCGGGTCCGCATCTTGGGCATGTTCTCCATGCGCGACGAGAAGGGCATCGATGCCAAGCTGGTCACCGTCATCGCCCACGACCCGCAGTGGGACGGCGCCTCCGACATCGAGGACGTGCCCGAACACCTGCGCAACGAGATCGCCCACTTTTTCAGCATCTACAAGGACCTCGAGCCCCACAAGAGCACCGAGGTCCAGGGCTTCGCCGACCGGAAGACCGCGCTGGCCGAACTCGAGGCGTGCCGGGCCGCCTTCCGCGCCGGCGCGGGCGTCAACTAGGAGCAACGAGGAGGGAGGACCTGTGCCGTACCCGCGCAGGAGGTCAAGGAGACCGTCGACCGCTATCACGAGCTGCGCACCCGCATCGACGAAGGACTGGAGCCCGACGCGTTCGGGGCGCTCTCCGGTTTCTACACGGAGGACGCCGTCTACGTGGACGGGGCCTGGGGACGCGTTGAGGGTCGGGACAACATCGCACGCTGGCTGGTGGATTCCATGGTGGGCATGGAGGACTGGAAGTTCCCCGTCGAATTCACCGCGATTGAAGGCGACGACGTCGTGGTCAAATGGACCCAGATCATGCCGCGCCTCCGGCCGGACGGAACGCCGTATCGGCAGTCGGGTTACTCGCGGATGGTCTATGCCGGTAACGGGCAGTTCTCCTACGAGGAGGACACCTACAACATGGCCCACGTGCTTGAGGACATCGAGGCCAGTGGCTGGCAACCGACCCGCCCCATGAACTTTCCGCCGGCTCATCCGGACCGGAACTTCGACATCCCGCCCGGCGCCCGGCGCTAGATCCCCGACGCCGTCAGGTCCCCCCCGAATTCCCGAAGCCCGGGAAGCCGCCGCCGCCGAACGGGCTGGTGCTCCCCGAATTCCCCGTGCTGCCCTGGGACTGTTGGGCCTGCGACTGGCTCCCCAGCGTGGCGGTGGTGGTCCGCTTGCTGTCCCCCACGTAGTAGGTGATCGACACGCTCTGACCGGGCTTGGCGTTCTGTACCACCTTCTGGAGGTCTTCGGCCGACGTGATGGCGGTGCCGTTGATGTTCACGATCACGTCACCCTGGACGAGACCCGCCTTGTCGGCCGGCGATCCCGAGACCACGCTGAGGATCACGGCGCCTTGCGTCGGAGTGAAGCCGTACTGCTGACGCAACGCCGGCGTGAGCGTCGTGATGTCCACCCCGAGGTATCCGCCCCCCGTACCCGACTGGCCGCCCTTCTGCAGTTGGGGCAACAGGGACTCGACCTGGGCGATGGGGATGGCGAACCCGATGTTCTGGGAGGAGGTGCCGTCGCTAGAGGTACCCGCGACCGCGGTGTTCATGCCGATGACCTGGGCCGATGTGTCGATCAGCGGGCCGCCGGAGTTGCCCGGGTTGATGGCGGCATCGGTCTGGATGAGGTTCTGCAGGTTCTCCGTCTCGGTACCTTCGCCGCCCGCCGTCACCGAACGGCCGAGGGCGGAGACGATGCCCTGCGTGACGGTGGGCGTCCCGGCCGCCAGCCCGAGCGCGTTGCCGATGGCCACGACGGCGTCGCCCACCTCCGCCTTGGAGGAGTTGCCGAATGTGACCGTCGGCAGGTTGGACACGTTGCTGATCTTGAGCAATGCGACGTCTTTGGTGGCGTCGTACCCGATCAGGGAGGCCGCTTCGGACTTGGTCTGGCCGTACTGCGTCACCGAGATGGACCCGGTCTTGCCTCCCTGCGTGTAGAGCTCGATCACGTGGTTGTTCGTGATCACCTCGCCGTTGGAGGTGATGATCATGCCGGTCCCCTGGTCTTCGTTCCCCCCGGATTTGACGTCTATGGAGACCACAGCCGGGATGACCTTGCTGACGAGCTCAGGGATGGTCACGTTGCCGCTCAGCACCGCGGCGCCGGGAGCCGCGCTCCCTTCGTGGAGGACCGCCACATTGCCGCCGCCGCTGCCGTTGTTGTTGTTGTTGTCTGCGATCGCGGTCACGCCCGCACCGACGAGACCGCCGATCAGTGCGGAAACGAGCGCCACAGGGATCCACAGGCGTGCGCCGCGGGAGCTGGTCTTGCTCTTCTCAACGGGCGGGGGCGGCGCCGCCCCGAGGCCGGGCATCGTCGGGTCTTGGAGCGGAGGGTACGTGAACGGGGCGGCAGCGGCAGTGGGCTCGGTTCGGTCGTAGGCATGTGGGACCCAGGAAGGCTCCGAGGCGGCCGTCGTCTCGGGCGGCTGGGGCGGCGGCCAGGAAGACACAGGCGGCGGCGGGGACTGCGGGGACGTATCGGTGAGCGGGGACGATGAAGGCTCAGCCGGCGTGGAGGGCGCAGCCGGATCGGCCGTGGACGGTGCGGCCGGCTCGGGCGACGAGAACGCAGAGCTCGGCACCGGCGTTGCCGCATCGGGCATCGGTTGGTTCTCCGCCGGTGTGGGCTCCTCCCCCGCCGTCGACGCAGGACCGGGCTCCGTCCCTGGCTGCTCCGTGTCCTCGCTCATGTCGAATCCTCCTGAAGGGGGGAGCGCCGCGTCGGCGTGGCCTGAGCCGATCAGCGAGTCCGCCCGGGGCTGCACCCGCATCCCGCGAACGTCCGCCATGTTACGGGATGGGGCTCCGCGGTCGGGTTCGCCTTCTAGTCCCGAGCCTGGCCCCTCGAGCCGCGCGAGGTAGCGTGTCCGCCGCATGTCACGCCGGATCGACATCGAACTGACCAGCCAGTCCGGGGACGGGACCTGGACCTGGCGCGCCGCCGGCGCACGCCAACCCAAGGGCACGGTCGAAGGCGCCCTCGTCCCGGCGGGTGAAGGCGTCGGTGCGGTGTTGCGCGCAGACGTCGAGATCGGTCTCGAAGGAATCGAGATCCTCTCGCTCGGTCCGGCCAAGCCCTTGCGCTCGCCGGAGAGGACGGAAGGCCGTATCGAGGTCAAGGGGACACCCAAGCGCGCGCCGGACGTCTCGGTCGTCTTGGCGCCCGGCTCGGGCAGACGCTCGCGTCGTGACGAGGACGGCGACCGCCGGGATCGAGGCGGCCGACGCCACGGCGGGCCGCCGGATCGGGAGGAGCGTACAAGGGGGGACCGTGCCGAGCGCGGCGAGCGCGCCGAGCGCGCCGAGCGCGGAGACCGCGGGGAGCGCGGCGAGCGGACCGAGCGCGGTGACCGCGCTCGCGGCAGCGGCCCCCGGCGCCCCGGCGGACGCCGCCCCGGCGATGCCGAGGGACGTCCGACCCGCGGCGAGCGTCCCTCCCTGCCCACGTCGACGGTGCACCGCAACGCGATGTTGGCCGCGCTCCGGCCCGAGCAGATCCCTGTGGCCGAACAGCTGCTGCGCGGAGGCCTCCAGGCGGTCCGCCAGGCCATCGACGCGCAGAATGCTGCGGCGAAGGCGAGCGGGAAACCCCCGGCGTCCGATGCCCTCCTCGCCATGGCGGAGGATCTCCTGCCGACCGTGCGCCGGGCGGACTGGAAGGACCGCGCCGCCGTCGCGCAGACCGCGGGCAAGGAGTACCGCCTGCGCGAGCTGCGCGCCGTGGTCGCCGCCTCCCGCACGCTGAACCTCGACGACGAGGGCCGCGCCATGGCGAAGGCGCTCCAAGAATCCCTCGAGTCGCGTTCGACCGCGCTGCGCGAGGAATGGTTGGCGCGCATCAACAACGCGCTCAAGGACGGACGCGTGCAGCAAGCCCTTGAAGCCTCCATACGCCCGCCCGAACCCGGGACCCGCTGTCCCGCAGAGCTCGCGGTGCGGCTGGCCGCCGCGGCGGGTGAGGCGATGACCGCCGAGCTGCCGCCCGAGGAGTGGATGGGCCTGCTCGACACGGTCGTGGCGTCGCCGGTGCGGCGGACCGTGAAGCCCGCCGGCATTCCCGACGACGAGGTGGCGCAGCAGGCGGCTCGTCACGCGGCCGGCTCGGTGCCCGCACTCGCCAAGCTGCTCGGGTTGCGCATCCCACCTCCGCCGCCCCGGCGGGTCAACACCGAGCGCCGCTTCAGTCCAACCGCAAGCTGAGCGTCAACAGGCGAGCGGTGAAGCCCTCGGCCTCGAGCCGCTGCTTCGTGGCGCGGTCACCGGGGAGGGCGAAGGCGTCCACCTCGCGGCATCCCCTGTCCCGGCACCACGCGACCGCGGCCTGCATCAGCGCCGTGCCGACACCGACTCCGCGCGCGTCGCGCTCCACGTAGCAGCACTCGATGCGGCCTCGCCCCCCCTCCTCTGGGCCGGGCGCGGTCACGCCGAGGACACCCACGACCACACCCTCGAACTCCCCTGCGAAGAGCTGCGCTCCGCGACCCGTCCAGCGCTCCAGAAGGGAATCCGGCGTCGCCGCACCCGCGAACGCCGTGCCCCCGCGCAGGGCGTGCACCTCGGACAGGAGGTCGTCGAGGAGCCGACGGCACGCGGCAAGATCCTTGTCGTGCGCCGGCCGGGCCAGCTCCACGGCGCTACCCGGCCGACGACCCCGCGGCCTCGGGGTCGAGGAGCTGGCTCGCCCGGTTCAAGATGGTCCTCCGGTTGCGATGCGCCGCCTCGTAGCGCAGGACCGCGCGCAGCTCGTCCCGCCCGAGGCTCTCGAGCCGTCGCACGACCTGCGATGCACTGAGGGTGTCGTAGTCCGCCAGGGCACGCTGGACCGTGGCTTCCGCCCCCGGATCGGCCGTCCCGGGCGCTGCCGGCGGCGCCGCTCGATCCACCGGGACCCCGGGCGTGGGCGGCATGGCTGTCGCGGCCGGCGCGGCCGGCACGGCCGGCACGGGCGGCACGTCCGGAACGACGGTCTTCTCCGCCGCCTCTTTCTCCGCCGCCTCCCTCTCAGCCGTCTCGGCCGCCCGGGCGGCCGGGACGCCGTTGGCGAGAATCTCCTCTATCCGCCCCGCCAGGTCGCGCCGTCCCTTGTGCACCACGAAGCGCCCGACGACGTGCGCGTTGCTGAGCTGGAGCTCGACGCGCTGGCGGCCTTTCTCAATCAGGTCAGGCAGCTCCTCGGCCAGCGAGACCGCAGCACCGACCGGAGCGAAGACGCAGAGCTCGAGCGTCCGGCGAAGTGGTCCCCGGCCACCCTGCTCCTCCCCGCCGCCCTCCTCAGACACAGTCCCGGCAGAGCATGTTCTTTTTGTCGGCCAGTTGGCTCGGGTGCTTCACCAGGAAGCAGGAGCGGCAGACGAACTCGTCGGGTTGCTTGGGCAGCACCCGCTCGTTGGCCTCGGCCTTGTCCTCCTGGTCGGTGGCCTCCTCGTCCTCGGGTTCGTCCTCGACGACCAGGCGTTCCTTCAGAATGACGTCCAGGCTCGCCTCGACGTCCTCGTCGTCGGGCTCCTCTTCCTCCTCCTCGTCGTCCCCCTCGCCGGTTCGCTCGACGACCGCGGCCGGTGAGGGGGTCAGGATCTCGTCGACGTCCTCCTCTTCCTCGTCGAGGTCCGAGACGTCGTCGTCATCCTCCTCGTCCCCTTCCTCCAGGCCGTCCTCGTCTATGTCCTCGAGCTCGTCGTCGTCGACGTCGAGTTCCTCTTCTACTTCGAGCGCGTCCTCGTCGCTCTGAGGGCTCTCGGCCTCGACTTCCTCGGCTTTCGCCTTCTTCTTGGTCGGCATTTGCCGCCGGAGCATAGACGGTCGGGAGGACCGTTCAATCGCCCTCGAGCGGGACGCGACGAGGCCGTGAGGTGGAGTTCAGTGGAGGTTCGGGCGGGTCGGCCCTGGGGTCTTTGGCGCCATCTCGCAGGCCCGGGGTAGCCAGGCAAGCAACACGTTCTCTACTCGACCCCCAGGGCCACTACCGCCTCTCACAGCATCCCCCCCGCAGGCTTCAGCCGTTCGGGACGTCGGGACTGCGCCGTACATTAGGCAAATCCGGGGTGGGGTCGTCAAGGAGTTCGCTGGCGCTTCGACCAGGGATAACAGGGGTACTTCCTGGTCAATGCGTTACAGATTTTTCCGCCCGCCGCCGCTCGGCCCGCCGCTCTGAATCGAGCCGCTCCAGGTCGGTTGCCCCGTGGTCGACGAAGGACATCGCGTCGGCGACGGCGCGGTGTCCGGCCACCTCCGCGATGGCCCGGTGCATCTGTTGGGCCACACGGCGGTAGGCCGGGTGGCCCTGCGCTCCCGAGCGCAGCTCAATGAGGTGCATCGCCTCGCGGGCATTGAACTCCATGACGTAACGGATCCGGTGTGCGAGGGCCACGGCGTAGCACGCCTGCTCCGAAAAGTCCGGGAGCAACGACCGGTACAGCTCCTCGGCGCGTCCGATGGCGTCGTCGTAGGGCTCGCCCAACCCCGCTTCGGCCACCAGGTCGGGCATGTCGTAGCCGAGCCCGATTCCGAGCCGCTGCCACTCGATCGTCAGCATCCGGTGGCGCTGCAGGTCACGGAAGGCGCCGTAGTCGGTGACCAACTCGAAGCGGTACCCGGTGCGCTCGAACGCGCGTCCCGGACGGTGGCGGCGGTTTCGCCGCTCGCCCACATAGGCCCGGAGCAGCGCGACCCGGTCGTCGTGGCCGAGCCGTGCCACCCGCCGGGCCGCCACGCGCTCGGAGCACCCGACATGGGAGAAGCAGGCTGCGACCAGGATCTTCTCCTCACCCAGGGGATCAAAGTCGAGAAGGGTCACCTCCGGCTGGTCTTGGTCGCGGGCCCCCCAGCCGTCCGGGGCCACGTCGGGCCAGAGCCGCGCCACCAGCGCGGCCGTCCCACGCCGCGTGTCGTCGAGGTAGGCCGACCACTCCCCTCCCCGCGCCGGGACGTCGACCCGCTGCAGGAAGGACGGGATGACCTTGCGCAATTCCGAGAGCATCATGTCCGCGTACGCGCGGGCCTCGGGCAGTGGGTGCGCGCGCATGCGGAGCAACAACTGCTCGTAGGACTGACCCGTCCCGTACAGGCCGATGTTCGACAGCGACGCCGCCGGCAGCAGGCCGCGCAGCGCGTCGAGTGACTTTGCCTTCGTCGCCTGCCGGTACACGAAATCGCTGTCGCCCGGCTGCTGCGCGAAGCGGTCGGCCACCCATGCTTGCATCATCGGCAACAGCGCGCCGTAGGTGTCGAAGAGGCGGTCCATTGCGCCGACATAACGGGCGCCGTGCGGCGAGTCGAGCAGTTCGGGCGGCCGGTAGTAGCGGTACTGCCCGTTCTCGAGGCGTTGGTTGTACGCGATGTATCGGGTCGACTGCTCCAGGTACGCCATGAGCCGCCCCCACTCGAGCACCTTCGACAGGACGTTCGAGGACTGCTCGCAGGCGAGGTGCACACCCCCCAACTGCGCCACCGAGTCGTCGCCGTACTCGACGAAGACACGCTCGTAGAGCTGCTCGGCGCGCGAGAGGCCGACCGTGGCGTCTACCGACACGTCGCCGGACATGTCGAGGTCGCCGACGAACTCGTCGAGGAAGAGCCGGCGCAGGCTCTTGGGTGAACGCGAGTAGCGGGCGAACAGGGCCCCCTTCACCACTTCGGGCAGGTTGACCAGGGCGAATACCGGCAGGTCGAGGTTGGTCACGTACCGCCGGAGGACGGCCTCCTCGTCCGGGCTGAACCGCTCTGGAGCGTAGGGGAACATGCCCGGCTAACCATAGAACGGGGTTGCGACGGTGGTCGCGGATGGCCGAAGGGCCGGCTCAGGAGCCGGGAACACCCCCCGCGACCACCCCGCGCAGCAGGAGGTCGACCGCCTCGTGGGCCGCCCCGGCGACACCCGGATCCGTGGCCGTGTACGAGACCTGCTGGACCAGGTCGGCCACCGACTTCATGGTCCGGACGAAGTCGCCGGGCGCCAGCTCGCCGACGTCACGGGCGGCCACGGCCAGGGCGGTCGAGAACGACGCCCCCCGCACCCACGATGCCACCGCCGTGGCCAGCCCGGGAGCGGGCTGGCGCGTCCGGGGCACCAGGTTGGCCTCCTCGACGGCCCGGATGCGCTCGGCGGCGGCGGCGATGCCCGCACAACGCTGGGCCAGCTGCGCGGTCCGCTCGTCGCCCAGCCGGTCCTGGATCTTCCCGCGGCGCCTCTCGCGGCGGTGGGCGTGTCCGAACCCGGGCACACGGCGGGCCCGTCTCGGCTCGAACACGACGGACGAGAGCACGCCGGCCACGACCGCCGGCTCCGCACCCGCAAGCGCCCCGTTCCCCAGCGCCTCGGCCACGAGCAGGTCCGCCTCGTGGTAGATCCGGGCCAGCCGGTGCCCGGCCCCGGTCAGACGCCAGTCCTCCAGGTAGCCCATCTCCTCCAGCACGGCCAGCCGGTGGCCCAGCTGGCGCGTCAGGAGGTCCGGCTTCCGGGCCTGCCACTGGGCGAAAGAGCGGTGCAGCACCTCCTCGGCCGTCTCCCGGTCGAAGCGCGATACCAGGTTGACCACC
The DNA here is from genome assembly GCA_963834405.1 of uncultured Acidimicrobiaceae bacterium. Classification (GTDB taxonomy): domain Bacteria; phylum Actinomycetota; class Acidimicrobiia; order Acidimicrobiales; family RAAP-2; genus Bog-473. The sequence goes on along the minus strand of CAWIBX010000002.1, from coordinate 87,177 downwards.
AGGTTGTAGGTGGGCCGGAAGGCCGAGCGCAGGTCGGGCGGCGGCGCCAGGGCCACCCGGGCGGCCTCGGCGAAGGTGATCTCGTTGGACCAGCAGACGACGGCGTGTCCCTCCTCGTCCAGGCCGCGCCGGCCGCGCGCCCGGTCAGCTGCAGGTACTCCCCCGAAGTGAGAGTGGCCCGTCCCGCGCCCCCGTACTTGGTGAAGCGCTCAATGACGACGGAACGGGCGGGCATGTTGATGCCGAGGGAGAGCGTCTCGGTGGCGAAGACCACCTTCAACAACCCCGCTTCGAAGCACTCTTCGACCGTCTCCCGGAAGACCGGGACCAGTCCGGCGTGGTGTGCCGCCACACCGCGTTCGAGCCCCTCGAGCCACTCGCCGTAACCCAGCGCGTGCAGGTCCTCGTCGCTGAGGGTTTCGACGCGACGTTCCGCGATCTGGCGGATGGCGGTGCGCTCATGGGCGTCGCTCAGCCGTATGCCCTCACGCGTGACATGGCGCACGGCGTCGTCGCACGCGGCCCGGCTGAAGATGAAGACGATCGCCGGCAGCATCTCCGTCTGCGCCAGCTCCGCCACGATCTCGCTCCGGCGCGGAGCGCGGACGGGCAGCCGCGGGCCGCGGGCCCGTGACTGCCAGTGGGCGCCACGGCCCTGCAGGGCTCGCCGCACGGCCTGGTCGATACGGAGACCCTCACCGCCGGGCCGCCCGTTCTCCAACAGCGGTACGAGGACGGTCTCGTCGTCCTCCCTGCGGTGGACCGCGAAGTGGTGCCGGAGCACTATGGGGCGCTCCCGCTCCACGATCACCGCGGTGTCGCCGCGGATGTGGTGCAGCCAGCCCCCGAGCTCCGTCGCGTTGTTCACCGTGGCCGACAGGCAGACGAAGCGGATCGCGGGCGGAGAGAGCACGAGGACTTCCTCCCACACGCCGCCGCGGTAGGGATCCTGAAGGAAATGGACCTCGTCGAGGATGACGGTGTGCAGCCCCTCGAGGAGGTCCGACCCGGCCAGGAGCATGTTGCGCAGCACCTCAGTCGTCATGACCACCACGGGCGCCCGCGGGCGCAGGGTCGCGTCACCGGTCAGTAGCCCGACGTGCTCCTCGCCGTAGGTGGCGGCGAGCTCGCCGAACTTCTGGTTCGACAGCGCTTTGAGCGGGGTCGTGTAGAACGCCTTCCCGCGTGCGCACAAGGCGCGATGCACCGCGTACGCCGCCACGAGGGTCTTGCCCGAACCGGTCGGCGCCGACACCAGGACGGAGTGGTCGGCGTCCAGGGCCCGGAAGGCGTCGCGCTGGAAGTCGTCGAGTTCGAACGGCAGGTCGGCCTCGAAGTCCGCCGTCCCGGCCGTCTCGCCGACGGGCCACGGGAAGGCGGTCAACGCCCGAGCAGCTTCCCGATCCCGATGGAGATGAAGTAGAAGGCGATCAGCGGGACCGCCAACGCAAGCATTGAGAAGGGGTCCGAGCTCGGGGTGAACACGGCCGCCACCACCACGATGATGATGACCGCCCACCGCCAGGAGTGGAGCAGACGCGCCGGGGTCACCACCCGCGCCAGCTCGAGCGAGACCAGCACGACGGGGAACAGGAACGTGAGGCCGAAGAGGCCCATCATGAGCAGGATCAGACCCAGGTACGGAATGGGGTCGTAGATCGCCTGCAGGCTCGGCCCGCCCACCGACTTCAGCCAACCCAGCGCGTGCGGCAGGGTCAGGTAAGCCGTGGCCGCTCCCGCCAGGAAGAGGACGAACGAGGCGAGCACGAACGGAATGGCGTAACGCCGTTCCGACGCCTTCAGACCCGGCGTCACGAAGCGCCACATCTCGAACAGGATCACCGGCGAGGCGAGGAGGAAGCCTCCGAAGATCGCGATCTTGACCCGAAGCGTCAGGCCGTCGAGCGGTGACGTGATGAAGAGGCTGCAGCCACCGTTGGCGGTGTTGAGCACCGAACCGCTCGCCTGCGTCGTGTGATGCAGGTTCGTGGCGTCGACGTTGCACAGCGGACGCAGCAGGAAGTTCAGAATCGGCTGGTAAAGGACCACCGCCACCGTTGCCGCGATGACGAAGGCGATGACGCAGATGATCACCCGGCGGCGCAGCTCGCCGAGGTGCTCGCCCAGGGTCATGTTGTCCGGCGAGGGGCGGCTCTTCCGCTTGTCGGTGGTGGGCGTCGTCACCATGGCAAGGCGTTCAGTTCAGACTGGGGTCGCCGGGGACGGCCGTCTCGGGCAGCGGTGACCCGGGTTCGTGGGGCGACCGCGCGGCCGGCTGCGAGAGCGACGCGAGCGGGGCCGTGGTCTCGCCGGCCGGAGAGGCCGTTCCGGCCGACCCGTTGTCGGCCGCCGGCACACCCGTGCCGTTGCCTGACACCTCCTCCGCGCCGTCGTGCCCGACCCCGGTGTGGTCCGCCCCGTTCTCCGCTATCGCCGCAGCCGCACCCTCGGCCGCACCGGCAGCCTCCGCCGCAGCCGCACCATCCGCCGCCGGCTCCTCCGTGGTGTCCTCGGACATGTTCGAGAGGTGGTTGAGCAGTGCCGACGGAGACCGGGCCAGCCGTGCGATCTCCGACGTCGGCGGGAGGTCGGGCATTGAGTTGCGCACCTCGGACTCCATGCGGTGGCGGAACTCGTTGAAGGAGCGCCAGGCGGCACCGACCTGCCGGGCCACCTGGGGCAGCCGGTCAGGTCCGAGGAGGATGATGGCGACCACGGCGATGACGAGGAGCTTGCCTGGGTCGAGATTGAACATGTGTCTTCACTCTACGGTGCCGCTATAGGGACTGGATGAGTCGCTCCACCCGCTCGTCGTGGGACTTGAAGGGGTCCTTCAACAGCACCGTCCGTTGGGCCTGGTCGTTCAGTTTAAGGTGCACCCAGTCCACAGTGAAGTCGCGTCGACGCTCCTTCGCCCGTTTCACGAAAGCGCCACGGAGCCGGGCCCGCGTGGTCTCGGGCGGCTTGACCATCGCCTCGGTGATGGCCTCGTCCGTACACGTCCGATCCATCTGGTCCCGCTGTTGCAACTTGTAGAAGAGGCCCCGGCTCCGGTCGACGTCGTGGTACATAAGGTCGATCATGGCCACCTTGGGATGCGACAACGACACGTCGTGCCGGGCCCGCATCTGCTCGACGAGGCGGTACTTCGCCACCCAGTCGCATTCGCGCCACAGCGAGGTGGGATCGGCCTCCAGGCCCTTCAGGCAGTGCTCCCACATGTCGAGCGCCGTGTCCTCCTCCGGCGTCAGTCCCCGGCGTTCCCGGAACTTGATCGCGCGCTCCAGGTACTCGATCTGAATGTCCAGCGCGCGCATCTCGCGTCCGTTGGCCAGCCGCACGCGGCGCTGGCAGGTGATGTCGTGGCTGATCTCGCGGATGGCCCGGATCGGGTTCTCCAGGGTGAGGTCGCGCAGCACCGTCGAGGAGTCCTCGAGCATGGCCAGCAGGATGGAGGTCGTGCCCACCTTGAGGTAGGTGGCGTACTCGCTCATGTTGGAGTCGCCCACGATCACGTGCAGGCGGCGGAAGCGCTCGGCGTCGGCGTGGGGCTCGTCGCGCGTGTTGATGATGGGACGGCTGCGGGTCGTGGCCGACGAGACGCCCTCCCAGATGTGCTCCGCCCGCTGGCTGAGGCAGAACACGGCGCCCCGCGCCGTCTGCAGGACCTTGCCGGCGCCGGCGTATATCTGGCGCGAGACGAGGAACGGGATGAGCACCTCGGTGTAACGGTTGAACTCGTCGTTGCGCTCGGTCAGGTAGTTCTCATGACAGCCGTAGGAGTTGCCCACCGAGTCCGTGTTGTTCTTGAAGAGGTACACCTCGCCCCGGATGCCCTCCTCGCGCAGGCGGGCCTGGGCGCCCGTCACCAGTTGCGCCAGGATCCACTCCCCCGCCTTGTCGTGGACGACCACGTCGCTGATCTGGTCGCACTCGGGGGTCGCGTACTCGGGGTGGCTGCCGACGTCGAGGTAGAGACGCGCGCCGTTCTCCAGGAACACGTTGGAGGAGCGGCCCCACGAGACCACGCGGCGGAACAGGTAGCGCGCCACCTCGTCGGGGCTGAGCCGGCGCTGGCCGCGCAGGGTGAAGGTCACCCCGTATTCGTTCTCCACGCCGAAGATGCGCCGTTCCACGGAGTCACCGTACTGCCGGCTATGCCAGCAGTCGCGCCAGTTCCTCCTCGCCGACCCGCCGGAAGGTGCGCCGCCCGTTCCCCCGGCTCAGGGTGGCCACCTCGAGATCGCCGGCCGCCAGGGTGCGGTCGGGGCCCGCCAGCGCGACGGTGGCCGCCCGCAACGCCGCAGCCAGGGTCCAGTCGGCCTGCCAGGCCGCCCCCATGCGCTCGGCGATGGTCTCGGCGTCGCCTCCGAGCACGGCGAAACGGTCCTCGTCGGTGATCGTGCCCTCGTAGGCGATGTGGTACAGCTGGGTGCCGGCGCCGTTCCCGCCCTCACCGAGCTCCGCGACGAGGATCTCCACCTCCAGCGGCTTCATCTCGTGGGTGAAGACGTTGCCCAGGTACTGGGCGTAGAGGTTGGCCAGCGAGCGGGCGTCGACGTCCTCGCGGCTGAAGGCGAACCCCTTGGTGTCGGCGTGCCGGACGCCGGCGACGCGCAGCTGGTCGTACTCGTTGTACTTGCCCACGCCCCCGAACGCGATGCGGTCGTAGATCTCGCTGATCTTGTGCAGCGAGCGCGACGGGTTCTCGGCGACGATGACGATCCCGTCGTCATAGGTGGTCGCCACGAGTGCCCGACCCCGGGCGATGCCCTTCTGGGCGTACTCGGCCCGGTCCTTCATGACCTGCTCGGGTGCGACGTAGTAGGGGATGCTCACGCCGTGCGCTCCCGCTCCGCCTGCTTGCGGACCACCAGCGCTGCGAAGCGCTCGGCCACCTCGGCTTCGGGCACCTCCCGGTAGCCCCCGGCGTCGACCACCGCCACGATCGGGTAGATGCCCCGGACCGGGTCCGGGCCGCCGGTGGCCGAGTCCTCGTCGGCCGCCTCGTAGAGCGACTGGATGGCCAGGCTGAGCGCCTCTTCGCGGGGCAGGCTCTCCCGCCACCCCAGCTTGACGGTGCTGCGGGCGTCCCGTCCTCCCGAGCCCGTCGCCTGGAAGTCGGTGTCCTCGTAGTGCCCGCCGGTCACGTCGTAGTTGAAGATGCGCCCGGTCCCGCGCGCCGTGTCGTACCCGGCGAAGAGGGGGACCACGGCCAGTCCCTGCATGGCCATCGGCAGGTTCTGGCGCACCATCTGGGCCAGCTGGTTCGCCTTCCCCTCCAGCGACAGGGTCGAGCCCTCCACCTTCTCGTAGTGCTCGAGCTGGACCTGGAAGAGCCGCACCATCTCGACGGCCACGCCGGCCGTCCCGGCGATGGCGATGGCCGAGTAGCGGTCCGCCGGGAAGACCTTCTGCATCGCATGGTGGGCGATGATGTTGCCCGCGGTGGCGCGGCGGTCGCCCGCCATCACCACCCCCTCGGCGTCGCGCAGGGCGACGACCGTGGTGCCGTGGGCCACCTTCAGCGGCTCGCTCCCGCCGGCCACACCGCCACCCACACCCACACCACCAACACCGCCACCAACACCCCCCGCCCCCACGACACGGGACGCGGCGTCGGCCCGGTCCGTGGTCAGGCGCAGCAGGCCGACGAAGTCCGGGCCCGGATCACTCTCCGGGGGAAAGGGGGAGACCCACCGGTCGCTACTGTCCACCCTTTTGGACGTAGTTGCGCACGAACTCCTCGGCGTTGTCCTCCAGCACCTCGTCGATTTCGTCGAGGAGGTCGTCGAGCTCGGCCTTTATCTTCTCGCCGCGCTCGGAAGTGGCGGGCGCCGCCTCGTCCACCTCGACCTCTTCTTGGGTGGTCCGGGTGGTGCTTTTCTTCTTCTGTTCCTGTTCTGCCATCTCCGTTTCCCCGTCCTGAGTATTCGAACTTCGTCGATTGTTCTCGCCTAGGAATTGAGTCGTTCCAGGAGGTCCGCCGGCCCGGTGCTCTGGGCCAACAACGCGCTCGTGTGCTCGGCTGTTCCCTTCAGGGGATCCATCATAGGGACGCGCCGCAAGGGGTCAGCCCCGATGTCGAACACGAGGGAATCCCAGTTGGCGGTCACGACGGCGTCCGGCCAGCGGGCCAGGCACTTGCCCCGGAACCAGGCCCGGGTGCCCCGCGGGGGCTCGGTCACGGCGGCCGCGGCCTCCCCCGGCTCCAGGACGGTGCGCAGGCCCAGGCGGCCGAAGATCGACTTCTCGGGCCGCAGGTCGTGATACTGCAACGCCAATGCAGCCAGCCGCGGGTCCTTCCACCCGCAGCCGTGGCGGTCCATGTACGCGATGAGCAGCTCGCGCTTGGCCACCCAGTCCAGCGTGTCGGACAGCGAGGCCGGGTCCGACTCCAAACCCTCCAACACCGACTCCCAGTGCTCCAGCACCAGCGCGCCCACCGTGCCGTCGTCGCCCAGCGACGACAGGCCGTTCTCCTCGGCGTACTTGCGGGCGGCGCCGAAGAGCTCCCACTGCAGCTCCAGCGCCGTCGCCGACGAGCCGTCGGTCAGCGCCAGCGGCCGCACCAACGACAGGTCGGCCGACACCTGGTGCAGCGCACGCACGGGGTCGGACAGCGACAGGTCCCGGGTCGGCCCGGCGTCGTCCTCGATCATCGACAGCACGATGGCCGTGGTCCCCACCTTCAACAAGGTCGCGATCTCGGACAAGTTGGCGTCGCCCACTATCACGTGGAGCCGACGGAACCGCTTGGGGTCGGCGTGGGGCTCGTCCCGGGTGTTGACGATGGGCCGCTTCAGGGTCGTCTCCAGGCCCACGATCTCCTCGAAGAACTCGGCCCGCTGGGAGATCTGGTACTCCACCGTCTCCGCGTCCAGGGCCGGCGTCTCCACGCCCAGCTTCCCCGAGCCCGTGAACAAGGTCCGCGACACGAAGTGCGGGACCACCCCGTCTATCACCTTGGCGAAAGGCACGGCCCGGTCCATCATGTAGTTCTCGTGGCAGCCGTACGAGTTGCCCTTGCCGTCCGAGTTGTTCTTGTGGACCACCGGCGCGGGCTGGTCCGGGATGCGCAACGCCGCCGCCGTCATGGCCCGCCGCAGCACCTCCTCCCCGGCCTTGTCGTACATCAGACACTCCAACGGCGTGAGGCACTCGGGGCTGGAGTACTCCGGGTGCGCGTGGTCGACGTAGAAGCGCGCCCCGTTCGTGAGCACCGTGTTCGCCAGGTGCGTCTCGACCATCGGGGCCAGCGACCCCTCGCGCGCGAAGCCGCGGGCGTCGTTGCCCGGCGTCTCGTCCTCGAAGTCCCACCCGATCTGCTGCTCGACGTCCGCCGCGTAGGCGTTGACCAAGACGGAGGAGGCCGCGATGGGGTTCTGCTCGGGACCGGGCGAGTGGATGCCGTATTCGGTCTCTATCCCGCAGACCTTCGTGGTGGCCACGGTGTGACCCTAACCACTACAGGTACTGGCCGGTGCCCACACGCTCTATGGACCGCCCCCCGGTCACTTCCCGGTCGTCCGTCAGCAGGGTGCGCACGTAGACGATGCGCTCGCCCTTCTTCCCCGAGATCCGGGCCCAGTCGTCCGGATTGGTCGTGTTGGGCAGGTCCTCGTTCTCCTTGTACTCCTGGCGGATGGACTCCACCAGGTCGGCGGTGCGGATGCCGCCCGGCTCGCCGGCGATGACACGCTTGATGGCGAGCTTCTTGGCCCGCCGCACGATGTTCTCGATCATGGCCCCCGACGCGAAATCCCGGTAGTAGAGGATCTCCTTGTCGCCGTTCTGGTAAGTCACCTCGAGGAAGCGGTTCTCGTCGTCCTCGCGGTACATCTCGAAGACCGTCTGCTCGATCATGACCTGGACCGCCTTGTTGGCGTCGCCCCCGCCCAGCCGCTGCACCTCGTCCGCATCCAGGGGCAGCGCAGCCTTGAGGTAGCGGCTGAAGATCTGTCCCGCCGCCTCCTCGTTGGGCCGCTCGATCTTGATCTTCACGTCCAAACGCCCCGGCCGCAGGATGGCGGGGTCGATGAGGTCCTCCCGGTTGGAGGCGCCGATGACGATGACGTCGCGCAGCGACTCCACGCCGTCGATCTCGGCCAGCAGCTGCGGCACGATCGTCGACTCCATGTCCGACGAGATCCCGGTCCCCCGGGTGCGGAAGAGGGACTCCATCTCGTCGAAGAAGACGATCACGGGCATGCCCTCGTCGGCCTTCTCCCGGGCGCGCTGGAAGACCTGGCGGATCTGGCGCTCGGTCTCCCCCACGTACTTGTTGAGCAGTTCCGGCCCCTTGATGTTCAAGAAGAATGACCGCACGTTCTCGTTGCCCGTCTTCTCGGCCACCTTCTTGGCCAACGAGTTGGCCACGGCCTTGGCGATGAGCGTCTTGCCGCAGCCCGGCGGGCCGTACAGCAGGATGCCCTTGGGCGCCGGCAGCGAGTACTCCGAGAACAGCTCCCGGTGCATGTAGGGCAGCTCGACGGCGTCGGTGATGGCCTCTATCTGGGTGTCGAGGCCGCCCACGTCGTCGTAGGTGATGTCGGGCACCTCCTCGAGGACGAGCTCCTCGCTCTCGAGCTTGGGCAGCTTCTCTATGAGCAGCTGGGTGCGCACGTCCATCAGCAGCGAGTCGCCGGCCCGCAGTCGCGTCCCCATCATGTCCTCGGAGAGCTCGGCCACCCGCTCCTCGTCCGCCCGGGCGAACACGACGCAGCGGCGCCGGTCCTCGAGCTGCTCCTTCAACGTCACGACCTCGCCCGAGAACTCGCCCTCGCGCACGAGCACGACGTTGAGGCTCTCGTTGAGCACGACCTCGTTGCCCTTGCGGATCTGCCCGGGGTCGATGTCGGGGTGCAGGCTCACCCGCATCTTGCGGCCGCTGCTGAACACGTCGACCGTGCCGTCCTCGTTGACGCCGAGGAAGGTGCCGTAGGCGGCGGGCGGCTGGGTGAGCTTCTCGACCTCCTCGCGCAGTGCGGCGAGCTGTTCCTTCGCCTGCTGCAGGGTGAAGGTCAGCTTCTCGTTCTGCGAGGTCGCCTGGGCCAGCTGGCCCTTCGATTCGAGCAGGCGCTCCTCCAGGGCCTGCACCCGGCCGGGGCTCTCCTGCAACCGACGGCGGAGCGCGTGGATCTCATCCTCGGCATCCGCCAGCTCGGCGCGCAGCGCCTCAGCCTGGGCAGCGGCTTCGTCGGGAGTTGCGTCCACTGAAGATCACCCTAGCCCTGCCCTCGGCCGGTTTTGGCGGCAACTTGAGTGCACCGAACGTGCACCGGGCGCGCGCGCCGGGCGGGTAGCATGGAGGAGTCTGCGAAGCCCGGATTGACGGCCCGCGGGGCGCCTCACTACGGTCCCAGCTGGCCCTTCGGGCGGTACGACAAGGGAGAAGCACGGCAATGAAGGTCTGGATCGACCAGGATCTCTGCACAGGCGACGGGCTGTGCGAGGAAATCGCGCCTGCCGTGTTCACCCTCCTGGACGACGGGCTGGCCTATGTGAAGGAAGGCGAGGCCGTCAAGAACGACCCGGGTGGCTCGGCCGGCATGGCCATGGTGCCGGACGACCTGGAGGACGCGGTCGTCGAGGCCTCGGAGGAGTGCCCCGGCGAGTGCATCTTCATAGAGCGGGACTGACCGCTCCCCCGTCTGCCGGCCTCGTCGCTCCGGAGAGGCCTCCGCCCCGGTTCCGCGTCGCCTCGGCGCGGCGGCTCTCCATCCGACCCGCTCAAGGCTGGAGCGCGCCCCCCAGCAGTGCCCGGAACTCGTCGTCACCGATCCCCTCGGCGTCGCGCACCCCGATGCGCAGCGTCCCTTTGCCGCTCGACAACTTCGGGTGGCGCGCCACGAAACCCCTGTCGCGGTCCTTGCGCCACCCGTAGACAGACACCCCGTGCGCCCAGGCCCCGAGGTTCAGCCGCCGCGCGTCCACCCGGTAGGCCGGCATGCCGTAGGACAGCGTCACCTCGGCGTCGGGATGCTCCTCGAGCATCAGGGCGTGCAGGCGCTCGAAGAGCGCACGCTTGGCCGGCGGCTCGATGTCGGCGATGTACGCCTGTACCTCTTTGTCCGCGCTCACCCTTGGCTCACCCTCCGAGCCGCCGGGCCGTGGTGAGAAAGCCCGTGTGGCCCACCATGCGGTGGTCCGGCCGGACCGAGCGCGCCTCGACGTGCCACGTCCGGCGCATGATCTCCTGCGTCTCGCCCAGGCCGAAGGGCGCGTCCGGCTCGTCGAGCGCCTGGCGCAGCAGCGCCGTCTGGTTGATGGTCGGGAGGTAGGCGAGGAGGATGCCGCCCGGGCGCAGCGCCTCCCCCGCCGCGCGCACCACCTTGTGCGGCTCGGGCATGTCGAGCAGGACGCGGTCGAGGTCGCGTTCGTCTATGCCCTCGGTCACGTCGCGGATCTCAATCCGGTACGGGGCGTCCGGGCCCAGCGCAGCGGCGACGTTGGCGCGCGCCCGCGCCGCGAAGTCCTCGCGCAGCTCGTAGCCGACCACCGACGCCCCGGCCCGCAGCACGGTCATGGAGAGGGCCCCCGACCCGACGCCCGCCTCGAGGACGCGCTGTCCGGGCGCGATGTCCGCCGCCAGGAGGATGGCGCCGAGATCCTTGGGGTAGATGACCTGGGCGCCCCGGGGCATCTTGAGCACGATGTCGCTGAGGGTGGGTCGCAGCACCAGGAAGGCCCTCCCGGTGGAGCCGTTCACCGTGCTGCCCTCGCTGAGCCCGATGATGTCGTCGTGGGCCAGCACGCCGGCGTGAGTGTGGAACGTCGTGCCCGCCACCAGGGTCAGCAGATAGCGGCGGTCCTTGGCGTCGATGACGAGGACGCGCTCCCCCGCCGCGAGCGGGCCGGGCACGCGCCTCAGGCGTCGACGGGCGCGGGGGCGTTGCGGTCGCGCACGGTGATGAGCACCTGCTCGCCCGGCGACACCGTGACCGTCGAGACGGGGCTCGTCCGGTCGTTGAGGACGCGGCGGAGGAAGAAGGTGGCACCGGCGAGCGCGAACCAGTACCAGTTCCCACCCAGTCCCCGCCGCACCCCGGCGCGCAGGAAACGCCGCAGCAGGATGTCGAACACCTACAGCCGCCTGATCTCCACGACGGCGGACTTGGCGCGTCCGCGACGCCGTCCGGCCAGGAACGCCAGCGCGATCACGAGAATGGCGAAGGCGCCGGCGACGGCCAGTCCCCGCGGCGCGGCCGCGCGGGCGGTGGCCTCACCCTCGCCCATCACCTGCGCGTAGGCCGCCTGGAGGTCGTCCCGGGTGATGATCCGCCCGTTGGTCCGGGCGCGTGTCCTCGTGCCTGCCATGGATGCCTCCTCCTGTGTCAGTCGTGTGCCTCGGCCGCCTGCCGGGCCTCGACCTCGGGCAGCCGCTCTCGTGCCGGCCCCGCCGTGATCCGCCACGCGGCGATCCCGATCACTGCGATCCCCAGCACCATGACGACAACGTAGGGCACCCAGGACCAGTCTCCCGTCAAGGCGGTGCCGGTCTCGTCCTGCAGCAGCCGCAGGATCCCGATGAGGATGAGGAGGATCCCACCGGCCAGGAAGAACGAGCCGGCGATGCCCATGTAGAGGAAGCGGCCCAGCCCCTTGAGTGGCTGAACGGTCTCCTGTTTGAGGTAGTCGACGGTCAGCTGGAACGCGTCGTCGCCCGCGTGGCGCAGCCCGTGCTGGCCGTTGTCTGACCGTGGTGCCATGTGGCCCGCCATCCTGGTCGGTAGGCCGCCGACGTGCAAGAACCCGGCGTCGCCGTGCTCAGCCGCGGTCCCGGAAGACGTAGGTGGACGTCGCCCGCCCGACCAGCCGTTCGGCGCCGGTGTCCGGGTCGCGCGCCACGACGCTCGCCTCGACGAACGCCACCTGCCGGCCGCCCGACACCACTTCGGCCGTGCAGGTGAGCGCCGCGCCCACCGGGACCGCGGCCAGGAAGCTGAACTTGATCTCCGCGTTCACGCAGAAGACCCGGCGGTCCTCCACGAAGGTGACCGCGGCGGCGCCCATGGCCGAGTCGGCGAACGCGGCCAGGAAGCCTCCCTGCATGATGCCGGCCGGGTTGGCGAAACGCTCGTCCGCCTGCATGCGCCAGACCGTCCGTCCCGGCACCGACTTGTCCACGCAGGTCATCCCCAGTGTCAGGTCGCAATTCGGCGGCACTTGCATCCGCGACGGCATGGGATGGGAATCTAGTGAACCCTGCGCGAACGCACCGTCGCACCGGGGCGGCAAAGTTGGGTACAGGGTTAGGGTTGACCATGACGTTGAACACCTCCCCCTCCCCCACCGTCGTGCAGGACCCGGCCCTGGTGCAACTGGGCATCAACGTCATCCGGGGACTGGCGATGGACGCGCCCGAGCAGGCGAAATCGGGGCACACCGGGACGGCCATGGCGCTGGCGCCGCTGGCGCACGTGCTCTGGACGCGCATCATGCACTACGACCCCCGCGCCCCGGAGTGGCCCGACCGCGACCGCTTCATCCTGTCCAACGGCCACGCCTGCATCCTGCAGTACTCCATGTTGCACCTGACGGGCTACGACCTGACCCTCGAGGACCTGCGCCAGTTCCGCCAGTGGGGCAGCCGGACCCCGGGGCACCCCGAGCGCCGGCACACGGCGGGCATAGAGGTGACGACCGGCCCGCTGGGCCAGGGCTTCGGCAACGCCGTGGGCATGGCCCTGGCGGAACGGGTGGTGCGGTCGCGCTTCGGCCGCGACGTCTGCGACCACCGCACCTACGCGATCCTCGGCGACGGCTGCATGATGGAGGGCGTCTCGCACGAGTCGGCCTCGCTCGCCGGGCACCTGCGCCTCGGCCGGCTGCTCGCCTTCTACGACGACAACCACATCACCATTGACGGCCCGACCGAGCTCGCGTACAACGACGACCCGGTCAAGCGCTTCGAGGCCTACGGCTGGCGGGTGCGGAACCTGGGCGAAATGGCCAACGACGTCGACGCGCTGGAGGCCGCCATCCGCGAGGCCCTGGAGGCGCCGGCCGACGGGCCCGACGCCCGGCCCACGCTGCTCGTCCTGCGCAGCCATATCGGCTGGCCCTCGCCCAAGCTGACCGACACCGCCGAGGCGCACGGCACGCCCTTCGGCGCGGAGGAGATCCGGGTCACGAAGGAGATCCTGGGCCTGCCCCCCGACGAGACCTTCTGGGTGCCCGACTCGGTGCGCGAGTTCTACGGCAAGCAGATCGCCCGCGGCGCCGCCGACCGTGCCGAATGGGAGGAGCGCTTCGCCGCCTGGGACGGCGACAGGGTGGCGTGGGACGCCGCGCAGCAGGGACGGGGCGTCCCGGGATGGGCCGACGAACTGCCCACGTTCGAGGCCGGCACGGAGCTGGCGACCCGCCGCGCCTTCAACCAGTGCCTGAACGCCACAGCCGCCGGGCTGCCCGGGCTCGTGGCGGGCTCGGCCGACCTCACGGGCAACAACGGCGTCCTCGTCAAGGACGCGGAGATCCAGTCGGCGGAGACCCCCGCCGGCGTGCAGACGCACTACGGGATCCGCGAGTTCGGCATGGCGGCCGTCATGAACGGCATGGCGGCCCACGCCGGCATCCTGCCTCTCGGCGGCACCTTCTTCGTCTTCACCGACTACATGCGCCCGGCCGTCCGCCTCGCCGCGCTGAGCGGCGAGCACGTCATCTTCTCGTGGTCGCACGACTCCGTGGGCCTGGGCGAGGACGGTCCGACCCATCAGCCCATAGAGCACCTCATGTCGCTGCGGGCCATGCCCGCCCTGACCCTGGTGCGCCCGGCCGACGCCAACGAGACGGCCCAGGCCTGGCGCCTCGCCGTCGAGCTGGACGGGCCGGTCGGGCTCTGCCTCACCCGCCAGAACGTCCCCGTGCTCGAAGGCACCGCCGAGGCGGCACCCGAGGGCGTGCCGCGCGGCGGCTACGTGCTGTGGGACTCCGACGAGCCGGCGGCCGTCGTGCTCGTGGGCACGGGCAGCGAGGTGCAGCACTGCCTCGGCGCAGCGCGCAGCCTCGCCCTGTCCGGCGTCGGCGCGCGCGTCGTCTCGCTCCCCTGCTGGGAGTGGTTCGGGGCCCAACCCGAGGCCTACCGCCAGTCCGTCTTCCCGCCCGGCGTGCCCGTCCTGAGCGTGGAGGCCGGCGCCACGCTCGGCTGGGAGCGCTACGCCGACGAGTCCATCGGCATCGACCACTTCGGCGCCTCGGCCCCGGTCGCGGTCGTCATGGAGCACTTCGGCTTCACGGCCGCGCACGTCGAGGAACGCGCCAGGGCGCTCCTGGCGCGGACGGGACGCTGATGCCGGCCGGCATGCGCACGCAACGCACGGACGAGCCAAGGAGGTCCGACACATGACCAAGCTCCAAGAGCTCTATGACATCTGCGGGCAGAGCCCGTGGCTGGACAACCTGCGCCGGGACTGGATCCACGACAATCAGCTCGCCGAGCTGCTCGCGTTGGGCGTGCGGGGCATCACCTCGAACCCGACCATCCTGGCCAAGGCCATCAGCGGACAGGACACTTACGACGACCAGTTCCGCGCGCTCGATGAAGGACCACACGGTCGAGGGCGCCTATTGGGAGATGGCGATCACCGACATCCTCGACGCACTCGACATGCTGCGTCCCCTCTACGACGAGAGCGACCGTGAGGACGGCTACGTCTCGCTGGAGGTGTCGCCCGCGCAGGCCCACGAGCAGTCCGAGACGGTGAAGTCGGCCAAGGCGCTGCACGATCGCATCGCGCAGCCCAACCTCTTGGTGAAGGTCCCTGCCACAAAGGAGTGCGTGCCCGCGATTGAGACCCTCATCGGCGACGGGCGCAGCATCAACGTCACGCTGATCTTCGGCATCGACCGCTACGACGAGGTCATGGAGGCCTACCTCAGCGGGCTGGAGGCGCTCGCCGCCGCCGGGCGCACGGCCGAGGTCCCCAACGTGGCCAGCGTGGCCTCCTTCTTCGTCAGCCGGGTGGACACCGAGGTGGACCGCCGCCTCGAGGCCCTGGCCGGGGGCGAGGACGGCGACCCCGCCGTGCTGGGCCTGCGGGGAACGGCCGCGGTGGCCCAGGCGCAGGTCGCCTATCAACACTTCACCCGCACCTTCTCGGGCGACCGCTGGGAGGCGCTGAGCGCCCAGGGCGCCCGGGTGCAGCGGCCTCTGTGGGCGTCGACGTCGACCAAGAACCCGAAGTACTCCGACCTGCTCTACGTCGACAACCTCATCGGGCCGGCGACGGTCAACACCATGCCGGAGGGCACCCTGCACGCCTTCGAGGACCACGGGACCCTCACGCGTGCCGTCGACCACGACCCCGACGCCGCCACGGCCGCCCTGGACCGGCTGGCCGACGCCGGCATCGTCATGACCGACGTGGAGCAGACGCTCGAGGACGAAGGCGTGCACGCGTTCGCCAAATCCTTCGACGAACTCCTGCAGTCACTGACCGACAAAGCCGCTACGTTCTAATCAGCGGCCTGAGCTGCGGCTGCCTGCGCCGCAGTTCGTGGTGGGGCACCCACGAGAGAGGAGCGCGCATGAGGATCGGCATGATCGGCCTGGGAAAGATGGGCGCCAACATGACCGAGCGCCTGCTCAAGGGCGGCCACGAGGTCGTGGCCTACGACCTGAGCGCCGACGCGCTGAAACAGGCGGCGGCCAAGGGCGCGGACACGGCCACCACGCTGGCGGAGCTGGCGCAGCAGCTCACCCCGCCCCGGGCGGCCTGGGTGATGGTGCCGGCGGGGAAGCCGACGAACGACACCATTGACGCACTGGGCGAGCTGTTCGACGCGGGCGACGTCATCGTCGATGGCGGCAACTCCAACTTCAAGGAGGCCGAGGGCATCGCCGACCGGCTGCAGAAGAAGGGGGTGGGCTTCGTCGACGCCGGCACCTCGGGCGGGGTGTGGGGCCTGACCGAGGGCTACTGCCTCATGGTGGGCGGCACCGACGAGTCCGTGGCCGTGGTCGAGCCGGCGCTGCTGACGCTGGCGCCCGAGGGCGGCTACGCCCACGTCGGGCCGGTCGGGGCCGGGCACTTCGTGAAGATGGTGCACAACGGGATCGAGTACGGGCTCATGCAGGCCTACGCCGAGGGCTTCGAGGTCATGTCCCGCGCCGACGAGTTCAACCTTGACCTGCACGAGATCGCCTCCATCTGGCGCTACGGCTCCGTGGTGCGGAGCTGGCTCCTCGATCTGGCCGAGCGCGCCCTGCGCCCCGACGCCGGCTTCGCGGAGATCGCCCCCGTCGCCGTCGACTCGGGCGAGGGCCGCTGGACCGCGCTCGAGGCCATCAACCGCGGCGTGCCGGCGCCGGTCATCGCGACATCGCTCTTCACGCGCTTCGCCTCCCAGGACAAGGACTCGTTCCAGCTGAAGATGGTCGCCGCGCTGCGCAACCAGTTCGGCGGCCACGCGGTGACGCTCGAGGGCGGGGGGCAGGGCTTGGAGACCGAGACCCCGAGCCCCTGACCGCTGCCTGACTTCCCGACCGACCGTGCCCGACTGCGCCCTCTCCCCCGTCGACGACGTCCCCCGCGCGTTCGCGCGCACGGTGGCCGAGGCCTTCGCGGCGCGTCCGGGCCCGCGCTTCTCGCTGGTGCTCTCGGGCGGCCCGACGGCGCGCGCCTGCTACGAGGTCCTGGCCACGACCGAGGGCATTGAGTGGCCGGCGGTCGACGTGTACGTGGGCGACGAGCGCGTCGTACCACCAGACGACGAGGACGCCAACCAGCGGCTTATCCGCGAGTCCCTGCTGGACCGGGTGGGGCCGGTCGGCTCCTTCTCCCCCATGCCGACGGAGGGGCCGGTCGACGAGTGCGTGGCCACCTACCAGCGCACGATGGCCGAGGTGCTGGCGGGCCCGGGGATCGACGTCATCCACCTCGGGATGGGGCCCGACGGCCACACGGCGTCCCTCTTCCCGGGGTCGCCCGAGCTCGACGCCGGGCCCGGCGTCTTCGTGGCGGCGACGACCGACCCCAACGGGCGCAACCCCCACCCCCGCCTCACGCTGACCCTGCCCGCCATCAATGCGGCGCGCACCGCGGTGTTCACGGTCTCGGGTGCGTCCAAGGCGGATGCGGTCGCCGCCCTGGTCCGGGGCGACGACATTCCGGCGGCCCACGTCGACGCCGCCCGGGTGGTGTGGCTGGTGGATGCCGCCGCGCTGGCGTCGGCCCCGTAGATTGACCTCGATGCTCTCCGACGCCGATCTCCTCGGGCTCCCCCAGGCCGACCTGACCGCCCTGGCCCGGGGCGTGCGCGACGAGGCCCACGGCCGCCGCGTCACGTTTTCGCCCAAGGTCTTCGTGCCGCTGACCATGCTGTG
The DNA here is from genome assembly GCA_963834405.1 of uncultured Acidimicrobiaceae bacterium. Classification (GTDB taxonomy): domain Bacteria; phylum Actinomycetota; class Acidimicrobiia; order Acidimicrobiales; family RAAP-2; genus Bog-473. The sequence continues at coordinate 69,848 of CAWIBX010000002.1, read as the reverse complement.
TCGCGACCGCTGCGGTTACTGCACCTTCGCCAAGGCGCCGGCGCGCCTGACGTCGCCCTACCTCACGCCCGAGGAGGTGCTGTCGATCGCGCGGGCGGGGGTGGCGGCAGGGTGCCACGAGGCGCTGTTCACGCTGGGCGAGCGGCCCGAGGAGCGCTACCCGTTGGCCCGGGACTGGCTGGAGGCCCACGGCTACGAGTCGACGGTGGAGTACCTGGCGTCGGCGTGCCGTCTCGTGCTCGAGGAGACCGGGCTGCTGCCCCACGCCAACGCGGGCGCGCTCTTCCCCGACGAGCTGGCTTCGTTGCGGGCGGTGTCGGCCAGCCAGGGGATGATGCTCGAATCGCTCGACCCGGGACTGGCGGCGCACCGGCAGGCCCCCGACAAGGAGCCGGCCCGGCGCCTGGCCACGCTGGAGGCGGCCGGCGAGCTGGCCATCCCCTTCACCACCGGCATCCTGGTCGGCATCGGCGACGACCGGGCCACCCGGCTGGCCGGGTTGCGCGCCATCGCGGCGGCGCACGCGCGGCACGGGCACGTGCAAGAGGTCATCGTGCAGAACTTCCTGCCCAAGCCCGGGACGGCGATGTTCCGGTCCGCGCCCTGCGCCGAGGACGAGCTGCTGTGGTCCATCGCGGCGGCCCGGCTGGTGCTGCCGCCCGAGATCCACGTGCAGGCGCCGCCCAACCTCTCCGACGACCTGGCGCCGCTGCTGGCGGCCGGCATCGACGACTGGGGAGGCGTCTCGCCGGTCACGGCCGACCACGTGAACCCCGAGCGGGCCTGGCCGGCGCTCGAGGTCTTGCGGAACGCGACGGAGTCGGCCGGCCACGTGCTGGCACCCCGGCTCACCGTGTACCCGGAATTCGCGTGCGCCCCGGAGCGCTGGCTCGACGAGGCGGTCCGGTTCCCGGTGCTCGATGCGTCCGACGCCGAGGGGCTCGCCCGCGACGCGGACTGGTGCTCGGGCGGCGAGGCCGCGCCGCCGGCGCTGTTGGACCTAACCCGGCCGGCGTGGTCGGCGGTTCCCGGCTCCGGTTCCGGGCGCGCCGGTGCCGGCGCGGTGAACGAGGTGCTCCACGGCGTGGGGTTGGGCCAAGAGGTCGGCGTCGACGAGATCGTCACGTTGTTCTCGGCGCGCGGCCCCGAGGTGGCGCTGGTGGCCGAGGTGGCCGACTCGCTGCGCCGGGCGGCGGTGGGCGACGCCGTCACCTACGTGCACAACCGCAACATCAACTACACAAACGTCTGCACGTTCAAGTGCCGCTTCTGCGCGTTCTCCAAGGGACCGCTGTCGCTCAACCTGCGCGGCGCCCCGTATCTGCTGGAGTTGGACGAGATCACCCGGCGGGTGGCCGAGGCCGAGGCGGAGGGCGCCACCGAGGTGTGCCTGCAGGGCGGCATCCACCCCAGCTTCGACGGCGACTACTACCTCCACGTGCTCGAGGCCGTGCGCGCCGCCTCGGAACGCATCCACATCCACGGCTTCACGGCGCTGGAGGTCACCGAGGGGGCCAGGCGCTCCGGGGTGCCGTTGGCCGACTACCTGACCCGGCTGAAAGAGGCTGGCTTGAAGACGCTTCCGGGCACGGCGGCCGAGATCCTCGACGACGAGGTGCGTGCGGTGTTGTGCCCCGACAAGGTCTCGACCGACGAGTGGCTGGAGGCGCACCGCACCGCGCACGCGGTGGGGCTGCGTTCGAACATCACCATCATGTTCGGCTCGATCGAGCACCCCGTGAGCTGGGCCCGCCATATGGTGCGCACCCGGGCCCTTCAGCGCGAGACCGGCGGGTTCACCGAGTTCGTGCCGCTGCCCTTCGTGCACATGGCCACACCGATCTATCTGCAGCGCCGCTCCCGGCGCGGTCCCACCTTCCGCGAGGCGCTGCTCATGCACGCGGTGGCGCGCATCGTCTACGCGGGCGACATCGACAACATTCAGGTGAGCTGGGTCAAGATGGGCGCCGCCGGCGCGCGCCAGGTCCTGCGGGCCGGCGCCAACGACCTCGGCGGCACGCTGATGGACGAGAACATCTCGCGGGCCGCGGGCGCCACCCACGGCCAGCGCATGGGCGTCCAGGACCTGGAGGCCATCGTGGCCCCGCTGGGCCGCCCGCTCGTGCAGCGCTCGACCCTCTACGCGCTGGCCGGGGCGCCTTCGGGCGGCGCGTGACCGCCGACGCGGGCCCCGCCGCACCGGAGGCCGATGCGGCCGGCGCCGGGATCGAGGAGCCCCCGCCGGTGTCGACAGTCGACGAGGCGGCGCGGCAGGCGGCCTTTAACGCCCTCTTCGAGAACCTCGAGCTGTCGCCGGCCCAGTCGCGCGAACTGCAAGCCATGATCGGGACGCTGGCCGACATGGCGCGCGAGGGCACGTCGGTCGGCGATCTCAAGATCGCGGACGTGGCGCTGGCCGAAATGGCGGAGGCCTTCCGGGTGTTCCGCCCCTACCGCCACATCCGGAAAGTGACGATGTTCGGCTCGGCGCGCACGCGGCCGGAGGACCCGGTCTACATCCTCGCCCGCGACCTGGCGGCCAGGCTGGCCGAGGCGGGCTGGATGGTGGTGACGGGCGCCGGCCCCGGGATCATGGCCGCCGGCCTGGAGGGCGCGGGCCGCGAGCACGCGTTCGGAGTCAACATCAGGCTCCCCCACGAGGAGGAGGCCAACCCGTTCATCGCGCAGGACCCGAAGCTGGTGGAGATGCGCTACTTCTTCACGCGCAAGCTGATGCTGATAAAGGAGTCGCACGCCTACGCGATCCTCCCCGGCGGCTTCGGCACCCAGGACGAGTCCTTCGAGCTGCTGACCCTGCTGCAGACGGGCAAGGCCGAGCCGGCGCCCGTGGTGATGGTCGAGACGCCCGGCGGCACCTACTGGCACGGGTGGCTGCGGTTCTTGGAAGAACAGGCCATCGCGGCCGGCTGGGTCTCCCCCGACGACCGGTCCCTCTTCAAGGTGACGAACACCATGGAGGAGGCGGCAGACGAGATCCTCGGCTTCTACCGCAACTACCACTCGTGCCGTTGGGTGGGCGACCTCCTCGTCCTGCGGATGCAGGTCCTGCCGACCAAGGCGGAGCTGGCCGACCTCAACCGGCGTTTCTACGACATCGTCGCCCGCGGGTCCATCCGCACCGCGGCCGCCTTCCCGCCGGAGCGCAACGACCATCCGGAACTCCCCCGGCTCGCCTTCCGCTTCGATCGTTTCCACTACGCGCGGCTGCGCCAGCTGATAGACGCCATCAACGACTGCACGGGGTAATACTTCGGGTATGCGTCCGGGCCGGTACCGGCGCGCCCGGGCGGGACGCACCCTCGTGGTGGTGCGTGCGGCCGCCTGCGCGCTCTCTCTACTCGGCGCGAGCGCGCTCGTCGCCGCCGGCCCCGCGGTGACCGGGACGGTGGGCGTCTCGGCCGCCGACACCGCGCCGCCCCCGGAGTCGGCGGTGCCCTTCGGACCGGGGCTCTCGCCCGGCGCCAACGCGGTCAGCAAGTCCAACGCGCCGGTCGTGGGGATCGCCTCGGACCCGAAGGGCGGCGGCTACTGGCTGGTGGCGTCCGACGGCGGGGTCTTCAACTACGGCGCGGCCGGGTTCTTCGGCTCGACCGGGTCGTTACAGCTGAACGCGCCCATCGTGGGCCTGGTCCCCGCGCCGGACGGCGGCGGGTACTGGTTGGTCGCGTCCGACGGCGGCATCTTCTCCTACGGCGACGCGACCTTCCGGGGCTCGGCGGGCGCCCTGACCCTCAACGCGCCGATCGTGGGGATGGCCGCCACCCCCGACGGCGGCGGCTACTGGCTGGTCGCGTCCGACGGCGGCGTTTTCTCCTACGGCGACGCGACCTTCTGGGGCTCGGCGGGCGCCCTGACCCTCAACGCGCCGATCGTGGGGATGGCCGCCACTGCCGACGGCGGCGGCTACTGGCTGGTCGCGTCCGACGGCGGTGTTTTCTCCTACGGCGACGCGGTGTTCCAGGGCTCGGCGGGCGCGCTGCACCTCGACGCGCCGATCGTGGGCATGGCGGCCGTGCCGGCCCCGTCGCCGCAAGCGGCCCCGCAGGGCTACTGGCTCATCGCCTCCGACGGCGGCGTGTTCACCTACGGCACGGCAACCTACCAGGGTTCCCTGGGGGGCACGTCCCTGCCCGCACCCGCCGTGGGGATCGCGCCGGCACCGGCCGGCCAGCAGGGGTACTGGGTCGCGCTGGGCTCGCCGGCCCCGCTCGCCGACAAGGTCGTCGGCATCGACCCCGGACACGACGGCGGCAATGGCTTGGCGCCCCAGGTGATCAACCAGCCCGTGTTCAACGGCACCGGGACCGAGCCGTGCGACACCACCGGGACGGAGACGGACAGCGGCTACACCGAGGCGCAGTACAACTTCAACGTGGCGACCTACCTGCAGGCAGACCTGGAGGCCGAGGGCGCGGCGGTCGTCATGACCCGTACGAACAACGACGGCATCGGGCCGTGCGTGACCACCCGGGCCGCCATCATCAACGACGCGCACGCGGATGTGGCCGTCGACATCCACGCCGACGGCGGCCCGGAGGGCGGGCGCGGCTTCGCCGTCTTGGAACCGGTGGCCGACGGCCCCAACGACGCCGTGATCGGGACCTCGGACGAGTTCGCCGCGGTCATGCGCGACACCTTCCTCGCCCGGACCGGCATGCCGGTCAGCAACTACGACGGGGTCGACGGGCTGCAGCCTCGCAACGACCTGGCCGGGCTCAACCTGACCACGGTCCCCAAGGTGCTCATTGAGTGCGGCAACATGCGCAACGCGACCGACGCCGCCCTGCTCGTCACGCCCTCGTTCCAGCAGACGGCCGCGGCCGCCATGGCGCAGGCCATCACGGAGTTCCTGACGGGACACGCCGCGGCCTGAGCACGCGATGGCGTGCCCCTCGGTTCTGTTCAGCGGGTCACGTCACGGGCCGGCCCCGAGGGGCGCCTCAGCGACGGTGCCGTAGACGTGGCCGTTCGGCGAGGGCGTCGACACGACGATGTCGACGTGGCCGACCGGGAAGCTGGCTTCGAAGGGGATGCCGGCCAGCGCCCGCGCCGCCGGTGAGGCGCGGCGGCGCCCCTTGGCCCGGGCCAGGGTCAGATGCCCGTTGAACGGGGGCTCGCCCTGCGCCGGGGCCGGCACCACGGGCACGGTGGCATCCCGCACCGCGAGGGCGAGCGCGTCCAGTCCGGCCGCCGGCAGTTGGAGCACCCGGACCCCGGTGAACCAGGCCGTGGCCGGGCCGAGCCGGCAGTGCACCGGTCCGGGCAGTGGCGCCACGGCGGCGCGCAGCGCGTCGGTCAGCGGGACCGTGAGGTCCTCGTCGACCTCGCCCAGGAACCGCAGCGTCACGTGCCAGCGCTCCGGCCCGACCGGTCGCAGGCCCTTCTCGGGACCCAGGTCGAGATCCGCCAGGCGCTCCTTCGTCGGCGCGTCGGGCCAGGCGGCCACGAACATGCGCACGACGGGTCCGGTCCTCCGGTCTGGTCTGTCTGGTCCGGGTCTCGTCCGGTCCGGCTCAGGCGGCCCCGCCGTCGAGGAGGTCGTCTCGGGCACCGCGCCCACCCTCGCTCAGCACGGCGACGGCCTTTTCCAGGGCCCGCCGCGCCCGCACGATGCGCCGCTCCAGCGCCATGGCCTCTCCGGCCTCGGCCGAATCGGGGTCCCCTGAGGAGGCCCGGCGCAACGCGTCGATCGCCATGTCGGTCATCTCCTCGACGACGGCCTCGAGTCGTTCGGCCAGCTGCAGCACGGCCTCGCTCGGCTCGCTCACTTGGGCAGCGGCGTGGTCTGCACCTCGTAGTCGCCGTCGGCGAAGGCGGCGCGCATGACCTTCTTGTCGAACTTGCCCACGCTCGTCTTGGGGACCTCGGTGATGAAGGTCCACTGGTCGGGCAGCCACCACCGCGGCACGCGCTCGCTGAGGAACGTGACCAGGTCGGCGGGCGCCGGTGTGCGTCCGGGCTTGGGGACCACGGCCACGAGCGGGCGCTCGGACCACTTCGGGTCGGGCACGGCGATGACGGCGGCCTCGAACACGTCGGGATGTGCCATCACCGCGTTCTCCAGCTCGACCGAGGAGATCCACTCGCCGCCGGACTTGATCACGTCCTTCGTGCGGTCCGAGATAGTCATGTAGCCCTGGCCGTCCAGCGTGCCCACGTCGCCCGTGCAGAGCCAGCCGTCGTGGAAGCGGCCGGGATCCTCGTCCTTGTAGTACGCGCCGGTGACCCAGGGGCCCCTGATCTCGAACTCCCCGATCGACTTGCCGTCGTTGGGCAGCACCGTGCCGTCGTCGGCCACCACGCGCACCTCGACACCACCGACCACCCGGCCCGCCTTGATCTTGTAGTACATGTCGTCGCGGCCCTCGGCCCGGCGCGCCGGGGGGAGGCCGAAGGCGGCCAGGGGGCTCGTCTCTGTCATGCCCCACCCCTGGATGATGGTGACGCCGAAGCGCTTCTCGAACGCCTCGATCAGCGACTCGGGCACGGCCGCGCCGCCGGCCGTGATGGCGCGCACGGTCGAGAAGTCGACGGGCGTGTCGAGCGCGAGCAGGCCGTTCCAGATGGTGGGAACGCCGCATGCGAGCGTCGGGTGGTGCTCGTTGAAGATGTCGGCCAGCTGCTGCCCCATGAGGAACATCTGCGGCATGATCATGTCGGTCCCGGCCATCCATGCGCCGTAGGGGGTGCCCCAGGCGTTGGCGTGGAACATCGGCACGATGATGCAGATGCGGTCCGTCTCGGTCATGCCGACGGAGGACGCGGACTGTTCGGCCATGGTGTGGAGCCACGTCGAGCGATGCGAGTAGACGACGCCCTTCGGGTTGCCGGTGGTGCCACTCGTGTAGCACATGGCCGCCGCCGAGCGTTCGTCGAGCACCGGCCACTCGAAGCCGGGCTCCTCCGCCGCCAAGAGACGCTCGTAGGAGAGGGTCTCGCCCAGCGGCGTCGTGTCGCCCTCGCCCGCCACGATGATGGTCTCCACCGTCTTGAGCTCGTCCTTGACGCTGGCCAAGAGCGGAATGAGCGACGCGTCCACAATGATGAACCGGTCTTCGGCGTGGTTGATCACGTACGCCAGTTGCTCGGCCGGGAGCCGGACGTTGAGCGTGTGAAGGACGGCCCCCATGGAGGGGATGGCCAGGTAGGCCTCCAGGTGCCCCTGGTTGTTCCAGCAGAACGTCCCCACCCGATCGCCGTCCTGAATGCCGAGCCGCCGCAGGCCGGCGGCCAGCTTCTCCGCCCGCGTCGCCACCTCGCTGAAGGTGGCCGTCCGGTACCCGCCCGCCTCGACGGTGATGACGCTGCTGTCGCCGTGCACCTGCTGCCCGTGGCGAAAGATATCGCTGATCAGGAGCGGAGCGTCCTGCATGGTGCTTTTCATGCTTCAAGTATGGCGACCCCGCCGGGGATCTGCCCGCGCAGGTTCACCCGCTGGCCTGACCTTCGACACCCTCCTCCGTTTTCCAAGGGATTCGCACACGTTATTTGGGGGGACCACCGACACAACGTGAGGGTTTTGTTTGATTAATCAGGGGTTTCTCGGAATGGGGACACCTCTTAGTTTTCGGCGATCCATCCGTTGCGCGAGAAGGGGATCACGATGACGCGCGGGACAGCTCCACGTCTACGACTCTCTTTTGCCGCCGGGCTCTTGTTGCCTCTGTTGGCCCTGCTGGTCTGGACGCCGACTCCCGCCTCGGCGGACACGCCGAGTCTCGGCATCAACGTGCAGGTGTGCACCACTGCTCCACAGTGCTATTGGGAGACCGACGCCGACTGGGCCTCAACCGTGGCGGTCCCGAGCGGCCAGACGGTGTTCTGGCGGGTATCGATCACGAACACCGGCGACGTCGCCCTCACCAACATCGTGACCAACGATGCCGGCATCTCGGACTGCGCCGGCGGTGTCACCGCGGGTCCGCTCCAGCCCGGTCAGGTGACGGCCTACAGCTGCCAGAGTGACGATGTCACCGCGCCGACGACCAACACGGCCAGCGCAACCGGCACCCCACCCTCGGGCCCGGACGTGACCTCCTCCACGTCCAGCGCGAGCGTCACGACTACATCGGCAACGGTCGACCCGAACGCGTCCATCTCTGCGCTCGTTCAGGTGTGCACGTTGGACTTTGGGCCCGATTGCGACCCGGGCAACGCTGCTGACTGGTCCTCTTCCGCCACGGTGTACAACTCGGAGATTTGGTTTCGGGTCGTGATCATCAACACGGGTACCGACCCGCTCAGCAACATCGAGGTGATTAGTTCGCTGCCGCCGTCGGAGAGCGACTGCGGCGGGACAGCGACACCCAGCTTGGCCGCCGGTGCTTCGTACGATTACGAGTGCGAACTCAACAATGTCACCCCGCCGGCGGCGGTGACCCAGAGGGTTTGGGCCGCCGGATTTCCGCCGTCCCCCGCGCCGTTCGTCGCCTCTCCGAATTCCACCGCGACCGCACAGGACGAAGCCGACAGCCCGCAACCAGGCGCCACCATCTCGGCCCTGCTCCAGATCTGCACCCTGCCCAACCAGGCCTCCTGCGACCCGACGAACGCAGCCGACTGGGCTACGAGCGGGACACTCAACCAGTCGATGGCACGCTGGCGGGTTGTCATCACCAACACCGGCACGGTGGCACTCACCAACATCTACGCGGAGGACCTGCTCGCCCAATCCGACTGCGGCGGGTTCGTGACGGCCAGCCTGGCAGTGGGCGCAACGACCGAATACGAGTGCCAGACCAACAACGTGGCCCAGACAACGACGAACTCTGTGTCCGCCGCTGGAGATCCTCCGTCCTGGGCACCGGCCATTTCGTCCCCGTCTAATTCGACCGCCGTCGTGAACGGCTTCGAGCAGGGCGCCACTTTCGAGACCGGCCCCACCACTTCGACGACGGTCACCCTGACCGGCGCCGTCAATGCCGGCGACCTGCTTGTCGGGTGGGTGGCGGAATACAAGGCGGCCGGCCAGGTGACGGTCTCGGACAACGTCAACGGGGCTTGGACCCGATCACCCGCGTCCGAAACCTTTGGCGGAGCAGGCGACATCGCGCTGCTCTACCTGCCGGACACCGCAACGTCGTCCACGGGGCTGACCGTCACCATCACGGCACCAGCCGGCGCGTTCCTGCAGGGTTCGATCGCCGAGTACACAGGTGTCGCCGAGAGCAACCCGCTCGATCAGTTCGCGGTTGCGGAGGGCAACGGCACGGCGGTGAACGCCGGGCCGACGGGTGCGGTATCCGCCGGTGAGCTGGTCTACTCTGCCTTCGTCACCGGTGGAGACCCGGGCGGGGTCACGCCAGGCAGCAGCCAGGGTGTCACCTTCTGGCCACGAGCGGCCACCGCGAGTGGCGATGCCTACGAGCAGGACATCATTTCGTCCAACCCGGGGACCCAGACCGCCTCGGCCACTTTCAACACGGCAACCGACTGGTACGCGGTCGTCGCCACCTTCATGCCGGCGGAACCCGCGCCGAGCGTCCCGACCGGGCTCGCCACCACCTCGGACACGGCCAGTTCGGTCGGCCTCCGTTGGAACGACTCGACGGGCGGAGCGACCGGCTACACCGTGTATCGCGACGGCACCGAGGTGGGCACGACCGACACGAACAGCTACACCGACTCGACGGTCTCACCCTCGACCACGTATCAGTACACGGTCGATGCCTTCAACGCCGGGGGGACCCACTCGGACCAGTCCAGCGCCCTCTCGGTGACCACTCCCGGCGTGCCGCCGCCGAGCGTCCCGACCGGGCTCGCCACCACCTCGGACACGGCCAGTTCGGTCGGCCTCCGTTGGAACGACTCGACGGGCGGAGCGACCGGCTACACCGTGTATCGCGACGGCACCGAGGTGGGCACGACCGACACGAACAGCTACACCGACTCGACGGTCTCACCCTCGACCACGTATCAGTACACGGTCGATGCCTTCAACGCCGGGGGGACCCACTCGGACCAGTCCAGCGCGCTCTCGGTGACCACTCCCGGCGTGCCGCCGCCGAGCGGGAAGACCACGGCCACTTCGCACGGCTACTGGCTGACCGGCTCGGATGGCGGCGTCTTCAGCTTCGGGAACGCCCGATTCCACGGGTCCACGGGGGCCATGGTGCTCCAACGCCCCGTTGTGGGCATGGTGCCCACGGCCGATGAAGGCGGCTATTGGCTCGACGCTTCCGACGGCGGCATCTTCGCCTTCGGCAACTCGCAATTCTACGGCTCCATTCCCGGCCTCGGCCTCAACCCGGCGGGATCAGGCCTTCCCCACAGCCTCAACGCACCGATCGTGGCTGTGGAGCCATCCATCGACGACGGCGGGTACTTCATGGTGGCCTCCGACGGCGGGGTCTTCGCCTTCGGTGACGCCCACTTCGCCGGGTCCTGCCCCGGCATCGGGGGCTGTGCCGGAGCGGCCGTCGCCGTGATGCCCTATGGCAACGGCGACGGCTACTGGCTCGTGACTGCCACGGGGAACGTCTATGCCTTCGGTGACGCTCCCCGCTTGGGCGCACCGGACCGCGGCACCGTCACGTCGGCGGTGGCCACCCGCGATGGGAAGGGCTACTGGATTCTTCTCAGCGACGGGGAGGTCTTCCCCTATGGGGACGCCGCAACGCTCGGCTCGCCGTCGTCGGCCAACTTCAACAGTGGGGACCCGGCCACCGCCCTCTTCACGACCTCCGATGGCGCGGGGTACTGGGTCGCATCGGCGCTCGGTGCGGTCTTCAACTACGGGGACGCGCCCAACGACGGCGGCATGTCGGCGACCCACCTCAACGGAGACATCATTGCGGGGAGCGGCTTCTGATCCCGTGGACGAAGGTCCGATGATGAAGACCACGAGGCACGCCTCCGGGTAAGGCCCTGGTTCCCACAGGAAAGGCCCCACACGCCTGGCGGTGAAAGCTGACCTTGTTTTAGCCATACCCAAGTCCCTTCGTCTGCCCTGGGCCACGGATCGGGTCCGAAGAGCCCGCTGACCAGTGTCTTCTTTGTCCCGGCACGATGCGTTGCACCCTCCCGCTTAACTGGCCCCTCCGGGGTTGCGGAGGGGGTATGCACGAAGGGGGGCTTACGCATGAAGCTGTTCCAGCGGGACCTTGAAGTTGGGGAGGCAGTCCGAATCGGTGGACTCACCGTCTATCCGCTGCTCGGTACGGACGAGGGCGGTCTCGACTACCTAACCGCCCCGGAGGCACTGGGTGTCGGTCTGGCGGAGGTGAGTGAACTCGATGACCCATCGGTTCCATCGTTGAAGGTGACGAACCTCGCCGACGTCCCGGTGCTCTTCGTCGAGGGACAAACGCTGCTCGGTGGTGCCCAGAACCGCACGATGAACGTGACCGTCCTTGTCCCGGCGAAGTCGCAAACCTCCGTCCCCGTGTCTTGTGTGGAGGCGCACCGTTGGAACACCCGCACCGGGCGCGCATATCGCCCGGACAGCAAGGTTGCTCCCGGCTCGCTGCGCTCGGCGAAGATCGGCGGGCTCGACTACCGCCGAGAGGCGGCGCGCATGCGGTCCTCCGACCAAGGGCAGGTCTGGGACGAGGTCCGACGACTCGAGGTCGGGCACCAGGCCTTCTCGGACACCGCCGCACTCGATGATCTCCAAGAGCGGATCGAGGCGCAGCATGCGACAGACCTCGATCGGGTCGGGCCGCGACCGGGCCAGGTCGGCGTCGTGTGCGTGGCGGGGGGTCGCGTGGTTGGGCTGGACCTCTTCGACAAGTCGTCGACGCTCGAGCAGTACCTCCGGGCCATCGTCGGCGGGCACACCCTGGACGCAGCCGTGAGCGATCAGTCCGAGGAGACCGACGGCGTGCAGGTGATCGAGGACTTCTTGGCCCAGGTGGAGGCGGCCAGGGTCGAGAGGGCGGATGCGGTCGGGATCGGTGGCGAGATCCTCTTGCAGGATGCCGTCAACGGAATCTGCCTCGAGTTCGACGGGACCCTGGTGCACCTCGCCGCCTTCCCGGCCTCGAGCGCACCTGGCAAGCGCCGCCGGTCACTCCCGCTGCCGACTTAGCTCAGGAAGTCCGGAGCTGGCTGACCCTGTCCCAGCCGCCGGGACTGGGACGGTCACCAGCCGCATCAGGTCGACAGCGCCAACGAATAGAGCGGCCAAGTCCCTGGCACACCCTTCAACTCGCGATTACCGAGGATCCCGTCCTGGCACCGGTTCGGAGCCCCGACCTGGCTCGTGCTGACGCCTAACGCCCTGAGGGCGAAACCAATCTCGGAGGGTACTGAGGCAGGCAGCACCGGGGTCGCTCTCGCTGTTGAAGCTGTTGCCGCACCACTCGGCCCGGTCCGGTCATCATCGCCGGCGACCGGCAGGCTCATGTCCCAGATCTCCGAAAGCGTTGACCGCCCGAATTCGGACTTGGTTGATGTCAGACCCAACCGATACATCGACTGTCCATCCGCGGCTCGAAGGTTTAGCATCCCCCATTGCACGGTACACGTCACCTAAAGATTGATGAAGACACCGCCCAGGCTCCTGCTTCTACTAATCGGTGCACTCGTTCTGGCGGCCTGCGGGACGCCATTACTCTCACCCGACGGCGCCGGCTACACCTACAGCGCTCCATCCTCCGGCACCGTCGTTGTGTCAGCGTCCTCGCTCACGGGTAGCAACAACCGCGAGTTCTTCTTTTCGACGACTAGCACCACTTACGCCGCCGACTCGTCGGCTTGCGAGAGAGTAAGCGGGACCACGCCAGCCCAGCCGGGAATCGCGTTCCGTGTCACCGACAAGGACAACGTGACAACGGCCGTCACCGTAACCGAGAACGTCTTCGGATCATCTGGCTACAACGACTTCAATGTCCACACTTGGGACACGTCGCAGTCACCTGCCTTCAGTCTTGTCGGCCAAGTGGCGATCCACGCGATGCCTTCCTCCCCGCAGCCCGAACCGCTGAACCTCTGCGCGGAGATAACCGGTGACGTCGTGCAGTTCGTGGTCTGGACTTCAGGCGCGCAACCCGCGTGGGGCGACCCGACCTGGGGAGGGAGTGTCACTCTGCCGAGCAACGCTCCAACGAGCGGATACACGGGCTTCTTTGCTGGGCACATTCCAGCTGGGACCTCGGCCACCTACAGCAATCTGATGGTGGACGGAGCAGTCAACCATTCCTTGAGCTGTTGTGTGTCAACTCAGTTGGCACGATCCCGTAACACCGGCTCAGCGATCCATTCGCTTCACAACCGAGCATCGCGAGCGAATTAGAGCCCTCGTCCTGTTGGATCGGGATGGGGTCAGTTCACAAAGAGACGTCGGCGGACTTCGCCTCACGGTGGTCGCTCACCTTCTGCTCGTTGGCATAGCTGGCCAGAAGATCCCTCGAGACGTGCTCATTGCGATTGTCATCCTCTCCGCTGTGCTCAGCGTCTGGATCGTGGCGCTGCAAACCCCAACGTACAAAGGTCGCCACGCCTTCGTCGGTTGCCTCGACATCGCATGACAGCTTGTCTTTGCGCAATAACGATGGAAGCTGCCGGTGCGATTCCTATTTCCCTCCCCAGGTGTCGGGGGGTGACCAGTACCTCGATCCAGTTCAGCGTTCTGAGTATCCACTGGATCTAACCGGCAGCGAGTATTGCCTCGAGCCGGACAACGAATGCCCTGGGCAACGACCGGTGGCGTCCTGACGGGGTTGAGTATGCGACCAGCTTGCCGCGAGCTGATCGACCAGGGTGCCCACGTTCACAGGAGTGTGACACCGGGGAACCCTTCGGAAAGCAGATGCGACAGACTTGTTGCATGGAAGCAGAAGACGAGATCTTGATACCGTCAACCATCCGGTGGTGCGACGGCATTGTGCGCCTGATCGATCAGAGGCGTCTCCCGGAGGAGCTGGTCTTCTTGGATGCGACGACTGTCGATGAGCTATGCCAGGCCATCCGCACCCTCGCTGTGCGGGGAGCTCCGGCCTTAGGGGCGGCTGGAGCCATGGGGGTCGCTCTCGCGGCATCGCGAGGCGAGGATCTGGTCGAGGCGGCCGGCCGCATCGTGGCTACCCGACCGACTGCGGTCAACCTGCGGTGGGGAGTGGAACGAGCCCTCACTGCTTTCGATCCAGTCGCCGAGGCCATTGCTGTGGCAACGGAGGATGCTGAATGTAATCGCCGTCTCGGTCGGCTCGGTGCCGAGTTAGTACCTGGAAAGGCCCGAGTCCTTACTCATTGCAATGCGGGATCCCTGGCTTGTGTCGAGTATGGAACCGCTCTGGGCGTCATTCGGGCGGCTCACGAAGCGGGGAAGGTGACATCGGTCTGGGTCGACGAGACGCGACCTGTCCTCCAAGGGAGTCGCCTGACCGCGTGGGAGCTTTCTCGACTGGGCATCCCGGCGACGGTGCTAGTCGACGGAGCAGCGGGATCGGTGATGGCCCGCGGTGAGGTGGATTGTGTGATCGTGGGGGCCGACCGGATCGCCGCCAACGGCGACGTGGCCAACAAAATCGGCACCTACTCGCTGGCCGTGTTGGCCAGCCACCATCGCGTCCCGTTCTACGTTGCTGCCCCGCTCGCAACGATTGACCTCCAGTGTGAGTCCGGATCAATGATCCCGATGGAGCAAAGAGACGTGAAGGAGGTCACAACGTTTGTTCCGAGAGGTATTTCCGTGGAAAACCCGGCTTTCGACGTCACCCCGGCCCATTTCATTAGTGCCATCATCACCGAAGCCGGTGTCGTAAGTCCTCCCTACAACTTCACGCTGGCATCTCTAGTGTCCGAACTCGGGTGATTCGTACCGGCGATCCAAGGTGGGCTTTCGCCGTTACCCTGAGGCCGAGAAAGAACCGTGTCGTCGCAGGAACGGCAGGCTCCGAACGGTTCATCCCTTGCGCGATCGATCACCGTCACCGCAGCAAGTCGCAGAGGATGGAGTCAAGGTCGGACCTGACGCCATTGGCCGCAGGCAGATCTAGCTCGGAGTTACTGACCCCGGTCCCTACCCCGCAAGTAACGTGCACCGGATGGAAAGGAAGGGTGCGAGACCATCTTCGCCCTGCCAGCGTGTGGCGTTCGGGCCGAAAGAAATCACCTCGGCGAGGATTGCATCAGGTAAGGCCTTAGCCTCCCCGACGCAAGTTCAATGATTACTCGGAGAAGCCTTGGGAGTCGAGGTTCCTCCCAGCCCTAGCCCTGGTTGTGGGTCAGGAAGACTTGCTGGAGAGGAGGGCTCCCGTTCAACGGCTGGTCGCCGTTTTGCGATCCCCACGAGTAGGCGTAGTCGAAGACCGGCGTGGGGACCAGCGTCGCCCACGTCAAGAGGATCTCGGACTCTTGGGCCGCGGTGGGGAGCTGGTAGGAGCCACCCCCGTCGTCGACCCACGTGCCGCCGCCGAAGGCTTGGTACACGGGAACGATGTCCGCGAGCGGAATGCCCGCTTGCTCCGCCGCGCTGACCGCCAGACCCAGCCAGGAATAGGCGCAGGGGGCCGAAGCGGGATTCTCTGATCGACACGGATAGGGGTCGAGCCCGTAGAGGTCGATGTCAGTGTTGGCCGGGTTGTAGCCACCTTGGTAGGTGGGATGGTTCGAGCTCGAAAGGTCCAGCTCGATGATGAAGGTGTAGGTCCCCGGATCGTTGGCGTGAATGAAGTCCGACTCGGCCTTCAGGTTCGCCGCGGGGCACGAGGACGGATCGGGCTCGTCCATCAGGTAGTACCCGAAGACCTTGGGATCCCCGATGTAACTCTGGATGGTCGATTGGAACGCGGAGGTCGCCCCGGCGCACGAACCGATCCACTCGAGTCCCTTGACGCCCGTGGGTAGCGCCTCGGTCGCAGCGTTGCTCGACACATCGGCCAGATCGAACCCGTCCGCGCCCGGTTCGTACGTCGATCCGGAGAGGTTCCCGTTGGCGGTGTAATGCTCGGACGTCCCTGGGCCATTGGCTGACGCCGGGACTGCCGTCGTCGCGGTGGTCGGCGGCGGCGCCGTGCTCGTCGTCGAGGTTGTCAATGTCCTAATAGGTGCTGGCGTCGTGGTCGTTCGCGCGGTCGTCGTAGTGGTCGTCGACCGTAGTGGCGCCATGGTTGTGGAAGTTGTAGTGGCTGGCTGAACCGCGTCCACAATCGGGCGAGTTGGACCCTTCTTGGGTGCTGTCGCTTGACCCAGGAGGAGGAACGTAACCACACCGGAAGCTACCAATCCCGAAACCACCACAATGCGAATCGTTTGGCGTCTTCTCGACGACTGATTCGGTTCCGTTCGCTTACGCGACTTCATGCCGGAACTGTAGATCCAAGGATTCCAAGCGACCCGCATGCCAGCCGACCGCACCCGCCACTGACCGCACTCAGACCGGCGGCCGGCCGGGGACTCCCCTTTTCATCAGCTGCGGTGATGCTTGTGCTCAACGCTCGTATGAGCACAAGGTGCACACCTGACCACCTGTTTGGGGATGGCGAACAGGTGGTCAGTTTGCGGTAGCAACCTTCTGCGTCGGCGCAACTACGTATGACCAGCGGGTATTCGGGGGGCCCGTGGCTACGCTGCGCCGACCCTTCACCGGCGTCGTACCTACGGTCGAGGTCAGAGGCCGGAGTCCCCGCTGGCGGCGCTCGGCTTCGTGGTCGGGTTGCTGGGGGACAGACGTGGTCGGACCGAACCGACCGTATCGTACGGGCCGCTCCCAGCCTTGCGGTCCCATGTCTGGGTGACGAAGACGGCCGCGGGACCGCCCATATGCGCCTCGGGTTGAAACAGCCAGCGGACCTGCGCTGGGTTCTCATCCATCTGATCGAGGAAGCGGCACAACACCCTGGCCATGCCGACGCCACCCGAGCGATGCTGGACGGCGGGCAGCACCAAGATGCGCGGATGAAAGGCCAGCGCTGATGTTGTAGAACAGGCGACTCACCTGAGAACGACCGAGTTCGTCGCGTCATCCGGACGGAGATCCCGAACCTCACATAGAACTCGGCCCAAAGGGCGCCGCATAGCGCCGGATCGGAGCCCCCAATCGCAGCGGCAAACAGGGGGCTGGACGACTGCGGCAAGGGCGCTCGGCGTTTCCTGAGCAAGGGCCTCTCTTGACGCGCTAAAAGATAGAGGCCCCAATCGGAAAAAGGGGGGCCTCCACGGTGTGCTTTTGCGTCTTAGGAGGGGAAAGTTGACGGCGCAGCGGCGCTGCCTTGTCCCGGCGAGAGTTCACCCATCTGAAAGAGGGTTCGCCCGTGAGATGGCCGTGGCCGCAGTATGTGCACTTGCCCTGCCCATGCTCGTCGGTGTTGCGCCCGTTGGTGCGTCGACGCCACACGCCAATTTCGTCAATGACGTTCACCGTGAGGCCCCATCTACGAAGTCGATCTCAAACAAGAAGCTGGCAGCATTGGGTGGGTTTATCTGTGACACCTTGGGTCATGGCGGCTCTATTTCCGTTGAATTCGGGATACTGGCGGAGCCTTCCAATACCTTTCATCTCGACCATGAGGAGATTGTCAGAGTTGTGACCGCAGCCGTGTATGACATCTGTCCTCGCCACAAGAAGGCGTTGGCGACATACCTCGCCGGCAATCCTTCTACGAGTGCGCATTCCACTCCGCATCCGACCACGACTACGACCCTTCTGCCCACGGCGTTCTTCCTGTGTTCCGGGTCGGCACCAGAGGGCGTGGATATTACCTACGGAACGGACACCTCCAATATCAATGGTGGTAGCTCGCTTCCATTCCAGAAGTATCTCCCCGTCACGCCCAATGTTCAGTACTTCTATGTGTCGGCTCAGCTCCAAGGCTCCGACGGGAGCATCACGTGTATGACGATCGTTGACGTGAATGGAACCAGGGTGACTGAGACCGGGACGGCTACGGGTAACAACATCGCGAATGCCCAGGTATGTTCAGACCTTTCAGGTGGATGGCAAGGCTGTTGACCCCCACTTAGCAGAGCCGGTCTGACGTGCCCCCGTAGACCGGTTCGGGGCGGTGCCAGTACCGACCATCTCGAGGGCCTGACGGGCCTGCGGGAGTTCGGTCTCCGCACGTAGAAGGTTGTGCCGCCGTTGTCCGACGTGGGGCTATGCGGCTCTATTGCGCACGTCATACCGGTGTCAGCATGACGGCGGGGGTGGCGGTTAGAGGGCATGTCGGAGGGCGCCGCCGCCCCCACACATCGCCGCGACATTCCTTGCATTCGGGCGTCCCTCTGCCCCCAAACGCCCCGACTGCGACCTTGTGGAAGGCACGTCGAGCCTCAGCGAGCGAACCGATGATCAACAAAGACACAACTCGCGTTGTCTTTTGACAACGCGAGTGCCAACATTTGTGTTCCCCTCGAGGTCCGAACGGCGTTCGGTCCGCCCTCCGACACCAATAACGCGCCTCGGGTGGAGGTGAGTGTGGCTGGCCCTGCCCTACCAATTTGCTCTCGGGCAGGGCCAGCCTGCACCATGCGGAGGCACATCGCAAGGTCGCGTTTGATGGGTTCTCACGAGGGGACTGCGACGCGTCACTCCCCCGCTGCGACTGCTCGTGGTTGGTTCCCAATCAGCGGGGTTGCGACAAGACGCAACCGACCATCCCCGCACCTCAGCGCAGCACGAGGGCGTGGCGGCGGGTGCTCTCAGGTGGGGACGTGCTCGCTGCCTGCCCGCGGGCACATCTCTACCGCGGGCAGGTCTTCATCACGGGTAATAAGTGCCGCCTGTGGCGAACGACATTCCCTGCAGTCGAAGATTCGCGTTCCCCACTGCCCCCGAACACCGATCGGGGACGCTTCGGTCCCGAGCCCCGGCGTCCCCAAACTTGTCCGCCCGTTGTGCAAGCCAGGCCCTTCCGGCTCTACTGAACGGTGACCCGAACGGTCACGATCTTTGGTGGTCGGAGGGCGGCGTGGCGATATGGCGGGACCATCTCGTCGATGGGGCGCCGCCCACCGGCCCTCTCGCCAGCCGCGGGCGGGCCCTGCCCCTGTCCCAAACCGGCGTTCATAGCGCCACCGGCAGGGCGGTCACCTTCTGGTGCGTTCTGAGGCAGCAGAGGTTCTAACAGATCGGCCTTCGTCACTTACGTTTGAACGTGAGCCATTGACGCGCCTTTCGTCATGCCGGGCCGACCATTCCCCGACGTGGCACCTACGGTCGAGGTCAGACGCGGGAGCATCCGATGAGAAGGGCCGTCGGTGCGCTCGGGGCGCTCGGCCTCGTGGTCGGGCTGCTGGGGACGGTCGTGGTCGGATCGGCCGTGGCCATGTTCGGCATCGACGTCCGGCCCACGCTGACGTCGGCTGCCACCTCCAACATTCCGCCCGCCATGCTTGCGCTCTACCAGGAGGCGGCGGCGATGTGCCCTGGACTGCCTTGGACGGTGCTCGCCGCAATCGGAACGATCGAGTCGGACAACGGGCAGTCGACTTTGCCGGGCGTCCACAGCGGCGCCAATGCGGCCGGCGCGGAAGGTTTGATGCAGTTCGAGCCCGCGACCTTCGCCGCCTACGACGAGCCCGTCCCGGCCGACGGAGCCGTCCCGCCCTCGCCCTACGACCCGACGGACGCTGTGTACGCCGCGGCGCGGATGCTGTGTGCGAACGGAGCCGCGGGAGGGGCGGACATCCCGGGCGCGATCTACGCGTACGACCACTCCGCTGCGTACGTGTCACAGGTCCTGGCGCTGGCGCAAGCCCTTGGGCCGCCCGCCGCGGCGCCGTCCGCCGGCAGCGCGACGACGGCCGACGCTGGCGCGCTTGCCGTCGAGTGGGCGCTCAGCCAAATCGGCACCCCCTACGTCTGGGGCGGGGAGACGCCCGGCATGGGCTTTGACTGCTCGGGGCTGGTCCAGGCCGCCTACAAGGTGGCCGGCATTGCCCTGCCGCGCGTCGCGCAGGACCAGTACGACGCAACGACCAAGCTGGCCGCGGGCGCGCCGCTAGCACCAGGAGACCTCGTCTTCTTCGGGTCGGGGACGACCGCCATCGATCACGTCGGCTTGTACGTTGGCGTGCTCAACGGCGCCACGATCATGGTCGACGCCCCCTATACAGGGGCGCGGGTGCGGGCCGAGGCCTTCCCGGGAACGGTGGGTGCTGCCTTCGGGAGCCTTTTGTTCGTAGGGGCAACGCGACCCGCGGTATAGGGGTTCAAGACAAATCTGCAGAGGTTTGCTGCCGCGTACGAAGTAGCCGAGGGCGGGACGCCGCAGCCCGGATGGTGACCGCCGCCGCCGGGTTCCCCGCCCGCTCCGACCACGACCCCGCATTCCGGGCACACGGACCCGGCCAGGCATGGCGCTCGCCCCCTTCGGACGTGTCCTCGCCCGATTCCTGATCGCACATCCGGCACTCGAGCGGCTAGCCGACTCGTGCTTCCCGCCTGCCGGAAGTGAGGACCCAGGGACGCTCCTGGAAGGGCGGCGTGTGGCGCACGTGCTGACGGTGGCCGCACGCGAGGAAGGCCACCCAGTCGCCGTGCTCATCGCATTCCCACCCTGTGATCGCCCGTCGCGCGACTACCGGCTGTCCGCGGCAGCGGCCGGGTCGGTGTCGTCCGCCGTGCCGTCCGCCGTGCCGTCCGGCGTCGCCGCGGCGCGTCCGTTCCCTGCTCCGACACCGCCAGGCGACGCAAGGTGAGCACCCGCTCGGCGTGCCGCTCTTCCTGGAGCACCTGGAGCACCTTCTGGCGGGCCTCGAGCAGGTCGAACTGGGTGATCACCGCCGCGCCGCGCAGGACCTCGTCGGGATACGCGATCAGCAACGCCAGCAGCGTGTTCTGGTCGTGGGTGAGCTCGAAAGCGAACACGAGGGCGGTGAACGGCGAGCGCGTGACGCGCCCGCCATGGCGCCCGTGAGCCCGATCAGGGCCCAGGTGCCGACGGATTCGCCAGGGAGGGCAAATCTCCCAGCGCCTTCTCGGCGGCACCGGCCGGCTGGTGCTCTCGCCCGAGATAGGCGTCGTCCGTGTCCGGACCGTTCAGCGGCACATCATGGACGTCGACCCTCTCGACCAGCGGGTCGGGTTCGACGCTTGAACCAGACGGCTCGGAGATATCACGCCTCAGAGGCTCCTGAGGACGGTGATTCATCGCGATGCGATGTTAACCTTGGCTTGATGGCCCTGTCAGATGAGGATTACGCACGCCTGCTCTCGCTGCGTACAGGCCTGCGCCGCTTTCAACGCTGGAGTGAGCAACAGGCAGAGGCGGCCGGCCTGACGGCAGCCCAGCACCAGCTCCTGCTCGCAATTCGTGGCGACGGGAACCCACGCGGGCCCACGCTCGGCGAGATCGCCGACTACCTGATGCTCCGTCATCACAGCGCCGTCGGCCTGGTCGATCGCGCCGTCGCCGCCGGCCTGGTCTCTCGCACCGGAGATCGCGACGATCATCGGGTCGTCCGGTTACGGCTCACCCGCAAAGGAGCGGCTCGGCTCGAGAAGCTCTCGGCCCTGCACCTCGAAGAGCTCGACCGCCTGGCGCTCGAGCTCCCGGACGCATGGCGGGGCCTGGTCCTGGAGGGCTTCCCTCCTGACAACACCCCCGGAGTGGTCGTCGCCCGCGTCTACGACGACACGCCCGAGGGCACCCATCGCATCCTGGTCGACCGCCTCTGGCCCCGTGGGGTGTCCCGGACCGAAGCGGACGTTGAGCTGTGGATGCGCGATGTGGCACCCAGCCCGACACTGCGGCAGTGGTACGGCCATGCGACGGCGCGTTTTGAGCAATTCGAGCGCAAGTACCGCAAGGAGCTGTCGAGGGGCCCCGCTCACGAGGCCCTGACCGAGCTCGACGCCATGGCCCGGACGAGTCCGATCGTCCTGCTCACTGCGACCCGGGACGTCGGTCGCTCTGGAGCTGCGGTCCTGCGCAATGTGCTGACGAACAGCTGAAAGACGCTTCCGCCTCCTCCCGGGGCTCCTTACGGCATCCCGGCCGGGTGGTGGATGGCGTGGATGGGATGCAGCAGGCGCTCGTGCCGGCACTGCACACACGCCTGCAGCGGCCCCACCCTCCTTGTCAGGAGCAATCGATGGCAGTGCGCGCACCGGACAATCCGCAACACGGCCAGGATGGCCAACAACGCGACCTCTGCCACGCCCAAGGTGAGCAGGGCAAGCACCGCCGCGAGCGCGATGGCCACGATCTCGACGAGCACGAGACGCCACCTCCTGGATGGCCCTATCTATCGGGTCACGATTTATATCTTATCGTTTTACGATTGGTTGTATATCGTTATCGGACAGACCTTATCTCGTGTTACGAGGTGATGGTCCTTGGTGATCCGGGCAAGTGTCGCGTCTGGGGTGCAACCACCGTGTCAGGTTGGACGGCCCCGCAGTGCCCGGTAGTGCCGCACCAGAGCGGCCGTCGAGGAGTCCTGTCCGGACAGGTCGGGGGCCTTCGGCCCGCTCAGCACGGGTGCCAGCTCCTTGGCCATGACCTTGCCGAGCTCGACCCCCCATTGGTCGAACGAGTCGATGCCCCAGATCGTCCCCTCGACGAACACCGTGTGCTCGTAGAGGGCCACCAGCTGGCCCAGCACCGACGGCGTGAGCTTCGGGGCGAAGATCGTCGAGCTGGGCCGGTTGCCCGGCATCACCTTGTGCGGGACAAGTTCGGGTGCGGTCCCTTCGGCCGCGATCTCCTCGGCCGTCTTCCCGAAGGCGAGCACCTTGGTCTGAGCCAGGCAGTTGGCAACGAGCAGGTCCTGCTGGTCGCCGTTGTCGTGCGTGGCCTCGGCGAACGCGAGGAAGTCGGCTGGGATGAGCTTCGTGCCCTGGTGCATCAGCTGGTAGAAGGCGTGCTGTCCGTTGGTGCCCGGCGCCCCCCAGAAGATCTCGCCGGTCTGGCCCCAGACGGGTGACCCGTCGAGCTGCACCGATTTCCCGTTGGACTCCATGGTGAGCTGCTGCAGGTAGGCAGGGAACCGGGCCAGGCGGTGGCTGTAGGGCAGCACCGCGTGGGTCTGAGCGCCGAAGAAGTTGTCGTACCAGACGTTGAGCATCCCCTGTATCACGGGCAGGTTCGACTCCAGGGGCGCCGTGCGGAAGTGCTCGTCAATGGTGTGGAAGCCCTCGAGCATGGAGTCGAAGGCGTCCCGGCCGATCGCCACCATGAGCGAGAACCCGATGGCCGAATCGTAGGAGTAGCGGCCGCCCACCCAATCCCAGAACTCGAGCATGTTGGCCGGGTCGATCCCGAACTCGGTGACCCCCTTCGTGTTCGTCGAGACGGCAACGAAGTGCTTGGCCACGGCATCGTCGCCCGCGGCCGCACCCAATCCCGACAGCAGCCACGCTCTGGCCGCCGCCGCGTTCGTCAGCGTCTCGAGCGTGGTGAATGTCTTCGAGCTGACCACGAAGAGCGTGGTGGCCGGGTCGAGGTCGTGGGTGGCGGCGTACAGGTCGACCGGGTCAACGTTGGAGACGAAGCGGCTGGTCAGTCCCGGCATCGCCTCGTCGGCCAGTGCTTCGGTGGCCATCGCCGGTCCTAGGTCCGACCCGCCGATACCGATGTTGACCACTGCCCGGATGCGCTCCCCCGTCGCACCGGTCCAGGCGCCGCTGCGGATGCGGTCGGAGAGGTCACCCATCTTGTCGAGTACCGCGTGGACGTCGGCCGTCACGTCCTGTCCGTCCACCGTCAAGGGCTCGTCCTTCGGCAGGCGCAGGGCCACGTGCAGCACGGCCCGGTCCTCGGTGGTGTTGATGTGCTCGCCGGCGAACATGGCGTCGCGACGT
The DNA here is from genome assembly GCA_963834405.1 of uncultured Acidimicrobiaceae bacterium. Lineage (GTDB taxonomy): Bacteria > Actinomycetota > Acidimicrobiia > Acidimicrobiales > RAAP-2 > Bog-473. Next base: position 46,138 of record CAWIBX010000002.1, on the reverse strand, counting down.
GCCTCCACCCGCGCCGCTCGGGCCACGTCCATGAGGAGACGGAGCGTCTCGTCGTTGGCCCGCTGCTTCGAGTAGTCGAGGACGAGGTCGCCCGCCGAGGCCGTCATACGTTCCGCTCGGCTTAGGTCCGCGTCGAAGAGCTGTCGCAACTCGAATTGCCGGCCGACGGACTCGAAGTGGGCCGCCAGAGCCTGCCACTGGGTGCTCGTGGGGAGATCCATAATCGGCAATCTACGGGGAGTTGGCCGCCGGGGCCTCCGGTACAGGAGCGGCGAAAACGCGCTTCTGGCAGACTGAAACGGTTGTTGCGGAAGGAGAGAATGCCGCCGGCCCAAACCGTCACAGTGCTGTTCACCGACCTGGTCGGTTCGACGGAGTTGTTCTCACTGCTCGGCGAGGAAAAGGCGGAGCAAGTGCGGCGAGAGCATTTTTCGAAGCTGCGTGCCGTTGTGGCGGACACGGGCGGTCACGAGGTCAAGAGCACCGGCGACGGACTCATGGTGACCTTCGGTGGCGTCGCTGCCGGCCTGGCGTGTGCCGTAGGGATGCAACAGGCCGTCGCTGCGACCCCCCTTCGACGGAAACGGTGACCATGCGCATCGGCCTGGCGGTCGGAGAAGTGGAGACCGACGCCGGCGATTTCTACGGGATCTCGGTCGTGGAGGCGGCGCGCCTGTGCGCACTTTGTGAGGGTGGCGAGATTCTCGCCAGCGACATGGTCCGACTGCTCGCGCGTGCCCGCGGCGGTTTCGATTTCGAATCCGTCGGACACCTGGAACTGAAGGGACTGGCCGAGCCGGTGAGCGTCCACCGTGTGCGCTGGAGCCCGGTGGCGAGTGCCGACAACCCGGTCCTTCCGGTCCCGTCGCGCCTCGCGTCCCTGGCGCAAGCACAATACGTCGGCCGGGTACACGAACTCGAGGTGCTCAACGCTGCCTTGAAGGAGGCTTGCATGGGACACCGCCGCGCCGTGCTCCTGTCGGGCGAGCCCGGCATCGGCAAGACGACGCTGGCGGCGCGCTTCGCTGCGGAGGCGTCGGCCACGGGGGTGTCTGTCATCTATGGGAGATGCGACGAGGACGCATTCGTCCCGTACCAGCCGTGGGCGGAGGCGATCGGGTCTCTCGTCGAACAGGCGCCACGTGACGTCGTCCAGGCACATGTCAGCGAGTACGGGACTGTGATGGGACGAGTCGTTCCCTCCATTTGGGGACGAGCGGTCAGACAGTCCGGAGGGGACCAGGGATCCGAAGAGACGGATCGGCCCCGGTTCTTCGCGGCCGTCGTCGACCTCTTGGCGCGCGTGTCCCAGACCGCGCCGGTGCTGCTGTTCCTCGACGATCTGCATTGGGCGGACGCCGGGACGGTCGACCTCATGCGTCACGTGCTCTCGTCCGAGCGGCCGCTCCATGTGCTCGTCGTCGGTGCCTTCCGGGACGCCGACGTGGGGGCCGACGACCCACTCGCCCTCGCGCTCGCCGCACTGCATCGCGAGTTGGGAATCGAGAGGCTTCCCCTCCGGGGCCTCGGCGACGACGAATTGTTGGACCTGCTGGAGCTCAACGCCGGTCACGAAATGGATGCCGACGGCGTGGCCCTCCGTGACGCACTATCGGCGGAAACCGACTGCAATCCCTTCTTCGTCGGAGAGCTGCTCCGCCACCTCGCCGCCACGGGGGTCATCTACCAGGACGACGCGGGACGGTGGCTGGCCCGCGACGATCTTCGCACCGCCGGCCTCCCCGTGAGCATCCGCGAAGTCGTCGGCCAACGGGTGCGGTCCCTCGGGCGCGAGACCCATCAGGTTCTCACGCTGGCCTCGGTCATCGGACGCGACTTCGACCTTGACGTGCTCGAGCGGGTGTCGGGTGTCGCGGACGACCGGTTGTTGGATCTCTGCGACGGTGCGGCCTCCTCTCAGATCCTGCGCGACCGTGAGCGCGGGAACGGCTACACCTTCGCCCACGCGCTGATCGCACACACCCTCTATGACGACCTCTCGGCGGCCCGGCGCGCTCGGGCCCACCGCGCGGTCGCCGAGGCCATTGAGGAACTCACCAAAGGCGAGCCCGGCCCGCGCGTGGGCGAGCTCGCCTACCACTGGGCTCAGGCGGCGAGCCGCGGCGACGCGTCCACAGCGGCCGCCTACGCCGAGCAGGCGGGAGCCCGTGCCCTCGCCGCACTGGCCCCCGCCGAGGCCGTCCGCTGGTACGCACAAGCCCTCGAACTTCTGGACGGAGAGCGGAGCGCTGCAGTCAACACCCGAGCCCGACTCTTGCTGCATCTCGGCGATGCACAGCGGCAGGCAGGGAACGCGGCCTACCGCGTGACCCTGTTGGAGGCCGCTCGGTTGGCGGCCGAGGCCGATGACGTGGACCTGTTGGCCCGTGCTGCCCTGAGCAACAACCGAGGCTGGCAGTCCAGAATCGGCGAGGCGGACAAGGAGCGCCTTGCGGTGCTGCGCGAAGCGCTGGCGCGCGTCCCGTCTGGCGCCACCGGCGTTCGGTCGCGACTGCTCGCGCTATCGGGCACCGAACAGATCTATACGACGACGCTCGACGAGCGCCTCGGGCTCGCCGAAGAGGCAATCGGGCTGGCCCAAGCGAGCGGTGACAAAAGCGCAGTCGCCGAAACGCTGATCCGAGCGGTCCAGTCCGTCATCGCTCCCCCGACGCTTCCGCAGCGTCAGGCCTGGATTTCCGAGGCGGTTCGTTTGACGGACACGCTGGGCAACCCGGCGCTGCGGTTCCTCGCCGGGCATCTTCTCATCCGTTGCGCACTTGAGGCGGCAGATCGGGACTCCTTCGAAGAGCAGCTGGCGGTCAACGGAGCAATGCTGGAGCAGTTGCCCGATGCGGGTCTGCGGTGGACCCATTCCTACGACACCGTCGTGCAGGCACTCCTGGCGTGCGATCTCTCCAAGGCCGAGCGCCTGGCCACCGATGCGCTGAACCTGGGCATGGAGGCCGAACAACCCGACGCCTTCACCATCTACGGATCGCAGTTGCTCAATATCCGTGTGCGCCAGGGACGGCTCGCGGAACTCATCCCCCTCATCGAACAAACGGTCGCCGACATGCCGCGACAGGGGGTGTACCAGTCTGTGCTCGCCATGGCCTATGCGGACACAGGCGACCTGGAGCGGTGCCGGAGCCTCCTCCATGCGGCACACGCAAGCGGCTATGCGGTCCCGTACGACAACTCGTGGTCCAGCGCTATGTACTGCTGGGCGGACGCCGCGGTGCGGACGGAGCACCGTGCGGCCGCCGAGATGCTCCACCTTCGGCTCGAGCCGTTCCGGGACCACCTTGTCACCACCCACGTCACCGTCGATCCGGTCGTGTCCCACACCTTGGGACGCTTGGAGCGTCTCCTCGGTCGCCACGCCGACGCCGACGCGTCCTTCCACCGGGCCCACCAGCTGCATGCGAATCTCCGCTGTGCCGTGTTCGTCGCGCTCACGGAGGCGGCCTGGGCCCACCTCCTGGTCGACCGCAACCGAGACGACGACGCCCAGCGGGCCCGCACCATGGCCGAGCGGGCGCAGCGGACTGCCCGCCGGGGCGGCTACGCCAGCGTCGAACGGGAGGCGGCCGCCGTCCTGGAACGCCTGGGCTGACCAGTCCTCGTACCCAGGTCCGCTCCGGCAACGGGGGGGAAGCACTTCTGGCAGAATGAGACCCTCATTGCCGAGAGGGAACCCCCATGGCGACTGAAACGGTCACGGTGCTCTTCACCGACCTGGTCGGCTCCACCGAACTGCTTTCACGTCTGGGCGAGGCGGCGGCGGACGAGCTCAGGAGGGAGCACTTCGGCCTGCTGCGAGCCGCGATCGCGGACGCGGGTGGCCGGGAGGTCAAGAACCTGGGCGACGGCCTGATGGTGACCTTCGACGGGGTGGGGGCCGGGTTGGCGTGCGCCGTCGCCATGCAGCAGGCCATTGCGGCCCGCGCCGTGTCGGCCGAGCCGCTGACCATCCGGGTCGGCGTGGCAGCCGGCGAGGCAGAGGCCGATGAGGGCGACTACTTCGGGCTCCCGGTCGTGGAAGCCTCCAGGCTGTGCGCCCGCGCCGAGGGCGGCGAGATTCTCACGACGGACATGGTGCGCCTGCTGGCTCGCTCCCGGGGCGGCTTCGACCTCGAGCTGCTGGGCGACCTCGAGCTGAAGGGCCTGGACGACCCCGTCACCGTGCATCGGGTGCACTGGGAGCCGTTGGCCGGAGATGACAATCCCGTTCTCCCGGTGCCTTCGAGGGTGGCCTCCATCGCGCGCTCGCGCTACGTCGGACGCGTCCAGGAAATGGAAGTGCTCAATGTCGCCCTCAAGGAGACCCAGGCCGGGGACCGGCGGGCCGTCCTACTCTCGGGCGAGCCCGGCATCGGCAAGACCACGTTGGCGGCGCGATTCGCGGAACGAGCCGCCAACCAGGGCACCTCGGTGCTCTATGGACGCTGCGACGAGGACCTGTTCGTGCCGTACCAGCCCTGGGCCGAGGCGCTCGGTTACCTGGTCGAGCAGGCGCCGATTGATCTGCTCCGGGCCCACATTGCCGAGTACGGCACCGTCCTGGGACGGGTCGTCCCCGCCATCTGGGGGCGCACCGTGGCGCAGGCCGCCGACGAGAAGGGATCCGACGAGACTGACCGGCCCCGGTTCTTCGCCGCGGTGGTCGACCTCCTGTCCAAGGCATCGCAGAGAACGCCCGTCGTGGTCCTCCTCGACGACTTGCACTGGGCCGACGCAGGCACGGTCGAACTCTTGCGTCACCTTCTCTCGGCCAACCGGCGCCTGTCCGTGATGATCGTCGGCACATTCCGGGACGCTGACGTCGGACCGGACGACCCATTGGCCGCCGCACTGGCGGCACTCCATCGTGAACAGGGTGTGACGCGGTTGCCATTGCGCGGGCTCGACGACAGCGAGCTCATGGACTTCCTGGAGCTCATGGCCGGGCACGAATTGGAGGACGACGGCCTCGCGCTGCGCGACGCCCTCTTGGCCGAGACGGACGGCAACCCGTTCTTCGTCGGTGAGCTGCTACGGCACTTGGCCGCCACCGGCGCGATCTATCAGGACGAGGACGGCCACTGGCGGGCCGCGGAGGACCTGCGTACGGCCGGATTGCCCGTCAGCATCCGCGAGGTCGTCGGGCAGAGGGTGCACTCCCTGGGTGAAGAGACCACTCGCGTACTCACCCTGGCCTCGGTCATCGGGCGCGACTTCGACCTGGACCTTCTGGAGCGTGTAGCGGACGTCGACGCCGACCAACTCGTGGACCTGTGTGACGCCGCGGTCGAAGCCCAGGTGCTCCGCGAGCGTGACCGCGGCGCGGGCTACACCTTCGCCCATGCGCTCATCGAACGCACCCTCTACGACAACGTTTCGGCCAATCGCCGCGCCCGCGCCCACCGGGCCGTCGCCGCGGCGCTCGAGGACCTCACGCAGGGCGAACCCGGACCCCGGGTCGGTGAACTGGCCTACCACTGGGCCCAGGCGACGCGCCCGTCGGACGCCGGCAAGGCGGTCGCCTATGCAGGTCAGGCGGGCGCCCGGGCACTCGCCACCTTCTCGCCCGCCGAGGCTCTGCGCTGGTACAGCCAGGCCCTCGAGCTCCTCGATGCCGACGCTGCAGGAGATGACAGGACCCGTGCCGAGTTGCTCGTTGGCCTGGGTGTCGCGCAGCGCCAGCTGGGCATCCCGGCCTACCGCGAGACGCTGCTCCAAGCTGCGTGGGCCGCCGACCACGCTGGGGATGTCGCGCTGTTGGCGCGGGCTGCGCTCGCCAACAACCGGGGATGGCAGTCCCGGACGGACGGCACCGCCGACGAGGAACGGCTCGAAGTGCTTCATCATGCTCTCGCCGCTATCGGGCGCGATGCCCCGGCAACGCGGGCGCGACTTCTTGCGCTCTTGGGAGCCGAGCAGATCTACAGCAAGCCGTTGCCCGAGCGCGTCGCTCTGGCCGAAGAGGCGATTGCGCTTGCCCGAAGCTGCGATGACGCGACGACCACCCTTCACGTGCTGATCTACGCGCAGCGTGCCCTCATCTGCCCATCGATGCGGGCGGAGCGCCATGCCTGGATGACGGAAGCCTTGGCCCTGGCCGACGAGCTCCGTGATCCGTTTTTCCAGTGCCTCGCGCTCGACTCACTGATGCAATGCGAACTGGAGCATGCGAAGAGGGAACGTTTTGACGAGATCCTCCAGACCAAGGCCGGCATCATCGAGACGCTGCCCGACGCAAACCTTCAGTGGAGCCACACCTTCCACCTCGCCCTGCGGGCCGTGGTCGACGGCGACCTCGAAAAGGCGGAGGAGCTCGCCACGAAGGCGCTCGACTTGGGTCTCGAGACGGGACAAGAGGACGCGTTGATCATCTATGGCGCGCAACTCATAAACATCCGCATGCGCCAGGGTCGGATGGCAGAGCTGGTCCCACTTCTCGAGGACGCGGTCGCCTCCCGGCCTCGGCTTCATGTGTATCGCGCGGTTCTCGCGGTCGGATACGCAGAAGCGGACGACGAGCCGCGGTGCCGGCAGCTCCTCGACGCCGAATACGCCGCGGGGTTCGCGGTTCCAGAAGACACCAACTGCCTCACGACGTACGCGTACTGGGCCGATTCGGCCATCCGTACCGGACACACGGAGGCCGCGGACGTCCTCCTCGGGCGGATTACGCTGTTCGCCGATCACCTCCCCACGACCGGGGTTTCGACGAGCCCCGTCATGGCACACTCCATCGGACGGATCCAGCACTTCCTCGGCCGACTCGACGCGGCGGACGCGGCGTATGGCCAAGCGTTGCAGCTACACGAACGCCTCCAATGCCCGATCTTCGTTTCGACCACGCAGGCCGCCTGGGCGGCGCTCCTCGCCGACCGCGACCGACGTGACGATCGCGTCCGGGCGCGGACGTTGGCGGGACAGGCGCGACAGATAGCCGCCGGTGGCGGGTACGGCAACGTCGAGCGTGAGGCGACGGCTCTGCTCGAACGTTTGGGCTGAGCGGTTCGCTCCCCGAGGGCTGCTACGGCGCCCCGTCGTCGCTGCCGAGGAACGCGAGCATCGTCGGGAACGCGGCGGGGTCCTGCATGAAGAAGACGTGCCCGCCGTCGAACAGCTCGAGCCGCGCCCCTGGGATGAACCGGGCCAGGAATTCGCTGTTGGGCGGCGGCGCGATCCCGTCGTAGCGGCCGCCGCAGACGAACGTCGGGCAGCGGATCGATCCCAGGCGGTCGGCCGTGTCGTGGTGGCTTCGCGCCTCCAACTGGAGCAAGGGCCCGTTCGGTCCGCTCCCGCCGGACTGCGCGCCCTCCCCCAGCCGGAAGCCCTCGCGGAACATGCGCACCGTGTCGGGGTTGGCCTCCTGCCACGCCGCGTCCCAGCGGGTGTCGATGAGCTGCAGTCGCTGCGTCAAGCCCTCCTCGCGTGGGAGGTCCACCAGTTCGTGCAGCGGATAGGACGCGCCCCCTCTGCCGCCCGCCGAAGTGCAGGCCAGGACGAGCCGTCGCACCCGCGCCGCGTGCCGGATGGCCAGCTCCTGGGCAACCATGCCGCCGAACGACACGCCCAGTACGAGGCAGTCGTCCCACTCCATGGCGTCGAGCAATCCCGCGACGTCGTTGGCGTAGTCGGCCATGGTGTAGGGCCCCTCCGGGACGGCCGACTGCCCCAAGCCGCGCTGGTCGTACTGCAGGAGCTCGAACGAGGCGAACGAAGGGTTGTCCGTCAGCCGCGGCTGGCGGCGCAGGTCGGCGCCCGTCCCCGAGATGAACAACAGCCGCTCCCCCGTGCCGGCCCGCTCGTAGTAGAGCTCGACCCCGTGGGCCTTGGTGAGGGGCACGGCGATGTCCGCTATCGGCTGCCGCGCCGTCCGCTCAGCGCAGCGCCAGCTGCCCAGGCACCAGCGGTGCCGGCAGCGACGTCGTCCCCATGAGCCAGCGGTCCACCGCCGCCGCGCAGGAGCGGCCCTCGGCGATAGCCCACACGATCAGGCTCTGGCCGCGCGTCTGGTCGCCGCACACGAACACGCCCTCCACGTTCGTCATCCAGTTCGCGTCGGCCATCACTGTCCCGCGCGGTCCCACCTCGACGCCCAGCTCGGCCACCGCCCCCCGGCGCTCGGTGCCCAGGAAGCCCATGGCGAGGAGCACCAGCTCGCATTCGAGCTCGAACTCCGATCCGGGCACTTCCTCGAACACGGGCCGCCCGTCCTCGGTGCGCATCTCGACCTCGTGCCCGCGCAAACCCCGCACTCGTCCGGAATCGTCACCGGCGAACTCCGTCGTCGTGATGGAGAACAGGCGCTCGCCGCCCTCCTCGTGGGCCGAGGAGGCCCGCAGGATGAGCGGCCACTGCGGCCAGGGGTTGTCCGCCGCACGCTCGGGCGGAGGCTCCGCCATGATCTCGAGCTGGTGCACCGACCGCGCCCCCTGGCGGTGCGCGGTCCCGAGGCAGTCCGCGCCCGTGTCGCCGCCACCGATGATCACCACCCGCTTGCCCTTGGCACTGATCGGCGACGCCGCCAGCCTGCCCTCGCGCACCAGGTTCGACGGCTTCAGGTACTCCATGGCCACGTGGATGCCGTCCAGCTCCCGACCCGGCACGGGCAGGTCACGAGGCAGCGTGGCGCCGCCGGCGAGCACCAGCGCGTCGAACTCGGCCCGTACGTCGGCCGCCGGGCGCACGCGCACGTCCGGCGCGCCGGCCGCACCCGCACCGCGCACCTCTCCGGGCTCGAGCGGGTCCTCGCGCCACCCCGGCGTCGGGTCTTCGACCTCTTGCCCGCCGACGGCGGTCGCGCACACGAACGTGACGCCCTCGGCCGCCATCTGGGCGAGGCGGCGGTCCAGCACCGCCTTCTCCATCTTGAATTCGGGGATGCCGTAACGCAGGAGGCCACCCGGTCGCTCGCCGCGCTCGAAGACGGTCACCGCGTGGCCCGCCCGCTGCAGCTGCTGCGCTGCCGCCAGGCCGGCCGGGCCCGAGCCCACGACCGCCACCGTCTTGCCGGTGCGCGCGGTCGGGACCTGAGGGGTCACCCAGCCCTCCTCCCAGGCCCGCTCCGCGATCTCGTACTCAATCCGTTCAATCGTCACCGGGTCCTCGTTGATGCCGAGCACGCACGACGCCTCGCAGGGTGCCGGGCACAGCCGCCCCGTGAACTCCGGGAAGTTGTTGGTGGCCTGGAGCCGCTCCATGGCCTCGGGCCAGTCGTCGCGGTAGACGAGGTCGTTCCATTCGGGGATCAGGTTCCCGAGCGGGCAGCCGTCGTGGCAGAACGGGATGCCGCAGTCCATGCAGCGCGCGCCCTGTTCCTTCGTGGCCTCCTCCCCGAAAGGCTCGTACACCTCGCGCCAGTCGCGCAGGCGCACCGAGACCGGGCGACGCCGCGGCAGGGAGCGGCCGAACTCCATGAAGCCGGTGGGCTTACCCATGCGACTTACCCATGCGCCGCCTCCATCACGGCCTCGTCCACCGATCGGCCCTCCGCCTCGGCCCGGCGCGTGGCCTCCATGATGCGCCGGTAGTCCCGCGGCATGATCTTCACGAACTCGCGCACCTCGAGATCCCAGGCGTCGAGAAGGCACTGCGCCACGGCCGACTCCGTCTCGGCGCCGTGCCGCTCCACGAGGGACCGCACCAGCGCCGCGTCCTCCTCGTCCAAGGGCTCCACGTCGACCAGCTCGAGGTTCACCCGCTGGCCGAACGTGCGCGCCGGGTCGTAGACGTAGGCGACGCCGCCCGACATGCCGGCGGCGAAGTTGCGCCCGGTCGGCCCGAGGACCAGCACCAGCCCGCCCGTCATGTACTCGCAGCCGTGGTCGCCCACGCCCTCCACCACCGCGGTGGCGCCGGAGTTGCGCACGCCGAAGCGCTCCCCGACCTGGCCCCGGATGAAGACCTCGCCGCCCGTGGCGCCGTAGAGGATCACGTTGCCCGCGATGATCTGGTCCTCGGCGGCGAAGGGCGAGCCCAGCGGCGGGCGCACGACCAGGCGCCCGCCCGACAGGCCCTTGCCGAAGTAGTCGTTGGCGTCGCCGAAGAGCCGCATCGTGACGCCGCGGGGCACGAACGCCCCGAAGCTCTGCCCGGCCGAACCGGTGAAGGTCAGCGAGATGGTGTCGTCGGGCAGGCCGGCCGCGCCGTAGCGCCGGCTGATCTCCGAGCCGAGCAGCGTGCCCACGGTGCGGTCGACGTTGCAGATGGGCACCTCTGCCGCGACCGGGGTGCCGTCGCGCAGTGCCGGCTCGCACGCCGCCAGGAAGGCGTGGTCGAGCGCCTTCTCCAGCCCGTGGTCCTGCAGCCGCGTCTGGCGCCGGCCCATCGTCGCGGGCACGTCGGGCTGGGCCAGCACCGAGGAGAGATCGAGCCCCGCGGCCTTCCAGTGGGTGACGGCGCCCTCCGTGTCGAGCAGGTCGACCCGCCCGATCGCCTCGTCCAGGCTGCGCAGGCCCAGGGAGGCCAGCAGCTCGCGCACCTCCTCGGCGATGTACTCGAAGAAGGTCTCGACGAACTCGGGCTTCCCGCTGAACTTGGCCCGCAACGACGGCGTCTGGGTGGCGATGCCCACCGGACAGGTGTCGAGGTGGCAAACCCGCATCATGATGCAGCCCGACACCACCAGCGGCGCCGTCGCGAAGCCGAACTCCTCGGCGCCGAGCAGCGCGCCGACGAGGACGTCGCGGCCGGTCTTGAGCTGCCCGTCCACCTGCACCACGATGCGGTCGCGCAGGCCGTTGGCCAGCAGCGTCTGCTGCGTCTCGGCCAGGCCGATCTCCCAAGGGATGCCGGCGTGCTTCAGCGAGGTCAGCGGCGCCGCCCCCGTGCCGCCGTCGTGCCCGGAGATCAGGACGACGTCGGAGTGCGCCTTGGCCACGCCCGCCGCCACCGTCCCCACCCCGACCTCGGCCACCAGCTTCACGTGGACGCGCGCCCGAGGGTTCGACGACTTGAGGTCGTGGATCAGCTGCGCGATGTCCTCAATGGAGTAGATGTCGTGGTGCGGCGGCGGCGAGATCAGCCCCACCCCCGGCGTCGAGCTGCGGGTCCGGGCGATCCAGGGCCAGATCTTGTTGCCCGGCAGCTGGCCGCCCTCGCCGGGCTTGGCACCCTGGGCGATCTTGATCTGCAGGTCGTCCGCGTTGACCAGGTACTCACCCGTCACCCCGAAGCGGCCCGACGCCACCTGCTTGATGGCCGAGCGCCGCAGGTCCCCGTTGGCGTCCGGCGTGTAGCGGTCGGCGTCCTCGCCGCCCTCGCCCGTGTTGGAGCGCCCGCCGATGCGGTTCATGGCAATGGCCAGCGTCTCGTGCGCCTCCGCCGAGATGGACCCGTACGACATGGCCCCGGTTGAAAAGCGCGACATGATCGACTGGATCGACTCCACCTCGTCTATCGGGATGGGTCCGCCCTCGGCCGGCTGCAGCCGCAGCAGGCCGCGCAGGGTGCCGAGCCGCTCGCTCTGGTCGTCGACGGCCCGCGTGTACTCCTTGAAGATCTCGTAGCGCTTGGACCGCGTGGCGTGCTGCAGCTTGAAGACGGTGCGCGGGTTGAACAGGTGGAACTCGCCCTCCCGGCGCCACTGGTACTCGCCGCCCACCTCGAGCTCGCGGTGGGCGCGCTCGGTCGGCCGCGGCTCGTGCGCCTGGCGGTGGCGGGTCGCCACCTCGGCGGCCAGGACCGAGAGTCCCACGCCACCGATGCGCGAGGACGTGCCCGTGAAGTACTCGTCGATCAGGCCGGAATCGAGGCCGATCACCTCGAAGACCTGGGCCCCCGTGTACGAGGCCACGGTCGAGATGCCCATCTTCGACATGACCTTGAGCACGCCCTTGCAGGCCGCCTTGATGTAGTTCCGGCGCGCCTGGCGCGGCGACACACCCTCGAGCAATCCTTCCGAGATCATGTCGTCAATGGCGTCGAGCGCCAGGTACGGGTTGACCGCGGCGGCGCCGTACCCGATGAGGAGCGCCATGTGGTGCACCTCCCGGGCGTCCCCCGTCTCTATGACGAGGCCGACCCTGGTCCGCGTCTTCTCGCGCACCAGGTGGTGATGCACCGCCGCCGTCAGCAGCAGGGACGGGATGGGCGCCCACTCGGCCGTCGCGTTGCGGTCCGAGATGACGATGAGGTTGGCGCCGTCGGCGATGGCCTCGGAGACCCGCCGGCGCACGTCCTCAATGGACCGGCGCAGGGCCTCGCCACCCGCCTCGGTCGGGGCGCCGGCGGTTCCGGCCTCGCGCACCTCGAAGAGCCCGTCGACGGCGAAGGCCTTGAAGCCCGGGGTCTCGCCGTGCTCGTTGACGTACATCAGCTTGGCCAGGTCGTCGCGGTCGATCACCGGCAGCGGCAGCAGGATCTGGCGGCAGGAGCCACAGCGGGCATCGAGCAGGTTGGCCTCGGGGCCGATGGTCGCGGCCAGGGACGTGACCAGCTCCTCGCGGATGGCGTCGAGCGGGGGGTTCGTCACCTGTGCGAAGAGCTGGGTGAAGTAGTCGTAGAGGAGCCGCGCCCGGTCCGACAGCACGGCGATGGCGGCGTCGGACCCCATGGAACCGAGGGGCTCGACCCCCGTCCGCGCCATCGGGGCCAAGATGATGCGCAGCTCCTCGTTCGTGTACCCGAACAGGCGCTGTTGGGTCACCACGTTGCCGTGCTGGGGCGTGAGCATGGTGCGGGCCGGCAGCTCCTCGAGCCGCACCTGGTCCGCGACCAGCCACTGCTCGTAGGGGTGCTCCGCCGCCAGCTCGGTCTTGATCTCCTCGTCCTCCACGATCCGCCCCTGCGCGGTGTCGACCAGGAACATGCGTCCCGGCTGCAGGCGGCCCTTGCGGACCACGCGCTCGGGTGCGATGTCGAGCACGCCCACCTCGCTGGCGAGCACCACCAACCCGTCGTCGGTCACCCAGAAGCGCGCCGGGCGCAGGCCGTTGCGGTCGAGCACGGCGCCGACCACCGTGCCGTCGGTGAAGGCGACCGCGGCGGGTCCGTCCCAGGGCTCCATGAGCGACGCGTGGTAGCGGTAGAAGGCGCGGCGCGCCGGGTCCATGGTGGCGTGGTTCTCCCACGCCTCGGGGATCATCATGAGGACGGCGTGCGGCATGGAACGCCCGCCGAGATGCAACAGCTCGAGCACCTCGTCGAAGCTGGCGGAGTCGCTGGCGCCCGGGGTGCACACCGGATAGATGCGCTCGATGTCGCCCTCCAGCAAGGGCGTCTCGAGCAGCGCCTCGCGGGCGCGCATCCAGTTGCGGTTGCCGGCGAGTGTGTTGATCTCCCCGTTGTGGCACAGGTACCGGTACGGGTGGGCCAACGGCCAGCTCGGGAACGTGTTGGTTGAGAAGCGCGAGTGCACGAGCACCAGCCCGGACTCGAAGGTGGGGTCGCGCAGGTCGGGGTAGAACTCCCGGAGCTGCTCCGAGGTGAGCATGCCCTTGTACACGAGGGTCCGGGCCGACAACGACGGGAAGTAGAGGTCATCGACGGCGTGCTCGGCCCGCTTGCGCAGGACGAAGGCGCGCCGTTCCAGCGCCATGGTGTCCACCCCGGGCCCGTCGGGTGCCAGGAACACCTGCTCAATGGCCGGCATCGCCCCCAGGGACGTGGCGCCCAGCCCCTCGGGCTCGGTCGGTACCCGGCGCCAGCCGAGGACCGTGAGGTGCTCCTCGCCGGCCAGCTGCTCCACCGTGCTGCGCGCCTTGTGGGCGTCGTCCTCGTCGAGCGGAAGGAAGGCGAGGCCGACGGCGTAGCCCCCGGCCTCCGGCAGCGTGAAGCCGGCGGCGGCGGCCGCGCCGAGCAGGAAACGGTGGGGCACCTGCACGAGGATCCCGGCGCCGTCGCCCGTCGCGACCTCGGCGCCGGACGCACCGCGATGCGCCAGACGCTCGAGCACCGTGAGGCCCTTGTCCACGATGTCGTGGTCGGCCCGGCCGTGCAGATCCGCGACCATGCCGATGCCGCAGGCATCGTGCTCGTATGCGGGGTCGTAGAGGCCAGTGGCCATCGGCGTCCTTCCGAGTTGGCGAATCGTGTGCGGTGCCGGGACGACGCTGGCCCGATTGCGGAAAGAACAGGATACACGACGGCCCTCGTAGGCTGGGCACATGCCCTCTCGGGTCCACGTCGTGGGCGGCGGGGTCATCGGCCTGTCTTGCGCCTGGGAATTGTCACGCAACGGACATGATGTGACGGTGGTCGCGCCGGCGCCCGGGCGCGACGGCGCGTCCTGGGTGGCGGCGGGGATGCTGGCACCGGTGACCGAGGCGCAGTTCGGAGAGGCGCCGCTCACCCGGCTCCTCGTGGAGGGCGCGCGGCGCTGGCCCGCGTTCGCCGCGGAACTCGAGGCTGCCTCCGGGCGGACCATCGGCTACGACCGCGCCGGGACGCTCACCGTCGCGCTCGATGCATCCGACCGCGCCAACCTCGACGACCTCCTCGCCTACCAGCACTCGCTCGGCCTCGCCGCCCAGCGCCGCAGTGCGTCCGAGTGCCGGCGGTTGGTGCCCGCCCTCAGCCCCGCCCTCCGGGGCGGCATTGAGGTCCCGGGCGACCACCAGGTCGACAACCGCGCGCTGCTGACCGCGCTGGTCGAGGCCTGCCGCCTCGCCGGTGTCTCCTTCGACGCCGCGACGGTGGCCGGGGTGGCGCCGGGTCCCGCGTTGGTCCTGGCGGACGGCCACCGCCTCGGCGCCGACCACGTCCTCCTGGCGGCCGGGACCGGCTTCCCCTCCATCGGCGGCCTGGAGGAGGCGGGCCTCCCGGCGGTGCGCCCGGTCAAGGGGCACATCCTGCGCCTCGGACCGTGGGGCGACCGCCCGGGGCCCCTCGTGTCGCACACCGTCCGCGGGCTCGTGCGCGGCCACTCCGTGTACCTCGTGCCCCGCCCCGACGGCACGCTCGTGGTCGGCGCGACGGTCGAGGAACGCGGCGCGGACACGACGGTGCAGGCGGGTGCCGTGCACGAGTTGCTCTGCGACGCCCGGGCGATCGTGCCGGGCGTGGACGAGCTGGCGTTGCTCGAAGCGGAGGCGGGGCTGCGCCCGGCCACGGCGGACAACACCCCGCGCATCGGTTGGAGCGCGCTCGACGGGGTCGCCGTCGCCACCGGGCACTACCGCAACGGCATTCTGCTGGCGCCCTTCACCGCGGCCGCGGTCGCCGACCTCTTCGGCCGGCGCGCGCCGCACCCGCTGCTCCAGGCGCTCGCTTCCGCATGACCGGGGTCGCCGTCATCGTGAACGGGGAACCGGCCGAGGTCCCGGCGGGCAGCACCGTGGCCGACGTCGTGCGGCACCTGGTGGACGAGCCCGACCCGAAGGGCGTCGCCGTGGCGGTCGACCGCTGCGTGGTCCCCCGTTCCGAATGGGCCTCGACCCGGGTGCGGGCCGGCGCGCTGGTGGAGGTGGTCGGCGCCGCCGCTGGTGGCTGACGGTCATTGTCACCGCAAGTTCACGGTGCCACAATCATCCGATGCCGTTCGCCCCTGCGGGCCCGACCGCGTTCGTCCTCGCCGGCGGCGGGACCAAGGGCTCGTTCGAGGTGGGCGCCCTCCAGTACCTGATCGGCGTCGAGGGCATGGTGCCCGAGATCGTCACCGCGACGTCGGCCGGCGCCATCGCGGCCACCGTGCTGGCACAGGCGCGCACGGCACCGGAGTTCGCGCAGCGCGTACAGGAGATAGAGGACGACGTGCTCGCCATGACGACCATGGAGCACGTGTTCGGCAAGCAGGGCTGGCTCGCCGCGCTCGACGGCACGCGGCTCGGGCGCGAGATCCAGCAGGAGATCACCGAGGGCACCCGCCCGCCCTTCCCGCTCACGACCGCCACGACCCGGCCGGGGAACGAGCTGGTCCCCCGCCCTTCGTCCGACCGCCGCGAGCGCCGGCAGGCCCGCAAGGCGCGACGACGGCGCCAGCGCCATGCCCTCCGACTGGTCGCCGGGGCCGGCTTCCGGCTCCCGCGGGTGCGCCGCCACTTGCGATCGAGCGGCAGCGCGGTCCTCAACCTGGACCCGCTGGCCGAGGCACTGCACCGGGGCAGCAACGGCATCCGGCCGGTCGACCCCGCGTTGATCGCGCGACCGGGACTGCAGCTGCGGCTCGCGGTGACGGCGCTCCGCGCGGGCGTGCTGCGCTACGTGACCGAGGACGGTTCGCTCGTCGAGTCCGACGCCCGCACCCCGGCACCCCCCGAGGCGGCCGGGCCCGTCGACCTGGTGGAGGGGGCGATCGCCTCGGCGAGCGTGCCGATGGTGTTCCCGCCCCGCCCACTGGCCGACGACGACTACGTCGACGGGGGCGTCATTGAGATCATTCCGGTGCGGGCGGCACTGGCGCTCGGCGCCCAACGCGTCGTCGCCGTCGTGGCCGTGCCCCTCACCCTCGCCCGCGACGAGCGTGACTACGCGGAGGCGCCGGCCGGGTACATCGGCCTTCGTGCCATGGGCATGATCGGCGTCGCCGACCGCCAGCTGTCCAACCTGGACGCCCCGCTGCCCGCGGGCGCCACCCTTACGACGGTCGATCCGATCCTGGATGTCGTCGGGCTCTTCGAAGTCCAGCCGGGCCTGCTGCGCATCAACAAGGACTACGGCTGGCTGCGCGCCGCCGACGTCATGGCCGAGGGGGACGCCGCGCTACTGGCCGAGGTGGCGCAGGGAACCCACGACCTGGTGCAGGCGCGCCGGGAGGCGTGGCTGCTCGAGGACACGTTGTGGTCGAAGGTGAAGCCGGACGGGAACGAGGCGGGGACGCTGGCACTGATCCGGGAGCACAAGGCGCGGGTGCGCGACCTGGTGCACCGGCGCAAGCAGCTCGGGTTCCCGGTCCCCGACGGCTGCGAGTCGTGGTGGACCGACTACGAGGCGCACGCGGCGGAGTCCCCGCCGCACCTGCCCTCGCGCCCGGGCCCCCTGCCCGACCCCTGACGGAGCCGGGCCGCGGCGTCAGACCGTCGGACCGCCGATCCAGCCGCGGCGATAGAACAGGACGACGAGGAACACGACGGCCCCCAGCTCCAGGCCGATCGCAAGGACCCAGAACGTCCACGCCGACCCGATGAAGCGGACCATGACGGCGAAGTTCTGCCCGAAGAACCCGGTGAGGAAGCTGAGCGGCAGGAAGATGGTGGCGATGATCGTCAGCTGCTTCATGACGACATTGAGGCGGTTCGACACCGTCGAGAGGTGGGTGTCCATCACGCTGGTCAGCAGGTCGCGGTAGTTGTCCACCATGTCGGCCAGCCGGATCATGTGGTCGTAGAGGTCCCGGAAGTACCGCGAGGCCTCGTCGGTCATGCCCGGCACCTCGGTCACCCCGCCCGCGATGCCGGCCATCATGTCCCGCTGGGGCGCGATCACCTTGCGCGCGTCCATGAGCGTCCGCTTCATGTCGAAGAGCTCGCCGAGTTGCGCCTCGGTCGGGGCCTTGAGGATGTCGTCCTCCAACGCGTCGATCCGGTCGTCAAAATTGGAGAGGAACGGGAAGAAGGTGTCGGCCAGGGCGCTCACGACGCGGTACACGATCACGATTTGCATCGGCGCCTTTCCGCTGGCGGGGTGGCTCTCCAGGCCATCTCGCACCTTGGCCAGGGCGGGGCACCCGCCCCGGTGCACCGTCACGACGTAGCGGTCGGTCCAGAAGCAATGCACCTCGGCGTTGCCAATGTGCTCGGGGTCGGCGCCACGCGCCACCAGGTACATGAAGGAGCCGTAGTCGTCGACGCGGGGCCGCTGGTTGAAACGCTCCGCCGCCGCGACGGCCAGGGGGTGAAAACCGAAGTGCACGCTCGAGCAATTCGCCCACGGTCCCGTCGCCCTGCACGTCGTCGAGGTCGAGCCAGAAGAAGTCCGTGCCGGCCAGCGCGGCGAGCGCGTTCTGCTCGGTGGCGGGCTGGTCTTTGCCACCCTGACGCAGCGTCCCCTGCACGGCCCCAGTCTCGTGTGCCCGGACCGCGCCGTGGTGGATGCGCGCCGGCGCTCAGCCGCGCCGCACGCGCGCCGGGTCGAACGCCGCTGGTGCCGGCACCTCGCCGGCGGGCAGGACGCGGCCCGCAACGGCATGGGCCAGGACGCGGCCGGAATACGGGCCTTGCAGCAGCCCGTTGGCACCGTGCCCCGTCGCCACCCAGGCGTTGCCCCAGCCCGGCAGGCGCCCAAGGAAGGCCCGGTCGTCGGCCGACATGGGCCGCAGGCCGACCCGGGTCTCTCGGTACTCGGCCTCGGCCAGCCCCGGCGCCACCGACAGGCCCTCGCGCAGCAACTCGGAGATGCCCGCCGCCGTCGCGGTGGTCGAGAAGCCGGCACCACTCTCGAAGGTGCCCCCGCAGACGACCCGGCCCCCGGGCCACGGCACGAGATAGTGCGTGAGCAACGGCTGCACGATCGGCCACGCCCCCGTGTCCCCCTCGACGCCGAGGTGCACGATCTGGCCTTTCGTCGGCCCGACGGGCAGTGCGCAGTCCAGCCACTCCCCCATGGCCGCGCTCCAGGCCCCGCCGGTGACCGCCAGTGCGCCGCACGCCACCTCCCCCCCGCCGGCGACGCGCACGGCGGACACGTGTCGCGCGCCCGCCGGGCCGTCCTCGGCGGCCACGCCGTCGGCGTGCCCTTGCAGGAAGGTGACCCCGCGGGCCCGCGTGGCCGCGCGCAGGGCGGCGGCCATGCCGCGGCCGTCGACCCGCGCCGCACCGGGTGCATGCAGCGCGCGGTGCACCCGCCCGAGCGGCGGGAAGAGCGACCTCGCGTCGGCGGGTCCGATCTCGGCGACCTCCCCCGGGGCGCGGCGCATCGCCATTTCCGCGAAGGGGGCGAACCACTCGTTCTCGTGGGGACGCAGCACGACGGAGAGCAGCCCGCACTCCCCGTAGCCCGCTTCCTGCACGGGCGCACCGTCGGCCGCCAGCCGGTCGAGCAGCGACGGGTAGTGGGTCCCGCACTGGCGCAGGAACGGCCACAGCGCGGGGTCGGTCTCCATGCTCGTGACCGGGGACAGGATCCCGGCCCCGGCGTCGGTGGCCCGTCCGGTGTGCCCGGCGTCGACGACGGTGACCGACGCGCCGAGGGCGGCGAGTTCGTACGCCAGGGAGAGCCCGACGATGCCGGCCCCGACGACGATGACGTCCGCGGCGTCGCTCACGACCGCCCATCCGACCGCAGCGGCCACGCCGCGCGCAGAGAAGCGGCACAATGACGCTCGTGGAGCGCCTGCGCACCCCCGACGCGCGCTTCGGCGAGCTCCCGGGCTTCGCGTTCGACCCCCGCTACGCCGAGCTGCCCGACGGGCTGCGCATGCACTACGTCGACGAAGGCCCGCGCGACGGCGAGACGGTGCTGCTGCTGCACGGACAGCCGACGTGGTCGTACCTCTACCGCGCTGTCATCGAGCGCCTGGCCGGTCTCGGTCTGCGCGCGGTGGCGCCCGACCTCATCGGGTTCGGCCGCTCCGACAAGCCCGCGCTGCGCACGGCCCACGCCGTGCCCGCGCACGTCGAGTGGCTGGCGGCCTTCGTCGAGGCCACCGGGCTCGACGGCGTCACGCTCGTGGTGCAGGACTGGGGCGGGCCGTTCGGGCTGGGCGTGCTCGCCCGCGACCCGGACCGCTTCCGCCGGGTGGTCGCCACCAACACCGCGCTGCACACGGCCGGTCCGGAGCTGGCCGGACGCCTGGGCTGGGCCTGTCACAGCGACGCCGACGGTCGCGTGACGGTCGAGCCGACCTTGCTCGACTACCAGCGGCTCACCCAGGAGCTCACCCCGTTCCGGCCGAGCGTGTTCCTGCAGGGAGCGACGACCTCGGTCCTCGAGGACCCGGTGCTCGCAGCGTACGACGCGCCCTTCCCGTCCGAGGAGTTCTGCGCCGGCCCGCGCCAGCTGCCCCTCTTGATGGGCCTGACGCCATCGAGCGCGTGCGCCCGGCTCAACCGGCGCACCATGGCGGCGCTGGCCGCCTTCGAAGGGCCGTTCCTCACCGCGTACTCCGACGCCGACCCCGGCACCGCCGGGTGGGACGCGGTGCTGCGCACGCACGTGCCCGGGGCGCGGGGGCTGACGCACCCCGAGCTCGCCGGTGGCGGTCATTTCGTCCAGGAGGACCGCGGCCGCGAGTTGGCGGACGTGATCGCCGGCTTCGTCGGCTCGTCGCCCGTGCGCTAGGAGGAGGGCGTCGCCTCGTCGGGCGCCGGTGCCGGCGCCGCCGCCAGCGCGTCTGGCTCGGGGGCTCCCGTGCCCACCTGCGCCTTGAGCGCCGCCAGCTCCTGGTCGACCTGGGCGCTGTTGCCGACCTGGTCGAGCTCCTTCTGAATGTCGTCGGTGCCCCCACCCACGTCCTCGAGCACGCCCGACTCGAGGAGCTCGTCGAGCGCGCCCGAGCGCGCCTGCATGGTGGAGATCTTGTCCTGGGCCCGCTGCAGGGTGGCGCCCGAGTCGTTGAAGGACTTGGAGATGCCCGCCGCACTCTCGTCGACCGTGCTGATCGCCTTGGCCGCGGTGTACTGGGCCTTCAGGGTCTCCTTCTGCGTGCGGAACTGGTTGACCCGGGTCTGCAGGCCGTTCAGCGTCGCGGTGAGCTTGGTCTCCTCCTCGTCGAGCTGCTTGCGCTGCGGCTCCATTTCGTCGATCTGCTGTTGGGCCGCCGCCTTGCGGTTCAAGGCCTCCCGCGCCAGGTCCTCGCGGTTGGCGGCCAGGGCCTGCTTGGCCTGCTCCTGGAGGTGCTCGACGCTGTGCTGGAGCTGCTCCTCCTGCAGCTCGAGCCGCTTCTTCGACGCGGCCAGGTCGACCAGGGCGCGCCGCACCTGGGTGATCTGCTCGAGCATCTTCTCGTAGGAGAGATCGAGCATCTCGTCCGGCTTCTCGGCGGCGTCGAGTGCCTTGTTCGTCTTGGCCTGGACGATGTCGTGTGCCCGCTGGAAGATGCCCATGCTGCTGCCTCCCTGGTCGATCGGTTCACCCCACGATAGATGCGAATCCGCAGGGGTGCGCGGGAGAGGCGCTATGAACCGGAGGCGGCGATGATCTCGCCGTTGAGGTGCAGTCCCGACACGTCGCCGTCGTTGGGCGCGTCGCCGAACGGGGTGACCTGGCCCAGGGCGGTGGCGATCCAGTACCCGCCCCCGTCCGAGGTGGCGAAGATGGTGGCCGCCGGATCCGGGCCGCCGGCGGCACCGGGCGGCAGGCTGCCCAAAGCCGGTGCGTCGCCGTAGGCGAACACCTGTCCGGCGGCGTCGAGGATCCAGTACCCCTGTCCGTCGGCGGTGGCCACGGCGGACGTGATGGCGGAGCTCTGCGGGCCCGGGGCGCCGTGGTAGGTGGCGTCGCCGAACGGATAGACACCGCCGGTGGACGTGACGACCCAGTACCCGTGGCCCGTGGTGTCCGGGACCACGGCCACCGCCGAGCCGCTGCAGCCGCCGATGCCCGGGCAGGACCCCGCGAACGTCGCGTCGCCGAAGGCGAACACGCCGCCGTCGGACGCCACCATGAAGTAGCCGCCGCCGTCGGCGGACGGGACCATGCCGACGATCGGCGCTCGCAGACTGTTGGGCAGTCCCGACCCGGCCGGGTTGAGGCCGACCCCGGGGATGGAGCCGTAGTAGCCCGCGTCACCGAAGGCGAACGTGCCGCCGTCGGAGGCCACGAGCCAGTATCCGCCGCGGTCGGCCGTGGGCGAGATGCCGACGACCGGGCGCTGCAGGTGCATGGCGCCCGTAGAGCCGTGGAAGGCCGCCGAGCCGAAGCTGAAGATGCCGCCGTCCGAGCCGACCAACCAGTACCCGTGCGTGGCGGGTGGCGGCGACGGCGGAGCGGGTGGCGGCGGTGGTGACGGCGCCGGGGCGTTCACGGTCAGCGTGAAGACCTGGGTCGCGACCGGCGCCACCCCGTTGGCGGCCTGGAGGCAGACCGTGTACGTGCCGCCGTCGCCCGGTTCGGGCGTGCCCTCCAGCGTGGCCGTGGTGCCCCCGCCGTAGACGAGCCGGATGTCGGCGGGCAGCGTGGACGGAGTGCAGCCGCTGAACGCGGCGTCGGTGACGGAGGTGACGGCGGGGACGGCCGACGTGGTCACGTGGAACGCGCCGGCGCTGCCCGAGTTGAACGTGGCCGCCTTTCCGCTCGTGATGCACGGTGCGGACCCGGACGCCGCGACGTAGGTGTACTGGTCGGCCACCAACGCGGTACTCGTGCCGGCGGGAGTCGTCACGCTGATGTTCACGGTGGCCGGGTTGACGGCCGGCGGAATCGTCGTCGTGATCAGCGACGAGCTGTAGGTCATGGAGCCGATGCTGGCCACCGTGCCGAAGTCGACGATCGGTGCCACGCCGCCGTCGAAGAAGTTCGACCCTCTGATCGTGACGCTGCACGAGGGCGAGGGCACTTGCGTGCCCGACGTGGGTGACACCGACGTGATGGCCGGCGCGTCGGACGGCGCGTAGGTGAACTCGTTGACCTGGGCCGTGCCCGTGGAGCTGGACGAAAGGGCACCGTTCTCGACGGTGACGACGACCTGGTCGGTCGCGGTGCCCGCCGGATCGGCGGGGGCATCGGCGGTGAGCTCTCCGTCCCAATTCACGTGCACGTCAGTGGCCGCCACGCCGCCGAAGAACACCTCCGGCGTCGTCCCGAAGTAGTTGCCCTCGACGGTCACCGGCGTGCCCGCCGCGGTGTTGGGCGACGAGGCCGGCAATACCTGGACCACATCGGGCGTGGCCACGGTCGACGGTGTGGGCAGCGTGCTCGGGTCGATGGTGTCGGTCAGCGCCTCCGACATGTTGTTGTCGTTGGCGAAGATCTGGGTGTACTGACCGGCGGCCGTGTCGGCGTCGCCCATCACGCCGATCGTGCTCCCCGTATCCGCCCAGTTGCCGAGGATGGTGTCCCGGTGACCCCAGCAGGTGGTCGCGCCCGGTGACGTGCAGTCGAGATTGGTCCCGCCGTAGCCGTCGTCGTACATCCAGGCGAAGTCGGCGCCGAGCGGCGTGTAATCGAGCGCGAAGTTCGAGCCCGCCGTCGTGAAGCTGAACCCCGACGGGGGCGAGGGGTCCTGGTCGGCCCCGGCCGCGGTGAGCGCGGCGCCGTTCAGGCTGGCGACCAGTCCCGAGAACTGGGAGAGCCCGCGGTCGCCCCGCTCCTCGTCCGCGAGGATCAGCTGCTGCACCGGCACGGTGTCGCTCGCATAGTCACTCGGGAGGACGAGGGGACCGAGGCTCTCGAGCGACCGGGCGTAGTTGATGTTGTGCAGGATGGAGTCGATGCACGCTGCGCTCTTGTCGTCGACCGGCGACGTCCGACAGGCCGGCACGACCTGCGGCGAGACGTCGGCGGCGGGGTTCGACGGTGGCAGGATGCCCGCGGCTCCCGCCGGGCCGGCCGACGCACCCACGACGACGACAGCAGACGCGACGACGGCACCCAGCGCAATGAGGCCGCGCGCAAGAGGGCGCGGCGCGAAGGAACGCTGCATCAGGTGTTCCCGCCCCCCCCTCGTTCAGGAATTGATGAGCCCGGGCAACGTACCATTTTCGGTTCTTCCCGCAGAGGGGCCGAGCGGGAAATTGTCCGCTCTTTGAGCAGGCTTGGCGCCCGCGCGCGGCGGGCTAGCCGAGGCCCGCCCGCTCCAACAGCTCGTCGAGCATGCGGTCCAGCGCCCCGATCCCGACGGACAGGTGGCCTTCGCCCTCCTCGAGGTGCACGGACGCGCCGGGCACGTGCGCGGCCAACCACTCGCCGTGCGCGAACGGCACCATCAGGTCGGCGCTCCCCTGCCAGACCGCGGTCGGGGCGGAGATCTCGTCGAAGGCGAAGCCCCAGGGCTTGGTGAAGGCGAGGTCGTCATCGAGCCAGCCGTCGACGCCGGTCCGCAGAGCCTCGTGAAAGCTGGCCACCAGGTCCTCGGCGAACTCGTCGGTCAGCACGTCCTTGTCCACCTGTGGCAGCAGCGTCTGCAGGGTCGTCATGATCCCCTCGATCCCGACGTCCTTGAGCTGCTCGCGCATGTCCGACAGGTAGGGGCGGAGCACGTCCTCGCCCTGGAGCGCGGCGCCGAACTCGATCACGTTCTCCTCCCCCATGCCGGCCATGAAGTCGAGGCCCTCTGCGGGGTAGGTCGCCACGCCGGCGACGACCAGCACGGCGGCGGCGGACGGAAGCCGGGCGGCGCAGGCCAGCGCGTGCGGGCCCCCACCCGACCAGCCGGCGACCAGGCAACGGTCGGCACCGAGCTCGTCGAGCACGGCCTGCGTATCGGCGACCACGTCCACCACGGCCCGGCCCGCCTGGCGGGTGGAGTCCCCGTAGCCCGGCCGCGAGGTGGTCACGAGCCGCAAGCCCCGCGCATGGGCGGCGCGCTCCATGAACCGGCGAGGTATGTACGAACCGGGTGTGCCGTGGTGGAAGAGCAACGGAACGCCGCCGTCGGGACCGCTGACCCGCAGATCGAGGCGCCGTCCGTCCGGGAGGTGCACATGCCGGGGGGAGGTCATCTCCTCATCCTGCCTGCTGGCCCGCGACGGCGCTCAGGCGACGGGGCTCGGCGCCTGGCTCACCGTCTTGTACGCCTGCTCGCGGACGCGGGCGATCTCGTTGCCGCTCTTCGTGCCCGTCTCGTCGTCCACCGGCGAGGGGAGCGTGAAGTCGGTGTACATCACGCGCCGCTCCGCATCGACGGGCGCGTAGCTCATGTGCATGGTGCACGAGCAGTGGACCGTGAGGTCGCCGACCCCGGTCGGCAAGGGCACCTCGGGCAGACCCCACGAACTGCGGAAGAACGCCGGCTGCACCAGGGCGCGGTGCGAGCCGGCCACGACGGCCAGCTGTCCCGAGCGCTCGTCGGCCCCGGTGACCGAGATCCCGACGGTGAGGCTGCAGCAGCGGTACGAATGGCGCCCCAGGCTGCAGTCCTTGTGCCACGGCAGGTCCGAGATGCCCCGGACCACGCCGATCGGCTTGACCAGCGCCTCGATGGTGTTGCCCTCCGACCGGTGCCGATGGCCATCAGAGGTGAGGCCCGCGAGGCGCAGGAGCCGCTCGTCCCGTAGGAGGGCCGCCGTGCTGGGGCTCTGCTCGTGGAACCACTGCAGGCGGACCGCGCGGTCCTCGCCCGCCGCGGTGGTGGCCCACCAGGAGCGACCGTCGTCGGGGACGTAGCGCGGCAGGGCGGCGTCGATGTCGGCCGACACCTCCGCCATCTCCTCCGCCGTGAAGACGTGGCGCAAGTGGAGGAAGCCAGCCTCGGCGAGGAAGTGACTCTGCTCGGCCGGGTCGTCGTGGGCCGTGAACGAGCGCCGGAGGTCCAACACCTTGCCGTCCCGGTCCTTGAAGTCGATCGCGCCGGCGGTGTGGATCCGGCGCGCATCGAGCAGGGAGCGCAGGACGACCCACCAGTCGAGGACGTCGCCCAGGTCGCCCTTCGGCATGTCCAGGGTGCCCGCCGCCAGGAGCGTCATCGGCGTCCGCCGGTCGTGGACGAAGTCGGTGAGCTCCGCCTCGTCGAGGCGGACCGACGCGGGAGCGCCGTCTCCCGACGTGATGCGGACCGCGTCGCCGTCGATCGACAGGGTCCAGTCGCCGGCCGGGGTCACCACGGTGAGCGGGCAGACCCCGAGCTCCCGGGCTCCAGGGACGGCGAGGGCGGACCGCTGCGCGGCCAGCCGGGGCAACTCCTCCTCGAAGAAGGTGGCCGGACAGACGGAGTCGACGTCACCCTCCTGCCGGTTCCGGAAGTCGAGCGTCACCCGAGCCAGGTTAACGACTGCCCCCTCACAGCGCTTTGGTCATCCCCTCCGGACGGCCGCCCAGGGCCAGGAGCGGACACAGAACGAGGAATGCGGCCAAAGCCAGCGGGGGACGACGCACCACGTGGTCATGACGCTCGATGTGCCCGAACGGTTCGCCGTCACACCCAGACGGCGATGCGACGAGGACTCAGGCCTGATCAGGCTCCGGTGGCAACCCGACCTCGGCGCGTTCCACCTCGGTCCGGCTTTCGAGCTCCTCTTCGTCGGGCCTCGGGTCCTCCTTGCCGTGTTCCCGGTGCTTCGGGTGCGGGTGCTCCTGCGTGTCCATCACCTCGTCGAAGACGCGCTCACGCTCGTCTCCCCCCTCGTGCGGCTCGGCCTTAGTCACCGGGACCGCGCCGCCGCCCGTCCGCCCTTACGGCCGGCGGCCTTGTGCTGCGCCGTGGTCCCGCCCTGCTTCGGGTTCCCACCTGATCCGGATTTCTTGCCGCCGTGGCTCGAGGCCTTCGGCGCGTTGGCGATGCGGGCCGCCCTCTCCTTCGACATGCCTTTGTCCTTCAAGGCTTCGTACTGCTTCTCGTTCTTCACGTTGGCTCGGTTCCCGGGCATGTCCTCACCCCTACCGTTCTCACTCGGCCACGTTGCGTGAACGATCCTGTTGCACTGGTGTTATGCCCCTTCAGGACGACACAAAAACGTCCCGCGCGGTGGAGCCGGGCTCACACTGCCGCCGGTGGTCGCCTTTCCGCGTCCTGGTGAGTGCTCGCCGTCGTCTTGGTCGCGTCGCTCATGGCCGTGCTCGGCCTGGCGAACGTCACCCTGCCAGGGCCCACCGACGCGGGGCAGCGCCGCTCAGCCGATCCCGCTCGAGTGGATCGTGACCGTTGAGGCGCTCACCTTCGGCTCGTCCTCGTCGCGGCGGACCGGCTGGGAGACAGCGGTAACCGCGCCTCCGCGGACAGCCCTTCTTGCCCATCGGACCAGGCAGACGGGATCGCTGACGGATATCCCGACCTCGCAAGCAGGTGGCTTTGCACGTTACGTCGTAAGTGCAACAATGGCGGTTGAGCGGAGGTGCGGACCGCTTCTCTTCAGGGACGTTGGGGTGGGTCCGCCGGACGGGGCGAAGGGACTCGTGTTCCCCTTTCTCCTACCCAGGTGGCGGGTTCCTTCGCGGGCGTCAGGGGCTCGAGGTCACCGATCGAATCCCTGCACGGCGTAGAGCCGCCAGGTACCCGGCACCCCTTTGAGGTCGTGCTCACCACGGTCTACGAACGTGATGCCAGAGCCCGAGACGAGGTCGGTCACCGTTCTGGATACGAGGACTCCCCTGCCGTCGCCTGTACGCGACGGCGACTGCGCACCAACCGATACGGCTGAGGAGTTTGCGCAGATGCTGTTCGGCTCACAATGAGCGGCGAAACCCGGCCCCCGAGGTGCCGGCATGGTGACTAGCCGGCGTTGTGGGCGCCCTTCTCGTCGTTCCGGCGGCAAAACGGTACACGCACATCACTCGCCGCACTGGGTCGTTCGAAAGTTCCTCCTACACCATCGTCCGGCCTCGCCGAGGCAACGTCCTACGGCTCTGGGTACGGTTCCAGGCGTGACAAGCGAGGAAATGAGCAATGCGGAACGGGCGCGGCACGACTACCTCGAGGTCTGTGAGATTGAGGAAGGGGTAGCGCGCGAATTTCTCAGGAGTGAGGGTCCGGCTTTTGCCCTCGATTCACGACTAACCGAACTCGATGGGCAGCGCCGCATGGCGTTGGATCAAATGAACGCTGCACTGGAGCTGATGGGACTCACACCATTTCCGTGGATGTCCAGAGACGATCTTCTGCTCTTTCTGCGGAAGGGTGAAGACATCCCCATCCCGCCACCCCTGAAGCAAGAGGGTTGACGTCCACCATTTAGAGGCGGCGCCTGCGCGAACCATCTGATATCCCCACGAAGCCGGACTGTGGCACGCAGTCCGGCGACCGCCTAACGAGCAATCTTTGCTTCCAACGTATCGATCCGATCAGCCAGGTCCTTGATGCCACCTTGAGTGTGTATGTCGAGCCGATCGAGTATTTCGACCACGTCGTCATACGTGTGCTGCGATCGAACATCGCCGGCCTCGGCCTGCACGTTCTGCCCGACCATGATGACGGATAGTAAGACCAATTGGAGGAAGGTCTGCGCAATCCAGGAGATGATCCCTTCACCGCCCGGGTTCAGTGCTGTAGGTAAACCAATAAAGGCAATGATCGCAAACGCATACGCACACCACATTGACCCGACCACGTTGGTCAGAAAGACGGCGATCTTGGCGTTGATTCCATCAGCCCTCCTGATCTCATCTCGCAACCCGTGGAGGCTGATCGCTTGACGAGTCCGTTGGCGAGCCTTGAATACGTTGCTTACGTGAGCATCAACCATCGTCGTCTCCTTTGGTGGGATATATCGATGTCACCCACGATGCGACATTGAACTCGAACCGGGTGATGACGATCGAACGTACCTTGGCGAGGCCTGGGTTCAACTGGTTTTACGTATCTGTGGCCAACGAGGTCACCCCGCCCGCGTAGCCGAACGATGGCACCCGTCCGAACAAGCGGGGACGATTCCCGAGCCTTATCAGCTCACCCCAATCGCGTCGATCTTCAGCGCCAGCAGCCTCGATTGTGAGGGGTCGCCCTTGGTTCCCCCGACACGACGTGCTGGCGATGAAATGATTTTCTCGTGGATAGCACGGTCAGTGATCCTGCCCGTTCTGGGAGACTGAGCTCGCCCGATGACCATGACGGATAACGACACCTTCCCGGTTTGAGGGCAGGATCGTGCAACGCCGAAGGTAGTTTCAGACAAGACCAAAGTATGGAGGCAGAAGAGCGGTCAGACGCCGCAAGTTCGTCGAAAGGGCGGCTTGAAGACCCCCAGGTCTTTGACGCTCTCTTCAAGGCGAATTTCCAACATGTCCATCGTTACCTCTCTCGGAGAGTGGGAAGCGCAGTCGCTGATGACCTCGCCGCCGAGACCTTCGCGGTCGCATTTCGGAGGAGCGAGAGCTTCGACCCGTCCCTTGGAGAGCTGCGTCCCTGGCTTTTGGGTATTGCGACCAACCTTCTCCGCGCCCATTGGCGCGCAGAGCAGCATCTCCTGGCCCTCGAAGGTCGCATAGTCGGCGAGCCGGGTCCGCCTGCCGACAGCGGTGACGAAGCGCTCGCGCTGTGGGTCGCGCCACATCTAGCTCGCGCACTCGGCCTGCTCTCCCAAGAGCAGCGCAACGTGCTGTTGCTCCACGCGTGGGCGGACCTTACGAACGAGGAGATCTCCTTTGCTCTGGGAGTACCAGCAGGGACGATCCGCTCGCGCCTCTCACGAGCACGTGCCGAGCTGCGCGACTACCTCGGGAACTTTGACTTCGATCTGTGGCTCTTCGATCAGGAGGAAGCCCCAACCCTAGAGGACCATGAACGATGAATGAACTGGACGTGCTCAAGCGATTTCGTGACGACGTGCCAGACCCTTCGACAGACGCATGGCTGCGAGCCGGTGCAGCTATTGAAGCGGCTCGGCGGAACACTTCCGAGCAGTCGAGGCCACGCAGCAATCGCCGACGCATCGGACTGGTGGCGGCGGGGTTCGTCGTCGCAGCGAGCACTGTGGCACTTGTCCTAGCGCTGACCGGGCCGGGGTCGCATCCTCATGTCACTCCGGCGAGAAGAGGTGTCAGCGCTCACCCGTCACCCGTTGTGATTCGCGCCCGCGTCGTCGCCGCCCTCAGCGCCAACAGCAACACCATCCTCTACTCGCAATCAACGACGGAGGTCGCAGGCCAGCCTCCCAGCGATGGCCAGGAATGGGACTACCCGTGGAACGGTCGAGCCGGGCAAGTTGTCCGCGAGGCAGGCTCCGCATCGGCCGGTGGCACCATTCAAAACAAGTGGAGTCTCACGTTTACCGTTCCCGCTGGCGCCTCCGACGGCGGGTCGACCGTCCCGCGTGGAGCCGCTTGTAACGTCGCTGGAGAGCGCATCGACGTGAACTTTACGAATCGGACGTGGCAGACCTCGGTGCAAACCTGCGTCGCACTGACACCTGGCCTCGACACGGTTGCGTTCGTGGACCCAAAGACCGGTCAACTCGTGTCGAATGTAAAGACCCTCGTTGCCAATGGGTTTCTGCAGGTGGTGGGTTATCCGACCGTAGACGGCCAGGCGACTGTTGAGTTGAGGTCCAACGCGAACGGAGCGACAACGCTCGACCTGTGGGTCAATGCCGAGACGTACCTACCAGTGCAGTCCGTGAGCACATCGCCGACTACAGGCCCCAATGCTGGGACTTCGACGACGACGGTGCATTATTCGTTCCTGAATCCAACACAGTCGAACCTCGACAATCTCGATGTGACTGCCCCTCCCGGCTTCACGCGGACCTTCTCGTCGGATAAGGGGTGATCCGGCTACGACCGATAGGAGGTTGGAAGCCGGGGAGGTAGAGCGGGCCCATAATCGTCCCCGTCCCGATGAACCGATGAACGGGGACACTCACCCTCAATAGATCGTTCCGGCGATTGGCCGCTCGCGACCGTCGTTGGGCCAAGGCCTCTAAACGAGGGGATCCTTCAGGGCCGGGTGAGTTCCTGGGCCACCGCTTTCTCGACGGGCGTCCCGTCGAAGAATCCCGGGTTCGTCCCTGCCCAGAGTCGCACCGGATTGGTGAAGGTGAAATGGCGAAAACCCTCCGGATCGAGGAGGCCGTGCTCGACCAGCTCCCACGCCTCCTCGAGCACCTGGCAGAAGTCCGGGACGTCCCAGTGGCCAATGTCGCTGGCAAAAAGAGCGGGGATCCGGGCTCCCAGCGGGTTGAGTCGCTCGTCGAAGGCAACGGCGGCCATGGGGTCGTCGGCCTCGCAGCCGAAGAAGTACTGGCTGCTGAACACGTCGTGAATGTCTTCAGGCGACCTGAGGAGGGATTCGGCGAAGTCGTCGATGCTTGCCCCCTCGATCATTGGCTCCGACAGAAGGCTGAGGCCCTCGTCCAGTCGACTCAAGCGGTCCCGGACCGGACCCTGAGCGAAGCAGTCGAACAGCGAGGTGAGCATCCCGCGATCAAGTTCGGCCGGGTCGTAGCGCCTCACAGCTTCGGCATTTCGCTTCTCCCAGTGCCCGATCACGTCGCTGTAGAGGTTGCAGGCCCAGGCGGTGCCACCCTCTTGGAAGGCGAAGCGCAGTTCGGGGAATCGCGATGGCACCCCTCCCATGAGGAGCGAGCGAGCAGTCAGTTCGCCGGCAGCAGCGAAGTTGCCGATGTGGTTGTAGACGAAGTTGCTTGTCGACATACGTGAGCCCCACCCCGAGCCGGTCGAATGAAAGGTTGGGGAGACCCCAAGGTCGGCACACCGACGCCAAAGCGGGTCGTAATCGTAGAGAGAGCCGTGGCCGAGTCCGTCCATCCAGATCGCCCCTGGACCACCCTCGGGAATCGGGCGTGGAATGGCACCACCCATCATGACCGCCCGGAGACCGAGCTCGACGACAGCGTGCTCAAGCTCGGCCAGCGCTTCCTCGGGCGTGAACGTGGGGATGCACGCCACCGCAATAAGCCGGTCTGCGTAGGGGGCATACTGTTCGGCGAGATATTCGTTGAACGCGGCCGCCATGGCTTGGCGCAACTCGTCATCGCTAATGTGGATTGGGATGAGTCCGTACGTGGGGTACAAGACGGCGACGTCGAGGCCGAGCTCATCGAGGCGCTCGTAGAGTAGTCGCGGGAGCATGGCGGTTGCCCGGTCGAGAGTATTGCGCGTAGGGATGCCCCACCACGGCGTCTGAGTAACGCCGTGGCGCTTGCGCATCTCGTCGCTCACTCCCTGGAGCGTCTCACCGCTGTGCACGAGGGCGTCGAAGCGCTGCGCCACCGACTCGTCGGCCAGATCGACGAGGAGGTCCCGAACGAGGGGGAGGAACTCGATCAGGTGTCCGTCGCTGTCGATGATCGGGTGGTCGATTCGGGCCCGGATGCGCCGAACCTCGTCTGACGGTTGATAGTTCGTCATTTCCATTCTCCCTCCCTCCGACACAATGATTCTACGGCTGCGGGCAGGTCCCAAAAATGAGAGTCTCCCGACTGACGGCCTTCGAGTCCTCCTCCGATGTTGCGCGTCAGTCCCGATGATCGGGGACATCCGGTGAAGGGGGGGCGTTCCGCACGCTTTCACCTTTGAATGGTGAAGAGCCTCCATTCGTCCGGAACTCCCTTCAAGGGATAAGTCCCATACTCCGAAACGGCTGCATCGGAGCCGACGAGATGCAGCTTCACCGCCTCGGAGACGAGAACCTGGCCCGGACCTGCGAGATCGCAGATTCGTTTGGCGATAGTCACCGCCAGCCCGATCACATCGTCGGGGCGAACTTCGACTTCGCCATTGTGAACCCCAGCTCTGACCTCAAGACCAATGGTGCTGGCTTCGCCGACGATCTCTGTTGCAGCACGGACGGATCTGGTCGTGGAATCGAAGGTGGCGAGAAAGCCATCCCCAATGGTCTTCACCTCAACGCCCCGGTACCTCCGAAGAGCACCTCGGACCATCGCGTCGTGGCTATCCAAGAGTTTCGTCCAATGTCGGTGTCCCAAGCGAGCAGCCTGCTCGGTTGAAGAAACGATGTCGGTGAACAAGACGGTGGATGTGACGACGTCTCCCTCTGGTGCCTGGTGGCTACCCGTGAGGAATTCCTCGATGACGTCGATGAGAGAGTCGACGTCACCCACAAAGAACAGGTGGTCTTCACCAAGGAGTTCGACGTATCTCGCTCCTGCGATGTTTTCGGCCAGATACTTTCCAGCTCCTACCCGGATGAATCTGTCACCTTCTCGGTGCACCACAAGGGTCGGCACTCGGAGGGTGGGCAGCAAAGGCCGCACATCTCGATAGAAACCAGCGCGCACCGCGGCTGCGATGCCCTCAGGAGCGGCGCCGAGGCGTTGGGACCGTGAGTCCCAGGCGAGAAACCGTTCGTCTGCCGCCTTGCTTGGAGCCAGTGCGTCGAGCGCTGCTCCAGAACCCCACACTTCCTTGACTATGGCGACATGCCGCTCGATCGCATCTCGGGGCATGCCCCACGGGTAATCCTCGTCTCGCACGTAATAGGCGTGACTGTCGATGAGCACCAGAGCCGTCAGCCGTTCGGGATGCGCAGCTGCATATCGGATGGCAACAGGACCGGCGGAACCGTGTGCCACCAGTGCTGCCTGCCCATAGCCGACGGCGTCGAGTATCGAGGTCAGGCCAAATGTGCTCTCGTCGTTCTCCTCGACGGCACTCGCGGTGAAGTCGCCCCCCGAAGCTCCAATTCCCCTGCCTTCGGGCCACACGGTGCGGGAAAAACGACCAAGGCGCTTAGCGAAGTACGCGAATCCGGGGTCTTCCCACAGCAGATCGATGGGGAGCGCGAGACCCGCATAGAAGACGAGGTCCAATGGCCCCTCGCCGATTACCTGATAGGCAAGGCTGACCCCATCCGGCGCCGTTACGTACCTGGTGACCGGCCCCTCCGGCATCGGCATGAGTCTTACCTAGGTGCGCAGCGAGCGCCGCGCGATGTCCTATCAGGACACAGCCTCGTACGCCTTGGAGGCCATCCAACAGGCCCAACGGCTCACGTCCTGTGGTCGGGCTGCCGGTATGGTCGGGCTGGCGGTCAGGGCTGCTGGGATTTGAACCCGGGACCTCTTGATTCCCAGGCGCTTCTGGGCGCATTTTCGGGCTAGTCGCTGATCTGTGAGTTTTGGGAAACTGCCTGTTGGGAGCCGGTTTTTTGGTGGCCGTTGGCACCCCCTGTCATCGCCTGTTATTCGGTGGCGCGCGGGGATTTCGCGGGGTTGGATCGACTCCCGCTCAACCGGATTCGTCCCTCAGAGCGGCCGGCCGAACCCCGAACACCCATGAGGCTCAATTGACACGTGGCAACAGTCGACCTATTCGAGGAAAGGCGCCGGCGTCGGCGCGAAGGCATCCCTGGAGCGACTGATGCCGACCGAGAGATCATTCGGCGGATCACGAGCGGAGACTTGGCTGACGAGTTCCAGGTTGCCCTGGACGCCGATCTCGTGACCGACCCAATCCTCGGTGGGTTCGACACCGAGGAGTAGGCGTCAAACCTCCGGCCGTCATCGTCATCGTCATCGTCATCGTCATCGTCATCGACGAGTACATCGTCACCCGGGTCGCCGTTGGTGAGTGGCTAGATGGTCTTACCGGACTCCGAGGATTTAGCACCCCCTGAGCCGGCATTGGCGCCTCCTTCAGCACATCCATTCACCTGGAACGGGTCAGCTGTCAAACCTTCTCGCCGGGCTGTTCGCAGGTCCGAGACGGAATCCGCTTCCTCGTCCATACCTCTTCCAGGTCATCGACTCGAGGACGGTGCTCGATCAGGCGGCACAGGTCGCTTCCCGATTCGGGGGTGGATGGCCGATCACCGAGACGCTGGCTGCCGGCCTTGCTTATTGCAATCAACTGTGGTTCGGAAGGCCAGAGAACATTGGCCGAAGGCTGTCCACCACCGCTGACGCACTTAGGGCCTGCCGCGGGATAGGTCGCGCGATTCACGCAGCGATGCTGTAGTTCCATTCGCCGTGCCAGTCATGGGGCCGTAGCGGGATGGCCGCGTAGTCACGGTCACTGATCTTCACGCCGGTGGGGTACCAGTTCGGGTCGTAGCCGCATTGAACGGCGAGACCAGCCTTGGTCTTGGTGGCGGCGATGAGCTCGACGATGGTGCGAAGGTCGGTCAGCGACCGGCCCCTCCAGTTGAGCGAGATGAAGCTGAAGAGACGGTGTTCGATCTTGTTCCACTTCGACGTGCCGGGCGGATAATGACAGACGGTGATGCTCAGGCCGGTCTCGGCGGCGAGCTGGGACAGGTGGTACTTGAAGGCGCGCACCCTCGGGCCGTTGGACCCGCCGGCATCCGCGGTGATCAGCAGCGTGGAGGCGTCTGGGAAGCGGGCCCGGCCCATCTGGTCCCACCAGCGCCGGATCGACTCGACGGCGAACTCGGCCGTGTCAGCGGTGTCGCCGACCGATACCCAGCCCTCGTCGTTGCCGACGTCGTAGACCCAGTAGGGGATGGCCTTGGCGAATTCACCGAGGGCCCGATCGGCGAAGTCGTGCACGTTCACTCGGGTGGGCTCGCCCGCCGGTTGCCATTCGCGCCCCCCGTTGGCGTAGTTGCCGATCAGCTCCTTCTTCTTGGTATCCACACTGATGACCGGCTCACCGAGCTTGAGCCGAGCCGTCACCACCTTGTTGATGTAGGCGAACTGGCCGTCGCGGTCCGGGTGCGACGTGCCCTCGTTCTGCTTGGCCGGCGCCTGGAGGCTGTAGCCCATCTGGTGGAGCAACCTGCGCACCAGCTCCGCCGAGGCCCGATACCCCTGGGCCTGGAGGTCGCCGGCCAGCTCGTAGGTCGATTTCAGTGTCCAGCGCAGCGCCGACATCGGCGTGCCACGCGTCGAGGGATGGACCAGCTCGTCGAGTGCTTCGGCCAGGCCGGGCTGCTTGTCGGTCGCCGGCTTGTCCCCTCCGCCGACGGCGCGCTGGCGATCAGTTGGCTCGACCCCATCACGCACTTGTGCAACTGACTTGTAGATCGTTGAAGAACTCATCCCCGACGCTTCGACCACGCGAGCCTGCCCTCCACGACCCAACGCCACCGCCATGGCGCCCGTCACCACGCGAGTCTGTAGCTCGTTCAAGTGCGGCAGCACCGTGTCGAAGAACCCGGTGAGTTCCTCAGGCGACAGCTCCACACGAAGAGCGTACTACCTCGCGAGTTAACCTATGGTGGACCCTTAGCATCGAGCTCTAGGTTGTCTGAACCGACCATCCCCTAACCGGTGTGTTTGGGGACACCCGTCCACCCGCACCGCTCACGATGCAGCTTGGGTCGGGTTGACTCTTCGCTCTCGACCCGGCAGCCCTGCGGCAGTGGACTTCAACCCCCGTTTTAGGGAGACTCACTCGACCGGCAATCTCGTCAGGAAAGGGTGAGAACGTCATCATTGCAGGCTTGTATCTTCGCCTCCGCTCGCAGCACTGGCGAAGCCAACGACAGCGCCGACAGCTCATAGGTGGCGATCCTGACAAGGCTCGAGCGGCCATCGTCGCGTCATGGGTCCGTTTCCAAGACATCATCGCCGCAGGCGGTTATTTGACTTCGTACTTCGCCTCGGAAGAGAACAGGGAGACAAGCCTGCGCCTCAACGAGCTTGCCGACCGAGCGGATGACGATTCACTGTCGACGCTGTTGCTCGAGGCAGCGGGAGCTTGGGAGGACGCGTGGAACCATGCACCACCGTCAAGAGGGGCAAGGATGGGGACGAACTCACTCGATGAACTTAGAGCGCGCGCCAATAGGCGGGTGTGTTGTGCCTGGTTCTCGACCAGGATCAGCTCAGGACGCCGCTACCAGCAATCCAGAAGGTGTGTGCTGGTCACCGGCCAAGACGGCGATCGATTCTGCCACCGAGGAGATGAAGAAGGTCGAGGTCTCGCGGTCGAGTTCGATGATCGCGAGGGCGGCGAGCCTCTTGTCGACGTGCCCGCGATCTCGCAAGACGATGACGCCCTCGGCAAGGGCCCGGCGTCGATCCGCGTTGTCGACCGCTGAGACGACGTGGAGGAGCTCGTGGTCGAAGGTGTCGGGGTCGTCGTCTTGGAGGGCAACGATGGCCCGATCAAGGTGTGGGGTCCTCAGGAGCGGCAGCGGCACTTGCACACAGAGATCGAGCTCGGGCAGGAATAGCAGCTGGTCGAAGAGGGCGCGCATCTCGAGTGCGCTGATCCCGGCTAGGTCCAACAAGGCCTGGGCGCAGAGCTCGGGGGCGATGATCTCGTTGTCGAAGAGCGACTCGTTGCCATAACAGCAGCGCTTCGCCTTGTGCCCGCTGCCGCACGGACACGGAGCGTTTCGTCTGACCTTGGCCATGGCCACCTCCTCGGCGCCCATGATCTCCGTCGCGTCGCGCGGCGAGGTGGATCTCCTCTGGCCAGGGAGAAGGTCCACCGGTCGTCGTGCTGGGCCGGACATGATCCGGCTGTTAGCCCCAGCCCAACGACCCAGTGGAGGAACCCATGCTCGCACTCGATCCCGGCGTCGTCGACGCCGTCTGGCAGTCCTTTGCCGCCTACCTCCCTGAGCAGGAAGTGTGCACCCATCCGCTCGGGTGTCACCGGCCCCGGATCTGTGACCGGGACTGCTTCGAAGCCATCTTGTTCCGCCTCGTCACCGGGTGCAGCTGGGACGTGGCCGGACGACTGGGCAAAGGGAGCGAGACCACGCTGCGTCGTCGGCGCGACGAGTGGGTGGTCGCCGGGGCCTACGAGCGTCTGGCCGAAGAGGCCATCGGCGCCTTCGACAAGGTGATCGGCCTGGATCTCTCAGACGTCACCGTCGACGGCTCGTTGCACAAGGCACCTTGCGGCGGTGAGGGCACCGGACCCAACCCGACCGATCGGGGCAAGACCGGCTGGAAGTGGTCGATCGCCACCGATGCCAACGGCGTCCCGCTCGGCTGGGTCAGCGCGGGAGCCAATCGCAACGACTGCGTACTGCTCCCAGGCACCCTCGACGCGGTGGGCGCGCTGGGTCTCCTCGAAGAGATCGAGACCCTCCACCTCGACCGGGGCTATGACAACGGTGTCGTCCGTCGCCTGTGCCGAGCGCGACCTCGACGACCTCGTCCTGGCCCAGTGCCGCAGCCGAGGCACCGCCGAGGCGCCGAAACGACTTCCGCTCGGCATGCGCTGGCCGGTCGAGCGGACCAACTCGTGGCTGAGCAACTTCGGCCAGCTCCGACGCAACACCGACCGATTCAGCTCCCATCGTCTGGCTCAGCTGGCCCTGGCCGTTGCCTTCATCATCACGGTCAAGCTCATCAAATGGGCCAAGCGCTGGAACGGTCTAGCCGTCGCCTAATGGCGCGCGCTCTTAGGACGGAAAACGAAGAGCGTCGGGCGAGGCAAGTTGAGTGCGCTCGAAGTGGTGTCGAGTGGTGCGAAGAGGCTCTAACGCGGCTGAACGAACTTGATCGCACCCTCTGAGGTTCGGCGCGATTTCCCGAACCCCCGCAGCCCCGTCAGCCCGTCGAGGTGGTCTGTACTGGCACCGCCCCGAACCGGTGTGTTCGGGGACAGTCCCGGCAGGTCGATAACAATCTGGACGGCGGGAACCGGGTGGGCAGGAAGACGCTGTGGGGCAAAGACGTGAAAGCCCAGCTATGGCGATTGCAACCCTTGGCGATGCCCCCGCACCCAACCGGCGTCCGGGCGGGCGGGCGGTGCACTCCGCCCACTCGCTCGACCCTTGCTCGTCGCGTTCGTCTCGCGCTATCAGATCGTCAACGATGTCCTATCAGGGCGTGACAGATCGGCGTGTGTGGTGCCTGTTCGACCAGGAGAAAGCCGAGTGTCCTCAGATAGTTTCCATCCTCAAGAAGGCCGCCGACGGTCAGCGGCGGAAGAGACCGAGGCATGTTCACGGTGCGCCAGGCCAGGAACAACCCAGCGCAGTGGGCCTCGACGTAAAAGCGTGCCCTGTGCGGCGCTGCGGGGCAGTCCCCGCAGGAACACGCGCAACCGCCATAGGAGCAGGGAGCAGAACACGGCTGTCGTGATCCAGGCGCCAAGGATCGAGACCGAGAAAAACCGCCCGTCGAGAGAATGCGTGAAGACGGATACTAGGATCCGCAAGAGCGAAAGGAAGATCCCAAAGTACGTGTATTCGTGACCGTTGGACACGAAAGCCTCTTCACCGATGCTGCCCGCAGGAAGCCACAGATGGCCGTGCATCATTGCCCGAGCCTGAACGTCATAAATGGGATTTCTGTCGACCTCATTGACGCGCAAGGGATTGACGGTTCCGGTCCAGAGATCCCACAGAACCCCCGAGATACGGAATGGACGAACCGAGGACCGCGGCGACGCACACCGCTTGGAATCGGCGAACACTGGTCAACGTGACCGTGACACCACGTGCTCGACGCGAGGGTGGACCACTCGGCGGAATAGAACCTGCGGTTTCCTCTTGCAGCTCGGGAAAGGCCAACTCTAAACCCCCCGAAGTGGGGCAGCTCTGCCCAGATCAAGCCCCATGATTGCGCACCGACCCGTCTCGACCAAGTACGCCTTCGGCAAGCCGGACCTGGGTGCCATCACAGCCGAACGGTGATACCCCGACCCGGCGACTGGGTCACTCCGTCACGAAAGAAACCGGAACGTCATAGCGTTTACACCATTCCGACGTGCTGAGTGTCTTGAAGTCTTTTTCGATTGCGGCCGCTCGGTCCTGAGCTTCCTTCATGGTCTTCGTCACTTCGACCACGCGCTTTTCGCCGGTCCTGTTCTCAGCCACCACTGATGGTCCTCTACCGGAATAGCTCTTGAATCCTCCTCCGAATTTCGGTCGCATCAGATCTTGGAAGTATGTGCCCCATGACACCTTTGGCTTCGTGACTTCGAATCGCAGTGTCCCCGCATCCATCACAGCAGCCTGACTCGTCCCTGCCGACCTGGCAATCGAGCGTCATCCTCCTGGCGTTCGGGGATAGACAGATATCGTGTCTGCGAACATGGTTCCGTGGAACCACCGGATGGCGCACCGCCTTGGCTTGAAGTCGTCACGGCAGAGGAGCGACCGGATCTGTGGGAGCGAGTCCGGACCGAGCGGTTGTTCGAGGCACTTTGGCCCGAATACAACCTGCACGGCACCCACGCCGCGCTCTACTTCGGGAATTTGATTCCTCGGTTCGCGCACCTTCAGGCGCTGTTCGTCGATCGACGGACGAGCGATCTGATCGCACGGGCACGCACGATTCCGTTTTGGTGGGACCAGACCCTGGAGGATCTCCCGAGAGGGATCGACGCCGTGGGTCTTCGGGCGGTCGAGGACCTTCGAAGGCCGACGGCGCTATCGGCTTTGTCGGCCGAAGTGCGATCGCACTACCAAGGAAAGGGTTTGAGCGCGCTCGTGCTGGCTGCCATGGCCACGATGGCTCGACGGGTCGGGCTGGCGCCGCTCGTCGCCCCGGTTCGTCCCAGCTGGAAGGACCGCTTTCCTCTCACCTCCATCGTGGACTACATCTGCTGGCAGCGCCGTGACGGCCTTCCCTTCGATCCGTGGGTCCGGGTTCACGTCCGCCTTGGAGCACAGGTCCTTCGTCCCGAGCCAAACTCGATGGAGTTCACCGCTCAGGTCTCCGACTGGGAGGACTGGACAGGAAGGCGGTTCCATCATGACGGCCGCTATGTGTTTCCCGGTGGGTTGGCTGCCCTGACGGTGGCCGGTGATGTCGGCCGATACTGGGAGCCCAACGTCTGGATGCTGCACGACGTCGGTTGACCAGCTGGCGGCGTAGCACCCCAAGCCGGCGACAGGGCGACCCTGGGGCGCCGTGATCAATGAACAAACGGGGACAGGGTTAAGGGACGTGACGGTCGAGTCCAAGGCGAGTACGCGCCAAAACGGCCTTACGCGACGCGGCCAGGGAAAGCGCGGATGATGGCGGCGGTGCGGTTTGAGACTTCGAGCCTGGTGTAGATGTTCTCCAGGTGCGTACGGACGGTTCCCTCCGACAGGCCCAGCTGGCGTGCGATTTGGGTATTGGTGCGTCCCGCAGCGATCAGGTGCAGCAGTTCCCAGTGCCGGGGGGTTAGATCTGGAACGGGATTTCTCCGGCCTTCGGCGTCGAGGAGTGCCTGTTGCATATGGGGACGTAGAAGTGTGAGCAGCGCCCGGTCGCGCGCGGAGAATGCGGGGCCTGGGCCACGAAGAAAGAACAGCCGAGCGGTACGTCCGGCCCCCATGTGCGGTCCCGGCGGCTCGGGCAGAATCAGCCCTATGTGATGTTCAAAGCCCTGTGGCCTGTAAACGTCGCAATACATGCCTGTTGAATGAAACTCACGCACCGAGTAGA
This sequence comes from uncultured Acidimicrobiaceae bacterium, assembly GCA_963834405.1. Taxonomy (GTDB): domain Bacteria; phylum Actinomycetota; class Acidimicrobiia; order Acidimicrobiales; family RAAP-2; genus Bog-473. The sequence continues at coordinate 5,450 of CAWIBX010000002.1, read as the reverse complement.
AGTCCGTGACCTGGACGATGCTTCGCAAATCGCCGGTGCGGTCTGGGTAGCTGCAGGGTTGGCAGTCCCAAAAGTGCTCCCAGAATGGAATGAACTCCCCATCGGATGCGGAGTCCGGATTTTCGCCAGCGCCGGGCAATTGTTGGGCGAACCAGTAGGAATTTCGCCTGGTGTCGTACCCCTGGAACAACACGTAGTCGCAGGGAATCTGGTTCTTCAGGTCGCTGAGTAGTGACAGCGGCACCCCTTCTTCGGGGAGATCGTCGCGCTCCTTGTTGACTAGCGCAGCCAAGGAGCGCATGTCTTGTTCGCCCGCCACAACAGTGTTCATTTTCGGCTCTCCTCGCTTGCCGATACGTCTCAGGATAGGCCTGGTGGCAGTGGTCGGGGTATCCGTAAAACGTCGGATACCGAATCGGTCCGGACCTGCTCATACTGACGACAGAGCCCGATTCGGAGCGCTGAAAAGCAGTCGGGCAGGCCAACCCAGCGGGAAATCCGAACTGGGATAGAAGCAAGGAAAGGAAGCACCATGACTATCTCTTCGCCCACGGTTCCCACCTTTGTGCAGACGACGGGACGAAGCCTACGGATCCTTCTTGTCACCGCGGCAATACTCGTCCTGGTCAGCGTGGCCTTCGTCATCGGACGCGTGACGGTGGGCTCCGGCCCAGCCCCGACCACACCCCCCGCGGCGAAAACATTCGTGCCTGTGTCAAACGACAACGGAATCTGCCAGCAGGTCGGACACTTCCGCTCTGCGGGGTGCTGAGCATGGCTGCGCATCATTTCGGGCAAACGTGGCCCTCGGGCCACGTCGGCTCGGCCGAGGCCGCCGGCAATCGCTCAGGGCCCTTGATCGCAATCGATTGGGTAGGTGACGGATGCTCGGCATCGGCACATTCGACGCGGTCTGCAGGGGTTCCCCAGTTGAGCCATCGGCGCTTCGTCTCCGCGCCCATTGTCACACCCCCCTTCAATACTTGTATCTCTGCCCCCAAGGAGCACCAATCATGCACCCCGAATTGCTGCGCGCCCTCGCCCGGGCCAGACATACGGATCTCCTCAATGAGCATCCAACCCGATGGTGGCCAACGGTCCGACTCCGTCACCATTCACCGCGATTGAGTCGTTCACGACCGCGCGTGGGCTCACTGCTCATTTGGGCAGGCGCACGCCTAGTCGGTGATCAACGAGCCGCGCTCGAGCTGGCTCACAAATAGCCCGGACAACCGTCTCAGCTGGGAACTTGTCCTTGGTCGTCGCCGAGCTCGTTGCATAAGTGACTCAAGGCCGGCGAACGGAACTCACCCTGGATTACCACTGATTCAATCGCCGAAGCCGCCGGGATGTGTGGAGTGCCATGCCCACGCCGACGACACAATGTCATCTAGTCCGTAGTGCGGGTTCCACCCGAGCAGCCTGCGAGCGTGGTCTCCATTGGAGTACAAGGCCACTGGATCGCCGGGCCTGCGGGCGGCGAGTTCGTAGGGCACCGGGCGTCCGATCGCCTTTTCCGTGGACGCCAGAACCTCGAAGACCGATGATCCAATGCCAGTCCCGAGGTTCACCGCTGTCGATTGACCGCCGTCTTCCAAGAGCTCCAACGCTCTGAGGTGGGCTTCGGCCAGGTCGATTACGTGTACGTAGTCACGGATAGCGGTGCCGTCGGGGGTGGGATAGTCGGTGCCGAAGATTTGCAACGCACCCCGGTGCCCGAGTGCTGTCTTCATGATCAAAGGCACGAGGTTGAGGGCTACGGTCCAGTCCTCTCCGATGGATCCGTCGAGCCAGGCGCCTGCAGCATTGAAGTAGCGCAGACTGACTGACCGCAGCCCGAGGCAGCGGTCGTACCACGACATGATCCGCTCGGCGATCGCCTTGCTCTCGCCATAGGGGCTCTCCGGGCGAATGGCACTTTCTTCGCTCACCGGAAGTCCGTCCGGGGTGCCGTAGACGGCACAACTCGAAGAGAAGATTATCCGCATCACGCCCAGCTGTGCCAGCGTGTCAAGCAGTACTGCACTTCCGGCGACGTTGTTATAGAAGTACCTACCGGGTCGCTCCATGGACTCACCGGCTGCCTTGTAGGCGGCAAAGTGCATGACGGCATCTACGTCGTAGTCCCTGACCACCTCCGCTACCGCCTGTCGATCAGCGATGTCAGCCCGTACGAGCGGAGTGTCACCGAGGGCGGCAGCGCGCCGAATTCCATCGTGTCGACCACGATGACGTCCCGACCTTGCTCTCGCAGGAGTCTGACCGTGTGAGAGCCGATATAACCGGCGCCTCCCGTCACCAAGATGCTCATCCTTCAGTATCGCCCATGCTCACCAGATTCTTGATGCCATGGACAGGGGGCCTAACCCAGTTGTGCCTGCTTGGATTGGGGTGGACTCGTTGCGTCGGCTAAGCGGCGCCTGAGCCGGCGGTAGCGGCACCCTGGGCAGCAGGCGCAGGGACGAACCAAGTCTCTTTTGGAGTCCGGAGTTCTTTGACGAACCCGGCTTCATCGCATGGAATGGAGCAGGAACGCGAGTACTTGGACATGGCCTCACATCTGTCGATGAGAATATTCTCATTCTGATGAGCGTTACTTCTGGCTGTTATGAGCCAGAAATATCGACTGGAGAGAAGGACTCCCACTTAGTGTTTGGCCACCGAACTGCGGTTGTACACCCCATGAATACGCGTAATCAAATGCTGGAGTTGGAACCGACGAACCCCACACCGATAGCATGTGGGATTCTTGTGTAGCGGTTGGAAGAACCCAGGGACCAACGCCGAACGCTTGGTAAACGGGAACAATGTCGGCAAGTGGCACTCCAGCCACTTCCGCAGCCGCCACCGCCTTCGGAATCCAGGAGTACGCGCAACCTCTTACGACTATCTGACACGGATATGCGGGAACACCGAACAAGTCAATGTCCGTGTTGCCGGGGTTGTAAGTATGCGAGTAATTCGGCGTCGCTGCGCTAGACGACACATTTAGGAGCACAAGAAACGTCTTCGGGCCGGGATCATTGTTGTGAATCCAATCGGATTCTGCCTTCAGATTCGCCGGTGGACACGCACTGATGTGAGGCTCATCCACAAGGTAGAAGCCGAAGACTTTGGGGTCACCAACGAAACTTGCAATCGTTGTCTTAAAACTCGTCGTGGCTCCAGCACAAGAGCCGAGGTATACAAGTCCCTCCACACCTGGCGGTAGCACTGCAGTGGCGCTGTTGCTCGAAACGTCAGCGAGGTTGAACCCGTCAGCACTAGGCAGATAGTTAGAGCCTGAAAAGTTGCCGTTCGGCGTGTAATGCTCTGACGTTTGTGGACCACTAGCTGATAGTGGGTTTGTGGGCGTGATCGTCGTCTTTGGAGCCAGAGTCGCTGTGGTCGGGGCTTCTCTGCGGGCTGCCACGGCCGAAGTGGGAACGGCGGACCTTCCACTAGGAAGTTCCAAGACGTAGGCGCCGAGAAGAGCAATCGCGGCAATCAGTGCACCAGCAATCAACTTAAAGTGGATGGAGACGCGGTCCCAGACACCGGTTCCTCGCTGATGCTCCATTTGAGAGTCCATCGGTTTCTCCGGGCTTCCATGGATCCGGGCCTATCCGCAGCGCCACGAGGTCACCAAGTCAGTATTCGTTTCGCACCGTCGCCCAAGAGCCATCGAGACGGACGGCGAGCGCCCAGCGCCCTGTCTTCCGAGAGGCCGCCGTCCCGCATCGGAGGATGCGCTTGCGTACGCCGCTTTTGTAGATCCGAACGGCTCTGTTCGTGACAACCGTGGGACAAATCCGCGATGACGACCAAAACGTCAGACGCACCGACTGGGCCAAGAGTGGCACCCCGTCCCGGCGATCTGGGATATTTAGCGTTAGTGACCGCGATTTTTGAATCTCCCCACCCTCGATCACTGAAATTCCCCACCCTGTTCCGGTGAGCTGAACCATCCACCCGCGGCGGTGGGCCCCCTTCGATGCTGACGAGCGACCAAGCCAGCCAGCTCGAAGGGAGACCCGCTCCGCATGCTCACACATGGGGAAGACGTGGAAGCACATGCATTGAGGAACAGGGGCTGGACGATCTCGGCGATCGCCCGGCACCTCGGGCGGGACCGAAAGACGGTCCGGGCCTACATCAACGGAGAACGGGTTCCTGGCGTGCGGGCCCGCTCTGCTCCCGATCCGCTCGAGCCGTTCAAGAAGTACCTGGCCGCTCGCTTCGTCGACGATCCGCACGTCTGGGCCTCTGCCCTCTATGACGAGGTCGTCCGGCTCGGCTATGGACTCAGCTACCCGACCTTCGTCCGCCAAGTGCGCCAGGCCGGGCTCCGACCGCACTGCGAAGCCTGTGCGGGGGTTAAAGGACGCGACACCATCGAGATTGACCACCCACCGGGCGAGGAGATCCAGTGGGACTGGTTCGAGCGCAGGAACGCGCCGTGGGGAGGAACGGCTTATGTGCTGTTGGGCACGCTGTCGCACTCGGGCAAGGTGCGCGGCGTGCTGGCCGAGAAGATGGACCAGGCCCACCTGATCGAGGCCATGGACGCGGTGCTGCGGCGTCTGGGCGGGACGGCACGGGTGTGGCGGACCGACCGCCTGGCGACGGTCATCGTGCCCGGGACCCGCGAGGTCCAAGCGTCCTTCGCTCCTGTGGCCAAGCACTACGGAGCCGTCGTCGAGCCCTGTCCGCCGAGGCGCGGGAATCGCAAGGGTGCGGTCGAGTCCTCGGTGCGCTTCAGCTCTGGTCGTTGGTGGCGCACCATGTCGGCCACCAACCCCGAAGAGGCCCAGCGCTCTCTCGATGTCTTTTGCGCCACGACCGGTGACGAGCGCCCACGCCGGGACGCGAACGGCACACGGACCACCGTCGGCGCACTGGCTGACACCGAGCCGCTGCTCGCTCTGCCGGCCGCCCCGTTTCCGGCCACCACCGAGGTCGAGCGGATCGTCGCCGACAACGCAACGGTGGCGTTCTCGGGCAACCGCTACTCGGTGCCGCCGGGACTGGGCGCCACGACGCTGCTCGTCCGGCACCGCCTGGGCTCTGCGACCATCGACGTGGTCGCTCCCTCAGGGGCGATCCTCGTCACCCACCGCCTCGCCCCTTCGGGATCTGGAGCGCTGGTGCGCAGCGTCGAGCACCGCGAGGCGCTCGAGGCCGCCGTGCTCAGCGCCTTCACCACCGCACGTCCGTGCGACAAGAAGGCGAACCGTCCACCGGGCAAAGAAGCGCTCGAAGAGGCGGCGCGCCTGCTCGGGCCGATCGGACGTGAGCCCGTCGTCGACCTCTCCATCTATGACGAGGTGGCCCGATGAGCGAGTCCTCGACCTATCAACAGATCCGCAGTCACCTCGCCTACCTGCGTCTCGGTGCCGCCGCCGAAGCGCTGCCTGGTGAGCTCGACCATGCGCGCACGGAAGGACTCGGGCACTCGGAGTTCTTGGCGC
>CAWIBX010000001.1:0-378953 GCA_963834405.1 uncultured Acidimicrobiaceae bacterium | reverse complement strand
GAGGTCGCAGCGAACCAGATGAGCGCGACGCATGACGTCGAGCGGGGAGCCGTGCGAGGAGTGGGCCGATGAGCAAGTCGTGACTTGGTGAGGCGTTCCCACACCCGATCATGAATGCGAGATCCGATCCCAGTGCCGGGAGCTTGATCCCGGTTGCGACAATCCTTCTCCTTAAATCAAGCCGCCCTCGCCTAGCCCCGGCTTCGCCGCCGTCTTAGCACGCGGTCGGGTATTCGGCGCGAAACAGCAGATCCGTCTTGCGGTTGGGCGGCCGCAACCTCATCCAGCGCGTCGGAGATTACTAGCCGTCCATTGGCGAATAGTCGATCGATTTGTGTCGCATGCAGAGCCGGCTAGCCGAGCGATAGGAGAAGGGCGAGAACCAAGCTCAAGCCTCGACAGTGAATTCCCTGGGGCGCTAGCCACCTACATCTACCCAACTTGCCGATTCCGGGCTCTGGTCAGGGGATAGGCGTTGAGGGCCTCCTTGTCACAGTCTTGGAGAGCCATCCGACGATCCTCGGTATCAAATAGCAGTTCAACCGCTTTTCGGGTTCCCCTAGTGCAGCGTAAGCAGCCCGGTTCAGGACGATCGCTCCCCGTCCGCGGTAGAGGGTGACAGTTGGCTCATTCCCGCCAGGTCTTGTTCCTTTTTGGAATACTTCGAAGTTACCCATGGCAGAGACAGGATAGATCGTCAGTTTTCGCTCGCCGATGTGGACACACAATCACTTTTCCTTCGCTATTCTATGGAGCGACAGGCTCACTGTCAGGAACGTCAGACTGATCCTGGATGAGCGGATTCATCTCCCCTCGTTCAGGTTGGACAACGAAGTCGGACAGAATATCGGCCAAACTCTCGTGCGCCCCAACACGACGAGCGAGATCAGTAAGACCCAGCTCTGCCAGTCGCTCAGCAGTAATGTACGCCCGAGATCGATCTTCGGGACTCAAGGATCGCGATCAAGTCGCGGGATTCGCCGTAGCGATCCAAACCACCTGCAGCATTGAATTTTGTCGTATAACCCCTCTCCGGCGTGTCCTCAAGCTTGAGGTTCTTAGCCAGGGCGTATGTAATCGCCGACTTATATGCGTCTGACTCCGCGGCGAACCACCCAGTTTCCATTAACGACGCAAGTGCGCTATCCCCCGTTTCGGTAAGGCCGATCTGCTTCTTATCCGATGTTGCGTCTGTCATTGTCGCCCCATTGGTTCGATCAAGGCATATTCCGGATCAAGAAGTGGGCCGTCGAATCTGGTAAGTCCGTCCAATTAGGGACCCAAGCAACTCGTCGGCGGTTTCCTGAGTCAGCTCTCCGGACTGGACCAGCAAGACGGCTTGAGCACCTAGCGGAGGGTATCCAGGATTGAAGAACATTGGCGCGATGCTGAAGATCGAGGCGGCCAAGCGGACTGTCGAGCACGACGGGTCCGCCCCTGACAGCGGCATGTTTAAGAGCACCTATAAGTGACAGTGCTAGAGTCCGCCGACCGCCTTCGCTCGTATCCCTCGGTTCTCCGACTGTATCTAGAAGTTCGATCTTGTAGTCCTCAGTGATCCTGAGGCTCCTGCATCCCCCCGGATCTCGGATGAGCTTAGTGAACATGCTTTGAGCGTCAGCCTCGACTTCCGCTCGGCTGCTCTCTCTGATACGCATCTATCGTCTGTTTGAGAAGATCATCCACAAAGTTGAAGAAGCTCGATTCGAGCACCACGTCGGCATCAGGACCGAGGAAGCTTCCGCAGCTTTCGATTGAGGGTCTGCTGCTCGACTCGAATAGCGCCGGCCCTTTGCTCAGCGGATCTTTCGGCTGTTCGTATCTCCTCGATCGCCGCTTCAAGGCTTCCGATCTCGCTGTCCCAGAACACGAATGTCGGCTGCACTGTGGCCTTGCAGCCTGTCCCCTATGGCCTCAAGACTCTGCTTTCGCTCGTACTGCAGCATCTGATTTTGGTGATTCGGCGATATCGTTCAAGCATTTGGGCAATCGTCTTTGTATCTACAAGCTGAGTTAGTCGACGTTCACTGGCAAGATCTAGTTCGCCGCCGGCTTCGTCAAGGAGGCGCCTTAGGCCGGCTCGAGCCTCGTCGAGTTCTTCAGATGTAGAAGGACTTGGTGGTGGCAACTGCTGGCCGCACGTTGGACACTTGCCGCCGCGGGCCGGTCTTCCAAGAGCGTGATCCGCAAGCGTGTCCGTTCAATGTCTTGTTGATTTCTCTGGAACGCTGAGCTTTGATCGCGGACTCGATCGAGCGCAGCCTGAAGTGGCCCAGCCGCCAGGGAAAACCAATTCGCACCAAAGAAGTCTCGGATCTCGGCGAGCCGCGGAGTCCAACGCCCGGTTGCCATCAGCAATGGTCGCTTCTAAAAGTTCCTGCTCTCTTACGTCCGCTTGGAGCCCCTCTATGATTCGCAGCTGATCACGGACCTCTCGAAGAGCAGTCTCGGCCTCCGTTAACTGTTGCGCCAAGCTTTCGCGGTCCTGATCGTTGCTCTCCTTTGCGCTTGCAAGTCTCCGGAGTCGGTTTTGAACACGAGTGGACTCGCCGACGTTTTTGACCATCTTGGCTTGCCGGCGCATCGCCTCATGCGCCAGTTCCTGTACATCATTCTGAGCTGTTGTAGGGCAGGAATCCCGAGCACCGCCTCGATGCTCGACTTAATGAGGGCTCTCTGCCCAGCGGTCGCCAAGCGATCGTAGAACCGTTTCATGAGCTCGGCATCAAACAAGAAGAACTCCGAAATTTGAGGGTGCAGAGGCGACCGATTTCTCCGTCGATGGAGGACGATGGAACCACCGTCGCGCCAATTCGCAGGTCGGCCGAGACTTTCGATCGACCATCCTCGATCGATGCTGTGCGCGCCAACCGGTAGGGCTCGTCGTTCGCGACGAAGTCGATAGTCACCCCCAGCTGAGATTTGCCTTCGCGTCTAGAGATTCGATTTAGGCGGTTTGGGAGCTCGGTCAAGGCTTGCTGTGGACTTTGGAGAGGCTCGAATGTCCCGTAAAGACACCATCGCAGCGCAGCGAAGAACTGCGTCTTACCAAGCGTGTCTCACCATGGATGAGCACTACCGGTGAACCGTCCGGTGTCGACAGTTCAACGGACTGACTCCCTTTGTAGGGTCCAAAATCATCGAGGGTGACGCGGAGAAATCGAAGACTCACCCTTGGATACCTTCCTGTTCCATGGCCTTGTCCGCGACATATTGCTGAAGCGTTGAAATGTCCCTCTTGAACCCGCTGCGGTCGTCGGAGAACTGGTGACGCCAAGCGAATTGGACAATGTCTGTGAGCACTCGGAAGTCGCAAAAGTCCACGATGTCAGCGTGCTCTTGCCTCATCTGGGAGCTATTGGCGATTTCAGTAAGTACGAGTCGAGCCTCAGCGAGGCTAGGCGTGCTGTCAGAGTCGTCGAGTTGGTCAGTCACCCACCCTCACTTCGTCGGACTGGTCGTCCTGATCAACTTCGTCACGTTCCTCAACGACAAGCGGATCCAGGTCGACGTCGCGGCTCAAGGCTAGCAACAACTTCAACTGCGAGCGCGGGGCGTCATTCCGCGAAATCCGGGCGAACTCAAGGGCCCTTGCTGCCTCTCCCCGCGTAAGAACCCCACCATCATTATCAACCAAAAGGAGGTCGTGGATCTCTGCACTGACCTTGTTAGGGGCTGACCTCAGGACACGGCCGCGCCTTTGTACATACTCCCGTTCGACCGTAGAGCTAGCCAGGATTAGTGCGTTTTCACAGTTCGGAATGTCCACCCCTCATCCAGGCAGCGAATCGCGACCACAACGCCCCCGTGACGATCAAAGCTCTGGAGTACCACCTCCCGGTCACCGGACATCGCCGAGTGGTATTCCATGACAGGCAGGTGTACACCAAGGCCCTGGCGAACCACCTCGTTCAGCTGATCAAGGCCGTCGCAATAGACCAACCACCGCGCCCCCTCCTCATACTCGTGAAGCAGAATGTCGATCGCGGCCGGGGCTTTACCCCGAGCCTGCTTTAGGATCCGAGCCCGTTCGATTAGCAGCAGCTGTACGTAATCGAACCCTTCTTGAGAAGCCTCGGAGATTGCAGCAGCTCTTCGAATCCGATCTGTTAGCAGCTGGTACCGCTCAAGCTCGTCTTCGTCAAGGGTCAACGTATGCAGGCGGTAGTCGTAGGGAACCAAGCGGCCCATAAGAATGCCTTCGGCGATCCCAATTACCGGTTCGAGAACAGGACCGAACCAGGCGATGAGCTGTTCGGTGCCGGGTTCGTCGAATTGACGCCGGTATGTAGCGCTCAGGCCCATGGTTGCACCAGCAGCAGTCCTTTGAACTGCAAAGAGTTTCTGGTGAGCTCCTACTCGGTGCACCTCGTCTGCGACGACCAGTAGATGATCACCATGAGATAGTCGATGGTGAAAGGCTGCCGAAGCAAAGGTTGCGTTCGTCGAAAGAATCACTCGTGGTGCGCGGCCTATTGGATGAGGACTCGAGTAGTCCCGAAGTAAGTCGCCCCAGTCCCCTTGTCCATGCCCTGCGCCACACAACAGGGGAGTAGCCTCAGGAATCTCGTAAGACAGCTCCTTTGCCCACTGCTTGTGAAGCTCTCGCCCCGGTACCAGAACGAGCGCTGGTTTCCCCGAGTGGGTCCATTCTCGAATGGCATGCAGTGCCACCAACGTCTTTCCCGTGCCCGTCGCGAAAGACACGATGCCTCGATTTCCAGCTTCTCGCCAACTAGTGAGAACTGCCTCTTGGTGCGGCATCAACGACCGCTCGGTGGGAGCACGAAGGGTCACGTTGCGCCGGGCCGCCGCGAGAGCACGTTCCAAATCTTCGTCAGCAGCTTCTAGGAGCTTGTCCTTTGTTACAGCCTAATTGGTTCGATTCGGACACCCGGTTCTCGACCAGCCCAAAGCCGTTCGAAGTAATCGGAGTGGCGTCGAGTCCTTAAGAGGTCTGTCTCCCCTCGCCAGCTGCAGAAGACCTCAAAGGATTCATGATTGAGGCCCCATGCCGCCCATGTTTCGTTTGCGCTTCCAACGAAGGAAACACATCTTCCGTCGGCATCCCTGAAGAGTCCGACTTTGTCATGAAATATCCCCGGTGCTTCAGGCAAGAACGCGATTTGAATCTCCAGGATGCGGTTCGCTACGAGCGTGGCCAGAAGACGGGTCGCTGGGATCGCCTCAGGTTTCTGAAGCAGTTCCTCGAGTCTCTTTCGAATCAGTTCCTGGGATCGCAAGCCCAAATCGAGGCCCTCTTTCATTGCCTCAAAGTCCTCAAGGCGTAGAGCCGGAGAGCACACCAAACGCATGTGGCCTTCCCTTGCCACAAAGTCGGAGAAGGCGATAGCTATTACGTGGAGCAGTGAACTACTGAAGTAGCCGACCGCTCGGTCGTAGGTTGTGGATTCCTGAAGGCAGGGGATGTAGAAGTCATCGAGAATCGCGTCTCGCCCAGAGCGATAGTCCTGCTGTAGATCAAGGTCTCGCAGCATTGCATCGGGTCTCCGCCATACACATGATCTCGGGAGTGGGGCCCTGCCCTGTCAACCTATATCAAGACGCCAACTTGGAGGCCCGAAGGCGTCGATGCGCCTCGTCAGGCCCGCCATCCTTGTACGGCTCATCCCACTCGACATCCGGTTCGTCGATCGCCGGCTCACCATCTGCCCGCCGTAACACAAGGAGACAGTCCCGATCCGTGGCCTTGCCCTTGGTGTCGCCCCAGATCCGGCTGACCTTTTTCTGGACCCCCAGCGAATCCTCGATTAGGTCCATCAACCGCAGACCGGTATTCGCGCCAAGATCATCCCAGACCCGTCGGGCCAGTGCCACAGCGGGCTGCCCGGGCACTGTCACGTCACCGATTACGAATACCGCTACACCGGACTTACGTAAGACGCGCCGCGCCCCCTTGAACGTTCTCATCATGAATTGGCAGTAGGAGTCGTAGTTGTGTTGGTGGTCAAGCTTGGCATCAAGCGCACGACGACCCGCGCCGGCGCCCGTCGATACTCCGTCGACGTTGAGCCACCAGAGCCGAATCCAGTTTGATGTCCCGTAATTGACAACCTTCAAGTAGGGGGGTGAGGTCAGAAGGAGGTCGACACTGCCGGCAGAACCGCGTTGCTATGAACGAGGCTCGTGGCGTCGCGTTTCAAAACCTGACCAGGGGGACCAGGGATTTCATCAAGATATAGTCGAGCTAGCTTCTCACGCAGACAGTCGAACACGTCCTGTTGGATCTTGACCAGACTGTTGTCCCGAATGAACCTGCGCACGTACTTGGGCGACATGCTGAACGTATTCGGCATTGAGATGCTGAGATAACGCGATGTGCCATCAGCTCGATGAGAGCCATGCAAGATCCCTGCTGTGGCCCCTGCGATCAAGAACTCTTCTCGTGACCAGGTGCTCATTGGTCGACGAAAAAGATACGATCGCAGGTACACCAACTGCCGCAGCGTCTCCCGGTGGTACAAGATCTTTATGTCATCGGATACGTCTACGTCTTGAGTCGATCGACGCCAATATTGCCGCTCCAAACGGTCGACCAAGTTGTTGATGGCCGTCCAGCTCGGAGGTGCGGCCTTTGCCCGACTCAAGACATACGCGAGCGGGTTTAGATCGTTAGAAACGGTCCTGCGTCTCTCAACACGGGCTTGGAGCGTGGTGGTCCCACGCCCGCTAAACGGATCCAACACGAGGTCACCGGGCCGGGTGTAGCGCTGAATAAAGTAGTGCGCCAGCTTGGCCGGGAACATGCCGTGGTAGGACGACATGGTGTGCATCGAATGACCCCAACACGGTGAAATTGCATGCCAAAGAGGCCCGTAGTTGGTGGTCCCTCCGTCGACAGAATCTCCTTCTGGCTCTTCAAAGAATGCTTCGTCTAACCAACGGTCGGTGTCGGTAGTCATCTGAGGTATTCGGCCATCGACCGGGCGGCATGCCGCAGTACTCGGTCCTTGGATTGAAGGGATACCCGATTGAGGTGCCGAATTGCGTTCGCGTATCCCGGACCTCGGTCTGTTTCCGGATCTTGCCAGCGCGGCGCAGGCCAAGTTCGCGTTTTGCGCTTCGCACTTCCTGAGACTCGCGGTAATAGTTGGGTAGCAGAGAATCAGTCACAGCTTCTATGTAAGAGATTTGGTAACCCGCGATGTCACCTCGGCGTGCTCGAGCTATCCGTTCATCGATCCATTTTTCGATTGGCAACCCATTCGTGAAACTCTCCTCAAGCACGTACCGCATGCCTTCTTTGGTCAGACGCAGCCAGGCATAGGGATTTGATGCCGGGATCACGCCAACATCCATCAGCTCCACGATGCGGGAAAAGAGGCCACCTCGTTTGATCAACCGCCAGAGGCCTGTGTAGTTGCGCAGCGTGGCTGGAGAGATGCCGATATAACGAGCGATGTCCACCTTGCGGACATTCTCAGCTTCGTGCAGGTGCTCAACAAGCGTGGCGAGCTGGCTAGGCAAGAGTTCCTGGAAGATGTCGGTTTGGTAGCGCAGCTCATAGCGGCGGGAGTGGTCGACTACATATGCTGGAATGGTTTGGAAGGTGGCGGCGTCGGCCGCGCGGATGGCCTGTATGGCCTTTAGTTGGATCATGCCGTCGATCACCAAGTACTTGCCCGATGGCAGCCGTGCCACCTTCAGCGGCTCGGCCAGCCCCATCTCCTCAATCGACGCTCGTAGACGCTCTTCGAACACTTTGGATGATCGCGACCGAGCCAACTCCGGACTGACCACCAGTTGTCCGGGCTTGATCTCGATGAACTCGATCATCGCGATGCCACGAGGGTGGTGTCGGTCGCGGTCGGCAGTCGCATAGGCAGCGAGAGCGCCAGCTGGCGAATGCGCTCCTTCGGATGGGTCCGGGCCATCTCGGCCATCTTGTGGCACGCCCACTCCAAGAGCGCCAGCCTCTGGCTCCGATAGCTCGAGCCCAGCTGAGCCAGGGCCGGCCAGTCGATAGCCCCCAGTAGCGCCTCCAATTCCTTGGCCCGAATGCCGTGTGACGTCACACGCTTGATGACCGCTGCTCGCTCGCCCGCGGAACGTACTTGGTGATCACGGAGTGAAGTGCCAGATTGAGGTCGCCTGCCCTCAGAGCCGCCACTTCGCCAGACGAGGCGCCGTCGAGCTGGGCCTCAAGCCGCCGGACGGTGGCCGGGGACACTCCGAAGCGCTGGGCCACGGCCCCAGATCCTCACCGTCTCTGCGGGCGTGAGCGATGAGGAGGGCCCGGTCGACGGCACTCAGCCGCAGCCGGGCCACGTTTTCCACGAGAAACTGCTGAACCTTCTCGGTCTCCGCGTACTCGTCGTCAACAATCAGCGCCGGGATCTTTTTGATCCCCAGCAGACGACACGCCAGGGTTCGGCCCTGTCCCTTGATTAAGAGGAAGTCGCCGGTCCTGTCCCGCGCCCGCCGCACTGTGATGGGCGTTAGTACCCCGAACTGCTCAATGGACGGTCAGGAGCTCCCGGTGTCCTTCTCGGTCCCGCTTGCGACCGAGGCCTTGTTGGCCGATTGGGTCCACCGGTACATACTGGAGGCGCTGCCTGGTCTTTTTCGGCTGCCCACTCTTCGAAACTGTCTTGCTAGCCACCGTGCCTCGATTCCGTCAGGACCGGCCCCACGACGGGATTACACCCTTGTGATTTTGCCACGCTCATCCAGGGCCCACAGCGCTGCCGCCGCCCTGGAGAGGCGGGCGAGTCACCCGTGCCTGGAGCATGTTGCTACAAAGCAGTGACAGCCTCGAGCATCGGGAGCCGTCGGTCGACCGGGACGAACCCCCCTTGACAACCCTCTCAGTTTCGCCGCACCAAGCCAAACCGGAATTTCCGCGGCACTCCCTCAATGCGACGACGAGCCATGTGCCTCGCCTTCTGGGGAGAGTGGCTCGAGGTTGGGCGGGGCACGTGGGGACAATTTCGTGGCAAGAGAGTATGTCGTTCAGACTTTATGCCAGGGCTGAGGCAGATGCCGGGTTGGCGGGGATGGGGGAGTAAGGCATGGGTGAACGAATCTGATGGAACGAAGACGGCTTCAGGGAGCGTACTTCGCGAGCCGATGCCCCGAGCGTGTCCAGCTCGACACTCTGTCTGTTCATGCAGGACTCGCTCGGCGGGGACGCCGGTTTGAAGCGGACACGTTCGCCGAGATTGTCGAGGGTCTGCCCGCCGCACGATCGGCCGCATCATCGCTGATTCGGCAAGTGACCCAAAGTTGTCTTCCTTCGCTACCGAGCACACATCTGGCGATCCAAGTCTCCTGGAAGCAGCGTCAGTACTTTCGGTTTGAAATGCGCCTCACGATCCACAGTTTGAATTGTTCCCATCGAGTCTGTCTCGGGACGCCCGGTATGAGATGAAGGTAGACCAGGCCGCCAGCTGATCAGCCCAAAGAATCGCTCAGTGATGTCGTCCCGGCGATGACCCGGGGGCTCAATGAGGCTGGGAGATGAGTGGATCGGAGACCCAATCGCCCCGCGGCTCTTGCCCTGCGACATGCTGGACTAGCTCAGGTACTTTTGCGGTGTGCCTGACCCACTAGAGATAACCCCCACGACCTATCCAATTTCAGACTTCCTGACTTGGCAACGCCAGGATCTCTTGGATCTTCGGCCGCCCTATCAACGGCTCAGTGTGTGGACAAAGCGATCGAAAAGCCTGCTTATCGATAGCATCCTTCGTGGGTATCCGATACCCCTCATCTTTCTGCAGAACACGCTGGATCTGGACAGAGCAGTGTCTGTCAGACAGGTCGTCGATGGCCAACAGCGGATCCGGACTCTTCTTTCCTTTATTGATCCTTCATGTCTGGAGGATCGCACTGAGGAGGATGAGTTTACGGTTCTTCGGTCCCACAACGCCGACTACTACGGACTTCCTTTTGTGGAACTACCGGAAAATGTCCGAGCTCAGATCCTCGAGACGCAACTTCCGACGGTTGTGCTTCCGTCGAGAATTGCAGACGTTGAAGTCCTGCGAATATTCCAGCGCCTTAATTCAACGGGACTGAGACTTAATGCCCAAGAGCTCAGAAACGCTGAATTTTACGGCGACTTCAAGGATCTCAGTTACTCCCTCGCTTATTCCCAACACCAGCGCTGGCTCTCATGGCAAGTGTTCGATCAGCAGAAGATTGCACGAATGCTGGAGGTGGAGTTCACGTCGGATCTTCTTGGTCTGCTCATGGTCGGCGTGCAAGCTAGGACAAAGGCGACAATAGACAAGCTCTATCGAGATAACGACTCGTACGTACCGGACATTGACCGTCTTACTGATCTATTCGTGGGCACTTGCGATTTGCTCGACCAAGTCTTCGGCAGGGAGCAAAGCCCTTCAAGCCTCAAGAGATTCCGTAGTACCGGATGGATCTATTCCTCTTTCGCGTTAGTCAGCGGAGCGGACTACCACAAGCTCGACGGATCACCGAGAGAGCCGAATGCAACGCCACCTCCCACAATGAGCCCTCAAACACTCGCTGAGGCTCTCAACAACAGTGATCGCATTCTTCGTGCCGGCCGACTGCCCGATGATGTCTTGCGAGTGCTTCGAGGAGCTACAGCCGACAGATCTTCTCGGCTACGCAGGATTTCATTCATTCGGGAAAATGCTTAGCTCGTTTTAGCAAATGCCAACTGCGTTTGCACTTGCACATGAGCTGAGATCTCAGTGCATGGCAGTCACTTCACTGTTCAAAGATGCTCAATCGGCGTTCTCCAAGGGACAAATTGCTCCTACCACCTACGAGTCAACCGCTGAGCTATGCGTGCTACAGCTTCATTCTCAGTTCGAGACTTTTGTTGAAGAGCTCTTCTCTCTTGTCTACTTGGTGAAAGTGGTATCGAAGTAGACCGATTGATCTCGCCGGCCGGTCGAGATCATGCCTATTCCCTATTAGTTCGGGGACAAGGGAGAGAAACCGACTACCTAACGTGGCTACCTTTTCAAATCACGCTCGAACGAGCTGAAAAGCTCTTTGCATTTGGGAGACCCTTTAGCCGGATCGCGGTCGGCCCCCCGTACTAGATGGTCTTCGAGAGCTGATGATCGTCAGGAATTCAGTCGCTCATCCCAGCCAGTTGGCGTTTCGGAGACTAAAGAAATTGGCGGAGTCCAGAAGTTATACCATCTCCCGTTCCTCAGATTTCTTGTTAGCGGTACGACACGGACGCACGGAACTTGAACAATTCATCGCTCTGCTTATAGCGGTCGGCAGAGCACTTTCGGAACCCACCGAGAACGAGGTTGTCACAATCCTGGGTCCGGAGCGACCCTTTAACTCTGGTGAGAAGGGAGTGCCACCGGGCACGTACGAGTGCGATAACTGCCATCGCACGGTCGTGGCCGATGTTCCCACGACCCTCCCTCTCTCCGCGTGTGCTCCCCCGGCAACGGGACCATGTCCCACCTGCGGTCAGGCTACCCCGTGTGGAGTGTGCTCAAAGCCATTAGTCAGGCACTCCGTCTATGTGCGATCGATCTAGCACAGTGAAGATCAAGTTGGAATCAGATGGGTAGCTGCAAAGAACCACGGACCACGCACGTAGCTGAGAGGTGTCTCGGAATAAAGGGCTTCTAATAGGACGCGGGTATCAATCAACCAAGAGATCTCAGAGACTGGCGAGTATGGCATACGTCGATCGTGAATTCGACGTGGCACCATTCGGCATCCAAAGCTCGGAGCAGCCGTCGTGTGCTCCTGACCGACGTCGACGATCTGACGTCGAACCGAGAGTCTCGCGTCCGTCTGCGTTGGAACTCTCGCGTAGAGTCACGCTCTATGTGTTCATCGCCACACGTGAGAAAGCGCGATTTCAAGACCTTGGCGGAGGAGTTTGGTCGGGCCATCGTCGATGCGTAGTCGCGAATACTGATCGTGGGTCATAAGGCGGAAATGCGGTTTTTTGAGAACCGTAGTGAGAACCATAGGGATTGAAAGGCTGGAAATGGCTGTCATTATGTGTCATGTGGCGGCCACTTCGCAGCAGCCATTAGTCCAGCTCATAGGTCATAAATGGCACCTGTATACCACCACTGTCACCGCTCGTCATTTGACCAAATGGGCGCTACGGATCAGAAGGTCACCCGCGCAGCAGTCCCTAGCCGGCCAAACCAGCGAGGTGTTACCTCAGAGCGCCCCGTCCGTCACAACGGCCAAACGGGCGCCGATGGCCGGCGTGAGCCACTCGGCATATGACGCCGTGATGTGGTTGTCGTCGCGGTAGACCAGAAGATTGCCCACCACGACCGCGCAGCTCGATACGCCGCAGAACCACCGATCCGTGTCCACGTACCCCGCTCCTGTCGAGGCGGCGACGGTCTGCTCCTGTGGGATCCCGCTGGGGTTGTAGTAGGGGTAGTGCTTGGGGATCGGACACGCTGCGGTATCCGACAGGTGCTGGCTGAGGCAATCGGGCACCGACTGCTGGGGGTAGGGGTCGTCGCCCATCAGCACTACCTTCGCGCCGGTGTCTCGCTCAATGGTGGTGATCATCTCGGTCAGCCCCGAGATCCACGCCGGGCCGTCGACGACGACGTGGTCGTCAGGGATGCCGTACTCGCGGGAAAACCCGAGGATCACGACGGCGGGCTGCAACGCCGTCATGCGCTCCAGCGCGGCCGCACGAAACTCGTCGCACTCCGTGTAGGGGCGCCCGAGGTCCGGGCTGTAGATCGGGATGTCAATGGGTGGGCACGTCGCCTTGCCCATCACCACGAGTGCGTCCTGCTGCTGGTTCGCCAGGGCGTCTATGGCCGGGAACCACTGGAGGGCGTGCGAGTCGCCGAATAGCACGATGCTGCGGGACGCTGTCGTGTCCCCGAACACGCAATGGTGCACCGCCGCGTCGGTGAACCCGTCCAGGCAGCCGTCGTCCTCGGGTACCGGCACGTCGCCCGCCGCGTCGGCGAGTGAAGGCGTGAGATTTGCGGGCACCTGCGCCGCGGCAAGCGACTGTACGACCTGCTGGTTGACCTGCGCGTCCAGCGCGTCGGCCTTCGCCACCGCCGAAGGGATGGTCGAAGTCGTCCCGGCGGCGGAAGCGGCCTGCTTCACCCCCAGCGGTGCGGCCACCGCGTGACCGCTTCCCACCGGTGGGGGCACGCTCACCACCGTGAGGACCGCCAGGGCCGCAGCACCGAGGCTGAGCGCGCCGCCGATGGCGAGGCTGCGCGCCGTACGGGCCGAGAGCCACTGCGAGCGTCGGACCGGCTGCTCCAGGAGGACGGTGGTCACCACCGCCAGCAGCAGGCTGAACAGGGCGACCCCCACGTTCTGGGCCAGGTCGAGTTTGTGCCCGACCACCGCCGGTGCGAGCACGAGCGCCGGCCAGTGCCAGAGGTACCAGGTGTAGGAGACGGTACCGATGGGCTGCAGCGGGCCGAGACCGAGCAGTCGCGCCGGACCCGCGGTCAGGTTCCGTGTGCCCGCCAGCAACGCCGCTCCGGTGCCCGCCACCGGGACGAGCGCGGCGGGACCGGGGAAGGATGTCTGCGGTCCGAAGGCGGCCAGCGACCACCCCACTGCGGCCAGGCCGGCCCAGCCGATCATGCCCAGCGCCCAGCCCGGGATGCGCCGGACGTACGGCACGGCCAACGCGCACAGGCCGCCCACCGCCAGTTCCCACGCCCTCGTCGGGAGCGAGAAGAACGCCCAGGGCTGGTCCGTGCGCGTCAGTGAGACGCACATCCAGAAGGACACCGCGCCGAGGAGCGCCAGTGTGCCGGTGACGGCCCACCGGGGCTGGCCCGCCGACGATCGCCGGTGGCGGCCGCGGGGACGACGGCGGCCGAGGAGTGCGGCGGCGAGCAGCAGCGCCGGCCAGAGGAGGTAGAACTGCTCCTCCACGCCCAGCGACCAGTAGTTCTGCAGCGGCGACACCGGACCGTGGGCGCTGAGGTAGTTCGTGGCCTGGAGGGCGAAGCGGTAATTGCCGACGTAGAGGGCGCAGGCCACGGCGTCCTTGGCCACAGCCGTCGCCTCGAGAGGGCCGAGCACCGCGACGGACGTCGCGACGGTCGCCAGAATGACGACGACGGCGGACGGCAGGAGCCGTCGGGCGCGGCGGGCGTAGAAGCCGGCGAAGGAGAGACGGCCGCCGCCCGAGAGCTCGTCCCAGAGGATCTGGGTGATGAGGTACCCCGAGATGACGAAGAAGACGTCCACGCCCACGTAGCCCCCCGGCAGCGGCAGGCCGGCGTGGTAGGCCACCACTGCGAGGATCGCCACGGCACGCAGCCCTTCGATGTCGCGCCGCCGGGTGCGCTGCGTCCCAACCGCGTGCCTGCGCGTCATCCGATGTCGCTCCCGGGACTCAACGCGGCGGCGTCGGGCCCCCCCGTGTCATGGGGAGACGGTAACCGTAGCCTCACCGGAATTGGGTGACCCTCCACCTGTCCCGACCGACTTCGTCGGGCCGCCCCGGCCTACCGCCGGACTCGTACAGGGGGTGTCACATCCCTCCGCCACGATGCTCGTGTCGGCCAAGATCGGAGGGACGAATCGATGGCCCCGGAAGGAGGGAAGGCGGTGACGGTGGAGATCACGCCTCGGAACGCGTACTTCGCCAAAGCGTGC
This sequence comes from uncultured Acidimicrobiaceae bacterium, assembly GCA_963834405.1. GTDB lineage: Bacteria > Actinomycetota > Acidimicrobiia > Acidimicrobiales > RAAP-2 > Bog-473. The sequence goes on along the minus strand of CAWIBX010000001.1, from coordinate 364,349 downwards.
CCCGAGCGCGTCCAGCTCGACGTCCTCCGGCCCTGCGAGCCCCTGCCCGACTCGCCCTTCCTGCAGAAGTTGATCGGGGCAGGGGAGGAGTACGAGGAGGAGACCATCGCCGACCTCTTCGAGGGCGTCGAGGGAGCCGTCGTCGTCGATGCGGAGGATCCCGACGCCCGGGAGTGGCACACCCTCCGCGCCGTCGCCGAGGGAGCCCGGGTCATCGCCTGTGGCCGGCTCCCCGTCGACGACGAAGCGCACCGCGTCGGCGAGCCCGACCTCCTCGTACGCGCTGGCGACGGCTACCTACCGGTCGACGTGAAGTCGCACAAGTCGCTCGTCGCCGCCAAGGAGGCAGGTGACGGCTCCGCTGTCGTCTCGGACATGGAGGCGCCGTTCTTCGAGGCGGCCAGAACCGACGCCGACCACGATCCCCGCAAGCACGTCGCCGACTTGATGCAGCTCGCCCATTACCGTCGGTTGCTCGAGTCCGTGGGACTGGCCTCCGAGCGCAACGTCGGCGGGATCTGCGGCTCCGAGGGCGTGGTCGTCTGGTACGACCTCGACCGGCCGTGGCTCGATCCGCCCGAGTACGTCGAATCTCCTCCGGCCGGCCCGTTGAGTGCGATGGAGCGGTACGAGCTCGAGTTCGCGCACCGACTCGCGGTGCACCTCGCCGCGGAAGCACACGCCGACAATGGGGCTACGGCCTTGCTCGCCGAGCCCATCGTCTGCGACCAGTGCGACCTGTGCCGATGGCGGGACTGGTGCGGCGAGCAGCTCGAGGAGGTTGCCGACCTCAGCTTGATCTCGGGCGTCGGCGTCGTCCGCCGCCGGCTGTACAAGGCGCACGGGATCGAGGACCTCAAGGATCTCGCTGGCCTTGACTGGACGACGGCTGACCTCTTTCGTTGTGGGGTCGACTTCGGAGATCTGCGCGGCAAGGTCGAAAACCAGTCGCCGGCAACCCTTCTCGCCACCGTGATCCCGAACCGGAAGAAGCAGCTCGAGAACCTCGCCGCCCACGGTCTCCTGACCGTCGCCGACATCGAGGGGCTCGACCGGACGGTGCTGTCTCTCTGTGGCGCCGGCGCCACGAACCTGGCCACTCAGATCGACTTGGCCCGGGCCCGTATCGGCGCCGCGCTCGCTTACCGGCGCCGTGGCGTCGACCGGATCGAGGTGCCACGCGGCGACGTCGAGGTCGACGTGGACATGGAGAGCACGAACGACGGCTGCTACCTATGGGGCGCGCTCGTCACCGACCGTCGTGGCCCTTTGGCGACGGCCCGTTACGTCTCGTTCGCTTCCTGGGACCCGGACCTCGAGCACGGCGAGCTTGAGGCGTTCACCGAATTCTGGACCTGGTTCACCGAGGAGCGAGCACGGGTGCACGCCGGAGGCGCCACCTTCCGGGCCTACTGCTACAGCAGGAGCGCAGAGGAGGGTCAGATGAAGAGGATCGCCGCTCGCCTCGGCATCCGGGACGATGTCGGCGCGTTCCTGGCGTCCGAGGACTGGGTCGATCTCTACGAGATCGTCCGTGGACACCTCGTGACCGGCCGCAGCCTGGGCCTGAAGGAGACGGCGCCCCTGGCCGGGTTCATCTGGTCGTCCGATGAGGTCGGTGGCACCTTGGCCATGGTGAACTACGACACGGCGGTCGACGACGCCGACCCCACTGCGCAGGCCGAAGCGCAGGCATGGATCGTCCGCTACAACGAGGACGACGTTCGTGCCACCGCCACGCTCCGCGACTGGCTCGACGGTCTCGCCAACGAGCTCCCCTCCATTGCCGATGCAGACCCTCGCGCCCAGGAGTTGGGGACCGAGGTCGGGGTGCTCAAGTCTTCTTGACCAACGGGATGTCGTAGAGGGCCGTCCAGTTGGTGCTGACGATCTTGGCCTTGCTCTCGTCCGACAACGGCAACTTGTCGAAAGAATCGACGGCGTGCGGGAACTTCGAGTCCCCATGTGGGTAGTCGGTCGAGAAGATCAGCTTCTCGTCGCCGAACGTCTCCACGAAGTGTGGGACCGTCACTTCATCCGCTTCTACCGAGACCCAGCAGTTCCGCTTGAAGTACTCCGACGGCGGCATTGTCAGCTCCGGCGCCTCGTACCAGCCCGTCCACTCCCAGTGCTCGTCCAGGCGGTAGAGGAACCACGGCGCCCACGAGCAGTTGCCCTCCAACAACGCCACCTTGAGGTTCGGGAAGCGCTCGAGCACCCCGCCGCCGCACAGGCACGCCGTCACGAACTGAATGCCCAGCGGCTGGCTGAAGGTGTGCCAGAGCATCAGCTTGTCCAGCACCTCCAGCCCGAAGTCGGGCGTCAGATAGGTCTGGCCACCCCCGTGGAAGGACAGGGGCACGCCGAGCCGTTCGATCTCGGCCCACAGTGGGTCGTACGCGCGGTGGTGCCACGGCCGGCGGTTCACTGTCGCCGGCGGCAGGAAGATCGCCTTGAAGCCGAGCTCCTCCACGCAGCGCCGGGTCTCGGCGACCGCCCCAAGAACGTCGTGCGCCGCCACCATGCCGGAACCGAACATGCGATCAGGGGCGTGGTCGCAGAAGTCCTTCAGCCAGTCGTTGTAGGCCCGGGCGATCGCAGTCGCGAACTCGGGCTCCAGACCGTCCGCCCCGATCTGCTCCGACGAGTCGAGGCCGAGCACGAACAGCCCGCGCGAGGGGAACAGCACCGCCAGGTCGAGGCCTTCCGCGTCCATGGCGTCGATCTGCGACTGCGCGTCCCAGCCCCGGGCCTCCGAAGCCGCGTAGACGTTGTCGTGGTGCTCCTGCCATCCCGTCTTGCGGCCCTCCACCCGCATCGGGCGGGTCGGGCCCATGCGGAGCATCACGTGGTTCTGCACACGCACCCGCATATCGCGTGTGATCTCGGAGAGCCCGCGGGGGGCGGCGTGAGCGTAGGCCGGGTCGATGTAGCGCTCCCACAAGTCGGGCGGCTCCATCACGTGGAGGTCGCTGTCGCAGATGACGTGGTCCCGCAGACCCATGATTTCCTGACCCCCGCTGATCCCTGACACTCGAGTCAGGTTTCACTATACGCTCTCGTTCACGGCACCCTCGGGGCCGTGGCCAGGACATTCACGAACGCGGGAGGGTCGATGGCGATAGGTGTTATCGGGCTGGGCAACATCGGGCGGGGCATCGCCAACAACCTCGTGGCCGACGGTAACGAGGTGGTCGCGTACGATGTCGCTCCCGATGCGATGGCGGTGATCGCGGGCGCAACCGGCGCGCCGGACGTCTCGTCGGTGGCCCACCAAGCAAACATCACGTTGCTGTCGTTGCCGACGCCCGAAGTCGTGTCCGACGTGGCCATGGAGTGGCTCCGCGCCGCGCCGCCGGGCGCCATCCTCGTCGATCTCTCCACCAACAGCCCGGCCGCGGTGCGCGAGCTGGGGGCGCGCCTGGCCGCCTCGGGCCACCACCTGGTCGAGGCGCCGCTCACCGGCGGGGCGATCGGCGCGGAGAAGCGCATGCTCGTCTTCATGGTCGGCGGCGACGACGAGCCCGTCGCCCGCGTCCTGCCGGTGCTCGAGCCGCTGGGACGCGCCACTTTCCACGTCGGCGCGCTGGGCCTGGGCAACACCATGAAGCTGCTCAACAGCCTCATCGCGTTCACGACGACCTGGGTCAGCCTGGAGGGCCTGGCCTTCGCCACCAAGGCGGGCATCGAGGTGCAGAAGGCCGTCGAGATCCTGCGCACGGCCGGGGCGTCGAACTTCTTCATCGACCGCCAGGTCGAGACGATCGACGGCCGCGGCCGCCCGACCCAGTTCGCGCTGGAACTGGCGGCGAAGGACGCACGCCTCATCGTCGAGTTGGGGAGTGAACTCGGCGCCCCCACGCCGGTGGCGAGGGCCGTGCGGCAGGTCCTCGACGAGGCTGTCGCAGGAGGCCTGGGGGGCGCCGACTGGAGCGAGCTCGTCGCGCACGCCGAGCAAGAGGCCGGCGCGGCACTGCGCTGGAGCGGTCCTTAGTCAGTCCCGAGAACGTCCGCCGCCACCCGCAGGGCCGATCCCGCGGCGGGGACGCCGGCGTAGATGGAGACGTGCATGAGGATCTCGACGATCTCCTCGCGCGAGATCCCGACGGACAGCGCGCCCGCCAGGTGCGAGCGCAACTCCTCGGGCTGGCCGAGCGCCGCCAGGAGGGCGACCGTGATCATGGAGCGGTCGCGGATCGGGAGGCCCGGACGCGTCCAGATGTCCCCGAACGCGCTTTGCTGCACGTAGTCGAAGAAGTCGGGCGCCAGCTTGGCCGCCGGGAACTGCCCGGTCGGGCCTTTCAGCATGGCCGGCCAGAGCTGCCCCTGGACCTCGCGGCCCGCCGCCCGGCGCTCGTCGCTCGTCGTCATGTCCTCACTCCTTCCACTCCCAGCAGGTTGACCGTCGCGATGCTGCCGCCACCGACGAGGTGCGCCAGGGCGACGCGGGCGTTGTCGACCTGGCGGCCGTCCGCCTCGCCCCGCAGCTGGAGCACCGCCTCGTGCAGCTGGGCGGTCCCGGTCGGGCCGCCCGGGTGTCCCCGTGCGATCAGGCCGCCGTCGGTGTTGAACGGGATGCGGCCGCCCGGACCCGTCTCGCCCTCGACGACGAGCTTCTCGCCCTCTCCCTCGGCGCAGAAGCCGAGCAGCTCGTAGTACTCGAGCTCCTCGTTCACGAAGGCGTCGTGGCAGTAGGCCACGCTCACGTCCTCCGGCCCGAGCCCCGCGGCTTCGTAGCACTCGAGTGCCGTGTCCCGCGTCATGGTGGCGGGTCCGACAACCGGGCCGACGAAAGTGTGGCCGGGCGAGTAGGTCTCCGAGGTCAGCGCGGAGGCCAGGGCGCGCACGAGCGGCCGGCCCGGCTGGCGGGCGCGCACCAGGTCCTCGCGGGCGACGATGATGCAGGCGGCGCCGTCGTCGGCGGGGCAGCACATCATGGCGGTGAGCGGTTCGGCCACCATCCTCGACGCGAGCACCTCCTCGGCTGTGACCACGTGGTCGGGGCGGCGGTGGGAAAACGGGCACGCCGCCCCGTAGTTCCAATTCTTGGCCGCGATGGTGGCGAAGTGCTCGGGCGTAGTGCCCCGCTCGTGCATGCGGCGCTGCGCCCACAGCGCGAAGTAGGCGGCAGGCAGGATCGGCGCGTCGATCACGTCCCGTCCCGCTCCGCGGCCCCCCGTGCCGGTCATGTCGGTGAACTTGTCGAAGCACAGCGCCATGGCCACGTCGGCCCGCCCCGACGAGACCGCCCACGCCGCCTCGCGGAAGGCGACCAGTCCTGTGGCCGACGCGTTCTCGATGCGGGTCACCGGCAACCCGGTCAACCCGAGCTCCTTCATGGCCATAATCCCGAGCATGGGAGCAGGCTGGATGTAGCCGACGAAGGCCTCGTCGACGTCGGCGAGGGTCAGGCCCGCATCGTGCAGCGCGGCCAGCCCGGCGTCGCGGGCCAGGTGCCGGTACGGGATCTCCTTGTACATGCCGAAGCGGACCATGCCGATGCCGGCGACAGCCACGCCGTCGAACTTGAGGGCGTGCCTCATGGGGTGGTACCGGCGCCGGCCGCCGCGCCGACGTGGGCGGGGCGGAAGCGGTAGATCACCACATCATCCCCGTCCTTGTTCTGGCGCAACGTCTCCAGTTCGATCTCCACGTCCATGCCGATGGCGAAGTCGTCCGGGCCGCCCGAGAGGATGGACTGCACCCGTGGCCCCTCGGGCAGGTCGACCTGGGCCACGCCGTAGCCGGCCACGTCGGCGTCCTTCTTGCCGAACAGCGGGACGTGGCAGTAGGTCCAAGTGTGGATGGTGCCGCGGGTCGAGAGCTCGATGTCGTCGGTGCCCTCGTGCAGGCATCGGGCGCACACGAGGCGGCGCGGGAAGAAGGCCTCGCCGCAGGACGGGCAGCGGCTCCCGAGCAGCCGCGGCGGCTCGGCCGGGTCGTCGGGGATCCGGAAGAACCCTTGTTCAATCGGGACTCGGGCCATGCGCTCCTCGCTTCAGGGGCCGACGGCGTGTACTGCCGGGACGTCGCCGAGGATTCTTCTCGGCGCCGGGGAGTCTGGCAGGAGGCGTGGCGCGGTGCCCAACCGTGAGGGGTAGGGCGTTCATCGAGGCAGGCCGAGCACGTGCTCGCCCACGATGTTCTTGTTGATCTCGGTCGTGCCGCCAGCGATGGAGGCCTGGCGCACGGCGAGGAAGTTTTTGGCCCAGTGGTCCTCGCCGCCGAGGGCCTCGAGCCCGATGAGGTCAACGGCCAGGTTCCCCAACTCCTGGTCGCAGGAGGCCCACGACAGCTTGGCCAGGCTGCCGGCTGCCCCCGCGGCCGCTTTCGGGTCGGAGAGGGAGCGCTCGGTGAGGTGGCGCATCGCGCGAATGGACGCATAGATCCGCGCCAGCCGGTCCCGCAGCACCGGGTCCTTGCGGCCGGGCTCGGCCCGCGGGTCGGCCAGAAGGTCATCGAGCCGGCGGGCCAAGGAGAGGTGGAGTCGCGCCACGCCGGCGCGCTCGAAGCTCAGCGTCGTCATCGCCACGGTCCAGCCACCGTGCAGCGGCCCGAGCATGGCGGAGCGTGGAATGCGGGCGTCAGTGAAGAAGAGCTCGGCGAAGGTGTGCCCGCCGGTCATGGTGGTGAGCGGCCGCGCCTCGATCCCGGGTGTGCGCATGTCGACCAGGAAGCACGTGATGCCCGCGTGCTTTTTGACGGTCGGGTCCGTGCGCACGTAGAGCTGGCACCAGTCGGCGTGGTGCCCGAGCGAGTTCCACGTTTTCTGGCCGTTGACGACGAAGTGGTCGCCGTCCTCGACCGCTGACGTCCGGAGGGAGGCGAGGTCGGAGCCGGCGTCGGGCTCCGACATGCCCTGCGACCAGATCTCGTCACCCCGGAGCATGGGCTGGAGGTGTTGCTGCTGCTGTTCGGGGGTGCCGAACTGCATGATGGCCGGGGCGATATTGGAGACGCCGATCACGTTGATCGGGCCCGGCGCCCGGGCGCGGCTCATCTCCTCGAGGTAGGCGAGTTGTTCGGCGACGCCGGCGCCGCGGCCGCCGAACTCGACCGGCCAGGCCGGCGCGGCCCACCCGCCGTCGGCCAGGGTGCGGTTCCAGGCCCGCAGGAGATCGAGGGAGTCGCCCTCCAGGTTGCGCTCGCCCGCGGTCGCGACGTCGGGGGCGAGATGCTCAGCCAGCCAGGCCCGCAGCTCGGCACGGAACGCGTCGACGTCTGCCCGGCGCTGCGAGTGCTCCATGCCACCTTTCCTTCGCCGCGGGATCTTGGTGCACCTACGGTGCCGCGGACCAACTGGCGTCGTCCGGCCAGGAGGAACCGGAATTCCAACGGTTGCGAATGCGGCGGATGATCCGAGGAGGGTGGCCGGGACTCCAGCCGTGAGGGCGACCGGTGCCGGCCAAGGCTTCGACCACTAGGCGACTGTTCTTCGGTGTTCGGATCGGTGGCGACTCAGCGAGTTCCCTTCAATTGTTCGTGTGGTTCATGACTGGATACGGCTGAAGGGACGTGACGAAGGAGTTGCCCCTGTTCCCAGTCACGGTCACCGCACGACCAAGATGCGATCGTGCCATCGCGATACCGGAGCGAAGACGAGCCCTGGCCGTATCCAACGGAATCGCCTCGGCCTCGCTGATTTCTCGGGCCGTATAGCCATAGATGGCGGCGAGGACCAGCGCCCGTCGCTGCTCGACAGGAAGATGGGACACCGCAGTCCTCGCCCGGAAGGCCTCATAGTCGGCGAACACGATCGTCCGAGAACCCTCGGCTCGTTCGCCCGCGGAGATCAGGGTGGCCGCGTCGTCGGCCGGCCGGGCGCGTCTCCGTCTGTGGGATGCGTGCGCCAGGTCCCGGGTGATCGTGAGCAACCACGTGGACTCGGAGGCTCGCTCGGGCTTGTGAGCGCCGGCGTCGCGCCACGCCCGTATGAATGTCTCGTGCGCGATCTCCTCCGCCCGGTTCGGATCCCTCACGATGCTGAGGGCCAGGCCGTAGACGCGGTGTTGGTGCCGCCGGACGAGTGCCCGTCCAGCCCCCCAGACTCCGCCCGCAAGCCCCGACAGAAGGGCCTCATCGGATGGCCAATCTTCGAGTTGCCAGCGGGCCACAGTGCGAGGTTGAGGGGGCGTGGCATGGCGGCTCTTCATTCAGACGCTGAGTATCGTTACTCAGTGAACTATAAATGACCGTCCTATATTACGCAAGGGTCTGTAAACTAATTCTCCTTCGCTTCGGAACGGCCCAAGAACGCTCCGGACACCGGCAAAGGACGAGAGACAGGAACGATGGACCAGGCCAACATCGAGGGACTTGACGACGGCGCAGGCGAGGCGCACCGACGGCCCGGACGACCCCGCGATCCTGGTTACGACAAGGCCATCCTCGATGCCACGCTCGAGATCCTGAACACCAAGGGCTATGCCGGGTTGACGATCGACGGTGTGGCGGCCAAGACGGGCGTGGGCCGTCCCACGATCTACCGGAGGTGGTCGTCGAAGCCGGCGCTGGTCATCGCCGCCCTCACGCAGTCCACCCATCTGTCTCTCGTCCCCGACACCGGTTCGCTCCGTGACGACCTGCTCGCATTCCAACGCGATCAGGTGAGGATGATGGACCTGCCCGCGTCACGTCGAATCACCGCGGGCCTGGTTGCCGATCTTGTGGCGGATCCCGAGCTGGCCGAGACCTATCTCGGCGACTACGTCGAGCTGCGCCAGGCATCGGTGCGGCAGGCCCTCGAGCGGGGCGTCGAACGGGGCGAGCTCCGGCCAGACGCCGACCTCTCGTTCATCTACGACCTCTTGATCGGACCGTTGTTCATGCGTTCGGTCGTGCGCGGGGAAGCACTGGGAACTCTCATGGCGGAGCAGACGGTCGACTTCGTCCTGACCGCATTTCGGGACGCGTAGCCGGAGTAAACGGCGAGGAGGCTCGACGGACCGATCCCAAAACCGTCGGACTCCACAATGCTGAGCAAGACACGGCGGCGTCTCGTAGGGTCCGGTCATGGCGCGCGAGCTGGTCACGGGATACTGCTGGCCGCAGTCGGTCCGAGCGGGCGACCAGGTGGGTCTGCACATGTCGTCGTCAGCAGGACGGCCCGTGCGGGTGGAAGTGGCACGGGTCGGCGGGCGGCGGGAGGTGGTGTTCCGGTCCGACTCGGTCACGGTCGACGAGCACGAGACGCCGAAGGACGCGTCCTCCCGTGGCTGCGGATGGCCGGCCGCGCTCTCGCTGGACGTCGAGTCGACTCGGCGGTCCGGTTACTACGAGGTCGTCATGGAGATAGACGTCGGCGAGAAGATCCGGCGCGACTACGCCTTCTTCGTGGTGCGTCCTGCGCCCGGCACGCGGGTCGTGGTGGCGCTGGCGACCAACACCTGGCACGCCTACAACGACTTCGGCGGCCCGAACCTCTACACCGGAGGCACCCACGTCGCCCTGCAGCGACGATGGCGGCGGGCTACCTCTTCAAGCCGCCGGGGAAGGGGCGCCGGGTGACCGGCACCGGGGCGCCCGATCCGCAGAACGCCGCGCACGTCGGGTACATCCAGCTCAACCACCTGTCGGGCTACGCGGGCTCCGCGGGGTGGCCCGACTGGGAGCTGCCGTTCATTCAGTGGGCCGAGCGCGAAGGGTTCGAGATCGGGGTGTGCACGAACGCCGACCTCGAGCAGCACCCCGAGGTGCTCGACGGCGCCGGCCTGTACCTCTCCGTCGGGCACGACGAGTACTGGTCCCGCGGGATGCGCGACACGGTCGAGGCCTTCATCGCGGGCGGTGGCAATGCGGCGTTCTTCTCGGGCAACACGTCGTTGTGGCAGGTGCGCCTCGAGGGCGATGACCACGACGTGATGGTCGGGTACAAGGGCTTCTTCAAGGACGACCCGCTATTCGGGACCGACCGCGAGGCTGAGGTGACGACATTCTGGTCCGACGTGCTCGTCGCCCGCCCGGAGAACCACATGACCGGCGTCTCGTTCACCCGCGGCGGGTACCACCGCATCGGGCGCAACGTGACCGCCGGCCTCGGGGGCTACACGGTGCACCGGCCCGGCCATTGGATCTTCGACGGCACCGGGCTCGGCTACGGCGACGTCCTCGGGGCCGGGGCGACGGTCGTCGGCTACGAGTGCGACGGGTGCGTGTTCACCTACCGCGACGGGCTGCCCTACCCCACGGGCGAGGACGGCACGCCGTCGACCTTCGAGATCCTCGGCACCTGCCCGACGCAGCACTTCACGCGCGAGACGGCGCCGCGCCCGCCCAAGCCGGACGAGCCGAGCGAACTGGAGTACATCGCCGCCCGCGTCTTCGGGACCCGCGACCCCGCGGCCATGGAACGGATCCGCCACGGCCACGCCGTGCTCGGGGCCTACACGAACCCGGCGGGCGCCACCGTCGTGACCTCGGGGTCGACCGACTGGGCGCACGGGCTGGCGGCGCGAGACCCGCAGATAGAGCAGATCACCCGCAACGTGTTGGCCCGGCTGGGTTAGGGCGCCGGCCCGAGACGTCAGACGAAGCGGGGGGAGCGCAGGGCGCGCAGGGCCTGCACATACGAGGCGATGGGGCTTGCCTCGGCGTACCCGAGATCGTTCTCGCGGCAAAAGGTCCGCACCATCGCCTGGGCGCGCGCCAGATTCGGTCGGGGCATCGACGGGAAGAGGTGGTGCTCGATCTGATAGTTCAAGCCGCCGAAGACGAAGTTGACCCACCGGCCTCCCGAGAGGTTGCGCGCCGTGACGACCTGGCGCCGGGCGAAGCTCATTTCGGAGCCGTCCTCGACGAGCGGCATACCCTTGTGGTTGGGGGCGAAGCTGCAACCGAGATAGAGCGAGAAGGCGGCCTGGTGCAGCGCGATGAACGCAATCGCCTTGGTCGGCGAGAGCACCCACAGCACGGCCGTCAGGTAGAACGCGGCGTGCAGCACGAGGAGCAGGCCCTCGGTGAGTCGGGGTCGATCCCGGCGACGGAGGAGGTCTTGGAAGCCCGAGACGTAGAGGCCCGTGCTACGGAGCAGCATCAGCGGGAAGAAGAGCTCGGCCTGCCAGCGGTCGAGCCATCCGGCGAGGCCCCGGCGCGGCCCTACGGGTTGGTCGGATGCCGCTGGCGCACTCGGCAGACCGACCCCGATGTCGGGGTCGCGCCCGGGCTCGTTGGGGTGGGCGTGATGCGCGTTGTGCTTGGGCACCCACCAGCCGTAGCTCATTCCGATCAAGGCGTTCCCGATCCCCAGCCCGAGCAGGCGGTTGGCCCGCCGGGACTCGAAGATCTGGCGATGACCGGCGTCGTGACCGATGAAGCCGAGCTGGGTGGCGACGACCCCGAGGAAGACCGCGATCAGCAGCGTGGCCCACGAGTCACCGACAAGGAAGAATGCCGCCCAGCCGGCGCCGAAGGCGGCGACCGTGAGGACCACCTTTATCCAGTAGTAGCCGATTCTGCGCTCGAAGAGTCCGGCGGCGCGGACATCCCGGGTCAGATGAGTGAATTCACGAGGACCCGCTAATGGCACGAGGGTCGTCCGCACGGCTTCCCTTCTCCAATTGTGATGAGGAGCACCAGCCGGAGTGGCCGCGGGTCCCCAAAGTCGATATTTGTTCGGCGACCGGCTGTGCGGTCGCGTCGTGTTGCCGGATGTGACTCAGACCGGACGGACGTTCTGCGCTTCTGGCCCCTTGGGGCCCTGGGCCACGTCGAACTCGACCTTCTGGCCGTCCTCGAGGCTCTTGTGCCCGTCCCCCGTGATGTTGGAGAAGTGGACGAAGACGTCCTTCTCCCCGGTGGAGGGCGTGATGAAGCCGAAGCCTCGGTCGTTGTTGAAGAACTTCACAGTTCCAGTTTCCATTTTTCTATCTCTCTTTTTTTGGGTTAAAGATCAGTGGCGCTTTGGGGCGGACTTGGACCGGCTGCCCGAGGCGAGTTGTTCGTAGGGCGCGCCACAGGCTGAGGCCTCGCCGGCCTCGCCGTACATGCGGCACTCGGGGTCGTCGCACCATCCGAGACGCAAGTCGCCCTCACGGACGTCCCGTGCGTGCCGGTCGCACAGCGCGACATCGGGCAACATCACCGTGATGGAGTACGAATCGTCATCGGGATCGAGTCCCCGGTTGAGTGTCCGGCGGGGCGGTTCCAACAGCGCCGTCGCCGTCAGGCCGCACAGGGCACAAGGTGACTCGATCGCCGTGGTCATGTCCTGACGGCCTCCCTGAGTTTCTGCACGCCCTGGAGCCGCCGTTCGAGCTTTGTGACGTCCGCGGCGTCCCGTTTGCGGATTCGCCGCTCGAGGTCGTCGAGTCGTGCTTCCTCGTTCTTGACCAATTGACGGAGATCGTCGCCCTCGTGGGTGCCGAGAGCGCGGACGTAGCTTCGGTGCGCCTCTGTCGCACGCTCGAGCCCAAGGGTGCGAGCGATCGCCGAATAGGACTTCCCCGACTCACGCAGGGCCAGGGCCTCCGCGTCCGAATGGTTGTTCCCGTTGCGTCGCCTCGTTCCCGTAGCTCGTTCAGGGGCGGAGGCGGCGCGACGAGGCGACTGCTTGGCGTGGGTATGCCTAGGCACTGATTCCTCGCCCTCGTCCGTGATCGAACGGCCGTCCGACTCCATGGTTGGACGGCAACGCGGGGATAGCAGCCCTAAGGGCTTGGTGTAGGCGCTGGGAGATGTCTGGCTCCGTTCAATTCGGGCCAACTCAAGAGTTCTCGACCAGGCCACGTCAGCAAAAGGCTGACGACAACAAACATCATACCATCTTCAGCCGCGAATAGCGACGGGTCGCGCCGATCGCGTGTGCTACACCGATCGTTCCCCGCATTCGGGTCGCTCAAATCAGGTGCGCGCGCATCATCTGTGTCATTGGCGATTCACCGACGTTTGATCGGAGCCGAACCGCGCGGCCGCCGTCGGCCATGCCGCGCGTAGGCCGTCGGATGCGTCAACTATGCTGCGTTCCGATACCGCGCACGTTCGTGTGACGCGGGGGTCGGCAGTTGGTGCCGGCCAGGCCCACGAGACTTCTTATCGAGTCAGCAGTCGGCCTTCTTCGTTTAGGACCGATTGGAGTCTTGTGCCTACCTCTGCCCCTGCCCTCGCGCCCGTCCGTTTCTCGGACCTCGGCGTGCGCCGGGAGCTCGTTCGTGCCCTGGAGCAGTCGGGCATCGACCGCCCGTTCGCCATCCAGGCCGCCACCCTGCCCGACGCGCTCGCCGGACGTGATGTCTGTGGCATGGCCCCGACCGGGTCCGGCAAGACCTTGGCCTTCGGGTTGGCGATCCTTTGCCGGCTCTCAGGCCGGCCCGGGGCGCGCCGCGGACGGCGCCACCCGTCCGCGCTCGTCCTGGTCCCCACCCGGGAGCTGGCCGCCCAGATTGAGGAGGTCGTCAAGCCCCTGGCCGCCACCATCGGTGCTCGCGTTGCGTCGATCTATGGCGGCGTCGGGTATGGCAAGCAGCGCGCGGCGTTGCGAAACGGCACCGACATCCTCATCGCCTGCCCGGGACGGCTCACCGACCTGGTCGAGCAGGGTTCGGCCAACCTGTCCCAGGTGGACATCGTGGTCGTCGACGAGGCCGACCGCATGGCGGACATGGGCTTCTTGCCCGTCGTCCGCCGTCTCCTGGACCGCACCAGCGTGTCGCGCCAGACCCTGCTCTTCTCGGCCACGCTGGACGGGCCCGTCGACAAGCTGGTCCGTGACTACCAGCGCGATCCCGTCTTCCACGAGGTGGAGCCCACCGACGCCGATCAGGGAGAGGTGCGCCACCACTTCTGGCGGGTCGAGCCCGTCGATCGGGTCGCGGTCACCGCTGAAGTGGCGCAGACCCGCGGGCCCGCGTTGGTGTTCTGCCGGACCAAGCGCGGCGCGGATCGGCTCTCGGACCGCCTCGGCCGGTCCGGCCTCAGGTCGGCCGTCATCCACGGCAACCGCAGCCAGATCCAGCGCGAGCGTGCGCTGGCCGCCTTCCGGGCCGGCCGGCTCGACGTGCTCGTGGCGACTGACGTCGCGGCACGGGGGATCCACGTCGACGCGGTGCCCCTGGTGGTCCACTTCGACCCGCCGGCGGACGCCACCGATTACGTGCATCGCTCGGGCCGCACCGGCCGGGCCGGAGCCGACGGCCACGTCGTCTCCCTGGTCGGCACTGAGCATCTGCACGGTGCGCGGCTTCTCACGCGGGAGCTGGGGATCGCCGACGGCATCTCTGCGCCGGACGTTCCCGCCCTGTCCCGCGCCGGCGGCGGCGCCTCTCGGTCCACCGGGCCAGGCAGGGCGCGCCGTCAGGCTGACTCCGAGCCGACGAGGCCCGCACGCGGCCGTCCCCGCTCACACGGGCGCCCGGCCACGCCGAGACGTCGTTCACGTGGTCGTGCGCAGCGGGGTCAGATCCGGTAGACGCGCTCGGCGGTGAGGGCGAAGGCCTCTTCGCGTGCCCCGGGGTTGAGCCCGGACGTGACTTTGCTGAAGCTGGTGTAGAGGTCGTCGAAGCTTCCCGCGGCGGAGTCGACCGGGAAGTTGCTGGCGAACATCGAACGGTGGGTGCCGAACATCTCGAGGGCGTACTCGAGCCAGGGCGCCACGGTGCCGGACGCCATGGTCCCAAAGGGCATCGACAGGCCCGACAGTTTGCAGTTGACGTGCTCGCCAAGCCCGGCGAGGTGGGCGATGCCCTTGCGCCACAGCACGCGTTCCTCGTCGGAGTTCGAGCGGGGCCAGCCGGTGTGTTCGACCACGACGGTCAGGTCGGGGAATTTGGCGAGCCGTCCGGCCGCCGCCTCCAGCTGGTCCGGGTGCGCCATCAACTCGAAGACGAGGTTGCGGTCCCGCAGCGCGCCCAGGACGGCGTCGTCGGGGACCGGGTTGCCCAGCGGGCCCATGGGACGGACGCCCCGGAAGCGGGACGCTTCCATCTGGCGGTCGAGCAGCGCGATGGCGTCGGCCACCGTGTCGGTCGGGGGGAGGCCCCCGATGATGGCGGTGGGTCCGCCGTCGCCGGCGGCGTTGCGATCGAGCTCGAGGGTCTCGTCGACCGAGTGCGGCCCGGTGGCGGCGGCCACGTTGACGAACTTCTCGACGTTCCAGTGCGCCGACTCGGCCCGGTAGGTGGCAACGTCGAAGCGCCGGAACATGCCCGAGCCGGCTTCGCCTGGGCCGACCTCTTCGCCCAATTGCCCGGGCTGCGAGAGGTACGGGTACCAGTCGGTCCGCGCCGGATCCCAAAGGTGGACGTGCGCGTCGACGACCCGGGTGGGCTTGGTTGAAGTGTCCGTCACTGGCCCTCCTCCTGTGGTCCCGCGCCGACGATCTCGCGCAACGCACCGTCCATCCACGTAGGGATCTCCGGCCCGCCGTAGACGACGGCGCCGATGGGCCGGGGGTGGGCCCGCAGGCCGATCCAGCCGGTCCCGACCACCAGTTCCGCACCGGCCAGGGCGGCGCCCGACTCCGGGTGGCCGAGCAGGTGCCCGACCAGTTCGGCGGACTGTTCGGCCGCACCCGCCGCCGCCGATTCCACGCCCACCGCCAGCGCCGTGACCCGGCCGCGCGTCGTGCCGGCCGCCACGCGGGCGATCTGTGCCGAGGACTGCGCCCGGCTCCGGCCGCCGGGCGTCGTGGCGTCGGTCAGCGTGACGATCCGCACGGGCCGCTCCTCTTCCGCCGCGTAGTCGGCCGCGGCGCGGGTCCAGGCGGCATCGGCCTGGAGACTGGCGATGAGCCCGTGGTGGTCGGCCAGGACGCCCTGCCAGCTGGTGGGCGCACCGCCCGAGCCTGCGGCGGCATGGCCGGCCAGGGCGACGACCACGGCGTCGATCGGCTGCGGCGCCGTCGCGGCGGACGCCCCCACGGTTGTCGCGTCCTTGGCCGTCGCGTCCACGGCGGCCCGCAGCGCCCTGGCCGCGCCGTTGAAGTTGCGTGCCGGCGTGACCGGATGGCACACGATCGACCTGGCCTCGAGCGCTGACTTGATGGCGGCCGTCACGTCGGCCCGTTCGCTGACGATCGCGCAGGACCGCACCTCTCCCGCCGCCAGCGTGTCGGGGGCCGGGGCGTCGAAGATCGATCCGAACCGGGGATTGGCACCGCCCTGGGTGGCCTGGTTCTTCTCCGCCGTGGCGAAGGCGCGGGGCACGACCGCCTCGATGACGCCGGCAAGCGACTTGGCGTCGTCCGTGCGGACGACCTCGACCAGGCGGGGCCGGTCGACGACGGCCGCCTCGGGGCCGCCGGCGAAGAACACCTGTCCGCTGCACCATCCGGCCTCGTCCGAGACGAGGTACGCCGCCAGCGGGCCGAGGTTCTCGGGGCCCGGGATGGCGTCGAGCGACAGCCCGCCCCCGCCACCGGCCCGGCCCTCGGCGCGCGCCCGCTCCAAGGCTGCCGCCACCATGCGCGTGTTGGCGATGGGCGAGAGCGCGTTGACGGTCACCCCCGGGGGGGCCACCCGTCCGAGTTGCCAGGTCAGTGCCGCCACCGCCCGCTTGGCGGCGCTGTACCCCCCGGCGTCGGCGGCGCGCCAACCCGACCCGGAGGTGACCCCGAGAATGCGGCCGTGCCCGGCCTCGGCCATGAGGGGCAGGGCCGCGTCGAGGACGTTGAGGTAGCCGTGGAGGTGCACGTTGAGCAGGGCGACCCAGTCCTCCTCCGTGCCTTGGGCGAAGTAGCTCTGCCGGGTGATGCCGGCCACGTTGACGACGGCATCGAGGCCGCCGTGCACCGCGGCGAGCTCCTCGAAGAGGGCGCGCACGGCCTGGGCGTCCGTCACCGAGGCGTTCGAGGCGCGGGCCGACCCCCCGGCCGCGACGATGCGCGCCGCGGTGGAGTCCTCCGGCTCGGGGAGCTGCTCGGTGCCCTCGAGCGTGACGAGCGGGTCGACGGTGACGACGTACCAGCCCCCCCGGCCGAGCGCCTCGGCGATGGAGCCGCCGATCCCGCCCGCGCCGCCCGTGACGACGGCCACCCGCTGCCGTGCGGTCATGGCGTGGCCGAGGGCGAGCGCACGTCGAGCTCCAGGCCCTCGAAGCGGCCGTCGGCCAGCCAGCTCTCGAGGACCTCGCGGTAGGCGAACCAGTCGCCGAAGCTGCTGCCGTAGTTGCCGGCCTTCGGACTGATGGTCTCGGGATGCCCCTCGTTGTTGATGCGCGACGGCGTGCAGGCGGACATGACCGGGCTGATGTCGGTGTAGCTGTCCACGATCTTCTGCACCCAGGCCTCCTGGGCCTCGGCGCTCACGTCGAACACCTCGACGTTCGCCTTTTGCAGGAGGTCGATGGTGCCGGCGACGAACTCGGCCCCGAGCACGGCCAGCTGGGTGTAGTTGACGGTGACGACGGATTGCTGGGCCGGCGCCGGCAGGGCGAACATGTTGGGGAAATCGCGGCTGAGTACGCCGAAGAGGGTGAGGGGCCCGTCGGCCCACTGGTCGGCCAGAGTGACCCCGTGGCGGCCGACGATCTTGTGGCCGACGCGCCGGGGCAGGGGGGTGCGCTCGGCCTCGAAGCCCGTCCCGTAGATGATGCAGTCGACCTCGTACGGCGTCCCGTCGACCACCGGGCCCTGCGCGGTGATCTTGTCGATGCCGGCCGGGCAGTCGATCAGCGTGACGTTGGGGCTGTTGAAGGCGCCCAGGTACTCGTCGTGGAAGCAGGGGCGCTTGCAGATGTAGCGGTAGTACGGCTTGAGGATCCGGGCCATGGCGGTGTCGGCCACGATCTCCTCGACCCGGCGCCGGTGCTCCTCCATGATCCCGTAGTCGAGCGCCTCGGCGCTGGTCATGAAGTCCTCGCGCGTCATCCCCTCGACATAGGGCGGGTTGTTGACGGCGGCGTAGTGGTGGGTCCACCCGTCGTCCACCTCGTCGCGCTCGACCGGGCGGCCGAGCATGAGGGCCTGGAAGTTGTCCATGCGCCGCTTCTGCCAGCCCGGCTCGAGGTCCCTCCCGAAGTCGTCGTCGGTGGGGCGGTTGCCCCGGACGCCGATGGCCGACGGCGTGCGCTGGAACACGTAGACGTGCTCGGCCGACTCGACCAGCGCCGGCAGGCACTGGATGCCCGACGCACCGGTCCCGAGGAGCGCCACCGTCTTGCCCTTGAGCTTGTCGAGCGGCTCGTCCGCCGCGCCGCCGGTGTAGGCGTAGTCCCAGCGCGCCGTGTGGAACGAGTGGCCGGCGAAGTCCTCCATGCCCGGGATGCACGGCAGCTTCATGAGGTTCAGGATCCCGGCGCCCAGCACGTACCAACGGCAGGTGACGTCGTCGCCGCGGTCGGTGTGGACGTGCCAGCGGGCCTCGTCCTCGTGCCATTCGGCCCGGGTCACGTCCGTGTGGAAGAGGGCGTCGTCGGTCAGGCGGTAACGGTCGGCGATGCGCTCGAGGTGGCCGCGGATCTCGTCCCCCGAGGCGTAGCGGTCTTTCGGGATGTAGCCGAACTCCTCGAGCATGGGGATGTAGATGTAGGACTCGACGTCGCACATGACCCCGGGGTAGCGGTTCCAATACCAGGTGCCGCCGATGCCACCGGCCTGGTCGACGATGCGGATCCGCTCCACCCCGCGCTTGCGCAGCTCCGCGCCCACCAGCACCCCGGCGATCCCCCCGCCGACGATGACGACGTCCACCTCATCGGTGACCGCCGGGCGCTCTGCGTAGGCCGTGAAGGGGTCGTCCCGGTAGTGCCCGAAGATCGCGTCGCGGTCCAGGTCACGGATGTCGGCCCGGCCCTCGACGAGCCGCTTGTCGCGCTCGGCCCGGTACTTGGCGTGGACGGCCTCGGGGTCGAAGGGCACCGAGGCGGAACCGGGCCGGGACATGGTCAAAAGGGTATCCGAACGGCCGCGAACCTGACGCTGGTGTCAGGTTCCGCCGGGCGAGGGTTCCCCGACGCACCGGGCCTTCAGGCCGCCATCCCGCCGTCGACGGCGATCTCCGCACCGGTGACGTACGACGCCGCGTCCGAAAGCAGGAAGCAGACAACCTCGGCGACCTCCGACGGCGTGCCCACGCGGCCGAGCGGAAGATGGCCGAAGCGGGTCGCACGCTTTTCCTCGGGTACGGGCAACATCGGGGTATCGATCGGACCGGGAAGCACCGCGTTGACGCGGATGCCCAGTGGGCCGAGCTCGACCGCGGCGGTGCGGCTGATGCCGCGGAGCGCCCACTTGGCCGCTCCGTAGGCGGTGTGGCCCGGGAGACCGCGGGCCCCGGCGGCCGACGACACGTTGACGATGGAGCCGCCGCCACCGCCTTGCATCGCCGGGACAACTGCCTGCATGCCCATGAGGGGCCCGAGGGTGTTGATCCGGAACACCCGCTCGACGTCCTCGGGACGCTCCTCGAGCAGCGGGCGGGTGTGGTGGACCGCGGCGTTGTTGACCAGGCCATCGAGCCTGCCGTGCCGTTCGAGGACGGTTTCGATGAGTGCCGACCACGCCGCGCCGTCGCACACGTCCGCGACGGCGTCGACCTCGCCGACGACGTCGGTGGTCACTACGTCCCACCCGCGGAGCGGAGCAGCGCCGCTTCGGTCGCGCCCTGCCCGCGGCCCGCACCGGTCACCACGGCGACCGGGCTCACGAGACTTGTGAGCCGGCTCGAGGGGGCACCTCCGGCAGCATAGGCCGGACCGTCATATCCTGACCGGGTGGTGACCGCCAACGGGGTGAGGACCGCGTCATGACGCGCAACCGGTTCGCGGGGGAGCCGTTCACCGACGATGACGACGTCATCGCGAAGGCGCTCGAGGAGGTCAGCATCCCCGCGCTGCTGTGCTCGCTCGTGCACATGACCGGAGACCCCGAATGGATCCGGGGCGACATCCGGCCGCGCCTCGCCATGTCGCTCGACATCCAGAGCGGGATGTCGGCCGACGACAAGGCGGAGGTGCGCCGCCGCGCCCTGCCCGCCCTCGCGGCCTATCGGGACAGCGGGTGCGAGCCGGTGGAGCTCCCGACGGAGCTGTTGCAGGAGATGATGGCGTTCCTCGGCTGCCGCCCCGTCGTCGATGGCCGCCTGGCCGGCCTCTTCCTCGACGACCTGCAGTTCGAGGGCGGGGACACCCAGGCCATCACGTGGGGGGACGAATTCACCCGGCAGCAGAAGGCCTCGTCCCCCGTCGTGGTCATCGGCTGCGGCATGGGTGGCATCCTGGCCGGCATCCGCCTCGCGCAGGCCGGGCTGCCCTTCACCATCGTCGACAAGAACGCGGGCCCCGGCGGCACCTGGTGGGAGAACCGCTACCCCGGCGCGCGGGTGGACGTCGGCAGCCACCAGTACTGCTTCTCCTTCGAGCCGGCCGAACACTGGAGCGAGTATTACTGCCGCCAGCCCGAGCTCCGGGCCTACTTCGATTCCATCGTCGAGAAGTACGGCCTGCGTCCCCATTGCCGGTTCGGCACCGCCGTCACCGAGGCGACGTGGGACGAGGACGAGGCGTTGTGGCGCGTGGCGCTCCGCGGCCCCGACGGCGCCGAGGACGCGCTCGAAGCTCGTTTCGTGATCAGCGCGGTGGGGTCGCTCAACCTCCCCCGGATGCCGGGGATCGACGGCATGGACACGTTCGCCGGCCCTTCATTCCACTCCGCTCGCTGGCCGGAGGACCTCGACCTCGCCGGGACGAGGTTCGCCCTCGTCGGCGCGGGGGCCAGCGGCTTCCAGATCGGGCCCGCCATCGCGCCGGAGGTGGAGCGACTGACCATCTTCCAACGCACGGCCCAGTGGATCATTCCCAACCCGCTGTACCACGCCGCCGTGCCGCCCGGCGACGAGTGGGCGCTGCGCCACCTGCCCTTCTACGGGCGCTGGTACCGGTTCATCATGACCTTCGCCGGCATCGCCATGGGCAGCGAGCCGTATCGCATCAACCCGGACTACGACGACCCGACCCACCGCTCCATCAACGCCGCCAACGCCAAGCGGGCCGACGCCCTGCTGGCCTCCATGACGTCACTGGTGGCCGAGCGCCCCGACCTCCTCGACAAGATCGTGCCGGACTACCCGGCGACGGGGAAACGCATCCTGCAGGACGACGGCACCTGGTTGCGCACCCTCCAGCGCCCCAACGTCGAGATCGTCCGGACCGCCATCGACCGGATCGTCCCCGACGGGGTCGTCACCGCGGACGGGACCCACTATCCCGCCGACGTCATCTGCTACGCGACCGGATTCCGCCACAACGACTTCCTCGACTCGCTGCGCGTGACGGGCCGGCACGGGACCTCGTTGCGGGAGCAGTGGGGTGATGAGCCGACGGCGTACCTCGGCATCACGATGCCCAATTTCCCCAACCTCTTCTGCGTCTACGGGCCGGGGACCAACCTCGCCGCCGGGGCGAGCCTCTTCTACCACGCCGAGTTCCAGGTGCACTACGCACTCGAGATGATCCACGAGACCCTGACGTCGGGTGCGCGCTGGAACGAGGTCCGCCCCGACGCCCACGCCGAGTACGTCGACCGCTACACGAGCGAGATCGGTCAGATGGTGTGGTCGCATCCTTCCATTCAGCACAGCCACTACAAGAACCGCGACGGCAAGGTCTTCACGCTCTCCCCGTGGCCGCTCGACCTCTACTGGGAATGGACCCGCCGCGTCGAGCGAGCCGACTACGCGTTCGGATAAGCCGCCGCAGCGAAGGCAAGGCCTGCTCCGGTCGGCCGGGCAGGGGTCGTAGAGCACCAGGGTCCGTGCAAGCGTTCGATTGACGAAGAGGCCGAGTGGTAGTAAGCCCGTCCACACAACCGGAGTCGCAGTCAAGCCATCGGGGGTTCGCGTGAGACCTCGCGTTGCGTCGTACACGGCGCACTTGTTGTCGGTGCTCGCCTTGGTCCTCGGCGCACTGGTCGGGGTGACGGCGTTGACGGGGGGAGTGGCCGTCACGTCGGCGGGCGCAGCCGCTGTGGCGCACGCGTCAGCCCCACCCGCCGGCTACTGGATGGCGGCCTCCGACGGCGGTGTCTTCGCCGAGGGTGCCGCTCCCTTCGAGGGCTCCATGGGCGGCAAACCGTTGAACGCCCCCGTCGTCGGTATGGCGGCCACCCCTTCGAGCACGGGCTACTGGCTCGTCGCGTCTGACGGCGGCATCTTCAGCTTCGGCGATGCGACGTTCTACGGCTCCATGGGCGGGATGCATCTGAACGCCCCCATCGTGGGGATGGCCGCGTCACCGACCGGCAACGGCTACTGGCTCGTCGCCTCCGACGGCGGCGTCTTCGCCTTCGGTGACGCGAAGTTCCAGGGCTCCATGGGCGGCACGAAGCTGAACAAACCGGTGGTCGGCATGATCGCCTCACCCACGGGCAACGGCTACCTGCTGGTGGCGGCCGACGGCGGCGTCTTCAACTTCGGGGACGCGACCTTCCAAGGTTCGTTAGGGGCGATGCACCTGAACCAGCCCATCGTGGCGATCAGCGGGATGCCGATCGGCGACGGGTACCGGCTCGTCGCTTCCGACGGCGGCGTCTTCGACTTCGGGTCGGCCAACTTCTACGGATCCATGGGCGGCACCCCTCTGAACCAGCCGGTGGTGGGCACGGCGGCCACCGGGGACGGCAACGGCTACTGGCTGGTGGCGGCCGACGGCGGGATCTTCAACTTCGGAACCGCTCCCTTCAGCGGGTCGTTGGGCTCGTTGAAGCTCGCCAAACCGGTCGTCGCGATGGCGACCGTCGGTCCGGCCATCGGGGGCCGCGCGCTCTTGGTCGGGACCTTCGACGGGATACCGGGGCAGTACCAGACGATCCAGCAAGCCGTGAACGCCGCCCAGCCCGGCGACTGGATCCTCATCGCCCCCGGCGACTACCACGAGCAGGCCGACCACCTCAATCCGCCCTCCGCGGCCAACGTGTCACTCGGATGGTACGGAGGGGTCGAGATCGACACCAACAACATCCATTTGCGCGGCATGAACCGGAACGCCGTGGTCGTGGACGGCACCAAGCCCGGGGCCGCGCAGTGCAGCAGCAACTCCGCCGATCAGGATCTCGGGGCGACGAACTCGGGCGGAGACCCACTGGGACGGAACGGGATCGACATCTGGGCCAACGGCGTCTCGGTCGACAACCTCACCATCTGCAACTTCCAGCAGGTCAACGACAGCGGAGGCAACCAGGCGGGAAACGGCGGCAACGAGATCTGGTGGGACGGCGGTGACGAGACCGGACGGGTCGGACTGCAGGGTTACGAGGGCAGTTACCTCACGGCGACCGACACCTTCAACGGCACCGTGACCGGCAGCCATACCGCCTTCGGCAATTACGGCATCTTCTCCGGGGAGTCCCAGGGTCCGGGCGTGTGGAACCAGGTCTACGCCAACAACATGTCCGACTCCGGCGCCTACATCGGCGCCTGCCAGCAGGTGTGTGATGCCTGGGTCGACAACGGGTGGTTCGAGAACAACGCCCTCGGCTATTCGGGCACCAACTCCGGCGGCACGCTGGTGATAGAGGGCTCCCAGTTCGACGACAACGTGGACGGGCTCGACACCAACACCCAGAGCGCCGGCGATCCGCCGCCCCCGCAGAACGGGGCCTGTCCGTACGGCGGCAGCAGCGGCTTGACCCGCACCCATTCCTGCTGGGTCTTCACGGGCAATTTCTCGCACAACAACAACAACCCGCAGGCCCCGGGAGCCGGGTTGTCCGGCGAGCCGCCCGGGACCGGAATGACCGTGTCCGGCGCCACCAACAGCACGGTCATGGGCAACATCTTCGCCAACAACAATGCCTGGGGCACCTTGATCGTCCCCTATCCCGACACCGATCCCGGTGCGCCGGGGGTGTGCACCGGCTCCGGTGGCCAGGAGGAAGCCGGGTTCTGCATCTACGACCCCAAGGGTGACGCGCTGCTCAACAACACGTACTCGGGCAACGGCGGCTACGGCAACCCGACGAACGGCGACTACGGGCAGATCACCCTCTTCGGTGGGGAACCACAGAACTGCTATGGCGGTAACGTCGCGCCGGCCGGTTCGACACCGTCCGATCTGGAGCAGACCCAGCCCCCCAGTAGTTGTGGTGTGACGACGACCGCCGCCAACACCGGCGGTCCACTGTTCGACCAGGTGCTGTGCGCCACCGGATTCGCCCCCAGCTTCGGGGTCTCGTGCACCGGGACCAACTACCCGACACCGTCGACGCCTCCGATCATGACGACGGCACCGGCGAACCTGCCGACCATGCCCAATCCGTGCCAGGGCGTGCCGGCGAACGCGTGGTGCGTCGGGGGGAAACCGGTCTAGGGCTAATAGTTAGAACCGGGGCAGCGGGCGCTCAGGCGGTCAGGGCACCGTCGACCGCGGGCTCGCCGAGGTCGTGCGCGGCGAGGAGCCACCGCGCAGCGTCGGCGCCGAGCGGGCGCCCGAGGTGGTAGCCCTGGGCCAGTTCACAGCCCATGGCGCGCAGGCTCTCCTCCTGGGCCGCGTTCTCAACGCCTTCGGCGATCGTCCCGTAGCCGAGGGTCCGGGCCAGCTGGACCAGGGCGGCGGCCATGCTCCGGGAGTCGTCGGCGAACCCCAGCGTGTCCACGAACGACTTGTCGATCTTGACGATGTCGATCGGGAGGCGGTCGAGGTGCACGAAGGTCGAGTAGCCGGTGCCGAAGTCGTCGAGTGCGATGCGCACCCCCAGGTTCCGCAGTGCCGCCAGGTTGTGCAAGGTGGCCTCGTTGTCGGTGATCACCTCGCTCTCGGTGATCTCGAGGACCAGGTGGAGCGGGTCGAACCCGCAGTCGGCGAGCTGCGCCGCGATCCGGCCGGAAAGGCCGGGGTCGGCCAGCTGCCCGGCCGAGAGGTTGACGCCGATCTCCAGGTCGGCGGCGCAGAGACCCGCCTCCTGCCAGTCGCGGATCTGCCGGCACGCCGTGCGCATCATGAACGAGTCGATCTCGCCGATGAGGCCGATCTCCTGGGCCAGGGGCACGAAGTAGCGCGGGTCGACGAGCGGCCCCTCCGGGTGCGGCCAGCGCACGAGCACCTCGAACCCGACCAGCCGGGACGTCTGCAGGTCGACCACGGGCTGATAGTGCGCGACCAGGTCCCCGCCGAAGATGGCCGCCTTCAACTCCTCCTCCAGCTCCATGCGGGCGAGCACCGACGTGTGCATCTCGTCGCGGTAGACCTCATAGCGATCCTTGCCCCGCTTCTTCGCCTGGTACATCGCGATGTCGGCGTTGCGGAGCAGCCCCTCGCTGTTGATGCCGTCCTCGTCGAACGCGAGGCCGATGCTGCAGGCCGCGCTCACGGACTTGGCCCCCAGGCGGACGGGTGGCCGCAACGCGTCGAGGATCCGCTGCGCCAGCTCCGTCACGTCGTCGCGGGAGGCCACGTCCTCTATCAGGATGGCGAACTCGTCACCGCCCAGGCGGGCGGCCGTGTCCGCGGGCCGGAGCATG
The DNA here is from genome assembly GCA_963834405.1 of uncultured Acidimicrobiaceae bacterium. Taxonomy (GTDB): domain Bacteria; phylum Actinomycetota; class Acidimicrobiia; order Acidimicrobiales; family RAAP-2; genus Bog-473. The sequence goes on along the minus strand of CAWIBX010000001.1, from coordinate 338,967 downwards.
TCGGACAGCGTCGAGGCGACCCAGCGCAGCAGCTGGTCCCCCTCCCCGTGGCCCAGGCTGTCGTTCACCGTCTTGAAGTCGTCGAGGTCGAGGAACAGGACGGCCAGGTGGGAGCCCGTGCGCTGGATCCGGTTCAGCCCGTGCTTCAGGCGGTCTTGGAAGAGCGCCTTGTTGGCCAGCCGGGTCAGCGAGTCGTGGAAGGCCCGGTAGGCGAGCTCGTCCTCCAGCAGCTTGCGGTCGGTGACGTCGCGGAAGCTGTACACCCGCCCGACGACCTCTCCGTCGACGGACTGCGGTCGCGAGAACCGCTCGACCACGCGGCCGTCCTTGAACTCGAACGTGTCGAAGGTCTCGTCCTCCGGCTCGGGCTCGGTGTCCTGCAGCCGCGTCATGACCACCTCGGGCTGCGCCAGGAGGTCCATGGCGAACGCGAGCGAGCCGATGTCGTCCTGCCGCGCGATGGCGTCGTCGGGGATGCCCCAGATCTCCAGGAAGCGCCGGTTGAAGTCGGTGATCCTGCGGCCCGTGTCGACCACCAGGATCCCGTCCCAGGTCGAGTCCAAGGTGGCGGTCAGCCGCGAGAGCGCCTCGCCCAGGTCGTGCTCGGCGGAGACCTGCGCCGTGGCGTCGTGGGCCGAGACGACGAATCCCTCGACGGTCGGGTCGTCCAGCAGGTTCACGATGTTGAGCTCGAAGGGCACCGCCTCGTCCGAGCCGTGGCGGAGCAGCCCGACCCGCACCGTGACCGGATGGGCCGACGTCGCCCCGCGCCAGGCCGCGGCCAGGGCGTCCTCGAGCGCCGCGCGGTCGCGTGGGTCGACGATGTCCGACAGGGGCCGTCCCTCCAGCAGCTCGGGGTCGTGTCCCAGGAGCCGGGTGATGGCGGCCGAGACCGACTGGACCGCGCCCTTGTGCGAGATGAGCATGAAGACCGAGCCGGCGTTGTGCACCAGCGACCGGAACTGCGCCTCGTGCCCGCTCGCCAGCTCGAAGCGCCGGCGCTCCGTCAGGTCGCGCATGCAGAGCAGGACCACGTCGGATCCGAACCACTCCACGGTGGTGCCCACCATCTCGATGAGGCGCCAGCCCGACGCGGCGTTGACGCGGACCTCTATGGGCGTGCCGACCTCCTTGTCCTGAATGGAGGTCAGCGAGCGCAGCACGAACTCCTGGTCGTCGGGGTGCACGAGATCGAGTCCGGACTGGCCCACCCAGTCGTCGAGCGTCCGCTCGAAGATGCGCTCGGCCGAATGGTTCCCCCACACGATGGTCCCGGACCCGTCGACGATGACGACGGCGTCGGGCAGGTTGACGAAGGCGGCGGCGAAGGTGCCCTTCTCGTCGGGCGCGGCGACGGGGACGGCGTGCTGGCGGGCCCGCTTCTTGTCCCGCTTGGACACCGGGGGCGCGACGGGTTCAGCGGCGGCACCCGCTCTGCGCAGGACCAGCTCCACCACCGTTTCGTTCCCCCTCGCGCCAGTTCCTCCCCTTACTTTCGGCCGTTTGGCGCCGCAACATGGTTGCCAGGAGGTTGCAGTCCGCCTGTCAAAAGATCAGGCGAACGGCGGCCCGGCGGTCCGGCGGCCCGGCCGGCTCAGAGGACCAGGTGCTCGGAGACCTCGGGGGTCTCCATGTTCTGGGCGATGCGGGCCGCCTGCTCCTCGGGCGTCTCCTTCGTCCGGAGAAGGATCGGGGACAGCGCCAGGCCGAGCAGGACGCAGCCGGCCGCGATGAGCAGGGCCACGCGGTACCCGTCGGCCAGCGCGGTGACCATGTCGTGGCCGGCGGCGAGCAGCGACTTGGACTGGTTCTCGGCGATGGTCCCGAGCGCGGCCAGGCCGATGGCGCCGGCGAGCTGCTGGGAGACGTTCACGATGCCCGAGCCCAGGCCGGCGTCGGCGTTGGGGATCTCGGACATCCCGATCTGCAGCAGGGGCATGAAGGACGCGCCCGCGCCGATGCCCATCAAGAGGAACGCGAAGAAGATCCGGGGGAAGTAGGACGCGTGGGGCCCCGCGCTGGCGAAGAGGAGGAGGCCAACCGCGGCGAAGACCATGGCCGGGTACATCACCGGCTTGTTGCCGAAGCGGTTGACCAGCCGGGCCGTGATGCCGGCCGACATCGTCGCCATGGCCACGGCCTGCGGCAGGAAGGCGAGCCCGGTCTTGACGGGGCTGTAGCCGAGGACGTGCTCGAAGTAGAGGGCGCCGATGAAGAACGTCGAGAACATCCCGATCACGAGGAACCCCCGGACCACGCCCGAGCCGGTGAGCGTGCGCAGCTTGAGGATGCGCAGCGGCATGATCGGCCTGGCGATGCGCGACTCGAGCAAGATGAACACGGCCATCAGGGCCATGGCGAGGCCGAGGAAGCCCAGCGTGTGGGCCGAGTTCCAACCGTAGGTCGAGGCCGTCACGATCGCGTAGATCACCACCATGACCGACGCCGTCACCAGGACGGACCCGAGCCAGTCGACGCCCTCCTTGATGCCGAGGCCGATGTTGTCCACCAGGAGGATGGAACCGGCGATCAGCGTGGCGATCCCGACGGGGACGTTGACGAAGAAGATCCAGTGCCACGACAGGGCCTGCGTGAGGACGCCGCCGGCGAGGAGCCCGACCGAGCCGCCGCCGACGGCGACGAACACGTAGGCGCTCATCGCCTTGGCCCGTTCGGTGGCGAGCGGGAACTCGGTGACGATGATGGCGACGATCACCGAGGCGGAGAGCGCACCGCCGATGCCCTGGACGAAGCGCCCCGCCACGAGCTCGCCCTGGCTGCCGGCCGAGCCGCAGAAGATCGACGCCAGCGTGAACAGCGTCACGCCGGCGATGAACACCTTCTTGCGGCCGATGAGGTCGCCGAGGCGCCCGGCCATGAGGAGGAAGCTGCCGAAGCTGATGAGGTAGGCGTCGACCACCCACGTGAGTCCCGACTGGCTGAAGTGCAGGCTCTTCTGGATGTCCGGGAGCGCCACGTTGACGATGGACCCGTCGAGGGCGTTCATGAACATGGCGAGGCACACCACGACGAGGGCTACCCAGCGCCGGCGGTCGCCGGGGTCGGTATCGAGGGTTGAACCCGCAGTCGGAGTGGTCCCTGGTGACTGGATAGTCATGAGTTCGGGACTATCATAGAGCCATGAGTGATAAGGCCGTCCAGTCCGGGGGCGCCGAGGCCGAGGCTGCTTCCTCGGCGACGGCGGGGACGATCGTGCTGCTGACCCGGCTGTCCCGGGCGGTCTTCCTGCGCAGCTCGGTCGACCTGGTCGGCATGAACCTGCGCAACATGGTCACGCTGGCGTACCTGCGCGACCACCCGAGCGCCTCGCAGCAGACGATGACCGAGGACCTCTCCATGGACTCGAACACCGGAGTGCTGGTCCTCAACGACCTCGAGGATTTGGAGTACGCCGAGCGTCGCCGGGACCCGTCCGACAGGCGGCGTCACATCGTCGACATCACCACCGACGGGTTGGCGGCGCTGGAACGCGCGGAGGTGGCGCAGGGGAGCATCGAGGACGAGATCCTCGGGGGTTTGAGCGCCGGCGACCGGGCGGAGCTGCGGCGCCTGTTGGTGAAGGCGCTCGAGCGGCATGAACCTGCTGGTGGTGTGTGACCTTCAGGTGCGGCGAACCGAGGGGGGTCCGCATGTTCCTCCGGTGTATCGGCTTCGCCCTACTTGAATTCGGCGTTACCTAGTAGGCGAGACCCGATACTGCGCGAACGCCAAGCGCTGCGGCCCGCTCTCGACCTGACGGAGGCGGTCGTCGTCGCCCTATCCTGCTCGGGTGCCGTCACGGCGAGCCACCGATGCAGAAGTCGCGGCCTGGCGAGAGGACGGGTGGGTCCTGCTCGAGGGTCTTGTGGGGACGGGCGAGATCGATGCGCTGGCGGCGGGCCTGTGCGAGATCTTCCCGAGCGCGGAGGAGCTGCACGCCGACCCCGAGGGAGTCACCGAGCGCTGGCTCGGCCATCCGGTCACGCCCCAGGAGGTCTTCGTCTGGCCCGACGAGGGGCCCGGCTTCCGGCCCGGCCAGCAGCGGTGGGCAGCGGCCTTCCCCTTCGCGGGTGGCGGGGCGCTCAATCGGATGTGCGTCCATCCGTCCATCGTCGATTTCGCCGAACGGGCCCTGGAGAACACGGACATCCGCCTGTACCAGGCGCACCTGAGCGCCAAGTACGCCGGGGTCACCAACTACGAGCAGCCGATGCACGTCGACCGCAACCATTCCTGGCTCCCCGCGGGCAGTGAGTCGCCGTGGTGGAACCTGGAGGGCTTCCTGTACCTGACCGACGTCACCGCGGACGACAACCCGACCCGCCTGGTCACGGTCGACGAGACCACCCACATCGACTCCCCCTACGGCGTGGTCATGCCCAACATGGAGCCGGGCGTGTACGCCGCCGAACGACCCGCACCGGGTGTACGCGGCTCCTACTTGGCCTACCGCTCCGACTGCTGGCACCGCGGCGCGCCCTTCGGCTCGGGCACGGGGGCTCGGATTGTGCTGGCGGTCGCCTTCAAGAACGCCGCGGTCGAATGGATCGGCTACGACACGCAGCAGTCGCGGTCGACCGGGATGGAGTGGACCGTCTTCGTCGAGGGCTCCACCGAGCGGGAGCTGGCGCTCTTCGGCTGGCCGGCGCCGGGCCATCCGGTCTGGGACGAACGGCTGCTCGAGCGCACGCAGCAGCGGTATCCGCAGCTCGACTTGAGCCGGTGGAGAAGAGCGTTGGAGCAGCGGGAGCCGGTGGCTGGCGGCTAGTGCTTCACCCGGTTGTAGCGAGCGACGTACAGCTTGCCGATCAGTGTGTACCCAGGCGTGCGGGGATGGATGTTCCCCTGCGCACAGAACCAGGTGAGCGCGCAGACGCTGGCCACCGGGACCGGGATCGTCCCGAAGGTCTTGGTGTGCACCGTCCGGGTGAGGGGCGTGTAGGCGCCGGTAGCCGCGGTCACGTCCACCAGTGAGCCCCCCGCCGAGGCGTAAGCCTTGGACAACGCCGGGTTGATCAGCAGCTTGAACGCGGTCACCGAGAGCTTGGCCAGGTTGACGGCGGAGGCCGATCCCGGGTTCTGCGGATAGACGTAGGCGCCCAGGATGACATCGGGATAGGTCGAACCGATGATGGGGACACCCGGACCGGCGGCGGCGCGCAGGTCCGTTGCCAACGCGGTCACGTTCGTCTTGATGTTGTTGACCACGGTCGACACGCACGAGACCGGGTTGGCCTGCGTCGCGCAGCCCGTCACGTCGTTCCCCCCGATCGACACCGTGATGAGCCCGATGTGGCCCTTGTGGGCGGCGAGGAATGCCTGCGCAGCCGCGATCTGGGTCGTCGTCGGGTATGTGACGCCCCCGGCGGTGTGCGGCAGGACGTCCGGGCACCCGACCGCGTTGAGGATGGACGTGGTGGTGGCTCCGCCGCAGCCGAAGTTCACCAGGGTCAGGCCGGTGTGCAGTGCGACGTAGACGGTGTAGCCGGGGGTCGACCCGAGTCCCGGTTGGAATCCGACCGAGTAGGAGTCGCCGAGTGAGACGTAGTAGGTCGTCGCCCGCTTGGCTGCCTGGGCCGGGCTTCCCGGTGCCGCCACGGTCAGTAGGGCGGCCAGGGGGAGGAGGGCGATCGGGGCGAGGATCCGGTGACGCATCGGACCATGTTGCCCCATGTCGCGCTGCTTCAATCGGCACCAACGGCGATGCCGGACGGGGTGATCGCTGCGAGGGGAGAACGGGGCGAACGGTTACCCGGTCTGACCAACGGGACGATCGCCCCGCAGCGTCACCCGGTGCATGATCCGACGCTCACCTTCGTAGTCGAAGATCCCGAAGTGCATGGGTGGCGCGGTTGTCCCAGAAGGCGAGGGTCCCGGGGTGCGCGCGGTCGGGAACGGGCAGCACCTGGCGCGCGAGCGCGTCGCGGTCGTCGGTCATCTCGGGATCACCTCGGCTCATCTTTGGGGCGTCCGGAGGTGGTTGAGCAGGGCCAAACAGTCCTTTCGGCGGCCCGCTCGGTCGAGGGCCGGATCCGGGCGCTCCTATACTGGTCACTGCCTTATCCAGACGAGCTGAGACACCTGGGTCTGCGACGCTCACCAACCGGCCTGCGGGCACGGTGGCAAGGCCAGGAACGATGAGGAGGACTCATGGGAACGAATCCCGATTCCGCGCGCGCCGACGACGCCAACCGTTCCGACCGTCGGCGGAAGGGCAAGCGGGTCGAGCCGTGCGACCTGTACGTGCCGGGTCACCTGATGCACTCGATCCAGGCCAAGCGTGCCGCGACCAGCGACGACCCCGTCCGATGGGGCCGGCTCGACACCATCGACCACGACGGAGTCATCACCGTGGAGTTCCTCGACCGCGCCGAGCAGTACTGGACGCACCGCCCGGAGCAGATCGAGCGCGTCGCGGTGCCAGGCGACAAGGTGCGCGTTTCGCTGCGATGGAACCTACTCAGTGTCCATCGGCGATTCGAGCAGCTGGTCACCGTCTGCGTCGCCGATGCCGCCACGCGGCGGCAACCGTGCAGCGTGGCGGACGGCGCGCCGGCGTCGATCGAAGATCTGGTCCTTCGTTTGGAGGAACGCGGCGGCTTCGTCGTCCCGGGCCACGACGTGACACGGTTCCGGGATGCGGGAGGTGACCCCGCGGCCTGACGTGTGAGCGCCGCGCCGCCGGGTTCGGCTAACCGCCCGTCGCCCGCCGTCCCAGCGAAATCCGGTCGGTGTGGAAGCGCCGGGTCGAGATGTGGTGCGCCGGTCTGCGGTGCTCGGGTCGCTGCGGGTGGAGCAGGTGGGCGTGCGCGCCGTAGCGGGCGGCCAGCGGCGAGGCGGTCATCCCGTGCAGCAGGACGCTGAGCGCCACGGTCACCGTCACCGTCGCGAGCACGGTCTTGCCGTCGGCTGGCGCGAGTGTGTCGACCGCGATCAGGGAGAAGACAACCGACGCCAGGCCGCGCGGGCCGAACCAGCCGACGAACGCGACGGTCGAGCGGTCGAGCCCGGTGCCGACGAGGGACAACGCCACCGGGACCATCCGGACGACCGTGAGCGCGAGAAGGGCGAAGATCAGGTCGCGCCAGGTGGCGTCCTGGAAGCCGGACACGAGCATGACCGCGCCGAAGATGAACCACACCAACAGCGACATCAGAAGCCCCGACTCCTCGGCGAAGGAAACCAGCTCGTCGTCATGCGGCAGGACGGTGCCGAAGGCCATGCCGGCCAGGAAGGCCGCCACGAAGCCGTTGGTGCCGGCGACGACGGAGGCCGAGTAGGCGAAGAGCGCGAGACCGAGCGTCGCGAGGGGCTGGGCGCCGGCAGCGATGAATTTGTGATGGCGGGCCAAGGCGACGAGGAGCGCGCCCGCCACGCCGACCGCGATGCCGATGCCCGCACCACCGAGCAGGTTCACGGCCGCCCGGGCCGGCCCCGACGCATGGACGGCCTCGGCCGAGGCCGCGCCGGCGATGAAGAGGTTCACGAAGGGCGTTGCGATCCCGTCGTTGAGCCCGCTTTCCACGTTGAGGATGCGGCGCACGCCGGCCGGGACGCGCTCGTCGTTCATGACAGCGGCGCCGAGGGCGGCGTCGGTCGGGGCGACGATCGCACCGATGGCGGCGGCGACCCAGAGCCCGGAGCCGTGGAAGAGGCCGGCGGCGACGGCGGTGCCCGCCCCGATGGTCAGCGGTAGCCCGATGCCGAGGAGCCGGACCGCGATGCCGACGTCCGAACGCAGCCGGCGTGCGTTGACCCGGGACGCGTCGGCGAAGAGAACGAGGGCCAGCGTGACCTCGGCGATGGAACGGATGGTCGACGAATGCAGGTTGACGTGGACGAGCGTGGTCGGCCCGTGCGTGGTGACCACGCCCAGGACGACGAACGCGATCGGCGCGGACACGTTCCAGCGCTGGAGGCGGGCGGACACGAGCGCCCACACGACGACGCAGGCCGAGACGACGGCCAGCGTGGCGAGGTCGGGCTCGTGGACCACGGTGCATTGTGCCCCGCTGTCGGTCTGGCTGCGCGGATTGCGCGGTCCAACGTCTCGGAGCGTTGCTGCTGCGTTGCGTGTCCGGTGCGTGTGGCTCCGCTGGGTCCTTTGGCCCTGTTCGCACAGTGCGATCGGTGTCAGCGTCAACAGGTAGGCAAGCAGGGCATGGCGGAGATGCGAGCCCGAGGGAGGGAGAGTGGCGATGACTCTCGGAATCGTGCGGCGCCGCGAGGCGCCACCGGAACCACACGCGCAGGAGCTCGACCCGAAGCCGGGAGCCGAACAGCTGATAGAGGAGCTGGCTCAGCTCGCGACGCTGAAGGATGCCGGCGTCCTCTCTGAGGCCGAGTACGCACGCCAGCGCGCCCACGTCCTGTCCGAGCTGGTCTGAGCGGCAGCGGCCGCGCTCCCACCAAGGAGCCCGGCCTCTCACCGCATCGGGGCGCCCCTACTGGTTCGGGCCGCAATCCAGTAGGAGTACCGACTAGTAAGTCGCCCAGCCCTACTGGGTTGGGTTGGTTTCCAGTAGGGCGGCGCCGATACGCGGGGAGGAATATGCCGGAGCCCTCCCCACGGATGCCTCGGGGCTGAGTCTGGGCTGAGACGTTCGAAGGGTTGACCCATCGCGGCCCCCATCGGCAAAAAACCACCCTTGTCACCCTCGCAGGCGCTAGACATTGCGGTGCGGTAGACGCCCGCCCACGACTACGAGGAGTGACGCATGCTCGGAGCGACGTACCAGTACCCCATCCTCGACTTCTTCTTGACGATGCTGTACTTCTTCCTCTTCATCATCTGGATCTGGCTGCTGATCATGGTGTTCGTAGACATCTTCCGCAGCCGCGACCTTGGTGGGTGGTCCAAGGCACTCTGGGTCATCTTCGTCATCATCCTGCCGTTCCTCGGCGTCTTCGTGTATCTGCTCGCCCGGGGCGGCAAGATGCACGAGAGGGCCGCCCAGGAGGCCGCCGACCAGCAGGCCGCCTTCGACAAGTACGTGCGTCAGACGGCTGGGACCGACGACACGGCGGCACAGCTGCAGAAGCTGGCCGATCTCAAGTCGCAGGGCGTGCTCACCGACGCCGAGTTCGAGGCGCAGAAATCCAAGGTCCTCGCCAGCTGACGACCTGACGCCGGCTTGCCGGCCCGCGCCGCCCGGTCCATCCTGAGCGGGTGACGCGGGCCGAGGAACCGGGTTCCGAGTCCGTTCCGGTGGCGGGGGAGGAACGGGCGGACGGGTCGGAACCAGCAGATCTGGCGCAACGGGCGGATCAGGCGAAATCCCCCACCGACGCCGGACCCGACGCGCTGTCGCGTCGCCTCAGTGAGCAGATCGAAAAAGACGTCGAGTCGCCCGTTCCGTGGCGGTCGCTCATCAAGGGGACCATCGCCGTCGTTGTGGCGGGGATCACGATCTACCTGGTCTTCCCGAGCCTCGCCGAGGTCTTCGCATCCTGGCCCAAGCTGACCTCGCTCGAGCCCGTGTGGTTCGCGGCCGCCCTCGTCGCCCAGGTGGCGCACTTCACCTGCACCATCTGGCTGCAGCGCATCGCCTTGCGGACGAAGGCGTGGTTCTCGGTGGCGACCTCGCAGCTCGCCGGGAACGCCATCAGCCTCGTGGTTCCCGGTGGCGCTGCGGTCGGGGCGGCCACGCAGTTCCGGATGTTGGCCGCCGCGGGAAACGACACGGGTACGGCGGTCGGTGGCCTTACCGCATTCTCGTTGCTGGGTATCGGGGGACTGCTCGCGTTGCCGATCTTCGTGCTGCCGGCCATCCTCATCGGCGTCCCGATCAACAAGAGCCTGGAGCACACGGCGCTGCTCGGCATCGGCGCCTTCGTGCTCTTCGCCGGCTTCGGGGCCGCGGTGCTCGTGTTGGACGGGCCGCTGCGCTGGGCGGGCCGGGTCGTGCAGTCCGTGCGCAACCGGGTGAAGCGCAAGAGCGAGCCGATGACCGGGCTGCCGGACCGGCTCGTGTACGAACGTGACCGCATCCGGGACGTGCTGGGGGAGCGGTGGAAGGCGGCGCTCCTGCTCTCGAGCGGGCGGATCTTCTTCGACTACTTCACGCTGCTGGCGACCATCCGGGCCACCGGCGTGAAGCCGCAGCCGGCGCTGGTGCTGCTGGCGTACTCGGTGGCGGGATTGCTGGCGCTCATCCCGATCACGCCGGGCGGGCTGGGGATCGTCGAGGCCGGGCTGTCGGGGCTGCTGATCCTGGCGGGGATCGATGCGGGGGATGCCGTGGTGGCGACGCTGGGCTACCGGGTGATCTCGTACTGGCTGCCGGCGGTGGTCGGGCCGTTCGCGTATCTGGCCTTCCGGATGCGGTACGGGTCGCCGGGCGATGCCGGTGGCGCTGGTGGCGGCGGCGGCGAGGCGGGTCCGGCTGGGGCGGGGACGGCGGTGGCGGCGGGCTAGCCGCCCTCGAGGTCGGTGACGTCGGTCAGTCCCAGGTCGAGGAGGGCCGCCGCGGCGAGGCTGGAGGCGTAGCCCTCGTCGCACACGATGATGACGCGGCGGTCGGGGCGGTCCATTTGAGGGAGGCGGTGGGCACTGGTCGGATCGAGCCGCCACTCCAGGACGTTGCGCTCCACCACCACGGCGCCCGGGATGGTGCCGTCGCGCTGGCGCAGTTCGGAGGGTCGGGTATCGACGACCAGTGCGCCGCCGGCCAGCGCGGCATTGAGCTCACCGGCGCTGACGCGCGGCGCGATGCCGGCGCGGGCCTCGCGGAGCTGCCGGTCGACGGCCGCGCCGTCAGCCACCGAGGGCTGCGGCGGCCAGGGTGGGAGCGGGTACGGGTGCCAGTACGGGTGCGGGAGATGCCACGAGGGACAGATTGCCACTCGGGCCGGTGAACACGGTCACCTGCGGAGCCGGGGCGGGCACGTCGTAGAACGACATGGCCTGAAGCGGCGGCGAATAGGCGTGCAGGCTGTACGCCACCCGGTTCGTCGCCACCACGTCGTGCACGACGCCGCGCTCGAAGGACGTGGTCTCACCGGCACCGACCAATCGGCACCCGGGAATCGAGCCTTGCCAGCGCAGCTCGATGAGCTCGCCGTCCACCACCACGAACGCCCCGGCCGAGTCCCCGTGGTCGTGGGGCGTGACCCGGCTGCCCGGCGGCCATCGCAGCAGCCAGACGTCGTAGTCGGGGGTGCGGAAGACCCGCACGCCGTTGCGTTCGCCCGTGTCGTGACCCAACGCGCCGAGCGGCTGTGCCTCCCGGGCCTGGCGACACACCACTGTTTCGAGCTCGGCCGTGGTCAAGGGTCGGGTCGCAGAGGCGGTGTCCGTCGTCACCTCTTGAGCGTATCAGATAAATCCGAGCGTTTTAGTCGTATTTAGGTTGCCCTCGGGCGGGTCTGATGGCCGACCTGTCCATCGCGTATGTGTTTTCCCTGGTCGGAGGTCCGAGGTATGTAGCGGCTGCGCTCAGAAGCCTCGCAGCTCGCCTGTGATTTCGTCGGTCTCATGACCTGTCCCGCCCCCGACCGGGTACGAGCTCTGCGCGTCGACCCGGAGGACCCCGGTGTGCGGATTGAGCGTGCCCGTGACCTCAATCGGGATGGTCATCTTGGGCGGGATGCCCCACTGGTGTTGCGTGAAGACGTCTGGTGTTGCGTGAAGACGTCGTTGGGCCCGCAGTTCTTGGAGAAGAGAACGTCCCCGGGCATGGTCACGCCGAGATCGACCGTGGCGTGCCACACCCCGCCCGTGCGCGACAGCCCTCCGAGGTTTCCGGTGACGATCACTTTGTCGCGACCCTCCTTCGCCCAACGGATGGTGTAGTTGCAGGTGCCGTCGTTGCCGGCGGGGCTCGCCTCTCTTTCGATGACGTCAAGGCCGTCCACGACGACCCGCGCGGAGGCGAGTTGGTACAAACCCTCCTTGTCCTGTCGGAAATCGAGCCCGAAGCCGTACTCGGCGCGAAAACCGCTGAATTTGGCCGTTCCGACGGTCCACTCCGTCTGGTACTCCTTGTCCTGCAGGTCTCCCATGAATTCCTTGGGAGGGAATGTCGCACGCGACGAAGCGCCCGCCGGGCCGGTGGTCGAGCCGCCGACGACCAGGCTCAGTGCGGATGCTGCCACCGCGAGAGCTGCCACGACGCGACCGGGGCCGCGCCGCACCCGCGCCCGCCAGCCGCTCGCAGGACCGTCACGGTCACTCATCGAGAACGAGCGTTGCCGAAAGGTTGGCCGCGGGCAAGAGCGCCTGCCGTTTTCCCTGGTCGCTGCCATGAAGACATGCGTCGTGGCGGGCGTGGATGCACAACGCAGCAACAAATTGCACCCCTGGGTGAACGATGCGAACGATTCGCTCGTGCGGCGATATCAATCGGGGTTGTATGTTGAGCGGCACAAAGGGGGAATGAGCACCGCCATTGGCGAGGCGGTGGGTCGACGCAACGGCCATGTACGACGGGACGTGGGAGTCCGTCCGCACGCACGCGGTGCCGGACTGGTACGAGGACGCCAAGCTCGGCGTCTTCTTGCACTGGGGCCTGTACTCGGTGCCGGGGTGGGCGCCGCAGGTGCCGGACATCCAGGAACTGCTGTTGCGGCGCGGCCCACGCACCATGCTGCGGGAGAACCCCTACGCCGAGTGGTACCGCAACACCATGCGGATCAAGGGCAGCCCGACGCAGCAGCACCACCGCCAGGTCTACGGCGACGACTACCCCTACGACAATTTCGTGCGCATCTTCGACGAGGCGTCGGGCCGGGCCAACGTGGACGCCATCGCCGAACTCTGCCAGGCCGCCGGCGCCCGGTACGTCGTGCTGACGACGAAGCACCACGAGGGCTTCTGCCTGTGGCCGACGACGGTGGCGCACCCGGTGAAGGGCGACTATCACGCGGCCCGGGATCTAGTCGGCGACCTCACATCGGCAGTGCGGGCGCGCGGGCTGCGGATGGGCCTCTATTACTCGGGCGGCTACGACTGGCCCTACAACGGCGTGGTGCTGAGGAGTCCGGCCCACGTCGTGCTGGCCGTGCCGCACGACCGCCGCTACGCCGAGTTCGTGACCGCGCACGTGCGCGAGCTCATCGACCTTTACAAGCCGTCGGTGCTGTGGAACGACATCGCGTGGCCGGCGCCGGGAGATCTTCCCGCTCTCTTCGCCTACTACTACAACTCGGTGCCCGAGGGGGTGGTCAACGACCGCTGGTTGCAGGCGAAGGTGCCCCGGAACTTCTTCGTGGACGGCCTGATGCTGGCGGCCGGCAACGCCATGCAGGCCCTGTGGCGCTTCATCCCCGAGGACCGCAAGCACCTGACCTTCGGACCTCCGCCGCATTGCGACTTCCGCACGCCCGAGTACGCCGTCCTGCACTCGACAAGCGAGCGCAAGTGGGAGCTCGCCCGCGGGGTGGGGCACTCGTTCGGGGCGAACCGGGCCGAGCGGCCGCAGGACATCATCGGCGAGGCGGAGCTGATCCAACTGTTCGTCGACGTGGTGTCAAAGAACGGGAACCTTCTGATCGGCGTCGGGCCCCGCCCGGACGGGACCATCCCCGAGACACAGCAGGCGCCGCTGCGGGTACTGGGTGCATGGCTGGCGGTGAACGGGGAGGCGATCTACGGCTCTCGCCCCTGGATGCTTTCGTCGACCACGACGGCGGACGGAGCACCCGTCCGGTTCACCGCGTGCGGCGACGCCGTCTACGCGTTGGTCTTCGGGGTGCCGTCGGCCCGGCGCATCGGGCTGCGCGCCATAGACGCGTCACGCGTGCGGCGTGTGCGGCTCGTCGGGTTCGACCACCCGTTGGAGTGGTCGGACGAGGGGGGTGGGTTGTCCGTGACGCTGCCGGAGCGGCTGCCGGTCTCGGCGGTGACGGTGCTCGACCTCGGTGGGGGGATCAGGGCCCGGGTGGGAACGGGCCCTGGGCCAGGGCCGGGGCGGGCGACCTCGGCGAGGTAGCGGCGGGGAGCCCTCTTCAGCTCCCTCAGCCGCCCAGCACCATCTGCGTCTGCGTGACTCGGGCCACCAACCGGTCCTCGGCGTCGCGTAGGTCCGTCTCGACCACAATCACCTTGCGGCCCACATGAAGTGGGCGCGAGGTCGCGACCACGGAGCCCTCGCGCACGCCGCGCAGGAAGTTCGTCTTCGACTCGATCGTCGTCGTCCCCGCACCCTCGGAGAGGTTGAAGAACGCACAGGCGGCCCCGGTACTGTCGGTTAACGACATCAGCGCACCGCCGTGGAGGAGGTCGCCAGAGGTGCACAGCGATGGCGCCCAATCGAGGTGGGCCCGCACCTCGTCCTTACCGGCGCGGTCGAAGACCACGCCGAGCGTCCGGGCGAAGGGCATTAGGTCGAGGAGCGAGGCAGGTGCGGGCGCGGGCGGCGCCGTGCTTTGGGCCTTCTCATCCGGCATGACTCGGGAGGCTACCGGGCGGGCTCGGCCCGCCGACTCCGAGCCCGTCCCGCGGACTTTTGTCACACGGAGGGACTTTCGGACCTATGCGGACCCAGTCCGGTTCCTAAAAGATCGACGACGTGGACACCGGTCGCCGGCGTTGCACGGCCCAGCCAACGGCAAAACGACCCCGCACGATCCCGAACCGTGCCGGGTCGGTCGGAAGTGGGAACGGGGGTCGTTCGGGTCGGCGACCGGGAGTCCGCTGATCCGCATGATCCGCATGATCCGCATAGCGCATGCTGCTTGACCTCTTCCTCATCGGGCTGGTCATCACGCTCGAGCCCATTCCACTCACCGCGATGATCCTGTTGATCGCCGCGGACCGCGGCGTCATGAAGGGGCTCGGCTTTGTCCTCGGCTGGCTGACGACGATCGTCGGGATCGTGGCACTCACGGTGCTGGTGACAGATGGCAAGCCGCTGATTCCGAAGAGCTCGCCCTCGACGGCCGCGACGGTCGTCAAGCTCGCCGCCGGCGTGGTTCTCGTCTTCGTCGCGTACCGCCGGCGCCGCCGCCCCGCGTCGACCGAGCCAAAGAAGCAGCCGCGCTGGATGGCGAGCATCGACCGTGTCAACCCTCTCGCCGCGGCCGGGCTCGCGTTCCTCCTGCAGCCGTGGGTCCTGGTCGCTGCTGGCATCGCCAACATCACGCAGGCGAAAATCTCGAACGTCGCCGAGTTCCTCGCGCTGTTCGCGTTCTGTCTCCTCTGCACGGCGAGCTACTTCACCCTCGAGATCTACGCGGTGCTGCGGCCCGAGACGGTCAAGGAGAGGCTGACCGCGTTGCTCGACTGGATCAACACGCACAGGGACCAGGCGATCGTCTTCCTGTCACTCGGGCTCGGCCTGTATCTAACGGCGAGGAGCCTCTACACGTTGACGTCGACTTGAGCGCTCGGGAGCGGGCCACCCGGAGGTGACTCTGGCCGCCCCGGAGCCTTCATTGCACCCGTCGTGGCAACCCATTTGTGGGGGGCAAATCGCGTCGCTATCGTGGGCCTCGCAGCCCACAGGGAGGACGGAATGCAGGCTCCTCATCACCCCAAAGTCGCCCGCCGCCCGGACGGGACGTGGGTTGTCGAGTGTGCCCAGTGCAGTGCCGACCGCACCTCCGACCCGCCGATCGGCATCGATATGCCTATCGAGAGGCTGGAGACCGCCGAGCTCCTGCGGGAGAACCACGCCGGCCCGCACGGACGTCGCCTCGCATCCTGAGGCCGAGCCAGGGCGCTGGGCAGGGAAGGGCCAGAATTGGGGGTCGCCAAGTCCGGTGCCGTCACCAAGACGAGCCCTCGGCCCGTCGCCGACACGGTGTCCCGCCTCGAAGAGCTCCTTTCCGCCAGGGGCCTGAAGATCTTCGACGTCATCGACCAGCGGGCTGAGGCCCGCGCCGCCGGGCTGGACCTGCGTGAGACGGTGCTCGTCATCTTCGGCAACCCGGCCGCGGGAACCAAGGTCATGGACGCCGCCCCCTTGGCCGCGCTCGATCTGCCGCTCAAGGTGCTCGTCTGGGCCAGCGACGACGGCACGACCAAGGTGAGTTATGCGGAGCCGTGCGCCGTGGCCGAACGGTACGGCTTGAGCCCACCCCTGGCCCAGGTGCTCCAGGCCGTCGATGCCCTCACCGACGCCCTGGTCGGGGGAGAGGGCTGAACGTCTCGCCCGCAGGTGTGCATTTCGAAATGTATAAGCAGGCATGTGCATACATTTTGAAATGACGCACCGAAGGAAGGTCTTCGCCCTTCGCCCTTCGCCTCCCTCAGCCTCCTTCGCCCAACCTTCAATCGTCCCTGCTCATCCTTCATGGCCGGCCCAACCCCCGGCCTCCCAAGAGCCCGTCCAGTCACGGATTCCCAAATTGTGTGACACAATGGGTGACGTCGCGTCACTCATATTGTCACGCCAACCTCGAAAGAACTCGCAGTAATGCCCTGCAGGGAGACTCAATTGCCCCGCCGCAACACCCCCGCCGACAACCCCTTCCCCTACGACGCGTCCGACCTCCATCGGTTCCGCCAGGTCCAGCGGCTCGCCTACGACATGGCCCAAAAGGTCGAGTCCCAGCTCCAGGCCGGTATGACCGAGGCCGAGGTGGCCACGCTCATGGTGGCCGCCCAAGCCCAGCACGATGTGTTCCAGGTCTTCCACGAGCCGTTCGCCTGGTTCGGCATCCGCACCATGCTGGGCCCCGAGTGGACTCCGGACCCGAACACCCCCAACGGCGTGGCCACCAACGGCAACACCGTCCACCCCACCACAAACCCCGAGCTGGCCCGCACCTCGAGCCGCTTCTTCCCCACCCACGAGTCGCTGGTCGACGGCATGCCGGTGATCCTCGACCTGGCCCCCACCGTCGACGGGATCGCCTCGGACGTCGGCTACTCCTTCACCTTTGGCGCCGCCCAGGCCGCCAACGCCAAGAACGCCAAGAAGGCCACGCCCAACACCCTCTTCAACGAGCTCGATGCCGGACTCGCCCGCATCCGCACCTTCCTCCTCAACGGCATCCGCCAGGGCGAGACCCTGCTGTCCCTCTACCGCCTCCTCGATGAGCTCCTCGACGCCCGCGGCTGGCTCAACTGCCACCAGCACTACCCGGCCCGGGCCCTCGGCCACCTCGTCTTCCCGCTCGACCACGACCCCGAGCGCACGACCCCGATCCCGGGCTTCGGCACCGCCGCGGCCGAGGGCCTCCTCGCCGCCGGCGTGCAGGCGCTCGAGGACGAGTCGTGCTACCCGGTCTGGAACGACAGCGCGTTCACCGACTTCCCGGCGACGCCGGGCCTGTGGGCCGTGGAGCCGCACATCGGATGCGACGGCGTGGGCGTGAAGTTCGAGGAGCTCCTCGTCGTCACGGAGAACGACGCCTACTGGCTCGACGACTCGCTGCCGCACGTCCAAAGGTGGGCCGCCGCCCGCTACAGCACCGAATCGTTCCGGCGGGGCTGACCGCGGGTACATGACCCCGACGCGCTCCCGCACCCGCGCCGCCGCCCACGAACGCCGCGCCGCAACCGAGCGGGCCATCCTCGAGGCCACCGAACAGCTGCTCGAGCAGCGCCCCTTCCGCGACCTGACGGTCGAGGTCGTCATGGGCAAGGCCGGCCTCACCCGGACGGCCTTCTACCGTTACTTCCCCGACCTCGAAGCCGTCGTGGTCCGGCTCATGGGCCAGCTGGTCGACGAGCTGCGCGAGGCGGCGGCCCAGTGGCTCGCCTCCGAGGATCCGACGTCGCAGCTGCGCGACTCGCTGCTGCAGTTCGCGACGGTCTACCGCGATCACGGCCGCTTGATGCAGGCTTTCTACGACGCCGCCGGAGCCGGCCCGGACCTCAAGGACCTCTGGGGCACCACCATCGGCGAGCTCATTGCGCCGGTCGAGGCCCACACCCATACCCTCATGGCCGCAGGCCGGGTCGAGGTGGAGTACCCGATCGAGACCATCCGCGCGCTCTCGGTGCTCACGGACCGCTACCTGCTCGACGTCTACTGGAAGTTCGACGAGGTGCCGATAGAGCGCCCTTCGGCCGTGCTCGAGCAGATCTGGCTGCGTACGCTCCGCCTGCGCTAGCGGTTCCACGCGAGGCCTGCGCCGACTGCACTACTCACTCGAAGAGGGGCACCGGCGCGTTGTACGCCATCTCGAAGTAGCCCACGCCGTCCTCGCGCACGGCCCCCGCGGCCGCGCTGGTATTGCTCCATCGCTGGCCCGGAAACAGGGGGTCGTGGTGGCAGAAGGCGACCCGCCCCGCCCCGAGCAGCTGCACCTGCTCCCGCACGTAGTCGGCCGAGGAGCCCTGGAACGGCTCTCCGTCGACGTTGGGCCTCCCGGCGAGCGAGAGCAGCGCGACGTCGGGCCGCAGCCCGGTGAAGATTCCCTTCCAGTAGCCGGCGCTGCCGTTGACCAGCAGGGAACCTTCGGGCGTCGTGAGGAGGTACGCCAGCTGGCCGCCGTCATGGTCGGAGCATTTGGCGTTCATGTCCCGCAGTACGGGCCCGGCAGGTGCCGGTGCGGCTGCCATCAAGTCGAACAATCCGGCGACGGCGCCTGCGCGCGCCTGCGCGCTCACCCCGAGATCCCCCAGGCACGCGACCCCGCAGTCGCCCTCGCTGTGGGCGAACAGGCAGGAGTGCAGCGCCGGGAGCACCCGCACCCGGACGGAGGGGCCGCAGTCGACGGTCTCGCCCCCCGTCACCTTCAGGAGTTGGGAGTCCGGTACCTCACAGGCACGCATGCAGTGGATCGATTCAGGTGACGCCACCACCGTGGCGCCAGTGCGAATCGCAATGGCGTCGGCGCCGTAGAGGTGGTCGAAGTGGGCGTGGCTGACGAAGACGAAGTCAGCCTGGTCGATCTCGGCCGTCGTCAGGCCGACCGGGTCCAGTCCGGGCAGGCGATCGACGTAGGCATCGAAGAACAGGGTGAGCTCACGGTACCGGACCCGGAAGGTCGCGGTTCCGAACCACTCCAGCGTTGTGGGCATGCTGCGGCCTCCTCGGGCATCGCACCGGCGTTCAACCGACGAGCTTCGCGGAGAATTTCACCGCCTTCACCGCACTGGTCATTCCTGTCTGCAACGCCGCGCCGATGGCGATGAGGATCACGCCCAGCCAGAAGAAGCCGCTCCACCCGAGCATGAGGATCCCGAACCGACCCAAAAGGTAGGGCGGCGAGCACACGACGGCGCCCACGGCGCCACCCACCGCCGTGGCCGCAAGCGTGTCCCGGCGGGACCGGGTCTTCTTTATGCCGACGAGGCGCGCCGGCACCGCCAGGTAGCAGAGCATCATGATCCCGACGACGATGCTCTGGCTGATGACGAACGGCCAATGGCCCCAGCGGGTGGCGATCAACGCGGAGAACGACAGCGCCAGCCCCACCCCACCGCCCCAGGCCATGATCACGCCGAGATGGCTCCGAGCCTTGGCGAACGCCGGGAGAATCTGTGGTGTCCCCGGTTCGGAGATGGCGAACGCGAAGACCCCGTTCAGGAAGAAGCTCCCCGCGGTCAGCGCGGTGACGCCCAAGACGGCGGGGATCAGAACGGGCCCACGGAGCACGTGGAACTGGTGGCCGTGCAGGACGTGGATCTTGATATCGAGCATCGCGATCCAGATCCACATGGCCGGCAGGATCTGCACCAGCGTGAGCCGCCAGTTGGTGACGAGCAGTTTGAGCCCTTGGAACAGCATCAGGAAGGCGCCGACGATGAGCGCCAGCGGGGCCAGCCACCGCCGCGACTGGCTGAGCCGGAGCACCGCCTGCTCCACGGCGGCATCGTCGCTGGCGTTGATGGCCGCGATCAGGCGGCGAATGGTCGTGCGGATGCGCTCGCGTCGAGAGGCGGGGGGGCGTGCTGGCGCCGGGGCGGTCGCGGCTCCTTCCGAGACGCTGCGGTCCCCGAAGTCCACCGTCACCAGCCGCTCCTTGATTTCCCGGGCTCTTCCGGTGTCGCCTTCCGGGGCGCGCGCCGGTCCGACGCCGTGCGGGCCATTGTGCCGCCGCACCAGGGCAGGGGAAAGGGTCAAAGGTCATGCTGGGGTCCCGAGGTGGCCGGGGACCGGGTGGTCCGACGGGAGGGAACGCAGTACCCGCAGGGCCGGTGAAGGCATAGCCTCGGTCGGGCGAGGCGCGAGCTCGAGTGCCAGGGAGGAGGCCGAGCATGGCTATGGACAAGGCGGTCCCCATCGCCGAGATCCCCATCCCGAAGGCCGTCCCCCACTTGAGCGAGGCCGAGAGCAAGGCCAAGGGCAAGGACGCACGGGCGAAGGTGCCCCGGGACAGCCAGGCCGAGTTCAGGCCCTGGCCCGAGCGCCCCGACCCGGTGGCGCTCCTGGAGGAGCAGGCCAAGACCCGCGTCCCCGAGCTGGTCCCCATCCGCTACGGCCGCATGCTGGTCTCGCCGTTCACCTTTTACCGCGGCGCGGCGCTGATCATGGCGTCGGACCTGTCGACAACGCCGCGGTCGGGCCTGAGCGCGCAGATCTGCGGCGATGCTCACCTCTCCAACTTCGGCATCTTCGGCACGCCGGAACGCGCCATGGTCTTCGACTGCAACGACTTCGACGAGACGCATCCGGGTCCGTGGGAGTGGGACGTCAAGCGACTGGCGGCCAGTTTCGTGATCGCAGCCCGACACCTGGGTTTCAGCAAGGCCGTCCGGACCGAGACGGTGCTCGACCTGGGGCGGGTCTACCGCGAGGCCGTCCGCCTCATGGCGACCCTGACCAACCTCCAGGTCTGGTACTCCCACGTCGAAGTGGACACCGGCGTCGAGCTGATACGGGCCGAGGCGCTCCGCACGAAGACCAAGGACGCGCAGCACATCGCCAACACCGCGTCGAAGATGGTCGAGAAGGCGCGCACCAAGGACAGCATGAGGGCGCTGGACAAGCTCACGACCGTGGTGAACGGGGAACGCCGCATCATCAGCGACCCGCCGCTCATCGTCCCCGCCGAAGACCTCTGGCCGGACATGGAGGTGGAGCGCCAGGAAGACCTGTTCCGCGACATCCTGCGCAAGTACCGCTCCACCCTGCCCACCGACCGCAAACACCTCCTGGAGAAGTACACCTTCTGCCAGATCGCCCGGAAGGTCGTGGGTGTCGGCAGCGTGGGCACGCGAGCGTGGATCGTCCTGCTGCACGGCCAGGGGCCGGAGGACATCCTCTTCCTACAGGCCAAGGAAGCCGAGGCTTCGGTGCTCGAGCGCTTCACCAAGAAGAGCCGCTACGACAACCACGGCGCCCGCGTCGTGGCCGGCCAGCGGCTGATGCAGGCCAGCAGCGACATCTTCTTGGGCTGGCAGCGCTCAGTCGGCGTGGACGGGGTCACCCGCGACTACTACGTCCGCCAGCTCCAGGACTGGAAGGGGTCGGTCGACGTCGAGAACGCCATCCCCGCCGGCATGAAGGCGTACGCCGGCCTGTGTGCCCACACGCTGGCCCGCGCCCACTCCCGTTCGGGGGACCGGATAGCCATCGCGTCGTACCTGGGCAACAACCCGACGTTCGAGAAGGCGCTGGTCCGCTTCTCCGAGACGTATGCCGACCAGAACGAGCGCGACTACGAGACGTTCGCCAAGGCCTGCAAGAACGGGCGGTTGCACGCCGAAGAGGGGATCTGAGCGGGACTTTCGCCCTCTGACGATTGGACTTTCGGCCCTACTGAGAGGGCCGACGGACTGACATCGTTGATCCCACGAGCGATGGGATCCGGGGGAACGGAGACCAGCACGACGCGCAAGGGCGCGCCGGCTCCCTCACGGGAGACAGAGGAGGCGGCTCCGATGGGTGTACGCCGGAGGGGTGTGATGTTCGCCGGCGCGGCGGCTTCCGCCGTTGCGCTCGTGCTGGTTATTGGAGACGGAGCGCATGTGGGTGCGGGAGTAAGGCGGCCTGCACCCACGGCTCCGCCGGCCGTCACCGTCGACAACCCGATCACCGGGGCGTCGGTTCCCGACGCGGTCTTCCAGGGCTCGTCGGCGCCCAAGGCGGTCGAGATCGGAAACGGTGCCACGGGGGAAGGATCATCGAGTGTCACCTGGGTTGTGCCTGAGGGAGCGGTGCTCTCGGCCTGAGGACTTTCGGCCCTATCCGGCCCCCCAAAGTGGGTGGGATGGTGAAGGCAGCACACCGCCCGTCGCTGACTCGGGCAGACGGGGAGGCCTTGGCTTACGCTTGTCGCACTCCTGACGCAAGGGCTGGCCGACATCTCCAAGAAAAGGAGCCTCGATGATTGCCACGAATTACCCCATTCTCGATGCGTTCCTGACGATGCTGTACTTCTTCCTCTTCATCATCTGGATCTGGCTGCTGATCATGGTGTTCGTGGACATCTTCCGCAGCCGCGACATGGGTGGCTGGGGCAAGGCGCTCTGGGCCATCTTCATCATCATCCTGCCGTTCCTCGGTGTCTTCGTGTACCTGATCGCCCGGGGCGGCAAGATGCACGAGCGGGCCGCCCAGGAGGCCGCCGACCAGCAAGCGGCATTCGACTCGTACGTGCGCCAGACCGCCGGGGGCGGTGACGACACCGCCTCGCAGCTCCAGAAGCTGGCGGACCTCAAGTCGCAAGGTGTCATCACCGACACGGAATTCGACGCGCAGAAGGCGAAGCTGCTGGCCTAGGCCTCTGATCGCGGAGTACACATGAGAAAGACCAGGGAGGAGCGCTCATGACGATTGGACCGGTCAGCTACACGGTCATCGCATTTCCGGGGAATCGGTTCACCGGGAAGATCGTGCCGGAGGTGGAGACGCTGATCGCCAACGGCACGGTGCGCATCCTCGACCTCGTGTTCGTGGCCAAGGACGAGGCGGGTGACACCATCAGCCTCGAGTTCGACCAGATGGACGAGCTCGTCCCCTTCGGCGAGCTCGAGGGCGAAGTGGGCGGCCTGGTCAACGCCGAGGATCTCGACCACGTGGCCCAGGGGCTGCCGGAGGGGAACTCCGCGCTGATCATCGTGTGGGAGGACCTGTGGGCGCGCGGCTTCGTGGAGGCGGTGCAAGAAGCCGGAGGCGTGGTGATAGAAACGGCGCGCATCCCGCGCGAGCTGATCGAGTCCGCGTTGGTGGAACTCGCCGAAGCGCTCAAGACCGCGTGACGACGGACTCGGACACGCGGACAAGAGACGAGGACACAGGGAAAAGGAGACGCAGCTAATGCCACTAGGACGACGTCCGGTGCTCCGCACCGTTGGGAGGACGGCGGTCATCGCCGGGACCGCGACCGCGGTAAGCGGGCGCGTGTCCCGACGGCAGAACGCGAGGATGGCCGACAAGGACCAGGCGGCCTACGAGCAGCAGATGGCCGCGCAGCAGCCGGCCGAGGCCGCGCCGGCCGGCGACGACCCCATGGACCAGCTCAAGAAGCTCGCAGAGCTCAAGGATCAGGGCATCCTGACCGAACAGGAATTCAGCGACCAGAAGGCGAAGATCCTGGCGCAGATGTAGTCGAGGCGGACGTGGCGGGCCTGAATCTCAGGCGGTAGCGACCCGGTCAGGCACCTGGGCCGAGGTTTTGCGAAGCGGCACCCTATGGCGAGGGTGCCGCTTTGCACGTCCGGGCTCGGGACCAGCAGGTCACGCCCACCATGGTGGGCTCACATACCCGCAATGCAGACGCGTTTGGTTGCCGCAGCAGGCGCCCGCAACGTACCTGACCGACGTGCGGATTAAGCAGTTCCAATTAAGAGGTCATTGCACAGAGCAGCCGAACCCCCTTTTCGGACCAGCCTTTAATGGGTGGTTTATGCAGGAAAAACCCGGGTAGGGCATCACCGGGAGGCTTCGGCATGGACATCGAACGGCGGGAGTTGGTCAAAGCAGCCTCTCGGCGTGCACGGAGAGCGAAGCGAACGTCCGGCCGCATCTTTGCTTCGGCGATTGGATTCGGGCTTGCGTATTACTTGGACGCGCAAAACGGCGCGTCGCGCCGACTACAGCTGCGCAACCAATTGCGCAGGGCAGCCCGGAGGATCGACGCCCTCTTTGCACCAGATCCCGCGGTGGACGACATCCCGCCCGTCTTCTATCCCTTGCTCCGGAGCCAGCCGCAGGGGCCGGTGATCCGTTCCCAGCCCCAAGCCCGGACGGGGTGACGCCGGCGCCCCCAGGCTCCTCCCCTTCCTGCTAGACGGCAGCTTTCGGGAGTTTCCGGGTCCCGCTTCACCCCGTCGGGGCGAGACCTCCGGCCAAAGTGCGGCCGGTATCCTTGGCCCGCATGTGGCCCAGCGGCGCCAGTGAACGGCGAGGGGTGAACCGGGCGGCTTCGCACTCGGTCATCGGTTCCTGAGCGCCGGCGGGTCGATGGTCGGCGTTCAGGACGACACGCGTTCCGAGGTGTCACCTCCCGAAGGTGCGCAGCCCGCCCGCGGGCAGTGGTGGTGGGTACCCGGTGCCATCACGGTGATCACGATCCTGTCGGTCATTGTGGTCACGCTCTCGCAGCTGCACCCCTCTCTCCTCTTTTCGGACACGACGACCACGGGCGGTGACACCGGCTCGCACATCGCGATGCCCCTGTACCTCCGGTCGATGCTGGCTCACGGACACATCACGGGGTGGTACCCCGGGTGGTACGACGGGATGCCGCTCTACACCTTCTACTTCACTCTGCCCGACCTCTTCATCGCCGTCGGCAGCTGGGTCATCCCCTACGACATCGCCTTCAAGCTGATGACGATCCTGGGCTCGGTTCTCCTCCCGATCACGGCGTGGGCCTGCGGCCGGTTCTTCCGCCTGCGCCCACCCATTCCCACCATCTTGGCCGCGGCGACGCTGCCGTTCCTCTTCGACCCGACGTTCACCATCCTCGGTGGCAACCTCTTCTCGACGCTGGCGGGGGAATACGCCTACTCGCTCAGCCTTGCGCTGTCCCTGCTCTTCCTCGGGTTGTTCGCCTGCGCCATCCGGGAGGGGCGCTACCGCGGGTGGGCCGCCCTGGTGCTCGCGCTGACCGTGCTGTCGCACATCGTCGGCGGGCTCTACGCGTTGGCCGGTGCCGCCATCCTCACCGTCATTGAGCTGTTGCCGGTCCGCTGGGGCATCGGCGACGACCGCTTGCGGCTGTGGCACGACCGGGAGGCGGTCAAGCAGACGCCGCGGACGCAGGTTCTGTGGCGGGCGGCGTCAACGGTGGTGATCGGCCTGATGCTCACGGCGTGGTGGCTCGTCCCCTTCGGTCTGGACCGGACCTACGCCACCTCCATGGGGTACATAAACGTCAACACGCTGGCGCAATTCTTCCCGGAGGCGGACGTCTGGGCCCTCGTCCTCGCCGGCGTCGGGGTGGTGGCCGCACTGTTCCTCCGCAGCCGGTTCGGGCTGACGGTTTCGATCCTCGGCATCGGCTTCGCGCTGGCCGTCACGTTCGATCCTCAGGGCAGCCTGTACAACGTCCGGTTCCTGCCGCTGTGGTTCATCTCGGTCTACCTGATGGCCGCATGGGCTTTCGGCACTATCTGCATCGCCGTGGCGGCGTGGTGGCGCCGGATGCGCGACCGGACCTGGCGAGAGGCGACGATGACGGCAACGTGGGCGGGGGGTCCGCCCCCGCACCGGCCGTGGGAGGAGCCGCGGGGCCCGGGTGATTTGGCCGCGGAGGCGGGTTACGTGTTCACCCCGCGCCATCCTCCGGTCGCGCGCTGGGCTCCCGCCGCCGTTGGGGGATCGGTCCTCGGCCTGCTCCTCGTCATGGCGACCGTAACGCCGCCCTTCATCGTCTCGGCGTCGTCCTTGCCGGTCACCCTGGGCGCCAACCAGGTGACGAACTGGTCGTCGTACAACTACACAGGCTACGAGGGGCAGTCTTCATACCCCGAGTACCGCGCCATCATCCAGACCATGGAACGTGTCAGCACGAAGTACGGCTGCGGGCGCGAGATGTGGGAGTACAGCGACAGCGAGAACCGGTTCGGCACTCCAGAGGCGCTCATGCTCCTGCCGTACTGGACGAACGGGTGCATCGACTCCATGGAGGGGCTGCTCTTCGAGTCCTCGGCCACGACGCCGTACCACTTCATCAACCAGGCGGAGCTTTCCGAAGGTCCGTCCGAGCCCGAGGTGGGCCTTCCGTACGCACAGACGCAGGGCAATGTGGCGCTCGGCGTCAAGCACCTGCAGCTTCTTGGGGTCAAGTACTTCATGGCGGAGACGCCAACGATCGAGCAACAGGCCAACGCCGATCCCGACCTGAAGCTCATCGCGCAAACCGGGCCGTGGACGTACGACTACAACGGCATCACCCACACGACCTGGGACATCTACCTGGTCAAGAACTCGTCGCTCGTCACGCCACTGCAGAACGACCCGGTAGTGCTCTCGGGCGTGAATCCCGCGCCCAACGGATGGATCGGGCCAGCGAACCAGCCCGGGGTGTCGTTGCAATGGTACGACAACCCCTCGCGGTGGAACGTCGAGCTCGCACAATCCGGTCCGCCGTCATGGCCGCACACGCCGGTGAACGACGTCCACGAGACGGCCAAGCATGTGCCGACGACGCACGTGTCGGCGATCAAACAGACCGATACGTCCATCAGCTTCCATGTGTCGCGGACCGGAACCCCCGTGCTGGTGAAGGTGTCCTACTTCCCCAACTGGCACGCCAGCGGGGCCGACGGGCCCTGGCGGGTCACCCCGAACCTGATGGTCGTGGTGCCGACGAGCCACGACGTGACGCTGACGTACGGCCGTTCAGCCGCCAACAACCTCGGGCAGTTCCTCACGCTGGTGGGCCTCATCGCGCTCGTGGTGCTCTTCGTCGTGCCGGCGTTCCGGCGTTGGCGGGTCAGGTCGAGAGCTTGACCCGTCGAGGGCCCCGCCGGCCCGCCGGCCAATGCGGCCTTTGAGTTCTCCGTCCCGGACCTGCCGCCGACCTCGAAGACGACAACCACCACCAGCGCGTCGTAGCGGCTGAGCTCGACGTAGTCCCTGGTCGGAGTAGCTGCACGACCAGCAGGAGACAGATAGAACAGATTCTGTCTAATATGTATCGCAATGACGCTGACGCTGCCGCCTCAAGAAAAATTGTCTGCGGCGTCGGAACGCAACGCGCGTACCTTCAGCCCCACTGAGACCCGCATCCTGACTGCGGCCCTCGGCCTGATCGGGCGGCGGGGTGTCCGTCGCCTCGGCATGCAGGAGATCGCCGAGGCGGCCGGCGTCTCGCGGGGCACGCTCTACCGCTATTTCCCGAGCAGGGATCACGTCCTCGCCGCCGCGGCCGACTTCGACGAGCAGCGCTTCAGCAACGGGGCCGACGAGGTGCTGGCGTCCGTCACGGAGCCCGAGGAGCGCATCAGCGCGTTCCTGGCCTACGCGTTCGAATTCATCCGGTCGCACTCGGCCCGCTCGCTCTTCGAGTCCGAGCCGGGGTTCGTGCTGAGCTACCTGCTCGACCACCTGCCCTCGCTGCGCGGCGAGCTCATCCTGCGCCTGGGTGACGCGCTCGATTCGGTGCCGGCGGTCAAGCGCGGGGACCTCGACCGGGATCAGCTGGCGGACCTCATCGTCCGTCTGTTCGCCTCGAGCTGGATCATCCCCGAATCGGACGAGCGCACCCTCGTCCGCTCCATCAACCGCGTCCTCGAAATCACTCCGGATTGACCCAAGGGAGGGGCAAATGGACACCGCAGAAGCCGAAGAGTCCGCGTACGAGGAGAATCCGTTCGCGTCCATGGATCCCGAGATGGCACGCAACCCCCAGCCGATGTTCAAGCTCCTGCGGGACGACGCGCCGGTCATGCGGATCGACATGCCGACCGGGCCTGGTGTCGTGCTCACCCGGATGGAGGACATCATGGAGGCCCTGCGCCACCCGGACGTCTTCTCCTCCAACATGGACGCGGTCGACCTCCAGAACCATCGACCCCTGATCCCCCTGCAGATCGATCCCCCGGACCACAAGAAGTTCCGCAAGTTACTTGACCCGATCTTCGCGCCCCGCAAGATGGCGGCCATGGACGACGAGGTCTCCAGCCTGGTCAACCACCTCATCGATCAGTTCATCGGCGACGGGGAGGTCGACTTCGCCAAGCAATTCTCGGTGCCCTTCCCCTCGCAGGTGTTCCTCACGCTGCTCGGCCTCCCGCTCGAGGAACTGGACACGTTCCTCACCATGAAAGACGGCATCATCCGGCCCGACCACGTGACGAAGAAACGCTACGGGACGAGGGAGGTCCGCGCCTACCAGAAGCAGATCGCAGACTCGGTGTACGACTACTTCAACAAGGTCCTGGACCAGCGCGAGATCGAGCGCAAGGACGACCTCCTGTCCCACTTCCTCGACGCGGAGGTGGACGGCGACCGTCTCACCCGCAACGACATCCTGGACATCTGCTTCCTGTTCCTCATCGCCGGCCTCGACACCGTGACCGCCACGCTCGATTGCATGATGGCCTTCCTGGCCCAGCACCCCGAACATCGGCGCCAGATCGCAGAAGACCCGGCACGGATCCCCAATGCCATCGAGGAGCTGCTGCGCTGGGAGACGCCGGTGATGGGCATCGCCCGCGTCGCCGTGGCGGATACGGAGCTCGGGGGGTGCCCGGTGCACAAGGGTGACCAGGTTTCGGTCTTGATCGGCTCCGCCAACACCGACGAGTCGGAGTTCCCGGACGCGGACGAGGTCCGCTTCGACCGCGAGGTCAACCGGCACATCGCCTTCGGAGGCGGCATCCACCGCTGTCTCGGATCGCACCTGGCCCGGATGGAGCTGCGCGTGGCGCTGCGCGAGTGGCACAGGCGCATCCCCGACTACGAGGTCGAACCGGGGCACACGCTCGTCTACACGCCCGCCATCCGCTCCATAGAGCACTTCCCCCTGCGTTTCACGGCTGCGTAGGCACCGCCTCGGCGCGGCGGCGCCCCCCGTCCGCGACCTGCTCGGTCCAGCGGCCGTCGTGCCAGTACCGCTGCTCATGCCGTCCCGACGGATCGGGATACCAGCCCGAGGGCGGACCGTCCGCCGCGGCGCCGGGCAGGGCAGCGGGAGCGGGCCGTCGCCGGAGGCGGGCGCGCCGGCCGAGCTCGGAGAGCTCGCTCACCAGGCGGTCGGCCTCCTCCACCGAGCGATCACGGAACTCCGCTCGGGCCCGCTTGCCGGCCACGTCGACGTGCACGGTGGCCAGCCCCAGCGGACGCTGCGCCGGGCCCTGCACGCGGCGGACGCTCTGCGACTTCTCGAACGGGACCCAGGTGGTCTTCTTGTTGAGCCGGCCCGTGACGCAGACCGCGTGCGACTCGTCGTACCCGGCGGACAGGAAGTGGAAGCTGAGCGGCGCCTTCCAGCGGGCCTGGCGCGGCGGCGCTGTGCGCAGAGGGTCGGGCGCGTCCAGGAGGCGGGCCAGCAGGTGCCACGAGTCCTGCGAGCTGCCGACGGGGAGCAGCGCCTTGCGGACCACGCTCGTGCCTTCCCCGCGCTGGTTGCGGGCCGTCGCACCGGCGACATCGACCTCGAGCCGGCACCACCCGAAGGGCCGCCAGAGCAGCGGCTCCACCTGGCGCACCGCTTGGATGCGGCCGTAAGGCACAGTCTCGGAGATGGTCTGCAGGAGGCCGCGCCGGATGCGGACACCCTCGGGCCCCTCCACCGCCGTGAACCCGTACTGACCGGAGAGCCGGCGCCAGATAACCCCGGCGAAGCTCAGCAGATAGACGGCCAGGAACCCCGCGGCAGCCGTCGCGGTCTTGGGGTCGAACTGGTCGAGCACGCTCAGCGTCGCGATGGTGCCGATGAGGATGATGCTGATGAGCGAGAGCAGCACCGACCCGAGCAGGCGGCCCGTGGTGACGATCGCCATGGGGAGGCCGGTGTTGCTCGACGGCGTCACCTCGACCTCGTGCTTGCCTGACAGGAGCGCAAACCGGAGCTGGGTGGCCTGGGCGTCCGACAGATAGGCGAGCCGGCCGTCCGTCGATCCCGATCCGGCCAGACGGACGCGCAGTTCGGACACGCCGAGCATGCGAGCGAGGAGCGGGCGCACAATGTCGACCGCCTGGATGCGGGCCAGGGGCAACCGGCGCGAGTCCTTGCGGATCAGTCCTGTCTCAATGCGCAGCGTGTCGCCCTCGATGCGCCAGCGTGTGACCATCCAGTGGATGTAGCCGTAGACCACCGAGATCAGCGTGATGATGATCAGGTAGTCGGTCTCGGCCGTCCGGTTCTCGGCTTTCGAACTGGCCACCGACACCACCAACAGCAGCACGAGCGCGGGCACGATGCGGCCGATGCGCGCGATGGGCGAGAGCGGGTGCAGACGTCGCCACCCGTCCCCGGCGAGTTCAGGATCGACCGGCGCGTTGCTCACATGCCCGCGGCCATGGACTCGCCCAACTCGGTGAGCCGGTCGCGCAGCCGCGCCGCCTCCTCGCGCTCGAGCCCGGGGATGCGGGCGTCGCTGGCGGCCGCCGCCGTGTGGAGCTTCACCGTCGAGAGCCGGAAGCTGCGCTCAATCGGGCCAGCGGTGACCTCGACGAATTGCATCCGTCCGTAGGGGACGACCGAGAGGCGCCGGACCATAACCCCGCGGGCCACGATCAGGTCCTCGTGCCGCTCCTGGTAACGCCAGGCCCGGTAGCGCCGTCGGACGAACCAGGCGCACAGGAGGCCGAGCGCGATCACGACGGCGACGCTGACGAGGCCGGCGAGCGCACCGCGTGCGGCCAGGAAGACGAGGCCGAAGAGCAGCGTGAAAACAGCGGTCACGGTCACGATCTCGGCCCTGCGCATCCGCCACAGCACCGGCGACGGGCGCAGCCAGGCCTCCTCTTCCGGCATGGTCACGGACAAAACGTTACGGGGAGGGGATGGGACCTAGGGTGGCAATTGTGCCGGAGTTGCGTGATTCCCAGACCAGACGGCTGGCCATGGCGCTCGAGCCCGTGGCGGGCCAGGTGTACTTCTCCCCGGAGTGCCACGAGGCCTACGCCGACCTCGGGTTCTCGCCCAGCCCGGGGACGCTGGCGGGCGGGGTGCAACTGCCCGACGGCCCCGCGTACTTCACCAGCCGGGGCTCCGTGATGGGGCAGGTGCCGGGGCAAGTCGTCGCGGCCGCCTTCGCCGTGTTCAACCCAGAGGCCGTCGTCCCCGCCGTGGCGTTCGGCTGGAGCAAGGTCGATGCACCGACCATCTGTGCCGCCCGCACGCAGGGTGCGGTCGGCCAGCTGACCCGCGTACTCGGTTCCGAGCCCGACCGCCTGGCGCGCGCCACCGCGCTGCTCTCTGATGCGGTCACACCCTTGCGACCGGAGGGCCGCCCGCTTTTCTCGGGCCTGCTCAGCCTCGGGCTGCCGGGCGATCCGATGGGCGACATGTGGCGACTCGCAGACCTGCTGCGCGAGTACCGCGGTGACTCGCACACCGCGGCGTGGACGTCGGCCGGGCTCGATGCCACCGAAATCGGCCTCCTGACCGAGCTCTACTGGGGCCTGCCCCTGCGCACGTACGTCCGGACCCGCGCCTGGTCGGACGTCGAGCTCGACGCGGCCGAGGCGCGTCTGCGCGCCCGCGGTCTCGTCGCAGACGGCGCACTGACGGAGGCGGGCCGTACCGTGCGTGAGGGCATTGAGACGGCGACCGATGCCCAGTGCCGGCCGATCGTGGACGTTCTGGGCGAGGGGACGGACGAGCTCGTCGGCCTCCTCGCCCCGTGGGGCGCGGCCATACGTGAGGCAGGGGGCTACCCCCCGCAGGGGCCGCACGACCTGGCACCGGTCCGCGCCTAGTTCCTGCGTTCACGCACCAAACGGGAACGGTCATGCGCATCCTGCAAGGGCACAACCGGCACCACGTCCGCGGCGGCGAGGACGAAGGTCGCCGGGGCGCGCCGCCCGCGCACTGTACGAGCCCTGCTCCCGCGATTCCGGCGCCTACGAGTCCCTGCTGGCGATCTACGAGCGTTGCGGTTGCTACGCCGGCCGCCCCTCCGTCCCCCGCCCCGGCGTGATGAACAAGGCCAGCCCTGGTTTGTGGACCCGTGCGGTGTGCCATACCCCGGGCGGGTTGATGACGGCGTGCCCAGACTCCAGTGGCACTACCCGCTCGACGCCGTCGATCTCCTGAATCAGGTCCACCCGGCCCGACAGCAGGATAACCACCTCTTCGCCGGCGGGATGGCGCTCCCAGGAGTCCCAGCTGGACTCCTGCGGCATGAGGCAGACCAGCCGGCCCTCGTCGCCGTCGGCTGCAAACCGCTCGCCGTAGGCGGCGAGATACTCGGGCGACCAGTTGAAGTCCGGCAACGGAGTCGCGCTGGCACCGAGGCCGAGGTGTACGAAGGTGCGGTTGAGGTCGAAGGCGTCGCTCATGCGCACCATCTCAGTACAGCGGCGACCACGCCGCGGTGCGCAGGATCCGGCTCTCCCAGCGGTCGCGCACCGCGAGCGCGTCGTGCATCCAGGTGCCCGGTGCCGTGGCCTCCGGCGGCAGGTCGTTGCCCAGCATCCACAGCAGCGCCTGGTGGTTGACGATCCGCTGCCACAGGACGACCTCGTTGGTCGTGTGCGTGCCGTACACCGGTTGGAACCCGGCCTCCAATTCGATGATGCCGCGGCCCCTCTGCTTGGACGTCGAGAGCTCCTGGTCGTACAAAGTGCCTGCCTTCTCCAGGTAAGCCGCCAGTCCGCCCTGGAACGGCCAGGCGGTGTCCTCCATGAAGAGGCTGAGCTCATGCTCCTCGCCCGTGGTGGGGACGGTCGCCAGGTCGATCTCCTGCAGTGGGGACCACGGGACCGGGGTCAGGATCTTGGCCTCGCACCCGTGCCGCATGGCGTCGACCTCCGAGGACCAGCGGGCCAGGTCGCCGCCCCGCATGCGCTCGGCCAGCTCGGCCCACGCCAAAGCGTTGCGGCATGCCGTGTACGTCACCACCGTGTAGGCGGCGCCGCTCCCGTGGGCCAGTCGCAGGTACCACAGCAGCCGCGAGCCGTCGGACTCGGCCAGCTTCGGGATCAAGCCGTCCCGGAAGGCGATGTCGAACTCCTCTTCGCGGGCGCCGGCCACCCGGTGCACCTCGTGCAGCAGCAGCACCATGGACTCCTTTCCTAAGCCACCTCCACGGTTCAAACGTGTCAGCGGGTCGTCGCGATGCCCCCGTCCACCGGGATGACCGCCCCCGTCAGGTAGGCGCCCGCCCTCGATGACAAATAGATCGCCGCCCCCGCCATGTCGTCGGGCCGGCCGATGCGTTTCAGCGGTGCGTTCGCCGCGATCTGCTCGCCGAACGACTCGAGCGTGGCCGCCATCATCTTCGACTCGAACGGGCCGGGCGCGATGGCGTTGACCGTGATCGTCGGAGCCAGCCGCCGGGCCAGGTGCCGGGTCAGGTGGTGCACCGCCGCCTTGCTGGCCGAATACGAGTACGTCTCGAGCATCGGCACCTGTATCCCGTCTATGGAGCCGATGTTGATGACCCGGGCGGGCTCCTCCGGTGCACCGGTCGCCTGCAGCAGGGGCACGAGGAACTTGGTCAGGTGGAACACGCCCTTCACGTTCAGCGCCAGCACGCGTTCGAAGGCGGCTTCGTCGAAGTCCGCCAGCGGCGTCCCCCAGGTCGCGCCGGCGTTGTTCACGAGGATGTCGAGCCGGTCGGCTCGCGAGGTCACCTCGTCGGCCAGGGCACGGCAGCCTTCCTCCTTCGACAGGTCGGCCGGGATGCCGACACAGGTGCCCTTCTTCGAGAGCTCCTGCGCCACCTCCTCCACCACGTCGGCCTTGCGCGACGCGATGTACACGGTGGCGCCGGCATCGACGAACCCCTCGGCGATCATCTTGCCGATGCCGCGGGTGCCCCCGGTCACCAGGGCGGTCTTGCCCGCGATCGAGAAGAGGTCGGAGGAGCTCATCGCCCCATCATGGTCGGAGCGTCACGGCGCCGCCAGCGCCAGCGCGCTGCGCACGAGCACCGACGCACCCGTCCGCACCGACCCGTCCTCCACCCAGAAAGAGGGACTGTGGTGCATGCCGCCCGGGCCGTGGGCCGGCCCGCCGCCGACGAAGAAGTAGCAGCCGGGAAGCCGCTCGAGGAACTCGCTGACGTCGTCACTCGGCTGGGTGGGCGGAATCCTGAGCACGTTCTCCGCACCGAGGGCCGACCGGGCCTCGGCTTCGACCAGGTCGGTCACGACCGGGTCGTTCACGACGGCCGGCGTGTGCTCGGGCAGCGACAGTTCCACCTTCACCCCCTGCGCCTCGGCCACGGCTTCGCACAGCGCCCGCAGTCGGATGAGGGCCTCCTCGCGCTGCTCCGGTGTGAATGTGCGCAGGGTCCCGGTCATTGTCGCGGAGGTCGGCACCACGTTCACCGCGGTGCCCGCCCGCAGCGTGCCGGCGCTGCACACACACGCCGACTGCTCGTAGGCCAGGCCTTCGACGACCGTCGGCAGCATCCCCACCAGCTCTGCTGTGGCGCGGATGACGTCGCCCCCCGCCGAGGGGACGGCGCCGTGGCCGCCCGGCCCGCGCAGCGTGATCCGCAGCGCGTGCGCCTCGGACATGGCGATGCCGGTGCGCAACGCGACCATGCCGGTCGGCAGGAGCGACGTCACGTGGAAACCGGTCAGCCTCGCGCCCTCCATCACCGAGAGCGCGCCGCCCTCCAGCATCGCCTTGGCCCCGCACAACGACTCCTCGCCGGGCTGCAAGACGAACACGTACCGCCCCGGGAGGTCCTCGCGGCGGGAGGCCAGCACCGACGCCGCGCCCAACACGGAGGCGACGTGCACGTCGTGGCCGCAGGCGTGCATGACACCGTCCACCTCGGAGTGTACGGCCCGGCCCGTGTCCTCCTGCACCGGCAACCCGTCGATGTCGCCCCGCACCACGACCGTCCGGCCCGGCCGGCCGCCTTCCATGGAGAAGATCCCGCCTGTCTCGCTGGCCCGGATGGCCTCGTCGATCCCGAGCGCGGCCATGTGATCACGGATCACCCCCGTCGTGAACTGCTCGGCCATGGAGAGTTCGGGCCGTCGGTGCAGGGCCCGCCGCACGTCCACCATCTCGTCGAAGACGGCATCCCCGGGGACCGGCCCGAAGAGATCGCTCACGTCACCCGTCCGCATCCGCTAAACGGACTCGTGCGTACTTTTAAAAACAGACTCCCCGAGGGACACACGCACCGCAACCGAGCCCCCAACCGAGCCCCCAACCGACCCCCCAAGCCACCCACCCCTTACCGCCCGAGCAGGTCCCGGGCGATGTGCGTCACCTGGATCTCGTCCGTCCCGGCGTAAATCTGGAAGACCTTGGCGTCCCGCGCCAGTTGCTCGACCCGGAACTCGGACATGTAGCCGTTGCCCCCGAAGAGCTGCACCGCCTCCATGGCCACTTCGGTCGCCGCCTGCGCCGAGTAGAGCTTCATGGCCGACGCCTCGGCCAGCGTCAGGGACCTCCCGGCCGCCGCCATCTCGATGTGGCGGAACACCAGGTTCTCCACGTTCAGCCGCGCGATCTCCATCCGGGCCAGCTTCAGCTGGATCAGCTGGAACTCCGCGATCGGCCGCTCCCACAGCAGCCGGTCCTTCGCATACGCCACCGACAGTTTCAGGCACTCCTGAATCACCCCGAGCGACATGGCCGCGACCCCGGCCCGCTCGGTGACGAAGTTGCCCTTGGCGCTCTCCCGGCCCTCGTTCCCGCTCCCCGAACCCTCGGTCTCGCCGAGCAGCCGGTCCCGGCCCACCCGCACGTCGGTCAGGAACAGCTCGCCGGTTGGCGACGAGTGCAGGCCCATCTTGCGGAAGGGCTTCGACTGCTCCAGCCCCGGCATCCCCGAGTCGAGGATGAAGGTCAGCACGGGCCGCTGCCGCAGCGGCAGCCCCGACCCGTCGTCGAGCTTGGCGTAGAAGACGATGGTGTCGGCGTAGGGACCGTTCGTGATGAACGTCTTGTTGCCGTTGAGCAAGTACTCCTCGCCGTCGCGCACGGCCGTGGACTTCATGCCGCCCAGCGCGTCCGACCCTGAGTCCGGCTCGGTGATGGCCCAGGCGCCGATCTTGTCGAACGTCATGAGGTCGAGGCCCCAACGCTCCATCTGCGCCGGCGTACCGCTCTTCCTGATCGTCCCGCCGGCCAGCCCCGTGCTCACCCCGAGCGCGGTCACGATCCCCGGGCAGTAGTGGCACAACTCGATGATCGGGATCAGGGTCATGGCCGCGTTGGACCTGCCCTCCCCGCGCGGCGGCCTCACCCGACCCGCCGCCACCAGGACCGTTCGCCTTCCGCTCGATCGCCTTCTTGGCCGACTCGCGCGCCATGACGTCGAGCCCGAAGGTCCGGTACAGCTTGCGGATCACCTCGTAGGGCGGGGTCTCGCCGTGTTCGAGCTCCTCGACGTTCGGAGCGACCTCTTCCTCCACGAACCGCTGCACGGCGTCCCGGATCGCCAGTTGCTCCTCGGACCACTCGAACATGACGTGCCTCCCGGGCTGTCGCGGCCCCGCCGGCCCGCGGGATCACCCTACCGGGCGGTCTCAGGCCTCCGAAATTCGGTTGAGGGCGTTGCCGTCCGACGCAAATACGTCTACGGCCCGCCGCAGTCGCGGCAGTAGCCCTGGAAGAGCACTTCTCGGTTGACGATCCGATAGCCGAACCTGTCCGAGCGTGGCAACTCGAGCGCGTCCAGTCCTTGCGGATGTACGTCGCGTAGGTCACCGCACTTGAGGCACACGAGGTGGTGATGGCCGTCCTTGGTGTTGGGGTCGTAGCGGGTAGGGCCGGCACCAGTGTCGACCTGCTGCACCTCGCCCATCGAAACCAGCTCGTTCAGCGTGTTGTACACCGTTGCCAGGCTCACTTCAGGGAGACGTACCCGTGCCCGCTCGAGCACCTCTTCTGCAGTGAGGTGGACGTGGTCACCCCCCATCGCCTCGGCTATGACCCGCCGCTGGGGCGTCAAGCGCCAGCCCGCCGCTCGAAGGCGGTCGAGGAGCGGCTTCGTGGTCATGCGCTCATGTATATCAGGCGACAGTCTCTAAGAATCAATCCAAACTAACCCTTGAATCGTTCTAGGTAGAGATTTAAGGTGAGCCGAGTCTGAGAACCACGACGAAAAGCAGGCCGAGAGGGCACAAGCCCGGCCGGTGCCAGGAGGGAGGATGTCAAGAGTCATGAGCGATGAGGAGGCGGGCTCTGACAAGGTGACGGCGTGCACGCGCGCGTTCGAGGAGATCGACGCCCAGGTCTTTCCGGGGCCCGGGCGTGGGGCCACGCAGTCGGAGGCGGCCGCGATTGATCGATGGGGAGCCCCGTCTGCTCAAACAGTCGAGGCGTACCGCCGCATGTTCGACGTTGTGGCGAAGCACCAGCGTGCCCACAGTGAACGTCGAGCCAGCATCAGCGTCGGCTCCAGACTACGTTCGACGCCAGAATCGAGATCCGGCGACGACTCCGGCCAGACGGTTCTGGCCGAGCGGCGCAGCCGTGGCGCGCAGCGTGCAGTGCCATATCG
Source organism: uncultured Acidimicrobiaceae bacterium (assembly GCA_963834405.1). Taxonomy (GTDB): domain Bacteria; phylum Actinomycetota; class Acidimicrobiia; order Acidimicrobiales; family RAAP-2; genus Bog-473. Next base: position 301,586 of record CAWIBX010000001.1, on the reverse strand, counting down.
TGTGCCACCGGCCATCACCATCAGATGAACATACAAACACTGAGACAGGAGAACCCACGTGCCTGACCGCGCCAACGAAAGCGAGAGCGAGAGCCCAGCAATACCCTCTCCGACTCCTAGCCAGCACCGACCTTTCTCGAATCGGGACTGGTGGCCGAATCAGCTCGATCTCTCCATGCTGCACAAGCACACGTCGCTGTCCGATCCCATGGGTGAGGACTTCGACTACAAGGACGAGTTCGGTACCCTCGACGTCGAAGCGCTCAAGCAGGACGTCTTCGACGTGATGACCACGTCGCAGGAATGGTGGCCCGCCGACTACGGCCACTACGGACCGCTCTTCATCCGGATGACGTGGCATGCCGCCGGCACGTACCGCATCGCCGATGGCCGGGGGGGCGGCGGCGAGGGCGCGCAGCGCTTCGCCCCCTTGAACAGTTGGCCGGACAACGCGAACCTCGACAAGGCGCGCCGGTTGCTGTGGCCGGTCAAGCAGAAGTACGGCCGGAGGATCTCCTGGGCCGACCTGATCGTCTTCGCCGGTAACTGCGCGTACGAATCCATGGGGTTCAAGACGTTCGGCTTCGGGTTCGGGCGCGAGGACATCTGGGAGCCCGATGAGATCTTCTGGGGCCCAGAGGACACCTGGCTTGGGGACGAACGCCACGGCGGCGAAGGGGACATCCAAGGGCCGTTCGGCGCCGATCACATGGGCCTGATCTACGTGAATCCGCAAGGTCCGGGCGGCAACCCGGACCCACTCGCCTCCGCGAAATACATCCGAGAGACCTTCCGCCGGATGGCCATGAACGACGAGGAGACGCTGGCGCTCATCGTCGGCGGCCACACGTTCGGTAAGGCCCATGGCGCAGTCAGTGAGGAATACGGCGGACCCGAACCCGAAGGTGCATCCATCGAGGAGCAGGGCTTCGGCTGGCGGAACACCTTCGGAACCGGCATGGGCGCCGACACCCTCACCAGCGGGATAGAGGGTGCCTGGACCAACGAGCCGACGAAGTGGGACAACGGGTTCCTGGACAACCTCTACCAGTACGACTGGGAGCTCACCGAGAGCCCCGCGGGCGCAAAGCAGTGGAAGCCCAAGAATCCCGAGGCGCAGGACACCGTGCCCGATGCCCATGACCCATCGAAGCGCCACGCTCCGATGATGCTGACGACCGACCTGGCGCTGAGGCAGGATCCGATTTACGGGCCGATCGCCAAGCGCTTCCACGAGAACCCCGACCAGCTGGCCGACGCGTTCGGCCGGGCGTGGTACAAGCTCTTGCACCGCGACATGGGGCCCGTCACGCGCTACTTGGGCCCATGGGTTGCGGAGCCGCAACTATGGCAGGACCCCGTCCCCGCGGTCGAACACCAGTTGATCGGAGATGACGACATCGTTGCCCTCAAGGGCAGGATCCTCGCAGCGGGACTCTCCGTCTCCCAGCTGGTCTCCACCGCGTGGTCGTCGGCGGCCACATTCCGCGGCACCGACAAGCGCGGCGGGGCCAACGGGGCCCGGCTTCGCCTCGCACCGCAGAAGGACTGGGAGGTGAACGATCCGACCGAACTGGCCAAGACGCTCCAGAGCCTCGAACAGGTTCGGGAGGACTTCAACAGCTCGCAGTCCGGCGGTAAGAAGGTCTCGCTGGCGGATGTCATCGTTCTCGGCGGCTGCGCTGCCGTCGAGCAAGCGGCGAAGAACGCCGGACACAACATCACCGTCCCCTTCGCGCCGGGGCGCACGGACGCCTCGCAAGAGCAGACCGACGTCGAGTCGTTCGCCGTGCTCGAACCGGTCTTCGACGGGTTCCGCAACTACCTCCGGGCCGGGGACAAGCGGCCGGCGGAGGAGCTACTGGTCGAGCGGGCGTTCATGCTGAACCTGTCCCCTCCCGAGATGGCGGTCCTCGTTGGCGGCATGCGGGCCCTCAACGCCAACTTCCGGCAAGCGCCACACGGGGTGTTCACCGACCGGCCCGGGACCCTGACCAACGACTTCTTCACGAACCTGCTCGACATGAGCGTGGACTGGAAGACATCCGCCTCGGCCGAAAACGTGTTCGATGGACGCGATCGCGCGACGGGCGAGGTCAAGTGGACAGCCACGACCGTCGACCTCGTCTTCGGTTCCAACTCCCAGCTGCGAGCCATCGCGGAGGTCTACGCCAGTGACGACTCGGAGGAGAAGTTCGTCCGTGACTTCGTTGCCGCCTGGCACAAGGTGATGAACCTCGATCGCTTCGACCTCGCCTGATCAAGAACGACCCGGACGCCGTCGCCGACTCAGGGGTCAGCGCCGACCGGCCAAGCCGGCAACGTCCAGGTCCTCGCTCTCCGGCATGGGCGGGCGGGGACGGCGTGGCGTCCGCAGCCGCGTGCGCGCCCCTTCGGCATGGCGCTGGGTCCGCGAAACAATGATGCGGCTCGCCACCAGCAGCAACAGCACGATCACGACCAGGATCAGCGCGGCGTCGTAGGCCAGGTAGTGGTACTGCACGTTGGGCGCGTCGTAGAACTGGAACACCACGTAGGTGAGGTACGGGAACTCGGCGTGGGTGAGGTGATGGGGGAGCGTGTTGGCGAACCCGATCGTGTAGATCAGGGGCGCCGTCTCCCCGCACGCGATGGCCATGGCCAGCAACAGGCCAGTGACGATGCCGGGCATGGCGCTCTTGAGCACCACCTTGCGTAGCGAGTACCCCATCGTCATGCCCAGCGCCTCGGCCCCCTCGCGGTAGCCGGTGGGCACCTGGCGCAGCGAGTTCTCGGTGGTCTTGGCGATGTAGGGGATCACCATGATCGACAGGATGATCAGGGCCGCCCACAGCGAGTAGCCCCAGTGCAGGCCGATCACGAACGCCGTGTAGCCGACGAAGCCGAGCACGATGGAGGGGAAGCCCGAGAGGACGTCCGACGAGGTCCGGAGGAAGCCCCCGCTGCGCTTGCCGCTGCGTTTGCGCGGCTTCGCCATCTCCGAGAGGTGGATGCCCGCCAGGACCCCGATGGTGCCGGCGATGATCAGGGTGCCGAACATGAGGATCAGGGTGCCCAGGATCTGGTCACGCAGCCCGCCGCCGTTGGGCCCGAGAGGCGTCCAGAGCACGCTCCAGCGCCAATGCGCCGTCGCGCGGAACAAGACCCCGAGGAGGATCCACGCCGCCGGGCCGATGATAAGGATCAGCGCGGCGTAGGTGAAGACACGGAAGCCGATCGAGCCCATGCGCCGCCGTCGGGTGGAGGGACCGGGGGACAGCGGTGCCCGCGCCTGGGGGATCACGGCCGTCATGCCCCGCCCACCGGGGCCACGACGCGTGACGTGCGGTTCACGATCACCCGGGCCAGGAGGTTCACGGCGACCGAGATGATCGCCAGCACTAGCGCCAGCTCGGCCAGCGTCTCGACCGCGAAGCCGGTCCCGTCGGTCAATGCGCCGTCCAATTGCGTCAGGATGGTGGCGGCGATCGTCCCGAAGGGCTGGTAGATGTTCGGCGCGATGTGGAGAGAGGCGCCGCCGACCAGGGCGACGGCGATGGTCTCGCCCAGCGCCCGTCCGAGCCCGAGCACGGTGGCGCCGATGATGCCCGAGCGCACCCAGGGCAGCGTGATCTTGTTGGCCACCTCCCAGTGGGTCATGCCGAGCGCCTCGCCGCCCTCTTTGGGCAGCGGCGGCACGGTGAGGAAGAGGTCCCGGGTGGTCGAGGCGATGATCGGGATGATCATCATCCCGAGGACCAGGCCGGCGGTGAGCAGCCCTTCCCCGGTGCCGACGGGCTGGCGGAAGTAGTTGAAAGGCCACACATTGGGCAGCCACCCGGCGACGTCGGCCATGAGGGGGTAGATGTGCTTGGCCAGCCAGGGCCCGAAAGTGAGGAGGCCCCATAATCCGATCACGACGCTCGGGATCCCGGCCAGGATCTCAATGGCGAAGCCGAGCGGGCGGGAGATCCAGCCTGGCATGCGCTCGGTGAGCGCAAAGGCCGCGCCGATCGAGAGCGGGAGTGCCACGACGATGGCGATGATGGACGACTGAATGGTGCCCAGGATGATGGGCCAGGCCCCGAATTGCGCGCCCTGGGCATGGGCGACGCCGTCGGTGTAGACGGTCTGTGCGTAGCCGCTTCCGGGCGACCAGTTCTTCCCGTAGAGGAAATACCACCCGTTGACCCGGATTGCGGGCCACGCCTTGTGGGCCAGGATGGCCACCGCGAAGATCAGCGCCGCCAGTGGCAGGTACACCGCCACCCGGGCGCTCCAGCGCCAGGCGTGCTCTTCGTTGGCCCGGAACCAGTCCGCCGCCCTCCGGAAGAATGGGTCTTTGGGGACGGCGTGTCCGGGTGGTGCGGCGGGGGGCTGCCCCGCCGCACCACCGACGGACGTCATTTACGAAATGGCCAGGATCTGCTTCACCGACTGGGCCCCGACCTTCGAGGGCAGCGGCTGGAAGTTGACCTGTGACAGGTACGACGAGTTGTTGCCGTACTTGGTGTTGATGGCCCACTCCAGGAAGGACCGGATGGTCTTGGCCGTGGAACTCGAAGACTGGTGCGTGGAGACGATGGCGTACTCGTAGTTGACGATGGGGTAGCCACCGCTCGCCGGGCCGTAGATCAGCGAGATCGTCCCGTTGGCCGGCGTCTTCTTCACGAACGAAGCTGCCTCGGCGGCGATCGTCTGCTGGGTCGGCACCTCGAACTGGCCCTTGCCGTTCTGCAGCGACGCGTAGCCGAGCCCGGCCTGCAGCGTCTGCGTGAGGTAACTGATGCCGATGTAGGCGACGCAACCCGGCGTGGCCTTGCAGCCCGCCACCATGCCCGAGTTACCGCTCTCACCCAGCGCGCCCGGCGCGGCCGGCCAGGAGACCGTGGTGTTGTAGCTGTATCTTGGCGCCCCAGCCCGAGGGATCGGTCTTCGAGAGGTACTGGGTGAAGAGGAAGGTGTCGCCGCTGCTGTCCGAGCGGTGCAGCGTCACGATCGGGATGTTCGGCAACGTCACTCCTGGGTTGAGGCTGGCGATCTGCGAGGCGTTCCACATGGTGATCTGGCCCTGGTAGATCTCCGAGAGCACCTTGCCCGTGAGCTTGAGGTGGGAGAGCACGCCCGTCACGTTGTAGGCCACCATCTGCGAGGAGATCGCGAGCGGAATGTTCTTCAGGTCGGGGTTGGCGGAGGTGACGCTGGGCGACAGGTAGGCGTCCGACGCCCCGATGTCGATCGTGCCGCTCTCGGCGCTGGAGATCCCGGTGCCCGAGCCCGTGCCCGCCGTCTGGACCTGCACGTTCGAGTACTTGTCGTTGTACCCGCCGGCCCAGAGGTTAAAGAGCGGGTAGAGCAGCGTGCTGCCGGTCTCGGTCAGCTGGCCTCCCGACGGCGTCTCCACACCGCTTTTCGGCAGCTTGTTGCTCGCCGAGGCCGCAGAGGTGAGGACGACCGAGCTGAGCGCGAGCCCCGCCACCGCGGCGGCGATCACCCCCATCTTCAGTCGCGTCGTTCCCATCAGTTTGGTCACAGGTTCTCTCCTTGTGAGGTGGTTGGTTTCGGTGCTGCGCTGGGGTGAACGTGGTGTTGCCGTGTTGGGCCGTCTCGCCCGGGTCGTCTGTTGGACCGGAGTTTTGGCCTAGCCCATCCGTCCAGTGACATAGCGCTCCGTGTCGGGGTGCGATGGCCGGTTGAACAGGTCGTCGGTGGGCCCGTACTCGACGAGCGCGCCCTGGTAAAAGAACATGGTCTCGTGCGAAATGCGCATGGCCTGCCCCAGGTTGTGCGTCACCACGATGAGGGAGAGCGCGGGCGTCATCGTCTTCATGAGATCTTCGATCGCCTCGGTCGTGATCGGGTCGAGCGACGACGTCGGCTCGTCGAGCAGGAGCACGTCCGGCCCGACCGCGAGCGCCCGAGCGAGGCAGAGCAGCTGCTGCTGGCCCCCGGAAAGGCGGAACGGCGAGTCGTTCAGCCTGTCCTTGACGGCGTCCCACAGCCCGACCTCGGTCAGGCGCCGTTCGCACACGACGTCGAGCTGCTTGCCCTTGGCGATGCGGTGGGCCTTCACGCCGGCCACCACGTTGTCCTTGATCGACATCGGGAAGGGATTGGGGCGCTGGAAGAGCATCCCGACGCGGCGCCGCAAGGTCAGCAGGTCCACGCTCGGCGCCCACAGGCTCTCGTCGTCGTAGGTGACGTCGCCCTCGCGCTGGAAGCCCACGACCCGGTCGTTCATCCGGTTGAGCGTGCGCAGGAACGTCGACTTGCCCGATCCGGTCGGCCCGATGAGCGCCGTGATCGATCCCCGCTTCAGCTTGACGTTGATGTCGCTGAGCACGTTGCGCCCGGAGAAGCCGAGCGTCAGGCGGTGCGACTCCATGACGTCGGTGGGGCGCGCCGCGTCGGGGTCCAGCGACTTGATCGCTTCGTCGATTCCGGGTTGGCGCGCGGTCGTCGTAACGGGATCGTTACGGAGTTTGGTTACCTCTTCCTCTGGCACTAGCTGGAACGTAGCGAGGCGAAGTGAACGCCCGGCAACATGCGTGCAATCTCCAGGTGAACATATGCGAGGAATCAGGTAACACGCACGAATCCGTTACGGAGTGCCCGTCGAACCCCGGTGTGCCCGCGCCCTTCGGCGAAGATGGAGCACCCGACGGAGGGTCCATCGTCGCCCTTAGCCGGACCCAGCCTGCGCCTGGCGGTGCGCCGAGGAGATGGAGCTGACGACACCGGGCGCCCAGGCGGCCACCGTCACCAGCGCCAGCGCGGCGGGGATTGACACCACCAGGGCAGCGCCCGTCGAGATCAGCGCGCAGATGGTCGCGGCGACGGAGAGCGCCACCCCGACAATCCAGGCGATCCACCAGCGCAGGATGTGCGCCCGGTGGGGGTCTTCGGGCGGAAGGCAGTCGCGCAGCGCGCCGTAGGGCATCCAGAGGTTCACGATGGGGACGAACCACGAACCCACGCCCCAGGCCGGCGAGCGGCTCGCCGGGAACCCCAACGAACGGGCCGCCGTCGCGGCGCGGTGCTGCCAGATGCAGGCGATGATCACCGCCGCCACCGTGACCAGCCCCACCACGTAGACAAACGGGCTGGCGAGGCCCTGGGTGTGGTACGCCGGCGCCGTCTGCCCGGCCCGCGCCGCGTCGTACGCCACCCGGAATTGATGGCCGAACGACCGCCAGGCGTCCGCTTTGACGCGCAGGTTGATGAGTTGCGCGATGTAGTACAGCGCGGGCACCACCACCGCAAGCCGCGCCATGGGTGCGATCGTCTGCTCGGAGGTGACCATCGCCTCGGTGTTGAACGCGCTGAGACGCTGCGCCGCCGCGGCCCAGGGTGCGACCTCGGTCGGAGGTCCCTGCGGTGGCGCGGCCTGGACCCACGCCGGTTGCGGCGGCGGAGGAGGCGGCTGCTGCGGCAGCACGGTGGCGTCGGTCCACGCGTACCCGTCCCACCAGCGTTGCCCCGGGCCGCCGGCCGGGTCGGGGTACCACCCCGGGGGCGCGCCCGGGTAGCCGCTCTGGTCGCTCACCCCTCCATCCTGCCAAAGTGCCGGGTCGTTCCTCCCCGCATAGCCTGCGCGCCATGCGGATCTTCGTGGCGGGAGGGACGGGCGCGATCGGCCGCCCGCTCGTGGCGGCGCTGGCCGCCGCGGGACATGGGGTCACCGTCTTCTGCCGCTCCGAGGCGCGGGTCACCGCCCTGGGCGTCCCGGGCGTCGTCGCGGCGGTCGGGGACGCGCTCGACCCGCACAGCCTCACGCGCGGTACGGGATGCGTCGCCCGAAGTCGTGGTCAACGAACTGACCAACCTGCCCCAGACGGTCAGCCCGCAGGCCATCCGGCGCGGCTTCGCGCAGACGAGCCGGTTGCGCCACGAGGCCTCGGGCACTCTCGTGCGGGCCGCCCGCACCGCTGGCGCACGCCGGGTCGTCGCGCAGAGCATCGCGTTCATCTACAAACCTGGACCGGGCGTGCGCACCGAGGCCGACCCCCTGTGGACCGATGCCGGCGGTCAAATCGGCCGTCTGGCCGGCTCCATCGCCGCCCTCGAGTCGGCCACGCTCGGCGACGACGCGCTCGAGGGCGTCGTGCTCCGCTACGGCTCCTTCTACGGACCCGCCACCTATTTCGCGCCCGGCGGCCTCTACGCCACCATGGTGCGGCGTCGCCTGCTCCCCATGGCGGGCCAGGGGACGGGCCTCTTCGGCTTCGTCCACGTCGACGACGCGGCGCGGGTGACGGTCGCGGCACTCGACGGTCCGACCGGCGTGTTCAACGTCGTCGACGACGTACCGGCGCCGGCGGCGGAGTGGATGCCGCTGGTGGCCCGTCTGCTCGGCGCCAGGCCGCCGCGGCGAGTCCCCAAGTCGGTGGCGCGCCTCGTCGCCGGGAAGTTCCTCGCCTACATGCTGTGCGACCAGCCGGCGGTGTCCAACCGGCTGGCGCGTAGCGAGCTCGGGTGGTCGCCTGCGTACCCTGACTGGCACGAGGGGCTGCCCGAAGCACTGAATGCCGCCTGATTCGACTTTCTCCTGCCCTCGCGTTCCTCCCAGGGCCCTCGCCTTATCCCTCGACCATCCTCCCGGCCGCCACGCCGTGCCCACTCCAGTTCGTCGATGAAGAGCGGCTAGCCATCAGGTGGCTTGGTGGCCGCCGGGGACTCGTTCACGCCGATCCGTGCGAGGAGGTTTCGAACTCTGGCCTCGAGGTCGTCGCGGATGGCTTCGACGACCTCGAGGGGCTGACCGGCTGGATCGGCGACTTCCCACTCCTCGTACTCCTTTCCGGGCAGCACGGGACACGAGTCGCCACAGCCCATGGTGACGACCACGTGGGCCGCGGCGAGCACTTCGTCGGTCCACGGCTTCGGGAAGCCCTGCGAGATGTCGATGCCCACTTCGGCCATGGCCTGGACAGCCACCTTGTTGAGCTCCCCTGCCGGTTCGGAACCACCCGACCAGGCAATGGCGTTGTCACCGGCAAGGTGGCCGAACCATCCGAGCGCCATTTGGGAGCGCCCGGCGTTGTGGGTGCACAGGAACAACACGGTGGGAAAGGTCGTGCGGGCGCCCCCCTCCAGGAGGGTCAGCGCCTGGAGGCGCTCCTTGGCCAACTTCTCGGCGAACGGCACGAGCCACCTCGTGACGGTGGCCCTGGCGGCCATCCGCGTGTAGCTGTCCATCACGAGGCCCGCGATGGACTCACGGCTGAGCACGTCCGGGTAGCGCCGGTGCAGAATCGTGACGACGTGGTTGAGCTGGACCTTGTGCTCCTTCGACAGCGATTCCCAGTCGGTCATTTGGCCCCCTTGTCAATGGTTGGTCAGAGGTTCACGTTCGTTGCGGCTCGTCACGCCGTCGCGCGCACCCAGGCCTGGGCCCCGCCCTGCATCACGTCCCATGGGCTGCCCAGCGGCGGCGTGTAGGACAGGTCGAGATCGTTCACCTGGTCGACGCTCAGCCCGGCGAAGATGGCGGCGGCGGCGATGTCGACGCGCTTGGCGACCTCCGCGTGGCGGTGCCCGAAGAGCTGGACGCCGAGGAGCCGACCCGTACCACGGTCGCCGGTGTAACGGGTGCGGACGCGGTGGCTGTTCGGGTAGTACGCCTTGTGGTCGTCACCTTCGAACTCGACCGTGACCGGGTCGAAGCCGGCCGAACGGGCTTCGTGATCATGCACGCCGGTACGGGAGGCCACCATGTCGAAGACCTTCACCACCTGCGTTCCCAGGCTGCCGGCAAAATCACGGCTGCCACCCAGGGCGTTCTCACCGGCGACGCGTCCCTGCTTGTGGGCGGTCGTTCCGAGCGGCAGGTAGGTCTCGCCCAGCAGCCGATGGTGGGTGACGACGCAGTCGCCGGCGGCGAAGACGTCGGGGAGGTTCGTGCGCATGCCCGTGTCGACGGCGATGGCCCCGCGGAGGCCGAGCTTCGCCCCAGCGCCGGCGGCCAGGTCGGTGTCGGGTCGCACGCCCACGACGACGAGGACCATGTCGGCGCTGCACTCCACGGCCGAACCGTCGGGGGCAGTGGCGGACACCTCGAGGCTGTCCCCGGCCTTGGCCCGAGTGATGCGTTGCACGGTCGTGTGGGTCCGCACGTCGACCCCGTGCTCGGCCAACTGCGTGTGGACGAGAGCACCGAGCTCGGGGTCGACCGTCGGGAGGACCTCTTCGAGCTGCTCCATCTGCGTCACGGACAAGCCTCGCGTCACGAGGGCATCGGCCATCTCCAGGCCGATGTAGCCGGCTCCGACGATGACGGCGCGCCGCGGTGTCCGCTCCTCGAGCGTGCGCATGACGGCGAATGTGTCGCCCATGGAGTGCAGAAGGTGGACGCCATCGTCGGGTCCGAGGGCGTCGGGACCGGTCAGCCCTTCGATGGGCGGCCGGAACGGGATGGCGCCGGTGCCCACCACCAGCGCGTCGTAGGACATCAGGTCTTCGGACCCGTCGGGCCGCTCGACGGCCAACTTGTGCGCCTCGATGTCGATCCGGCGGGCGACCGTGTTGAGGTGCAGCTGCATGCCGATCGCCTCCAGGTCGGCCACGGTTCTGTGCGCCAGGTTGCGCCAGTGCGTTACCTCCCCTGACACGTAGTAGGGGATGCCGCAGATGGAGAAATTGGGGTACGCATCGGCCACGATGACCGAGACCTCGACTGAGGGGTCGAGCTCCCGGGCTCGCAGGGCGGCGCTGATGCCGGCGTCGCTCCCACCGATCGCAACGAGATGCATGGGGCTCCTTTCTTCAGTACGGCTCGAGTTGGCCGGTGGACGAGAACGCCGGGCCCGGTCGCCTTACGAGGTTGCGGGTTCCTGCAGCTGCTCCCCCCGCGCTCCGCCGGCGCAGAACCGTCCTCGGCGTATACGTGCGGGAACAGGATGTTGGCCGCTTCGTCGGGGGTGACACCTGGGTAGAGCGTCCGGATCACAACGACCGCCACGATTCCGCCGACGACCTGAGCGCCGATGAAGCTCGGCGCCGAGGAGGGCGCGATGCCGGCGAAGGTGTTCGAGAACATGCGCCCCACCGTGATGGCGGGGTTGGCGAAGCTTGTCGAGCTGGTGAAGAAGTAAGCCGCGCCGATGTATGCGCCGACGGCCGCCGGGGTCGTCCTCGAGCGCCCCGAGCGGGCCAGGGCGAAGATCACCAGGAGCAGCCCCAGAGTGGCCACGATCTCGGAGAGGAAGTGAGCCGCTGACGCCCGGTGCTTGGTGGAGATCTCGAATGCCGCCTTGGAGAACATGAGGTTGGCGACCACGGCGCCGAAGACGCAACCCGCGACCTGCGCCGGCAGGTAGGCGGCGGCGTCCCGCCAGGTGACCCCCCCGAACGACGCGTCAACGAAGGACACCACCGGGTTGAAGTGGCCGCCCGAGACCGGCCCGAACATCAAGATGATGGCGAACAGGCCGGCTGCCGTCGCGGCCGCGTTCTCGAAAAGCTGCAGCCCGGTGTTTCCTGGCGAGAGCTGCTGGGCCGCGATGCCCGAACCGATCACCACGGCAGCCAGGAAGGCGCTGCCCAGGAATTCGGCGGTCAGCCGCCGCCACAGTGCCACCTCCGTCACGTGCGCGGTCGCTTCAGGTCGGGGCGCGACGTTCGCCTCAGCAACAAGTCGATGCGCTTGAATCGGAGCTTGCGACGTGCAGGCCCTCGGCTTCGCAACAGGTCCCGTCTCCGGCGATGCCGGACTCGACCGGCGCGTCGGCCAGCACCGTGTAGACCTCCCACGGGGCGCCATCGGGGTCCTCGACCCACACCTTGTCCTGCACCGCGAAACAACACGTCGTCTGCTCCTGGTCGACCGTGGCCAGCCCCTCGCCCGACAGACGCCCGCTGGCCTCGGCCACCTCGTCGGGACTCATGACCTCCACACCCAGGTGGTTCAGCGCCCCCACGACCCCGCTCCCCCTGGTCTCTGGGTGCTCCATCAGCACCAGCTTGAGCGGAGGGTCGGCGACGGCGAAGTTCGCGTAGCCCGGCCGGACCTTCGCCGGGCTGGTAGCGAAGAGCTTCGAGTAGAAGTCGATCGCCTCGTCGAGGTCGGTGACATTGAGGGCCAATTGGACACGTGCCATGTGATCTCCAGCTAGATTGATTGATGTCGATACGTCGATTGTGCATGGTATATTGATATCTGTCAATAGGAGATAGGCCATGGTCCCTCGAACTGCCACAAAGAGGTCACCGGCCAGGTCGGCGACGTGTTGTGCGCCGATCACCGATGCGGCGTTGAGCAGCAACGAGGCTGCTGAGCTCGCCGGCATCTTCGCCGCGCTTGGCGACCCGGTGCGACTGCGCCTGCTCTCCATCGTCGCCAGCGATGGTGAGGTGTGCAGCTGCAACCTCGAAGGCCCGCTCGGGAAGAGCCAGCCGACTGTCTCGCACCACACGAGGATCTTGGCCGAGGCCGGTCTCATCGAGGGTGAGAAGAGGGGGCGTTGGACCTGGTGGCGCGTCGTCCCAACGCAGATGGAGCGCCTGCGGGACCTGCTCGGGGGTTGAGGCCGTACCAGGCGTGACCGCGGGGATGCGGCGTTCGCCGATCACCACTGATGTGGCGTGGACTGCGGCCGACGTCTCCGAGACCGCACAGTGGACGACACGGCTCTCCCCCTGCCAACGAGCGGGCATCGTCAAGGCGGCGCGAGCGGTCGAGATGATGTCCGACGTGGGTCACGATGCCCCTGCGTACGGCCTTCGACCTCCCGAGCAACGTCGACGACATGTTGCGTGGCGGCATCCCGCCCAAGGACGGCTGGGACCCCGAAGCCGAGACGAGCTGACATGACGACACCCGACACGGAGGCGATCCAGGGAGCGGTGCGCGAACGCTACGCCCTCTCCGCCATCCGGCCGGCGACCCAGGTGAACGGCTGCAGCACCCCGGTCGGCGTCACATGGACCTCGCGTTTGCAGACGAGCGGCTGGAACAGTGGTTCCAGCTCTGCGCACAGGTCTGCTGTGCTGTAGCGCGCCACCGGGAGCCCGGAGCACGACTCGGGCCCGTCCTCCGCGAACGTGCCCATGATCACCGCGCCGCCCGTCGTCACACCGTCGGCCAACACGCCCAGATAGCGGCGGCGGTCGGCGGAATCGGTGAGGAAGTGGAAGACGGCGCGGTCGTGCCACAAGTCGTAGCGCCGTGGCGGACGCCAGGACAGGAGGTCCTCGCGCAGCCACCCGACCGTCGCCTCGGGGCCGACCCGCGTCCGGCCCTCGTCGAGCGCGACCACCGAGACGTCGAGCACCGTGACGTCGCCGAAGCCACGATCGACGAGGTTGTCGACCAGGGTCGAGGCGCCACCGCCGACGTCGAGGACGGCGTCGCCCGGGCCGATCCCCAGCGCGTCCAGCAGCGCGAGCGACATCGTCGGTTCGGGCTCGAACCAGCTGACGCTCTCCACGCCCACGGCGCGGTAGGCGTCGTCCCAGTGCGCCGCCCGTTCGTGGGGTGCGGCCATCCCCCGAGACTACGACCGACGCGCTCAGCCGCCGACGGGAAGTCCCAGTGCTGCTCCGACGGCACCGATCACCCCCGCGGCAACCAGGGTGAGCACGACGTTGCGCCGCAAGCCGACGATCACGACGAACGCGCCGGCCAGGACGATCCCCTGCCACACATGCGAGATGGCCAGCGCCAGCGGGATGGCCGCCCCGGCGATGGCGCCGATGGCGGCGGGACCGGCACCGGACAAGAAGGACTGCGCCACCCGATTTGTGCGCAGCGCCCCGAAGTGGCGCGCCCCGCCGAGAATGAAGGTGAACGACGGCGAGAACGCGATCAGCGCGGCGAGCAGCGCCCCGCCGACGCCCGCCGCCGCGTACCCGACGACGGCCACGGTCTGGACCACCGGCCCCGGCGTGATCTGCCCCAGCGCGACCGCGTTGAGGAACTGCGCGTTCGTCATCCAGTGGTAGTGGTGCACGGCGTCGGCCTGCATGAGGGGGATGATCACGAACCCACCGCCGAACGACAGCGCGCCGACCTTGAGCGCCACCCAACTCAGCGCACCCAGCCCGCCGGCCGCGACGACCGCCGTCGGCGCGAAGAAGACCAGCCCGGACGGCCCCCTGGGCGGACGCAGCGCACGGGAGATCGCCACCTCGAGCAGCCCGCACCCCAGGAGCACGACCACCAGGTATTCGCCGACCGTGGCAGCCGAGACGCCGCCCGCCATCGCGTAGAACACCCACCGCACCCGGCGGGCCGTGACGTCGCCGGCCCGCCGCCAGCTGCCCGGGACCAACCCGAGCGCCGCGTTCACCGCCACCGCGGCCACCGCCGCGCCCGCGCCCAGTGCGGCGCCGTCGATCCACGTCGGCGGGTGGCCCGCCAGGAAGATCGCCGCCAGCCCGATGATCAACGCCAGGCCCGGGCAGATGAAGCAGGCGCCACCGACGGCCGCGCCCACCAGCCCGCGCAGGCGCCACGCGCAGAAGATGGCCAGCTGCGTGGAGGCCGGCCCCGGCAACAGGTTGGTCGCCGCGATCGCGTCCTCGAACTCGGTCTCGTCGAGCCAGCGCTCGCGCTCCACGGTCAGCGTCCGCAACATCGCGATATGGGTGGGTGGGCCGCCGAAGCCGATGCAGCCGATCCGTCCCCATTCCCTCGCAATGGTGGCGAGCGGGACCTCCGGGCGCGTCCCCGGGGTCGGCTCGCCCGGCTCGTCCGGCTCGTCCGGCATCCGTGTCATGTTGGCACGGCCATCGCAGCCGCCACGGCACCGCCGACGGCCGGCTACAGCAGCAGCTCCGCCAGCTCGCGCAGTGCGCCGATGTGCTCGTCGACCGTGGTGAGCCCGGAGTGCATGGTGATGACGGAGAGGTGCGTGGCGCCGGCCTCGCGCCAGCGCCGTGCGTGCTCGACGATCTTCTCCGGGTCGCGGACGGAGTAGTCGAGGCGGCCCTCGAACTGGAAGCCGGACAGGTCGCGCCCGACCTCCATCGCGGCTTCGCGGATGATCTCGAGCGCTTCTTCTAGCCCCCCCTGTGGCCGGAACTGGGGGAACCAGCCGTCGGCCAGCCGCCCCACCCGGCGCAACGCGGCCGGGGAGTGGGCGCCGATCCAAATCGGGATCGGACGCTGGACGGGGAGCGGGGCGATGCCCGCGGCCTCGATGTGGTGGAACTGCCCGTCGAACGTGACGCTCGGTTCCGTCCACAGCGCGCGCAGGACGGCGATCTGCTCCTCCAGGATGTCGCCGCGCCGGTCGAAGGGCATCCCAAGCACGTCGTACTCGACCTTGTTCCACCCGACGCCCAGTCCCAGGCGGAAGCGGCCACCGTTCAGGATGTCCACCTCGGCGGCCTGCTTGGCCAGCAGCGCCGTCTGGCGCTGGGGCCCGATGAGGATGGACGTTGCGAACGCGAGATCCGTGATGCCCGACAGGTAGGCGAACATCGTCAGCGGCTCACGGAAGGGGTCGTCAATGGTGTACGGGCCGCCCAGGTCGCCGTGCACGCTCGTGTCGGCGCCCAGCACGTGATCGTACGCCGCCAGGTGCGCGTAGCCCAGTCCTGCCACCGCCTCGCCGACGGCGCGCACCGCGCCCCGGTCGTTGCCCAGCTCGGTTTGGGGGAAGACGACACCGATGTCCATGCCGGCAGTCTCTCGCGTCGACAGCCCCGGTGCCTCCCGTGCGTCCCGTGTGCCCCGTGCGTCGTGGGGACACGCCCGTTAGGTTGGCGGTCGTGTTGCTCCGCATCTTTACCGAACCCCAACAGGGCGCGACCTACGAACAACTGGTCCAGATGGCCCAGGCCGCCGAGTCCGGCGGTTTCGACGCGTTCTTTCGCTCCGACCACTTCCTTGCCATCGGCGGTGACGGCCTGCCGGGCCCGACCGACGCGTGGCTCACCCTGGGGGCGATCGCACGTGAGACCGATCGCATCCGCCTCGGCACGCTCGTCACCTCGGCCACTTTCCGCCTCCCGGGGCTCCTCGCCGTGCAGGTGGCGCAGGTCGACGACATGAGCGGCGGCCGGGTCGAGCTCGGGCTCGGCGCCGGCTGGTACGACGCGGAGCACACCGCCAACGGCGTGCCGTTCCCCCCGCTCGGCGAGCGCTTCGAGCGCCTGGAGGAGACCTTCGCCATTCTCTGCGGCCTGTGGGGGACGCCCGACGGCGAGACGTTCTCGTTCGACGGCAGCCACTACCACCTGAAGGACAACCCCGCCCTGCCGAAGCCGGTGCAGCGGCCGCACCCGCCGCTCATCGTCGGGGGGTGGGGCGGGACGCGTACGCCGCGCCTCGCGGCGACGTACGCCACCGAATTCAACCTGCCCTTCGCCTCGGTTGCCGACACCGACGACCAGTTCGCCCGGGTGCGCGCCGCCTGCGAACGCCGCGGGCGCGACCCGGGGACGCTCATCTTCTCGACGGCGCAGACGGTGTGTTGCGGCAAGGACCAGGCGGAGGTCGCGCGGCGGGCCGCCAACATCGGCCGCGAGGCCGACGAGCTGCGCCAACATGGCATCGCGGGCACGCCCGACGAGGTCGTGGCCCGCATCGAGGCCTTCGCCGCGATCGGCGCCTCCCACGTCTACCTGCAGGTGCTGGACCTCGACGACCTGGACCACGTCGACCTGCTGGCCAAGGAAGTGCTGCCCCGGGTCTCGAACGTCTCCTAAGCCCGGCCCCTACCCCCCGGCCGTGCTCGGCGGCGTCGCCGTGCAGCCGTTGCACGGCCCCATGCCGCTGAAGTAGGCGGGGATGGACGGCGAGTCCGTGGGCGGGTTGGTCGGCAACGGCACGGGCGGGCGGGGCGCCTGGTTGAAGTCGAAGTCGTTGGTCATGTTGCCCAGGATCGGCTCGTTCTCGCGCACGTCGGGCCGGGGGTCGGGACGCCCGTCCGTCTTGGGGTTGAGCCGGGAGCCGCCGAGGAAGTCGTCCTCTATGAACTTGAGGTAGGCGTCGCTGCTCAGGGTCTGGTGGTCGATGTAGCCCTGCTTGGCGTAGGGCGAGATCACCAGCGCCGGCACACGCAGCCCGTATCCGTTCTGGTCGACGCTGGGTGGCACCACGTGGTCGTAGAAGCCGCCCCAGTCGTCCCACTGCAGGAAGATGGCCGTCGAGTCCCAGTCCGGGCTCTTCATGGCCGCGTTGATGACGGCGGTCACGTAGGCCTGGCCCTGGTGCACGCTGGCCGGCGGGTGCTCCGAGTCCGCCTGCGACGGCGTGACCCAGGAGACCGCCGGCAGCGTCCCCTTCTTGGCTGCCGCGAAGTAATTGTCCAGCGGCTCGATGTTGCGCACCTGGTGGTCCTTCTGCACGTCCTCGAAGATCGGCAAGGGGTTCCAGATGCCCGGCGTCAGGTAGTTCTGCTTGACCGGAGGGCAGGTCAGGGCGGCGTCGTTGTCGCAGTCGGGCTGGTCCCCGGTCTGCACGTAGTACGCCCAGGGGATGTGCTTGTTGTAGAGCAGCCAGGTGATGTCGGTCCACGCGTTGGTGACGTCGGCCGTCCCGGTCCTGAGGGCCTGGTCGACGTACTGCTGCATCTGCGCCGGGGTGTAGGGGCCGGTGATCTGGTTCTTGCAGCTCGATGGGTTCGGGTTGGAGCAGATGGCGGACCAGCCGGAGACGAGGTAGAGGTGGTCGGGCAGCGACCACGAGTGGACGGGCTCGAACATGTGGTCGTCGAGCACAAAGTCCTTGGCGTAGGTCCAGTAGTTCGGGATCTCGGCGCCGGTGTGGTACCCCATGACGTCGGGGGTGGCCGACGGGGAGCAGGCCGGGCTGTCGATGTTCGATCCGCAGCCCTTCTTGGCTTTGGTGGCCTGCTTGATGAACCCGTCCATCTTCCCGCCGTTGACGTCCTTCAGCGCGCTCCCGTCGTTGTGCGGGCCGCCGCCGTTGACGTCCGCAGTGTCGTGGTACGGGCTCTGGCACCCACCGGTCGGGATCGGCACGCAGGCGGTGGGGACGCCGTTCTGCATCGGGATGCCGTCGGCGCCGGGGTAGGTCCCGAAGTAGCTGTCGAAGGAGCGGTTCTCCTGCTCAATGACGATCACGTGCTTGATCTTGTGGATCCCCTGCGCCACGAGATAGTGCCCTGTCGGCCCGCCCGTGACCCGTTCCGAACCCGACCCGGACGACGAAGACGAGGTCGGCGCAGCCGGCGAGCTGCCGCACGCGCTGAGCGTCAGTGCGAGGACGGATAGCCCGGCCGAGAGCGCCACGAAAACCGAACGGCGCCTCGCCAGGCGCGTCCGTCCGCTCGAAGACTTCCACTGCATCAGGTCACTGTCGCCACCCGGGACCGTCCTTGTCAACGATCCCGGGTGGCCCCTAACAAACCCCTAACGCGAGCGAGAGCGTTCAATACGAGCGCTCGACGCGTCCGTCAGAAGAGCGTCGGCACGGCCCCCACGACGTTGCTGACCCGCACGTTGAGCCCGGGTAGGGAGCCGATGAAGCCTGCGTCGCCGAAGGCGAAGACGCCGCCGTCGGAGCCGATGAGCCAGTAGCCGCCGCCGTCGGCGGTGGGCACGACGCTCACGATGTTCGAGACGGTGATGCCCATGGCGGGGAGCGAGCCGTGACTGACGGCGTCGCCGAACGGGTAGACCGCGCCGTTCGACCCGACGAGGAAGTAGCCCTTGCCGGTCGGGGTGGAGGCGACGCCGACGATGTTGTTGACCGACACGCCTATGCTCGGCAGAGAGCCGTAGAAGTGGGCGCTGCCGAACGTGAAGACGCCGCCGTCGCGGCCGACGAGGAGGTAGCCCCCGCCGCCCGGCTGGGCGACGATCCCCACGATGTCGTTGGTCACCACACCGAGTCCGGGCAGCGAGCCGAAGAAGCCCGAGGACTGCCCAGTCGGGAAGACGAAGACGCCGCCGTCGCGGCCGACCAGGTCGTAGCCCATGTAGTTGTTCGTCGGCACCAGGCCGACGACGTCGTTCACGCTCACCCCGAGGCCCGGGAGCGAGCCGAAGAAGCCCGAGCCCATCCCGGTCGGGAACACGAACACGCCGCCGTCGGAGCCGGCCAGGTCGTAACCGGTGAAGTTGTTCGTCGGCACCAGGCCCACGACGTTGTTCACATGAATCCCGAGCCCGGGCAGCGAGCCGTAGAAGCCCTTCGGCTGTCCGGTCGGGAACACGAACACGCCGCCGTCGGAGCCGGCCAGGTCGTAGCCGGTGGACTTCTGTAGCTCGTACGCGCCGGCGTCACACGTGGTGAAGCCGAGCCCCGGCCGCGGCTGCCCGCGCTCGTCGGTGGTCACTGTGCTGCAGGCGCTGGCCGGAACGATGCCGTGCGCCGAGCTTGACGTCGTGATGGCCGCTGTCTGCGGGCCGCTCGACCCGTTAGCCGCCAGCGTGAGCGTGCCGATGGTGGTCGAGCTCGCGACGCTGTTCGACCCAAGGTTGCAGGACGCGTCGTCGGACACGTTGTGGCCGCTGTCGGTGATGCTGGTCGCCTCCACACAGTTCGGACCGGGACTGCTTGCGGCGATGATGGAGTTCGACAGCGTGACGGCGGCATCGGCCTGTATGGCCGTGGAGTTTGCGGAGAACGTGTCGAAGTTCACTGTGTTCGTTGTGCCTCTGAGCAAGACCCCACCGCCGCCTGTGGCCGTGGCCGTGTTGCCGACGAGCGTGTCGTTGGTCAGGGAATCGCTGCCCGCCCACAGAGCGATCGCTCCTCCGCTCCCGTCGGCTCCCGCACTGTTCGAAGAAAAGGTCGAGTCGGTCACGGTGAGGTTCGCCGTGCTCGAGCCTCCGCAGCTATCGCCGGCGTCGATGGCGCCTCCGTCGATGTTGGTGCCAGTGTTGTTCGAAAAGGTGGTGTTGGTAGCTACCAAGACGCCACTGGTGGCGCCCTCACATTGGTCACTGACGTCGACTCCGGCCCCCTCGTTGGTCGCCGAGTTGTTCGACAGCGTGTCGCTGTTCAAGGTGAGCTTCCCGGTGCCTTCGTCGTTGATGCCGCCGCCGTCGGTTGCAGCGCCGTGGCTGACGGTCATGTGGCCGACGGTCACCTCGCCCGCACTGGTGGAGGAGATGGTGATGTTGCTCCCCGTCCCTCCGTTGTCGAGGATCGGCAGTGTCGAGCCGGTGCCCTCCATGTCGAGGGTGTCACCCGAGCCCGAAGTGAGGTTGATCGTCACTGGGTTGCCGTAGGCCGTCGCGGAGCCGGCGACGTTGAGGGTGACGGCGGTGTCCGAGAGCGCCTCGGCCGCGGTGACGCCCTCCTGGATGGTCTTGCACGCGCCGGTGCCCGACGAGGTACAACCTGTGGTCGCCGTGCCGTTGACGTTGTCCACGAAGAGAGTGGCCGTCGAGGCCGCCGCCGACGGACCACTGGAAAGGACCACCGCCCCGAGGCCGAACATCCCGCACAGCAGCGTGGCGGCAGCCGCCAACGCCGTTCGCGATGCCAGCCGCGCCCCCGCCGGGTCCGGGCCCCTTGCGAATTCCGAAACGTCGTCATCCTTATCGTCCTCCCAGGTGCCCGACCCGCGCCGGTGCACACTCGTGTGCAGCACGTCCCTACTCCAATGCCCCTTATGTCCAGGCTTTAAGCGCAAGGGCGGTGGTGGGCGGACCGGCGAGCGCATGGCCTCGGTACGCTGAGAGGCGGTGACGCGGGCAGCCCCGATCCCGGCGGCGGTGAGCAGCGAGCAGCGCGCCGGGGAGGACGACAAATGGCCATGACCAGCCGCGGGGCGGTGGCCCCGACCTCCGCTCTTGCGGATGCAACGGCGGGGAGCGACGCCACCACACCGCCATCGCACAGCATCGATACCGACGCGCTCGACACGGCCGTGAATCTCGTCGCCAACCATGTCGCCGGCTGGGCCAAGACGCCGCCCGCCGCCCGGGCCGATCTGCTGACACGCGTCATCACCGACACCCTCGCTGCAGAGAACGACTGGCTCGCCGCCGCGGCTGATGCCAAGGGCCTGGCCCCCGGGTCGCCCGAGGCGGGCGAGGAGCTCTTCGCCGGCGTTGGCACGTTCGTGCGCATGGCGCGCCTGTACCGCGACGCGCTGCGCGACATCGCCAAGGACGGCAAGCCTTCGTTCGCCGGTCCGGTCCGGCGCGCCGCCGACGGCCGGCTGCGCGTGCAGGTCCTCCCGGCCGGCGCCATGGACCGCATCACGTTCCCCCAGACGACCGCCGAGGTCTACATGCAGCCCGGCGTCATCGAGGCCGAACTCGTTCCCGGCCAGGCCGCTGCTTACACCGACCCGGGCGCGCACGCAGGCACGGCGCTCGTCCTCGCCGCCGGCAACGTCGCGTCGCTCGGCCCGCGCGACGTGCTGTCCAAGCTCTTCGTCGAGGGCAAGGTCGTCGTGTTGAAGGCCAACCCCGTCAACGACTACCTCGTGCCCCACTGGAACCGCGCCATGGCCGCGCTGGTCGAGGCGGGCGTTCTGCGCATCGTCGACGGCGGCGCGGCGATCGGCCAGTACCTCACGGCGCACCCCCGCATCAATGAGGTGCACATCACCGGCTCGGACAAGACCTACGACGCCGTGGTCTTCGGCACCGGCCCCGACGGCCAGCGCCGCAAGGAGGCCGACGAGCCCCTGCTGGACAAGCCCGTCACCGCCGAGTTGGGCAACGTGTCGCCCGTCATCGTCGTGCCGGGCAAGTGGTCGGTGGCCGAACTGCGCTATCAGGCCGAGCACGTTGCGACCATGCTCGTCAACAACGCCGGCTTCAACTGTCTCTCGGCACGGGTCATCGTGACCCACGCCGGCTGGCCCCAGCGCGACGCCTTCCTCGGCGCGTTGACCCAGACGCTCGCCGGCATCACAACGCGGCGCGCCTACTACCCCGGTGCAGCCAGCCGCTGCGAGGCCTTCGTCGCCGCCCACCCCGAGGCCGAGTCCTACGGCACTGGCCCCGCCGACGCGTTGCCCTGGACCTTCATCCGCGGCGTGCCGCCTGGCCGCACGGACGACATCGTCTTCAACGTGGAGTCGTTCTGTGGGGAGGTCGCCGAGACCGCGCTCACCGCCCCGGACGCGGCGGCCTTCATCGACGCCGCCACGGCCTTCTGCAACGACGTGCTCTGGGGCACTTTGTCGGCGACCATCCTCGTCAGCCCGTCGACCCTGAAGGATCCGGCCGTGTCCGCCGCGCTCGACCGCGCCGTGGACGACCTGCGCTACGGCGCCCTCGGCGTCAACGTGTGGCACGCCCTCGTCTTCGCCATCGGGACCACCACCTGGGGCGCGTACCCGGGACACCCGCGCACCGACATCCAGTCGGGCACGGGCGTCGTGGGCAACGCCGCCATGTTCGACCGGCCTGAGAAATCGGTGGTGCGCGGCCCCTTTCGCGCCCACCCGAAGCCCCCGTGGTTCGCCACGGCGAGCGGGTCCTACGACGTCATGCGCCGCTTCGTGGCGTTCGAGGCGGAGCCGTCAGCCGCCAAGATCCCGGGTCTCCTGCTGTCGGCGATGCGCCGCTAGGAATCCTTCTTTCTCTCCCGGTCTTGAGTGAATTCGATGGCTGCCCAGCAAAAGGTCAAAGCGATGGAGCCGAACACGATCATCCAGAAACCCGCGCCGTACCCTGGCGCGCCGATGGTGGCCGCATCCGTGATGCCTCGCAATCCGAAGGCGATTCCAACTGCGATCAGAGGAAGTCCCGAAACCACATATCCGCGAACCGGCAGGAACACGCACAGTGCCGAGATTCCGACGGTGATCGGCACCAGGTCGAACCAAAATGAATTCGCGGATGCCAGGGTCGTTCCGCCGACCCCGAAGAAATCCACGAAGAAGCCGGCGAAGGCGACCGCGCCTGCGGTAAAGCCGACAAGTTGAAGAATCTGCGCCAACGTAAGAGTCGCGAATACAGCTCGCTGATTCGGTTTGCCGTGCGTGTCCTGACCGCAGATGCCGCAGTATCGCGAATCAGCCGGCATCTCAGCTCCACAGTTGGTGCAGACCCGCTCTTCCGGTCCCGGAGGTCCAGGACCTGGGACGTCGGCCGAGACCGAGGCTGACGGGTTAGGCATGCCCTCCGACTCAGAACCAGAGGGTGGACGGCCGACGTCGGACATGCTTCACCGTTCCTTCGTGTGAATTGAGGACAGACGACTGGATTTCGCTGGGCTCGCGCCCGGCTGACTACATCGTCCGTTCGCGCAGCTGTGGGATGGTGTAGGGCGCCGCCGCGACGACCGCGGCGATCAGCCCGATGACCGCACCGGCGCCCCAGCCGGTGGCCGAGCCGCCCGGCTTGTCGATGAAGGCGATGACCACCAGCACCAGGTTGACGATGGTCGCCGCCATCATGACGGTGAGGTGGGGGATCTTCGCGCTGACGGGGATCTCCTCCCATCCGGCTCGGAGCACGAGATACGCGACGATGGCGATGCACAGGATCAGCGTGATGTACATCCAGCCGTGCCAGAGCCCGTTCACCGATCCACCGATGGAGACGCCTCCGAAGCCGACGGAAATGGTGAACCATGGCAGGAACAAGGCGATGAACAACACGATGGTCGCAATGCCGCCGATCCGGTCCGCCAGGGTCCAGCGTGCGGCGTCGAACTTGTAGGCCGGGATCGAGGATCCCCTCGTCGCGGCTGCCGGTCCGGCCGCCGCGGCAGCGGGCTGACCGACCCCCGGTGCCGCAGTCGCCGCCGCCGCCGCACCGGCCAGTGGCGCCCCGCAGTTCGAACAGTTGTTGGCCTCGTCAGCGTTTCCGTTTGACACTGAGAGCAGGTCTTCGGCATGACGTCCCTCCATCCCGGTCTGGCGACGAGAGACCGCCCGCCTCTCGAACGCTCCATATCTGCTAATGGGTCCGGTCGCCGGGACCCCACGGGGGGTTTCCCCCCCTGACGAGAACCCAAGCTCCCGACGCCCTGTCAACGGTGCGGTTACACGGCTGGGCCGTGACCACCGGAAAACGCTACCGCCGTTGGCCTCTGCCTGCTCGGATGGGCGGTTTTTCGACGGGCTTCGGAGGCAGGAGGGTCAGGCGGGCCACGGTGTCACCCCCCACGGCAATGCAGCTCGTCGCGGTGGGGCAGGTCAACGCGTTCAGCGCTAGAGGGATGTAGGCGGCGGACGCCGCGGCGAAGGTCGTGCCGCCGTCACGGCTCTCCGCGACCGCCCCGGTCGCCACCGCCGGCTGGCCCTTCCACTTGGTGCCGACCGCCGCACAGACCCGGGCCACCGGACACGCGACGGCGAAGACGTCGTCGACGGGGAAGGTCGCCGGGACCGCAGGAGCCTTCGCGCCGGTCGATGTGGTCGAGGGCGTCGTGGTCGAGGAGGTCGCAGCCGCCGACGCGGTTGACGTCGTCGTGGACCCGGGCGACGACGCACTCGGTGCCGACGTCGTCCAGGTGTGGCCGCCGTCGATGCTGTACAGCACTGCACCCTGCGCCGGCACCACGTCGCTCACCGTCGTCCCCGTGGTGCCAGCGGCGAGGCATGTGGTCGCGGTCAGGCAGACGACGCTCTGCAGCACGCCGGACCCGGCTGGGACGGTTGCGAGCCCCCACGTCTGGCCGCCGTCGGTACTGAGTGCGATCGCGCCGTCGCCGTGTCCAACTGTTGTCGGGACGTAGCCCGCGACGAAGCAGGTCCCGTTGGCCGTGCACGACAGGTGGCCGTCACCGAAGAAGCCGCCCGGGAGGTTGCCCTCCGTCTGCCAGGTGGCTCCGAAGTCGGCGGTGTGGACGGCCGAGAATTGAGACCCGCTGCTAGTGATGGCCGTGCAGTCCGACACGCTGGCGCACTGCACGCTCCGCATGTCCAGTGCGCCGGGCAGCGCGGCGGCCGCCGCCCAGGTCTTGCCGACGTCCGAGGTCGTGTACACCACGTCACTCCCCGGGAGCGAGGCGCCCGTCGAGCCAACGGCCATGCAGTCGCGCACTGTCGGGCACGAGATTCCGCTCAGCTGCGGAATGACCGACCCGCTGACGGCTTGGGCGACCCATTTCACGCCGCCGTCCTTGGTGGCGATGATGACGGTGGCCGGGAGGGCGGCCGACGAGTTGGGCCCGGCCAGGCCGACGGCCCAGCATCGCTTTGCGTCCGCGCACGAGACCGCGCCGAGCTGGCCGGTGCCGGCGGGTGCCGGTTGTCCGAGGACCAGCGGGGTCCCGTTGGGCGCGCCCAGGACCGGGTGGGCGGCGGTGGAAGCCGAGTTGCCGCCCGAGCTGCAGGCGGCGGCCGCTACTGCCAGTGCGCCGAGGAGGAGGAACAGTCGGAGGTCGCCAGCACGCCCGGCGCGCCATCGTCGAGGCACAGAGCGATGTCGCACGGTCGCACGAGATTAGTGGCGGGGGCCGCTAATTCGGTTGCACCGACCGCTACCCTCGACCCCGGTGGACTGGGTGGATGTGCTGATCGTCGGGCTTATGTTGCTGGCGGCCGTCCACGGGCTCCGGCTCGGGGCCCTCGTGCAGCTGTTCACCTTCGGCGGCTTCTGGTTGGGCTTCCTGCTGGGCACCCTCATTTGGGTCCCGCTCTTCCACACGTCGCACGACGACCTGGCCCGGTCGGTCTTCATTGTGACCCTCGTGCTGGTCACCGCCTGCGGTCTCGGCTA
Source organism: uncultured Acidimicrobiaceae bacterium (assembly GCA_963834405.1). Classification (GTDB taxonomy): domain Bacteria; phylum Actinomycetota; class Acidimicrobiia; order Acidimicrobiales; family RAAP-2; genus Bog-473. The sequence goes on along the minus strand of CAWIBX010000001.1, from coordinate 276,053 downwards.
CGTAGGCCGGGTCCTCGGGACCTGGAGCAACGTGACGATGCGCCGGCACCACCTCGGGCACGTCGACGCCGGGCTCGGCGTCGGGGTGGCCGTCATCGCCGTCCTGCTCTCGGTGTGGTTGGTCGCCGCCGTGATTTCGTCGCCGAACAGCCGCTTCACCTCGCTCGATGCCGCGGTCAACCGCTCCGACATCCTCCGCTCCATCGACAGCATCCTCCCCCAGGCCCCGTCGGTCTTCAACGACCTCCAGACGTTCCTCAACAACCAAGGCTTCCCACAGGTCTTCTCAACGCTCACCCCGCCGTCGACCCCGGACGTCTCGACACCGACGAATGCCCAGACGCGCGCGCTGGCAGACCCGGCCTTCTTCTCCACGGTCAAGATCCTCGGGACCGCGTGTGACAACGAACAGGAGGGATCGGGGTTCGTCGTGGGCAAAGGCCTCGTGGCCACCAACGCGCACGTAGTGGCCGGCGAGGGGGCCGGCAACACGGACGTGCTCGTCGGAAGCACGGCCTACCGCGCCACGCCGGTGCTCTTCGATCCTTCCTTCGACCTCGCCGTGCTGCGCACCGACGCGCCGCTGGGTCCCGCGCTCGCCATCAGCCCGAGCATCGTGGCCCGGGGCACGCAGGCCGCCATGCTGGGGTACCCCGAGGACGGCCCGCTCTCGGTCGGTCCGGCCGGCGTCACCGAGGAGGTCACGGCCGTCGGCAAGGACATCTACAACAGCGGGTCGGTCTCCCGGGGCGTCTACGCCCTCGATGCGGACGTGCTGCCGGGCAACTCCGGCGGCCCGCTCCTCGGCCCCGGAGGCCAGGTCATCGGCGTCGTGTTCTCCCGTTCCACCGTGTACAACAACGTCGGATACGCCCTCACCTCGCCCGGCGTCCTGTCCCGCGTCCAGGCGGCCGAATCACACGACACCCCGGTCGGCACCGGGCAATGCATCTCGGGGTAGAGCGGCAAGAATGAGGCCATGAGCCAGAGGATCGAGGACTACGCCGTCATCGGCGACCTGCATACGGCGGCGCTGGTGGGAAGCGACGGCTCCATCGACTGGCTCTGTCTGCCGCACTTCGACTCGCCGTCGTGCTTCGCCCGCCTCCTGGGCAACGAGGAGCACGGGTTCTGGAAACTGGCCCCCGCCGACGAGTCGACCATCGTGACGACCCGGCGGTGGTACCGGCCCGACTCCCTCGTGCTGGAGACGGAGTTCGAGACCACCACGGGCACGGTGCTGATCACGGACTGCATGCCGGTGCGGGAGGGTCATCCCCAACTCATGCGATGCATAGAGGGGATCAGCGGCTCGGTCGACATGCACATGGACCTCGCCGTTCGTTTCGACTACGGCAGCGTCGTCCCGTGGGCCACGTCGGACGACGGCCTCATCCGCATGACCGCCGGCCCCGACTCGGTGGCGTTGTGGCACCGCATCGAGACCGAGGGCAAGGACCTGCACACCGTCGCCGACTTCACCGTCAAGGAAAAGCAGCGGTATCCCTTCACGTTCGTGTGGTATCCGTCGCACGAGACCCCGCCTCCGCCTCTTGACAGCTGGTACGCGATACACATCACGGAGGCGTTTTGGACGGAGTGGGCGTCGCAATCCGCGTACGAGGGACCATTCCGCGACGCCGTCGTGCGCTCACTCATCACGCTCAAGGCGCTGACCTACGAGCCCACCGGCGGGATCGTCGCGGCCGCGACGACGTCGCTGCCCGAGGCGATCGGCGGTAACCGCAACTGGGACTACCGGTACTGCTGGCTGCGGGACGCCACCCTCACGCTCGAGTCGCTGATGCGCGGCGGCTTCCACCAAGAGGCCATGTCCTGGCGCGACTGGCTGCTGCGGGCCGTCGCCGGCGACGTGACCAAGCTGCAGATCATGTACGGGCCGGCCGGCGAACGGCGGCTGGACGAGTGGGAAGCCAGCTGGCTGCCCGGTTACGAGGACTCGCCGCCGGTGCGGATCGGCAACGCCGCCTCCGAACAGTTCCAGCTCGACGTGTACGGCGAGGTCATGTCCGCGCTCTACTCCTCGGCGCACGCCGAGGGTGTGCAGAGCCGTGCCGCCTGGAGCCTCCAGCGACAGCTGATCACCTTCCTGGAGAAGGCCTGGCTCGAGCCCGACGACGGCATTTGGGAGGTGCGGGGACCGCGCCGCCACTTCACCCACTCCAAGGTCATGGCCTGGGTGGCGGTCGACCGGGCGGTCCGCACGCTCGAGGAGTGGAGCGAGTTGGAGGGTCCGCTCGAGGACTGGCGTGCCCTGCGCAAGAAGATCCACACCGAGGTCTGCGAGAAGGGCTACAACAAGAAAGTCGGCGCGTTCACGCAGTACTACGAAAGTGACCTGCTCGATGCCAGCGTGCTCATGATCCCGCTCGTCGGCTTCCTTCCGCCGAGCGACCAGCGTGTCGTCAGCACGGTCGAGGCCATTCAGAAGGATCTCATGGACCACGGGTTCGTCCTGCGCTACCGCACGAGCGACGACGGCCAGGTGGACGGGTTGAGCGGCCGCGAGGGCGCCTTCCTCGCCTGCTCGTTCTGGTTGGTCGACTGCCTCCACCTCATCGGGCGCGAGGACGACGCCGAGGAGCTCTTCGAGCGCCTGCTCGCGTTGCGCAACGACCTCGGCCTGCTGTCGGAGGAGTACGACCCCCACTTGGGGCGGCAGGTCGGGAACTTCCCCCAGGCCTTCTCACACGTGTCGCTGATCAACTCGGCGTACCGCCTCAGCGGGATGGACCCGCTGGCGCCGGTGTACGAGGGCACGCGCCGGATCGTCGACCGCGCCATCTCCTTGGGACCGGGGCTGCAGCGGGCGCGCCGCCTCGGGCGGATCAACATTTCGCGTGGACGTTCCGCCTCCGCGGCCGCGGACAAGTGATGCGCCGGTGAGCGGCACCCACTCCCACAGCGGGCGCTCCCACCGGCATACCGCCGCCGGATTGCACACCCATGACGCCACGACGGGCGAAGTGGTCCCCGTGGTGCCGCCGCCGCGTCGCATCGCGCCAGGCGTGCTCGAGATCGACACGCTGTTGGGCGGTTGGGAGCGCGTCACGGCCGGCTACCTCATTGAGGGATCCGCGCCTGTGCTGATAGAGACGGGCAGCCAGACGTCGGTGCCCGTGCTTCTGGCGGCACTGGGCCAGATCGGGGTCGGCGCCGGCGAGCTGGCTGGCGTGGCGGTAACCCACATCCACCTGGACCACGCCGGCGGCGTGGGCGACGTGGCGAAGGCCTTCCCCACGGCCACCGTCTACGTGCACGAGAAGGGGGCGCGGCACCTGGCGGACCCGGCGCGGCTGATCGACTCGGCGGCGCGGGTCTACGGGCCCCTGCTCGACTCGCTCTACGGCCGGCTCGACCCGACGCCGCCCGAGCGCCTGCACGTGCTCCAAGACGGCGAGGAGGTCGCGGTGAGCCCAGACCGCACCCTCACCGCGGTCGACTCGCCGGGTCACGCCAAGCACCACCTCGGGCTGCACGACTCGCTGAGCGGGGTGCTCTTCGCGGGCGACGCCGTGGGGGTCAAGCTGCCCGACGGCGGCGTGCTGCGGCCCTCCACTCCGCCGCCCGACTTCGACCTCGACCAGGCCATCACCTCACTGGGCAAGTTCGCGGCCCGCAAGCCCTCGGCCATCGCGCTCGCCCACTACGGCCTGCTCGACCATCCCGACGAGCTGCTGGCCGAGGCGGACGAGACGCTGCGCCAGTGGGCCGAGACGGCCGAGAAGGCCTACCGGGAGGGCGCCGACATCGCCGACGCGCTGTCGGCACGCTTCGACCCCCTGCTCGGCGACATAGAGCCGGCGCACAAGGAGAAGCTCGACATCATGAACGGCGTGCACTCGAACGCCGCGGGCTTCCGGCGCTGGCTCGAGGGCCGCGACGCGGCGAGGAACTCCTAACCCCTAGGGATGGCTCTGCGGCGCGGGCCCGGTGCCGGCGCGCGCCGGGTCAGACGACGAGCTTGGCTCGCAGCTCCTCTTGCCGTACCTCGAAGTCGTCGAGCGAGATCCGGCCCTCGGCCAGGTCCTCGTGCAGGGCGGCAAACTGCTCCAGCAGTTTGGTCTGGTCCACCTGCTCGGTCGTCGCGGCGTCCGGTGCCTCGGCGGCCGCGGCCGCCTTGTCCTCGCGCCGCATCTGGCGATCCTCGGCCTTGGCCTTCGCCCGGTCCTTCTTGGCCTGGTCGCGCTGCAATTTTCCAAATGTCGAACGTGCGCGTGCCACAGTTGACTCCTTCCCGGTCGCGGGGACGACCAGACGCTGCTCGGCAGGTGGGCGGGCCCTGCTGCTTGTCCTTCTTCGCATTCGCCACGGATGCGACGGGCCTCTCTGGCCCGTGAGCGGAGGAGGTGGGATTTGAACCCACGGTGCCCATGAGGCACAACGGTTTTCGAGACCGTCCGATTCGGCCGCTCTCGCACTCCTCCGGCGGAGAGCCTAGCCGTTCTGACCTGGATCGGAGGTTGGCGCCCCGGCGCGATCCGCCCGTTTTTCGGAGAAGAAGGAGGTCAGGAGGGCACCGCATTCATCGGCGCGGACGCCCGGCGTGACGGGCAGCTCGTGGTTGAGGCGGGGGTCGGCGCAGAGGTTGTAGAGGGTCCCGCAGGCGCCTGCGCGCGGGTCCGCCGCGCCGAAGACGAGGCCCCCGACCCGTCCGGCCACCAGCGCTCCGGCGCACATGGGGCAGGGCTCGAGGGTCACGACCACGGTGGCGTCGGAGAGACGCCAGCCTCCGACGGCGGCCGCGGCGTCGCGCAGGGCCAGCAGCTCCGCGTGGGCGGTCGGGTCATTCGTCCGTTCGCGCTCGTTGTGGCGCGCCGCCACGACGAGCCCGTCGACCAGTACGACCGCGCCGACCGGGACCTCGCCCTCGTCCGCCGCGGCGCGCGCCTCGTCCAGGGCGCGGGCCATGGCGTCGTGGTCGTTCAGCGGGGAGGGGGCATCCATGGGGGCGATGCCCCAAGTATGGGCCTCAACCACCCACCGCCCGCTCGTCGTTCACGGGGTCGTGAAGACGAAGTCAGCCGTGGTGCAGTCCGCCGGTGAGGTGGTGCGCACAAGGAACTCGGATGGCTCCCCACTGACGGCGTAGACGGTCGGGCCGGCCTCGGCGGTGAGGCAGGCCGCGGCGGGGTCGTCGGTGACGAAGGCCGTGAGCTGTCCCGCCATACCCGTCACCGGCGGCGCGGCTCCCGCGTCGATCGCGCTCAGCGTGATCTCTGTGTCGTCGAAGATCCCGGTGTAGCTGAAGGGCACAGGCGCCTTCGCGGCCGGGGACGTGGCGGTCAGCGTGGCCACTGTGCGCCGCGACGCCAGGGTCTTTGCCGAGGTGGGGGCCGACGTTGTCGTGGGCGCGGACGTGGGCGGAGTCGGGGACGTGGTCGCCGCAGGCGAACGGGACGTCGACGTCGGACCGGCTGGACCGCCCTCGACGGCGGGCGGGAAGCCGAGCAGGGCAGAGAGGTCGGCGGGATCGTTGGCATCGAGACCGAGGGCCCACACCCCGACGCCGCCGAGGCCGCCGTCGGCCGCCAGTTGCTCGGCGAGGTAGTACGAGGTCGGGCTCTCGTAGAAGGTCTCGTGCCAGTGGGCGCCGACCTGATACGAAGTCCACCCGCTCTCGGTCGTGGCGTCCCAGTAGCGGGGGTGGCCGCTCGAGAGCAGGTCGCCGAGCGTGGTCACGGTGGCCGGCCCGGTCGCCCGGGCGTGCAGCGTGCCGTCGGTCGTCGGCCAGTCCACGCCGAAGGCGGGCAGTCCGAGGATGACCTTGGCCGCCGGCGCCCGTGCCGTGTACGCCCGGATCGCCGTCGTGTCCGAGAGCAGCCCGCTCGTCAGCGGCGAGGTGGAGGACTCCGGCGACGCGATGTTGGGGTTGTAGTCCATGACGAAGAACGCATCGACGGCGCGGGCGAGGGTGGTGACGTCGTAGGGGCCGTTGGTGGTCGAGGCCGCGTCGGCGGGGGTGTCCATCGTCACCTGGTAATCGGGGTCGTCCTGCTTCAGCAGGCCGGAGACGCGGGTCACGAGGTTCGTGAGGCCGGCCCGATCGCCGGACTGGTCGGTTTCGAAGTCGAAGTTGACTCCGTTGAGATGCCGGTAATCGAGCACGTAGGCAAGTGCGGTGGCGAGCGTGCCTGCTGCGGTGGGCGACGAGATCAGCTGCTCGAGCTGGCCCTCGTCGTAGTCGGTCACGGTGAGCACGACGCGGTCACCGGCATTGTGAGCGCGCGTCACCAGGTCGGCGAAGTCCTGGCTGACATAGCCGCTCCACTCGGGCCCGGTCTCGTCGAGGCTGCCGTCGGGGTTCACCTGGACGTCGAAGTAGGAGATCGTCGTGAAGCCGGTGACGTTGAAGGCGGCCTGCTGGGAGATCATCCAGTACGGCGCGAACCCGAACGTCTCGTGCGGCTTCAGCGGCGGTTCCGTGGCGACGCTGGCCGGCGTGGGGGGCGGTTTCGCGGCGGCGTTCGCGAGGTTGGCCGTCGTGGCGGCGGCCGCGTCCGAAGACGGGAGGAGCTGCGCGTTGGACTGGAAGGGGTCGGGGTAGGCGTCGGCGTTGGGCGGGTCCGTCGTCGTGGTCGTGGTGGTGGTGGTCGCGGCCCGTTTGGCGGTGGTGGTCGTCTTCGGTGCCGACGTGGTGGTGATCGGCTTTGCGGCGGCGGGTTTGGCGGCGGTCGACGTCGTGGTGGGTGCGGCGGCCGCGGACGGTGCCCCCTTGTGCCGGTGGGACAGGGCGGAGACAGCCGCCGGCGTGAACAGCGCGGCCAGGATCACGACGCAGGTGAGCGCGACGGCCCCGCCGTGGGCGCGCACGGCGCGATGGAGCCCGGGGAACCGGACGAGCCACTCGTCGTAGGGGTCCGGGGCGCGGTCGTCCGGGGCGCGCTCATCCGGGGCGCGATCGTCGAAGCCGCCCTCGTGCTCTGAGTCCACGCTGGTAATTCGGCGTTCGGCCGGCCCGGATTGAGCGTGCGGGCCGGACGACCTTTTTTGGGCCGTTCGAGGGCTGGTTGGCCTGGTCCCGAGCCTGGTCCAGGCCTGGTCTCGGGCCTAGACCAGGGCTTGGCGCAGGATCCGGGCGGCCTCCCGGAGGTGGAGAAAGTGCGGAGGAGATGGGATTTGAACCCATGGACCCGTGAAGGTCACACGATTTCCAGTCGTGCCGATTCGGCCGCTCTCGCACTCCTCCCGAGGTTGCAGCCTGGTCAGGCTAACGGTGGGCGCCCCTTCCGGCCAACCTGCACCCCCGGTTGCGGGGCTTGAATTCGGTTCCGCTGCTGCCCGCTCCCCCTTCGTCTTCGTGACGGACTGGGCCCGCCCGTTCGACGCCGAGGTCTGGTTCATCGTGCTCACCGAGGAGTCCGCTTGCCGCCGGTGCGAGTTGGTCACTGACGTCGCGGAGCGAGGCCGGCAGCGCGCCAACTCCTTCATGGTGAGCGGCGCCACCCGTGGCGCCCGCAATCAGCAGCTCGTTTCGGCTGTCGCGGATGCGGCCAAGAACGTATCGAGCGGAGCTGATCGTCCTCGGCTTCGAGCCGCGGCGCATCGCACATCACCGTTTCACTCGCAGCGTCCGCGAACAGCTGACTGCCGCGACCGACCTGCCAGTTCTCGTGGCGCCTCGGCAGTGCGCACCGTCCCGCGTGGCGGCCCGGGCGGAATCGCACCCGCGGTCCCAGGCCGAGACAGAGATCCGGCGGCCGATTGCGCTCGGGCCGGTGCGCGCACCGGCGGATGCCGCCCGGTACGCCGGTGTTTGAGAACGTCGCTGTCGGCGCCACCGATTCGGACGGGGCGACGCGCGCCGTGCGCCGGGCCATAGAGGTGACCCGCGCCTCGGGCGGCACGCTCCACATCGTGGCGGTGCTCGGAACACGGGCCACGGAGGTTGACGCGGCGCGGGAGATGCAGTCCCGCCGCCGGAGCGGCTTCCGGGCGCGGGGCGTGCACCCGGTCGACGCGCTCCCGAGGCAGTTGCGCGACATGGCAAGCGAGGCCCACGTGCGTGTGGCCACCCATCCGGTCTCGGCCGATCCGGCCGACGCCATCACGCAGGTGGCGCTCCTGGAGGACGCCGACCTCATTGTCGTGGGGACCCGGAGCGAGGGCGGCTCGCGCCAGCTCTCCACGGTGCCCGAGGCGATGTTGGACAAGGCCGGCTGCGCCGTCCTGGTCGTGTAGTTCTCGCTCACCGTGAAACCGCCGCCGCCTGGCGGCGGGTAACCTTGGCCTTCGTGCCGCGCCCGGGGTTGGGTGCGGTGGCCGGGTCCTGCGCGACGGCCGCTCGTGAATCGAGTCAGGGTCGGAAGGCAGCAGCTCTCAGCGGGTATGGCCGGGTGCCGTAGCCAACCTGGCCGCCGTACCGAGCACCGGGCGCCGGCGCGTCTACGGGAGGGGGTCTGGGCCAGGGCCCCGCGTCAACCGTCCGGCGCCCTGGGCGGGAGCCTTATGCCCCCGAGCCCTCGAACTGGCTCTGACCGAAGCCGGCGAATACGCCACCATCCGAACCGAGCATGCGCGTTCGGGAAGCAGCCGGCCAGAGGGGCCGACGCAGGCCGGAGTCGCGTTCTCGATGATGCCTCATGCTGTGTCGTGCGCGACGGCCGCTCGTGAATGGGTCAGAGTCCAGGGTCGGGGGGCAGCAGCTCGCAGTGGGTCGGGCTGAGTGCCGCCGCCAACTTGTCCGCCGCATCGGGCGGCGGGCGCCATGCTCGTGCCGGCGCGTCCTGGGTGGGTAGGGCATCCGGAGCGGGACACCGGGGAGTTGGACAGGGGGTCGCACGGGTGTTCCCGGCCCGGTTGTCGTGTCCGAGCGCATGGGTAGGCTCGGCCCCCATGGCCGATGCCCCTTTCGTCTCTCTCTACCGGCGCTTCCGGCCGGGTCGGTTCGACGAGATACGGGGCCAGGACCACGTGGTCCGCGCACTGCGCAGCGCGGTACGAGACGACCGTGTCTCCCACGCCTACCTCTTCAGCGGGCCCCGCGGTACGGGCAAGACGTCGTCGGCACGCATCCTGGCTAAGGCGCTCAACTGCGAGGCGCCAGTCGACGGCGAGCCCTGCGGCGTCTGCTCTTCGTGCAGGGAGATCACCCAGGGCAGTTCACTCAACGTCCACGAGCTCGATGCGGCCTCCAACAACGGGGTCGACGCCATGCGCGACCTGGTGGCGCACGCCGGCCTCGGGACGCCGGGGCGCTGGAAGGTCTACATCGTCGACGAGGTCCACATGCTCTCGCCGGCGGCGGCCAACGCCCTGCTCAAGACGCTCGAGGAGCCGCCCGGCCACGTGGTCTTCGTCCTCGCCACCACCGATCCCCAGAAGGTGCCGGCCACCATCCGCAGCCGGACCCAGCACCTGGAGTTCCGGCTGCTCGGCGCGGACACCCTGCACGGCCTCCTGGAGTCGGTGAACGACGAGGCGGGGTTGCACCTGGGCGAGGATGCGCTCGAGGCGGCCGTCCGCCGGGGGCGCGGGTCGGCGCGTGACGCGCTGTCCGCCCTGGACCAGGTCGTGGCGTCGGGTTCCGCTGACGCGGCCCGGCCCGAGCTGGCGGGACTGCTCGACGCGCTGGCCGAGGCCGACGCGGCACAGACGCTGGTCGCGCTCAACGCGTTGGTCGCCGGGGGATGGGGCCCGCAGCATTTGGCCACCGAGCTGATTGACGACCTGCGCCAGATCTTCCTCGCGGCCCTGGCCCCAGAACTGTGCGCGGCGTCGGGCCCGTCCCGGGAGCGCTACGTGTCGCTCGCGGAGGCGATCGGGCTGCCGCGGGTCGTGCGTTCCATGGAGATCCTCGGGCAGGCGATCGTCGACATGCGCGAGGCGCCCGACACCCAGGTCGTGCTCGAGATCGCCGTGGTGCGGGCGGTGCGTCCGGATCTGGATTCAGGGGCGGAGGCGCTGGCGGAGCGCGTCGGTGTCCTAGAGCGGACGATGTCGGGCGGGGCAGCGTTCCCGCGGCCGTCGGGACGCGCCGGGAGCGGAGGCGGGAATGAAGGTGCGGCGGGAGGCGCGGGTGGCGCAGGTGGCGCGGGCGCAGCACCGCCGGCCGCGGCGCGGCCGACGCCGCCAGCCGGCGATGAGCCCGAGCCGCGCGTCGAGGGCGTCACCCCGGGCGATGTTGGCAGCCGGCCCTCCATCGGCGCGGTGCGCCGCCGCCAGCAGGCCGCAGACACGGAGGGCAAGGCGGCCGAGGCAAAGGCAAACGAGGCTCCCGAACCCGCGGCGTCGGCAACTGCCGCGCCGCCACCGCCATCGGATCCGCCCGCGGTCCCTCCCGCACCGCCGGCCATCGACCGCGACACGCTGACCGAGGCATGGGGCGACGGCATCCTCCAGTCGCTCCCCGCCCGCGCCAAGGCGCGCTTCGCCAGTGGGCGCTTCGTAGCAGTGGACGAGCAGGGTGCGCACTTCGCGCTGCCCCACGCGGCACACCGCGACCAGTGCGCCGAGCAGCTGCCCATCGTTGAGGCCGCGCTCGAGCGCCACTTTGGAGCGCCGGTGAAACTGGTGCTCGTGGTGGATGACGAAGCCGCGCCGCCGCCCACCCGCGGCACGGCGGACCGTGGTGACGCTTCGGCGCGTCGGGTCGGCGCGGGGCGGGACGACCCCGGCGACGATGCCGGCAGCGGCGCCGACGCCGAGGAACTCCACGACGTCGATCCGTCCGAGCTTTCCGGTGGCGCCAAGTCCGGAGAGGACGAGGCTTCGGCCGCGCAGGCGCGCCTGATGGAGGCGTTCCCGGGCACGAGCGAGGTCGTGGGCTAGATGTACACCGGGCCCCTCCGCTCCCTCATCGACGAGCTCGGCCGCCTCCCGGGCATCGGTCCAAAATCGGCCCAGCGCATCGCGTTCCACCTCCTCAAGGTGCCGGGCGAGGACGCGCACCGGCTCGCCGACGCCATCGTGACCGTAAAGGAGAAGACGACCCTCTGTGAGGTCTGCTTCAACGTGGCCGAGGACGGTGCGCTGTGCGCCGTGTGCGGTGACGACCGCCGTGACCCCGAAGTGGTCTGCGTGGTCGAGGACCCGCGCGACATCGTCGCCGTGGAACGCACCGGCTTCAAGGGGCGATACCACGTCCTCGGCGCCGCGCTGAGCCCGCTCGACGGGATCGGGCGCGAGCAGCTCAGGCTGCGCGAGCTCCTCGACCGGGTGAAGGAAGGGACCATTCGCGAGGCCATCGTGTGCACCAACCCGACCATCGAGGGCGAGGCCACGGCCATGCTGGTGGCCAAGGAGGTGACGCCCCTCGGCGTCACGGTCACCCGGCTGGCCAGCGGCCTGCCCGTCGGGGGTGACCTCGAGTACGCCGACGAGCTGACGCTCGGCCGGGCCCTCGAGGGGCGGCGCCCGCTCGAGGTCTGAGCCAGCCGCACGGGCTCAGGCGGAGCCCAGTTCACCAGTTCACCCTGACCCTGACCGGGCCACCCAAGGCCCTCCCCTCCGAAACTCGCTTTGGGGGTGTCCTCTTGAAAAAGCATTCGCAAAATCGTTGATGCTTCGTGCTGCCCCCTACCCACCTGAGCGGGAAGCCCACCCGCCCGTATGCCCATCCTCCCGCGGGAGGCATCTCTACGTGGAATGTACGTATACATATACGTACATTCCGCCGACACGGCCCCAACCGCCCGCCCGCCGCCCGACCCCCCTGAACCGACCCCCTACAATTCCCCAATGGGCAAGCGCATCGCCATCGTCGGCGCCACCGGCCAGGTCGGCGTCGTCCTGCGCGCCATCCTCTGGGAGCGCAACTTCCCGGTCGACGACATGCGCTACCTCGCCTCCGCCCGCAGCGCCGGGACCACCCTCCCCTGGGGCGACACCGAGGTCGTCGTCGAGGACGTCGCCACCGCGGACCTCGGGGGCATCGACCTCGCCCTCTGCTCGGCCCCGGCGGCCGTCAGCCGCGAGCTCTCGCCCCGCCTGGCCGCTGCCGGCGCCATCGTCATCGACAACAGCTCGGCCTGGCGCATGGATCCCGACGTCCCGCTCGTCGTGCCCGAAGCCAACGCGGACGCCCTGGGCGACATCCCCAAGGGCATCGTGGCCAACCCCAACTGCACCACCATGGTGGCCATCCCGGTGTTCAAGCCGCTGCACGCCGAGGCCGGCCTGACCCGGCTCGTGGTGGCGACTTACCAGGCCGTCTCCGGCGGCGGCCTCAGTGCGGTCCAGGAGCTCGCCGAGCAGCTGGCCAAGACGGTGGACCGGGCCCAGGACCTCACCCTTGACGGCGCTGCTGTGGACTATCCGGCGCACACCGTCTATCCGGTGCCCATCGCCCACAACCTGATCCCGCTGCAGTTCGAGATCGTGGACGACGGCTCGCTCGAGACGGACGAGGAGCAGAAGTATTGCAACGAGGCCCGCAAGATCCTGGGGATCCCCGACCTCGCCGTCACCACCACGTGTGTGCGTGTGTCGGTCTTCACCGGCCACTCGGCGGCCATCGTCGCCGAGTTCGCCCGCCCCATCACCCCCGAGCGCGCCGCCGAAGTCCTGGCCTCAGCCCCCGGAGTGGCGCTGGCCGACATCCCGACGCCCCTGATGGCCGCCGGTCGGGACGTGTCCTATGTCGGCCGTATACGGCGTGCCCACGGTCATCCCAACGCACTGGCCTTCTTCGTCTCGGGCGACAACCTGCGCAAGGGCGCCGCGCTGAACGTCGTCCAGATCGCGGAGGAACTGTTGGCGCGGGACGCCACTCGTTGACGACGTCGCGCGGTCCGACCGAAAAGACGGGGGCCGCCGTCAGCTGAACTGTCAGTCCGGCCCGGACGAGACCGGCTCGGGCCCGCCGACGACGAGCGTCGAGAGGCGCCGGGCCAGGTTCACCGCGTGGTCGCCGAAGCGCTCGTAGAAGCGGGCGACCATGGCCAGCTCTATCGCCACAGGCAGTGGCATGGTGCCGGCCACCAGCTCCGCCGTCAGGGTCACGTGGAGGTCGTCGAGCTCGTCGTCCAGGTCGTCGATGGAAGACGCCGCCTCCGCGGAGCGCTCGGCGAAGGCGTCGGCCGTCTCGCGCCAGATGGCCGCCGCCACCTCGCCCATGCGCTCGACCAGGCCACGGCTGCGGGCCGACATCTCGGCCCCGAGCCCCCGGGCCGCTCGCCGCGCGATGTGCTCGGCCAGGTCCCCGTTGCGCTCCATGTCCGGCAGCATGCGCAGGATCGCCACCAGCTCGCGCCGGTCGTCGGCGGTCGTCTCCCCGTGCACGAGCTCCAGCTGCACCGTGTGCGAGATCTGCGCGATCAGCTTGTCGATGACCTCATCCCGCTTCACCAATTCCTTGGCCGCGTCGCGGTCGCCGGCGAGCAGCGCGTGGGTGGCGCCGGCGATGCCTTCGCCGACCAGTGCGAAGACCTGTGCGAAAAACCGGTCGAGCTCGTGGGGCTCGGGCAGGGTGCGCGGCCACAGCGGCTGTTCCGTGACGAGGGGCGCCACAGCTTGCGGAGCCTCCGGCGCTTCCTCCTCGTGCTCCTCGCGCACCCACTCTCGTTTCGCGCTGCTGCCGAGCCGGAAGGCCATTCAGGTCACGCTATCGGCTCGTCCTGTGCCTGACGACCCCCACGACGCGGCGGCTCCAGGCACCATCCCCGGCACCGTCACACCCCTTCGTTACCGTGGCCTGATGACCCTCGGGATCGTCGTGGGACTGGCCGCCGGGCTGCTGGTGGGCGTCGTCTTCCACCTGGTGCGGAGCGCCCGCACCGCCTCGGCGGCGCGCCTGGCGGAGAGCCGTCTGGCCGACGCCCAGACGGTCGCGTCCGAACAATCGGCCCAGCTGAAGGCGGTGTCGGAGGCCGCGGCCGCGGCGGAGACCGCTCGTGCGGTGCTGGCCAACGAGCTCGAGCTCCTGCGCCGGTCAGCGGCTGAGGCCGCCGGCCGTTCGGAGGAGGAACGCACGCGGCTGGCCGGAGAGTTCGCACGCCTCTCGGCCGAGGCCCTGGCGAAGAACAATGAGCAGTTCCTCTCGCTGGCTGACGCCCGCTTCAAGGAGGCGCGCACCGCCGCGCAGGGCGACCTCGCCCAACGGCAGCAGGCCATCGCGCGGCTCCTCGACCCGCTCAGCGACGCGTTGACGCGCTACGAGCGGAACCTCCAGGAGATGGAGGTCGAGCGCAAGGGTGCCTACGAAGGCCTCAGCGAGAAGGTGACGCAGCTCCATCAGGGGCACAAGCAGTTGGCGAAGGAGACGCGCAACCTGGTGACCGCGCTGCGGTCGCCCCAGACGCGCGGTCGCTGGGGTGAGATGACGCTCCGCCGTGCCGTCGAGGCCGCCGGCATGCTCGAGCACTGCGACTTCGAGGAACAGGTCACGGCGGCCACAGACGACGGGACGGTGCGACCCGACATGGTCGTCCACCTCCCCGGTGGCGGGAAGGTCGTGGTGGACGCCAAGGTGCCACTCGACGCGTTCCTCGGGTTCATCGAGGCGGACGACGACGCCACCCGGTCCGCGCAGCTGGAACGGCATGCCCGCCAGCTGCGCACGCACATCGACCAGCTGGCCAAGAAGGAGTACTGGAAGCAATTCGAGGGGTCGCCCCACTTCGTCGTCGCCTTCATCCCCGGCGATCCGTTGCTCGCGGCGGCCTGCGAGTCTGACTCGGGCCTCCAGGACCATGCGCTGGCCAAGGGCGTCCTACTGGCCACGCCGAGCACGCTGTTCGCCCTTCTGCGCACCGTCGCGATCTCCTGGCAGCAGGAGACGTTGGCGGAGAACGCCCGCGAGGTCCGCAGCCTCGGGGCGGAGCTCTACGACCGGCTCCGCACCATGACCGGCCACATGCAGTCGCTCCAGAAGAGCCTCGCGTCGAGCGTCGAGGCCTACAACCGCCTGGTGGGCTCGCTCGAGTCGCGTGTCCTCGTCAGCGCGCGCAAGTTCCCCAGCCTCGGCGTCGTCGGGACCGAATCGACGGAGATTGCCGAGCTCTCGCCCGTCGACACCGCGCCGCGGCACCTCCAAGTGCTCGGGCCCGAGGACGCCACCGCCGACGAGACGGACGGCGCGCAGCCGACGATCCTCGCGCTGCCCGACGGCGGGACGAACACCGGCACCCCGGCCTGAGCCCGGCGCCGACCGGTGGGCGCAGGTCCGCCGGCCGGGAGCGCGGGAACAACGGCGACGTACTGTGCGGAGGTGCTCCACGTCCACCGCTCGGAGCGGACCGACGTCCTCGTCTCCATGCTCGCCGAGCTCCTTTCCGACCCTCTGGACGATCCGATGACGCCCGAGGTGGTCTCGGTGCCGACCCGCGGCATCGAGCGATGGCTGACCCAACGGCTCTCCGCGCACCTGGGCACCAGCGCGGACCGGCAGGACGGCGTCTGCGCCAACATCGACTTTCCTTTTCCGGGGACGCTGGTGGGCCGCGCCCTGTCCCTGGCCGCCGACACCGATCCCGACGCCGACCCCTGGCAGCCGGAGCGCGCCGTATGGCCGCTCCTGGAGGTGGTGGAAGAGCACTTCGACGAGCCCTGGCTCGCGCCGCTGGCCCAGCACATCCGCAATTCGGGCAACCTCGACGAGGCGCAGCAGCGCTTCTCCAGCATCCGCCACGTCGCCGGCCTCTTCGACCGCTACGCCGTGCACCGGCCCGACATGCTGCAGCGCTGGGCCAAAGGCCTGGCCGAGCTGGGAGAAGCCTCGTGGCAGGTCGAACTCTGGAGCCTCCTCCGCGAGCGCATCGGACGTCCCAGTCCCGCCGAGCGCCTGCAGGACGCGTGCCGGCGGCTCCGGGCGGAGCCCGCGCTGCTCGACCAGCCCCGGCGCCTGTCGTTGTTCGGGCTCACCCGTCTGCCGGCGAGCTACTTCGACGTCCTCGAGGCCATGGGCAAGGGCCGGGACGTCCATCTCTTCCTGCTGCACCCGTCGCCGGCGCTCTGGACGCGTCTCGAGGGCGTGGTCGGGCCGGGATCACGCGCCGTCCCGCGCAGTGAGGATCCGACCGCGGGGGAGCCGAGGAACCCACTGCTCGCCTCGTGGGGCAGGGACGCCCGGGAGATGCAACTCGTCCTGGGAGGCGCCGTCCCGCACGGCGGGGAACTGCCGCCGCCGGCCGGCGACGGAGCCGTGACGCTCCTGCGCCGTATCCAGGAAGACGTGCGCGCCGACCGCGCGCCGAGCGGCGTCGCCGGTGGGGCCGCCGCCGGCGACGCCGGCCCCGACGACAGGCCGCTCCTCCATCCCGACGACGACAGCATCCGGGTGCACTCGTGTCACGGGCGGGGCCGGCAGGTCGAGGTGTTGCGCGACGCCATCCTGCACCTGCTCGAGGACGATCCGACCCTGGAGCCGCGCGACGTCATCGTGATGTGCCCCGACATCGAGACGTACGCGCCGCTGATCCAGGCGACGTTCGGCGCGCACGACCTGAGTACGGCGTCCGACGATCCCACGCGCCGCTTGGAGATCCGCCTGGCGGACCGTTCGTTGCGCCAGACCAACCCGGTCATGGGCGTCCTCGCCGAGGTCATCGAGCTGGCGACCGCGCGCATCACCGTGACCCAGGTGCTGGACCTGGCGGGCCGCGAGCCGGTCCGCCGGCGGTTCCAGTTCTCCGACGAGGACCTCTCCCGCCTGGAGGAATGGGTGAACGAGGCGTGCGTGCGCTGGGGTTTCGACGCGGGGCACCGGATCGCCTTCCAGCTCGAAGGCGTCGAGGCCAACACCTGGAAGGCGGGCCTGGACCGCATCCTCTTGGGCGTCGCGATGGCCGAGGAGCGGCTGCGCCTGTTTCATGGCGCGCTTCCGCTGGACGACGTCGACAGCGGCGACATCGACCTCGCCGGCCGGGTGTCCGAGTTCCTCGACCGCCTGCGCACCGCCCTCGACGCCCTCAGCATGAACAGGACGGTGGACGCGTGGGCCGAGACCCTGGCGGACATCTCGGACTCGCTCACCGCGACGTCGCCACGCGACGCCTGGCAACGGGCACAGCTCAAGGCGTTGCTGGACGAGCTGGTCGACCAGGCCACGTCGGAGATCGGCGTCAGCCCGGTCAGCCTCGCGTGTGAGGACGTGCGCTCCATCGTGTCGGAGCGCTTGAAGGGCCGTCCCACCCGGGCGAACTTCTGCACGGGCCACCTGACCGTGTGCACGTTGGTGCCGATGCGGTCCATCCCGCACCGGGTCGTCTGCCTGCTCGGACTGGACGACGGGGGCTTTCCCCGGCACATCGAGCGGGACGGGGACGACCTCACCGCGGCCAACCCGCGCGTGGGGGACCGCGACGTGCGCAGCGAGGATCGCCAGCTGCTCCTCGACGCGCTCCTGGCCGCACAGGACCACCTCGTGGTGACCTACACGGGACGCGACGAGCGCTCGAACCTGCCGCGTCCACCGGCGGTCCCCGTCGGTGAGCTCCTCGACGTGGTCGATCACACGGTGCGGACGCCGAGCGGGCGGGCGCGCGACGACATCGTGATCTCCCATCCGCTGCAGCCGTTCGACAGCCGCAACTACCGGCCCGGCGCGCTGGTGCCGGACGGCCCGTGGAGTTTCGACGCGCTCCACCTGGCCGGCGCCCGCGCCGCCCAGGTCGTCCGGCGTGACGCGCCTCCGTTCCTGGCGCAGCCCCTGCCCCCGCACGAGCTCAATCCGCTCGGCCTCGACCAGCTCGAGCGCTTCTTGCGCCACCCGGTGCGCGCCTTCCTCCGGGAGCGGCTCAACGTCTCGTTGCGGGACAAGACCCGCGACTTCGATGACGCGATCCCCATCGACCTCAATGCGCTTGAGCAGTGGCAGATCGCCGACCGCGTCCTCCAGGAACGGCTGGCGGGGGCGAGCGAGGAGGCGTGTGAGGCGGCCGAGCTCGCTCGCGGCGAGCTTCCGCCGGGCAACCTCGCCGATCCTGTGCTCCAGACGATCGCCGATCCGCTCGACGACCTGGTGCAGGCGGGATGGAGCCCGCTGGAGGCGACATCGCTCGACGTGTACGTCCCACTGGTGGCGAGCCGTTCCCTAGTGGGCACGGTCGCCGCCCTGCGTGGCGACGTGGTGCACACGGTGACCTATTCCAAGCTCGGTGCTGCACCCCGCCTCATCGCGTGGCTGCGGCTGTTGGCCCTCACCGCCACCTGGCCCGATCGGCCCTTCGAGGCCCTGACCGTCGGCCGGTTCCGCGGCAGGACCTCGGGTCCCACGATCTCCGTCTCGAAGATCGGACCTCTCGGCGATGATGCACAGACCCGCCGCGCCAACGCCGAGATCCATCTGCGCACGCTCGTCGACCTCTTCGACCGGGGAATGCGGGAGCCGTTGCCGCTGTACTGCAAGACGTCGGCCGCGTGGGTGGCCGCCCGCGCCGGCGACAAGGACCCGGCGACGGAGGCGGCGCGCGAATGGGAGTCCGAGTACAGCTTCCCGCGCGAAGACGACGATGCCGAGCATCGCCTGGTCCTCGGCTCGACCCTCTCGTTCGAGGCGGTGCGCGCCCCGCGGGGAGGTGCCGGGACGACGAAGACACAGAGGGCCTGGCGCCCGATCCGATGCGCTTCGACTTCTATGCGCACCGCCTGTGGGACGGGTTGTTGGAGCACGAGGAGCTCGTCGACCGATGAGTGCCGCCGTCAGGCTGCCGCCGGAGCCCGAGCCGCGCCCCGAACCACGCCCGTTCGAGGTGTGCGGCCGGCTGCCCCGCGGGATGACCCTGCTCCAGGCGAGCGCCGGGACCGGCAAGACCTTCACCATCGCTGCGCTCACCACCAGATACGTCGCCGAGGGGTTGGTGCCGATCGACCGCCTCCTGGTCATCACCTTCACGCGGATGGCCACGGGCGAGTTGCGCGAACGCGTGCGGGACCGCCTCGTGCGCGCCCACGATGGCCTCGTCGACGTCCTGGAGGGAGCGGCGCAGCACCTCGACGACGAGATCGTGCAACACCTCGCGGCCGCGCCGCGTGAGGAGGTGGAACGGCGTCGCGACAGGTTGGCGAAGGCCGTCGCCGACTTCGATGCGGCGACGATCGAGACGACCCACGGCTTCTGCCTGCAGGTCCTCTACGGACTCGGTACGGCGGGCGACGTCGACCGGGAGGTGACGCTGGTCGAGGACGTGAGCGACCTCATGGAGGAGGTCGTCGACGACCTCTATCTCCGTCGCTTCGCCGGCAAGCCCAACACGCTCGGATTCACCCGCGCCCAGGCCCTGAAGATCGCGGAGTTCGTGCTCAACCGTCCGGATGCCCGGGTCGTGCCCCCGTGGTCCGGCGCACCGGACCTGCCCTCCATCCGCCGCCGGTTCGCAGACCGCGTGCGGCAGGAGATGGACCGGCGCAAGCGGGCCCTCAAGATCCTCACCTACGACGACATCCTGCTGCGGCTACGCAGCACCCTCATGGACGCAGCACGGGGCGCCACGGCGTGCGCCCGGCTGCGCGACCGCTACGACGTCGTTCTCGTCGACGAGTTCCAGGACACCGATCCGGTGCAGTGGGACATCATGCACCAGGCCTTCGGACAGGGTGGTGCCACGCTCGTCCTCATCGGGGACCCGAAACAGGCCATCTACGCCTTCCGCGGCGCCGACGTGCACGCGTACCTCGACGCCCGCCGGATCGTGCAGTCGGAATGGACCCTCGACGTGAACTGGCGCAGCGACGAGGCACTGCTCCAGGCGTACGACGCCCTCTTCGCCGACGCCCAACTGGGGCAGGCCGGCATCACCTACCGCAGGATCAGCGCGGCAGAGGCCAACCGGGAGCCGCGGCTGCTGGGTGCACCGAGGCCGGAGCCGCTGCGTGTCCGGATGGTGCACGCGGACGACGGCCTGGTGCCGCTGACGGCCAGGACCAGGCAGCCGGTGACGCCCGACGCGCGCGCCTTGATCGCCCGGGACCTCGCGGGGGACGTCGTGGGCCTCCTGTCGGAACGGTCCGAGGTCGTCACCCGGCGGCGGGACGGCAGCGAACTGCACCGCGCCGTGTTGCACCCGGGCCACATCGCGGTGCTGGTGCGTACGAACAAGCAGGCGTGGCTGGTGCGCGACGCGCTCGCCGAGGTGGGTGTCCCCGCCGTGATCGGGGGTGCGGGGTCCGTCTTCTCGACCGAACCCGCCCGGGAGTGGCTGCAGCTGCTCGAGGCGCTGGAACGGCCGACGTCGCGGGACCGGGCGTCGCTGGCCGCGCTCACCTGTTTCGTGGGCTGGTCGGCGGAGCGGGTCGCCACCGCCGGCGAGGAGGACTGGGAGGACCTCCACTGGTCCCTGCACCGCTGGGCGGCCCTCCTGCGCGACCAGGGAATCGCCTCTCTCTACGAGACGGTGAGCAGCTCCCACCAGGTGCCCGGCCGCGTGCTCGCCCGTCCTTCCGGAGAGCGCTTCCTGACCGACCTGCGGCACGTGGCGCAGTTGCTGCACGAGGCGGGCGTGACCGAGGGCCTCGGCCCGACCGCGATGGCCACGTGGCTCGGCCGCCGGATCCACGACGCCGAGCGCGACGCCGAGAACGAGGAGCGGACGCGCCGCCTCGAATCGGACGCCGAAGCGGTCCAGGTGATCACCATCCACCGGAGCAAGGGCCTCGAGTTCCCGATCGTGTACTGCCCGTACATGTGGGATGGACAGGGCAAGTCGAGCGAGGTGCCGGTCTTCCACGACCCCGACGACTGCAATAAGCGCACCATCGACGTCAGCGGAGAGGGCAACAGCTTCGCCAAGCACCAGAAGATGGAGATGGAAGAGGGCCGCGGCGAGGACCTCCGGCTGCTCTATGTGGCCCTCACGCGCGCCCGGCATCAGGCCGTTCTGTGGTGGGTGGGCGTGACGGGCAGCCAGCACTCGCCGCTGGCCCGGCTGCTGTTCGACCGCGACGACGCCGGGGTGGTGAGCCCGTACGGCGCCAAGAATCTCACCGACGCCACCGTCGAGGCCGCGTTCGCCGGCTTGGGACCGCGGGTCGGTGTCGAACGGGTCGGCCGGCCGCATCCGGCGCAGTGGGAAGTCCAGGCCGGCGCGCCGCCGCAGCTCGCGGCGGCCGTCTTCGACCGCACGCTGGACGTCGACTGGCGGCGGGCGTCCTACTCGGCGATCGTGCGCGCGCTGCACGAGCAGCCGCTCATCGGGAGCGAGCCCGAGACCGAGCTCACGTCGGACGAAGAGGTGGGCGCAACGCCGCACGCCGAGCGCGTCGCGGAGCCGCGGGAGGACGCCCTCCGCGGCATCAGCCTCGGGCTCGGCGCCATGCCGGGCGGCGCCCTCGTCGGCACCGTCGTGCACAGCGTGCTGGAGCGAACGGAGTTCGACGTGCCGGATCTGGCCGCGGAGGTCGGTGCGGCGCTCGACCGTGAGGTGACGTGGCGGAACGTGGATCTTGGGGACCGTGATGCCGTCGTCGCCGGATTGTGCTCGGCGATCGAGTGCCCGTTGGGGTCGCTCGCGGACGGGGTGCGACTGCGCGACATCGGTCGCGGCGACCGGATGGACGAGCTCGCCTTCGAGCTGCCCCTCGTCGGCGGCGACGCGCCGACGGCCAGCCTCCAGGTGGCGGAGCTGGGCCGGGCCCTCTACGCACACCTGCCGGAGGACGACCCCGTGGCCCGGTACGCCGACCGGCTGGACGACCCGCTCTTGAGCGGTGACCTGCGCGGCTATCTGACCGGGAGCCTCGACCTCGTGTTCCGGCTGCCGGACGGCCGCTACGCACTCGCCGACTACAAGACCAACAGGCTCGGAAACGCCGATGAGACGCTGACCGCATGGCAGTACCGGCCGGCGGCGGTCGACGCCGAGATGTCGGCCGCGCACTACCCGCTGCAGGGGCTGCTCTATTCGGTGGCGCTGCACCGCTACCTGCGCTGGCGTCTGTCCGGCTACGACGCCTCGACCCACCTTGGGCCGATCCTCTACCTCTTCCTGCGCGGCATGAGCGCGGCACCGGCACCCGCCGGGCTCGAGCCGCCGTGCGGGGTCTGGTCATGGCAGCCACCGGCGCCGCTGGTCGAGGCGCTGAGCGACCTCTTCGACCGGGGGGCCGTCGCGTGACCCAGCTGGAGGCGACCGATGCGTTCGACGCGCGGATGGCGCTGGGCGCATCGGGACCGCTGCGCGAGTTCAACCGGGCCGGCGTCCTCACCACCTCGGACGTCCATGTGGCGCTGCGTCTCGCCGGGCTCGCGGGGGTGACCGACGACGCGGTCCTGCTCGGCGCCGCCTTCGCCGCCCGCGCCCCGCGGCTGGGACACGTCTGCGTCGACCTCGCCACGATCGACGCGACGGCGAGTGCCGACACGGACGTCCCGGTCGACATCACCTTGCTCCCGTGGCCGGAACCGGCCGTGTGGGTGGCGAGGCTGCTGGCCAGTGCACTGGTGGGCGTGGACCGGCCACTGCACCTGGAGGGGACGACGCTCTACCTGGACCGCCTGTGGGCCGATGAGCGCCAGGTCGCGTCGGATCTCCTCGGACGCGCCGCCGCGCCCGCCGCGGGGGTCGTCGCCGAGGTGCTGGAGGGGGGGTTGTCCGAGCTGTTCCCGGCGGCCGTCGAGCCGGACCTGCAGCGCATGGCCGCCGCCACGGCCGTGCTGCGCAAGGTGTCGGTGGTGGCGGGTGGACCCGGCACGGGGAAGACCACCACCGTCGCCCGCGTCCTGGCGCTGCTGGAATCGCAGGCCGCGGCGACCAGGTCGCGGCCGCCTCTCGTGGCCCTGGCCGCACCGACCGGCAAGGCGGCGGCCCGGCTCGGCGAGGCCGTGCACGCCGGCGCGAGGGAGCTGCCGGTGGACCCCGCCGTCCGGACGCGCTTGCTCGCTTTGGACGGCACCACGATCCACCGCCTGCTCGGCTTCAACCCCGGCAACCGCACCCGCTTCCGCCACAACCGGTTGAACCGCCTTCCCCACGACGTCGTCGTGGTGGACGAGACGTCCATGGTGTCGTTGACCCTTATGGCGCGTCTCGTCGAGGCGATTCGTACGGACGCCCGGCTCATCCTCGTGGGTGATCCCGAGCAGCTGGCCTCCGTCGAGGCCGGTGCGGTGTTGGGCGACATCGTGGGGCCGGCGGCGCGGGCGCCTTGTATGGACGATGCGGCCCGCGCACAGCTCGCGACCGTCACCGGGCAGACGGTTCCCGGCGACGCCGGTCGTCGGTCCGCCATCGGCGACGGGATCATCGTCCTGCGCCGGGTGCACCGCTACGGCGGCGCCATCGCGGCCCTGGCCGAAGCCGTGCAGCGCGGTGACGCGGACGGTGCCCTGGCCGTGTTGGGGGCGGGTGACGGAGAGGTCCAGTGGATTTCCCGCGATGCCGCGGCTGAGCCCCCGGTCCGCGGGTTGGACGAGGTGCGCGCGCTCGCGGTCGACAGTGGGCGCACCGTGATCGACGCCGCGGTGGCGGGACACGCCCGGGAGGCGATCGATGCCCTCGGCCGGTTCCGACTGCTCTGCGCGCACCGCCGTGGCCCCGAGGGCGTCGCCACCTGGATGACGCACGTCGAGAATTGGCTGCGCGAGGAGGTGTCGGGGTTCACCACCGGCACGGAGTGGTACGTCGGGCGCCCGCTCATCGTGACGGAGAACGACTACGCGTTGCAGCTGTACAACGGCGACACCGGTGTCGTCATCGCGGTCGGGGAGGGGCGATTGGTCGCTGCCTTCGAACGAGGCGGCACCGTCGCCGAGGTCAGCCCAACGCGCCTCGCCGCGGTGGACACCGTCTACGCCATGACGGTTCACAAGAGCCAGGGCTCACAGTTCGACGTCGTCGCCTTCGTTGTGCCGGGCACGGACTCGCGCATCCTCACCCGGGAACTGCTCTACACCGCCGTGACGCGTGCGCGCGAACGGCTCATCGTCCTCGGAAGTGAGGAGTCGATCCGTTCCGCGATCGAACGCCCGATCTCCCGAGCCTCGGGGCTGCGCCGGGCCTTGTGGGGTGACGGCTGACCGGCGCCTCCGCCGGGGTTTTTGCAAGGCCGATTCGAGGACACAGCGGTTAGTCGCGAAACGGCAACGCACGATTTCCGCGAGTTGGGTGGGTCGGGGAGTGAGAACTACCTGGTCTCACGCCAATTCCAGCCGGGTCACAGGCTGGATTCAGGGTTCTGGCCCATGATGAAACCGAAACGACTCCGTAACAAAGTGGAGCCCGAGCGAGCAGCGAAGGGAAACGATGAAGATCCTGGTTCTCGGTGGGGACGGTTACCTCGGTTGGCCCACCGCCCTCCATCTGTCGGCTCGGGGCCACGACATCACGGTGATCGACAACCTGGTGCGGCGCGAATACGACCGCGAGATGGGCGTCGACAGCCTCGTGCCCATCGCCTCGCTCCAGGAGCGGGTGACGCGCTGGGAGCAGGTGTCCGGGCACGCGATCAACGTGCGTATCGGCAACCTCACGGACGCGGCGTTCACCTACAGCGTCGTCGCCGAGGCGGAACCGGACGCCATTGTGCACTTCGGCGAACAACGTTCCGCGCCGTACTCCATGATCGACCGGGAGCACGCGGTCTACACACAGGTCAACAACGTCGTCGGGACGCTCAATCTGCTCTATGCGATCGCCGAGATCGACCCGAGCATCCATCTGGTCAAGCTCGGGACCATGGGGGAATACGGCTACCCCAACATCGACATCGAAGAGGGCTTCATCGAGATCACGCACAAGGGCCGTACCGACGTGCTGCCCTACCCCAAGCAGCCGGGGTCCTTCTACCACCTGTCCAAGGTGCATGACTCGCACAACATCATGTTCGCCTGCCGGGTCTGGGGCCTCCGCTCGAGCGACCTCAATCAGGGCATCGTCTACGGGCAGTCGACCGACGAGACCGACCTCGACCCCGTGCTCGCGACCCGCTTCGACTACGACGGCGTTTTCGGCACGGTCCTCAACCGGTTCTGCGTCCAGGCCGTGACCGGCCACCCGCTCACGGTCTACGGCATGGGAGGGCAGACCCGCGGCATGCTCAACATCCGCGACACCCTCGCCTGCGTCGCCCTGGCGCTCGAGAACCCGGCCGCCGCCGGCGAGTTCCGCGTCTTCAACCAATTCACGGAGTCCTTCTCGGTCCGTGACATGGCGGAGATGGTGCAGCGGGTCTGTCCGACCCGGGTCGACATCGCCGAGGGGCTCACGAACCCCCGGGTCGAACGCGAGGAGCACTACTTCCACGCCGCCAACACGAAGCTGTTGGATCTCGGGCTGCAGCCGCACCTTCTGGCCGACGAGGTGGTGCTCGGGATGTTGCAGCTGGTCGAGCGGTACCGGGACCGGGTCGACCTGCGGGCGATCGCCCCGACGGTGCAGTGGCGCTCCAGCGCCAGCACCCTGACGACGGCGGACACCACCTCCGACTCCTCCTTCCTCGCGCTGTAAGCGGCCATCGCCGGCACTAGCTTCTTGTGGCCATGTCGCCACGCAGGCGCCGACGCGCGCGCCGTCGATCCCCTGCCCGACCCTTCCTTGTGGGGGGCCTCGTGGCGATCGGCGCAGTGCTGGTCATCGGTGGCCTGGTCGAGGTGTCCAGCCAGTCGACCGGCTACGACGCCAACTCGGACCGCTCCCTGGCCGCGCTGGGCGGGGCGGTCGCCGAGCAGTCGAACACCACGGCGGGTCAGGTGCGCAGCCTCATGTCGGACCTCCAGGGACAGATCCGCCAGACGCTCCAATCCGACCTCGACGACGCGGTCAACGCCGCCGACGCGGAGGCGGCACGGGCCGACCTGGCAGCCGGGTCGGCCGGACCGGGGACGGTGGCGGGCAACTTCGCCGTCGTGTTCGAGGACCGGGCGGACGCCGTCAGCGACCTGCGCGCCGCGGTCTACGGCTTCCTCGGGATGCAACCGTCACAGACCGCCGACGCGCCGACGACCGACACGCCGGTGACGTCGCCGCCGGCTCTGTTCTCGGCCGGCGACGCGACGAACCGCATCGCGGGCGCGGGCGACCTGCTCACCCGCGCCGACCAGCTCTACGCCTCGGTGCGGGCCGCACTGAAGGCGGAGCCCGGTCACGCCCTGCTCCCACGCTCGGTGTGGGTCACCGACCCCCGGAAGTGGCAGGCGGGTGAAGTGGCGGCGCAGGTCGATCTGATGGCCACGTCGACCACACTGCAGGGGACGCACTACCTCGTGCTCCGGACGATCCGCCTGAGCCCGTCCCCGTTGCCCCCCGCGCCGAACACACCGACCGGGACATCGGTTTTGAGCCCGACGAGGCACGTATCCGTGTCCGTCGTGCTGGCGAACCAGGGCACGGTCGCCGAGCCGCGGGCGGTGGTGCGCATGACCCTCGTCAACTCCTCCTCAGGGTCGAGCACCTCGCACGTGGAGTCGGCCTCGTTGTTGTCGGGGGGATCGGCGACCCTGCCGGCCGCCACGTTCACGGTCGCACCCGGCACCACCTACACGCTGACCGTGTCGATAGAGCTCCCGGCGGCCCAGACCAACACCCTCGGGACGGCCACGCAGGAGACGCTGGAGATCGCGCCGGCCACCTAAGCCTCGGCGGCATGGTCCGGGCCCGCGTGTCGACCGTCGTTGCGTCCTGGCCATAGGATCGGAAGCGACTCAACAGGATTTGGAGGGCTTGCTCACGTGGCCGAGAGCATCACCATCACGGACAATCGCAACGGCGAGTCCATTGAGATTCCGCTGGTCAACGGCGGGGTATCCGCGGAGGAATGGGCCAAGCTGCTGCCCGGCGTCTGGTTCTACGACCCCGGCTTCATGTCCACGGCGGCGTGCGAAAGCGCCATCACCTACCTCGACGGCGAGGCGGGCATCCTCCGCTATCGCGGCTACCCGATTGAGCAGCTCGCAGAGCAGTCGACCTACTTGGAGGTGGCGTACCTGCTCTTGAAGGGCGAACTGCCGACGGAGGCGCAGTTCGAGGAGTGGCGCCACGACGTGACCTACCACACCTTCATCCACGAAAACGTCCGCAAGCGCTTCCTCGAGGGCTTCCACTACGACGCCCACCCGATGGGCATGCTGGTTTCGGCGGTCGCCGCCCTCTCGACCTTCTATCTCGACGCCAAGGACATCTTCGACCCCGAATCGCGCAACAAGCAGATCATCCGGCTCATCGCCAAGATGCCCACCCTGGCCGCCGCCGCCCACCGCTTCAGCGTGGGCATGCCCTTCGTCTACCCCGACAACTCGCTCGACTTCGCGCCCAACTTCCTCTCCATGCTCTGGAAGGTGGCCGAGCCGCGTTTCGAGGCCGATCCCGTCCTGGCCCACGCGCTCGATGTCCTCTTCATCCTTCACGCCGACCACGAGCAGAACTGCTCCACGACGGCCATGCGCGTCGTCGGCTCGTCGCACTCCGACCCGTACTCGGCAACCGCCGCCGCCGCGGCCGCGCTCTACGGACCGCGCCACGGTGGCGCCAACGAAGCCGTGATCCGCATGCTTACGGACATCGGCAGCGTCGACAACGTCCCGGATTTCATCGCCGCCGTCAAGGCGGGCCACGGGCAGCAGCGGCTGCAGGGCTTCGGTCACCGCGTGTACAAA
This sequence comes from uncultured Acidimicrobiaceae bacterium, assembly GCA_963834405.1. GTDB lineage: Bacteria > Actinomycetota > Acidimicrobiia > Acidimicrobiales > RAAP-2 > Bog-473. Next base: position 248,569 of record CAWIBX010000001.1, on the reverse strand, counting down.
AGCTACGACCCGCGGGCCAAGATCATCAAACGAACGGCGGACGAGGTGTTCGAGGTGACCGGGAAGAACCCGCTGCTCGACATCGCGTTGAAGTTGGAAGAGATCGCACTCAACGACGAGTACTTCACCTCGCGCCGGCTGTACCCCAACGTCGACTTCTACTCGGGACTGATCTATCAGGCCATGGGGTTCCCGCTCGAGATGTTCCCGGTCCTGTTCGCCATCCCGCGCACTTCCGGCTGGTTGGCCCACTGGCAGGAGATGCTCGATCAGGATTCGAAGATCGCCCGGCCCCGACAGCTCTACATCGGACCGGAGGAGCGCGACTACACGCCGATCTCGGCGCGCTGAACCGCCTGCCGGGTCCGGATCCGGGCCAGGCCCTCCTGCACCACGGACACGCACAACTTCCCCTCTCGATTGAAGAGTGAGCCGCGCGCCAGGCCACGGCCTCCGGCGGCCACCGGTGAGTCGGTGTCGTAGAGCAGCCACTTGTCGGTCCGGAAGGGCTGGTGGAACCACATGCAGTGGTCGAGGCTGGCACCCATGAAGTCGGTGTCGTCCCATCTGATGTCGTGGGGCGCCAGGATCACGTCGAAGAGCGGCATGTCCGACGCGTAGGTGACGATGCAGGCATGGAGCAGCGGGTCGTCCGGCAGGTCGCCGTCGGCCCGGATCCACAGGCGCTCGCAAGGCTCACCGGGCCCCTTGCGGTGCCAGGGCAGCTCACCGATGTAGCGCTGGTCGATGGGGTGCGGTCGGTCGAACCAGTCGGTCAACTCCTCCTTCCACGGCTCCAGGCGCTCAAAGAGGGGGGCCAGCGTCTCGGGCGCGGGGACCTCGGGCATCGGGAACTGATGCTCCATGCCCTCCTCGGGGTCGTGAAACGAGGCGGAGAGGTTGAAGATGGCGCGGCCATGCTGAATGGCGACGACACGGCGGGTCGTGAACGACCGCCCGTCGCGGATGCGGTCGACCTCGTAGAGGATGGGGACGGTCGGGTCGCCGGGACGCAAGAAGTACGAGTGCAGCGAGTGCACCCGGCCGTGTCCGACCGTGCGCCCCGCGGCCATGAGCGCCTGCGCCGCCACTTGCCCGCCGAAGACCCGTTGGCGCTCTTCGTTGGGCTGCGTGCCTCGGAAGATGTTCACCTCTATCGGTTCGAGGTCCAACAGGTCGACGAGGAATTCGAGGGACGCGCTCACCCGTCCATGTTCGCAGGCGACGGCGGGCGGTGTCGGTGGGCGTCGCGCGCCGGCCGCCACTACCCTGCGCGGTCGTGACCTCTCCGCTCCCCGCCGGATCTTCCGGCGAGCTCGTCTTCCCGCCCGGCTTCACCTGGGGGGTCGCCACGGCCGCGCACCAGATCGAAGGAGGCAACGTCAACAACGACTGGTGGGCGTGGGAGCACGATCCCACCTCGGGAACGGTCGAACCGAGCGGCGACGCCTGCGACTCGCTGCACCGCTGGCGCGAGGACTTGCAGCTCGTCGCGGACATGGGCCTCTCCGCGTACCGCTTCTCGCTGGAATGGAGCCGGATCGAGCCCGCCGAGGGCGAATTCTCGGTGGCGGCGCTGGACCACTACCGGCGTCTCTGTGCCGCCTGCCACGGGCACGGGTTCCTGCCCGTGGTGACGTTCCACCACTTCACCACCCCGCGCTGGTTGGCCGAACGGGGCGGCTGGGAGGCGGCGGACGCCCCCGAGCGCTTCGCGCGCTTCGTGGCGCGGTCCGTCGCGCACATCGGGGACCTGATCGGCTGGGCCTGCACCATCAACGAGCCCAACGTGGTGGGGGTGATGGGGTACTTCCAGGGCGAGTACCCGCCCGGCGTCAAGGAAGACTTCACCCGCTACGCCGCGGTCAACGAGGCGATGGTGCGGGCGCATCGCTTGGCGGTCGAGGAGCTGCGGTCCGGCCCCGGCGATTTCCCCGTCGGGCTCACGCTCTCCATGGCCGAGATCGCCGCCCACGAGGGAGGAGAGGCACTGCGCGACGCCGCCGAGGAGATGCTCGAGAACGTCTTCTTGCGCGCCACCGACGGAGACGACTTCGTCGGGGTCCAGTGCTACACCCGCATGCACTTCGGACCCGACGGGCTCGTACCGCCTGGTCCGGAGGTCCGGGTGACCCAGATGGGGGACGAGTACCGTCCCGAGGCCGTGGAGCACACCGTCCGCCGGGCGGCCGCCGTCAGTGGGCGCCCGGTGGTCGTGACCGAGAACGGCATCGCCACGGCCGACGACACCGAACGCATCGCCTTCCTGGGCGAGGCACTCCGGAGCGCCCACCGCTGCCTGGACCAGGGGATCGACCTGCGGGGCTACTTCGTCTGGAGCCTCCTCGACAATTTCGAGTGGCACCTCGGGTACGGCCCCAAGTTCGGCTTGGTGGGCGTTGCGCCCGGGACCTTCGAGCGCCGGCCCAAGCCGAGCGCCCAGTGGTTCGGAGAGGTGGCCAGGTCGAACCGTTTGCTCACAGCGGGTGCCTAGCCGACTGACAAGGACCTAATTAGCCCGCCGGGCTAGGGTGGCACGGTGCTCGACCGGCTGCAGGCCTTGCACGCGTGGTTCCACACGCACGAAGGCCGCAAGATCCTCCGCTACTCCATGGTGTCGGTCGTGTCGACGGCGGTCTCGCTCTTCGTCATCGCGATCGTCTACGGCGTCCTCCACATCTGGAGCGAGGTCCCGAGCACCGTGTTCGGCAACGTCGTGGCGACCTTTCCCTCCTACTGGCTGAACCGGAAGTGGGCCTGGGGCAAGCACGGCCGCTCGCACTTCTGGAAGGAGGTCGTGCCCTTCTGGACGATGGCCGCGGCCGGCATCGCCTTCTCCATCATCTGGGCCTCCCTGGCTCGCCACTGGGCGATCAAGTACCAGCTGAACCACCTGGAGACGACGGTCCTTGTGTTGGCGGCGAACGTCATGTCCTTCGCGATCTTCTGGGTGCTCAAGCTGGTGATCTTCAACCGCATGTTCCGCCAGGAGCTCGACGAGTTCGACGAGCACCTCACCCACGAGGAAGAAGAAGAAGAGGAGCTGACGCCACACTGATCCGCCGGACCTTCGCGTGGCGGGGTCACGTCGGGCCGTCAGTCGGCGCGTGTCAGTCCCGGAAGTTCTCGAACTGCAAGGGGATGCCGAAGTCCTCCGCCTTGCACTTGGCGATCACCTCTTGGAGGTCGTCGCGCTTCTTGCCGCTCACCCGGATCTGATCCCCCTGGGTCTGCGAGGAGATCCCCTTGAGCCCGAGGTCCTTAATGAACTTGTTCAGGCGCTTGGCGTTGTCCGACGAGATGCCGGCCTTGATGGTCACGTGCTGCCGGGCCGTGCCCTTCTGGGCCTCCTCCATCTTTCCGGCGTCGAAGGCCTTGAGGGACACGTGACGCTTTACCAGTTTCTCGTGCAGCACCTGGTGGAGTGCCTTTAGGCGGTCCTCGGTCGAGGAACGCAGGACGAGCTCGTTGTCCCCGAGCTCAATGGTCGAGTCCGTGTTCTTGAAGTCGAAGCGGGTCGAGGCCTCCCGGTTGGCCTGGTCGACCGCGTTCCGCACCTCTTGCATGTCGACCTGGGAGACGATGTCGAAGGTTGGCATGAGCCCAGCGTACCGGTGCCTCCCGGCGAATCGGGGGCCTCGGCCGGACTAGTCTCACCGCCTGCGGGTCGGTGTCCGAGTGGCCAAAGGAAGCAGGCTGTAAACCTGCCGGTTAACACCTACGGAGGTTCGAATCCTTCCCGGCCCACGCGGTGCGTTTCCGGAGCATGGCGGGTTGCCTCGCAGGGGCCTTGCCAGGCTCCGACCTGCCGTTACAATGCTGTTTCAGATCGATTGCGGGAACATGCTCGACGCGGCGTGGGCCCTCCCTTTCCCCCGGGTTCCCCGGCCCGGATACGACAAGCGAGACTGAACACTTCAAGTGGACGCCGAAGTCGACGACAGCGCCGAAGCCGCTTCCCATACAGACCGGGACGACGTCAGCACGCGCCTCGACCGCCTGTCCATGCGCGCGGAAGCGTGGCAGATCCGCCTCGCGCCGCGGCTCAGGCTGACCCAGCGCGTCGAGGCGCACCCCGCGGAGGATCCCGACGACTGGACCTTCCTCCGCCGCCCCGCGCTCCTCGGTTTCATCGCGGTGCTGTCCATCTGCGTGGGCTCGTCGCTACCCAGCTCGCCGTTCAAGCTCGAGGTGGGCGGTACGTGGTTCTTCGGCGTTCCGAGCTTCCCTTCCACGACGCTGATGCTCCCCGGCGTCGTCGCGGTCTACGGCGGCATGGTCCTCTTCGTCCGGGTCTGGTTCGGCCTCTACCAGACGCTCCGGGCGCGTCCGGGCGTGCCGATCCGCGCGCTCGGCTGGATGCTCGCCCTGTGGACGCTGCCACTCCTCTTCGTGGCGCCGCTCTTCAGCCGCGACGTCTTCTCCTACGCCGCCCAGGGCGAGATGATGAGCCACCACATCAACCCGTACAACTACGGGCCGGGCACGCTGGGATCGGGCCCGTACTTCTCCGGTGTCGACCCGTTGTGGGCCAACACCGCTGCGCCCTACGGGCCGCTGTTCCTGATGCTGGCGGGCTGGTCCGCCTCGCTGAGCCTGCACCACGCGCTCGTCACCATTCTGCTGTTGCGTTTGCAGTCCGTAGTCGGGGTCGCCCTGATCGCCTACTGCATCCCCAAACTGGCGCGCTCGTTCGGCCGTGAGCCCGGCCCCGCGTTCGTGCTCGCCGTCCTCAACCCGCTGACGCTGTTGGCCCTCGTGGGCGGCGCGCACAACGACGCGATCATGGTCGGCCTGCTGCTGGCCGGGATCACCGCGGCGCGCAGCCGGCACCCGGTGTGGGGGATCGTCCTGTGCGCGCTGGCCGCGTCCATAAAGATCCCTGCGGCCATCGGCATCGTCTACATCGGCTGGGATTGGGCCGGTTCCGACGTCGGCTGGCGCCAGCGCATCGCACCGATGGCCCGGGCCGCGCTCGTCACGGTCGCGGTGATGGGTTTCCTCTCGCTCGTGTCGGGGCTCGGGTGGGGATGGCTCGCCAACCTCGGCACCCCGGGCACGGTGCGCTCGTGGATGGCTCCCGCCACCGCGGTCGGTCTCGCCATCAGCGGATCCGCACACGTCGCCGGCGTCGGCCTGAGCCTGGCCGGCGTCCTCACGGTCACCCGGGCCCTCGGGCTGCTCGGCGCCGCGGTGCTCGCGATCTACTGCCTGCGCCACCGCCAGCGGCTCGGGCTGCTCGGCGCCGTCGGGATCACCATGATGATGTTCGTGCTCCTCGGCCCGGTGGTGCAGCCCTGGTACCTCACGTGGGGCATCATCATCCTGGCGCCGGTCGTGACCGGGCGGCTGCTCTACCTCGTTCTCGGGCTGTCGACGGTGGCGCCGTTCATCGGCCTCACGGGCGGCGCATCGCTCCTCAACCAGCTCATCCACACCGAACCGTCCAGCATGGTGCTGGCCGTCGTGGTGCTCTGGACGGTCGCGATCGTGCCTCTCGGCAGCTGGACGACGTCGTGGCGGATCGACCCCTCCCGCCTGCCCCGGCCGCTCGCCCCGGCGCACGGCCAAGGCGCCGCGCTCGAGGCCTGAGCAACCGGTCTTGACGGCGCCCGGCGCTGTGCATCACGCCGCGCCGCGGCGCCCGCTCAAAGCAGACGCTGCAGCTCCACCACGTCGAGCCACTGGCGGTGCTTGCGGCCGACCTCGCGCTCGACCCCGACCAGCTCGAAGCCCGCGGCCGTGTGCAGGCCGATGGAGGTCTCGTTGTGGCCGGCGATCCGGGCGATGAGTGAATGGAAGCCGTGGGCGGAGGCCCGCTCAATCAGCTCGGCCAGGAGCGCCCGGCCCACCCCCTTGCCGCGCTGGGCGCGGTCGACGTAGACGGAGTTCTCTGCGGTGGCCGAGTAGCCGGACCGCTCCCTGAAGGGGGAGAGGGCCCCGAAGCCGAGCACGATCTCGCCGTTCGCCCCCGCCGGGCCGCCGATCCCCGAGACAGGAGGTTCGATGGCCACGAGGGCCGGGTGCACCCCGCTGTGCTCCAGGATCCAGGCCTCCTGCTCGGACCGAGTGCGGGGCACCATGTCGAAGGTGTTGGTCGACTCGAGGACCTCGACGTTGTAGATGGTCCGGATCGCCTCGGCGTCGGCCATTTCGGCCAGTCGGATCCGCATGGCGGGATGGTAGTGTTGAGCTGGCAAAAGCGGGGGTGCGGACGCGCCGTTCGCCCTGCTCTGGCTATCATTAGCGGTTCGCGGAAGGAAGCCCGCGGCGCCCCCTTAGCTCAGTCGGCAGAGCACAGCCATGGTAAGGCTGGTGTCGTCGGTTCGATTCCGACAGGGGGCTCGCCCATGGCGGCGTAGCTCAGTTGGTCAGAGCACACGGCTCATAATCGTGTTGTCGCGGGTTCGAGTCCCGCCGCCGCTACCAGGCCCGGGGCGGCACCCGGGCCAGCGACCAGGAAGGATTAGACATGCCCAAGAACGAGAAGAGGGTCCAGGTGACGCTGGCCTGCGAGGTGTGCAAGCGGCGCAACTACATCACGACCAAGAACAAGCTCAACGACCGCGAGCGGATTGAGATGAAGAAGTACTGCCGCTGGGACCGCCAGCACACGCTGCACAAGGAGACCCGCTGAGTCATCCCGGCAGGGCCGGTGCTACTCTGGCAAGTCGTTCCCCAGGTCAGGGGGAAAGAACCACCTGCTTGAGGGCACCGAAATCACCCCACCGAGGGCAGTAGCTCAACTGGAAGAGCACCGGTCTCCAAAACCGGCGGTTGGGGGTTCGAGTCCCTCCTGCCCTGCCCCGGACGCCGCAGTCACCCGAGAACGAAGTTTGTGAGGCAAGAGCCGTGAACCGCGAGACGAAGCGCCTGATGCAGCGCCAAGGTCAGATGGAGGCCGATGGGTCTCCCGCGACCCGACGCGCCCCGGCGGGCACGACGACCCGGACACCCCGGCAGCAAAAGGGTCGCGCCCAGGTTCGCAAGCGGACGACCCCGGTCCAGTTCATCCGTGAGGTCCGAGACGAAATGCGACAGGTCGCTTGGCCGTCGCGCTCCGAGCTCATCAACTACACCTCGGTCGTATTCACGACCCTGGTGATCATGATCGCCTTGATCTTCGCTCTCAACCTGGCTTTCGGGAAGCTGATCACCGACCTCTTCACCAGGTAAGGCTAATGAGCGACATGACACACACACAGGCAGAGGACGCACTCGCGTCCGGTCCCGAGGAAGACGTGGCGGAGGCGGTCGAAACCGAGCGCGAGGAGGCCGAGGCGCCCGCCCAAGAGGCGGCCATGAGCACGGTGTCGACGGACGACGCCATGGACGAGGACGCGCCGGCGGACGAGACCATGCTCGAGGACGTGGCGGTGGAAGCCGCCGTCCAAGCGGTCGCGGAGGACGTCGCCGACGCCCTCGACGAGCTGACCGACGAGGACACCGCGGAGGCCATCGTCGAGGAGATCGTGGTCGAGATTCTCGAAGAGGCGGTCGAGGAGGCGGTGGAAGAGGCAGTCGAAGAGGAGATCGCGGCGGAGCTGGTCGAAGAGGTGGCAGAGGCCCCCGCCGGCGCCGCGCCGACCGAGACCCCGCTCGGCGAGCCGGACCTGGTGCTCGACGCGACCGACGCGCAGGAGTCCGGCGAGGAGACCGAGCTGGGGGGCTGGGGCGAGAAGGGCGAGGAAGAGCCCGTTCCCGTCGAGAGCCCCTACGACCGGCCGGGCCGTTGGTACGTCGTGCACACCTACTCGGGCTACGAGAACAAGGTGCGCTCGAACATGGGCAACGTCGTGGCCTCCCGGGGCATTGAGGACCGCGTCTACGAGGTCGTCATCCCCATGGAGGACGTCGTCGAGTTCAAGGGTGGCAAGAAGGTCACCGTGCAGAAGAAGGTCTTCCCGGGCTACCTGCTGGTGCGGTGCGACCTCGATGACGACACCTGGGGCGCCATCCGCAACACGCCCGGCGTGACCGGCTTCGTCGGTCCCGGGACCAAGCCGACGCCGCTTTCACGGCGCGAGGTCGAGAACATCCTGCAGGTGAAGGTGGAAGGCGTCGAGGCCGCCAAGCGGCCGAGCCGGCCTCGCCTCGAGTTCGAGGTGGACGAGACCGTGCGGGTCAAGGAAGGGCCCTTCGCCGACTTCTCCGGCCAGATCGCCGAGATCAACGAGGACCAGCTCAAGCTCAAGGTGCTCGTCAACATCTTCGGCCGGGAGACCCCGGTGGAGCTGGAATTCAGCCAGGTCGCCAAGCTCTAGAAGACGCAGAAAAGGAAGAGAGAACAGAGGACAATGCCTCCCAGGAAGAAGGTGCTCGCCGTGGTGAAGATCCAGCTCGAGGCTGGGTCGGCCACCCCCGCGCCCCCGGTCGGGACGGCGCTGGGCCCCCACGGTGTCCAGACGATGGAGTTCTGCAAGCAGTACAACCAGGCCACCGAGAACATGCGCGGGCAGGTCATACCGGTCGAAATCACGATTTACGAGGACCGCTCGTTCAGCTTCATTCTCAAGACACCGCCCGCCCCCGTCCTCATCCGGCAGGCTGCGGGCCTTGAGAAGGGTGCGGCCACGGCGGGACGCGAGAACGCGGGCACCATCACGGACGCCCAGCTGGCAGAGATCGCCACGACGAAGCTCAAGGACCTGAACACGGACGACCTCGAGGCGGCCAAGAAGCAGATCGCCGGGACCGCGCGGTCCATGGGCATCACGGTCGCGGGCTGAGCGGCCGGGACGCGTGGGCACGCAGCGGACGTAGGGACGTAGGGACGTAGGGACGAAGCGGAGAAGAGACATGGCCCAGCACGGCAAGAAGTACAAGGAGAGCCTCGACAAGGTCGACCGCGAGCAGCTGTACGGCGTCGCCGAGGCGGTCGAGCTCGTCAAGTCCCTCGCGAGCGCCAAGTTCGACGAGACCGTCGAGCTGGCCGTCCGGCTCGGGGTCGACCCTCGCAAGGCGGACCAGATCGTGCGGGGCACGCTCTCGCTGCCGGAGGGCACCGGGCGGACCAACCGGGTGGCGGTGTTCGCCGCCGGCGAGGCTGCGGCCGAGGCGCGTGAGGCGGGGGCCGACGTGGTCGGCGCCGACGACCTGGTGGCCCGGATCAACGGCGGCTTCCTCGACTTCGACGTGGCGATCGCCACCCCGGATCTGATGGGACAGGTCGGCGCGCTCGGCCGAGTCCTCGGTCCTCGTGGCCTCATGCCCAACCCCAAGACCGGCACGGTGACCACCGAGGTCGGCAAGGCGGTGACCGAGTTCAAGGGCGGCCGGGTCGAGTACCGCACCGACAAGGTCGGCAACATCCACATCCGGGTCGGCAAGGCCTCTTTCACCAAGGAGCAGCTGATCAAGAACATCCGGGCCGTCGTCGACGAGCTGCAGCGGGCCAAGCCTCCCGCCGCCAAGGGTCGCTACTTCCTGTCGGTGACCGTCTCGACGACGATGGGCCCGGGCGTCCACATCGACCCGGTCAAGGCCCGCTTCTCCGAAGAGGAGCTCGCGGTCCCGGCCTGAGCCGGGCCGGATAGGACCGGTCATCCGGACCTACTACGCTCTCCCGAACAGCCCGCCGCCTCGGCGGACGGGCACTGAATCCGAACGCCAGAGACCTCCGGCGCACCTGCGGGTGCTGAAACGGCCCACCGGGCCGGCCCGACGAGGCGATCCGCGCGAGCCGGCGACCCCCGGCTGCGCCATCGCACGCCGGAGATCCTGGCCCGAACCGGGCGGTCGATCCCGGTGGAGGCACGATGGCAACGCAGAACGCAGCACGGGCGCACAAGGTCGAGGTGGTCGACGAGGTCAAGACGCGCCTGGGGGAGGCGACGGCGTCCATCGTCAGCGAGTACCGCGGCCTGACCGTGGCCGAATTGGCGGAGCTGCGCCACGCGCTCGCGTCGGTCGGCGGCGACTACAAGATCTTCAAGAACACCCTGGTGCGGCGAGCCGTCGACGGGGGTCAGTACCAGCCGCTGTCCGAGTACCTGAGCGGGCCGAGCGCGCTCACCTTCGTGCAGGGCGACATCAGCGCGGTGGCCAAGGCTCTGCGGGACTTCTCCCGGGCCAATCCGCACCTGGTCATAAAGGGCGGGCTCGCCGACGGGTCGCTGCTGTCGACGTCGGACCTGGCCGCACTGGCCGACCTCCCGCCGCGCGACGTGCTGTTGGCCCGCCTGGCCGGCGCGCTGGCCGCGCCCATGCAACAGATGGCCGGTCTGCTGCAGGCGTTGCCCCGCAACCTGGCCTACGGGATCTCGGCCCTGATTGAGCAGCGGGAGGCCGGCGGAGAGGCCGACCAGGCCGTCGAGGTGGCGGATCCCGTGGACCTGGCGGAGGCGCAGGCGGATGCGCCAACAGAGGCACAGGCGCGCGCAGCAGCAGAGGCGGAGGCGGAGGCGCCGGCAGAAGAGACGGCCGAGGCCGAGGCGGCAGCGGTGGAGGCCGCCGGTGAGACCGGTGGGGAAGCCGGGGCGGCGGACACCGAAGAAATGGCGTCCGAGTAGAGACCGAATCAGAGAGACCGAAGGAAAGAAAGGAAGGCCAGGATGGCAACCCTGACCAAGGAAGAGATCCTCGACGGGATCGCCGAGCTGTCGGTGATCCAGCTGAGCGAGCTGCTGAAGGACTTCGAGGAGCGCTTCGGCGTGACCGCGGCGGCCCCGGTGGCCGTGGCTGCGGTGGGCGCAGCGCCTGCGGGCGGCGGCGAGGCCGCGGCGGCCGACGAGGAGCAGTCGGAGTTCGACGTCATCCTCACCGCCGCCGGCGACAAGAAGATTCAGGTCATCAAAGAGGTCCGGGCGCTCACCAGCCTGGGGCTCAAGGAGGCCAAGGACCTCGTCGAGGCCGCGCCGAAGGCGGTGCTGGAGAAGGCCAACAAGGACGACGCCGACAAGGCCAAGGCCGCCCTCGAAGGCGCCGGGGCCACCGTCGAAGTCAAGTAATCCCAGGTCGGGGGCCTGGCGGGGCGATCCCGCCGGGCGCTCGGTCGAGGATCCTTGACGGCGGCGGAGGGCACCCTCATACTGTTCCGGACCCCGGGCGGAAGCCCGCTGGGCCGTCGCGGCCAAAAGGGTTGTATCTAGGCACGCCTCCCGGTAAGATGTCGGGTTGCCGTGCGTCTCCGTGTCAGCGATTCCGTAATTCCGCGGGGTCGGTGCGCGCCCCGGCAGCCCTGAACCGCCCGCCTACCGACGTTTGTCCCTCGTCCATCCAACCTTCCCGTCGTCCCTGCAGTTCCCGCAGTCCCCGTCCCCACCCGGCCGTCTTTTCCTCACCTTGGAGGTGTTGACCGTTGTCTTCACGGTCCCGCAGCCCCGAACGCGTCTCCTTCGCCAATATCGACGAGGCCCTGCCGCTCCCTGACCTGATCGCCATTCAGCGCGACTCGTTCCAGTGGTTCCTCGACAAGGGCCTCGCCGAGGCGTTCAGCGACATCAGTCCGATCGAAGACTTCACGGGCCAGCTCAGCCTGGAGCTCGAGTTCGACCCGACCGACGCCGACCTGCGCCCGCCGCCGAAGTTCTCGGTGGAGGAGTGCAAGGAGAAGGACATGACCTACGCGGCGCCCGTCTTCGTGCGCGCCCGCTTCCTGAACGCCACGACCGGCGAGATAAAGGAGCAGACGGTCTTCATGGGGGACTTCCCGATGATGACCGACCGCGGCACCTTCATCGTCAACGGCACCGAGCGGGTCGTCGTCTCGCAGCTCGTGCGTTCGCCCGGCGTCATCTTCCAGCCCGGCCGAGACGCCAAGACCGTCTTCACCGGGACCATCCACCCCTACCGGGGCGAGTGGATAGAGCTGGACATCGAGGCCAAGCCGGGCAAGGACGTCACGGCCGGCTGCCGCGTCGCCCGCAAGCGCCGCCTGTCGCTGTTCGTGCTCCTGCGCGCGCTCGGCTACGGGGACGAGGCCTTCCTGGACCGCTTCGTGCGCCACTTCGACTTCCTCGAGGGCCAGTGGGAGAAGGAGCGCAACCTCGCCCCGTCGCGGGAGGAGGCGCTCCTCGAGATCTACAAGCGCGCCCGTCCCGGCGAGCCCCTGTCGGCCGAGGCCGCGCGTGTCTACTTCGAGAACGCCTTCTTCAACCCGAAGCGCTACGACCTCACCCGGGTCGGCCGCTACAAGCTGAACCGCAAGCTCGGCCCCGAGATCGACCGGCTGGAGGAGCTGTTCGGCATCAAGGTCGAGAAGCCGGCCCCGGGCCAGTCCGTGCTGAGCCCGTCGGAGATCCTGGCCGCCGCCACCTACATGCTGCACCTCGCGCTGCACATGGCCGACGGCGACTCGACCTACCGCATAGACGACCAGGACCACTTCGCCAACCGGCGCATCCGCTCGGTCGGCGAGCTGATCCAGAACCAGGTGCGGGTGGGGCTGTCGCGGATGGAGCGGGTCGTGCGCGAGCGCATGACCACCCAGGACGTCGAGGCCATCACGCCGCAGACGCTGATCAACATCCGCCCGGTCGTGGCCGCGGTGAAGGAGTTCTTCGGCACCTCACAGCTGTCGCAGTTCATGGACCAGAACAACCCGCTGTCGGGCCTGGCCCACAAGCGCCGCCTGTCGGCGTTGGGGCCCGGTGGGTTGTCCCGAGAGCGCGCCGGCTTCGAGGTGCGTGACGTCCACACGTCGCACTACGGCCGCATGTGCCCCATCGAGACGCCCGAGGGCCCGAACATCGGCCTCATCGGCGCCCTGGCCACCTACGCCCGGGTGAACGAGTACGGCTTCATCGAGACCCCCTACCGCACCGTCCGCGACGGCAAGGTCACCGACGAGGTGTCCTACCTGGCGGCCGACGAGGAGGAGGAGCACGTCATCGCCCAGGCCAACGCGTCGGTCGACGCCGAGGGGCGGCTGACGGAGGACCGCGTGCTGGTCCGGCGCGGCCCGCAGGGCACCGGCGTGCGCATGGGTGCGGCCGTGGGCTCCTACGGCACCACGTCGGAGATCGACTTCGTGCCGCCGTCCGAGGTGGACCTCATGGACGTCTCGCCGAAGCAGATCGTGTCGGTCTCGACCGCGCTGATCCCCTTCGTCGAGCACGACGACGCCAACCGTGCACTCATGGGCGCCAACATGCAGAAGCAGGCCGTGCCGCTCGTGGTGCCCGAGGCGCCCTACATCGGCACGGGCGTCGAGGCCCGTGCCGCCCGGGACGCGGGCGACGTGCTCGTGGCCGAGGGCGACGGGACCGTCACCGAGATCAGCGGCGACTCCGTCACCGTGGAGTACCGCTCCGGCCAGAAGGACCGGCTGGGCACCGCGCTGGGACGCAAGGTCTACCGGCTGTCCAAGTTCCGCCGCTCCAACCAGAACACCTGCATCAACCACCGCACCCTGGTGGCCGAGGGGCAGGCCGTGACGGCGGGCGACCTGCTGGCCGACGGGCCCTCCACCCACAACGGCGAGCTGGCGCTGGGCAAGAACCTCCTCGTCGCGTTCATGCCGTGGGAGGGCTACAACTACGAGGACGCCATCATCCTGTCGGAGCGGTTGGTGCGCGACGACGTGCTGACGTCCATCCACATAGAGGAGCACGAGGTCGACGCCCGCGACACCAAGCTGGGCGCCGAGGAGATCACCCGGGACATCCCGAACCTGTCCGAGGAGATCCTGGCCGACCTGGACGACCGCGGCATCATCCGCGTGGGCGCCGAGGTGGAGCCGGGCGACGTGCTGGTCGGGAAGGTCACCCCCAAGGGTGAGACCGAGCAGACCCCCGAGGAGCGCCTGCTGCGCGCCATCTTCGGCGAGAAGGCGCGCGAGGTCAGGGACACGTCTCTGAAGGTTCCGCACGGTGAGTACGGCAAGGTGATTGACGTGCGGGTCTTCTCGCGGGAGGAGTCGCACGAGCTGCCACCGGGCGTGAACCAGTTGGTGCGCGTCTACGTGGCGCAGAAGCGCAAGATCTCCGAGGGAGACAAGCTGGCCGGCCGCCACGGCAACAAGGGCGTCATCTCCAAGATCCTGCCGGTCGAGGACATGCCCTACCTGGCCGACGGCACCCCGGTCGACATCATCCTCAACCCGCTCGGCGTGCCGAGCCGCATGAACGTGGGCCAGGTGCTCGAGTCGCACCTGGGCTACGCGGCCCGGCACGGCTGGGAGGGCGCGGAGGTCAACGACGGCGTGGGGACGTCGGCCCAGGGCGACGGCGCCGCCCGCAAGACGCGGCCGCGCACCGAGCCGGCCGCCTGGGTGGCGACGCCCGTCTTCGACGGTGCCCACTGGGACGAGGCCGAGGACGCCGGCACGCATCCGACGATCAAGCAGGTCTTCGGCCAGCTGCGGTCCGACTCGGCCAACGGCGACGCCAGCCGCCTGATCGGCACCGACGGCAAGGCCAGCCTGTACAACGGCCGCACCGGCGAGGCCTACGACAACCCCATCTCGGTCGGCTACGTCTACATCCTGAAGCTGGCCCACCTGGTGGACGACAAGATCCACGCCCGCTCGACCGGCCCGTACTCCATGATCACGCAGCAGCCCCTGGGCGGGAAGGCCCAGTTCGGCGGCCAGCGCTTCGGTGAGATGGAGGTGTGGGCGCTCGAGGCCTTCGGCGCCGCCTACGCACTGCAGGAGCTGCTGACCATCAAGTCGGACGATGTCCTGGGCCGGGTCAAGGTCTACGAGGCCATCGTCAAGGGCGAGAACATCCCCGAGCCGGGCATCCCCGAGAGCTTCAAGGTCTTGATCAAGGAGATGCAGTCGCTTTGCCTCGACGTCGAGGTCCTGGCGGTCGACGGCCGTGAGATCGAGATGCACGAATTGGACGAGGACGTCTTCCGGACCGCCGAGGAGCTGGGCATCGACATCAGCCGCAACGAGCGCGGGTCCGACGAGGAAGACGAGCGGCGAGCCGCGGAGAGGAGCTTTTCCTAATGGCGCTGGACGTCAACACTTTTGACCAGCTGCGCATCGGGCTAGCCACGGCCGACTCCATCCGGGGTTGGTCCAACGGCGAGGTCAAGAAGCCGGAGACCATCAACTACCGCACCCTGCGCCCGGAGAAGGACGGCCTCTTCTGCGAGAAGATCTTCGGCCCGACCAAGGACTGGGAGTGCTACTGCGGCAAGTACAAGCGCGTGCGCTTCAAGGGGATCATCTGCGAGCGCTGCGGCGTGGAGGTCACCCGGTCCAAGGTGCGGCGCGACCGCATGGGCCACATTGAGCTGGCCGCGCCGGTCGTGCACATCTGGTACCTGCGCGGGACGCGGTCGTGGCTGGCCTACCTGCTGATGGGCACCGAGCCCCGCGAGGAGCTCAAGGCCAAGCAGCTCGAGAAGGTCATCTACTTCGCGGCCAACCTGGTCACCTGGGTCGACGAGGAGAAGCGGCACCAGGACCTGCCGTCGCTGGAGAACGAGATGGCCGAGGAGATCGCGGACATTGAGAAGAAGCGCGACCTCGACATCGACCGCCGCTTCAAGGCGCTGGAGGAGGAGCTCAAGGAGCTCGAGGGCGAGGGCGCCCGTGACGCCGAGATCAAGGCGCGTCAGCGCGCCGTCGAGAAGGAGATCCAGTCGGTCCGCGAGCGGGCCCAGGAGGACATAGAGATCGCCCAGCGGTCGCTCGACGAGTTCCGGAGCTTGCACGGGCGCAAGATCATCGAGGACGAGATGCTCTGGCGCGAGCTGCGGCTCCGCTACGACGAGTACTTCGAGGGCGGCATGGGCGCGGAGTATATCCTCAAGCTCATCGACCGCATCGACCTCGACGCCGAAGAGACCAAGCTGCGCGACATGATCGACGCCAAGGACGGGCGGCGTCCGTTGTCGGCCCAGCGTCGGCAGAAGACGATCAAGCGGCTGAAGATCGTCACCGCCTTCAACCGGCGCGACGACCACGGGCGGCGGATCAACGACCCGCGGGCCATGATCCTGGAGGCCGTGCCGGTGATCCCGCCGGACCTGCGCCCCATGGTGCAGCTCGACGGTGGCCGCTTCGCGACGTCGGACCTCAACGACCTGTACCGGCGCGTGATCAACCGCAACAACCGCCTGAAGCGGTTGTTGGACCTCGGCGCGCCCGAGATCATCATCAACAACGAGAAGCGCATGCTCCAGGAGGCGGTCGACGCCCTGTTCGACAACGGGCGGCGCGGCCGGCCGGTGACCGGTCCCGGGAACCGTCCGCTGAAGTCGCTGTCGGACATGCTCAAGGGCAAGCAGGGCCGGTTCCGCCAGAACCTGCTGGGCAAGCGCGTCGACTACTCGGGCCGCTCGGTCATCGTGATCGGACCGAACCTGAAGCTGCACCAGTGCGGCCTGCCCAAGCTGATGGCTTTGGAATTGTTCAAGCCGTTCGTCATGAAGCGGCTGGTGGACGCCGAGCTGGCCCAGAACATCAAGTCGGCCAAGCGCATGGTGGAGCGCCGGCGCCCGCAGGTGTGGGACGTGTTGGAAGGCGTCATCCGGGAGCACCCGGTGCTGCTGAACCGGGCGCCGACCCTGCACCGCCTCGGCATCCAGGCCTTCGAGCCCGTGCTGGTCGAGGGCAAGGCCATTCAGGTCCACCCGCTGGTGTGCACGGCGTTCAACGCCGACTTCGACGGCGACCAGATGGCCGTCCACCTGCCGCTGTCGGCGGAGGCGCAGGCCGAGGCGCGTGTGCTGATGTTGTCGGCCAACAACATCCTGTCGCCGGCCACCGGCCGCCCGATCACCGTGCCCACCCAGGACATGGTGTTCGGCGCGTACTACCTGACCCTGCGGGTCGACGACGGCGACGGCGCGGGCCGCGTGTTTCGCCACCTCCACGAGCTGGAGGCCGCCTTCGACGCGGGCGACGTGGAGCTGCAGGTGCCGATCATTCTGCGGCCGGTGCCGGGTTCGTCGCTGGCCGGGCGGCTGGCGGCGGCCGGCGTGGACGTGGGCCCGGCTTCGGCCAACGGGTCGAACGGGTCCGCGGGTGCCGGGGTCGGGGTCGGCGAGGGTGCCGGTGTCGGGGTCGGCGAGGGTGCCGGTGCCGAGGGCGCCGACGTCAGCGTTGACGGCGCCGAGGGTGCCGACGGCGCAGGCGGCAACGGCCTGCCCGCGTTCGAGACGACACCCGGGCGCGTGTTCTTCAACGAGGCGCTGCCGGAGGGCTTCGCCTTCGTGAACGACGTGGTCGGCAAGCGCAACACCCCGATCGGGCAGATCGTCGAGGAGCTCTCGGCCAACTACCCGAAGAACGTCGTGGCGATGAGCCTCGACAAGATCAAGGCGCTGGGCTTCCGCTACGCGGCCCAGTCCGGCCTCACCATCTCCATCGACGACGTCCAGACGCCGCCGGACAAGCTGGCCATCTTGGACCGCTACGAGAAGGAGGCCGAGAAGGCCGAGACGCAGTTCAAGCGGGGCATCATCACCGACGACGAGCGGCGCCAGAAGGAGATTGAGATCTGGACGTCAGCCAACTCCGAGGTGGGCCGGGCGATGGAGAGCCAGCTGGCCACCATCGCCTTCAACCCGCTCGACATGATGGTCGACTCCGGGGCCCGGGGGAACTCGCAGCAGATCCGCCAGATCGCCGGCATGAAGGGTCTGGTGTCCAACCCGCGCGGCGAAATGATCCCCCGCCCGATCAAGTCCTCCTTCCGGGAGGGCCTGTCGGTCCTCGAGTACTTCATCTCCACGCACGGCGCCCGCAAGGGCCTGGCCGACACGGCGCTGCGCACCGCGGACTCCGGCTACCTGACCCGCCGCCTGGTCGACGTGGCCCAGGAGCTGATCGTCCGCATTGAGGACTGTGGATCGACGCGGGGCGTTTGGATCGAGGGCGTTGCGCCGGACGGTCCGGGCCACCGCAACTACCTGGAGACGCGCGCCTTCGGTCGCCTGCTGTCGGACCCGGTGACGCTGTCCAACGGCACCGTCTACGACGCCGGCACCGTGCTCGACGACGAGATCCTGGCCGCCATGCGCGACGACCCGGACGTGACGCGGGTCCGCGTCCGTTCCGTGCTGACCTGCGAGGCGCCCCAGGGCGTGTGCGCGGCGTGTTACGGGCTGTCGCTGGCGACGGGGTCCATGATCGAGCTCGGCGAGGCGGTCGGGGTCATTGCGGCCCAGTCGATCGGCGAGCCGGGCACCCAGCTCACCATGCGGACCTTCCACACCGGTGGTGTGGTCGGCGAGGACATCACGCACGGCCTGCCGCGCGTCGTCGAGCTCTTCGAGGCCCGCACGCCCAAGGGCGCGGCGGTGCTGGCCCACCACTCCGGCGTCGTCCGGGTGGAGGACGAGGAGACGGGACGCCGCATCACGGTGGTGGCCGACGACGGGACCGAGGACTCGGCCCTGGTGGCGTCGCGCGCCCACCTCGAGGTCGCAGACGGCCAGGAGGTCGGGGCCGGCGACGCGCTGGTCGAGGGCCCGAAGGACCCCAAGGAGCTGCTCGAGGTCAACGGCATCCGCGACACGCAGCAGTACCTGGTGGAAGAGGTGCAGAAGGTGTACCGGGACCAGGGTGTGTCGATCCACGACAAGCACATTGAGCTGATCGTGCGCCAGATGCTGCGCCGGGTGCTCGTGGCCGAGCCGGGCGACGCGCCCTTCCTGCCGGGCGAGCGCGTCGACAGCCAGCTCTACGCCGAGGTGAACCGGATGCTGGTCGAGGAGGGCAGGGTGCCCGCCGAGGGCCGCCCCGAGCTCATGGGCATCACGAAGGCCTCGCTGGCCACGGACAGCTGGCTCTCGGCCGCCTCCTTCCAGGAGACGACGCGGGTGCTGACCGAAGCGGCCATAGAGGGCCGGAGCGACCAGCTCTTCGGGCTCAAGGAGAACATCATCATCGGCAAGCTGATCCCCGCCGGTTCGGGCATGCAGCACTACCGGAACATCCGACTGGAGATGCCCGAGGCCGAGGCGATGCCCTTCTGGGCCATGGGCGCGGGCGAGACGGACGACGAGGAGCTGGCCAACTGGCTGCGCGACATGGGCGGCGACGGTTCCAGCGAGGACCCGTTCGACTCGTCCATCGACGCCAGCTGGCTCGGTGCGGCGCCGACCGAGGAGGACGCGTTCGGGAACCCGATCAGCGGCGGCTCGGCAAGCACGGCCAGCCCGGCCAGTCCGGCCGAAGACACCGGGGCGGCGGAGGCCGGGGCCTAAACTCCCACTTCCGGGGGCGGGGGAGTACAGAGGAGCGTCCCTTGGCGACACCGCATCCGGGTCACTACCGGCTCTCCCACCTGCGCGCCCTGGAGGCCCACTCGATCCACGTCTTCCGGGAGGTGGCCGCCGAGTTCGAACGGCCCACCCTGCTGTTCTCGGGCGGCAAGGACTCCATCGTCATGCTGCACCTGGCCACGAAGGCCTTCTGGCCGGGGCCCATCCCGTTCCCGGTGCTCCACATCGACACCGGGCGCAACTTCGACGAGGTCCTGGCCTTCCGGGACCGCCGGGTGGCCGAGCTCGGGCTGACGCTCGAGGTGGCCAGTGTCCAGGACGACATCGACGCGGGGCGGACGGTCGAGGACCCCTCGCCGCGGGCGACGCGCAACCCGCTGCAGACGCCGACGCTCCTGCGCGCCATCGCGGAGGGGCGCCACGACGCCGTCTTCGGCGGCGCGCGGCGCGACGAGGAGAAGGCGCGGGCCAAGGAGCGCATCTTCAGCTTCCGCGACGCCTACGGGCAATGGGACCCCAAAAACCAGCGGCCCGAGTTGTGGAACCTCTACAACGCGCGCCACAAGGCGGGCGAGCACATCCGGGTCTTCCCGCTGTCGAACTGGACCGAGCTCGACGTCTGGAACTACATCGGCGAAGAGGACATCCCGGTGCCTCCCATCTACTTCGCCCACCGGCGTGCCGTGTTCCAGCGTGACGGCATGCTGATGGCGGCCACCCGGCACCTGTCGCCCGAGCCCGACGAGCCCGTCTTCGAAGCGCTGGTGCGCTTCCGCACGGTGGGCGACGCCGACTGCACCGGCTGCGTGGAGTCGACGGCCGACACCATCGCCCTGGTCATCGCCGAGGTGGCGGCCACCCGGCTGACCGAGCGCGGGGCCACCCGGGCCGACGACCGGATCTCCGAAGCCGGCATGGAGGACCGCAAGCGGGAGGGCTACTTCTAGTGTCGGAGCTCCTGCGCCTGGTCACCGCGGGGTCGGTCGACGACGGCAAGTCCACGCTGATCGGCCGCCTCCTCTTCGACGCCAAGGGCATCTTCGAGGACCAGCTCGAAGCCATCCGGCGTACGAGCGAGCAGCGGGGAGCGCCGGAGACCGACCTGGCCCTGCTGACCGACGGGCTGCGCGCCGAGCGCGAGCAGGGCATCACGATTGACGTGGCCTACCGGTACTTCGCCACGCCCAAGCGCAAGTTCATCATCGCCGACACGCCCGGGCATACCGAGTACACCCGCAACATGGTGACGGGGGCGTCGAGCGCGCACGTCTCCCTCATCCTCATAGACGCGAGCAAGGGCGTCATAGAGCAGACCAGGCGCCACGCCTTCCTCTCATCCATGCTGGGCGTGCCCCACATGGTCGTCTGCGTCAACAAGATGGACCTCATCGACTGGGACCGGGAGCGCTACGAGGCCATAGAGGCCGAGTTCATGGAGTTCGCCGCCCGGCTGAACGTCCACGACATCACGTTCATCCCGATCAGTGCCCTGCGCGGGGACAACGTCGTGCAGCGCTCGGAGAACATGTGGTGGTATGAGGGATCGCCCCTGCTCAACCACCTGGAGTCGGTGTACATCGGCAGCGACGAGAACTTCATCGACCCTCGGTTCCCCGTCCAGTACGTGATCCGCAGCCGGAGCGGGGACGCCCCGGGCTTCCGGGGCTACGCCGGCACGGTGGCGAGCGGCGTGCTGCGGCCGGGCGACGACGTGCTCGTCCTGCCCACCGGGACGACCTCACGCATCGCCACGATCGCCACGGCCGACGGCGAGGTGGCCGAGGCCTTCCCGCCCATGGCGGTGGTCATCACCCTGGACGACGACATCGCGGTGACCCGCGGCGACATCCTGTGCCGGCCCAACAACCGGCCCACGGTGACCCACGACCTGGAGGCGACGGTCTGCTGGATGGACGAGCGGTCCCCGCTGGAGGTCGGACAGGCCTACCTGCTCAAGCACTCCACCCGCACCGTGCGGGCCCGGGTGGAGTCGCTGCAGTACCGGCTCGACGTGAACGGGCTGCACCGGGACGACACGGCGACCACTTTGGGGCTGAACGAAATCGGGCGGGTGTCCTTCCATACGACCGAGCCGGTGCTCGTCGACGACTACACGACGAACCGCACCACCGGCAGCTTCATCGTCATCGACCCCTCCACCAACGCGACGGCCGGTGCCGGCGTCATCCGGGTCATCTCCACTGCGCACGCCAGCCCCAACGTGGTGCGCCACGGCGCGCGGATCTCGCCGCGCCGACCGTTTCGCCGCTCTGGGAACGGCCGGTGCCACCCTGCTGTTCACCGGGCTCTCGGGCGCCGGGAAGTCGACGCTGGCCGCCGGGGTGGAGGAGGCCTTCGTCAACCGCGGCCTGCACGCCTACCTGCTCGACGGCGACAACCTGCGCCACGGGCTCAACGGCGACCTCGGCTTCTCCGACCACGACCGCACCGAGAACGTGCGGCGGGCGGGCGAGGTGTCACGGATGTTCGCCGAGGCCGGCACGCTCGCGCTGATCGCGCTGATCTGCCCCTTCGAGGAGGACCGCCGGCTCATCCGCATGCTGCACGAAGAGGCCGGGCTCCCGTTCGCGGAGGTCTACGTCTCCACCTCGCTGGCGGAGTGCGAGCGGCGCGACCCGAAGGGCCTGTACGCACGGGCCCGGGCCGGGCAGCTGCCCGGCTTCACCGGCATCGACTCGGACTACGAGGTGCCGGCGGATCCCGACCTGGTCCTCGGGCCCGACTCGGGCACCGTCTCCGAGCAGGTCTCCCGGGTGCTCGAGCTGGTCGACGGGCTGCTCAGGTAAGGCGGCGTGGCGGCACAGAAGAACCGGACACAGAGGAGGGCGGCCAGGGCGAAGCAGGCGCAGGCACGGTCGACCGGCAAGGGGCGCGCGGGCGAGACGGTCTGGCAGCGCCGGGCGCGGCACCGCCGCTGGATGGTGTTCGGCGCGGTCGGCGTGCTGGTGCTGGCCCTCGTGGGCGGCGTGGCCGCCCTGGTGGCGACGTCGGGCGGGAACGGCACGCCCTCGTCCTCGGGGAAGCGGCCGCCGACCGTCCTCGTGGCCCACACGCTGCTGCACCTGTCCGCGGCCTCGGCCGTGGTGGCGGCGGGCGGGACCGGCTACGTGACCGACGACACGCGCGACGTGGTCGAGAAATTCGACCCGGCGACCGGCAAGGTCGAGGCGACCACGAAGGTGCCGGGGCGGCCCGTGGCCATGGTGCTCACCGGCTCCGACCTGTGGCTGGCGGAGATGGTCACCAACACCGTGGTCGAGGTCGACGCGGCGTCGCTCCAGGTCGTGCGCAGCATCCCTGTCCCCGGAGGGCCCTCGGGGCTGGCCGTCCTGGGCAACGACGTGTGGGTGGCCTCGGTGATCGGCAAATCCATTACGCCGATCGACACGACCACCGGCACCGCGGGGACAACGGTCGGCGTGCTGGCCGGGGCGGTGCGGGTGGCGGGCGGCTTCGGGGCGCTCTGGGTGACGGGCACGACCGACCTCCTGACCCGCATCGTGCCCTCGGACACCGGCGGCGCACCGGCGCAGACCGTCATAAAAGTAGGCCAGATACCCATCGGGGTCACCACGGGCGCGGGCCAGGTGTGGGTCGCCAACTCCGGGAGCGGGACCGTCGAAAGCGTGGAGCCGTCGACGCTCACCGTCAGCACGTTGGAGAACATCGGCCGCGACCCCGTCGCCGTGGCGGTGGCGGCCCAGCGCGTCTGGGTCGGGTTCGGCGCGACGACGTCGGTGCGCTACATCGTCCAGGCGCCGGAGTCGGAACAGCTCAACCTCCACACGACGCCCCGTGGGCTCATCGGCGTCGGGGCCGGCGTGTGGGTGGCGGGCTCGAACTCCGGCAAGGTGGTGCACGTGACGGCCCCGCACGCGCCGCCGATAACGCACTAGAAGCAGGCGCCGGCACGTCGCCGCTTGCGGGGCCAGGTGCGCCGTTGAGACCAATCAGACCAGCGTCTCGAGCAGCGCGGCGGCGCGGCCCGGCTGCGGTGGGCGCGGCGCGAGGCGCGGACCCGCCAGCCCGCGTTCGACGGCGGCGCTGATCGTTGCCGGTGCGGCGTCGGTGTCCAGGCGCTGTCCGGCCCCGATCCGGGTCACGGCCACCGCGTTGGCGGGCTGGTCGCGGTCCTCGGGGATGCAGACCATCGGCACGCCGAAGGCCAGCGCGGCGCCGATGGAGCCGAGCCCGGCGTGGGTGACCAGCAGGTCGGCGTGGGGCATCACTGCGGCGTGGCGCACGTACCCGGACAACGTGACGTTGTCCGGCGCGCACAGCTCGTCGGGGCTGACGTAGGACGGCACCGACACCCAGCCGCGCACAGCGCAGGAGGCCAGCGCGTCGACCACCCGCTGGAGCACCGGCGCCCCTCCCTGTCCCGCCGTGCCCATGGAGACCACGACCAGGGGGTCGTCGCCCGGGGGCGGAGCCCAGCCGGCGTCCGGACCCGCGCCCTGGAACAGGATGTCGGTGTAGTGCATGTTCGGCGGGGTGGGCCCGGGGCCGTCGAGCTCGCGTGGCACGGTGACCAGGACGAGGTCCAGCTCGGCCAGGAGATCGCCGAATGCGCTGATGGGGGGCAGCCGCAGCCGTGAGCGCTCCTCGTTGAGGTCGGCGACGCTCGCCACGATTTGCATCGGCCCCGGGGCGCCACCCTGGAGCAGATCGAGATAGAGCGTGTGCATCAGCGCGACGGTCGGCCGTCCCATGGCGCGGGCGCCGTTCAGTGACGGGGTGGCCATGAAGTCGACGACGACGACGTCGGGAGGCACCGTTGCCGCCGCCTGCACGTCGTCCGCCGACGGGATGGGTCCCGGAAACGAGTGCACCGCGACGCCGGCGTTCTGGAACCGTTCACGGAGCGACTCCGCTGCGGCCGCGCGGACTTCGTGGCCTCTGGTCTGCAATTCCTCCGCCAAACTGAGAAAAGGGTTGACGTTGCCGCCGGCGTCCAGCGGGACGAAGAGGAAGGACGCCACGCCCGGAGCATGGCACGCCGGGCTGCGACCAGCCCTGCCGGCCGGGGAGGCTCTGATTAGGCTTTCGCCGTGGTTCTCACGGCCACCGAGCCGTCCCCCGCCCAGCCTGAGCCTGACGAAGCCGACGCTGCCCCGCGCCGCCGCATCGGCGGGTGGGGCCTGCTCGCCGCCCTGCTGGCCGGGGTGGTGCTGGGGTACCTGGGCTGGGTGCTCCCGACCCCCGGCGGCTCCCTCGTCGCCCCGACCGCGGTCGTGGCCGTCGCTGGCGGTGCCGTGGCGATCGTGGGCTGGGTCGTGGCGTGCTTCCGTCCGGCCTGGCGCGACCTGTGGACCTTCGCAGTGGCGGTGGCGGTCTTCACCGTGCTGGCCGCGGTCTGGACGTTCGAGTTCTCGCTTCCGGTGGCCATGGCGTGGGACACGGGTGCGACGCCGGCGGCCGAGCGATTCCTTCTGCAGGTCGAGCACGGTGCACGGCACGCCAACGGCGTGCCCCTGCGCCCATGCACAACGGTGCCGACGGGCAGCATCGGGCCGCTGGCCGCCCCGTATCAGGAGTGCGGGGCGTCCAGCCCCGAGGGCCACTTCGTCACGTACACCGCGGTCGCCCCGGGCCAGACCCACGGCCTGGGCTACACGGACATCGGTGCGGCCACCTTCGCGGACGAGTGCTCCCGCCACCTGACGGGCCGCTGGTGGATGTACGTCCAGGACACCAGCGGCATCGGGAACTGCCCGTTCGGCTACCGGTTCCACGGGGGCCCCTGAGGCGGGGCCGCCTCGCCCCGCGCGGCTAAGCCGAAGTCCGGGGTCTACTCCTGCACGAGCTCTATCAGCGTCCCAAAGCTCGTCTTCGGGTGCACGAAGGCGACGGTCGTGCCCCGCGACCCCGGTCGCGGCTCCTCGTCGATCACCCGCCCGCCCGCGTCCTTGACCGCCTGCAGCGCCACCGCGCAGTCGTCGACGCGGTAGCCGACGTGGTGCAGACCCTCGCCCTTGGTGGCGAGGTACTTGGCCACGGGGGAGTCGTCGCGGATCGGCGTCAGCAGCTGCACGTAGGAGTCGGCCACCTTGAGGAGGGCTTCCTCCACACCGTCGCGTTCGACCCGCTCGCGGTGGTCGACGCGGGCGCCGAAGACCTCGGCGTACCACGCGATCGCCGCCTCCAGGTCGTTGACGGCGATGGCGACGTGGTCGATCTCGGTCAGCAGGCCGCCCACGTCGCTCATGCGCCGTGCCGCCGGAACAGCGTGATGCGGTCCTCGCCGACCTTGGCCCGCAGCGCCGGGTCGTCTATGCCCAGCCCCTCCTGGGGCGCCAGGCACAGGACGCCGATCTTGCCCTCGTGCAGGTTGTGGTGCACCTGGTAGGCGGCCTCGCCCACCTCCTCCAACGTGTAGACGGCGGACAGGGGCGGCAGGACCTTGCCGTCGCAGATCAGCTGGTTGGCGTCCCACGCCTCGCGGTAGTTCGCGAAGTGCGACCCCTTGATCGTCTTGAGCTTCATCCAGAGGTGGCGGTTGTCGTACTCAATCATGTAGCCCGACGTCGCCGCGCACGTCACGACCGTCCCGCCGCGCTTGCAGGCGAAGACCGACGCGCCCATGGTCTGGCGGCCCGGATGTTCGAAGACGATCTCCGGCTCGCCGCCGACGAGGCCCCGGATGTCCTTGCCGAAGCGCCGCCACTCCGACTCGTCCTGCGTGTGCTCGTCCGCCCAGAAGCGGTAGTTCGCCGCCTTGCGGTCGATCACCGCCTCCACCCCGAGGTCGTTCAGCAGCTTGACCTTCTCGGGCGAGGAGACCACCCCGATGGGCGTGCCGCCGCCGTTCAACACGTGCTGCACGGCGTAGCTCCCGAGTCCCCCGCTGGCACCCCACACGAGCACTTTGTCGCCCTGGGTCATGCGCGCGCCGTTGGGCGACACCAGCATGCGGTAGGAGGTCGAGTTGCACAGCGCGTTGATTGCCGCCTCCTCCCAGCTGAGGTGGGTGGGCTTCGGCATGAGCTGGTTGGCCTTCACCAGCGTGATGTCGGCCAGGCCGCCGAAGTTCGACTCGAACCCCCAGATGCGCTGGTTGGCCGCCAGCATGGAGTCGTCGTGCGCGGAGGGGTCCTGGTCGTCGACGTAGTTGCAGTGGATCGTGACCTTGTCTCCGACCTTCCAATTGCGCACGGCCGAGCCGGTGCGCAGCACCACGCCCGACGCGTCCGACCCCACGATGTGGTAGTCGAGCGCGTGGCGGGCCGCCCAGGGCCCTTCCTTGGCCAGGCGGTCGAGGAAGCCGAACGTGGGCAGCGGCTCGAAGATGGACGTCCAGACGGTGTTGAAGTTGATGGCCGATGCCATGACCGCCACGTAGGCCTCGTCGGGCGCCAGCTCGGGGAGGGCGACCTCCTCTATGTGGAGGGACCGCCGCGGGTCCTTGTCCGAGGACTCCATGCCCTCGAACATCGTCTGTTCACTCCGCTTGACCAGGGCCGCCCGGTACGAGTCGGGCATCTCGAGCCCGGCCAGCTCGTCCGCGGGCGCGCCGGCCACGACTGCACTGAGGATGTCGCTCATGTGCCCCGACGATAGTGGGGCCGGTACCATGTGGTTTCCGGCCGGTAACCAGACCGGCGGCAACCCCGGAGGTAGTGGGAATGGCCGAGGCCGTCATCGTCGCAGGGGCTCGCACCCCGATCGGGAAGCTGTCGGGGGCGCTGGCCGGGTTCAGCGCGATGGACCTGGGCGGATTCGCCATCGCGGCAGCCCTCGAGCGGGCCGGCCTCTCACCCGAGCAGGTCGACTACGTCCTCATCGGGCAGGTCATCCTCGCCGGCCAGGGCCAGATCACGGCCCGTCAGGCGGCCGTGAAGGCCGGCATCCCCATGACCGTGCCCGCCAACACCATCAACAAGGTCTGCCTCTCCGGGCTCAACACCATCTACCTGGCCGACCAGATGATCCGCGCCGGGGACGCCGACATCGTCGTGGCCGGCGGCATGGAGTCGATGACCCAGGCGCCGCACCTGCTCCCGGGCGCGCGCGCCGGGTTCCGCCTGGGCGACGCGGAGCTGGTCGACTCCATGATGTACGACGGCCTCACCGACTCCTTCGAGCACATCGCGATGGGCCTCTCGACCGAGCAGCACAACCAGAAGACGGCGAAGATCTCGCGCGAGCGGCAGGACGCGTTCGCGGCGGCCAGTCACGAGAAGGCGGCGGCGGCCGCCAAGGAGGGCCGCCTCGCCGAGGAGATCGTGCCGGTGCAGGTGCCCCAGCGCAAGGGAGACCCGCTGCTGGTCGACACCGACGAGGGCGTGCGCCCCGGGACGACGGCCGAGTCGTTGGGTGCCCTCAGGCCGGCCTTCGACAAGGAGGGCACCATCACCGCGGGCAACGCGTCGCAGATCTCCGACGGCGGCGCCGCGGTCATCGTGATGTCGGCCGACAAGGCGAAGGAGCTCGGCCTCGCGCCGCTGGGCCGCATCGAGGGCTACGGCATGGTGGCCGGCCCGGACAACTCGCTGCTCACCCAGCCGTCACGCGCCATCCTGCAGGCCGCCGGGAAGGCGGGGGTTGACGTGCCGTCGATCGACCTCTTCGAGATCAACGAGGCCTTCGCCGCCGTTGGCCTGGCGTCGGCGGACGACCTCCGACTCGACGAGGACAAAGTCAACGTCAACGGGGGCGCCATCGCGCTCGGCCACCCGGTCGGCATGTCCGGGACCCGGCTCGCGCTCACCGCGCTGCTCGAGCTGCGCCGGCGCGGTGCGAAGACCGCGGCGGTGGCGCTGTGCGGCGGCGGCGGGCAGGGCGACGCCGCCATTCTGACGTCGCTCGCCTGAGCCCTCCGGGCCCGCCCTGTTACTTCCCGCGGTACGGCGGCACGAACAACGCGACCAGCTTCGCCTCGCGCGGCCCGATCTCGCGCCAGCGCGCCACCCCGAACCGGTAGACGCCTAACGCACAGGTGGGAAAGCCGCGCCGCGCGACGAGGGCCTGGCCCTTCTTGTCGCTCCCGGCGACGAGGCTCTCGGCCAGCGTGTGCGCGGTCGGGTTGTGCCCGACCACCATGGCGGCCGGAGCGTCGTCCTCCAGGTCGCGCAGGTGGTCGATGACTTCGTCGGGGTCCGCCTGGTAGAGCCATTTCTCCAGCCGGCACTCCGGCGGACGGGCCAGCTTGGCCAGCACCAGATCGGCCGTGGCCGCCGTGCGGGCGGCGGGCGAGACCAACGCCACCGTCGGGAGCGGCACGCTCCGGGGGAGCTCGAGCGCCTCGGCCTTGCCGGCGAACAGTCGCCCCAGGGCGGTGGCGTCCCGGCGACCCCGCGGGGCCAGGATCCGGTCGAAGTCCGAACCGCCGGGCGGCGGGTCCGTCAGCGTCTTGGCGTGCCGGAGCAGCCACAGAGTGCGGGTGGAGGCCGGCACGCCCCCTATTCAAGCAGCCCGGGTGTGGGCGGCCCCGGATTATCCCAGGTCGAAGGCCTTGTGGAGGCTGCGCACGGCACGCTCGACGTCGTCGGTCCGCACGATGCACGAGGTCCGGATGGTGGACGTCGAGATCATGTCGATGTTGATGCGCTCGTTGGCCAGCGTCTCGAACATGGTGGCCGCGATGCCGGGGTGCGACTTCATGCCCGCGCCGATGAGCGAGACCCGGGCCACGTCGGCGTCGGACGCAACGCCGGAGGCACCCAGCTCGTCGGCGTGTGACTGCGCGGTCTCCACCGACACCGGCAGGTCCGTCTTGGGCACGGTGAACGAGATGTCGGTCGTGCCGTGCGCCGAGGTGTTCTGGACGATCATGTCCACGTTGATCGACTTGTCGGCCAGGGCGCGGAAGAGCCGGGCGGCCACGCCCGGGCGGTCCGGCACACCGCTCACAGTGACCTTGGCCTCCGACGTGTCGTGGGTCACTGCGGTGACAACGGCCTCTTCCATGTCTGGTTCCTCCTCGACCACCCAGGTGCCGGGCTCCCACGTGAAGCTACTGCGCACGTGCAGCGGGACATTGTGGTTGCGCGCGAACTCGACGGCGCGCAGCATGAGCACTCGGCCGCCCGTGGCCGCCATTTCGAGCATCTCGTCGAAGGAGATGCGGTTGATCCGGTGCGCCTCGGGCACGATGCGCGGATCGGCGGTGAAGACGCCCGTCACGTCCGTGTAGATCTCGCAGACGTCGGCCTCCAGGACCGCGGCCAGCGCGACGGCCGTGGCGTCGGAACCGCCGCGTCCCAGGGTGGTGATCTCCCGGTCGGTCGAGACCCCCTGGAAGCCCGCCACCACCGGGACCTCGCCCTCCCGCAGCGCGGCGCGCACCAGGTCGCCCTTGACCTCACGGATCTTGGCCCGCCCGTGGTCCGTGTCCGTGATGATGCCCACCTGGCTCCCGGTGAAGGAACGTCCCGTGACCCCCAGGTCCGCCAAGGCCATGCACAGCAGGGCCATCGTGATGCGCTCCCCCGTGCTCACGAGCATGTCGTACTCACGGGGTGGCTGCGTGCCGCTGACCGAGTCGGCGAGGTGGATCAGCTCGTCGGTGGTCTTGCCCATCGCGCTGACGACGGCCACGACGTCGTTGCCCTGGCGCCGCGTGCGGGCGATGTGGTCGGCGACGGCGCGGATCCGGTCCGCGTCGCCCACCGACGTCCCCCCGAATTTCTGGACGACCAGCGGCATCCGGACGAGGCTACCGACTCTGTCCGTCCCCCCGTTGCGCCCCCACTGGCAGGCCCGCCGGAGGGCGGGGGGCGATCGGAGGCCTCTGCCCGGATTGGGTAGGGTCTCCGCCCGTGCCCAGCGAGAAGAGAGCCCGGCAGCGCGCCGCGCGGGAGGCCCGGCTGGCCGAAGAGGCGAGGCGCCAGAAGCGGCGCAAGCAGATCCGCAACGGCGTCATCGTCGTCGCCGCCGTCGGCCTCGTGGTCGGCCTCGTCTTCGCCCTTTCCGGCGGGAACAACAAGACCGTCGCCTCCCAGTCGCACGTCACCACGACGACGAACGCCCAGCAGGCGTCCAACGCCCACCTGCAGACGCAGGCGAACGCCACGGCCGTCAAGGCCGGTTGCCCCGCCAGCACCAAGACCCGGGTGAACAACCAGAAGTACTCCTCGGCCCCGGCGATGACGATCGACACCAGCAAGACCTACACGGCCACCGTCAAGACGACGACGGGCACGTTCGTGATCACCCTCGATGCGAAGGCCGCCCCCATCACGGTCAATAACTTCGTCTTCCTGGCGAACAAGGGCTTCTACCACTGCGTGATCTTCCACCGGGTCATCCCGAACTTCATGGACCAGACCGGAGACCCGACCGGGACGGGCAGCGGCGGGCCGGGGTACTCCATCAAGGACGAGCTCCCGGCCAAGGCCAGCCCCCAGTACCCGCTGGGTTCGGTCGCCATGGCCAACAGCGGTCCCAACACCGGGGGTTCCCAGTTCTTCATCGTCACCGGGGCGGAGGGCGAGTCGCTGCAACCCAACTATTCGCTCTTCGGAAGTGTGACCTCGGGTATGAGTGTCGTGGACACCATCAACCAGCAGGGCAACAGCAACGCGGCCGCCAACGGCGTACCGCCCGACGTGACGCAACGCATCCTCTCCATCACCGTCAGCTCCTCGTAGACAGGACCCCGTCCCCATGGCCACTCCGACCCCGCCCAACGCCAACGGCTCGAGCCCGCAGCAGCGCAAGTTCGACGCCGAGCCGCCAATGATCATCGATCCGAACAAGCGGTACGTGGCCACCATGGCCACCTCGCACGGCACCATGGTCATCGCGCTCGATCCACTGGCCGCGCCGAAGACGGTGAACAGCTTCGTGTTCCTGGCGCGCTACCACTACTTCGACGGAATTGTGTTCCACCGCATCATTCCGGGCTTCGTCCTGCAAGGCGGGGACCCGACTGGTTCCGGCTCAGGAGGGCCCGGCTACCGCTTCGACGACGAGTTGCCCGCCGCGGGCAAGTACAACGTGGGATCGCTCGCCATGGCCAACGCCGGCCCGAACACCAACGGCAGCCAGTTCTTCGTCATCAGCGGCCCCGACGGCGTCCGGCTGCCGCCGCTCTACTCGCTCTTCGGAGAGGTCGTGAGCGGGCAGGACGTGATCACGACGATCGACGCCGTGGGCACGCGCTCCGGGACGCCGAACGAGCGCGTCGTCATAGAGAGCGTGACCATCGAAGAGAAGGACTGAGGGTTCGCCCTCTCCCGGCCCGCCGGGCCGCCCGGGCACGCCGGGGACGCCGGCCACGCCCGCCACAGTCGGGCTCGTGCCGGTGCAATGCCATCCGACTGCATCGGGAACTGACTAATCGGTAGCGCGCGGAACCATTAGCCAGGACGACTCATTCGGGCCCGAAACTATTAGCCGGACTCCGATGCACCGCGGCACGCCAACCGAGGTGCAGGCAGATCAACACCTCGATCCGCTCCGCCCGACCCCTAGCCTTTCAGCGCTCCCAGTCCCTCCGTCGCCGCGCCCCCCACGAACACCACGGGGTCGCCCGCCCCCTCCGAGCGCCACGAGCCGTCGCTCTCGCGGATGAGGGCCGTGCGCCTCGGGAGGGCCACGACCGGCAGGGCGTCCGGCGCCATGGCGACCGTGCGCTCGAGCTTCTGGCCGTGCGCGTCGTCGTGCTCGTCGCCGAAGTGCGGGACCACCGTCAGGTTGTCGACGAGGCCCAGGCCGAGCGTGAGCGCGCCTCCCCGGGGGTCGACCATGGGGTCGGTCATGACCATCGCACCTGCGCCCGCGCCTGCGACCACCGCCCCGCCGGCCCAGGCCTGGCGCAGGGCATCGAAGACGGCTGACTTCTTGAGCGCCGCCCGGAGGTGCAGCGGCGACCCGCCGGACAGGTAGACGAAGCGCGCCTTGGCCACCGTGGCCGCCATGCCGGGGTCCTCGGCCGAGGCCCGGTCCACCACCATGAGGCCCTCCACCTGGGCCCCCAGCGGCTCGAACCACTCGGCCGCCCGCAACACGGTCCGTTCGGGGTGCTGGTAGGCGGCGGCTGTGGGCAGGACCAGGACGTCGGTGCCCCCCGAGGCGGCCAACAGGCCGACGTCGAAGGTGCAACCCTCGGTCCATTCGGACCCTCCGACCAGGACCAAGGTGCCGTTGCTGTCCATGCGCCACTCTTGCATGCCCGGCCCCACCCGAGCCTTTAACCCGCTGCTTCGACTGTGGTGGTTACCGACCAGTAGCCTTTCCGGCCATGTCGATCACACGGGTGGGAATCGTCGGTTCGGGGATCATGGGCTCGGGCATCGCCGAGGTGGCGGCGGCGGCCGGCCACCAGGTCGTCCTGCGCAGCCGCAGCCAGGAGACGGCTGACGCCATGCTGGCCGGCCTGGAGAAGGGCCTGGCCAAACAGGTGGAGAAGGGCAAGCGCACCACGGAGGAGGCGGGCACCATCAAGGACCGAGTCTCAGCCACCACGCACCTGGGCGAGCTGGTCGACGCGGACCTCGTCATCGAGTCGGTGGTCGAGGACCTGACCGTGAAGAAGGACCTCTTCGCCGAGCTCGACAGCATTTGCAAGCCTTACACCATCCTGGCCACGAACACGTCGACGCTGCCGGTGGTGGAGATGGCCATGAGCACGGGCCGCCCGGACAAGGTGTGCGGCATCCACTTCTTCAACCCGGCGTCGGCCATGGCGCTCGTCGAGGTTGTCCGGCCGATCACCGCCAGCGACGAGACGGTGGCGAGCGCGGTCTCGTTTGCGGCCGCCTGCGGGAAGGACCCGGTCGAGGTCAAGGACCAGGCCGGCTTCATCGTGAACGCTCTCCTGTTCCCGTACCTCAACAACGCCGTGCGCATGCTCGAGCAGGGCGTCGCCACCAAAGAGGGCATCGACGCCGCCATGAAGGGCGGTTGCGGCTTTCCCATGGGCCCGTTCGCATTGCTCGACCTTGTCGGCCTGGACACGTCGCTCGCCATCCTCGATGCGCTCTACGACGAGTACCGCGACCCCAACTACGCCGCCGTGCCGCTTCTGCGCCGCCTGGTGACCTCGGGCCAGCTCGGGCGCAAGACCAAGAAGGGCTTCTACGACTACGACCGTTGATCACGGCCGTTGAACCCGCAGGAACGCGCCGAATTCAGCTTTCGCGTGGGCCGGCGCGAGGACCGGGCAGAATGTTGTGGGCGCGTCGCGCGTCTCGCATCCGGAGGTAGGTGACAATGGCGACCGACAGGCGACCTGAGGCGCCGTCGCCCACGCGCCGTGACGCCCCGTGGATGATACGGACCTACTCCGGGCACTCCACCGCCCGCGCCTCCAACGAGCTGTACCGGAGCAACCTGGCCAAGGGGCAGACCGGCCTGTCCATCGCCTTCGACCTGCCCACGCAGACCGGCTACGACCCCGACGCGCCGGAGGCCGCGGGAGAGGTCGGCAAGGTCGGCGTCCCCGTCGTCCACCGCGGCCACATGGAGCAGCTGCTTCAGGGCATCCCGGTCGCGGACATGAACACGTCCATGACGATCAACGCGACCGCAGCCTGGCTCCTCGGCCTCTACGTCGCACACGCCGAAGACCGCGGTGTCGAGCCGGCGCGCCTGGCCGGGACGACGCAGAACGACATTGTCAAGGAGTATCTGAGCCGCGGCACGTACATCTTCCCCCCCGGTCCCAGCCTGCGCCTGACCGTCGACACCATCGCCTACACGGTGCGCCACTCGCCCAAGTGGAACCCGATCAACGTGTGCAGCTACCACCTGCAGGAGGCCGGGGCCACCCCGGTCCAGGAGATCGCGTACGCGCTGGCCACCGCGATCGGCGTCCTCGACGGCGTTCGTGCCTCGGGCAAGGTGGACGAGGCTGAGCTGCCCGCGGTCGTCGGGCGGATCAGCTTCTTCGTCAACTCCAGCGTCCGTTTCGTGGAGGAGACCTGCAAAATGCGGGCCTTCAACGAGCTGTGGGACCGCATCTGCCGGGAGCGCTACGGCGTGACCGACCCCAAGCTGCGCCGCTTCCGCTACGGCGTCCAGGTCAATTCGCTCGGCCTGACCGAGCAGCAGCCCGAGAACAATGTCCAGCGCATCGTGCTCGAGACGCTCGGCGTCACTCTCTCCAAGTCCGCACGGGCCCGGGCCATGCAGCTGCCGGCGTGGAACGAGGCGCTGGGGTTGCCCCGCCCGTGGGACCAGCAGTGGTCGCTGCGCATTCAGCAGGTGCTCGCCTACGAGTCGGACCTGCTCGAGCACGAGGACATCTTCGAGGGCTCCAAGGTCGTCGAGGCCAAGACGGCCGAGCTGGCCGAGAAGGCCTGGGCCGAGCTGGCCGACGTCGAGGCCCTGGGGGGCGCCTTCGAGGCGATTGACGAGCTGAAGCGGCGCCTCGTACGCAGCCAGGCCGAGCGGGTGCGGCGCATTGAGACGGGCGAGCAGATGGTCGTGGGCGTCAATTGCTTCACCGAGACCGAGCCCTCACCCCTGGCCGGCGACGGCGACATCGAGAACATCCTGAAGGTGGACCACCGCGTCGAGGCCGAGCTCATCGCCGACGTGGAACGTTGGCGAGCCTCCCGCGACAACGACGCCGTGCAACGTGCCCTCGGCGAGCTCTGCCGCGTCGCGGCCGACGAGGGCCCTGACGGCAACGTCATGGAGGCCACCATCGCCCTGGCCCATGCGGGCGGCACGACGGGGGAGTGGGCCGGCGCGTTGCGCGAGGTCTTCGGCGAGTTTCGCGCGCCGACCGGCGTGGCCGGCGGCGTCGGCCGCCGCGGTGAGGACCTGGCCGCGGTGCGCGTCCGCACCAAGGCGCTCGCCGAGCGCACCGGCGGGCCTCCCCGCTTCCTGGTGGCCAAGCCCGGCCTCGACGGGCACTCCAACGGCGCCGAGCAGATCGCCGTCGCCGCCCGCGACGCGGGCTTTGAGGTGATCTACCAGGGCATCCGGCTCACCCCGGCGCAGATCGTCGCGGCGGCCCTCGACGAGGACGTCGACATCGTGGGCCTCTCGGTCCTGTCGGGGTCGCACATGGAGCTGGTCCCCGACATCCTCGACCGGCTGCGCGAAGCGGGCAGCACGGCGGCGGTCATCGTCGGCGGCATCATCCCGCCCGACGATGCCGAAGTGCTCAAGGGCAAGGGTGTCGCCGCGATCTACACGCCCAAGGACTACTCCTTCGACCGCATCATGGAGGATCTGGTCGCGCTGGCTGAGCGTCAGCGCGCCGCCACTCCCGCGTGAGGCGGGCCATCTCCCGCCACGTGACGGCGACGGCTCCGAGTTCGATGGCCCGCAACCGGAGCGACTCGGGCACGTCGTAGTGGTTCAGCGCCGGCGAGCGGCGGTGGCGCTGGTAGCCCCGCGGCGGGATGCCGAGCGCGGCGGCCATGGCGTGCAGCTCGTCGGGGTCGTCAGCCAGGAGGTGCGACCAACGGTCCTCGCGCTCGCGTATCGTGGCCCGCTGGCGCCAGTTGTCGACGTAGACGGTCAGCGGCGCAACCTCGGTCGCCTCAGCGGCGGGCCCAGGGCCGGTCGCGCCGCAGCGGCGTCGGCTTGGCCCACCACCGTCCGCTGAAGCGCCACGCCTCGTGCACCGGGTTCTGCTCGTCGGGCGGCGCCGGCCGGGGCCAGGCCATCTGCAGCGCCGCGGTGATCGCCGCCAGCACCGCCGGGTCGGGGACCGGCGCCGGGCGCAGGGCGACGCCGTCGGGCGCGACCAGGCTCGTCACAGCGGCACGTTGCCGTGCTTGCGCCGCGGCAGCTCCTCGCGCTTCGAGGCCAGGATGTCCAGAGAACGGTTGATCACCGACCGGGTGTCCGCCGGGGAGATCACGTCGTCCACGTAGCCCCGCTCCGCCGCGATGTACGGGTTGGCGTAGCGCTCGGTGTACTCGTCAATGAGCTCGGCCCGCCGCCCCGCCGGGTCGGTCGCCTCGGCCAGCTCGCGCCGGTAGACGATCTCGACGGCGCCGTTGGGCCCCATGACCGCCAGCTCGGCCGACGGCCAGGCGAAGGCGAGGTCGGCGCCGATCGACTTGGAGTTCATGACGACGTAGGCGCCGCCGTAGGCCTTGCGGGTGATGATCTGAATGCGGGGCACCGTCGACTCGCAGTACGCGTACAGCAGCTTCGCCCCGTGGCGGATGATACCGCCGTACTCCTGGTCCGTCCCCGGCATGAACCCGGGCACGTCCACGAACGTCAGCAGGGGAATGTTGAACGCGTCGCAGACGCGCACGAAGCGCGACGCCTTCTCGGACGAGTCGATGTCCAGCACGCCGGCCAGCACGGCCGGCTGGTTCCCGACCACGCCCACCACGCGCCCGTTCATTCGGGCGAACCCGCACGTGATCGACATGGCCCAGTGCCGGTGCACCTCGAAGTACTCGCCGTCGTCGACCACCGCCGCGATGATCCGTTTCATGTCGTAGGGCTGGTTGGGCGATGTCGGCAGGAAGTCGATCAGCTCCGGCAAGGATCGATCGGGGTCGTCGCCCGACACCTCGACCGGCGGCTCCTCCAGGTTGTTCGACGGCAGGAACGACAGCAGATGACGGACGTCGTCCAGGCAGGCCTTCTCGTCGGGCGCCACGAACGTGGCCACGCCCGACTTCGTCGCATGCGACATGGCCCCGCCGAGCTCCTCCAGGGTGACGTCCTCGCCGGTCACGGTCTTCACGACGTCGGGGCCGGTGATGAACATGTGCGAGGTGCCCTGCACCATGAAGATGAAGTCGGTCATGGCCGGCGAGTAGACGGCGCCGCCGGCGCACGGGCCGAGGATCACGCTGATCTGTGGGATCACGCCCGAGGCCGCCACGTTCCGGTGGAAGATCCCGCCGTAGGAGTGCAACGAGACGACGCCCTCCTGAATCCGGGCCCCGGCGCCGTCGTTGAGCCCGATCATCGGTACGCCGGTCGACGAGGCGAGGTCCATGACCTTGTGGATCTTCTCGGCGAAGACCTCGCCCAAGGCACCGCCGAACACCGTGAAGTCCTGGGAGAAGATGCAGACCCGCCGGCCGTCGATCGTCCCGAACCCGGTCACGACGCCGTCGGTGTAGGGCCGGTTGTCCTCGAGCCCCATGCCGTGGGCCCGGTGCCGGGCCAGCATGTCGAGCTCCTGGAACGACCCCGGGTCGAGCAGGTACTCGATCCGCTCCCGGGCCGTCAGCTTCCCCTTGGCGTGGTGCCGTTCCACCGCCGACGGGCTGCCCGCGTGCAGGGCCTCGTTCTTGCGCTCTTCCAGCTCGGCGAGGCGTTCGGCCATGGAGTGTTCCATGTGGCCGAGATTAGAACCCCGAGGCACGGCCCCCGAAATTGCGACCGTAAGGCGACGAATGAGAAGCCGTTCTACTTCCCAGGAGGAATACCTGGACTGACCAGGGAGTGAGGAGAAAACCGGGGGACGCCACGGAGCTGCCACCCCGGACACCGGGCCCGACCGCAATGGGGGGAGACCATCTTGGCGCTTCTGCAAGTGGCGGAAGCCGAAGTTCGATTCGGAGGGGTGCATGCGCTGCGGGGCGTCAACCTGACCGTCGACGCCGGCACCGTGACCGGCCTCATCGGGCCCAACGGCGCGGGCAAGACCACCATGTTCAACGCGATCTGCGGCCTCCAGGGCCTCAACGGGGGCCGGATCACCTTCGACGGCGCCGACATGACCGGCCTGCGCCCGCACAAGCGGGCCCGCCTCGGCATCGCCCGTACGTTCCAGCGCCTCGAGGTCTTCGGATCGCTCTCGGTCCGCGAGAACGTGCTTGCCGCCGCCGAAATCCGCCGGCGCTGGTCCCACGACCGCTCCGACGCGGCCGGCAACGCCCGCAGCATGCTGGCCCTGGTCGGCCTGTCCGAGCTGGCCGACCGCCCCGCCGACACGCTCCCCACCGGCCAGGCCCGCCTCTTGGAGCTCGCCCGCGCCCTGGCCACCCGCCCCCGCCTGCTCCTGCTCGACGAGCCCTCGTCGGGCCTCGATGACGCCGAGAGCGACCAGCTGGGCGACCTCCTCTGCCAGCTGGCCGAAGCCGGCATGGGCGTGCTCCTGGTCGAGCACGACATGGAACTGGTCATGCGCGTGTGCATGCACATCCACGTCCTCGACTTCGGCGCCGTCCTCATGGCCGGCAGCCCCGCCGAGGTCCGGGGCGACGAGCGCGTGCGCGCCGCCTACCTCGGTGCGGCCGAGGACCCGGAGGAATCGATGGAGGGGGTCGCCTCCGGTGCCTAGGACCCCGCCCCCACCGCCTCCGGTGCTGGAGCTCCGACGCGTCCGCGCCGGCTATGGCCAGATCGAGGTGCTGCACGGCATCGACTTCGCCGTCAAGACCGGCGAGGTCCTCGCGCTGCTCGGCCCCAACGGCGCCGGCAAGTCAACGACGCTCAAGGTGGCGAGCGGACAGCTCGAGCCGACGGCGGGTTGCTTCCACGTGCTCGGCCGCCACGTGAACGGCGTGCGGCCCGACCGACTGGCGCGGGCCGGGCTGTGCACGCTGCCCGACGGACGCGGCATCTTCCCCAACCTCACCGTGACCGAGAACCTGCGCCTCATGACGTTCGGCGGCCCCTCGCGCGCACAGGTCGAGGCGCAGGCGTTCCGACGCTTCCCCCGGTTGGCCGAGCGCCGCAGCCAGGTGGCGGGGACGCTGTCGGGCGGCGAGCAGCAGATGCTGGCCATGGCGCGCACGCTCAGCGTGGAGCCGGCCGTGCTGTTGCTCGACGAGATCTCCATGGGCCTGGCGCCGATGATCGTCGACGAGCTTTACGAGCTGGTGGCCCAGATCGCCGCCGAGGGCGTGGCCGTGATCCTGGCCGAGCAGTTCGCGGCGACCGCACTCGGCGTGGCGACCGACGTCGCCGTCGTGGTGCAGGGCCGCATCGTCGCCGCCGGCAAGCCCGGCGACCTGCCCAAGGACCTGGCCGACGCCTACCTCGGAGGCGCGGCCGCGTGAGCCGCCGCCACCCGCGCCACGCGCGTCATCGCCGCCGCCGCTCCCTCGGCCTGCGCCGCCTGGCCGTGGCCGGTGCCGCCGCGTCCCTCCTTACCGCGGGCGGGTCGGGCCTGCTCGCCCTGGCCTACGCCAACGGCCCCGCCGGGGCCGACAACACACTCGGCGGGTTCACCATCACGTCGACGGCCGAGGCGATGACGGCGCAGTACGAGCAGCCCAACTTCCCGCTGCCGGCTACCCCGTCGCTCGAGGTCGACGAGGGCTACTCGACCAGCAGCGACAACTTCGGGCCCAACGGCTCCGCCCTGGCGGCGACGCTGTACCCGGGCCAGGTCGTGGCCAACGCCGGGCCCGAACTCGGACTGCTCGTGCCCGGCGTCCCGCTGCCCCCGGCGCCGACGTGGCCCGAACAGGCCGTGAGCACCTTCCCCGAGGCCCCCAACTCCGCCAACACGGACCAGCCCGGGGTCAACGAGGACGCCACCAGCAGCGCCAACGGCAACATCGCCAGCACGTCGCTCGGGAACGACTCGCCGACGTCCGGGGCGAACGGCGCCGACCCCGGATCGGTCGCTCCCGGGGGAAGCGGCAACCTGTTCGCGGGCGGGTCCTCGGCCATCTTCGGCATCGGCTCCATGTCGAGCACCTCATCGTCGACCGCGCCGAGCACCACGGCGACCTCCGAAGGGAGCGCCACCGTCAACGGCGTGACCGTCCTCGGCGGCTTCATCACCATCGGCAGCGTCACCTCGACGGCGACCGCGACCTCGGACGGCGCGACGGGCAAGGTCTCGGGCTCGACGCTCCTGTCGAACCTCGTCATCTTCGGAGAGCCGGTGACCCTCGACGCCCAAGGCATCTCGGCGGTCGGCCAGAGCGCGCCGCTGTCGATCCCGGTCTCCTCCATCAACCAGCTCCTCAGCCAGCTCGGCATCTCCATCGCGCTGACCAACCCGACGGACAACGTGAACGGCCCGTCGGCCAGCCGCACGCTCGACGGGGTGCAGATCTCCATCAACCTCGACACGCTCGACAAGGCGGCGAACCAGTTCGCGTCCATGCTGCCGGCGCAACTGATCTCCCAGCTGCCCGTGGCCATCCCGAACGAGCAGCAGATCACCATCGACCTGGCGCACGTCGCCGTGAGCTCCACGGCGTCGCCGCCCTTCGTGGCCAACAGCGGCAGCACCGGTGCCGGGTCGTCGGCGTCCACCGGGACCACCTCGGCCCTGGGCTCGACGCCGCCGAGCACGGGCAGCAGCTTCACGGGCAACACCGGCAGCACCGGCGGCAGTTCGTTCTCGGGGGGGACCACGGCGGGCAACACGGGCAGCACGCCCGCCACCGGCGGCTCGGGGGGCAGCGCGTCCCCGACCGGCTCGGCCCCCACGTCGGCCATCGCCCCGACCTTCAAGGGGGTCGGCGCGCTGCTGTTGCTGCTCGGCCTGCTGGCCGCGCTGGCCCTGGCCTACCTGTACAAGCGGGCGGACGACGCCACGGAGTTGGCGACCGCCGCCTGCGCGGACGGAGATCCCCTCGGTGAGCGGTTCAACGCCGTTCCCGCCGAAGAGGAGCTCGCGGACTTTGGAGGATTCAACTGATGCGCTTCCTCGGAAGGAATTCCGGCGACGAGGGCCCGGGCGAGGTGACGCGCCTCACCGCCGGCTCTGTGGCCCCCGAGCCGCCGGTGGTGGTGCCCGCCCCACCCGTGCGCGCAGGCGTGGCGGCGCCGCGCCCCGAGATGGTCGAGGCCGCCGGCGCCACGCCCGGATCCACCCCCGTGCCCACCCGCCTCTCCCGTCTCGGCGCGGCGCTCGACCGGATACGTCCGGGCCGGGCCGGCCGCAACGTGCGCAAGGTGATGCAGACGGCCGGCATGCTCGTGATGGCCTTCGGCTTCGTTGTCATCCTGCTGGGCTGGTACGGCGCCGCCCACAGCCCGTACCTCTACGAGGAGGTGCCCTACCTCATCTCGGGCGGCCTGCTCGGTGTTGCGCTGGTCATCGCGGGCGGGGTCCTGGTGCGCTCGGCGTGGACGCTCCGCACCATTGAGGAGGAGCGCCGCAACGCCCTCGCGATCGTGCGCTCCGTCGACCGGCTCGAGCGCATTCTGCGCAGCCTCGACGAGGCGCGGCGCACCGAGCGCGCCAACGAGGAGGAACCGGCCCTATGAACGCATCGACTAGGCGCACCCGCCTCGGCGGTGGCGTGCGCAGCCGGCGGCGCCGGGCACTCGCCACGCTGGCGGCGCTGACGCTGCTGCTCTCCGCCTGCGGCTCCCGCCTCACCGGGCACGACGCCGCCCTGGCCCAGGGTTCCAACAGCGCCAACGGCCGTGGCTCAGGCGGCTCCGGCGGGGGCGGCAACCTGGCCGCGTCGTCGGGTGGCGGCACGACGACCACGGTCGCCAGCGCGGCCGCGGGGACCGGCGGGTCCGCCCGGACCGCGGGGCACACCGGGTCGAGCACCGGCGCAGCCGGGAGCGCCGCGGGCGCGACCGGTGCGGCGGCGCAGACGGCCGCCGCCTCGTCCAGCGCGCCCTGCGGCGCCAACGGCAACCAGACTCCGGCGGGCGGCAACGGCGGCGCAACGGCCACGGGCGTCACGGCCACGACCATCACCGTCGGCAACATCGCAAGCATCAGCGGCGTCGCTCCGGGACTCACGCAGAGCGCCCAACAGGCGACCGAGGCGTGGGCCGCCTACGTGAACAGCACCGGCGGCATCTGCGGCCGGCAGATCAAAGTGCAGCCCTTCGACGACGGCAACGACTCGGGGACCAACTACGCCGACGCGCAGCAGGCCTGTTCCAGCGACTTCGCCATGGTGGGCAACGCCTCCGGGTTCGACGACGGCAGCGCGCAGGCGGTGTCCGGGTGCGGCATCCCGGACATGGCGGCCGAGGTCTCCACGGCGGCGGCCGGCGGGACGGCCGACATCTTCGGGGCCAGCCCCGGCAACGACCATTACTGGGCTCTGGGACCGGCCAACTACCTGAAGTCGCAATACCCCAACGCGATTCAGCACGCCGCCATGATCTTCCTCAACGTCTCGGCCACTCAGACCCAGGCCGCCCACGAGGTGGCGGCCTACAAGAGCGTCGGCTTCAACTACGGGTCGGGCGACAAGGACGTGATTTCGACCACGCCGACCAACGCCAACTACGGCGCCATCGTCCAGACTCTGCAGAGCGACGGTGTCCAGTACGTCACCGAGTACTCGGACGACAACTCGGCCGAGCGTCTGCTCCAGGCCATGCAGCAGGCCAACTACCAGCCGCAGGTGGTCGACTGGTTCTCGGAGGAGTACTCACCCGACTTCGCGCAGCAGACCTCCCCCGAGTCCAACGGCGACCTGGTGCTGATGTCGGCCACCGCGTCGTACGAGGACGCCGGCTCCAATCCG
This sequence comes from uncultured Acidimicrobiaceae bacterium, assembly GCA_963834405.1. Taxonomy (GTDB): domain Bacteria; phylum Actinomycetota; class Acidimicrobiia; order Acidimicrobiales; family RAAP-2; genus Bog-473. Next base: position 206,132 of record CAWIBX010000001.1, on the reverse strand, counting down.
GGCATGCAGCTCATGGAGAGCTGGCTGAACCGGGTGGCGCCCGGCTACCACCATGACATCTTCGCGACCCTGGCCTGGTCCGCCGGCCTGGCCTTCGAGCAGGCCGCCAAACAGGTCGGCCCGAACCTGACCCGCGCCGCGCTGATCTCGAAGCTCCAGGGCATCACCAGCTGGACGGGCGGCGGCATCACGCCCCAGGTCAACATCGGCCAGAAGATCCCGACCCAGTGCTTCTTCTACATGAAGATCGAGAACGGGGCCTTCCAACGCATCTATCCGACGGGAGCCAATACCTACGACTGCAACAGCGGCTTCTTCCAGTACTGATGCCCGCGTGCTGACCTCCGCCTGCTGAGCCGTCCCCACCACCATGCACGAGTTCCTCGAATTCACCATCATCGGCATCGTCCTCGGCTCGGCCTACGCCGTCGCCGCCAGTGGCCTGGTCGTGACCTACGCGACGTCGGGGATCTTCAACATCGCCCACGGCGCCATCGGCATGTTCATGGCCTTCGTCTACTGGCAGCTGTCGGTGGGCTGGCACCTGAACCAGGCGCTCTCGCTCTTCCTCACGGTCTTCGTGCTGGCGCCGCTCCTGGGCGCCGTCATAGAGCGGGGGGTGATCCAGTGGATGGACCCCAACAACGTGGCCACCTGCCTGGCGGTCACGGTCGGGCTCACCCTGCTGCTGTTCGGCCTCGTGAACAACTACCTCTGGAAGCCCACGGCGCGGGCGGTGCCGCAGTTCTTCGGCTTCAACGGCTTCACCTTTCTCGGGGTGCGCATCGACTACGAGGAGGTCATCACCGTCGGGGCCGCGATCGCCATCGCCGTCGGGCTGCGGCTGTTCCTCTACCAGACGCGCACCGGCATCGCGATGCGCGGTGTGGTGGACAACCGGCCCCTCATCGGCCTCTTCGGCGGTCGCCCCGCCCGGCTGTCGACGCTCAGCTGGTCCATCGGTGCATCGTTGGCCTCGGTGGCGGGCATCCTCGTGGCGCCACGGCTGCAGCTGCAGCCGCTGATCCTGACGCTTCTCGTGATCGACGCCTACGCGGCGGCGGTGATCGGGAGGCTGCGCAGCCTGCCGATGACCTTCGCCGGCGGACTCCTCGTCGGACTCCTGTCGTCCTATGCGCAGGGCTATGTGCCCAACGTGGGGGCGTTCTGGTCGTCGACCCCGGTCCAGGGCCTCCTCACCCAGTCGGTGCCTTCCCTCGTCCTCTTCATCGCGCTCCTGGTCGTGCCCGCGCACCGGATCCGGAGCGGGACGCCCCAGCGCCATGCGCCCCTGGCGCCCGCCAGCTTCCTGCGGTCGTTGCAGGGCGGAGTGCTGCTCGTGGCGGCCGTCGTGGTGGCCGTCTCGTTCATGGGGACGGGCAACGTCATAAAGCTCGGCATCGGCCTGTCCTTCGGGCTCATCTGCCTCTCGCTCGTGCCGCTCACGGGGTGGGGCGGCTACGTGTCGATCTGCCAGCTGTCCTTCGCCGGGCTCGGGGCGTTCGCCATGTACAAGTTCGGGCACGACGGATCGGTCCTCGGACTGGTGGCGGCGGCGGCCCTGGCGGGTGCCGTGGGCGCAGTCGTGGTCATGTTCGTGCTGCGCCTGCGCGGGCTCTACCTGGCCTTGGCCACGATGGCCTTCGCCACCCTGATGGACAACGCGATCTTCCCGTGGTCGAAGATCTTCGGCTTCAACGGGTCCCTCGCCGTGCCCACGCCGTCGCTCTTCGGGCTCCACCTCACCTCGGCCAAGGCCTTCACCATCTTCCTGGCCGTCGTCTTCGCGGTGTTCTCGATCGCCATCCTGGCTCTGCGCCGGGGCCCCTACGGGCGGGTGCTGGTGGCCACCAAGGACTCCGAGGCGGCCTGCGCCACCCTGGGGCTGTCGCTCACCACGACCAAGCTGACGGTGTTCGTGCTGTCGGCCGCCATGGCCGGGGTCGGCGGGGCCCTCTTCGGCGCCGCCTCCGGGGTGGCGACCCCCACCAACTTCGTGATGTTCGAGAGCCTGCTCATCCTGGCCGTCGTGGCCATCGGGGGTGCCTCGGTCTGCAGCGGGGCCCTGGCCGGCGGCCTGGCCCTGGGCTTCCTGCCCGCCAACGCGCAGGACGTCTTCATCGGGGCGGGGACGATCATCCTGGCCTTCTACGCCGACGGCGTCCTGCCGCTGGTCTACAACCGCTTCAACCGGTGGTCGTCGGGGCTCTCCGCACCCCGGAGCCGGCCCGTGCCGCTGGCCCCGGAGGAGCAGGCCCGGAGGCTCGCCGGGTCCCGAGCGGCGTAGTACCGGGCGGTGTCCCCGTCAGGGGTCTCGCGATTGCAGACCCCCAGGCGACCGCTATAATTTCCTTTCTGCCATGTGCGGCTTCGGCCGGCGCGCGAGGCGCCTTGCACATGGATGCCACAACTTCGCACTGAGAGGAAGCGCGTGCCCACAATCGCCCAGCTCGTCCGCAAGGGACGGGAGGCCAAGGTGACCAAGACCAAGACCCCCGCCCTGAAGGGCGCGCCCCAGCGGCGGGGGGTGTGCACCCGCGTCTACACCACCACCCCCAAGAAGCCGAACTCGGCGCTGCGCAAGGTGGCCCGCGTGCGCCTGTCCTCGGGCGTGGAAATCACGGCCTACATCCCCGGCGTGGGGCACAACCTCCAGGAGCACTCCATCGTCCTGGTCCGCGGCGGCCGGGTGAAGGACCTCCCGGGCGTCCGTTACAAGGTCGTGCGCGGGGCGCTCGACACGTCGGGCGTGCGCGAGCGCGCCCAGGCCCGCAGCCGCTACGGCGCCAAGAAGGAGTCCTAGTGCCCCGCAACGGACCCGCCACCCGCCGGGAGCTGGCGCCGGACCCGGTGTACCGCTCCGTGCTGGTCACCCAGTTCGTCAACAAGGTGCTCTCGCGCGGCAAGCGCACGCTGGCCGAGCGCATCGTCTACACCGCGCTCGAGCAGGTGCAGGAGAAGTCCGGGGGCGACCCCGTGACGGCGCTCAAGCGCGCCGTCGAGAACACGCGCCCCGAGGTCGAGGTGAAGAGCCGCCGCGTCGGTGGCGCCACCTACCAGGTGCCCGTCGAGGTGCGGCCCCGCCGCGCCACGACGCTGGCCATCCGCTGGCTGACCACCTACGCCGGCCAGCGGCGCGAGAAGACCATGGCCGAGCGCCTGGCCGGCGAGATCCTCGACGCCTCGAACAACATCGGCGCCTCCGTGAAGCGCCGCGAGGACATGCACAAGATGGCGGAGTCCAACCGCGCCTTCGCCCACTACCGCTGGTAGTGGAGAGGTATTCGACGCGCCATGGCTGACCCCGTACCCACCCGCGACTTCCCGCTGGCCAAGACCCGCAACATCGGGATCATGGCGCACATCGACGCGGGGAAGACCACCACGACCGAGCGCATCCTCTACTACACCGGCCGCAACTACAAGATCGGTGAGGTGCACGAGGGCGCCGCGACCATGGACTGGATGGTCCAGGAGCAGGAGCGCGGCATCACCATCACCTCGGCCGCGACGACGTGCTCGTGGCGGGACAACTGGATCAACATCATCGACACGCCGGGCCACGTCGACTTCACCGTCGAGGTGGAGCGGTCGCTGCGCGTGCTCGACGGCGCCGTGGCCGTGTTCGACGCCGTGGCCGGCGTGGAGCCGCAGACCGAGACGGTGTGGCGCCAGGCCAACAAGTACAACGTGCCGCGCATCTGCTTCGTCAACAAGATGGACCGCATCGGCGCGGACTTCGACCGCACGGTGCAGATGATCCGGGACCGCCTCGACGCGCTGCCGGCCGTGATCCAGCTGCCGATCGGTGTCGAGTCCGGGTTCAAGGGCGTCATCGACCTGCTGGAGGAGAAGGCGTTGGTCTGGTCCTCGGACATGGGCGAGGAGTGGGAGACCCTCGAGGTTCCCTCCGACATGACCGGCGCCACCGAGGACGCCCGCCACCAGCTGATCGACGTCGTCTCCAACTTCGACGACACCATCATGGAGAAGTACCTGGCCGAGGAGCCCATCACGGCCGACGACCTGCGCCGCGCCGTGCGCACGGCCACGCTGGCCGCCGCCGTGGTGCCGGTGCTGTGCGGCTCCGCGTTCAAGAACAAGGGCGTCCAGCCCATGCTCGACGCGGTCGTGGACTACCTCCCCAGCCCGCTGGACCTGCCCCCGACCGAGGGGCACAAGCCGGGCAAGCCCGATGACCTCGAGGAGCGCAAGGCCGACGACGCCGAGCCCTTCAGCGCGCTCGCCTTCAAGATCATGACCGACCCCTACGTGGGCAAGCTCACTTACATCCGGGTCTACTCGGGGACGCTGCAGAAGGGCGGGTCCGTCCAGAACTCGACCAAGGACAAGAAGGAGCGGGTGGGCCGCATCCTGCAGATGCACGCCAACCACCGCGAGGACAAGGACGCCATCTTCGCCGGCGACATCATGGCCGTCGTCGGCCTGAAGAACACCACGACGGGCGACACGCTGTGCGACCCGCGGCACCCGATCGTGCTCGAGGCGCTCGAGTTCCCCGAGCCCGTGATCCACGTCGCCGTCGAGCCCAAGACCAAGGCGGACCAGGACAAGCTGTCGCGGGCCCTGTACGCGCTCAGCGAGGAGGACCCCACCTTCCGCGTGCGCTCGGACGAGGAGACGGGCCAGACGGTCATCTCGGGCATGGGCGAGCTGCACCTCGAGGTGCTGGTCGACCGCATGCTGCGCGAGTTCAGCGTCGACGCCAACGTGGGCAAGCCGCAGGTGGCCTACCGCGAGACCATCCGCAAGCCGGTCCAGAAGATTGAGGGCAAGTACGTCCGCCAGACCGGCGGCCGGGGCCAGTACGGCCACGTGGTCATAGACGCCGAGCCCAGCGGCCCCGGCGGCGGCTACGAGTTCATCGACAAGATCACCGGCGGCGTCATCCCCAAGGAGTACATCCCCTCGGTCGACGCCGGGATCCAGGAGGCGCTCACCACGGGCGTGTTGGCCGGGTACCCGACGGTCGACGTGCGGGTCACCTTGACCTACGGCTCGTACCACGACGTGGACTCATCGGAGATGGCGTTCAAGATCGCCGGCTCCATGGCCATCAAGGACGCGCTCAAGAGGGCCAGCCCGGTGCTGCTAGAGCCCGTCATGGCCGTGACGGTGACGACGCCCGACGACTTCATGGGCGACGTCATGGGCAACCTGTCCTCCCGCCGGGGCCGGGTCGGCCACGCGGAGCCACAGGGATCGAGCCAAGTGATCAACGCGCACGTCCCGCTCGCCGAGATGTTCGGCTACGCTACTGACCTGCGTTCGCGCACCCAGGGTCGTGCCACGTACACGATGCAGTTCGAGTCGTACAACGAAGTGCCCGAGTCGATCGCCAAGGAGATCATCGCCCGGGTGCACGGGGAATAGGGGTGGCCCGGGCAGCCCCGGAAGCCCATGGAGCCCATGGAGCCCATGGAGCCCCGGACCACTGAATAGCGGACCACACAACAGTTAATAGACAGAACGGAACAGAGAGACAGCGTCGGGGCCACCGTGGCACCGACAAGGAGCAGGGAGTAGCGAGGCGATGGCCAAGCAGAAGTTCGAGCGCACCAAGCCACATGTGAACGTCGGGACCATGGGTCACATCGACCATGGCAAGACGACGCTCACGGCTGCCATCACGAAGGTGCTGTCCGAGCGCAACCCCAACACCTCGTTCACCAAGTTCGAAGACATCGACAAGGCGCCCGAGGAGAAGCAGCGCGGGATCACGATCACGATCGCGCACGTCGAGTACGAGACCGACAAGCGCCACTACGCGCACGTCGACATGCCGGGCCACGCCGACTACATCAAGAACATGATCACCGGCGCCGCCCAGATCGACGGCGCCATCCTGGTGGTCTCGGCGGCCGACGGCCCCATGCCCCAGACCCGTGAGCACGTGCTCCTGGCCCGCCAGGTGGGCGTGCCCTACATCGTGGTCGCGCTGAACAAGGCGGACATGGTGGACGACGAGGAGCTGCTCGAGCTGGTCGAGCTGGAGGTGCGCGACCTGCTGACCTCCTACGAATTCCCCGGCGACGACGTCCCGGTGGTCCGGGTCTCCGCGCTCAAGGCCCTCGAGGGCGACCCCGAGTGGAGCGAGAAGATCGTCGAGCTCATGGACGCGGTGGACGAGTACATCCCCGAGCCCGAGCGCGACGTCGACCGGCCCTTCCTCATGCCGGTCGAGGACGTCATGTCCATCACCGGCCGCGGCACGGTCGTCACCGGCAAGGTGGAGCAGGGGATCATCAAGGTGGGCGAGGAAGTCGAGATCGTCGGCCTGCGCGACACGCAGAAGACGACGGTCACCGGCGTCGAGATGTTCCGCAAGCTGCTCGACCAGGGCCAGGCCGGCGACAACATCGGCGCGCTGCTGCGCGGCACCAAGAAGGAGGAGGTGGAGCGCGGCCAGGTGCTGTGCAAGCCCGGCTCCATCACGCCGCACACCAACTTCGAGGCGAACGTCTACGTGCTCAACAAGGAGGAGGGCGGCCGCCACAAGCCGTTCTTCACGCACTACCGGCCGCAGTTCTACTTCCGCACTACCGACGTGACGGGCGAGATCGTGCTGCCGGAGGGCACCGAGATGGTCATGCCGGGCGACACCACCTCCATGACGGTCGAGCTCGGCAAGCCCATCGCCATGGACGAGGGCCTGCGCTTCGCCATCCGCGAGGGCGGCCGCACGGTGGCTTCGGGCACCGTCTCGAAGATCATTAAGTAGTCGGTCGGGGCGAGGGAGCGAGACCATGGCCGACGGCCCGAAGCAGAAGATCCGCATCAGGCTGAAGGCCTACGACCACGAGATCCTCGACCAGTCGACCGAGAAGATCGTCCAGACGGTCTTGCGGACGCAGGCCAAGGTGCTCGGGCCGGTGCCCCTGCCCACGGACAAGCACCGCTACACGGTGATCCGGTCGCCGCACAAGTACAAGGACTCGCGCGAGCACTTCGAGATGCGGGTCCACAAGCGGCTGGTCGACATCGTGGAGCACACGCCCAAGACGGTGGACTCGCTCCAGCGCCTGGACCTGCCGGCCGGGGTGGACATAGAGATCAAGATCCAGACGGCCTGAGGTTTGTCGGTCGGTCGGGCGGGGGTCCGTCCGGCGGGGGCCGGGGCCGGGGCCGGGGCCGGCTGCTTCGGGCGAGGACGTCTCCCCCGGGTTCCGGGGGAGGATGTCTCCTCCGGATTGAGAGGCGAGGACGTCGCCCCCCGGTTCCGGGAAGGATGTCTCTTCCGGATTGAGGGGCGAGGACGTCTCCCCCCGGAAGGGTATTTTCGAAAGCATAAACGGGTACGCTTAGAGTTTTCTCTGTAGTACGGCCCGCCTAGACCCGCAGGCCGGACGCCTGGCAGGGGGGGCACCCATGGTGTAACCTCGTGAGCCGCCGATTTCGGCAGCTCAGAGGCGTTTCAGGTGGTACATCCGTGCCGCCCGCACAACAGACGTGCGTGATCGTCGGCCTACGCAGCCGGGACCTCACGCCGAACCAGTCGAGCGCTCCGCTCGGGATTCCCGGGCGGAGCGTCTGCGTGCGCACGGGAAAACCCGGCGCAAAGAGAGGACACGTGGCAAGCAAGGCGATCGTCGGCGAGAAAGTCGGCATGACCCAGATCTGGGACGACCGCAACCGCGCCGTACCGGTGACGGTGTTGAAGGTCGCGCCCGTGCGCGTGGTCCAGGTCAAGACGCCCGAGACGGACGGCTACGCCGCGCTGCAGGTCACGTGGGGCTTCCGCCGCGGCTCGACACTTTCCAAGCCGGCGGCCGGCCATTACGCCAAGGCGGGTGTAGAGCCCGGACGCGCTCTGGTGGAGCTGCGGCTCGACGACGTCGCGGACTACGCCGTGGGCCAGGAACTGGCGGCCGACATGTGGGAGGCCGGCGAGCGGGTCGACGCCATCGCGGTGAGCAAGGGCAAGGGCTTCGCCGGGGGCATGAAGCGGCACAACTTCAGCGGCCAGGGTGCGTCGCACGGCAACCACCGCAGCCACCGGGTGCCCGGTGCCATCGGCGCCTGCGCCACGCCGTCGCGGGTCTTCAAGGGGACCCGCATGGCCGGACAGCTGGGCGGCACCCAGGTCACGGCGCTGAACCTCGAGGTCGTCTCCGCTGACCCGGAGCGCCAGCTGGTCCTCGTGAAGGGCGCGGTACCCGGGTCCCGGGGCAGTGTCGTCGTTCTGCGCAATTCGGTGAAGACGCCGAGCAACGCCGGAGGCCGCTCATGAGCGCGACCGGCACCGTTCTGCGGAACACCATGAAGAAGGAGCGGCCGGCTCCGGTGACGCGCTCCGCGACGCGGCGCAACGCGGCGGGCCACGACATTGGCAAGGTGGACCTGGAGCCGACGATCTTCGGGTTGGAGCCCAACCGGGACGTGCTGCACCAGGTGGTCACCGCGCAGCTGGCGGCCAGCCGGTCGGGCACGCACTCGACCCGCACGCGCGCCGAGGTGCGCGGCGGCGGCGCCAAGCCGTACCGCCAGAAAGGCACGGGCCGAGCCCGCCAGGGTTCCACACGCTCGCCGTCCATGAACGGAGGCGGCATCGCCCTCGGGCCCAAGCCACGCGACTACGCGCAGAAGACACCCAAGAAGATGGTGCGCCTGGCCCTGCTCTCGGCGCTGAGCGACCGGGCCGACCTGGGGCGGGTCGCCGTCATAGACGACTGGCAGATCGAGGAGCCCGACACCCGCGGCGCGGTGACCATTCTGCGCAAGCTCAGGCTGAACGGGTCGGTCCTCGTCGTCCTGGCCCAGGACGAAATAGAGGTCGCGCTCTCCTTCCGCAACATCCCCGAGGCCAGCATCACGACCCACGCCGAGCTCTCGGCCCACGACGTGGTGCGCAGCGACTGGCTGCTCTTCTCCGACCGCACTCTGCCCACGTCAGAAGGGGCGTTCTCCGGCACCCACGAGGGCCGCGTCGACGGGGACACGGCGCGGGCCGAGGCCCGGACCCGCAGCGCGGCCAGGGCTGCGGAAGCCGAGGCCGAGGCGGAAGAGGAAGCGGCCGCGGCCAAGAAGGCCGCGCCGGCCAAGAAGGCGGCGAAGGCGACCAAGGCGGCGAAGGCCACCAAGAGGGCGGCGGCGGACGCCGACGACGATTCGGAATCCGAGAACGAGACCGAGCCCGAGGCCCCGGCCAAGACGAGAACCCGGCGGACGAGGAAGGCCACCGCCGCGGCAGAGTCCGAGCCGAGCGAGGACGCCGTGAGCGAGGACGCGACGGACGCGGAGACCGAGACGGAGGACTCCGATGACGAGGCGTGACGCCATGTCCGTGCTGATCCGCCCGGTCGTCTCCGAGAAGAGCTATGCCCTCATGGAGCAGAGCGTCTACACCTTCATCATCGACCGCCGGGCCACGAAGATCGACGTGCGCCACGCCGTGGAGCAGGCCTTCGGCGTCCGGGTTACCAATGTCAACACCCTCAACCGCAAGGGGAAGGCGACGCGCAACCGGCGCACCAACGTGAAGGGGCGGCGCCCCAACACCAAGCGCGCCATTGTGACGCTGCATCCCGACGACTCCATCGACCTGTTCGAGCGCTGATCGGAACCCGTTAATGCCACTTCGCTCACGCAAGCCCACCAGCGCCGGAAGGCGGTTCCAGACCGTCTCGGACTTCTCCGAGATCACCCGCACCCGCCCCGAGAAGTCGCTGCTCGCGCCCAACCCGCAGAGCGGCGGGCGCAACAACTACGGCCGCAAGACCTCGCGCCACCGCGGCGGCGGTCACAAGCAGCAGTACCGCATCGTCGACTTCCGCCGGAACAAAGACGGGATCCCGGCCAAGGTGGCCTCCATTGAGTACGACCCCAACCGCAACGCGCGCATCGCGCTCCTGCACTACGCGGACGGCGAGAAGCGTTACATCCTGGCCCCCGCGGGCGTCCGCGTCGGCGACGTGCTGCAGAGCGGCCAGGGGGCCGACATCAGGCCGGGGAACGCGCTGCCGCTGCGTTACATCCCGGTGGGTTCCACCATCCACAACGTCGAGCTGCGGCCGGGCGGCGGCGGCAAGATGGCCCGCGGCGCCGGCATGAGCGTCCAGCTCGTGGCCAAGGAGGGCGCGTTCGCCACGTTGCGGCTCCCGTCCACTGAAATGCGCCGGGTCTCCATCGACTGCCGGGGCACCCTCGGCGTCGTGGGCAACGCCGAGGCGGAACTGGTCAAGGTGGGTAAGGCCGGGCGCAACCGCTGGAAGGGGAAGCGCCCGCAAACGCGTGGCGTCGCCATGAACCCGGTCGACCACCCGCTCGGCGGGGGCGAGGGCAAGTCCTCCGGTGGACGCCACCCGGTGTCGCCGTGGGGCAAGCCCGAGGGGCGCACCCGTTCCCGCAACAAGAAGTCCAATTCGATGATCGTCCGTCGGCGCCGCACCCGCGGGGCGCGGCGATAGGACGGGGGTTGAGGAGCCATGCCGCGTAGCCTGAAGAAAGGCCCGTTTGTCGACGACCACCTGCTCAAGAAGGTGGACGTCCTCAACTCCAGCGGGGAGAAGAAGGTCATAAAGACCTGGTCCCGCCGGTCCACGATCATTCCCGACATGGTCGGCCACACCATCGCCGTGCACGACGGCCGCCGCCACGTGCCGGTGTATGTGACCGAGTCCATGGTGGGCCACAAGCTTGGCGAGTTCGCCCCGACCCGGACCTTCCGCTACCACGCGGGTCAGGAGCGCGGAGCCCGGCGATGACCGCCACCAAGACCAACGAGCGCCCCGGGACGCGGGCCGTCCACCGCTACTGCGGCTTGTCGGCATCGAAAGCGCGCCAGGTCCTCGACCTCATCCGGGGCGAGGACGTCCAACGCGCGGCCGAGATCCTGACCGGCACCGAACGCGAGGCTGCCGAGGTCATCGGCAAGGTCCTCACCTCGGCCGTCTCCAACGCGGCCCACAACGACTCGCAGAACCCAGAGGTGCTCTACGTCGCGGCCTGCTACGCCGACGAGGGCGCCACCATGAAGCGCTGGCGCCCGCGGGCCCGCGGGCGGGCCACCCGTATTCGCAAGCGGACATGCCACATCACCATCATTGTGAGCCGGCTGCCGGCCGATCGCCTGGAGCTGCGGCGTAAGCGCATGGAGGCCGTGAGTGCGAACCGGTCGCGCCGGGTCGACGCGTCGCGCCGGCGGGCCGACCTGTCGGGCCGCCTCTCTCGTCGCCGGGCTGCTCAGGCGGCGGCGGAGGCCGAGAAGGCGGCGACCGACGAGGCGCTGGTCGACGAGATCGCAACCGACGCGACGGAGACTGAAGAGGCCGAGGCCGGCGGGGACGAAGAGGAGCCCGCACCGGCGAAGAAGGCGGCCAAGGCCACCAAGGCCGCCAAGGCGGCCCCGCCGAAGAAGGCCGCCACCAAGGCGACCAAGGCCACGAAGGCGGCCGAGGCCGCGCCGGCCACCAAGGCCACGAAGGCAACGAAGGCCAACAAGGACACAACAGAAGATGCGACGGACGACGCCACCGATGACGCCGCCGAGGACGAGAAGGGCAACTGAATGGGCCAGAAGGTAAACCCCTACGGCTTCCGGCTCGGGATCACGACGGACTGGAAGTCCCGCTGGTTCGAGGAGCGTCATTACAAGGAGTTCGTGGTCGAGGACTGGAAGATCCGCGACTACCTCATGACACAGCTCGAGGCGGCCGCGGTCAGCCGCATCGAGGTGGAGCGCACGCGTGACCGCCTGCGCGTCGACATCCACACCGCCCGGCCGGGCATCGTCATCGGCCGCCGCGGCGCCGAGGCCGACCGGCTCAAGAAGAAGCTCGAAGAGATCACGGGGCTGCAGAACCGGATTCAGCTCAACATCCAGGAGATAAAGCAGCCCGAGCTCGACGCCGCGCTCATCGCCCAGGGCATCTGTGACCAGCTGGTGCGTCGGGTCGCGTTCCGGCGGGCCATGAAGCGGGCCATCCAGACCGTGCAGAAGGCCGGGGCCCAGGGCATCAAGGTGCAGTGCTCGGGCCGTCTCGGCGGATCCGAAATGTCGCGCAAGGAGCAGTACCGCGAGGGGCGGGTCCCCCTGCACACGCTCCGGGCCGACATCGACTACGGGTTCCGTGAGGCGCGCACGACGGCAGGCCGCGTCGGCGTCAAGGTGTGGATCTACAAGGGCGACATCCTCCCCTACAAGGTCTCCATCGAGGACAAGATCACCCGTGAGGCCGCTATGGCCGTCGGGGAGACCTCGGGCCAGGGCGGTCCCCGCCGGCTCATCACGGCCGGAGGCGGACGGCGCCGGGCTGAGACCTTCGAGTCGGACGCGGACGCGGATGCGGACGCTGACATCGACGCGGACGTGGACGTCGACGTGGTGGTGGAGCCGGACGTGGAGGCGGGCGCAGACGAGTCGACCCCGCCCGTCGGGACCGCACCGGAAGAACTTCCGGAGGAAGAGGAAGACGGGGACGAGGCGGAGGCGGAGACGGCGGTGACCGACCTGTTGCCGCAGCCGACCGAGCCCGACGACCTCGAGCGTCAGCTCACCCGGGACGAGGAGATGGAGCGCCAGCACCACGAGCACCACGAGGCGCCGCACTTCCGCAAGGAGTCGGACTGACATGTTGATGCCCAAGAAGGTCAAGCACCGCAAGACCCAGCGCGGCCGTCTCACGGGCGCGGCCAAGGGCGGCACCTCGGTGCAGTTCGGCGACTTCGGCATTCAGGCCACCGAGCCGGGCTGGCTGACGGCGCGCCAGATAGAGGCCGCCCGTATTGCCATGACCCGTCACGTCAAGCGCGGCGGCAAGGTCTGGATCCGCGTCTTCCCGGACAAGCCGGTGACGCAGAAGCCGGCCGAGACCCGCATGGGCTCCGGCAAGGGCAACCCCGAGCTCTGGGTGGCCGTCGTGCACCCGGGCCGCGTCCTCTTCGAGCTGGCCGGCGTCGACGAGCCCCTGGCCCGCGCGGCCATGGACCGAGCCATTCAGAAACTGCCGTTCAAGGCGCGCTTCGTCGTGCGCCCCGGCACCCACGGCCACGCAGAGGTCGCCGTCTGATGGCCACGGCGCACGACCTTGCGATGCTCACCGGCGACGAGCTGGGCGCCCGTCTGGGCGACTCGCGTCGCGAGCTGTTCAACCTGCGCTTCCAGCTGGCCACCGGGCAGCTGGACAACCCGGCCCGCATCCCTCAGGTCAAGCGCGACGTGGCGCGCATGCTGACCGTGCTGAGGAACCGCGAGATCCTCGAGGCCGAAGGTGCCTACGTCGCTCCGACCGAGGCGGAGCACGAGGCGGCCCGGGCCAATCTCGAGGCCGAGGACGCCGCGCAGGCGGAGAAGGCCGAGGCGCGCCGCGCCGCCGCCGAGGCCGAGGCGGGCGGTGAGGACATCGACATGGACGACGCATTCGACGTCGACGTCGACGAAGACGAAGACGAAGACGAAGACGAAGAGGAAGAGGCCTGATGCCGCGCCGGCGCAAGGACACCAACGACACCGAAGCCGCCGAGGCAGAAGCCGAGGCTGAAGCCCAGGCCAAGGACGCCGCGCGGGACGCCGAACAGGCGCTCGAAGCGGTGCAGGCCGAGGCGGCCGCCGAACTGCCGGCCGACGAGACGGCCGACGCCGAAGAAGCCGACGCCGACGCCCGGGCCAAGGCCGCCGCGCGGGACGCCGAACGGGCGCTCGAAGCGGTGCAGGCCGAAGCAGCCGCCGAACTGCCGGCCGACGACGTCGAGGCGGCCGTGCCCGTCGCGGGTGGAGGGGCCCGTGCGGCCACCGCCAAGGCGGCGGCCCCCGCGGCCGCGGCGGAGGAGGCCGGCGGCGGCGCCCGCCCGAACCGCCGCAAGGTGCGCGAGGGCATCGTCGTCTCCGACGCCATGACCTCCACCGTCGTGGTGGCCGTGGTCGAGCGCGTGCGGCACCCCAAGTACGGCAAGACCGTGCAGCGGACCAAGAAGCTCTACGTGCACGACGCCGAGGACAGCGCCAAGGTGGGGGACCGGGTCCGGGTGCAGGAGACGCGCCCCGTCTCGAAGCTCAAGCGTTGGCGGCTGACCGAAGTGCTGGAGCGGGCTCGATGATCCAGCAGGAATCCCGGCTCCGGGTCGCCGACAACTCGGGCGCACGCGAGGTGCTCTGCATCCGCGTCCTGGGTGGCTCGCGCCGGCGCTACGCCAGCATCGGCGACGTCTTCGTCGCCACCGTCAAGGACGCCATCCCCGGTGCTGCCGTGAAGAAGGGCGACGTCGTCAAGTGCGTCGTCGTGCGGACCAAGAAGGAGAAGCGCCGTCCCGACGGGAGCTACATCCGCTTCGACGAGAACGCGGCGGTGCTGATCAACGACCAGCAGCAGCCACGGGGCACCCGCATCTTCGGGCCCGTCGGCCGCGAGCTGCGGGACAAGCGCTTCATGCGCATCGTCTCCCTGGCGCCGGAGGTGCTGTAATGCGGATTCACAAGGGTGACACCGTGGTCGTCCTCCAGGGCAAGGACAAGGGGAAGCGCGCCGAGGTTGTGCGCGCCATCCCCGACCGCGAGCGCGTGATCCTCGAGGGCGTCAACGTGGCCAAGCGCCACGCCAAGCCGACCCGCGCCACCCAGCAGGGCGGCATCATCGACAAGTTCATGCCGGTGCACGTCTCGACCGTGGCCGTCGTCTGCAAGGCGTGCAACCAGCCCACCCGGATCGGCTATCGCTACGAGAGCGACGGCGAGAAGGTCCGCGTCTGCCGGAAGTGCGAGGCCGACCTGTGAGCACCACCGAGACCGTGAACGCGCCCGCCGCCCCGGACGCCGCCCGTCCCCGGCTCAAGGAGCGCTACCTCTCCGAGGTGCGCGACCGCCTGAAGGACGAGCTCTCCCTGCGCAACATCATGGAGGTGCCCCGCCTCGAGAAGATCGTCGTGAACATGGGCGTCGGCCGGGCCACCCAGCAGCAGTCGCTCATCGAGGGCGCCCAGCGCGACCTCGAGGTCATCACCGGGCAGAAGCCGGTCGTCACCAGGGCCAAGAAGTCCATCGCGGGCTTCAAGCTGCGCGAGGGCCAGGCCATCGGGGTCAAGGCGACGCTGCGCGGCGACCGCGGCTGGGAGTTCTTCGACCGTCTGCTCAGCCTGGCCATCCCCCGCATCCGCGACTTCCGCGGGCTGTCGCCGCGCGCGTTCGACGGCCACGGCAACTACACGTTCGGGGTGACCGAGCAGCTCATCTTCCCCGAAATCGACTACGACAAAATCGACACGACCCGCGGCATGGACATCACGATCGTGACCACCGCACGCACCAACGAGGAGGGCCGGGCGTTCTTGGCAGCGTTCGGCTTTCCCTTCCGACAGGAGACCCGGTAACACTATGGCGAAGAAGGCTTTGATCGAGAAGCAGCAGCGCACCCCGAAGTTCAAGGTCCGTGGCTACACACGGTGCCAGCGGTGCGGACGGCCCAAGGCCGTCTACCGCAAGTTCGGGTTGTGCCGTATCTGCTTGCGGGTCATGGTGCACGCCGGCGAGGTCCCCGGCGTGACGAAGGCGAGTTGGTAGGGCGCCATGACCATGACCGACCCCATCGCGGACATGCTCACGCGGATCCGCAACGCCAACTCCGCCATGTTCGACACCGTGCGCATGCCCGGGTCGAAGCTCAAGGAGTCGCTCGCCCACGTCCTGGAGCGCGAAGGCTTCATCGCGGGCTACAGGGTGGAGCCCAACCAAGGCAAGCCCGGCACCACGCTCGAGATCATCATGAAGTACTCCGGCGACCGCACCCGCACCATCGCGGGGATCAAGCGGGTGTCTACCCCGGGCCTGCGCATCTACGCCCGGGCCGACGGGATGCCGCGCGTCCTCGGCGGCATGGGCGTGGCCGTCGTGTCCACCAGCCAGGGCCTGCTGACCGACACCGAGGCACGCCGCAAGCACCTGGGAGGCGAGGTGCTCTGCCATGTCTGGTAGCCCCGGTAGCCCCGGTAGCCCCGCGCTCGCCGGCACGCCAAGAGGGGAGGCCTGATGTCGCGCGTCGGACGCTCGCCCATCGCCGTGCCCTCCGCCGTGACCGTCACCCTGAGCGGCCCCACGGTCAACGTGAAGGGGCCGCAGGGCACCCTGGAGCGCACCATCCCCGAGCCGATCACCATCGCCCAGGAGGGCGACACCCTCGTGGTCACCCGCCCCGACGACGAGCGCCACAACCGCGCGCTCCACGGCCTGTCGCGCTCGCTCGTGGCCAACATGGTCTCGGGCGTCACCGACGGCTTCACCAAGGAGCTCGAGATCGTCGGCGTCGGCTACCGCGCCACGGCCCGGGGACCCGCCGCCCTCGAGCTGGCCCTGGGCTTCTCGCACCCGGTCCTCGTCGACGCCCCGGAGGGGATCACCTTCGAGGTCCCGGTTCCGACACGGATCATCGTGAAGGGCATCGACAAGGAGAAGGTGGGCCAGGTGGCCGCCGACATCCGCAAGCTCCGCAAGCCCGAGCCCTACAAGGGCAAGGGCGTGCGCTACGCCGGCGAGCGGGTCCAGCGCAAGGCAGGAAAGGCAGCGAAGTAATGGGACGCACGAGCGACCGCACCCGGCTGCGCCTTCGGCGCCACGCCCGCGTGCGCAACAAGGTCATCGGCACCGCCGAGTGCCCCCGGCTGGCCGTCCACCGGTCCAACCGGCACATCTCGGCGCAGCTGATAGACGACACCGCCGGGCGCACCCTGGTGGCGGCCTCCTCCGTCGAGCCCGACCAGCGTGCGTCGTTGGGCAACGGCGGCGGGGCTAACGTTTCCGGCGCCGAATCGGTCGGGAAGCTCCTCGGCTCCCGGGCCAAGGCGGCCGGCATCACCAAGGTGGTCTTCGATCGCGGGGGCTTCGTGTACCACGGGCGCGTCGCCGTCCTGGCGGACGCGGCGCGGGCCGAGGGACTGGAGTTCTGAGCATGGTCGACACACAGTACGAAGAGCGCACCATAAAGGTGAACCGCGTGGCCAAGGTCGTGAAGGGCGGCCGGCGCTTCTCGTTCGCCGCGCTCATGGTCGTCGGCGACGGCAACGGCCGGGTCGGCCTCGGCTACGGCAAGGCCAAGGAGGCCGGGCTGGCCGTGCAGAAGGGCATCGAGGAGGCGCGCAAGAACCTCTTCGAGGTGCCGCTGGCCGGCAGCACCATCGTCCATCCCGTCATCGGCGAGAGCGGGGCGGGCCGGGTGCTCCTCAAGCCCGCCGCCCCCGGCACCGGCGTCATCGCCGGCGGTGCCGCCCGCCACATCCTGGAGATGGCCGGCATCCGCGACATCCTGGCCAAGTCCCTGGGCTCGTCCAACGGGATCAACGTGGCCCACGCCACCATCGCCGGGCTCAAGCAGCTGCGGCGGCCCGACGACGTGGCCGAACTGCGGGGCAAGGCGGCCGACGAGGTGACCCCGGGCGGCGTGCTGCGCGCCTACCGGGAGCGCAAGCGCGAGACCGAGCTGTTCGCGGCGGAGGCGCGCTAGCCCATGGCAGAGACAACCACAACGGCCCGCACCTCCCGGACCCCCCGCACGCCGCGCACCAAGAAGGAGCCGGCCGGGGCGCGCCTGCGCGTCACCCAGACCCGCAGCGCCATCAGCACCAAGCCCAAGCACCGCGGCACCCTGCGCGCGCTGGGCCTGCGCGGCATCGGCCAGTCCAACGAGCTGCCGGACCGCCCGGAAATCCGGGGCATGATCGCCCGCGTCCCCCACCTGGTCCGCGTCGAGGAGGTGTCGTCGTGAAGCTCCACGACCTGGCGCCCCCCAAGGGCGCGCGCAAGACGAAGCGCCGCGTCGGACGCGGCACCGGGGGCAAGGGCCACAAGACGGCTGGCCGCGGCATGAAGGGACAGAAGGCCCGCAGCACGGTGCCGGTCGGCTTCGAGGGTGGGCAGCTGCCCCTCATGCAGCGCATCCCCAAGCTGCGGGGGTTCAAAAACCCGTTCCGGGTGGAGTACACGCCGGTCAACCTGGGCGCGCTCGATGCGCTGGGCGCCGACGAGGTCACCCCGCAGACCCTGGTCGAGGCCGGTCTGGTCCGGCCCCAGGCACTGGTGAAGGTCCTCGGGCAGGGCACCCTGAGCCGTCCCGTCCGGGTCTCGGCCCACGCCTTCTCCAGGGCGGCCGAGGCCGCCATCACCGCCGCCGGGGGTAGCGTCGAGCGGGTGCCGCTGCCGTTCGCCCATGGGCGCCCGCCCGCCTCGGGCAATGCCCTGATGAACCGCTAGTGCCGGCGACGGGCTGGCGCTGAGGGGAAGGGGCCATGCTCTCCCGGCTCGCGAACATCTTCCGAGTCCCCGACCTTCGCAACAAGGTCGTGTTCACGCTCGCGATCATCGCCCTGTACCAGGTCGGTGCCAACGTCCCGATCCCCGGCGTCAACTGGGCGCGGCTCCAGAGCCTGGAGAGCTCGGCGTCCGCCTCCGGCGTCCTGGGCTTCCTGAACCTCTTCAGCGGGGGCGCGCTCGTGCGCCTGGCCGTGTTCGGCCTGGGCGTCATGCCCTACATCACGAGCTCCATCATCATCCAGCTGCTCTCGACGGTGATCCCCAAGCTCGAGGAGTGGCGGGACCAGGGCGCCGTCGGGCAGAAGAAGATCACCCAGACCACGCGCTACCTGACCGTCGCGCTCGCCGTCATGCAGTCCTCGGGCCTCGTCTACGCCTTCCACGGCCACGACTCGGCCCTGCTCGGCACCAGCATCGACCTGATCCCGACGTTCAACTGGCCCCTGGCCCTGTTCATGGTGCTGATCCTCACCGCCGGCACCGCGACGGTCATGTGGCTGGCCGAGCTCATCACCCAGCGCGGCATCGGGCAGGGCATGTCCATCCTGATCTTCGCCAACGTGGTGGCGGCCATCCCGACCGGCTTCAAGGCCATTTACGAGGAGGGCGGCAAGACCAAGGCCGGCATCATCGTGATCGTCTCGCTGATATTGCTGGTCGTCATCGTCTTCATGGACCAGGGCCAGCGCCGCATCCCGGTGACCTTCGCGCGCCGCGTGGTGGGCCGGCGCATGTACGGCGGCAGCTCGACCTACATCCCGCTCAAGGTGAACCAGTCGGGCGTGATCCCGATCATCTTCGCCAGCTCGGTGCTGTACATCCCCGTTCTCCTGTCGAACGTGGTCCCGTGGACCTGGTTCCAGAACTTCGTGCGCAACAGCCTCACGCCGACCAGCTTCTTCTACATCGCCTCGTATTTCCTCCTGATCGTCCTGTTCACGTTCTTCTACGTGTACGTGGCCTTCGACCCGCACCAGCAGGCCGACCTCATCCGCAAACAGGGCGGCTTCGTCCCGGGCATCCGCCCGGGTCCGCCCACCGAGCGCTACTTCGCCCACATCCTCAGCCGCATCACCGTCGTCGGCGCCCTGTTCCTGGGCTCGGTCGCGGTCGTCCCGAGCCTGCTCATGGCGCTGTGGCACCTGAACCGGTTCCCGTTCTACGGCACGACGTTGCTCATTTCGGTGGGCGTCGCGCTCGAGACCATGCGCCAGATCGACAGCCAACTCATGATGCGCAACTACGAAGGCTTCCTCAAGTAGGCGCGCTTCGGTGATACCCGGGGTCAGACTCGTGGTCCTCGGCAAGCAGGGGGCCGGCAAGGGGACGCAGTGCGTGCGCCTCTCGCACCACTACGTCGTGCCGCACGTCTCTACCGGAGACATGCTGCGCGGCGAGGTGAAGTCGCGCACCGGCCTGGGCCAGCGTGCCTCGGACCTCATGGACAAGGGCGAGCTCATCCCCGACGACATGGTGATGGAGATGGTGAGCGTGCGGCTGTCCGAACGCGACACCCGCGGCCGCGGCTTCGTCCTCGACGGCTGCCCCCGCACGACCGGGCAGGCCGAGTCGCTCGAGAAGGTGCTCGATCCCTTCAACCTGGACCTGGTGATCGACCTGCAGGTCCCGACCTCGCTCGTGTTGAAGCGCCTCGCCTCGCGCCGGGTGTGCGTCGACTGCGGCGCCAACTACTCCACGGCGGCCCCGCCTCTGGTCAACTGGACCTGCGACGTCTGCGGCGGCGAGGTGGTCCAGCGCGAGGACGACACCGAGGAGGCGATCATGCGCCGGCTCAGCCTCTACGAGGAGGAGACCGAGCCCCTGCTCAGCTGGTACAAGGAGCGCGAACTCCTGGCCGAGATCAACGGCACCGGCTCGCCCGACGCCGTCACCCGGCGGGTCGTCGGCACCATCGACGCACTACGCCAGCAGGAGCGGGCCCGGCCGTGAGACGCAACGAAGCGGAGCTGGCCAAGATGCGCAAGGCGGGCAAGGTCGTGGCCGAGATGCACGAAAAGACCCGTGCCGCGGCCAAGCCCGGTGTCACCACCTTCGAGCTCGATCAGGTGGCCCGCGACGTGCTCGACCGCCGGGGCGCCACGTCGAACTTCCTCGGCTACCACGGGTTCCCCGCCGTCATCTGCACGTCGCCGAACGCCATGATCGTCCACGGCATCCCGGGCGGCTACGTGCTGCAGGAGGGCGACATCCTCTCCATCGACTGCGGTGCGATCATCGAGGGCTACCACGGCGACGCCGCCTTCACCATGGGCATCGGCACCATCTCCAAGGAGGCCCAGAAGCTGCTCGATGTGACCGAGCGCAGCCTTTGGGCGGGGATCGAACAGCTCACCAAGGGCAACGCGCTGCACGAGGTGGGCCGGGCCGTCCAGGACGTCGCCGAGGCGGCCGGGTTCTCCGTCGTGCGCGAGTACGTCGGCCACGCCATCGGCACGGCCATGCACGAGCAGCCCCAGGTGCCCAACTACTGGCCGGGCAACAAGGGCCCCACGCTCAAGACGGGCAACGTCTTCGCCATCGAGCCGATGGTCAACGCCGGCGGCCCCGAGACCGAACTCCTCGACGACGGCTGGAGCGTGGTGACCGCCGACGGGAGCCTCTCCGCGCACTTCGAGCACACCATCGCCGTCACCGGCGACGGCCCCGAGGTCTTCACCGTCCCCTAGGTGGGTGGTGTGAAACGGGTCAGTATCCACCGGACGGACTGATCCGCAGAACCACGCGGCCCACGGCGGATCGTGTCGGTGCGGTGGCCGGGGCCGGCAGGCGACCCGCAGACCGCCAGGCGAGCGGGACAAGCGCCCAGGACGTCCGGAAAGGCTGCAATTGGCGCTCAGGCCACCTGCAAGCGCCCTTCGACACTGCGCCGCACGCCGAGGACGGCCAGACGTGCCAGGTTCGTGGCGGCGGCCAGCAAACTGAAGTCTGCGCCGACTTTGACGGTGCCGCGGACCCGAGCTCGGCGGCCTCCGTGTCGGCGGCGCATGAGGTGGGCGAGCTTTCGCTCCACCTTGGGGCGCGTCGTGCGGTAGTCGTCTTGCCACCCCGGGTCGCGTTGACGCTGGCGGGCCCGGGCCAACGCTGCTTCGTGGGCCCCGATGCTGATCGTGCGCCCGGCGGTCGACCTCGTGCACTGCTCGCGCAGAGGGCAGCCAGCGCAGGCGTCGCCGAAGTAGGCCATGCCGCCGCCGTCGCGGTGACGGCGGATCGTGACCGTCGCGCCCGCGGGACAGGTGACGGTGTCGTCCTCGAGGTTCACCTCGAAGCGGTCCTTGGTGAAGAGGCTGCCTGCGGCCGTCGGCTTCTGGGTCTTGCACCTCGACTCGATGCCCTCGTCTTCGAGTCGCTCTTGAAACGGCCCGGTCCCATAGGCGTTGTCGCCATAGACGGTGGCCTGTTCGTCTCCATCGACGCTCGCGCCATCGTCCTCGGACTCCTCGTCAACCCTTGGCGCCCCAGGGCTGCGTTCGTCGTCGGCCAAGAGGTCGGCGACGAGTTCTTCGGCCACGGCGGCATCGCCCACGTTGCCCGGGGTGACGACGGTCTCGGTGATGATCTCTGAGTCCGGATCCACCGCGGCGTGACCCTTGTAGCCGTCGAAGCCCCTGGCCTGGGTCTTGTGCCCATGGCGGGCCTCGGGGTCGACCGTCGAGATGATCCGGTCTGCCGCCACGCCCCGCACGATGCGAAAGGTGCCCCCCGCATCCTCTTCGATGTCCTGGCCGACGACGGTGGCCAACAGAGCGACGGCCTGGGCGAGGTCGGGACCAAGCTCTCTTCCTTCGAGGAGCAACAGGACCCCATGGGCGTCCTTGGCCCGCGAATCGATCAGGGCGTCACGGGCGGCGGGGTCGTCCCAGTCGATCTGGGGCTTGGCCGAGGTGGCGTAGTCGTCACCGCTCTTTATGACCTCGCGCACTTCGGCGGCCAGTTCGGGATCGGCCACCTTGAGCACTCCCCGGATGGCCGAGCGGATGAGGGTAACCGTGTCCATGGTGGCCACCGCGTCATAGAGCGGAGTCGAGTCCAATACGCGCTTGCGTCCGACGAGTCCGGCCTCTTTGGCCGCGTCGCGGGTGACGTCGAAGATGCGGTTGGGAGCGACCGAGTGGCGCAGGCGCTCGCGCATGTCGACGAGCACGGTATGGGCGAATCTCGTCCACCCTTCGGTGTCATAGCCGCCGACGCCCGCCGCGTAGCGCCAGCGGGTGTCGAAGCAGTAGCGCTCGACCGCCTCGCGGTCAGAGAGCCCCTCGAGACGCTGGAGCACCATGGCCACGGCCACGACCGAGGGCGGCACCGAGCGCCGGCCCGAGTCCTCGAAGAGGTCGGCGAAGGCCTCGTCGGGGAAGAGGCGCTCCCGCTCACGGTGCAAGAACGCGTAGATCGAGTGTGCCTCGAGCGTCTCGTCGCAGAACCTGGTCACGTCGTCGAACAGGTCGCCCTGTTTGTTCGCCACGCCGAGCGTCATCGGTCCCTCCAGATCGAGAACTACAAGGTTGTAATTCTCTCAGATCCGGACCAAGATCGCGAATCGAACGCCACGCGGTCAGCGTGCCCGATCACGCGAAAGACACCACCCACCTAGAGAGGCTTCCCTCCGGGAGGCCGCCCCGGCCTGCGGCTCCCCGTACCGGCGGCATTCAGTTCGCCTCGATCCAGGCAAAAAGCGGCGCTACGGTCCCTCGCGGAACCGCGGGTCGGAGGGCCTGACAGCTGGAATCGCGAATAAAGGACCACCGACAATGACCGTGACCCTCATCACCGGAGCCAACAAGGGTCTGGGCTACGAGACGGCCCGGCAGTTGATCGAGCGGGGGCACACCGTGTATCTGGGGGCGCGCGACCCCGAGCGGGGAGAGCCGGCGGCCTCGGCGCTCGGCGGCCAATTCGTGCAGCTCGATGTGACCGACGATTCGTCGGTCGAGGCCGCACTGGGGGCCATCGCCGAGCGCGAGGGTCATCTCGACGTCCTCGTCAACAACGCGGGCATCAGTACCACCGAAGTCACCGGCCCCATCGCGCTGAGGGTCTTCGATACGAACGTCATCGGTCTGATCCGTGTCACCCAGGCCGCCCTTCCGCTACTGGAGCCGTCCGAGAATCCGGTGGTGCTCAACGTCTCGAGCGCTCTGGGCTCCTTCTGGGCCGTCACCAATCCGGAGCGGCGCCAGTTTCACTTTCCGAGCATCGTCTACGGCTCGAGCAAGGCGGCCGTCTCCATGCTCACGGTTCAGTACGCAAAGACGTTCCCGGGGATCAAGTTCAACGCTGTGGAGCCCGGCTTCACTGCGACCGACCTCACCCCGTTCAGTGGGGCCGGGCAGCCCGTCGAGAAGGGCGCAGAGGTCATCGTGCGCATGGCCACCATCGATACGGATGGTCCTACCGGCACATTCCAAGAGGGCGACGGCGAACTCGCCTGGTGACGCTGACGGCGGTCGAATCGCGTCGCGGGCGGTGTAGACCGTAGGTCGTGAAGCTCAAGCTGGACCTGCACGAGATCTACAACCGAGGCGACGATATCGATCGTGCCCTTCGAGACATCATCGACGAAGCGATTGAAAAGAGGGTTCGGTTAGTGGAGATCATCCCGGGCAAGGGAAGCGGACAGCTCAAGAAGCGCGTGCTGCGATTCCTCGACCGAAAGGACATCAAGGCGCTCTATGACCGAGTCGAGAAGGACTCGCATAATTTCGGCCGGGTGTTCGTCCATTTCCGGCCCAAGTAGGACCTGACCGGCGCCGAGCTCAGCTCAGACTGTGAATGATTCCCACGACTTCGTCTGACTCGAACCCCTGTCGTCGGGCAAAGTCCAACAGCTCCTTGGCTCGGAGAACCACCGCACCGCGCTCGGGCGTGCCGGTGACGACGATGCCCCGACCGCGCCGAAACTCGAGTAGGCCCTCCTCGCGCAGGTGTCGGAGCGCTCGAAACATGGTGTTCTGGTTGACCCCTGCGACCGCTGCCAGGTCACGGGCCGGCGGAAGCCGCTGCCCCGGCTTCGCCTCGCCCTCGGCGATGGAACGTCGCAGGTCGGCCGCCACCCTCAGATAGACGGGCATGGTCTGACGAGGATCTGGGACCATAGACAAAATGATACTAGGTGCCTTAGTATCTTCCTAATGAGGTTGTTGGACCAGTCGCCGATGGCCGTCGAGGAACATCCGGCGACCACCACCTCCGACCCTCCAAAAGCGGATGATCTCATCATCAAAGAGGCGAGGCGACGGCACCGCCGGCGGTTGCTCGGGGTTTCGATTCTGGTTGCCCTCGTTCTTGCCCTGATCGGCTTCGGCGTGGCGAACATCCAGAGAGGCTCACCCCATCGGTCGAGTGCGCGGACAGTCATCACCCGCCCGCCTCCGCAGCCAGCGGTCCTCTCCTCGTGTTCGGCCGGCCAACTCGCGGCGACGGTGGCGTTCAACCAGTCCGGAACGGATCTCGGGGCGATCAGGATGACAAACACATCCACTCGGCCGTGTTCGCTCGGCGGACAACCCGACGTGGTGATCATCAACGGCTCGGGAAGCGCGCTCGACCTGAAGGAAACGCAGTATGAACGAGCTGCATTGCCCCCTCCACCGACGCAGCCGATCGCGCTTTCGGCGAACGGACGACTGCCTCAGGCCGTCGTTGAACTGGATTGGACTTGGTGTGGCGCACCACCAGGATCGATACAGTTCACGATCCAATTCTCGGGCTGGCCTCGGGCGCTCACAGTGCCGTACTCGTCGATCTCCCCTCCCGGATTCGTGCCTGCGAACTGCAACGATTCGGGACTAGCCCCTCTGCTGGCTGTCGACAGCGTACGAGGCCTCGGAGCAGACGGCGTCATCACAGCGGGACCGTGAGGTCGACACCTTCGCCTTCGATAGGGATTAGTTCGAGCTGTCAAGCACGGACGACAGCCACGGTACGGCGTCTCGGGCGGCAGAGACTGCGTCGACCTCAGTCGCGAACTGCCTGCCTGCGAAGTATGCGATCGGCGTCCAACGCCCCATGTCTTCTGGATCGCGCCGGAACTCTTCGAACCCGAACGTGCCGTCGGGCCGCCTGAAATATCGAC
Source organism: uncultured Acidimicrobiaceae bacterium (assembly GCA_963834405.1). Classification (GTDB taxonomy): domain Bacteria; phylum Actinomycetota; class Acidimicrobiia; order Acidimicrobiales; family RAAP-2; genus Bog-473. The sequence continues at coordinate 180,792 of CAWIBX010000001.1, read as the reverse complement.
ACATCGATCCACCGCGGGAGTCGAAGGGCTCGCCAGGACAGACCAGGTTGGGTCCAGACGCGGCGACAGCAGATCGGTCGATAACGGGTAGTGCGGATGGTCCTCACCGCGTGATGCGGTAGTGAAGGTGGACGACCCCGTTGCCGGTGCGCCGGTCATTGAGCAGTTGAAGGTCGATGCGGACGTGCCGAGGGAGGGCGTGCTTGCCGTCTCCGAACACGACTGGCCAGAAGAACAAGTGGCACTCGTCCACCAAGCCAGCCGCGAGTGCTCGGGCCGCGAGATCAGCTCCGCCCACCGTGAGATCGTGGGCTGCGCCAGCCTTCATCCGCCGAATCGCCTCGACGTTGAACTCCCGCTCAAGGGTGGTCCCAGCGCTTGACACCGATGCCAGGGTCTTCGAGAAGACGACCTTGTCGGCCCCTCGCCAGATGCTGGTGAAGTCCACCACCCAGGGCGGCTGGTCGGCGATGGGAGCGGTCTCCCAGTAGGTCATCGCTTCGTACATGCGGCGTCCGTAGAGATAGGTGCCGACCGGGCGCTCGAGGTCGTTGATGAAACTGAAGTACTCCTCATCAGGGGCACCGAAATCGATGCCTCCGTCCCGGTCCTCGCAGTAACCGTCGAGTGACGTGTTCATGATGTAGATGAGCTTGGCCATGGTGAAGCCTCCGACCGGGACCTCGACCGAAGATAGTTCCCACTGACCGCTCAGGATTTCCGGATACCCAGGTGGACCAGGAGACTTTCCGCCTATCGATCGGACGCGACCGTCTCCTCGGTGTTCGGGCGCTGTGTGTGGCCGTATTACGTCGCGGTGTCGAGCTCGACCCCGGCCACGCGTGCGACCCGGACGAGGCCGCGGTCGGCGGTGAGCAGTGCGGCGCCGTGGCGCCGGGCCACCGAGGCGATCAGGCAATCGACTATGCCGCCGGGCCTGACCCCGGCGCGACGGCACAGCCGGTAGGTCTTGGCCGCGGCGTCGAAGTCGGCCGCAGGGTCGAACCGCAGCAACGTGCAGCGCCCCAGCAGCCGGCGCAGGTACACCTCCTGCCGCTCGTCGCGGGCCCCAGCAAGAACCTCCATGACGACCGGCTCGGTCACGGCCAGGGGACCGCCACCGCCGATCAGCTCGGTGATGCGCCAATCGACGGGACTGCCGGTGGCCCGGTCGAACTCCACCCAGGCCGAGGTGTCGGCGAGGATCAAAAGTCCGTGGGCCCAGGGTCCGCGGGGATTTCGCCGATGGCGTGTGCCCCCCGCATGGCGAGAGCCTCCTCCCGCGTCATTGGCTGGCCGGCCAGGTGGCGCAGGGCCAGGTCAACGGCCTCGGTCTTCGTGCGCAGCCCGTAACGCTCCATGACGGCCCGCAGGTGGGTCTCCTCGATCTCGATGTTCGTCCGCACCCGGCTCATACACCAACCATACACGTATACGTGTATAATAGGTGTAGGCATCTGCGAGGCTTCAGGGTGGGGCCCGGCCGGGTCACGACCCTGGTCGGTCGGCTCCAGTCGGACTGCGGGCGGCGTTTTCGTGCGTGATCGGCTGGAAATTCCCTGCACGTACGGTAAACTCGTAGGTCGGCCCTGGGACCGTCCGCGAACGGCGCCCGGGCCTATCCGGTTTCCGCACCCTTCGGCCTCGCGCCGCCCGGTGCGCCTCGGAGCAGCACCAAGACGAAATTTGCAAGGAGGGTGACCTGCCCAAGCCCAAGGAAGACGCCATCGTGCTCGAAGGCACGGTGGTCGAGCCGCTGCCCAACGCCATGTTCCGAGTCGAGCTCGAGAACGGACACAAGGTGCTGGCGCACAGCTCGGGGAAGATGCGGATGCACCGGATCCGGATCCTCCCTGGGGACAAGGTCCAGGTGGAGATCACTCCGTACGACCTCAATCGGGGTCGCATCACCTACCGGTACAAGTAGTGACAAGCACGAGCAAGAACGAAGAGAAGAGGACGGGAAGTCAATGAAGGTTCGGCCGAGCGTGAAGCCGATCTGCGAGAAGTGCAAGGTCATCCGGCGCCGCGGCGTGGTCCGGGTGCTCTGTGACAACCCGCGCCACAAGCAGCGGCAGGGCTAGGGAGAGGACGAGACACATGGCCCGTATATCTGGGGTGGACATCCCGCGCGAGAAGCGGCTCGAGATCGCGCTGACCTACATCTACGGCATCGGTCCGACGCTGTCGAAGCAGATCACCGACGCCGTGGACATCAGCCCCTCCACCCGCGTCCGCGACCTCACCGACGAGGAGGTCGCCAAACTCCGCACATACATCGACCAGGCCTTCCGGGTCGAGGGTGACCTGCGCCGGGACGTCTCCCAGGACATCAAGCGCAAGATGGAGATCAACTGCTACCAGGGCGTCCGCCACCGCAAGGGGCTCCCGGTGCACGGCCAGCGCACCCACACCAACGCGCGCACCCGCAAGGGCCCCAAGAAGACCGTCGCCGGCAAGAAGAAAGCGTTGAAGAAGTAGATGCCCAAGCAGACCAAGCCCGGCCAGCGGCGCCCCCGCCGCAAGGAGCGCAAGAACGTCGCCTACGGCGTCGCGCACATCAAGAGCTCGTTCAACAACACCATCGTGTCCATCGCCGACCCCGAGGGGAACGTGCTCGCCTGGGCCTCCGCCGGCAACGTCGGCTTCAAGGGCTCGCGCAAGTCCACCCCCTTCGCCGCACAGCTCGCCGCCGAGGCGTGCGCCAAGCGGGCCATGGAGCACGGTGTGCGCAAGGTCGACGTGCTCGTGCGCGGCCCGGGCTCGGGCCGCGAGACGGCGATCCGTTCGCTGGCCGCGGTCGGCATCGAGGTCGTCGGCATCAAGGACGTCACCCCCATCCCCCACAACGGCTGCCGCCCCAAGAAGCGCCGCCGCGTCTAGTCGAGCGAAGACCGAGAAAGAGAAGAGGAAACCCCACCCCCATGGCCCGATACACCGGCCCCGTCTGCCGCCTCTGCCGGCGTGAGCGGACGAAGCTGTTCCTGAAGGGCGAGCGCTGCTACTCGCTGAAGTGCCCGGTCTCCGAGGCGGTGACCGACCGGCACAGCCGCGCCTACCCGCCGGGCGAGCACGGCCGCGACCGCATGCGCCAGGGGTCGGAGTACCTGGCCCAGCTGCGCGAGAAGCAGAAGGCCCGCCGTATTTACGGGATCCTCGAGGTCCAGTTCCGCAACATGTACGAGGAGGCCACCCGGCAGGGCGGCATCACCGGCGAGAACCTGCTGCGCAACCTGGAGCTCCGCTTGGATAACGTGGTCTTCCGGGCCGGCTGGGGCGCCAGCCGGCGCCAGGCCCGCCAGTTCGTGCGCCACGGCCACGTCCTCGTCAACGGCAAGCGCGTCACCATCCCGAGCTACCGGGTCCGCACGGGCGACATCGTCACCCTGCGCGAGTCCACCCGCGGCAACTTCCAGGTGCGCCGCAACATGGACACCCTGGAGCGCCAGACCCCGGCCTGGCTCGAGCCCGGTGACTCCGGTTTTTCGGTTTCCGTGCTCAACCCGCCGCAGCGCGAGCACATCGACGAGCCCATTCAGGAGCAGCTGATCGTCGAGCTCTACTCGAAGTAGCCGACCAACCCGACGCAACCCACGACCGCCCGACCCCACCGCCACACAGGAGTACCCACATGCTGATCATCCAACGGCCGACCGTCGAAGTCGTCGACGAGGAGCAGAACAACCGGCAGCGATTCGCCATCGGCCCGCTCGACCCGGGCTTCGGCACCACGCTCGGCAATTCGCTGCGACGCACGCTGCTTTCGTCCATCCCGGGGGGGGCCGTGACCCAGCTCCGCTTCGACGAGGCGCTGCACGAGTTCACGACGCTCCCCGGGGTCAAGGAGGACGTCACCGACATCATCCTCAACCTCAAGGACCTCCTGGTCCGGGTGCACTCGGACGAGGCGGTGACGCTGCGCCTGGACGTGCGCGGCCCGGCCGACGCCACAGCCGCTGACATTCAGCTGACGCCCGACGTCGAGATCCTGAACCCTGACCTGCACATCGCGTCCATCAACGCCAAGGGCCGGCTGGCCGTCGACGTGACGGTGGAGCGGGGCCGCGGCTACGCGTCCGCCGACAAGAACAAGCGCTCGTCGACCATCGGGGTCATCCCGATCGACTCCATCTTCTCGCCGGTGCACCGCGTGACGTTCGACATCGAGCCCGTGCGGGTCGAGCAGTCCACCAACTACGACCGCCTCGTGCTCGACATCGAGACGGATGGGACCATCTCGCCGCGCGAGGCCCTGGCCTCGGCCGGCGACACGCTGCGCAACCTGGTCTCGCTGGTGGCCGACCTGGAGGAGGCACCGCAAGGCCTGGAGCTCGGTGACACCGGCACCACGACCAGCGGTTCGCCCGATCTCGATCTGCGCATTGAGGAGCTCGACCTCTCCGAGCGGCCGCGCAACTGCCTGAAGCGCGCGCAGATCAACACGATCGGCGAGTTGGTCGAGCGCACCATGGAGGACCTGCTTGCCATCACCAACTTCGGCCAGAAGTCGGCCGACGAGGTGGTGCAGCGCCTGGACGAACGCGGGCTCTCGCTCCGCACCAGGGACTGATCCGTCGTGCAGGGCACCCCGAGGCGCGGCCGCCGGATGGGCGGCTCGGCGTCGCACCAGAAGGCGATGATGGGCAACCTGGTCGCGTCGCTCATCGCGGCCGAGTCCATCGTCACCACCGAGTCCAAGGCCAAGGCCCTGCGGCCGGTGGCGGAGAAGTGCGTCACGGCGGCGGTCCACGGCGGCGTGGCCAACCACCGCAACGTCGTGGCCCTGATCCGGGACAAGGACATGGCCCACAAGCTCTTCGACGAGATCGGGCCGCGCTACGCGGACCGGCCCGGTGGCTACACCCGCATCCTGAAGCTGGGACCGCGGCCCGGTGACAACGCGCCGATGGCGCGTATCGAGTTCGTCTAGGCGATCTCCAGGCATCGCCGGGTCGAGAGTGGAGCAACCTGCCGGCGCTGCCACGCAGCGCTGGAGGCTCCTCCTCGCGTACGACGGCGCCGCCTTCCGCGGCTTCGCCCTCCAACCGGAGGTCCCGACGGTGGCGGGCGCGCTGCGCCACGCACTCGAGCGCACGGCCCGGCTGAGCGAACCGCCGCTGATCACCTGTGCCGGGCGCACCGACGCCGGCGTGCACGCGCGGGGACAGGTCGTACACGTCGACCTGCCGCCCATCCCCTATGACGGCTCCGGCCTCGCCCGCGCCCTCAACCGCCAACTCGCCCCGGAGGTCGTCGTTCGGCGCGCCGAGGAAGTGGGAGAGGACTTCGACGCCCGCCGCTCGGCCACGGGACGCTCCTACCGCTACCTGATCTGGGACGCACCCGAGCCGGACCCCCTGCTCGCGCCGGTGGCCTGGCACGTGCGCGACCCGCTCGACCTCGGCACCATGCGCACGGCCGCCGACGTCCTGCTGGGCAGCCACGACTTCCGCTCCTTCTGCCGGCGCCCGCCCGGCACGGACCCGGCGGAGCCCATCGTGCGCCGGGTGACGCGGGTGCGCTGGACCGTCGACGACGGACCCGAGGCGGCCGATGCCGGTGCGGGTTCGCAAGAGGGGCGGTTGCTCCGCTTCGACATCACCGCCAGCTCGTTCTGCCACCAGATGGTGCGCTCACTGGTGGCCAGCCTGGTCGTGGTCGGCCGGGGCAAGGGGACGCCCGCCGGCCTGCTCGAGCGCCTCCGCGCCTCGTCCCGTCAGGCCATGGCCGAGCCGGCACCCGCCCACGGGCTGTGCCTCGTCGCGGTGGACTACGGCGGGGAGGCCGCGCCGACCGACTGACGGACCCTATTCCGCTGCGAGTGCCGTCACGGCGGGGGTGCGCGCCGCGATCCGGCCCGGCACCGCACTCAGCCCCACGGCGAGGGCCAGCGCGACCAGGGAGGCGACGGCGATGGACAAGAACGGGATGACCGGCGCCGGGACGGCGCCGATCTCGTCGGCGAACAGCGTCCAGAGCCATCGCCCCAGCGCCAGCCCGAGCGGCACCCCGATGACGATCCCCACGACCGCGACGATGCCCGCCTGCCACAAGACGCTCGCTTGCAACTGCCGGGGCCTGAAACCGATCGCCTTCAGGATGGCCAGCTCGCGACGGCGCCGGCGCACCGAGGCGATCAGCGTGAGGCCGAGAGCGACCGTGGCGCCTAACGCCAGCGCCAACGCGAGCAGCAGAGGCGTCAGGCCGATGGACCGGTAGTTCACGATCTGGGCCGGGCGCTGTACCGACAGGACGGTTGCCTGGTAGCCGTAGCAGGTCGCGTTGCTTGCTGGCTCCTTGGCCAGCACCTGCGACGCGGTGCTCGCCAGGTGTTGCGCTGCGAGTTGTGCCGCCGCAGGATTTGTTGCTCCTTGCGCCCTGAGGAAGACCATGTTCGGCCCGTTGCAGCCGGGGTACGCATGGGGGCCCAGCATCTCGGTGATCACGCCGCTGTTGGCCGGGACGACGGCACCGACGCCCATGGAGGTGTGCAATCCCTCGGCGATGCCGATGGCCGGCATGGTGGCCACCCCGACGATCTTCAGACGGACGGGTTTAGGCGGGACGTTGGGCACGTAGCGCATGGCGACGGTGTCGCCGAGCTGCTTGTGGAGCTGTGCCATCGTCGCCGCTCCCAGCACGATCTGGTTCTTGCCCTCCAGCGCGTGTCCGGCGACGATCGGCGGTGCGACACCCGCCCCCGGGAATGCCATGAGCACCGGCACCTCCACGCCGTCGAGCTGAAGGGTGGAGAACCAGACCCCGGACTCGGCGACCCCGTGGACCGGGTGCAACGTTGACTGGGGGACCGGGCCGTACCCGTCGGAGCTCTGCACGGCGTAGTCCCAATTCCATCCGTAGAGGCTGGGCTGCGAGACCAGGTTCTGCAGGCTGTGCCCGAAGGTCAAAGTGGCCGAGACGACGAGCAGAGCGGTGACCGCCCCGACCAGGACCCAGCGAGACCCGCGGTTGGCGCGGCCGGTATCGAGCGCGAAACGGGCGCCGATGGCGGTGCTCGGGGGCAAACCCGCACGGAACGCAGCGTCGGCCAGGCCGCCGCGGCGCACGCGCTCCCGCCGCGCCGCTTGACGGTGGGGCGCGCCCAGGACGGCGCCGATCACGGCCGCGGCCAGCAGGAGGCCGACCAGCGCGAGCGCACCGAGCCCGATCACGGTCCAGTCGACGGAGAACCCCCGATCCGGGTAGACCGCCCGCACGGGTCCGATCGGCGCCAGCGGGGACAGCGCGATTGCAACCCCGGCGGCGAGGAGTCCGCCGGCCACGATCGCGCCGACGGCGCCGATGAGGCTGTCGGCCACCGTCATGGTGGGCGGGGCCCCGAGCGAGCGCATGATGCGGTGGTCCTCGTCCCGGTTCCTCCTCTGCCGGGCGATCTCCTCGAGGGCGATCAGTAGCGCGGTGAGCCCGGCGATGCAGCCGAATGCACCCAGCGCGAGCGCCTCGGGACGGATGGACTCGTCCGCTTCCTGCGCCGTCTGCGCCGCGACCTGAAAGTCGGTGAAATACCGCTCGTGTGAATTCCAGTAACGCTCGACCGCCGCGACGTCTCCCGGAGACCCGTCGAGCTGGACGCCGAAATAGGGCAACGCCACGTTGGCGGCCAAGGACCGGGTCAGCGCCGGCGTCGCGATGACGTAGGTCGGAAAGCGCTCGATCTGGTCCTGGACGACCTCCCGATTGAGGGTGCCGATAGCCGTCACGGTGACAGGGAACGGAGGTCCCTGCGCCGGTCCACCGTTCGGGCTGACAGAGACATCGAACGACTGGCCCACGCGGAGACCCAGCACCTGGGCGGCTGTCTCCGTGAGCATCACCTCGTGGGCGTTGGTCGGTTTGGCCCTCCGCCCCTGCGTCACGGTGAAGCGGTCCTGGTCCGAGAGCATCCCGTCGAGGCTGCCGACCAGGAGCAGGTTCGTGGAGAAGTCCTCGGGTGTGCGCGACCCCGGCTTGGTGAAGGACGCGCCCAGAGCCACGTAGCTCTCGACGTGTCGCACGTGGGGGAACTTCGAGATGGCGTCGACGAGCCGCTGGTCAAGGGCAATGGTGAAGGGTCCGGGCCCGCCGCCCGCGGGCTCGATGGTGAGGTCGGACGGGTTCGTCGACGCCAGGTAGACCGAGTACGACGAGGCGGTCCGGCGTGCCGCGGCCACGGAGCCGAGCGCCAGCCCTCCCCCCAGCCCCACGATGAGGACCAGCGCCAGGTACCCGGTGGCGAGGTGCCGCCAGGACGTGGTGAAGCGGTACCAGGCTGTATTCAGCCAGGACGGGCTCATCGGAGCCGTGCTCGCGCACGCGCCGCGCCAACGGGCCTGATCACGATTGGAGCCTGACAAGCCGATTCCACCTGGTCAATGTGGTCAACCTGCCGTCCGCCCGGCGTGCTACCACCACGCATGCCGCGTGTTGGCCGCCTGGAGGGGTCCGGCGGTGGGGCGCGGCGTCTCCAAGAAGAGGGGTGACCCGCGGCTTGCCCGCCCTGTTCAGAGGCCCTATCCTGGTACGTCGGCCCGCGGGACCCCGGGGGCCTCAGGGCCCGCCCTCCGGGGCATCCGCCCGCCGCCACGCAACTGCGAAAGATCGGTCTTGTGCGCACATTTTCACCGAAGGTCACCGAGATAGAGCGGACCTGGTACGTCGTCGACGCCGACGGGCTCGTCCTCGGGCGTCTGGCCTCGCAGGTGGCGGCAATCCTGCGCGGCAAGCACCGTCCCTACTTCGCGCCGCACGTCGACACCGGCGACCACGTCGTCGTGGTCAACGCCGACAAGGTGGTCCTCACCTCGGGCAAGGCCGAGGCCAAGATGGCCTACCGCCACTCCGGCTACCCCGGCGGCCTGCGCGCCACCAGCTACGCCCGGCTGCTCGAGGAGCAGCCCGCCGAACTCGTCCGCCGGTCGGTGCGCGGCATGCTGCCCAAGAACACGCTCGGCCGTCAGCAGTTGAGCAAGCTCCACGTCTACACCGGCCCCGACCACCCGCACGCCGCCCAGAAGCCGCAGCCGCTCGAGCTGCCCGAGTCGCGGCGCGTCGGCTGACCGGCACCACGACGCACGCAACGACCGCACGCAACGACACCACGCAACGGAAGGACCACATGCCCGTACCACTGAGCCAGACGACCGGACGCCGCAAGCAGGCCGTCGCCCGCGTCCGCTTCCGGCCGGGCGGGGGGTCGATCACCGTCAACAAGGTCGCCATCGAGAAGTACTTCACCTCGGCCACCCACCGGATGCTCGTGACCGAGCCGCTGCGGGTGACCAACACGGCGGAGAGCTACGACATAGAGGCCACGATTGACGGGGGCGGGATCTCCGGGCAGGCCGGCGCCATGCGGCTGGGCATCGCCCGCGGCCTGTGCACCGTCGACCCCGAGCACCGCGGGCCGCTGAAGCGTTCCGGACTGCTGACGCGCGACGCGCGGGAGAAGGAGTCGAAGAAGTACGGCCTGAAGAAGGCCCGCAAGGCTCCCCAGTACTCCAAGCGGTAAGTCCGCGGCCGGCGGAGGGGTTGGGGAGATGGGACCGGCCCGTTTCGGCACCGACGGCGTGCGGGGTGTCGCCAACGAGGAGCTGACGGCCGAACTGGCGCTCGCCCTGGGGCGCGCCACGGCGCGGGTGCTGCCCGCCGGGACCTTCGTCGTCGGCCGCGACACCCGTCGTTCGGGACCCCTGCTGCAGGCCGCCTTCTCGGCCGGGCTGGCCACCGAGGGCGCCGACGTCCTCGACCTGGGCGTCCTGCCCACGCCGGGCGTGGCGGCAGTCGCCGCGGCGCGGGCCGTGCCCGGCGCCGTCATCTCGGCCTCGCACAACCCGTTCGGCGACAACGGGATCAAGCTCTTCAGCCTCCTGGGCACGAAGCTGCCGGTCGAGGTCGAGGCCGCGGTGGAGCGCGAACTCGAATCCGTGCTGGCCGATCCCGACAAGCCGCCCCGCCGGCCCACCGGGCACGGCGTGGGGCGCATCAGTGCCGACCCCGCGGGGGAGGCGCTCTACCGGGAGCATCTCGTCGCCACGACCGAGGGCCGCCGGCTCGACGGGCTGCACGTCGTGCTCGACTGCGCCCACGGGGCGGCGTCGGCGGTGGCCCCGGCGGTGTTCCGCCGGGTGGGTGCGCGGGTCACGGCGCTGCACGACGCGCCCGACGGCGCCAACATCAACGACAAGTGCGGCTCCACCGACCCCTCGCAGCTGGCGGGCGTGGTGAGCCGGCACGGGGCCGATCTTGGCCTGGCCTTCGACGGCGACGCCGACCGCGTTGTCGCCGTGGACCACGCCGGCGCCATCGTCGACGGCGACGTGCTCCTCGCGCTGTTCGCCCTCGACCTGGTGCGGCGGGGCCGTCTGGCCGGGAACACCGTCGTCGTCACCGTCATGACCAATCTCGGGTTCCGCCTCGCCATGGAGAACCACGGCATCGCCGTGCGCGAGACCGACGTGGGCGACCGCCACGTCCTGGCGGCGCTGGACGCCGACGGGTTGAGCCTGGGTGGCGAGCAGTCGGGTCACATCATCTTCCGCGCGCTCTCGACCACGGGAGACGGGATCCTCACCGGACTATTGCTCGCCGACCTCATGCTGCGCGACGGGCGCCGGCTGGCCGACCTGTCGGCCGGGCTGGTGGACCACGTGCCGCAGCTGCTCGTCAACGTCCCCGTCCCGCAACCGGGCCGCCTGTCCGAGTGCACCGAGGTCTGGGAGGCCGTCGCCAAGGCCGAGACCGAGCTCGGCCCCGAGGGCCGGGTGCTCCTGCGGGCGAGCGGGACCGAGCCGCTGGTGCGGATCATGGTGGAGGCACGCGCCGAGGCGCAGGCCAACGCGGTGGCCGCCCAGCTGGCGGGGGTCGTGGAGGCCGCGCTGGGGCAGGGGTAGCGGCGGCTCGGGCGGGCCGCGAGATGGCGGCGCGACGCCCGGTCGGCGGCAAGCGCCCAGGTAGCCTGGTGCCTCATGTGCGGCATCATCGGGGTCACCGGCGAGCCCGACGCGGTGCCTCTGCTGCTCGGTGCATTGCAACAGCTCGAATACCGGGGTTACGACTCGGCGGGCATCGCGATGGTCGTCGACGGGTCGCTCTGGCGGGAGCGGGCGGCGGGGGGCACCACGTCGGTGGCCCGCCTGGGCGAGCTGTGCGCCGGCGCCCCCCGGGGGCACGCCGCCGCCATCGGTCACACCCGCTGGGCCACCCACGGGAGCCCCACCACCGAGAACGCCCACCCGCACGTGGACTGCACGGGCCGGCTGGCCATCATCCACAACGGGATCATTGAGAACCACGCCGAGCTGCGGGCCGCCCTCGAGGCCGAGGGGCACGTGCTGGCCTCGGCCACCGACACCGAGGTCATGGTGCACCTGGTGGAGCGCGAGGTGGCCGCCGGGGCCTCGCTGGCCGACGCCACCCGGACCATGCTCGGGTCGGTCCGGGGCGCCTTCTCCATCGCCGTCATCTCGGCGGACGAGCCCGACGTGATCGTGGCGGCGCGTCGCTCCACGCCGCTGGTGCTCGGACTGCACGACGGCGTGGCGCTGCTGGCGTCGGACATCCCGGCGCTCATCGGCCAGACGCGCCAGGTGTTCGCGCTGGGCGACGACGAGCTCGCGGTGCTCACGCCGGGGTCGATCACGGTCACCCGCCTGGACGGCACGCCGGTCACCCCCTCGGAGTTGAAGATCACCTGGGACCTCGAGGCAGCCCAGAAGGGCGGCTACGCGGACTTCATGTCCAAGGAGATCCACGAGCAGCCCCAGGCGGTGGCCGACACCCTGCTCGACCGTCGCGGCCCGGGCGGCGAGCTGATCCTCGACGAGATGCGTCTCGGTCCGGAGGAACTCCGCGCCATCGACAAGGTGTTCATCGTGGCCTGCGGAAGTAGCTACCACGCCGCGATGGTGGCGAAGTACGCGATTGAGCGCTGGGTCAAGGTGCCGGCCGAGGTCGACATCGCCAGCGAGTTCCGCTACCGCGACCCCGTGCTGAACGAGCGGACACTGTGCGTCGGGGTCTCCCAGTCCGGCGAGACGCTCGACACCTCCGAGGCGATGCGCGAGGCGGCGCGCCTGGGGGCGCGACTGCTGGTCGTCTCGAACGTGGTCGACTCCTCCATGGCCCGGGCAGCCGACGGGGTCCTCTACACCCGGGCCGGGCCGGAGATCGGCGTGGCCTCCACCAAGTGCCACCTGGCCCAGATCGCGGCGCTCGAGCTGCTGGGCCTCTACCTGGCTCAGACCAAGGGGACGCTGCCCCCCGACGAGATCGACCGGGTGCTCAACGCCATGGAGGCGCTGCCTTCGCTGGTGGAAGCGGCGCTGGCGCGGGCGGGCGACGTCGACGACGTGGCCGCCAAGCTGACCGACGCCCGCGACTTCTTCTTCCTCGGCCGCCACGTCGGCTTCCCGGTGGCGCTGGAAGGCGCGCTGAAGCTGAAGGAGCTGGCCTACCTGCGGGCGGAGGGGTACCCGGCGGGTGAGCTCAAGCACGGGCCGATCGCGCTGATTGAGCCGGGCACGGTGGTGGTCGGGATCGCCACGCGCAACCCGCTGTGGGAGAAGATGCTCTCCAACATCGCGGAGGTGCGCAGCCGCGGCGCCACCGTGGTCCTCCTGGCCGAGGACGGCGACGAGGAGTCGGCGGCGGCGGCCGACCTCGTCCTGTGGGTGCCCCCGACCGACCCGCTGCTGGCGCCCGTGGTCGGCGTGGTGCCGCTGCAGCAGCTGGCCTACCGCCTGGCCCGCCTGCACGGCCACGACCCGGACCGGCCGCGCAACCTGGCCAAGACCGTGACGGTCGAGTGAGCCGGGGCATCGTCGGTGTCGGGGTGGACGCGGTCGACGTCGACCGGTTCCGTCGCGTGCTCGACCGGCGGCCGAGCCTCGCCTACCGCTGCTTCACCGTGTCCGAGCAGTCCGACGCCGGCAAGTCGGCCGACCGGGCCCAGAGCCTGGCGGCACGCTTCGCGGCCAAGGAGGCCGTGATGAAGGCGTTGGGCAGCGGGCTGGGCGCCTTCGCGTGGACCGACGTCGAGGTGACGAGGGCGCCCGGCACCGGCGCCACCCGCAACGCGCCGTCCCTGGTGCTGCGCGGCGGCGCCGCGGCGCTGGCCGGCGCGCGGGGGGCCGGCCGGTTCCACCTCTCGCTCACCCACACCGACGCCGTGGCCATCGCCTTCGTCGTCGCGGAGCAGTCCCCGTGCGCGCCGTCCTGACGCGCGAGGAGATGCGGGCCGCCGACGCGGCGGCGCTGGCCCACGTGACCCACGAGACGCTGGTGGCGCGCGCCGGGACGGCCGTCGCGGTGACGGCGCTGCGCATGCTGGGCGGCGTCTACGGCCGGCGGGTGGTCGTCGTCGCGGGCAAGGGCAGCAACGGGGCGGACGGCCGGGAGGCGGCGCAGGTGCTGGTCCGGCGCGGCGCCCGGGTGACCGTGCTCGACGCGGCCGACGCGCCCGGTGACCTGCCGAAGTGCGACCTCGTGATCGACGGCGCCTACGGGACCGGGTTCAAGGGGACCTACGACGCGCCGAGGCCGCCGGTGGGGACGGCCGTGCTGGCCATCGACATCCCCTCGGGGGTGGACGCCGACAGCGGGGAGGCGTCCGGCACCCCGGTGCGGGCCGACCGGACGGTGACCTTCGCCGCGCGCAAGCCCGGCCTGTTGCAGGGCGACGGCCCCGTCTGCAGCGGCGCGGTCGAAGTGGCCGACATCGGGATCACGTTCCCGACGCCGGCGGCCATGGTCATGGAGGACGCCGACCTGTCCGGGATGCCGCACCGGGCGCGCGACGGCAACAAGTGGAACCACGCCGTGGGCATCGCCGCCGGGTCACCGGGCATGGAGGGCGCGGCGATCCTGAGCTCACGCGGTGCCATGGCGGGCGGCGCCGGCATGATCCGCCTGGGGTCGCCCGGGGACCCCGCCGCCGGCTGGCCGGTCGAGGCGGTGCGCATGCACCTGCCGGCCCGGGGGTGGGCCGGGGCGTTCCTGGAGGCCACGAAGAAGTGCAGGGCGCTGGTGATCGGGCCGGGGCTCGGCACCGACCCCGAGACGGCCGAGGAGGTCCGCGCGGTCGTGGCGGGTGCGACCATGCCCATGGTGATAGACGCCGACGCCCTCACCGCGCTGGGCGAGGCCGCGGCCGCACGCACGCGGCTCGACAAGCGGAGCGCCCCGAGCATCCTGACGCCGCACGACGGCGAGTACGCGCGGATCGCGGGCGCGCCGCCGGGGCCCGATCGCCTGGCCGCGGCGCGCGACCTGGCGGAGGCGACCGGCGCGATCGTGCTCCTGAAGGGGCCGCTGACGGCGGTCGCGTCGCCGGCGGGCCTGGTGCCCGACGTCCTGCTGTCGGACGCCGGCGTGCCGGCCTTGGCCACGGCGGGGAGCGGCGACGTGCTCTCCGGCATCATCGGCGCCTTCTGCGCCCGGGGCGAGCCGGCCCAGCGGGCGGCCGCGCTGGCGGCCCACGTGCACGGCCGGGCGGCGTCGCTCGGCCACCCCGTGGGGCTGGTGGCGGGGGACCTGCCGGAGCTGGTGGCCCGGGTGCTGTCGGGTGCGGAGGATGCGGCCGGTGGCTGACGGCGCGCCGACGCAGCTCGTCACCCCGTTCGGGCAGGCCGAGGACATAGAGGTGGCGATGGCCCAGGGCCGGTCGCGCCCGGCCTGGGCCGAGATCGACCTGGCGGCGGTCACCCACAACGCCGCGGTCTTGGCGCGCCTGGCGGCGCCGGCCGAGCTGTGCGCGGTGGTCAAGGCGCACGGCTACGGCCACGGGGGCCCCGCGGTGGCGCGGGCGGCCGTCGCCGGCGGGGCGACCCGCCTGGCCGTGGCGCTGGTCGACGAGGGGGTGGAGCTGCGCGAGCACGACGTGGAGGCGCCGGTACTCCTCCTCAGCGAGTGCGGGGCCGAGGCGGTCGACACCGCGCTGGCGTACGGGCTGACGCCCACGCTCTACACGCGAGGGGATCGCCCAGTTCGCCGCCGCGGCCGCCGCGGCCGGGCGGCGGGTGGCGGTCCACGTGAAGGTGGACACCGGGATGCACCGGGTGGGGACGCCGCCCGAGGAGCTCTCCGCCGTGGTGGCCGCGGTGACCGGCGAGCCGTCGCTCCGCCTCGAGGGCGTGTGGACCCACCTGCCCGTGGCCGACGGCGACGCCGACGCCGACCGCGCCTTCACCGAGTCACAGCTCGACCTCTTCGACCGCCTGGTGACGGCGCTGGCCGCCGACGGGGTCGCGCCGGCGGTGCCGTTGCTGCACGCGGCCAACACCGCGGGCACCATCGCCTTCCCGCGCTCGCGTTACGACATGGTCCGGTGCGGGCTCGGACTCTACGGGTACCTGCCCGCGGCCGGCCTGGGGCCGGCGTTCGACGCGCAGGCCGGCGGCGACGCGCTGCGGCCGGCGATGTCGCTCAAGGCGCGGGTCGTCGCCGTGCGCGCGCTCGAGGCCGGGGAGCGCCCGTCGTACGGGCGTCTCCGTCCGCTGCCCGCGCGCCGTGGTGGCGACCGTGCCCATCGGCTACGCCGACGGCGTGCCGCGGGCGCTGTTCACCAACGGCTTCGAGGTGCTCATCTGCGGGGTGCGCCGCCCGCTGGCCGGGATGGTCACCATGGACCAGATCGTCGTGGACTGCGGGGACGACCCGTCGGTGCGCCCGGGGGACGAGGTGGTGCTCCTGGGGCGGCAGGGCGACGAGGCCGTCACGGCCGACGACTGGGCGGCCCTGCTGGGGACGATCAGCTGGGAGGTGCTGTGCGGCGTCGGGCCGCGTATGCCGCGCATCCTGGTCAACCGCCCCGCTCCGCCCGATGGCTGACGTCGCCGCGCTCGAACGCCTGCGCACCACGGCCCTGGCGTGCACCCGCTGCCCGTTGGCCGAGGGCCGCACCCAGGTGGTCTTCGGCGTCGGCAATCCCGAGGCCGACCTTCTCTTCGTCGGGGAGGGGCCCGGGCGGGAGGAGGACCTGGTCGGCGAGCCCTTCGTGGGGCGCTCGGGCAAGCTGCTGGACCGCCTCATGTGGGAGGAGCTCGGCCTGACCCGGGCCGAGTGCTACATCGCCAACGTCGTGAAGTGCCGGCCGCCCAACAACCGCGACCCGGCACCGGTCGAGATCGAGTCGTGCCGCCCGTACCTGGAGGAGCAGATCCAGCTCATTGAGCCCTCCGTCATCGTCACGCTCGGGAACTTCGCCACCAAGCTCCTCCTCGAGAGCCCCCGGGGCATCCGCGAGCTGCGCGGCCAGGTCTTCGAGCGGGGCGGGCGCAGCCTCGTCCCGACCTACCACCCGGCCTACGTGCTGCGGGGCAGCGGCGAGGCCATGGCCGAGATGCGGGCCGACCTGGTGCGGGCCAAGCGTCTGCTGGCGGGTCGGCCGTGAGCCGGCCGGGCGAGGGCGTCGTGCAGGTGACCGACTCGGCCGAGGCGACGCGTGCGGTGGCGGCGCGTCTGGCCCCACTGGTCCGCGCCGGCGACGTCGTCCTTTTGGTCGGCGACCTCGGGGCGGGCAAGACGACCTTCGCGCAGGGCTTCGCCGCTGCGCTGGGCGTGCCGGGACCCGTGACCAGCCCCACGTTCGCGCTGGTGCGCCAGTACCGCTGCGGTGCGGACAGCCCGGTGGGAACGCTGATCCACGCCGACGTGTACCGGACCGGCTCGCAGGACGAGATCGCAGACCTCGCCCTGGCCGAGCTCGTCGAGGAGGACGCGGTGGCGCTCGTCGAGTGGGGCGACGTGGCCGCGCCCGCGCTGGGCACCGACGCGCTGGAGGTCACGCTGGTGGCACCGGACCCGGTCGGCCTGCCGGAGCGGCGCACCATCGCGGTGCACGGCCGGGGTGCGTGGGCGGGCCGTGCCCGTGACGTGCACGCAGCGCTGGCACAGGCAGGCACGTCCCCGCCGTCCCCGGCGCCGGTGTCGCCGTGAACATCGTCGCCCTGGAGACCGCCACCGAGACGGTCGGGGTGGCCGTGCGCACGGACGCCGGTGTCGAGGCCCAGCTCGCGCTCACCGGGCGGCGCCGGCACGTGGAATCGCTGACGCCGGCGCTGGACCACCTGCTCCACCAGGTGGGGCTCCGGCCCCCGGACGTCGAGGTCGTGGCCGTCGACGTCGGGCCCGGTCTGTTCACGGGACTCCGCGTGGGCGTGGCGGCGGCGAAGGGCCTGGCCCAGGCGCTCGGGATCGGGCTGGTCACCGCGACGAGCCTCGACATCCTGCTGGCGGCTGCAGCCGAGGTGGGCCACCATGGACCGGTGTGCGCGGCGCTCGACGCCCGCCGGGGGGAGGTGTTCGCCGCGGTGCGTGACGTCGGAACCCGTTCCGGGCGCACGTCCAGCGGTGTGGCACCGGCGCTCTTCGGGCCCGACGCGCTCGCGGCGACGCTCCAGGAGCTGGTGCCGGCCGGGCAGCGGCTGCTCGCCGTGGGGGACGGCGCGCAGCGCTACAGGGCGGTGCTCCAGGCGGTTCCCGGTGTCGAGGTCGTGACACCCGCGTTGGCGTACCCGCCGCCGCCGACGCTGCTCACGATGGCCCTGGCCCGCCTCGACGCGGGCGAAGCGCCAGTCCCGGCCGTCGCCGTCGTTCCCCTCTACATGCGGGAGGCGGACGCACGGAGCAACTTCGTGCAGGCGGGAACGAGCCTGAGGGCCCGATGACGGCCGCCTTGCGGATTGAGAAGCTGAGGCGCAGAGACCTGCGCCACGTCCTCCCGATAGAGAACGTCGTCTTCCCGGAACCCTGGAGCGTGGGCGTCTTCAATTCCGAGCTGGCGATGCGCCACGGGCGCCGCTACCGCGCCGCGTGGGACGGCGACCACATGGCGGGGTACATCGGCTTCCTCATCGTGGGAGAGGAGGCGCACATCACCACGATCGCGACCGCGCCGGGGTACCAACGCAGGGGCGTGGCCACCACCCTCATTCTCGACGGCATAGACGCGTTGCGGGGGACCGGGGTCAAGCACCTCTCGCTCGAGGTCGCCGCGGGGAACGAACGGGCTCAGGCGCTCTATCGCCGCTTCGGCTTCGCCCCCGTCGGCGTCCGCCGGAACTACTACCCGCTCACCGGACAGGACGCACTGGTGATGTGGGCGTACGACATCGACTCCGAGGAATACGCGCGGCGCCTCAGTGAGCTCACGCGTCAGCTGGCCCGCCAACGCGGACGACCCGCCGAGGGCTCGACCACCTGAGGACGACCACGGCGATGCCCGGTGGGGCCGGGCTGCTGCCGTGGCGCGACGTCAGAAGAGCGGCGTCTCTCCTGCCAGGTCGGCCATGCCCTCCGCCATCGTCTGTGACGGGATGACGCGCAGGGTGTTCCACTGATGGAGGCGGGATTCGACGAGGAAGTCGTCGAGAGACTCGGCGCGCTCGGTCTCCACGACCGTCACCGTCAGATGTTCGCGGTTGACGAACGGGCCCGCAACGATGTTCACCTTGTGCTTCTCGGCGATCTTAGGGATCTGCGGCCCGATCTCGAGCAACAAGGCCTTGGTCTTGGCATTGCTGGTCGGGCACACCTCGGCGGAGTGTTCTCCTAGGACGACAAAGTGCATGATGCACCCCCTGGAAATTTGAGACGACCACCTTGGCCGCGTCCACCGTTCCAGTTGTCCGGTGTCCTGTCAAGCGGCGTCCACCAGCGGCTCAGCCTCCTCCCAGGAGTGGCGCGCTGTCGTCAGACGGGAGTGCCGACCACCTCGATCGTCACGTCGATGAACGACGAGGCGGCGGCCCGCAGCCGCGTGACTCCGAAAGCGCGGCGGTTGACGCGCGCCGTCGCGTCGACGCGCACCAGCGCGCCCTCCTGCCGGGCTGACGCCACGGCGAGGACCGCCGGCGCCACCTCTCCGTGGACGGTCAGGAGGCCCCGGATCTCCCAGCCCCCGATCGTGCGGGCGACTTCGGTGGAGTCGAACTCCATGGAGGGGAAGCGGGCGACGTCGAGCAGCGTGCCGCCCTGCACGTGGTCGTCGCGCTTCGCCATCGGCGTGCGGAAGGTGGCGGCGTCGAGCACGGCGTGCAGGGTCGACTCCTCGAGCCGCTCGGCGACCGTGAACTCTCCGGACACGACTCCGATGGACCCGCGAACGGTGAACACGCCGAACTTCCGGGCCGAGAACCGGACGGCGGAGAGCGACCGGTCCAGTCGGTAGCGGCCGGGGACGAGGACGATGTCGGTGGTGGTGCCGGCCGGTGTCCTTGCGTTATCGATGGTCATGGGGGATCCTCCAGGCGTTCGAGAGATGTGCCTGCTGAATTGACGCCCCAGGCCCCCCGAAACGTGACAGCGATCGGCGTCACGTTTGCGCACCCTTCGTCGTCCTTCCGGGGGCGAGGGTTGGAATGGCCGTGTCGCCCGGTAGAAGAACGGGAGCGCACGAGGCGCGAGAGGCGCGACAGGAAGGAACAGCCATGACAGACCTCGCCGACGTGGAGCGCCTGGCCGCGGGCGACCACCACCTCGCGGTGTTCACCGTGGCGCGGCCGGACGGACGCGTGCAGACCTCTGTCGTCAGCGCCGGGATCCTCGAGGACCCGGTGGACGGCTCGGCCGGCGTGGCGGCCGTCGTGGGGGGCGGCACGCGCAAGCTCGCACTGCTCCGGCAGGTGGGCCGGGCGACACTCGTCTTCAAGACGGGCTGGGAATGGGCCGCCGTCTCGGGGCCGGTGCGCCTCGTGGGGCCCGACGACGGCACCGAGTTCGGCCTGGACGTGCCGGCGACCCTGCACGCGGTCTTCCGGGCGGCAGGCGGGACGCACGAGGACTGGGACGAGTTCGATCGTGTCATGGCGGCCGAACGGCGGTGCGCCGTCTTCGTGCGGGCGGACCGGATCAGCTCCAACAGCGCCTGAACCGCACGCCCGCGCGGCAACGAAGGGCGCCGGCCGTCGGGCGGGCGCGGGCCGGACCTGCAACGGGCGTCGCGCCCGGCCACGCCGGCGCGACGCGGGCGCGTCGAGAAGATTTCATCGCGCGCTCACGCAACCGTCCCCTTCCGCACATCTGACCGGGTAGCGAGTGAGCAGCCGCCCCTGCAAGAGGGGTCGGCAGGTTCACATCCGCGGATCAGGAATCAGAAAGGGAGTGAGACTGTGAAGTTTCTTCGCAAGAAGTGGGTCGCTGTTGCAGGCGGCCTTGCGGTCGCGGCGTCGGGTTTGGTGTTGACGACCGTGACCGCGGCGGACCCACCGGGTGGAGGTGGTGGCGGCGGCACGGCCACGCCGATTAAGCACCTGGTCGTCATCTTCGACGAGAACGTGTCGTTCGACCACTACTTCGGCACGTATCCTTATGCGGCCAACCCGTCCGGCGAGCCGCAGTTCAACGCCAATCCGGGCACGCCGTCGGTGAACAACCTGGTGAATCAGGTCGGTCCGGGTGGCGCGACCGGCCCGTTGCTCACGAACAACGGGAACGAGTCCAACCCGATGCTGCTCGACCGCAGTGACGCCATGACGTGCGACCAGGATCACGGCTACACCGCCGAGCAACTGGCGGCCGATCACGGGGCCGAGGACCTCTACGCGCAGAACACGGGGAACAACTCGACCTTGCAGCAGTGTCTTACCTCGGAGAACGGGGGCCTGACCAACCCCTCGCCGATTCCGTCGGGTGCGAGCTCGAACTACGCGGTCATGGACTACTACGACGGGAACACCGTCACCGCGCTTTGGAACTACGCCCAGCACTTCTCCATGAGCGACAACGCCTACGGGACGACCTACGGTCCGTCGACGCCCGGTGCGCTCAACGTCACCTCGGCGCAGACCTACGGCGCCATCTGCGGCCCGTCGGCCGACACCATCAACGACTCGGCGTGCACCGCGCCGCTAGGTCTCACCACCCCGGTGACGACGTCGGACATCACGACGGCGCCGGTCTCGTCGTCGGACCCGACGGGCACGACGCCGGTGGGGTCGCAGCCTGCGCCCGGACCGGGCACCGACTTCAGCGACGCGGATCCCACCTACGACATCTGCTCGTACCTTCCCAGCGCCGACGGTGGCGACAACCACTCGGCCGGGTCGACGCTGACCATGGGAGGCAACAACATCGGCGAGGAGCTGACGAGCTCCGGGCTCACGTGGGGCTGGTTCGACGGCGGCTTCGACGACGGCTTCGTGCCGGGTCAGGGCACGGCGCCCACCACCGCGCAGATCTGCTCGGAGCAGCACAGCGACGTCGGCGGAGAGAACGTGGTCGACTACATCCCGCACCACGAGCCGTTCCAGTACTACGCCTCGACCGCCAACCCGATGCACCTGCCCCCGACGTCGGTCGCCATGGTCGGCCACAATGACCAGGCCAACCACCAGTACGACATCGCCGACTTCTGGGCCGCCGCCGACGACCACAACCTGCCGGCGGTCTCCTTCCTGAAGGCGCCCGCCTACCAGGACGGCCACGCCGGATACTCCGACCCGCTCGACGAGCAGACCTGGCTGGTGGACACCATCAACCACCTCGAGTCCCTCCCGACGTGGCGGTCCACCGCCGTCGTCGTCACCTGGGACGACTCCGACGGCTGGTACGACCACGTGCTCGGGACGACGATCTCGGGGTCGCAGGTGAGCGGCCTCGACGCACTGACGAACCCGGGCCAGTGCGGGTCGGCCGCCACCGTGCCGACGAACTCGAGCGACCAGCCCGAGCAGGGCAAGTGCGGCGTCGGCCCCCGGCTGCCGTTCCTCGTCGTTTCCCCCTACGCCGGCCAGAACGTCGTCAGCCACTCGCTGATCGACCAGAGCTCGGTCGTGAAGTTCATAGAGCAGAACTGGAGCCTGCCCGCCATGGGCGACGGTGCCGCCGACGGCCCCGCGGGTTCCTTGAACTCGCTCTTCGACTTCTCGGGACCACCGGCGCCGCCGCTGTTCCTCAACCCGAGCACGGGTGAGCAGACGGGCGGGCACTTCTAGCCCCTCGTCCCTGCGTCTCGCCAGGGTTGGCTGTCCCGGCCGGCGTCTGTTGCGCCGGCCGGGACAGCTCTTGGCTGTGCGCCGGCCAATGGCCGTTTCGCCAGGGCGGGGATAGGGTTCTCCCAGTCGTTCAACGGGAGGTGCGGTCCATGGGCTGCCGGAGGAACGCCGTTCGTGTCGTCGTCGCCGTCCTGGCCGTCGGGTCGCTGGGGCTCGTGCTCACCCCCGGCACCGCCGGTGGCAGCCTGGCGTCCACCACCGCCAAGGGCACGACCATGTGCTTCGTCACGGGCACCATCACGGCGAAGCCGGCGCTGACGCTTGGCAGCGGGAAGGCCACGACGCTCACTTTCGCCGCCACGATGCAGAATTGCACCGGCAAGAACGCGTCCAACATCATGCGTTCGACCTTGAAGGGCAAGAGCGTCGACACCTCGGCCAGCTGCGTGGCATTCGAGAACGCGTTCCCCCGCTGAGCGCCACGGTGACCTACAAGACGGTGAGCGGCTCGCTGGCCCCGACCAAGTTGACCTTCTCCGGAGGGAAGCTCAACTACATGTCCAATCCGCTCAGCATCACCTACCCCAAGAGCGGAGGGAAGGGCGTGGCGAAAGGCTCCTTCGCGACCAAGAGCGCCACCATGATGCTCAACCTCAGCGTGCCGTACACGGAGTGGGTGAGCACCTGCCAGAGCCCGACGGGCCTGGCCACCATGACGGTGGTCGGGACGTCCAGCGCCACCCTCTGAGCCGTTCTGGACGTTGCTGCAGGCAGGACGGAGGCTTCAGGCGCCCCGACAGAGCCCGGACAGCACACGGGTGATCTCACCGAGGGGATCGCTCACCTCTATTTCCCCTTGTAACGCGCGCGCCCGCTGACGATAGGAGGAGTGGGTCAGCACGCGCCGCACGGCGCGGGCCACCATCGCCTTCGACGGCTTGCCGGTGTGCAGGTTGATCCCCGTACCTGACCATTGCACCCGTGCCGCCACCTCCGGCTTGTCCTCGCTGTTGCCCGCAACGACGAGCGGGATGCCGTGGGCCAGCGCCTGCTGCACCCCGCCGTAGCCGCCGTTGGTGACCACCGCCTCGACATAGGGCAGCAGCTCGTCGTGGGGGATGAAGCGCTCGAGCCGCGCGTTGTCCGGGAGGCCGTGGCGGAGCGGCCCCGGCTCGGGGCCGCCGGTCGTCGCCACCACGAGCACGTCGTCGCCGCGGAGTGCGTCCACCGTGAGAAGGAGCAGACGGCCCAGGTCCACGTTGTCGACCGTGCCCTGCGTGACGTGCACGACGGGCCGCCGCCGCGTCCGCAGCTCGTCCCACCACTCGGGCGGAACGAACGCGTTCGTCGGCTCCGGGAAGATCGGCCCGACGAAGTGCACCGTCGGCGCGAGGTCGGACCGTGGGTACTCGAACCCGGCGACGCAGGCCTGGAAGAACGCGTCGACGACCTTCGGCTGCAGGTCGATGAAGTACCCGGAGAAGCCGGCCGCACCCGCCTCGGCCAGCCGCCGCCGCGCGAAACGCTGGATGTCGGCCATCCCCAGGTGCTGCGTCACCCAGTTCAGGGTCCGGTTGCGCACCCGGGAGACCGGGCCCGAGCCCGGCTGCAGCGCCGTGCCGAACGGCGCGGTGTCGCGGCTCCCGGCCGCGTAGGGCATGGTGCCGATGCAGGCAAGCGTCGGGCGCTCCACGCGCGGCCCGAGCGCGTAGGGGAGGGCACCCAGGAACATGGAGTCCATGACGATGCAATCCGCCGCAAAGCCGTCCACGATGCCCCGTAGCTCGCGGAACTGGTCCGGGATCGGACCGATGAAGATCTCGCGCAGGTCCTTCTTGACGCCGCGCACACCGCGCCGGGTCGACACCGCGCGGGCCGGGTTGTCCACCATCAGGTCGTAGGTGTCGTGCGCCGGGTCGAACGGCACGAAGCCCGCTCCGGTGGCGATGACCCTGTCCCGGTAGTGCGCGGTCGTGAAGAACACGACCTCGTGCCCGTCGTGCACGAGCCGCTCGGCCAGCGCGAGCAGCGGCACGGTATGGCCCTGCAGCGGCGTCGAGCGGAGGACGAAGCGGCGGGCCGCCGGCGCGGGCCGGCTCGCCGCGGCCGCCGTGTCCGCGTCCGGGTCTTTGTCCGCGTCTGCGTCTGCGTCCTGGTCCGAATCCCCGGCCGCCTCCTCGACCGCCTCCGATGTCACCGCGCCACCGGAAGGGTCACCGCACGACGACGGCGCCGCTCCACGCCGGCAGCGTGAGGGAGCCCTCGACGGCCGACCCTTCCAGCGTGCCATCGGTCGCCACGCTCACGGTGCCCGTTACTTCCCCGAAGGTGGCCGGTGAAGCAGACAGGTTGGCCAGCACCTTCGTGGCGTCGCCGCGGGCGAAGGCCCACCCGCCCCCGGGGGCGGGCAGGGAGTGGTACGGCCCGACCGCCAGGTCCTCGCTCGCCGCCCTGGCGGCGATCACGCGCCGGGTGAAGGAGAGGACCGAGTCCGGGTCGGCCTCCTGGTCGGCCACGTTGCACTCGGCCGGGTCTGCCATCGGCAGCCACGGCCGCACGCCGGGAACGGTGAACCCGCCGCCCGGGACCGGTGCCCAGGGCATCGGCGTGCGCTCGGGGTCTCGCCCGGCGTAGGGCCAGAAGCGCACGCCCACCGGATCGAGCAGGTCCTCTTTCTCCACCACCCCGTCGACCAGTCCGATCTCGTCGCCCGCATACAGAAAAGGTGTGCCGCGCAGGGTTAGCAGGATGAGCAGCGCCAGCTTGATCCGGGCCGGATCACCCGCTCCCCAGTGCGTCGCCAGCCGAGAGAAGTCGTGATTGGATCCGTGCCAGAGCGGCCAACCGCCGTCGGGCATGAGCGCCTCAATGCTCTCGACCGTGGCGCGCATCGTGGCCGCCTCGAAGGGCGCGTGCATGAACTGGAAGTTGAAACCGCCGTGCAGCTCGTCGCGCCCGTTCCCGTAGAAGGAGATGAGGCGTTCAAGCGTGTCCACGTTGGTCTCGCCGATCAGCAGGCGCTCGGGCTCGTACGTCTCTGCCACGGTGCGCCAGTGGCGCAGGATGTCGTGGGCCTCGGGCCGGTCGCTGTTGTAGACGTAGCGGACGCCCATGAACTGCTGGTCGATTGGATCGTCCTCGGTGGCGGGCGGGTTGTCGCGCAGGAACTTGTCCTTGATCATCATGTTGCAGACGTCGATGCGGAACCCGGCCACGCCGCGGTCCCACCAGAAGCGGATGATGTCGTCGAACTCGCGCCAAACGGCGTCGTTCCACCAGTTGAGGTCGGGCTGCGCCGCCTCGAAATTGTGCAGGTAGTACTGGCCGCTCGCCTCGTCGAACTCCCAGGCCGGCCCGCCGAAGACGCTGACCCAGTTGTTCGGTGGGCTCCGGTCGGGCTTGGGGTCGGCCCAGACGTAGTAGTCGCGGTACGGCGAGTCCCTTGCGGACAGGGCGTCGATGAACCAGGCGTGCTGGTCGCTCGTGTGGTTGGGCACCAGATCCATGAGGATCCGGATGCCGCGGGCGCCGGCCTCGCGCACGAGCGTGTCGAGGTCGTCCAGCGTTCCGTAGTCGGGGTCGATGTCCCGGTAGTCGGAGACGTCGTAGCCCCAGTCCCGGTTGGGCGAGCGGGTGACCGGGGACAGCCACACGCCGCTGATGCCGAGGCGTTCGAGGTGGTCCAGCTTGGCGATGACGCCGGGCAGGTCACCGACGCCGTCGCCATTGGAGTCGGCAAACGAGCGGGGGTAGATCTGGTAGAAGACGCCGCCGCGCCACCAGCGGTCCGGGTCGGCGCTCACGGCCGCTCAGGTTAGGGGCACGGAGGCCCGGGTTTCCTATCCCGCCCTGGCGGCCTTGATCACCTGGAGCGCCAGCAGCACCGGGAAACCGGCGCCATTGCCGTTGAAGGTGATCTGCTGGCTCAGGCGGCCCTCCACGAAGTCCACCTCCGTGCTCGAGATCGTCAGCTCGCGTCCACCCGACACCAGCGGGATGCTGACGGAGAACCCGGCGTCGTGGGGGAACTGCGCGGGGTTCAGCGCTGCGATCGACACCGTACCCACGGTGGCGTTGCTGCCGGCCTCCGATTGCACCGTCGCCCGCAGGGCGGCGGCGGCGAGGGAGTTCATGCAGCCGGGCGTCTTCTGGTTGGCCAGCGCAGCGAACTGCGCCCGCGCCTGGGCCGTCGTCTTGTACACCCAGACGGAATCCTCGACCGCGAGCGTCTTGTCGCCGCTCGTGAAGTTGGGGCTTGTGACCCGGGTGGGCTGCGCGTCAGCCACCGGGGCGCGCACGCCGACACAGCGCGCCATCGGTGCGGACCAGGCGGCCCCGTGCGCCGTCGTGGCCCGTCCCGCACTCTGCGTCCAGCCCGACGGCAGGTCGGCCAGCGTCACGAGCGCGCGCCGCGCCACCGTGCTGTCAGCCGCCTGCGTTCGCCGTTCCGTCCGGCCGCCCGTGACCGGGGCAGCGTGGCCGGCCGGGGCCCGGGCCGAATCCTTCGGCGGGCTGGCGCTGCCGCTCCCCACACCGCCCGCGATGCCGCCGACGACGCTGCCGAGCAGCGCCGCGACGAAGATCCCGGTGCACGTTGCCAACGCGAGCCGCCGCCAGCGCTCGCCACCGAACAGGGCCATTTGCCGCCCCCTCCTTCCTCTTGGGCCCGGCCGGCGTCCTCAGCGGATCCCGGGCCGAACGCCCTCCCTGCTTGGGGGAACGAGTCGGAACGACCGTTCACACGCCCATACCGCCCTCGGCGCGCGAAAGCATAAGCGATGGTGATTATGCTTTATTTTCGCGCACTGCCCGAAGAGACGTCTCTGCGGAGCGCTGCTGTCAGGAACTGCCCTGAGCAGGCGGTTCAGGTCCTCCCGTAGGCCATCGTGTCGAGATGCCGCTCCAGCGAGGCGGGGAATGGCGCGCCGACCGCCGTATAGGTGATCTGGCTGCCGTACTTGCCCCGCACCATGCTGACGACGGTGATCGTCCCGGTCACGGAGACCCCGTGCACGGTGAACGGCAGCAGCATGGTGTACCCCGTGGAATGGGGGATCAGGTAGGTGCGGCCGGTGGCCGAAACGGTGATCGTGCCGAGCGTCGCGCCGGACCCGGCCGAGCTGGTGAAAAGTTGGCGCACGCTCGGCTGCTGCACGACGTTGGTCATGCAGGCAGGAACCTTGCGCCCGGCGCTGAGCTGGTATTGCTCGTTCGCCATCTTGACCGAGGAGAACGGGGTGACGCTGTCCTGGACCGAGTAGACGTCACCGTTGGTGTTGAAGGTCGGGCTGTTGACAGAGGGGGCGTCCAGGCCGGCGCGGACGAGTGCCGACGAGACACCCAGGCAGGACACCAGGCCATTGAACACCGCCGGAGGGACGCTCCCGGCCCCGCTCGTGGTCACCGATCCCTGGCTGCTCCAGCCCGAGGGAAAGTCCGAATGCACGAGCAGATCCTTCTTGGCCTGGGCCATGCCTGCCCCGCTCCCGCCGCCGCTCGCCCCGGCCTCTCCGACGGCCAGTCCGAGCGCCAGTCCCGTCGCCGTCAGGAGCGCGGCCAGCACACCCGCCCGCCGCAGCCAGGACTGCAAGCCCGCCGTTGCCATCATGGTTCCTCCTGACGTCCCCGGGCGGCCCGCCGGCTCAGGCGGCTTCGGGGTCTGGGTTCTTCTCGGCCGGTTCGGCCAGCGCCTGGAGAATGTTCCGCCGAGGCCGGCCATCCTCCTCCACCCGGTCGGCCCGCGACGGGCCACCGCTCATCCCCTTGTTGGGTGCGCAGGACGATAGGCGTGTCCGCAGTCTCGGGTGTGCCACGCCGCCCGGCCGCCGGACCGCCGCGGCGGCCCCGACGCCCGATTTCCGCGAGCCCGGGCCGTCCCGGTTGCCTGTCGGGGTCGCGCCCGCTATGTTGGCACTCACAACCTGAGAGTGCTAACGAATGCCAAGGAGGCCCCTCCCGATGAAGCTGCACCCCCTTGATGACCGCATCGTCGTCCGTCCCGGCGAAGCCGAGGAACTCACGGCGTCCGGCCTGGTCATTCCCGACACGGCCAAAGAGAAGCCCCAGCAGGGCGAGGTGATCGCCGTCGGCCCGGGCCGCCGCTCCGAGGACACCGGCGAGCTGATCCCGATGGACGTCAAGGCCGGCGACACCGTCGTCTACTCCAAGTACGGCGGCACCGAGATCACGGTCGAGGGCGAGGACCTGCTCATCCTCTCCAGCCGTGACGTGCTGGCCACGCTCGCCTAGGTCGAGCCGCCGATTGGGAGCCGCCGCCCCGGGGCGACTCGGAGCCGACGCGGCGGCCTCCACCAGATTTTCATTTCCCTGAACACCGAAGGACTCGAGAGGAGTTCGAGACAGTCATGCCCAAGATCCTGAAGTTCGACGAGGCCGCCCGGCGCGGGCTCGAGGCCGGCGTCAACAAGCTGGCCGACACCGTGAAGGTCACGCTGGGGCCCAAGGGCCGCAACGTCGTCATTGAGAAGAAGTTCGGCGCGCCGACGATCACCAACGACGGCGTGTCCATCGCCCGCGAGGTCGAGCTGGACGACCCGTTCGAGAACATGGGTGCCCAGCTGGTCAAGGAGGTCGCCACCAAGACCAACGACGTGGCCGGCGACGGGACGACGACCGCGACCGTGCTGGCCCAGTCCCTCATCACCGAGGGCCTGCGCAACGTCGCCGCCGGCGCTAGCCCGACGGGGCTGAAGAAGGGCATTGAGAAGGGTGTCCAGGCCGCGGTCGACGCCATCAAGAAGCAGTCCAAGGAGGTCGAGGGCAAGACGGAGATCTCGCAGGTCGCCGCCATCTCGGCCGCCGACCAGGCCATCGGCGACGTACTGGCCGACGCCATCGACAAGGTGGGCAAGGACGGCACGGTGACGGTGGAGGAGTCCAACACCTTCGGTATCGAGCTCGAGCTCACCGAGGGGATGCAGTTCGACAAGGGCTTCCTCTCGCCGTACTTCGTCACCGACCCCGAGCGCCAGGAGGCCGTGCTCGACGAGCCCTCCATCCTTTTCTTCAACTCCAAGGTCTCGGCCGTGCACGACCTCGTGCCCGTGCTCGAGAAGGTCATGCAGACGGGCAAGCCGCTGCTGATCGTGGCGGAGGACGTCGAGGGCGAGGCGCTGGCCACGCTCGTGGTGAACAAGATCCGAGGCACCTTCACGTCGGTCGCCGTCAAGGCCCCCGGCTTCGGCGAGCGCCGCAAGGAGATGCTCCAGGACATGGCCACCCTCACGGGCGGCCAGGTCATCTCCGAGGAGATCGGCCTCAAACTCGAGAACGCCACGCTCGACCTCCTCGGCACCGCCCGCCGTGTCATCGTGACCAAGGACGACACCACGATCGTCGAGGGTGGCGGCAAGAGCGAGGACGTCAAGGGCCGGGTGGCCCAGATCAAGCGCCAGATTGAGGACACCGACTCGGACTGGGACCGCGAGAAGCTCCAGGAGCGCCTGGCCAAGTTGGCCGGGGGTGTCGCGGTCGTGAAGGTCGGGGCCGCCACCGAGGTGGAGCTCAAGGAGAAGAAGCACCGGATTGAGGACGCGCTGTCCGCCACCCGGGCCGCGGTCGAGGAGGGCATCGTCGCCGGCGGCGGCGTCGCCCTCATCCGGGCCCGCAAGTCGGTCAACACGCTGGCCGACACGCTCGAGGGCGACGAGGCGACCGGGGCGCGCATCGTGGCCCGTTCGCTCGAGGAGCCGCTGCGCTGGATCGCCTTCAACGCCGGCCTCGAGGGCGCCGTCCTGGTGTCCAAGGTCGAGGCCGCCAAGGGCGACATCGGCCTGAACGCCGCCAACGGCGAGATGGAGGACCTGGTGAAGGCCGGCATCATCGACCCGGCCAAGGTCACCCGTTCCGCGCTGCAGAACGCGGCGTCCATCGCCGGGCTGTTGTTGACGACGGAGGCGCTGGTCGCCGACAAGCCGGAGAAGGGGCCGGACCCGGCCGCCGCCGCGGCCGCCATGGGTGGCATGGGCGGCATGGGCGGGATGATGTAGCAGCCGCCATTGCGGCACCCCTGTTTGGGGTACGATGCGACTGAAGTACCCCTACCCTGGGTACAGGAAGCGTCGGGTGCCGAAGCCGGGTCTGTGGACCCGGCTTCGACGCGTCCGGGGGCGGGGTGGATTCGCTCTCCCCCGGATGAGAACGACTAGTCGACAGCTCTGGTACCGGTTCGCCGACGTCGGGCGAGCAGCAGGGCACCCCCACTGACGAACAAGCCTGCCACCGGGAGGAGAACGGTTTTCGACACTTCGGGCGTCGCGACACCCATGACCGTGTAACAGAGGACAGCGCTCTTCTCGGTGGAGTGGCCGGTTCCCGACACCGCGCCGCGGTCACAGATCTGCTGGCCGTTCGTGCCCCCGCTCGGCACGGAGTAGGTATAGGTGTCCGTCCCCCCGGCAGGCCCCGGCTTGTGTTCCTGGCTGAGGCTCGCCGAGATAGAAGAACCGATCTCGACGCAGTCGTCGGTCCTGCTGGGCGCGTTCCCTCCGAAGTCGGCCGGATTCCAGGTGAGCGTCACGGTGATCATCTGGCCGGGGGAGACGGTGCTGTCGTTCGGCCCGGCCGAAGTCGTCTTCACCAGTGATCCCGCCGGGGTCCCGTTGAAGACACCGTTGCACGAGTTGCCGGACACCATGGTCTCCGACGAAACGTCGCCCGGGTTCGGGTTGTCCGCGAGCAAGACGCATCCGCCCGCGCAGCTCTCCGCTCCAGTTGCGGGGGTGGTGAGCGGGTCGTGGAACACGAAGGAGCCGGAGAATGCGTTGTTCGTCACGGGAAGGGTGACCTCGTCGGCAGCGCTGGTGTCGCAGTGGGTGGCGTCGTAGGGCTGCCCCACCATGCCCATTTGCGTCATGTCGCACTCGATAATGACCACCGATTCGACGTTCGAGGGAGCGGTTCCGCTGACGGCAACCGACGTCCCGTCAAGCACACCGCTGTCAGGATTCGCGGTGATCGCTGCGACCACGCTGCTGGCTCCCGCTGTGTTGGACGCCTCGAGGAGTGACACTCCGACGGCTCCGAAGCCTGATACGGCCGCAACGACTGCGAGCGAAAGACGCCATACCCCGCGTTCACCCACGTCGCCCATGTAACACGAAGGAGGCGGGAAATCGGGTGACCAACTGATGAACTCTTCGCGATCAAGATGCCTTTCGCCAACGCGTGGCGTGCCTGTTGCCAGGTGAGGACGCCGGCGCCGCCTACACGTATGCGTGGACGATGGCGCGGTAGTTGGCGCTCGGCGCCGACGGTGCCGACGGCTCGGGTGGCTGCCATCCGGCCAGGCGCCGTCCGACGCGCACCCGGAGGGGCGGCTTCGACTCGGGTTCCGGGGGAGGCTCCGGCGGACCGGCGATGGTGAGCACCTGGCTGAAGCCGGCGGCCCGGCAGAGGTTGTGCAGCGCCTGGATGGTGAACACGTACCAGTTGCCGAAGTCGACGCGCAGCGACATGCCGGCGTGGAACTGCAAAAGCGCCTCGTGCTCGAGTCCGCTCAGGTGGAGCGCCTCGGTCTCGATGACCGCCACCTCCTTGGTCACCGCGCGCACGCGTTCCAGGCAGGTCAGCGGTTCTTTCATGTGGTACAGGACGCCGAGGTAGAGCACGACGTCGAATTGCCCGAGCGTGTCGAGGTCCACGGTCTGGAAGTCGGCGACGACGGGCTCGACCTTGGAGCCGAGCGCCGCCTTGGCGAAGTCGAAGCCGCGGCGCCCCGGGAGGTCGGGCTGCCAGAAGTCCGTCTCGTCGCGCGACTGGTCGGGGAGCACGCCCTTCTCGATGCACTCGTTCCAGTAGGCGCCGCGGGCCTGGAAGTCGACGCCCCAGGCGTAGTGGTCGAGCGCGACGACCCGGCTGGCCCCGCACGCCTCCGCCAGGAACGAGAACTTGCCGTCCCACGCCCCGATATCGAGGACGCTGCGCCCGCGCATGTCGGCAAAGATCTCGGACCCCGTCTCCTGGACGCCGACGCCCTTGGTGACGACGCCGTTGCCGAGGTCGATGGAGTGGTACCACTGCAGCTCGTCGGCCTGTGCCTGCAGCTCCGCCGGGGTGGTCATGGGCCGAGAGCGTAGCCAGGGCCTTCGACCCCACCGGTAGCGTGAGGGTCGTGCCCCGTCCGGTCCCCCCGCAGGTGATCCCGCGTCCGGTCGATTGGCGGCCTGGCGGCCCACCGCCGTGGGCGGAGGTCCCACTCGCGCGGCGGGCTTCCATCGGCTTCGACCGGGTGGCCGGCGCGCTGGAGACCTTGGGTCAGGCCGGCCCGGCCCCGGCCGACGTCGGCCAGGACGTCATCTTCGAGGTCCCGCTGGTCGGCGAGGCTGCCACCCCGCTGCGCATCAACGCCGGTGTGCTGGCCCCGCTTTTCGAAGAGGACGGCGAGACGCGTGTCGTGCTCACCCGCCGGTCGAACGGCCTGCGGACGCATCAGGGACAGGTCAGTTTCCCGGGCGGGCGTCTCAACGAGGGCGAGGACCCGTCGGCGGCCGCGCGACGCGAGGCCTTCGAGGAGATCGGACTCGATCCGGCGCAGGTGCGGACGGCCGGCTGGCTGCACCCGGTGCTCACCTTGGTATCGACCTCGTTCATCCTCCCGGTGCTCGGTCTGCTGGACGGGCGGCCGGATTTCGTCGTCAACCCGGACGAAGTGGAGCGGGTGTTCGACGTCGCGCTGCGCGACCTGTCCGATCCGGAGATCTTCCACGAGGAGCGTTGGCGCATTCCGGGTCGCGTCATCGCCGGCTCGGACGACAATTCGTTCCCGGTGTGGTTCTTCGAGGTCTCGGGCGAGCTGATCTGGGGCGCCACGGCGCGCATGCTCTACGAGCTGCTGTGCATCGTGCTGCTCGGGCGGAGCGGGGGCTGAGGTCGCCGAAGAGGCCTAGTTGCTCTGCACGGCGTTCGTTTCGCGACGCCGGAAGGCGAACAGCGCACCCCCGAAGACGACCAGGCCCGCCACGGGAAGGAACAACACGCTTGACACCTCGGGTGTGGCAGCCGCGAGGATCGAATAGCACAGGACAGCGCTTCTTTCGCGGCCGTCTCGGCCTCCGTCCCCGTCCCGGCCGCCGCCGTTGTCCGCCGACCCCGTGCTGGCTGAGCTCCAGCCGCCGCCCCCTCCCCATCCCCCCGTTGGAGGATCGAAGAATCCGGCCGCCACGGCGCGATCACAGATCGGCTGACCTCCGGTGCCCCCCGGCGGCACGACGTAGCTGAACGTTTGCGTCCCCCCATCGGATGCCGGCACCTGCACCTGGCTGAGCGTCGTCGAAATACGGGAGCCGATCTTGACGCAGTCCTCAATTAGGAACGGCCGGTTTCCTGAAAACTCAGCGGGTTTCCATGTCAGGGTCACAGTGATCTTCTGGCCCGGCACGACGGTGCCGCCGCTGGGCCCAGCCGACGTGGCCTTGACCAGTGAGCCCTTTGGGGGCCCACCGAAGGCACCGCGGCAAGTGTTGTGTGGTCGCAAAGCCGGCGGCGTTCCCGACCAGCTGCTCACCGGGTCCCCGGATGTGTTCGCGCCGGGGGGTGCCGTGGTGGTAGGCGCCGCCGCACTGGCCGCTGTTGTGCCGCCGGTAGCCAGACTCAGCACGACGGCTACGAGGACGACGACAGCGGGATAAAGGGCACGGCGCGGGAAGGCCCGCCTCTTCTCCGCGGACGCCTGCGAGCCGTTACGGCGTGGTGTTACCTCCGCGCTATCCAACGCACTACCCGCCGGGCCGCCGGAGGGCTGGACGCAGTTCCCAAGGGCCGTTCGACACGCACGAGGGCAAAGTTAGGTCGCCGAATCACTGTCGGCGCTACGCGTCGCGGATAATTGTCCGAAGGTCCCGGGGTCCTGTGACGCGAACGTGTCTGCCAGATTGCCTGTGAGTGAACTTCTCGGCGCGTGCGTTAAATCTCAGGTCGCGGTACGCCGCCTGTACTCCACCACCAAGGCCAGCCCGCCGATGATGAAAGCGGAGCCAGGCAGCATCAAGTTCGATGGGAACCTCGGGAGTGCCAGTGCCCGGTCCCCCGGGGCCCCAGTCCGGCTGGTCGTTGATGATGCCGTTGCCCTGCGTCGACATGCTCACGTTTTCGGCGCTGTTGAGCTCGCCGCCGGCGCCGACGATGAAGCCCGTCCAGGTGTTCTGCCCACTCTGGTTGTGGACGAAGGCGACCTGGGTTCCGTCCGGTGAGTAGACGGGCTCGACCTCGGGGTGCTTGCCAGCGCCGGTCCCAACCTGGCTCGACCACAACGGCGTCGCGGTGACGTGCGGACCTGCCTCGGCGGCGGATGGATGTGCAAAACCGGGCACTCGAATACACCTGACTCAGGTCCACTTACAAAACTCCGTTCCCCGACTCGTAGATCCGACCTGTTTCGGCAAGTGCTCTCCCGGTCGAGCCTCTTGCCTGATCTCTCGTCATGCAACAGGCATGCAGCGGAGTATGAGCGCCCGCTCGGGACATCGTCAACGGCCGCAATGCCGTATCTGAGCTTGCACTCCGTGAAATGCACGCGTCGAACGTGACAACGGATTGAACGGTGTCCGCATGTACCTCCGATTAGGCGACTGCCGCGCGACGGGACAGCTAACTCAACGTGACGTCAGCCTCACTGGAGTCGCGGACGCCGTCCGAAAAAAATAAGAGCTCGTGACGGAGAGGTTGCGTCCGGGTGAACTTCTAGGGGAACGACGTCGTGACTGGCAGCCCGAGATCGTGACGGACCTGGTTGTCGGCGGCCTGTGACGAGCTGGTCCGGTTGTGTAGCTGCACCAACCAGGCCGAGACACCGGAGGCCTGGACGATGGAGAACGATCGCAAGAAACTCATGAGGGCCTGTAGCTGCGCATGGTCGGCCTCGACAGCGCTCTTCATGGACGTCGGCCATGAGATAGAAGCAAGGCCGTTGTTGTAGTTGTTCAGCGTCTTCCCGTACGAGATGACCACGAGGGCCAACTGGGCCGTTGTCGGCGTGGTTGCCCCCCCGCTGTCGAAAGCATGGGCGGCGGCCACATTCGCAGTCTGGAGAGCGTCGGCATACCCCTGGTACGGGGTCAGCTGAGCGGCGGTGATCCCTGTCGCGCTTTGACCGGGGTGCGTCGTCGCTGTCACTGGGCCGGTGTCACTCGCCTGTGT
This sequence comes from uncultured Acidimicrobiaceae bacterium, assembly GCA_963834405.1. GTDB lineage: Bacteria > Actinomycetota > Acidimicrobiia > Acidimicrobiales > RAAP-2 > Bog-473. The sequence continues at coordinate 145,708 of CAWIBX010000001.1, read as the reverse complement.
CCGGCCGCCTGACTTGGTGGTCTTGTCGAAGAGCCGGATTCCCCCGAAGGCGAGAACGGCAGCCAGGGTCAGGCCCAGCGCCACGAGTCCGAACACCTTGACCCGCGAGCGTGACCGCGAGCTGCCGGCCGGACGATCGGGCTCGGGCTTCCTCTCGGGCCCGTACTGGAATTCGAGCCAGGACGCCTCATCTCCGAGGGCCGGACCCCGGTCCAGGTTCGCTGTCAGCTCGATCGTTTCGGTAGGCGCGAGATCGATCATGACCGGCTGGGTGCTCATCGCGCTCCGAACCGGGGACCGTTCAGGGGTGACGTCCGCCGAACCCTGGTCTTCTTCGGCGGTGGCAGTCTTCGTGCCGCCGGGCGCGTTGTCATCGCTCCCGTCCGGCGGAGTCACAACCGTCGCGGCCGGAGACGAAGCCTCGGATGCGGTTTCGGCCCCATAGACCGAGCTGGCTTCGTCGGGCGCCGGGTTGTTCAGGTCTTCGGAGTTCGCGGGGGGCGGCGGTTCTCCCGTGCCGGGAGGTGATGGCATGGGGTCGAGCACGACCGTCTGCGCGTCGGCCGTATCGTGGACCGGTAAAGCGTCGTGTGTCAAGAGCCTTGGGTCCGAGGCAGGCTCCTCCGGTGTGACCACAATTTGTGTTGTCACTGTTGACACCGATAGATCGGCCTCAGGTGACCCCGCCTCCAGGGATGCCGTACGCCAATCCCATGACCGGATGGTGTGCAGCATCGTGTCCAGTCGTTCGTCTATCGCGTCGTCATCAAAGGACCATGCCGCGCCATCGATGAGCCCATGGGCGTCGGTGTCCGCCTTGTGTGCCCCATTCGTGCTTGGATCTCGCGGACGCGTTTGATCGTTCACTTGAAGTTCTCACTCCGCTGGTGACGGACTGCGCATCGGGCGCTGTAGCCCGATCGGTATGGATGAGCGTGCTGGCCGTAACGAAGAACAGACACGTCCGTCAATGTAGCGTCTGGAAAACCGAGGGTCCTTCGGGTCTCTTCACTTGAATGTCGGCTACCCGCGGAGGGATCACGGGTGTCGACCGTGACGCCATCATCTGAGGTACTCGGAGTCGAACTCCTCTCTTCGCAGGGAGGGGGCTGACCAGTCACTCGCAGGACGGGGCCGACGGGCAAGACGAGAGTGCTCATCAGCCAAGCTGCGCCGGCCGGCCCAGCACCCGTTCGGACCAATTTGTGGCTAGACCTGGTGTCGCAACGTGGCACAAGCATCGATCGCACGATCGCCGCCGCCTCAGTTTGGGCAGCGTTCGCGGCACCCCACTTGCTCACGAACGGGAACTCGTCGATCGGAGCAGCGGTGACACGAATCCCGTGTGTCACGCGGAGGCGCTCGGCACAAAACAATTCCACACCGGTGGCTCATCCGGATGAGGGACTGACCTGCGCATGCGTCGACTCGAACTCGGTCAAGGCGTAGCGCGCGATCGCGCCGATTTGGTCGACCTGGCCTGAGCCCGTGACCAATAGCAGCAAGGAATCCTTCAGAACGACGACGGTGGTGACGGTGTCCTTGCCGTCCAGCGTATTGAAATAGTAGGCCTCGTCGCCAAAGTCCTTAACTTGGCCCAACTGGATTCCGCGGTGTTCGAACTCTTCTGCACTCTTAGTAAACGCGGCCGTGCTCGCGCGCGTATTGAAGTTGATGAGAGCGGCCGAAGTCCCTTCCTTCGCGCGGTATATGCACTCAGTCGTGGACCCATGGGCAAGTGTCTCAGGAAACGACATGCTCACGCTGAGGGCAGTGGCAACCACGGACGGGCTCACAAGTGTGCACAGTCCAGTGTTTGTGGTGGGTGTGAACGCCACAGGTTTGGTCCCCCCGGGGGATGAACACGATGACGCCAGCAGGGCCAGTCCCACTCCTGCGACAAGGCATCGAATGAGAAGGGGTCGCACCGAAAGGCGGACTTTACTCGCAGTCAGAGTCCCGAAACGGCGTGCCACACGGATTCGGCGGGGGCTAGCCCGGGTTAGCAGGGGTACGGCGGTTCGGGGCATGGATGGGGTCCCGCGAGTGACAGGAATCGGCCTCACTCGCACCCCGGGTTATCTGAAGGTTATTTCTGTGTGTCACCAGGGCCCACTCGTTGACCGGGCGTCGGACCCTATGAGAGAAACAACTGAGTCGTGAAGGCGCCGACCCTCGGTGCTCGTTTGGATACTTCAAAAGGAGCTCGCCGTATGTCTATTCGACATGTCGCTAGGACTGTCGCCGTAGGTGGAGCCGCCGTTCTTTGTGGCGCTCTCTTCTTGCTCGCCATCGACTCGGGAGTGGCTGGCGCTGATCTGACCAGTGGTGCCACCACACTGACCCCGACTGCCCCTTATACCTCGGGCACTCCCTTCACGAGCGGGCAGCAGATCACAATTACTGTCGCTGCCAACGGGACGCTGAGTGCCGCGGGCCAAACAGGAGCGGGTGCGCCAGCACCGACCGGCACCTACTTTTACGAAGAGTGCGAAGATCCCGGCGGAACCACCGCTGGACTGCCCACGAGCTACGGCGGCTGCGAGGCAGCGACCCTGGGCACCAGTGATGTCCAAAACGACACCACGGGCTCTTCCCAGGCCCAAGCTGACTTCCCAGTCCGCAATCTCCCAGACAACAACATTGACGCAGGCTCGCCTACCATGACGACCGCGCCGGCTGTGTGCGGTGTGGCCCCGAACTACTGCGTCATCGGTATCTTTGCCGCCAACCCCAACTCCGGGAACCCCGGCTTCGGCTATCCCCATCTCTGGTCGGCGCCGTTCCTAGTCAGCGTTGGTGACGGACTGGACCAGGGAGACAATCCTGGAGACGGGACGCCCGAACTGTCTCTCGCTATCGGTCTGCCCTTGGCCGCGCTGGGCGTCTTCGGGATCGTCTTGGTGCGCAATCGTCGGCACCGCCGGCAGGCAGCGTGACCAGCAGCGCACCCGTTTCGCAAAACAGATCAACCTCAATCCCTTCAAAAAAGGAGCAACAACTCGATATGAAACCTCGTAAGCTGCGAAACCGCCTAGCGGCCGCATCTTCACTGGGCGCGGCGGCCCTGGCCGTTGTGCTGCTGGGGGTGGCGGCACCGGCTTCGGCGACGATCACGATCCCCCCGTACCCGGCCACGGCCACGTCGTCGACCGTCATTGCGCCGGGGGTAACCCAACAGTTCGGCACGTACCCGAATTGGCTCCCCGCCAACCAGTCGGTGAGCAACGTGATCCACACGGAGGGCTCCGACACCACCCTGTTCATGATGGAGTCCATCAGCGACCTCTACTCGAGGGCAGGTATCCAGCCGTTCTCGTGCAACCTCGTGAAGACCGCGGGCACGAGCTGTGCCGCCGCGAACGGCACCGATACACAGACCGACCTGTTTGACAACTTCGCCAGCACCGAGATCGATACAGGGCTGAACTTCGTCGGCTCGAGCAACGGGCTGGCCCAGTTGTGCGGCGGCACTTACGGCTCTAGCTCGGCCCAGGAGCCCCCGGGTCCTTTGGGGGTCGACATCGCCCGGTCGTCGAAGCCGCCGGGCGTCGGCAACACGTGCGGCGCTGGAGTCACCGGGGGGGTTGGCTACGCCAAGGACGCCGTCATTCCCGTCGACTTCCAGACCATCAACCCCGAGGCCTACATGAGCACCGGTGACGAGGCGCCCGGTTACGTCGGCCAGAACTTCACCAGCTTCTGCCAGAACACGGGGACGACCCAGCCAGGGTGCACCTCCGTCGGCGCGACGATCACCAAGGCCTTCCCGAGCACCGGCATCGGAAACGTTGCGGATGGCTGGTTGCCCGGAGACCCCTTCACCTGCAGCCCGAGCACCACACCTTGTTCGGGAACGCCGTTCACCAACCTGACCAACACACCAGACCCAGGTGGGAGCAGCAACGCATTCACGAGCGTGGCCTACCGGCTCTTCTGCCAGCACGGCACGAGCTCCAGTCCGTATGCGAGCCAGATCATGGACTGGGGCAACCTGACCAACCTGAGCGCTGCGGCCAACGGCACTGCTTCGCCCGTGCCCGTTGGAGACGGTGCGGCGATCGGTGTCCCCATCCGGGTCATCGACGTGAACCCCGGGTCAGGGACCACCTCGACCTTCTACTCATTCGCTGAGTCGGGATATTCCGCGGGGACCAACTGTGACGGCTCGCCCCCCGAGGGCAGCGGCAACAACCTCGACGCAAATGGCGCCTCGGGACCGAATCCCCAGACGAACCAGGGTCCCTCGGGCACCGAAGGGGCGAACCCCGAAGTCGCGGTCGAAAACGACCTCAACCAGGTGGGCGACTTCGCCTCTGGTGACTGGGCCGGCCCGACGGACGCGGATGCGGCCGACCAGGCCATCGACATCGCCACGTCGTTGGACTTCGAGAGCCTCGGTGTCTACAACACCAACACGAACGCTCAGGTGGCCAGCATCCAGGTGGCCCCCACGGCAACGAGCGGACTGATCCCATCGGGTCAGCCGGGCACCTTCCTCGGCGGGCAAATGAAGGCCAACGGCACGAAGGCCCTCGTGGGGTCCGAGACGACCAACGCCTACGCCATGGACCGCACGCTGTTCAACGCGTACCGCACTGACGAGGTCAGGTCTTCGGTGGGAGGCTTCCTCAACTGGATGTGCGATGGCAACAGCGCGTTCCAAAAGGGACGTGACGTCATAGACGGAGGGAACCTCGACACCGACCTCACCAACCTCATCAGCGGCCAGTACGGGTTCCAACGGCTAACCGACAACACTCCGGAACTTGCGGTGACTGCGCAAAAGGTGACCGGCGACGGCATTGCGGGCAACACCAACGGCTCGTGTGCGGCGAACCTGGGGGTCTCCTCCACGGGTGGCGTCGGAACCAACACCATCACCTTGAGTGCGGTGGCGCCCGGCCCGATCCAAACCGGATGGCCGGTCAGCCTTCCCGCGGGTTCCACCGTGGCCACCCCGGCAAACACCGTGGTCCTGAACGTCAGCGGTGCCACCATCACGCTCGGCACGACCACCGGCGCCCCCTCTACGACGGTGGCGTCGGGCTCCGGCGGTGGGACTCTCGCGAACATCGCTTCGTGGTCCTCACCGAGTATCGGTGACTTGGCCGTCGCCGATGCGAGCAGTTTCCCCTCCAGCGGGGTCGCTGAGGTGGCGACGTCGGGCGGCAACGCCTTCGTGGCCTACACGGGCACCGACAGCACCGACCTCACCGGCGTCACGTTCCTGAGTCAGGCGAACACGGGCTCGTCGACGACGGTGTCGACCGGAGCCGCCGTGACGCTCGTCCAAGCGTCTGATCTCACGAGTGGAACGGGAGCGAGCGCCCCCGGGACTGTGTACTTCCCCGGGCACCCCCCGATCCTTTCGGTGACCTCGCCGAACACCTGAGAAAGGAAGGCTTCATCACCTGCGCTACTGCCATCGGCTTGGCGTAGAACAAACAAAGCAGTGCCTCGATCCGAGGGGTGTCCTGTGAGCAAATCGCAGGGCACCCCTTGGTGTCGGTTAAGGAGCAAGAACGCAACAGGACAGAATTGTCGTGTACGCGCTGACAAGTGAACCTATGCGGCATAGGAGAGTGAGCCAGATGGAGAGAACTACGACACTCGAGAGGCGGAAGTCAGCGGGGCGTGATCAAAAGTCACCCCGCCGTTCAGGGCAAGGACGACGGGTCCCGCTTGGTCTACAGCTGCTCGGCGCTGTGCTCGTGTTCTCGTCGGTCATCGTCGGGGTGTTCTCGTCGCACGCCGGCGCAGCTGATCTCTCGAACGGCGTGGTAACGCTGCAGACCTCGAGTGGTTCGGCCGCCGAGAATCCTCTCGCCAACAACGAGGTTGTCAACGTGTCTGTTGGTCCCAACTCAACGCTTAGCCGGAGCTCACTCGAGGCCGCGGGATTCCCGAGCGGAGTAGTGGGCATGAAGGTCATCCAGTGTGCGGACCCGGGCGGACAGTTGGCGAGCCTCCCTCAGAGCCTGACGAGTTGCGCTGCGACCACCATCGACGATGGACCCAATCCGCAAGCAGACGGCAGTGTCTCGCTCGAGGGAGTCCCGATTTACACGGTCCCTGATGTTGCCGTCCTCGGGCCCTCGAACGGAACCGTTTGCGACGCCACGCACGAGTGTGTGCTCGGCATCTTCTCGAATCAGGAGGACTTCACCAAACCCCACCTGTTCTCGGCGCCGTTCGAGGTCACCGGCGGTACCGGGACTCCATCAAGCAGTTCGTCAGCCTCCGGCTCGTCGGCCACCGGCTCGTCAGCCTCCTCAGGCTCCCAGAGCACCGGCGGCGGTGCATCGCCCGGAGTCTCGGTTTCGTCGGCCACACTGGCCAACACCGGGGCACCGACCCTATGGCCGTGGTTGCTCGGCGCGGGATGCATTTTGCTCCTGGTGGGATCCGGCCTCCGTTACGTCCGCAGACCCAGGTACGAGGGCCGATCTTGACCCCGAGACGGCACCGCGGGCACGCACGACACGCTCCGAGATCGACCGCACGGCGCCGGGCGCTCGTATCGGCATTCTCGACAGCGTTACTGGCCACGACCGCCGTGATCTTTGCTGTCGTGGGCACCAAGCCAGGTGTTGCCGCAGCCGACTTGGTCAGTGGCGACGGTTACACCACCTTGAGCGCCCAAAACCCTTCGCCGTGCGGTCCGGCGTACGCGAATACATGTCCCGTGACCCCGGGTCCTTATGCCAGCGGTCAGCAGATCACGGTCAACGTCGGTGCCAACCCGACGCTTAGCACCGCGGGCCAGACCGGAGCGGGTGCGCCAGCACCGACCGGCCTCTACTATTTCGAGGAGTGCGAAGATCCCGGTGGGATCACCGCAAACCTGCCCACGAGCTTCAGCGGCTGCGAGGCCGGGACGCTTGACACAGAGAGCGGGAACACCACCACGGGCGCGGTCGAGGCCAACAGTGACTTCACCGTGTACGACCTCCCGGACGCCAAAGTGTCTCCCGGAGGGCCGACAATGACAGCTGCACCCGGCAAATGCGACGTCGCCCCGGACTATTGCGTCATCGGGATCTTCGCCGCCAACCCCAACTCCGGGAACCCCGGCTTCCCCCGCCCCCACCTCTTCTCGGCGCCGTTCCAAACCACCGTTGGTGACGGCCTGGACCAGGGAGACAATCCCGGGGACGGCACGGCGGCTGCGGTCACGCCCACGTCCCCGACTAACTCCAGCCTGGTGGCCAATGTTACGACCGTGGCAGCGGACGGGGTCAATACGGCCCAGATCACGGTCACGCTCAAAGACACGACCAATCACCCGGTGACCGGCGGAAAATCGGTCACCCTGTCCCAGGGCTCCGGCCATTCCACCATTGAAGTCAACGGCACCGCCGGATCGACGGCGACGACCGACGGCAACGGGCAGGCGGTATTCGTCGTCAGCGACACCACGGCTGAAACGGTCACCTACACGCTCACCGACACAACCGATACCGTGACGGTGGCACAGACCGCACAAATCGTCTTCGTGGCGCCGCTGGGCTCGGCGTCCAACTCGTCCATCTCGGCTCTGAACACGTCGGTACCGCAGAGTGGCAGCACAACGGTCACCGTCACATTGAGAGACCAGGGGGCGAGTCCCCAACCCATCTCCGGAAAGGTGATTGCCCTGACTCAGGGAAGTGGCAGCTCGTCGATCACGCCCGCATCGACGGGGTCGGCGACCACGAACGCCCAAGGCCAGGCGACTTTCACGGTGTCCGACACAACGGCCGAGACCGTGACCTATTCGGCGACGGACACGACCGACGGCGTTGCCCTCGCTGGCCAGAGCGTCAGCGTCACGTTCGGGACTCTGACCGTCTCGGCCGCTCAGTCCAAAGTGTCGACGACGACGCCGATTGTGGCCACCGCGGCCAGCGGCGTTACGCAGACCAACGGAACCGTCATCGTCACCCTGCTTGACGGCACCAGTCCCGTGGCCGGCAAGACCGTGAAGCTGAGTGCCTCGTCCCCAACAGCGACGATCACGCCCAGCTCGCAAACGACCGGAGTCGCCGGTGAGGCGGCCTTCTCGGTCAGTGATACCACTGCCGAAATCGTCACATTCAGCGCGGTGGACAGCTCGGACAGCAATCTCGCCATCACCGCGACGGCTCAGGTGACGTTCGAGTTGCCCTCGGCGTCCCCGTCCGAGTCGACAGTGACCGTCTCCCCCTCGACGGTCGCTGCCGACGGCACCACATCAGCGGCTCTCACCGTGACGATCGAAGACCAATTTGGGAACCCTCTCGCCGGGAAGACCGTGACAATGGCCGCCACCGTCGCGGGCACGTCGAACCCATCTGCGACAGTCCGCGTGGATCCCTCAGGGGTATCAGGTTCAGTAGTGCAGACCGCCACGAATTCAAGCGGCGTCATCACGTTCGACACAAATGACACGGCGGCAGAATCGTTGACCTATACCGCCACCGACACGACCGACAGCATCACGGTGGCTCAGACGGCAACGGTCACGTTCACTGCCGGGGCCCCGCAGGTCAGTGATTCGACGGTTCGGGCCAACCCGGCCGCCGTGCCTGCTAACGGCTCGACGGCTTCGACGGTCACGGTAACAGTGGAGGACCACAACCAGAACCCGGTGCCCGGGATCACGATTACATTGATTGCGTTGAACGGTTCGTCCGTGATCGAGCCGGCGTCCGTAGTCACAAATACATCGGGTCAGGCGGCGTTCAAGGTGACCGACGCCACGTCGGAGGTGGTCCGATATCGCGTTACTGACACCACTGACAACCTGCCGTTTGTGGGCGAAGAGGTCCAAGTCACCTTCGGTACGCCCCCGCCGACGTCGCCGGCTGTCGCCGATTCGGACGTCGTTGCGAGTAGCACGATGGTGCCGGCGGACGGCCATAGCAGTGCCACGGTAGAGGTGATCCTAAATGACGACAATGGGCTGCCGCTCAGCGGCAAGTCCGTGACTCTTGTCCCTTCCTCTGTCAACGCGATCGTGTCGCCGGCCAAGGTCTCGACCGATTCGAATGGCGTGGCCAACTTTGCGGTGACGGATCACACTCCGGAGAGTGTAACGCTCACCGCCGCGGATATCTCGGACAACTTCCCGCTTAATGGGCTGAGTGTCACCATCTCGTTTACGCCGGCGGCGACATCCCCAACTGTCTCTGCAAATGCCGGTCACCTGAACCAACCGCTTGTCGGAATAGCGTCCAGCCCTGACGGCGGTGGCTATTGGTTGGTCGCTTCTGACGGTGGAGTTTTCTCTGAGGGCGACGCGGTCTTCTACGGGTCGGCGGGGGCGATTCACCTGAATGAACCCATTGTGGGCATCGCTCCCACCCCCGATGGCAAGGGCTACTGGCTGGTGGCCTCTGACGGTGGCGTCTTCAACTACGGCGACGCCGGCTTCTACGGGTCGGCGGGGGCCATTCACCTGAATGAGCCCATTGTGGGCATCGCTCCCACCCCCGATGGCAAGGGCTACTGGCTGGTTGCTTCTGACGGCGGGGTGTTCAACTACGGCGACGCCGGCTTCTTCGGCTCGGCGGGGGCCATTCACCTCAACCGGCCCGTTGTGAGCCTGGCCGCCACGTCCGACGGGGGCGGCTACTGGCTGGTGGCCACCGACGGCGGCATCTTCAACTACGGCGACGCCGCTTTCGACGGCTCGGCGGGGGCCACGCCGCTCAACAAGCCCGTCGTGGACATGGCCGCCACGCCCGACGGGGGCGGCTACTGGCTTGTGGCCTCCGACGGGGGCATCTTCAATTACGGCGACGCCGCTTTCGACGGGTCGACGGGTGCCCTTCAACTGAATGAGCCCGTTGTGGGCATGGCTGCCACCCCTAATGGCAAGGGCTACTGGCTGGCGGCCTCCGACGGGGGCATCTTCAACTACGGCAACGCTGCCTTCTACGGTTCGATGGCGGGATGAGCAGTATGACCCGGAGATATGGTGCCCCGGTTGCCGGCGTCAACCGGGTTCCGTGCGCCAGCAGTCGGTGCCACCGTGTGAGGATCGGCGCATCGTGACTCTCGCCCCGCCGCAGGGCGCGTTGGCCGACGCGGGATCGCCGGTCGACGAGACCCCGATATCCCTGAAGCGCAATCTGAGTGGCGCAGATCGAGCCTTCCGCGTGCTCTTGGCGACCAGCGGCGCGATAGTCCTCGCCATCCTGGTTTCGATCTTGGTCTTTCTTGCCGTCCACAGTTGGTGGGCGCTCAAGACCTTCAGACTGCGGTTTTTCACCGAAACGGCCTGGTCGGCTCCCCTCCACCCGGGAGTGCTCGGCATCCTCGTCGGCTCGGTGCTCATCGCGCTGATCGCTGTCATAGTGGGAACTCCCATAGCCGTCGCGGTCGCTCTGATGATCAACGAGTACGCCCCGCCCAAACTCCGGAGATGGCTGACGGGTTTGGTCGATCTACTGGCCATTGTTCCGAGCATCGTCTTCGGGTTCTGGGCGCTCGAAGCGCTCAACCACTACGTGTCGGGACCGGTTTCGTGGATCGCCAACCATCTCGGCTTTATCCCTATCTTCCGGACCACGGAGCCAGGGACCTACACAGACTCCGTCTTTGTCTGCGGGCTTGTCGTGGGCATCATGATCATTCCGGTTATCGCGTCTGTCAGCAGGGAGGTGATGTCGCAAGCCCCGCGTGACGCGTGTGAGGCCGCCTTCGGCTTGGGAGGGACTCGCTGGGGCACCATCACCGATGTCATCCTGCCCTTCTCCCGCAGCGGCATCGTCGGCGGTGTGCTGCTGGGCCTGAGCCGGGCCTTGGGCGAGACGATGGCGGTTTTGCTCGTCCTCTCCTCCGGCAATGTCGTCTCCAAGGCCATCCTCGGTCCTGATGCAAACGGAGACGTCGCCAAGCAGATCGGCGAGTACTTTCCTGTCGCCGACATCCACAGCCAGAGCGAAATGGTCCTCGCCGGGCTCACGCTGTTCGCCACCACGTTGTTCTTCAGCCTTGCCGGAAGGCTCATCGCCCGCCGTTCGGGAGCACAACTCTGATGGCCACCGTTCTCGCGGAACGAGTGGAGGCCCCGTCCCCGCCGGTGCAGCCCGATCGTCCCAATAGGACTCGCCGCGTGTCTCGTGACGGCGTGGTCGATTCCATCGGCGCCGCCGCCGCGGCATTGGCGGCGGTGTGGCTCATTTTCAGCGTCGCCGGCGTCTCGGTTGCGAATTTCGGGTTCTTCTTCTGCTGGGCCGTTCTCAGCTTCAGCCTGTACGGCATCCTCGTGTGGCGTCGCGACGGAATTCTGATCATGAAAGACCGTCTCGCCACGGTGGCAATCTGGGCGGGTGCCGTCATTGCCCTGGTCGCGTTGGCCGCCGTGATCCTGTACGTGCTGGTGAAGGGTGCGCCGGTCGTGTTCAAGCACTTCCCACGTTTCCTCGTCCTCGACACGTCGGGCGGAAAGACTGGTAACGAGTACGGGGTCGGGCAATCCATCGTCGGCACCATGGAGCAGGTGCTGATCGCGACCTTGATCTCAGTGCCGATAGCGTTCTTCACGGCCACCTACCTGGTCGAATCCAGAAGCGTCCTCGCCCGTCTCGTCCGCAACGTGGTCGACGCCATGACGGGCACCCCGTCCATCATCGCTGGCCTCTTCATGTACCTCATCTGGGTCGCGCCTCACGGGGTGAACGGAAAGAACGGGTTCATCGCGGCCCTCACCCTGGCCATCATGATGATTCCGGTCACCTGTCGAGCCGCACTCGAGGTCATCAGGATCGTGCCCGGTTCCCTCCGGGAGGCGGCGCACGCCTTGGGCTCGCCCGAGTGGCGGGTCACCTTGCGTGTCGTGCTGCCCGCAGCCAAAGCGGGCCTCATCACCGCGGCCGTTCTCGGCATTGCCCGAACGGCCGGAGAGACAGCCGAAGTGCTGTTCACTGCCGGCGGTAGTGCTCACTACAACTGGAATCCCTTCCACGGGTGGCAGGATGATCTGCCGCTGCGCATCTACGAGCAGGTGTTCCAGCCTTCCAGCCAGGCGATCTCCGTCGGGTGGGGCGCCGCATTCGTCCTCGTGTCCGTGGTGCTGATCTTGTTCACCTTGGCCCGGGTGCTCGGTTCGCGGCGCCCGGATCGCCGCCGCCGACCATTCTCGTTCCTGCGGTGGAGCCGACACTCAAGCGAGACATTGTGATCACTTCAAATCGAACCGTCGATGATGCGGTGCACGCGACCAACTTCCAAGGAGGCGAGCCAATGAAATCCCTGGTCACAGACGATATTCAGAGATCCTCCAAGCAAATACCGCGGTGCGGCAAGTGGCGCGCGCCTGCCGTCGGGGTGGCGTCGCTGGTGATGCTCGTCGTATTCGGTACTCCGGTTGGTGCCGCCGTTGTGGACGGGACCGCTTCGCCCGCCACCGCCGGCATGTCGACGTCGACCACTTCGACTCCAACCACGTCGACGTCAACCACGTCGACTCCAACCACGTCGACGTCTACCACTACGTGGCCGATCTCAGCCACCACGCCACCCCACGTTACTGAACGACCAAATGTAACGCCGGTCGGAATCGCTGGGACTGGGTCGTCCTTCGCGTCCCCGGCCGTGACCAATTGGACGAACGAGGCTGGGCAATCGCCCTACAACTTGAGCGTCAACTACACGCCGAGTAACTCCGGCCAGGGGCGTTACGAGTTCACCAACGGGACCGTCGACTATGCGGTCAGCGACACCGGCTATGTGAGTTCGAGTGTCGGCACGACCCCGCCGTCATTTCCCTTCGAGTTCCTCCCCATCACAGCCGCCGGCGTCGCCTTCATGTACAACGTTCCAGGGCTGACCCAGACACTCCAACTGACCAGCTACACGGCCTGCCTGCTTCTCACCGGACAGATCTCCAACTGGGACGACCCGGCACTGAAACAGAACGGTGCAAATGCAAATGTGACATTGCCAAACCTTCCCGTGAAGCCGGTCACCGAGAGCGATCCCGCGGGCACCAACTTCGTGCTCGAGGAGTACTGCATCGACGAGCAGCCGGCTGTCTGGGCCAAGTACGCCCAGACTGAGCAGGCGGCGGGTGTGCCGCCCAGTGGTGTGCCGATCTCAGCAACCACGCCGGGGTCGAACTGGGAGGCACCGCTCAATGGTCTCGACACGTCATCGACGTCAGCGGTCGCCTCCAATATCGCCAACACCCAGGGTTCCATCGGACCGGTCCAGGAGAACTACGCCACCGACTCGGGATTCACCGGGAGCGACCCGTCCAGGGGGGTGGCGGCGGTGCAGAACGCCAGCGGTAAGTTCACCACGCCAACGCCGGTCGACGTTGCCTCGGCCCTGGCATACGCCACGCAGTTGTCCAACGGGACGCATCAGCTCAACTTCAACGGACTGGGTCCGAATGTCTACAACCCGTCAACGTACAGCTACCTGTTGACGCCCACTTCTGGGTGGGCACCGGCGAAGGGGGACACGATGAGTCAGTTCGTGAACTACGTATTGACCCTGGGTCAGCAGGCGGCTCCCAAATTCGGCTATGCCAGCCTCGGCCTTTCGCTTGAGCGTTACGGCATCGATGAAGTCATCGCCCATGTCCCGGGCGCAGTGGACCCGACTACGGCGGAGAGCCAGGCCTACGCGTGCGGCGACCTGACACCTACAGAGGTCCAGGCCGGCCAGACGACTCCCACCTGCGGCGTGACCAACGGGACTCCTCCTCCACCCCCGCCCGGGGCAGCCAACATCGCCACCACCAACGGCAACCCCGGCGCCAAGGGCAGCACGGCCGCCGCCAAGAGCGGGACGGGGGCGGCGGGATCAGGGGCCAGCGGGAGCGGCAGCGGTGTTGACCCCTCGGTCTCGCTTGCCCAAACCTCCGCCATGGCCGGAACAGGAAGTGATCCACTGCCGCTCATCTTCATCGGTGTCATGATGCTCGCCGTCGGAGTGATCGGTCGTCGGCGTCTGCAAGCACACCGTCGAAGGAGTGATCCCTCGTGACGGGCTGGGTCTTGGGGCGGCGGCTCGGTGGGTTACTCAGTTTAGGGCTCGTGTCTTTTGCGGCTCTGACGACGGCGCTCCCCGCCCCTGCCGGATCCGACACCGACCCCACGGCGCTCGTCGGCGAAGGTGGTTCCTTCCTCGCCCCGGTGACGGATACCTTGCTCAAGGCGGACTCAGGTCTCGCACCGCTGAACCCCCAGTACACGGACGCCAACCTGGACAGCGCCATTGGCGACTTCGTCGGTACCGCACCGGGCACTTTCGGTGCAGACTTCGTTGTCTCCGAGCGCTCGCTGACCTCGACCGAGACGGCGACAGCTACGGCCAACGGTCGGACCTTCGTCTATGTGCCCTTTGCTTCCACACCAGTTGCGGTCGCAACCCTGGCCCTTTGCGACCCCTCAGGGGTCACGGGAAATTCGACGGCTCCTATGTGCAAGGACATCCCTTTGACGCCGGCTCTGGTAGGCCAGCTCTTCATGGCGAATCTCAACAGTTCGGCGGTGTCCCCTAATCAAGGCCTCCCGTCCACCCTCGCCGGTTGGTCGGATCCGCGCCTGACCCAGGCGAACGGCCAGCCGATCCCTAGCAGTCCTCTCTACCAGGCATCGACGCTCGAGCCATCGGCTGAGAACACCGCACTGATGGCCCTATTGGACAGCGACCCGACGACCAAGGAGCTGCTCGACAATGCGATGAACAACCCCGCGAACGCCGTGACGGCAACAAGTGACGCTCCCTCGGAGACATGGCCTTTCCATGGTGTTCATGCATATGTCGGCGGCGACGCCGGACTCATCGGTCACGAGTTGAACCTCAACACAGAGACGAACGCTCCGCAAGAGGTCGGCACGTGGAACTTGGGCGACGTGTTCCCGCTTTCTTCCGTGTGGGCTGGCGCCCCGGAGGGGACCGCGTGGAACATACCAACCGGAGCCATTCAGAACGCGGCCGGCAAGTTCGTTCCTCCGAGTGAAACCGCGGCAGCGTCGGCCCTAGGGGATGCCACGATGGATCCGACGACCAACTTGGTCACGTTCAACGCCAATGCTAACGATACCGCCGCCTATAACAATTACCTGATGGTGGAGAGTTACCTGGTCGTACCAACCTCAGGGCTAACGGCCGAAAAGGCCCAGAAGCTGGCCCAATACATCAGGTTCATCGTCGGCCCGGTGGCCGAGTCGGACGAGGAGACCCTTGGTTCGGCTCCTCCGACGCCCGCGATGACCGCGGCCGACCTGAAGGTTGCGACCGAACTGGACAGCGCGGCAGTCACGGCCAACGCGACGACGACGTCCACCACGGCTGGCGGAGGCTCGACGAACTCGACGACTTCCACGACGTCGACTTCCACCTCGACCACGGTCGCAGCGGCATTGACGAGTGCGGCGGCGGGAAACACTGGAAATTCTGGCAGCGGGCTCGCCACGACCGGCGCGCCGGACGTCGTGCCGGCGATTGGAGTGGGCGCTACCCTGGTGGGGCTGGGCGCCCTTGGGCGAAGGCGACTGCGGCGACTGAGGCCACCGGAGGCAGGGCCGTGACCACCACCAAGGAGTTGCACGTTGAGCGAGGGACGGCTCGACTAGCTCCGGATCGAGCCCGTACGCCAACGCCGTCTAAGTTGGAGGCCACAAACGTCAGCGCTTGGTTCGGCTCCCACAAGGTGCTCGAGCGGGTTTCTCTGGCCATGGAGCCCGGTATGGTCACCGCTCTGATCGGCCCGTCGGGATGTGGAAAATCCACGTTCCTAAGGATCTTGAACCGCTTGCACGAGCTGGTGCCCAGCGCGTCCTTATCAGGGTCGATCAAGCTCGACGGGGTGGACATTTACGGACCCGCGTTGAGGGTGACAGAGACCCGGTTGAAAATCGGCATGGTTTTCCAACGTCCCAATCCCTTCCCTTCCATGACTATCGCCCAGAACGTGCTGGCGGGTCTCCGACTGTCTGGGACCAAGGTCCCCAATCCCGACGCCCTGGTCAAGGAGTGCCTCGAGCGGGCTGGTCTGTGGCGAGAGGCCAGGGATCGCCTCAACGAAGCCGGTGCAGCCCTGTCCGGTGGGCAACAGCAGCGTCTCTGCATCGCCCGGGCTCTCGCGGTTCGCCCACGAGTGCTCCTCATGGACGAGCCATGTTCTGCCCTCGACCCCATCTCGACGGGTGTCATCGAAGAGACGATCAGAGAACTTTGCCACGAGTTGACGATCGTCATCGTGACCCACAACATGCAGCAGGCCGCACGGATTTCTGACAATTGTGCCCTGTTCTTGCTCGACAGCGAGGGGGCACCGGGACACATCGTGGAGGCCGGCCCAACCGATCAAATGTTCTCGGACCCCGTCGATCCCAGAACGTCTGACTACGTGCATGGGCGATTTGGATGAGTAACGGTGGAAGGCGTACCCAGGGCAGACGGGAGCTAGCGGGAGGAAAGACTTCTCCATGACCGACGGTGCGATGTACGTACCGACGCCGACCGGCCGATGGTCTTCAATCCGAGCTTGGCAGGGCACATGGCAACGTCGCTGGGTCGAAGCCTCACCAACGACCCGGACTCGGATCCAAGTAGGTGTGCTGCTGGGGTCGGTCTTGATCGCCTACAACTATTCGTTGAGCACGCTGTTACAGACTGCTGATCAACAGACGCCGCTTGCCTACATCAGTCTGGTACCGGCGATCGCGCTCGCGCTCGCGGCCATTCGTTCGCGACCTCTCAAGCCCGAGCCACCTATCTACGACCGACAGGTGGATTACGCGATCGGGATACCACTGATCGCAGCCGCCGTGGCCATCAACGAGTTCCTGCCCGCCCGGATGTCGGCCATGTTCTGGGTCTACAGGGTGGACTTGTTCTCGCTCCCCATCTTCATCGCTGGCGCTGTGGCAATTATCTTCGGATGTCGCGCCCTGTGGCGCCAGAAGCTGGCGATTGCCTTCTTGTTCCTGGCGTGGCCCTATCCTTATGAGAAGTATCTGCTGGGGGTGCTGAACGCCTTTACCACCGTCACCTTGCTGGCGATGCAGAAGATCGCCGAGTGGACCCATTTGGCATCCCCCACAGTTTCAACGGGCGACAC
Organism: uncultured Acidimicrobiaceae bacterium; assembly: GCA_963834405.1. Lineage (GTDB taxonomy): Bacteria > Actinomycetota > Acidimicrobiia > Acidimicrobiales > RAAP-2 > Bog-473. The sequence continues at coordinate 128,661 of CAWIBX010000001.1, read as the reverse complement.
GCTCTTTACGATCCATCACCGCGGGACGCCTTTCATCCTCAGCATCGTTTCTGCGTGCTCTGGCGTCAACGGAGTGGTGGGGTTCCTCCTTATCGGTTCTGCGTTCGCAGCGATCGTTCGCGGACCCTTTGTCCGCAAGATCCTCTGGCTCGCAGGGGGCATGGCTCTGCTTTGGGTCCTGAACCTGGCTCGCATCACCTTCATCTTCTTCGCCGGAAAGGAATGGGGCGAGTCCGTCGCGCTGAACGTGTTCCATCCCTTCATAGGAATCGCGCTGTTCATCGTGGGCGTGATCGCCATGATCTTACTGATCCGCCCCCTGGGGATGCGTATTCAGATCGGCAGCGAGGTTCCCGCGACTTCCTCCGACAGCGTTGCCCAAGTCGCATCGCCTGCCGGCCCGTCTGCAGAGGCACAGGACGGCAAGGCGGCGCTTGCAGTGCCGAAGGTATCCCTGGCTGTGATAGCAGTTGTGTTCGCCGCCCTCTTCCTCGGAGTGAACAATGTCGGTTTGAGTAACTACAACTTGGTGGCAGGCGTCGCTGGCCAGGCGAAGCTCACTGCCTACATTCAAGGTCCGGTGGCGCCGCCAGGTTGGTTGGCAACGTATGAGACATCCTTCACGTGGGCGAAGCCGCTGTTCGGTGACTCTTCTGTATGGAGTAGGTACAGCTTGACCTCGGTACGAATCAACCCTCTGCACACCAAGGCTTCGGTAATCGCCGACGTCGTCAATACTCCTGATCTTTCCAGCTTCTCTGCCTTCGGCGTCGAGAACTGTTATACGTTCCACGGTTACGCCCTTGCGGACGTGACAAATGTGTCGCTTGTCGGTGGAATCACCGGACAGTCGATGTCTTACACATCACAACAATTTGGTAGCTGGTCGATCGTCTACTGGATCGTGCCGGTAAAGATGGACACCGGATCCACCAGGTACGAAAGGACCGTCCTCTACGTGAAGAATTCAGGCCAGGGCGTCCTCATTAGGGGACTTACCGCTCCGGCTTCCGTTCGAAACATCGGCGGCGGGCTGAATCCTTCCAACGGGGTGGACCGCGCGCTCATCAACAATCGGACCTTTCTGGTTGCCTTTGCCGACAAGCTCATCCGCGCCCAGGCACACCGCTCAGCGCTGGTCAATGCTTAGTCGAAGGGCATCTCAACCTGAACCGAATTGGGAGCCGAACTTGACGGGAGTGCCACAATCTTCGGAGCTAGGTCGGTGACGTCTCCATCGGAGACCACCGGTTCGTTGGCATCATCAGATGGCCAGCCCGAGCCGGGCGAGCTCAAACTCAAACAGCGACGAACCTGGAAGACGTGGCAGCTCTTGACCGCTGTCCTAATCGCCGTCATCGCCGGTATGTGGATCAACGGCGATACCGGCGGCGGCACATCAACAGCCAATGCCACCTCCAGCTCCGGGAAGCTGCCTCCTCCGAGTTCGAGTACTCCCAATTCATCCGGCGGAAGTAGCGCAGCCACGACGACGACGGCTGCCGCCTCGAGAAGTTCCGCCACCACGACCACTGCGGCCGGCGGCTCCACGACGACGACCGCAGCAGGCGCCTCAACCACCACAACAACTGCCTCGTCGACTTCGTCGTCGGGTGCAGCAGGACCCGCACGCCAGCTCCTTCTGTCGCCTCAGCTTCAAGGCAACTGGACCAGCACGGCATTCACAACGACGAGTGCCTCTTGGAACATCGGCTGGGCCTTTCAGTGCGCCCCTGCCCCAGCCTCAGGACCATCGTTCCAGGTGTTCGTGACTCCAGCCGGGTCGGCTCCTTCGGGGACTGCCGCGGTCAGCGAGACCGGATCGTCGGGGCAGTCGGTCACCGCACAGACCAGTACCGGGTCACAGATCTTGGTCGTGAAGGCCCCGGCCAGCTGCACCTGGATCGTCAAGGTAACCGGTTCATAGCCCCTTCATCGAAGCAACAGGCTTCTAGGCGAAGAAGCGGATCGCCCCGATGACGAGCAGCACCACAGCGGCTGAGGCGAGGTATAGCGCAAAGACCTTGATTCGTGAAAGTACTCGAGGTCGAGCGGTCGGCCTCGTGGCCCTAGCCTGAGGTTTGGCAGATAACGGCGGTGCTGCAGGTTGGGGGAACCACGATGCGGCGTCGCTCGATGGCTGGGGTGGGGCCTGTAACGGTGGCCTAGGCCGTGACGTCCAAGAATTGGCGTCCTCAGGCTGGCACTCCAAGGCGTCGGCCGGTGCCGGCTCCACTTTTGCGTGCCGGGGCCTGCGCTCGGGCACATGTTGCGTGGCAGGAAAATCGGCCACTGGTGCGGGATCCTGTGCCACGACCGTGTCAGGAATCTCCACGACGTTGGCCGTGGGTACAACTGGTGTCGGCAAGCTTGAAGCACTCGGTGCAATCGAGCCCTCCGGATCCACACTCGGGGAGGATGCACGCCAATCCCAATTGCGGACGGTTTTCTTCAGGGCGTCCAGGCGTTCCTCCACAGATGTCTCCTCAGACCATGGGGGCCTGTCGATGGATCGCGAAGAATCGGTGTCGATGGGCCGGTGTGCGCCATTGGTGTCCACACTCATGGGATGCATCCCGTCACGCACTGGGTGTCCCCCCGGTGCTCTCGAACGAAACCGAATTCCAGTGTGCCGATAGCCGCTAGGCGAGATCCTCCTAGAGACATGCAAGCTCAATGTAGTGCCAACCCGAACGTACAAACCTCGTGTTACCTGAAATTTGAGCAGCGTTTACTTCTCCGTCATCGACGCGACCAAAGTTCTCTTGGGGGACACCACCAGGGCTGTGACCAGGTTCATTGTGTGCGGCCCCCTGGTGATCAGGGTCTGGTCATTGTTAGAGTCGCGCCGGTGCAACCGGTGCCGATGAGTGAGGCAGAGGCTCAGCTACGGCTTCAGGCCAGCACCTCGGGTCTGGCTGACCGGGTGCCTCTGGTCTCGGCTCGCAGTCTGCTCACGCCGCGGCAGCGCTTTGGTCTCATCGGACTTCTCATCGCCGTGGTCATCGGTGCGGTGCTTAACATGCGGCTGACGGTCATCGTGATCATCGGGTGGGCCACCCTGAGCTACGTGGTCGCTGTGATCTATCGGGCTTACCTCTTCATGCGCTCATCGAAGGTGGACGCCCTCGAGATGGTGACCGACGAGGAAGCCCTGATCGTGCCTGAGTCCGAGCTGCCTTCGTACACGGTCATGATTCCCGCCTACCGGGAGGCATCCGTGATCAACAGGTTGATCAGCAATCTCGCCGAGCTTGACTACCCGAAGGATCGGCTCGAGGTGCTGATTCTGGTCGAGCAAGACGATCAAGAAACCCTAGACGCGTTACGTAGCGCTCACCCACCTCGGCACTTCCGATTGGTGGTCGTTCCTCCGGCAGAGCCGCGCACAAAGCCCAAAGCGTTGAACTTCGGCCTGACTTTGGCGCGGGGCGACATCATTGCCGTGTACGACGTCGAGGACGCCCCGGACATCCTGCAGCTCCGACGAGCGGCCGTCGCGCTCGCTCGGTACGGCCCGGAAGTTGGGTGTCTACAGGCAAAACTTTCGTACAACAATGCGTTACAGAATATAATCACTCGGTGGTTCACCATTGAGTATTCGATGTGGTTCTCGTTCTTCCTGCCCGGGCTGGCATCGCTGAACGCGCCTATCCCTCTCGGTGGTACTTCCAACCACTTCCGTCGTAGCGCGCTTCGCGCCCTCGGGGGATGGGACCCCTACAACGTCACCGAGGACTGTGAGCTTGGCATCCGGCTATTCCGCGAGCACTATCAGATCAAGGTCCTCGAATCGACAACATTCGAGGAGGCCAACAGCGACTTCGTCAACTGGGCAAAGCAGCGATCGCGCTGGTACAAGGGCTACCTACAGACCTTTCTCATCCTCCTGCGCTCGCCCTGGAAGCTCACGAGGCAGATACGCCTTCGGGGTGTGCTGCATTTGTGCGCCTTCGTGGGCGGTACGCCGATCCTCGCCGTGCTAAACCCAATCTTTTGGGTTCTAACCGTCCTCTGGTTCGCCGCACAACCCGAGGTTCTGAGGCAGATATTCCCAGCCCCGGTGTACTACATAGGTCTCCTTCTGTGGGCGTTCGGTAATTTCCTTCTGTGGTACCTGACCCTCCTGACGGCCCGCCACACCAGGAGTGAGGGTCTAATCCTGGCGGCAGTGTTGGTGCCTGTCTATTGGGTGATGATGTCTGTTGCCGCAGCCAAGGCTATTTGGCAACTGGTGATCACTCCGTCGTTTTGGGAGAAGACCACCCATGGGCTCCACGTTGAAAGTGGAAACAACGACACGGTGAGCGATCAAGAGCAGCCGGGTCTGCGTCTCGTGTCGTAACCCCGGCACGCCCTTCTCCGTCGGCGGGTCACTTTGATCCACGTAGTGGAAGAGACCCGAATCACCGAATCTGATTGCAGAACGACGCTCTCCATTGGGTCGGAAGAATGGAAAAAACGGGTACTTCCCGGCTCGGGTGGGCGCGGGCAAATTCCCGGAGTTGGGCAGGAGGGTGACAAGCAGCTTTCGCGTCTGACTGGACGATGAACGGAAGGCGAAACCTTCGAATTCTCCCTTGTAGCCGCACTCTTGTGCAGGTAGGAAATGACCATGTCTCCCGACACCCGGACCGGCTTTTCCCCATCGGAATCCCATTCGGGTCAGCTCCTTGCTCCTAGCGGCTCGCTGGAAACGCACTCCGCGTCGGACTCCGGGCGATGGTTTCGATCAGTTTCTTACGACGGTGCTATGTCCCACGCGTCGCGGAGGCAGAGTCATTGGCCGCTGCTCCTCGTAAAGGTATCGGCGGGCGAGGCGGCCGATCGGGGGACTCCCTCGATCGGTCTACCTTTCGAAAGTGAGGCTATGAGGTGACTGAATTGTTGCACCAGGCCCAATCGAGTGACACCACTCACAACGGCAACGCCACGATGCCCCCCCTGGCGCCAATCGTCGATTTCATCGATCCTGAGATCGAGCTCTTTGTCCCGAGCAACGACGTCACCGATCCCGAGGTGTCAATCGTCATACCAGCGGTCAATGAAGAGCTCACGATTTCAGACTTTGTCGATTGGTGCATGCAAGGTCTCCGCGACGCCCGTGTCTCGGGTGAGGTTCTCATCGTTGACGGCTCAACTGATCGAACGGCTCAGATTGCGCTGGAACACGGTGCCCGGGTCCTTAAGGCGCCGAAACGGGGTTTGGGACGGGCCTACGTAGACGCCTTGCCATACATCCGGGGACAGTACGTCGTTATGGGAGACGCAGATTGCACCTATGACTTCCGCCAACTGAAGCCATTCGTGGATCGGTTGCGTGAGGGCTACGAGTTCGCGATGGGTTCGCGCTGGCTTGGATCTATAGAACCTGGCTCGATGCCTGCGCTGCATCGACACATCGGAACCCCGGTTACGACGTGGATATTGAACCTGCTATATGGATCTTCATTTACCGATATCCACTGTGGGATGCGGGGCATCTCGCGTCAAGCGCTCTACCGGATGGGGCTGTCGTCTCAATCTTGGGAGTACGCGTCGGAAATGGTGCTCAAGTCCGTCCAGATGCAGCTCAAGACAACTGAGGTTCCGGTTACCTTTTACAAGGATCGGCAAGGCCGGGTCTCACATCACAAGCGGCTTGGTTGGTTCTCGCCGTTTCAGGCTGCATGGACCAACATTCGAACGATGTTGATTTACCGAGCCGACTTTTTCACCCTCAAGCCTGGCGTGCTTCTTCTCTTTCTGGGCCTGATCATCGCTCTACCGTTGAGCGCCGGACCCATCTCCATTGGATCCGTCACGTTCAATCTGTACTGGATGCTACTTGGTCTTACTCTGACGGTCCTCGGTTTGGAAAGTCTTCTGTTCGGGTGCCTCGCGCAGGCCTTCTGCGATTTTGGCGGTACTGCGAGACAAAGATGGATGAACGTATTCCGGTACACGCCGGCCGTGCTCGGGAGCATGGGTCTGATGCTGATTGGCTCTGGCTTTATTGCGGCGCTCGGTGTCCATTACGTTTCGAATTCCTTCACGCTTCCGAACCCGTCATCGGTCCTCGATCACCTGGCCGTCACGGGCATACTGCTTTTCATCGTGGGGTTCTCCATATTTGGTTTCACTTTGTTGCTACATGCGACGAGCGTCCGCTATGGGAGGCTTTCTAGCTCGAGCGGCACTCGATCGTGAGTGTTCGCTTGGACTCGTCGCACCGTCGAGCGTGATGGTCGGTTCGGTCACTTCCGTGTTGCATGCATCCGGTCCTCGGAGTCCCGCTGTGCCATCGGTAGAGGGCGTGGAAGCGAGAGGTTCAAATGTTCTCTCCTCGATGTCGGGCGAACGACTGCACAGTGACTGATTTTGCAGAGGAGTTTTTGGCGGAGACGGTGGCTGTCATTGCAGCTCTTGATCGGACGACCGTTGAGAAATGCGTCGATGGGATCGCTGACCTTCGCAATCGGGGTGGCCGATTGTTCGTTTTGGGAGTCGGAGGTTCCGCGGGACACGCTTCGCACGCTGTGAACGACTTCCGTAAGATCTGCGGTCTTGAGGCCTATACCCCGACAGACAACGTCTCGGAGCTCACCGCCCGCGTAAACGACGAGGGCTGGGACTCAACCTTTGTCGAATGGTTGCGTGGTTCTCGGTTGGCAGCGAATGACGGGATCCTCGTTCTCTCGGTTGGCGGAGGTAGCCGAGAGGCAAATGTCTCCATCAACCTGGTGCGGGCTCTCGAACTAGCGCTCGAACGGAAATCATCGATCTTTGGCATCGTCGGTCGCGATGGTGGCTTTACGGCCGAGGTGGCGGACGCTTGTGTCGTCATACCCCCCTTGTATGCCGATCACGTGACGCCGCACACGGAAGGACTCTGTGCTGTCGTGTGGCACCTACTCGTCTCGCACCCAGCTTTGGCTCGCACGACGACTAAGTGGGAGTCGGTGTGAGCGAACAGCGTGCGATTCGGACGGCGGCGACCCTTCAGGATAACGTACTGCGACGGATCGAGATCATAGGAGGAGCTGGGTTTATCGGGGCACATTTTGTCGACCGCTTGCTAGCGGATGACTCGGTCGAGCTTGTTCGCGTATATGACAATTTCTCGTCGGGACGCGAGTGGCACCTGACAGCCCATGAAGAGGATCCAAGGCTGGAAGTCGTCAAAGGCGACGTCGCTGATTTGGTCACCTTGGTAGAGAGCATGGTCGGGATCGAAACGGTGATTCACCTGGCTTCGAATCCCGACATCGCGCGCGCTGCAACCGATCCCTCTGTGGATTTCGACAACGGCACTCTGCTTACGCATCATGTGGTTGAAGCAATGCGACGAGCCGAGGTGCAGCGGATCCTCTATGCCTCTGGAAGCGGCGTGTACGGTGATCTTGGAGAGGAAGAAGCGGATGAGGACTACGGACCGCTAGTCCCAATCTCGACCTATGGTGCCAGTAAACTGGCCGGCGAAAGCCTCATCGCGTCGTACTGTTACATGTTCGATCTCGCGGGTGTGGCGTTCCGCTTCGGGAATGTAGTCGGACCACGCCAAACCCACGGGGTTGGATTCGACTTTGTCACCCGTCTTCTCGCTGATGACGGCAAACTCACCATTCTCGGAAACGGATCGCAAAGCAAATCCTATGTACATGTGAGCGACGTCATTGACGCCGTTCTGCTGGCGGCAGCGGTTGCTCCCCGACCATTCGCGGTTTTCAATGTCGCGACGGGCGACTACATCTCCGTCCATGAAATCGCCGAGCTTGCCGTCAAGGCCGTAGGGCTGAAGCCAGGCACCACCACATTCATTTACAAGGGCGGGGATCGAGGTTGGCGAGGTGACGTGCCAGTCGTGCGTCTCAACACGGATCGGATCCGTGCCCTCGGGTGGACCAATACTCGAACGACTCGTCAGGCATTGACTGAATCTTTGGACGCCATGCTAGACGACGCCCGGGCCGGGAGGCTTTCGTGACATCTCGGCCTGCTGTGTTCTTGGACCGCGACGGCGTGGTCAACCGGGTCGAGATCCGGGATGGAGTGCCGTACCCACCTCATGACCTGTCGCATTTTGAACTGCTATTTGGCGTCGCAGAGGCAGTCGATCTGCTCCGCGACGCCGGCTTTGCCATTGTCATCGTCACCAACCAGCCGGATGTAGCCCGGGGCGACCAGCAGCGGAACGTGATTGAGTCGATGAACGAAGTGGTACGGGAGGCGCTTGAGCCAGACCGAATCATGGTGTGCTATCACGACGAATCCGACGGTTGCGAATGTCGAAAGCCCGCTCCCGGGATGTTACTGAGAGCTGCGAAAGACCTGGACCTCGACCTTGCTATGAGCTTCATGGTCGGCGACCGGTGGCGCGACATCGCAGCCGGGAATCGAGCGGGTTGCCGGACGATCTTTGTCGACCGAGGGTATCTAGAACGTCAGCCGGAAGGTCCAGATGCAGTCGTGGCGAACGTTTCGGAAGCTGCATCCTGGATTACTTCCATGGCCGAACAAGCGGGATCTCGCCTTGCCTGAGGCGAGTACGCTCCAAATCAAGATTTTCGCCGATGGCGCGGACCTTGAAGGAATGGTTGCCCTTGCCCAAGACCCGCTCATCTCGGGGTTCACCACGAATCCTACGCTGATGCGCCGGTCAGGGGTGACTGACTACACCACGTTCGCAAAGGAGGTGCTGACTGCAATAACGGATCTTCCGATCTCGTTCGAAGTCGTCGCCGATGAATTCGACGAGATGCGGCGCCAGGCACTGCGGATCGCATCCTGGGCTTCCAATGTGTTGGTCAAGATCCCTGTTACGAATTCGCGAGGAGAGAGCTCGACCGATCTGATCCGAGAACTGAGCCTCGAGGGGCTCAAGCTCAACGTCACAGCCATCTTGTCGTTGCGTCAGGTCTGGTCCGTTGCTCAGGCATTGGCGACTGACAATGGCGCAGTCGTTTCCGTGTTCGCCGGCCGTGTTGCGGACACCGGCCGGGACCCCATACCGCTGATGACCGCTGCGCTCGACATTCTTAGCGACACTCCGAAGGCCGAGCTGCTCTGGGCCAGTCCACGGGAAATCCTCAATGTGGTCCAGGCGGATGCCATCGGGTGTCAGATCGTGACCGTAACCCACGACCTGCTAAAGAAACTGAGCGGTCTTGGGCGAGATCTCGACGATGTATCGCTCGACACTGTCGCGATGTTCAAGCGCGATGCTGATCAATCCGGGCTGATTTTGTGACGTCAGTGTCTCCCTACTGGTCCACGACGACAACATGATCATCACCCGTACACCTCTTCGGATCAGTCTCGGGGGTGGGGGGACAGACCTGCCCTCATATTCGGATCGCTACGGAGCCATGGTGATCTCTGCTGCTATAAACCGGTATATCTTCATAGCGATAAACCGAACATTCACAGGCGATTACTTCCTTAAGTACTCCGCTTTAGAGCGGGTCGATGCAATCGAGGAAATCGAGCATCCAATTGCTCGCGAGGCGTTTCTTCGGCACCCCGTCGGACCCGGAATCGAGATGGTGAGCGTTGCGGACATTCCGGCGGGAACGGGGCTCGGTTCATCCGGTGCCTTTACGGTCGGTCTCTTACGGGCACTTTACGCCTTTCGCCGCGAACACGTCTCTGCGAGCGCCCTCGCCGCAGAAGCGTGCGAAATTGAAATCGAATGCCTCGGGCGGCCAGTAGGCAAGCAAGATCAATACATAGCGTCGTTCGGCGGACTTAGCTGTTTGGACTTCGATCGGGACGGACGGGTCGAAGTTTTACCGCTTGCCGTTTCAAACCAGACCCTGCGTGAACTCGAGGAGCAACTACTGATGTTCTTTACAGGCTACTCACGGGCTGCCGACTCCGTCCTTGAGGAGCAGAAGATCCGATCCGAGGCTGGCGACGAGCAGATGGTGAATAATCTGCATCAGGTTAAGTATCTGGGATTCGAAGCGAAAAAGGCCCTCGAAAACGGCGATCCAATCGCATTTGGACGAATTATGGACCGCCATTGGCGTTACAAGAGACAACGATCAGCGGTTATGTCTAGTCCGGAGATTGACACGTACTACGAGTTGGCTATGGCGAACGGAGCAGTAGGCGGCAAACTAGTGGGTGCTGGAGCCGGGGGGTTCCTTCTTTTCTATGTAGTCGACCAACCTGCAGTTCGTTCGGTCCTAGCGGCTGAGGGGCTCACGGAAGTACCTTTCTCCTTCGACCTGGATGGCTCCGTCGTACTAGTTCGCGACTGAGCATGCAGGTTGTCATTTTGGCCGGCGGGCTGGGAACGCGAATGCGCGCTTTGGCACCCGAGATCCCAAAGTGCCTTATAGAGGTGGCCGGGCGTCCCTTCGCAGATCTCCAGCTGAGCTGGTTGTCCAGCCAGGGTGTGTCCCATGTCCTTTATAGCATCGGATACCTGGGCGACCAGGTCCGGGCGTTCGTCGGAGATGGTTCCTCTTGGAATCTTGACGTGCGTTATGTAGACGAAGGCTCCGACCTTCGTGGAACAGCAGGTGCATTGCGGTTAGGCCTCGAGCAAAATCTGCTCGAGGATCGGTTCCTCGTTCTCTATGGAGACTCTTATCTCAAGGTATCGCTAGAACACTTGACACGGGCTCATGTGGAAAGAGGCCTTCCCGCAATGATGACCCTGTTTCGGAACGAGGGCCGCTGGGTGGAAAGTAACGCGGCCTTTGATGGTTACTTGGTTACCCGCTACGAAAAGCACCTCGCCAGCGCGTCGCCCGATATGTTCTTCGTCGACTACGGCCTCTCAGTGCTGTCGAAGATGGTCATCGAACAAAAGGTCCCAGCGAACATTGAAAGCGACCTAGCGACGCTGTTCAAAATGCTTAGCGCTCAAGGTCTGCTGGCAGGCTTTGAGGTGCACGATCGTTTCTATGAGATCGGATCCCTGCAGGGCCTGGAGGACCTTGAACGAATGCTTGGCGCCGACAAATGACGAGCGTTCAACTCGTAGCTATTTGTCAGTCACACGGCTGCCCGGCGAGATCAATCCCAACGTTATGCTGCGCAAAGCTGAAGAGGCGATTGAACATTCGGAAGCGCGCAGTCCAGAGCACTCCGACGGCGGGCAAAAGCTCCGATTACCGCGATGGTCCGATCCAACTGGCGGAGGTGTCGGGAGTCGGCCGATTGTTTTCGGAGTGTCCCACGCCGAGGACATTCTGAAGCGGTGAGGTCAGCCGTGATCGTCGGATCGGGACCGGCAGCTGCGGCTGCCGCGATCGCCCTTGTCGAACGTGGCTCCGACGTCACCGTCGTCGATATTGGGCAGCGTCTTCAGCAAGATCGACAAGATGCGGTAGCGGCCCTCGCCGACCTCAAGTCTGGCACCTGGCCGTCACAGCTCGTCGACTTCATCAGTCAGCGGCCGAAGAGGCCTCCGACAGGTGAGTTACCGAAAAAATGGGTCTACGGCTCAGACTATCCGTATGCCGACGTTGGCCAGTTGGAGGGCATTCAAGCGACAGGTGGGACTATCTCGGCGCTTGTCTCTGGCGCTTACGGCGGGTTCAGTACCGTCTGGGGTGCTCAGATCCTTCCGTTTCCCCCGGCGGCCTTCGCCGGTTGGCCCATCTCGTTCTCCGACCTTGCGCCGCACTACAAAGCTGTTCTCTCTGAAATCCCTTTTGCTGGAGAGATAGACGATCTGGCAGACCTTTTACCGTTATTCGTTAATCCGAGAGCCCTTCCGCCGCTGGCACCCCGCACCGAGATGGTGCTCAACGCGGCCGCTCGATGTCGAACGCAGCTTCGACGTCTTGGAGTCACGGTCGGACATGCACGACTGGCATTAAAGGCGGCCGAGTGCGTTCGATGCGGCCTTTGCATGACCGGGTGTCCGTATTCGTTGATCTACTCATCAGTACAGACATTGGAAGTCCTGCGGAAGTCCAAGAGGATCCGCTACATCCCTGACTTCATCGCGACGCACGTCGGAGAAACCGATGAGTCTGCAACTGTGACGGCGGTACACCGACTCACGGCTCGCCGAACCACCTTTTCGGCAGATCGAGTGTTCGTTGCTTGTGGAGCTATCGGTACGACGAGGCTGGTGCTCGGATCCGTAGAGAAGCGCCCCTCGACAATCGAGCTGCATGAGGCCGCACAGTTCGTGTTGCCCATGTTCTCGCGCTTTGCAGCACCAGATAGTTCGAATTTTACTCTCAATCAATTGAATCTGCTGGTCTCACTTGATGATGCAACGGAGAATGCTGCACTGCTTCACGTATACCCTTACAGTTCAGCCCTGGCTGATGCTTTACCACATGCGCTTCGGACTGGCCCAGGCGCTCGAGTAGCGCACCCGATGCTACGCCGCTTGAGTGTTGGCCTTGGTTATCTTCCCTCTTGGGCTTCTCCGAGGCTCACCATGAGGGTCAAGAACGTGGGCGGATCCACCCTTCCGACCGTCACGGTATCGCGCGTCGATACTGGGAGCCCGCCGCCAATGCTCTCGAGGGTCCTTCGTCGCCTGTGGCGCAGTGCTCCCTACTTGGACCTCTGGCCCTTCACCCCGAAGATGTTCATATCGGCAGGAGCACAGAGTTACCACTTCGGTGGGAGTTTTCCCCACCAAGTTGGCGTATCAACTCGCGAATACACGACGGATCGGGTCGGAAGGCTTCCTATATGGAATCGTGTGCACCTCGTGGATGGTTCAGTACTTCCCTCGATTCCAGCAACAACGTTCACCTTGACTGTGATGGCAAACGCACATCGGATAGCCACAGAAGCAGCGACCATCTCTGATGGCTAAGTCCTTTCTCATCGGGGTAACCGGCGCGCGAGGTTATGTGGGAGGCTTGGTCCAGCGACACCTCAATGAGGCCGGTTACAGAACCGTCTCGCTTGCCCGTTCACAGAATGAGGCAGATGTGCTGGGAGAGCAGAGGTTTTTCGATCTATCGAGCCGCGTGTTCGAGGATGCACTCACCGGGCTTGATGGAATAGTCCACTGCGCTTGGGATATGACTTCGTCCGGGAAAAGTGACTTGTGGGCTACAAACGTCGAGGGATCGAACAGACTGGTGGAAGCCGCGACTCGTCTCGGGGTCCGACGGGTCATCTTTATGTCTTCCATGGCAGCCTTTGAGGGAACGAGGCAATGGTACGGACTGACAAAGCTTGCGTGCGAGCGGCCGGTTCTGCGGAACGGATACGCCGTCCTCCGTCCTGGGCTCGTATATGGGCCAGGAGGGGGGGGAATAGTGGGCAGGCTACGCAAGGTCTGTCATCTGCCGGTTGTTCCGCTCGTTGCACCAAAAGCAATGCAATTCACCGTTCATGAGGAAGACTTGGCACAAACGGTAATTACGCTCCTCGAAGCGAAAAACGTCCCGTCTGTTCCGCTAGGAGTTGCTCATAATCAGCCGGTGGCAGTCGAGGACATAATGCGAACGATCGCGGCAACGCAGGGAAGACATCCACGCTACGTGCACGTTCCATGGATCCCCATTCTTGCGGGACTGCGGGCCGCCGAGGCGTTCGGCCTTTCTCTGCCCTTCAAGGCGGACTCACTGCTTGGATTGGTTTACCCGCCGAGCGAAGTGCCCTACTCGGACCTTGCTAGAAAGATCGGTATTTCTGTAAGGCCATTTGCAGCGGAGGGCGACTGGAGTGGAGCAACGAGAGCTGCTCAGACGGAGGGACCAAAGAATGGCTTCAGATCACGTAACCCCGTACCGCAATCGTCGTCCGGCCGCCTGCGACGGCGGGATGCGAGCGCCGATTTCGATTTACGTCACTTGGTTAGAGTGATGGGTTACGTGAAATAGGCGCAGCGTTGGGCACGCCGCGCAGATGGAAATTGATGCACCATCTTCGTAAAGCCAGCCCCTGTGTTCCAAAGGTTGGGGTACTCGATGCTTACGGCAGTGGGTGCGGCCCCTTGGGGGTCGGATTCCAAAATATATTGAGCATGAAACGAGATGGGATCAGCCAAGATCCGTTCGAAGTCCCTATCGTTGGGAATGACAAAGAGCCTGGGCTGGTTAATGGTTGTGATGAGCGGTGGAACACATGCCGTAAAGTTGTCGACGACGACGTCCCCGTCGGGTAAGTGGCGACTGGCGAACCAATCCCCAATGGCCAATATCCAATCGTAGTTGTTCTTCTGCTTTATGTCGGACTGACTCGGATGTGCGTGAAAGATGAAGCCCAGCTGGACGGACTCGTACACACCAACGTTGGGGTTGAAAATGGCAGAAGCGGTCGTTGCGGCGGTGAAGGTCATGACCACCAGCGTGAGCACTACCGCGGCGAGAGCGCGCAAAGGAGTTGCGGACGAGCTGGCGCCCCGGCTCGTCCGGGTGGTTGAACCCAACCTGGCTGTCCTCGGGGCTTGCAGAGCCGCAATCAGGCTGGCTACGAGCAGGACGCCGAGCGGAAACGCAATGATGAAGTACCGAAAACTGTTCGTTATATCGTTGTTGAGAAGCGCCAGCAGGTCAAATAGCAGTGCTCCTCCGAGTACGCCCAAGGGAGCCAAGACCCGCCAATCTCGTTTAACTAAGGCAACTCCGGCTGAACCGACGAGGAGAACAGGAAGCAAAGGTGCTAATGCGCCAACAGCATGCACTTCATAAATGAGCCGGCCGTGAAATGACAACAACTTCGTGTATTTGTCCAGCGTCGCAGTGTTGTAAATCGATGATAACTGCGCGAAAAAGACTCCGCTTATCACGTAGCTCATCGTGGCCCATCCCGCAACCGCGAGAAATGCGGGAGCAGCGAAGATTGTTACGTCCGCCACGGCCGTCTTAATCCGTGACAGTCGCACCCCTCCCGTTCGCGAGAAACTTACAACTGCGACGCACACTGTGCCTAGGGCGACGCCTCCCAATGCCTCGTTGCGAGCTAGGTAAGAGAAGGCCAGTGCGACGCTGGCGTACGCCAACGATCGCACGTCACCGTTTTGAATCCATCGAATCAGGTAACGTGTCGAAGCGACTAGCGTGAAAACATAGAGGCCTTCGCTCATCCCGTTTGCGGCGTACAGGACCATCATCGGATTCAGAGCGAAGCACGCCGTGAGGACGAGACGGGGTATGCGGCTCACCCCCCACTCGCGCGATGCTGCGAGGATCTGGTAGGCAGCGCCAGCCATAGCGAGGCCACTGACCAGGCTCCCAGCCATGTCGTTGTGTGATAGGGCTGGCCACAGATGGTTGCCGAGTAGAAACACCATGTCGGCGATCGACTGCAGGGGTTGCCAGACGAACCCGACCGCGGCCAGGTGCCGATCCCGTGAATAGAGGATGTAGAAGCCATTGGCCATATGGGAGATGGCGTCAGGAGTAAAGGTTCGGTACTTGAGGTCCAGCAGCCACGCCACAGCGAAATAGATCCCGAAGCAAGACAGGAAAACAGCGCGTCCTTCATTAATCAGTTCCCGAGGACGGATCTTCTGGTTTGCGGGACCGCCCAAGAGGTCATCCGATCGAGATATGTCTGGGCTTATGTCGATCGCCCTAAGTGGGAGTTCGATCTCTTCTCCCCTAAGCAAGGTGGGTGAGGACCTATGATCCACTGGCCGTCTTCAACTTTGGTCGTAGAGGTGAAATCGCGATTCGCGGATTACTAGGAGGTAATAAGCGGCATTGCCCTGCGGCTCGAGGCGTCCGAGAACGGGATGTTCGCATTGGAGTCATGACCGCCCGGCGGAACTGAATATTCCGATCAATCGGCGCGCTGCTCTCGTACGGTATCGACTGTGATCGCCGAAATCCGGGACGACGTCGGCCACGCTGAAGCCAAAGAATGAAAGGTCTTCATTCTCGGCTTCTAGAGCCATGTCTTCGGTGTTCGAGTAGCCGAGTGTTCCACGACTCATCTGATCGGCAATGACAACAGCGCGCCCAATGGCGTGCTCGATGGACTGAGAACCGGACATTGCCGTTCGTATCCTCTCCCAGTCGAGAGAACAAGACGTTTGATCATTGTCGGCGATCTCAGACGCGCCGGCGAGGGTTAGTTCCTCGATGAACCGCCGAACCATCTCGAATGAAACATTCATGATGTCGAACTGATTACCGGTCCCATTCGTTCGACTTAGCCTGTCGAAGCATGGACCGACCTGTGATCTTGGTGCACGCGTAAGCCAAGGGCCCGAATCGTGCTCGGAGTACGAGGTGCTATCGATCATCTTCAGTGCTCGGAGAGTGAGGCGCGATGCTTGTTCAATCCTGTTCTTTTGAATGGAGCTCCGCCTGCGAAGGCGGATCGAGTCGAGCTCGATCATCGCCTGTGGTGATCATGTTGTTCAGCGTGCCGAGTTCTTTGAGCAACTCGCTATTAACCGTGGTAAAGCCAACGATGGCGGCCTGCAGCTCCCGAACGGTCCGTGTTGACGCAAACGCAGCTTGCTGGGCCGATCGGCGAATCTCCTGAGCCTCTTCGGTTGCTTCATTGAGGATCTGTTGGGCTTTGGCTTCCGCCTCGCCGAGAACCTCATGAATCTTGAGTTCGAGTTTGGACAACCAGGCGTCAGAAAACCGTTGAGCCTCGACAAAAAGTCGCCCGATCTCCACCTCTGTCGTTTCGACTTTCTCCACGCTATTCAACCGAGAGTTTGCCTCCTCGAGGCGGCTCTGCAGCTCTTCGATGGTGCTGGCGATCGAGTGCAGTTCGGTGTTGACCCACTGCACTTCGCCAACAGGTTGCCCCTCCTCTGTTAAAGGGACCACCTCCTGGTTGTCGGTTGCGCCAGCGCCAGGACCTTCTGAAGGTTTCGATATGGGAGCTTCTGAATGAGCTCCCCGACGCAATGGCTCGGGAACACCGAACATCGATTCGGCCGGTCTGGTCGTCATAGACACGCATTCCTACCAGCGAGTTTGTAGCAGGGCCAAGTCGGAGTTCGAAGGTTTTGCCTGCCGTTCATGCTTGCGTAATGTTGGACACACCCACGTCACCTCCAGATCTCTCTGAGAGTTCTTGGAACACCCGCCCTGATGCATACCGGCTCGCGATGTCATCGTCGCAATAGCGCTAACTAGCCCTGATAATTCGTCCGGCCCCTGAACGCGCGGTGCGCGCGTCCGTGTAAAAGTCCCCCGTAACTGGGAGAATGGTTGTCGCCGAACACACCTTCCAACCAGTTCCGGAGGGCTCCTTGAAAGTGCACCGTAGTCGCTCGGTCAGGCGCGCCAAAGTGATACCCGACGCCAAGAACTTGGTCAGCCATGCCGGTGCCGCACTACTGGCCGAGTTGGCTGATCGCAGCGGGTTGACCGAGGCCATGTCGGTGGCCATGGCCGAGTGTGGGATCTCCTGGCATACCCATGATCCGGGCGTCGTGCTCACCCACCTCGCCGTGGCCATCGCGGATGGGGCTGACTGTCTGGCCGACATCGCCGCCCTCAAAGAACAAGAAGATCTCTTCGGCCCGGTCGCCTCGGTGGCGACGGCGTGGCGGGCCGTGCACGCGACGGCTTCTGTCGAACTGCGGGCGATTCCACTGGCCATGGCCGCCGCCCGTGCGCGCGTCTGGGCCGCCCAGCCACCGGTCGGCCTGATGATCTGGGACTTCGACTCCACCTTGCTCAACGTGCATTCTGAGAAAGAGGATGCCGCCCCGACCTACAAGCACGGCTTCGGGTTCAACCCCTTGGCCGTGTGGTGCGACACCACCACCGAGCCCTTAGCGGCCATGCTGCGTCCGGGCAATGCGGCACCGGGCGACACCGACGACCACCTCGAACTGCTCGAGCAGGTGGTGCGTGCTGTCCCTGCCGAGTATGCCCTCGGCCACGAAGAAGGTGACGATCCCGCACTGGTGCTCCACCCGATCTTGGTCCGGGCCGACTCGGCCGGGGCCTCCCATCGCTTCGTCCAATCGCTCACCGACGCCAACTTCGACTACTCGATCGGCTTCCCCATCAGCGGTTCTGTGCGTGACGCCCTGCTCTTGGCCCAAGAGGAGGACTGGGTGCGAGCGAGAGAACTCGACGGGGGGATCCGAGACGGGGCCGAGGTCATCGAGCTCAGCAAGCTCTACTCAGTGACGGGTTGGCCCGATGACATGCGCTTGATCTGTCGCCGCGAACGCCCGCACCCCGGAGCCCAGCTCTCCCTCTTTGACACCCATGCCGGCTGGCGGCACACCTGCTTTGTCACCAACACGAACGACGAGGACATCGCGGCGATCGAGCTGCGCCATCGTGGTCACGCCAGGGTCGAGGACCGGGTGCGCGCCTGGAAGGACTGCGGACTGGCCAACCTGCCTTTCGATGGCTTCTGTGCCAACGAGGCCTGGGTGGCGGTCAGCTTGATCGCCGGCGCACTTATGGCCTGGAGCCAGATGACGTGTTTCGACGGAGCGTTGGCCAAGGCCGAACCCAAGACCATGCGCTATCGCGTCCTGCACGTCGCCGCCGTCCTCGCCCACCGCGGGCGTGACCTCATCGTGCACCTCGACGAGACCGGGCCCTGGGCCAGCGAGTTGGCCACGGCCTTCACGCGTCTACGCGCCGCGTTCCCATAGCAGAACGGGTCCCGGCGCCCGACCCCGAAGCGACTTCGCAGGGCGTGACATCACCAAGCGGATCGAGTGCTCTGGACGCTTCACGCCCTGAAGGCCGCTCGCCGCGCCGGAGACCGCCTACGAACCAACTTTGGGTCTTGAGGCTGCATCACCGGAGGCCGGACGAATGATCGAGGCTAGAGTCCCTGCTGCGACCCCGGCGAAGCATTTCGGTCGATCAGACACCGTGAACCACACGACCAACTGGAAACCCGATCCCTACGGAATCCACGAGTTTCGTTACTTTTCTGCTGACGGGAAGCCGACACTGCTCGTCATGGACGGGGGAACGACATCCTACGACAAGCCGCCCTCAGGAGAACTACCGCTCATCACCGATCCACAGCAATTCGCACCAGACGCACAATCGGTTGTGCCCGCCCCTATACCGGCACCGACCGGTATCGAGCCACCGAAGGCACCCGGTTCTATTGAACAAACAACCCCTCTCGCCGTACGCGAACCCGTGACTGGAAAATCGCAGGTGCAGGTTGCCGTGCCATCGGTCAGCGGTGTGGTTAGCGGTGATCCGACTTCTCAGGTCGACTACCACGAGACAGAGCCAATGGCCCGACCACTCAAGATCGCGTTTGGCATCGTTCTGGGAGTCATGGCCGTCAGTGCCCTCGGTTTCCTCTACGTGCACATTCATCATCACGCCGCACCCGGTGGTCGGACACACGAGAACGCGGCCGCGACAACGACAATCCCGACTCACCCCACGACGACGGTAGTCCTACCCAGTGCACTAAAACCCAGCGCCGAAACCGCAGCGGCTGCATTGATTTCGAGTTGGTCAACCAGTAACAGACCTGGTGCGCTGACGGTGGCGACGTCAGCAGCGGTTGCGACCCTCTTTGCTGCTACCTACGACAGTGGGTTGGCTATTGACCGCGGCTGCAGTACCGCTTTTGTTCCCGTTGTGTGCACGTTCGGGCCACCGGGAGGAGCCTCACCGACCGACCCGATTTATCAGATCTTCGTCTCCCAGTCATCTGGTGGATGGTACGTAAGCTCGGTCAAAATCGAGAATTGAGGATGGGCACGACGCATTTGTCAGGATCCCGTCTTCTCGGATCCGCCTTCTGTGCTGCGCAGGTTGGCCAGCCGGGTGTCGAGCTCGTCGAAGAAGTTGTAACCGCAATCTCCTGCGTCGGCGTCGGTGGTGTCTGGATTGGTCGGGTCGAGGTAATCAGCATGTGTGGGCGTCATTTGCTGATGCACATTGAAGTCATCGACAGGCGTGAAGACTCTCATGGGAGTATCCGGCGTCACTGCCTCGGGCAGGTCCCGGAGGGAACTGGCGGGCCCGACATCGAGGTCCGACGTGGTATCGGGGTCTTGAACCCCTGACGGCGCCATCGTCCACTCATCGGTGTCCGAGCAGAACGATTCATATTGGTCGTTCTGCGGTGTCGGATCCGTGACAATTCGAGAAGGCACGTCCAGCCTTGCCGTATCAGGAGGTAGCGTCTGCAACGACTTATCGGCGACCGAGGTAGGGACACCCAGAAGTTCCAGATGTGCCGTCCGAACCCTGCGCGTCAGCAACTCCTGAGAGTCGGCCAGGGCGTGCAGCACATCAATCAGCTGCGGAAGCAACCCCTTCGAAGTATTGGCCACGTCTTCTATTCTCGCGGCCAGGGGACCCTACCCGTCGACGGTCTGAAGATTGAGTCCGCCAGGGTGCTGCTGGCCGTGCAGGGGCGGAGAACTTCCGCGACCAGCGAGTGAAGCGGAGCTCGAGTGAACGGTGTGTGACGGGTAGGGAACTCGTCGGCAATCTCCATGTGTCTTGTAGGTTTCACCAGGACGTTTATCCAAGAAATATTCGCTCATGCCTCGTGATCACGCCCCGAATCAGGTGCCCATCGTCCTCTACGCTCAAGGGGGTGACCTGTGCCCACGCCACCCGAAGTGTGGCGCCGCCGGCGAATTTGACGGTCGCGTAGGGCGGACGATCCTGTGAGGCCGGTGGGCTGGTGACGGCCCCGCACGAAATCTCGGAACGTCTCTCGGGGCGACGGGACGACCTGCGCATTGACGCGTGGGTACTTTGCGCTGAGTTCGTCGAGTGGATGGTGGCCGAGGCCGGTGCCCGCGCTTCGGAGGAAAGTCGAGGAGACGTTCGCGAGGTCGATTGGGACTCGATCTGGAACGCGGGAGAGGGTGCGTCCTCCGACGAATTGGCGATCGGAAGAATCGTCCGAACTGCGTCAGAGGCGATCGGTGGGATCGCGATCGACAGGCCAGATCCACTGCTCGCGCCCACGTCGGCCCATGGGTTGAATGGTGCCGGCGCGCCCGGAGCCGCAGCCCCGAACCGGACTCCTAAATTCGAAGACGATGTGGTGGTCCTAGTCGACCAGCCCGCCGATCAGGCCCCGTTGGTCGTTGCTCCTCCTGAATTCCCGATCCCGCCCGAGTCGTCGCCGACAGAACCCGAACCACAGTCGACGATCGCTGAACCTGTGACACAGCCGGTCGTGACCACCTCCGGGGCAACCGACTCCATCGCGATCGTGGAGCCAGAAATGCAAACGCCGGTGGCCGTGCAAATCGCCGCGGTCCAGGCCGAAGAAGTGCCCATGGTCATGCCGGAGCGCGCTGGAGATGCCGCCATTCCTGAGGAGCCCACACACCGGATTGCGACCACCACCCCCGCGCATTCCGCCTGGTACCACGTCTTCACCTGGATGCGCAATATCGGTGCGATCCTGCTTCTATTCGTGGTTTGGCAGCTCTGGGGGACCGATATCGCCCAACATCAAGCACAGAGCCAGCTCAAAACGGCATTCGATGCGGAGCTTCGGGCGCATCGCCCACCCGTGGCCATCAAGCCGGGATCCCTGATTCCAGCGAGCACTCGGTTCTCGGCGGCGGCGGATGGGTCGGTACTGGCGCGGCTGCAGATTCCGGCCATTGGCGTGGACCAGTACGTCGTGGAGGGCACTAACGCAAGCGACCTAGCCAAAGGTCCCGGGCATTACGTCGGAACCGCCTTACCCGGCCAAGCCGGCAACGTCGCCATCGCGGGCCACCGCACGACTCACGGCGCACCGTTCAACGGGCTCGGACATCTGGTGCGAGGAGACCGGATCATTCTCACCACCTCGTGGGGAGAGCATCTGACGTATGCCGTGTCGGGTACACCCCAGGTGGTCCCGCCGTCCGACGTTGCCGTACTCAATTATTTCGGTGACAACCGGATCACGCTCACGACCTGCAATCCGGAATTCTCATCGTCGCAGCGACTGGTCGCGGTTGGAATGCTCGACCAGCGAGTGAACACACCAACGCCGACGATGCCCGTCAGCTACCACGTCGCCAATTCAGACACGAGCAATTGGAACTTCTCGATGCTTCCGACTATCGGAGTCGAAGTCTGCCTCCTCCTGCTGCTCGGACTCTCTTACCGGTTCTTCGCCGGCCGGTTCAAGTCGGGCACGAAGTGGCTGATCCTCGTCCCACTGTGGGCTGCCGGCCTCTACCTCCTCTTCGGCAGCCTGACCATGTTCCTTCCCAGCAGTATCTGATTCCCGAACCCGTGCTCGCGGCTTCACCCTCCGGCCGGTCCCGATGCCAATGCAGCCAGGAGGGAACTGTCGGCAGGCCCGGTGTTGTAATTGCACGGTCCGAGTGGATCGAGCTCCCAATTCCAGACCAGGAAGGCGCTGTCGCCCGCCGCAAACTGAGCATTCATCTTGGCCGCCATGTCACTGGCGCGTTGTTGAAGGCTCTCGCAGCCGGGTTGGTCAATGCCGGCGTTGATGCCGACCTCGCCGGTGATGATCGGCTTGTCTAGCGCCTCGGCCTGGGTGAATCGCTCCGCCATGCCGTTCCACTGGTCGCCACCCATCGGAGCCGCGCCGTAATAGTCGTGGACGCTGAGGACGTCGATACCTGATGAAGCACCGACGCTTTCGTAATCGGTTCCGGAGGAGCCACATTGTCCCCCGCCGAGAAGGCCCTCTTCGACGAGATGTTTCGGGTCGAGCATATGGATCTGCGCACCGACAGTGGTGAAGAAGTAGTCCAGCGCCGAGGCAGCAGCAGCCTCGCTGGGACACGTTTGGTTCCCCCAACAAGCGCTTCCTTGCAAGCTGGCAGGGCAGTCGGAGGCTTCCGCCTCGCTCATAGGCTCCCACATGCCGAGGGCGGGCGAATCCGCATACCGGTTCACCAAGGCATTCATGTAGTCCCAATAGGACAGCGGAGTACGGCCCAGTCCGTCGGAATTAGATGAGGAGTTGTACACATCCCTGAAGCCGCCCGAATACCATGCAAGATCTTGCCAGTGACCGCCATCACATGTGCCAGCCTGGTCGCTGATCGCAGGGATCAGGTACACGTGATACTTCGCCGCTTGGTAGAAGACGTTGTCGAGGGGCTGCCAATCCAGTTGATCCGTGTTGACGTTCGTCGCCATAGTCTCCTGGAAAGCCCAGAATCGCACGATCGAGTCAGGGCGGAGCGAAGCGAAGAACGCATCGATCTGAGCGGTGGTCGCCATGCCGCCACATCCGGCGTTGGTACCCCAGTCGGTAGCTAGCTGATAGGCGTTGAAGCCGGTGAACTTGGTCGGCACGCTTCCGATCTCGAGGTTCTGGCCCTGGGCCGTGATTGGGAGCTGCCCGGTCGGAACGTAAGTGAACCGGTCGGCGCTACCGGTGCTCGACGTGCCCGCCGGCGTGACCACTCGGACGTCCACCGTTCCCGCCCCGACGGGAGCCACGGCGGTGATCGTCGTGGCGGTCGTGACGGTGAAGTCGGACGACGCGTTGTTGCCGAAGTCGACCGCGCTTGCTCCGGTGAAGCCCGACCCTGAGATCTGGATGGTGTCACCTCCTCCGGCCGTCCCACTGGAGGGGCTGAGCGCGCTCACAGCCGGAGTGTTCCCAACGCTCTGCGTAGCGCCACCGGTGTCCGAGCCGCCGACAGGGTCCGAGGGCGGGGATGCAGCCGGCGCGTTGGAGGGCGCAGCCGTGGTCCGGCCCGTCGCCGGCGAGCCGTAGTTGGTTGCGTCGCCCAAGGCATGAACTGCGCCATCGGCCGTCAGGACCCAGTAGGAGCCGGACGGTGTTGCCGCGAGTGAGGTGGCGGGAGCGGACGACCCACTGACCGACCCGTAGTTGCGAGCGTCGCCGAACGCGTAGACGGAGCCGTCTTGGCTCAACAACCAGTAGCCGCCATTGTCCGGCGTCGGGGCCATATAGACGATGGGAGAACTGGGCGGGGTCGCGCCGAGTGATCCCTCGAAGGCCGCGTCACCGAAGGCGAAGATCCCTCCATCGGAGGCCACCATCCAGTAGCCGCCCCCATCGGCTGTTGGGGCCATCCCGACGACGGGCTTGTTCAGGGTGCGCCCCCCCATGGAGCCTTCGAAGGCCGCGTTACCGAAGGCGAAGACGCCCCCATCGGAAGCCACCATCCAGTAGCCGCCTCCGTCGTGCGTCGCAGCCATGCCGACGACGGGCTTGTTGAGGTGCAACGAGCCCGTCGAACCCCAGAAGTGCGCGTCGCCGAAGGAGAAGATGCCGCCGTCCGCCGCGTCGAGCCAGTATCCAGCGCCGTCGGGGGTGGGGGCCATCCCGACCACCGGCTGGTTCAGCACGTTCCCGGACATGTCGCCATACGAAACGGCGTCGCCGAACGGCTGCACGGCACCTCCATTCGACACGACCCAATACCCGCCTCCATCGTGGGTCGCGGCGATACCGAACCACTCGGACGGCACCCCGCTTACCGTGTTGGCATTTGACGGGACCGCGTTGACCAACATCGGGACGGCCCACCCGGCCACGCCGAGAGTGACGATGCAGGCGATCAGGACAGCATGCCTGCCCTTGGTCGCTCGCTCGCCTGCGTGCCGCCGCCCTCGGTACACCGCTTCCCCCTGGATCTTCTGGGGGATGGTGTGCTCAGTCAGTTGCTGCCGAGGGCTCCGTGGAACGGGCTCGATTCGGGGTCCGCTTAATTGCAACCCCGTCAGCACTGCGAGATGACTCCGATTCCCCCGTCGCTGCCCGACGATGCGGGATTTCGATTGATCTCGGGAAACTGATGCTCCGCCGTAAGGTTTGCTTCCCTGTTGTCGCGAAATCTTGTCTCTCCGTTGTCGGCCGGAGGTGCGTGTAACGGGCGTTGCCCGTCCGGTCAGGACGCCCGGTCAGGAGAGGCGGTGCGGAGCTCGGCCAGAGGCCTCGGCGGCGACCGAGTCACCCGGGCCGCCTACGGCGGCGCTCGGCTGAGGGCAGTGAGAGGGTCAGCCGACGCGGTCGAGGAACGCGAGCGTGCGCGCGGTCAGGAGTCCCGCCGCCGCCTCGTCGTAGTCGGGAAGGCTGTCGTCGGCGAACAGGTGCGCGCTTCCGGGATAGACGAAAAGCGCCGCGTCCAGCACTTCAGCGGCGAGCTGCTCGGCGACGTCGAAGTCGTCCTCCATCCAGAGATCGTCCGCCATCGCGTGGATCTGCAGCGGCACCCCGGGCGGCCAGGGGGTACCGTCCTCGGACGGCGGTGCCGCGCTGTAGAGCAGCGCCCCGCGCGCCCCGGGCCGCCGCTGGACCAGGCGGCGCGCCGGCATGGCGCCGAGTGAGAAGCCGGCGTACACGAGCGGGCGCGGCAGTCCGTCGGCGGCGTCCCAGCCGCGCCCCATCACCGTCTCGAAGCCGAGGACCTCGAAGGCGTGGTGCACGCCGTCCTCGATGTCGTCGAACGTCTTTCCGTCGTAGAGGTCGGGCGCGTGCACCGTGTGGCCACCGGTGCGCAGCCGCTCGGCGAACGAGTGCACACCGGGAGTCAGGCCCTGCGCATGGTGGAAGAGGAGCACTTCGGCCATGGTCGCGGAGCCTACGGGCCGCTGGCCGGGGAGCCGGGGTGACCGGTGTGTCGCTAGGGCCCGAACGCGATGTGCAACGCCCCGAGCGGCCCGAAGGTCACCGACACCTCGTCGCCGGGTGCCACAGGCAGCGGGGCGATCATGGAACCGGCGATGATGCGCTGGCCCGGCTCGAGCGCGGCGCCGTGCGCGGCGAGGAAGTCCCGCACGAGGCGCACGGTGTCGGACGGGTCCTCGCTGAGCCGGCCCTCCGCCACGACGGTGCCGTCCTTGGTCACGGCGGCCGCGACCGTGGCGGTGTCGACGGCGTGCGGCGGTTGCTCCCCGCCGAAGACGACGCCGCGGTGACAGATGTTGCCGGCCAGGACCGGCTCCAGGTCGTCGAAGGACACGTCCATGTCGACCAGCTCGAGGGCGGGTGCGAGCGCGACGATGCCGCCGTCGTCGCCGCCGTCGCCGACCAGGATCGCCACCTCGACCTCGAGGGCCGGGGCGGTCCAGTTCCCGACGGGCACGGTGGCGCCGTCGGGCGTCACGCCGGTATCGAGCATGTAGCCGACGACCGCGCTGTCCAGCCCGAAGTGCTGCTGGATGGCGGGCGTGTTGAACCCGATCTTCCAGCCGATCTGCCGGGCCCCGTCCGCCACCTGCTCGTCGCGGCGCGCCAGGAGGGCGCGCATGCCGCGCGCGACGGCGCCGGCGGGGTCGGCTTCGGGCACGCACGAATCCTACGGGCGGGGTCGCCGCGGGCGCGGCCGGGAGCCCGCCTGTACCGGTCCGGCGGGCCGGGGGCGGTGTCACCCAAAAGGCCGGCGCAAGGGACGAAAACCGTGCCTGGGGGAGCCGGAGCCGAGGCCGCGGCGGAGTAGGATGAGGGATCGTCGGCGTGTCGGCCCGGCGTTCGCAATTGAAGTCGAAGAGACATGCCGGTGTGGTGGGTGAGCCGTACCGGCCCCACGAATGCCGGAGGGCGAGCGAGTGGCAGACATCGAGATCGGCATCTTCAAGTCGGGACGCAGGGCCTACGGGTTCGACGACATCGCGATCGTCCCGAGCCGGCGGACCCGGGACCCCGAGGACGTCGACATCTCCTGGGAGATCGACGCCTACAAGTTCGGGCTGCCCCTGCTGGGCGCGGCCATGGACGGGGTGATGAGCCCGACCACGGCCATCGAGCTCGGACGGCTGGGCGGCCTGGGCGTGCTGAACCTCGAGGGCCTCTGGACCCGCTACGAGGACCCGATGCCGCTGTTCGACGAGATCCGCGAGCTCGACGACGACAAGGCCACCGCCCGCATGCAGCAGATGTACCAGGAGCCGATCATCCCCGAGCTGGTGACGGCGCGCATCCTCCAGATGAAGGAGGCCGGCATCACGACCGCCGCCTCGGTGACGCCGCAGCGCACCGAGAAGCTGGCGCCGGCCATCCTGGCCGGCGAGCTGGACATGCTGGTGATCCAGGGGACCGTGGTGTCGGCCGAGCACGTATCGAAGACGTCGGAGCCGCTGAACCTGAAGCGCTTCATCCGTGAGTTCGAGATCCCGGTGATCGTGGGCGGGTGTGCGTCGTACCAGGCCGGGCTGCACTTGATGCGCACGGGTGCGGTGGGCGTGCTGGTCGGGGTCGGCCCTGGCAATGCGTGTACGACCCGTGGGGTGCTGGGTCTGGGCGTGCCGCAGGCGACGGCGATCGCCGACGTCGCGGGGGCGCGGATGCGGCACCTGGACGAGACCGGCGTGTACGTGCATGTCATCGCCGACGGCGGCATGTCCAAGGGCGGTGACATCGCCAAGGCGATCACCTGCGGCGCCGACGCCGTCATGCTCGGCTCGCCGTTGTCGTCCGCATTCGAGGCACCGGCGCGCGGCTTCCACTGGGGCATGGCCACGTTCCACCCGACGCTGCCGCGGGGCGCCCGGGTGCGCACCTCTGTCCGGGGGTCGCTGCGTGAGATCCTGCTGGGCCCGGCGCACGAGAACGACGGGCGCATGAACCTGTTCGGCGCGCTGCGGACCGCCATGGCCACCTGCGGCTACGAGACGGTCAAGGAGTTCCAGAAGGCCGAGGTCATGATCGCCCCGGCGCTGCAGACCGAGGGGAAGGCGCTGCAGAAGTCGCAGGGCGTGGGGATGGGGCATTGAGGGCTCGCTTGCGAGCCCGGTTCGGCCCTGCGTGGTCGGGCACCGCTCGGACCGCTCGGTGACCGACACCGTCCTCGTCGTCGACTTCGGGGCGCAGTACGCCCGCCTGATCGCCCGCCGGGTGCGCGAGGCGCACGTCTATTCGGAGATCGTCCCGTCGACGATCTCGGTGGAGGAGATACGGGCCCGGGCGCCCAAGGGGATCATTTTGAGCGGGGGGCCGAAGTCGGTCTACGAGACGCCGGCGCCGTCCATCGATCCTGGGGTGTACGAGTTGGGGATCCCGATCCTGGGGCTGTGCTACGGCGCGCAGCTGATGGCGCTCCAACTCGGCGGCACGGTGTCGCGCACCAGGCAGGGCGAGTACGGCCGGACCGAGCTGACGTTGGGTGCGGCGGCGGCCGTGTCGCCCCTGTGCCCGGACTGGCCCTCGGTGTCCACGGTCTGGATGAGCCACGGCGACGCCATCACCGAGGTGCCCCCCGGGTTCGTGGCGACCGCGGTGACTCCGGGCGCGCCGGTGGCGGCGATGCACGACGCGGCGCGGGGGCTGTTCGCCGTGCAGTTCCACCCCGAGGTGGTGCACACCGACCGGGGCGGCGAGGTGTTCGAGCACTTTCTCATGGACGTGTGCGGGTGCCTGCCGGGGTGGACGCACGTGTCGATCATCGAGCAGCAGGTGGCCGCGGTGCGGGCGCAGGTCGGCGGCGACCGGGCGCTGTGCGCGCTGTCGGGTGGGGTCGACTCGGCCGTGGCGGCCGCTCTGGTGCACAAGGCGGTGGGGTCGCAGCTGACGTGTGTCTTCGTCGACACGGGGCTCATGCGGGCGGGCGAGGCCGACCAGGTGGAGGACACCTTCCGGCGCCAGTTCAAGGTGGACCTGGTGCACGTGAAGGCTGCGGATCGGTATTTCGGGGCTTTGGCCGGGGTGACGGACCCCGAGCAGAAGCGCAAGATCATCGGCGAGCTGTTCATCCGGATCTTCGAGGAGGTGGCGCGGGACCTCGGGGCCGGGGACGGGGGTGTTGGTGTTGGAGCGGGTGGCGGCTCCGGTGTTGATATTGGGGCGGGCGGCGGGGGTGCCGGTGGCGAAGGGGCGGCCGGCGAGGGGCCGCGGTTCCTGGTGCAGGGGACGCTGTACCCCGACGTGATCGAGTCCGGGAGCGATACCGCCGCCAACATCAAGTCACACCACAACGTGGGCGGACTGCCCGACGACCTCTCCTTCGAGCTCGTGGAGCCGCTACGGCTGCTCTTCAAGGACGAGGTGCGCGCGGTCGGCGAGGAGCTCGGCCTGCCGCACGAGATCGTGTGGCGCCAGCCCTTCCCCGGTCCCGGGCTCGGCGTGCGCATCATCGGCGAGGTGACGCGCGAGCGGGCCGAGATCCTGCGGGCGGCCGACGCGGTGGTGGTCGAGGAGATCCGCCGGGCCGGCCTGTACCGCGAGCTGTGGCAGAGCTTCGCCGTGCTGCCGGCCGTACGGTCGGTCGGTGTCATGGGCGACGGCCGCACCTACGCCTACCCCATCGTCATCCGGGCCGTCACCAGTGACGACGCCATGACGGCGGACTGGGCCCGGCTCCCGTACGACCTGGTCGAACGCATCGCCTCGCGCATCATCAACGAGGTGGAGGGCGTCAACCGGGTGGCCCTCGACGTGACGTCGAAGCCGCCCGGGACCATCGAGTGGGAGTGACCGTGACGCCGGGGAGCGGCGCGAACGGTCGTGGTGGCGACGGCGAGGTCGACGAGGTCGACGAGGTCGACGAGGTCGGCGTGACCGGGCGGCTGTTCGACACGTCCGACGAGGGGGTGGGGGCCGAGGCGGCGGCGGAAACAGACGAGGCGGGCGAAGACCTCCCGTTCGACGGCGCTGACCGCGCCGCCGATGCCGACGGCGCAGACGACGGGCGCCGCCGGCGCCAGCGCTCGGCCACCAAGTCGGGCGCCTACTCGGGCAACCCGGCCGTTCTCGTCGATGACCTGACCCTGCCCCAGCGCGCCGCCGTGGAGCACCGGGGCGGGCCGCTGCTGATCATCGCCGGCGCCGGCTCGGGCAAGACTCGGGTGCTGACCCGGCGCATCGCCCACCTGATGGCGACCGGTGACGCGCCGCCCTGGGGCATCCTCGCCATCACATTCACCAACAAGGCGGCCGACGAGATGCGCTCGCGCGTCGTCGAGTTGGTCGGCGCGGCGGCCGAGAAGATGTGGGTCTCCACGTTCCACTCGGCCTGCCTGCGCATCCTGCGCATGAACGCCGACCGCCTCGGCTACCGCTCGGCCTTCACCGTGTACGACGACACCGACTCGCGCCGGCTGGTCGAGATGATCACCGCCGAGCTCGGTTTCGACCAGAAGCGGCTCCCGTCGCGGGCCGTGCAGGCCGTCATCAGCCAGGCCAAGTCCGAGCTGATCGACTTCGAGACCTTCGCCGAGGAGGCGCGCCAAGGTCCGGACCCGTTCCGCAAGCGCATCGCCGCCGTGTACACGCAGTACCAGCAGCGGCTGCACGCCGCCAACGCCTTCGACTTCGACGACCTCCTCATGGTGACGGCCAACCTGCTGCAGGCCCACGACGACGTCCGGGCGTCGTACCAGGAGCGCTTCAAGCACATCCTGGTCGACGAGTTCCAGGACACGAACCACGCGCAGAACGAGATCGTGAAGCTCCTGGGCCAGGCCCACGGCAACGTGTGCGTCGTCGGCGACTCGGACCAGTCCGTCTACCGCTGGCGGGGCGCGGACATCCGCAACATCCTGGAGTTCGAGCGCGCCTTCCCCAACGTGACCACCATCATGTTGGAGCAGAACTTCCGCTCGACCCAGACCATTCTCGATGCGGCCAACGCCGTCATCGCCAACAACGTCGACCGCAAGCCCAAGGAGCTCTTCACCGTCGGCGATACGGGCGGACCGGTCAAGCGCTACCGCGCCGAAGACGAGCGCGATGAGGCGTCGTGGGTCACCAGCGAGATCCTCCGCCTGCACGCGTCGGAGGGGCTCTCGTGGGGCGACTTCGCCGTCTTCTACCGCACCAACGCGCAGTCCCTGCCCCTCGAGACGTCCATGAAGTTCAGCGGCATCCCCTACAAGGTCGTGGGCGGCGCCAAGTTCTACGACCGCAAGGAGATCAAGGACGTCCTGGCCTTCGTGCGGGTGCTGGCCAACCCGGAGGACGAGGTGTCGGCCCGGCGGATCGTCAACGTGCCCAAGCGCGGCATCGGCGACACGTCGGT
Organism: uncultured Acidimicrobiaceae bacterium; assembly: GCA_963834405.1. Classification (GTDB taxonomy): domain Bacteria; phylum Actinomycetota; class Acidimicrobiia; order Acidimicrobiales; family RAAP-2; genus Bog-473. The sequence goes on along the minus strand of CAWIBX010000001.1, from coordinate 97,898 downwards.
AGGACGACTGGCCGCCTGGGCCCAGGCGAACGGTGTGACCTTCAGCGAGGCCATCGACCGGGCCGAAGAAGCGGGGCTCTCGGGGAAGGGGCTACACGGGGCGCAGCAGCTCTCGAAGACCCTGGCCGAGCTGCGACCGCTGGTGCAGACGGTCAACCCGGCCGACTTCGTGCAGCTGGTGGCGGATCGCACCGGCTACCTGGCCGAGCTGGTCGCGGAGCACACCCACGAGGCCGACGGGCGGATTGAGAACCTCGCCGAGCTCGCCACGCAGGCCGGTGACTTCGATGACGTCCAGGGCTTCCTGGAGACCGTCGCGCTGGTCGCCGACTCCGACGAGCTGGAGACCGACGGCACGCGCGTGTCCTTGATGACCCTGCACACCGCCAAGGGGCTGGAGTACCCGGCCGTCTTCGTCGTCGGGCTGGAGGAGGGGGTCTTCCCGCACTTCCGGTCGCTGTCGGAGCCGACCGAGCTCGAGGAGGAGCGCCGGCTGTTCTACGTCGGCATTACGCGGGCCCGTCAGCATCTGGCTATTTCGCACGCGTGGTCGCGCACGACCTGGGGCCGCACCCAGCCGGCCATGCCGAGCCGCTTCGTCACCGAGGTCCCCTCGCACCTCATAGACGACGTCGGCCTCGGTGATCCTCGACGGGGGACCGGTTACGACGCGGAGTACTCGGGGCGTTCGCTCTCGGCCGAGGACCACCTGCGCGGGGCGACCTTCTCGCCGGCGGTCCCGCTGGCCGCGGCGTCCGGCGCCCGTCGGTCCGGCCCGCGGGGGAGCACGGGCGCCGAGGACCTCGGGCTGGCCCCCGGAGACGAGGTCTTCCACGAGCACTGGGGCCGCGGCGTCGTGGTCAGTGCCAAGGGCGAGGGCTCCCGGGCCCAGGCCACGGTCGACTTCGACAGCGTGGGCAAGAAGAATCTGCTGCTGTCGGCCACGCCGCTGCGGCGGGCCTGAGCCTCGCTGCTGCGCACGCCGCCCGCGCCGCATCCACCGGGCGCCGCGACATGGCGGCCCGGTGGAGATGGTTGTTCCCCGCGATGTACGTACATCTATACGTACATTTGTGACCAGGGGTAGCCTCCCCGGATGCTCCGGGGGGTCGTCGCCAGGTCGTTGTCCCTCGCCGCGGCGCTCCTGAGCTCGCTCGTCGTCGTCCTGAGCGGCGTCGCCGGTTCCCCAGCGTCGGCGGCCAGCCCGTCCTTCGTGCCCGGGCACTTCCCGCTCGGCCTCGTCATGCAGACCTTCACCGACACCAGCCGCGGGACTGCGGCGTGGGACGGTCAACCGGCGTCGTCGTCCCGCACGCTGGTCACGACGATCCTGTATCCGGCGACGAAGACCACGACCGGATCTGCGTCAACCGGCCCGGTCGCCTCCGCCGCGCCGGACCGCAGCGGCGCCCCCTATCCGCTCATCGTCTTCTCGCACGGGTTGGGAGCCTCGCCCCAGGACTACCTGCCCCTGCTCGAGAGCTGGGCCTCCGCGGGCTTTGTCGTGGCGGCGCCGCGCTTTCCGTTGACGAGCAGCGCGACCCCCGGTGGGCCCGACGCGGGTGACGTGGTGAACCAGCCGAAGGACGTGAGCTACGTCATCGGCGGCGTGTTGTCCGACTCCGCCGCATCGACGGGGACCCTGGCCGGCATGATCGATCCCGACGAGGTCGGCGTGGCGGGACACTCCAACGGCGCCGTGACGACCCTGGGCCTGATCGCCAACACGTGCTGTCACGACCCGCGGGTCAAGGCCGCCGTCGTCATGGCCGGCACGACGGTCGGGATTCCGTCCGGCACCTACGACTACAAGGACACGCCGCCGGTCCTCCTCGTGCACGGCACCGCGGACCAGCTGATCCCGTACCGCAGTGCGCCGATCGTCTACGACGCCATCCCGGGCCCGAAGGGGCTCCTGACGATCGACGGTGGCTCCCACCAGTCTGCGGCCGGTCTCGTCCCACCCTCCTCGACCCACGTCATCAAGGCGACGACGGATTTCTTCGACGTTTATCTGCGGGGGAACACCTCGGCACTGGTCAGCATGAAGGTCGATGCCCGCAGCAGGACCACCTCGCTGGTGTTCGACTCCGTGGCCGGTTCGCGCGGCTCGCCCGTGCCGATCCCGGCGCCGCCGGTCGTCCACCTGAAGGCGAGCGTGACGCCGGACCGGAATCTCTCCAACGGCGAGGCGGTCACCGTGCGCTGGAGCGGCTACTCGGCGGGCAAGGTTGTCAACGTGCTCGAGTGTTACAAGGTCAACATCGCGGCGGCCGAGGCGTCGAGCTGCGACTTCTCCAACGCGGCGATCCTGCACGCCGACCCAACGGGCAGTGGCTCGCTCGTCCTGCACGTCGTGACGGGCAAGGTCGGGAGCGGCTCGTGCGGCCCGCACGTGCAGGGCTGCGCGATCGTCGTGAACAACTCGAGCTCGACCATCCCGTCGGAGTCACGGATCGTGCCGATCGAGTTTGCGGGCCCCTACTAGGGTGCGGAGGCCGCTTCCCGAGCCCGAGCCGGGCCGACGCCCCGGCCGAAGCCTGGCCCGAAGCCTGGCCCGAAGCCCCGGCTGACCTCGGAGGACGCGGTCTGGCGCCCGGACCGGGGCGCTCCGTATCCTTGGGTCCGCATGAAACGTCCCTACAGGGTGGTCGTGGCCAAGCCAGGGCTCGACGGGCACGACCGGGGGGCCAAGGTCATCGCCCGCGCCCTGCGGGACAGCGGCTTCGAGGTGGTCTACACCGGGCTGCACCAGACCCCTGAGCAGGTGGTCCAGGCCGTCGTCCAGGAGGACGCCGACGCCGTGGGTCTCTCGCTCCTCTCGGGCGCCCACCTCACCCTGGTCCCCAAGGTGGTGAAGCTGCTGGCCGACGCCGGCCGCGGGGACGTGCTCGTGATCGTCGGCGGCATCATCCCCGAGGCCGACATCCCGGTGCTCAAGGAGCAGGGCGTGGCCGAGGTCTTCACCCCGGGCGCCCACCTCGAGGCCATCGGGTCCTGGCTCGCCGACGCCCTCGACGAGCGCGAGGAGGCGCTCGAGGCCTGACGCCCTCCGGCACGCCGGCCGGCACTCCGGCACTCCGGTCGCGCCGCCACACCCCGCCGCCGACCCCGGTTCCCCCGGCGCGGCCCATCCGACGGAACGAGTCGCAACAAGAAGGAGACAGACCCCAAGTGGATCTCTACGAGTACCAGGGCAAGCAGTACTTCGCCCGCTTCGGCATCCCCACCTCACCCGGCGGGGTGGCCGACACGGTGGACGAGGCCGTCGCCGTCGCGCAGAAGGCCGGGTACCCGGTCGTCGTCAAGGCACAGGTGAAGGTCGGCGGCCGCGGCAAGGCCGGTGGCGTGAAGCTGGCGGCCGACGCGGACGAGGTGCGCCTCCACGCGGGCAACATCCTCGGGCTCGACATCAAGGGACACGTCGTCCGGCGGCTCTGGGTCGAGCACGCCTCCGACATCGAAAAGGAGTACTACGCCAGCTTCACACTGGACCGCACGGCGAAGCTGCATCTCGGCATGCTCTCGGCGGAGGGCGGGGTGGAGATAGAGGAGGTGGCGCAGACCAACCCCGGGGCGATCGCCCGGCTCCACATCGATCCCGTCGCCGGACTCTCGGAGGAGGCGGCCCGCGAGTGGGTCGACCGGGCCGACCTCGACGAGGCGGCACGGGAACAGACCGCAACGCTGCTCGTCAGCCTGTACCGCTGCTACACCGAAGGCGACTGCGACCTGGCCGAGATCAACCCGCTCATCCTCACGCCCGAGGGCAAGGTGCACGCGCTCGACGCCAAGGTCACCCTCGATGACAACGCCGCTTTCCGCCACCCCGAATGGGAGGAGTTCGCCGCGGCAGAGACCGACATCGACCCACGCGAGGCGATGGCCAAGGAGAAGGGGCTCAACTACATCGGGCTCTCGGGCGACGTCGGCATCATCGCCAACGGCGCCGGCCTCGCGATGTCCACGCTCGACGTGGTGACGCAGGTCGGCGGCGAGGCGGCCAACTTCCTCGACATCGGCGGTGGTGCCAACGCCGATGTGATGGCCGCCGCGTTGGAGGTGATCAACGCGGACCCGGCCGTCAAAAGCATCTTCGTGAACATCTTCGGCGGGATCACCCGCGTCGACGAGGTGGCCAAGGGCATCATCGAGGCGCTGGGCCGGGTCCAGCTGAACTCGCCCGTGGTCATGCGCCTCGACGGCACCAACGCCGTGGAGGGCCGGGCGCTGCTGGCCGACCACCTGTCGGACACGCTGATCTCCGAGCCGACCATGCTCGATGGCGCCCGCCGCGCCGTCGCGCTGGCCAAGGCCTGACCCCCCGCCGATCCCACAGAGAAGAGGAACGAACGTGAGCATCTTCGTCGACGAGACGACCAAGGTCGTGATCCAGGGCATCAGCCCGACGAGCCAGGGCCTGTTCCACGGCCTGCGCAACAAGGCGTACGGCACCCAAGTCGTCGGGGGCACCAACCCCAAGCGCGGCGGCGAGCAGATCGAGGGCATCCCCGTCTACGCGACCGTGGCCGAGGCGGTCAAGGAGACCGGCGCCAACGCGTCGTTCATCAGCGTGCCGCCGAAGGGTGCGGCCGACGCCATCATCGAGGCCGCGGCGGCGGGCATCGCCTTCATCGTCTGCATCACGGAGGGCATCCCGATGCAGGACGAGGCCGTCGCCTACAACCGTCTCGTCGAGGAGTTCCCCGGCACCCGCCTCCTGGGTCCCAATTGCCCCGGGATCATCAGCCCCGGCAAGTGCAACATCGGCATCACTGCGGGTGACATCGCCTTAGCGGGAGGACCGGTGGGGATCGTGTCGCGGTCGGGCACGCTGACCTATCAGGCGCTGCACGAGCTGTCGCAGCAGGGCATCGGGCAGACGACGTGTGTGGGCATCGGCGGCGACCCCGTCCCGGGGACGAACTTCATCCACTGCCTGGCCGCGTTCGAGGCCGACCCCGAGACGAAGGCCGTGATGATGATCGGCGAGATCGGCGGCTCCGAGGAGGAGCGCGCCGCCGACTTCATCGCCGCCAGCATGTCGAAGCCCGTGGCGGCCTACATCGCCGGCGTCACCGCACCGCCCGGGCGCAAGATGGGCCACGCCGGTGCCATCATCTCGGGCTCCCAGGGCACGGCGCAGGCGAAGATGGAGGCGCTGTCCGCCGCCGGCGTCGCCGTGGCGCAGAACCCGACCGAGTGCGGCGAGAAGATCGTCGAGATCGTGCGGGGGCTCGGCTGACGCAACCGGAACCTGGTTCGCGACCTCGTTAACGTCTCGGTCGTATGGATCAGAGGAGTCCCGAGGGACCGGCCGAACGGGCGGTGGTGCCGCTCCGCCTGGCGGATCTCGACAAGGGCACGCGGCGTCGGGCCATCACCAAGACGGTCGCGACCATCGCCCTCGTCTGGGCGCTCATCCTCACTGCGTTCTACGTCCTGCCCTTCGACCATCTGTCGAGTGCGCGCTCCGTGCTTCGCCTCAGCGTCGTCATCGCGCTGGTCGCCGCCTTGTTCCTGTGGCAGATCCGCCGGATCGCGCTGGCCGAGCTGCCCGAGCTGCGTGCCGTGGAGGCGCTCGGCATCATCATCGCCGTGTTCCTGGTCGGGTTCTCCGTGATCTACCTCTCCATGTCGCGCACCAATCCGGCGATCTTCAGCCAGCGTCTCGACCCGACGAAGGCGCTCTATTTCACGATCTCGGTCTTCTCGACCGTGGGGTTCGGCGACATCACGCCGCGGACCGATCCGGCGCGCCTCGTCGTGGCCGCCCAGATGCTCCTCGACCTCGCCATCATCGGTGCCGTCGTCCGGCTGATCTTCAACGCGGCGCGGAGCCGGATCGCCCCGGCCGGCGGTGCCGCGCCGCCCTCCTCCGGTTAGGAACGCGATCACCGGACGGTCCGAGCGGGCTCGCGCCGCCGCCCGGAGACGCCCACGCGAGCCCGCCTCCGATTTGCTATGCCGCGACCGTTGCCTGTGACGACGCGGCCACCGACGCACCGCCGCCGTCTGATGGACCCAGCGTGCCGCGTGACTGCTTGACCGCGATCACGATCCCGGTGGCGAGGAGCCAGATGGGGAACCCGAAGAGGAAGGCAAAGAAACTGACCGGCCCGGCCGCTCCTACGACCCCCACCAGGATGGAGTACCACCCGAGAGACTTGGGCAACGGGTTGGCGCCACGGTTGAGCAGGATGGCCAGGCCGGCGGACAGGGTCAAGAACACCAAGCCCGCGAGGAAGAGCAGCTCGTTGTTCGTGCTGTAGAAGTTGATGAAGTGCGCCACCGCGTAATCGCGGTTGTGCGACGCCAGGATCAGGGTCATCTCGAAGCTGCCGCCGACGATGAAGCCCGCGACGAGCACGATGCCCGAACCGAAGACGAGGTTGGGCCACAGTCGCTGCCCACCGCCCGCCTCGACCAGAACGCTTCGGAGCTGGGTCAAGTACACGAGGAGCAGGAACAGAGCCAGCCCGACCAGCCAGATCGTGAGCCACTGCTGGTTGACGTGGGTGTTGTACCAGTGCGCCACGGTGGCGCCCGATGCGTTCTCATTGGGCGAGCCGTTCGAGAGCGGCCCGAACGAGACGCCGACCGCCACGACGATCAGTAAGCCGATCAGCCACATCCATCGGTTGAGAGCTGAGTCCTTCATAGCTGTCCCTCCCTCGCACGCCCGTCAGGGCGTGCGCTCAGGGAGCGTGACCCAGGTACCGCGTTGGAGACGTCGCCACGCTCCGCCCAAAGTGTATGCCTCCACAGTGATTCCGACAGGGCTCATGCCGCGACCGTTACTTGGGCCGGCGCGGCCACCGACGCATCTCCGCCGTCTGATGGGCCCAACGTCCCCCGGCGTGCCTTCGTCGAAATGACGAAGCCGGTGGCGATCACCCAGATCGGGAGCCCGAAGAGAAAGGCGGGACCGCTGATCGGGCCCAAGCAGCAGGCGACGAAGACCAGCAGCGAGTACCAGCCGAGGGTCTTCGGCAACTTCACCCTGTCCCTGTTCAGGAGGATCGCCAGACCCGTGGACAGCGTCAGCAACGCCAAGGCGAAAACGGCGGGGAGCTCATTGTTGTCCGCCGCGAAATTCCAACTCTTGATGATGCCGTACTGATGGTTGTGGGCCGCCAGGATGATGATTACTTGGAACATGCCGAGGATGATGAATCCGACGACGAAGAAGATCCCCGCGGCGAAGACCACGTTCGGTAGCACGCTGTCACCGCCCGCCCGAAGCACGGTACGAAGGTGGACGAGCCAGAACGTGAGGAGCGCCAAACCGACTCCCACCAGGTAGATCGACGCCCAATCCTGCGCGACGTGGGTGTTCATGTAGTGCGCCACGGTGATCCCCGACGCGTTCTGACCGGGCATGTTGCCGCCGAGCGGCCCCAACCCGATGAAGATGACCACTGCCGCCAACAGCCCGAGCGGGCCCATCCAGCGGCTGACAGTCGAGTCCTTCATGCTCGCCCCTTTCGTTGTCCTAGGACACCCGGGAGCGCGGACTCTGACCGCCTGGGAGACGTCGCCACGCTCCTTATTCAATTGTCTCCTGCATTGTCGCCACAACGGGAGATGGTCGGACAGTGGGGTAGCACGTCGTTCTCGGCGGGGGCTAGTACACCCACCAGGCCCCGGCCGAGGCGCCGCCCCCTGTCTGTCGGCGAGGCACGAACCCGGCTCTTCAGGAACTATCCGCTACCTCGAGGCGTTCCCTTCATCCGCAACTGAAACCTCGCACGCTTCTCGCTCGGTTGCTGACAGAAACCTTGCCGGGGAACTTGCTCGAAACCTTGCAGGTTCGTGTCACAGTCACAGGAGCCCCACAGCGACCGCTGCGAATTCGGCGACAGCACCACCCCAATCCGTCACACCCTCGTGCTTCTGTAGCGCTATGGAATTGGAGGACTTCACCGACGCACTCGATGAGCTGGTCTCCTCCGGCGCCGCCCACCATGGCGACGCCGTCTCCATCGAGGTGTTGCACCGCTGCCTCGCCCGCTTCGAAGCCTTCGTGACGGAAGCCACCGCCGCTTTCGACAGGAGCGAGGAGTGGGCGGCCGACGGGGCCAAGACCGCCTCCGCGTGGATCGCCACCAGGTGCCGGGTCCCGCGGGGTGCCGCCAGCCGGCGGGTCCACCTCGGGCGGGCCATGCGCCACCTGCCCGGGTGTGCCCAGGCCTGGCGCGAGGGCAGCATCGGATTCGACCAGGCTCGGGCCATCGCGGCGGCACGCCGTTGCCGCACCGAGGCCGCCATGGAGCGCGACGAGGGCCTGCTGGTCTCCCAGGCCGCCTCCATGCGGTTCGAGGACTTCTACCGGGCCCTGTCGTATTGGAAGCAGCTCGCCGATCCCGAGGGCGCCGACGCCACCGACGAGGAGCGCCGGGCCGCGCGCAACGTGTACCTCGAGTCGAGCATCGACGGGATGTACCTCGGCCAGATGACCCTCGACCCCGTCTCGGGCTCCATCGTCGCGGGGGAGCTCCGGCGCCTGGAGCGGGTGCTCTTCGAAAAGGATCTCGCCGAGGCCAGGGAGCGCCTGGGCCGGACCCCGACGGGAGACGACCTCCGGCGTGACTCGAGCCAGCGCCGGGCCGACGCCCTCGTCGAGATGGCGACCCGCAGCCGCACGGCTCCGGCCGAGGGCCAGCGGCCGGCCCCGCTCTTCACCGTGTTCGTCGGCTACGAGACGATGCACGGGCGGATCTGCGAGCTGGAAAACGGGACGGTCCTCGCCCCGTCGTCCCTCGATTCGTGGATGGACTCGGCCTACTTCGAGCGGGCCATCTTCAGGCTCGGCACCCGCGTCGACGTCAGCGTCCGGGCCCGGCTCTTCAGCGGCGGCACGCGCCGGGCGCTCGAGGCACGCGACCGCATGTGCACGCACCCGTACTGCTACGAGCCGGCGGACAATTGCCAGGCCGATCACATCGTGCCCTACGCCGAGGGTGGGCCGACCACCCAGGAGAACGGCCGCCTGCTCTGCGCCTTCCACAACCTCCTGCGCAACCAGGAGGAGCAGAAGAAACGCCGGCAGCGACAGCAGGACTCCGCCGGCCGCCAACGCCCGCCGCCGGCGGCCTGAGGCCCGCTGCACCTCCCGGAACCCAATCGCCGTCCCACTAGATTGGCCCCGTGCGCCTCGCAGTCCTTGTCTCGGGTTCGGGGACGATCCTGCGCGCGATGTTCGACGCCGGCCTGCCTGTCACAGTCGTTCTGGCTGACCGGCCGTGTGCCGCCCTCGAAATCGCCGAGGAGCACGGCGCGGCGCCCGAGCTCGTCGACCGGAAGGCCTACGGCGGCTTCGGACCCGAATTCGACCGCGAGGGATTCACCACGACCGTGACCGCCACCCTGGTCGCCTACCAGGTCGACCTGGTGGCCATGGCCGGGTTCGGAACCGTCCTGACGGAAGGCATCCACGCCGCCTTCCCCGACCGCATGCTCAACACCCACCCCGCCCTGCTGCCGCTCTTCCCGGGCTGGCACGGGGTGCGCGACGCCCTGACCGCCGGCGTCAGCGAGACCGGGTGCACGGTGCACCTGGCCACCCTCGAAATGGACGCGGGGCCGATCCTGGCCCAGGAGGTGGTGCCGGTCCTGGCCGGTGACACCGAGGAGACGCTGCACGAGCGCATCAAGGTCGTCGAACGGACGCTCTACCCGGCCACGGTGGCCCGGGCGCTCAGGGAGCTGGAGGCGGGGCGGCCGATCGAGGCACGAGCGCAAGACGCACGAGCACAAGGAGTGCACGAGGGGATGAGGAGATGACGTTGTGAGGGCCCTGCTGTCGGTGTACGACAAGGACGGTCTGGTCGAGTTCGCCCGGGGCCTCTCGGACCTGGGGTGGGAGCTCGTCGCCAGCGGCAACACGGCGGCCACCCTCCGCGAGGCGGGCATCGAGCCGATTGAGGTGGCCGACGTGACCGGCTCCCCCGAAATGCTGGGCGGCCGGGTCAAGACCCTCCACCCCAAGATCCACGGCGGCATCCTCGCCGACCGCAGCAAGGCCGAGCACGTCGACGACCTCGCCGCGCACGGGATCGACACCATCGACCTGGTGGTGTCGAACCTGTACCCGTTCTCCTCGGACCCGTCCGTCGAGTTGATCGACATCGGCGGACCGACCATGGTGCGGGCCGCGGCCAAGAACCACGACCACGTGGGCATCGTCACCTCGCCCGCCGACTACGGCGTCGTGCTCGACGAGCTGCGCGCCAACGGCTCGCTCTCGGACGCCACCCGCCGCCGCCTGGCCCGTGCCGCCTTTGCGCACACCGCCGCCTACGACGCCGCCATCGTCGCCTGGCTGGACGCGGGCGGCCCCTTCCCGGTCGAGGGTGCGGACCCCGAGGAAGCCGCGCTGGCCACCGTCCTGCCGCCCACCATCCACCTCACCTTGGAGAGGACCGACGTCCTCCGCTACGGCGAGAACCCGCACCAGCGCGGCTCGCGCTACCGCATCGCGGGCACCTCCAGCTGGTGGGACTCCATGGTCCAGCACGGCGGCAGCCCGCTCTCCTACCTCAACCTGTTCGACGGCGACGCCGCCTGGCGGCTCGTCCACGAAATGGCCGCCGACGCCGACGCCGACGCCGACGCCGGGCAGGTGGCCGTCGCCATCATCAAGCACGCCAACCCGTGCGGCGCCGCCGTGGCCGGCGACCTCATCACCGCCTACGAGCGCGCCCTCGAATGCGACGCGCTGTCGGCGTTCGGCGGCGTGGTCGCCATCGGCGGCGACGTGACCCCCGATGTCGCCGAGGCCATCGCCAAGGGACCGCAGGCCGACGTGATCATCGCGTCCTCCTATGCGCCCGCGGCGGTGGAGACGTTGGTCAAGCGGCGCCGGTCGACCCGCATCCTGTCCGGCCCGGCGCCGGAGACCCCGGTGCGGCAGCTTCGCAGCCTGGGCTCGAGCGTGCTCGTCCAGGACGCCGACACGTTCCTCTCGCCTCGTGACCAGTGGCGCGTCGCCACCAAGCGCGCACCGAGCGTGGACGAGTGGCGCGACCTGGCGCTGGCCTGGCGTCTGTGCGGGCGCACGACCTCCAACGCCATCGTCGTCGTCACGGGCGGGCAGGCCGTCGGCGTCGGCGCCGGCCAGCAGTCGCGGGTGGTCGCCGCCGAGATCGCCGTCCAGAAGGCCGGGGAGCGGGCCAAGGGCGGTGCCGGCGCGAGCGACGCGTTCTTCCCCTTCCCCGACGGGCTGCTCGTCCTGGTCGACGCGGGCGTCACTGCAGTGGTCCAACCGGGCGGGTCCGTCAACGACGAGCAGATCGTCACGGCGGCCGACGAGGCCGGCCTCGCCATGGTCATGACGGGCGAGCGCCACTTCCGCCACTGATGGGCGCGATCCTGCTCGACGGGGAGCCCATCGCGGCGCGTATACGCGCCGAGGTCACCGACCGCGTCGCCGCGCTTCAAACCGAGGGCATCACCGTCGGGCTCGGGACGATCCTCGTCGGCGACGACGTGCCCAGCGCGCGCTACGTCGCCATGAAGCACGAGGACAGTACCGCCATGGGGATGTACTCGGTGGGCGAGCACCTCCCGGTGACGGCCACGCAGCAGGAGGTGCTCGACGTGATCGCCCGCTTCAACGCCGATCCGAGAGTGAGCGCGTTCCTGGTGCAGTTGCCCCTGCCGCCCGGGCTCGACGAGGAGCAGGCCCTCCTCGCCGTCGACCCCGCGAAGGACGTCGACGGCCTGCACCCGGTCAACCTCGGGCGCCTCGTGCTGGGAACGCCCCACCAGTTGCCGTGCACGCCCGCCGGCATCGTCGAGCTGCTGCACGCGTACGACGTCCCCGTCGAGGGCCGCCACGTCGTGATCATCGGCCGCGGCGTGACGATCGGCCGGCCCCTGGCCAACCTGCTCTCGCTGAAGCGTCCCGGCCTCAACGCCGCGGTCACCGTCGTGCACACCGGGGTCGAGCCGACCGACATGGCGCGGATCGTGCGCACGGGCGACATCGTGGTGGCGGCGGCCGGCCGGCCGCACATGCTCACCCCGGACATGGTCAAGCCCGGCGCGGCCGTCGTCTCCGCCGGCACCACGTTCGAGGGGAAGAAGCTGATCCCCGACGCACACCCCGACGTCGCAGAGGTGGCGGGATGGCTCACGCCCCGCCTCGGTGGGGTGGGTCCCATGACGCGTGCCATGCTGTACCGCAACGCGTTGCGGGCCGCGGAGCTGGCAGCACGCTGAGCGACGCCTCCACGAAGACCGCACGGGCAATGCAAAGACGATGACCACAAGGGATAACGAAGCGAGGACCGGGTGAGCGACCCGGACAACCGGGAGCACTCCGAGCGCCCGTGGGGCAACTACACGGTGCTCGATGACGACGCGCCCGACCACAAGGTCAAGCGCATGGTCGTGCACCCGGGCAAGCGCCTCAGCTACCAGCGCCACTCCAAGCGCGCCGAGCACTGGTTCATCGTCGCCGGCACCGCGGTGGTCACCCTCGACGGTGTCGACACCACACTGCACGCCGGTGACTCCATCGACATCCCGCTGGAAGGCGCCCACCGCATCGGCAACCCCGCCAGCGAGCGCGACGGCACCGACCTCGTGTTCATAGAGGTGCAGCACGGCACGTACTTCGGAGAGGACGACATCGTCCGGCTCGAGGACGACTTCGGCCGGGCCGCCTCATGACGCGCATCGTCGACCTCCTCGCGGCCGGACCGACCTATTCCTTCGAGTTCTTCCCGCCCAAGAACGACAAGGAGCTCTCCACGCTCGCCCGGACGCTGAGCGAGCTGCAGCCGCTCGAGCCGTCATTCGTCTCGGTGACCTACCGGGGCGGTGCCGCCTCTCGCCAGCGCACCTTCGACCTCGTCTCCGGCATGTTGCACACCACCAAGCTCGTCCCGATGGCGCACCTGATCTGCGTCGCGCACACCCGCTTGGAGCTGGCGGACATCCTCGTGGCGCTGCGCAAGGCCGGCGTGGAGAACCTCATGGCGCTCGGCGGCGACCCGCCGACCGACCCCGACGCAGGACCGGGCGAGCTCGCCTTCGCGACCGAGCTCGTGCAGCTGGCCCGCGCCATCGGCGGTTTCTCCATCGGCGTCGCCGCCCATCCCGCCGGTCACCCGCGTTCATCGGACATGGAGAGCGACCGCGACTACCTGGCCGCCAAGCTGCAACTGGCCGACTTCGGCGTCACGCAGTTCTTCTTCGAGGCAGACGAGTACCGGGGCCTCGTCTCCGATGTGCGGGAGCGCGGCGTGGACACGCCTGTCCTCCCGGGGATTCTTCCCGTCACGTCGCTCGCTACGATGGGGCGGTTGGGTGGCATGGGAGCCGCGGCGCCGGCGTGGATGGAGGAGCGCCTTCGCGCCGCGGATCTCCGCGGCGGAGCCGACGCGGTCCGCAAGGAAGGCGTTGAGTTGGCCACCGAGCTCTGTTCCGAACTGGTCGATTCCGGCGTGCCGGGACTGCACTTCTACACCTTCAACACCTCCAGCGCGACCCGCGAGATCTACGCCGCGCTGGGGCTCGGTCCCGCCTCTGCGGACTGACCGACTGACAGAACCCACCGACTGACCGTCCGGCTCCCTCGACGCGCACCGGCGCGTCCACACCCGGCCGGGTGTAGGAAGGGCTTTCGGAGGGGTCGAGCGAGGAGGAGGCCATGGCATTCGACCCCATTGCAGGGGCGGTGGAACAGGCGGCGCAGTCCGGATCTGCGTCGACGACCCCGGGCACCACCGTCGACGCACCCCAGACACCGGCGCCGCCCGAGGCTCAGGGGACGCCCCAGGTACCAGGCACGGTTCCCGCCGGCACGGCTGCGCCGATGCCGGCTCCGGGTTCCGCTGCCGCCGTTCCCTACCCGGCCCTGGTGGTGTACCCGCCGATGATGTGCTGCGGCTGCGGATGCGGGTGCGGCGGCAGCGGGAATGGCAGCGGGACAGGTGGTGCCGGCTCGCCGGTATCGACAGGCGGCTCCGGTCCGGTGTCGTCGGTCGGCAGCATGGTCGGCGCGGCCACCGGGTCGGGCAGCACGCCCGGCCAGTCCTCGGGAGGCGGTGGCAGTGGCGGAGGCGGCAGCAACATCGTGGGCGACATCCTCACCGGCGTCGCCGCGTTCCTCGGGCTGTGAGGTCTTGGCATGACTGACACCGCGACCAGGAGCAGCCGTTCGTCCAGCGGGAGTGGGCGCCGGAAGAACGTCAGCGTGGAGGACCTCCTCGTGGGCCGTCTCACGCTTCTCGCGCTGCGCAACCAGCTCGATACGCGCGTCGCCGAGCTGCGGTCGCAGCTTGTCGTCGCCGAAGGCCAGTTGCACCAGTGCGTCGACCTCCTCGGCCGGGCCGAAGGGAAGCTGGCCCGCCAGGACCCGGCCGTCCTTGCCGCCGTGACCCAGCGCGACAAGTGGCCAGCGCACGAGGCCCAGGCAGCCCCTTCAAACCCCCAAGGCAAGCGGAAGACCGCAGGAGCCAAGGCAGCCCGCAAGCGGCCACGCTCTCAGACCTGAGTAACACTTTTCCGAGGTTTCCGACTGGGTGTCCCGGGTTCGGGCTGCCGGCGGGCCTCGTCCGCGCTGACGCATAGGTCGAACGCTCCCTTCGCATTGCCGAGCGCGAACCGATCAACCATCAGCCGTCATTCGACAGGTCGCAAGAGGTCCGCAGCCTTCGACCGCGTCGCGACCAGGGCCGGCGCAATCGCGATCACGTTGGCGACAACGAGGACTCCAACCGTGATCGCAGAGACGAGCAGCACCGGCACGACGGTGACCGGGACAGCTCCCAGATTGTCCGCGAAGGCGTCCCAGACCGTCCTTCCGATGACCAACCCCAGTGGGACACCGACGACGACGCCGACCAGGGCAAGCGTCGTGGCCTGCCACGAGACCGTCGAGACGACCTGGCGGTTGACGAAGCCCAGGACTTTCAAGAGCCCGACCTCTCGACGGCGCCGCGACACGCTCACGATGAGCAGGTGCGCCAGCGTCGCCGCACCGAACACGGCCAGCATTGCCCCGAAGATGAGGGGGAAATTGACCGCCTCGCCGAAATTGACCAGGGAGGTCGGAGCGAGCGGCTCTGACGTAATAGATGGATAGGCCGCCATGTAGCGTTCCAGCGCCGCCTTCCCTCTCGGCCCCGGCACGAAGCTCACCCTGACCCCGCCGTTGGCGATATTGGAGACCTTCTGCCGGCACAGCGCGAGCTGGGGGCCGGGTGGGCAGGCGACGCGGAGGAGGCCCGCCGTCGTCGTCAGGATCCCCGTGCCGAGGGACACGAACCCCCCGTACTGCGGGAAGGAGATCTGGGAGACCACCCGGTACGGCTCGGTGTGGGGCGCACCGGAATGCGCGGTGAACGTGATGTCCACGACCGAACCGACGTGTGCGCCCACCTGGCGCATGGTCGAGACGCCGAGCCCCACCTGGTCTTCGCCGACGGGAAGCTTCCCGCTTGCCGTCGAAAAGAGCATGGGCCCCTTGATCGACGTCCCGGAGATGCCTCCGACCACCTTCCCGTTGACCGTGACGTCCCCCGCGCCGACACCCTCGGTGATGGCGGTGACCGCCGGGTCGTGCTCCAGGCTGGCGAGCAGGGCGGGGTTCGGCGGCGTAAAACTGAGCTGCTCCGGGTCTCCATAGAGCCGGGGCGTCGCCGTCAGATGGTTCAGGCTGGCGCCGAAGACGCCCGTCGCGCACAACGCGACGACCGCCAGCATCATGCCCAGAAGCGCCGAGCCCAGAGGAACGGCGGACCCACCGGATCGACGCTCCAGGGCGTTGCGGACGCCGATCACCGCGGTTGGCGGCGCTCCCAAGGTGACCATGTTCCTCACCACGGCCGAGGAGCGGCCCGGCCCGGCCCGCTCGCCCAGCCGCCGGGTACGCGCAGCCCTCAAAGCCGGCCAGATGCCGAGCGCGAGGACGATCACGACCGTGGCAAGCGCTCCGAGCAGGAGCACGGGCGAGTCGAACGCGATGCCGGTGGAGTCCTCGGCCAGTCGCGCCTCACCGAGGGGCGCGATGGGGGACAACAGCGTGGCGAACAGGACGGCACCCACGGCGCCGGCCAGGCCCACCACCAGGTTCCGCGCCATGTCGAGTGCAAAGAGCTCCCGGCCCGACATGCCGACGGCGACGAGCGTCGGATGGTCCTCGCTGTCTACGGCGCTCTGACGGGCCAGCGCCTGGCCCACGACCGCCAGCCCGACGAGCGCGGCGAGTGCGGCGAGGACCCACCAGCCGACGGCCTGGGGGTGGATGGACGACTGGATGGTGGCGGCCGTTCCGTCCTCGCTCGAGGCGCCGACGCTGCCCACGCCCAGGTTCAGTTGGTTGGCCTGTTCGTCGAACTGGGGGATGCCGGCCGCACCGTGGCGGAGGCGGACGTAGTACTCGTACTGCATCGCCGTGTGCGGCAGCACGGCGCGCGTGAATCCCGGGCCGGCGTAGAGGAGGTAGACGGGGGTGGTCCCGGAAGGGAACTCGACCTCGCTGGCCTCGATCCCGACCACCTGGAGCGCGAGGTGTGGGCCGCGCGGGTCGGGCAGCCCCGTATTGGGGTTGTTGTAGTCGGCGGCCTCGGACGGTGCTTCGAACGGGACGTGGATCACGGTTCCCACGTGCACCCCGTCCTGTTGCAACGTGGACGATGCCAGCACCTGGTCGGGTTTCGACGGATCGGGCAACTGGCCGGAGACGAGCGTGAAGGGCGTCGTGCCCCGGCCCGATACGACTGCCACGCCGAAGTCGTTGTCGTTTATCGGTGCGCAGTCACAGCTTGGATTACCAGCGTCGGGGAGGATCAGCTCTGTGGCCGAGGCCACCCCGGGAAGATGGGCGACCGCCGGCACCGGCCTGGTGGCGTAGACGATGCTGTCGAACCCGTGGGCCGCCACGAACCGCGGGAACGCGTTTTCCGTCCGCCGGCCGGCGGCTGCGGCGGCCAGCACAAGCCCGCCGACGACTGTGATGAGAAGCGCGATGGCCAGCCAGGACCGCCAGCGGCGGCGGAACCCGGCGATGAACACCAGCCTGACTGCTCCCACGGAATATCCCTCCCGTCGTCGTCAGCTTTACCCGCCCAACCGGGGTTACCAAGGTGGGCAGCCCGCTGGCGCCCCTCGTGCTGGCATCACTTGCTGGCGCGGGGCTGGCCCAATGAAGCCTCTTGGAACCCGAAGCGGACAGGTCGGCCAGGCCCGCGCATGTAGTGGGTCGAGTAGTGGGTATGATAGTGGGTATGGCCTACGTGGTCGCCCGTCCCCAGAGGCGGTTCGAGATCCGAGAGTCGGTCCACACCGACAAGGGACCCCGGGCCCGCTCCCTGGCCAACTTCGCCCATCTCACCGACGAGGTCCTGGCCACGGCCCGGGCTCGGGCCAGCCGTCCCTTCGACGCCGAGGCCGTCCGCGCGTCCGCCCGCCGCGCCGGTGTTCGGGCCCGGGTCGTCCGGGGGCGACGCCGCGCTCCGGAAGCGTCGGAAGCATCAGAAGCCCGACGTTTCGTCGCGTCGTCGCGCCGGATGGCGGCGTCCCTCGAGACCAGCCCGACGCGGCGGACCGGTGCACGCCGCGACCCGGGCGACGCCCTCATCGACCTCCTCAACTTCGCCGAGCAGGTCACTCCCTTCACTCCGCGCCGTGACCCGGAGCCACTCGGATTCCCACCGCTCGCCGAGGTCGCGGCCGCCACCGCGGCGCGCCAGGCCGCGAGCGAGCGAGGTGAGCGAGGTGAGCGAGGTGAGCGAGGCGGGCGATGACGACGACGGCCGCCCCGACGCCCGCGCCCCTGGGCACCCTCGCGACCCGCATCGTTCGCCTGCACGAGATGCTCGACTCGCTCGGCGTCCCCCACCAGTTCGGCGGCGCGCTCGCCCTGGCCTGGTACCGGAACCCGCGGGCGACCACGGACATCGACGTCAACCTGACTTTGCCGCCCGAGGCGGCCCCGCCCGTTCTCGGCGCCATCGAAACGCTGGGCGTGAGCGTCACCGATCACGACCGGCACATGATCGCCCGCGACGGCCAGGCCCGGCTCGACTGGGACGGCTCCTACCTCGACGTGTTCTTCGCCACCCTCGGCTTCCACCACGACATGGCGGCGCACGCCCGGCTGGTCCGCTTCGGTCCCGTCGACATCCCGATCCTGTCGCCCGAGCATCTCATCGTGTGCAAGGCCGTGTTCGACCGGCCCAAGGACTGGCTCGACATTGAGGAGATGGTGCACTGGGGGACGGAGATCGACACCACCGGGACGCTCGAGTGGGTTGCCGCCATCCTGGGCGACCGTTCTCCGCAGCATGATCGTCTCACCCTTCTGCTGCACGGAGCCATGACCGTGTCGCACCGTACGATTGAAGCAGTGCCGTACAGGCCACCGACAGTTTCCGTGATCGCGAGCCAAATCAAGGATGCCCTCGCGCGTGATCAGGAATTCGAGGCTCGCCGGCTGGCGTTCAGCTTTGTCGAGCGTTGGGACAACGCAGCGGTTGAGACGAGAACGACGATGGTGTCCGAAACACCGGGCTCGACCGGCGACCGGCAGTTCGATGCGCTCCTGGCCGCCGTCACCGAATACCTCTGCGCCCGCGACGGCCTCCTCGCACCGGCCTGGGTCGAAGACGATGGTCGGTTCCTCGAGGAGTGGTGGTTCGTGTCGGGGATCCCCGCGCTGTATGCGAACGCGATAGCCCACAGCCCGATCTCCTTCGCCAGGCGCGGGGTGTTCATCACCGAAGACGCACTCTCGTACGCCTGATGGAGCTTCTCGGAAGGGACGACCTCCTCACCGCACTGCGCACTCTCGACGAAGAACTCGGTCTGGTCGGCATCCGCGGCGAAGTCTTCGTCGTCGGAGGTGCCGCCATGGCGCTTGCCTACGACGCCCGTCGCACCACGGCTGATGTCGACGCGGTGTTCGCTCCTACCCAAGAGGTCAGGGCGGCGGCGGCCCGGGTGGCCGATCGACTCGGATTCGGCCCTGAATGGCTCAACGATGCCGTCAAGGCCTTCCTTCCCGGTGAGGACCCTGGCCGGATCGGGGTCTTCGAGGGCTCTAACCTGAGCGTCGCCGCTGCGTCTCCGCAGTTCCTGTTGGCGATGAAACTGCTCGCCGCCCGGGCGGAACGGGACGTAGACGACATCAAAACGCTGTACGCGCTGTGCGGATTCCAGACGGCAGCCGACGGGCTCGATCTGGTGGAGCGCATCTATCCGCGGGAGCTGATCCGTCCGAAGACGCAGTTCCTTTTGGAGGAGTTGTTCCCGAGACGAGCCAACGAACGCGATCAGGACGGACCGGGTCTCGCGAGATAGTCCTTCAAATGCCGGTCCCGTCCGGAATCGGTATCCCGACCACCAGCCCAATTAGGCACCCCTGGCCACGGCCCCTAGCATCCCGCTCATGGCAGATCTGATCCGCATGGGCGCCGACGGCACCCTCCAGGTCCCCGACGAGCCCGTCATCCCCTTCATCGAGGGCGACGGCACGGGGGTCGACATCTGGCCCGCCGCCAAGCTGGTCCTCGATGCGGCCGCCGCCAAGCACGGCCACAAGGTCGCCTGGAAGGAGGTCCTGGCCGGGCAGAAGGCGTTCGACGAGACCGGCAGCTGGCTCCCCGACGAGACGGTCGAGACCTTCCGGACGGACCTGATCGGGATCAAGGGGCCGCTCACCACGCCCGTCGGCGGCGGCATCCGCTCGCTCAACGTCGCCCTGCGCCAGATCCTCGATCTCTACGTCTGCCTCCGCCCGGTGCGCTGGTTCGCCGGCGTCCCCTCACCGGTGCTGCACCCCGAGCTGGTCGACATGGTCATCTTCCGGGAGAACACAGAGGACGTCTACGCCGGCTACGAGGTGCAGGCCGGCACGCCCGAGGACGACAAGCTGACCGAGTTCCTGCGCAGCGAAATGGGCTGGCCCATCCGGGACGGCTCGGGGATCGGGATCAAGCCCATCTCGGAAATGGGATCGAAGCGCCTCATCCGCGCCGCAATCACCTACGCGCTCGATCGCAAGCGCCGCAGCGTCACGCTGGTGCACAAGGGCAACATCATGAAGTTCACCGAGGGTGCGTTCCGCGAGTGGGGCTACGAGCTCGTCCGCGAGGAGTTCTCCGACGTCGCGGTCGGCTGGGACGACTGCGACGGCAACCCCGTCGACAAGCTGCTCGTGAAGGACACCATCGCCGACATCACGCTGCAGCAGGTCCTGACCCGGCCGTCGGACTTCGACGTCATCGCGACGACCAACCTGAACGGGGACTACCTGTCCGACGCGTTGGCAGCCCAGGTCGGCGGCATCGGAATCGCTCCGGGGGCGAACATCAACTACGTCACCGGCCACGGCATCTTCGAGGCGACGCACGGCACCGCCCCCAAGTACGCCGGCCAGGACAAGGTCAACCCCGGTTCGGTGCTGCTCTCGGGAGTGCTCATGTTCGAGCACATCGGGTGGAACGACGCGGCCGCAGACATCGTGCACGCGCTCGAGGCGACGATCGCCGACAAGGTCGTCACCTACGACTTCGCCCGCCTGATGGAGGGCGCGACGGAGGTCAAGACGTCCGAGTTCGCCGCCGCCATCGTCGACCGGCTCTGACCCGCCGGCACCCCCTCCCCACCCTGTCGGAAAGCCGGAACGTCGGAAAGTCGGAAAGGATTCACCCATGGCCAAGCCCCCCGTCCACGTCGCCGTCACCGGCGCCGCCGGCCAGATCGGTTACTCGCTCCTGTTCCGCATCGGCGCGGGCCAGCTGCTCGGCGAGGACCAGCCCCTCGTGCTGCACCTGCTCGAGATAGAGCCGGCCATGAAGGTGCTCGACGGCGTGGTCATGGAGCTCGATGACTGCGCCTTCCCGCTCCTGCACGACATCGTGCCGACCTCGGACCTGAAGACGGCCTTCGACGGGGTGTCGTGGGCGTTGCTGGTCGGGTCAATACCGCGCCAGGCCGGGATGGAGCGGGGCGACCTGCTGAGCGTGAACGGCGGCATCTTCAAGCCGCAGGGACAGGCCATCGCCGAGAACGCCGCCCCCGACGTGCGCATCCTGGTGGTGGGCAACCCGTGCAACACGAACTGTCTCATCGCCCGGGCCAACGCCCCCGAGGTCCCGGCGGAGCGGTGGTTCGCCATGACGCGCCTCGACGAGAACCGGGCCAAGGCGCAGCTGGCCGCCAAGGCGGGGGTGCAGGTGTCCGAGGTGACGAACGTCGGGATCTGGGGCAACCACTCGGCCACGCAGTTCCCCGACTTCGGCAACGCCCGCATCGGCGGCAAGCCGGCGACCGACGTCATCACCGATGCCGACTGGCTGCGGGGCGACTTCCTCACGACGGTGCAGAAGCGGGGCGCCGCCATCATCGAGGCGCGCGGCTCCTCGTCCGCGGCGTCCGCGGCATCGGCGGCGATCGACACCGTGACGAGTCTGCGCACCGAGGCCCCCGCCGGCGCCTGGTTCTCCGTCGCCGTGCCGAGCACCGGCCAGTACGGCGCGCCCGAGGGCCTGCAGTTCGGCTTCCCCGTTATCTCCGACGGCGCCGGCGGCTGGTCGGTAGTGGAAGGGCTCGCCCACGATGACTTCGCCCGGGACCGCATCCAGGTCACGACCGACGAGCTGCTGGCGGAGCGCAACGACGTCAAGGAGCTGGGCCTGATCGACTGAGGCACTGCCGTTGCCGCGGCGGTGCAACATCTGTCGCACCACGGGCGGCCCGGTGACTACTGTGATGCGCCACCGGCGGAGGGGGAACGATCCCGACCGCGGAGCACAGCATGGCGGAGCAACGCACGACCACGACATGGGTGGCCCGGATGCCCGGGACGGCGGGGGCGAGCTGACGTGCTGGCGCGGGTCCGGATCTGGTTGCCGGACGCGCCCGGCGCCCTCGGCGCGGTCGCCGGGGAGATCGGTGCGGTGCAGGGCAACGTCGTCGGCCTCGAGGTGCTCGAGCGTGGCGCCGGTGTCGCCATCGACGAACTGGTGGTCGAACTGCCCGACGACGCGGGCGCCGTCGACGCGCTCTGCCGGGGCGTGCGCAACGTCGCCGGCGCCGGCGTCGAGGAGGTCTGCGAACTCGGCCGGAGCGCCGGCATGGGGGGAACCGCGTTCGACCGCGAGGACAGCGTCCTCGAGGCGGCCGTGGCGATCCTGGCCGGGCCGACACCGGAGGCGGCGCTCGGGGCGCTGACCGGCAGCCTCATTGCACTGTTCGCCCTGACGTGGCTCGCGCTCATGGACGACACGCTCGAGCAATTCGTCGAGACCCACGGCGACCTGCCCTCCGTGGCGTGGGTGGTCGCCTTCGCGGAGGGTGCCCGCAGCGGCGCCGACCCGGCCAACGACACGACCGGGTCGGGCGTGTTCATAGAGCCGGTGCCGCGGTCGGGCCTCACGGTGTGCGGCGGCCGGTCGACCGCCATCCGGCGCCGGGAGCGGCACGAGATCACCATGCTCGTGCAGGTGGCGGCGCGCTACATCGACGCCCTCATGGGGCGCGGCCTCGGCAGCTTGAGCCCCGGTAGCTGAGTCGCCGCCGTCGTCACCCGCCATCGCCCTAGTGTCCGGGCATGCTCCGGATCGGCTTCGTGGGGACGGGACTGATCGCCTGGGCCCACGCGCTCGGCCTGAAGGCGATGATCGACGGCGGCGTGCTCGATGCGTCGGTCGTGGTCGTCCACGACCAGCACGAGCGGCGGGCCCGGCGGTTCGCCGACGTCGTGGGCGCGGCTTCCGGCAGCGGCAGCGGCAGCGGCAGCGCCAGCGGCGCCGGCACCGCCCCCACCGGGGTGGAGGTGGTGTCGAGCGCGGCGGAGGTGGCCGCGCGCAGCGATGCCGTCTGGGTCTGCACACCGACGGCCGCCCACCGGGAGGCCGTGGACGCCGCGCTCGCGGCGAGGCGGGCCGTGTTCTGCGAGAAGCCGCTCTCGACCGGACTGGCCGCCGCCGAGGCGCTCGTCGCGGCCGTGGACGCGGCGGGGGTGCCGGGCCAGTGCGGCCTCGTGCTGCGCAGCGCGCCGGTGTTTCGCGCGCTCCGGGCCCTGGTGGAGTCCGGGACCCTGGGGCAGCCGATGGCGGCCGTGTTCCGCGACGACCAGTACTTCCCGATTCAGGGCACGTACGTCTCGGACTGGCGGGCCGACGTGACCCAGGCCGGCGGCGGCTGCCTCGTAGAGCACTCCATCCACGACGTCGACATCCTGCGCTTCTGCTTCGGCGAGGTGGACTCGGTGACGGCGCGGACGGCGAACGTGGCCGGGCACGAGGGCGTCGAGGACGTGGCCGCGGTCACCCTCACGTTCGCCTCGGGCTTCGAGGCGCAGCTGACCAGCGTGTGGCACGACATCCTGACCCGGGGCTCGACGCGGCGGATCGAGGTGTTCTGCCGCGAGGGCATGGTCCGCCTGAGCAACGAGTTCCGCGGGCCGTTGCACATTCAGACGAGCGCCGGCAAGGAGGTGCGGGAGTGCCCCTCACCCAGGTGGGTCGACGCGCTGCCGCTGGCGGACGACGAGGTCGGGCTCGCGGTGCGGGCCTACGTGGAGGCGGACCGGGCGTTCGCCGACGCCGTCGTCGAGGGCCGGGCGCCGGAGCCGGGCCTGGCCGAGGCGCTCGTGGCCCATCGCCTGGTCGACGCGGCGTACCGGTCGGCGGCCGCTGGCGGCGCCCCGTTCGCGCCGGGCGAGGAGTGAGGGAACACCGCCCGACTCAGGGATGAATTCGGCGCGGCAGCCTTCATCCCCAGGTCGCAGCCGCCGGCGGAAAGACGCTCCCCACCTGGGCCGATAGGCGGCAGCACGACGTGGCGCCTTCCCTGGACCGGCGCGCGACGCCGGATACCATCGGGCGCGAGCGTCGCCGTGCGGCGGGTGGCGGCCGACTCGAGCGTCCGGATTCCCGGGTCCCACAGAAGAAACCCATCGAAGAAACAGAAGAAACCGAAGAAACCGAAGAGAAGGACACGAGCGTGCGCTCACTGCTCCGAGTGTTCAACCAGCAGCCGCTTGCGGCGAAGGTGCCCGAGGTCACGGCGCTGTTCTGGGTGATCAAGATCTCGACGACCGCGGCCGGCGAGGCGATCTCCGACATGTTCGTGAACAACAAGAAGGTCGGGGTCGTCGTCGAAGTGTCGTTCTTCGTCGTCGCACTGTTCCTGCAGTTCGCGGTGCGCCGCTATTCGGCGGTGCAGTACTGGTTCCTGGCCCTCGCCATCGCGACCGCGGGCACCGGCGTCGCCGACACCATGCACCTCGTCTTCGGCATGCCGTACGCGGCGACCACCCTCTTCTGGCTGGCGGCGCTGACCGTCGTCTTCTTCCTGTGGAACCGCAGCGAGCACACGCTCGATATCCACTCCATCACGACCAGCCGCCGCGAGAAGTTCTACTGGGCCGTCGTCTTCGCCACCTTCTGCCTGGGAACGGCGTTGGGGGACTTCGTGGCCACGACGCTCGGGCTCGGCTACCTATCCTCGGCGCTCCTCTTCTGCGGCGTGATTCTCATCCCGTGGGGCGGCTGGAAGTTCCTCAAGTGGAACGCCATCTTCTCGTTCTGGTTCGCCTACGTCATCACCCGGCCGGTCGGCGCGTCCTTCGCCGACTATCTCAGCAAGGGCCACGACATCAGCGGCGCCGACTTCGGTGACTGGCAGACGGCGCTGTTGATGACCTCGATCGTGGTGGTCCTGGTGGCGTACACCGCGGTGAAGCGCTACGACATCCAGTCGAAGGACGTGCAGATCGCGGGGACCTGAGCGGGCCCGGCTACTGGGCCGCCACCGAGCTGACCCGGAGCCGCCGCGGCGCGGTATGCGAAGCTCAGGCCGTGACCAGGGGCAGGCTGGAGGCGTTCACCGACGCCGTCATCGCCATCGTGATGACGATCATGGTGCTCGATCTGCGCGCACCCGCCGGACACGGCTTCAGCGATCTGGGTCCACTGGTGCCCAAGTTCCTGGTCTACGCGTTGAGCTTCACGTTCCTGGCCATCTACTGGAACAACCACCACCATCTGATGCACGTCGTCGAGCGCATCGACAGCCGGGTCCTGTGGGCGAACATGGGGTTGTTGTTCTCGTTGTCGCTGACGCCGGCCGCCACGTCCTGGCTGGGGGAGCACCCGAGGGACACCGCACCGGTGGTGGTGTACGGCTTGGTCCTGCTCCTGTCCGCCGTCGCCTACTTCCTGCTGACCCGGGCCCTGCTCCGGTTGCACCCTCCGGGGTCGAAGTTAGCCGTCGCCATCGGCAGCGACCGGAAGGGCCGCCTCTCGGCCATCGCCTACGTCGTGGGCGTCGGCATCGCGTTCGTCTCGCCATGGGTGGCCCTCGCGATCTATGTCGCCGTGGCCGTGGTCTGGCTGGTGCCGGACCGCCGCATCACGAGGGTGATCGAGCGCACCCCGGGGGAAGAAGGCTGAAGGCTGACGGCTGAAGGCTGACGGCTCATAAGGTTGCCCCATGGATAGCGCTGCGCTCCTGCTCGACCTCTACGGACGCACCCCGCCGATCGCCGCTGCGGCGGTCGACGGCCTGGACCAGGGCCAGCTGGCCTGGGCCCCGGCGCCCGGCGCCAACAGCATCGGCTGGCTGATCTGGCATCTCACGCGCGTCCAGGACCACCACGTCTCCGAGTTGCTCGATGAGGAGCAGATCTGGACGAAGGGGGAGTGGGCCGCGCGCTGCGGGCTCGCACCCGACCCGCACAACACCGGCTACGGGCACGGTCCCGAGGACGTCGCCGCGGTGCGGCCCGAGAGTCCCGACGTGTTGCTGGGCTACCTCGGCGAGGTCGACGCACGCACGCGCCGCATGCTCGAGGGACTGAGCGAGTCCGACCTGGACGACATCGTGGACCGGCGCTGGGACCCGCAGGTCACCCGGGGCGTGCGACTGGTCAGTATCGCCGACGACTGCCTGCAGCATGGGGGCCAGGCCGCGTACCTGCGGGGGCTGTTGGAGCAGGACTAAGCCGTCGGCTGGGCCCAGCGCACACACTCGCTGTAGCGGAAGATCGTCTCGTACCCGAGCCGCAGGTAGACCGGCTCGCCCATCGGTGACGCCTGCAGGTTGACCGTTGACGCACCGCGGTCGAAGGCCAGGTTGGTCACCCACGTCGTGACGAGCGCACCCAGGCCGAGCCCTCGTGCCTCCGGGACGGTGCCGACCCACTGCACGCCGGCCACGCCGTCGCTCTCGTAGATCATGGCCGTGGCCACCGGCTCGCCGTCACCGCCGTCACCGCCGTCACTGTCACCACCACCCCCGCCGCCGCGGGTCCCCCCGCCCCGCCGGGCCAGGACCACGTGCACGGCCGGGTCGTCGAGCAGCGCCGCCGGCCGGTCGAACAGGTCGGCCTGCGCCTCGGGCGGCAGGCCGTAGGTGGCGTAGGCCTGGCCGTTGACGTCGACGGCGGCGCGCACGCCCGCCTCGTCGTCGACCCGGCTGAGGACGATGCCGTCGGGTGGCGCCAGGTCGGGCAGGCGGCGCCGGCGGAGCATCTCGGGGACCGGCTCGCCGAACGTCTGCATGCCGGCGCCGGCGCAGGCGGCGCGCAGGTCGTCGTCCTGACCCGTGTCGCGCACCTTGATGCAGAATCCCCTCCCCATGCCTCCGTAGAACGCGGCCGCCCGTCGTGGGACCTCGGACGCCGGCACCGTCTCGCCGGTGCGGAACGCGCTGTTGCCGACCATCGGGATCCACGAGCCGCCGGCGCAGAGGACGACGCCGTCACCGTCGTCCTCCAGGGCCCCCCGCTCGGACCACCGCGTCACGGCGCGGCAGAAGGCGATCAGGTTGGCCTGGGAGCGGGCCGCTTCGTCGGCGTCTTCGTCGGCGTCCTGGGATCCGGCCATACGCCCCATGTTGCCGCGCCGGTGCGCCCTCAGCTCAACGCGAACACGGGGTGCCGCCCGGCGACGGCCGCGAACTCCTCGTCGGTGGAGTCGGGGCCGACCCCGTCGAAGAACATCCCGACCTCGAACTTCCAACGGCGCAGGTACTGGCGCAGGATCGGGATGCGGTCGGCCTCGGGGACCTCGGTGGCGGTGCGCAGCTGGCGCTTGCGCCCGAGGATCAGCACCAGGTGTCCGCCGGCGAGGCGCACGTTGCGGACCCACTGCGTCTCGCCGCGGGGAGACACGAGATACTGGGTCCCGTCCACCGTCAGCAGGTTCACCGGTGTGTGGTGGAGCTCGCCGGTAGTGCGGCCGCGGTGCTCGAGCACCCGGGACCCCATGACGCTCACGCCCAGGCGGGTCAGGCCGCTGACCAGGCGGTTGAAGACGTTGCGGGTGAACCAGTCGGGCCGCTTGTAGTGGTCGGTCGCTGCGCTGCTCATGGCTCTCTCCTCGGTGGCTCCTCGGTAAGGGTGTGCTTTCAAAACTGGTGAACACTGATCCTAATAGTGAACAGTGTTCTCGTCAAGGACTTGTGTTCTCTATTCGGAACAGCAATACTCCCTGCATGTCCGCACCGCGCACGGCCCGGGAGCGGGTCCGGGGGCAGATGAGGGCGGAGATCCTGGCCGCCGCCCGGGACCACGTGGCCAAGGAGGGTGCGGCCAATCTCTCGCTCCGCTCCGTCGCCCGTGATCTGGAAATCGCCCCGTCGGCCCTGTACCGCTACTTCGGCGGGCGCGACGCCCTGCTCACCTCCCTCATCCTCGCCACGTTCGAGTCGCTCGCCTCCGAGGCGGAGCGGGCGGCGGACACCGCGGCCAGGCGGGGCGGGAGCGACGTCGAGCGCTTCCTCGCCGTCCCGCGGGCGCTGCGGCGCTGGGCGCTGGCCCGCCCGCAGGAGTGGGGTCTCGTCTTCGGCACGCCGGTGCCCGGCTACCAGGCCCCCGAAGAGACGGTCGTGCCGTACACCCAGGTGGCCGCCGCCATGATGCGACCGGTGGCCGAGGCCGCCGCGGCCGGCCGTCTGCACCGCGACCGCGACGCCGGGGCCGTCACCGGCTCGCTGTCCGACGCCGTGGCGCCGGTGCGCGACGCGCTGCTCCCGGGAGTCCCCGCAGCCACGGTGGTGCGGACGATCCAGGCCTGGACGGTCATCCTCGGCACCATCAGCCTCGAGGTGTTCGGGCACTGGCGCCGGACGATCCTCGACCCCGAGCAGTTCTTCGACGCCACCGTCCGCGACGCGGCGGCGGCCATCGGCCTGAGCTGACACTGACGCCGCAACCCGGCGGGCCCGGTCAGCCAGGTTGCTCAGCCCAGCCGTTCGGCCAGCTCCTGCGACCGCTCGCGCAGTTCCTTCAGTTGTCCGCCGGACGTCGCCTCGAGCGTGGTGATCAGGTCGGCCACGAGCGCCGCCAGCTCCTGTAGCTCGCTGCTGGGGTCCTGCACGTTGATTTTGGAGAAGGGGAACGCGACGTTGACGTGGGTCGACCCGTGCACGTTCTCGGGCGCCGAACGGATCTCAGCCTCGCTCGGAGGATCGGTTCGCACGACCGGCGTCCTCGTCCGGCTCGACCGGGCGTCTCCCGCTGCGTGTGTGGGCATGGCGCCATCATCGTCCGGCCGCGCGTGACGCGCCAGGGGTGCACGCGGAGGGTGCCGAGGGGTGCCGAGGGGTGCCGAAGACTGCCGAAGGCTGCGAGACGCTGCGAATAAAGAAGTCCCCCGCGGGCCGGCGGGGTGAAGAAAGGGGTAAGGGGGGAGGAGTCGCCTATGCGACGGGCATCCTCAGCTCGATGCCGTGGTTCTGCAGGAACACCATCTTTTGCTGCAGTGCCGTCTGCCAATCGGTCATGTCCTTGTCGAACTGCCGGCGGTCGCCCTCCTCGCACGCGTGCTCGAGCTCGTCGAACGCCAGGTCTTCAGCGTCCAAGAGGGCTCGGTACTTCAACAGGAAGTGGTCGTCGATCGGCTGATGCACGTCGTTCTCCCTACTCCGGCCCGACCTGTGCGAGCCGATACCCGAAACGATACTTCTGTCACGCGTTGTTCGCTCATGGCCGTCGTCGGATCGCGGTGGAATTGCAGCTGAATTGACGCCAATTCGACGCTTGACGTCCGGCCGGGGGGGCGGGACGGTCCCCCGGCCGCGCTCGGGCCGCTACCAGTTGCGGCGCAGCCGGTGGTAGGTGCGGGGCATCAGCGCACGGAACACCATGGCCGCGTCGATCAGCCCCGAGACGCTGATCTCCAGCGACCGTCCTCCGGCCCGGGCCAGGATCCGGCGCGAGACCGTGTTGACGCTGCGACGGGTCAGGCGCGGCGGGCGCCGCAGCCCCCGTCCGAGGGCGCTGAGCCCCAGCTGGGTCGGCATGAAGGCCGGGTAGACCACGTGCATCCGCACCCCCTTGGGGGCCAGCCGGAACGAGGTCGACTCGGCGAAGGCGGAGAGGGCCGCCTTGGACGATGGGTAGGCGCCGGGACCGGGGGAGGGCAGCCGGCCGCCGTCGGAGGAGATCATCACGATCGTCCCGTGCCCGCGTTCCACCATGGACGCCATGACATGGAGGGTGGCCGCCACCGGCGCGAAGAAGTTGACGTCGAAGGTATGGCGGTAGTCCTGCTCGCCGATGTCGACCAGACGGACACCCGGGTCCTGGGCCGCGTTGTTGACGAGCAGGTCGATGGGGCCGTGGGCGGCGACCACCTGGTCCAGCGCGTCGCGCAGGGCACCAGTGTCGGCCACGTCGCAGACGATGGTGCCCGACTTGGGCGAGTGCGCCTGGAGCTCGGTGGTGAGGAGGGCCAGGCGTTCCTCGCTGCGGGCGAGGCCCACCACGGTGGCGCCGGCCCGAGCCAGGTCACGGCACAGCTGGGCTCCCAGCCCGGCCGACGCGCCGGTGACGACGGCCACGACCCCGTGGTAGCGGCCCCCGAAGTCGGGAGGCCGGGAGGCGCGGGGCACGACGGCGCGGGGCACGAGGGAGGCGCGGGCCACGCCGTCAGCTTGCCGTGCCGGGCGGGTCCGCCGCGTCGGTGAGGCCCTCGAGGGCCGGGCCGAGCAGGGTCGAGGCCGCGTTGAGCACGGATTGCGCCGCCACCAGTGCGGCGAGGTCGCCCCGGACCCGGATACGCCCGGCGGCCAGCGCGTCGGCCGGCTCGAGCTCGCCCCGCGCCATGGCCAGTGCGTCGGCGTACCCGAGCAGCATGGTGACGTCGGCAGCGGCGGACGAGGCGCCGTCGGGATCGAGCGCCAGGTGGGCGCGGCCCTCGGCGATGGTGAGCACCGTGCGCACGGTGCCGTCGGTGCCATCGCCGTCCGGTACACCCTCGACGACCTGCGCCACGGCGAACGCACCGTCGGCCGCCAGCAGCGAGCCCTCAGCGGCGTCGGCGATCGCCTCGCTCAGGTCGAGCGCGCCCAGGGAGGCATCGAAGGACTGCACCCATTCGGGAGAGAGGTAGCGGGCCATGGCGCGGCCGGCTCAGCCGGCTCAGCCGGCGGCCTCGGCCTCTTGGGCGGTCTTCTTCGAGCGTCCGAGGATCTTGCGGCCGAGCCAGGCCACCGGGTCGTAGCGCGCGTCGACGACCCGCTCCTTCATCGGGATGATGCCGTTGTCGGTGATCTTGATGTGCTCGGGGCACACCTCGGTGCAGCACTTGGTGATGTTGCACATGCCGAGCCCCATGTCGTGCGCCAGCTCGCGGCGGTCGTTCACGTCCAGCGGGTGCATCTCCAGCTCGGCGAAGCGGATGAAGAAACGGGGCCCGGCGTACTTGGGCTTGTTGTCCTCATGGTCGCGGATGACGTGGCACACGTCCTGGCACATGAAGCACTCGATGCACTTGCGGAACTCCTGCCCGCGCTCCACGTCGATCTGCTGCATTCGGTAGCCGCCCTCGGGCTCGGGGCCGGGGTCGAAGGCAGGGACCTTCTTCGCCATTTCGTAGTTGAAGGACACGTCTGTGACCAGGTCGCGGATGATGGGGAACGTCTTCATGGGCGCGACGGTGACGGGCTCGCCCTCGGGCAGGGTGTCCATGCGGGTCATGCACATCAGGCGCGGCAACCCGTTGATCTCGGCGGAGCACGAGCCGCACTTGCCGGCCTTGCAGTTCCAGCGGCAGGCCAGGTCGGGCGCGTCGCTGGCCTGGATGCGGTGGATCACATCGAGCACGACCTCGCCCTCGACCGCGGGCATGACGTAATCGGTGAAGTCGCCGCCCATGTCGTCACCCCGCCAGACCCGCAGGGTGACCTTCTCGTCCGGCGTTCCGGCCGCCGCGTTCCCGTTGTCGGCCATGGCGATCAGTTCCCTTCCTCGAAGAGTTCCGCCAATTCGGCGGGCATGACGGGCAGCGGCTCGGCGCCGATGGCGATCGGCGCCAGGAACCCGCGCTCGCCCCTCTGGTGCTGCACGAAGTTCACCTTGCCCATTTCGGGATCGGGCCCGGGGAAGTCCTCCCGGGTGTGCCCGCCGCGGGACTCTG
The DNA here is from genome assembly GCA_963834405.1 of uncultured Acidimicrobiaceae bacterium. GTDB lineage: Bacteria > Actinomycetota > Acidimicrobiia > Acidimicrobiales > RAAP-2 > Bog-473. The sequence goes on along the minus strand of CAWIBX010000001.1, from coordinate 66,513 downwards.
TCCGGTTCAGCGCGCCCTGGGCCACCGCGATGGACGTGGTGATCATGGACGGCAGGTCGGTGGCCAGGTTCCAGCCCGGGTTGTAGGCCCGCCCGCCCTTGATGGAGACCTTGGCCGTCTGCTGTTTCAGGTCCTCGAGCTTGGTCAGCGCCTCCTCGAGCTCGGGCCCGGTCCGGATGATGCCGACGAGCGACTGCATGGTCTCCTGCAGCTCGTGCTGGACGTCGTAGGGGTTCGGCCCGCCCTCGCGCCCGAAGGGCGCGTAGGCCTCGTCGATCACCGATGCGATCTCCGCCGCGTCGACGTGCGGGGAGCCGGCCCGGCCTTCGGCATAATCGGCCGCACCGAGACCGGCCCGGCGGCCGAAGACGATGAGGTCCGACAGCGAGTTGCCGCCCAGGCGGTTGGCGCCGTGCATGCCGGCCGCCACCTCGCCCGCGGCGAACAGGCCGGGAACCGTGGCGGCCTGCGTCTCGGGATCGACGCGCACGCCGCCCATCATGTAGTGGCAGGTGGGGCCGACCTCCATGGGCTCGGCCGTGATGTCGACGCCGGCGAGCTCCATGAACTGGTGGTACATGGAGGGCAGGCGGCGGCGGATGTACTCGGGCGTGCGGCGTGACGCGATGTCGAGGTAGACGCCGCCGTGCGGGCTGCCGCGGCCGGCCTTGACCTCGGAGTTGATGGCGCGGGCGACCTCGTCGCGCGGGAGCAGGTCGGGCGTGCGGCGGTAGTTGATGTGGTCCTCGTACCAGGCGTCGGCCTCTTCCTCGGTCTCCGCCGTCTCGGCGCGGAACATCGGCGGGACGTAGTCGAACATGAAGCGCTTGCCCTCGGAGTTGCGCAGCACGCCGCCGTCGCCGCGCACGCCCTCGGTGACGAGGATGCCGCGCACCGAGAGCGGCCAGACCATGCCGGTCGGGTGGAACTGCACGAACTCCATGTCCATGGCGTCGGCGCCGGCCCAGATGGCCATGGCGTGGCCGTCGCCGACCGACTCCCAGGAGTTCGACGTGTACATCCAGGATTTGCCGATCGAGCCGGTGGCGAGGACGACCGCCTTGGCGGTGAACACCACCATCTCGCCGGTGGGGCGCATGTAGCCGACGGCGCCGCTGACGCGGCCCTCGGCGTCGTTGAGCAGGCGCAGGATCTTGCACTCCATGAATACGTCGGTGTCCATCGACACGACCTTCTGCTGCAGGGTGCGGATCAGCTCCAGGCCGGTGCGGTCGCCCACGTGGGCCAGGCGGGCGTAGCGGTGGCCGCCGAAGTCGCGCTGGAGGATGCGCCCGTCCTTGGTGCGGTCGAACAACGCCCCCCAGCGCTCGAGCTCGTAGACGCGGTCGGGGGCCTCCTGGGCGTGGATCTGGGCCATGCGCCAGTTGTTCAGCATCTTGCCGCCGCGCATGGTGTCGCGGAAGTGGACCTGCCAGTTGTCCTCGGGCCACACGTTGCCCATGGCGGCGGCCATGCCGCCCTCGGCCATGACCGTGTGCGCCTTACCCAGCAGCGACTTGCAGATCAGCGCCGTGCGGAGGCCGCGTTGCTTCGCTTCGATGGTGGCGCGCAGGCCGGCGCCGCCGGCGCCGATGACGAGGACGTCGTAGTCGTGGGTCTCGTACTCGGGGTTGTTGTTGGCCGTGGCGGTTGTGGTTGTGGCTGTGGCTGTGGTTGTGGCTGTGGTGTCTGCCATGGCGGTCCCTCGCTCGCCCTTAGAAGTGGAACGCCGGGTCGTGGATGGTCCCACTCGCCACCAGCCGCACGTAGAGGTCGCTGAAGGCGACGACGAAGAGGCTGGCCCAGGCGAAGCGCATGTGGATGCCGTTGAGCGGCGTCACCCATTTCCAGAGTTTGTGGCGGATCGGGTGCTTGGCGAAGGAGCGGACCTGGCCGCCGCAGAAGTGCCGGCAGGCGTGGCACGAGAGGCTGTAGAGCCAGAGGAAGGCGGCGTTGAAGCAGAGGATGACCGTGCCCACACCGATGCCGATGCCGACGCCGGGTTGCTGGAAGGACACGACGGCGTCGTAGGTCAGGATCACGTTGAAGATGAGGAGCAGCCAGAAGAAGTAGCGGTGGATGTTCTGCCAGATGAGCGGGAAGCGGGTCTCGCCGGTGTAGCTGCCGTGCGCGTCGGCCACCGCACACGCGGGGGGCGACCACCAGAAGGACCGGTAGTAGGCCTTGCGGTAGTAGTAACAGGTGAGGCGGAACCCGAGCGGGAAGATCAGGATGAGCAGCGCCGGCGAATAGTTCCAGAACGGCAGTGTCCCGAACGGGTGGCTGCCCGGCACGCAGCTGTTGGCGACGCAGGGCGAGTAGAAGGGCGAGATGTAGTTCCGGTGCAGCGCGGCGCCGGCGTAGTAGTTCTTGTTGATGAAGGCGGCCCACGTCGAGTACACGACGAAGGCCGTCAGGATCACGACGGTGACCACGGGCTCGACCCACCAGCCGTCGCGCCGGAGCGTCGGCTGGTCCGGGCCGCCCCGTTCCCCCGAGATCTCGACGGGCGTCGCGCTCCCGGCGGGCCCGGTGGCCTCGTCGACCGTGGTCGTCACTGTGGCCTCCTCATGGGCTCAGGGGCTCGTGTGCTCGTGGGTTCACGGGGAATCCTCCCAGCACGGGCCCTCTTTTCGAAATGTATGGATATGTGTACGTACATCGCCCGAAGGTCCCCCCACGCCGAACCGGTCCGAGCCCGCACGGAGCCGAACCCTAGGGTCGTGTTCATCGGCACGTCAAAGACATAATCGGCATAAAGATCAGAGCGATAGGCTCTGAATCAGATCGAACCAGACGAACGAGACCGAGCCATGCAACTGCACCAGCTTGCCTACGCCCTCGCCGTCGCCGAAGAGGAGAGCTTCACCCGGGCCGCCGACCGCCTGCACCTGGCCCAGCCGTCGCTGTCCCGCCAGGTGCGGCTCCTGGAGCAGGAGCTCGGCGTCGTGCTCTTCAACCGCGGCCCCGGCCAGGGCCGGGTCACCCTCACCCCCGACGGCAGCGCGCTGCTGCCGTTCATGCAGCGGGTGCTGGCCGACATAGAGGCCACCGGCGCCGAGGCGCGGGCACTGTCGGGCATGGTGCGGGGACGCCTGGCCGTGGGCGCCACCCCGAGCCTGATCACCAGCGTGCTGGCGCCGGAGCTGGTGGCGTTCCACGCCAGCCACCCCGGCATCGACCTCTCCGTGGTGGAGGCCGGCTCGCACCAGCTGGTGCCGCGGGTGGCCTCGGGCGAGGTCGACCTCGCCCTGGTCGTGCTGCCGGTGACCGAGCCGCTGGTGACGACGACGCCGCTCTTCGACGACCCGTTGGTGCTGGTCGTCGGCCCCGGCCACCCCTTCGCCGGCCGACGCCGGGTGCAGGTCCGCGATCTCGACGGGCTCGACCTGGTGATGTTCCGCGAGGGCTACGACCTGCGCGTCGTCACCCTGGACGTGTGCCGGGAGGCGGGGGTGCGGCCGCATCTCGTCAGCGAGGGCGGCGAGATGGCGGGTGTCCTCTCCTTCGTCGCCGCCGGGCTGGGCGCCGCGGTGGTCCCGGCTATCGCGCTCCCCGACGACGGGTCGCTGGTCGCCGTGCCGTTCGCGGCACCGACCCTGAGCCGCACCGTCGCCCTGGCCCAGCGCGGCGACCGCGCGCTGGCCCGTCCCGCGCGCGCCTTGGCCGATCAGCTCCTGGCCAGCTCCGGGTCCCCCGCCGCGCCACCCCGAAAGGAAGGGGTTTAGGCTTCGTGCATGGCAGGCCTCTCGCACGACGATCCCTCCGCGACCCCGCTCCCGCACGAGCTGAAGCCGCCGGCCGACCTGCCGGGCGCCCTGGCCGACCTGCGCGCGTCGGGCTGGGAGTCGGTCTCGGTGGCCGAGGAGATGCGGCGCAACACCGCCAAGGCGATCGCGGCGGGCCGCCCGCTGTTCCCCGGGGTGCTCGGCTTCGAGGACACCGTCGTCCCCGCGCTCGAGAACGCCATCCTCGCCGGCCACGACACCATCCTCCTGGGCGAGCGCGGCCAGGCCAAGACGCGGGTGATCCGCTCCATGGTCGGGCTGCTCGACGAGTGGCTCCCGATCGTCGCGGGTTCGGAGATAAACGACGACCCCTACCGCCCGGTCTCGCGCTACGCCATCGACCGCGTCGAGGAGCTGGGCGACGCCACGCCCATCGAGTGGGTCCACCGCTCGCAGCGCTACGGCGAGAAGCTGGCGACGCCCGACACCTCCATCGCCGACCTCATCGGCGAGGTCGACCCGATCAAGATCGCGGAGGGCCGCTACTTGAGCGACGAGCTCGCGCTGCACTACGGGCTCATCCCGCGGGTCAACCGCGGCATCTTCGCCATCAACGAGCTGCCGGACCTGTCCGAGCGGATCCAGGTCGGGCTCCTCAACATCCTGGAGGAGCGCGACGTGCAGATCCGGGGCCACCGCATCCGGCTGCCCCTCGACGTCTGCCTCGTCGCCACCGCCAACCCGGAGGACTACACGAACCGCGGCCGCATCATCACGCCGCTGAAGGACCGCTTCGGGGCGCAGGTGCGGACGCACTACCCCTTCGAAACCCAGACCGAGGTCAAGATCATGGAGGGCGAGGCCGACCTGCCCACGGCCGGCGTGCCGGTGACCGTGCCGTCCTACATGAAGGAAATCATCGCCGAGACCTCGCAGCTGGCCCGGCGCAGCACGCACCTCAACCAGCGGAGCGGCGTGTCGGTCCGGCTGTCGATCGCCAACTACGAGACGCTCGTGGCCTCGGCGGTGCGCCGGGCGCTCAGGACCGGCGAGCCGGTGGCGGTGCCCCGCGTCAGCGACCTCTCGGCGCTGGTGCCGTCGACCCAGGGCAAGATCGAGGTCGAGGCGATGGAGGAGGGGCACGAGGACGAGGTGGTGGCCCAGCTGGTCGCCGCCGCCACCCTGTCGGTCTTCCGCCGCCGCGTCACCCTCGACGACCCGCAGTCGATCGTGGGCGCGTTCCACGACCAGGTCGTGGTGCACGTGGGCGACGACATGCCGTCGGCCGCCTACCTGTCCGTCCTGGCCGACATGCCGGAGCTCGAGCCCGCGACCCGCAAGCTGGCCGGCCCCGAGGCGGCCGAGGCCGAGTCGCCGGCGCTCATGGCCAGCGCGCTCGAGTTCCTGCTCGAGGGCCTGCACCTGACCAAGCGGCTCAACAAGGACGCCTCGGGCGCCCGGGCGCTCTACCGAGGGCGCAAGTAGGGCCGTGCGCCGGAGCAGGAGTAGGAGTAGGAGTACGAGTACGAGTACGAGTACGAGTACGAGCACGAGCACGGGAGCCACGCCATGACCGCCTCCGCCTCCGCCTTCGGGTCCGCCCGCTACGACTACTCGGAATGGGACGGCACCCAGGAGTTCGCCGACCTCGACCCCGACGACCTGCTGGCCGGCCTCACCGACGACCTCCTCGCCGGCGGTGACCTCGACGATGCGCTCCGCCGCCTCCTCCGCTCCGGATTCCGGACGGCGGACGGCGAGCAGATCGCCGGCCTGCGCGACCTCCTCGACCAACTCCGGCGCCGTCGCGCGGAGATGCTGGCGGAGGGAGACCCCGACGGCCGCATGGCCGAGCTCACGAGACAGCTCGACGAAATAGAACAGGACGAGCGCGACGCCATCGACGAGCTGGTCGAGGACGCCCGGAACTCCGACGACGAGCGGCGCCAGGAGGTCACCGACGACGTCGCCACCGAGCGCCGCATGGCCCTCGACCTCCAGCCCGACGACCCCGCCGGACGCATCAGCAGCCTGCAGCACTACGACTTCGTCTCCTCCGAGGCCCGCGAGAAGTTCGAGGAGCTCGTGGAGGAGCTCAGGCGAGAAATGGCCGACACCTTCTTCGAGGGCGCGTCCGACGCGCTCTCGAACATGAGCCCCGAGCAGATGCAGCGCATGCGCGACGCCTACGACGCGCTGAACCGCATGCTCGAACAGCGCGAGCGCGGCGAGGACCTCGACCCGAGCTTCGAGGAGTTCATGGCCGAGTTCGGCGACATGTTCCCGGGCAACCCGCAGAACCTCGACGAGCTGCTGGAGCAGCTGGCCCAGCGCATGGCCGCGGCCCAGGCCGTGTGGAACAGCCTCAGCCCCGAGCAGCGGGCCCAGCTCACCCAGCTCATGGAGGCCGTGCTCGAGGACATGGACCTGCGCTGGCAGGTCGAACGCCTGGCGCAGAACCTGCAGCGCGCCTTCCCCGACGCGGGGTGGCAGGAGTCCTACGACTTCAGCGGCGAGGGGCCGATGCGGATGGACCGCGCCACCGACCTCGCCACCCAGCTCAACCAGATGGACCGCATGGAGGAGGTGCTCCAGTCGGCCTCGACGCCCGCCGCGCTGGGCGAGATCGACCTCGATCAGGTCAAGCAGCACATGGGCGAGGACGCCGCCCGCGCCCTCGACCGCCTGGCCAACCTCACCAAGTCGCTGGCCGACGCCGGGCTGATAGAGCAGCAAGGGGGGCGCATAGAGCTCACGCCGCGGGGCGTGCGCCGCCTGGGCCAGAAGGCGCTGGCCGACCTCTTCGGCCAGATCAACAAGGACCGCATCGGCGACCACTCCGCCGTGCACACCGGTGCGGGCCATGACCGCGAGGAGACGACGAAGGCCTACGAGTACGGCGACCCGCTGAACCTGCACCTGTCGACGACGGTGCACAACGCGGTGCGCCGCAGCGGCAGCGGCGTGCCCGTGAAGCTCCAGCCCGACGACTTCGAGGTGGTCGAGGTGGAGGCGCTCTCGCGTTCGGCGACGGTGCTGCTGGTCGACCTCTCCATGTCCATGCCGATGCGCGACAACTTCGTGCCGGCCAAGCGCATGGCCATGGCGCTGCAGACGCTCATCAGCTCCAAGTTCCCGCGGGACTACCTGGGCATCGTCGGCTTCTCCGAGGTCGCCCGCGAGATCCGCGCCGACGAGGTGCCGACCGCCATGTGGGACTACGTGTACGGCACCAACCTGCAGCACGCGCTGGCGCTGGCGCGCCGCATGCTGGCGCACCAGCACGGCACGAAGCAGATCATCGTGGTGACCGACGGCGAGCCGACGGCGCACGTCGACGACCACGGCGAGGTTTTCTTCAACTACCCGCCCGTCCCCGAGACGCTGCGGCGCACCATGGCCGAGGTCATCCGGTGCACCCGCGCCGGCATCGTGATCAACACGTTCGCCCTCGACCTCCAGCGCACGCACTACCCCTTCGTGGAGCAGATCGCCCGGGTCAACGGGGGCCGCACGTTCTACACGACGCCGGACGCGCTGGGCGGCTACGTGCTGGTCGACTTCCTCCAGCACCGGCGCGTGCTGCGCCCCGCCGGATAAGGGCGACACCCCGCCGGCTCCCCGCGCCCCGTACAGGGGGCACCCGACGGCCCCCCGTCACACCTTTTCAAAAAGTGTAAACGGGCGTTATTAGAAACCCGGGGTGCGCCTTCGGCGCCCGAGAACACGCTCCGACCTGGGATTACGTCTTGGGCGGTTCTTCCCGGTCCGGACCGGGCCGCGCCCTCCAGGCACGAATCGGGTCATTTGCCCCCTTGCGCTCACCAGAAGGCTGGTGAATGATGAACCACACTGTTGTAACTACAGCGATGCCACCTGAGGCGAGAAGGGGGGCGAACCACAGTGCCAGTCGACATCGTCACGACGCTCTACGGTCGCCAAGAGAAGAGTTGGCAGCTCCAGGCCAACTGCATGGGAGTGGACCCCGACCTGTTCTTCCCGGAGCGGGGCGCGTCCACGCGTGAGGCCAAGGAGGTGTGCCGGGGGTGCGTGGTCCGTGAGGACTGCCTCGAGTACGCCCTGGCCAACGGCGAGAAATTCGGCATCTGGGGCGGGATGAGCGAGCGTGAGCGCCGCCGGCTGCGCCGGGCCCGGGCCATGGCCCGCCGGGACGTCGTCACCGCCTAGCCACCGCCGCCGGGCGTCAGGGGCGCAGGCGCGCCTCGATCGTCGCCGCGGCCGACAGCCCCAGCTCCGGCCACCGCGCCACCGGCACGTCCGCCAGCACGGACTCCGGCAGGAGGCCGACCAGTTCCGCCCCCTCGACCGTGCCCCCCTGCTCGCGCACCAGGCCGGCCACCAGGTCGTAGGCGCAGGCCGGGCCCAGGACCTCCGGCTCGACCAGGTTGCACGACACCTGGGCCCGTTCCCCCACGGCGAGCCCGAGCGCCCGCAGCGCGGGGCGCCGGACCAGCGGCGCCACCCGGCGGGCGACGTCGGCGGAGTCCACCCACACGTTGTAGGCCACCAGAAGCGGACGCGCCCCCACGGCGGTGGCGCCGGTGCGGGGGTCGGCGGTGGTGGGCCCGAAGTCCGGTGCCAATGCGGTGAAGGCGTCGCGGCGCACCTCGGGGAGCGTGCGCCCGGCGCCTCCCGGCAGGGGCCCGTACAGGAACGACGGGACGCCGAGCGCATCCCCGAGCCAGCGGGCGAACGCGTCCCGCGCCGCGACGGCACCGGCGAGGTCGTGCACCACCGGCGCCCCCGGCTCGAAGGGGACGAAGGGGACGACGTCGAGCACGCCGAGGCGGGGATGGGCGCCGGCGTGGGCCCGCAGGTCGAGCCGGGACACGGCGGCGCCGGCCAGCGCCCGCGCCGCCTCCGTCACCAGTTCGGGCGGGCCCCCCAGCGTGAGCACGGCCCGGTGGTGGTCGGGGTCGCGGTGCAGGTCGAGCAGGGCGTCGCCGGCGCCGGCCGCGAGTGCGGCCAGGACGCCCTCGTCGCGGCCCTCGCTGACGTTGGCCACGCATTCGAGGAGCACCGCGTCAGCTTCACACGGACGGACGTCCGGCGGCGGGGAGGAGGAGCTGCGAGGGAGGGGGGAGAGTGAGGGGGGTCTAGCGGGCGACGACCGCGTGCGAGAGGCGGCGGCGGCGCAAAATGCGGCGGCGCTCCCGCTCGGAGGCACCACCCCACACGCCGTGGTCGATGTGGTGCTCGAGGGCGTACTCCAGACAGGCCTCGGAGACCGGGCATTCGGCACAGATCCGCTGGGCGACCATCACACCCATCCCGTCACTCGGGAAGAAGATGTCGGGTGCAACTTCCTTGCACTTGCCCCGGGCCATCCACTCTGTATTCATTGCACGGTTCCCCTTTCGTGCACCATTCTACGAAACGTAACCGTTTCGCAATAGGGTCTCGGGATAGGAAGTTCATAAGAATCCGGGCCCCGATCACGCCCTTCACCAGGCACGATGCCGACGCGTGGGCCACGGGTACGCTGGGCGCCCAGCGCCGAGGCCAGGAGGTGGCCATGTCACCCGACCCCGAGGAAGTCGTCGTCGAAGAAGGCGAGCTCGCCGAGCCCATCGGGCACGTGCGCGTCGTCTACCTCGGCCCCGTCGCGCCCCACTGGGAGGTGCAGTCCGACTACGGGCCGGCCGACGTGATCGAGCAGTTCCGTGAGCGCGTGCTCGCCCGCCTGGTGCTGCTGCCGCCGCACGACCCGCAATTCCGGCGCAACAGCGAACGCGTCGTGCGTGACGCCGAGCGCGAGCAGCTGGCCCTGGAGTGGGTGCTCGACTGGGACGAGGGGGCACCCGGGGGCTGACCCCACGCCCTGGTTCAGCCTGATTCTCCGCCGGCTCGGCCTGCTGGACCGCGTCCCGATCAGTCGCACCCACATTGCACCCGCGAAGCCATCGGGACGACACCCCCATGTAGGAATTTGTCTGCCCATTGGGGGCGCTGGTTGAGGCCCGGGACGGGATGCCCGGGTCGGGGGGAGACAACCATGGGACGGCTGTACACGCTGGACGAGGCACCGATGGTCCGAGAGGTCGGCCGGCAGGCCGGCGGGCTGAGCGAGGACGAGGCGGCGTTGGTCCGCACGCTCACGCCGGCGCGTCTCGGCCCGCAGGAGAACGCGGCCCACCAGTCCGAGCTCGTCGCGCTGCTGGCGGTCATCCGGGCCGACGAGGCGCTGGCCGACTACGTGTACGCGATCGCACCCGACTGGGACGGCAGCATCGAGGCGTTGCTGGTGGGCGGCTGGGTCACCACCGCCTTCGCCCGCTACGAGCTCGAGCGCGTCGCCTGAGTCCGACCGCTTCGCTCGGGTCCACCGCCGGCGGCGCCCGTCCCGACGTCGTCCGGGCGGCGATTCAGTCGAGCAGCCCGATGCGGGCCAGCCACAGACCGGGGGCGTCGACCTCGGCCGGCGTGGGAAGGTCCAACTCGTCACCCCACAGGCGCGCCAGCGTGTCCTCGCCGGCCCGCTCGACGACGCCGTCGACGAAGGCCCGGCCCCGGTCGACTTCGCCCTGCCCGACGTCGAGGCCGAAGAGTCCGGCGAAGGCCTGTTCGCCCTTGCCCTCGGTGACCCGGTAGCGGTACCAGGCCTCGCGCAGCGCCCCGGGGGACGAGGTCAGCGTCTCCGCGATACGGCCCGTCACGTGGTCGACGTAGGCGCCGATGGCCGTGGTCTGCGCGGTGAGGGCGCTCGAGATGTTGCGCTGCTCGGGGCTGATGAGATCGGACAGGAGGGCTTCGGGGTCGCCGAGCGCGTCCTCCAGGGCGGCCGGGTCTCCCATCCCTTCGCCGAGCCGCTCCACGACGGAGCGCTGGGCGGCGGCGGCGTGCGCGGACGCGTCCCCGAGCAGGGTCGTGAGCGACGAGCGCACACCGGGGCGCGTCAGGACGGAATGCATGGTGAGCTCGCGCAGGCAGACCCAGAGCTGCACTTCCTGCAGCGGGAGGCTCCAGTCCTCGGCGAAGCGCGCCACGTTCGAAGGCACGAGCAAGAGCGTCGTCGACTCGGGCCAGGGCAGCGGGAGCGCGTACTGGCCGAAGGCGCGGCGCGCCAGGTGCCCGGCGGCCGACCCGAATTGCATGCCGAGGAAGACGGGGCCGAGGGTCATCGCGAACTGCCCCAGCAGATCGCCGATCCCGCCGCCGTCCGGGTCGAGCGAACTGAGGTCCATGGACGAGGGGACGGCAGAGGCGCCCTGCTGCTGCGCCTCCACCATCGACTTGAGGATGGGGCGGTAGGCCTGGAGCGCCTGGAAGGACCACTGGCCCGGCCCCACGGCGTCGAAGGAGACGCCACCGGCGCCCGAGGTCGGCGCGATGCCCGTCGTGTCGGCGACGTGCAGCTCCGCCACCCGCGCCAACTCCTCGAAGGCGATGCGGACGAGGGGATCGGGCGTGTCGTCGGTCCCGCCGTCGGTGGCCACGCCGTACGCCAGTGTGCGCGCCGCCTCGAACCAGCTGTCCCCGCCACCCGGCCCCGACCCGATGACCTTGAGCAGGTCGCCGAGCAGGCCCCCCATGGGGTTGTCGGGGTCCGAACCGAACATGCTCACTACTGCATGCTATGAGGACCCGCCCAGGGTGACGTCCACGACCCGGATGGCACCACCGTCCTGGACCGACACCGCCACCGTGGTGCCCGGTGCCAGCACGTAGAGCCGCGCCCGCAACTCGGCCATGGTCCGGACCGGTTGTGCGTTGACCGCCACGATGACCTCGCCGACACGCAGCGCCTTGGCCGCCGGCCCGGCGGCATCGATGGTCCGGACCACGGCGCCGGTGCCGTTGGCCATGTCGCCGCCGTCCACGCCGAGCCACCCGTGGACCACCCGGTTGCTCGAGCGGAGGTCGTCGGCCACGCCGACGACGAGCTCGGCGGGGAGGAAGGTCACGAGCGAGGACGAGGTGGCCCCGGGGTAGAGGATCCCCATCACCTGCCCGGCGGAATTCAGCAGCGGCTCGCCGCCACTGGCCGGTGCTCCGGACGGCGACGGCGCGTCGGGTGCGGGAGTCGACGTGATGGCCGGCATGCCCCCGGCGGGACCACCCGCGATGGCGTGGCCGACGCTCGCCACCGAGCCGGGGGTGCTGTGCAGTGCGAGCGTGTCGCCGCTCGCCGGCACCAGGCTCAGCGTCAGGTCGGGAGCGCCCGGCGTAAGCGACGCGTCGTCGGCGAACGGCGCGACCGGGACGTCTTCGGGGACGTTCACCAGTGCGACGTCGGACTGCCGGTCGATCGCCACGACCGAGGCCGGTACGAGCCGGCCGCCGGCAGCGACGACATCGAGGCGCTGCACGTTGCCGAGCACGTCGGCCGTCGTCACGACGAGTCCGCCTTCGGCGACGGCCACGCCGACGAGGGTCACCGTCCCGTGGGCCGTCGCCGCGCGCAGCTGCACGAGGGCGCGGCCGGCGGCATCCGCGGCCGCGGGGACTGCGTTGCCCGGGCCGGCCAGCGTCGTGATGGACGCGCTCTCGACGGTGTCGCGGGTGGAGCCGACCTGTGGACGCGAGGACGCGGGCGACAGGAGGATCAGGACGAACGCGACGGCGGCCATGAGGGCGGCGACGCCGACGAGGACCATGAAGACGCCGCGGTACCGCCAGTGCGACGGCGCGTTGAGCAGCACGGGGGATGCAGCGCCGGGCGCGAGCTCGCTCGGATGCCGCCAGACGCGATCGGCCGGGTCGATCCACCCGCGCTGGGGCGATTCGGCACCGTCCGGACCTCCGCTCCCGGGCTCCGGCCCCGGTTCTCCCTCGACGGGCTCCTCCGGCGTCTCGCTCACCGAGGGGAGGCTACCGATCCCATCAGGGGATTTGGGGTCGCGACGTGGGCCGGGCCGTACCATGAGGCCCCATGTCGCGCGACCTGGCCATCGACCTTGGCACCGCGAACACGCTCGTCTACGCCAAGGGGAAGGGCCTCGTGCTGAACGAACCGACTGTCGTGGCCCTCGATTCGCGCAGCCGGGAGGTCCTCGCCATCGGGACCGACGCCTGGCAGATGATCGGACGGACGCCCGGCTACATCGTGGCCGAGCGCCCGCTGCGGGGCGGTGCCATCACCGACTTCGAGGTCACCGAGCGCATGTTGAGCGTGCTCCTGCGCCGGGTCGGCGTCGGGAAGCTCAACCGGCCCAAGGTCCTGATCTGCGTCCCCTCGGCCATCACCGCGGTGGAACGCCGCGCGGTGAAGGAGGCGGCGCGTCGGGCGGGCGCGTCAGCCAGCTACCTCATAGAGCAGCCGATGGCGGCGGCGATCGGCGCCGGCCTGCCCATCCACGAACCGGTCGGCAACATGGTGGTCGACGTCGGCGGGGGGACGTCGGAGATGGCGGTGATCTCGCTGGGCGGCGTCGTGGCGGTGCGCGCGCTGCGCTGCGGCGGCTTCGACTTCGACGCGTCCATTCAGACCCACATCCGCCATCGTTACGGCGTCGCCATCGGCGAGCGCACCGCTGAGGCGGTCAAGATGGCGATCGGTTCCGCCTTCGCCTACGAAGGGGAGCAGCAGGCGGAGATCCGCGGGCGGGAGGTGGCGACCGGCCGTCCCAAGACCGTCGTGCTGTCGCCGCGGGAGATACGCGGGGCGATGGAGGACAACGTGGTGTCGGTCATAGAGTCGGCCGCCACCTGTCTCGGTGAGGCGCCACCGGAGCTGGCCCAGGACATCATGTTCCAGGGTGTCCACCTCACCGGTGGGGGCGCGTTGCTGCGAGGCATGACCCAACGGCTGGCCGACGCCACCGCCGTCCCGGTGCACCTGGTCGACACGCCCCTCGAGTGCGTCGTGCAGGGCGCCGGCATCTGCCTGGAGTCGTTCGACCGGCTGAAGCGCCTCTTCACTCAGGACGACTGAGGGCGGGAGCCTCGAGCAGTTCCTCCGCCGCCTGCCGGACCTGCCAGTCCCGGTCACCGGCGGCCGCCCGCAGTGCCGGCTCCACCCCCGGGTCGTCGAAGCCGGCCAGTGCGACCGTGGCCCGCCGCCGCACGGTGGGGCGGTCCTCGCGCGCCGCGTCCAGGACGGCGGGCAGGCCCGCCGGGTCGCCGATGGCGCCCAGCGCGGCGACCGCCGCCTCGCGGCACCGGACGTCGGCGTGGCCGAGGGCGAGGGCGGAGAGGGCGGGCACGGAGGGGCGGTGGCGCCGTTCGCCGAGGAACCAGGCCGCACCCACCACGACGAGGGCGTCGGCGTCGCCGAGCGCGCCGCGAGCGCGGCCGGGAGCACCGTCCGCGCCCCGCGTCCGCGAACCGACACGGCGGCGTCCACCGCGCGCCGACGCACCGCGACCGGGCCGTCGTCGAGGGCGGCCGCCACGTCGGCGGCGCTGAGCACGCCGAGGCGCGCCAGCGCCCCGACTGCCGCCTCCTGCACGCGGGGATCGGGGTCACCCAGTCGACGCCTGGCCAGGGCCGCCGCGTCCGCGCCACCCCGGTGTCCTGTGGTGGCGACGCGGCGCCGGCGCAGGTCGGCGCGGCGGACCGCCGCCGCATCCGTGGCAGGATCGTCGCTCACCTCCCGAGTATGTCCGACCCTGACGCGACCTCCGCCGGGGATCCCATGGCGATCCCCTCTCCCGCGCCGGGACGCGGCGCGGGCGATGCTTCGTCCGCCTCCGGCTCCGCCTCCGAGTGGCCCCCTCCGCCGGGCCCGGCCACGATGGACGGTGCCTCGGGACGCGGGCGGCGCCGGCGCTGGCCCTACGTCCTCGTGGCGCTCGCGGTCATCGTCCTCGTCGCAGGCTTCATCGCGGCACGCATCAACGTCGACTACTACGTCATCACGCCCGGGCAGGCGTCGAACGTGTCCCAGTACATAGAGGTCCCGGCGGCGGACAACCACCCGTTGACCGGGAAGATCCTTCTCACGGACGTCTACGTCACCCAGCTCAACGCGTTGAGCTACCTGGAGTACAAGTTCTTCGGATCGAACGACGAGATCTTTTCGGGAGCCGACCTCTTCGGCAGCGCGCCCACCCAGGGCCAGTTCCTCAACCAGGGCTTCCTGCAGATGGCCCAGGCGCAGTCGTTCGCCACGGCCACCGCGCTCACGTACCTCGGGTACACCGTCACGTCCACCAACGCGGGCGCGCTGGTCTACGGCATAGAGCCGCACTCGCCGGCGTCCGGGACGCTCCAGCTGGGCCAGGTGATTCAGTCGGTCGACGGGAAGCCGACGTCGACGGACTGCGGGCTCATCTCGGCGCTGCACGGGCTGCAGCCGGGGACGCAGGCCTCCCTCTCGGTCGAGGACTCGTCCATCAACGACGTGGGCACTCTGGTGCCCGGGCCCGTCGTGCAGAAGTCCGTGACGCTCGGGGTGCCTCCGAAGGGCCTGGTCGACACCGGGTGCGGTCCCCCCACCAAGCCCACGGCGTTCCTCGGCATCGACCCCCAGACCCAGCAGAACTGGCACTTCCCCGTCGACGTGAAGATCAACACGCCCGAGATCGGCGGCCCCTCAGCCGGCCTGGCGATGACCCTCGGGATCATCGACAAGCTCAGCAGCGGCAAGCTGCCCGGGCACCAGGTGATCGCTGCCACGGGGACGATCGACCAGTACGGCAACGTCGGTCAGGTCGGCGGTGTGCCCGAGAAGACCATCGCGGTGGAGCACGCCGGCGCCACCGTGTTCTTCGTCCCCAAGCCTCAATTCTCCCAAGCGGAGGCCAAGGCCACCCCGCAGCTCCATGTGTACGGGGTGAACACGCTCAACCAGGCGCTCCAGATCCTGAAGCGCCTGGGGGGGAACGTGCCCCCGAAGCCCGCCCCGGCATAGGCGGCGCCATAGGCTTTGGGCATGTCCGAAGGCCGTGCCCCCATTTCGTCTTCCCGCGTCGCCACGGGGGACGTCGCCCGCCACTCCTTCGCCATCGTCCGCCGCGGGTTCGACACCGACGAGGTGCGGGCCTATCTGCAGTCGATCTCCCGGAGCATCGAGGCCCTGGAGGAGCGGGAGAACGAGCTGCGGACGGCCGTGGTCGAGGCCGAGGAGCGTGCGGCCCATCCCGTCATTGACGAGGCCACCCTGACCGCCTCGTTGGGGCAGCACAGCGCGCAGATCCTGCGCCACGCCCACGAAGAAGCGGCCCGCATTGTGTCCCAGGCCCAGGAGAGCGCCGCGACCATGTTGCGCGAGACCCAGCGGCAGGTGGACGAACTGCAGGCGCGCACGGAGGCGTCGACGGCCCAGCGTGTCGTCGAGGTCGAGCTGCTGGTGGGCAACGCGGAGCAGGAGGCGCGCGGAGCGCGAGCGCATCCTGGCCGAGGCCGTGGCCGAAGGCGAGGCCCTCCTCGACCGGGCCAAGGACGAAGGGCGCGACTTGCTCGAGCAGGTGCAGGAAGCGCGCCGGCGCGTCTTGGCCGACCTGGCGGCACGGCGGCGGACGTTGGGAATTCAGATCGAGCAGCTCCGCGCGGCGCGTGACGAGATGGCGGCGTCGGTGCACGGTGTCCGCGACAAGGTCGACGACATCCTCACCCAATTGGATCGGACCGACGACCAGGCACGCGCGGCGGCGCTGGCGGCCGGCGACCAGGCCCGCCTGCACGGGCCATCCGAGGAGCCACACGACCAGGATGCGCCGGAGGAGCCGTCGCCCGGCGAGGCCGTCGCGGCAGTGGAAGTGGTGCAGATAGAGGTCGACGAAGACGGCGAGGCCGCAGCGGAAACGGAGGCGCCGGAGGGCTCGGCCTCGGTGGACGACCTGTTCGCCCGCATCCGGGCGGGCTCCGGGGACACCGAGGGCTCCGTGGGCTCGCAAGGGAAAGCCCCGGTCGGCCCCGGGCCGGCGCCCGCTGCGCCCGGCGCCGAGACACCGGTGGACGCGGCCGCACCCGAGGCACCGCCACACCCCGAGGCGGCCCTCATCGCGCAGCGGGACGAACTGCTCGTCCCGGTGACCGCCCGGCTGGGCCGGAGCGTCAAGCGCGTCCTGGGCGACGACCAGAACCGCATGCTCGACGTGCTGCGCAGCAGCCCGTCAACGTCCGGCGACGCCCTGCTCGGCGCGGAGGAGGAGCATCTCGCCGCGTACGCAGACGCGGCCGGGAGCTCACTGGCCGACGCGTACGAGGCCGGCGCCGTGTTCGCGGGTGCAACGTCCGGCTCCGTCGCGCCGGGCGAGGTGCTCGGCCAGTCGGCTGCCGCCCTCGCGCGGACGGTGGTCACCATGTTGCGGCGGCGCATTGCCGACGGGGCCGGCGAACCCGCAGAACGGGTCGGAGCCGCGTTCCGGGAGTGGCGGGGCGAGCGCGTCGAGCGCCTCGCCGGTGACTTCGCGACGCAAGCCTTCTGCGCCGGCGTCATCGCGGGCGCGGGACCGGGACGCAAGGTGCGCTGGGTACCCACCTCGACGTCCGGGTGTTCGGACTGCGACGACAATGCCCTCGCAGGCGCCGTGGAGGCGAGCGACGCCTTCCCTACGGGGCACATGTACCCGCCCGCGCACGCCGGCTGTCGGTGCCTAGTGGCACTCACCTTGGACTGACCAGGGGTTTTTCTCCCCGGATTTCCGTGACCCCTGGCCGTTTTGGGCCAATTGGTGGACGTTAGGCTCCTTCCGTGGTGCGTCCTGAAAGCTGGACCAGACCAGCGGGTGCAAGTCCCGCCTGGGTAATCGCCGGAGAGCCCAGTAGCAGGCCCCGGTCTGTCGGAGAGATCCGCCGGGCTGAGCGGGGCGTCAAGAGCCTCTTCGGAGGGAGCAAGTGCGCGGGCCGTAGTGCCACTCGGCACGAGTCCTGCAGCCTCGTCAGAGATACAACGGAGGAGCCGAGCCGCTCACGTCACGGCGAAGGCAGCATCCGACCGACTGGCGTTCCGGAGATGCCCATGGTCGGGTCCTCCCGGGGTAGGGGGAGCGGCACGTGCACACGGTCAGGTTCGGAACAGGAGAGACCCGTCTTCCCAGCCTTGTCAGCAAAGACCGCTCGTATAAGCCAGTGGTGAAGTCGAGCGGAGGGGAGCGGGAGTCCGACGGGGTCGTAGTACTGCCGATCGCTGGGAGAAACCCAGCGGGAGGGAAGGGCCCCGACTTTGGACACGCCGGGAACAGAGGAACGAGTGAGGGCATGGCCGGGTCTGCCCGGTCCAGCTTCCCCGAGGGCCGCCATGTGGCTCCCGTCAAAGTTCGACGCCTCCAGAACCGGCTATGGGCTGCGGCCAAGCAGTCGAAGGGTCGGGCTTTCCACGCCCTCTATGACCGCATCTACAGGGACGACATTCTCTGGGAGGCGTGGGAGCGGGTCCGAGCCAATCGTGGGGCAGCGGGGGTGGACCAGATCACCATCGCTGCGGTGGAGGCCTATGGGGCAGAGCGCATGGTCACCGAGCTCCAGGCGAGCCTCCGTGCAGGCAACTACCACCCGGCGCCAGTGCGGCGGGTGGAGATTCCAAAGCCCGACGGCAAGTTCCGTCCGTTGGGCATCCCGACTGTCAAGGACCGCGTGTGCCAGCAGGCGGCCAAGATCGTCCTCGAACCCATCTTCGAGGCCGACTTTCTGCCCTGCTCGTTTGGGTTTCGGCCCAAGCGCTCGGCCACCGACGCCATGGAGAGGCTCCGGGTCGGCTTCATCGAAGGCAACACCTTCGTCTTCGAAGCCGACATTACGAACTTCTTCGGCTCCATCGACCACGAGCGCTTGCTCGCCTTGGTCAAAGAGCGGGTATCGGACCGACGGGTGCTCAAGTTGGTCAGACAGTGGCTGCGAGCAGGTGTGTTGGACGCTGGAGTGCTCACCGAGTCGGTCACGGGAACACCCCAGGGTGGGGTGATCTCGCCCCTTTTGGCCAACATCTACCTGCACGCATTCGATGCGGCCTGGGAGAAGCGCGGCACCGGAGAAGTCGTCCGCTATGCCGACGACTTCGTGGTGCTGTGCCGATCCCAACAACAGGCCGAGGAAGCCCAGAGGCGGGCGACCGTCATCTTGGGTGATCTCGGTCTCCGTCTTCACCCGGACAAGACCAGAGTGGTCGATCTCGGAGAAGGCAAGGAGGGCTTTGATTTCCTCGGGTGCCACTTCCGTGCCCGCATGTCCGGCAAGCTCTGGGAGCGCAAGCGGATCATCCGCTACTACCTCCACCGCTGGCCCTCGGTGCGGTCCATGAAGCGAGCCCGAGCCAGGATCAAGGCCCTTACCGCTCGAAGCCAGGTCGGAGAGCAGTTGCCCGACGTCATCGCACGTCTCAACCGGTTCCTGCGGGGCTGGGGCAACTACTTCCGCACCGGGAATGCGGCGCTCAAGTTCGTCTCCTTGGACGACTACGTTGCGTGGCGGCTGAACCGCTTGCTCGTCAAGAAGCGGGGCCGCAACCTGCGCCCCGGCCAGGCTGGCACCTGGACCCGCACCTGGTTCCACGACCAGGGCCTGCATCAGCTCATGGGCACCATCCGCTACCCGACGGCCGCGTAACCATGTCAAGAAGTCCATCGGAAAGCCGTGTGCGGGAAAACCGCACGCACGGATTGAAAGGGGAATGGGGAACCGGGCCGGCAACGGCACCGCGCCCCTGACTACCAATGCGCGTCCCCAGCGACCTCAGTGTCGATCCCTCGCCGCGCGGGCGTCACCGTGCCCGGTGGTGGTTGCTCGGCATCGTCGTCGTCTTCATCATCCTGCTGGTGTCGCTGCGCTCGCTGGCCGGGCTCTACACCGACAGCTTGTGGTTCTCCTCCGTGGGGTACCACGACGTCTTCTCGACGCTGCTGATCACGAAGCTGGGGCTGTTCGGCGTCTTCGGCGCTATCTTCTTCGCGGTCCTGTGGATCAACCTGGTCGTCTGCGACCGCATCGCCGGTCACGACATCGTCCTGGCGCAGGAGGACGAACTCGTCCGTCGCTACCAGCAATACGTGCGGCCGTACGCCGGCCGGATCTACGTCGCGCTGGCCTTCCTCCTCGCATTGATCGGTGGCTCCGGCACCATCGGACAGTGGAACAACTGGATCCTGTTCCGGCACGGCGGCAACTTCGGGGTGACGGACCCGCAGTTCCACAAGGACATCGGGTTCTACGTCTTCAAGCTCCCGTTCCTCATCTTCGTGGTGGATTGGACGCTCGCCATCCTGATCGTGACTCTGGCCGTCACCGTCGTCTTCCACTACCTCAACGGCGGGATCCAGCCCCAACGGGGGCTGCCACGGGTCCGCCCGCCGGTGAAGGCCCACCTCTCGGTCCTGCTCGCATTGATCGCCCTCACGAAGGCGGCCGGGTACGTCCTGCAGCGCTGGTCCATGGTCAACGCCCAGGACGGCTTCGTGAACGGAGCCGGTTACACCGACGTGCACGCCCGCCTGCCCGCACAGCTGCTGCTCATTTACGTCTCGATCTTCGCGGCGGCGATCCTGCTCTTCAACATCCGCCGGCAGGGCTGGACGCTCCCGGTGCTGGCCATCGGCATTTGGGCCTTCGTGGCGCTCGTCGTCGGCATCATCTATCCGGCCCTGCTGCAGGCGTTGAAGGTGAACCCGGCGCAGAGCTCGCTGGAGGCGCCCTACATCCAGCGCAACATCCAGGCCACGCGACAGGCGTACGGGCTTACCAACGTCAAGGTGAAACAGTTCCCCGCCACGACCAACATCAGCCAGGCGCAGGTCAACGACTCCAGCGGGACGATCGGCAACATCCGGCAGTGGGACCCCGACCCCACCATCACGCTCCAGTCGTTCCAGCAGGAACAGGCCATCACCTCCTACTACACGTTCAACTCGCTCGGGGTGGACCGCTATACGGTCAACGGGCAGATGACCCCGGTGCTCATCGGTGTGCGCGACATGCTGCCCTCGGGGCTGCCCTCGCAGACATGGGTCAACACCCACCTGCAGTACACGCACGGGAACGGCGCGGTCGTCGCCGTGGCCAACCAGACCCAGTCGAGCAACCCCGTCTACGAGGTGCAGGGAGTGCCCCCGACGTCGTCGGGCGGACTGCCCCGGATCACCGAGCCGGGCGTTTACTTCGGCCTCGGCGACTCGAACTACGTGGTGGCCGACACCAAGCAGCTCGAGGTGGACTACCAGACGGGCGGGAACGACGTCGAGAGCCACTACAAGGGCACGGGCGGCGTGCAGCTCTCGTCCATCTTCCGGCGTGCGGCGTTCGCGCTGCGCCTGGGCGACTTCAACCTGCTCATCTCCGACCAGATCACCCCGAAGTCGCGCATCATGTTCGTCCGCGACCCGGTCGCCATGGCCGAGAAGGCGGCGCCGTTCCTGAGTTTCGACCACGATCCCTATGCCGTGATCAACAACGGGCACATCGACTGGGTCATTGACGGGTACACGACGACCGACAAATACGCGTACTCGCAAAACGCGAACACCCAGCAGGTGGCCGTCGGGAGCGACCTCCCGGCGAGCTACAACTACGTGCGCAACTCGGTGAAGGTCGTGATCGACGCGTACACCGGGCAGATGACGTTCTACGACGTGGACCCGAATGACCCCATCCTCAACGCTTACGCCGCCGCCTTCCCCCACATGTTCACGCCCATTTCGAAGATGAGCCCGACGCTGCGGGCCCACCTGCGCTACCCGGAGGACATCTTCTCCATTCAGTCGGCCATCTACGGCCGGTACCACCTGCTCACCCCTCAGGCCTTCTACGCCGCCAACGGTGCCTGGCAGTTGTCGCCCACCGCCGGTGCGGGCCCGAAGTCACAGTCCCTGCTCGCGCAAAACACGTACAACGCCCAGGGCCAACTCATCTCGACGACGCCGGCCCGGATGGCGCCGCAGTACCAGGTGTTCTCGCCTCCGTACAGCAACACCCAGCAGTTCACCATCACGGACGGCTTCGTGCCGGCGTCGACCTCCAACACGTCGAACTCCAACCAGAACCTGAACCTGAGAGCCTTCATGATCGGGGGCTCGGACCCGTCGAACTACGGCCAGCTCACCGTCTACGAGACACCGGCAGGGACGCTGGGGCCTGCCAACGCCGACCTGGAGATCTCGGCCAACCAGGCCGTGTCGAAGGACATCAGTCTCCTCGACACCGGGGGCTCGGAAGTCCTGTTGGGAGAGACGCTGATGGTCCCGATCGGGGACTCCATGGTCTACCTGCGGCCCCTGTACGTGGCGGCGACGACGAAACCACAGCCCCAGCTCCAGTACGTGGTGGCGGTGCTCGGCAAGAACGTCGAGATCGAGTCGAGTCTGACGGCCGTGTTGGGAGACATCACGCAGGCACAGGTGCCGACGACGCCGGGGACGGGCAGCGGACCGCCGACATCCGGCACGGTGCCGGCCGCGGTGTCTCAGGACCTGGCGCAGGCGCAGACTGACTACAAGAACGCGCAGGCCGCGCTCCAGGCGGGCAACCTCGGCCAGTACCAGTCGGACGTCGCGGCCGCGGAGCAGGAGATCGCGGCGGCCCAGGGGGTGTTGGGAACGTCGTCGTCGACTACGACCACCACTACGACGCCGCCCAAGAGCGGGAAGTCCTCGAAGGGGAAGGGCGGGGGAACCACGACGAGCAGCACCAGCACCAGCACGACCGCGCCCACGAGCACCGAGCCCCAGGGCTCGAGCACCACGACCACGCTCGCCTCGGCCGCCGCGCCCCCCTGAGCCACCGCGGGCGCCCGCGGTTGCACCGGCGGACGCGAGGCCGCATGATGGCCTCTCGCGGCAAAACCGCGGGAAAGGACGGCAGCCATGGGACTGCTCGACAAGGTCAAGGCGACGGCGGCGACGGCCACCGAGGCCGCCAAGGACGCGGCGGCCAAGGGTCAGGCGAAGCTGGACGATGCGCAGGCCAAGAAGGCGGCCGACGGCATGCTGCGCGATTTGGGCGCCGCCTTCTACGCCACCAAGACGGGGCGGGCCACTCCCACCACCGACGCCGACATAGAGCGGCTGGTGGCGGCGCTGCAGGACCACGAGTCCAAGCACGGGACACTGACCCTGGCGCCCGAATCGGCTGCGGCCGGACCGACCGCGGCGCCCGCCGATGCGCCGGCACCACCACCCCCGCCCCAGGCGGCCGATCCGGCCTCGCCCCCACCACCACCGCCGGCGGCGCAGACGCTGTAGGGCGGCCCGTGCTGAGGCGCTCGCGGTGAGCGCCGTGGCCGGCGCGGGAGAGGGCGTGTAGAGTTGATCTCTTCGCCGCGGGGTGGAGCAGTCTGGTAGCTCGTCGGGCTCATAACCCGAAGGTCGGAGGTTCAAATCCTCCCCCCGCCACCATCGGAACGCTGGTCGGCGCGTCTCGTGCATAGGCACGGGCGCCTGACCGGCGTTTTCGCGTTCCGCCGAGATGGCGAAGATGGGGTTTATCGGGGCTTTTTATCGGGACCTACTCAGCGGTGCCATGTGCAGCCCTGTGCAGGGTGGCGCAGCTCGTGCGGCACGTACGCTGCCCTTTCGAGGTCGAGTCTCCGGTCGAATTGGTGATGCATAGGGCTGCACAGGGCATGCCCATGCAGTTGCCCTGATCAACCGAGCCCGGCCCGAGCGTTGCGATCTCGACTTCGGCAGAAGTGACCGCCGGCAGGTTGGGCGTCAGGGCGGCGATCTCTATGGCTGTACGGGCTTGCTGCTGCAGCATTGGCAGGTGTCGTCGAGGTCGAGGATGAACTCGCATGAACGTTCATTCACAGTCGTGGTCTGGGTAACGCAGGCCCTCGATCACGACGTCGAGGTTCAAACACGTCAGCGAGGTTCCCACCCCGCCTCGGTCGCACATGCCGTGGATTTCAGCTGTTGGCCTGGGTGATGGAGCCGGGAGTGAGCAGGATCAACACGCCGTCAGGGTCGTGAACGGTCGCGATGGTTATGGGTCCGTTCGGAGTCGGTTGTCTGATTCGCCGGGGCGAGCCGCCAAGTCCGAGGTTGGCGAGCCGGCTCAGCGTGGCCTCCACATCTACGAAGAACGAGAGCATAAACAGTCCTATCGGTCGCGTGGAGGGGGAACTTGTCTGCGGGGCTTGGTCCCCGCGGAGCTCGTTCAGTTCCAACACGCCGGCGAAGACGTCGGGGACATGAGCGTCTCCCACGAAGACAGCGCGAAGGCTACGGCTCGGCGCGCCGAATAGATCAGGCCAGTCTCCTTCGACCTCGCGGTCGGCCAGTACATCGAGACCAAGCCCGTCCCGGTAGAAGCGGAGGCTGACCTCGAGGTTGTCGACTGCGATCACGGAGTGATGAATCGCACCGGACACATCACCAACGTAGCCCGCAGGATGTGCCCTCTAGGCCTCGCTACCAGCGGGTATGTCGACTGCCCTTGCGCTTCGGCTGAGGAGCACGAGCGAACCGCCTGTGGCTATGACAGCGGCCAGAACCAGTGGACCCGTCGTGCCGTAGGCGTTGAAAAGCAGACCGCCGACCGCTGACCCGGCGGCCAGGGAACCTTGGAGCGCGGAGACGAACAGGGCCAGACCGCCTTCTACGCTGGCCGGCATTGTCCGAGCCATCCAGGTTTGCGCGGCTACGGGGACCGCACCGAACCCGGCGCCCCACACAAGTACGAGGGCGATGACGACCGGGTGCATTCCGCTGATGACAGCGATCAAGAGAGTAGCGATGGCAATGAGCAATCCGGCTCCGCAGAGGGTTGCGCGCAGATGGCGGCGCACGGTGACTCCAGCGGCAAAGTTCGTTGCCCCGCCGGCCAACCCGAAACCGAGCAGGACGACCGTGACCTGCTCGCCGGTCAGCCCGGCCCGACTCTGGAGAATTGGGTTGATGTAGGTGTAGGCGGCGAAGTAGGCGAAGAAGATGGCAGCCGCGGCGATAAGGCCGATTCGTGCCGCACCGACCTTGAGTATCGTCAGCAACGTTTCCGGATGGACGGGTACCCCGGTCCCGAGGCACGGTAAGGCCGCCATCTGTAGAAGGATGGCGGCTCCGGCCAGGACGGCGGCGATCGCGAAGGCGACCCGCCAACTGGTGAGGTTCCCGATGAGCGCGGCGGTTGGTAGCGCTGCCACAGTTGCCAGGAAGATCCCGCTGCTGACCAACGCGATCGCAGTACCACGCGCCTCTTCGCGGACGAGCGACATGGCCGCTCCGGCACCGAAGACCCAGAACCCTCCGATGCACACGCCGAGGAGAGCCCTGGCGACGAGCATGATCTCGAAGTTCGGGGCGGCGGCGGCGACCACATCGGAGGTCAACACCAAGGCACTCAAGGTCCACAGCAAGACACGACGCTCGATACGAGCCGAGCCCAGCGTCAGGATCGGACCGGCGATGGCTGCGGCGACGGCGGGGACGACGACCATAAGTCCGGCCAACCCGATGGAGACGCCGAAGGTTTGGCTGAGATGGGGAAGGAGGCCGACAGGAATCACTTCGGAGAAGACGAGCGCGAACGATCCCAGGGCGATCGACCAGACGGCGAACCATCGGTCACCGCCGCTGGTCTGCTGGGGGTTGTGACAACTCATCCGGTCGGCGAGCTGGGCCGCGACGGGTCGACGTTGGAGTGTCACCTCGGTCAACGTCGAGTCCGGCTGGGTCGATAGAAAGGTTCAGCTCGCGAACGATCCCGGATGCCCAAGGGCTGCCGGTGGGCCTGGCGAATGAGACCGACGCGGATCGGAAAAAGGATCCTCGCCGCTCTCATGCGACGGTCAGGATGAGCTTCTCGCGTGCTGCGCCGTTGTCGAGCAGAGCGTGCGCTTCGGGTGCTCGCTCGATCGGTATCTGGCGCTGCGCCCGGAGGCGAAGGACGCCGGAGGCCAGGAGCGCCATGGTGTGATCGAGCGCATCGGGAGCCCGGTCCGGAGTCGGTGCGGACAGCGCCACGCCGAGATCGGCGGCGTGTTCGTCGGCGAGAGTGATGACCCGAGAGGGACCGCCCGCCAGCTCGACGGCGGCGCTCAAGCTGCCACCCCTTCCGGCGGCGTCGAATACGGCGTCGACCGATGGCGTATGGGCATTCACCTGCTCGATGAGGTCCGTTCCGTAACGAACCGGTACCGCGCCGAGCTCACCGACGAAGTCTTGGTCTTGAGGACCGGCGGCGCTGATGACGGTCAGGCCTTGTGCAATCGCCAGCTGGGTGCCGATCACGCCAACGGAACCGGCGCCGCCCAAAATCAGCAGGGTTTCGCCGCGGGCGACGTGGAGTTGGCGCAAGACGCCAACCGCTGCCTCGGCGGACGCCGGGAAGGCGGCCGCATCGCTCCAAGTGACGTTCGAGGGTTTGTGGGTCCATGTCGACGCCAGCACATACTGGGCGTAGCCGCCGAGGCTGGCCAGCAGCGACGTGACCTCGTCGCCCTCCTTCACGCCGGTTACGGAAGGTCCCAGCGAGTCGACCACGCCGGCCGCCTCGAAGCCCAAGACGGCGTCAGGTGGCAGCGGGAATACAGCCTGAAGGTCACCTCGGCGGATCTTGGCATCGGTGGGGCCCACTCCAGCTGCGCGCACCCGGATTCGCACCTGCCCCGCCCCGGGCTGGGGCATGGCGGTCTCCTTCCAGACGAGCACGTCGGGCGGGCCATAGCCAGTGAGAACGGACGATTTGGGCATGGGCGGTCCTCCATAGACGTTGAGATGGGCGGTCCGTAGGGATGGAACGGTGGGGTCAAGTTCAGATCTGTTCGCTTCCACCATCGACGAATATCTCGCCTCCGGTCATGAAGCTGCTTTCCGATGAGGCCAGGAACAGCACCGCGTTGGCGATCTCCTCTGGCTGGCCCAGGCGTCCCAGCGGGACCTGGCTGGCGATGGCCTGCAAGAGGCTTTGAGCCTGTTCGGGATCCGGTGCCAGGGCACTGAGTCCAGGAGTATTGGTCGGGCCGGGCACAATGGTGTTCACCCGGATACCCCGGCCAGCGAGTTCGGCCGCCCAGGTGCGACCGAAGGACCGGATGGCTGCTTTGGATGCGGCGTAGACGCTGAACGCCGAGGTGCCGTTGGTCGCCGCCGATGAGCCGGAGAGCACGATGGAGGCGCCGTCGTTCAGAAGCGGTAGCGCCTTCTGTACCGTGAACAGGGTTCCACGAACGTTGATGCCGAAGGTCTCGTCGAACTGCCTGGGCGTGATCTGGCCCAGCGGTACGAACCCGCCGCCGCCCGCGTTGGCGAACAGCACATCCAAACCCCGTCCGCGTTGGAAGATGGTCTCCATGAGCCTGTCGAGGTCATCGAGATCGGCGACGTCACTCGGGAATCCCGTAGCGTCCTCGCCGATCGAAGCGACGGCGACTTCGAGTTCAAGCCTGCGCCTCCCGGTGATGAATACGTGGGCGCCTTCGGCGGCGAATCGACGAGCAGCGGCCAGACCAATCCCGGCGCTGCCGCCGGTGACGAGCGCCGTCTTACCTTCGAGTATCCCCATCGTTCTGCTCCTTTTGTTGGGTGTTAGCGCGGTATGGTCATGTCTGCGGTGTTGCTCACGCGGAGTCGATCAGGCGAGTGCGCGGACCAGTTCGGCCAGTTCCCGCCACTGCGGTCTCGGCTCGCCGTCCTGGGCGCCCAAGACGTGGACCGCGACATGGTCGGCTCCCGCGTCGAGATGGGTTTGAATGCGCGACCGGACGTCCTCGGGCGAGCCCCAGGCGACGACGGCGTCGATGAGCCGGTCACTACCACCCGGCACGACATCGGCATCGGTGAAACCGATTCGGCGCAGGTTTTGCTGATAGGCCGGTAAGCCGATGAACATGCCGATTCCGTCGCGGGCGATGGCGCGAGCCCGGGCGGGGTCGGTCTCGAACACCACTGCCAGATGGGGAGCGATGAGGGGGTCGTGGCCGATCCGGTGCCGAGTGGTCACGCTGTACTGCGGTGTGACGAGAAACGGGTGTATCCCTGCCGTGCGCGACGCTGCCAGCTCGGCCATCTTCGGACCGTTCGCCCCGAGCAGTCGCCGCTCTGGCCGGACTGGGTGTGCGGTCTCGTCCAGGCGGTCAAGGAACGCCCCGACCGCGGCGATCGGGTTTCCATAGACTTGGCCGGCGTTCACCGCCGCCTGCATGTTGCTCACCCCGAACCCGGTGATCGTTCGCGGCCCGAACTCTGTGTCCAATTGGTGGAGCCGATCACCTATGGCCGTCGGGTCCTGTCCCCAGATCCCCAGCACACCCACGACGACAGCCGAGTTCGGTGCCGACCGCAGCAAGTGGCCGACATCGTCGAAGACACCATGACCGTCCAAGCCTGGGAACCACAACGCCCGCAACCCAAGCGCATCCAGTTCAGCGGCAGCGTCCTGCACCTGGGGGCGTCCCGCGTCGCGGAGCTCCATGCTCCACACACCCACCCGCCCCAGGAGCGACCTCACATCATTGACCACGACGACCTCCGTAAATCGGTACCGAATCGGTTCTGACCTCGATCTCAGTGAAGATGCTCCTGCCCGGCTGGGGTTACTTACCCGTTCTGTAGTATCCGTTACAGAACCCCTCGCCGGACTGTACCACGGTTCTGTGCCGACCGCTATAGAATTCTGGGGCCATGGCTCGTCCACGCGGCTTTGACCGAGACCAAGCGCTCGAAACAGCGATGCGACTCTTCTGGGAGCGCGGCTACGAGGACACGTCGATCAGCGACCTCACGACAGCCATGAGCATCGCCTCACCCAGTCTGTACGCCGCCTTCGGCGACAAGCAGCGGCTCTTCGACGAAGCGGTAGAGCGCTACGCGACGGGGCCTGGAGCTGTGGTCGCCACCGCGCTGGCTGAGCCCACAGCCCGCGAGGCCATGGAGCGGTCGCTCTGCGACGCGGCGCGCCTTTATGCCGCAGCCGACCGTCCGCCCGGCTGCCTGATCGTGAACGAGCCCCGCCTTGCGGAGCGTCGAGGCGCGTCCGACGCCGCCATCCTCGCTCGTCTGAAGCGTGGTGTAGCTGAGGGCGACGTGCCGGCCGACGCCGACGTCGAGGCGCTTGCCGCCTACGTGTGCGCCGTGATCACTGGCATGTCGGCGAGAGCCCGGGCAGGTGCCAGCACAGAAGAACTGGCGGCCGTCGCCCGGATCGCCATTCGCGCTTTGCCAATCGACGATTCCAGCTGATCCGTCACGATGCCGCCTCGGCCTGCGGGCGCTCCGGCGCAGCAGTGACCCAATCGGGCTGAGGCCACAGCCGTTCCAGGACGGACAAGTGTGACGTCTCGACGGGAGGTACCCGCCGCGGCAGGGTCGAAGATGACCTGTCGCTCGCCCAGGAACGTGATCCACGCGAAGCGGGAACGAGCACCATTCGCTGCGCATTTCGAGAGCCTGCCGATCGGACCTGCATACCGATCCGAGGGCACAGGCGCGCTCGACCAGCGATTTCGCGTTCGGCGGAGTGGGCGAAGATGCCGTTTCTCGGCCTTTCTCGGGACCTACTCACCCTTGAGTCTGCAGCCCTATGCAGGGTGGCGCCGCGGACGCGCTCCTGACGCTGCGGTTTCGTGGTGGAGTCTTCGGTCGGCGTGTCGCTGCATGGGGCTGCCCAGTGCATGCCCTATGCCCGTGCCCTGATCAAGCAGGCGCCTGCGAGCGCAGGACCTCGCCAAGCTGGCGTCGAGACGTGACGTCCAACTTCCGGAAAACCTTTCGCAAGTGATAGTCGACGGTCGCCGAACTAATGAAGAGCTGTGCGGCAATTTCAGGGTTCGTCAGCCGTTCCGAGGCCAACTGCGCAACTCGGCGTTCTTGGGGAGTCAAGTCGGCACGCCTTTCGACAGTTCGCGATCGAGCCCTCTCTCCCGTGGCAAGAAGTTCTGCTTGCGCGCGCTTTGCGAAGTCTTTTGCGCCCATCGCTACAAAGAACTCGTGAGCGTGCCGCAAGTGCTTCCGGGCATCTAATCGCCGATTCTCTCGTCTAAGCCACTCTCCGTAGAGAAGACTGGCATAGGCGAGATCTCGCGGAACCAGTGTTTCGGTGAGATACCCAAGGGCGGACTCAAACAACGCTTCGGCTTCGGATCCGCTCGACACCAGGGCTCTCGATTGAGCCAAGAGACCGAGAGCCCAGGGAGTCCTGCTCGCTTCAGCGCGCACGGCGAGTCGCTCCAGGAGGGACTCGGCGAGCTCCGGTTCTCCGGAACGGATGGCCGCCTCAACGGCGAGTGGAAGCGTTTGCGATGTCCAACCGAGTGGGCTACTCGTATGGACACAGGCGGTCGCCTCAAGAGCCTCCCTATACCGACCGGCGCCTAGATGCAGGACCGCAAGAGCGCGGTAGCCCAGCATTACGGCAACGCCGGAACCGACTGCCGACATGAAATCGATAAGTATTGACGCGGATTGCTTTGTCGACTCCTCGTCTCCCGCCCAGGCCGAGATTTCGGCGCTCGTGGGTCCGAAGTGCACAGCGGGCAGGCCGATCGCTGCCGCAACGTCCAGTGTTTCGTCAAATCGTGCAGTCGCTGATTGCAGATCACCTGCGCGTAGGTCGAGTTCGGCCATTCCGACCAGGTTGAAGAGCAGTACAAGAAGCGCACCATTCTCCCGAGCTGACTTATCAGTCCGCTCAGCCCAGGCTTTGTAGGCCCGATCATCGAGGCGCTCATTCGCGGTAATGAGACAGAATACAAACCACCGAGCGATCTGGTCATGCGAGACCTCTCCCTGCGTGAAAGCAAGCGCCGCTTGTCGATAGTCTTCGAATGCGGCCTGCGGACCGTCCGTGAACAAAAGGGCAGTCCCATCAAGAAGATGATCCTCGAGACTGGCGGGGAAAGCATTCTCACGGCGAGTCATCTGGACGGTCTCGGCAATCTCGTGGGCCTGAAGACCCTGGGTAAGGTGCAAAGAGATTCCATAACCTGCAAATGCTTCCAGCAGAGTCTCCCGAGCCCGTCCGAGGTTCCTGCTGTCCTTGAATAGGCGCGCCGCTGCAAGGAGCTGCCGTGCTGCTTCAGCTGGCTGCGAATTGCGAATGCTGAGTTGGCCACGTAGCTGCTCGGCTTCCGCAACGGTAAGTGGCTCCGAGATGTGCGATTGTGCTTGGTCCAGGAGAGCGTTCGCCTGGTTGTGGTCGCCAGCATTCATGGCGGCTTCTGCGGCGCGCACCAGTCGCTTTGCTCTCAGTTCAAGAGAATCTGTCAGTTCACTGGCCTGCACCAACAAGGCGCATTCTGCTGTGTAGCCTCCACGCGCCTTCGCAATCTGCGATGTCTCCTCGAGTTCCGAGGCCAGCACAGAATCGGGAGCTGTCGTTCCCAGGACGACATGGCGGGCCCACCGATCGGGGTAAGTCGCTTTTGAAATCAGGCTTGCGTACGTACGATGAACAGTGACTCGAATGTCCGGGTCGGCGCTCACGTAGCTTGCCGAGCGAATCAGTGGATGACGAAATCTGACGACCGGTCCAGGAAGAATGAACTGGCGGCGTTCGGTCTCTGCCTCCGCCTCCCTGGTACAGCCCAGACGGTTGGCTACTGCACGCACAAGTGCTCGATCACCCGAAGTATCCGCCGCCGCCGCGAGGAGAAACAGCTGACCATCGTAAGAAAGCGATGCAACTTCTTGGTTGAAGTGGTTTTCCAGCTGCCGCGTCACGGCAACTGGTTTGTCCAGCAAGCCAGCGAAGGCTGACGGAGATTCAGTCAGCGTTGACCCCATTTCCCACAGGGCGAGCGGACATCCGTTGGTCTCAGCGGCGATATCTTTCGCAAGCTGCGCGGGAACGGGGCGATCGGCTGCGATGTTGAGAATTTCAGAGACGGCATCGTCTGGTAGCCCAGAGACCTCAAGCGAGGGCAGGCCAGCCAAGTCGGACGGAACATCCAAATAGGTCCTGAGCCCGAAAAGGAGAACGATTCCCTCAGCGCGCAAACGACGGCCGACAAACGCCAAAGTTTGGAGCGATTCGACGTCGATCCACTGACCGTCGTCCACGATGCAGAGGAGGCCCGATCGGCCGCTCTCCGAGGAAAGAAGGTTCAGAGCGGCTAAGGCGACCATGAATCGGTCGGGCGTTGGTGCGTCAACGAGCCCAAAAGCCGATTCGAGGGCCGTTCGCTGGGGTGAGGGTAGCCGATCGATTTCATGAAGGAAAGGAACAGCAAGTCGGTGGAGCGCCGCAAAGCCAAAGGAGCTCTCCGTCTCCACGCCAGAGATTCGTGCCACGGACAAGTCGCTCGTTCTGGCCGCATATTCGAGCATTGCGGTCTTTCCCATACCGGCGTCGCCGTAGATGACTAGGGCCCCACTTCTCCCTTCGAGAGCCCCGTTAAGAAGGTCGTCAAGGACACTCCTCTCTCGTGTGCGATCTAGGAACACGGTGCTCGTATCCACGGTCTACCCCGGTGAAGCTGAAGATCAGGTCGGGCCTCGGCTGAGGCCGTCACCCCTGGTGAAATCCCCGATCCTACTGAACTGACCGTAAATCGAAAAGCGGATATTTTGATTCCTAGGACGGTCAGTGGCTCACGCCACAGTGCCCTTAGGCCAACTGGGATACGACGCCCGTTGGCCGCTCGCTGCGGTCGACGCGAGTGGCTCCCGACGCGAGCAAGCTGACCTAGGTTCTTGCGGGTCGACTCAGGGCAGATCGGCGATGCCAAAGGTACGAGATCGGTAGGAGTTCGTCCGCGGTCGCTCTCGCTAGTCCGGCCGAAGTCTCGGAAATCGCCGTGGCAAATGGTGGAGAGGATCCGAACCGCTTATGGCCCGCGGCGCAGTCAGCGGGATACCCCGATTGATTTCGCGTCACGGATAGGACTAGAGAGAGCTGACGTGATGGCCGTCGTGCATCTCCGGACTATCGGGAATCCTGGACTGCGGCAGTTGAAGGAATCATCGCCGTCGGTTGCACTACTTCTCCGCCTTGTTCTCTTGGCGCCACGACCTCCTGCTGCACACCGCGCCGGAGTCCAAGGAACGAAACCAGCGTGGCAGCAGCCATGACCCCGGCCATGACAAGGAGCACCGAGCGGGTGGCGTAGGCAAAGTCGAGCCGGATGAAGTGGGGGATCGCGGTGGTCGCCCCACCGGCTTGGGATTCGGCGATGCGGCGCGCTTCTGCCACGGCTTGTCGCTGAGGCAAACCCTTGGCGAGGAGGGAACTGGTCACCCGTGAGCGCAGCTCGGAGACCAGGATCGTGCCCAGAATAGCTAGGCCGAGGCTGGCCGCGTAGTTCCTGACCGTCTGGGTGATTCCCGTGGCCTCGCCATAGGAAAGTCGACCGGCACGGTTGACCGCGTCGGTGCTGGCGGGCGTCAACATTAGGCCCATGCCCGCCCCGGAGAGGACGATGAACCAGATCTGCGAACCCAAATGGAGCTCGGTGAGGCGGCCGGCCCAGAGATAGAACCCTACGGCCGCGATGGCACACCCGAGTACCACCGGCCGCCGGGCGCCGATGCGGTCGAGCATCCGTCCTCCGATCTGGGAGGCCCCGGCGAACCCGAGAAAGAAGTACAAGATGTAGAGTCCGGTCTGGGAGGCCGACTCACCGAGCGCGATCTCTGCATATTCGCTGGCAAAGAAGAAGAGCGGAACGAAGGCCAGCATGGCGATGCCGAGCACGAGGTTCTCCACACGGAAAGCACGGATCCGGAAGATCCGCACCTCCATAAGCGGCGACGGCGTACGCAGCTCGACGAAGTAGAACACGATGAGCAGGATCACGCCCGCGGCTATGCAGGTCCCGGTGGCCTTGTTGCCCCAGCCCCAGATGGACGACTGTTGGAAGCCCAGGACACTCAAGCCGACCCCGCTCACGATGAGGACCAGACCTCGATAGTCAATCTTCGCCCTTTGGTACGAAGTCTCCGGTTTGGAGATCGCGATGAGGAGCAGAGCGATGAGGGCGACGGGGATGTTGACCCAGAAGATGGCCCGCCAGGTCCACTGGGTGAGGTAGCCGCCGAGGATAGGCCCGATGGCGGTCAGGCCGCCGGCGATGCCGAAGAACAGGGCCAGAGCCCTACCCCGTTGATGCAGGTCAAATGTCTGGACCACGATGGCCAGCGCGGCCGGGAACATGAACGCGCCGCCGATGCCCTGGGTGAGTCGGAATATGACGATCCAGGCCTCCGCCGCCCCACCGGCGGGAGTCAGACCGCAAAGCGCTGAGGACCCGGCGAACACGATGACACCGAGCACCACCATCTTCTTGTGGCCGACGGTGTCAGCCAGCCGCCCCCCAAACGCGAAGAACGAGGCCAAAGACAGCAGATAGGCATTGATAGCCCACTGCATACCCGTGCTCGAGAGCCCGAGCTCTCGCTGGATCTGGGGAGCCGCGATGGCGACAATCGTCTGATCAATGAACGTCATCGAAACGGCGAAAATCATGGCGGCGAGGACCAGGTTCCTCGACCGACCAACCCCTGTATTGGTTGCCATCATGACGCCACCGTCGCGCTCGTCGCGCAGGTGTCGTAGAAGATGACGGCGTCGGTCAGCGACTCGATTCCCTCGAGCACGTGGGCCAGGTCGACGCTGAGGCCATAACGCTCAGCCAGCGCTCCTGGAGTCG
Organism: uncultured Acidimicrobiaceae bacterium; assembly: GCA_963834405.1. Classification (GTDB taxonomy): domain Bacteria; phylum Actinomycetota; class Acidimicrobiia; order Acidimicrobiales; family RAAP-2; genus Bog-473. The sequence continues at coordinate 32,373 of CAWIBX010000001.1, read as the reverse complement.
TGTAACTCACCCTGGTGCGGCCCTCGTCTTCCCAGATGAGGACCTTGAGAGGGAGTTCGAGCGCCATAAGGGGGGCTGCCTTCATCACCGGCGTACCGGCTTCGGGCTTCCCAAAGATGATGACACTGGTTTCGGGTAGATCCAGCCCGGCTTCGTGAGCCGTATCGGAGTGGTTGATGACCGCGAACACCTTCATGTCCTTGGCGGCGATCACAGCATTGAGGCGCGCCAACGTTTCGGCCACCGAATAGGGGCTCCACTTGGTCATCACTTCCGAAGCGTCGCTCACTCTCATGTTACGCACGGGCTTCTCCCTCCAGTCCATCGCTCCGATGATGACGATCGCCGCCGGTGCTCGCCTCCTGGGATCCGCGTAGTCCTGACGTCTTGACTCCTCAAGCGGTCAGCTTGAGGCCAGTAGAAACCGGCACGGCATGACGCGGTGGGGATAGTCGGAGTAGTTCGTGGTTCACTGCATCAGGAAAAAGCCAGGTCAAGCCCTTTCTCTGGATAATGCTGAGTGGCCTTGCATCCCGGCATGGGAGTTCGCGCCATGCACGCTCTGAGGACTACGCGAATCGATGGATGCGAAGCATTTTGCAGTGTTGCAACATGAGACAAAGGGCAGTTGGAGGTCGTACCAATGGCTCTCGCAACGGATGAGGATTCCAATGACCCACCTTCCATTCACGCTTTCAAGGGACTTGGTACTGGCCGATGGCATCCGTCATCGACGTAGTTTGTATTCAGTCGATGAAACCCTGGATCGGTTGAGCGAGGCCATCGAGGCGGTTGGAGCCAAGATATTCACGGTAATTGACCAAGGTGCTGAGGCAGAGGACGTGATGCTGCGGCTACGTGACACTGTGCTCATGATCTTCGGTGACACAGCCCTCGGTACCCAGGTCATGGACGCTGCTCCGCTCAGCGCCCTCGATCTCCCGCTGAAGATCCTCATTTGGGTTGACGATCATGGCGACGTGTGGATGTCATACCTTGCCGCCGAATGGTTGGTACAGCGATACGAACTCCCTTCAGAGTTGATGCAGCTCCTTTTGGCGCCGGAAGTCTTGACTAGTCGCGTGGCGTCTGAATGAAGAGCGCCCGACCTCGCTGGTGACCCCCAGGCGGAGGAGGGTAAGCCGCAACAATGCGAGCTCGATCCTCGGTGAAGGCGGCCCGGTCGTCGTTTCACCTACGCCACCGAGCGAACGTTTCTGGCTGGCTCGCACACCGACGCATTGATTGCTAGGGGTGTCGCCGCCAATCTTCCAAGCTCGACGTGACGTGGAGGAAAATATTGCTTGGAGTCCTCGCCTGTAGGTCTGATTGTTCGTGGTCGTTGAAAGCCTGCGCCATGGTGAGGGATCAGCCGCGTCACATCTACTGCTGTACTGCTCTGGTGCTCACCCTCGTTGGGGTACCGAGCCGTAGAACTACGCGGAGTTCGTGGTGCGAGCGTGCCGTCCGTTGCTCACAATGATCGCAAGTCAGAACGACTACATGCGAAAGAGGAGGATATGACGATGGGCACTGTTACCACTACCGATGGTGTGGAAATCTATTACAAGGACTGGGGATCTGGTCAGCCGATCGTGTTTAGTCACGGTTGGCCGCTGTCAGCAGACGACTGGGATACCCAGATGCTGTTTTTCTTGGATCATGGGTTCCGGGTAATTGCTCACGACCGGCGTGGACACGGTCGCTCCTCACAGGTCAGCGGAGGTCACGACATGGACCACTATGCCGATGACCTGGCCGCGGTGACTGCACATCTCAATCTCGAGGAGGCTGTTCACATCGGGCACTCAACAGGGGGCGGCGAAGTCATCCGCTACATCGCCAGGCATGGCGAGGGTCGCGTCGCTAAGGCCGCCATAATGAGCGCGATTCCGCCGCTCATGGTCAAGACAGATGCCAATCCTGGCGGCGAGCCCAAGAGTGTGTTCGATGATCTTCAGGCTCAGCTGGCCGCAAATCGCTCCGAGTTCTACCGGGCAGTGGCGTCAGGACCGTTCTATGGCTACAACCGGCCCGGCGCCGAGCCTTCGGACGCGATCATTCAGAACTGGTGGCGACAGGGGATGATGGGAGCTGCCAATGCGCACTATGAGGGAATCGTTGCCTTCTCTCAGACCGACTTCACCGAGGATCTCCAGAAGATCAGCGTTCCAGTGCACGTCATGCACGGTGACGACGACCAGATCGTCCCGTACGCGGACTCGGCTCCTCTCACCGTCAAGCTTCTGCAGAATGGGACACTGAAGACGTACCCGGGGTTTCCGCACGGCATGCCTACGGTTCACGCCGAGGTCATCAACGCAGAGCTCCTGGACTTCATCAAGTCGTAACCGCCGATGCGCCCTCATCATCGAGCCGCAAGCTCGGTTCGGCAGAGCGAACACGGTAGGCATTCCGTCCCTGTAGTGGAGCGACCTACTACAGGGACGGAGGCGGTTGTGAATCGGAGGGAATGAGGTCCCGTCGACCGTTCTCTTTGCGACGAAACGGCGTTTCGGCTGTCGTTAGGAATCAGCGAAGCTGAAGGCAGTGGATTTTGCAGATCTTATGGTTGCACCACACCGAAAGCAGGCGATTGTGACGCTGACAACATCGAAGCGGTTAGTAACCGGGCGTGAGAGTCGCGTCCGGGTTGCCTCGGGTCTGCATGGGCACATGATCGGTGACGATGCGGTTCGCTCGTTTACGGCTGAACTGATCGGAACCTTCGTCCTGGTACTCGCCATTATCAGCACCGCGATCGGTGCCACATTGGCTGAGCCCGTCGCCGGCGCCCCCTTCAACTCGCTGGCCATTCCGATTGCCGGGGGATTCGCACTTGTCGTAGTTGTGGCGAGTTTTGGCCACATCTCTGGCGCCCATGTCAATCCTGCTGTGACGATTGGTCTCGCCCTAAACCGACAGTTTCCCGCGAGATCGGTCGCCCTTTATATGATCGCCCAATTTGCCGGATCCATCTTGGCCGCGCTCTTCGCGTGGTTACTGTTTGGGAGCAAAGCACGATCACTGGCCGGCCTGGGTGCGACAGTCCCAGCGGCCGGGGTGGGCATCGGGCGTGTCTTCGCTGCAGAAGCGATCGTGACGTTTCTCCTGCTGCTTGTCGTGCTCGCCGTGGCTACCGACGCACGCGTGCCGCAGGGAGTCGCAGCGGTGGCCATCGGATTCGCATTGGCTACGGCCATCTTCATCAGTGGCCCGATCACTGGCGCTGGGGTGAATCCCGCACGGGCCCTGGGTCCGATGATTGTCGCCGGCAAGTTCACGGACTGGTGGATCTATCTGATTGCGCCAATTTTCGGTGGTGTGTGCGCTGCGACCATCTACCTCAGAGTGCTGAACGGTGACTCGACGGTAAGGTGCCGGCTCAGGAATCCGGCAGCAGAGATCCAGGAACTTCCGGTTGTTCGATCTCGATGACGGTCTTGAGTCCTTTTTCTCGATCTCGGTATCTTTTCGCATGAGCACGATCCCTGAGAGCGTTCGGGCGGTACTCGAGTCCTCGGCGCTCGCGCACCTCGTCACCCTGGAACCCGATGGCAGCCCCCAAGTGTCGATTGTATGGGTCGGCCTCGATGGTGACGAGATTGTCGCCGGACACTTGGCAGAGCGCCGCAAGGTCCGCAACATCCGCGACGACCCTCGGGTTGCCGTGTCGTTCGAGACGAGCGGCTACAACGAGCGCGGCCTCGTTGAGTACCTCGTCATCCACGGGATAGCTCGTATCTCCGCAGGGGGCGCTCCCGCTCTTCTCCAGCGGCTCGCTCACACTTACCTTGGGCCTGAGGTTCAGTTCCCACCGCCTGAGGCTGCCCTACCCGGTTACATCACCCACATCACCGTCGACCGGATCACGGGCGTCGGGCCATGGGCAAGGTAGCGCTAGTGGTGTCAACCCCTGGTAGCCGACAGACGAAATAGCGGCTTCGTGGGCGGGCGGTCGAGAAAGGATGGACTAGCCCATCGCCTAGCGGAACGACGGTAGAACGCTCTACTACAGCGGCGGAACCAGTGGACGGACTGGAAGCTGGGTGGACAGAGGTCACCTCAGAAGACCCGCCACCTAAACGTACGAAAACCACCACGTTGCCAAGGTAATGGTCGGCTACCCCGTTGAGGACTAGGCGGGCGTGACCCGACAGGTCGTCAACCGGCTGCTGGCGGACAGAACATTGGGCATCCCGTCGTCTACCCGGCAACAAGCACGCTGCTCCGCCAGTTGGGCAGCTCTTCCTCCTGATCGGGGAGGGCTGTCGTCGACCGGCTGCTGGCCGACAGAACATTGGCGTGCCGTCGTCTGTCCGACATAGGCATCGCCACTTGAGGGTCGGTGGTGACCTGTTGCTCGCCGAGGAACGTGATCGCCGCCCATATGGAACGAGTGCCATTCGCTGCGCATTGCGAGCGCATGCCGATCGGACGTGACTACCGATTTGTGGACCCGCCCCAACTCGTGTTCGGACGTGTCTTTACGTGTCTTTATCGAGAGGGAAGGAGAGGGATTGTGAGGGAACCTGAGGGGATCGAAACGCCACCACCAGGAAGGTCATCGGAAAGGACCTGGTCAAAAGGCTGAGAACAGTACTTTCGCAATGTAGAGGCCGAGGGTTCGAGTCCCTTCACCTCCACCAAAGGCCCAGGTCAGAGGGCTAAAGTGGGATCCCCCAGGAAGATCAGATTCTCCGACGTGTCTTTACGTGTCCTTATCGGCCTCGTGACGAGTGAATCAGGGCCCGAGATGCGAAGACCTGGATGTACCGCTACAACCATGGTCGTACAGCTCCGCAGGCAGGATCTCGGCGCCGTCCACGCCGCCGAGATCCTTTACGTGCTCGAACTCCCCGACGACGAGTCCAGCGGCTGACCCCGCTCAGCCGCCCGAGGTGCTCGGCGGCGTACCGGTGCATCCTTCGCATGGGCCCAACCCTTTGAAGTAGGCGGGGATCGATGGTGAGTCGGTCGCTGGGTTCGTCGGGAGCAGCACGGGCGGGCGCGGTGCCTGGTTGAAGTCGAAGTCGTTGGTCATGTTGCCGAGGACCTTCACGTTCTCGCGCACGTCGGGCCGCGGGTCGGGCCGGCCGTCGGTCTTGGGGTTGAGCCTGGACCCGCCCAGGAAGTCGTCCTCGATGAACTTGAGGTAGGCGTCACTCGAGAGTGTCTGGTGGTCGATGTAGCCCGCCTTGGCGTACGGCGAGATCACCATGGCAGGGACCCGCAGGCCGTAGCCGTTCTGGTCGACAGGCGGGGGCACGACGTTGTCGTAGAACCCGCCCCAGTCGTCCCACTGCAAGAAGATCGCCGTCGAGTTCCAGTCGGGGCTCTTCATGGCGGCGTTGATGACCGCGGTGACGTAGGCCTGCCCCTGGTGCACGCTGCCCGGTGGGTGCTCGCTGTCGGCCTGCGAGGGGGTGACCCACATGACCGAGGGCAAGGTCCCCTTCTTGGCCTCAGCAAAGTAATTGTTGAGCGGCTGGATGTTGCGCATTTGGTGGTCCTTTTGTACGTCCTCGAAGATCGGCAGCGGGTTCCAGATACCCGGGGTGAGATAGCTCTGGGCCACCGGTGGGCAGACCACGGCCGAGTCGTTGTCGCAGTCGGGCTGATCGCCCGTCTGGACGTAGTAGGCCCACGAGACGTGCTTGTTGTAGAGGAGCCAGGTGATGTCCGTCCAGGCGTTCGTGACGTCGGCCGTGCCGGTGTCGATGGCCTGGTCGACGTACTTCTGCATCTGGATCGGCGTGTAGGGCCCGGTGATCTGGTTCTTGCAGCTCGACGGCGCCGGGCTCGAGCAGATGGCCGACCAGCCCGAGACCAGGTAGAGGTGGTCGGGCAGCGACCACGAGGCCACCGGCTCGAACATGTGGTCGTCGAGGGTGAAGTCCTTGGCGTAGGTCCAGTAGTTCGGGATCTCCGCCGCCGTGTGGTAGCCCATCACGTCGGGTGTCGCGGAGTTGGAGCATTGGGGGTTGTCGACGGTGTTGACGTCGACGCCGCAGCCCTTCTTGCCCTTCGTCGCCGAGGTGATGAACCCGTCCATCTTCCCCCCGTCGACATCCGCCTTGGCGTTGGCTGCGCCGTGCGGCCCGCCGCCGTTGACGTCGGCCGTGTCGTGATAGGGCGCCTGGCACCCCCCGGTTGGCATCGGCACGCAGACGGTGGGCACGCCGTTCTTCGTGGGAATCCCGTCGGCACCGGGAAAAGTGCCGAAATAACTGTCGAACGAGCGGTTCTCCTGCTCGATGACGATGATGTGCTTGATTTTGTGGATCCCTGCCGCGACGATGTAGTGACCGCTCGGCCCGCCACTCACCCTTTCAGGAGGGCCAGCCGACTGCGACGGCGCGCTGCTGCACGCGCTGAGCGCCAACGCCAGGACGGCAACGCCGCCCGAGACGATCGCCGCCGTCCTCAGCCCACGGGCACGCGAACGGGATCGAACTCCTCGTGTCATGAATCTCTTCCTTTCGACGGAGCGGTCAGGTGGAGAGCGTCGGGCGTTGACGATGCGACCCATGCCGTGCCGTCGGCGGGGTAGAAGTTGGCGTCGTAGCCGCCGTAGTAGAGGCGCCCGTCACCGAACGGTGAGGGCGTGATGGTGCGGATGGAGACGAAGGCCTGGCCCGACCGGATCGGCTTGCCCACGGTGCCGGAAAGCGCGAAGGCCGGACCGCTCAAGCAGCGCAGGGAGTACGACGGCGTCCTCGCGTCGGTACGGATGGCGAAACAGGCAGCGGCGTCGAACGTTGCCGCCCCATAGGCCGTGGGTCCGCACACCCGGGTGGGAGGGCAACCCCCGAGGTAGGCGTGCTCCACGCCGAAGAGCTGTCGGTCGACGCCGTCGATCTTGACGGTCGCGAAGTTGTTGTATGCCGCGATGACGTAGTCGATGGACCCCTTGCCCTTGGTGGGAACCGTCGTCCCATCTGCGGCCAACATCTGCCTGAGAGCGGGGATCGGAGCGAACTCCAAAATGGGAGTCAGACCGCGCACACCATGTCCGGGGCTCGCGCTCGTCGGATCGTCGAGCTGGCCTCGGGGCAGGTGGTCGATCCGGTAGACGTCCCCATTGCCTTCGGTGGAGAGCAGCAAGGACGGCGAACCGAGGTGGGTGATGCAGGTCACGCCCCGGAGCCCACTGTTCGACATTCCTGCAGGTGGCTCTTGGTAGAGCAGTACCCAACGGGCGACTCCTGCTGGAAGGTCGCCGTCGTTGCGGCGATAGAGCTTGGTGTTGATGGTCACGTAGAGCGAGCCGGCGCAGTCGGCGAAGCCGGTGACTTTCTGCGTCGGTATCCCGGGCGCGCCGGGTTTTTCGGTCAGCTCGGGCGTGGGGTCGAAGACCAGGGTGTGCCTGGTCTTGGACCACGTGCCGCGCAAGATCCCCGTCGGTTCGACCCCGGCGTAGACCGCCCACACGCCGCCGGACTCATGAGCGCCAAAGGACCGAACGTCGAACACGTTGGAGGGAACGGTGAAGGAATCTTGGGGGCTGAAGGCCTTCGCCCCGTCGATGAGCCACTGGATCTCTGAGCGCCCATCGATCACGGCGTGGGTGATCAACAAGGAATGCCCCGGCCCCAGGCCCTGGTTGCTCGGGATCTCGAAGGAGTCCAACGCCTCGGACACGCGAAGGCCCTGGGTCTGCTCGAACACCTTCCACGGGCTGCGCGCCGAGTCCTTGACCAGGATCTGTCCAGCCGGGGTTGGGCTCGAGTACTCCCACTGGTCGGTCGTGGCGAACAGACGACCATCGTGCGCGACGAGGGCGTCGGTCTCGGTGTCGTGGATGACCGGGGATTGGACGTTCGTGCTCAGCGGCTGGCGCACGGCGGGGACGGCGTAAGGACCAGTGGCCTCGCTCGCGGCGGTCACTTCAGCGAATGGCGAGGCCGAGGCCGCCAAGGGGCATGTCGTCACCATCAAGACCATGCCCACGATGTACGCAGTCGCGCGCCCGGCCCGGCCGCGCGCCTGAGCTCGCGGGCCGCTGACGGGCGTGGGCCGATCGAGTTGCGGCTGTCTAATGGTCCCCCGGTTTCCGACCACGCCGATCAGTAGACGACCGTGGTGGGGAGAGGTTGAGCACCTCCGCTGTCCGAACTGCAAACGGTGAACACGAGGGCCGACACGAACGCCAGAGCTGCGGTACGCCGGGGCCGGGCGTGGTTGGTGGTGATGGCCCGCCGCATCTTCGAAGTATCGAGCGCCGGGTACCGAATGTCAACCCAGTTTACAATTCGCTAACATCTCCCGTATGGTTTCTGACATGTCTCCTTCGGATGCCAAAGTGCGAACCGACGATTCGACGCGCTCGTCATCGGACGGCCTGGGACCGGCCCTCCGGCGGGCCTGGGTTGGGTATCAGCTTCGACTCGACGACGCGATGGCGGATGCAGGATTCGGGGGGCGCCGATTTCCCGACGGGCAAGTGCTTCGGTTGTGCTTGGGTGAGACGGGATCAACAATCTCGGCCATCGGACGCGAACTCGGCATCACCCGCCAGGGAGCCAGCAAGGTGGTCGGGCACCTCCGTGATCGTAGCTACGTTTCGGTCGCCGATTCGCCGACCAGCAAGAGGGAGAAGTCGGTCATCCTCACCTCTCGCGGGTCTGACTACTTGAAGGCACAACGAACGGCTGTTCGGGCGATCGAGGACGAGTTGAGGGCCGAGCTCGGAGAAGCAGCCTTTTCCGCACTCTTCGCCTTGCTCGATGCGCTAGATCGTGGCGAGCAGACTCGGCTGCGTACGTACCTTCAGCGCTCGGCAAAGATCTAATAGTCAGACTGCTCAATCTCCGTTTCCTGGTGTGAGAACCTGGCGACCTTCGGGTGCCGAACCCGAAGGTCGACCCGTCGCTGGGCTTGGGCCGGTTCGCACTTGCCCAGCCTTAACAGGTCGTGAGCACCCCGTCTGGTTTAAGCGCTCCGGCCGTTGAGTGAACGGTGAACCGGAGCAGACCTGACCCTTCGGCACTCTGAGCTGCGGGTATGGCCCCAAAATCACCCTTCGGGCGTCGGCCACGAGACATGGGTTTACTGAATGCTTTCTAACCTTGAGATCGTGGCGATGGCTACGGAGGATGGCCCCTGTCTCGACGCGATCCTGGATGCCAAGCGCAGCGATCGTTGTCTCCTACTGCGCTCGAGGCTCTTCTTTTTGGAAGAACGTCGCTGTTGGATTGCTCTCCCTTTCTTCCATGCTCCCGGACGCAGCCGACAGCCGCGACGTTCGTACGAGGCCCGCTGACCGGGCATTTCACCGGGCGGGTCTTGCGGGGCATGTTCGCGTGAGCACCATCTCCCAAGTGCGGCGTTGCCGTAGGGGGTTCGGCTTACGAGGATAATTCGCGGGCTGGAGTCGGTTGGCGGAGCGGAGCCCCGTTCGCGAAATACAGCAAGATCGGCCGTGGGACCGCAAAGGAGCGTCACCAGACCGAGCGTTCGGGGACAGTCAGCTGTCCTCAGAACCTTAGGATCAAGTCCAATATCCAATCCGAGGAGCTGATCCCCGCCGTGGGCAAACTCATCTACTCAGCGATCACATCTCTCGATGGCTATATAGAAGACGAGGATGGCAATTTTGATTGGGCGGCACCAGATGAAGAGGTGTTCGCCTTCGTCAACGAGCTCGAGCGGCCGATTGGTACTTATCTTTACGGCCGACGTATGTACGAAACGATGGCCGGATGGGAGACCGATGAGTTCATCGGGGACCGACGTCCTGTCATGGTGGACTTTGCCGAGATTTGGCGTGCCGCGGACAAGGTCGTCTTTTCCAGAACCTTGAAGTCGGTATCGAGCGCAAGAACCCGGATCGAGGCAACGTTCGACCCCGACCTGATCCAGAAAATGAAATCCTCAGCGAAAAGTGACCTGACTGTTGCTGGTGCCGAGCTGGCAGCGCTCGCGTTTCGGGCAGGGTTGGTCGACGAGTGCCATCTCATTCTCAATCCGGTTGTGGTGGGTGGTGGAAAGCAGGCTCTGCCGAGCAAGGACCGCACACGGCTTGAGCTTCTCAATGAGGGGCGATTTGGCAACGGCGTTGTCCACCTGCACTACCGCGTAACCAATTGAAGACTGGCCTTGTACCGGTGAACTGGGCTACCCAAGAGACCCCGAGACACGTTCTTCTGATAGCAACAAGTCTGAAGCCGTTGCCGAGGAGGTAAAGCGTGGATCACGAGCAATGTGCCACCTGCGGTTTCGATGGCAGTGAGTACGATCCGGAGCAGCTGTTGGACGCGATTCGAGGCCTTGGACCGCAATGGATTCGCCTCTTGTCCCAGGCTGGCGACGAACTTCGGCTGAGACCAGCCCCTGAAACCTGGTCGGCGCTCGAATATGCCGCTCATAGTCGGGATGTCACAGCACTCCACGTCTTCGGCGTCGAGCAGGCGCTGACAGTCGATGAGCCCAGATTTCCCGAGATAGCCGGGGACGAACTCGTGCAGAGCGCCTCAGCGAGCTACGCCGCACAAGACCCAGGTCTTGTTGGGACGGAGCTCGAAAATCAGACTGGAAGGCTTGCCGATTTGGCTGAGGAATCAGGGCCTACCTCATGGTCCCGAGGCATCACTATCGGTGACTCGCGGAGCGATGTGCGTTTCCTTCTCGAACATGCCCTCCACGACTCGCACCACCATTTGGCGGATGTGGAGAATGGCCTCTCCATTCTGAGGCCGAGATCCCACTGACGCTGGTCGCCAGAGCTATGAGGTTCGACAACCGAGACAGCCGATAGGCCTGAAGGTGCCGCAGGCGGGCCGCTGGTGCGATGCTGATGAGGATGTTCGAGGGGTTCAGTGACAACGCCAAAGTCGCGATCTATGCCGCCTATGTGGAATCCCGCCGCCTCGGCGCCCCGCCGCCGGCTCAGAGCACCTCCTCCTCGGCATTGTGACGACCGCCCCAGGGCCAGCGACGATCTTCGCCGGTACCCGTGTGACCCCAGCCGAGTCGCCCTCATCGAAATTCCGTTATTCGCTCACTGAAATTCCGGTCTGATCTGAGTCCGTGTTCCTCCTGACCGGGCATCCACCGGTCGGGGTCAAAGGCTCCCCCAGCCTGTCGGTGCTGCCAAGCACCCGACGAGCTGGAGGAAGCCCCATCGATGATGACCCAGGAGGAGTACATGAACGTGAAGGCCCTTCATGCCGGGGGCTGGACGATCAAGCAGATCGCCGAGCACCTCGGCTTCCACCCCGCCACGGTGTCGTGGTGGTTGAAGAACGGGGGTCCGCCGCCCAAGCGATCCGTGCCGGCCGAGGACCTCGTGATCGGTCCGCGCTTCCAGGCCCGCATCGCCCAGCTGCTCGCTCACAACGCACAGCTCCAGGGCAGCTCGATCCATCGGGTGCTGGCGGCGGAGGGCTACGAGGGCTCGTATCAGACGCTCACCCGCTACCTGCACACGCTGCGTGGCCCGACCCGCGGTGCGGTCAGTGTCACCATGGCCATCGAGACCACACCGGGCGAGGAGTTCCAGTTCGACTGGTCCGACTGCAACACCTTCGCTCGGCGCTGGGGATGGGAGCACGAGCTGCACTGCTTCGGCTGCGTGCTGTGCTGGAGCCGGATCAAGTTCTGGTTCTTCGCCCCCTCCATCGACCAGCACCACACCCTCGAGGGTCTGGTCCGCTTCTTCGAGCACATCGGTGGCGTCCCGGCGCTGGGCCGAACCGACCGCATGGGCCAGCTGGGCCAGTCGCGCTCGAAAGGCTTCGTCTTCCATCCCCTCGCTCTCGCTTTCGCCCGCCACTACGACCTGGCGTTCAAGGCCTGCGACGCCGGGGACGCCAAGCGCAAGGGCAAGGTCGAGCGGCCCTTCCGGGACCTCAAGGCCGGCTTGCTCTCCGAGGCCGATCTCGACCCGCCAGAAGACGTCGGCGAGCTCAACCGGAGAGGCGTGCGCTGGCTCGATCGCTACTTCCACGCCGCTCCCCACGGGACGACGGGCGTGTCTCCGTCTGCACGCTTCGAGACCGAACGCCATGTGCTCGGCCGCTTGCCCGCGGTGCGCTTCGACACGGCCGCGCACGACACGCGCCGGGTCGGGCGCATCCCCCTCGTCGAGTGGGACACCGTGTTCTATTCGGCCCCGCCCGCCCTCGCCGGCAAGGTCATAGAAGTGCGCCAGCCCATCGGCTACAACGTCATCGAGCTGCGCTTTTTGGGCCAGATGGTCGCGCTGCACCACCTGGCGGAGAAGGGTGCTGAGCCCCAGTGGCTGCCCGAGCACAAGCGTGAGGCCGAGGCCATCGTGCTCGGACGGCGTCAGCTCGGCATCGTCGAGCCGGTCGTCGTTGGTTCTGCGGCAGCGCTCGACCTCGAGGACGGCGACTACGACGTGACCGTCCCCGATCTGGCGCAGATGGGTGTCATCGGCCCGCACCCAGACATCACGCTGCCTGTGGATATCGCCGCAGAAGGCAACGTAGCGGGCGCGATCGGGCCTGATGGAGGCCAGTCATGAGCAAGGCCACCCTCATCGAACAGATCAAAGGGGACCTCGACTACCTCAAACTCGTTCGCAGCGCCGAGGTGTTCGCCGAACTGGCCGAGGCGGCGAAGAAGAACGACGCCGACCCGCTCGAGTTCTTGGCCAACCTGCTGAGCGCCGAGGTCGACGCCACGCGGGCCCGGCGTCTGGCGGCGCGGCTGCGCTTCGCCCACTTCCCGTTCCGCAAGACCCTCGAGGAGTTCGACTTCGACTTCCAGCCCTCAATCGACCCCAAGATCATCTACGACCTCGCCGAGCTCGACTTCGTGCGCGACGGCCATCCGGTCCTCCTGCTCGGACGACCCGGGTGCGGCAAGTCGCATCTCGGGGTTGCGCTCGGGATCAAGGCGGTCGAGGCCGGGTATCGGGGCTACTTCAGCGGGGCGACCGAGATGACCAAGGCCCTCGTCGCTGCGTGGGCCGAGGGGACCTTCAACCAGAAGATCCGCACCTACACGCACCCGAGCGTCCTCGTGATCGACGACGTCGGCATCACGCCTTTCGACCGCACCGAGGCCAACGCGTTCTTCCAGGTGGTCAACCGGCGCTACGAGCTGCGCTCGGCGACCATCGTGACCACCAACCGGGGCCTGCCGGCCTGGGCCGAGCTCTTCGGCGGGGACGCCGTGGTCGCCGCCGCCATCTTGGACCGCCTGTTGGACCGGGCCACGGTCATCAACGTCAAGGGGCCGTCGTGGAGGCTGCGCGAACACGAGGCACTGACCAAGCCGCTGACGGACCTGTCCGGTCCGCCCGAGAACGCCCCGAGGAGGCGGGGCTAACCTTCTCGCCGGAGCACGGGCTCAACGCGAATTTCGGTGAGCGAAAACCGCGACGTTCCGTGAGCGCCGCGACAGCCGAGGTCGAACGGTTGATCGCGATCGTCGGACCGGCGCTCCCGGAGCGTCCGGTTCGGTGGAGTCGGAGTGGGGCACGGGTGTTGGAAATGGCCCTTCGGGAGCGCCTGGCCCTCGGAGATCGCCTTACCGAAGTCGAACATGTGGCGTTGGCCGTCACGAACGTGGATGCTGAGGGATCGTTCCAAATCATGCGACAACTCGGGTCTTCGCTGGCCTAGCTGCGAACTGGACTTCTACGCAGCTTGGGCCATGTCGGAACCGAGCCGGCGCCAGCATGGCCGGGATCGGTAGCTGACCGGCGCGAGTCCGCCAACAATGCAGTCGAACCCGTCACCCCGGAAGAAGTTGCCGTTGCCGGCTTCGCTCCCGACGCCCATGCTGAAGTTATCCGTGTGAGCTATACACAGCCTGACCATGCAGTCGTCCAGGTCGGCTTCCCCGGCAACGGTCCGTACCACTGGTTAAACATCTTCCGACACCACGACGGTGGCTGGCGGATGGAGAGGCCCTGAAGCCACAATGCGTGAGGTCCCGTGCGGGCCATCGTCGATGGCCGATCCCGCTACGGGAAGGTATTCGTACTGCTTCATGCCGCATGTGCTTCACAGTTCGATTTCTCGATAGAGGCGATGGGGGGCTAGCAGATCACCGCACCGGTTTCGACAGGTCTGGGCGACCCGAGCATCGACCTCGTACTTCGCTTTGGCTGTCGACGTCGAGCGTGTTGTGGTCCGTAGTGCAGTGACGATGACGTCGGCAACCTCGTCGAGCTCGTCTGGACTGAATCCCAGTGTGGTCAGCGCCGGGGTGCCGAGTCGAATGCCTGAGGTGTACCAGGCACCGTTGGCGTCATTCGGCACCGAGTTGCGGTTGGTGACCACGCCCGCATCGAGCAGGGCGGCCTCGGCCTGACGGCCAGTGAGGCCGAAGCTGGAAGCGACATCCAGCAGGACGAGGTGGTTGTCAGTTCCCCCGGTGATGAGTTGTGCTCCCCTGCGAAGGAGTCCGTCAGCAAGCGCCCGAGCGTTCTCCACGATCTGGGTCGCATAGGTGGCGAATGAGGGTTGGCGGGCTTCTGACAGAGCAACGGCCTTGGCCGCCATCACGTGGGGCAGTGGGCCGCCGAGGACCATCGGGCATCCTTTGTCTACGAAGGGTGCGTATTCCTCTGTGCACAACACCAGCCCACCCCGAGGGCCGCGCAGTGACTTGTGGGTGGTGGAGGTCACGACATCGGCATGGGCGACCGGATCGAGGTCACCGACGAGCACCTTTCCGGCCACCAGCCCCGCGAAGTGGGCCATGTCCACCATGAACGTGGCGCCGACGTCGTGTGCGATCTCGGCCAGGGTGGCGAAATTGGGATTCCGGGGGTACGCCGAGTACCCCGCCACGAGCACCAGCGGACGGAACTGCCTGACCTGCGCGGCGATGGCGCCGTAGTCGAGGAGTCCGGAAGTGGGGTCGACCCCGTAGCTGGCCTGGTCGAAGAGCTTCCCCGAGATGTTGGGTCGGAATCCATGGGTGAGGTGCCCACCGGCGTCGAGAGCCATGCCCATCATCCGCTGGGAGTGCAGCTCATTACGGAGGTGTTCCCAGCCCACGGGGTCGAGGTCGTTCACGTGACCCACTCCAGCCTCGTCGAGGAAAGGCTGCTCGACTCGGTGGGCCAGGATGGCCCAGTAGGCCACTAGGTTGGCGTCGATCCCCGAATGAGGTTGGACGTAGGCGTGCTCGGCGCCGAAGAGCGCCTTGGCATGGTCGGAAGCCAACGTCTCGATCCGGTCAACCATCTCGCATCCGGCATAGAAACGATGGCCGGGGGTGCCTTCGGCGTACTTGTCGGACAGCCAGTTACCCATGGCCAACAGCACGGCAGGCGAGGCGTAGTTCTCCGAGGCGATCAGCTTTAGCTGGAGACGTTGGGACTCCAGCTCACCGACGATGGCTTTGGCCACATTTGGTTCGGCGGCAGAGATCACCTCCAACGACGATCGATAGGCAATCGCTACGGCTGGATCGGGCATCACGCGCTCCCTTCGGACGACATCGAGTGTTCGCCCAGGCGCACGGCTCTCTCCGGCGTGTTGCCGGCTGGTCGATCCCCGGTGGTGCTCGACCCAGACGCCAGTAACGACCCGTTCCAACGATAGCCCCAATGAGTCGTCGAACAGGCAAGGCACATCCGGTCGAAGTATGACGCGGAGTCGCCCGCGGAAGTTTCGAACTAGAGGTTGTCAGCCGAGTGCCAATAATCGTCCCGTAACTGGATCCTCTTGGGGGCACGAGAGTTGGCGTGGCGGGTCAACTGCTAACTGCGCGCTAACCCGCTCACTCCGGCACCCTGGGGGCAGGTGCCGACCCGGAAGATCACTACTCTGCGCAAGTGGAATCTGCTGGAGAGTGGAGCGTCGAGCGGCAGCTGGCCGACAAACCCAAAGGCGTCGTTGACCTTTATAAACGCTTCGTTAGGTTGCTGACGGCATGTGGGCCATACACGGTGAGTGTCACCAAGACGGCCATTGCCTTCAAGGGAACCCACCGGGGTTTCGCCGGGGCAAAACCCCGCAAAGCCTCCCTAGGTGGGTGGTGTCTTTCGCGTGATCGGGCACGCTGACCGCGTGGCGTTCGATTCGCGATCTTGGTCCGGATCTGAGAGAATTACAACCTTGTAGTTCTCGATCTGGAGGGACCGATGACGCTCGGCGTGGCGAACAAACAGGGCGACCTGTTCGACGACGTGACCAGGTTCTGCGACGAGACGCTCGAGGCACACTCGATCTACGCGTTCTTGCACCGTGAGCGGGAGCGCCTCTTCCCCGACGAGGCCTTCGCCGACCTCTTCGAGGACTCGGGCCGGCGCTCGGTGCCGCCCTCGGTCGTGGCCGTGGCCATGGTGCTCCAGCGTCTCGAGGGGCTCTCTGACCGCGAGGCGGTCGAGCGCTACTGCTTCGACACCCGCTGGCGCTACGCGGCGGGCGTCGGCGGCTATGACACCGAAGGGTGGACGAGATTCGCCCATACCGTGCTCGTCGACATGCGCGAGCGCCTGCGCCACTCGGTCGCTCCCAACCGCATCTTCGACGTCACCCGCGACGCGGCCAAAGAGGCCGGACTCGTCGGACGCAAGCGCATATTGGACTCGACTCCGCTCTATGACGCGGTGGCCACCATGGACACGGTTACCCTCATCCGCTCGGCCATCCGGGGAGTGCTCAAGGTGGCCGATCCCGAACTGGCCGCCGAAGTGCGCGAGGTCATAAAGAGCGGTGACGACTACGCCACCTCGGCCAAGCCCCAGATCGACTGGGACGACCCCGCCGCCCGTGACGCCCTGATCGATTCGCGGGCCAAGGACGCCCATGGGGTCCTGTTGCTCCTCGAAGGAAGAGAGCTTGGTCCCGACCTCGCCCAGGCCGTCGCTCTGTTGGCCACCGTCGTCGGCCAGGACATCGAAGAGGATGCGGGGGGCACCTTTCGCATCGTGCGGGGCGTGGCGGCAGACCGGATCATCTCGACGGTCGACCCCGAGGCCCGCCATGGGCACAAGACCCAGGCCAGGGGCTTCGACGGCTACAAGGGTCACGCCGCGGTGGATCCGGACTCAGAGATCATCACCGAGACCGTCGTCACCCCGGGCAACGTGGGCGATGCCGCCGTGGCCGAAGAACTCGTCGCCGACCTCTTGGCCGACGACGAACGCAGCCCTGGGGCGCCAAGGGTTGACGAGGAGTCCGAGGACGATGGCGCGAGCGTCGATGGAGACGAACAGGCCACCGTCTATGGCGACAACGCCTATGGGACCGGGCCGTTTCAAGAGCGACTCGAAGACGAGGGCATCGAGTCGAGGTGCAAGACCCAGAAGCCGACGGCCGCAGGCAGCCTCTTCACCAAGGACCGCTTCGAGGTGAACCTCGAGGACGACACCGTCACCTGTCCCGCGGGCGCGACGGTCACGATCCGCCGTCACCGCGACGGCGGCGGCATGGCCTACTTCGGCGACGCCTGCGCTGGCTGCCCTCTGCGCGAGCAGTGCACGAGGTCGACCGCCGGGCGCACGATCAGCATCGGGGCCCACGAAGCAGCGTTGGCCCGGGCCCGCCAGCGTCAACACGACCCGGGGTGGCAAGACGACTACCGCACGACGCGCCCCAAGGTGGAGCGAAAGCTCGCCCACCTCATGCGCCGCCGACACGGAGGCCGCCGAGCTCGGGTCCGCGGCACCGTCAAAGTCGGCGCAGACTTCAGTTTGCTGGCCGCCGCCACGAACCTGGCACGTCTGGCCGTCCTCGGCGTGCGGCGCAGTGTCGAAGGGCGCTTGCAGGTGGCCTGAGCGCCAATTGCAGCCTTTCCGGACGTCCTGGGCGCTTGTCCCGCTCGCCTGGCGGTCTGCGGGTCGCCTGCCGGCCCCGGCCACCGCACCGACACGATCCGCCGTGGGCCGCGTGGTTCTGCGGATCAGTCCGTCCGGTGGATACTGACCCGTTTCACACCACCCACCTAGACGGGTTTCTTGATCTACAGCGAGAAGTGCAGGACGAAAGGTTCCTACGGGTCTCGCCCTACACCAAGAGCCTCTATGTGCATCAGTTTCGGATAACCAGTGCGGCGCAGCTCGACGATTCCTTTGCAGCCTTGGTAGAGGAGGCATACCAAGTCGGATCTGGTGCTCACCGACCATCTCGGAAGACGACGGGCTGACTGACCCCGAACGCCGGCACCGCATCACTCCGCTTCGTCGCCCACTGAGAGTCGGCGATCGATCTCGGCTCCCATGATCTTGCAGTCCGTTGCAGGGTGGTCGTAGCGGCAGAGCAGCGCACCGGAGAGGTACGCGCGGGCTTGAAGCAATGTCGCGATCTCCCTGTCGAGGGCCTCGAGTCGTCGCGTCGCTATGGCCTTCCATTCGCTGACGTCGGCAGCATTGAGGATCCCGGCGATGTCCACTAACGCGAGCCCTGCATCTTGGAGCATGCCTATGAACACGAGTTTTCGGAGGGTGGTGACACGGTAGCGACGCTGGCCGGACGCTCGGGCATCGGCGACCAGCAGGTTGAGGCGCTCGTAGTAGCGGATCGTGGAGGTCGCAACGCCCGCTCGTTCGGCGACCTCCCCGATGGTCAGCAGCGGCTCTGACATGTTCCCACTTGACTTGAAGTCAGGTTCAACTGTCAAGGTGGTTGTGTGAACGAGCAGCACGCACCGCCCAATCATCACGCCGACTACCCCGGCTATAAGGGAGTGGCGACAGAGTTGTAGACGTCGGGTGTGGCCCCGGAGTCGCGGTCCGCTACTCGGCCCGACAGGGTGCGACGGTCACCGGAGTCGACCCGGCGCCCGTCATGCTCAGGGTCGCGAGACTTCTCACCCGTAGCTCGGCGAAGGTGCGGTACGCCGAGGGCGCCGCCGAGGAGATCCCACTTCCAGATGGTTCTGTTTCGGTCGTGTGGTCAATCGCGACTGTGCACCACTGGTCGGACATCGACGCCGGGCTTCGAGAGGTGCGCCGGGTGCTCCTCCCTGGAGGCCGTCTAGTCGCCATGGAGCGGAGGGCCGAACCAGGTGCCCGCGGGCTGGGGAGCCATGGCTGGACCGACGAACAAGCCACCGCCTTTGCCGATCGATGCCGCGAACACGGCTTCACCGACGTTCGTCTCGAGCCGGCAACAATCGGGTGCCGATCAACGGTCACTGTCGTAGCCAGCGCGTCCTGATGCTCTGGAGTTGATCCACTGTGATCTCCACGGGTGTCCCCATATGTTCATCGACGCCGGCGTCTCAGGGTCGCCTCGTAGGCCGCGTGTGGGCAACTTTTTGGAGTCTGGGCATACGTGTCGCCCGCCACGAGCATGGGACCACCCTGAGCTGAGTTCCGCCACGAGCATGGGACCACCCTTCCGCCAGTAATGGGACCACCCCGGGGGTCCACCAGCGCCGGTCGCTGATCCGGTCCACTCGCCGCCATCGGAGACGCGATCTGAGGAGCGGCGATGGGATTCCGGGAGGTACCCGTGTTCGAGGTGAAAGAGGTGCTCCGGCTCTGGCTCCGGGGCGAGGCGCTGCGAGCGATCGAGCGTCTGGCCAGGGTCGACCGCAAGACGGTTCGCCGTTACGTGGCCGGCGCGGTCGAGGCGGGCGTCGAGCGAGGCGGCGGGGAGGGCCAGCTGAGCGACGAGGTCCTGGCCGCGGTGCTCGAGCGGGTCCGGCCCCATCGGAGCAGCGTCCGTGGCGAGTCCTGGCGCACCCTCGAGGGCCACCAGGAGCAGATCCGCGCCTGGCTCGACGACGAGGGCCTGACCGTCGTCAAGATCCACACCCTGTTGGCCCGATCGGGGGTGGCGGTCCCCAAGCGGACCTTGGAGCGCTTCTGCGCCGAGCTGTGCGGGCCTCGTCGTGGCCAAAAGAAGACCGTCCGCGTCGCCGACGGCGAACCCGGAGTCGAGCTCCAAGTCGACTTCGGGCGCATGGGCCTCATGTACGACCCCAAGACGGATCGGCGTCGCGTGCTGCACGCGCTCATCTTCACGCCCTGTGTGTCGCGCTACTGCTTCGTGTGGCTCACCTTCTCCCAGACGCTGGCCGACATCATCGCTGGCTTCAAGGCGGCCTGGGCCTTCTTCGGCGGGATCTTCGCCGTGGTGATCCCCGACAACATGGCGGCCATCGTCGACAAGGCGAACCCAACCGAGCCACGTCTCAACGCCGCCTTCGTCGAATACGCGCAGCACCGCGGCTTCCTCGTCGACGCCACTCGGGTCCGCCATCCCAAGGACAAGCCCCGGGTCGAGCGCACGGTGCCCTACGTGCGGGGCTCGTTCTTCGCCGGTGAGCACTTCATCGACCTCCCCGATGCCCAGCGCAGGGCTGAGATCTGGTGCACGACGACGGCGGGACTGCGCGTGCACGGGACGACGGCCACTCGGCCGGCCGAGCACTTCGCCATGCTCGAGGTTCCCGCCCTCGCTCCCGTGCCGCTCGCCCCCTATGACCTGCCGCACTACGCCACGCCCAAGGTGGCTCGTGACCACCACGTCGAGGTGGCCAAGGCGCTCTACTCGGTGCCCGGCAACCTGATCGGCCGGCACCTCGACGCCCGGGCCGACAAGGACCTCGTCAAGCTGTACTTGCGGGGTCAGCTGGTCAAGGTCCATCCCCGCCAAGCACCCGGCGGGCGTTCGACCGACCCGGCCGACCTGCCCAAGGGCACCGAGGTCTACGCGCTGCGCGACCTCGAACGGCTGAAGAACATGGCGGCCGCCCACGGACCCGCCGTCGGTGCCTACGCGGCGGTGCTGTTGGACCACCCGCTGCCGTGGACCAAGATGCGCCAGGTCTACGCGTTGTTGAGCCTGGTCAAGAAGTGGGGCCCGGGTCGCGTGGAGCTGGCGTGTGCGCGAGCGGCGGAAGCCGAGGCCTACAGCGTCTCGCTCATCGGTCGCATGCTCGAACGCGGCACCGAGGGACACGCCGCGCCGGTGCCGATCCAGGGCCGCCTGCTCTCGGCGCGTTTCGCCCGGCCCGACGCCGACTTCCGTGTTCTCCCAGTTCGGCGCGAGGACCCAGAGCCCGCAGTGGACCCTGACCGGGGCTCAGAGGCGCCCACAGCGGGAGCGTTGTCGTGAGCGCCCCGCCCCCGGTCATCTCAGCCGACCTAAAGACGGTGCTGCGAGCCGTCAAGCTCGGTCGCTGCCTCGACACCCTCCCCGAGCGTCTCGCCCTCGCCAAGGCACGGAACATGGGACACGCCGACTTCTTGGAGCTCGTGCTCGCCGACGAGGTGACCCGGCGCGAGACCTCGTCGGCGGCCCTGCGGGCCCGCGCGGCGGGCCTCGACCCCGACATGGTGCTCGAGAACTGGGACGAGGAGACGAAGGTCAACTTCGACCGGGCGGTCTGGGACGAGCTGTGCTCGTTGCGCTTCGTCGACGCCGGCCACAACGTGATGGTCATGGGACCTGTCGGGGTCGGCAAGACCTTCATGGCCTCAGCGCTCGGACACACGCCGGTGCGCCGCCGCAACAGCGTCGTGTTCTACCGCACCGACCTGTTGCTCAAACGGCTCCGCGGCGCCGCCTCGACACTCCCATTACGCCGAGATGCGCAAACTCATCGGGTCGACCTGCTGATCCTCGACGACTTCGCCCTCCAGCCGCTCGACCCCCTCGACACCGCCGACATCTACGAGCTGGTCGTCGAACGCCACCGGGCGGCTTCGACGCTGGTGACGTCGAACCGCGAGCCCATCGAGTGGATCGCCCAGATGGCCGATGCCCTCTTGGCGCAGTCCGCCATCGACCGCCTCCAGTCGGCCGCCTACGAGCTCGTCCTCGACGGCGAGTCCTATCGCAAGCACCAAAAGCCCGGGCTCGACGTCGGCACGACGACCCCTCGGGCCACGCGACGGCGGAGGAGGTCTTGACGCTCGCTCACGCAGCCGTCATCATCGCCTAACCCGGACCTTTCAGTAACTCCGGTCTGATACGACGCAAAGACGCGGAAAAGCCCTTCTGCTCTGGGAAACTTGTGGTTGCGAAGCAACAAACATCCCCGAGAGAAGGGCACTTCCAAGATGAAGCGTACAGCGCGTCGACCCCGCGTGATGGTGACCACTGGCGGCACGGGTGTGGTGGCCCATGTCGGGGCCCGCTTGCTCTGTGAACTGGCCGAGGAGTTCTCCTTGACCGAGCAGCTCTCGGCTGCCATGGCGCCGACCAAGCAGCGCCGGCGCGGCCATGACCGTGGCGAGGTGCTCGTTGACCTGGCCGTCGCCCTGGCCGACGGCGCGACGACCATCAGTGACCTGCGGGTGCTCTCCGACCAGCCCGCGCTCTTCGGCAAGGTGGCCTCGGTGCCGACGGCCTGGCGCACCCTCGAGGCCATCGACGAGGAGGTCTTGGCGCGCATCGCTGACGCCCGGGCCAAGGCGCGCCGAGCGGCGTGGGCGGCGGGGATGGACCCGGGCTTCTACGTGATCGACATCGACGGCACCTTGGTGGACGCCCATTCGGAGAAGGAAGAGGCCACTCCCACCTACAAGCGCGGCGTGCGCCACGAGGGCGCACACGTTGAGCAGCCACGACAAAAGGAGGGTCGTCTCATGACGGTGACGTAGCTCGGGCAAGTGCCCATTGCCTGTCCCCACCCTGACATGCGTCTCTGGCGACGGAGAGGTGTGAAGCTCGGGGGAAAAGCCCAAGGACCTGCGCTCTGCCCGTGGGTTACCGGCAAGGGGAAGGCCGGGCGGGTGAACGAAAGTGAATCCTCGACCATGCCTCGAGATGTAGGCCCCCGGAGGCAGGCTGTTGTGCCGGGGGGAAGCGACTAGCCGCAGCAGAGCGGCGCGTGGCGGCCGGAGAACCGCGGCCGGTCGTGAGGGCACCACTGTCGCCGGGGTAAAGAGGGCACCCAATCCGGCCGCTTCTCACGTGTGTGCAACGTGACAACCCCGTTGGGGTCCGGTCGTCGGTTTCGGCGTCCGGTAAGCCGACCGCAAGGAAGGCCCAACTCCCCAGCGGGCAAAGGATGACCAAGAAGCGAAGGCCGGCAGCCGAAAGGCCACAGGAAACCGGGACACCATGGCCGACCCCTCCGTCGGTCGTCTCGGATAACTGGCCGGATACGGGCTCGTTCCCGGACCCGAAAGGGTGCTGACGTGGTCAGGTGAGCCTGTGGTGATAACGATGGCGACGATTTCAGAACCGAGGGACAAGTTGGACGTTGCGACTGATGTCGCAATGAACGGACCCGAGGGCAGAGGGTTGGACTGGTCCTGCATTGACTGGGGACAAGTCGAAGACGACGTACGGCGTCTGCGTCAACGTATCTACACGGCGTCACGGAATGGGGACCTGTCCAAGGTCCGCAATCTGCAGAAGCTGATGCTCCGGTCACGTGCTAACGCTCTTATCAGCGTTCGACGGGTGACCGAGCTCAATGCTGGCCGCAAGACGGCGGGCATCGACGGACACGTGGTGGTCACTGCACCGGGCAAGGCTCTGCTGGCCGAGTTCGTGCAGCGCCGCCCCGCCAAGTGGGTGCCCAAGCCCGTCAAGCGGGTGTACATACCAAAGGCCAACGGAAAACAGCGCCCCCTTGGGATACCGGTCATCGTTGATCGGGTGCTCCAGGCGCAGGTGGTCAATGCCCTGGAACCCGAGTGGGAGGCACGGTTCGAGCCGAAGTCCTACGGCTTTCGTCCTGGTCGTGGCTGTCATGATGCCATCGCCAGCATCTTCGCCACGGTGCACGGCAGTTCCGTGCGCCGGGGCTGGGTGCTCGATGCCGATCTGACGGCGGCGTTTGACCGGATCGACCACTCCGCTCTCCTTGACGCAATCGGGAGCTTCCCAGCCCGGAAGCAGATCGAGGCGTGGTTGAAGGCCGGGGTGGTCGACAAAGGTCACTTCGCTCCCACGGAGGAGGGAACCCCGCAGGGTGGGGTTGTCTCTCCCGTGCTGTTGAACGTTGCCCTGCACGGGATGGAGGAGGCGGCCGGAGTCCGTTACCGAACGTTCGGCGTGAATACCGGAAAGACGGTGCCGGGCTCACCGGTGTTGGTGAGATACGCAGATGACCTGGTGGTTATGTGCGTCAGCCGTGAGCAGGCCCATGAGGTCAAGGAGCGGTTGACGGGCTGGCTGGCGACCAGGGGGTTGACCTTCAATGCGGAGAAGACGCAAGTCATCCACCTCGACGAGGGTTTCGACTTCTTGGGCATCAACGTCCGCCGCTACCAGGAAAAGCTGCTAATCAAGCCGTCCAAGGCCGCCTTGAAGCGACACCGGAAGAGGCTCACCGACGAGATGCGCTCCCTCCGGGGAGCCAACGCCTCGGCAGTGATCCAACGGCTCAACCCGATCATTCGGGGATGGTCGACCTATTACCGGACGGTGGTGTCCAGCGAGGCTTTCGCCGGACTGGACAGGCATCTGTGGACGCTCACCTACAAGTGGGCCAGACGCAACCACCCGAACAAGTCGAGACACTGGGTAGTCGACCGGTATTTCGGTGCGTTCAATGCGTCTCGGCGTGACCGATGGGTGTTTGGAGACCGCGAAAGTGGCTTTCATCTCCAAAAGCACGCCTGGACGAGGATCGTCCGTCACCAGCTGGTGCCAGGGACGGCGTCTCCGGACGACCCGGCCTTGGCCCAGTACTGGGCGAGGCGCAGAGCCCGGAACACGCCACCGTGGGACGGACTGAGTCTTCAGCTGCTGAAGGCCCAGCACGGCCGCTGCCCGGCGTGCGGTGGGTATCTGCTTCTCGCCGATCGTGAGCCACAGAGCCCCGATGAGTGGGGCCGTTGGCTCACGGTCGTTCGCAGAGCGGTTCGCAAGCAGGCGATTACCGCGGAGCGGACAACGGGTCAAACGGACGAGAGCGTCGCAGGCCATCTTGTACACGCTCGCTGCCGGCCCAGGTCCGTCCTCGCTGGCAGCATGAACGGCACTCCTGCAGCACCGTGAAATCCTCGGGGCTTGCTTGAGCCCGGTGCGGTGAAAGTCGCACGCCGGGTTCTGAGGGGGCCCCGGCGCAGCAATGCGCCGGGGCTACCCGACTTCGGCTTCTATCCCCTCGTCGCCTACCTCGATGCCACCGGCGAAGCCCTGGCGGGGTTGCTGCGCCCGGGGAACTCCGGCTCGGGCACCGGCGAGGACCACATCTGTGTGCTCGATGCCTCCTTGGCCCAGCTGCCCATCGACCCCGCTCACCACGAGGTCATCGTCCGCACCGACTCGGGCGGGACGTCACACGCGCTGGCCCAGGCCTGTCGAGAACGTGGCGTGCGCTTCGTCGGCGGCTTCCGCCTCAAGGCGCCCTTGGCCCAGGTCGTGACCACGGTGCCCAAAAGGCGCTGGAAAAAGGCCGTTTCCTCGGATGGAACCGAAGAGCTCGAGACGGGCCAGGTGGCAGAGGTGACCGACCTGGTGGACCTGTCGGCCTGGCCCGAGGGCACGCGCATGATCGCCCGGCGCGAGCTACCCCACCCCGGCGCCCAGCTCCACTTCACCGACGTGGACGGCTACCGCTACCAGGTCTTCGTCACCGACCTGGCCGATGCCGACATCTGCTATCTCGAAGCGCTCTTCCGCGGTCGCGGGCGCGTCGAATGCGCCATCCGCGATGCCAAGGACACCGGACTGGCCAACATGCCCAGCCACAGCTTCGCCATCAACGCGGCCTGGCTCGCCGTCGTGCTCATCGCCTCTGACCTGTTGGCCTGGCTGAAGGCGCTCTGCCTCGAGGGCGAGCTGGCCCGGGCCGAACCCAAGCGACTGCGCTACACGCTCTTGCACGCCGCAGGGATCCTTGTCTCTTCGGCTCGGCGTCGCAGCGTGCGCATCGCCGCCGCCTGGCCCTGGGCAGACGACCTCGTCGCCGCCTTCGGGCGACTGCCGTCGTGGGCGACCATCACCTGAGCAACCCCTGAACCCTTTGCTCGAGGACGACTGGCTCGACCAACACGTCCTCGAACTCGAATGCAGAGGTCCTCGATGAGTCTGAAGGGTCGTCTGTCAGCGGCCACGTCAAAATCCCCATAGGCGGCCAACAGAACTCCCCACGGACGGACAGCGGAATTCCCCGGGTACGGCCACCGGAATTCCCCAGGAGCGGACAGCGACGTCCTCTCCATCCACCACTTGAGGGTTCCCCCTTGGCATCGATGGAAGCCGGCAAATGGCCCATCGAACCAAGGAGGAACACCCAATGTTGTCCGAGGAGGAAGAGATGGAAGTACTCGAGGCCTACGACCTCACGAATTGCTATCGGAGCGCGGCGGAGCTGACCGGCGTCGACCACCACACCGTGGCCGCGTTGGTGGCCGCCCGGGCGGCCGGGACGCTCGGGGCGGCCCCGTCGCCACGGGCGAGTGTCGCCGACACCTTTGCCGACAAGATCGACCAGTGGGTCGATCGGTCCTCGGGGAAGATCCGGGCCGACGTCGTCCACGACCGCTTGGTGGCCATGGGCTACTCGGGGTCAGAGCGCACGACGCGGCGCGTGGTGGCCCACGCCAAGGCCGCCTGGAGGCGCCAGACCCATCGCATCTACAAGCCCTGGATCACCGAGCCCGGGCACTGGCTGCAATGGGACTACGGAGACGGTCCCGTTGTCGGCGGTCTGTCCACCGTCTTGTTCTGTGCCTGGCTGGCCTGGTCCCGCTTCCGGGTCATCATCCCCTTGGCCGACCGCTCGTGGCCCTCGGTCGTGGCCGCGCTCGACCAGAGCTTCCGCATCATCGGGGGTGCACCGACCTACCTGCTCACCGATAACGAGAAGACCGTCACCGACCACCACATCGCCGGCATCCCGGTGCGCAACCGGGGCGCGGTTGACCTCAGCCGCTACTACGGGGTGACCATCGCGACCTGTGTCCCCTATGACCCAGAATCGAAGGGAGGCTCCGAACGCACAGTCGGCATCGCCAAGGCCGACCTGGTGCCGACGGACTACAACCTGTTGGAGGACTACCGCGACTTCGGCGAGCTCGTGGCGGCCTGCGCGGCGGTGGCCGACTCGTTCAATCACCGCGTCCACGCCGTCACCCGGCAGGTTCCCGCCGAGGCACTCGAGGTGGAACGTGGGTTCTTACACCGGGTCCCCGACGCCCCCTACAGCGTCGCCTTCGGCGAATCGCGCTCAGTTGGCTGGTCGTCGGTGGTCTCGTTCCGAGGTGCGCGCTACAGCGTCCCCGACACCTTCGTCGACACCTTGGTCTGGGTCAGGGTGCGCGAGCGCGAGGTGGTCATCGTCGCCGGTGAGGGATCGGGCGCGACCGAAGTCGCCCGTCACCGACTCGTCGGCCCCGGTCAGGCGTCCATCGACGACACCCACTACCGGGACCGCTCCGCCGACCCGCTCGAGCGCAGGCCCAGGGCCACCAAGGCGTCGGAGGCCGCCTTCTTGTCCCTCGGTGAAGGGGCGGGGCGCTACTTGAGCGAAGCCGCCGCCTGCGGCGCCCGCAAGATCGAGACCCGGATGGCCGAAGCGGTCGCCTTGGCCTCGCTGCACGGAGCAGGCGCGGTGGATGCGGCGCTGGGCATCGCGGCCATGGCCGGGCGTTTCGGCGCCGGTGATCTGGGCTCCATCTTGGTGCACGGCGCGGGGGCGGTGGCCGGGGCGGTCGTCCCACCACCCGAGCACTCGTTGGCCCAGGGCACACAGATGTGGTCAGCCCTCGGCGCGCAGAGCGCTACTCCGAGCGGTGAGGACCAGGAGGGTGAGCAATGAGGCCGGCCTCCATCGACCCGCTCGACGCCATCGAGCTCATGGAGCTGCTCGAGTTCATCGCCGAGATCTGCGCCCATCGCTCCAGCACCTTGTGCACCATCTTGTGCGCCTCGAACGGGGCGGGCTACGACGCCGATGAGATCGCGCTCGACTGCAGGCGCCTGCGCGACGCCATCGTGGTGGCAACGTCATGAGCGAACGAGTAGCGACCTCGCAGGTGGCCCTCGACGAGGTGACCGCCCTGTGTCGGCGGCTTCGCCTCAAGTACGTGCGCGAGCAGCTCGAAGATGTCGTGCGCACCGCCCAGGCCCAGCGCTGGGACCCCGCAGAGATACTCCGGGTGCTGCTCACCCATGAGGCCGAGGGACGCGATCGCTCCACCATGGAGGTCAAGCGGCGCCGGGCTCATTTCCCGGCCGGCAAGACCCTCGAGAGCTGGGTGCCCTCGCGCTCGTCGATACCGGTGGCCACCCAGCAGGGGCTGGCCACCCTCGAGTGGGTGGCGCGACACGAGAACCTGGCCATTGCCGGGCCGAGTGGCACGGGCAAGAGCCACTGGCTCGAAGCGCTCGGGCAAAAGGCCGTCGAAGACGGCTTGAGCGTGGCCTGGTTCTCCGTCGAGGATCTCGGGGCCCTGGTGCGCCGGCACCGCGTCGACGACTCGGTCTCCAAGGCCTTCGCCGCACTCTCGTCGGTGTCGCTCACCGTGGTCGACGACATCGGACTTCTGCCGGTCTCGGCCGATGCCGCTGAGGGCCTGTACCGCCTCGTCGACGCCGCGTACGAGAAGCGCTCGGTGGCCATCTCGTCGAACCTGCACCCTTCGGGACTGGACCAGCTGATGGACAAGACGATCGCCTCAGCGCTCGTGGACCGGCTTCTCCATCATGCCCACGTCATCGTCACCGATGGAGAGTCCGTGCGCTTGGCCGACGCCACCTCGGGCAAGGGGGTGAAGCCTCTCGACGAGTGAACCCAACCCACAACGTGGCCGTCCGCGGGGAGTTCTCGTGGCCGTCCCTGGGGAATTCTTATGGCCGTCCCCGGGGACTTCTCGTGGCCGTCCGCGGGGAAAATCCATGACCGCCTGTGGGGAAATCCTGATGGCCGTTGACAGTCGTCCGAACCCCCTTACGCCTTTATCCCGAGGTTCCGACCCCGCGTCAGGCGCGACGTGCACCTACTGTCGATGCCCAGATCCCATCAGCAAGAGTTACTGAAAGGTCCGGGCTAACCGACGCTGCAGACCCCAGAGGTGGTCCCTTCACATTGACGGAAGGGTGGTCCCATCAGCGTGGCGGGCGACATACGATCTGAAGTGTGAGCGACGTGGAGAAGGAAGGCCCCTGGGCCCACGTTGATGAGCTAAAGCGCATCGCTCGCCGGTATCTGGATGAACACCACCATGATCCGCCAAAAATCCGCCAGCTCCCGGTGGCTCACTACGAAGTAATAAGAGACCCGAAATGGTTCGCACAACGGAATCAGCCAACCTGTGGCGTGCGAGGGCGCATCGAATCGTACATGTACGGCAGTACTGGAACCGACGTGCTCTCGTGTGCACGCGCCAAGGGTCATCCTGGTCGTCACACTGCCGAACCCGTAATTCCGACTCTCTTTCGGCTCGGGTGGAAGGTCGCAAGCTGGGACAACCTCGTTGACCATGAAGGCGCTTCGGCTGCACCGGACGAGGACCGCGTTGCCGGACACGAACCGCTGCTCGCCCCTCTGTCGAACGGCGACCGTTGGCGCAACCGCGTCGCCCTGGTCGGGCTTATGTTGGGGATTGCATCGGCAATGACAGCGGGCCCATTGCTCATAAATGGACTCATGTGGCAGGCGGCGATCTGCTTTGTGATCGCTTTCGCACTCCTCACCGTCTCACTTCTCAGCCGAACCCAACTCTTACGTCGCTATTCGGGGCGCTGATCCAAATTGCCCCCGAACGACGCCGGGCTAGCCGCAGTCAAAGTAGGTCCTTGAACCACATCAACTGAGTTTCGTGCGGAAGATCGGGGTAGGCCCGTTGGTTGATGGCGACGAGCGTGCAACCTATACCGGCATAGAACCGACAGGCTCCGGCGTTAACGTTTTGTGACTCGACCTTGAGCATCCGACCGCCCTTGGACCGGACCCAGTCCTCGGTGGCGCGGAACAGCGCTGAGCCCACTCCGGCCGAGCGGTGCGCGGGCCGAACCCTGATGTCCCATAGGGCTGCCAGGTCATCACGGCCTTCGAGCATGTTGACCCCGGGCGCCCGGAAGGCGATCACGACCCCACCGATCCTCTCTGCACCGTCGTAGGCAGCGAGCAGCCCCCAGTTGGATGTATCGAAGCGCCTGAGCCAGCGGGTTGGCCCCTCGCCCTCCTCGGCGTCGTAGTCCTTCACCCAAGGGGAACCGACCTCGGCCTCGGTCAGCACGATCCCTCCCAGCCCGGAGTCCGGCCTAGACAGCTCCAGGACGCGATCGACGCGGAAGGAGATTGGGATCTCCCCGTGCTGGTCCAGGCGACTGATCGGCTCCTCGTCGATTCTCAGATCCATCCTCCCTATGTTGCTACGGACAGCTCGTGGAGACGGCTTTCGGTCCGACCGTCGTCACTGACAAGGACCACTTCAGGTGGGGCAATCGGTGGGTCCAGATTCTGTGGCTTACCGTCGGTGGAGATGCAAATGCGAACCAGCGTGGGGTAGCCCCATACATTGCCGGCAGTGCGGCATCCAAGCAGACTTTCCATGGGCAAAACAGGAGCCGTGTCGAGGAAACGGCGTCAGGCACTTCGGGGGCACGGCCGAATGTCAGCTTGGCCATCTTCCGGTCCACCGATCCTGCGACCACCGAGGCAATCATCACTTTCATGGTTGGCGCTGCGGCCATCGGCGGTGCCAGAGCCGTGACAGGTAAGGCCATTGAGGGCACCATGGCCGTGTTCGCCCCTCTACCCACGCTGATACAACATTGCCTCACCGAATCCTGGTGGCAGCCGATGAAGCCGGAGTTCGTGTTTCGGATCGCCAAGCCAGTAAAGGCAAGCTCCTCGCCGAGTTTCCCCGCGATAATGACCGAGCCCACTTTCGCAGATACCCCGGTCGGATCGATCTGACCTTGGACGCGCGGAAACCGGGACGTCTGGCACTCAATGGTCAGTGGGGTCCGTTCCATCGTTCGTGCATCCGTGTTGCTCGGATTGCCGTGGCGATGTCCCAAGGTCCGGCTCACTGAGGGTGACCAAAACGCCGGCTGCGGGCTGTCGTCGCGCTGAATGATGCGGCCTCCGTCTCTAAGCATCAAAGAGTGACCACGATCTTGCCGTGGACGTGGCGTCCGCCCTGGAGTGTCACGGCGGCACGGACCTCCTCGATCGGGAAGGTCGCAGCGATGGGTACTGTGATTTGGCCCAGCAGGATGGCGTCGGTGATCCGATCCAAGGCATCGGGTCCGGCGTCGCTGCCCCCGGTGGCGCGCACGCCGCCCGGGGGGTTGGGCCCAGCCGCGATCGTGGAGATCCGCTCCGGCGGTACTCCGAGCGCCAACGCCGCTTCTACCGTTTCGGTGCCGAAGAGGTCCGTCGCTGCGCTCACGCCTTGTGGGGCCAAGGCCCGCACCCGCTCTGCCAGGCCCGTGCCGTAGGCCACGGGCTCGACCCCCATCTGCTGCAGAAAGCCGAAGGTGGTCTCCGAGGCGGTCCCGATCACCCTCGCCCCAGCCAGCCTGGCGAGCTGCACGACGAACACCCCTACGCCACCGGCGGCCCCGCCCACCAGGACGGTATCGCCGGAGTGCAGGTCGATCGCCTCCAGAGCCGCGACGGCAGTGCTGCCGGCCACTGGCAAGGTGGCCGCCACCTCGTCGCTGATGCCTGCGGGCGTACGCAGGAGGGCGTCGGGTGCTTCTGGCTCGGTCCTCGTCACCAGAAAGTCGGCAACGGCTTTGCCCATGGCGCCTCCAAAGACGCGATCACCGACCGCAAAGTCGACGGCGCTGGCGCCGATCTCGTCGATCACCCCAGCGAAGTCGTATCCGAAGCCGGACGGCAGACTGATCCCGAACTGGGCCGCCAGGTCTCCGCCGAAGAACACGATGCCCCCGTCCATCGGATTCAGGCCGGCTGCTGTAACCCGGACTCGAACCTCTCCTGGTTCGGGGTGGGGCTCGGGGATCTCCCTCAGCTCTAGGACCTCGGGACCTCCGAAGGACTCATAGATGACGGCACGGCTCATGCGGACCTCCGGCAGATAGGTGATGGGACTTAGTGCCATGACGCTCAAGGGACTCGCTCTGACAGCCTCGATGACCGAGGCCCTCGAGCGACGCGACACCCCCGCCCTGACCGCCTGTCTAGCCGCCCAGCTGGGCGCCCTCGCCTTGAAGATCGTCTATGAGCGCTGGAGCCACACCCTGAGTGATAGTGACTTCGGCGAACTTGCACGGCGGACGCTCCGCGAATTGCAGACGACCAGCGAGGGGCTTTGAGGCCTATGGCCTTCGAGACGCTGCTTCGGACTGTGCAAGAGGCGCTCAACAACCCGACTGGCCCTCCCGAACACACCTCCCCCCGTCCGCCGGTTTCGCGGCGCAGTAGCTCGGCCACAAGTGACCTGTCTGCTTGCTATCGTGAGCAGTCCTGTCGGCCTTGAGCACTGGCGGTTGACCGAGCCAGTCAACCCGAACATGACTGGCCTATTGGCTCCCTGAGCTGCGGGTCCACGCCTCGAACCAAGTTTCGGACGCCGGCCACGAGACATGGGTTTATTGAATGCTT